>NZ_JAXSQW010000001.1:0-4800000 GCF_043421595.1 Leptothoe sp. ISB3NOV94-8A | reverse complement strand
TGCGGAAATACTTGAGGGCCGAGTTGACGTTCATGGCTCCAATGCTTAAGCTCTGCACCATCAGATCCATACGCTCTTCACAGCAAAGGACCTCAGCTTTGAGTTGATGCACAAGCTCTCCGACACTGACGCTGCGCATTAGCGGAGTGCTGGGTAAAATACCCAAAACTGGTATCCCATGACGTTCAAGACAGGTCTTAACGTTGGTGTTTACATCCTGCAGTTGATCCATGGGGACATCATTAATCAAAACACCCATGAGTCGATCACCGAGCTTTTGCTTAGCAGCCAAAAGACCATCAACAATCAACACAGAATGAAATCTTGCCACCAGCATGACTTGAGCTTCGGTTACCTTCGCTAGCTGAGTGAGCGACAAGCCAAACAACGTCCCTTCCTCGAGGGTGCCTGGTCCTTCAATCAGCAATAGATCTTCCCCTTGACCACCTAGATATGTAGCCATTTGTTGGGGGTCGATCGCAGAGTTTTCTTCCGTCAACTGTTTCTGGATTGTCTGCGCATCCAGAGATAGCAGCGTTGGACGCAGACGCGATGTCGGTAGCTCTAAAATTTTGGAAATGAATCGAACATCTTCATCGATACCAGCCTCATCGCTAGGACAAGTACCAACGGGTTTGGCATAGGCGATATCAATACCGCGATCCTGAAGCTGCAAGGCCAACCCGGTTATGGTGGCCGACTTGCCGCTGTAGGGCTCTGTTGAGCCAATCAGCAGGTGCTTTGATGGATTGGGCACACTATAACTCCTAACTACCAATAGGGCTACCCCCCATTGTGCCATGGAGAGCTGTTCGCAATTGGACAAAACCTTAACTTTTACCGAAGTGTTTTGATTAGGTGCTTAACATGTTCAGGGCCTAAAAATAAGCGTCGTGCAGTTGACTACAGTACTACACAACGCTTATTGGTATATGACTTAAATCAGGTTGAGGGCTTAGTGAACACCGAACTCATTAGCGGTGCCATAACTTACTCATCCATTCTTAGCAGCCTGCGGTAAAAGGATTTGGAAAAGTCAGGAGACCGCTTTAGACGCATAGCAGTCACTACATCGATTAGAAAATCAACAAATTCAAAGGTGGCCATGGTGATTTCATAGGTTAGTTCGGCATCACCATCAAACTGCATCCGACATTGAGTTAAGTCAGCAGGCAACATTGACACATTCCAGGTTGCTAAAAAGGCAATGCTTTCACCGCCTTCGATCCGGCGCTCCCCTTCAAGGTTTCCACGTTTATAAAGGCCAATGGCATAGGGGAGAGCCTTACGTTTATTGCCCTGGTAATAGGGCATATAAACACCGACATCTTGTTTGGGAGCGGGCTGAATGTCTGCAATAGGCATGGCGTTTAGCAGTGGAATCTGTCTCAAGACATAGTGAACTTAGGCAAATAGAGGCGTCAAGTAAACGCCTCTAGGTCTGGCTAGACCTTGGTTCTTATCTGTTGCAGGGGCGCAGCGCGTCAGTAACCAAGATGTCTGCAACTTAATTCTGCCGAGCACTAGTGTACCCACAGAAACCTTTGCCTCAAGCACCTCAAAATAAGAGGATTTCAGAGAAGGTGTGTCTAAAGAAGATACTGTGTAACAGATTTTAATAAGATATTAATAACCTGTAACCCAACAACCCTATTACACGGAACCTATGGCGATTGAAACGGTATCTGATGTTTTACTGGATGATCTTTCGGAGGGACGTCGCCTGAAAGCTTTGGCTGCTTTAGTGTTTCTGTGGAGTGTAACGGTGATGTTGCACTGGGCAATGTGGGGCGCGCAAGTGGTTTGGGCCGTTACTGGGCTGGTTGCACTTTATATGGTGCGCATTGTGAGTGCTAATGCTACTTATGCCATTAGCCCTAATCGGGCTGCCGTACCGTCTGCATTGGCTGAACCGGACTGTCCGCCTGTTTCCCTGCTAGTGGCCGCTAAAAATGAAGAGGCTGTCATTGCCCATTTAGTGGAGTCTCTCTGTAATTTGGACTACCCCGAAGATCGTTATGAGCTTTGGGTAATTGACGATAACAGTGATGATGATACCGGCAGAATATTGGACGAGTTAACCCATGAGTATCCCAGGTTAAGGGTTCTGCACCGTGGCCCAGAGGCAACTGGGGGCAAGTCTGGTGCGCTTAACTTGGCTTGGCCAAGGGCTACCGGAGAAATTTTGGCTGTATTTGATGCTGATGCTCAGGTCCCTGCTGATTTATTGCGTCGAGTGGTGCCGCTATTTGCCAATGATCGCACTGGGGCAATTCAAGTGCGCAAGTCCATTGTTAACAGTGCCACTAATTTTTGGACCCAGGGGCAAGCTGCTGAAATGGCTTTAGATCGTTACTACCAGGAGCAAAGGTCAGCCCGCTGTGGCATTGGAGAACTGCGGGGCAATGGTCAGTTTGTGCGCCATACGACCATCGCTCAATGTGGTGGATGGAATGAAATGACCATTACCGATGATTTAGATCTGACCGTTCAGTTGCATCTACATCAGTGGAATATTGGTTTTTTGGATATGCCAACTGTGGGTGAAGAAGGGGTGACTAGCGGTGTCGCTCTCTGGCATCAGCGTAATCGCTGGGCTGAGGGGGGCTATCAGCGTTATTTAGATTACTGGCGGTTACTTGTCCGCAATCGGCTGGGCTGGAATAAGTCCGTTGATATGCTGATGTATTGGATATTGCAATATATGTTGCCGATTGTGGCACTGCCAGACTTTATTGTTGCGATCGCACTGCGCCAGCCACCTGTGTTTGCTCCCCTAACGACTTTGGCGGTTGGTGTATCGTATTGGGGAATGACCATGGGCATATACCGCACTCAAAACGTATCATTACCCATGGCAATGGTGCGGGCAATTAAAGGCACCTTATATATGACCCATTGGGTTGTGGTTATGGCTTTTGCAACGACTCGTATGGCTGTACGACCAAAGCGGCTGAAGTGGGTCAAGACTATCCACGCTGGTGAAACGGCCAGTGCCTAATGGGTGAAGCCGACTTTATAAAATAAAGACTGGCGTAAAGACTGGCGTTATGAGTCTAAAGAAAACGTTGCAATGCTTATATCGCAACGTTTTTTCACGTTTTTTACTGACTAAATCGGTTAGCGTTGGGACATACCCATCTATATATCTGGTTTAATCCATGACACATTTCACGTTGTCGCTACCCAAGCTGTCTCCACGACAGTTTGCTTGGGATAGTGCTGTTCTCTTTCTTGCAGTTTTTTGGATTGGTGGTAGCCTGATTCTCGATTTTGTGGTCATGCCGATGCTTTATATGAATGGCATGATGACTGCTCCGGGGTTTGCCAGTGCTGGCTACAGTTTATTTGAGCTCTTCAACCATGTGGAAATGCTTTTATCAGGGTTGATCTTAACTGGGGTGTTGGCCATGCGCCAGGCCCATGCTGAATACTCCGTTGAGGTTAGCGGCAGCCGTAGCCGATGGGCGTTGCTGTTGGCGATTAGTTTGGTCGCGATCGCTCTGACCTATACCTATGTATTGACTCCCTACATAGGCTCTATTGGCATTGTTTTGGATATGCCAGGGACCATTCACATCATTCCCCATGCCATGGTCTGGATCCATGGAATTTACTGGGGTTTGGAAGCTATCAAAGTATTGATTCTTGGATTTCTATTGCGTCTGTGCTATGTCGATATTGCTGCTCAGTTTAGTGAGTAACGTGAGTCAGCCTATCCGTCGGTTTCCCCATCAGGCCACAGTAAGCGGATTGCTAGTAGTGCAAACCCAATAGCTGCAGCGCCTTTAACAATTTGCGTTGGTAATATTTGTGCTGTGCCTTCTCCCAATAAAACCCCTAGAAAGCTAGCGAACACCAGGGCACTGGCAGTCCCCAAAAATACGGCCTTAGGTGATGACGAGCTACCCCCTAAGGCAATGGCTGCCAGCTGACTCTTATCACCTAATTCTGATAGGAAGACGGTGATAAAGCTAACGCTGAGTAAGTTCCAATCAAATGACATGATGGCAATAATTCTCTAAAGACCAATAACTTCAGCCGTTAAGCCGACGGAAATAATTAGGAGTAAAATCCCAGCTAAGGTGTCCAAGGTTTCAGGGGAAATCCGACGCGCTAACCATTGGCCCACTATTACTCCCACGAGGCTCGTTGAAATCAAAGCTAACGCTGCTCCTACAAATACCGTAAGTGGCTTGTGGGATTCAGCGCTAATTAACAAGGTTGCAACCTGTGTTTTGTCTCCCAATTCCGCCAGAAAAATTGTGACGAATGTTGAAAGAAAGACGCCCCAAAAGCTTGCTTTGGCTTGGGGCGTCTTTTTTGTGGGCTGCTCAGTGCCCGTAGGCTGTATGGAGGTGGAGGATGTCACAGAGAAGTCTTTCATATTTGCTTCATTATCTGTCAGGAAGATTGCAAGAGCAAGGGTTAGGAGAACTATGAGCTATGTTTTTTAGCTGTCTAAAGTGGCATGCATGCTCACATGCCCCCCTTAAACAGCAACTGAACGCTCAAAATAAAACCATTACTTTTTTCAGTCTTCTATGCCGACAGCAGCTACAAACCTATCCAGTTCTTCACTTTTGTTGCCATAGACGCCACTAATTTGTTCTTGACAGCAGTCGATGGCAAAGTCATTGAGTGCATCCTCAGTGACCCCAAACATTTGCTCAAACGTGTCCGCCTGTACACGGCAAAAGCTGGGACGCTGGTCGTAAATCTTACATACACGCTGTTCTGTGTCGTAATTGATGCACCAACCGTCTGGACCCACCAGGCCCATATAAACTTTTAGCTGTTCTGGCGTGAGATAGTCGGCTAAATTCGGTCGATCGGCTGGGGTGAGATTGCAGCAAGCACCACAGGTTTTTACACATTGCCACGTGGCCATATTGTCTTTGTCCTTAGCGGGATGAGGCTTATACAAGAATAAAGGGCCAGGGGATTAGACGTCTGACCAGGTTTGTTATCAAAGTTTTTGGAATTTTGTAAACTTTCTTAAAAGCGGTGGGATCGAACCAGGTAAAATGACGGTGCGCTTGTGTGCGCAGAGGTCACGGTTAGTTGATTATCGGAGGTTCAATGGGTCTTCTGGGTATCTTGGGTCTGGGTTTTCTCAGCAATATTGATTTTCTGGTAGTGGCTCAGCTCACTGTCTTGGCAATGGTAGTTATTTCTGGTCCAGCAATCATCTTTTTGTTGGTTGCACGAAGCGGCGATCTTTAGTCATCATCAAGAACCCGGTTTATGTAGCAGATAAAATGCTCATGATTTCAAATTTGCTAGAAACCGGGTTCTTGATGGTTAAAGGCGCTGAAGTAGAATAAATTCTGCGATCGCAAGATCCATAGGTGTAGTCACCTTCAAATTAGTTTCTTCTCCTTCCACAATGTGGACATTGAGGCCACATTTTTCAAATAAAGCAGCATCGTCAGTGACAGACCAACTCTGGGTTTGACCTTTTTGGTGAGCTTCCTTCAGTAGTGCAACATCAAATCCCTGGGGAGTCTGAGCCGCCCACAGATGAGAACGATTGGGGGTGGCTTCGATGATGCCAAAAGTATTGACTTGTTTGATGGTGTCCTTGACGGGCACCGCTGCAATAAGTCCCTTGCAAGTTGCAAACGCTGCGGTACAGCGATCAAAAAGCGCTGGAGTAGCGAGGCAGCGAGCTCCATCATGAATTAGCACCTGTTTTGCGTCCTCAGGTAAGGCCTGTAAACCATTGCTGACCGATGCCTGGCGAGTATCTCCACCACGGATGAATGATACTGGCTTATCTATTTTCAGTTGAGTAACAGTCTCTTGAAACACCGGCTCATCCATGGCTTGGCAAATAATGCCGATCCATTCAATACTGTTGGCAGCGACCGCAGCCTTTAGGGTCCATCCCATAATTGAATGATCGAGCAGGGGTAAAAGCAGTTTGTTGCCGTCAGCACCCATGCGTTTGCCACTGCCTGCTGCCGGTATAAGTAGGTGCATTACTGTCTCCAAAAAATATTTTAAGGACGCATGTGAACGTTGCCTGTTGAGGTAAGAGATGCAAATTTTTGTCACCCCATCGGTGTTTGTCACCCCCGGTGTTTGTCACCCCATCGGCACCCTACATCCTCTCAAAAATCTTAACCAAGGAATAATTTTTACAATTTCGCGGTTTAGTGACCTTTCTTCAGCATTAGCGCTGCCAGCTTAATCTAGAATGAGTAGCGAAGTATTCTCCAAAGTCCATGCACGTCCTGGCTTTAGTTCCTGGTGGAATTAGCGATCAGCTTCAGTTTTTTCCAACGTTAGCAACTATTCAAGAAATTTATCCCAGCGCTGAAATATCAGTGGTCGTGGAGCCCACGTCTAAATCAGCTTACCGGGTGTCTAAGGCTGTTAGTGAAGTCATTCCGTTTAACTATCGAGGGCAAAATAGTCCGGCTGATTGGGCTAATTTGCTGGGTATTATTCGCGATCGCGAATTTGAATTGGTTCTCTCAGCTAGTGATCGTTGGGAGGAAGGTGTGTTGCTTTGGCTGAGTGGTATTCCCACTCGAGTTGGCTATAGCAACGCCCAAGCTCCATGGCTTTACACCAATACCGTGACCGCTGACAAAGAGCCGTATCAAGCCAGTCAGTACCAGGCGCTTTTAGAAGGCCTGGCAGAACCCTCTAAATCTGCGCCCATTGCCCTCAATGTGCCAGCAGGGGATATTGCCTGGGCTGACGAACAACGTCAAGGCTTGAATTTGTCGGGTAGCGGCGGCTACGTGGTTGTGTATCCTGGCCTGAACGTGCAGGCAGATGCCTATCCTTTAAGTAGCTGGCTTAGCATTGTGGATGATTTTCAGTCTAAACAGCCACAGATGCCGATTGTGCTGTTGGAAACTCTCGATAGCGAAGAGTTAGTTGCCACGCTGAGTCGTCAGCGTACGCTTAAGGCCGTTAAGGTGGAAAATCTTGGGCAGGTTGCCGCTATCCTAGCTGGCGCTGATTTAGTGATTACTCCTGATAGCTATATCAGCCAAGTATCTATGGCTCTTCAGGTATTTACCCTCGTACTGCAGACAAAACTGAGCCAGGCCTTACCAGTTGTTGAGGGCGAAACACGGATCCTAGGTGTGCAATCGGCGACAGAGCGGCTAGCTGATCTAAAGCCAGGGGATGTTTTACAAAAAGTTTGGGGTGGTTAACCTTGGGTATACTCAAGAACGTTTGATAAAGCATTGCATCCTATAGCAACGATGACTCGTCTTTCGAGGAGAAAGCTTAAGACTATCCACCATGTCTAACGGCACGTTAGATATCTTTCGATAGGATGACCCTACTGAGTGGTAGTCAAAGAATAGTTTCATCAAGTTTTTTATAAATCATTTAGATGAGGTAAAACCATGGATCGCGTTAAGTCTCAAGCTGCTGTGGTGTCTCAACTACTTTTTGATCCCAAGACGGCAGACACGTATAAGAGTGTTTTTGTATTGACGGGGACCATCATTAAGGAGTTAGCTCTTTTAGTTTGGTTAATTATATGTTCTGTATTTGTATTTTTTGCTTGGTTTGGCGATATAGCTCTTAACTCCGGACAGAAAATGCGAGCATGGTGGGACACTCAACAGGCAGAACCAGTGGATGGTAACCAGGCTGCTGCGGCTACTGGTCAAGCATTTTTGGAAGTTAGCCAAAATGGAGCTAATTTTCTATTAGATAAAGCGCGTGAGCAGCTTGGTCTAGAAAAAATTGAACGTCCTGCTAAAGCCGATGTAACTGTTAAGTCTCCAGCGAAAGCGGTTGCTAAGAATGTCTCAACTACGGCTAATGCTGTTGCAGGCGGGGGGGCTGCTGTTGCCAAAGATGCTCAAGCGGCCGTTGAAAAAGAAGCACCGCAGTCAAAAGCAGCCTCGGATACCTCTGTGGTTGAGAAGCATTAGATGCCGATAGCTGACTATTAACAGTGACGGATAAAGGTTGAAGTTACTGTTGTTTATGTATAAAAAAGGCTCGCTTCAAAAGCGAGCCTTTTTTATGGGGTGACATTGTTCTCCAAACCAGATGGCTTTGCAGGGATGGCTTCCAAGGTTCTAATATCAGTCGCTAAATAATTTAATGACTCGGCGACAGTCATAGCTTCTTTGACCGTAAGGTTACTGCAATCGCCCTGGCCATAGTCTTGGGCGTTTATTAAACCGGCTCCTATTAAGCGGTAGAAGCCATCCTCACCCGTTAGCCAATCGGTAAATAAATCGGGCTCTGGTAATTCTCCACTTTCACCATTAGGAAATTTACCGTGGTAAAGACGATAGCCTTCTCCAAATAGCATACTGTCCAAGGGCTCTTGATTTTCTAGAGAAATATCATTGGTTCCACTGGCCGCATATTCGATGGCAAAACAACGCTGTTGGTCGTCTCGATATACCAACCAATAGTAGGGTGTGCTAGTTTCTGATGTTTCACCGACTCCATAGCTGGCCAAGGTCATATTGGGTGTTAGATATGTAGGGATCACGATATTTACACCGAGATTGACCAGCTGATTAGTCACGTCAGGCGGTATCTGTGCCAAATAGGAGTTAGACGGTGGCGGTGGCGGTGCCTGGGTCTCTGGTGGCGGTGGGGCAGATGGATTTTGTACGTTGGGAATGTCCGTAGCTGGTGGTGTGCGTTGGCAGCTGGCTAGCAGAACGCAGAACGGCAAAATTTTTCTGACTATCCAGCTAGGGTAATCCCTATGGGCAGATTGTCTCAAACCAGCCTTCGCCAGTCCCTTCGTTAATTGCATTGGTTATCTGTCGAAGGTAAAGGTCTCGTATATCAAGGGTTTTACCATAGCTTGTGGGCACCTCAGTAGGGAGCACCGCTACGGTGGGTGAAACAGTAGCCACCTCCATCTTTAGGTTGGGCTAACAGATCATCGTCGGGATATTCTGCGCGGTCGCCAGGGGTGCGATCGCCAATTTCAAGGTATGTTGCGATCGCACTCGAGTGATTAATTAAATGGTGACCATCGGGCACCCCAGCTGGAAACCCAGCCATCATGCCCGGTGTGAGTAATGTTTCTCCAGCCTCAGTTACTAGTGTGAGTTCTCCTGAAACCATGTAAATAAATTCATCTTGGTGGCTGTGCCAGTGCCTCAGGGCTGACTGCGCTCCAGGCGCTAACGTGGTCAAGTTAATGCCAAAATTAGTCAGCCCAGCCACATTACCCACGCGTTGCTTAGAGCGTCCTGTCACAGCAGCCTTGAAAGGTTCTGGATACCCAGTACCCTGGCCAGCGGGCACCTTAGAAAGGTCGATGATCATAGGGCCAATACATATAAACAAATTGTAGGGGCGTTGCATGCAACGCCCCTACGACCAAATCTAATCGGCAACTTCAGCCATTTCAATGATTTCGCCATCATAGTCTTTGACCAAGAAATTGAGGGGTCTTTCACTCCGAATCTTATGGCGCACTCTGTTGGCCTGCACCTGCATGAGTAAAAGTTCGAGGCAGTCTCGATCAAAACAAACGTGGCGTTGACGATCTTTATGGCCACGGCTGGCACCTGAGATAACGTGTAGCTGAGTATTTTTTTTCAGCTGATACCAGAGGCCATCAGGGCTGTTGCCCAGTTCTGTGGGACGAGGCATAGAGCCCATGCCCATCATTGGATCTAGCCCTGTCCCCATGGTTTGCTCGTAATTGTAATAATAGTGGAGCGGCACATCGGCAGCAGACAGGCCTAGCATCCCTTCATAAAACTGTTGGGCAATATTTAAGTCAGAAACCATCACCGTATGCACCTTAGGGGCGCTGGTGAGAAACATCCACATCGCGCCTGCATAGGCCACCAGCAGCATCACCATAATGCCTTGGGTAGAAACGAGGCTATCGAGGGGTAGCCCTTGCCAGATGGAGGCCAGTGGTGATGAAAAAATGATGGCGCAAAAATCCATGGGCAGTATTCGGAAAGAGGGTGCTGTTAGCTTAAGTAGAGTTAGGACACTGGGATTGACCTTAGTTTATCAAGGCTCAAACCGACTAGCTGCTAGAAAGATGCCGGGTTAACCGATCCTTTACCGTATGTCTGATGGGGTAATTTACGGTAGGTGTTCACTAGTGTCAGCTTGGGGTTTATCTCCGAATCTTTAAGATTCGACGGATCCTGGGTATAGTAGTTGCTATTTATACGGTAGTCTCAGTTTGGTTAATGCCAGTCTGTCTATTCTGCCGATGATTGGCAAGAGCGCCGTTTTCAGTACTGTGGATATTCCTAATTTTCCTGAATGTGATCATGCTGTCGTCAAGTCGCTTTTTGAGTACAGTGACTACGACCTAGTGCAGCAGCTTAAGCTGCATCCCGAAGACGGCAAGTACTTTACCGCTGTGTTCTGTCGCTACAGTCCGGTGGTGTATACCCTGATTCGTCACTCGGCTCGCTCTACAGTGCAATCAGAGTATTTGTTTGCACTGACATGGCGGCATATTCTGTATGAATTGAGTGGCCTTGACTTGCCAGCTAAGCCTCCAGAAAACTTTTCTTTGCAAGCTTGGCTCGTGAATTTGACAGCGACCTGTATTAATCAAGCTGCTTTGCCTGATGTTGAAGAGATTCACTACAACTTGCAAGAAGCTTCGCCCCCACTCTGGTGCTATGTTACTCAGGCACTTGAGCAGCTTCAGCCTCTACACCGTTTGGTGATTGTCATGGCGCAGACATTTCGGTGGAGTGATACTCGAATTGCTGCCTATTTACAGGCTGAGGGGCAGCGTATTTCCCCTAAATCTGTGAAAACCTTGTTGACAGATGCTCAACAATCTTTGAGCAAAGCGTTACCACGTGATATTCAGGTGATTTACTTTGGGGATACTGAAACTGTAGCGGAGGAGAATTTGGCAGAGGATTTGTCAGAGCTATTGGATGTATCCGATCTTGACTTAGAACAGCCAAATCTAGCTTCTGAAGCTTGATCGCTCTAGTTTTTGGGCGCTAGTGTTTTACATAGGGAGAGATCTGGTCGTGCACTGCACAGTTCGATTTGGTTACGGGTTCGTGCTGACGGCGTTGCTGGGTATGCCAGCAGCCTATGCCCAAGGGACGCTTGATGACCAGCTGCGACAGCCGGTTAACCGAGAGGCCATTAATCAGCGACGCGACGTGGCTGATCAGTTGTTCCGTTTGGGGGACCGCCAGGCGGAACAGGCAGACTATCAGTCGGCACTGCGTGCCTGGCGTCAGGCCGTAGAACTCTACTATGAGATTGGCGATACCGCTTCCATGGAGCAGGTCTATGGCAAAATTGGCAGTGCTTATGCCCAGCTGGGTGACTATACCGGGGCTGAGACGGCTGTGCGTCGCCAGCTTGCGATCGCCCGGGACAATCAAAACTTCAGTACCCAAATATTTGCTTGGAATACCCTGGGAACCTTGCGATTGCAGCGGGGGGGAGTGGAGTCTGCCATCCAATCCTATGAAGAAGCCTTGAACATTGCCTACAGCATTCAAAACTTTGAAGGCATTGGTTTGTCCCTCAGTAATCTAGGGTTATTGGCCTTTGCCCAAGGAGAGTATGACGCTGCCATTGAATATTACGAACTTGCTGGCAACTACCGTATTCGGGCCGGCAACTTGGTAGGCCGTGCCAATACCAGCAACAATCTCGGTGATGCCTATTTAGCTCAAGGTATACAGGGTAAAGCTATTGGCGCGTATCGTCTAGCCCTAAGCTATGGACGTGATAGCAATGATGTCACATCACAGCTCCATGCCATTGATGGTCTAACTGATGTTTATAGCGCTAGACGTGATTGGAACCAGGTGCGTACTTACCTGGATGAACGTATTGCCCTGACGAGCAATAGTGATAATGATTGGTTCAGATTAGTCACCTATAAGCGTCTAGGGGAGTTTTATGAGGCTACAGGGGAGCTAACGTTAGCCCGAGACCAGTATGAGCGAGCTTATGAGTTGGCACGTTTACTAGAGCAAACTAATCTCGAAGTGGAACTATTTAACCGGTTGTTGAATTTTTAGAGCCTGGGGGCAGTAATAATTAATGCGATTTGACCTGATCAGTTTATTTCCCGACTTTTTTACATCACCCCTCAACTCTGGACTCATCGGCAAGGCACTACAGCGGGAGATTGCTCAGGTTCACATCACCAACCCTCGGGATTTCACCACTGATAAGCACCATAAGGTTGACGACGAACCCTATGGGGGGGGCGTCGGGATGGTGATGAAGGTTGCTCCAATTGTGGCAGCTCTTGAGAGCCTACCCCAGCAGGCTCGCCGTGAAGTGGTGCTAATGACTCCCCAGGGGGAGCCCATGACTCAATCTCTGTTGTGGCAATGGTCAACGAGTCTTGATCAACTCGTGATTATCTGTGGCCATTACGAAGGTGTGGATGAACGCATTCTGAATGTAGTCACGCGGGAAGTGTCCCTGGGCGATTTTGTCCTCACCTGCGGTGAAATTCCAGCCCTGGCATTGCTCAATGGTGTCATTCGATTGCTGCCAGGCACTGTGGCAAAACGAGATTCTTTGCATTACGACAGTTTTGAGTCTGGTTTGTTGGACTATCCCCATTACACTCGACCGGCTGAATTTCGAGGCTGGACTGTGCCAGATGTGTTGCGCTCCGGTAACCATGCTGCCATTGCCCAATGGCGTCGCCAGCAACAGATCGAACGCACTCGTGAGCGTCGCTGCGATCTTTATGAGCGTTGGCAGCAGCAACAGTGGGAAAATAAAGATAATTAAAGGCTGCTGCTGTCTGCTTCCGCATTGATAGTCACTAAGGAGTTTTCCATGGGTGTTCGCATTGGTAATGGCTATGACATTCACCGCTTAGGTCCAGAGCGACCCTTGATTTTAGGGGGTGTCACCATTCCTCACACGTTAGGGTTGTTGGGTCATAGCGATGCTGATGTGCTAACCCATGCAATTATGGATGCCATGCTGGGGGCCTTAAGCTTGGGTGATATCGGTCTCTATTTTCCCCCCACTGACCCTAAATGGAAGGGCGCTGATAGCTTGATGCTTTTGGACCAAATTTACCAAATGGTAAAAGAGCGAGGGTGGACCATTGGCAATTTGGACACAGTGGTGGTTGCTGAAAAGCCTAAGCTGAAGCCACATATTGCAGCGATGCAACAATCTTTGGCTGCACGGTTGGCAGTCGCAACCGACCAGATTGGTATCAAAGCGACGACCAATGAAAAACTAGGCCCTACTGGACGTGAAGAAGGAATCGCAGCCTATGCTGTAGTACTGCTTGTGAAGGCCTAGGGCGCAGTTGTGTTAAAAAGTTTCTAGGAACACATAATCCACCCCAAGTATTTTCTAGAATTTATAAGCGAGTGTTATCCGGATTCTGCAAAATTGTTATGCGTTAATGCACGCTTCAGCGCTTTTCATTAATAGCCTGGTGATCGAGGTGCATAAGAAAAGCGGATGCAACGTATTTGATGGTAACCAAGTAGGGTGTCAAGGTGGCTTATGAATGGCGTGGCTGTTGTAACTACTCTAGGTGGCGGATATAGGACCTGCGAGCTATCTGATAGTGAAGTTGGTCGATGTCGTTGGTTCTCTTCTATTCCACCAGAACGGATCGGTTTGCATGGGGAGTTTGATTATTATGGTTTATCTAAGCGAGTGTCCCACTGTCTAAGCAACTATGTGGATAATTCTGTAGAACGCTTGAAAGTCCGCCAGCGTGGGCGCGTTGTGGTTTTAAGTGGTCAACTAGGCTCTCCGTATAAGCTCAGTAAAATTGTTGACTTAGCCCTCTCTGTCGATGGTGTGGATGCGGTAGAAACCAGAGGTGTTGCTTTTTCTGAAGCGTTGTAGAGTTTTAAAGTAATGTCTTTGTATCTTGTTCGGGAGCGATGCGAAGTCGGATAAGAGACAGGGTCAAGATTAGGATGAAAAGTACCAAGCCAATAGTGCAGGCATAGCTCATCTCGAGGTCTACAAATGCTTGCTCATAGACGTAGTAAACGACGGTTTTCGAGCTACTACGGGGTCCCCCTTGGGTCATGATGTAAATTTCTTCGAATACCTTAGTCGCTGATATAGCGGAAATCACTGCCACAAGAAACATGTAGGGACTCATTAGCGGCAGAGTGATATCCCAGTGTTTTTGCCAGCGGTCAGAACCGTCGATGGCAGCAGCTTCGTAGAGATCTACTGGAATGCCCTGTAGGCCGGCCAGGTAGATCACCATGTAGTAACCTAATCCCTTCCAAATGGTGACTGCCATGACGCTAAATAGTGCCAGATTAGGGCTGGTCAACCAGGGAATGCGGATAGTCTGCCCGATTAAGCTGGACAGTACCTGATTAAATAGTCCGGTTTCGGCATAGAGCCAGCGCCAAGCGATGCCAGCGACCACCATAGAGATGACGACTGGGGTGTAATAGGCTACGCGAAACCAATTCATGCCCTTGAGTTTCTGGTTGACTAGAATGGCTAGGATCAGGGGTGCGATCGCAAGTATGGGCACTACGCCCATCAGATAAACCAATGTATTACCCAGGGTTTGCCAAAACGTTTCATCCTGCCATAGGCGCACAAAATTAGCCCACCCGACCCATCGCGGAGGCTGGGTAATGTCGTATCCATACTCGGTAAAACTTAAGTAAAACGCCTGTAACGCTGGCCAAAAGACAGTCAAACCGAGCACCAGTAACGCTGGTGTTAAAAACGCATAGGGAATAAACCAACGGGGAAACGGACGCTGCACTTAGTCTTATAGAAAACGTCGATAGTCTTGTCCTAAAAATAGGGCCCTCTCAGCATTCCGCCGCCGAGTTAAACCAGCCAATACTCTACCACCAGCACGATTCCAACGAGGGAACTCGTTAGCAGCTCCATAGATATCACGACGATTAAGCTTCTTCAGCAAGGTAGAGCTACGCAGAGCGCCAGAGCCCACGTTATAGGTAAACGATACAATGGCTGCAAACTGATTGTCATTAATTGATACGCGGACGGCTTGATTAACGGCTTTCTCAAATCTGTCTAAATCAGTTTTAAGTAATGCTTCGGCTTGTGCCTCAGTAATTTCCTGCCCTGGTTTTACACCTCGGGTGGTGCCATAGCCAATGGTCCATACGCCAACAGCATCTTGATAGGCCTTGAGCCTTAACCCTTCAAACGATTTGATCAAACCTACACCGCTGGCATTCGTTTGTCTTGTGCTGCTACCGCCGCCACTGGTGGGGGGACTGGTGGGGGGAGCCACTTGCCTTGGCATGGGCTTAGGCTCCGGTCCAGTTTGGGAAACTGTCATTCCTCGGGGGGAATCAGCTCGTCTAAACCACGATTTCATGCCACTAATATTGAGCACTTTTTCGTTAGGGTTTGACTTAGAAGGATATTTGGAGATTTTGGAGATGTAGTACCCCCCCTGCATCAGATAGATAGCCTTATCCGTTTCCTTGATCCAAGTGCCCATAAAAGTTTCCCTTGGTTGTTTTTACCCAGACTTTACTGTATCTAGATGACTAGAATAAAAAAATAGAAATATCACGAAATTTTAGCTTGCCCATGGTTACAACGTCGGTTTTCTCTGAAATTACTAATCAACCCGTTGTAAAACGCTTAGCTAATGGTCTAACGATTATTGCTGAGCAAATGCCGACGGCTGCTGTCAACCTGAATATTTGGCTGGGGGTAGGTTCTCGGGTAGAGTCTGATGCCATCAATGGTATGGCTCATTTTCTGGAGCACATGATTTTCAAGGGTACGCCTCAACTTCAATGTGGAGAATTTGAGCGCTTGATTGAGGAGCGTGGGGCAATTACCAATGCTGCCACCAGTCAGGACTATACTCATTACTACATTACGACGGCTCCCAAGGATTTTGCGAAGCTAGCTCCGCTCCAGGTGGAACTTTTGCTCAATGCCAAGCTGCATGACGGCGATTTTGAACGTGAGCGGCCTGTCATCTTAGAAGAAATCCGTCGCTCAGAAGATAATCCCAGGCGGCGTGTATTTCAGCACTCCATGGCCTTAAATTTTGAGCAGCTTCCTTATCGGCGCACTGTTTTAGGGCCAGCATCAGTGATTGAGCAGCTATCTGCTGAGCAGATGCGAGATTTCCACCGGCGTTGGTATCAACCTCAAAATATGACGGCTGTGGTTGTGGGCGATTTGCCCACCGATCAGCTAATTTCTATTGTGGAACAGAGTTTTGAGCAGGCTTTAGCGAATCGTCGTCAACAAGCTTTGACAGGCCCCTTGGAGGGTGTGCCAGCCAGTACGCCTGAATCTCCCTTTGAATCGATTGCGCGGGTTGATTACGCCGACGCAACGCTACAGCAGGCTCGCTTAGTACTGAGCTGGCGCGTACCCGGGTTACGACAACTGTCTGAAACCTATGCATTAGATGTTCTAGCCTCAATCTTGGGTCAGGGGCGCACCACTCGCTTGGTTCAGGATTTACGGGAAACTCGAGCCTTAGTGAATAGTATTTCCACCAGTAACATTACCTATGGTGAGCAGGGGGTGTTTTATATCTCTGCTAATTTGGCGATTGAGCAGCTAGATACGGTTGAAGCGGCAGTTTTAGAACATATTCAGCGTCTTCATGAGGAACCAGTCAGTGGGGCTGAGCTCAGCCGAGTGCGGACCCAGGTAGCTAATCGTTATGTGTTTGGTAATGAAACCTCTAGCGATCGCGCCAGCATGTATGGCTATTACCACGCAATGACAGGTGATATTGAAAATGCACTGAACTATCCAAC
This sequence comes from Leptothoe sp. ISB3NOV94-8A, assembly GCF_043421595.1. Classification (NCBI taxonomy): domain Bacteria; kingdom Bacillati; phylum Cyanobacteriota; class Cyanophyceae; order Nodosilineales; family Cymatolegaceae; genus Leptothoe; species Leptothoe sp. ISB3NOV94-8A. The sequence continues at coordinate 4,783,285 of NZ_JAXSQW010000001.1, read as the reverse complement.
GGCTATCAAAACAATTAATGCAGAGACCGTTCAAGCTGCCGTACAGCGCTATTTGCCCATTGATGCCTATGGCGTGTTGAGGTTGTATCCAGAGGCTAATTAGATAATAAATGCGTTAATAAGTGCGTTCGCTGCGCCAGGGAGTAGGACATTCACTGGGTATTGTCTTGGGGGTGTAGTTAGGGATTGAGGGGGCTGACCTTAACCATTTGCTTGGGTGGAGAATAATTGTAGTGTTTCGAGATAGAGGGTATGGCTGAGGTGTGGTCTGAGATTGCGGCTCAGATTAGTCGCGTGACTGGTCAGTCCTTTCGGGTAGAGCGGACACGATCTGTTGGCGGAGGGTGTATCAACCAGGCCTATGGTTTAAGCGATGGCCAAACTACATTTTTTGTAAAGTTGAATCAGGCTAGCAAACTGGCCATGTTTGAGGCTGAGCTGGATGGCCTCAAGGAAATGTATAACAGCCAGACTATTCGGGTACCGCAGCCAGTGTGTTGTGGATTGGCCGGAGCAAATTCCTACATTGCAATGGAATGGTTAGATCTGGGGAGTCGTGGCGCAGCCTGGGCAACCATGGGGCAACATTTGGCAGCCATGCATCGCACATCTAGCGACTTGGGGTTTGGCTGGCACCGTATCAATACCATTGGTGAAACTCATCAACCCAATGACTGGCAGGAAAGCTGGCTAGTGTTCTGGCGAGATCAGCGGTTGGGGTATCAGTTTCGTCTGGCTCAACGACGGGGGGGGGCTTTTCCTCAGCAGGATGCGCTGCTAGCGGCTTTGCCTGAGCTGTTGGCTGGTCATGATCCCATGCCATCGCTGGTGCATGGAGATTTGTGGTCTGGGAATGCGGCGATTACAACGGCAGGTGAACCGGTGATTTTTGACCCGGCTACGTACTATGGCGATCGCGAAGTCGATCTGGCAATGACAGAGCTGTTTGGCAGTTTCCCAAGGGACTTTTACGATGCCTATGAGGTAGTTTATCCGCTGTCAGAGGGCTATCCCACGCGTAAAATTCTTTATAACCTTTATCACATACTCAATCACTTCAATCTATTTGGCGGTGGTTATGCATCGCAAGCCAACCGGATGATTCAACAGCTGCTTGTTAAAGTGAGGTGATATTTGTGGACCTACTTTTCTTGTTGTAAAAGAAAAGTAGCCTTTAATGGCGAATCTAGGTTAGAACGCGACGAGAATTTGATATATTTAAGTTCGGCAATTCGGCGGCATGGCCAAGTGGTAAGGCAGAGGATTGCAAATCCTTTATCCCCAGTTCGAATCTGGGTGCCGCCTTTAACGATTCAAAACTCATATACCTAGCCTAGTCCACGTCGTAATAGGTGGCATTAGCTCGTTTAGGACGAACGGGCGGTGGTAGAAACTCTTGCTCGTAGTACCGATAGCCAGCGGGGGGAACGGGCATTTGGAAAGGGTATACCACTGGAACGGTGCGTTCCTCACGGCGACGTCCCGAAATTAAAATCATGCAGAGGATAATGACGCCCCCGCCTGCAACCATTACTAGTAATAGGCCACCACCAATCCATAACAGGGTGGTTTGAATATTATTACTACTATTGGATGTGTTTCGCTCAGACTGGGCCGCAGCTAGCTGACCATTTTGGAAAGAAAGGGTATCGACCGAACGCTGATATTCCCTGAGCTGTGACAGAACTGCCCGTGTTTCTTCCTGCTGCTGCTTGAGTTGATTCTCTAAGTTGCGAGCCAGCATTTCTTGCTGTACTAGCTGGTTCTCTAGCTTGGCGGTTAAGTCGCGCTGTCGATCTAGCTCTTCTTTAATGTCTTCATTGAGACCCTCATTAACTGTCTGTATCGGTGACTGAGGGACCGGAACCACGTCCTCTAACGTCGTGGAGCTGGATTGTGTTTCGGGGGAGGATGTCTGAAACCCAACTCGTGCTAATAGCAATACTAAAACGGCTACCCCGGTCGTTGCACACCCAGCAACGAACGCAGTGGTATCAGTCATAGATGATTTGGGTGACATTAATTAACAACTGCCCCCGACAGTTCACGACTATTATTGAGCTCTGTCACGGCCTACGGCATCGGTTAAAACTAACGTTTGCGGTCTATTTCCGTGTTTAAACATCTTGCTGGACGACGTTCAAACATCTTGCTGGACGACCCTACACCCATAGAGGTTATCTAGGCTATGGTGTCAAGGTCTACCTATACTACCGCACGCGATTAAAGGAAAACCTTTATTCGAAAATGGTTTTCTTAAATGCGTTTAGTAATGCAACACCCCTGATCAAATCCACTGACTGGAAATGTACGCTTCAATGTACATTATGGCATGGGTAGTATACCCTATGAATTCGATAAAGGCGTACTAAAAACGTAATTGAAATCTAATTATTAAGTACTTTATTAAGTACCTGATAACCGTCTAAAAGCTATATAGCTGGTGACAACCTTAATATCAGGAAGAAATGCACCTGGGAAGTGTACTTTCGCTACAGTATGGCACGGTTTCATAGAATCTCCCCGTTTTTATATAGATCACCTGACATTGTGGGGAAAGTGTAAAGAACAATAGATTAAAATCTAAGATTTTTATTTCATCTCTTTATGATTTCAAACTTGACAACAAAAGGTTAAATCAATAAGTAATAAGCTCTCTTCATTGGTTAGGCGTTCTTAGGATGAAGGGGTTATTTGAGGATTTGCTAGCTCATGGATATTGCTCCAGAAAAAGTAGTGCATTTATCAAATCGGGTCGATACCTTGCATCAGCTCCTTGAGCAAATAGACTGCAAAGTGTCGAACCTGTTAGTGCACCAGGATGCGGTTAGCGATGGCAGTAGTCGGCCTAAATTTGGTGTTAGTCCTCCTGCACGGATGGTGGCTAACGGCTTAGACGAAGCCTTTGACCATAAGGACATTTTGAATGATGAACCCCACTTTGGTCTTGATCAGTTGACGGGTAATCAGTCGCTATCTCCCGAGATTCAAGTTCAGCGGTTGACGGCTCAGTTAACGGCTGCTTATAACCGTATTGCTGCGTTAGAGGAACAGCTGTTAGCCTATCGGGCACATTAAATCGTAGTGAATGCTATGGGTAGGGTCGGAAGTTGCTAGGTTGAATGAGATCGCATCACTGAGCCGTGGGTGGTGGTGCGGATATTTGAAGGCAGCTTTCTAGCAATGCTTCCATAGCGTTTAAGGTTTGAGCTTGTTGCCAGGATTGATATAAATGTCCTGCAATTAGACAGCCCCCTGCTCCTACACCTTCCTTGACATACCCTTGTTCAAACAAGTTGAATTGCTGGTAGCGTGATTGTTTGAAAGAGAACTGACTACTCATGATGGGGGGTGTTGGAACGGTGTGGGCTAGTGTCAGAAATTTACTAGTCGCATCTTTCACGATCCACTGAGTTGTCCCGATAACGACATTGTTTAAGTTCCATGGGTATTGATGGCCTAGCTTTTGTAGCATTGTGTAAATAGCAATCATTTGGCTGCCGCCAGCGAGCAGCACACCGCTGTGGTGGCTGGCGGCTATGGTCATTCCCAAGACAAATGGCTGCATTGGATCGCCGACAGCTGCGATCGCATCCCATATACTCCACTGCTCACTGTCCAGAGGTTTTGCCATCAAGCCTGTTTTAATCAGTGCAGCTTTTTGATCGTGATTACAGGTCAGGTGGCTGCTCCCCATCAATCCAGCAACATTAAACCCGAGTGCTGTTAACACGGCTTGGGCAGTTGTAGTGCCTGCCACAACGCATTCGCCAATGATGAGATAACTATGGGCAAAGCGACGTCCCAAGGTTTCACCCCATTTCAGCCCCGCATTAAAGAGTGACCTGACACTATCAGGTGGGAGGGCCTGCCCAGAACTAACACAGCGAGCAATAGCTCCACATCCTAAATCTATGTGAGGAACGCCGGGAGTATGGGGCAGCCCCGCATTAAATAAATACACAGGTAGGGTCTGACCTGTGATCACTGCCCGTGTGAGTAAGGCTGGCGATACGCCTGCCGTCAGCGGAGGTAGCGGATACTGGGGAACTGAACTCGGTCCTTCATAGATAAATTCAGCATCAGCTACCGCTGTCATCATCCGTGCTTGAGGGCTATTACCCGCTGCTGAAATGCCCGTAACTAATGCTGTTTCAGTAAATCCTAAAACACATATATAGCAGGGCCTTTGTCCTTGATATCGCCGTTGCCACTGCTGGGTAATTCCAGTGTTGCTGTGGTGGGCAATTAGGGGGTAAGAATGGCACGAATCAAGCGGCATGGTAGGAGTGTAAATCTACTCCTCAAGAATTTGCTGTACCCATTGGGGAGGTGAGGGTATGGCGATCCCCATCCGCTCTAGCAAAAGCCATGCGGTCAAATGCACGGTGAAGAGATAGACAATGCTACTAAAGAACACCATAGATATGGCCACAATTTGAATAATGCCTGGGCTTAGTTGGCCGCTAGCTCCAAATCCTAGCAGGCCAAAATCTAGTAAGCGATTAGTAATCCAGTCAGTCAGCTGGATGACCTGAGCAACAAGATATCCCCAAAGGTCCTCACCAGCCATCCATGACAGCAGCCAGATCCGAAAGAAAATACCTAACGTAACGATGAATGCTCCTATGGGTAGTGAAATTAACCATGAGGTTTGATGTCGCCAGTGATACCCCAGCTGCACACCTAGTAAACCATAAGGAATAACGTATAAAAGACTGCGGGGCGGCCCAAGCAAAATCGCGAGTAGTAAACCGGATACCAAGGTCGTCATCCATGCAGAGCGACAATTCTGACGCAGGTATACGATGGCAATCGGCACCGGAAATAAAATGCGCAGCAATGGACCGGGTGGAAAATAGAGATTGATCAACCACATCAGGCTGGCAGCACTTGCCAAAAAAGCAGTTTCAACCATGGCAACAGGCCCTTTATCACTAGGGGGCGTCATGGCTTTCCGCATGATAGGAGGAACACGGGGTTCATCCTCATCTTCTATCCAAGGGCTATCTAGATCAATGTCGTCAAAGTTTGTGGAGTTGCTGTTTTCAGGCAAATCCGGCGATTGTGCCTCTGCCTGATAATCCTCTGGCTGCCCCATAGTGTTGAGAATGAACTCCTAACCAAAATTTTAATCGTTAGATAAGCAGGATGGCTAGACAAGTAGGCGGTCTAGGGCATCGATCGAAGGGATACGAATCACGTCCCGTTCCCGATTAATCAGCCCCTTCTTTTCAAGTTTGCTGAGCACACGAGTTACAGTTTCCCTGGCTAATCCGCTCAAGCTGCTGAGCTCACGATGGGGCAGGTTAGGAATTTCTACCCCCTGGGAGCCGAGGGTCCCCTGTCCGTCTGCCAGAAACAGTAAAACATCGGCAACGCGGGATTGGCTATCGGATTCTCGCAATCGCAGTCGACGGTTCACCTGACGTAACCGTCGTGCCATTAACTTCGCTAGCCGAATGCCTGCTTGAGGCTCAGTGTTAAGTAGGCTAACAAAATCTTGGGCTGGCATGCTGCCAATCATCGTGGTTGCCAGCGTAATAACATCTGTCGATCGTGGCACTTCTTCTAAGGGAGCCATTTCACCAAATAATTCACCTTTACCCAAAATGTTTAAGGTGACTTCTTTCCCATCAAGGTTATAAGTGCGAATTTTGACCCATCCATCCAAAATGAAATAAACCGAGTTGCCCCAGTCATTTTCCAACAGCAACACTTGGCCCGCAGGGTGGCGGCGCGTCACGATCTGGGCGGTTGCTTGTTTAACCGTAGCTTCAGGTAAGTCCTTGAAAAAGGGGGCCGCTACAATCAGACTTTCGCTAGCTGAATTATCTCGGGCACCGTATCTACTATCCATAGGGGGAGAAGCCACGGTTGGGTGGACTCAATTATGACGATAAAAAATCAACGGTAGAGGCTAGTTTTCTGGCTATAGACCAGTTAGTTGCAGGCTTTGGAAATTCTTAGCTTGCTAAGAGAATGGCTAAAACCCGCAAGACCTCAATGATATCTGGGAATATTCAGTAAACACTAGAGGCTACGATCCCAGACGCTAAAGTTTTAGGCTCTTTATATCAACCCATAGCTTAATCGTTAAAACGTTACCTTACCGAAACATGCAGGATTAGTTTGTTTTTAATTTGACTCTGGTTTGCCTAAATTAGGGTACAGCACGAATGCACCATCCCCCTAACGTCAAAAAACGGTTAACGTAACTTCACAACTGGGGCGTTAGGTCTGGGTGCATCGATTAGGATGGCATCCATCTGTAGGTGTTACAGCCATTTTGATATACATAAGCCACGATGGCTTCGTCAGGATTTTTCCCTATAAGTCTGTAGATAGGAGGAAATTGTGATTTTTAAGCCAGCCTGCTTTACACTTTGGGCATTCCGTTGGTAGAAGCGGTTCTGTTCGTATTCGAACTGAATATTCTCCACCCTGCAGAGTTTGTTGTTGAAAGGCCGCACTGTGACTTCTCAAAAGGATCAAATCCAACGTCTTATCACTGAAATTGAAGCTACCCTGGCCAAACCAGCTTCCCGTTTGCCGTTGGGTTTGTCAGGAGAAGCTGAGCGGCAGCGCCAGCTTCTGAGTAAGTTGTTCAGCTACTTACAATCCCTGCAGCAGACCTTTGATTCGCCAGGAGGGTGGGGGCCAATTGACCCAGAAACCGGTCAGTTTGTCTCGCCACAGGCTGGCTCCTCAGATGTGGAGGAGTCTGCGTCCCAAGTGTTGCAAGGACTCCTGCTGGAGATGCGCTATCTCAGAGACAACTCTCTGAAACCTATGCGTCAGGAGTTAGAGACACTTCAGCAGAAGCGGGATAGTTTGCAGGCAGAGATTAACGTTTTAGAAGCGCAACGGGTTACGACTCCATTACAGTCCGAGGAGCAGATTGCTGCATTTTTAGAGACCTTAATGCAGCGTCTACAGGAGCAGCTATCAGCGCAGATGGTGCAGAGCTTTGCTGCTATGGAAGCGGCGACCTTGGAGCAATTAGCAACAACGGATGAACCAGCACCCTTATTAACAGGGCAGCGGCTGGAACAGGTGCGATTGCTACAGGCGCAATCGGATCAGCTGCTACTAAAGCTAGATAGTACTTTGACAGCGGTATTTGATTCTCTGCAAAAGAGCGTTGATAGCTACCGTGAGTCCCTGGAAGATGGTCTGGATCAAATGCATGGGTTAGGTCGGCAGGGTGAAGTGATTTTCCATGCCTTTGTGAATCATCTGGCTCAACAGCTGGGGCAGGATGCGTCGTCTTACCTGGCTGGTGATATCGCCGATGCTGAACGCCAAGGAATGTTGCAAGACCCAGAGGACTCTGTAACAACTGAGGTTGATTTAGATGCTGTCCAGCTAGATGAGTTGGATCAGGCTTTAGAGAATTTGTCACTAGAGGAAAGCATTGCCGAGGATGCAGTGACTGTTCCCCTGGAACTTGATCCTGACTTGGTGTTACCTGAGGATGCGATCGCATCTGAAGCAGCAGACGACTTTGACGACGACATTACGTTGATCCAAACCGATACCTTGTCTGAGCAAGCCTTGTTGGAGGAGGCTATGGCCTTTCATGGGGATATTGACGAGGATATTACCGTTATCCAAGCCGATAACGAATTGGTTGCAGATATTCAGGTTGATCTGGATGAGGAAATCACGCTGATTCAAGATGACGAAACCTCTGAGCTAGGATTTCTAGAGCAGGCAATCTCATCTTCCGAAGAGGCCCCTGAAGCCACATTTGTCGATAGTGACGACGTTATAGAGCTAAGCGAGGATTCAACATCTACAGAAGCAACGCCTGCAGCGGCCTCTGATGATGCAGGGGTAGACATCGGCTCTGACTCACTGAACCTGGACTTGCCCCTAGGTGATATTGATGAAAATCTTAGACTGTTAGCTTTAGGCGCAGACAGTGGCGAACTAATAGACAGCGACAAAGCCAGTGATGAACTCAATCAAGACGGATTGGCGGCTGCAGAGGCTGAAAACGAACTCTTTAGTTTTGATTTTGATACAGACCTCGACTTAGGCTTGGAAACCGACGAAGAGGAGGCCGAAGCCGAGACTGTTGATCGCTTGGCAGCGGCCTTGTTTCCAGAAGAACCAGTTGAATCTGACGTAGTTGTGGATGAAGCCTCAGAAGAGGAGACTGTTGATCGCTTGGCAGCAGCACTATTCCCAGAGGAGTCAGTCGGCGTTGACGATGTTTCAGGGTCTGAGGCCTTCGATGATGTACCTACCTTTGACCCAACGACCATTGCTATTCCGGAGCCTCCCTCATCTGAGACAGATATGTCGGCTGCCGGTCAGTTAGTTGATGATTGGCTATTTGCCCGCCCCTCACCTGAGGGTTCCTCGACTGAAGGAGACGATAGTGCTGCAATACCTTCGGAGCTATTGGATAACCTAAGTAGCGATGAATCAGCGATGACCAGGCCCATGGAAGATAGCCAAGAAGCTACTCCTGAGGTAACTGTCGAAACGATATTTGGCGATAGCCTGGTTGATGATGAAAATGATCTGAACGACGAAGGGCCTGATGACAATACGGTTGCTTCCTTGTTCGATCTATTGCCCGATGAGCAACCCTCAGGCGCTGTTGAAGAGTTCCCAGAGAATGTTCCAGATGATGTATATATTGCGGCCTCAGCGGATGAAGATTTAATCAACCTGGTGGAGTCGGGGGCTGAGCAGCGCCTATTAATCGATTTTGATGATGGCAAACTAGTGGAGCAGCTGGATGAGGATCTACAGAAACTGGCAGGGGATAACTTTGCCAATGACTATGGTGTAGAGGAAGATGACTCTCTTGAACCCTTAGATCAAGCAACGTTAGAAACCATTGTTCGAGATCTAAATTTAGAGGATTTAGATTTTGATGCTGACTCCGAGGCTGGTGGCGAAGATGAGCCAGTAGCTTCAATAGATATAGAGGCGTCAGAGCTTTCAGCATCCAGTCTACCTGATGCTGAAAGTGTTGATGAAGCGGCTGCCTCGCTGGTGCAACCACCCAGTGACGAAAGGTCAGGGTTTGACCTATTTGAGGGGTTTGCCACAGATGATGATGTTGACGATCCATCGGCCAATGAGCTAGATGTAGCTGCCATCACCTCATCTACAGCCACAGGTTCTGAAGCTAATTCTCAAGATTTAGATCTCTTGGGGCTAATGGCAGAGCCCATGACCGATGATTTGAGTGATTTTGACGATTTTGATGATGGATTAACTGACTCTCTTGCTGATGAGCTGGGTGGTCTTAGCGAACGCTCTAATGCTTTATCCCAAGAACCGATTACGGATGAGGTGGTTAATCAAATCCTCTCAGATTTGGAAGAGCCTGTCATTCAGCCAGATGACCCCTTAATCGTGCCTACTGTAGATTCCACGGAGCCGCATCTAGATTCAGCTTCGATGCCAGATTTACCTCCGGATTCTTTGGATGATGACGATCTAGATGCGGTGCCACCGGTTGACGATGACTTTTTACAAGAGGAACAGGAAGCCTTTTGGCAGACTATGGCTGACGAGGAGCGCCCTCAATCCTTGGCGGCTCAAGTGGCTGGTCCGGAGGTATCGGATGCAGACATTGAAGAAATGTTGGATGAACCTGAGGAAGCGGCTGATGTGACTGATATGCCGTTGGATGCTGCTTCGATATCTTCTGTGGATGATTTAGATGGCTTACTCAGACTAGATGAGGAGTTGCCTCTGCCAAGTCAGGAAATGGTGGCAGAGGAAAGTCTTGATTTAGGTGGCTTAGATGAGCTGTTTGGAGAGTCGGTGCCCGAGTTAGAAGCGCTTGATCAAGCCATGCCGGGGAGCGAAGAGGAGGAGGCGACGGTTGACCCATTAGCGGCATTGGGTCTAGATGCGGATATATCTCCTGAGACATCCCCTGATGTATCCCCTGAGGGTCTGATACCAGAAGTGCCAGAACTTTTAGATGTGGGCATGACGATTGACCCCATTGCTGACTCGACCATTGAGACGTCAGAGGCGGTTGAGATGCCAGAGGCACCCATCACTATGCCTCCCGAGCCAGTGTCTGCAATGGATCTGGAAGGGCATTGGTTCTTGGGACTGGATGTGGGCTCAACCGGTCTGTCTGCGGTGCTCATGAACCGTCAAACTGGTCAGGTTTATCCTATTTATTGGCAGGCCCAAGGCGCTGATCCAGAGACTAAGCATTTTCGGTTGCCCGCCATGGCGGTTGTGACGGCAGCTCAGGAAACCGTGGCTGTGGGCTATAACGCCTTGGGAGATTTGGAGGGGTTGCTCAATCAATCTGGTGCAGAATTGGTGGGTCTTAATCGTCTCAAGCCATTGCTCAAGGTGGCCGTAGGCCATGGTCAAACTCTCCCTAATTCTGATCCTTGGTTACGCTGGTCCGATACGGTTGAGTTACCTATGCTGCAGGTTTTACAGGCGATGGTGGCGCTCCTGAAATATGTTGTGGATCAAGGCCAGGCTGTCGGTTTAGAGGATGAGGGTCTCGCGCAGATTTGGCAAAAATTGCAGGGAGTCATCGTTGGTTACCCTACCAATTGGCCGGATACTTACAGCTTTAATCTACGAGAAGCTGTGTTGGCCGCTGGGTTGATTGACCAACCTGAGCAGATTGTGTTTGTTGAGGATGCGATCGCAACCATTCTTTCTGGCCTGCCAGATCCCAAGGAAATATCCTTAACAGAAACAGTTTCGCTATCGCGCCAACCTAGCCTGTACAACTGTAAGTGGCAGGAAGGTACCGTGGTCATCAGCGGCGGAGCCGTTATGACCGAATTAGGCTTAGTTAGCCTCCCTAAGGATCTGACTCATCTCAACTATGCTGATTTTGCTCTGCGCGGTTTTGCCTATGCAGGGGATGCCCTGGACCAAGATATTGTCTGTCAGCTTCTATTGCCAGAAGAGCGTTGGCAACCTTTGTCTGAAGCCGATGCAACCATTGCCTGGGATTGGCAGGGCCATCTGGCAGAGGATGCGGACTGGCAGCAGTTCGACAATCTAACGCTACCGGCGGTGGGACATGTTGATTGGGCTCAGCGCTATAGCTTACAGCAGCGTTTGTTAGGCTCTAGTTTAGGGCAGAGTTTGCTAGCGGCGGCACGTCATCTCAAGCTGACCCTACAGCAGCAAAACCAAATGCAAATAACCCTGGCTGGGAAGCACTGGTTAATTAAACGCCGTCATCTTGAGAACCTCATCTTTTTGCCTTACATTCAGCGCATTAATCGCTATCTGAATGTTTTATTGAGTCATCATAGTGTTGATAGCCAAGGCATTAAACAGGTGATTTGCACTGGTGGTTCAGCATCTTTGCCAGCCATTGCCCGTTGGCTGCGACAAAAATTCCCCAATGCCACGATCATTCAAGATACCTATGCCAGTGAGCTCCCCCATAGCTGTAGCCGTGTTGCCTATGGCTTGGTGAATCTGGCTCGCTATCCCCAGGTGCTCAATGTCACGCGCCAGCAGTACAGCGATTACTTTTTGCTTATGGAATTGCTACGGGTCTTTCCACAGCAGCCGTTGCCTGTCGGAGCCATTATGCATTTGCTAGAACAGCGCGGTATCAATACCCAAGCCTGTCACTTGCATATCTTGGCCCTGTTAGAAGGCCACTTACCTCCTGGGTTGGTGCCGACAGCGGCAGATCGAGGGTTGATTTGCGATCGCACTGCTGATTTACCTACCTATCGTGCACTGCTACAAACTCCGCTATTTAGTAAAACTGTTACTGAGTCAGGTGGGCAGATGTATATTCCCAATGAAGTGCAAGCTGAACAGCTGCGTGCTTACGTCAATCGCTTACTGGTTAATAAGGTACAAACCCTTGACGAGCCGTTGATTGCTCATCTTGAAGTCTTGGCTTAAACCGTCCCTGATCGCAACAGCAGACGGTAAGAACAGCAATCATTGAGCTGATTGAATACCCCTTTCCCAGCTATGGCAAGCAGCTATGACGGGTGTAATAGTTTGTGCAGGGTAATGATTTTATCTTGACTATTTCAACTTTTTAGATAAAAACAAGCATCTGGTCTCAAAATCTGTAGAAATGTTTTTTGTGCTTGTAATCCTAATAAAAGAAACGGAGTAATTAGCTAATTACTCCGTTTCTTTTGCTAAATATTTTGCAAACTGTTAAACAGGTGTATGCGGTCGGATACGAATAACACTGAATACACGCCTAGATTCTAATTTAAACCTATGCTCAATGCTTAATCCTCATCCTCATCATTTTCATCCTTATTATCACCCAACTGAATCAAGTGGATATGCTTATAACCCAGCTTGATTTCAAACTCGTCCCCTGGCTTTAACCCCATTTCTTGGGTGTAAGTAGACCCAATAACAATTTGACCATTTTTGTGTACACTCACTCGATAAGTCGGTTCACGTCCGCGACCATCCTTAGTACTTTCTGGTCCTAGAGGAATCCCTCTAGCAGCTAGTAAAGCATCATAAAAATCAGTCAGATTTACCCTGACTTGATTGTCCTTAGTAATGCTGTAGTACCCGCACTCCTTAGCTTTCTCTCGCTTTGGTAGATGGGTGATTTCCTTCATTTTCTGAAGCAGCGCTTTCCCTGTCAGTGGCGTGGTTTTAGTATCAGCCATCGGATTTGAAGAATTAATGGTTAGATCTAGAAAGAGGCGATGTCGGTGAATTAATGGGATTAGAACTATATAACTCTCAATATTCGAGTTGTGTAGATCTCATTATTAGTGAGAGGACCTGATTATAACAGACGTAAAACCTGTTTATCTAGGAGTACTTAAACCCCAAGCTCCATCTAAATTGAAACTCTGAGTTTTCTCTACAAAAAACTACAGTTCTGACTACAGTTGCATCTAATATGCAAACTCTAGTGATACTAACAAATTATTGTCATTGTATATTCTTTGCATCTTACCTCTGATAGGTTCTTGACGTGAATTTTTTAACTGTGTTGTTCTAAAACGTATTTATTCTATCTAGAAAAAAACTAGTTTGGCTATGTCTAATTTTGGCTAAAAAGCTTTAATCTAATTTTTGCTAAGAGGTTGATTGGATTTTATTAAAGATATAAACGAAGCCTATCAACTGTAATAATGTGCTAGCTGTTAATAGTTCAGCAACTAATTTCTCTACCCTACAAAGGTAATTGATTTGTAGCTACACTAGTGATAGTTACTGGGTGCTATGGAATTGGCTATCATTTCGATAGAATGGTGAAGCTTTTTGACCAATGTTTTCTAGATTTGTAGCATTGGCCTTTTGTTTGTTTTTTATTTTTCTGATTGTGATATGTCTAAACCACTAGAGCCCGATACGTCACAATCGACTCCAGAGACATCCGCCGATGCGCCCGGTTTTGGTTGGACTGCTTATGCTGAACGTGTTAATGGTCGTTTTGCAATGGTGGGTTTTTTGGCCCTATTGTTGCTGGAGTTATTTACACGCCAAGATTTTTTTACCTGGATAGGGTTGCCTTAGAGTCTACTGAACTCTCATTTGATATTGCCCCTGTCCAGTTTGGTCATAAGCATTAACAATTATTCGATACTCACCGGTATAGGGTAGTTTTATCTGAATCGCTGCATCGCTGTTGTTTTGTGCCGTGTCGTCATTCTCAGCGATTTTGTTACCCTGCTCGTCAATGAGTAGTAAATATGCATCAAAATCTTGACTTGTGAGGGTAATGGTCACATCTTGTCCCTGTTGACCATTGAAATAGTATTCATCATAGAGACTGTTGTCCGTCAGCCGATCATCCTGCGTGCTTAAGCTCCCATTCTCGCTCAATAGATAGGTATTGCTATGGCTGGTTCCATTATTTGTCAGATTGCTAATGCTTAACTGATAGTCTCCTTGCTCACTGGCTCCATAAGAATTGGCGAATACAAAATAGGTGCCATTGGCGGGGAGGGTAATATCTAAACGGGCGTTACGACTATTGCCAGCGTCGTCGTTTTCGCCTAAAAATTCTTGATTTGGGCCATAGAGTAACAGGTAAGCGTCAACCTGATTGCTACTCATGGCGATGCTAATGCGCTGACCGGCTGTGCCCTCAAACGTATGGGCATTGAAATAGCTATTGTCCGGTAAAAGATTACTGTTGCTATCAAGGCGACCTAGCACTGCCCTGCCGTCAATGGCAATGGGTGAGGGCTCTTGCATCGTTCGATTTTGGCGAGATGCAGTTGTGTTAGCCGTGCCATTTCTAACAGCCGCAATGAAAGGGGTGATTTGGGGTGTTGCGATCGCAAAACCAATACCAATACTGCCTGCGTTTTCCCCCGTTGTAAAAATAGATGTATTGACGCCAATGAGTTCGCCGTTGCGATTGAGTAAAGGGCCGCCTGAGTTACCGGGATTAATGGCCGCATCTGTTTGAATTAATCCGCGCTCTGCATCGATACGGCTGACGATGCCCACTGTAAACGTTCCTTGTAGCCCAAAGGGATTCCCAATTGCAAACGCTTGCTGTCCTACTTGAGCATTGCTATGAGCTAAAGGAATAGTGGGAAATGTTGTATTTTCAACGTCAATTTGAATAGCGGCCAAGTCCAAATTCTCATCAGCATATCCAATTACCCGACCTGGAAACTGACGCCCATCTGCCAGGCTGACAGTAACTTGGCTGGCAGTGCCAACCACATGGGCGTTTGTAAGTACTAAACCGTCTTGGGTGATAATGCTGCCACTGCCAGTACTGTTGCCTGCATCAATAGCCACGACTGCGGGACTAGCTTGTTGATATACCCGGACATTCGTTTCTTCATTAAATCCTTGAGCCTGTGCTGCAGGAATCCCTTGGTGCAAGGTAAACGGTGTGTTTCCAAGAACACTTAGACCCAGGGTGCAGGCTAAAACACCTGAAAAGGATTTCAGAAAAATGGATGTCATTGCTTTTTCAGCAGAAGGGGAAGTTTCCTATAAGATACTCGTAACTATCAAACGATTCCGGTAACCCCAGATAAGATTTCACAAGAGCTTCCCGACCGCTTACGTAAACATTACTAACTAAAAAGGGAGCAACTTAAGTTGCTCCCTTTTTAGTTAGTAATAGAAGCTGTTGAGTGTATGACCTTAGGCTAAACCAGTATTAGCTCCAGGCTTACCAGTTGCCAGTTCTACCTTGACAATCTTGCCGCCCATCTTTTGAATTCGCTGCTGCTCGCGAAACCAGCTGTCGTAGGGAACGAGCTTAGTAAAAAAAGTATTCTGTAGCTCGCGCTGGGTGCGAATGCGAGATTGACTCGGCACACAGGCAGTAATCCGAAACATACGCATAGCAGAGATGTCTCCTACTCTTAAACAAAAACTAATTTTTCAAATCAATTGCGAAAGGCCCATTAACTGGAGCAATGTTTATTTTGCTTTAGATTAATTGGGCTAACTATCAGCTGAGTGAGAGTTAAACTAGCACTGCTTAACGTTGCTAGGTGTTCAGTCTCAAACTGCCCAAATAGATGGATGTGTCTATGACTTAGTCCTTAGGATGTTTGTAACAAGAACCCAAATGCTAACCATAGAGTTAAAAATTCGGAAGTCCGATAACCAATGACCAGCTGTCATAATCCCTCAGCATAGACAGATTGTGATCAGCTAACACTCGCTTCAGACTTCCGAAATAGCGCTAGATTGGCTTTACCAATCTAAACCACATGAGCTTGACCTAGCTAAGGCCAGAGCAGATGTAGTCAAAGTAAATACCCATTTCCTTACCAGCGTCAGCGCCAACAAGGCTAGCAGTTACTTCTTTCATAGCCTGAATAGCTTGGACAGTGGCACCTACGGGTACACCTAGAGAGTTGTAAGTCTCCTTCAAACCGTTAAGCACACGCTCATCCAGGATGGAAGGATCACCAGCCAACATAGCGTAGGTGGAATAGCGTAGATAGTAGTCCAAGTCGCGGATGCAAGCAGCATAGCGACGAGTGGTGTACATATTGCCACCAGGGCGAGTGATGTCAGAGTATAGTAGAGCCTTTGCTACAGCATCCTTAACGATTTCGGAAGCATTTGCACCGATTGCAGTAGCTGCACGAACACGCAGCTCACCAGTCTGGAAGTAAGCAGCCAGCTTATCCATGGAAGACTGATCAAGGTACTTACCCTGAACGTCCGAAGAATTAATTACAGAAGTAATCGCGTCTTGCATGATTTGAATTCCTTAGTGAAATTTGACGATGTGGCTAAATAGCGTAATGGGAAAACCGAGTCGCTTAACCCAACATCGCGCCAACAACGTAATCGAAGTAAGAAGCGGCTTCAGCAGCATCATCACCAGATAGCAGAGAAGATGAAACACCCTTCATAAAGCGAACTGAATCAGCTACAGCAGGAATGGATGTACCTAGAGAGTTGTACATCTCCTTAGCACCTACTAGACCAATCTCCTCAATGGGAGTCACATCACCAGCAACAATACCGTAGGTGATAAGACGTAGGTAGTAGTCCATGTCACGTAGACAAGTTGCGGTCATTTCTTCACCGTAGGCGTTACCACCGGGAGAAACAACGTCAGGACGCTTTTGGAAAAGCTGATCACCAGCCTGCTTGATGATGCGCTCACGGGACTCAGTTAGAACCTGAGCAATGCGGAGACGACGCTCACCAGAAGTAACGAATCCCTTGATTCGATCCAATTCACCAGGGCTAAGGTAACGGGCCTCAGCATCGGCATTCACGATTGATTTCGTGACAATACTCATCTATGGATTCCTCCGAAAGAATATATTCAGGTGAAACTATCACTGTTCACCTTGAAAAAACTGATATCACCTTTTTAAAAAGTAACAGCAGTCTCATTTCCACTCTAAATCAAATCAAGCAGGCAACCTATGGGCCGATTCAATGCTTAATTCGACGATTGAAGCATGCCAAATATCAGCTTAGATTTCGAGAAATCTTTTATCAGCTTAGCTACCTTCCGAGAGTATTTTCCGGTATTCGGCTGACCTTCTTAGGGAGTGCGTAATATTTTGTAATAGTATCCCTCAGAATTGCTCTATGTTATCTAACATCAAGCTATCTAAAACTAATATGACACCCGTCAATAGCCAAGCTTTAAATCGGCTTAGCTATTGTTGGGTGTTCTTAGACGCTGCTTAATGGGACCTACGCACAAACTAACTAGGTGTCAATAGATGCTGTTGGTGAGACTGAAGGCGCAAAGCTGGGAACGACAACATCATCATTTTGACGAGTGAGCTGCTGATATAAGCGCTCAGTGTTGGGGAAATTAGCTGCTGGCAATGTTGGGAAGCGACGATAGGGGACCGTATCTTCGCCAAAGAATTCAGCATATTCAGGCGTTTCGACCATGGTTTGAATAAAGCCACGGATGCCCTGGGTTGCCAGAATCTGGTTGTATTTCCGAATCTCTATCTGATTTAGAGGAGCACGTCCTAGGAAGTGCTTGGTGCCTAGCTCAATCACTTTAGTGTTGGGATAGGGGGCATAGAACTCTTTCTGATAGAGATCAGAGCAGCCTAGGCCTTCAATAAACTCCTTCATGTTGATCTCACCGTTGCTCAGCTGACTCTCAAGGGAGGTGAACTCGGTCTTGATGACATAGGGAGAAATGTCACGCTCAAAGACCTGACGGTAGGCTGCCTGAGTGACCAGCTTGATATTGGCCTTGTCATACAGGCTAGTGAGCTTGAAGACTTTGGACTGAACACGACGTAAATTAACGCCTTGGCCCATGCGCTTGTTAACTTCGATATCGCCTCGAGAGGAGTTAACGGCACCCAGTTCAACAAAGCGGGGAACCTGGGGCTTAGATACAGGCTTAAGACCAGTAGCATCAACGGTCCCAGTACGGAAGGACCTGAGGGATTGACCCGCTGGAGTCACGTAACGCTCGTAGGGAATGGTGTCATCTCCGAAGACCTCGGTGTACTCCGGGCTATCAATCAGCGTATCCACCAGGGCATAGAATCCTTGCCTAGCACAAATGTCGAAGTACTTGTTGGTTTCTTGACGACCGTAGGTGGGGCGGCCTAACAAACGACGATGAATATATTCAACAGCCTTCATAACATAGAGAGAAGACCAGTAGGTCTTGCGGAAGGCTTCTGATTTTGCGATCGCACGCACAAAGTCGCGCATACAGATGTCACCATTTTCGAGGCGATTCTCAGCGGACTTAAGCTCTTGACCCGCATAAACATCTCGACCAAATACCTGACGATAAGCGGCTCGAATGATTGTTTGGGTGGAGCTTTCAGCAAACTTGATATTGGCCCCATTACCCGCTGGTATCTGGTCTAATTTGAATACCTTGGGTCCTAAGCTCCCTGGAGATTTAGGACGAGCACCAGGATTGCTCACCTGACTATCAATACCGGCACCCCGACGAATTAGGATACGACGGGTATCTTTGCTGAAGGGAGCAGGGCTGCTGCTGGGATTACGAGTTTCCTTAGGAAAGATCGCACCAAACTGAATTTCTAGCGGGTCGTTACCAGAGCCATAAGGGTGCTGATCGGGTAAGGGCTGATCATAGGAGGCAAACGTCGTCAAAAACTCAGGGTTTTTGCGGAAAGGTGCACTGTAGTTCAGCAAGTTTTGCTGAGGTCCCCAGTTGCGACATTCCTGCGCTTCCTGGCCCAAACCCCGGAGATACGGTACCGTCTCTTCCCCAAAGTAGTCGCCGTACTCATCAGAGTCGATCAGAGCATCTACGAGTTTGGGGAGACCGCCTTCAGAAACGATGGAGAAATATTTCTGAACTTCTTCACGGGAGCCGGGACCACGGCCCAAAATGTGACGAAATGCTAATTCTAGAGCACGACTGTTGATGTAAGGCTCAAAGAAGTTCTTGCGGTATAAAGGCGACTTCGCTAGGCGACGAATAAACTCTTTCATCGCGATTTCGCCATTTTTAACCTGAGATTCCAGATTAGAAATGTCTAAGGAATAGGCTCGCTTAATATCGCGCTCAAAGACCTGACGATAGGCCGCTTTCACCACTGTATTTTTTTCAGCAGTTGAGAGGCCCGGCTTCATTACGAACTTGGGGCGACGCTCAGCCGCATTGAAATAGATTTGGGGTAGTTGCAGACCTTGCAGATCCTTGGATGGACGCTGACGTAGCTTATTGGAGGGGGCGGGAGCCTTAAATTCATCAATCAACAGATTGAAATAGGACCGAATCAGCTCTTGAGCTTCGGTGTCCCCTCTGAAGTAGCCAATGCTTGCCGCGCGCATAGTTTGGAGAGCGACCAAGGTAGCTGCGGAAGAACAGGCGTCTTCGATGATTTCCCGCAATCCACGAACGTTAACCGCAATGATATTGGGGTCGCCAGCAACGATGGCATAGGTCAGGTAGCGCAGGAACCAGCTCATGTCTCGTAGGGACTTTTGCATGTTGCTGGGACCGTAGCGACCTACGTTGATGGGGCGAAATCCAGGGGGAATTGGACCAAGGTCGCCAGCACTACTAACCAAGCCCCTTAATCCAGAAAACAGACCACCACTGTCCCCCTTTTCAATGTAGGTTTCTGTACCTGAATCGCCTTGAGCTGCCATAGCCATGTCGACCGGCTCAGGTGCAACTCTCTCCAGGTAAGACAGGGGGGAGCCCCCAGTAAAGATACGGTTGGCGGCTTGAGAAACGATCAGCTCGGAATATTGAGTAATAATCTGTGCGATCGCAATACGCTTCCGACCCGACTTAAAGAAGTCAGATAGTTCAGATAACTCACCCCGCTCCATGTAGCGGTCTTGCTGCTCGGCCTGAGTAATCGCGGTAACCGGCAAGGTTTGATAAAGTTGTGGCCGCACTAAGGAGCTTCCACCACTAGCAGTTACAGTCATTCCTTTTCAAAGGCTCCCTTCTAAAATTTGATTGCAATAGGTGATTGCATCAGACCCCTCCCTCAGCGCCGAGCAACTCCAGATCTTAAAAATGATCCAGAGCATTGGTTAATACCATCAGGCAGCGCGATGGGCCGATAGGCTCTTGTGACAGTTCCAGATTAAATCGATTGCGGACACTAAGATGCCTGTCTAAAGACTGTGTAACATCTTGTTATTAGCCCACTGAGTCATCATAAAAGAAGGCGTGTCAGTGGATGAGAAGAAAGATAAGTTTTGTTACTTGAATTTACGAAGCATTTCTCGAAAAGTGGCACCCTTAAAGGGTTAGAGTTTTGAGTTTTGCGTGCCTAGGTTTGAACTCTAGGTATTTGCGGTGAGGAAACATGGCTGGGTAGAGCTATGGAGTTTGACGCATTCAAAACTCGAAACTGAGAATCCTAAACTATGTCTCCCATGACTTCCGAAAACGAAGCTGCTGTTAGTGCAGCGGTTGCCAAGCTGTATGACACATACCCATTTCCACCCGAACCCCTGATTGATGAACCCCCTCCTGGTTATAACTGGCGATGGTATTGGCCCACGGCTTACAACTTTTGCACCGGCCGATTACCTGAAACTGAGCAGGTCAGGATTCTAGATGCAGGCTGTGGTTCTGGTGTAGGTACTGAATATTTGGTTCACCTAAACCCTCAGGCTCAGGTTACCGGAATTGATCTGAGTGCCGGCACGTTGAAAGTGGCTCGTGAGCGTTGCCAGCGTTCAGGGGCTGATCGAGTAACGTTTCAAAATCTCAGCATCTATGATGTTGACCAGATTGCAGGACAATTTGATCTGATCAACTGTGTAGGTGTGCTCCACCACATGCCCGATCCGATTAAGGGCATTCAGTCGTTGGCTGCTAAGGTCGCGCCAGGCGGTTTACTGCATATTTTTGTCTATGCAGCGTTAGGGCGATGGGAAATCTCCTTGATGCAAGAAGCGATCGCCATGCTTCAGGGCGAAAACCGTGGCGATTATCGTGATGGCGTATCTGTTGGCCGTCAACTCTTTGAGGCGTTGCCTGCAAACAACCGCATCGTCAAACGTGACAAAGAGCGCTGGGCCTTAGAAAATCATCAGGACGAATGCTTTGCTGATATGTATGTCCATCCCCAGGAGGTGGACTATACCATCGATACTCTATTTGAGTTGATCGATGCTTCTGGATTAGAGTTTGTGGGATTCTCTAACCCTCAATATTGGAGCCTAGAACGTCTGATTGCTAAAGCTCCTGACGTGATGGAACGTGCTCAAAAGTTAGATCGGCGAGCCCAATATCGATTGATTGAGCTGCTTGATCCTGAACTTACCCACTATGAATTTTTCCTGGCTCGTCCCCCCCTCCTTTGCATGGACTGGTCCGATGATCAGCGCCTGCTAGCTGCTTATCCAATTCTGACCCCCTGTCTGTCTGGTTGGCCCAGTCGGTCATTTTTTAATGCCGATTATCAGCTGATTCAAGTCAGTGATAGCGAATATGAATTTTTGCAGGCTTGTGAAGCAAGTGCGGGCAAAAAAGAAACCGTAGCCGATGTGTTGGCAAAATCCCCCTTAGAGCTGTCGGAAGTGCGCTCATTACAATCACGACAACTGATTCTGCTAGAACCATCCGAATAGCATCAGGATAGGAACGCCGATACTTGACTCAACTAGTTGAGTCAAGTATCGCTTTTGCTAAATATTATTTTTATATATGAGTGGTAAAAAAATGCTTACCTGTGGTACGCCAGGGGATTCGTATTAAGTATTGTTAGCTTTAAATGATATGATTGACCTCGGCTTGCAGGAAGGACTTCGGCCCCTATTGCAAGTTTGCCTAGGCTAGTTTGAGTGATTTCTGTGAATTTGCCAGACGAACCTCTTAGAGACTCATCTATGGATGAAAATGATGGTGCAACGGATGTTAATTCCGAAGCCTTGGTGACTGGAGAAGTTTCTCCAGAGCCTCACTCTTCTATGGAAGAGTACTACCAACTTCAAAACGAGTTGTTTTTGTGGACACTCTTGCTGATGTTGGTAACCTTCATTTCGGTTTGGATGGCCTACTCCCTCAACACAGCCCTAAATTACTTAATTGGGGCATGTTCGGGCGTGGTTTACTTGAAGTTACTGGCTAAAAGCGTTGAGAAACTTGGTAGAGAAAAATCTAAAGTGGGCAAGAATCAGCTTGCTCTTTTTATTGGGTTAATAGTAGTTGCATCCCAGGTGGATCAATTGCAAATCGTCCCAATTTTTTTAGGTTTCCTAACCTACAAAGCTGCCCTCATCGCATACATGCTCAAGTCATTGTCAACGACCTAAACAGTCTGTGATTTTGCCCTGGCTGAATTAGCCGCTAATCATTTGGCCTACTGTCTTTTTGGTCAACCTAACCTGAATTAAGATGCTAAGTTTGCTGCACTTTGATGTGTTGCCGTTAGCGGAGCTAGAGGTAGGTCATCACTTCTATTGGCATCTGGGAGGACTTAAACTCCATGGCCAGGTCTTTTTGACCTCTTGGTTTGTGATTGGACTGCTTCTTATAGCTTCTGTTCTGGCTACCCGAAATATGCAAAGGGTGCCTCAGGGTATGCAGAACCTGATGGAGTATGTCTTTGAGTTTGTCAGAGACATTGCGAAGAATCAGCTCGGCGAAAAGGAATATCGTCCTTGGCTGCCGTTTGTAGGCACATTGTTTCTGTTTATCTTTGTGTCTAATTGGTCGGGGGCACTTCTCCCTTGGCATGTAATTGAAATTCCTGAAGGAGAGCTTGCTGCTCCAACCGGTGATATCAATACAACGGTTGCTCTGGCTTTACTGACGTCCTTAGCATATTTTTATGCAGGATTTAAAAAGCGAGGTTTAGGATATTTCGCGAAATACATTGAGCCAACTCCAATTTTGCTACCGATCGCAATTCTTGAAGACTTCACCAAGCCACTTTCACTGAGCTTCCGTCTCTTTGGAAATATCTTGGCAGATGAACTTGTAGTTGCCGTTCTGGTGCTATTGGTCCCTTTGTTTGTCCCCCTGCCCGTTATGATGTTGGGGCTGTTTACTAGTGCCATCCAGGCATTGGTGTTTGCTACTTTAGCGGCAGCCTATATTCACGAGGCTTTGGAAGGGCATGGTGACGAAGGTCACGAGGAGCATGCTTAGCCCCTATTGCTAGAGCGCTTCTAACCTGCAAGTGGCTTTGTTTACTTGCTTTTACTGACTCTCAGTCTTGTTTGTTTCGTATATACCGAAAAGGAAATACATTATGGATCCGTTAGTTGCTTCTGCTTCAGTTATCGCCGCTTCTCTAGCAGTTGGCCTAGCCGCAATTGGCCCTGGTATTGGTCAGGGTAATGCTTCTGGTAAAGCTGTCGAAGGTATTGCTCGTCAGCCCGAAGCAGAAGGTAAAATTCGCGGTACTTTGCTGCTGACTCTTGCATTTATGGAGTCTCTTACCATCTACGGTCTGGTTATTTCTCTGGTACTTCTGTTTGCAAACCCCCTTGCTTAAAGAAGGTTGGCTTTAGGGGCGTTATCTGTGTTCATGGTCCGCATAGGGATTGAACCCTTTGCAGGTAACGCCCTAGTAACTACATTGTGTTGGATTACACCTGAGTTGGGCCAATAACTATTTGTTTCTTCAACTTTTTTGAATGTTGATGGGTTCTCAGGTTTAGGGAAATCGAAAAATGTTTGATTTTGACGCAACGCTGCCTTTGATGGCTTTGCAATTTGTGTTACTCACGTTTCTTCTGAACGCAGTTTTTTTCAAGCCGATTTCAAAGACGCTTGATGATCGTGATGGCTATATTCGAACTAGTAAGTCCTCTGCTGCAGAGTATTTAGAGGCAGCTGAAAAGCTTGCTAAGCAATACGATCAGGAGTTGGCCGACAGTCGGAGACAGGCTCAGCAGTTAATTGCTCAGGCCCAGGCAGAAGCAAAAGAGACTGTTGATAAACAGATCGCTCAGGCTCAGGCAGATGCGCAGCAGCAGCGTGAGCAGGTTCAGAGGGAGTTGGATCAGCAGAAACAGGAGGCTTTGCAGGCTCTTGAGGGGCAAGTTGATTCTCTGAGTCAACAGATTTTAGGCAAGCTTTTGGGTGCTTCGGCTGCTTAGGCTGAATTATTTTGTCCTTCTGACTCGCTTGAGTTTGAGAAGCTGCATTTATAAAGGGATTATTGGCGCGCAGTGATAGCTATGGTTGAAAATTTTTGGCTACTGGCGACAGAAGAGAGTGGGTTTGGTTTAAATTTCGATATTTTAGAAACCAACCTTGTTAATCTTTCTATTCTGATTGCCCTAATTGTTTACTTCGGACGAAGCTTTTTAGGCTCCATCATGGCTGAGCGTCGCTCCAGCATTGAGGCGGCCATTCAAGATGCTGAAAAACGGTTGAAGGAAGCTTCTAAGGCGCTGGGTGAGCAGCAGAAAAATTTGGCCGAGGCTCAGGCAACGGCTGTTCAGATTAAATCTGATGGTGAGGCCGCCGCTAAGGTAGCCAAAGATAATATCCTAGCTCAGGCGTCCAAGGATGTTCAGCGAATGAAGGATGAGGCTGCTCGAGACCTTTCTTCCCAAAGGGATCGTGTGGTGCTTGAGTTGCGTCAGCGCATCTCGGCCCTTGCTGTTGAGAAGGTGGAGTCGCAATTACGCTCCCAGGTGGATGACGGGCTTCAGCAAAGGCTAATTGATCAGAGTATTGGTCTTTTGGGGGGTAGCTTGTGAAAGATAGTGTAGTGATTGAGGGCTTGGTTGCTCCTTACGCTCAGGCATTGTTGTCTGTTGCACAAGACGGTGATTTGGTTGATCGCTTTGGTCAGGACTCTTATGCGTTGACTGAGTTGTTGTCGGCATCTTCTGAACTAAGCCAGCTACTTGAGAATCCGATTATCAATCCTGATATTAAAAAGAATGTTTTGCGCCAAGTGGCATCAGAGCAACTGCATCCGACGATGCTGAACTTTGTTATGTTGCTGGTTGATCGGGGACGCATCGCATTTTTAGGACGTATTTGTGAGCGATATCAAGAATTAGTGCGGGAAATTAATCAGACTGTTCTAGCTGAAGCTACCTCTGCTATTGAGCTCTCTGATTCCCAGAAAGATTCGATTCGCCAGAAGGTGATTGCTATGACCGGTGCTCGTTCTGTCGAGCTTAAGACAGCTCTGGATCCAGAGCTGTTAGGGGGGGTGATTATCAAGGTTGGTTCCCAGGTGATAGATGCCAGTTTGCGGGGTCAGCTGCGGCGTATCAGCATTCAGTTGAGTAGCGCTTCTTCTCGCTAGGGTGTTTGGCACTTGAGCGTTTATCAAGTGTTAGAGTTCGATTTGGTTGAGAATGCTTGTTTTTAGCACCAATCTTATATCGAACATTGTTTAGATGATTTTTTGTTGATATCTGAGTTAGTAGAGCAACTCCAATGGTAAGCATCAGACCTGACGAAATCAGTAGCATTATTAAGCAGCAGATTGAGCAGTATGACCAGGATGTCAAGGTATCCAATGTCGGTACTGTGCTGCAGGTAGGTGACGGTATTGCCCGAATTTACGGCCTGGACCAAGCAATGGCGAGTGAGCTGCTTGAGTTTGAGGATGGCACTGTCGGTATTGCCCTTAACCTTGAAGAGGACAACGTTGGTGCGGTTTTGATGGGTGACGGTCGCAACCTAAGTGAAGGCAGTACTGTTAAGTCAACTGGCAAGATTGCTGAGGTCCCAGTGGGCGATGCGATGCTAGGTCGCGTAGTGGATGCCCTGGCCCGTCCTATTGATGGTAAGGGTGATATCGCTACCACGGATAGCCGTCTGCTAGAGGCACCTGCACCTGGCATCATTGCGCGGAAGTCGGTTTATGAGCCTATGCAAACCGGTATTACCGCAATTGACGCCATGATTCCTGTGGGGCGTGGTCAGCGTGAGCTTATTATTGGTGACCGTCAGACTGGTAAGACTGCGATCGCAATCGACACCATCCTTAACCAGGCGGACCAAGACGTTATTTGTATCTACGTTGCCATTGGTCAGAAGGCAGCTTCTGTCGCCCAGGTAGTTGGCGTGCTCGAAGAGCGTGGCGCTATGGATTACACCATTGTTGTTTCCGCCAATGCTAACGACCCTGCCCCTCTGCAGTTCTTAGCTCCCTACACTGGAGCAGCCCTAGCTGAGTACTTTATGTACCAGGGTAAAGCGACATTGATTATCTACGATGACCTGACTAAGCAAGCCCAGGCCTATCGTCAAATGTCCTTGCTACTACGTCGTCCACCCGGTCGTGAAGCCTATCCTGGAGACGTATTCTTCATCCACTCTCGTTTGCTAGAGCGTGCAGCTAAGCTCAGCCCTGAGCTAGGTGAAGGTAGCATGACAGCCCTGCCCATTATCGAAACCCAGGCAGGTGACGTTTCCGCCTATATTCCCACCAACGTCATTTCCATTACCGACGGTCAGATTTTCTTGTCATCTGACCTGTTTAACTCGGGTCTACGTCCTGCCATTAATGCAGGTATTTCAGTCTCCCGAGTCGGGGGTGCAGCCCAGACCAAGGTAATGAAGAAAGTCGCCGGTAAACTCAAGCTTGAGCTAGCTCAGTTTGACGAGCTACAGGCCTTTGCCCAGTTTGCGTCTGACTTAGATGCAGCTACCCAAGCTCAGCTAGCCCGTGGTGTACGTCTAAGAGAACTTCTAAAACAGTCTCAATACGCTCCTCGGTCCTTGCACGAGCAGGTAACCGTCGTCTATGGCGGCATTAATGGTCTGTTTGATGATGTACCGGTGGAGAAGGTTGCTCCTTTAGTTGCTGAGCTATGCAACTACATCAATACCAGCAAGCCTGAGTTGGTTAAGGAAATCAACGAAGGTAAGAAACTAACTGACAAGGTTAAGGAATTGGCAAGTGAAGCGATTGCTGAGTGCAAGCAGTCCTTCATGGCAGCATAGGAGGAGGTTGGCCTGTCCCTGGTTGACTGATTCAGTCAACTAGGGACATTAGGCTGAGAACAACATATATGCCTAATCTCAAACTGATTCGTGACCGGATTAAATCGGTCAAAAACACTCGTAAAATTACCGAAGCGATGCGCCTGGTGGCCGCCGCGAAGGTGCGTCGTGCCCAGGAACAGGTTGAAGCAACCCGCCCTTTTGCCGATCGCTTAGCTCAGGTGTTTTACGGCCTTCAGACTCGATTAAAGTTTGAAGATGCTAACTTGCCCCTGTTGCAAATTAGAGACGTTCGCAATGTTGCTTTGGTTGTTGTGTCTGCCGATCGTGGTCTTTGCGGTGGCTACAATGCCAATATTATTCGTCGTGCTGAGACCCGTGCGAAGGAACTCAAGGCTGCAGGTATTGGTTATCAGATGGTGTTGATTGGTCGTAAGGCGATTCAGTATTTTCAGAATCGTGATTACCCCATTGATTCAACTTTCGATGGCCTGGAGCAGATTCCGACAGCGGAAGAGGCCTCTAGTATTGCCGATAAGGCTTTGTCGCTGTTCTTATCTGAAGAGGTAGACCGAGTAGAGTTGATTTATACAAGGTTTGTATCCTTGGTTAGTTCTCGTCCTGTCACTCAGACGTTATTGCCTCTGGACCCCGAAGGTCTGGATAAGGAAGATGAGATCTTTCGCCTAACGACTCGCGGTGGACAGTTTAAGGTAGAGCGTGAACCGGTTGAGACCCAGCAAGTGCAGTTACCCCAAGATATGATCTTTGAACAGGATCCGGTTCAAATCTTGGATGCACTGTTACCGCTGTATCTGAATAACCAGATCTTGCGAGCTCTGCAAGAGTCCGCAGCGAGTGAGCTTGCGGCTCGAATGACTGCAATGAACAACGCCAGTGACAATGCTAGTGAGTTAGTTAAGACGTTAACTCTGGACTATAACAAAGCTCGTCAGGCGGCCATTACCCAAGAGATCCTTGAGGTGGTTGGGGGTGCTGCTGCGTTAGGATAAGCAGTCATACAGTTGAGTTGCTCTCAGATTTAACCCCATATGTACTGGCAGTGCGTAGCACTGCCTTTTTTTGCTTGGTAGGGGCGTTCCATGGCACGATCCTGCCTCTATATTCAAGATTTAAGGAACCCTGTACATTTTTTAGAAAAAGGCTATATCCTGTAAACCAATTGTCTCGGACAGAGCCCATGGTCAACGAAGTATCTCAGTGGCTAGCGGAGATTCAGACATTACAGCAGCAATTGAATGTTCTAAATCAAGAGCGTGATCAGGCCTATGCTAGTGCAGCTAACTGGCGAAGGTTGTATGAGTCAGAATCCGAGCAGCGTCGTAACGATGCTGAGAGAAGTCAAACACGGATTCGGGTATTGGCCAATGAATTAGAAAATTTAAAACAGTCACCTGCTGACGGTGAAGTCTCTCGTGATTTGCAAAAGGCTTTGGCCCAGGTTGAACATCTGGAGTCGGTAGATGAGTTGCGATCGCAGTTAACTCAGGCTCTGACCCGATGTGCTCAGCTGTCCAGTACCCTTAAAGCTGAGCAGGTAGCCCACGAAGAAACTCGCCAAAGCTTGACCACAGCCCTTGGAGATACCATTGATTTGTTAGCTAAAGATCAAACGTCCCAGAGCGATGAATCGTTAGATTCTACAGAGTAGTTCAAAACGTATTAACCTGTCGTTCATCTGTTTAAAACAGAAGATTGACTCTATGTCCCTACAGAGTCAACCTCAAAAGAATTTAGCCATACCGTAGTTCAGTGTTGTCTTTGTGGGATGCTTGCTGAATTCTGCTCCTGTCATCCTCGACAACCATCAGTTTAATGATCCCTCTGGCATGTGCAGGCGTATTTGGCCTAGCTCAGATTTATCCCTTTACCTCGGGTGCTAATATCGGTCCTGCATAACGGGCCTGCTAGCGCAGCCACAGCCGTGTCTGGAGCCGCCCTAGAAAGCCCATTAGCGATACGGTGGATGTTCTTGGGGGCAATGTGCAGCTGTGGTCAACCCACACTAAAACCTGGATGACCATAATATTTCTTGGTGTGGAATTTTTAGCTTCATAGTCCCCAAAACCTATAACCCTTTGTGTAAAAGGATACTCAGGCTTTTACTGGGTGACTTAAGGTCTAGCCAATGCGTTATGCATAGGAAATATCAAGGGATAGATTAAATATTGGTATCTTTTGATTAAGTTATGGTGGGAACTTTTGGGTTAAAATTCCGATGCTACTTCGCTGAGTAGTTCTTACTAGCGACATAATTATGAAAACTGTTTCTAAAACCAAGGCGATTTCTGAGTCTGTGCCGAGTAAAAGCGCTTCTACCCGCGAGACTCAGCCAGCGTCTGACGATAAAAAAATCTACCTCGCTGAATTAAAATCTTACCCATATCAGCCGGACATTCAGGTTGAAATCTTGCACTTACAAGCCGAGGCAGATGCTTTGCTATTACAGCTCAAAGCTATGGGCTGCCAGTAATTTTAGCGATATGCCCATTGTTGATTTGGGGCGGTGCTCAGGGCTAATGCTTGGGTCAATAGCTGTTCATTAGGGCCATCGTGTTAAGGCATATTGCTTAGACGATGGGTGCTGTGTTAAGAAAAGCAGCGCATTCGATTCGGACCTCGTCGAAAACGCATACGTTAGGGAAATGTTGATCCATTCGTATGCATTTCATGAGCTACCAGCGCTATCCTTTGTCAACTTTCAACCCACCGTCTGACAACTCGCTGCGTACACTAAACTATCATGACACCTACAAATGCCCGGTTTGTGGTCATGGTGAATTGTCAGAGCTGACATTGACAGAAGCATTTGCCTGTAACTTTTGTCGACATATTTTCTCGGCTAACTTAGAAGCTCAGTCTGTTCAAATGGTGGACAACGTTCAGCCTATGGTTTGGTTTTGGACGGGGGATCGATGGCGTCATAACCGTCACTCTGATGGCCATGTGACAGCTGTTGTCTGGAGTTTTGCCCTGGCTATTGCTTGTTTGCCCGCCTTGCTGATAATGGTGTCGAACTATATGTTTCCACCGATTGATGGTGCTGGGCTGAATCAGTTTTCTATTGTTTGGACGGTAATTACCCTGTTGGCTCATGCCACTATTGTGCTGTGGCTAATTGCTGAACATTATCAGTGGCCCTGGTATGTGACAGCAAAAATTAAATTAAGTCGCTGATGGGAGATTGACTACAAATCAAACATTCGTTTCAAACGCTTTCTAGCCCAGATTACGGGATTAGCATCGTCCTCGCTGGAGTCAACTAAGTTGAGCGATCGCATTTCCCGTTGGCGTTTTGCAAGTTCGTCTCGATGGTGTGCCATGGCTTGCACCACTTGGTTTGAGAGGTCGGGATATCGCCGCAGTAAATCAGAGAAACTAGGCTGATTAATAACGAATAGCAGGGCGTCTTCAGAAACTCGTGCCATGGCGGTGCGGGGTACCCCCAACAGCAATGCAACTTCACCAAAAAATTGTCCTGGTCCAAGGGTGGCGAGATGACGGTTGAGTTTTTCAGCTAAGATGTCGACTTTGCCCTCCAGCAAAATGTAAAACGAATTGCCAGAATCTCCTTCATGAAACAGAGTGGTACCGGCATGGCTGCGCTGACGATGGCCAATCTCAATGAGTTGTCGAATTTCTAGGTCGTTAAAGTTAGCAAAGTAGCTCACCTGGCGCAGCATGTCTTTTAGGGTGATGGGGGTGGGTGAGACAACAGGGCGATGCTCTAGGGCAATTTGTCGATTAAAGAAGGGCGGCTTGCTATCCCCATTGTTTTGGGGGGCTAAGTTTCGAATCCATACATCTCGCTGGGGGAAGGCAATTTCAACATTGTGCTGGCGTAAATTATATTCAATGGTGAAATGGAGCGAGCTTTGCACGTTGAATCGCTTATTCACATCCACCCAAACCCATAACTCAAATTCGAGGGCATCTTCGCCAAAGGATAGAAACATGGCTTTGGGCATCGGTTTACTGCACACTGCCGGCTCCATGTGGGCGGATTTTAGCAACAGTTCAGTCACCAAGATAGGGTCGCTGTCGTAGGACACCCCTACTGGAATTTTGAGACGGGCAATGGAGGTGTTGTAGCTCCAATTTAGAACTCGATTTTTGATCAGCTGGTTATTGGGAATGACGACATCGCCATCATCGAGGGTGCGAATAATGGTGGATCGAAGATTGACTTCAATAATGCGACCCACTAAACCTTGAAAGCGGTGGTCATCGAGTTCAATGAGATCATTGACCTTTAGGGTGCGCTCAAACAGCATGATCAGACCGCTGATAAAGTCATCCGCAATGTGCTGTAGACCAAACCCAATACCAACGCCTAAGCCGCCCAGAATAATGCCCAGGGAGCTTAAGTTGATGCCCGTGTATTGAATGGCGATGAAAATGGCGATGACACCGACTGCATAGCTCACTAAGGTGGCGATTGCCTCGCGGTTATTGGCGTCAATGCCTGCTAATAGATGCCGTTTGAGGACACGTTTGACTAACCCAATGGTGAAGAAAATCACGGTTAGCCAAATGCAGAGGCTGACGATTAGCTTGGGTGTGATGGTGGTGTTGCCTAACACCACTAGCTTGGTGTTGAACAGTTGGCTAAGCCGCTGAAGAAAATCTGAAAATAAATCCATGGGGCAGAGATCAATGGCTCACTCGTCTGTATCAACTTGAAATGCGAGGGCAGTTGCGATCGCATCTACTACTCTGCCCACTTCAGTGATCTCCATGTTCAACCCTGGTATTTTCTGGCCTTTAGGGACTAATGCCCGTTTAAATCCTAGTTTGGCGGCTTCTTTGAGGCGTAATTCCATTTGGGCAACGGGGCGTACTTGACCGCCAAGACCCACTTCTCCAATGAGGACTAACTCCGGATCGACGATGCGATCGCGAAAACTAGCAGCAACGGCAATGGCAATTCCCAAATCTGCCGCCGGTTCTCCGACACTCAACCCACCTGACGAAGCCACATAGGCATCCAGCTTAGACAGTGGAATCCCCACCCGTTTCTCTAGCACGGCTAGAATCTGTAGCAAGCGATTGTATTCAATCCCGGTGGTCGAACGCCGGGGTGAGCTATAGCTGGTGGGACTTACCAGGGACTGAAGCTCCACCACTAGAGGCCGTGAACCCTCACAGGCCACAATTGTGGAAATTCCTGGCACCTGTTCATCTCGATTTCCCATAAATAGAGCAGATGGGTTGGGAACTTCCTCTAACCCCTGGGAGACCATTTCAAAGACCCCCAGCTCATGGGTAGCCCCAAAGCGGTTTTTGACCGACCGCAGCAGTCGATGGCTTGCAAACCGATCGCCTTCAAAGTACAACACTGTGTCTACCAGGTGCTCTAGCACCTTAGGGCCAGCAATTGCCCCTTCTTTGGTGACATGACCGACGATAAACAGCGTGATATTTTCTCGTTTGGCCAGCTGCATCAGCGCCGAAGTACATTCCCGTACCTGGGATACTGACCCCGGTGCAGAGGTGAGTTGGTTGTAGAACAATGCCTGAATACTATCGATGACGGCAACCCGAGGCCGTAGGGATTCCAGTTCTGAAAGGATGGTGTCCAAATCGGTTTCTGGCAGGAGATATAGCGATTCTGGGGAATTTTGAGTTGTCGGCTGGACACTGCCCACTTTATCCGATGTTTTTCCCTGATTAGCCGCGATGCCGAGGCGTTGCGATCTCAACTTCACCTGCTGCCCCGATTCCTCAGCACATACATATAAGACCGCCGTCCGCGCTGACAATTGATTGGCAGTTTGCAATAACAGTGTAGATTTACCGATGCCAGGGTCGCCACCCACCAGTACCAAAGAACCCGGCACAATGCCCCCCCCTAACACCCGGTCAAGCTCGCCATAGCCAGAGGTAATACGCGTTTGAGGGTGATCGGCAATTTGGTTAAACGTTTTAGAGATACGAGGTTTAGTCTCTCCTCGTTTGCTGGTGGTACTGCGATGCCCTGGGCGGCTTTTGCTAGATGCAGGCTCTACTACCTGTTCCACCAGGGAATTCCAGCTGCCACACACGGCACATTTGCCAAAATACTGCCGCGATTCTGCGCCGCATTCATTGCATACGTAAATCGAGCGAGTTTTAGCCATGCCTGTTATTGAAACAAATGAACTATAGATATATGGTAAACATTGGCAGGGGCTAAAAACCCAATGGACCCAGGGGATAGATGCTTAGAGACGGACGAACAACTTTAAGTAAATCTGTGCAAAACTTGTTAACGAAAAAATCACCGATAATATACTCTACAAATTTTGACTGTTGGAGAACAACCTTAAGAAACGTTGAAAACCTCAGCAACAAAAGGTGATGGCTTGAAAAACGCAATACAATGTTAGGTATCTTAAATAAGCTCTAATTAAAGCTTTAATCAGGAGTCCTTCAATTACTGATGGGGTTTCGATCTTTTTTGAGACACCTAACAGTTGATGAATTTGTCGGTTTTTCAAGGGTTTGAGCCATATGCTCTGCCCTTCAACGGTCGAAGTCTTCTGCCGTCGCCGTTATGTAGGAGTTCAAGAAACTTTGGAAAGCGTAAAAGAGAAAATCTTGGTTGTCGATGACGAAGCCAGTATTCGTCGTATCCTGGAAACCCGCCTTTCGATGATTGGCTACGATGTCGTAACTGCGGCGGATGGCGAAGAAGCGTTAGACACTTTCCGGCATGAAATTCCTGATCTAGTTGTTCTTGATGTGATGATGCCCAAGCTCGATGGCTATGGCGTTTGTCAAGAGTTACGCAAGGAATCTGATATCCCAATCATTATGTTGACGGCGCTGGGGGATGTGGCGGATCGTATTACTGGCTTAGAATTGGGTGCTGATGACTATGTGGTGAAACCTTTCTCCCCCAAAGAGTTGGAGGCTAGAATCCGTTCTGTATTGCGCCGGGTTGAGAAAACTGGCACCTCTGGTATCCCCAGTTCTGGTGTGATCACCATCAACAATATTCGAATTGATACCAATAAGCGTCAGGTATACAAAGGTGATGAGCGTATCCGGCTAACGGGTATGGAGTTTAGTTTGCTGGAGCTCTTAGTTAGTCGTTCTGGTGAGCCCTTTTCTCGCTCTGAGATTTTGCAAGAAGTTTGGGGCTATACGCCTGAGCGTCATGTGGATACCCGTGTGGTGGATGTCCATATCTCCAGATTGCGGGCGAAGTTGGAAGATGACCCCAGCAATCCTGAGTTGATTTTGACAGCACGGGGAACGGGGTACCTTTTCCAGCGAATTGTTGAGCCTGGCGAAGAGTAGTCTCCATCAGATCAGCTAATTGGCTGAAATGATTTGTGTCTCTGGGGATGTATCTGTGTATGGGGTTAATGCCCGAATATTTGGAAGCTTGGGGTTGAGCTTTTGTCAGAAAACTGTAGTTGTGGATTTTCACTCGGTTTCAGTCTGATAGAATTTCTTAAAGTTTCTATAGATTCAATTCGATGGGCTTAACTCAAGCGCGGATCGCAGTTGATGCAATGGGGGGCGATTATGCACCTGCCGAAATCGTTGCTGGAGCTATTAGGGCAAGGGAAGAGCTAGATGTTGAAATCTTGCTTGTCGGTAATCCTGACCAAATTAGGGCTTCTGTGGCTAACCCCGACAGCTTAAGTCGGATTGAGATTGTGCCATCTGAGGGCACGATTGAGATGCATGAGGAGCCACTTAGCGCTCTACGCAAAAAGCGTAATGCATCGATCAATGTCGCCATGGATATGGTGAAGAAAGGTCGTGCTGATGCTGTTGTGTCAGCAGGTCATTCTGGGGCAGCTATGGCAGCTGCCCTTTTGCGTCTAGGTCGGATTAAGGGGATTGACAGACCTGCTATTGGTGCAGTCTTTCCCACGGTGGTGGCTGGCAAGCCGGTTTTAATTTTGGATGTGGGTGCCAATGTTGACTGTCGACCCAAATTTTTAGAGCAATTTGCTCTTATGGGTAGTGTTTACTCCGAGTATGCCTTTGGGGCGAAAAATCCTCGGGTTGGTTTGCTCAATATTGGTGAAGAGCCCAGTAAGGGTAACGATGTTGCTGTGCAAGTGCATCAGGCCCTGCTCGATTCAACGACTATCAATTTTGTGGGCAATGCCGAAGGGCGAGACGTCCTTTCAGGCAATTTTGATGTGATTGTCTGCGATGGTTTTGTTGGCAATGTATTACTGAAATTTGCTGAGGCCGTTGGTGAGGTTGCTGTCAATATTCTCCGAGAGGAACTACCACGCGGTATTTTAGGAAAGCTGGGAGTGCTGATTCTCAAAGGCAATCTCAAGCGTATTAAACAACGTCTTGATCACGCTGAGCATGGTGGTGCTTTGTTGTTAGGGGTTAACGGTGTGGCTGTAATTAGTCATGGTAGCTCTAACGCACCTTCCATATTTAATGCTATTCGTCTGTCTAAAGAGGCTGTCGATAACGGTGTGATTGGGCATATCCAGGGGCAGTACCAAAAGGTTGCTGCATCAGTGACCAACGGAGACTAGAAACTAATGATAAAAGGTGAGGCCGGTGTGGCCTTTATTGGCAGCGGTAGTGCTCAGGTTGAGACAGTGCTGAGTAACGATATGCTCAGTCAAATGGTTGAAACCTCTGACGAGTGGATTTCTACCCGCACAGGCATTCGCCAGCGTCATCTGGCTAGCATGAACGAGTCGCTGACTGAGTTGGCTGCTCAAGCTGCTCAAGCTGCGATCTCAGCCGCTAATCTCGCCCCTGACGACATTGATTTAATCATCCTGGCCACCTCCACCCCTGACGATTTGTTTGGTACTGCCTGTCAGGTACAGGCGGCCATTGGAGCAAATCGTGCCGTTGCCTTTGACCTGACGGCAGCTTGTTCAGGGTTTGTGTTTGGTATCGTCACCGCCGCTCAGTTTATTCGCACCGGTACTTACCAAAATGTTGTGGTTATTGGTGCTGACTTGTTGAGCCGTTGGGTCGACTGGCAAGATCGGACTACCTGTGTACTGTTTGGCGATGGAGCCGGAGCCGTTGTGATGCAGGCGTGCGATCGCGACCGTTTACTGGGCTTTGAAATGCACAGCGATGGCTCGATGAACGGTTGTTTGCGCCTCGCCTATCAGCCTGAATCGAACGCTCTAATGGATGGTGTTACCAGCCAACAGGGGACATTTAAGACCATTACAATGAATGGCCGTGAGGTCTACCGTTTTGCTGTTAGTCGAGTGCCAGAGGTTTTAGAAAAGACCCTGTTCCATGCAGGCCTAGCGGCTGACGACATTGACTGGCTGATCTTACACCAGGCCAACCAGCGTATTTTAGACGCCGTTGCGAAACGACTAAAGCTGCCGAACGATCGGGTGGTTAGCAATATGGCCAAGCACGGCAATACATCTGCTGCCTCGATTCCCATTGCGTTAGATGAATGGGTGCGCACCGGTAATGTCAAGCCTGGCCACAAAATTGCAATATCTGGTTTTGGCGCAGGTTTAACCTGGGGTGCAGCCTTGCTGGAATGGGGGCTATAAGATTTGCAAGGTGCGGCAGACGACGCCCACCCTGCGTTATCGGCTGCTTGCCTACCCTTTTCGAATGCGTCATTTACTGAGACATTGAAGAACGGACGAATACGCTAATAACAATGACAAAGACCGTGTGGGTATTTCCGGGGCAAGGGTCCCAGTCTGTAGGTATGGGTGATGATTTGGCCGATGTGGCCAAAGACAGATTGGCAGAGGCTGAAGATGTTTTGGGTTGGTCAGTATTGGGCCAATCGCAAAGTGAGGAATTTCAGCAGGCCAACACCCTGTATACCCAACCCTGTCTTTATGTGATTGAATGCATTTTAGTAGATTTGTTGGGGGAAAAAGGCCATCACCCTGACATGACAGCTGGCCATAGTCTGGGAGAGTATTCTGCCCTTTACGCAGCTGGGGTGTTTGATTTTATTACCGGTCTCTGTCTGGTGAAGCGGCGCTCAGAATTGATGGCCCAGGCTGACGATGGGGCGATGGCTGCTCTGATGGGGTTTCAGCGCCAGGAACTGGAGGAGAAACTGGCGCTGACCGAAGGCGTGGTACTGGCCAATGATAATAATCCTGGCCAGGTGGTGATTTCAGGCAGTCCCCAGGCAGTTGAAGCCATTATGCACGGCATTAAGGTGAAGCGGGCCGTCAAGCTTAATGTGGGGGGAGCCTTTCATTCTCCGTTGATGGCCCCTGCTGCCCATGAGTTTGATCAGATACTGGCTGATGTGCCCTTCAAAGATGCCAGTGTTCCCGTGCTCTCCAATGTGGATCCCACACCAACCACCGATGGAGACCTGTTGAAAAAGCGTCTGATGCAGCAGATGACGGGCTCGGTACGCTGGCGTGAAATCTCCCTGAGTCTGCCTGACCAGGGCATAGGCACTGTTGTTGAAGTGGGGCCAGGAAAAGTCCTTACCGGTTTGATCAAGCGTACTTGCCGCAGCTTAGGGCTGAAAAACATCGGTACTTTAGAGCAGGTTGAAGCGTTTTGAAGCCAGTGAATCATCACCCACGACAGCGGGAACCTAGACTCAGTTTGCTGCTTTACTACCTGTTTAAGTGGTCGGTGGTCAATCCAATGTTGAGGGGCTATTTTCGTGGACGCATCTATGGTGCAGAAAATATGCCCAAAGCAGGCCCGGTGCTGGTGGTGGCTAACCATGCCAGTGACTTTGATCCACCGATTGTGTCCTCCTGCGTGCGTCGTCCCGTTTCGTATATGGCGAAGCAAGAGTTGTTTAAGGTGCCGGTTTTAGCGCCTGCAATTCGTGCCTATGGGGCTTATCCAGTAAAGCGTGGTGGGTCAGCTCGTGGGGCGATTCAGGCGGCCTTGCAACAGCTGGAAAAAGGGTGGGCCGTGGGTGTATTTCTACAGGGAACCCGCACCCGTGATGGCCGTATCCCGGAGCCAAAACTGGGGGCGGCAATGATTGCTGCTAAGGCTCAAGTGCCGTTAGTGCCCGTCAGTCTATGGGGAACCCATCGCATTTTGCCCCGGGGGGGCAAATTTCCCAAGCCTTTACCGGTGACTGTGCGCATTGGCCCGTCCATTGCACCGCCAGAGTCGACCAAGGATAAGGCGGCGCTACGGACTTTGACCGAATATTGTTGCGATCGCATCCATGCCATGCACGATCTTGGGCGGTGATGCAAAGGTTACAATAATTCTTCAATCAGAGTGATAGTTTTTTGACCTACCACTGTCCAGCGGAGCCATAAAATGACCCAAGACTTAAGACAAGACCTAGCGAATATGGTGGGTCCTACCGAGTGGGATTGGCTAAAACCTCATATTGCCCGTGATACGGTTGTCTTTGTAGATCCTCAGCTTGATCTAGTGGAAGTGGGCATGGCCTTGACCAATGATAATGTACAGTTTGTGCAACGCTGGATTGGTGAGCAGCTAATTACCAAACCTTCCAGGGAGCAATTACAGACTTGGGGTGTGGATGGCCCTCCCAATCGATTGCAGTCTCTCATTGTTCAGCCCTATGTTTTAGTCCAAGAGATTTTGCAAGTAGCGGACACCAATAGTAATAGTGGCTCCTCGACTTAACCCGCAGACAAAGCCCTCGCTGGAGACAGTACAGGCCGTTTTGGCTCAGCTAGACAATTCGGTGCTTGTGCGATTTCTCCTGCTTTTAGCGAGTGGCTGGGGCGTATTGCAGCTATTGACGTATTTTGAAATCGTGGTGGTCATTTTTGTGATTTCCACTATTTTAGCGTTTTTGCTCAGTTATCCGGTGCGATGGTGTCGCCGCTTTTTACCCCATGGCATGGCTGTCTTTGGGGTGTTTATGGTGGCTTTGATATTGGTTGGTGGTATGGCAACCACCCTGGCGTTAGCTGTGATTGCTCAAGGTCAAAATTTGCTAGAAAATGGCACTGATTTTCTCAATGCTTTGCTGCCGATCATAGAGTTTGTTGAAACTGCACTACGGCAGTGGAATGTGCAGGTAGATCTGCAAGCCCTGGGAGAACAGCTACAGCAGCAGGCAACTAACCTCTTGGGATCTGGCTTGGGGTTGGTGCAGACACTGCTGGAAAATTTCATCAATGCAATTCTCATTGCTGTGGTGACTTTTTTTATGATGCTAGATGGCCCCCGCCTATGGCGATGGATTTTAAAGGCGATCCCTGCCAATCAACAGAAGCGATTAACCTTAACCATTCAGCAAAATCTTCTTGGATTTTTTTGGGGACGACTGCTGTTGTCCATCTTTTTTGCAGTGTCTACATTTGTTGTTTTTTTGCTGCTGAAGATTCCCTATGCCCTGGTTTTAGCCGTTATTGCGGGGCTTTTTGACCTGATACCTGGCATTGGTGCCACATTGGGGGTGGGATTAATAGGATTGTTGTTGTTGTCACAAGGATTGGGTATGGCTGTGCAATCCATTGTGGTGTGTATTTTGTTACAACAAGTCGAAGAGAATATGTTGTTACCCCATGTGATGCGAGACTCTCTGAATATTAATCCGGTGGTCATGTTTTTTGCCCTGCTTGTTGGCGTACGAGTAGCGGGGTTACTGGGGGTGTTTCTGGCAATTCCTATTGCTGGGGTGATTGTGAGCCTATTGGATGTGGATGAACTGAAAGGGCGGTCGACGTAACGGAATGTTTTAGAGGCATTCTATGGAACGCTCCTGCAAACAATAAAAATGAGAGCCCTCTGCCTAGGAAGATACAAATGTTTAGCAGATCTATTAAGCATTTCAACAATGCTCGGAATCTGTTGACGGTCTCGGGAAAACTCGGCATGGTGATTTGAGAGGTTCCCCATAATGCCGATGACTAAATCTGCACTTAGTCCTCCATCTCTAAATCTATTGCAAAGTCCTATCCCATGGTTGCGGGCGTTTTGGAAGTTTTCTCGACCCCATACGATTGTGGGCACTAGCCTGAGCGTATTGGGGTTGTTTGGCATTGCCTGGGCGACCCGCCACCCGGCAGGGCTATCACCTGGGACATTTGATGTGTGGCAGGGGATCAGTGCTCTCTGGCTGACTTGGTTGGTTTGTATGTGTACCAATATTTACATTGTTGGTCTCAATCAGATTGAAGATGTTGCCGCTGATCATGTCGAGAAACCTTATCTGCCCATCGCAACAGGAGAGTTTTCGTCTGCCCAGGCCAAGATGCTAGTGGGCATTGCCTGTAGCGGTGCCATCTTGCTGGCAGTGCTATCCCAGAGCCTTTATTTAATGGTTACTGTTTGGCTCAGTCTAGCGATTGGTACAGCCTATTCACTGCCCCCGCTGCGATTAAAACGATTCCCTCTGCTGGCTTCATTTTGCACCCTGTTGGTGAGGGGGGCAGTGGTGAATTTAGGGATCTATTTGCATGTGGCAAGCCAGCTGGGATTGCTGCCCCAGGTACCTGGTCGGGTATGGGTGTTGACGCTGGTGGTGTTGCTGTTTAGTAGTGCGATCGCACTACTAAAAAAATTGCAAGACGCGTCCTACGTTATCGACGATTGGAGAATAGCCAAGATATTGCGGAGTGTCTGGTGGCTGCTCACGGTTTGTTACATTAGCCTCATTCTGACCGCGCCATTGATTTCGGCCATCAATACTGAATTTTTAGCGGTCACCCATGGCTTGGCACTGGGTTATTTCTGGTATCTGAGCCGTCAAGTGCAGCTAGAGTCTGGTAATGCTAGCGGTGCCTATATGAGTCACAGAGAGTATTACCAATTCATCTGGAAATTATTGTTTATCGAATACCTGATTTTCCCCACTGCCTGCTTGTTGTATTAGTAGCCCGTATAAGAAGCACCTGTATGAAGCATGCTAATGCGGTGCAGAGTATTGAGGGATAGTGCTTATCAGCCTAAACCTAGAAATCGTAAGGAAAGGCGTTCTATAGTTATGTACTCCTAGGCAACAGTGTACGGGAGCCCAAATGTGCCTGTAAATTTACGGTTTTGGCGAGGACTATCGCATCTTTGGATAGGCTCATGGAGCCTAGGGCTCAGCATGGCCCTGGTTATCTTGCTGGGTGTCTCAGGTTGTACTAGAGCAGAGACCGTGCAGCGGCTGTCTAACTATGACATTCTGACCAACGCTCTCCCCAGTTCCATAGAGGTGGCTAAACCCCCCGAGCATTATCAGCCAGTGGCTGACTGGATAGGGCGCTTGGTTTTGCCCCAATTAGACGAAGTTGAAGCCAAACCGGGAGACTGGGCCTGGATAGAGTTACTCCACACGCCATCGTCTGATCAGGACTTGGTCGGACAAACCGTTGCCTTAACCTGGCAAGCTGATGCCAGTCTGGCTGCCTATGTCAACTTGGTCAGTCGGGATCTCCGCTTTGGCGCTGAGGCCAATGAAAGCCAGCAAGCGGGTAACGTACATCCCCAAAGGCTTGATGGTTGGCAAACTGTGGGGCCATTGCAGTCGTTGGCAGGGGCACGCCCTCAGGATGATGTGCTGGTGTCTCTGGCAGGCGTCAGGCGCAAGGGGGATGGTCTCACCATTGCTCAAGAGCCAACTCAAATAGCTGAGCGATTTTATGGTTTAGTCAAAATAGCATCCGCGGCGGCGGTGAAAACCACATGCCCCTTAATCTGTCGGCAGTTTCAGGTACGCCACTATAATCCAGATTCCCAGGAATTCGATGGGGCGTTAGATGCTATTTATTTGCCAGAGATTCCGGCTGTTAATGGGGTACGGCAGTTTAGCCTGAAACAGCTAGAACAATCACCTGCGGGTGAACGTGGTTGGTATGTTTATGGCAGCCCCAACGGGCAAGGGCAATTTATGGTGCAGGCCCTGGCTCCCCGTGCCCTGTTTGAGTTGGAGCCCGATGCCACAATTACGGCCCCTGATGATGGACTGAACTATATCAACTTTGGTAACTGGCGACGGACTCGCGATCGCAAAGGCACGATCGCAACTGTACAACTAGGCCAAACCGATTGGCAGGAGGGCGATCAGGGCTTAGTGCTGCATATTTTTGGCGGTATTGGTGGCGAGCGAGCAGAAAAGCCTCCGGTGGTGGGTACAGTAACGGGACATTTCTCCTACGGCATTGCCACCGTGGTGCGTGATGCCATCACGCAAAAGCTACGATTTAACATTGATTATCATCAGGTCTATGCCCATAACCCCAATGGGATTGTGTCTGGCAAACTCAGCTGGGAAGAGTACATGGGCAATCTCCAACGGGGCTGGATGGGCACACGTCCTGTTTCTG
Source organism: Leptothoe sp. ISB3NOV94-8A (assembly GCF_043421595.1). Lineage (NCBI taxonomy): Bacteria > Bacillati > Cyanobacteriota > Cyanophyceae > Nodosilineales > Cymatolegaceae > Leptothoe > Leptothoe sp. ISB3NOV94-8A. The sequence continues at coordinate 4,741,282 of NZ_JAXSQW010000001.1, read as the reverse complement.
ATGTCATCGTCAGGCTCGATACATTAACCCAGGATTATGGCCAGGCAGGGGCCAGCATTCAGCCTTTGGCGATGCTGGCGCAGCAACTACAGATTATGACTGCCCGCTATCGAGTTGGGGATGGGACCGGCGCTGCCGTGGTGACGCCTGCCCAATCCTGTATTCAAGATTCTAGCCAGGCTCTCTATAAAACCATTAAGCAAATTGAAACCCAGGTGCGCCATCAACCGCCGGTTGATCCCCAACAGCTGCAACCACTGGCCGTTTTAGGAAAACGATTGGAAAATGCGCTAGTGCCCGTCGGCATTGTGCGACCGGACTGGCAGCAGAATTCTGAAGTTTTAGCCGGTACACGCGATCAGTCCCTCGATCGCAAAAATAATCTAATCACTCAGCTGCTTAGTTGGCGTACGATTATCCCTCGGGTGGCCTACGATCATCTGGCCATCATCTTTTATGAGCAAGGGGCCACACTACGGTTTCTGAGAACCAATCAGATTGGAGGCAACGATCCAACAATTTTGCCCTTAGCTCCTACGGAATTATTTGGTCAATACTTTTTTATCCCGACAGCATTTTCTCGCCTGATTGAAGCTCTAAGAGTGCCTAGTTTCAGTGATTGGTTGATGACATTAGCTGTAGCTGTTGGTTATGGTGCGATCGCTATCCCGCTGGGGCTATGGGGAAAACTGTTGTCGTTGCAAAACATTTTGGGTCGTGTGCCCCCTGGGCAACTAGTTCTACGGCTGCTACGCGCTCTTGTTGTCCCTGCCCTCATAGAAGAACTACTGTTTCGAGTATTACTGTTACCCCATCCTACTGAAGGGGTACTAACCACTACGTTACTGTTGTGGGTGATTTTCAGTCTTACTTTGTTTGTTCTCAGTCACCCTCTGCAGGCAATGATTTTCAGACAGCATCTGGCGGCCTTGTTTAGTCGACCGTTATTTATCGGGCTAACAGCATTACTAGGTTTAGCCTGCGTATTGATTTATGCAAACACTGGTTCTTTATGGACCAGTGTTGGGTTTCACTGGTTAGTGGTCGTTAGCTGGCTGGTGTTTTTAGGCGGCTGGTATCGCTTGCGCTTTAGATCTTAACTTTTCATAAAAACAGTAACTCGTCATTAGTAAAGATGCTAAGAATTTTGGGATGAATGCTATTACGATGGTAATTAGCTTAGAAAAATTGATATAACAAGCATTCAGTTTAATCTCTAGTACTCTCATTACTAATTCTCTAGTACTTTCATTACTAATAATTTTTGTAATAATCCTTGTGCAGTACTAAAGTAAGTACACGAAAGGCTCTATGGTAACCGTACCCAACAAGCTAAGACGCACGTTACCATTGACATTATTTATTATGAATTTAATGTAGCTAAGAGTTGTATTTGCTAACTTTATTAATTACTGTACGGTGGCTTTAGTAATGAGAAGTAGATGGTTTTTGTTAGGAAGCTTTGGAGCTTTTTTGATTGGTTTAGTTTTTATCTTCACCGGATTAACCTCTAAAGCTAGTGGAGAAGATAACGAAGCTAATGTAGCTCATTACCTTTGTTATTTTGAAGCAGAAGATGGCTCTATAGTAGACTTGAGTGCTCTATGTGGTAATGGAAGTGGAAGCTTGGAAGGAAATAGTTCTGACTATGTCTTTTATCAAGGTGAACCAGTCTTAGATGAAGATGGGCAACCGATGACTCATGAGGAATATCGGGTTATGTATAACCAGTTCATGGATAGAGCGGATGCCCTTCATAATGAAGAACGTCTTTCAAAAGGATTGCCACCTATAGAAGAGTTACCCGGATACTCTTTGTATTTAGAAGTGAGACATTTATGCGAAGACCCGAGTCTATGTACTTCGGCAAATGTGAACAAGTTGAGAAACTTTAGTTATGAATAGCTAATGAATATACCTTCAGGCAATTACACAGGGGGATGGACTGAAGAAAAAGCATTGCTTGCTATATCTGAAAGAAGAGGGGTAGATTCTTGTGAGCAAAGTTTTTCATGTGTTTTAGTGCATGCTTCTCCTGAGTATGTTTTGGCTGCCCTCGGAAGGGAGTTTTGTGTTGCCGAATATGGTGAAAATGTATATGGTTCGGTTATTGAAGTACCTGATGCTTCTCTTTTTGTAGTTTTGCAGCTTCAGGGACACAGTTGGACAGTATTGTCGCGTGTAGACGCTCAACTTCCAGAGGTGCTAAATACTGAAGAAAGTATCGCTAGTCTCTCGATGTTTGTTCAGACGAAAGTAATTTTCTTTAGAGAATTTGATTCAGAGTATGGGATAACTCTGTTTTTTTATGATTCAGGTTTTCTGAAGAGGAAAATTGAATATTCACACGAATTTGTGAGGGGTCGAGAAGGTGAAGTAATTACTAGTGAATTAATGAATTCTCTGCTAGAATTGGAGCCGGATTTTGAAATGGATTACTACTTTAGAGAAGTAGTGCCGGAACTGGACGTAGACAGAGTAGAAATATTCGATGATTACAATTTGATCACTGACAGTGTTCTGAAGGCGAATGGTGCCTATGCTCCATGTATAACCTGGCCGATTTTACGTGAGAAATGCATGTTTGAAGTAAGCATTTGTGGCTTGAACAAAGGTGATTTTTCAGAATTTAAATTGATTCGAATATCGGCTTAATAGCTTTAAAGATAAGCGAAAAAATTGTTAGGTTTTACCCTAAGAAACAGAAAAATATGAAGAAGGCATTGTTCCTCAAAAGAGCTTTTCTAGTAGTTTTTTCATCTCTTTTAGCGTCAACTTACACTTTAAGTATCAGGAGTAAAGCTACTGCTGATCCGAACTCATATGCACAGCGATCATGTAGGCTTTTTGGAGAGCCACTGACTACAGCTGATTTGCAGGATGGCTTTGACGAAGCAGGTAAGTGGAAACACATACCGTCTCCTGCAACACGAGAAGGTGTTCGGGGAAATTTTGAAGCTTATTCAATAAAGCATGCTCTTTTTGAGCAAGATGTTGTTAGCAATGATGTGAGCCCCTTTAAAGAGTATGAATCTCCGAAAAGACAGGCAGAGACATCTATAAACGAGCCAGGAACTCGATACAGCAAAGTTCGACCAGATGGATACGGTAGTGAACCAATTCTCTTCTTAAATCTAGGCTCATCTGGACCTCCAGTTTTCCCCCAGATAGTTCCTGAAGCTACTTTTTATGAGGCGAAAACTAACGTCAAAAGACTTAAAGCACAGGACGGTTCTGGAGGAAATCGCCGTAATCCACCATGGCAAATGTTGGGTTTCTTGGATGCTGTTAAAGTTCAATTTAATAAGCAAATAGAAGAGACAGTAGAAAGATTGAATAATAATAATCCGGGTTCTGATTTTGTCCTTCATCCTGATACCCGACCAAGGATGTTTTTTTTGCAAACTGCTAGCTCAAGATTAGATCAAAGCTATATAAATCAAGCTACCAGTGAAGGTGTTGAACTATACAGACATGTTATTTGTGAGAACCCTGGAGGTACCTTGGGTGTTGATGATGTAATCATGGGCAGTGGCGTACTAGTTAATAAAGAAGAATTGACATTTGAGCTTATTGTCTCTGATGATACTGCTGCAGGTCGAGCTCCAGGTACTCTCGTAGAAGTTATAAACCCTCCAGATGGCTCGTCTGGTGAGAATAGTTCAGGCTCTTCCAATGAAGATAGCGATGAATCTTCTGATGGCAGTGGTTCGGACTCTTCGAATGGGTCTGGAGATTCTGGCAACGGTGATGGGTCTGGAGATTCTGGCAATGGTGATGGGTCTGGAGATTCTGGCAATGATTCTGTATTTGTCAGAGTTGGCGAAATACCATTTACAGGTGGGCAGTGTTCGGGAGTTAATTATGATATAACTGTTCAAACATTTACAAACGGACAGCCTTCTCCTCCTAGAACTACTGGTGTACGCACCTACAGTTCTATTCCCGGGCCGATTGGCTTAATTTACGGACTCAGTACGAATGGGCACGGACAATCTGCTGAAGATCCTGGTGAGTTCTACAAGCTAACACATGCCCCTAGGTATGTTTCAGTGGGGCTCGGAACTGTGTATGATACAGAGACTGTTCTGAATGGTAGTTCAAATATAGAAGTTTTTGATATTGAGCTTGCAATTTTAGATGTTAGTAGAAGTGATGGACAGCCTGATAATTGTGGAAATCCTCCTATTTTAACGACTATTATCGACTAATTGGAATCAGGTCTTATTCGGATAGCCTGGACAGAGATAGTTGTCCAACGATTTCTTAGATTACAGCCTATTCTAGACTGGCTTAAAACAAGTCAGTCTAGAATGGTTTTTCAAGGTTCTGAGTAAATTAAAGGATGGAATGTCTGGAAATTTAGTTAGGTCCCTCAGCCATTGGAATAGATGTCAATAGAGTTATCATTATTTACCCAAAGTATGATTTTTTGATCAAAACTCAATCAGTTTTAGTGGGTTCTCATAAAAAATCTGATGTCCCTGAGTCTGATTTGTCCAACTAAAGCTCCTGCACCCTGGGTGGCTGCTATTCAAGCGATCGATCCAAAAATAGATCTGCGGGTGTGGCCTGACGATGGGGATAAAGCTGATGTCACATTTGCCCTTGTTTGGGCTCAACCCCAGGGCATTTTTTCCCAATATCCCAACCTCAAGGTGATTTCTTCCATGGGGGCAGGGGTGGATAATCTGTTGCAGGATGGTTCCATTTCGTCGCAGATGACCGTAGTGCGCATGGTTGATCCAAGGCTGGTGAGTCAGATGGGAGACTACGTTTTAGCAGCCACCCTCAACCATGTGCGTCAGTTTCCTGACTATGCTCAACATCAACAACAGCAACAGTGGCAGCCCCTGCCACCACGTAATGTAGATGACGTCACCGTTGGTGTCATGGGTCTTGGGCAAATTGGGAGCACTGTAGCCACTCGCCTGGTCCAGGTAGGGTTTCAGGTGGTCGGCTGGTCACGTCGCCCCAAGTCCATTGCCAATGTGCAAGTCTTTGCTGGGCAACAACAGCTATCGGACTTTTTAGCAGCTAGTGAAATTCTTGTTTGTTTATTGCCGTTGACCGCTGAAACTGAAAATATTCTCAATACAAAGACGTTGCTCCAGCTTCCCAAGGGAGCCTACCTTATTAACGTGGCCCGAGGTCATCATTTAGTTGAGGGAGAGTTACTCTCACTGCTAAATGAAAATCATCTTTCTGGCGCTTGCCTGGATGTGTTTCGTCAAGAACCCTTAGCCCAGGATCATCCCTTTTGGAGTCATCCAAAAATTACGATAACTCCCCACATTGCTAGCTTGACCCATCCTGTTTCTGTGGCTCCACAGATCGTTGAAAACTATCGACGGATGCAACAGAAACAACCATTGCTAAATCAGGTGGATATTCGACGTGGATATTAATACTGCCTGGTCTCATCATGCTCTCTGCATCTTTATCTTTTTGATAGAGAAAATAAAATAAAAAAAGAGCCCAACCAAGTGGTTGAGTCTCTTGTTGAAACGCTTCGAGAAATGCCTGAATAGGCACATGAGTATGTGAACGATAGTTGAATCGAAATGCAGCTCCAACTGTGTATTGGCCTGCACTGATCACATCATTCAGATACAACATATCAAGCAGGTTGGCTGCAAGTTTGTAGCAAAATCTACGAGTTGAAAATTTGTAGCCCTTGGGATGTTATTTGCGTTCTATGGGCCGTTTCCCAATGACGGTAAAATCAGGTTTGGAGATTTTAGTGGATAGGAGAAATCTGTGGCAGAGTTAAAGGCCTTGATTTTTGATGTGGATGGCACCTTGGCGGAAACTGAGCGGGATGGCCATCGGCCCGCCTTTAACCAAGCATTTATAGATATAGGTCTAGATTGGGATTGGACACCGGAACTCTACGGCAAACTGCTCAAGGTATCAGGCGGCAAAGAGCGTATTCGTGCCTATGTGCAGGACTATCTCGGTGATTTCCAGTTACCCTCAGAGTTTAGCGATTTAGATGCCATGATCAAGCATCTGCATGCGACTAAAACAACCTATTACAAGCAGTATGCGGCAGCGGGCAAAATTCCCCTACGCCCTGGTGTAGAACGTTTTCTCAATGAGGCGCGCAGTGAAGGGGTGAGACTTGCGATCGCAACCACCACCACTCCAGCCAATGTCCAGGCATTACTCGAAAATACCCTCGGTGCCGATAGCCTAAACTGGTTTGACGTGATTGCCGCAGGCGACATGGTGCCCAAGAAAAAGCCTGCCCCCGATGTTTACGAATATGCCCTAGAACATATCGACTTGCCTGCAGAAAACTGTTTGGCTTTTGAGGACACCAACAACGGTTTGCTTTCGGCTACGCCTACGGGACTGAAAACCGTCGTCACCGTCAATGAATATACGAAAGCGCAAGATTTTACTGGCGCTCAGCTGGTGCTCAGCGATTTGGGTACCCCCGATACTCCTTTCAATGTATTAGCTGGCAGCGCCGGTGATTCAACCTACTTCACCGTGGACGTAGCCCGTCAGCTGTGCGCTTAGGTGTCTGTGACGACGGCCCTCAGCCTCGGGCAATTTTGGGATAGTCCAGCTCGACAGCTGTTGGCCTATCCCAGCGGTAATCAGGAGATGCTGAGCCACCGCTGGGCTGAGCTACAGACCTGCGGGATTGATGCGATATATTCCTATGGCCCAGAGACCTTAGCGGACTTTGCAATTCTAGGCTCGGGCTACTGTGGCGTGGTGTTGCGGGTGCGCCATCAAGGATGCGATCGCGTGCTAAAAATTCTGCGAGCGCCCGCCCCACAAACCAATTTACGTACAGAAGCCGATATGTTGCAACGGGCTAATGCAGTGGATGTTGGCCCAAAGTATCTTGCCCATAGCGATCACTTCTTGCTAATGGACTTCATCGACGGTCCTATGCTGGTGGATTGGCTACAAACCCCACAGCCGGCTGAGGACATTCGTAGCCTGGTGTCACAGCTTATTGATCAGGCCTACCGCTTAGATCAGGCTGGGATAGATCATGGCGATCTGCGCTGCATTACAGCCCATGCCCTGATGTGTTCTCAAAAACCGGTACTCATAGATTTTAATAAGACTAGTTTGGAGCGACGCCCGGCCAATGTTACGACATTGGTGCAGGGGCTGTTTATCAGCACCCAGATTGCCCAGCTTTTGCGACCATGGTTTGCCAGTGTTAGCAAGTCAGTATTAGTTGAGCATCTACGAAGTTATAAGCACCAGCCATCTCGGGCGAACCTACACTCCCTAATAACCTATTTGGGAGTAGTTGAGGTTTAAGTCTTTATCTTGAAGCTAGCTATGGGAGAAAACCTACTAGTGTCTGATTAATCTAATTGGTTGGGTAATGGGGTTGGTTCCCCCTCCAAAGCCCAACCTCGTTGAGTGGCCAGGGTCTCTAATTGTTCAATCCGTGACTCCGTCAGCGGATGTGTGGACTGCCATTCCAGTAAACGGTTAGCGACACCCAGGTCTAATTCTTGTTCATTTAATCGCTTAAAAAAGTCAAGGGAATAGTCTACATGGCCATAGCGCTCTTGCATCATTTCAATGGCATAGATATCGGCCCGCTCTTCCTGCTCGCGGCTGTAGTGTAAATCTGCCAGACTAATGGAGCTAGTTAGAAACGGCGGTAGCTGTACACCGCTAAAACCCAACAGGCTATTCAAACTTAAAAATACGAGGGAGCGCCCCAGACTCCGCAGTGTATCTCGATGTTCAAAATGGCCAAGCTCATGGGCCAGTACAAATGCGAGCTCATTCTCCGTTTCGATGTCGTCGAGCAGCCCTGTGGTGACAAATACATGGCCGCCAGGGATCACCATGGCGTTGGGGCTGTACTCCTCCATGATGTGAACCTGGAGTTCGGGGCGCTGTTTTAATTCGTCAGTGAGTAACGATTCTGCCAGGGCCTCAACATAGTCAAACTGTTGCCCCTCATGGATTAGAGAAGCTCCAGTGAATAGGCTATCAAAAACCACTTTTCCCACCTGAGTTTCGGCCTTGGGACCCATGCGTGCCGCAATTTGAGCGCCAGCTATCCCAAGACCTACATAAAGAGTTACCCCCGCCGTAACGACGGTGCCCATGAGATAGCCAAAATTAACGAGGGGATGAACCGGCGTAATATTGACCTCATCGACGATTTCGCGCGGGGTATATTTCATGGTTGCTGGGTTATGGTTGCTGGGTTGCAGAGTTAACGAATGCCAGTGCCGTAAGCCATAATCTCAACGGCTCCCATGCCGCCTGAACTCTGACCCGCGATGTTAGAGGTTTCAAAGCGGATATTAAGTACCTGAGAGGCTCCCCACTCCATGGCGGATTCTTTCATGCGCAGCATGGCTTCTCGCCGTCCTCGGTCGATCAGGGTTTCATATACGATGACCCGGCCGCCTACGAGGTTGCGTAACGTAGCGGAAGCTGTCTTGAAATAATCGTTGGCAATAACAACACTCCCTACGAATAGTTCGGATTCATGGGCATAGGGCAGGTCTTGTTTTGCTCCCCAGCTCATGACCGGTACGTGGAGGCTTTGCTTTTCGCGGCGTTTAATGTCTTCGTAGTGTTTACGCTCGCGGCGATTACCGACAAAGTAACCTATCCCGATCAAAATCAAAAAAACAATAATATTGTCCATGGTTTTGCCTATGGTTTTATCTGCAAGGAGTTCTGGATACTGTTACTGGACTTTAACCGCAGTACCATAAGCAAATAACTCAGCTGCACCAGGGGCAACGGATGAAGTGGCAAATCGGACATTGATAACGGCGTTTGCACCCAGCTGTTCAGCCTGCATCACCATCCGATTAACGGCTTCTTGTCGGGATTCTTGTAGCAGCTCTGTATAGGCTTTCAATTCGCCGCCGACAATATTTTTGAATCCTGCAAGGATATCTTTGCCCACATGCTTAGCGCGAATGGTGCTGCCTTGTACTAGGCCATAGTGCTCGATAATTTCCTTGCCCGGTACACCCTCTAGATTAGTCAGGGTAATGTTCGTTGCACGAGCAGTTGAGCGTGTCATTCCAAAGCTCCGATAAGTAATTAAATTACAGTATTACAGTAGTTTGCCTATGGGTGAAAAAGCGTCCAGTCACCCATTGCAGTGACGGTTCCTTTGATACCTACATAGGATAGAGATCAAATTCCGTTGTCACTTTGTATGGACTGTTAAACCATAGGTGGTCTTAATCATGGCAGTGAGGTATCTCTGCCCCATGGCCTCTGTGACAACGGCTTGATTTTATCGTCTGCTATATAGTTCCCTTGCTTGTATAAAAGTTGCTTTACACAAAATTTGTGCAATAGTGCGCTGATCCAGCATTTTCTAAGGAAAAATACCGATAGGTCAGGCTAAAAGGCCCCATACTCTGCTTAGACTCGACTATTGTCAAAACTCTGGCAAAAATGATCTACCCCAGTTTTGCTGATGTATAACACGACGGGCACGGCTAACAGATTGGGGCACTGGCTATTGTGGGTGAGGTGTTGGATCAAACCGACGATCTGCTGCTTTGTCAAATTAGCTCGAAATTCTGGCAAACAAGCGATGTGGCGATAGCGTTTGGCAAAGCCTTCTAGCCAACCGTCGTTTTCGGTCGGTTCTAACCCAGCTCTAAGGGCTAATGATAGGGCGGCATCGTTTAAATCGCCATCACAGTCTTCGATTTCTTGAAGCGATCGCAAGGCTTCAGGGTAGTCAGCCAATTGTTCAACCAGTTGAGTGATTTCGATTAAGGGGATTGAGAGCATGGGCAACGGGTAAGGGTAAGCAACAGGAGCAGGTAGTAGAGCCGAGACAGATACGTAGGTCCGTGGTGGTATCTGCCCCAGCTAAGGAGAAAAACGTATTAGACCCCATAAAGGTGTCCTAAGTTAGGCTGTCTTAATGATCGCTTCAAACCAGTGCTCAAAACGTTTGCCGAGGGCGGCTAAAGAATATTTCATTTCTGCTTGCTGGCGGCAGTAGCGACGGTCGATGTGGTCAAGCTGTTCGATACCATTGACTAGACCTGCGACATTATCAGGCTCGACTAACCAGCCCGTTTGACCATGGTCGATAATTTCGGCAGGACCGCCGCGACGATAGGCAACTACAGGGACGCCACAGGCTAAGGCTTCAATAGCTACATTACCAAAGGCTTCTACCCAGCGAGGTGTCATCAGTAACCCTCGACAGCGACGGACAGTTGACTGTAGCTGCTGAGTGTTGACAAAGCCCAGGTAGTCAATCGGTGCATTGGGATAGGTCCGCTGAATGGTATCCCAGTACTCTGGGTTTTCCAGCTTACCTAAAATTTTCAGGGGAGTTTGCGTTTCCTGGACAGCGGCAACGGCATCTTCCAGCCCTTTCTCTGGTGAAATACGCCCTAACCATGCCAACTCCGGCTCTGGTGTGTCGCAATAGCTGTACTGCTGTAGGTCAATGGCACTGCTAAGAATTTCCCAGGTCAGGCCACCAGGGAAGGTATCGGTTTGGGTTTGGGTGTAGGCCCCCAATGTGCCGGGAAATTTAGTATTGATGTCGACCACGGCCTGGTCCATGATGCCGCTGAGGGAGCCCATGCTGACAAAGTGGGCAATGGGGGTATCAAAAAACGGCGTAAGGTAAAAAGGTAGCCAATCGTAGGCGAAGTTCACAATCAGGTCGTAGCTCTGCTGCACTTGACGTGCATAGGTCCATTGGTTAGCTAAAACCGCATTCTCTACCATGATGGTCGGTGTATCCCGCCCCTGGGTGTGGGCTGTGGACTGCAGGGCACCAGGAACTTGGATCAGCTGCGCCCCCTCGATCTGGGAATTGTCGGGCGCTGCGATCGCAATATGATGACCTTGCTGGGTCAAGGCTTTGACTAGATTGACTATTGTCAGCTCAACACCGCCTCCTAGACCTGAACCTAGGGGGCCTACGGGAGTGGATACAAAGAGTAATCTTAAGCACCGTGCCATGTAACCGCATCAACTCAGCCCTATGACCCTACTATGGGTGTTGCTTGATCAACTCACTGACTTCTAGCATTTGTGGATAGATTTTGAGCTGGATACAATATAGATTTGCCTATATAGCTAGGCTTCAATGCAAACCAATTGGCTCCTGCCTGCCTAATTAGTTATATTTTCCACTTCATCGGGCAGCAGTTCTGGAGTGGCCCGCGAAGCTTCCAGCGTATTTAAGGAGGATTGCATCTTAGGAGCTTCACGAATACGATTTAGCTGCTCTAAAGCCCACTCTGCTGTGCGACGGACTTCTGCATCTTCATCTTCGGTGGCATGGCCCAACATTTGGCTAATCTGAGTGACCAAATCGTAGACACGAGTTAAATCGCGAATCGCATTCTTGCGCACATCCGGATTATCGTCCTGTAGTGCGATCGCAAGGGCGCGATTCATTGGTTTCAAAGAACGAATGCCAATTTCTGAAAGTGCTGCCAGAATCAGACTCTTTTCTTTGGAGTCCGCATCCACCATGCTATTTACCAGGTGTTGCACAGCAGAGGAATTGCCTCGCTGACCCAATTCCCAAATGGCCTTGCGACGCTTGCTTGGATCGGCCACCTGCAAATTGGCCACGAGCTCATCAATTACATCGACTTTTGCCAGGCGAGTAGTCGCGCTCACGGGGCTAGATACGACCGGCAAGCTATTGTTGACTCCACTAGGAGGCTGTGGCGTAACGAGATGATTTACATCTGCCGCAGAGCCAGTCCCATTAGCCGTCGTATGCCCATTCAAAGACGTATTAGCTGTTGTCGGCTGGGAGACTTCTTTAGGGACGGCTCCCCAGGGGGCATCTTGCTCATCATCACCAGTGGATTGGGTCCGATTAGACAGAACAAAACCGATGCCAAAGCTGCCGAGGGCTGCAATGAGCGCTAAGCCCGGCCACAATAGCCTACCCAATCCTGGTGATGGCTCAGGCTGAGTAGTCGCAGTAGGGGCAGATGTTACAGGAGGCGTATTCGGAGCCCCACTGTTGATGCCTGTTTCCGGTGAAACTTCATCACCGATATTGATGTCTTCTCCGTCTACCGTTGCGTTCTCTGCGTTGATGCGCACAGAATTTGCTTCGCCTTCTGGAGTGCCTACAGCGCCATCTTCAGCATCTGGATCAGCCGCATCCGATGCTTCAGGGTCGGCAGGTGCTTCAATTACATCAGATTGTGAAAATAGGCGCGGTGCAGCATCAGATTGTTCACTTTGCTGCCCACGTAATTTTTCAATAGCTGCAGCGGTAACGGGGCCATAAATACCGTCAATAGGCCCATTGTAATAGCCGCGCTCTTTAAGCTCCTGCTGTAAAGCCTTGATTTCCTCTTTCTGCTCCTCAGAAGTAGCACCTTCTAATGGAGAGTTGGAGTAGTTATTGCGAAAATCAGGAGTTTGCTCACCTGTGTTGACCGCCGCATCTGGGTTAACGCTCGGAGACTGCGCTATCAGTGAGGGACTACCTTTGGCTTGCAGACTTGTCACAGATAGCGTGAAAGCTGTCAGACTTGTTAAAAATACTAGAGTAGAGCGCCAAATCATATCAGTTTAGTATCCAGTACCTGCGTCACTCTGTTCACGGCACAGACCGACTATTCAATGCTTTGAATGGCAGATTCCTGCTGAATCCATATCACAACCAGGTCGTTCTGATCTTGAAAGGGCTTCTTAACCAGTGATTAAAACACCATGGCATCGCCATGTAGAAGCCTGTAAGAATTAAATTACCGCTCTAGCCAACGGCAATAGCACCGCGCTTTCTCCTAACTTTACCCAAATTTTGGATTGCCATGTTCAAGTCCATGGCTTAAATGTGCCCAAGTTCCTAAAAATTTTGGCTGAGCTTGCAGTCGTCAGAGCATTCGCTCTGGCCCCGTCAACATGATATAAAATCCCCAAAGCCCCAGAAAATAGAGCAATCGAGTCGCAAAAACCTCAACTGATGTGAGACATTTGCGATCGCAACAGGTTTCGACAGCTTGCAGCCAATACTAACCTAAATAACTAAGTAATCTAAGAGCTGATTTATCAAGAGTTCTTAGTATGTGGTCAACCTATGTGAAGACCAGATGTGGTCAAGGTCTTGTGGGCTTCACTCTATGGTAGTAATGCTTAATCCGAGGACGGGTCCACACCCCCTTGGGAGTAGAGCCAGGCTTCCATGGATTTTGCTAGCTCAGGGTTAATGGCTTTGGCCAAACCGATGACGGATGGCCCCGTTAATATGTTGACTAGTCCCTGAGTAATGACGTCCCGTTGATTAACTAGATAGATACTAATGAGCGTAAATCCAACCCCGGTCCATTGAACAGTGCTGAGATTTTCTGACAGTAATGATGTGCTAAACGTCAGTGCAAATACGGGGGTTAGAAATGTCAGGGCACTCAGACTTGTGAGATTGCCCTTGGCGGCAAGGTAGAAAAAGATGCCATAGGCAATGGCACTACCAAACACCGTGGCATAAAGAATTGCTAACCACCCAGTGATGGTAATACCTTGCCACTGATTGACTTCAGTATAGGCAGAGAGGCCTAATAGGGGAATACCACCTAGGATCATATGCCAGCCAGTGGCAACTACTGGGTCTACATGGCGAGAAACATAGGCAATCATGACTGTCCCTACCGCCATTGACAACGCTGCCAATAGCATTAACCACTCCCCATGCCCTAACAGGATTGTGATTAACTCTTGACCGATGGGTAACTGATTACCAAAAAACTCTGTCTGGGTGGGCCAGTGACCGGTGGTAAAACCCGTCGACATGCCTGAGACTGCACGAAGAATCCATTCGTCGGGTAAGCCGAGTAGGCTAATGCCAAGAATGCCTAATATCAAACCGATCCATCCCAAAGGACCAACGATTTCTTTGAATAGGAAACGAGCCATTAAGGCAACTGCAATGGGTTGAGAGTCGATCATGACCGACCCAAGACCGGCCCCTGTGCGCTGTAATCCTTCGGCTAAAAAACCTTGAAATAGGGTGCCGTCGACTAATGCAAAGCCCCCTATCCACGCCCATCCCTGCCAGCTTTGCGGTTGTTTACGTCCTAAAATAGCCGCCACCATTAGGACCAGTATGCCGGCGGGCATTAATCGTAATGTGGCTAGAAATAAAGGACTAGTCGTGTCAATCACCCCCTTCATTGCCACCATGGCCGTACCCCACAAAAAGAAGGGGGCAATCAAAACTAGGGCTGGTGTATTTTCCTGGTTGAAGGGGGATGCCATGCAGCGGGGAAAGAATGGGTGAGACTGAAAAACTACGTTCCTTACTATAAAGTTATGTTAAGTTCTGATGGCGTTCCCTGCAAAGCTGTTGAGCAATTTTTCGATATTATCAAGCTGTAATAGCCTACGGCAGGGGGTTATAGTAATCATCTGAACGTTCGTCGTTTATTCAGTCAATGTCTATGATTTGGCCATTCAAGCCACGTTTCCGTAAACAGATTGCCCGTATCGAAATTTCTGGAGCAATTGCAGGTGGAACTCGGAAGCGAGTATTGGAGGCCCTTGAAGAGGTCAAAGAGAAGAAATTTCCGGCACTGTTGCTGCGTATCGATAGCCCAGGCGGCACGGTGGGCGATTCTCAAGAGATTTATAGTGCGTTAAAAAAACTCCAGGAAACCGTCAAAATTGTCGCTAGTTTTGGCAATATTTCTGCTTCTGGGGGTGTCTACATTGGCATGGGTGCTCAGCATATTGTGACGAATCCCGGCACAATTACTGGCAGTATTGGCGTTATTCTACGGGGAAATAACTTGGAGCGCTTGCTCGATAAGGTTGGGGTGTCATTCAAGGTGATCAAGTCTGGCCCCTACAAAGATATTTTGTCCTTTGATCGAGAGCTGACTCAGCCTGAGCAGAAAATTTTACAAGAGCTGATTGATGTCAGTTATGGACAGTTTGTGTCGACCGTAGCAACTGCACGTAACTTAGATGAAGATGTCGTTCGCGGTTTTGCAGATGGACGTATTTTCACCGGTGCCCAGGCGCTGGAATTAGGTGTAGTCGATCGGGTGGGTACAGAAGCTGACGCCAAGCAGTGGGCCGCTGAACTCGCTGATTTGGACCCAGAGAAGGTTGAAATTTATAACATTGAAGAGCGTAAGCCGTTTTGGAATAAGCTATTGCCGGGTAATAGTCAGGCGATGCTTCCTTGGATGAGTCCTCGGATGCAGGGATGGTTAGAGTTTGAACTTGCCTATCAAGGGGTCCCCCTATGGCTCTATCAATCGCCAGGCAATACATTGCCTGGTCCGTTTGGTGGATAATCTGGGCATGGATTTCTAGCAGACCTAGAAAAGGCTACTCTATCTAAGGGGATGGTGCGAGCCAGCCATGCAATGTACAAGGGATAGGCAACATGCAGCAAGGAGAGATAGGTGACTGGCGAGTGCGTGCCATTCGAGGTGCGACTACCGTACCTGAGAATTCAATAGCTGAGATCGCGAATGCAGTCACTGAACTACTCGACGCCTTGGAAGCCAAAAATCCAATTACACCTGATTCTATGATTAGCGTTACGTTTTCAGTGACGTCTGATTTGGATGCAATTTTTCCAGCTGCGATCGCACGGCAGCGCCCTGACTGGGATACTGTTCCTTTGCTAGATGTGCAGCATATGCAGGTGTCTGGTAGCTTGCCCATGTGCATTCGTTTTTTGATCCATGCTTACATGACTCTGCCTAAAGCCGATATCTACCATCCTTATCTGCGAGGAGCCAGTGGTTTGCGCCCTGATTGGTCCAGTGTCAGCACCTCAGCCCATGTTCAATAGTGAGCATTCGATAACTTGGCGGGGCTATCATAAATCAGAAATAATCTATTACAAAGGGGTTCCAGCCAAAGCTGGAACCCCTTTGTATAAAACATTCAAAGAATTCTTATCTATCTAGTGCGCCAAGCGCTACTTCTTGTGGTGCAAGCGAATGCCTAAAAAGATGTCATAAACAAATCCCCAGAAGTCTTTGCGGTGATGCAGTCCTAATGATTGGGGAGCCCCCTTTTCGTCTAACAGAGGCTTCATCACCTCATAAGCAGGCTGGTATTTATACCAAGGTATGGATGGCCATAAATGATGCACCAGGTGATAATTCTGACCCATAATCAGCACATTCAATAGCCGACTAGGATAGACCCGTGCATTCTTCCATCTATTTTTTTCCTCAAAGGGACGATGGGGCAAATAGTCGAAGAATAGTCCTAAAGCCACGCCTACAACCAAGGCTGGTGCAAACCAATAGTTTGCAAAGTAGTTCAAAAAGCCAAAGCGATAGGCGGAGTAAATTAGACCCCCTACGACTAGACGGCTTAAAAACCATTCCAGTAACTCATACTTCTTCCACAGTCGTCGCTGGAAAAAGTAAATCTCATGGTAAAAAAAGCGCGGTGCAATCAGCCACAAAGGACCGCAGGTAGATACAAAATGGTCCGGATCATTTTC
The DNA here is from genome assembly GCF_043421595.1 of Leptothoe sp. ISB3NOV94-8A. Classification (NCBI taxonomy): domain Bacteria; kingdom Bacillati; phylum Cyanobacteriota; class Cyanophyceae; order Nodosilineales; family Cymatolegaceae; genus Leptothoe; species Leptothoe sp. ISB3NOV94-8A. The sequence continues at coordinate 4,724,835 of NZ_JAXSQW010000001.1, read as the reverse complement.
CGGATCATTGACATTGGCATGGTGCTGTAGATGTACCCGTGTAAACACGGGGAATGTAAAACCCAGCATTAATGCGCTGCCATGGCCTAAAACCGCATTGATAATGCGGTTGCTGTGGGCTGAATTGTGGGATGCATCATGAATAACCGTTCCCACTAGGTGTAAGCCCACCGTGTTTAAAACAAAACAAATCCAGTGGGGAAAGCTCCAGGCAAAATACCCAAACGTAGCAATAGTCACCAATAGGACTGCTCCTACGAATATGAGTAAGTCTGGGCTAACACCACCGTCCGCGTCTAAAAGATCCTTGGGTACTCGTCTAAGTACTGCCGGATGTGTTGGCACCGAAACCACAGTAATACTCCTTCACACCTATGTTTCGAAGTATACGCTACCTAGAGGTGATAATAAAGTTTTGTGACGTTATCTCATTTACTGCTTAACACTTTCCAAACTGACTCAAAACAATCTACTGCTTGATAATCAGTGCCAACGTTTTTTCTGACGGTTGTCTAGCCAACATCGTTGGAGAGTCTAAGAAAGGATTGAGTCTCTAAGCTTTCAGGTAGGCCTTAACCATAGAATTCAAGGGTTTTTGAAGCACAATCGAGCCCTGGCATGATACTATCCGGTGGTTTGTTAACACATGTTCACATCCAAAACCACTGTTTTTCGTCGAGTAGAACGGAAGGTTTAAATTGGGTGTTAACTAACCCACTATTGGGTGTTGACTAACCCACTATCGGCTAGCCCACGGACAAAGCACTATGCCACTGCGCCACGCCCTGCGTCGGACTAAGATCGTATCCACCATTGGTCCAGCTACTCAGGATCCTGCAACGTTGCGATCGCTAATTGAAGCTGGGGCCACTACCCTGCGCCTCAACTTTTCCCATGGTACTCACGACGATCATCAACGCAATATTCGGTTGATTCGCCAGATCTCGTTCGAGCTTAATCAACCCGTTGGCATCCTACAGGATCTTCAGGGTCCCAAGATTCGCCTGGGTAAATTTGAAGCGGGTTCTATTCACCTAAAAACAGGCGATAGCTTTATCCTGACTAGTCGCCAACTGCCGGGTACTGAGGAAATTAGTTCGGTCACCTATGAAGCTCTAGTAGAAGAAGTGCCAACCGGTGCCACTATTCTGCTGGATGACGGCAAGGTGGAAATGCGGGTGGTTGACAAAGACATGGAAAAGCGCGAACTCCACTGTGAAGTGGTGGTTGGTGGCAAGCTTTCCAACAGTAAAGGTGTTAACTTTCCTGGGGTTTATCTATCTATCAAGGCACTGACTGAAAAGGATAAAGTAGACCTTGCCTTTGGCCTTGATCAGGGCGTGGATTGGGTTGCCCTAAGTTTTGTGCGCAATCCTCAAGATGTTCTAGAGATTAAAGAGATCATTACGAACGCTGGTAAGCGGGTCCCCGTCATTGTCAAAATTGAGAAACATGAGGCCATTGAGCAGATGGAGGCTATTTTATCTCTGTCTGATGGTGTGATGGTGGCTCGGGGGGATTTAGGAGTAGAGCTCCCAGCTGAAGATGTCCCGATTCTGCAAAAGCGCCTGATTGCGACTGCTAATCGTCTAGGTATTCCAGTGATTACCGCAACTCAGATGCTCGACAGTATGGTCAGCAATCCTCGGCCAACCAGGGCAGAAGTTTCCGATGTCGCCAATGCTATTCTCGACGGCACCGATGCTGTGATGCTATCGAATGAAACGGCGGTGGGTGAATATCCAGTGGAAGCCGTAGCTACCATGGCCAAGATTGCCATGCGAACTGAACGAGAACAAATTTCTCCAGACTCTGATGCCGCCACCAGTCGTACCATTCCCAATGCCATTAGTCGGGCAGTGGGGCAGATTGCTTCCCAGCTGGATGCCGCCGCAATTATGTCGTTGACCAAAACCGGAGCAACGGCTCGTAACGTTTCCAAATTTCGGCCACCAACGCCCATTTTGGCAGTCACACCCCATGTTGAGGTAGCTCGTCGGTTGCAGTTGGTATGGGGAGTTAAACCTCTGCTAGTGGTGGATCTACCTTCTAGCAGTCAAACTTTCCAGTCGGCAGTCAACGTCGCCCAAGAAAAAGAATTACTCCATGACGGTGATCTAGTGGTCATGACTGCGGGCACCTTGCAAGGTGTGTCGGGATCCACTGACCTGATCAAGGTGGAGTTAGTGACCGCTGTGTTAGGCCATGGCAAAGGCATTGGTGAGGGTGTGGTCAGCGGTCGAGCCCGTGTGGTCAACAAAGCCTTAGCTGTGAGCAACTTTAATCCTGGTGAGATTTTGGTTGTTCCCAGTACTAGTGCTGATTACGTTGATATCATTCGCCACGCTGGCGGCATCATTACTGAAGATCCGAGCCATACAGGTCATGCAGCAGTGCTTGGTCTGCGTCTTGGTATTCCAGTTTTAGTGGGCGTAACCAATGCTACCGGCATTATTCGCGACGGCACCATCATCACAGTGGATGCCAAACGAGGTGTGGTGAACTCAGGTGCCACTAATCTTCATCCCCGAGAGATGATGACCATGGCATATTAGATGTCTCATACGAAATCCTGACTGATCGTGCCCGAAGTAGCTGTTACACAAAACCGTGTAACAGCTACCCCTATGTTTGACTCAATTAGGATTATCTATGCATTGTCCCAGTTGACATAGGGAAGATTGGCAGCTGTTGCCTTAATTTGCACTGCTTGATTTAACAGTTGACCGCACGCGTCCCAAGTGCCGTTGATAAACATTTGACGGTTGCCTTCTTTGATAGCAACTGACTCCCTAAAGTTGTCCCCAGCGACAGTCTGATTTTCCAAATCGAGAGAAAATTCCTTGTCAGGAGACTCTGCGATGAGTGCTTGCAGGCTGGCAACAACTTCAGGGGTAGCTGTAGCGCAGGGCATACCGATCGCAACACAATTGCCTAGAAAAATTTCTGCAAAACTTTCACCAATAATCGCTTTGATGCCCCAGCGCATAATAGATTGAGGTGCATGCTCACGGGACGAACCACAGCCAAAGTTACTATTTACTACCAAAATTTTGGCGTTTTGATACTGAGATTGATCAAATGAATGGGTGCCGTTACCCTGGACGCGATCATCGGCAAAAACGTTCTCTCCTAATCCGTCGAACGTCACACAGCGAAGAAAGCGAGCCGGGATAATCCGATCGGTATCAATGTCATTTCCGAGGAGAGGAATACCGCGACCGGTGACCGACATGATTTGAGACATTGTCTGAACCATAGAGAAACTATCCTGGTGTGCTGATGGGCCATATTCAAACCAAGAGCCGCAAGGCTCAATAAGCCAGGTGGTTAACCTTGGATGTGTTTAAGGCACTACTGTGTAATACGTTACTAGTCCACCATGGTAACGTGATGTCAAACGTTCTCTCGTTAATTCTGCGACTATATGGTCACGGAAATGTGGTGCTACCCAGTGATGAGCAATGGCAAGACTTAGCATCCAAATTTCCCAGCATAGTGGGAACCCGGCAGATCATCATAATTGATGTCCACCGGGTTCAAATCTCATGCGGCTATGGCATGCCCCTGTATGACTACCAAGGACAACGCCCCACATTGTCTGCTTGGGCTGAGAAAAAAGGTCCTGATGGTTTGCTCAGTATCAGGTCGAAAAAGGGAGTGTGAGCATTGATGGTCTTGTCACGCCCATTGGTCAACTCAACACTTAAAATCCGAGTTGGCTGCGAGCAGAGGCATAATTTGTACCTTTGAACTCCCACTCAACCTAGATTTTGAGGCTTGGGTTGATGCCCCCTTTTTTAAGTCCGATAGAGAAACTCAAGATCGACATGATCAGGCGTATTGGCAGCATCGTAATAAGGACGATTGGTCAGCCAGACTGACTGGTATGGTTTTAGCTTGTAAACCCCATGTAGATCATCAAAGCTTTCGCCGCTAATGAGATCCATCCAACTATCAGTATTTACTAAGTTGAGTTCGTTCAGATGCAGAGTATGGGGTTGGTTGCTGAGATTATGAATCGAAAAAATGCTCTGATCGCGAGCTAGGCTCTGACGCCAGAAGGCAAAAAGAGCTGGATTGTCTGGATGCAAAGTGTATTGAGTTGCATTTGGATGAAATGCCTTCTGCTGACGACGAATTTGAATAAGACGTGATAGCTCTGCTAATACAGTTGCTTGGGGAGATTCAGGATTTTCAAGAAGAGTATCTAACCGCTGTTTATCCCAGCAGTGACGGTTGATCGAGCGATTGTGACCAGTGGCTTCCATGCCTTCGATGTCGTTAGGTGTGGCCAACAAACTATGGATATAGAACGCAGGAATTCCCTCTAGGGACATCATGACTGTTTGGGAGCAGATAAAACGCTCAATCTGCCATTGATCTGGCCCTTGAGCCGTCCCTTGCAGTGCATCAAATAGAGAAATATTGATCTCATAGGGAGATTCACTACCATCGGCTTTACTGCGCATACTAATTTGCGCACCAAAGCTTCGCATGGTGTTTATGAGTGTTTGAAATTCTCCATCCTCTAACAGTCCTTCAGTAGGCCGCAGACCAATACCATCATGGGATGCGGTGAAGTTGAAGTAAGCGCAGCCAATGGGAGCTGGAGGCATACTCATCATCCATGTTTTGAGGTGATCTGCACGACCCTGCATCAACGCATTCAGCAGCAGCGGTGGCAAGCTGAAGTTGTAAATCATATGGGCTTCGTTGCGGTCCCCAAAATAGCTGAGGTTTTCGCGATTAGGGACATTAGTTTCGGTAATCAGGGCAATCCCTGGATCTACCATTTGTAAAATTTCGCGAAATGTTTGAATTAAAGCGTGGGTCTCAGGCAAATGAATGCAACAAGTGCCTGGGGATTTCCATAGGAAGCCAACCGCATCTAAGCGAATATAACGGGCCCCATGACGGGCATAGGCCAGAATAATATCGATAAATTCTAAAAAGACATCTGGATTGCTGTAGTCTAAATCGACTTGATCAGCGCTAAAGGTCGTCCATACATGTTGGACTCCTTTGATGGTTTCCACTGGAGTTAACACGGGGCTGCTGCGTGGCCGCACGACATCAGCAGTGGGAGTATCTTTTGGCAGATTAATAAAGTAGTTGCGACCTGGTAACTGATCCTGTTTGAACTGTTCAAACCAGTCGCTTTTGCTAGAGACGTGATTAGCAACCAAATCAAACATGAGATTAAAGTTGCGTCCAATGGCTTCAACGTCGGCCCAATTACCCAGACGAGGATTAACCTCCAAAAAGTCTATGACAGCAAAGCCATCATCAGAGCTATAGGGAAAAAAGGGCAGAATATGAACCCCTGTCACGGTGTCGGCCAAATGAGTATTGAGAAACTGGTTTAGTGTTTGTAGAGGGGATGCATCCTCGCTGCAAATACTATCACCGTAGGTAATGAGTAGAATTTTATCCTGATCCCATTTACCTAAATCCTCCTGGGAGTGTGACTTAAGCTCCTCCTGGATCATGTCGTAGAGCCGAGGGAGCAGACTATCGATTTGTTTCTCGGCATAGACCCTCTTTAGAAGGGGATAAACCTTAGCTGTAAAGCGTTCGAAGGATATTGCAGCTTTAGACGTTGTCAGCATGAATAAAGTCTGATGTGTATTGCGTTGGCAGGCACCAAAGGTGCAGAAAAGCGGATGCAGTCAAATAAACTTAAGGCCCAAGGTAAAAAACCTTGATCCCGCAATTTTTCAAATATTCCTGATGAGTGAATGTCTAGCGAGTTTTTGAATAACTAGATCAATTAAGGTCTATTTGGGACAGCTTAACCCAGGTGGTTGGATAATTCACCACCTAAAAGAATTGCCTAATATTGGATACCAGTAGAATTCAATAATTGATCTGTGGGATTTGTTCTTATGAGTAACTAGGTTATCACTGGTTTTTTCGAAAGGTTTGGATGTCAGTACAAATATCGGGGATGCTTCATATCTTTAAATAAACTCTGAAGCCTATCTAAAATTTGGAATTGTGAGGATACTCAGAAAAAATAAAAAAGGTATCTGGTAGATTGCCAGATACCCGTATGTGATTTAAGGGCCTGTGATGTAATCAAGACATAGCTAAAACCCTTGGTTGGTTCATGAATTATCATCCTGATGGCTCAGAGCAAGTTTAAGTTCACTAATGGTGTGTGAATTAAATTTCGCCAAAACTTATGAAAGCATGCTCAACGGCAAAATTAGATAGCGTTGATGAATTGTCAGCCATCCTTCTTTGCGAAAATCTCTGAGCAAGCGTGTTACCGTAACACGCGTGGTACCAATTGTGGTTGCTAGTTGGTGATGCGTGAGACGAATTGTCAGCCTTACACCTTGAGGTTCGACCTGGCCAAACTCCTGGGCTAGCATAATCAAAAGCTGACGCAATCGATCGGCTACCAGACGCTTACCAGATAGGGCAAGCCATGCTTCTGATTGCTGAAGACGTCGTGATAGGTGAGTAAATAATCCTGCCATCAGGGTGGGTGAATTTTCTAGCTCTGCCATAGATAGGGGCAAAACATCAACTGGTGTTAACGCTGTTGCCCAGTAAGGACTAACGCCCGTTAAGCTCAGACCAAAGGGCATGGAAGGACCCGCTAATCCCAGCAATGTTTCACTGCCATCTGGATGAATTGTGTGGAGTTGGACAATACCTCGGCAAATCACATAGATTTCACTACGTCTGAGGGGAATGCTATGCGCTGCTGTAAATTGTGTAAGATTTCTCTCGTGGTAAAGCTGCTCTAGTAGAGCAATATAGTGATCTGATGTGCGACTTCTTTGGGTGAGCTGTGAGACTGACATAGAAAGAACTAGGCCCCTGTGAATGCTTTATGAGCAATCGTTTGTGTAAGTATCGACAGCAGAGATGTATTTTAGCCAACGGCAACGTCTGAATAACTCTGCTAAATATGAAACTAGTACTGCTGCTTTTCTCAATAACCCTTCAGTATGGAAAAGTAGGTGGATAAATTGTCAAATCGCCAAGGTTAATCCTTGATTTGGCAGCATTAGTTAAATTTGTTTAGTCGATAATACCGACATGATTAAAGCAAAAACTTAACGTGAGGTAATCAAAAGGTTAAGAAAAGCGAAACCTTTTGGTGGCAGGTGTTTATGCTTGAGCAGAGAAAATCTACAGTTTTGCTGTTCAGGGAGTTCTTTTAGGACGTGAGAAGCCTCTTAGAGTAGGCTGCGCACATCACTCACTTGGCCATTGATAGCGGCTAGAGCCACCATCGCCGGACTCATTAATAATGTTCTTCCTGAGGCAGAGCCCTGCCGACCTTTGAAGTTTCGGTTTGAGGAGGATGCGCTGATTTGACGTCCCTGTAGTTTGTCGGGGTTCATGGCTAAACACATAGAACAGCCAGGCTCTCGCCATTCAAAGCCAGCCTCGACAAAGATTTTATCTAATCCCTCGGCTTCGGCTTGCTGTTTGACTTGCTCAGAACCTGAAACGACAAAGGCTTGGATGCCTGAGGCAACATGACGCCCTTTGGCTACCTTGGCGGCTTCTCGTAAATCGCTCAGGCGACCGTTGGTGCAGCTACCAATGAAGCAAACATCGATAGGGGTGCCCAACATGGGCTGACCAGGGCCCAAGTCCATATAGGTATAGGCTTCTTGGATTAAGGCTTGTTCTTCTGAGGAGAATGATGCCAAGTTAGGAATGGTTTCATCTACACCAATGGCCTGATCAGGACTAATGCCCCAGGTGACTGTGGGGGCAATGTCTTGGGCGTCAAATACGATGACATCATCGTAATCGGCATCGGTATCGCTGCGTAGGCTTTCCCACCAAACAACGGCTTTTTCAAATGCGTCACCTTGGGGGGCAAATTCTCGTCCCTTGAGATAGTCGTAGGTAATCTGGTCAGGATTGACATAGCCACAACGAGCCCCACCCTCAATGGACATGTTGCACAGGGTCATGCGCTCTTCCATCGACATGGCCTCGATGGCGCTGCCAGCATACTCATAGGCATAGCCCGCGCCACCCTTTGCGCCCAAGGTGCGGATAATGTGCAAAATAACGTCTTTGGCATAGACTCCAGGTGCCAGGGTGCCATTGACTTCTATGCGTCGGACTTTGAGCTTGTCGAGGGAGAGTGTTTGGGAGGCAAGCACATCCCGTACCTGACTGGTGCCAATGCCAAAGGCAATCGCTCCAAATGCTCCATGGGTAGATGTGTGGCTATCACCGCAGGCGATGGTCATACCAGGCTGGGTGAGACCTTGTTCAGGGGCGATGACATGGACAATGCCCTGGTGACCAGACCCTACATTAAAAAAGCGAATATCGTTAGTCTTAGTGTTGCTTTCGAGGGCAACGATCATTTCCTCTGCCAGGCTATCGGCAAATGGACGGGCTTGGCTGTCGGTGGGCACGATGTGATCGACGGTGGCGACGGTGCGTTCTGGAAACATCACCGTGAGGTTGCGATCGCGCAGCATAGCAAAGGCCTGAGGACTGGTGACCTCGTGGATCAGATGTAGGCCAATAAAAAGCTGGGTCTGACCAGAAAGCAGTGTTGTAACCGTATGCAGATCCCAAACTTTGTCGAATAATGTGCCCTTACTCATGCGCTGTCTCTATCTAACAAAAATCGCTAGGCTTTCCATTCTAGCCTTAGAGGCTCACATTAAATGTCTGGTGGACAATCTATCAAAGGTATGAAAGGCCAGCTGCTGACGACAAACGGTCAGCGAACATGTTTCAATAAAAAGATACAGGACTTTATTTGTTTTTATAGAAAGGAGTGTTAGTGATGACCGCAGCACTAGTTTATTTAGTGATTTTGTTTGGCACTGCTGCCGCTGGCATGGGCATGTACTACGGTCTCAAAGCTGCAAAGCTCATCTAAGCTCATCCAAAACCAAGGATTGATCAGGAATTAGAAAATTTGCCGCCGGAGAGACATGATTTGCGTATGACATTGTCTGCATATCCAAAGGCCAAATCTTGATGACTACTGTTTCTTAAATTTTTGATATTTCCAACATTTGAAAATAGCTGTGGGTAACTGGACATAATGGTCTGCGCCCGCAGTTTTTTTATTGGTTTTTCCAGGCTGGGGTTGCCAGAATACTGAGGCCTCCTATAAGAAACCAGCTAAGTACATTAATGCGAGCATCGAAGAGGGTGACGTCGAACAGACTAAACAGAATACAGCCAGTAAACCCAAGGAGATAACTGAGTAACGTTGGGTCGAGGTGACTCACTAGCCGACGGAGACCCGCAAGATAGGTTCGGCCAATCACCCAGCAAAAGAGCACCATAGTGGGAATACCGGTATCACAGGCTAGATATAGCCAAAGGTTGTGGGGATGAAAGAGACGTTCGTGATCGGTCACACTAAAGGGGACATACTGATGACTAAAACCCCCTAAACCCCAGCCCAATAAGGGTCGCTGGCGAATGAGATCGATGGCAATTTGCCAGGCTTTAACCCGGGGGTCGTCGGTAAAGAGAGCAAGACTGAGATGCCGACCACCAAATCCTAAAACGAGTAATCCTGTGCCAATTGCGCTCAGAATCACGATACCCAGCAACCATACCCAGCGATGGCGTCGAACTAGATAACCGGCAATCAATAGCAGAATAACGGCGGCTATGAGGCCATTGCGAGAGCTGGTGCAAAAGATGCCTATACCAGCCAGGACCACAGCGATGCTTAAAGTCGTTGTCATCAATGGTGAGGGTGCTGAAGCTCTCGTATCAGCAGATGGCTGTGCAGTAGTCCCACACATTTGCCCGACCAGCAACCCTAGGCCCAGTCCCAATACAATGGTGAGATAATTGCTCAAAATGTTGGGGTGGCTCAGGTTGGCATGGGCACGATGCCCGGTGAAACTGACATCGAACACCCACTGAAAGATTGACCAGTCGCCAACGTGAGCTGTGATACCTGGAAATCTGACAATGTATTCAACCAAGGCCAAAATGCTGAAGGGTAAAGAGCCCAGGACGATGGCTTGGGCCACCATCGTCAATGTGGGCCTTGGCGGTTGAAAACGTTGGGCAGTCGAAAGTACGCCAATCAGAAGGAAATAGGGTAGAAAATTAGCGAGTTGTAACCAGGCGTCGCCAGCATTGGCGGCAAAGCAAGCGCTGAGTAGTAACCCTGCTGTCAGCAGTCCATACCCCTGCTGCCACAGTACCTGACTAATGGCCTGAAATCTTTGGCAAAGTGCGCCCACCATGAGGCCAACTAAGATAACCAAGCTGAGATAGCTGGCAAACGGCAGAATTACTAGGGCTGCTAGCCACAGCCAAATATGCCAGGACCCGCCTAAAAAACTGCCATTGGTAGATTGGACTGAATTAATACGCACCGTCCCCCACAATTACTACCCAAATAGTTCGAATTAGGATGTAGATATCTAGCCAGACCGACCAGTTGCGAACATAATAGGCGTCAAGATTCACTCGTTCTTGGTAGGTGATGTTATTGCGTCCTGAGACCTGCCACAGACCCGTCAAGCCAGGCAACACCTGGGTATAGAGTTGGAATTTTTCCTTATACAGTTTTACTTCGTCATGGACAATGGGACGGGGACCGACAAGACTCATCTCTCCTCGCAGAACGTTCCAGAGCTGGGGGAGTTCATCGAGGCTGGTGCGTCGTAACCATCGCCCTAGGCGCGTGATCCGTGGATCGTATTTGAGCTTGCGGTCTTTGCTCCAGTGGGTTTGTAGCTCAGGTTGGCTTTGTAGATAGTCCTTGAGCACCCGCTCGGCATTGGGGACCATGGTGCGAAATTTCCAGGCTTTAAATGGATGACCGTTGCGACCAATGCGGGTCTGTCGGTAGAGAATAGGCCCGGGTGAATCAATGCGAATGGCCAGAGCAATTAAGACAATTAAGGGAAAAGAAACCAGGCCGACAATTAAGGTCAGGCATTGATCTAGAAGGCTTTTAGTGAGTTTTGGACCAGGGAGTAAGAGTTGTTGTTGAGACTCTAGACCCAACACCCCCCCGAGATCACGGGCAGCAACCCACAGGCTAGCCATGCCAAACAGGTCAGGAATAATTAGGAGATGGGGAAAGGCACGACCGTAGTGTTGAGCAACATACAGTAACCGATCTCGATGGACCCCTGGCATGGCCATGATGGCGTAGGGAATCTGGTCACGACCAGCCAATACCGGAGCCTGAGATAAGTTACCAATCACGGGAACGCCTTCAAGATAGCCGTGTTTGTTGACGTCATCATCGAGTACAGCTACGGGCTTGAGGCCTAGGGCCGGTTGGCGATGTAAGGTACGAATGACTAGGGCCCCTGTTTTGCCTGCCCCGAGTACCAATACTGGATAACCCCACCAAGAGCGTTTTGCGACCAAGGCCCTGAGGCCATAGCGACCCAGTAGCGGCAGAATAATCGACAGACCCCAGGCCATCAGAAATGCGGCACGGGAGTAAAGCTCTAAGTCTCGGAAAAGAAAGACGGCAGACCCCAGGGTGAGATAAAGCAGTGTGGTGGTTAGGGCTAAGCGGCGAAGTTCCTCCACTGGCCCGATACCTTGACCTGGGTATAACCCTGCTAACCCATAGCCCAGTAAAAACAGACCCAGGAACGGCCATAACTCCCAATATAAGGAAGGTTCATATTGGCCGTTGAACCATAGACGGACGTAGACGCTAATAATGCCAGCTAAGCTTAAACATAAGGCATCACACGTGATCAGAGCGGTCACCATGTAGCCGGGGTGGGCATGCACTTTGAGGGGTGCGATCGCAGGTTTAGTCGGCTGAGAAAGAGTCATGTGCACACGATGCCGAGGTCGCTAACCTCACTACTCTAAGGGATGACTTTGAAGAAAACTTGTATAGGTTTGCTCAACACAGTCACGAAACTGACTTCGAAAGCATTCGATCGAGAATTTCTCTGCCTGGTGTCGCAGATTATCCCTGTTTAATTCATACATACCCATTTCAAAGGATTTTACGGCCTGGACCAGACTGTCAACTGTCTGGTCCGGAAACAAGATGCCGGTTTGGCCATGTATTACTGTTTCAGCCACACCACCTCGACCGAAGGCAATCACTGGTGCTCCGGCTGCTTGAGCCTCCACAGGGGTAATGCCGAAGTCTTCCTCTGCTGGAAAAATAAATCCTTTGCATCGTTGCATATAATCTGCCACGGCGCTATCAGGCTGCTGTCCTAACAAGCGAATGTTCGAGCCAGCCATCGCCTTAATTCTTGACCAATCTGAACCATCACCAATAACCACTAAGGGCAGTCCTAGTTGGTTAAAGGCTGCCACTGTTAAATCGACCCGTTTATAAGGCACAAACCGGGACACCGTTAAATAAAAATTTTCACGGGGATGTTGCCACTCGAATCGGGATATATCCACGGGGGGGTAAATCACCGTCGCTGGTCGCCGGTAGGCTCGCCATACGCGCTGCTTAATAAAATGAGAATTGGCCACAAATCGATCAACACGGTTGGCACTAGTGGTGTCCCACAATCGCAAATAGTGCAAAATCAAGCGCGTCAGAGCCCCCTTCAACCCTCGTTCTAACCCGGCCTGTTGCAAGTATTGATGTTGCAAATCCCAAGCGTAGCGAATAGGAGTATGAACATAGCTGATATGCAATTGATGGGGGGCTGTTAATACCCCTTTTGCCACAGCATGGTTACTGGAAATCACCACGTCATAGTCGGATAAATCAAATTGCTCCACAGCCAGTGGCATCAGGGGCAGATATTGCCGAAAGGCTCGTTTAGACAGCGGTAGCTGCTGAATAAATGACGTTGTGACTGAACGATGTCCAATAAAATCACGCTGTTCTGGCGGCAAAAAATCCACCAGGCTAAATAGATCGGCGTCTGGATAGAGTTGCAGAATTTGTTCCACAACCTTTTCAGAGCCTGCATGGCTAGCCAGCCACTCATGCACAACGGCAACACGCATATCAAACCTGACGACACAAATCGTCCTAAGATTCTAGAGCAGAGCCTCTTAACATCAGACCCTTAAAACATAACTACCGTGAGCCAAATCAAAATCCCTATCCTTGACTTAAAACCTCAGTACCAGGCGATTAAGGATGAAATTCAAACGGCTATCAACCAGGTCTTGGATTCAGGACAGTTTATTTTGGGGCCAACGGTAAAAGCGTTTGAAGCGGATGCAGCCGCTTACCTGGGCGTCAAACACGCCATTGGTGTGAACTCTGGCACCGATGCCTTGGTCATTGGTTTGCGAGCTTTGGGGGTTGGGCCAGGGGACGAGGTGATTACGACACCATTTACCTTTTTTGCTACGGCAGAATCCATCAGTATGGTGGGGGCAAAACCGGTATTTGTCGATATCTGTGCCGATACGTTCAACATTGACCCCAATTTGATTGAGGCGGCGATTACTCCGCAAACCAAGGCCATTGTACCGGTGCATTTGTACGGCAACCCAGCCGCCATGGGACAAATTCTGGAGATTGCCACCCAGCATAATTTGAAGGTGATTGAAGACTGTGCCCAGGCTTTTGGTGCTGTTTATAAAGGAGATTGCAGGGGCTGTGGTTGTCAGGAATCAAGTCGCGATGGCCTACTGGGTAAATATGTCGGAACCCTGGGCCATGTGGGGGCGTTTTCGTTTTTTCCAACCAAAAATCTTGGGGCCTATGGCGATGGTGGTTTGATTACTACGAACGACGATGACATTGCTGAAGTGGCCCAGATGCTGCGGATGCACGGGTCTAAGCAACGCTATTGCAACTTGATGTTGGGCTATAACTCACGGCTTGACGCTATGCAGGCAGCTATTTTAGGGGTTAAGCTGCGCCATATTGATAGCTGGAATGCAAAGCGTCGTTGGGTGGCAGAAACCTACAGCAGATTGCTGGCTGATGTAGATGGGGTGGTGCCTCCGGCGTTTTCAGCAGGCCATGTATTTCATCAGTACACGATTCGACTGCTGGGTGGGCAGCGCGATCGCATCAAACAAGCCTTGGCAGAGGCAGGCATTGGTGCAATGATTTACTACCCTATTCCCCAAGATAAATTGCCTATATATGCTGGTGAGTATCCTGACTATCCCGTGAGCGATCAGCTAGCTCAAGAAGTACTGAGTTTGCCCATGTGGCCAGAGCTCAGTTTGGATCAGCTAAAATATGTCGCGACAACTTTGAAACAGGCACTGTCCCATTAGAATCCAAATATTATAGGGGTTAACTTTTTGATAGATTAATGCGGTAATCGACTAGGAAAGAAGAGGCTGCGACCATAGTTCTGTGACAATAGTAGTAGGGCCAATCAAAACATCTCTAAAAGTTCTAAAGCGTCTTCTATGGCGGTTGACAGTCAGTTTAAAACGACTGTTTCCCCTGACTCAAGCCCAGTGGACCAAGCTAGGTTTACTAAAAACCTTAGTCCAACGCGACCTCGATACTCGATATAAGGGTTCTGTATTAGGGAACCTATGGGCATTGGTCAGACAAATATCACAGTTACTGATATACACATATGTCTTCTCAGTAGTACTGAATGTTAAGCTCAGTGCTCAAGGCTTGCCAGGTGGTAATGCCAATTTCACCTTTGGGTTATGGCTATTTGCTGGTCTGATTCCCTGGATTACCTTTACAAACGGCTTAACCCAGGCGATGACCTCTGTGCTGCGGCAAAAAAATCTGGTAACTAAGGTTGTTTTCCCGTTGGAGCTGTTGCCGTTAGTACCTGTCTTGACAGCTTTTGTAGAAAGTATGTTTGGACTAATGGCACTGATTACATTTGTATCTATTACCAGCCAAACTCTCCATGCCACTCTGCTGCTGCTGCCTATTATATGGTTGCCTCAGCTATTGCTCACCGTAGGATTGGCCTATTTGACGTCAGCCCTCACTGTTTTTTTGCGAGATATACCACAGCTTTTAGGCATCGTGCTCAATCTGTGGTTCTATGCAACGCCAGTTTTATATCCGGCAGATTTAATTCCCAATCCAATTCGCACACTGGTATTTTGGTTCAATCCTTTAGCTGCGATCGCTGAAATGTACCGTGACATTGTGTTGGTTGGTGAGATTAGACATTGGCAAGTATGGTCAGTAGCAACGGTCGTTTCAGGATGTTTGTGTTTATTGGGCTATCTGACTTATCAAAAACTTAGACCATCATTTGCAGACGTGCTATGAAGCATTTTTTTCATTTCTATGGCTGACAATATCTCAATTTCTCTAGAAAATGTTTCGAAGGTCTTTAAGCGCTACCAACGACCGGCTGATCGGCTGAAAGAAATTCTCCTGCCAGGGAAAACCTACGCAAAAGAGTTTTGGGCATTGCGAGATATTTCGCTAGAAATTCCAAGAGGCGAAACATGGGGCATCATAGGTCGTAATGGCGCAGGCAAAAGCACGCTGCTAAAAATCATTGCCGGGACATTGCAGCCAACCTCCGGCACAGTTCAAGTGAATGGGCGAGTATCTGCACTTTTAGAATTAGGGAGTGGCTTTAATCCTGAATTTACAGGGCGACAGAATGTGTTTTTTAACGGTCGTTTGTTGGGGTTGAGTCAGGTAGAGATTGAGGAGCGATTTGAAGAAATTGCTGCCTTTGCAGATATTGGAAATTTTATTGATCAACCAGTTAAAACATACTCTAGTGGGATGTTTGTCAGACTAGCATTTGCAGTAGCGATAAATGTTAATCCTGATGTACTCATCATAGACGAAGCTTTAGCTGTTGGAGATGGTATTTTTGTTCATAAATGCATAGGTAAAGTCAAGAGTTTTCAAGACTCTGGAGGAACTATTCTATTCGTTTCCCATGATACTGGGAGTGTAAATCGATTATGTTCAAACTGTGTTTGGCTTAAAGATGGACACGTTGCTGAAATAGGTTTACCTGTCAATGTCAGCAAATCATACCAGGCATGGACCTATGAGCAAATAAATACGGAGTTAGAAAAGAATCAACTGAACTCAAAGCATATAAATCAGCCTTCAAACGAGTCTAAAAGAATTGACAAGTTAGATGGCAAAGAAATACATAAACACATAGATTTAGACCATAAGCAAAGTGCCTCTACATCACCTGTCTTGAATTCATATACACAAAAAGAATATATGAGTTTCCCAGCTAGTGATCGATGTGGCACAGGACGATGTGAGATTACTCAAATTCGTCTTCTTGGGAAAGGAGGGAGTGAAACCAACTTTTTCATGCCTGGCGATAAGTTTTCCATCATTATCGAGTGTGTGGCTCATGACAGGGTGGAAAGTCCTATCGTTGGAGTGCAAATGTTTGACAGGCTAAGAGCTCCTATGATTGGCTGGAATACTGCTCAGTATGGCTGCAAGCTTAATCCATTACATATAGGTGAAACTGTAAGGGTTTCATTTACTATGAATTGGCCACATATTAAAAGTGATAATTATGCCCTAGAGCCTGCTGTTGCAGATGGCGATCAAGAAAATCATGAAATGCTAGATTGGTTGTTCACTCCACTTACATTTAGGTCTGGCGAAAAAGGTTTAACATTTGGTTTTCTAAGAATGGAAGATGTTAATGTAATATGCAAATTAAATTCTGAAAAACCAATTGTCAGGAAGTAGGCTTCTAATATTATCTTTTCAGTTTTTTGATAAAAGAAACTAGTTTTAGAGTTCTTTGAAAAGTGAATTTCTAATACTGATTAGAGATAGTTTAAAGACTATGCTTCCGATCTTAACTATGGGTATTTCTTCATGTTGTTGCTGCGGTTCAGATAGATTTAAAGATAATAAGGTTCTATGGAAAAAGTTGATTGATGATTGGCAACTAGCTCAGTACGAAATCGATTATATTAACCAGCAGCAGGGTCTTTGCTGCTTAGAATGTGGTGCTAATATTCGATCTATTGCACTGGCTGCTTCACTGATGAAACTCCTTGGTTTTCAGGGATTGCTGAAGGATTTCATACAAGACGATTCATTTCATAAATTGCAAATTCTAGAGATAAACAAGGCTGGAACTCTAACATCATGGCTTTTACAATTGCCTGGTCATAGACTCATTGAATATCCGGAGTATGACATGATGAATCTGCCCTTTAGATCTTCTTCTTTTGATATTGTTATTCATTCAGACACGTTAGAACATGTAGAACATCCCATTAGAGGTCTGTCAGAGTGTAGAAGAGTTCTACAAAAAGGAACTGGCTATTGTATCTTTACCGTCCCTCTTATTGTTGATAGGCTGACAAGGACAAGATATGGCTTGCCGCCAAGTTATCATGGTGTCGAATCAAACTTACAAAATGATCACTTAGTATTTACAGAATATGGTGCTGATGCGTGGGTACAGGTTATTAAGGCTGGCTTTAGTGAATGCAGAATAATTTCTCATGACTTCCCTGCATCTAATGTCCTGGTAGGAGTTGCATAATCTGAGGAAATTGTATGGAATTTACTGGAGAAAGATACATCCCAAGTGAGGATGGTGTAATCAAGTACGAGCATCTACACAGATATGCAATAGCTAAAGATTTTTGTAAAGATAGAACTGTTTTAGATATAGCTTCGGGAGAAGGATATGGCTCAGCTATGCTGTCGAATATAGCTGAATCAGTTTTTGGAGTAGATATAGATCCTGAGTCCATAGCTCATGCTCAAAAGGAGTATGCTCATAAAGAAAACTTAAAGTTTCTACTTGGTTCCTGCGATAAGATTCCTCTTGATGATAATTCAGTGGAAGTTGTTGTTTCATTTGAAACTATTGAACATCATGATAAGCATGAGGAAATGCTGGCTGAAATTAGTAGAGTACTTACTAATGATGGCATTCTTATTCTCTCCTCGCCCAATAAATTAACCTATTCTGATGAGCCTAATTACCAAAATCCCTATCATGTCAAAGAGCTTTATTACGAGGAACTAAGGGCACTTATTGACAAGCATTTTAATTATATTTCTACCTATGGCCAAAAAATGGGGGTTTCCTCATTCATTACTTCTTTAGAATCTGCTGCTGATTCTTCTGATTTATTAGCTTCCTTTACAAGTCAATCTAAAGAATTAATTCGAAAAAAAATATCAATTCCCTCACCACTTTATTTTTTGGTTATCTGTTCCAACAGTCACTTTGAACCCCTGAAATCATCTTTATATAGAGACGAAGATGATTTGTATATGAGAACTAGAGCTCAAATAATGTCATTAAGCGATACATGTCGTGAAATTTCTATAACTGCTCGAAATTTAAACGCTGAACTCAAGCGGACACAGACACAATCTAATGAGAGCCAGCTGAAATTACAAGACACTCAATCTAAGTTACAAGACACTCAATCTAAGTTACAAGACACTCAATCTAAGTTACAAGACACTCAATCTAAGTTACAAGATACTCAATTTAAGTTACAAGACACTCAATCTAAGTTACAAGACACTCAGAAACAACTAGAGAGAAACTTTTTTTTCATAGTAAAAATGACTAATAAAAAATTGCTCAAGAAGATCCGTCGTATTTTTAGATAGCTTACTTATGATGTATGAATTTATTTTTATCAAATTTTGAGATATTGAGTGATGTGCTGGCTTATCTTGCCAGCAAGTTAACTCCTCCTGACGTTAGAATTTTTTGCATGCGCAACGAGATACTCCAGGTATTCTTTGCACCTTTGTGAGTTTCTCATATCTTTTTGATGAGCTATCTTCCTCATTGTGTTGGAGAGATTTGACAAGGTTTGACTTGATGTATAAAGAATTTAATTCTCAGCAATTAAAAAGTTTAAACTGTGCTGGTTTTGTGCGTAATTCTGAATTCTAAAGGGCATGAATCTAGATGAGGATAACCAAGTTTTTACATGTCTTTCAGCGATTATCTTATTACTTCTTTGATGGGCTGGTGGATAATACTTCTTAACTCTTCGGGGGTAACTATGTTCCTTAAGCAAAAGATTTGAAACTAATTCTTATTCGTTAAATCATTCAAATGATTTAAGCTTAATTCATACAAGATTAGCATGTCCCTAGATTAGAAACAGTCCCCTTGGGAAAATTCCTTATGGAACAACCAAAGCTTATTGCTTTTTATTTACCTCAGTATCATCCTATCCCTGAAAATGATGAATGGTGGGGAAAAGGGTTTACTGAATGGACTAATGTAACCAAGGCAGTGCCCCAATTTGTGGGACACAAGCAACCTTGTTTACCTGCCGATTTAGGCTTCTATGATCTGCGCCTACCAGATATCAGGCAACAACAGGCCAAGCTGGCAAAAGAATATGGGATACATGGTTTTTGCTATTACTTTTATTGGTTCAATGGTCGTCGCGTTTTAGAAAGGCCACTGAATGATGTCCTTGAGTCTGGAGATCCTGATTTTCCTTTCTGTATTTGTTGGGCAAATGAAAATTGGACACGTCGTTGGGATGGTCTAGAAAAAGAGATTCTACTTGAGCAAAACCATATTCTTTCTGAAGATAATCGTTTTATCTTTGATGCTATTCCAATACTTCAAGATCCGCGCTACATAAGAGTTGATGGTAAGCCTGTGCTGTTGGTTTATCGTCCTGAACTACTAGAAAATCCTGTAGAGACCGCAAAATTCTGGCGTAACAAATGTTTAGAGGCTGGATTACCTGGTTTACATCTATGCGCGGTTGAATTTAGAGTGTTTGATCCAAGAACCGTTGGCTTTGATGCGCTGGTAGAGTTTCCGCCCCATCAATTTCCCAAGAAGAATATTACCGATAGTGTTGTTAAATTAAACCATGATTTTTCAGGTACTGTGCTTGATTATTACTGGGGCGTTCAGGAAACAATCAAGCGTTTAAGGCCCTCCTTTAAATTTTACAGAGGGGTAATGCCGTCTTGGGATAATACGGCTCGTCGGAGTGAGCGAGGCACGATTTTTCAGCATGCGACTCCTGAGATTTATCGGCAATGGCTGCGCCATGTTATTCAGGACACCGCTCAATGTGCCAAGGAGGACCAAGGCTTTGTTTTTATTAATGCCTGGAATGAATGGGCTGAGGGGGCATTTCTTGAACCTAGTCAAAAATCTGGAAGGGCATGGTTGGAAGCAACACAGCAAGCCAAAAATTTTACAGACTACCCAACAGACCTGATCGATCAGATGGCTCACCAGTCATACCTTCTATCTCGGCAGTCAATGCCCTCCTTGCCTGAGTCATTGGAGCCAGGTCGTCTGGTACATCAAACAACCGGTCAGCTTACACAAGCATTACGTCAGTTTACAAAGCTCAAATCTAAACTTTCTAGGGTTAAAGAGAGTTTAACTACCCGAGGTACACAGGCAACCGTGTCCTTAATTGTGGATCGTCTACAGCGCAAATTCCAAGATCAAACTCAAGTAGCACTTCCACAAGTTGCTTGGAGCCAAGACCATCACCAAAATGGCATTAACTATTCAAGTGCTAGGGCTATCCTCTTTGTTTCTCACGATGCTGCTCTGGCTGGTGCACAGCTAGCTATATTAGAAAACCTAAAGCACTTTACTCGTTTCAAAGAAATTGACTGTTACCTTCTACTCTGTCGAGGTGGCCGATTAGAGTCAAAGTTCAAAAAAATTGTCAAAACCTTTAATCTTGAAAATTTGACGACTACAGGACTCTCACGACAAGCCGCAATTAATCTTGTTGTTCAAGATATCCAGGCAAGATCACCGCTCATGGCTTTTTGCAATACGGTGGTAACTGCAGATGTTGTAGAAGCTTGCGATCGCGCCCAAATACCGGTCATGTCCTGTATTTATGAATTGCCTGCTTCAATTGAGGCGTATGTTGGCCAAAAACAGTTTTTCAAAATTATTGAGTTTGCCAGACGCATTATTGTGGCATCAGATTATGTACAGCAAGAACTAGTTGATTTTTATAATCTTGAACCCAGTAAGCTAACTTCCATTCATGCAGGTATTCGACAGCAAAGAAATATCTATAACAACAGATTAGAGGCTAGAAAGGCAATTCTAAGAGAATTCAACTTTGCTGAAGATACCTTTTTAGTACTCGGATGTGGATCTATTCATCCTCGTAAAGGTACCGATATCTTTGTTCAGGTTGCCCAACAGGTTATGCGTTATCCAGACACAGGCCATGTCAAGTTTATTTGGATAGGTGCTGATCAACAAGGCCCTCTGGTGCGTCAATGGTGTGAACATGACCTTCGGATTGGAGACCTTACAGAAACTGTACTCTTTATTGGCGAACGGCCAGAAGAAAAATTAGATCCCTATTTTGCAGCAGCAGATGCATTCTTGTTGACATCCCGTGAAGATCCCTTCCCCCTTGTTAACCTGACTGCGATGTCCCATGGGTTACCTGTTATTGCCTTTGCAGAAGCGGGCGGTGCTCCAGAAGCGCTATTTCCAGAAGCTGGAGTTGTTGTTCCTTACATTGATTCAGGTGCTATGGCTAAGGAGCTTATGAACTTGCTACATCATCCTGAGGTACGTCATCAAATTAGTAACGCTGCTATGAAAAAATCACAAGCCCAATACCAGTGGTCTCGATATATTCAGGATCTTGTGGCTGTAATGAATACTGATTTTGATTGTGGTATCACCACGGTTCCCAAATGTTCAGAAGAACAGCAGCAGGCGGCTCTTTAGGTCATCAGTATCTCTGATCCAACGCAGCCTAAATCTGTCGGATAGAGAACATTAATAAGGTTTCTCAATCAGGCTTCATCGTGATTACCCGCTATGCCAAAAGTTTCTGTCATTGTTCCTAACTATAATCATGCCGCCTATCTACCGAAACGGCTGGAGTCAATCTATCAACAAACATTTCAGGATTTTGAAGTAGTTATTCTAGATGATTGCTCTAAAGATAATAGTCGAGAGATTATCAACGCTTATCGAGAGCGGCCCAACACTCATATTCTTTTTAACGCTAAAAATACAGGCTCACCCTTTGCCCAGTGGCGTAAAGGACTAGCTCAGGTCAAAGGTGAATTTATCTGGATTGCTGAATCAGATGATTATGCAGACCCTGAATTTTTGGAGCAGTTAGTCTCTATTCTCGATGCAAACCCTTCTGTAGGTTTAGTTTATAGTCGTTCGTGGTTAGTTAATTCAACGAACAAAGTTCTTGGCGATTCCACTGTTTGGACTAATGACTTGGATCCTGAACGATGGCAGCACAATTATGTTAATAGTGGCAAAGCTGAAATTGAACAGTTTTTGCTTCAGAAGAATTGTATTCCCAACGCTAGTGCGGTTCTATTACGAGAATCCGTTGTCCGTCGTGTGTCATTACCAGATACTAACTATCGTCTATGTGGTGACTGGCTGTACTGGATGCGCATATTAGCACAGTCGGATATTGCTTTTGTTGCCAATCCGCTTAACTATTGGCGGCAAGATAGCTCAAATGCCAGGGTGCCCAATGCTGGTACTCTGGAATGGCTTGAAGGGCAAAAGGTATTAGGTTACGGCCTAGATGTAATCAGTGCAGATGAGCTGACACGGGTTCAAACACTGTTTACTTTTTTGCAGCGTTGTTGGGAATGGCAAAGAGCCTATATAGAAAACATATCTGAGTCAAAGACCCACGACAACAATCTCACTGGTCTCAATCTGGATAGCCTAAAGCATCGACTAGTTAAGCTTTGGGGGCGATAATGTTTCATATCTCTTAGAGAGCTGGTCTGACTTATGCTAGCCACAATGCTATTTTCCAAGCTGTTTCAATTATTGTAATTTTTTCCCTTTGTGATCTCTTTTAGGAACTACGTTTATCCTCAGGTTCTGAATGGGCTAGTACTGAATGGCCTCAAGTGTGCTGTTTTAGGTGGTGGTGGGTTTATCGGAACCAACCTCTGTCAGGCGTTGGTAACCGCAGGAGCCAACGTGAAAGCTTTTGGCCGTTCTGCTAATTTCCCTGACGCCTTAGCGGGAGTGGATTGGACGACAGGGGATTTTCAAGACGTTTCCGCACTCGCCAAACTGATTCAGGGTTGTGAAATAGTTTTTCATTTGATCAGCAACACTTCACCTGCTACTTCGAATCAAGACCCAGCTTTAGATCTAACGGTTAATACTCTTGGTAGCTTAAACCTGTTGAATCTGTGCAGGTACTCTGACACTGTCCGAAAAGTTATTTTTATCTCTTCTGGTGGTACTGTTTATGGGATTCCTAAATGTCTACCAATTTCTGAGACTGCTCCGACAGACCCTATCTGCGCTTATGGTATCTCTAAACTAGCGATTGAGAAGTATCTGGCATTATACAATCACCTTTATGGTTTAGATTATTTGATTTTGCGAGTGAGTAATCCCTATGGCCAATTTCAAACTTCAAGAAAAAATCAGGGAGTGGTTTCTGCCTTTCTAGCTAAGGCTATCAAAGGGGAATCTTTAGAAATTTGGGGAGATGGTAACGTTGTGCGTGACTATATCTTTGTTGATGATGTTGTTACGGCATTAATTAAGGCAATTGACTACAGCGGTGAGCAACGTATTTTTAACATTGGTAGTGGTGTCGGGAAGAGTATTAATCAAATTATTGATGATATAGTACTCCTGTTAGGTAGACCTTTATCAAGAAGCTATCAGTCAGGACGAAAGGTAGATGTCCCTGCTAATGTTTTAGATATCACCCTTGCCCAAAAGTTAATGAGTTTTCAACCTGCGATAGATTGGATGGCAGGGTTACAAAAAACGCTGTATTGGCTTGAATGTGTGAAACATTAAAATCTGTAAAAAAGATATGGGCAAATCATTATGTTTCTTAGGTAGTTAAGGTGCTTTTTCAGGATTAAAGTTTCTTTTGTTAAGGTAATTGGTCAAACCTCATTTAATTTGTAAATAGTATGTAGGTGGTTGACGTCGTTCGTCAGTTAACCTTGGTTGACAAATCATGATTGTGCAACATATATTTTAGACCTTAGTAAGTTATTTGAATGTACTTATGGGTCTCTGGAACATTTTCAGAAGGGAAAAAACTACATCTGAATTGTCGCCTAGCGAACTATCAAATAATCAATGGTTTAATCTAATTTGCTCAAGCCTCGAGAAACAAAACTTAGTCATCAGAGGTAATCCTCTTCCATCTTTTCCAAGTAGCGACTATCAAGAAAGGACAACAGGTATATCAGGTAAAGCAACTCTTGAGGAGGCCTTTAAGTTTTACTGTGATTGTGCACAAAACTTTAATGGGATGAATAACGCTTTATCTGAACAAAGCGTGGTACTTGACTTTGGTGTTGGTTGGGGAAGAATAGCTAGATTTTTCCTTAAAGAAACACCACTCAATAATATTTACGGTTTAGATGTAGAGGCAGAGTCCATTCAAATTTGTAAAGAATGTTTTGGCACAAATAACTTCTTTGTTTGTTCTGCTTATCCACCAACTCAATTAGCAGAGTCCACATTTACACATATTGTTGGATATTCTGTCTTTTCACATTTGTCCGAGGAGGCATGTCGACTCTGGATGGAAGAGTTTCATCGCTTGCTAAAGCCTAATGGTTCATTAGCTTTAACCACTCGGGGCAATCCGTTTTTTAGATACTGTGAGAGTTTAAAGGGACGAACTGATCTTGATAGTTATTCAAGCGGCTTAAGTACTCTTTTTGAAGATTTTGAGGCTGCTAAGTCTGCTTATAATCGAGGCGAATTTGTGCACTCAAATAAAAAAGAAGTATCTGGTGGTGGAGCGATGACATCAGAATTTTATGGAGAAACGTTTATACCTGAAGCATACGCTAGAGACGCCTACAAGCAGTTATTTGAACTACATAACTTTGACACAACCAAATTTCATCCAACTATGTTTTTCAAAAAGAAATGAATTTGATCTAACGTCTATATCTAATTACGGAAGATAAATATGAATCAGATACAACTCAATAAATGTCGATTATACGTCTATCGGGTTTTGTCTGATTCTTTTAGTAGATGAATAATTAATTCCATTTGAATAGCTATTACATTCTTAAGTTCTTCAATCTGAAGCCTTAATTCTCCATTATCTAATGGTTCTTGAGCGTAAGCATTTAAACCAAATATCTCATCAACCGATAGATTATTAAAATATTTAGTCTTGAGCAATTCATTGTCACTTCTAAAGTGTTCTACTACGCGTCTTCTTAAAGACATAGATAAGATACTTTTGCCATTTCTAAGCAATAAATCTTTTTCACCAATAAAATTTGTGAGGAGATTTTTGACTGAGTAATCGTGATGTCCGTTATATAAGTGAGGTATGCGATACAAAATATCGCACAGATATGGATTTAACCCTACATTTGTACGGATATCGGTCACTAACGATTCAGGAATACTCAAATTTATTCGTTGACAAAAATCAGAAATTAAATTTTTACCTATTAGTACTTCTCGATTAATGGGAAACACTTGCAAGGAACTAGGTCCATAACACTCTTCTAGAAAACTTACGATTTTTAGATAGTTAGGTGAATGATTTTGAAGAGACTCATTAACATAGCTTTCTAAGCTTTCCCCTACTTTGTGATACCACTGTTCCCAGCTAGATACTAAATAGTCATCTTGCCTTCTGATATAAAAACAGACCGTTCTTTCTTGAAAGTATTTTGCAAATACAGCATGAATTTCCCGAGCTGAGGCAAATGACCATTCGTGTCCTAAAACTTCGGATGATATTAGTATAGCCTTACATTGGACCTTTTTTGCTTGCGATAATACTTGTTTTATGCGTTTCTCAAAGACACTGATCTTACGAGAAGTTATCAAATCTTGAAAATAAGGATTGGGAGCAGAAAAATTGAAAGACTTAACATTACGTTCAAAGGAAAAATTAAAATTTGAATCTGGAAGGTATATACCAGTTTTTTCTAAATATTGAAGATTAGAGTAGAGAAATGCTTGAATTGAAGAAGTTCCACATTTTCCATACCCAGGATGAATAATTAGCTGCATAAATTTGACTGATTTTAAGGTAAAGCATTTTTGATGACATTATTTGCATGGCTAATAATGTTAGTTTAATTTATATTCTAGAAATTAAACGTTTTCCAAAATTGAGGCCAGGTTTCTCAATATATCTAAAGGTTAACATTGACAAGGGAGTCAATATTGCTAGTGTGATCAACATACAAATAGATAGCTTCACGAGTTGTGAATCAAGATTTAGGGCGTAGATCCTTTTATAGGTAGGAATCAAAGCATAAATTAGAAAAGGGTGAAGCAAATACAGGCTGTAACTGATTTTTCCATAAAAGCAGGTGAATTTATTCACAATTAATCGATGGCTATTTAGGAATAAGAAATTAATTAGAATGCCGAAATTAATTGCCCAAATATAGGTGTAGATCCTTACTATTGCTCCTGGAAGTGCATTGAATAGAGGCTGAGAATGAACCAAAATTATGGAAAGTCCAATAAATAAAATAAATAATCCGAAACTGAACTTTTCTATGTTTCCTTTGCTTGATTCTTTGAGTTTAGAGATCTTTTTTTGTATCCAAAAAACAATCATCCCACAAATGAATATTGGAAACCTCGATAGAAAAAACATATATGTATAACTGTTTGGTGAGTTTGGCAGTGTCAATATAATATGAACAGATATGATGGCTATGCCGAGAGTAAAGAGAAATAAAATGAATAGTCTTTTGAAATTATTAATTGCAGAGTATAAAAAGGGAAATATCAAATAGAAAAGTATTTCTACTCCAATAGTCCAGCCTGCCCAAACAATGCTTGTATGATACTCAGGAAAAAAATTAAAGATGAAAGTCACATTGGATAAAAATTCTAGAAAGCTTGTTTGTTTGGACCAAATTAATAATCGAATTACCATCCAAAAGGCTAACATTACATAAAATAGTGGAGCAATTCTGAAAAATCTTCTAATATAGAACTTTAAAGTTTTTTTGTCTTCAAATTTTCTATTTTCTGCAGACAAGCATAATGTATAAGCACTTATAACAAAGAAAAGAGTAACACCTAGACCAAAATGAGTTTTTATTACATTCAAAAAAACAGGAATCTCTAGGTTGGGTTGAGGTATTGCCACTAAGTGAAATAAAACAATCGCTAATGAAGCTAACCCTTTTAGTGCATAGATAAAAGTTAGCTTTTTGCTAACATTAGATGGATTTTGAGAGCTAATAGAACTTGTTTTTAAGTTGTTAATTGACATACTGAATGATGATTTTTGTTTCTTTAGAAGTTAATGCAAGACATTTAGAACGAGTTAATAGCGCAATGAAAGTGCTCTGATTTTTATCTATGGGTCTATAGAAAAAGGATTTCTTTGTCTTTTTATTGTATATCAACTGTTTGCTCTGTATATAGAGTCTATTTTTTATGCTTTTTAGCTAAAAGACTCAACTTTAGTAGGTTGGCGTCGGTGAGGTTTCAAGATGTACGTGCGTCACTATACTGTTCAAATGCAGAGTTGCGCAGCGTTATATTGGTTTGTTGACATAAAGTCTTATGGCATGGTGGCAAATAATCAAATCTTCTCTTGCTTGGATTGCTGAAACTTTTGCTGTTGAGTTTCAGTTGCTAAGAATCGCTGTAACTTCACCAAAGTATCAAAATATACTCTGCAAAGAGCATGATCTTGATACACAGCAGATCATCAGCGATGAAAACGCTCCTCAAATTTTGATTGCTGTTATATTACGTGTCTTCAGTAATACTGAGCCAGGTTTGCTAAGGAAATCAATACATTCACTTTTAGCTCAACATCATGTTCGTTGGAAATTGTTGATTTTGACTAGCATTAATGATTTTTATCGCTTTTCTTCAACGCTAGATTGCTACGTAAAAGAAGACTTTCGTATTAACGTTGTTCGTTGTGAGACAGATGATGATGACTACAACATTGCTTTAAGGAATGTAAAAGAAGATTTTTTTGTTCTTGTCGAACCAGGAGATGAGCTATCTAATAGGGCCCTTTATGAGGTTGCAAGGTATATTCAGCAATATCCAGATACCGATTTTATTTATACTGACGAGGATAAAATTACGCTGGAAGGCAAAAGAAAAACCCCCTTTTTTAAGCCTGACTGGTCTCCAGACTATTACCAAGCTTGTATGTATGCCTGTCATCTTGGGGCTTATCGTACCAGTCTTGTCCAGGAGATTGGGGGATTTTGTAGCCAATATGGGAGGGCCCAAGCATGGGAACTGGTGCTGCGTCTAGCTGAGAAGAACAGTCGCATTTGCCATATTCCTAAAGTCCTTTATCATAAGCGACGCTTGCCTAATACTAAAGCTTCAAGGAGTCAGCTTGACTGTCATAATCAAACTTTAAAATCTGCCCACAACGCTTTGCAGGCCTTCATAGACCGTAGTCCTTATCCTGGCATTGCAGAGCCTTTACCGAACAAGTCTGGTTTCTTTCGAGTCCGTCGCCATATTCAAGGCAATCCACTGATTAGTATTATTATCCCTAGTGCTGCTACTCGATTAAAAATCAAAGGGAAATCCATATGTTTGCTAGAGCAATGTATTGCCAGCATTCTTTGCCTTAGTACCTATGAAAATTATGAAATTGTTCTGGTAGACGGCTACGATATTCCAGAGGCCACACTACAAGCCGTTAGGGGACCTAAGCTCACTCTCGTGCGTTGTAACCAGCCATTCAACTTTTCCCAGCGTATGAACCTGGGGGCACAAGCTGCCAAGGGTGATATTCTGTTGATGCTCAATGATGACACAGAAGTGATCACGCCTGGTTGGATAGAGGCGATGTTAGAACTAGCCCAACAAAAGGAGATTGGAGCTGTTGGAGCCAAACTGTTTTATCCCAATGGTCGTTTACAACATGCAGGTGTCCTCATTTTGGCTGGTAATCCAAGCCACGCATTTCACAATACCCCAGGCAAATACGACGGTTACTATTGCTCTAATATCGTCCATCGCAATTATCTTGGAGTCACCGGAGCCTGCATGATGATCCGTCGGAGTGTCTTTAATGACCTCCAAGGATTTGACGAAAGTTTTCCGCTAAACTACAACGACGTTGACCTATGTCTGCGCGTCCATCAAGCCGGTTACCGCAATGTTTTTACCCCCTATGCTGAACTCATTCACTATGAATCTATCAGTAGAGGCAGTGGGCTCAAACCAGGGGAGTTAGAACGTCTTCATGCAAAATTTGCAAATAGCGGATACATGGTGGATGATCCTTACTACAACCCCAACTTATCTGTCAAAAAACCGTTCTTTCAACTAGCATGGCCCAGCGAGCGACGGAGACGGCGCAAAACATTAGCTAGCAAACACAATTTTAGTCAATAGAAAACGTTTTTCTTGGCCATGGAAACCAACGCTAGTGCTCATGTTCGCGTTGCTGCAGTTATCCCTACCTATAACCGTTGGCCAAAAACCCAGCGTTTTTTAGCACAGTTTAGCCACCAGACGTATACCAATCTCACTGTTGTTTTGGTGGATGCCAATTCTCCAGATGACACCGCTACTAAGGTACAGCAATACTATCCTGATGTTGTGTTGTTGCGAGTTGATAATCATCAGTATTGGGCAGGGGCAACCAATACAGGTGTTCGCTATGCTTTAGCTCATGATTATGACTATATTTTCACCATCAACGATGATGCAGTTGTGCCCCCTGAGCATGTCCACAGGCTGGTTGTCTTAGCTCAACGCTATAATATCCAGCTCTTAGGCAATCGCATTGATTATCTAGACTCACCGGGCAAAGTCTGGGCCTTAGGCACTCAGCTCACCTGGGGGACACCGAACTTTTTGCGCCTACGGTACCACGCGACAGCCGTTGAGCATCTGCCCGCCAGTATTATGGACCAAGACATCCTACCAGTAGACACGCTACCCGGAGATGGTGTACTCATTCATCGCAGTGTGTTTGAACAAGTTGGTCTATATCAGGCTAAGTTTTTACCCCATTACCATGCTGATTCAGAACTTGTTCTCAGAGCCAAAAATCATGGTTTCCAGGCCTACGTTGCTCCCAAAATTGTTCTACAAGACGATTTTTCCGCAGACCAAAAAAAACAAAATTTCAAGAGTTTAGCGGGGCTAAAATACGCCTTCTTTCATCCCAGGTCTCATCTGTTTGTACCAGCAATTCTTTACATTCTTTGGCGCTATTGTCCCTGGTATACCTATCCGCAAACAATTTTCTCCCTAGCTAGACGTCTGTTGCGATTGGGTGAACGCCGTGGATGGACGGAACGGCTCTGACGAGAGCTGTTTAGTCAAACGTTTAGCCTGCCAGCCCAGAAAATCAGTCCAGCCCAGCAAACGACCAATCCCCACTTCTATATCGCTCAGCAGAAGCTTTATGCTCCACACCAACATGTAAACCAGGTTTAATGTCAGGGCTAGTAGAGAACCATGTTTGTGCAGAAAATACAGTTTGCTAAAGGTGGCATGGCGAAATTTGGCTCGGCGGTTGCGATGCGTAATCGCTGACACTTCGTGGTTTACCAACACTGCCTGGGTTACACCGATGGTGTGCCCTTGACGATAATATCGCTCACAGATTTCAATATCTTCGTAGTCTAAGAAAAAATTGAGATCAAATAGAGGACAGCTCTCAAACCGTTGCAAATTAAAAATCATGCTGCACCCCGATACCCAGCGGCTAGGTAATACTTTGACCGGTTGTTCTGTGGTGTCGGCATCTGGTAAACGATGCTTGAGAGAGCCTGTCCACCAATTAAAGCGACCTTGGGCAAACCATAAATCGTCTTTGCTAGCCCGAATACGGGTGCCAAGAATGCTGAGGCTGGGGTGCAATCTAAAGCAGTCTTCGATGTAGCTAAGCGCCTGGGGCATCAACAAAGCATCTGGATTAATCAGCCACACCCAAGCATTTGGGTTGTGCTTGTAAACATGTTCCAATCCTAAATTGCAACCACCACCAAACCCTAAGTTATCGGTCGCTGTGATGATAGTTATATTTTCAAATTCTTGCTGTAAGTCATAAACAGAATCGTCATCAGGAGAGTTATTGACAATAATGACTTGATAGGGTAACGAACAAGACGATAACTCTGTGATAGACCGTAATAGATGACGTAACAGGGCAGTGGAATAGTAATTGATGGATAAAAAATAAGCCATAGCTATCTACCTTTGTTCATCCATCAAGAGTCAGTCGTAATCCAGTCTGTAAAATGCAAATAGCTGGTTGAGCCTTTGCGTTGTATCATCCCATTCTATTAAAGTACGACCTATCAGGTGTGCGATCGCACCCTATCCGCTTTACCATCGGCATTATCTTTAGCCCTAGTGAATGATACAGTGCTTCAAGAGATAGGTTTTTTGAGCGGTTTACTGTGAACGTTATTCCCACTGATATCCCAGACGTTCTCATAATTGAGCCTCAAGTATTTGGCGATGAGCGCGGTTTTTTTTTGGAAAGCTTTAACCAAAAAAAATTTTCTGATGAAACCGGTTTGAATTGTCAATTTGTCCAAGATAATCATTCACGCTCCAGACAAAATATATTACGGGGCTTGCACTACCAGGTGCAGCAAGTGCAGGGCAAGTTAGTTCGCGTTGTGCTGGGTGAAATCTATGACGTGGTAGTCGATATCCGGCGTAGTTCAGATACCTTTGGGCATTGGGTAGGAGCTACCCTCAGTGCTGAGAATAAACGACAGCTATGGGTACCTCCTGGGTTTGCCCATGGGTTCTATGTACTCTCAGATTCAGCCGATGTGCTTTACAAAACCACTGACTATTATGCGCCACAGCATGAGCGCAGCATTCTATGGAACGATACCGATTTAGCCATTCAGTGGCCATTAGTTAGTCCGACTCCAGTGCTATCAGAAAAAGATCAGCAAGCTGTTCAATTTGCGATCGCTGAGGTGTTTGACTGATGAAAATTTTACTGTTGGGCTGTGAGGGACAGGTAGGACAAGAGCTAAAGCTAACATTACCTAGCTTAGGGGCAGTCATAGCCTGGAACAGAACTAATCTTGACCTGACTAACTTGGAAAGTATTGTCCCCGCTGTCGTTAACCAACAGCCTGACGTCATTGTTAATGCCGCCGCCTATACAGCAGTCGATAAAGCCGAAAATGAACCTGACTTAGCCCATCGCATCAATGCAGCGGCTCCAGAAAAGCTGGCTCAGGCAGCAGTAGCGTGTGGAGCGAGTCTAGTCCACATTTCCACAGACTACGTATTTGATGGTCAGCAAAACCGTCCCTATCAACCAGACACAGAGGCTAATCCTCTAGGGGTATATGGTCACTCCAAACGTGATGGAGAACTAGCCGTTCAAGCCACCACAGCACAAGCCGTAATTTTTCGTACAGCTTGGGTTTACGGAGCAAAAGGCAAGGGTAATTTTGTTAAGACGATGCTGCGTTTGGGAGCAGAACGAGATGAGTTGGGCGTTGTCTATGATCAAGTAGGGACCCCTACATGGGCCTACGATATTGCCCAAGCGATCGCAACCCTAATACCGCATCTCCAAAAAAACAACTTTGGTGTTTATCATTACACCAATAGTGGTGCTGTCAGCTGGTATGATTTCGCCGTTGCTATCTTTGAAGAAGCTAGAACATTAGGCTATCCTATTCAACTGAGCCATGTGCAACCGATTACCAGTGAGCAGTATCCAACCCCTTCACAAAGACCTGCCTACTCGGTGTTGGCAGGTGAAAAAATAGCCAAGGTTATTAATCAGACTGCCCCCCACTGGCGTACTAGTTTACGAAAAATGCTCAAAGAATATCATAGGTTTGGGGTATGAAGGCACTCATTCTATCAGGCGGTAAAGGAACCCGCCTACGTCCATTGACCCACACCGGGGCTAAGCAGCTAGTGCCCGTAGTTAATAAACCCATCCTCTGGTACGGTATTGAACAAATTGTTGCAGCAGGCATTACCGATATTGGTATTGTTATTAGCCCAGAAACTGGCGATGAAATTCGGGCTGTCACCGGTAATGGTGAGCGATTTAACTGCAAGATCACCTACATTCCACAAAGCAGCCCAGATGGACTTGCCCATGCTGTTAAAATTGCCCGTCCGTTTCTTGGTGACTCATCCTTTTTAATGTACCTGGGTGATAACTTGATTCAAGACAGTCTGATGAGATTTGTCAAAGATTTTCATCAGCAACAGCTTGATGCCATGATTCTGCTCAAGCAAGTCCCGAATCCAACAGCCTTTGGTGTTGCAGAATTAGATGAACAGGGAGGGGTGATCAAACTAGTAGAGAAGCCCCAAAAACCACCATCTGATTTTGCCCTCGTGGGAGTATATTTATTTGCATCAGCTGTACACGAGATTATTGCTACGCTACAGCCCTCTGCCCGAGGCGAATTAGAAATTACTGATGCTATTCAATCCCTGGTAGATAGCGGTAAAACTGTAACCGCTCAACAGCTGCAAGGGTGGTGGTTAGATACAGGTAAAAAGGATGACCTGTTAGAAGCTAACCAAATTATCTTAGATGCCACCCTGTCGAGTGAGATTTTAGGTGATATGGACGACACGACTAAAATTAGCGGGCGAGTCCGTATTGGTCGAGGTACCAAAATTTCCAACTGCACTATTCGTGGTCCTGTCGTGATAGGAGAGAATTGCCATCTTGAAAACTGTTTTATCGGTTCTTATAGCAGTATTGCCAATGGTGTGAAGCTAATTGATGTGGAGATGGATCATAGCGTGGTGCTAGAAGATGCTGTTATCCAGCAGCTACATCAACGAATTGTTGACAGTTTAATTGGTCGGCGAGCCAAGTTAGTGCATAGTCCTAAGCGTCCCAAAGCTTCCCGCTTTATGATTGGGGATGATTGCCAGATTGAGTTAGTTTAAGGAGCAAGAATTGAACAATAAAAATATACTCATCACAGGTGGTGCCGGGTTTATTGGCTCAAATTTTGTTCGCCAATGCTACAAGAGCTCGGTCAACATCATTGTTCTTGACGCCCTTACCTATGCTGGTAATCGTGTCACTTTAAAGGACTTGGAATCTCAAGATAACTTTATTCTTGTTACTGGTGATATCTGTGATACGCATCTAGTGTCTCAACTTCTAGTTGATCATTGCATTGACACTATTGTTCATTTTGCGGCTGAGTCCCATGTAGACCGTTCTATTTCTGGCCCTGCTGCATTTGTGCAAACCAACGTGGTAGGTACGTTTACTCTGCTAGAAGCCTTTCGCCAGCATTGGGAAGCCCAAGGAAAACCCAACCATTTTCGGTTTCTTCATGTGTCGACGGATGAGGTGTTTGGTAGTTTACGTGTGGACGATCCAGCATTTAGTGAAACAACATCCTATGCACCCAACAGCCCTTATTCAGCTTCAAAGGCCGGTAGCGATCATTTAGTCAGGGCTTACTTTCACACCTATGGTTTACCTACGCTGATTACCAACTGTTCTAACAACTATGGACCATATCAGTTTCCTGAAAAGTTGATTCCACTGATGTGTGTCAACATTCTTTTAGGTAAATCGTTGCCAGTGTATGGAGATGGCCAAAACATTCGTGATTGGCTGCATGTGGAGGATCATTGTCGGGCTATTGAAACGGTTTTGTTGAAGGCTAAACCTGGAGAAACCTATAATATTGGTGGTAACAACCAGGTCAAAAATATTGACATTGTTGAACAGCTTTGTGAGCTTATGGATGAGTTGGGTGGAGACTTGCCCACTCGACCGGCTAAGCAATTAATCACCTTTGTGAAGGATCGACCTGGGCATGACCGACGCTATGCGATGGATATTTCTAAAATTCAACGCGATCTGGATTGGCAGCCTGAGTATGACTTCGCTACCGGTTTAAGGCAAACGGTGCAGTGGTATCTGACCCATCTTGGTTGGTGGCAACCGCTATTATCACAGGATTATCAGCGTTACTATGCAGCTCTCTATGGTGATCGCGTAGAGCAATCGTAATCTTCGTGGCATCCCTGCGTACAATATGATGACGGTTGTGGGCAACCTAACCGTATTTCGTTGTAATTTTGTGCCTGGGAGATGTGGTGGTTAAAACAACATTGATTACCGGATTGACCGGACAAGATGGGTCTTACCTGGCAGAGCTTTTATTAGGTATGGGATGGTGCATCTCAGTTTAATGATCTAGCATTTCTAGCGTTGAGTAAGGGTTGAGACAAACTCCTAGACTTGGACAGGAGATTATCTATATTCAATGTTAGATGGACACTGAACAAAGTCTTAATGTTGATGTTTCTGACTATTCAGCAAGACCTATATTATGCATTAGCCTATTGGAGGTCTTGAACTAGAATATTGATTTATGATTGGTGGTGATTGTTTTGTGGGGCTTGTTTAGAAATGAAACAATTCATAGCTAAAATAGCTAATTCAAGAGCTATTTTTATGATTGGCTGTGGTTATCTATTTTTAGCATTTCTTCCCTTACACTGGCCCATTAACATTGGTCTAGATCCATCTTGGTCATATGGTATAACCCGTGCTGCTCAATCTGGAATGCAGTTTGGCAAGGACATTATATTTACCTTTGGTCCTTGGGGATTCTTGACCCATGGTGTTTCGATGGAGATTGTCTGGTGGCAGATCTGGCTATTTCGCACGATAGTTCACCTAATGTTTTGGGTGGTTTTTACACGTCTCATACTTACCACGGACAAATCTCACATTCTATATAAGTACCTGGCTATTTTTTCTATTGGCTTAATCTATTGTAGAGGTCTATCACATGATTATGAATTAGCGTATACTTTGTTAGCTTTGGTTACTCTGCTATTGCACAAAAAATTAAATTCTTTCTGGATACTTTTGTTAGGGGGATTAGCAGGTTTTTTAAGCTTAACCAAGCTCTCTCTTGGTATAAAAGCATTTCTTTTATTTCTCCCATTATTATACCCTAAGCTTGCTAATGGTGAAAGTCCAAAAACGAGTTACCTTGCTAGATTCATTCCTAACATTAGCTTTTTAATTGTTTTTATAAGTGCTTTCCTATTAGCTGGTGAGTTATTCGTTTATCCTGCGGAGTTATTTCAGAAAAGTATAAGATTTTCGCTGTTCTTTGTCTTAGTATCTCTATTACTAACAATTATTGTAACTTTCTTTAAAGCAAATAATCCTCTAGGTTTAAACCGTACATACGGTTTCAATTTCTTAAAAATCATAGAAGAGTTTAGTAAACAAAGTAAGAAAAGAGAATCTAGAGGGTTTTGGCCAGCTTGGCATAGTCTTCTGGTTATTTCATTTGCCATATCTACCCTATTACTCTCGTTACTTAATCGAGATATCTATCGGTACCTTCACACGGCACTAGAGATAACCTCAGGATACTCAAGTGCCATGAGCGTCATTGGCCCTAGGCCAGAACTATTGTTCGGATTAGTTTGTCTGGTTTCGATTTTGTTTTATTGCCTAGAGCAAGCACGATTATCTCTGCAAAACCCTCGACTCATAGCTTACTTCCTATCAGTATTCTTGTTTTCTTGGTTTTCTTTTAAACATGGTTTTGTTCGTCAAGATGGACATATGTTTCTATTCTTTCACACCCTTCTAATAGTTATATGTACTATTCTGATGGTGCATCGAAATTCATTACAACCTTCTGGCAATACGCCTCCAATCAAAAGACCTTATAGAAGACCGTTTGTCCTTTGGATTATGGCATTCCTTACAGTCTTCTATCTTATTAATCCAAGTTTATTTGGTCGAGAGTTCGGTCAAGTAAACTTAACCTCATTAAGTCCACTTTCAGTCATTAGACGAGTTCAAGATACAAGTGATATTTATGGCAAATATTTGATTGGGCAAAAACAATCTCAACGAAACTTAGAGCCGGAGGATTTAGGGGATTCTGTGCGGAATATTCTTGGTTCTGAAAGTGTAGATATTATTCCATGGGATATCGTTAGAGCTGAAAAAAATAATTTAAACTGGCAGCCGCGCCCAATTTTTCAGTCATATGCTGTTTATACAGACTTTTTAGATACTAAAAATTTAGAGAGCTTTCAACTTAATCCTCGCAAGTATCTGCTCTACGATTTTAAATCCATCGATGGAAGGCATCCATTTTTTGATGAGCCTAAAACACTAAGGTATGTATTATGTAATTATGACAAGGTAAGTTTAGATAAACAATCGAGTAGCTCTTTAATTTTACAGAATCGTTCGCTCGATAGTCGATGTGCAACTGATGGCTTACCAATATCTCAAGCTAAAGAATGGAATGTGCCAATTTCAATTGACGAGATGGATTCCGGCTTCACTACTGTAAAGGTGAAAGTTGGTTACACGTTACTGGGTAAGTTATACAAGCTACTTTTTAGAGCTCCCCCTACATATATAGAAGTTCAATATTATAATGGTTCAACGAGTCGGTACAGATTCATTCCTGAAAATGCTCAAGGTGGTTTAGTTATCAATCCTCTACCTTCATCTAGTGAGATGTTTGATTTGACATTTTTTGAAACAGAATCATACTCCAATAGCAATAAAGTTAGGACGCTTGAATTCTCTAATTCCAACTCGCTTCTTTATAAAAAGAGTTTGGCATTGGAGTTTAATAATTACTCCCTTGACAAAACTAATAGTTAGTCACGTTTAACTACGCTAGGGACATAAAAATCAGAAAAAAAGTTAGCAACAAAAAGTTAATGATGCCTGCTTTTTTATCTCTTAAAATAACTAGGTTTTTGCTTGGTGGTGGCTTAGCTGCAGCTCTCAACCTGGTGCTAATATTTATCCTTGTAGATAATGTTGGCTTTGATTCTGCTGTGCTGCGAAATCTAGCTAACATCATCTCGATGGAGATTTCGCTTGTTGCTAGCTTTTTTATCTATAGAATCTGGGTTTGGCCTGGTGGTTCCTGGAAAATTAAGCGGATACTCTTCAATCAGTTACCCCTCTATCATCTGTCTGCTGGTTTATCGATCCTATTGAGAACTTTAGTCATTTTTCCTGTTCTTGATTGGCTGGGTGTAAACTATTTGATTAATACATTAGTAGGTGTGTTAACGAGTGCTGCGATAAACTACATCGTCAGTGATAGTATCGTATTTAAAAAAAGCGATAGAGCCACCCCAGAGCAGGAGGATTTTTATCCACCAGAAGGTCTAGGTCCTGTTGTGGAAAAGTCATGTAGTTCGACTAGAACTCAGTATTATTGGGGCAAGAGTCACGGACTACTGTCCTTGGTTATTCCCGCCTATAACGAGGAAGGTTGTATCGTTTCTACAGTCACGGCCATTACTGAAAAAATGGCTGCTGAAAATATTAACTGTGAAGTTTTAGTTGTCAATGACAACAGCCACGACCGTACCGAAGATCTCTTAAAGGGGTTAATTATAAATAACAGTAATGTTCGCTACATTAACAACTATTACCCAAATGGCTTTGGTTTTGCTGTTCGTTGCGGTTTGGAAAACTTTAAGGGCGATGCCGTTGCCATTGTCATGGCCGACAGCTCTGATAACCCTGAAGACATTGTGAGATATTACTACAAGTTGCAAGAAGGGTATGACTGTGTCCTCGGTTCACGGTTTATAAAGGGTGGCAGAGTCGTTGACTATCCGATCCATAAACTACTAGTCAATCGTTTAGCTAATCTGTTTATCCAGATAGCCTTTGGTCTCGGTTTTAACGATGTCACTAACGCCTTTAAGATCTACAGAAGAGAAGTTATTGAGGGGATTATGCCCCTCATCTCTCATCACTTCAACCTAACGGTTGAGATTCCGTTGAAGGCCATTGTACGTGGTTATTCCTACGCGGCTATCCCGATCACCTGGCGTAACCGTCAAACAGGGGTTTCGAAGCTCAAAATTAAGGAGATGGGGAGTCGTTACTTGTTTATAGTTCTCTATATCTGGCTAGAAAAATATCTTTCTAGGGGTGACTATCACCGCAGTAATCTTAAACAGAGAGCTAAGGTCAATGGCTGAGAGAGTTTTAGTATGTGGTGGTGCAGGGTTTATTGGCAGTTCCCTGGCAATAGGGCTTAGGTCTCATCATTCTGACTGGCAAGTAATCTGCCTAGATAATCTCAAGCGAAGAGGGTCAGAGCTGAATCTCTCTCGATTACGCGAAGCAGGTATCGATTTTGTTCATGGAGATATTCGCTGTTCTAGTGATCTGGATCCCAGTGCATTTGAAGTGACTACCATCATCGATTGCTCTGCGGAACCATCAGTGTTAGCAGGGTTTTCATCCCCTGACTATGTTTTGCAAACCAATTTGGTGGGTACCATCAATATTTTGGAGTTGGCACGTCAACTCCAAGCCAAACTGTTATTTTTGTCCACTAGTCGGGTTTACCCCATTGAAAAACTCAAGGCTATTGGTCTGGTGGAGGCAGATACTAGATATAAAATAGCGCCTGAACAAACACTAGTAGGATTGTCCAATTTAGGAGTATCGGAAAAGTTCTCTTTAGAGGGCTATCGCTCTCTCTATGGGACCACTAAGCTAGCCTCTGAACTACTAATTGAAGAATATCGTCATGCTTATGGTCTACAGGCTGTTGTCAATCGCTGCGGAGTTGTAACGGGTCCCTGGCAAATGGGTAAAGTCGATCAGGGTGTGTTTGTATTGTGGGTGGCGGCTCATTACTTTGAGAAATCGCTTAAATACATTGGATATGGAGGTAGTGGTAAACAAGTGCGTGACTTACTCCATATTCAAGATTTACTCCAGTTGATTGAGTATCAAGTCACGCATTTTGATATCCTAGATGGAAGTGTCCTGAACGTTGGCGGTGGCTCCGCTTGTAGCCTGTCGCTTTTAGAGACAACAGAGCTTTGTCGCGCTGTAACAGGTAAAACCATAGACATCACTCCCGTTCCAGCAGAACGCCCAGGAGATGTCCCCTTATTTATTATGGACTCCTCGTGCATACAGCGTAAGATTGGCTGGAGCCCCGAGTACAATCCAGAAACTATCATTTCAGATATTTATCAATGGCTTGTAGACAATGAGTCTATGCTTTTATCTATATTGGCTTGACGAACGGATGACTCAGAGATGAGAATCATCTTTTAAATCTAAGTAGGGCAGGCTTAAAACGATTAATTAAGGTTTCCTTTGTTAACTCAGTTGAAAACCTGGTCTCACGTAGGATTTAATCGTATTTTATTTATATTTCGAAACTTAAATTAGCTTTTCTACCCTGGCTTGCTTAGGTATAAGCGTTCAATTACTTGTTTTATGTTGAATTACTTTATAGGATAAACAATACTTTTGCCGTGAATGAACCTGCTTTGAATAAATTACTTGATAAGTCAGAATATCTCAGGCAGCTGTATGAGAACCGGTTCAGTCATGAGCAGCAGATGGCAAAACGTGCTTTATGGCAAGCTTTGATTAGGGATTTCCTTCAGAAGTACATACCCGTTGACAGTATAGTTCTAGATATCGGTGGAGGCTATTGTGAATTCATTAATCAAATTTCTGCCGCTTCTAAGTGTTTGATTGACTTAAATCCTGATGCTCAAACATTTGCAAATCCTGATGTGAGTGTCTTTCGCTTGAATATTCTTGATAAGGGTCAGTATGAACGTATTCCCCATCATCATTTTGACCGAATATTCGTATCGAATTTTTTTGAACATTTAAAAGACCAAGATGAGCTTTTTGAAGTACTTCGCTTTTGCTATTTAAAGCTGAAACCTGGTGGTAGTTTGCTAGTGATTCAACCAAACTATAAATATTCATATAAGGAGTACTATGACTTTATTGATCACTACTTACCTATTACTCACCTATCACTTTCAGAGGCTTTAAAGGCATTAAACTTCAAAATTGATGAAGTGATACCTAGGTTTCTACCTTTTTCAACTAAAGGTAGACCTGCTTCAGTTTGGATGCTTCGGCTATATCTTAAGGTTCCATTTTTATGGAATTTTTTCGGTGGGCAGATGTTTCTAAAAGCCTCTAAACCTAAGTGATTAAGGGGACATATATGAGTGTTGTTGTTATAACTGGTTCTGCGGGTCTGATTGGTTCTCAGTCGGTTCACTTTTTTATAGAAAAAGGATTTAACGTCGTTGGCATTGACAATGATATGCGCTCTGTTTTCTTTGGAGATGGGGCATCAACAGACTGGAATCGTCAACTGTTAGTTGATAATTACGGTGAGCGCTACTCTCACAGAAACATTGATATTCGCGATCGCAACCAAATTGAATCCTTATTTCAAGAGTATTCTACTGACATTGCTCTAATCATTCATACTGCCGCTCAACCCTCCCATGATTGGGCCGCTCAAGATCCCCATACAGACTTTACAGTCAATGCCAACGGCACCCTGGTTTTATTAGAAGCAACGCGACAGTTTTGCCCAAAAGCCGCATTTATCTTTACCTCTACCAACAAAGTCTATGGTGATACGCCCAACTACCTGCCTTTAGAAGAAACTGAAAAGCGCTGGGAAATTGCATCTGATCATGCTTTTGCCAATGGAATTGATGAGTCCATGAGCATTGACAACTCCAAGCATTCACTCTTTGGTGTATCCAAGGTAGCTGCTGATATTCTAGTTCAAGAATATGGCCGCTATTTTGATATGCAAACTGTTAGTTTTCGGGGAGGATGCTTGACGGGGCCATTACACTCAGGAGCTAAATTGCATGGATTTTTAGCGTATTTGATGAAATGTGCCATCACTAAGGAGCCTTATACAGTTTTTGGTTACAAGGGCAAACAAGTGCGAGATAATATGCATAGTTATGATCTCGTGAATGCCTTTTATCATTTTTATAAAAGCCCTAGGTGTGGGGACGTCTATAACATTGGTGGCTCGCGCCATAGCAACTGCTCCATGTTAGAAGCCATAGAGCTTTGCGAAGAAATCTCAGGTAATAAAATGGTTTACTCCTATTCGAAAAAAAACCGAATTGGTGATCATATTTGGTATATCTCTGATGTGGGTAAGTTCAAAAAACACTACCCTGATTGGGGGTATCAATATGACTTAAAGGCAATATTTAATGAGATATATCAGGCTCAGATAGCAAAATAATCAGTCCAATAATGGAGTCTGTGGAACAAAAAAATACTCATTACCGGTGGTGCAGGGTTTATTGATTCTAACTTTGTGCATCATTTCCATGGCGAATCTGGGAAAATAATAGTTTTAGATGCCTTGACTTATACAGGTAATCGTTCCACACTAAAAGACTTTGAGAGTCAGGCGAATTTTCAGCTGACTCAGGAAGATATCTGTAACCAGCAGCTAGTAGACGATCTCCTAACTACTCATGAAATCGATACTGTTGTGCACTTTGCCGCTGAATCCCATGTAGTTCCTTCCATACCTGGGCCTGTAGCGTTTGTGTAAACTAATGTAGTGGGTACGTTTACCCTGCTGGAAGCGTTTCGACTTAATATGTATCAACATTCTTTTATGCAGCCCTATATGGAGACCGAGTAGAGGAATCAGAATCCTAAGGGCATGCCTGCGTACAATATGGGCATGGTTGTGGGCAACCTAGCCATGCTTTTATAGTTGCAATTTTTGTGCATGGGAGATGTAGTGGCTAAAACAGCGCTGATTACCGGATTGACGGGACAAGATGGCTCTTACCTGGCAGAGCTACTGCTTAGTAAGGGATACAACGTATACGGAATGGTGCGTCGTTCCAGTTCTAGTAGTTTTGGACGTATTAGTCACTTTGCTGATAAGGTCCGAATTATTTCAGGTGATCTGCTCGATCAGTTTTCGTTGATGGACGCCATTGATGAGGCGCAGCCAGATGAGATTTATAACCTTGCATCCCAGAGCTATGTACCGCTGTCTTGGACACAACCTGCGCTGACAGCAGAATATACAGCTATTGGTGTGTCTCGGTTGTTAGAGGCGATCCGCCGTTGTAAGCCGGATGCAAGGTTTTACCAAGCCTCCAGTAGTGAGGTATTTGGGCAGCCGGATGAGTCTCCACAGACCGAACGTACGGCATTTCGACCCCGTAATCCCTACGGTGTAGCTAAAGCCTATGCCCACTGGATGACGATTAACTATCGTCAGAAATACGATCTCTATGCTTGCTGTGGCATTACATATACCCATGAGTCACCCAGGCGGGGGGCAGAGTTTGTGTTTCGTAAGATTACTCGCGGTGCAGTAAAGATTAAGTTAGGTTTGGCGAATGAATTGCGGCTGGGCAACCTGGAGGCTCGGCGTGACTGGTGCCATGCGGAAGATGTGGTTAATGCCATGTGGATGATGCTGCAGCAGGAGAAGCCGGACGACTATATTATTGCTAGTGGTGAGACCCACTCGGTTAAAGAACTTGTAGACTGTGCCTTTTCTTACGTTGGTTTAAATTGGCAAGATTACGTTTCCATTGATCCTGCTTTCTATCGACCAGATGAGCCCGTCGTGCTGGCTGGGGCCATTGATAAGATTAAACGCGAAATTCAATGGCAGCCCAATTACTCTTTTTCTAAATTAGTTGAGGCAATGGTTGATAATGAACTTAAAGAACTAACGGCTGACTCCTATGGAGATTAGATGGCTGTAGGTTAATATCTGTCACTTAATTCTTGGAGTTGTGGGCAGTACGCCCACTTAAGATGATTTCTTGGTGGCGAATGGCTGTATTAGCTACTTCCCAGGGAAACGTAAAGGATTGGAAGGATTCTGGAGAGATTTTGTCAATGTCGAGATCGACGACAACTTTTCTAAGGATTTCTAGGAGTTGTTGTCGTAGGTTTTGTAGTTCATCAAAATCTTGGGCCTGTTCTATTTTTTCAATCAGGTCCAGAATTTCTAGGTTGTAGCGGTCGGCGCGATCCTTTTGATTGCTGATGAACCATTGTCGACCTTGCCACAGGCTAGAGCAGATTAAGATGCTAATAGACATTAACAGGCCAATGGATTCAGCATAGGTGACTAAAAAACTAGGATTGTCTTGGGTGTAATAGGCGCGAGCACCTTCATGGAGTGGAAATCCAAGGTTTTGGCTGTTTTCTGGAGATTGAATATTAGCCGTCCGCGGATTGATGCGGATTAGCTCACTGCGATGTTCGTAGAGAATGCGAGTGATGGTTTTAACAACATCAGGATGGGCATCCACATTGGCAATGAGTAATGCGCTGACAGAAACGACAGGTAAATCTTCAGACGGGATAGGAGTGCCGCCATCGTAGCTACCTTTAGGAATGATGGTGGATTCTAGGTAGGGTTGAGTTAGCTGTAGCGCGCCGATTTGGTCTATAGGGACTAGCTTGAACTGTTCATTGGACAGTAGTTGAGCAACGCTGCTGTTGCCCAGACCAATAATACGGAACAAGGCGTCGACGGTCCCGTTTTGCAGGGCGGTGTGGGCTTCAGTGACGCCCATGGGTTGAAATTGAAAATCGTTTTTGGTGAGGCCATAGTGTTGACTGAGGGGCCAGAAAAGATTGTAGGAACCACTGCCTTCAGGCATTAGGGCAATACGTCTGCCCTTTAGGTCGGTCAGATTGTTGATGTTGGCATCTTTGTTGGCAATGAGATGAAACATCTCAGGGTACAGCTGGGCAATGGCGCGCACATTGCGTTGGGTGGGGGTGTCATTTTGTACCAGGGCGAGATCAACGGTATGGGTGTGGACATCGTCCATATTTTGATTTGACCCTGGAGATGCGACGACTTCAACGCGGATCTTAGGTTCGTTCGCTTCAGTGACTTGGGCAATGGCTTGACCAAAGGCGTAGTATTCACCGGTAGGGCTGCCTGTGGCCAGGCGAATGGTGTAGATACGGTTCTGTTCTTGGATGAGTTTGGTGATGGATGCGATCGCAACCCCCACACTCACCACAACCACGAGACCTACCCCCCAGCGTCCCCACTTACCCATGCCTCTATTTCTCCGTATCCAACGCGAGTTCTGCCGATAGAAAGTCTATAAACTGTCGAGCACTACGTCCGGAACGTCCGTTGTGACGGGTGGCCCATTGTCTCGCTCGATAGTCCAAATCCTCCAGCGATAGGTCTAGCCCAACCTGTTTTGCTAAGTGATGCACAATGTCTAGATACATCGGTTGGTCAGCGGCTTCAAACGTCAGGGTAAGGCCAAAACGATCACTAAAGGAGAGCTTTTCTTGGACTGT
This sequence comes from Leptothoe sp. ISB3NOV94-8A, assembly GCF_043421595.1. Classification (NCBI taxonomy): domain Bacteria; kingdom Bacillati; phylum Cyanobacteriota; class Cyanophyceae; order Nodosilineales; family Cymatolegaceae; genus Leptothoe; species Leptothoe sp. ISB3NOV94-8A. Next base: position 4,679,886 of record NZ_JAXSQW010000001.1, on the reverse strand, counting down.
ATCCCAAGATTTGAGCTCATCTGCATCCCGAGGACGGGGCCGATCAGCAAAGAACTCTCGCACGAGATGGCGTCGATTTGAGGTGGCATAAACCACTACATTTTGGGGACGTCGAGTCAGACCACCTTCTAGTACAACCTTGAGTGCTTTGAATGCATCATCGTCTTCTTCAAAGGAAAGATCGTCGACAAAAATAATGAACTTTTGCGGTTGGGGTCTCAGGGATTCCACAATCGTCGGCAGGTCATACAGGTCTGCTTTGGCAACCTCAATCAGACGCAAGCCATGGTCACCATACTCAGTGAGCAATGCTTTGACTAAGGATGACTTACCGGCTCCTCGACTGCCGTATAGTAATACATTGAGGGCGTTAAACCCGGCCAGCAAAAATTCGGTATTTTTCACTAGAGCATCTTTAGGGCCGTCATAGGCAGCCAAATCCTCCAAGCGAATGGGATCTGGCTCAGTGATGCCCAAGAGTTGACCTTGCTGCCAACGAAAGCCACGGAACTGACCAAACTTGCCTGTGCCTTGATGTTGATAATAAGTCACGAGATTGTCGATGCCTGCTGACCAATCTGGTGACAAGTCCACTGGCAACGGTTCGGGCATTAAAGACCATACAACCGGTGCTTGGGGAAGCTGACAGGCGGTTTGCACACACTGGCTGACATAGCTAGGAGATAGGCCGTATAGATTTTGGAGAATGTACAGATCGTGGCGGGCTGCTGCTATGAGAGGTACGGGTAGTTTCGCCATCGTTAAGCGCTGTGCCGCTTGAGTAAACGCATTATCGGCAATCAACATCCGCTCAACTAGATGGCCTCCCCAGCTTTTACCTGTGTTAGCTAATGCCTGGAACCATTCGCCGTAGGCGGTGAGGCACTGGGCTCGTTCGTTGGTCAGACCTTTGCTGGTGCTGAGGGCTTCTAACAACGATAAGAATGTTTGACCTACGGTATCGTTGAGAACAGCCTGATACAGTAAGAGCGAGGCCGTCTGCTGTCGGTACTGAGCGATGGTTGCTGCCCCAAATTCCTTCATCCTCAATCCCTTTGCACTATGTCATTAGGACTTATCATCGCATTGATCTATGGAATCCTTGCTGTAGTGGGTGGTATTGTTGGCTACCTTAAGGCTCGTAGTTTGCCGTCGTTAATTTCTGGCATTGTCAGTGGGCTACTTTTACTGATCGGGGCACTGCGAGCCGCGCAAGGCATTGCCAGCGGTCTTTGGGTGGTCAAGATTGTCACCCTGTTGCTCTTAATCGTGTTTATTATTCGATTGGTAAAAACAAAGAAATTTATGCCCGCCGGGCTGATGGTTATGGGTGGCTTGATCACATTAATTGGGGTCTTTGCTGGCTAGTCTTCATCCTATAGTCACCAGCCCTCCGGCACCTTGAGACAGTCTTTATCCTATAGCCAGCAGCCCCCATTGGGTACTTTGAGACAGTCGCATACTACGAGTGTTTTGATGGGCGTTATCAAAGGGGTAGGCTGTTTATTTTGTTGTTTGAGTGTTGTCAGTTGTCAGACCCATCTATCTGAGGGAAACGCGTCAACCCAGGTAGCTGCCAGTCGTTCAACAACGGCTGATCAAGAGGTTTCAGTGGCAGCAACGGTACAAGCTACCAGTCAGCAACTACCCGTTAGCGTTAAGACTCAAGATCCACCAACTGAGTCAGCAGCCCAGACAGCGATCGCAAAACAGTCATCTGTTCAAGATCCTGGCGTCACAGCGATCGCAAAACAGCTGTCTGTTCAAGATCCTGGCATCAAAGTTTATGTGATGGTCCCCCAGCGTCAAGGGGTTCTACGCAGTCAGGATGATCATAGCCGCATCAATATTCGAACACAGCCAACCACAGCATCAGCGTCTCCTCACTATGGGCTTCCAGGAGATGAGGTGACGGTGTTGGAAGCCACAGCCAGATACCAGGGACATGTTTGGTATTTTGTACAGTTCACTCAGTCTGGGGTAGAGGGTTGGGTCCGAGATGATGTGATCGAGATTGATCGGTCCGATATTGATACAGCCGCAGACATTGGCATAACCTATGTCGATGCGCCAGTTAGCAGTAGTGAAACGCTTCAGTTTGCTCCTGGAACCAATGAGGCGGTGATTTGGGAGAAAACTGTGACCCAAGGCTCTCAGCATGAATATTTCTTTTTTGCAGATGCGGGACAAGAGCTGTCTGTTTCGTTACAAGCCGGGGATGAGAATGCTGTTTTCCAGATTTATTCTGAAGAAGCTGACTACTGGCTACATCTGATCGGTGATTATGTTGGAGCGACATCAACAGATTGGTCTGGCCCTTTGCCTAAGAGTAGTACGGGGCGTTATCGTATCCATGTGCGGCCAACCTGGGCGGATGCGGTTTATTCCATGCGTGTGGCGATTAAGTAACCAGGTGTGTGACTCCTAAGCCTGGCTGGTTATTCGGCATGAGGCGACCTAATTCCAAGGTGGCTCCGCAGCAGGGATTATCCTTGAGATTAAGATGACTGTCGAGATCGAGGTGATGGGCGAGGGGCGATAGCTGAGCTAAGGCTGTATTGGAGAGAGTGCTGTCGGAATAGCAGCCAAACATGACGCTGAGGCCACAGGCGCGGGCAGTGTGGATCATGCGATGGGCTTCTGTCAGGCCACCGGATTTCATTAGTTTAATGTTGATGCCGTCGATATGCTGCGCTAGGGGCATAATGTCTTGGCTGGTGAAGCAGCTTTCGTCGACAAAAATGGGTAATGGTGAGTGCTGTTTTAGCTCGGCTAGCTGGTGGTTGGCGCTGACGGGGAGGGGTTGCTCCAGATAGGTGATGTTACGCTCGGCGAGCCAGGTGGCCATGGTTTTGGCGTTGTCGAGAGTCCAGCCGCCGTTGGCATCAACGCTAATTTTGTCGTGGGGATGAAATTCGGATTGTAGGGCGCTGAGCATGGCTTGGTCGGCTTCAATACCAGCAGGGCTGCCCAGCTTGATTTTGATGGAGCGGAGATCAGGATAGTCGGCATGCCAGCGGCGGATACGATCGCATGCTCCTTCTGGGGTATTAATGCCCACAGTGACAGCGGTTGGCCCAATTCTTTGTGGATCTAATCCCCATAGTTGCCACAGTGGTAGACCGACCTTTTTGCCAAGCCAGTCCCAGAGGGCGACGTCGATGGCGGCGCGGGCGGCTGAGCAGGGGGCAATCTGGTCGAGGCTTTCTTCGATGATTTGTCGGTCGAGGGGATGGTAATAGGAAATGCCTTCGATGATTTGGTCGAGGGAGTGGGTAATGGTTTCAGGGGTTTGGGTTTGGTCGCCGATGGAGAAGGGAGTGGCTTCGCCGTAGCCAGTGATGTTGTCGTCGGTGAGTTGAATGAAGAGATTGGTGGATTGGGACCGGGTGCCACGGCTGATGGTGAGGGGGACTTTTTTGTGGAGGGTGATGGGGTGGTAGGTGATGTGCATAGGTGGGTTTTGAAGGGGTATTTGAAGGGTTGGGATTTTAGGGTATCTCGAAAGGTGTTAGATCCTGCGTGGGGCTCCTCCGAGTTCCCCACACCCCTATGGGCAGGGCGGGACGCCGCCCTACAACCCTCGTAAAAATAATTACGTTGTCCCGATATGCGTGAAAAGAGAGTGGTCGGTAGAGTGGATTTTAATTTTTCTGTGGCATGCCACAGAAAAATTAAAAAAGCATGGGGTATCTATGCTCTACCTCAAATAGTTTTTTCCTTGTCGAATTTTTCTAGTTGAAAGGTTCTGAAGGGAAAGGGGATGACTTTTCTTTTAAGGTGTGGAGCGAATGCGGAGCAGCGTAACTACCTGACCGGCCACTGGTGCAATCACCATAAGATACTACTCACCAGCCCAACTCCTGTGCAAGGGGCCTGGGGAAGTTGAGTTCCCCAGATTAAGGGGGTTCAGGGGGGCAAGCCCTGAGCAGTTGATTTTGCCATTACCCGACAAATAGAGCCGCTAAACTTAATCTCCCAACCGATCCCCCCTGCTGGCAAACTAAACCTCACGTGTATTTCGTTGACTATTGCAAAATGGTTTTAGAGGCAATGCGTGTTTTCTTTTTGGCCTGCTCTGACAGGTCTTGACCTGTCTGGAGCTGAGTGACGTTTTCTTGCAGGACCGTAGCGGCGTTTTGGTCGCCCATTTGCAGGGCAGTTTGGGTTGCAGACTGAAGCATCGTGATGGCTCCGCTGCGATCGCCTGCCTGTAGCTTAGTTTCTGCAATCTGGGTTTGGCGATATTTGGCTAGGGCCAAGATGTATTGCTGCACCTGAGGATCGCTCTGGGGCTGATAAACGGTTTGAGCGGTGACATTGATAGTTGCTTTATCAGTGGATAGAGAGCTGCCTAAGGTGGGATCATCATACTGGATGGCAGCATAGGCAATGGGATGGATGCCTGCGGGTAGTTGGGAGATATAGATGTTAGCCAGAATAACGCGGGGGGTATTGTCCATCAAATCTCCGAGACGGACGATGGCTTGCTCGCCTTCTCGACGGACGTCTAATTCAATCGTTTCTGGCAATACCTGGGCAATGGGTTTGAGTTCTGCTAACCGTACTTGGGGTTGTAATGTCAGCACCAGGTACGCATTCGTAAGGCTGACGGCCTGAACACGGTTAAAGAGACGGCTGAACTCTTGAATGGCGGTATCAGGATTTTGAATGTAGGTCAGGCTACCGTTTCCTGCATCGGCCAGTTGTTCCAGCACATCCTGGTTCCAATGGTCACCGAAGCCGAGGGTGCTGACGGTAAAGCTATAGCTAACGGCAAGCTGGGCTAGTTTGAGACAGCGATCATTGCTGCCATGCTCATTTTCGCCGTCGGTGAGCAGAAAAATTTGAGAAACGGTGCCGCTTTTACCTTTGGAAACTTCTTTGATGCCGAGTTTCAGACCTTCGTCGATGGCAGTACCACCACCAGCGCGAATGCCTTCGATGGCTTGTTTGATGGCATCCGGGTTCGTTGCGGGCTGGTTGGCGACAATTAGCTGTACTTCGTGATCAAACGACACCACCGAAATGCGGTCTTGGGGAGATAGGTTATCGACAATTTTCTTGGCAGCAGCGCGGACGGTTTTGATGGGAGTGCCGCCCATGGAGCCACTTTGATCGAGGATGAGACATAGGTTTAGGGGGGGACGGTCACCACTGGATGCGGCCTGGACGGAAATGGCTAAGTGTCGCTGGCTATTGGTTTGAGCGGTGTCTAGGTTGCGATCGCTAATGGACCACTGCACGTTAGCTTTCATACATTCGTTTCCCTACCAATGGTGCTATCGATATGGTTCTGGAGATTCACCCTAAATACATCACCCTAATGTGCTTAAAGCATTGACGTAATTTGCCGAAAAATTACTGCCAAAGACAACGCTCTAGTCAATCTCAAACGCTAATGTTCCCGTCGGGATAAACATAGTGTGATAGCAAGATGTGGGGAACGTGCAGATAGGGCTACATAACTTGACGCAAAATTCCTTAAAAAGACCCATTCCATGGGCGGATATCCCCCAAATTCCTAGCCTGCTAGCTTGTTCAGAGCGAGTTACACTATGTAGACGTCAATGGGACGTGACATCGCACCCATTGAATTAAAACGTTGAACGGTGAACAGCTGACACCGCAGAGGGCTAACTGGGTCTATGAGTTCTAATATTAAAGCCGTACAGGCTCCTTACTATGGCGGGGATGCCGCGTTTCGTACTCCCCCTCCCGATCTACAATCGCTTCTTCTGAAAGAGCGGATTGTCTACTTGGGTACGCCCCTAGTGTCGTCAGACGATTACAAGCGTCAAATGGGTATGGACGTCACCAGACTGATCATTGCCCAGCTGCTCTATTTAGAATTTGACGATCCCGATAAACCTATCTATTTCTATATCAATTCCACTGGAACATCCTGGTATACCGGTGATGCCCTTGGCTTTGAAACCGAAGCCTTCGCCATCTGTGACACCATGCGCTATATTCGCCCACCGGTCCATACCATTTGTATCGGTCAAGCCATGGGTACAGCATCCATGATTTTGGCGGCGGGTACCAAAGGATTTCGAGCGAGTTTGCCGAATGCAACCATTGTTCTAAATCAGCCCCGTACGGGTGCCCGTGGCCAGGCTACCGATATTCAAATTCGTGCAAAGGAAGTCCTGGCTAACCGTGAGGCAACGCTCGATATTCTGTCCCGTTCCACTGGACAAACGCCCGAAAAATTGCAGAAAGATACGGATCGTATGTTCTACCTGACTCCTGCGGAAGCTAAGGAGTATGGTCTCATTGATCGGGTCCTAGAAAGTACGAAAGATTTGCCAACACAAATTCCAGCGGGTATTGGGTAGCCATGTCTGTAGAACGTCCTATTCGAGTACCCTACAACCTGCCTGGCAGTCAACGTTGGACTTGGGTGAACATTTACACCCGCATGAGTCAAGAACGCATCTTGTTTTTAAATCAGCCTTTGACTGACGGTGTGGCAAATTCGCTGATATCGGCTTTTCTATACCTGGATTCTGAAGACCCTGGTAAGCCTATCTATCTATATATAAACTCCCTCGGTGATCCCGTTATGGCTGGAATGGCCGACGGCTCAGCGGGCATGATGTCCATTACCTCGGGGCTGGCTATCTACGACACCATGCGTCATATTAAGTCTGATGTGATTACTATCTGCATGGGCCAAGCCATTGGCATGTCTGCTGTATTGCTATCTTGCGGAGCCAAAGGCAAGCGCTCCAGTCTGCCAAATTCGTCTATCGCGCTAGTGCATCCCTATAGTGGTACCCGCGGTCAAGCCACGGATATTGAACTCAATGCTGACGAGGTCCTGAGTAAATCAGCATTGATCACTCAGCTGCTAAGTGAGAACACTGGTCAGCCTGAAGAAAAGATCCATAAGGACATGGAGCGGATTTTTTACCTCACCCCCCAAGAAGCCATTGAGTATGGCTTGATCGACCGGGTGATTGAGAAACCTGCTTAATTTTTGAAATAACCCCTTACCCCCTATAACCCCATGCCTATCGGTATTCCCAGCGTTCCATATCGCCTTCCTGGTAGCACCTATGAACAATGGATCAGCATATACGAGCGTCTGTTTCGTGAGCGCATCATTTTCTTAACTGAAGAAGTGACAGACGGTATCGCTAATGCCATCGTGGCTTATATGCTGTATCTGGATTCTGATGATCCCAGCAAGCCGATTTACCTCTATATCAATTCTCCAGGTGGCTCGGTTACAGCTGGCATGGCAATTTACGACACCATGCGCTATATCAAGTCAGAGGTCGTTACGATCTGTGTGGGGCTGGCTGCTTCCATGGGCTCATTTTTGTTATGTGCCGGGTCTCCCGGTAAGCGTCTAGCGCTGCCGCATTCTCGTATCATGATTCACCAGCCATTGGGCGGTGTTGGTCAGCGTCAGGCAACAGACATTGAAATTGAGGCTAATCACATTGTTCAGATTAAGCGTCGCTTAAATAGCTTGATGGCTGAGCATACTAACCAAACGATTGAGCAAATTGAAAGGGATACAGACCGGGATAATTTTATGTCGGCGGAAGAGGCAAAAGCCTATGGTCTGATTGATCGGGTAATTGAAGAGCGTGTGTAATAGATGCGCCTCTTAATTTTCATTTTGCACACCACACTCATGGGCCACGCCTAAAAATTTAGGTTCTCACCTAAATTTCCAAGCGTGGCGTAATATTCGTCATGTTCTGCGTTTTAATGGCAGAATCTGAAGCAGTTATTGGGTGAAATGGGGCTAGCTGATCATTACCGCACATTAGGGTTACGAACGGGGGCATCATTTGATGATGTCAAGGCCGCCTATCGTAAGTTGGCGCGTAAGTATCATCCAGATGTTAATCCTGATGATCAAAGGGCTCAAGATCGTTTCATCAAGGTGACTAAAGCCTACGACGCATTGCTGGAGATATTGCAGCCTGATGAGGAACCTCAAGAAGAGGACGCTGTGGTGGCAAAGACTCCGGTAGAAGAAGAACCTAGTCCGGTTCAAACGAATCCAGGATTATCGGATCATGAGCAAAAGCTGAAGCAAGATTCCTATCGGCAATTGCAGATGTTGTTCAAACAGCAGAAGTATCCGCGTGCGATCGCACTTGTCGAGGGACTTGCCCAGCGCATCACCCATGACCCAGAAGTTCGTCAGTGGCAGGCAATCACCTACCAACGTTGGGGCCGTCAGCTGATCACCCAAGGCCAGTTAGGAAAAGCCCGCATTTATTTAGATAAAGCTCTAAAAACGGACCCTTTAAATAAATCTCTCTGGGTTGAAATTAACCGCGATTTCCAATCCATTGAACAACGCTTGAGATAGCAGTTGTAATTTTTAATTGGGCCTGCAATCAGCTCTACAGCGTGCTAAAAATTCTAAAAGTACTAAAACAGCAGTTTTAACGTGGGTACTTCGACTTCTTCCTTTGTTCCGTCAGATTTTGATGTGCCAGCGGTGCTGGAAACCGATGAGTATCGTCTACGAATGCTGACGGTTAATGATGTGGTGAAAGACTTTGAGGCAGTTATCACCAGTGCTGACCATCTGAAGGGGATTTTTCCGCCCCCCAGTACTTGGCCAGATGGTTTGACCTTAGAGCAGGATTTAATTGACCTGGGCTGGCATCAAAAAGAATTTCAGCGGCGCACCTCTTTTGCTTATACAATGATGAGTCCGGATGAAAGCCGCTGCCTGGGCTGTGTGTATTTTTATCCCTCAGATCGCCAGGGCTATGATGCCTATGCTCTGCTGTGGGCACGGCAAAGTGAATTGGTTAGTGGCCTAGAAGATCGCTTGTTGGCTACTGTGCGTCAATGGTTAGACGATGCATGGCCGTTTGCATCGGTCGGTTTTCCGGGGCGGGATTTGAGTTGGGACAATTGGTTCGCTTTGCCAAAACGGTAAAACTCCATAAAATCAATTTGTAGAGGCGTTTTATGGAGCCCCTAAAAATTGATTTCAAAATTTATTCCTATTCCTGTTTCATTGTGAGGCTGAGTTGATAAATCTCTCGTTTGGAGAGACCGGTTGCCTGGGCGAGCTGGCGGCTGGCTTTAGAAGGAGAAAGTCCCTGGGAGATAAGGGTTTCTAGCTGTTGGATGAGATCGGCTTCAGAGATCGGTTTAGGGGTGTGTATGTGGCCTGCGATCGCAACTGTAAACTCTCCCCTCGGCTCAGTTACCGTAAAGTGTTCGATCGCACCCACCACCGTACCGCGCCAAAATTCCTCATAACGCTTGGTTAATTCCCGCGCTATGGTCACCCGGCGCTCACCCCCCAAATGGGTTTGCAAATCGGCCAGGGTTTTGATCAACCGATGGGGGCTTTCGTAAAGCACCATGGTGCGGGGTTCTGTGGCTAATTGAGCCAGCCGTTCAATTCTTGATTTCCCTTTAACTGGTAGAAATCCTTCGAAGGTAAACCGATCTGAGGGTAGTGCTGAGGCTGCGATCGCACTCACCACCGCCACAGGCCCTGGAATTGGACTGACAACGATTCCGGCTTCAGTGCAGGCACACACCAGTTCATAGCCTGGATCCGAAATCCCTGGCATACCCGCATCGCTTACCAGGGCAATGGTTTGGCCTGCTTGCAGTTTTTCAATTAGCTGAGGTATTCGCGCCTGAGCATTATGCTCGTGATAGCTGATCTGCGGCGTCTCGATCTGATAATGATGTAGCAGCTTACCCGTGTGCCGGGTATCTTCCGCTGCGATTAGATCCGCTTCCTGCAGGATACGAACAGCCCGAAAAGTAATATCCTCAAGGTTGCCAATGGGGGTGGCAACCAGGTAAAGCGTACCAGCAGTAGACAACGTCAGTATTGGTTACAAGTCTTCCTTAACCATACAATTGAAATACAGGTTCATTGCCGCCTAAACGTATATCCTGACTGCAACTTTCTCGAATTTGCCATGCAAAGCACTGGTTCTGAAAGCTCAATATCAGAAAGTTCAGTATTGGACATTCTCAAAAAACGTTTGCAGGTGGACTATGACCAAATAGTCAAATTCTGCGAGCAGTTTGACATCGTTGAACTAGGGGTGTTTGGGTCAGTCTTACGGGATGATTTCCGACCAGATGGGGAAAATCCCAGCGATGTAGATCTTTTAATAGAATTTGCTCCGGAACAAAAGCTAACTTGGCCCATATGGTTAGATTTACAGGAAACATCTGAAAAACTTTTTAAACGCAAAGTTGATTTAGTACAAAAACACCTTCTGGAGAATCCTTATCGACGGGCAGAAATTCTAAAGACAAATCGTATTATCTATGAGCGATCTTAATCGAGATGCTGCTGCCATTTGGGATATGGCCCGAGCGATTCGAGAAATCCAGGAATTTACAGCTGATTTTTCTGAAGACAGTTTCTTGGAAACACTCTGGATAAAAAGGGTGGTAGAACGTAATTTTGAAATTTTAGGAGAAGCTTGTCGACGAGTATCGGTAGAGTTTCAACAGGCACATCCTGAAATCGATTGGCGCAATACGGTTGCATTGAGGAATATTATTGCCCATCGCTATGAGCGGGTAAATTACAAATTACTTTGGATGATTATTCAGAACACCTTACCTGCACTTTTGATGAGTTTGGATAGCTTGCTGCAAGATATGCCAGCGATTGACTGATTATTTCCATATGCGTGGACTATTTGTTGGGCTCATGACCCTCGACTGCATCTATCAAGCGCAGCGACCACCCCAGGCGAATGAAAAGCTGGTGGCTGCGTCCGCAGTGATGGCAGCAGGTGGCCCGGCAACGAATGCGGCGGTAGCGTTTTCAGCCTTAGGAGGCAATGCCACTGTGATGGCAGCAGTGGGGCAACACCCCGTCACAACGCTGCTGCGGGAGGATATGGCTCAGGTGGGGGTGAACATTCAGGATTTGACGCCTGAGCGACAAGAACCGCCACCGATGTCTTCCATTGTTGTTTCTAAAGCCTCAGGGGAACGTGCTGTTATCTCCCGGAATGCGGTGGGATTGCAGGTCGACCCTCAAACCGTGGATCTAGTGGATCTGACAGGTATAGATGTTGTGCTGTTGGATGGTCATCAAATGGCATTGGGGCAACAAATTGCCAAAGCTGCTCAGCCGTTAGGTATTCCTGTTGTTGTGGATGCAGGTAGTTGGAAGCCGGGGTTTGACCAGGTGCTTGCCCTGGCCACGGTGGTGATTGCGTCGGCAAACTTTAAACCGCCGGATGACCAAGATGCGTTGACTTACCTACAAGGACTAGGGATACCCCATATTGCCATTACCCATGGTGAGCGACCCATTGTCTTCAGCGAGCAGGGGCGGGTGGGCGAGCTACCGGTGCCGACGACAACCGTGGTGGATACCTTGGGGACAGGGGATATTTTCCATGGGGCATTTTGCTATGCTTGGGCAGGCGATTTCCCAAGGGCTTTGGCAGAGGCGACTCGGGTGGCTAGCTTTAGCTGTCGAACCTTTGGTACCCGCACATGGATTCGTGATTATGGTGAGTCAATCCAGACAAATTCATAGATTCTCTACTGAGGGCATCAGTATGGTTCGGTAAACTGTACAGGGAGTCGTCTAACTTTTTGTTAAATCTTTAGCGTTATTATTATGGCCTACGAAAAGGAAAAAGAAATTGCGATCGCAGCAGTACAAGCTGCGGCCACTATATGTGAAAAAGTACGGGCTGAAATGGTACCTGAAGCGATTGAAAAATCTGATAAAAGCCCGGTAACTGTCGCCGACTTTGGTGCCCAGGCGATTGTATGCAAAATGCTTAAAGACGCCTTCCCCAACGATCCCATTGTCGGTGAAGAAGACGCTGACGATCTCAGAACGCCAGAGATGGCCGCTCGGCTTACCCAGGTGACTGGCTATGTCAAGGCTGTTCTTCCTGATGCTACCGATGAGCAGATTCCTGGCTGGATTGACCAAGGTAATGGTGATGTGAGCCCCCGCTATTGGACCCTAGATCCCATTGATGGTACTAAGGGCTTTTTGCGGGGTGACCAGTATGCCGTTGCCCTGGCCATGGTGGAAGATGGTGATTTGAAGGTGGGTGTCTTAGGGTGTCCTGCCCTGAATTTAAATGGACGTTCTGGCATCTTGTTCGTGGCTGTTCGCGGTGAAGGGACCATGATGATGGACATGGATGGCAACAATCCTGAGAAGATTTCTGTAACGTCTTCTTCTGACACTGCTAACTTCCGTTTTGTGGAAAGTGTGGCCCACAGTGACCAAGAGCTTCATTCACGCATTGCCCAGGCGGCTGGTATTACCACTGAGGCCATTCGTATGGATAGCCAGGCTAAATATGGTACTGTCGCCTCTGGTAATGCCGTCCTTTATTTGCGACTACCCTCTCCTAAGTACCCTGGATATCGTGAAAAGATCTGGGATCATGCGGCTGGTGTGTTGGTAATTGAAGAGGCCGGTGGCAAAGTAACTGATATGCATGGCAAGACCTTAGACTTCTCCAAGGAGCCTCGCTTTGTGGATACTCAAGGTGTGGTTGTCAGTAACGGTGAAATTCACGACAAGGTCCTAGCAGTATTAACTAACTAGATCAGCCATCTCATTAAAAGCCTGGAGGGTGCACCATGGGTGCGCCCTTTTTTATATTGAAATCTCATCGAGCCAGGTCTTATGTCTAACAAGGTGTTAGTTTCTGATAGGTCTTGAGGAGATCGAATGGGGCCGTGAGTTTAAACAGAAGAAAGTCATAGCCCATGGGTTAGGCCTTAGACGGATTGTGCGATCGCAAGCCCTTCTAAAACGGACAAGCTCACTGGCTGCACCTGTGAACTAAATCCCATCAACTGCCCAGAGACTTTAGCAAACTTGATTGGATCGCCACTGACATAAAAGTCTATGTCTGGTTTCGACTGGGTGTTGCGTAAGCCCAGCATGTCTAACTCTTTAGCCATAGCAGACACCAATGACTGGGCTGGATTAATCACCTTAATGGATGGTGGCAAAATTTGCTCCATCAATGGAGCTAGGTGAGGGTAGTGGGTACAGCCATATACCAATGTGTCGATATTGGCAGCCATCAGAGGCTTCAAATAATCTGTAGCCACTGCCCGTGTGTAGGGATCATCAATCCGATTTTTTTCAATTAAAGGCACAAAATCAGGACAGCCAACTTGCCAAACTTCAGCTACTGGCGATGCTTCTAAAATCGCCTGCTTGTAAGCATTGCTGTTGGCCGTCGCGACTGTAGAAATGACACCAATGCGTCGACCTGCCTTAGCCGCTGCCCGTGCCCCTGGCAAAATAATCCCGAGAATGGGCATGTCAAATTCTGCCCGAACCGTTTCTAGGGCCAATGCTGAACTGGTATTACAGGCCATCACGACCATCTTGACGCCCTGCCCCTGCATCCAAGTAATGATTTCCCGCACAAACCTTAATAGCTCAGTCTGAGAGCGATCGCCATAGGGCACCCGAGCAGTATCGCCAAAGTAAAGTAGAGACTCAGTGGGGAGATGGGCCATAATCTCCCGTAATACCGTTAATCCTCCAACACCGCTGTCAAAAACGCCAATTTTACCGGTTTGGATGGGCATCTGAAGGATTTTTGCCATGGGGAAGACGCTTACTAAATTGGATATTTTACGTTGCTTAGAGTTTAGTTGGATTTTTGACAGATTTTAGTTTCATACAAAACTTTTAAGCAAAAAGCCGTAACTTCGAATGTTGTAGGAACTGTCTGAATTGCTATGAAACCCACTCAGCATCTGACCATGTTGCATGGTCCTAGCCCATGCAACATGCTTTAATTGGCTCGCATGATAACTAAATCCAACTACTTTTTACAGGTCAGAGTTAATTTTGTCTAAAAAATTGGTCAACGCCCTACACTTAGCCAGCAGCCATAGCCTACGTCAGTGACTCCATTGATTCGCTAGAACCAAAGGTAATCTCTAAAATTCCTCAGCGATATCAGCAATAATGCGCAATTATACGACTAGCCACAGCTTTGTTATTCACACTCGGCTGCGGCTAGTTGCACATAGACAACAGATTTTGGTCTAAGGAAAACTCAGTCTGTAGCTGCCTCAGCCATTTCTTGGGGAGCTTTTATGTCAGTGGGACAATTGGGATCATCATCATCGTCGGTATTAAAGACGACACGCAGGAGTGGCGGGGCGATAAACGTAGTCAGGATAACCATCACAATAATGGCCGCATCCAACGATTCTGAGAGGACGCCACTAGCAGCACCTACGCCGGCAAACACCAGACCCACTTCGCCTCGAGGAATCATGCCAACACCAATGGCCATGCGGTTGATTCCATCTTGACCAAAGACCGTAAATCCAGTGATGATTTTGCCGAGGATGGCAACGACAACCAAAAAGGAGGCAATAACCAAGCCTTCACGGTTCGCTGGGTTGAGAGGGTTCAGGACGCTGATGTCTGTATGGGCACCCACGGTAACAAAAAAGACGGGCACCAGCATGTCTGCAATTGGGCTGATTTGTTCCTCCAATTCTTTCCGTTTACTGGTTTCAGCCAAAATCAAGCCGGCAGCAAATGCTCCCAGGATTGCTTCTAGCTGAATGGCTGCGGCAATGTAGGACAGCACAAATGCAAAAACCAGGGAGCTAATCAGCACCTGGCCACGGGTTTGCATATTGTCGACCAGTGCAACGAACAGTGGACTGAGTAGCCGCCCAACCAAAATTGAGCCTACTAGAAATACAGCTGCACCAATAATTAGAAAAATCACATTGGTGATTTCGATTTCACCGGTTTTGGCAAGGCTGGCGACAACGGCTAAGACAATGATGCCTAATACATCGTCTAAAACAGCAGCACCAATAATAATTTGTCCTTCCCGTGAACTGAGCGTTTGCAGCTCTGCCAATACCTTGGCTGTAATACCAATACTGGTTGCGGTGAGTGCAGCCCCAGCAAATACAGCTGGAATTGTTGACACATTAAATAGGGCAATCAACCCGGCAGTGCCCGCTACAAAGGGTACAACTACACCGACAACGGCAACAACTGCTGCTTGGGGACCGACTCGAATCAGTTCTTTGAGGTCGGATTCTAAGCCGATTTCAAAAAGCAGAATAATGACACCAATCTCAGCCAGAACAGAAATCACCTCACTCTGGCTTTTAAATATTGTTAGCAGCGCATCCGGATCCAAATGGGCGGTGAGTTGGACAAAATCCATGAGCACCGAGTGGACAGGCTCGGCTCCTTCAGGAAAAACAACTAGGTTGAGGGCTGAGATTCCGACAATTACCCCACCGACTAGCTCACCCAGAACAGATGGCAAATTAACCCGAGCGCAAAGCTCACCACCGATTTTCGCGGCTAAGTAAATAACAATTAAACTAAGTAACACGCTGGCTAAGACAAATGGCCCTAACTCAGCCTCATTAACTTCAGCTAATAAAAACGTACTGCTTTCTATGCCTGAAAGCACTCCGGTTATATCGATCATACGAACCGTAGAAATTTACTTATCCTGTTTACTCTACATGAGTTAGCTCGATGCTATTAGCTCATTACGATCAGGTTCATCCCTTTCTTTAAGGAAAAATTCATACTTCTGTCATAATGCGAGTTGCAAATATTTAATAGATGCTCTATGCAAATACCCGATGGTTTAGAGATGGCATCTGTTGTCGGACCTGTCCCAGTCGTGATGGGGTGATTTCGGCGATGGCCATGCCTACATCTTGTCCTGCATCTGCTAGCACAATACCCCAGGGATCAACAATCATGGCATGGCCATGGGACTGGCGAATGGTGTTATGGAACCCAGTCTGGGCAGGGGCAATTATATAACAAGTGTTTTCAATGGCTCGTGCCTGGAGCAATACTTGCCAATGATCTTTGCCGGTATAAGCCGTAAAGGCTGCAGGCACCGTAATCACTTCTGCCCCTAGTTGAGATAAGTGCCGATAGAGTTCTGGAAAACGCACATCATAACAAACGGACATGCCTAGAACTCCGAGATTAGGAGCTTTGCATACCGTTGGTAGTTGATGTCCCGAGGTGACTGTGGCAGATTCTTGATAGGTATTGCCATCGGGCAGGTTGACATCAAATAGATGTACCTTTTCGTAACGCAACAAGACCTTGCCGTTGGGGTCAACTAAAAGTGCCGTGTTATAAACACGGTCATCTTTTGTAGGGACAGGGTATCCACCACCCAACAATGTGACCTGATAGCGTTGGGCCATGGTTTTGAGAAACTGCTCACTGGCAGTGCAAATCTCAGTGGCTTGGGCTAACTTACCGGCTTCATCTCCGAGAAAGGAAAAGTTCTCAGGGAGGGTAATGTACTCGGCTCCACGACGTACGGCCAGGTCAATGAGGTCCTCGGCCTGAGTAAGATTCTTTCTCAGGTCAGGTACGCTGGTCATCTGCAACGCTGCAGCCAGATAGGATTTCATGTGGGCGCTTACTAGTGATATTTGACCTTGGCCCTTTATTCTACGGGGCAAATTGGTCAGTTGGAAAGCGCCGTTGGTGGCCTATTTTTATACATCGCGGTTCTACACCTCTAACAGAGCTAGTTGCCAGACTTGGTAGCCTAATCGGTTGAGATGTAAGCCATCCGTCGTCAATTCTTGGCGAAGATTGCCGGTATCGTTACTGAAGCTGGGATGGAGGTCTAAGTAATCTAACTGATGGTAGTCGGTGAGTTCAGCGATACGGGTATTGAGGGAGCGCACACGACTGCTGGGGATATTTTCCCAACGGGTAGGCAGGATGGAATGGACAACGACGCGGGCATAGGGGTGCTGCTGTCGTAGTCGCGCCATGATCTGGTTGAGATTGGTCAGAATTTCGTGGTCGCTGGCCCCGTTTTTGAGGTCGTTAACACCGGCCATGAGATGAATGGTGTCGGGGCTGGTGTTGGCGAATGCGGAAAGTCGCTTGAGGATACCACTTGTAGTATCGCCAGAAATTCCCTGGTTGAGCCAGAAGCGATCGCGAGGCAATAGCTCAGGAGGCAGCCACATGCTCAGGGAATCGCCGACGACAACGGTGAGTCGATTGCTGCCTTGGCCAGATGCGATCGCATCTGCCTCTTGCTTTAATAGGCCTTGCCATTCTTCATAGGTGGGCTGATACGTTGCTTTGGCCCACTGACCTTGGAAACTCTCTGGTGCTACCCGTGTATATAACGAACCAGATTTTAACGCAGCCCAACGTTGCTCAAACAGCTGTGGACCACTATTCGGTCGAGGCCCAGCAATTACGGTTGCCTGACGACGAGCTACCTCCAATGCCCGAGGCGTGGTCGCGTAGGCCGTTGGTGCAGGGCGGTGACGCGCTGTTTGCTGGAGGTGTAAAAGTTTTTGTCTGCGAGCCGCAACTTCCCTAGAAAACTCAGGTGTCAGAGCCATGTCGCCCAGTACTGCTGGTTGAGGGAGCGACTGCTCAATCTGGCTAGCTGCATCCACAGCGGCTTGAGCCATCGGCGCGATGTCAGCGTCCGAATTCGGACCACTAAGGGGTTCCGCAGCAGTGAGCTGTGCCATCAACATCAGTAGGTCTGACATATGCCTGAATTTCCTCGCCTATGGAGAACAGAACTTATATACTTAAAACGCATGCTCCAGGGGCAATCAGGACGAAATATGGTCCAGACCCATATATCAAAAACTGTAAAGAATTTCGGAAATAGATAATCAGTTGATTCTGTAGTGTCTCTAATTAACCCTTGACAGTATCTGCCAAAATTAACGATGATTAGAGTCTGTGCAAAAAACTGCTCGGATCAGGTTTGAAGCAGACAATGCTACCTGTACGGCAAGGGAGAAAGAATGACATACGCAATTATCGAAGCGAGTGGTACCCAACTGCGTGTTGAGCCTGGTCGCTTTTACGATATCAATCGTCTAGCAGTAGATGAGGATACCAGTATCACTATTGATAAGGTGCTACTAGTTAATGATGATGGTGAAACTAGTATCGGTCAGCCTCTTGTAGAGGGTGCTAGCGTGAGTGGTACTGTAGTCCGCCACTTACGAGGCAAAAAGGTCATCGTTTACAAGATGAAGCCTAAGAAGAAGACCCGTAAGAAACGTGGTCACCGTCAAGAACTCACTCGCCTGATGATTGATGCCATCAATATTGGTGGTAAAACGATCACTGCGGAAGACGCTCCTGCTGCTAGCGAAGAAGAATAGAGCGCTGAATCAAGGCATTAGTAGTCAGTTTATACTTAGGTAGACACGGAGATTTAAGTAATGGCTCATAAGAAAGGTACGGGTAGTACGCGAAATGGTCGCGACTCAAACGCGAAACGCCTAGGCGTTAAAAAATATGGTGGTGAAGCAGTAGTTGCAGGCAACATCATCATTCGTCAGCGTGGTACTAAAGTTCACCCTGGTGAGAATGTAGGACGTGGTAGTGATGACACGTTATTCGCCTTAATTGATGGCGTAGTTACCTTTGAGCGCAAGGGTAAGAGTCGTAAAAAAGTAAGCGTTTATCCAGCTACAGCTTAGGCACTTTAATCAGCAGTCATATTGTTGATTTAAGAACGCCTCGACTACTAAAGTCGAGGCGTTTTTTATGGCAGTTATGCTCTTAGTACCTATGGGAGTGATGGCACTCATTAATCAAGGCTGCGTGATATATACGTGCTCAAGAATGCTACGAAATGTAGTGTATTGTTGTTGCTGACATTGGGCTAGTTTTTGCATGCCTATGGTAGGTGATTTTAGAACTTAATCTGTACCGTGAGATTGGGAGAGTATTCTGTCAGTTTTTTGATTAGTAATCGATAGGGTGAAGAGTTCTCAGAATTGATAATTCATGAGATGCAAAAATCTGTTTAATTTGATTTTTTATTTCTATTTTTAATCTCTTTTCTAAAACATTACCCTCGTGGGTGATGGTCTTCTAAAAAGTATCAAGCATGATGTAAATGCGCTGTAAAGCTAATCAAAAAAAGCGTAAAAAGCACTTTTTTGTATCGGTTTTCGGCTTAAACGAATAACATTAGGACATTCTTATGACTGCTCAACCAACCAAACAATTTTTCGGTTCTGAGACCTATTCCAAGAATATTCTTGGTCCTTCTTTTTTCTCGATGAGCGATTTGACTATCGCTGGAACAAGTGATGATACAAAAGCTGGTTTGACACCTGCTCCTGCTAACTCTCCTTATATTGTTGCTGATAGCGAAGAGCTTTCTGTTAGCTTAAAAGTTACGTTTAACAAGAGCCCGCTGACTTCACTGCTAATGTGTCTAGGCACTGACGTCCATGTCCGCTTTGCCTTCGAAGGTATTGGTGGTGCAGCGGCTGAAGAGGATGTAGAAGTTGTCATCACAACGGTGAAAGATACCTATGAGTATGAACTGAAGTGGACAGGTACGCCTGAAGATGCTCAGCTAACTGCCGGTCTTTACGGTGTAGCAGCAGTAGCTCAGGTTGGCCCTGTTAAGCATAATTGCAGCCAGCCAATCATTGGTTACGGGTACCTGGCTGGTAAGCTTCTACAAGTTTATCCTGCTTAAGGTCTCACATATCTTGTTTTAAACAGGTAGACCTTTCTAATCTAATGCATGGCGTTAGGCTGGTGAATTTTTGTTCACCAGCTTTTCTTGTGTTTAAAGCTACAGTCTTGACTGGTTCAGTGCATTACCCTAGACAGCCCAAAATTAATGGGGCGCATTGTACGTACTATTACTTAGTGCTGTCGATATATGAGTTGGGCACACTAAGAAGGAATTTGAAAAAAGAAAAAAAGAGACGTATACTTCACAACAATTAAATGTTGTTTTTAGGTTTCCTCAAGATTTAAGCCATGGCATCCCAATGTCTTTTCTATCCGTTACGTAGTGTGATTCGTTGTATGGCTAAGGCCCATCTGACAGTGGCTCCCGAGGCTTACGAATCAGGCTTAGTTTGGGATGAAGCTCTGTTTACAGAGTTGACTAGCACGTTTTTGCAACCCTCGGTACAGCCGTTATTGGCGTCTCCTTTTGCATCCCGTGACGAGGCGGCTATTGTTGAAGGTCAATTGGCTCAATCCCTCGTTAATTCCTACAGACGTATCCTACAGCAGCGGCAAGATGTCCGAGTGCAGCAGCTTAATGCGCTACTGTAGTCGGCTGTTGATTAAGCGGTTGCTAGATGCTTGCGAGCGGAGTTATAGTTACGGCGCAGAAATTTGAAGGCCTCTCGCTCAATCTGGCGAGCTCGCTCACGACTGACGTTGAGTTGTGAGCCAATTTGAGCAAATGTCATTTTTTGACCACCCTTGAGGCCAAAATGTAATGAAAGGACTTCTTGTTGCTGCTTAGTTAACGTGCTCATCATGTCAGCGACGTCTGAGTGCATCAGTTCTTGAGCTGCATAGTCCTCTGGTGATTGACTATCGTCTTCTAGAAGATCACCGAGTTCTACATCTTGGTTATCCCCTAAACGTAGATCGAGAGAGAGGGGTTGCCGATTATAACTGATGCAATCGCGAACTTTTTCAAGCGGCAAATCTAAAGCATTAGCAATTTCTTGAAATGTGGCAGAACGGCCCAGCTGTTGCGCCAACTGTCGCTGAGTCTTTTTGATTTTGTTGATCTTTTCGTGGATATGAATAGGCAAACGCATTGTGCGACTTTTCTCTGCGATCGCACGCGTCATTGCCTGCCGAATCCACCAATAAGCATAGGTAGAAAACCGATATCCTTTGGACGGATCAAATTTTTCTACGCCTCGTTGCAAACCAATGGTGCCTTCTTGAATGAGGTCGAGTATCTCGACGTTACGTTTGAGATACTTTTTCGCCACAGAAACTACCAATCTCAGGTTAGCTTCCACCATTTGACGTTTAGCTCGCTGACCTTGCTCCACAGCCATTTTGAGTTCATCAATTGTCAGATTAGCTGCCTTGGACCAGTCTTCTAAAGTCGGCTCATGGCCAAGAGATTCTGCAAGGCCATCTTTTATAGTTTCAATCGTCATCAATGTCCGCACCGCATTGCCAAAAGTAACCTCCTGTTCTGGCGTTAGTAAGGGTACACGACCAATCTCTTTTAAGTAGATGCGAACTAAATCCTTATCGTTTTGAACAGTGCTCATTTTTCGAACGTGCTTAAAAGTAAAATTGACTTTGATCTTGAGGTGTGCAATCACCTGTCAGGCTATGGAAAACTTGAATGGCCCCAACGGATCAGTGATTGGGAATGGCTAATTGAGTCTTAATCAATCCTTTTGTATTAATTAATGTAAATAAAATTTAGAATTGCTTACAGGGGTGGAAAGCCGTATTTAAATTTTGCGGTTTGCCGAAATATCTGATTTGTCAAGGAAAAATGCTTGACTGTACGGATTTCCCCCTCCCTAGGCTGGGGTCGATTGCATTAGTGTTTTTAATGTAGTCCTTTACATAAGTTAATCGGTGAGGCAGCCATGGTATTCCCAGAACGTTAAGCAACCGTTTATCTACGCTTCAGTTCTTTCTCCGATCAGCTCTGTAAGTTGGAATTAGCAACATCATCACGCTTCACTCTCCATATCCCCCGTAGGTAGTCATCCGTTCCTAGGCTATCCACGTTATCTCGCAGACAAACTATCGAGAATTTTGTATTATGTTTGAGCTTTTCAACGACAAGGCAATCTCGGCCATTATGATTGCCCAGCAGCAGGCAAGCCGGTTACGCCAACACTATGTTGGAACCGAACTTATACTGGTTGGGGTCATTGCCCAAGGCGATAGTCTGGTTTCTCCCATTGTTCAGGCAGCTGGTATAACTTTACAGGTTTTACAGGAAGCAGTTGAGGCTACGCTAAAAAGTGATAGTAAGCAACCATCTGCCGAAATTCCCTTCACCCCTAGCGCTAAACAGCTTTTAGAGCAATCTCTCAAGGAAGCTCAGCAGTTAGATCAAAGCTACGTAAGTCCAGAGCACTTATTACTTGCAGTCACCAGCAGTGACAAAAG
Organism: Leptothoe sp. ISB3NOV94-8A; assembly: GCF_043421595.1. Taxonomy (NCBI): domain Bacteria; kingdom Bacillati; phylum Cyanobacteriota; class Cyanophyceae; order Nodosilineales; family Cymatolegaceae; genus Leptothoe; species Leptothoe sp. ISB3NOV94-8A. Next base: position 4,657,961 of record NZ_JAXSQW010000001.1, on the reverse strand, counting down.
TTCTGCTGCCAAAATACTGATAACCCTAGGCGTAGACCTGGTCAAGCTCCGTATCGCAATTATTCGAGCAGTGGGTGAACGGATGCCTGTAACCACTACTGGTAGTCGAGACGCTAGTGGCTTTAAGGGAAAAGCGTTGGAAGAGTTTGCCACTGACCTGACGAAATTAGCTGCCGAGGGCAAAATTGACCCGGTTGTTGGCCGCAGTCAGGAGATTGAGCGCGTTGTTCAGATTCTAGGTCGTCGTAGCAAAAATAACCCAGTACTTATTGGTGAGCCTGGTGTGGGTAAAACAGCGATTGCTGAGGGATTGGCTCAACGGATTATCAACCAAGATGTGCCGGAATTGCTTCTCGACCAGCGGGTGTTGAGTCTAGACATTAACTCATTAGTAGCGGGCACTCGATTTCGCGGAGACTTTGAAGAACGCCTCAAGCAGATTGTGGCTGAGGTTAACAAGGCTGGCAATATCATTTTTCTCATCGATGAAATTCATACCCTGGTGGGAACAGGTGGCATGGAAGGTGGCATGGATGCAGCCAACATGCTTAAGCCGGCTTTGGCCCGAGGTGAACTGCAGTGTATCGGTGCCACTACCCTCGACGAATATCGCAAGTACATTGAGAAAGATGCAGCTTTAGAGCGACGCTTTCAACCTGTAATGGTTAATGAACCTAGCGTTGAGGAGACGATTGAGATTCTGAAAGGAGTGCGATCTAGCTATGAGCAACATCACAATTTGCTCATTTCCGATGATGCTCTAGTGGCTGCTGCAAAATTGTCAAATCGTTATATCGCAGATCGCTATTTACCCGACAAGGCGATTGATTTAATTGATGAAGCGGGTTCCTGTGTGCATCTGCGTCATTCTCAGACGTCTTTAGCCAAAGAACTTAAGCAGTCTCTTCGTAAAATTATCTGGGATAAAGATGCTGCGGTAAAAGCTCAGGAATTTGATCGGGCTAGTGAGTTACGGGATCAGGAACTGGAACTGGAAGCTAAACTGCAAAATTTTAATGAGAACAGAGCTGCTACAGATACACGCCCTGTGGTGACAGTGGAGGATATTGCGCAGGTAGTGGCCTCGTGGACAGGTGTTCCAGCTAACCGGATTACTAAATCTGAGTCTGCCATGTTAATGAAGCTGGAAGAAACCCTACATCAGCGCATCATTGGTCAAGAAAACGCAGTGAATGCTGTTGCTAAGGCTATTCGGCGGGCCAGGGTTGGCTTAAGCAGTGAGCAGCGACCCATTGCGAGCTTTATTTTCTGTGGCCCTACTGGTGTCGGTAAAACTGAATTGACTAAGGCCTTGGCTGATAGTGTGTTTGGTGCTGAGGATGCCATTATCCGCTTGGATATGTCGGAATATATGGAGTCCCAATCAGTCGCTAAACTGATTGGCTCCCCTCCAGGATATGTGGGCTATGGCGATGGTGGTCAGCTGACAGAGGCTGTGCGACGTAAGCCCTACACAGTGGTCCTATTTGACGAGATTGAGAAGGCCCATCCAGATGTGTTCAATCTGTTGCTGCAGCTGTTAGATGATGGCCGATTAACTGACTCTCAAGGTCGTGTCGTGGATTTCAAAAACACTGTCATTATCATGACTTCAAATATTGGCTCCCGTGCCATTGAGAAGCAGGGTACGGGTATTGGTTTTGACATGATTGATGGAGATCTGGCTACGGCCCAATATACGCGCACCCGTGAGCAGGTCAATGATGCTCTTAAATCCTCTTTCCGACCTGAGTTTCTCAACCGTCTGGATGAGATTATTGTCTTCCATCAGCTTCAGTGTAGTGAGGTCAAACAAATTGCGGATATCTTGCTACAGGATGTGGCCAAGCGCTTAGTTGAACAGGCAATTAAGATTGAGGTCACCGAGGCCTTCAAGGACAAACTTGTTGTGGAAGGATACGACCCGAGCTACGGTGCACGTCCCCTAAGACGGGCGATTACTCGTTTGGTGGAAGACAGCTTGGCTGAAGCTCTTCTGGCTGGTGACATTTGTGCCGGTGAAACGGCTGTTCTTGATGTAAATGATGATGGCCAGGTAACAGTTCAGCGGGAGCGGGCATTAGCCCTTGTCAGCAGCTAATAGCAAAAGGCCCTAGACTGCCCAGGTATAGGGCATAAGGTTTTGGATTGGGTTGAGTTCAGTGCTGACTAACCATAGATGTTTTCTATGGATTAATCTGCCGAGAGTGTGGCAATGATTGTTTACATTGCGTTACACTTTCTATAGAAAGTTAGGAAGCAGTTCCATGAAGTCTACAAATTGCATTAACATCCAAGGTCCTGTTTGAGTAACTTTGTAATTAGGCTAGACGACTTACAAGAACAGCGGTTTAGCTTTAATAGGTAGGCTGAATAATTTGATGATCCACTGGCCGGAATTGTGGCTTTGTTCTCATTTTGTTTACAGCTTTTGCCGAGTACTTTGTTTAGGTTTTGTTCCCTCATTAAGCAGACGGTATTAAGAGCCGATTTATCTGTGGACTTTTGATGTTGTTGTCAATGGTCTATTGGATAGTTGTGTACCAGTCTTCATGGGCTTTTAAAGACATCATTGATTTTCCCAATTGTCACACATTAACTAAGGAATTATTCAATCATGACATTTACTACAAGCACTTTTTCTAGTCAGTCCGTTAGTTTATTGGATGCTGTTCCAGCGACTGTTGCTGCATTTAAGCGCTTATCTACTGATGAGAAGCTTGGTGTACTTTGGTTTATTTATAAGGCGATGGGGAATGGTTCTGTTACGCCAGCGGCCACAGGGGCTGCCCGTCTGCAATTTGCTGAAGGCTTGCTCAGTCAGGTGAAGGCATTGGGGCCTGACGGTCAAATGGCTTTTATGCAAGATTTGATTGCTCAACGTAAGACATCCATGACCCAAGCCTATGGCGTACTAACTAATAACACTAAGCTTGCTTTCTGGTACCAGTTGGCAGAACTCATGCGTTCAGGAGATGTGATTGGAGTACCGACCAATTACGTACTTTCTCGCAATGCCAATGATATGTACAATCGCATTGTTGCCTTAAACTTTGGTCAACAGATTACGGTCTTGCGTCAGATTGTTGTCAATATGGGTTACGACTCATTTGCTTAGAGGGTTGACCAAGATGGCAACGATACACCTGATCGACCAGCAACTTGCAAATGCTACTGGGTTAAATAACCAATCTGAAGTGGTTTTGCAGTACTTCACATTGTTTAATCGCGGTGAGTATCAGCAGGTTGCTAATCTCTTCACTGCTGAAGGGAGTCTTTATCCGCCTTTCGAGGCCCCCGTTATCGGGCCAACTCAAATAAGAGATTATTTGGTTAAAGAGGCGGATGGAATGTCAGTTTCTCTGCTGGGTGCTGAAACATGTCAATTGGATAGTGAACGTCTGCAAGTTGACGTTCGCGGTAAAGTCACAGCCCTGGTTTTTAAGGTGAATGTTACCTGGCGCTTCATTTTGGCAGCAGATAACAAAATTGAATCAGTTCGTATCAACCTTGTTGCAACTTTAGAGGAGCTTTTAAAGTTGCGACCTGAGAGTTAATTTAAGCAACGCTGGATAGCTCCCATGATTGGATCAGGGTATCACGCCCCAGGGCAATGTCTTGGGGCGCGCACCGCCAGTCTGGATGGGCTGTCAACAGAAAAGCTTCAACTGTTTCACGATCAAATAAATGCCAAGCTAAGGCACCGTTAACAGGGTGTGGGATAGCGTAGAGATTACTTGTCAGATGGTGGATGGTGAGTCGCTCCCTCGTAAACGTTGGTAGTGTCAGTGTTGCGCCAACGGGTAATGAGCGAAAACTTTGAATGGCTTCCTTCAGAGTTTCCAGTGAGGGAATCAATAGTCCTGGAATTGTGATTTTTATGGTTGTTTCACCGTCAACCTTGATCCAATAGCGACGCACTGGGTCGATGCCGATAAGCCAAGCAGACTCATCGTCCAGGGTGTAGCGGGGGGCTAAAGAAAGTTTGGACTGCATGGGATTAATCGAGCAGAGAGCGGGCATTCAATCAACAAGTACCTACCTACACCATTACTTGGCTCGACAAGAAGTGCAATCTCTTGCAATAAAAGTTAAGTGTATTTGATGTTATGTATTAAATTTTGTAACAAACTACAGATGCTGAGGTCGAACTGGATGGGATTGATGATTGCGGTTGCGATCGCGATCACTTGGCTCATCAGCCTAATAGTTCTCCTCCCACAACATTCTACCAATTATTCCCCAGTACTCTTGGTCTTTTGGATCTTGTCGAGAACATTCTTGCACACGGGACTGTTTGTTATTGCCCATGATGCTATCCACGGCAATGTCTTTCCCGGTGACCCATCTAAAAATCGTTGGGTTGGTCGCCTGGCCTTAGGTCTATATGGTTTTTTGCCCTACCAAACCTGTCGCAAACTGCACTGGCAGCATCATGCTTACCCAGCCCAAGCACGGGATCCTGATTTTTACTCAAAGCCCGATGGCCATTTGATTCGGTATTTTATACGCTGGTATGGTAGCTTTATGAGGAATTATTTGACTCCTCGTAATCTAGCTGTTGTAGTAACTGGCATTGTCCTGACAACAGTTTCTTTAGTATTTCTTGCCAAGATTAATAGTCAAAATCTTATTTTGTTTTGGCTTATTCCCTGGATTCTCAGCTCATTGCAGCTATTTACGTTTGGTATATTTTTGCCTCATTATCATGATGATGACCAAAGCAACAACAATGTTCATCAGACTCGAAGTTACTACTACCCAGTGATTTTCTCCTTGCTAACTTGCTATCATTTTAGCTATCACAGGGAGCATCATGCCTACCCTGAGGTTCCCTGGTACCAGCTACCTGATGTAGCGATGGCCGATGGTTATCCTGAGCCTTTTCTCCCATAAAAGAACGACGTTGCTGCTCCTCGGGAAAATTTAACCTGAAAAGTATCAATTTATCCCCTCATTCAGCAACGGCAAAAGAACCACATTGACGTTTCCAACTCTTCAATATCTCGTTGTCTTTTTGTAAAGAAATGTAAGGTGGTCATATACCCACCTCAAAAAAATCCATGAACTTTCCTCAGATTCAAGCCTTCCTTGACAGCCCCAACCCGCAATTGCGGATGAAAGCCATTGCTGAACTTCATCATCATGAGCCTGCCGCCGTTGTGCCGCTGCTAAAGCAACGAATGAATGATGGTAAATTTCTCGTACGCTCCTTTGTGGCAATGGGACTGGGATATAAGCGAAATAATGAAGCGTTTGAAGCCCTGATTAGCATACTTAACAATGAAACCGATCATAATGTTGTTGCCGAAGCCTCTAATTCACTCGCCAAATTTGGAGCCCAAGCACTTCCTCATCTCATAGCCGCGTTTGAACAGAATTCAAACTGGTTGGTACGGCAGAGCATTTTTGGTGCTTTAGAAGATTTGGATGATCCTGAGGTTCTCCTGAAATTATGTCGATTAGGAATTCAAGGGGAAGATCTTACCGTCAGAATGGCCGCGTTAACTCAGCTGAGAAGACTTAAGGAAACCCATAAACTTTCAGAAGCGTTGAATCTTGCCCTGGCATCGGCAACCGACGATAATGGCTTGGTTCGAACAAGTGCTGCTAGGACTTTGAGACACCTTGGTGGACCTGAAGCTCAAGCGATGTTAGACAAGCTGCAACAGGATTCTGACTATCGTGTGGTTAGAGCTGTTCTAGAAGGACTCTTGTAATTACTGCCTGGACCGAACTCATGACCGGACGGCTATTACCCCCTAACGGATGATAAAACAATGTTTACAGTTCGTTACACTGAGGGTGGACTGGAAATAATCCTCACAACGGTTTCAAACTGTATCGAAGAGCCGCATTATCCAGTTCCAAGTTATTGAAAGGAGACCGATATGAACGGTAATCTTCGCATTGGGAATCTGTTTGGTATTCCCTTCTTTATCAATATTTCCTGGTTTTTTGTGTTGGCCCTCACCACTCTAAATTTTGGCAGTGGTCTAGCTGCTCAGTTTCCCTGGCTGGGAGGAATGGCTCTAATTCTAGGATTGATCGCAGGCATTCTCTTATTTGCTTCTGTTTTACTCCATGAGTTGGGGCATAGTTTCGTTGCTCAACAGCAAGGTATCCAAGTCAACTCCATCACACTTTTCTTGTTTGGTGGCTTAGCAAGCTTAGATGATGAAGCAAAAACACCCTCTGGGGCCTTTTGGATTGCTGTAGCTGGTCCCCTTGTGAGTTTAGTACTGTTTGTTTTGCTAACCCTCCTAGCTAGTAGTGGTCTTGTGACTGGGCCAGTCGCTGCAGTGACTAGCTTGCTAGCCTATATTAATTTGATCCTTGCAACCTTCAATATGATTCCAGGTTTACCTTTGGACGGTGGTAATGTTCTGAAGGCTGTTGTTTGGAAAATTTCTGGCAATCGCTACCGTGGGATTCGCTGGGCCAGTCGCGCGGGGCAAATGATTGGCTGGTCAGCAATTATGCTAGGTATCCTTGCTGTTCTGGGATTGTCTAATGCTGGTAGTTTTTGGACGTTAATTATTGGTTGGTTTATTTTGCAAAATGCTGGCCAGTCTGCACAATCGGCAACTGTTCAAGAGGCATTATCTGGCTTGACAGCCGCTGATGTAGTTCTTGAAAATAGTCCCATTGTCCATGAAAGTGATACGCTTCGTGAGCTAGCAGATACGACACTGTTGGCAAGTGGTAACAGTCGATGGCAGCGTTTTCTTGTGGAATCTGCAAATAACCAGCTAGCTGGGACGATCGATTTGGATGTACTTAAAATAGTTCCATCAGATCAATGGAGCGATCATCCGGTGCGTGACTTTCTGAAACCCGTTGCGCAAGAAATCAAGGTTCAAGCTAATCAGCCTCTGTTAGATGTTATTCGTCAACTGGAGGCTCAGGGAACTCAAGCACTGGCAGTTACCCGAGAAAATGGTGCCTTAGTTGGGCTTTTAGAAAAGGCTGAAATCATTAATCTGTTGCAGCAGAAAGCTCAATCTCAGCCAGCGTAGAAACCATAGTATAAGCATGGCTTTGCTTCTTAGCAGAATTGTTATGAAGCAAAGCCGTTTTTACTTTTTGCTTCTTAGAACACTTCCCTTCAGCCAGCGTTACCATAGAAATACCAAAATTACTCATCGTTTGTTACCGATGAGCTGCTGACTTTTCAGAGGGTTGGGGCATGAAAAATCAAGCGGCACAATATGGTTTCACCCGGATTGCTGAGCGCTGGAATGGTCGTCTGGCAATGCTAGGCTTTACCATCGGTATTATTACCGAATTGCTTACTGGTAAAAGCATCTTGTCTCAGCTAGGAATTATGTAGTGTGACCGCATTAGGGCGCTTACATGCCTGCTTAGAATCCTATGCACCGGTACAACCTATCCTTGAATCATTTCAAGAATTAACCCTCGTTTGGCTTGCAAGTAAGATTGCATTGCATTTTGCTCATCAATACTTAAATAAACTCGGTCTTGAATCTGCTCAAGTAAGTGTCTAACAAAAAGAGCCTCAGGAAGGTTAGAAATATTCTCTGGTGAGTTTTCTAAGATTACGGACCAAAGTAGCCTTAGCGTTGAAGCATCCATACTGTTTGCTCTGTTATTGCTAGGATATTTTTTTTATCATTGGAGTATTTAAATCTGGTTTGTTTAATATTTTCTTTATCTTTCATTTTACATTAATGCTTCATAGCTGGTGTAAATGAAGCTACAAACCTCTAGCTGATAGGGTGTAAATCCTGTTGGGTATAGGTTTGGGTATATATAATTTTTTATTGCTCAGTCACACGTGTGTGTATAAAAATTGGCGCATATGTATTTAGGTAAATCGCTATTTAGGTAAATGGCTATACTAAAAATTTGAAAAGTCAGATTGCATCTAATCAAAAATGTCAACTTTATAAAATCTAAATTGACTTAAATTTAGATTTCGTTACACTTGAGGGGTTGCTTCTCGTGCCAGCATCCTTTGCTGTTTAACCCATGCCTTCTGCATTTTTTCCCACCCCGCAGCCCCTCAAGCCGATTTCAACGGTATTTGATCTGAAGGATCGTTTAGATTGGGGCGAGCCTGCTCTCACTATTATTGATGTTAGAAGCAGGCGGCTTTTTAATGAAAAACGCATCTTAGGGGCCATTTCTATGCCTGTGGATGAACTTGTTGCTCGTGTTTCTGTAAGTCTTGAAAGCGATCGCGATATCTACGTTTATGGTGAAACTAACGAGGTTACATCCAGCGCTGCTACTAAGCTACGTGGTGTGGGCTATGAAAATGTTGCTGAACTGATGGGTGGTATTGGTGCTTGGCAAGCGATTTCGGGCCCCATTGAGGGGACTCTTGCGGTGTCTTAAGACTAATGTATAAATTACAAGCTCCCAGTTTCAAAGTCGTGGGCAGATTTATTTCTCCGTTCATGTGTGTATTTTGAGCGATAAATCAGACTGTAAACGGCAGGGACAAAATATAGTGCCATGATGGACGAACCGGTTATGCCGCCTGCGATCGCAATGGCCAGTGGCCGCCAAAACAATCCCCCACTGATGATTAGCGGCACAAAACCCGCAATTGTCGTAATGGTTGTTGTGATTACGTGCCGTGTGGCCTTATTTACGACTGTGGCAATGGCCTGACGATCCCCTAGTTTGGCTCTGTTATCCCCATTGAGTGCAGAGAGAACAATGACCGTGTCGTTAATGGCAATACCCACCAGCCCCATACTGCCAACAATGGCCATAAAGCCCATCACAGCCCCAAATACTTTGAGTGAAAATAGGGCCATACCAACAGAGCCAATCCCCACCATTGCGACGATACCGGCCTGGCGAAATGAACCCAAGGATAACACCAGAGAAATTACCATGACCAGTGCTAGCAAAGGTACATAGAGTAGTAAGTTGCCTTGGGCCTGACTTTGTTCAGCTTTTTCTCCGCCAAACTCGAACCAATAGCCAGCCGGTAATTCGAAGTTGGCTTCGGCCAGTTTCTCCTCAAAGGCCTGTTGCACCACTGAGGGCAACACTCCAGCAGTAATAAAGCCCTGCACAATATTCACCCGCTGTTCATTTCTGCGGGCGATCTTGGCTAGCTCAGGTACTAACCTGAAGTCTCCTAGAGCAGCAGTGGATGCCCGGTTGCCTGTCCCACGCAAGTCTAAAGAGGCAATTTGACTGAGGTCTGCCCGGTCGCTATTGGCAACCCGTACTCGCACTGGCAGGTTTTCAGTCGCTTCTAGAATTGAGCCGCCAACGCTACCTTCTAAGTAGGCTTCTAGCTGCTGTGCAATGGCCGTATTGTTCAAACCTGTCTGTTGAGCCTGTTCTTCATCAATCCTCAGCCCTAGTTTGGGTAGCGCTTCTGTTAAATCATCTCGTACATAAACAACATCGGGAACACTGATAAGAATTTGTCGGGCCTGTACACCCAGTTGCCGTAGTTCTTCGATGTTGGGTCCGTAAAGTCGCAGTTCGATAGGGGCATCAAAGGGTGGCCCCTGTTCCAGTTGTTTGACCAAGACGCGGGCTGCCGGAAAAGCATTGTCTAGTTGCTCTTGGAGGTTTTTCACAATGGATGCCAGGTCTCGATTGGTGTTGAGCTGTACCATGGCCTGGGCATATTGGGCCTGGTTACGCCGGTTGCCCGTAAAGTTGTAATAGAACTTAGGCGCACTTTCTCCAATGAACCAATGCACTTCGTCGATATTGGAATTTTCTAACATCGTCTGACGAGCCTGCAACATTTGCCCACGGGTTTGCCCAATAGCAGTTTGGGGGGCAAACTCCACTTCTACCTGGAGCTGGTCACGGTCACCTGCGGGAAAAAACTGCTGGTCTAGGGTGGAGGCGGAGATAAAGCCGATGAGGGGGATGGTGAGGGAGAGTGAGATCGCAAGCAAAGGATGTTTCATTGTCAACTGTAGTGACTTGCGATACGGACGAGCTAACAATGGTGAGGAGAATCCATCTGCCCACCAGCTACCAGGCCGTAACAAAAATCTCTGTAGTGACTTAACAGGGCCAGTTTGAGTCGGATCTTGCAGCTGATGTGCCTTAGTTTGACTACGTCCTAAAACTCTTGCGGCTAGGGCTGAAATCACTGTTAGCGATAGCACCAACGATGAAATTAAAGACACAATCACCCCCAGGGCAATGCTGCCAACAAACTCTCCCGCTGCCCCTGGCAATAGATAAATGGGTAAAAACGTCATGACCGTAGTCACGGTAGATGCAAACAGCGGTACCTTAAGGTAGTCAACCGTTTTTGCCACAGCATCAATGGGGCGATGGCCGTGCTGTAGCTCCATTTGGATTTCATCTACCGCAATAATGGCATTGTCAATCAGTAACCCCAGGGCAATGATCAGTCCGGTTACCGACATCTGGTGAATGGGTACTCCAAACACTGTCATCCAGCCAAAGACTGCCATGGTGGTGATGGGCAGAGCCGTACCTACTACCAAAGCCGAACGCCAGCCCATGGTGAACAAAGTAACCCCTACCACCAGCAGGGCACCCAGTATCAGGTTTCCTAACAGCTTTCTGATTCTCTTTTCTACATAGTTACTTTGGTCAAAGACAATATCCAGGCTCACCCCCTGGGGCAACTGAGCTTCAAAGTCTGCCAGTACTGCACGCACGCTCTCAGCCCAGACATCAATGCGCATGCCCGACTCCATCATCACTCCAGCAACGATGGCAGGCTTGCCACTCACAAGCGATAAATCTGTTACCGGTTGTTGTATGCCTCGATATACCTGGGCAATGTCGCTGAGGCGAGTAAAGCGACCATCGTCAGTTTGAATAGCAATCTGGCGAATTTGGTCTAGAGTTTCTAACTCTCCTTCTACCTCAATGGCTAAATTCTGTTCGTCGCTACGAAACTGGCCTGCGGTGATCTTGGCATCACTGGTTTGAATGCGATTGGCTAAATCTTGGGGAGACAGACCCACTGCTGTCAGACTGGGGGCATTGACCTCTACTACAATTTCTTCTACAGGGTCGCCAAATAGTTCCACTTCTTCTGTCCCGACTGTTCCCCTCAGTCGCAGCGCCAGTTCTTCGCTGTAGCGCCGCAAAATTGCATAGTTTGGGTCTGTCGGTAACTGCCAGGTAAGGGAGGCAATCATTGTGTAAGCTTTGACAAAAGCCTCGTCTAGCTCGGGTTCACTGGTGCCAGCGGGTAATTGTATGGCTGCGTCATCCAATTCATCTCGCACCTTGGACCATACCGCCTGAGCGTCGATAATTGATTCACTTAGCTCAACAGTCACGGTTGAGAATCCTACCCGTGAGTCAGACGAGAGAACATCGATTTCTTCGAGTTCCGATAGTTCTGCTTCAATCACTTCTGTGACTAGAGCCTCCACACGTTCGGCATTCGCTCCGGGATACGCTGTCTGGACGGCGGCGATACGGGAGACCAGTTCAGGATCTTCTTGTCGTGGCAGGGCCTGGAAGGATACAAAACCCCACACTACGACCATCACAATGGTGAGGATTAGCAGCCGGATGTTGCGGTAAAACGGTCTAACCATGGTGGCAGGTTCCTAAGGTTAATGGGGAGGGGCGCACTGTCGTGTGCCCTACGAGATATCAATCCTGCATTGAGCGCACAACTGTGCATCCCTATGGGAGTTTTATGGTTGGACTGGAGTGACTAATTGGCCTGGAACCAGGCGATGGGGACCACTGGCGACGACCATGTCATTGGGTTGGAGGGTGCCGCGGACTAGGATGCGATCGCTATCTTGATATACAACCTCTACGGATTGGGATTGCACTGTATAGTATCCTCCGTCAGAATTTTCATCTGGAACTAACACATAGCAGGTCCACAAACCGCGAATTCCCTGGGTTAGGGCTTCTGTGGGTAACCACATGCCGTCTGTGGGAATTGACGCTTGCAAATTCACCCGCACGGTTTGTCCAGTATTTGCTTGGCTAGCAGCTGCAGATTCCAATGCCAGCACAACTGTTTGCGTGCGTGTTTGCGCATCAACCTCGGGTAAAATCGACGATACTGTCGCCGAATATGGGCGTTCACCCAGATACACTGTTTTCTCATCACCGATATTTAACTGATCAATAGCACTGACGGGCATACCTATCCTGGCTTCAGGTATTGCATTTTCTAAAAGACGTATGACCGACTGACCAGCACCGACTACGGTGCCTTCGTCGACCTGTTTAGCAGAAATTACACCAGCAAACGGAGCCTGTAACGTGCTCTTGGAGATGGTCACATCTAAATCTGCAATGCTGGCGTCCAACTGTTGCACCAGTGCTTGCTGAGCCATTATTTGTTCGGGGCGAGTACCGTTTTGTAACTCTTCTAGCTGACTGCGAGACTGATCTAGTCTTGCCTGGAGTGCCCCTTCACCAAAGGAGAACTCATCTAGTTCTTCGCGAGAAATGGCCCCTTGGGTGTAGAGAGAGTCACGCCGTGTACGCTGCACTTGCTGTAACCGTAACTGTTCTTCTAAGTCCCTAACAGCAGCGGCAGCGGCAGCAATGTCTTCTGACCGAGCCCCTGTTTGCAGTTCCATTAATTGGGCATTGGCTCGGGCTTTTTCTGCCAGCAGTTGTTGGCGTTGAGTTTTTAGATTACGAATATCTAAGCGAGCAAGGGGAGCGCCAGTGTCTACAGCTTCTCCCTCGACTACCAGGACTTCCACCAGTTGCCCGCTACGTTCAAACCCCAGTTCACTGGCCCGTAGCGATGCAATTTCCCCTGTGTAGGTGCGCGACACTAAATAGCTACTTACTGGAGTTACCGTTAGAGTTTCTACGGGCAAAACTCTTTCTGCTTGTTCGGAGGGCACCTCAGCTGAGCTAGCAATACGCTCTTTTATTCTGGGGATACCGATCATAAGGAATCCTATGGTGCCCAGGCAAATTAAAGCCAGACGTTGGCGAGAAATACCAAAGACTGTGGATAATGCCGAGTTTAATCCTGGTGATTTAAAGGTCATGGCGCTATCAGTCCATCAAAAAAGCAAACGTATGTTTGAACAGTGGTTGATAATGAGTGCTATCGAAATCCAGCGCTAATTTGAGGTTGTCTACTCAAGAGGCAATGTAGACGACGAAGCCCTAACTATCGCTTTTATGGATCTTCAACCCCTTTAGTGGGTTTTGATTCAGTTAGCCCTGAGACTTAAGCCCAGGGTGAATTGTTGCATTCTGCCAGAAGCAAAAAAGCAGGTAAGACTGTAGACTTCATTCAAACGTATGTTTGATATAATTAAAACGTACGTTTGAATAATTGGCAAATAAAAAATGATTTTTTTCGGTTCATCCTTTGCTGAGGCGAATCCTGGATGTTATGTCCTGGTAGTCGCTTATGATGGCTGACATACCCAACTGATTTAAGTATTTGTTTAGCTTAGGAGCATAGATAACTTCAATGGCGAGTGCAGCATCCGCTGATACCAAAGAGCAACTTCTGAATGTAGCCGAACAGTTAATTGCCGAGCGGGGGTATGCAGGGACTACTGTGCGGGCCATTGCCAATCAAGCCAATGCGAATTTGGCGGCGGTTAACTATCACTTTGGTTCAAAAGAAGAGCTGTTTCGAGCAATCTTTTCTCGTATTGCCAAGCCAATTGTTGTTGAGCAGTTGGCTATTCTCAACGGACTTCAGAAAAAAGAGACTGTGCCATCGATTGAAGAAATCCTGACGGCATTTCTAAAACCATGCTTTCAAAAGATTGTTCAAAATGAGTCATTTCGAACAGTGCGGGCTCAGTTTATGGGGCGTTGTTGGAGTGAGCCAGAACCGCTGCAAAGTATTGCTAGTGGGGAATTTATGGAGAGCCGCCTGGCATTTCTCAAAATTCTGCAGCAAATAATTCCTGACTGCTCGCAGCGAGAATTGAACTGGAAGTTGGATCTCGTAATTGCAACAATGATCCGAGTGCAAAATGAGGCAGGGAAACCAGATTCATTATTGAAAAGTAGTCAACCAGAAGACGTTGATTGTGCAGTGCAGTATTTGGTGCGATTCTTGACCCCCGGAATGTCTGTTTAGGGACGATACAGGCAACAATAGTGCCAGAATAGAGCCAATTAATTTCTACTCCTCCCTGGTAGTCAAACGGACTTAAATGACCTGTAAGGCATTGCTATTCCTTTGAAGAGGGCTACCATCAAGTAGTTTTTTTCAATTCTTAAGAAAAAATAAAATGCGCGATATAATATTCAGTGAGCAAAAATACTCATGGGAGGGTCCTATGGATGTCGGTCTAATGAGGTTAGTCTGGTCTGTCATTGACGAAACACCGGTCGTCCATAGGGAAGGAAATTTCAGCTGTGAGCAGATGCGGTTGATACTCCATAGAATCGATAATCGAGTCCGGCTTTCGCCCCAAGAGCATGTAGAAATTCGGCAGTATTTAACTGATCGTCAACCTTTGATTCAAGCGATTTATCTGGAGCAATGTATGTAGGCTAGTGATTGGTCCATAATGGGCTGGTCATTACGTCAAAGATAGATCAGTTATTTTCGCCTCTTACCCGATGATTCTGGGACGATAGAAGTAGAAATCCCCAACTCTGGGAATCCAAAAATTTGGGGAAAGTTGTCCGTAACCCCATTAAAAATCTAGAAACAACGTTAAAGCACAAAGTAATACGAAATAACTTGCTAACTTAGGTTAAGGTTAACGAATAAAACAAATAATTGGCCCTTAAAAGAATTCTAGACAGGCAAAATTTGGCCTACTCGGAGATTGAGCGCCACAGTATTGTTGCAATCAGTCCTGAGCTACGGATGTTTGTCATTAGAAATGATTTAAGTCTAAGCGTACTAGTGGCATTGTTGCTGGCTTGGCAGTCAGTTATTTAGAACCTTCCTTAATAAACTCATTTTCATTCGACTATAAATCAAATCATGAATAACACGATAGATCCCTTGCCTGACAATGTTTCTGGATATATTGCTTGCTGTTATTTAAATCCCACAGACAGATTACAAATCGTTCGAATTACCAATATTCCCAATTGGTATTTTGAGCGTGTGGTATTTTCGGGGCAGCAGCTAGTATTCCATGCATTTCCAGAAGCACTATTAGAAATCCATTCATGCGAGATGGTGACGACCATATTGACTGATCGAATTTCCTGTAGTCTTATTCGCCATGCAGAGCAATTAGAGCTTCCCCAACAATTTGAGGCGAGTTCAACGCCAGCCGTTACCCAAGTACTATGAAATATTGTGAATGGTCCCTGCTATTCACAATTGCGCTGATTAACCTTTTTTTCATTACGTTATTGGTGGAACTTACCCATCTGTGATTCATTTTGAATTTTTGGGATGTTCCAGTCCCGGTCTAAAATCATACCTGCATTCAGCAACGCCTAATTTTTGTCGTTGTCCAATGTGCAGGTATCTCTCCTAACCATTCAACTCCAGAATCTTTATACTCTGTGTAGGCTAAATATCCCCTTTCAAATATTCTCTCCTATCACTGCATCAATTCCAGCTAACTTTCTAGATCGCTGGATAGCGTTCTGGGTGGTGTATTTATGGGTATATCTGGTATTGACGATTGGTCCAGACTTTGCTGGACGGTTTGATGATTTAAGTACGGGACTGGCGCGATTCGAACGCGCGACCTACCGCTTAGGAGGCGGTTGCTCTATCCAGCTGAGCTACAGCCCCAAAGCTAACCTATATAAAGATACACCTTACAATCTTGTCCGTAAGGATGCCGTCAGTAAAATCCGCAAGTTGGCTGAATAGCGCTCAGTTTTCTACCCAGCGTGGTATGTATTTCCACCCATTCTTCAGGATCTTTCGATAGGGCTCAAACCCAGGCATCTTATCATCCACAAGCCGCCAAAATGCCTGTGAATGGTTCATATGTACTGTATGACATAGCTCATGTACTAGTACGTAGTGCACCACCTCTTTAGGTAAAAACAACAGCTTGTAATTGAGGCTAATGTTTTTGCTGCTAGAGCAGCTAGCCCAGCGAGTCTTCTGCCCTCTAACTGAAGGGCGCTTAAACGGTAAATCCAAATCAAAGCTGAGTTGGCGTAGCCACGGCACTAGCTCCCGATGGGCCTTATGGCCTAGCCACTCACACAGCACCTGATTACACGTAGGTACATGGTCAACATTGCCGCGCACTTTCAGCCCATGACCTGGCAACGGAATACATAAAGTCGGGCCACTATCCGCCTCGTAGCTCACCTGCCATGTTTCACTGGGGGCGCTTTGGGCTAGGGGTGCTTGCCACCGCAACTCCAGTTTATCTGGCTGAGTTGTCTGCCAATCAGTTGCTGTATCTTGGTGCTCGTTTAGTAATCGAGCTCGATTTTTCAGAATCCAGTCACGACGTTTGGCAATAAGATCCGGTAGATTTTTGCAGTTATATCGAGGCGGTACGACTATTTCCACACGGCCATCTACCTCGATTTTGATAGACACGTGCTTGGCTCGCTTGCTTTTGCGAACGGTGTAGTCAAAATCAGTTGATGGATCGGAGGGTGGAAACAGCTCTAACTGCACCATGGCAACGGTGACAAAGTCCATTTGTGTCTCATCAGTTTAACCGAAGGGTTCCATGGAACTATGGCTTCTTTATGCTTTGCCAAGATGAAGGGCTGCCACCAGGGCAGTCCCTACGGGATCCCATTGCCCATTCACCTTGATACTATGTGAACAAAGAAAATTGCTGTTTAATAATCGGATTCCTTAAACATGGCCCAATTAAAAACGCGATTAGGGTTATCAATAGCGGCACTATTAACGCTGAGTGCCTGTGGTGGCGGAGGTGATGGGGCATCATCCGAGAGTGCTGACAATACGGTGACTATCCTGGGTGTGATTGTCGGAGAACAGCAGGAAAAATTAGAAGCAGCCCTCAAGCCCTTTGAAGAGGAAACGGGCATTGAAGTGATCTATGAGGGCACTGATTCGTTTGCAACGTTGTTGCCTGTGCGTGTGGAGTCCGGTGATGCGCCGGATATTGCTATGTTTCCTCAGCCGGGGTTGATGGCTAGCTTTGCTGAGGCAGGGCAAATGGTTCCTATCACGGAGTTTATGGATGAGGCGACATTGGCTGAAGCCTATCCTGAAACTTGGCTATCCTTGGCTACTTTTGACGAGAGTCTTTATGGTATTTGGTACCGAGCTTCGGTAAAAAGTCTGGTGTGGTACAACCCAAAAGCATTTGAAGCCCAAGGGTTTACCGTGCCGACGACGTGGGATGAAATGTTGGCCCTTAGCGATCAAATTGTTGCTGCTGGTGCTAATCCCTGGTGTTTGGGGTTGGAGAGCGGTGAAGCCACTGGCTGGCCAGGCACTGACTGGGTTGAGGATATTATGTTACGGACGGCTGGTCCTGAGATGTACGACCAGTGGATTAACCATGAGATTCCGTTTAATGATGATGCGGTACAAGTAGCCTTTGAACAGTTTGGTGACATTGTCTTAAATGAGAGCTATGTAGTAGGTGGCTCAGTTGGAGCGATTAGTACGCCTTTTGGAGATGCGCCCCAGGGACTGTTTGGTGATACGCCGACCTGCTATTTGCATCGTCAGGCTAACTTTATTGCCAGCTTTTTCCCTGAGGATGTGAATTTGGAAGAGGATGTGGATATCTTTTTGCTACCAGGGATTGACCCGGCCTACGGTACACCTGTCTTGGTGGCTGGAGATGTGTTTGGCATGTTTAACAACACTCCTGAAGCTCAGGCGTTGATGGCATATTTGGCAACGCCGACACCCCATGAGATTTGGGCCGGTTTGGGGGGGTTCTTGTCGCCCCACAAACAGGTAAGCCTGGATGCCTACCCTGATGCACTGAGTAAAAAGCAGGCGGAATTTCTAGGCAATGCTGAGACGATTCGGTTTGATGGCTCGGATATGATGCCAGGCGCTGTCGGTACTGGTACCTTTTGGGCTGGTGTCGTGGAATATGTGGCTGGTGAACCGGTGGAAGACGTGTTGGATACGATTGAAGCCAGCTGGCCAGAATAATCTGCCTCCAATCAAAATTACCGTGGATTGGGTTGAGGCATGAAACCCAACATTTCCTGAATGTAATGCTTTAAACGATATCTTCTCGATATCAACAACATATGCATTATTGTGTTTTGCAAAAGGTGAACCAATGGATTTGATGACCTTGAGCTTGTTGGGTTTCGCGGGAACTCAACCCAACCTACTCAGAATTCTGACGGCGTTGATTGCGATCGCACTTGGTTCTATTGGCACCTTTGCTATTTTCTACGGACTCAATCTGCTGGTAGAGCGCTTTTCTCGACCCTGGAAAGATCGCCTTCTCCCCTGGGTTTATATGGGACCAGCGGTGCTGATGTTGACGGCCTATTTGGTATTACCGACACTGCTAACGCTTTATATCAGCTTTTTTGACAGCCGTTCAGTCAAGTTTGTGGGGCTGAAAAACTATGCCTTTGCTCTCACCAATCCAGATATGGTGATTGCCTTTCGTAATAACCTGCTGTGGTTAGTGCTGGTGTCAGGATTGAGCGTAGGGCTGGGTCTGATTATTGCGGTCCTTGTGGATCGGGTGAAATATGAGTCGGCGGCTAAGTCGCTAATCTTTTTACCCATGGCGATCTCCTTTGTGGGGGCCAGTGTCATTTGGCGATTTGTCTATGCCTTTAAGCCAGCGGGGACCGATCAGATTGGGGTGCTTAATGCGGTACGCCAGGTAGTGGGATGGAAGCCCCTGGGTTGGCTGATTGAACGAGATGGTCTTCTAGAGCCTTTGTGGGAAACGCTTTCAGTGCCTGTCATTCCTTGGTTACCCACATTGTTGCCGCTGAATACCCTGGCGCTGATTGTCATTATGATTTGGCTGCAAACGGGGTTTTGCATGGTGTTGTTGTCAGCGGCGGTCAAGGGCATTCCTAAAGATGTGATTGAAGCTGCCCGCATTGATGGAGCCAATGAGTTTCAGATTTTTCGACGCATTATCATTCCGATGATTATGCCGACCATTACGGTGGTGACGACAACGGTGGTGGTTGCGGTGCTCAAGGTATTTGACATTGTCTATGTGATGACCGGTGGCAACCTGGATACCGATGTGATTGCCAGCCGCATGATCAAGGAAATGTTTAACTTTAGGAATTTTGGTCGTGGTAGTGCCATTGCCACTGTACTGTTGCTAGCGGTCATTCCGGTGATGGTCACCAATATTCGTCGCTTTACCCAGCAGGAGGCTAACCGATGAAAATTGCTCGTACGTCAGCTCCTACCTGGTGGGAGAGATTGCCATTGCACACAGCGGTGATTGCGATCGCATTTCTCTGGACGCTACCCACTGCCGGTCTTCTGATCAGCTCTTTCCGTCGCAGAGATGCCCTGCTGCAAAATGGCTGGTGGACGGTCTTGAGCCATCCCTTTGACCTCGCCCAGTTTCACATTGGTAACTATATCGATGTACTCACCAGCCAGGGCATGGGGCAGGCATTTCTCAATAGTCTGGTGATTTCCATCCCGGCTACGGTGATTCCCATTTCCATTGCCACATTTGCCGCCTATGCCCTAGCCTGGATGCAGTTCCCTGGAAGGCAGGCGTTGTTTGTGGCCATTGTGGGTCTGCTGGTGGTGCCGTTGCAGATGACACTGATTCCGGTGCTGCGAGCTTATAACGATCTGGGCTTAGCAGGCAGTTTTCTAGCGGTTTGGTTAGCCCACACCGGCTATGGTTTACCCCTGGGTATCTATCTGCTGCGTAACTATATTGGCTCACTACCCCGAGACTTAATTGAGGCCGCTGCTGTGGATGGTGCGTCTCACCTGAAGATTTTTATGCGGTTGATTGTGCCGTTGTCGATGCCTGCGATCGCATCCTTCGCCGTTTTCCAATTCCTCTGGGTGTGGAATGACCTGCTGGTAGCCCTGGTGTATCTGGGTGGCAACCAAGACGTTGCCCCAGTCACCCTGGTGTTACGCAACCTGGTGGGAGACCGGGGACAAGACTGGCATTTACTCACCGCTGGAGCCTTTATTTCTATGGTGGTGCCGCTGGCGGTCTTTTTTGCCCTACAGCGTTATTTTGTGCGTGGATTGTTGGCGGGTTCGGTGAAGGGATAACCGTTGAGTATGAACACCAACAGTTGCCTCTGGCATCGCCTGACGACAGCTGGGGCAATACCAGTACAGACTATTCTGCCGAATATGACGCAGCAGCGAATGATTGCAGCAGAGGCAATACCTCATGGCGTGTTCTCCAATGGGCTATATGTAGGCAACTTTAGATACCTCAAGACCGAACCCCAGGTTTCCGTACGCGACTGGTGGCTAAATCAATCTAAAAATAAAGTGAGCATACTTGAGGGTCTGCTCACAATGATGACCAGATGCTCACAAAATCTTTAGATTTTCTCCCTACTCTGTATTGGTAGGCATAAGAGGTACGACCAGTCATTGTTGACTAGTCCGTCGAGCTTAGGAATAGGGGTTAGGACAGGGAGTCGCAAGTACGCTGCAGTGGTGGTACGCGTCAACGTATGGCCTGCGACGTACAAAATTTCAAAATCTCTCAAGCAATAGGGCTTACATCCTCACGTTTCAGCTTGATTTTGCACTGGCTGTTTTAGCGACTTATGCCAATAGTTAGAACACGATTTTTAGAGAGATTTTAATGATGCAATGCACTACCAGCTCAGTATCTCAGCTTCTATCAGATAAGGTTGATAGCGTCGTAGCCGCATACCCGGCTTATCCATATCAAACAGCTTTAGGTAATGGGGCGATTAAACAATTACTACTGGATTATGTTGAATGTCAGCTCAAGAAGGCAATGCCAAAGCTCAATAATCCGCAAGAATGGCAGTGCTTACCCCAATATCTCCATCAGCTTGTAGATCTAGAACTACGACTAGAAAGCTATATCTATTGGGGTATTGAGTACATTTTGCAAGAGCAGCTTGACCTGTTATTGAATAGCACAGAAGAAACCGAAACCATCGAGCCATCCTTGAGTGTGCAAGATATGACCCAAACTTGCATGCCCTCCTATTGGTTTGGCTAGGTTTGATTAGTCTTTGCTAAGGACCTTATCTTCTTCGTCTTCAGATGTTTCTATGGCGGTAATCACAGGTACCTTAAGTGCGACCTCATCATCCATTGCGGGTTCCACCCGTTTAGAAAAACCCCAAGCAAAGACAGCGGCAATCAGGGCTAACATGGCCCAGTCTGGCGGTACCCAGCTTTCGTTGATAACCCTGACGAGTAACCGTAGGCCCACAAAGGCAACGGTGACAAAGCCTGCATCTTCTAGATAAACATACTCATCGAGCCAGCGGATAAATAGCCCTGCCATAAACCGCAGGGCAATGATACCGATGGTACCACCGAGAAGAATAATGGCTACTTCATCGGACAGGGCAATGGCTGTTGTGACGCTGTCTAGGGAAAATGCTAAGTCCGTAAAGGCAATGATGGGAATCGCCTGCCACAGGGATGCAAACTTAGGGCCGTGGTGCTGCTCATCATCGGTATCACCGCTAAAGTGCTGATACACCAGCCATAATAAATAGGCTGCACCCGCGACTTCAAACTGCCAGAACTTTAGGATCCAACTGGCCGTCAAAATAAGAGTCATGCGCAGCACAAAGGCGACGAGCAGTCCCAGGTTGAGTGCGCGCTTTTGTTGTTCCTCGGACTCCAAGCCCTGGGCAATGGCAGCAAGTGCGATCGCATTATCTGCTGATAACACAGCCTCCAGAGCGATCAGCACCGGTAATAGAAGTAATGTGTCCAGACCTAAATTAGGCGACCATTCAAGTAACTGATCTAACATTTAGCCCTTACGGTTTGCGGTCATTGCAGTAAACATGTCCTTGGCAGTCGGGCATAGGTACACCCTTGTTTAGAATAGATCGGATACTATTCACCGACATCCTAGTCAACGGATTTCCCGCCCGTGATTTCCTCACTTTTTGCCCAATTTCGTCACCAGTATACCGATGGCAGCCTAACGACTGAACTGCTTACAACCCACGCCGAGCAATATCTAGTGAAAGCCACCGTGACAATTGGCGAAACAGTAATTGTTACAGCCTTAGCCGCAGATGCTAGCCTGGCCGAGGCAGATGATCAGGCAAAAGCCCGTGCTCTGGCGATGCTGGGCTTTGCTCAAGGGACTTCCCAGGAGCACAAAAACGGTCTTGTCAAACCTCAGCAATTGGTCCCTGAGCCGAGTGTCTCCGCACAACAAGCTACAGATACCTCCATTCCCGTTAGTGAAACCGCCCCATCTGAGAAACCAGAATTAACCCATCTATCTGTCGAACCTGTCGAACCTGAGATTGAAGACTCGGAAGACATAGGTCGGCCCATTGACAGCATCACACCGGATGAAGCTCCAGCTCCTTCTGAGGTTCCAGCATCATCCCTGGCCGCCACAGCAATCGAAAATTTTGACGATACCAACCCTGTAGATCTGTCGGACATCATTGCCCAGACCGATGTAGAAATGGCTCGTCTTGGCTGGAGTAATGTACAAGGGCGAAGCTATCTAGAGAAAACCTTTAATAAACGCTCCCGTCAGCAGTTAACGGACGAAGAAATTCTGACGTTTTTGCTGTATCTAGAATCTCAGGCAACTCCAAGTATGAGGTAGTTTTGAGCCCTACTCAACTACAGTTGGACGGCTGCCAATGGCATGACGATCAATCACCTGATCGATCAAACCGTATTCAACCGCTTCACTGGGGGACATAAAGAAGTCGCGCTCAGTGTCTTCTGTAATGCGTTCAATGGGCTGACCAGTGTGAGCTGCCAGGGCATCATTCAATGTTTTCTTAATGTAAAGAATTTCCTTGGCTTGAATTTCAATATCAGTCGCCTGACCTTGAGCGCCACCCAGAGGCTGGTGAATCATGATGCGTGAGTTTGGCAGGCTCATGCGCTTACCCTTGGTACCCGCACTTAGCAAAAATGCTCCCATACTAGCCGCCAGACCCACACAGATGGTGGAGACATCGGGCTTGATGTGGTTCATGGTGTCAAAGATGCCCAGACCGTCATATACGGAACCACCAGGAGAATTGATATACAGATAGATATCTCTCTCTGGGTCTTCGGCCTCTAGAAAGAGCATCTGCGCCACAATCAGGTTGGATGACTCAGCTGTCACCTGTTGCCCCAAAAATACAATGCGCTCCCGTAGAAGGCGGGAGTAAATATCAAAGGCGCGTTCACCGCGACCCGACTGCTCAATAACGGTAGGAATCATAAGGGCCTAAGTATGGGTTCTTTGCTTGCTTTATCGATTGTACAGACTTAGTTGGGGCAATGGGGGAGTGCGGATAACCCGATTTAAACTAGACCTTGTCTCTAGTTAGGACACTAGTACTCTGTGGCGTAAGTTTGCCCACTATCCAATGTGGATGAGTCGATGGGTGGATGGGGGGATGAAATCGCTGCCAAATGTCTGCCATCGGGTACTAGTTTGTCTGTGGGAAAAACCAAAGGTTTTAACCTGAATGTAGGTTAGCGCCCCTAACCAGTGTTTTGACATAGCTTTGGGGTAATTGATTCCGTAAAGACTACGGACAGGTTTACCCATAGCAAATCGTTAATCCCGTAATCTTGCCCAGGGAACTTAACCTAACTAACCCATATGGTGGAAGCAAGTACAAACGCTAATGCAGAAAAGATTTGGGATTGGGTGTTTGGCTTACAAAAGAGAAAATTGATTTGGAGCTCAAGCTTATATGATGATTCGCTGTTCTGCCTTCCTGGCGCTTGCGATCGCAGCAGGTACAGTCGCAGTACTGGCCCCCAAAGCTTCTGCCGAAGACTTTGAAGTACCATTTGAGGGCACCATCACCAACATTTGCGAATTTACTGTGGATAGCCCGGGCTCATTAGAGCGTGATTCTTCTAGTGGCTATATGCTAGTAGGAGAGTCTGCCCAGGTGACTGCCAACTGTAGCTCTCCCGCCAATGTTATGGTGACCAGTGTGAACCAAGTTGAGGGAACTACCCCATTCCCCTTCGCGATTGCTGATTTAATTCCCACTAATGGTGGTCCTAGCCAGAATATTAGTGTGGCCGCTGGTGGTGAAAGTTTTGGGATAGAAATGCATGCCGACAGTGGCAATACCCCTATTGAAAATGGTAATTACCTTTTCAATGTGCTGCTAACGGCAACGCCTAACTAAACGACAGTTTTTAGGGGTAGCTCAACACCAGAACAATTAGAGCTATTCCCTATATATTCAATATCAAATCCTGGTTGATGGCGTCTGGTATCCCAGGGTCGGCACAAGGCACAGCCCTGCCAAGGCGCACCTCTAAGGAGGGTGTCCATTGTGAATCGGGGTTACTGAATTCGGATTTGGTAGACGCATTGATTGATCATCAAACTATTGCCTGAATTATGAAACGTTATTTTGTCGCCTGTTCTGTTTTGATGCTTGGGGCCATGGTCTGTTGGACCCCCAAAGCCTTTGCCGATGATAGTCTAGATGTGCCTTTTGATGGGGTGGTTTATGAGCAGTGTCTTTTAAGCCTGGTCAGCAGCGGTCAGATTGAAGCGGATGGTGGGGGTGCCATGGGCTATCGGTTCTTCGCTGATGAGGGTTATGGCACTCCAGCCCAGATCACAGCTGACTGCAATGGCCCCGCCGTAGTGACAGCAGCTCCTCCAATGCAGACTGCTGGGCCAGCCTTGAGTATCACTGGTTTTCAGGAGAGCTTTATGGCTCCAGTCGGTACTCCCCTGGGAGGTGACACTGTATTTATTTCCCCAGGGCTGACCCAACTAAATGTTGGCATGGCTTACGATAACCAATCTCCCATCCCTAGCGGTAACTATGGGTTTAGTGTCACGGTTACAGCTACGCCCAACTAGAAACTTAAAATCCTAAATAACACCATAGGACAAGGTGCAAAAAACAGTGTTTTCTCTTATTTGTGGAGACGCTGTTTTTGGGTTATTAAAAATGGCATTAGCGAGAAATCCCTGCATGATGCTGAGTCAAATCAAAACTGACCTGCAACGATGACACATAAACTTGCCTGGGCATCTTAGGGCTATGTTGCTAAGTCTTGTTCTATAGAACTTATCCTAGAATGTCACGACCCAGAATGTCATTACCGTTTTATGGGGCCAGTCGCTGGTGCGGTTGGGCGGTTGGCCTAGCTTGCTTAGTTACGAGTCCTGTAGCCTTTGCCCAAATGGGGCTGTCACCGTTGGTCATCGAAACAGAGGCCCAACGAGGCCGAGCCCAGGGGGTATTGCGCGTTAACAATAATGGGGGTGAGGCTATGCGGGTGCGGGTTTATGCTGAGCCTTTTACCTATGAACGGGATAATGGGTTTATGCTGCTGGAAAATTCACCAGAGGATCTCACCCCCTACTTGCAGTTTTCGCCACGTGAATTGGTGATTCCAGCCCAAAGTGAGCGCCGGGTCAGGTTAATTAGCATATTTCCCCCCAATCTACCGGAGGGAGAATATCGGGCCGTGATTTTTACTGAACCCCTGGATGCAACGCGTCAGGTGGGCAGTAACGTCGGTATTGTTACCCGTGTGGGGGCGACTATTTATGTGCGTCAAGGAAAAGTACCCGCTAGTCTGGCTGTCACCGGTGCCCAGTGGGATGTGGAGCAACAGTACGTCGAATTACTGGTGGCCAACAGTGGCTCAGGTTCCGCTCGACCTAAGGCCCAGTGGACGATTCAGCGGGTTGGTGAGACAGTGACTAGCGGCGAAACGATTTCGACTAGTGTGATGGCGGGTGGAGATCGCAATCTGCATCTTATCCCTGATCGCCCCCTCACCCCAGGGACCTATGAAATTACGGGGGAACTGAGCTGGCGCGATGGTGAAACAGAATTAACTCAACCGTTTTCTGTCTCACTCAACGTTTCCTGACAACACAAATTGTATTTACGAAATCCTGGACACCTGCCCCCGATATCGCAGGGCAATGATAAGGATTGCCCCTACGAAAGTGTTCATGTTTAATCGGGTTGATTAAATTCGGACGCGGTTTTATCTGGTTCACATTCTCTGGTTTAAATTCTCTCGTTCGTACCATTCACATCACTATTCACACCATTATGGACACTGTGTTGTTGCGTATGCTGCCATCAGTTTTGGTGGGGGGACTGGTGGCTTTTGGTTCAGCCCCGGCACACGCTCAAATCATCAATAGCCACCTAGTCGATCTATCCCCCTTAGACATTGTTGATGCTGGCCAAACCACATTAGAAGCCATCGATCCGGCTATTTTGAATCTTCAGGTGAGCGAGCCATTTGCCATTATGGCCACACCCCCCACACCTGCTGGATTTACTGATCCAGTGGGCACCCAGCATACTGGCTATGTGAGCCATAATGGCAACGAAGTGGTCCATGGTCACCCACTACTAATCAGGGAAACCGGCAGCGTTGATCTTGGTGTCCGGATGCGGGTGGAACGTCCCCAAGCCTATCCACCAGGGCGTTACACCTATACTGTGCGACTCACCGTGACTCCTTTGTAAACAACCATGGCCCTGGTAAGTTGGCGATGCAGTCTACACCTGTTTGTCACCCTTTGGTGGCTGTTGTTGTTGACCACTGTCGCTCTGGCTGAGAGTTTACCCCTGCCAGGGGGGAGAGCCTATGGGGAGTCAGAGGAATTATCTGACCTAAATAAAGACTCTCCTCACCCCAGAGAACTCTTTTCTTCTGAGCCAGTTTCTGAAACTACAGATTCTCTCCAGCCTAATGCACTAGTTCCTGCTGAGTCTATTGCTGACAAAGGTTCAGATGCAGCTGTGGTGGATATTGAAGATGATGTTGAGCCTGGGGAGAATAATGCTCCTACCCTTGATCCTAATACTTCTACACCTGACTTTGTTGTATTTCCAGTGGGGGTGAGCCTGGGGAATCGCAATGTTTTGCCCACTACCTTGGTTAAGGGGAATGAAAATGGTGAGCGCCCCATTGACTTTGAACAGTGGCAACTGTCCTTTGATGATGTGGTGCAGGTGCTCAATGTGCAGGTCACTGTTTGGGATGATGGCGAGCTGGAGTTGCGATCGCCAGCTGCGGTTACCCGTATTCATCCCAATGAATTTACCATCGATCCAAACCTGGGGCGGGTGCTCTCCATTGCTGAGATAGAGGCCTATTTGGGCATCTCCGCCACCTTTGACATGGCCGATTATGTGATTCGGTTTGCCCCACCGGAGCAACGGTCGCAACAGCAACAAACCGTTGTCGCCCCTATTGTCACCGATGGACTACCTGAGTTGAACTCAAATCGGTTTAGCCTCAGTGGCATTGGCCAACAAACCACCCTGTCGGGACGTACCGCTAGTAGTGATCGGTCCGGCTCCACCAACTGGCGGGGACGATTCAATGCGGTGGGAACAGCCTTTGGGGGGGCGTGGTATGCCGAAATCGATCAACCCGGTCTAGATGACCAATCGAGCTGGTATCTGAATGAACTACAGTACTTGCACTATGGTGACCATAGCGACTATACCCTGGGGTCCCAGCCCACTTTTTGGCAAAGTCAAGGTGGTGACTATTGGGGGGCGACCCTGGTGCAACGCTGGGGATTTGAACCCCCTGCCCAGCGCGGCAGTGGTGGTTTTAACCCGCGTCGGCGTCTCCAGGCCACTAACCTGGATCGTACGGTTAGTGGTGAAGCTGAGCCTGGTACCTTGGTACAGCTGGCCCGTAACAACCAAGTTATCGATGAAGTTCTGGTGGATTCCTCTGGTCTATATCGGTTTACCGATGTAGCTACCACAGGCTTTGGCCGTTATCGGGTATTGCTCTTTCCCGATGGCCAGCTGGCAGCCAGCCCGGATGAATATGATGCCACCTTTTCAAGTTTGCCAGGGCAGTTACCGATGGGGGCATCGGCCCTAGTGCTATCGGCTGGATTTAATCGACAGAGGAATAACCAGGAGGAACCCCAATTTTGGGGCGATTTCCATAATTTTCGAGGTGGTATTGGCTATCGGACTGGTGTGAGTGAATCCCTTACCCTTGGGGCTGGTGTTATCCAGGATAGTTCCCTGACATTGCTTAGTGAAGTCTTTTACAGTCCCAGTAATATTCCCCTTAAGGCGGCGATGTCGGTGATGCTAACGCCTGGAGATAGTGATGTCGATGTCAATGCTGACATGCGCTGGCAACCAACGGATGACCTGGCTATTGATTTTAACAGCGATCGCTTTTCCCAACGCCTGCGAGCCGATTGGCAGCTATTACCCAGCATCGCCCTGACAGCCTCAGGGAATACCAGGGACGATGCCCTGGCTGTAGGGACCCGAGTCAATCTAACTCGGGGCAAATTTTATCTATTTGGCCTGGCCAATGTTGATACTAATGGCAATCTCCGCTGGCATACCAATGCCCGCTACGGTTCCCTGGGGCTGCGTCATCGTGGCGATGAAATTACCACCCAGTCCCAGCTCATTTACAATTTATCGGGAAACCCTGCCAATAGTCTGGGGCATTCCTTAAATATTGGCTATGAGACCCGCAACCTGAATGATTTTAGTCAACTGGCAATGGCTAGTTGGCGATATCAATCGAGCGATCGCAACATTGACGGTCGTTCCCTATGGGATATCGAACTGGGCTATGGTATCGGCACAGCCGGTAGTGGCCCCTTCGCCAATTTTGCCACCGGTATTCTGCCTGGGTTAGACCTGCGTGCCCGCTATCAAGAGGTATCCGCTTTTTCCGACCAGAGCACCTTTCGCCTGGAGCTATCCCCCCGTCTCAATCTTCAGCAGGGTTTAAATTTTGGCAACCGACGTCAGGACTGGTTGCGAACTCAGGGGGGGTTGATGATTCAACCTTTTCTGGATGACAACAACAATGGCCAACAGGATCCAGGAGAATCCACATATCTAGAAGATCTAGACCTGCTGATTACCATCAACCACGAATCTTTAGATCGCTATCAGCCCCATCGTCAGAAAAACTATGCCACAGTCGTCCTAGCGCCAGGGGTCTATCGCATCGATTTAGACCCGGCTGGATTTCCACTTGATCGTCAGGCCGTTTCTCGGGCGTTTGCTGCCGATATTGCCCCTGGTGAGTACACGCACCTCTCGATTCCCCTGGGACTGTCTTTTAGTATTTCAGGGGTGGTATTAAACGCCGATGGTAATGCCATGGCAGGACAGAACGTTCAGGCAATCCATACCAGCTCCGATTCTCGTCACCTGTCTGTCACCAATGGTGCTGGTGTCTTTTATCTGGAAGGTATGCCCCAAGGAGACTATCGTTTTGAAATTGGTGAGCGGTCTGTTGCCGATATGATCCTCAATTTCAATGACAGTACTGAGCCTTTTCAGGAAATCAACTTTAAAGTGAGGCCTGATGCCATTGAAACTCAGCGCCCTAGACTTGATATCGGCTCGCTAACTCGCTAATCCTGATTTATGAGTTTGGTGGAATAACATTTTACGTATTCCAGTACAGCAAACTATGGCCAGTGGTCAATCAGACTCGAACGGTTGAAACCATTGTTGCTTCAGACCCCAGTCCAAAACTAAACGGATACACATAAATAGACCAAAGCTTTCGACAATGGGTACTGCCAGGGGTAAGGCACCCGATAAAGCAAGGTCTGGAGGCGTGATGCTTTCTAGTTGCCCCAGGCTGCGGGTGAGGGCAAAGGCACCCACGGCACCACTTCGCAGGTGAGGGTTGGAGTCGTTACGGACGATGTAGCGGTAAGTGACCCCAAATAGAAATGCACAGACGGTGGCTACAGCAACCCGTAGTATGCCGGTAGTCAAAGCGCTGGCACTAAGCAGATGAGGGTGTAACGCGATCAACATAGCACTCACACCAGTACCTGTTAGCGCAGCCAAACCTCCAGCTTTGATTGATTCAACACGTTCTTGGTCCATAGCATTAGCTGTCTGTTCTGCGTCAATTTTGCCATCACCCAAAAATCGGGCATTGATCTACCGTATGATAGAAATAGCCGATTGAGCGGCGCTTTTAGTTTAGTCAACAACGCAAGTTAGGCGATATGGATATTTTGACACTCGGTTGGGTTGGATTACTTGCTTTCTTCAGCTTCTCCATCTCGATGGTAATTTGGGGTCGCAACGGTTTCTAAGGGATTAGCTATATTTCGATGACAGGTGCATTAGAAGCTCAAGCGTACGGTGTTCTAGCTAGTTTGGCAGCGCTACTTTTGCTGTTTGTGACTGGCGGTGTAATTTATTTAACTGCCATAGAGTGGCAAGATAAACGCAAGCGCTCTCAGGAAGCGTTGGATAATCGCGTACCTGTGCGCAACAAGCGTAAGCGCTCTCAAGAGGCATCCGATAGTCGTACTCCTGCACGTAACAAGCGTAAGGGTAAGAAATAGTTTGATATCGGCGCGACAGCTAGCCTTCACAGTACTCAGAGACATAGACAAAGGTGCATTTGCCGATGTTGCCCTGGAGCGCAATATCGGCAAATTTACGTTGATGCCTGCCGATAGACGTTTGGCGACAGAATTAATCTATGGCACCGTACGCCGCCAACGCACCCTGGATGCGTTGATTGATCAACTGGGTAAGCGGCGAGCTGATCAGCAGCCTGCCGATTTACGTCGTATTCTGCACGTTGGATTCTATCAGCTACGTTATCTGGATCATGTGCCCAATCATGCTGTTGTAGATACAACAGTTCAGCTGGCCAAACAGCAGCGTCTCGGCAAACTCAGCGGTGTGGTGAATGGCATGTTGCGGCAATATACCCGCCTGCAAGAAGCGAAGGGTGATCCGCTACAGTTGCCCACCGATGAGATCGCAGCCCTCGGTGTTTTGCACAGTTATCCCGATTGGATTATCCAAGCCTGGCAGCAGCTAGTGCCTGCTGCAGATGTGGCCAGGCTTTGTGAATGGTTCAATCAAGCCCCTAAGATTGACCTGCGGGTGAATCGATTGCGTACAACGGTTGATCAGGTATCCACTGCACTGACAGATTACGGGCTAACGGTGGTACCCCATGGCGGCATTCCAGATGCCCTCAGGATTGTGGGTCCCATGGGAAATGTGCGCCAGCTGCCAGGCTATGAAGCAGGTTGGTGGATGGTGCAGGATAGCAGCGCCCAGCTAGTTAGCTACTTGGTGGATCCCCAGCCTGGTGAAACGGTGATTGATGCCTGTGGAGCACCGGGGGGAAAAACGACGCATCTGGCAGAAATGATGGAGGATCGGGGACGGGTGTTAGGTTGCGATCGCACCTCTTCTCGCCTTAATAAGATCCGTCAGAATGCCAAGCGACTTCAGCTCAACAGCATCGAAACTGTGATGGGAGATAGTCGCGAGCATCCCGAGTTTAAGGGAATTGCCGACCGAGTATTGTTAGATGTGCCCTGTTCTGGTTTGGGAACACTGCATCGCCACGCCGATGCCCGCTGGCGGCAGACGCCCAACTCCATTGCCGGTCTCACCACCCTACAACGAGAATTACTTGAGGCCGCAGTGGATTGGGTGAAGCCAGATGGTGTGCTGGTTTATTCCACCTGTACTCTCCATCCCGATGAAAATCAAAACTTGATTCAGACCTTTCTCTCCGATCACCCTGATTGGCAGATTGATCCCCCTGAAGACGATTCTCCTGTAGCACCCTTTGTTACAAACCAGGGGTGGGCCATGGTATGGCCCCACAAACAGGATATGGACGGTTTCTTCATGGTGAGAATGCGACGAATCGTGTAAGGGCATTATTGTTTGAACGGATCATAGTCTGCCAACAACCGCTCTAATTTTGCTTCATCAATGCGACTGAGCATACGCTTGGCTTCTTCCTGATCGCGAATTGTTTTAGATAAACTGACTGTAGAACCAACAGAGAAGAGTAAACCCATACCCAAGTACCCTTTTAACCAGACATCAGCTGGTAAATAGATGATGCCGATAGCAGTGGCTGAGATTGAAACAACAAAGGATAACCAGGTTTGAGCAATCCAGGCAGTGGTATGACTGTTGGGAGTATTGAACTTTTTAGTTGTCGTCATTGGTTTCTCTTCGGAAAAAACGTTTGCCATAGTGCTAGTTTCTCCAAAGGAAAGATGAAGGTGCCATGAGACGTACTCAATGACGTCAAGAGATCTCAACTGTTGCCAACATCATCGAAGTTCTCCGAAGTTGATCGCATTTCTGATGGATATAGCCGGATGTCATTTCTTGTTTAAATGACATCCGGCTGCAACTGACTGTGCAACAACTTTTTGCTTGCCAAAGTTTGCTAGGTCTAGTTTCTGGCTACTCCAGCATCGCGAGCGGCTTGTTGCACGGCAGCTGCGACTGCAGTCGCTACCCGATGATCAAACACTGAGGGGACAATGTGGTCAGGACGTAGCTCGTTGTCGGGAATCAGCGTTGAGATCGCATGGGCTGCATGCAAAAACATGCTGGTGGTAATCGCTTCAGCACGACAGTCAATGGCCCCCCGCAACAGGCCAGGAAATGCCAGCACATTATTAATCTGGTTAGGGTAATCGCTACGTCCCGTAGCCATGACAGCCACGATGCCGTCTAATAATTCAGGCTGAATTTCGGGTACCGGATTGGCCATGGCAAAAACGATGGGATCTTTGGCCATGGATTTCACCATGTCTACGGTGACGACACCAGGAGCGCTTACCCCCATAAATACATCTGCGCCTACCATGGCATCGGCGAGGGTGCCGCCTTGGTCCACGACAAATTCTTGTTTGCGGCTGTTGAGATCGGTGCGATCACGACTGATAATTCCCTTTGAATCACACACCGTAATGTGATTAACTCCTGCTTTCTTGAATAGCCGTGCCATGGCCAGGCCTGCGGCACCTGCACCATTGATGACAAGTTTAATTTCTGCCATTTGTGGTTCTTTGCCCACGACCTTGAGAGCATTTACCAAAGCGGCCAGACTGACAATGGCTGTCCCATGCTGGTCGTCATGAAAAATAGGAATATCCAGTTCCTTCTGAAGACGGGCTTCAATTTCAAAACAACGGGGGGCACTGATATCTTCTAAATTGACGCCACCAAATACTGGCGCAATTCGTTTCACTGTCTCCACAATTTCATCGGTGTCCTGGGTATTGAGGCAAATGGGAAAGCCATCTAAACCTGCAAACTCCTTAAACAGCATCGCTTTCCCTTCCATCACTGGCAAAGCACCCTCGGGTCCCAAATTGCCCAGTCCTAAGACGGCACTGCCATCGGTGACAATTGCCACTGTATTGGATTTAATGGTCAGGTCATACACCCGTTCCGGATGCCGCGCAATTTCAGAACACACCCGTCCTACACCGGGGGTATAGGCCATGGCTAAATCTTCTTGACTGCGCACAGGGGCCTTGCATTCCATGTGGATTTTGCCGCCTTCGTGCAGCTTAAAGGTGCGATCGTGCACCTTTACCACTTCGATCTGCTCTAGGGCATATATTGCATTAACAATTTCCTCGGCATGTTCAGCACTAGCAGCATCCACACTGACATCGCGGGTAACGTTTTCTCGACATCGTTCCACCACATCAATGTCACCCAGACTTCCGCCAGCATCGGCGATTGCCTGGGTCACCTTAGCCAACATGCCTGCTTGGTTGGGCACATGCATGCGGATGGTTAAACTATAGCTAGGGTTCGGTGTCAAGCTGACCATTTTCTAAAAACCTCGGATGATAGGGAGCGGGTATGTAGTAAAAAAAATGTTAAGCCTTGATGGTCCCATCTCGCGACCCCTGAAACCAACCATATAAAAAGGCGGTCACAAAATAATTTCTTTTCCTACGGCGCTCTGTGCCTTTCTGTAGGAGATTTTCATGGAATGCTCCTACAAAATCTCCCCATTGCCCACTCCCCATTGCCCACTCCCCATTGCCTTCGCACTATGCCAAGTCTCTACGCTGAAATTGAAATTAATGCCACCGCTGCTGCAGTCTGGGATGCCTTGGTTCGTAAGGAAGACTGGCGTTATTGGAATACGTTTCTCTACGATTGTGATCCGCGCTCAAACTTTATGCTAGGTCGCGAAGTATTTCTGGCGATGCAGCGCATTGAAGGCGATGCTGATACGGAATTTCAGCCCGTGGTAACCACCTTACGACCAGGTAACTGTCTAAGGTGGGTTTCGAAAATTCCAGGGTTAAAAACAGAGCATTCCTTTGAAATGCAAGAAGTAACCCCTGGGCGGACGCGCTATTTGCATCGCGATATTTTTGTCGGTCCCCTATCGGGCATCTTTCTACCGTTTATTCGAGAGGATGAGCGGGATGGACTGCGACGCATGGCTTACCAGCTGAAGCGCTATGTGGAAAGTGGCGGCAAGCCTCAGCGGGATCCCTATGGCAACCCCTATGGCAGAAATCGCGATCCCTATGGTGATCGTGGTTATGGTCGTGGCTATGATGATTTGGGCTATGGCAACCAGGGGGGCAGGGGCTACCAGGACAGGGGCTATGACGATCGTGGCTACGGTCGTGGCGGCTATGATGACCAACGCTACGGTAACCAGGGTGGTAGAGGCGGTTATCCAGACCAGGGTTATCCAGAGCGAGGCTATTCGGATCAGGGATCAGGCCGTGATTATCCCCAGCGTGGCTATGATGATCGGCAATATCGCGATCAGGGCTATGACAATCAGGGGGATCGTGGCCAAGGCTATGATGACCGGGGCTATCGTGGTCGAGGGTCTGATGAGCGGAGGAGCGATCGCAACTACCCAGACCGTGACTATCGTGACGATCAAGACTACCGCGATGATGGTTGGTAATCGTTTGGATGCTGTGACGACCTATGCAGAAACAGCACCCAACGCATAGAGTGCTGTTTTTTCTGCTGTTGATAACCCTGTGGCGTTGGTTAGATTCATCCCTTCATAGGGGCCAGGCAACTGTAGAGTGCCAATACACTGCCATGATTGGGTGTCCCATAGTTTAATGGTGTCTCCTTCTCCACCACTGGCAAGTATCTGACCATTCGGGCTCAAGGCTAGAGCCCAAAGAATATGGTTATGGGCCTGTATGGTGTGCTGACATTGGCCGCTTTCCACATCCCAAATTTTGAGATTGCCATTAAATTCGCCACTCACATACTGAGAACTATCTAATAGAAATAAGCCTGTCAAAACAGCATTAGCAAAGCCTGTCAACGTTTTGAGACACTCACCAGTTTGAACATTCCAAATCCTGACCGTCGTATCAGAACTAGTGCTAGCTAATAAACGGTCATCAGAACTGAATACAACTGAATGCACATGATCAGAATGATCTAATGTCTGCAAACAATCACCTGTTTCAGGGTTCCACAGTCTAACAGAACAGTCAAAGCTGCCTGTTGCCATATATCTGCCATTATGAGAGAACGCCACCGACCAAATAGTCTCCTTGTGTCCTAGAAATGTTCTCACATAGTTGTTATTGTTTTCATTACTGGCTATATTCCACAGTTTGCAAGTCTGATCGCTGCCAGTACTGCATAAAAAGTTACTATTTGGATGGAATTTAACTGACCGTATAAGACCGGTATGGCCAGTTAAATGCTGGGAACAGCTTTCTTTATCTAAACGCCAAACTTTAACAACAGGTTGCTCTCCCCCAACACTGGCAAGGTAGTTACCATCTGAGCTAAAGCTAAGGTTAAAAACCGAACTTTGATGCAGAAGGGTAGATCGACATTGCTGCTGGGTTATATCCCAAAGGCGAATCTTGCCATCGTGACTGCCACTAGCTAATGTTTTGCCATCTGGGGAAAAGTCAAGGGCCCATACTGTATTGGTGTATCCCGAGAGAGTTTTGATACAACATCCATACTGATATTCCCATATGCGGATAGTACGGTCTTGGCCTCCGCTATAAAGGAAGGTGCTATCTCTAGAAAATGCAAGCGACCACACCCAACTATTATGTCCTTGAAGAGACCGTTCGCATGTGTAAGATTTCAGATCCCAAAGCTTAATTAAACCGCTGTAATCACCGCTGACAAAATTGTTTCCATCAGGGCTAACTTTCACGCACCAAACAGCATGTTGATGCCCTGACAACACCTTGAGACAGTCTCCTGTGGCAGCATCCCATACGCGAACACTATGGTCATTACTGCTACTGACTAGCAAATGGTCATCCGGACCAAAGTCTACGCTCCAGACACCTTGAGTATGACCTACCAGAGTGTTAATGCATTGACCTGTTTCCCAATTCCAAAGCTTAACAGTATTGTCAAAACTCGCACTTGCTAAGATTGGCTTTGTCTTTGCAAACACGATTGCCCTAATGGCACCGTTGTGTCCTTTCAAGGTTCTGACACATCTCCCACTCGTGATATCCCACAGTTTAATGCGCTGATCAATACCAGCGCTTGCAATTTGCGTGCCATCTGGTGAAAAGGCAACGGACATCACCGTTTGATGATGTCCTTGAAAGGTTTGGATACACTGATAGTTAGTTGTCTGCCAAAGTTTAAGTGTGGCATCACCGCTACCA
This sequence comes from Leptothoe sp. ISB3NOV94-8A, assembly GCF_043421595.1. Taxonomy (NCBI): domain Bacteria; kingdom Bacillati; phylum Cyanobacteriota; class Cyanophyceae; order Nodosilineales; family Cymatolegaceae; genus Leptothoe; species Leptothoe sp. ISB3NOV94-8A. The sequence continues at coordinate 4,621,524 of NZ_JAXSQW010000001.1, read as the reverse complement.
CTGAGTAAGTATTTCCCATCGGGAGAGAACTCGACCGAAAAGACACCTTCCGGGTGACCGTTAATGGTTTCTAAATGGTTATATGTTTCCAGGTCCCAAATGAGAATATGTCCTTGCAAATCACCAATTGCTAGCAGGGTATTATCTGGATTGACTGCCAGAGCGATAACGGCACCGAAATCATGGTTAAATTGACAATTCTGAAAATTTGCTTGAGCAAAGCTGGTTTCTCGCAAACTAATTTCTTTTAGATTTGCTTGCCAAATAGCTAAATTAGAAAAATCGTAGCCTGTTAAATCGACATCAAGTTGTCGGCACAGGTTAATAAAGTTGCCAACACCATAGCCTGCGACCACCTGTCTGAGATTCGTCAAAATAGATATCATATATTGACTTACCATGTGTGGCTGGATCAGTAGTGCTTGCAACCGTTTGGTGATGGGGGCAAGAATCATCCGTCGCTGGCTGTCACGCACATAATCTCTATTCGTTGTTTTCAATAAGGCATGGGTATGAAAGAGATGTGGAGATGCCGTTGCGAGCGTCAGATTTTCCGGCTGGCTCAGAATCGTTAGCTCTTCATAAATAGTTTGAATCAACCGCTCAGTAACATGCTCCATAATGACCGGTTGCTGAGTATATTGACCTCCTTTTACTTCGATCAGTGACCGCCAGCTCAGAGATTCTAAGGCATCAAACACATCTGCCCGTGAAATTACAGGCCAGATATCATCCAATAGTTCAGATGTTGTTGTCCATTCTCGATTGATGGCCAGCCAGTACAAAATGCTTTGTTCAAGGGGAGACAGTCGCTCAAATTGTTGGTTGAGCAGTCTACGGAAATCATTAAAGACAGGGGCATTTTCCCGTAAAAAGAGATCAATGTCCCCATCAAAGATTGACTGAATTGAGGTGCCTACAATTTTAATGGCGAGGGGATTATTTCCATAGCGTTGACAAAACTGTTGGATTGTTTCGGGGGTACCCAGCAACCCTTTTGCTTCGACAATGGCTTGCGCTGCTTCTGCTGATCCACCTAGCTGAAATGAGCGGGTTAATAGCTGATTACTCTCTAAAACGCCAATTTCGCTGGGCTTTTCTCGGCTAGTGATCATTAAGCAGCTACGGTGAGTGGTTTCTCCAAATCGACGTAGCAGATCGCCATAGTCTTCATACCCAGTACGGTATTGACCTGATTGCCCACTTTCTAGCAATGTTTCTACATTATCTAAAATAATCAAACAGCGTCGACTCCGTAGCCAATGGAAGAGTCGTTCTGTAGTGGGTGCCATATCCTGTTGCTGTGATACGAAAGGCACCATCTCCTTAAGTAGGTGTTTAAGGGAAGGGGCATTGCGTACAGAGCGCCAGATAGCAACATCAAAATCTGAGGAAACGGTCTGTGCTAGTTTTGCGGCCAGACTGGTTTTACCAATGCCGCCTAAACCTAAAATCGCTACCAGACGGCATTTATCTGTGAGAATAGCGTTCTTTAATTTGGCTAGTTCGTCATTGCGTCCATGGAAAAAAGTGGTGTCGATGGCTTCTTCCCAATCCTGCTGTGGTGTATCTGTGGTGGGCTCAGATGCAGGAGGTTGTTCTGGTGGGATAATGTCAGAAGACAATAGAGCAGCTTCAGATGGCAGGGCTGATGATGTTTCTAAGTCGGTCTCGGATGTAGTATCATCAGCGATGTCGGTGATTGTTCGCCACTCTAGGCTTAAGCGATCGCAAATTTCCACAAACGTCGCAAAGTCAACGGGCTTGCCATTAAGAAACCGACTGACGGTCGATAGAGCCATTCCCAGGTCCTCAGCTAGGGAGCGCTGACTGCGAAAACCACACCGTTTTAGTGAGCTTTTAACGGTTTGAGTCGACTGACTATGGACCTTTAGAGAGCGAGACATAACCAATAGGGCTCCACATGCTTATGACTATATCAACTAGCTGAAAGTATTTTACTGACAGTACTCATCTATCAATTGCATAATGTGCATTCATATTATTAATAACGTAAGTACCATGAAGCCAAACGGAGCATGAGCTCGGCTGAAGCATAAATAAATAAAAGTTGCGAGATATCGACGTTCCAAATGTGGCATGTCACTTTCCAAATTTGGAAAAAAGTCGGTCAAAAGTCCTAAGAACTCGGTCAAGATCTCAGTTGGTGTTTGGTTTAGATAGGCATAGACAAACTGATTGGAGTCTGTGTCATGTTTTCAACTACCCAAAAAAACAATTGTAAATCTGGTGCTACGGGACAAATTGCACCCAAAGTGCGCCTAAAAGCAACATGGGTTGTGGAAAATAATCGCCTTGTTTGTAAGTGGCTGGCAGCATAACAACAATCTCCAGAACGCTTCTGGTGGTTTGTTGTTCATGTTCAAAGAGTCTCTTTGTCGAGAGCCGTCTAGATTTTAAAAAAGGAGAATACTATGGAACTTCCAGCTTCAGGATACGCTTGGACTAGCCTTGAACCTAAAGTAGATGAATTGATCAAAAAGTTAATGCAAGCAGAAAAACTGCCTGGCATGACTGTGGCCGTCACAAAAAACGGTCGGCTAATTGTAGCTAAAGGCTATGGCTGGGCTAACGCCGAAACAAAACAGACCATGGAGCCCTTTATGAGCAGCCGTATTGGTAGTGTGACCAAGGCCGTTGTAACAGGACCTGCTGGCTGGCAGCTGATGCGAGCAAAGGGCATTAATCCTCAGCAACAAAAGCTGTATGGCCCGAGTGGTTTATTTAAGAATCGCTTTGCGGAAGACATTGCACTCAGTCCTACTCCGAACAAAAACTGGTACTACCAAATCACCCTGCAACACCTGTTGGATCATGCAGCTGGTTTTTACGGCAGCGGTAGCCTCAATGGTGCAGCCGCTATGTTCAACATCAAAGATAAAGCATTGGTGACCTATGAACACATTCATAAGCACTTTCTCAGAACCCAGCAATTGATCTTTCAGCCCGGTACAAATTCTGAGTATGCTAACCACAGCCTGGGAATATGGACGTTGGTCATTGAAGCACTTTCTGGCAAGTCCTATCGCGACTATGCTGTGAACACGTACTTGCGATCGCTCGGCCTCCACGAGGCGGTACTGCCCGAAAGCACCAAACTTGGTAACCGTCAGGCTCGCAGCCATGTTTATAACGATCAAGGGACACCGGTTCCTATTAAACCCAAGAATTCGGGAACAGGGTTGGCAGCAGGTGGCTTCCGCGCATCGGCTCAGGATCTGACGTATATTACGGCTGATCTGGAGAATACGTATACTGGGCCAGAGCTGGAAAAAATGGCCTGGAATAGCAATGACCGTGGCAAACTTGCCCATGGTGGTCTAATTCACGATAGCGGTACGGCATACGTTGCCATGTTCCCGGACGGTTATACCTCATTGAACGGCGTTGATCTGAGCCGTATCCATGTTGCTGTAGCCACCAATATCAATATGAAGGAGATTACCCCCCTCAGGAAGCTGGTTGATCAAATTGTGCTGGCGGTGCCTGCAGCTAACGTTCCAGCGCATTACGACATCACGCAGTTTCTGCGACAGGATACTGATATGGGCGGTGACTTTAAGGAGGCCAGCCTGGATGGATCGATCGCAGTCTTCTCAAACTCGGAAGGTAAATTACAACTGATCCCGTATCGGGTGAACGATTTGGGGACACTGACCCGTGGTGAAGTTGTTACAGCTGGAGCGGCTAGCCAGGTGAATCTGGTGCACCCGGACTACAGTAGTGCAGATGCAGTCACTGCTTTTCGAGATGCGAATGATAACCTGAAGCTGATTGCCTGGGAGATTTCGAGTAGCGGTCAGGTGACACGTCGAGATGATGCCGTTGCTGGCCCCGTTAAGAGAATTGCCTTAACGCCTTTTCCCGATGGCAAAGGGGTGATTACGCTAACCCGAGGCATGAAGAATGACTTAAAACTGGTGGCCTGGGAAGTGACTCCCTCCTTGAATATTATCCGTCGAGGTGACATTGATGCTGGTCCAGTCCAGGATATTGCGGTGGCCACAACCCGTGCCGATTTTGCTGGGGTGGTGAGTGCTACAACCGGGAGCGATCGCACACTCAAGCTCATTGCCTGGTCCTTTAACTCAGCTGCCAAAACGTTCTCTCGTCGAGGCGATGCTGAGGCGGGTGCTATCAAGGGAGAGCTGAACATTGTGAGAGCCCAGCTTGCGGGCAACGACATTGTGGTAACTGCCTTTAGCAATGAAGATGCCAATCTGAAACTGATCACCTGGCAGGTGCAGGCCAACGGCCAGATTCAGCGTAAGGCTTCGACCACAGCAGGCTTTGCCAGCATTGTGGACCTCACGGCGGCACCGGGGGGCAAGGTCATTGCCTCGGTCAAAGATAGTGAAGGTATTCTGCGCATGATCGCCTATCAAGTGCAGAGCAACGGTCAAATCGCGCGTGTGGGCACTGATATTGCGGGGCAGGTCAGTCGGATTGCATCATCTGCTATTCGGCGTGATGGCAAGGAGTTTCTGTTAACGGCTGTGCGAGACACAGAGAAGAAACTTCGTATGATCTCTTGGCAGCTGGATTAACTGATTATATCCATATCTAATCAGCCAGGGCAGCAGTAAGTTTGTCCTGGCTCATGGTCTTTAAAGTAGGGGTTTGTATTGAGCGGTCATCTAGCGAATTCATAGCTGTTCTGTTGATGTCACTATGACAGTCCATAGCATTGGTGAATGATTTGGGCCAGGTCACAGATACGATTCAGGAGAGCCTTGAAACCCATCAACGGTGGATGGATGAGCAGACACCGTTAAAGCTGGTCGTCAAACAGTAGCTTTAACGATTGCCTTATGTCTCTTTAGTGCTTTTTAGACTCGGCACAATGGTCTAATGACAACTGTGAGTTGCATAATTAAAAACAGCGTTATCCAGTGAATTGATAGCTCAGACAGAACTTTTGTTAAGCAATGGCAGATTTCTACAAAGAGGACCTTTCCTATATCCATGATGCAGGCTACAGTGACTATGCACTCAATGCATCTACCGGTATCCTCACTACTTTGAGCCAAAATAATATTCAAAATGGTTTGATTGTTGATTTAGGCTGTGGTAGTGGCATATCAACACTAGAATTCATCAAGGCAAGATATCAAGTCCTAGGTGTTGATATTTCTGAGGCAATGATTGCCTCAGCCAGAACCCGAGTTCCAAGTGCAGATTTTCGAGTTGCATCGCTATTCCAAATTGAGATTCCAACATGCAAGGTGGTCACTGCCATTGGTGAATGTCTCAACTACTTGTTTGATCCAGATAACAATGAGCAGTTGTTAGTCCAACTGTTCAAGCGTATCTATCAAGCCCTTGAACCAGGTGGTGTTTTTATCTTTGATATTGCAGAACCTGGACAGATAGACAAAAACGACGAGCAACATTTTACCGAAGGTAACAACTGGCTTGTGCTGGTGGAGAAAGAAGAAAATGCAGAGAAATCAATCTTGACCCGCCGCATCATTACCCTGCGAAAAGTGGATGAGCACTATCGACGGGATGATGAAGTTCATCGTTTGCAACTATACCGGTCAACAGATATTGCCCATAAGTTGCGACGGATTGGTTTTAAAGTTCAAACTATGCGTTCCTATGGCCGTTATCAACTCCCTAAAGCTCATGCTGCCTTTATTGCCTTTAAACCATCAGCATCCGACTAAATTGACAGGTGATTGATAAGAAAGCTCTGAGAACGCTTTATTCGTTATGCAAAAAATTCTTACGCTCGCTAGAGTGAGGGGGCGTTCTGATCTTCATTCTTACGTTGCGGGATTTACTGTATGCATACCGTTCTGGAATCGATTGCAACGGCTAATCCGCCTTTTCGACTGTCCCAAGCTGACTCGCTGACGTTTATGTCCCAGCTAGAGGGCCTTTCACCACCGGTACGTGCTCGCCTTAAAAAAATCTATGCGAAATCTGGCATCGACTGCCGCTATACCTGTATTCAAGATTATTTAACAGCACCTCCTAATTTCAGTTTTTACCCAGATAACTGGCACCTTACTCCACTTCCAAGCACTGCAGTTCGTAATCAGCTCTACCAAAGCTATGCACCAAAGATTGCCGAATCAGCAGCTTCCCAAGCTATTCAGCAGGCAAGGTTAAATCCCACGTCAATAACCCATCTGATCATCATCAGTTGTACTGGCTTTTCAGCGCCAGGGCTGGATGTGCAATTGATTCAGCAGTTAGGCCTGCGGGCAGATGTTGATCGCACCATCATTGGATTTATGGGCTGCTATGCCGCATTTAATGGGCTGAAGACAGCCCATGCTATCTGTCAGAGTGATCCCCATGCTCGTGTGCTATTGGTTTGTGTTGAACTGTGCACCTTGCATTTCCAGCCAGACGATTCTCTAGAAAGTGTGGTGATTAATGCCCTCTTTGGCGATGGTGCAGCAGCAGCGATTATATCGGCGCAGTCAGATACTGAAGCGGTTGGTAAGCTGGCCTATGTCGATGGCTATAGCCTATTAACCAATGACACCCTAGAGCTGATGAGTTGGACCATAGGAAACACAGGATTTTTGATGACTCTGTCCCCTCAGGTATCTCAGGCGATTGCTCGGTATCTACCGGCGTATCTCACAACGTTGTTAGATCGAAATAACCTGACAGAATCAGCCATCGACTTTTGGGCCGTTCATCCGGGTGGGCGACTGATTCTTGACCAGGTACATGATTTACTACAGCTGGCTGAAGGGACTCTTCAGTCTTCCTATGAGGTATTACGACAATACGGCAACATGAGCTCTGGCACCATCTTATTTGTATTGAAACAGATTCTGTCACAGCAGACTAATTTGAAAAATGGGATTGCCATGGCCTTTGGTCCTGGTTTAACTATTGAGGGGTGTCTCTTTCAACAGGTGGGTGCATGACGATGATTTCTTTTGAAACCCGTACCGATGAAGACGAGTTAATGGATGATTTTTCCATTACGGACAGTCGTTTGACAACGGCCCTTGAACAGCTGCGATTCGTGAATCGATTTTTAGGCGGTTATGGTACCACCATGGCTGTGCTTGCTCCCTGGCTTAAAGCGGCGAACAAGTCATCGGCTGCACCTATTCGCATTTTGGATTTAGGCACGGGCATTGCTGATTTTCCTGAGTATATTGTGCGCTGGGCTGATCAACAGAATCCTGCTGTTGATCTAGAAATTGTTGCCATTGATGCAAATCCTGTCACTGTTGAGTACGCTAACCAAGCTTTGGCAAAAAGATTGCCGGATGCTTTAAAAAACAGAATTCGAGTTGAAGTGGCAGATGCCTTGAATTTACCTTACGATGATGATGAATTTGATGTTGCTATGGGTGCAATGTTTTTGCATCACTTTGCTGAAGAAAGAGCAACGAAGATTGTCAAGGCGATGCAGCGGGTTTCCCGTGGTGGTGTGCTGATCAATGACTTGCATCGTCATCCCCTGGCCTACTTTGGTATTTATACATTGACTCGACTATTTCAGGCATCGGAGATGATGCAAAATGATGGCCCGATTTCGGTGTTGCGCGGCTTTCGTGCCCAGGAATTAGACGTGATCGCTCAAAAGGCTGAACTGCCAGCATTCACAGTCCGTTGGTATTGGCCGTTCCGTTGGTTATTGACGACGCTCAAGGTTTAGCGAGCATGATCTATGACGTTATTGTTGTTGGGGCGGGGCTGGCGGGCTGTAGTGCCGCTATTCAATTAGCTCAAGCTGGCTGGCAGGTATTGCTATTAGAGCAGCAACGCTATCCTGCCCACAAGCTCTGTGGTGAATTTTTGTCGGTTGAAGTGATTGCCAATTTTGCCCGTCTTGGGGTTTTAGAGGCGGTGCAACAGATTGGAGCGCATCCCATACATCGGGCATTGGTGACCACAGCAGCTGGGGCCAATTTTGCACAGGACTTACCTGGCACAGCCCTTGGATTAAGTCGATTTCAGCTAGATTCAATATTGTTTAGGCGTGCTGCTGCTGTGGGGGCAATCTGTTGCGATCGCACAACGGTCCGTCAAATCGAAGGGAACTTAGACACTGGTTTTTCTGTGCGTACCACCCAAGGTACCTTTCAATCTCGGGCCGTACTGGCTGCCTATGGTAAGCGTTCGACCTTAGACACCCAGCTAGATCGCCCCTTTACCCATCGGCCATCCCCCTGGGTTGCATTTAAAGCCCACTGCACCGGGTTAGACCTACCTGGAACCATTGAACTCCACGCCTTCCCTGGAGGGTACTGCGGTCTCTCTGCCATCGAGACAGGACAAATTAACCTTTGTTGGATTGGCCATCGCAAAATTCTCCAAGATGCTGACGATCCAAACCTGCCTGATGTGCTTCACGCTAACCCTGTTTTACATGAGCGACTGAGCCATTTGAGCTATGGCCATGCTCAAAAACATCGTCTACGTCAGATCTCCTTTGCCCTCAAAGGTAATTTTGACGGCGACATTTGTATGCTCGGCGATACGGCAGGCATGATTACCCCCCTGTGTGGCGATGGCATGGCCATGGCGTTACGCACGGCTGAATTAGCTACCCCACTGGTGGACACTTTCTTAAAAAGAGAGTTAACAGCTGTTCACTTCAAACAACAATATCAAACCCTTTGGCGGCGAGAGTTTCAGAGCCGTTTGCAGTTAGGGCGTATGCTCCATGCCGGTTTTATTCAACCTCAGCTAGCGCACATCAGCGTTGGCCTGTGCCAGATGTTTCCTACCATGGCTGCATGGGTGATTCGCAATACTCGGGGGGCTACCAGTGAAGAACAGCCGACTATGCAAATCGTAGGATAGCTAACAGCGAGAGTTTTTATTGTCGAATTTTAAGTGTTTGACATAACAGTAGATGGGGGGACTGAGTAGACTATTGATTTTTCTACCGACGCAGTATGCTAAATAAATGTTAACAATATCAAGCACAAGGAACGAAAACGATGGCGATTAAAGTGGGTGACGCGGCTCCAGACTTTACATTGCAGTCCCAAGCAGGAGCGTCGGTAACGCTATCTAGTTTTCAAGGGCAAAAAGCTGTGGTGCTGTACTTTTATCCAAAAGATGACACCCCCGGCTGCACTACAGAGTCCTGTACATTTCGCGATAGTTTCCAAGATTTTCAAGACCTGGGAGCGGAGGTGATTGGCATTAGCAGTGATTCACCAGACTCCCATCAAAAGTTTGCTAGCAAGTACAGTCTCCCCTTTACCCTCGTTAGTGACACTGGCTCGAAGGTCCGTTCTGCTTACGGTGTACCGGCTACTTTAGGGCTGCTACCGGGGCGCGTTACCTACGTGATTGATAAAACTGGGACCGTGCGTCATCTGTTCAATTCCCAGTTCAACCCTAAAAAGCATGTTGACGAAGCCCTGACCGTGTTGAAAGGCCTCAGCTAGCAGACTGTTGGTCGAGCATGTTGCTACTGGGCAATTTGTTGGGTCATCCATGCAATGATAGCCGGTGACCGAGCAGTGAAGGTGATGACATATTCTTGCTTGGTTGCACCCTGCTGCTGCACCTTGGCATAGATGTCAGTTTCTCGAACTTCTGTAGGGGCTGATGGCGTCTGTAGGATAAGTTTGATATTGGTCAGCAGGCTCAGGGGTTCAGTGTCTTCAATGTGCAATAGGGCAGTTTTGGCAGACAGTTTGTAGAGCTTACCAACGTGATGTTGTGCGCCAACTTGTTTGCCTTCTAAGGCAACGTATTCGACTGCAATGGGTGCGCGCAGAGGCTCCAGGTGAAATGTTTCTGTCGTTAGGGATAGGTTGTAGAGGTCACCGCCAATGCCGGTCACATCGTAAATGGTGATGGGACGCTTAATCCCTTTGGGATAGACTTCAACCTTGCTTTGGGTGGCCAGACGATGTTTGTTGATCAAGTCAATTTCTTGGTGGGTGTCTTCAGAAATAAAGATTTGGCCCCCTGTGGTGTAGGACTCAATGCGAAAGGTGAGGTTGACGGCACTACCAATGACGCTGTATTTGGTACGCTTTTCAGAGCCAATATTGCCGACTACGACGTGACCGGTGTTAATGCCGATGCCCATTTCCTGTTCAGGAAATCCTTTGGCCCGCATAGCGGCATTGACTTGAACCATGGCTTGTTGCATTGCGATCGCACATGCTACGGCCCGATCCGGATGGTTATCATTGGCCACAATATTGGGGGCTCCAAAGATCACTAAGATGCCGTCCCCCATAAACTCATCAATGATGCCCTTGTAATCATTGATAACTTCCGACATGTAGCCCAAATACAAATTCAAAATTTTGACAACTTGTTCTGGAGGTAGCTGTTCCGATAACGCTGTAAAGCCCCGCAGGTCGGAGGTGAGAATTGTGATCTTACGGGTTTCTCCCCCCAGTTTGAGATTGTCAGGGTTTTCCAACAGATTGGCAACGATTTGGTCGCTCAGATACCGGCTAAACGTGCGGCGAATCTGACTAGCACTGCGGGCCAAATACGTGTTTACCCCAGAGGCTGCTCCAATTAATGCCATGAGCGGTGGCATCACCGGTACCCACCAACCTGCCAACATCAGAGCATAGGCCCCAAGAATCAGAATAGAGACAATGGCTACCAGCAGAACCATTTGTCTTAGCAGTGTTCGTTTGCCTGGATTCCGCTGCACCCAGGTTACCGTAGCCCCCAGAGCGGCCCATATAAAAATCCAGAGAATTTCCAACGGTTCTGGCCAGGTGCGAATCAAAACTCGACCCTCTAAGGCGGCACTAATAATTTGACTGGTCAGGTTGGCATGGATTTCCACACCGGCCATGGTTTTCGGCAGGGCCAGCATTTTGCTGCTGTGGGGTACAAAGAATCGATCTTTAAGGCTTTCGGCAACAGAACCAATGAGTATCACCCGATCCTTTGCCCAATCGTCGGGCAACTCATTATTGAGCACGTCCCTCAGGGGAACCGTTTCAATCAGCTCGCTGCCACCGCGATAGTTAATTAGGGTTTGATACCCACCTGCGTCGGCTCGCACATAGCCACCATCATTCTTTTCTAAAGGGCGAAAGACTGCGCCATTAAGCTGCCAAAACTCTGTGTCACCGACGGGTTCAGGCCCAATGCCTTCAGCATTTAAATAAAGCAAAGCCAGATATAGGGCAAAGCTCGGGGCCTGATCTCCCTCGGGTGTGGTCACCATCAACAATCCGCGCCGAATGGTGTTGTCGTTGTCAACAATGCCGTCATTGATGCCGATTTGCCCCAATGCTTCCAGGGTTGGGGCCGCATCAATCACATCTCGATCGGCGTTGTCTCCTAAGATTGTGCGAATACCGACCAGATTAGGGGTGTTACGAAAAACCTGATCCAGCTCGGCATGACCTGGCTCTACCGGGACATCCCGAATAATATCCAACCCAATGGCTCTAGGTTCTTGTTGAGCCAGTTTGGTAATCACCTCCGCATAAACGGCATCGGAGAGAATGGCCTGCCCCTGTTCCCGAATATCTTGTTCGTCGATGCCAACAATGGCGATGCGCGGATCTGTTTCCTCAGGTCGCCACTGTAGATACTGATCGTATGTCCGCCATTCTAAAGGCTGCAATATACCGACAGCTCTAATTAGAACTACAAGTAAAGTTACAGTCGGCGTGGCAATGGCCACCCCTCGCCATTGCCACCAGAGCTTTTTCAGGTTCATTAGTCAGCGCTGCGATTGATGCCTTCTAGCAGTCGCTGTAGGTTACCAGAGTCACCACCATTCGGCATAGCCGTAGGTGTGGGTACATCAATGACCGGCTCATCCTGGCCCAAAATGGGTTTCTCTGCTATGGCAGCAAGATCCACTGATGTGAGAAGTTCAGTCCAGGCATTGGGGTTTTGGGGATGCATGGCGGCGGCTAAGGCAATGGTCTCTTGCCATGCGCCTGCAGCTGCGTAAAGTTCGGCCTGAGCTAGAGGATCGTTGGCCACAGCGTCCAGTTCCGCCAAGAAAGTTGGACTGGCATCGACACGCTGAATACCCCCGCCTAATAGCACATCGTCACCACGATCGTCTGGGTCACAAATCAAGGCAAAATCCCAGTAGTAAAGGAAGCCGGACTCAAATTTAGGTGTCACTCCGTCTGCCCGGTACCGAGGTAAGTCGATTTGAATGGTGCCAGGAGTGTCAGGAAGTTGAAGGGTCTGTTGATAAACGTCGTCCCCTAGTTCATTAACAATTGTTAGCTCTGCAGCGGCAGCACCGGTTTCTGGAATGTAGAACCAGAGAGCCATGGGGATGTCAGTGTCGGCTCCAAATGTGGTTGCGATCGCATTGTGAGGTAGCAATGATGTTAGAGAAGGACGATTTTGTGGATCGAGACAAATTTGACCCCGGGTAGCCAGAGATGGACCCCGGGCAGGGGCCCCCCGATCACGAGTCTGGGGAAAGTTGAGGGCATAGCTGGGACTGGCGGCAGCCACCATGAGGGTGGCCAGCAAAGCTTGAATAAAACGCAAGCGAATAAACATGACGACTTCTTTTCTGACAACCTTAAATAAGCGGAAATTAATCAGTGTTTTTAACCATTTAACTGTTCTTACGATTAGCTACAGGGTTTTCAGAACTTGTTTCGGTAACTTTTGCGTAGACCAGTCGGGAAACTGTCTGTCAAAGGAGATGACAGAATCTCTAACTAAAATCTCTTCAGTAAACTGTTGTAATGGTGTCTGTACGTAGCTCAGGAGCTTAGTGCAGAGCCCATAAACAGTGATCACTAACTCAAAGGTACCCTGTAAATTCGCCAGGCACCCATGTCGTCGTTATGACACCTAAAACACCGCAGAAACCGTTAGTCGTCGTCTACTTCAAACGATACTTCAAGATCAACTGAGCGCTCATTGTCCCGAAGGCCAAAATACCGAGCCTCGATACCCATGATATCCGTGCCAGCATCCAGGGACACCAGGGAAGTAACCGAGCCTAGAGACAGTAGATCTCCGGGTCTTAATTCCACACCTTGGGTGAGTAGTGTGTCCCGCAACCACCGTACCGAATTAATCGGATGACCTAAGAGTGCCGAGCTCTCACCATCAACTAAAAATTGCCCCCGATCGTTGTTCAACACCACTCGAATATTGGCCAGCTGATCCAGGCCGCTATCTCCCGATTCAAGTTCAACTGGGTTTCCCATCACACCGTAGCGAGCCCCTACGTTCACAGCAACTAGAGCTCCAGCATTGACAACGGCATCCTCTTCATAAACCAAATCTGGTAGCTCTAGAAATGGAATGACAGCGTCTAACCCAGCCAGCAATTCTAAATCTGTGTCAGCCTGATTAATGTCGGCACTCCCCACACGCACCATCAGATCCCCTTCTGCTTGGGGGCGGCTGCCAAACTCCAGAGGGAGGGTAGCACCATCTTCAAGCAACATATTTTCTAGCAAAAAACCGTACAAAGGATGGCTAATCCCTAGCTGGGACTGCGCTTTAGTGTTAGTCAACGCCACCTTATAGCCGACTACAGAGCCTTCATCACCAGCGTCGCCGATTAGACGCCGGACAAAACTGAGATGTATCGAATCAATTTGTCGCGATGATAAACCTTCCGTCAAAATCGGGGCTGGGTAGCCAGCTGAGTAATGTTGAAATAGTGAAACCGCCACTAAGTCGGTATAGCTTTGGGCCAAGCGCAGAGGCTGTAGAGTCTGAGGCAAGGGCTCTGCTGCATGGATTGCGGTTGCACCGCCAGCCATGAGAATACCAAGGCCAATACCCTTTAGCCAGCGCCAGTTTTTCATATTTCTTGCCCTTAGTGATCTGCGTAGAAGTGAGGTTGATTTGTTGCTTTGGATGGGTTTGAGTAGAGTTTCTTGCAAAGATAGCGGCTGTGACAGCTATTTCTTGAAGATTACCTACAATACAAAGCTTTTGCCACCATGGTACCCATAGGGGTGACGCCTAACTAACTGGCTTGACGCCCCTTGCCCTGTAGCTTTCCAATTGGTTGCTATGCCCTCTCCATTGCGTCTACCAATCCTCACAGGCATTTTGTTAATGTATATAAAGACATCTACGATCACTCCCATAGGCGATGGTTCGACCGTTATGTCCGTTGTCTTAGAGAAGTCATAACTTATGAAGGCGGTAGTTTTGAATGCGACCGTTCAGGCGGCCTCTGCGTCACCTGCGGTGACAAAAGAAAAGGCAAAGCAAATCACTCGGCAGCCGTATCCTAACTACAAAGTTATTGTGCTTAATGATGATTTCAACACGTTTCAGCATGTGGCGGAGACGTTAGTAAAATATATTCCCCACATGACGCCAGATCAGGCTTGGAAGCTGACGAATCAAGTACACTACGAAGGGCAAGCGACCGTTTGGGTCGGTCCGCTGGAGCAGGCGGAGCTTTATCACAGTCAGTTGATTCGAGCTGGCTTGACCATGGCCCCTTTGGAGAAAGCTTAGGCATGGGCTCTACCCACAGCACGAGCCATGGGCGGGTTGTCCTCAACCACTCCACCCACATCCCTGGGCTGATTCCTATCCTGCAAAAGCTTTCCACCCATCCTCAAATTAAAACCTTAACTCCGGCTGTGATTACTTGCGGTCGCTTAAATGCACCAAAGTTTCGCTTAAAGTCATCGGTCCCGATTCGCGGTGGGTTTAAGCTGATTGCCCGCAAAGGCAAGTCGATTCAAGAAGTATTTGTGATTACCGATCTAAGCGCTGAGCAGTTAGCCGCAGCCATCGAGGCGGTAATTTAGCGGTAATGGTAAGTTAAAGGGCGGTGTGAATCGTCAGGCGTCAATCGTGAACCCCAAAATGCAGGGTGGGCACTGCCTATCCCATACCGAACACCCCAATGCTGACTATCAACAGGAAGGAAAAGCACGATTTGCGATCGCAAATGCCTTTTATCGTTCCTCCAGCCAAATAGGACGCGATTTAGCTGTACTGGCCGCCGCTATCTATCGTCAACAGCAGGGGCAATTGCGCGTCATTGATGCCATGACCGGCTGCGGCGTCCGCCCGCTACGCTACCATCTAGAAGCTGGGGCTGACTGGGTTTGGGCCAACGAAGGTAACCCTGAACTCAAAGCAGTACTGGGCAAAAACCTGCGCCATGGCATGGCACCTGAGGCTTACTGCATTACCCACCAGGATGCCAACCAGCTATTTTTTAGCTGTGTGCAAAAGCAAGACTATTACGACCTCATTGATATCGACAGCTTTGGTAGCCCCACACCATTTATCAATACGGCACTGTGGGCAATTAAGCTGGGGGGACTGCTCTATCTCACCAGTACCGATGGCCGTACGACCGGGGGCCATGCCCTGACGAAAAGTGTGCAGATCTATGGGGCCTGTGCTCGAAACCATCCTGCGGTGCACGAGCAAGGTCTGCGGCTGCTGATTGGTTGTGCGGCTCAGCAAGCGGCCTCTAGGGGGTTTCACATTGAGCCGGTGTTTTCTATTTTTAACGGTTTTATCCACCGGGTGATGGTGCGAGTTGTCACGGGCTCCTGGCAAGATGAGCACTATGGGTTTTTAGCCTATTGCCATAGCTGTGGGCAGTTTCGTTCAGCCAACTGGCGACAGTTAGGCCAACTCAACTGTGGGGCCTGTGGGGCACCGCCTGTGGTCAGCGGTCCCATGTGGTTGGGACCGCTGCATGATGTGGACTATGTGGGCCAAATGGCCGTCTTAGCCACCCAATGGCATTGGCCCCAGCGGATTCAACGATGGTTGGCGGTGATGCTACAAGAAGCTGCGATGCCCCCCTACTACTATCCACTGGCGGAGATTGGTCGGCGAGGGCAGATGGATATTCCTGCTAGGGATCGATTGATTAGGGGAATTTGCGATCGCTCAACTGGTAACAATTATTGTGCTACTCGCACGCATCTTGATGCCCAAGCCATTAAGACCAATGCGCCATTAGCAGTGTGTTTGGACATTGCGAAACGCCTGCAAAATAAATAGGTATATCTCCCATGGCGTATGACGTGGGAGAACAAAAAATGCTATAGCATTTTTTGCAAAGCAGAGAGAAGTTTTGTATTTTTTACATCCTCTTCTAGCTGTTGAAATACTGAATCCATATCCACTTGACTGAGTTCTTCTTGGCCAAGCGGTGTGATCTGATAGATAGCTGGTTTCTCAGGCTCTGAAGTGTGTCTGAGCCAACCTTGGTTAACCAGGCGCTTAAGCGTGTTTAGCAAATCAGGAAACAAACCTAGCTGATAGTTAAACAACTGTGATAACGGATAGTATCGTTGGAAACGACTATTGGAGGCGATGAGAGCCACGAGTAGAAAGTTCAAGGCATCTGATTTATTATCTATGGTCTTTTGAATATCGGAGATATTAGATGTCATGTATTAAATCTGGTGTATAAAATGAAGCTCAACAAAATCTAAGTGTTGTATACACCCTGATTCTTCTGATGGAAGGCGGTTTGCTCCTTTTAGGAGACATCTCAATGGAGATATTAGTTCCTCCAGAGAATAAAGGTATAGGGTTGCTAACCAAGTCTTATGGGAGTAACTTATACAGATGTCTCGGCCTGTTTCAGGGTTTGGGCGTTAATCTTAAGTGGGTAATCGAAAAACATCAGCAAAAACAGCATCCGTTCCCACCCGTCGCGTTTCAGCAGGTCGATCGTACACCACCATTAGGCTGTCTTTATATCCCAAACAGGGAAACAAGGTCATGCCTTCAGCAAAATCACTACCCATAGTGAGAGGAATATCAAATAGAACTTCTAATTTGTCAGAATCTTTATGCCAGATACAGTCATCACCATGGTTTAACATATCTTTGAGGCGAAAGATTTGTTGTTCTCCAGAGAGTGTCATGGTGGGGCCAGCCAAGATTAATAAATCACCATCGTGAAAATATAGATCCCGAACCCCCAGGCCATCTAGATCTAAAAAGTGTTTGTGATAGAGCTTGTCTGTCCCTAGACTTTTGAAAGAAAGCACACCTGGTTTCTTCTCCTGTAGTTCTAACTCTAAAATGATTGCCCAGCCCCTTAAAACAGGACCTCTTAAACCTAAAAATACCCTATGGCCAGCAACTGCCATGCCTTCAATGTCTAAGCCGTTGTCTTTGGAGGGTAAATCGATGTCTAAGAAAGGACCGATGTGTTCATCCTCTTTTAAGGCCTGAATTAAAATATTGTTTTCTTTTGTTTTTTGTAAGGCTGCAGCAGTGAGTTCAGTGCCGTCAGATAGCTCACACGATTTAACTAGCTTCCCTTTGATAACAGGGATACGGGCCAACAGGTATCGATTGATATCGTGCTTGATTTTTGCCAGACGCTGAATATCTTTTTGGGGGTCTTTCCCCTTGGCATTTTTACGTTTGCTACTGTGGGAGCCGATCACCCAAAGATAGCCTTCTGAATAACCTAGCGCTTCAATATCAATTTCTGATTCGTTATCAAATAACTCTACAAAGTCCCCGATCTGAAAGACTTGATGATCGCCATAGACACAGCTTTCTAAACGCTGTAGTCGTTCAACGGCTACACATTCATCTGACCCTACCCAGAGGCTGCCATCGGGAGTCATGGCGACGGCTGATAAATCAGCAATGACATTCTCCGCCTGCTCGCCAAACTGTAGTAAAACTCGACTTAGCAAAAAGCTGTCAGCCATAGAGGGTTGTGCTCCTTCAAGATCTGTTTGAGTATACTGTGGTCAACTTAAGTTTTTGAAGATTTGCAACTGCACCTCTGAGGCCAAGCGCTAAGGCATTAAATAGAGGGGCTAAATCTATCTTGTGGAGGAGTAAAAATCTGATTGTGTTAACTCTACAACAATATGATTTACTATCTAGGAATGCATTTATGCGTTAGTAAAAATCTCTTCTTGTTCGTTAAGCTATGGTAATTCCGACCCAGTACCCCGTCATGGTAATTGGAGGGGCAGAAGATAAGGTCGGTGAACGCAAGATATTGACGAACTTCTTTAATAGTGCCGGCGGGACTCAGGCCGTAATTGGCATTGTTCCCTGTGCCTCTCAGGAGCCCAGTGTCGTTGGCGATCGCTACCGCCGCATTTTCACTCAGCTAGGAGTCAAAGACGTTCATGTCCTTGATATTCGACGTCCCCGCGAGTGTGATGAAGACCGTTGGCTTGAGCTGCTGGATCGCTGTGCCGGTATCTTTTTGTCCGGTGGTGATCAGGTGCGCCTATTCAACTTTATTCAGGGTAGTAAGTTTATAACGACACTTAAGAAGCGCCTTAAAACTGGCACGTTAGTCGTGGCTGGAACCAGTGCGGGTGCTGCAGTGATGGGTGAAAAGATGATCTCGGGGGGCAGTAGTGGGGAATCACCCAACCGCTCACTGGTGGATTTGATGGATGGTTTGGGCCTTATCCCTGAGCTTTTGGTGGATCAGCACTTTCATAACCGTAATCGCATGGCTCGGTTGTTGAGTGCGATCGCAGCTAATCCTGACCGACTAGGTATTGGCATTGACGAAGACACCTGTGCTGCTTTCAAAGGCGATGGCACCTTTCAAGTAATCGGCAAAGGCTCTGTCACCATCATTGATCCAAGGGAACTAACCCATACAAACTATCGTGACTCTGGTGACAATTCCCCGTTGAGCCTCCATGACTTAAGAGTCCATATCTTAAGTGAGGGCGACCAATACGACTGTAGGTGCCGCTCAGTTTGTACACCTAATCTTGAAATGGTATCCAAGCTCTAGCGATTATCTGAAGCATGTTTGCTTAACGCCAAAATGGAGTGTTAGCAACCCGTTTAATAGCTTTAAAGATCAATAGATAATCTCCGATCTCATCTATTATTTCCGAAAATTGCATGTGATAAATGCATAAATTGCATTATTTGTTTTTTAGTATGTCATGGACTTATAACAAAATGCATGTCTTTGTGATGCTATTTAACCCGTGTTGTATCATTCAATACAGCTACTCAATGCCCTTTAAGCAAAGCTAATCAGCCTACTTGGCACTCTTTTCGAGCTGAAGGTTTGTTGCAAAGATTGAGGAAAAATGGGAGCTTTTCAAGAAATATTCTAGTCAAAATCTCAGATCATTCACTTAAAATCAGATACATCTGTAGCTGAATTAACAAAAATATAAAAACTTAGTTGACCAGCCTGGGCCTAATTTCTTTGCAGGCGCGTTTATTCCTTACTTTCTAGACTCTTTCAAGAGAAAGGGCTTGTAAGCCTTGCGTATGAAATGAAAGGCTTCGTTTGATTTCTGTTGGCATCTACATAAACACCTTATTGTCGCCTATGAAAATTCTGCACACTCGAACCCTTCGCGGGCCTAACTATTGGAGTATCCGTCGTTCCAAGCTGATTGTTGTCCGTCTAGATTTAGAAAATCTGGCGGATAGCCCTTCTGATACCCTGCCCGGTTTTTACGATGGGTTAGTACAGGTGCTACCGAGTCTTGAAGAGCACTACTGTTCTCCAGGGTGTCGAGGTGGATTTTTAAGTCGTGTGCAAGAAGGCACCATGATGGGGCACATTGTGGAGCATGTGGCCCTTGAGCTACAGGTGTTGGCTGGTATGACCGTTGGCTTTGGCCGTACCCGTGAGACTAGCACCCCTGGTATCTATCAAGTCGTTGTTGAATACAAACATGAGGCAGCTGGGCGCTATGCCACACGTGCTGCTGTTCGACTGTGCCAAAGCATTGTTGAAACGGGGACTTACCCTGTAGATGAGCTGCAAACGGATCTGGCAGATCTGAAAGAACTGCGTACTGAGGCAGCTTTGGGCGCTACTACTGAAGCCCTGGTGGGCGAAGCTGAAACCCGTGGCATCCCCTGGATGGAGTTGGAAAACTGTGATCTGTTCCAGCTGGGTTACGGCAAATATCAAAAGCGTGTTCAGGCAGCCCTGACCTCGTCGAGTAATGTGCTCGGTGTAGAGTTGGCCTGTGATAAGGAGCGCACTAAATCAATTCTAGAAAGTATGGGTGCACCTGTGCCTGCAGGACAGCTGGTTTATCATTTTGATGAGCTGGAAAAGACTATTGAACGCCTTGGTGGCTATCCCATCGTGATTAAGCCATTAGACGGTAATCATGGGCGTGGGATCACGACGGATATTGGCTCATGGGAAGAGGCAGAAGAGGCCTATGACCGAGCTAAGGAGATTTCTAGAGGTGTTATTGTCGAACATTTCTATGCCGGACGCGACCATCGCATTTTAGTGGTGAATCATCAGGTGGTTGCTGTTGCAGAGCGGGTGCCAGCTCATGTAGTAGGCAATGGTCATGACACCATCGCTGAGCTGGTGGAGCAAGAGAACCAGGACGAACGTCGTGGCAATGGCCATGAC
Source organism: Leptothoe sp. ISB3NOV94-8A (assembly GCF_043421595.1). Classification (NCBI taxonomy): domain Bacteria; kingdom Bacillati; phylum Cyanobacteriota; class Cyanophyceae; order Nodosilineales; family Cymatolegaceae; genus Leptothoe; species Leptothoe sp. ISB3NOV94-8A. The sequence goes on along the minus strand of NZ_JAXSQW010000001.1, from coordinate 4,601,237 downwards.
AATGTACTCACCCAAATTAAGCTGGATGTGTCCACTGATGAGATGCTGAACCGGCAGGGTTTCACCCTAGATACGGTGCTAGAACCAGAGCAAGTGGCCTATCTGCGAGCAACGGCGAATTTGAGTACAGGTGGAACAGCTATCGATCGTACCGATGAGATTCATCCAGAAACGGTGTGGTTAGCGGAGCGAGTCTCACGAATTATTGATCTAGATATTGCGGGGATCGACGTAATTACCACCGATATCACCAAGCCGCTGTGCGAGGCGGCTGGGGTGATTGTTGAAGTAAACGCCGCACCGGGATTGCGAATGCATTTAGCTCCTAGTCAGGGTGTAGCCCGTAATGTGGCGGCTCCGATTTTGCAGATGTTGTTCCCACCTGATACCCCCACACATGTGCCGGTTGTGGCCGTGACGGGCACCAATGGTAAAACCACAACAACCCGTCTCATTGCCCATATCGCGAGACAGGTTTATGACGCAGTGGGCTTTACCACCACCGATGGCATTTACATTGGAGATCACCTGATTGAAAAAGGTGATACTACTGGACCCCAAAGTGCCCGAATGATTTTGCAGGATCCCACTGTGGAGATGGCGGTTTTGGAATCTGCCCGAGGTGGTATTCTGCGCTCTGGTTTAGCGTTTCGTCACTGTGATGTCGGTGTGGTGCTAAATGTGGCCGCTGACCACCTGGGTCTAGGAGACATCGACACCATTGACCAAATGGCTAGGGTAAAAGGGGTCATTGCAGAAGCCGTCCATGCTGACGGCTATGCGATTCTCAACGCCGATGATGAGCGGGTAGCTGCGATGGCGGATCGGGTAATTGGCAAAGTGGCCTATTTCTCGATGGATTCGCAGAATCCTCTAGTGCGAGATCATGTTCAGGATGGAGGCATTGCTGCTGTCTACGATGATGGTCATATTGTTATCTTGCAGCATGAATGGGTGCACCGAATTGAGCATGTTGAACGGGTGCCCCTAACCTTGGGTGGACGGGCACCGTTTATGATTGCCAATGCTCTGGCGGCTAGCTTAGCCACCTTTGTGCAGGGCATTAAGGTGGAGCAAATCCGGGCTGCGTTGCGTAGCTTTGAGGCTTCGGCTCAGCAGACGCCGGGACGCATGAATCTTTTCAATCTGGGCCATTTCCATGCGTTAGTGGATTACGCCCACAATCCTGCTGGCTATGAAGCGGTGGGAGGCTTTGTGAAGAACTGGTCGGGACCAACCATTGGTGTTGTGGGCGGACCGGGCGATCGTCGTGATCAGGATCTGATTGGTTTAGGTCAGCTGGCAGCGACGTTCTTTGATCACATCATTGTCAAAGAAGATGATGATGGTCGAGGGCGACCTGCGGGTAATGCAGCCGGGCTAATTGTTCAGGGCATTGCTCAAGCTGATGATTCATCTGCATCCCACATTGTTCAGTTGGATGAGACGGCAGCGATTGAATGTGCGCTGGAGCATGCTCCTGAGGATGCGCTTGTGGTGATTTTTCCTGAACAGGTGAGTCGAGCCATTGAGTTGATTCAGAAGCGTAATCCAATTGTGGATACTCCAACAGCGGTAGATTCGGTGTCGGACTCGTCACCTTTGGAGCCGATGTCGGTAGGGGGTTAGTAATTAGTTCGGGTAACCGTATTGGTTTTCTAGATGCCCCTCTGCCCTCTGCTTTTCTTTCTCTTAATGAAAAGGGCAGAGGGCAGGCTGCTATAGGAAGTTTAATCAGGACAAGACTACACCTGTGCTGAGCCTATGCATGAATTTAGCAAAATGACTATGATGGATACGTTTTCATAGCAAAAAGCTATTTAAAGTTGCATGGTTGATGCTGGTCAGATCCAGGCGTATCTTAGTGGCGTTAGTCGCCGTTACGAAAAATGGCGATGCGATAATGCGCTAACCGACACGATTGAGGCTCAACAAGCAACTTTTACCTTTAAGCAGTTTGTCCAAACTGAGAGTAAACTACCAAAAGAGCAATCGAATAAAAGAATACTTTCTCCAGAAGAACAACCGAATGAAGAAGAGCAACCGAATGAAGAAGAGCAACCGAATAAAAAAACGCTTCCTCTTTTAGAAGGCATTCGAAAATATCTCAAATCAGAGCATGTTTTGCTAGTGGGTTCACCAGGTGTTGGTAAATCATCTGCCCTATGGCATTGCCTCGATACATTAGCCAAAGAAGAACTAGAATCACCACAACCTCGCATTCCGGTACTTATTCAACTGAAGCAGTATCGTGACAGCTTTGTGAGTCCTGAAGATCCATCTGGGTTACTCACATTGATTCGATTATCAATTCGTCCCCATCTGCGACTTTCCATTTCAGAAGTCGATACCCTTTTGGCTGATAAGCGTTTCATCCTACTATTAGATGGTTTGAATGAAATACCTGCAAGTGTGTTCAATACTCATCTAGGTGTATTTCGTGACGAGTGTCAGGAGTTGGAAATTCCACTCATTTGCTCAACTCGTTCACTCAGTAGAGGGGATCTGGGCATTCAACGTAAACTAGAAATCCAGCCACTGAGCCCAGCAGAGGCTAATCGCTTTTTACAAGAATGCTTGCCTGAGCATCAAGAGCAGGTCAGGCAGCTCTTTCGACGAGATAATCGTGAACTGAGCCGCACTCCCTTTGTATTATGGATGCTGTATCATCTGCTCAAAGAAACTGGCACTCTTGCAGAAACTTTAGGAGAAGCCTTTAGACATTTTTTTCGTTACCACTTTAGAAAATATAAGGAAGATGCGCCTGTTACCGAAGAACGGTGTCAGGCCTGGAATTCATGGCTAGAAGAGTTAGCATTCACTATGCTGAACTCTTCAGATCCGTTAGTTTCTGGCTTAGTTATATCTAGGGAGAATGCTGAAAACTCTCTTTCAAGAAGATTTGGTATTTTACAAGGTAATCCCTCTCGAATTCACGAACTGGAGAAGTATCATTTTCTAACACCAGTTTCCGACAGAGAAATCACTTTCCAGCATCAACTAATTCAGGAATACTACGCTGCAGAATGCCTCTTAGAGAAGTTACATAAGGAACCTCAGTTACTCCAGAATCAATTAGAGCAAGGGTATACCCCGTTTCAGATATGCTGTCTTAATGATCTGAAATGGACAGAGCCGTTATTAATGATGATGTCTCTTTTAGATACTCCAAGCATTGCGATTCGAGTAACTCAGTTAGCATTGGAAACTGATCTTCGACTTGGTGCAAGATTAGCTGGTGCCACATCAAAACCCTTACAAAAGAAAACAATCAAAATTCTTCTTAAAAAGGATTGTCAAGACTCTCTGAAAATTTGGCTTTTACGACAGTCACAATCCTCAGAAGCTATTCCATTTTTACTGGATATTCTTCACAATGGTGATTCAAATCATCGATGGCGAGCAGCACGGGCATTAGCTAAATTTGATAAACATCTTGTTGATGATCATCTGAAAAAAGCTTTAGCTGATGAGGATCCTAGTGTTAGGCGTATTGCAGCAGTATCCTTAAAAGAGCTATGTAGTAGTGACGTAGTAAAACATCTCTGTCATCTATTGAATAATGATGAAGACTGGTTAGTTCCACGTTTTACGGTGGACTATTTAGGAGACTTACAAGATGAAGAGGCGATTGAATGCTTAAAACATGCACTTAATCATCCAGACTCAATAGTTTGTAAAAGAGCGGCTGAACATCTGGGTAGACGTATTCCTGAGCAGGTGATTAATATATTGGAAAAACGGCTAGAAGCAGATTCAGAATCTAAGAAAATTGCCATACATTTGCTGGGTGAAACAGGGAGTAGCTTAGCTTTCCCACCACTCATGCGCGCTTTATTAGACGATAACTGGATTATACGCTCAAACGCTAGTGATGCCCTGGGACATTTAGGTATTCGGCTAGGCATGAGACTGCCAGATGAAGTAGCGGATAGATTAATCGATGTTCTCCAGAAGGATACTGAATCTTCAGTCCGTTCTGGAGCTGCAATTCACTTGGGGTTTACTAAAACTTTCAGAGCATTATCGTCTCTTACAAGAGCTTTGACTGGAGACCGTAATAAAGTTGTTCGTCATGCTGCAGCTGCTGCCCTTGGTAGACTTCATCAAAAATCTGCTACTGATGCTTTGATAGGTGCTCTCAAAGATGAGGAATATGTTGTTGAAGAAGTCGTTAGGTCTTTGCGTTTGATCCAATCTAGCCAGGCTTTACCTTATGCAAAAAAGTTTTTGAAAAGTAAAAACTCTAAATTACGCAAAGAAGCCGTGCTAATCATTGGTCTGTTGGGCGACCCAAAGAAGGATGCAGCTACTTTATATAAATTCCTGAAGGATAAGAGTTTTTCCGTTCGGTTATGCTCAGCTTATGCGTTAAGTCAATTTGATAATAGGAAAGGTGTTCCTATACTAGAAGAGTCATTGAAGACTGGAAATAAAGACGCTAGGAAACGAGCGCTCTATGGCCTCGAAAACTTTGGGGGGAAAGTTGGGCTAACTACAATAGCGTCAGTTGCGGTTAAGGATGATGAGTATTCTCTTCGAAAAGAAGCTATTCAGTTTCTAAAGAGATTTAACCATACGCAAGGAGTTAGAGATTTTCTTAAAAGAGCGCTTGAGAGTACAAACGAGAATACTGCTCGAAACGCTGCAGAGGCAGTGAAAGTATTAGGCTATCCTGAGACACTAGAACCTTTAAAAGGAATTATCAAAAATATTTTGGTAGTTGAAAGACCTTTGGAAGCCATGCAAGCTATTCAATTATATTTCGGTTTCTATGATTTCGAAATTTATAAAATAGCGGTTCAAAACAAAGGACGAGCAAATTTATTAGATAGTGAAGGGCTTTCAGTCAATAGTTTATTGTCTAGAATTGATCAAACGACTCAACAAACTGATAGAAAAATATCTCAAATGGCAAGTGAACCTAAAAGTGTCATTAAAAATCCTACTTTTAATGGTCCTGTGAATTTTGGTGATAACCCCACGGGAGATTTTATAGCTACTCAAAATAACTTCAAGGCTGATCCAGAAGTACAGCATACAGTTTCTGACCTGCAAACTTTAGTGAGCAAATTTCAAGAGCAATATCCTTCTGTTAATGCTGAATCAGAGGCTCTAACTATAATCGATGCAGAGTTTACTGAAATTAAGCAATCTCAAAATCATAAACTAGCAACTCTTCGTAAACAGCTCCTCAATCCTGAACGTCATTTTCAAGCTGGTAAGGCAACTCTTGTCGAAGTTTTGAAACACGTTTTAGAAGAAAGCCTTTGGGCAAAAGCTATTATTACCTACTTTGACAAACTCAGCGAAGAACCTAACTATGGAGCCTAAATTATGCAAAGTACAATTCAAACTCTAGATAAATTCTGAGATTAAGCGATTACAACCTTAGTCATAGATCAGAACAATCTCAAGTACCTATCAAAAAAGCTTACCTGAATTATGCAAGTTACACTTAATCTCCCTGATGAATTGCTTCGACATTTCAATCTTGATCACCTTGCTCGTGAAATTGTAGAGGCCCTAGTGGTACAAGCCTATCAGCTAGAGAAAATCACTAGTGCTGAAGTAGGACGTATCCTGGATCTACCGTCTCGTTGGGCAGTGGACGCTTTTCTGAAGGAGCATAACGCTTATTTGCACTATGATGAAGCAGATTTGGAGAGCGATCGTGAAACATTCCGCCAACTCCGGGAAAATCATGCACATAGCAACTCATGATCGTCGTTTCCGATACCTCGCCGATCAACTATCTCTTGCTCATTGACCAGATCGAATTGCTTCCCCGCTTATTTGGACAGCTCGTTATTCCAGAGGCTGTGCGAGATGAAATGCTAGTTCCAGATGCACCACTAGTAGTTCAGGCATGGATAGCCGATCATCCTACCTGGTTAACGGTTCAAACGGTATCCAAGATCGATGAGACACTCAATGCTCTCGATCCAGGAGAACAAGCAGCCATTACTCTGGCTCAAACTATTTCAGCCGACTTACTGATTATTGACGAGCGATTAGGACGACGTACAGCAATGGAACGGGGAATTTCCATTATTGGCACGCTTGGAATTTTAGATGAGGCTGCTAACCAAGGGTTGATCGAACTCTCAGATGCTATTGCTCGATTGCAAACAACAAACTTCCGTGTCTCTCGTCGCATTATTCAGTCATTACTAGGAGAGCAGAGCTAGTACAGCATAAATGGAGTTTTAAGATTACCCATGACCTGTCCATTCTGCCATATGTCATATAGCTATTGCTCAATTCCACTATGAGCTAACTTTTTGGCTTTTCCAATCCACTGCCATCATTAATTTCCCCAGGTGTTGCAAAATTGCGGTTACCTGATACATTTCATTCTCCTGCCGAAATAACGTAAACAGTTCTGATAAGCAATAGGTGGGTGTTGTTTTTTTCAGCAGTTTAACGAATATAAAATGCCGACCATTGGTCAATAACCCAAACAGCGGCAGTTCCTTTTCTGGACTCGCCATCATGTAGGTCAACACCTGGGGAAGTGCTTCCAAAACATCCGATTGTTGGGGCTTTGTCTCAATGGTCACCACCCATAGATTCCGATACAACACTAATAAATCAATGCGACCACGAATAATCTCATCCTCGTTATCCGAATCCTGAGCTGGAAATGTGACCTCTATCTGTTTTTCAGCCTTGGGTACAAATGGAGCGGTCCCCAACCCAGACACAGCCAAAAGCGGAGCCAGAATCGACATTTTGACCACTTCCTCGTGTAATCGATATTTGATTAAACTCAGGAAATTAGATTTAGCTTTATCCAGCCAGTAGCGATCGCGTTCATCTAAGTCCGCCTCTACCCCCTGCCACTCTAAGAAAAAAGCAGGATCGGTCGATTGCTGTAGACCAAACTGTGCTTCAACTTCATGCAGTTCAAGACTGTGAGCGGCAATCACTTGGACCATAACACTAAGCTAAATAGAACACCTTTGGAGTTAAATTTCCATCAAAATCATTCTATCCTAGTACACCTGAATTATTCTGGTTCATTGACTTATCTCAATGTGCAGTTAGCCTCTCCTCCATGTTCAATCTAGCCACAGATTAATCCTGTTGTTGACTGCGCCGATGCACACTATGAACAACATTAACTGAGGATTGGCAATCGCCTTATCCTGGCTGTGAGTGTCCCCTTCGATTCCACTCAGGGGGACTATTGGCTAAGCGCAGTTGCAGCAAGCCTAAAGTGTTTCAGAAATAATATTTACTCTGGAATCAGCTCATCCAGTATTCGAAAGCGAATATGATTGATAGCTAAGTCGCGCAGTGAGAACTCTTCAGGTTTGTCGTCGGCAGTCATTTTTGTAAAGGGAATCCCTTTACCTATTTCCATGTGGTACCAGGCCAGCCCCATAAAGAAACGCTCAGGATAGGGACCTCGCTCAATTACATCATCCACATTGGATTCCATGGGCAGCCAGCCAACACCAGGGACATAAAACTCTAGCCACACATGGTTAAAGTCTGGTTCTAGGGGTAGGTGGCGGTATTCGGGTTGGGGCGGACACTTATAGCGACCAATAGTGCGACAGGCAATGCCGTTTAGACGAGCTAAAGCCAGCAGTACCCCTACATATTCTCCACAGGAGCCAGTCCCCCGTTCTAGCGCCACATCGGGAGTATCGATTTTGGGTTGAATACCGTAGGAGAGACGATCGTAAACGTAATTGCGAATCCGCAACATCTTCCGCAATACATTAGTCTCAGTTCCTGCGCCTTCACTAGCTGCCTGCTGGATGGTGTCTGTATCCATTGCCAGATCGTCGTCATCAACGAGGTAGTGCTGTAGTTCAGTGGGTAGTGGCTTGTCGCCATCAATATCGTCAGGGGTGAGGCAATATTTGAGGCTATACATTTCGACAGTGGCCTTCCAGCCTAAGAGACCTCCCTGAAAAGGCTGAATTTGGTCAAACTTAAAGACAGCTACCTGCTGCCCATTTTGTTCTTCAATTGTAAAAGGATGACCAATGGGTTCTACGTGGCGGACGCGCTGGCGCAGGGTGTTGGCAGGTAGGGCAATGCGCCATTCGACGTTGTTGAGGGTGACGGCATCGAGCGGCATGATTTCCTCAGCATAGGAGAATTCCACCAGATATCCGTTTGAGAGGGTGTAGTGTTCGACTGGGTTGTTGTGAAGATAAAGCGGATGGATAAAGGTGCGATCGCGAAATGTCAGTTCATAGGGCGACTCTGCATTGGGATTATCACGAATATAGGGTTCTTCATCGGCATAGACGATATAGCAAACGGGATCTTGCCCTGCCTCAGGTCGATAGAATGTGATGCCGGTGGGTGAACTGTAGGGCGTTAGGGCACTCAGTTGAATCTTGCCTGTTTCGCGATCAAGGCAGTAGACCGTTTGTTCTGTCTGGTCGCATACCCATAATCCATCCTCGTTGGTTGCCAAGGTTTCCTCACCTACACCAGGTTGTGGAAATTTTCCTAGAGGATCGCTCGTGTGGCGATCAAAGAGATGGATATATCCAGATTTTTGGCAGCTGACGTAGACGATGTTTTCCCAAACAGCGACACCGGCTACTGGGTAGGGCAGTTCTGTAAAGAAGGTAGGCTTTTGGGTTGCGAGATCGCACCAAAACACCTCTTCGTCCCTGGCGAACCAAAAGGTATCTTGCCAGAGAGACAAACCGACTGCCCCCATCCACTCCTTATCTTCCAGCTGATACGGGTTTAGGATAACGGTATTGTTGGTGCGGAGATTGATAGAGACAAGATAGCCTCTTACCTTGTCAATGGAAAAAAGGTACTCGTTATTTGCTGCCAGGCCTGACAGGGCATAGACACCAATTGGTCGAATTGTAGACAGCCGCGATGTTTTATTGGTGAACCCTTGCTCAGGCATAGATCAGGGGAGAATTTAACGGTTATTTAAGGTTTTTATTATAAGGAGTTACGGTCTTCCCAAATAGCAGTCTACTACACTGACAATTTCCCCTTTAAGTACTGGGAAAAGAAGACTTTCACGAATTTTAGTGTAACTTTGCCCCTGACCTCGCCGTAACTCCTTCCAAACCTAAATCTTAGCGATAAACGACAGCCTACTTTCGGGGTGTGTGTGGGAGTTTAGGCCCCCACGAACAGGAGGGGTTCGGGGAGGAACGCCCTGAGCAACCCTCATCGCAATTAACCAATTTTCGACCAGTGTATTTTGTAGGTTGGCTAACAGCAAAACCGGCTGCGTGGGGTCCCTCCGAGTTCCCCACACCCCCATGGCTAGGGCGTTCCGCCGCCCTAGAACCCTACGAAAAAAATGATTGATATCCCCAGTAGGCGGTTTGGGCAGTCGGTCAGGTGATTTAGAATTTTGTCGCAGCGCGCAAAATTCTAAAAAGAGGAGTTATTGAATTTCCTATTAGGCAAGAATATTCCTGGCTGAAATTATGAGCCTAATTTTGAACATCCCTCGAGGACACTTCAAACGCGAGCATATTTTCCAGTGAGCTTATTGAGTTGATTAACTAACAGACTCAAAAACAGTCCCACATCAGTAACCACGCCAATCGATTCCAACGAACCGCGATCGCTTAACTTTGTAACCACTGCTGGATTAATATCCACACAAACCATCTTCACCCCGGCGGGGGTCATATTCCCCACACCAATGGAGTGCAGCATGGTCGAGAGCATCAAAATCAGGTCTGCTCCTTCAATCAAACGAGCATAATCCGCCTGGGCTTGGAGCAAATCCATTTGGGTATCGGGCAGTGGGCCATCGTCGCGAATAGATCCAGCCAGGGAAAAGGGCACGTTGTTTTTCACACATTCGTACATGACTCCGCTTTGTAAGATCCCCTGGTCCACTGCATTGGCAATGCTGCCGCAGCGGCGAATAGTATTGATAGCTTTGAGGTGATGGCGATGCCCTCCATGGACGGAAACGCCCCGCTTCATATCCATGCCAAGGGAGGTGCCCATGAGTGCCTGCTCAATGTCGTGAACTGCGATCGCATTTCCCCCCAACAGCCCATGCACATAGCCTTCACGAATGAGATGCCGCAGGTGTTCACTGCCGCCAGTATGAATCACCACTGGCCCTGCCGTGACGACCACTTTGCCACCCTGATCACGGATGCGACGTAAGTCCCAGGCGATCTGCTCCACCACTAACTCCACACGCCGTTCGCTGGAGACGCCAGCGCCCATAAAGCTGAACTCCTCTGTGGATTTCTTTTTAAGGGTGGTAGTCGTACGTTTAGTGCGAATACCTTCGCTACCGACCACAACAGATTCGCCTATCTGTAAATCCCGAAGCAGTTTACAGTGAGCTACTAGACCGTCTGGAGTTTGAGTAATAGCAATGGCTCCATCCATGCGCTGGCCCTGTACCTTAATCCATTGCCCGTTCACAGAAACCTCTGTAGGGTAGATGGCGGTCACATAAAAATCATCAGGGGCCACGCCTGCCTGTACTACAGCTTCTAAGTGGGCGTCAGGGGAAACATCCTCTGAGGTGACGACTGCTCCCAAATCAACCAGTTGCCCCATGATGTCTTCAATGACATCTCCATCGGGGGCTGACACCTTCACGTCTGCCGTTGAGATATCTTGCCGCTGTGCGCCGAGGTCAAAGTGCAATACTTGAAAACTGCCGCCACCAGACACAATTGTGTCCAATGCTCGATTAACGATGCCGGAGTCTAGCAAATGGCCCTCTAGGTGAACCATCCGACTCTGAATAGAAGAGGCTTGAGGAGAGTCTTGACGCGGTTCTGTTACCCGCAATGTTAAACATTTGGCAGCCCCGCCCGCTTTTAGAAATTCGGTGAGGGGTGTTTCAATTACCTTAAAACCGCGTGCGGCTAGAGTTTTCTGGAGACCATCGCTGGCACTGTTCATGATAATAGTTTGGTCAACGTTGACCGCATTGCAGGCAAAGTTGACGGCATCTACCTCATTCACTGGAATACGTTTTTCGGTCGGGATGCGTCGCTCAATTAGATGATTTGAGTAAGTGTCAAACGCTGGGGGATAGTAAAGTAAATCCCCATTGTTCAGCGGACAAAAACAGGTGTCCAGATGATAGAAGCGGCGGTCAATGAGCCGCAGGGAAAGGACCTCCACATCTAGCCATTTAGCTAAATAGGTATGGGAGTCGAGTTCTGAGCGAAAACCGTATCCGGCCCACAGATATCCCCCGACGCGATCAATCAGGGCATCCCCAGCTCCTTCAAAGGGTAACCCTTTAGGTAACGTGTGGACGGTGTAACCCTGGTCTGCAAACCATTGCTGAAAATAGGGTTCTTCCCCTTGCCGCTCAGCATGAAAAAAGCGACTGAGAACAACGGTGTGGTCGAGAATCAACCCAGCATTTGCTGTGAATACCATATCTGGCCATCCAGGCTGAGGTGCCACTAACTCCACCGTTGCATGCTCTTTGAGAATATTGTGGAGCTGGTTCCACTGTTCCTGGGCAAGATCGCGCGATGAGCGATGGATATTGCCTTCCATCCAGGGATTAATTACATAATCAACGTCATAGTGCTGTGGAGCGCACATCAAAATTCGCACGGACTCTTTCATGGTCACCTCAAGTGAACAGAGTGGTAGAACGGTCAATAGCTAGAGGAGAAGTCTACGTTCCTTCCTCAATTATCATTGATCGATGATGAACAACCATTTTTTTGTTTTGAAGTGTTTTTATGATTTCAAGAATGACTCCAAAAGTTATGAACTGTTGACCTGTTGTGTTTTAAGAATGTCGTTCATGCAGAAACCGCATGGGCGGTTGCATGACAAACTTTAGTACCGAACTCCTTATTCTTTGCCACTTGCCAACTCTTTGCCGTTGGTCACCGGCTTATTGAGATTGGCTTGACCGATATTGAAGGAGATAGCGTAAGGACTATCTGTTTTAATCGATGCCCTTCTGATTTCTAAACCGATCACCTGCCCATCTTCGTCATAGTCAAGCACTAATCCCGGTGAGATTTGCGTTGTTTCCTCAATCACAGTAGAGACGAAAGCAATCTGTAGGATGTCTTTATCTGGGTCATAAACGACTTTCATGGGCAAAGATTTCCTTGATTCCAATGACGCACTTACTTACAAGCATAAACTGGCATCGCCAAAGCGTTTGCTTGGCTTGAATTGTGCATCACACAATTATAAGTTTGAGAAAGTTGCTTCGCTATGACGCAATACTTTCTGAAGAATTGACAAAAGGGAAACTGGGGGTATCAGCTTAAGCTGAGAAACCTCGACTGAGTGGGGGGCAGGAGCCGGGAGGAAGTTTGGGGTGTTGCCAAATACATTGGCTAATCCTGTCTGCCCATATCCCATCTGTTCTCAAGCCGTAACTGTTGAATATCTTCTCCGGCTAATCAAGAGCATTCTGCCCCATCTGGGCATAGTGAATTCTCAACTTTAGTCCTAGGGTTACTTGTTTCATAATCCAATAGAGCACCGTCAGTAGAACAAATGAAAAGAAAATAACAACTAGCGGTCGCTTTGAAGTCAGAGTATTCAAGGTGATGGCCAAAACGCTGGACGGAGCAACAACAATATCCCAGCTATTAAGCCGAATGAAACGACCTAGATAAACACCAAAAGCGCACAGGGCATGGATGCTAACCTCAACCGGCCCAGCTAGTGCGTGTAATCCCTTTTGTTGCAGGTAGAAATTTACATTTAAAAGAGCAATCACATAGGCTTCAAACCCGATAATAATGGCCGCCATATGCATCGGAATAAAGATAAAAGCAACCACCCAAATCTTGATACTTCCAGCACTGGTGCCACGAATTAGGTGCAAAATATCGGTCAAAACATAGGGAGCATTGGGAAGAAAGGCGATAAATGTGACCAGACCTATCCACCAAAGCCAAAGTTTACGCGTGTGGGACTGTTTAAATAGCCAAATGCTGATGCCAAGTGCAATCACCATAACCCCGGCCAGCCAGAGCAGTTGCAGTAAGGTGCCAGGATCACCTGTTTGGATATCACGAACGATACTCGATGCAAACCGTCTAAGCCTGGGCAGCCTGGACTCCAACCCGACGATACCAATCAGGGCGGTGCCAAAACAGGCTAGCGCAAACCAGAAAGGAGACAGTGCTTTCCGGCGAAATAGCTTAAAGCTAAGCAGCATTGGAATAAAGGCCAAAAATAAGTTCCACCAGATCCAGCCGCTATAGAAGTTATTGATGCCCTGGTAAATATCAACGATGATCCATCCCATAGATTTATCAACCCCATATCGAACATTACAGTTCTACTAATTTCTAGGGGGTAATTGCAGAGGGAATGAATAATAGCGTTTAGAGTTAGGGCGACTGCATTATCCTTAAAAAGCTATTCACTGTCATCTTCGCAAGCTCCAATACTGACCCAGCTGGTGGAACCATCTTTCCAAATCTCTTTTTTCCAGATGGGGGCATTGTGTTTCAGCGTATCAATAGCATATTTGCAAGCAGCAAAGGCCTCTGATCGATGGGGACAACCGACAGCAACAAGCACACTGATCTCTCCCACTGTGAGTTTGCCAGTGCGGTGATGAATCGCTACATGGGTAATATCGTTCCATCGCTGACGCATCTCCGCAGCAATTTGTTTGAAGACAGCTATGGCCATTGGTTCATATGCCTGATACTCCAATGCAACAACGGCTTTTCCCTCGGTATTGTTGCGCACCATACCGCTCATAACAACAATGGCTCCATTGGCCTCATCACCTGCTAAGTGATAAACCTCATCTAGGGATAGAGGGGCAAAGGTGATAGCAAAACTATCAGCCTCATTGGTTTGGGTTTGAACATCGAGGTTAAAGGGCAGGCCAACGGTCATAGTTGTGCGTATTGCGAGACGGATGCGGAGAATGGACGTTATTTATTGTAGATAGTCCACTAAGAGTTGCGAAACATCATAACTTTGGTGATTTGACCAACTCTAGGGGAAAATTGACTGAAAAGTAGACTACCAGCCTGTCAAGGTTGAGCCATCAGGGATCGCGATCGCAACCACTATGAGTTCTGGAATTTTTGCTGTAGCCAATATTGGTAAATATCGTCTATACGTCGGTGAAACCCATCAACTCAAGCCTCGCTGGGCCAAAATGATGGCAATGTTTTCCCAGGGTAAATTTCCATCCAAAAAAATTCAGCAGGCTTGGCAAGAATCTAGCAAAGAGCGCCGTTTTACCTTTCATACTGCCAAGCAAATTTCTGAAGATACAAATTTACTTGGCTATCGTCAGTTTTTGAAAGACACTGGAGCTGAGGCTTGAGAGTAGGGCGGTGTCAGGGTAGAAAATCTTGGATAGGTGAGCAATGGGAAATGGAGAATAGGGCGTGAGGTTTGGGTTATGACAAGCATTTGAGCCCATAGAATTTTTGCCCCATGCTTGTTTTCCTGATCTAATGTGTGAATCGTCTACCAGCACATTATTTTCGTGCCGCTCCTTACTTCACTCCGCCAATTAAATAAAGCAGGGCCATGCGGGTGGCGACACCGCTGGTGACTTGCATGGGGACGAGGCTTAGTTCTGGATCATCCATTAAATCTGACGTCAGTTCAACACCGCGATTGGTGGGGCCAGGGTGCATAATTTTGACGGTGGCTTTACAGGTTTTTAAGCGCTCACGGGTAATGCCAAACTGCTGGTGATATTCTCGCAAGCTAGGCAGCAGATGTTGGCTCATACGCTCATGCTGTAGCCGTAGCGCCATAACAAAATCAGCATTTTCCAAGGCTGGTTCTAATTGCCAGTGAATATAGAGTTTGCCTGTTGAGTTTGTGTCACTGTCAGATACTTGGGCAGATGGTTGGGCAGATGGTTGGGTCGGACGCTGAAAAGCGTCTAGAAAATACTTTGGTAATAGGGTAGGCGGAGCGACGAGATGTACTTCTGCACCACAGGTAGTCAGGCTCCAAATATTAGATCGGGCAACGCGCGAATGCAAAATATCGCCAACGATAACGACTTTCTTGCCCTGTAAATCCTCGATATGGGGTTTTTTTTCGTTGAGGCTGGTACAAATGGTGAATAAATCCAGTAGTGCCTGGGATGGATGAGCATGCTGCCCGTCACCAGCGTTGAGAATGCCCACACCTGAATTAATTCGGTCCATCTCTTTGGCAATGATAGTGGGTACCCCTGCCTCTTGATGGCGAATCACCATCAGGTTAGTGCCCATAGCTAAGTAGGTTTTGGCCGTATCTAAGATGGTCTCTCCTTTTTTAAGGGATGAGTTACCTGGCGAAAAGTTAAGAATATCAGCAGATAATCGCTTGGCGGCTAATTCAAAACTGCTGCGGGTGCGGGTAGAGGGTTCAAAGAATAGATTGGTGATTACCTGACCCTGTAGTGCAGGCACCTTTTTGGTGCGGCGGGAGAGGACTTCACGAAAACTGGTCGCCGTTTGCAGAATAGTTTGATAGTCGCTTGGGGTGAAGTCTTCTAGGGAAATGATGTGACGACGACTCCAGGAATTGTCGGCCATAGACAGACCACATTTGAGTAGGGGACTGGTTAACGTGTTTTCGGGTCAAGCAAACTGTCACACTTTAAGTGACAGACCATAGATTTGGCAAACTGTCATACTTTAAGTGACAGACCATAGATTTGGCAAACTGTCACACTTTAAGTGACAGACCGCAGATTTATCAAACTGTCACAGTTTAGGGACAGACCGTAGCTCTAGTTTGTAGGATATGAGCAAACGCTTTACTTAGTATTTCATTCGATGGTTCGGTTCCCAAAGGTATTATTAGGTGTATTTGTGAGTGTAGGGGTAACCATTGCAGGCTGTAATGGTTCAACGCCTACCGATGTGGCTGAACCACCGACTGTGGAAGATCCAGCTGCGGTAGTCCAAGAGGAGCCTGCACTATCCCCTGAGAAGCCCAGCGAGTCAGCTGAAGGCGATGAACCTAAGATAGAAGCGCAGACGGATGGGGTGACCCCAGATGCTGATATGGTGGCTGTCTCCATCTATGTGATGGATGATAGCTGTAGTAATTTTAAGGCGGAATCGGTTAAGGTCCAAGCTGATCAAGCCATCACTGAGGCGGTGGGCGAAGTGCTGGATCGCCATAAGTTTGAGGCGTTTAAGCTATCGGGCTATCGGGTCAATGTTGAAGATAGCAAAGCGATTGTTGATTTACGCCTGGCAGAGGATTCTCAGCGTCAGTTTCTGTCCTTGTCTAGCTGTGAGCAACAGGGATTATTTGGAGGGTTAGAAGAGACCCTTATTCAAAATCCCACCTGGAAAGTTAATCAGGTTGAATTTACCAACCGTGGCAAAGAAATTGTCCTGTAAAATAGTTTTCGCCCATCTCTTAAGTCTTAGATACGCTTGGGTGATCCTTTAAATACCAGCGCCACGGATGCTCCGCAGCCTTTGAAAGGCCAATGCGTGTGGTTTGCACCAGGGTATGTTGCCTTCGATCGAGTTTGGCCTGAAATTCAGAGGTGCGATGCTCAAGCCATAGCTGATGCCCTGGCTGAAGTGCCACCCCATTCTGACTGCGATCGATCGCCAGGGTACGGCATAGTTTACCTGGCCCAGCGGCAATGCGTTTTCCCTGTTTCTTGTACTTGGCATCAAGGCCCGTGGGTAAATGGTCCAGTTCAATGGCGCGAATCAAAACGGCGCTGCCAGTATGCAGTGATTCGGTAACGACATTGAAGCAGTGGTACATGCCGTAGATAAAATAAACGTAGCTATGACCCGGTGGCCCAAACATGGCGGCGTTGCTGGGAGTTTTACCCCGGTAGGCATGGCAGGCGGGATCACCTGGGCAATAGGCTTCGGTTTCCACAATCAGACCCCGTAAGGTTTCGCCGTTTAGCTGGCGGACAAGGGTACAACCGATGAGATCAGGGGCAACTTCGAGGGTATTGCGATCGCACCATTCAGCAGAAATCATCGGCTACACAAACAGAGAATGTTTCAGTTGATAACAGTCACAGGGACTATGATGGCATTCCTCAGTGAACTTGTTAGGATCCAAAGGCCGTATGCAAAGCACCAGTTTTTCTTTGACAAAAGATTATAAGCTGCATTTGAATACGGACTGGGCCTTGCTCAGTTATCAAGCACCCAGAACCTTCACTAAGGAAAATTATCTGTGGATATTAAAACGATCTTGCCAGTTTTAGCGGTTGTTTTCTCGGTGGCGTGCCTGTTTTTTGGCACCCAAAATGGCTTTTACGATTCTGATGACTACCATGGCAATGGTTCTGCCCACTAATTAGACCTACTAATTAGTCGGTGGGTAGTTCTTTGGTTAGGAGGGGTTGGCCTGACTGAATGGGGGCCGATGTTGTTTTACCACCAATAGGATCCTCTGCTATAGCCGATGGGAATACCGTCGTATGTTATCCCTATGGTGTGGGCCATGGCGATGAAGGCGTTAGTCTAGGTCTGGTTATTGGTCGTCATCGCATCCTGTTAGATTGCGGTTTAGAAGATATCACTCCTTTGGGGGAGCATCCTCCGCCTGATGCTGTGTTTTGCAGCCATGCCCATGTTGACCATGGCCGCAGCTTAAACTTACTCAGGCAATGGTGGCCCCATGTACCGATATATGCCACGGCGGGGACAGTTGCTCTATTAGGAGATAGGCTTCTGGCTGACTCCATCCAAATTTTGCCCTGGCGCATGCCGATTGAGCTGGCGGATAATTTAACTGTGGAGCTCTGGCCCGCTGGGCACCTGCCGGGAGCGGCTTGCACCCTGTTTACCTACGCTCAAGATAGTCGTACCTACAAAATTTTTTACACCGGGGATTGTTTTCTCTCCAGTACACGCCTGGTGGATGGGTTGCCCTTAGCGGCACTGCGAGGCTTAAACCCCGATGTGCTGATTATGGAAGGAAGTTTGGGGGCGACATGCTATCCAAATCGGCGGCAGCAGGAACATCAGCTGATTGAGCGACTGCGATCTCACCTCGATCAGTTACGCTGTGTGGTTTTTCCGGTACCGATGCTAGGCCTGGGGCAAGAGCTGCTCATGCTCTGGCGCAGTCATTATCACTTTACCGGTCAGCCTTTAACTATTTGGGTTGATCCCGCTTTGGCTAGCAGCTGTGATGCCTATCTGGAGCTTTTGGAGCAGATGCCCGATGCGTTTCCCCGCAATGTCCAGAACTTTGCCCAGCATCAATCTATTTTTTGGGATGATCGCATCAATCCCACGATTAAACGGTTGTCGAGCCTACCGCTAGAACCACAAATAGGGTCTTTCGATGCACCTGCGGTGTTATTAGTGCACCCAGCTACTCCCGTTGATCTCTATTGCCAACGATATCGGGGGGCTTGGAGTGTCTTTTTGCCAGAACAGGCGGATTTGAGGAGCTGGCAACGGGAGTTGGATGCCCATGGTCCTGCTTATGACTGGTTTGATAGTTTAAAAAATGCCACGGTTTCCGGCACGGTGCAGCTTGAAACCTATCAGCTATATAGCCACTGCGATGGTGATGGGACGACACAGCTGATCCATAATTTGCGACCGCGCCATGTGGTGTTGGTCCATGGTCAACTAGAGCGTCTTAGTGCCTTAGCGAATTTAGAATCCCTCCAGAGTCGCTATCAGGTGCATATTCCTTGGCCGGGAAATCCGTTATCGCTATTTCTAGATACCCGATTTGCTTCTCTACCTCCACCCAGTGAACCCACCTTTGAGGGCACCGTGAGCGACTCTCGGGATCAGGTCTCGCTTCAATTGCCACCGACCATTACTGCTGATGCCCGCTGGCAAAGTTTTGCTGAAACAGGCATTATTGAGGCCCGCTGGCAGGGTGAAAACCTGGTGCTACGAGGCGTAGATTCATCGGAGCTGGTTGAGATTACCAACCGATTAGCTCCCGATCGCATTGCCTGTGATAACTGTCAGTTCTATCAGCAACGTAGCTGTCAGCAGCCTCGCTCACCATTGTTTGGTCGGCTAGTGGCTCCAGATGGGCATTGCCCAGAATTTACATCTCGGTAGGGGCGTTCCATGGAATGCCCCTACATGGAACGCGACTATTCGTGAATTTGTTCAGATGTGGGACAATCGTCCGAGATTATGATTTCCGTATCTCCTTTGGGAACCGTGGCCAGCTTTTGCTGAATTGAACCAATACTCTCTAACCGCACCATTTCTTCCCATGCGCAGCGCTTGTCATCTTCTTCGGTTTCGTAGCGTAGAGTTACGAGATCGCCCTCGATGTTTAAAATCTTAGCCCGCTCAATCCAGCGGTGCTGATCCCTTAAAAACACCCACACCTCACGACCGTCGCATGAGAGTTGGTATATCTTGCGATGTAGCATAGAAATCTACCTGTCATCTAAGCGACTACTGTGGTTCGCAGTCATACCTATGGTATTGCAACCACATCTTAAATACAGCTTAAGGGAGGTTAACGAAGTTTGACCACCCAGATCATAGGTTGACCACTGATGAAGGTGAAGCAATGAAACTGCATCTGTGTACATGGCCTGACGTCGAAGCCTATTTGTTGCGATCGCAAGGCATTATTTTTCCCATTGGTTCCACCGAGCAGCATGGTCCCACCGGTTTGATTGGCACCGATGCCATTTGTGCAGAAACAGTAGCTGCGGGTGTGGGTGAGCAAACGGATGCTCTGATCGGCCCTACCATTAATGTTGGCATGGCACTGCATCACACAGCCTTCCCCGGCAGCATTAGTTTACGACCCAGTACGTTAATTGCCCTCATTCAGGATTACATTAAGCCATTAGCGCGAGCTGGGTTTAACCGGTTCTACTTTATTAATGGCCATGGTGGCAACATGGCCACCCTTAAAGCTGCCTTCTCGGAAACCTATGCGACCCTGGCTGATCTCAATATCTCAGGGGCGGAAAATGTGCGCTGTAAACTGGCTAACTGGTTTATGTGTCGATCTGTCTATGCTCTTGCCAAGGAACTGTACGGAGATCAAGAAGGTTCCCACGCCACTCCCAGTGAAGTTGCCCTAACGCAATATGCTTATCCTGATTTCATTAAATCAGCTCCCCTAGACCCTCAAGTTGCTCCCTCGGGCCATCGTATTTATGGCGCTGTTGATTTTCGACGATTTTATACCGATGGTCGCATGGGTTCTAACCCAGACTTGGCCACACCAGAACATGGCAAACAATTTTACGAAGCCGCTGTTAAAGAAATGAGCAACGACTACCTGCAATTCCTTGGCGATAACCATTAATTTTGTAAAGACATTCCATGGAACGTCTTTACAAACCATGGAACGTCTTTACCAATCGAATCGACTGAATCAACTAACTGCCAAGAATTTTAGGCACCTTGAAGAAATCATCTTCACGGTCCGGTGCAATATCCAAGATAGACTCTCGATCTGCAAAGGGAGTTAACTCATCCTGTCGAGTAATATTGCTCAGCTCAATGGCCCGAGTTGTCGGTTCAATATTCTCTGTGTTCAACTCATTGAGCTGCTGCACATAGTCCAAAATACCGCTTAGCTGCTCTGTAAACTGCTGTTCTTCTGCTTCTGTCAGCTCTAAACGAGCTAGGAGCGCCACCTTGCGAACCTGTTCTAAATCAATCATTTGGGAAAGGCTAATCGTAAGTAAATAAAGGATAGGGTGGGCTCTGCCCACCGTCCAATGTATGAGTTAAAAGAATACATCTGCTGCCATTCGACCCGTATTCTTCAACCAGTTTTGCGCCTCAATATAGTTATTGGGAGCCATGCGTAATGCTTCCAGCCAATAGCTAGCCGCTTCGTCATAAAAAACTTCAGCAGCCTTTTTATCACCCGCTGCTTCGGCCTGCTCACCTCGGTAGTGGTGGATGACGGCAGTATTATTTAATGCCTGGGGCATACGGGGGTTAAGTGCGATGGCTGCCGCATACTTTTCTAAAGCTGCATCATGGTCACCGTTACTGGCGTGGATTAGCCCCATGTTGTAGAGAATGAAGCTCTTATCGTAGGGATCCTCTTCTAGCTCTAGGGCTACGTCATAGTTATCTAGGGCTTCTGCATATTCGCCATCGGCCTGGGCAGACATGCCGTCACGATAGTAAGCAAAGGCTTCTTTTGCCTGCTTTTTCGTTGGCAGCATCTTTAGGATCATATCGGCCATGACCGTAAAGGATTTATCGATGAAATTATCGTTGCGCTGAGTTCTAGGCATGGCAGGGCTAGTCAATAAGAGCCAGGATTACATTTTAATGTAACGCTGTTACAACCTTACTTGGTTAGTTTCGGTCTGTAATATTTAGTCGGCATTGCTGATTTAGGATCAGCAGTGGCATTAGTTGGCTGGAGATGATTGACTGGCCAAACAGGCATCCAAGAACATGATCAAGTCGGCTAGGGTATCGCAGCGCGTTTCATCAAAGCAGTCGCTAATATCTATATCAAAGTGCTGGATGACCTCGTCACAAAAGCTTGTCGACCAGTCAAACCAGCACACCATCGGAAATTGCAGATCCTCCACTAGGTGATCCTGGGGTCTGACGCGACTAAATTCGATACCGGAATATTTTTCTAGGGTTCGGTAGATAAACCTCAGGGTTGTAGGCGCAGATTGCGTGACTCGATGGCATTCGTTGCACCAGTCCTCTGATGATAGGGGAGTACGATGCTGCCGTAGTGATTGATTGACCTGATTTCGTATGGTTAAATCAGGGCTCATATCTTGATACGTTTGTACGCTATGGACGTAGTTGTTGACCTTTCTCCACTGTCGCCACATATATTTTGCCTAACCCGCAACCCAGAAACGTGTTTACTTGTCGGTGCCCCAAGCATCCTGATATATAAGAACGATCTAGGGCCAACGCTATGGTAACTCGCTAACCACTAGCTAATGCGGGTTATACACCTAAGTCTCGTAGTATGTACTGTCTAGCTATGTGCCTATTATTCCCTGGCCCTTTGGCATAACTACGGTATCTCCAAAAAACTACCCCCAAAGGCCGTTAGCGATGATTACGACGCTAAACTGACCAGTGCTGTTTGTTGTTCTAAATAAGCTTGTAGGTGCTGAGCGCTCATCGGTTTGCCGATGAAATAGCCCTGGGCAAAATCACATTGATAGGTTTCCAATAGACTTTGTTCATCCAAGGTCTCTACACCTTCTGCAATGATACAAAGTCCTAAATCATGCCCCATATCAATGGCCGATTTGAGAATAACCTGATTTTTGGGGTCAGTGGTGACGCCGCGTACAAAACAGTTGTCAATCTTGAGGGTGTCGATGGGCAGTTTCTGCAAATAGCTCAAGGATGAATACCCAGTACCGAAATCGTCCACAGCTAAACGAATGCCCAAGTGTTTAAGTTCATTTAATGTGCGGATGGCGGCATTGGCATCTTGAATCAATGCGGTTTCGGTGATTTCCAGTTCTAGCATGCGTGGGGATAAGCCAATATTTTGCAGGGTCTGGGCCACTCGCTGACTCAGGTTGCCCTGGTTAAACTGGACGCTGGATAAGTTTACTGATACGTGGCGCAGACCCAGATTCATATCTTGCCATTGGCGGACTTGACGGCAGGCTGTCTCTAGTACCCATTGGCCGATGGAGATAATCAATCCTGTTTCTTCGGCCAGTGGGATAAACAAACCGGGGGATATATTGCCTGCTTCGGGATGGTGCCACCGAATCAAGGCTTCTGCTGCTTCGATCTGGCCCGTTTGTAGATTGAGTTGAGGCTGGTAGTGCACTTCAAATTCATCGCGTTCCAGGGCATAGCGTAGCCAGGTTTCTAACCGAATTTGATATTCGGTGGCGACTACCATATCAGGTTGATAAAACTGGCAGTAGTTACTTTTTTGACGTTTGGCATATTCCAGGGCCGCATCGGCCTGGCGCATGAGCACCGTTAATTCTCGGCTGTTGTGGGGATACATGGCTACGCCTACGCTAGCGGTGAGAAAAACTTCGTGGCCAGGTAGTGAAAATGGGCGGCTTAGGGCATCCATCAGCTCTGTTGCCAGCTTTTTGACGGTTACCAGGCTATCTATGTTGCTGAGGGCGATCGCAAACTGATTGCCGGTCAGTCGGGCCAGCATCGTACCATTGGGGAGACAGGCCTGGAGGCGATGGCTGGTGGATTGCAAAAGGCTATCACCGGCTGGGTAGCCTAAAATGTTGTTGATTTGCCTGAGGCGATCCAGACTGAGGGAAAGCAAGGCTATGGGGTTAGCCGATGTTTGGATGAGTTGAGTAAACCGTTGCTCAAATAACAGATGATTAGGTAGTTTGGTGAGACTGTCATAGTAAGACAGCCGATTCAGGTGTTCTGCGGCTAGCCGTAAATGGCTGAGGTAGTGGTTGTTAATGGCTTCTTGATGTTTTAATCGGGCTGAGATTGCAGCAATCAAGACATCATCCGCAAATGGATGGATCAGACAGTCATCTGCCCCCATCTGCATGGTGTGACGCAGGTGTTTTCGGTCATACAGTGGGCTCAGCATGATAAATGGCGTGACCGCTAGCTGTAGGTCTTTACGCATTTGTTTCAGCACGTAGTGACCATTGCAATCACTTAACTCCCAATCACAGACCACCAGATTAGGATTTTGAGCACGGACTAGCTCCAACCCAGCAGTGCCTGTGTCTGCCCGTTCAACGATGTAGCCTGCAGCTGCAATCGTTTGCTCCGTTGTTGACGTATATAACTTCGATGACCCAATCAATAAAATCTTTTGCATAGATGCTATGTTGCAACCCTGATCAAAAATCGGGCAACAGATGGCATGGCGGAGGCAGGACAACCAGTCGCTTGAGCAACGTTGGATGGCTTCCCCTTGATGGTTTCCACAGTTGCTCTAGAATTCCCGACGTGGAGAGAAATCAATCGAGTTGGGAGAGGGGAATAGGGATTGGGAATTTTTACGCAACAGCTGCCCTGACTCAAGATGCAATTTACTCAAAGTCTAAAGGGCAAATTCCTCTAGGGTTTTAGCAAAGGGGGGGTAGGATACAGCGGCGGCTTCTGCCTGGTGAATGGTGGTAGAGCCAGCGGCGCGCAGGGCCGCAATGGCGAGACTCATGGCAATACGATGGTCGGTAAAGCTATCGACATTTGCGCCCGTGAGGGTGGTTCCACCCTGAATTTCTAGACCGTCGGAGAGCTCGCTGACGGATGCACCTAGTTGGTTGAGTTGGCTGGCGGTTGCAGCGATGCGATCGCTTTCTTTGACCCGCAGTTCGGCGGCATCTTCAATGCGCGTAGTGCCATCAGCAAAGAGGGCGGCCACGGCCAGAATGGGGACTTCATCAATCAAGCGAGGAATGAGATCGCCACCAAGGGTGCAGGCCTTGAGTTGACTGGTACGTACCCGAATGTCAGCGACGGGTTCTCCCGTGACTTCCCGCTCATTTTCCAAGGTGATATCGGCTTCCATCCGTTGTAGCGCCTCTAAAATTCCAGTACGGGTCGGATTGACGCCGACGTTTTCAATTACGAGGTCTGATCCAGGTACGATGGCGGCGGCCACCATCCAATAGGCGGCAGAGCTGATGTCGCCAGGGACAATCACGGTTTGCCCTTGCAGCTGGCTCGGGCCGTGTAGTGTCACGCGGCAGGCGTCTCGATCAACAGTTAGGTTAGCGCCAAAGGCACTGAGCATGCGTTCACTGTGGTCGCGTGAGAGGCTGGGCTCGGTAACTGTAGTATCACCATCCACTGAGAGGCCAGCCAGTAAGATGCAGGACTTGACCTGGGCTGAGGCAATGGGAGATTGGTAATGGATAGGAGATAACGTTTGGCCTTGGATGGCTAAGGGCGCAAGCTGGTTGTTATTGCGACCCCAAATCTGAGCGCCCATCGTAGTCAGGGGGGTGATCACCCGTGCCATGGGGCGCGATCGCAAAGAATCATCACCGGTCACGGTAAAGAAACGACCTGGTTGCGAAGCTAGTAACCCCAGCATGAGTCTCAGCGTGGTTCCTGAGTTGCCCGCATCTAAAACAATATTAGGCTCCTGGAGGTTGCCCACTCCTAAGCCTTGGACGGTGATCCATTCTGCTTCTAGGTCAGAAATCTTAGCCCCCATGGCCTGAAAACAAGCCGCAGTACTGCGGGGGTCTTCTCCCAGCAGTAACCCTTTAATGCGAGTTTCACCGCTGGCTAACGCTCCCAGCATTAGAGACCGATGGGAAATAGACTTATCGCCAGGCACCTGGAGCCGCCCTTTTAGCCCTCGACCATTGGCCGTAATAGTCCACGCCTGGTGAGAGGCGGCATCAGTTTCAATCAGCAAAGCAGAAGACGAGGTAACCATGGCGATGGAATCAGCAAGCGGCGCTATAGATTCTATCGTGAAGGCCTACCTATTCATCGGCAGGTGCTGCGGGAGCCGTTTCTTCAGTGCCGATGGGGACCTCGGCACCACAATAGGTATTAATGTCATTCACCAGGGTGGCTTCGTTTTGCGACAAGGTTTGCAAATTGGTGAATGCATTGTTGGCTTTGCCTTGAAATTCCTCCAATACATTGCTGAGGTCAGTTTCTGATTCGGCATTGGCCACCAGCTGCATGGCTTCACCGGCCACATTGAGTTCTGTGGCTGAGCCAGAAATGATTTCGGCGTAACCGTCACGGTATTGGGATAACTGTTCATCAGCCAGTTCTAACTCACCCAGGCTAGTGACCATGCCATCAATGCTAACCACCACCTTTTCGACTGCACTGATGTATTGGGTGGCCGCGGTTTGGATGTCCCCTAGACTTTCAGCACCTTGGGCCTGTTGGGTGAAGCTATCGATTTCAGTTTCAAATTCATCCTTGAACACCTGGGCCTGATTGATCACATCGGCAAACGCGTTGCACTGAGCGACCTTTGAAGGGCCACAGCTGGCTAGTGTTAGGGCTGCTAACCCCACTGGCAAAATCGAGCGTGAAAGGCGCATTAGTATCGGTTTCCGTTATGGTCGCTACAGCATTAACCATTAAGTAGTTAATGCGGAATAGTAATCTCTTTTACAATTTACCCGGCCTGATAGTAAATAGGTTCAGATCGATTTAACCTCCATCCGGAATCTGTAAAAAACCCCCAGAAAGCCTGTCTTTACGGACAAAATAACCGATGCAGGATAGATTAAACTTGATAAATCTTTAACTGGCTTGGTTGTGCCTTCATGAGTGTCAGCATTGCGCAATATCGTCAGACAATTCCAGCGCTGCAAAACAAATCTTATTTCAACTACGGTGGTCAAGGCCCGATGGTGCTCAATGCGCTGAAGGCAATTCAGTTTGCCCATCAGACCATGCAAACTCGCGGTCCCTTTGGGAGTGCGGTTAATACATGGATGCAGGTTGAAGGGGAGAAAACCCGACGTGTTTTGGCAGACGAGCTAGGTGTATCACCCCAGACCATGGTGCTGACGGAGGATGTTACTGTTGGCTGTAACATTGCGCTGTGGGGGATGTCCTGGCGCAACGGTGATCATATCCTGCTATCGGATTGCGAGCATCCTGGTATTTTTGCGGCGGTGTATGAGCTACAGCGACGCTTCGACTTAGAGGTCAGTATTTTTCCTCACCTCAGTCAGATCAATAGGGCCAATCCGGTGGCCATGATTCAATCCCAATTGCGTCCCAATACCCGTTTGGTGGTGGTGAGCCACGTTCTTTGGAATACGGGTCAGGTGATGCCACTAACGGAGATCTGTCAGCTGTGCCATGCTCAACCCCAGACGGTGCGTGTTTTGTCAGATGCTGCTCAATCGGTAGGTATGTTACCTCTACAGATGGCTGAGACCGGTGTGGATTTCTATGCATTTACCGGCCATAAATGGTGTTGCGGTCCGGCTGGGTTGGGGGGGCTGTATGTCAGTCCCGCAGCGATGGAGGATCTGGCACCGACGTTTATTGGTTGGCGCGGCATTACTATGAACAAAGAGGGACAGCCTACGGGGTGGCAGTCCGATGCCCGGCGGTATGAAGTGGCTACCTCTAATGTGGCGCTATGTAGTGGCTTACGGGTTGAGATCGCATCCCACCATAGCTGGGGCACTGCGGAAGAACGCTACTTTCGCATTTGTCAGCTCAGCAGTTATCTCTGGGGTAAGCTCAACAGCCTGCGGGCAGTCCAGTGTCTTTTGAAGTCGCCTCCAGAGTCTGGTTTAGTATCCTTTCAACTTTTTCAAGCAGGAGAGTATTCCCCAGACCTGCATCAAAAACTTGTTACCTATTTGGAATCGCAACAGTTCTATCTACGCACCCTATTGTCACCCAGCTGTGTACGAGCTTGTGTTCATTACTTTACGACTGAGGCGGAAATTGATCGCCTGATTGATACCATAGAAGCCTTTCTGCACGGTCATTCTCTATAAATAATCAAGATCGAAAACAGTCCCATCTACACAATGGTTGCGGCCCAAGCTATCATTTTCCCACCCTAAAAAACTGGAAAGGGGTTTGCTGCCTAAGGGGCTTAGTGAAGGATAATTTCTTCTATATACCCTGTCCTAGCAAAAGATGCTGCTAATGGTCAATCAGGAAATCAAAGGCGAAGATTACGTTGTTCACTACGATGCTGATGCTGTCGTTGTAACGTTTCAGGGTGAATTGGCATTAAGCGGTCCCACAGATTACGCTCCGATTAAAGACTTGCTACAGGAGATAGCCAGTGGCAACCCTGCTGTCATGACCATCGATCTAAGACGGTTAGAGTTTCTCAACAGCTCTGGTATTAGTATGTTGTCCAAATTTGTCTTGGGTTTACGCCAAACGCAAGATATTCAGCTAGCTATTTTGGGTTCCCATGAGGTGCCCTGGCAGGGCAAATCATTGAGAAATCTCCAGAAATTTCTTCCTAGCCTACGGTTGGACGTAGAGTAGTTCTATTAGTCTGCCTCAAGACTTGATTGTCCTCAGCAGCCAAGGTGGAGTATAAGCATGAAACGCTTGTTTAGTGGATTACCTAGTGATTTTCGTATTCCTATGCGCAGAATCCTGGTGGTTCCATTTGTTCTCCAAATTTGTGCCACTGTAGGGTTAGTTGGCTATCTTTCATTTCGCAATAGTCAACAGGCTGTGCAAGACTTAACCTCTCAGCTACGCACCGAGGTGTCAGCCCGAATTCAGAGAGAACTGCAGGGCTACTTTGAAACCCCCCACGAAATCAATCGATTGAATTCAACGGCATTGATTCATGGCGTGATTGATGTCACAACTGCCACCCGTGGCGAAGCCCAGCTTTATCAACAAATGAAAATTGCCCCAAATGTGGCGTTTGTTTACTGTGGTAACAATCGAGGAGATTTCTTTGGTGTTTTACGAGACCCAGAAGATGGTTCGTTACAGCTGTCCTATAGCAATGCTGCAACTAAGGCTAAGCGTCAATATTACACCCTCAATGTCCGGGGGCAACGGACTTATTTTCTACGTCAGTTAAAAACTATATTTGATGCTAGACAGCGCCCCTGGTATCGGTCAGCTACCCAAGCCCAGCAACCAGTTTGGACAGATATTTATATTGCGTTTACCACAGGGCTACCCAACATTACAGCGGCATTGCCTGTTTACGATAGAGCAGGGCAACGTTTGTTGGGTGTGTGTGCGGCTGATGTTGTCTTACCAGAAGAGTTTCGGGATTTCTTAAGAGATTTAGATATTGGTAAGTCAGGCCAGGCGTTTGTTGTGGACCGTGAAGGTCGTTTGATCTCGAGTTCGGCGGATGAACCCTTAATGTTAGGAGATGAAGAAGATCCCCAATTTTTACAGGCTGTGGATAGCCAAGATCCTCTGGTGCAGGGAACCACGCAACATATTGAAAAACGGTTTGGCAGCCTTCAGGAAATTTCGCGATCGCAACAGCTCAACTTTAAACTTCATAGACAGCGGCATTTTGTCCAAGTTCTCCCATTTCGTGATGGCCGTGGTCTTGATTGGCTAATTGTGGTTGCCATTCCAGAAGCTGATTTTATGGGACAAATCTATGCCAATAATCGTAATACCATTGCACTAACATTACTGGCCCTTGGGGTTGCAGTCGGTGTTGGGTTATTAATTACCCGCTGGCTGACCCAGCCTGTATTACGTATTACTCAAGCGTCTAAAGCCATTGCCAGCGGAGACCTAAAACATGGAGAGCTTAGACTGAGCGATAGTGAAACAGGTCCCATCCGCGAATTACGCACGTTAGCGTACTCGTTCGATAGCATGGCCAGTCAGCTCAGAACATCTTTTGAAACATTAGAAGATAAAGTTAAAGAGCGTACGGCAGAACTTGCTAATGCTAATGCTCAAATTAGTACCTTAAATGACAAATTAAAGGCCGAAAACCTGCGAATGGGGGCAGAACTCGATGTTGTTAGACAAATTCAGCAAATGATATTGCCTAAGGCTGAAGAACTAAAAAATGTGGACGGCCTCGATATTGTTGGCTTTATGGAACCTGCCGATGAAGTGGGTGGAGATTATTATGATGTTTTAGAGACGGAGGGTATCGTTACCTTAGGCATTGGTGACGTCACAGGGCATGGCCTGGAAAGCGGTATGTTGATGCTCATGACCCAAACGGCGGTGCGAACCCTCAAAGAAATTCAAGAACATGACCCCATTAAGTTTCTAGAAACCGTGAATAGTACGATCTATCAGAATGTCCAGCGGATGGACTCTGAAAAGAACTTAACCCTTGCTATTCTCAACTATTCAGACGGATACGTTAGTATTAGTGGTCAGCATGAAGAGATTCTTATCGTTAGAGTCGATAGCACGGTTGAGAGCATTGATACGATGGACTTAGGGATGCCAATTGGGTTGGACGATGATATAGGTGGCTTCATTAGCTATGTCAAAGTTCAGTTGCAGCCTGGTGACGGGATCGTACTCTACACTGACGGAATTCCTGAAGCCTATAATTCACATAAAAAACAATATGGTATGCCTCGTTTGCGCCAGGTGATATCCCAAAGTTGGCATGGTAGTACGGCTGAAGATGTTCAACGAGCTATTATTAACGATGTTAAAGCGTTTATTGGTGAACAAAAAATATTTGATGATATTACCCTGCTTGTCCTCAAACAGCAGTAATACTTTCGTATAGTTTGGCCCTTCTCTCTGAATTAACCCTTAACCAAAGATTCCCCTAACAGATCTTATATAAATCGACGTTCCAGGAGAAAATTGGATGCATCAGATCTTTGGTGATTATATTACTATTCTTCCTCCTGAGCGCGATTCCCTAGAACTGAGTTTTACCTCTACATCAGAAGATATTAAAAACCTTTGGCGTAATCAACGGCTGTCAGCGCATTTTTTGGCCAATTGTTTTATTAATTTTCTGCCATTAGATGAGAATAACCCTGAAGAGGAACAAAGGATAAAAGAAGCCCAGGGCTCCATTAGCTATGTCGCTAATGAACTCATCGAAAACGCTGTGAAGTTCAATTTAGAAACGTCTACCCATCAAGTAAAACTTGGAATTTATTTTCTAGAGAATCCAGAGTTAGTTGCTGTTATATTCGCTACCAATAGTGTTAATAAAGCCCAAGCGGCGGAATTCCAGATATTTATTAAAGAATTATTAGCATCTGATCCCCAGGAGTTATACCTACAACAAGTGGAAGAGAGCGCTATGGAAAACGATACTACGCGCTCAGGATTAGGGTTTCTCACAATGATTAATGATTATCAGGTTCGCCTAGGTTGGAAGTTTGAGCCTTTACCAACACTCCCTGATGCGATCGCTGTAACGGTGATGGCCCAAGTCACCGTATAGCCTATTTTTTTGAGTAGGTTTTCCCTACAGTAGAAAGTCTACACAAACATCGGTTTTCGTTGTGAATGGGATGGAAGCGGTCGCTAAAATGTCTGAATCCTTTAAAGATTGGGCGTTTCTGAGCTTCCCCCATGAGTCCATCCGTTGAATTTAGGCTGTTTGAAAGTTTCACAGACGATTCATCCTCTAAATCGGCAACGGCAAAAATTGATTTTTGCTGCATTTTTATGCACTATCCCTGGCTCTGTGCTAGCGTTTGGTCAGATTTATTTTCGGCTATGCAATCTTTTCTAAAATGGTTCTCCGAATATAACTCTGTGTCCTTTGAATTTGAATGTTTGGAGAATCTCATATGTCAGTGTATGTTGGCAATTTGTCTTACGATGCCACCAAAGAAGATGTGACTGATGTTTTCGCTGAGTACGGTACCGTCAAAAGTGCTCATCTACCTACCGATAGAGAAACAGGCCGACCTCGTGGGTTTGCCTTCGTTGAGATGGAGACAGATGCGGAAGAGACCGCTGCCATTGAGGCTTTAGACGGTGCTGAGTGGATGGGACGCGTACTCAAGGTTAACAAAGCTAAGCCCCGTGAGCCTCGGGGGGGATCAGGGGGAAATTGGGGTAACAAAGGGGATCGCCGTTACTAATTGTTATTGCGATTACCGCGATTAAATTGTTTTTGAGCCTTGCAAATAGAAGTCATGTAGGTTACTCTGCATGGCTTCTATTTGTGTCTGATATCCACTCCGAATCCATTAAACCCGGTTAAAAATGGATAATCCTGTAGGGGCACTCCCTTGTACGGTTCGGCTGAACTCACCGTTGAAGCCATACCCTTCGGTACTGGGTGCTATTAGTCAGGATTTTGTATCAGTGGGATTAGTAGGATAAATTCATTGGCGTGTGATTAATGTCACATCCTCAAGCCAGGAATCTCTTCTGGTGACGATGGAGCTTGTTTGGTGTCCTGTGGCTAAGTATTGCAGCCGTGCTCTAAGCAATCTCTGTGGTTGTTATAGCCTGTATATTCTGAGTTCAATAGTCAGTACATTCTCCCTCTATTGTCTGAATTCAGTGTTTTGCTTACTCACCTGTTATTCAAAGGAGCTGTCATAAATGTCTGCACTAAATGGTGTCATGATGCAATATTTCCATTGGTATGTGCCGGGGGACGGCAGCCTATGGAATCAAGTCAATACCCGATCTAAGGAATTAGCAGATGCGGGATTTACGGCGATGTGGTTGCCTCCAGCCTATAAAGGCATGGGGGGTGGCTACGATGTGGGATACGCCGTTTACGATATGTATGACCTGGGTGAATTTGATCAATGTGGCTCGAAGCGTACCAAGTACGGTACCCGAGACGAGTATTTAAGTGCCGTTCAAGCGCTTCAAGCGGCTGGTATCCAGGTCTATGCCGATGGTGTGCTGAACCATCGGATGGGGGCCAACCAGACGGAAGTTGTGAAAGCTACCCCCTTTTGGCAGAATGATCGCTTAAATCCCAAAGGTGGGCAGCAGGACATTAATGCCTATACGCATTTCACCTTTCCAGGACGCGTGTTGCCGGACGGGAGTAAGAAATATTCTGATTTTGAGTGGCATTGGTGGCATTTTGATGCCGTTGACTATGATGACTACTCCAAAGATAGCAATACGGTTTATCTCTTTGAAGGAAAGGCATTTGATGATGATGTCGCCCTAGAGAAAGGAAATTTTGCCTATCTGATGGGAGCCGATGTGGACTTTCAAAGTGTCGAGGTGCAAAAAGAAGTTGAAAACTGGGGTAAGTGGTATCTAGAGCAAACCGGTGTAGATGGTTTCCGGCTTGATGCAATTAAGCATATTTCTGCCTGGTATTTTCCGCTGTGGATTGATGCTTTGGAACACTATGCTCAGAAAGATCTGTTTATGGTGGGTGAGTACTGGTACAACGACCTTGGTACCCTCCAATGGTATGTAGATGCTGTGCAAGGTCGGATGTCGGTGTTTGACGTGCCTTTGCACTATAACTTCCACTATGCCAGTAAAGCGGGAGGGCATTATGACATGGGCAAAATTCTGGATGGGACGATGATGCAAACGCGTCCTACCCAGGCAGTCACGTTTGTTGAAAACCATGACTCTCAGCCACTACAAGCGTTAGAGGCTCCGGTAGAGGCTTGGTTTAAACCCTTAGCCTATGCCCTTATCTTGTTGCGAGCAGAAGGTTATCCCTGTGTTTTCTATGCTGATTACTATGGTGCTCAGTATGAAGACTATGGCAAAGATGGCAATAAGTATCCCATCATCCTTCATTCTCATCGTTGGCTGATTGATAAGTTTTTGTATGCCCGCAAGCACTTCGCCTATGGTCCTCAGTATGATTATTTTGATCATTTCAATACCATTGGTTGGACTCGACTAGGAGACCCAGAGCATCCCCAGGCGATGGCTGTGATTATGAGCGATGGTCCTGAGGGGTCTAAGTGGATGGAAGTGGGTAAGGCAAATACTCAGTTCTATGACCTGACTGAGCATGTGAAGACGCCGATTACTACTAATGAGTCGGGTTGGGCAGAATTTCGCTGTAATGGTGGTTCTGTCTCTGTTTGGGTAGAGGCGTAAGTCGGTCAGTATTGCCAAACTACTGTCAAACTATGTTTTGAGACAGTGATTGATCAAAAAGCCGCTTGTTGGTGATGCAAGCGGCTTTTTAAGATCTTTTGTGCTGTTAATCAGTGTGACAGTTTCCCGATGCGTCCTTAAATGCGTTGCACAATGCTTATCCCTTCTGCGGTAATAGTATCTGTATAGCTGTAACTGTAGATGTCTTTGTCAACCTTCTTGAGGGTCTATTGGGGCTGACATGATAACGATCGATTATCTAGAACTCATCGAGCAGGGTGTAGAAGCCTGGAATCATTGGCGTGAAGAGCATCCTGATGAGTGCCCCGAATTAGAATCTGCTTACTTATTTGAAAAGTCGCTACAGGGCATTAACCTGCGCAAAGCCAATCTCAGTCGGGCGTGTTTGATTGGTGCAAATTTAGATGGCGCTGACCTGGCGGAGGCCAATCTTAGTGGTATTTATGCGAATAATGCTAGTTTGCAAGGGGCTTGTTTAGCGGCGGCTCATTTGCAGGATGGCAACTTTGTAGAGGCAAATCTGAGTGAGGCAGATTTGTCCGATGCGGTGACTGATAATGCTAATTTTACAAACGCTAATTTACAAGGCACTTGTTTAGAGGTGGGGGCTGAGAGCGCCTCGCCACCACCTGCACCTGTTGAACAGCTGACGCCTTTGCCGTCTAAACAGCCTACAGTGGCTCCTGATGTGTCACCGGTTGCTTCCCAGGTGCAGGTATTGGTAAAGCCGCCGCCTTTGTTACCTCGAATAGTGATGATAGGCGGTGCGATCGCAACCGCCGCCGTCGGCCTCTACTTTATACTGCGCCCTAAAGGTCCTAAATTTGTTACCCCCGATGGCACCATAACGATTCAGCTCGTGTGTAATGAGCCTGACGTTACGCCCATTAAGGCCGACGAGCCCGATCACATTTATCAAAACGGTACCCGATTTTATGGCCCGTTTGCCGATGGTAAGCCAGCCAACGGTCGTGGCAGCATGCTTTTCACCAATGGTAATCGCTACGATGGTGAATATCGTGACGGTCGACGCAATGGTTGTGGCACATTTACCTTTGAAACTGGCCGTCGATATGTGGGCGAATTTCAAAATGATTTATTTAGTGGTCGTGGTGTGTGGATGTTAGAAAATGGCGATCGCTACATCGGCGATTTTGAGTTTAATAAGTGCAATGGTGAGGGGGTGTATATCTTTGCCGATGGCACCTCAGAATCAGGCATATGGCAACAAGGACGCTTGGTCGATGGCAATGTGACATGTGATCACAGGCCGATCGATTTACCTGAATCGTGACATTGTTTTTGCAGGAGCATAGCTATGCTTACTTTTTCCAACCGATTTTCCAAGGTTCGTCTGTTATTAGCCGTGATCTCAGCCATTAGTTTCACCCTAGGAGTGACCCCTATCGTCTATGGTCAGGACGTCCCGACTCCCACACCGCCGGCAGATGGAGGAGAATTTGAAGGAGCGCCTGATCCTACCCCAGGTGCTGAACTAGAGCCAGAACCGACTGACGTTTTACCTGAGGACGATGAGCCCACATCAATCGATTTACCGGATGATGCTGACTCTGAATCTCCAGGGGAAGATACGGATGTGGACGACCCCGATACCGCCGTTGAAGAAAATCCTGATGAGCCAGCTGCAGCGGAATCACCGGAAGATTCAGACGCCGCTCCAGACGATGAAATTGCTGACGAACCTGATGCCGAAGACGCGGATGCCGAAGACTCAGCGGTTGAAGACTCGGATGCCGAAGACCTGGCCAATGAAGATACTGAGGACGCTATTGGTGGTGAAGGCCCCCTTAACAACAGCCCTCGGGGGCTATGGTAGGTGAGGCGGCAGCGCCCTGCTTAAGGCAAAACGGTTACTGCAAAACGGTGACTAATGTGCCGGGGGTAACCAGCTCATAGAGTTCGCGGATGTGTTCGTTATACAGACGAACACATCCATGGGAAGCTGCCTGGCCAATGGAGTCCCGATTGGGGGTACCGTGAAACCCGATTTCATTGCGGCCATCGGTCCAAAAAGCAATCCAGCGTTCCCCTAATGGGTTATTAGGGCCAGGGGGCATCAAATCGCCTGTAAATGGATTGGTCCAGCCTGGATTTTCGAGCATATAAGACACTTCAAAGCTGCCGGTAGGTGTTTCCCAGCCAGTTTTACCCACCGCGACAGGAAACGTCTTTTCAAGGGTATCTCCCCGATAGACATGCAGCTGACGTTGGTCGAGTTGGAGCACGAGTTCAACGGTCTGTGTGTCAGTCAGTTCATCTATTTGTTCATTGGGGGGCGGCCATTTTCTCAGCTCTGAAGCAGGTAATTTGACCGGTTGAGGATCTCGGTCTAGGTGGTAAAGGGGCGTCGGCAGTGGTGCCAGGGCCGTTGGTGCCAGAGGCTGCTCTGGGGCAGGAGTTTGAGCCACACCAGGCAGTGCCAGTAGACCCCCAAAGAGGGGCACTGTCAAGCTAACTATCAAACTGCGAAGAGTGTTAGTCACCGAGTATCTCTATTGCGTTTTACAGCTTTTTTGATAGTGACAAAATTCAGCCATGGCATGTAGGGGAGTAGACAGAAATTCGCCACTGGCACCCTCCGGTGACCATGAGCTTTTGATTTTAACTGTGAATTTCCAAAATTGGAAAAAATAACATTCCAGGTTTCCCCAAATGGAAAACCTGGGAATAGCAATGTCGGCATACTGTTATCAAGCGTCCGATATCGAAGGGCATGGCTTTGACGGAACTTAGCCGAACCCTATAAGGGAGTACCTCTACAGGATTATCCACCTCTAACCTATCGCGGCAGTCGCTACAACGCCCAGGGCTTAGTAATCTCCAGCGTTCGATTCGCACAGTGCACCAGCCCCCGACAATACTGTCGGAGGCTTTTTTCTTGAGAGATAATCCGCAATCCTGATGACCGGCACCTCATAGGGCATGGCTTCGACGGAGTTCAGCCGAACCGCATAAGGGAATGCCCCTAGAAGAGTGTCAGACTTTGGCCCCTGCTTGGGGTCTGACCTGTTTGTAATTGATGGCTGCACCGATCAGATAGCCTGCTGTACATAGCATGAGGCCATACACATTCACACCCAGATCGATGGCATATCTACCGGCTCCGATGATGACCCAGTCTGGAAAAATTTGAGTGCTAAGGGCACTTTCTAGCACCCGTAGAATACCGAAGATAAGGCCGGGCCAAAAGGCAAAGTGAAAGCTGAGACGCCCAGCACTGGGAATAAAGGACAATAAGAAAATGGGAGCCAAACCCATGACCATGGTGCCACTGATGGTGGTTGCCAGAATAATGGCTGGTCCAATCTGATCGCCTAGATAAATGCTTAGCAACGGTACATTACCAAGGATTGCGATCGCAACAATCCACCAGCGGCCTATGGATGCCTGACCCTCTGTGGGGTGATCTCGACGATTGGCCCAATCGCGGGCTCCCAGTTTGGCCACACTGGAAAATGTGGAATCCAGGGTGGAACCGGCACTGGTGAGCATAATGGCATTAAACACCAGCAACATTGGCAAACTAAATAAGACGGGCACTGCCAGTATCGGTGACCCTTCAACGGCAAAGGCACGGGCATAGAGCCCAACAAAACTGAAGAGAAAGATAAAGCCGCCGCTGATCACACCCGCCAGTACAAATCCCTTGAACATAACTTTGGGAGACGTAATAAAGGCGCGGTCTGTCATGACCGGATCATGGAAGGGATAGCTAAAGATTTGCACAAAGGCTAATCCGCAGAAGGTCAATCCTGCGAGGGTGGTATCTCGATCCGCAGGGGGTAAGCCTTGACTGACCAGCCCTGGGCCTAACACAGCCAAAATAATAACGAGCAAAACAGCCGCCAGCAGCATCTGGGCACCATCGGTTAATAAACTGCTGCGCAACCCACCTAGAAGACTGTAATAGACGGTAAACGAGGTTACCAGTAGTGCTGCAAACCAATATCCACCGCTGCCTTCAGGACCAAAATATAGAGAAAACACTTTGGTGTTGGACCATACCTCATTGAGAAGACGTATGGCAATGGCTAACAAAAATAATCGAGAACACAGGGTGCCATACTTGCTCACTAAAAATTCGGAAATGGAGCGGTAGCCGCCCCGCGTGCGAATCAGATAGAGCGTGACTGCGGCAGTCACAAAGCTCAGGTAGTAAATGGCATAGCCGATGCCACCAGTAATACCAAAGGCATTGCTTAAGCTCGCTGCATTATCAATGGATTTAGCAAAAATCCATGAGATCGTCGCACTAGACACCAGTAACCAGAGGCCAGGATCGTTACCCTGACGTGAATGTCCCTGAAAGAATTCAGAGGCTGAGACTTTTCCAGGTGTTGTTGTTTTAACAATGCGATAGATAAACAAACCATACCCGGCTAATAAAGCCCAGGTGAGTGTTGCGGTGGACATATTGTTGTTATGAGTTTTGAGTTGTTGTTGGTTGGCGAAACAATGGGGTGATTAAGGAGCAAGCCCTAAAAAAGTCCAAAAATAAATGTTGAAGAGATGTTCCATGGAACGTCTGCACATCCAAAATTTGGAAGTTAATTGCTTTTGTTGCCTACGTCATTACCCTTAGTCTTACGGCCTTTTCAGCTGCTGGTAAGATTTCAGTACAGGTGGTCCATATGCCTTGTTCTAAGGAGTCACTAAAGTCTTGAGGTAATCCTTCTGAACGCATGGCTTGAGTGACTGCAAACCAAACCCCCTGGGGGTGGCTGAGCTGTCGAAAGATGGCAGTGCGATCGCAAGTATCAGGAACGTGAACATGTTTAACAGATGCAACCATTGGCACAGATGCAGGGAATGAACAGCCAGTAAGACTCGATCTAACCACAGATTGTCTGAATCAACGCTGAGTTTTTAATTAGAAATGTGGCATAAAACGCCCTCAGTCTTTTATAGACCGCATAGAAAAGATCAGGGGTTCTTGTTAATAATTAAAGCAATAAAGTATTACTCACCCTGGGTATGATGTCATCTGCCAAATTCAGGCAGTTAGCGGGCTTTACAGATCAACTGATCTCTTCGATCAGTAAGGATGGCAACAAAAACAACAACTTTTGTATCCTGAACTAGTACCCGATGGCGGAAAATTGGCAGCGATGCCATCCACCCATCACCCTGTCCCTTACCGGGCTTCGACTCCGCTCAGCCCTCGGTTTACTCCGCTCAGCCCTTGTTTACTCACCCCATCATTCCATCATTTGGCAGTTAATATACTGGGGACAGATAGATAGGACAGATTAACCTGATTGCTTTCGCCATGGGCCTATTTTATGGATAACCCAGCTCGTTATCAACGTTGGTGGCGCTATATCATCGGTTTTCTACTGGGGATATTGCTGGTGTTTGCCAGTGCCTACCCAGTAGCCGCACAGCAGCCGCAGCCGCAGCCCATTACCTGGCAGGACCTGCAGCCTGAAACCACCCGGTTGCAGAATCCCTATGGGCATTTATCTATCGACCAGGCCTACGAGTTATCGATGTTGGTACGTCTTCAACTCTGGTTGGATCAAAATGAGACCTACCCAGAGGAGTTGGAGACCGAGGAAGTACAGCGGCTGAGGCAAGACCTTGAGGAACAAGGGTTAGACGTTGATAAACTCCTCACCCAGGTGGATCAGGCCCAAGCATATTGGCAAGAAAAGTCCCAATCTACCAATACTGTTTTAGAAGAACAGTCAGTCAATCTGTCAGGCTATGTTTTACCGCTTACTTGGGACCAGGAACAGCGGGTTACCCAGTTTCTGTTGGTTCCCTATGTGGGAGCTTGCATTCATGTACCCCCACCCCCACCCAATCAGATTGTCTATGTAAACCCTCCGGTTGCCATTGCGGCCCCTGGCTTGTTTGCACCTGTTTCAGTAACTGGCCAACTCCGACGACAACCTGCCAGCTATGACTTGTTTCGTGTTGATGGCTCGCGGGCGGTTGATGTCAGTTATGCCCTGACCCCCACAGACATCGCCTTGAATCAGACCGGCTCTGTGAATCCTCAACCCCCTCAGGTGGTGATACCCGCTGGGCCAATTTGGAAAACATTGCCAGTCAGGGTGTCTGCTATTTTGACGCAAGCTATGGGCAATTTGCATAGCCAGCGTTCAACCGGAGCGTTTCTGTTGGGACTGCTGATGGCGTTTAGTTATGGCGTGCTGCATACCCTCGGCCCAGGCCATGGTAAAGCCGTGATTATTTCCTATTTTGTGGGTAAAGGCGGCAGCTTACGACGGGGAATCACGATGGGTGTGCGCATTGCCGTATTCCATGTGTTGTCGGCCATTATTGTGGTGGTGCTTACGGATACCATTGTGCGTCAGACAGGGGGCGGTACATCTGAGAACTATCAGATCGTGCAGTTAATTAGCTATGGCGCGATCGCAATAATTGGTGCCTGGCTACTCTGGCAATCGTTTCCAGCTGCAAGGAAGTCTCACCCGGTAACCCCTGAGGTTATCTTATCGCCACCCCTGACCCACCAGGTTTTAGCAACGCCGCCGCCTCAGGCTAAACAAACGAAGGCAAGGCTGTGTAATTGTTTAACGTGCAATGATCGTGAAGGGGGTGGCTGGCTTTCCCTGGCGGTGGGGGCAGTACCCTGTAGTGGAGCCCTGCTGGTGTTGCTCTACGGTCTGGCCAACAATCTATTGTGGCCCAGTGTAGCCATGGTGCTGGCGATTTCGGCAGGTATGGCCATCACCCTAGCCTGGATTGGCACTATGGCCATTATGGGACGACAATATGCTGATCGTCGTCTGGGAAAAAGACGACAACAGTTCACCCTGTGGCTCAGGGTATTAGGCGCAAGCTGCGTGATGTTGCTGGGGCTAGGCTTATTTGGGATAACCCTTGCATCTAGTAGTGTATTAGCCACACTCTAGTGAGCCCAGAACAGCTAGCTGCCTGGGCCCACTGAAGTTATATTACAGCTGCAAACGCCTACATGGAGGTCTGTTGCTGTCCCCATAGACAGCGGGCACAGCTGCAAGTCAGTGCATCTGTAATTGGGTTGGAGTCTGCTTGTACTAGATTAGTGAGTCCATCCTCAACAGTGTGCTCTGTAGGTTGGCTGGCTACGGCAGGCTGAGTTACTGATAGGGCTAAAGCTAAGGAACCTGAGCATCCAAGTGCCGTTAGTATATTGCGCTGATTAAGCATAGGAATTGCGATCGCATCCATCTCCCACATCATATATAACCACCCAAACCCTGGCAATGCGTAACAGTTCCTAATTTGCGAGCATACCCTTTAATACCGAATTTGTAACGTTACCCTGGCATTGACGGTTTGTTCTCCGCCTTCCACGGGGGTGCTACTATGGGCAGCGGCTTCATCAGCTAATCTTGCTTGAGCTGCATAGGGTATGGGTTTGGGAGGAACCGCATTATTAACCTGAATGCTGACAATCTCTCCGGCACTTAGATTAAGGCTCTCCAGTACTGCATTTGCCTGAGCTTGGGCATCAGCTGTGGCCTCTTGCAGAGCGGTATCGCGGGCACTGTCGATGGCATTGTCTTCGGCAATAAAGCTAACGTTGTTGATCTGATTGGCTCCAGCGGAAATCGCATCATCCAACAATGGGCCAACTGCATCTGTTGGCATTTCAAAACTAACGGTATTAGAGCCGTTGTATCCTGTAATCCGTGGGCGGCTACTTTCATAGTCATACTGTGGATTTAGCCGGATACCGGTGGTCTGGAGTTGTTCAACATTGTTCGATTTTAATAGCTCAATCACGGCGG
Organism: Leptothoe sp. ISB3NOV94-8A; assembly: GCF_043421595.1. NCBI lineage: Bacteria > Bacillati > Cyanobacteriota > Cyanophyceae > Nodosilineales > Cymatolegaceae > Leptothoe > Leptothoe sp. ISB3NOV94-8A. The sequence goes on along the minus strand of NZ_JAXSQW010000001.1, from coordinate 4,560,145 downwards.
ATGAGCGTTGGGCTATCTCTTGTTGCACAGCCTCTGCAGTATTCCCTTGTGCTGTAACTCCAAGCTGGACCTGGGCTAGGGTGGCTGGAATGCTTTCATTACCTTCACCGGTAACGGTTAATACTCGCAACAAGGGTTCCTGCGCGTTAGCGGGGGAAATTGTTGCTGTATTGATCAAACCTAGGGCCAGGGCTGTGGCCCCTAGTACTAAACCTGCTGATGGCAAAATCCATCGTTGTAATGTGATCATTGGTTCTATATCCCCTTTTCACGTTTGTGGAAGCACCTTTCTAATGTGTCATGGGAAAATGCTTTTGTTAGCTTTGTTACGGTTTCCGTAACCTAGTGATCGGTGGGGGTGGAATGGATGTCACGGGGGCAATGCCAACCCCATGGATACATGATATGTGTGGATGCGATCGCGATTGATGGGTTGCGATTGTAAGATTATGGGTTATCATCCCCCATAGGGGATAAAATGCCCTAATTAAATTCTTCTTCCCGCTCAGCTGGGCGACGTCGAAGCTATGCCGCGTACTAAAAAATCAGACACCAGCCTCAATCTCTCTGCTAAGACCTACTGGCCTAAAACGACTGAGGTAGTCAGTTTAGAATTTGTCCTTAAGCCTGTGGCTAATAGCGATCTCTATGCTCAATATACCATTGGGCTCCATGCTTGGTTGCTTCACCAGATACAAGGTATTGACCCGGAGCTATCTGCCTATATGCATGATGGTGAATCAGAAAAGCCTTTTAGCCTCACCGGATTAGACGGGCAGTTTATTTCCCAAAGTCAATCGCTGCAGCTACAAAAAAATAAACGTTATCGTTGGCGCGTTAGTTCTCTCTGTAAACCTGTCACCCAGGGACTCGTTACCTGGCTGCGACAATTGCCTAACGAGATTGTCCTAAAAAATACACCCCTGATCATAGAATCGGTTAATTTGGCACAGCCGCCCACTACCTATGCCAAACTTTTGCGGCAAGGGCAAATGGGAGAAGGCAGTGTTAGCCTTAGCTTCCATAGCCCTACCAGTTTTCGGCGTAAGGGCCATCATTTACCCTTACCCTGGCCTCCCAATGTATTCCATAGTTATCTACGTCGTTGGAATCATTTTGCTAAAAAGCCTGTTAATCAGGATGACTTTCTCGACTGGGTTGATACCTATGTGATTCTGACCCAACATCAGATAGCTACAGAAAAAGTAGCTGTCGGCAAACGGGGCTCTGTAACCGGGTTTACCGGTGCTGTGACCTATGCGCTTGACCGACGCGGTATCACTGAACGACCTTTTGTGGCTATGTTTTATGCTCTGACTCAGTTGGCTCCTTATTGTGGCACAGGTCATAAAACTACTTTTGGTTTAGGGGAAACTCAGTTGGGGTGGCATACGGCCCAGGCCTCACCCCAGATGCCGACTCAGCAGCGATTGCTGGCTGAACGTATGGACGAATTGACGGAGATATTTCTCTCTACTAAAAAACGTCAGGGTGGTCGTCGTGCCATTGATACGGCTGAGACGTGGGCGACGATTCTGGCACGTCGGGAGATGGGGGATTCGTTGCAGGAGATTGCGGATGATATGGAGTTGGCGTATGAGACGGCGAAGACGTATTCGAAGTTGGCGCGGCGGGTGATGCGGGAGTTGGGGGAGCTGGGGTGATGGGTGGGTTGATTGTGACTCCAGGTGGTTGGAGGAAAAACTATAAAAGCTTTTATGTTTCAATCCCCGTGAGGGGAAGTGGTTGATTGTGATCTGGTGGTTTCTTGTGCAGGTAACCACGCAGCAAGGAAATAACGTTGCTGAAGCGTTGGCGTTCGTTCCAGGAGTTAAAGTCGTTGACGACGAAAATAATGGGAGAAGGTTAGCCCGCATCTAATTGATACACCTGCCCCTAGGTCGAAGCCTAGAAGCAGGTGTATTAGGCGTAGTCAATCTACGCCTGATTTGTTTATTTGAGAGTTTAAGTCAATGCAAATAGAATCCAATCCCTATGGCAGCCTATGGATCAGTATTCACTCTGGTGATGATGAATATCCGTGCAGGCTGTCTATTGCTGCTTTAGGCGATACTTTCTCAGCAGTTGCCAGCGTGGGTGCTAAAGCCCTATCAGAAGCCATGCCAATACCATTGATCACATTGCTATTTTCTGAAAAGCTAGCGTTTCTTCTTTCTTCTGGATTGATATTCTCTTTCTTGCTCTTCAGTTTTTTCAGGAATGCCAGGCTGGGTTAGCGCTCTCGTCAAGATAAATGTGGACCCAAATTTATCAGTCATGACCCCCGGCGTTTCCTGAACGGTAACTAATATTTCCTTTATTTGATGATTGCCAGGCTCAAGCCTTGTTCCGTTTGTAATAACTCTTTCAGGGCAAATTTTAGTATAGTATGGATCAACCTCTTCGGTGTGCTCGTAGTGATAATGGTCATAATACTCAATTCCACCAATTTCATATCTGACCTTAACCCAGATATTATTCCCGTCGATAATTACAGAAATTCCCATTTTTCTTTACCCTAGGTTTGCTACTACTGTACCCACCTAAGACAAACACCTGCCAATCCAAAAGATGGCAGGTGTTTGTCTTATTTCAGAGACTCCGTTTCAATCCCCGTGAGGGGAAGTAGTTGATTGTGACAGGTTAACGGCTGCACAGATAACTACAATCCAGATGTTTCAATCCCCGTGAGGGGAGGTGGTTGATCGTGATGGTGGTAGTGGTGCGATTAGTTCTAGCTTGTCGTGTTTTAATCCCCGTGAGAGGAAGTAGTTGATTGTGACTTTAATAATTTAGACAAAATCCTGCAAGGAATTTGTTTTAATCCCCGTGAGGGGAAGTGGTTGATTGTGACGATTCAGTGAAATTTGCTTGTGTTGTAGGTACCATGTTTCAATCCATGTGAGGGGAAGTGGTTGATTGTGACTTCTGCGTATGGTCGTATATCTGGCGCGTCGGATCGTTTCAATCCCCGTGAGGGGAAGTGGTTGATTGTGACTGCAGCCCATTGAAACGTTAGCTGCAGTTAGTTTTCAAGGTACATTTGCGCGAATCTATGATAGACCAGCCTTGGTCGATTGCCTGAGAGATAAAACTGTGTCTTGTCTTGTATGGCTGGCGATAGGGCACATTGGCAGTGGCCAGCGCTGGTGTCCAATGCTGCTTGCTAAGCCCATAAGGGAAAGTGGCAATGCCACCCTTTCTTACGTTGTTGAGGTTGACTGCACCTCCGGTAATTTTGCACCGCAACGTCGACAGTAAACGGCGTCGCTTTCATGGCCTGACAAACCACAGTGTTCACACCTCATGGCATTGACGGTTTGAATCCGGTTAATGTTTTGAATCAAACTACCAACCTGAGTCGGGATGAGAGTAATCCCTGTCAAAATCATCATGACTGTAAGGGTACGTCCAGCGTCAGAGACGGGGGTAACATCGCCGTAGCCCACAGTGGTCATGGTGACAACAGCAAAGTACATCGCATCCAAAAACGTGCCAAAGACGTTGGGTTTAACGGGATGCTCTACCTGATAAATAGCGCCCGAATAAATAAAAATAATAGAAACCAGGGTAAACACAATGCGGGCAATGATCAGCCCCTCACGCCCTAGCCAGCGTTCTTCTTCTAGAAATCGAGCCAGTTTGAGCACACGTAACCAGCGGATTAGCCGCAGCAAGCGCATGTCAAAAAAACCAACTAAAATTGGCAAAATTGCCACCAAATCCACAATCGCGTAGGGGTTAACGATATAGCGTAGCGGTCGCTCAGCCGCCCAGAGGCGCACACCGTATTCCAGCACGAAAATAGCCAGAATAAGCCAGTCAAGGTACGTTAAGGCCACACCCACAGTCGTGGGTAAGGGATAGGTTTCAACAATGAACAGTCCGGCTGAAATCAGGATTAGGGTTGCGATCGCAATATTCACCCCCAGCCCCAGTTTCGTCTCTGCCTCCTCCAGCTCGGATCTTATGCGTAGTTTCAGCGATTCGACTGGGCCTCCCATTGCAGATAAAAAACCTATCGATTAAAGAAAAGTCATTCTACAGTTTCATACGTCATGACTATAAACCCAAGCCTCATATCATTCAGTAGCAGAAGAACTCTAGTGGATAAACGGTGACACCACCTAAGAGATTTCTTTTAAGAGATTCCTTTAAGTAGCCAAGAAAACCTTGACTACGAGATACAGTCACCCAATAGTTTTGCAGTGAGATTAAATACTGAACTTTGGTATTTTTCTGTCAATGCTATAGGTTAGGGTAATTCTGTTGAAGTACCAATAACCTGCCATGGCTGACAAGCTATTCACGGTGGGCGATCGCGTCACGGTCACCACCCCACCTCCCTATCTCAAAACCGCTGCCTCCATGCCCATGTTGCGCCCCCCCGATCTAGTCAATCTGGGAGAAGAAGGCATTGTCCTTGAACAAAAACTGGGCGGTTATTGGGCCGTTAAATTTGAGAGAGGCTCTTTTCTAATTGATGGCCGCTACATCGACCGTGTTACCACCTAAGCAAAACCACACGACGCATGCGAAGTGGCCATTGTCCATCAAAAACGAATTCCACAGACCCGCAAACCCAAGTAGCCATTAGGCTTAACCCAATTGACCCAAGACCAATCCACAGGTTTTTAAATTTTCTACTCGAACTTGGAAAACATCTGTTATATTAAATAACTGTGTTCGAGATAATTTTCTCAACGCGGGTTGCTAGCTCAGCGGTAGAGCACTCGGCTTTTAACCGATTGGTCCTGGGTTCGAATCCCAGGCGACCCATATTGTAAAGCTCGTTTTAAACTTGTTTTGATTCGAACTAATTTGGTTAGGCCTAAAGGGCCTGATGGGAAGGTTTCTAGATTTTTATTGACAAAGGAATTGTCAAAGTTACCGATTCCACAGAGCCATTATTATGGATGCTGCTATCCTTAATGAAATACTCAGGTTTCAGAAACAACTCGTCATAAGTTCGGGGTTGTGACCTAATATTGATGAGTAGGGATACCTATTCGACCCTTTAATTGAAGCTGCCAAAACGGCGAAAAGTACTAGGAGGATTATATGGCGCTTGTACCTATGCGGCTCTTGCTGGATCACGCCGCTGAGAACGGCTACGGCATTCCCGCTTACAACGTAAACAACATGGAGCAGATCCTGGCAATTATGCAGGCTGCTGATGAGACTGATAGTCCTGTAATTTTGCAGGCTTCCCGCGGTGCCCGTAAGTACGCTGGTGAGAACTTCTTGCGCCATCTTGTTTTGGCGGCTATCGAGACGTATCCTCACATTCCGGTGGTTATGCACCAAGACCACGGTAATAGCCCTGCAACTTGCTACTCTGCAATCCGCAATGGCTTTACTAGTGTGATGATGGACGGCTCCCTTGAAGCTGATGCCAAGACTCCCGCTAGCTTTGAGTACAACGTTAACGTAACTGCTGAAGTGGTTAAGGTTGCTCACTCCATTGGTGCCAGTGTTGAAGGAGAACTGGGTTGCCTGGGCTCCCTAGAGACTGGTCAAGGTGAAGCTGAAGATGGTCACGGTTTTGAAGGTACTCTTAGCCATGACCAGCTCCTGACTGACCCTGACGAGGCTGTACAGTTTGTAGAAGCGACTCAGGTTGATGCCCTGGCTGTTGCCATTGGTACTAGCCACGGTGCTTACAAATTTACCCGTAAGCCCACTGGCGAAATCCTAGCCATCAGTCGCATTGAAGAAATTCATAAGCGTCTGCCCAACACTCACCTGGTAATGCATGGTTCTTCCTCCGTTCCCCAGAAGTGGTTGGACATGATTAACGCCCATGGCGGTAGCATTCCTGAAACTTACGGTGTACCTGTTGAAGAAATCCAGAAGGGTATCAAGAGCGGTGTTCGTAAGGTGAACATTGATACTGACAACCGTCTGGCTATCACAGCTGCTATCCGCGAAGCCGCGATGAAGGATCCTGCCAATTTTGATCCTCGCCACTTCCTCAAGCCTTCCATTAAGTACATGAAGCAAGTGTGCTCTGATCGCTACACTGCATTCGGTACTGCTGGTAATGCTTCTAAGATCAAGCAGGCTGGTGTTGAAATCTTCGCTGCTAAGTACGAAGCGGGTGAACTTAACGCTAAGGTTGCTGTTGCTGTTTAAGTTTCAGCACGCGTTAGTTTAACTGAAGTCGTTAACAAAGCTAAGTAAAAGGGGGATGGCTGTGGCCATCCCCCTTTTTTATTAGCTGAGAAAGTTTTTAGCGGTTAACCCACCCCCGAGCCCCTTGTATGTTGAGAGAAGGAAGCGAAAAGAACTCGGTTGGTGTTTCAAAATTGGAACAGTGCTGGAAAAACATCAAGCCTTCTTCGCTACCCAGTACTTACTCATAAAGTGGTTGGACATCTCTACACTTTGGAATCCTGCAGACTCCAGACGAGCCTCAATATTATCCGTGCTGTACTGACGGTAGTAGGGCTCGTGGAAAATAGTAGGGAAGTTTTCCATCATAGGTGCAAACTCAGGGGCATCGAGTTTTTGGATCGAATCGCAGATGACAAACACCCCGCCAGGCTTAGTGACGCGGTAGCACTCATTAATCACGGTCTGGCGCACCTCGGCAGGCAATTCATGGAATAGGAAGACGCTGACCGTGGCCTCAAAGTAATTGTCCAGATAAGGCAGCGCTTCAGCATTCGCCTGAATCAGTTGAGGCAGCGTGCCTGGCTCCTTACTCAGCAGCTCATTAGCTTTACGTAAATAAGTAGGAGATAAATCCACACCATAGAGTGATGTTTGGGGTAGAGTATCCCGAATCATCTTGAGGGTACGCCCGGTACCGCAGGCAACATCCAATACTTTTGGATTACCCGCCAAGTTATCGATATGACGCTTCAACGGAGCCAGGATGCGACGACGCATTGGATCGGCTGAGCCGTTGAACAAGAGCTCTACCTGGAGGTCATACAGATTAGCCGACATCTCACTCAGGTAACCATCGGTTTGATGGTGAAAATTTTGCACATAGTAGCTGGGATAGCCTTCAGTGCTAATCTCGGAGTCAAATTCTTGATACTGCTTATTTTTTGAACGGTCCCATGCACTGGGCGTATCCAAAACCACCATGGGGTAATACTTAAAAAAGTCATCCCAGGGATTATCAAACAGCAAACTTTTGGGATATACCCCAGATTCTGCATCCTGCCAATCAACTTCAGTCAGGTCATCTAGTCGCTGCTTTAGAAGCGCCAATGTAGATGCGGGAAGTTCAGATCTGCTAGTCGTTTCCACTGGAGAAACTACATCGCGTAGACGATTGAGCACAGTTTTGTGGGTGTAACCAAAGGCTTGTTTACCCTGCTGAAAGGTTTGGTAAACGAATTTCGTCAATGTATCTGGCATAATTCTGATCGAACAACAGGGGAAAAGGTGCTTAAGTGATGGGCCAGAAAACTCAAATGAGATAGCGTGCTGTCAATGATTAGTGGGGATGGTCCCCTAACCTAGCCATCAACCCGCCATCCCACAAGCTCCGATAGTTTATTGTAGAAAGCCTTACAAATAAAGGTATACGGAACCCTATTTAATTTAGAACTGGCCACAAAATATTGGTATATTAATCATTGTAAAAGTTTATGAGAACGTAGGCAGCGCGAAAAGAAGATTTGCGTTGTCATGACTGCCAGTAAGCTGCGTTAGTATGGATAGGTTCTAAAAAACCGACCCTAGAGGACTCCTTAATGAAGCGTCTGGCAATCGATACCACTCAGATGATGCGCCGTACTGAAGACCTAATTAGTGCAGCATCAAACCGCTATCGCATCACTGTTCAAGTGGCCAATCGCGCCCAGCGTCGTCGTTTCGAAGAGTTTGATAACATCGATGAGTCTCGCATGAAGCCTGTGCTGCGCGCTATCGTTGAAATGTCAGATGAGCTGACTCAGCCCGAGATTATTGGCGAATAAAGCACTGAAGAAACTGGTTTACTACACCGATAAACCAGTTTTCTTCGGTATATACAACTAGAACTACCAGATATCTTTCTTTTATTTATTACTAATCGCACTAATGCTCAGCGGTATGGGTAAGCAGCTCAAATTTTTATTCCTGGCCACTTTAGCCACCCTAATGGTCTTAGCTGGCAGCATTTTACAGGTGGGTGAGCCTCTGATGGCGGCTCAGACTCCACAGGCTAACTGCCAAGTCGTCGCTTGCGCGACCACTAAGCTAGCAGACCAGCTTTACGGTAAATATCCCGATATTCCCCGAGCAACGGCGGAGAACACCACGCTATTAAGTCGCTTTATTGACTACCATCTCGATACTCAAGCTCGACCAGCTCAGTATCACCTTGATTGGGAGTTATCCATGGCTGATTATCTTGATGCCCCTTATCATCGAGGTGGCTCCAAGGTATCTGTCGTCACGAGTGCTGACAAGCAGGCGATGCAGACCCTAAGTCGTCAGCAACGACATGAGCTTGTCCGTAGTTTGGAGCAACTTTTCAATCAGTAATGACTGCATTGCTCAGGGAAGGTAAGGGTTGGCGATTAGGTTGGGATGACGATCGCGCTAATTTTAAGGCCTTAGTTGGCGGTGAGCATTGGGCCATGGAGCTGACGCAGTCTGAGTTCGAATCCCTGCGTCGTATAGCCCAACAGTTAGCAGCCACGATGACGTCTATGGCCACCGAGCTGATGCCTGATGAGCACATAACCTGTGAACAAGAAACCCCTCAGCTTTGGATGGAAGCCGAGGGGTTTCATCATACCTATGGCTTGCGCTTTATATTACTCAATGGGCGTGGTGGAGAAGGGGCATGGCCTCCTAATATTGTTCCAGAGGTTTTAGCCGAATTAGACCGTATCAACGTATTTTGATATGGACATCGACCGATTGCTTTACACTGGGCAAATGTATGGTAAATCTCTGCAACATTGAAAGTTTTCATTGGGATTAACCGGGCATGATGCTCTAGTGATCAGGGTGTAAAAACGATATGAAAAAACTAAAGGTCGTTAGCGATACTCAATTCAAACTTCGTCCTGGTCTATCTACCGATCTGGCAAGGCAGGAGAAAGTATTCGTTGCCAATGGTACAGAGTTTGATCTGGCTAAGCTAGACGTTACGCGAGATGGTCACTATAAGGTGACTCTGGTCGAACCCTTGGGGCCAGCGAGTAAAAAAGACTGGTATGTGTATAAACCTGATGCACGGGTTTATGACACTAATGTCAAGCTGACGGTGATGAGCGATACCTTGTTTAAGCAGCGTCCTGTATTGTCAAATCAGCTGAGCGATCGCGAAAAGGTGTTTGTTCCTAATGGCACAGAGTATTACCTACAGTCTCATTTACCAGCGGAAGGGCAGCACATTAGAGTTGCGATCGCAAATGCATTTCTGGGTCCCGAAAATCGGACAACATGGTACGTCTACAAACCAGATGTGCGCATTGTGGGCGACACCATTACCCTAACGGTCACTAGTGATACCCTGTTTAAAACATCGCCCCAGATGTCGTCTAAGCTCAGCAACCAGGATAAAGTATTTGTTAAAAACACAACTGAATTAGAGCTAATCAGCCATGAGCTAGCCCCATCGAACCATGTCAAAGTTGAGCTGGCAGAACCCAGTTTTAACAATCGCCCTGAACTAATTTGGTACGCCTATAAACCCGACATTGAAATTGAGGGCAACGAAAAAGATAACCAGCCCAAAAATGAAACCCCACGGCCAAAGCCCAGTGGTCCCTACATTAAACTGCCCGGGTTTCAAGGCAACTTCTATTTATCAAACCCCATTATTCCCAACGGCCACTTCACCTGGGGAGAAGCCACCCATGGTGGCAGTCGTATTCCAGTCAATCGCAATGTAGTGTACGGCATTATTCGCATTGCCCGTGTGATGGAAGAGGTCCGCGATCGCTTGGGAGGGCGTCCCATTACCATCAACTCCTGGTACCGCGATCCAGTCACTAATCGTCGTGTGGGCGGCGCTAGCCGATCACGCCATCTATCCGGTGATGCCGTTGATTTTGTGGCCTCCGGTATTCATCCTTATGATGTTTACGATCGACTTAACCGTTGGTGGGGATCTAAAGGTGGTTTAGCCAGCGCTACTGTGTTTACCCACATTGATACTCGGGGTTACTATGCCCGTTGGAGCTATGGATTTTAGTGGGTATTGGCTCAAACAGAGCTTAACCCAACACCAGAAAAGCCGCCTTTATTAAAGTGTCCCAGTACACCATATTTGGTGTACCTATAACCTGACCGTATGCTATGCTAGTCAAGCGTTAAAAACGCATCGGGGCGTAGCGCAGCTTGGTAGCGCACTACTTTGGGGTAGTAGGGGTCGTGGGTTCAAATCCCGCCGCTCCGATTCTTGAAAACATAGGCCATGCAGCCATTCTAGGGCTTGGCGAAATGAATGTCTTAGTAGGCGGTTGTGATAGAACCTGTGCTTAGGCGTTCGGAAATGCTGGGTTTCAGGACAAAATTGTGATAAGTGTGTGATAAAGATGCACTCTAGTTTTTCCTGTGATAAATGGCTGCAAAGGTTTCTTTAAATGCCTGTAATGGCCGCCTCCGACTCGTATTTAGAGAGCCAGGCACAGGTGAGCGACGCTTTAAGTATCTGGACCTGGATGACACTGCGCTGAATCGGACGATAGCCGAGCGCACTCGTTCAACTGTGGAAGGTGACATCATCACCGGCAACTACGATCCGACCTGGAATAAATATAAGCAACCTGAACAGCAAACTGAAAATTTGCCGATAGCTAACTTATTTAATCAATACAGGAACTACAAGGCTGATCGCAATCTTCCAAACAGTGCCGAAAAATATGATTACACGTTAAAAAACATTCAGAAGTTCTTCGGTAAACGAAGCCTATCGTCACTCACTGGGCGGGATGCCAGCAGGTTTGCAAAATACTTACTTGACACGCTAGCTCCAATAACTGCAAAGCAGCGACTGAGCTTGATTAAGGGGTGCTGGGAATGGGCCATTGAAAAACAGATGATACAAGGGCCGAATCCATGGAAAGAAGCTCACGGCGATGTCAAAGTACCTCCAAAACAACGTACACAGGCATACCCGATAGATACGGTGCATCAGATAATTGCAGCATTCAAGACTAGTCACTATTACAGCTATTACGCTGATTTGGTACGTTTTCTTTTTGGATGTGGTCCTCGGTTCGGTGAAGCCGTCGCTCTACGCTGGGAGCACCTTAGTAAGGATTGCAGGCATGTATGGATTGGTGAGTCTTATAGTCGAGGATATTTAGGCGCAACCAAGACAAATGAACAACGCGAGTTTGACTTGCCAGTCACTTTGCAAAGCATGCTCCAACAGCGTTGTCCGGTTGATGCCAAAGGCACAGACCTGATTTTCCCGGCCCCTAAAGGTGGCTTTATATGCGATCGCAGTTTTCGGAATCGGGCTTGGAAGAAAACTATTGAGGCTGCAGGTGTTGATTACAAAAAGCCTCGGATTACTCGATCAACATTTATCAGTCACTGCTCGGCACACGGTTGGAATCCCGCTGATATTGCAGCAGTGACAGGACATGATCCAGAAATCTTGATCAGACATTATCTCGGTGGTATTCAAGGCAATAAGACCGTGCCAGATCTTTTTAGTATGGATAATGTGACAGCACAAAGAGTTACGGAAAGGGATTTTAAACAATCAGGTGAACCTCTTGATTGGCTGAATGTTTAGGCTACTTTCCCAACCTGCTTAACCCATTTTTGGCAGAATTGATTGTGTGCTCGTGCATCGCCTCGACTGTTCCACCAATGGTCAATCAGCCGCCAGTTGTAAAGACCACCTCTCTGGTAATGGAGTCCTTCTTTCCATGAGGCAGATCCATCAGACCATGTGTTGCGTCTTCGATAATTTCGAAGTGTGCTGTCGTCAAGGCCCCACCTTTTAATGGCAGCCTCAGTATTGATCCAATCTGGCGGGGGAGGACTACCAACTTGAGATAGCTCTTCTATCTTCTCGACTAGAAGCATGTTCTGGTCGAGGATTCGATGCATTTTCTCAGCTATTTCGGCTAATAGGTCGCTAGTGTCAGTCATAGTTCTGTAAAACGACTCCAGATACTCAACAATTCAACAAATCACCTGAGAAAGCTTTGTTTATAAAGGTTTTTGTCTGTTGAAAATCACTCAACAACCTACTCAACATTGCCAATTTGTTGAGTAAATTTAGATTTAGGCAGCATTGTTCGTCTCCTGTTCAATGGGCATAGATGATGAAAGCGTATTCACATCTGCAAGCTCCTCAATGGGTACCGAGGCGTCTGGCTCAGATAATTCTGACAGTGCTTCCGGTACCGATACCGGCATCTCTGATATCACTGCTGGCCCAGTTGGAGATTGGTTGCTCGAATATTTATCACTGTTGAGTGTCACCCAACCCTGCTCAACAAGGGCAGCCAGTAATTCACGAATATATGGTGTCTTTCGTTTAGATTTATCAGAAGCGCGATCGAACAATCGTGCCTGAACAATCTGCCGAACTGTACGTTCTGGCCTTCGCTCCAGGTATTGGTGAAGTTGAAGAAGGTCACCTGTGAGCCCTTGCTGAGGGCTATTGGTTGCCATTAGGAGTTTGTATTGACCGATGTAATACTCCGTCCACTGTCTTGCCAGTTCAACTGTTTGAGCTGAAACGATGAAATCTGGCTCTTGCCTCGCTAAGGCAGCATTAATAATATGTAGGAGAAGACAGAATCGGCCAAAATAGGTCTCAAATTTTGGAAAAGCAGCCTGCAAGCTAGGATGATCGGTAGCCCTTCCCCTGTCAGTTAATTGATGTTGATACTGCTCGAAGACTCGCTTGGCAGAATCACACAGTGAATAATCTCGCTCTGGCAGCTCATCAAGATACTCAATCAGGTCTATCAGGCTCTTTTGCAAACCAATATCCCCAACATCCTTAGCGAGATTTAGGTAACTTGGTGGTGCTTCAGCAGCACAAAAAAGATATCTAGCAAATTCCCCACAAGCATCGTGATGGGTGCCCATCAACTCCTGCAATTTGGCATATTGAATTGCACCTGTTCTGCTGATTGCTGTTTTAGCCAGAAAAGTTGAGCCATCACCTTTGCGATCTCGATTAATTGAGCCACCATTAAACTCGCTGAGATCCGCTTCAGTTTCCCCACCATCACCTTTTCCACGGTTAAAGCGACCTCTCTCATTGATGAAAGCACTACCCTCATCCCGATAGAGCAGTAAGCCCCTAGGATTTTCTGCATGAATTTGAATACGGGCAGCCAATGTATCATCAGTTGAGAAGTAGCGTTTCCTGGTAGGACTTTTCGGTTTTGGTTCCTCAGCCCGTCGCTCTTTGGGTAAGCTCTCCCATCTATTCATCTCAGCTTCATGCTGCTCCAATTCCAATTTATATGTCTCGTGATGAATCTCTTCTAGGCACTCCAATGCACCAATAATTATTTTTTGGGCTGGTGTTTTTTTGCAGCCAGTTTTAGCAACGATCAGGGTTCTAAAGATTGCCTTTTGCGTATACCCTCCTGTATCCAATATTCTCAGAGTGCTACTAGTGCCAATACGACTAGCTAGCACTGGAATGAGCGTGGTCACTACAAACTCAGTAGCTGTGGGCATAGCTTCGGCAGTCTGTATTAGGATGCGAGCCAGCTGCCCACCATCTCCGTAAAGGCCAGCCTCAATCGGTAGATGACTTTGACGAATTGTATTCAGCTCAACCAAGGCGTTAGCGACCTCACCTATAGCTTCCTGCTGAGCCTGTTGGTGCTCTGTTGCCTGGTAAATTCTATTGATCTGTTGGGGGGATTGGCCTTGCTCTAAAGCAATGCGAGTAAGCTCAATCTGTTTATCTGCTTCGTTTGGATTACAGTGAGCTAAGGTCGATAACTGGTGTCGTAACGTATCTGGAGTAAATTTACTTGGGTGATTAACAACCTTGTTCGGAGATTGAATAGGTTTCGCCTCTGAGTTCTGACATGCCTTGTCAATTGCTACCTGAATGGCAGCTCTACCTTCACTAGAGGAAATATCAGAAGTAACATAGTCAGCTATGTCCCACTTTTCAGGCGGATTTGAGACAACATCGCTCGGCTCAATAATGATTGCGTTAACGTCAATTGATTGACATGCACTTAACAGTTCTGTTGCCATTGTGCGACCGGCTTCATCATTGTCAGGCCAGATAGCAAGCAATTTGGGGTTTAGCTTTTGGAGTCTGCTAGCAGCTTCATAAAGCCTCTTCCCTGTTGTTTCCCCTCCTTGCATACAAACAGCAGTTAGCCCTATTTTCCTAGCCGCTTCGACACATGTTTCACCGCCAACAAAGAGGACAATATTTTGATGATGAACTTCGTCTTCACGGTATAAAGGCCAGGGCTCGCGTCCTTTACCCCGTTGCCAGGATTTACCATCCCGGTATTGAGGACGAACGAATTTATTCTTCAGTTTGCTGCTCTGACCCTTGTAAATCTCGCGTCGGTCGCTCCACTGACGACGGATCACACGCTGTGTTGGACTATAGATAAAGATGATTTCCTGCTCGAAACCTTTACCATCATATTCGCCAGTACGTTTCCAAACTGGACTGTTAGTGTGAGCCTTAGTTTCTAGATAGGACTTTGGAGATTCGGGTCTAAAAATTCTGCCCTCTGATGGTCGGGTTGGAGTCTCTATCCAACCTTTAGGAGCTGAACAGTTCCGTTTGCAGTTGTATGAGATGCCATCATCCAATCGGAAACACCAGTCTGGCTTGCCACAAATAGGGCAGGGATTGTCCTTGCTAACTTCCCTTCCAGGTCGATTTCCCATCACAGCACCCCCCGGAATAGAAAGAAACTCAGCAGGTTGATATATACGCTAGTTACTTTGTTGTGTGGTCTATGATGAGGTTTAAGGTATACCCCAAATAGTTGTTCACTGATGGTCAGTGGATTAGAGATAATCAGACAAGCGTCTTGTACCAGGAGTACCTTTTTCGAACCCCATGGGATATATTTGTCGTACATACTTTTCAACTCCATCATATTTTTGGAATGGTGGACTTTCCCCGGCAGTTGCGAGCTGTCCGGGGAAATTTTTTATTCAGACTTGAAGCAAATTTAGGAAGATAAATCCTAAAGCTGCATGGTGTTCAATTTCGTTCGATTATGCGAACAACTGTATTGGTCCAGCAAGTAAATAACGACTAAACTCATTTACGTAACGATTTCGTTACATTCTTTGGATCTTCCTAGCCACTCTTGGAGCTTTACGGCCAAAGGGCAATAGCCTGCCATCCTCGAATTCCATTGAAACGTAACTACTATCGTGACGGATGCGTATCCCAATCTTTCGAACTTCATTTTTGAAGTTGCGATAGGCTACACTACGGTTCCTGAAATCAGGGTTCTGTTCTGCTAGTTTTTTGGTTAAACGGCCGATCAGATCAAGGGCAGGGACTCTCTCTTCTTGTTCCTGTTTGTAATTAATGAATCGCGATGGATAAAAACCATCTTTTATAGACATAGATTTTCGTCTTTGTGATTCACCACCCAAAAATTGGAAAAGGTATTCAAAAGTTTCGTATGTGTCGTCCTTGGATAGGGATATTGTTGGCTTTCCCCTAAGTAAACCCGAGATCCAGATTTTGGCACGACAACGCTGTATTTCAGCTGTCAGCCATACATCTGTAGGTTTAGTAGCAGCCCCAGAGGCGCATAACTCCTCCGGAAATCGTGGAAATAGTTCAGCAGCGATATCTAGAATTGATTTTGAATAATCAGCGTGGGGCTTTAGTTTTAAGACGTCAGGATGGTTAAGTTCAGGTGGTATGGGTTGATGCCTAAATACCAAGTAAGCCATCCATAGCGCTAAGGCTGAATACTGATTATTTAGTAGCTTGACATAATACCTCTCATCATCCGTGGTGGGTTCCCACATGTAGTGCTGAAGTATGAGTGTTGGGGTAAGGCTCAGAACATTCAGGTGGTCCCAGAAAGTTGATGTGCCTGATTCAATTTTGCTTATCGAATCAGTTAACACTTTTACAGTCTCTGGATGTTCTGGATCTAGCAAATTAATCATGATCGCCCCCTCATAAGTCCATTACTAATGCACTGAATCAAGAATTAGAACTACACCCTTCACAAATAGTTGCGATCGCAACCGTTAACCCTGCGTTTTCGTATCGGTCGCTGAGGGTTGATCGCTGGATTGCTTAGATTTTCGCTGCTGCACCGCCTGCCTAATGAGCACCTCACACAGGTTGGAGATGGAACGGCTTTCTTCCTCGGCCCATTCCTCTAGGTCGGCTTTGAGTTCGTCATCAGCGACAAACGATATGCGTGGTTTCTTTGTGGGCACTACGGACTCTGGCTTTGCCTGCATTTTAATCACCTCAATACTACTTCAGGTACAGAACTAATAGCATAAGTTCAGCACCGTGTTGCACAGTTCAGAACTTATGCTAGCATAGCAGGCATGAGGCGGAAAACGGTCGATGAAACCACTCTGCAGGAATTTAAACCGTTGGTAACCGTCGAAAAGACTATCGCTGAAAAGTTTTAGATGTACCTTAACTCAAGACATATCAATGCTTATAGCTGAATCTGCTCAACAAATTACTTCTCAATCTGTTGGTTTCCTTGGCCGCTCAAAACCAACTGCAACCGCTGTTAACCACATAGGATTAGCCGTAGGGGCTGGTTGGGTCAAAGCCACGAATGGTAGCCAGGTTGTTAAGGCTCGCTCGCTGGTTTTGGAGTCTGAGCCCACTGATTTCTTTGGTACCAACTCTAAGAACTGGCGGGTGGAGCTGCTGAATTCTCCGATTGGCAATGGTGTCTTCTACGTTGGCAATAAGGTAGATGGCAATCCTGGGACTAAGTCTCTTGCCAATGGTGAGAAGGGCAATTTTTACGCGGTACTGGGGCTGGCTGCGATCTCACAGCTGTTACCCAGCGATCAGCCTAACCGTATCCATACGGTTGAGGTGGCTTGTTCCATTCCTACCCAGGCAATGAAAGGTCAGCTAACTGACCTCAAGGGCCACCATCTAATTGATGTGAATGGGGCAACTGTTCAAATAAATGTCTCACGGGTGGTTGCTTATCCAGAAGGGTTTGGCACTTGTGTGAAAATTGCTAGCTTACAAACGGCTAAAGGGGCAACCGCTGCATCGTTCGCTGTGCTGGATATAGGCTTTGCTAACACGACAATTACAGGACTGGATGAGGAGAATACATTGCTGGGGTTCCACTCCACAACGCCTGGTGTGGCAAAGCTGTATGAGACGATTGCTGGTCGGCTGAATACCAATGGCCATGCGGCTACGGTTGAGGAGGTGCGCTTGGGGGTGGAAACGGCTGGGGGTGCAACATTCTGTCTGAAAGGCCATGGCACTACAAACTTTGAAGCTCTTTATTTTGAAGAGTTAGAACGCTGGTTTGATGCTCGTTTATCGGCTATTCAGACTGGGGCACAGGCCATTCTGGATAAGGCTCAACACAAATTTATTGCCGGTGGCGGTGGCCAGCTGCCTGGGGTTAAGGAGTTGGCGGCTAAGCGTGGCTATGGTGTGGCTACTGAACCACAGGGGAAAGAAGTTCAGGGGCTTTATCTGTTGGCTCACTAGGGGTTGCCCGCAATTGGAACACCATTATTGACGCTTACCCATGGCAAAGACTGAACGTAAAGAACATCGCATTACCCTACCGCAACACTTAAGGACTCGCGCCCAGCAGCGGGCTGATGAATTGGGCTATAGCTCCATTCTTGAGTATGTTTCTGAACTTGTTGTTGTCGATACGTCACCACTGATCGCCCGTGGGATGGCCCAAGTTCCACAGTCTCCATCTAATCAGGAGCAGGCCACGATCACTGTGAGTAGCGGTGATTGGGGCTCTGAAATTTAGGGGCATCTGTTGAGTTTTGATAGATCACTGAAATTAGAAGAAGGACATGGATATTAGCAGACTCAATCAACTCGCTCAAACTGTTCCCAAAGCCAAGTATCAGGTCGGTCAGATTGTTGAGCTAACGCCTGAAGAGTTTGATGTTTTCGATACTGGGACCCTGGGTTTAATTCTGGCGGTTAATGCGTTTAACGATGCTGAAGTCCCGTATATCGGCTATCAGGTACAAATCGACGATGATCCGCCGAGTGAATATAACGACTACTTCGATGGGTTCAACTATGAGCAGATTGAACATATTTTTGAAGCCCAAATTATCAAGGTGGTTGCCTAATTCATCAAAGGGATAGGAAGCCCAGAAAAAGCCCTATCTCCTTTATTTCATTGAGAAACAGGATTTTTAACCTTATGCACATCAAACCACTGGAATACAGGATTCATATGGCCTTGTTGTTCTGTATCAGCCTAGCGGGACTATTCAGCACCCTCAAGGTGAACAACACAATCATTGCTTGGAACGCACAACGAGAAAATAACCGAGCCCATCAAGCTGAGATAAATGCGATTGAGCAACGAGCCGACATTGCCCAGACGGCTATTGATAACAACGTAAATCGCTATGACTCGGTCGTCATTGCCGATTACATCTGCGATCCAGACAATGCACCCGTCTTTATAACTACCCCCTATGTGGATGACGAGTATCTCGTAGTCGCTGATCAAAACGATCGAATACTCGGCTATCTCGAATACGGCAGATTTACTTTTCAGCCTCAAAACTGCAATTAGGAGTTTCGTTGATGACAGCTACCACACCCAACCAGAAAAGGTCTCAAAATAATCCTCCTGGAGTTCCACGAAATCCCAGAGTTGAAAACCCTCAGCCCACCATCAGAGATGAACACGTTCTCGTGTCGATGGTGATGTGTTTGCCACGCTGGGGGCAGCGTTCTTATCGACATTTATCCAGCGTTAAAGGGTTTGGCATCATTGCCAGCCTGATGACGCTTTACTGTGCAGGGCTTTCAATTGAATCCATCATGGTGTCGATGCCTGCAACGATGCGGATGGGGGACTATGCCGGTATCGCCAGGGGCAGAAGCTCAAAGGCCCAGCTAGAGAAGATTAAGCGTCAACGTCGGTTTGTGCCTAAGCCCTATGTCAATGATGGGGCAGAGCTGGGCCGACTTAACCCATGGCCTAATCTTCAACGAGCCATCCTGCAAAACTACTTTCAGTGGTTGCCGATGTGGGTTAAAGGGCGTGTTGCGTCTGATTACTGGACAGTGTGGAATCAACCGGCAATCCTTGCTTTAGCGGCTGTTTTTGCCATCACAATTCAGCGGTTTGAGGGGATGATCTGGCGCAAGAAGAGTACTGAGCAAACTCTTGCAGAGTTCCAAGAGGCCAATCAACAAAAGCAAGTAGAGGCTGACCCAAAAGCGATCGCACTGGCCCAATACAAAGCTGCTCAGCATAACTCACAGGGTATCGGTGGGATTGTTGGGACATTTATTGCGGTTGTTTTGCTCTATGGGCTGGAAATAGCGGCCTTTGTGGGGTCCTTTGCGGGGGCTGGCAGCTGGGTGGTCAACACAATTTATGGATTCCTGAATATATGCGGGTTTGAGCTGTTTGATCGCATGGGGGATGAGCGGTGATGCACTATCAAAACGCGTTTGTATCAGAGTCTCGTCAGCTTAGGAGCAAAGGCCAGCAGCTTAGCCAGCTACATCAGATCTATAAAGCGTTGGGTCTGGTCACCACGGGGGTAAGTGGGTTAGCGCTCGTTACCTCTGGAGGTGCCCTATTGCCCCTGATTGCGGGCCTAGTGGCCTATGGCGGCTCAGTTCTCAGTGAGAATCAACGAACTCGTAAGTTGAAGCCGTTGCCCTGGGTATCTAGTGACCTGGCTGCGATCGCATCGGGGGCACTCCATCAACAGACCCAGGCCACACTGGGTACTCAGGCCCATCACTATTTAGCCCCTGAGGATAAGGCGTTGTTTTACCTGACGAACTTTCAGGGACATCGACTTAGCCAGCTGGCTGAACAGATGGAGCCTGATCAGTTCACCCACATTCTTACCAACCTGGTGGATCACTTGGTGACAGCCCATGAGCCTGCTTTGAATCATCCTGAACTATTGGGTAAGGCATTACAGACGGACTTTTTTGAAAGTGCGATCGCGAATCTGCCCAAGGTCGCATCCCAGGTGGTTGGGGCTAAGACTCGGTTGGCTGCGGTCGATGTTCAGGCACTGCCGGTGGCGAGTCAAACGGCTGAAAGTGCTGGTTTATCAACGTCCTTAAAACGTGAAGCGCCAGGCGGCTTACCGATTCGTAACGACTGGCAGGTTGTGTTTAGTCGTGTGGTGAATCAGGCTGAATTCCCCAGTGTGTTTATCTATGGCAGACAGGGAACTGGCAAGACGACCACGGTTAATTATCTGCTTAGCCTAATCACTAACCGTAAGGTTGTGCTCGATCCGCATTATCGCTATGGGGCTTGGAAAGGCTGTGAGATTAAGGGTAAGGGTATGAACTATCTGGAGATAGATGAATTTATCCAGGAATGTTTAGACGATATCCAGACGCGCTATCAGCTCTATGCAACAATCCCTAACTATCAGCCCGATATTGTCACGGTGGTGTGTGAGGAGCTGACCAACTGGGCAGAGCACATTAACAAAGGCAAGGCGTTTACCAAGGCATCGCTTAGCGATTTTAGAAAAGCTGGCTATCAGTCGATTAGTGTGGCCCATGGGGAAACGAATACGGCCCGTGGGGGTGCTGCGGGTACTCGTAAGATGCGGGATGAGGGTGAGGTACACATCAAGCTACTGGCTAAGGGCAAGGCTCGGATCACGTTTCCGGATGAGGAGCCTTTTATCCTTCTCTATCCTAATCTGGAGCCCTATACCCATGTGCCCAGTCGCTATCTGTCAGAGCATGATGCCTTACTGGATGAATGTGACGATCCGAGTCAGATAGTTGAAGGCCAGTCTATAGCTAAGCCGCTCTCAGCCTGGGACATTGCCAAGGCTCAGATGGTGAAAGTGAGTTCTCCGTTATTGCCAGTAATTGAGTGGATTGAGAACCGTGATGGTAAGCCGTTTACGCTGACGTTGGCTAAGGAGAATAAACAGTTACGGAAGGCGGTTGATGGGGTAATGGGCCTTGAAGGGGATAGTCCTAGAACCAAGATTGAATGGGCCATTCTCACCCTTTCGAATAGAGGGTTACTTAATGAATCGGGCGGTAGTTACACCCAGGGTTAAACCGTGCTTGGGTGCTTGGCTGGGTTGGGTTGGGTCAGTTCAAACCATGCTGGGTCAACTGTGGGTTAAGCGTTTCAGTGACCCGACCCAGAAACCCAATGACCCAACCCAAGAGCTGACATGAAGCAACAAATTGGCTTCACTCTCTATGTAAATGAACAACCTTACTAAATTCAGGAGAACGTGATTAATGAACATCCTTTTTGTAGATGCTATTCAATATCGAGCGGAAGGGCTGCTGTATAAGCTTGAGCAGTATGGGCCTGAAAATGCGTGTGTGGTTGATTTTCCTACCCAGTCAGAAAATTATAATGGCCTCGCATTTATTTTTAGAGAATCGGTTAGCCTGGCTCAACTATCCGCGCTCGTTTACCACTGCTATAAAGATGGTCGAAGTACTGGAGGGTATTTCTACAACAATTTGAGATATTTTGTTCATGCAGAGCAACTGATTGACCTAACTCCTTCTCCTTCAGACCAAATGTGCTGTCTTGGAAGCAAGGTGTTTGATATTGAAAGTAGTCTGCTTGAGCGGAAGGATTATCTAGAACAAATACTTGTCAGTCAAGGAGTTATAGAGCGCTTCACCTCGTTCACAGCGCCTAAAGAGTTTTTGCAGGAACTCATGGCTAGGCAAGGGGCTGACTATTGGGGAAACTGGCGGGGTTAAGACTATCTATTCTGTGAAGAGTCTTTTGGTATTTTGGCTGACCGTAGCCAGGTAAGTAAGTAGACACAATTAACGCGATGTGCAACTTTTCTAGAGCCTTTGATTTCCAAGGCTACCAGAAATACAGATTCACGCAAAAATGCTTTAGAGCTTTATTCCCTAGTTGAAAGTTGCACATGCCGTAATTAGCTATCAGATATCGAGGCCCTCTTTTTATGGAATCATCTACGTCTTCCCAGTTAGACATACTGGGGTTTCCCCAAGTTTGGGAGAAGCTAGATTCAGAGCCCCCAGAGTTGGGAGTTTGGGGGCAAATACTAAGAATTTAAAGGGCCTGTTTGTATCCTACAAAAGATTGAGTTTGCCTACTTAACAACCATGTTGAATACTTGTTTTATGCGCCATGTCACAGCTTTTAACAAGAGCTGTGCTGATTATATATGCGAAAAATGCCGACTCAGACTAAGCTTTCTTATCGGCTAGATATTACTAAAGTCCAAGGACTCTATCTAACTAGTTTCTGCCTTTAGGCACTGATTTAGAGATTCCTTGAGATACTCCAGTTTGGCAAAGCACTTTCTCATCCTTTGAGTGTCTGGATTACTCATGTAGCTGCTCAGCTAAGTACAACCTCAAAGTATTATCTGTAAGCTTTACATAAGCTAACAACAGCTTTACGCCACTGAACTGTTAATGAGGACATCTAGTCTTTCGCTAGAAGAAGATATCTTGCATAAAACAAATCGTACATAAATTGCAAATTATCAATAGAACGAGCTTGATAACCAGCCGACTCATAGTATGATTCTCCATCAGCATCTGGGAGAGTTACCCAGTAAGATGATGCGTTATAAATGGCTGATTTAAAGTTTCCTGCTTCTATCTGGGCTAAAGAACCTTTTTCGCGCAGTAATTCAATGGCCGCTAAATCTTGTGATGCCGGTGAGAAATCATTCAAACCAAGCTGATTAGCTACCCTATCCCAAGTCTGAGGAATCATGTGATACCTTCCAGCAGAAGATCCACATATCGCCTCCAGTCCAAAATAACTGTCTATGCAAGTTCTCTTACGAGGATGATCACTGAAATCCGTAAATTCGCTACCATCTAGAATAATGTCATAGTCACTTGGTAAACTTTGAGTCCTTAACGACCATGCAATAGTATCTAGAAAAGCCTTAACTCTTGGATCAAGATCCTTTTTAGAAGTCTTTGCTAATTGTCCTAGAAATAAGTCTTCAAGCACCTTGCGCTGCTCTTCAGCAATTTGGCGTTGCTCTTCAGCAATTTGGCGTTGCTCTTCAGCAATTTGGCGTTGCTCTTCAGCAATTTGGCGCTGCTCTATTGCTTGACGTCTTTGTCCCTGAGCAAGTCGACGTTGATGGTCTGCATAAATGGAAAATGGGATCAATAGAATCACAAAAATAACAGCACTTAGAGAAGCTGTTGCTTTGATTTTTCTAAGCCAATCAACAGAAAGATGTTCATAAATCCACCTTCTACCAAATACGGTTTGATAGATTTTATTCCTAACCTTTAGAAATTTGCCATTTTTCTTAACGATGCCTGATAACTTTAGATGAGACTTAACGATTGATTGCGCTTCATCTTTTACATTTCTTCGACCATGACAAATTTTGCTATAGATATTTAATACTTCTGATTTATAACCATTAGGACTTTGTCTAATCAACATATCCCGAACAAACTGCAAATTATTATCTTGTTCGCTCTTCATTCCAAAGAAGTTACGACTTACAATCCTGGCAGTATCTATATCTGTATCTGTCCAGGCAGTTAGCTTTTTTTCTTCTTGTAAATCTCTAGCAATATCCTCACAAACTCGTTGAGTAAGATAGGGATGTCCTTCTGTCCATTCCAATACCCCTTCTAATATTGCTCTAGCCTGCTTATCTTCTAAGTCCAGACCATATGCTAAAGGTTGTGCTTCTTCTATTGTGAAATCTGTCAAATCAATGCGCTGTCCGATATTAAAAGGAGTACGCTTAGGGTCACGCATTAAATCAGCTGGAGTAGCTACCCCGATTAAGACAAAAGAAATTTTACATAACTCAGGATCTGTTGCGCGGGCCACGTAGAGATAGCGAATCGCTGCATAAAAATCATCGGTAAAGTCCAGACTCAGAGTGGTGTCAATCTCATCCACAAAGATCACCACCGGATCTGAAATTTCTGCCAGTACCACCTCCTGAAAAAAACTGATAAATCGACGCGTAAAGCCAGATTGACTATTGGCCTGCCACCATACTTTTACATCCGTGCTCGGCATCAGCTGGCTCGCTACCAGATCCAGAAAATCGCTATACCACTCATCCGCACTTACCTGAGTACCAATTTGAGTCAGGTCGACGATGACTGCTTGAATTCCCTCCTCGATCAGCTGTTCCGCCGTCCTAATCATGAGGCTGGACTTGCCCATTTGGCGTGGTGTCAGTATGTAGGCAAAAGTGGATTCTCGACACAGCCTAAGCAACGCTGTATCTGCCTGGCGGGGAATATATATTCCCTTCTCATTCGCCTGAACTGTTCCACCAACGGTGTAAATCGATGCATCAGTCATGGAGATGCTCCCGAAAGTAATCAGCGTAAAGTTGACAGCGGGGCACCACCCGTTGATCGTCTCGCAGCACTAACCCAGCTGCGATCAGAAGTCGGGCAATCCGTTCATTTGGGCAGGTATTTGCCCGAATCACTTGCAATAACCCTTGCACTAAGTCCGGTTTGACATAGATGCGAAATAGGTGATACCGCAAATGATCACCAAAGGGACCCCGTTCCTTAGCTGCCTGGGCCAACAATGCCTCAAAATTAAGTTGTTCACTGGCCAAGAGATAGAGTGATCGACGGACCAAATAGGGATGCCCATTGAGTAAGGCCATTAACTGACGTTCTTGGGCAGGCATTAAAGGTGAACCGTGACGCTGGTTCAAATCGCTCACCTGCTCAGCTGTAAAATCAGTCAGCAAAATCACCTCCCCTACATTGAAAGGAGACTGATTTAAATTGGCAATCAAGTGATAGGGCTCAGTCGCTGTTACTAAGGCCAGATCAAACTGTTTCCACACGCGCCACATGGGCAAAGCACGATTGTTATGCCAGTTACGCAACATGCTAAAAAAGTCAGACCGGTAGTCCGCATCGAACATCCGGTCCACCTCATCCATGGCCAACAACAACGGCCCACCCACTTCCTTCAAAATATGGGTTTGCATGTAGCTGGTACAGCGCTGGACATTCCCCCCACTACCCTGCCAGTGTTCCGCCACCCGATCCGGCAGTCCTAGCTGGCTACTCAAGCTGCTACAAAACTCTCGATAAAAGGTATCCGCTGTTTTCAACACATCCTGATCAAACAGCTGAAAATCCAGATAGGCGATCTGCTTATCCGCTTTCATTGCCGCATCCAGGGTACGGATCAGCAATGAACTTTTGCCCATCTGCCGAGGCCCCTTAATCGTCAGCGTCACCCCCTGACGCTGAATCGTCGCTGAGGCAATCTTGTCAGAAGGCCGCTCTACATAGAACTTAGACTCCGGGTCCATAGTGCCTTCGGCAGGCTCCAGCGGTGCAGCTGGTGTGGACCTAATTGCATATGGCTGGGCCGATGATAGGGGCCGAGGTATGTCTGTCTTTGTATCGGTTCGCAGCAGATCAGACTTTGACTGGTCACTCCCCATGGACAGGTCACCCCCTGCCAGGGCCTGGGTCAGTTCGTTCAGCAAACCAGGCGTATCCGCATCCGTATCCCAAAAAGCCCAATTAATGGGGTTTAAATAGGCACTCAGAGGATATACAAACGGCTCTCGATAGCCCACACGCACGGGCAGAATAAGCGGCTTCCCTGACTCTTTAGCCAGGTTATGGGCCGTTTCCACCTCTCCCAGTACCATCTCGCTATGGACTGAATGGGCCGATAAAAACGTAATCAAATAATCAGAACGCCTTAGCTCTTGCTCAATTCGTTCTGCCCAGGGAGTCCCAATCGCCATGGTCTGGTCAATAAAGACATCGTGGTCTTGACTGAGAGATTGATATATCGCCAGTGCCAGCTTTTCATCGGGTTCAACACCCCGCTTGTAGCTAATAAAAACTCGCGATCTCGCCCCAGACTTAGCAGGCTGAACGTTAGGAGAAGGTGCTACATTATCAGCCTTAACTGCCGTCGTTTTAGATGTAGTATCAACCGATGTCACAGAAGTGGAAGGCTTGATCGATTTGGGATGACGCTGTTTCAAAACAGGGGTACCCGTCTCTGGGATACCCTCCAGATCAATACCCGTCAGACCAAACTCAAACGCCTCAGCATAGGAGCGATCTGCCCCCAGGCCATCATAAAAACCCACCGCAAACTCAATAGCTGCCCGGTCCCCAATGGCCTGGCTCATGCCAATCACACAATCAATGTGCTTATGAATCGCCTTAGCCTGCATCTCCGAATAGCAGGCATTCAGCAGTACACACTCCACCTTGTCTTTAAATAGGCTGAATAATCGCCCTAAGGACTGGGCCGTAACACGTTTTGCCTGGCCCGCATTATTTTCAAGCACCAGGCCATCGGCCCCCACCCCATGCCCAGAAAAATGCACGATCTGGGGCTCATGGTCCAACAAGGCCCGCCGTAAGTCATCTGGCCTTACAGCCCATTTAGAAATGATTTCAAACTGATCTCGACTACGTGAGCGCTGTAAACCCTCCTGAATTTCCCGCACCTCTTCATCCAGACGCAGTTTCTCCGTCTGCTTAGGATTCGATGTCAGAATCAGGATCTTTTTCACAGGGGCATGAGCAGTTGGGGCATTACCCAATTTTAGCTTCAATTATTCATCAGAAACTCAAGAGGGGCTAGAAAAAGAGCCTGATTCTATTGCGTTTCGGGCTCTTTTTTAAGTCTTTTTTGAGTTTCTGATGAATTATTGGGGTTAGGCCCCGCTTCTTTGGGATAAGGTACCCCCTTTTTTGAGGCTTAGGTACCCTACCTTTTCGGGCTACGGCCCCTCCTTTTTGGCTATGGCTACCCCCTTTTTTGGGGTCTAAATACCCCCTTTTGGGGGCTTAAGGGTGCCCCTCTTTTGAGAGCTTAGGTACCCTACCTTTTCGGGCCACGGCCCCCCTTTTTCTGGCTAGGTCCCCCACTTCTTGGTCAGGAGTCGGACCGACATAAGGTCCCAGTTGGAAACGAGCAAAGGCTTATAAAAAAAGGGCTGTAGCAGGAATCTATACGGTTGCGATCGCTGTGAATACCCCCCTCTTTGATAATTAATTACCCCCTTTTTGGGGCTTAGGTATCCCCATGTTTTGGTCAGAAGACATCACCTATGTCACGGTGGCCATTTTTGCGGCGGTGACTGCCTGGGCCTTTGCTCACTGGGCCAGTAAGGGAGCTATCTAGCAGGCCATCCTGTACCTGGACGCGGTAGGTATATCCCTGTTTGCTATCGAGATAGCCCAGAAAGTCATAATCATGGGCTTTGCCTTACCCTATGGCCCCATCATGTTGGGGGTGCTGGCTCCAGTGGAGGGGCCTACTTAGAAACATGATGAGCACCGCCGATCATTCCTGTTGGATCCCACCATCTACGGTGCCCCCCTGCTAGCTGGCTGCATCGTCTTTGAAGTCTGGTATCCCTTTACCTGGTCCCCACCTAGCGGCTTCCCATCTGTGCCGTGGCTACCTTCCTATTCAGAGCGGCGGCTATCCACTGGAAAATTAAAAAGTGGAACCCTTGCTAACCACTTTTTTGGGGGCAAGTTCTTACCCCATAAGGCTTTGACCTTGCCCCCAAAAAATCTAAAATCGGCTATCGGTCTGACCATTCCCCAGGTATCCACTGTGTAAGAGGCAGTACCCAGGCCCATTACTAAGAAATGAGATCGCGTTATTTTCACAACAGCAGCATTGCCGGGGGGGGATTGCCATAGCTGAGACATGGGGTGGCACCACCTTAGTCACCCATACGAGGTGGGTTTGCGGGGGGGCAGGTGCTTTTAGGCGGGGGCACTTGGGGGGGGGTGCCTGGGGCATTGGTAGGGGGGTAGGGGGGCTTTATTCCATTGTGCCCCCTGGGGTCAGGTAGTACTATTTGAGTAGTACACCCTGAAACACCTGGTCAGCTTGCGTTTTAAGCGGGCGTCAGTATTATGGGTTTTAGAAAACGAACCCAAAACGAACCTAAAAACGAACCCAAAATTAAAACGGTTCAATCTGGGGGTAGCGCTGGCAGATGACTAACAAGGAAATCAAAGAGAAGTTAGAAGGCTACTTTGCCCAGGGAATGAGGGCTAAGGCTATTCTGCTTGAATGGCCAGAATGCCCCCTGACCAATTCAAAGATCAAACAGCGGCGGCGGCGGTGGGAGCGAACCCAGGCCACTAAAACCCCTGAAAATACGGGTATCCTCGAAGGAAAAAACCTATCCGAACCCAAAACGAACCCAAAAGATCAGGCCCACCCGGTAGAGGTTGAGATCGCATCAGAGCCCCAGGCCAGTGGTGAACCAGAAGACGAGTTAGCTAAGTACCGGGCCAAGCGTCAGGCCCAGGCGGTAGGGGTGCCGAGTGATAACGAGACGGTTAAGGACTTGCCCCCGGGGTCAGCGGTGGTGATCTTTCAGCATTTGCTGAACTCGCCTAATATGACCACGCTTAGGGATTTCATCTGGACAGATATTATTGCCACTACGGACGCTAGGACCAGAGCGAACCTCTACAGCACCTACATTAGGGCCTATATGGCAGAACAGCAGACCGGGGGCGGTGGTATCGGCACTGGAGCCGGTGACAGTAAGGTAGGCGCAACTACGTTCTTAGATGATGACGGTGAAGTTCAAGTAATGACCGATGACGAACGTGACGACATGATCGCCCAGATGATCAAAATGGGCATCGAACGGTTAGGGGCTGGTTGATGAGCCAGTTAGTATTGCCCGGGCGTCAGACCATCATTGACTACAAAAATATGCCGGTCACTGACCAGGCGGCAATACTGGGAACGTTTAGCGATGAAGAACTACAGCGCTGGCTAAGGTTATGGCGGGCGCGGGTCATCCTTAGCGATCGCAACATTGCCCGGGGGCGCGATAGGTTAATTGAGTTTGTCAAAATTTGCTGGCATGAATTAGAGCCGGGGGCATTTGTCGCAAATTGGCATCATGAGCTGGTTTGTGAATACCTTGAATACCAATTTCACCACCCGCTGGAGTTCAATAAACTCCTGATCAATGTCCAGCCACGGGTGTTAAAGAGCATGATTTGCTCTGTGTTCTTTCCGTGCTGGGTATGGTTGCACAGGCCCGGTGAAAGATTTCTATGCCTGTCCTATGCGGGCCAGTTAGCGAACAACCATAATTTTGCTCGAAGGATGTTGATGTTGTCGGATACCTACCGGCAATTATCAGCGGATCGGCCTATCCACCTGTTACTGGGTAAAAATCGGATCTCTGAATTTCAGAATACTGAATTTGGAGAGATGATCAGCCGTGGTATGGATGGCGCGGTTACCGGGGTGGGTGGTACCTGGTTGATGAGTGATGACCCCAATAACCCAGAAACGGTTGAAAGTGAGGTGCAGCGGGAAGGCAATGTAGCCAAGGTTAAAGCCTACTTCACTACCAGAAAGTCAGACCCAGACGCACCGATTACGATGATCCAACAGCGTACCCATAGCGCTGATGCCAGCGGCTGGTGGCTGGATGAATATGGAGACGAGATAATTAAACTCATTTTGCCAAGCCGGGCACATGAGGATCAGATCCTCTACTTCCCTATGTCTAAGGTCCACAAACGTAGGCCAGCCGGTAAACTCCTACATGAAGAGAGATTTAACGAGAACCACGAACGGGAAGCCAAGAAATTAGGCACACAGATCTATAATGCTCGCTATCTCCAGAGCCCGATCCCACCGGGTGGCGGGCTCATTAAGTCAAGAGACTTTCCCAGATACAAGACTTTCCCCACTGGGATCCAGTTCTGGATCGTCAGCTGGGATACTGCCCAGGAAAAAGAAGAAACCAGCGCGTTTTGGTCTGGCATCTTAGCCGGGGTCAAGCAGGGTAGACTTTACATCAAACAAGTCTACACAGAACAACATCAATACCCAGATGGGGAACGGGCCTTAGTCAGCCTGGCTAAGAAGTGGGGTCTGAGAAGTCTTCCCCACATCATGAAGATTGAGAGAAAATCAACGGGCACTACTCTCATACAACGGCTGGCAACAGAAAAAGAATTTAGACACCTACGGCTTAGGGTTGTTGGTGAGGATCCTTGTCAGGACAAAATTACTAGGATGTGCGTTGAAGTGCCCACGATTGAAGCCGGGTATGTCTACCTACCGGAAACCGCCCCATGGCTGCCAGAATTTGAGGGTGAAATTACTAAGTTTCCTGAAGGGCTCATGGATCCCGTAGATGCCCTATCACAGCTATTGAAATACTTTAGGCGTGGAGGTTGGAAGCGTGGCTAACCAGATTGCGATCTCAAGTGAGCCCGGGGGCCAGTGGTATCTTGGGTGCAATCTCAGTAATTTTAATCACCCATAGATGGGGATATTCCATGAGCATTCATCCTTAAGTGAAGTGGAGCGTAGCCTTGGCAGATGTGAACTAAGACCGAACGGATTCAGTAATCACAGAGACCGCACCCAGGCATAACACTAATACAAAGGCACGAGATAATATATGCTCCAGAATTGCCACCATCAAGGTGAGCACAATTTCAAAATCTAGAACAATGGAGATTACGGAAGCGATGGTACAGCCTGCGAGGCTCAATAGGAAATACTTCAGAGCCTTAGCAGCTATTCGCAATAACCAACTGTAGGAATATGGATGTCTCATGATGCTTGCCTTAACGAATTGACCCTAGTTTGAGGACTCAACCTTGAATTTCCTAGGAATCTTCGGTAGGTAAGCAGAAAGTTGCCTGAAAGTTTATCCGATATTCCAAACGCCTTTGTTGAGGCAGATTACAGCAACTAGAAACTTCCAGATAGATGGAATACTATCGGCTTAGATATCGGAAACTTTCCCTTAAGTTTCCGATTTTGCTGGTTCATCATCTGCTCAAAACCATGGGAAATCGTCAACGTGGTGTTGTCCTGACCGAGTGCGGCAAGGAAAAATTAGAAGTTGAGATCGCAGCAGCTCAAGAAGCCGAAAAATACGGTAAGCGATTCACTCAGGCAGAACTCTCGGAACGGGCTAACCTCAGCATCAAGACCATAAAGAAAATTCGGGCTCGCCTCCAACCAACCGATGAAGGTTCAGTGCGGGCCTTATTCAAGGCATTTGGTCTAGAACTACAAACTGCTGACTATGGTCTCCCGGAATTACAGGGTAAGGAATCCCAGAAGCTAACAGAACCTCAACATCTTCCCCATCTGGATCTCATAGAAGCCCCAGATGCCTATATTTTTTATGGCCGGGAGGCAGAATTACTCCTGCTGAGCAAATGGATTGTACAGGACAAATGTCGATTGATAGTACTGATTGGAATGGGTGGAATCGGCAAAACAGCTTTATCAGTCAAGCTGGGAGAAAGCGTTCAATCAGAATTTGACTACTATATTTGGCGCAGCCTGCGAGAAGCACCTCCAATAGAATCTATTTTGACTGATCTGATCAAGTTTTTATCAGATCAGCAAGAAACTGACATACCTGAGACTGCAGGAAAATCAATAACACGTTTGATTCACTATCTCCATACATCTCGTTGTTTGCTAATACTGGACAATGCAGAATCTATTCTGGAGAGAGATAACCAATCAGGAAAATATCTTGAAGGATATGAGGAGTATGGAACCCTATTTCAACGTATAGGAGAATCACGACATCAGAGTTGCCTGGTAGTCACGAGTCGAGAAAAACCCAGAGAAGTCAGTCGATTAGAAGGCTTCCATCGTCCAATAAGGTCATACAGGCTGTTGGGTTTAGAGGAATTTGCAGGACAAGAATTTTTAAAGGCAGAAGGGTTGGATGGAACAGATTCCCAATGGAAAAACGTATTTAACTACTACAGTGGAAATCCTCTAGCACTGAAAATTGCTGCCAATACAATTCAGGATTTATTCGCAGGTGATATCGCCAATTTTCTGCTCCACGGATCTGGAGTTTTTGGAGATATCAGAGACCTACTAGAACAGCAGTTTGAACGTCTGACTGATATGGGAAAGTCAGTGATGTATTGGTTGACTATTAATCGAGGATCCACCTCTATTAAAGAACTAAAACAGGATATTCTTAATGCAATTTCAACTCAAGAGCTGTTAGAAACCTTAGAATCTTTGCGGAGACGTTCTTTGGTTGATCAAAGTAGTGAAGGATTCACGCTTCAAAATGTTGTAATGGAATATTTGACCAACCAATTTTCCAGCAAAATACTTCAAGAAATCCTTACTCAAAGAATCTGTTTGTTAAATAGCCACGCTTTAATAAAAGCTACAGCTAAAGACTATGTGCGCGAAACTCAGATTCGTTTAATCCTAAAGCCTATAAGGAAAGCCCTCATCAAAAACAATGACTTCGAAGAACTCTTAAAGGGGGCTTTGTCGATTTCAAAAGAATCTTTTCTCTGCGGATACGTTGGTGGTAATATCTTAAATCTACTTGTCAGCGAAAGATGCAAACTGAGCGATTTTGACTTTTCAAATTCAACTATTTGGCAGGCTTATCTACAAGGTGTTGAGCTTCATAACATTAATTTTACAAACTCTGATCTATCAAACACAAAATTCACAAAGAGTTTCAAAAGAGTTACTGCTATAGCCTTACATCCTGATGGTAACGTCCTTGCAGTTGCACATTCAGGTGGAGAAATTCAACTACTAGAACTTTTTAGCGGTCGACAGATAGCTGTTCTTAATGGCTATACTGATTGGGTTATCTCCATTGCTTTTAGCCCTGATGGATGTTTACTCGCAAGTGGCGATTGTAGTAGTACCATCAAATTATGGGATATCAATGGATATAAATGTTTATGTACAATTCAAGAGCATCAATGGAATGTTTCTTCAGTTATTTTTCATCCAAATAGTCAACTCCTTGCAAGTGCCAGTTACGATGGAACTGTTAAGTTATGGGAACTGGGCACTTATGAGTGTCTAGAAACTTTCAACAGTAATGTTCAGGATATATGGGCAATTGATTTTAGTTCTGATGGAAAAACACTAGCGATCTCAGGTCTCGAATCAATTATTGAATTATGGGCAATCGACCAAAAAAAATGCGTAAGAGCACTGGAAGGAAATAGTCATGGAAGTTCATTTGTTAAATTTACATCTGATGGAGAGAAACTGATTAGCAGTTGTCTTGATAAGACTACTAGACTATGGGATGTTAGAACTGGTAGATGCTTAAAAGTAATTGACAAGGAAACAGCTATTGCTTTAAGCCAAGACCATTATTTCCTTGTTACTTGTCAGGATAATATCAACGATTCAATTGTTAGAATTTGGGATCTTAATAGGAATAAATGTGTTGTTTCCTTTGAGGACCCTGGAACAAATATCAATGCTATTTTTAATCCCGAGTGTAATCTTTTAATAACAACAAATGAGTTTTGTTTAATACAAATTAGAGAAGTTAAGACTGGAAATGTTTTGACTTCAATTCAAGGTTATGAAAACTATGTTTCTTCAATATCATTTTCTGATTTCTCTGATTTTATAGCTTGTGGCTATGCTAATGGCAAGATAAAAATTTGGAAGACCCCAAAATATATCCCACATCAAGCTATTCAAGCTCATAAGGCTCTAGTCAGAAATTTAGTCTTTAATCCTAATAGGGAAAAACTAATTAGTTTTGGCTTCGATAAAAGCATCAAGTTCTGGAGCACTGACACCTGGAAATGTCTTAAGAGTTTACCTCTAACAGCTAAACCATACGGTTGCTATAGTCTCAATCAAAAAATATATGCTCATGATGGAGGGTCTCTTGAAGAACCTGGAATATCAACAATTGAAGTTTGGAATCTATTTGAAGGCCAGCATCTTAGAACTCTTAAAATGGAACTCGGTGGGGTTTGGGATATGTCTCTTAGCTCTGACGGTGATAGGCTAGCTATTGGTGTCAAAAATAGAGTAATCAATATTTTTGATTTGAAATCAGGAAATTGTCTTTTTCAGCTTGACGGACATAAGGATACTATCTTTGATATTGCTTTTAGTATTGACAATAAGATATTGGCAAGTAGTAGTTGGGATAAAACAATTCGACTATGGGATTTAGAAACTGGGATATGTTTGAACATCTTGCGCGGACATACTGGCAAAGTGTATTCGCTAGCATTTCATCCTAATGGTAAAACAGTTGCCAGTTGTGGGGATGATGAGACTGTTCGAATCTGGAAGATCTCTACAGGTGAATGTTTGACTAAACTTAAATGCAAAGGTGGAGTCATTCGAAAAATTTGCTTTAGCCCAAATGGAAATTTTTTGGCCGTTTATCTACCAGTCCCAGGAATTTTAAATCTTTGGAATTTAATAAGCCAAGAGATCGTAATAGCCTTAGATTCTCGAAGTTCACAATTTTCTTTTAGTCCTAATAGTTTGTTTTTTGCTAGCTCTTCTACTGATGGTTCAGTTGAAATTTGGGATCTTCAGTCACTTTCTCTTCAGCAAAGACTACCATTGCCTAGATTGTACGAAGGGGTCAATATAACTGGAACAAAAGGATTAACGGAGGCACAGAGGTCATCTTTGCTTACCTTGGGAGCAGTTGATCGGTCCTCTGAAAATAGTCTAAGACTTGAAAGTTAAACTTCTGAATTCTCAAGAAAGCGCCTAAAGATAAGCCAAACTTATACTCTGTGATCCAAACAACACAGCTGAAGCAATCGGCCGTTAAAAACCCCATTTTCTCGTTAGACCAATGATAAGTGCAGACTATCAGAGTTGCTAATAAGAGACACATAACAAACTGGACAGCTACACCCCCCTAACTTCATGAACAAAGTGCCATACTTTGTTCAAAGGCAAGTAATTCTCACCCGCTACAGATCATGACTGCCGCTGCTATTCTTTCAAAGAAGTCTAAAAAAGTTCGTCGAGTCAAAAAGCAGGCTCGTGTTTTGAACTATGAACAACTCAATCTGTTGTTCCAATATGGTGCTCCTTACTCTGATTTGTATCGCCTGGCCTATTGGTCAGGTAGTCGGTGCTCGGAGATTCGTGAGCTGACTGCAGATGCTCGTAGGGATGGGCAGCTGATCATTTTGCAATCCAAGGTGAGTGCTGAGAAGCGTTTGCCGATTGATGGTGCGATCTCACCCGTATTGGACCGTTTACCATCCACTGGCTACCTATTCCCAAGCCCTACCCACATCGATACACAACGCCCCATTGGTCGTACCAGCATCC
This sequence comes from Leptothoe sp. ISB3NOV94-8A, assembly GCF_043421595.1. Lineage (NCBI taxonomy): Bacteria > Bacillati > Cyanobacteriota > Cyanophyceae > Nodosilineales > Cymatolegaceae > Leptothoe > Leptothoe sp. ISB3NOV94-8A. The sequence goes on along the minus strand of NZ_JAXSQW010000001.1, from coordinate 4,524,932 downwards.
ACAATCACCTATCAGAACTAGCTGCCGATCTAGAATTGCCAGGAGTCACAACTCATAGTTTTCGTCGCAGCCGTGCCACCCATCTCTATCGGGCAAAGATGGCTCCTGCCGCCATTTGCAAGATAACAGGGCATCGATCGGTTACTCAGCTAATGGAGTACATTGATATTGCTATAGATGAGGCCGCTGCCGAGGCGGCTGCTATCACTGCTGCTGCATTCCCTGACGGATTTGGTAACAGCCCAAGTTGACATTTTCCTCTGACCGATTGACAAAAGCTTTCCGTTAGTCATACGAAATCAGAAGAAGTGATGTATCACAAGATACCTATCAAAGCTCTTCAAAGTTAGGTATTCCTGTTAACTCAGCCATATTGAAGCAATTTAGCAATATATTTTGACGTTTGACATGACTGTAGCCGCTTCCATAAGGATACATATTGCAATGTGGGTAGTTTAGCCTTAGCCATAGACATAGATATCGATACCAATCTTGTAGCTAGTGCTTCTGAAATTAGCTTGAGTTTAGGCAATCTATTGATATACACCCAGTACTGGGGGAAGATAGCACCTGGCTTTTAGATACTTTTGAAGGAAAACTATCAGGTTCATCACCAGTAGTTTCAGGATTACAGTTAGGGAATTTCAAGCTTGCCACGCATTTTTGACAACATTGACCTTCAGCTTTTAGAAACACTGAAGGATACGCTCAATCAGGCGACCCGAGCTGATTTTTGTGTGGGCTATTTCAACCTGCGTGGATGGCGCTTAATTGATCCGACTATTGAACAGCTAGCTGGGGAAGACGATGCTCGCTGTCGTTTGCTGATTGGGATGCAGCGGCTACCGAAGGATGACCTACGCAAAAATCTAGCCATTATCAAGGACAACAAGCGCATTGACCAAGGAGAAGCGCTGCGTCTGAGAAAACTGATGGCCCAGGAGTTCCGTGAGCAGTTGATGTTAGGGGCTCCCAGTTCAGAGGATGAAGCAGGGTTACAACGCCTCAAGGCACAGCTCCGGTCAGGCAAGCTGGTGGTTAAGCTGCATTTACGCTATGCCTTACATGCCAAGCTTTATTTAGTCCATCGCTCAGACCATATCGCACCAATTGTCGGGTTTGTGGGCAGTAGTAACCTTACCCTGTCTGGGTTACGTCAGCAGGGAGAGCTGAATGTTGATGTAGTGGAGTCCGATGCTGCTCAGAAATTACAGCGTTGGTTTGATGACCGCTGGGGTGATCGTTTTTGTCTGGACATATCAGAAGAGCTGGCGGACATCATTGACGAAAGCTGGGCCAGGGATAAGCTGATCAAGCCCTACTACGTTTATTTGAAAATGGCTTACCACCTGTCTCAAGAAGCACGGGATGGCTTAAGCCAGTACCAGGCTCCTCGCGACTTTGGACTGTTGAAGTTTCAGGAAGCAGCGGTGCAGATTGCGGCTCACCATGTGAATAAGCGTGGTGGCGTTATGGTGGGCGATGTGGTGGGGCTGGGGAAAACCCTTGTGGGCACTGCTGTGGCCCATCTCTGTGAAGAGGATTTTGGAGTTAGCACCCTAATTATTTGCCCCAAGAACCTGGTCAAGATGTGGCAGGGCTATGTCGAGCGGTTCGGGCTGCGTGGCAAAGTGATGTCTGTTAGTCGGGTGATCCAAGACTTGCCAGATGTTCCAGCTCGGTTTCGATTGGTGCTGATTGATGAAAGTCATAACCTGAGAAATCGAGAAGGTAAGCGCTATGCCGCTATCCGGGACTACATCGAGCAGAGCGGCAGCCGATGTATTTTGCTAACGGCCACCCCTTACAACAAAACTTACCTCGATCTGTCGGCACAGCTACGCCTGTTTGTCCCTGAGGATAAGGACCTGGGCATCAAACCCGAAATCTTGATTCGGGAGTTAGGCAATGAGATGGAATTCAGGCGTAAGCATCCCCAGACGCCCGTCAGGTCCCTAGCTGCATTTGAAAGAAGTGCGTATGCGGATGATTGGCAGCAGCTCATGAGCCGCTACATGATCCGACGTACTCGCAGTTTTATTAAGCACACCTATGCCGAGCAAGACCCGGCTGATGGCCGCTATTTTCTGGAATTCCCCGACGGCAGTCGTTCCTACTTCCCTCTGAGGCGACCCAAAACGGTGCAGTTTGCCATCGACAGTGAGGACACAGACCCTTATGCCAAGCTGTATTCAGATCGGGTAGTGGACATTATCAATGACTTACACCTACCTCGCTATGGATTGGGCAATTATGAACTAAGCCGTCATAAAGAACCACCCGCCCCAGCTGATCAAAAAGTCTTAGAAGGATTGTCACGGGCAGGACGACGGTTAATGGGGTTCTGCCGTACAAATCTGTTCAAGCGATTAGAAAGTAGTGGCGAGGCATTTATCCTATCCCTGGAGCGTCACATCCTCAGAAACTATGTCTACATCCATGCCATTGATAACGGTCTGGAAATTCCAATCGGGTCTCAGGATGCAGAGTTTCTCGACACCTGGAACAGTGATGAAGATGCTGACTCTGTAATGTCCCTGGGGCTAGATTTAGAAGTCCAGGAGGACAACGAGCAGCTGGATGATAGCGAGCTGGCTCAGTTGGATGCTGTGGAGCAGAAAGAGAGCAGCTATAAGCAACGGGCGGCAGATATCTATCAGCTGTACATCACTAAATATATTCGCCGTTTCAAATGGCTACGGCCTACCTTGTTTAAGAAAACCCTGAAACAGCATCTGCGGCAGGATGCGCGAGCGCTGATCGGTATTTTGCAACTGTGTGGCCAATGGGTAGCTGATAGCGATCGCAAGTTCCTAGCATTAGCCCAGCTCCTAGAAAAAGAGCATTCTGGCGACAAAGTACTGATCTTTACTCAGTTTGCTGACACTGCCCGATATTTAGGACATGCTCTAATTGAACGGGGGTTAAAGCAGGTAGCAGCGGTTACTGGCAGTACTAATGATCCAACTGCTCTGGCCTGGCGATTTAGCCCAGTGAGCAACGATAAGCGCGATCAGGTACCGGAAAATAAGGAACTTCGAGTATTGGTGTCTACCGATGTTTTGAGTGAAGGCCAAAACCTACAAGATTCGTTCATTATTTTGAACTATGACCTTCCCTGGGCCATTATCCGTTTGATTCAGCGGGCAGGGCGGGTGGACCGTATTGGGCAAAAGGCCGATGAAATTTTGTGCTATTCGTTCTTACCTGCTGAAGGTGTTGAGCGGTTAATTAACCTGCGGGGGCGGTTACACGCTCGTTTGAATGAAAATGCTGAGGTGGTTGGAACCGATGAAGCCTTCTTTGAAGATGAAGTTCAACGGGAGTTACTCACTAATCTGTACCACGAAAAGTCTGACATCTTAGACGAGGAAGATGACGGGGAAGTGGATCTCACCTCAGAGGCTCTTCAGATTTGGCAAAACGCGGTAGACGCCAATCCTAAGCTTAAGGGACTGATCGAGGGCCTACCTAATGTGGTCTACTCATCGCGTGTCCATGAGTCCAGCGTTTTTGACCCAGAAGGAGTATTGGTCTATCTGCGCACCTCTGCTGGTACCGATGCTCTGGCCTGGGTTGATAAAGACGGCAATAGCGTCACTCAATCACAGATGCGAATTTTGCGCACGGCACGGTGCAGCATCGATACCCCTGGAGTACCGCGTCATCCCAACCACCATGAGCTGGTGCAAACCGGTAGCCAGCTGATTGCCAAGCAGGAACTGAGTGTAGTGGGCCAGCTGGGCAGCCGCCGTAGTGCAGCGTCTAGAGCCTATGAGCGACTAATGGCCTATGTTCGAGACATTGAGGCAAATTACCCTGTACTGGCTATTGGCCCAGAATGGGAAAGCCTAAAACGAGCCATCGATGAAATCTATAGTTTTCCGCTACGGCAGAATGCCATTGCTAAACTAAACCGCGAGTTCAAAGCGGGCATAGATGATGAGCAATTGGCCAAGCTGGTGGTGTTTCTGCGAGAAAACGATGCATTGTGTGTGATCAACCCGGAGGATGAACACCGCGAAGCACAGATTATTTGTTCGATGGGACTGGTTAAGGGGGACTAACGAATGCCTGTAAATCGTCAGTGGGTCAGAACTTTTCTTCAGCAGTTTGACTTTGAGTCATTGTTTATCGAAGAGTTAGGCTGGGATACAGTCGATCTGAATGTAATCCCCGTGGGCATTGATGATGAGCCCTATCAGGCCCAGGCGATCGCACAAAAGCGCGGCATGGTGGTTTACCATTGTCAGTCAGAAAATGGGGGTAATATTCCCGGCAACAGTACTCGACGCAAGATAGACCACCAGATTAATCAGTACACCCGTGAACACCTGATTATCTACAGCGATGAGGCACAGCAAAATCAGATCTGGCAATGGGTACGCCGCGAGAAGGGAAAACCGTTAGCTGCGCGGGAGTATCAATACCACATCAATCAAGATGGTGAAAGCTTGGTTCAAAAGCTTGAAGCGTTAGCCATAGACCTCGATGAAGAAGAAGCACTTACGCTGACCGAAGTCACCAAACGGACTAGAAAAGCCTTTGACGTTGATAAGGTCACAAAAAGGTTTTACGACCGTTTCAAGAAAGAGCACGGGCGATTTCTGGACTTTATCAACGGTATTCAAGAGCAGTTTGATCAGGAGTGGTACTGCTCCATCATGCTCAACCGGTTGATGTTTGTGTATTTCATGCAGAAAAAGGGGTTTCTGGATGGAGATAGTGACTATCTGCGGAATCGTCTCAATACTTGCCAGCAGAACCAAGGCAATGACGAATTTTACTCGTTTTATCGTTATTTCTTATTGCGGCTGTTCCATGAGGGCCTAGGTAGCCCAGATCGAGACGATCCGACATTAGAATCCCTAATCGGCAAGATTCCCTATTTAAACGGAGGATTATTTGACGTACATGAATTAGAAGAACGCTATCCCGAGATTCAGGTGCCGGATGAGGCATTTGAGGCAATTTTTAACTTCTTTGATGAGTATCAATGGCACTTAGATGATCGCCCCCTTCGAAATGATAAAGAAATTAATCCCGATGTGTTGGGCTACATCTTTGAAAAGTACATCAACCAAAAGCAAATGGGGGCGTACTACACCAAAGAGGATATTACCGATTACATTGGCAAAAACACGATTATTCCCTATCTATTTGATGCCGCTAAAAAGGAGTGTGCTATTGCGTTTGAGCCCAATGGAGAAGTTTGGCAGCTCTTACGGGATAACCCAAACCGCTATATCTATGATGCAGTTCAGAGAGGAGTAGATTTAGAGCTGCCGAAAGAGATTGCAGCAGGTATTGAAGATGTGTCAAAACGGGATACCTGGAATAGGTTTGCAGAGCCAGACTATGCCTTGCCAACGGAGCTATGGCGAGAGCATGTAGCCAGACGGCAACGGTGTTTAGAAGTACGGAAAAAGCTGAGCACTGGCGAGATTCATGAAATCAATGAGCTGATTACCTACAATCTGGATATTCGACAGTTTGCTCAAGATGTGATCGAGCAATGTGAAGGACCAGAACTGCTGCGGGGTTTTTATAAGGCCATTAGTCAGATTTCGATTTTGGACCCGACTTGCGGGTCAGGGGCGTTCTTGTTTGCAGCACTGAACATCCTAGAGCCATTGTATGAAGCATGTTTGGACCGAATGCAGGGATTTGTGGATGATCTAAATCGTTCAGCAGATAAACCTCATCCAGAAAAGTTTAAGGATTTTCGTCAAATTCTAGAGCAGGCGGCAAAACATCCTAATCGTCAGTATTTCATTCTGAAGTCCATTATTTTAGGGAATCTCTATGGTGTAGACATCATGGAAGAGGCTGTGGAGATTTGCAAGCTACGCCTTTTCTTAAAACTTGTCTCTCAGGTAAATGCTAAGTCTGACAAGCCTAATTATGGACTGGAACCCCTACCAGATATTGACTTCAATATTCGAGCAGGCAACACATTAGTAGGTTTCTCTACTTATGATGAGGTCAAAAAAGCGGTAGAAGGCGATGACCAGCAAAAGCTTGATCTTTTCAGTGATATGCAACGCATTGATGAAAGCGCAGAGATTGCAGATCGTGCATTTCAAATGTTCAGAAAACAGCAAACTGAACTGGGCATGAATGCAAGTCAGTTTAAGGCTGCAAAAATTGAAGTCAAGCAGCGATTAGGAGAGCTTAATAATGAATTAAACAGATATTTAGTCAGAGAATATGGAATTAACATCCAAAAACCCAAACTAGTCAAAGAATGGGTTGAAACGCATCAACCTTTTCATTGGTTTGTTGAGTACTACAGAATAATGAAATGTGGAGGTTTCGATATTATCATTGGTAACCCTCCATACGTTGAATATAAAAAAACTAAAGTAGGTTATAAAATCAGGGGTTATTCGACCGAAAAATGCGGAAATTTATGGGCATTTGTTCTAGAAAGAGCAACTCTACTACTAGGAAACAAAAGAAGGATTTCTTTAATAGTCCCACTTAGCCTTGTTTCAGCATCCAAAATGCGTCCTGCTCTCAATTACTTAGATACCCAGAGCGATTATTGTTCTTTACTCTCTCTTTCAGGAGACGCTCATCCTTCCGTACTTTTTGACGGAGTAAAAATGAGCTATGTGATTTTTACTCACAAAATATCAAGATATAATCCAGAACGCAACATCTTTTCGAGCAAGCTTTATCGCTGGCTTTCTAAAGAACGAAAACATCTTTTTTCGATAATCGAATATATTGACTCACCTACTATAAGACCCTTTGACTTATCACCAAAGATTGGAAGCAACACTGGGAAAATAGTCTTTGAAAAAATCTGTTCTAAAGCCAGGAAAGTTCATGAAAATTCTATCAAAAAATCTGATTATAAAATTTTATATCATAGAATTGTTAGACACTTTGTGAAGAGCTTGATTAAAACGCCATATTTTTTCAATGAAAGAGATGGCGAGAAAAAGTCTGAAGATTATAAGGAGATATATTTTCAAGATTTAGAGTCTTCGCAAATCGCTAGATCAATACTGGTATCAAGCATTTTTTATTACTTTTTTATTTCGCTTTCTGACTCATATCATTGTGGAAGAAAGTTAGTTTTAGAATTTCCTATTGATATTTTAGAGATCAAAGAATATGGCGCAAGAGAGTTAATAGGAATAGGTGAAAAATACGAAGAAAGTCTTTTTGAAAATGCCCAAAGAAGGGAGATAAGGTATAGAGCAACTGGGTTAACAAAATATGATGAATTTTACCCTAGGCTCTCTAAATATATTGCTGATGAAATAGATTTTATTTTAGGGAGCTATTATTCTTTAGATGACTATGAGTTAGATTTCATTATTAACTATGACATTAAATATCGCATGGGACTAGACAATATGTAGGTGTAGGGAACTGGAGGTTCATTTTTTAATTCTTATAAGACTCATTATTATGCCTTTTATTATTCAAAATCTTATTCCAGAAACTCAAAATCTAATAACAATCACTGAAAGCGATTCAGGTCAACTTGCTTTATCGCTGATGATCGAACATGACTTTAGCCAACTGCCGGTCATCGATACCAGCAATACGCTAAAAGGCATGATTACCAGCGACTCTATTCTCAGGGCCGTTAGTTACTTCAAAATCACCCCAGAAAATCTCAAAGTTTCCCACGCTACCCATAAAGTCAAAGCCTGTCGCATTGACGATGACCTCTCTGAACTCCTCAAAGAACTAAGAGATACCAATGCTATCCCCATCGTAGACAAACAAGGCAAACTCAAGGCCATCGTTACCAGCTACGACACTGCCGAATACTTCCGCCGCCGTGCCGAAGACATCATGCTGGCCGAAGACATCGAAACCACCCTACGAGACTTCATCGAAAGCAGCCATCGCAACGAAGCCGGTGAAGTCGATGAGGACGCCCTTACTCAAGCCATTCAAGCCATTACCCCTTCCAGCAAAGAGCTGAAAAAGAAGTTCAAGTCTGCCCTTCTTAGCTACATTGGTCAAACTAGCAGTGGTACATCCACACCAAACGACCCCATCCTCGATTCAGTATTTACTAAGCATCTCGATCAACCCATCGCACCCAAAGCCTTTGAAGAGCTAACGCTATACGAATTTATCCAGATTTTCAAAAACCTTTGGCCCCAACATAGTGCGGACTTTAAAGACCTTACCTGGGATGCTGTCAATCAACTTCTAGAGGATGTTCGCCTGACTCGAAATGCGATCGCCCATTTTCGCGAGGTGACCCCACAACAGCGAGAACAGCTCAAATTCTGTGCTGCTTTCCTAGACCGTCATCGACCTACAGTTGATACAACAGCAGAGGAATTCACCGCAGGAACTATTTATCAGGGAGGCTCCAATACTCCTACGATTAATTATCATTTTCACGGCCCAATCGGTAACGTCGCAAGTACCAATCATGGCAATATGCACGATATCCCTGCTGAAAATAAGGTTCAAAGTGACGAGATTAATGATGACGATGGAACTTTGAACCCTACAGATGAAGAAATCGATGAAAATGAGAGTCGCTATGCACCTCTAGCAGTTTGGTTACAAACCCAAATGAGCGATAGGGTTACCTGCACTTTCAAAGAAATTGAGAATATCATTCAAGACGAACTTCCACCGTCAGCACGTCAGCATCGCAACTGGTGGGCGAATGACAGTGTTAGTCATGTCCAATCAATTCAATGGCTAGAAGCAGGTTGGCGTGTCTCCAGCGTCAACATGTCCACAGAGCGCGTGGTCTTCTCCCGTATGGGAGACCGACAAAGCAAATACATCGACTTCTTCAGCCAACTTCAGGAAAAACTTCAAGCCTCAGAAGAGCTTAACATCAAGCCTCAGACTAACCCTCAGGGTCGCCACTGGTTTGTTCTCTTGGTGGGACCAAAGAACGGTGCAGCATACATACCACCCTGGATCGTCTTCTCATTTGCCCGTAGATCCCGCTTCCGCATTGAGACCTACATTAACGAGCGAGAGAAAAAGCACAACAAACCTATTTTTGACCTGCTATATAGCAAGAAGAAAGAGATTGAGGCTGATTTCGGCACAGAACTAAGTTGGGAACGGCTAGATGGCAAAGCCGGGTCACGCATCGCCTATTACCGAGCAAACTCGTCGATTACAGACGACGATGAAACACTAGCTCAGATCCAAGACTGGGCTATTCAGATCCTGCCAAAATTTCATAATGCCTTGTCTGAGAGGTTTCTAGGAGCAAAACGGCAGGTAGCAGCTGTAAAGAACGATAAAGACGACATCTCTGCAACCGATAATACTGAGAGTCAATAACAGCGGGCTAAATGTTACCAAGCATCAGCTAATCAAACACAGCTACTTACTAGTTCATTTGAACTATAGGCTATCATTCAGTTATGAAAAGCGCATTAGACATAGCCACCTATTTCCTCCATAGAGTAGATCGAGAAGCAGGCGACACCATTTCTGCCCTCAAACTTCAGAAGCTCGTCTACTATGCTCAGGTCTGGAGTATGGTGCTGCGCGATCAGCCGCTTTTTCAGCAACCCGTTGAAGCCTGGAAACACGGCCCAGTAGTTCGGGAGCTATGGGAAACCTACAATGACTATCGCCATGAAGCGATTCCTGCACCCTCAGCTCAGTTGCCACCCTTTGCCCCAGGAGAACTGGAAGTTTTAGACTTCGTCTGGGCGCGCTACGGCGAACTCAGTGCCCACCAGCTACGCGAACTTACCCACTCTGAACCGCCCTGGCAAAATACTCGTGACGGTCTAGCCTCTGATGAGGCCAGCAATCGGGTCATTTCTCTAGAGGAGATGAAAACGTTTCACTCTGCCGAAAGCCCCTGGGGTGAGGTCACACCCGAGAGCCAGCGTATTTGGGAAGCGCTTGTCTACGAACTCCTGTGCCGCCCCGAAGAATTTAGAGCCGACCTCGATCCCAATCTCGAAAGCTTGAAGAATGCCCTATTAGACGCTATTGAGCGTGCTAGTCCTAACTATGCTCCCGCCATGACCGAGGCGCTTACTGAAGCCATGGCACTCCCTGATGACGCCCCTACGATGGATGCCGATGACTTCAGAGAATGGCTCACCCAGGTATAGGGTAGTCCCATCAGACAAATTTACCAGAGCCCTCAAAACCCTCAAAAAAAGCTACAAAAGCCAGCGGGAGACCAAAGCTTTTACAGATGCGATTGGTGACATCGTCGAGGGCCTGACCCACCAGCCAAGATCAGATAGCTCACGGCTGGAACCATGGCCAGCTAATCTCAATTCACCTGACGATTGGGAGTTTCGAAAGCTAGTTTTTCCCGTGCCCAAACGCAAAGGAGCATCTGGGGAAGGCCGATTGATGTACTTGGTCAGCGATCAGCGTCTAATCATCCGCCTAGTCTGGCTTTATACCCACGAAGAGTTTAAAAAACGCCCTCCCGATAAAGATCTGAAAACCCTTATGCGAGAATTACTTGACGACCCAGAGAGCAACTAGATGGATAAACGTGCATATGGGCTATGCCTATTCAACGCGGACACCTGGCCCGAGTTCCTAGAAGCCGGAGGTGACACTGTAGGCTATCCCCACACCCAGCACAAAACCGTCTTTCGCATTAAGCCTGGTGACTATATCCTTGCTTACATGACCAAGGTTTCTAGATGGATCGCTGCCATGGAAGTCACTTCAGATCCATACTTCGACACCGAGACAAAAATCTGGAAGCAGGCCCTCTTTCCCTGTCGCCTCAAAGTCAAAATCCAGCATCAGCTTGCCCCCGAACATGGCATACCTGTCCTATCTCTGGCTCCTCAATTAGAGCTGTTCGATAACCTTAAATCCCCTGCTCACTGGGGTCTGCTCTTCCGCTCTGCCCCCCGAGAAATTCCCCAGTCCGATGGCCAGATAATTATTCAGGCAATCCACAAAGCCCAATCCTCATCCTAGTAGCGACTTGTCCTAATACCGTGCTTCAAGTTGTACCGATATCCCCGAAACACCCTTCCTATCCCAAGGCATTGCAGCAGTATTGGCATCAGCCATCTCTGAAGACACTGAATACAATCGGCAACCTGCAAATTTTAGAAAACCGAACGCTAGCAATTTTTTGCTCAGTTCAATGCCCTGGCGATCTCATCCTAAATACTTACGACTTCGCCCGTACCCTACGCGATACCGGCACAGCTACCATCAGCGGCTTCCATTCCCCAATGGAAAAGGAATGCTTGAACCTGTTACACCGTGGGGCACAGCCTATCCTGTATTGCCCTGCTCGCAGCCTAGAGAAAATGCGTCTATTTAGGGACATCAAAGCTGCTATCGAGAATGAGCGTATGCTGCTTTTATCCCCATTCGCAGTCAAGCAAAATCGAGCAACAGCGGCTCTAGCCCAGACCCGTAACAACCTGGTCGCCGCGTTAGCTGATGCCATCTTTATCGCCTATGCCGCTCCTGGCAGCAAAACTGAAGCATTGGCCAAACAGGCCGTTGCCTGGAGGAAGCCGCTGCTAACCTTTGAAAGCTCTGATAATCAAAACCTACGTGATCTAGGAGCTCAAGTAATCACCCCTGCCTTTGGCAGAAATTTTTGGCAATGCCTAACAGAGAATGCCAAGGTCCCTTTGCTCAACGGATAGCTCTAACTCTGTAGCTGAATTACTGACCTCACATCTGACAGACAAAGAATACCTTGCGCCGTTGTTGAGGCCTGTTGAGTAGGTGTTGAGCAGTTACTCAACACCTCAAAATCTACTGATATCAAGAGGTTGGAAGTATTAGTTATGTAGCAGTTGAGTGTGTTGAGTAATTCAATCCTTTTCTGAAGATGGCTAATGGAACATCTTGGTCTACTTATTTATGAAGGTTTTAAGCATATCTTTCCAAACGACCCCTACTTATCCTACGTAGTGGTCTAGCTAACCGACACATTTATGCCAACCCTTGATTTATGGCGATAGCTGTGGCATTTCCGATGTACCAAACTAAGGCTTTCAGCTAATCAGATATCCCAAAATTGGGCAGGCAGGCAAAGGTGATATCAATAGTTCGAGGCATTTAGGCCAGGAAGTCAGGATGGTAATCATTTAAAGCTAGAGATTATCCTCTCTTCAAATAAAAATTGTGATAGCCTTGTGATAATGCTCCTTCAAGAATCTCTGGAATATTTGAAATAAAAGGTTTTCAGGAAATTGCTTTCCACTTTGGGGTAGTAGGGGTCGTGGGTTCAAATCCCGCCGCTCCGATTGATGAAAACCGCTGATATCAGCGGTTTTTGTGCTTTAAACATTGGCTTACCTTTGGGTGCAGCCATTTTTGTACTACCCGAAACTTGACGAAAGAATGCGGGTTTTACAGGATAAAAGGGTGCGTGATTGGTGCGCCCTATGCCCAGAACCCAAAAAGGACAAGTCAGCATCCTGAATAAAGATGGCTGGATTCAGCTGCGTTGGCGATACCAGGGGAAACGGTATTACCTCAGTCCTGGCCTGATCTATAGCAATGTTAATGTCCAGGTTGCACAGCAACGTGCTGCTCAAATCCAGCTAGATGTCATCTCAGGCAACTTTGACACGACGTTAGCCAAGTACAAGTCTGATGGAGATCCTACGCGCACCCATTCTGCCGTCAGCTTATTCAAAAAATTCATTGAGTTTAAGACTAAGACACTGCAGCCGAGGTCGCTTGATAAATATCGAGGTCTGCTTAACTGGTTAATTGAATTCTCTGGAGACCGTTCCATCAATAGCAATGATGCTGAGGTCTTTCTTGATTGGCTGGGCGATAACCTCAAGCCGATCACACTGAAAGAGCGGTTGAGCTTGCTGAATGCTGCCTGGGAGTGGGGTATAAAGCAGAAGTTGGTTACCGATAACCCTTGGAGCGAATTAAGTGTAAGGGTTCAAGCACAGCAAAAACCCCAACCCTTTACTAGGGATGAAGTTAAAGCCATTATCAACGCATTTAAAGCCAGTCATTATTACAGTCACTACGCTGACTATATTCAGTTTAAATTTGGGACTGGATGCCGCACAGGTGAAGCGAATGGCTTGCGATGGCGACACTTAAACCCTGACTGTACTGTCGTTTGGATTGGTGAATCCCATACCCATGGTCAGTTCAAGGATACGAAAACTGGCAAAGCTCGTGAGTTCAAACTTTCGGCGTCATTATCTCAAATGTTGAGAAACCGCCGACCAGTAGATGTTAAACCCGATGATTTGGTATTTCCTGCACCTAAGGGAGGTCCTATTACAGAGGGTAATTTTTCTCGTGATGGTAGGGCATGGCCCACAATTTTGAAGCAATGTGAGATTGAAAATTATCGCTCACCATATAAGACTCGACATACGTTTATTAGCCATGCTCTAGAGGCTGGTATGAGTCCTGCCGAGGTCTCTGCCATTACCGGACATGAGTTAGAGACACTATATAAGCACTACGCAGGAGTCATTAAGAGTGCACCCGAGGCTCCTGATCTGTTTGCATAATCAACACTCTGTAAATTCTAGTTTTAGAGGTGTTTGCGTTTTCTGACCTTTCCACTCGGCAAGGATTTTCTGAATAATTCAATTGCCTTTTGGTGCGCTTCAAGGTCATCTTGGTTAAGCGACCAATCTAAAACCATTTCTTTGATATATCGAATTGGAGCGGTAGGCCCTTTACTCAGACGGGTATAGTGAACCCCACTAATCCACTCTTTACGTAGTGACTTAAGTTTGTCTTTTTCGCACCGAAGTAACATACAGCACTCTTCGGTTGTCATAAAGGTTATTTCCATCTTCTCTTCTAAAAACGTGTCGATCGTGTCTGAAAAATGCAAAATCCTTTTACAGCAACGGTTTCAGCCAAAATAACCGTGTCTAAACCGTGTCTGAACCGTGTCTACACAGACACGATTGTGTCTATTTTTTGAAAAGTCAGGCTTTTCTGAGGGTTGTATTTTTCCCCTCGGACAAAAGAATGCCTTCCCCATTGGCTGCAAGGTCTTTAAGTGCCTGTCTAACTTCATCTATAGAGAATTTCCCTGGCCATTTTTTAGCCTGGTTGTAAGCCTTACGGATTTTCTCGTCAGTACACTCTGTGCTGCCATTCTTAAGCTGTTTCAGGATATACAAGTGCAATTTGCTGTAATTTTCGTCTCCACCAGATACATGGATTTGCAGAAGACGAAATTGGCTAATGTAGTAATCCAGCAAATAAACCCCTCGGTTGAAAGAGACTAATGTAACTTCACCAGGGTCTTCCTCTTTGTAGTAACAGGCTATCCAGTGAGAGACTAAAATTAGCCGAGCTAAGTGTCCAGGACATTTACCGATGAATGCGGCTAGCCCAGGATTATTTTCCCGATTATCTTTTTGAATACGTCTAAACGCTTCGTATCGCTTGATAAAGCGTTTCTGTGCAGCACGATTCATTTTGCAACGTATGGGCTCAGATTCAGGATCACCTTGTTCTTGTAAATATCGAGTTAATCCGTCTAATTCATTAAAAATGTTGACTAGTGTTTCTGACCAGATAGCAAAATTTTCAGGTAGATCTGGGTACGCACATAAAAAACGTGACCCTAAACCAGACTCATCGTATTGAGGATCGAATAGATGTTTGATTCGTGATAGCTGAATAGAGCCAGCTATACATAACGTGTGATCTTTAAATACAATCTCCCCATTATCTGTACTTGATCGTTCCTCTGTACCTTTGAGAGGGGATGTCATCGCAGTCAGTAGGATATTTTTGAAATTACCTTTCCCATTTTTGTATTGGTCAGCCCCAGCTAATAAACCTGCGAGTTCATCACAGATGTAAAGCATTCCTGATCTCGGAGGGAGTTCAGAAATACGCTTCATAATGCCTTCCGAGGTTCCCCCAGTCACGAATAACTTCGGCGGTCTTTTAGGTTCCGGCTGTAGTTCGTTACCCTCTCTGCGTGCTATCCGACAACACTCCTCATAGAGTTCTTTGTCTTTTAGATATTCGTTGTATTGCTCGTTTTGTTGAGCTGTCAGGGGTGCGGCAATCGTCCGGTTAGTTTGAGATTTATTTTCAGATGGATTACCGATATCAATGCAGCTGATAAGCGCGTATTCTCTCCACTCCTCATCTTTATGAACAGCTGGTTTAAGGACGATGCAAACCCTGGAGCCAAGTTGCGATGCTAAACACGGTATGAGAGATTGAGTCGGTCGAATAGGATCTAGCCGGTCGGACTCACATTTAGTGGCTATTGCACTGGCTAGGGCTCTAGGGAAGACTTGATTGAGATCAAGCTTTTGATTCTCATCCTCGATGAGTTCAGAAACATTAACTTGTTCACGGGTTTCTCGTTTTTCAGCTTCTTTCTGAAGCGACTGAATGATCTGCTTAACTGCATAATCATTCAATCCATATTCTTTTGCTAAACGAGGAATTGCGATCGCAATCTCAGAATCACTTGCACCTTCATCAATCAGGGCTTGTAGCCGATTTTCTATGGGCTCTTCAAGTTCATTATCTTGCTCGGTGGAGTCTTTAAAGGTTTTTGGCGGATAATACTCGTCATATTCCTCAGGGCAATTCTCATACAGCCAATCATGGACATCTTTGAGCGTTTTATGTTCATCGTGTCCGTGATGACATTTGAATCCTAAACCACCACCAGGGAGGATTAATAGTGCTGCACCGTTATCGACACCCCCGGTATGATCGTCTACCCATGGACATGTGATTTCAATTTTGTGACCCTGTATATATTTAATGAGACCCAACGAATCCAACATCTTATATATGGGGTCATTTTGAGCTGTGAGAATATCAAGCTGATCGATATCACCTTCAATACTGCCTGTGTGCGGACTGGCAACGGCTGCAAGGTCTAATTTAAATTCTTCAACGATCTGTTCTGCGGTGTAATAGTTGCACCCGCGAATATCTTTATATCCTTTGACTTGATGGGGCTCATCTAACGATTCTTTATTATTCCATCCTGTAGGACCCCGACCGAAACGAGTTGCCCCCTTCATTCCTGGATCCGTACCATCGGTAGCAATCCCTTGAGCGACCATCGCAATTTGAATCGATTCAGCATGGGGTCTATCTGTAATAGGCTCTTTTAGAAAATACCAAGCCTGGAAATTACCGGGAGATGTTTCAATCCAATAGGTGGGTGGGATGGGAATATTTTCAAACGGTACTTTGGTCCCTACGTCATCAACCATGATGGCAACCATGGCGTTGAAGTCTGTTTTACGCCGACGGTTACCGCTAAATGCTGAGATAGTTACGTAGAAGTTTTCGTTGTCACGCTCATCTAAATCTTCTTTTCTAGGTACTCTTGCTGACCATGTACCTTGCTTAGCTGGCTGCGGAAAGCTGGTGACCAATATGTTTCCATGACCACGAGCAAGTTTCTTCAAACCTCGCATGAAGGTTTTATTCGATACTGTCTCTGAGCTTATGTGCTCCTTAGACGTTACAGTGTTGTTGACTTTATTCGATTTTGTTAGAATTGCAGACATGGCAAATTGGAACCGCCTTTCGGCAGTTCTTCCATATTCCGACCTGAATAAACTCTTTTCTCTCGGACCCTCGATGTCTTCACCATCGGGGGTTTGTTGCATTTAGAGAATGGAGAAATTTAATTCATAGTCGGGTTTACAAAGATAGATGTGTGTTGAGGGATTTCGATGAATCCTGTGAATCAACCATAGCGCTAAAAAAAGCTTAGAAACGAGGGTTTTAGGCGCGATGACACTAATGGCTAGAACCCTCTCATAGAAAGCATTTCAGAGGGCTCAAATTTACATCGTCTAGTTTCCGGGTGGCTCTCCCCTTACCTGAGAGTTTGATCACCCATGTCCCCTGGTCAGATTTGAGGGCTGCCCATTTTTCACTCTCAAGCTCTGTGGCCAGACTAGAACGTGCTTTTAAGAAATTAGCTCGAACATTTTTGTTGAACCATGGATCCTTTTTCCCCATGTGGTTCATGATTTCGATCAGGTGCCATGTATATGAATAACGCTGTCTATCAAATGGATTCTTGCTAGACCGGATCATCTGAGTCTGTTTTCTGAAACCCGTTAAGCTCCTTTTCTTCCCGCCTTTTTTGCTGGCTTCAACGCCAAAGCCTTCGATAGTTCTCTCAACGACAACCTGAGCAAACCACTCAGTCGCATCCGTAACGCCATCTAGCACAACCCAACCAAACCCATGCTCACACGACGTGGCAACCCATTTGTAGAGTTCTCCAAAGGGTTTATACGCTCGCTTGAAGCCATGGGGCAGTTCGAGACTGGGTTTGCGCGTCTTGTCCCATTTTTGAGTGATGAACGCATCTAGCATCCATAGCCGATGACAATACATCAACAGGTTGTAGCCTGTAGGCTCTGTTGCCCAGGTCGGATCAAATAAGTGACCTGGATTAGTCAGCTTTCTCAGCGTACGTTCCCACGGTGGCTTGGGAGGCAAGTTCCCTGGCATTTGTAGAGAAGTGAGCCCTCCATACTGATTTATCCGGTCCAATATCACCCGGTTGATTGGCTGCTCAGCCATGATCACCTCCAGACTGGTGTCGTCGTTCTCCTTCAAATACGGAGATAGTAATGTGAGCCTTTGAAATCCATCTATTGTTGGTTTTATTCAATTTTGTTAGTATTGATTGCATGAGAATTTGAACCGCTCCTTGGCGGTCTGTGAGTTTTCCAAATTTGAACTAACTTTTTTCTTTGAGACCCTTGATGCTAGAGACATCAGGGGTTTTTAATGTTTGGATGTTTGTCGGGCTTCAACAACCTTGAGACCTTCAATGATCAACCGTCGTGCATTCGCGTAGCGGCTACCGGGCATAGCGTCAATACGACGTGCATACTCATTAGGAATACGAGTACGAAAAACGGTGTGATGGTCATAAGCGGCTTCACCACGTCTACGTCTTCCGGCCCCATTAGGATTTCGTGTTCTTCGGTGACTAGGATTCACAGCTTTTTAAGTTCCTACGAGACTAAGCAAAATCTAGCATAAACAAAATTGTTCAACTCTCCTGAAGCCCTTGAAACTCAGTTAATTCAATTAATAAAGGCGACTCTCAAGTTGTTAAATCGCTATATATAGTGATCTATCTTCTAAAAGGCGACATCAAATCTATGCCAATCGGCATATGTCAAGAATTATTAAAGTTATTCAAAACTAAAACTCCAGTGACCATTTAGGAACTTGGGTCCTAAATATCAGACTGGCGTGATTACTCCCTAAGGCTTACGTCGTCCGTCCTCGAAGTCTTTGGGGGGCGGGAAGTCCGGCACATCCTCATCTATAGATTTCAGCCAGCTTATTAATGCTTCCTCTACTGCCTCAGACATATTGAGTTCTCGCATCACACAAACGCCCTTAATCTTAGCCACCAGGATTTTGTGTAACTCGATGCTGTTTTGAATGTAATCGGGATCTCGTCTTCGGCTCCTAGCCACGCTGTCATTAACCATAGAAATTTCGCTCCTATTTTGACACAAGCATGTGTTCATGAAAATTTGAAGGAATACTAGCATGTCGTATTGCTATCTTGCTAGCAAGATGCTAGCTTATAAAACATAAGGCCGCAAATCGGGGAACGTTACACCCGAATTAGGCCAATCGTTATTCAGGACAATGAAAATGACGCTTTCTGTAGAGAAGACAGTCCCTAAATTGGGGCAAGGTTCACCCGAATTAGGGAAGCCCACTGTTTTGACACTTGCGGGTGATTTTGGATACTCAACCGCACAACTTTTTGGGTCATTGGTGCGAGTAAATCAGCCTAGTTATCTGCTCCCGTTGGAAGTTGAGAAGTTACCTGACACACCGAAACAAGGTGTTTTTTCCTATGTCGATGGTGATGCTAAGGGCATGGTGGGTAAGTCCTTTGCGGTGGGGAGTGTGGCCCATGCAATTGATGCGGATGCCTGCCGAAAGAATGCTGATAGTCCAGAGAACAAAATCGACAATTCTTTGATCATGTTGCTGGGTTTGTTGACCTACCAACAGGGATTACCCAGTGATATTGAAATCAATCTGTTGACTTGCTTGCAGAAGGTGACGACTGAGTTACGGGAACAAGTCACGACAGTTTATAAGGGTCGTCACACGATCTCCTTTGGTGGTCGACTGATGAGCGTCACAGTAAAACCTTTGGGTGTTGCGGATGAAGGCTTAGGTGTACTGGCGACCACTCCCCACGCTGCAACAGGTAAGGATACGGTTGTCCTTTCGATTGGTGGTGGCACTGTCAATGTGTCTCAGTTCAAAGGCGGTAAGTTAATCACCCAAAAACCGTTTTCGGGGGGTGTGATGCGGTTCTATGAGGCTCTTGCTCTCGCACCCTCGCTGGTGAAGAAACTCAAAGCTCAAGGGGATGCCCACATTATTCGTGATGGTGTGGAGCGTCGAGATTACCTCTATGGCAAGAATGTCAACATTCAGCGCCATTCCTTTGAGGATGACTATTTAACCGAATTGCCCAAGTGGTTTGAGTCCGTGTTGAAGCGTCCACTGCAACATGCCACACCCTTGTTAACCGCTGCCGATGCGGGTTTGGTATTCGGTGGTGGTGCGATGCTGCCAGGGATTGAAGCACTACTTAAAAAGTGTGGCTACACCGTCGTTGATGATCCGGTAAATGCCAATGTTAAGGGCCTTTATGAAGTTGCTAAAGCCATGGTGGCTAAAGGGGGCACTCATGGCTAAAGTGTCCATCCGTGACGCTGTTTTAGACGAGTTGAAACAGCGATACCCACAGCCCGGTTACACCACATCAGACAGAGTTTTGAAATTACTGGGTGAGGTTGAGGCATTGGGTCGGGTTCCTTGCAAGAGTTCAGACCCTACTGCACCAGATGAAGAGATGCCTACTGGCTCTCTTAGTGACTCTCTTATGGACAGCTTGATGAGTTCCGTAAGTGTCGAGTAGCCATGATGCACCACAGTACGCGCTTACACAACATCCCATCCCACACATTGAGGAACAAACCTATGCAAGCAACAACTAACACACTCACCTCAATCTCCATCGAGCTAAACCTTTGGCACGATGACGCTGCCGAGAGCACAGCTCCTGACGCTACCCATGAGGGTGTCCTTCAGGTGCCAGCTGAGTTGGATGCTCACGCTATCGGACAACTGGTCAATCAGTATTCATCAAGGTATGCCAAGGCTCACGGTTACAGCACAGAGACTTTCAATTGGGAGTGGGATTACACCCTCAGCCCTTAGGAGAAACAACCCATAGACATCCCCAACAGATACAGAGGATGAATTCTCGCAGATAGCGGATTGGAGCTAATCCCATGCCTAGAAGAACACAGAAATATCTCAAAGCCTTGGAAACTGCTCAGGGCCTCAATATCTCTCAAACTGAGGACCAGAGCACGCTGTATGTAGCCTTGAATGAGAAGAATTTCTTTTGGGACTCGGGCGATCAGCGGTGGGTGCCTGGGATGGAACCTAACCCAGCTAGTGACCTGATCAGAATTCGAGTCTGGGCAGCGGCTGAGACAGTAAAAGATGCGGCTCAACTGATTGTTCGTCGTCTGACCCGAGATGGATTAGAGCTAATCGAACAATCTGACCCCTATCCATGCAGACCCCCAAAGCAATTGGAATCAAGGATTTACCTAACGTTTAGAGAAGACTAACCGCTTTTAGGCCAGCCCCCAGGTTTGCAAGCGGAGAGCTGGCCAGTCGTCCCCCTGAAAAGGAACACGTCAATATAACCATGAAAAATATCGAAATCCAATTTGATTGGGCCAACAGACCCAACTCGGAACTCACGCAATCAGAGCGAGTGTTCATTCAAGTGCCTGATCGTTTGAGTGAAAAAGACATCGAGCTATCGGTTTACTGGGCTGGCAAGTCTCATGGACTCCAGACCGGCTATGAGCTAAAAACTCAAGACTGGGAATGGTGGGATATCGACCAAGAAATCCCGGATGGTATCCCCTTTATGCCCATGGGTATAGGTCGCCTGCAGGAATTGGCAAAGACTGTCGCAAAACCAAAGTACACGGTGGGTCAGATTGTTGAAATCACGCCTGACGACCGTAACGAATTTCATCCGGGCACCCGTGGGTTAATCGTGGCGGTCCATGCCTATAACGACGATGAAACGCCCTACACGTCATACATCGTGCAGATTGCAGACGATCCACCGGGTGAGCATAACGACTTTTTCAATGGGTACGTCTACGAAGGCCCGTGGACGACTTCCGTGTTCGAAACCCAGGTAAACGAGGTTCTCGTTTAGGCGTCAGAGCGTCTGCCAAGCGAACAATTTCATCAATCAAACCCATGCGCAAACGACTAAAAAGAAAACCAAAACTGGGCTCAGCTGCAGCCCTCACTCTACCCGCAGGACTCCGATATAACCTAGCCCCACTACTGGCAGGCACAGGCACCCTATTTATAGCTGTTGCTCTGCTAGTGGCTTACATGTCTCCCACAGCACGATATAGACGAGCCGCAAAGCGCCAAGTCGCTCAACAAAAAGCGGATGCATTTGTGGCCCATGAGCGCTATCGATCGGGCTGCACAATGCCGTGGGTCTATCGCAAGGATGGGTCAATTCAGGCCATCGCACTCTCTCGGAATGTTGCCTATACAGACGGTAATTTCGGGGTTTCTATGGCTCCCGGTGACTTGGTCTGTGACGACAACGGCTTATCCGGAGAGATCGGTCAGTCAGGAATGCTGGAAGACCCTAGACGCGCGAGTGACATGGCGCTCGTTAACCAGCGGTTTGATGATTCCATGGGCTGGCACCCTCAGCCAGTGCGATCCAATGCTTCGTTTACACACTCAAATTAAGGAGACCTTAAGCGATGACAGCTGCAGCAAATAGTAGAGCCCCCGGTAGTGGCAACAGACGCAGAGGTTCTAACAGCAACAATCAATCCACAAGCGACCATCCAGCCAACAGCCAGAGCACTACCACTAACCAGAGCACTACTGAGCCCACATATCGCACATATACCCGTAAAGCCCAAGGTCATGCAGACAAGGCTTATAAGTACGTCAGCAAGAAAGTAAATCTGTGTCTATGGGGATTCATCCTGATCATCCTGGGCGGGATTATCGCCATGCAAGTCGGTTGGCTTGGCGATATTGTCGGCTGGGTCGGTCTCATCTGCCTGGTGATCAGCACCTGGCGTTTTCTGACCAATTCATTTGTTAACACCTGGGCGATTATTGCCACGTTCATGTCGTTTGTGGCGCTAATTGTGCTGGGTCTGTTGTTTTTCCAAAGTGCCCATATCTATGCCACGGCTGGACGTGCGATCGCACCCGAATCCGGGTTGATCAATCTCCACAATCTGGGCGCTGAGATTTTCAGTGGCGCTCCGTTAATCGGGTGGTTTGTTGGCTTAAGCCTACGGGGATTAGCTGGTGTAGTGCGTAGCCTGGAACTAACAGCGTTTGGCCTATTAGGTGTGATGGTGTACGCCATTATCCAGTCGGGTGAGGTTGCGCCGGTAATCTTCAAATCATCCCCAGAGACGCTTAAAAATCTGATTGGAACGCTTCAGAAGTTCAAGAAAGTTGAAGTGTCCGGCAACGAAAGCGCAACGGTTAGAGAGCTAGCCAGCATCCACAACAACTACTACGAAAGCTTGATCGATGCCCTGGGCTGGTGGCGTTGTATCTGCTACCTAATCGACTTTCTGGTGTGCGCCTGGTTTGCCCCCTGGATAGTCGGTGGCTGGAACAAGTTTGATCCCATGCTGGGTTGGGGTAATGCTGACTGGGCAAACATCGTCCGGGGGCTGATCTCAATCGTGTTCTTTGAGGTGGCTGTCCGTCTCTGGATTATGGCCCGCAAAGGGGTTTATCTATTTGGCAAGAAATAACAGGTACTGGCGGATGGGCCGTGAGCAAACTTTCCACCCGCTAGTGCAGCAACCATGCAAACCAATACACGAATCGCTACAGGAGAATTTTAGCCATGCAAGCCGCCATACAGCTTGTCCCCTTCAAAGACAGAGCTGCAAAAATTGAACAATTTAATACAGACCTAAAAGCGGGGAAGTTAGATATATCAGAGCTTTATTACAAGGCAGTCAGGCAGCGAGAACACACAAAACTAACGAACAGTATCCCGGAAGGCTTGGGTATGGGTGGGATTGCCGGGGTCGCTCTAATCGTGATGGCCGGATCTCCCGTGGGCTTAGTTTTACTCGTTGCAGCCGGTATCGCTGGCAGTAGAACTTACTTGGGTTTCAAGCGCTGGGGGGAGTTTAAGGACGCTGTCAGGGAAAACGATTTCACTGAGTATCTGACCGACCAGGAACTCTCTGAACTGGAAGACCTGCTAACCAACTCAGGTAAGCCCGCTACGCCCGCTTTAGCACAATCCTATGCCCAGCTAATTGAATCTATGGATGACGTGGTTGAACTGGGCGATTCGCCACTCCTGAAGCTGGCCAAGCAGTTTAGAGGGCAAGACACCAACGCTAGTGACGCTGTAGTCGATACTCTCGCTAAAACGGTCAATGAACTCCCAAAGGATGATACTGCAGCCAATGCTGATGCTGTTGCGATCGCAATCCATGACGATACTAAGAACACCAGTGAACCTAAATTCATTGGTAACCCCTTCCTAAAACCAGCTGACACCCTCCCAAAGCTTGACCCAACTGAGCTAATCTACCCGCCCATTACGCTTGTCTGGGGCGGTCAAGGCAGCGGTAAAACGACGTTAGCGAATAAAACCATCTACATAGCGGTAGAGCGTGGCTACCTCGTCTGTGTGGCTGACCCACACTATGCGCTAGGTGATTGGCCAGGTCTGCCAGTGTATGGCAAAGGTGCCAACTATGAAGAATGTGATCTCGTCATGCTGGCCATCCTAGAACTATCAAATCAGCGCTACCAAGAACGGGTAGAAAAAGGCACTAAAGAACACGAATTCCAACAACTTTTAGTCGTGCTTGAAGAGTTCACAGACTGGTCTGATGAATGCAGCAATTCAGCTGAATTTATCAAGAAAGCGTGTAAGGATTTTCGTAAGGTTGGGATACACGTTCTGATGGTTGCGCACAACGACACAATTGCGGCGACTGGTGGTGCTAAAGGCAATAAGGAAGCGTTTAACAAAAGCAGCCTACAAATTGAGTCTTTTAGTGAAATGAAAGACGTTGTAGTTAATGGTCAAGCTACCAGAATGTTACGCCCGATAGGTGAGTGCAATGTTGTTGCCCAGGGTAAAGAAATAGGTAAGCATTTACTACCAGATCTGTCTAACTGGAAACCCCCAATGGATGCAGCTATCCAGCCATTAATTATTGACTTAGAATCCCTACTATTACCAAGAAATGATGGTGATTTTACATCGAAGGAAGCCAAGTATCCAGATGTTTTTAGCAAAGCTATTAACAGAATTGAGTCAGGGTCAGTAGACCTGAAATCTGTCTGCGAGCTGTCATCCGATGCCATTATTCGGGTTATCAAGTTTGTCTCTAATAGCTATAGAGGTGAGGAAATAATCCCTCGTACTGTGACCAGCAACCGCAAAAATAGGGACGCAGGTGTAGGCACTTCAGATAATGCGAAAGAAGCCCTAGATATGCTTGTCTATCTAAAACTGGCACACTGTAAATCCGGTGGTGATTCATACCTAATTGCTGACTAACTAGTGTGGTTGTGGTCATGTGGTCGTGTGGTTAGGGGGGCGTTTTTAAGGAAACCAAAAGGACCACAGCAACCACAACCACAACCACACGTATAACCACACCACACCACCACAACTAATTTAAGGATGACCCCATGGCCCGATTTTTATACGGTGGCTCTGAAGCTGGCACAACCCATAAAGTTGAAAAGAAACCCATAATCTACCTGTGTTGGTTACTTTTTGATGAGGCCACAATTGACAGCACGCCTTATCAACAGCTCACAGCACTCGGTCAGAAGATTACGCTACAGCTCTACGACACTGCGTTAGTAGATGATATGTATATCTACGAGGGATACAAATGGAAAGTAATCGAACGGATTCAGTATCCTTATAAGCCCTACAGCAAGGGAAAGAAAAAAGTAAGTGAGCTTAAGCTTGAGTGCTTAGGAAGGGCAGACGATAGCGATGAGTAAACCTGCCTTAAGAGTGTCAATTGCGATCTGGCTTCTAGGACTATTAAAGTTAGCATTCGATCAGAGTATTCCGCAGGTAATTTAATGGAAAAAAGTGAGCTGGATAACACGAAGAATTAGGCCGTCCAGCCGCGCTCAGCTCAAAAATCCTCCAAAGCTTAACCCAGCATTTTAGGTTGCATTTTCATAGTTTTGAAGAAATAGAAAAACGTTTAGATTGAAGGCATTCCGATGAAACTAAATACAGTTCCTGAAATAGTCATCACAAATAATTTTCAAGTAGCTAATAAAGTATGGATTGAACGACCCCATACGCACCTAATTTTCAACGGTCAGTATTGGGGATGTCGAGCTGATTTTGAGGCTGTATTTTTGTACGATAATCAATAAAGTCAGTCAAAATAATGATTGATTTTCGGGCACCTTTATAGCAATACGCGCATCTTGCAGACTGCGTAACAACTGGCAAATAATCACATTGTAAAAACCTGAGCCAAGGGGGCTGAGCTTTTGTGTTGTAGAGCTAATCCACGCCCTCACGCTTCCACGATAGCTGGGCTTGGGGGTAGTCGTTGATTTTAGACCCTTGCAGTATGTGATGGTGATGCCGATTGTGATCGTCTGTCTGATGGCGTTTTGTATCGTGCGGTTTATTGAGATGACAATGAAGCAGCTAGGGCAGGTGATAGAGGCGAGGAAGCGGTTGGGGCGATAAGTATCTGCGGATGCCACCAAGCATAAACGCCATGCTTTATTCCTGGCGGCATCACCTATATCACACCTATTTTCCTAGTAACAAATTTATACGACAGGCGATGGCACAATAGCTCAAGTCAAGAGACCAAAGTACGTCATATCCACAAATTCTCCAGCCCTTCCATTTTTCTTTATAGTATAGAGCTGCTCGCTTTTCAGCGATGTCATCTAACCAGTCTTCAACTTTATCCCATGGTAGAAACAAGTAAGCTACAGGTTCTGCTATGAGGTAGGTCGCTGGCGTTTTCAGACAACTCCTATGATTCCCAGGACAGCAATCGGTTCTGGAAATCCAAAATGTCTTGAATAACTTCTTTTCCTGTTTTAGTGAGGCTGTAGTATTTTCTCCGTGCACCGCATCGTTCGTCTGGGGGAGTATCTCCAAATCTTGAGATGACGAGTTCTTTTTTCTCCAGGTTATGTAGTGTTGGATAGAGAGAGCCGATGCTAATTTTTTCAGCACCATTACTGCAGTCTTCGATGGCTTTTTGAATAGCCAACCCATAACGCTCTTGATTGCCGATAGCAAATAAGATGAGGCGTTCTCGCGGCGTTGTTTTTGGCAGCCGTTGAATTTCATTTTTACTTATTTCTTTTCGTAAAGGAATAGGGGCTGCTCTGGAACGCTGAGCAACCTTCATTTCATCTGAAACCATGTGCTTTTTCCTTACTGGATTACTTAGCATTGCTCACAATTGAGAGACGCAGGAATGTGCTATTTGACCACTGGAGATTGAGCTGAGATAAAAATGGCTCGCAGGATTTGCTTCATTCTCTCTTGAGATCTTTCTTTTGATCCAGGCAAATTGGCTAGTTATCTGTTTCTTCTTCCAGGTAGAGCTTGGAAATTGACTGACTAAGAACCCTGGATTGAAACTAAGTATGACTGCGGCAAGCATAACGAAACTAACTATCGTATATATAAGTTATATCGCAAATTCGATAATCTGTGTTGTGGAAGCTTCTAAAACTAACTAGCAAGATTTAGTTTTAGTTGAGTCTTGCTCTCTGCTTGACTTTGGGCACGCTTGAAGATGTGACTCCATAGAGTTTGACCGGCCAATGATGGCGATTACTCACGCTGAGATCGCAACCGCAGGTGCATCCTTACTACTCGGCACTGCCCAGCCCCTACCGTTAGCGCTCGCCGTCCTGGGTAGCCAGCTGCCGGACATCGACACTAGGACTAGCATCATCGGCCAGGTCTTTTACCCCATCAACTCATGGATTGAAGATCGCTTTCCCCATCGGTCTCACTCATTCGCTGGTGGCGACGGTTGCGATTGCAGCGGTATCCCTAAGCATCGGCGCAGCGTTGGGCAATATCAAGACGACGGCGGTGGTACTCCTGGGTCATGTGTTGGCCTGTTTTGCCGATTGCTTTACGCGCTAGGATGTTCAGCTGTTTTGGCCTGATCCGGCCTTGGCGATCAGCGTGTCAAACCCAAAACGACGGATACGGACGGGGGGACCGGCGGAGTATTGGGTGCTGACGGTGGCCGTGGCGTTGTTGCTGGTGGGTATGTGATTAGCCGATGCGGGTGGTGGGTGAGTCGGTAGAGTTGCAGTATTGTGAGCTGGAGGTTGCGATCGCTCTACTGAGTGACCAGAGGGCTATCGGGATTATGACATCGCTAATTTTTCAATGAGATGTAGTACTACAAGGATTAAAAACTAGACTATAAGGGAGTATGACTAAAAATTACAATTCATTGTGCATGAAAGAACCAATTGTTGAAGAGTTGGTAGATGTCCTTCGGGTGATTGGTATGCTTCAATTGAGAGAGTCTACTCTCAGAGAGGATCTGCAGTTTTTTATTAACAATTACAATCCAGATGAGCAAGGCTGGATTGGTGCTTACAAGCGCCTAGAGCATGAAGCAATGTTTTTATGTGTTGATGCATACTCAATGCATCAAGGAATTTCTAAGAAAAAATCTCTTTACAGCAAGATAATTAAGCAGAATTCGAAAGAGTTTTTGAAGATTGACCGTCAACCTATAACTAACGTAGAGCACCTTGGAATTAATGGAGAAGATGGTCTGAGGCCAGCCACTAACGCTGAGGTAGCTCATGCTATGAAGGCTATTAATGCTATGGCTATCGACTCTAGAAAAAAATCACAAGAAGAAGTTGGCATACAGTCTCACAAGTCTCCTGAAATGGACAATTGGATAGAGTCTGTGGTAGACGAGGAGACACTATTCAAGTTAAGTGAATATAGAAAAAAATTTGCTCATAGGCTAGATAGCCTAGAGCATCTAAAGCAAGAGTTGGAAGTCTATCACTCTAAAGCTTTACAGGAAATGTTAGATGTAGTCGCCTCGGTCTTGGAGCAATATTACTCTTGTATCCAAAAGATTTTGGAATATGCGACTTCAACACATTACAGTGCCAAGTTTCCAATGCATTACTCCTCATTGGGACGAATAAAACTTTGGAAGGAATGGCAGCAGAGACAATCTGATTAATCGCCAGACTATATCCTCAATCTTTAGGGTATACAGATGAACTCGCCAACATTTCGAGCAATCATCATTGCTGACTTATGCTCCAGTAATCGGCTAATTTTTACGGCTGACTTGCCTGCTTTTTAAGGTTCGAAGCTTCATTTTGGCACGACGATTCCAATAAAAAGGAGTAAAAACGTATATGGTATCACCGCAATTCCAAGCGGCTCACTTCCGAGCGTTTCAGCATGCGTTAGGGCTTTTGGTAATGACCTGTGGCAGCTACATGTATTTGAGCATTGGCACGAGCTATTAGAAAAGCAAAGGTTCCCAATCAAATAGAGTTTATAAAAACAAAGCTTCTGGATAACACCAGGGGCTTTTCATGTGCGTATTGATACCCTGCCTAGGGGTTGTTACTTTTTTGCCTTCGGTGGTCAAACGGTTTGCTCCTAATGAAAAGTTATCTAATTTGCTTAGGCTGAGTTTGTATAAGCTGTGGCTGGAGTCTGGGCGATCAACATTTCGCAGTTATAGCAACTTTCAGTATTATTTCAAATCAGGCTACCGTATAAGGTGAATAGGCAAAAGTCAGTTTCTGAACATTTGGAGGAATCTAGGTGTGGATTTGATCATTGATACACAGATTTTGTCGTATCGATTCAAAGGTATTGAGACAGGTATTCATGACGCAAGGTTGGCAATAGCCTCCATTACGGCTAATGAGTTTTTAATAGCACAGGCTAAAGAATCAAAGCAGCCTGATTACTATATTATTCATCCAGCTAAATATCCTAATCTCGAATATAGTCCTAGTAATCTTGACCTTTTTAGTAATCCCAAAAGCGCAAAATTGGGTGCTCGTCGGACAGATCAGATAGTTATTGATTTTGGCAATCAGTTTTCAGCTTATCGAGAGTTTGGCAATGAGGCAGTTTCCGAAATCATAAATGAAAAGAAAATTGATATATACAAAATTAGTATTTCCCATTTACCCAAACAAAAACAGAAATATCTTTTAAGACGTTTCAAGTATATTCTTGATAGTGATTACTACTGTTACTCTCTCACTAAGACGTCTTTAGAGGATGGATTGAGACTATTCTCAGAGTTTGTATCTAAATATAACTGCAAAGGAAATGTTCGGAATACTATCAATGACCTTTTGATATTGTCGACAGCTATTAATAGAAAGAAGAAGCTTTTAACAAATGATAGTCTGCTTAATCGTTTCGCTGCTGAGTATTATGAGGCACCTATTCATCAGAATGAGAATGAATTATTAATTGACTTTTCAGAAAAGCTATTAAAGAAAACGAAAAATAGAGAAAGTAAAGGCTACATAAATAAGGGTTGGAGTTATGCTTTACGTAACAATCGTTTTTTCTAGGTTTCTAACAGTTGAAGTAAAACGGATTGGTCAAAGGCATTTACCTGGTGTGTAAAGAGATGAATAACCTTTTCCCGAGCCATTGATTAGGGTTTAGCTCAGCTAAGATAAACTACTCTTCAGTAGGTCTGCTCTGCCATATATTTACTGTTTCAACACAAAGAATTTGTTACTTGTTAGTTGATTCCTTGTGATGTGAAAATATGTCTAACCTGCGCACAATCCCAAGAAATTCATGCTGGTTGGGTCTGAGTGATCGGCATCTCACAGTTAGAGCAACGACTTGTAAAGATAGGATGCTAGTCGAATAGGGCAAATGCTAATCCAGGTGTAACGGTCTACTGGAACAGGGACTATTTCACCGTTGTAAGGTTACTGAAGTTTCGTTGGTATTCATTGGGTTAGGGGGCCTGAGTTCGGTAATAGCTGTAATGCTCAGACCGCATCAGCAGTATTTGCGGGAGCTTTCAAGATTCGCTGAATAATGCCTAAGCTAATCCTACACTTGCAGCAGCTCATCCCATTGCCACGAAGTTTAAGGACCATATGACCTGCTCGGATTTACAGGACTTATGGCGACCACCTAGGGATAGCCCCTTAAACTTTGCGGTACTCCATTGATTCCTGAGTGCGTTCTCTAATCAGTCCCCGCTCAACATCAGCCAGTCCAGTAATAAGACTAAACTACAACCGGAGCAAACTTGCCCAGTGCTTTTGTTTGGAAAATAGTATTCCAATATTTTGTATCAATACCCTCTGATTCGATACAACACCTAGCTTTTGATACAGCCCTAATATCGTCAGTTGGCTTTAGCAGTAGCAGGATAAACATTGCTATTGAACCTGATGGTTCCCCTTAGATTCAATAGAAAGTCCAACTCTAGTATGGTTTCTCTAGACTTATTTGATCTGAATCAACCCACTCGTGATTGTGAGTCCAACGCGGATCCTTAGAATCAACCTCAATTTTTACATCCACGTCATCAGGGCCAGGATTACGAAAATCTTCAATTTTGCCCCAGTGGTCAGATTGCCAATTTTCGTGGCTAACAAATACATTTGTGCCCTCGTTGAACCCTTCACCTTTCAGGTCATGCACCGAAATACCGCTTCGTTGTAAATCTCCTGCCGACTCCAAATGATCACCGACAAAGCTATGTGCATCAGCCATCTCGTCAGGGTCAACATGAAAATGTGTATGATGATCGTGAAAGATTAGGCTAGAGCCAACATTCGCTGTACGGCCTAATATATTTGCTGTGATAGGGTCTGCACCGCAAGCCGTAGCAGCTCCTTTTACAATTAGCCTAACAAAGTAAGATGGTCCAGACATAGTGGCAACCTTATAAATAGAAAGGACAAATTGGTATAACTCAAGGCTTGTAAATAGCTTCTTACATCACTGCGTTTAAGCTCTCATAATTTGGGTTAAAACTCAGGTGTTTTCTTAGGGTGAGTCCCAGCGTAGAAGACCATCACTTTAAGCTCTCCTTCTTTCGGGAAGTAATATACTCTATCCCCTTCAGATACTTCGTATTCCCATTTACCCTTATATTTTTTGCCCTTTAGTGGGAAAACACTTCCTGTTATTCGAGCTAATGGGGTTAGCTCTAGATGTTTCTTGCACCGCTTGGCAGCGCTTGGAAACCTCTGCTCCAACTCTTTCCAAGCTTTTCTTACAGAGTTATTTTTGAATACGACTTGCCATTTTTTCTTCTCCATTCACTTTGTAGCTAAGTTATTCTTAGCATCGATCATAAAGAAAGCGAGTGCCTATCTAGACAGATTCATCTATGGAATCACTATTATTTGTCTCATCTAGAGGCACCTCATCACCTTCTGCATTCCATGCCTCATCTAGCTCATCGCTAACGATAGCGATTGCACTTTCACACCATTCGTGAATTATTCCAAGAAGAAGTTTCCATCCATCATCAGTGGCCATTGCGCGATGATAGGACTCAGAGATTTCATCAATCAAATCTGTTAACTCTTCTGAGTCAAAAGCTTTGAGCCAAGCAAAGCGGCTTGATGAACTTATCTGTTCACCATGTCTAATTCGGTGAGCCGCGTTGGTAATTTCAAAAGCTTGAGCAAGACTGTCAGTTTTGCCATAAAGAGCTGACGCCCTCTTCCGACTCATCAGCGCATAACTTTCGCCATTCCGATGAATAGTTACAGGTCCTTCCAAAGCTGCATCCAATATCTGACCAGGTTTACGATTCAGCTCTGTGGCAGAAAAAGTGGCATCCTGATAGAGCCTGTTTGCGGTGATTGCAGAAGACACGGTTCTAGATCCCTAAGTTTCTAAGAAACAGATAAACTGCTACTAGCCTTTGAATCTAGTAGCTCATACATACACTTCATCGAGTACGTAGAATATTACGTACTTTGTGTACACTTATAGTAACCTTTCCTCAAAGCAAGGTGTCAATAGTTTGATTGAAAATTTATATTACCCAGTGTCAATAGTTTGAACAGTGTCAATAGTTCGACTGCGATTGACACTAACTGCTGACCGTGAATGCCTACCACTCAATTAACTTCATCGATAGAGTCTTACCCCAATCATGCTAGACACTGAAGCCATACTCCTTTTTATCGTAATCAGCTACCTCAGGATGGGCAGCAAAGTAAGCTTTGATTGTGCCATAGCGGGAGCCTGACAGGTGTTTAACGTTAGTCTTAGAGCCGTCTGCCCTAACTCTTTGAACTCGTTGTAAGCCCGGATGGCCTCAGTAGAGCGTCTGATTTTCTCCTCAGACCATGGGGCTGATTGCCTTTAAGCTCAGAGCTGGACACCTGGGACCAGTCGGTAGTAGATAGTTTAGATTCCGGCTCAGGTTTAGCGGTAGCCACGGCTTCAGACATGACCTTAAGCTGACTTACCTGATTTCTGAAGGTTTGTAGCCGAATGACCTACTATCGCTTGGTTGGGTACTCATTACTTCCATTTAAGTGGCAACTTAACCAACCAAACGGTAGTAGGTCGCCCGACTGATACCCACCTGCTTACAAATTTCTGTGATAGGCATTTCTCCAGCATCAGCCAATCGCTTAGCCTCTAACTCCTGACCTTTGGTAACCGTTTTCTTACGACCACCTTTTCGACCACGGGCACGAGCAGCTTTCAAGCCTGCTTCGGTTCGCTCCTTGATAATGTCCCGTTCTAGCTCAGCAATACTGGCCATGGTGCGAAAGAAGAACTTACCCATAGCGGTTGAGGTATCGATCTGGTCCTGAATAGAGCGCAGTTCTACACCTTTGAACTCCAGGAACTCTGACACCTCAATCAGATGCTTGGTACTCCTGCCAGCTCGGTCTAGTTTCCATATCACTAGGACATCACCTTTACGTAGCTGATCAAGGCACTTATCCCACTCCGGTCGAGATGACTTTGCACCACTCACACCCTCATCAGTGAAGATGCGATCTCAACTGTCAGTGTTTGGGTTTGTACTGAAGCTTGGAACGGGTTCAGTGCTGAAGGATAAACATCAATCAAGTCCTAAAAACCGCTTAACCCTTCTTACTATGTCAGGAGTACCTATAACTAAGCCACCTGGTGCTTCGTAGTCCTTGACCTTTAATGCATCGCCTAATATAGATTCTTCATCTTCTTTCTTTTGAAGTGATTCAGCTAAAACTCGAATAGTAATTTGATTTTCCTGTAGCTGTTGCCCTAATCGAGAAATTTCAGCATTTTTATCTTGAATACTTTGATCCTTAAGTTCGATCACAGCACCTATCATTTGACGCTTTAGGTTTGCTATATCTAATTGATTTTTCAGATTATCAACTTGAATCTTTAGACTTTGTGCTTGCAAACTTAGGTCCGAGGAAACTTGAATCTTATTGATTAACTCGCTACCTGGAAACTGCAAGTAAGCTTTTAGATATTGACCAATCGTATCTAATGCTTCTTCTCTATTTCTAGGTTGAACTGCAAATATAGTACTTTCACCATCAGGGCTCAAACTAGTATCAACTTCAATACCAGCAATATCATTTAAGAACTCAGCAAAATATAAAAGGTATTGTTCACATGCTGTTTTGACTTCTGGTGGAAAGTTGAAGCGCTCAGTTAAAGAGTAAGTAGTTAAGGATGACTGATATTTATCTAATACTTCACTGTTTGCTTTCTTAAAGATCTCAATACATCTGTTCAAAAAATCCTTTAAGGTAAAACTACCATAGTCATTTATGAAGGTGGTAAAGATATCGTATTCTACTGGATTAGTATTGCTATGATCTGATTGTATGCCTAAAAGGCCACAATCTTCTGGGGAATTAAATTTTAATTCATAGCCATTTATATAGGAATGGAAATTATTGAAGTGCTCTTTTAGTGACCAGACTTTTTTCCAATTGACAATATCAATTTCAAACTTAAACTCAATATATTTTTCTCTGTAGGCAGGTTCTCGACTTGTAGGGCTTCCAGACCTGACTGAGATTGAATCTATCCAGAAATCTTCAAAAGAATTAGTTGAAAATAAATCATAAATATATATCTCTTCAAAAGAATTAGTTAATTCATCGATAGTATAGTTGCTTGTTTTATAGTATCCCTCTTTTGAAAATATACAGAGACTTCCTAAGCCCTTTTGAGTTCGAGAATAATAGCTTAAGTAAGCATATTCCGGTGAAATAGCTTCCTCATTGACAATAATTTGATAGGTATTAGTTTGATTTTCTCCTCTTACATATTTTTCACCTCTCTGAAAAATTGGCGTTGAACCACTCATATAAGCTCATTCCTTATCAATAAACCAAACTAACTAGCTACTATCTTAGTCATAGAACTAAATAATATTCAGGTAGTAAGTAATCATTAAACCCAATTAATAGCCAACCATCCTAGCGCTGCCTATTTGCCTTAAGGCTGAATTTACAAGCAATAGTCTCCTTTAGTTACAGACAAACTACCCAATATACCGAGCCGTCATCGTCGTTGACTTATGCCCTAGTAATCGGCTGATTTCTGCTGCTGACTTGCCCGCTTTCTGCAGGTTCGTAGCAAAGCTCCTACGGAAACTATGAGTACTAATTCCATCCAACTCGGGTGCAGCGTCAATCACCTCTTTCAAAACTTTATGGGCAGCTTGCCGAGAAACATGAGTCTTACGCTGACTGTTTTGGTAGGCCGGGAAGAGATACCCGCTTTCGGGTGCGTCGTAGGCATCTAGAAACGTCTGCAACTGTGGCTGAATTGCAATTTCTCGCGTCATGGGTTTGCGAGCTTTCAGCACAGTAATCACGATCCGATCGGACTGAATCGCATTCACATCTAAGCTCAGTACTTCAGAGATACGAGAGCCAGTGAAGTATGCGATCGCAAATACACATTGCCATTTCTCATCCGGCAAGTGATTGAAAAACGTGACTAACTCTTCTTCACCTAGATGACGAGCTTGACCCTTGCCATCTTTTTTCCGAGCTGGAGCCGCAACGGTTTCGGAGAGATCAAAATTCGCAGTCGTGAACATTTTAGGAGCGATTTTCATGAACACCTCTACTCTAGTTTACAAAATGGAGTAACGTAAACTAGAAATCAACGAATTTATAAGGGTTACAGCCATCAGTCTAGATTTTTGATCGTTTTTAGGACAACTGGCACACTCGCAACCAGTTTTATGAAGTCATCCTAAGACAACTTGTGTCAAGCTAAGACTATATTTATGTGACAGCAAGTGTGACAATCGAGAATTATGATCTTTGTATTGACTTGAGATTTAATAGTATTGATATGAGACAATCTCATGTCTGAAAAGTGCAGCAGCGCAAAAAGTGAAAGTGCTAATGAGGAGTCTTCGGGGCACTACACACTGCTCGAAAACCAATATAGTTGCTGCAGAGGCCAGGTTGATTGAGGTCGCGACGGGCGGAGCGGCAATACTCTAGATCGTAGGGCCAGGAGCCCCCGCGAAGAACTCGATAGAAGGAATCACCGTCCTTTATCCATGTACTGCCGTCGCTTAGTGCTCCATGATAGTTTTCATGCCAATGGTCCTGACACCATTCCCAAACATTGCCATGCATATCATAGAGACCAAAGGGATTGGGGGGATAAATACCTACTACAGTTGTTGTGCCTTGGTTTCGGTGAAAGTTAGCCTGCTTCCTGGTGAGTTTATCTCCACAGAAATAGCGCGTTGTTGTCCCCGCTCGGCAGACATATTCCCACTCTGATTCACTGGGCAAACGATAATCCTTACCTGTACGCCTAGACAAACGCTTGCAAAATTCAATCGCTTCATTCCAGCTCACTTGCTCAACAGGGAGATCGTCCCCCTTGAAGCCGGAAGGATGGGGATCTAAATGACTATCTGCATCAGGTAACAAAGAGACCGCATACCATTGACGTTGGGTAACTGGATACTTGCCCATGTAAAATGTTGGCACAGTAACTTTATGCTGTGGACTTTCCGAGTCTCTATGCCCTAGTTCATCCTTGGGAGATCCCATCCAGAAAACTCCTCCAGGAATTTTCACCATATCCAGATATGCACCATTACCCAGCTCCTGACGGAAATACTCAGCACTTCTCTGTTCTCGGCTAGTAATAAAACCTTCGTTATTTACCTTGACAGTTTCAAAGGTAAAGGTCGGAAGTTTCGGAGTTGGGGTTGCGATCTCATTTGGAAAATGCAGCTCAATTGACGTCACGAGCCGTTCTAATTCCCCGTCTTGAAACAGATCCACCCACTGCAGATCTGCCAGGTTTATTCCATATTCTTCTTGGCGTAGCTCGGGTACTTGGCAATCATCTAACCGGACCGGAATTAGATAGATTTTTCCAGGTGGCATATCTCCCATTTTCTGGAGGGCCATTCTAAATTCGCGTTGAATATAGCCTTGCTTAGCAACCGATTCCTTGGATAGACAGGCAATGAAAACGTCACTTTCTCGAATTGCCTTAGGTATTTCAGCTCGCCAGTTTTGCCCCGGTAATAAATCCTTCTTATCTAACCAAGGCTTGAAACCTTGAGCCTTGAGCCGATTGTACAGATCAATAACAGCATCCTTATCTTCACTGGCATGAGCCAAAAAAATCCGAACCATCGGCTACCATAGGGCTACAGGTTACATACTTTGAAAGCGGCTCTAACTTGGCGGTTGGGAGCCGTTTTCTGTATCTATAGCCTATTAAAGCTGGTTTGCTTGATAGATGTCAGGAATCTAAACCTGGGCACTGTAGGTATAGATGGCAGACATACTGCCCCATTAAATTTCTTATAAAAAGCCGCCCCTGGTGCTCAGTGCATCGGGGGTTATTTAATGCTTACGGAATCCCGATAAACCAGCTGTATACTCCTGATAACGCGGTTAACCGTTATCGGAAATGAGTAGACCTGCCACTGGACGAACCACCAAGCTTGTTAGAGTACCGATTCGCTTTGAGGCTCAAGTCAAGGCGTTGATTCGGCGGCTCAAGGACGAAGAAGCTCTGAAGCAAGTGCAACAGGAGCAGAGGTGATGCTGAGTGCTGTAGCATGGCTGCTGGCTGAGTCAGCTACTCAATCCGATCCTTTGTCCAATCTACTTGAGCAGCTTGAGCAGCTAATGTCTCCCAGGGCATGGACGGTGCTCTTTTTGGGATCTGTCGTTCTTGTATTTCTCCTCACTGTTGGTGACCAGTTATCTGGAATTCTTAGTTGGTTAGGTGTCCCAAGCCCCTTTCAGCGATCTCAACCCTCTACAGACCAGCTAGAACACACTCGCAAACAGCTACTGAAAATCGTCAAAAAAGAAGTCAACCTTCGTTTAGCTACGTCTTTGCATGAGCTGGTCAAGCTGGATCTCTATATGGAAGACCAGCGGCAACGGGTAGGTACCCCTAAGTATGAGCTGGTTCCTGAAGACCCACCCAAGGACGGTGAGCCCAGCTTTCAGGCTGTCAACCGGGTACTACATCCAAAAGGCAATAAACCACCGCTGGACTTAAAGCTCAAACAGAAAATCATTGAGGTTTTTGAGCGACCGGATATTGCAGGAAAGCTACTCATTCTAGGAGAGCCGGGCGCTGGGAAAACAACTGAATTGCTGCAGCTGGCTAAAGACTTGGTTGCTCGGGTAGAGGAGAATGCTCAGCATCCGGTGCCCATGATTCTAGAGCTGTCGAGCTGGAATGGGGAATCTATTGATAAATGGGTAGCAAGCCAACTAGATAGACTCTATAGTCTGTCAGAAGTCACCACACAGCAATGGTTACTAGGTAACCACATACTGCTGATGCTGGATGGATTAGATGAGCTAGGGCTGACTAAACAAAAACAATGCATTGCAAAGATTAACCAATTTCTAGAAACAACTCGTACATCAGAGTTAGTAGTTTGTTGCCGTCGAGAAGAGTATGAAGCAGGCCAAATTGAACTGGATGGGTTGAATGGGGCTATTTATTTAGAGACTCTGAAAGAAGATCAAATCCGTCAGTATTTTGAAGAATTAAATCGACTGAGCCTTTGGAAGAATATCAAGAATAGTTCAGCTTTACTAAAACTATCCCAGAAGCCACTGTTCCTTTTTATGATGGTGGTGGCGTATCAGGGTAATCCAATTCGTAACGAGCAGGAATTGTTTGATGCCTTTATTGCACAAAAGCTCAAAGAGAAGCATTCAGATGTTTACCCTCCTCATAAAGCTCCCAATTCTCATCAGACATGTGTTTACTTAATATGGCTAGCTCAAGAGCTGGAAATTTCTGATGAAACCGAGTTTTTAATCGAATGCTTACAACCTAGCTCGCTGTACCAATCCCAAAAAGAAATGCATCTTTATGAATTGATTTTTAGGCTGATTGTTGGGCTGCCTTGCGGGCTGATTGGTGGGCTGCCTTGCGGGCTGATTGGTGGACCAATTGTTGGACTAATTGTTGGAGTAATTGTTGGCCTGATTAGTGGGCTAGTTATCGAGTTCCACAAAGGCCTGATAGACGGGTTACGTGCCGGACTGAGCGTTGGGTCGATTGTCGCACTAATTCTCGGATTAATTGCTGCTGGGCTAATTAGCGTTTTTTCCCATGTGTATATTATGGGCTTGATTGAACGTTTGCTTTCCGCATTATTTTTCGGATTAATTGCTTGGCTATTTTTCAGTCTGCCCTGTGGGCTGATTGGTGGGCTGATTGGTGGACTGATTGGCGTGATACGTGAAGGGATGGGCGAAAGGTTGAAAATCTCAGCTATTCAACTACGTGAAAAACTGAGATTTTCATTCTCTGATGGATTAGGAATCGTTCTGAGTATCATAATGATTTTCGCGCTGACTTGCGGACTGAGCATTGGATTGGATCCTGAGCTGAGCGGCGGGCTAATTGGCGGACTGATTGGTGGACTTAGTTTTGGACTGAGTACTGTGCTTAGTTTTGGACTGAGTGTTGGACTAAGTAATGAACTAATCAATGAAAAAAACTTTCCTAACCAGGGGATTTGGAGATCTTTTCAGAACTCAATCGTTGTTACTTTAATAAGTGGACTGAGTTTCGGACTAAGTGTCGGACTAATTTTTGGATTGCTTTTCGGACTGAGTATCGGACTGAGTGTCGGACTGGGTGTCGGGTTAGTATTTGGGCTTAGTTTTGGACTGATTTTCGGATTAAAAGCAGCTATTCAACATTTTGCCCTACGTGTAGTTCTCACAATCAACGGACATACCCCATGGAACTACGCCCGGTTCCTTGACCATGCTGTTAAACACCGATTCATCCAAAGAACGGGTGGTCGCTATCGCTTCGTGCATGATCTGCTACGGAAACACTTTGCAGCCATGCCTTTGGAGTAGTTGACGTGGGACAGTGATCAGCAATCCTAAAGACAGTATTAGAAGGAAAGCAAAGAATTTCGAGGGTTTTGGCTGAGTTGCTTAGCAAATAGCCCAGAATTCGATCAGTAGAAGCATTAGCTGAACTTGATGAGTTAAAAAGGTATTGCTGGGTGATTGGGTGCATGGAGCTAGGACATGAAAGCCGCTGAGGTGCTGCGACTCTATGAGAAAGGTGAGCGAGACTTCAAAGGAGTCAGTCTCAGAGGTCAAAACTTTAAGGGCAAAGACTTATCAGGTGCAGATTTTAGCGGGGCTGATATCCGTAGTACGGACTTCACCAATGCGAATTTGACTGGGGCGAATTTTGCTCAGGCTACAGCTGGATTGCAGAAGCGTTGGGCAGCGGGGATTGTTGTTTCTTCATTATTAACGTCTACAATTCTAGAAATTTTTTCAGGGTTTGTCGGCGCTACTGTTAACCTACTCTATGACTCTGGTAAACCTCAAAATCAGATTGTTGGTTGGGCCTCATTAGCGGTTGCCGTTATCTTTTTATTCCTGCTTCTCTGTAAAGGTTTTAGATATGCAGTCATAGGTGTAGCAGTCATAGCTCCAGGTGTAATTGCGGGCCTATCCGGAGCTGGATTGATGGCCATAGGCAGGCCCATAAGTATAGCTTTAGCCATAACCATAGCCGGATTCGGAGTCGTTATCGTCGCTGTAGCTATAGCTGTAGTCACGTCTATAGCCGTAGCTGGAACCGTAGCTGGAACCGTAGCCTTATCTATATCCATATCCATAGCTGGATTCATCACTGGAATCCGCGCCGTAGCCATAGCTTTAGTAGTAGCTGTGGCGTTGGTGAGTGCCTATATTGGCTGGCGAGCGTTTAAGGGAGATGAGCGAGATGCTTGGATACGTTCTGTTGCTATCGCGTTTGCCGCTATCGGCGGCTCTAGTTTTCGAGGGGCGACGCTCACAGATGCTGATTTTTCTCAAGCATGTCTCAAAAGTACTGACTTTAGGCGAGCAGTGCTACGTCGTACCTGTTGGCGGGATGCTGAAAAACTGGACCGTGTACGTCCGGGAGAGACTTATCTCAACAATTCTAAAATTCGTGAGTTAGTACTAACGGGCAATGGGCAGGGACAGTCCTATGACCATCTGCTCAATCTCTCGGGTATCAACTTGCAAGGTGCAAACCTGTTCAAAGCGGATTTTACGGGCTCTAATCTCAGTTATGGAGTGCTGCAAGGGGCTAATCTCGCTAACACCAGTTTCATCGGTGCTAACCTCAACTGTGCCTACCTGCAAGAAGCTGACCTATCCGACGCCAAGCTAGTCCAAACTCAGCTCGATGTTGCTGACTTAACTGGTTCCACTCTGACCGGAGCCTATATCGAAGATTGGGGCATTACCACTCGTACCAAACTCGATGGCATTCGCTGTGACTATGTCTTTATGCGCTTGCCCTCTGAAAGACATCCAGATCCCAATCCCCGTCGTAAACCTGATGATTGGAACAAGACCTTTGCGGATGGAGAGTTTTCTGACTTCATCGCTCCGATGGTCGAAACCCTGGACCTATACCATAACCAAGCGGTAGATCCTCGTGCAGTTGCGATCGCATACCATGACCTCCAGCAAAACCATCCAGAAGCTGAGATGGAAATCGTTTCTATGGAGAAACGAGGCAAAAATCGAGATAAACTCCTGCTCCGTGCTGAGACAGATCCCCAAGCTGATTTATCTGAGCTGAACAGTCAGTATTTTGAGCGCTACGATTACTTGCTTACTCTGCCCCCAGAGGCATTACAAGCACTCCTTATTGAAAAAGATAAACAAGTCAAAATGCTAGCCCGCATGGTTGATACAGCAATTGATCGACCGTCACAAACGTTTGTTAGCCAATACCATAACCAAGGAGATGTAAATATGTCTGAACAAGGTTCAAACGCCCCAAAATATGACCTCCGTAATGCTCAGTTTGCCGGGGGGTTTGCCGAAACCGTCAAAGGCGACCAGGTCGGTGGCACGATCAATAACCAAGCTAGTAAAACACCCTCCCTTGCAGAGGCTGCAGCCGAAATCCAAGCCTTACTCAAGCAGCTAGAGCAAACCGCCCCAGCTGAGACCATGACCGAAAAGATGACCCTGGCTACCCAAGCTATTGCCCAAATCGAAGCCAATCCAACCTTCAAACAACGTGCCGTCGCTGCCCTCACTGCTGGTGGAATGAAAGCGTTTGAAAGTGCTATTGACCATCCCGTCGCCGCTTTCGTTGTGGGAGCGATTGACGAATGGAAAAAATCCTAGTTGACGCGGTTGATTGAGTTGGAGTGGCCAGCGTTGGATTTTTGAAGGTTGTTGCTGCTGAAGTTGAAGAAAAACGAACGTTTTCAGGTGTGTCGGCTGAGTTGTTGAAGTGAGGGTGGTGGCGTGGCGAATGTGAATCATTTGAGGCGGCTTAACCGGGGAGTAGAGGGCTGGAAGCGTTGGAGAATTGGGAATCCTAAGGTTAAACTTGACCTGAGTGGTGCCAATCTGAGGGAAGTCGACCTGAAGGAATCCAACCTGAGTGGCGCTGACCTGAGTGGCGCTGACCTGAGTGGCGCTGACCTGAGTGGTGCTGACCTGAGTAGTGCTGACCTGAGGGAATCCAACCTGAGTGGCGCTGACCTGAGTGGTGCTGACTTGCATGAAGCAAATCTAATTAGAACCGACTTGCGTGGAGCTAACCTAAATGGGGCCAACTTGCATGTAGCTGACCTAGATAGGGCCGACTTGCGTGTAGCCAACCTGCGTGAAGCAGATTTGCGTGTAGCCGACCTACGTAAAGCAAATCTGATTAGAGCCGACTTGAATGGAGCCAACCTGCGTGTAGCTGACTTGGGTAGAGCCGACCTGAGTGTAGCCGACTTGAATGGAGCCAACCTGCGTGGAGCCGATTTGCACGAAGCCGAGCTAAGTGAAGCCGAGCTAAGTGAAGCAAATCTGATTAGAGCCGACTTAAATGGAGTCAACCTGCGTGGAGCCAACCTGATTAGAGCCAATCTGCGAGGAGCCGACCTGTGTGGCGCTGACCTGAGTGAAGCCGACCTGAGTGAAGCCGACCTGAGTGGAGCTAACCTGATTAGAGCTAACCTGAGTGAAGCCGACTTGCGTGGAGCTAACCTGAGTGGCGCTAACCTGAGTGGCGCTAACCTGAGTGGAGCTAACCTGAATGCAGTCGATCTGAATGGAGCTGACCTGCGTGAAGTCGACCTACGTGAAGTCGACCTACGTGGAGCCAACCTACGTGGAGCTAACCTACGTGGAGTGAAGTTGGAAAAAGCTAACTTACGTCAGACTTGTTTTAGTTGTGCCAAGCTGCAAAAAGCTAACTTTACACAGGCTCAGCTGGTTGCAACTAATTTTATGCAGGCCGATCTGCGAGGGGCGATGCTACTGGGAGCAA
This sequence comes from Leptothoe sp. ISB3NOV94-8A, assembly GCF_043421595.1. Taxonomy (NCBI): domain Bacteria; kingdom Bacillati; phylum Cyanobacteriota; class Cyanophyceae; order Nodosilineales; family Cymatolegaceae; genus Leptothoe; species Leptothoe sp. ISB3NOV94-8A. The sequence goes on along the minus strand of NZ_JAXSQW010000001.1, from coordinate 4,482,052 downwards.
ATCTCCAGGGAGCGTATCTTCAGGAGGCAAATCTCCAGAAAGCGTATCTGGTTAAAGCCAATCTCAAATCGGCTAATTTAAGCTGGGGGCGTTTGCAATACTCCAATCTCGCGGGAGTCGATTTGAGTCAGGCTATACTTTGTGATGCGAATCTGACCCAAGCTAATTTGTTTCGGACTGATTTAGTAGGGGCTGACTTGCGCCAGGCAGACCTAACCCAAGCTATTTGTGAAAAGGCTCAATTTATTGAAACTAAGTTGGGTAGTGCCAGTTTCTACAAAGCTGATGCGACGGGAGCTAGCTTCTACAAAGCTGAAGCCATTGGTGTTGATTTTCAACAAGCTACTTTGACTGGTGCGTGTATCGAAGACTGGAATATCAACAGTGCCACGAACCTTAAGGATGTTGTTTGTGAGCATGTCTACCTTAAGGAAAACGCTCAAGAGCGTCGTCCCCATGGCGGTAGCTTCCAACCAGAAGAATTTACCCAACGGTTCCAAAAATTCTTAGAAACAGTCGATCTATTCTTTGTTGATGGTGTTGACTGGAAAGCCTTCTTAACTTCGTTCCAAGACCTAAAATCCCAATACGGCAATGAAAACTTGGCGGTTCAAGGCATTGAGCGCAAAGAACAGAACAGCTTTGAAATCCGTTTAGCAGTGCCACCAGAGGCTGATAAAGCTGAGATTGAGAAGGTAGCCTACGAACGATACGAGATTAATCTCAAACAACTTGAAGCCCAGTATCGTGAACAGTTAGCAGCTAAAGAGGGTGAAATAATCCGTTATCGTCAGCAGACTGAATCTCTAAAAGATGAATTATTAGACGCCTATCGTCAGCAATCTCGACAATCTGCACCAGACCTAATGGAAGTCGTTAAAATCCTTGCTGCTCGTGATTCTATTGTCAATGTTGAGGCAACTGCTGTAGCAGAGAACAACGCTCCTAAGTACGACCTCAGCAATGCGCAGTTTGCCGGTGGTTTTGCCGAAACTGTTCAAGGCGATCAGGTGGGTGGCACCATCAACAACTACGGCCCCAACACGGAAGACATCACCCGCCTAATCACCACCCTTCGCGACCAGGCCCAGACATTTCCTACCGACCAAAAAGATGAAGTCCTCGATACAATTGAAGCGCTGCAAGATGACCTCGCTAAGCCAGAAACCGATCAAAGCCGCATCAGTCGCCGGTTGAAAAAGCTGGTTGAGAGCGCAAATCTACTCACCGACCTTACCGACTTCACTAACAACGTCATCGAGCTAACCGAAAAGCTGAGCATTCCTATCGAGCAAGTACAGTTGCCACCGTCCAGCAATCCATAAGCTGCTTTAGGGGGTGTGCTCGTTTGGTAGCATTATCCCTCTCAGCTCATTCCGGACAGGTCATTTTTATTGACTCTGCCGTTTTGCGATCGCTAAACAGTCTGGACATTTACAGTGCCAAGATTGGCCTGCTTTGGCGGGTCTAGGTTGATGCTCAGCCGCTGTTTTTGCAGTCGCTCTTTGCTCAACACCCTTGCGGAAAAGCTTTGCCCAGCGGGATATTACTTCCTGCTTTTCAATTTGGCGATCTTCTTCGAGTGCTTCGATGATTTCAGTCGTGGTGGGGATGTAACCAGGGGGCCACTTACCCGCAAGCTTAGCCAGTGGGCCTTTACTATCGGGCGGGATGAACGAACTATTCAACGCACTACGCTGCTTGCCTTCAGCCGTGCGTGGACCTGTGCTCTTCTCCCAGGGTTTCCAATCCTGGATCAACCGTGCTTGCCGTTCACGCTGCTCCTTTGTCCACCGTCGTCGTGCCATCATTAATCACCTTTTATGTGTAGCTATATGCTGGTCAAGTCTTTAGCTTGCAAGGGATCTAGATAGTTCTAATAGTTCGTACTAACCTGGATACCCCCCTCTGATTAAAAAGGTCTTAGGTCTGCACATAGAGGGTGGGGTAACCCTTAAAACGCGCATTTCTTAAATTTTTACTTCAAAAAAATCGAATGAAAATTTACCCTGGAAAATCGTTAAAATCAATTTATTCTTAATTCAATTAAGGCTCTGAATTAACGAGTTTCTGTGAGTTTAGATAACCCCAAAGAAGTGTCTTTTCCAGATTTTTCTTTCAAAAATTCACCCAATTGTTTTTCCAAAATTTTTCTAACTTGAAAATCCCTTTGAAAGATTCTCTAACGCTTCACCTAGATTGGTTTCAGGATGCCAGAGTTCATCTTTGAACGCTAACGGTATAAGGCTTGCCTCCATATCAGCTTCAGCTAGACTTCTGCCACGCTTTAAGGCAAGTTTTTTGGCATGCTTCTGAGTTCGCTTTAATGCAATCCGGTGCGCTTTCTGGTTAGCACGTCGCTGTTTCCTATTCATAAGAAAAGATAGCTAATAGTTCACCTGTATTGTAGCAATTAATCAACCGGAACGAGGCGAACGGGTGGCGCGCAATATGCGATCACAGGTTCCATCGAACGAGGCTCCCTAAGGGTCGCTCGATACCAACCGAAGGGAGTAGCAATCCCTTATCCCTAACTACACTCCCTAAGGTCGTTCTAATGGTCTCATCCGGGCGAAGAGTAGTACACCCATCTATATCCGATTTCAAATTACAACCGAGATAGCCCCAAAATTCTAAAAACCGTGTCTACATAGACACGGTTTGCATATAAACAGACACGCTATAGACACGCTTTTATATACATAAATAAAGAATAAAACCTATATATATCAATGCTTTCAATTATTTTTAATCATTTCATAGACACGATAGACACGGTTTCTGATCTTCTTCCTACAGAACACTCAACCGGGGGTAGTACACTCTTATCCCGATTACCACGCTCCAGAGGATCATTTTGAGGTTTCTATCAGTAGTGGCCAGATATGAACAATGGCTCCTACGTCCGCTCGGTAGGCACTACTGATAGAAACCCTGCTCCAAACCTCTGATGATTATCGTGCAATTTACAGGCACGAGTTTTTGGCACAATATTGTGCTAAAAAACTGACCACCCTCAAATCCAATCTCTGCATGCTCTATCAGGCATATCAATTTCCTGGTTGGCTTTGTACTTTACAAATTCTTCTAATGTCGCACCTCTCCCAGGGCACCACCTTTAAACCCAATCTCAGCAAAGGTTTCAGCTAAATTATCTCTTACCAGGGCACCACTCTTCTATTGGGTGCGTGGCAGGTGCGCATGTACTGGTCATGCTCTAAAACCTTTATTAGGTAACACTTCAGGTATGTGCTTTTTACCTTGGGGTAGTAGGGGTCGTGGGTTCAAATCCCGCCGCTCCGATTCTTGAAAACCGCTGGTATCAGCGGTTTTTGTGTTTTTAAAGCCAGGGTTCGTCAAGTATCAATTGGTCGACGGTGACGCCTGAAAGCGTCATTGTCACGTCACAATACGCCATAAACTGGTCGATAGTTGGTCGACGAAAACTGGTGACTGAGCCTAAGCAAAAGAAAGCCCTTAAGGGGCAAATCGCACTACATGTAGATAAAGGGTGGCTTCGACTGCGGTGGAACCACCAGGGAAAGCGTTACACCATGGCGGTGGGCTTGCTCAATACACCGGCAAACCGCAGCTTAGCAGAGGCTAAAGGGGCCATCATTAGAGCAGACATCCTGTCTGGTCAATTTGATAAATCTTTGGTCAAGTACAGATATGAGTCGGTCGATAGCCTGACAGTCGTGGAACTCTATCAGAAATTCGTTGACTGGAAACGTCGACAGGTGACAAAACGCTCACTAGATAAGTATCTTGGGTTGCGATCGCAACTTGAAACTTACTTTGGTAGCCGCCAGGCGGAGCGGGTCATTGAGGACCATGCTTTAGACTTTCGTGATTGGCTGGTGAAGCGCCTGGCCCCGTCAACAGCGAAGGAACGTATCGGCATGATTCGCAGTTGCTGGAGCTGGGCGATCGGCAAGAAGCTGGTAGCCGAAAACCCATGGGTCAATGTCAGGGTGAAGGTGCCTCCGAAGCAACGCCCCAGACCCTTTACTCAAGATGAATATGGCCGCATCCTCGACGAGTTTGAAGCTAACCATGCCCATTACTTGGACTTCGTTAAATTCCTGATGGGGGTTGGTTGCCGGACGGGTGAAGCTGCCGGTTTGAGGTGGAAGCACCTATCGGAAAATTGCGATCGCATCTGGATTGGTGAGTCGTGGGGACGTGGTGAACGGAAGCCGACTAAGACCAATCGGAGTAGAGCATTTAAGCTATCGCCTGACCTGGTCGCTATGTTTCGCGCCAGGCGATCAGCCACGGTCCGCGACGATGATTTAGTGTTTACCAGTCCCAAGGGTAACCCCATTGATGACCATAATTTTAGAAAGCGACATTGGACACCGGCGCTGGCCGCTGCCAATGTGCCCTACCGCAAGCCGTACAATACGAGACACAGTTTTATCTCTCAGGCAATCGACCAAGGCTGGTCTATAAGCGAAATAGCCTCCATCACTGGCAATAGTGAGGAGACTATTTTGAGGCACTATACGGGCAGTGTGAGAGGTGAAGCGGAGCTTAAGTCTGTTTGGGGTTAATTGACTCTTGTCTGGAGTTGAACAAACTATCCAATACCCATGAGCATCAGCGTACTCGTCGAATATAAAGTCTGAAACTGCAGTGTCTACAACCAAGTAGTTAGCAACAGATTCATGTATTTCAAAACGGGATTCTGTCATATCTAAAACTAACCAGAGAAATTGGTGCTTAAGTCTGTTTGGAATCTAGTTAATCCTGAAGTGATTTTAAGATAGTAATAAATTCAACAATAAGATGATGCTGTGCTTGCAACAGCTTTCTTTGGGCAGGTTGAAAATTACTATCAAGTTCTACTTCTAATCTCGTCTTTCTACTTTCGTATCTCAGTAAGTATGAATCAATCATATTCAGAAGGTTTGCGGGAGGATGCAACTAGTCAACGTAGTTACGCCCGTTTCACTCATAGCCCCCAACGAAGGAATGGGGCTTGACCTGTGTGACAGTTAGCTACTTTAGGCCCGACTTAGTCCACTAGACTTTTAATCCAGATATTGCCTTGAGATATTGAAGATTTTCTAATCTCTTCAATACAGGCATCGGAGTTTTCAAACCAAGTTTGTTCATAAGTTGCTCTACTATAACAACGGCATAAACTGTTGTCTGCTGTAGCTCCAACAAAACCTGGTATAAATCTCTTTGGCCGGATGAGAGTGTGCCATCGTATTCAGACTCAACAAAAATGCAATAAATGTTTTCTTGCTTTTGTTGTTTCTCGCTACTGGATGCATTAAGGAAGGGCGTATCTAAACCTCCTAGCCAGTTCCATGAATGCGATGGGGTATTTGAAAATGATTTTCCAGCCGTATCCCAATACCAAACTCGCACACCTTGTTTTTGAGCTTCAATCTTGATTTCATCATAATGTCCCAAAATCCTGCTATCGTGCGTGAGAGCCAAATCGTTAATTATCAGTGCCTGTGACGTGAGAAAAGCTACTATAACCGAAGGCAAATTGCTACCCACCTTCCCCTTCCCTTCCGAGGCTCGTTTGTTTGGCTTGCCGCCCGACCAGGGTCGCTGGCTGTTTATTCCGCTCGGCTTAATGGTATTGCTCTGTTTAGGTACGGTTTATTCCTGGAGCATTTTTAGCGGACCCTTTGAGGCAGAACTCAAAAGTCGTCCGGGTACGATTTTACTGCCATTTTTGGTTTTGGGAGTCACCTTTACCCTGGTGATGCCGATTGCCGGCCTGTACATGAATCGCTGTAGCCCACGCATTCTTGCCAGTTTGGGGGGAATCTTAGTGGGCCTGGGCTACCTGCTGGCCAGTCAAGCATCTAGCCTGCTCTGGCTGGTGCTGAGCTATGGCGTAGTGGCCGGTTTGGGGGTGGGCATGGCCTACGGCGTGCCCCTGGCAGTGGCAGCTCGCTGGTTTCCTGATCGCAAAGGATTGGCCGTGGGGTTGACGGTCGTGGGATTTGGCCTGTCGCCGCTGGTGACTGCACCGCTAGCCTTCAATCTGATTAACGGCAATCCCGCCTGGAATTTACCCGCCCTGGGAATACGCCAGACCTTTGTTTTGCTGGGCATTGTGTTTACGGTGCTAATTGTGGCGATCGCATCTGTCCTGCGAATGCCGCCGCCCCGCTGGACTCCCAGCAACTTTGCGCAGACGCTCAATCAATCGGTCGAAACGGATGCCAGTCTGCCCATGATGCAAACCCAGACTTTTTATGGGCTGATGTTTTGCTACACCGTCGGTACCTTTGTCGGGCTAACGGCGATTGCCACAACCGCCCAGGTCGGGAGCGAACTGGTCAACCTGGAGGCCGAGGAACTTGCTCTGACTGTGCCGCTATTTGCAGTCTTCAATGGGCTGGGGCGACCGCTGTTTGGATGGTTGAACGATCGCCTGCGCCCTAAGTTCACGATTATCATCATCAACAGTTTGACTTTGATTGCCTCAATTTTGATGATTCACACCAGCCCCAATGAACCCGGTCAATTTCTGGTGGCGTTTTCCATTTTCTGGTTTTGTCTAGGGGCGTGGCTGGCAGTCGCACCAGCGGCAACCTTGAGCTTTTTTGGGTTGCCCAACTACCCTAATAACTATGGTTTATTGTTCCTTGCCTTTGGCGGCGGTGGCCTTTCGGGAATTTTTATGGCGATCGCCCTGCGCGGCATCACGGGAAGTTTTGCGCCTTTTTTCTATGTCACGGCGACGCTGGCGATCGCGGCAATTTTAGTGGCCTACTTTGGCCTCAACGCACCCCGAAAAACGCGACTGGCGGATTGGCTATTTCGCTATTTGATTAGCCCGATTACGCCTCTGCTAATGACATTAGTAGAGGGTTGGCTGGCAGTGGTAAAACCAAAAGAAATCAGGGAAAAAGGGGATGGCAACTAATCCGCGTTCGACTCCAGCTATGCATCGTTTTGATAATCGTTTGGGAAATGATTCTGCCAGCTATTTTTCAACCAAAGAACGGTTTGAGCACACCGGGTTAATCGACTATAGCCAACTGCGATCGCTTCCACAGATGTGGGAGATTACAGAACAATACTTTGGCAATGTGGAGGCGCTGATTGACCCCCACAGTCGTCCGGCAGTATCGCTGACTTATCGGCAGGTATATCAGCAAATTCGACAGTTCGCGGCAGGGATACAAACGCTGTTGTCCCCTTCGTCGCGCTTACCGCAAAATCCACCCATCGTGGCGCTCTTTGCCGACAATAGCTGGCAGTGGCTGGTGGCAGATCAGGGCATCATGCTAGCGGGGGCAGCGGATGCGGTGCGATCGGCGACTGCAGATCCCGATGAACTGCTCTACATTTTGGAGCATAGCCAGAGCAGTGGGCTAGTGGTGGAAAACGCCAAAACGTTAGATCGGTTGGGTGATCGCATCTGGACATTGCCAGTGGAGTGGGTGGTGCTTCTGTCGAACGAACAGCCCGACTTACCCGGTCGCCCCTCCCACGTCAAACTACTCACGTTTGACCAACTGCTGGAACTGGGCAACCAGCAACCGCTACAATCCGTCAACACAACTCCAGACACCCTCGCCACGCTGATTTACACCTCTGGCACCACTGGCCAACCCAAAGGGGTAATGCTGAGCCACGCCAACTTTATCTATCAACTGGTAGCTTTAACGGCGATTATTCAACCCCTGGTTGGCGATCGCACCCTAAGCATCTTACCCACCTGGCACAGTTTTGGGCGGGTAGGCGAATACTACACGCTTTCCCAGGGCTGCACTCAGGTATATACCAATCGTCGTTATCTCAAGCAAGATCTGAAAACCTATCAGCCCGCCTATGTGGTGGGAGTGCCGCGATTGTGGGAGTCTATCTTCGAAGGTATTCAAAAGTCTTTTCGAGATCGCCCACCTCGAATGCAAGCATTCATTCAATCGTTTCTGGCGGTCAGCAGTCGCTACATTCAAGCGGTACGTACCTGGAAGCACCGCGATTTGCTCAATTTACACCCGACGCGCTCGGCAGTCCTGCGAGCCTGGGCGACCACGCTGTTGCTGGCTCCGCTGCACTACTTGGGGGAACTGTTGCTCTACAAGCGAATGCAGCAAGCCCTGGGTGGCAAAGTCAAGCAACTCATCTGTGGCGGCGGTTCCCTGGCTCAGCATTTAGAAGACTTTTTTGAAATGATTGGCATCGAAATTTTGGTCGGTTACGGTCTGACTGAAACCTCCCCCGTACTCAGTGCGCGACGCTACTGGAACAACGTGCGCAAGGCTTCTGGTCAACCATTAATCCAGACCGAATTTCGGGTTGTCGATCTAGAAACCCGACAAGCCTTGCCCGCCGGAAAACGCGGCTTAGTCCTGACAAGAGGTCCCCAAATCATGCAGGGCTATTATCGCAACCCCGAAGCCACCACCAAGGCCATTGATCCCGAAGGCTGGTTTGATACAGGCGATATTGGCTGGCTAGCAGACGATGGCAGCATTATCCTGACCGGCAGAGCCAAGGATACGATCGTCCTCAGCAATGGCGAAAACATTGAGCCACAACCGATCGAAGATGCCTGCTTACGCAGTTCATTTATCGATCAAATTGTTCTGGTTGGGCAAGATCGAAAAGCACTGGGAGCATTGATTGTGCCTAATCTGGAAGCCCTGCAAGCCTGGGGATTAGCGCAATCACCTCCGTTGATGATTGGGGAGAATGAAGCGATCGCACCCGACAACCTCATTATTCACAATCTCCTGCGCCAGGAACTCAACCGAGAAGTGCGCGATCGCCCTGGCTACCGTTCCCAGGATGAGATTGCTGCATTTACGCTGTTACCGGAGCCAATGACGATCGAAAATGGTCTGCTCACCCAAACGCTCAAAATTCGCCGCAATGTGGTTGTGGAGCGTTACTCTGAGATGATTAAGGGGTTATTTTAGCGTTTTGCGCCGAGGCTTGGCGAAAAACTCAATGCCCCACTCTTTTAAGAGTTTGAGTGCCAGCTTTTTACCCACATAGCCTCGAACGTCCTAGACCCTTTACTCAGGATGAATATGTCCGCAGCCCCGAAGAGTTTAAAGCTAACCATGCCCATTACTTGGACTTCGTTAAATTCCTTAGGGGGTGGGCAAGGCTTGAAAAGTCTCTTCCACTAGCCGCTTAGCTTTTTTATCCAGGGCAATCCAATCCACATCACCCATTTCCAGGTCCAATAGACTTGTATCTATGGTGATGGGGCCAGTATGATTTTTTGTATCTGCTGTATCCGCTGCATTACAGAGCCGATAGCACAGCTGCCAAACATCGATTTCCTGCTGTTGATCTTGCTTTTTAAGGCATAGGGTATACCGATGGTCAGGAGATGGCAACTGGGCAAGCGTGGCCTGAATTTGATCATGCTCTTCAGGCGTTGCTTTTTCTAACATCTCTTGAAGCGCTAAGTATTGCTGTTTTTGTTCAGCCGTTGTCTCTGCTGGCCATCGCATATCGTCTCGATAAGACCCCTCCCAAGTAGAGGCATCTAGCTGTTTACGAATATTGTCAATAATGCGAATTAACGCAGGCTGCATTAATGCTTGGGCATAGCGTTGATCTTGGGCAGTGGCAAATTGAGGCATAGAACGGCCAATGCGATATGGAGACTAAAATATAGTGTATGGGAAAGTGCTCTGTTCTTCCCCATGGCTTTTCTGCCTGACCTGGTTAATGCATCCGTAACGGTCACGAATTATGCTAGCCCTGTAGAAGATGGCTGCTTTAACCAAAGTTGTAAAATGTCATTCACCCAACTGATTTCTGACTGAGTTAATTCCAGCTCTTTGGCTGAAAGCGTATACTTCAGCTTGCCAACGATGGTGCGATTATTATGTAGGAAAAACTTGATGAGAGAGCTATCTTTTTGGAAATGAATATCTTCAATATCGCGTTTATAGGTATTGATTTTATAGTCAACTGGCCGACAGGGGAACCGATGCCCTAACAAAATAATTTCTGGCAATAGCTGAATGCTGATCTGTTGGAAAAGACTAGAACAGATAGATTGCAATCCTCGGTACCCAGAGCGTACGTTAAAATATGTCCATCCTAGCCCGATGATAATAATAGATAACTGTTGCCAAACGTTGACCAGCTGAGGCCAGAAGTATAAAAACCCTCTAAACGTCAGCCATACACTTGCTGCGCTCACGATTGTCTGGAGCATTGCCAGGCAGAATTTTCTGCTTTTCCAGCCCAATGGAGGAAACAAGACCTCCAACATTTGACTGTACTCAAGAATCTTTAGCTGGGTGTTGGCTGGGGCCATTGTTTCTAAAAACGTGCGTTGCAAACGATGGCTAAGACTGTTGAAGGATAGCCAGTGAGATGAGGAAAAAATCTCATCAGCTTGCTCTAATCCTTTCAGGGCAGATTTTGCGGATATGGGTCGTTTATGTTGCTTGGGTTGGGTGAGCCAGCGTAACCAAGATTTGAGGGGCCGACTCATATGCTCTAATTCTTGGCTAAACAACAGACGTAGGCCGCTCTGGGGCAACGTGTTGGGATGTTTTCCTGTAGCAAGATGGATGAGTGTGGCTCCCAGGCTGTATAAATCTGTGGCAGGCATGGCCCGATCTCCCAGTTGTTCGGGTGGGCGGTAGCCTGGAGTCCCTGAGATGAGAATGGGGGTATCTGTATCAGTTTCTGTATCAGTTTGAGTTGTGCTAGCACATTGTACTAAGCCAAAGTCCACTAAATAGAGATCACCTGGCGTAGAATTAGCGAGGGTATTCAGCACAAAACTGCTAGGTTTGATATCACGATGAATGATCGGTGATTTTTTGGTGTGTAGATAATCAAGGATCGCTAAAATCTGTTGCGCCAGTTTACGAATCTCTTCTTCGGTAAAGACTCTTTGAGTGTTGATCAGGGTATATAGTGATTTACCCTCAATGTATTCTTGTACAAGCATGCAGCCGTGATAGCCATGGTCTTCGATCTCAAAGCTGTCGTAGTAAGCTGGAATAGCTTGATGCTTCAAATTTTTAAGGACTGTAACTTCTTGGTGAAAACGTTTGATATCGTTTGCTTGAAGTGGATCGTCAAAACATAAATATTTGATGATAACCCAGCTATGGCGGATGTGGTCGTAACCCAGCATCGTTCTACGACCAAGGCGAGCCCCTAAGTTTTGTTGAATACTGTAGCGATTGAGAAGTCGAGGAGTCGTCTTTAAAACGCTGGGGGAAACCATGAAACTATTGACGGGGTTGCAATTATTCATCAGAATTCCCGATTGCATCCCCAGGGTAGCGGCATAGATACTGAACAATGCTGTTTGATATTAAGCCAATGACCATGGTCTACCGAATCATGGCCCTATAAAATGACACAGACGGTTTAAGAGAGTAATCAGGAGTTGTCCCATGGTGCAGCCCAGGGTTTTTATTGATGGTGAAGCAGGTACAACCGGGCTGCAGATTTATGCCCGCTTAGCCCAGCGAGAAGATGTCACGGTTGTCAGTATTGATCCTGCTAAGCGAAAAGATGTGGCAGAGCGGGCAAAGCTGATTGATTCTGTGGATGTGGCGATTTTGTGTTTGCCCGATGCCGCCGCTCGTGAGGTGGTTGATCTGGTATCAAGTCCCACGGTTAAAATTTTGGATGCTAGCACAGCCCATCGTACCCATCAGGATTGGGTGTATGGATTCCCAGAGTTAGCACCGGGGCAGCGGGATGCGATCGCAAAGGCCCATCGTGTTAGTAATCCAGGCTGTTACCCTACCGGCTTTCTAGCAGCCATCAAACCATTAATGACCTCTGGTCTAATTCCTGCTAGTTTCCCAGTCACCATTAATGCAATTTCCGGATATTCCGGTGGAGGCCGTAAGCTGATGGAGACCTATGCCGGGTATCGCGGTGAATCAGAACCACTTTATCCCTATGGTGTGTATGGTCTGACCTTTGGCCATAAGCATGTGCAAGAGATGCATCAATATTCTGGGTTGGCCCATGCGCCCTTATTTCTGCCAGCGGTAGGTACGTTTGAGCAGGGCATGCTGGTGCAAATTCCGCTGCCGCTGTGGACGTTGGATCATCCACCCACTGGTCGGCAACTGTGCGCTGCCCTCACGGATTACTATGCCGATGAACCCTTTGTGCAGGTGGCGGCTTTGGCGGATGAAGCGGAGCTGCGTGATGGCAAGTTTCTGGATACAAAAGCGGCTAACGGAACTAATCAGGTCCAACTGTTCGTCTTTGCTAAGGACGATACCCATGAGGCATTGGTCGCAGCACGATTGGATAATTTAGGCAAAGGGGCTTCAGGGGCTGCTGTGCAAAATATGAACATCATGTTGGGGCTGCCGGAGCAGGCAGGGTTGAATCAGGGAGTCTAACCATGGAAACCTTTACATTTGGGGGGCTAGGGGGCTGAGTAATGGGTAGCGTCTTTTCTAGACACATCCTTATACCTAAGACAAAGGACCTCAGATAAAAAAGGAGCCGCTTACAACTAGCAACTCCTCACTTAGAGACTTATTCCCACTGTGGAAGACACGGATTCTTGCATGGCAAGAACCGCCAGGGGAGAACGATAACTCCCCAACCCTGATGCAAGTTTGAAAGATCAGTTAACTGACAGTGTCAGACCAGCCAACAGTGTCAGATCAGCCACACGCTGCTTCACTCTCAAGGCAAGCTGTTGTTACTTTGGCTTAAAACCTTTGAGTTTGGGTAGTACCCTTTTGTGTACTCCTGCAAAGGCATGACACAGCGGTATTAGTTTTCCAGGACTGTCCGGAATTATGAATATTGGCGGGGTAACAATTCAGAGGTGTCTAAGATCGGCGGTGCTGCTCCTCGGTATGGTTTCATCTCTCAAGTCTTGGTTGGTAACCTGTTGGGGTGATCGGTTTCTATACTCAGGCAGTAACGGCTGAATATTTACAGCGGCTCTGGGAGTCTTTTCATACATTATTTTCTATGGTTTTATCGTCGCCTAGTAATGCCGCTCGGTTTCAATTTGAACCGTATTCCCACAGTTGGGTTGCCCTCCATCCCCAACCCAAAGGTGTGATTCAGTTTGTAGGGAGTGCTCTATGGGGGACATTTCCCACCCTCGTGTATCGTCATTTTCTCAAAAGTCTTTTTTCGGCTGGCTATACCGTTGTCGCTTTGCCGTTTCGGTTTACGTTGCACCATTGGTCCACAGCCATTGACCTTTTAGATGAGCACTACACGTTACGGGGCTCAATGGTCGAGGCGGCAATGGCTAAGGGGTATGAGTCAGCGGTGTACTTAAATGCGGCTAACTACACTTGGATTGGCCATGGCCTGGGCTGTAAGTATGTAGCCCTACTAGAACTTTTGTCCTCTACAGAGGTGTTAACAGAATGCTGGCAATCGTTGCCGCCGCACGACCCTAGTACTCGGCAGTTAAAAGAGATTCAGCAGGGATTATCCTGCCTCAATGCGCGTCTACGTCTGATGGAACAGCGTATCCAACGGCTGACCGGGCAGACTGTTGATTACGGTCTGCCGTCGATTATGCAACAGGCCTCTTTATGGTTGGCCCCTGCCATTAAATTCCCTGTGCCTGCCAAATGGCTACGATGGGTTTTGAGTAAACTGCTGACGGCATCCCCTACTGTTGATCAAACCCATCAGCTGATTGCCCATAGTCGGCTATTTCATTTCACCGGGCTGATCCAATTTGCTCGCGATCGCAATACCGCCAATACCTGTCAACAGCTGATGCATGAACAGCCCCACATTCGGCGACGGTTTCTCAAAGGCAACCATTTAGAGCCAGTGGGGATTCAATTAGGCCAGTGTGTGGTTGACTTCAACCCACTGGATAAATTTATTCAGCCCCTCAGCTGTCGGGACTTAGAGTTTAACGCCTTGGCCCTGGTCCATCGCCTCCGAAATACACCCGCTGTTGCCCAGCAGAGGTGTGATGAGACGTGTGATGCCAGTACTACCAGGCATCGAATCGCGGCTTGAGAGCGGACTTAACCGCTCCTGATTTCTCAGCTTTCCCTAACGCTTCCAGCGATCGGCTATAGCCTGAACTATATGCGCCAAGCTATAATCAACCATTTAGGCAAGCATACTGGGGATGTAGATGGATAGCTGGATAGATGAAGACGACGAGCTGCTCGATTTTGAGGAGCTGCGATCGCAACTTTTCACAACCTATCAGCAACAAACGTCTTTACGTAAAAGTATTGTCCAATTGCTCTCAATCTTTTACGGACCCACTAGCCTTGCAAATGCCACGACAGCCCTCAACTATGTGGGCATCACTACTAAAACGGGTAAAACCATTACCCCCAGCTCTCTAAAAACTCAGATTACGGGGCTGATTAATGACAAACTGCTGATTTATGGTGCCGGACATTTACCCCAATGCCACCCCCTGATTGTGGAACAGGTCACTCGGGATGTGGTGCAATCAGGCCCGTTTGAGCCGATGCTTCAGGCCGTTAGAAATATCTTTCATCCACATCGCCAATATAGCGGTCGGGTCAATCGCATACGCCATATTTGCCGATCTAAAGACGAGCTATATCGTGAAGCGCGTTTGGCGCTTTACGAGCAGGACTATGACGCTTTGCCTCAGCTGTTTCTCGACTATAGCAACTATAACTACTACGCTACGCCCGTTGCCCTAGAAGATTTTCTCCTAGATGTCGTCAACAACCCCTTTGATGTGACCTGGTTGCAAAGACTGCCTGCTGAACATTACAGCATGGTTTTGAAAACTCTCCTGGTAGGGGCAACAGCTTCGTTAAAGCCCGCTGATCAGCTGTTGGACCTGTTGGAAAATCATCCCGCTGATTCCAGTGAGTTTAATGTATTGCTGGTGGAGCAATACCTGTTGCGCAATCGGCTGACTGAGGCTGAAGTCATCTTAGACAAAACCGTTGACGAACAGTCCCAGGTCTATGCCACCGCTTTAAGAGGCGCACTCGCATTGTTGCTAGGGGAGACCAAACTCTCCCTGGAGTACTATGCAACCGCTACCAAGCTAGCCCGTAAACAGCTCAACAAAAAAGCAGTGATTGGTGGTATCGCTGGCTTGTTTTATATGTTGGCTTTGCTGAAGTCCGGGGATGCCAAGCATCTAAAACAAGCGATTGCCATTAGCACCCCACTGATGCAAAACTCTGGCTATTTAAGTAATGCTTACGGCTTGCTGCATGAGATGACAGTGCTCCAACAAGGCAATCTCGCTGCTCGTCAGAGACTATTCGAGCTCATCGAATGTTATGGGGATGATGCAGAAGATAGCTTTGGCCGATTTTTTAGCAAGCTCTGCCTTTACTGGCTAGATTTGGATGAAGCTAGGGCAGAATCGCCCCGTCCCCTCGGGATATTTGCCGAAGAGGCAAACGATGCAGGATTCTATTGGTTTGCCACCGAAGCGGCTGAGATTCTCAGTCGTTTAATTCCGGATAGTGACTATCGAGCATGGGCTGACCAGCGAGTGGGTGTTTCAATTGTTGATACCCTAGAACCCCAAAGCACCTGGGAAATCAGCTTAAAGGCATTGACCAAAGTGGCCGGTGTCAGTAGTAATGATGCCAAAACAGAACGGCGTTTGGCCTGGTTTTTGACCCTGTATACTAAGCACTGGTTGCTACAGCCTCGAGAACAAAAACTCAGCGCCAAGGGAACGTGGACTAAGGGCCGCGTTGTTGCCCTCAGTCGCCTGGCCAAGAATGCCTCAGAATTTGATTACCTAACAGCTCAGGATCTCAAGGCTTGCAACCATATCAAATATGACTACTATTCTGGTTCTCAATACGCCCTCAATCGAGACGCCATCAAGGCTTTAGTGGGTCACCCCCTCGTATTTTGGGAAGATTCTCCAACGGTGCGTGTGGAGATTGTTGCCGCAACACCAGAGTTGGTGATTGAACAGGCTGGTGATGGCACCCTCATACTTAAGATGGAGCCTGCCATTAGTCCAGGAGATGGCATTACCTTGTTGAAGGAAACCCCCACTCGGATCAAGGTTTTGGAGGTTACCTCCGAACACCAGCAGATTGCCGAAATTTTGGGTAAGCGTAATCAATTGACGGTGCCTGCTGCCGGGCATGAGCAGGTGCTGGCTGCCATTCAATCGGTGTCGAGCTTGGTAACGGTGCACTCCGACATCGACGGTGATATGGATGATGTGGAAGCAATTGAGGCAGACGCCAAACCCCATGTGCACCTGATGCCAGCCGGTGATGGTCTGAAGTTATCAATGTTGACGCGACCTTTCCCCAATTCTGGGGCTTACTATCCGCCGGGAACTGGTCGCAAGACAGTGATTGCCGAAATTGATGGCAAACGCTCCCAGGCAACTCGCGATTTAGCCATGGAAAAACGCCTGGCCCAGGATATTCAGCAGGCTTGTCCAGCGCTACAACTGGGGGAAGAAGCTGAAGGAGAATGGATTTTAGACGAGCCCGAAACCTGCCTGGAGCTGTTGTTGCAGCTTGAGGCCGTGGAAGAAGATATTGTTTTGGAGTGGCCTGAAGGAGAGAAACTAAAGATTCGCAATAAAGCCGGTATCGATGGCTGGCGGTTGCACATTAAGCAGGAACAGGATTGGTTCTCAGTCAGTGGCGAGCTAGAGCTAGATGATGGCAGTGTCATGGATATGCAGGCTTTACTATCCTTATTAGATCAAACCTCTAGTCGATTTATACCCATCGGGGATGGTCAGTTTTTGGCCTTGACTCAAGCCTTTCGTAAACGGCTGGATGAATTTCGAGCCTATTCAGAACGTCACGGTAAAGGGGCTCGCTTTCACCCATTAGCGGCCCTGGCTTTAGAAGAAACTCTCGATGAAGTGGGACAGTTAAAGGCGGATAAAACCTGGAAATCCCACATTAAAAGACTAAAAGAATCTAAAACTATCGCTCCAGAAGTTCCCTCCACACTGCAGGCTGAGCTAAGAGACTATCAGCAGGAGGGGTTTCAATGGTTGGCCCAGCTTGCCCACTGGCGGGTGGGTGCTTGCCTGGCTGATGATATGGGCTTGGGTAAAACTCTCCAAGCACTGGCGGTGATTTTGATGCGGGCTCCTGGGGGACCCACACTCGTTGTTGCTCCCACCAGTGTGGGGGCTAACTGGATTAGTGAAGCGCAGCGGTTTGCGCCCACACTCAATGTATTCCAGTTGGGTAGTGGTGATCGTCAAGCTGTGGTTGATCAGCTGAGTGGGTTTGATTTACTGGTGTGCAGCTACGGTCTGCTACAGCAACCGGAGGTGGCGGCACTGCTGGCGGAAATTGAATGGCAAACCATTGTGCTAGATGAGGCTCAGGCCATTAAAAACAGTGCTACGAAGCGTTCCCAGGCGGCGATGAAGCTCAAAGCTGGGTTTAAGGTGGTGACCACTGGTACCCCCATTGAAAACCACCTGGGAGAACTGTGGAATCTGTTTCGATTTATCAACCCCGGCTTGTTAGGCTCGTCAGAGAAATTCAATGAACGATTTGCGATTCCCATTGAACGTCATCAAGACAAGCAGGCGCGTTTACGGCTTAAGAAACTAATTCAACCTTTTATGCTGCGGCGTACTAAGGCGCAGGTGTTGGATGAACTGCCCTCTCGTACTGAGATTACTCTTCATGTAAAACTGAGCGGTGAGGAGAAAGCACTGTATGAGGCGCTGAGGCGGGATGCGATCGCAAAGCTTACGACAACTGATGCAAAAGCTGGAGCTAAACACCTACAGGTCCTGGCTGAGATTACTCGATTACGACGTATATGCTGCAATCCCAAGCTAGTGATGCCAGAGATGCCTCCCACCAGCGCCAAGCTACAGCTGTTTGGCGAAGTGTTAGAAGAATTGCTCAGTAACCGTCACAAAGCCTTGGTGTTTAGCCAGTTTGTCGATCACCTAACAATTTTACGAGAGTATCTGGATAAACGAAATATTACCTATCAGTATCTGGATGGCAGCACGCCAGTCAAACAGCGTAAACAGCGAGTCGATGCGTTTCAAGCCGGTGAGGGTAATGTGTTCTTAATCAGCCTAAAAGCGGGTGGCACTGGCCTTAACCTGACAGCGGCTGACTATGTGATCCATATGGATCCATGGTGGAACCCAGCCGTGGAAGATCAAGCTTCAGACCGAGCCCACCGTATTGGCCAAACTCGCCCAGTGACCATTTATCGTCTGGTCACTGAAGGCACTATTGAGGAAAAAATTGTTGAACTACACAATAAAAAACGAGATCTAGCTGACAGCCTTTTAGAAGGCGCTGACATGAGTGGTAAGCTCTCTACTGATGCGTTATTGCAACTCATGAGCGAAGCATAAGATAGCCCGTTTATGGAGCCCTGAGGCTAAGGCAGAGCTCGCTAATATCCACTTAACAAAATATGAGGTTCTAGGTATCGGTCTATAAGCTAAAGCACCCAACACTTAATATCCAGGTAAAACGGGTATTTCATTTAGCGACAGTTCCCTACCCTCAAGAGGTTACTGTTGATTAGTCAGGCTCCTCCTATATCCTCCTTAAAATGATGTATCTTGAGTAAGGTATGCGAACTTTTAGGGCCTTTAATGCAGAAGAAAATTGCATCGCGATTTTAACCCTAGGTCGGGTGGTGTAGGTTGAGGCTTTGTGTCAGCGAAATCAATCATGCTTTAGCTGTGACTTCAAAATTAGCGTGACTTTACAGTGAGTGAATCGATTCCAACAATAAGAGTCTCCTTTGCTGGTATGTGATTTAGAACATCCACTGTACGCTCACTTATTGATTTGGATATTTTTGCTTGCATATCTGATTGAGATAGCTGATGAGTATAGATCCTGATAATAGTGAGCTTGCCATCCCATCAACTGAGGGATTTAGTAATCGGATCGAATTTGATCAAACTCCTCTAATTGTGGAGCCCCAGGTTCCCTTAAGTCAGGTTTTATCATGGATGTCCCAAGGGGAAGATGGTCAGGCTGATGAGGCCGAGAGCCAGAGTCAAGATGCTGTTAGCGATAGGCCTCGCCCATCCAGTTACTGCCTGGTCATGTCTGGCGAGCAGCTACTCGGTATTTTCACTGAGCGTGATGTTGTTAAAATCATTGCCCAGGATATAGATTTAAGTGCTTTCACCATTGCTGAAGTGATGAGTCGTGGGCTGATTACAATTTCGCCTGGAGAATTGGAGCGACCATTTAATGTAGTTGCTCTTTTGAGGCGACATAATATTCGCCATTTACCTGTGTTAGATGACCAGCATCATCTTGTAGGAGTTGTTACGCATACCAACTTACGTCAAGCATTAAAGGCCGCTGATCTATTGCGTTTAAGGCGGGTTCATGAAGCGATGTCTACCCATGTGGTAACGGCTCTTGCCGACGAGCGACTACTAGGTGTGATTAGACTTATGGCTACCCATCAGGTTAGCTGTGTTGTCATTGTTGACGTCAATGATGGGAAAGGTGCTCAAGTGCCAATTGGCATTGTGACCGAGCGTGACATTGTTAAGCTACAGGCTCAAAACATAGATTTATCCGCTCTGGTGGTCGAGGCTGTAATGAGCAAACCTTTGCAATGTGTTGCTCCTGAGGATAGTCTTTGGACTGTTCAGAAACAGATGCAAACCATGGGTGTACGTCGATTAGTCGTTGCTGATCAGGGTGCCTTGAGTGGGCTTGTCACCCAAACCAGCATCCTGTCAATGCTCGATCCATCAGAGATGTATTGTACTATTCAAGTCCTGAGGGAAGAGCTCAATCGATTGCAAGATCAGCGTTTAGATCTATTACAGGCCAAAGCATCTCAATTAGAGCAGCAAGTAAAAGTTAGTGAATCTCGATTTCGGGCAATTTTTGACCACACATTTCAGTTTATTGGTTTGCTAGAACCTGATGGAACTCTGATCGAAGCCAATCAGGCCGCACTGGATTTTGTTGGGCTAAGTCAAGAAGATGTCATCAATTTACCGTTTTGGCAGACACCTTGGTGGAGGTTATCGGCTGCTATTCAGGCCCAACTGCGTAAGAATATTGAGCGATCTGCTCAAGGTGAATTCATTCGATATGAGGTGGATGTCATCGGGGGGAATAATCAAGTTATTACAATTGATTTTTCACTGAGTCCGGTCAAAAATGACGCAGGTGAGGTGATTTTAATTATTCCAGAAGGACGAGATATTAGCGATCGCAAACGTATAGAAATTGAATTAGAGGAAAGTCAGAATCACTATGCTAGTCTGACGGCTGCCGCTCCTGTCGGGATCTTTCGTGCTGATCGATGGGGCGATTGCGTCTATGTAAATGAACGCTGGTGTAAGATTGCTGGCCTCTCGTTAGAAGACGCATTAGGCACAGGATGGGCTGAGGCAATTCATTGCGATGATCGTATGCGAGTATCGCAACAATGGCATCACGCTACCCAAACGAGTCAAACTTTTCAGGCTGAGTATCGCTTGCAAACCCCTGCTGGCAGTGTAACTTGGGTCTTTGGTCAGGCTGTTCCTCAGTACGACAATGACGGTGATTACATGGGCTACGTTGGTACTATTACTGATATTACTGAGCATAAACAATTAGAAGCAGCACTAGAGGCCGAAAAAGAAATGGCTCAAGTGACTTTGGACTCTATTGGTGATGCCGTAATTACTACCGATGCTGCTGGTAATGTGCGTCATCTCAATCCAATAGCTGAGACGATGACAGGATGGACTACCCAAACCGCCCGTGGACGCCCTTTAACCCAAGTCTTTCAAATCATCAATGAAACGACTCGAGAACCTGCCATTAATCCCGTAGAACAGGTGCTCTTAGTTGGTCTTATAACTGGGTTAGCGAATCACACTATTTTGATCCGACGGGATGGCCAGGAATTTAGCATTGAAGACTCAGCCGCACCAATTCGCAACAAAAGCGGTCAATTAATTGGGGTTGTCATGGTTTTTCATGATGTGACCCAGTCTCGTTTCATGGCACGCCAGCTCAGTTGGCAGGCAACCCACGACACATTAACAGAATTGTTTAACCGTCGCTACTTTGAGGCCGAACTCGAAGACATCGTGACAACAGCTGTGCAACAAAATCAGTCCCATGTGCTCTGTTATTTAGATCTAGATCAGTTTAAGGTGGTCAACGATACCAGCGGTCATTTAGCTGGAGATGAGTTGTTGCGCCAATTAGCTCGATTGCTCAAGCGACACATCCGAGCTGTCGATATCATAGCCCGTCTAGGCGGTGATGAGTTTGGCATTCTATTGGCTCAGTGTCCCCTTGATCGAGCCGTCAACATTGCAGAAGATTTACGTCAGGCAATAGCCGACTATCCATTTATCTGGCAAGAGAAGATTTTTCGTGTGGGTGTCAGTATTGGTTTAGTTGTTATAGACTCCAATAGTACTGATGCCATAGCTGTTATGAGTGCTGCCGATGCGGCCTGCTATGCAGCTAAATATCGGGGTCGTAATCGTATTCAGATTTATCAAAAAGATAATGCTGAACTTAATCAACAACGCCAAGAAAGACACTGGAGTGTTGTTATTCGTCAGGCCCTTGAAAATGATCGTTTCTGTCTCTATCGTCAACAAATTGCCCAAACGATAAACCCTCAGGGGACACCGATTGCTTTTTATGAAGTCCTGGTGCGGATGATCAGAGACTCTGGGGAAAATATCTCTCCAGGGGAGTTTATTCCAGCTGCTGAACGCTATGGCTTAATGCCAATGTTAGACCGTTGGATTATACGAAACTGTTTAGCCAATCTAGAACAGGTACTGCAAGACGGTATTGAAAACGTCCTCTACAGTATTAATTTATCCGGTATGAGCCTGAATGATGAGCACTTTCTTGAGTATGTGAGTGCTCAGTTTGAGAGATTTAATGTTCCGCCTGAATGTATTTGTTTTGAGATTACAGAAACAGCAGCGATTGCTGACTTTGAGTGTGCAATTTCATTTATTCGAGCGTTAAATCGTTTAGGATGCCGCTTTGCCTTAGATGATTTTGGTAGCGGCATGTCTTCCTTTGCTTATCTCAAAGCACTACCAGTTGATTTTCTCAAAATCGATGGTGACTTTATTCAAGGTGTTATTACTGACTCTACAACGGAGGCCATCATCGAATCTATTCATCGCATCGGCCATGTTATGGGTTTACAGACCATTGCCGAATCGGTGGAAAACGAGGCCATTCTAACTAAAATGCAAACAATTGGTGTTGATTATGTCCAAGGCTATGGCATTAGCTACCCATCTTTTTGGTGCTAAGGCGCTTGTGCTTAAATAATTACCCCATTACCCCATCACTCATCCACCCATCTACAAATCTGATTTCCCGCCAGTCAATTTGATACCCAGGCGGTTATAGTCAACTGCTGACTGCATATCCCCAAAGGAAAGGCTGCGCCCAGCTATATTTAATCGGTAGTGTTTAGCTGTGCCAACCCTGAAAGCTCCACATCTCAGTGTTTACAAAGACATGCCCATGTGGGGTTTTTAATCACTTACAATCAAATCTCATTGCGGACAGCTGATGAACTGATATAGTTTCTTACCGAATGGGCAAACTTTCCCGGAAAACTACATAGACACCTGTTAGACGCTAACCTTGTGTTTCCTGTAGCCGCACTTTTAGACACGCTATCTCCTACCCGCGACCCCTTAGGGATATGAAATCACTTCTTCGCCAACTCACCACACTGTCAGCTGTTGCTGCTACTACTGCTTGTAGTGCAGTGCTCACTTTGCCCTCTAACGCATTGGCAGCTCAATTTGGTCAGCAGCCTATTTCAGACGAGCGTGTCGTCGCTGTCGCCGAACCCATAAGCAATGGTCGGTTTTATAAATTGTTGATTATTGAGCAATTGAGCTCTGTCAGACGTTGTTGGCAAGAGGAAGGCAGCAATCCGACGACAATTAATCCCCTGTTGCTAAACTTTGATTTCTCAGGGATTTGTGGCCGTAGTTCTGACAGCAATGGATATTCTGTACGTATTGGCGGAGAAGATTTAGGGTCTCGCTATCGTCTGCAAGTGGAGAAGCAAGGGGATAGTTTGGTGCTGGTCGCCTCCCCGAGTCCGTTACAACGAGGGTTGCCACGGCTAGAGTTGGGGCGCTCTAATGGGAGTGCGAATGATTTTGTCAAAATTGAGTTAGATCCAGGGTGGACGATGACCCGACGGGTCTATAACGGCCAGCTTCTCGGTCACACTTACATCACCAATAATCAATCCTTAGATGCTGTGATTGCAGCGGTAGGGGCTGAGCCCCCTGCTCCTCGGCCCTCCACGCCTGCGCCTAGACCGCTGCCGACGCCCCCCGTTAATCGACCATTACCCCGACCCGGTACGCCTGCCCCCGGCAATGGGTCTAATGTTGATTACCAGGTGATTGTGCCAGGCGGTTCTGCGATTTTGCGATCGCGTGTAAATTCCGTTGAGCCTGGTGCGTTTCGCACTACGGTGGATGGCCGAGCGGTGATTCAGGCTGGCCGTTTTCGTGAGCGGGCGCGGGCTAATGAGTTACGTCAACGGTTGGTGCAAGCCGGTCTGTCAGCACAAATTGTAGAAGCCGGTCGCTCAGATGGTCCCAGCACGCCTGCGCCCACCACCCCTGCTGGCAATGTGGTTTACCAGGTAATTGTGCCGGGGGGCTCTACAGTTTTGCGAACGCGCGTAAACTCCGTTGAGCCTGGTGCGTTTCGCACGACGGTAAATGGTCAGACGGTGATTCAGGCCGGTCGTTTTCGTGAACAACGCCGGGCGAATCAGCTACTGCAGCGTCTGCAAGATTCAGGGTTGGATGCTCGCATTGTGCAAACAACGGGAACTGTGGCAACTCCTCCTAGCCGACCCTCTCCAGGACCCGCCACGCCATCTGCAGGGCGCGGAGAAGTACTGATCATGATCGATCCAGGGCACGGTGGCCGTGATCCTGGTGCCGTCGGTCGAAATGGTCTATTAGAAAAAGAAATTAATACCTTTATTGCGCGTCGTCTTCAACGTACCTTAGAACAGCGAGGCTATCGTGCTGCGTTAACCCGTACCCAAGATGTAGAACTCGACCTGCAGCCACGGGTGGATATCGCTGAGCGGGCCAATGCAACGATATTTGTCAGCATTCACGCCAACGCCATTAGTCTCAGTCGTCCCGAGGTGAATGGTCTAGAGACTTACTATTATTCGTCAGGTCGTAACCTGGCGCGGGCAATCCACAGCAGTGTTCTACGCGGTACCGATCTTCGCGATCGCGGTGTCCGCCAGGCCCGCTTCTATGTGTTGCGCAATACCTCCATGCCTGCGGTACTGGTGGAAACTGGGTTTGTTACCGGCAGTGAGGATGCAGCTCGTTTTCAAAGTACTGCCGCCCGCGAACAGATTGCCGATGCGATCGCCCAGGGGATTATTGATTACTTACGCTGATATTGCCAGTGCCAGGGTAGTGAGGGCAGTTTAAAATGTGGGGTCATGGGTGTGATCTACACATTCTTCTCGGGTCCAGACTCCTCCATTTTTTTCGCAGGTATTTTGCCCTTTGCGGAAGGGTAAAACCGTTGGGTGAACTGACGCTTTCTCGATGGGCAGAGTGGCCTTGGTGTAGGCGGCAATTTGATAGTCATAGCGAAATTTCATTAAGCCGACCATACTACCCATGCCGATCATGCTAGCCATCAGGCAGAGTGCCGGTGCCAGCAAGCTTTGATTGAGCCGTTTTTTACTCCGCTTGCGACCGGCTGTGAGCGATAGGCAAAAAGGCCCCAATGCCGTTCTAAAAATCGTTTTTTGTTGCCGTTCTCGCAGTACGCTTTGGATCGCTACCATTTGTTGTGGCGTAATGCTGTGACGATGCTCTGCCGGAATTCGATGGAGAATCTTAAGGGCTAAATCACAGGGTACTTGTCCAGGCAGACTAGGGTTTTGCTGGGAGGTTGGCATGGGTGATATTACAAAAAGTATGCAGTACTTATGTGCTGTCTGTACATATTTATACATAAGTTTTCTCCGTGGTCTCCTCACTAAAACTACCGAAGTTTCCATGAGGTTTATGTGAACCCTGCATATGTTCTGCTAGTGGCCTGATATCTACATCTGAAACACCACAAAAGTCCAAGGTCACGGGGTTAGGTGTAACAAAATGCACGATGCACCGTCCTACTCCACTGTGTGAGCTTGATGCCCTATGAGCTGAACGGATTGAGAGCCATAGCGTAAGTCATGCTGGCGATTTAACCAGGTTTGTTGCACCCACGACAGCTTGCCAATGATAGGTAAAATCTGTTGAGCAATGGCTAACTTCCAAGGAGAAGATCGCACCACTTTGAGGCCATTGGCTTCGCGAAGCTGTAAGGTTTGCGATCGCACCACTTCTGGCAATCGTTCTTGCTGAATTGTTGCCAAGGCTTCATCTACTTTTTCATCACTTTTGTGGAGAGCTGGCACCAGATGGTTCGTCGCCACAATGGCATCCCGCAGCGCTAAATTAATCCCTTGAGCTCGCACTGGAGACATGGGATGGGCCGCATCTCCCAATAGCAAAGCCCCCGGCACCCACCACTGTGGACATTTGCCCACCACCACGTTCAGTCTTACCGGTTCGCTGACAGAATCGCGGTGGGCGAGTACATGCTCAGCCAACCAATCGGGAGCAGAGGCAGCGGCCAGACTGAGCCAATCTGCATCCCCTAATTGTTGCAATCCCCCCTTGGGCAAAATTAACCCGTACTGTAGTTGACCGTCCCAGGAGGTGTAACAACTGGCCGGATGCTGCTGAGATTTCGCCATCAAATAAAACTGGCAGGTGTGTTGCAATCGCTCCGGGGGCGGTAGCTTAAACCACAGGACGTCGTACTGATCAGGCTGTAGGTCAATGGTTAATCCAGCTTTACGGCGCACCAATGAACCGCGACCGTCACAGCCAATGACTAAATCAGCTCTAATGTCTGAGGACGTATTATTTGTTTTAATCCGCACCCCAACAACGCGATTCTCTTCCCACAGTAAATCCTGTACCTGGCAGCCCGCTTTAAACTCAAAGCCCTCATGCCCAGCAGCTTCATCCACAATGCCCTGTAATAAAGCAGGTTGAGAAACAATACTCAGGGACTGTTCTCCTAAGTCAGGCTCAGGAATCACAAAAACCTCGTTACCACCCAGATGAATATGCCAAGACTCAAGCCGACGATGGGGCACCTTAGTGAGCATTGTTGTGAGCCCCATCTGTTTCAGTGCGTCCATGCCTACAGGCATCAACCCTTCACCTCGAAAAACTCGTTCGAAGGTGGTATCTTTTTCCAACAATGTGACATGAATGCCATTGCGAACCAGCAACAGCGCTAAACTGGTACCCGCTGGCCCTGCACCAACAATAATGACGCGTTTAGTCATAACTTTGATATCAGTTTGGTTGTGGTACTGCGCTTATAAAATCGAACTTTATTCGGGTAACCAGTCGGAAGACACAAGTTGCTCAAGTAGATAGGGGCATTTTTCTGGAAATGAAGTTAATGCCTTGTTAGTTTCCTGGGCTGCATCTCGGCGTGCTCGTCGGTAATACTTCTGACGCCATTCAGCATTATTGACAAACTGCTGCAAACTCGGTGCGTCTTCTAGGCAATCTTGGATGCTATCCCGACAATTGGTGATTGTTATTTGCCAGCTGGCCGTGCGGCGTTCAGGTTGATACTGCCATTTCAGCAGATGCATCATGAGTACCCTAAGATAGCTACCCAGTTCCCGTTGTTCACTACGCCCCAAATCTTCCAGTTCCTCTATTAGATTTTCAATATCTAAGTCTGACCAACGACCATGACGCAAAGAGTCAATCTGTTCTTGGGTCCATTGCAGAAAATCTTGACTATGGAGTGTTGATTTGCCCATGGCGTTTTACCCAAAAACGTTCGAGTTCTGATCTCTTATTTTATGGGTAGTCATTAATGATTTGCAGTCAGTGTCTTGGGTTCTACATCTGTAGAAAATGCCTGTACCTCGGCTCTAACAGCCCGAAACATGCCAAAACGACACAGGCCCGCTCCAAAAGCCAAACGCATTAACAAGATAGTGGGCACCTCGCGTAGGGATTTAATCAGCCCTGAAAACCCAAAGCGGATAAGACCTTGGGGACGAACAATACCTTGCCAAACTGAAGCCAACCAGGAGGGCAAGGTTTCCTGGGTCCAATCTGCGGTTACAACAGTGTCTTGCACCATGCCGGTTGCTTCTAAGTTTTCGGCAAAGCCTTCAATGCTGGCAAAAGCAGGATGAGACCACTGGTCTAGTAACTGTCGCATCACTGGTTTTTCCCAGACATTTAACGGCACCTGACGATCGTCTCGCTGGTTCCAGTCTGCCAAGACTAAAATACCGCCGGGTTTTAGTACCCGCATCAATTCTCGGGCAAACATCGCTTTATCGGGCATATGGGGGCCTGCTTCCACTGACCACACCACATCAAAGCTGGCATCTGGAAACGATAGCGCCATGGCATCATCAATTTTGAACTGGGCAGTGACGCCTGCGGGTGTCAGCTGTTGAGCTCGCATCACCTGTTGAGGGCTAATCGTGACACCCGTAACATCAAACTGATATTCCTTGGCCAAAATCCGACTACTGCCACCGATACCGCAGCCCACATCCAACAATGTAGTCCCAGGGGCTAGTCGATCCAAACCTCCCCAGGCCACCATTTCATGCACAAAATCTGCCTTGGCCTTTAGAAAATCCTTAGATCGCGCTGGTGAACCGTAATGCCCCAGATGAATATGCTCACCCCAGTAAAACTCTAAGATGCCGTCTTCAGTCCACTGGTCATAGGAGTTTGCTACAGAATCTGAGGACTGATAACGCCGGGCAGTCAAAAGATAGGCAACCACACCAAGCACTGATAGGGCCAACAGCAGCTTGATTAAAAACAGTAGATTCATGGGTGAAAGCGGAGATGTAAATAGCTGTAGTTAGGTTTGATTTTGCGATTCCAGACAATCAATCAAACCTTAGAAACGATACATTCCTTTACATCTTACTCCGTAGAGTTCTCCTGTGCTGCGTTGGACCGTAGAATCACAATCGCCTACCACTGTTGATTTTCCCGAGTATCCTTAACGGCAGCCATAAAGAAAATAACGGTAATGGGGATGCTTAAGGCCAACACGATACTGGTTGGAACCACACCCAAGTCAGGTTCACCATAGGCAAGCTCAAATACAGACCCGACGCCGGCAATGGCAGTGATACATGTGCCGGCTAGAAACAAACCACTTTTAGGGGTCACAGTTTTCTCCTGATAATGAAAAATGAGGCTTTAAAGGATATTGCTCTTAGTGGCGTTGTATGAAACGCCTCTACATATTCCTAGGCAACCTTCCTAACATCATTAGCAGAAAATCCGCCCTTCTGAAGTTCCTGGGCTAAGGCAATGGCATTATCAACCCGGTCAACAAACATGACTCCGTTGAGGTGATCCATCTCGTGTTGAATCACACGAGCTAAGAGATCATCAGCTTTAATCTTTTGAGGACGACCGTTTTCGTCTTTATAACTCACTTCAATGGCCGCTGGACGAATGACATCTAGAAAAACGCCGGGAATGCTGAGACAGCCTTCCTGACCACAGGCCATTTCCTTGCTGTTGCGAGTGATCTTAGGGTTGATCAATATTAGCGGTTTGTTAGCGGCCTCTTCAGGGTCCGTATCAACCACTAAAATCTGCTTATGAATGCCAACTTGAGGGGCGGCTAGACCAATGCCATCTTCGCTATACATGGTCTGTAGCATCTGGTGGGCTAAATCACGAATGCCGTCATCTACTTTAGCAACGCGTTTGGTTGCTTTTCTGAGCACCCGATCTCCCAAATAGTGCAGCTCAAGAGGCGGATTTTTTAACTTTTCTTTGCTGACTGAAATACCCACGATTAAATTGATTAGGCTGATGGATCTAACCCTATCCTAGCAAGTAGGACTTCACCTCGTGTATGTGTACGGGGCTATGAACGCAAAAGCCTTTGAGATAATGGTTTAATCAGGCTGTTTGTGTCTTTGCATTGTGTTCCCAAAATCGTTATTAACTGTGATTAACTGCGCTCTCAGCGTGTAAGCCAGCATGGGGAAGTTTTTTACTAAAGCAAGCTATTTGTTGCGGGAAACCTTTTTGGGCCTGCAGCGCGGTGGTTGGATGAACTGGGCCGCGGTGAGCACCATTATGGTGTTGTTATTCCTGTTTGGGATTAGTTTGCAGGCAACCTGGCAAGTGGAAAGCTTACTCAATCAATTTGGTAGCCAGCTAGAAATAGCAGTTTATTTGGAAAGCGGTGTTACTGCGGATAGTTTGAGCCCTCGCGTTAGCAGCTTAGCCGAGGTGGCTGAGGTCGTAACGGTTACTAAGGAAGAGGCCTGGACGCAGCTGAGTCAGGAACTCGGAATTACTGATATCTCCGGCGCAACTGAACAGCTGAAAGGTAATCCGCTGGTTGATGAAATCAAGGTGAAGGTACGGTCATCTGAGGCGGTACCTGCTGTGGCCGCTCAGTTAGAAAGTCTGGCTGGGGTGGATGAAGTGTTGTATATCACGGAAGCTGTGCAGCGGCTGACGGAACTGAACCAGGGATTGCAGTATGTCAGTCTCGGTGTGTTGGCAATTTTAAGCTTGACTGCGATCGCAGTTATCACCACCACAATTCGCTTAATTGTCATGGCCCGACGGCGAGAAATCGAAGTAATGCAGCTGGTGGGAGCCACGTCCGTATGGATCTATATGCCCTTCATTTTGCAGGGTATTACTTTTGGTCTGATGGGGGCGTTTATTGCCTGGGCACTCTTGGTCGGTACCCATCAGTCACTACAGCGACTGTCAGCCCAGCAACCTGAATTCCTACAATTTTTAGCTGTTGGACTACAGTTTACGCCGAAACAGTTGCTGCTATTGCCAGCATCCCTCTTTGCCCTAGGTAGCTTGGTGGGATTGCTGGGCAGTTTAGTGGCTGTGCGCAAGTTTGCTGTGCGCGCCTAGTCGGCGGTGCATATTTCCATAAAAAAACTCCTAGCCCATACAGACCAGGAGATGTAAACGTTTCGAGTGAAAGCTGTTATCGAATCTGAAGTCTAGTAAGCCAGACCCATACTCCGAGTAGTCTCAGCACCCAGGTATACACGAATGCTCAAGAAGTCAGTTGGGCAGGCAGTTTCACAGCGCTTGCAGCCAACACAATCTTCAGTGCGAGGGGAAGAGGCGATTTGACCAGCTTTGCAGCCATCCCAGGGCACCATTTCAAGTACATCTGTTGGGCAAGCCCGAACACACTGAGTGCAACCAATGCAGGTATCGTAAATCTTGACCGAATGAGACATCGAAGGAATGCTCCAAATATTATTAAATGGTTTCAGCTATATAGCAGTTTGGCTATGACCTTGAATGCAAACAATCGCCTAAAAAGCGTTCAAAAAGATAGATAAATCACAATTCAGCGACGTTTGTTTACATTAGTCCAAACTAGCCAGAAGAGTTCTCCAATCAAGTTTCAGTCTATCAGTGCCATTTTTAGCGAACGGGGCAACATGTCAAAAGTTTATGGATTGTAATATTGTTAGGCTTCTGTCTTTGCCAGCCATAGGTTACCTAAAATGCGACCACTGTATGCCCATGTAGGGCGCACGCTTTCCTATAAGATGAAAAAATGCCTAAATCTGGACGGACGGTTTGCCATTGTGGCAAGGTCCGGTCTGGGGCTAGGGTATGTTCTTTGCTGCCGCTGAAAAGGAAATTTGGAGATTATGGCTGACGACATTTTAGGAAAGGTTCAGAAGATTGTATCTGAGCAGCTAGGTGTAGATGTAGCTGAGGTCAAGCCTGAGGCCAGTTTCGCCAACGATCTAGGTGCTGATTCCTTAGACACCGTGGAGCTTGTAATGGCTCTCGAAGAAGAGTTTGATATTGAGATCCCAGATGAGGCTGCTGAGGGCATTGGCACAGTTCAGGCCGCTGTCGACTTCATTCAAGAAAAGTCGCCTGCATGAGCGCCCCTGTCTGTTTGAAAATCTGTTTTTTAATGCCTTGGGACCGTCCCCCTTGTGTCGATGACCATGACAAGTACTGAAAAAAAACGCGTTGTGATTACAGGGATGGGGGCTATTACTCCCATCGGTAATACTCTAGAGGCCTATTGGCAAGGATTGCTGGCTGGCAAAAGCGGCATTGGGCCGATCACATTATTTGATGCATCGAAGCACAAATGCCGCATTGCAGGTGAGGTTAAAGGGTTTGATCCACTAGAGTATCTGGATGCTAAGGATGCTAAGCGGACTGATCGATTTGCCCAGTTTGCGATCTCAGCTAGCAAGCAGGCCTTAGCCAATGCCGATCTCACCATTACTGATCTCAACGCCGAGCAAGTGGGTGTCATGATTGGGACTGGGGTGGGCGGCCTCAAGGTTATGGAAGAACAACAGGCTGTCTACCTAAATAAAGGGCCCAATCGTTGCAGTCCGTTTATGGTGCCTATGATGATTGCCAACATGGCAGCAGGCTTAACAGCTATTCATACCGGTGCAAAAGGCCCCAATTCTTGTGCTGTGACTGCCTGTGCAGCTGGCTCTAATGCCATTGGCGATGCGTTTCGTATTGTCCAAAATGGCTATGCCCAAGCCATGATCTGCGGCGGCACTGAAGCTGCCATTACGCCCTTGTCGTTTGCTGGGTTTGCCTCAGCTCGGGCGTTATCTACACGCAACGACGATCCGGATCATGCTAGTCGCCCGTTTGACAAAGGTCGTGATGGTTTTGTGATGGGTGAGGGGGCTGGCATTTTAATTTTAGAGGAGCTAGACCATGCCCTCAGTCGAGGTGCTCGCATTTATGCTGAAATGGTGGGCTACGGCATGACCTGTGATGCCTACCACATGACTGCGCCAGTCCCCGGTGGTGCTGGTGCTGCCCGTTCTATGGAACTAGCCCTGAAGGATGCAGAAATTTCTCCTTCAGACGTAAGCTACGTTAACGCCCATGGGACAAGTACTCCTGCTAACGATCCCACTGAAACGGCAGCTATTAAGACTGCGTTGGGCGATCATGCAAAACAAATACTGGTGAGTTCTACGAAATCAATGACCGGGCATTTGTTAGGGGGGTCTGGCGGTATTGAGGGTGTGGCAGCTTGTATGGCTGTGGCCAACGACCACGTTCCTCCCACCATTAATCTGCAAGATCCAGATGATGAGTGTGATTTAGACTACGTGCCCAATCAGAGCCGTGCCCATACGGTAGATGTGGCGATGTCTAATTCATTTGGCTTTGGCGGTCACAACGTTACTCTGGTTTTTCGCAAGTATCGTAGCTAGTGCTACAGCTTGGTAGGTATAATGACCTAACAGGAAACATTAATTAAAACGAAAGGTTTGCTTATTTCATATAAGCTGCCACTCGTATCTGAGCATATTTAACTTAACCAATGGATATGCTCAATATTACGGTATAGGCTTAGGCCAGTGGCTCTCCTTGGACCAGGTTGAGGTAGTTAGCTCGTATGCTTAGTCAGCTGCAGCGAGCTTCTGTCACAATCAGCGTTTCAGGTGAGCGGCTAAGTGTCTGCTCCAGCCTGTTGTCTGTGAAAATGTTTTTGCCCCGTGGTTATGTGCTCAGGGGTGAAGGCTTGAGCTATTGCGTTCAGCTTTCTTCCGCTGTGGTGCACAGCTGCGTAGATTACGTACCTATCCGTTTTTAGCACATGCTTTGGCGTGTTGGGGTTACCCATCTGAGAGCTCCGAATCTCTATCACCATCAGCAAAGGTGCGTTCGTCTGCTTTGTTCACACCTGGACTGTACCGTCGTTAACTACTTGGAAGACTATGGCTGTCGCAACCCAATCTCTTGAAACGCAGTGTATAAATGCCATTCGGTTCTTGGCCATTGATGCCGTTGAAAAGGCAAAATCTGGTCATCCTGGTTTGCCCATGGGAGCTGCGCCAATGGCGTTTGTTCTTTGGGATCAGTTTATGCGCTTTAATCCCAAAAACCCCCAGTGGTTCAACCGCGATCGCTTCGTGCTGTCTGCAGGACATGGTTGCATGCTGCAGTATGCTCTGTTGCATCTCACAGGTTACGACAGTGTCAAGATTGAGGACATTAAGAATTTCCGGCAGTGGGGCGCAACCACTCCTGGGCACCCTGAGAATTTTGAGACCCCCGGTGTTGAAGTTACCACGGGGCCTCTAGGGCAAGGTATTTGTAATGGCGTGGGTCTGGCCATGGCGGAGGCTCACCTGGCAGCTCGCTTTAACAAGCCTGACTCCACATTGGTTGACCATTATACCTATGTAATTTTGGGCGATGGCTGCAACATGGAGGGTGTCTCCGGTGAAGCCTGCTCTTTAGCCGGTCACCTAGGTTTGGGTAAACTCATCGCTTTTTATGACGACAATCATATTTCCATTGATGGTTCTACCGATATCGCTTTCACTGAAGATGTGAGCAAGCGTTTCGAGGCCTACGGCTGGCACGTATTGCATGTGGAAGATGGCAATACTGATTTAGAAGCCATTGCCAAAGCGATTGAAGAAGCCAAGAAGGTAACTGACAAGCCCACCATGATCAAGGTGACTACCACCATTGGTTATGGTTCTCCTAACAAGGCTGATACATCTGGAGTCCATGGTGCTGCTTTGGGTGGTGACGAGATTGCGCTAACTCGTGAAAACTTGGGTTGGGACCACGCTCCTTTTGAGATTCCTGAGGATGTGTTAGGCCGTTTTCGTCAGGCAGTTGAGAAAGGCGCTAGTGCAGAAGCTGAGTGGAATCAGACATTGGCAACTTACCGTACTAAGTACGCTACAGAAGCTGCTGAGTTTGAGCGCATGCTCAAGGGTGAACTACCTGCAAACTGGGCTGATGCACTGCCTACTTACGCCCCCGGTGATAAGGCTATTGCCACCCGTAAGACCTCTGAAGCGACATTGAATGCGTTAGCACCTGCTGTGCCTGAGCTAGTGGGGGGGTCTGCTGACCTGGCTAAGTCCAACAATACCCTGATGAAGATCTCCGGTGATTTTCAGAAGGGAGCCTATGAAAACCGCAACCTACGTTTCGGTGTACGTGAGCATGGTATGGGCGCTATCTGTAATGGTATTGCGCTGCACAACTCGGGTCTGATTCCCTACTGTGCAACATTCCTGGTATTTGCTGATTACATGCGCGCGGCTATCCGTTTATCGGCTTTAGCTGAAGCGGGTGTTCTGTATGTGATGACCCACGATTCCATCGCATTGGGTGAAGATGGTCCCACCCACCAGCCAGTGGAAACGGTTGCTTCCCTGCGGGCAATTCCTAACCTTTATGTGATTCGTCCTGCGGATGGTAATGAGACATCCGGTGCTTACAAGGTTGCGATCGCTAGTCGTAAGACTCCCACACTGATGGCCTTCTCTCGTCAGAATCTACCTCAGCTAGAAGGTAGTTCCATCGATGGTGTAGCCAAGGGTGCCTATGTCCTTTCCGATGACGAGGGTGCTGACCTACTGTTAATCGGAACCGGTAGTGAAGTTTCCCTCTGTTTAGAAGCCGCTAAGCAACTACGTTCCGAAGGCAAGAAAGTCCGCGTTGTTTCCATGCCCTGCTGGGAACTTTTTGAAGCTCAAGATGCAGCCTATAAGGAGTCCGTTCTACCCAAGGCAATCACCAAGCGCCTGGTTGTAGAAGCTGGTATCGAAATGGGTTGGGGTAAGTACTACGGTGCTGAAGGTGACATGATCAGTGTTGATCGCTTTGGTGCATCTGCTCCCGGTGGACGCATTATGCAAGAGTTCGGCTACACGGTTGAGAATGTCATTGCTCGTGCCAAGGCTCTTTAATCTGTAGAAGATTTCCTGAGGGCATCCTGTCCTGGGTGCTGCATCCTGGACAGACTGACTCACCCAGGAACCTCAAAGGGCGCTTAACTGACTCCTTTAAACAAGAAATGCCTTAGAAACCTTGGTTTCTAAGGCATTTCTTGTTTAGTCTAAGAAATATAGCTTGGCGCACATAGTTCACAACTATGAGTGTAAGTGAGCGCTGACAGCTATAAAAAAATAGCCCCTATTCTGTAGCTGCATCGGCAGGGGCTTCAGGAGAACCTAGTTCAGATGGAATGGTATCAGCTGCGGGAGCTGGGGCTGTTTCTTCAATGGGAAGACTGTCTACGGAGGGAGATAGTTCAGATACCGTACTACCTAGCCAGCCAGCACTCAAAATTACCGTAATTCCCATAAACAAGATTGTCAGGAGCCAGGTAGCACGATTTAGAGCCGTTTCAGCACTCTTAGTACTCGTAAACATCTGAGCTTGTCCCCCTAAAGCTCCAAGGCCATCACCTTTTGGGCTGTGAAACAGCACCAAAATGATCAATCCAATGGCAGACACTAGCCATACCACCTGTAAAACCGATAATACCATTTCAATTTTCTAGCCTGACTGTTCCGTAAATTCATATTTGTTGAGTTTAAGAATACACTCTTAAACCCCAGCATCAAACCATGGTACCGCAGGTAATGGCACCATGACGAGCCATCTAATCCACCCCAAAAGTTCAGGTTGATGATAGATTGTATCTGGAAATACAGTTAACGAGATACTTTGACCGGTGTGCGGTTACGCTTCACATCAACACGAGCCGGTTCAAGCATAGACTTACCTGTCATTTCCTCAGGTTGGGTTAGTTGCAGAATTTCCAAGATAGTTGGTGCAACATCCGCCAGGCAACCATTTTCTCGCAACTCTACTTCGCAACCGCGACCTGGAATCTTCAAACGCTCACCTTCGACCAAAATAAACGGAACTGGATTAGTTGTGTGGGCTGTCCAAGGTCTGCCCTCGTCATCCCACATATATTCAGCATTACCATGGTCGGCAATGATAATAGTTGTTCCTCCAGCTTGACCTACGGCATCGAGCAATCGACCTAGCTGTACATCAACTGACTCAAGGGCCTGAATAGTGGCTTCCATATTGCCAGTATGGCCAACCATATCTGGGTTAGCGTAGTTGATCACTACCAGACCATACTTATTTTTGTTGATCGCTGTGATTGCTGTATCAGTAACGGCCTTCGCTGACATGGCTGGAGCCTTGTCATAGGTTGCGACCTGGGGACTGGCGACTAGCTCACGGTCTTCTCCCTCAAAGGGATCTTCACGACCCCCATTAAAGAAGTAAGTGACATGGGCATATTTCTCAGTTTCAGCGGTGCGGAACTGCTTGATCCCATGGTTAGCAACCACTTCCCCCAGAATATTGCTCAGGTTTTGAGGCTCAAAAGCAATCTGCACAGGTAATGACCCATCATACTGAGTCATGGTGACAAAGTGGAGCGGGGCAATTAGCTGTCTTTCAAACCCTTCAAACTTAGGAGCGACAAACGCTTGAGTTAGCTGACGTGCCCGATCTGGACGGAAGTTAAAGAACACAACACCATCATTGGCTGCCAAAGTTCCAGATGATAAACGGACTGGTTCGATAAACTCATCAGTGATGCCTTCAGTGTAAGAAGCCTGGATTGCTTCTAGGGCTGTAAGTCCATTGCCAGCGCCTGAACTTGTCATCACTCTGTATACCTTTTCCACACGATCCCACCGATGGTCGCGATCCATCGCGTAATACCGTCCGCTTAAGGTAACAATCCGACCGATCCCGCTCTGTTCCAGATGGTCTTGCAATTTGCCAATAGCGTATTGCCCTGCAGTAGGCTGGGTATCACGACCATCGGTAATTGCATGAATGCAGATCTCTTGGATATCTTGTGCCTTTGCCATATCCACTAGGCCTAGCAAGTGGTCCAGGTGTGAATGTACACCTCCCTCCGAACAAAGACCGATTAAATGAAGCTTGCCGCCGTTATAACGGACTTTTTGGCATACATCCAGAAGAGCCTGATTTTCTTGAATTGAGCCATCGTCGACGGCATCAGAAATGCGCACAAGCTCCTGAGGCACAATGCGACCTGCACCGATGTTTAAATGCCCCACTTCAGAGTTGCCCATTTGGCCATCAGGTAACCCCACCTGTTTACCTGATGTTTGAATTAAGGTATGTGGATAGGCGGTCCAAAGACTATCGATAACAGGGGTCCTTGCATTGCGAATTGCATTGCCATTGTCCTCATTGCGATGTCCCCATCCATCCAGGATGACGAGAACCATTGGAGAAACAGACTCCTGCGCCATACTTACAATTCCTTCTTCCGACTGTGAACGACTGTGCCTTTTGCCTAGCGAGATCATATCACTCGCCCTTTCTCAAATATTAAGGTTTTCTTAACATTTCTTTCTCGTACAAAAGTATAGCTTGTTAGGCGGCTAGCAAAAACCTACTGTCAGTGCAAGACCTAACTGCTCTGGCGTATATTCTGAGACTGCTTAACTACATTTTGGTATCAACAGCTTCCTAATATTTTAGCTATTGATCAGAGTATTATCGCTTGCTAAAAATTATCCAGAATATAGAGCATCTAGCTATATTTTTTTCTCTGTTTACCCCCAGTTTGTCAATGAGTTGAATTACTCATTGGAACAACCACGTTGTCAATAGATTTTTCTATTTGAACAGCTTTACTCTGTGTTTTCTTAGCACCCCAAAATTAATGCTATTGAAAATAACTGTGGGCAAGGATGCCTATATACTTCCAAGTCTATGGTGTGCTCTTGAGTAACTGTCAGAACTATATAAAAGTTTTGGGAGCATGACAGAAGTACATCTGAAACCTTATATTAATGTCCGTAAGGAAGGATGCAGTGTCAATGGTTATCCCTTTTTCTTGGCAGCGGCCTTGGCCTTTTGCTTATCCTTTTGTTTCTGCCGTTTAGCGGCTGCTTTAGCTGATCTTTCGGCTTCTATTTTTTCTAATCTAGCCCGTTCCTTCTCCTGGGCTATTTTCTCAAGATAGTAGCTATAGTCACCGCGATACAGCCGTAATTCACCTTCTCGGATTTCTACAATCTTATTGGCTACCTGGGAAATGAAAAAGCGGTCGTGGGAAACGATGAGAACAGTTCCCTCATATTCTTTTAACGCCGACTCTAGCATTTCTTTAGCTGGGATATCCAGGTGGTTCGTGGGCTCATCCAAAACTAAAAGGTTAGCTGGGGCAAGTAGCATTTTGGCCAAGGCTAAACGAGCTTTCTCACCACCACTGAGAGCGGTTACAGGTTTGTTTACCATGTCGCCGCTAAATAGAAAGCGACCTAGGAGGGTGCGTACTTCTTCATTTTTCCAGGTGGGCACCTCATCATGAATAGTGGCCATGACCGTTTTATTAAGGTCCAAGGCCTCTGCCTGATTTTGCTCAAAGTAACTAGGAATGACATTGTGCTCCCCTAGGGTGGCATTGCCTTCTACGGGCTCTTCTAGACCCATGATTAGGCGCAGAAGCGTCGATTTGCCAGCGCCATTGGGGCCCACAAAAGCGATGCGATCGCCCCGCTCAATCAGCAATTCTGCCCCTAAAAATAAAATGTTATCACCGTAAGTATGGGTGAGGTCGCTGATTTGAACGACTTCACGACCGCTACGAGGGGCGGGGGGAAACTTAAATTGCAAAGTTCTAACGTCGGAAATGGGAGCTTCGATCAGCTCTATTTTTTCCAACTGTTTCTCACGACTCTTGGCCTGGGTGCTGCGAGTCGCACTGGCACGGAAGCGATCGACAAAGGTTTGCTGTTTAGCAATTTCTTTTTGCTGACGATCATAGGTGGCCTGTTGAGCAAGCTTACTTTCCGCTTTTTGAGCCAGATAAGCGCTGTAATTACCCAAATAGGTAGTGGAGACGCCTCGCTCAGTTTCTACAATCTGAGTACAGAGGCGGTCGAGGAATTCACGATCATGGGAAATGATCACCATCGGTGTCGTTAAGCCTTTGAGATAGCCCTCAAGCCATTCGATGGTTTCTAGATCCAGATGGTTAGTAGGTTCGTCCAGCAGTAATAAATCTGGAGCTTTGAGCATCACCTTGCCCAGACCCATGCGCATTTGCCAACCGCCACTGAAGGAGCTAACTAGTCGCTCTCCATCATCATTTTGAAATCCCATTTCGGGCAGAATCTTCTCAATTTTGGATTCCAAACCGTAGCCGTCAAGAGCTTCAAACTTCCGTTGTTCGCGGTCTAGGGCCTTAATCAACTTTTCTAGTGCATCTGGGTCGGCACTTTCCATATGTATAGGAATTTCTGCCAGCTTTTGTTGAACTGTGTTGGCTTCTTCAAAGACTGTCCAAAATTCTTCACGTACGGTGCGGCGGGGATCAACTTCAAATTCTTGATTGAGATAGCCGATGTGTAGTTCATTGGGGCGAATGACATTGCCGCTGGTGGGTTCAACTTCCCCCATGATGATTTTGAGCTGAGTGGATTTGCCAGCCCCGTTAACCCCCACTAGACCAATGCGATTACCTGGTTTGACCTCCCAGGTAACGTCTCGCAATACTTCTCCGGTAGGATAAACCTTTGTAATGTTTTCGAGACGCAGCATAGGTTAATGAGTGAGATTACCAACGTTGAACGCGTTTATAAACTTTAACAAAAATCAACGTACAGTTTGTTTACTGTAGGTTAAAGCCTTGGTTTAATTTGGCGATCAACAGTAGCTAAAACATTGCTAATTAGGGTAGGAGAGGGGCATCCGCAATATTCTCTAGCCCGATAGATTCTAGTAGGATTTGCCAGCTGGCAATGGCCTGACGGTCGTTGGGTTGCTCCTGTAGATGGTCCGTTAGAGCACGGGTGGCATCAAACCACAGGCTGTTTTCAGCTGCGATCGCAGCTCGACTAATTCCGTCACTATTTTCGAGGGCTGCCGCCAAAGTAGGATCAGGCTCCAATCGTTCTACAAACCCCTCCGCCATCATCACGGCAATTGTCTCATCGGAGCAGTAAATCTCTACGCTCCAGTAATAATAATTCTCTGCTTTGAGGGGGGCCAGACCAATATTACGAG
This sequence comes from Leptothoe sp. ISB3NOV94-8A, assembly GCF_043421595.1. Taxonomy (NCBI): domain Bacteria; kingdom Bacillati; phylum Cyanobacteriota; class Cyanophyceae; order Nodosilineales; family Cymatolegaceae; genus Leptothoe; species Leptothoe sp. ISB3NOV94-8A. The sequence continues at coordinate 4,442,187 of NZ_JAXSQW010000001.1, read as the reverse complement.
GAAGCTCTAGAGTGGCAATGCCTGCTGTGGGGGCGGGGACAAAAGCCGTCTGGTAAATCGGCTGAAAGATGCCCTCTTCTTCACTAACAACTTCGTAGAGGTTAAATTCGACATGGCTAGCGTTGTTGCTAGGCATATACCATTGGAATGCTGGATAATTATCCGTGGTGTAGCCCAGATCATCGTCTGGAAAGATGGATGTCAGCTGAGGGGCTTGTGGATCACTAATGCAGCTAGCACCAGCGGGGGAACGGGTGCCTCCTGAAACGCGTACATTGGGAATACCACGAGGTTTGGGGATATAGCCAGGAAATACTTCGGCACTCGTGGCCATTACAGATAGCCCCAACGTCACTGGAGCTAATGCTGAGACAAGGCTAAGAATTTTCATGGAAACCTGAGATGCTTGATACTAGACTGAGGTGTTCAGGCGACTAGAGTTTTGAGGGCTATTGTTCAAAGATATAGACGTCATCGCTAAACACTTATGGACTTTGATACTAAGCAGACTGTAAGGCAATTTGTATTGGGCATAGGCGCTTTAGGGATCGTCCTAGCCCCTGGCTCGACCGAGGTTGCCGCTGAGACGTTGGCTAATCACCAAGAGGTTGAGTTTGCTGCCGGTAATGCCGTTAACGTTAAGCAGGAACCGTCGGCCCCCAGTGAGTTTGCTCGTTATGAATCTGCTAAGTTCAGTGTGGATTACCCCAGGGAATGGCAAATAGCCTCCCAAGAAGATAATGGTGTGGCAATTGTCAGTATTGCCGATGGCGTCAATATGCCTATTCGCACCGATATTGTAATGCTCCGGGAAGATCCGCAGACTGCTGTGCCCCAAAAACTAGATCAAATCGTGGCTGACGCAGTAGCTGTGCAGCGCTACTCCCTGGTTGCTATCGATGGACAGTCGGGGTTTCGGATTTGGTACGAGCCAGAAGCTGGGCAACAAGCACTAATCACATTTGTGGGTTATGGTAACGAGCAAACAGTTGTCCTCTCCAGTCAGTATTCCCAGGTTGAGGATGCTGAAGTCCTGGTTACTCAAATTCATGATTCATTTGTGAATCATTCAATTGCCCGCGCGGCTAAGCCTGAGCAGTGATATAAACATCGTGGGCCTAGTGTCGTCGGGTGTAGTAAGAAACTTCTAAGTCAGCACACCAGCCAGCATTCGTGTTTTCGTATAGAAATACGGCATCTACACGAAAATAGCGGCCATCGTGAAAGATGCAGTCACCCACACGGGGAATGATGGGATACACCGCAAACCATAAATAGTCGCGGCTGGGCATATTGGTATTGGTGGGCATTGGGATTTTGGCCAATACCTGAACTTTGTAGCCATTCCCTGTGTAGCTTGCAGAAGGTGTTGGTGTAGAAGGCGGGCTAGTGTTTTTTTTGGCAGGGCTAGATCGAGTTTTTGTCGTTTTTGCTGTGGCCTTCGGTTTAGATAACGATTTTGATACTTTTTTTGCTGTTGGTTTAGCTGAGTTTTGAGGTGGGGCAACGGCTGGCGACTTGCTGAGTTTCTCTGGCGTAGCGAGGGAAAGATCCGTTGGCGATTTGTGTTGAGACTGGGGAGATACGTCAGGATCAGCGGGTGGTTTTTTTCTGCCCTTTTGCATAAAGGGATTGCCGATAAAGGGATTACCTTGCGAATCACCCATAGCTACTCCTGGACTTTGTTGTGGATAACCTAGCATAGGTTGTCGAATTCCATCGAGAAACCCAAGTTTTCCCATCGGTTATGGAAAAGCGGTGCAAAATATAGTCCAAGGGCAAAATCAGTCTTTTTAGGCATTCACATACGCTTCAGCATGCTTTATTCATCAGGTTCGCGTTCAGTCAATCTTACGTATTTAATTCTAGAAGCGTTGCGGATGTCTCCCGCCTCCATTCCTTACTACGTCAGTCAGTTTCTGGCAGAGAGCTTTCCTGAAAAGGAGATTTTAGAGGGGGATAGCTACTATTTTGATCTTCGTAAATATGCTGAAGAAGGACTGTGTACGACCCAGGTAATTAGCACGGTTGATTTGCCACCAGGCTATGCGGCAAGTGCCCGCGAAGCAGTTGTGCATAACCATGTAATGACCCTCTGGGATGCCAAGAACCAGAAACTGCGCTATGAGCAAAAGAATTTTTGTTTTGAGGTCCAGTGGCAGGAGCACATATTGATGGTTTTACAGCTGTCCTGGCCTCAGGGGTATTTTGACGATTGCCGTTATTACTGGATTTTGTCAGATACCCAGGTTGTTGCCGATAACTTTTTTGCTGATGTTTGTAAATGGAACTCCCAAGTAAGGGAAGAAGTTTTGGTGTTTGAGGGGGGCTTTTGGCAAAAAAATCGTGATTTATACGCGTCGATTAAAAGTGCCACGCTCGAAAATCTAGTCCTGGCTGGCACCCTCAAAGAAGATATTTACAAAGATGCTCAACGCTTCTTTGAATCGCAGGCTATGTATGCCGAGTACAACGTGCCTTGGAAGCGTGGCCTTTTGTTTATTGGCCCGCCAGGCAATGGGAAAACCCACATGGTCAAGGCGTTAGTCAATTCTTTGGGATATCCCTGTTTATATATCAAGAGCTTTAAGACCCGTCAGAGTAGTGATACTGATAACATGCGCTTGGCCTTTAATCGGGTTAGGGAGGCTGCCCCTTGCATTGTAGTGATTGAAGATTTGGATGCTCTAGTAGACGATGAGAATCGATCGTTTTTCCTGAATGAGTTGGATGGTTTCGCCCTCAACGATGGAGTGTTGATGATTGCCTCTACCAACCACCCAGAACGGTTAGATATCGCAATTTTGGAGCGTCCTAGTCGGTTTGATCGCAAGTATCATTTTGAAGCACCTGGAATGGACGACCGCGTGGCTTATTTGCAGCTTTGGAATCAGAAGTTGAAGTCAGAAATGCAGTTATCGCTGGATGAAATTGATGCGATCGCAACTACCTCTGAGAATTTTTCCTATGCTTATCTCAAAGAGTTGCTGCTGTCAGCCAGTATGGTTTGGGTTCAACAACGCACACCGGGCACCATGGCCAGTATCATGGTTGAGCAGCTTAAAAAACTTAAGACGCAAATGCAGAGCCAATCTTCCGAGTCTAAGGGCCAGGATGAGCACCCAACATCCGATATGAATGGGGCGGCATCGGATAAAGTAACCTCTGACTCTGCAACTGCTGAGACTTGAACCACCCCATTAAACTAGTACTCTGTGGCGTAAGTTTGCCCACTATAAATGTGGACGGGGGGATGCAATAGCTCCCAAAATTCTGCCATCGGGTACTAGGCTGAATTTTGTAAATGATTGACCAGGGCTCGTAGACCCAGGTAATAGCTATTTATGCCAAAGCCGCAGATTTGACCAATGGCAATGGGGGCAATGTAAGAATGGTGACGAAATGCCTCACGCTTATGAATATTGCTGAGGTGGACCTCAACCGTTGGAATATTTACAGCGGCAATGGCATCACGGATGGCAACACTTGTGTGAGTGTAGGCTCCAGGGTTTATCAATAATCCTTGATGCTTTTCACTAGTAGCCTGTACTGCATCCACCAAATCACCTTCGTGATTAGACTGATAGGTGCTAACCTGCACACCCAAAGACTCAGCCAGAGATACTAAGGCCTGATTGATATCATCCAGGGTATCGTGACCGTATATTTCAGGCTCACGTTTGCCCAACATGTTCAAATTAGGGCCATGAACTACGAAGATACTATCCAATGAGTCACCTAAAGCTACACATGGAATAGTATCAAAGACTAACCAGCGAAGCGACAGAGGTTAATCCTAGGACAATACTTGAAAGCCCATTTATAAATGATGCTGGGGCTTAACGACGGCGGCGATCGTTAACTGGAATAGGGATTGCTTCTGGCTCCGGTTGTGCTGAAGGGCCAAGCAAAGAGTCTAAAACCCGATTTACCCAGTTCTTCAACTTTTCCAGAATTTTGCCAATATCCATGAGCCAGGCTGCTCCTAATCTCATCTGGTGCGGTCTCATTTAACAAGACCATTATAAATTCCACAAATAGCAAATCAACTTGAAGTAAACTTCAGTGAAGTTACTTGTGGAAGTATTCACCATAATAACGAATTAGCAGAAATGATCAAGGTGTTGTCATCCCGATGTCGGTACTTACACTGTCTGAGGATTACTGAGTAAGGTACGTCGGAGTATATCTAGCGCGGTGTTACGACTCATTAAACGAATCCACTCGCGGCTTTTACGATGGCCAAACCGGCATTCAATATGCCACGTAGTTGTCTGGTTTGCCACACCAATAAATACTAAACCAACAGGTTTCTGCGGACTGCCGCCACCAGGACCGGCAATGCCTGTAATACTGATGCCCCAATCGGTTCGCAGCCGTGCACGGACACCACCTGCCATTTGTTCAGCAACTGGAGCACTGACAGCCCCATGGGTTACTAAATCCTGAGGCGAAACTCCCAGTAGCCGCTCTTTAACGGTGTTTTCATAGGAGATAATTCCCCCCATAAAATATTGGGAACTGCCTGGAACGGCGGTAACCATGGCACCCAGCCCACCCCCGGTACAGGATTCGGCTACAGCTAGAGTGGCAGCTTGTTCTATGAGCAACCGCCCGACAGCATTGCCCAAGGTCTCATCGTCTTCTCCAAAGCAGTCGACACCACCAATGGCTTTGAGTTGTTTGGCGACAGGGTCGATGAGCTGTTCAGCAGCGTTTAAAGAGTCTGCCTTAGCTGAAATTCGCAGCTTAATCACGCCGTCGCTGGCGTAGGGGGCAACTGTTGGGTTTTCTAGCTGAAGAAAATCATTGACTTTGGCGGCCAGACCTGACTCACTGGTGCCCCAAAATTTGAGGGTGCGGCTATGAATGATACCATTGCTCCACCCTTGATCTTGTAGATAAGGAACAGCAGTGGTTTGCCACATGGAGTACAGTTCTCGCGGTACTCCTGGAAACGTCATGATGTGCAGTCCGGGGCGAGGTTGCCAGAGAATACCGGGGGCTGTGCCTTGAGTATTCGGTAGTATATCTGCACCTTCGGGAAGCCAGGCTTGCTTACGATTGTTATCAGTCATAACGCGATCGCGCTGAGCAAATTTAGCTTTAATATCAGCCAGAACCTCGACGTTTTCCACTAGCGGTACCCCAAAGAAGTCTGCAATCGTTGCAGTTGTAATGTCGTCAGGGGTGGGGCCAAGGCCACCGGTAAAAATAATCAACCGTGACCGTTCACAGGCAATGGCGATTGCTCTTGCTAAGCGCAGTGGGTTATCACCCACAACGGTTTGATAGTGATGGGAAATACCCAAATGGGCCAGCTGCTTGGCCAGGTATTGGGCATTACTGTTGAGAATATCGCCTAAAAGTAGCTCAGTTCCCACACATATGATTTCTGCACTGCCGGTGATCATGGTTGGCCAAGATAGGTCGTTAATAAAGGAAAGCGGAGAAAGTGCCCTGTGTTGGTTGATGGTAAAGCATTTCTTGCAAATTTGATCTGATACTTGGAAGGTGCGTGCGCTTTGCAATTGGGATGAAAACATGGCCACTGGAAAATTGATGCAATGGCCAAGCTGGCTGATGGGGCTGGTAATAGGCTCTTGGATTTTACGAATACTTATTGCATGGCTGTTGCCGCCAGGGTTTGATGAAGCTTACTACTTCTTGTACACCCAGCATTGGGATTGGAGTTATTTTGACCATCCGGTCATGGTGGCGTTGACGACGGCACTGGGTCCCTGGTTAACGGGGTATATTTCACCCTTGACGATCCGACTGGGGGCATTGATTCTATATGGCCTCAGTACGTGGTTGCTCTATTTAAGCGGGCGGCAGTTGTTTGGGGAGAAAGTTGGGATGGGGGCAGTTGCGATCGCCTCCCTATGCCCGTTATTTATATTCAGCTTTGGTCTGCTAGCAGCCCCAGATAACGCCTTGATCTTTTGGTGGTCAGTGACGATGTATGTGGCTGTCTTGGAATTTTTCCCAGTGAAGGGACCCTATCAACCCACTGCCAAAATTGCTTTGATTGGTCTGTTGCTAGGGCTGGTCTGTCTGAGCAAATATCACGGCTTTGTTTTAGGGCTGAGTTTGGTGGGGTTTTGTTTAACCAGCACGCGTCATCGTCAAGCACTTGTGTCCGTATGGACCTTGGCCGCCCTAGGGCTTTTTAGCCTGGCTTTACTGCCGCTGGTGTACTGGAACCTTCACCATGATTGGCTCTCCTTTGGATTTCACTTATTTACCCGGTTTGACGGTGATGCCACGGGGCCTCAGTTTAATTTGCTGAATATGGTGGGTGTGTGGCTGGTGGGTATTGCCTACCTGTTTCCTGCCTTGGGGTTTCCACTGTGGTGGGCCATTGGTCGTCACCTCTGGCATGTACCCAACGGTGATTTGCGCCATCGATTTATTCTATGGCTAGGGTTGCCCATTGCGGCTGGGTTTACCTTGCTCGGCGGTTTTACCCGGATTTATCCGGCTTGGCCTGCTCCAGGACTGTGGAGTTTGAGTTTATTGCTGGCGGTGACCATGGCCGGCTGGTCATCCCAAACAGTAAGACGATGGTTGGTCAGCAGTGCCCTGGTGATAGCCACATTATTAGTGTTTGCCCTGGGCCATGTCGCGCTGGGGACCCTACAGCGCCCCGGTGGCGTGGTTGAGGTGGTGGCACCAGAAACCGATCCAACCACCACCATGATTGACGTGGTACAGCTACGGCGACGGTTGCAAGAGGGTGGCGTGGGAGATGCGATCGCAGCCGCGAATTTTCTAGTGACGAATGAGTTCTGGCTCAGTGGATATGTAGACATGGCCATTAGCCCTCTCACGTCATCTCCCGTAATGGCATTTACTCAAGATCCACGGGGTCATGCAGTCTGGTTTCAGCCAAAAGATTGGTTGGGATATTCAGGGCTGTTTCTGAGTATTGCCGATGATGATCAATCTGAGATCCGAGCTACCTACGCCCCCTACTTTGAGCGGTTCGATTTGTTAGCAAGCGTAGACACTCAACGGGCAAGATCGACAACGGAGACGTTCTATCTATACGACGTTGGTCAACTCATAAAGCCCTACGATTATCCATATTGACGGTCGATAGATATAAGAGAGGGCAGGTATAAGGCCTGCCCTACGAATTTATTGTTTGTTGGCAGTGGCCATTGCCGATTCGTTACCGGTTCATCTCGCATGACGTTTAGCCCGCCAACCTGTGTAGCCTAATAATGCTGTTGAACCAAGCGCATAGGCCCTGCCACTGGGCATATCAGAGAAGGCCAACGCTAGACTACCCACCCATAGGGTCAAAGAGTAAATAAATAACACTGTAAAGCGATGGGATAATCCAGCATTTAAAAGCCGATGATGGAGATGTCTTTTATCTGCAACAAACGGGGACAGCCCTCGACGCAGACGAGCCAGGATGACCGCTGACATATCCAAGATGGGCACAGCCAATATCAACAAATAGGGTAAAAATACCGCAGCTGTTGTTACACCTTTGACCAGACCAATGACCCCTACCCCTGCCAGGGTAAAGCCCATGTAATAGGCCCCGCCATCCCCCATAAAAATTTGGGCAGGGTTGAAATTGTACTTGAGAAAACTCAAGGCTCCACCGGCAAGAGCGGCAGCAATAAGGGCTGCAGCAGGCTGCTCCATAAACAGAGCTACCAGCATCATGACAATCGCGGCAATTCCGGAAACCCCAGCTGCCAAGCCATCTAACCCATCAATCCAATTAATTGCATTAGCCATCCCCACCAGCCATACAACCGTTATGGGTAAACTCACCCAGCCAGCTAGTTGAACAATGCCCAACCCTGGAATAGACACAAACTCAATATCCACCCCTACATGCCAGGTAATAGCCGCGACAACAGCCTGCATTAACAAACGACTAATGGCAGAAAGCCCAAATAGATCATCCAACAACCCGATTAAGAAGAATGCCAAGCCTCCCAAGGTAACACCCCAGATTTCAGCCTCAGGTTCATTAACCAGCTGTTGACCTTGGGCATCAACAAAGCCACCAATATTCCAAACAACCAATAGAGCCACGACGGAGCCCAAAAAAATTGATACGCCCCCCAACCTAACCATGGGGACTTTATGTACTTTACGGCCACCAGGCATATCAACTCGGCCACTGTGTAACCCAATTCTTTTGACAATCGGTGTAGCGACAAGAACCACAACAGCCGACAGCGTAAAAGCTAACAGGGGATATATCTGAAAGGGCATGGGTGACAGAGTAAGGGGGAAGACAACACAAGCTCTTATATGAACTCAACGCACAGGGTTGGCAGCACACACAATAGTCACCGTCACCCTAGCAGGTTTTCTAGATCTTTCAAGCCGGTAATTATATGGTTCAAATAACGATTATGGATTTGTCAAAGGAATTGGCGAGATATAGGGATTTTTATAAATCTTTGATACGTCAGGTACTCATGACGTATCAAAGATTCTTTGTAGGAATTCCATGGAAGATAGAGCAATTGTGAAGCTATCTAGCCATGAAGAGATTACCTAGGCCAAAATAGCCTCTGTTGGGTGGAGATGAGGATAAAGAGGAAATCGATTACAGAGAGCTGCAACACGATTTCGACAGTCAGTTTCAACATCACTATCCTCAGGGGAGAGTAGCCGATCAGCAATAATGTTGGCAATCTCCTTGAACTCTTCACTGCCTAGCCCGCGAGTGGTCATAGCTGGTGACCCTAAACGCAGACCACTGGTCACAAAGGGAGACTCTGGATCAAAGGGAACCGTATTTTTATTGGCTGTAATGTTGACCATGCTGACTAGAGCGTCAGCCTGTTTTCCAGTCATACCAATGGAACGCAAATCGACCAATACCAGGTGATTATCGGTGCCATCTGAAACCACCTTAAACCCTCGTGTCTGTAGCTGCGCTGCAAGGGCTTTGGCATTGGTAATTACCTGGGCGCAATAGGTCTTAAATTCGGGTTTAAGCGCCTCTCCAAAAGCGACTGCCTTAGCGGCTACGACATGCTCTAAGGGCCCCCCTTGGCTACCAGGAAACACGGCTTTATCAAACTTTTTACCCAAATCAGGGTCATTGGTCATGATCAGACCACCACGGGGACCTCGCAATGTTTTATGTGTGGTGGTGGTCACTACATGACAGTGGGGAATGGGATTGGGATGATGACCTGTCGCAACTAGCCCTGCAATATGAGCGATATCGGCCATGAAGTAAGCACCTACCTCATCAGCAATGGTTCGGAACTTATCAAAATGAATAGTTCGGGAATAAGCAGAATAGCCACAAATAATTATTTTAGGTCGATGCTCAAGGGCTAGCTTCCGAATTTCATCGTAGTCAAGTTGCTCAGTTTCCTTGTTAACGCCGTACTGGACAACATTGAACCATTTGCCCGATACATTCACCGGAGAGCCGTGAGTTAAGTGACCACCATGGGAAAGATCCATACCCAGGATGGTATCGCCGGGTTGTAGTAAGGCTAGAAAAACTGCAAAGTTAGCCTGAGCACCCGAATGGGGTTGAACGTTAGCGTGGGCCGCTCCAAACAGCTGTTTGACTCGATCAATTGCCAGAGCCTCAGCCTGATCGACAAATTCACACCCGCCGTAATATCGCTTATTAGGTAACCCCTCTGCGTATTTATTTGTCAGAACAGAACCTTGGGCAGCCATGACAGCAGGGGATGTAAAGTTCTCGCTGGCAATTAGCTCTAAGTGTTCCTGTTGACGCTGACGTTCGTTCTCGATGATGGCGGCAATATCTGGGTCAGTTTGTCTCAAAAATTCAAAATTAGTGGTCATGGGGATGGATACTTTAAGTTGGATAAGTCTGGTTGGCTGAAGAGTTAGGACAGGAATTTAATTCTTCGTGGTTTTACCAGCAAACTATAGTACCGTGCTGCAAAGGGTGGTTACCAGCTAGAGCCATCGCCTCTAGCTGTTTCAATTTCTGGTTAATTGAAACCTCACTAAGGTTAATGTTACGTTTTTGTATCAGAATGTAACGCTTGAAAATCTATAATGGATAAAATCCACGAAAACTTGTGATTAATCCTGTGCTTGGGCATTTACAAATGTTCAAGGATAGTAAGGTGAATTTGCATTTGTCATTAGCTGGCAAACATTCATCTCTTGTTTTTTGACTCCCTACTAGCTCTTGACGCTTTTTTGCTTAAGAAGGACACCCATGCTGCTGCAACCCACTACTAATGTCTCGCCTGCGTCCAAGTTGGCTTCTGTAGATGAGTCCTACGAACGCTGTCGGCAAATTACAGCTAAGTACTCAAAGACATTTTATATGGGTACGATGCTGATGTCGGAAGTCAAACGCCGTGCCATTTGGGCGATTTATGTATGGTGTAGGCGTACAGATGAGTTGGTTGATGGCCCTTCTGCTCAGTTCACGACTGAAGACACCCTTAATGATTGGGAGAAGCAACTAGAGTCTGTCTTTTCAGGTCATCCTCAGGATGACTACGATGTCGCTATGGTGGACGCTCTAGAGCATTTCTCCTTAGATATCCAGCCTTTCCGTGACATGATTTCGGGGCAACGGATGGATTTAGAATGCTCTCGATACGAGACCTTTGAAGATCTAAAGCTATATTGCTATCGGGTTGCAGGTACGGTGGGTTTAATGTCCACCGTAGTGATGGGTGTGGACCCTGAATACAACACAGCACCCTGGGCTAAGGCATTACCTTGTCCTACGGAAGAAGCTATTGCCTTGGGCATTGCTAATCAGCTCACTAATATCTTGCGTGATGTGGGAGAAGATGCCCGTCGTGGTCGCATTTACTTACCCCTCGAAGACCTTGAGCTATTCAAATATAGTGAAGACGATTTAATGAATGGGGTGATTGATGAGCGTTGGTGCGCACTGATGCGCTTTCAGATTCAACGGGCATTAAAGTTTTATCGTCAGGCAGAAAGCGGTATCAGTGTTCTAAGCCCTGATGCTCGCTGGCCTGTATGGTCTGCTCTGATGCTTTATCGCAAGATTCTGGATGTAATTGCTGAGAATCAATACGATGTCTTTAACAGACGTGCATTTGTCCCTACAGTACGTAAGCTGCTCTGCTTGCCACCTGCATTGCTTCGTGCTCGGGTGCTTTAAGCTAGCGTTGAATCCTCTAAAGGTTATAAACTTTCAGCATTAAAAAAAGCCAGGGGATGCATCCCCTGGCTTTTTCCTAAAGTCAAGTAGTGGAGGGCGCTTCTATGAAGCAGTTGTTTGGGCAGCTAGCATTTCCTTGAGCTTTTCCAAATCGGAAGCCCATCGAGGATCGGGCTGTGTGCTTTCAGGAGCTGGGGAGGAATAGGTAGCAGGCTTACGTCCACCGCCGTTACGCTTACCGCCCTTTCGATTATTGTTTCCGCTACTAGCATTAGCGCCCTCATTTTCTTTGGTACGGGGCATTGCTTTCTCAACCTTTAGAGTGATGTCTTGCAAAGCCTGGCCATTGTACTTGGTAACAAGGGTGTCTGCGATCTCATCAGTTTTAACAGTTACGAACCCAAAGCCGCGGCACTTGCCAGTCTTTCGGTCAGCAATCAATTTTACTGAAACGATATTATCCACGTCTTCTGAGAAGACAGCTTCAAACTCCTCGCGTTCTAGATCGCGGGGTAGGTTGCCAATATATAAGCGCACTGACATGGGATACCTCTTAAAAAAATCTAAAAAACAACTGCGGCGGATAGGCAAACAAAAAATTAGCCAACTAGCCCTACCAGAGCTTGGAAATCTCTAGAAAATAGCTTGTAACTGTGGCTTGAAATGATTAACAGGTGACGAACCGCAGCAAAAAAACTGGCCATTTTAAGCGAGCAACTACGTTGATGAGCTAACAACCCTACTTAGGGGTCTGCAAAAATCACTTTAAAACTCTGGTAACAGTCAACTAAAACGACTACTCATCACTATCGTTACCAGAAAATTCTCATTATATTCAATGAGAACTATGACGTATCTCTACACCTTCAAGGTATCACGCTGTCCGATGCCTAGCCAAGCTATTCAGTGGTTTTTTTGGTGAAGCTCCCTAAAGATAGCGTAGAGTATGCCATCAAGTGTATTGGTCTGTTTTGTCCCTTCCGTGGGTAAAACCATTGAGGGCATTTACTCGAAGGGAAAGACAATTGATATAAGTAAATGATTTATCGTTAAACCATTTTTTCAAAACAACAGCATCTGTGTAATAAAAAAACCAGCCACTTTAGTAGGGCTGGTTTGCTGTGTTGAGAGTAGGAGAACCCGATGCCCAACGACAAATTGCTAAATAAACAATCTGAAACGAAATTAGGCAATCAGTACTCATTTACAATATTTAACATTTTCTGGTAATGGGTGCAACGTGTCGGTATGGTCAGCCGCCTTTGAAGATGAGCCAAAGGCCGTACGCCAAAGGGCAGAGGCTGCTAATGGTAGCCCATATGGGATGTTGAGCAATCTTGATTTGGTTTTGATCGTTTTGGAGGCGGTCAATATCAATCCAGAGGTGATGTCCTCGGCGAAACCATCCGGTTACCTGTAATGACTGTTGGAGCCAAGGGGTGAGGCTTTTGATATTGCCCAAGGGGCCAAAGTGGTTGGTGTAATGCAGTTTAATGCAGTTTTGGGGTGTGCGTAGTCGCCATTCTTGACCTAGCCAGTTTGCTAAGGCTGGGCGGCCTGTCAGAGTACCTTTGATAGTTACAGGTCGATGACTGAGGGGAATCAGCGTAGGATCTTTTTGCCAGCTTGTTAGGTGTGCTTCACTTTTTGGCTGAGTGTTGCTGATTTCTGGAAAAAAGGGATTGATCCTTAGTAACTGGCCAGTTGCGGCACAGATCAGAGGGATACCAATGAGAATGCTGCGATCTTTATAAAGCCAATCCAGTAGAGGGAAATCGAGGCTTGTCGCGATCGCACCAATGAGCCACATTACACCTGCTACACCCAACCCCACGATTAATCCAGACCATCCGCCCCCCTGGGACAGGAGTTCTTGCCAATCATGGGCAGAGAGAATGCGCGCTCTATTTTTGAGGGTCAGATGGGCAAAGTTGAGACTCGGTTTTAGTCGCCAATGCCGTCCATAAGCTCCTAGGGTATAGAGTCTATCTCCTAGGGGGGGGTGAGCTTGATTGATGGATAGCCAGTGCCGCAATGGATTAAACGCCCCCCAAGCATACTGTTGCACCGATGTCCCCGTTTCTTCCAATCCAACTGGCAGCATTAAGTCCAAACTTTCCAATAAAGGAGGCGTGTAGCCTTGCTGGGCGATAGCCTCTGCGTTGGCTTGTGACAATTTGGCCAGTGCCCGTACAAGGCCATTGGGATTGCCCGTAAGTTCGGTGGCGATGCGATCGCGATAGGGTGTGCGAATACGCGCTAAGCTACACCCGATCTTAGCCAGTAGCCAAAACATACAATAACTAAGAGTGGCGAGTGTACCAGCAGTCCACTGGATGAGGATTGGGCGATGCTCGCCGTGCCGTGCCAAGAACCAATAGACACGATGGCATCCTTGTAATAACAGCCCTAGTCCGGAAAACAAGATCCAGTCAAGTTTGGGCCAGTGGCTGATTTCATACATGATGATTGCGGCCAACTCATCGGGCTGTAGGCGATCGAGTAGCCCCTGGCTGACCACCAGTTGACCAACGCGAGGCTGCCAGCCATAGGAAAAAATAACGGCTAGTTCACTGTCTATTAGCTGAATTGTGGGAAATTTCCAGCGTCGATTTGTGCAGAGACGTCGTAATAACTGAGCAGCTTCCGGGCTGTAGTTTTGTAATTGTTGATGGGTGATTTGTTCAGAAGGGCGTAAAAGCAATGCCCATAACCAGGGCGCTGCCAACGTCAATAGTCCCAATCCAATCAGGACTGTCCAGGTCTGGTTACCCCAAAAAAATGGGGCTGGTCTAATATTGATCGGTAAGATCCGATCGAGAAACTGTAAGTAGCCGCGAATAAAGATCAGGCTAGTTTTTAGCGACCAACGAATTACCAAAAAAAGAATTGGGATTGTTGTTATTTGAGCAAACCAAAGTTTCCCTTTACTGACTTTACCTAGAGATTTCAGGGCTCTGAGGCGAGTGCCTTGGGGCCAACTGTCAGGGCCATGTGGTGGAGGTGCAGAAGCTAGAGGGTGGGGGGGAGAGTCTTGTTGTTTTTGGTGAGGGGATTGTTGCTGTTTAGGGGGCTGTGGCTTTGGCCGTTGTGTGGACGTGCTAGTTTGCTGTGGTGTGGATGCAGCAGTTGGCGTACTTTTCGGCACTTGATTGACGCCTGTGTCAATGGTGCTCAAATCTTGTTTAGTGTTGAGCGTTTCATAATGGAACAAAGACGATCTGCCTACAGTTTGGTGAGTGAGGTCGTTGGTGGACTGAGGCTGTACGTTTAATGTCTGGTTAGAAAGTCCACGACTGTCAGCAATGGTTTGCTCACTGTGCGTTAGCGATTGGCTAGGGACGTCTTCAGCCAATGTTGGTTGGATGTCTGGTGAGGAAATACTGTCTTTTGAGGGGGGTGTTTGATTGACGGTCGGTGTCTGGTCGTTAAAAGGGATAAAGCCGCTGCTCTCAGGGACAAACCCTCTACTCTGGGGTGCTTCAGGTGTGCTATTGGGTCTCTTTAGTGATGGTTGGTCAGTCTCTAAATGTTTTAATTTATCGTGGGCCCATTGACGAATAGCCTGACTATGGCTGTTTAGTAGAGATTTGCATAGGGTTTGGGCCTGGATATTCGCTCCTTGGGCTTCATAGGTACGAATAAGACCCATTTGAGCTTTGAGTCGATGGTTTGTGCTGACCCCATCCGCTTGACTGAGCTGTGTAAACGTTGCGATCGCACGCTCATAATCTTTTTGCTTGAGTGCAGCTAGCCCGGTTTTAATCAAATAGTCCGGTGATCGATCTAAACCCATGCAGATATCCTCTGATGTTATTGACGGCAGTGCAGGGGACACAAGTTTGACGCAATCTTAACCCGAATGGCCAGGAGATGCTTTCGTCGGTGGGTTTAATATCTGTTCAACCAGTGTGTAGAGAGTCTCTTCATTTACACCAGTAAGCTGTTGTTCTTTGAGATCGATCAAACCTGCGGCAAGGGGCTGTGCTCGTTTTTTATAGACATTGTGAGCTGTTAGCAGATCGGTGAAAATCTCTCGTTCAATTTGATGACGGTCAGCATCGTCCGGCAATGGCGTGCCGTACTCAACGTTTTCAACTTCATACCTAAGTAGAAAAATTAATGCGCTACAGTGTTCTTGCAATAAGCTTTGCAATTTTCTGGTATCAAGTTCTAAGCGCTCAAAACCGATCTGCCCTTCAATCCGCAGTTCCACAATGGGCTGGTCCGCAGGGATGAGGCGTTTTTGCTCCATTGCCCGGTCAATGACCTTAAGGGCTAGCCCTTCAATATCCTCTAGCGCTTCTTGCCCCCGTAATTTTAAGGACAGACGAATAATCGGACGCTGTCGATATTCAGTTTGTAGCTGAGCATCCACTTGGCCATTATTGATTTCCACTAGAAGAGCGCCGCGCTCCAGACCCCCCTCCTCAATATTGTTGGCTTCAAGGGAGCCAGGATTAAAAACCCAGTTATCGACGGTGTAGTGCTTATGGATATGCCCTAGACCGACGTAGTGCACACCAGCTTTTTTAAGAGGCAATAAATCGCCATAGCGTAACGCTCCAGAGTAACGAGCAATTTGCCCTTCTAAACCGTGATGGAAGAGTAAAACAGTTGAGCCGGGGCCTACAGGCAATGTTTCTATAGCCTGTGCAATTTGTTCGATGGCCTTAGGGGCAGCAGCACCATACCAGTTAGAGCCGAGTACTCGCACACCACAGTCAAGATCAATATAGCCACCCCGTTTTGTTGCCTCATTCCAAGGGGTGTACATCGCTTCATCTTGACTGGGCTCTAGCAGTGTGAGTAATCCCCAGTCTGATAAATAGCGTAGCCAACTGGTCTTAGTGCCATAGGGACAGTTGTCATGATTGCCTTCAATGGCAATTGCTGGAATACCCGCACTCTGCAACTGCTGGAGACAGAGCTGAGCCTGATTCAAAATAGCCGGTTGAATCATTCGATGTTCAAACAGATCACCGGCAATGACTACAAAGTCTACACGTGTCTGGATAGCATAACGCTCCAACACATCCCACAGCGTATGGAAAAAATCGGTGGTGCGTACCTTGCTGTTGTAACGATCAAATCCCAGATGTACATCGGCAATGTGCAGAAATTTCGCCATGGTAAAGGGAATGAATGTGAGTGATTAATTTTAGTTTTGAGCTGGAGGTTGTCAAATAAAACTAATGACTACTTACCCAGAGCATGGGGGCATCATCCCGGAGGCTATCTTAAACAGGCGTATCAGTTTCAGCCGCCAGCTGTTCTAATTTAGCCTGTTGGTCTTGGGTGATGCAGGATTGCACCATGATTTCAATGTCTCCTTCTAACGCGGGGGATAGGCTAAAGTTTTGTCCCAGACGGTGGTCCGTGACTCGGTTATCCTTATAGTTATAGGTGCGAATTTTCTCTGAGCGTGAGCCGGTCCCTACCTGAGAGCGTCGCATATCAGTGACTTCTGCTTGTTGCTCTTGGAGCATCATTTCGTAAAGCTTAGCCCGCAAAATTTGCATAGCGCGCTCTCGGTTTTGTAGCTGCGATCGCTCTTCCGTACAGAAAATTCGAATACCTGTAGGTTTATGGAATAAGTCTACGGCTGTTTCTACCTTGTTGACATTCTGACCACCTGCACCACCAGAACGTGCTGTGGTCAGTTCAATATCTTTGGAATCAATTTTAACTTCCACATCGTCCACTTCTGGCATCACTGCCACGGTTGCTGTCGATGTGTGCACTCGACCGCTAGTTTCTGTGGCAGGCACCCGTTGCACGCGATGGACGCCTGCTTCAAACTTGAGTTTGCTGTAAACTTGGTCGCCTGTAATTTCTAGAATGGCTTCTTTGCAGCCACCCATATCAGCGACCGACTGACTAACTGTCTGTACCTTCCAACCCTGCCCCTCAGAATAGCGGGAGTACATCCGCAACAAATCCCCTGCCCAAATGCCAGCCTCATCGCCACCAGCACCTGCTCGGATCTCCAACATAATATTTTTATCGTCATTGGGATCGCGTGGTAACAGAAGAATTTTGAGGCGGTTTTCTAGGTCACCAATGGTTGCCTGAAGTTCCTTGACTTCCATGGCTGCCATTTCTCGAAGTTCCTCGTCCCCTGCGGACTCTTTCAGAACTTCTTGAGCGCCCTCGCAGTCTGACTGAGCTTTTTTCCAGTCGTTATAGGTGGTGATAGTTTCCTCTAATGACGCCCGCGCCTTGGCAATTTTTTGGAACTCAGTCGGATCTTTTGCCACATCCGGGTCGGCAAGGCGGCGGGTGAGTTCTTCAAAAGTTTGGTCAACCGACTTTAATTTGTCGAGTAGATATTGCTCAGCCATGGGATTTGCTCAATGATTTCAGCGGATTCGGGCTAGAAGAAATGTCAAATAAAAAATATCCGAAGGATACAATAATCCTTCGGATTCAAGATGACGTTATGAGCAGCTAGCCTTCTGAGCTATCAGCTGTTTTGGCCTTATCGTCGGCCATGCCGTACTTACGTAAGAAGCGCTCTACACGACCCTCAGTGTCAATGATTTTCTGCGTTCCTGTGTAAAAGGGATGGTTGCCAGACCATACATCAACGTGAAGCTCGGGCTTAGTAGAGCCCACAGTCATAATTAACTTGCCGTCGCAGTAAACCTTAGCGTCAGGATACCACTCGGGATGAATATCAGCTTTTGGCATTGTTCTAATCCGGTAGTGAGATGATCTAAAAAATAGATAGAATCCAAACTTAACGCTTGGAGAACTGGGAGGCTTTACGGGCTTTCTTCAAACCGTACTTCTTACGCTCCTTACAACGGGGATCACGGGTTAGATAACCTTCAATCTTTAAAGGACCACGGTTTGCAGGGTCTAGTTCACACAGAGCTCGAGCTACACCGAGCTTGATGGCATCAGCTTGACCAGTCAATCCACCACCACGAACATTAACTAAAATATCGTAGTCACCTTCCAGGCCTAGAGTCTCTAGCGGAGCTTTGGTTGCTGACAAGTAGGCAGAGTTGTTCTGAAGATGATCTTCACCGGGTTTACCGTTGACAAAAAGCTTGCCTTCTCCTGGAACTAAGCGTACGCGGGCGACAGATGCCTTGCGACGGCCAGTACCCCAATAAACAACGCGATCGGACTGTCCTTCTGACATGGAATTATGCTCTCCTGTAAATACTGCTAAATACTATGAGGTCGACTCCTAAAGGCTGATTGTTTCAGGCTGTTGAGCAGCGTGGGGATGCTCAGGACCTGCATAGACTTTCAGATTGGTAAACAGCTTACGTCCGAGAGCATTCTTAGGCAGCATTCCTTTAACAGCCTTTTCAATAATGCGCTCAGGAATCCGGTTCTGTAGTTGGTCAAATGTTTCAACCTTCATTCCACCAGGACGACCAGAGTGACGGCGGTAGAGTTTTTGCTGACGCTTGTTACCGGTAACGTTAACCTTCTCAGCATTAATTACGATAACAAAGTCACCCGTATCCATATTGGGGGTGAAGGTGGGTTTATTTTTACCACGCAAGATATTGGCAATTTCTGTTGCTAGACGACCAAGGCGCTTGTCAGCCGCATCGACAACGTACCACTTCTTGTCAATTTCTTGGACAGGGGGAATGTAGGTCTTAAACATGCTTAGGCTCTGATATCAACGAACTGGATGAAAGGCTGCTTCTTTTTCTAAGAGTGTTGAGTAACATCTCAACGATTGCCCACAGCAATCTAAACAGCCAAATTCTTGGTGGTGGAATGCAGCGTTAGCTGTGGTTGAGTATCAAACCAAGCATCCGGTGCAAAGGGGAAATGTTGGTAACCGACTCGCAACAGACAAAGTCCTCGAGCCGGTGCGGCATGCTTAACCAAGTCACGACGCCCTGACTGCCATAGTTCAGTAAAAGCAGCAGGGGTTAAGCGGCGGCGTCCCACACTCACTAGCAAGCCCATCACCAGGCGCACCATGCCGTACAGAAAACCGGCAGCTTGCAGCTCAACCTGAACAAACGGTCCACAGCGGGAACATTCAGCCGCCTGCAACTCAACCCACGAATGGGCACGACTAGATCCCGCGCGATGAAACGCAGTTAGCTCATGATAACCCACCATGGGGGTTAATGCCGACTGCATTAGCTGATCGTCCAGCGGTTCATGGTAAAAATGCCATGCGTAGGGACGAACAAAGAGATTGGGATAGGCATCGGTGTAGATGGTGTATCGATACCGTCGCCATTTGGCCGAATATTGGGCATGCCAATCATCGGGAACCTGAGCCGCAGCGCGAATCACGATGTCTTCACTTAATCGATGATTAAGTATAGATGCCCAACGGTAGGCTGGGATGATTTTAGGAGCATCAAAGTGGGCTACTTGGGCTGCCGCATGTACCCCCGTATCAGTACGCCCTGCGCCATGAATGGTGACGTGATAACCCAGTAATGACGCGATCGCTGCCTCAATCTCCGCTTGTACCGTACGTTTTTCCGGCTGACGTTGCCATCCATAAAAATGGGTGCCCTGATATTGAATAACAATGGCTACCCGTTGGGTACCTTGGTTGGCTTTAGGGACAGCTTCGAGCTGCTTAGCGGGCGTACGATTAGCCATCAATGGGAACTAGGTGAGCTCAATAATGGCCATCACTGAATTGTCACCTCGGCGGCTAATTGTGCGCACGATGCGAGTATAGCCACCCTGACGCTCAGCATATCGAGAGGGGGCTTGTTCAAACAAAGAATGAACAAGGTCTTTGTCGTACATGTACCCCATGGCTCGACGGCGAGCCGCCAGGGAACCTTCCTTGGCTAGGGTGATCATACGCTCGGCTTCGGAACGGACGGCTTTGGCTCGAGTGAGTGTGGTTTTGATCCGACCGTGACGAATGAGTTCAGTAGTTAGCGATCGCAACAAAGCACGACGCTGATCTGCAGGTTTGCCCAGATGGGGCGTACGACAACGATGGCGCATAGGGTCTCCTCTGTTAGCAAATAGACAAGAAAAAACCGAAGCCTTGGGCTTCGGAGAGATTGGCCTGAAAACACTCAAGGCCAATGCGTTAGGCCTAAGATTGTTTAGCCGGTTTTTCGATAGGTAGGGTAATTCCCAATCGATGTTGTAGTGAATCAATCACCTCTTCCGCTGACTTCTGACCAAAGTTCTTAATCTCAAGGAGATCTTCTTGGCTGTAGTCCAGCAAATCAGACACAGAATTAATCTGCGCTCGCTTCAAACAGTTATAGGCACGTACAGACAGCTGTAATTCTTCAATTGGAATCTGATAAGTGGTGTCTTCCTCTTTGACGTCTTCATCCCGCTTGGGCTCAAGGGTAACATCCTTGAGTGGGTTAAACAGGTCTATCAGAATATCCGCTGCCTGGCTCATTGCCTGCTGAGGCGTCAGACTACCATTCGTACTAACTTCCATCAGTAAGCGATCTTTAGGCTGATCGGCACCAACGATTGTCTCTTCAACTGAATAATTGACCTTTCTTACTGGCATAAAGACAGCGTCAATTTGCATGAAGTCTAGGGCTGTTGCTTCATCGCGATTGTTGCTGACAGCACGGTAACCATGACCATTTTCTACCCGAAACTCCATTTCAAGTGTGTGACCCTGCGCAACTGAGGCCACGTAATGATCTGGGTTAATAAGCTCAACTTCAGCAGGCAACTCAAAATGCGCTGCCGTTACAGTTGCAGGACCTTGTACAGCTAGGCGGCCAATCTGAGGTTGGTTTGTGTAGGTCTTAACAACAACTTCCTTGAGGTTCAGAATGATATCAAGCACATCCTCACGTACCCCTGGAATTGTTGCAAACTCATGATTTGCCCCTGCCATGCGCACCGCTGTGATAGCAGCACCCTCAATATTTGAGAGTAAAACCCGTCTGAGTGCGTTACCAACTGTGATCCCTTGACTACGCTCAAGAGGTTCGAGTACAAAACGACTAAATTGGCTCTGATCGTCTTCGACGATTGATTCTACACATTCAATTTTAAACTGTCCCACTACAGTGACCTCCCTTAGATAGCTATTGCCTGGTGGCTAACTTTTTAGCTGATAGGTTAAAAAAAATTAGACGCGGCGGCGCTTGGGTGGGCGGCAGCCGTTGTGGGGAATAGGCGTCACATCACGAATTAAAGTGATTTCTAACCCAGCCCCTTGAAGAGCACGAATGGCCGTTTCACGACCAGCACCAGGGCCACTAACCATGACTTCAACCTGACGCATTCCTTGGTCCATAGCTCGACGGGCAGCACTGTCGGCTGCTGTTTGAGCTGCAAAGGGAGTTCCTTTCTTGGCACCTTTAAAGCCGCTGGAACCAGCTGATGCCCATGAAACTGCATCACCTTTGGTATCTGTAATAGTCACAATGGTGTTGTTAAATGTTGATTGAATGTGGACAACACCGTTGGGGACATTCTTCCGGGGTTTGCGTCCACCCGCGCGCTTGACGCCTTTAGCCATAGTTCCTGTATTCCGAAAACGTTAACTCTTTAAAAACCTGTGTGGTCGCCGACTAGTGACCCACCTGATTGCCAATTCCTTGCCAAAATGCCTTTCCTGTTGTAGCACGCATGTCTAAATCGGCAACCCTTGGAATGTAAAGATCACCTACAGATTGCGTCGTCAGGTTTTATTTCTTACCAGGCTTCTTCTTGCCAGCAATAGCCAAGCGCTTACCACGACGTGTGCGCGCATTAGTGCGAGTCCGCTGACCACGCACGGGCAGTCCTGACCGATGGCGACGTCCTCTGTAGCAGCCAATATCCATTAGCCGCTTGATGTTCATACTTTCCCAACGTCTCAAATCACCTTCGATTTGATAGTCGTTTTCAACCACTTCCCGTAGTTTTGCTACATCGCTATCGGCCAAATCCTTAACGCGAATATCGGCGTTGACCCCAGTTTTTTCCAGGATCTCTTTGGACCGACTCAGGCCGATACCGTAGATGTAAGTTAAACCAATCTCAATGCGCTTATCCCTTGGTAGGTCAACGCCTGCAATACGTGCCACCGTGCTTTCTCCCTAGTTTGCTGCCGTGCGGTTACGTTGGCACTGACATGTCAGTTGGCAACCGCTCAGTTGAATGTGAAATAAATCGTTAAACTCGTTACAGTGGCTAACCCTGGCGTTGCTTATGCTTGGGGTTAGAACAAATAACCATCACTCGACCGCGCCGACGGATCACCCGGCACTTGTCGCACATCTTCTTGACGGATGCCCGTACTTTCATGCTGAAAATGTAAAAAACTTGCCTACAGAAGTGTGATTCTAGCAAATAGCTTAACAAGCGGTCAATTAATTTTTGTTATGGACAGTTGATGTGTCTTGAGCTCGCTTGCTACTCGATATAGCCATTAGTAGATGTAAATTGCCATGGGAATACCCAAAAAAGCCTCGCCGGATTCCGGCGAGGCTTTTTTGGGTATTTGTGACTGTTAATTATTAGCTAAGCCGATTCTCGACGCAGTGCAGCTTCGACTTGCTTAAACTCTTGTTCTAACCGAGCCTTCAGCTTTGCGGGAATAGGGCGATTGGGATAGGAACTATAGTGGCCTGCCAGCGCATTCACTGCTGTTTGCATGGTGGCAAAGGAACTTAGACTAGCTGCATTTGCAGATCGACGATAGCGAGCTGAGAATGCATTGATCTGTTGTCTGGCTTGGGAGCGAACCTCAGGGAGGTTTGGAGCATCTGCGGGTAGCTCAATGGCGGTTCTGAGGGTTTCTACAACTGCCATGGTGTCTTGGCGATAGTTACCGCTGAGTCCGTCAGCTCCCATGCCGTCACCACCGCAGCCAGTGAGACCTAGGATGGCCACTAGGGTAAATGCAAACAAACGAGACAAAATACGTTTCATAAACTTATTCCCAATTACAGATGGCTCCAATTGTGTGCCTGGCCATTGGGCCTGTGGTGATTATCTTATCTGAATGGGGTACTCAGGAGAACGTTTAGGTGTATGGCACCCATAGGTATGGCGATATTTAGGCGGGAAAAATACGTAGCCGACGGTTGGGTTCATCCCCAAAACTCAAGGACTTAAGTCGATAGTGCTCGGCTAATTCGTGTTGCATTTTTCGGATTTTTGCGGAGCGGGGTAATAATTCGACGGGTTGTCCTTTAGGAATCACAATTTGCTCAACTGCTAGCCTTGCTTCTTCAAGGGCTTCGAGTTCATCATCTTCGCCTTGGCGAGTAAAGAGAGAAAGATCAATAGCTGCTGATTGATCTCTAGGGTCAATATCTAGAAGACGTTGCAGGGCCCGTGTGATCTGTGGAATGGTATTGGATTTGACGGTGTAAATAGGAAGTTGACGCGATTTTGCAATGGTTTTGAGTTTAGAGTGGTTTCGCACATGCGATCGCAATGCCAACACTGCTTGAGCCACCCCAAGCTCCTTGGTAATTGATACCGGAAGTTTCAGCGTATCAATGACATGATGTAGCTGTTCACGGCTAATGCCATAGGGATAAATCGGCACCAAATCTTCCCCATTAGGCCCCACTGGTGTGGACAGCTCCAAACTACTTGTATCCAGTTGCCGATCCAACAAGGCTTGAAACTCATCAGTAGCATTAGGTACGGGCAGTGGCGTCGGTGCCTTGGTGCCATGCTGGCGAGCTCGTTGTGCAACGGGTTCCATTTGGCCAGCCTCGCGCCAACCTCGCTGAGTCCGTCGAGTGGTGCGCCTTTGACTAACAATATCCGGTAGTTCATGGGTAATGGAGACTTTGCCGTTTTCTCCCACCGTCCGAACCTGGGTTTCCGACATGCGCCCGCGCAATAGATGATCAACCGTAGCTGCTACATCCTCATGGACAACCCACCGTTGTCGCTCCAGCATTTCAATGGCCATGTCAAATGTGGGTGGAGCTTTGCGTTCCAAAACACTTTTTTGACTACCCCGACGACGAGCTTCATCATCTCCTAGGGTGACCGTTTGAATACCGCCAATGAGGTCAGCCAGAGTTGGATTTTTGATCAGGTTTTCTAGCTGGTTACCATGGGCGGTACCCACTAGCTGTACCCCCCTTTCTGCAATAGTTCGGGCTGCTAGTGCTTCGAGCTCAGTACCGATTTCATCAATGATAATGACTTCGGGGGTATGGTTTTCAACGGCCTCGATCATGACTTGGTGCTGCTGTTCCGGTCGAGCTACTTGCATACGGCGGGCTCGACCGATGGCAGGGTGAGGGATATCTCCATCACCAGCAATTTCGTTGGACGTGTCTATAATGACGACGCGTTTATCAAGGTCATCTGCTAAGACGCGAGCAATTTCGCGTAGAGCAGTAGTTTTGCCCACACCTGGTCTGCCCAGCAGTAAAATTGACTGGCCTGCTTCAACCAGGTCACGAATCATTTCGACCGTACCAAAAACAGCTCGACCCACTCGACAGGTCAGGCCAATAATGGTTCCAGCTCGGTTCCGCATAGCACTAATGCGGTGTAGCGTTTTCTCAATTCCAGCGCGATTATCACCCCCAAACGTCCCAACCCGTTCAATACAGTGCTGTAAATCTTCCTTGGAAATAACCTGCTCTGAAAGATAGTCTGCCTTGCCTGGAAATCTAGCTTCGGGTCGTCTACCTAAATCTAGGATGACCTCAATTAGCTGAGAACGCTGAGGGTGATTACTCAGGGGAGCCCGCAGGCCTTCAGGCAGGATACTTAAAAGCTGATCCAGGTCGTCATGAATTGGAGCACTGCTTTTAGAAAGTGCAGCAGTCGATTCAGGCGTAGATTGATATTCGTCTGAACGAGCCATAGATTCGGGAAACTAAAAAGGAATATTTAAAAATAGGTAGAATCGAGCCAGGTTTTCAGCCATAGGAGTCAAACTGGCTTGCCTGACTACAGCTATCTCCTATGGGGGAACCGTCGCAGCTGGGCTTGGTTTTGGATAGTTCTCTTGTTTTAAGAAGTGTGAAATACTGGTGGCGTTCCGGATATCAGGCTTAATCTGACTTACCAAGCCCAGCGCTAAGTTAACCTGCTGCCATAGCTGCTCTGGCTCATCTTCGAGATGGCCATCTCCCAGGTTCAATAATCGACGGGCGTAGCTACCATAGGCAATCCCGTGAATTCCTATGGTGTTGGAGTTAGTCTCTCCAAGAGACTGTAGGCGAGGCTTGAGCAAATTTAGCGATCGCAACTTAGCCACCGTATAGTCGTTGGTTCCGCCTGCTAGTTGAACATAGCCAGGTAAACGAGCGTTTAAGACCTTTTCAGCTAGCCGAACCGTCGCAAGGGTTGTTCCCCTACCAATATCGCCGCTCATGGGTCGTCCGTCCGTCTGCCACAGCAATTGGTTGGGCTTAGGATCCATTAACTGATAGAGCTCAGTTAGATAGTCAACAATGGTGATGCCGTAAGCCTCGCTATCGGGGCAACTGACGGCCACCAACTTCAGCTGCGGAATATAAGAAGCAATTTGCTGCCATAGGCGCTGAAATTCAATCTGTCGACCAATTTGAGTGTGGATTTCAATTGCATCGATGAAGGGAATCAGTGTGGGTACGAGCTCACCTGCGGCTACAGTAAATGCGTTCTCTTTCAGCAAACCATAGGGACAGACCGGCAAACAACGGCCACAGCCATAACAGCGTTCAGCAATTACCCCCAACCCTGACAGCCCAGGTTTGTCTGAAAGTAACGAGATCGCATCAGCTGGGCATACTCGCTCGCAAGGACGGGGGCAATTGACAGGGCATTTTCGGCCATCAAACCACGCTTTGCGGAAGTGAGGATCTTGACCATCATTAAAACTCACCATCAACCACGGACGTCTGCCAGAGCCAGTTGGTGTCACAAACTGTGATGCAGTTATTCCATCAGTGGCAGCCTGTACCACTGCCAGATCAGCTGCTACATCAACGCAATCTGCCCCTGCAAGGCTATACACCAGGGACAAATTACGGACTTTTGAGACATCTTGATAACTAGCGCCACAAATAAGCTTGAACCATTGTCCAAGTCTCAGGGAATCTAGCGGATTTAGGGGAATAGTCACCCACCTATACTATCGCTTAGCAAAATACTCTGCAGTCAAATTAGAACAAATGTTCTTTTTTGGCCAGTTTCTGGTTGGCCAATGGTCGACCTATGCAGATTTAACAGCGTCCTTAAGCGGAAACCACTTAAATGAGCGGTCACCACCTAGTTCAACAACCACTTTGATGCGGGAGTCGGATTCACATAGGGTTGTTAAGAATGCCAATTCTTGGCTAGATAAAATATGTCCCTCAATTAACCAGAGCAAAATACCCTTCATGCCTTTAGCCATACGCTCTAGGCGATAATCCAACACGGCTGGCACAAAATAGCGATCTCCGACAGCGGCTTGCCCCATACTTTTCTTACCTAAATGGGGAGGGCGGACACCGTGTACATCACCTAAGTAAGCTGATAAATCCCCCAGCCCACGGGCCGTCATGTGTAAACTTTCATAACCTGATGCCCGCATGCGTCGCTGATAGCGGCCTTCGAAGCCACCCTCCAACGGTACCTGCACTGCCAGTGCACCGTTGCTCTCTAAATCCCGAACAAATCGATTGCCGAATACAAGTAATCCCATAACTTATGCAAACAGTGCCTAAATGGTGGTTGCTCTACTACATATATTAGGCCGGTTAAACGTCACCTTTGATAAAAACACGGCAGGTTCTTTGCATTCAAAGCTTTATCAAATTAGGATTTCAAATTTAATTTGATAAAATAATGGACAAGTATCTCAAATGTCTGTATTATTATAAACCGCTGCCAAGCTAGATACTAAGTGGTGCTGCTGCTTAAGTCTAAGGCGCAACTTTAACGGCTCAAAGGGTTGTGTCTCAATACATCAAAGGTATTGAGGTTGTTTGTATACCCTGGCTAATGTTCAAAATATTCAATCAAATACGGTTGAATTTCTGGAGAGCGGGTAAGTGCTCTTTGCATTTGTCTGTCTTTCCGGGTAATTGCCCCCGCTGTGAAAAAACAAGGGGCTCAAAGTGCTGGCTGTGAATCACCACAGTTTAGCTGAAATGTTTAGGGAGATTGATTGTGTCTGTCGGTATTCTCGGGACAAAACTGGGAATGACTCAGGTGTTTGATGACGCTGGTAACGCAGTACCGGTAACTGTCATTCAAGCAGGCCCCTGTGTCGTTACTCAGGTTAAAACGCAGCAAACCGATGGCTACTGCGCCGTGCAGATTGGCTATCAGGAAGTAGCGGAGAAGGCATTGACTAAGCCTGAATTAGGTCATCTCAAAAAGGCAGGAGCTCCTAGTCTGCGTCATCTGCGTGAGTATCGTGTTGATGACAGCTCGTCATTTGAGTTGGGTCAAACTGTTGCAGCGGATATTTTTGAAGCTGGTCAACTAGTAGATATCTCTGGTAAGAGCATTGGTAAAGGGTTTGCAGGTAACCAAAAGCGTCACAACTTTAGTCGTGGTCCAATGAGTCACGGCTCCAAGAATCATCGCCTACCTGGTTCTATCGGACCTGGTACAACACCTGGCCGAGTCTACCCTGGTAAGAAAATGGCCGGTCAATTAGGTAATGTGCAAGTTACTGTGCGCAAGCTTGCGGTCGTAAGGGTAGATAGTGAGCGTAGTGTTCTGCTGGTTAAAGGTGCTGTTCCTGGTAAGCCAGGCGCACTACTGAACATCGCCCCTGCAAATATTGTCGGCAAGAAATAAGGGGGCTAAGAACTTATCATGGTTGATTGCGTAATAAAAGACTGGCAAGGGGCTGATGCAGGTACTGCCACCCTTGATCTAAGCGTTGCCAAGGAAGATAACGCTGCTCATATAGTGCATCGCGCCATTGTGCGTCAGATGCATAATTCTCGCCAAGGCACGTTGTCTTCAAAGACGCGTTCCGAGGTGCGTGGAGGTGGCCGTAAGCCGTGGCGTCAAAAAGGTACCGGTCGAGCTCGTGCTGGTTCTAACCGTTCTCCATTGTGGCGTGGAGGTGGGGTTATCTTTGGTCCCAAACCTCGTGACTTCGATGTCAAGATGAATCGCAAGGAGCGTCGTTTAGCCCTGCGTACAGCATTCCAAAGTCGAGTGGATGACATGGTCGTTGTTGAAAACTTTGCTGATCAACTCTCAGCTCCTAAGACGAAAGAAGTGCTTTCAGCTCTGGAACGTTGGGGAGTTGATGTTGAGCAGAAAGTTTTGATGATCACAGCTGAGAAAAATGAAGTAGTCTATCGCTCTGTGCGTAA
The DNA here is from genome assembly GCF_043421595.1 of Leptothoe sp. ISB3NOV94-8A. NCBI lineage: Bacteria > Bacillati > Cyanobacteriota > Cyanophyceae > Nodosilineales > Cymatolegaceae > Leptothoe > Leptothoe sp. ISB3NOV94-8A. The sequence goes on along the minus strand of NZ_JAXSQW010000001.1, from coordinate 4,413,840 downwards.
TGTGGCCAACATCAAATTGATTTTGGCTACTAATCTCAATGCTTACGACATCGTTCTAGCTGACAAGCTAGTGGTGACAGCAACAGCTCTCGAGAAAATTCAGGAGGTGTACAGTGCCTAAGGCAATTGACCCCCGAGATCTGCCCGACATTGTTCGGAAGCCAATTATTAGTGAAAAAGCGACCCTCAATCTGGAAAATAATCAATACACCTTTGAGGTTGCTCCAAAAGCTACAAAAACTGAAATTAAGGCAGCGATTGAAGCATTGTTTGATGTCAAAGTGACTGGCATTAGTACTATGAATCCGCCTCGTAAGAAGAAGCGCCTTGGCCGTTTTATAGGCTATAAGCCTACCTATAAGCGAGCAGTTGTGACTCTCGCTGAGGGTGATAGCATTCCTCTTTTCCCAGATGTCTAGTACCGGCTTTAGCACTACTCAATTAGTTTGTAGATAAAAACATGGGAATTCGTACTTATCGGCCTCTGACTCCAGGTACTCGTGAGCGCAGTGTTTCTGACTTTTCAGAAATCACTCGGAGTAAGCCGGAAAAGAAATTAACGCGCTCTATTCATCGTGCCAAGGGAAGAAACAACCGTGGTGTGATTACTTGCCGTCATCGTGGTGGTGGTCACAAGCGTCTCTATCGCGTGATTGATTTTAAGCGCGATAAGCGAGAGGTAACGGCTGAGGTTCTTTCGGTTGAATATGATCCCAACAGAAATGCGCGCATCTCTCTGGTTCAGTATGAAGATGGCGAGAAGCGCTACATTTTGCATCCCGTGGGATTAAAAGTGGGGGCTACTATTGTCGCTGGGACTGATGCTCCCCTTGAGGTGGGTAATGCTTTGCCACTATATAAGATGCCTCTTGGCACGTCGGTTCATAATGTTGAACTGTATCCAGGACGTGGTGGTCAAATTGTTCGTGCAGCTGGTGCTTCTGCTCAAGTAATGGCTAAGGAAGGGGGATATGTCACCCTCAAGTTGCCTTCGAGTGAAGTCCGTATGGTTCGTCGTGAATGTTACGCCACAATCGGTCAAGTAGGTAACGTAGAGTCTCGTAACGTAACTTTAGGTAAGGCTGGTCGTAAGCGTTGGTTGGGGCGTCGACCAGAGGTTCGAGGCAGTGTTATGAACCCTGTGGATCACCCCCATGGTGGTGGTGAAGGTCGTGCTCCCATTGGGCGTAGCGGTCCTGTGACTCCCTGGGGTAAACCAGCACTTGGCTATAAGACCCGCGATAAGAAGAAGGCTAGTACCTCGCTAATTGTTCGTCGTCGTCGTCGTTCCTCTAAGCGTGGCCGCGGTGGTCGAGACGCATAAATGTTTATCCATTCGTTTGGATTCTATTGCTCATCCAAATTTTGTTGTTCAACCGATTGTTGTTAGGCTGGCGAAACTATGGCTCGCTCTCTCAAGAAAGGTCCTTTTGTGGCGGATCACCTGCTCAAAAAGATTGAAAAGCTCAATGCTAAAGGGGACAAGCAGGTGATTAAAACCTGGTCTCGTGCCTCTACTATTATCCCTCAAATGATTGGGCATACCATTGCTGTTCATAATGGTCGTCAGCATGTCCCGGTGTATGTCAGCGAACAAATGGTCGGGCATAAGTTGGGTGAATTTGCCCCCACGCGTACATTTCGTGGGCATGTCAAGAGTGATAAGAAAGCGAGACGATAGGGAGGTTAGCCATGGTTGATATTGACAGTAGTAATCAAGTTAAATCTGTTGCTCGCTATATTCGAATGTCGCCTCATAAGGTGCGTCGGGTACTTGATCAGATTCGCGGCCTCTCCTACCGAGAAGCTCTAATCATTCTTGAATTTATGCCCTACAGGGCTTGTGAACCAATTCTTAAAGTTCTCCGCTCTGCTGTAGCCAATGCTGAGCATAACAATGGCATGGACCCCGTTGATCTTTACATTAGCGAAGCGTTTGCTGATCAGGGGCCTGTCCTTAAGCGTTATCGACCTCGGGCCCAGGGGCGTGCTTATCAAATTCGTAAGCCAACCTGTCACATAACAATTGCAGTGGCCCCTGGCTCTGCTAGTTAAGGTCTAGTATTTTTTCGCTGTTAGCTCTGTATAAGGAAGGATTTGTGGGACAAAAAATTCACCCAATTGGCTTTCGTCTTGGCATTACTAAAGAGCACGCTTCTTGTTGGTATGCCGACTCAAAGCAGTACCCTAGTCAATTGCAAGAGGATCATGTAATTCGTCAGTTTATTGAGAAAACCCTCAATAACGCTGGTATCTCTGATATCAAGATTGCTCGTAAAGCCGATCAAATTGATTTAGAGGTGCACACAGCTCGACCTGGTGTTGTTGTTGGTCGTGGTGGCACAGGTATTGAGTCTCTGCGGGCTGGTTTACAAAAACAACTCAAAGATAATACCCGTCAAATTCGTATCAATGTAATCGAGGTTGCTCGAGTTGATGCTGAAGCTGCTCTGATTGCTGAATACATTACTCAGCAGCTTGAACGACGTGTATCGTTTCGCCGAGTGGTAAGACAGACAATTCAACGTGCTCAACGTGCTGGTGTTGAAGGGATCAAAATTCAGGTTAGTGGTCGTTTGAATGGGGCTGAAATCGCTCGTACTGAATGGACACGTGAAGGGCGTGTGCCCCTGCATACGTTGCGCGCGAACATTGACTACGCTTACAAAACTGCTCAGACTACTTACGGAATTCTAGGCATTAAGGTCTGGGTTTTCAAAGGTGAAATTATTCCAGGTCAGGAAGATGTTCCTCAACCTGCTAATAATCAGCCACGTCGTCGTCAGCCACGTCGTCGTCAACAGTTCGAGGACCGTTCTAACGAGTCCTAATTATTTCTCTTTAACTGTTTAGCCTGTTTAAGCATCATGCTGAGTCCTAGAAGAACAAAATTTCGTAAACAGCATCGCGGTCGTATGCGCGGTATGGCCCATCGTGGCAGCACAATTAACTTTGGTGAATATGCTCTCCAAGCCACTGAGTGCTCTTGGATGACTTCTCGCCAAATTGAGGCTGCTCGTCGTGCGATGACTCGTTATGTGAAGCGTGGCGGGAAAATTTGGATTCGTGTTTTCCCAGATAAGCCTGTGACGATGCGTCCGGCTGAGACCCGTATGGGATCTGGTAAGGGTAACCCTGAATTTTGGGTTGCTGTGATCAAGCCCGGTCGAATTGTTTTTGAAATTACTGGTGTGCCTGAGGAAATTGCCCGTGAGGCGATGCGTTTAGCATCCTTTAAGCTGCCATTCAAAACAAAATTCATCGCTCGTGAAGGATTGGAGGGATAATTTATGGCGCTTTCTAAGGCTAAAGAGTTGAGGAAACTCAGTGAAGATGAGCTGTCTACTGAAATTGCTAATGTTAAGCGTGAACTGTTTGATTTGCGCTTCCAGCTAGCCACCCGTCAGATGGAGACAGGATTTCATCAGTTTAAGCATGCTCGTCGTAAATTGGCTCAGCTAATGACTATCGAGCGTGAACGGCAACTGAGTGTTGGTGCGACGACTAGCGAAAATGCGGCAGTGAGTAGCGAGCAGTAGGAGTTGAAAAAGCTATGGCAGCTAGAGAACTAACGGGGCGAGTGGTGAGCGACAAAATGGATAAGACAGTTGTTGTGGCTGTTGAAAATCGTGTCCCCCACCCCAAATATCAGAAAATCGTCGTCCGTACTAAAAAGTACAAGGCCCATGACGATGCTAATGAGTGTAAGGATGGCGATATTGTTCGTATTCGCGAAAGTCGCCCTCTTAGCCGAACCAAGTGCTGGGTCGTTGCCGATATTGTAGGCCGTTCTGAAAAAGTGTAGGGGAGCCAACTAATGATTCAGCAGGAAACATATCTGAATGTGGCAGACAACAGCGGCGCACGAAAGCTAATGTGCATTCGTGTTCTCGGCGGTAATCGTCGCTATGCGAGCGTGGGTGATGTCATTATCGCCGTTGTTAAGGACGCGCTACCAAACATGGGTGTAAAGAAATCTGACGTTGTCCGTGCTGTTGTTGTACGTACCAAGAAAAATCTTCGTCGCAACAGTGGTATGAGCATTCGTTTTGATGATAATGCCGCTGTTCTCATTAATAATGACAACAATCCAAAAGGTACTCGAGTTTTTGGGCCTGTTGCTCGTGAGTTGCGTGACAGAAACTTTACCAAAATTGTTTCACTAGCACCGGAGGTACTGTAGTGGCTAGCAAACAAGCTGTGCGTCACAAGATGCACGTTAAGAAAGGCGACACTGTGCAGGTTATCACCGGTAAGGATAAAGGCAAAGTAGGCGAAATTACTGCTGTTTTGCCTAAGAAGAGCCTGATAATTGTTGAAGGTGTCAACATTCGTACTAAGCATGTTAAGCCTCGTCAAGAGGGGGAGTCAGGACAGATTGTTACATCTGAGTTTCCGATTCATAGTTCAAACGTGATGCTTTATTCCAAAAAGGAAAAAGTTGTTAGTCGTGTTGGCTATACGTTTACCGATGATGGTCGTAAAGTCCGCATCTTGAAAAAGACAGGCGAGATCATTGATTAGCTCACTATTTGTCCCTGACCAAGCCCAGGGAAAGGAACGAGAGAATGGCTGAACAGCTGAAAAATTTTTACAATACAAAGGTTGTTCCTAAGTTAATGGAGCAATTTGAGTACAAAAATGTACACCAGGTACCCAAGGTACTCAAAGTAACTGTCAACCGTGGTTTAGGAGAAGCCTCACAGAATGCTAAAGCATTGGAAGCATCTGTGAGCGAGGTGGGTGTAATTACTGGTCAACGGCCTGTGATCACTCGTGCTAAGAAGGCGATTGCTGGATTTAAAATTCGTCAAGGTATGCCAGTCGGGGTTATGGTTACCCTTCGTTCTGAGCGTATGTATGCGTTTCTAAATCGCTTAATCAATTTGGTTCTACCCCGTATTCGCGATTTTCGAGGGGTTAGTCCTAAGAGTTTTGATGGTCGGGGAAACTACACCTTGGGTCTGCGTGAGCAGTTGATTTTTCCTGAGGTCGATTACGACAGTGTTGATCAGGTTCGCGGCATGGATATTACGATTGTTACCACTGCCAAGACTGACGAGGAAGGGCGTGCTCTTCTCAAAGAGCTGGGAATGCCGTTCCGGGATAACTAAGGTTTATACGAGAGAGAAATATGGCGTCTAACGATACGATTTCAGACATGCTGACGCGCATTCGAAATGCAAATCTCGCGCGGCATAGGACTGTCCAAATCCCATCTACCAAAGTTACCCGTAATATTGCCAAAGTGCTTCAGGAAGAGGGCTTTATTGGTGATACCTCGGACGCAACTGAAGGTGTGGCACGCATGATGACGGTGAGTCTAAAGTACAAGGGTAAGATGCAGCAACCTATTATTCGTAATCTGACTCGTGTCAGTAAGCCGGGTTTGCGAGTTTATTCAAGCTGCAAAGATTTACCGCGAGTGTTGGGGGGTATCGGCATTGCCATCGTTTCTACCTCAAGTGGCATCATGACTGACAGAGATGCTCGTCATAAGGGTATCGGTGGAGAAGTGCTCTGTTACGTCTGGTAATGTTTTGCCTTGCTTGTATTAATTAGTTGTTTTCGCGGCTATTGCTGGCGGTTAGGGAAAAATTAAAATGTCTCGGATTGGTAAAAAACCGGTACCTGTACCTTCAGGTGTTACCGTGTCTATCAATGCTCAATCAGTAGTTGTCAAAGGTCCAAAGGGAGAGCTGTCTCGCATTTTACCTGGGGAAGTCAATATTACCCAGGAAGGTGAGCAAGTAATTGTGACCCGTCAAGATGAGTCGCGTGCTGCGCGAGCATGTCATGGGCTGTCACGTACTTTGATTGCCAATATGGTAGAGGGTGTTTCTAAGGGCTTTGAGAAGCGTCTTGAGATTAAAGGCGTTGGTTATCGTGCTGCTGTCAAGGGTAAGACCTTGAATATGAACTTGGGCTATAGCCATCCGGTCGAATTCGAACCACCAAAAGGCATTGAGTTCAAGGTAGAAAACAACACGAATATAATTGTGTCTGGTATTGATAAGGAACTAGTAGGAACCGTCGCTGCTAAGATTCGTGATGCCCGACCGCCTGAGCCCTATAAGGGTAAAGGTGTACGCTATCTCGGTGAGATGGTGAGACGTAAAGCTGGTAAAGCAGGGAAGTAATTGAGTTATGAAAGCTACGCGTAAACAATCTACCCGTCGTCGTCACGCGCGCATTCGTCGCCGAGTCAAGGGTACTGCTGAGCGCCCTCGGTTAGCGGTTTACCGCTCTAATAATCACATCTATGCCCAGGTAATTGATGATTATAAGCATCACACCCTGGCTGCAGCATCTACATTAGAGGCTGACCTTAAAGGAGATACTGGCGCTACTAAGGATGCCTCAGCTAAGGTCGGTAAGTTGATTGCTGAACGTTCCTTAGCTAAGGGAGTTAAGCACGTTGTTTTTGACCGTGGTGGTAAGCTTTATCACGGTCGTGTGGCAGCTCTGGCAGATGCTGCTCGTGAGGCTGGTCTGGATTTCTAGGACTTCTTAAAGGGTTAAATCATGGCAAAGGAACGTCGCAAGAGCAATAAAGGTAAAGAAAAAGAGTCAGAGTGGCAGGAGCGAGTTGTTCAAATCCGCCGTGTCACTAAGGTGGTTAAGGGCGGTAAAAAGCTAAGTTTTCGCGCCATCGTAGTAATTGGCAATGAGAAAGGCCAAGTTGGTGTTGGTGTTGGTAAAGCCAGCGACGTAATCGGTGCTGTTAAGAAGGGTGTAGCTGATGGGAAGAAAAACTTAGTGGATGTGCCTTTGAATAAGGCCTATTCGCTGCCTCATCCTGCTACTGGTGAAGCGGGTGGTGCTCGTGTCTTCATGCGCCCAGCTGCTCCTGGTACTGGTGTAATTGCTGGTGGTGCCGTTCGTACTGTGCTTGAGCTTGCAGGTGTGCGGAACGTTTTAGCTAAACAGTTAGGCTCTGGTAATCAATTAAATAATGCTCGAGCTGCTGCTGCTGCGTTGGCCTCATTGAGAACTTTCTCTGAGGTTGCTAAGGAGCGGGATATCCCCCTTGAGAAGCTCTACGCTTAGATCTGAGATAATTAAAAATTGTTGAGATTTAGAACAATGAGATTAGAGGATATTCAGCCAAAAGCTGGTTCAAGACGCCGTCGTCGTCGCGTAGGGCGTGGCATTTCAGCCGGACAGGGGGCTACTTGTGGTTTTGGAATGCGAGGGCAAAAATCTCGTTCGGGTCGCCCTACGCGCCCTGGTTTTGAGGGTGGGCAGCTACCGCTATATCGCCGAATTCCAAAGCTTAAGCATTTTCCCATTGTGAATCAAAAGGTATTCACAGTGCTAAATGTTTCGCGCTTGGCTGAGCTTTCTGCAGGTTCAGAGGTGACTATAGAATCTCTGATGGAAGCTGGAATCATTACATCTAACGATGGACCACTGAAAATTTTGGGCAATGGTCAGCTTGATGTTGCCTTAACGGTTAAAGCTGCAGCATTTACCCAAAGTGCGAAAGCTAAGATTGAGGCAGCTGGTGGTACCTGTGAAATCGTGGCGTAAGCCTCTAGAATAAGCATATAACTCAGTTAGCTGTGTCTTGGTTTCCGTCCTGGGCGCAGCTTATGTTTAATTAGAATCTAAAACAGAATCTAAAGATTATGGTTGTCAGTCGAGGGAAGACACCAAGCGCTCAGGAAACGTTTTTGCAAATGGCTCAAGCAGCCGGTTTGCGTGGGCGTTTGCTGGTGACTTTGGGATTGTTGGTGTTGGTACGCTTGGGAATGTATATCCCTGTGCCAGGGATTGATCGTGTCGCTTTCTCACAGCAGGTTGATGCTGGAGGCCTGCTTGGTTTCCTTGATATTTTTGTGGGTGGTGGTTTATCCCTGTTGGGTATTTTTGCCTTAGGCATTTTGCCCTACATTAACGCCTCTATCATTATGCAGTTGCTGACAGCCGCTATTCCTCAATTGGAGGATTTACAGAAAAATGAAGGTGAGGCTGGACGACGCAAGATTTCCCAAATCACTCGCTATGTTGCGATGGGGTGGGCGGTACTGCAGAGTACATTGCTGGCTAGCTTTTTGCTAAGTCCTTTTGCGAATGAGCCTGGCATCCTATTCATTGTTGAAACGGCAGTTGCTTTAACTGCTGGCTCAATGTTTGTGATGTGGGTAGGGGAGTTAATTACCGAGCGTGGTGTTGGTAATGGGGCTTCTTTACTGATTTTTCTGAACATTGTTTCATCACTACCTCGCTTACTTGATAGTGCCGTCACCGTAGCTCAGTCGCCAACATCCTCTCGTCAGGAAGTAGCAGGTATCATAGTTGTCAGCCTTGTATATTTGGCTATGGTTGTGGGGATTGTGTTTGTCCAAGAGGGCATGCGTCGAATTCCCATTGTTTCCGCACGACGACAGGTAGGTCGAAAACTCTATCTGGAAAAGAGCAACTACCTGCCTCTGCGTCTAAACCAAGGTGGAGTGATGCCTATCATTTTTGCGTCGGCTATTTTGGTTCTACCTTTACAGGCGGCTCCTTATATTGCCAGCACGCTATCTAATCCTGGGATCTCAGACTTTGTAAATCGATTTTTGAGCCCGGGTTCTCCACCTTACAACCTGATGTATCTGGTTATGATTCTGTTCTTCAGCTACTTCTATGCATCACTGGTTGTGGATCCTGAAGATATGTCGCGGAATTTGAAGAAAATGGGGGCAAGCATCCCAGGTATTCGGCCCGGTAAGGCTACTAGTGATTTTATTGGGAAAGTCTTAAATCGTCTAACTTTCCTTGGTGCCTTGTTCTTAGGGGTCGTTGCGGTGGTTCCCAGTATGGTAGAAAGTGGTTTGCGCGTAACCGTATTTCAAGGCTTAGGTGCTACTTCTCTGCTGATCTTGGTAGGTGTGGCTATTGATACAGCCAAGCAGATTCAGACCTATGTGATTTCTCAACGTTACGAGGGTATGGTGAAAAAATAGTGATCAGAGTAATTTTTTTAGGTCCTCCTGGTGCTGGTAAGGGGACTCAGGCCGCCGTTTTATCTAAAGATTTTGATGTGCCTCACATCTCGACTGGAGATATTCTTCGAGCAGCGGTGGCTGCCAAGAGTGAGCTTGGTCAAAAAGCGGAATCCTATATGAATGCTGGGGAGTTGGTACCTGATGAGCTGATTTTGGATCTTATTCGTGAGCGTTTAGGTCAGAAAGATGCCAGTAAGGGTTGGATTTTGGATGGCTTTCCCCGTAATGTTAGCCAGGCTAACTTTCTAGACAAGCTGCTTGCAGAGATTCAGCAGCCTTGTGAATGTGTGCTGAATCTGGAGGTACCGGATAATGTGCTGATATCTCGCTTATTGTCGCGCGGTCGTAAGGACGATAACGAAGATGTTATTCGTAACCGATTAGAGGTTTATCGTAAGCAAACGGAACCCCTGATTGAATTCTTTAGAAGTCGCCAGCAACTAGTGTCGGTCAATGGGCATCAGGCAATGGGGTCTGTAGAAGCTGATTTGAAACAGGTTTTACAAGCATAGGTTAACTGTCTATGTATATGTTATTAGTAGACATCTATTGGCGGACCATTTCATAGCAATTTGGGTATCGTTTGTTAATCTTATAACGGTGGTTCCATTGTCTAGAACAAGGGACAATCGTGAGAGATTTAAATTGCACTAGCGATGTCAGCAGTTATTCTAACGTGTTCAAGTAGCTGCTATTGGAGCGGGTGGACGGTGAAGTCTGTCCGCTTCGTGTTTGATTATTGATTGAATTGAGGATTAGCTAATTGTCTAAGCAAGATTTAATTGAAATGGAAGGGACTGTTACCGAATCTCTTCCCAACGCTATGTTTCGAGTGGATTTAGATAATGGGTTTAATGTATTAGCCCATATTTCTGGCAAAATTCGTCGTAATTACATCAAGATTTTGCCAGGTGATCGGGTCAAGGTTGAACTAACTCCCTACGATTTGACTAAGGGCCGCATTACCTATCGTTTGAGGAAAAAGTAGTTTGTTCTAAATGCTTAGTTTTGAGTTTTGGGTTGTTGGGTCTACGCTCAATAGAGTTAGGTATTTAGAATAGCGTCGAGGATTGGAGATGGGCTAAAGCGGACAACATCTGTACAAGGTAGTCCGGTCGTTTCTGATAAGTTTGAAATTGCATTTCTAGCTTCATCTTCACTGACTCCAAAGGTATTCAAAGCAATACCTGCCATTTTCGGTGCTCTGTAGGTTCCACCTGCATGAGCCACAGTTTCATAGAGTTTAATCACCTCTTGAATAGGGGGGATGATAAAGTCTGGAAAGTGTTGAATGCGTTCTAGATTAATTTTGTGTACCAAGACAAGATGGGTTGGCTGAGTGCCCCGTAGTAAGGGTAATGTGGCGGTCGAGGCTGGATTGAGCAAAGAGCCTTGACCTTCTACATAGAGCACATCATTTTGGGCGCTATGGTCGAGGACAGCTTGTTCTACTGCCCCGGCTGCAAAGTCTACGCGCACAGCATCGAGGGCTATGCCTGGAGCCCCAAGCATTAGAGCTGTTTGGCCAGTGGCAATTAGCTGTGATCGCAAGCCTTTTGCCTGAGTGGCGCGGTTCAGTTCAATACATGTAGACATTTTGCCAACCGCCATGTCAGTGCCAACTGCCAATACACGGCGGCAATGGTTTAAGTCGCGTGCTTTGCCTGAGCCAACGGAAAGCCCAGGGGTTTCCTGGCGCATGTCCCAAATCCACTGGTCGGGGTAGCGGGTTCGGTCAAGATACTTAGTCAACGTCGGATCATCGTTGAAGTAGGTGTGGAGACCGTTCATCACATTCAGGCCTGCTGCGATCGCAACCCTCACATCTTCCAGCCATGGTTCTGGTAAACGACCTCCAGATGGAGCAAGTCCAATAGCCAGTACATCGGGCTGATAGTGCAAAGCGGCTGCCATCGTGGCCACGATGGGTACATCTCGATTGATGCCGGTAAGTTCTTGAATCGATTGATCCGCACAGGTTTCATCCACAACAACGGCAATGGGATTCTGGCTATAGCGCAGCAGGGCAAGCCCGGTTTTACCCTTGGCTCCAGTAATGCCGTTGTGAAGCAGGATCGCAATGCGATGGTGAGGTTGGAGATGCATAGTAGGGAGACACGTGGGTAAGAAAAGATTTGAGTTCTAAATTATGAGGTTTATTACTCACGGATTTTCGTGCCGTGTAAAACGTTTTAACCGGAATCACTTAAAACTCAGCACTTAACACTCAAAACTTAAGCTCCTCCTAAGAGGGGATAGCCGATGAGACCTACCGCAGCACCGCCTAGAATGAGTTTCCATGCGGTAACTTTGAAACGGATAATGGCGATTAGGGATGCGATCGCAACCACCCCAGCCAAGATCGATAGCGCCCAAGTTTCTCGCCCAAATGCCGTTTGCCCTAAGGGGATGGCCGCTGCCATAATTGCACCGACTACAGCTGGTTTAATACCCTTTAGAAATGCCTGGACCCAAGTATTTTGTCGTAACCGAACCAAAACAGGAGCTGCCAGCATAATAAATAGAAACGATGGCGTAAAAATGCCTATGGCAGAAATCAGTGCTCCAAAAAAACCAGCCATTTTATATCCCACAAATGCCGCTGTGAGGACGACAGGGCCAGGACTAAGCTGTCCGATAGCAACGCCATTGATAAAGTCAGCAGTAGATAGCCAACCTAAACGTTCCACCACCTCGAACTCCAACAGCGGGATAATGACTAATCCACCGCCAAAAATAAGTGTTCCTACCTGTAGGAAAAACGTAAATAAAGGCCAGCCATATTCTGATATGCGTTCAGTTCCCCAAAAACTAGGCTGCAATGTTGCCAATAATCCTAAGGGGGCGACGCTATTGAACCGGAGACTTTTAGAGCCATATAATCCAATCCCTAATAGTCCTGCCAGCAAGAATAAAACCAGGGTGCTGAGATTGCTGAATGTGCTTGCCAAAAAAGCCATAGCAGCAATTGTTATCCCTATCCAGTTCTGAATAGATTTGCGGCCTAACTTATAACAAAAGCCCAGAATGATGGCGATCATGACAGGCGATAGCCCAAAAAATAGAGCGATTAGCTGGGGTAGCTGTTGAAACTGAAAGTAAACCCAGCTTAGAGTTACCACAATCAAGAAGGCTGGTGTAATAAATGCCAGACCTGCTACCAAAGCCCCCAACCAACCAGCATAAACATAGCCGGTGTAAATACCCATCTGAGTCGAGGCTGGGCCTGGAAGCATTTCACATAACGCCAGACCATCGCTAAACTCATCAGCATCAAGCCAGCCGCGTTGCTCAACTGCCTCATCGTTAATCATGGCAATGTGAGCCTGGGGACCTCCAAAGCCAATAGCACCTAACTTTAGAAACAATTCAGACAATTCTTTAAGTCGATTTATCTGACTATTCATAGAAAAAGTCCACTCTAATAGGTTTCTTTGATAGAATAGACTCTATCGAAGGATACGTGACGATTGATTACCGCTAGCTGCAACGAGGACTCAGACCGTGATTCATGCGACGCTCCATCAGCTCAAGGTATTTGAAGCAACTGCGCGCCACGGTAGTTTTACCCGTGCAGCCGAAGAACTTTATTTAACCCAGCCAACAGTATCAATACAAGTCAAGCAGCTTACAAAAGCTGTAGGATTGCCATTATTTGAACAAATTGGTAAGCGGTTATACCTGACCCAGGCTGGTAAAAAGCTACTAGAAACCTGTCAAGAAATTTTTCAAGGGCTATCTCAGTTTGAAATGTCCATTGCCGATCTTAAAGGCATGAAACAGGGGCGCTTGAGTATAGCTGTCATTACAACTGCCAAATATTTCGTTCCACGCCTGTTAGGACCATTTTGCAAGCGCTATCCTGGCATTGACATTTCGCTCAAGGTGACAAATCACCAAAATATTCAGGAGCGTATGATCAATAATCGGGATGATTTGTTTATTTTCAGCCAACTGCCCAGCCAGCCTGATCTCAAAACTTATCCCTTTTTGGATAACCCGCTGGTGGTAATTGCGCCTACAGATCATCCACTGGCTGGCAAAGCAAATATACCGATTGAGGCCTTAAATAACGAGCCCTTCATTATGCGTGAGCCAGGTTCAGGTACTCGCGAAGCGGTACAAAAGCTATTTGCCGCTAATAATGTGGATGTAAAAGTCCGTCTTGAACTGGGTAGTAATGAAGCCATTAAGCAAGGGATTGCTGGTGGTCTAGGTGTTTCGGTCCTATCCCAACACACCATTATTTCTGAAGGCACGAGTGGTGAATTTGCCATTCTTGATGTTGAAGGTTTTCCCATTCCTCGCCAGTGGTATGTTGGTCATTTAGCCGGTAAGCAGCTTTCTGTAGTAGCTGAAAGCTTCTTGACATACTTGCTAGAGGAAAGTCCTGCTATGGCTAAAAAGTTTTTACCAGGTCTGGGGCAACCAATGCCGAACCAGGAAGCCGTAGTGGTTGGCTGAGACTTTATCAAGCCAATATAAAGTTCACATTTGACAACTGGTTCAAAGTCGAAACCTGATAGTTTATGACATCTCTTGGGATGCCAAATACTGCTACTCAGGCAGCTATCGTACAAGGCATTTCCCCTAGAGCTGTAACCTGCAAAAGTTTATTGTTTTTTGCAGGTTAGTCAATACCATATCCCATGGCTAAGATGACAAGGCCTGTTTCGTCTTGTCAGTAGCCTCTGCCACTTCTCTTTCTTTATCTAAGCGACGCTTTCGGGCATAGAGCTGAATAGTTGCCAAAAACGAAATAGTTAAAGCCACAATCAACCATGTGGTGGCGCTAGTGGGAAACTGGTTCTTAAAGATGACCAGCATGACAATGATCACCAGTAATAAAGTGGGTCCCTCATTAAAGAGCCGCAACGTTTTACTGTTCCACATACATTCGCCATTTTCTAACTGCTTAATTAAGCGACCACAGTAAAAGTGATAGATCAATAGCAATCCTACAAAGCCAAGTTTGGCGTGCATCCACCCCTGATGAAGATATTCAGGCATAACTGTGAGTAAGCCTATGGCCATGGCCACAGTTAACACCATGGCTGGTGTAGTGATGATGTTATACAGCCGCTTTTCCATAATGCTGTATTGCTTTTTCAAAATACTCTGAGCGGGTTCAATCTCCATGTCAGCCTCGACATGATAGATGAATAAACGTGCCAGATAGAAAAGACCTGCAAACCAGGCCACGACACCAAAAATATGAAATGCTTTGAACCAGTAGTAAGCCATGAATTTGCACAGTGGGGCTAAAACTTGAAGCCACTATTTTTCTCTAGCGACTATTCTCCCGTAAATGTCATGGTTTTGACTGCTGCGATCTGGCTTTGTAACGGCCTTGTAATGATTAGAGAATGGTGAGTGGTGAGTAGTGAATGGTAGGGTGGGCATTGCCCATCGGGCGATCATTCACCAGCAGACACACCATGCAAGTTGATTGGCAATCTGTCAAAACCTATGAGGATATTTTTTATCACAAGGCCAATGGCATTGCGAAGATCACCATTAATCGTCCCCACAAACGCAATGCCTTTCGCCCCAAAACAGTATTTGAACTCTACGAAGCTTTTTGTGATGCGCGAGAAGACACCTCCATCGGTGTTGTTCTGTTGACCGGAGCGGGTCCCCACACCGATGGCAAGTATGCCTTTTGTGCAGGTGGTGACCAGAGCGTGCGTGGTAAAGCAGGCTATGTAGGGGCTGATGGCATTCCTCGATTGAATGTGCTAGATCTGCAGCGGCTGATTCGATCCATGCCCAAGGTAGTCATTGCCCTGGTGGCAGGCTATGCCATTGGCGGTGGCCATGTATTGCATTTGATTTGTGACCTGACCATTGCTGCGGATAATGCCATATTCGGTCAGACTGGCCCTAAGGTGGGGAGTTTTGATGGGGGCTTTGGGGCTAGCTATCTGGCCCGCATTGTCGGTCAGAAAAAAGCGCGCGAGATCTGGTTTCTCTGTCGTCAGTACGATGCCCAACAGGCACTGAATATGGGACTGGTAAACCATGTTGTCCCCGTGGAACAGCTAGAAGCAGAAGGCATTCAGTGGGCACAGGAAGTTCTTCAAAAAAGCCCTACTGCCATTCGCTGTCTTAAGTCCGCATTTAATGCCGACTGCGATGGTCAAGCTGGTCTGCAAGAATTAGCGGGTAATGCTACGTTGCTGTATTACTTGACAGAAGAAGGTGCTGAAGGAAAACAGGCTTTTCTGGAAAAACGTCCGCCTGATTTTAGCCAATATCCCTGGCTGCCTTAGTTATAGGCTATTGGGCAATAACTATTGAGCAATAACTATTGAGCAATAACTATTGAGCAATCGAACAACCTACTATGGATTTTGAGCAGAAACCTTTAGTGTTGATTGAAACTCTTTTATGGAACTGTTCGACAGCCAAAACAGTGATGTTGCTGTCTTAGGTAATGTTGTAATTCGTCGTCCTCGAAATATTGAAGCGGTCGCAGGAGTTCGTCAAGAAGTGTCTGTTTTACCACGACTTCGTAACCTGCTTGTTCTGCCAGTTCCCGTTATGCAAATCGTAGAGGTTGGAGATGAAATTGTGACCCTTCATTCCCGACTTCCAGGTGAACCGCTATGGTCAGTGCAAAATCTTAGCAACTTAACCCAAGAGCATCTAGCAACTCAGCTTGGTAGTTTCTTGAAGTCTCTACATGAGATCGAGTCAGTTGTCTTGGGTGATATTGATTTACCCTGCATCGATCAAAGATGGTGGACGAATTTTCTTGATAAAGCAGAGCGATTTGTTTTTCCTAAGGTAACTTCTACGACTGCCAAAGTTTTGCGTTCTCAAATTCAATCCCATATCGAGCAACTGCCGAACCTACCTTGTGTGCTGCGACACGGTGACTTTGGTTCGAGTAATATTCTGTGGGACGGTGAAAAGAATATCACGGGTGTTATTGACTTCGGTTCATTAGGGTGGGGTGATCCTGGTTGGGACATAGCAGGGCTGTTTGCCAGTTATGGCAGTCTGTTTGTTGAGCAGCTTGCCTTAACTTATCCGGTAGTTGGATCATTACTGGAGCGATCGCCTTTTTATCATCAGATGTTTGCTTTGATGGATGCAGTTTTCGGTGTTGAACACGCAGATGACGAAACTCTGAACGATGGATTGGATACACTGAAGCGAATCGCTTAACCTAGCGATATAACCGCAGTCGAAGGCGATTAAAGATGCTCGGTCGAATAACAAGGCTATTAATCGCCGCTGGACTCAATCGGTATGTTGCTGATTCCACTCGCGTATCTGAATCATCACAATGCTCAGTTCAGAAACCGTTCAAGAAATTGCCGCTTTGGTTCGCTCAGGGTTCTACCGCAAGAACCGCCTGATGGATATCTTCTGCGAGGAGATGTACGCGCCTGGAGACCTTGAGCCAGACGAAGTGTCGGCGGCAATTGACGTTGAATTCGAAACATGGGAAGCGGAAAAACAAACATGGCCCGAGGTGACTGATTGTGATCGCCTCGATTCAGCTTTTGCCGCAATCAACGAACGCGGGATTATCGCATTACAAAATGCGGGCTACACGCAAAGCGATGGCTATGAAGACTTTCTTGATGCTTATGAGAATCACCCGAACAAGTCGTCAGTTCTGGGTTATTGCTTCTATCACGGACAGGACCTTGAACGTGCTGTGTATGGTGGTGGCCTGTACTTCGCGTTTGGCCCAGTCGATCCAACTGAGGAAGAAACCAAGGGGCCGGAAATCGGAAACGTTATTCGTGAAGAACTTGAACGTGTTGGCCTGAAAGTCGATTGGGATGGAACGTTTGCCAAGAGGCTAGGCGTGCCCAAATTGGAATGGCAACGGCGTTAATTCATAAAAAGTCGCATAACAAATCGATGCACCTGAAATGTCTTGAGGATAAGGATGACGATTGTCGTAGGTAGACTCTGGTAACCGAACAATAGCTATATCTGGCTCCGGTTCGGAAGCTGCCAAAGTGATGGGACCATTGAAGCGAACATCAGCCTTACCCTGGAGCAAGGTTTCTAGATAGCGAGAATCCCGTTTGGCAACATTGTAAGGGAGTGGGGTTTCCGGTGCCGTTTCGATGATGTCTCCCCCGCTAGCAGCTCCACCTGGCGATTATCTAAAATACCCGCTGCTACCATCTGGTGATAGTCGTTGATAGACCATTTTGCAAGGGTTTTCATTCTAGAACTGCTCCTGACTGGATAGGGTTCTCGATTATCTTGTTTTTAATATGGTTGGTGACAATTGCCCCATAGAAAATGTTCTCTAGAAAACGACTAATTCCTCCGTTGGTTCGGCATCTGCCTGAGTGCTTAGTTCATCCAACACTGCGACTAATTCTCGCTCAAACACTACCTGAGCCCGGTTAGTCCGGCCTCCCACATAAAGCTGATTCCCTTCTTGTAATGCCCAAACTTGAGAGTGGGAGATATAGCTCATAATCACCCCCAACATCAGTAACGCAAAGCCTAAGTAAACAAAGGGTACACCTGGATCTGCTTTGATCTGGAGGCCAGTACTGCCAATAATTTCAGCCACTGATAGAGTCACCCCATTAACGTCCACCGACATGCCTTCTCGCACCGTGGAAATTAGCTCACCTTGCTCGTTGTAAACCAACAAAGTTCCCTGTAAATCCTGGGTAATCAGCGATACGCCAGCACTCATGTCGGGTTTGGTGGGTACCCAAGTTCCCCAAAGCTTACCGCCATCTTCAGTGGCTATGGGGGCCATGGGTAATTGCAAAATGGGACTATTATTGACTTTCACCCGCACTCCTGCAATGGACCAATCCGCTTGGTACATGGTGACATTGCGATAACGTAGGGGCTCATTCACCCATACGGTTTTACGTTTAACTTCGTCACCTTGGTCGTTCAGAACCGATAGGTCTGAGTAAAACTGATCAACACGTCCTTCAGGGCTGTAGTCAATCCAAAAGCGATTCACTTTTACCGACCAATCTTTGGGAATTTGAGGACCTGCCCAAGGTCCGGCATCAAAAATGTTTTGCACTGTAAATGTATTGCCGCTGGGTACCATCTCCTGGGCAAAGAACCCGGTCATGGCTCCATACATGGCTCCCAGCAAAATGATCAGCATGCTGGCATGAACCAAGATGGGACCGATGCGCCCTGCTAAACCTTTATGGGCGTAGAGCATGGTGCCGTCTTTATGGAAGGTTTTGTAGCGTTTTTCTTCCAATAGTGCGGTGAGCTGGTCAAGAGAGCCCTGATTAATCTCGGTGCTGAGGGCCATTTTTTCAAACTGGCGCGGCTTGCTGTAGAAGTTCCAGGTGCGTGAAAACCACCTTAGGGCCGTAATTTGCCGCGTGAAAGTGCAGGCGGTGAGACTGCCGCCAAAGAGAATTAGTAGGGAGAGGTACCACCAAGTGCGATATACGTGGTCCAAGCCTGCTATGAGTAGTACTTTCCAGCTAAGAAAACCGAATAGAGCTGGGTCTTCTGGATAGTTCTGTTGATAAAAGGCTAGGCTTTGCCCTTGTTCGATGACGGTACCCAGGATGCTGAATACGGCAATCACCAGCAGCAAAACGATGGCAAGACGCAAATCTGCAAGCAGAGGAATCAGTTCTTTTTTGAAATAACGTTTGAGGGCAGCAGGCATAGGAAATGTTGATGGAGAGACGTTGTATGTAACGTCTGTATATTAGGCAACTGGCATAAACCGTGATACCAGTGAAAAGACGCCAAAGCCAATGAGCAGAATACCGCTAGTAGGAGTGATCCAACCAGACCATTGGCGAATGGTCAGAATTTTTTTGATCGAAGCTGTGAAAATACCGGCAATGACCAGCGGGGTAACATACCCGATCGTATAAGCCAGTAACAGAGAGCTACCCAGAATCGGATCGCCTTTTTGACCAACCCAGGCCAATAATGTGGCAAGCACTGGGGTACTACAGGGTGAGGCCACTAAGCCGAAGGTGAGACCGAGCAAGTAGGACTTTAGCGATCGCGGAATATTGTTTTGCATAAAGTCCATGCCGCTGTAGGACGGCAAAGGCGGTAGCGGTAAAGCTTCGAGGAGATTGAGGCCCATGATGATTGCGATCGCACTCACCACAATGGGCAAGCCCACACCTACCTGACCATAGACCCAGCCCAGACTGCTGGCCACCACACCTAGCCCAGCCAGGGTAGTGGCTAAACCCAAAGCAAACCAGCTAGATTGGCCAACGGCCTGCCAGCGATTCTCAAGCTCATAACTGCCCATGTAGCCCACTGTGATCGGCAGCATGGACAACATGCATGGTGTCAGGCTGGTGAGTAAACCAGCCGCCATAATAATGGCAACACTGGCCAACGAAAGATGGTTTAGCTGAGCGCCTACCCACTGATTAGCCAGCTGACTAAGGTTATAAAGACTGAGCTGAAGCGTTTCCCACATACAAAATCGGGCTGCAAATCAACGTTACCTACGGACCCCTGTCCATAGCTTCTTAACTTTCCTAATTGTAGTTGTATCGAAACATTAAATGCTTCGTATTCGCTTACGTTTGCGGATGGGCTTGCTACTGAGCTTTGGTTTTGCATTCACTTCAGGGTGAATCCGTGTGGGAGGACGAGGGCGAAAAATTCGTTTGTCAGGTATCTGCTTAGCTTTAGTAGGCGCTGTTTGAGGCTGTTGCCCATGGCGACGACGACGACTGCCAGGTCGATAACGCCTGGGACGAATGGGTTGCTCAGTCATCGCCACAATATCTGCTTCATGTGCCTCACGAGCAACGCGAATCAAGAGCCCAGCAATCACTAAGCTAGACATCATCGAGCTACCGCCGTAACTCATCATGGGGAATGGTAGCCCAGTGGTGGGTAAAGAGCCCGTTGCTACTCCAATATTGATCAGAGACTGGCCCACTAGTAATACCATGCAACCAATGGCAATTAGGCGATTAACTGATGATTTTGCTTTCAGCGCTACTAGCAGGGCAACGGTGCTAAAAACCGCTAAAAACAGCAGCAGCATGACTGCCCCGATAAAGCCAAATTCCTCGGCGTAGACCGAAAAAATAAAATCAGTATATTGAATCGGTAGATACCCCAGCTTCTGCTGACCCATGCCAAAACCGGTACCCCATAGACCACCAGAACCAATGGCGTAAAGACTCTGCACCAGCTGATAGCCATTATCACTCGCCTGGGCCCAGGGATCTAAGAATGAGATAATCCGCTCCCGTTGGTAGGCCTTAATGCTAATACTCAGTAAAGCAGCGACTACCCCAGTGCCAGCTGTCATCATCAGTTGCCCATAGGGACGGCCCGACGCCCAAGCAATCAGCCACAGCGTAATGCCACAAACAGCAGTGGTGCTGAGATTAGGCTGCACCAAGATTGCTAACAAGCAAAGGGCAAATATTCCTAACCATAGCCACCGCATCGTATTACGGAACCGGTGCCAGCGACCAAATAGTCTGGCACTCTGCAAAATCAAAAAGGGCTTTAGAAGTTCCGAAGGTTGAATCAGGAATGGCCCCAGTGGAAGCCAGCGGGTCGCCCCGTTAACAGTAACGCCCAAACCTGGAATATGTGTTGCTACGATTAATCCCAAACACACAAACAATCCCAGCCCAGAAAACTGCATGACTAGTCTGAGAGGATTGCGTGTAATCCACCGAGACATGAGGAGACCCACAAGAATCCATAAAATCTGGGCCTTGAAATAGCGGGCACCATCACCAACTTCTGCATCAGCCACTGGAAAGGATGCTGAAAATAGAACTACCAAGCCGATGAATAACCAAAGCATGGTCAACCATCGCAGTAGTCTTGCTTCCAGTGCCCAATCTCGCACCGAAAAGAAGTTAATGACACCTGCAAAGCGATTCAGATTCAATGTGATGATCTTGGTGTAGGAGTGCTTAAGAAATAAAGAAAACCATCGACCTTGTCAAGGGGTAACCTTGTAAAGATCGATAGTTTAGTAGAGGATAAGAATTTTTTCCATGTGTAGAGGCGTTCCATGGAACACCTCTACACACGGGACCTATTGGCCGATGGCTGGTGCCTTGGTGGTTGGGATATTGCCGATGGGCAGCGGCGGTTGCCGATCGGCAATGGCAAACAGCTCTGTACGCAAACTCTCGCTCACCTGCATCGTTTTAGCGTCATACACCTGAGTGAGTAGCTTTGGATAGAGGCCAAAGCCAACGATGGGAATCAGTAAACAAGCGATGATAAATACTTCGCGAGGTTCTGCATCAATCAGTGCCTGATGTTCGGTTAACTCCTTGTTCTCAGGACCAAAGAAGATTTCCCGTAACATTGACAGCAGATAGATCGGGGTCAAAATTACACCCACTGCCATCAGCAGAATCATCACCAGCTTGAAGTTAAAACTGTAGGCATCGCTGTTGGCAAAGCCTACAAAGACCATCAGCTCAGCTACAAAACCGCTCATGCCAGGTAAAGCCAGGGATGCCATGGAACAGGCTGTAAACATGGCAAAGATTTTCGGCATCTTGGTACCAACACCGCCCATTTCCGGCAGAATCAGTGTGTGGGTACGATCATAGGTCGCGCCCACTAAGAAGAACAGGCTCGCCCCAATCAATCCATGGGACACCATTTGCAGTACCGCACCGCTCATTCCAAGATTGGTAAAGGATGCAATACCAATGATCACAAAGCCCATATGGGAAATGGATGAGTAGGCGATCTTACGCTTGAGGTTACGCTGAGCAAAGGATGTCAGCGCCGCGTAAATAATATTGATGACGCCAAATAGGATCAGTCCGGGGGCCACGATGGCATGGGCATCGGGCAGCATTTCCACATTCATGCGAATTAGGGCATAGCCCCCCATCTTCAGTAGAATGCCTGCCAGTAGCATGTGCACTGGAGCTGTGGCTTCACCATGGGCGTCAGGCAGCCAGGTATGCAGTGGGAAGATGGGTAGCTTCACTGCATAGGCTACTAAGAATGCGGTATATAGCCAGAGCTGTAGGCGAATGGGAAATTCCTTAGCCATCAGTGCCTGCATGTCAAAGGTGACAGTGTCACCGTAGAAGGCCATGGCTAGGGCTGCTACCAAAATAAAGAGTGAACCGCCAGCGGTGTAGAGGATAAACTTTGTGGCTGCGTACAGACGTCGCTTACCTCCCCAAATTGACAGCAGCAAGTACACAGGAATCAGCTCCAGCTCCCATACCAGGAAGAAGAGCAGCATATCCTGTACTGCAAATACTGCAATCTGAGCGCCGTACATTGACAGCAGCAAGAAGTAGAAAAGCTTGGGTTTCAGGGTGACTGGCCATGATGCCAAGACAGCCAGGGTGGTAATAAAGCCGGTCAATAATACCAGCGGCATCGAGAGGCCATCTACGCCGACTGACCACTTGAGATCTAGGGCTGGCACCCAGCTGTAGCTTTCCACCAGTTGCATCCCGGAGCTAGTGGGATCATAAACAGTCACAAAGGCAGTGACAATTAGGGCAAAATCAATTAACCCAACAATGAGGGAATACCACCGTATTGTTTTGCCATCCGTATCTGGGATGAACGGCAAAATTAATGCTGCCACAATGGGCAGCAAGATGATGGTGGTTAACCAAGGAAATGTTACAAAGTCCATAGACGTTAGGGCCAGTTTCTAGAGCGTGGGCCAAATGATTTAGACCAAAGGTATTCAACATAGATTCTCAGCCAAGACAACGTGGCTGTAGGAATCAGGCTGTTTTATAGCTGCCAGGCGGCAACTGTCCAGCCTTGTTAACCACTGTAAGAATAAAAATATTGATTCCCAGCCATCTCCTGGATTTCTTAAAGGTGTGTAATCAGAACGTTACAAGTCATTAATAAAGTTGGTTGACTCTCAGCTTTGCCAGACAACTAGGCAGGCTTCTGGGCAATGACCACACGGTGCCGAGAGGTATTAATCGTCTGGCTCGGCTGAGCAAAACCTGCATCCATCAGCACCTGATGTAAATCCAGAGCAAAGTACTTATCGAGGTAGGGTTCTGTGCTCTTAAGTAGGGTGAGGACATAGCCAGGCATTTTCTTGTACACCTCCGACTGGGGATTCAT
This sequence comes from Leptothoe sp. ISB3NOV94-8A, assembly GCF_043421595.1. Classification (NCBI taxonomy): domain Bacteria; kingdom Bacillati; phylum Cyanobacteriota; class Cyanophyceae; order Nodosilineales; family Cymatolegaceae; genus Leptothoe; species Leptothoe sp. ISB3NOV94-8A. Next base: position 4,390,783 of record NZ_JAXSQW010000001.1, on the reverse strand, counting down.
GTCCATGATGGTGAAATGGCCACCGGCTCGTAGGATTCGATATCCTTCGTGGATGACATCCAGGGCTGCGGAAACAGGTAACTCATGGAATAGCAAAGACGCTGAGACTAAATCCACGGACTGATCAGCAAAGCCGGTCTTCTCGGCGGCGGCATGTATCCACTGGGGCGTTTTAAGGCCATCTGTAGCTGCATTTGCTTGGTACTGGGCTACGGTTAAAAAGTAGTCGGATAGATCTACACCGACGGTGGTTGCCTGGGGATAGGCCCGTTGCAATGCGCGGGTGCTGAGTCCGGTGCTACAGCCAATGTCCATGATGGTTTCGGGGGGTGTCGGTAATTTTTCAAGCAGGACATCAAGATGGCTTTGACGTAGACGCAAGTCGCCTTGGGCATCGCCTTCGGGCCACAGACGGGCATGGACGGCTTTGGCTGCCACCGATTCCTCTAGGGCAGGTTCCCAGCCAAGGTTGCCTTCTTCGTAGGCGTGAAAGCTGGTGAGGTAATAGTCGGGATAGGTGAGGTTGCGATCGCAAATTTCCTCTCTTTCCTTTTCCCAAACCGGGTTAAATGGCTGATCGCCACCTCGCGATCGCAGTTGGGCCACCTCATCTAGCCAATACACCCCAATAGATTCAGCCCGTTTGATCATCATGTTGCGGGCACGATCCTTAGCAAAATTGGCCAGGGGCTTAATGGCCAAGGCTCCATTGATCAAGCGGTTAATAGAGCGAGTCGCAATGGCGTTCATTTAACGGCACATCTCAAACACGTTTGTCCTATTTAGCTTAGAGCCACGGTCAATCGCTGAACTTTAAGTTTCCTCTCCGAAAACTAAAGGTCTCGCTCCAGAGACACTTTAAATATCCCAAAGTGTAGCGGCGTAATCCTAGGGAAAACGTTAACCTAAATTGCTAATACGTTGCCCTTGATCCCTCGCCCTCAATCCTTTCCCCAGGGAGCAGGGACTGGAGGATAGGGCCTTCACCCACCACAAATTCTCTATGTCCGTCGCTGCCTATTTCAATGCCGATGAAAACGGCCATAAACCCTTCGCGCTTCCCGGTGCATCGCCCCACTATAATCCTGACCGTCCTGGACAGGTTGAGCACATAGCCCTTGATCTAGACTTTGATATTCCTAAGAAAAGCTATAAAGGTACCTGTGCCATTCGCCTCAATCCGGTACGCAATGGGATTGAGAGTTTGACCCTTGATGCCGTTAGTTTGTCCGTCGATTCAATCACGATCGACGACGAGCAGCAGTCCTTTGACTATGACGGTGAACAGCTGCACATTCACCTCAATAAACCTACATTGGCGGGGCAGACGATTACCCTTGTCATTACCTATGGCGTGAAAGAGCCCCAGCGGGGCATTTACTTTATTGCACCCGACGAGCACTATCCTGAAAAGCCTTATCAGGTGTGGACCCAGGGGGAAGATGAAGACTCTCGTTTTTGGTTTCCCTGCTTTGATTACCCAGGTCAACTGGCGACATCTGAAGTGCGGGTACGGGTACCGAAAAAGTATTTTGCCCTGTCTAATGGAGAATTAATCTCTACCGAAGAGGATGGCAAAGCCAAAATCTATCACTGGAAGCTAGATAAGGTTCATCCTAGCTATCTGATGACGTTGGCCATTGGTGAATACGATAGCATTGAAGCCGAATGGCGCGGTCGTCCCGTGCGGTATTACGTGGCTAAAGGGCGCAAGGATCAAATTGAGCTGACCATGGGGAAAACGCCCCAGATGATGGAGAAATTTAGTCAGGTGTTTGGCTACGATTATCCCTTCTCCAACTATGATCAAGCCTGTCCGGCTGACTTCATCTTTGGTGGTATGGAGAACACGACCACCACGTTGCTGACCGATCGCTGTTTGTTAGATAAGCGGGCTGCTATCGACGACCTTCGGTCTGAAACGTTGGTGGCCCATGAGCTGGCCCACCAGTGGTTTGGTGATCTGATAGTTATTAACCATTGGTCCCATGCTTGGGTAAAAGAAGGCATGGCCACGTATTCAGAAGTGTTGTGGTTAGAAGAAGCCTATGGCCGTGATGAGGCCATGTATTATCATCTCAACCATGCCCGTGCGTATCTCGCTGAAGATGCTAGTCGCTACCGTCGTCCGCTAGTTACTCACATTTATCGAGAGCCCATTGAGCTATACGACCGACATATATACGAAAAAGGCTCCTGTGTTTATCACATGATTCGTGAAGCCTTGGGGGATCAGTTGTTTACTAAAACATTGAAAACTCTTCTCACCGAGAATGCCCACACCACTGTGGAAACGGTAGATGTATTACGGGCCATTGACAAAGCAACTGGCAAGAATCTCCGCTATCTGTTTGATCAATATGTTTATCGTGGTGGACATCCTGATTATTCCATTAGCTACAGCTGGGATGGCGATAGTAATCTTGTGAAGCTTATGGTGACTCAGACCCAGGTGGCCGATGGCAAATCCCAGGTGCAAGAAGGACTCTTTGACCTGAAGATTCCCATGGGGTTTGGCTATATTGAGAATGACACGGTCAATGTACAAACCGTAACCGTGAGAATTCACGAACGGCAGCAGGCCTTCTACTTCCCACTTCAGAAAAAGCCTGACTTTATTAGTTTTGATGTGGGCAACCATACTCTCAAAACCGTTAAGTTGGAGTACCCATTAAAAGAGCTCCAATCCCAACTCAAGTATGATCCTGATCCTATCTCTCGCGTATACGCTGCGAAGGCCATTGCTAAAAAAGGCACGTTAGAAGCGGTAGAGACCCTGGGCGCAGCCCTACTGAAAGATTCTTTTTGGGCGGTTCGGGCCGAAGTGGCCGAAGCCCTGGCTACGATTCAGCTGGATCAGGCCGTTGAGGGACTGTTGAAAGGGTTAGATGATCAGCATCCCAAAGTGCGTCGGGCAGTGGTAGATGCCTTGTCTGGGGTAAAAACAGCAGCGAGCTATAAGGCCCTGAAATCTGTTGTTGAAAACGGTGATGAGAGCTACTACGTTGAAGGTGCAGCGGCCACAGCCCTGGGTAAAGTGGGCTCTAGCACTTTAGACAATGGTAAAAATAAAGAGAAAAAGACGCTTAAGCTACTGGAAATGGTGCTAGAAGAGCGCGCAGGTTGGAATGAAGTGGTGCGTTCAGGTGCTATGGGTGGTTTGAGTGTGTTCAAATCTTCAGAAGCAGCTCTAGATTTGTTGCTGCCCTACACCGAGATTGGTACTCCTCAAGCATTGCGGCTTAATGCAATTCGATCGTTGGGTAAGATTGCAGCGGGGCAGAGTAAGGTGAATTGCGATCGCATCCTAGACCGCCTCGAAGCCATTGCCCGCGAAGAGTTCTTCTTAACCCAGGTTGCTGTTGTCATGGCCTTAGGCCAAATGGAGGTCTCTGGCGCAGTGCGAGTATTGCAAGGGCTAGCGGAGCAAAGCCCTGATGGTCGCGTAAAACGCCGTGCTGAAGAAGCCATGGGTAAAGTGCGTAGGGCCATCGGTGCTGATCAGGCAGTCGATGAATTGCGCAAAGATCTTGATGAGTTGAAGCAGTTAAATCGAGATCTAAAGAGCCGATTGGAAACCTTGGAAGCCAAGGCGAAGGCCGAGAAGAAAACCAAGGAGAAATAAACATTTGTAGGGGCTGCCCTTGTGGCTGCCCCATCCATAACCATCGCCAAACGCCAGCTTATATTGAGATTACAAACCCAAAAATAATGGGGCTTCCCACAAAAGGATGCCCCTACGAAATTTTAGATACCCATAGCATAAGGGCATCCACAAGGAAGTGCCCCTACCAACCCATTGCTGCCAATTGTGATGTTTGGTCAAATGCCTCAACCGCTGCAGTATCTGCCAAAGGCGTTCCCTCGATTGCTTTGCCATCTACCACACGGGTTTCTGCACAGAAGGATGCCGTATTAAACCCACCAAACCGTTTGACGATACTGCTACGCATCCGTAGATCAGGGGTGACAAACCAAAAGCGCTCGACAGAGCTCATGGTGTCATACTCGGTCTCTAGTATTAACCCGTCTTCATCATCCATTTCGTAGCGACCGACTACGGGTACGATTTCGGCATAACCGCGTTCACGCAGCAGACGACCCTTGCGAGAATTGTCCTGATCAGGAACCAAGGCAAAAACTGTAGTCCCTTCATGGTTGCCTTCACCATCGCGGTCCCAGGCCATTTCACCATTCCAGGCAACATAGGCACCACCCACAGCTAATGCTGGGTCGATTTCGTGGAGTTCACAAATGGCAATGATTTTTTCGTTCGCTTTGTCGAGGGCTTCGACGGTAATGTTAGAGCCACCCAACTCAGCCCGTCGGAAGGGCAGGTGGTGGGTGGTTCGTTGGGATTGCCATTGTCCAGCGCTATGCTGGAAAAATTCCATTACATCCATAGGTGTATTGAGGATTTGATGCTTTTCCCTATGATAAACCGCTACGGAGAGGGTTTTCCATGGGTTGGGCAGTGAGGTCAGCTAAGATTGGGCTGGACCAAGTTTCAGGCTCGAACACTAATGGCTAAAACTGCGTTAGAGCTGACACCAGAAGAATGGAAGCAGTACACGGTACCCAAAAGGCCAGTGTCTGCTGAAGTGATAGCGCGTTGGGAAAAGGCTTGAGAACTCATCCCTGAACTGACGGCACTGCTGAGAAATAGATTTGGTGCAACGCAAGTAAAAGTGTTCGGTTCTGCAATTAAGGCAGACTATTTTTCGCTGGATTCGGATATTGATCTGGTAGCTTGGGGTATTCCAAGTGAGCAGTATTATGATGCCTTTTTGGCTGTGATGGACTATAGCGAGGAGTTTAAGGTGGATTTGGTGAACCCTGGCACCTGTCGGCCATGGATTATGGAATCGATTGAAGAAGAGGGCATTGAAGTTTGAGTAGACTTGCCCAGCGAATTATTAAAGAATTTCAGTCGATTAATGTTGCTCTTGAACGTGCTGTGTTGAGTTGGCAAAAATTTGAGCGAACTGACGATGAACTATACGTTGACAGTGCTGCCTTGAATTTACAAGGTGCTTACAACGGTGTAGAGCGTTTTTCGAAATAATTGCCCTCGATGGTGAGCGACCAGCTGGCAATAATTGGCATCAACAGTTACTCCATCAGCTGGCAATGGAAATGGGTACGATACGCCCTGCTGTGATCTCTGGGGAAAGTTTGCAAGGTTTGGATAACTACAGAGCTTTTCGGCATATTGTCCGTCATGTTTACTCTGAAGAATTTGAGGCTAAAAGGATTGGCGAGGTGGTTGGTGAGTCTCGACAAGTTTTTACGCACTCTCGAAACACTATCTATTTTGGGAGACAATTATGAGTCAATTTCAGGTATTTGATTCTCTTGCTGAGAATATGAAAGCTTCCCATCAATGTCTAATACGACAACTTCACGAGCCTTATCTGCCCCTCCCCCAGTACTCACACTTTGAAAAGTAGTATCAGCCTCTGAGAGCCCAGACATAGGGCCGGTAATCAGGTTTGGAATAACAGTATTCGTACTAGCTGCTTCATTTAAGAGAATCGTGTTGCCAAGATTGTCGGTGTGATAAATCCAGTGGTAATCACCATCGGTAACAATGGCCCGCCAGCCCATAATCGCAATTTCAGGGCAATCACCTGTTTCGCTGGGCAAACCGTAGCAACCATCCCATACTCTCGTTTGGGCCTGGGTAATAGACAATGCCGGTTCACGTCCCTCAGCTTCCGTTACATCGGTGTGTACCGTTTGCAAAATCCGAGCTTCGAGGGAAGGCGGCAAATTATTGTCCAACGTAGAACGACGTACCTGGTTGCCAGTCAGGTCAGTGCGATAAAAATAACTTTCGCCCGTTGGTGCAATCGCTTCCACTTGCCACCCCTCCGTCAGGGCCGCTAAGCATAACTCGGCTGGGCCACCCAACCCCAGACAGCCATCAAACCAGGTTTCATGACTATAACGGGCAATGTTGATTTGGTCAGTCGGGATGCCGAGATAGTTGGAAAGCTCCGTTTGAACACGGTTACGAACAGAGTCGGGTAGAGGTTGGACTTCAACTGTTTGCTCAATTTCTGGGGCAGTCATGATGTCTGGCCCAGGTGAGCTTTCTGGCATGGGAGCCTCAGCTAAGAGACACCCCATAAGGAATAAGGTTGTTAAACGCATGGGGCAAAGCATAGAGAAACCTCCTTAAGGATGAGTTCACTCTAGACCTGACTGTAAAGAAACAACCCTGCGTTACAGATTTTGAGACAGGGGGTTTGATACCACAACACTGATTTATGGGAAGGCTATCTGAAAGATGAGTTCATCCTAGACCTGATTGTAAAGAAACAACCCTGCGCTGCAGATTTTGAGACAGGGGGTTTGATACCACAACACTGATTTATGGGAAGGCTATGTGTCGTAAGGGATTGCCGCTCTCCTAAATTCTCTCTGTAGAGTCTAAAAGGATGATGCAGATCACAGAAAACTGTAAGGTAGATCTCCTCTTTTGTTGATATCTCCCCAGAGTAAAGTGCCTTGATCTAAATCAGATTGTTCCCGGCAAGAGAACAGTTTTCAAACTGTCCTGTGTGAATAGGGCAACACTATCGTCTCAGAACGAAATTGCAGCATTTCAACCTGTGCCGCTTAGAAGAATGGTCCCTTCTCATCATGTCTTCAACAACGGATGGCTAGGGTCTAGGTGTTGCCGCTGGGTGCTATCTATTGCTCTCTTCGGAGAGTTCCATACTATTTCTCACTTTTTTCAAGATAATTTCTATCCTTAAAAGCATTGAGTTCTCATGCCAATGTGACGTGCAAACGTCTTCATGCATCAGGACGTTTGCTCTATCGGAATCAGGTGTGTCATATCCGCAGCGGCATGCAATTTCTCTTATCGTTGTCACCTTCAGGATGCACACACAGTAATGGCTGTACATACAATGGGTCTACCATCAGGCCTAGTAGATAACATTGATCTTGTTATTCGTCAGGATGCGCGCGAATTAATCGAGCGTATTGAGCAGGGACTAGCGTCTGAGCATCTATCAAAATCTGCTTATCGTGAGTTGGGTAAGTTGCTTGAGCAAGTGCCTCATCTAGAACTTACCAATGATCAAATGTTGATGCCAATGATGCAATTGGCGGTCAGTTTGTTGTTGCCGACAGATGCGACACCGAAAAATAATCAATCTCCAGCTATGTCTATGGCGGAGCGAGTTTCTTTGGCTCGGGACATTCGTAAACGCATTGCTCGTGAGATCCGAATTTATCGAAATCCACTGGTGGCTGTGCTTAGTGCTGGCGGGTCCCCTGCTGCACAGTTGATTTCAGGCTTGACGTGGTTCACAATCACAATCTCATTATTGATTGGCAGCACCACCGCCGCCCGCATGTTTTTATCGAATCAATATAATATTGGCTACCAGCACGGCATCAACCATGCTCAACCCATTGATAAAGCTGATGATGAAGCTGCGGGTGAACTCTCGGAAACTGGCGATGTCCTAGTTGTGGGCGAGTCATCAGGTTCTGCCACCATCGCTGAGGGAGAAGCCAAGGGGTCCCAGGTGGAACTGTTTTCGTCTCAAGAGTGGCAGTACATTCAGCTGGTGCTGGCGGCTGGTGGTTTGGGCAGCATTGTCAGTGTGATGCTGCGATCGCGAAAACTGGAAAACCGTAATCGGTCCCAGTCAGTGATTCCCTTCTTTATCGGTTTCTTTAAGCCAGTGGTGGGTACCGCCTTTAGCTTGCTGGCCGTGGCCCTGATCGAATCAGAGATTGTAGTCGTGTCCGGATTTAGCCCCAGCGAAGCGGAGACTCAGTCTAAGTATCTGTACTTTGCGATCGCATTTATTGCTGGATTTAGCGAAGTATTGGTACCCGATTTCCTGGCCCGCACCGAAAAGTCGATGTTATCGGGTGGGGATAGTAACAAAAAGGATGATCTCTCCTAGGTAGATTCGGATCATGTATGACGGCCCCGTAAAGAGGACTACGGGGCCGTTCTGCATTTGGCGCTTGTGCAAAACTCAAGTTATATCGCCGTTTTGTTGTTCCTTAATAGTCTATGCTAAAGCCTATTTTTCTGAGTTTATTGATATTGAGCACAATCCTGGTAACGCATGTCCAAGCAGCTCAACGATATGGTGCAATCGCTATTTCTCATTCCGGTGATTGGGGAGTAGCCACTAACTATTTATCTGTCAACAGCGCTGAGCGGGAAGCTCTACGTAGCTGTGGAGACATTAACTGCTCCGTTCGGGTATCATTCCGAGGCTGTGGTGCCATTGCTGAATATGATCGTACGCTTTCTTGGGGAGTAGCTTCCACATTAATCCGCGCTAGAGGACAGGCCTTAAGTGCTTTAGAAGGGCAAGGCGAGATTCTTGCCGAAGTATGTAATCGTGAGAACTAAGGTTTAGGAGATACTAAATCTAGTTTGATTTGTCTAAATTTAGATCAAAAGAGGCAATGGTACATTTTTACCATTGCCTCTTGTTGTTTAAGTAAGTCTTACTCTAACCTTTGCTCATCTATTGATATTTAACTATTGAGAAATCTTGACGACTAATGGCTTTTCAGAAGATGAAAACCGGTTGGATGGCATCGGTAAAGGTTCTGAAGCTATCTGTTTCTCTTGCGCAACTTTCGTTAAATCTATCCCCGAAGTTAAGTCTATCTCAGCACTAGTAACGTTCGTTAATTTTTGGAACGGTGATTTTGCTAAAGAGCATGTTTTCCAAACAGATTGAACGTGTACTCCAAATTGCGAACATTCTCCTCCACGGCGACCAGTAGGCGTATAAAACCGGCACGCACCGCATCGCGCAATTTCACCTTTTTTAATACTCATGAAAAAAATAATTGAGAGACTCACTAAACGCCTTAACTTTCGTCATTGTGGATTAGTTAATGTATAGGATTCAACATTGGGAAAATGTTAAAAGCTTGATACGCCAAGACTCGGCAGTTAATTTAAGTTCGTTATCTTCATTAATGTTTTCTTTATATTTTCTTTAAATAAATCAATGTTTTGAAGGCGTCTGGGATCATTTACTGATGGGTGATCCCCATAAATATTACCCGATGAGATAGATGGAATTACGGCTGTTAAATTTCAAAAAATATCTATCTGAAAGCTTGAACTGTAAAATTATTTTTGCTTATTTATTGTTGATTGCTATTTCCAAGTTTTGGTGATGCATAGGGCGCACATTGTCCATCTTGCGATTTCTCCAGGAGGGCAATGACAATGGCATTGTGGACAAATCTCTTGGGATTCTTGTTGTTTCTTTTTCATATTTGCCCATAGAGCATAGGCTTCTTCAGGTGTTTTTGTTGATGTCTCTTGAGGTGATTCTTCGGAATCTGTTTCTCCAAGATAGCTAGGGTGAGCCTTGACCCAGTCGCTGACGGGTTGCGTTTTGCGTACAGGTTTGGTGTGCCACTGAGCGCTGGAAAAGCGAATGTCATGCAAAGGAACTGCTATGAGGCGATTGAGTTTATGAAGAATGCGTCGACGCTCCAGGGTTAGGGTTTGAGTCCAGGATGCATTGGCGACGGTAACATAAAGGATGTGGCGCTGAATGCTGACAGGTTTTGTCTGGCGGGCGACGACATACCCCACAGTTTTCGGCCAATATTCAACAACTTGGGCAAACTGTCGTCGGGATTGCCAGTTGGGGTGGGCTTCAATATCTGTAATGAGCGATCGCAATCCAGAAAATCCCATCCTTACCTCTTGCTAAAACAAATTACTCTCATGATGTACGGACTTTGCGGCTAACGTCCCTTAACTAACGTGCTAACGTATGGTCTATCAGCAGACGCTGCCCGCTTTTACCTGTTATTTTAGCTGTGCTCCATGGCTTCTTCCTCAGACAACACTCCCCCTCCCATGCCTCCTCGACCCGGTTCAGGGCCGGAAACTGAGATTGATCCGCAGCTAGAAAGTGTTCTGCGAAATCTTAATGTCAATCTTGAGGATGAGCTCACCCGCTATCGGCGTCAACGCCATGGGCGAGTACCACCGCCGCCACCGCCACGTCGGGCGGCCCACCGTAACACGCTTGACTTAATTTCTGTGTCAGTATCAACACCGGCAGCAGCGTCAGATGCTGGGGGAACGCTTAAGCAACCACCTACACCGCCACCGCCACCGCCAAACCCCTTCCTGAAGGATGCTTCTGAGTCATCTGGTCTAGAAGATGAACTGCCGCCGACTCTGGAGCAGCTTGCGGATGTTGACGAATTGACGTCGGACGTGGCGGAGTCTGAGCAGATGGATGCTGACACGGATGTCTCTGCGTTGTCGGTGCCTGCTAACGATATGCCGGCAGAAGGCTATTTAGAATCCTCAGAAGAGCTGTTGAAGAGTATTGAGGAGGAGCAGGCTGATCCAGAGTCGGTGCCTGAACCCTATTCTCCTGGGCGCAAGAGTAATATTTTGTTGAAGCTAGCAGGCTTGGTGTTGGTGCTGTTGGCTGGTATCGGTGTTGGGTTTGCCATTACCTCCCCAGCACAATTGCAAAAACTGCGATCGCAACTCTGGCCAGCGAGCGAAACCGAGCCTGTTGATGCTGACACTGACACTACTGCTGAGGGTGCAGGTGATTTGCCTGAGGTACCTGCCTCTACTCAGCCAGCGGCCACTGCTCCGGATCCTGCCTCCGATGGCTACAAGCCGCCAGGTCCCGATCTGTCTACTCGTGAGTTTAAAGAGCTTGATAGCGTCGAAGATCTAGTGACCTTAGATGTTGATGGTGTCAATGGTTCAACCTCTGCTCCGGTGACATCGCCATTGCCTAATCCAGCACAGTCTCCATTGCCAGCACCCGGAACCGCTGCTGCAGATAGTCAACCGGCTGTTACTAACAATCCGACAACGAGCCCGATCGGTACAGAAACAAATTCTGCGGCTGTGCCATCAGCCACACCAGCCCCTGCTACACCAGCACCGACAGCCACACCGCCCCCTGCTCTCACCACAGCCGTAACAGGCTCTAATTTCTATGTGATTGCTAGCTACACGGGGGATGCTTCTTTAACCAAGGCACGTGAGTTAGTGCCCGACGCTTTTGTGCGGAACTTTAAGGCTGGTGCTCGTATTCAGCTGGCAGCCTTTGATAATCGTGCCCAAGCTGAAGAACAGGTGCGATTTTTGACCCAACAAGGTGCAATTGTAGAGCTCTTTGGCCCCACGAACGAATAGCCCCCCTGCTATCCTAAAAATGGTGCTGTGTGCGAGTTGCGCAGCATCATTTTTGCGTATCAAGCTAAAAACTTCCATGGGATTGCTAGATCGTTTCTTTCGAGTGGTACGTGCCAGCCTTAACGATGCGCTCAATGGAGCTGAAGATCCAGAGAAGCTGCTTGAGCAAACGACGGCGGATATGCAGGAAAATTTGCTGCAACTGCGGCAGGCAGTAGCGGTTGCGATCGCAACTCAAAAGCGCAACGAGCGGCAGTGTGAGCAGGCGAATGCCCAAGCCCGTGAGTTTTACAATCGTGCCCAGAGTGCCTTGGTTAAAGGGAATGAGCCCCTAGCACGTGAAGCTCTCAACCGCCGTCAAAGCTATTTAGAAACGGCCCAAGCTTTGGGGGGGCAGCTGCAACAGCAGAAAGATACCGTGAAGCAGCTAAAAGCCAATATGCGCACGCTGGAAACTAAAATTTCCCAGGCGCGCACCCAGAAAGATATGTACATTGCGCGGGCCCGCTCAGCGAAAGCGAGCCAGAAGCTGAACGAGATGATGACCCAGGTTAATCAAGGTGCATTTGATCAAATCGAAGACAAAATTTTATCTATGGAAGCCAAGGCAGCGGCAGCGGCAGAACTCAATGATCTCGGTCAAGATGCCCTAGAGAAGAAATTTTCAGCTTTAGAATCTGGTCGTGACCCCAATCAAAATTCAGTGGATGCTGAGATAGCCGCCATGAAAGCTCGCCTGAAGTTACCTGAAGGTTGAAGCAGATTATTGTTCGATTTCTGTAGTCCAGTTCTTATAGTTCTGATAATGGTTGCCGACTGTTCGACTGCTTAAAGACAGGGAGTGTGAAGTGAAACGTACTCCCCGCTTGGGGAGCTGAATCAACCCAAATTTGACCATAATGAGCCCTAACAATGCGCAAACATAGGGCTAACCCAAGGCCATAACCATCCTGGGACTGATCTCTCTGAAGCCGAAAACTCTCCTCAAAAATACGGGCTTGTTTATCAGCGGGGATACCGGGTCCCGTATCTTGAATACTGACTTGAACCTTCTGAGTGGTGCGATGTAATGCCGTAATCATCACATCACCCCCATTGGGCGTATATTTAATCGCATTATCCAAAAGATTCACAATCACACGACGTACCTGATTGATATCGGCATGCACCTGGGGTAAATCCTGGGGAATATCGAGGCCAATAGTCTGTTGCTTGTTTTTGACTTTAGTGATCATTGAATCCACGACTTCTTGGCAGAGCTCCTGTAGATTCAACTCTCTTGGAAAAATATGGAGATCAACGCTGGGGCCATGGGCTGCCTGCAAAATATCCGTGATCATGCGATCAATGGAGCGGATCTGAGTTTTGGCGTTGCGCAATAGTTGCACCGTTAGCTCAGGCCGAAAGCGCGCACGACGCTCATGGTTAGGGTCATACCCCATTTCTAGGGTCTCAATAGCGATGGAAGCTGCCGTTAGTGGATTGCGTAAATCATGGGCCAACATTGCAATAATGCGATCCTTGAATACTAGCTTGGCATTCGCTTCAGCATTGAGTTGCTTAAGCCGAAAAATTTCATCTGATAGGTGAATGATTTCCGTTGACTGAGCAATTGACGGATTATTGACAAGATGACGTTCCGAAGTATCACCGCCGTTTTCAACTTCTGCCTGCCAGCGTGACCACCAGTAGTCAATCTGAGAAATAATGTCACTGCCGGTTAGTGTTTGGCGTCCTCCCTCCGAAATTTTAATGAGGGTCGGAGTCACGACTAGCTTAAAGTGTTCAGCCAAATAAGGCTGCTCACTAACATCAATGACCTCCAAAACCGGCTCAATTTGACTTTCTAAACCTTCAATATGCTGACGGATCTGGCGAATTTGCTCAGCAGAACTTGGCCGCTTATCAATAAACAGCAAAAGCTTTAGCGGCACTTCAAGGGACGGCATAGATGAACGTTTGACTCCTGCTCAGCGATACGGCATATCCAATGGCTGGGTGCCTAGCTAGCCAGTTATTCTTTTAGCCTACATCGTTCCAACGATGGATGACGGTGACTCTTTCAAAGAATTATGCAGAACGCCCCCTAGTATTCCAGACAGAGTACACTCTATGCCAGTTATAAAACCCTCCCATACGGAATCAAAAGCCTCAAATTTGTAGGGAATGATAGCGGTAATTTGGCTAACTGACATGAATGCAATCGTTAAAGAGATATTAAAGGAACGCTGCTAATCAGGTTTACCCATAAATTTCTCACCTACAGTGAGAGATAAGAGTTTCCTTTTTGATCGCATTCAGTCATTCGTTAGCGGTACTCGGTAAATACAGTGAGGCGCGCTGGTCATGCAAGTGTTAACAGTTATTCAACGTCACATCCGTCAGCAACGTATTCAGAAACAGATATGCGGAAACACTTTGCGTACAGGGGCTCTGCTGGTGGGAACTGCAACGTTGTTAGTTGCCCATGCCGCTAATGCCAGAATGTCCATGCAACCGTCGCTAGAGGTTGATACGGAAGTCATCCACCCTCTATTAGCTCAGGCTGCCCCGTCTGTTTCTACACCCCTCAGCAATGGCATTTATCTTTTTGGTGAACAGCCTTTACCCGATCAGTTGCAAACTGCCTACATGGTATTCGAAGCACAAGCAGGTGAAGTTGTAGGAGCGTTCTATTCTCCACATTCCTCATTCGATTGTTTTCGAGGCAGTGTAGAAAACGCACAGCTTTCCTTGGCGATTACTGAAACCTATTCCCAAGAGGAATATGATTATGCCCTCGATCTCGAAGATACCGCTGTTGCTGGACCAGGTGGACGTCAATTTGCGATTGAAGGGTTCCATCAAATTGACACTGTTAGCGACAACGATCTGCGTATGCTGAACACCTGTCAGGCCCACTATAGTCCGACGATCTAAGCAGATCAATTTCACTTTCGTTTAATCAGCTACAGTTTCTTCTGGTGAGCTCATTTATTTTTTTCCTTAGTAGCATTTGCTAACTATCCAAAGATGCAGAATGAATGCCTTGGCTATTTGCCTAGGCATTGTTTTATCTTGGTAGGTGAAATTTTTTGACTTCCCTGGTCGTAAGTGTGAACGCAGCAGAACAAGCACGAAGCATCGAGTATGCCAGTAAAATAGCCGCTATTGTGGGTGCCTTTAAGGGGCAGCTTCCTGATTTACGCTCTGACCTTAAACCCTGGGCAAACGATCCCGATACAAGAGAGCTCGTTGATCCTGATTCCATCGATATCGGGTTTCATTTCCCTGGCTTTAGCCGCTCATTCAACTGCCGTAGTCTTCTCGTGCAGATTCGTCTTCATTCAGTGGCTGAGGGGACAACCCAAGGTACAGCGGATGCTGTAGCAAATATTGTCAAGGCGATTGGTGTTGAAGTCGTTGGGTTTAACCACCATGGTGAACAGTGGCATCTTTCTACCATTAACAACTGGCAGTTTGAAGGTGTAGCTCCACCTCAGGCTAATGCTGGGGAAAAAATCAAGCTTTGCTGTCGAAAAATTTTTCAGGTGTTTAACCCAGAACCCGAGGTTTAGTGGAGCCTGAGGTTTAGTGGAGCCCAAGGTTGCGTAGGGAATGCGTTGTGCTTCCCCATTCCCTTACTCCCTACTACTGTTTACCCTGAGCAGTAGGATAGTTGAGTACACCGTGACTCAATGCAATGAAGACCGTTATCCCCGTCGAGCTACCCCAAACTCAATATGACATCAAAATTGCTACTGACGGGCTGCAATACTTAGGCCCCTGGCTCGCTGCCGCTGGTAAAGCTGGTAAGGTGCTGCTTGTTTCTAACCCTGCTATTTTTCAACACTACGGCGAAACCGCCTTGACCTCTTTAACGGAGGCTGGTTTTGAGGTTAGTCAATGTGTTTTACCTGCTGGAGAGCAATACAAAACTCTACAGTCTATCGAGAAAATCCATAGTGTTGCGTTTGACCACCATTTAGAACGCAGTTCTACCATGGTGGCTCTAGGTGGTGGTGTAATTGGCGATATGACGGGCTTTGCTGCAGCCACCTGGCTACGGGGTATTGCGGTTGTTCAAGTGCCTACTTCATTACTAGCCATGGTTGATGCCGCCATCGGGGGCAAAACTGGCGTGAACCATCCTCAAGGAAAAAATCTAATTGGTGCCTTTCATCAGCCGAGTTTGGTGCTGATTGATCCCAGTGTTTTGAGCACACTCCCTGAGCGTGAATTTCACGCTGGTATGGCTGAAGTCATCAAGTATGGAATTATTTGGCATGAAGGTCTGTTCCATCAGCTAGAGCAAGCCGAGCGCCTCGATCAGCTGTGCTTTGTTAGTGAGGCTCTGCTCCACGATATTCTCAAACATTCTTGTCAGGCTAAAGCCGATGTTGTCAGTCAAGATGAAAAAGAGGCTGGACTGAGGGCTATTCTTAACTACGGCCATACCATTGGCCATGCGATCGAAAGTCTGACCGGTTACAAATCCGTCAACCATGGTGAAGCTGTCGGCATTGGCATGGTTGCAGCGGGTGCGATCGCAACCACCATGGATCTTTGGCCCCAAACTGCCGCCGACCGACAACTTGCTATCATCCAGAAAACCAATCTCCCCACCAAGCTTCCCGCCACCCTCAACATCGACGCCATCCTCAATGCCCTCCGCAGCGACAAAAAAGTTAAATCTGGCAAAGTCCGCTTCGTCCTCCCCAAACGCATCGGCGAAGCCTGCGTCACGGATCAGGTGACCGATGACGTTATTCGAAGTGTTTTGGAAATGATGTTCTAGGGGTGGAGAGGCAGCTGGCAATGGGGAGTAGGGAGACTCTTTTCCTCAGATAAACTAGAGCTGAGATCAATGTCGAACGACGATTACTCTTTTACGGTGCGTAGCGAATGCGTAGCAGCGTAATTCCCTTAGATACCGTCCAGGGTAACCACAAGGGCAGCCCCTACACCCCCATAACCACCATGCAAACAAAAGCAAACCCAACCACTAATCTCGAATTCCCTACTCGTACCGCCACCGTCACCCGCACCACCAAAGAAACCGACGTCACCGTCACCCTCAACGTCGACGGCACTGGTCAGTGCAATGCCAACACTGGCATTCCCTTTCTTGACCACATGCTCCATCAAATCGCCTCCCATGGCCTCTTCGACCTCGACATCCAAGCCAAAGGCGATCTCGAAATCGACGACCATCACACCAACGAGGATGTTGGCATTACTCTCGGCATGGCGCTGCACCAAGCCTTAGGTAATCGCAAAGGCATCGTCCGTTTTGGTCACTTTGTCGCCCCCCTAGACGAATCCCTGATCCAAGTATCGTTGGACTTCTCCGGTCGCCCCTACCTCGCTTATGGCCTCGATATCCCCACCCAGCGCGTTGGCACCTACGACACCCAACTCGTCCGCGAATTCTTCATGGCTGTCGTTCATCACAGCCTCATGACGCTGCACATTCGTCAGCTTGACGGCATCAATTCCCACCACATTATTGAAGCCACCTTCAAAGCGTTTGCCCGCGCTATGCGCATGGCTACCGAGATTGATCCCCGTCGTGCCAATGCAATTCCCAGTTCCAAAGGCGTTTTGCAAGTGTAATCACGACTCAAGCAAACAGCCGGTAGAATAAGTACAAAAGTACCTGTGACTAAAACAGGGATAAAGCCATGACAGCGATTATTCCTAACACCCAGACATCTCAGAGTCTTTATCCCAGCGGAGATGGCATGCCTGTGGCTGAAACCTTTGACCATCTCTATGCTCTGCTGATTACATTGGAAGTTTTACGTCAGTATCTGAAAGGTCAGCAAGCGACTGTTCTTGGTAATCAATTCTTGTATTACGCCCAGGGGCTACCCAATATGCGAGTAGCCCCTGATGTGATGGTGATTTTTGATGTAGAACCCGGTGGTCGTGACAACTACAAAATCTGGGAAGAAGGTTCGGTTCCAGCCGTCATTTTTGAAATGACCTCCCAGGGAACTCGACAAAAAGACGAAATTAGCAAGTACGACCTCTATGAAGCCATGGGGGTGCTTGAATATTGGCAGTTCGATCCCAAGGGTGAATGGATTACTGACCGGTTGCGAGGGTACCGCCTGGAAGATGAGGCCTATAAAAAAATTACCGATAGCGTCAGTCAGGTGCTGGGGTTACGATTAGCCGCAGTAGGCACTCTGATTGAGTTCTACGAGTTAGAAACCGGGAAAAAGCTCTTAATTCCTGATGAACTTAAGAAACGCGCTGACCAAGAAGCCCAGCGGGCTGACCAAGAAGCCCAGCGGGCTGATAGAGCAGAAGGTGAGTTAGCAGCACTCAAGGCAAAACTCAAAGCTCAAGGGATTGAGCTAGATGATGAATTGCAGTGATGGCGATTAGGCCATAGGTAAAGTTAGCAACGTATCCCTATCTTGATAGACCGTTAGGGTAATAATCCGCTGATCTATGGTTGGCACGGTATCTAAAGGATAAATTTGTGTTCCAGGGTTAACGGTATAGGCTGGAAAGCAAGCTGCACTGAGGCTTAACCGTAAGGCTTGGCCAGCCATCAAGCAAAAATAGGTGGGTTGCAAAGATAGAGACACGACTTGTGCTTGTCCCCCATGAATACGTGTATAACCCTGTGTCAAATTAAACACTCGATTATCAGGGTAGACCACTGACAGCACGGCACATAGGTCATAACTAGGGGCATCAGCCTGAACTTTAAGCGTTGTCGTCACGTCCCCTGCTACAGCCAAGTCTGCTTCCAACAAAGCAGTTGTATAGGTCAAGACATCGCTGCGACCGTCTAACGCACTGCGCTCAAAAGATCCGGATGGAAAGCTTGCATGTCCTCCCAAGGAGGGCACAGGTCGCCATGGATCATGAACCAATACATCAGGCACTGCAGTTACAGCTGGATCTTCGCAACTGGATGGCACTAAAGCGCCATCATCTTCACGCATGGCTGCTAGACCAGAGCTTTGCAAGCGATAGGTTTGAGTTGTAGATTCACTTGGCCACTGCTCAAACAGTCGCCATTGGTTGCTGCCCATCTCAAAGAGATGTACGGGGCGCTCATCCAGGGGGGCCACATCTTTTTTATCGGTGAGCCAACGATAAAACCAACAAATTTGTAATCGATCAATGGGGTTCATCGCCTCAGGACCAAAATCCACCTCCCCTACCTTTCGACTCCAGGGAATATGGCTCCAAGGGCCCACCCAAAAATGTTGAGGATAGCGGCTTGATGCCATTTCCTTAAATAGGCGGATATCCCCTGTGAGATAAGGGTCAAACCAGCCACCCACATGGAGCATTGGCAAATCGACATTCGTTAAATCGGGCTTAAGTGACTGCCAGTAATCATCGTTTTGGGGATGTGCCAACCAGTCATGCCAAAAAGAATCAGGGGCGTATTGTTTGATGACATCTGGATAGGCAGAGATGGGACCGTTGAGCGGCAAGTTACGAGAAGCGGCTCGTAAGGCGTTAAAGGCAGTTTTGTCTCCTTTTAAGCGAGCGGTTTCTGCGGCTAATTGAATGGCCCAGCCTAAACCAGCCTGCAAACGTAGTGCACCATTTTCATACGCCCAATCTTGGTAAAGGTCGTAACCCACCATGGCCGGAGCTAATGCCTTAAGAGCTGAGGGCTTAGCCTGAGCTGCATAGAGCTGGGTCATCCCCTGATATGAAAACCCATACATGCCAACCCTGCCGTTGCTTCTAGGTAACTGAGCGGCCCACTGAACGCTGTCGTAGCCGTCGTCTACTTCGTGGGCAAACAGGTGAAACTCTCCCTCTGAAGTGCCGCGCCCGCGCACATCCTGAATCACGACAATATAGCCCTGGGCGGCGTACCAGGTGGGGTGAGCATAGACAACCGTGGATGCGATCGCACGACCATAGGGCTGTCGCATCAGCAATACAGGCCACGGACCTTCGGCATCGGGATAATAAACATCTGCATCCAGACGCTTACCATCCCGAGTTTTTAATGAATGTACCTGTTTGGGTTTGACGGGCAGAAAATCAGACGGCATTAAATACTGTGGGTACGTCCTAAAACAGCCATGTCTTCTTCATCTAACTCTGCCGGTATCCCATCACGAATTAATTCCGCAAAGTCCTCATTAGGTACCATGACGCTGAGTAGATAGAGTCGTTGTGGACCAGTGTTTTCAACAAAATGAACACCGTAAGATGGTACTAGGATGCTATCGCCAGTTCTAATTGTTGAACTTTTACCATCACAAACAACTCGACCTTCTCCTTTGATCACATAAAACATTTCTACGGCCACTTGGTGTCGATGGATAGGGGTTCTGCCACCCACATCAAAAATTTCTACACAGCAGGTTAACTTGGCATGGCCCAGGGTAGGATCTACCAAAAGTGCTAGTCGGTTTTTATCATCAGGACTAATGCGAAATACCTGATAATCGCTGGGGGACTTTAGAACGGGTAAAACGCAGCTGTTAGGCAGATCACAGGTACTTTCCATTATGCAAAATCATGCAGATATTAGCGGCGCTTCTTCAGCTTAGAAATCACCCTTAACCCTAGGGTAGTCTTGCAATAATTTTTCACTTAGGAACCTTCTTTACTGCCAAATTAGTGACATATACCTACCAATTTTGTGTTGATTTCCTGGCATGAGGGCACAGTTTTGCTCCTGAGACGTCACAGCTACAGCAAATACATTGATTTTTCTATCTTCACTGCCAATTGCTGAATCGCACATATCTTCTGTGGACTGATAAAATAGGCCATCAACGCTGTGGTTTATGGCTAAGGTTGCTATTTGCTCAGAAAATCATCACAGATGCTTTACTGTTTTTGACCAATGTCCTTTGGAAAGCTGTAATGTGCATATTTGGCCAACCGCCTTCATATGTCTGAATGAGAAGGGTACACTCTAGCTGAAACCAACGTTTCTTATTTAATCAGAGAGTTTTTAGCCTTTAATATCATTCGATTGCTAGATGCTTGTTAATGACTTTGGTAGGACTTCAATGCCATGAGTAGTAGAACTAATAGCCCATGGGGGAATGCCAGTATGGGACTAGGGACATGGCACTATGAAATAAACCTCTGCGTCGTATCGGTGTAATGGTTAAGGCTGCTAATTCTATTGCAGATATTTTGGTGATCGATGATGATCCGATCATTCGACGTATCCTTCAGCGGATGCTGCAAAGCCAGGGGTATCGCGTTGCTATTGCAGAAACCGCCGCCGATGGCCTAGAGCAAGCCTTGGTGATCACGCCACCAGTAATTTTATGCGATTGGCGCTTACCTGGATCCATCGACGGTTTGGAAATTTGCCGTCGATTGAAAGAGCATCCAGATTTGTCCATGAGCTCGTTTCTGCTGATTACGGCCCATGCCGAGACGGCCAGTCGAGTCGAGGCTCTAGAAGCAGGGGCAGACGACCTGTTAATGAAGCCCATCGACATGGCTGAGCTTAAGGCCCGAGTTAAGTCTGGTATGCGATTGTGTCAGCTTACTCGCGATTTGAAAGAGCAAAAGCAGTATTTAGAGAATGAGCTGGCGGAAGCTGCTTCCTATGTGCAGTCGCTTTTGCCCAGGGATACGGATCAACCTCCGGTCAAGATTCAAACTCGCTTTTTGCCATCGCAACAGCTTGGGGGCGATTGTTTTGATTTCTATTGGCTAGATCCTGACTATCTGGTGATATATCTACTGGATGTATCGGGCCATGGTTTAGGGGCAGCTTTATTGTCCACCTCTGTGCTGAATGTGTTGAGATCGCAATCTTTGCCAGGCACCAACTTCTATCGACCTGACAAGGTGCTTGAAAGTTTGAACAACATGTTTCAGATGACGGCTCAAAATGAAAAGTATTTTACCATTTGGTACGGCGTCTATAACCGAGTTAATCGCCAGCTGATGTATGCCAGTGCGGGGCATCCTCCAGCTGTGCTTCTGTCTCCGCCCCCCCCTCCTAATACAACTGATGTAACTGCGAATGGTAATGGTGGTGGCGCTCCCATGGCTGAAACAATGCGTCTGCGTACCCCTGGTATGCCCATTGGCATGATGCCCGGTACCACCTACACCTGGAAACGTTGTTCGATTCCAGACAACAGCTATCTCTATATTTTCAGTGATGGCGTCTATGAAGTACCTGAAACATCCCTGGCTGAAACCGGAGAAATTCTGGGTTTAGATAGCTTTATTGATCACATTGTTAAATGCCCGCGACCGGGGCAGCTTGATCAGTTAATTAGCCATGCCACTATGCCCAGTATTGATGTTGGGCAAGATCTCTCAGACGATTTATCGCTACTAGAAATTAATTTTAGTTAGAAACACGTAGGGGCGTTCCATGGAACGCCCCTACGTGTTTCTAACCTTGTGAAGGGTTTAATGCTTGAAGTCTGTCGGACCTTGATAGCCGGATGCTTCAGCTAAGGTTGTCAAGGTTTGAGTACCAGGTAAAAATTGTCCGTTGACCTCCCATGTGGGAAAACCGGTAACTTCAGGTACAGATCGGCACAGGGCTGTCTGGGAGTCAGCACCATCCTCAGCACATTCAATGTAGGGCATATATTTCTTGGCTTCCTGTCCGAAGAGCTGTTTTTGATCAAAACAGTGGGGACACCAGTAGGCACCGTACATTTTTGCCCCTACCTCCTTTAAATGCTTCGCTAGGGCAACTTCAGCAGGCCCAGATGTATTGGTAACGGCAGGGCCGGTGTTGCCAACACTACTAGCGGTTGCCGCTGGTCCATTAATACTGATGGAATACATCCCAATAGTAGCCACCAGGGTGACCATTCCCATTATCACGCCACGAAAAACAAGAGCTCCCTGGTCTTCCCATTGGCGACCTAAGAGCGTTAGCAAAAACATTAAGAATGTAAATGTGGCGGAGGCTATACAGTAGAGACAAGCGGCCTTGAGTTCGGTAGCCAGTAGATACATTAGGTATCCACTGAAGACCATCATGCCTGTAGCTCCGATAAACAAGAGCGGCCAGGTTATATCTTCTAGCTTTTGACGCTGCTTAATCTTCTCTTTGTTCAATAACAGTGGCCCTAGGGACAAAGCCACCATGGATAGATAGGCGAGGCAGCCAAACAACGTTAGCGGAATACCAAAAACGTCTGCGTAGGCACTATTCAGTACTTGGTCACAACCCTTTACAGGGCAGGCAGCATCATTACCCATTAGCTTGATCACCGTTAGGTAACCTGTGCCTAAGGCTCCAACGGTTGCGATCGCACCAATAGCTGGGCGCGACCAACGATAAATCCCACGAGTTTCTTTACGGCGACGTCCCATAGTTTACAGATAACTCTAAGCTCATCAAGATCAACAAAAGCAGGGTACCCCAGTAGACAGGCTGCGCCCCCGACTGCATCTTAGACAAAAAACAGGGCCTTCGGTAGAGATATTCCAGAATCATCCCTGTAGGGGCCTTCCATGGCCCCCCTACGGGGATGACGATATTGCATCCACAAATTGGCTTACACGATTAGGATCGACAGGTTGTTCAATGTGCCCCCATCGTTTTAAAGAACTAGAAACAATTACACCATCTGACGATTTCATCAATTTAGGAATATTGTCCACGGTGGCACCACTGCCGATTAACACAGGGATGTTGCCCGCAGCTGCTTTCGCCGTTGCTAGATCCTGATGGGTGGGCGGGTGGCCCGTGGCACCACCAGAAACAATCACAGCATCTGCCAAGCCCCGATGGATAGTATCAGCGACTGCATTGGCCATGGCTGTGTCCGGACTGATGGTACCTACAGGGGTAGCATGCTTAACTAGTACGTCAGCAAAGACCTTAATATCACGACCTAATTCTCGGCGATAACGCATGAGTCGATGGGCATCTCCCTCGATTACACCCTGATCCGTAGCCATTACTCCAGTTAACACATTAACCCGGATAAACGCAGCGCCGGTACAGGCGGCAATGGCCAGACCGCTCTGGGCATCGTTACGCAATACGTTAATACCTAGGGGAAGCGTTACTAGCTGTTGTATACGGCTGACTACAATGGTCATGGCACTGACCACAGCAGGATCTACCGATCCCTTTGTAAAGGGTGCATCAAAAAAATTTTCTATAATAATGCCGTTAGCACCACCGGAGGCCAGAGCAACGGCTTCTTGGACAGCACGGTCTACTACGGCCTGTAATGAGCCTTGCCAGCGAGCCGATGCGGGTAAAGGCAGTAAATGAACGACCCCGATCACTGGCGTTGATGTCTTAAAAAGTGTTTGTAACTCCACAGATCTCAAAAGTTTTAGTTATTGCATGGATCGAGATTATTTACCAAGGATGATGATTGCAGCCGTTCTCACCCAAACGTATTGGCCATTGCATACAGACATAACACAAGCTGCTTTCCCCGATAAATCAACCCTTTTCAGGTAAGACCCACAGAATTGTATAGTTATGTTATAATTTCCTCAACCGGGCCAAAACAATCGCTACCCGTTCAACAGCTCAGTGATAGGGTAGGGTGCTGAGTCATCCGTGCGATCGCAACGCCTGCTTGGAGACCAGCATTCTGTTTTTTGTATAGAAGAATTTATGGTTCGTAAACCAACCGTTGCTATTACTCACCTAGGCTGTGAGAAAAATCGAGTCGATAGCGAGCACATGTTAGGCCTTCTGGTTAAGGCCGGTTATCAGGTTGACGCCAATGAAGAACTTGCTGACTATGTAATTGTTAATACTTGCAGCTTCATCGAAGCTGCAAGGCAAGAGTCGGTTAGAACGCTAGTAGAGTTAGCTGAAGCTGACAAAAAAATTGTTATTACGGGCTGTTTAGCTCAACATTTTCAGTCAGAGCTGCTAGATGAGATTCCAGAAGCCGTTGCGCTGGTTGGGACTGGGGACTATCACCGCATTGTTAATGTGATTGAGCGGGCTGAAGCTGGTGAGCGAGTTAAGGCTGTTTCTGCTGAGCCTACCTACATTGCAGATGAAACAGTGCCCCGTTATCGCACAACTAGTGAAGGCGTTGCCTACGTTCGTGTGGCAGAAGGTTGTGACTATCGCTGTGCTTTTTGCATTATTCCCCACTTGCGTGGCAACCAACGTTCTCGCCCCATTGAATCAATTGTGGCAGAGGCCCATCAGCTGGCCGCAGAAGGGGTTCAAGAATTAGTGTTGATTTCCCAAATAACCACTAATTATGGTGTTGATCTCTATGGCAAACCCAAATTGGCAGAGCTGTTGCGGGCTTTGGGGGACGTAAATGTGCCGTGGATTCGTATGCATTATGCCTATCCCACGGGTCTTACCCAGGAAGTGCTTAACGCGATTCGAGATACACCCAATGTTTTACCTTACCTAGATTTACCTCTACAGCATTCTCACCCTGAGATTCTGCGAGCTATGAATCGTCCATGGCAAGGGCGTGTGAATGATGAAATCATTCAGCACTTAAAGACTGCTTTGCCTGGTGCGGTGCTGCGCACCACGTTCATCGTTGGTTTTCCCGGTGAAACAGATGCTCACTTTGAACATCTCAAAGCGTTCGTGCAGCGTCATGAGTTTGACCATGTCGGTGTATTTACCTTTTCTGCTGAAGAGGGGACTCCAGCAGCTACATTACCAAATCAAATTGATCCAGCAATTATGCATCAACGGCGGGAAGAGCTAATGCTGGCTCAACAAGAGATTTCTTTTAGGCGCAATCAAGCTCAGATTGGTCAAGTTGTGGATGTTTTAATCGAGCAAGAAAACCCAAGTCAAGGTGAATGCATTGGCCGTTCTGCTCGGTTTGCTCCTGATGTTGATGGCCTTGTGTATGTGCAAGGTTCGCCGCCTTTAGCTCAGATAGTACCTGTGCAAATTCACGGGGCTGATACCTATGACTTGTTCGGTACAGTCCTATCTGACGATGCCTCGGTTGCGGTCCAAGCGCCCGTAAGTGTTTCTCTTTGAAATTCCCGCCTGCACTCAATGACCTCAAAGGAGTCTAAATGACATTGTCTTTTGCTGACCTCGGGTTATCTGAACCCCAAGCGCAACATTTGGATGAACTTGGCTTTAAGGAGCCCACACCCATCCAGGCTCAAGCTATTCCACACATGCTTGCTGGGCATGATGTAGTGGGACTAGCCCAAACAGGCACTGGCAAAACAGCTGCCTTCTCCTTGCCGATCTTGGAACAGGTCAACATTAACAAGCGTTCTGTGCAAGCATTGGTGCTCACTCCAACCCGTGAACTTGCTATGCAGGTTTGCCAGGCAGTGCAAGGTCTCAAATACAACTCTCAGCTACGGGTATTACCCGTCTATGGTGGGCAGTCTATCGAACGCCAGCTTAGTCAGCTTCGCCGTGGTGTTCATATGGTTGTTGGTACACCAGGACGCGTGCTCGATTTGCTCAGCCGTGGGGCTCTAAGTTTTGAGCAACTGAGTTGGCTAGTGTTAGACGAGGCTGATGAAATGCTCAACATGGGCTTTATTCAGGATGTAGAAAACATCCTGAGTCATGCTCCAGCAGAGAGACAGACTGCCTTTTTCTCCGCTACTATGGAACCGGCAATTCGTGAGTTGGCGGCTAAGTTCTTAAAGTCGCCGGTGACGGTGACGGTTAAGTCTCAAAATACTGCACCTAAGCGCATTACTCAGCTAGCCTATGTAGTTCCCCCTGGTTGGAGTAAGCCACGGGCTTTGATGCCAATTTTAGAAATGGAAGATCCAGAGTCAGCGATTATTTTTGTGCGGACACGACGCACAGCAGCTGAACTGACTCGTCAATTACAGTTTGCAGGTCATAGTGTGGATGAATACCATGGTGACCTTAACCAAGCTCAGCGGGAGAGGCTGCTGCTACGCTTTAAGCAGGGCCAGGTACGTTGGGTAGTAGCTACTGACATTGCTGCTCGAGGCATTCATGTAGATAACCTGACCCATGTAATCAACTATGAGCTACCTGATAATCAGGACAGCTATGTTCATCGCATTGGTCGCACTGGGCGTGCCGGGCAAGAAGGGCGAGCTGTCTCCATTGTGCATCCTTTAGAGAAGTATCAGTTGCGGCAAATTGAGCGTCATCTGAAGCAGGAGCTAGCTTTTTGTAAGGTGCCAACTCGGGCAGAAATTGCTGCTCGCTCCCTAGAAAAACTACAGACTCAAGTGAAAGAAGCTGTTACCAGTGAGCGGCTGGCTTCCTTCTTGCCCATTGTCTCTCAACTCACTGAAGATTACGATCCTCACACAGTGGCAGCAGCGGCCTTGCAAATGGCCTATGACCAGACTCGCCCTGTTTGGATGCGGGGTGATAAGGAACAATACCTGGCTGAAGAAGAACCTCGTCGTCATCGTCATCGTCGTCATCGTCGTCGTCGAATTGAGACACCCGCATCGTAAAAAGACTTTACCAGACCAGTAAAAACTGGATAAAGTTATGCCCAATAAATTGATACCTCGCCTAAGATAGGCTTAAAGCCTGTTCTTGGTGGGGTGTCATACTATGTTGGTGATTCTGCTAGACAACCAGGTGATTCCGTCAGCATCTGTATGTGCCAGCTGCTTAATGGCAAATCAGAGCGGTCAACCTCGTTTTAATGATGGGAAGCTAGGCTGTGCCAGACAATTGGAGTCTGCTACACCACTGCCTCAGTATCAATGTCAGATGGGCTTTCGGTTGGCTAACATAGAGTCATTTCAACAGTGTGAGCATTAGCATCAAGCTACGCTATGCTGAGAGCGAGGTTTGCAAAAATCACTTGAGCATTATATGACTTGGCGTAGCACCACTGAAATTTCTGACAAGATATTAGGTTCTTTGCCTTATCTAATCGCTTTATTAGACGCTCTTCGAGTTGGCCCAACTCCTTGGGGGGCCTTTGTTAACTTGATTAGCAATTTCCCAGTGCTGGAGCCTGTTGCTACTATCCTTATTGCTCTTGTCGTACCAGTTGAGTTTCTCTATAGTCTGGTGCCGTTTGGTTTTGGTTCGATTGTTGTCTTCTTTGCACTATTTTTCTTTGTGGTGCGCAATCCCAATATCAGTCACTTCATTCGATTCAACACTTTATTGTCAATTCTGATTGGTTTTATGATTACCATCGGAAGCGTTATCCTGAGCCTGATCAACTTGCCAGGTTTAGGTTTAATTAGTGACACGCTCTATAATGTCTTGCTATTTGGTGGTCTTGCAGCTGTTATCTACTCCATCGCTCAGTGTGTGATGGGACGTTATCCTGAAATTCCTACCATTTCGGAAGCTGTGCATATACAACTTGGCCGCTTTTAAGACTTTGGTTTAGACCGAATGCTGGCAGCTCAAGACTCCTCTGACGGTTTTATCTGGCGATTTTAAATTTTTTAAATGGTGATGCCTTGCTGCTAATATGGAAGACCCTTGCTTGACAAAAAAGCATGTCAAGCCATTTAGTCCATAAGGAGCAGTATGAGCCATTTTTACGAAACCATGTATATTCTTCGGCCTGACATTAGTGATGAGGCCGTGGATAATACCATTGGTAAATACCAGGGCATGATTAAGGATAAGGGTGGTGAGGTATTAGAAACCCAACACCGAGGTAAGCGACGCCTAGCTTATGAAATCAATCGTTACCGTGAAGGGATCTATATTCAAATGAACTACCAAACTCCTGGGGATACTATTGCCCCTATGGAGCGCGATATGCGTTTGAGTGAGGATATCATTCGCTACTTAACGTTGGTGGTTGATGAGCCCCAAGAAGCTGAAGCTGATGAAGTTCCTCCTCAGGCTGCACCTCTAGGTTCCTAAGTCAGTAATTGGTTCGGTGGCCTTATTCTAAAAGCTAATTTCTTTAAGTGGTCGCAGCTATGACAAAAGGCTGCGGCCTCTTAGTTTGCAGGAAATTACAAACCTATAGAATAAAAACCTTGCATTTTGCGAAATTGATGCTAAATTTGTGGGCACTTAGGTGTTGGCTTCAATGCTTTTGAAGTTAGTAAACATTTTTTGTTCTGTTATTTAGGGTGTATTGGTGGGCTTTACTTTAACTAACGTTGAAATGTTTGGCTGCCAGCTTGTGCAATGTTTGCTGTTACACTTACGCTCAAATGATTTCGGTATGACTGCCAGTTTTCTCAAAACTAATCTGTGAGGAAATTTGTCATTGTGCTGGTCAATACTCTGAATCAATTGACGACAGTTTGAAAAGTTATCGTTACTACTGTTAGGAGTGATCTCGTGCCCCAATTGACTAAGTTGAAAGCGTCTGATTCCCAGGTAGAAATTGCTCGCTTGCAAGAAGAATTGCAAATGCGGGATCAGCTAGTCCAACAGCTATCCCAAGAATTGTTTCGCCTGGTAAAGGGGAATCAAGACTTTCTGCCATCGACGGATGTTTCTGAGCGTCATCAGGCTGAGGTCAGGGCTCTACGAGAACAGCTGCAAGGTGTAGAAACTCAGGTAGCGTTTTATCAAGAACAAATCGAGAGTCGAGATGAAGAGAATCATCAAATGCGGCAGACTGTTCAAGAGCTCACTGACCGTACTCGTATGCTTGAGCAGGTCGTTCAGGAATTACCGAAAATCTATAAGCAAAAGTTTGCTGAGCGTATGCTGGAGGTAAAAAATCGAGTTGCTCGTATTCAGCAAGAAAACCGTCAACTGAATGCTGAGTTGCAAAATGTTAGCTATCGGTTGGCTGTGAGAACTCGCCGTACTCAGCACTGTCTGGATTTACCTACATTCCCTCAGTCGATGTTAGGGGCTACACCTATGGCCAGTTTTTCCGAGGCTTAAGGGTTTCCGTAATCAATACTTTAACTTAGTCATTAGCCTTCCCGACTGGGAGGGTTTTTTATTTTTAGCCAGTGTTATGGGTATTACTTAGGATCTTTTTGGGTATTCATTTGTATAGAAATAGTTTCGCTAGAGGCTGTCTAGATGAAATTCAGTGGTTTGCATCACGTCAGCCCTCACACTTGTAAGAAAAATGAATAAAATAAACGAAAGATAAACTTGTATCTATGCACACTGTCCCATTGACGTTTGACTTCTTTTCCCTTGAAACGATCCAAACATTGGCTCAGGACTATGGCTATTGGGCCATTTTTTTTGGCATTATGCTCGAAAATATGGGACTACCTTTGCCGGGGGAAACAGTCACATTGGTAGGTGGATTTTTAGCGGGGAGTGAAGAGTTAGTCTATCGTTGGGTTTTATCGAGCGCGATCGCAGGTGCCGTTATTGGTGACAGCATGGGGTATTGGATTGGGTTTTACGGTGGTTGGCCATTGCTTTTAAAGTTGGGCACTTTCTTTCGTATTGATGAAGCTGCCCTCGCTAAAATTCGTGAGCAGTTTAGTCAAAATGCTGACAAAGCTGTGATTTTTGGCCGATTTGTAGCGTTGTTGCGTATTTTCGCAGGGCCTTTAGCAGGTATCGCTCGGATGCCTTACTGGAAATTTTTGTTGTGTAATTTGTTGGGAGCTAGCCTGTGGGGAACAGCGATGGTGAGCTTGGCCTTTTTTGTAGGCCGTTTGATTCCATTGGCTACCTTGGTGGGTTGGGTCACTCAATTTACAGTGGCAGCCCTGGTTCTGGTGACTATTTGGATTACGGTTTTATGGTGGTTAGAACGCCGTCAACATACGCCAGCCCCTGACTGATCCGCTAACTTACCTAGCTACCTATAGTTTCTAGACTTCCGTTTTAGGTGCATGCGCTGATGTTGCTTGAGTGTACCAGTGAAATAATTGGCACAGGCAACAGATGAGGTTTAGCCATGAGCGGCGTCGAAGTTATTATTTTTGGGGCAGGGCCAGCGGTTGGGTTACTCATTTCTTTTCTCGCTTGGCTGTTTGAAGGCTATGACACAGCTAATAGCGAGAATCCTCAAACTTATAACCATGACTGGATTTAATGCCTCAATTGATTTTGGTGACGGGGCCTGCCCGCTCTGGTAAAAGTGAATGGGCTGAGCATTGGGCTGAACAAACCCATAAGCACGTTATCTATGTGGCTACATCGACCGTGTCAGTCGATGATGTTGAGTGGCAACAGCGTATTGAGCAACACCGAGTTCGTCGTCCTGAGAGCTGGCAGACGTTAGAAACTCCGAAAAATTTGGCGAATGCTATCCAAACTGCTGAGGCTAATAGTTGTTTGTTAGTTGACTCTCTAGGGACTTGGTTAGCTAATTGTCTGGATGAAGATGATAGCTGCTGGCAAATGTCTGTCAATGAATTGTTAACAGCTTTGGACCTGGCTGTTTGTGATGTGATTTTAGTCGCGGAAGAAACAGGTTGGGGGATTGTGCCTGCCTATCCCTTGGGCCGTATATTTCGTGATCGTTTGGGATATTTGGTGCGTCGGATTGGTGCGATCGCAACCGAGTTTTATCTAGTGACAGGGGGGTATGCCCTTGATCTCAAACGTATAGGCACACCGCTACCACATAAACACTGAGGTAAAAACCTTGGGAGAACCCAATTATGTGGACACATCACAGACCTTGAAAATAGATTAATGTCTCAAGACTTATAAAAATCAGGCGTTAGGATGAAGCTGTGACAGTCACCGTGCTGTAGCAAAAGGTTATTTCACAGTGCGAGGTGGTCTATGGCGTCTCCTAACGAAGTAAAAATCTATCTTGCCTATTGGTTTCAGCTTGGCAAGCCTGTTCATATCAACAACCGGCAGATTACTCATCGTCCTAGTCCTGTATTAGAAGGCAATCAGTTTAGCCGTGCTTTTCAAGATTGTTGGCAAGCGATTATGTCTGTGGGTGGACGGGATTGTTATCTAGATGGCTCCCAAGAAACCATTGAGCAGTTGTTGTCACCCGCATGGGAAATCACTGACTGTGCCCGCTGTAGTATCCCGACAGCTATGCAGACTGTGATGCCTGTTGCTCAACTCTGCCCCTGCGGTGATATTGATACTTGGCCCAATGATGAGTTACCGGCTCCCCATATGCCGATCAACAATAATGAGCATTTTGGCAGGCTCAAAACACGGTTAGACGAATACCCCCGTGGTGAGCATCAGCTAAAACGTAATGTGAATGCTCAAAAAGCTGCCATCAACAACCAGCACAGCGCAAATTAGTTTTCTAAAGTTGTCTGTCTGATTAAGCTGTTGCCCGCTCCACATCATGGACATAGAAGTCGTGGGCCATAAGCGTATTCGGAAAAATTGCCTTGGCTTCTAAGAGTAAATCTTTGAGCTGAATTGTGTTGCCTGGGGCGTAGCGGGGACTAAAGTGGGTGAGAATCAACTGCTGTACTTGGGCAGCTAGGGCTACTTGGGCTGCCATAGTGGATGTGGAATGAAGACGCTGGTAGGCGAGTTCAGCATCTTGATGGGCAAAAGTGGATTCGTGGATGAGTACATTGGCGTGCTCTGATAATTCGATGGCGCGATCGCAAAAAATTGTATCGGTACAGTACACCATCTTTCTACCCTGAATGGTCTCACCGCATAGGTCAGAGCCGTTAATCATTCGACCGTCTGCCAAGGTAACCGCCTCACCGCGTTTGAGACGGCCATAAATGGGGCCAGGGGGGATGCCTAAGGCAGCTGCGCGCTTCACATCAAAATGACCGGTTCGATCTTTTTCTACGATCCGATAGCCAAAAGCAGGTACTCGATGCTCTAAACGTTGGCAGTAAACCGCAAATTCCCCATCATCCAATACCTTACCCGGTTCCACCGTATGCACTTTGATGGGATAAGAAAAATGAGTTTGCGAGTAGCGGCGACAGGCTTGCAAATACTCGTTTAACTTAGGCGGGCCATAGATATCAATGCGCGATACATTACCGGCTAAACCACAGCTAGCCAGCAGTCCCATCAGACCAAAAATGTGGTCCCCATGCATATGGGTGACGAAAATGCGCCGAATTTGGCTGGACTTTAGATCACTCTTAAGAAACTGGTGTTGGGTTCCTTCTCCACAATCAAGCAGCCATACTTCAGCGCGCTGAGGTAGGCGTAGCGCAACGCTTGACACATTGCGTGCCCTAGTGGGGACACCAGAACTAGTACCAAGAAACGTAATTTGCAAAGGAATATATGAAGGAGTGGGACAAGAAGATATGAGCTAGCAAACTTTCCTCATTATCCTTGACAAGGGTTGGGTTTGCGGAAGTCCTTACCGTGGAAGTGGCTACTGTGTTGAGACACATGGGATTGCTAGCTTTAATTACCCAGGTAATTTCCTATCTTTATCCATGGGTTTGATAAATAGTTCAGCCATTGAGTTTAGGATTTGTCAGCTGACTGAGATGCCATAAGCAGAGTTTTTAGGGCTCATATGTCAGGATTTCATGACTTTTTTGGTTCTTGCACTAACTTGATTTGATGGATGGACTCATTTGCTGTCAATCTTTGGGTAGTTTTACCGAGTAACGCCTACACAAACTTATTGCAATTTAGTAAAGATTCATCACAGAAAAAATTGTACTGATTGTTACAATGTCGTACGGAGATTGATTAGTTAGTGCACAACGCATTTTCAGCCACCTCCAAATGAGAGATAAACGCAAAGTCAAAAGACTTTTTGAATCGGTTCTGCTCTAGAGCCGATTTTTCTTTTGACGAATTATTATGAACTATTCTTAGTTTGACTTTCGATAAAAAACTCCTGTTGAACCGTCAACTCTCAGGTTGGGGGCTTTGAACTAAGGCCTGCTGTAGATATTTGATGAAGTAGTCGGTAGCGTGGTTAATCAAAGCAGGACGAATACGCTGCCGATAAGTGCGATGGAAGATGCTGCCTTTAATGACATCGCGTTTGATCAGTAGATAGGCGCGAATCCGTTCGTAAATACGTGTGCGTATTTGTTCGCCGTTGACAATAACCCCATTGGCCGAAATTTTGGCTCCAAACATGTCCACTAGGTAACGTTTGACTGTGCCAGAGTAGTTGAGCCAATTGGCCTCTAAGATGGCAGCTTTAACCGAGAGGCTAGGGTTTTCATACAGCAGTCGCCCAACAGCGAAGGCAACTAAGTCAGATGCATAGTCCTGTTCAGAAGCAAATTTCCCCAACAGTTCACTTAAGGTTTCTGGTTGATAGGTGGTGAGGCCATATTTATCGAGGTAGACCTCGATGGGTTGTGCCGTATCCCCAATGGCTGCCGTGTATTCGCGGCTGTCGTAACCATGGCCGGTCATTACTTTCGACGTGATCCAAAGAAATCCGTCGCTGAGGGTAGATGTGAGATTTCCTCCCCAGGTCTGATCTGATAAGGCTGCCATAAAATGGGCAAAATCAATGCTTTGACCCATGATCTCAACGGATTGGTCATCCAGCTCGCCTTTAACAAAGTCTGGGTTGCTACCTGCGACCATCTCCCAAAATGTATTGGCATAGGATGCTCGGGTATAGGCCCGTAAAGACCGCACTATTTGCAGTGAAGTCGCCTTGGGCCGCTGCTGTTGGTATTCATCGATAAACTGCAGCATTTTCTCCAAATTTGCGGCCATTGGTTTACTCTGCGAAGTTCATTATGAATGCTAGGGTAGCGTTAAATGATGGAGGCGTTGCTATGTGGGTGGCCTATGCTTTGCTTATTCCCAGGTTTGCAACATATAAGCCCACTTATTGAGCAGTTCACTAATTTGCGCTCGACGGGCTTCAAACGTAGCGGCTACCCAGATTAGGGCGATGCCAAGTAGGATGCCGATGGCCCAAAGCATACGACCGTCTGTGCTAATAAACAGTGCGATCGCACGCAATATTTGCAGGCTAAAGGTGAGGGTGCCCACATATAGATAGGCGCGTACTCGAGTGAATAAGCCCAGGCCGATAAAGCCAAAACTAATCAATAGACTCAGGCTAATAAAGAGAGCTGACGTGGTTTCAGCTTGAAAAATTGCGGTTAGCCCTATTAATAATGTGGCCAAACTCCGTAGGCGATGGCGTTCTTCACGAGCGGAAACCAGTTGCCAACGGGGGTCGACTTCTAGAATGTACAGCACCGATATTCCAATCATGGTGCCTAGCCAAAGTGGTGTGAGCCATGCTTGGTCGAAAAGATAGCGGAGTAAGGCCCAGTTCAGTAGCCCCAGACTTAAATAGCTGAGGCGTACAGCCCGCAGTTGTTTAGCCATCGCTGCATAAAAGGCTCCTATCAGCAGCAGGCTTTGGGTTGTGATGGTCGTTATGCTTAAGAGCGTAGCTAAAACCGGCCAAACAATGGCTATCCGCTGCCATGGGCGCATCGGCCACCCCCAGCGCTGCCAGGGGAGGCGATGGGCTATCAAGCTGAAAAGACAGGCGAATAAAGCACCCCAGCCGCGCAATAAAGTCAGGTGTGATAGGAGATGGTCTACGCCATAGGAGACAGCGATAGTGGCAATCACCAGACCGCTCCAGGTCCATTGTCTGTAGCTGTGATGATTGCCATTGAGCTGAACAATGTGCCCACTTTTGGCATTAGTGGCATAGGCCGGAAACCAACGAGAATTACCTCTTAACAACGCGTAGAGAGTCAGAAAGCAGGAGGTACTCAACCAAAGCCAGACGCCTAACTGACTGTGCCCGCTGATCATGGCCAGAGCTGCTAGCATGACGGACAACAGCCAATGGAGTAAGGAGCCTGTTGCAATTTCAGATGTTGTTAACTTGCTGTAGCGCTGAATCCAGCGATCGCCTAGGAGGTATAGGGGTGCGATCGCACTACCCACTAAAGCCAACAGCGTCAACCCATCTCCTGGTTCTCCACCACTGGCCTGTAGCATTTGATAGACAACTAGCTCATAGGTGCCTAAAGAAAGCAGCCCAAGACCGCCATAACCTAAAGGTCGTAGATCTGTCTGCCGTCTGCCAATGGCGAGAACCACAATGCCAACAACGAATGAATAGACGCCTGTTATTGCTGTGAAGTTCAGATGGCTAAGGACTAGCCCTAAAGCACCGTAAGCCAGTGGAATGTAGTGCCAGCTCGATGGGTAATTGCGCTGATGTTTCGCGACATAGATACTCCCCAGCATCTGGGTGCCTAGCCCTAATGCCACCATGGCTGTAGCCAGCATCTGGGGCTTCATCTCCTGATGCCATAGGGTTAGACCCATGGCTACGAGGAGACCCACTCCATGGGAGACTTCCCAGTAGTCTAGATTGCTCAGCCGCCGCTCAGTGAAAAACCTGGCCAATATGAGGGCCATGGCTGCTGCACCATATTGCAGCAATGTGGCGACATCCGGTGATATTGCTTGGGCCTCAGCAAATGGATAATTTAGGCTGTAGCTCAGCACCATGATCAGTGTGAGGTCAAAACTTAAGGCAACTGCTAATGCTCGACTCCAGCCATAACTGGCGTTGCCATAGGCCCGTAGCAAAGGTTGGGCCTGGTGCTTGAGCTGTCGAGCCAAAATGCTAAGGCCTCCAGAAAACAGAGCGATCACTAAAAATAGCGAGGCAACATTCTCGGGCCATACTTTTGGCATCAGCCACAACCAGATGGCAGCTGCGTGCCCGCCCCCCAGGGCAAAGCCGATGGTTATGACTGGTAGAAATGTCTGCGTAGGCCAGCGCTGACTATGGAGATACAGCAGTCCAGCCCCGGTGAACAAGGCAACCGTTGCCATGGGCCAGGAGCTAATGAGTAATATCTGGCTGCCTAAAGCAAGGACCGTCAGCGCTGTGGTGACCAGCTGTGGTTGGGCTACGAGCTGGCGTCGGTATGCCAACCACGTTAATAGCCCCGGCACAACTAACCAGCTCAAGTTAATCCAGCTGCCCCAGTTATCTAGCAAAAGACTATAGGCAATGATGCTTAGACCTATGCCCAAATACCACGATGACTGTCGCCATTGGGGATAACGGTGGCTAGCAACACTGGCGATCCATTCCACCGTCATCAGGCTTAAGAAAACTAAAGCGCCCTGCCACCGGTTCCAATAGCCAAACCAACCGCTAATCACATAGAGACCACTGATCACGGTTGCCAGTGCTGAAATGTGTGTGCAATAAATCAACCAATTGGTTGCAGGGCGTCGCAGGCGAGTAATGGCACCTAACGTGAGTGTTTGCCCGAGCAAACTCATCATCAACAAAAATGATTGGGCTTGGGGGACTATTAACAGGACTAATAGTGGGCTGAGTCCCATGGCTAGGTTTTCAGTCAGTTGAGCCCAAGCAGTGTGTTCTTTTTGCCGAAATCTCTTGGCTCCCACCACCATCAGGCCAACATAGCCATAAAGCCATAGGCCTGAAAACTCGATCGTGCTGACGGGGTCCTGGCTAAGGCTGCCAACTGCCAAAAGTATTGTCTGCCGCAGGGGACCAGGCAAGGTTAACCAAACCAAACCACAGGCTTGTAATCCCACTAACCAAAGTCTCGATAGGGTACGTAGCTGGTCTCGTTCTTGGGTGTGTTGTCCCAGCTGTTCTAGTAATAGCCAGATGGCGAGTCCACTGATACCCAGGGCCTGTAGTGGATATGGGATGACAGAAACAAGCCAGCCCAGTAGCATTAACCCGGCTCCTAACTGGGGCCACAGGGGATATCGTTGATAAAGCCTGCGCAGTACCCAGCCGCAGAGGCCCATGGCCAGGCCCAACTGGGCTATGGGTATTTGGGCAATCCATACGCTGCGTACTAGAAGAATGAGGAGTGCGATCGCAACTAAAATTCCTTGAGGTTGAGATTCTGCCTCACGATCTTCACCCGTCTCCTCAGCCGTTATCTTTGGCATGTCCCGGACCAGGCTGATTGCACTGCTCAAGGTGCCCACATAGGTGGCGATCAGAGGCCAGGTCGCGAATCCCCATCCCCAATGCAACCAACTTAGGCCCAATACGGTTAACCCGATCATTCT
Source organism: Leptothoe sp. ISB3NOV94-8A (assembly GCF_043421595.1). NCBI lineage: Bacteria > Bacillati > Cyanobacteriota > Cyanophyceae > Nodosilineales > Cymatolegaceae > Leptothoe > Leptothoe sp. ISB3NOV94-8A. The sequence continues at coordinate 4,353,833 of NZ_JAXSQW010000001.1, read as the reverse complement.
TTGTGGGGCTAACACCAGGGTTAATATACTCAAGCCAATACTCGCTACAATGGCCAGCCCTGCTGTCGTATTGATTAACCCTGAGGTGTCTATCATCCACATATTTAGGGGAATCAAGAGCAGCGTTGTCGCCTTTAGCATTTGGGCCGTCGTCTTTAGTTTGGCCTGACCTGCTGCCCAGTGACTTGCCCCCCCAAAGGCCAGGGTATACACCAACAAAATGCTGTATTGGCCAACGATGGAAAAGGATTGCCATTGGCTGGCTACCAACACCCCAGACGACACCACCACCAAAAATACGCCCAAAAACAGCAGCCATAGCACGCTGACCTCTGCCAAAAATGACTGCACTAGATGGGACTTGAAGCGTGAAAAGAATGGCTGACCTGTAGCCGTCGGGACCTCAGTCAGAGTTTCAGGAGGGGCTGTCTCTGATCTCCTTACCTCAGTATTGACCTCGACAGATTTCTGCTGCACTGCCGTAGGTGCTTTATGGGCAATGGGTAAAGGACTGCATAACTTGCGGCCAAGACTGATGACCTGTGCTTCCGATAACAATCCCAGCTCTATCCAGCGATCTAATTCCTGCAAAAGATGGACATTAGCCGCTTCATTTTCTAAATCAATCGGAATTTTCAGCCACATACCACGCTCCACAGGTTAGATGCTAATAGCGCTACACATATTGATTGTGGCTAGTTCATTTATCAACGCCCATGAGTGTTACGAAGTGTAGGTGGTGTGTGACCAAACCTATGTACTTAGACGCATTGCATCGAAGTGAGCCGAAGTTGACTAAAGACGGGTTCTTCAGACCCATTAGCTATGGCGTGTTACCCCCTGCCGAAGCTGTCGATTGTTAAGTAAGTTAACGTTCTGCTTGTTTGTACTTAACAAAACTGTTGCATTCACCATGTTTGGTTAGCTTCTATGAGAGTATTGGGCTCAGATGCAGCTAGTTCCTGTTAAAGGGGCTAGTGGGTCATGTCGTTGCGGCTACCTCTCTAAAAATGGTGGCTGCGAAGGATTGTTATCCTTGGCGATTTGGCTGGCGTTATAAATTCGAATTTCCCGTCTTACGACTGTCCATTACATAGGAAGACGTTCTTATGGCAACTAGTTTTGCAAGCGCAACTGGAGCTCCCGAAGTGGGTGACGTTGCGACTCCGATTAACTCCTCTGCGGTTGCACGTACTTACATTAATAATTTGCCTGCCTACCGCGCAGGTTTGTCTCCGTTTAGCCGCGGCTTAGAAGTGGGCGTTGCTCACGGCTACTGGTTCTACGGTCCCTTTGCCGTTCTTGGCCCACTACGTGCCAGTGACTACAGCACTGTGGCTGGTGTGATTGCAGCAATTAGCTTCGTCTTTATTTTGACTGTAGCTATTTCTATTTACAGCGCTACTAGCCCCGATGGTCCCGAGGGTACATTGACTACTCCTAATCCTCCTGAAGCGTTTTCTAATCGCGAAGGCTGGAGCAACTTTGCTAGCGGCTTCTTAGTAGGCGGTTGCAGCGGTGCATTCTTCGCTTATCTACTTTGCCAAACTCCTCACCTGCTACCTTTGCAGGAAATTGCTGGTGGTATCTGGTCCTCATAACTTTAGTGTTGAGTTGAGTAAGATATCAGATTCTGAAGCTTGCTGAACTAGATTAGATAACGTTGAAAGCGCTTCCATGTTATGGGGGCGCTTTTGCTTTCTAGAGCAACGGCTTTCTTGGAGCCAAATTATTTGAATCTCAATGTTTAAAGCATAAACAGTCAATTTAAAATACTCAGCTAGCTGAGAAGAGCAAAGCTCTACAAGACTCAACACTCAAAATTCTCCATTTCCATGGATCTCTTTGAGCAACATCGCCAGACACTAATCGAAGCGGAAGCACCATTGGCTGCCCGGATGCGTCCTCGTAATTTGGATGAATACGTGGGGCAGGGTGCCATTGTGGGGCCAGGTCGTCTGCTGCGTCGGGCTATCCAGGCGGATCAGCTATCGTCGTTATTGTTTTACGGGCCACCGGGGACAGGCAAGACGACCCTGGCTCAGGTGATTGCCAACACCACCAAAGCCCACTTTATTGCCATTAATGCCGTGTTGACTGGGGTGAAAGATATTCGGAGTGCGATCGCAACTGCCCAAGACCTTCGCGGCCAGCACGGTCAGCGCACCATCCTCTTTGTCGACGAAGTTCACCGATTCAACAAATCCCAACAAGATGCCCTCTTACCCTGGGTAGAAAACGGCACCGTTATTCTAATTGGGGCGACTACTGAGAACCCCTACTTTGAGGTGAATAAAGCCTTAGTCAGTCGGTCGCGGGTGTTTCAGCTAAAGTCTCTGGAACCCGATGATTTACGGCAGATTGTTTACCAAACGCTGACTGATAAAGAACGGGGCTATGGCGATCGCACCATCCAAATCGACGAAGATGCCTTAGATCACCTGGTTAATGTCGCCAATGGCGATGCCCGTGCCCTGCTCAATGCCCTAGAACTAGCGGTCGAAACTACGCCTGAGGTAAGCATCTCTTTAGCTGTTGCCGAAGAATCAATTCAGCGACGAGCCGTCCTCTATGACAAAGAGGGGGATGCGCACTTCGATACCATTAGTGCCTTTATCAAAAGCATGCGCGGCTCTGACCCCGATGCCACCCTCTATTGGTTGGCCCGCATGGTTTATGCCGGTGAAGATCCCCGCTACATTTTTCGTCGTATGGTGATTTTTGCTGGAGAAGATATAGGTCTGGCAGATCCTAATGCAATGGTGGTGGCCAATAGCTGTGCCCAGGCGTTTGACCGAGTGGGTATGCCAGAAGGGCGCTATCCGCTGGCTCAAGCGGCGCTTTATCTAGCTACCTGTCCCAAGTCCAACAGTGTCATGGGCTTTTTTGATGCCTTAGCCACGGTGGAAAAGGAACGGGAAGCCGATGTGCCCAATCCCTTGCGAGATGCAAATCGGGATAAGAAAGAATTTGGCCATGGTCAGGGATATCTGTATCCCCATGCGTATCGCGATCATTGGGTGGAGCAGCAATATTTACCCACAGGTCTCCAGGGCAAAGTGTTTTTCCAACCGTCGAATCAGGGCTATGAAGATACTATTCGTCTAGAGGTTGCCCGTAAACGAGAGGCTCAGCTAGCAGCGGTGATGGAGGCGGATTTGCCCGAAGTGCTGACATTTGGGCCGACGGATCAGGGGCAAGAGCAATGGTTGCAAAGGACTTTGGGCAATGCAGGGGAGCAGTTGAGGGCGGTGTGCGATCGCATCTACTCCACACTAAAGCCTCAACGCCACCACGTTTTGCTGGACCTCAATGCCGGCCTTTTAACCTGGGAGGCTCTACGCCAGGTGCCCGAAGGTGGAGTGTATGCCTGTACCTCTACTGAAACCTATGCTGCTCTGAGCGAACAAGCTGAGGCACTGACAGCGTTAGCTCGACCTACATTTCTATCGACACCGCTGCATACCTTAGCTAAAACCCTAGCGACTCAAGCATCAGGTATTTTGTTTGATGGCATTGTGGGGCGTAATGCCTTGAAATCCTTGCCCAACCAACAGCAAGTGCTCAATCAATTGGCTGATTACCTTGCTCCTAACGGGTATATGGTGCTGGCTGAAACGATTCCCTTCCGCACGTTACGGCTGTATTCCCTACTGACTCATCAGAGCATATCGCCTAAATTATTCCAAAGGCTACAACAGGCTGAAGACGATCTCTACACTAGTGATTGTCAGAAATATTGGGATATAGATGCGGTGACTACATGGTTTGAGAACACGCCGCTGATGCCGACTGTTGAGCTAATAGAACTCCAAACTGAGTTACCCATTACCTCTCAAATAAAAGCTCGATGGTTTAATACTGAGTCCCATTATATGACCCATTTAGCTAAGGCTTTGAGCGAACAGAACTTGGAGATCGTGAGACAGGCATTTACAAGACAGCTGCAATCTCAGTCTTCGATTTCTTGGCAGATCAATATTGCCCTAATCAAAGCTACAAAAAAGAGTCAACTATAGTGATGTTTGCTCCCTGACTGTGATCTCAAAATCTCATCAACGATTCTGGTCTTCAAACGAATCCACAATTAAGCTTTCAAGAGCTGTTTGGAGATCCTTGGTCAATGCTGACACTGCCTTACGTCGGCTTTGTTTGTAATCATCCCAGCGCTCACTGACACAAATGGGTTCTCCAACTATTACCTGAGCTTCTCGCTTACCTAAAGAAGGCCTCGGGAAGGGTGTTTTCCCCTGGAGTCGAGTGACCATATCAGTCATCAATAAAACAGTTTCGGCAAAGCGATCGGCTGTGGGTTTTTCTAAGACATAGCGGCCTGTTACTGCCACAAAACTTTCCACAAGACGCATATGCCACATACGTAAGTCCGCCTCTTCCGCAATCCGATCGGCTAGTCCTCGTTCCACTGAAGACAACGCCGCTTCATTACGTAAGTCTTCGCGAAAAATACGTTCCCAGCCAGCTTGTTCCAAACGGCGACAACGATCAATCACAGAGCCTTTGGGCCGCAAATTAAAATACTTTTCTGCTACTGCTAACGCACCATTGAGCAAGTGTTCTAACCGTAAAGCCAGCTGTGCATTAGCATCTTTAGCTTCTGGAGTATCGAGTTGTTCTAGGCCATAGATTTGGTAATAGTAGCTCTCCATCAAGCTGAGTAAATGTTCAGCTAAGCGATAGAGACGGCCATAGAGATTGGTAATTTGAGCTGTGGGTAGTTCCACAGGTGGGACAAATTTTTCATCAGTACTCGATAAACCACTATAAAGTTCTAATTGGCTTAACAGCTCGTCAATAGCATCCCACGGCGGATTGATGTATCGATACTGGATTCCCAATGGCACGATATAAACCGGTTCAGACCGCTGGGATTTTGCCAGATCCTCCACACACCAAAAAGCCAGTTGGGGTACCCCCGGTTCTAGAGGGCTGACAATTTCGTTATGGCCATTATTGCCCCCTTCTGGAGCGGCTGCTAAGGGAAATTTCCCATTTACCAAAAGCTTCCGTGCGGCTTTTAGGGCGACTAAATCTAACTTACCGCGTTGAATGGACACCCCCCCCAAGTGAGAACATAGCCAGCCAACCCACTTCCCTGCCCATAGGGGAATGCCCCGGTCATAGATAAAGTGGCTGTGCACAGGCTGCAGTTTTTTTCCCATTTGGACAGCCGATTGTGGCACTGCTTTCCACAGCAAATGTGCCATGCCATAGGCATCTTCAGGAGCAGGATGCCGGAAAGCCAGAATCAATCTGCTATGCCCTGCCTGAAATTCTGCGTAGTGCTTGGCGAGAACCCCGGCATTATTGACCTTGATGTTTACGAGATCAGTTTGCCAACGCATCCAGCCTGGCAAAGCTACTCGCACAAAACGTCGCACCCATGGATTAAAGCGTTCGGGAATAAAATCTAGAGGGGGTTGAGCACGGATGATGGCACTGATCACAGCAGGAACTCTCCAGAAAATAGCAGGAAAAATAAAGCTGCTTAATAATTACTTAATAGGTACAGTTAATTTAAGCTGTGTCATGACGATACTAAGGGGATGTGATGGTTTCTACACTGTCTACTTTCAAGACGCTGAAACCCCTATGAGTACAGCTTTACGGATTCAGGACTGCATATACCAATCTTGGGGGATTTTAATATTTACTTGTGGCTTTTAAAGCTTCCATAAAACGGTATCCGCCAAATTACTTATTTTGAAAGCACAGGCTTTAATAAACAAAAGATATAAAGAAGGCAATACTTTTGATAGGTTCATATCCTATACATAGAATTGCTGAGCACCTGTAGAGAAAGTTCTAAAACTATACTTAAGTATATTTAGGACTTTATGTATGTCCCACCACCGTTGTAGCTAGATTTTTTTAGAGATTTTCTCAATCTTAGACAATGAGGGTATTGCTACAGGTGAGCAGCAATTTTTCATTAGCTGACTTTAAAATCTATTTTTCTACCTCATTAATGATTTCTCAATTCTTTGGGAAATTCATATGTGAATCTACTGAATTAGGGTGACAATCGACCGCACTTATAGCCTCTTGCTGTTAAGTTGTTTAGTCATTGTCCATGTCCACGCTTAGAGCTTTCCTATCCGATAACCAGGCAGTTAAAGAAACAGCTGGTGATCTTATCAGCAAAAATGTTTTATCACTTCCTTGGGATGCGCTGTTTAATAATGTTAAAAATGATTTTGAAACGGCTAATGTAATTGCCGACTCTATCTTGACAGTTAAAGAACGCTGTCAAAATACACCTTTTTACGTTCAGGCGATCATCGCTAATTCTTCTGTATTTTTAGTCTCTAATACGGGCAGTTCTGAAACTTTAAATCTCACCCATGTGGGTGCATGTTGGCTATTAGGAAAATCCGTAACCTGCGCATTGCCAGTCGGCAATGCAACTGTTGCTCCATGTCATGCAGTGATTCGTCATACCCCTGAGTCTGGTTTTTTCATTGCTGATGTTGGTAGTCAATCAGGGACCCGTTTAAATTGTCGTCGTCTTGTTCCTCAAAAACGTCAGGCCCTTAGGGATGGCGACATGATTGAGTTAGGAGACCTGGTGGTAGAATTCTTTGTCGATAATTTTGATTGCATAGAAGATCCGCTAGATGGCCACGAAATCACCTACACAGGGTTTGAGGTAACCTACACCGGTATGGAAACATATCCAGGAAACTGATATAGGGCAAAACTAAAAGGTGTAGCCATGACTATGACTATGTGCGCTGATATTGGCCACCAGGTAATTGGACGATAACACCAGCGAGTTCTAACTGTAGTAAGCCACCCAGCAGGGCACTTGTGTCTAGCTGGGTGGTTTCTACTAGGTTATCCAGGCTGACCGGTTCCTCAGGAATCATCTGCAAAATATGCTGTAGGTTTTTATCCAGTGTTACCTCCGGTGCAGACTTTGCCGGTTCAGGTGCTGATGTATCTGGCTGAGTGTTTATAAAATGCCTGTTTTCATCGCCACCCTGGTTGTTACGGTCGTTTTGATGGGTCATATTTTTATGAGCCATATCTGAATTGGGAACGCCAATATTGAGCAGATCTTTGATCAGCTGGTCTTCACCCATGATGATGGCTGCTCCAGTATTGATGAGGACTAAGCAACCTCGACAGGTGGGATTATCTAGACCGTCAGGTAATGCGTAGACATGACGACCATAGTCATTGGCTAAATAAGCTGTAATCAGTGCACCTGAGCGTTCTGGGGCTTCGGTAACCAAGGTGGCATGACTAAGGCCAGCAATGATGCGGTTGCGTCGAGGAAAGTGACTACGATCAGGCGGCGTACCGTTGGGGTATTCGCTCACGATCAAGCCGGTTTCTAAGATGCGTTGGTAAATTTGAGCGTTGCTACGGGGATAGATGACATCTACACCAGTGCCAAGTACGGCTATGGTTTGGCCGTCGGTATTTAGACAGCTTTGATGGGCATGGGTGTCAATGCCAGTGGCCATGCCAGAAACAATGGTGATTTGCCGTTGACTCAAGCGACGACTTAAGCGCTGGGTCCAACGACGTCCGTAGGGACTAGGGTGGCGAGTTCCGACAATGCTTATGGTGATAGGATTTGTGCAAGCATTAGGCCTGAGAGGACCGCGATAGTAAAGCACGGGAGGTGGGTCTGGAATTTCCCACAGTAGACTGGGATAGTCAGAGTCAGCTGGTGTCCAAAAGTCTGGGTATTGTGATTCGTGCTTGTCTAATAGTTCTTGGGGGTTGAGATGAGATCGCATCTCCCTAATCCGATCCGCTGTGATCAAACCAATGCCTGCCACAGCAAGCAGTTCAACTGGGGCAGCCTGCCAGGCTAATTCCAGTGACCCAAACTGCTCATGCAGCCGCTTTATCAACACTGGCCCGACATCTTTAACCCGTGACCAAGCCAGCCAATATGCTCGTTCCAACCTAGCATCCCCGTTGTTTCAACGGTTCTAGGATGCCCATGAATAACCCTAATATAGGAGCAAAATCATAGAGGCGTTCCATGGAACGCCCTTACCTGTATGGGCAATGCCCCTAGATGTTTGCCTGACGCTTCTGTTTGAGGTGCTCAAAGACACTTTTGTCGCCAATGTCAGGTGGGATTGGCTGCATTAGTTTACGTAGGGCAAAGATGACAAACAACACTGCCCAAGCGATCAGTAACCCCTGACCTATATGACTGGGCATAGCCTGTGCCATGTGGGTCAACAGCAAGCTAGGAACTAGGGGCACCAGAAATTTTGTTTCAAGTCGATTAAAACAAAAGGCTTCTTTGATAAAGATGCCGGTCATGGCTGCAAAGGTAAACCCTATGCCCAAAATCGACAAAGGCTGTTCATACGCTGTCAGGGCTAATGGTCCCGGTACACCTATGGCAATGCCCAGGCTGGCTAGGCCTCCTGCTAACCACAACCCCTGTAATGCCTGATGTAGCGGTTTTAGATAAATATGAATGAACCAAAGACTAATGCCCAGACCTAACCACATGGTTAAGTAACATCCAGAAATGGTCCAAAGTAGCCCGGTGCTACCATTGCCTAGGCGCAGCAACATAACCCCCAAAGCAAAACTGAAAGCGGCTATGGCTAAACCACAGCGGTAAATCACGACCTCGCGTCGATCGTCCGCAGTGATGACAAACGGGCCAAATTGACCCTCATAGGTTTCTAGACTCGTGTCTGACGGTGCAGTTACCATAACTACCTCCTGATATGGATTTAATCCATGTGAGTGCTATCTCTCATCAAGGTGTGAAGGAGAGCGGTAACTCAATCGTAAAACACGTCTGATCATCTTCACTCCTAACTGTAATAACTCCGTTAATGTGTTCCACCAGCTTTTGGACTAATGCTAGGCCCAATCCGGTTCCTCCCTGTTTCCAGGGGTCGGCGCTAGGCACCCGATAAAACTTGTCAAAAATACGTGGCAGTGCATCCTGGGGAATTTCCACCCCTGTATTTACGAGGGCAAGTTTTAAGATGTCGTCCTTCATCTGCACTACGGAAAGTGTGATTTCACCTCCGGGAGGGGTATATTTGCACGCGTTGTTTAGAAGTTCGGCCCAAATGCGATCGAGGCTCGACAAGTCTGACTTCAATAGGGGAATATTCTCCGCAATGGTCACTTGCAGCTGTTGCTGACGACTGGCAGCACGTTCTTGAAAACTACTGACCAAAGCAGGGAGCCATTCGTTGATTTGGATCGTTTGTAGTGCTAAATCGTGGTTGCCCACGTCCAAACGCTGTAGGTCTAGTAAATCGTTGATCAAACTAATTTCCCGTTCACACTCTTCTTTGAGAATGCGATAGTAGCGGGCAATGCGACCTTGCTTTGCATCGGGGTTGGTCAGTTCATGCTCCAACCCTAGTTCTTGGGTGAGGGTGACTCCGAGCAGCTGTAGAGCCACACGCATACTGGTGACGGGTGTGCGCAGCTCGTGGGAAACGGTGCTGAGAAAGTCATCCTTAAGGTTATTGACTTGCTCTAGTTCACGTACCTGGGATTGGGATTCTTGATAAAGCCGTGCCTGGCGAATGGCAATGGCACATTGGTTAGCCACCTGTTGCACGAGGCGAATTTCATATTCGCTAAAGCCGTGTTCTTTATCGTTAATCAGCCATAGATCGCCGAGGACACCCCGGTCATCAAAAATTGAGCAGGCTAACATCGACACCAGGCCCCGTACTGGGTTAGGGGCAATGGAGCAAAACTGAAAGTATTGGCCTTCGAGCAGCTGATGATAAACCTCCGGAAAGGCTTCCATTTGGGAGACGCGCCCCCGGTCGGATGGCAGGGTGGTGTACTCGTAATAAATGGTGGAGGTGCCCTGCTCTAGATCATACAGAGAGGTATTGGAACCTCTAACGTTGAGGGCTTCCGTGATTTCTTGTACGGCTGTTTGTAAAATTTGTTTCTCGTCCAGGCTGTCCCGTACCCGGTCAGTAATCCGTTTTAAGGTGGCCTCAAATTCTGTTAGTTGATCTAGAGCGCTGTCACGTTCTTCGAGTTGTTGCTGTAAGTCAGTGTTAAGGTGGCGAAGCTGAACCAACTCACTGATGTCTTGGAGGGTATTTATAAGGACTAGACCATTTGGGGTTTGTAAGAGGGCACGCTCCCCTGAAAACTGGTGCTTGCCATGGCAGGTATTCAGGTAAATCGTTTGCTCAGCAACTGTGCCTGTGGTGAAGAAGCTGGCGTCTTGCGATCGCAACAAATCTGCATCAACTACTGCTGTCACGTCATGGTCCAGGCAACCTTTAATGCTCTCTAGGGATACATTCAGCAACTGGCAACAGGCCGTATTTGCAAACAACCATCGATGATCTTGGCTTTTGACGTAGATAGGTGCGGCAACAGCATTTAAGGCGCTGGTTATTACGCCGAGCAAATTTGGGGTATCAACATTTGAAGCGACAGATAAACTCATTTCACCAATGCAATGAGTGAACGTGATGTGTTCCCTAACTATGCCCCGATTTTTCAGAAAAGAGCTAACGGTGTATCGCTAAGTCAGCCCTTTTCCGTTAAATCAGTGATTATACGTAGGTTATGGCGAATGAAATGAACGTTGCCTATGCCCCTGTAGAATTCTAGAGTTTGTTTCTTGTTTGATGCTATGGGTTATGTTCCCACTGACTATTCCATCACTAGTTTGTTAAGTCCTAACATTGATTGGCAAACGCTCAGCTACCCCACTCTCAAGCTGGGGATTTTAGCATCTGGTAACGGCAGCAATTTTGAGGCCATTATGGACGCCATTGAGGACTCACGGCTCAATGCCAAGGTTAATGTTGTCGTTTGTAACAACCCCGGTGCGAACGTTCTGGAGCGAGCGGCTAAATGGTCGATCCCTACGGTTCTTCTAAATCATCGTGAGTTTGCGTCTCGCGAAGTGCTGGATCAGGCCATTGTCGATACCCTTGTCCAACATGATGTCGGCTGGGTGATTATGGCAGGCTGGATGCGGCGGGTAACGCAACACCTAATTGATGCTTTTAGTGGACGTTTGCTCAATATTCATCCCAGTTTATTGCCCAGTTTTCCGGGTCTCCATGCGGTACAGCAGGCCTTAGATGCAGGGGTTCAGCTGGCGGGCTGTACAGTACATTATGTAGAGCTAGCAGTCGACAGCGGTCCCATAATTATGCAAGCAGCTGTGCCCGTGCTGGCTGGTGACACTGAAGCAAGTCTCCAATCTCGTATTCAGGTACAAGAGCATCGGATTTATCCAGCTGCCATAGCCTTAGCAGCCCATGCTCATTTCACAAAAACTAGTTGAGTGAGGTTGATCAGTGCGACAACCAGTTGTTTAAGTGGCTCTTTAATCGGAAATCCATGTGATCTAGATAACCTTTGATCCGGAAGTTGAGCTGAGAAGGGCGAATGTATAAACAGTTACCCACTCACCCAGCTTTTACGATGTTCAACACCTCTCAATTTGTTGGCAAGGATCTAGAAGTTTTGGTGCGCACAGCACTTACCCATGGTGAATTGGCCCCTGGTATTGCCTTAGCGGTTGAGCGTTATCGCTCAAAATCCAGTCTGACAGTGGTAGAACAACGACAATTACAAATTTTGGACAGTGCGATCTCAGATGGTTGTGTTGTAGCTGTACAAGTACAATCAGCTAAACGCTAGTCCCAAGACTGTACTAGCTTTCTCAGAGGCATGTGGTCATCTATAGTAGTGATTAGGGCCGCTATATGGCTGCTCGACTGCTGCTTCTTGAAACATCATGCGCTTGAGTTCGATATTTCATCGCTGCCGCTGGATAGTTGTGGTTGCGATCGCGTTAGCTATTAATCTATCAATTGCGGCACCAGCCAGTGCTACCGGGATCTATGACATGCCCATTAGTCCTAATGCCGACAACTGGGTCTTAGATGACGCCAAGCAAATCACTCGGCTTAACGAAAGTAATCTGAACAAAGACCTGAAGAAACTAGCAACTGAAACCGGTCAAGAGGTTCGCTATGTCACCATTCATCGTTTGGACTATGGTGAAACGGCTCAAAGTTTTGCTGAGCAAATTTTTGCTCGTTGGTTTCCTTCTCCAGAAGCAGGTGCAAATCAAACTGTGATTGTTCTGGATGATGTCACCAATACCATTGGCATTAAATCCGGTGAAGAAACAGCTGCTTTACTTCCTGAAGAGATTTCCGAAAGCATCACGAAGGAAACAATGAAAGCACCGTTAATTAAAAGCAACAGTTACAACCGAGCATTTGGTGATGCCACCGTACGCTTAGCTGCTATATTAACGGGCGATCCTGACCCTGGCCCTCCCGTGATCGAAGAAACCATCAATGTGGAAGGTACCTTTGCCACTGCTGAGGAAACTGAGGAAAATCGCACCAGCTCAACTTGGATCGTTGTGGTTCTACTGATCTTGGCTACGGTCATTCCTATGGCCACTTATTACTGGTATCAGTCTATGGGTGGTTGAGTCTGCGCTAATGTTCAGTGGCCTCTGGCTAATAAGTGTTTATAAGAAAAAGCGACCCAATTTTGGGTCGCTTTTTCTTATCTCAAACTATGCATAAACTGCTTCTAAAGCATCGCTAGTAACCCCCTGAAGGAGGCCTTCAGTGATGGCCATGTGCAGCATCAAATCAACTACACGGTTGGAGTAGCCCCACTCATTGTCGTACCAAGTGATCAGCTTGAAGAAATTGGGGTTAAGTTCAATACCAGCGCCTGCATCAAAAATGCTAGAGCGCGGATCACCCACAAAATCAGTTGAAACAACGGGATCTTCTGTATAGCCTAAGACCCCACGTAACCCGTTGTTAGATGCCGCTTTCATGGCATCGCAGATTTCACGATAGTTAGTGGCCTTTTCAGTTCGAACGGTCAAATCAACCACCGATACATCAGGCGTGGGTACCCGTAAAGCCATACCTGTTAGTTTACCTGTTAGCTCTGGGAGCACCAGGGTAACGGCCTTCGCGGCACCTGTGGATGCGGGAATAATGTTCTGAGCTGCACCACGACCACTGCGCAAACTCTTCTTGTTCGGGCTATCCACGGTGGATTGAGTCGCTGTAGATGCATGCACTGTAGTCATCAGACCTTCAGCGAAGCCAAAATGCTCGTGGATCACTTTGGCTACAGGCGCTAGACAGTTTGTGGTGCAGCTAGCATTGGAGACAATTTGATCGGTTTCGGGATTAAAGGTCTTATGGTTTACCCCTACCAATAGCGTGGGAACCTGTTCTGGGCTCTTAGTGGGAGCTGAAATGACAACTCGCTTTGCCCCAGCTTTTAGATGATTGGCGGCTTTGTCATAGGTTGAAAATCGTCCTGTCGCTTCAACCACATAATCGGTACCCAAGCTGCCCCAGGGCAGTTCAGCTGGGTTAGCGATGGAAAAACAGGGGATAAATTTACCACTGACAACAATGCCGTTATCTCTTGCTTCCACATGGCCTGGGAACTGACCATGGGTGGAATCATATTTAAGTAAATAGGCCAGATTCTCAGGGGAGACTAAATCGTTAATACCAACAAACTCAATATTAGAGTTATTGACAGCGGCTCGCAGTATTAAACGACCAATACGGCCAAACCCATTGATGCCAACTTTTAGCACGGTCATAACAAACCCTATTGCTCATAGATGGTGTACAAAATCACTGCCTCAATAAGCGAGCAGCTTGTACTTTGTATGGCTGATTAGCTAGGGAAGCTGGGGATCGTCGGTTTTCCTTTATAGTTATCGACTTCCATATAAATTATGGTTTCAAAACGTAGGTAAATATGACGTAAGTAAGATCATTTGCAATGAAACATCTCAAAATATTTCATTGCCTTGCCAGGACCCGATGGTCTCAAATTGCTGGATTTGATGGCATATCTTTTGTCCGGCTACCGTCCATGTCTGCTCATCTAAAACGGGGACAGATTGTTTGGTATCTCTAGGGGTTTCTAGGTTTAGCCAAGATCGACAGCCACCGTAGGCAGCCTGCCAGTCAAGCTGTACTGGTGTTGTTAATCGATATACACGCATTAACAGCAGGTGCAGGGGTTGGCTGGGTTTCCAGCGAAAACGTTCCGTTACAAACTGCTCGTTCCAAATGTGAAATGGCAGCAACGAGTTAACAGACTGCTCATTTCTAACGGTCCACACCTGGGTAATATTGGCCCAAGCTTGAATAGTCACCTGGGTTGGATGCCAGCCAGCTGCCACAGGTGTTACTTGTGCAGCCCATTGGGGTTTTAATAAGTTCGTTTTTTGGTGTTCATAGGTGGGGTATAGCCAGACTCGCTGATGGGGTACTTGAAAATGGTTGCCTACCTCACGAATGCCTCCCTTGCGCAGCAGCAGAATTGTTTGGCCTTGGACAAGGGCATCCACTGCTACAGACCATTCCTTCAGAGCATGTTGAAGCAATTTTGGGCACCTCCGAAATCGCTTGAAATCGTAACATCCTAGACTAGCTGGATGTCTGTCAAAAACATAGCCATCTCCCACTGAATGGAGATGGCTGAGAAGATCATGACAAGTCAAGTAAATGTCAGCATTTCGGTTAATTTAACCAACTGTGGTGACAACGGTTGCTGTGCTATCTAGCGTTTCAGGACGATCAGCTTCTGATGGAGGCACCACCTGCCAGAACCTGGGTAGATAGTTGTCCCAATTCGCTAAAATCTGGGCCGCTTTAGTACTGCCGGTGCGTTCTGCGTGATTGGTAATCATCTCTTTAAGCTGTTGAGCACCGGCTGTGGTGATCACCCGCTGTACCTTGACAATCTCAGGGTTAACTCTGGTGGGGAAATCACCTTGTTCATCGAGAAAGTAGCCTAGGCCACCGGTCATACCGGCACCGACATTACGTCCTACGCTACCGAGGCAAACCACAACGCCACCGGTCATGTATTCACAGCAGTGGTCACCGGCTCCTTCAATCACAGCCTGACCTTTAGAGTTACGTACGGCAAATCGCTCACCAGCTTTACCAAAGGCATAAAGTGTACCGCCAGTGGCTCCGTAGAGACAGGTGTTGCCGACAATGACGTTTTTCGATGGATCGTACTGGACGCCTTCGAAGGGCGTAATGATCAGTTCGCCACCGTGCATCCCTTTGCCGACATAATCATTGGCTTCGCCGATGAGACGGAGATTCATCCCCGGTAGGTTAAAGGCTCCAAAGCTTTGACCGATGCTGCCTTTGAATGTGAGGTTCAATGTGCCAGCAAAGCCAGTATTGCCGTATTTTTTGGCAATGGCTCCAGATATGCGGGCACCGACAGAGCGATCAGTGTTGATGACATCAGAGGTTTTGTGGAGTTCAGTCTGGTTAGTAATGGCTTGCTGAATCTCGGCATTTGCCAGGAGAGTGTCATCCAATACGGGACCATTGCTATGAACATCACCATGGTCAAGCCAGGTGCGATCGCTACGGGTATCCGGCAATTGGGTAATGATATTCAGCGTCAAGCCCTGGGTTTTGGTGAGGCTAGCATCAGCGCGAGTGGTCAGCAGATCCGCCCGACCAATAATTTCATTCAATGAGCGATAGCCCAAATGCGCCAATAGTGAACGAACTTCCTCAGCGACAAAGTGGAAAAAGTTAACCACATGCTCAGGCACACCGGTAAAGCGCTTACGCAGTTCTTCGCGCTGGGTAGTGACTCCAACGGGGCAGCTATTGGTGTGGCAAACTCGGGCCATGATGCAGCCCTCAGCAATCATGGCGATGGTGCCAAAGCCATATTCTTCTGCACCCATCAGGGCACCCATGACAACGTCCCAACCAGTTTTAAGGCCCCCGTCAACACGCAGTAGCACGCGGTCACGCAGCTGGTTTTCCATTAACACGCGGTGGACTTCGGTCAGACCCAGTTCCCAAGGCACACCTGCATGCTTAATAGAGCTGAGGGGAGATGCCCCCGTACCTCCATCATGGCCAGAGACCTGAATAATGTCGGCGTTGGCCTTGGCCACACCGGCTGCAATGGTACCAATGCCAATTTCAGACACCAGCTTGACTGAAACACCTGCAGTTGGATTGATTTGGTGCAGGTCGAAGATCAGCTGAGCCAGGTCCTCAATCGAGTAGATATCGTGGTGAGGTGGTGGTGAAATCAACGTTACGCCAGGCTTGGAACGGCGTAGTGAAGCAATGTAGTCGCTCACCTTACGACCGGGTAGCTGACCCCCTTCACCCGGCTTGGCACCCTGGGCCATCTTGATTTCGATTTGCTTGGCGCTCATGAGGTACTCAGGTGTGACGCCAAAGCGGCCTGAGGCTACCTGTTTGATGGCGGAGCAGGCGGTGTCACCCGGCTTTAAGCCCTTCAGGTGGGGCAGCGTGGCTGACAGCCCGTTATCGTCCACATCGTTGATGGGCTGGAAACGGACGGTGTCTTCGCCGCCTTCTCCAGAGTTAGACTTGCCCCCGATGCGGTTCATTGCGATCGCAAGTGTCTCATGGGCTTCCCGAGACAGTGCCCCCAAGGACATCCCCCCGGTGCAGAAGCGGCGCATAATGGCTTCCACTGGTTCCACCTCCTCCATCGAGATAGACCCACGGTCACTCTTGAAGTCCAGGAGATCTCTCAGCGCTGCTACAGGACTCCCCTTCAGCTGCTCCTGGTACAAGGCATAGTGGTCATATTGATTAGACTTAACTGCCTTGTGCAGCAGTTTAGTGAGCTGTGGGCTGTTGCTGTGATATTCCCCCTTAGGCCTTGCTTGCACAAAGCCCATGTGCTCTAGACGTTTGCCAGTGAGCTCGGGGAATGCTTTGCTGTGGAAACGCATGGTTTCCTCGGCTAGCTCAGCCACGGTTAGACCGCCCAGGCGAGAAATACTGCCCTTAAAGCCTGCTGTCAATAGTTCAGGCCCAATACCAATCGCTTCGAAAATCTGCGCACCTTGATAGCTGGAAAGTAAAGAAATGCCCATTTTGGATAGAATCTTCAGCAATCCAGATTCCACGGCCTTACGGTAGTTGGCCTGGGCTCCATTCAATGTAGTGCCAGGCAGCTTGCCGGTTTCCATCAGTTTTTGGGTTTTGCTGTTGGCCCACCAGTGACGAACACTTTCTAGTGCCAGGTATGGGCAGACTGCGCTGGCACCGTAGCCCACTAGGCAAGCAAAGTGGTGGGTGGTCCAGCACTGAGCGGTATCCACTATCAGTGAAGCTTTCATCCGCAAGCCGTTACCGATCAGATGGTGGTGTACGGCACCTACGGCTAATAGAGGTGGAATGTAGGTTTGAGTGGCGGATAGTGTGGCTGGGTTGCCATGGGCATCGATGCGATCGCTAAGGATTAAAATCTCAGACCCTGCCTTAACGGCTGTATCGGCTTGATTACAAAGAGCCTCCAGCGCTTGGCTCAAGCTATGGGGGCCGTTTTCAATGGTGTAAAGCGTAGAAATGCTAGCTGTTTTCAAACTACCCTGGCGAATTAGCGCCAGCTCATTGTCGTTAACCACCGGTGATTCCAGCTTCATCAACTGACTCGGTTGTTCATCCAATAGATTATGGCGCTGCCCCAACTGCATTTGTAACGACATCACCAGTCGCTCCCGCAGAGGATCGATGGGGGGGTTGGTCACCTGGGCAAATCGCTGCTTGAAGTAGTTGAACAGCAGATGAGGCTTCTCAGATAGCACCGCTAAAGGGGCATCGTTCCCCATGCAGTAAGTGGGCTCTTTCCCCTGAGCCGCCATATCCTGAATAACCATATCCAGGTCTTCAGCCGTATAGCCGAAGGCGGTTTGCTGTGTCAGTAGAGACTTTCCTTCCAGGTATGGCTGTTCACTGAAAAGCTGAGGAGAGATGTCTTGACGATGGTTGCGGAGCCATGCTCCATAGGGTTGAGTTTGAGCCACCCGCTGTTTGATATCCCAGTTTTTCAGGATTTCATGGGTCTCAAAGTCAATGGCGATCATTTGACCAGGGCCTAAACGTCCCTTTTCAACGATCTCCTCTGTAGGTAGCTCAACGACGCCTGCTTCGGACGAGACAACCAGGTAACCGCTGCGGGTAATGGCGTAGCGAGCAGGACGCAGTCCATTGCGGTCCAGTGTGGCACCCACTTGCTTGCCATCGCTAAACACCACAAGTGCTGGACCGTCCCAAGGCTCCTGTACACCACTGTAGTATTCATAAAAGTCAGTGATTTCAGGATAATTGAGTAGCTCAGGCTGATTTAGATAGGCCTCAGGCACCATCATCATCAAGGCCTGGGCTGGCGTACGCCCTGAGCGAACCAGCAGCTCCATGACGTTGTCTAAGTTGGCCGAGTCACTGTTATCAGCATTCACAATGGGTTTCAATTGCTGGATGCTGTCTCCCCATACAGCACTTGCCAAATCCGCCTCTCGGGCCATCATCCAGTTGATGTTACCGATCAGCGTATTAATTTCACCGTTATGACCCAATAGACGCATGGGGTGGGCTAAGGGCCACTTTGGCATGGTGTTGGTGCTAAAGCGACGGTGATAGACAGCAAATGCGCTTTCATAATCACTATCTTGCAAATCCAAGTAGAACTGTCCAAGCACATCACTGCGGACCATGCCCTTATAGACCAAAGTTCGACCAGAGAAGGAGCACATGTAGGCTTCTTTGAGGGCCGCTGCCAGCTCGTCACTGCCCTGAACCGCTTCCATTGCTCTTAGCCAGGCACGGCGCAATAGAAAAAGCTGGCGTTCTAGTTCATCACCAGTTGCTTCTGATTCAACAACCACCTGCTCAATCTGAGGCTCAAATTCCCGAGCTAGTGCACCTAATGTCTCAGATGCTACGGGAACAGGCCGCCAACCAATCAGGGTCATACCAGCGGCCTTAGTTACCTGAGCAAACTTTTGTTTAGCAATTTCAGCGGCATCACCATGACGGGGTAAGAATGTCATACCCACGCCAACATGGCCCTGCCTTAATGATTGGCCAGCGGCCCAGCACTGCAAAATTTTCCAAGGGATGGCGGTCATAATACCTGCCCCATCCCCAGAGTCATGGTCGGCGCAGCAACCTCCCCGATGTTCCATGCAGCTAAGGGCATGCAACGCATCAGTAACTAAGCGGTGACTAGCACGGCCTTGCTGATCAGCAATAAAACCCACACCACAAGCGTCTCGTTCCTCCACTAGTGATTTAGGCCCCAAAGGCTCCAGGCCTTGACATTGCTGATTTGTTTGCACATTATCTACACGCTTATTACCCATGGGCCAGTCACAAGAAGAAAATAGAAAAACGATTGGTTATCTAACTGCTAGAGAATCCCTCGCAGTTATTACTAATAGCGATTGAAAAGTAATCTCCCAGATACGCAACTAAGGGCGATTAAGATATATCGCTCTACAAAATTGGTAGACCGTAATAAATCCACCTAAGGAAACGAGCTATTGACACCAGTCAACATCGCTGAACAGGATCGATGTGTATAAACTGATACTCCCAACAGCACTACGTGGGAAATCTCCCATGAGCCGACCATTGCCTGCAAACGCTCATAGCGGGCGTTCGGTGTGACAATGATCACACTACCTTTACATAGTAAAAGTAAATCAAATTTAGCGATCCTTCACTGAACTTGACGAACTGCGTTGGGAAATGTCCTCAAAATTCTTGAGGATCGCTATTATCAAGTGCCTCACTTGGATTCGTCAAGAATCTTTAAGGGCTTTGAAAGATGAGGTGCTTGTGGGATTTGTGGGGTCTTGGTGCCTGGCTATGGGTATGCCAAAGTCCAGATTGAGCCGTGAAAGCTACAGTTGTCTTGGCTCAGCCTATTTTAATTGTGCTGGTATGTGAAGGTTATTTAAAGTGACTTCACTGTCCATAGCCACTTCTTTCTAGGTAGTACCCTTGGGGTAGTTTCAGGATTGATAACGCCTGGAAAGCGGTCGGTAATTTAAAAGCCCTGCTGCTAATTAATTCGCTTCACCTCGTTGAATTGGTTGCCTATGTCGGTGCAAGGTCCTTGGTCGCCCCATGTCAGATCGTCACTAAAGTATCTTGTTTTAATGCTTTGTGTCTGTAGCTTTGTGCTAGGCGGTGCGCAAATAGATTCACAACCAGCTGTAACTAATGTTGTTACAGCATCCTTAGGGCGACTGGCACTGGTGAAGGCTACAGAGCCAACCGCTAGTGGTCGACAGTTGCGACTCAATGGCCGCCTGGTGAATGGTGCATGGCAAAAGCGACGTGATTTGATTGGCATTGCAGATGGTGCGATCGCAACCCATTTAGGTGTTGATTTAGGCAGTACAGGCGACCCATCTGAGCAGCCTGTATCTTGGTTTAATGGCGCTAATCAAGGCATGCTGACCTTGCCTGCATGGCGATACGAACATCATCGCTATGTGGATATTTCCCCCTTGGGGCGTCAACATGAGTGGCAAGTCACTCCCCAGGGCTCAGTTCTAGACTTAACCCTGCCAACGAGTCAGATCATGGCGGTTCGTCAGGGGCGTCAATCCTGGGGTGATCGTCTGGTATTGGATTTAAGTAAAGAAGCTTCGTGGCAGGTAAGCCCGGCAACCAATAGCATTACGGTGACCGTTGATGCCGCAATGGATACAGGGGCTATCTCAGCCTTTAAACTAACGCCCACCAACAGCCTCAAAGGTGCCAACATCACTTCCAGTGCTCAACGCACCACCCTCACCTTGACCGTGGCCAACCATCTGAAGCCCCATGTCTGGAGTTTAGCTGAGCCTAACCGCCTGGTGATTGATATTCGCCCTGATGCTCTCAGATCTAAAGAAATCCTCTGGGCCGATGGCGTGCAATTTCAACAGCGTTACGTTAGCTTAGGCAGTCAGCGCTTCCCTGTGTATACCTTAAGTCTAGACGCCAATCATCCTGACTTTTCTTTGCTGCCTCTGTGGGCGTTTCCTGACCAAGCGGCTGGCATTAAACCGCCATCAGATTTAGCCGAGCAGTGGCAGCCTATAGCCTTAATCAATGGCGGCTTCTTTAATCGAAATAATCAATTGCCACTAGGGGCATTACGGTTTAATAACAGCTGGATTTCTGGCCCAATTCTTGGGCGTGGGGCCATGGGTTGGGATGACCAAGGTAATGTCATCATGAGTCGCCTAACTCTAGCGGCCACCGTCACCGCTAACAATCAAACCTATCCTATTGATCACCTCAACAGCGGCTATGTCAAAGCTGGCATTGCTCGCTACACAGAACATTGGGGGCCTCAATACACCACCCTGGTTGATAATGAAGTGGTTGTCACGGTGCAAAATGAGCGAGTGCTGCAGCAACGTACGTTGGGATCTGCAGGTCAAGAGACTGTGCCCATTCCTCCAGGTGGTTATCTGCTCGTTTTACGGTCTTTTAATTCCGCTGCATCCGCTTTTGCGCCTGGAGCAACCGTCGCCTTAACACAACAAATGCAACCCTCTAGTTTTGAGCAGTTGCCCCACACTTTAGGGGCGGGTCCTTTGCTGATAACCAGAGGGCAAATTGTCTTGAACGCCCAGCAGGAATCGTTTAGCCGTAACTTCATCGAAGGTAGAGCCCCCCGCAGTATTATTGGCCTTACTCCGACTGGTCAAATCAAGCTAATCGCTATTCAAGATCGGGTGGGTGGCCGTGGTCCTACGCTGCCAGAAACTGCTCAGATTGTTCAGAAATTGGGATGTACTGATGCACTTAATTTAGATGGTGGTAGCTCATCTAGCCTTTATCTAGGCGGGACGTTGCTCAATCGACATCCCCGCACAGCCGCTCGCATCAATAATGCTTTAGGAGTGTTTGCTAGTTCCCCTGTGGAAAATCGTCTGTAAAAGTGCCCCTGATTGAAGCAACCTTTAAAGTATTTTCCGTAACTTGAAGACTCCGTTTAGTTAATTGCTTCGGTGGCCTCACTCGTGACGCCTATCTAATTTCCGCTGTTATGATGAGACCTGAATTGAAAACGTTATTCAAAATCGCTACCACAGATCGCGGCGTTTTTTACTAAACCCATTTTCTCTAGGGAAGCGATGCATTAAAAAATCCCTGTAGATCCTTAATACCTACGGTAACTAAACCGGTATTCAAACCTTGTGCTGATTGTATCAGCGAAGTTATTACGCCTACTGCTACTGCTCAGCTACTGGCAGGCTAAGTTTTCTTTGGCCTTGGCAATTCCTACAGGGTCCGCCATTAAAAATCGTAGCCACTATCCGTATCTGTACTTTCCCAAACAGGAACTATAATCATGGTCCAAACTCAAGATCGTCCTAAATCATCTACTCAGGAAAATAAAGAGAGCTTGACCACTATCAGAGATACTCCCATCAGTGACACCCGTCCTTGGGGGTCTTTCACCGTCCTTGAAGAGGGTAAGGGCTACAAAATCAAACGTATTGAGGTTCAGCCTGGTCATCGTCTGAGTTTACAGATGCACCACCACCGTAGTGAGCACTGGATTGTGGTGTCCGGTACCGCCAAAGTAACTTGTGGCGATCAGGAGATTCTTCTTTGCACAAATCAGTCCACCTATGTACCTGCTTGTACCGCCCACCGATTAGAGAATTCAGGCGTTATCCCTCTTGTACTTATTGAAGTACAGAATGGTGAGTACTTGGGCGAAGATGACATCATCCGTTTTCAGGATGACTATGCTCGCACAGACAGCAAGTAAATTCAGTTTGAGCCATTAATGGCAGCTGACAACACAGATATCTAATCTTTATACAGCAGGCCCAGGCAGACAAATCCTACCTGGGCTTGCTGTATCGGTTTGGACTGCCCTTCACTCTATCTGCTCAATATTCAGAGCTGCGTCCAAACAAGTCCAGATTCGACTCAGCTTTCCCTCAAAAGTAATCAGAAAAATATTGACAATAAAGCCTCGAAATCGATACGATGGGGTCTTGTGAAAACTTCGAAGCAATAGGCATTTGCCTTTCTCAGTATGCCAACTATTCAACAGCTCATTCGGAGTGAGCGCAGTAACGCTCAGAAAAAGACCAAATCCCCAGCGCTGAAGAGTTGCCCTCAGCGTCGTGGAGTTTGTACTCGTGTCTACACCACAACGCCTAAGAAGCCTAATTCTGCGTTGCGTAAGGTAGCTAGAGTTCGACTAACGTCTGGTTTTGAAGTGACTGCCTACATTCCAGGTATTGGACACAATTTGCAGGAGCACTCCGTTGTCATGATTCGCGGCGGGCGTGTTAAGGATCTTCCTGGTGTTCGTTACCACATTATCCGCGGCACCCTGGATACTGCTGGGGTGAAGGATCGCCGTCAAGGTCGTTCCAAATATGGCGCTAAGCGTCCTAAGGAGTAACGGTTCTGCGGCAGCGCACTACGGGAGGTGGGCAGGTGTGGCCCTAGGCTTTCGTGTAGTTGCAGTGCGTTTGCTAGTGTATCCGCCACAGACTCTCTAGCTAGCTATTGTTGAAGCTGTTCAACTCTTAGCACTCAACTCATAGTCTATTAAAGGATTAATATGTCTCGTCGTTCGAGCGCTCAGAAGCGCGTTGTTCCACCTGATTCTGTATATAGCAGCCGACTGGTCAGCATGATGGTTCGACGCATCATGGTGAGCGGTAAGAAATCCCTGGCACTCCGTATTGTTTACGGAGCCTTTAAAATCATTGAAGAACGTACTGGAAATGAACCTTTAGAGGTTTTCGAGCAGGCCGTACGTAACACCACTCCCTTGGTCGAGGTGAAGGCGCGACGTGTAGGTGGTGCTACTTACCAAGTTCCTATGGAAGTGCGCGCCGATCGAGGCACTGCTCTATCTTTGCGTTGGATTTCTCAGTTTGCTCGTCAGCGCGCTGGTAAGAGTATGGCTATTAAGCTTGCGAATGAACTTATGGATGCGGCCAATGAAACAGGTGGTGCTGTTCGTAAGCGTGAAGAGACTCATCGAATGGCAGAAGCCAATAAAGCTTTTGCCCACTATCGTTATTGATTTTTGAGTCAAGCTTGGCCTACTTGGCCTAAGCGTAACGATACGACTTTCTTCAGCTATGTTGTTTGAAGGTTATTGCCATGGCACGCACCTCTCCCTTAGAAAAAGTTAGAAATATTGGGATTGCCGCTCACGTTGATGCGGGTAAAACCACGACAACTGAACGTATCCTCTTTTATTCTGGTGTTGTCCATAAGATTGGAGAGGTTCACGACGGTAATGCTGTTACTGACTGGATGGAGCAAGAGCAGGAACGGGGTATCACGATTACTGCTGCTGCTATTAGTACTAGCTGGCGCGACCACCAGATAAACATCATTGATACACCCGGTCACGTGGATTTCACTATTGAAGTAGAGCGCTCAATGCGTGTTCTTGATGGTGTTATCGTTGTTTTTGATTCAGTAGGTGGGGTGCAGCCTCAGTCAGAAACTGTTTGGCGTCAAGCTGATCGTTATAACGTTCCTCGAATTGCGTTTGTCAACAAGATGGACCGTACCGGGGCTGATTTTTTTCGAGTTTACGAACAAGTTTGCGAACGTCTTAAGGCTAATGCAGTTCCTATTCAGATTCCCATCGGTGCTGAGGATAAATTTCGCGGCGTCGTGGATTTGGTAAAGATGCGGGCTCACATCTATGCCAATGATTTAGGTACAGACATTGAGGAGGTTGATATTCCTGAAGAGCTTCGGGAACAGGCAGAGGAGTACCGGACACTACTCATTGAGGCGATCGCTGAAACTGATGATGCTCTTATGGAAAGATATCTTGAGGGGGAGGCATTAACCGCTCAAGAAATTACTAATGCGGTGCGTACAGGGGTGACTAGTGGTGGCTTGGTCCCCATGCTCTGTGGTTCAGCATTTAAAAATAAGGGTGTTCAGCTTCTGTTAGATGCAGTGGTTAACTATTTACCCTCTCCTTTGGATATACCGCCTATCCAAGGAACATTGCCTAATGGGGAAATGGGTGAAAGACCACCTGAGGATGATGGTCCACTCTCTGCTTTAGCATTCAAAATTATGTCAGATCCCTATGGGCGACTGACATTTATTCGAATGTACTCTGGTGTTTTGACTAAAGGTAGCTACGTTTATAACGCCACTAAGGATAAAAAAGAGCGAGTTTCTCGCTTAATTGTCCTTAAGGCGGACGAACGTATCGAAGTTGGGGAACTACGAGCTGGCGATCTTGGTGCTGTATTAGGCCTCAAGGACACCACTACCGGTGACACAATCTGTACCACTGATAACCCGATTGTGTTAGAGTCCTTATTCGTGCCGGAACCCGTCATATCCGTTGCTGTGGAACCTAAAACCAAGCAAGATATGGAAAAGCTGGCTAAAGCTTTACAGTCGCTGTCTGAGGAAGATCCCACATTCAGGGTGTTTACAGACCCTGAGACGAATCAGACAGTGATTGCAGGAATGGGGGAGCTTCACCTGGATATTCTCGTGGATCGTATGAAGCGAGAATTCAAGGTAGAAGCAAACATTGGCGCACCCCAGGTTGCCTATCGTGAAACTATTCGCAAGGCGGTTACCACTGAAGGTAAGTTTGTGCGTCAAAGTGGAGGTAAGGGCCAGTTTGGTCATGTAGTGATTGATGTTGAACCAGGGGAAGAAGGCTCCGGATTCAAGTTCGAATCTAAGATTGTTGGTGGTACGGTGCCCAAGGAATACATTGGCCCTGCTGAAGCTGGCATGAAAGAAAAGTGCGAATCTGGTATTCTAGCTGGGTATCCCGTGATCGACCTTAAAGTCACACTGGTTGATGGTTCTTACCACGATGTGGACTCGTCTGAAATGGCCTTTAAGATCGCTGGATCGATGGCTATTCAGGATGCAGTCACGAAGGCTTCTCCAGTATTACTGGAACCTATGATGAAAATCGAAGTTGAAGCTCCTGATGAGTTTCTCGGTGACATTATGGGAGACCTTAACTCTCGTCGAGGCCAGATTGAGGGTATGGGGTCTGAGAGCGGACTTGCCAAGGTAAGTGCAAACGTACCTTTGGCTGAAATGTTTGGCTATGCCACTGACATTCGTTCAAAGACTCAGGGTCGAGGCATATTCTCTATGGAGTTTAGCCACTATGCGGAAGTTCCGCGCAACGTGGCTGATGCGGTTATCGCTAGAAACAAAGGGAACGCATAAGTTAGTTTAGGGACACAGTAAAATACATGGCACGCGAAAAGTTTGAAAGAAGCAAACCCCACGTTAACATCGGCACCATTGGCCACGTTGACCACGGTAAAACCACGCTGACAGCTGCGATCACTATGACCTTGGCAGCAGCTGGTAGTGCTAAAGCTCGTAACTACGAGGATATTGATGCTGCTCCTGAGGAAAAGGCGCGGGGTATTACGATCAATACTGCTCACGTAGAGTACGAAACCGAAAACCGTCACTATGCCCACGTAGACTGCCCCGGACACGCAGACTATGTGAAAAATATGATTACAGGTGCAGCCCAGATGGATGGTGCTATCTTGGTTTGCTCTGCAGCTGATGGCCCTATGCCTCAGACCCGTGAGCATATTCTGCTTTCCAAGCAGGTTGGCGTACCTCACATCGTCGTTTTCTTAAATAAGCAAGACCAGGTAGATGATGAGGAACTACTTGAGCTGGTTGAGCTAGAAGTTCGTGAGTTGCTCAGTTCCTATGATTTCCCTGGTGATGATATTCCTATCGTTGCAGGCTCTGCGTTGAAGGCTGTTGAGGCATTGCAGGCGAATAGTAGTATTGGCAAGGGCGAGGATGAATGGGTAGATAAAATTCATGACCTGATGAATCAGGTGGATGAATACATTCCTGCTCCCGAGCGTGATGTTGACAAGCCTTTCTTGATGGCTGTTGAGGACGTTTTCTCTATTACTGGTCGTGGTACTGTAGCTACTGGCCGAATCGAGCGTGGTAAGGTTAAAGTCGGTGAAACAATTGAGATTGTTGGTATCCGTGACACTACTCAGAGCACAGTTACAGGCGTTGAGATGTTCCAGAAGACCTTAGATGAAGGTATGGCTGGTGACAACGTTGGTGTTTTATTGCGTGGTATTCAAAAAGAAGACATTCTACGCGGTATGGTGTTAGCGAAGCCTGGCAGTATCACTCCTCACACTAAGTTTGAGGCTGAGGTTTACGTTCTAAATAAGGAAGAGGGTGGCCGTCATACTCCCTTCTTCCCCGGTTATAAGCCTCAGTTCTACGTGCGTACCACTGATGTAACTGGTTCTATTGCTAGCTTCACTGCTGACGATGGCAGTGCTGCTGAAATGGTTATGCCTGGTGACCGCATCAAGATGAACGTGGAGCTAATTAACCCTGTAGCGGTTGAAGAAGGTATGCGTTTCGCTATTCGTGAGGGTGGACGTACTGTTGGTGCCGGCGTAGTTTCTAAGATCACTGAGTAATTATTACTGAGTAATCTGTTTTAGATTAATACGAAGAGGGCATTCTCAATGCCTTCTTCGTTCCCTTGGTCGTAAGGCCTGTGAACCTTGATAATTAAAGGATACTTTAGTCGTAATGGCTACTATTCAGCAGCAAAAAATTCGCATTCGTTTAAAAGCTTTCGATCGTCGTCTCCTGGACACTTCGTGCGAAAAGATTGTAGACACGGCAAATCGCACTAATGCAACAGCGATTGGTCCAATCCCTTTACCTACTAAGCGCAAAATTTATTGTGTACTCCGCTCTCCCCACGTAAATAAAGACTCGCGCGAGCACTTTGAAACCCGCACCCATCGACGTATTATTGATATATATCAGCCAACTTCAAAGACCATTGATGCTTTGATGAAGTTGGATTTACCTGCTGGTGTAGATATTGAAGTTAAGCTTTAGTCTTCTAATATTAGTTCTGTAGTTAGTTATTGCGCTGGTTTTTGTGTAATAACTTGATGGTGGATCTAAGAGTATATGCCTGGGCATGAGTTTTTGAGCTGCTCAGGTATTACTTCTGCATATCCTGTGTCTAGGGCTGTTTGAAATGGGTGGATAGGTTAGAATAAGCATGCTGCATCTGGTAGACATGCCATTATTTGGTTGTCCTATGGGGTGTTTGCTGCAAAGTATCTCCTACCTGCCATAATGGATTCTGCTTCATCAGTCGCTGTCCGAGAGCTACCCTTGTTCCCATTGCCTGAGTTGGTTCTCTTTCCTGGTAGGCATTTACCTCTCCATATATTTGAGTTTCGCTATCGCATCATGATGAATACGATCCTACAGTCGGATCGTCGTTTTGGTGTATTGATGATTGATCCTGATAGTGGTGAAATTTCGAAAGTTGGTTGCTGTGCTGAGGTGATTCACTTTCAGCGTCTGCCTGATGATCGAATGAAAATATTAACCATGGGGCATCAGAGGTTCCGTGTTTTAGATTATGTTCGTGAAAAACCTTATCGAGTAGGTCTGGTTGAGTGGGTTGAGGATGAAGCTGCGGATAAAGATTTATCACCGTTAGCATCTGAGGTAGATCAACTGCTTCGAGATGTTGTTCATCTTTCATCCAAGCTTACAAGTCAAGAGATTGAGTTTCCTGAGAGTGTACCGGAATTGCCCTTAGATTTGTCCTACTGGATTGCCAGTACGCTACATGGTGTAGCCAGAGAGCAACAACAACTCCTAGAAATGCAGAATACAGCTCAACGTTTGGAGCGTGAGGCTGATATCTTAACGTCTACGCGTAATCATTTAGCTGCTCGTACTGCCTTGAAAGATGTTCTTCCTGAGGATAGTCCTTCGTAAGCTTTGATGTCGGTATAGGTATTAATTTACTCATAAAATTTGGGCTTTAATTTCTTTGTAGCTACCAAAAACTTTTAAGCTTTTAGTGCAGTTTTTGAGTAGTTGTAAAGCTGCTTGGGTGTTTGGATCATCCAAGCTAGCTTCAATATCAATAAAAAATCGGTAGTCTCCTAAAGCTAGCTTGGTAGGACGTGATTCGATACGACTCATGTTGATTCCTTGAGTGGCAAATAGCTGGAGTGGTTTAAGTAGAGCGCCTGGGGTATTGTCTGGCAGTCTAAATGCTAGGGATGTGTGACTGCCATGGTTTATCAGGCTCTGACCTAGAACCCAAAAGCGGGTTGCATTATCGGGGGTGTCATTAATGGGATCTGCTAATGTTGGGATGTTATATAGCTTAGCTGCCCATAGGGGAGAGATTGCTGCAAACGTCTTATTTTCAGATAGTTTAGGCAAAGCTTCAGTTGTTGAACTTGTTGCTATCTGTAGAGCGTTTGGCACATTAGTGGCAAGCCATTTTTGGCATTGAGTCAGGGCCTGCGGATGAGAATAGACTGTTTTAATCAAGTCTAGACTTGTGGCCTGAGACAATAGAGCGTGGTGAATAGGAATTACCAGGTTATTTTGAATCTTTAAACTGTCTAATTCCCATAACATGTCTAGGGTATCGCGTACACTTCCACCAATAGAATTTTCAATGGGAACTACAGCGGTATCAGTTTCACCAGCTGCAGCGGCTTGAATAGCTTTAGAAATGGTACTGTAGGGCTTTAGGGTCGGCGGTACCTCATTACGGTGTGTCTTGAGCCAATGTGCATAGTTAGTAGCCGCCAATTCAGAGTAGCTCCCTGCTGGTCCTAAGTGCGCAATAGAAGTCATCTAGAAAATATATAGAGGGCGTCAGCGACCGCTGAAATAAAGGTGTTAGAGTTAGCTTAATAACTTTTAAGCAAAATGATTGTTGAGGGGTATGACGGCAAGGGGTGATGGCCTGCGATGCTGTTCATGCTACGGACATTTTATGTGTACGATGCGACCTTGGGGTGAAATTGGCTAATGGTTCATTTGCGTGCGTCGCAGTCTGTAGAAATCGCTATATCCCCAGCTCCTGTGCCGATTCATCAGTATTTAAGAAATACTGATCGATTGGTGTATGCCCTTGCAGATCCTAGCCAAATTAAAGTCTTGGGACGTCATACTTTCCAATTTAGTATGCGCTCCATCAAATTTTTGATGCTGACGTTGGAACCCGTGGCAGATGTTCAGATTTATCCCAATGATGCTGGTGAAGTAGTGATTTATTCAGACTCCTGTCGGCTCCGACAGCAAGCTGCACTCAATCGAAGGTTTTCGTTCAAACTGCAAGGCTGGCTGGCCGCACGTCCAGATAATTCTGGTGTTTCGGGCAATGCTGAGCTAGATATCAGCATTGATTTACCTGCTGCCTTCCAGTTGACTCCAAAACCTTTGCTAGAGTCGACGGGAAATACTATTGCTAATAGTATTTTAAGTACGATTAAACAGCGGTTGCAGCGGCGTTTAATCCATGAATACCGCGGGTGGTCTACAGGTGTACTGGCGTCGTCTCATCAGCTACGATAACCGCACTTAATCCCCTAACTTGAGCTAGAGCGCATAT
Organism: Leptothoe sp. ISB3NOV94-8A; assembly: GCF_043421595.1. Taxonomy (NCBI): domain Bacteria; kingdom Bacillati; phylum Cyanobacteriota; class Cyanophyceae; order Nodosilineales; family Cymatolegaceae; genus Leptothoe; species Leptothoe sp. ISB3NOV94-8A. The sequence goes on along the minus strand of NZ_JAXSQW010000001.1, from coordinate 4,323,545 downwards.
TAGTCACTCTAGTAGTGATAGTTGTTGGCAACTTTTGAAAGAGCGGCGATGGTATCGCGTAGGCCCTAGTTTTTGTAAACCAGCTAGATGTTTAGGGCTGCCATAACCTTTATTAGATGCAAGATCGTATCCTGGATAACGGTGTGATAAGCGGATGATCAGTGTATCTCGCCAAACCTTGGCAATGATACTAGCAGCTGCGATCGCAACCACTGATTGGTCTCCTTTAACCACTGTTTTTTGTTCTATCCTTAGTTCGGGAATCATCTGGTTCCCATCCACCAGGCATTGTGTTGGTTGAGGTGATAATCGCCCAATTGCTTGCCGCATGGCTTGCAATGAGGCCTGTAGGATATTTATCTGATCAATGCGGTGAACTGAAACCCAGCCAATTTGACTATCCACAGAAGCTGATTGAATCCTAGGCACTAGGTGTTGACGTTTTTTGGGCGTGAGGGCCTTACTATCTGTTACCCCTTGCTCCTGCAGCCATAATTCCAAATCAGGCCGTAGTATAACGGCCGCAGCCACTACAGGACCAAAAAGAGCTCCACGCCCAACCTCATCTACACCAGCCGTTGCCATGTGGAACCCTAGCCCACCGTGGCAGACGAGCGGCGACGGCGACGGCGACGAGTGGGAGGTGTTTCAGGTTCTTCTGATTCTGGTGAATTTTGAGAAGCTTCAGTAATATCCTCAGGGACAACATCAGACTGGTCTGGTGTACTTAGCGGAGCATCTGTACTGATTGAATCAGTAACCTCAGCAGACACGCTAGTCATATCAGTTTGAGTCTCCTCAGACCCTAAACTCTTAACCAGCATAGTATCAAAGTGTTCAGGCTGAAGTTGACTGGAATCCACTGATGTAGAAGTCTCTCCAGGAAGTACGACAGATACCACTACGTTTTTTGTATCTTGGATTTCCTCCTGGCTTAACACCAAAGGAGAAATCCCCATTTCTGCATAGATTCTTTGTTCATTAGGGGTCAGGGCGACGGTTACCACCTGAGGGGGCACTTCGGGTTTACGTCCACGTCCACGAGAACGTTTACCACGAGTTGAGGTTGTCTCTGTTGTCGATAGCTCGTCTCGGGAACTGTCTCCATTAGTGGCCAAAATAGGAGCAGAACCAACAATAGAGCTGACGTTGCTGCCGTTATTGACTAATTTAGGTGGAGTTGTGATTGACCGACCGCTGCGAGTGCTGCTGGGGCTATCATTGCCACGACGACGGCGGCGGCGGCTGCTGCGACCGTTACCTTTATCGTGATAGTCAGGATGATTGACCAAATCGAGAGACTTCAGATTTTGCTCGGGCTCCAAGCTATCCGAACGTTCTTGGCGTGCCATACGAACACTTGGCATCGGTACAACACGACTCGCTACTGCTGATTGTTGCACTTCTACAGGAGCTTCGCCCGGTAACTGAGCAAGATGACCCAGTCCACCACAGGCGGTACAAGGGCAGCTAAATAACTCGTAAATATTCTGGCCTTGACGTTTTCGAGTCAGCTCTACCAGTCCTAGTTCAGATAGCTGGGAAATTTGAGGACGGGCCTTATCAGCCTGTAGTGCCTTACCAAAATGCTCTAGGACTTGCATTTGATCACGCCGGGATTCCATGTCGATAAAATCGATCACAATAACGCCTGCCACATTCCGCAGACGTAGCTGTCGGGCAATTTCCACAGCCGCTTCACAATTAGTCCAAAGAACGGTTTCCCGTGCAGTTGCTGATCGAGTAAATGATCCAGAGTTAACGTCAATGACGGTTAAAGCTTCAGTGGGCTCAATAATGATATATCCACCAGATGGCAGATCGACTCGTGGCTTTAACGCTTCACGAATTGCTGCATTAACGCGGAAGTATTCTAGAATCGGCGGAGACTCAGTTCGGTGATGATCGACCAATACTCCAGCTGGTAAGCGACCATCACTCCAGCTTGATAGGTGTTGTTTCACCCGCTGCATACCGATATCTGAGTCAGTTACAATGCGATTGACGTCTGCATTGTAAACATCCCGTAAAACCCGCTGAATAAAATCATCGTCCCGATTCAGCAAGGCTGGTGGTCTGGTGGCCATGGCTTCTTGCTGAATCATCTCCCAGCGTTTTTGCAACGCTTCCAAATCTTCAATAATAGCTTCTTCAGATACGCCCTCAGCTTCAGTACGTACCAGTAGCCCCATACCTGGTGGCTTTGTCAAGATACCTAAAGCCCGTAGCCTATGGCGCTCAGCCTCATTACGAATTCGTCTAGATAGGTTAACCCCTCTGCCATAGGGCATTAACACCAGATATCGTCCTGGGAGAGTGATTTTCCCAGTCAGTCGAGGACCTTTATTTCCTGTAGGCTCCTTCATAATTTGCACCAGCACTTTCTGCTTAGGTGCAACTAACTCAGTAATAGGCCCCGGAGCTCTCTTTAGTTTTAGTGGCCCAAGGTCGGACACATGCATAAAGCCATTGCGCTCACTATCACCAATATTAATGAAAGCGGCATCAATGCCTGACAGCACGTTTTCAACCGTACCTACATAGATATCTCCAACCTGGTGGCTACCGGTAGCCACAATTAACTCTTGAATTTGATCTTCCGAAAAAACGGCGGCAGTACGATGCTGCTCCGCAATAATGATCTGCTTAGGCATCCAATTTCCTCAAAAACCCATGTAGCCAACCCATATTCACCGGGGTCGGCTTACGTAAGCTCAACGATTAATCCTTCAAATCTAAGACAGCCGCCCTAACCTAAACCCTCTGGCACCTCAGTTAAAGTCAACCGGGCTCTGGTGAGGCCATGGGCAGGCTACAGAGCAAACCGCAGGAATCCAAAAACTTCACTGCTTAGCAGCTAGAAGTAACGTTTAGATAAATCCGATTAGAGTACTGGGGCCTCAGACAGACCGTAAGCGTCGCTGGTACGTTGCAATCGCAAGTGTTCTGACAGAAGCGGAACTGGTCAGTACTCGCCGTTGGTTGAGCTGCAGCTAACAAGCTCTGTAGTTATCCTATGACAGCTTCAGTTGCAATGGATTATAGCTTGAGCCTGCCCATATGGCCAGGATTTTGGACTTTTTATTTAAATTTTTTCAGAGAAAATATAGTTGCCGTTATGCAGATTTATAGCAAACAGCTGAACACATTCAGCCGTTTGCTGAGTGTCAAGCTTTTGCTATTCATAGCTTCCAGTCATGACTGATGTTGTGAACTATGTGCGCCAAGCTATATCTAAAGCCCATAAAAATAAGTCTTTGAGGTGGATGGCAATATCCACCTCAAAGACTTGGAGTTACGTTGCTACTAATACTAGATAGCTAATACTAAACAGCGACAACTCGTTTTTTTATTGGCTGTGCTGGTTCCAAAGGCGTTGTCGTATCAATGGGCTGCATGAGGAAAACAATTAAGGGGTAACGTTTGGGGAGCTCACGCCGGACAAAATGACGAACCTCCTCCTCTAAGCGTGAACGTAATCCATCCCATCGAATAACCCGCTGATTCCCAGAGGTATCAATGACTTCGTTCCAACGACCCCGTAGTCCAGCCGTGACTACTTGGTAAACTTTGGCATCCCAATCGGCCTGTGAGTGCTTGGTAACCACACCGCGTAGATGTACTGCAGGAGGGGTCAATAACTTGCCATTACTGTCTACAGTAGTCGATATCGTAATGATGCCGTCTTCTGCTAGCTGCTGACGTTCCTTCAATACTGTCCGTCCGACAATTCCATTGCGGGATGAGTCCACTAATTCAATACCTGAAGAAACTTTGCCAGCAATCCGGATACCTTGCTTTTTATCAACAGCCACGATGTCGCCGTTTTGGATGACGACCATGTTCTCTGCAGGTATCCCCATGCTTTGAGCAGTAGCCGCATGCTTAACTAGCATACGATGCTCACCATGGACAGGTAAGAAGTATTTCGGGCGAGTCAGGGCCAGCATCAACTTTTGGTCTTCTTGAGCACCATGGCCAGATACATGTAGTCCTCGTCTCTTGCCGTAAATAACATTAGCACCCTGAGCCATCAGTCTATCAATAGTATTGACGACTGCTATGGTATTGCCAGGGATAGGGTTGGCTGAAAAGATAATCGTATCTCCGCTACGTACCCTGATTTGGCGGTGGGAACCATTAGAAATACGCGTAAGTGCGGCCATAGGCTCTCCCTGGGAGCCTGTTGTCAGAATCATTGCCTGTTCATCAGGGCAGCCATTCAGGGCGTTTAAGGGCTTAAATAAATTGTCTGGACACTTGATATAACCCAAGCTGCGGGCATGAGCTATCACATTGAGCATGGACCGTCCGACCACGAACACCGAGCGCTTATGCTTTTGTGCGAGCTCTAGTAGCATGTTGACTCGGTGCACTGAGGACGCAAAGGTCGTCACCATGAGACGACCTTTGGCTTCACTAAAGGCACGATCTAGGTTTGGAAATACTGACCGTTCAGAAGGGGTATGACCTGGAACCTCAGCGTTTGTAGAGTCGCTGATTAAGCACAGAATACCTTCTTCTCCATAGGCAGCTAATCGGGCGAAATCAAAATATTCACCATCTACAGGAGTATGGTCGATCTTAAAATCACCTGTATGAATAACAGTGCCTGCTGGTGTGCGAATGGCTACTGTAAAGCTGTCGGCCATTGAGTGGGTATTACGGATATATTCCACTACAAAGGATTGACCTAGCCTAACGGTGTCACGGGGTTGGACTGTTTGTAATTCGGTTCGATCAGCTACCCCGGCTTCTTCTAGCTTGTCAGCCAGCAGCGCCATAGCCAGCCGTGGGCCGTAGATAATGGGAATGTCAAACTGCTTCAGATGAAAGGCAATGCCACCAATATGGTCCTCATGACCGTGGGTGACAATCATGCCTTTAATTTTATGATGATTTTCCCTGAGGTAGGTAACGTCAGGTAGCACGATATTCACGCCATGCATTTCATCGGATGGAAATGCTAGGCCTGCATCTACCAGGATGATTTCATCATTAATTTCAAAGACACAGGTATTTTTACCAATTTCATGTAATCCGCCTAGGGGAATGATTTTAAGAGTGTCTTTCTCTATTGTTTTGGTATTACTGGGAGATGGCACAGGGGAAGTGCCCTTAATTCTAGGAGTATCAGACTGGTTGCTACTTTTTGCAGTAGTTCTAGATCGTTGGCTTGTTCTAGATCGTTGGCGCATGAGTTCCTTAATGAAAGGTCAAAAAAATTGTCTGAAAACGTTTAGTAGAGATGTGCTGTAAAGTCTGAAGCGTTAACTACAGGGGTATAGATATCTAAACAGTTGAGTTTTGTGGCTTTCAGATATTTGAAGCAGTGCTAGGTCTATGCAGCGGCTACGGGTAGCAAATCTAATTCAGCCATTAAACCTTTAAGTTCATTGCTGAGTTCAGCCGGAGCTTCACCTAGAGGTAAACGGCAGGTACCTACAGACCATCCCTGAATATGCATGGCAGCTTTAATCAAAATGGGATTGGTGGTTGCGAATAGGGCTTTAAACAAGGGCAGTAATTTAAGATGCATATCCCGCGCTGCCACCACTTGACCCTGCTCATAGGCTTGAATCATTTGCTGTAGAGATTCTCCCACGAGGTGGCTGGCAACACTGACAACACCTGTGGCTCCTACTGACAGCATGGGTAGCGTTAAGGAGTCATCCCCGGAATAAATGTCAAAATCAGATGCGGTCAGCCGACGAATTTCGCTTACTTGGTCTAAGTCACCACTAGCTTCTTTGACAGCGACGACATTTGGCACTTTTGCCAAGTTGGCAATGGTAGACGCTGCCAAATTTTGCCCGGTGCGTCCTGGGATGTTGTAAAGCATCACAGGTAAGTCGGGGACTGCGTTTGCGATCGCACTAAAATGTTTCTGTAATCCAGCCTGAGGAGGCTTGTTATAGTACGGAACTACCTGAAGTGTCCCATCTAACTCTAACTCAGCTGCCTTTTTGGTTGCTTCAATAGCCTCTGTCGTACTATTCGAGCCAGTGCCAGCAATAATTTTGCCGTGACCCTGGATAGCAGCCTTAATGACTTGAAACAGCTTGTATTCCTCTTCCCAAGTAAGTGTGGGAGATTCTCCTGTGGTACCACATACAACGATAGTATCTGTACCGTGACTGACCAGATGGGATGCTAGCCGCTGCGCAGACTCATAATCGACGGCTCCTGTCTGATCAAAAGGGGTAATCATTGCCGTGAGTACTCGTCCAAAATATGTCACGTCCTATCTATCCTCACTACATCACATCATACAGAAAACTTAATAAAATCCTATCTTCAAAGGATTAATTGACAACCCTGCCACTTGGCATGGCCGTTTGGAACCTCCCATTACAGAATCTATAAACTATTAACCGCTCAAGCGCCCCATAAGGCTTGACTATAAAGCTTTTAACTTTCCGAAGACTAACAACTAACTAAGATGACAGACTCATTCTAGGCTAGGGCCTTTGGTTTCAGAGCTTGCTTATTAACTAAGAGTTCAGCGATTTGAACGGCATTGAGAGCTGCCCCCTTTCGTATCTGATCACCACTGAGCCAAAGCTCTAAGCCATGATCATGAGACAGATCACGACGAACTCGACCAACTAATACATCATCCTGACCGCTAGCTTCCATAGGCATTGGAAAATAATTAGTCTGCCAATCTTCAACTACCTTTACACCAGGTGCTGTTTGCAACAGGTCTAACGCCTTACTCACCGTGAGCGGCTGTGTGAATTCAATATTTATGGCTTCTGAATGAGCTCGTAAAACCGGGACCCTTATGCAGGTTGCACTCACACGCAAACCAGGAACCCCAAAGATCTTACGAGTTTCATTCACCATCTTCATTTCTTCTTGGCAGTATCCCTGGTCATTGAGTGGTGAATTATGAGGGAACAAGTTAAATGCCAGTGGATATGGAAATGACTCAGTTGGAGGCTCTTCACCCTGTAATATTGCCTGAGCTTGCTGCTTAACTTCTTCCATTGCCCGAGCTCCCGCTCCACTGGCAGATTGATAAGTTGCAACTACAATGCGTTCCATCGGTTGATGCTGATGTAATGGCCAAAGGGCCACACTCATCAATATGGTGGTGCAATTGGGATTGGCGATGATTCCCTTGTGATTGAGCGCAGATTCAGGATTCACCTCAGGTACCACAAGAGGGACATCTGGGTCCATGCGAAACGCACTAGAGTTATCTATAACAACAGCACCTGCTGTAGCCGCTTTAGGTGCCCATTCTTTAGAAACAGAACCCCCGGCAGAGGCAAGGACTAGGTCAATATCAGCAAAATCTACATCGCTAATAGCTTTAACCTTAATAGGTTTCCCTTTAAAGAATAGCTCCTTCCCAGCCGAGCGCTGAGAAGCTAAAAGAGTCAACTCCTGAACAGGGAAGTTACGCTCTTCCAAAAGCTCTAGCAGTTCGGTGCCAACGGCACCTGTAGCCCCCATAATCGCTACATGATACGCTTCAGGCAAAAGATCTAACCTCCTCATTTATTAATAAAACTTGCACACAAACAATAATCATTAAATAGAAAATAAGCCTGATTTAACTTTTAACGAACGAGCCAATGCCTACAAATAAATTCTAAATTCTTTTCAGATCCCTAAGCCCACCGCTGAACCATACAGTAGAGTTCCATTTATACAAAGATACCAAAGCTAAAACAGGAATCTCTAGAATGGCCAGATTGCCAAATAATCCCTTGTGTCTTATTCAGCCTTGTGTCTTACTCAGTAAAAGTAATGGGTTAGTTTTCGAGCCTAACTCAAACACAGTCCAAAAGGGAAACACTAGTACTCCTAAAACAATTAGCGGTTCAGCTTACTTCTCCCTACAAATTGCTCCCATGTCCCCAAATCAATTTGCCATGGCTGTATCCGGTTGAAGTCAACCGGCCTACAAGCACCCAAGCTAAAGGCACCATGTAATAAAGCTTGGGTGCTTTACAAATAGCAATCATGAATACTCGCCTATGATACTACACCCATTTAGCCCTGCCTTAATGTTGGCCAATAGTTAATATTCAGTGCGGCTTGCTGGTGTGGGCAGGTAAGAAATTAAGCAAAAAGGCTAAACTTCTTAACAAGGCATCTAAGAGTCAACGCTTCGATATAGGAATAATCAGGTAATATAGCTAACTGCGCTCGCAGCTCATGCTTTGAGCGTTGAATTTTTTAGGTGTTCTTCACACAGCCACGATACTTTAGCCAAATAAAGATGGTGCTGCATCTTGAGTCACAAGACAGCACTCGACTGAGATGTAAAAGTGCTGTCCCTCTAATGGAGCAAAACTTTACAAAGTCAGTTTGTGGTAAAACCTGCTGCGCAACCCAATCAATAAGAACAAAAAGCCGAAATGAAAGTTACCCAGGAAAAACTGCCCGATAGCCAGGTTGGCTTAGAAATAGAAGTTCCTGCAGATATCTCTAAGCAGACTTATGAGCAGACGCTACGTAAGTATATGAAGACGGCTAATATCCCTGGGTTTCGTAAAGGCAAAGTGCCTCGTCAGATCCTGGTACAGCAGTTGGGAGCAAATAGGCTCAAAGCTGCTGCTCTTGAAGAGTTAGTCCAAACTGCTATTGATAAGGCGATTTCTCAAGAAAAAATTGAAGCATTAGGCAATTATCAACTGCGCTCTGGTTTCGAATCCTTAATTGAGCAATTTGAGCCAGGTAAAGTTTTAACTATTTCCGCATCAGTAGATGTTCCTCCTCAGGCTGAACTTGATAAATATCAAGGTCTATCGGTTAAAGCTGAGGAAATTGCTTACAGTGCGGATCGAATCACTGAAACTTTAGAGAGCTATCAGCAAAATCTAGCCAGCCTGGTCCCTGTCGAAGATCGAACAGCGCAGGAAGGGGATGTCGCTGTAGTTGATTTCGTCGGCAAAATTGTTGAAGACGGTAAAGAACCTGAAGAATTTGAAGGAGGCTCTGCCAGCGAATTTCAGGTTGAAATTAAAGAAGGCCGCTTTATTCCAGGATTTGTTGAAGGCATTGTTGGCATGGAGTTGGGCCAAACTAAAGATGTCGAAGTTTCATTCCCAGATGAATATCCTCAGGCGGATCTTGCTGGTAAACCTGCTGTTTTCAGCATCACCTTAAATGACTTGAAGGAGCGCGAACTCCCTGATCTTGATGATGATCTTGCGCAAGAGGTCAGTGAATTTGAAACTCTGGCAGAATTAAAGCAGTCCTTGGAAGAGCGTTTTAAGAAAGAGGCGGAGGATGCGACTAAGGCCAATACAGAAACAGCCCTTCTAGATGAGCTGGTTACTCACCTACAGGTAGAAATTCCCAGAACCTTATTGCAGCGGGAAGTAGATCATATCGTTACCCAGACAGTGATGCAGCTGTCTAATCAAGGTATTGATATCAATAAATTTTTGACCAAGGAGCTGGTCGAAAATATGCGTGAAAATGCAAAGCCTGAAGCAACCGAACGTTTACGTCGCACGCTTGCTTTGGGAGAAGTTGCAAAGCAGGAATCCATCAGCGTTGATGAGGATGCTGTGACTACTCGCATGAAAGAAATGATGTCTGAAGTAGACGATCCGACAAAAATTGATCAAGATCGTTTGAAGCAAGTGGTAAATGAGGATCTTCTTAAGGAAAAGATTTTGACTTGGCTTTCAGAGAACGCAAGTGTTGAGCTTGTGCCTGAAGGTACTCTGGCTCCCAATGAAGAAGCTGACACTGAAACAACGGCTACTTTGGAGGAAGAATAGTCGTCTGGTTTAAGAACCATTGATTGAGGTTAGCCTTCTCAATCATAGAGTTTACTCATGGCTTAAGCCGATCAAATTCTTTTAGAGATAATAAGGTTGCCGGGTGCGGGCGTTACTACCCAGAAAGGGATTGCATTGCCAATAATGTTGGAATCAATTAAAGGATTGCAAAAAATCCTGCCAGGTGGCTGTTGAAATTGGTCGGTTTTCGCTAGAGTATGGGGGCCTTCCCTACACACATCTCAACTGAGGGATAAGGCATAATGTATAGGGAGCCTATTAATCAATATATGTATTCATCAATGTTTCATCTCTGCCAGAGTACAACAGTACCAGATTTGTCTGGGCACATGTTGTCCAGTGGCACTGACGGAGCAAAAAGTATGCTTCCAGTAGTGCTTGAGCAATCTGGTCGAGGTGAACGGGCGTTTGATATTTACTCACGCCTGCTGAGGGAGCGCATCGTATTTCTTGGCAGTGGTGTAGACGATACGCTGGCTGATTCAATTGTGGCTCAGTTGCTATATTTGGATTCCGAAGATCCCGAGAAAGACGTCCAAATATATATCAATTCCCCTGGAGGATCGATTACCGCAGGGATGGCTATCTACGATACTATGCAGCAGATTCGTCCGGATGTGGTGACCATCTGTTTTGGATTAGCTGCTAGTATGGGGGCGTTTTTGCTTTCTGGTGGGGCTAAAGGGAAACGCATGGCCTTGCCAAGTTCCCGCATAATGATTCATCAGCCCCTGGGCGGTGCTCAGGGCCAAGCAGTTGATATTGAAATTCAGGCTCGGGAAATTTTGTACTTGAAGCAGCGGTTAAATGAGCTATTGGCTGGTCACACTGGGCAGCCTTTGGACAGAATCGCAGAAGATACTGAACGTGATTTCTTTATGTCTGCTGCTGAGGCTGCTGACTATGGCTTAATTGATACCGTGATTTCTCGCGATACAACCGCCGATTTGATGTCAACGCACTAGGTTAGGGCTGATATGTCTAAATATGACTCCCATCTCAAATGTTCCTTTTGCGGGAAGTCTCAGGAACAGGTGCGCAAGTTAATAGCAGGTCCAGGTGTGTATATCTGTGACGAGTGCGTTGATCTTTGTAATGAAATTTTAGATGAGGAACTGTTTGACTCCAGTTCTGCAGTGACTCCTCCGACACCTCGACGAGAGCAGCAACCTGAGCGTAGTCGAAAGTCGCCGTCACATATTTCCCTAAACCAAATTCCTAAGCCTCGTGATATCAAAGCTTATTTGGATGAGCATGTTATTGGTCAGCACGAGGCTAAAAAGGTCCTTTCTGTTGCAGTTTATAACCACTACAAGCGACTAAGTTATGTGCAGTCGGGGGGTGGGCCTGGTGAAGAGAATGTCGAGCTGCAAAAGTCTAATATTCTCTTGATTGGACCTACTGGTTCAGGTAAGACTTTGTTGGCTCAGACATTAGCAAAAATTTTGGATGTTCCCTTTGCTGTAGCTGATGCAACTACGCTTACCGAAGCGGGATACGTAGGTGAGGATGTTGAAAATATTTTGCTGCGGTTATTACAGGTCGCAGATTTAGATGTAGAAGAAGCTCAGCGCGGCATTATCTATATCGATGAGATTGATAAGATTGCTCGTAAAAGTGAAAATCCATCAATAACAAGGGATGTGTCTGGTGAAGGTGTGCAGCAGGCACTTTTGAAGATGCTGGAGGGAACTGTTGCCAATGTGCCACCTCAAGGGGGACGGAAACATCCCTACCAAGATTGTATTCAGATTGATACAAGTAATATCCTATTTATCTGTGGTGGTGCGTTTGTTGGTTTAGAGAAAATTATTGAGCAGCGTATTGGCAAAAAGTCTATGGGCTTTGTACAAGGGTCAGGAGAACCTCAAACACAGTTCAATCGTGATAAGAGAGCTGCTGATGTCCTCAAAAATTTAGAAGCTGACGATATTGTTAAATTTGGGATGATTCCTGAATTTATTGGCCGAATTCCAGCCATATCCGTACTTAATCCACTTGATGAAGAAGCATTGATGGCAATTTTGACAGAGCCTAAAAATGCCCTTGTCAAACAATTTCAGAAGCTCATGCTTATGGACAATGTGAGCTTGGAGTTTAAGCCGGACGCTATTCGTGCGATTGCCCAAGAGGGGTATCGGCGTAAGACCGGTGCACGAGCACTGCGTAGCATTATTGAAGAAATTATGCTGGATGTGATGTATGAGCTGCCTTCAAGGAAGGATATGAAGCGTTTTCAAATTACCCGAGAAATGGTTGAAAAACGCTCTACCGCAGAGTTGCTTATGCATCCCTCTTCATTACCTAAACCAGAATCTGCTTAATTAATTAAAACCAGAGAATACCTGACTTATGTCTGCCTGAATGTCACTCTGTATAAAGCTGAGTGTTGAGGGTTATATGGCTTATATAAAGCTTAATGGGGTCAACCATTACTATGAATGGATTTGCGATGGTTCACCCGGAAGTCGCCCAACTCTAGTGTTTTTGCATGGCTGGGGAGGATCTGCCCGTTATTGGGAAAGTACAGCTCAGGCAATGAAATATGATTTTGACTGTTTGCTATATGATCTGCGTGGATTTGGTAGATCCGCAGCTGCAGTCAAGACAACAGTTGATTTAGGAGCTCTGGAAAGTTTTGCAGATGATCTTAATTGTTTATTAACAGCTTTGGAGCTGGAACGTGTCTTTATAAATGCTCACTCTATGGGGGCTTCAGTAGCACTTTACTTTCTTACTCGTTTTTCTCAACGCGTGAATAAGGCAATTCTTACGTGCAATGGGGCTTTTGAATATGATGAGCTTGCCTTTCAAGCTTTTCATCGGTTTGGTAGCTACGTCGTGATGTTTCGCCCATCATGGTTAGCGAATATTCCTTTTGCACCTCAGATGTTTATGGCACGATTTCTGAAAAAACAAATTTCTTATCCTGATAAAAAAATATTTCTTAACGATTTTTTGCAAGCTGATATGGCAACTGCCTTAGGTACCTTAAAGGCCTCTGTCAGTAAGCATGCTACAGAAACAATGCCTCGGGCCTTTTCAGCTATTAGCGTACCCACGCTGATGATATCTGGGGAATATGACAAGATTACCCCTGCTCAGCTCGGGCGTCAGGCGGCGTCCTTGAGCAAGCATATTAAGTATGTAGAAGTGCCGGGTACTGCTCATTTTCCCATGTTGGAGGATGCTTCAACCTATTTGTCGGTGGTCAAAGCATTTCTTGATTAATGGCTAGATACTGCTGAAAAATTTGTAGTGTGCTTCAAAACTTTGAGCAACAAAATTTCAGTGAGTAACGAGGATGGTCTAAATTCATTATTTCTTTTAAAGAAAAAGTTACATACACAAAGCTTGATGGGAATGCTGAATATAGGCATATATGACTGTCTATGATGCTTATATCTCACATAGTTTCTAAAGTTAATTATTTCAGGTAGCGATTAGGTAACGTTCTAGGTTCTTTCCAAGAACTATATGTATAAGTCTAAAGTTTGGCTGTAGTGCATTAATGTCGCTGCGATCAGGCAAGAAAAATTACATGGCGATAATTTTTGATGAATAAATAATTCCTAAGAGTATCTACTGATTTAGATATCATCAGTGCACTCTACCGGGTGTGTTGGGGATATCTATCTCGAAGTAATACTTTAAACAGCCAGAGTAAATATACGGAGTCTCTCGGGAAATTTATAGTCCGAGTCCCGTAATCCAACGATGGTGGGCTTAAGTCAACATCCCGACAATGTACTTAAATCACGATTTAACGCCCTAACACAGGATATTTAGTACACTATGGCTACTCAAACCTCATCGCTTCGATCTCGCGGGATGGAGATGCTGATGGCATATAAACAACAGCCATCAATTAAGTTGCGTAATGATTTAGTTCGCTTAAATGCAGGTTTAGTGCGAAAAATAGCGCACCGTGTAAGTCATCAGTGTGCTGAACCTTATGAAGACCTTGAGCAGATTGGCTATCTTGGTTTGATTCGAGCAATTGAACGGTTTGATCCAAGTCAAGGGTGTGCGTTTAGTTCTTTTGCGGTTCCCTATATTCGAGGTGAGATGCTTCACTTTCTGAGGGATCGCGGATCTACGGTTAAAATTCCTCGTCGTTGGCAAGATTTGCAAAAGGCTAGTCAGAAGCTACAAGCTGATCTACTTCGACAATATGGTCGCCAGCCGTCTGATCATGAAATGGCTCAAGCCCTTTGTATTTCGGTTAAAGAGTGGCGTCAGGTGAAAATGGCTAATAAGAATCGTATGCCACTGAGTTTAGACGCTACTGTTTGTCATCAAACTGATTCAACAATTACTCTGGGAGATACCCTGCCGGATATGCATTATCAGCTTCTGCAAGCGCTAGAAGAAGATCGTCAGCAAGTGCAGCGGGCGCTCAGTCAGTTAGAGGATAAAACCCGCTCAGCTATTGAATTTGTCTTTTTTAAGGGACTTTCCCGTAAAGAGGTGGCTGAACGCATTGGTGTGAGTCCGATGACAGTGACTCGTCGCATTCAACGGGGAGTTGATCAAATGATTAATTATTTGCAACCCCAGACATTGCAGACAGATCCCTAGGGTTTGGGTTGCGTTTAGGTTGTTTAAACCTGTAAGAGTGTCAAAAATTTTGCCTCTCTTGGATCCGGTTTTGATATAGATAAAAAGTAGCGGTGTGAAGGGTTGTTTCACACCGCTACTTTTGTATTAAGAAAATAGTAAGTCTATGGTTGGGGTGTTAATCAGATTCAGTAGCCAGTTGTGTTGGTTAAGGAGCAGTCGTGATATTTAAGTTAGCCAACTCTGAAATTAAAGATGATTTCAAATTTCGTCAGCTCCAGGCTCAATTGACGACATGCTGGCAACCTGTAGATTGCTTTGACCGTGCTCCCAGGCAAATTTTGGTGGTGCCTTCCCTTAGCCTTGATCAAGAGGAATTGAGAAAGGTGGAAGGTGTACATCACTATGAAGAGAGACTGCTGTTTTCACTCCTGCACCTGCGGAATCCTAATACGTCTCTGATCTATGTCACTTCGCAGCCGCTGCATCCTAGCATTGTCGATTACTATTTGGAGCTATTACCAGGTATTCCTAGCTCCCATGCTCAGAGCCGGCTGAATTTATTTTCTACCTATGATGGGTCACAACGGCCCTTGACTGAAAAGATTTTGAAACGTCCACGCTTGGTGGAGCGTATTCGCCATTGTCTTTCTCCCGAGGAAGCCTACATGGTTTGTTTTAACTCTACGTCTTGGGAACAGCAGTTGGCGCTGACATTGAATATTCCACTAATGGCGTTATCTCCAGCGCTGTTGGATTTGGGTACTAAGGCTGGGAGTCGTGAAATTTTTGGTGTCTGTGGTGTACCCCATCCGCAAGGTAGTCAGCTTACATATTGTGTCAAAGATCTGGCTGTGGCCACAGCTGATTTATGGGAGCAACAGCCAACCTTGAAACGTATTGTGATCAAGCTGAATGAGGGATTTTCAGGGGAAGGAAATGCTTTGCTGTTGTTGGATGAGTTGCAAGATGTTGCTCCAGGCCATGCATCTCACAGCCAAAGGGTTGTCAAGATTCACGAAGCACTGAAACATATGCGTTTTCAGTATGTGCATGAAACCTGGGACCACTTTAGTCGCAAGATTGAAGAGCTAGGTGCGATCGCAGAAGCGTTCATTGAGGGTGACATTAAGCGTTCTCCTAGTGTCCAAGGTCACATCACCCCTTTTGGCGAAGTCGAAATTCTATCCACCCATGACCAGATTTTAGGAGGCCCTGATGGCCAAATCTTTTTAGGTTGTCGTTTTCCTGCAGACGGAGCCTATCGGCTGGAATTGCAGGAAATGGGCCGTCGCGTCGGAGAAAGCCTGGCGAAACAGGGAGCCCTTGAAAGGTATAGTGTTGATTTTATTGCGGTGCAGAACGCGGATCAAACTTGGGATTTAAATGCCATTGAAATTAACTTGCGTAAAGGGGGCACTACCCACCCATTTATGGCTTTGCAGCTATTAACCAACGGCAGCTATAACCTGGAGGATGGCCAGTTTTACACTCCCCAGGGGCAACCCAAATACTATCGAGCGTCTGATAACTTACAAAAGGAGCAGTACAAAGGTCTGTTGCCCAATGATCTGATGGATATCATCATGATTGAACAGTTGCACTTTAATTCTATTGCTGGCACTGGGGCTGCATTTCACCTGATGGGTTGCCTCTCGGAGTATGGCAAGCTGGGCCTCACCTGCATTGGAAATACCCCCAAAGAAGCTGAGCAGATTTATGAGCAAGTAGTGGCTGCCCTAGACAAAGAAACGATCTAGCGATTTTTCATCATGCGGGCAATATCGCGTTTTTCTTGTTTTTGCTTCAAGGACTCGCGCTTATCGTGGAGTTTTTTACCACGCCCAATGGCAATGTTGACCTTGACGCGTCCTTTTTTGAGATAGAGCTTTAAGGGGACTAGAGTTAGACCCTTTTCTTCTACTTTGCCAATCAACTTACGAATTTCAGCCTTGTGCAGCAATAGTCGACGTGGACGGCGCGGTTCGTGGTTATACGCCTGGTTAGTCATGTTGTGGGGGGAAATATGGACATTCAGTAGCCACACTTCACCGTTTTTGACCTGGGCATAGCCATCTCGCAGGTTGACCTTGCCAGCGCGGATAGACTTGACTTCAGTGCCCTTTAATTCAATACCCGCTTCATAGCTGTCTAAGATTTCGTAGGTAAATCTGGCCTGGCGATTGTCAGCCATGACTTTGAAGCCGTCACTGGGCTGGGATTTTTTATTGGTTTTCGCCATGTTGACCTAACGTTGTGGTAACTATGAAAAATGCTGAAGTCCTCGGGTCTGTTATTGTAGCGGGCTATTCCACCACTACACACCATTCATGAAGTTCGTAGTCGACGCAGCCATTTTCAATCAGCGGATCGGCTTTGACAATGGCTTCGGCTTCGGCTAGAGACGATGCTTGGAAAAGCAACATGCCACCGCCATGCTCAGCCCAATACCCGGTTTTGGCTTGGTGTCCTTTTGCAATTAAATCGTTGACGTAGTCAACATGGGCAGGCACAAACTGGTCAAACGTGGATTTATTGACAATCCCACGCTCAATTTTGACAAACCAGGCCATAAGCAACCTTCGGAGATAGTGGCCTTGGTTTTGGACTAAGGCCTTACAAAATACATTGTAGAAAGATTAATGGCTAACCTATGAATTCGCAGCGATTCTTCATTGCTCTGGTGCCACCATCGGAGATTCAAGCGTCTGTCAATGAGATTAAGGGCTACTTTGAGCAACAGTATGACTCTTGTAAGGCATTTAACTCACCGCCTCACATTACGTTGCAGGCTCCGTTTGAGTGGCCTAAAGAGCGGGTGGATGAGTTGACTGAGGGATTGAAGGGGTTTGCTGTGGGAAGGGAGGAGGTTGCGATCGCACTGCGTAATTTCGGAGCCTTTCCTCCCAACGTCATTTACGTGGATGTCGTTCATGTTCCAGGTTTAATGAGCCTACAAAAAGATTTAGCCATATTTATGGAAACTAGATATGGTGTTGTCGATCGCCGTTATCGTAACTTCTGTCCCCACATTACCGTTGCCTTTAGAGATCTCACCAAAACGGCATTTCACCAAGCTTGGCCAAAATTTCAACAAAAAACATTAGCGTTTGACTTCATAGCCCAACAATTGACGCTACTGCGTCATGACGGTCACCGTTGGCAAATTCATCAAAATTATTCACTCTCAACTTCACTCTGATATCGCCATGCCGCCTGGAAAAAATCCCGCTCACAGACCATGGCATAGCGATACGTAGATCGAATCAACGCACTGTCTGCTGCATATTCATCCACAATGGCTTCTAGCTGAGCTGCTAAGGGTTCAAACTCGTCGCTGCTATATGTGGCAATCCAATCCCCATAGGTATGCTCTGGAATGCCACCCTGGGCGAGCTGTTGACCTAAATAGGCGTACAGACGCATGCATGGCGACATGGCGACAGCTGTGACCCCAATAGACTGACCCCAGGCCGTTGCCAATAAAAAATCCGTATATTGCCGTGTAGCTTTTCCGGGGCTCACCTGGGTCAGGTCTACATGCCAAGTTTGAGCATAGCTCTGGTGTAGCTTGAGTTCTGATAACACCCCAGCCGCCAAATCATGAAATACATTAAAGCTCTGCCAGGTGGGAGCTTTGGCCGCTGCAATGCTATAAGCTCGGGCAAAGGCTTCTAGAAAGAATGCGTCCTGACCCACATAGTAGGCAAAGGTCTTTTGGGGAAGTGTACCGTCTGCAATACCTTGAACAAATGGATGGGCAAGGCTTTCATTGGCCAGGTCTAGGTGGTCTTGCCAAAGCTTGGAAGAAAGGACCATAGGATAGGGATCAGCGGTCGAACTGCGGGTGACATTATAGAATTAATAGGCTACGACCCCATTGGTTTTCATCGTCTAAGCCCATTGCCTAATGTTAGACCTGTCCGACCTCAAACGCGAAAGCGATCTGCTCACTAATCGCCTGGGCAAAGCTCAGGAGTATCTTTGACCTGCCTGCTATTCAGGCAAAAATTGATGACCTAGAGCAGGTAGCTGCCCAACCAGACTTTTGGGATAACCAAGAACAAGCTCAGAAGACACTACAAACGCTGAACGAATATAAGTCTTATTTGGAACAGCTCAATACTTGGAATATTCAACTTGATGATATTCAGACCATTGCAGAATTACTGGAAGTAGAGTCAGATCCAGCCCTTTTATCTGAAGCGCAAGAAACAGCTCAAAATCTAGCCAAGGCCCTTGACCAGTGGGAGCTACAACAGCTGCTTTCGGGTCCCTATGATAAGAACAGTGCTGTCGTTACCATTAATGCTGGGGCAGGGGGGACCGACGCTCAGGACTGGGCTGAAATGCTACTACGGATGTATACCCGCTGGTGTGAGCAGCACGGTTACAACATCAGGCTGGTGGAAGAATCTAAAGGAGATGAAGCGGGGCTAAAATCGGCCACCCTAGAAATTGATGGGCGCTATGCCTATGGCTATTTGAAGGCAGAAAAGGGGACGCACCGACTGGTGCGCATTTCTCCGTTTAACGCCAACGGCAAGCGGCAGACTAGTTTTGCGGGCATTGAGGTGATGCCGGTTTTAGATGACACCATCGAGCTAGATATTCCCGATAAAGACCTGGAAATTAAAACATCCCGTTCTGGGGGAGCAGGTGGTCAGAACGTGAATAAGGTGGAAACGGCTGTGCGGATTACTCACCTGCCGACAGGCCTGTCTGTGCGGTGTACCCAGGAGCGATCGCAACTGCAAAACCGTGAAAAAGCCATGGCTTTACTAAAAGCGAAGCTGTTAGTCATTGCTCAAGAACAGCAGGCCCAGGCGATTGCTGATATTCGTGGTGACATGGTAGAAGCCGCTTGGGGAAATCAAATTCGTAACTACGTCTTTCACCCTTATCAAATGGTGAAAGATCTACGAACAAATGTTGAAACTACGGCAGTTGACGATGTTATGAATGGCGAGCTTGATCTATTTATTCAGGCATTACTTCAGCAAGAAAATCAAATTACTCAAGAATCAACCGTGTAGTCGACCGGGGTATAGTGAGAGCTGATACATTACTTAATGTTTGAAAGAATTCTAGTTCTAGCCTGTTGCGTCAATATTTAGCCTAATGGCCTAGGCGTTTGTAGCCGTTGCTGATTTCAGGGATGAATCGATCTGACAAGATTGCTTTAAATCAGTATTTTTTAGATTAAATCCTCCCGAAGATCAACAACGACCATTTTTATTTATTACTTAAGAGCTATGTCCCAATCGCCTCCGCCTTCTGTAGACCCACAACCCATGGAGCCTGCACCCAGCTACGTCAAACTAGCCATGCGCAATATGGTCAAAAAAGGTAGTAAATCGTTATTTCACTTTTTTCTGACCGCTATGGGCTTACTAGGAGTGTTGATTGGTTTGGCTTACCTTACCCGGTGATTCCATTGACTCAAACTTTAGTGCCCGAGGTAGAGCTTTGGGTAGAGGCGACAGAGCTTTTACCCAAGCAGCCGGACTTACCCCCTACGTCGGCTTGGCAAACCTGGTTTAATATTTGGCTTAGGGAACTAGCTCCAACGGCATCCCCCATAGGTCGATACGAGATTAACCTTCTGCTTACGAATGACGTTACCATTCAAGAGTTAAACGCTACATATCGTCACCAGGATAAGCCCACGGATGTCCTAGCCTTTGCGGCTCAAGAAACGGAAATCCCTGGAGCTCAAACCATTTATCAAACATCGCCTATTCCCTTGGGTGATCTGATTATTTCTGTGGAAACTGCTCAGCGGCAGCGTCACAATGATAATTACTCCCTGATTCAGGAGTTGGCTTGGCTGGCAGCCCACGGTCTTCTGCACTTATTGGGATGGGATCATCCTGATGATGCGGCTCTTCAAAATATGCTAGAGAAGCAACATAGTCTTCTGAAGTGTATTGATTTGACGTTTTAGCAAGATAGGTGATATTTCCTGAATCTGGATAGGTAATATACGATTACAGATTTTGATAAAGGTTAATATAATCGACAAAATGATAATTCTTTCGGGAACCTATTTAGTAGTTTCAGGCTTCGATTAATTAGGTCCGAAGATTATATAAGTCTTATTGATGGACTAAGCAGTAGCTCCGGCATTTAGTTTGCGGTGGCTGCTAGCTAAATTAAGCGGTCTTGCGCTTTTTGTGCTGACTGAATATACATCACCTCTTAAGGTTTGTGCATGTCTATTTCCTCTAACCTTCAAACTGCTCCTAAGAGTAAGAAAGAAAGCAAAACTGCTTGGCAGGTTGCCCCGAATTTATTCACTAGTTTTCGCTATGCATGGGCAGGGATTATCTATGCCGTCAGAACCCAGCGAAACTTCCGTATTCATTTAGGCATTGGTCTAGTAGCGTTGTTTCTAGGAGTAATGCTGCACATCAAAGCAATTGAAGCCGCTGTGGTTGCTATTACCATCAGTGCTGTTCTGGTGATGGAGCTGATGAATACAGCTTTAGAGTCTGTGGTGGATCTAACGGTTGGCCAGACCTACCATGAGCTGGCTAAGATTGCAAAGGATTGTGCTGCTGGGGCTGTTCTGATCTCTGCTATGGCTGCCTTGCTTGTGGCTGGATTTATATACTTGCCACCGCTACTTGTGCTGTTGAATACTGGGATCGCTTAAGCTAGGCTCATTGAGCTTTAGGCAAACAATGATCTTAGTCATTGATAATTACGATAGTTTTACCTACAACTTGGTTCAGTATCTAGGAGAGTTGGGACAAACGCTTCCTGTTGCATCTGACATTCGTGTCTTTCGTAATGACCAAATTACATTGGCGCAGGTTCGTGATTTGTCACCGGATGGAATCCTAATCTCTCCGGGGCCTGGCACTCCTGACGATGCCGGCATTTCTTTGGAAATAATTCGAAAATTGGGTCCAACTATTCCGATTTTGGGGGTATGTCTGGGACACCAAAGCATTGGTCAGGTATTTGGTGGTATCGTCACAGCCGCCGCTGAACTGATGCATGGCAAAACATCCCCCGTGACCCATACAAATCAGGGGGTTTTTGCAGGTCTTGAAAATCCATTGACGGCAACTCGTTACCACAGCTTAGTCGTGGAGCGAGCGAGCTGTCCTGAGTGTTTAGAAATCACTGCTTGGGTTGATGACGGCACGATTATGGGGGTTCGTCATCGCGAGTACCCTCATATTCAAGGAGTGCAGTTTCATCCTGAAAGTGTGTTGACTAAATCAGGTAAACGGCTCCTGCATAACTTTTTGAGTCCTATTCCGATGAAGGTACCGGCCACCGTCTAAGGGGTTTGGGGCTTTTGACAGGGCGGTATGACCCAGAAAACTGGCTGTCTTTCTTAGCGAGTATTCCAAGCCTGTGGCACTATAACAAGTCATGGACAGTTGATCTCAATGGGATGTGAGGACACTATGAAACGGCGGCAATTGCTTCAAAATGCCAGTGCAGCCTTCGTCAGTACTCTTGGATTGGGCATTGCTTCTCATTGGCAAGCCTACCAAGCGCAAACGGGCACCTTAAGCATCACAGCACTGGGGCATATGTGTTTCCAGTTTTCCGGTGGTGGTAAGACCATTTTGACCAACCCGTTCAGACCTTTGGGCTGTACTGAAGGTTATACAGCTCCAAATTTGGCTGGTTCAGACCTGGTATTGATTAGTAGCCGATTATTTGACGAAGGATTTATTCCTGAAGGCACAACCGTCAACTATCTAGATGAACCAGGTGCCTATGAGATCAATGGTCTCAGTGTTCAAGGTGTTGGTATGCCCCACGATCGAGAGGGGGGGAGAAGATTTGGTACGAATACGGCTTGGCTATGGACTCAAGCTGGGGTCAAGGTTGTTCACCTTGGCGGGGCTGCAGCACCCATTGATTTAGAAGATAAAATTTTGATTGGTCGCCCTGATGTATTACTGCTACCAGTAGGGGGTGGCTCCAAGGCTTACAATGCCACGGAAGCGGCGGCGGCTGTGCAGAGCTTGCAGCCCAAATTGGTTATCCCGACTCAATATCGCACCAGTGCTGCCAACGACAGCTGTGAACTGCAAGGTGTCGATGAGTTCCTAGGAGCAATGGCGGGTACACCTGTTGACCGAGTTGGTAGTACGCTGACACTTCAGAGTGGTAGCTTGCCAGCCAGTGGTATGCGAATTAAGGTTCTCTCTTAACGTAGCAAAACTGCTCACATGTCCATGAATTCAGAATATCAACAGCGACGACAGGCTGTGATGGCCGCTATTGGTCAAGGTACTGCTATTTTTGGTAGTGCTCCAACAGCTGTCATGCACAACGATGTGGAACACCCATTTCGTCAGAACAGTGATTTTTTCTATCTGACGGGGTTTAATGAGCCGGATGCGATCGCAGTCCTAGCTCCCCATCACGAAGAGCATCAGTTTGTGCTGTTTGTCAGACCCAAGGATAAGGAAAAAGAAACCTGGTCCGGTTATCGCACAGGTATAGAGCTAGCCAAGCAAAAGTATGGAGCCCAGGAAGCTTATCCCATTGAAGAATTAGCTGAAAAGCTACCTCAATATGTGGAAAATGCTGATCGGCTTCATTACCATTTTGGTGATGATGGTCGTTTAGACCAGCACATCCTGGCCCTATGGCGAAGACTATTAGCCAAGTACCCAAAACGTGGACGAGGCCCGGTAGCCATTGAAGATGGGCGGCTGTTAATGCAGCAGTTTCGCCGAGTCAAAAGCGCCAGCGAACTGGAACAGATGCGTAAAGCCATTGCTATTTCAGCCAAAGCCCATAATCATGCCATGGCTATTACCCAGCCTGGTCGCTATGAATATGAAATCCAGGCTGAAATGGAACATATATTTCGCTTAGAAGGGGCTCTAGGGCCGGCTTATCCATCGATTGTGGCCTCTGGTGCCAATGCCTGCATTTTGCATTACATCGAAAACGATCGCCAAATGCAGACGAACGATCTGCTGCTCATTGATGCAGGCTGCGCCTACAACTACTACAATGCCGACATTACCCGCACCTTTCCCGTGGGAGAACGCTTCACGTCTGAGCAGCGCATTCTCTATGAATTAGTCTTAGAAGCTCAGCTCAAGGCGATTGATGCCGTTCAACCAGGGCGTCCCTTTAATGACTTTCATGATGCGGCTACTCGCACAATTACCGAAGGATTAGTCGAGTTAGGTCTGCTTAAGGGCAGCGTAGACACATTAATCGAAGAGAAAAAACATAAAGCCTTCTTCATGCATGGTACCGGTCACTTTTTAGGGCTGGATGTACACGATAGTGGTACTCTACGGAATTCGGATAAAACCTGGAAACCCTTTGCGCCTGGCAATGTAGTCACGGTTGAGCCAGGTATCTATATTGCTCCAGACTATGAACCTGAAGAGGGACAGCCCGATGTGGAACAGCGTTGGCGTGGTATAGGTATCCGTATTGAGGATGACGTTCTGGTCACCCAAACTGGCCATGAAATTCTGACAGCAGCTGTGCCTAAAAGCATTGCTGCGATGGAATCGCATGCTGAGTATGCTTAGTCACTAGGGAACTGTATAAATAGTTTTCTTGTATTAATTTCTTTTGATAAGGGCACTTTAACGATGAACTGGAGTTAATCTAGCTCGTCGCTGGTGGCAGGTTTCCCTAACGATTCTTGTCTGAAACTACAAAAGTCAGATGAATCAAAGAAAGGAGTATCCTGAAAACCGCACAATTTTGATGTTCGATATCTTAAACATTGCACAAATGCGGTTACTCTTGTCTTGCAATATTGATCTCGGGTTTACTTGAGCCAGTTAATGGCTGTGGGATCATCACTGTTAGAAGGAACTGAAGCTGTGCATTGGAATCCTTTACTTTCTAGTAAGGCGGTAGCCTCCAGAATGTCTAGCTTGACGTCTGGCGTGATTGGTATTTTGGGGGCTGTGCTGATTGCCTTGCCAGCCGATGCTGCCAATCTTCAGTTTTGGCGTTTTGACCAGCAGCAAAATCGTCTGACATTTACAACGGACACTCGGGTCCAGCCAACAGCCAAGTTGATTTTTAATCCGACCCGTTTAGTCATTGATTTACCAGGTACTCAGGTGACGAGTGCGACTTCTCGACAGCGACTACAAGAAGGGTTGCGTGAAGTCCGCGTGGGTCAATTAGATGACCAAACAGCCCGCATTGTGATTGAAGTAGCCCCTGGTTATAGCCTTGATCCACAACAAGTGGAAGTTCGGGGCGAAACCAATCGTCGTTGGTTTGTGCAGCTGCCTGAACTAGTGGCTACCGATGATGAGGACCGCCCAAGACGCTCATCATCATCTGCTCGAGTTAATCAGTCGTCGGATCAAGCCGAGCGCGCATCTGGGCGGACAACAAACCAGGTGACAGCGGATGCTAACGCGTCAGCCCAGAGTCAAAGCACTCAGGTGCAAAGTATTGTGGCAACGGCTGATGGCTTTTTTATTCGCTTATCGGGTGATACACCGGAGGTGCGCCTTAGCCGCTCCCGGCGACGGGATCCAGAACGAAAAATCACCTTAGAACTACCCAACAGCTCTGTTTCGCCCAGATTAACGCCAGCGTCACTGCCAGACAATCGTTACAGTATTGAAAGTTGGGAGATATCTCAGAGCGACTCAACGGTGTTTATCACTATGACTCTGGGGGATGACAGCCCTGACTGGCAGACCATTACGACTGAAATTGGTAGTAGTCTCCGGGGAATTTCTGTACTTCCTGATGGAGTAGCGATTCGAGATATTCCTGATAGTGCGCCTAGTAGCACTGTTCCAGTACCCTCTACAGCGGTGACGAGACGTCCTTCAGAGCGACCTTCTAGTCCCTCTGACAGAGCTAGGGTTAACCCAACTGAGCCTTCTTCAGCTTCGAGCGATCTGCCTCGGGTACCCCAAGGGCGCATTGTTGTTGCCATTGACCCTGGGCATGGAGGACGTGATCCGGGTGCTGTCGGAATTGGCGGTCTGCAGGAGAAGCAGGTGATTTTTCCAATTTCTCAACAGGTTGCCGCTATTCTACGGGAGCAAGGGGTAGATGTGGTTATGACCCGCAATAGTGACATCGAGCTCGATCTTGACCCCCGCGTTCAGATTGCTGAACGTGCAGATGCAGACCTATTTGTCAGCATTCATGCCAATGCTATTAACTTGAGTCGGCCCGATGTTAACGGTTTAGAAACCTACTATTATTCTGGTGCAGGAGCTCGGTTTGCGCGCACAGTGCATGATGTAGTGCTGCGCATGATGGGGATGTCCGATCGGCGTGTAAGACAGGCTCGTTTCTATGTGCTACGCCGTACCTCAATGCCAGCAATCTTAATTGAAGTAGGATTTGTCACAGGTGCGGAAGATATTCACAATCTGCGTGATCCAGAGTGGCGCAGTGAGATGGCTAATGCGATCGCACGCGGAATTTTAACCCACATCCAGCGCGAATTCTAGAAAGCAAGCTAATTGCATCATTAGCTTGCTATAAAAGGTGTATCTGGAAAAATGAGTGTTGATTATTTATGTTCCGGGTGTTCAGTAGCCTCACAGGGCTCGCCAAGAGTGTTAATCTTACGAATTAGCTGTTGTAGGCGACCAAAGTCACGGTGATTAAATTGGAATACCAGGCGAGACAGCTCTGCTGTTTCATCATCTTGCTCTTCTGGTAGCGCATTTGACATTTCTATTTTGCCAGCAGCAACAATATCGCTAAATGATTGATTGAGCTCCTCTAACGCTCCAGACCGCAGGCAAGAATTGAGCCTTATCACCAAATGATCACCAACATATCGGCTGGAATGAAACACTCGATAATAGTTTGTTATTTCCTGCCATGCGTCATTGATGTTATCGGTCATAACATAAAGGCTAGGATCGTCGTCACTGATCAGTCGATTGGCCATTAAGTGATCGCGTATATAGGTATCCCAACCTTGCCAATAGTTGCCACCAGGGTGATCAATCAACACAATAGGTATTGGTTCGGCTTTCCCAGTTTGGACGAGTGTTAACGACTCAAACGCCTCATCTTGAGTCCCAAAACCACCTGGAAATACTGCTAAGGCATCACATTCCCTCAAAAAAAATAGCTTGCGTGTAAAAAAATATTTGAATGTGAGCAGTTTTGGATCATTCTCCATAATTGGGTTAGAGCCCTGCTCAAACGGTAACTGAATATTCAGACCAAAGGAATGCTCGACGCCAGCTCCTTCATTACCAGCTTCCATGATGCCTGGTCCGGCACCAGTCATAATCATGAATCCCTGTTGTGCTGCTCGTTGGGCAAAGGTCTTTGCTAACTGGTAATCAGGATGCTCTGATGGAGTACGTGCTGACCCAAAAATGGCTATTTTTCGGGTATGGCGGTAAGGATAGAAACCCTGAAAACCCAGTTCCATATCCTGTAATGTATTGCTTAAAATCTTCCAATCCAGCCGATCAGCCTCTCGCCCAATCATTCTTACTAGGGTTTCTAAAATCTGTTGAATTACAATCCCATGTTCCATGGAGGGCAACTGGGTGACAATTTCAGAAATCTTCTCTTGTAAGTGAGTGGGCAATTTTGTTGTAGAGGTCACCATAAAACACGCAGTTAGTGAAGATTCTTAAGCGTTGAATCAGAGCATCTAGCTCCCCAATTGTATAGCAATGGATTGATTCAATAGGATGCTGGTCTCTCCTAATTGCTACAGCACTCTCTATGTACCTAACGCTCCTTGTTATCTCTAGTAATTGAGTCAACTCATTGAGTCAACGCAATCGGTATTCTTGCAGTATTAGAGCGTGATTGCAGTTTAGCAGTCTGTGCCTGTTGTGCACAGACTGCTCTTTCAGTTGCTTCAGCCTCTAAAAATGAACGGCTCCAACAGAAACTGTTGAAACCGTTTATTTCTGAAAATTTGAACTTACCCGATCTATCTGCACCCTATATCTGTCTCAGTATATTGGGTTACAGCTAAGTCATTTAGCCAATAATAAATCCATAAAACCAAATCAAACGCCTATAGATACTTCTCAAGAGTATTTGCCAAGGTGGTTTTGGGGACAGCACCCACTACCATATCAACCCGTTGCCCATCTTTAAAAATCATCAATGTTGGAATACTTCTGATACCGTACTGGCTAGCAACTTTTGGGTTATCATCCGTGTTGACCTTAACAACCTTGACTTTGCCATCGTACTGTTCAGAAATCTCATCCACAACGGGAGCAACCATCCGGCAAGGACCACACCAAGGGGCCCAAAAGTCTACAAGTACCGGTAGTTCACTTTTGAGAACTTCTTGTTCGAATGTCGAATCTGTGACTTGTGCGGCTGACATCCCTATATTCCTTGTCGACAAATATCAGATTCTTACCATAGCTGATTTTGGCTTGTGACTCATCTCAGCAGTGGAAAAATCAACCTTAAGAATACTCCTTTATGACCGCTTCCATGGACTGCAAAAGTTTTATTGCAGGTTTTTTGTGCCCAACCTGACTAGTGTCATAGGTCTTATTCAAACTTGAGGAATTATCAATAATTATCAAATTTGGTTCATATAGGAACCGCCTAAACCAAACAGGTTTAGGCGGAGTGTGGTGTGAGGAGTGAACGGAAACTTCCGTCTCCGCTTTCAGTCCTATTGTAGGTCAAGTCTCAGCTTTTGCCATCCCCTACACTTGAGGTCTGACGCGGATTATAAGTTTTGTTTTCTTGTGTCTGTAAGAAAACGTAGTGTTAGTGACGCTGGTCATCCTCAAGGTGTGATAACAATCATCATCTTGAGAAAATCATGAATAACACTCCACAATTTTTTTGAAAATCACCTTTTAATTAAAAAACATACTCAGAACATGCTGCCTTGTGATCTAAAAAGCTGATGCTCTGAATATATCTTAATATGGCCTACTTACCCATGCCCAACTGCTGAGCTTTTTGGTACACTTTCCCTTCCGTCAGCAATGAGGGAGCAATGACAACCTCTACCTGTTGCATATCCTTTAAGTCTTTAGCTCCCAGGGTGCCCATGCTGGTTTTGATGGCTCCTAACAAATTATGGGTACCGTCATCGAGCTGGGCTGGACCCCGCAAAATCTGCTTCAGACTACCGGTTGTGCCTACTTGGATACGTGTCCCTCGGGGGAGTACTGGGCTGGGAGTTGCCATACCCCAGTGAAATCCACGACCAGGAGCTTCGGCTGCTCGGGCAAACGGTGACCCAATCATGACTGCATCGGCACCGGAAGCAATCGATTTGCAGATATCCCCCCCTGTGACTAAACCTCCATCTGCGATTACCGGTACATAACGTCCTGTTTCACGTTGATAGTCATCTCGAGCGGCTGCACAGTCGGAGACAGCGGTTGCTTGGGGAACACCCACACCTAATACACCTCGTGAGGTACAGGCTGCGCCGGGACCGATACCAACCAGAACACCTGCTGCGCCTGCTTTCATTAGCTCTAGGGTGACTTCATAGGTAACGCAGTTGCCTAAAATCACTGGCATAGGCATGTCGGCACAAAATTCTGCCAGATCTAACGGAGTGATAGATTCAGGAGAGAGATGGTTGGTAGATACTACCGTTGCTTGAATAAAGACTAGATCAGCCTCGGCTGCGGCTACTGTTGTGCCATACTTGGCTGCCCCCATTGGAGTCAGGCTAACGGCTGCGATCCCACCTTGAGTCTTGATCTCTGAAATGCGCTGCTTAATTAGCTCTGGCTGAACTGGCTGAGCATAGATTTCTTGCATGAGAGGGACAAACTCTGCTTTGCCGACAGAGACAATGCGGTCCAACACAGGGTTGGGGTCGGCGTAACGAGTTTGAATACCTTCTAAGTTTAAGACGCCGAGAGCACCAAGCTTTGACAGGTCAACTGCCATGCGGACGTCAACAACACCGTCCATCGCACTGGCAATAATCGGAACTTCACGTTCTACGTTACCAAGGGTCCAACGCGTGTCGGCTAGTTCTGGATCTAGGGTTTTCGGGCCGGGCACCAATGCGATTTCATCAATGCCATAGGCACGTCTTGCTGTTTTGCCACGACCAAGTTGAATGTTCACTGATATCTCCTTCCCAAGATCATTAGGTAAGCCTAGCAAAGAAAGAAATCGATACTCAATTGTTTGTTGGCGGGTCACTTAGGAATTTGGCTCAAGGCGTCTTTATACTGAACGAGTGATTGTCGTTTAAGGCTTGAGCATGGCAAGGTAGAGCCATTTTTCAAGATAAACTCTCATTAGAGTAAAAACACCCTACACCCTATTGGTGCTTTAACACACTAATGTTGATGGGGTAGCGAGATATTCTTCAGCAATGGGGGATGGCTAAGCCGCTTGACCTTTGGGCAAAATAGGTGTCATCTGTTCCGGAATCGGAGGTTTAATCTTAGAAACCTTTAGGCTACAGAATCAGATGCAACTTAGACTCCATTATTGATTTATTGGCAATCAACGTGAATTTATCGTCACTAAAGTTTTTTAGGAATCTGCGTGCTAATAATCGTCAGTTTGCGGTTATCGGATTGGGGCGTTTTGGGCGAGCTGTCTGTCTTACGCTCCATGGTATGGGGTATGAGGTTTTGGGGATTGATTCTGATGAAAATCGGGTTGCTCAAGTCCTAACTGATCAAATTGCAGCCCATGCTGTGCAGATGGATTCTACCCAGCCGTCCGCTTTGCAAGAGGCAGGCATTCCTGACTTTGATACGGTGATTGTTGCCATTGGTAATTACATCCAGGAGAGCATTATTACGACTCTCAATGTTAAAGAGGCAGGCGTTGCTAACGTAGTTGCCAAAGCGTCTACAGAGATTCATGGTAAGTTGCTCCAGCGAGTAGGGGCGGATCATGTTGTCTTTCCAGAGTTTGAAATGGGCTGTGAACTCGCTCGCTCGCTAACGCGTCCAGGCGTGCTCGATCGATTTGAGCTTGATCCAGATCACAGCATTGTAGAGGTGGTCGTTCCTCAAGAATTTGACGGTAAAACCATTGTGGAACTCGATCTACGAAATCACTATGGGTTAACCTTGATGGCTATCAGCAAAGCCAATGCTATGGACAAGTTTGAGATCAATCCCAGTCCAGTGACTCGATTGAGAGCTGGAACCTTGATGGTAGTGGTGGGTTCTAACAAAGGCATTGATAAGCTACCTATGTAGAGCTAGGTAAGTAGGGGTATGAAAGTCATTGGCCTGATGAGTGGTACCTCTGTCGATGGCATTGATGCAGCTTTGGTGGAGGTAACAGGTAAAGGATATGGGGTGAAGGTTGAACTGTTGGCGGCTCATACTGCTGACTATTCACCGTCTCTGCGAGATCGCATCCTGGCCGTATGCGCTAATAAACCTTTAGCGATGGCCGATATTGCTGGCATGGATGACGATATTGCGATCGCCTTTGCTAACGCTGCCAACCATTTAGGTACAGCTGAATTAATTGCTTCCCATGGCCAAACGGTTTATCATCGGCCCCCAACCGCCCAGCAGATGGGCTATAGCTGGCAAATGGGACGTGGAGAGCTAATTGCGGAGCTCACCCAAACACCTACCATCAGTAACTTTCGTGCTGCTGATATTGCAGCTGGTGGCCAGGGGGCTCCCCTGGTGCCACCGGTAGATGCTAGTCTTCTCAGTCATGCTCAGCACCATCGCTGTGTACAAAATATTGGCGGTATTGGCAACCTCACTTACCTGCCGCCTTGGGATCGAGCGGGTCCACCACCAGCAGCTATTGTTGGCTGGGATACGGGGCCTGGTAATGCCCTGATCGACTGGGCTGTGAGCCTGTTTAGCGATGGCAACCTAACCTATGATCACAACGGTGACTGGGCAGCCCAAGGGCACCCTTGTCAGCGCTTAATTGATCAGTGGCTTGCTCAGTCATTTTTTCGGCAGCCTCCTCCAAAATCGACAGGACGGGAACTATTTGGTGCTGACTATGGTCAGCGGTGTTGGCAAGAGGCTCAGGCACTTGATCTGAGTCAAGCCGATTTTCTATCGACTTTGACAGCCTTTACGGCTGCAACTATTGCTGACAGTTACCAACAGCTACCCTGTCTTCCAGATGAGGTCTTGTTGTGTGGCGGAGGTAGTCAAAATGGATATTTGCGATCGCAGCTTCAGCTTAGATTGCCTAGCGTCAACCTTATGACTACTGATGCTGCTGGTATCAGCAGCAGTCATAAGGAAGCTATTG
Organism: Leptothoe sp. ISB3NOV94-8A; assembly: GCF_043421595.1. Taxonomy (NCBI): domain Bacteria; kingdom Bacillati; phylum Cyanobacteriota; class Cyanophyceae; order Nodosilineales; family Cymatolegaceae; genus Leptothoe; species Leptothoe sp. ISB3NOV94-8A. Next base: position 4,292,040 of record NZ_JAXSQW010000001.1, on the reverse strand, counting down.
CTTTCACTGTCCTAGGATATTGGCGTTGGCATCAACATCCAGGTAATATCCTTGCTGTTACCGGTGCTCGTCAACCTTGCCTGCTTGGCAACATTTATACAGTTGGTGATAGCGTTAACGACTAACAACTGAACCACAGGGTACGGTGTGACGATAGCCATAGCTATCGTTTTCATCTCTTCCGTAAGGGTATACCTGTTAAGGTTAAGAACACATGCACTCAGAGCTTTAAGGTTTAACGTCTCAAATCCATAAACTGTTGATTGTTCGATTGCGCATTTTCATCAAACCACTAGGGAGAACACGTGAGTCACAGTTTTCTGATTGAGCCAGGACGCTGGACCCTTCAAGGGAGTTGGTTAGCCAGGGATTTACTCCCTATAACTGTCAAAGGCAAAATCCTGGTTGCTTGGAATAGCAATGATTGGTTCACAATGGTTACCAAGCTCATTTTTCCTAATGGAGAATTAGACGATATTTCCTTGCAGTATAAAGGGCGGATTGTCAGAGGCGATCGTCAATACACATTTGTATTGCAGCACAGTGTCCTTGGGCGAGTAGAAGGTGAAGGTTGGATCGCCCCTAGTTCAATTGTTCAACAATACTGGGCACTGCAGGATAGACAAATGCGTACCGGGTTTGAAACCCTCTACCGCCTAAGTCCAAAGCGATATCATTTCTCCGGAGGCATTATGGCAGGTCATCATCTGACCAGCACCATGGAAGCTGTCGTTGAACGTCATCAGAGTTAGGCTGATGAAACTATTCTTCAAGTTGCTATCAATTCGCCCTGGGAGTTTGCTTAGTCCTATGTATTGATAGATAGTCGAACTCTCAAATTGTGTTTTTAGACACCAAGGCTAATAAAATTTGGGCGTTGCTGATCCCCGGGAGGATTTAATCTGACAATGCTGATGTGGGGCAATTTTGTCAGATCGATTCATCCCTGAAATCAGCAACGGTAAAATTGGCTACTTAATTCTCTAGACTGGGAATTAAGGCTGAATGAGCTTGCTTTATAAGCTCGCACTGTCAACCTTGCAAAAATCGCAGTGGCTATATTGTTGGTTTAGAAGCGCAGCGTTCAATGACAGACAATAACTTCGGTCGTAGACTTGCCAATCGCTATGAGCTCATGGACTCCATAGGCCAAGGCTCCATGGGAAAAGTCTATTTGGCCAAAGACACGCTGCTTGGTGGTGTGCCGGTTGCTGTTAAATTTTTGGCTCAAACCCTGCTAAATGAGCAAATGACCCAGCGATTTATGCATGAGGCCATGACCTGTGCCCAGCTGGGAAATAACAGTATCCATGTCGTCAGAGTTACCGATTATGGTGTGGCTGATGATGGTGTGCCGTTCTACGTCATGGAATATCTGAAGGGCAAAAATCTGGGCCAAGTGATTCAGTCTCATCCCCTACCAGTCAAACGATTTCTCGATTTTACTAGACAAATTTGTTTAGGCCTTCAGACAGCTCATAAAGGCATTATTCTCGATGGTCAGCTTGTGCCTATTATTCATCGAGATATCAAACCTAGCAATATTCTGGTCACTCAAAGTGCCAGTGTAGGGGAGCTGGTCAAGGTTTTAGATTTTGGTATTGCGAAGTTGACGCAAGCCGGTATCAGTGAGCAAACCAGCAGCTTTTTGGGAACCTTAGCCTACGCGTCACCAGAGCAGATGGAAGGTCAAGAGCTGGATAGTCGTTCTGACATCTACAGCTTGGGTGTCATGATGTACCAGATGTTGACAGGTACGCTGCCATTATGTCCGAAGGTTAATACGTTTGGAGGCTGGTATAAAGCCCACCGTTCTCAAGAACCAACACCCTTAGATGGGTTATCGCCCTATGGCACATTGCCGCAACGGCTCAAAGAAGCAGTAATGGGGTGTTTAGCCAAGGAACGGTCCCGGCGACCGACTAGCGTTAGCCATTTGCTGGCACATCTTGAAGGGGCTGTTGACAGTCCCATGTCAGCCTTTCTAAGGTCAGCGAAAGATCCCGAAGAGCTGCCACAAGAGTCTGAGGAAGAGCGGTTTTACCGGCAGCAAGTATGGCCGAAGGATAAGCCGATTGCTGAGATTGTTTTTCCAAAACTCTTGACTATGGGCGAACGCCAATTGCCTACACTGTGGGTTATGCTATCTGCGCAAGAAATAGAGCAACGCGTTAGTAACACCGGCTACAACAATTTTTTATGTACCCTTAACCCTCATCCCATGGTTCTATGGGTGACGGCGTTTCACAGTAAAGTTCAAGGGCCTCGATGGCTATCTAGCTATCTAGATCTTAAAAACCCTTACCATGGAAAAATTATTTGGCATTTAGGGGGAAACGGTAGTTATCGTGTGCTGTTTTTCGCTAAAGACTTTCCTAACCAATTTGTTGATTCTCGCCGTTTACATATTGCTCCCCCTCAGCGAAAACTCCTTAAGGAATGGGTGCTGAGGGCACGTACGACTATCTCAGTAGGTAGTTCCCAGGACAGTAAAAGTATGCTGAGAAAAGAGCTGAATACCAATCTAAAGCCTCAGATGCTCTGGTAGATCTGGCACTGTTGCTCTCTATAGAATGGGGGTGTGTTAGACAAAACGGGTATTTTAAGAACAGTTAAAACGTTCTTAAAGCTAGTGAAGTTCGAATCGGGAGGAATTCTGGTTTGTTGCGATTTAACATGCTGATTGCCCTTTAGATGGGGCAAAATCGCTACACTGCCATCACCTATTTTCTAAAATACTTTTATTGCTAAGCTACCAGTTGTGTCTCTGGGGCATTACAGCGAAAAGGGGCGGGGCAACCTAGTTTACGACGAGTAGCAACCTTGATGTCATAGGTCTTGATGCGTTGATTTGTGGCTGTAGCTGAGTGTTTTAGGTTTTTCGCTATTCTCAGCAATAGGACCAACGCTATGTATTATTTGCTTAGAAAAACAGCCTTACATGACAGACAGTAATTTCGGTCGCAGACTTGCCAATCGCTATGAGCTCATGGACTCAATAGGTCAAGGCTCCATGGGTAAAGTCTATTTGGCTGAAGATATGCTCCTCGGAGGTGTTCCTGTTGCTGTTAAATTCCTTTCTCAAACCCTGCTTAATGAGCATATGGCCCAGCGGTTTATGCGTGAGGCCATGACCTGTGCTCAGCTAGGAAACAATAGTATGCATGTCGTCAGGGTTACCGATTATGGTGTGACGGATGACGAGATTCCCTTCTACGTTATGGAATATTTGAAGGGAAAAAATTTAGGCCAGGTCATTCACCCAACTCCTTTGCCTATTCCACGTTTTCTCGACTTTATTCGCCAGATTTGTTTAGGGCTGGAGACAGCCCATAAAGGCATCGTTCTGAACGGTCAAATTATTCCTATTATTCATCGTGATATTAAACCCAGCAATATCTTGGTTACTCAAAGTGCCAGTGTGGGTGAGCTGGTCAAGATTTTGGATTTTGGTATCGCGAAATTAATTCAAGTTGATAACAGCGAGCAAACCAGCAGTTTTATGGGAACGTTGGCCTATGCATCTCCAGAGCAGATGGAGGGACAAGAGCTTGATCGGCGTTCCGACATTTATAGTCTTGGGGTAATGATGTACCAGATGCTGACAGGTACATTGCCGTTGCGCCCTCGTAATAATACGTTCGGTGGTTGGTATAAAGTCCATCTTTCCCAAGACCCCATACCGTTGGATGGGTTATCACCCTATGGTGTATTACCTAAGGTGTTAAAAGATACGATTCTCCGCTGTCTAGCGAAAGATCGGGCGCAACGGCCTAATAGCGTTAGCCATCTTTTGGATAGTCTAGCGCCTTTAGAAAATCGTTTTGGTCGCTCAATTGATCTGGGTAAGCAGATCAGGGGGACGTTGCGAGAGCTGCCGGTGGTTCCTAAATCGGACCCACCCAACGATTCGGAAGAAGATCGTTTTTGTCGACTACAGATGTGGCCCGAAACTACGCCTGTTGCCGAAATCGTTTTTCCTCAACTGCTCAACATGAGCAATCGTCAGTTGCCTACACTCTGGGCAATGCTGGCTGCGCAAGAAATTAACCAACGAATTGGTAATACGAGTTCTAATAATTTTCTGTGTGTTCGTAATCCCCATCCCATGGTTCTTTGGGTTACAGCGTTCTACAGCAAGACCCATGGAGCACGATGGTTATCTAGTTACCTAGATCTCAAAAATCCTGGTAACCAAAAGTTTGTATGGCATTTGGGTGCGGCGGGGGCCTACCGCATTCTCTTTTTCTCAAAGGAAGCGCCTAACCAGTGTCTAAACTTTCGTCGTTTACACATTGCTCTACCTCAGCAGAAACTTCTGAAAGAATGGGTCCTGATGGCCCGCACGATTGTTCCAATCGGTAGTCCTCGAGATAGTAAAAAGATCCTTAGAAAGGAGCTAAACGATAGCTTAAAACCTCGGATGCTTTTGAGTTTTGAAGCGATGCAATCTGATACTTAACTACAAAGCCACCCCTTACATTTAACTGATGCCGGGAAAATGTATGACTGGATGCCAACTAGAACGTAAGATGGCACTTGTAAAGCTTGGGACCGACCATTTTAAAATCCCTTTGGAGCTGCCTGAGCAAATTGCGATCGCAGATATATCATTTACCTCTGCTGATTTCAAGACTTCACCCTGAGGATCACCCTGGCGAATCTCAGTAAATACCTCTATTCCAAACGCTTCTAAGTCTGCTTTTACCTCAGCCAGTAAAGTCTGAACCTGCTCTTCAGACTCCCTTAGTTCCACACGAATACACTCATCAATGACCCAACAAAGTGTGCACTGCTTAGGATAACCATTGGTTTTAGCTGCTGCTTGGATACGTGAGACTAGATGTTTAGCACTGTTGCTGCCATCGTAGGGAATTAATAAATGGGTAAATAGAGTTTGGCAACGCAACGCCAGCTCTTGCTCACGATAGGTAGCTACCAACTGGGGTCTTAAAATTACAAGCGGTATATTAAGTTGCTTGGTAATCCCCGTGGTTGTGCTACCAAAAAATTTTTCAGCTAAAAGCGAACGCGTGGGAGTCCCCAGAAGCAGTACATCAGTATCGTAGCAGCGCACTGCCTTCTCAATATTATTGATGACACGCCCCGAACGAACATCAACGATAACTGACTTGCCATCAGGTAGTGCAGCTTCATTAGCTGCCGCGAGCTGCAGTTTGGCTTCTTCAACAGCGTCATCGTTCACTTGAGGAATTTCGCGCTCAGTTGTAATCGAAACATTATGGAAAAAAACTACTGTATCTAAGCCAGACTGAACTAAATCAGGCACAAACTTGATCAGCCGTTGGAGACTATCCTCAAAATCAGTACAGACTAGTGCACTTTTAAACATCTGGCTTCACTCTACCCTCATAGCATTGAGATTCACGCCTAATTTTCTGCTGTAGAGTCCTTATGTGCAACAGTGCTACAGTGGAAAATTAATCTTGAAAGGCTACTACCACTACTGTAATATTGTCCCGTCCACCCCGCTGTTTGGCTGCATCAACCAGAGATTCAACAGCAGTTGGGCATGAACGAATACTCTTTAAATGGGTAGCAATTAGGGGATCAGACAACTCCTCAGTTAATCCATCGCTGCATAACAATAGTCGATCACCCGCATCGACATCCAGTGACTGAATGTCGATGCGGTTTAAATCTTCTCTGCCTAAACATTGGGAAAGCACATGCCGCCAAGGATGATGCTTAGATTCATCGGGAGTCAATTCACCATCTTCGATAGCTTTAGCAACCCAAGTGTGATCGGTGGTAATTTGGTCTAGCTTAGCCCCTCGTAAGCGATAAAGACGAGAGTCACCGACGTGGGCGCACCAGGGATGGTTGTCACAATCTCGGAACATCACTGCTACGGCAGTTGTCCCCATATCTGCCCGCTCAGGATGGTGATATTGGTCTTTTAATATAGCGTCATTAGCTGCGATAAACGCTTTGCGTAGCATTACATCGGGAGCCTCTGAACTCTCCCAATGATTGTCCAGATACTGATAAATAGCTTCTGTCGCTAAACGACTGGCCTCCTGGCCACCAGCATGTCCCCCCATGCCATCTGCAACCACAAAAAAACGGCCTAAATCATCCAGGTAATAAGCATCTTGATTACTAGTGCGTAGCAATCCTGGATCAGTTAAACCGGCAAAAAAGCGTTGCATAAAGCATCTAGGCATAAAGGGAGGAACTAAGGCATACGATCAGTGCGACCAAGACGCATCAAGGCGCGGACTAACGCTATTCCCGAAGCAATGGCGGGTAATATCATACCCAAAGCAACCCATGGTAATTGACTAATTAACAAAAGGGTAGCTGACAGAGTAAACGTGCCCAACAGCAGAGTGTAGTTTGTCATTAAATTGACACTACTAAGGCGACGTATAGCACGATCTGTTTCAATAGAGCGTACTCTTACCCGAATATCGCCTCGATCCAACCGGTCAAGCGAGTCCTCAATTCGCCGTGGCAAGCCAAATGCTGAACTTCCAACTTGAGCGGCTTGACGACCTATTTCGCCGATCAGTCCATTGGTAGAAGAATTAGAAACGTTAGTCATAAGCTGATTAGCAAACGGTTTTGCGGCTTCCATAAAGTTAAAGTCTGGATCTAGGCCTTTCCCGACACCTTCTAATGTGGAAAAAGCTCGCATAACGAATGTAAACGTTGCTGGAAACCGGAAGGGTTGATCGTAGGCAACCGCATACAAATCGTCGCTGATAGCAGTAATGGACTGTTCCTCAAAAGGCTTATCCATGAAGTTATCCAGAATATACTGAATCGAGCGACGCACAGGCCCCATGTCCTCAGTTTCTGTTAACGCACCTAAGTCAATTAGGGACGCCATTACCATATCGGCATTTCGCTGAGATACTCCCATAAAGGTCCGCATCAGACCATCGCGGGTAAGCGGTTGGATCTGCCCCATCATGCCAAAATCATAAAAGATTAGAGCACCATCTGGATTCACAGCAATATTGCCAGGATGAGGATCGGCATGGAAAAACCCATCATTTAGAAGCTGATGCAAGTATGCTTGAGCTCCCAATTGGGCTAGTTGTTGACGATCTAAGCCTGCAGCTTCTAGAGACTCGTAATGACTTATCTTAATGCCTGGCAAATACTCTAAGGTTAATACTCGTCGTGATGCGTAGCGCCAATAAATACGAGGGGCTTTTACCCAATCAATAGCGCGGAAATTACGCCGGAAGGTATCTGCATTGCGACCTTCGTGGAGGAAGTCGATTTCTAACCAAAGAATACGACAGCACTCTTCATAGATGCCGATCCAGTCTCGCCCTCTACCCCACTCAGGATGACTCTGAAAATAATGGGCAATGCCCTTCAAAATCGAAAGGTCTATTTGAAAGAGACGTTGCAAGCCAGGTCGTTGAACTTTAACAACGATTTCTTCACCTGAATGGAGCTGAGCCCGATGTACCTGCCCTAGGCTAGCTGCTGCTAGCGGTATTGGGTCAAAGGTTCGATATAGTTCCCCAATGGGTCTCCCCAAGTCATCCTCAATAATTGCCTTGACTTGTTCATAGCTGAAGGCTGGAACTTGATCCTGGAGTTTAGACAGCTCTTCAACGTATTCAGTGGGAAATAAATCAGAACGAGTGGAGAATAGTTGGCCTAATTTAATGAATGTTGGCCCAAGGTTTAAGAAAGTCAAGCGAATCCAACGAGCTTGGGCGCGTCTTCGAGCCGCCTGTTTTTCAGGTGATATGCCTCCGGCATAACTCCAAGACTTGTTATACAGCCAGCGTTTACCCAAGAAGGATAGAAAAAATGACCAGATATCAACAAATCGCTCTGGACGACTATAACGTCGGTTCCAGCGATAGTTTGTCTCGACTGATGTCACATTAAGCGGTTTGTCGGCAAGCTGTCTTGCTTCTAAGGCTGCATCCGCTACTTCAACTAGGGCTAGTCGGGAATTATCGCCACCATGCCCATTGAGTGAGTGCTCACTAGAACGCTCACTGGACGATGGCTGATCAGTTGTATTGGGAACTGTAGACACGCAGTCTCCTAGATGGCCAGCGGATTCTTATAACTATGAACGGAACGCGAAACTGTTAAGGAACGACGCTCCCACAGTTAGATGTGAGCATCTAACTGTGGGAGCGTCGTCTAGAAATTAAGAAGAACGATATTGCTGTAGAGCAACACGCACTTGAGCAATTTCAGCGCGCAGATTATCGATTGTTGCCTGCAGATCTTCACCTACACCATCATCAGTCTCAGAGTCCATCCCTGCTTGGGAGGATTGAGCCTGTTCAAAAACATCTTCAACAAATCGATGTAGCCATTCTCTCTGCTCAGCGTCAAAGCGGCCAACACCACTCATGCCAGTAGTAATAGCTTCCTCAACTTTTTCACCGATAGCCGTTGCTAAGGCACGTCCCAGAAAGAACGCTTGCAGCGTTGGATTGCTCATAAAAAAAATTACGGATATCTAAGCGACATTATACCCATGGTTTAAGACTACCTGAGCCCAATAACCAAACCCACCCAATATTTTCTAGAGATGGAAACTTTTCTAATCTACTGTAGTTAAGTCAATCTGACAGTAAATCAGATGACTGGATGGGTTCTTCCGGAGCGATAATAATCGGCCCATCTTCAAACTGAGATTCTGACGCGGGCTGTTTGTTAAACCAAGAAGGCGTTTCAGTTAAGGGGATTGTGTAGTCAGCTGGTGGCTCATCGCTGAAGCCAGGCTCAGGGGTGAGCTCTCCTCTATTGGTTGAGACTACTGGAGGTAAGGATTCTTCTTCGAAAACTTCGTTCGTAATATCCCGTACAGCATCTTTTTCATTGAAGGTAGCTGGAATTGGGCTAGAAGCATCGTCTAGAATTACAGCTTCCTCAGCAGGAAATTCTTCATCACGGTAGATGTCTTCGCTGACGTTATAGTTTTCGACATCCGTATCGGGAGTATTGGTGTAAACCAACTGAGGGGGCGATATTGAATTTTCTTGATCAATATCAAAGGCATTACGCTCTTTAACTAAGGGTACCTGGGGGGGCCATTCTGCTAACGGAGGAAAGTTTTGTTGGGGATTAAACAGTGGTGCTGGACTCACAGCTAATACTTGAAAACGTAAGGTGCTGCCCATAGCAATACCCAGGGTACTGGCTAAAGCTGCTGTTGCAACTAAAGAGAATAATTTCTGTTTGGAAACTCTGACAGATTTTGGCCTTGAAGTCTTCACAGTGGATCTAGTTGGCGGCGGCATTATCTGCATACGAACACAAAAAGCTTCAGTAAGAAGTCGCTGAAAGTTTTGAGGATAAGAGGATGAAATAACGATGCTGTCTGATAGGCCGCAAGCTTCACTAGAACATTTGACGCTTGCCAGGTGAGTTAAGTGCGGATGGGATTTAATATTTCCTCAATTTCCAACTTTATCGATAGCAGTGGAGAAATGGCAATGGTATTAGCTAAGTAACTTTTATCCTTTATGGCTATATGAACTCGTGTTAGAGGATTTCGACCAATTTAAATTGTTTGCTACTTAACGTCTGTTTGCTACTTAACTTCAAGGGGATAGTGATGATGCAGGTAGGTTTCAGCTGAAGCTATGGAATTGATCTCTCCATCTAGGGTTGCATGGGTTAGAGCAGTCAATATTTGACGATATAGAGGGCCAGGAATGTAACCCAACTGTTTAAGGTGATGTCCATTAATGGGAGGGCAGATGTGAATCAGATGGCTGATGTAATACCAAATGTAAGTGCCAATTGATCGAGGATGGCGTACGCTAATCAGCAATAGGCTAGGCAGGTCGTGGGGGGCTAAGGTCTGATAGATAAAGCTAGGCTGGGGCTGATCAGCGTGCTGAAATTGTTCTAACAATTGATTTTCAACCTGTGCTAGCTGTTGTAATCGCTGAATTGAGCCGAGGGGTAACTGTAAGTTGGTTGCTATTTGCGATCGCACCTCCACCCTTGCCAGCAAAACCTCAAGCCTAATGAGCCAGGCTTCCACACCAATATCTTTGCCCACTTCATCGATAAATCGCTGTCGCCAACGACCGGCCCGATGCATTTGCCGCCATAGGTCTGCATCAATGGTCAAAGATGGATGCAGGCAGCTTAAAGCACCGAGCTTATCCAATAATCCTAGGGACTGAGCCCAGTAATCGGCCTGGAAAATGTAGGTCAGCTCAGCTTTAAGTCGTGTTTGCAGGGCTGGCATTCGTTTCTTTGTTTGCTGTGCCTGCAGGTCCGCATAGATGCCGCTATCTACCGCATAACGGATAAAAGTTTCAGTTTGAGAGTCGAGGCCGAAGCCTAAACGCACGGCAAAACGTACAGCTCGAAAAATGCGAGTAGGGTCCTCGATAAAGCTATTGGCATGGAGTACCCGCACCTGGCGCTGCTGGATATCCAAATAGCCTCCAAAAAAGTCTAGCAGCAACCCTGGCTGAGGCGATGTCAGACGAATGGCCATGGCGTTGATGGTAAAGTCACGCCGATAGAGATCTTGGCGAATTGAGCTGGGTTCAACCTCTGGATTGGCAGCGGGATAGGGATAAAACTCGGTGCGGGCGGTGGCAATATCAATCATCAACGGAGCATGGCCAGCCCGTGTCCGCCAGATTAAAGCGGCAGTTTGAAACTCTCCATGGATCTGGAGTTCAGCATCTGGGTACTGCTGTTGTAGCTGCTGGGCCAAAACGATGCCGGCCCCTTCTACAACAGGAGATCGAAAGCTATCTACCACCAAGTCAATGTCTTTGAGGGGCACCATTTGATCGATAGGAGCCAATAATAAATCCCGTACAGCTCCACCCACCAAATAGAGATGCCACCCCTGTTCCTGGGCCGCTAGGGCAATGTGAGTTAACAACGTCCATAGCTCTTTGGACTCTAAAGCTGTGGGATAGGCTTGCAATGACGTTTGTAATCTTTCATATACATTGGTTTTGAGCGGTGTGAGGGCATCGTCATCCACCGCTTGAGGTGGGTACATCTGTCGTAAAACGTCAGTGCGGGTGACAATACCCACCAGCTCATTTCCATCCAGTACGGGCAATCTACCCACGTCATAGGTGACCATCAAGGCCTGAATCTTGCTCAGGGGGGTATAAGGCGTGATGGTCTTCAAGTTGAGGGTCATATACCCTTTTACCGGAGCATGACTAAAACCATGGTGTAGCGCTAAGTCAATGTCTCGCCGAGAAATAATTCCCTGTAGTTTCCCGATGTCGTCAGCCACACACAGACCGGCGTGGCCATAGCGCAGTAAAATGCGCTGTGCATCCGCTACCGTAGTTGTTGGTCGGATAGTCCGTACTGGCGAAGACATAACATCCTGAGCTGTGACTGATTGGGTGTGGGATTGGACAACAGCATCACAGAGTTGATGGAAAATGGTTTCAGGTTCATCGGAAGTGAGATTCGCCGATGCCGCACAGACATGACCTCCGCCACCATGGGGTTGGAGCAATGCCCGACAGTTCATGCCGGTTTGAGGGCGGGTACGGCCAATTAATGTCAGCCGAGGTTTGGCCTTAGATGTGTAAACACTCCCTAGCAGTAAACTATCCAAACCTAATAGAGCTATTAAATGACTGGCCAACCCTGAGAGCCCAGGTACAAAATTGTCTGTTTTTAGATAGATAGTGCCTATGGTGTAGCCTTCGATTTGCTGAATTTTTGTGGTGTCCAGGGCTGTGCTCAGCAAATTTTGGAGGGTGGTTGATAAACCGGGTTCCACTGCTTCAGCAATGGTTTGCTGATTTGCCCCTTGTTCCATTAACCAGGCCAGGGCATAGGCGTCTCGAGCTGTGGCCTGGGCGAATGTCAATGAACCCGTGTCGACATGGATACCGAGGGCCATGACTGTGGCTTGGGTAGAGGAAATCTGTCTGTCAGACTGTTGTAAGGCTTCCACCACAAGGGTGGTAGTGGCTCCTACCGCCTCAATATGGGTTTTGCCAGGCATATCAGGAGAAGACTCCGTATGGTGGTCATAAATTGTGATGGGTAGCTGGGTTGCGATCGCATGTTCAATCCAAGTGGCGGCGGTTCCTACCCGATGACGTTGGTGAGTGTCTACCAACGTAATTGAACGAATCATAGACGTCGTCACCGCCCGTCGTTCAATCAGGGGATACTCATCCCGATGCAGGGCTAAAAAGGATTTGACGGCTGGATGAGCCCCACCGGTCAGTACAATCCGACTGCCCGGATTCAGGCAAGCCAAGCCAACCGCTGCTCCCAACGTGTCAAAATCTGCAGTGGTATGACAAAGGATTAAGTCCATAGGAGATCCATCAGCCCAAGCAACTGACTTGTCGATGGCAATCTGCAAATATTAGTTCAGAAAAATTAATCCCAAGGGATTCAAATAAAACGCTTTCTTTAAGTACCTAATATTTGATAGCTTACTAAGCAGAGCAATCAGTGCTCCATACTGTATCACCATCGATAGATTAAGATGCTTGCCCAGCTTTAGAGGCGAAATTCTATTCGGTTAATATGGCAGTTTTCCGACTGGGCACGGTGAATCAGATTTTTTGCTGTCTTGAGAGTGGCGCGTTATGTCTATCCTGTTTCAACTGTTTCTGTTTGTTCTGGTAGTTTGGTCTTTCGTTATGGTTATTGGGGTTCCCGTGGCCTATGCTTCACCCCAAAACTGGGATCAATCCAAGCGATTGATATTCCTTGGCTCTATTATCTGGGCAGTCCTGGTAATCGTAGTAGGTAGTCTGAATTATTTTGTGGTGTAAGCCATTATTTCGAAACCTAGTTTTGGGCACTTAAGCAGCTGTCATTGCTGAGTGTTTTACTGGTGAAAAATATTTGCTGTCGGGTGGTAAGGTCATTGAGACCTACCACCTTATTTTTTTGAAAAAGTAGAGAACTCCATGGCTGTTTTTGAAGGAAGTTTCGACCGTGCCAGCGCTGCTAAATTTGCAATCGTAATTGGTCGATTCAATGATTTGGTTACTAACAAATTGCTAGAGGGATGCCAGGATTGCTTAAAGCGCCATGGTGTAAATGTAGACCCCAATGGTAACCAAGTAGACTACGCCTGGGTCCCTGGTAGCTTTGAAGTGGCTTTAGTGGCCCGACAGCTGGCTCTCAGTGGACAATACGATGCCATCATTTGTTTAGGGGCTGTCATTCGTGGTCAAACCCCTCACTTTGACTATGTTGCGGCTGAAGTTTCTAAAGGTATTGCAGCAGCAGGGTTTCAAACTGGCGTTCCAGTGGTGTTTGGTATTTTAACCACCGACTCTATGCAACAGGCGTTAGAACGAGCAGGCATCAAAAGCAACTTAGGTTGGAATTACGCCATGAGTGCCTTAGAGATGGCTAGTCTAATGTCTCAGTTGCCTAAACCAGTTAATGCTCTGGAGATGTCCAGTGTGATGCCTCAATTGCCCAAATCTGCAGAGGTCTGATGGTTAGGGCGTTGGCGACTTGGGGGTACCTTGAATTCGGAACTCTCAAGTTCTTAAAACCCACTCCAGAAAGTTTTTTTAGAATTTGTTTGACAAGGAAAAACTTTCTGTGGCATCCTTGATAAGGTCGAAACAAGGCAAATGCGGGTGTAGCTCAGTGGTAGAGCGTCACCTTGCCAAGGTGAATGTCGCGCGTTCGAATCGCGTCACCCGCTTCCAAAATGGATTATAGGTGAGTCTAGTCGACGGCTTTGTAATCTGCTTTACAGATTTGATTGCTATCAAGGTTATGTCTAGACAAGGTGTATTTAGGTGATTAGGCTATCTGAATAAATTTTTTCAGATGCATAGTTTAAGCGTTTTTGCCTCTGCATTATCAGACTTCCAGGCTTTTAATTTGCACCTACTGGCAGTGCATATGGTCAATGTGGCTGCGTCAGTCTACATGTTTAGAGTCGTCCGTCAGCTTAGCGTTGAGCTAATTCGAGCGCTTTCAATTCGGCGAGATCTAGAATCATGCCCTCGCGAGCCACAATGCTATTGGGAAACGCAGCAGCAGTCTTGCGACCAATATCGTCCATAAAGTCATCATCATGAAGTGGATCATGATGGAAGACCACTAGTTTTTTCACGTTGGCAGCCTTTGCCAATTTCACTGCTTCTTGCCAGGTGGAATGTCCCCAGCCAACTTTACTGCTAGTTTCAGAGTGATATTCTGCATCGGTGTAGGTACAGTCATAAATCATCACATCTGCATTTTGCGCTAGATATAAGACGTTTTCATCCAGTCTTTCAGGAAAATGCTCCGTATCAGTCACGTAGGCGGCTGCGAGGCCATTCCACTCCACGCGATAACCCACTGCTTCACCTGGATGATTGAGTAAAGCATTGGTTACATTGATGTCTCCAATGGCGACTGTTTCACCAACGGACAGGTCACAGAACTTTAGCTGGGCCTGCATAATCTGCAATGGTACCGGGAAATTAGGATGCAGCATCTGATCGTTAAGACGCTGTTCGATGGTGGCTCCGTTTGGGGAAATGACGCCGTATACCTCAAACTGATTGCTGGGTAAAAAAGCAGGCACAAAAAATGGAAATCCTTGGATGTGATCCCAATGGGAATGGGTGAAAAACATACTGGCCCGTATGGGCGTGCCTTCGTTCAGTAAATGCTGTCCCAGTTCGCGCAAGCCTGTCCCGCCGTCAAAAATCAAATGCTCACCATTAACTCGCATTTCGATACAGGAAGTATTGCCGCCGTAGCGAACTGTTTCTGCACCAGGACAGGGGATACTGCCTCGTACTCCCCAAAAGTGAATCGTAAATTGAGCATTCGAGTCGGACATCAGTGGCTAATAATGACGTTAATGAGGGACGCGAATCTTGCTGAATGGCTATTGACGAGAGTGGTTAAACCCATTAGCGTAGCGTATCCCCCTTTTTTCTAGAGAAATATATGGTAATCAGGAGTAATCTTACCCAGTGATCCATACAAATTGCTTGTAAACCCAGACTGTCTTTATAGATCAAGCCATAGTGCGCACATTGGCCATCGTTAAGATTTTTACATCCGAGCTGACTTCATCGCATGGTTAGGCGTTTGAATAAGCATTTTTAGGTTAGGCCATCTTGCTTACAGCCAGTTTGCCCAAAGCTTTATCGAAAGTAGGCGCAAGGCATACCTCTTCTTGCTAGCAAGGCAGCAGCTGAGGTAAATGGCTTTGTAGGCTCGCTAAGTCACTATAAGCTGTGAGGTCGTAGTGTAGAGGTGTGACTGTAATATAGCCAGCTTTAATCGCTTTTACGTCGGTGGTAAACCGATTCATAAAGTCAATAGTCTGCGCCTGATTCAAACTATTGGGTAAGCCATGGGATAGTTCTCTGTCGCTTTCTTCTAAGACTTCTCCTGCCAGCCAGTAATAGGTTTTTCCACGGGGATCAATGCGTTTCTCAAAAAGATCTCGGTACCGACGTATCCCTAGGCGGGTTACCGTTATTCCCTGTATTTTGGATTTCGTTATCGGTGGAATATTGAGGTTGAGGAGTAATGGCTGATCGAGCTGTGTCAGCGTTTGCACTAACTGGCAGGCATAATCTGCTGCAGGTTGAAAATCTGAATAATGAAAACTGGCTAAGCTAAGGGCTACACTAGGGATGCCTTCTAGCAAGCCTTCCATGGCTGCTGATACGGTGCCTGAGTAGAGGACGTCATTACCTAAATTGGCTCCGTGATTAATGCCTGAAAGTACGCAATCAGGTGCTGTGTCTAACAGGGCGTCGAGGGCAAGTTTTACACAATCGGCTGGGGTACCTGAACAGGCCCATGCCTGAATGCTTTCATGGTAAACAGAGGAGACCTGTTCGGCTCGAATCGGGCGGTGCATCGTAATGCCGTGACCTGTGGCGGATCTTTCACGGTCGGGACAAACTACGGTCACGTCATGACCTTTGGATGCCAGGGTATTGGCGAGGGTACGAATGCCAGTGGCGAAAATACCGTCATCGTTGCTGATTAATAGTTTCATAGGGAATCAAAGCTTAGGTGTAGACTAAAGGTTGTCTTTTGTGACCCTCCCGTTTCAACTTTTTGGCCAGTATGACCACCGACCTAGAGCAGCAACTGAGTACATTACAGCAAGAAGCCAGCGATGCGATCGCAACTTTAAGTAACCTCGACGAACTCGACCAGTTTCGGGTGAGCTATTTGGGCAAAAAAGGTAAGCTTTCCAAAATCTTAGGCGGTATGGGCAAACTCTCTGCCGAAGATCGCCCTCGCATAGGGGCCTTGGCTAATCAGGTCAAGACAGTGCTGCAAACTAGCATTGACGAGCGTAAAACCGCTTTGCAAGATGCCAAAATCCAAGCGCAGCTAGAGGCTGAAACCTTAGACGTGTCAATGCCTGGAACATACTTACCCCAGGGAAGGGTTCACCCTATCAACAGCATTATTGACCAGATTACCGATATTTTTGTGGGCCTTGGGTATACGGTGGCCAGTGGACCTGAAATCGAAGAGGATTATTACAACTTTGAAGCCCTTAATTTCTTACCTGATCACCCTGCTCGGGATATGCAGGATACCCTCTATTTGCCCAACGGCAAGATGATGCGTACCCATACGTCCAATACCCAAATCCGGTACATGGAAAATCATGAGCCGCCGTTGCGGGCCTTGGCTATGGGGCGCTGCTATCGTCGCGATACAGTTGATGCAACTCATGCGGCAGTGTTCCATCAAATAGAATTTTTTGCTGTTGATAAAAACATCACATTTGCTGATTTACGTGGCACTATCCAACTCTTTTTAGAGGCTTTATTTGGTGAGATTGAGGTCAGATTACGGCCCAGCTATTTCCCATTTACTGAGCCCTCAGCCGAAGTGGATGTGAAATGGAAGGGCAAGTGGTTAGAAGTGCTTGGGTGCGGCATGATTGACCCCAATGTGCTTAAGGCTGTTGGCTATGATCCTGAGGTTTACAGCGGCTTTGCAGCTGGCCTGGGGGTTGAACGCCTGGCGATGGTACAAAGCCAGATTGATGATATTCGTCGGTTGTATGCCAGCGATCTACGCTTTCTCAAGCAGTTTTAGGTTTGAGTGAAGCTTGATGACCGTTCGTTGTTTGTTGGGAAACAGGGACAGCTTTAGTCACAAGCTACCCCCCCTATGGAACATCCATTTGACAGAGGGGATTACTTTAGCTATCTGTTGTGGATGAAACCGTTGATTAACTATCGGATGCCACACCAATACCAATGGGGCAAGCCACATTGGTGCCACCAAGACCACAGTAACCACCAGGATTCTTCGCTAGATACTGCTGATGATAATCTTCAGCATAGTAGAATTCAGGTGCATCCAAAATTTCGGTTGTGATGGTGCCATGACCAGCCTGGGTCAGTGCCTCTTGATACATGGCTAAGGACTTCTCAGCAGCGGCTTTTTGCTCAGGAGAGTAGGTATAAATTCCAGACCGGTACTGGGTTCCTACATCGTTACCCTGGCGCATACCTTGAGTAGGGTTATGGCTTTCCCAAAATACTTTTAGCAGTTGCTCGTAGCTAATCACGTTGGCATCAAACACCACCAACACAACTTCGTTATGTCCGGTCATCCCGGAACAAACTTCTCGATAGGTGGGGTTAGGGGTGTAACCTGCGCTATAGCCTACGGATGTTGAAAATACGCCTTCTTGTTGCCAAAAGCGGCGTTCAGCTCCCCAGAAACAACCCAGACCAAACATTGCTGTCTGCATGCCATCGGGAAACGGTGGCTGTAAAGGATTGTGGTTAACGTAATGCTGCTTAGGGACAGGCATCTTATCAGAACGACCTGGCAATGCTTCATTAGTAGACGGCATTGTGCCTTTTTTGCCTAAGCTACCAAGTCCAAAAAACACCATAGATTTGCAATAGATTTAAGAACGCCTATGTCTTAGTCTACTCAATCTAGCCCAGAGTGGTGAGTACTTACTTCGCATTTATAAAAGCAATAGCCCCCTGACAGAGCAAGGGGCTACCAGTACTGAAGCAACTGAATGTTGTTCAAGACTATTTGAGAACACCTGCCTTAAACGCTGCTCGGTCCTCAAAAATTTCAAAGACCCTATCCATGCTGGTTAGTTCAAACAGCATGCGGATTTGATCGTTGATAGAACAAACGTACATGTTGCACCCAGCTGTACGTGCATTTTTCAAACAGGCGACTAAAACGCCCAGACCTGAACTGTCTACAAAAGTGATGTCTTTCAGGTCAATTAGCAATACTTTGGCACCTTTTTCTAGAGCTTCATCAACTTGCTGGCGAAATGCCGAAGTTTGAGTTCCGTCTAAGATACCGCTCGGCTCAATTACATGAACACCTAAGTCCATAGAGATTGTCATGGCTTAATATCAATAAACTATAGTTTAGCTTTACAGATGTTCAAAACTTGCACTTTTGCTCAGTTCGCCATTGGGAGCTGTTGAACTGAAGCAATAGAGAAGTGTTCGTCCCCTTGTACATTAGGCTGTCAGTTTTAGATAGCCATGGTTGCAGTTTAGAACACTTAATCCTTCAACAGAATTGAGATTTTTCCGGCTGATTGATTAACTGTTGGTTGATTGCCAGTGATTGCGATCGCATCAATTGACTGATTCCATGGCTGTAAAATGGGTTCTATCAAGGAAAACCAACGATTACTAGCTAGAAGACGTTCCAGTTCGTTCCAAGTTCCATATAAATATCCTTGGTCAGGGATAGCCATTGATGGCATAGTATGTTGGAACCTTTGAGTATCTGACAGTCGGTTGTCTGGAGCTTCTAAAGTGGCAGTTAAACCATCAATGGACGTCGAAAAAATAGTGTGTGCATCCACATTAGTATGGAGGGCTAAAAGGTCGGTTTCAACCGTAGTTTCTCGATTACGGCTGTTTGCTACCCGAGTTTTTAAGCGACTCCATGCTGTGACAGCTTGATTACCTAGGGTGAACTGACTGACTGTTAACCCTTGGTCCGTTGCAATTGCATCCAGCTGACTGATTAACCTTGGGGCAGGATCCTCCACAGCCATTAACCACGAGCCATCGTTTAATTGACCAATTGCATAGTGGCTAGCTAGAAGCTGAGCAAGCGGTTGTAAGAGTGTCTGGGCTAACTGGGTGGACAGTTGTTCCTGTGCCAGTTGGAGTGGAGCCGGTAGCTGCTGATAATGGCTCAGTTCACTTTGTACTGCCAGCCATAAAGGTCGTAGATCGTGCCCTGTTGCTCCCCAAGCCAGTGATGCGGGTAAATACTTGTCGGAGATATTGGTAGTGGCCTTTAATTTAGAACTCTGGTCTGTTGATTTAGCGGCTGATTTATCTAAAAATGCCCTATTATTCAGAGTCTGTAATTGACTGCTGATTACTAGTTGCTGTTGATGAAATGTCGCTGTTGCAGTTAGCTGCTGCCATTGAAGTGCCGACATAAATCGTGGCTCTGTTGGCGTGGCTAACCCTAGCCAATCAACAAGGTCTGGAATGCGTAAACTTAGCCAGACTGGTGTGCAGCATTCGGATTGTGAGAGCTGCAAAGTAGGCGTCTGGGCAACACGCAGGCTCTGCTGTAAAACTTTTATATCATTGGCAACCAGCAACCTACTCCCACTGATAACTGCGGTGGCTATCTGCTGCTGTGTTTTGGCTAGCTGACCAGTAATGATGGGCACTCCACTGGTCTGGGTGAAAACAGGTTTAGTGCCCGCAATAGTTTGTCGCTGCCAAAACAGCTCTAAGAATTCACGTAGTCGATCACCATCATCTGCATCAACCACCAAAAGGTATCCAACCTGGCGACCATTACTATTATCTTGATCAAGATCCTTATTCGTGATCGCAAAGGCAATATCTTGCCCTAGCCAGGGACGAACATCTTCATCGAGATTAAAATCAAAGGAAGCTATTAGTTGGTCCCTAGCCTGTGATAAAGCCTTGAAAACGTCAGATTTCTCCCAATCTTTGCCAGGTTTAACATCAGTACTCACTACCGCTGTTAACAGTGCATGCTTTGAAACAAACGCTAAAGTTTCACTGCTTGAAAGATGGGACGGTTGATTTGCATCTGAGGATAGCTGGCTGCAGCTGTTGATACCAAGGCTAAGGCATAATAGTGCGATCGCAATTACTATTAATTGCCAACGCCGCCAAGGTATCCCCGACAAATTCACCATAGATAGTCTTGCTCAATCCTGTGCGACTCTAGTTTAGTAGAGCAACGACCCTGGAACTGAGCGAACAATTAACGTTTCAATGCTTAGGCATTGAAACGTGGCAGTAGCTTCTATAAACCAGCTATCAGTGACCCTAAAGTTGAGATTAAATCAAATCTTGGCTACGCCAAACAGCTAATAAGCGACCTTGAATATCAACTTCTTGAGCTGGATAAACCATAGGCTCATAGTTAGAATTGGCAGGTTTAAGCACTACATCATCACCCTGACGATACAAATACTTAAGGGTGGTAGCGCTTTCTACCCGGGCAGCCACAATGGTGCCATCACGAATGCTGTTGGGATCTTCCACTGGACGCATGATGACAAAATCGCCGTTATCAATGAGTGCGTCGATCATGCTATCGCCTCGCACGCGCAAAGCGTAATCACGCGACTTAATAGGTAATGAGGAGAGATCAAGGTGTTCTTCAGCAACATCTGCAAAAACTTCAACCATAGAGCCCGCAGCAATGGTGCCTTTCACAGGGACTCCCCCACCCTGCAAGATCCGAATTGTTCTAGCTTTACCCTCATTCCAGTCAATGTAGCCTTTCTTTCTGAGGTGATCGAGACGGCTTTGAATAGGAGCTGGGGACTTTAGCCCCATAGCCCTCATCATTTGACGAATGGAGGGAGAATGCTGATGCTCACGAATGTAATCAGCCAACCAGTTATACAGCTCCTCTTGAGCGTTAGTAAGAGGTTCCATGGGTTACTCACAGGACGAACCATAAGGGAACAAGCGTACCCCTATAAGAACAACAGTACCAACAAAACTGTCTTTTTGTCCACTTGGTTTTGAAACAGATAACAGGATGCTCTAATCACCCCATAAAAATAAGCCGTTGCTGATTTAGGAGATGAATCGATCTGGCAGGATTGCCCTACATC
Source organism: Leptothoe sp. ISB3NOV94-8A (assembly GCF_043421595.1). Classification (NCBI taxonomy): domain Bacteria; kingdom Bacillati; phylum Cyanobacteriota; class Cyanophyceae; order Nodosilineales; family Cymatolegaceae; genus Leptothoe; species Leptothoe sp. ISB3NOV94-8A. Next base: position 4,270,985 of record NZ_JAXSQW010000001.1, on the reverse strand, counting down.
AGTATTTCCCAGATTAGATCCCCCCGAGGTTCAGCAACGGCAAAAATAATACTGAGACTCGGCGGCTACGCTCAATGTCTGTCGACCCAAGCATAAGAAACAGGCCTGAAGGATTCCTTCAAGCCTGAACTAATGAATATGTGCTTGCTACAGTAAATCCTTAGCGGATGTACTCTTTCAGAACACTGTTGCGGTTAGGATGACGCAGCTTACGAAGGGCCTTAGCCTCAATCTGACGAATACGCTCACGAGTCACATTGAAGATTTGGCCGATTTCCTCCAACGTCTTCATACGACCATCATCCAAACCGTAACGTAGACGCAGCACATCGCGCTCGCGGGGACTCAACGTACTTAAGACGCCTTCCAAATCTTCGCGTAAAAGGCTCTTGGATACTTCGTCCTCAGGAGTTTCACCGTCTGATTCAATAAAGTCACCTAGACGCGAATCTTCCTCTTTACCAATGGGCGTTTCCAAAGAAATGGGCAACTGAGCAGATTTAGCAATAAAACGTAGTTTCTCGATGGTCATTTCCATCCGAGTAGCAATTTCTTCCTCGGTAGGCTTACGACCTAGCTCTTGAGATAAAAGTTTGGTGGTTTTCTTGATACGAGAAATAGTTTCGTACAGGTGGACAGGCAGCCGGATAGTACGGGATTGGTCAGCAATCGCACGGGTAATAGCCTGACGAATCCACCAAGTTGCGTAAGTTGAAAACTTATAACCTTTTTCGTGGTCGAATTTCTCAGCAGCACGAATCAAACCCAAGCTGCCCTCTTGAATCAGGTCCTGAAAAGATAGACCACGGTTCATGTACTTCTTGGCGATGGAAACCACCAATCGTAAGTTAGACTGCACCATCTTATCCTTGGCACGGCGTCCAAGGTGAAGACGACGACGAAAGGCCGGTAAAGGCATATCAACAGCCGCTGCCCAATCAGCATCATCGGGCTCGTGATCCATTCCATCGGACAAATCATCGCGAATTCGCTCAAGTTCTAGCAAATCAGCAATCTTACGAGCTAATTCAATCTCTTCTTCTGCCCTTAGTAGACGAATGCGTCCAATTTCTTGTAGGTAAAGTCGAATAGAGTCTTCGGTGTAGTGTTTTTTCTTCGACTGAGCTGATGATGATGATGAACTACGACGCCGAGTTGTACCTTTAGCAGCCTTAGCACCCTGGATATCTTCCTCGGAACTTGAAAAAGTTTTCCCAGCCTCAGGATCGATTAGCGAATCCAGTTCATTTCTGGGCCTCAAGTCCTCAAGAACAGTATTAGCTTGGGTCATGCCGCTTTCCTCGTATTCCTTCAAATGCAACAGATCAAAATATCAAAACAGAAGATCACCAAACCTAGCAGGTCCATACCAGAGACTCAACATTAAAAGTGCTAAGGCAACTCGATGGACCCCTTGAAGTTTATTAATTAGTGAAAGACTTATCTGATATGGTGAACGAGCTGCCTAGCATAAAGGTCCATAGTTTACAACGGTAAACATTCGCTAACACTTTGAATAGGGATTCCATAGTCAGCAAAGCTTGAAATTTCACTACCAATGTAAAAACTCAGGACCAACTGCTGAAGCTGTCCGTGTTTCTACAGTAGTAACACGCTTTCAACAAAACGCCCAGAGGAATTTGAGCAAGTTGTCATCAATCCATGGTTTTTTATGAACAACTCTGGACTCAATCCCTTTATTTTCAACGGGTTTCAGACTGTATCAATGCACACATTAATTTTGCCTATCAAAAACTAAATAAAATATAAAACTTTTGTGCTTTTGATTTATAGAGCGGTTGTAGAGCTAGTTTGATGGCGTAATTGTTTGAATTAATTTGGGTTAAGGGTATGCAGGATCAAGGCTATGTGGTTTATGCTTTGTGTTTAAGATTTAACCAAAGGTGACACGCCTGATCTTCGTAGGTTACCAGTATGTCAGCCCCTTGTTGCGCTAGCTGGCTGGCCTGTTGATAAACCTGATGGCGCTGTTTGTAGTCTGCTGTATGTATTCGTTGGAAAAGAGCGTATTGATATTGCATGCCATCCCGCAAGCGCTGGTTGCGCCAAAACTTGAATCGTCTGATTTGCTGGGATTTAAATGATTTAGATGTCACAGATACAGTGTCGCAGAATATACAGTGGCGCAGGATATTTCTTGTTAAGCCGCTAAACTGCTTTAGTCTTTCAACTCTAGATTAGGAAACTCTTGTAGCAGGACAAGCCGCTTGATATTACCTATGGCACTGAGGTCATAAATATGCTTGCCTACCCTGACACCAGGGTAGTTGCTTACAGTAAGCTGTAATCTATCTGTATATCTAAATATCTATAAGATGGCTTTTGCTACAGCTGACTTCACTAGTAAATGCAGCACATCTTTACTAATTGGTTCAACTAGAAATCCATCAACCCCTGGATGCTCTTCTTGCACAGGCCAGCTTGGCTCATGGGATTTGGTCAGGGCTACGATAGTTGTTCCTAAGGGTTTTACAGTTTCTCTTAGTCGATCTACAAAGGCTGATGACCAGTGCTTTTGAGTGCCAGAGAGGATGACTAAATAGGGAATGCTTTCTTCGATACGGGCAACAGCTTGATCGGCTGAATGGGCTACAAATACGGAGCCCTCAACCTGGTTTGAGAGTGATTGGACGACCAGTTCTGTTCCACAGTACTGGTCCAGCAATAAGATGTAACCGCTAGAGCTGTCCATATGCCATTACCCATAAGGCCTATTTCAGCACCCTAAGTCTATGGGGAATGTCTAAAAAACACAGCCCCATGAAAGGTATCGAAAGGCTTCTTAGGGTGGGTTATCAAAGTTGAGAACTAGTACATTCAAGTTAATGAATTGCAAGATTAACCTGTGAAAATGGCAATAATCCTTAAGGCGCAAGACGTGCTTTCTTAAGTCGAGTTGTTTCGTACCAAGTTGAGATCGCAGGTACCCAGCTCTGAAAGTGTGGCCAAATAACTTCACAAAGCTTTTGTGCCTCTAGTTGGGCATCTGCTTTCCAGCGGAGATCTAACAAATGCATGAGCGATCGGACATTAGCCGACATCACCCAATGCTGCCGTACGTCAAAGGGAATCAGGCCTCTCGCATGCTCTTCAGAAAAACCTTGCCCAATGCGAGTTTTGTAGCGCTCACAGGCTTCTAAACACCAGGCGATATCCTGCTGACGAAGCTCCTCAGTATAGGCGTAGTGTTTGCCTTGTCGGTCGCTATAGTCGCCAACAGGACGCAAATAAAAAACATCTTCCACATCCTGTTTCCCGGCTATAACATCTAAAATGCGGGAGCCTGTATAGCGAAAAGACTGAACATCGAAGGAAACCCCGACTCGATGGGTGCGCACTTGTTGCATGGTGGAATGCGGGAACCAGCCACAGTTCAAGATGATTTGAGGGTGTTCTAGGGGGCCATAGTGTCCCCGTCCGCCTCTTAGTAAATTTCGAATGATTAGGTCACCACATTTCTCTTCAGAAGGCCAGTTTTGGCGATCGTTCCAAACAAAACCCTCAGCATAGTCTTGGTGCATCGCAGCGTAAATGGTTTGCTGTGGGTTAGGTGTTTGGGAAATAACTTCGACGGTAAACCGATGCATGGGCAATTGTAAAAAGGAATACTATTAGACAGCGAATGAATTCACGTGTTTAGGGACGACTAAATGTCAGCAACGAACTCACTGATGGATAGTCGACCGATATAGTCTATCGGCAGAGAAGCAACAGCTCAAGCCAGCCTTTCAGAACATGTAGTTTCCTAAAACTAACTAACGAAGTCCTTTGGGCAGCGATAAATTTTAGACTGAGATCTATAGCCTTGAAGCTTCTCATTGTTAGGATAGCGACATATGATTCAAGCAAACTACGTCCGATTAAGTTTTTGCTTGAGTTCATGTTTGAGGCGAGCCATTATGGATGTTTCATCTAAGTTATTCACAATTTTGGTAATGGTTGCCTTAGGGCCTTGCTCGCCCCAACTTGCGCCATTTATCAAATATGTACGTGTAACTTGGCCGATGGCATAGGTGGCAACACCTGCTACAGCTGCTTGGGTTAGGGCTACTGAGAAGTAGGGGGCTACGCTTAATCCTCCCGTTGCTAAACCGGCTGCTCCTAAAATACTTTTCAGAGAGCTTAGCCCTAAGGTAATCAGCAGTTCGCTGGCGGAGAGACTGCCGGTGGATAGGGCAATTGTCCGCAAAAGTTTCAAAGACTCTTGTTGGGTCATGGGTAACCCATAAAGTTTAGATAAGCCCACTACAAGACCTACATCTACTGTGATGCCGCCAACCATATCGGCGAGTAACACTGGATTTACGGCTACTGCCACGGCTTTAGTCAGGGCGGTTTGCCAGATCAGGTCATTAGCTCGGCGCTGACGAATTTCTAGCTTACGTGCAACTAACTTCGCCTGTACGTCATCTGCATATAAGAGCGTGTTGAGAGCAATTAAGGCTTTACCCTCTTGTTCGAGTACATCTAATATTTTGAGCCTCAGAGTCTGAATATCGGGGGTGCCTCGGGTGTTCTGCCGCCGCCGCACACCTTTCGGGTCTTGCACTACTGTTGTGGTTAGTGGGGCTGCAGCTGCCAACACAATGTCTTCAGTCAATATGCTTAAGGGGGTAACCCGTTGTTGAATTTTCTTGAGCAGTAATGTCTGTTCCTCTAACGAGTACTGATCAGCTTTATTGAAAACTAGCAAAATTGGTTTGCCTGCATGGCGTAACCATCCCAACGCGTCGTATTCCACTTGAGTCAGATCGGCTGATATTACAAATAGAATTAGATCGCTCTGCTGGGCTACGCGCTCGGCTAGTAGCTGACGTTGTTCACCGCCAACTTCATCAATTCCTGGTGTATCAATGAGTTCGACGGACGCTCCAGTGTTACCTGCTTTGTCACCTACAGACACCCGGTGAATCGAGCTATCTTTAGAGACCGACTGCCAATCTACACTGGCTACATCCTGGGTTACCCCGTGCAGTGGTCCCGTAATAAAAATAGACTGCCCAATTAATGCATTGAGCAATGAGGATTTTCCCCTGCCCACCATACCAAAGGCTGCAATATGCAGAGAGCCTTGCTCTAACTTGTGTTGCAAGCCAAGCAAGTTATTGATTTCAGGCTGCAGACCCTCGCGTTCTCGAGGGGTTAAATCTAGACTGTCAATGACTTGTTTTAAGCTGGCCTGTGCCTGCCCGTAGTAGAGATCGGCTGCGAGTTGATCAAACTCTGGCAGGTTATCTGGCGATGGCTCTAACGAAGAATCAGACAAATTAGTCAATGTCGGGATGCTTTTTGTGAGTGTGGAAAGCTTTATAAGTTTAATACTGCCTTCATTGCCGTAACATCATCAAGAAACTTTTGAGCACCTGTAAAACATAGGTGAGAGAATGTTGCTTGGATATCGGGAGATATCTCCACCAGTCGTCAATCTTGCTGCCGCTTCATGGATTTTCAAAGTTCAGCTCAGAAAACTTGCTACGAACGCATTGCCCCCTGGATGGATGAGTTATTTGGGGAAGCGACGGTAGCTTTCGAAGATGAACCTCTTTTTATTATTACTATTGGCTCAGCGGTAGCTTCTACCCGTGTAGTTCCCTGGGGAGAAAGTGAAGCGTTGATTACTACACGATCTTATGTAGTTACTGATGTAGATGCTACTTCAGAGCTTACGTACTATCTACTACGGGCTAATGACAATATCTTGTTTGGACGTTTTGCTTTGGATAGTGAAGACGATATCGTATTTGAGCACAGTTTAGTGGGGTCTACTTGCGATCGCATTGAACTCAAACATTCGGTGACCACCGTAGTGCGACTTGCCGATGATTATGATGATGAAATTGTTGCCCGTTGGGGCGGTAAGCGGGCGCTCGATCGCTGGGCTTCCCCTGATGCTAGAAATTAGTCACTGGGCGTCAACGTATATCCGCGTTCAATTAAAAATAAATAGACATTGCCTAATCTAAAGGGGCGTTATCTATTAGATAGCGCCCCTTTAGAAAGATATTAATTAGAGAGAGAGTGATTTCCTCCTAAAGAAAAAATTAGTGACCAACACCAGAATAGGTAAAGCCAGCCTCTTCCAAGGTTTGACGGTCAAGGAAATTCCGGCCATCAATCAGGTTAGGGGTACTCATTAGACTAGCCATCTTGCCATAGTCTAAGTCCTTAAACTGTTGCCAATCCGTTACGAGCACCAGCGCATCACAGCCATCAGCTAGACGCTCAACGTCAGTTTCTACAATCACGCCGGTCATACCATTGCGCATGCCACTTTGGGAAACAATGGGGTCGTAGGCTTTGACTTTGGCTCCCAAACGATTGAGGTGTTCAATCAGAATTAAAGAAGGTGCATCGCGCATGTCATCGGTGTCGGGCTTAAAGGTTAGACCCAATAGTCCGACGGTTTTACCCTTTAAGATTTTCAGCATCTGCTGTAATTTTTCAAGGGAGAGTAGGCGCTGTCGAGTATTGACATCAATGGTGGCTCTCAATAGCTGGGCTTCATAGCCGTAGTCATCAGCGGTATGCAGCAGGGCTGATACATCTTTAGGGAAGCAAGAACCACCCCAGCCAATACCAGCTTGGAGGAACTTACTACCAATGCGAGAATCTAGGCCAATACCTTGGGCAACTTGTACTACGTCAGCACCAACGCGATCGCAAATGTTAGCGACTTCGTTGATAAAGCTAATCTTAGTGGCCAAAAATGCGTTGGATGCATACTTCACCATTTCAGCTGAGCTGAGATCAGTCACCAAAACAGGCACTTGAGGTGCTTCTTGTTCTTCGGCAAATTTACGCTCAACGATAGGCTCGTAAAGCTCCTTCATCATGGCAATTGCCTTAGGATTGCTGCCACCTAAAACAATCCGGTCAGGATTGAAAGTGTCATAGACTGCTGACCCTTCACGTAAAAATTCAGGATTGCTAACAACATCAAACAAGGGAGCCTCAGGCTTGCCAGCAGGAGCACCGGCACCCACTGGCACTTGTTTACGCTCAGCAATACCGTCCATCACAATCATGCGGACCCAGTCACCAGAGCCAATGGGCACTGTGGACTTGTTGACAATTACTTTATAACCACCATTCAGGTGCTCTCCAATGCCCCGGGCAACTGCCTCAACATAGCGAGTGTCACTTTCACCGGTCGGTAGAGGGGGGGTACCAACAGCAATGAAAAGAATATCGCCATGGGAAACGCCTGCTGCCAGGTCAGTGGTAAACGTTAAGCGGTCAGCTTCCATGGAAGATTGCATCAGCTCAGACAGTCCCGGCTCAAAAATAGGCGATTGCCCAGACTGCATCAATTTGACCTTTTCCTCATTGTTATCAACGCAGATAACGTCGTGACCAATGTGGGAAAGGCATACACCTGTAACTAAGCCGACATAGCCTGTACCAATAACGCAAACACGCATATAAATACTCCTTACTTAAAAGATAAATCCAATGAAATTAACCGTAATCAGCGCTATCTGTTGTTCTAGTCCTCGGGTTCCTGGAACCCGAGGAGAATACAGAAAGGCGTTTTAACCGTAACCTGGGCCAATCATCTAAGAAGATGACGTTGCCGTTGTCGGCATAGCCAGGTTACCCGCTGCTTCTAAGCGAGCTTGAAAGTCCGCAATGGTCAGCTTCAAACCTGCTTGAAGGGGCACTGTTGGCTCCCAATTCAGCATGGTTTTAGCTTTTGTAATATCTGGCTGACGACGACGTGGATCGTCCTGGGGCAGGGGTTCAAATTTCAATTCAGCATCAGGGTTAATCATTTTTTGAATAGACTGAGCCAGTTCCAAAATAGTGTATTCACCTGGATTCCCTAAATTCATAGGACCAATGTAGTCACCATTCATAAGACGAATAAAGCCCTCTACTAAGTCGGACACATAACAGAAACTGCGGGTTTGAGAACCATCACCGTATACAGTTAGAGGATTACCTTGCAGTGCTTGCACAATAAAGTTGCTAACTACCCGACCATCGTTTTCGAGCATACGTGGGCCGTAAGTGTTAAAAATGCGTACTACCCGAATATCAACGTCGTTTTGACGGTGATAATCAAAGGCGAGAGTTTCAGCGACCCGCTTACCTTCGTCGTAACAGCTACGAATCCCAATGGTATTCACACTGCCTCGATATTCTTCTGGCTGAGGATGAACTTCAGGATCACCATAAACTTCGGAGGTAGACGCTAGGAAAAAACGAGCTTTGACTCGTTTGGCCAGACCTAGCATATTGAGGGTACCCATCACATTAGTTTTGATGGTTTTTACCGGATTGTACTGATAGTGCACTGGTGAAGCAGGGCAGGCTAAGTGATAAATTTGGTCGACTTCTAGCCGAATAGGCTCAGTAACATCATGGCGAATGAGCTCAAACTTGGGGTTATTCAACCACTGCAAAACGTTTTGCTTCCGGCCAGTATAGAAATTATCTAGACAAATAACCTCATGATCATCTGCCATTAGGCGATCAATGAGATGAGAACCTATAAAACCGGCTCCACCGGTAACTAAAATTCGCATAATACTTTTGAACTAGTAAGACGCCAACACAATGTGAAATGTTTATAAACTACGTGCTTCCTTAAGACCAGACCTTTGTTGAGGGCACAGCAGAGCAGACGCAACTTGTAATAGAAATCACAAGTTGTACGGCCAATTCCTTAGGAGGCCTTGATGCTATCGCTGGCTTACCTAAGTCAGAATGCCTACATAATTTCCCTAATATGTCTGCAATTTAACAAAGTTTGCTGGTTAAACGATCGACTGCAATAGGCATTCACTACAACTTCAAATCCTTTTTACAGGAATACCCAAAATTTGACTGAATATACCAGTGACCGATTTTAGGTATTCTAAGCTGTAACAAAAAGAACGAAGGATGTCTGTGATCTTCTATCTAAAGGTTAGTCAAGACATTAAGGTCGGTTTTAATCCAATTGATACCTGAGCGACTACCTTGGCGGCTATAGATGTCGCTAGCAGTGACAAAATCGCTAGCGGCAGCTTGTGTTTTTGCCAGATTTGCTTGAGCCCGTGCTCGATTATGAAATGCTTCTGCTAAATTAGGTTCAGCTTCGATGACCTTAGTAAAGCAGTCAATGGCTCGAGCATATGCTTTTTCCCGATAGGCCCAGATGCCTTGGTTGAACTGATGACGTGCATCACCACCAATGGGTGTGGAGATATCAGTGATCGGGGTGGTGAAGGGGATGTTGGGCCCCAAGGGCTGGAGAATTGTAGTTGCGATCGCACCGCCCCCAATTCCCAAAATCGCCAATATTACAGCGATTACTATCCATCCATTGGTTGAGATTTCCATAATTCCTTACAAAGCTGACTTCAGCCTGTTTTTCAGCAAAAATTACTACTAATAAAGTCTTATTAAAATCCTGTTTGGCTGATGAGCCCCCTGAAAAGATTTTATGAAGTCCTACAGCTAAGACAACTGATTCACTGTTTAAAGTAGTTTTGCCACACTGTATTTCCATTGACTTTATAAAATCTTCATCTTTAATGATGGTCAAGTATCTACAGATACACCAAGTGAACCTTGATCTAAAAAGTACATAACTATGAACGCTTGGTGGATACTAATATGGCTTCTTGCTAAAATTTTATGAGGTTCATTCCATGCAGTTTGGTTAGCAACAGGACCAACAGCCGTTTTATCTGATTTGTCATAACGCTCCGCTATCGAAATTTAGAGGATAGTTAATGCCTGATATGTTCCCCGGCATGAACCCTTACCTAGAGCACCCTGATCTTTGGCCTGAAATTCATCCACAGTTTGTAACTGCCCTGGCCAACCTCTTACAGAAAGAAGTTTCTGACCGATACAGTATCCTCATCCGCAAACGGGTCTATCGCGTTAGTGGTGAAGATAGTCTAGTCGTTGGGCAGTTGGCCCATGACTGTTCTCCCAATAGTCCACCGACCAATGATGTCGCTGCTTCCCATCAGCAACCAATTCCTACCTACATTGCGGTGCCGCAAACCATACAAGAGGACTATATTGAGATTCTCGATTGTCAAATTGGTAGGACGGTTACCATCATCGAAGTGTTAACGCCTCAAAAGAAACGTCCTGGCCGTGGTCGTGAAAATTATGAGCAGCGCTGTGAGGCTATCTTTGGCAGTGATACTCACTTTGTCGAGATAGACTTGCTACGAGGATGGGAGCCAATTTCTGCCTATGCAGCAGGTAATGTTGATTATCGAGTGTTGGTGAGCCGTAGTGATCAGCGCCCAAAGGCAGATTTGTATGCCTGGCAAGTGAATGCGCCGATTCCCCCCCTGAAGTTACCTTTAAGTTATCCCCAAGACGATGTAGGGGCTCAGGCATATTGCACAGTGGATCTCAAACGGGCACTTGATGAAGCGTGTTTGCGGTCTCCTTGTTATTTTTCAATTGACTATGAGCGATCTCCAATTCCCCCTCTACCTCCAGAGGAAAATATTTGGCTAACAACTTTATTGGAACGATCAAGTCTGCGGCCATCGCACCAGAGCATAAATCGATATGATCAAGGAAAGCTCACAAAACAAAGTGCACATCTATAGGCATGATCAGCTATTGGATTGGCTACACTCCCAAAACCTATAAGCGTTTGAGCAAAAAGATTTTCCGGTTTACATTGTGTTTTAGATCAACGTATTTTCGTCTATTACGAATAGGGTGAGAGTATCCTCTCCATGGGGAACAACAGCGACATGGCTGGCAATTGCAAGCGTGTCAGATTGTCGGTAAGACTCTGGTAATATCCTGATGTGGTCTCGTTGAATATCCATTAGATTGGGTGAAGTTGTTACAGGAATAGCCAAGAGGTCACCCACCTGAGGTTTGAGGATGACAAAATATCCATGTTTATTGGCAGTGGGTATATTGAATAGTTTGTGATGTAGATCAATTACGACAACAGCATGATCATCGATATGGGTTACTCCTGTGTATCCTAAACCGCTACTGTGAACTTGGGAGTGGCTAACAACTTTATAAACAGATTCAATACGACAGGCGAGGGTTAATTCTCCTAGACTCATCACAATGAGTCTAAGTGAGTTGATGGTGGCGGTAGATGTTTGGCGTGTCATGGCTTTTGGAGAAGAGTTGCGATCGCACCTACAAAATCTTTCTCAATGTAGGGTTTAGTAAAGTAATCGTTAGCACCTAGATGTTTGGCTAACGTTCGGTGCTTATGGTTACCACGTGATGTCAGCATCACTGTTGGGATCTGAGTCCATGAGGAATTAGCCCGACGATGACTGAGAAATTCAAATCCATTTAAGCGAGGCATTTCCACATCACAGATAATTAATTCTGGTAGCGCCCCTCTCTGTAATTGGTCCAGCGCATCACGACCATCCTTTGCCTGTAGCACCTGGTAACCTGCTTTACGTAGCGTTAACGCTAAAGTGCGCCGTAGTGCTGATGAATCATCGATAATCATCAGTGTTTGGGAATGATGCTCATACTGAGGTTGGGGCTGTATTGGGAGCGAGAGTTTTGTACTAAACTGCACTAGAGCCGCTCCGTCAATGACAGGCACTAGGCTACCGTCGGCTAAAACAGTACAACCGTTAATGTAGCTAGGGGTGGCAATGGCTTTACCCATCGGTTTTATGACTAGTTCTTGCTCTGTGACGATCTGTTCCAGGCCTAAGGCTAATAATCCTTGCCCCTGCTCAATGATTAGCATGGTTTGCTGTTGTCCTCTGACTGTCTGGCCCGTTTGCAGTTCCTTGGGTAGCTGCTTGGGAACCTGGCACTGATAGTTGAGAAGCTCAGCTAATTGATATATGGGGATTAGTTGCGATCTCCAATGGAGAAATCGTTGACCACCAGACTGTTTAAGTTGGTCAGCAGCAGGTCTAATAATTTCCTCAATACTGTCAGAAGCGATGGCGATGGCTGTCGTCCCAACACTGCCAACTACCAGTTTTGTAAGGGTAAGGGTGAGAGGGATTTTTAGGGAGAATACGGTACCTTTATGTTTATTGGTGGTTACTGATACCTTACCATTAAACGTTTGTAAGCTCTCTCTTACAACATCTAGACCTACACCACGCCCTGAGAGTTCACTCACTTGATTGGCGGTGGAGAAACCAGGTTCAAAGATTAGCTGCTGGATGCGCTGTTTTGTCATTGTTGTTACCTGCTCTGGAGCAATCATTTGCGCTTCAATTGCTCGTTGAGCAATCTTGTCAGTGTCTAAACCTTGACCATCATCGTCAATTTCAATAACGGTATAGTTACCTTGATGGAATGCTCGAACCTCAATAGTACCCTGGTCAGGTTTGCCCAATGTTTGCCGCTTATCGGGGGGCTCAATGCCGTGGTCAAACGCATTTCGTACCAGATGTAGTAGCGGATCGTAGAGCTTTTCAAGCATGACGCGATCGACTAAAACATCTGTGCCTGTTAGTTTAAGTTCAACCGGTTTCTGATATGTATTTGAGAGTTCTCGAATCACCCGAGGGAATCGCTTTAAGACTTGATCTAGGGGAACCATGCGTGACCACATCAGCTCATCCCGCAATTGATTGAGAGTCCGTCGCTGTCGTTCTAACAATCGGTTTGATTGGCCAGCAAACAGGGCTACATCATCAACCGATTCTGCCAATTGAAATACTTCTTCTAGCACTCCTTCGAGTAGCGAATTAATTTCGCTATAGCTATCCATTTCAAGAGAGTCAAATGTACTATCTTCAGTGCGAATAATCGTGCTAGATCGGTGTTGATTAGGAGAAACCAAGATTTGGTCAGAGATACTCTGTAACTGTCGGACAATGGTTCGGAATGAAGAGAATCGTTGGCCGAGTCGATGAACTGTGCGTTGAAATTGATCATTTTGCAACGACAAGCTGTTACGGTTGATGGCTAACTCACCTACTAAATTGTTCATTCGCTCTAGACGATCTAGGGCAACTTTGGCTGACAATCTAGATTGTGTAGTTGATTTAACTGGAGCTTTCTTCTTTTTGGAAGGTTTTTGCTGTACCGCTTGGGGCAATCTTGGTAGCAAATCATAGATTTCGCTGATGTTGGTTACAGTGGTTTCAATATTATTAGAAATAATATCTGCACCTCCAACACTTTTTGCCATAGAAACCTCAGGGCTATCTGTGGCATCTGTAGAGATTTCAAGGTCTGGAGTAGACGGAGTTGACCAAGAATCTAAGATTGACTCCGTTGGAGCATCTGCCATAACAGCTTCAAAATCTGTTATTTCTACATCGAAGTTATTGTCTGTTGATTCTGGATTGCCCCATATGTCTGCTAAGGCATTGACATCAGGTTGTATAAGCTTTGAATTGTCGCCCTTTTCTATCTTTTCTACCGAAGGGAATTCTAAAGCTTCTATGGACCAGATTTCTTCTAAAGCCGAAATTTGGTTGGCTGAGCTGTCTGATGGAGCAGAGGTTGTTTTTTCTATTTCATAGTTGTTTGGAGGTTCCAACATATCAAGGTTGAGATTAGACAAATCCAGGTCATCGATATGTTCGGAGATATGAGTATGAATTGGTTCATCAAGCTCAATTATATTGCCTTCTGCTAATGTCAATAACTTCTTTGAAGGTTCGCCAATTGCAATTCGCTCCCCAGCAAGGATAGCTTGGCGAGCATGTTCTATATTGTCTATAACTTGTTCAATTACAGGTAATGGCTGATCGTGATATCTGTTTGCAGCTGCTTGAGCAAGGGTTGTAATCTCTGTAAATTTCGGTATATCTATAATTTCGGCAAATCCAGTTAGAATCTCAAGCTGAATCTGTAGCTCTTGCCCACAATCATAGTTTTGAGGATCGGTAATTAAGGTGCGCAGTTGTGTTAATACTTCAGCCACATCGACCTCAAAAAGTGAGGCGACAATATCTATGCCTAGCTCGGCAGAGCTAGGCATAAAGCTATCTGTAGCATGTAATGCTGGTCCAAGGTATTCCTCCAAGTCATTAAAAATACTCTCAAATGCAACTAGAGTTTGTTTTTCATTAAATTTGCCTGTGTCAATCTGTGATTGCAGGGGATGGCGTAAGCAATCATAGGCACGTAAAAACAAAGTTTCTAACTCTGCGTCCACCACTACTGTATCGCTGTACAACGCTTTTAGTGAGTCTTCCAGCCGATGGGCAATGATTTTAATGGTATCTAGTTCGACACTGGCAGCTCCTCCTTTGATGGAGTGTGCTGCTCGCATCAGCTCATGTACCCTTTGTACACTAGTGTCTTGGCGCAGGCTAAGCAGGCCAGTTTCAATGATGTCTAGCAGTTCAGACGCTTCTTCAATAAAAAATTGATAAGCCTGATCGCGAATCTCAGGATCGATGGTCATAGCCTGCAGAGCATTGAGGGGTCAAGATTGAAACAATAGTTTGGAGCTAGCTCACCTTAAACTGACGCACACTTTCCTGTAGAGCTTGAGAAATTTCTAGTAGCTCTCTAAAAGATGTAGAGACAGTGTTGGCATCAGCTGATGTTTTCTGGGCGATGTTGGCTACATCCTTCATCACTTTAGTCATATTTTCTGAACTCTCAGATTGGGAGAATGTGGCTTGACTAATCGAATTGACGAGGTCTTTGATTTCAGTAGTGACTTGGGCGATGCTGTTTAAGCTTTCACGTGTTTTGTCTACTAGCTGAGTTCCTACGACTACCTGCTCGGTTCCCATTTCCATGGCCTCTACCACCTCATTGGTTTCTGCTTGAATTTCGGCGACCAGGTTCTCGATCTCGGTGGTTGCTTCTGCGGATTGTTGTGCCAATGAACGTACCTCATCTGCAACAACTGCAAAACCTCGTCCTTCTTCGCCAGCCCGAGCGGCTTCAATAGATGCATTCAGCGCTAATAGATTAGTTTGGGCAGCAAATTCGTTAATTAGGTTAACGACACCTGAGATTTTTTGTGATGACTCACCCAGACGTTTAACCTTTTTTGCGGTGGCGGCTACTGTTTCTCGAATGGCTAGAATCCCTTCTACTGCCCGATCCATGGCAACATCACTAGATTCTACAGTGGCAGTTGTTTGTTGAACAATAGCTTCAGCTTGGTCTGCGTTGGCGGCTACGGCTCGAATAGAGGCAACCATCTGATCTAATTGCTCAAGCGCGGCTGTAATTTCTTGGGTTTGTTGTTGTGCGGCTTGAGAAAGATCTTGGACAGAAGCTTCATTTTGACTGGCTGTGGTTGATACCTGCTGCGAAGCAATTTGCACCTGTCCGACAATTTTCTTCAAGCTAGTAATCGTAGCGTTATACGAATCGGCAATAGTACCAATTTCATCGGCGGTGACTTGGGCCCTGACGGTCAGGTCACCTTGACTGACTGGATCAACTTCCAGCATCAGCTCTAAAGCACGTTTTTGTAAGTTCTCTTTTAAGGATTTCTGCTCTGCTGCTAGGGAAGAAACCTGTTGAACGGTCATTAAGACACCCAACTGTCGACCTAGCTGATTACAGAAGTGGATTTCTGTCTCTGTCCAAATGTGTAGCCCTTGCACATGATGAATTGCCAACAAGCCAAACAGGCGAGCCTGACTCACAACTGGTATCACCAAGGCAGATTTAACATTGAGGACGTGCCACCGCTGACGTACGCTGTCTGTTAAATCGGCAATAGTAACATCATCTGCGATTAACGGTTGACCATCGATATAGTTCTCAATTTCTGTTTGTGAGATGAATAGGGACGGTACTGTTTCATCAAGAATACTAAGCTGGTTAGTTGTAACGGATTCATTCTGGCCTAATATTTGGGCATCTTTGGTGCGGTATAGGACAACACGGTCGGAGCGGAGGAAGGTCCGTACTTGTTCAACAAACAGATTTAGTTGTGCTTGATTGTGGTCACTGTCTAAATCGCCTGTAATTGACGTAGCTGATGCCAACAGCTTTGATTGCTGTGCAGTAGTCTGTTGTTCATTGTTAAACTGCTTGAGCTGCGTAGCCATTTGGTTGATGTTGTTACCAAGCTGAGCAATTTCATCTTGCCCAGTAACGTCTAGTCGCGTACGCAGATCCCCTTTTCCGATTTTATTGACAACGTCGGCAGCCCGCAAAATAGGTTGGGTGAAGCGTCGAGTTATCCAAATTGCTAAACCTGTTGCCACCCCTGCTGCGGCTAATGTTCCTAGGGCGATCGCAAAAAACAATCGCCGCTGAGTGGCTTGTAGGACGGCTAAGTCAACTGAAGTGACTGCACTCCAATTTAAGTTAGATAGATTTTCTGTCGCTATAAATGGCGAGAAAGCAACGATTTCTGGAGCTTCAGTTAGGCTATTGCTAGCTTTTACAGTTTTACCACGCTCACCCTGGACAATGCCCGCAATATCGGGAAAAATCTTTGCTAGAGTTAAGATCTCAATGTCAGTGGATTCAGAGAGATCTACTTCTTGACCGGAGGAATTCACTGGTATGATGTAACCTGCCTGGGGAGATAAAAAGACATCCCCTGATTCGCTAGCTAGATAAAACTTATGGCCATCATCTCCAAAATTGTTGAGAATTTCTCCTAATTTTTCAATGGGAATCCGTGCACGGATATATCCTATTGGTTGCCCATTTAACTTATCTTTGACAACAGAGGCTGAATACACACTAAATTCACCAGAGGTGGTGGAAATTAGTGGCTGACTCAAAATTGCGCCGTTAGCGGCTTTAGCGGCTTGAATATAGGAACGATTAAGGTGGTTGGACAGTTTTTTCCCTTGGGAGGTTTGAGCAATGGGATTACCAGCAAGATCAAAAAACGCGATGCTGCTGTAAACCCCATCATAGGCCTTCATCATTTGGTCGAGGCTCTCAGATTTTTGTTTTGGAGTGATGGTGCTCCGTAGCTGAGGATCAGTGAAAATCTCTAAGTTAGCTAAAAACTGAATGTCTGAGTAGCGTTCTTTCATGAAGAGTGCTACTGCTGACTGTAGATCATTGACGCGTACTGTTTCTAGCTCTTGGAGTTTTTCAAAGGTTCCCTGGTTGGCAATGTTATAGGCGATCGCACCCACGCTAATGACAGGAAACGTACCTAGTAATATGGCTAATAGTGATGCTTTTGTCTTTAGCCCCAGTCGATGCCACCAGACTCTGAGTTTACCTTGGTGAGATATAGACTGACTTTGTATAGGTAAACGTGATACTGTTTCTGAGCGAGGTTTTGTGATTAAACTAGCGAATAGTTCATCAGACTGCATCTTGGTGGTGTCTTCAGTAGGCAAATCACCACTGTCAGAATGTGTGGGTGTGCTTAATGTCATAGAAAACTCTTGAACTCAAGTGATAGGTTGAATAGTGTGATTAATTAAACGGGCATGTGGTCAAAAATTGATAAGCCTTCCAAGAGAATAAGCATTTCACCGGCTTCTCCTAACCAATAACCCCGTAAAAATGGCACAAGCGTTTCAGATATAACTGATGGAGACTGAATGGTATCGAGAGAGAATAGTTCTATTCCCTTTATCTGATGAACAACTAAGCCGAGATGATATCGCTCGGGTGTCTCTATCGATGATTTTTCTAAGAGTAGAGTATTGTAGTGTGTAGTTAGTGTGGGTTGTTGATGTAAGGGATTTCCTCCAAGCAGATGACCTATATCTACTAGCCATAGAATCTCACCGCGCCAGTTATAAACTCCCATGATCCAAGGTGGTAAATGTGGGATTGCGGTAATCTGAGAAACTTCAATCTTTAAGGCTGCTGCTAACTGACTTATCGGTAACAGTGCCGTCACATCATTCAGTAGGCTAAATTTTAGGTACTGATCTACAGCTGATGCTTGAGATGATGTCTGTGTAGACAGTTGCATAGTTGTTTTTTATGATCTCCATTTGTCTAGTCCCATCAAGAAGCTGGTACAGAATTGATGGTAAAACTGACAACTTTTCCCTAGTGGCCAATCAGTTGCTTAACTGTTTTAGATAACTCTGCTTGATCAATGGGTTTTGTGAGATAGGCATCAGCTCCCTGTTTCTTTCCCCAAAATTTATCCATATCAGTATCTTTTGTAGAACAGATAATGATGGGAATTGCACTGGTTGTAGCTTCTGCTTTAAGATCGCGACAAATTTCAAATCCACTACGATCGGGCAAGACTACATCTAACACGATAATGTCAGGTGTCTGGGTACTCAGTTTTGCCAAGGCATCGGCACCATTGGTTGCTGTCATTACGGTTAAGCCATCTTGTGACAGACATTTAGCCAGCATTTCTAAAATAGTTTTAGAATCATCAACAACTAGTGCAATTCCCATGGATTTATCCAATTTCAATAAACAAAAAATAGCTTGAGCAAACCCTGTAATGAATGCCTAGAACAAACTTGTTAGCAGTGTTCCCAGCTTTAAGACCTGAGTGATAGTTTATATCTAAAGAAATAGAATTATTCCCAAAATTGGATAATAAAACTATCTATATTTCAACTGAAGCGTGTTTAGAAAGTTGTCTTTCAACGACTGATAATACCTGATGTGGATTAATTGGCTTGCTCAAGAATGCGGATGCACCTACCATCCTGGCACGCATTCGATCAATTACTCCATCGTTCCCAGTCAGAATTATAACCGGTGTTTCTTTAAAACAGGATATCTTTCTTAGCTTACTACAAAGCTCATAGCCGTTGGTTCCAGGCATCACAAGGTCTAGAAATATTAATGCAGGTTTTTTGGATAACAATACGGCGATCGCTCTTAATGGATCTTGGACACAATGAGTCTGATAATCTGCTGTGCCTAAAACTCTTTCTAATGCTCGGCAAATGGCGGGGCTGTCATCTATACAAGCAATCAAAGGGCCACTAGGAGATGGCTCTTGTACTGTAGAGGGTGAAATTGGTGATTCTAGATCATCAATTTCAATGAGCTCTACTGCACCCTGTTGCACATACGGTAGCAAAGACGCTGAAAGGGAGACAATATCACGATTGAGTTTAATGCTTAGATCTCTGAGGGTCTGCTGACCCGTGAGCATCATTGTCAGGTTTCGGTATAGAGGTTCAGGAACCTGTTTTTTGAGTTCTAGAGGATGACGGACTATGGGAGCTAAATCAGGAGAACGATCACCTAATTTTGCCTCAAGCCATGATTTCCAAAGGGCTTTGGCTTTGTAAATGATAGTTTCGGCATTTATCAGTAAGAGCTGATGTGATAGTTGATTGTCAGTTTGCACCTGATAGACCACTTCACGGGCCTGATTAATATCGAAGAAGGCTTCTAAAAAAATGTTTTCAATGATTTGATTGATTTGTTTACGAGATATTTTTTGTTGGCTATACCAAAAGCCTAACAGTTGATATTCCCAGCATGTTAATTTTTTTTGATTCTCTGTTTTAGATAACTTTCTAAACTCGGATTTGAGAGTCGAGAGTTCCAAATAAAGGTCAGGGCAGGCGTGTTTGACATGACGATACCAACGACGCATTGGTTGTTTGCCACCCGTGACATAGAGCAATCGGCCCATATAAAACTCAAATGTCCACTTAGTGTGATGGGCGGTTAGTTGTAACTGCCCGTTAAACTGACTTTGCTTGAGTAGCCCAAAAAGCCGACTTTGTTTTGCTGCCGTAAAATCACTAATGGTGATGACAGACTGTTTATTGGTCATTGTTATTGTCATCGCGTAGACAGGGTAAATAGACTTAAATTATTGCTTTATCCCCCTGGTAATCAAAGTTTTGAGTCGCTACATAACATGTTGCGACACCCCATGATTCTTTAGTGGTTCAAGGTTGAAGTGTTTGATTTCATGACATTATCCTTGACAGAATGGAAAAGATTATTAAGGGGTAAAGAGCGTTGAGAGAATTCTGGATAGGCTTCGAGCCCATGTTCGCTCAGATCTAATCCCGTTGACTCAGCCTGATGAGATACTCGCAGCCCAAAAATGATGCGGAGCATGAACCAACTAAACAGAGTACTGATGCTTACAAACGCAGCCACAATGACAATTCCTGTAATTTGAATTAGAACAGGTTTAATGTCTCCGCCCAGCAAAAAACCAAGGGCTGGACCTGATGTTTCCGAGTGCCAATCATTAATATTAGGACCAACGCTAAATAAGCCAACGGCAATTGTTCCCCAGATTCCACCTACTAGGTGGACAGGGAGCGCACCTACGGGATCGTCAATCCGTAATTGGTTAAACAAGCCCGCTGCAAAGACTGCAAACATGCCCCCGATAAAACCAATAATAATGGCACCGATGGAGGTGACATATGCACACCCTGCGGTGATAGAGACCAACCCAGCTAGGGCACCATTAATAATCATGCTGAGGCTGGGTTTGCTGGTGATTAACCACGATATAACAGCTGCCGCTACGGCACCAGTGGAGGCCGACAGGTTTGTGGTCAGGATAATACGGCTAGCGATGGCTGGGTCTGCTGTCATACTTGAACCCGCATTAAATCCAAACCAGCCAAACCACAGAATTAATCCACCTAGTGTTGAGATCGCAAGGTTATGACCTGGTATGGTGTTTTCACCATGCGGCCTATACCGACCAACCCGTGGCCCTAATAGCCAAGCACCGGTTAATGCAGCCCAACCCCCGACACTATGGACTACTGTTGAACCGGAAAAGTCCCAAAACCCCATAGTCTGTAGAAACCCCCCACCCCAGATCCAATGGCCAACCATTGGATAAATAACGAGGGAGAGAACAGCGCTAAATGTAAAAAATGCTAAAAATGATATACGTTCTGCAACCGCGCCAGATACGATTGTTGCTGCGGTACCTGCAAATACTAATTGAAAAAAGAATTTAGCATCCAGGGGTATACCTGCCCAAGCAAGGGAGTCAAAGACCCCACTATAGTGCTCGTCCGTTAATGGACTTAAATCTAGGCCTTGTAAAAAGAATCCAGAATAACCGATAACCGCGTTACCATCTCCAAACATTAGGGCAAAACCCACTGCCCAGAAACAGAGAGAAACAACACCAAAGACAATGACGTTTTTGGTGAGGATGTTAACAGCATTTTTGCTTTGACAGAAACCGGTTTCCAGCATGGCGAAACCAGCATTCATGAAGAATACGAGTATTGCGCATAACAAAACCCAAATGGTATCTACAGTTACCTGGAGAGATTCAGGCAGCGACTCAGGCGTAGTATCCGCAGCCAGGACGGCTCCATTCCAAACTAGCCAAATTGCAATGACTAGTAATAGGGTAGGCTGCCACCCCATGCGCTTCTGGTAAAATTGTCTCATTATGGAGAAAACATCTAAAAATCTCACTTAAGTAGCTATTAAGAGACAATTTCACCCTAGTGGATGTGATTGTCTATCGATTGCTAAGGGCGAGGTTGTAATAGATCTATATTTCCCAGAGCGATTTTGTTCTCTCAGGTAGAGGGCAGTTCTAATCAAAAAATCAGCATAAATCGGTTGATTTTACTGAAGCGTAATGTCCTTAAGGGCAACTTTGCGTCATATACATAAGAGATGTCACCCCTTAGCGAGTGCTAATATTCGTTTTGCCACATCGTCGGTGACTGGCATGACCGATAACCGATTACCTCGTTTAACCACTTGCAGTTCGTCGGGTTCAAAATTACCTTTGAGCTCATCGAGGCTGATGTAGTGCTGGAAAGTCTCAATGTAACTAACGGTAACCGTATGCCATCGAGGATCTGCGGGCGTGGATTTGGGATCGTAATATTTATTGGTTTCATCAAACTGGGTGGGATCAACCACCATTTCTTCACTGATTTTCATCAGACCAGCAATACCAGGGGGCTTTGTATTGGAGTGGTAAAAGAAGGCGATGTCGTCCATTTTCATAGACTTGAGAAAGTTGCGAGCCTGATAGTTACGCACACCATCCCAAACTTCGTTGCGATCGCGCTCCAAGTCATCAATGCTATACACATCTGGTTCAGACTTCATCAACCAGTACTTCATCGTGCTTTACTACCTCCTGTAGGTCATTCCATACGCTATCGTGCCAACCACGGGGCCAGTTAACTTCGGCGCAACGCCCATCGCCTGCATAGGCTAAATTAAGCGTAATTGGCTTATTCGGCAAATACCGTAGACGTTCGGCCCACTCAATCACTACTATTCCGGGGGCTACCTCTTCCCCATCCCAATAGGTTTCTAGATAAAGACCATCCGCTCCCATACTGTCCAAACGATACAAATCGACATGGTACAGGGGGACTCGACCCGTCAAGTACTCATTAATCAACGTGAATGTGGGACTGTCAATGGTTTGCTCAATACCTAAACCTGCCCCTAAGCCTTGAGTAAAGGTGGTTTTGCCGCTACCTAAAGGACCTGATAACAAGAGCACTGTTTCTACTGGCAAGTGTTGACCCATCAGCCATCCCAGCCGATGGGTAGCTCTCAAGTCTGGTAACTGAATTGAAAGAGCGGTTGACATTGCTAAGGTTAAGCGGGACTGAGGTATGGTAACTGCCATTGGATGGGCAACCCTCCAACTGTATCGTTAATCTAATAGCGAGTTCACACCGAGTTCAGGATAGGCAACACTGCATGATTATCACGGTCGCCAGCTTCAAGGGTGGCGTTGGCAAAACTACCACTGCCATTCACTTGGCCGCATTTTTCCAAGGAAAAGGAAGAACATTACTCATTGATGCTGACCCCAACTGCTCAGCGTTGGGGTGGGCCAGTCGTGGTGAATTACCGTTTGAAGTGGTGGATCAGTGGCAGGCCGAAGCCCAAACTGAATCTTATGGGCATGTCATTATTGATACGCAGGCTCGACCGACTACTGAAGATTTAGCCGCCTTAGCCAATACCTGTGATTTACTCGTGCTACCCACCATGCCAGATATTTTGTCCCTGGATGCTCTGGTGTTGACCATTGAATATCTCAAATCCATTCAGACTAACCAGTATCGGATTTTGATTACTGCGATACCCCCTAAACCCAGCCGTGCAGGTGACGAAGTCAAAAAGTTGCTTAAGGAAGCTGATATTCCGACCTTTGATGTGGGAATAGCTCGTTTAGCTGCGTTCCAAAAAGCCGCTATGCAAGGCATACCAGTTTATGCTGTCAAAGATCAGCGGTCTGAACGAGGGTGGCAAGATTATGAAGCAGTTGGGAATGAGATTCTTAATTTGGTGAAAGGGCTGTAATTTTTAAAGACAGAGGGTAATGGTGACACTGCTTGGTCAACAGGAATCTGAATCTATTTATGGTGCCGACTAATAGACAAGAGCCCTGACCTTCTGGCCAGGGCTCCGTATTTTTGCATTGCAAATTGGATAGTTATACTTCCTTAGCGGCGGGAAGACATCAAGATGCGTAACACATACCAGAACAAGAGCATGACCGCAGCAAATAATTCTAAGGATGCTGCCACGTGTTGATTTGTGGAATAGCGATGCATCACATTGGATGTTTTGTACAAAATCGCTGCGGCCGCAAAAGTCACCATAAAGAAAGAGAAGAATAGCCCCAGGGAGAAGCCAAACAGCAGGCTACAAACAATGAGGCCCAGAGCTACCATGCCACCGACTTTAAGAATGCCGCCTAAAAAAGCGAAGTCCTTGCCGGAGGTGAATGCGACTGCGGTCAACCCACCGAATAGGAACAGGGTAATAATGCCTGCAGTAGGTAGGACAGTTGGATCTGAAAAGGCGACCGCCATATAGAGTAGGGGGGCGAAGATAATGGCCTCACCTACAACGTAAAGACCCAAACCCGTATACTGCGCATTAACATCGTCAGCTTTGGCGGCCATATTACTAGCCAGATAGCCTAATAACGCAAAACCACCCAGCAGTGCCAGCCAACCAAATCGACCCCCTCCGAGGAATACATTGGCGAGAAAACGAGCAATACCTAGCTGAAAAAATAAAAATTCAACCACTACAAACGCACCAACGGCCCCAGCAAGATGGGTGTAGGTACGTTTAATAAATTCCGCTCGCTCACTGGGGCGAGCCTGAGCCACCATAACCATGCACAAATGCCTCCTGTAGGCAAAAAGTTAATTAGTCTGATTGCATGCAAACTGCGCACTGTCAATCAGCGATACCTCTCTCAGAGGCTAACATACTTGCTCAATGTACAGCTTCTCCATGCACAGTAGCTGTTTGGCCACTACGTAATGCATAGGAAAATATTAATCGTAATGTAGTTTAGGATACAAAAATGCCAATTTAGGATATGAAGCTGACAATAAGCTCTTGCATTGCTGATTTCGGTAAAAGTACTGGAAATGTATGATGAATAACACCCTGTGCAATACTCACGATGGTTGATTCAGCCACTGCCCCCTTAGACTCTATGGTCTATGTTCCTAGTCTTTCAGACACCTCGATTGAACTACGTCAATCGCTTCAGGAAGATCGAATCTTAGCCGCTATTGATGTGGGAACCAACTCAGTTCATATGGTTGTTGTCAAAATTCAACCAGAGTTGCCCGCATTTACTATTATTGGTCGTGAGAAAGATACTGTCCGCCTTGGTAATTTTCGTCCTGGCACTAATTGTTTGTCAGACGAAGCCATGGAGCGAGGTATTGCTGCCTTGAAACGGTGTAAACAAATTGCCAATAGTCACCATGCTGACGATATTGTCACGGTAGCCACCAGTGCTACCCGTGAAGCGAACAACGGTCAAGTATTTATTGATCGGGTAAAACAAGACGTTGGTTTGGATATCAACCTAATTTCTGGCCTTGAAGAGGCCCGACGCATTTACTTGGGTGTGCTGTCTGGCATGGAACTCAATGGTCAGCCCCACGCCATTATCGATATTGGTGGTGGTTCCACTGAGATCATTTTGGGTACTGGGGAACGTCATCGATTTCTCAGCAGTACTAAGGTGGGGGCCGTTAGGCTGAATGCGCGAATGGTGACCACCAATCCCATTAGTACCGAAGAGTTTTTGCAGTTGCAGGCCTATGTGCGGGGGCGGCTTGAGCCCAATATCGATGCGCTGAAGGCTAAGCTGGTGGATGGCGAACCCCTGTCATTGGTGGGCACATCTGGCACGATTGAGTCCCTGGCTATTTTGACAGCCATTGATCAGTTGGGTTCAGTTCCTGTTCGCATGAATGGGTATACCATGGCCATGAATGAGCTAGAACGCTGTATCCAAAAGCTGCGCCGCATGAGTTTTAGTGAACGGCTTAAGCTGCCAGAAATGTCGTCTCGACGAGCTGAGATCATTGTGCCTGGAGCCGTGATTCTACAGGAAGCAATGCGGATGCTAGGTGTGGATCGGATCACCATCTGTGAACATGCCTTGCGAGAAGGCTTGGTTGTGGACTGGATGCTCACCCATGGTCTTATTGAAGACCGGATGCAGTATCAACAATCGGTACGGGAGCGGAGCGTTATGAAAGCCGCCCATAAGTATCGGGTTGATAAACCCCACAGTGAGTTAGTAGCCAAATTTGCATTAGCCTTATTTGATCAAACCCGTGGTGTTTTGCATCAGTGGGGACCTCTGGAACGTGAGATTCTGTGGGCAGCAGCTATGCTCCATAATTGCGGTCATTTTGTCAGTCATGGAGCCCACCATAAGCATTCTTATTACTTAATCCGGAATGGTGAATTACTGGGTTTCACCAGCACTGAGATTGAGCTGATTGCTAACATTGCTCGTTACCATCGCAAGAGCGCACCCAAGATCAAGCATGATCCCTATAAAGACTTGACTAAGAAGAGTCGTAAGATTGTCAGTCAGCTCAGCGCTATGTTGCGGGTAGCGGTTGGTCTGGATCGGCGGCGGCTAGGTGCGATCGCAAGTTTTCAAACCACCTATGATTCAAAAGCTCATACCTTAACTCTAAGCTTTATCCCCACCCATGCTAACGATACCTGTGAGCTAGAAATCTGGAGTGCTAATGACAAAAAAGCTTGCTTTGAACAGGAGTTTAATTTGCAACTGCAGGTGCGTCACCAGGCTTAATACCCCATGTCCATATTCCTTGCAAAAAGGTATGGCTCGTCTGAGCTATCTGGTTTTGTTGCCAAACGACACATACTTCAGCCTGGGGAGTCGTTTCTTGAAAGGGAATGAAACATACCCCTCGGCGCTGGAGATTCTGTAACGACTCAGGCACAATTGCCACACCGATTTCAGCGGTGACAAGGCTTAAAATTGTTTGCATTTGAGTCGCTTGCTGGGCCACGGTGGGACTAAAACCCCCTTGGTGGCACAGGCTAATTATTTGATCGTACAGCTGGGTAGCCATGGCCCTAGGGAACAATACAAATAACTCTCCCTGTAACTCTTGGATAGAAAGATTTGGTTGTGAGGCGAGTCGATGACCCAACGGTAAGGCGACCACTAATGATTCTTGTAAAACTGGCTTTGCCTGTAGAGTTGGATGATCCACAGGGGGACGCATAAAGCCAATATCCAGTCGGCTATCTAACAATCCTTGAATCTGTTCTTGGGTGGAGAGTTCATGGAGAACAATTTCCACATGGGGATATTGTTCTCGAAACTGTTTTAGGTAGTCAGGTAAGAGGCTGTACATGGCAGAGCTAACAAATGAGATCGCAAGTCTTCCCAACTCTCCACGGCTAGCTTGTTGCGTCTTGCTGACAGCCTGTTCTAACTGTTTTAGAAGTTGTTGAGCTTCTTGCTGAAGTACTTGTCCCGCCGCCGTTAAAGATACCTTGCGCCGCGTTCGTGCAAAGAGTTGTACGCCTAGCTCAATTTCGAGTTGTTTAATCTGTTGACTTAGGGGAGGCTGAGCCATCTGTAAATGCCCTGCAGCTCGACCAAAATGTAGCTCTTCAGCCACTGCCAAAAAGTAACGAAGATGCCGTAATTCCATAATGGGTTTCTAATACTT
The DNA here is from genome assembly GCF_043421595.1 of Leptothoe sp. ISB3NOV94-8A. Classification (NCBI taxonomy): domain Bacteria; kingdom Bacillati; phylum Cyanobacteriota; class Cyanophyceae; order Nodosilineales; family Cymatolegaceae; genus Leptothoe; species Leptothoe sp. ISB3NOV94-8A. The sequence continues at coordinate 4,244,181 of NZ_JAXSQW010000001.1, read as the reverse complement.
TCTAGATATCAATAGATACTAAAAAATATATTGGACATCTCAATAGCTTGCCCATAGTTTTGAGATATCGTTTCAAATCCAGTTGCTATGGCTTCCGATACCGTTTATGCCCATCACGTTTGGGATACTGATCGCTACCAAAATCAGCACAGCTTTGTTTGGGAATATGGTGCAGCTCTGATTGATTTACTCAGTCCGCAGTCGGGGCAACAGATCCTTGACCTGGGTTGTGGCACGGGGGAACTGACCCATGCGCTGGCAGAAACGGGGGCTGTTGTCAGTGGGATTGACTCAGATGCTGCCATGGTTGCTAAGGCTCAGCAGCAATATCCACAGCTATCCTTTGTCATCGCTGATGCTCGTAATTTTGTAGTGGCACAGCCGGTGGATGGCATCTTTTCCAATGCGGCGCTGCACTGGGTTAAGCCACCAGAGCAAGCTGTTCAGGCTATGGCTAATGCCTTAAAACCTGGTGGGAAATTGGTCGTTGAATTTGGTGGCAAGGGCAACGTACAAGCTATTGTGGGGGCGGTGGAAACCGTCAGACAGCAGAAAAAACTCTGCCCCTGGTATTTCCCGAGTATTGGCGAATATGCTCACTTGCTAGAAAGCCATGGTTTAGACGTGATGTTTGCCGCCTTAATCGATCGACCGACGCCCTTAAATGACGGTACTCAAGGCTTAGCCAACTGGCTCAAAATGTTTGGTAGCAATCTTTTTATAGGTTTGAATGAAACGGCCATAGAATCTGTCATTCAAGAGGTGGAAAGTCTTTTGCGATCGCAAATGTACGATGGTAACCAATGGGTGGCAGACTATCGTCGACTGCGTCTGGTTGCAGTTAAACAGTCCCACAAGCCTGCTTAGGACTGGTTTATCTGAACAAATTTAAGAAAGCCTTTCCATTATGATGCGATGATGGGGCAGGTCTCTATGGTATTAAGCGTAATTCATAATGTTGTACCCTGCGTGCAACGAGAACGTGTTTACCATGGAAGTTATGACACCTCACATCGGCATCACGGAGCGGCTGAAACTATGGCAAATGTAGTGCTAGAAAGCGAGCTAGATCTTGAAGCACTCAATAAAACCTTAGATGGCATGGATGCTGCTGAGCTTGTTTCTTGGGGAGCTGAAACCTTTGGGGAGTCCCTGGTGATGAGCACCAGCTTTGGCATTCAGTCAGCTGTCATGTTGCATCTGGTTACTCAGGTGATGCCCAATATTCCAGTCATTTGGGTTGATACGGGTTATCTACCTGTAGAAACTTACCGCTTTGCTGAGGAACTAACCCAGCGTCTGGGCCTGAATCTTAAGGTTTATCAGTCGCCCATGAGTCCGGCTCGCATGGAAGCTCTCCATGGACGACTGTGGGATCAAGATAATGTCGAGGCGCTAAACCGATACGACTATATTCGCAAGGTGGAGCCTATGCAGCGGGCGCTTAAAGATCTGGGGGCTAGGGCCTGGCTGGCGGGATTGCGAGCAAATCAAACATCCCATCGCCAAACCTTAGGCCGGATTGCTCAGCAGAATGATATTTATAAGCTACATCCAATTTTGTCCTGGCATTCACGGGATGTGTATAAGTATTTGACCACGTTCGATTTGCCTTACCATCCTTTGTTTGATCAAGGATATGTGACGGTGGGGGATTGGCATTCAAGCCGTCCGATGACGGATGATGATGGCGATGAGCGGGCAACCCGCTTCAAGGGATTGAAGCAGGAGTGTGGCTTGCATCTGCATCTACCACAAACCCAGGGAGAAGCCGATAGTTTAAATTCGAGTTCGTTGTAGGTTAAGGGATTGGCGAAACGTTGCATGTAGCGTCTGTATAGGATGGCGATATCTCACTGGGCTGAGCCTTTAACCTTAAAATCTAAACCTGATCACAGGCCAAAGTATATAGGTCTTCTGATTGCAGGGATTTTAATGGGGTTGTGGCCTGCTTGGCCCTTGGCTTGGGTGGCGCTAGTACCTCTTTGGTTGGTGATCCATCGAGGGGTAGGACTGCGCCACAGTGCTTTATGCGCGCTGATTTGGGGTGTGGGTTATCACGGCACCATGTTGGAGTGGGTGCTGCACTTGCATCCTATGATGTGGTTGGGAATTCCGTGGTTAGGAAGTGTTGCGATCGCACTCTTTGCCTACACGTTTGTCACGCTTTGGGGAGCAGGGATCGTCATTACTTGGGCCATGGGGATGGCGGCCCTAAATCGAGTCGCGACTTTGGGTAATGCTGGTCGAATTTTTGTGGGTACAGCTTTATGGTGCGGTGTTGAGGCACTGTGGAGCATGGGCCCACTATATTGGACGTCTTTAGCAATTACCCAGAGCCCCGGTAATTTGGTGATTGTGCATTTAGCTCGACTATCAGGGCATTTGACAATTACGGCGGCTATTGTGGCGGTGAATGGAGTATTGGCAGTAGCTGCGGCAAAAATCTGGCAACGGAGTGCTGACTATCGTCGCTGGTTGGTGATGGCGCTGGGGGTTTTTGCGATCGCGCACCTCATTGGCTGGGGCCTTTACCAGCAACCTTTGCAAGACCAATCGGCAGAAGCCATCAAAGTGGGTGTGATCCAGGGAAATATCCCGAGTCGAGAAAAGCTAACGCTGTCAGGTCTTCGTCGTGCTGATGACCGTTACCTAAGTAGCTATCGGCAGCTAGTCGCTACAGGTGTGGATGCTGTCCTAACGCCGGAGGCTGCCATCCCTACCATCTGGAACCCAGATACAAGTGTCTTTGGTGAAGCCGTAGCCCAAACAGGCATTCCCCTATGGTTGGGCACGTTTACCAAAGCACCCGATAAACCCACCTATCTTCACCAAAGTCTGCTGGCAATTTCTCCTAGAGGAACTACTCAGTACAACAAAATCAAATTAGTTCCTCTGGGAGAATATATTCCGCTGGCATCTGTTTTGGGCAATTTAGTACGTCAGCTTTCGGCCATTGGCACCAATTTGCTCCCAGGCCAGCTGGACCAACAATTTGAAACATCCCTGGGGCAGGCGGCGGTGGGCATTTGCTATGACTCTGCCTATGGTTGGATCTTTCGTCATCAGGTGCGTCAGGGAGGAGAGTTTATTCTCACCGTATCCAATAACGATCCCTATCCGCCTCGCATGATGGCACAACACCATGGGCAGGATGTTATTCAAGCGATTTCGACAGATCGTTGGGCGGCGCGGAGTACGAATACGGGGTTATCATCTGTGGTGGATCCCCATGGACGGACGCAATGGATGTCAGCGCCGATGACCTTTGACACCCAAGTGGAAACTATTTATCGGCGTAATACACAGACACTGTATGTGCAGTGGGGGACTTGGTTAGTGCCCGTGTTGCTATTAGCCAGCACTGGATGGATGTTACGCTTTCTAGCATTGCCCTAACTGAGCTATGGGACTATTTCTGCATGCCCCATCAGAGTTGACGGTAGGTGATTCCGCGACTTCTATACCTCGTTATACATACACGGCTCAGTGTTCCGAAACAGATGTTGTCTGGCAGGTACCTCGCACGGGTGAAATTGAGTCAATCGCTAGGGGGCTAATGCAATGTCTTGTCACCGCACCTGAGTATCTGTCAGAAGGTAACTTATACGGTGTGCTCCTGGTACAGACAGCAACCGGTGATAAGGGGGTGCTTAAGGGGTTCTCCGGAGTGATGGATGGTCGAGGTCAAGTGTCGGGTTGGGTGCCTCCATTATCTAATCAGGCTCGAATAACGCTCATTGAAGATCAAACTTTGGCGACGCTTGACCAGCTAAAACGTGAGCTGATTATCCTTGACCAGTTGCCCATACGCATGACTTATCAGCAAGTGTTACAGGGCTATGAGGTCCAAGTAAAGCAGCTAAAAGCAATACATCGTAAAAGAAAACTGGGGCGCGATCGCAAACGCACCCACTATTACAGCACCTTACAAGGAGATACCCTTACCAATGCCCTCAATGAACTCAAGCGAGAGAGTCAACAAGATAGCCTTGAACGCCGTCGCTTGAAGCAGGAGCGTGATCGGGCACTCGCATCTCTTATTGAGGAAATTACCCAAGTCGATCAACAAATACAGAAACTCAAACAGCAGTACAGTACACTTTCTCGGCAATGGCAGGCCCAAATGCAAGTTGCTTATGCAACTGAAAGATTGGGAGAAGGCGAAGTCTTGTTGGAAAGAGCTATAGATAGCGGTATTTTTAGTTCTTCTCTAGAGCAAGTCTGCCAACGGGCTGCTGCCAAACTTTTACATTACGCAATTACCCATGCTTTACAGCCTCTTGCCATGGCAGAGTTTTGGTGGGGAGAGCCAAAAGAAGATTTCTATACAGGACAATTTTATGGGGCTTCCCCTAAAGATTGCCAAATCCTGATGCGCATTGCGCGGATGCCGGTGAAACCGATATTAGTAGCGGAGACTGTGCCTCTTCCTATTCTCTATCAAGATGATGCGATAATTGTGGTCGACAAACCTGCGGGTTTGCTGTCGGTTCCGGGGCGCAGACATGATCTCCAGGACAGCGTGCTGAGTCGTCTTCGTTATCAGTTGCCTGATTATGACTTTTTGCAAGTTGTTCATCGTCTGGATCAGGCCACATCTGGTATTTTAGTCCTAGCAAAATCTCCCAGTGCCCATAAAGAATTAGGCCGACAGTTTGCTAAACATCAGGTACATAAAACCTATGAGGCTATTCTCAGTCGTCCAATTGGTAAGACGGCTGGTGTGATTGATTTACCGCTTTGGGGTAACCCTGACGAACGGCCTAAACAATCTGTGAATATAGAATACGGAAAACCTAGCGTGACCCACTTTGAAGTGTTGCAAACAGGCAACCACCCCAGGGTGAAGTTTATGCCTCAAACAGGTCGAACACATCAGCTACGGGTTCATGCAGCCTCTCCTCAAGGCCTGAATTCGCCCATTTTAGGAGATTCGTTATATGGTGAGGTAAACCAGACAAAGCGCTTGCACTTGCATGCTACATCGCTACAGTTTATTCATCCGGTTACGCAAAAGCGATTGCAGTTTAGGTGTGAATTGCAATTTTAGATAATCTGATTGGACTGTGGATGTGAATTAGCAGCAATTCAATCAATTCAAATGTACTATATATTAATATAAGGTAAGGCTCTATTGGAGGTGTCAGGATATGAAGCTCAGGGTCTTGCTAGGGGCCGCGATGCTGTTGATGACTCTAGTTTTTGTGGTGGAAGCATTACCATCGGGAAAGCTCCAAATGACACAAGATAGTATCCAAACTCTAAATCAGATGGGTCTTTTGAGCGAAGCTACCTATCAAGAGCTAAGAGCAGCTTTAGCACAAGGCTACGATAAATCACGCGCTGCTATTTTACAGCGTATGGCTGACGACTTGAGTCAACGCAGTTTAGGCGGATATAGACTCGATCTAGGAGTGGAGTCTGGTTATGCAGATATCCTGATGTCAGTGGATGAGGTGGAGCAGCTACGCCATTTAATGGATCGGTTAAATGCTACAGAGGGGCCTAGTGAAGATGATTTGCAGCAATTACAGAGTTTCTTTGAACAGTTGACTGCTAGGCAGAACTCTCATGTAAATGATTTAGAGGAGCGGCTATACCACTTGTTAAACCAGCTGAATACAGCTGATTTACTTACCGAGAGAGTTTACCGTCAGCTACACTCACAGATTGATTCTGAAGAAATTGCTTCGGAACTTGCCCTGCATCAACAGGCGGCAAGCTGGATGAGTCTAGACGAACAGCTCTCAGCTGAGATACTAGCTCCCGAACTTGAAAACTTTAATGCTGCAGAGATTCTCTCTGAAGAAAATCATACAAAGCTGACAGAAGCACTGAGACAGGAGGAAATTGCTCATCCCATCCAATTTCTCAACTATTACAACAGAGCATTACTCCTTGACCTGCGCAGTTATTCTAAACAGCCAGAAGATTACCTCCTAGCCATAAATAATGCTGTTGCAGAAATGCTACTGGAAAATGATGTAGTTGATACGCCTATTGACAACTTTGAGGTCCAGTTGGAAGTCAACGAAGAGTCTAGAGTAATTTTAGAAGCTTATAGGAGATTAGCAGAGTCAAGCGAACATGGTGATCGCTATCGACTTTTAGCTAATGACGACTCTTTGTATTACGATGCGATTTTATCAGCAAAAGTAAATGATCGTACTTACTATCAACGAAATTTCTACGGAGGAAATCCTGAAGGACCTAATGACTCTTACAGAGTTATACCTGAAGACATTACTAAACTCTTTAACAAAGTTCTGTATGATCAGGCATCTCCCTATCGAGTTTATAGTGTTTCTAATTTTGGACCAACGTTTGGGGATTCGACTGAACTTGCCAACCAATTAGGCTTTATTGCCCTAACAAAGGCTCAAGCAGATATCTATTTTGATCACGGTTTTGAAGCGAATCATTCTCCCTTACAGTTTACTAGCGATCGCATAGATGAAATTCTGGACTTATTTGAGCAAATTGATCTGCTAGACCACCTGAGTCCAGACCAGATTGAGGCTAGCCGAAAGTTAATTGCCGAAAGCTATATCACTCAGCGTTATGAACTTTTTTCAGCCTTTAAAGATGTAATTCTTCTATTTGAATGGGAGTCAGGCAATGTGGATACGCCTTACCAGAGTCTGACAGAAAACTTTGCTGCTATTTCGCGAGAACAATTTTCACCAACTGAGATATCCAATGAATTTGACTGGGAGAGTCAGACCGCTGCACAGACATTTATCCTGAATGGCACGCAATATCACACCCCCCTAGAGTTTAATGGAGACTGGCTCGACCCTAATTTTTTTAGTTTTATTCAATCAGTTGCAGATCAAGAAATCTCGACAGGTCAGTTTTATGCTGTTGATGTTGGCTATGATGCTCCCGGATATTTGTTCTTAACACCCGCTCAGTTAGAAGTTCTCAGATCTGAAAACTTAATCCAACTCACTACTTCTAATAGGTGAATTCAGATCAACTCAAGGCCGACATCATGGCTTGTTGGGCAACGCTTTGATAAAGGCTCGTAAAATGGCCACTGAGTACCTGGGCATCGCTGGCTGGGAGGGGCATTGGCCCTAAGAGATCCAATACTGTTTGATCCGCTGGGATAATGACGACGAGAGATGAGTCTAGAGCGTCATCATATTGCCAGAAATTTTCTAAGTTAAGGGTTTGAGATTTTGTCTCAGCCGCAACAACAACTTCTTCAGTGTCTTCAGCGATGATTTCTACAGGATTCTCTTCTACCTGTTGCCTCCGCTTTTCACGAATAGCATCGATAATCTGTTCTTTAGTACGACCGCGAAGCTGGAACAGAACGAATGGCTCTTCTCGAAATGCATCTGCTAACTGATAGTACACAGCGGCAATATGCTTACAGGGATTTTTCGGGTCGGGGCAATTGCACTTGGAGTGTACATCCGCCAGGGTAAAAGGAAATAGGCTTAACCCGTTGGCGGTAAATACGCTTTCAATGTCGGCAGGCATTTCACCAGCCAGGAGCTGTGCTGAGTAGAGTGCTTTTTGAGATAACGTATCTACCACGAAATCCCAATCTTCATCGGCAAAGCGATCAATCCAGATGGATAGTTTGTAAGGTTCGTCAGCGGTGCCTTGTACTGAGGCATGGACCTTGGATTCGGTGAAATCCAGTCGGAGAATGTGACCTTCACGGGCGTAGCGGCGACCACGTTCTAAGCGCTTTTTGAAGCGATAGGAATTAAGGAGGTCCACCCATTGCTGTACCCACCAGGCTTCGGATTCGAGTTCGTAGGGATTGGGTGCTGCTTGGTATGAGGTCATGGATGTGCAGGTTTTGGTTGCATTGGTGGATGTTGTGGGGACGGTTTATTCAGGGATTTTGCTCATTTTTTCTAAATCAAGCACTTCGTTTAGTTTATCGTCGGGCATTAGATTTTTTTCTAGCACAAGCTGACGCATGGACTTGCCGGTTTCTAAGGATTCTTTAGCAATGGCGGCGGCATTAAGATAACCGATGTGAGTATTGAGGGCTGTCACCAGGGCAAGACTGCCTTCGGCGAAGTCACGGCAGCGTTCGGGGCGGGCGGTGATACCTGCCAGGCAACGCTTATCGAGGGCGCTGATGGTGTTGCCAAGGATTTCGATGCTGTGGATGAGATCGTAGGCGATCAGGGGCATCATCACATTTAGCTCTAGCTGACCGGCTTGGGCAGCGCAGGCGATGGCTTGATCGTAGCCCATCACTTGGAAGCAGACCATGGAAGTCATTTCGGCCATAACAGGGTTATATTTCCCTGGCATGATGGAGGAGCCTGGCTGAACCGGTGGGAGCTGAATTTCTTTGAGTCCTGTTTTAGGACCTGAGTCTAGTAAGCGCAGGTCGTGGGAAATTTTGACCAGGTCTTGGGCCAGGTTACGGAGGGCACTGGAGACGGCGACAAAGGGAGCCATGCTCTGCATTGCGGCCATTAGGTGGGGGGCACTGGTGAGGGGTTGACCAGTGAAGCCTGCCAGCAGCTCAGCCACGCGATGGCGGTATTGGGGATGGGTATTGAGACCGGTACCAGTGGCACTGCCGCCCAGACCCAGCACGCAAAGATCCTGAGCGGCAGTGCGCAGACGGCGCAGGTGATCGGTGAGAATAACTTCCCAGGCACGGAAGCTTTCGCCAAGGCGGATAGGCACAGCGTCCTGCATGTGGGTACGGCCAGAGCGGACGATGTCTTGGAATTCGGTGGCTTTGGTTTGGAGTGTTGCGATCGCACCCGCCAAACTCGGATATAAGGTATGCTCCAACGCCAGTAACCCACCAATGCGAATCGCTGTGGGAATCACATCATTGGTTGACTGCCCATAGTTCACATGGTCGTTAGGGCTGATGCGCTTATAGTTGCCTTTTTCATCCCCCAGCAGTTCCAGTGCCCGATTTGCCAGCACCTCATTAACATTCATATGGTGGGAAGTACCTGCCCCGGCCTGGTACACATCCACAATGAACTGATCCCGCAGCTTGCCTTTGAGGATTTCATCCGTGGCGGTGACGATGGCCTGGGATAGTTCTGTAGGGATGCAGTTGAGTTCGCCGTTTGCGATCGCAGCTGCTTTCTTAATCAGCAAACACGCATCTACGTAAGTGGGTAATGGCTTTAGACCGCTGATGGGGAAATTTTCCACCGCCCGCAGGGTTTGGATACCGTAATAGGCTGCTGAAGGGATTTCCTTTTCCCCCATGGAATCTTTTTCAATGCGGTTGGTGGAAGTAGTCATTGTGAAATGGAAAGAGCAATAGCGATCGGTGGGGGAGTTTTGAGTTCTTAGTTATTGGTTATTAGTTTTTAGGGTTAAACAAGCTCTGACTAGGTAAAGTTATTTGCTTTGAGTAACTCAAAATGCTCAGCAAGCTGAGAAGAGCAAAGCTCTACAAAACTCAAAACTGCCTAGTTGATAGTAGCGGTTAGAGTGAACCTGTGGTCATCTCTACGGTAGCAATTGTGGTGGTGGTGCACAGGTGAGTGTCATTGATTCGCCTGCGGGATGTATGAATGAGAGCTTATGGGCGTGGAGCCAATAGCCACAGTCGCTAGGTATGGCTGTGCCTTCTGGATGGGGGTGACCGCCAGCGATGTAAAGCGGATCGCCTAGGAGTGGGTAGCCCATGGTGGCTAGGTGGATGCGGATTTGGTGGGGTCTGCCGGTGAGGATAGCGACGTCTAGCAGGGTGGCGTCAGGACGGTGGTGGACCACGGTGCAGCCGCTATGGGCATCGAGACCGTTTGGATTAGCGCCGTAGATGTATCCCAATTGAGGATAGGGAATTTTGCCGATGGGATGGGTGATGGTGAACTGGTCAGGCAGGTTATCTGCTGGGCCGATGAGGGTGCGATAGGTTTTGCCTAGTTGACGCTGGCGCATCTGCTGACTGAGATTGGCACGGGCAACCTTGGTTTTGGCGATGAGCAGAATCCCAGACGTGCCTCGGCCTAATCGATGGATAGGGGCTGCGGTTGGATTGCGCTGGCGGAGCTGCCATAGGAGGGTGTGCTGCAAGAAATTGCCGCCGGGGAGTACGGGTAAGCCTGACGGTTTATTGATGACTAGCAGCAGATCGTCTTCGTAGATCGTAGCGATATCTAGGGGAACTGGAGGTTCCTGCCAGGGAGGACGATGGTAGCTGAGGCGTTGTCCGGCTACTAGGGGGGTGTCAGGGGTTGTGGGCTGGCCGTTGAGGAGGATTTGGCCTGATTCGATGCGGGTTTGCCAGGTGGCTCGGTCTGAATGGCGGTAATGGTGGGTGTAGTAGTCGAGGACGGTGGTTGGGGGTGGTTGGGTGGATATGTGGCCTGACGAGTCAGGGCTGATGCGATCGCAATAAACCCAGCCATCATTCAACCCCGGAGGGTGAGCATTGAACACTCTTCGGGGTTGAACACCATCTATCTGATTGCGCGTCTCATCCAATTGTTTATCGCTTAAATAAACCAGTAACGCTGTTCTTAACCTGATTTGCAATGGCCTGAACGCCACCCGCAATACCCGGTTTAGGAGGCACTGCTACAGTAATCGGTTCATCCTTAAACGCCTTTACTCTGTAGCCATACTCCAGGTTAGTCTTGTTCTTCCGCAGAATTGGATAAATCCGAAACGCACCTTGGAGCAGATCTTCTTCACTGGCAAAGATAGCGCGATCGATATCAGTCGACCGCTTTACAGCCACTACGCCCACTGGGTACCACTGCTTTTTATCTTTGATGCGAATATGCACCTCAAACTCAGGATCGCCAGAGGAACGGCGCTTATCCATTTCCTGAGAGGCTTCCTGCCGTCGCTTAGTGCGTTCCGATACCTTGGGTTTAGGTTTAGCTTTGCCAAATCCGGTGGCCATAGGAATACCTCTTGAGGTTAGTGCTTTGTAAAAGTTTACATCTTTTTAATTATAGACCCTTATAAATGTGGTCGATGGTGGCTAGCTTAGGTGACTGCTAGGGTTAGTTGCAGTATCTACCCAGGTTTAATTTGAATATACAATCTGGTCCGCTCTACGCCATTCTTGCGTATGGTTCTTGGGGCTTGCTCCCCATTTATTGGAAGTTTTTTAGTGCGGCCTCACCCATAGAGGTGCTCAGTCACCGCATGCTGTGGTCACTGGTCTTTCTGAGTTTGATTTTGACGCTGCAACGGCGATTGTCAGAATTGCGCAAGCTACCACGGCGTCAAGTGCTTGGACTATTGGCAACAGCTTTACTGCTCAGTGTTAACTGGGGGCTGTACATTTACGGTGTGAATACGGATCAGATTGTAGAGACTAGCCTAGGGTACTTTATCAATCCGCTAGTGTCGGTGATGCTGGGTTTTGTCGTTCTGCGAGAGAGACTTTATCGAGGACAGCAATTAGCAGTAGTGCTGGCGACTATCGGGGTGGGTTACTTTATCTGGCAGTTTGGCTCAGTCCCTTGGATTGCACTGGGACTAGCAGGCACGTTCGCACTGTATGGATTGTTGAGGAAGATGGTAGCTGTGTCTCCAATGGTGGGACTGGCAGTGGAAACAGCACTGATGACGCCAGTGGCATTGTTACTCATTTTTTACTGGCAATCATCGGGAACTGGGAGCTTTGGTAGTAGCTTTAGCCTGACGTTGTTGTTTATTGGGGCTGGTGTGGCGACATCGATGCCCTTGCTGTGGTTTAACAATGCGGCGAAGCGGTTGTCATTAGCCACGTTAGGATTCTGTCAGTACATCGCTCCATCACTTCAGCTGATGCTTGGTATATTTTTGTATCAGGAGTCGTTTACACAGACACATTTAATTAGTTTTAGCTGTATTTGGACTGCATTGTTGGTTTATTCGAGTACATCTTTGTTTAGAGCAAGATCAACAGCTTAATGTTACTCATCAATGGATAGCATCACTGTTTAACAGAATCATAGAATCATATTCGTAACTGGCCATCACGGGCATAGGCTTCGAGGTCAAAGGCACATTCGTTGCCTTCAACCATTTCGCGATCTGGGTATAGTTCGGTTAGGGATTTGCTGATGTGGTATGCGATCGCATTTGTTGGCAATTGTAATGCATCCGTGATCAACTGCTTAATTTCCATGGATTTCTGGCTAAAAGACGAATGACACCTCTATGCTATTGACCCTTGTTCTCCATATGTGACCGTTATCAAGTATTTACATGGCTTCAGTTCCAGGCATGATGCCAAAAATCTGATTGGAATAGTGAAGCAGTTCTTCGTTTTTGATCAATAATAAAAATCGTTCATCTTCAGCGAAAGTCTGCCAACGATTAGTGACGTCCATGGTTTGTGCATTGCCACTTAAACCTTGCTGATCAAACGAACTGCCACCACCATAGCTGCTGACATAATCCAACCCTGCATCAGAGAAGTTGATGTCCAGTGCTTCTGCAATACCCTGACGATAGTCCTTGTCTGAAAACCAATAATTATAGTTAATAACAACTTTCTGATTGCCGAGATAAGACGTTTCTCCTACATATTCTTTGGCATGCTCAATCCACATGTCAATCAATGAGATGCCTTCCGTTTTCACATCTAGATAGTTTTTCCTCAGACGACTAGCTAAAAGATTAAAGGGATCTCTAAGGACTAAGACATTGTATCTATTCTGGGTTTTGCCAATGTAGAGATCATGTTTCTTCTCAGTACTCGAATGAACAATCTCAGCCACACTATAGTCTTCATAGCTGTAGATAAAACAGTCTTTAGGTTGAAACTTACCCCAAGCTTCGTCATGAAAACCTTTATGGGGAAAATGCAGATGATAGTGCCGAAACGGACTGGTTTCCACTGACACATTATTGAGAAACTTAACGTTCGGTATTTGAGCTTTAATCCAGTGCAAAACCGCATGATTACCGCTGCGTCGCAGGCCGATGAAGCGAATTTCCTTTTGATTGATAATTTTTGAGAGTTCACTCCGTTGCGTTAACGCGCGCCATGCATCATGGGCGTCATAGGCTAAATCGCGTTTTAGCTTTCTCAAAGGGTTGAGTTGCCCATTGATGAGGGTAGACAGCTGATTGACTGGATTCATTTGAACTTCTTCGATGACGAGGTAGCACGTGTCATTAGTTATAAATCCTATACTGCCTGTTATGTCCGTAGATAGCTTTACAAAGCAAGAGCGCTGATTGTTCATCGTTGCTTCATAGCAGTGCTTATGAGTAATTCTTCCCTGCCCATGGGGCTGACTTAGCAGTGCTGACTAATGAGACGATATCTACTAAATTCCACAAAAATCCGTACTCAAATCATTAGTCGCTGTAGATATCTAGGCTGAAGCCTTTAAATTTTTCAACAGTCGATGGGTGGTCTCAGAAAAATAAGCCATAGTCTTATGCAGAGCGGCGCTAGTCAGAGGAAGTGGGATAAACCATGGGAGTAAATCTAGGTCGATTTTTTCGAGCGTGTAACCCAAGCAAAACGCTGAATCTCATATCCCCTGATGATGGTAAGTATTACATCGACTTTTCGGAGGTGCGGGGTAGTGACTTGGTGCGAGAACTAAAGCGCACCATTACCTTTTCGGATCATGAGCCCACCTGTCAGTTGTTTACGGGGCACATTGGCTGTGGCAAGTCCACCGAGTTATCCCGTCTGCGTCAGGAATTGGAGGATGAGGGTTACCATGTGGTTTACTTTGAGTCCACTGATGACCTGGATATGGGAGATGTGGACATTAGCGATATCCTGCTAGCCATTGCTAAACAAGTTAGTAAAAGCCTGGAGGAGGCACGTCTGCGTCTGACACCCAATAAGTTTCAGAAACTGCTCCAAAGCACGGCTACTTTACTGAATTCTGAAGTGACAGGGCTCAAGGTGAAAATTCCCGAGATCGCTGGCTTCAAGGTGGGCGAAGAGGTGGGTCTGAGCAGTGAAGATGGTAACTATTCCCTGGCCTTTGGCATTGGTGAGCTGACCACGAAAGCAAAAGACAGCAAAGATGTGCGATCCCTACTAAGACAGCATTTAGAGCCCCGCATTAATTCTATTTTGGAGGTGATCAATAGCGAACTGATTGATACAGCGAATCAGCAGCTGAGTACTCAGGATAAGGCTGGGTTGGTGGTGATCGTTGATAACCTGGACCGCATTGATAATAAACCCCGTGGCCAGGGGCGTCGTCAGCCAGAATATCTATTTGTTGACCGTGGTGACCAGCTCAAGAAACTGCGCTGCCATGTGGTGTATACCGTGCCGCTAGTGCTGTCTTTTTCTAATGAGCAGGAGAACCTGACCAATCGGTTTGGTAGTGCGCCTCAAGTATTGCCCATGGTCCGTACCCAAAACCGAGATGGCAGTCCTTGCGAAGCCGGTATTAGTGCCCTCCGACAAATGCTGCTGGCTCGGGCATTTCCAGACCTATCGGCTAAGGAACGGTTAGCTAGAGTTGGTGAGCTGTTTGACTCGCTAGAAACTCTAGATCGACTATGCCTTGCCAGCGGTGGTCATGTGCGAAATTTACTTGTATTAATTAACTACTGCTTAAAAAAAGCCGATCCACCTTTTACCAGGGAGTTGCTGGACCGGGTGATTAGTCTTCGACTCAGCGATTTAACCAAGGCCATCGACTTTGAGGAATGGGGTCTGCTGCGGGAGGTGAATCGCACGAAAACTGTTCGAGGCGAAGGGGAATATCAGTCGCTATTACGCAGCTTATTTGTGTTTGAATATCGGGATGCTGGACAAACCTGGTTTGCGCTCAACCCAGTTTTACTCAATGCTGAGGAACTAAAGTCTGATGCCTGAGGTGCCATCACCGCAAAATCAAGAAGCTTTGGAAGAACTTTGTCGTCTACTGCGGTTTTCCCAAGGTGAATTTGCGTTGATTTTGGCAGTATGCAACTCCACGCTTCACCGTCAGGAGTTGATTAGTAAGCTACGGCAACAATGTGCTTTTCCGTTTGATGAGATCACTCTGGCTCCAACGGCGACCACACTCTTTACCACGGTTAATGCCTATACCAGGAATGCTGACCCTGATGCTTTGATGGTGTACGGTCTCAATGAGGTGCAGGATTCGGAGCAATTGTTAACTGCCACTAACCAGATTCGTGAAGAGTTTCGTGAGTTTTTGTTTCCCCTGGTACTATGGCTCACTGATAGTGACCTGAAGCATATTATTCGCACCGCACCAGATTTTTATACTTGGGCTAATTCGATTACGTTTGAAACACCGTCGTCCTTTTTTCTAGTATTTATCGATAAATTTATTCAAAATGTATGGCAACAGGTAACGCAGTCCCAGGAGCATCGCTTTCTCACTGTCCGAGACTTAGGTTTTACAACTAGTTCGGCTAACTACCAAGAATTAGAAACGAGCTTGGCGGCATTGAATGCTTATAATGTGCAGCTTTCTCCATTTCAGACGGCTGACTTGGAATTTGTGCGTGGACGCATTGCTAATAACAATCTAGATATAGCTCGCCACCACTATGAACATAGTCTGAAGCAATGGAAAAGCTTGATTGCTGAAACAGATCATGCTCTTGAGTGGCAGGAGAAAATGGGGCATGTGCAATTTTATCTAGGGCTGTGGTGGCGCACCCATGCTGAGCGTCACTTGCCTGACTTTGAGCGTGCTTTAAATAATGCTTGTAAATATTTTACTGCGGCTATAGATACGTTCGAAATTGCTCAGCAACCAGAATTAGCTGCCAAATATATCAATTACTTGGCGGAGTCTCTTCATCGTTTGGAACGGTGGTCAGAACTAGAGATCGTGGCGACTAAGGCTAAAAATCTACATCAACAACAACAGCAGAATACTTTTCGGCTAGCTCGTGCTGGGGGGTTTCTGGCGGAGGTAGCTTTAGCTAGAGGCGACTGGGCTAAGGCTCAAGCCTATGCTGAATCTGCGTTGCGACTAATTCAACCGGCTAATCTTTCTCTAAAAGATAAACAGGATGTTGATTTGTTCAATTGGGTGAATAGTTTTCATCGTAGCTGGTATCTATTTTCGTTAGGGAAAGCCCAGTTTCAACAACGAGAAATTGATACAGCAGTTGCTACGTTAGAAGAAGCCCGTAGTGTGGCTCATCCAGACTACGATCCCAGGTTGTATAGCTTATTGCTAGCACAGTTACAAAAAGGATATTTTCAGCAGGGGCTATATCTACCTGCCTTTGAGACCCGTCGTCAGAGAGATGCTATCGAGAGTCGGTTTAATTATCGTGCATTTGTTGGTGCGGGGCGATTACAGCCAAAACAACAAATGGCAAATCCAGCCTTGCCTTCTGACGAAGTCTTCAAAGATGTCATTGTGGCATCTGGTCGTAAACAGGATGTAAAAGAACTGGTACGACGGCTGGGTCAAGATGAGTATGTTTTGACCATTGTGTATGGTCCATCGGGAGTAGGTAAGAGTTCTCTGATTGAGGCAGGATTGGTGCCTGCATTGGAGCGGGAGCGCATTGAAACTCGTCGGGTGGTGCCCGTGTATCTACGACGATATCGTAACTGGGTTGAGGATCTAGTCCAAACTCTGACGGATATAGATGCTAAAGGAGACTTGTATAGTTCTGGCATTCTTGGTTACGTGCAAGAAGGGTCTGAGGAAACGGATGAGTCTGTTGCTGCCAGTTCCATACCACCTGAGAAGGTTCTCCGTCGTTTAAAGCATTACACTCAGAAAAATCAGGTATTGGTATTGGTCTTTGACCAGTTTGAAGAATTCTTCTTTGAGTTTGAGCAAACGGCAGAGCGTCGCCCATTTTATGATTTTTTGCGGTCCTGCTTGACGATGCCCTATGTCAAAGTGTTGCTATCGCTGCGGGAAGATTATATTCACTATTTGTTAGAGTGCGATCGCATCACTACTTTAGATATTATCGACAATAATATTCTCGACAAAAAGTGGCTCTACTACATAGGGAATTTTAGCCTTGAGGAAACCCAATCGGTTTTTAAGGATCTGACCTATCCTACCCCCTATAACCCTGAAGATGACCTGATAGAACAGGTGGTTAAAGACTTAGCGGCAGGGGCTGGAGAAGTGCGTCCCATTGAGTTGCAAATTGTTGGAGCGCAGCTACAGACGGAAAACATCACCACTAAGCGAGAGTATCACAATTGGGGGGACCCAAATTTATCGACTAAAGAACTGCTCGTACAGAAGTATCTCAATGACGTTTTATACGAATGCGGTCCTAGAGAAAATCAGCAGCTTGCTGAGCTAACGCTGTATTTGCTAACGGATGAGAAAGGAATTCGTCCCCTAAAGACAGAATCTGATTTAGTGGATGATTTGCGTAGTTATGGTGAGCAGAAGGCGCTAAAACGCCAGAAAATAAACCTTATTCTCAAGATTCTTACTAAGTCAGGGTTGGTGGTGGAGGTGCCAGAGTTCCCTCAAGAGCGCTACCAGTTAGTGCATGACTATCTGGCAAGCTTCATGCGTGAGCAAAAACAGTTTCTGAAAATTGAAAGACTACGTGATGACTTAGCCAGGGAAAGGAAAGAACGAGAACGAGTTGAAAATAGGCTTTCTCGATTTTTTAAAGCCCTGATGATATTTGGCGGAGTAGTGGGTGTTGCCGCTGTTGTGACTAGTATTGTTTTGGCGATACTTTTGGTGAATACACGCGCACTAACTCGTCGAACCAAGCAATCGTCCATTGAACGATTGCTCGATAGTTCGAACACTTTTCATCAAACAGATAAGGGGCAGCTGATGGAACCACTGCTTAAATCGCTGGAGGCTGCTGAAATATTTCGACAGCTGCAATGGGATAAACCAGAGCTCAAGGCACGTATCTCTATTGAGTTACAAAAATCCTTAAGCGAGATTCGGGAGATTAATCGCTTTGGTGGGCATTCCAAATCTGTTCTTGCTGTTGCCTACAGCAATGATGGCACAATGATTGCTTCTGCTGGCGATGATGGCACAATTAATATCCGACAAAAAGATGGGCGTTTGATCAGCAGTATATCTAGAGCCCACACAAAAGGCATTAGAAGTGTTGCCTTCAGTCCTAATAATGAACGGATTGCATCAGCCAGTGACGATCAGACGATCAAAATTTGGGATTTAAATGGCGTATTACTAAAAACACTCACGGGCCATACAGGAGCAGTTAACAGTGTTGTATTTAACCCAGATGCCCAGATGCTGGCCTCAGCCAGTGCTGATAGGACGGTCAAACTTTGGAATGTGAATACTGGTCTTGAAGTACGCACCATGCGCGGACATACATCTTGGGTGAACAGTGTTGATTTTAATCGTGATGGCAATCTCCTGGTTTCAGGGGGGAGTGATCAAACGATTCGGCTTTGGTCCTCAGAGGGTGAAGACTTAGGTCAGATGGCGGGCCATGGGGCTTCAGTTAATCAAGTGGTATTTAGTCCGAATGGCCAGCTGTTGGCTTCTGCTAGCACCGATAGAACCGTTAAACTCTGGACGCTTGATGGCCAGCTGAGGGATAGTCTTGATGGTCATCAAGCTAAGGTTTGGGACGTCAGCTTTAGTGCCGATAGTCAGTTTCTGGTTTCTGCCAGTAGTGACAGAACGATCAGGCTTTGGAACTTACAGGGGCAACAACTGGATGCCTATCAATCAAGTGATGCTCAAGCCAGCTTTTTTAACGTTAGTTTTAGCCCTAATGAAAACGCATTTGTTTCGGCCAGTGCGGATGAACGGGTCAGCCTATGGGACTTCAGAGCAAAAGATAGAACACTTATTAGTCACACAGAGACACAGGCCACTAGCATTGCATCGGCTAATGTTAACGGTGCTTTTATCTCAGGCTATCGAAATGGCACGATTAAATTTTGGGATGGCAGTGGCAGTTTGGTGAGCATTATTCAAGCCCATAATGGGAGCATTACTGATCTTAGCTACAGCTCTAGGGGAGATTTGATTGTTTCTGCCAGTAATGATGGCACGATTAAGTTGTGGCGTAATACCGGCGAACTGATCAAAGAATTTGATGGTCACGACAGTTCTGTTTCCAGTGTTGAATTTAATCCGAGAGATGACTCAATCGCTTCAGCAGGTATAAATGGAGAGATTAAGCTCTGGAGTGCTAACGGCGAGCTGACGCATCACTTTGGTGATAGGGACAGACCCATATCCAGCATTAGCTACAGCCCTAATGGAAAACTGTTAGCGTCGGGTAGTCAAGATGGCACTATTCATCTTTGGGATACAGAAGGCCAACGGCTTAAAACCCTAAGGCGTCACCAGCATGCTATTTCTAACATTCAATTTAATGCCGGAGGGAATCATGTGGCTTCGGCTGACGTTAATGGAACAGTTGCTATTTGGAGTGCTCAGAATGGTAATTTCTTGTTTTCCAGGAGTTACTTGGGGCGGATTACAGATATAACCTATGGTGACAGTGATGAATTACTTATTGTTGCGTCAACGGAGGGTAAGATTCATGTTTGGCATTACCCTACGGATACAACGGTGGCAACATTAAATATTCACCGTAGTGGGTATCCCATTCTCTTGGACTTTGATGTAGATGAGACCACGTTGTTGTCACTGGGGTTGGCTGGTAAGCTCAACCTTTGGAATTTAGATATGGATGAGCTAATGCAGTCGAGCTGTGACTTACTGGCCGAGTATCTAGCTCCTGATGAAGATAGTTCTGGGAATAGTCCCCCTCCTGCCCTTTGCCAGACCTCAGGCTAAGGTTGAAGCAGCAGGGGAATAATCGCAGGAGTTTATGACTGCCCATTAGTAAGGCCCAAACATGGAATTTGCCACTGAAGTGGGATCATCGCCGCAGAAGAAATCGTCAATTAAAACTAAGATTTCGTCCTTGCTGAGAAAACCGTCGCCGTTCATATCCAATTGCTCAAAAGCAAGAGGGGCATAGGCAGGATGCACATTGTATACTTGAAAAAGCTCGGCCCACTCTTCTGTGCACAGCTGACCGTCGCCATTGGTATCAAACACTTCAAAAATCAGCTTCATTAAGGATTGAACTTCTTTAAAGTATCGGTCTTTGTTACCTAAAACATCATCGTAATAGGTGAGCCACTCCTGCAAGCTGATTTTCTTATCACTATTACTATCAGCACCACTTAATAGAGACTTCCAGGCCTGAAGAAAGCGTTCTTTGAGGGCTAATACCTTAGGCGAACGGGCACCTAGATTTTTAACTTTTGCTAGCTTGGTGGCGATATTTTCAAAATCTTTGCAAACTAAGAACCCATCGCGATCGCAATCATACATACAGAACAGCTTCAGGAGTTTGCGGTTTTGCAGCTCTGTCAACATAGTGTCTATAAATCTCCTAGTAGATGGGTGAGTGATTGCGTGTTAATCCAAGAACCGTAGCATTGGTACGAGAATCATAAATCATTCATTACCCAAAAATCGTTAGCTATAAAATGCTTTACTCTCGTACCTGCTCAACAACCCGCTCTCCATCATCTGACCAGTAAGCATAGGTGCCAGCTGCAAAATCCCACTCGCCGACAAACTGTAACGATGCGCCGGTTTCCGTCCACTCTACGCCATAGCCATCCCGCACAAAGTCCAGCGAGTCGCCCCCATAAAAATTACCCCCGCGGTCGTAGATAGCGATGCTGCCGCTCATGTCACTGCCTTGTCCGGGCATCGCTGGAAGAAAGTGATAGAGCTTGGGGTAGGTGATGACTGCTTCGTACTTTCCTGTGGGATCGGATAATCGGTCGTATTCAACCTGCACTAAGGACAGGTAAATGACGGCCCAAATCAGGCTGGAGCCTAGGAGCATCAGACCGTGGATGCTGGCGCTGGTTGCGATCGCAATGCCCACAAAAAGTTTTCGCATTAAAGAGCGCATCTACCTATCTTCTATCCATAACCTGAGAACTGAGAAAAAAATGCACCCTGCTACAGAACAAGACCCAACGGTAGCTTCATGACGTTTCCAAGGAATTTCGCAAGGCAATCGAGCCAATCTACTGGGAGGTGGGGCTGTATATTTTCATTAGGACATGTAATCTAAAGCACCTCCCATTCCCCTCCGCCCATGCACGCTGACTATCTCAAACGTATTCTCAATGCCCGTGTCTATGACGTTGCTCAAGAAACGGCCCTAGAACTGGCTCCCAATTTATCTAAGCGTCTGAGTAATCAGCTACTGCTCAAGCGAGAAGACATGCAGTCAGTCTTTTCCTTTAAATTGCGGGGGGCATACAACAAAATGGCCCAGCTGCCACCGGATAAGCTAGCCCGTGGGGTGATTGCTGCCTCGGCTGGAAACCATGCCCAGGGGGTGGCCTTGGGGGCTCGACGTCTATGCACCCGTGCCATTATCGTCATGCCTGAAACCACACCGGATGTGAAGGTTGATGCAGTTAAAACCCGTGGCGGTGAGGTTGTTCTCCATGGTGAGACCTTTGACGATGCCTATATCCATGCCCGCCAGTTAGAAGCGGAAAAAGGGATGACCTTTATCCATCCCTTCGATGATCCGGATGTGATTGCCGGGCAGGGCACCATTGGCATGGAAATTTTGCGTCAGTACCAGCAGCCCATCCATGCCATTTTTGTCGCCATTGGGGGTGGCGGTCTGATTTCCGGCATTGCGGCCTATGTAAAACGGTTGCGACCGGAAATTAAAATCATCGGCGTCGAGCCCAAGGATGCCGACGCCATGTACCAATCCCTAAAGCTAGGGCAGCGAGTTAAGCTTTCCCAAGTGGGCCTGTTTGCGGATGGTGTAGCCGTTAGCCAGGTGGGGGAAGAAACCTTCTGGCTCTGTCAGCAATATGTGGATGACATTATCCGGGTGGGCACTGATGATACCTGTGCTGCCATTAAAGATGTGTTTGAAGATACACGCTCGATTGTGGAACCGGCGGGAGCGTTGGCCATTGCAGGGGCTAAGGCCTATGTGAAACAAACCGGCATTAAAGATGAAACCCTGGTGGCGGTGGCCTGTGGTGCCAACATGAATTTTGACCGGCTGCGGTTTGTGGCTGAACGGGCAGAGTTGGGAGAACAGCGGGAAGCGATTTTTGCGGTCACCATTCCTGAGCAGTCAGGCAGTCTAAAACGCTTTTGCGATCACATTGGCAAACGCAATCTAACGGAATTTAACTATCGCATTGCTGATAATACTGAGGCCCATATCTTTGTCGGTTTGCAGATTTGCGATCGCAACGACGCCATTGCCATGAAAGAACGGTTTGAGGCCAACGGCTTTAAAACCCTGGACCTCACCGATGATGAACTCACCAAAATGCACCTGCGCCATATGGTGGGTGGGCACTCTAACCTGGCCAAAAACGAACGCCTTTACCGGTTTGAGTTTCCTGAGCGCCCCGGTGCCCTGATGAAATTTGTCAGCTCCATGAGCCCCAATTGGAATATTAGTCTGTTCCACTACCGCAACAACGGCTCAGACTATGGCCGCATCGTGGTCGGTATGCAGGTGCCACCGGAAGAAATGAATGAATGGCAGGCGTTTTTAGAAACCCTAGGCTATCGCTACTGGGAAGAAAACGATAACCCTGCCTACCAGCTCTTTTTGGGATAGCGGCGATAGGCCAAGAGACCCACTAGGGCAACGCTCATGACTAACGCCGGCACCCAAATGGTGGGAATGGTGTGATGCCGCTGGGCAATGGCTACATTTGCCCAGATGAAAACCAGGGTAAAGGGGAGATCTCCCCGTTGCACCAGGGCTATAGCTGCGATTAAATTAGCCACCACAATCATGATGGCTGTCCAAACGGCACCGGACAGCCCCAGTTCTGGTAAGCCGGATGCATAGAGAGCCGATGCTACATTCACCACCGTTGCTACTGAAATCCAGGCTAAGTAAATGCTAATCGGTCCATTGACCCAACGTTTACGGCGACTACTGACCTGGTGCTGGCCCTCTTCCAGTTCGCTGTAGGCGGCAATGAGAGCCGATAAAATAATCACCATGGCCACCACTGACAGCCAGTAGAGCTGTAGTGTAAATAAGTAAATCCAGGCCATCTGAGCTACACAGGCTGTGATCAAACAGTAGTTGATGCGTTGGATCAACAATTGACTTCGATATTTACGCCGAGACTGATACCAGGCATAGGCAATCAGACCGACGTAAATTACCCCCCAGATAATAAAGGCATAGTTGGCGGGGGTAATGAGAACGCCGCCAAGGGGGCCATTGGCCAGGTCGGCAACGGTGTTGCCATCAATGGGGAAAAAATTGGATAGGGTATTGACGGCCAGGGTGCCAAGGATAGCTACCCAGGTTGCGATCGCTAATGTCCTATCTCCAATCAACCCCATCTTTCTGCCTGCAGATTACTCAGTTATTGTGACGTTTCCCAACAATGTTAGCTAGGTACGTCAGACGTAATGACACGTACTTTTTGAGGTCGACAGGGTGATCCGACACAAATATGTTGGGCCGGCATGTCTTTAAAGACACTGCTACGGGCCCCGATCAGGGCATTAGCGCCAATCTTGACCCCCGGTGCGATAAAGCAATCCGTCGCTACCCAGGCTCCATTTTCAATCACAATGGGAGCCGTCATTAAGGCAAAGCAGGGATCGCTAGGGTCATGGCTACCGGTGCACAAATAGGACTTTTGCGAGACAACACAGTGCTGCCCGAGGCGAATAGGAGCCAAGCTATAGAAGGTAACGTCTTCCCCCACCCAGCTATAGTCGCCAATTTCCACTTTCCAGGGATAGGTAAATCGAGCGGATGGACGAATAACTACATCTTTGCCAATTTTTGCCCCGAACAGCCGTAGTAGGGCACACCGTGGCCCATGGGCCGTGTGCAGGGTGAGGGGAAACACAACGGCTTGGACGAGCCACCACACCATGACGACCCACTTCGGACGACCCACTTCGAAGCCCGGCTGATAATAACGCCTCAAATCCACCAAGGATGGGGGGCCAAAGTCAGGCTCAGGGGGGCTAGAGGGGGCAGACAGGGGGTCATGAGATGTCTGGGGGGAGGTTTGGGGCATACCATCAGCCATCAAGCATCACCTAATAAAGCAGCTTGAGGGTTTTCGTTGGGTTCTTTTTGCTCAGAGATGTTCAGGCTGCCACCAAATCTAAGTTCGTAGAGTTTGACACCAATCTGGTATTCATATTGGCTGAGCAACCGGCCATAGATGTAGCCGGGATAGCCATCGAGAAAACCAAGGCGAATAAAGTAAAACAGTACAAAGCGTAGAAATGGCTTGAAGGGTAAGCGCACCCAAATTTTCTTGAGAAATCGCTTGCGCTGAACAGAATCTCCAAAGAGATTGGCCCCAATGGTGCCGTCGTCGCCCATGCCAGTGAGTAAGTTGTAATACACCCGCGCTTCCCAGTTGGAATAACGGTTGTGGCGGGCCAACCAGTGGAACAGATCACGGAAGTCGATGTGGAGCATGTCGTTTTTGAGATAGCCTACATTGCCACTTTCAATAACCACATGCTCATGCACTTCGTTATCACCGGTATTTTGAATTTCCTCGGTGTTTAGATTTTCATAGCGACCTTTAGCATGGCGAAAAAAGCGCATGTTCCAGTCAGGATATTTACCACCGTGGCGAATCCATTTACCCAAAAAGTAAACCCGGCGATTGAGGTAGCAGCCATCTAGTGTGTTCTCTGTAATCACCTCTGCCATCTCTGCCCAAAGTTCTGGGGTGATGCGTTCGTCGCAGTCTACGATGAGTACCCACTCGTTACGGAAGGGGAGATGGTCTAAGGACCAATTTTTTTTCTTTGGCCAGCGTCCATTGAAATCAAACTGAACCACATGGGCACCGTAGGATTCTGAAATCTCAACAGAGCGATCGTCACTGTGGGAGTCCACCACAAATACTTCATCTGCCTGGGCGACGCTTTCTAAACAAGCAGGTAGATTGGCTTCCTCATTTTTGGCAGGAATCAGTACAGAAACAGGGATTTTGGTGGCAGCACTCATGGGTAAATGGAAATCTAAATGAACGGTAGATGGTTGATTAAAACCTGAGCGATTGAGTTCCTAATCTACGTATGACCTACGCTATCGAAATCCTGAAGTAAGGTTTTTATCTAACTAACATCTAACTAATTATGGTGCCAAGCTAGGCGGATGACTTAGCGGGTTTGTAGGGTCTGATTAGATATCGCAAAACACTGCCCAAATAGCCCAGCTGACCATAGGCATAGGTCAAATTCTCAAACCGTTGTGCTGGGTCGTTAACGTATTTGACGGTCTTGTAAACACCGCGCACAAGGCGTTCCCCACCCCATCGTAATTGAGCTACACCAGCGCGCCCTGATACTTGCTCACGGTAGCATTCGCTAATGCCTTGCCACCAGCTACGGCTTAGGAACCAGCCTGGCTTAAGTCTAGCGGGGGATACATTGTGAGCAGCCAGCGCATCAGGAACATATACAACATCCCAGCCATTTCTAAGCGCTAACTGAGTCATGTGTAATTCTTCGTTGGAAAGCAGATTTTTGCCAACCCGACCAAGGTTGACGTCAAAGCCACCAACGGAATCTAAGAAGGTTTTGCGCAGGGAGTAGTTGAGACCTCGGGGGGTCAGACTCGGGTTTTTGATGTAACGTACCTGATCGCCTAAATCATAGGCCCCTAAGCCACTGGCTAAATCGTCTGACAGCCAGGCGGGTGGCTGAACCACGTCGGGGGGCCAGAGGAGGGTGACTTTGCCACCTGCGATCGCAACCTTACTATTTTTCTCATATACCTCTAGCAGGGATGCTAACCACTGAGAACTGGCAACCGCATCATCATCAAGGTAAGCCACAATATCCCCGTTAGCAGCGTTTGCCCCGGTATTACGGGCGGTAGACAGTCCCAATGTGGGCTCGTACACGTAGCGCAACCGAGGGTCCGACAGTCGCATCTGGACGATTTCTGCTGTGGTGTCGGTCGAAGCATTGTCAACTACGATGACTTCGATATCAGGTAGCGTCTGAGTCAACAAACTATCGATGGCTGCTGCCAAGTATTGATCACGATTATGGGTGCAAATAATGGCGGAAATAGATAGCTCAGCCATAAAAATCTTGAATAAAAAGGAAATGTACTGAAATAAGGAGTAAGACTATGTCAGGCACAAATGTCAGGCACAAACTGCCTACCGCTTAAACTATGCAGTTGTTTGGATTACAAATCGATGGTGGGAATCGATGCAGACAGGCTTTAAAGAGCCATAATGTAGGCTTGCAAGCCTTTAATGAATCTCTTGTTTAATAATAGTTGAGCCATCTAGCTCTGATCAAAATTCCCGCTTTATTGTGAATGTACTCATTAAACTTTACTGAAGTTACGTAATTGAGTCTCAGCTATCAAGTTCTGTTTATCTATTCTTCAAACGTATAAAGCCTTCTCTAATCGGCTATTTACTCGGTTTTCCATTTTTTCGCTGAGCCATGAACACCTCTATTGATATTGATATTGCCCCCTACATCGACCATTCCCTATTGGTGCCCACTGCCACCTTAGAGCATGTCGATCACTGGTGTGCAGAAGCTCAACGCTTTGGGTTTGCCAGTGTCTGTGTCTATCCAGTGCATGTTCAACGGGCGGTTGAGAACCTGCATGAGAGTTCTATTCCTGTGAGTACCGTGATTGGTTTTCCGACCGGAGCAGAGACGTCAGCTAGCAAGTTGTTTGCTGCCCAAGAAGCGACGGAAAATGGCGCAACTGAACTGGACGTAGTGATTAACCTGGGCTGGGTCAAATCGGGTCAACTAGAACGGCTACATGCAGAATTAGCCCAGATTGTGGAAGCTACGGGGCAGTGTGTAAAAGCCATTTTGGAAATGGCGCTGTTGGACGAAGCTGAGAAAAGAACGACAGCCGATGTCTGTATGGATGCGGGCGTTAGCTTCCTTAAAACTAGTACTGGCTGGCATGGTGGAGCGACCGTAGAAGACGTTCGCTTGCTCAAAGACGTCAGCCGTGGTCGAGTTGGCATCAAAGCCTCTGGTGGTATTCGTACCCCTGATCAGGCACTCATGCTGATTGAATCAGGGGCTACTCGCCTGGGCACATCGCGCGGTCCCGATATTTTGCGGCAGCGGGCCACGAAAGCTCAGGGCGCTGGCTAGGCATTTAGCATTTCTTGTGTTGTACTTAAGAACGTCAGGAAAGCTAAATAATTAAGAAAACTGCATATTTTTTTCTGGCAATCTACCCCAACGGTAACTATGTCGGGCACTATTAACTATGATGTAGCACTTCGTGATCGTACATGACTTCCTCTGCTCAATCGACGAGTAATGCGCCATCTCCCATTGCTGCTCTAGCTCTCAAGCTGGTGGGTGGTATTACCATTTTGGCCGCTTTAGTGGATTTTCTGGTGCTACTATTACCGCCAGATTTACTGAACCGTACCTGGCAAATCACAACGACTACCCAGCTAGTTGATCGCGGCATCGTTCCTTTAGTGGGTATTGCCCTACTATTCACTGGCTTTTGGATTGATAGCTATGTCCGTGGTAAGCGCGGTAGTGGCAGCCTGTTTCTAGATGTGCGTTTTTGGACCTGTCTCTTGGCTTGCATCCTAGGTTTGCTATTTGCTGTCCTGGCACCGGTGCATATGAATAATGTGCGGTTGCAGAGCCAGGAAGCGCTGACCCAGGTCTCCACTGAAGCTACTGAAGCCGCTAATCAGTTGGAGCAGCGTCTTAATGTAGAGGTGACTCAGCAACGCGATCGCATCAGCAGCTTATTGAATAATCCAGAACAAATTGATCAGCTGGTGGCTAGCGGTAATGTCACTGCAGAGCAGGCAGCTCAAATTCGTCAGTTTGAGGAAAACCCAGAATCTTTAGATGAGTTTCTCTCTGGTCAAGCCTCTCAACTGCGTACGCGTCTGGAAACAGAAATTGGCACCCGTCGCGAAGAAGCGACTAAGCGGGTGCGGTCGGAGGCAACTAAGGCAAGTATTCGTATCGCCTTAAGTAGCATTTTGTTAGCTGTTGGTTACGCTGGCATTGGCATCAGTGGCATCAGACGTCTGCTGGCCATTTAAATCAGCGGTATTATGAATCGTGTAGAACCCTTCCATGGAAAGGTTCTACACGATTAACCTTCACCAAACGGGTCTTGAAGTTTGGCCACTAGATCGTAGAACGGTTGCCAATTATCTTCAGCAACGATGGGTTCCCAAATTGCTTCAATTTCAGGTCGTAGCAACACAGTTGTTGGATTGTGCTGGCGTAAGCATTGACCTATCTGGGTAATCTCCTCTGACGACAGCGTGGTCAGGCAACTGTGATAGTGAAATCGCCAAGCCTTGAGCAGTGTGGCTGCTTCATCATCAGAGTTTTCAACCGTCGTCTGTAGAATGTGCTCGGGGTCTTCACACCATTGTGGGGAAAACTGGCCCGTTAGCCCCGTGAAAAAGTCGTGATAACTCACCTGTGTTTTTTCTAACAGTTCTAGGGTTAAGCGCAGCAGTTCATCCCCAAGTTCCGGTAGCAGTTCCCCAAAGCCTAACTTGGTTAGCATTTTCTGTTTGTAGGCAGCGTAATAATGATCGCGATAGCGGGCGAGGCCAGTTTCCAAATCTTCGGCAGCCATAATCAGTGCCAGAGGCTTCTGCAACATCCGTAGATTCCATTCGCATACCCGAGGCTGGTTGCCATAGCTGTAGCGACCCATGTAGTCAAAATAGGCCGCTGTAAACCGAGGGTTAAACTCATCCATAAAAGCGTAGGGACCGTAGTCAAAGCTTTCCCCAGTGATCGACATGTTGTCGGTATTGAGTACAGCATGGCAAAAGCCCACTGACATCCACTGGGCTGCCAACTGGGCTACTCGTTGCACGAGTTCGGCATAAAACTGCCCATAGCGCTCCTGTGGATCCTGTATACCCAGCAAATGGGCGTAGTAGACCTCAATCACATGATCGAGTAAGGGAGACATTAGGTCAGCACGTCCCAGATAGTGCAGCCGCTCAAAGGTGCCAAACCGAATGTGAGATTTGCTGAAGCGCACCATGACTGATGACCGAGTTGGTGATGGTTCATCCCCGCGCCATAGGCTTTCACCGGTTTCCACCAAGCTAAAACATCGAGATGTGTTGACCCCAAGCCCATGTAGAGCCTCAGAGGCTAAGATTTCTCGAACGCCACCCTTGAGGGTTAATCGCCCATCTCCATTGCGAGAGTAAGGTGTGGTGCCGGAACCTTTAGTGCCAAAGTCATAGAGTACTTTATCGGTACCTCTCACTTGGCCATAAAGGAAGCCACGGCCATCACCCAGCGCGACGTTGTAGTCACCAAACTGATAGCCGTGGTAGCGCAGGGCCATCAACGGTGAGCGTTGTTGAAACTGCCCGAATGCTTCGATAAAGTCGAAGTCACTGACGTTATCTGGCTCTAGGTTCAACCTTGGTAAGAGGTCATCATTGCGAAACCGCAGAATGTGTTGAGGAAAGCTGGCTGCTACAACAACGTCATAATAGTCATCGCCTAAGGCCTCTAAGGCAGGCTCATAGGTCAAATTTAGAAAAGGATTCTCGGTCACAGAGAAGGGATCAAAAAGTAGGCTTTATTTAGTATCTCTTAAAGCTAAGACTTGCTGGTTAAACCATTGTGCGGCAGTAATGTTGCTGTTGTTTTCTAGCTTGGCAATGGTCTGTTCTAAAAGGGCTATGGGTAAATCCTTTAATGCCTGGGAGGTGTCAGTCAGCTGATATTTACCATCAGACTGTAGTGCAAACGCAAAAACACGGATGCCTCGCACATCGATTACCCAATATTCAGGAATACCAAGCGCGGCATAAAGCTGCTTCTTTTCATCTAAATCACTCGCTAAAGTCGTGTCTGAAATTTCGCCCACCAAATCGGGGGCACGCCATTGGTGTAAGTCAATTCTGCGAGGTTGACCAGATTCCCAACGTGGATAGTCATCACCAAGGTATAGGACTAAATCAGGTGCACCAGCCGTGTCTTTATCTTTTTCGATAAGACATCGACCCAGTGAACTAGCTATTTGTTCAGGATGGATACTGAACCAGAAACCCAGAATGATAGTGAATAAGTCGCAAATTGTAGCGTGGTTAATGCCTTCCCAGCCCATTTCGGTGATGAGTAGATAGCCTTGATGAAAAAATAAACGGTACTGATCAGGGGACAAGCTATCTCGATAGCGGACATAGTCACCCCACTGGGCCTGGTACCATTCTGCAAGACTAGACTTATTTTTGGCAGTTAAAACAGCAGACATTGTTATTACCTACGCCACAGTTGCTGGGATCTCTAGCAGAAACCTCAATTAGCTTTCTTTGCTTTTAGTTTCTGTACTGCGTTTCTAAAGCCTAGCACTACAAAAATGTTAGAGAGTGTGAGGAAAATCTCAGCACTGCCGTGGAGCCAGTCCACATTGGCAAGCTCTAAACCGTAAGCTTTCTGAGCATAGATGCCTGCTGGAATAGTCACTGCTACGAAAATGAGCAGCACGTAGAACCCAGTTAATGCCAACTTGGGTGTCTGCCTTGACCTGGTTAAAAAATAAAGAAACCCTAGATAAGGAAATAGGGACATCGCGAACAAGGTTTCTTTAGACACGGGCTTGTCTCCAGATATACCAGGCAGCAGCACAGGCGGTACAGTTACCTACCATGGTCATAGAGGCCTGTAAAATTACCAACCAGCTTAGAGAGGGAGAATTATCGAAAAAATGCCAGGTACAGGCACACATGGCGCTGACCAAGGCCGGTAGCATGCCGAAGGATAACCATTTCCATGCGAGCCAGCCGGTGATATCAGCAAACTGCCAGACAAAATAAATGGCGGCGATCCATTCAATCACGCTGGAGATATGAACCATCCAGGTAGGAATCGAGAGGGCGTGCATAAATCTAGAACGTCAATGGTAGGGGCAACGATAAGGGGCATTCCCTTTTAATTGCTCCAGGTCAAAATGGTTAATGAAGGTGGGCTATTGCCTACCTGTCTGGGCATCGCCTTGTGGGTGCCCTGGGATAACCACGAGCTCTAGTCTAAAGTAGATTCGGCAGACAGTTAAGGGAACAGCGTGCATGCGGGCAGTGTTGTGTGGCTACTATGGCATGGGCAATGGCGGCGATGAGGCGCTGTTAGCAACGTTGCTACAGCTATTGCCGCCGTCTGTCACCCCCATTGTTCTCTCCGGTAATCCCCAGGAAACGGCTCAACGCTATGGTGTTGAAGCGGTGCCAAGAAAATCTTTGTCGGCGGTGTGGTCGGCTCTAAAAAGTTCTCAGGCATTTATTTGGGGCGGGGGCAGTTTAATGCAGGATGCCACCAGTGCTATCAATCCGCTGTACTACGGTGGTTTGATGATACTGGCGCAGTGGCTGGGGCTGCGTACCATTGCTTGGGGCCAGGGAATGGGGCCTTTAAAGCGACGTAGCAGTCAATGGATTACCCGCTGGGCTCTGAAGAATTGTGATGGGATTAGTGTGCGAGACAGTGCTTCTGCCCAACTGCTGGCCGATTGGAGAATTAACTGTCAGCTAGCCCCAGATCCTGTCTGGGCACTCAAGTCTAGCCCCTTAGCAGGATTTGCGGATTTACCTGCACCTCGAATTGCTGTTGTGCTGCGGGGCCATGCTCAGCTGACACCGGAACGACTGACAAATTTAACAAAAGCCATTGCAGACTTTCAGGCAGCAACCCAAACCTGTGTTGTGTTATTGCCCTTTCAACCGGTTAAGGATGGTGCGATCGCAACCCATATTGCCCAACATCTGAACGGTCCCCACAAGATTATCCAAGTGGCCGATCCGGTGCAGCTCAAAGGCGTCTTTCGCGGGATTGAAATGGCCATTGCCATGCGGTTTCACGGTGTTGTTATGGCCGTTGCCGAGGGCTGTCGCTGTTTTGCCATTAGCTATGACCCTAAGGTCACCCAGATTATGCAAGAACTGTCGCTACCGGGCTGGGGACTTTCCCCTAACGACCCGTTGCCACTCATCCCTGACCATGCCCACACCATGACTCAGCAGTGGTTAGACCATTATGCCAATGGTGATGGCTTAAGTGATGTACAGGTTCGTGCCCATGTTGATCGTGCTCTAATACACAGCACCTTATTGGCGCAAACCCTTGTTGAGGATATTGATCATGTAGGATGAAACGTACTTTCGTGTAACTTTTTAATACATTTTAACGATTGAGAAATTCCTTGAATGTACTGATTTATTGGTAATTCCTGGTAGGAACTTGTGCTCAATCAAATTTTCTGTGTTAACACTGTGGGGAGATTGGCGTAATATGCCATCGTTATCCGCTTTGCTATTGCGGCGCTTTGAAACATAATGTTTAATTTCGCCAGATCAAACGATAGTTTTCCTGATAACGGGAACACTCCCCGTGACGTTTCGTCGCATGGGGCACAGTTACCTGTTGAAAATTCAGATAACAATAGCTGGCAGACCGTCCATTTCCCAGGTACGGTCATTATCGATGAAATTCCAGGGACTACCCCTAATTTGCAAACTAACGCTATGGATTCTTCTAGCACACTCCCAGGGAACAGTATTTCTGAAACCGCTACTGAGCAGACTGGTCATCAGCGTGAGGCCGAACTGCTTAATTTGGTGCGGGACCTAAATGAGTGCAACGATGTACTGCTGGCTAAGGTATCTCAGTTAGAAGAATCTCTGGAGCGATCGCAAGCTGCCCTCCAGGCTGAGATTGATCGTGCCCCTGACGTAAACCGTGTGGGTGATCGTGAAATTGTACAATTAGTCACTGAACTAGAACAAAGCAACCAGTCATTGCAGCATCACCAGATGCTAAACGAAACCCTACAGACAGAGTTGGCTGCCTATCGAGAGCGGACAGCCCAGTTAGAAGCCGAGCATAACACCCTACTTAGGCAAAATACTGAGCAGTCTCAGGAATTATTGCAGGCCAATACAAACTGTCGAGATTTGAGAGCGCGGCTCCAGAGGCAGCAGCGCTACACACTGCAATTCAAAGCCGCCCTTGAAAAGTGTTTGAGTATGTCTACAGAGGCATCCAATAGTTCTGTCGCACCGCTTGATGTATCAAACCTGGCCATGCCCAAAGCAGACGAAATTCGCCCTTGGGAGTCTACATTAGGCCATGGCAAGTTAGATCCTCAGCTTGAGTCCTTGATTCGGGGAGCGCAAGGCAGACCTCAGGTTACCGTTCAGACCCCTGAGATCATGTTAGATGCTCAGAGGGTTGAAACCAGATTAGCAACTGAGGCCGAAGATCAGCTGTGGCATGACTTAGCCAGAGTAATGGGTCCCGATGAAGTTGCCCCAGCAGCTGAGGGACAAACCCTTCCCATGGAAACTGAAGAGTCTCCTCAGTTTACTGAACCCTCTCAGTTTACTGAACCCTCTCCTTGGGCTAAAGAGCCTCAGGAAACTAACGACTCTGTTATGGCAGATAACTTAGGGGATGCTACAACAATTTCCTCCCAGTTATCTCCGCAGGCCAGTGAAATCCTGGCTCGTGTACAAGCTTCGCGTACAGGGGGATTGACTGATACTTATCTGCCTGTAATGTCTGCCCAGGGTACTCCATCACCTTTAGTCAATCCATTGAAGCCCCAGAAACGAATTACGTCCTTATCTGCGATTGATCTACCAAACTTTCCTCGTCTAAAAAAACAACCTCCTACAGCGCAAGCTTAAGGGAAAATTTAACCGCAATTCCCAAAATTAAAAACTTTTTCTTGGTCAACTTAGGTTAGACTTTGTTAACTTCTGGTCAATATGTGTGAGGAACAGGTAGCTATTCCTTGCAAATGCTAGTTCGCAGGTGCGTCTGAACTGATCTGTCGGTATTAGTTGATAAATATTCCTGCGATTTGCCTGAGCCCATCGGGTAGAGTTTGCATCTTACCTATTAATAAAATATGAGCCCGTCATCTTTAAAAACTGTTTTAGAAAGCTCTTCTCCAGATAAGTCTGTGAGCGAAGCGCATATAGCCACTGCGATTATCCATGTGATTGAGACTGCTCGCTCTCAAGGTCAAAGCCTGGATGATGTTATTACTGAACTAATGGCTGACGATGCCTTGTTAGATAGAAAAAGTCGCCATCTGCTGGGAGACATCCTGACCCAAGCTTGGAATACTCTTTGAGAAGAGTATTTAAGTTGAGAAGATTGTTGTGGGATGAGTCAAAATGCTTAGACAGTAATCCTAGGCAGTGATAGACGTAATAATAACGGCATCAGCTGGAATTGCCTCCCTCGCTGATGCCGTTGCTAATATGAATCCAAATAGAAGCTACAGACAGCTTTGGCTGAACTAGCCATCAATGTCGCCTACACCTACGGCCATTTGTAAAACCATAGGCTCACCACCGGTTTGGTGATACTTGTCAGCCCATTTTCGTAAGAGTAAATCCAATTCATCAAGGGCCTGTTGACGATTCTCTGCGGGGATATCAAGAGACTCCAAGACCCTCATGGTGCCATCTTTACGGGCAACCCATTCTCGCATGATGCGAAAATAACGGGCTGTATCCTCAATCATGGTGTAAGTTCTTTCAGCATCATCTGTCGGAATATACGACGCCCGAGCTAATGCATAAAAGGGCATACCCCATGGAGAATCAATGCGAGTGACCGTACCAGAGTAAAGTAAGCGACGGCGGATATGTTCTGCTAAGGCTTCACTCAGCGGCAGCTGTCGACCATTGGGAACAGATTCTTGAGAACGAGCATGGAGAAACTCAATTAGCTCAGCAAACTGAAATGAGGTTATGAGTTGCGCCTCTGGTAGATTGGACGGCAGCTTTTGCTCGATTTGGGCTTTTTCTTCTGATGTTAGGTTAGTGCCTACTAGCCTAGAGCGCCCTGGTTCCCAGGGATATTTTTCGAGCCAGACGTAGGGAAATTGAATTAAATAGCGGGGTTCTTGAGCACCCAACATCTTTAATAATTTACCTTCGCTTAAAGCCTGCCGTACTTCTTCTACGATGGCTTTAACACGTTTGGGTTCAATATGGTGTAAATGCCCCGTCATGCGCAGGTTTTGGCCCTGCTCTATATAAGTCGTGTAGATTGCACACTTGGCTGCGGTCGCTGCCGCATCTAGGAACGCACCGTGGCGATGACCGCCAGTACGCATAGCACTGAATGCCAAGTACATCATGATCTGATCAATGGCACTGGGTTCCAGGCGTTTAATCAGATCTGCATCAGCAGTCATCGGTGATTGAACATTGGTCATGGACGCTTAGGGATAGACACACGCTGATATAGCGAATGGAAATCTACGTAGTGGAACTAGGCTACCTTAAAGAAGCACCAATAATTCTTGATTTGTTTAATCAGACAGAGGAACTTCAACATTGATAGCTAATTTCCTCACTAGCTTGTAACGGTTAGCGTAAAACTTTTTCTGATTAATATCTATAGTGTTTTGTGTGGCCTTTTGCTGAAAAAGTTGGTTAGGGGCCATAAAACTATCCTCTAAGCAACTAAACGACCACTGCCACGGTACGCTTGGTCAATGGTTTCGTTCATAATACGACCGCTACCGCGATAAGATTGGTCGGTTGTAACTCGGCCACTGCCACGGTCAACTTGAGTATTTGTGATCCGACCACTGCCACGGTCAGCTTGGGCAATCGTGATCCGACCGCTGCCACGGTCAGCTTGAGCAATCGTGATCCGACCACTGCCACGGTCAGCTTGGGTATTTGTGATTCGTCCACTGCCACGGTCAACTTGGGTATTTGTGATTCGTCCACTGCCACGGTCAGCTTGGGTATTTGTGATTCGTCCACTGCCACGGTCAACTAACTGCGAGCTAGAAGTAATAGATAGTCCTAGTAAGCTGCAAAGGCTGATGGTAGTAGCAACTGACATTACCGATAGAGAAATTCTCATGGGTCAGAAAATGAGTAGTATTGCTACTTTCTGATTACATGGAATTGACAAATAACTCAGGAAAAACTACGTGAAAAAAGTGTGGGTGGTAACACCGATTTTTAGTACTGTGTGTTACACATCGTCCACTGATTGGATAGCTTTGACTAAAATCCAGGCACCACCCAGATTATGAATGCCGAAAACCTTAACTTTGCTGCCAGCAGTGACCTGCATTAGTTGCATTGCTGCTTGGGGAGAGATAGCGACAAGGCTAATGGTTTCAGTATCCCTAAGCAGCTGATGACTATGGTCTTTACCCCGTTGATAATGGCCGTAGAAAATATGGGTACCAGACGTGAAATTCTGGCTCGATGTTCTTGAAGAGTCTGTAAAGCCACTTGCGGGATATGCCGTTGGGGTATCTAGAAATATTGTTTGTTGATTGAGCCAATGTTCGTCTTGAGGCAATAGGTCAAAGCAGGGGATGAGCATGGCAGGGGCTTGAGGGTCCCGTAGCAGAGTGTACTGTAGGTGCTTTACGGGCAGTTCCCTGGGTTGGCATGGATGCTGGATGCAGAGGGCGGCAGCTGCCCCAGCAGCTTGTCCTATGCCTAGGACAATGGGCTGGAGACGGGTGGCTCCGTTGGCAATATGAGTGACGGAAATGTTTTTGTCGCAGGCTAAGAGCCCATCAACAGTAGCTGGCACCAGGGCTCGGTAAGGAATAGTAAAGGGTGTTCCTGTCCAGCGGCCTCCCCAACGAATAGCTTTGGGGGCAAGGGGCATCTTGAAGCCAGGATAATGGTGGTCGTTGGGATAGTTGCCGATTGCGATCGCATCCACCACACCCTCTTCATTCACTGGCAACGGAGCCACCTGACTACCCGGCACTGGCAAAATATCTCGCTCGCTCACGGTCGTTAGCCCCACCAGTCGCCGACTCTCACGGTAGTAAGGATAAAGGGCAAACCCACCGCCGCCGGGGGTGCCTTCCAGCTCAGGGAAGACATGCTCGGCTAAACCATAGCGTTGCCCTAGTTGAGCCTGAATAAAACGAGCAAACTCCTGGCTGTGGTTCTTGGCCTCCTGCCAATAGTCATAACGCGTCGTCTCTGGCTCAATCAGGCGCTCCAGGCCCACACCGTAGTCATTTCCCTGCTGGGGCCAGTTGATCATAAAGCGATTGCCTGGCAGCCGCCCATAGTTCAGAAACTGCTCTGGACCATAGCCCTCCCAGGCCCCGACAAACGAGGCTTGGGAGCCAGTTGAGGGAATCAGTGGCGCGGTTTCACCTGTGCCGTAGTCCTGCATTACGACGACCCAGGTGGGGGCTTGCACCGGGTATTGCTGAATGGCAGGAAACAACGGATCAGCAGGATCGGTGAGAGAGTTAGGTGCACTAGGTTCCTGCCACTGCTCCTGCGATTCCCACCCCCAACGATAGGGGATGTTTCCCAAGGCCAGTAAATCTCCCAGCTCAGTGCCATCGATTGTGATTTGGGCTTCTACGGAAAACGGGTCAAATACCACTCCAGTGACCCGGTTACCTGACCGCAATACTTCTCGAGGGTGGTGGCCCCAACGCCAGGTCAAATTGGGCAGAGCGGCTACCCAGTCGGCAAAAATGCTCGCGCCCACCGCTGGTTCATAGGTGAAGAAGCTCACCCAGCCATTGTGTAAGCCCCCTGGTTGACGTTGTTCCAGCTCTCTCAGAAACGCTCCCCACAGACCCGTTTGAAATGCGGCTAGCTCATTGCCATCGGGTGCGGTGACTCCAGCAGCGGTGAGCATGCCGCCCAACCAGGGCCATTCGCTCACTAACAATACCTGTGCACCTAACCGGGCCGCTTGGATGGCCGCCGCAGTACCGCCCGTGCCGCCGCCGACTACGAGGACTTCAGTTTTAAGATTTTCCATCACACCCTGAGTTTTAAGTTCTTCTACAAATAAGGTGTGACATCCTCGCCCAGGTCATCGGCTAGATGAGACAGGGCCCGAAATCTTAGCCCCACTAGCTGTTCGTAAAGTGGGTTGAGCTTACACATGGGCGGAATGTGTACCACCTTTTTGCCAAATAGGGTGACATCGCGCTCAAAGGGGCATTGGGATGGGATCATTTTGCAGACAAAGCGGGCCAGACGCGGGTCTTGGACTTCTAGCTGGTCCAGCCACTCGCGCATGGGCTTAAGCGGATCAGGGCCGGTTTTGGGAGTGGGGGGCTGTAGGGGACTGGCAGCAGCGGCGACGGGGGTGGCTTTATCTTTTTTATCTTTGATCAGACTGGTGCCAGGTTGAACCTCTTCCTTGATCTGACGCAGGTTGTAGAGGGTTGATTGCAGGGTCTGTAGGATGGCTGTATCGAGATTGAGGGCCTGGCAGAACTCCATAAGGACTTTATCTTCGGCGGCGGAGTAGATGCCGTCTGCGATCGCAACCATCACCGCCATTCGCAAAAAGTTTTCCGCAGCGCCTGGATTTGGCTTGAGGACAGTTGCTAGATCTGCTGGTGTAATGGGCTCAAAGGTTTCAAAATCCAGACCTGGGGCAAAATCCTCATCCATCATAGTGTGGATCAGCTCTTGCTCTTGAGCATCAAACTCACCATCGGCCCAGGCAATCGCCAACAGCCCTCGCAACCAGGCTTTAATCTGTTCTTCAGTGTAGAGAGAATCCTTCAATGTAGAAGACATAGCCAGCCTCGAAAAACATCAAATGTCTGCCGGGGAGAGCAACCCTGCCCCAACAGCTAAGGAAGAGCGGGCAACTTGGACGACAGCTGAGCCAACTCCGATCCAGTTTTACCAGTAAATACCCATAGAATTGAGCGACCTCCGTCACGAAAGCTGCGGAGCAATGGCTCTGGTGGACGTTCAGAAGCTACGGGTAAAGGCTTGTAATGAATGCCGCGACTACCTAACACGATGGTGGCGATGGTATTTGCCCGTCGCATGTGGTAGTCCGATGTAATTAAATAAACGCTTTTGATTCCCAGTCGCTCAAAATCATCAACTAACGTCGTAAAGTTAGTCACCGTATCTACGGCTCGATAGTCCAAATGCAGCCTTTCTAGGGATACTTGAGATTCTTGAAATACCCAAGTGGCGTATTCAGGATTGGCCCCCGATGAAATCCATACGTCTATGTCAGGATGATCATTGGCGAATTCAGCCGCAAACTCTTCCCGATGAATGTCCCCCCCTAAGACCAGCGCAACCGTTGGTGACGATAGGCGACCGCGTATGTGCCATTGACCAAGCCAGAGTCCTGTTGCTAAGAGCAGCAAGGACGCCAGAGTTAAGCGACGATTTTTGCGACGCACTTTAGGCACTGATGGGTTCCTCAAAAAGGGGTGGACGAGCTGAAATAGTAATGCTGAACTATCGATAAGTAGGTGATGATAACTGATAATTCCTCATTCTAAAGGAGGCTACCATGCCCGTTTGGGAAAATGTGCGCTTGTTTTAACAATGGGTTGCCCTCATCCCCCAGCCCCTTCTCCCTCGGGGAGAAAATCAGCCCTCATCCCCCGGCCCCTTCTCCCCAGGGAGAAGGGGAGATAGGGGTTTAGCAAGATTTACCTGGGTAAAATGCATCTCCGTTCTCAAAATCCCCTCCTCGGGGAGAGGGATTTAGGGTGAGGCCCCGGGCATGTTAGCCCCATGACTGATCTAGACCTTTCTCTTTTATCAGGCCGTAACCGTCGGATTCCTGAAATATTGCTACAGCGTGCACGTGAGCTGCGGCTGCGGCAGACTACGGCAGAATGTATTTTATGGGAATGTTTGCGATCGCGTCGATTACACGGTTTTAAATTTCGACGTCAGCACAATATCGGTCGCTTTATTGCTGACTTCTATTGCCATGAGGCAAAGCTGGTGATCGAGTTGGATGGCCTAGTTCATAAACGACAGCCAGAAAAGGATGCAGAACGCGATGCATGGATGCAGGCTTGCGGGTTGAAGGTGTTACGGTTCGAGAATAGACGGGTGTTTGATGATATCGAGGGGGTATTGGAGGAGATTGGGCGATGTTTGCCAGGGTGAATTTGTGGCCTAGGGACTTGCCCTCATCCCCCAGCCCCTTCTCCCCGAGGGAGAAGGGGTTTAGCAAGATTTACCGGGGTCAAACCTATCTCCGTTCTCAAAGTCCCTCTTCCCGGGGAGAGGGATTTAGGGTGAGGGCTCAATCCTCCGTTCCAAACATCCACTTCCATCACTTCGGCTTACACCTCACCTCGATTTCAAAACTGCCCTCTGCCGAGCCCTGCGCCAAGACCGGTAACCCCGTCGACCCGGCAATCTTAATGCCAAATTTCAGCGTAATTTCCTCCACCTCAGCGCCAGCCACCCCTTTGAATGCACCAAGGGCATAATTGGCATAGCTCTTCAGCGTGCCATGGATGTCTGCGAGCTTCGCCTGAACCTCAGTGCTAACGCCCATGGCTTCGTATTCGTTATCATCGCTGGTCTGTGACGGCGTATCTATAGCGTCATCGGCTTCAAAATACATGGTGTAGGCAGTGCCAGATTCATCTTCCAAGACGAGGCGATTCACATCAGTCATCGGTTTTTAAGGTGTGCTGAAAACATCGG
Source organism: Leptothoe sp. ISB3NOV94-8A (assembly GCF_043421595.1). Classification (NCBI taxonomy): domain Bacteria; kingdom Bacillati; phylum Cyanobacteriota; class Cyanophyceae; order Nodosilineales; family Cymatolegaceae; genus Leptothoe; species Leptothoe sp. ISB3NOV94-8A. The sequence goes on along the minus strand of NZ_JAXSQW010000001.1, from coordinate 4,203,818 downwards.
TTATGTTAAGGGTGCCGGCGTCCTAAACTCCGTGTTTTCCTGGAAAGTCTTAAGCCCATGGCCCGTTACGCCCTCGTTGTTGGAATTTCTGATTACAAAAGCAACTACCTCAAAAATTTAAGTAAACCGATTGGTGATGCAGAAGCTATAGCACAACTCCTTAGAGACCATGGGCAATGTGAACGGGTGACAGTGCTTTCAGGGCATGTAACCGCTGAAGAGCTAGAAGACGCACTAACTAAGCTGATTCAGCAAGATGCAGCTAGAAATGAGGCATTTATCTATTTCACTGGCCATGGTCTGGCCGTTAAAGGTGGGCTAGGGGGTACAAAAGGCTATCTGGCCACGTCTGACTGCACGGTCACTATTGAGAATAACCAACCGAAACGGCAGACAAAAGCAATTTCGTTTTCCGACCTGAATGATCTGATTTGCGATTCGGATCTAAGCAGTCTGGTGATGTTTATTGATGCTTGCCACAGTGGCGAGTTGATTGAATCGGAGCTGGTTGAGCGGAGTTTTGCCGGTTTAAATTCTGAGCAAGATTATTATCTGATTACATCCTGTCGTGGCCATGAAAGTGCCTGGGCAAAGAAGCGGGAAGACCATAGCGTTTTTACAGGTGCGGTATTGGATGTGTTGGTGCCTGAAAAGGTGAATAACAAGGGTTATATCTCTGGTGATACGGTGTTTGCCCATCTGGATGAGGCGCTAAAAAATAGCCGCCAGGAGCCGAGACGTTTTGGTAAGGGTAGGGCCTTGCCGATTGTGTGGTTTCAGGGTAGACAACAGAATGGTGAGGAGATTTATGGATCTGTTGCTGACACCGAGAAAAAATCTCGTCGTAACTGGGGTATCCCGTTACAGATGCCGCCGTTACCGGAGCATTTTGTAGAGCGACCAGAGCACCAGGACAAGGTAAAAGAACAACTGCTATGTGACGACAAGAAAACATTTGGCACATTGGTTGTTAGTGCCATCTATGGTCTCGGTGGCATTGGTAAGTCGGTGCTGGCATCGAAGCTGGCCCATGATGATGAGGTGCAGGCTCGCTTTGCGGATGGGATTTTGTGGTCCACGTTAGGCCAGAACCCGGATATTTTGCCGTTATTGAGTGGGTGGATACAGGCTCTGGGGGACCATGACTATAAGCCCACGGCGGTAGAAGCCGCGTCGAACCATTTACGGACGTTGTTGTATGACAAAAAAGCGCTGCTGGTGGTGGATGATGTTTGGAATCCGGCGCATTTGGAGCCGTTTCGGGTAGGTGGCAATGGTTGTTGTGTGCTGGTGACGACACGGCAGGCGAAGATTCCGGAGGCGCATAAGTACAGTCTGAATGTGATGACTCCGGAGCAGGCTCTGGAGCTAATGACGCAAAAGCTCAAAGAGGAGCTGAGCGCAGAGGATCGGCAGCAGGCGTTGGATTTTGCGGCGCGGGTGGGATATTTGCCATTGGCGCTGGAGCTGGCAGCGTCGCAGATTGAGGAAGGTGTGACCTGGACTGAACTGTTTGAGGACTTTCAGGATGAGGTGGTGCGTCTGGAGGCGTTGGATCTTTATGGTCGAGAGGATATCCCCGATGATGCGAAGCGGCGGAAGTATAGTCTGACAGCTTGTTTTAACTTGAGTTTGAAGCAGCTGTCGGCGGAGCAGTTGCGGCAGTTTGCGTGGCTGGGAATTGTGCCGGAGGATGTGAGTCTGACCCAGGAGATGGCGGTGATGCTTTGGCAGGTGTCGAAGCGGCAGGCGGGGTCGATATTGCGGACGTTTAGCTCAAAGGCATTGTTGTTGCTGGGGGCGAAGCAGGCAGGACCTGAGGCGCGGCGCACATTTCGGATGCATGATTTGATGCATGATTTGGCGCAGCGGTTGTTGGTGAGTGCACCGCAGCCCGTGCAGGAAGGGGACCTGCCAGGGTTGGGGATGACGAAAGCGGAGGCCCATAGTGAGTTTTTGGAGCGATATCGGAAGAAGACGGAGCGGGGGCAGTGGCATACGCTGACGGATGATGGGTATATTTTTGACCGGCTTACCTGGCATATGGAGCAGGCGAAGCAGGTGCAGGAGATTCATGGACTGTTGCAGACGAGTAATGCGGATGGGCGGAATGGTTGGTACGAAGCGTGTGATGCGATTGGCAAACCTGCAGGGTTTGTAAATGATGTCGGTCGTGCATGGGAAATAGCAAAGAAGAGTTATGAGAATGAGCCAGGAGAAACACTGGTGCTTTTGTTTCGCTATGCATTGATGCGGACCTCGATTAATAGCATGGCGAGTAATGTTCCTGCAGAGTTGGTAGGGGCACTGGTGGAAAAGAAAGTATGGTCACCTGCACAAGGATTAGCCTATTCGCAGCAGGCTCAGGATCCTTGGCATCGAGCGACATGTATTTCGATAATTGTGCCTTACATACCAGAATCACTGTTACCAGAGGTTCAGCAGGCCGTGGGACAACTTAAGGAAGCCGCATATCGCTCCTATGTGCTAGCAAACCTAGCGAATAAGTTCCCACAGCTATGGGCAGACGTGTTAGTAGCTATTAAGCACATACAGGATCTTTACGGTGATCATCGATTAAATGCGAACGGATTCCCCTGTCAAACCTGTGCTTTGCAAAAAATTGTTGAGAAGCTGCCAAAAGATTATGTGGTAGAGGCATTAGCTATTGCACAACAGATTATCAACCATGATGATCGTGGCGTGGCGTTAGCTATAATCGTTAAGCGTCTGCCGAAGGTGTTACCAGAAGCATTAGAGACCATCCGTGAAATTGAGAATAAGTCTTCCCGTGTAAGTGCATTACAAAAACTGACTGAGTACTTGCCAGAGCTATGGTTAGAAATCTTAGAGACTATTCGCAATATAAACAGAGAAGAGCTTCGCGCTACCGCATTTATCAAGTTAACTGAGCACCTACCTGCAGAGTTATTACCAGAAGCGTTAGACATTATTCGTGACATTGTGAAGGAAGATCCTCGCACTAGGATGCTCAGTGCGTTAGCTAAGCACTTAACCACAGAGCTTTCAAAAGAGGCATTAGGTATCATTTATGATATTTCGAAAGAAGATTTTCGTGCTAATGCACTCAGTGCACTGACTAAGCAACTGTCCACAGAATTCCTGCCAGAAGCGTTAGAAATTACTCGTAATATGGCCTCTGAGCAAAATCGCTCAAATGTACTTAGCGAGTTAGTTCAGAAGTTGCCCACAGAATTCCTGCCAGAAGCGTTAGAAATTACTCGTAATATGGCCTCTGAGCAAAACCGCTCAAATGTATTAACTAAATTTGTTAAGCGCTTACCAGAGCTATTGCCTGAAACGCTGAAAGTTACTCATAGAATTAAGGATAAATCTTCTCGTGCTAGTGCTTTGTGGCAGTTAGCACAGTACCTACCAGAGCTTTGGCCAGAAGCATTACACTTGCAGTGTAATGCATTACGCCATAGTTGTAGTACCTCTGAGCTACGTGACTTTGCTAATCAACTACCATTTGAGCTTTTACCGCAAGCTCTAAGTAGAATACACGAGATTGACTTTGAATTGGCTCGATTGTGTTTTTTAGGTGCGATATCTAAACGCTTACCAACATACTTAATACCAAAAGCTCTAGAGAGCACACGTAACATTAACGATGAATCTTCTTATGTGAGTGCGTTGCAAAAAATAGTCTGTAACTCACCAGAGCTTCAACCAGAAGTCTTGGCGGTCGCTCGTAGCATAGGCGACAAATATTGGCGCGCTCGCCTACTAAGTGTTCTGGCCAAGAACTCGTCGGAGCTTTGGCTAGAAGCGTTGAAAATCGCTCGTAGTGTAGATGAAAAATATTTGCGCGCTCGCCTATTAAGTGTTCTGACCAATAACTTGCCAGAGCTTTGGCCAGAAGTTTTTAAAATCATTCCTAGCGTAGATGACGAATACTCGCGTGCAGGTCTATTACGAGAAATAACTGAGCATTTACCTACAGAACTTTATCCAGAAGTGTTAGAAATCGTCCGTAGTATTGACGATGAATATTCTCGTGCGGGTATATTACGCAAGCTAGCTGAGCATTTGCCAGAGCTGTTGCCAGAAGCTTTAGAAGCTACTCGTAATATCGACAATGAATCTTTATGTGCGATTGAATTAAGTGAATTGATCCAACACTTGCCAACAGAGCTATTGCCAGAGGTCTTGGAATTGGCTCGCAATATCAATAATGAATCCTTCTTCGTGATTGTTCTTAATGAATTAGCCAAGTACTCGTCAGAAGTATTATCAGAAGTGTTTCCAGAAGTATTAGAAGTTATTTTTAGTGTTGACACTGAATTATTTCGTGGAACTGCACTACAGGAGTTAACCACGTATTTGCCCTCAGAGCTGTTCCTAAAAATATTAGAGATTGTTCGTAACATTAAGTCTGAATATTCTCGTTCGAAAGCGCTAGGCGGATTAGCTCAGCGATTGCCCGAGCTTTGGCCAGAAGCGCTGGCAACTACTCGCACCATAGATTCTGAATCTTCTCAGAGCAGTGTTCTACAAGAACTGATCAAGTATATGCCCTCAGAACTGTTATCCGATGTTTTGCAAATAGTACGAAACATCAATCATGAAGAGTCGAGAGCATTTGCTATAAGCTATTCAGCTAAATATTTATCAGAGACATTGTTAGCTCAAGCTTTAGAAATGATGTGGCAAATTCAGGACCCCTATTTTCGTTCTCAAGCTCTGCAAGGACTATTACCTCAACTAATGAAAATGAGCATTACCTTTACTGACTGGGCTGCTATGCTGGAGGTTTTAGCTTATCAAAATCGCAAAGATTTACTCGAAGAACTACCCGATATTCATCCCATTATTTTAGAGCTAGGCGATGAGCAAGCCTTTTCAGATATCTTGCAAGCTGTCCGAGAAGTCTGTGCTCAATGGCCGTGACGCTTCGCGAGTTTTGAGTCTTGAGTTTTGAGTTGGGGTTTTCGGCTATGACCTCCTAACCCAGGATTTCTGACAACAACTTAACCACAGACAGCTTATCCTGTTCCGACAAAACCCCTAGCTGCTTCAAAATCAGCTCCTTTTCCACCGTCATTATAATTGGCTTAATTACTGATGGCTTCAAAAGACCAGCCGATTTCCAATCCTGAAGCACAACATTATCGGCATATGCCATGGCACTTGTTTGACTGGTAATCGCCATCAAGACAATATCGATGTGCCGCTGATTATACCCATCTGAATGACAATGACCGCTGGACGTTTCTTACTCGCTACCTGGTTCGTAAACGGAAATGGCACCAGAACAACATCTCCAAACTTATAGGTCATTGTAGATGTCATCCTCCGGGTTATCCCACACCCTGGCAAAGGAAGGCTCTGATAACTTCATAGCAGAGTAGGTCAGCGTGGCATCTTCTTGGACAATATGAACCTCAGATTGAAGGTTTGCCTGTGGCACTTCGTCGGCCAATCCCAATAATTCCTCCACCGTTGGAACACTGTCTGCGGTTTTCAAGCAGTTAATAAGCGCTTCCCACACTGCGGGCGTCACCTGTACAGCGACTTTTTGCCCTGTGGTATCCACAACAAATTGCGCAGATTGCAAAGCTTCTAACACCGTGGTCATGGGACTTCTCCATAGGCTAAGCCTATTCTAACGCCGTCCGCTAAGTAATTGACATTTGCATAGTTGAGCCGGGTAGGGCGCGATGCATCGCACCACTTCCAACCCACTTCGCCTCCTAACCGATTCCCCCTTCACCCCATATCCAATGAGAACTAGTCATTTAAAATGGGTTACTACACTGACTGTAGTAGCCCACATCTGTATCAATTAAAGGTAAACATTAGGCAAGGTTAGAATGCGCCTAGATCAGCTTTTACAACGGTGACATCATTGGCCAGGTTAAAATTACCATCATGCTTAACGTTAATCACCCCCAGCACATCCAGATCATGGGCACCGCCCCCACGTACACCGTCCCCGCCTTGATCAGTGTAAACACCAAGCACAATGCGCTCATCTAGCTCCTTGATCACCTTGTAAGTGACGGTATGGCCAGTAATGATAATTTGGTCCCCTTCGCCGCCGGTACCGCTAAAATCAGTGATTGTATCACGACCAATACTCTCAACCCAGTGGTCATGGTAGTTGTCATTTTCCCCAGCAACAGCTCCCATGCCCCAGTTGACCAGGCCGTCGTCTTGCAGATGCTGCGTATAGATAGCAGCAGGTGCATTCATAAGGATGTCAAATTTAAAGGTGTCTGCACCAGCACCACCAGTTAGCCTATCATTCGCTGCCAGACCATCGGGATTGTAGAATTTTTTCGCAAAGACAAGTTTATCAACATCATTGCCATCATCCTGATTAGCAACGATTCTCGTGTTCTCAGCCGGAGCATTCGCATCACTGATACTTACCAAAACATCATCTCCAGCTCCACCAATTAGACGATCACTACCTAATTGATCTTGTAGAAAGTCATTGCCATCACCACCTATTAGGCGATCATTGCCATGGAGAGCATTGGTAGTATCTAACAAATAGCCATCGGCATCATAGTCTTGGGCGGTGAGTCTTTCATCACCAATGATAATGTCATCACCAGCTTGGCCTGCCAGGCGATCATTACCAAAACCACCCAAAAGAGAATCATTGCCTTTTCCACCCCGCAAATTATCATTGCCGATGCCACCCAGGAGAATGTCATTATCACGACCGCCAAATAGGGTGTCGTTGCCTTCGCCTCCTAAAAGAATGTCATCTCCAGCTCTCCCGCGAAGGGTGTCATTGCCCGCTTGGCCAGTCAGTTTGTTTGGTTCTTTATTGCCAAAAAGTGTATTGTCTCCACCATCACCAATAATTTCTTCAATCTTGGCTAATAGAGCCAGTTCAATGTCGGCAATAAGTGATGCGTTCCCTTGTGTACTCATGTATCTCTCGACTGATAGCAGTTTTATTGGCTTTAGAGCCTGTGCCGATTCTATAAGTTACCGATAGAGAGGAAATCGGTAATAGCTCCTTATCTAATATCAGGAGAGAATAAAGCTAACGAAACAGATTTTGCAAGAACAATTACCTAGTCTGGTAAAATTTTCAACAACTTCACTAGTTTATTACGTTAAACACAACCGTAGAAATCACGATTAGATAGTTTACTTATGCTAAAAAATCACCCTCTTTCTAGATCAGTAAGGCCGTTGATGTAGGAATATCTACAGTACGGACTCTAGGAACTGGAGAGGATGAAAAATCTACTAGTGTTTAAAGGCTTTCTGAAGATACTAGTTGGCCTAAATAAAATATGTTTTGTTAATCGCCATAATAGTCTTGTGCCAGGTAGGGTAGGATCTATCGCAACACCTCCAACCAACTCCTAATCAATTCCCTCTTCACCCCATCTCCAATCTCCCTGCCCAAATCCCATCCACCCATCCCTATTCCCCCTGGGAAGGCTACGCCAACGACTTCGCTCAGGACAGGCCACCCATCTACCCTTGAGCATCCTGGCTGACAAGATAACTGTCTAACCAGGATTGGCTTAGGGACCTCAGCTGATTTCTCTCAGCAGCATCAATACCCTCGGGGTCAAAACGATAGCGATAATGCAATTGGATAATCGGTTTGAGTGCTTCTACCTGAGCAACAGATAGTTTTTCGGTAAGTCGTTCTAGCCAATGCTGTAGGTTCTCCGCAGGTCTGCGCCTGAGCTTTAATTGCTTGAAAATGTGTTCGATTTGGTAAAACTCTGAATCGATACCGGGGAGAGCCGATTGCGACGCTTGCATCCCAAAATCCACATTTGCAGCCAGCCTTTCCCGCCGTTTTTGCCTCCACCACCAGATCAGAAGACCGATAATAATCACAACAACCAGGAAAATTAGCAAAAGCAACGCCCTAGATTCAGGCTCTTGCGGTAATTGTTCCTGGATAGGCGCAAATAGTCTCTCCCCGAACCTCCATAAAATCAAGTCCAGGGGACTGCCTTGGTTTAGACCTTGAGAAAACCCATCACCTTGTCCACCCCCATCATTGAGCCAGCTATGATCAAACTGAATCCGACTCAACTGCCGATGGGCTAAAATCCCCAAAACTCCAGCCAAACATAGTAAACCAAGCCAAATCATTACCTTAGACTTCGCAGGCCGCAGGTAAAACAACAGTATGGCGACCAGCATCCAAGCTAAACCATAAAAGAGAACTCTATTTGCATTGACGGCACTGGCTGATAACAAACATAGGCCAAAGTAAACATAACAAAAGTCAAAGGAGGGTCGTTTCCATTGAATTCCTCGTTTGGCAAAGGAGGAATTCATGAAGAAATTTTGAATCTGTTGGGAAAGATTGGACGTGTAGACTTGCGCCAACATCAGTGGAAACAGTGCCAACGGCAGCAATTGCAGCATGCCCTGGAAAGCACCCGTGAGTTGGAGCGTCACCACGATCACGGAAATGCAGATAAACAAAACCCATACGGTTGCCTTTTTAGAGAGCGTCCAGCCCTTGGAGAACACCCGTCTCCCTTCGATGCACACAATCATCGGCACTGCCAGACCCCACAGCTCCGTTTGAAATCCCCATAGGCATAATGCCAAACTGCACAGGCTGGCTACATGGAATTGCATATCGCTTGCAGCTCCTGCTGAATGTGACCTAACGGTAACGGATAAACCCGCATTAAATGACTTTGATAATCGTCTAACATCGGCGATAGTGTGTTTTGATCACGGGTCACGATCAAAACCCAGGTGGGGATATTAACGGACTGTAATTGCTTAACCAATGTCTGGCGGGCCTCATCCCAGGTGAGAAAAATGCAGATGCAGCTGCTTAACAGCGGCAAACGACTTTGCATGATTGGTAACAACGAGTCAAAGGGCTTATCCTGACAGGGGACTACCGACGCTAACAGCTCAAGGATACGTTCTGTTTGGCCCAAACCTCGGCCCAGGGTAACGTATCCACCACCTAAGCCTGAAAAGATAAGGTCCAGTAAGGACTCCTGGTTTTGCATTTCACCAGCCAACGACGCGGCCACTGAGATCGCCTCTTCTAAAATTTCGCTAAATGACTCCGGTTGAAAGGTGTCTAAAACCAGAGCGTGATGCACAAAGTACTCGGCTTGTTCTTCTCGCACCACCGGTTTACCCAATTTAGCCCAGCTTTTCCAATGAACCTTGCGCGGCGAGTCGCCGGGGCGATAGTCGCGCAAGGACCAAAATTCTTCTGATTCTCCCACCGATAGGGCAAGCGATAAGCCTCCCGGTTGATACCCTTGACGTTCTGGCAGTTGAAACGACGGCACCGGGTAGCGCTTTGGCAAGATTAATACCGATTGGGGCAGGGGTAGTCTGACGCAGGCATTAAATAGGCCGAGCGGATCAGGGCAGGCCAGGGTCATGGTCTCAAACTGTAGTAACCCTCGTCGTAGGGGTGTAATCTCACCTTTGATTTCAGTTGTGCCCTGGGCTGCCAATACAGGAATCCCGACGGCAGGTGCGATCGCACGCTGAGCCTGATCAATTAATTTGCTCCATGACTGAGCATCCTTGCGGCCTGGACGGCTAATGTCAAGATAGTCTTCAAAGCTAGGAAATGAATGGGCAAACGCTTCAATCAGTCTCAGTTTCCTAAAATCCTTGCCAGTAGAATTCTGTACCGTTACTCGGTAGGGTAACGGCAAGCCTACCGTCCCAAAGCGCGGTAGCCGTCGCCTAACCTGAAACCGAGGCCGTGAAAAGGCGGTAGCCACCATAGACACAGTCAATAATAAGCAGGCCAGGGCAAACACCTGGTAAGACAAACTCTGCTGGGTATCCAGACCTGCCAGCCCAGCAATGATGGCAAACACTAAAACACCCACACCCAGCGGCGTAAATCGCCTTTTTAACCATTGCCGCAGGCTGTAGCCCAAACATCGAAATAGACGATAAAAGAAAAGATTCATGGCTCAGGCAGGCACAGGCGTCGCATTTAAGATGTCTTGAATCACCGCATCGGCTGTTTGGCCCGAAAATCGGGCCTGGGGTTCGAGGACCAACCGATGGGCCAGGACTGACAGCGCCATCTCTTGTACCTGCTCGGGCAAAACAAATTCGTAACCATCAAAGAGGGCAAGTGCCTGGGCCAGTTTCATTAAGGCAATGGCTCCCCTGGGGCTAGCCCCTAGCTGTACCCCTTCTGCTTGGCGGGTGGCCCCGACAATATCAATGATGTAACGCTTGAGTTCATCGCTGACTCGGATTTGCTGCACCTGTTGCTTGAGGGTAAAAATAGCATCTCGTGAGAGACAGGGTTTAACCTGGACAATGGGATGTTGCTGGAGCTGACTTGCTAAAATCTCCATTTCTTCTTCTGGAGAGATATAGCCCAAACTAAACTGCAGGGCAAACCGATCCATTTGGGCTTCTGGTAAGGGATAGGTGCCTTGGGCTCCCACCGGATTTTGGGTAGCAATTACAAAAAAAGGTGGGCTTAGCGTTCTCAGGGTGCCATCAATGCTGACCTGAGATTCTGCCATGGCTTCCAGCAGCGCCGATTGGGTGCGGGGAGAGGCGCGATTCACCTCATCTGCTAGAACAATATTGGCAAAAATAGGGCCTTCGTGAAACTGAAAGGACTGTTCGATGGGGTTTAAGATTGAGACGCCCAAAATGTCAGAGGGGAGCAAATCAGGCGTAAATTGAATTCGCTTGAAGGAAACATCGACGGAAAAAGCTAGCGCTTTGGCCAGTGTGGTTTTACCCGTGCCAGGGTAGTCTTCTAGCAGCACATGCCCGCCACTGATAAAGGCGGCCAGCAGCTTACGCACAGCCCCAGTTTGCCCTTTCACCACCTGCTGAATATTCTCGGATAAACGGGTATAAATTTCTTGTCCAGAAGCTTGGCTAGAAATAGTATTTGAACCTGAATCTACAGTCGACGATTCCATAGCTGGGTCCTTGGTGTCCATGACTCAAGATAACCGAAACTTTGGAATTAAGGCACTGAGGAATGTGCGTTCAAAGGAGTACCCCTAAGGGGCATATGCAAGGCCATTCAACCCTTTGCTATGCCACTTTTTAAGCTGGTGATGACAATGGTTTCTAGGGTGATTCTTGTAAGCCGTCAACTACCGCGTTTTGTAACTCCTCTGCCTTTTCTTCAGCTGCCTGTTGCACCGCTTCTGATAGTGTAGGATTCTCGTTGATTTCTCTTAAAGCTCTAACTGCGTGGTCCCTTACAGTGCCATCGGCAACATTGCCAATCCTAAAGATACTGTCGATAAATTCCTGTGCCTTTTCGTCTGAAGTGGCATTCAAAACTAACGCTCTCGTACTATCAATCAAAGAAGTCTGACTGTCAGTTGGGTTAGTTGTTTGTATTTGACTAAGTGGGGCTAGATCATCTGGTAATGATGGTTCTATTGCTTCAGGAGCAATATCCAATGTTTCAATATCATTAATAATACGATCATGGGCAACCTCTTCTAGATTTTCTGCCTGTTGAGTGGTTTCTCTTACTTTCTCTTCAAGTACGGTTTTCTCTTCATCTGCCCTGATCAGCTTGGCCTGTGACATGGCATTTTCTTGAAATACTGTAATCACAGAAGGGAAAAAGAGGGCAAACATTAGCGATGTCGCTGCTAGCTTTGACTTGTTGTTCGCCTTTTCCGGTGGGCCATCCAAGCTAAGAATGGTGCCGATAAAGCCCACTACTGCCCCTAACAAAATGCTAGAAGTTACTAAGATTAAAAACTCTAAACCAGCCCCCAACTGAATAGATGGAACAAAGTCATGGACGACGCTTTCTTCTGTTGCCGTTTGTTGCTCCTGAGTGTTAGATACGCTGTCATCTTCTGCTTCTAAACTTGGCTCAATTTGTTCTGAATTCTCTTCACTGTCCTGTTCTTTTGCAACTGTTTCGGCCTGTGCTGAAGTCTCTGTGCCATCTTGTGTGTCCATTGCCTGGGCATTGGCTGTAGCCATGAACGACCCCCCCTCCTGGATCAGCCGCAATGCAACGCTACCTAGACCACCAAACATCGCTGGTACCACCACATATCTGACTGTAACGTTATTACTCAACGTGCTATTCAGCTTATGGGTAGCACTATTCACTACGTGGGAGGCAGTATTGGATAACTCAAAAATCTCTGGAGGGGCAGCCAGATTTGTCTCAGGTATAAGCGTGTTTGGTGGTTCAGTCTTGCCGGTTTGTGGGTCTAAGGGGGGGAGGGCAAGAAATGCGGTATACATGGTGATTTTGTCCGAGGGGCGATGGGCATCTGGCAAGTTATTCAGTTTACCTCAGCCATTTTGCGGAGTGTTTTTGCTGTGGAAGTGCGAAATGGCAATATCTGCGACTTTTCTACAAAGGTGATTGTTTTTTGTGTAAAAGCGGCGCGGTTATTTTGTCGTAGTCGATATCCTTCAATATGTGAACAATACTGTGGGTTGATCCATGGTGAAATGGGCTGCTCAGGGCTTTCCTCCCCAAAACCCTCCTATTCATATAGCCCGATTCAAAATGGATAATCCTGTAGGGGCTGTGCCTTGTGCCAGCCCTGAGACGCGATAGCTATCAGTCAGGCTCTTGTTAAGGGGTATGTTTTTGTCAGATTTATGGTTCATCTTCGTAAAACCGATAAAATAGGTATTCGTCTTTGAAGGGATGTTCATCGGTGACATGGTGAAATATGCCTTGTTCTACTAAGGCCTGGCCGATCCTGACGGCGGCTTCTCGGGTGGCGTTTTGTGTTTTGGCTAGCCACGTTACGGCTTCACTGCCAATAAAACAATTGGGATACACCGTCAATCGGAACCGACGATTCTGAATATTTAACCCATCCTCCGAGCGCATCTGTTTTACTAAACGCTCCAATAATGCATCTTGTAAACGCTGCTGATTTTGTAACAGGCTGGAAAAATCTCTAACATCCGCCAATAAATCGGAGGTTTTTAATCCCTGGGGCTGTTTTTCTTCCTTTCCTAAGGCGGCTGGAGTTCCTGCTTGAGATCTCTGTTGTGCCCAGATAGTTGTATCCCACTGGGGAGAACGGATGTTTAAATCTCGTTGGGGGAAGGGGATCTCGATGTTGTGGCGACGAAAATTGGCTTCGAGCATGTAATAAAGGTCACTCTTGATATCGAATTGTAGGCGTGGGTCCCGAATCCATACCAGTACATCAAAATTGAGGGCGCTGTCACCAAAGCCTAAAAATCGTAGACGGGGCTGGGGATATTGCAACACGCTCGGATGCGCTCTTGCTACCTCCATCACTGTCGTATGTACCTGTCGAATATCTGAGTTGTAAGCCACTCCCATGGGCAAATGAAGTTGCGATACTGGATGCCCATGGCTCCAGTTGATTACCTTGTTTTCCAGTAGCTGTGCATTCGGCACAATGATCGACACGCGATCTAATGTGCGAATTTCCGTACTGCGCACGCCAATACTTTCAACGGTTCCGGCCAGGTCGCCCAGGTTAATAAAGTCTCCCACCTGAATCGATCGCTCAAAGAGCATCATCCAGCCGCTGACCACATTATTGGCAATATTCTGTAGACCAAAACCCAGGCCAACACCGAGCACACTGGCAAGAATGGCTAAGGCGCTGAGGTCAATGCCTAATACCTGCAGAATCAAAAAAAGGCCAATGCCTGTGAGGATGGCCTGCATGAGTGTGGCGATCGCATCTTGTACACCCCGATCCGGTATCGCCGCCTGCAAAAATCTAGACTTGACTGCCGATGTGACAACCCGCACCCCAATCCACAGCGCCAGGGTGAGCAAGACCACATTAAATAAACTGACCAGGGAATACCCTTGGCCGTCAATGTCAAATAAGGGGTCGGTAAATGTCCGTTCTAAAAATTGAAAGATGCGATAGCGGATAGACCGGGCTACAGGAAATAACTCACATACATAGATGCCAGCGGCTAGCCATACCAAAAATCGGGCACCCAGCAATGATGGCAAAATCCACATGGGTAGTCTGCCCTTGCGGGTCTGCCGTCGCCAGAGCCAGCGGCGGATGTTGTAGAGGAGCACCCAAGAGAGGAGTGCGATCGCAACCACTCCCACACTTACCCAGGCCATTTTTCGCTGATAATCAGGCTGCCGTTCTTTCTGGGCTCGATCCAAAGCTACTTGCAAAATCTCAGCCCACAGCTCAGCCCGCTCTTCGGGTAGCACTCCAGCCATCAGATCGCCACTGGTCACCGTGAGCAAATGACGACCGTTAGCCCTGAGCGTTACTAGACCATCGCGTTCTCGTGTCCGCACTCGAATCGGTGCTGGTGTTGGCTGCTGATCAGCATTGTCAATCACCTGCCATAGGGCCTGGTTCGCAAAAACGGCTCGTTCCTCGGCACTGATATCTTCAATGCTGCGCAGCTGGAACAACACCCGACCATCAATAACAACATCAGCTTTTTGCGCCATTGGTTGCGTCCCTGTTTGCGCCATGATCGGCAACGCTAGGATGTTCGCCAGCAGCACAAGGGTGACGATAGCAATGCGGAAAAAATATTTAACCCAGAGGTTACGGTGTGTCCACCTACCCCATTGCCCATTGCCCATTCCCCATTCCCCTGTTCGCTTCACCCTCCCTCCCCATCGCCAATGACCCATTGGGCTTTATCAATCCTTGTTGTGAACTTACTCATCCAACATCAAGAAACCTAAACCATTCAGCGATGTCGTAAAAAATAACCTTTTTCTCAGGATCGCAACCTTGTTCAAACCCGCTTAAACAGAAGCCCTCGTTTTACTTGCGTTGTACCAATTTGAGTGATTGATTGCTCAAGGAAAAATCAACGTCCTGTAAGAAAGGTCCGTCAGAAGTTGGATAATAGTCCAGCTCTCATGTGTAAGAATGTAGGCGGTTTTGCCAACTCTAGCGTGTGGGGCAGGCACCAAAAAAACTTATGGAACCCTTGGAATCTCTTTATTCATATGCATGGCTCATCCCAGTACTGCCACTCCTCGGTGCAGCTATTGTCGGTGTGGGTCTAATCAGCTACAGCGACGCTACAAGCAAGCTGCGTACCCCTAGTTCAATCTTTATCGTCAGCCTGGTTGGGGTGGCGATGGTGATGTCATTCGGCATCCTCTGGAGTCAATGGAATGGTCACGAGCCCTACTCATTTATGTTTGAGTGGGCTTCGGCGGGCAGCTTTAAGCTGCAGATGGGGTACACCATCGATCATCTGGCTGCACTGATGCTGGTGATTGTGACCACCGTGGCCTTTCTGGTGATGGTATACACCGACGGCTACATGGCTCACGATCCTGGCTATGTCAGGTTTTATGCATACTTGAGCCTGTTTAGCTTCTCCATGTTAGGGCTGGTGATGAGTCCTAACCTGCTACAGGTTTATGTATTTTGGGAACTGGTGGGCATGTGTTCCTACTTGCTCATCGGTTTTTGGTATAACCGCAAACCAGCTGCTGACGCTTGTCAGAAAGCCTTTGTCACCAACCGCGTAGGTGACTTTGGGCTGTTGCTGGGTATGCTCGGCATTTTCTGGGCCACGGGTAGCTTTGACTTTGACATTATGGGTGAGCGTTTGACCCATATGGTGGAAGTTGGCAGTTTACCGGGTGTAATCGCTGCTTTATTTGCGATTCTGGTCTTTATGGGACCCATGGCCAAGTCGGCTCAGTTCCCCTTACATGTGTGGTTGCCGGATGCGATGGAAGGCCCCACACCCATTTCTGCCCTAATTCATGCTGCCACCATGGTGGCAGCTGGGGTGTTCTTGATTGGCCGCATGTATCCGGTGTTTGAGGAAATCCCTGTAGCAATGACAACCATTGCCTACGTGGGGGCTTTCACCGCCATGATGGGGGCCACAATCGCCATTACGCAAAACGATATTAAGAAAGGTTTGGCCTATTCCACCATGTCCCAGCTGGGCTACATGGTCATGGCCATGGGTGTGGGTGCTTACAGCGCTGGTCTATTCCACCTGATGACCCACGCTTACTTTAAGGCCATGCTCTTCCTGGGGTCTGGCTCTGTGATCCACGGTATGGAAGGTGTGGTTGGCCACAACCCCACCTATGCCCAAGACATGCGTCTGATGGGTGGTCTGCGTAAATATATGCCAGCTACAGCCACTACCTTCCTAATTGGTACCCTGGCGAT
The DNA here is from genome assembly GCF_043421595.1 of Leptothoe sp. ISB3NOV94-8A. Lineage (NCBI taxonomy): Bacteria > Bacillati > Cyanobacteriota > Cyanophyceae > Nodosilineales > Cymatolegaceae > Leptothoe > Leptothoe sp. ISB3NOV94-8A. The sequence continues at coordinate 4,187,706 of NZ_JAXSQW010000001.1, read as the reverse complement.
TTCCGGTATTCCTCCCTTTGCTGGTTTCTGGTCTAAGGATGAAATTCTGGGTTCCACTTTCCAGGTCAGTCCTTTCCTATGGGCCATTGGTTGGTTAACCGCCGGTATCACTGCGTTTTATATGTTCCGTATGTACTTCTCCACGTTTGAAGGGGAATTTCGCGGGACTAACGGTGACATCAAAGAGCAACTGCGCATTGAGAATCTCCAGAGTATGGGCGCTTCCCTCGGCCCTGGTGCCATGAGTACTCAGGAAATGCCCATGGCTGCAGAGGACCACCATGACGATCACCACCATGCGTCTGAGCCCCATGAGTCACCGATTACGATGACTCTGCCTTTGATTCTCTTAGCAGTGCCTTCGATTCTGGTGGGTCTGGTGGGTACGCCCTTTGGCAATTACTTTGAGGCGTTTATTTCTGCCCCTGGTGAAGTGGTTACTGTTGCTGAGCTGGCGGAAGAAGTAGACCTGCATGAGTTTGCTGTGATGGCAGGTAGTTCTGTGGCGATCTCGGTCGTGGGTATTACCTTAGCGGTGTTGATGTATGTGACGAAGACGATAGATGCGGGTGCGATCGCAACCAAGATCAAACCCCTTTACAACTTTTCCCTCAACAAGTGGTATGTCGATGACATCTACGAAGTGGTCTTTGTCCAGGGCAGTCGCAAAATTGCTAAATTTGCCCTTACCATGGACGTCAAACTAGTGGACGGTATCGTTAACCTAACTGGCTTCGTCACGCTGATTACAGGTGAGGGGCTGAAATACCTGGAAACCGGTCGTGCCCAGTTCTACGCTCTGATTGTGTTTGGAGCTGTGTTGGGATTAGTTCTATTGTCAGGTTTGACCTAGGTTGAATGCGGGAACCTCTATTTAATCCCATGAACATTCGTAGGGGCGTTGTATACAACGCCCCTACGAATTATTTGTGGTTGTGGTGTTGTGCCATTTGTCTGGTATTGGTTTTTACCTATACCAGTTTTGCCCAGTCTGGGGGTAAAGTTCCTGTGGCCAATGGTGCTGGCGGTGCGGTGGCCTCAGTTGATGAAGCTGCCAGTCGCATTGGCATCGAGGTGCTACGCCAGGGGGGGAATGCGGTGGATGCGGCTGTGGCAACCGCTGCTGTCCTGGGGGTAACTGAGCCCTTTTCCACTGGTATCGGTGGCGGTGGCTTTATGGTGATTTACCTCCATGACCAGGACCGGATGATTACCCTGGATGGTCGTGAGGAAGCTCCAGCGGCAGTAACCGCTGATTTGTTCCGCGATCCAGAAAGTCCCACAGGGGAAAATTTACCGTTTTTCCCAAATCGCATAAGTAGCGGTCTGGCCGTCGGTGTGCCAGGGACGCCACTCAATTGGCAAACGGCGCTGTCTCGCTATGGCACCCTATCCCTGGCAGATGCGTTGGCTCCAGCGATTGAGCTAGCGGAGTCTGGCTTTACCGTGGATGAAACATTTGTTCAGCAGGTAGCCCGTAACCAGGAACGATTTGAGGCATTTACCTCTACGCAGCAGTTATATTTGCCAAACGGCGAACCGCCAGCCGTTGGTTCACGGTTTCAGAACCCGGACATGGCCAAGGCCTATCGCTTGCTGGTAAACCAGGGCGTTAATAGCTTTTACCGAGGTGACATTGCCCAGGCGATTGTGGAGACCGTACAGTCACCACCGACCGTCAATGAGCCTCCATTTACTGTGTACCCTGGGGCGATGGATCTAGGCGATCTAGACCGCTACGAGGTGCGGGTAAGACCGCCCGTGGTTAGTGACTATCGCGGCTATCAGTTTTATGGCATGGGGTTACCTAGTAGCGGTGGGATCACGGTAGCTCAAACGCTTAAACTGCTGGAGTCTAGCGATCTGGGCAGCTTAGATCGCAGTCAGGCACTGCATCGGGTGATCGAGGCGGAAAGACTGGCATTTTGTGATCGCAACGCCTACCTTGGCGATCCTGAGTACGTAGATGTTCCCGTAGCCGGGTTGCTCAATGCCAATTACATTGCCAGTCGCCAGCTTCCGGACAGGGCTGCTGAACCCTGTACCACACCTGGTAATCCGCTACCCTATCAAACCGACCCTAGCCCCAGTCTCACCCAAGCACCTAAGGTAGCAGTTACCAATGGCCAAGAAGGGCTATCGACAACCCACTTAGTGACTGCCGATCGGTTTGGCAATGTTGTTTCTTATACCCTAACCATTGAATCTACCGGTGGGTCTGGGATTGTCGTCCCTGGCTATGGGTTTATCCTCAACAATGAACTCACAGATTTTGACACGACTGTGCCCCACCCCAATGCGCCAGAACCGGGTAAACGACCTCGCAGCAGTATGTCTCCCACCATTGCCTTTGCTCCGGATGGTCGAATTTTGGCCTTTGGGAGTCCCGGTGGTTCCACTATCATTACCACTGTCGTTGGCATCGCTACCAATTTAATTGATTTTGATTTATCCTTGCCTGAAGCCATTGGCGCTCCACGCTTCTCCCAACGCAATGGCAGTACCACCACCATTGATCAAGGTGCAACTGCTAATGTGAACTTACTTGAACAGTTAGGCCATCAGTTTCGGACGGTGGAGGAAATTGGGGCGGCTACTGGTGTAGAGGTATCGCCTGATGGCACTGCGATGCAGGCTGTTGCGGAACCCAGGCGACGCGGAGGTGGTTCCGCCATGGTTGTGAATTAAACTTTGGAATGGGTTACCCTATGGAATGCCGAATACATAGGATGCCGAATACATAAGATGCCGGATACATAGCAGTCCTCAATCATTGGCGATGACAAGTGTATCGGCTGATAGTTGTCTATCCGATGTGGGCACCAAAGCCATGTAGACAGTTAGATAACTGCATCTTGTCGGGGCATCGTATCCATTTCGACACGTTATGGTGGTTTATTGGGGATACTAAAACGGCCTAGGGGCGTCAGGGGTATCAGATAGAAAGCAAAAATTAAACGTAACAGGGACGCGATCTGCTAACAGTGCTCCAAGAGTTTGACATATCAATTACAGCCGTCGGTGATAACCGCTACCTGGTGCGCACAGAGCAAGTTGCGCCAGGTGTCCCCTTGGCGCAAGAACAGTTTCACTGGCCCATTGATAGCTGGCTAGCAGAGGCATCTAACCTGATGCATGATCCGTTGCTAGGGATCCTCAAGGGCGAGTCGAGTCAGCGCTGGGCATTTCGTTCAAATGTACATTCTTCTTCAGACGGTGATGATGATTCGTCTGGCAGTCAGCCACCAACCCTCGTTAGTCTAGGCCAGGCTCTTTATAACAGCGTCTTTGATAAGGCCTTACGCGATAGCTGGTTGACAGCCCAAGGGATTGCCCAACATCGCCGTTCTCCCCTGCGGCTGCGCCTTGGTTTAAAGGGGGAAAAGCTGCAAAAGCTCCCTTGGGAAGTCTTACATGCAGGCGATCGGCCCCTGGGGACTGGTACCGATGTCACATTTTCTCGTTACCATCTAGGCCGACGCCAGGGATATGACCGTCCGGTGGCAACGGTGCCTGATTTTGATCAGCCTCTGCGCGTCCTGATGGTGATTGCTGCACCCAACGATCAGGATCGTTTAGAACTGGCCCGTGAAGCTAATCACCTGAAAAATGAGCTGCATCCCTTATCAATGCGTTCTGGAGATGACTATAACTTGCTGCCAAAACAGCAACTGGACGTGCAGCTGACAGTCTTAGAACAGCCTGACCGCAGTGAACTGACCCAGGCGTTAGAACATGGTCGATACCAGGTGTTGCACTATGCCGGCCATAGTAATTTAGGCAATGCTGGTGGCGATCTTTATCTTGTCAGCCGCCAGACAGGACTCACTGAACGCATCAGCGGTGAAGACCTAGCAGGGCTGCTTTCCAACAATGGTGTGAAACTAGCCGTTCTCAACTCCTGTCGGGGAGCCTATTCCCAGGGCCAAGGCTCTGAGTTGGGTTGGCATGAGCAAAACCTGGCCAATGCCCTGGTCAATCGTGGCATTCCTGGGGTGATTGCTATGGCCGAGCGCATTCCTGACGATGTGGCCATTACGTTTACCCGCTTGCTCTATCGCAACTTAAAGCAAGGCAATCCCATCGATTTATGTCTTAACCGTACTCGCCAGGGGCTGATCTCGGCCCACGACTCCAACTATAGCTATTGGGCACTGCCAATTTTATATATGCAGCCTGGGTTTGATGGCTATCTTGCCAGTAAACCTGGTAACCACAACAGTGCCCTTGATAAGTTGTTGAGTGAGTCTGAGACTGCTTTAGCGGCATTGGAAGAACACCCCCCTAAGGCGGTTGATGCTGCTATTGTTGTGCCAAAACGCTCAGCGACAGATCCTGATGCTCTAGAAAATATAGATTTAGACAGCGTCGTTGAAACGGTAGAACTTGAGGAAATCCTTGATTACAACGAAGAAGACGTTTCGACAATGACGGAACTGGTAGAGCAGCTGTCTCAAGCGTCAACGTCTGATGAAGTGCCACTAGCGGAGGTCGATGAATCACTGCTGCCCGAAACCCTAGAAACGCCAGGGTTAGATCTCCATGATCAACTACCCCAAAAGCCAGACTCGCCCCCCCTCGCTGAGTCAGATGATGGGGCTAGCATCTATGACCATGGCGACGATGGTACAACTTATGGGGCGAAACTTCCCGAAGACAATGTGCCTCAGTTGGTTGAGCGTAGTGTTAAAGATCAAGCTTCAGGACGGCGCAAACGTCAGCTTGCCATTGGTATTGGTGCTTTAGCCGCTACTATTGCCGTTGCTGGTGTGGGTATTAACGATCCCTTTAAGTGGTTTGAGCCGCCATCCTCTCAACCCACCACGACACCCCCTTCATCTGAGTTGCTGGCAATTAGTGGCATCGCCAGTGGTAACCCTGAAAGTGCGGTCATGGCCATTAATGAGATGGCAGCGGTGGGTGACCAAGATAAGGCTCTCAATCAACTGCTGGCTTTAGGCCAGATTGAAGATCCTGCCTTGTTGTTTTCCAAAGGACAACTACAGTGGGCGTTAATGAATCAAAACCCCTCTATTGATAATTCCATCGGGCCTGCAGAAGCAGCAAGGTCATGGAAAGATGCTTTGAACGCACAGCCTGACTGGCTAGATGCTCAGGTTGCCTTGGGGTTTGCTTACTATGAAAGTGGTTTTTGGGAAGATGCGATCGCAACCTGGAAAAATGCCCTAGGTTCAGGGCAAGACTATGACATTCCCATTGTCACCCTGGGGCAGATTCCTCAAGATGTCGATCTTCAAAATGCGCCTACTAAGCTGCATGCACAAATTGGTTTGGCCATGGCTTACTATCAACAGTCCAAGCAGGGATTAACAGATGATGATAGCTTGCCATTGTTAGCCACTGCTGCTAGCCATTGGCAAGATGTGATTGAGTCGGCTGGTGACGAAGATGTCACCAACCATCTATCATTCCACTGGCTATGGTCTCAAAAAGCGTTACAAGATTGGCAAGAAGCCCGACAAAAAATTGCCAGCTACATCAGTCAGGCAAATTAAACATTTCGACCGTTCAAACTGGTCTTTAGATTTGAATTAATAAGTAGACAGTATTGGGCAAATAACTTGGCAACCTAAAGGCGTCTGCTGATACTTTCACAAATGCCTTTAGGCTGCATAGAACAAATTATTTTGTCAGAAAGTTTTGACATTAAGTCAGTAAGTGATGTCAAAAATTAAACAATGTTGTTTGGTTGTTTTTTCCCTTGCAAGTAAAGGATTTTTGAAGGCTGGATTAGTTAAGTTTTCCATGCTGACGATATTCTTTTTCCCAACACCGCTCTAAATGTTGGATCTTATGTTGTTGCCAAAACTTGAATGGACTAAAGAATGTTTTGTGATCAGAGCTAAAAACCGGTTGTTGGAGGTAAGGCCAAAGGGGGAATTTCATTATTGAGCGACTCAGCAAAACAAACGAGAACAGTAACTGAAGACCAGATAAGGATCAGATACAGATAAACAACAGTATTTGAAATAACACACCACCTATATGACCTAAGTCTATTGATTAGACAATGACTTGACCACTCAAAATACTGTTTGTAAACCTATATCTAAACTGATAACTTCAAGGTTTCTTACTATCTTTACTATCTATAATCTTCGACTGGAAGCCTTTCTCCTTCAGTATAAACACCTCAGTTTTTAGCAACTAGGCTTGTTCCAAACTTGGAAAAATACTTCACTCAGCTTAAAGAAAAAAAATAGTGAAATCTAATAGGTAGCACCCTAGGCGATCATCATAATCGCGTTAATACATATACATGATAGGTAGATAGATATAGCCCCTAGAAAGATCCCTCAGAGCAATCCCTTAGCAGAATCTAAACACTCAATCCTAGGAGCATTTAAAGATAGGAAAAACTGCCGTTCCTGATTTAGGGATAAATCAATCTGTAAAACTTGCCGATAGCCTAAATTTGACAGATTAAAATCACCGCCAGGGACAACACACCGTCGAAAAAATTAATGGAGCTGACGGGAGTCGAACCCGTGTCCGCCCTGAGTAATAACACGCCACTCATTCACAGGCTTAGCCTATCTAACCCTCTAGGCGGGAACCGTTCATTATCCCGAACGGTGGGATGCTCTAGTAAAGGTCTTTGTTAGGTTGCTCACTAGAGGAATTAACCTAACGCATCCGTTGGGGTTAAGCTTATCATCCTTAACGGAGTCAAATGATAAGCGCTCGAACCTGAAAGAGGTGTTTAAGCGGCAGCTACAGCTACTTGCTTACGAGCAAAAGGTACGATGTTGTTTGCATCTGTATTTAGTTGAGTCTTGATTTTCGAGAGTGGACTCACTCTCGGCCTGTATCACAACGCGACTTTCGTCAAAACGTCGAAACCGTTACAGCCCCCTGATGACAACCTCAGTTAAAAATTAACGTTTGGTAGCTTAAGAGCACCTCTAATTTTAGCTCGGAATTTCTACTTTGGCGACCGTTAGTTAACAAACATTCCAAAGCTTTAGCGGCAGTTGACGAATAGAGATTTATGGGATTGATTAGCTTTAATAAACTAAAGCGGCTGTTTTTTAACTTATAATTATTTAGTATTTAGATATTTGTACCACTAGAGCTTTACAATGCCCTGATGCCTCATGGGTTTTTGCTCAGTGACTTGCAGGGTATTCATTGGTGGTATCAAGGTCTGGCGTTCAGTTTTGAGAATGCCTAGATCGTTAGCCAAATGAGTTCCACAGGAATACTTTAACTAGTAGAAGGGGTTATAGGGTTATGAGCAGCGACGCACCGGAAACCACTGGTACAACGACTCAAAAATCTAGTTCTTCGAGTAGGACCCAAAAGAAGACTACATCTGCTGCTGCCAAGAGCGGCGGCATAGTTAAGGCTGAAAAGCCTGACATTATTGTGCTAGAAGATAATACTCGCGTTGTTGAGACAAACACATTGCCTAACAATCGCCCCATCACCGTTAGTGATGTGAAGGTAGTGCACAATCTTTCTTCAGCAGGTGTTCGTCCAGTAATGGAGGATAACTTTGAGGTTGCTAGCACGGATCATCTACCTGGTCATCGTCCTGTGGCGGTGAGTACTTTGGTGGTTTCTGACCTAGATACTCTGCCTGGTCATCGTCCCATTGCGTCTAATGATATTGACGAAGATACCTCCGTATTGATGGGCTATTTGGATTAATAGAATTTATACGGTGTAGGGGGCGTTCCATGGAACGTCCCCTACATTATTGATTATTTGGTTGAGGGATGACTTATGGGGTCATCCCTCTTTGTGTTTAATGGGATTGAACTAGTCCAGATTATGGCCGGTCAGCTCAACGAAAATATCTTCTAAGTTGGAGGGGCGAGTCATCATGCCGGTCTTATCAGGCTGTTGGTCCAAATAGCGATTGGCGTCTTGGAGGGTGGGGAAAAAGGTATAGTTCCAACGGTCGTCAGTTTGTTTGATAACGATGCCTTCGCCGTGGTTAGAGCGCAGCTCCGCCAACGTGCCCATTTCGATCAGCTGCCCCTGGTCCATAATGCCGATGCGATCGCACAGATACTCAACCTCTTCCATATAATGCGTGGTTAGTAGCATCGTCACCCCCTGCTGCTTGTTCAGGTCGAGGATAATTTCCCATAGACGGCGACGAGTTTGTGGATCTAGGCCCACTGTAGGCTCATCTAGGAAGAGAATTTTGGGCTTATGTAATAGGGCGCGGGCAATTTGTAAGCGTCGTTTCATGCCGCCTGATAGGGTTTTTACCTTATCATCACGGCGTTCAGATAGTTCCACATAGGCCAGCCATTGATCAATATCGCGCTGCCGTCGTGGGTTGGGTAAATGGTGCATTCTGCCGTGGAATTCCATATTTTCCCAGACAGACAGATCCCCATCAACGCTAGTTTGCTGTAGTACCACGCCAATTTGACGACGCACCTCGGCTTTCTGCCGTTGCACATCATAGCCAGAGACAACAATGTCTCCCTGGGTGGCCCGAGTCAGGGTGGTCACCATGCGAATTGTGGTGGACTTACCTGCACCATTAGGTCCAAGCAGACCAAAGATTTCACCCGGTTGAATCGTCAGTGATAGATCATTGACCACACAGGTGTTGTTATAGACTTTGTGAACGTTACGCAGGCAAACAGCCGCCACCATGGGATGTTTTAGAAGAAATTAAGGTATGGATACAGTTGTAGAACATTGACCCCCATGAGAGCAAAGATCAGCAATCAAGTTTTATTTATCTATCAGGACGATGTGCCCCCCTACAAAAAGAAAGGATCCGTCGTCCGCAATAGCTATTTTTGGGCCCTCAAGTCCATTGCTGATCGCGCTGGCTTTAGTCACGACTGGGAGTTCGATGAAACAGTGTGGATTGCCCTGGCCCGTATGCTGATGTCATTTACGGAGTCAGGCTACCTAGGATATCGGGAGACGATCTTGGAGTTTCATCCCGATGATCAAATTCCCCCTGAGCTGAAGGCCGTGGCGACTTGGGCAGAATTGGAGGAGGAAGAATAAGTTTGAAGTTTGAGTTGGTGACCTTTATCTTCGGTCTTTCGGCAAAAGCATAGATACTTCAGAACTCAGAACTCAAAATTCAGAACTCAGGCACTTCCGACAAAAAAAGGACAAGCCAAAGCTTGCCCTATAGTTCTCTGACTGTACAAAAAAAGACTGATACTGGAGATATCATCTTTTAATGACCTGTTTAATCTCAGGTTTACATCAAGCCCAACTGGGATAGGATGCCCTGACCAGTCATTAGCTCAGTAGCTAGACCAATGACAAAACCTAGCATAGCCAAGCGACCATTCCAGTTTTCAGCGATCTGAGTAAAACCAAACTTTGCGTTCTCTTCAGTCATGATTCCAAGTCCTTCAAGCGAAACGTTAAGGTGGGTTACACCTTGTAACTAAATGTTAAACACTATTTTTTGAATCGGCAATGGGTGTTTGAAAAAACTTGGATAATACTTAAGTCAAGGGTTAGAGATGTTTGTTATGAACCATTGATTCGGTTCAATGGTCGGTTATCCGTTGGCGGCCACAAGAACGATTATGAGAATCAGGATTGCGATCGCGATCACTAGTGCCACTTTCCATGTTGCTATAGGACGATCGCCCATCACGTTGCCTGTTTGGGCATTGATCAACACCTGATAGGTTTTCCCTCCATAGCGATAGCTGGCCATCCACACGGGTAGCAAAATGTGTTTAAACGTTTCTTGAGAGTAGTCCGTCGATACTGAATGAATGCGTTGTTCATCGCCACCAATATCAGAGCGGATATCACTGCGGATAGGCTCTGTCATGATCGCCTTAGCGAGCTCAAACCCTTCTTTTACTGGAATTGCATGCCGCTGTGCCTTAAAGCCTGCCAGGTACTCAGCGCTGTAGGGCTTGAGTTGGGATACTGCCAGGGTGGGCCATAGTTTCCGCAGTTTTTTGTCGCTAATGGCTTTAGTGGCTGGCACCAACACATCATCAAAAAATCTAGACACACGCCCTGAGGCTGAATACCAGCGGGTATGTTGAACTTGGCGAGTTTTAGTTTCTGACTCACCGTCAGCGTTGGTCGTCGTATAAGTCTCGGTTTCGTAGTAATGCTCGCCCCGTTCACCCCGATAGCGGCTGTTTGTTTGGGCATCATAGGTCCAAAACGGTAGATAAACGCCGGTTAACGCTTTATTTTGAGCTAGCTCCTTGAGCTTTCCAGGCAAGAATATGGCCTTCAGGTCTTTCCAATCCCAACGAAACGCTAGCCAGTCTCGTAGGTTTTTTAGGGCCACCTTGCGTCCCACGGTAAAGGGCACCAAACCCGATGGAGCCAGGGTGGGATCAGCCGCATGACTCTTCTGGGTAACAATGCTGGTGGCACAGAAGGGACATTTCCCCGCCACATCAGGTGGTTCAAAGGTAATGGTGGCTCGGCAGCCCGGACAATTAACTTCCTGGGCTGTGGTTGCTAACTGGGCAATGTGCGTGCGGTTTGTTTCAATGAATGCCGCTAAGTCATGTTCTTGTAATGTGGCACTGAGCTTCGTAGCCGTTACCTCTGGCATCGCTTCGGCGCGACCGCAGTAGGGACATTGAAGTTGCCCAAGATTGGGGTCAAAAGCCATGTCTGCCTTGCAGCCAGGGCATTTATATTGGTTAACGGAGGTTGTGGGCTCCATTGGGAAGTGGCGAATAGGGAGTAGGGAATTGGGAAAACGCTTTCGTGAAGTTATCTAGTAAGAAATTTGCTAACAAATTCTCCTCCTTGGAGAGTGCAGGGGTGTGTGCTCAGCCGTTATTGCTCAATGTCGATCACGTGTCGATCCAAGCTATTCCTTGGAAGCAATGTTCGCTTCATGGAGAGATTTTTTTGCCTGTTAAGAATCTGTAAGGGTCCCAGGAGAGGGCTTATGGGGTGAGGCTAAGCCCCCGGTGGCGGTGGTGGCACACTGCTCAACAATGCTTGTAACTCAGGTACCGTATTGGCCATTTGCCAGCCAGCCATGCCCTGTTTCCACACATTGGACTGAGCCGTTAATCCATTGGCCAGTAGCTGGTCTTGGGCATAAGGACCAAAATTTTGACCGTCTCGGGTGATATACCAGACAGCGGTTGGCATGGGTGGCGGTGGTGCAGCGGGGGCCGGTGGTGCAGCGGGGGCCGGTGGTGCAGCGGGGGCCGGTGCAGTTGGTGCAGCTGTAGCTCTTGGATTCATGGCATTGGCAATCTGCTGACCCATGGCGATGCCGACACCGAGGTCAAGGCCAGGGCTAGCTCCAGCCGGATTTTTAGCCGATTGCTCGATGGCATTAGCGGCCTGGTATTGGGTATATTGCTGCATGTTGCCCAAAATACCGATGGAGGCGCGCTTATCAAGGGCAGCTTCGACTTCGGGGGGGAGTGAAATATTCTCGATGAGTAACTGGCGTAACTCTAAGCCAAACTGCTCCATATTGGGCTGCATAGCTGCGCGCACTTGTTCGCCCATGGCCTGATAGTTGGCGGCCAGGTCAAATAACGGTGTTTGATCCTGACCGACCCAACTAGCAAAGGCTGACACGATCATGTTGCGTAAATGATCGCTGATTTCGTCAGTTTGGAAGAGGCCATCGGTGCTGATCAGCTGCTCTAGCAATGTGCGAGCATTATTGACCCGCATCGTATAGGTACCATAGGCTCTCAGACGCACTGGCCCCAACTCGGGATCACGGATAGTAATGGGATTAGCTGTACCCCATTTTAGGTTGGTAAAAATCTTGCTATTAAAAAAATAAACCTCAGCTTTAAATGGAGAGTTAAAGCCGTATTTCCAGCCCATCAGTGTCGTTAGGACGGGCATATTCTGGGTTTCTAGGCGGTAGCGGCCCGGCTCATAGATATCGGCGACCTGGCCTTCGCCCACTAGAATCGCAACTTGACCGGGACGGACTATCAGCTGCGCCCCCATTTTGATTTCATTCTGAAACCGTTCAAAGCGATAGGCAATAGTGTCTTGCGATGGATCGAGCCATTCGATAATGTCAATAAACTCGGCCCGAACTTTCTCAAATAAGCCCACTGTGCGCTCTCCGTAGCGAAGATGTATCTGTTCTATAAGAGTTACCCCAGCTTTCCCGGTAGCTTGGGTAATTTTGTTTAACTGTTATAGAAATCAATACACCTTCATTTGTTCCGGTTCCGTAAGTCACCAGAGCAGTGGGTTTTGAGGGCAGTTTTGAGGGCAGGCTATGGGATCGAGAATAAAGTTCACATCTGGATCCCATAGCCTGATTTCTATCTACGTGCTTTAAGCCCCCTTTTGTTCAACGCCGAAACCTACTAAGCCCAATGTTTCCAGGGGTTGACCTGTCGGTGGTCGCAGGTAGTTGAGAATGCGTCGAATCCGAGTTTGGGGATTGATTAGGGTAATGGAGTCGACTGAAACCACCCGAGTGTAATTGGTGGTCATCAACAGTTCGTTTGTGTTGGTGTCGAACCGAAAGTGGGAGATGATGGGACGGGCTTCTTCATAGGCGCGATCGCGAAGATAGTCGCCCTCTAAAATATGACCAGTTTCCGTGTGGGTGACAAAGAGCAAATTCAGACTTTGAGAAACCTTTTCGCCTTTTTCCGACACCGTATTAAAAGCAAGGCGAAAGCCCGGTAACGCATCTAGATCCTTAACGTCACTGTAGGCATTGTCAGACAGCACCTTAGTCTTAATCTCTGACGTGATTGGCGATACTTGAAAGTCAGTGTGGGAACGCTCTACTTCGTTTTGAGTGAGATAGTGATAAGTACGCTCTGTGGACCAACTACCAACACAGTGGTCAAAAAATGTATGAAAAACTGAGCGAAGCTCCATGGGGTTGCTCTTAAGAGGATTTTATCTTTTCATAATAAATGGCAAAGTCGCATCAATGCTTAGCCTGAGAGAATCCTTATGCTTGGTAGTCTGGATGTTATCTGGACGTCATACGTCATCTGACCAGAAAACTGAGCCATGGGTATGTGACTTGTCTCTGTTGTCCGTGCTGACGCCTCTTCGTTAGAGAATTCAGCTACTAATCCCTGCTTATATGTCTCACCCAACCGATATTTGTACCTTGCTCAAGTGGATGGCTGCTGATTTTAGTAACCAGGCCCAAGCAATTGAAAATCCTCCCTTTTTTGCCCATATTCGGGTGTGTATGCGCCCGTTGCCATCAAACTTTTTGTCAGGGAATTGCTTGTATCTTGAGCAAGCATACGACTTCATGTTGGGGCAACCTTACCGGGTTCGAGTGCTGCGTTTCCTACCGCAGGACGATCACATTTTGCTTGAAAATTATTCCTTCAAAGATCAGGAGGCTGTTATCGGGGCAGGGCGAGACCTGGTGAAATTGGCTACATTAACGGCGGACCAGCTTGAAAAAATGACAGGTTGTGACATGACTGTACGCTGGACCGGCCATAGCTTTATTGGTAAAGTCGTGCCAGGCAAAAATTGCATAGTCGTCCGCCAGGGCAAGACTAGCTATCTAGATAACGAATTTGAGATTACTGACGATAAGCTCATCAGCTACGATCGAGGTCGTGACCCAGAGACCGATGAGTTACTATGGGGCTCCATTGCCGGACCCTTTGAATTTGAGAAACGCCAGCGATTTGCTAATGAAGTAGTGGTTTAGGAAGAGGTCGCCCTACTTCACTGTAGTGGGTTGTTTAGCCAAGATAAATTCCAGAAAAGCGTAGGTTGTAGCCGTGTCAAATCGATAGGTTTTGCCTTCATAGTCCACAATGTATTCACCCTCAATTTCACCACAGGCCGTACAGGTAAATGCTTTGGAGGACAGAGCATCCACGCTGAGATCGCGAATACGTTTGGTGAGCCATTGGTTTAACTGGCTAAAGACCGGGGATTCTAGGCTAGCTTGACGCTGGGCTGCATTGTCCATGATAGATGTTCTTTGAGAGGGCACTGTCATTATGACTGGTGAAGCCTACCCAGTATCGATTTAATGCATTGCATCGACAAAGTCAGCATGTTGATCACGGGGGATAGGCCAGTCTTCGTTTTCACCGCCGATGTAGACGCGATTGATATTGATATAGTCTTTGCTGAACTGTTTCAATGTGTTTACCAATACATCTAGAGCCAGGGCATCGGTGGTGCCCAAATCAAACCAGCAGCGAGCCCAGGTGCCTTCGAATTGGACTTCAGACATATTATGCATAACCGACATTAGGCTGTTTTCAGCACCATCGTTGTCGTAGTCCATGTAGCTGATTTCGTGGCCACCATCTTGAACTTGCAAGTTTTCAGCATTAAAGCCACCTAATTTGCCCAGGAAAAACCATGAGTCAAAAATTTCTTCGATATACTGTTGTTCCATGGCGGAGGGAACATTGTCGAGCTCTAGCCAAATCCACAAATTGAAGAAGTCGCACTCGCGAAAGCGAATTTCCATAGCGTCAGTTTCATGATTCTAGGTATATAGAATAGCAAGCTCTTTGAACCTCTACGTTTTTCCTAAATCCCTGCGAGGGGGAAACATTGGCTATAGTGTGAGATGGCCTTTCTTGTTGCCCTAATGCTCACCCTTGATAATGTTTCCTACCATCCGGCGGCTAGTGTAGCGCCTATTCTGAAGCATATTTCATTTACTCTAGAACCCCAAAAAATGGGGCTGATCGTGGGGCCAAGTGGTTCGGGAAAGAGCACGTTATTGGAAATTTTAGCGGGATTGGTGTCTCCGTCTAAGGGCACGCTGCATTGGCGCAATCAAGAACTTCAGCCGGAAACACTGCAACAGTTGGCCGGTTTAGTGTTTCAGTTTCCAGAGCGTCATTTTTGTGGGCATACCATCCTGGAAGAGTTGCGCATTGGTCATCCTGAACTCGGGTCTGAACCCGTTGCCAAGACCCTGGATTCAGTCGGTCTTGGTGAAATTGGGTTGCAGACTGCGCCCCATGCCCTCAGCGGTGGTCAGCAGCGTCGTTTGGCTTTAGCTGTACAGCTGATTCGACAGCCCTATTTGCTGTTGCTGGATGAGCCAACGGCTGGGCTGGATTGGTCGATGAAACAGCAACTCATTGGCTTACTGGCAGAGCTCAAAAAAAACTGGAGTTTGCTGGTGGTGTCCCACGATGCTAGTGATTTAGCCCATTTGGCAGATTACTGCTGGTCATTGCACAATGGAGAGCTGGTTAATCAGCCATTAGAGGCGGCTCCAGTTGCGTGAGTCGTTGGGTTGGGTAAACCCAATAAATTAGGGGAATCAGGGGAATCTAGGAATGACGGAAACCGTAGCCACATTACCCGGCAACGATAAGATATGGCAGGAAACATTGCAGTGGCAGCCCTCTGAGGCACAGCAGGCCTTGTTTGATCAGTTATATCGAGGCGTTGTTGAGGGTAATCGTCAGGTGAACCTGACGCGAATTACTGAGCCGGACGAGTTTTGGGAAAAACACTTGTGGGATTCCCTCAGCGCTTTGGCCCCGTGGTATGAGCCTGAAAAGCCGGACTGGTTGCCGACCGTAAAGCGGATAATTGACATTGGTACGGGGGGCGGATTTCCTGGAGTGCCGGTTGCGATCGCACGTCCCCGATGGCAAGTCACCCTTCTAGACTCCACCCGCAAAAAAATTGCCTTCCTGCAAACTTTGTGTGAGCAACTGGGGTTAACTAATACAGCCTTTTTGACCGAGCGAGCAGAAACGGTGGGACGGGATCCGCATCATCGTGCCCAGTACGATTTGGCAATGGTGCGAGCAGTTGGTCCAGCCTCTACCTGTGCAGAATATGCGTTGCCGCTGCTCAAAAAAAGTGGGTTTGCCGTCCTATTTCGTGGTCAGTGGACTGCCGAAGAAGAGGAACTATTCATGGGAGCTTTGGACACCCTTGGTGGTGAGCTAGTAGCCATTTGTCCATGGGAAACACCGCTTACCCAAGGGCTGAGGCATTGCCTGTATATAAAAAAGGTTGAAAAGACCGATAAAGACTTTCCAAGACAGGTAGGAATGCCTGCAAAACAGCCGCTATAGGCCTTCAATCTGTCCGCCCTATAGCTCTCTCTCCAGTATGACTAGGTAAAGACAGGTTCAGGGCAACATGCCCACTGCCTATCTACTTACCAATTGCTTTGACCACAAGAATGCCGCCAAAGTACAAAAATAGAACCGCTCCGGCTAATAGGCTTTGAGTAATGGGGTCAGTTGAGGGGGTCAGAACCGCCCCAAGTACTACGGCCCCCAACAAAACAGCACGCCAACCCTTGAGCATAGTTGCGGAGTTGACAATTCCTAAGACTCCCAACATGAATTGGATTACGGGTATCTGGAAAGCTAAGCCAGTACTAAAGAGCAACAGCAGCACAAACTCAAAGTAACGGTCGATGGACCACAGCTGTTCAACAACGCCCTCGCCGTAGTTAATAAAGAAGTTTAGAGCGGCAGGAATTAGAGCAATGTAGGCAAAAAAGATGCCGACGACAAAAAGAACGCTAGAGCCTAGAACGATAGGACCTACCAGCCGCCGTTCTCGCCGGGTCAGTCCAGGTAGGACAAATAGGGCAATTTGATAAAGGATAAAGGGACTAGCAACTAAAATGCCGCTGTAGCCAGCTACCTTAATGGAGACAAAGAAGTACTCACCGGGGGAAAGCTGTAGAAATTTAGCTCCCTGGGCGGGAATCTCTAGAAGTTCGACAATGCGGTTAACAACACAAAAACAGCCGATAACACCGATCAAAACACTGATCAACGAATAAAAAATGCGCATTCGCAGCTCTTCGAGGTGGTCGAAGAGGGACATTTCTACCTCGTCAGGCATTTCGTCGAGGTGGTCAATCTGCTCAGTGGGCTCTACCGTCTCTAGGTTGGACGTCATGGGCTACAGTGCCAGTACTTTATGTAGATTGTTTTCTATTGTATCGCTGTGCTTGTACTGCGTCTGTGGGAATCCCCCGTGGAAGCTAACCGACAGAGGGTTGCTGCGTTATTCTGCTGCGACCTCAAAGGTTAGGAACTCTGCGCCCCCCGGATTCCCAGCGGGTTTGGGCTCGCTACCGTTGGCAGAGATGAGGGCTGCACCAGCATTGCCAACATTCATCGTAATGGATGTTTGGCCTTCCCACGTTTCGCTAGTGCCAGGATCCATCAGTCCTTCAAAAGCAAGTTCGCCATCAACCACAATGCTCATCCAAGAAGGGCCTGCTTCAGTGATTTCTACCTGGAGATTAACTGGGGCATCACTCGTTGCAGGTTCGGGATCTGGCTCGGAGTCTGGCACCGCTTCAATTTCGGGAGCGGTCTGGGCGATAATTTCTGGCTCAGTGGTGGTTGTTTCAGCTGTTTCCGGCTGTTGGTTAGAACCACCGCCAATGATTCTGGGGCCAATGAGTGCGATCGCACCCACTAGCACCGCCGCACCGATCCCCAAGGGCAACCAGTTAACGCCAGAAGACGTAGTATCGTTGACCAGACTAGACGCTATGGGCTCAGCAGGCTCAACCGGCATAGCGCCCACTGATGCAAGCTCTTCTGGTGCAGAGGGAGATGGTGGAGGGGCTGCTTTCGATAGAGATGGATCTGTCTCTTCTGGAGTTGGAGTAAATGGAGAACTTTGCAGCGGTTTAGAGTCTTGAGCTTGAGTCGCAATTCCATCGCCTAGGGTATTGTGCTTGAGCCCCAATGATGCTAGCTCGCTGTCATCCATGGGACCGGGATCTAAGGGGCCGGGATCTAAGGTGAAATCCTTAGGGGGACTGGTGACAGGAGGGGGACTGGTGACAGGCTGAGCAGGGGCAATTTCCTCGGCAGTGGCTTGTGCAGACGTCGCTTTTTCTGGCACCCCTACACTTCCCATCACAGGAGTGGGCTCACTCTTAATCGGTAGAGCGCCTATCTCTGGGCTAGGCTCTTTGGCTGCTGGAATTGGTGGCTTTTGGTCGATGTTCTGATAAGACATATCGACCTGGGCCGCTGGCCGAGGGACGGGCCGAGGGGTATTAGGGATGGAGTGAACTGGAAACTGCTTAGAAAAATTAGTTCCGTCTAACCCTAAGGCATCTGCATAACGACGGATAAAGCCTTGAACAAAAATTGGCTGAGGTAAATCGGAGGTATCACCGGTTTCTACGGCTTTGAGCAATTGAGCACGGATGTAAGTCTGTAGGGAGATATCTTCCAAGGATTTTCCCTGCTCCTGGCGCTTTTCTTGCAGGTAAGCGCCAAGTTGACTCAGTTGCTGCTTTTGAACGGTGCTATAGCTAGTCACGTTACTCTGC
The DNA here is from genome assembly GCF_043421595.1 of Leptothoe sp. ISB3NOV94-8A. Taxonomy (NCBI): domain Bacteria; kingdom Bacillati; phylum Cyanobacteriota; class Cyanophyceae; order Nodosilineales; family Cymatolegaceae; genus Leptothoe; species Leptothoe sp. ISB3NOV94-8A. The sequence goes on along the minus strand of NZ_JAXSQW010000001.1, from coordinate 4,169,471 downwards.
TAATTGTGATGAACGATGAGAGCCGATGCCTCAAATGAAGTGGACTATCCTAGGCCACAAGAGCCAGGCAGATTAACTGCACTAGCTAGGGTGCATTGTATCGGTGCAAGTACGAATGGGCTATAAAAATTGCGCATTTACACTAATGCATGATCCCAAGCGTTGGTTATCTAGGTGTCTGTCCCTATTTATCTGACCTATTGTATGGTCAACCGTTCGAATCGCATAGGGTTGTCAATACGAATGTAGTCTGGATGAATGGAATCTAGACAAATGTAGTCTGGACTACGGCGTAGCCTGTTGAGCAGTGTGCTGCGCCATTTGACGACTAATAGCCGGATTATACAGTCTTAAATAGTTCCAGTAGCCGCCAAACACAGCTTCCACGTAGCCTTTGGTTTCAGGAAATGGAATGTTGTCCACAAAGACATCGGGGTCGCCATATCCTCTGGCAATCCAGTCGGCCACAGCGCCAGGGCCAGCGTTATAGCTAGCCACAGCAAACATTGAATTATCGCTATATTCCCGATGGGTGTAGTCCAGGTACCAGGTGCCTAGTTTGATATTTTCACTAGGGGTTTTGAGTTGGGTATCCAGGTCGCTGTTATTTTCGCCGATTTGACTGACAATCCAATCAGCGGTGCTGGGGAGCACCTGCATCAGGCCAATGGCCCCGGCGACGGATTCGATGTTGGTCTCAAATCTAGATTCTTGGCGCATCAGGGCGGTGACCAGTAACGGGTTCAGCTGACGCTGCTGGGACCAGGCTTGAATCAGGTCAGAAAACGGAAAGGGGTAAACCGTTTGCCAGTAGTTGGATGTATTCCTGAGCTGCTGATACTCGGTCTGTTCATCGGCCTGATTACGCCAGGCCAGACTGGTTAGCATAAAGATACCGTCGAGGTTGTCGCCCACCCCCACCCGCATAACGCCGTCGGTGAACTGTTCTGCCACCGTTGGGTCCTGGACGTTTTCAAATTCAGTTTGCCAGAGGCTCCAGGCGGCGGCATCTTGCCCCAGGCGGTATAGCAGTTGCAATGTTTCTGAGCCGGCAGGCAGGGGCTCTCGTTGTTGGGGCAGGCTGACTTCAGGGTTTAATGAACGGACGCTGTTAAAATCCCCCACATCCCAACCCAGCATGACGGCTGAACGCCAGGCAAAATAGGATTCTGGATATTGGGCTAGGGTGCGTTCATAGGCCTGTCGGGCCTGGTTATCTTGTCCTAATTTTTGAGCCCATTTCCCAGACCAGAAGCTGGCTTCAGCAGCCAGTTCACTTTGGGGGTTAGCCGTAATCAACTCTTCCGCCAGCTGACGGGCCGTGGCTGAGTCATTGGCTTTGGCGGCCTTATGGGCACGGCTGAGGCGTAATTCGGCAGCAGTTTCTGAGTCGCTGTACTGGCTGAGCACTGATGTGCGGGCGTCTTTGGCAGACGTAGGGCTATTCAGCTGGTCTAGAATGTTGGCTTTTTTGAGTAGTGCTTCGCCGGCTCGATCTGGGAAGGCTTTCATGGCCTGATCCAGCGGGGCAAGGGCTGCTTTATCGGGCAGAGAGTCTGCGAGCTTGATGAGTCCAAGACCGGTTTCAGGGGCATTGGGAAAGGTTTTGGCAAGCTTTTGATAGTTGGCGATCGCAACCACCCGTTTCTGAGCAATCTGAGCCCCCCGAGCTGCCCGATATAAGCTGGTAGGTGATGCAGGCGCTTTAGCATAGGCTTCTGAAGCCTTGGCATATTGCAGATTTTCCCAATAGCCAAACCCTACGGTTTGCCATTGTTCAGGTGTTAGTTCCTGGCCATATTCCTGTGTGAGTCGGTCAAGGCTGGCCTCATACTCCTCACGGTAGAGACCATGGGCTGCCACCAGCAGTAGCAAATCCTTGGACGTACCAGTTTTTAGCTTCTTTAGCGCTACCTCGACGGCTCGTGGGTGACTGGGGTGCTTTTCTAGCAATGCTTCCCACTCATTGGGATCCTGTTTACCCAGCTCATAGCGAGCCTCAGCCGTAGCACTGTGGGTGTCATAGTTACCCAAAAGCTCATTCCAACTAGTGGGCGACTCCCCTGTCAATAGCTGCGCCTGTCCTCGTTTTAGCAGCACGTAGGGAGTCAGGGCAGACTGCTTATTTTTTTCCAGCTCTCCCAGGGTAGATAGTGCTTCAGCCGCCTGCCCTTGATTCAATAAATCCGTTGTCAGCAGATAGGTAGCCAGATAGGCATCACCATCTATCCCAGAGTCAATCACCTGCTGCAACATATCACGGCGCGTTTCCGCTGGCTGCAATGCCAGTTGAAACGTTTTGGCTGAGGCTGCCTGTTGCAGCTGGGCAGATTCTGTCGCTGGCTCAGTCGGCAACAATCGTTTCGTCGCCTGCCCAAAAAATACAATTAGGGCTAAACTTGCTAGACTAACTCCCCCCAACAGCAACAGGGGTAATCGCTCTTTTCCAAAATCTATGAGACGTTTTCCCATGGTGGATCAGCTCAATCAAAGGTACAGAAGACAGTCTAGAGAGTTCTTTGTAGCCAGGAACGGGAGTTTCTGGTAGAAGATACCCAAGGTTTTAAGGGGATACGGTTTAGAAAGTGCAAGGATGCGCTACCGTGCTCTCAAAGTGAACGAATATCGCCCCAAAATGTTCTATCTAAAAAACTATGAACATGATAGAGAGCCATATATGATATTCAGTCAATAAACACGCCGAAATCATTAGATACTAAGACGGGAATTAGCACTGAGATGGGAATGAAGTTTGTAGCATCAGATAAGTCTTGTTTAACGTGGTCAGGCGATTGCCTTGTTGTCGGTTTATCTGAAGAGTCATTGCCCCTGACAGGGCTGCTATCTGAGTTAAATGAGAGAGTATCTGGGCTGCTTCAAGAGCTCATCGACGAAACAGACTTTAAAGCAAAGGCCGGTAGTTCTGCTGTGATCCGCGTCGGTAATGACGTGCGTAAATTGGCCATTGTTGGTTTAGGTGCTTCTGAAGATCTAAAGCTAGAAAGTCTACGTCGTGCTGCCGCTACTGCTGCCAAGTTAGCTAAGCGTGAAAAGTGTGCATCCCTTGGTATTAGTTTCCCCATTTGGAACAACAGTCCGGAGCGAACGACCCAGACGATTGCTGAAGGTGTGACGTTGGCAATGCATGAGGATAAGCGGTTTAAGTCGGATACCGACGCTCCAAAGGTAGTGCTGAGCGATATTGCATTGCTAGATTTGGTAGGTTACGAAGCTGCTTTGGAGACAGCTGCCCATGTATGTGACGGTGTGATCCTTGCCCGTGAGCTAGTGGCTGCTCCTCCTAATGTAGTGACCCCGACTAGTATGGCCGAGACTGCTGCTGACATTGCTAAGGAGCATGGTTTGACGCTCAAGGTGTTAGAGCAGGCTGAGTGTGAAGATCTGGGTATGGGCGCTTACCTGGGGGTAGCCATGGCGTCGGAGATGCCGCCCAAGTTTATTCACTTAACCTATACCCCCGAAGGCACACCCAAGCGAAAATTAGCACTGATCGGCAAGGGGCTGACCTTTGACTCCGGTGGTCTAAATATTAAGGCTGGTGCAGGCAGCATGATCGAGTTGATGAAAATGGATATGGGTGGTGCTGCCGCAGTATTAGGTGCTGCTAAAGCCATTGCCCAAATCAAACCTGATGTAGAAGTGCACTTTATTAGCGCCGCTACTGAGAATATGATCAGCGGTCATGCGCTGCATCCAGGCGATATTTTGACGGCGTCTAATGGCAAAACCATTGAGGTGAATAACACGGATGCTGAGGGTCGTCTGACCCTGGCTGATGCCCTGGTCTATGCCGATAAGTTAGGTTTAGATGCCATGGTCGACCTGGCCACTTTGACGGGTGCTTGCATTGTGGCCCTGGGTAATGACCTGGCCGGTTTATTTAGTCCGGATGATGAACTCGCTGGAGCATTGGCTAACGCTTCTGAAGAAGCGGGTGAAAAACTCTGGCGCATGCCCATGGAAGAGAAATATTTTGATGGGCTTAAGTCAATTGTGGCGGATATGAAAAATACTGGCCCTCGCCCCGGTGGTTCTATTACCGCAGCTCTGTTCCTTAAGCAGTTTGTCAAGGATACGGCATGGGCCCATTTGGATATTGCTGGCCCTGTATGGAGTGAAAAAGATAATGCGTACAATAACCCTGGTGCAACAGGGTACGGTGTACGCACATTGGTTCAATGGATTTTGGAAAGCAATTAGTAGAAGGCTGTAACAGGCGTTATCCATAACGCCTGTTACATCATTAGCTTGCTGCTTGGACGCTCATGGGCTTGTTGTAGTTTTCTGCTTTGGCAGGTGGGCAATGTTGGGGCATTTGGCCAACCTGGTTAACTACGGCTGCGTGGGGGAGCAGCTCATCTTCGCTTTCACTAACCACCATCTCTTGGCGACAGCTGGGGCAGTACCAAAACATTCTGCTTTGGCTGATATGGCGCAACAGTGTGTCTTGGCAAAGACTGCAAAGGGCTCCATTGTTTGATGGAGGATTATTAAAAGAGTTTTTCATATGTCGTCGCATCGTCTCGATACGTCACTGACTATCACTACGATGCCCAGCCTTCTAAAAAATTGCTGTAACTTTGCATATATTTGTACAAAATTTAAAGAGTTTGCATTTCATAACATTTTGCTCTGATGTGCGCATAATGCGTTTAGGTATGTGATTTTGAGTGGTTTGGGCAGGGCAATTAGAATGGGTTGCCCAGGGCTGCGTCATGGTTTGCGAGATTATCAATGCCGCTTGACCGCGGTTGTCCTTAGCTGAAAACGTTGTATGTGGCAATGGCAGTGATTTGTATCACATGTTTGTGAATGGGATATTAATTGAATTTGGGTGTGGGGGTGATAATGGGGGTGCGATCGCAGGCATTAGCGATGGCCCAATAGCGATGGCCCAATTCTGTTTAGCATTTCTCATATATTTTTCAGGTGGTTTTCAGCTGACTCATACCTTGATCGATCCAGCCTAATCACAGTTAGTGGCCGATCAATAACTTTGATGTGCGTAATCAGGAGCAGTTAGACCTGCATCCGAAGGCGATTGTTAGCTATGTGTGGGAGCCGGATGGGGAAACGCCCCACAATCAGTTTTCGGGAGACAGTCTGCAGTTTGTGCATGATCAGGTGAAGCGGCAGGGTAGGCAAGAGGCTCAACTCTCTGGGCGTACTGTGCGAGCTCGGTGGGATGAGACGTTGGAGACGGTTATTATTGAGGAAATGGATGGGACGGTGATTCCGAGTTCGACGGCGTTTGCATTTGTTTATCCTGCTTTTTATGGTGAGTGATTGTGATTAAGGGCTTGCCTCAAGATTCTGTTGAAAAGTACTATGTAGGGTGCTGTTAGTAACGCACCTCATTTAACTCAACGCGGCGACACATCATTCAGTCGCAGCTCTAACTCTGGAAATGTCTGCGAGACAATTCTCTCACCCAGTCGAAACTGTTGTTGTTTATACTCATCATCGACCAACTGACACACCGTAATCGTCGGCTGTTGATGTGCTGCTTTAATCTCAAGACTATACTACATCTAGCTTTGTGACTAAATCTGGCTTTGTGGGTTCAGTTTTTTGGGTAAAGTCTAGTTTGCTTTACTCAGATACGCCTGAGCTTGTTGAATCAAAACTTGAGCATCTTTGCTTACCGTTGTTCCGGAGGGGACTTTTTCAAGGTTACTAATCACTTGATTTACAGCCGCTATGGTTCTCTCTGGACTTTGTTGTGCAGATAACTCAATCAGTTTGTTAATGTCTTTTTCTGCTGATTGGACTAACTTGACAGCTTTCTGTTGAGAGTTTTGCAGTTCTCTCACTTCCCCCAGATTAATCGTATACTGAGCCTTCAACGCTTGAGCTTTGACATAATCTGGCTCGTCAGACTGAATATTCTCCAATTCAGCCAGGGCCGCCTCCCATAGGGTGGCAATACGATCCCATTTTTCAGTACTGTGGGGTGGATTTTTCCCCTCTGAACTAGCTGCATCGGCAAACTGTTGGGCAGCGGCTAAAAGCGCATTGCTCTTACTCAGAACGGCTGTCTGTCCTGAGATGGCTTCATAGTCTCGTTTGTAGGCGGTTAATCTGGTGTTGGCCAGGCGACCGGCAAGGGTTTCTGACGGGATTTCACTTAGCTGATCCATCGATTGTTGCCAGTCTTTTAAAATGTCTTCTTGGGTAGCTGGATCGCTGGTTTCAAAACTGTTTCTAGCTTCAACCACCTGGTTAGAGGTGGTTTCTAAAACAGTTAATGCATTTTGTTCTTGAAAAATTTGGGCGTCCATTCTGCCGATCAGGGCACGGGCGTCTTCAAACTCATCCAGGGTAAATTTCCAGCCACATCCAAATAAGCCGCAGTATCTTTTGGGGTAGTATCCCAGAAACCAGACGGGTAAGTTGTCGAGATGCTCTTGGGCCTGGGCTGCTTTTTCCGAACCCAGTTCAAAATCTTCTACTGTGGTGGCCTGGTTGATTAGCTGATCGGCCTGTTCGGTTTGGATTATGGCCTGGCGATAGTGGTGATCCATCTGCATAAAGCTGGGCAGCAGGATTATGGGAGCGACTTTTGCTATGGGCCAGCGAATCATGGGATAGGGCAGGTTCAAAAACCAGATGCTACCTGCGATCGCACCCACACCCAAAACTAATTTTCCAAATCGGTCTAATTTGAGAAGCATCATTTATTGGTGACTTAACATGTGCGGCCTTGCAACAAATGGCTTCACCCAATCCAATAGAACTTACGTGCTGAGATACGCGGGGATAACCGCACCTAAGAGAAACCATACAAATTACCCACACTCTGTAGAGTGCCCATGATCCAAATGCAGAGTGAGTTGGCTAGCCTGAACAACTGGAACCATGGGGAGTAGAGGAGTAATTATGTTTCAGTATAGTCATCTCATTAAACCCGTCCGTGCCTGCTATATAGGTTGGCTGAACGAAATCGTTGGCTGAGCGAAGTCGAAGCCAACGACTTGATTCTAAACAATCCACCCCTTCGCCCGCTCCACTGCCCGCTTCCAGGTGGCAAAATTTTCCTGAGCTGCGGTTTTGCCTTCCCCAGGTTCAAAGGTTTTATCAATCTTCCGACTATTTACCAGCGTCGTATAGTCATCCCAGAAACCCACTGCCAGACCTGCGGCAAACGCAGATCCCTGAGCTGTCGCGTCCAACACTGCCGGACGCTCCACTGGAATACCCAATACATCCGCCTGATACTGCATCAAAAAGTCATTGTTGCAGGCACCGCCATCCACTTTGAGTGTGGTAATGGGTGTGCCACTATCATCATTAATGGCGGTTACTACCTCACGGGCCTGGTTGGCAATCGCTTCCAGCACTGACCGCACCATATGGGCCTTAGTCGCCCCTCGGGTAATGCCCAAAAACGCACCGCGAGCCCCCATATCCCAATGGGGTGCACCCAAACCACTCAGGGCAGGTACAAAATAAACGCCACCGTTATCGTTTACTGAAGTGGCTAGGGGCTCACTGTCTGCGGCGCTATCGATAATTTGTAGGCCGTCCCGCAACCACTGAATGCAGGCCCCGGCGGTAAACATGCTGCCCTCTAGGCCATAGCCCAGGTCATAGCTGCCGTCTGTCTTAGTGGTGGTCCAGCCGATGGTGGAGAGCAACTGGTTCTTGGACCGGACAATTTCTTGGCCAGTGTGAGCAACCAGAAAAGCTCCAGTGCCATAGGTGCACTTTAGTAAGCCGGGGCGATCGCAACCGTGGGCAAACAACGCCGCTTGCTGATCGCCCAAAAGTGCCGCAATCGGAATTTCCACACCCAGCAAACTGGGGTCAGTGTAGCCAAAAATTCCCTGGCTGGGTTTAATATCTGCCAGTAGCGATCGTGGCACTCCAAAAATATCCAACAGTTTGTCATCCCACTGCTGCTGTGCCAGATTCATCAGCAACGTACGACTGGCATTGCTATGGTCCGTTGCATGCACCTTGCCATCCGTTAGATTCCATAGCGCCCAGGTATCGATTGTGCCCGCTAGAACATTGTCTAGATTATCCGGCTGAACTTTATCCAGTAGCCACCGCAGCTTGGTACCCGAAAAATAGGCATCCAAAAATAGACCGCTGCGCTCATAAATCTCTGCCTTGTGGTCTGCTAGGGTGGCACACATATCTGCTGTGCGTCGATCCTGCCACACAATGGCCTTATGTAAGGGCTTACCCGTTGTCTTATTCCACAGCAAACAGGTCTCTCGCTGCACCGTTAGACCGATGGCCGCAATCTCACTGACATCAATATTTGCTTCGCCAATGGCTGTCTTTATGGCCCACTGCACCTGCTCCCAAATTTCTATGGCATCATGTTCCACCCAGCCTGGCTGTGGATAATACTGAGTCAGTTCCTTATAGGCCTGACCCACAATGTCGCCCGCTTTGTTAAACAAGATGGCGCGGTTGCCAGTGGTGCCCAGATCCAGGGCCATGACGTACTGTTTTGCCATTGACGATTCCTCTTGGAAATAGGGGGTGAATAATTAATGGGTATATCTGTAGGGTGGGCACAGCCCACCCGCTGGTCGATTACATCAGGTTCTCAAACAGTCCAATCAAATTGCCTTCAGGGTCCCGACAGTAGGCAATCTTGAGATTGAAATCACTGTTCTGCGTAGGTGGTTCATCAAAGTGAACGCCACCCTGCCGCAGCTGAGAATAGGTGCCATCCAAATCTGTGATGGTAAAAATTAGAACGGTTTTATCTTGGCTATCGACAGAAGTAGGCTTATCGCTAGTGTGGATAATGGACGCCATTTCCTCTTGATGAAACAGGGAAATGGTTTGACCTGCGGCCTCAAATTCAGCGTAGCTTGGGGTTTCTACGATCACTTTCAGGCCCAGTAAATCCCGATAAAACCTGCAACAGTTGGTAATATCTGACACCAGTAAGCGCGTAGACGCGGCTTTGACATCCATGGAAAACCGATCTAATTAAAGAACTCCACCTATTGTGTCGCGGGTTCTTTTTTCTGGAAAAAAACGAGGCAAGTCTTAGGGGAAATTAATAAAAGTTGGAGTTCGACTGAGCGTAGTTGTGGTGGAGGGAGCGTAGCCGAACCCCAAAAAAAAGAGGGTGCGTTGCCGCACTCCCCTTCAACGAAGTTTTTGAGTATTGATTTCTTTTAGCGCTCTTTCAAGTCTGAACGGATTTGACGTGTTTCGAGCAAACTAATTAGGTGCTTTGAAACGATTTAGAGGCAATGGGGTCAATGCCTGGTTCCTATGGGCGACCTAATAATTGTCTTGATCCAAGAGTTTAGATAACTGTCCGCGAATAGCATCCAGCTTCTTATCAACTTTTGGAACAGTAAGCAGTCTTACTTCCACTTCAGCAATGTTGTCAATGCGAGTGGTTTTTTCCCAAAGTTTACGTTCAACCTCAGACTCAGACTCGTAACGGAATGTAATGGTTGTGTCGGTTACCTCTAAAATTTCCACATTCTTGAACCAGCCATTGCTACTTTTGACATAAAGCCAAACACTGCTTTGGCCGACGAGTTCTTTGAGTTTTTTTTCCATATGGCAATTCCCCAGACACTGCACAGGTCTACGAAGAGATAATGCTGTCTTTTCTTAAGGTTGATTTTATATATCGTAGCACTTTGAAAAGTTATATGTAGACAAAAAAATAAATGTTCTATGATCTCTAAAATCCTTCTGGCGTAATTAATAGAGTGAGTTTCATTAATTGTTGTCAGGGAAAAACTACTGCTCCAGTACAGGCTGGGCATTACACAATTGTCTTTCAAGACTTATTGATTTCTTAAAGCTAGGGTGTTTATTTTTTCTGTTCAAAAAGAACACCCTGGCTATCCTTTAGGGGGAAGTGGCTCAAGTTCTTGAGATCGGTGTCGAGATTGAGATCGGGTGTTGCGATCGCAACCTGCCAATCCTCCATGTTTATGCCTAACCAATCCTCCAGTTTGATGGTCAGCGGCTTTCCCCCCATATGGGCCACCATCATAATTGGGGATGCCCCGGGTTCATCGGGATTGCATCTGAGGCCATAAAAAACCGTACGCTGGTCGTCGCTAATGCGATTAAACCGATCATGGCCAGTCAAATTGTCCTGCAACCAGGGATAGCGGCGGCGATACTGTCTCAGGGCGAGGTGGAATTTGGCAATGCCTTTATCGATCTGCCCATAGGAACGGGAGACATTGCACAAATCATGGCCATCTTCCATAAAAGCCATGGCAAACCTTTTCAGTTTTGGGACATCTAAATTGGCTAAAAACTCCGCTAGAGAAGACTCGTTGAGCTCAGCCAAAGCAGGGAGTTCACAGCTTTCGGTACTGGGTCCCAGGCACTTACTGCAAATGGCAGCTACCTCTTGTAGGTTATAGTCCGTCGATACCATGGCTTCCTGTAGTGTGCGTGAAAAGTCCTGCAATTGCTGGAAATCACGAAATCCCATTTGCTTGAGCTGGGGATACACTTCTGGCAAATCGTACATATCGGGTTCGATTTGCCAGTCTAGAAAGCTGATTTCTTCTGAAACGACCTTGACCCCATATCGGTCATCGGTGTTTCTGAAAAACCCCCAGGGCGCACCTACGTTGGCATTGATAAAGTCCATGGGTAAGCCGGGACTAAAACCACATACCCATATCTGGGTGGCTGGGTTGTTATAGGCCTTGTGCAGAACATTCGGTAGAGTTTTGCCCAGATTCCAGTTGATCGGCTGGTCCGTTTTTACCTGGGTGCCACGCCGCACCGTGTCATGGTTGCCACAGCCTGTAATCCAACGGTTCCCTTGGAAAATGACTTCCCCCACCCGTCGCCATTTGCGGTCCCAAAATCCTTGTAGGGATGGGGTATTGTGGGCAAAAATCAGTGGTCCCCACTGAAATGATTCAGGTTTTTGCTCAATTAGCTCCCGGTATCGGGAAATTTCTTCCCAGCCTTCCTGGGGCCAGGGGCGGCCATCCTCAAAAATAGTGAACATCAACCGTCGATAGCCGTTGATGTCCTGCACGACATCGCTCATGGCCAACAGATAAGCATCATCCTGCTCGACTCGATCCGTGAGCGGGTTAAAGAAGCGAAAATCCTGGCCGCCATCTACGCGGATGCCGTCAGCCCCTGTATTGATTTTGCGTCGCTGCATCTCTAGCAAGATAGCCCTTACCTGGGGTAGCTGGTGGTTCAGATCTTGCCCATACATGTTGGGTCCTTTAAAGAACTGATGGGTCATGACCTCTAGGGCTTGGTTGTCGGCATGGCCATAGACCAAGTCATAGATCAGCTGAATTGGGCCTGTAGAAAAGTTGTGGAGTGTGGCAATAAAGTCGATCACCTCATCAGGCCTCAGGCTCCCTAAAACCGAGGGGTTAGTTGTGCCTGAGCCCAGCATGGGAACATCGTAGCCCCAATTTTGGGTGTCGGGCTTGCGTAAAACGGCCTGAGAGACCCTGGGGGAAAGGTCAGGGACAGAATTTTCTGCAAACGATGGATGGGGAGCTTCGTTTTTGTCTGGCAGAATCGCAAAAAACTCATAGTCTCCATGGGAGTCTTCGCGACGATACTCAATGGTGGGTACTACAGGCAGTAGCTGAATAGCATCGTAGCCTGCATAAACGGCTTCTTCAGCGGTGAGTTCTTCCCCAGCGGCAAGCTTGGCGGAGATCCGCTGGTAAATTTCCGTCAATCCCTCAAATGTGCCTTGGGGCGACGCCGTCTTGACGTGAATCTGCAAAATATTGGTGGGCGCACCGATGCGGGGAATGTCCGTGTCGCTATAGCTGCTGCCGGTACGGCGAAAATAGCTACGGTCTGCTCGCTGCCGCTGTATTAAGCGCATGTCGTACAGTTCTGCGGGGGCAAAGATACCGTAGGGCAGAGAATAGGCTAGCGGATCACGGATGATGTGTACTCTTCCATCTTGATCGGTATAGCGTAACCAGTAAAAACAGCCAGCGCGATCGCGACGTCCTGACCGCATGCCCTCGATTACGCCCCAAACAAATTCGCCCTGTTTGACTAGGGGGATTTGAACTCGATTAAACGTAACGGTTTGTTCTGTTGCTCGAAAGTTAATATTCTCTGTCGGTGTATAAATCTCCAGTACAATTCGGTCTTCTGACTGGATAATGTCCCCCGTTAGATCGGGGGTCCAAAAACCAACTTCAGTCAACCGATCAGCACGATAATGTGCGCCCAGACGTCGAGCAATTTTCTGAGCTTTTTCAAAAAATGTGGCTTCTGAACGTTGGATGCTTTCGGCCCACATCAGCAGGCTTTGGGTTTCATCTTCAACTAGTTGAATGTGTTTGGGGGCAGTTGCAATCACCGTATGTCTCGTTATTGAGGGGAGCGCAGTTTACTCGGATGTGGTTTAGCGGCGCTACATTAGCTCAGAATGTTGAAAACGCCCATAGTTCCCATCGATCAAAAGTAAGACGAAAATGTGTCCATGATTTACATCTCTAAACTGAGTGTAAGATCGATATCGAGTGAAAACATATTTATGGTTGACGTTGTTAAATTCGTTCCCGAAATGTTTTCCCTTACCCAATGCAGGGCTGAAAGGAGAATACCCGTTAAATTGCTAAATCAGGCTTAATACGGTAATGTAACTCTCTGTAAACCCTGATGTGTTGGTAAAAATCGTCGGCGGATTTTAAGTACTATTTCATGCAATTTTTTGGGGCTCAGCAGAGGCAGCTTGGTAAGTGAGCTGTCATTGCTGAGCTTTATTATGTTCGAGTTTCAAGCTTAATTGACCGCTGCTAATAAACTTGCAGGAGAAAATAACATGAAGTCTTCCTTGGTCATCCTATACCACCGTGAACCCTATGATGAGGTGAGGGAAAATGGCAAGATTTATTATCGAGAAAAAAAGAGTCCTAACGGTATTGTTCCTACCCTAAAGAGCTTTTTTGCTAATGCCGATCAGAGCACTTGGGTAGCGTGGAAACAAATTACTGAGGCTGAGCAAGAAGGATTTGTTGATCGAGTCACCATGGACGGGGGCAGCGATAGCTGTGTGGTGCGGCGGATCCCTCTCAATGCTGATCAGGTACGTAACTTTTATCACATCACCTCAAAAGAAGCCTTTTGGCCTATTTTGCACTCGTTCCCTGAGCACTTTACCTATGACAGCTCTGACTGGGAAAACTTCCAGAACATTAATCGGTTATTTGCCGAAGCGGCTTGCGAAGATGCAGCAGACGATGCGCTGATTTGGATTCACGATTACAACCTCTGGCTCACGCCCTATTACATCCGTCAGAAGATGCCCCATGTGAAGATTGCATTCTTCCATCACACGCCTTTCCCGGCAGCGGATGTGTTTAATATTCTCCACTGGCGAGATGCCATTATTGACAGCTTACTGTGCTGTGATTTGTGTGGTTTCCATATCCCTCGCTATGTGCAGAACTTTGTGTCGGCTGCCCGCAGCTGTCGTGATGTAGAAGTTGTAGAGCGCATCCCCGTACCAGAAGCCTTTACTAAGACAGGTACTGCCCTAGCCGAACCTGAAATGGTCACTAAGCTGCGCTACAACGGTCGCATTGTCACCATTGATGCATTCCCTGTGGGAACCAGTCCCCAAAAGATTCACGATGTGGTCATGCGCCCATCGATTCAAGAGCGGGTGAAGGTACTGCGTGCTGAGATTGGTGATAACAAGCTGATCATGTCCGCTGGGCGGGTTGATTATGTCAAAGGTGCTAAGGAAATGCTGGCCTGCTACGAACGGTTGTTAGCCAGACGCCCTGAGTTGATTGGCAAAGTCAACTTAATGATGACGGCGGTGAAGGCGGCCAAAGGGATGCGGGTTTATCGCATTGCTCAGGAGCAAATTGAACAAATGGTGGGCCAGATCAATGGTCGCTTTGGTTCCCTTAACTGGACGCCTGTGCAGCTCTTTACTGAGCCTTTGCCCTATGACGATTTGATGGCACTGTACAAAGCCGCAGATATTGCCTGGATCTGTCCGTTAAGAGATGGTTTGAACCTGGTCGCTAAGGAGTATGTAGCTGTTCATAACGGCGAAGACGGTGTCCTCATTTTGTCTGAGTTTACGGGGTCCGCTGTGGAGCTGCCTGATGCGCTACTCACCAACCCCTATTCCTCCACACGTATGGATGAGCGTATTGATGAAGCGCTGGCCATGTCTGATGAGGAACAAGCCGAGCGCATGAAGAAGCTCCACAAGGCTATTTGTCGTTATGACGTTCAGCAGTGGGCCAATCATCTATTTAGGGAAGCCAAAGCGACGGTAGCGATTGAGCCAGAGACGAAGGAGGTTGCTAGAGTTTAGGAAATTTGAAATTGTAGGGGTGTTCCATGGAACACCCCTACAATTTCAACCTCTTTCTAAAAAACTGTGCCATCTTGAAACATGGGGAATTCTAGTTCGTGATTTAATACTTTATTTCTCTATAGCTCGTTACTTTTGGTGGCAACTATGCCTGATTACTCAACGATAGAAGCGACGACCTACGATTTAATTGTGATTGGTGGTGGTATCAATGGAGTAGCCGTAGCCCGTGATGGTGCCTTACGTGGTTTAAAGACCATTTTGATTGAGAAAGGGGATTTTGGTGGCGGCACCACTAGTTGGTCAAGCCGCTTGGTTCATGGTGGTTTGCGCTATTTAGAGTATTTCGAATTTAACTTGGTACGGGAGTCACTGCGAGAGCGAGAAATCTTGCTGCGAACAGCCCCTCATTTGGTGAAGCCCATTCAAATGACAATTCCTATTTATGCCCAGGGGTCTCGTAGCTATTGGGAGATTCAGGCGGGGATGGTGCTGTACGATCTGCTGAGCTATGACAAGAGCTTGCCAAATCATCGGATGTTAGCGGCTCAAAAGTTACAGCAGCTATTTCGAGCAGTGGAGCCAGAGGGCTGTCGTGGTGCGGCCCAATATTATGATGCTCAAGTGGAATATGCTGAGCGGCTCTGTTTAGAAATTGTGCTATCGGCCCAGGAGGCCGGGGCTACCATGCTGAGCTATGTGACCGTAGCCCAGCTCCAACGGAAGGATCAGCGCATTTCGTCGCTGCTTTGTCGCGATACTGAAACCGGTGAAGCCTTCACAGTCCATGGTCATGATCAAACAGTGGTGATCAATACCTCTGGCCCTTGGGTTGATCAGGTTTGCCGCAGTGGAATTAAGGGTAATGCGCCTGCGCCTGTCGGTAAAAGTCGCAAAATTGGTGGCACACGGGGTAGCCATATCATCGTCGATAAATTCCCAGGGGCACCGGATGAAGCTCTTTATGTGGAAGCCCTTACCGATGGTCGACCTTTCTTTATTTTGCCGTGGTTAGGGATGTGTCTGATTGGCACCACGGATATTCGCTTTGAGGGCGATTTGGATAAGGTCCATGTCAGTAATGATGAAATCGATTACCTATTGAATGAGGCTAATCGGGTCATCCCCACAGCTCAGCTGACGCGGGAATCGGTGCAGTTTACCTATGCGGGTGTGCGCCCTTTGCCCCATAGCAAAGGCAAAAAGACTAGCAGTATTACCCGTAGCCATGTGCTATATGACCACACATCCGAAGGGGTGAATAACATGGTTTCCTTGATTGGTGGCAAGCTCACTACTCACCGTCAGGTGGGCGAGGAAATGGTGGATGCAGCGCTTAGAAAGCGATTGAAAAAGCAGAAGAAATCTGGCAGTCATTCAGTCACTAGACAGGCACCGCTACCCGGTGCAATTTCAACTAGCGAGGCTAAGACACTAATGACGACGGCCAATCGAGATGTGGTCGCTCATTTGTTATCGCTCTATGGTGCGCGAACGCCTCAGGTATTGGCCATCGTGGAAGAGTTTCCTGAACTGGTCGAGCCGATTGTGCCAGACCAGCCTGATATTAAGGCACAGATTGTCTACAGTGTGAGGTCAGAGATGGCTCGCACCTACCTAGATATTTGTCGACGGCGGACAGCTTTGTCGATGCGGAGTAACTATGGTTTTGATGTACTGCCTGTATTGGCGGATGTGTTGAAGCGCTACTGTGGTTGGTCGGAGGGTAAATGCGATCGCAACCTGATCGACTACTACACCTACATGCGCGACAACTGTATCCCCGACTATCAGCTAGACAAATACAGCCCTCCCATAGCTACGACCGTTGCTTAGATCAGTGATCGGTTCTGATATAGCCCTGCCATAGCTACGACCGTCGCTTAGGCTAGTTGTAGGTTCTTAGTGTTGAGTTTTGAATTGGGCAACTAACTCAAAACTCAACACTTAAAACTTAAAACTCTAGAGTAAAGGGAGCTTGTCTCGTGGTTACTTCATCTGCACCGTCTGAAACTCCAATTATTCCGCTCTCAGAAGCTTTAAAGCAGATGGCTCGGGTGACGGTATTAGGGGCAGGAGCTTGGGGAACAGCGTTAGCAAGGCTAGCCCTGAGCAATGGCAATCAGGTGCAGATCTGGTCGCGACGGGGGCCTTCAGATCTCAAGTCTGCGGTCGCTGATGCTGACATTGTAGTATCGGCCATTTCCATGAAGGGGGTTTCGGCGTTAGCGAGTCAGCTTCAGACGGCGGCTCTCAAAACCTCGACTATTTTAGTGACGGCGACTAAGGGGTTAGATCCTGAGACCACCAGAACGCCGTCTAAGATTTTTCGCGACACCTTTCCAGACAATCCCATTGTGGTTTTGTCTGGCCCTAATTTATCTAAGGAAATCGAAGCGCAGCTACCAGCGGCCACAGTGGTGGCGAGCACCGATGTGGATGCAGCGGCAAGGGTACAGCAGGTCTATTCGTCTGAGATGTTTCGCATTTATACCAGTCCAGATCCAGTGGGGGCTGAGCTGGGGGGGACATTGAAAAATGTGATTGCGATCGCAGTGGGTGTCTGTGATGGCCTTAAGCTGGGCTCCAATGCTAAAGCGGCTCTAATTACCCGCGCCATTCCCGAAATGCTGCGGGTGGGTGTTCACATGGGGGCGCAGGTAGAGACCTTCTACGGGCTTTCGGGTTTGGGTGATCTGCTAGCCACATGCGATGGCACCCTCAGTCGTAACTATCGTGTGGGCTATGGCCTCGCGCAGGGGAAAAAACTCGATGATATTTTGGCAGAGTTAGGCAGTACGGCTGAAGGGGTGAACACGGCTCACGTCCTGATCGACATGGCCAACCGTGACGGTATTCCAGTTCCCATTGCTCGCCAGGTTCATCGTCTTTTGCGGGGGGTAATCACCCCCCAGGAAGCCGTTGGCAACTTGATGGAGCGGCAACTTAAGCCAGAGGCCTGTGATTTAAGGGCTAAAAACTAAGTCCGTTTACGCCGTAGTAGGTATGGAACGGGAGATTGGCTTAATTGCGATCGCGATTTTTCATGGCGCGATCGCTATAGTCATACAGTTTCTGAAAATAGCGTCTCGATGATGAGTCTTGCTTATCCGTAATGGGTGTCTGTTCAGACAGGGCCTCTGATGAGGGTTCAATGTTTTCCTCTGTATCAGCAGAAGTAGCTGACTCAGCACTTATCTCTAAGTCAAATTTGTCAGAACGTTCTGGCACAGCAGTTGTTTCTGTTACTGGTAAATCAGACTCATCAACTTCAGCATCATCACGATCCTCAGTATCACGATCCTCAGTCAGGCTGTTATCCTGCATGGTCTGATCGATCGAGCCGCCAGTATTTTCAGAGGGCTCAGCGGTTTCTATGATCTCCGGGGCTGCTATGTCAGGAATCTCTTGCTCCAGTGTCTCCGGTTGGGCTGGTGCTAGGTCACCAGGTTTATCTAGCTTTTCCAGAAGGGACGGTGCGGCTACTTCCGGTGCGGCTACTTCCGGTTCGTCCAGAGTGGGCGATTCGATAACTTCCGGTGCGGCTACTTCCGGTGCGGCTACTTCCGGTGCGGCTACTTCTGGTGCGGCTACTTCTGGTGCGGCTACTTCTGGTACTGCTACCTCAGGCTCTTCGACAACCGGTGGCTCATAGGTTGGATCGATAATGCCGCCCACATCTTCTAAGGCCACCTCTCCCCGGATGATTTTTGCAAGACTGTTGTTGTCATTGGGGTCATAGTCAATCAGTCGCACAGTGTTATTAAAAACCCCTGCAATTGGCTTACCGTCCTCGTTAACCAGTGTGAGCTGTACCCAGTTTTTTCCAGGTTTTAAGCCCTCTATATATATAGGTTGCCAATCTTGGAGGGTGATACTGTGGCCATTGATGGTGTATCGCACTCGCCAATCTGAAATCGTTGGGTTATCTACAGCGACTTGATGTAGAGGAGCCTCAGTTAAATAAAAATCCAATAAAATCGGCTCAGCTCCATAGACACCCATGGGTGCACCGTAGGTGAGCAGTGGCTGATTAGCTTTTGGTGCATTTTCATCCGTTTTGGCAAAGATGTGAAATGTCGCTTGGGCATAAGCCCCTTCATTTTTAAAGCTTTCATGCCAGGGGCGTTCAGCAAAGATCCTGATGGTATGGGTGCCTGGCGTTAGATCCGTCAACGTAATAGATTGATCAAGGTCGTATATCGCACCATAGGGCTGATTATCCAGCAGAAGCACTAAGTGAGGCCCCATCTCCCACCTTGTGTCCTTATATATAGGTAAATCTTTCACCCTTAGGACTACACTGACTGTAGTTTTGTCAAAAACTTCTTCAGCTTTGGGTTCCAGGATTTGGACTTGGGGTTCGTAGGTATCTAGCCACGGGGCCAATTCTTGAATCAGTTCCGGTGTGTCTACCTGCTTGATCGGAGGACTTGGCGTAAATAAGGAGGACTTAGCGGTCTCCGTGACGGTTGACGGTTCGATTCCTTGAGGATTGCTACAGCCCGTACTGAATAAAAGTGCTGTTAAAACCAACGCTCCAATTATCTTGACTAAATGCTGTTGCCAACGTCCCAAAACATTAGAAACCAGAGTCATGGTGTAGCTCTTCCTGTGACAGTTAAATGTGCCCCTGCCCTGCCTTTGAAACCAAACAGAACTGTGCTTAATCGATCCTAGCGGGCTACTGTCACGCTTAATGAGGAAATCCTCTACAACCACCGCAAGAGGAGAAAATTACTCAGCTAATTTACAAAAATAAATAAATCTAAATATATGCATGTACGAGACTGAATCCCTTACTATTATTAGATTCTATGGTGTTCATTAGGAAAAAGAAGTTGAGTTTTTGGGTTTGTATGCAATTTCCATGACTTACGGCCCAAAATAGAGATCTCTATTGAGATTTGTTAATATCACCCATGCTCGATGTCAATTTTGTGGCATTGACTACCTTGCGATCCTTATCCTAAGAGGATTTCGGAGGTTGAATTATTGTTAACTCGACGCAAAATTGGTGAAGCGCCAAGTCTATAATGCTCAGGAGCAATCCTATTAATGGCGAGCGTCAAAATTTTCTGTGAGTTAACATCTCAATGAAAATGTTTGCAATTGTTTCATTCACGAAGCATTTGCTGATCTCGTTTTTTAGGCTGTTCGTTCTTTGTCTAGAGAGAGGAGAGTCTCCATGACAACTACCCCGCGGGAGCGGGAGGCAGCAGTCAAGGTGGCAGTTGATGAGAATCCGGTACCTGTTTCTTTTGAGAAATGGGGCAAGCCCGGTCACTTCAGCCGTGCCTTGGCCAAGGGACCCAAAACTACTACCTGGATTTGGGACCTCCATGCCGACGCTCACGACTTTGATAGTCACACCAGTGACTTAGAGGACATTTCTCGTAAAATTTTTAGCGCTCACTTTGGCCATTTGGCCATCGTGTTCATTTGGTTGAGTGGCATGTATTACCATGGCGCTCGCTTTTCTAACTTTGAAGCTTGGTTAGCAGATCCCATTAATATTCATCCCAGTGCTCAGGTGGTTTGGCCTATTTTTGGTCAAGAAATCCTGAACGGTGAAGTGGGCGGCGGCTTCCAAGGTATTCAAATCACGTCTGGTTTGTTCCAGATGTGGAGAGCAGCTGGTTACACCAACTCCTTCCAGCTTTTGTGCACTGCCATCGGTGCGCTGGTAATGGCTGGTTTGATGATTAATGCCGGTGTATTCCACTACCACATCAAGGCTCCTAAGCTTGAGTGGTTCCAGAACGTGGAGTCCATGTTGAACCACCACCTGGCTGGTTTGTTTGGTCTAGGTTCTCTAGCTTGGGCTGGTCACCTGATCCATGTTTCTTTGCCTGTTAACGCTCTATTGGATTCCGGGGTGGCTCCACAGGATATTCCTTTGCCCCACGAGTATCTGCTAGATAAAGTGTTCATGGCGGACTTATTCCCTGGTTTTGCGCAAGGGATTACTCCATTCTTCACCCTGAATTGGGGTGCTTATGCTGACTTCTTGACCTTCAAGGGCGGTCTAAATCCTGTGACTGGTGGTCTATGGATGACTGACATTGCGCATCACCATGTGGCGATTGCTGTCATGTTCATCTTTGCTGGTCATATGTACCGTACTAACTGGGGTATTGGTCATAGCATCAAGGAGATCCTAGAGGGTCAGAAGGGCGATCCGTTGCTCTTCCCTGCTAAGAATGGCCACGATGGCTTGTTTGAGTTCTTGACCACTTCCTGGCATGCTCAGCTGGCTATCAACCTGGCTATGGGTGGTTCGGTAACGATTATTGTGGCTCAGCATATGTATGCAATGCCTCCGTATCCTTACCTAGCAACTGATTACGCTACCCAGCTATGCTTATTCACTCACCATATGTGGATTGGCGGCTTCTTGATTGTGGGTGGTGCTGCTCACGGTGCGATCGCAATGGTTCGTGACTACGATCCGGCCATGCATGTCGACAACGTGCTCGACCGCGTCTTACGCGCTCGTGATGCCATCATCTCTCACCTCAACTGGGTATGTATTTTCCTAGGCTTCCACAGCTTTGGTCTATATATCCACAACGACACTATGCGTGCCTTGGGTCGTCCCCAAGACATGTTCTCCGACAGTGCGATTCAGCTACAGCCTATCTTTGCTCAATGGCTGCAGAACCTGCACACCTTAGCTGCTAGCGGTACCACTGCTCCTAATGCAATTGGCCCTACTAGTGTTGCCTTTGGTGGTGACATGGTTGCCGTTGGTGGCAAAGTGGCTATGATGCCCATTGCTCTTGGCACAGCTGACTTTATGGTGCACCACATCCATGCGTTCACCATTCACGTAACTGTTCTAATCCTGCTTAAGGGTGTGCTTTACTCCCGTAGCTCTCGCCTCATCCCTGATAAGAGCGAGTTGGGTTTCCGCTTCCCTTGCGACGGCCCCGGTCGTGGTGGTACTTGCCAGGTTTCTGGTTGGGACCATGTCTTCCTAGGTCTGTTCTGGATGTATAACTCCTTATCTATTGTGATTTTCCACTTCAGTTGGAAGATGCAATCGGATGTATGGGGCACGGTTTCCGGCGGTGCGGTATCTCACCCTGCTGGTGGTAACTTCGCGACTAGCGCAATTACTATCAACGGCTGGCTCCGTGACTTCCTTTGGGCTCAGGCTTCACAGGTAATTAACTCCTACGGCTCTGCTATCTCAGCCTATGGTTTGATGTTCCTAGCTGGTCACTTTATCTGGGCATTTAGCCTGATGTTCCTGTTCAGTGGCCGTGGCTACTGGCAAGAGCTGATCGAGTCCATCGTTTGGGCTCATAATAAGCTCAAGGTCGCTCCTGCAATTCAGCCTCGCGCACTGAGTATTACTCAGGGTCGTGCGGTTGGTGTCGCCCATTACCTCCTCGGCGGTATTGTGACGACTTGGGCGTTCTTCCATGCTCGAATTCTGTCGATAGGTTAGCGGGGAGGACTTAATAGAACACTATGGCAACTAAATTTCCAAAATTTAGCCAAGACCTCGCACAGGATCCAACTACGCGTCGGATCTGGTACGGGATTGCCACTTCCCATGACTTTGAAAGCCACGATGGCATGACGGAAGAGAATCTTTATCAAAAGATTTTTGCTTCCCACTTTGGTCACCTGGCAGTCATTTTCCTCTGGGTATCCGGCAACCTGTTCCACGTTGCTTGGCAAGGTAACTTCGAGCAGTGGGTCGCTGACCCCCTCGGTACCAAGCCCATCGCCCATGCGATTTGGGATCCTCACTTTGGCCAGAATGCGGTGGATGCGTTCACCCAGGCTGGTGCTACTGGCCCCGTTAACGTGGCGTTCTCTGGGGTTTACCACTGGTGGTACACCATTGGTATGCGGACCAACGGCGACCTATATTCGGCGTCCTTGTTCCTGCTAGTGCTGTCCTCAATCTTCCTGCTTGCAGGTTGGTTGCACCTACAGCCTAAGTTCCGTCCCAGCTTGTCCTGGTTCAAAAATGCTGAGTCTCGCCTAAACCATCACCTTGCTGGTTTGTTCGGTGTGAGTTCTCTGGCTTGGACCGGTCACCTGGTACACGTTGCAATTCCTGAGTCCCGTGGTGTGCATGTTGGTTGGGATAACTTCCTAACTGTTATGCCTCACCCCGCTGGCTTGGCCCCATTCTTCACTGGAAACTGGGGTGTATACGCTCAGAATCCTGACACTGTAAACCATGTGTTTGGTACATCTGAGGGTTCGGGTACTGCAATTCTCACCTTCTTGGGTGGTTTCCATCCTCAGACTGAGTCTCTATGGCTCACTGACATGGCTCACCACCACCTAGCCATTGCGGTTGTCTTCATCATTGCTGGCCACATGTACCGAACTAATTTCGGTATTGGTCATAGCATCAAGGAGATCCTCAATGCTCACCAACCCCCTAGCGGTAAGCTTGGTGATGGCCACAAGGGTCTGTTTGACACGCTCAACAACTCCTTGCACTTCCAGCTAGGTTTGGCACTTGCCTCCTTGGGGGTAGTAACGTCTCTAGTGGCTCAGCACATGTATGCGTTGCCTCCTTATGCCTTTATGGCTAAGGATTACACCACCATGGCTGCGCTTTACACCCACCACCAGTACATCGCTGGCTTCATCATGATGGGTGCCTTTGCCCACGGTGCGATCTTCTTGATTCGCGACTATGATCCTGCTGCGAACGCTAACAACGTCTTAGCTCGCATCTTGGAACATAAAGAAGCAATCATTTCTCACCTGAGCTGGGTAACTCTGTTCCTCGGTTTCCATACCCTGGGTCTTTACGTACACAACGATGTCGTAGTTGCCTTTGGTACTCCCGAGAAGCAAATTCTGGTTGAGCCTGTGTTTGCACAGTGGGTTCAGGCTGCCTCTGGTAAGGCCCTATACGGCTTTGATACTCTGCTTTCCAATGCTGACAGTGCTGCTACAGCTGCTGCTGGCGGCATCTGGCTACCTGGCTGGTTCGAAGCTATTAACAGCGGTACCAATTCTCTCTTCTTGACCATTGGCCCTGGTGACTTCTTGGTTCACCATGCGATTGCCCTGGGTCTCCATACAACTACTTTGATCTTGGTCAAAGGTGCATTGGATGCCCGTGGTTCTAAGCTAATGCCCGACAAGAAGGACTTTGGCTATAGCTTCCCTTGTGACGGCCCCGGTCGTGGCGGTACTTGTGACATCTCTGCATGGGATGCCTTCTACCTAGCCATGTTCTGGATGCTTAACACCATCGCCTGGTTAACCTTCTACTGGCACTGGAAGCATCTGGCTATCTGGTCTGGTAACGTAGCGCAGTTTAACGACAGCTCTACTTACCTGATGGGTTGGTTCCGTGATTATCTGTGGTTGAACTCTTCCCAGTTGATTAACGGCTACAACGCCTACGGCATGAATAACCTGTCTGTATGGGCATGGATGTTCTTGTTCGCTCACCTGGTTTGGGCAACTGGTTTCATGTTCCTAATCTCCTGGCGTGGTTACTGGCAGGAGCTTATCGAGACCATCGTATGGGCTCATGAGCGTACTCCTCTAGCTAACCTGATCAGCTGGAAGGACAAGCCTGTTGCACTATCCATCGTTCAGGCTCGTTTGGTTGGTCTAACTCACTTTACTGTGGGCTTTGTCCTCACCTACGCCGCCTTCCTGATAGCGTCAACGTCTAGCCGATTTGGATAGCGTTTGAAGCTCTCTTAGGAGAATGAAAAAAGCCCTTCAGCTAAGCCTGAAGGGCTTTTTGTTTTTTAAGCATGTTCACGTAAATCAGGTTATATAGGCGGTGAAGCTAGTCAAGGCGGATCAACCAGCGATGTCTCTACATTCACAAATAACGTTATCGAGCTAACCGAAAAGCTGGGTATCCCCATCGAGCACGTGCAGTTGCCCCCATCTGGAACTCCATGACGCGAGATCTCAAACGTGGTTACTGAACAATAATTTTTAGCTGTTCAACGTATTCTTGAAAGATGTCGCAGAGTGAGCCCAGGACTGAGTTTTGTTGCGCGATCGCAAACAACACGGTCCTTAACAAGTCGATGGGCATGGAAACCCTAAAGCGAATCCGGATCAACTCCCAGCTCTCTTAACTTTTCCGCCAATCGATCAGCCCGAGCTTGCTCTTGATCAACCTGAGCCTGGGTCTGATCAACTCTTTCCTCTGGTGTCAGTAACCGATTCCCATCTTCGTCATACCAATAGAGCCATTCCCGCTCACGGCCTAGATAAGTGCCACGCTCACGTCCCAGCCCCAAACCAATTTCAGGCAACCATATTGGCTCATCTTCCAAAAGCTGATAGGTGCCATCCACCAGTTCATAAACCTCTAGCGGCTGTCGTTGCCGACGGGCTCGCGTGCTGCTAGATGGATTTGGCAGATAAACCGCATAGTAGCGAATGCCTAGATCCGCATAAATGTCCTTTTTACGTTCGTATTCCCCACCATAGGTTTTAGAAACCACCTCCAACGCCAAGGTGGGAGCAATATTGTCCTCTTCCCACATCACATAGCTGAGGCGACCCTCTTCGCCAATAAAGCGTTCCACCCCTAAGCTCAGGAAACCATCAGGAACAACCGCAGGTGTTGATGGCGCATAGTAAATCCCCATATCCACACCAAAGAACCAGTCCTGACGGTCAGGCCATGCCATTGCCAAAATTGCCTCCAGTAGATTCGGGATTAAATTCTGTAACTCGTTATCCACAGGGGTATCATCTGAGTCGGGCAACTCAGCAGAGGAAGGCAGACACTGCTGCTTAGGGTCATACTGTAAAACCACTGGTCAAGTTCGATTAGACCGACAATAGAGCTATTGTAATGCGATATCTATAGAGCAGGGTGACAGCGCAACTTAAGCCTGTTTGGCTTTGCTGAGTTGCCGTTGTATCAGACATTCTTGAAAGATGTAGTGGAGTGCGCCAAGGGCAAAACCTTGTTGTGCAAAAGATATCCATTCCATTACGGTAACTTCATGGCATTCACATCAGATGACTACGAAAATACTGTTCTCTAATTGAAGTTTATTGTCAGTGCGCTCATAAATTCAGAATCATAGTTATGGATAGACGTAAGGTCACGTTGAGGTTGTTGGGATGTGGGTTGATTGCTGGGCTGACTGTACTAAACTTACGCCCAGCCATGGCATTTCATAATGAAATTGAAACCCTAGATGCTTTAGCACCTGGCCCCAATGATTTTTCGGCCCATGGGGGTGATGTGATCATGATTCGTACCCAGAGTGCAGGTGGTAATACGACCTGTTTTCCGATGGTGACTCCCACAGAATCTTTGTTGCCTATGGGGGAGGTTAAGCGAACTGCCAGTGATAGAACCTATGTATTTGAGGTTTATGAGGATGGTACCTATGAGTATCGTCTGCCAATGCCTTTAGATGAAACCGGGAGTTGTTCCATCACTGTAGGTTTGGCAACACGTTATGAAACATTAATACTTGAAGCTCAGGAGCTAGAGCGTAATAGTTATTGGGTTGTTTCTGAAGAAGAGGCTGCTCAATCTCTTCAAATGCAACAGGATGCAATGGCACTTTACCAAGAAGCAATTGAGTTGGAACCAGAATATCCTGATGCATATAAGCGGGTATTAGAGTTGTTGTTAGAGATTAATGTGACTGATTTTGATCTGGAACAAGATGAGCTGGATGAGTTAGGAGAGATTTTCCTGTATTGGCCAAACTCAGCGCGGATGACCATGATTAATTATTTAGAGGCCTTGGAACAGATCTATGAAAAGTCTCCTGACTGGCAAGAAGAGAAAGGAGATGATCCTTTATTTTTAAAAGGCTTTGCTGAATTTGTTCAGACAGGAAACGCACCTGACGTGGTGAGAGAGTTATTACTGGAAGGCCAAGGAGGTTAGGGATCATAATATAGGGGGCTATCCCCCCGTAAGTTTCTTTTTAGAGTTGCTTCTAGAGCCTGTGTAGACTTTGGGTAAAGTTCGCATTAGGCTCTTGTGGGACGATATCCTTAGCTAAAATAATAGGAACTTAGATTTGGAGCTGGGATGATGTCGTTAACTGCATCACGTTTGACCAAGTCAGTTTTGAGAATATGGTTAGCGTTACTAGCTCTGTTGAGTATTCCCTTATCTGCTAGGGCACAGCCTGATCCTACACCTGAAGACAATCCGCAAGTTCCCTATCGTCTATTATTACCCTTGCTACAGCCCTATCCTCTATTTGGAGAGACGGTACAGTTACACATTGGCAATGATGTTCCAGATTTACCAACTGAACTACCAGTACCTACTGCTGGAGTGCATCAATGGACTATGGTTACAGCACCTTATCACTTGTTATTTTTTGAGGTAGATGGAGAATACTCGCAAGTTGAGTCTGACTATTTAGAAGACTTGCAACATGCTGGATGGGAACGCTGGATGACGCCTGAGTTAGAACCCGGCCTGGAGATCACCGATACGGAAGATAGCGCTACTACTGGTGCACTAGTAATTTCTATTACCTTTGGTAGACCGAGTGAACCTTTGCCAGAGTCAGAAAATCAACAAATATTTTGCAAGCAAGGCAGTGATATTCAATTATCGTTTAATACTTTTCAAAGCAGTTTAGATACCACTAAGCTCAGAGTTACTCTGATTCCTACACAATCTGGCTTTGCATGTAATTCTGAGAAAGACTCGTGGTCTGAATCCGAGAGTACGTTATCGCTCGAATCCGATATTCCAGACTTTTTACCAGAATTATCACTATCCCCCCCTAACGATGCACAACTTGAATTTTTAGATAGTAACGGTGGTAATAACTATTTAGACACACAGACCAAGATTCAGACAACTTTATCGTTAGGGGTACTAACGGCTCACTACTCAACCCAAATGCGCCAGCAGGGTTGGAGCCTGCAAAGCCGCAGTGGTAATGATCGCTTGCAGTGGTCTGTATGGTCTCAATCGGTTGATTCCGAATTACCGCAGCAAGCGACAGTTTATCTGTTTGCCACAGAAGAACCCGAGCACTATATAGGAATGTTTGGCCGGAGACGCAGCTCGCAACAAGATTTTTGGCCCGATCTTGTTACTGATAATATTCCAGATGGAGAAATCCCCGAAAGTACAGCCCTGGGAATCTTGAAAGATATGGGGCAACTCTCTGACAGTGAGGAAATTGAGTTATGGCTGAACCAGCTGCCACCTGCCTTTTCTGATAACTTACCTGTTCCTCCAGAAACGGTTGTTTTAGGGGGTACATCAGATGTTGTAAAAGATATTGCGATATTAGAAACCTCACTACACCCCGGACTAATATCTGACTTCTATCGTGAGTCTTTGACTGAAGATGATTGGCAGATTCGTGAAAATGTTCAATTGCCTAGCTTTAATTTTGGTTTCGAGTCTTCTAGATTTTATTCTTGGTTTCCTCAATTATTTTGTCATTCGAACGGAGTAGATGAGCTTATTTTACAAATTCGACCTGTTCAGAAGGAAGCATCAACTATTTACCTTGAGCGCCATGCCATTGGTTCGTTATCTCCTTGTAGTAGCGAGGATCAGTTTTACGTAGAAAGAGGTAGGCTCTCGGATATTTGGGGAGATTTAAATCTCCCCATACCAACCCTGCAAACACCATCCAAGACATTTGTTCAAAGCCTAGGCAGTGGGGGTAGTGCAACGAACTTTGATTCAAATGTTCATATTTCTAGTCAGCTAACGACAGATGAGCTAGCAGAACACTACTTAGGACAGATGCATCAGGCTGGCTGGCAGCAGCAAGCAGTAGCACAATCAGACAAATCACTAGTCAGTGTTTGGACCTTTACAGACGACTCGGGTGTGCTCTGGCGGGCGTGGTTAACCCTAATTGCGCAAACTGAAACAAATCAATGGCATGGTTCTTTGTCCACATTCACTGAAAATAGGGATGTACAGCATATAGAAGAACCAGCTCTTGATTTTTCCGAGTAGTACGCATAGACTAATTTTAGTGGCCTTCTAGTTCATATGATCTAGATTGCGGAATCATTGGTAATGGCTCATTTTCCGGAGGTGCTATGGGCAGCAAGCTTCTAGTTCGTGATGAGACCACATTGGGGCAAAGCAGCCATAGCCTGATGCTGACTTTCCCAACGGAACGTATTACCGTTCAAGAGCTGATTCGTAGCCGTATTTATCAAGAAGTTAAAGATTATAACGTCAAACTGTCGGATCATTTCCATGGCTTAGTAAAACCCACAGAAGCAGAGCAGACGCTAAATGGATATAAGTTGCGTCTGCCTAGGAAGATTGATTGGGAAAAGCAATATGAACAGGCTATTGAGGCATTTTTGGGTAATGGCTTTATTGTGCTTGTTGATGATCAGCAGGTGGATTCTTTAGAAGAACAGATTGAAATTCGGTCTAATACTTCGGTCTCTTTTCTCAAGCTGGTACCGTTGGTAGGAGGTTAATGTGTCTAGAAAACACTTTGATGATAGTATCTCCGTTGTGCAGTCGCTAATGAAGGAGCCAGATTTCCAGTGGCATCAAAAATTACAAGAAATCAATTCTGGGAGCCAGGTTTTAGCTATGAGCCCAGAAGAGCAATCTTTGGTAGTACTTGAGATTGCAAATCAACTATCGTTATGCAGTGACGATGATTGGAAATCTCGCTCTAATCTACGACAAGCAATCTCTGAGTTGCTTGTAAAGCCACTGCCGATGACCCATGATCACCTGTTGTTGTTATTCAAGTATTTAGAAGCGTTTGCCTACCCTTGTGAAGAGAAATAAAATAGGAACTCTTGGCATAATGAAGATGCCATCATTGAGAATTTACCCGCATTAGCTGAAACCGTTGAACGTTATTCGAAAGATAACGAGTTGACATAAGAACTCCAAGCAGCTATCGAGACACTCTGCTCAAAGTTGGAGAGCGGTCATATATATTACCGTCGGGAAATCTCTCAACTCAGGATAGCCAGCCAGCTTTTGCCTGTTGTCTCTGGGGAGGCTTGGTCAGATGTGGCAATATCGGATTTGTCAGCTCTATCAACATCAGCACAGTCTGATTGGAAAAAGTTGCTTATTATCTGTGCCAGTGCTAGGCAGTCCAAACCTAGTGCGAAATGGAAGCGTGTATCAGCGGCTGCGTTAGATAAGGTCGGTCACGAGGATTTTTGCCAAGCTATTGTGAGATGGTTCCCATTGGTTGATAAACCTCGTACTCAACCAATTAGACATTATGAAGATCAGAGTCATCTACTTCATGAGGTTAATGTAGATATTCTCAAAGGCTTAGTCTGGCTGTGCACCAATTTTGAGACGGCAGATATTGTTCGAGCAGTGGGTGCTGTAGGGTTATCTGCCTATCGACGGGTCAAAGGAGTCGGTGAACGCTGTGTCCGATTAGGCAATGCCTGTGTGTGGTGTTTGGGGCAGATACCGACTGAAGAGGCCATGGGGCAGCTGGCCATTCTCAAAGCTAAGGTTAAATATAGGGGGGCTCAGAGAGAGATTGCTAAAGCGTTGACGGTTATTTCCAATAGAACAGGGCAATCGCTAGAAGCCTTAACTGAAGAGGCTGTTCCTACCTATGGTCTCTCAGAAGTTGGCAAAAGACAGGAGCAATTTGGAGACTTTACGGCAACGTTGTCAGTTGTCGACACTCAAACGATAGAATTTGCCTGGTATCGGCCAGATGGGAAAAGACAAAAATCTGTACCAAAGTTTGTTAAAGAAAATCATCCTAATGAGCTAAAAGCACTTAAACAAGCAGGAAAGGATATTAAGAAACTGTTGTCGGTGCAGTGCGATCGCATTGAAAGCAGTTATCTGCAACGTCGCACCTGGACCTATGCAACCTGGTGTAAAAACTACCTAAACCACCCATTAATAGGAATTTTAGCCAGACGGCTCTATCTGGCAGTTTCATATCCAGGAGCAAACAATTCCAGCCATTTGGTGGCAAGGCCAGCTTATAACGGTAGAGGGAAAACCGCTGGAGGAAATACAACCAGACACTACGGTAGACCTATGGCATCCTCTAAATATGGTCACTGAACAGGTGTTGGCTTGGCGTAGTTGGCTGCTAGATCATCGAGTAAAACAACCCTTTAAGCAAGCCCATCGAGAAATTTATCTATTAACTGATGCAGAGAAAACAACAAATACTTACTCCAACCGATTTGCGGCACACATTATCAAGCAGCATCAATTTAATAGTCTATGCAGAATTCGAGAATGGGAGAACTACTTAATTTTATCGTTTGATTGCTGTGAACCGGGTTCACAAGCGCGACGACAACTATCTGAATGGTCACTACAGGCAGAATTTTGGATTGAGGCCATTGTTGATAATGCTGAAGATCCATACGGCGCATATCCATATCTCTCTACGGATCAAGTCAGATTTTATACTACTGATACGCCTGATACTCCAATATCCCTATCAGATGTTCCAAAACTAGTATTTTCTGAGGTGT
The DNA here is from genome assembly GCF_043421595.1 of Leptothoe sp. ISB3NOV94-8A. Lineage (NCBI taxonomy): Bacteria > Bacillati > Cyanobacteriota > Cyanophyceae > Nodosilineales > Cymatolegaceae > Leptothoe > Leptothoe sp. ISB3NOV94-8A. Next base: position 4,138,723 of record NZ_JAXSQW010000001.1, on the reverse strand, counting down.
TGCGTGATGTGGATCTATTTGTAGGCGTTGCCAGTATCGGCAATGACCCTAACTGGCGACCTGGTCAGCAGCAAGAGCGCTACAACACTTACTGGCAAAGTTATTCATTTGGGCAACTGTCAGAAACTGCCAAAACGCGACGGCAGCTTTTCGAGAACCTGATCCCTCGTCTGAAAATAGCTGACTGTTGTCACGTCACAGAGCGCTTTTTAGTTGTTCAGGGCAAACTACGAACTTACAAAATTCATTTAGGAAGTGGCAATATTCTTATGGAGCCAAACGATCAATATCTCTGCATCGTACCGGGTCGTACATCCAAATCTAATACTACGAATGTGTTTTTACCATTTGAAGGTGATGGCACCACAGCAATAATCTTGAGTAAAGCTTTTTTACTCGCTGCTGACGATAAAATTAATGACCCTACGATTGTTTCGCAGTTAAAACTCAGGAGTCTATCTGCTTGAAATCTCATCAGGCAGTATTAATGTGTGGAAGCTGGATAAAAGAAAAGCCCCCACTTATAGGTAGGGACTTAAAGAACTGAACAATCAGGGAATAGTGTGCGAAAAAAATTATTCGCTTTCCCTACTTTTTCTACTTGTCATCCAGGGCAGCAATACCGGGTAGAGTCTTACCTTCTAGCAGCTCAAGGCTGGCACCACCACCGGTAGAAATGTGGCTCATCTTGTCAGCAACACCCACTTTCTCAACAGCGGCAACGGAGTCACCACCACCGATGATGGACATGCAGCCATTGCTGGTAGTAATCTCAGCTAGAGTGTTCGCTACAGCTTCAGTACCCTTAGCAAATTTGTCGAACTCAAATACACCCATGGGGCCGTTCCAGATAACGCCCTTGCAGTCAGCCAGAGCAGCCTGAAATACCTTAATGGAGTCGGGGCCGATGTCTAGACCCATCCAACCATCGGGAATCGCTTCAGTACTAACGGTTTGATCGTTGGCATCAGGAGCAAAGTTGTCGGCAACCACCACATCAGTAGGTAGCAATAGCTCAACACCCTTCTCCTTAGCTTTAGCTTCCAGTGCCTTAGCCAGCTCTAGTTTGTCTTCCTCAACTAGAGACTTACCAACATCCAGGCCACGAGCCTTGTAGAAGGTAAAGATCATGCCGCCGCCAATGAACAGTTTGTCCACTTTCTCTAGAAGAGTTTCGATGACGCCAATCTTGGAGGATACCTTGGAACCACCTACGATGGCAGCAAAAGGACGCTGAGGACTATCTACAGCGCTTTGTAGATACTGAAGCTCTTTCTCGATGAGTAGACCACTAACAGAGGGGCTAAGATATTCAGTGACACCTGCAGTAGATGCATGGGCGCGGTGAGCAGTACCAAAGGCATCGTTGACATACATTTCAGCAACGGAGGCCAGGTTCTTCGCAAACTCAGAATCGTTGTTAGTTTCGCCATCGTAGAAACGTACGTTCTCAAGCAAAGCAACCTGACCATCAGACATGCCATCGACAGCAGCTTTAACTGCGTCGCCAATGCAGTCGTCACACTTGATGACATCCTGGCCTAGCAGCTCAGAAAGACGAACAGCAACTGGCGTCAGACGCATGCTGTCAACAACTTGACCCTTGGGACGTCCGAAGTGGCTGCAAAGAATCACCTTAGCACCCTTGCTGGTCAATGCTTGGATGGTAGGCAGTGCAGCACGAATCCGGGTGTCATCAGTAATTTTGCCTTGATCATCGAGGGGCACGTTAAAGTCTGCCCGCATCAGCACGCGTTTGCCTGACAGATCAGCCGCTGACAAATCAGTCACGGATTTCTTTGCCACAGAACTATCCTCCTTATCTCCTAATGCAGTTTTGTTACGTTACGTACACCCCACTTCAAAGCTAGGACAAGCTTGATTACCCTAGATGTAAAGCGTTGATACATTTTCGTTACTCACTAGGTATTATCGCTTATTGCGGCTCTGATTTTTGATCGAAGTCTGAGGGTTTTCCCACGTTATGTTTAAGACCGTTCTATTTCCGATAGATGCTAGTCCCGAAGCTCAACAGGCGGCTTTTAAGACTGCGGAGTTAGTGAAACATCATCACAGCCATTTGATTTTGCTGTCGGTCGTTGAGACCTCAAATGGGCACAATGCTCATCCTGAACAGGCTTCGCCTGAGGCGGTTGCCCAGCTGCTAGAGAAAGCGAAGGCTGTATTTACCAGTCAAGGAATTGAGACAGAAACCATTGAGCGAGAGGGCAATCCTGCGTTTGTAATCTGTGATGTGGCTGACGAGATGTCGGCGGATCTAATTGTGATGGGCTGTCGTGGTATTGGTCTGACCCCGGAAGGGCAGTCGGAAAGCGTTAGCAATCGGGTAATTAACCTGTCACCCTGTCCGGTGATGGTGGTGCCATGACTTCGCCGTCTATTCAGTGGTATCCCGGTCATATTGCTAAGGCGGAGCGCTCTTTGAAGGAGCATCTAAAGCGCGTTGATGTGGTGCTGGAAATTAGAGATGCGCGTATTCCCTTGGCCACCCATCACCCTGAGGTGGATGATTGGATTGGGGATAAATCGCGGGTGTTGGTGCTGAACCGAGTAGATATGATTTCAGCAGAAGCGCGGCAGTCCTGGCAAACCTGGTTTAAAGAACAGGGGCAGGCGGCTTACTTTACCAATGCAAAGCAGGGTAAGGGGGTGCAGAACCTGCTGCGGGCTGCCCAGGATGCGGGCAAGGCGATGAACGAGCGGCGTAAACGTCGAGGGATGAAGCCGAGACCTGTGCGGGCTGTGGTTATTGGCTTTCCTAATGTGGGGAAGTCAGCTCTGATCAATCGGCTGCTAAAGCGTAAAGTTGTGGTGAGTGAGCGCCGGGCAGGGGTAACACGACAGTTGCGCTGGGTAAGGATTTCAAATGAAATTGAATTATTAGATGCTCCGGGTATTATCCCGCTGAAGCTCAATGATCAGGAAGTGGCGCTAAAGCTGGCAATTTGTGACGATATTGGCGGTGCTGCCTATGACACGCAGCGGGTGGCGGCTGCGTTTTTGGATTTGATTCAGGCTTTGGACCAATGGGATGAATCGGGGGGGTATAAAGGTGCGATCGCATCCCGCTACGATACCCCATTAACCTCTGAGACTGGCGAATTCTATACGGGGGAAACCTACTTATCAATATTGGCCCAGCGTCATAACGATGATTTAGAGCGAGCGGCCCATCAGTTGCTCAATGACTTTCGCAAAGGCCATCTAGGTAACCTGGTGTTGGAATTACCTCCAGTACCGATGGTTGAACCCACATCATCACTTGCTGTTGGCCATTAGCATATCGTGTCCCTAAGTGTACGTTTGACGTGTGAATCTTCGACAAAGATTAAATTCATCCATCGGTTTGAGATCACGTACTGAGATAGGATGCGGATCAAATGGGAAATCTTGATGGGTAATAGTGATAGATAGCCAGGCACTATTACCCAAAAAGGGACACAAATCAGAGCGGTGAATTTATCTAATGCCCCCACGACCAAGGTGTCGGTCATCGCCCCAGATGTTTCTGGTGGTGGGATGACGCGTGTTTATCTAGTCAGTCAGATTTTGCAAAAGCTAGGGCATGATGTCGAGGTCATTGGCTGTCAGTTTGGGGATGTGATTTATCCACCGCCCCCTGACACGTTGTCGGTGACTGCGGTGCCAGGCCAACAACTGCCTCAGTTTATTCAGTCGGCCACTCAGCTACTCAATCAGATTCGGGGCGATGTAATTTACGCCATTAAGCCTCGACCAACGAGTCTTGGTATTGCCCTTTTGAAAAAGATGTATACTCGCCGACCCGTTTTACTCGACATGGATGATTGGGAGTTGAGTTGGTTTGGGGGAGAGGACTATGCTTATCGTCCAACGGTTAAACAGTTGGCCCGTGACATTTTTAAGCCCGATGGAGCGCTGCGGGATTTGGAGCATCCCTTCTATATATCGTTAGGTGAACAGTGGGTGCGGCAGGCCGATGTGGTGACAGTCAATAACCAGTTTTTACAGCAGAAGTTTGGTGGCCATTATCTACCTAATAGTAAAGATACGGATATTTTTGACCCAGCTCGTTTTGACCCAGCAGTCAGTCGGCAGACCTACGGGTTGTCTGACTATCGGGTGTTGATGTTTCCAGGTACAGCCCGTCCCCATAAAGGGTTGGAGGATGTGTTAATGGCCATGGATCAGCTAGACCAGCCCGATTTACGGTTAGTCATTGTCGGTGGTCGTAAACCAGATGGCTACGAAGATGACCTGATGGCTCGCTGGCCCCAGTGGTTGATTAAGCTGCCGCGATTTCCCTCGGATCAAATGGCGGAGGTGGTGGCTGCTGCCCATGTGGTGGTGGTGCCCCAGCGAGATACATCGATAGCTCGCGCTCAGTTTCCCATTAAACTCACTGACGGCATGGCGATGGCCAAACCCATACTGTCTACCACGGTGGGGGATATCCCTAAAATTTTGGGAGATACGGGCTATCTTGTAGCGCCCTGTGCTGCTGATCAACTGGCTCAGATGCTACAAACTATTTTAGATAATCCAAGGCAAGCGGCTGAGCGCGGGCGTCTGGCACGGGAGCGTTGTATTCAACACTACAGTGTCAATGCCATGGCAGAAACCCTAGGGCCTTTGATCCAGCAGTGTGTGAAGAGGCAGCCACGGAATCAGTTAGGCTATAAGCAAAATTACAGGCGTATGGAGAGTGGCCGCTAATTGCTTGATTTAAACAATATCCATACATACGTATTCAAAGTTATATTTCTTAAGCGTCGCCTGCCTACTTATTCATGTCTTCCACCCGCTTATTACTTCAGTCGGTTCTCAGATATCCAGTTCTGTTATTTTTTACGATATTACTGGGTTTTTCAGGGGCGCTATTTAATGGTGTAAGCACCTTGTTGATTGTGCCAATCTTACTGGAGCTGTTAGGGCAAGCGGCGCAGTACGCAAGATCTCTACCGCCGATTTTGCAGCGCTTTATTGGCATATTTGATGGCCTGCCTGACAATGCGCGTTTACCGGTGATGGCGTCCGCTGTAGTCGGTGTCATTGTTCTTAAAAGTCTTTCGGCCTATGCCAGTGCTCTGACAGCTGGCACATTGAATCGAAAACTAGCGATGTCGCTGCGGCAACGGGGACTTAGGCTGCTTTTAGATGTGGATTTAGGGTATTTTGCCAGGACTAAAATTGGAGATCTGATTAACCAATTAAACGTTGAGGTGAATCGCACCACCATTGCCATTCGAAATTTGGTGCGCATCATGGTAGTGATCATTACGATCACGGTGTTTTTGATCTTGTTGCTGCTGACTTCTTGGCAGCTGACGCTGATTTCAATCGTGACACTGGGGTCGGTTACCCTGCTGAATCAGTTTGTCGTTAAACGCTCCAAGTCCCTGGGTAAAGAACTGTCTAAAATCTCCAAGGCGTATTCTTCGCGTGTGTTTGAGATTTTGTCGGGTATTCGTTTGGTGAAGGCAACAGCCAATGAAGAGCGAGAATATCAACGTTTAGACAAAATTATCGTCGAACGAGAAAGCGCTGAGTTTAACTCCCAGCTGATTTTTGCGGGTATTGGTCCTTTTAACGAAATTATTAATATTCTGGCGTTGATATTGATCACTGTACTGGGTCGAATGGCCTTTAGTAATCAGCTTGAGGTATTTTCATCGTCGTTGCTGACATACCTGATTATTTTATTTAGAATGCTGCCTTATATTGGTCAGCTCAATAGCCAACGCAGCACTTTAGCGAATACTTCGGCCAGTGTTGAGGTCGTGACTGCCTTGCTCCGGCGAGATGATAAGCCGTTTATGCCTCGGGGCGCTCAGCCATACCGAACTTTACAGGAAGGTATTCGGTTTAACCAGATTCGATTTAGCTACCCAGGCCATGATCAGGAGGTTTTGCAGGGGATTGATCTGTTTTTGCCAAAGGGGCAAACCCTAGCTTTAGTCGGTTCTTCAGGGGCAGGTAAGTCTACATTGGCGGACTTATTACCCCGATTTTATGATCCCACCCATGGGTCAATTGAGTTGGATGGTGTGGATCTGAAGACCATAGATATACATAGCTATCGTTCTAACTTAGGGATTGTCAGTCAGGAAACCTTTTTGTTTAATGCGTCTGTGCGGGAAAACTTGCTATACGGTCGCCCCGATGCCACAGACGAGGAACTTAGGGCAGCGGCTAAGCAGGCCAATGCCTATGAGTTTATCGAGAACCTACCCCAAGGCTTTGAAACCATGATTGGCGATCGCGGTGTATTACTGTCTGGGGGACAGCGCCAACGGTTAGCCATCGCTAGAGCCCTGTTGCAGGATCCTGACATTTTGATTTTGGATGAAGCGACGAGTGCTTTAGATACGGTCTCGGAACGGTTAGTCCAAAATGCAATTGATGATCTCAGTCGTGGCCGTACCACGCTGGTTATAGCCCACCGTTTGTCCACTGTGCATAAAGCTGACCAAATTGCGGTCCTAGATCGAGGCAAAGTAGTGGAATTAGGGACCCATACTGAGCTATTGGAGAAGAGAGGGGCCTATGCCAAACTCCATGCGATGCAGCTGACTAAAAGTATTCGTGAGAATGCCAATGGCAGTGGCACCCTTGTGTCGAATGTTTTGCCTGTTTACCGTAAGGCGATTGGTAAGTCATCCTATGAGTTGCGATCGCAGCTAAACTCCATGATTGGTCTGCTGGCGTTGATCCAGGACGATGTTGATGACCCCTATGAGCAAGCAGAGCTGATGGTTCATGCCCAGAACATCGCCATTGACCTGCTCAGTGTTGTGGAAAATCTCGAATCCATTAGCACACCTGTGAGTAAATCCCAACAAACCGAGGCGTCTAGTCCAGCACAATCCACCCCGTGATGCTGACAGGTCTGTTTTCTCTAGCATTCCATCTTGTCTGACCCTGTATTTTTAATGTGATTTTTTATACTTAATTACCCACTGGACGTCCTATGAAGCGCGGCATATACACCCTGGCAAACGATGTAGTTTACGACCAGTTGGTCGCTTTACTCAACAGTATTGAACAAAATTCGGGGCATATTCCGGTCTGCGTGATTGCCTACAACGACCAGATAGAGAAGGTTGCTGCTGAAGTCGCCAAGCGAGAGAATGTATCTCTGCTGAATGACTCTGAACTATTTAAATTTTGGGAAAACTTTTCACTACGGGTATGGCAAACCCATCCAACGGCGATACAACAGTGGAAAGCGTCAGGTGTGAAAACCCAATTTTATCGAGTGGGAGAAAACCATCGCTATGTTTCCTTTGACCCGGCGGCTCCCTTTGAAGAATTTATTTATCTAGATGCTGACACGTTGGTAATGCAGCCTCTGGACTTTATGTTTGAGCGTCTAAACCGTGCCGATGTCGTGGTTTATGATTTTCAGTTCAAAGACCTCAGCCACATTTTTAATGTCAATTCTGACAAACTGACCACGGTACTGTCCGAGGAACGACTCAAGCGTGACATCTTTTGTTCTGGTTGCTATGCCTCTAAGCGCAGTCTATTTTCTGAAGCAGAGCTGGATCATGTGGTAGAGACCCTGGCCCAGGGGAATTCAGATGTGCTGTACATGGGAGCGCCCAATCAATCGCTGCTGAACTATATGGTGCAGATTAATGATCATACTGTTCACAATGTGGCATTAGAGTGGCGTGCTGAAGGCAAAGCGACGGGAAATGCAGTTTCATCGAAACATTTTGAAGAGAAAGACGGTCTGGTTTACGACGACGGTAAGTTGTTGAGCTATCTGCATTTCATTGGGCTGTCCTCAAAGATATTTCGTCGCGTTTGTGGTGGTGAAAACCTTGATTTTCCGTATCGTAAAACGTTTTTGCACTATCGATATTTACATGAGCCCATGCCAGAGTTTCAGGGCAAACCCCAGCAATATAATCAGCCACCGTCCCTACAGAAACGACTGATGAAAAAGATTGGACTTACCTGAAGGGAGGACTATTGATGACTGGTAAGAGAGGTGTGTATATTGTTGCGAATGAGAAGGTGGGGGACAATGCGATCGCACTCCTCGCTAGTCTGCGCCTTCATGATCCGGATGTACCGGTATATATGATTCCGTTTAACGATGACTATCAATCGCTGTTTCAAAAACTAAATACACTTTACCAAGTGCAGCTCTTTCCAGATCTAGCTTTTCTTGAGGCGTTTACCCAAAAAATTAGCGAGATTTTTCCCCGTGATTTCTTGGCACTCCCCAATAAAATGCGCAAGTTAGCAGCCTGGTTTGGGCCGCTGGATGAGTTTCTTTATATAGATACCGATATTCTTTTTTTTGAGCCAGTTTCTGATACCCTCGCCTATCTAGATCAAGCAGATTTTATTTGTTGTGATTATCATTTCAAGGGTCGTAAACTGCGTGATGTGTTTTCGCCCAGTGTGATTGAACGAGGCATTTTTCCTGAAGATATTGTCAATTCTGTTTTTAATAGCGGTCTCTGGGGGGCTAAAAAAGACACCATCACCCTTCACCAGATGTATCAGCGTTTAAGCGAATGTGCCCAAAATCGCGATTATTTTGATTTTTCGGGGGGCACAACAGACCAGCCCATCATGAATTATCTGGTCCTCAACAGCATCGATACACGGCTCAACATTGTTCAAGTGAAGGCTGATGAGCCCGGCAGCTGGGGAGGGATGCAACACTTTGTATCCCGAGACCATGCTCTCTATGATGGCGATACACGGCTGCGTTATTTGCACTGGGCGGGCACACCGATGAGATCGGGGGGGCCTTATCGAGACCTGTGGGAATATTACCGCTACCTCGATGATCCGGATGGTCGTCCGTTAGCTGGCAAGTCCCCATCTCAATTACAGCGTCAACCGATCCGCAAACTTAAACAAGCAATCGGTCGGTTGGCTAGACGGATGAAGAAATAACGTTTCACCCATAGTGGGCAGTACCCACCCTAAAACGACCTATGAATCTTCCTCGCTGTTCATTGTCCATCATGGTGGCTCGCACCGATATTCCATTCATGATGGAGACGATTCCCCACCTGGTGCACACTAGCCATTATCCCTTTGTGGAGCGGGTGTTGTTTTTAGATACGGCCCCTTTGACGGGGGATAAAGTGGGGCGACCCGGCATTGGTACCTTAGAGCAACTGCGGGATAACTGTGCCCAGCTGATGGAAATGGGGGTAGTGGATCGGCTGGTTGATATGGACTATGACAACGCCTATCGTCAGCGAGTCTATCAAAAGCACTTTGGCTCTGTGCCTAAACCCACCCACAACTGGAAGGGCTATCCCATTCTGGGCACAATTTTCTCTTTAGAAGAAACGGTGGGTGATTATGTGGTGCATTTTGATAGCGATATGCTGCAGCATCAGCAGCCTGGCCACAGCTGGATTACTGAGGGCATAGAGCTAATGGACAAGCGACCCGATGTGTTGTTTGTCAGGCCTTTATCGGGGCCACCACGGGCTGACGGTACCATGAACCAGCGTGTGCCCTATGAACAGGACGATGGGTTCTATCGGTTTAAGTTTTTTGGCAGCCGTGCTTATCTGATTAAAAAGCAAAGCTTCGATGCATTTCTACCAATTCCTGTCCTGTGGATGGACTATAAAAACGAATGGCTAAAGCAGTTACCACCCAGGGTGCTGACCTGGTTAAATTACTGGACCGGTCGTGGCAAGTTAGATTCTTGGGAGGTGATGATTTCTCGGGAGCTTGAACGCACTCACGGTTGGCGGGCAACACTTTCAAATCCTGATGCCTGGACGCTTCATCCTGTGGTACGGAGCCAAGATTACATTGCCGCTTTGCCGCAAATTATTAATGCCATCGAACAGGGGGAATATCCTGCTGGCCAAGAAGGCTATTACGACCTCAACCTCGATCTGTGGTTAAACAAAGTTGTAGGGGCGCACAGCCGTGCGCCCCTACAACTAGAGGATTCCTAATCTTGTCTACGCCGCTCGACTAGGATACTGGTGCAGATATTCTAAAAAGTGAGCCCAGTTAAAGCTGCGGGGATCCTGTCGAGAACCTGAACGATCAACCGCTGCATGGGTGGTAATCCGTGCCTCAGGAATTGTTGTCTGGGCCATTAGCCAGGCTAAGGACTTATACTGCGCATCCGTATAACCACTGTGGGTAGAGGCATTATCCTGGCCATCGGAGGGGGTGACTAAGGAAATGTGATACGCAAAGTTATTGACAGATGACGCAAACGCGGGATTCGTCACAGCGGTTTCAGGACCGTTGGGCCCCTCAAAGACAGAGTTACCTGCGCCAAAGGCCCGTTTTTCAGGAGGGACAACATAGATAACCGTGCCATCGCGGTCAATGATGCTGTGGTAACTCACCTGGTCTTCGTCCCGTGGGTGATACGTTTGAAAGGTATTAATCGCACTGTTGGCGCTCCATACAGTTTCGTGAAGCACGGCCAAAAATTCATGGTTGAGGGGCTGACCATAGGCATCGACATCATATCGTTCGCCATAGTTCGATGGGTCAGCCAGTTCTACCCGCTCAAGGGGTCTATAGGTAGGGTTATTTTCCGCCGTGTATATGAGCCCATGGTTAGCTGAGGGCACGTTAGCTCCTGTCGGCGCTACTTCTACGGTGTAAGAGGGGGCTGCTGCTGCTATTCCCTGGGGTGGCCCAAAAAATACTTTGTAGGTCGTTGCCAATACCATTGTCACTACCATGGCTAAACAAAACGCGCCTACGTATACCCCAATTTTGAACCAACGACGATCACCCATGAAAGTTTTTAGGAAAGAACCGGATGGTGAATTTGTATGTGCTCATTAAGGTAATGCCTGAATGGCCAATACTTCAAAGAATATTACTCATTTTTTCTAGAATATTGGGTTTGTTCCGATTGTTGAAGTAGCCAAATGAGCAAATTATCTAAATTTGTTGAGGGTATTTAGGCAAACCGTTGATGTTTGGACAGCTTAGCGGTTCTGACGATGCATAAACTTTCGATAATACTGTCGATAAGCGATTTCAATACGGCCACCATAATCTGCGATCGCAGCCCGCTGCCGACGATATAACCCTTGAAAGACATTGGCAAAGAACAGAGTCACCATGGCGACCACTAAGCCAAGGGCTGTGGAAATCAATGCTTCGCCAATGCCTGCTGTAACACCGGATGCCCGAGCCGTACCCACATCGCCAATTTGCAAAGACGACAGGGCCTGAATCAACCCTAAAATAGTGCCCAGTAGTCCCAATAAGGGGGCGAGACCAATGACGGTTTCAAACACAGTACTAAACCGCTTAAGCATCGGGATCTCTGCTTGAGCCGCGCTCTCTAAAGCCAATTTAAATTCATCAGGGGTGGCCTGCTCTAGGGACAGCGCCGCCAAAAAAATTCGCACCATGGGTAACGACGGCTGCTGCTTTAGTTGTTGAATCGCTGCCTTAGGCTGCTGGGCATAATCTACTAGAAACGTATTGACCACACGTTCCTGGTGCTGAGAAATCTGCCACCAAAACCAGCTCCGCTCCAAAATTAGAGTCACTACTAAGATTGATGCGACCAGTAGTGGCCAAATGACGACCCCACCAGCCTTAAAGAGTTCTGAAATTCCCACTAATAGCTCCCTGTTGGTTTTTGGCAGTTTTTGCTATTTATAAAGCAAAAAAACGAAGCTTGCGATCGCAATCGCTATTTATCGGCATATTGCAGCTTAATCCATGATAAGGCTCGATAATACTGACATTTAAATGCTGACATTGAATACCTCAGCGGTAATAATCTGCGTTTATGAGCATTTCAAGACATGTGCTTTTATATAGCATTTTTAACCCTTGTAAACTTATTTGCCAATGACTTTTAGTTAGGTGTCAAAACCTATTATTTTCACGTCAGGATTTCAATAAATACCCACTCAATTTTTAATCACATTTATTTTCTACTTCTTGAGAAGAAATTAAGTTACAGCCATATTGCTTTCATCTACAAATGCCTCATGTATGATGAAGTCAAGCCTTTATTTAATGGCGTGTGTACTTTGATTGGTGGGTTTAAAGGACAATTCAAGACAGGCTAAAAGTTGTGCATGGCTAAGTAATTATTCGCTGTGTTTCTTCCCCTAGGAGCCCTTTGTAAACTCTTGACAAAATATCCCTCAATTGCCCTTGAATACTGGGGGTTCGTTAAAGGGCAATACTAACCACAAGTTAGGGGTGTAAATCATAATAAATTGGATAGGATTAAATCATGTTGAATCACCGTAATACCCTCAGTCATGACACTGGATTTACGCCAGAGCAAGTATTAGAAAATCGTGGTAGGGTTGCCATTTTTATTGATGGTTCGAATCTGTTTTATGCAGCGCTTCAGCTTGGAATTGAAATTGACTACACCAAGCTGCTATGCCGATTAACCGCAGGCTCTCGATTGTTTCGTGCTTTTTTCTATACAGGTGTTGATCGTACTAATGAAAAGCAGCAAGGGTTTCTGCTGTGGATGCGCCGCAATGGATACCGAGTCATTGCCAAAGATTTGGTACAGCTGCCTGATGGGTCTAAAAAAGCTAATCTAGATGTTGAGATCGCTGTCGATATGATGGCCCTTGTCGGCTGTTACGACACAGCTATTTTGGTGAGTGGTGACGGAGATTTGGCCTATGCGGTTGATGCTGCTAGCTATCGTGGCGTCAGGGTAGAGGTGGTCAGTTTGCGCTCTATGACCAGTGACAGTTTGATCAATGTATCTGACCGCTATATTGATTTAGACGGTGTCAAAGACGATATAAAAAAGACTCCACGCAGCCACAGCAATGGCTATACCTATCGCCCACTCACTGGTTTGAGCGTTATGGAAGAAGAGGCAACCAGTGAGCCGGGGTAAGAGCCGTTATCCGTTAGGATGATCTGGGTGACTAGATTATGTACTGGCACAACTAACGCTGTATGAATAAATGGTATCGGTTTGCGGTGATTGCGGCGTTTGTTGCTGTGATAGTCGTAGCTGTACGAACTTGTCAATCGTCAGGAGATACCCTGCAAAGTCTTCAAAATCAGGACGGCACTGAACAAACCGAAGCAGAACTAACGCTTAAAGATGTCACCCTAGAGCAGCCTGACGAGAATGGTGGGCTGCTTTGGCGTGTGAAGGCAAAAGCAGCTACCTACAGTCCCGATCGTCGATTAGCTAGCGTGAAGTCCCCAGAGGGTGAGCTTTTTCAAGACGGAAAGTTAGTATACCGAGTCAAAGCCGATCAGGGGGAAATCCGAGAAGATGGCAAGTCAATATTTTTGCAGGGCAACATTGTCGCCACTAATCCAGACAATCAGCTCACGCTCAATGGCAATAGTTTGGAATGGATCCCCGCAGAAGATCTACTGTTAGTGAGAGACCGTATTCGTGGCGATCATCCCCAGCTCAAAGCCACAGCCCAGGAAGCCCGACTATTTAATAAAACTCAGCGTCTGGAGTTACTCAACGGTGTGGTTGCTAAAACTCAACAAGAGCCTTGGATTGGGTTTGAGTCAGACAAATTAGTATGGCAGCTAGATGCTGAAAAACTCGAAACAGACACCCCCCTAAAGGTAGAGCAGTATGTCTCTGAAGATGATTCTACGGTGACTGATCGCTTAGTGGGTAAGCGGGGAGAGTTTGACCTGGCACAGCAACAAGCCACATTACAGCAGCAGGTACAGCTCAACGCATTTGAAATTCCTTTGCAAACCAATAGTGATATCGCTGTTTGGGATGTGGAGCCAGGTATTATCACGATTGATAAGCCTGTACGCATTCAGTATCCCGAGCGAAAAATCACGGCTAATGCTAATCAAGGCCGTCTAAATTTGATCACTGAGATTCTTGTCTTAAATGGCAACGTTAGATCCGTCGATCAAACCAGACAATCCCTGTTAACGGCTGACCAGCTCACTTGGAATATCAAGACCCAGGATATAGATGGGCAAGGCAATGTGAGCTATCGCCAGCAGGATCCTGCTGCCACGGTGAACGGTGATCGTGCGGTCGGTAACCTAGAGCGGCAAACGGTGGTCGTTACTGGTCGCAATGTCGTCACTGAGATTGTGCCTGAGGCGGTTGAATAATCTCATTGCGTTTAGGATCGCCTAAACGGTACGGCTCTTGATTGAACTGTAGTGTAGCCTTAATGGGATTGGGAACTTGATTCGCCTTACCCCACTGTTTTTCAAGGGAAGCTAGCAACCGATCCTGACGGGCACGCAACGTTTCTAGCCCTGAGCCGTAGTTAATAATGGCAAACCAGACAATACCCTTTTGCTCAGTGGGAAAAGCCCCTGCCAGCGCGCTAACCACGGCTAGGCTCCCTGTTTTGACTGAAGCATTGATGGGTAACGTACGGTCGATCAAGGTGCCCGTGTCGGTGCCAGAAACTGGAAACAGGTCAGCGAAGTTGAGATTGTAAGGCTGTAGTCGGTTCTGAATTGCTTGCATAAGTATAATCACGGCACGGGCTGAGAGTTGATTGTCTTCTCCCAAGCCCGAACCGTTAATCAGACTAATTTCACCAGGAGTGACTCCCGTCTGCTCGGCAATTTTGACCACATTGGCTGAGCCACCGGATAGATTAGCGATCATCTCGGCCATCACATTGTTGCTGTAGATATTCATCGCTTTCAGAATCACTGCTAGCGGTAGTGACTTGTGGCGTACCAACCAGCCTGAGGCCTGATTGATGGTGGGTGCTGCAGAGGCTATCTGTACTGGTCCTTGGATTTGCAGTGTGGGTTTAGGGGTGCCGGGTGGCAGTGTGGCGTATTGTTTCTCTACTGCCCAGCCCCAAGTAACAGAGTTCATGGCCTGTTTCAACATTTCCCCTGATGCCAATGGGTCTGTGTTGAAATTCATTACAAACTGATCAATGACAATTAAGCTACCCGTGACCTGTTGAATACCAAGCTGCTGTAGTGTATTCCCCAGGGCAATTCCCTCTTCCCAAACAAATAGGGGATCGTAGGCCCCTTTGATAATGAGATTGCCCTGGAGGGTGCCGTTGGTGATGGTCCCTTGCCAGCCGATAAAGGTTTCGAACTGATGATTGACGCCATAGGTCTCAAGGGCAGCTAAGGTGGTGGCCACTTTAGTTAAGGATGCTGCCGGTAAGCGACGAGATTCTTGGTGACGAGCCACTGGATAGCGCCCCACATCGACGGCCACACTTTGCTGGCTAGCCGTAAACCCCAGACTCGTTAGGTCTGCTACATAGCCATTAAGGATGGTCTCAGCGACCGGATCGGCTGCTAGTTTTTGCTGGAGCCATGGTGATTCCCAGGTCGGTCGGATATCAATGTCGGCGAAGTTGATGCTGCCCATTGGTTGCCAAGGACGGGGACCAATGAGAGCGGAGATGAAGGCTAGTTGGAAAAGCCAGTTCACAGCAGTAGAGTATCAGCAGTTTTACTGGCTAAAGATACACTAGTAATCGACTAAAGGCAGTAGTTAATTGACGGGTTTATCTTAAAGATACCCATGGGCAATCGGGAGATAGGGGATGGCTAAAGCAGCAAATGATAACCAGTGGTTGCGGCGATTACCGCTGATTGTAGGCAGTGTGGGCGGTACGTTGCTTATGCTAAATCGGCTGTTAACCCCCGTTGTGACTGACTCCCAGGCGCGTGCTGATGTGGTGGGTGTCTTTTTAAGTGCAATTTTGATTTTGACAACATTGCTGTGGCGTCAAATTCAGCCGGTACCACCAGAAGCTGTGATTTTAGAAGGGGAAGAAGGCTTTGAGTTAGCAGATGGTCTGTCGGAAGATGTTGCTACTGAATTGGCCTGGGCTTCTCACCTATTGCTGACCAATACGGTTACTCGTTCGTTGGTGGCTTACTACGATGGTCAGACATTGATGCGGCGCGGTATTCTTGGTCCCAATAAAGAGGTTGAAGTTGGCCCCATTATGGAGCGTACGCTGACTAGAAAACAGCCGGTTTATTTGGTGAATCTTAAACTTTATCCTGGTAAGGTTGAATTCAATTATTTGCCTGAAAACACCCAAGGAATAATTTGCCAACCCATGGGGGAAAAGGGGGTACTGGTTTTGGGGGCCAATGCGCCTCGCAGCTACACTAAACAGGATGAAAGCTGGGTTGAGGGCATTGCCGATAAGCTAGGGGCCAGTTTGGATACGCAGGCTACTCGTGAAGTGAAGGCCTGAGGCGATGGTCTTGTATTCTGTCTATTGTGCTAGTGAACAGATAGCAGGAGTAAAGAGCCATGGCCAAGTTTGTGATGTGGGGGAGCTACTGTGAGAATGCTCTGGAGAAACGCACCCCTTATCGTGCAGATCATCTCGCTGGACTGCAAGCACAAAAAGAAAAGGGCGTGTTGACCTCGTTGGGGCCAACAGCCGACAACAGTAAAGTGTTCGGTACCTATGAAGCTGATGATGAGGCCATAGTTCGGCAGCTAGTGGAGAATGATCCTTATTGGGTTAATGGTATTTGGACCGAGTACGAAGTGTACGAGTGGAATAAAGTCTTCTAACGCTGGCATCGGTCGCTGGCATCGGTCGCTGGCATCGGTTGCTGACATCGGTCCAATGGCTCAGGATATTGTCTTCGTCTTTGTTTGATTGTTAGGCATTTGGTTAATATGCTCAGTTGTTGTCTAGTGCGCCTGTTATAGGCACACTAGACCAGCTATAGTCCTAAGCTTCGATGGATTGCTTCCGCTTACGAATAGCCGCCAGCCCTAGTCCAATTAAGCTCGGCAGTAGAGCCGGTGTAGGAACCTGTTGGAGTACGGCAAACTGAACATCAGATATGTCAAAGGGGGTGGGTATACATTCGTAGAAATCAGGGCGATCGCAAGAAGCGGCAAACACAACCTCTTGATATACCTCGTCTCCGTAGTCTCGAAACTCGGGAGGAATGGTGGCAACAAAGGCAGGATCATACTTGATTCCAATGAAATCGAGGCCAACGAAGCGCTCACCAAATAGATGTGCGAACAGGGGACCTTTAGTTGCATGCTGTGTTGCTAGATCTACGGCGAGTTCCTCGTTCCCGTAAAAGAGCTGTTTTTTTAGTGTGGGCAAGACATCTTCATATGTCTCACCAGAAATTGTTGAAACAGAAAATTCGCGGCTACCAATAAAGATGTTGGCGGCAGCAGCAGGTGTTGTCGTCGAAAGTATGGCAATGCCAGCCGCAACTAGTGCCACAGAAGTATGTTGAGCTTTCATCGAGCTTAGCTCCAAAACAACAAAGTAGAGGTAAGCCACAGCTTTTACCACTTTGCCAAGATCTCATAGACGATTTGACGAGAGAGATTTGGCGAGTTTGAGATCACAACAAGGACGTGACTCGCGATCGCACACAGACAATCAGCACAGACGAGCACTGCATACAGCCCCATACAATCAATCAGGTCACAGCGCTACGTTATTGCTGAGTCAAAAGGGCGCAGGCTGAGATGAACCAGTAGATGAAAGCTGTGGGATAGATGACAACAATACAGTGATGGACACCACTGGAAAGTGATGGACACCGCTGGAAAGTGGTGGGCAACCCTTACGGTCGATTATTTAGTTACTACGCAATGAACGTAACTCGTCAGGCAAAAGCTGCATCATAAATTCACTCAGTTGGGCCTGACGCGCAGCAGATTGGCAAAACGTGATGCACGGGCACAACTTTAACGAAACAGTGACCTTTGCAGGCGGTGCTAATGGACAGTTAGTGATGCGTCTAAAGCATGGTTAACGCTTATCGGGGCACTTAAACACGTCTATTCTGACCTCTGAAACCGAATAATGAGTGGTGGGGAATGTTAGTGTTTGTTTAGCTCTGCCTAAGTCCATTGGATTCAAATCCCACTATGGTGACCTCCCCCAGTCAAATTGCTGCCGTTAATACTCGGTATGAGTTATCGGTCGTTGTGCCTATTTATAACGAATATGACAGTATTCCGTTGCTGGTGGAAAAAATTACCAACGCAGTTCGGACCATGGGGGTTTCCTATGAGTTGATCTGCGTGGATGATGGCTCAACGGATGGTTCAGCGAAGCTACTTAAAGCCCTGGCCAAAGAACGCCATGATTTGCGGGTGATTTTGCTACGACGTAACTATGGCCAGACTCCTGCCATGGCAGCTGGATTTAACTACGCTAGGGGGCAGGTGATCGTCACCCTGGACGGAGACTTGCAAAATGAGCCTGCAGATATTGCCACGGTCTACCAAAAGCTGCACGAAGGCTACGATCTGGTAAGCGGCTGGCGTAAAGATCGGCAGGACAATGCCATTACTCGACTGCTGCCATCCAAAATTGCCAACTGGCTAATTGCCACGGTAACCGGCGTTAGGCTGCATGACTATGGCTGTTCACTGAAAGCCTACAGCGCCGATGTGGTCAAAGATATGAACCTCTACGGTGAGCTCCATCGATTTCTACCAGCCCTAGCTTACATTGAGGGAGCGCGTATTAGTGAAGTCCCCGTACGCCACCACGCTCGTCAGTTTGGCCAAAGTAAATACGGTCTGGGTCGCACCTTTCGAGTTGCCCTAGATTTATTGACCATTTACTTTATGAAAACCTTTTTGACCCGCCCCATGCACGTCTTTGGGCCGTTTGGAGCCATATCCGTGTTTGCCGGGTTAGGGCTGAGCATTTATCTAGCATTTGTAAAGTTTATTTTGAATGCTGAGATCGGCAATCGCCCTCTGTTGATGTTGGCAGTGGTGTTATTTATTTCAGGAATTCAGTTATTGAGCGTAGGACTGTTAGCTGAGCTGATGATGCGCACCTACCACGAATCGCAAAAACGCCCCATTTATCGGGTGCGCGAAATCGTGGGTGGCAAATTGAGTGGTGTTCAGGATTAGTCCTGAACATAAGGCTCATCATTGACCAGGGCAATTTCAGCGCGCACAAACTCTCGACCAAGATAAGCAGCATGGTCTAAATAGCTTATGGGGCAAGGGTTTTCTTTGTCTTCGAAGATTTTCATGCACAACTCTTTAGCGGTGCGACCCTGATATAAGCGAGAAGACTGGCGTGGGGCCTCAGTCTTTTTCCCCAATAAAGGTTTGCCTGTGTCTGGATCACAGGCTACGCCCTTGTCGTTAATGACATTGGTAAAATGCTTGGCGCAGATCAGCCCTTGCTCAGTGTCTAGATAGATCAAAAAATAACCGTCAGGATCGAGTTCAATAAACCGTTTAGACAGTTTGTTATCTAGGGTTTTGAGGGTGGCGGCAGATGGGCGTGTGTCTTGACTTAGAGCCATGGTAAAGAGACGGTTTCACAACGTGAGAACATTTTTGGGACCCATAGGGTCCTTTGGGTCCCATATTCTACCGTGCAGATCCCTTGATTTCACCTAGGATCGTGCTGATTTAGGGGATGCACCGGTCTAGCACTATGGCGATTTGACGGTGTCTCACCCCTCAAGTTATCCCGAGGCTCAGCAATGCTTCTATTTTATTTATTCCGTCCTTATTTATTCCGTCCTTAATGGCTTGAGGGGGAGGTCTGCATTGATGTCGTCAATTTCCTGCTGTTCGGCGACATTAATGCGGTCGATGTAATTGTCTAGCACCTGGGCCAAGGTGGGATGATAGAACTTATGCAGGCTGTGGTTAGGGGAAGCGGGGAAACCGCGTCGTTTTTTGTGGCGTCCTCCAGCACCAGGGTCAAATAGCTTAATGCCGTTGGCGATGGCCCAGTCGATAGGTTCGTAATAGCAGGCGTTGAAGTGCAGGTGATTGTACTCTTCAAAAGCTCCCCAATAGCGCCCGTAGAGCTTTTCTCCCTTGGTCAGGCAAAAGGACATGCCAATGGGATCGTTACTGTCGTCGCTGTAGGCGGCAAATACAACGGTGCGATCGCAAAACTCTGGATATAGCTGCTGAAAAAACTTGCGGGTTAAATATTTACTACCCCACCAGCCAAACTTGTCACAGGTATCACTGTAAAAGTCGTACACCAGGTTGCACAGGGTATCAGATAGGCCATTGCCAGTATGCACTTCAAAATGCAGTCCAGCCTTGGCGACAGACTTGCGTTCTCGCTTAATATTGCGGCGTTGGTTGGCATTAAATCGAGCTAGATAATCGTCAAAGCTGCTGTAGCCTTCGTTTTTCCAGATATAGCTATGGTGTAGCCATTTTTGAAAGCCCAGCTTTTCCATTGACGCCCGCCAGTCAGGGTTCGCGTAGAGAAAATGGCAGCCTGAAATCTGATTCTGGACGCAAAACTGGTCGATAGCTGCCACCATGACTTGGGTGAGTGCAGTCTCATCTTCCCCAGCCGCGATTAAAAACTGATACCCTTCGACAGGGGTAAATGGCGACATGCCCAGCAGCTTAGGGTAGTAGTCAATGCCCAGCTGATCTGCTAAATCTGCCCACTGATGGTCAAATACAAACTCACCGCGACTATGGCCTTTGAGATATAGCGGTGCGGCAGCCACTAATTTATTTTTGCACCACACTGTCAAATGGTTGGGCAGCCAACCGGTCTGAGCTTTAGTACTGCCAGAGACCTCCATGGAATTTAGCCAAAACCACTCGAAGAAAGGGGTCTTGATCGATTGTGCCATGCTATCCCAATCGGCTGCGGGTAAGTCTGCCATACGATTGACCCAACGCAGCGTATAGTCGGTCAACGGCTGATTGATGGTTTTCCCCATTACTTGGCATAGCGTATTGATCCACTACGGTAATGTAGCGCGGCAGATGGGGAATGGGAATGGGGCAAAGTCGGCGTAGGGTAAGTTTTGAGTTTTGTAAGTTCTTGCTTCCTGGTGCCTTGTTCTTAGTTAGTTGCGGCTTGGCAAGTTCAAACCAGGCAAACTACGTCAGCTCAAAACTCAATAGTCTTAGCGGTGACGTTTATAGTTTAAGAACACTTCATTCCCAACGGTTTGATGCGATATCAGGGTGAATCTTGGTGCATTGTCTAGGGAAAATCCATCTCCGTCGCAGGGGGTGGGGGACTTGTCTCCGCCGATGATTAAGGGGCAAATGGTGAGCCAGAGTTCGTCAATCAAGTCAGCGGCCATCAGAGCCGCCACGAGTTGACCGCCGCCCATGATAATTAGTTGATGAATATTTAAGGCCTTGAGTTTGGTCAGGATTTGTTCCCAAGCGAAGTCTTGGCCTGTGGGGGCAGTAGGGGCGATCCATAGCCGTTCAAAATGATCTGTGTCTTGCCAGTTGGCTGCCCCATGGCTGGTTGTTAACAACCAACGGGGGATTGGCTGAGTAAAGAACTTAGCAGTCGGATCTAATTGGCCTGATCTGGAGCAGACGATGTGGATGGGTTGGGGGTGTTGAGTGTTTTGACGCCGTTTTTCCAGGAGCTTTGCGTCTTTGATCAGGGCCGTGGTGCCGTAGGCTCGTAAGGTGCCAGCGCCGAATAGAGTGGCATCTGCGATCGCTAATCGCTTTTCTAGATGGTGCTGGTCGGCGGCTGATGGAAAACGAGCAGCACCGCGCTGAGGATTACTGATCTTGCCATCGGCACTCATGGCCAAAACAGTAGTGACGTAGGGACGATTGGATGTTTTGGCGTAGGGCTGTAGGTTTAACGGCGGCATTTATTCAAAAAGCGGTGATGGCTTCTTCTCGGTATGAAGCAATTTGTGAGAGGCTGAAGCATAGCGAACATGACCGATCGATTGACGGATTGAAGCATCGACACTGACCTGTCTGATGCCTGACAATATTCAATTTCAAGGGATTAAGCTACCTTTGATAAGGCTTCATCTATGTGAGTGCTACTTCAACTTTTGGCTTGCTAGCCGGTAGCTAGACAAGACCAGTCGATAAACTAAGTGGGTGTTAGTACCGGTAT
The DNA here is from genome assembly GCF_043421595.1 of Leptothoe sp. ISB3NOV94-8A. Classification (NCBI taxonomy): domain Bacteria; kingdom Bacillati; phylum Cyanobacteriota; class Cyanophyceae; order Nodosilineales; family Cymatolegaceae; genus Leptothoe; species Leptothoe sp. ISB3NOV94-8A. The sequence goes on along the minus strand of NZ_JAXSQW010000001.1, from coordinate 4,116,911 downwards.
CAGTAATAACACGATGGTCATGGGTACGGTCGTTGCGAAAACTGATATTGGTTCATTGTGGTTTACCAGTGGATATAACATCAAAGTAAATGAGACGGTGACGTCTGCGGACCATTTTGGCTAGACTGCGGCAGACCAAGATGGCAAGCGTTTTCTTTTGTTGTTATCTACGAATTTGACTCCATGTCTTATCTACGTTTCCTTGTTGAAGTCAGCGACGATCCTATAAGTTGTTAGCGGTTTATGGCTAAGCGTCCTCTTTCATTTCGCCGGTTACTGATACTGCGTATCTTGCTATTGAGTACGCCTGTGCTACTCATTGGTCAGGCGATTACCTTGCGTAAGGCGCGTTCAAGCCTATTGGACACGGCCCGCCAAAACTTGACCAGCAGTGCTATTAACAAGGCAAGTGGTCTTAGGGACAGCATACGAGCAGTAGAATCAGAGCTGATGTTGCTCGCTGATAGCCAAGCTTTGAGAACTGGAGAGACCCCTGAAGTCTCTAGAGCCCTGAGGCAGTATACCGAAATAGCTTCCCACACGGTTGGGTGCTTAGAGCTGACTGATGCTGGCACCGGTAATGTCGTGTTAAGTACCTGTGAGTCTTCCCTCTTGCCCACACCGTTACAGCTGCCTTGGCAACAGGAATCCACGGGAAAGTCAGACTTCTATTTAGTGGACCTTGATAGCCCTAATCGGACGGTTTCAGAAACTGTCCTTGAAGTGGAAAATGAAGAGCAAGGGATGCACTCTTCCCTGCTTGATTTGATTGTCGCCACACCTATTTATAGCCCCGAAGGGCAGCTGCGCTATACCCTATCAGCTCAGTTTGGATTTACGCAGCTAGAAGACACCAATCCCCGTTCTCTGGTAGGTAAAACGGTCATTATCGATCCCAATGGCATTGTCGTTACCCACCCCAATCCAAACCTAGTCGGTCTATCGGTCGATGACCTCCATGGTGCTGATCGGTTTGTTAGCATCATGAGCAGTATTCGCGTAGGGAATTCGGACACCCTGCACCTGTTTAGTTTGCTGGAAAGTGGTGACGAGTGGCTAGCGGGTTACAGCGGTGCCAAACTGCCGGTGTCTACCGGTCAGATTCAGACGTGGAATGTGTTAGCGGTAACGCCGCTTGATCAAGCCCTCCACGCGCTGTGGGAAATCCGGATGATTCTATTTTTGCTGACCCTGGGATTGCTAGCTGCCAATGCTCTGTTAGCGCTTTATGTGGCCCGTAGTCTGTCATTGCCGGTGGAGCGATTGATTCACTATACTCAGCAAGTTCAGGACCTTTCCTCTGAGGTCAAGGCTGCGCCCAAGAACCGAAGTATTTGGGAACTTGATTATTTGGGGCAAGTTCTAGAACGCATGCTGCGTCGTCTGGAAGGAGGAGCCCAGGAGTTACGCCAGGCTTGGGAAAACGCCCAGATGGCCAATCAGCTTAAGAATGAGTTTTTGGCGAATACATCCCATGAATTGCGCACACCACTGAATGCCATTATTGGCTGTGTCCGTCTGGTGCGCGATGGCTCCTGTGATGATCGCGAAGAGGAACTGGAATTTCTAGAACGGGCGGATAATGCAGCCATTCATTTGCTGAAAATTATCAACGACATTTTGGACATTGCCAAAATTGAATCGGGCACCGTCAGTCTTGATCTAGATACTCTGGACTTGGGGGGCATCGTTCAAGATGTTCTGGATATGCAGGTTCTACAGATTCAGCAAAAGGGCTTGACCCTGAATCGTCCTGAGAAGTCAGACCCCATCTGGGTGAAGGGGGATGGCGATAAGCTCAAGCAGGTGTTCCTGAATATCGTTTACAACGCCGTTAAATTTACCCACAGTGGCAGTATTACGGCCAAGATTGAGATAGTGCAATCGGTTGATGCTCCAGATGACGATTCTGCACCAGTGCCCGCACCTCGCGTGAGCGTGACTATTCAGGATACTGGAATTGGCATTGATCCCAAGGATCAGCAAAAGCTTTTCCATCCTTTTGTAATGGTGGACGGTAGTCACACCCGCAGCTATGAGGGGACGGGGTTAGGCCTGGCGATTTCGAAGAACTTTATGAAACTGATGGGGGGCAGCATTAGCCTCTACAGTGAGGGGGTGGCTCAAGGTACGGCAGTTACCGTGAGCCTACCGCTCTTGGCTAACCAGGGTGAAGCCGATGAACCCGAGACTCCTGAAAAGGATAAGACGGAAGCTGCTGAGCAGGTGCTGGTGGGGCAGAAGACAGAGGGGTAAGTTTGGAGTGTTTAGTTTTGAGTTAACGGGTATAAACTCAACTCAAAATAAAGATCTGAGAACGCAAAACGACTCTTGTTTTTACTGTCTTGCTTTTACTGTGTAGAAATCCATGCGCCTGCTTGATTTAGGGATTTGGATAAGGCTTCTAGGATGGCGACTAGATCAGTGCCAACGATGCCCGAAGATATGGATGATGACTGATTGGTGAGCACGCTTTGGACAAAATGCTCGCACATCGTGGCCAATGGCTCCTGCTTAGGAATGTCGATGGACTCTGTACTTAAGCCTATGGGACTAAATGTGTCGGCTTCTAGCTGCCCTAGCTGTAGTGTGAGGGGCGATTCAGGTCGCATTTCGTCAAAGATGAGGCTGCCGCGATCGCAAACCATAGTCAACTGTCGTTGCTTGTGGGGATTGGCCCAGCATAGATGTACCGTTGCTTCAAACCCACTGGCATATTTCAAACGACACCACACCACATCGGCTAGCTGCACTTGGTTTGAACGCTTTAGCCAGTTCAGACCTTGGGCCTGCACATGTGTGGGAAAATCCCCCAGCCAATGGTTAAAAATAGCAATGTCGTGGATCGCTAGATCCCAGAGGGCATCAACATCGTGACGTACGGGACCCAGGTTAGTGCGGGCGGCATAGCCGTAGCGTGGAGTGCCTAGACGGTTTAGATTGGCATTGGCCACCATAACAGCCGGATGGAAGAGATAGGTGTGGTCAATAAATAGCTGCCGATTTTGCTGACGGGCTAATTGGCAAAGTGCCTTAGATGTATTGGCAGTCAGCGTCAAGGGTTTTTCACACAGCACATGCAGCTGACGTTTGAGGGCAGCGGTGACAATAGCCTCGTGGGTGGTGGCGGGGGTGGCGATCGCAACAGCTTCTAAACCGTCAATGTTTAAGGCCGCTTCCCAACTCCTGAGTAGTGCCACTGAGGCATCTAGGTGAAACGTTTGGGCTATGGTCGTCAACCGTTCTGAAGACGGATCGACGACCGCCCTCACCTGAAGTTGGGGATGAGCCAGACAGTTGCGCAGTAGATGGGTGCCCCACCGCCCCACTCCCATCAGTGCCAGCTTGATTTGCCTTGTTTCTGGATCCATTGCCCTATACCTCGCTGAGCGGTCCGCTGCCCATTTTGCCCATTGTGGCAGTCAGGGTTACTAGCTATTTGAGTTAACGGTAATCAAGGGTTCCAATTGTTGATAGGCTTGCTGCGCGGCGCGTTGTTCTGCCTGTTTAATGGAGGGACCTTTGCCATCTCCCCAGAGTTTGCCCTGATACTGGACCTGGGCATAAAACCGCTCCGGATCGCCGTGGCGCTGGCTAATTTCTTCGACAGTATATGCTGGCAGCTGTTTACTGTGGGCCTGGGTGAGTTCTTGGAGGGCTGCTTTATAGTTGTGGCGGGCTGGGTCGTTTTTGATGGTTTGGGTAAGCCGCTCAAACTGACGATCAAGCCAGGGATGAATCAGGCTGAGATCTTGGGTGCTCAGGTAGAGTGCGCCCAAGACAGCTTCAAATGCGTCTGCCAGCCGTGAACTTCTGCCGGCCTGGTCCCCAGCGGCACTAGACGATATATGTAGGTAGCGCCCAAAGTTGTAGTCTCTGGCCAAAACTGCCAACGTGCGGTCGCTGACAAGTTGCGATCGCACTGCTGCCATTTCTCCCACCGACATGTGGGGGTAGGTTGCTTGCAAAAATTCTGCGGCAGCTAGCCTTAGGGCTGCATCACCTAGAAACTCCAGCACTTCATTATTTTGATCTGCTGAGCGAGAAATATCTATCAGGGCCTGATGCAGCAGGTCCCAACGCACTGCCGTAGGATCCGTTACCCCTAACTTTGCTACAAATTGTGATAACTCTTGTTGTCGTCGTGGATCATCCTTGATTGCTGACTGATTGCTGTCTACTGCCCTGTGGCCACTTAGCATTCACTGTTATTTGGTGGACTTGCCCCACCCTCCTATGCTCAAAAAAATGGAAAGAGTCAGCCGTAAGCCGGGTTCTGTTCTCGCTGATGCGAACATCAACGGGCGGTTATCTATCTGGGACGACTGTTACCAGTTGCCTCTAGCGGTACACCAAAAGCGGGGCTGGAAAAAGGTCAACCATGACCCCTGCGACCTTGCTCCTAGCCGGGGTTTACCGAGCCAGCACCTCTCGATGCTGCTGGTGCGCTCTTACCGCACCTTTGCACCCTTACCTGTAAAAGGATGAAGGATGAAGAATGAAGGATGAATTTAAATTCCGCCTTCCGCCTTCCGCCTTCCGCCTTTCCATTGGCGGTATGTTTCTGTGGCACTATCCTCACGGTCACCCGCACTGGGAATTACCCAGCAAGCCTGACCTTTCAGGAGCCCGGACTTTCCTCAAGCTAAGGGCTTTGCTAAGTCCTTAGCCCGCAACCGCAGCACCAACTCTTTCCGACTAACTATAATATCGCGGCGTCACAGTGTAGCGTCAAAGCCGATAATTAAGTTAGGGCATCGTCAGTGCGGGCATGGACGATCAAGGCGTATTGTTCTATCGTTTGGCATTTAGCTGCCATTTACAATTCCTGTAAATGGTGCAGTAGGCCGGATCGTTCTAAAACAAGCTTGACCTGCTCATTCATGTCCCTAGCAATAATTTTGGCTCCTTCTTTGCGAGATTGTATAATTCCTGCCCAAAATACAGATGCTGCCGCAGGTTCGAGAAACTTAGTCTTTGCCATGTCGATGATGATGGTGACGCCAGGCTGAAGCTTCTGTTTCAAATCTTGCTCAAAAAACGGTGAGATAAAACTATCCACACGACTGGGTAGACGAATGACTACATGGGATGCAACCGAACTTGTATTCATGGGTAGTAAATGTTACTCAGTACATTACTAAATTAAGCGAGATATCTCGATGAATCCTTGGGTTTTTTCACGGAGATAGACACCATTTTGCGTAAAGTTTCCACATGATGTGTCGTTTCTAAGAACCGTAATATCCCTGAAAACACTTAGATCTTTGTCGTATAGAACTGCACATCTTTAAAGATCGGTGCTTGTGTGATTTAACTCACCCGTACTCATAATGAGTTTGAGTTAGTATGGAGTCCTGAGTCGGAGATTTTCTGTCGGAGGTTTTCTATGGAACAGCTCTCTCAATCCTGGTCTAGTGTCGCGTCGGATGTGATGTCTGACGGGGTTACATCTAGTGTGTTAGCCAGTTTTGGCACAGGTGTGGGTGCGGTACCCATACTGTTTACGTCTCAGTTAAGTGATCGTTGGCAGACCCTGTTGCTGAGTATGGGGAGTGGGGTGATGCTCTCAGCGGCAGCATTCTCGTTATTGATACCGGCTGTGCAGTTGGCGGGGCAGTCGGCTGGCTATGGCACAGGCACAGGAGAAATTGTGGCTGCCGTCATTATTGGTGTTGCGATTTTCTATGGTTTAGACCGTGTATTGCCTCAGCCAGAGCTGACACAGCCAGGCCATGGGCGACACCTGTGGCTGTTTGTGTTGGCTATTGCTCTACACCATTTTCCAGAGGGCTTGGCAGTGGGTTTGGGGGCAGCGTCTACCCATGATGCGGGCATTGCCATTGGTGTGGCTGTGCAAAATTTGCCTGAAGGCTTGATGGTAGCGCTAGCTTTGCGTCAGTTAGGCTATGGCATCGGTTTATCGCTGCTGTTTGCTACCCTATCTGGCTGGTTAGAACCCTTAGGAGGATGGTTGGGAGTAACACTGGTCGATGGGGGGCGTGCGATCGCCCCCATGGGCATGGCATTAGCGGCAGGTTCCATGCTGTTTGTTGTATTCCATGAGCTATTGCCTGAGTTAAACTTGAAGACCCTAAAAAGCAGCGGTTCGGTTGGGTTGTTGACTGGCGTTGTGATCATGGGAATGGTCGAACAGTTTTTAGGCTAAAGAGTTAGGAATTATTGAATGAAAAATTATCTCGTGTAGGGATGTGCCATGGAACGTCCCTACACGAGAAGAGAGATTAACCTTGAAGACGATTTTCTAACGCGATAATTTTTGCCTGTAGGGGCGCTGTAGCTGCCTCAATTGCCTCCTGAAGGTCTTGCTCAGAATAGCGTACGGGAATATGTTGAGGGCAATTCTGGCTAAATGCTTCAAGGGTGAATAAGACTGCACGTTCGATCTTCGCTGGGTACCCTGGCATGTGGAGTTGTTCAATTAATTCAGGATCATTTTCGACATAGTGGGCACGACCCCACAGTTTGAACCGACGGCGATGTCGATAGTCCATCAAAAAGAGAAAAGATTTATCGTTTTCAGACAGATTACCCACCGTGATGTACTGCACATTGCCGGAGAAATCAGCGAAGCCAATGGTCTTATTGTCTAGTACTTTGAGAAAGCCAGGTGGTCCCCCGCGAAATTGTATATAGGGATAGCCGTTAGAACCGATGGTGCCTAGATAGCCACCATCCATCTGAGTGATAAACTCAGCCAACTCCGGCGTGATTGTGTCATTTGGCGGGGCTTTGGCGGTGTAGCGTTCGTAGGTTTTTCGAGAACCTCGCTGGGTTTGGGCGGCTTTGACGGCAGGGGTGAAGGCAATGTCGGCGAATTTGCTGGGCATGGGTTTAGGGGGGAAAGATTTGAGAATATTTAGGGTTTCACGAATCTTGTAGGGATGTTACATGCAACGTCCCTATAAGATTTGTTTTTCACTAGGCAGTCACTGCAAGAGTTTCGATTCCTCGCATGCCTACGAAACCAGGGAGCTGTTTGACTCGTTTAATCCAGGACAACACATGGGGATAGGGCGAGAGGTCAATTTTGCCATCGGGCGAAAGGGCAACATAGGGAAAGACGGCAACATCAGCAATAGTAGGCGTACTACCAACCAACCAATTATGGTCGCTCAGATGCTGATCGAGCTGGTTGAGAATAAATGTTGCTTTTTCGGTTGCGCGCTCAATGTTAATGGTTTTAGCACCAAACAAATGGTATAGACGCGCTGACTCTGGACCTTGGCGTACTTCCCCCGTCGTAATGGAGAGCCAGCGAATCACTTCGGCCATGGCCAATGGTTCCGTTGGTAGCCATGCCCCATTGTTGTCATATTTACGGGCTAAATAAACCAGTGAACCTTGGGCATCAGCTAGAACAACGTCGCCATCGGTGAGTACAGGTACCTGGCCAAAGGGGTTGAGTTTTAAGAATTCTGGCTGTTTATGTTCACCTTTTAGCAGGTCTACGGTGACCCAATCGTGGTCTATCCCTAGGAGGTTCAAGAACAGTTTGACTTTGTAGCTGTTGCCGGACATGGGATGACCATAAAGTTTTGGCATGGGTTGAGACCTTAAATGATTTAATATTGAACCGAACGATCGGTCTGGTTAATTTATACCGAACGAACGGTACAATGTCAATAAAGATGATTCTCTTTTAAAGGTGGCCGTAAGGTTGATCCCTTTTGGGAAGGCTCAAGACTGTAAGTTTGGTGGTTGTTTGTGGCGCGTGAACCCTATTTGCCAGTGCTATTTCGGTTATTTCGTCGTCATGGTTATGACGGGGTGAGTTTGGCGAACATTGCTGAGGCGACGGGTCTCGGTAAGGCGAGTTTGTATCATCATTTTCCAGGTGGGAAAGCGGAGATGGTACGGGAGACGTTGGCCTATTCGGGTAGATGGATGGCGGACAATATTGTGGCCCCGCTGCAAGGGGATGGCGAGCCGTTGGAGCGGTTAAGGGGGATGTGCGATCGCATCTCTGCCTTATATGAGGCCGGTGAACAGCCTTGTTTGCTGGCATCGCTGACGCTGGGGGCATCGCGGGATATGTTTCATGAAGCGATTAAGGATCGCTTGCAGACGTTGGTGGATGCGATCGCATCAGTCTTAATCGAAGCTGGCTTAGATCCAGACCTGGCCCAGCAGCGAGGCGAAGATGCTGTAATGACCATCCAAGGATCATTGATTTTGTCTCGTGGTTTAGATGACCCCAAACCATTTCAGCGAGCTATAGCTCAGCTTCCAGATCGCCTTTGGGACGGATTGCCTATGAAGGTTTAATTTTTGAGCTTTTGCACTACTGATTCAAAGCTTCTTGAGGTGTGGCCTGAATCGTTGCTGGTTTAAAGCACATCTTACGATTCCAGCAATAGGCTCCTATTCCCACGGCTAAATTGGACACCAGCGCAGCAACAAAAATTCCTATGGGTCCAGCGATACGGCTACCTAGGTAGGCCAATGGAATATACAGCACAAACATCCGAGTAATGGTCATAATAATGGATGGCACCGGTTTACCCATGGCGTTAAACGCAGAACTGCTAACCTGAATAATGCCTGCAGTGCCATAGCTGATGGGCACTAGCCATAGATACTGGGTGGCCACGGCAATTACATTGGGATCTTGATTAAATAAGCCCGAAAGAAAGCGTCCGCCCAGTCCTAGCCCTATGGCCATAAATAATCCCCAGCCCATGCAGAATAAAAAGCTTTGGCGCAGGGCAAGGCGGACTCGGCCAAACTCTTGTGCTCCCCAATTTTGACCAACAAAAGGTCCCATGCTGGCGGATAGGGCCATAACGGTAATGAGGGCAAAGGCTTCCAGTCTTGAGGCCACACCAAATCCGGCAACAGCTGCAGGTCCGTGGATGGCGAGAAAACTGGTAATCACTCCGATGGAGATGGGGCTGATCATACTGGAAGCTGCCGCTGGGAGACCGACTGTGAGAATGTCTTTCCAGCACCAGAGAGTTTCGTTGATATCTGGGAATTGGGTAGAGAGAAGATTCTCTTTAAAGCGAAGAACGAGCAAGGCGGCGACTAAGGTGGTGGCACGGGCAATAACCGTGGCGAGGGCTGCGCCTTGGATTTCGAGGCGGGGGAAGCCGAGGGCACCCGTGATTAATAGCGGGTCGAGAATGATGTTGACGGCGGCGGACAGGGTCATGATGATACTCGGCGTCAGGGTGTTGCCTGCGGCACGGATAGCGCTGTTACCAACCATAGGTACAACCAGGAAGACCATGCCAAAGTACCAGATGCGCATGTAGTCACGGATGTAGGGGAGAACATCAGGACCTGCACCAAGGGCTTTGAAAAGTGGGTTGATGGTGAATAGACCCAGACTGACGAAGAGGATGACGGCAGTGACGGCAAGGGTAAGGCTATTGGTAGTGAAGCGTTGGACTCGACTCATGTCGCCTTCGCCAATGGCACGAGCGATGACGGAAGATGCACCAACACCAAGGCCCATGGCGAGACTGCCGAAGGTCATGACAACGGGGAAGGTGAAGCTCATGGCAGCCAGCTGAGCGGTGCCGAGTTGGCCGACGAAGTAGGTGTCGACAAGGTTAAAGGCGATGATGGCGAAGACGCCCCAGACCATGGGGATAGTGAGGGTAATGAGTTGTTTGCCGACGGGGCCTTGGGTGAGTTTTTGGTTCATAGAGGGGCAAGGGGTTTTGCTCAGTGTAGAGTAGGTGGTGATTGGAGGTTGTACTGAGATCTTGCACTAAGTCGATTGTGAGGCTAAAACCCACGTTGGGTTCAAAACCCAACGCTAATTGAGGGCTGTCTGCTAAAGCGACAACGTTGGCTATGATGCCCTAAATATAGGCTTTCAGCGATTCTTTAACCCCTTTAGAGGGTTTTGATCCAATTAGCCGTGCGACTTTGAGTCCACGGTGGGTTATCGCCACCACGCCAGGTGCAAGATGTGAGTTGGATTAATTAATTTGGATCACCTCATAGGGGCACTCCCTTGTGGATGCCCTCCGATATTTGCAGCGATTGACCAGACTCTCATAACGTAATTCTTTTTGTTTGCCTAATCCTTAGGCAAACCTGAAAGCCCTCCAATGTTTGGGGATTTAAGAGTGGTGGATAACTGAATGTGTCTTTACTGAAAATTCTCTATCTAATCTGCTCTGAACCAGAATTCAATTTCTGAGGTTTCTTGTTCGAACCTTGCCGCATGGACTGCTTGGGCGGGAACGTGATACCAATCACCTGGCTGATAATGACTCTCTTTACCATTTATAATCAGAATAAGTTCGCCTTGGGTAATGACGCCAACATTGTCGGTATTGTAATGGTGGGGTGAGATTTCTGTTCCAGCGGGATAGGTGGCAAAGAGAACATCGCAGTTTTGGGCCATGAGTTTATAGGCATCAAATGGGCCATCGAATTTAGGTAAAGCACGTAGCTGTTTGGGAAAGTGGGTCATAGATCGGTGCTGAGAAGATTTGTAGATACTACTGTTTTCCAAAAAACCTTGGGAGTTACACCTAAACGTTATCAACAACTGCTGGCCTCACAGGGTGTCACTCCGAATCTATTGCCAGTTGTGGGAGGGTACAATGTTTCGTGCCAGATCATACCAATTACTGTTCTGGATATGTTTGATTTCTTCGTCAGTTGGTAGACCTGTCGGGTCTAGAAAACTTTCGACTAAAGGGTGAGGTTTGCCTACACAAAGGTCTAGCGCTTTGCGGGTAGGATTTAGAGCATAGTTGCCTCGATGAATTATTTGAGCGCTAAAAATCAGTACATCCCCTGGTTCAAGTTCAATTAAGACAGAGCCAGGCAGGGATTCATAATTTCTATGGCCATTTTGCTCGAAGCGTACGTTTCTTTCTAGTTCAGTGTCCCAACGTTTGTGGGTTTCAGGTATGAGCTCTACTCCTTTTTCTGCAACAAGGGGAATTCTCACATGGAGACTAAGCATATTGTTATGTTCAGCGGCTTGCACATTATCATCAATGGGGCTGTATTGCAGATCACGATGCCAGTAAGGCTGTTTTTCTTTGTCGTGGGGGTTAAAAAAGAGTTGTGTATTGTGAAAATAAATATCTGTCTTGAAGATACTCTCTAATCTATTCGTGAGTTTACTTGGTAAGAGTAGTTCGAAGAACTCAGTTCGTTTATGACTGCAACCTTGAAAATATCTAGGGTTAGTCAGCGAGTGCATATTGATGAGTTTCTGCTCAATCAGGGCATCATGATTTTCTTCCTGCCACTGATTGTAGATGCGGTCAATGATACGAGTAAGTTGATCAATCTCCTCCGGGTTAAAGAATCTAGGCAGAATAACATGACCTTGCTCTTCAAATTGTTTAGCCGTATTCATAGAAGCCTGGTTGCAAAGTATAAAAAGACAAGTTTAGACAAGACAATAAGATCATAGTGCGTTGCTGCCTGGTCAAAATTTTTGCGAATTATCGACTCAAGCATAAATATAACTGAGACATTGTAAGGCTTAGCTTTTTAAGGATATACCGGCTGTTCTAATGATTTTAGGCGCAAAACCTCCATCAAAATGAAAATCTTGAGCCCATGCCATTGGCAATTCTCATGTCAACAGGGCTTAGAATTTGTAAGAATGCGAGAAATAAGTTAGCCTTCTTTGCCCCATGGATAAGCCTGTCATTCTGACCATTGATGATGATCCTGCTGTGCTACAGACCATTGCCCGCGATCTGCGCAAACAATATGGGGATCGCTTTCGCATTGTACGGGCCGACTCAGGTGCAACAGCCCTAGAAGCTGCCCAGCAGTTAAAGTTGCGTGGCAATACTGTGGCGTTATTTTTGGCAGATCAGCGTATGCCGGGCATGAGCGGTGTCGAGTTTTTGAATCAAGGTTCCGACATCTTTCCTGCTGCTAAGCGAGCATTATTGACGGCATATGCTGACACGAATGCAGCTATCGATGCCATCAATATGGCCCAACTAGATTATTATCTACTAAAGCCTTGGGACCCGCCAGAAGAAAAACTTTACCCAGTATTAGATGATCTGCTGCACGATTGGCAGGCAACATTTAAGCCAGTATTTCAAGGGGTAAAGGTAATTAGCGATCGCTGGTCACCAGATTCCCATGCGCTGCGGGATTTTCTCTCGCGGAATCAAGTGCCCTATCGTTGGCTAGATATTGAGTCGAACCAAGAAGCGCGGCAGCTAGTGACCTATGCCGGCGAGAAGGATAACCCCTGCTTGCCGCTGGTGCTGCTGCCCAGTGGTGAGAAACTGGTAAAGCCTAGTACGGCTGACCTGGCGCAGCAGGTGGGGATGCAGACTGAAGCGGCGAATCCATTTTATGACTTGGTGATCGTCGGTGGTGGTCCGGCAGGGTTAGCTGCTGCAGTGTACGGTGCTTCAGAAGGGCTGCGGACCGTGATGATTGAGCGAGAAGCTCCTGGCGGACAGGCGGGGACAAGCTCTCGGATTGAAAACTATTTAGGCTTTCCGGTGGGACTTAGTGGAAGCGATTTAGCTCGACGCGCAGTCACCCAGGCAAAACGTTTTGGGGTGGAGATTTTAACGCCTCAGGAAGTAACGGGGATTCGGTTGGAAGACAATTATCGGATTGTGACCCTATCAGATGGTAGTGAGATTAGTTGCCATGCTCTGATCTTAGCCATGGGTGTGTCATGGCGTCGGCTATCGGTGCCTGGTGTGGAGCAGTTTACGGGGGCAGGTGTTTACTACGGTGCGGCCCAAACAGAGGCGGCTGCCTGCAAGGATGAGGATGTGTATGTGGTGGGCGGTGCCAACTCAGCAGGGCAGGCGGCCATGTATTTCTCGAAGTATGCCCGCAAGGTACGGATGTTAGTGCGGGGTGAGTCGCTGACAAAAAGCATGTCGCAGTATTTGATTGACCAGATTGCAGGGACTGACAATATTGAAGTGATGCCGTTTCACAGTGTGGTGGAGGCTAAGGGGGGTGATCGACTAGAAGGGATTTTGGTGAAAGATTCTCAAACAGGAGAGGTGAAAACGTTTAAGACCAATTCGCTGTTTATCTTTATTGGGGCAACACCGAGCACAGGCTGGCTTGATGATGTGGTACAGCGGGATGAGCGTGGCTTTATTTATAGTGGGGCGGATATTCCCAATGGTGCGCTCTGGCCGTTAGAGCGCGATCGATTTTTGTTGGAGACGAATGTTCCAGGGATTTTTGCGGTGGGGGATGTGCGTCATGGGTCGGTGAAGCGGGTGGCGTCTGGTGTGGGTGAAGGGTCGATTTGTGTGCAGTTTGTACATCGACATTTGGCTAATGTGTAGGGCCTGCCTGGGCACAGCTTTAAGATTTCTTTGGGGCAATCGATAGCGAAATTGCGTATACTGAGTTGCTGGTGATCAGCGTTGTTTTCTAGCTATAGGTAGGTTATCCCCATTATGCGTCAGATGCCGAGGCCCCCTTCCGTCCCCCAATACTGGAGAGACTTAACTTAAAGCCCCCAGCATTGGTGTTTGGGGGCTTTTACGAGGAGGCCAATCGTCTAATCTTCTGTTTTATAAATGATTAGGTCAACCTACTTAGATGTTTGAGCAGACGTTTAAGAAGATTTTGGATGTGGAGATGGCGAAGATTTTGACAGGGATTGGGGCACTGTTGTGAGTGAGATGACGCCCCAGGGCTATGGTAGCTTTTTAATATGAGGTGAAGCAGCGAATCTCGTGAGAGGAGCTACAGGCGTTACGTAGTGTGAATCGTGAGCTGGTGGAACTGTACTGGGAAATTGGGGAACTGATCCATCAAAAGCAGCAGGCTTTGGGTTGGGGCAAGTCGGTGGTGGAAACGCTAGCGCAGGATTTGCAGACTGATTTTCCAGGACGTAATGGATTTTCGGCCCGAAACCTTTGGAATATAAGGGAGTTTTATAATTCCTATGCCGAGCGGCCAAATCTGCAACCGCTGGTTGCAGAAATTAGCTGGACAAAAAACTTGGTGATTTTTAGTCGCTGTAAGGATGACTTAGAGCGGAAGTTTTGCCTGCGGGCAACGGCTCGCTATGGTTGGACTAAGTCGGTACCACAGAAACAGGTGGATAATAAAAGCTATGAGAAGTATTTGCTAAATCAGGCAAACAATGAGTCATGACGAATGCCTCTGAAAGCTGTTGGACTTGCCAGAGACATTGCTTTTGATAGCAAGACGTAAATATCAGTGTTTGGGCTGGACAAACTTTCTTAAGGTAAGAGATTACCCTCTTGCCTTAAGAAAATTGAGAACAACTAAGTAATACTTACGCTAGCTTTCACTGAGCCGGAGTATCCATCTAGATCAATTACCACATGCCAGTTTTTATGACTTGGTGGAGTGAGCCATATAGGAGAAGCTTTCGCGAGCCCTCCTTGAAAGGAGTAGCGACTACCAGAACAGTATCGTTGATAGTTGATGTTATCCATCAATTTGACATTTGCTTGCTTATTAAGTTCGACACGGATACAGTCACTAGGTCCAGCATTGACTGTGTAATGTAAATGGTTCATACTTGAACTCCTTAATTGAAGTGTAAGTAGGTGCCAGACAGCTGCAACTGTCTAGCACCCTAAGTCAAAAACCTCCTAATCCTTGAGGATTAGGAGGTTTTTTTCGGTGGGCCAATACGCACCCAGGTTCTACCAGGTACTTGAGTTGGCGGCAGCTTAGGATCACCAGGTTCGATCGTAACTTGTCGTGGCTTGGACACATGACCTCCACGTTTACCACGCTCTTGATACTCTCCGGGGCTAGTTGGCTTTTCGCCAGGTTTTTGAAGGACCATATTTTTCCTCATCAATACAACGCCCAAATGTTATGCGAAGTACGAAAAAATGTCAATATTTTTATTGTATTTTTTGTATGTCATTCTTGGAAACGTTTCTGGGAATGACATTAATTGCTAAACTTGTATTTCCAACTAGTCACTGTGTTGTAAAGATTGTTTTGTAAAGGTTGGTAAAAATGGTTGCCTTAGATAAGGATGCGTTTTATCTAGACTTAGGTAAGAAAATTCGTGCAGTGCGTGAGGAGCGTAAGTTAACTCAAGAAGCTTTGGCATCACTTTTGGGAATTACTCGAACCTCTGTCACAAATATTGAAAAAGGTAGACAAAAGATGTTTCTGCATACTTTTTTAGAAATCGCCAAAGTTTTGGGCATTTCTCCTGATGAACTTATGCCTTCTATACAATATGCAAGTAGCCTTGAAGATGTTTTAAAGGAGCAATTGAATCAGAAAGAGTTGAATTGGGTGCAAGAAGCTATGAATGAAATTAAGAGGGACTAATTATGCCTGCATCGGTTAGGAGGAAATTTATCAGAGCTACTGCTGAAGACATTCTGAGAAGAACTAACCATTTTGAAGCTCCTGTGAATGTTTTCGAGATTTCTGAAAGCCTTGGCATATTAGTTGTTGAGCATTCAGCAGAGGATGATTTGTCGGGTTTTTTATTGAGAGATCAAGAAACTAAGAGAGTTGTTATAGGAATTAACTCTGCACATCATGAGAATAGACGTCGGTTCACGATAGCGCACGAGTTAGGTCACTTCCTACTGCATGAGGGTGAAGTGATTCATATCGATAAGCAAAATGAAAGTCAAGGATTTCAACTCAATTTTAGGAATGCTAAGTCGAGTGAAGGCATTGATGTGAAAGAAAAAGAAGCAAACTTATTTGCTGCAGAGCTTCTTATGCCATCAAAATTTATACACAATGATTTATCTAAGTTGAAAAGTATAGATTTACTCGGTCCAGATGAACAATATTTAAAGGACTTAGTAGAAAAATACGCTGTTAGTCTTCAAGCCTTCATGATTAGACTATCGTACTTAGATTACATTCAATTTTAATGCGTAAACTGTCTAATACCTTCGAAATCTTAATTGATTGATAGTTGCCTGATTCAGTTAAACCAAACGCAAATAGGCGTATTCCTTTTTCATCAATCACCCAGTACTCGGGGATGCCTAAACTGGCATAGAGTTGTTTCTGTTTATCCAAATCTAGACGTAAGAGTGGTGTCTCCAATTTCACCGATCAAGTCTGGCAGCCGATGAAGAGTCGTACTACACCACCTGGGTTCACCCGATTGCCATTTAGTAAGAGTATTTTTCCCCTTGTAGAGGAGCAAGTCTGGCGCGCAAGCCTGAGTTTCTGGTTTCTCAATCAAGCATCGCCCGTAGGACTGAAACACCTCATCAGGATGCAAGAAAGCCCAGATAAAAGAAAATTGCCGTTACTAAGTCACTAAACGAAGCATCATTTGGTATCAAAGCTATTGGCGATTGCTAAGATGATGCGTCATGATAGGCAAAGCCCAAGTCAAGTCACCTTACTAGACCTTAGAGGAGTAAGCCTGATGATATTGATCCAAAAAATCATCCACGAACTGCAAGTTATTCCTGAGGAAAAGTTGGTCGAACTTTACGACTTGATTCATTACTTTCGATTAGGGTTAGCAAAAGAACATCCTCAGCCTCGTACACCTGGGCTATTAACCGGTCAGCTGGATGATACCTTCTTCGAGCCTCTACCCGAAGAGGAGCTTCAAAGATGGGAATGAGCTATCTTCTCGATACACATATCCTATTGTGGTGGCTTTTTGATGATCCCAAGCTGAATGCTGACTGTCGGGATATTATTCGAAATCCGGAGCATCGCATTTTGGTAAGCAGTGCATCTGCTTGGGAAATTGCTACCAAATATCGCATTGGTAAACTTCCTGAGGCCAAAGAGCTGGTTGAGAATTATCCGCAGATTTTGCACAAAGCAAGGTTGATCGAATTAGCGATTACGGCTACCCATGCTCTTAGAGCTGGAAATTTGCCGATTGCCCATCGTGATCCTTTCGACCGTATGCTTATGGCTCAAGCGGAACTTGAGCAATTGCCAATCATTACCTATGACAATGCTTTTCAAACTGGACTCATTCAGTTAATTCCCGAATCAGAATCAGAAGATGAATAAGACCGAAACTCATACCATGCTAATCCGATGATGGCAACATACTTTCATCAGTATTTTCCAATCCTATTACGACTATCCAATTCTCTAATCATTGTTTAGAGAAACTAGGTTGTTATCCTTTCTCTCTGATGAAATGCGGAAAATGTGTCTGAACTGATTATGTTTGGCGTAAATTAACTGAATTCTGTTGTAGAAGTAAATCCTGTGCAACATTGGTTAGGGTGTAGGCGCTATGCAAACAGGTTTTTCTGGTCAGCGAATTGCAGTGGTGGGTACGTCCGGCTCAGGCAAAACAACCTTGGCGCGTGAGGTTTCCCAAAAATTACAAATTCCTCACTTTGAATTGGATGCCTTGTATTGGGAGCCAAACTGGGGAGAACCACCAGACGATATATTTCGCCAACGGGTATCAGATGCACTGATGGGCAATTGCTGGATTATTGATGGCAATTATGGCCAGGTGCGCGATATTGTATGGGGACGAGCCGATACGGTTGTATTGTTAGATTATCCATTTGGCTTGGTGTGGCGACGATTGTGGCGACGCACCGTACGACGGGCATTTCAGCAAGAAGAATTGTGGAACGGTAACCGCGAAACGATTCGGCAGTCTTTTTTTAGCCGGGAGTCCATTTTGTTATGGATATTGCAAACCTATTTTAAACGCCGTAAACAATATCCTCAGTTGTTGAAGCAACCCGAGTATAAACATTTGAAAGTGGTACATCTGCAATCTCAGTTCCAAACCGATAACTGGTTAGCCACGCTTGGTGATGTGAAGGCTTAGGGGACTGCACAAAAATAAAGACCCAGGTTGGGGCTGTAGATGGGTGGATGAGTGATGGGGGATTATTTAAGCGTAAGCGCCTTAGATCAGTGTTAAACCCGCTAAAATAGCCGCAGGAACTTGAAAGTCATTTTTTTATCGAAAGAGTTAAAAGAATACAAATTAACGTTAGATAGTCTATTGGCCCCATCACTAAGTGTTTCCCATGCCTGATTTTGCTACCTTTTCATTGTTTCTCAGTGCTGCCATTGTGCTGGCGATTACTCCTGGTCCCGGTATTTTGTATGTGATGACCCGCAGTCTCAGGGGTGGTCGCATTGAGGGGATTGCTTCAGCAATCGGCACCTCAGTGGGGGGAATGTTTCACGTGGTAGCAGCAGCCTTAGGGATTTCGATTGTGCTAGCAGCGTCAGCGTTTGCGTTTAATTTGGTGAAATACCTGGGCGCAGCATACCTGATTTATCTTGGCATCAAGACGATTCTGAGCCGAGATCACCATATAGGGATGGCCAATGTTCGTAGCACAGGGTATAAACGGGCATTTTTTCAAGGGGTGACTGTCGAAGTTCTGAACCCTAAGACAGCGCTTTTCTTTTTAGCGTTTATTCCTCAGTTTATTAATCCAGATGGTGTTGTGTTTGCTCAATTTCTGTTGCTGGGTTCCACATCTGTTGCCCTCAATACTAGTGTTGATTTTCTTGTTATTGTCCTAGCCGGCCCCATTGGTCAGTGGTTGAAGTCCAGTCCGAGGCTGAGGAGAGGACAGCGCTATGCGACGGGAACAGGGCTGATTGCGCTGGGTAGCTATGTGGCGTTAACTGGTGAGGGAGAATAACGATGCTCTGTGTTGATTCTCTGTTGCAGATGAAACCGTTTCAAACATTGCCTCGGGAGCGGTTGGATTGGATTTGCGATCGCGCCGAACACATCCATCTCTCTGCCGGTGAAGTCCTAGTTAAAGAAGGCGATCGCCCCCGAGGATTCTTTATTCAGCTAAGTGGTCAGACTACCATCAGCCGTAAAAGTAATGGTGTCGATATGCCCCTGGGTCGGAACGTGAGCCCATCCTTTTTTGGAGAGATTCAAGTACTCACAGAAGATCTGGTGCCGGTAACCTTGACAGCAGACACAGATGTCGACCTCTATCGTCTACAGTGTGCCGACTTTTTAGACGTTATCCACAGTTGCCGAGAATTTGAACGCGATATCTTTCGCACCGTTGGCAAACGATTGCGGGGCTTAGAATCATTTATCCAGGGCCGCGAAAAAATGGCCGCATTGGGCACCCTGTCCGCTGGGTTAGCCCATGAACTCAATAACCCAGCAGCAGCTCTTGTGCGAGCACTTAAGGATCTGCAACCTGCCATGCTGGAGTTGCAGCGGATGAACCTGGTATATGGTCAACAGCAAGTCGAGGATGACCATACTGAGGAATGGGAAGCCATTCGCGATCGCGGGTTTGCCGCCATTGCCCATCCCGATAATGACCCCTTAGCCCAGGCTGATCGAGAAGATGCCTTAACGGACTGGCTAGACGATTACGGCGTAGAAGATGCGTGGAAGCTGGTAGAACCCTTAGCAGCCGGTCATGTTGACCCTGCTAAGCTAGAAGACTTAATGGCGCGTTGGCGCGATGACCCAACTGAACTGCGAGATATGGGACTACGCTGGCTAGCCTTATCCTTTGACGTCATGGGAATGATTCAGAACGGTTTAGACGGTGCCGAACGGATTTCTACCCTGGTTCAATCGATGAAGTCCTATTCCTACATGGATCGGGCGGCCCAGCAACAGATTAATGTCCATGACGGCATTGAAGATACCCTACGGTTGTTTGCCTTTAAACTGAAACACGGCATTACAGTGGAGCGCAAATATGATCAGACGCTTCCCGAGATTACGGCCTTTGGTAGTGAGCTAAACCAGGTATGGACTAACCTGATCGACAATGCCATTGATGCTCTCTGTGAGAGCGACTCAGGAGTACCGCCAAAGATAACGATTCGAACCTGTGAGAAAAATAACTGCCTTAGAGTAGAAGTCGAGGATAATGGTCCGGGGATTCCAGAAGAGATTAAAAACCGATTAACGGAACCATTTTTCACCACCAAACCCATGGGCAAAGGCTCTGGTCTGGGATTAGATGTGGTCCGTAGGATTGTTGAAAATCGCCATGAAGGTAGCCTGATGATTGAGTCTATGCCAGGATGTACCTGTTTTATTGTGCTGCTCCCACTTTAAGGGAACTGTATATCTGTAGGAACATCAATTATTCCGATCCTGTAGACGGAATCTAGGCATGGCCCAGATATTACCCAAATCATTGCCCAGCCATACTCCTCCTGTGCAAATGGCATTGCAAGCCTATGCTCAGGAGCTAGCGCGATTGGCGAAAAACTCTGACACTATAGCGAAGCAGCAAGT
The DNA here is from genome assembly GCF_043421595.1 of Leptothoe sp. ISB3NOV94-8A. Classification (NCBI taxonomy): domain Bacteria; kingdom Bacillati; phylum Cyanobacteriota; class Cyanophyceae; order Nodosilineales; family Cymatolegaceae; genus Leptothoe; species Leptothoe sp. ISB3NOV94-8A. The sequence goes on along the minus strand of NZ_JAXSQW010000001.1, from coordinate 4,096,738 downwards.
TTTGCGATTACTGTTGATCCGAGATGCCCTTGAGAGCAAACTCCAGGCAACTGGCTCTATTATTCAGCAGGCAAATACGTTAGCTCGTCTCAGTGATTTGGATAATCAGCTCCAGCTTCTGGCTCCAGCTTTGCTTAAAGATGGCAAACTGGCTGACTGTCGTCGTAGTCGACAACCTGATGAAACTGCTTGGTGGTGGTGGTTAGAGCCCTATGTATCCGAAGAAAAGCGTCATAGATTAGATCGCTTTGACTGGCTGTGGAATTTTTTGAGTGCCAGTTGTTTGGTGATTTCAGCGTCATTCTTAACCATTACAGCACAGGCATTTTCGGTTGTCGGTGGGTTTGATTTGATCCAGGCCTTGAGTACGTTGTCCCAAGCGACAGGGCTGGTGGTAATTGCCAGTGGTACCTTAACCCACCGTGGTCGCAGGTTAGTCAAAAACACTCTCAAAAAAATTAATATTCCCACCTATTTTCACTCGGAAGCAACGCTGGTGGTTTCTATTTTGTTATTGTTGGCGTCCTATGGGGTGTATAACTCTCTGCCTCAGTTTTCTAATTACTATTATCACCAGGGGCTTAGGGCTCAACATGCTGGTAATCTCTATGTGGCAGTTGAGTACTATAAAGAGGCCATTGCATTTAATCCAGATGCTACAGAGCCCCATAATCACCTGGCAGAAGTGTATCAGAATTTAGAGAAATTTCAAGAAGCCCAAGCCGAATATCAGGATGGTTTGCTGAAAGGAGATCTGGTTGCCCTTAATGGCATGGGTACTTTGAGTTTAGCTGCCGCTGAAAACGAGCAATCTACTGAGTTTGGAGAACTTAGTGGTTTATTGGATGCAGAAGTTCTGTTTCGTATCGGGTTAAATCAGTTGGAGGATATGGACGAGCTAGATGACAGAAAGCTGTTTCTAAAGGCATCAATGCATCGAAACTTAGGCATTACCCTTATGAAACGAGGGAAATCTGAGGATGTTTCTGACGTAGAACAGCAGGCATTACTTACAGAAGCTCATCAGCACTTTCAAGCATCAATCAATATTGAGAAAATGGTCGTGAATGAAGGCACGTATCCAGGTCAGGGGGTGGCTTATTGCTATATTGCTACCCTGGATGAACAAAATGAGCGTTTGAGTAGTGCTGCGGATAACTGGCAGAACTGTCAACAGAATGCCTATCCCGCATCGTTGGAGCAGTACGAAGATATTTTACGACTAGGCACTGGGGCTATTGGTTTGCAGTTGAACACGAAGCACATTCTTGAATCTAATTTAAATTAGGCTTGCATAAAATGGGAGACTTGAGGTGGGGGTGAAAGGTGTAGACCATTTTTCTACCGTTGCCCCTGACAGTTGACGTAACTGTGGTTTATCTGCGACCAAGGTAAAAGCAATGTGAGCCATGGCCCTGGCTGCAAAGTCTAATCAGTTGAATGAGACGATATTGAGCGAGTTGGACCATTATGTGGCCTTAGGCCGACACCCCTGTGGTCTAAAGTGAGCCAATAAAAAGCGAGTGATTCCTAGAACCACCCGCGAATAACACTAACAAAATCTCGATTTAGTTAGCAGTTAAAAGTCTAGAAAGAGTTGCGACGATAGCCACCACCACCACTACCTGCAGATGCAGTACGAGGCTTGGCTTCGTTGACTCTCATCACACGACCCATCCACTCAGCACCATCTAGTGCTTCGATGGCTTTGGCTTCATCTTCTTTAGCCGCCATTTCTACAAACGCAAAGCCGCGAGGACGACCCGATTCACGATCCATGGGTAAACTGACTCGGTTTACACGACCGTATTCATTGAAAACGTCTTCGATATCTTCACGAGTGACATCATAGGACAAATTGCCCACATAAATAGACATAAGGAAATCCCCTTAATTGAAAAACATGTAGCGAGTTAAACGGAGATATTCCTGTTACTGAAATTGAGACTGCAACAAAACTGATTTCTCTGCCGAAAACTTACCGTACACTATCGTAGCATTTGACTTTAGGATTTGGGAACCCTATGGTGATAGCTTTTTTAGTTAATAGGGTGGAGTTTTAGCTTATTACTTTACTATTTCCGAAATTTAGACCTTTATTGGATTGGCGTAGTGGTGTGTTGCATCTACTAGATCAAGTCAATTCATAGCTCTAAACACACCTAATTCTTGGGCTTCCGTATATTTGCGATTACACGCTGAATCAGGCGTTATACATAGCTATTATTCTATAGGTCAAAAAAAAATACGAAAAACTGCATAATTAATCTGGAGTATGAAAAAATCATGGATGTACGAGCGTCTTGATTCGATATCTATTCGTTCCATAGCGATACGGTTTGAGACTGTGTTAAGCCAATTTTGCCAGGTGAGTGAACTCCTAGAGATATGTTTTAGATGACTATCTCTAAGAGTTCAACTTTAGGGTTCGAAAGTTGCTATTACGTCACTTTTAGCTATTACGTCGCTTTTGGCTATTACGTCGCTTTTGGCTATTACGTCGCTTTTAGCTATTACGCTGCCTTTAATGGGTACTTACTCTGGTCCGCTAGCTTGCGAGAACAGAGACTTCCTTTGTCTGCATTGTTGTTCTAAGGGACTGGAAACATCATTGGTGCAAACGTTCTTAATGATTGGAGATCGCTTCGTTGCCGAAACCATAGGATGGCAAGTCATTAATACATCAGGTATCAATTACGTCAGATATCAAACAGTTCTCTGAGGATTCCTCTATTGGTGCTGCAAAGCGCGATAGTCTTAGGTGGATTAAAATAGCCAGGAAACTTGAAAATCGCGCCCAATGAGTTTAGAAAATGGCTGAATTTGCCGCCAAAATAAACTCGCCTCTGGAACCCAATAAATAGGAGCAAATATGAGAGAACAACACTGGTATGGTGCTCTATTAAGAGGACTAACACACTATCTTTCTCGCAGGTTTCGTCGCTGGCAGTTACTGGTGCTAGCGACAGGGATAACCCTTGGCCTGGTGATCTTGGGGCACGACGCGATCGCACAAACTGATCCGGTTGAGACGACACTTGAAACCGGCCCGACCAATGCCGCCGTCTATCACTTCAAAGTGGGTGACCTTAACGCCATGGTGGTAAGTGATGGTACCCTCTCCTTTCCCGCCAGTTTCTTTGTCCCCAATGCCGACCCCAGTGCCGTAACAGCGGTGCTGACAGAACATTTTCTCTCAACAGAAGATGTGTTTGCCCACGTCAATGCTCTATACATTGAAACTGACGACCATAAAGTGCTGATTGATACGGGTGCAGGCAATGCCTTTGGGCCTACCGCTGGTCATCTGTTGGAAAATCTAGAAGCGGCAGGCATTGCTGCCACAGATATTGACACTGTTATTTTGACCCACGCTCACCCGGACCACATTGGCGGTATTTTAGACACCGATGGTCAGCTACGTTTGCCCAATGCCTGGTTCTACATCTCCCAGGCAGAATCTGAGTTTTGGATGGCGGACACCGTGGAGATGCCTAAGTCGCTATTGGACGAAGAAACACGCACCGGACTCATTGCGGCGGCTAAGGGGAACCTGACGGCAATTCGCGATCGCACCACCCTATTTGCCATGGGCGATGAGGTCATTCCCCATATCCAGGCGATTGATTCTGCCGGGCACACCCCAGGACAAGCGTCATTCCTCATTACCTCTGGTGAAGATAGTCTGCTCTCCACAGGAGATGTGTTCTTTAGCGATCCTCTCAACCTGGAAAACCCGGACTGGGAAGTTGTCTTTGATGATGATCCTGCACAGGGCGTGATGGCCCGTCGTGAGCTACTTGAAACGACTACAGCTGAGCGTCAACTGTTGTTGGTGCCCCATATGCCCTTTCCAGGGTTGGGGCACGTGAGAACCCAGGGGAATGCCTATGGTTGGGAACCTGTTGTCTGGCGGTTTACAGCTTAGCTTACTCCTAAATTTATGGAGATTGGGGTGCAGATCTTCTGTAGAGGTGTGTACCCCATTTCTTGTATTTCCAAGAGAGATTCCAGCAGGGTCGAGCGGCAGGGGTCGCGATTTTGTGGCAGTTATCCATGATCAAGCTGCCTTATACGAAATAATGAATCGTGACCACTCACCATCAGACTACCCGTCGCTACAGATGCCCTGCTGGGCAATGTCGCTCTCGGGATGATTGGTGAGATAGTCCTGGAGCCAGTCACAGCCAACTGCCATGGCCCGATCGAGATCTAGAACGCTGAGGTCCCAGCTGATTAGGGTATCGTCATAGCTGGCTGAAACTAAGGACTGGCCCTCCTGGAAAAACTTCACATCAAGGACAGCATCTTGGTGGCCTGACCAGGATGCGATCGCATCTCCGGATCGCTGCCAGAGGCGAATGGTTTTGTCAGCACTGGCGGAGGCCAGGAGCTGGCCGTCGGGACTAAACTCCACCCCGTACACTTCTCCTGTATGTCCCGCCAGGGTTTGTAGATCCCCTGAACCCACTGTCCAAAGACCCACCTTGTCGTCACTGGCGGCAAAGGCCAGCAAATCTCCGGCAGGGCTATAGTCAAACTGGTATACGCTGGCGGGGTAGTCAATTTGTTCAACCTTCTCGTAGGTCTGCATATTCCAGATCTGGAGGCCGCCTTCTCCGGCGACGGTCATATGCTGGCCGTCGGGACTGAAACCCACATTAAAGACCGAGTCGCCATAGGCCAGAGTGTGTTTTACCGTGCCATCTAGCCGCAGCAGATAAACTGTTCCATCATCTGCGGCGGCGGCAATGGTCTGATTCTCAGTGTCAAAGGCCACACTAACAACCCATTGACCATAGCGGCCCAGGCTGCGGAGGAGCTGACCTTCAGAGTCCCACAGCTCCACTAGGCCAGTGTTTGTGTCATCGTCGCTGCCGCCGCTGACAATATATTGACTGTTGGGGCTGACGCTAGCGTGATAGACAGTGTCGATCTCTCCTTGCAACACATGACTCTTTCCCTCCTGGTTCCAGATCCGGAGGTTGCCATCGGCGCTAGTGGACACCCACTGCCCCGGACCCGGACCAAGGGATACGCTGTAGACATCGCCTTGATGGCCCAAGTATTGCTGGGTCAGCGGTAGATCCAAGGCCCAGAAACGCACAACGCTATCGCGACCGGCGGACAGCAAGCTGCTACTGTCGGGGGTGAAGGCAAAGGTCTGGATCGCTCCCCGGTGCTGCCGTAGAGTTCTTACCAGGGTCTGATCCTGGCTATGCCATAGCTTGACGGTGCGATCGCGGCTGGCGGTGGCAATCCACCTGCCGTCAGGGCTAAAGGCTACGGCGTTGATTCTGTCGTCGTGGGCTACGAATTTTGTGATCAGAGTCCCATCTTGCTGCCACAGATGGACAGTGCCATCGTCGCCAGCGCTAGCCAGGGTTGTGCCATCGGGGCTAAAGGCCACATCCATCACCCAGCTCCCATGACCTGCTAAGAACTTTAAAGACTTACCGTCGGACTGCCACAGCCCCACGGTGCCATCATCACTGGCAGAGGCCAGCAGTTGCCCGTCGGGGCTAAAGGCCATTTTATTTACAATATCCTGGTGACCCGTCAGTTCCATGCTGGTCTGATTAGCCAGGTTCCATAGCCGGGCGGTACCGTCGTCACTGGCCGATGCCAGGGCGTTGCCGTCGGGGCTAAAGGCCAGGCCAACCACAAAATCTTGGTGTCCTTCCAGGGTGTATAGGGGGTCTCCCTCGGCGGTCCACAAGCGCACCAGGCTGTCTTCCCCGGCAGAGGCCATCATTTGCCCGTCAGGGCTATAGCGCACGTAGTTGATCGCTGCACCACCATGGGCGTCGGTCAGGGTCTGGCGCAGCTGCCCCGATGACTCCCAATATTTGATATCTCCATCCCGGCTAGCGGAGACGATCGTGCCATCGGTAGGATGTATTGCAAGACCGTATATCCAGTCGTTATGACCTTCGAGGCGGTTATATTCCTGGGTTTGATAGAGTGCCGTTACCATAGCGGTCCGCACCGACGCCAACAGATCTGGCTGCTTCAGCCAGTGGGCCTGCTGCTGCCGATGGCCCGCCTGGATGGCCTGATTTAGGCCATCCAGGGGATAGCCTTGAGCCAGGGTGGCGGCAGAGGCGGTGGTGAGGGCCGCAATTTCTCGGGTGACAGCGGTGCGTCGCCTCATCTCCCCGACAGTGGCGAAAAGACCAACCAGCAGCAGTAGGCTGGAAATTACCATCAAGGCCAGACGTTGCTGCCGCAGGGTTTGCTTTTGTTGCTGAGTTTCTGCTTGACGACTGGCAAGCAAATAGTTCCGCTGCTGCTCCGTCAGAGAAGAGCTTTGCTGAGCTGGGGACAGCGCCCACTGCTCGAAGAACGCTAGGTTTTTGCCCCTCAGCAACAGACTGGTATCCTGTTGGTGATGCAACCATTCATCGGTCTTAGTGAGCAGGCGGGTGTGGACACGGACAGCATCGAGATCTTTGCTGAGAGAATCGCACAGGTCGGTAAAAGCGGACTCGAATTGGTCGGGTTCTTTGTCAGGATCTGGAAAAAAGACCCAGTTAACGTTTGCGATCTTATGATTCACTGTCTGAGGCTCAACCGTTTGGTAGAGAATCGGCACTAAACGTTTGTTGTGGGCAATGGCACAGTCCACTTCATTAGTGCATTCTGCTGATGCCACAGAATCAGGGCTCATGATGTACAAAAAATTGTCTGCTGCAACAATCCCCTGACGAATTTCTTCTCGCCATTGAGACAGTAGGGGAATCTCTTCCCAATCTACCCATAGCTTGTAACCGACGGAGCGGAGCCGCTTCACCAGTTGTTGCACAAAGGCCTTGTTGCGTCTGGAGTAGGAAACAAAGAGATCGTACTGGCTGCGAGGGCTCTCTTGAACAGTATCAGGTGACGCGTCAGGTGACGCGTCAGATGACGTAGGTGAAAAATCCATTGGGAACACTGGGTAGATGGTAGTTAGGTGTAATCGTCTGGGAAGCACCAGGCTGGGGCTCTAGTAAACGGGCTCTAGCAAACAGAACGTGGGACACCACTGGCGCAAAGCCTACTTGTCCTTTTTCGTTTTAATCGGTGTCGTTAAACGAGTATCAAGACCGTAGTTGCTCACCTCTACCCACTTGGTGGTCAGCAGCGTCCACCAGTGGGTGGCCAGTCCCTGGAGCACATAATCATAGGACAGCCAGCCATAACCTTGCTTGCCCCAGTCAGTTCCCCAGGAGTTTTGAATCAAAAAGGCCCGGCGATCGTCGTCGTAGCCTATCGCCAAAGCCGCATGGCCCGTCACCTGGCTGTTGTTAGGGTCGTGAATTTGCTGCTTGAGGGCGCTGATTTTCTCTGAATCTATCGGACAGACAATATTACCCCCGTTAGTATATGTTTTGCCGTAGGGCTGATCGTAGGTTGCATCGTGGATAAAGCCAAAGACAGCAGGAAAGCCCGAGGCTAGAATCACTTTAATTTGAGACAGGATGATTTGAGCACATTCCAAGGTCGGCTCATTGGGGGACCCAGGATTCTCTGTTATGGGATCCAATCGGAAATATTTAAGTGCCTGATAACTTTGGGCAAAGGCGTAACAGAAGGGGCTGGGCTCTAGATCAAAATCTGGAGAGCTAGAAGTATAGGGCCAGTAGCGCTCTTGGGGAATCCCAAATAGCTGTAGTGCTTTAAAGGTTTGCCGCAGGGAAGCGCCGATATCGGTAAAGTCGGTCATAAATTCGGCGATTTTTTCATCGTCAATGTACTTCTGCAGCTGTGCGGTGGACGTAAACGCGACCTCCATGTCTGCCTTAAGCTGTTGCAAGAGAGCCTGCTGCTTTGCCTCGGAGACAGCCTGGCCGGTCTCGGTTTTGAGGTATCGACCATATCGTTTCACTGCGTCAGCTCCTAGTTCCCCAGCCCCCAACCGACGAGCAACCTTATATAAAAAGCGAGCGGAGAGATGGCTTGGGGTAAAGGTACCATCTGCTGATGAGCCCTGGGCGTAGCGATTTTGGAAATATTCCACCAGGGATGCAATGGCGCTGCTGGTACAGGCATTCAGGCTCCCTTGGTCCTTGACTGGCGAACACCAGTAGGATAAATCCACGACCCGAGGCAGCTCTAGCAGGATGTCTTCGCCATGGGTAATGCGATTCACCAGATGCCGAGTCAGGGGCAGTTGCAGTTTGATCGTCTTTGACTCCCCAGTAACCGAGTCTGGATCAGTAGTAGGGAGCGGAAACTGACGAATTTTAAGCTTGTCCCCCGATGGTCTAGTGGGTGATATCAAATTTTTGAAGTTGGTGAGGTTGGCTATTAGCTCTGGCTGCTGCATCAGCTCCTTTAGCATTTTTGAATCTGTGAAGTTGGTGAAGTTGGCTATTAGCTCTGGCTGCTGCATCAGCTCCTGTAGTATTGGTGCATTGGAGAGCTTAGCTATCAGCTCCGGTAGCAGGTGAAAAGCATCCTCAATCAGCTTTGAATAGGCTGCTTTTTTCTGTGCTGAAATAGGAGAAAGTTCCTGCAGAGCACCCTCAACCTGTGCCAGCAGCTCATGGTTAAATGCTACGCTTTTTGGCAGATTTGCTAGGCTGCTATCTAAAATCTTGGCGAGGTGCTGGCTGATTTCCGTGTCGATAGGGGGGGCGATGCGATCGCTATTGACCATATCCTTCTGGGCCTGGTAGTCATTCGGTATCACCAACTCAGCATCAAATAACTCTATGTCCGAATCAACATTAGCCAGAATCTGTTTAATGTTGTTTTGAAGATGCTTGATCGATGTGTTCAGCAGCTCATTCGAGCTAGCATCCTTTGTAAACCACTTTTTAAGGGATCTAAAAAATCTCGGGATGAGGTTTTCCTCAGATAGCTCCTGCTGGGTAGCCGCTAAAATTTCTTCATCATTCTGGGTAATTTCCTGCTTGGCCTTTTCCAGGAATCGAATAAACTGTTTGGTCACTTTTACACGGGTTAAAAGCGCCCTCACTTCTTGATTTTCTAGCTGGTAATCCTGGAGACTCTGCCCGTCAGTAATCCAGCCAGTTTTGCGATCGCCCATAGTACTCTTAGCACCCCTAATAGTGTTAGATACGATTGACTTTGCTCAAGTGCGAAAAAATCGTCAAAAAAGTCAGCAGTCAAGCTGCTACTTGGATCAGCCACCAACAGCTTGAGTGACCGTAGGTACCAATCTCTCCTTAAATTTGTAACTTCTTTGTAACTTCCTTGTAACTTCTTCTCCGAAACTACGGACTGATTTTTCGGACATAACTTAGTAAATTATCAAATTATTACCTGATTTCACGATCCGTTATGCTCAATCGCAGCAATTCTCAGTATGAGATCTTGGCATTGAAACTAGCCCCTAAAGCTCGGTTTTCTGAACGAAAAAATGGGCTTTCAATCCCTGGCTGATTTCAAAACAGCTCTGTCTATTGAGGGATAAAACAGTATTCATTGGTACCGTTCATCTGACAAAGTGGAGTGTGGTGGTTGCTCCATCTGTGGTCCACGCTGTTTTGGTGACTCGACATTGATGGCGACGAGTGGATTAGCCTCGCTATGGGACTATTACTGTTATTGCTTGATTGAGCAGACCATCGCCTAACAAATCTGTTGCCATAGAATAATGTAACGCTCTAGCATTGCCTGCACAAGGATTAACATCTCCCTGAGCGAGGCGAGATCATTATAAGCTAATGACTACCTACTGTTGCCTGAGATGAGGAGAGAACTTTGACGCAGTTAGATTCACAGTTTATTAGAAGTCAATTTCCTGCCTTTGCAGAACCGTCATTAGACGGATGGGGCTTTTTTGAAAATGCAGGCGGGTCCTATACATGCCGACAGGTAATTTCCCATCTAAACGACTACTATACACAGACCAAAGTTCAACCTTATTACAATTATCCAGCCGCACAAAAAGCTGGTGCGGCAATGGATGAAGCCTACCGTCAACTAGCTGCATACCTCAATGTTAGCGAAGATGACGTTCATTTTGGCCCATCCACTACCCAGAACCTCTATGTTTTGGCCCATGCCTTCCGGGAGATATGGCACGAGGGGGACGAAATCATCCTCTCTAATCAGGATCATGAGGCCAATGCCGGATTTTGGAGACGTCTTGAAAAAACAGGCATTGTGATTAAGGAATGGCGCATTGCCCCTGAGACAGGTAGGTTGAATCCGGATCATCTGGATACCCTGTTGTCCGATAGAACCAGACTGCTGGCATTTCCCCATTGTTCCAACGTCATTGGCCATACTAATCCGGTCGCAGAGATTGTCTCAAAGGTAAAGACTGCGGATATCTGTGTTGTTGTTGACGGGGTAGCCCATGCCCCCCATGGCCTGCCGGACATTAGGGCTCTGGGGGTCGATATTTATCTGTTTTCCCTATACAAGACATGGGGGCCACATCTCGGTCTCATGACTATTAAAAAAGAGATCATGGATAAATTACCCAACCAGGGACATTCCTTTAATGCACATAGTGCTCGGAAAAAGATGTTGCCAGCTGGTCCGGACCATGCCCAGATTGCTGCTGCTGTTGGTGTAGCCCAGTATCTGGATACAGTTTATGAGCATCATTTCTCTGAAGCTGTTAACCATGCAGAAAAGGGACGGCAGCTTAAGAAACTGTTCCAAGAGCATGAGAAAAGCTTGCTAAAACCTCTTCTGGAGTGGCTACGGCAGCGCGACGATATTTCCATTATCGGGCCAGATGATCCAGCGTTGCGCGCGCCCACTGTATCTGTCGTACCCAAAAAGAAATCCATTGATGAGATATGTGCGGTACTAGCAGAAAAGAAACTGATGGTAGGGCAGGGAAATTTTTACAGCATGCGTCCGTTAGCGGAGATGAATATTCCCGTTGATACTGGAGTTTTGCGATTATCGTTTCTCCATTACACAATCGAGGATGAGATTAGCCAATTGATTAACGGGCTTGCCGCTGCTTTGGATTAACACGATAAACCTCTCCATTTGCGCATGGGTTAGTCTAATCCGCCACTATCAATGCCAAAGCACATACCCGGCACATAGGATATGGCATCGGAAGCTAACCACTGGGGCGTTGCGCATGTCGACTTGTATGTAGGTGGCTTCGTCACCCATGGTGCGGCGGGAGAGGTTTGGTCTGGTTTTGGTGTTGGTTAGTTCTTTAAACGAGTGCTCCTGTAGGGGGGGATCTATCGGAACGATTGAATTGGCCTACAGCGCGCGCGCCCAGGCAAATGCTTGAACAGATATGCTTATTAGCGGTAGCTAAGCATATCTGAAAAAAATATTAATGGTCTGGCAAAAAAATGGTTGATCACTGGGCCAAAGATTGTGGACAAAAGTCTGTTCAGTGGAGTAGAGAGCTCTTTTCCAATATTAAAGGCTTCCTTAAGATCCGCTGGTTTGGTTTCATCGAGACGTTCTCGTTCGATGCCGATGTAGCCACGATTGCTATGGATGCTAGACCAGGCGAATTGCTGTTTTACGGTGAGGGGACGGTTAAAAAAAGCCGCGACTGATCAAAAGCTTGATCAATCGCGTATAAAGGAATGCCGTGGTTTTTTAGCTATGGAAAACCCACACCGTGGCAGGCTCGAAAAATTGCTTGCGCGGTGTGCTGCTGACTTTTTGGAGTGCCGACAAGAAATGTGGAACAGTCGATTATCGGTATCTCTGTTTACTGAGGTTGAACGTTATCAGTGTTCATTACCCAAGGATTAAGCGGCTTGTACTTGTAACACCTCTCTTACAAATTCGGTCTGAAACTCGGTGATTAAATCTTGCTGACCTTCATCCAGTAAATCCCACACTAATGTCTGTAGTGATTTTGGCACCTTTGGATAAAAGGCCTCCGCAATACCACCAGCAATGGCGGCCAGGCTTTTAGCATCACCCCCGAGGGCAATGGCTTTGCGAACAGCATCTTCAAAGTCCTTGGAGTACAGGAATGCAGTAATAGCTGCTTCCACAGTGTCTGTTGCTAAGCAGCTGAACTGATAGCTTTGTTGCAACTCTTGGTAAGGTGTCTTAAAGCTATAACCAAAAATACTGGTTAACAGCTGTGAGATGGTCTCCTTTGGAGCCTTTTCTTTGGCTAGAAAGATAGCAGCAGCAGTTGCTTGGGCACCTTTAATGCCGTCAGGATGGTTGTGACTGACCATGGCAGAGCGCTCAGCTTCTTCCATAACCTCTTTAAGATTGTCAAATGCATAGGCGATGGGGGCCGCTCTCAGTGCGCCATCGTTACGACAACTGTAGTAAGGCTTTAGGCCATTTGTCTTAGCCCACTCACTAAAGCTGTTGTTGTACCCTCCCTTTACATCGGGATACCAACTATACCAACGTGTATAGCTTTCTTCGTATTCCCCGCCATAGAGCAAGTAGTCTGCAGTAGCCAGTGTAAAAACTGTGTTTTCTGTCCAGTGGCTATCTGGAGTAATCAGTTCAAAGTCTTGGATTTTGGTGCGTTGATGGGCAGAACCAAACGCATCTCCAAGAATGACTCCGAGCATATCTTAGTTAATTGATTTCCATCGACATTCGCCGCTTCCGCATTCTAACGTATATGTGTTCAAGTGGGATACTGTTACTGATTAAAACCTGAAAATATCCTTTACAACTTGCGTTTGTGAGGCTTCATAAAGTTGATTTCCGGACCTTTGGGAACAATGCTGGTTGGATTAATGGTTTCATGACTTTGGTAATAGTGGCGTTTAATATGTGAGAAATTTACCGTTTGTGCCACACCAGGCATTTGATATAGCTCGCGCACATACCCCCAAAGGTTTGGATAATCCACAATCCGCCGCATGTTGCATTTGAAATGTCCGACATAGACTGGATCAAAGCGCACCAGCGTTGTAAACAATCGCCAGTCAGCTTCGGTAAGCTGATTACCGGTAAGATAGCGCTGATTAGTTAGAATCTCTTCCAGCCAATCAAGGGATTCAAACAGTGGTTTTAAGGCTTCTTCATAGGCTGTCTGGGTAGTGGCAAAGCCGCATTTATACACGCCATTATTGACGGTGTTATAAATACGTTCATTCAAGGTATCAATTTCTTTTCTGAGCGAATCAGGATAGAAATCTCCTGATTTAGCCCCAATTTGATCAAACGCACTGTTAAGCATGCGTATGATGTCTGACGATTCGTTGTTAACAATAGTTTGAGTTTGTTTATCCCATAGGATAGGTACGGTTACCCGCCCAGTATAGTTAGGGTCAGCATGGGTATAGATTTCATGTAAAACCTTAGCATTAAATAAAGAATCGGCAATGACGCCTTCTCCTGGTTCAAAGGTCCAACCATTGTTACCCATAAGCCAATGGACAACAGAGATCGATATGATCTCTTCTAGGCCTTTTAAGGTGTGAAAAATTAGGGTGCGGTGTGCCCAAGGGCAGGCGTAAGAGACATAAAGGTGATAGCGTCCAACTTCTGCCTTAAAGCCACCTGCTCCTCTGGGGCCAGGGGCACCATCAGGTGTAATCCAATTGCGGAATTGAGAGGCCTTACGAACAAAGCGTCCGCCGGTACTACTGGTATCGTACCATTGGTCTTGCCATATGCCATTGACTAATAGTCCCATCGCTATACGCTATTCTGGTAAAGTTCACTGTTTGAAATGTTGACAGTACTTCAGCTTCATAGCTAATAAGCTAAAGCACCCAACGCCTAACATCTGACAGCCAGGCAAAACGGGTATTTTATTTAGCGGTAAGTCCCTAAACACTCATGCTTAGCTTTTATCTAAAATCGTTTCTCTTCTAGCCAGGTTCCGTCGTTGCCTACAATCATATAACGGTAGTTTTGATCGGCAACTTGCCAATAGTCTTCTAGTAGAGCTGTGTCAAAATTCCCAGGGACATTAATTTCAAAATAGCCATTTTCTGGCACCCAGGCAATCCACCAGTCGCTGTTTTCATAGCCTATGGAGTTCCAGAAGTTAAGCCGGACTCTCTTTTCGGCCATGGCACCGATGGGGAAATTAACCTGTCGCCAGCTTGGTTGTCCCGCGTTGCGTAACAGGCTATCGGCTAGGTTATAGGGCTGGCTGCGACCCTGACTAAGATAGGCCCAGCTGTAGCGCTGTTTTTCGGTCAATAGGATAAACACAGTACAGCCGTCATACACTCCGCGTAGTAAACGGCCCTCATGGGTCATGACCTGGTAGGGAGACAGTCCCATTCCTGGTGCTTTCAGACGTTCTAAATAGTCTTCTTCGGTGAGGTAGTCTCGACTATCAAAGGAGAACAGTGTCTGAAGTACTTGCTGCTTTTGTTCTCCGTCGAGCGTATCAAAAGCTTCTGTTAGAAAGACCTGGCCGTTTTCAATACGTTCAAAAACACGGGCGTTACCCCATGGATAGCTGGTCTGGTTTTGTAGAAATTGGAAATGGGCGGTCATTGTAGGGCGATGCCACTCTACACTACCGACCCAATCGGGGCAGTTGGCCCAGGCTGGGGTTAGCTGAGTCAACCAGCTGATAACAATACCAGCGGTGATGCCAGAAAAGAATAACGTTTTGGATCTGAGGGATACCATCGCCTTTTCCAGATTGGTGAGGCTATTGTAGCCGCCCAATTTTGCCTTAATAGGTGCTAAGTGACACTTTTGCGATAAGAATCTTGATAAAAGTGGAAGGTGATGGAGGATAAGGAGAGTTCAAGGGGAAGAGGGAGTAAGGGGAGGCAGTTGTTTACTCTGTGCGATCGCATCCGACTTTCCATCAGCGTGATGCGATCGCACACCACTCAAAAACTTTTCCAAAGCCTACTTTAACGCCGCCAAAACAGCCTGAGCTGCTGGTTCAGACGAAGCTGGATTTTGACCCGTAATCAAGTTACCGTCCTGCTTAGCAAAAGCTCCCCAGTCTGGACCGGCTTCAAAGATTGCCCCCAACTCCCGCAGACGAGTTTCTAACAAGAAGGGAACAACCGTGTCTAATGCAACTGCCTTTTCTTCACTGTTGGAAAAGGCAGTGACTACTTTACCCTTGATCAACGGCTCCCCCGCAGAGGTTTTCACATTCACCAATCCAGCAGGCGCATGACAGACAGCTGCAATGATTTTCTCTTCCTCATCAAAGGCTTCAATCAAATTGCTCAGGGTAGAACTGGTTGCAAAGTCCCACATGGTGCCGTGACCACCGGGCATAAAAATAGCGTCATAATCACCTGCATCAACCTGGTCAATAGCCAGGGTATTGGCTAATGCGATTTGGGCTGCACTATCTGCTATAAAACGCCTTGTATCGTCAGTTTGACTCTCTTCTAGGTGACTTTTCGGATCTAACGGAGCCTGGCCCCCCTGGATAGATGCAAGCGTAACAGTGGCATCAGCATCTAAAAAGGTGTAATAGGGACAGGCCAGTTCTTCTAGCCAGAACCCAGTGGCATGTCCGGTGTCACCTAGTTGGTCGTGGGATGTGAGAACAATCAGAATACGAGGATTAGCCATGGAACGTTGCTCCTAACGAATTTAGAAAATCTGAAAAATTTAGCACAAAGAAATTAATCCGAAAACCCTAAAGCACGCTAAACCAATGCTATTTTGCCTAACTGTCAATACCCGTCGGCATTGTCTTAAAAGCCAGTACTACAGTCCCAGTTGGGTCGAATCGGTCAACTATATGCTTATTGTTGCTCAGGCAATATAAAATCGAGTTTAGTTAAATGACCTTTGCTCAGCAGCAACAATATAGATCCATGGGCATTTGGGATGGTGTGTCAGAATTTGTGACCGTGGTGGATGCAGGCAGTTTCTCCGCTGCCGCAAAGCGGCTGGGCGTTTCCACATCCTATGTCAGTCGTCAGGTGGCTGCTCTGGAGGAGCGATTAGGCATTCGGTTATTGGCCCGCTCCACCCGTAAAGTGCGCATGACAGATGCTGGAGCAGAATACTATCGTCGCTGTTCTGAACTGGTGGCAGGGTTAGAAGAAGCCAACCAGGTGGTGGTGGGTGAGACGGCTGAGGTGGTGGGTCGCATTCGCGTGTCGGCAGCAGGAGCTTTTGCAGAACGCTATGTGGCCCTCGCTTTGGCAGAGTTTGCTCGACAGCACCCCCAAGTGCACATCGACATCGACTTTAATACCCGTAATATCGACCTGATTGATGAAGGGTTTGACTTTGCCATTCGCTATGGAGTGCTGCAAGATAGCAGTCTGATTGCTCGCAAACTAACCGGGCGCACCCTGGTGGCCTGTGCCAGTCCTGACTATTTACGGGCATGGGGTAAGCCCATCGAGCCAGAGGAACTGCGCGACCATGCTTGTTTAATTGCCAATACTGACCGCTGGCGATTTTCCTACCCTAATGGAGAACGGTTTATCCGGGTATCTGGGGTCTGGCGTAGCAACAATGGACCAGCGTTAGCAGCAGCAGCTGTGATGGGATTAGGCATTGCCTATTCGCCTCGGGTAAATTTGGCGGAAGCTTTAGAGGCTGGACAGGTATTGCCTATTTTGCAAGACTTCTGGGATCGGGATCGCTCTACCTGGATTGTGTATCCCAATCGTCAGCATTTACCTTTGCGGGTACGTCGGGCGATTGATTTTTTGGTGGACTACTTTCGTCAGCGTCAGGAAACACTGGCTGTGTAGTCTAACGCCTACCGTCTTCACCTCCAGGCAATCCTATAATGTGTCCTTTAGCCTATGGAAAATCAATCTAATGAGCGATCTGGTGTTTCTACCTGCCCATAAGCTGGCAAAAATGATTCGGGACGGCAAAATCTCTGCTGTAGCGTTGCTAGAAGCTCATTTAGACCAGATTAATCGATATAATCCTCGGCTGAATGCTATTTGCACTTTGGATGCGGAGGGGGCAAGAAAACAGGCGCAACAAGCAGACGATGCTCTGGCAAAAGGAGAAAATTGGGGACCTTTGCATGGTGTGCCCATGACTGTAAAAGATATTTTTGAAACTGCTGGTCTCCAGACAACGGTGGGCTATCCGCCTCTAAAAGATTATGTTCCCAAGCAGGATGCCACCGTGGTGGCTCGTCTAAGAGCAGCTGGGGCTGTAATTATGGGCAAGTCTAATTTGGCGGAACTAGCGGCAGATTTTCAAAGTACGAATTCTCTTTTCCCTCGGGTGAATAATCCCTGGAATGTTGACTATACAGCTGGAGGGAGTTCAGGCGGCAGTGCGGCGGCAGTGGCAGCCGGATTATCGCCGCTGGAGATTGGTAATGACATTGCTGGATCGGTACGTCAACCCGCTCATTTTTGTGGAGTATATGGGCTAAAGCCAACAGAGCGAAGGATTTCCACAGCAGGTCATATTCCAGAAACACCTGGAATGCCCCACTGCCTGCGGCAAATGCTGACCATAGGGTGCTTTGCCCGTTCCATAGAGGATTTAAGGTTGGGATTCTCCTTGCTAGCAGGTGCCGATCCACGACGCCCAGAGATTCCGCCAGTGCCTTTAGATGTGCCTTCTGGCAAAGAACTCAGTGAGCTAAAAATTGCGTGGATTTATGAATGGCCAGAGATTCCGGTAGCCGCTGAGATTCTTGCAGCGATGCAAACGGTGGTACATACTTTAACAGAAGCTGGAGCCCAGACAGATCAATGGTCACCAGGTGATTTTGATTTGTCTGAGATATGGACGCTGTATGGTCAAATGGCGGCCTATCTTAATAACTACGCCCAACCTAAGGATTGGTATACGATCCGACGCAGTTTAACACTGTTATATCGAACGGCAACCCAGGGCGATCGCAACCTGCGTCAATTAGGTAATTTTGCCAAGTTCTGGCCAGAGCTGTTGCGACCTAGCCTCAAGGGTTACTTTGAAACCCTGACGGAGCGCGATAACTATATTGCTAGGTTGGATGCAGCCTTAGAACCATGGGATGTCTGGCTGATGCCCGTGGCGGCGACAGCAGCCTTTACCCATCGACCTGCCTGGACTGCTGTGGAAGTCAATGGCAAACAATATCCCCACAGTATTGCCAATGGTGCCTATACGATTCCATTTAGCTTAAGTGGCCATCCGGCGGTTGTCATACCCGTGGGGCAAACATCTCAAGGACTACCGGTAGGGGTTCAATTAGTGGGAAAACGTTGGCGAGAGATGGAATTGTTAAGCATTGCCCAAATGTTAGATCAATACATTGGAGAATGTTGGCAACCACCGGGATATTAGATGCCACACCTTGTAAGGTGCCCTATCCATGCACCGAAACCAATGCGGCACAAACGAGGGGGGGCTTTATCAGTGGGTTCTGGTAAGACCCTTAGACAGCCGCAGCCTTGCAGGGCAAATTGTTTCATGTGAGCTGTATGTTATTTCCGACGTGGACAAGACCCGGAGATAAAACGCGGGCATAGAGACGACTGGTACCGGGATGGTGTTTTTGGCTAATGCGGCTGTAGCGACGATCGCTGAAGTAGCGGCTAATGTGGCGGCAGGGGGCGGCATAGTCGGTGATCAGCAGCCGAACTGTATCGCCAAGCTGAAGTTGCATATTCGGTTCAAGTTGTGCCCACGTGAGGCCAGCCACCGTGATATTTTCGCCAGTGCTGCCTGGTGCTATGGGGTGGCCTTCGTTTTGTAAGGTTTGGATGATATCGGCGGACCAGAGGCAAACGGCACGGTCTGGGCCACCGTGATATTTGAGGTTGCGTTGGCGATCGCCGGTGAGACCAGCTGGGGTGATTTGAACTTCGAAAATAGGGCGTTTGGGAGTGCCGCCGTCAGAGATGTTGATTTGGACGATTTGACCTGAGGATATTTTTTTCATAGGTATTAGGCAGTGGTCATTGGCATCTACCCCCAAAAATTAACGAAGGTTGGCGTTGAGCAGTATTTATGAAGTGCCAACTTTCGTCCCATGCCACCGAGGTCTATTTGCGTAAATTTGCGACTTTATTTTTCTTAAGAATAGAAGGCGTTTTCCCCAGGGTTTTCCGTGACTTTTCCCCAGTTCACATGGAGTTATCCACAAATTAAGACGAAGATTCAGTGCATTCAGCCCTTTTGTGGAAAATGATGAAGACCGGGGATCGCTCTCAGTTTGTAACGATAATTAACAAAAAAATGGGCTGAACCCTATTGGTGTCGTCAGCCTAAATTTCGAATTAGAACATTCCCAAAACTGACGGACATTGCGAATTCCTAGGGTCTCCTGCACAATGAAACACCACTGCATCAGGCGACCTAGTTGCGTCTTCTTTGTCCTGTGTTCCAAATGTCGTTAGCCCTCCGTGGCACGCTTGGGCAAAGAGTTTGTACTAGGCTCCAGTTTGTTGTGTCTATACATTTATCTCGTTATCTTTATGACTCCAATGACCACAGCTCCAGCCACTGTCAGCCTCATGATCGAGATTCCCGAAACGCTACATCAATCAATGCAGGATTATTTGAGCACCCATGAACTGTGGAGCCAGGAACGGGTGATGCAGGCCGCTCTGTCCCTCTTTCTCATGCAAAATGGTGTGAATCAGCCCCAGGTGAATAAACTCTACCTGAACAGTTTGTTCGGCTGTGCCGCATAGCGGTTGATCGGCTACGTGCTCTTCATCGTGAGTGTCCAATCCGCCCGTGTCCAGTCATCGGTCCTGTCGATGATCTTAGCGTCGGCATCAGCGACTCACTCAGCGGTGCAGACATTAGGCTTAATGACCTAAAAGGGTCCTGATCAATCGATCAGGACCCTTTTAGAGCTAATAAAAAAGAGGAGAGTAAACAGCCTTACATTTGTTCAGTAGCAACCTGCTGAATAGTACGCATCAACATAGAGCGCTGACGGTTGCGCGATTGCTGACGATTGGCATGCTTAAGAAGGCGTCCTTTATTCTCAACAGAGGTTAGGGGAGTAACAGGATGTAGTGTCATGGGATTAACTTCCTCAATACAACGTGATGTGTCTAGAAATTGAGGTGCGTTCCTTCGGATGGCAGTGCATAGAAGCTCTGCTGCCTACTTCCATGACCCAACTCACTAGCAAAAGAAGTAATGAATGGATCACGAACGTTCATTTCTGTATCTATTGTTACCGTTTTTCTAGAAAGTCGTCAAGTGTTCTGGTAAACATTTCTAACTTTAGGCATCTAAGCTTTAGGTATTTGACCGACGGTGCTGCTCATCATTGCACTGTCAGTCAATATCAAAAAATGTGATTCTTATGGGCGTACTGGGCACTATTGCTCTACGAACAACGGCTGTAACTAATCATTGAAAGTTCTGCCGTTGCTGCTTGAGAGGATGAATCGATCGGCCAGACTTACCCTAAATTCGTAATTTTTCAGATTAAATCTTTCTGAGGATCACTTTCTGAGGATCAGTAACGCCAAAATTACTACTCATACGCACGCATATGGAGAGTATGAAACCCTTACTCACAATTTCTATCGGTGTTGGCTCTGCTTTAGTGTTCTTTGGTTCTGCTGCCCAGGCACAGTACGATTCGTTTGAGCCCCCATTGGGTTTTTATGTAGATTATGTTTGTTCCAGTCAAGAGGGATTGGAAGACCTCAATGTCGAGTTGTTTACCACCCAAGGGGGATTATTTCTGACTAGTGACGAGAGAGATTTTCCTCAATTTCTGGGGGTCAGCGACGAGCTGAGTCCCTATGCTGACTACAACGAATTTGGTGAGCCATGGGCATGGGAGTATGAGTTTACTGGCAGTTCAGTAGATGAACAATTATTCTATGATATTGTTCTGTTAGATCAGTAGAACTCTGATGACAGTGAGTATTTGAGAGTAACGCAGTATCCGCCAGAGTTGGATGGAGCACCTCGGGCACCCGTTGTTCTGAATTATGTTTGTGAGGTGACAGGAGCCGGTGTAAATCCTTTCTTGTAGGCTGCTGGCATTGGATTTATTGCATCTTCAGGTATTTTATGAATGTGGGCTGCATGCGGTGGGTGTGGACCGGGTGATTGCTGAGGCGAAAATTGCGAAGACGAGCCTCTATCGCTACTTTTCGTCAAAGGATGCGTTGATTCAGGCGTACTTGGAGCAACGGAATCAGCAGTTTTGGCAGTTGTTGGAGGCATTTTTAGCGAACTGTGACCCTGAGCCCATGGCTCAGCTGGTAGGCATTGTGGATTTCATTGCCCATTTGCTAGAGAGGTCTGACTGTCAGGGCTGTCCGTTTTTGCTGACGGCCAGTGAGTTTGCGGATGCAGAGCATTTATCGCGGCAGGTGGTTTTGGAGCATAAGGGGAGTGTGTGCGATCGCATCACAACCCTAGCCACAGCTGCCAATCTCAACCAGCCCAAAACCCTGGCAGCCCAACTAACAATGGTCATTGACGGCGGCTTTTCCCAAGCCCGATATTTAGGAACTGAGCAGATCGGCCATACTTTTAAGAGTGCTGCCATGGCCTTAATTGCCCAGGCTGTTGCAAAGTCATGCAAGTCGACCTAAACCAGATGCTGACTGCGCAATCGCTTTTGCTGTAACCACAGCACCACCAACAGAGTGAGCAGCACCAGCGGCCAGCTCATCTGATTAAGAAGTTCCCAGTCAAACCGATGAAATATTGGCCCTGCTAGGAATGTAGCTAGAGCGACAAAGCTAAACATAATAAAGTCGTGGATCGCCTGAACTTTTCCTTTCTCCTCAGGTGTATGGGTTTCTGTGAGTAGGGTGGTGGAACCCACGTACATAAAATTCCAACCTAGGCCCAGTAACAATAGGGCAATAGTAAAGTGCCAAAAGCTGGTACCGGATAAATTTAACCCCATACAAGCCAGATTTAGCACTGTTCCAGTCACGATAATTTGCAACGTGCCGAATCGCTTAATCAGCCAGCCCGTCACCAGCGAGGGAGCAAACATGCCAAGCACATGCCACTGAATGACAGAAGCCGTTTGCTCAAAAGAGTAGGTTGCTGCTGCCATGGCCAACGGCGTAGCCGTCATCACAAACGCCATGACACTGAAGCTGACAGTGCTTCCCAGGGTAGCTACCAAAAATTTAGGCTGTCGCATAATCTCGGCCAGCGGTCGTGTGTTCTGGGTATGGTGAGCTGATGTCATTGAAGGAATCTGCAACCCTAATAACAAAAGACTCGTGAATACATGTAGCCCCAGCAATGCCACTAGCGCACCGATGTATAGCTCACTGTTAAACCATCCTTGTGATCCTGTGGCCAACCATGGTCCCAGAATGGCTGCAATGATACCGCCTGCTAACACCCAAGAAATTGCTTGCGATCGAAATGCGCGATCGGCCACATCAGCTGCTGCAAAACGATAGTAACCAAAAAAGCCACCGGAGATACCGAGCACCGTCATGGAGAGGGTAAACAGCCAAAAATTAGCAATGGCGAGACTATAAATACCGACACCCGTACCAACCAGACCGATAAAATTGCCCATCAGAAATCCATTGCGTCGCCCAATTCTCTGCATGAGTAGTGAAGCTGGGATCGTGGCTACCATCATTGCAACTTGGCGTATGGCCAGTGGTAGTGTGGCCAGGGCTTTGTCTGTGGCGAGGGCGTAGCCGATGAGAACAGCAACAGTGACCAAGACCGTATTAATGGTCATGGCCGTCGCCTGACACAAGGCCAGTAGAGCAACCTGGGATTTAGCGGATTTCATGGGGGTGGGTTATGAGTAGGCTTCGAGCCTAGCATGTTTGTCCTTGGAGATCTATTTGTGATCTGTAGTATGGCTATCTATGGGATTGATTTAGGTTAAAACCGTTCTACCCAGGGGCGTAATTCTATTTCCCAGGTCCAGGCGCTGCGGTGTTGTTGCAGAATATGCCAGTAGCTGGTGGCATATTCATCCGGTTCCAGAAATCGATCAGGACTGTCCGCAGATTGTTGTTGCCCTGGTGGCAGGATGGCTCCATCGATAATGACGATGAGCGCTGTTTTGAAATCTGTCATGGTTTTTCCTTGGGGGATATGGGATGTTATATCAAATCCAAACGTATGGCTGCCTCTTGTGGTTACCCTGCGATATCTAGCAACACAAACCGAAATTCCACATTACGTAGGGGCATCCCTTGTGGATGCCCTGCAATACCAAGAGCCACCAACCGAAATCTCACATTAACGGGAAGCTATCTGTCGCCGCTGTCTAAGCAGCGCATCAATTGCCATAATACTGCTTGCTCCGGTCAAGGGAACGCCAAATAAAGGAATGAGCACAATAGGGAAAGTGGCAATATTCTCCATCAGAGGCACTTGCAATACGGTGAAGGTAAGCCCAGTGCCAACGGCAAGAATAAAATCAAGCTGACCGAACAGGTGGAACGCGATGTACTTTTGGATGCTTTCTTTGCCTAAAAGGATGATAGGGACTAGGAAGCCGACGGCTAAGTCACCGTAGCCAGCGTTGATGACGAAGCGTTCTGGCAAGAGGTTTTGACTGCCGTAAGAGAGAAAGGCAAAGCCTGCGACGATGCGCCATAGGTGGAAGATGACTAATTGTCGGGGAGGTAGGTTGTTGATATAGATGTTCAGTGCTGGGTTGCGGTAGTAGAGGACGACTAGGATAGTGAGGCTGAGGATGACGAGTAGGGCAATGCCGTTGGCAGGGATGTGGGTGAAGAGACCGAGATAACCGGTGATAGCGACGGTGGTGGCCCATATGGAGAGAGAGAGGAAGACTTTTTGTTGGGTATTTTTATGAGTGTAATGCATGATGATTGTCCTTTTTTGAGAGTAAGTTCTAAGAGTGTCCTCCCCTTACCGCCAGGGAGCTGTCTTAGGCGGAGGAGGGCGAGTGATGGCGTAAGTTTTCGAGCCTCCTCCCTGGCGGTTCCCCTTTGTTCGGAGAACCCTGCCTGAGGCAAGTGTTTAGCCTTGAAATAAGGTTTCTTTTTAGGAATGGTGCAGTAATGAGTCCTGCTGCTCATAAGAGCTACAAGAGTACTAATGGTGCAGACAATTTCTGAAGTTCTAAAGTGTTGCCCAGCCACCATC
Source organism: Leptothoe sp. ISB3NOV94-8A (assembly GCF_043421595.1). Taxonomy (NCBI): domain Bacteria; kingdom Bacillati; phylum Cyanobacteriota; class Cyanophyceae; order Nodosilineales; family Cymatolegaceae; genus Leptothoe; species Leptothoe sp. ISB3NOV94-8A. The sequence continues at coordinate 4,072,861 of NZ_JAXSQW010000001.1, read as the reverse complement.
AACCAGGATCTCTTCGCCGAGCATGTAGGAAGAATCATCGCTGGCTAAGAACAGAACGGCTTTAGCAACCTCGTCAGGTTTACCAAAGCGACCAATAGGCGTACGTCCTAGCACTTGCGCAGGAACATCTTCAGGCAGATCCATCTTTGACCAGATAGGCGTTTCAATAGGACCAGGGGCGACTGCATTAACCCGAATCTGACGATCTAGCAGTTCTCTGCTGAGGGAACGGGCGAGAGAGCGAACAGCGGCTTTAGAGGCTCCATAGATGCCTTCACCAGGGAGGGCGGTTTGGTCGAGAATAGTGGTTGTCAGAATAATGCTGCTGCCATTGTTCATCAGGGGCTCTAGTTTTTGGACGGTGAAGAAAGCGCCTTTAAAGTTAATGGCAATTTCTTGGTCGAAGTCGGCTTCGGTAACATCGCGGAAGTTGGCACGTTTGGCGATGCCTGCATTGGCAAAGAGAATGTCGAACTGGCCAACGATTTCTTGGACTTGGGTAGCGAGAGAGTCAAGTTCATCGAGGGATTGGACATCGGCTTTGATGCCAGCGACATTGGAGCCAAGAGCAGCAACAGCTTCATCGAGGCGGGTTTGGTTGCGACCGGTGATGATCACCCGTGCGCCTTCGGCAATGAACAGCTTTGCGGTTTCAAAGCCGATGCCAGTGGTGCCGCCAGTGATAACTGCTGTTTTGTTAGTTAAACGTGCCATGGTGATACCTCCAAAGGTGAATAAATATTGACTGATCGGTCTAGGTTTTTGCAAAAAAATACCCCTCATCCCCCAGCCCCTTCTCCCCGAGAGAGAAGGGGAGTTAGAGAACGTGGATCTTATTCAAAATAAGAAGATCTTCAGTCTTCAAAGCCCTTCTCCCCAGGGAGAGGGATTTAGTGTGAGGGGGGCTCTTCCTCTAAAAGTAGCAACGCGGATTGCACTGCGCCTTTTAGGGTGGTGTCGTCTTCCATGACTCTGCCCAGGAGGGCAATGCCCTGGGTGGTGCAAAGTAGCAGGCGAGCCAGGTCCCGTGGGTTTTTGTTGGGGCTTAGCTCTCCGGCTTTTTGGGCGCGGGTGAGGGCGCTGCTGAAGGTGTCTTCTAGCTGACACAGGTAGCCGCGCATAACTTTGGCGATGGCTTCATCGTCGGTATTGAAGTCGGCGATGTTGGTGCCGAGCATACAGCCGCAGCTACCAGGGCGACCATGCATGGTTTGCCAGTCGAGGAGTAGCTGTTTGATGTTGTTAAGGGCAGAACCCTCTGCTGACAGGCGTTTGCGGATATCTCGCAGCGTAGTATGGGCGTAGTGCTCCAGAGCTTTGAGAAACAGCGATTGCTTGTTGCCAAAGGTGTCGTACAGACTCTTTTTGCCGATACCCATTTGCTTGAGCAATTGTGAGAGGCTAGCGGCTTCGTAGCCGTGCTCCCAAAACACGTCCATGGCCTTGCTAAGGGCGATTTCGGTGTCAAATTGCTTGCTGGGTCCGCGTGTCATGGGTCTGGGTGGTTGACGACCTTGATTTAAGAATAGCGAACTTAGACTAACTGGTCAAGGTTTATTTTGGATTAAGTTTTAGAGCTTGGCTGGTGTGGGTTTGGCAGAATAGCGGGGATGGTTTCTGGAGATGGTTGGTATGACGCGGGATGAGTTGCTGGAGGTGATTGAGGAAGCGGCGAGGACTGGGGCGACGAAGTTGAATTTGTCGGGGCGGGGTTGACGGAGTTGCCGCCGGAGATTGGGCAGTTGACTCAGTTAGAAACATTGCAGTGGGGTTGGAAACTTTATGAAGGGCAATTGATTCGGACCCAATTGAGTGCGCTACCACCCGAGATTGTCCAGCTGACGAGTCTTCAAACACTAGACCTTAGCAAGAACCAGTTGAGTGCGTTATCCATGAAAATGGGCTGCCTCCCCTTTTAGATGCGGCTAAGAATGAGGGCTGAAAATCATTTGGGTACCGATTAGTTCTAGTCTCTATGAAGAGAGTGCTATAGCGGAATATCAGACTGCGCATGCTCCGGAGCGGCCTTTGAAAAGTCTTAGTGCTGCTGAGCAAGATCAGGCTTTAGTGGAGATTTGTAAGGAAATTAAGAAGGCTGCTGGTGGTTAGTAATAATCGGGAGCCCCACCCCGGAGCCCCTCCCCGGAGGGGAAGGTTGTCGAGTAGTTGCCTAAGCTCTGATAAGAACAAGCTCCCTTTCACCTAGACAACCGTCTATAACGGTTCGTCAAATACTGATTAAGCCAACGCTCTAAGTAAATCGCGAGTTTCTCCATCCAGCGTACCCGACAGCCCACTGTCAACCGCCGTAGCAACGGCAACAACAAGATTTGATGTCGCTGCTGACCTAAATGTTTAAAACGCAGCATAAAATCCCGATCAATATCCAGAGACCACTTCTTTTGGAAATGAATCAGACTTTCCGCTTCCCAAGCATCACTCCAGCGCAGCATAAAATAGAGCAGATCCGACCAACGACGGGGCATCTCAGGAACATAGGTGACCACTGATGCAGGTTCACAGTAAATTTTGCCACCTGCTTGGGCCACACTGAGACAAAAATCAAGGTGCTCCTGAGAATTCAAGAGATTTTCGTCTAAGGGACCAATGTCGCGAAAGATACTGCGCTTTACCAGCAAACAGCTTAACTCTGCATAGTCGCAGGCACGCTGATGTAGCTGGCGTTGCATCAAAGAAACAGAACGATTAACCAAATGACACTTTTTGTACAAACGACGATGCTCAAATTCGTCACCTGTTTCCACAAAAAATCTGATCTCACCCCCAGCCATCAAAATTCGCTCATGCAATGGCTTGCCAATACACATAAGTGGAGAGACGACGGTAGCATCTGTTTCCTGAGCACATTCTAAAAGCTTCTCTAACCAACCAGGAGAGACATGAATATCGTTATCGATAAAAAGAACATAGTCTGTAGTTGCATGACCTAACCCCAGATTACGAACTTGATTTGGCGAAATAAACCGCTCGGTGCGTAGTAAAGTGAAATCTTTGTCAGCAGCTGATTGAGCTAAGTAATGGCGCAGGTGCTTTGGAGAACCGATATCAATGTATATCAGCTCAAACGGTAGTTTCGTGTATTTGTAAATGCTTTCCAGTGATGGTTGGATATAGCTGAAACGTTCCCGTGGTGCTATGATAAGCGTGACTGATGGTATAGAGAGACGTGTAGCTGTAGCACGTTTAGCAAGAGCTTGTGTTTTCATGTCATAATCTTCTCAAAAAAGAGGTGGAGTTCACAAGTGTATGTCTTGAAGAGATGGTAACTGATGGGACGTCGAGCAATTGCACTCGTTTGTTGCTGAAAAAGAGATTTTATAAAACTCCTAGGCATAGAGGATTATCTCTACCTATTTAGGAGTAAAGTAAACCTTTGAATGGGCTTTTAAGCCAGTATAGGCTGCATCTGCCTAACCTAGGCAAAGTAACCGGTCTAATGGGGCATTAAATGTGGTTGAGATAGTTGCGTAGGATGACTGTGACTATCAAGCACTGACCTATGCAATTTTTTGTGAGGGACAGTCTTATGATTGGGTGAGGGAGATGTAGGGGTTAGCTTTTTTATAGGGGTGTGCCGCAGTTTGGCATGGCGATCTGCAAGTATCTGGTTCAACCACTGTTCTAGCTTTATGACAATGTTTTCTAACCAAGAGACTTTGCGGTTTCCTTGCAGCCGATGTAGCAGTGGGTATAAGAATGTTTGATGGCGACGTTGGCCCAGCTGTCTGTATCGTTGTAAAAAGTACTCGTCCATGTCCAAAGCCCACTTTTGCTGGAAATACATGAGACTTTCTACTTCCCACATATCGCTCCAGCGCAGCATAAAGTACCCTAAATCAGACCAACGATAGGAAATTTCAGGTACATGGGTGACCACTGAAGCCGGTTCACAGAACATTTGCCCATTGGCTCGACTAACGCTTAGGCAAAAGTCTATATCTTCTTGAGTGCCCAATAGTTTTTCATCTAAGCATCCTAATTGTTCAAAAATATCTCGCCTAACCAGTGTGCAGCGCAGTTCTACAAGCTCACAGGCGCGTCGGTAAAGCTGATGCTTGATGGCGGCAGCGGAGCGACTTACCAAAAAACGTTTCTCATAAAGACGCCGCCATATCTGTTCGCCCTGCACATCCATAAAAATCCTGGCCTCACCTCCTGCAAAGTGAATCCGATCATGGAGTGGTTTGCCGATGCAAGTTAAGGGACAGACAGCAGCTGCATTTGTTTCTTTTGCACAACGTAAAAGAGGCTCCAACCAGCCACTCGAAACATGAATATCATTATCGATAAAGACTACATAGTCTGTCGTTATTTGACTAAGACCAAGGTTACGTGCCTGATTTGGTGAGAGAAACTGATCGGAACGTAGGAGGGTGAATCCTCTTTTAGCTGCTTCTCTTGCTAAATATTTTTGAATATGTTTAGGGGAGCCAGCATCTACGTATATGAGCTCAAATGGTATTTTTGTGTGTTGATAGATGCTTTCCAGAGACTTTTGCGTGTAGCCAAAGCGTTCTCGTGGGGCAACCACAATGGTAACGGATGGCTGTAACGCAGTGACGGTAGGCGGTGAGAGAAGTGTAGCAGTCATGGGAACTATCCAGAATTTGGCAGTGAGGACAGTGGGATAGTGCGGTCATGATTGACCGCGGACCTGAGTCCAGATATGCTTTTTTCCTGATGGTATTGAAGCCCCCTGATTAAACTAAGGAGCTACAGACGTTAGTTCAACATTTCGGTAGTGGCACCGAACATCTCTGAGTCAAAATTATGACAGGTGCGACTAAGAATCTAATGAAGTAGACATGAGATTACTTTCATGGAGGTCCATCATCATTGACTGATATAGATCTCTGATTTAGGTGAGTACTAGCTTAGATACTGCTGCGGGGGCATTTCAGCGTTCTTTTGCTACTTACTCCAAATCATAAGGTAATTCTCATCAAGAAAAATCAGTATAAATTGGTATTTTTTGGAAATCTTGTAAAATAAGGCTTTCGCGCTTGATTTAAAATATCGTTATGAACATATAGGATTTTTCGAAGACTGTTGAGAATAAATGTGTATGTATTTTTATATGTCTACAGTGGTCGTATTTTTACTGATTGGATGTGATTAAAGTAAAGTTCCATAGAACTGTAGCTGTGTGCCTCGATAATAGCATTTCTGAGATCTAATCTGCGAGAGATAAGTTTTGAATTTAGTCATGGTTTTGATACTAGTCGATAAACTTGGAGAGACCTACTTCTAAGGGGATGGTTAAATGTTGATGGCTTGGACGATGGGGCGATGGTTTTTGGGATAGTGGATGACGCTAAGGTGACCGGGTGTTAAGGAGATTTTTGCGCCTTCGTAGGAACGACCACCCAAGGTTTGGATGAGCAGGGTTTGGATACGGTTGGTGGGTGCGATCGCAATCCCCGTAATCAGTTTTTGCTCTGGCTCCAAAGCATCAGCTAAGATCTGTTGCCAATCCTGCAAAAAATCATCTCGGTCATCTATAAACTGAGCTGTTTGAGAATGATGCTGTAACAGCATCGGTAGCCAATACTTTCCGGTCGTATTCGACAGGCAAAAGTCCAACTTGATGGTTGCTAAACGGTGAGCGATTTGTTGACAGGCCTTATCGGTCAGTGAGTCTTCTGGTAGTAACAACAGTCGCAATCCTTCTTTGCCAGCTTTGAGTTTAGGCAGAGTCTCCTTAATCGCTGTCGTCTGATTCAGTTGAGTCAGCTGCACCCCCTGCCCCGAGAATTCCAAAATGCTGATGCCACAGTTAGACTGCTGCAAGCTATGGTGGTGCTCAGGAGATAGCCCAAACGCAGTACTAATTAAGGCATGATTAGTGCCCCCATGGCTAACGATTAAAACAGTTTTGCCTGTGTGATGATGTAAACTATGGGCCCAAAATTTTTGAGCACGCTGATAGAGATCCTTGACTGGAAAATGATAGCTATCATCAGCGGGTAGCTTAAACTCATGGGGCTGCTGTTGCCAACAGTTATAGGTCTCCCGATGGTATTGCCGGACATAGTCGTAGGTGAGACCTTCCCACACAGACAAATCAATTTCTCGGAGATAGCGACTCACGGTAATGGGTTTAGGGCGTTTATCCGCTATCGCTTTGAGAATCTCTCCTGTGGTTTGTTTTGCCCGCAGTAGGGGGCTGGTATACACAGCGTCGATGGTCATGGAGCGGAGATATGCACCCACCTGTTGGGCCGTGGTCACACCCTTGGGGGTGAGTATTGCCTCATCTGAACTGCCCTGATAGCGCCCTTGGTCATTAAAAGAACTGCGACCATGGCGAACTAAAATAATGCGACTAGGGAATGCGTCAGTTCGCATAACTCTTCTCTGCTGAATAACTACCGGATTGCAAACGATACATTTGGGCATAGCGACCCCCTAAGACCATGAGCTGATGGTGAGTCCCCCGTTCTAAAATGCAGCCTTGTTCGATGTAAAGAATTTGGTCTGCATGTTGCACAGTACTAAGGTTATGAGAAATCCAGAAACTGGTTTTACCCTGGGTGAGACGATTTAGCGCTTCGCTAACGAGGCGTTCGCTAGCGCTATCCAGGCCATTGGTGGGCTCATCCAAGATGATAATGGGGGCTCGACGAATGGCAGCTCTGGCAATGGCAATCCGCTGTCGCTGACCGCCGGAGAGAGTGGCCCCCCGCTCTCCAAGAATGGTTTCATAGCCTTCAGGTAGGTCCATAATAAAGTCATGGGCATTGGCCAGACGCGCTGCGGCCTCAATCTCTTCATCACTGGCCCCGATGGCCCCATAGGCAATGTTGTCGCGAACGCTGGCAGCAAAAAGTACGCTGTCCTGTAGCACAATACTAATTTGCTTGCGGAGAGAGGTGAGGGTGTACTCTCTGAGATCATGCCCGTCGATGTGAACGCCCCCTTCAATGGGATCATAGAACCGTAGCAACAAACTGATGAGGGTGGATTTACCCCCCCCAGACGGGCCGACAATGGCAACCTGTTCTCCGGGCTGAGCTGAAAAGGTGAGGTTGCGCAAAATTCCCTGCTCCGGATTGTAGGCAAAGGTGACATGCTTGCAGTGCACATCACCTCGAAAGACAGGAGCCGGTTTAGCTCCTTTCAGGTCACGCACTTCAGGTTCGGTCTCTAGCAAAGCAATGACTCGTTCACCAGAGGCAACAGCCTTCGCAATTTGACCCGTATATTTGGCTAGCTGTCGCATGGGCTTAAAGGCGACTTTAAGGTAGGTGATAAACACTAACAGGTCCCCTGGTGTAGCGCTGCCAGTCAGCACTAGCTGTACCCCACGCCACAACACCAGAGCTTGCACAATGGCAACAAGCGTTTCCACAAGACGTTCCTGCCCTGCTCGCAAACGTTGGGTTTCTGCACTTTCCTTTAGACTTTTACGATTGTTTTTGGCAAAAGACTTCCCCAGAAAATCTTGCAGTGATAATGCTTGCACCACTTTAATAGCCCCAATGGCTTCCGCTGCAGATGCGGCCATGGCTCCTTCCCGTTTACGCTGGGTGCGTGCCACCTTGTGGATTTTTTTTGACATGGTGGTGGTGGTAAGGATAAAGAGAGGGAGGATTGCGATCGCAATTAGTGCTAATTCCCAGTTCAGCCAAAACATCACACCCACCATGCCAATTAAGGTGAGAAAATGTGTGGTCAACGGGAGCGCAGCCACCACGGTCACTTCCCGCAGACGTTCGATATCGTAGGTGACGCGGGTAATCAGGTCACCACTTTTGGCACGGCTATGGAACGACAGTGAGAGCGCTTGGATATGACTATAGAGCTGTCCACGGATGTCGGTCATCACATGGGTTGCGGCTACGGCCATGCCAACAGTACTAAAGTAGGCGGCAGCCCCTCGTGCTGCTGAGATCACAATTAGGGCAGCGGCAAGGCCCGTGAGTATTAACAGTGGTGAAACTCCTCCCAGCGCTTCAATGTTGTGACTATGGATATTAAAGCCAGTAGGTAAAATGACCCGATCAAACATCAGCTTTAGGGGCCAGGGCTCCAGCAAGCGCAGACCTGTTTCTGCCAGCAGGGCAAAGAATGCGCCTGTGAGTAGGTGAGCCTGTTTACAGATGTGGGGCCAAAAGCGTTGGGCTATGCGTTTTAAACCGGGTAAGGATGACCTAAAGGATTTTTGTTTAGCCATAATGCTAGGATTGGGGAACTTCCCGTTATGGGGAATATGGATTAAATAATTTGTTCAAATTAAAGATGGCCTTGTAGGGGCGCATGGCCATGCGCCCTTCAACATATTGACCATTGGCCTGTGTTTCGCAGGGGGCACTGTGGTGCACCCCTACGGAGACAATGTTGTGTTTATCCAGGCATCTTACTCATGGTCTGTGTACCTTGCACCTGAGTATTTGTTCCATACAAGCGTTGATATCGACTGGTGAGCATGCGATTCAACTGTCTCTCTAGCTGAATAACCAGCTTTTCTAACCAAGGAATCGTTTTCCCAAACGTGAACTTTCGAACCAACGGACGCAAAAACGCATGATGTCGACGGTGTCCCAAACGCTTATACCGTTTCTTAAAATACTTGTCCTTATCCAAATTCCACTTCTTGCGGAACCGTTTGAGACTTTTCACTTCCCACTCATCGCTCCAGCGCAACATAAAGAATGCCAGATCCGACCAGCGATAGAGAATATCAGGCACATAGGTCACGACTGACGCTGGCTCACAATAAATGCGCCCACCTGTTTGACTGACATTCAGGCAAAAGTCAATGTGCTCCCGGGTGTTGAGGAGTTTTTCATCCAATACCCCAATCTGGTCAAAAACAGATCGTTTAACCAACATGCAGTGAAACTCTGCAAATTCACAAGACCGACGGTGCAACTGCTCTTCCACATCAATGACGGCACGATTCACAAAATAATGTTTTTCATGCACCCGACGATGGGTCTTATCACCCTTCAGGTCAGTAAAGATTCTGGCTTCACCGCCGGCTAGATGGATTTTCTGGTGTAAGGGTTTGCCAATGCAGGTCAACGGACAAACAACAGTTGCATCCGTCTCTTGGGCACACTGCCACAGCTGCTGTAGCCAGCCATGGGACACATGAACATCATTGTCGATAAAGAGCACATAGTCAGTTTTAACATAGCTTAGCCCCAGGTTACGAGCTTGATTAGGGGACAGAAAATGTTCGGTGCGCACCAGGGTAAAGCCTTTTTCCTCCGATGCCTGGTTCAGATACTGCTGGACATATTTAGGAGAACCGCCATCTACATAAACCAGCTCAAACGGTAGGTTTGTGTATTGGTAGATGCTCTCTAAAGACTGTTGACTATAGCTAAACCGCTCCCGTGGTACAACCACAATTGTAATTTCGGGTTGAGTAATATTAGATACGGTAGAGGTTTCTGTTGTGATCGTAGAAGTCATCATTAATCTCCTAAAGCTAAGATGCAAGAACGGTAAGAGATTGGCTCAAGACCTGGCGGTAGACCTTGGCCCAATTTCTTTGTTCAACCATGGGAGAGAGTTGCTGGCGGACGGTGGCTTGAGCTGCTTTTCCAAAGCGCTGTCGTAACTCTGGAGACTGAGCCAATATGAGAATGGCATCTTTAAGTTCAGCACTAGAGCCTGGAGTTACAACTAAGCCATTGTAAATATGATCTAAAATCTCGCCAATGGCGTCAACACTAGTACCGACAATGGCGCGACCAGCCAGCATGGCCTCCAGCAGAGCATTGGGGCAGCCATCGTGGAGAGAAGGTATGGCATACACGTCCATATATTGTAGGTAGGCCATGCCTTCAGTCCGAGGAACCATTCCTGTAAGCACGGTGTTATCCGCCATGCCACTTTCGCGAATAGCGGCTTCCCAGTAGGGACGTTCTCGCTCTGCAAAGTCGCCCACCAGTAACAGTGTTATCGGCATGGATTGTTTCAGATCTGCACAAGCGTCTAACAGATATTCCAACCCTTTCTTATCGCGGAATCGACCCACTGAGCCAATGACTAAGCCGGTGAGCCGATCGGCTAGGGGTGGTTTAGGTAGGTTTGAAACCTCTACAGGCTGAATTGAGTTCCAGAAGGCACTGGATTTCCCTTTAAGGGCAGGGACAAGCACCTGACCCCGTCGTTGTAAATCTCGACTGACAAAGGTGACCCAGTCTGAATTTTCTAAAATCCAGCCAATCTGACCATGTTGTTTGGGGCTAAATACGTGCTTGTGTAAGTCGCTGCCGCGCACGCTGTTGATGATGGGTATACCTTCTTCCTTAGCCAACAACGTAGTGATAAAGCCAGTTTCATTAATAAAAAAGGCGTGAAACAGGTTGAACTGGTGCTGACGGTGCAGTTGTTTCAACTGGAAATAAACTTCGCTGCGATAGTCTTGTAAAATTGGCGTATTTGAGCGACTAGCTGGAGTGAGTCGGTGCACCTGGATGCCATTTTTTTTGGTGGTGTCACAGTCTGAGCGACAATAACCTTCGGCCTTACGCTGTTTGGAATGAAAAACAGCAACGTGAACCTCATAGCCGATATCCTGAAGCAAATTGGCAATACGAGCCACTGACTCGCCAACGCCACCAACATCGGGGGGGAATTCTAAGGTGGTAATACAAATTTTAGACTGTGTCATAGATTGTAAGAGGTTAAGAGTTAAGAGTTTTGGATTTTGAGTGTTGAGCTCCCAGCTCAACACTCAACACTCAGGGGCAAAGACTGATGCTTGTCGTAGAGGATGGGGCTGGCTCAAACCAAAATCTCTTCTTTGATCAGTGCCTTAACGCGAGCAGCCGTCATCTCCACCCCACGAAGACAGAAGTGTTGATGGCTGGGGTTGACGCTTAACGTTTTCATCACCTTAAGGGAGAAGAAAATAGGATCCAAATCGTCAGGATTAATGACGTTGACAATGCCCAGATCTTCTAAACGGCTAGACCGCAGTCGTTGTTCCTGGTCATCATTACCGGTAAACGGTAGCTGCATAGCCCGCACCCCTGTCTGCAAAATGTTGAGAGTGGTGTTGTAGCCTGCCATGCTAATGGATAAATCGGCCTTAGCCATGTAGCTGAGAAGATCGGGGGTATAACGCTGGACTGTTAGATTGGAGCGATTGGTTGCAATTGTCTGTAAACGTTTATAGACGTCATCTGGTGAAAATGGCCCTGTAAACATTTGAATGTGGTGAGGGATCTTGTTTTCTAACAACTGACTGGCTTCGGCCACACATTGTAGAAGCTCATGGCCAAAGCGCCCACCACCAACGCTAGCCAGGATCATCGGTGGATCGGATGCTGTTTTTTGGGTAAATTGTCGATCTACATCGGGAACTACGTAACCGGTATAGTGAACCTCACAGTCAAGATCGTTCACCCTAGAAAAACTGTTTTCTAGGGGTAAAAACTCTGGGTCGCCATGGATCAGCAGCTGGTCAAAATACCGATTCATCAGTTTGCATACTTTAGCTTCATGGCGCTCCTGATCTTGCTTGGTGACAACAATGTCTCGGAGGCTGCAGGTGATTTTAGCGCCGTGGTCTTTAGCGCGCTCTAACAGCGGAATTAACTCGGTAGAAAAACGCCGACGACCAAAGGGGAATAGTTCTACCATGACGACGGCGGGGCGGATGCGATCGCAAACCTCCAACAACCGATCACGACGATATTCCAATGTGGACTCGACATCGGTAAACCCATCAGGTACCTGTAGTTCCCGAAAATTTGCATCGGTTTTAATGGCAGGTAAATTAATCACTTCAATGCCTGCCGGTACAGGAAAGTCCTGAATGACCTCTCCACCATTGACAAAGTAAACTTTGAAATCCTTAGTCAAGCCATGGGCAATAGCCATACTGCGGATCAGGTGACCGATACCGAGAATGTGTTGACAGTAAAAAAGCAAAGTCTTCATAGCATAGTCCCTCGCAGAACAGAGTATTGACGTAGATAAATCTCGAAGATATTTTCTTCCTGGGAAGTGGTTTTAATATCGCGATTCTCCTCTCCTAAGAGGGGAGAGTATAGGGTGGCACGTTGCTCAATGCGGCACGACCTTAGGAAGCAGCTAGCTTGAGTAAATCCCCTAATACACTGGCTTGAATTTGCGGTCTCATGGGTTCCTTAATAGCCTGTAGTAACCAATCTTTAACTGCGCCCACATTGCGACTCAGGCCAAACTTATTTAACACTGTAAGACGTCCGGCTTTGCCTAAAGCTGTTCTCAGGTCTGGCTGTCGCACAAGAGCCTCCAAAGCCTGTGCTAAAGATAGGGCATCCTTTTCCGGCACCAGCACACCATTTGCATTGGATCTCACCAGCTCAGAAATACCTGAGATATTAGTCGAGACCACGGGTAATTCCATGGACATGGCCTCTAACAGAACGTTAGGAATACCATCGCGGTCACCGTCATCGGTGACCAGGCAAGGGAGCACAAACATATCTGCCTGTTGGTAATACTCAATTAGCTGGTCCTGGGTCAGTTTGCCGACTAGGGTAACGTGCTTGTTGAGTTCTAGATCGTTAATTTGTTGTCGAATAGAATTCTCTAGGGGACCGTAGCCAACAATGACACAGCGAAAAGATAGTCCTACCTGTTTAAGTATATGGCAGGCCTTTAATAAATAGGGAAAACCCTTTTTCTCACAAAAACGACCAACACTCAAGATTAAAGGCACATCAGACGTTTGAGTTTTTGGTGCAGGAGTAAAGCGGCCTACATCTAAACCGTGATAAGCCAGGTGAATAGGAGTGCGAGATGTGGAAATCTGTTCAAGATAGTGACGGTTATAGTCGGTACAGGTGAGCACAAATTCCGCTTTGGCCATGCGCCGGTTCAGGGCATCATTGTTGCTTAAGTAAATGTCTTTGGCATGGGCCGTAATGCTGTAGGAGAGTCCGGTGAATGCCTGGGCAATTTCTGCTGTGGCTGTGGGCACATTGGCAAAGTGAGCATGGAGGTGAGTAATGCCTAGTGTTTTTAGCTTCCAGGCCAAGTAGCCGCCTTGTAAAAACTCGTGGAACCGTCGTTTCTCAGGGCGACTCATATAAAACTTTAGGGCCTTTAAATAGGTGCTGCCATCCTGGTGGAATAAGTCGAGATGGGCGTCCAGAAGCTTTTTTTCTTGGGCTGGGTCAAACTCCGGCAGCAATGATGGCAGGTAGGTGATTGGTGCTTTGACGGTGGCTACACCGGGATGGGTACATCGCTCTGGTGGTTGTCTTAAGGAGAATATGTGTAGGTTAAGGCCTTGCCTTTCTAACTCTAGAATCTCATTCAGAATAAAAGTCTCAGACAGTTTGGGGTAGGTTTTTAATAAAAAGCCAATTAAAGGGCGCATGATAGTTCTGCTAAATCACGGTTGGATGGATGGACGGCACAAGCCATGAGATCATGCATGAGCTGGGCGATGCGAGGCAGGCCATCTAGGCGAAAGCTGTTGATGGCATGGGGTTTGATGGTCAGTGCCCGATGTAAGGTTTGGGATAACTGTTGGGGGGTGAGTTGTTGGGGATGAATGGCGTATAGAAGGCCGCTATCGGCAAAGCGTTTGGCCCGCATCCACTGTTCTTGAACGGGACGAGTACGAGGTACAACAACGGCAGGTTTGCGTAAAGAGAGAATCTCGCAGGTGGTGTTGTACCCGGCCATGGCAACGATGGCGTCGGCGGCATTGAGATAGCTAATCAGGTCATCGCTAAATTCGAGGAGACGAATTTGAGGATAAGCGGCCACTTGAGTCTGTAGCTGTTGCTGTTCTTCAGTGGGCATCTCTGGACCTGAAATTATCACCGTTTTGGGGATGGGTTGAGCCGCTTTTAGTTGTTGGTCCATACTTGCCAAATAGGTTTGGATCAGTTGATGCCCATCGCCACCACCACCAGGGGTGACCACCACCAGTTTTTCCTGAGGGTGAATCTTTAACTGCTGGCGAAGGACAGTTTGGGATGTGCGGCCACAGCCACGGCTGAGATAGCCACAGAATCTAACTTTGCGCCGTAACGGCAGCGGAAAATTATACTCATCAGGTAGATTGAAAATCTCGGGTGTGCCTACAATCCATATTTGGTCATAATGTTGTTGGGTTAACTGGTAATAGTTGTTGACTTGCCATTGTTGAATGGTGGCAGCAGGAGTATCCAGGATATCTCTGAGTAGTAATACTCGTTTGGTGTTGGGGCTATGACGGTTCAGATGGTTGAGGGTTTCTTTGAGTTCATTGCGTAGGCCCAGAGGTTTTTTGTCAATGAGCAGCACATCCGGTTGAAAATGTACTACAGCGGTGAGAATTAGGTGAGATCGCAACCGCACCAATGTCTCTGGCATACTCTTAAGATATCTGGCCTCTAGCTGACCGGAGGTGTTGCGCCCCAGACAGGGCAATTTAATATAATCTAGACCTTCAGGTAGTCTCAGGGTGTGCAGGGCGGGGGAACCTGACACCACTAATATGGAAATATTAGGCAAGGTTCGTAGCAAATACTCACAGATTGTTAGCATGCGGCGAATGTTGCCTAACCCAAAGGCATCATGGGAATAGACCATCAATCTCATGTCAGGATCTCCTTAGGGTATCCGAACCTAGGCAGCAAGAACAGAATGGCGAACAGTGGGCCACAGCAACTGACCGGCACTGGGTCGACCAATCGCTTGGTAGTAGAAACCTGACTGTTGCAGCTGTTGTGGGTTAAGACAATTGCGACCATCGATCAAAATTGGGTGTTTCATACGACGGGCTAAATCGCTGTAGTCCAGGTTTTGAAACTCATTCCAGTCGGTGACTAGAACCAGGGCGTCGCAGTTATAGGCCAATGTTGTTGGTGTATCCACCAGGATGACGGGGGCAGAGATGTCTTCGATAATGGGGTCATAGGCCTTTACTTTGGCACCTAGCCGTTTCAGCTCAACAATAATGTCGAGGGCTGGCGCATCTCGCAGATCGTCTGTGTTGGGCTTAAAGGTGAGACCCAATAGACCAATGGTTTTACCCTTGAGAATTTTTAGGGTTTTTTGGAGCTGATAGACCACCTGTAGTCGCTGACGCCGATTGGTGGCAATGGTGGCATCCAATAGAGTTGTATCTACCCCGTAGTCCTGGGCGATGTGCATTAGGGCTGATACGTCTTTCGGAAAACAGGAGCCGCCCCAGCCGATCCCTGCCTGTAAAAATTTGCCACCGATGCGACTGTCGAGGCCAATGCCCTGGGCCACCTGGGTGACATCAGCACCGATGCGATCGCAAATATTAGCAATTTCATTGATAAAGCTGATTTTTGTAGCTAAAAAGGCGTTAGCGGCGTATTTAATTGTCTCAGCAGAGGCCAGATCGGTAACGACCACTGGCACCGCAGGTAAGGTGGTATCCACCGCAAACTGTCGGTGAATAATGGGTGCATACAGCTGTCGCATACGTTCAATGGCCTTGGGAGAATGTCCTCCCAAAACAATCCGATCTGGATTAAAGGTGTCATAAACGGCAGATCCTTCCCTCAGAAATTCAGGATTGCTCACAACTTCGAAATTGGCCTGAGCGTCGCGATCTTCCAACTCATCTAAAATGAGTCGACATACCCAATCACCAGAACCAACAGGCACTGTAGACTTATTGACAATGACTTTATAGTCGTTACCAATATGCTGACCAATCCCCCGTGCCACAGCTTCTACATAGCGAGTATCGCTTTCTCCTGTGGGTAACGGTGGTGTACCGACAGCAATAAAAATCACCTCGCCATGGCTCACACCAGCAGCTAAATCAGTCGTAAATGACAGCTGCTCTGAGTCCATGATATCGGTAAGCCCAGGTTCATAAATAGGCGACTGACCCGCCTGCAACATGGCAACTTTTTCAGCATTGTTATCTACGCACACGACTTCGTGACCGATGTGTGCTAGACAGGCTCCAGTTACCAGGCCAACATAGCCAGTCCCAATGACAGATACACGCATGGCATCATTCTCCAGTAGTTGCTCTTGAACCGATAAAACTACTGTCGTCAGGCTGATTAAATTCTCAATGAAGTGATCGTTAGAAAATTCTCATGAAAATTTCATTAAGTAATTCGCTCGATAGCCTGTTTAAATTGCTGGGGAGTTATCTCAGCTACCAACGGTAAAAATATGAAAATGATAAGCTGACATTAATTAAAAAACTTAGGTTTCCTGCAAACTGACTCTATGTAAGACTTCCCTATCTAAACTGAATCTTTTTAAGCATTCATCAAAGGTTTTTTAAAACGCCGCTTAATCGAGGAAAATGAACGGAATTTTATATTGAAATATCCTTCTTAGGGCTAATTTTATATCAACTGTGGTCAGTTTTTGAAATGTCACAACTTTGATGGCTTTGTTAAACAGACAACCTTACTTTTTGAGCAGTTCTGGATGATTTTCACAGAAAATACTGAAAATCACGGATGTTTTCCCTCACAATTGAACTAAGTATTATCCGTATACGTTTGTAGGATGCAGCGCTTTAAATTATTCGGTTTATTTAAGGAAGCACGGACCAGAATCTTTCTGATTTATGTGATCTTGATGCTAGTGGCTGTCTGTTTGTCTGTTCCTATTTTTAGGATATTGCTGTTTCGAGCTGTTGACGAACGTGTCAAGGAAGATCTTTTGGAAGAGGTTGAAGAATTTGATGATGTCTATGCTGAATGGGCACAGTCGACCGATCTATCTTACGAATCCCTCCAGCAGGCTCTGGATGACTACATAACGAATACACTGCCAGAAGACGATAATTTTCTCATCGCTATTTTAGAGGATAAAGTTTATCGGTCGAATCCACCGGCTCTGCCTTCTGTGATATACACAGAGTCAGAGCTATTTGAAAAATGGATTCAACTTGATGAGAGTACCCAAGGGCAGAAGGATACAGGGGATCCAGAAGCGGGTAACGCTCTCTATGTAGTAGAACCTATAACAGTTGATGGTACTTTACAGGGCCAGTTTGTGATTGTTCACCTCTCGGCAGGGGAAAGAGGTGAAGCTTTGGCCGGGATAGTTGTGTTTATGGAAGTTGCTGGCATCCTAATTCTGTTGTCACTGTGCCTGGCTTGGGTGGCAACAGGTCGACTGTTGCGACCGGTGCAAGAGTTGGCCAAGACGGCTCATAATATCAATGAAACTGACTTGAGTGGCCGTATTCAGGTCACTGGCACGGGAGAATTCGCCCAGCTAGCAAAGACATTTAACTCAATGATGGACCGCTTGCAGGCATCGTTTAGAACTCAGCGTGATTTTATCAATGATGCGGGCCATGAGTTACGCACCCCGATCACTATCATACA
Organism: Leptothoe sp. ISB3NOV94-8A; assembly: GCF_043421595.1. Lineage (NCBI taxonomy): Bacteria > Bacillati > Cyanobacteriota > Cyanophyceae > Nodosilineales > Cymatolegaceae > Leptothoe > Leptothoe sp. ISB3NOV94-8A. Next base: position 4,055,552 of record NZ_JAXSQW010000001.1, on the reverse strand, counting down.
GGGGCATTTGGAGCTGATGGGAGATGATCCTGAAGAACAGGCTGAAACCGTTGATCTAGTCCTGGATGAATTGGATCGGATGGGACGTTTGGTCAACGACCTAATTCTGATTGTTAAGTCTGAACACCCTCAGTTTCTTCATTTAGAGACGTTAGATATGGCTAGTTTTTGTCAGGACATTTTTACTAAAGCTCAAACCTTAGCGGAGCGAGATTGGAAACTGGTTGTTAAAACCCGTGTACGTATTGTTGCTGATTCTCAACGGTTGACAGGGGCCCTGCTCAATTTACTGAACAATGCGGCTCAGCACACTCAACCAGGGGATTCCATTGAGCTTGGGTGTCGTCAAGCTGGCAATCAAGTGGAACTTTGGGTTAAAGATACAGGGGAAGGTATTCCTGAGGCAGAACAATCTCGTGTCTTTAATCGCTTTGCGCGGGTGCAATATACCCAGCGTAAGTCAGAGGGGTCAGGATTAGGGCTAGCGATTGTACAGGCAATCGTTGAAGCCCACTGTGGTGAGGTGGGGGTATCCAGTCAGCCTGGTTTAGGCTCAGTATTTACTCTGCGTTTACCCATAGATCTGTCTCAACCGATTTCTGTCTTATAGCCTCGTAAGGAACTGTGAACAAGGAAATGTGAACAATGAACCGGATTTTGATTGTTGAAGATGAGGTGCGAGTAGCTGAATTTTTGGATAAGGGGCTACAGGCCAATGGATTTATAACGACAGTAGCAACTACAGGTCTTGAAGCCGTTGCCTATGCGTTGGATGGCGAATTTGAGCTGATTGTGTTGGACTTAGGGCTGCCGGGTAAAGATGGTTTGTCAGTCCTGACCGAGTTGCGTGGCCAGGGCTGCCAGAGCCCGATTATAATTTTGACCGCCCGTGATGACATTGCCGATAAGATCACAGGCTTTGAATCGGGGGCGGATGACTATGTTACCAAACCATTTCGCTTTGAGGAACTCTTAGCTCGTGTGCGGGCGCGGTTGCGTGCAGCCAGCTCTAAACCTGAAAAGAAGTTTATCCTTAGACACCAGAATATTGTGCTAAATCTACGTACACGGTTGGTACATGTGGGTGAGAAGGCCATTGAATTATCAGCCCGCGAATTTACTTTGATAGAAACCTTTATGAGTCATCCGGGGCAAGTGCTTAGCCGTGAGCAGCTCTTGGATCGGGTATGGGGCTATGATTATTCCCCCGGTTCTAACGTGGTGGATGTCTATGTCGGTTACCTACGTAAAAAACTAGGCAGTGGCCTGATTGAAACTGTACGAGGCATGGGGTATCGCATGCCAACTTAGGTGAGCTACTCGCATCGTTGCCCTTGATTAATCGTGACTAATTGCAGTGTGGCGTCTACATGTGGTGAGCAGGCCCTTGCCTTATCTATGTCTGGTAGGGTTGCCCTGATCTTAATCCCCTTGGTAAATATTTTTAGCAGCCTGGGGTTGTTTGGGTAATGTGAAAAACACTTTAGTCCCGCAGCCTTCCTCGCTTTCTAAATCAAGATTGCCCTCATGTAGGTCAATACAGGCTTTAGTAATCGACAACCCTAAGCCAATGCCTTGAATGTCGCTAGCGTTGCTGGCTCGGCTAAAGGACTGAAACAAATGGGGCTGATCGGCACTGGGAATGCCAATGCCAAAGTCTTTGACGGAGAGCGTAATTGTGGTGTGTTCTCCCAGTAAATGAATTTCGATGCGGCCTCCATCGGGAGAAAACTTAATGGCATTGGAGAGGAGATTGTCGATGGCTATGCGTAGCATGCCCTGGTCTCCCCAAAAACCATTGGTTTTGCCGGTTATTTGCAGAATTAACTCATGGTTTTGGCTTGTTTCTCGATGCTCTTCAACAATATCTGCAACAAACTGCAGAATATTCATGGGAGCGGCCTCAAATCGGGCTTGATCAAGCTCACACTGATGCATCATCAGCATGTTGTCCACAAGTCGGGTCATGTGTTTGGCCTTATCCTGAATCATGCTCAGAAAGCGGGTCTGCTGTGATGTATCTAAACGTTCGCTATGGCGGTCAAGGGTAGAAGCAGCCCCGAGAATAACTGCCAGAGGAGATCGGTATTCGTGGGAAACCGTAGCTAAGATTTGGGATTTAAAGTGGTTCAGTTCTTGGGCTTTTGCTAATGCTATCTGGGTTTGGGATAGGAGTTCAGATTGTTGGATTGCGATCGCAAGTTGTACCGCTAATTCATTGAGAATATTATGTTCTTCAGGTTGCCAATCCGTTGTTTTAGAATGTTGATTAGCTACTAAATATCCCCAAATCTGATTTTGAAGTGACTGTGGTGAATTGATGACAATGGGGGCACTTAGTTCTCGATAGTTAGGCCTGGGCGGACTATCAGTATTCTGGTCATTAAGCTGGGCTGGTGCATTGAAAGATGAGGGGGGGTGATCGCGTGTTCCCAACTCAGCCTTGATGGTGGGTGTCTTCTGCAAGTCACATTGATAAACTGCCACATGGTCACATTCCAACAGCTGCTGTACTTCTGCTACTGCCGTATCCAAAATTTGCTCAAGGTCTAGCGATTGCCGAATACGTAACGCGGTAGTGGCGATTAGCCGTTGCTGCTCACGGGTTTTGTGCAGAGCAACATGGAGATGAGATTGTTGAATAACGCTTCTAACCGTGCGTTGTAATATCTCTGGTTGCAGATGGTGCTTCCCTAAATAATCTTGCACACCATTCTTCATTGCTTGCACAGCCAGTTCCTCATTCCCCTGACCTGTCAGCATGATGATGGGAGAATGAATTTTGCGTTGGTGTTTTTGTAACTGACTGAGAAACTCTAACCCAGTCATATCGGGCATATAGAAATCTAGCAACACAACATCAAACTGCTGCTTTAAAGAGAGTTCTAGAGCCACCTCGGCTAAACCAGCTTCGCAAAACTCATAGGTATTGTGAGGATCACAAGAAAGATATTCACGATAGACTTCCCTATCCTCTGCGCAATCATCAACGATGAGTAAAGTGTGAGCTACAGGCATATAACATAATGGGGCATCTCAAATAACAGCGTGCCACCATATTTTAATTGTTAATAAAATATAAAAGACAGTATACAAAAGTTAATAACGTGTCCGGGGCTGATCTAAAATCTGCTTTAGAAAGGTTTGCAAGTGCCCTAATCAAAATGTAAATGTGCAGACTTTGATCATCTAGAAGATTGCCTACCTTGTAAGGCAGTGAATTCATGCGCAATCTGACTTTCAGTCCGCTATACCCATTTGTCTGACTTTGATTTTTAAGCTTGATATATCCCTAATTTATCCCAGTTAATTCAACCCAATCAGGGGGAGTATTTGTATGCAACCAATAGTTTACAAAGGCTTGAATTGCTTTCTCAAATTTTTCTGTCCCAACCGGTTTTATTAGATACCCATTTGCTCCCTTTCTATAGCAAAATTTAATATCCCTTGGATCAGAATTAGTTGTAAAAATAACGATCGGAATTTCACGAAACTGATCATCTTGCTTTAGCCGTTCTAATACTTCTCTACCGTCGGTTCCAGGAAGATTTAGATCCAGCAAAATCATGGAGGGACGTGCTGTATTTTCAGGGGCTTCTTGATCCAGGTTTCGATACAAAAAATCTAGAGCTTTATCCCCGGTGGTGCAGCGATAGATAGGATTGGCAACAGCCAGATCTTCCATGAAGATCTGTAGGACTTCAAAGTCTTCATCGCTATCCTCAATGACTAATAGAGGCGTTGTGCTATTGTCGGGCATAAACTTAAGAAAGGTTTAATTTTTCGTTAGAGTTTATTATTTTTCTTCACAGTTTAGCACGAAGTAAAAGGTAGTCCCTTGACCATAGTTAGATGCCACCCAAATGTGCCCACCATGGCGTTCGATGATTTTCTTCGCAATCGTTAATCCCACCCCTGTTCCACCACCGTAACTATCACGTTCATGGAGGCGCTTGAATAGCCGAAATATGTTTTGAAAATGGCGTTCCTGAATGCCAATGCCATCATCTTTAACGTAAAGTACGCATGTATTGGGCGCGATGGTGATTTTGTCTTGACTGTCAAGCTGCTGCTCATGCTCAACTAAATAGCCAATTTCAATCATGGGCTGGGGCTTATCAGTGTATTTAAGGGCATTGCTAAGGAGGTTGCTAAAAACTTCCAAAATTAATACGGGGTCAGCCCTGACTGTAGGTAAAGGTCGTGGAATCTGAATCTGGAGTAGCGGTCCGCTACCTTCACGACCAGCTTGCAAAATATCGATAACTGTTGGTAAAAGCTTATTCAGATCGATGGGCTGAGAGTTCAATTCAGCTTGCCCTAGTCGTGAAAATTTAAGCAAAGCATCAATCAACCCATCCATGCGCTCTGCTAGCTTGACCAAAGTTTCTAATCGCTTGACACCAGAGTCACCTAAAGCCTGACTATGGCGTCTTAAAAGGATATTTGAAAAATTGCTAATCCCTCTCAAGGGCTCTTTGAGATCGTGGGAAGCTGCATAGGCAAACGAATCGAGTTCCCGATTGCTACGCTCCAATTCAAGATTGATTTGTGCCAGTTCATCAGCCTTATTCAGCACAATGCCAACGATGGCATTTTTTAAGGCTAGGGCGTTGTCTATTTCTGCTGCTTTCCAGGGCAGGGCTGTGGCTTGTACAGTCTCTTGCCATTGTTGAAATGACGTGCGGGGACAGAGAAAAATACTGCCATCTTCGGTTTCATGGATAGACTCTTGTGGATTTCCTGCCCAATTAACCGTTTGTAGAACTTCAGGCCGAAACCAGAGAATGAGATAACGCCGGAGTTGAGATATTTTGAGAATAACTAGACCACTGGCGATGTCCTTAAAATTGATGGCGGCTGGATATTCCTCAGACAGACAGTTGGTGTGAAAAATTTCTGTGGTTTTGGTTTCTATAGACCAGTTAATTAATGCCTGCACATCTTCCGTGGCAGGGGTATGACCAATTAGCGTAATATCTTCACCGAGACAAACTGCGACGCCTTGAGCCTGGAGGACTTCTAATAGCCTTGGTTCTGGATGAATCAGTGCCTGTTTAAAGTCTGTTGCGCTGGCAATGGATGAGATAAAGTCAGCCTGGATTGCCTTGAGGGTGTTGAGATAGTGGAGTTCATTTTGGTTAACTTTGCTGGTTAGTTCAGCGGCAATAAACTGTCCTAATATCTCGCAGACCGCTCTAACGGTACAAGGAAGGAACTTCTCTGTGGGGTGGTGGCATGAAATCAGACCCCACAGCTGATTGTTACTGACTAAGGCAATCACCAGTAATCCAGTGACGGCCATGTTTTGATGATATTCAATGCAGCAGGGGTCAACACCTCTGAGGATGGAATAACTTAAATCTAATGGTGCCTTACCCGACTCAAGCTCTGTAGAAATGAGTTCAACGGGGGGGGCGGTTAGATTGGGGATAAATCGCACCGTGCTCTTTTGATAAAGCTGTCGCACTGAGGTCGGGATATCTGTGGCGGGATAGTGCAGATCTAAGTAAGACACCGCCTCAGCGGGCTTTACTTCGGCAACCACTGCACCAGCCTGTTCTTCATCAAACTGATAGACCATGACTCGGTCATAGCCAGTCAATGTCTGTATTTCAGTGGCAGCTGCCTGGAGAAAAGCAGTTAAGTCGTTGACACCGCGTAAGCGAGCAATAGCCTGTTGAGCGTTGCTTTGTAAAACCGCCAGACCCTGGACCGTATATAGACGGGTTGGTTCTAGTTCTAGAATGATGGTTTCATTCATTCGATGCACCAGACCATCAAAGTATTTGGTGTCATCTGATGTGGAAATAGCAATGGGTATATAGCTGGGACGCTCCGGAGCGTTTGCTAAGCGGTGTAGCAGTTCCGCTTGCGTTGATACCGGGGACTCTAACAAATCCAGGAATGACTGTCCTAGCAATGTTTGGGGCTCGATACCTAGATAGTCAGTGGTATTACAACTGAGCTGTGTAATGGTGAAGTCTGATGCCGCTAGTGCCATCAACACGCCATGGGGCTGAGTCAAACCAATGCGATGGACAGGAAATGATTCATGGTCTTGCTGGAGCCTACCTGGACCGTGTGGCGGATCAAACTGTCTCATTCTGGAGGGGGCAACGAAGGGAGAGCTACACGGAACAACTTAATACATTTTCCTACTGCTACAAGTATTACAGAAAGTTAAGAGAACTTCAGCTTCTCTTAACAGTCCGAGGGATATTAGTTATAAATATGTACACACCTCTGATAAATGTGTTTGGTCCTAGCGCTTAGTCAGAGTTTTTAAGGTTCTCAATGTCGGATTTGAAGCGACTTGAGCTAGCATTTTTCCTTAATCAGCTATTTGCAGTTTGTTTTCAATAGGTTAAGTAAGTGCCTGAGACGGTTAACTGCTTTGCTTATTGAAAGTGTATGTCTCTACTGTTGATTTAGAATTCAAAGGCAATGGTTTCTCAGCGTCATTGGCCGGTAAAAGCGACTGTTATATTTTTGGCAAGTCTTGTTGTACTACCTACGGCCCTATATTGCTTTATTGTATGGAAGCTCTATGGGTTTGCTGCCATGGGTATTTGAGAATTGTTTTGTTCTGACATTGTCAGAAAGGGGTTGATTGTTAGCAACTTCACGAATTAAGTGGCTGCGGCTGCGAATGTACGCTCTGATCTCATTAGTTTCATCGTGGCTCAGATGAATGTTATCTTTTATTTTTTTCAATAACCATAGGCAGATAGCCTCGTCACTTAAGCCTTCCAGTATATAGCTATAAGTTTCCACCATGCTCCAAATCAGACGGAGATGCTCACTATTAAATGAAATCATTTTTATAAAGTATAAAACTGCTAAAGGTTAAAGAGATATACGAGTTTCCTTAGAGATAAGGAAACTCGTATTGTTTAATAAGCGTTTCAATCTGATGGAATGCAACTATGGTTGAGGTCTGATGTTTAGGCCGCACTAAATCTGGCACGTTTGTAGTTAGCATGCCGCTTTGCGATCGCATCCTTAAAACTTGCAAAATCAGTGGCACTATCCGTTTCACTAAGCAGGCGTTCGCTCGTAATGGACTGCAGGCTAACCAGCTCTGTGCGGGTGCTTGAATGGGCAAAGTGGTTAAGTAAGCGAGTAAAGCGACCATCTCCACTGACTAGCACAACGGTGTCGCAAAAAGCCGACTGTGTGATCATGTCCGTTGCTATTTCAACGCAAAAGTCAATAGAGCGCTGGGAGGCATCAGAATTCTCTTTTGTTGAAATCTCTTTAGTAATTACACGATAGCCATTGCGCTTCATCCACAGCAGAAACCCTTGCTGTTTAATGTTGTTGGGATCTACGCCAGAGTAAAAATAAGCCCGTAATAGCTGACCGTTGGGAACAAGCTGTGATATCAATTTGCTGTAATCAATCTCAATGCCCAGCGTTGACGCTGCATAAAAAACATGGGCAGCATCGATAAAGACAGATACCCTACCCTGTTCTAGAATTGCAGGGGAAGTGGGTAAGTCTTTAAAGGTAGCTGGGTTATTAGTTAGCATCGCAGAAAGATTCCTCTACTGAGTTAATAGATCAGAGAGATATTCGAGGCATTCTTTTGGATCGATTCCGGTGTTCTAGCGAATGGCTCGATTCTGAGCAGCTTGCAAGATCACTTGTGCCGAAAAACAAGATCGTCTACAGGACTCTCAATCGATATACAAATGAATTTTCGAAAACTCTCAACTGAGTTACTTAAAAAACTGCCAGATGACTAATAAAACCTGGCATGATTGGGGAGTTCAAAAAAACACTGATTTAATAATATCTTAAGATTTGCGGATTATTTTATATTCTGAGAAGTAAAAATATGTGAAAGTTCATTTAGGCCCAAGGTTAAGGGTGTTATGAAGCTGCTTAATCATCTAAACCAAAGACAGGTAATTGTTTAAAATGCTTGCCAGGCGTACTTTCAGGAATGTTGCGTGCTTTTAAAGTACTGGTTAGCCGCTGTCGCTTTTAGACTTAAGATTTTTGTTACATATGTCCATGAAAATAGGTGTCTGTACTGTGCTACTTGAGTAGATGGTGGGTGTCTGGTGGTCACTAGGTGAATCGTCTTTTTATGGACAGACCGCTCTGACTGCACCTGCATCACTCCCTCGGCTACACACATAGCCAGTGCTGGCGCTACCACTTACATCCATCCAGGCAGCATCGTAATAGATCTGATGAACAATAGAACGGATGCTGTCATCGGCAACATGCTCAATCCAGGTTGCTAGGTAGCCACCGCCATTGCCTGCATAATTGGTTACCAATACTTCCACCCAGGGGCGTTCAGCACTAATGCCTTCAGGGATTTCGTTGGGTAATATCCAGCCCCCTTGCAACCAACCTGCTTGTTTGGCTAATGCTCTGACCAGCATGTAAAGCGGCTCATTATCACTATCCCAAGGAGCAATATCCATATCCATAGTTGTTTCAATTGCCCAAGTACTGTTGTTGGGCTCTTCTATGGCTGCGCAGTCTAGTCCTAATCCACAGGTTGTAGCCCTATCAAGCGCTGATTGCTCAATTTGTGTAGCGGCTGGTAGCCAGTCAGCAGCCATATTCATCACAGGTAAAAATTCCAATCCAATGGCTAGGTGTGGCGTCGTGCTGTTTAAGCTAGGGTCCACATTCTCTACCCCATGGCTATCTACTAAAGCTTGATAAAGTGCTGGCGATAGATTGTAGTGATCGAGCTTTACGTGATAAAGAAACTCAGAATTTTGCCAAACCGGATACAAGCGCACTCTTACACGCCAAGTCGGTGTGTCTGGGATACCACCTAAACGTGTTGCATATTCTAAGGGTCCCATGGTTTGAAAATATCTGAAGCCTTGCTCATCAAGACTTTCTAGCCCATTGGGTGGTACCTGTTGCAGCTCGGCTGGTGTGGAGGTAGCTGGTGTGGCCGGGGCGGGGGCTTCAGCTTTGGCTAGACTGCAGGCAATCCACAGCGGCAGGATTAGGGCTACCACATGGCCTATATGACGAATACCCATGGCGAATCAGACTCCTAAGGAAATCAATTACAACTGGCTGACCACAAGCGGCAATCAGGTGCAAAGATATCTTCCAAATCTGGCTGGGGTTTTCCGGTAATGCTTGATGTTAGGGACCTATGCTAGCTCTCAGGTTGGTCTTACATGAGGAGTTTGGCCAGCTTTTTTCTATGAACTGTGGCTTTTCTCAGCAAGCCAACTGCATAATCAATACGCTTTAACCATATAACAAGGCTAGACTAGGTCAGATAAATAAGCCAAACTAATAATTGACAGAATATCCAATATGCCGGACGCATGGTTGAGCATGAACCAGAGGATCCTAGAATTCAAGAAATTATCCAGGCTGAAAACTTGCCACCTGAGGTTGTAGACCAGGTGGTGGATGAGTTTTTTAAGATCTTTAAGAGCTCTTACGCAACCATTTGCATACAGTTGAGTGAACGTCTCTTAGATGAAGCATTACGGATTGGCCGAGAAAGGATTAATCCTGACGATAGTTGAGAATGGGTAACTTAGTGTCAGTAAGCTCAGCAATTTAGCTCAATGCCACCAAAATCAGAATATTTTAATCACTGGCTACGTCATAGACCTGGAGGATGAGAGCATCAGGGGCTATTCTGCCAGTCGTACCCATAGCAAAGCCTCTAGTAATAAGTGCTAGAGGCTTCTTTATTTGAAAAATGTATCGTGGGTGGCTTATAGCTTTGGTCGCCCTAAAAGTAATGTAGTTAAGGCGTCTCGTGCACTTTCAGGACGGGGGCGATTAAGTAACCAACGTAGGGGCGGAAAGGCAATTTCATCGGGAAGTAAGACAGCTTGAAAATTAAACGGCAGCAACAGATAAGCAGTGTGGTTTGTCTGATCGTGAGTGATCTGGCGGATGCCAATCATCAATCCTAGGCTATAGGCCATCATCGGTGGAAGATCCTGGATGTCCTCAGGGGTCTCAATCAAATCTGTTATCAGATCCGCTACTTCAATCATCTCAATCAAAGGTCTGCCCGGTCTTAGGTTGCGGGTCTCTGGATCCAGGCCTAGACAATTCTCTCCTGTGACTCTGGTAACAAAAGATTCACCAGGGTTAATTACGCTTAATACTTGAGATCGAGATAAGTCGCCACTAATGGGGATGCCTGCACGTACAACGCGCTGTGTTCGTCGTGTAGTTCCTGAGCTGACCGTGCTTCTGTCCCAATCAATAAATACCTGGGCATCACTCGTTGTGTTGCGGATAGTGACATTGAGGTCCATCAGTGACATGGCCAGAGGCATGCGACCCATGGGGCCAACATTGACGGTCACTTTGCGCTTTTGCTGAGCATTATTTTGAGATGTGACCGTTAGTGCCAGTTGGGGAGGTAATTTATATCCTTTAAGCTCCAGCTCTTCGATTTCCGCCGTAATTTGCTGTGTATCGGGGAGTTGTTGCAGCTGTTGGTTAACCTGAGCAAGTAACGCTCCACGGTTTAAGTCAACCTTTAATTTGTTTTCCAGGGTATTTTCTACAGAGAGTGCCATTTGGTAGAGCACATAAATCACTACCAAAAAATAGACTGTCAAAATTAGAACATCACTACCCATTACCCGACTACAGCCCTATAGATTTACTACTGACCAAAAGTGCCTATAGGTTACACCTATTTGTAAAAAGTAGGGCTGTAGATTGGGGCAAGATGGTTAGGGATTAGAAGAGGATGAGTGGTCAGTGGTGGGTGGTGACTGAAAGGAATGTTCAGTATGCCAGTATTTGTCTAGGCTACGGGCTACCTGGTTGGATAGCAGCAGGAGACCCAGCATATTGGGAATACCAAGGGCAAAGACCATGATGTCACTAAAGCGAATCACAGTATCTAGGCCAATGATGGTGCCGCAAAAGCTACCCAAAATATAGAGTAGCTTATAGGTCAATAGACCTTGCTCTCCGAACAAGTAGCGCCAACAGGCTTCGCCATAATAAAAACAGGAAATAATTGTGGAAAAGCTAAATAGGCAAACAATTATGGCCAGCCCCCAGGTCATCATCGGCACTTCGGTGGCAAAGGCAGTCGTTGTGAGCTCAATGCCGTTGACGATGCTGCCAGGTTGATAAACACCTGTTAGCAAGCAGACTAAGGCGGTTAGATTGCAGATAATAACTGTGTCGATCAGTGGTTCTATCAGGGCGACGATACCTTCACGGACGGGTTCAGGATTCTTAGTGGTGGCGTGGGCAATGGCTGCAGCACCCGTACCTGCACCATTGGAGAAAACACCTCGCTGTAGACCCTGTACCATGACGCCGACGATGCCCCCTTCAATGGCAACTGGATGCCAGGCCGAATGCCAAATTTGACCCATGGCGTTGGGGATATCTCCCAGGTGATGGCACACGATCCAGAGGGCGGCAGTTAGGTAAAGCCCTACCATGGTTGGCACAATGGCTGAGGCTACTTGGGCAATGCGTTGGATGCCGCCAATAATCACGGTAGCAACGGCCAGGGCGAGAGCGATACCGTAAACGCTAGGCTCACTTAGCCAGCTCCACTGTAGGTGTTTCCCCAGGGCAGCGACTGCCATCCCCGACTGGTTGGCCTGAAACATATTGCCACCGCCGATGGCCCCAACCATGCAAAGAATGGCGAAGGTAGCTGCCAGCAACTGTCCCATGGGTTTGAGCCCGCGCTCGGCCAGGCCCTGGCTGAGGTAATACATGGGCCCCCCCAATACCTGGCCATCTTGGATAACGCGATATTCTTGGGCCAGGGTGCATTCGGTAAATTTGGTGGTCATGCCCAGTAGTCCTGCTACGGTCATCCAAAGGACTGCACCGGGGCCTCCCAGTTGGATTGCGATCGCAACTCCAGCAATATTCCCCAACCCCACCGTTGCCGACATCGCCGTCGCCAACGCTTGAAAGTGATTCACCTCCCCAACCTCATGCGGGTCATCATAGTCACCCCGCAGTACCGCCAGGCTATGGCGCAGCCCCCGCACATTAATAAACCCCATGCGCAGCGTCAGATACACCGACCCTGCCATCAACCACAGCACAATCAGCGGCACACCCCACAGTCCAAAAAACAAGGTACGCTCCAACAGCGTCACCCCGATATCAAAACCATGGTCCATATGTGTTAGCAGTTGATTCAAGGTTGCGCTTTCCATTAACGGCAAATCATCTTTTCTAGGATCAAGGTCACCCTAGGGCCATCGGTACAGGCCTAACCCGAAAACAACTCAGCCCATGCCTGTACCTGCTGCTGTGCCGCAACGGTTCCCTCTGCCGGAAACTGCTGCATAAAATCCTTATCTGCTGCTGGTACGTAAGGCCCTTCCTTAATCTCAAACATCACCGTATTTGGAGCCAGGGCGATCAGCGAGTGGTACTGTCCTTCCGCCAGCTCTAAACCATAGGTTGGTCCCTGGGCACATAGGCGCTCAATCTGAATCACCTGCCCCTGCTCATTCAGTATTAAAAAACCAATCTCACCCTGAAGCACCAGAAATAGCTCAAACCCATTGCTATCTTTAGCCCGTAGATGTCGGTGTGGACGCACATAGGTGCCAGGCTGTAACACATTGATAAACCGTTGGACAGAGTCCGGTAGCTGATGCAAGTTGTGGTTTTTCCGTAAACGAGGCAGCGCTGATGCCTCCTGGGAAACGCTGTCAAACAGCTCTTGAGATACGCGTTTGATGACGGTGGGCATGGGATGGAACAGTGATGATTTCGGAATAAGTTACCAGTTATCTACTAGTGTAAACCTATGTAAAGGGTGCCTCAATTTGAAAGCGCCCGCACTTGCTTATAAAGCTTTTCCATCTCCGGTACTTTGACCCCTACCTCTGCCGCGGCCCTCACCGGGTTACCTAAAATCGCCTCCACCTCCAATGGTCGCCCTTCATCAAAATCAATTTTCATGCTGGTACGATAGGGCTTCATTTTTGTAGTGGCATTCAGCATGTCAGCGGCCCAATTTATAGGAATATGGCGAGTCGAAGCAGTTTGCTTAGAAAGATGGTCAACCCATGTGTTGGCAGCCGTGATCACCTCCGTCATCAGGGCGTGGATCTGTGCCTTAACCGCCTCATCTGCCATCAGCTCATTCGTGGTCGCATCCAACACCACCGACAATCCGTTATAAGGCACGTTCCACACTAGCTTGCGCCAACGGGCCATAAACAAATCTTCGGTGACATCTATGGGAATCTTTGCTCCACGGAAGTCATCGGCAATTTCCATCATCGTGGTTGTAAGTTCTCGCTGTTGATTTTTCCCACTGTAGGCTCCGAGCTGAATTTTTCCGTAATCCAGGTGATGAATGTGACCTGACCCGACCTTGTTAGAACAGATAAAACAAAGGCCTCCCATAATCTGTTGTGGTGACACCAGTTGGGCAATATCTTCTTCAATGCCTAGGCCATTTTGTAAGGTGAGTATTACTGCGCCCTCACGCATCGGTGGCATTAGCTCTGTAAGGCGATGATTTTGTGTTGTTTTTAAGGCAATAACAACAACATCTACCGGTGGCATATCTGCTGGGCTATTGTATGCATTTACCTGGGGCAGTGTGATATCACCATCGACAGATTCCACCAATACGCCGTATTTTTTTACATGCTCATAGTCGCTACGCAACAGAAAATTCACATCACAGCCGCTTTGCTGTAATCGTGCTCCGTAATAACCGCCAATGGCCCCTGTGCCAATGATGACATAGCGTTTAGCCGACATCCTTCCCTACTCCGATGTATCATGCCCATCAATTGTACGGGGCAAACTGAGATCTCTGCCGTTGCTGATTTAGACGATGAATCGCCCCGTAAAACTTGCCAGCAACCTAGATTGGGCGGGTTGAAACATACCGCAGATCAGCAATGGTAGATTTTTCTTGGTTGTGGTGTTCGAGTATTCGATTGTTCGACAAAAACTGCCTCTCAAAAACAGAGTTAGACCTTAATGCCATACTACAGCCGCTATGTTTTTGGTTTAGGCGTTGTGTGTGGTGATGGTTTGGTCGGGTTTACCATTGACAGAATGGATAGCATTGATAAATAGATAAAAATCTATTGTCATTATTTGTTTTTTATTGAGTTTTGTTTACATAAGCTACATATGTATCAATATAAAATTATTTATAATCCTGAGTTCCTATTATTCTACAGGCTATAAAAAACCCTATTTATACTGAGTTTTCTTGATGAGAACTAATTAATAATTTAGATGAGTAAGATGAGAGCTAATTATTAACTAAAAGCAGCAGCAACAGTTTCTTGGAAAGCCCCCACATTCCTCTAGGCTGTTTGCTAAGCTAGAGCCCAGTTAACGCTTTTGTCTTCTTCCAGTAAGCTTTAATTCGAATGCCGATAGGTTAAGCCTGTTAGCTATTTATGGCTGAATAACTGAGGCTATTTGCTAAGCTAGAGCCCGGTTAACGCTTTTAATTTCTTCTTCTAGTCAGCTTCAATGTTGGATGCTGATAGATTAGCCTGTCAGCTATCCATAGCTGAATGACTTAGAAGAAATTACACCTCATTCCATTCTTATCTATTTTTTTTCTGTGTCTGTGAGGTAGCAATGTGTATGGTTGCCACTACAATATTTGAGTAGAATTACCCATGCTTTTAGTTTAGCTGTAAGCATGCTCCATTGAGAAAAAATAAGCTGAGAAAAAATAAACTATATCTACGCTTAGAGCCACCCGTCATTGCTGACAGTTACTGTCTATTGTCCTTGCCTGAAAACTTTGAGTGGTTTCCATGACTGCTAAACGCTTTAACCCCAATGCTTTACCCCAAGCAGCCTCAAAGCCTTCGATTACAATCGTCGTCTCACCGCGCGAATGCTTTGGTAGTACACAGCAGACTCTGGAAAGTATCTACAGGCATACTAAAATGCCATTTGAACTTGTATATGTGGATACTGGTTCACCCAAACAGATTAAAAATTACCTATCCCAAGCAGCAGTTAAATATAATTTCACGTTATTACGTTCTGAG
Organism: Leptothoe sp. ISB3NOV94-8A; assembly: GCF_043421595.1. Lineage (NCBI taxonomy): Bacteria > Bacillati > Cyanobacteriota > Cyanophyceae > Nodosilineales > Cymatolegaceae > Leptothoe > Leptothoe sp. ISB3NOV94-8A. The sequence goes on along the minus strand of NZ_JAXSQW010000001.1, from coordinate 4,040,547 downwards.
CATTTTCTTACACCAAATCAAGCCCGGAATCTGGGCCTAAGTCAAGTTACGACAGATTATATAGTTTTTATTACTAATGATATTCATGTCTCAAATGGTTGGTTAGAAAGGCTTTGGCAATGTTCCCAAGAGACGGATGCAGCCGTTGTTTGTCCCCTTACCTGTGTGGGTACACCTTTACATGAGCGCATTCATCTAGCTGGTGGTGAGGCCAGGGTCTTCATGGATGTTCAGGATGGACAGCCCCGTCGTTGTCTTTATGAACAACCCTTTCTTGTGGGTTGTTCAGCAACAGCTATGAAATCTCAATTGTCTAGACGAGCCTGTGAATTTGCAGAGTTAAACTGTCTGTTGATTAAACGAGAGATTTTTGCTCAGATTGGCTATTTGGACCCAAGGTTGGTGGGGGCTCAGGCAGATATGGATTTTTGTCTCAATGTGAATCGCGTTGGTGGGCTCATGTTCTGTGAACCTGCCTCAGTTGTGACCCATGTTCCACAGAAACCCAATAATTGGGCTGATTGGTCTTGTTTTATGTTGCGTTGGAGTGATGCGTGGGGCCTGGAAAGTCTGATGCGTTTTCAACAGAAATGGGATTTAGATGTGGAACGCTATTTTCAGACGCGCTATAGTCATCTAGGACAGCATCGTCAGGAGACTGTTGTTTATCCTTTACTTCGTCAGTTAACCATAGGCAATATCTCTCCATGGTTGGAGCAGCTGACCATTGATGTTGAAAGGTGGTTCAATCAAACACTTGCAGATCGATATGCTCAGTCTAGTGAGGAGGCTGTTGGTAAGGTGGTTCACGCTGCTGTGGGATCGACTCAAACGATGGAGTCTCGCACACGGGCTTTAGTCAGTATTTCTTTGTAATAGCAGCCTTGTTATTTGAAGATCACTTAAGGTTTCACCAATTACTAACTCCATAATATCGTTGGACTTTGCATCCAAAATCGATGGATGGGCTTAGGGGAGGGGGATAGGTGTTGGATGGGGTGTTGGGTTTCATGTTTCAACCCAACCTGCGGGCTATCGTATATGCACATCTCGAAAAGATGTTCGATATCCTGCCTTATCAAGGGGAGATCTAGCTCAGACACTCTTGTATTCAAAGTTTTATTCTTGTTGTCCTTTTAGCTCGTTGTAACCTTAACCAATGTTTTCCTAGGTCGATGAATTAACAAATGAGCTGACGGGATAAAATACAACGCCAACAGTGTTGCCCCCCCTAGACCCCCAGCGATCGCAATCGCCAACGGTGGCCAAAACCCAGTCGAATCGAGCAATAGCGGCGTAAACCCAATAATCGTTGTAACCGTCGTCGCCACTACGTGCCGCGTTGCCCTCATCACCACCTGTCGCGTTGCGCCTGCATCTCCCTTTCGTGCCAGGGGATCATTTCGCAATGCTGCCAACACCACAATCGAGTCATTAATCGCTAGACCAATTAGACCCAGCGTACCAAGAATGGCAGTAAAGCCGAATAGTGAGTTAAACAACCACAAGGCCATTGCTGCTAAACCCACTGCCGCCACTGCAACAACTGCCAGCAACCCGGCCAATGCAAAGGAATTAAAGGACAATACCAGTGTCGCTGTCATCAATACCACCAAAACTCCCACCGTTGACAACAGATTACCAACGGCAGATCCTCTGGCATCAGCCTCCCCTCCATAGCTGAGACGATACCCCGTTGGTAGCTCAAAGCCCTGCTCTGTCAATGCCTGTTGAAACTCAGCCAAAACAGTGCTGGGCAAAGACCCCGCCGTAATAAATGCCTGTACCGTATTCACCCGCTGTCCATCCCGTCGAGCGATAGTGCTCAGTTCTGGACGTAAGTTAACCGATGCCACGGCAGAAAAGGGAACTGTTGTCCCAGTAGCACTGAGTAAATCAACAGAGGTAATGCTTGCTAAGTCACCGCGCTCCGGCTCCGGTAGCTGTACGCGTACAGGAATATCTTCTGTGTCTTCTAGAATAGAACCGCCTAGCTGACCATCTAGAAGAGTACTGAGTTGGGATGCGATCGCACCATTATCCAATCCCACTCGTTTCGCCGCTGCCTCATCCACCTCCAATGCTAGCTTTGGCGATAGCTCTGTCAACGTGGCCCGAGTATGGGTAACCTCATTCAGCTGAGACAATATTAGCCGCAGCTGATTTCCCAGTGTCCTCAACTGTTCCAAATTAGGTCCATAGAGACTTACCTCAAGCGGCGCATCAAAGGGCGGTCCCTGCTCCAGCTGTTTAACCAGGATTTGAGCATCTGGAAAGGCAGTATCTAACTCAGTTTGTAGAGTTTGAATGGTTTCTCGTAGATTGTCTGTTGACTCCAACTGCACAATCCCCTGGGCATACTCAGCTGCATTACGACGACTGCCAATGACGTTATAGAAAAAAGACGGGGCGTTTTGGCCTAGAAACCAATGGATATCGTTAACTGCCGGATGTTGTTGGATTAGTTCACGAATGGCTAAGGTTTGATTGCGGGTGGTTGCGATCGCGCTAGATGCCGGACGTTCCACTTCAATTTGAAACTGGTCACGATTTGTTGGTGGAAAAAACTGTTGTGGTAAACTGGCAAACTGTACAAATCCCACCATAGGCAGCACCATGGCTATCAATACACCTAAAATAGGTCGACGAAAGACAGCTCGTAAACTTCCCTCATAGATACGTGAGAGAGTTTGATTAGAGAAGCCACCAATACTCCAATGTTGAGAGTGAGAACGTAACGGTCGCCAACGATAGACTAAGCCGGCTAAGGCTGCAATTACAGTTAGTGAAAGAGTTAACGAACTCAGTAGCGCTAAAATTACAGTGCTGCCAATCGTGCCAATAAACTCTCCTGTACCACCAGGAGAGGTGGCAATGGGAACAAATGCCAGCACTGTAGTCAGTGTGGATGCCAGCAACGGAACTGTCAGGTGCTTCACTGTTTCACCCACCGCGATCGCAGGATGGCTGCCACTTTGCAAGTGTACCCGCACCTCATCCACCACCACAATGGCATTGTCAATCAGCAAGCCCAGGGCAATAATTAACCCTGTAACAGACATCTGGTGTAGCGGAATGCCCAGCACGTTCATACTGCCAAATACCATCAGTGTAGAGAGCGGTAGCGCCATGCCAACAATCAGAGCTGAGCGCCATCCCAGCACCACCAGGGAGATGCCAATCACTAAAAGAGAACTAACAATCAGGTTGCCAATTACCCCATTCAATCGCTGTTGCACATACCGACTTTGATCCAGCACAATGTTGATGCCAAGACCATCTGACAGATTAGCTTCAAACATTTTGAGAACTTTTCTGGCCTGCTGTGCCCATTGGTCTACACGGTAGTCAGACTCAACAGTGGCTGCCACTACAACCGCGGGTTGACCACCGATCAATGCCAGGTCAGAGACTGGAGTTTTTACTCCTTTGGTTACCTGAGCAATATCTCCTAGCTGAGCAATCTGCCCCTCTGCCCCTACCTGAATTGGAATTTCTCGAATCCGATCCAGCGAATCCAGAGAACTGTCCACCTCAAACAAGAGTTCAGTAGCATCACTTCGCAGCTCTCCAGTAGAAATCTTCGCATCGCTAGCCCTAATCTGTTGTGATAAACTCTGGGCACTAATGCCTAACTTCAGCAAATCAGCCTGACTAATTTCCACCTGAATCTCTTCATCTGGCTCACCAAACAGCTCTACACTGTCCGTCCCAGGCAAGTTTCTTAATTCAGCTTCCAAGCCCTCTGCCACCCGACGCAGAATCGAATAGTTAACTGGCTCATTCAGCTCCCACGTTAGCCCCACAATCATGGCGCTTGCCTGTACCTCTTGATCCTCATACTCAGGCCGACTTGCCTCAGCAGGTAGCTCAGGAATCACATCGTCAATCTGACTCCGCACCCGTGCCCATACTGGCTCCACAGCAGACACCGTATCCTTCAGCTCCACTGTAACTACCGATATGCCAGGACCAGAAGACGAACTAATCTCCTCAACCTCTTCAATATCAGACAGCTCTTCCTCAATTTTGTCAGTTACTAAAGACTCTACTCGTTCTGCACTAGCCCCTGGGAAAAAGGTAGTCACCGTCGATGACCGCTGAACAATTTCAGGATCTTCCAACCGGGGTAATGATAAGAATGCAGACAGACCCCAGACAATAACTAATGTTAGCGTCAAAAACAGTAACTGCCGATTTCGAAAAAATAGATTAAACATAATTAGGTCAAGAGAAAAAGCAGTTCTTAGTCAAGACTTTGTATAGGAAAATAGCTTGGTTAGCGGTGGGGGAGTGGAGGCCCCCACGAAAGGAAGGGTTTCAGGAAGGAAAGCCCTGAGCAACCCCCACCGCTATTGACCAATTTTCACGCTCCTAATTCTTCACCAGCTGCCCTGGCACCAGCCGATGTGTACCACTTGTAATAATCTCTTCCCCTGGCTGTAGAAGCCCCCGCACAAAAGCCCGATCACTTTCCGCATAAAGCACCTCCACCTCTCGACGACTCACCTCATAAAGATTCTCACCAATGTTAATTTCCGCCTCATCCAACACATAGACCGACCACAATCCTCGCTCTCCAGCAACAAGAGCACTGGTTGGTAACCAGTAGCCAATTTCATTCTGTTGATCTTGCAACTCCAGTCGTGCAGTTGCACCAATTGTTGGCTGTGCTGCCGGTGGCAAAGCCATTACCACAGTGACCGTCTGGCTAGCATCATCAAGCTCTGGTAGCACAGCAGTGACCCTGCCCTCGAATGCTACCCCATTGACTTCGATAGTCTGAACGTCTCCGTTATTAATACGATTTGCTATCTGGTTAGGCACTCCAATACGAGCTTCTAAAGCATTACCTTCCACCAGGCGCATGATGGTTTGACCTGGGCTGACAACGACACCTTCATCCATAAGCCTCAGAGAGACACGACCATCAAAAGGAGCGTAGATAACGCTTTTAGCAATTGAGACATCTAAATTTTTCAAACTGGCCTCAATTTGGTCTACCTGGGCATCCTGAGCGCTGACTTGTTCCACCCGAGTACCTGTGTTTAGCTCATCTAACTGACTTTTGGCCTGATTAAGACGACTTTCTAAGGCATCGGCACCAAATTTGGCCTCATCTCGTTCTTCTAAAGAAATTGCACCTTGAATATAGAGATTCTCACGGCGCACCTGCTGTAACCGCGCCAGGTCAAGCTGAGCTTGCAAGTCTTGAACAGCAGCAGCGGCAGCGGCAATATCTTCCTGACGGGGACCGCGTTCTAATTCTTCAAATCGAGCCTGAGCCTGACGACGTTGGGCCTCAATCTGCTGACGTTGAGCTTGCAGGCTGCGGGTATCTAACCGAGCTAGAGGTGCTCCGGCAGCGACGGTATCCCCTTCATCTACAAGCACTTCCACCAGGGTACCTGCTTGCTCAAAACCCAGATCACTACTGCGTCGAGCAACGATTTCACCGGTGTAGGTGCGCTCTACTTGATATTCATTAACACGTTCTAAGGCTTGGGTTTGAACGGGGAGCGGTTGAATCGCATCCTCAGCCACAGCTGAGCCAGACCGAAAACGCCCCAGCCAGATGGCAGGAGCTACTAATACCGGCAGCAACCATAACCAGTGCCAGCTAGGGCGCTTTGCACTGGTATCAGACGTTGATGAAACCATAGCTCAATATCCAAACAGTTGATATTCACTTAATTGATATTCGCGTAGTTGATAATCAAATAATTGATATCCAACTTGTTGCTTATGCTTCCATAGCGTATACTCAACATGTTGGATATGTCAACGGATTCTCCATTCAATCTGTCTGTTAAGTCTGTCTGTTAAGTCTTTAAATTCTATGGCCCTAGCCCACACCATCCTTGCGTTGTTAGCCCAGCGACCCGATAGCGGATACGACATTAGTAAACGCTTCGACGAAGGGCTTAGCTGCTTTTGGAAAGCTTCCCAGCAGCAGGTATATCGAGAGCTATCTAAAATGGAGTCCCAAGGCTGGGTGAATTTTGAAAAGGTGCCCCAGGAAGGTAAGCCGGACAAAAAGATTTACAGCATTACAGATTCGGGATGGAGTGAACTGACCCGCTGGTATGCAGAACCTACTGAACGCACCCAAATCCGAGAAGATTTGCTGGTGAAGGCGATGATTGGCTATAAAATGCCCCGGGAGATGTTGTTGAAAGAATTACACCATCGCCAGGCACTACATCAGGCACAGTTAGATGAGTATCGTGTTATTGAGGAGATGTGTTTGGGGCATCCTGAACCCCCTGTGGAGCTGCAGTTTAAATACCTCACCCTGAAACGAGGGATTGCTTACGAAACAAGCTGGCTGCAGTGGTGTGCTGATGTGCTTTCATTTTTGGAGCAGTACGATGCGCAGCAAAGGACTGTGTCTTAGGGTGGGGTGCGATCGCATACTAGTTTCGACGGTTGCCATGGCCTTAGTGCAAAATTATTGATTTGACTTCAGGCGTACAAGACTGATTATTATTCAATTGCAATTATCGTTATGCTTCTTTACGTATCCTAAAAGAAGTCTCAAAACCCTAACGATTTCTCAAGAATCTTCAGATATCAGTCGTTTCTAGTGGGTGAGCACCCCACTTAGAGCTCCCTTTTCTGAGGAAAATGCAACATAATTAAACAAATTGAGTAAATATACTTATCAGTTTTGCTAGTGGGGGACGGCCTGTCACTAATATGTCCTTGACTAAAGGGCTCTATGTCGGCCTGCTTGTCCATTTATAAAAGTCAATTAAAAATGCAGACACTTGCCAATAACAATCAGGTCATCCCCGTAGCCACCAACGGTGGTATCCGTTTAGAAAGTGGTGATGCCAGCGGCATTAAGATGTTTTCTACGATGGATAAAGCAGACTGCTTGCAAGCAGTTTATCGTCGTCTCTTCAAAGACAATCGCAACATTGATTTTCACCACAATGAGTCTCTGGATTCAGCTTATCTCAATGGTGAAATTACCACGCAGGAGTTGGTTCGCGAGCTAATTTGCTCTGATATGTTCGTGAACTACATTCTGGCCAACAACAGTAACTATCGCTTTGTTCAGCTTTGCTTTGAGCGGGTTCTAGGTCGCCCTGCCATTCAGTCAGAAGTATTCAAGTGGAGTTCATTGCTAGCTTCAGAGGGCATTCGCACATTTGCTGAGCAGCTGACCGGTTCTGAAGAGTACATAAATGCGTTTGGTCCTTACCAGGTGCCTAGCCGTCGTTCCATCAAGCTATCCTCTAGCGATCAGGATTTACCTGCTCTACCTAAGGAACTCAGCATCAAGCGTTATCAAGGTGAAGGTAACGTTAATCAGTTTAACTACATTGGTGCTATTAACCCACTATGGGACGGCAACATGCCGCCAGCTATTATCCGTAAGATTGGTGCTGTGATTACCGTTGCTGGCGTTATTGAAGTCACTCGCATATTGTTTACAGCGGCTGTGGGTGCCATTACTGCTGGCCACATGTAATGGTTGTTTCAATCATTTAATTACTGCCTAATTCTTTGGATTTCTGTAGGGGCAGCCATAAGGGCTGCCCCTACAACGTCTATCTTCAAAATTCAAGGTCTTCCTTGCATAAGGTCAGCACAAATAAACCCCATAGCGGCATAGGCTTGCCTCCATGGGGTTTTGTTTACGAGGAGATTCAGACAATTATCCCAGGGTGGAAGGCACCACCCCTACGAGATTATCCAGTTTGAATGTGAATCAGGGAGACTTTATCGAATTTGATATTATTTCCCTTCTGGTAATCGCTGGGAGCTACTAGCCAGATTGTTCACGGCACTGGCAATATCCAGGCCAGTCGTCTGTTTTAACTGTTCGATAATGGCAATTGCCTGTTTTGCGGTGCCCCCTGTCTGACTGTCAATCATGGTGACATTCTGAATGTCAACATCGGGTACCGTAGCACTCAGGGTCTTCAACAACATTTCTAGCTTTTGTAGTAAGAAAATGTCGCGGGCATTTGCTCCAGCAGCGCGCCAGGACTCGGCTAACTGTTTAGTACCTTCGGCCTGGGCTTTACCATCTTCAACAATCTGAGCTGCATCCCCTTTGGCTTCTGCCAACGATCGTTTGCAATTGGCCTCAGCTGGGGCAATCACATCTGCTTTGAGCTGTTCAGTCACTTGCTTGATGCGCTCTTGCTGTACTGGAATCTCGGACTGAATACGGACGAGTTCAGAGGCAATTTCAGCTTCTACCTCGGCCACAACAGCCCCTCGCTTAGTAAGGGCATCCTGGATTCGACGCTCGGCTTCCGCTTCAGCAATGCCAGTGTCACGCTCAATCCGGCGCACAGAGGTAATCTTTTCGTTCTCAGCTGTTTGAATAGCTGATGCTGCCTGGGCTTTGGCCTCGGCGATACGGGCATCACGCTGGAGCTGGGCCTGCTGTTTACGACCGATGGAGTCAAGGTAGCGCACGTTATCAGAAATGTTCTGAATCTGTAGGGTATCGAGCACTAATCCTAGCTTTTCGAGATCTTCTTCTGCTTCATCTAAGAGACTTTTGGCAAAGGCAATTTTGTCTTCGTTTACCTGTTCTGGTGTAAGGCTAGCGAGAACGCCCCGTAAGTTACCTTCTAGGGTCTCTTTGGCAATTTTTTCAATCTCTTTTCGACTCTTGCCCAACAATCTCTCAATGGCATTATGAATGGCGGGTTCTTCACCAGCGACCTTGATGTTAGCAACGCCATCTACCTGCAGCGGAATACCGCCTTTAGAGTAGGCATTAGTTACCTTGAGCTCGATAATCATGTTGGTGAGGTCCATGCGCAGCGCCTTTTCTACCAATGGCTTACGAATGCTGCTACCACCTTTGACCAGACGATAGCCTATCGTTTTTTGCCCCAATCGCTGCTGAGCGCCCGCAAAGATCAGTACCTCATTCGGCTGACAAATGTAGTAGAGGTTGCGGATGATTAGGGAGATTACTCCAGAACCACCACCGAAAATAACGAGTAAAAGAATTAAACCTTCCATTAGCGATTGCCCTCCATGTTGGGCTCTACAGTTGTTGTATTGGTTGTGATAGCGGGTTCCAACTGGCGCTGAAAATCTAAGCTTTGGTTCAGGGTGCCCGTAACATCGATACCCAGGGTGTCGTCTACCTGTTTAAGGAACTGACGGACAACGTCGGGATAGACATTGACCAGGTTGGCAATAGACTTACCGTCGCCATTGTCAATAACGTTGACATTCTTAAGATGGATGCGGTCAGGAATTTTAGCGGCTTCCTTCAGTACCATGTCAATTTGTTGAATCAAAAAGACCTGGGTGGCATCGGTCCCGGTTTCGGCCCAGACCTCAGCTAGCATGTTGTTGACGAGAGCAGCGGCCTTAGCATTCTCTTCGAGAGCAGCGGCTTGACCCTTGGCGTGCAGTTCCTGAGCTTGTTTTGCAGCTTGGGCAGGCAGTACTTCATCGGCTTGTAGACGCAGTCGCTCTAGCTCGGCTCGCACTGTCTGGAGCTGTTGCTCGGCACGGGCGCGGGCTTCTTTGGCGGCAGCGATAGTGCGTTCCTCTTCAGATTTGGCTCGTTCCTCTAGCTCAGCTTTGATTTTGCGAAGTTCGTTTTGCTGTTGCTGTACAACTGTCAGAGCCTGGGTTTTTGCTACTTCCGCTTGCTTTTGGCAATCGGCTTCGATACGGTCGGCTTCACCCACAGCTTCAGACTCGGCAATCTCAGCATCGCGAATGATATTGGCAATTTGGCGGCGACCAATGGAGCTGAGATAGTCCATATCATCGGTGACACTTTGAATTTTGAGCGTATCTAAATGCAGTCCCAACTTACTGAGATCTTTAGCAACGTCAGCTGCAATGCGCTCGGCAAAGTTCATGCGATCTTCGTTGACCTGCTCAGGAGTAAGTAGGGCGACAACACCGCGTAGGTTACCTTCAAGGGTTTCGCGGACCACCCGACGAATTTCGGAGCGGTTGCGGCCTAGAAAGCGCTCAATGGCGTTACCAACAACGCTGCGATTGCTAGAAATTTTGACATTAGCGATGGCCTGAATATTCAGTGGTGTACCCCCTTTGGCATAGGCATTTGTCACCTCAACGGGGATAGGCATGGTCGTCATGTCCATGCTTTGCACCTGTTCAATAATGGGTACCACCAACGTACGACCACCAAATACCACACGGTAACCAACTGTCTGCCCCCTTTTGTTTTTGTATTTACGACCCGAGATAATCAAAATCTGATTGGGGTTGCAAATACGCAGGCAGGTTTTGAGCACTATGATTAGCGCGCCAATGCCAATCAGGCCAAGAACTAAGGCACTACCGCCTAAAACGGCACCTGCCTGGGCTGTATTTTGGTTAGCCTGTGAAATAGGAATGACCTGGGCAAGTTCGTAACTAACGGTCTCAGTGGTTTCGGCCTGGACCGATATTTTTTGATCCCCTGCTGGTGTAGTCTGTCCCAGCAAGAATAAAGTGTGTGTCATGGGTATGAAATGGGTATAAGTTAGTTCTGCTGAGCAGCGGTTTCGTCTGAAACGACCCAAAGCCGGTTTTTCTCGACATTAACGACGAGCACTTTATCACCCGGTACAAATTGTTTGGTGTCGTCCGTGAGTGCCATCATGTGCAAAGTGCTACCACGTAGTTCCAGACGCACTTTGCCTTTGCTTTTGGCATCAAAGGGCAGTTCTACGATGCCCACCCGTCCAGCAAAATCCTCGGTACGAATAAGGCTATCGGCATGGCGACGAGCCAGGTGGCGCAGGGTAATGGCCAAGGTGCCTCCTAGCACAATGCCCATGAGCAAAGCGACGATAAAGATGACTGAGGCGGGCCAATTGGATTGTACCCAGCTCAGGCTGAGGCCCGTCAAACCAAAGAAAAATCCGCCGACAGTCCAGAATTTGAAACTGGTGAGGATGTTCAGGCTGAAAATGTAGGCTCCTTTAACTTTTCGTAGGAGCTGAAGATCAGTGTCTATCTCGGCATCGAAGCCACCACCTGTACTGATATTGGGGCCAATATCTGGCGCATCGCCGTCAAGGTCTACATCACCATCAAGATCTAAATCTGCATCTAGATCTATATCGGCATCAAAGTCAGCGTCAAAATCAACATCGGTATCGGCATCGAAATCTGCATCACCGGCACCACCTAGTGTGGCGATCGCAACAAAGACGCCGCCAATGACAAAACAAAACCAATAAATTGACTGCACAGTATCTCCTTAGGGTTCATTCCCTAGTGATAGTCAGATACAGTCTGTGCCTCTAAAATTCCTGACAATTTTTAATGATTGGTAGGGTGGGCAGCGCCCACCAATCCTTGCAGCGGAAGTGCTACCCAATATCGTCATCATAGAATAGATGTACTTATCATATCCCAGACAGATCAAGGTGCGCCGTCACTTAGTTAAATAACAGCGCACCTGATTTTAGTTATGAGAGTTTGTGCGGTTACTTATGGTTGCTAGCCTCAGCCACAATTTTCTCCTTTAATCTCTCAGGTACAGTATTCAGATGGTCGTACTGCCAGCTGAAGAAGCCCACACCCATACTCAACGAACGCAGTTCCAGGATCAGCGTTTGCATTTCAGCAACCGGTAGCTGTGCAGACACCTCATCCCAACCAGGCCAGTTAGCCTTGTTGGTATACCCCATCACCTGACCCCGACGACCGCTAATCAGAGTGAGCACGTTAGAGGTAAACCGATTCGGAACGGATATAGACAGAGAGGCAATCGGCTCTAACAGCGCAGGTTTGCACTCGGGTAGACCCGTTTGCATGGCAATGCGTGCAGCCTGCTTAAATGCCTGGTCAGAACTGTCTACATGGTGGTACGACCCGTTCTTAAGGGTGACCGAGACATCCACCACTGGGAAGCCTAATGGCCCTTGCTTGAGAAACTCTCTCACACCAGTCTCAACACTGGGAATGTATTGTTTAGGAACAACGCCGCCAACAATTTTCTCAGCGAACTTAAACCCTTCTCCGCGCGGTAGGGGCTGAATGTCGATGTAAATATCACCAAACTGTCCATGGCCGCCGGTCTGGTGCTTATAGCGTCCGCGAATGTCCTCTTTGGCATTGCGAATGGTCTCTTTATAGGCCACCTGGGGAACGTGAGTGACCATGGATAGATTGTACTTACGGCGGAGCCAGTCCATGGCAATTTTGAGATGGACGTCTCCTTGTCCCCACAAGATTACTTCGTGGGTGTCGCCATGTTGTTCCCAATGCAGAGCAGGATCTTCATCTACTAGCTTGTTGAGTGCTCCACTCAGCTTGACTTCGTCATCGCGCTTTTCGGGAGCAATGGCTAAGGAGTAAACCGCTGGCAGAATATCTGCGATAGGTAAGGTTTCGTCAGAGTTTTCTGCTGTGGTGAGGGTGTCGCCAGTCCTAGCGTGTTCTAGACGTGCGATCGCAACCACGCTACCTGCTTCCGCTGCACTGAGTGCCTGCTGCTGACTACCCATCAAAGAATACAAACCGCCCATGCGATCTAGCCCTAGGTTGGCTCCATCCTTGAGGGTGCCTCGCCACAGCCGAGCTAAAGACAGTTTGCCGCCTTGGGGACTATAGTAGGTTTTGAGAATCTGAACCAAAGGCTCAGTAGAGTTCAGATCAATGCCACGTCGTTCTGCAGTGACCTGAGGCTCAGGCGTTTCTCGTACTAATGCATCCAGCAGTGGACGAACGCCATAGTCCTTAGAGGCTACACCGACAAAGACGGGCACCACTAGGTCTGCGCCCAGTTCCATTTTGAGATCCTGGATAATCTCGTCCTCCGGTGGATCAATTTCTTCCAGTAGCTCTTCTAAGAGGTGATCATCGAAGTCTGCCAGGGTCTCTAGCATTTCCGTGCGGGCTATTGCTTCTTCGACCGCCAACTCCTGAGGCAATGGCACTGGATCGGCGGCGGCTCCTGCGTGGTAGTGATAGGCCTGCTCACTGACTAAATCAATGAACCCGACCAAGTCTGCTCCAGCGCCGATGGGATATTGATGGGGGACCAGGGGCCGACTGGAGACTGATTTTAAGGCTTCTAAGACGTCAGAAAATGGTGCACTGGCCCGATCCATTTTGTTGAGCCAGAGAACATGGGGAATTTCCCATTTATCTAGAAAATGCAGCAGTGGCGATACGGTAAGTACTCGGCTAGGGTCAGGTTCGCACACGACGATGGCGGCGTCTACTCCCATCAATATATGTAGCGGTTCTTGGAGCAGCTCGATGGAACCTGGGCAGTCAAGGAATGTAAAACGAATGCCGCCGTACTCAGTACAGGCGGCATTCGTTTCGACCGTCATTTGGCGATTGCGGGCTTCAGGTGTATGGTCTCCAATCGTATTACCTTCAGGAATGGATCCTTTTCGAGAAATCGTATCGGTGACCGAAAGTAGACTTTCAAGCAATGTGGTTTTACCACTGGAATATGGGCCTACAATCGCCACGTTTCGTGAACGAGAGACAGCAGCTTTTGCCATTAGGTTTACCCCTTTTTCTAAAGAGACGACTATTGGCCAAGCTCAGATTGACTTGTTAGGTTATAGGGCGTCTGAGCTGGTAGAGCGGGGAAAACAACCTCTTAACGGAAATTAAGGGCGAAACGATTGGTTAAGAAGTGTATAACCCCTTGGTTTTATATAGCCAGCCTAACGCTGCTGCAAACCTTTAATGACAAGGGGTTTGAAAAAGTTCACTAGGTTAAGAAGCATGAGCAACCTTGAAGTTTTGAGTGGTAAATGTTGAGTTTTGAATTGAGCTTAGAAAGTATCCAACTGGACAACTAAGTTAACGAATAACCGAGTCGCGTTAGGGTTTTTCCGGCAGATTGATGCCACAGGTCGATATGTTCTTGCGATAAGGCTGTTTTCCAGTTGTTGATATTTCCCTTGTTGATATGTTGGCCAATGCCTTTATTCTTAATGTTTTCAATATTGTAGGATTCTATAATTTGGCTCAGTTCTGTAGTCGTAATCTCTAAATCAATAAAGTTACAGATTTGATTGAGTTGAGTGATCGGATCTTCTCGAAGTTCCTCGTATTTGATTGAATACATACGAGCTGAAAAGGCTGGATCTAGAGAAAGTTTCTCACTTAAAGCAATGCATCTTTCCCATTGAGAAATTATGGTTCTTGTGTCGTATTCAGCCCATCGCTTTGTTGTAGCTCTGGCTTGTAAAGACGCACAAACATCCCGACCATCTCGGACTATGTTGATGATTCTGGCTTCGGGCCAACTATTTAAGATGACATCAGCATATTTAATGTGAAATGGAGTTTTTTCGAGAAAAAACTGTTGTGGCTGTCCGCCCACCTGTTCAAAAAAAATATCGATAATAAGCTGGATTAGGTACTGGGCCTTCTCTAGATCTGAATCTGAGTTTTGTCTTACTTGGTGGATTAAGGTTTTAAGTTGTTGATAGCTAATGAGATGATGTAAACCGATATCGTTGTTTTTTTGATAAATTTGATAGCTCTTCAAGATACTGTTCCAAACATCTGAAGAGGTTGCTCCAAACAACAAAGCAGGGATGCCAAAATGTCTTGCGAAGCGTGGCCAGTCTTGCCAACGGCGTTGTGCATTTAATTTAGTGATATAGGTGAATGGCTCATAGATAAGCCGATAAATATGACTCTCATTTTTTACGGGAATCACATTTCTGTGATTAGAGAGCATTTTCTGTAACCACGTAGTGCCCGAGCGAGGACAACCAACAATAAAAATCTTTTTGTAAGAAATCTGAGCTTCCATTTAAGCCTGCTTTATCGAGAAGTAAGGGCATCAATTTAAGCTGGGAAAGCTTGGCTGAGTAGGAGTTAGAAGCTCATGAATTCTGGCTTCTGACTCCTGACTTCTATGCTTGGAGACCTGTCCCGCTCTGACTTGATACCCGAATTAAACCTATAGGTTCGGTGAAATGAGAAACAGCTAGTCCAAACGGACTAGCTGTTTTCTATAGGTAAAATTCCCCTAAAGCGATGCGCGCTAACGGAAAATCACGAACTAGGCAACATGTTTCATATCTCTGTTATTTCTTATTTCCAATTTTTATTCACGCCAATGAGATTGCCAAATAACATGATGAAACCACTAGCCAAAATAATGATGGCCAAAGCTACAAAAATACCGTCGTAGGTTGCTAGGTCTTCCATAGTGCGGAGTGAAGGTTTTTATACTCTTATAGTTTAGAGGTTGGTGTTGAGTTGCGGGCACGCTGACCGTCAAACTTGTCAAGCATGATGTCGCTATAATGACTTGCGATCGCACCCACCGACAGCAAACATACTTCTAGCTCTGTTGGGTCCATATGTTGGCCACCCAAAATCCGGTTAGCAAAAAATACAGTACCGGCTTCATCGGTCTGAAAGGAGCCAAATCGCATTTTTCGGTTTTCGTCCAGTAAAAACCTCAGTAAATCTAACTCTGGGCCACAGCCGATGGCCACACAACTGCTGGCTCGCACAATGGCCAGTTCCTTATCGGGGTAAGGATGCGCCTCCCATGGCAATATGTATAGCTCAATCAGCGTTGTATTTTGGTAAATTAAGTCAAAATAAGGCTTTTCATCACTTGCCCGCACTGTTTCCTTAAATATGCTGCCACTTAGATAGTCTTGAACCCGTTCATAGGTTAGTTCTTGGGCATCATTTGTAAATTTCATAGGTGGTTTACCACTTACATGATGAACATGTCGGCGCTGACTTCTGTCATGGCACCTTTTGTCTTGCTTTGGACAAAGGCATTGGGAGTGGTATCTGATTCCAAACGACCGTCCACCAGGTTAATAATCCGATCGGCTACGTCTAAAATACGGTTGTCATGGGTAACCATCAGCACGGTGCAACCCTCTTGTCGCGATAGGGTGTGGAGATAGTTGACCACGTCCCGACCAGACTTTTTATCTAAGGCCGCTGTGGGTTCATCAGCCAAAATTAGCTTTGGATGGTTGACTAGGGCTCGGGCAATTGCCACCCGTTGTTTTTGTCCCCCAGACAGCGAATGGGGTTTATAATCGACTCGATCAGCGAGTCCCAGTGCACTGAGCATGGCTACGGCCTGCTCTCGCTTTGAAACAAAGTCTCCTGTCAGTTCCACGGCCATTTCTACATTTTGGCTGGCGGTCAGAGACTCAAATAAATTGTGAGCTTGAAAGATAAAGCCGATATTGCGTCGGACACTGACCATGGCGCGTTCGCTCATGCCAACGAGTTCTTGGTCCAGTATGCGCAGACTGCCGTCCTGTAAATGTCGCAAAGCCCCCGCCAGGGTGAGCAGTGTTGTCTTACCGGAACCTGATGGGCCGGTCAGGATAACAATCTGACCCTTGGGTAGCTCCAGGGAAATGTCGAACAGCACCTGCTTGCTCAGGTCGCCGATACCAAAGTAATAGTTAAGATGCTGAATATGGACGGCTAGGTCGTCCTGTGGAGGGTCAAACGTAGATTGTTGCTGAGTTTTGAACATGCTATTAACCTAATTCAACGCCACTATAAAAGTTGCTAAAACACGTCTGCTGGGTCGGTGGTTTGGACTTTGCGGACTGCGATCGCCCCCGACACTAAACACATAATGAATGTGGCCACTAGCAAATTCAGGACGCGTTCGGGGGTCATTTGAAAAAATAGACCAGTGGCATTACCTGCTGCCTGATAGAGCAGCTGACTGACCAGAACCCCTGGAATAAATCCCAATACAGATAAGATCAAGGCTTCTTGCATCACGACCCCCAGTAGATAGCCATTTTTGTAGCCCATGGCCTTGAGCGTGGCATATTCAGCCCAGTGGTCTGCCACATCGGTGTAGAGAATCTGGTAGACCAGGATAATGCCGACAAAAAAGCCCATGCTGGTCAGCAGCGAAAACACAAAGCCAATATTGGTGTTTTCTTGCCAATATTTACGTTCGCGAATGACAAAACCGTTCTCCCCATCGCGAGCCATGACCAACACATCATTGGGTAGATTGTCCTGCAGCGTTTTCACGATGCGATCGACATTGGTTCCTGGTTCAAGTTTGACGACACCTATATCCACCGTGGCAAAGCTACGCTTATCCTCCTCGGGACCTCGGTCAGCAAAGTAGCGCAGAAAGTTTTGGTCGCTCATGATCAGGTTGCCATTGCCTGAGGCAAAGTCAGTGCCCATGGTAAAGGTGCCGACCAAACGAATGCGTCGATCGGCCAATTCACTCACTACTCCAGCTTCCACTGGCCCTACCTCTGCCCGTGATTGGGTATCCATGAGCGCGGTTTCTGGAAGCTTCAAAACCTGGCGATGGGCCTTGATTTCAGGAATATTGAGGACTGGTTCATCGGGGTTGATGGCAATGACCCTGACACCACGCGACGTACGATTGTCTGGATTTTTCCAGTTCACTTCACTGACGTATATGGCGAAGGCGTCCTGGACACCTTCGAAGGCACGGGCCTGGTACAGCCGCCTGCGGGCAAAGGCCCGAGGCACAAACATGTTGGTACGCAATCGATTGACGATTATTACCTCACCGTTAAACCGATTGAGTAGCTGTAGCTGACTGTCGTATAGGGCATTCATAAACCCGTTGAACATAAACATCAGCAGCACAGCAAAGCCTACACCCGCTAACGACGTGGCAAAGCGTCTGCGGTCGTGGGTCAGGTTGAGCCAGGCTAGGGGAATGCGTTTGATCATGGCTTTCCCCTCTAAAAGATTTCTGCTGGGTCAGCTTTCACCGCTTTGCGTACGGAAATCAAACCCGATAGGCAGCACATGACTAATGTTAGGATCAGCACAAAGATGACTCGACCACCGTTCATGGCGACGGGTAACGTGCCAGCGGTGGCGGTGGCGGTGAGATGGTAGAGCCCGAGAGCCGCTGCTAGCCCCGGAATATAGCCCAATAATGCTAATAAAATCGCTTCTTGAAGCACGATTTTGAATAAGTACTGGGAGCGATACCCCATGGCTTTCATGGTGGCGTACTCAGGCAGGTGATCGCGAATGTCAGTGAACAAGATCTGATAGACAATCACGGCCCCCACTACAAATGAAACCATCACACCCATGCTGAAAATAAAGCCAATGGATGTGGCTTCTAGCCAGTAGGTGGAGTCATGCTCGATGATGCCTGCCTTGGTGTACACATCCACATCGGCGGGTAGGACTGAGCGCATGGTTTCTGCCACTTTTTCTGCCGAGACCCCTGGCTGGAGTTGGACGAGGCCCACATTGACCAGACTCAACGGTCGTGGTTCTAGATACCTGATAAAATTCTGATCGCTCATGATCAGGGTGCCATCGGCAGCAAATCCACCTCCTAGAAAATAGGTGCCGCCGATGGTGGCGCGACGACGATCCGCTTCAGTGGTGGTGCCAATGTCTTGGGGGCCAAACTCGGGGCGTGAGAATCTGTCCATAAATACGGTGTCGGGTTGACTGAGGATGCGGCGGGCCTCTTCACCCTGTAATTCAGGCATCAGAAATACGGGGTCATTGGGATTGACGCCATAGACAAAGATGGCGCGGCTGACACCGGTTTCTGGGTTACGCCACAGTAGATATTCGCTGTAGAGGGGCATGACGCGCTCCACACCATCCACGCCAGCGACCTGGTACAGTCGCTCCCGTGGAAAGGCGGTAGAAGTGCTAATTTCCAGTGTTTCTGGCGAAATTAAGAAGAGCTCGGCATTGAACTGTTCATAGAAATTGGTGGCAGTGGAGATCAGGGCTCCCATGAACCCAAGGTTCATAAAAATTAGAATGACGGCGAAAGCCACACCTGCGATCGCAACCACTAACCTGGTACGCTCGTGCATTAAGTTGGCCCAAGCCACCGACACCCTGGCCATCGCTAGTTCTCCTCAGCTTGGATGTCGATCAGCACATCCACCTGAAGATTAGTCAGCATGGCGACGGCATCATCTTGATCGACTGCAATGCGCACCTCCACAATGCGGGCATCGGCATTGGCAGCCGGGTCATCGTCCAACACATCATTTTTAAAGATTTGCAGACCGATCGTTTCTACGGTGCCGGTCAGTTCTCCTGCAAAGGCTCCGTTACGGCTAGTAATCATCGCCTTTTGTCCCGCTTTCACCAGGCCGACATCCGTTTCATAGACCTCGGCGACTACATACATTTCCTCCGTATCGCCCATGGAAAGCAGCCGATTGTTAGACACAGTCTCCCCTGGGCGCACATAGATATCGAGAATTTGACCCGCAGCTGGTGCTTTGATCACGGTGCGATTAAGTCTCGCTTCGGCCAGGGCTAAATTCTGCTGAGCCGCTTCTACGCCAGTTTCTACGGAGGCCAGTTGTAAATCTGCCTCTGCCATGGAAACTTGGGCAGCCGCATTGTCTAAGGCGGTATTTCGAGCTAGTTCTAGCTGGGTTTTGGTGGCCACAGCATTGGCAATGTCGCTGGTGAGTTCGTCGACCTCGGTTTGCTGACGGTCCAAATCTTGACGGGTAATGGCCCCTTGGCTAAACAATTCCTTAAACCGAGCCAGATCGGTTTCCGCCAGAGCCAGGCGAGCTTCTAAGCTGCGAATCTGAGCTGCCTGGGCCTCAATCGCCTGAATCTGCGGCTGATCAATTTGCCCCGCTTTGGTGTTAGCTTCGGTAATCCGGGCCGCGCCTAGACTGCGCTCCGCCGCTAAGGTTTGCTGAGCTTCCGCCAGCTGACTGGCGGCATAGTCCCGCTCAGCTTTACGGATTTCGTACATATCTAGCTCAGCTAAGACTTGGCCAGACTTTACCTGCACGCCTTCTTGCACCAGTAATTTAGCGAGCACTCCAGTCTCAGCGGCGGCCACATCAATCACTTCGCTTTTGGGTTCAATCCGCCCCAGGGCAGCGACATCTACTCGTTCGGGGGGGGGGTTAGCAGCTTCTTCCAGGGCTGCCTGTCGTGCCTGCCGTGCAGACCGTAGGGCTAGTAAGGATGCAGTGGCAATGAATAAAAGTAATGCAACCCCAATCCAGACGCTGGTTTTTCTCAGGGGACGTTGCGCAGACTGTGGAACCATATGGATCATTAAGTTCTTTCTCTATGGTGCTGGGGGTTAGAGAAAATTGGCTGAATTGTACTGTTTAGTTTAATTCTTCAATGAATCAAGTTCATTAACGTCACTTCCCATACCAAACGCGGTTGCACATATCTGAGCAGCTGCTTGCGTGCTAATTCCAGGTGTTCCATGCCTTGGGCATGGCCTTGCCGCCAGCGGCTTTGTTGGAGATAGTCCAGTAACCAAAGCTGGGATTCTGGTGCGAGGATTTGTACGATTTGGCGGGCGAGTTCTAGGGCGCTACGGACGTTGCTAATGGGTTGGCTGACCTGTTGTATTAGCTCTGGTGGAATGGACTGTAGCTGTTGCCAACTTGCGATCGCACTACCCGGACATCCTTGGGCCAGGGAGAGTACTTCAGGGGAGTCCAAAATCTCCTGGTGACCCACCTTAGTCAATACTTGAGCCATGTCAGCTGGGCTCAATCGCCGAAATGGAATGGTCTGACAACGTGAAATTAATGTGGGTAGCAGTGCCTGTTGGTCGGGGGCAATTAAGATAACTGACGCCTGCCCCGGCTCTTCCAGGGTTTTTAATAGACCGTTGGCGGCTGCTTCTGCAATTAGCTCGGCTGCTTCAATCACCACTATGGCTCTGGAGGCTTCTAAGGGTGGACGACTTAAAAACCGAGCAATGTCTCGAATCTGGTCAAGACGAACCTGGGGACGACCCCGTCGTTTAATACCAGCTGCTTGGGCTTCAGCGACGGTCAATAGCTTGTTTTGGTGCAAATAAGTGGGCTCAACCCACAATAAATCAGGATGATTGCGAGACTGAATACGACGTTGAAGGTTATTTGGGGCGGTGTGTTGATCGCCAAGCAGCATAGTGGCAAAGGCTTTGGCAGCTAGGCTACGCCCAATGCCATCGGGGCCTATAAATAAATAACCAGGGGCAATCCGTTGGCGAATGACGGCCTGAACCAGTAGGTCAACGGCCTGGGACTGCCCAACAATGTCAGCAAAGTGCTGCATCAACTGCTGTGTTTGCCCTATCGAGGCTGAGGACAATTTAGAAGGCATACCACTGCTGTAAATACTTGGAGACGATGGCTTGAATTTGCTCAGCCACTGCTTCTGGGTTGAGGCTAGCATCCACGGTAACGAACTCATCCCCTTCGGCTTGGATGCTGAAACCCTTATGGACCCTACGATGAAACTCAACTCCGGCCTGTTCGATCCGATCGGCTTCGCCACGGTTGGCTATGCGTTTAAGCCCTTGCATGACGTCTAGCTTGAGCCATAGGGTAAGATCGCTGGTCAAACCACCAGTGGCAATGGCGTTAAGGTTGTTGATCAGATTTAGGTCTAGCTGTCTGCCATAGCCTTGGTAAGCAACCGTTGATGCGGTGTAGCGATCGCAAAGTACCAGATGTCCAGTTTCAAGGGCAGGAATCAAAATTCGTTCCACATGCTGTGTACGATCAGCCGCATACAGCAACAGCTCAGTCCGACTCGTTAGACTCTCAGCATTTTTTGACGACTGTAATAAAATCTGTCTGATTTCTTGGCCAATGCTGGTGCCCCCTGGTTGTCGAGTGACAATCACCCCCGTTGGATAGTCAGATGGACCACTGCTGAGAAGTGTGTGCTCTAACCACTGACGCAGATGCTGAATTTGCGTAGTTTTACCACTACCTTCAATTCCCTCAAAGACGATAAGTTTACCGCGCATCCTTTTCCTCAGCAGCAGAATATCATTACACTAACCCAACAGGGATGCTCTGGGAATTTAACCTACATTTATCCTGAAAAGCTTACTGTTTTCGAGAAGGGTAAAGGTAGATGCAGATTTATATCTAGATCTAGTGACATAGTATATCTGGACAAAAAATTGCAAGTTTGTGACTTATTGTTTAGTCTAAATTTACTGCTCCCTATCTTAAACACCCTTAGATTCTGAAATTGTGCAATAGCTCCAGAATTTTCTATGGCCCGGTATACCAACATTTTTGTAAGCGTCCTACCCGCAAATAACTTGCGTGAATCCCTACCAGATGTACTACAGTCCTGTGGTCTTCATTTGGTCTATCAGGATGGAGACTACATGATGGCTAAAGAACGCCCTGGTCTGGTTTCCTTCAGCAAGCTAGCTACGGTTGAGGTCTTGATCGGTTCTACCGATGAAACTGAGCTAGTCACCCAACATAGTGCTGCAACTGTGAATCTGGTAGTGAAGAATGAAGAGCTGCCGTTACAGGTCAATAACCATTGTCACAAGGTTTTTCAGCAGGTTAATCAGGCTCTCGAAAGCAAAGCAGGTTAACCCGCTTATCAACAAGCCAGTAATAATTAATACACAGGGGCCTGCAAAACTTCTATAGACCCCTTTTGAGTTTTGCGCAATGGGATACGGTCAGAAAGCACTTAAACTACCCGTTTAATTCACTTTCCTCTTCTTCGTCAATCATGTTGGGGCTGATCAACGTGATATCGAATTCGTCGGGGGGAACAGTTGATGTGGTATCCCGTTTCAACTGATAGTAAATGGCCCGTGCTTGTGGCCCAAAGACAATCTCGTCTTCATTTTTTAGATCATGGGCCTGTAGCTTACGCCCGTTAATGAGCATGCCATTGGCACTAGGCTTACCTTTCAGGTTTCCATCTACAATCCGATAGTAGTAGGTCTCGTCGTCCCTAGGAAGCTGCACTAGTGTGGCGTGGTGCCGAGAAACAAACTGTGAAGCTAAGCGAATATCACATTTTGCATCGCGACCAACAGAATAGACGGAGCTATCTAGGACAATCTCCCGTCGACCTTGACTATCTTCGACTATAAGAATACTGCTGAGATGAGAACCTGAAGCCATGCTAACCGTGAAATGATAAATCTTCGAGAAAAAATCAGGCCGTCAATAATTTCTTTACTATATTATTCCGCCAGTATTTGGGGCCTTCAGGATTCTCCCATGCTCTTCAGCTTGATTCGATGGGGACACCATGTCTGTAGATGAATTCCGCTGTCTTCATAAGAGGTTGAATTAACCCAATAACAGCAAGATGTTACTGCTCATCAAATATTCATGAAGGCACAGCAGCCAATATAGCATTCCCGGCGGAATACTGGAATATGACAGTCCTTATCCTGTAGTCATTCAGTATCCCGTCTTAGAAAAATCCTGCCCATATCCAGAAAAATGCCATTTTGCTGAACCAGCAAAATGGCATCGAACTGATAGTACTTTGACTGATTAAGCAAGTGTCTTCAGCTTAAATAAGCGTCTTAAGCGACGACGGCGGCACTAACACCAGCTCGCGTATTCGTTAGACGTTCGTAAGTAGCGCGCATTTTCAATCCAACCAGCACTTGGAAGAGGCCGGTACCGTTGTTAGAGCCAGGATATTCCCGATGCTTTAACAACAGCTCAGTCATTTCACCGTAGCTACGGGTGGAGATATTACTGAGGTGCTCTTCAACATAGATTAGCTCCTCCAGCTTCTCAAACTGGCCATCAATTTCTAGAACTGACACCTCATTGCCCATATAGGTATCAGGACCATAGGTCATACGGATACCAGGATAGGAGCAAGTTAGTTTTCGACCACAGGGCACCCAGTTAATGGTAGAACCTTCATCAAATAGGTAGGCGGGCTCAAAGCCTTCAATGCCTTCCTTCTGAATCATTTGTACCCGTAAAATCTTGCGCTCTTTGTCCTCCTTAATCAGGTTAGTGGGTAGAACCTGTAGAACGACATCGGCATATTGCTTCTGAACGTCGATATAGGCTTCAAAGTCAGGTTTACGAGCTTGAATAGAGGCTAGAACATCCTCATAGGTGTGGCCCCGCTCAGCCATATCACGCTGGATTTTCCAGGCAATTTTTACTTCGTCGCTAATGTCAAGATAAACGCTGAAATCTAGCAGATCACGAACTCGCCCATCGTAAAGGGGGTGCAGACCTTCAATAACGACCACATGATTTGGATCAATACGTTCAGGCGGATCAATGAAACCAGTTTCGTGGTTGTAAATTGGCTTATCGATAGATTGTCCTGACTTAAGAGCCTTAATTTGCTCGTACATCAGATCGAAATTGTTCGCTTTTGGGTTGAGGGCCGTCACCCCAGCTTGCTTGCGTTGCTGACGATCCAGACTATGGTAGTCATCCAAACAGATGACGGTCATAAATTCTTCACCGAACAGATCGCTGAGGCGTTTCAAAAATGTAGACTTTCCACATCCTGAATCACCGGCAACACCGATTAAAACCACGCGGTCGGGCTGACTGGTCATGGAATCCTCTTCTGAAAATAGTTGACAAATTGATCTAAAACCAATCAACGAGTCTATGAACCCTGACTCATTTGGGTATCACTAGTGGGTTGTAAACGTTGCAAAAGTTAAGGTTGATCCTATCAGAATCTGTATTCTTTTGGAAGGCTGAAGTAGGGGCTGTGCTTATGAAATCGCTAAGTTAATTAAAAAGGTTGTTTGCCTGAAATAATAGATGACCTGATAGGGACTCCGTTAGCTCAAAAACAGCAAATCTGTAGTGGTTTTATCTCATTTGCTCAGTCATCATTTATTGAGAGTGCTGTTAACAGTTACTCCGTACCAGTCAGATAATGGTTCCTGATGATTTTGGGTGTGGGATTTATACCGTTTGTTAACCTTAGACTTTAAACTGACTATAGGCTTAATCATTGCCTGGTTAATAGTTTTCTAGTTTAAAGCGATGCTTTGGCAATGCTGACTATTCAGTCAGTCTGCCAACCTCATTTCAATACTCTTTCTAAATCAACATGGCTGTTTCTAAAGCAACTGTTTCTGACACAACCAATAAGGATAGTGTCCTGCGTCGTGAAATTTTAGGAGCTCGTCGTTGGAGCAACTATTGGTGGGCCGTGGTAACGACCATTGGGGGAACGGGATTTTTGCTGGCAGGCATTTCTAGCTACATGGGGATTAACCTTTTGCCTTTTGCAGATCCCACACAGCTTATCTTTATCCCACAAGGGTTGGTGATGTGTTTCTATGGCACAGCGGCTTTGCTGCTATCGCTTTACCTTTGGTTAATCTGTGCTTGGAATGTTGGAGGTGGCTATAACCTCTTTGATAAGAAGAGCGAGGAAGTGCAGATTTTTCGCTGGGGTTTTCCGGGTAAAAACCGCAAGATTGACTTCAAATATCCTTTGGCGTCTGTCACGGCGATTCGTGTTGATATTCGAGAAGGATTAAGTCCTAAGCGTGCGCTTTATCTGAAGGTTAAAGGTAAAGGAGATATTCCATTGACCCGTGTTGGTCAACCGATGTCGCTGGCATCTGTGGAAAATCAGGGTGCTGAGTTGGCTCGCTTTCTGCAGGTTCCCCTAGAAGGTCTGTAATAAATAGTGCCGAATGTCCAGGAGGCTCCCTATTGAAAAGGGTGTTTCCCTGTGACAAGATATGGTGCCCTTAGTGAACAAAGGAATTAATCATGGTTTTCGGTTTCCGGATGCAATGGGCCATTGGTTTGGTAGTGGCTTTGTTTATGGTGGGCTGTACGGCTGGGGCCACTGACCCATCTGAGTCGAGCACCACTTCGCTAGCTGAACCCGCTGAGTCAACGGAGTTGGCTGTGACTCCTTCTATACCTGAGGGTCTGGCTCGTCTAGAGGGTAAGGCCACTGTTGAGTTGACGGTGAATGGGGAGCGAATTCTGGTGGAGGTTGATGGTACTCAAGCTCCAATTACAGCTGGTAACTTTGTTGACTTAGTTGAACGCGGTGTTTATGACGGCACTGTCTTCCATCGAGTAGTGCGTGAGCCTCAACCGTTTGTGGTGCAGGGGGGAGATCCACAGAGCAAGGATCCTACTGTGCCTGTGCAGCAACTTGGTACGGGTGGTTTTGTTGATCCTGATACCCAGGAAAAACGCCTGATTCCTTTGGAGATAACCCCTGCGGGCTCAGAGCAACCTATCTATGGTCAAACCCTTGAAAATTCTCAGCCTGCTTTGCAGCATACCCACGGTGCAGTGGCTATGGCACGCTCACAATTTCCTGATTCGGCCTCTTCCCAGTTTTACTTTGCACTGGCAGATTTGCCTTTCTTAGACGGTAGCTATGCTGTCTTTGGGTATGTCACTGAAGGTCTGGATACTGTGGATGCTATTCAACAGGGAGATGTGGTTGAATCGGCCACGGTGCTTGAGGGCTTGGACAACTTGGTGACTGAATAGTGTAGGGAGCGTTTTGGTAAGTTTGCTTGATGGTTGATGTCGATATTACCGGCATTGGTTTATGGACAGCCTTGGGGAAAACAACCAAGACAACCTGGGCCAACTTACTAGCGGGTAAAAGTGCGATCGCACTACGCCAGCCTTTTCCCTCATTGCCTGTCATGCCCGTGGGCATGGCAGGCAAATTGCCTTCTGACCCAGAAGATATTGCGATTACCGCTGTCAAAGCCGCCATGGCGGATGCCGGTCTCCCATCATCGTCACTGGTGGATTGTGGGGTGGTGGTGGGTTCTAGCCGTAGTTATTTAAACCGTTGGGAGGCCATGGCACGGGGTGATATGGCAATGCATCATTGGCTCGCTGCATTGCCCTGCGGTTTGTCGCATCAGATCGCTCAAGCAGTGGGTAGTCAAGGGCCTGTGCTGGCTCCGATGGCGGCCTGCGCCACAGGTTTGTGGGCTCTGTTCCAGGGCTATATGTTGCTCCAGGCAGGGCAATGTGAGCGAGTGGTGGTGGTGGCTGTGGATGCGCCGATTACGCCCTTAACGCTGGCGGGGTTTCGACGGATGGGGGCGATGGCGAAGGATGGCTGCTATCCTTTTGATTGCGATCGCAGTGGATTAGTCCTGGGAGAAGGCGCAGCGGCTGTAGTTTTAGAAATTAGGGGGACAAGCACACGCCCATCTAATTACTACGGCCAAATATTGGGTTTTGGCCTGAGTAATGACGCGTACCACATTAGTTCTTCCCGTCCAGATGGAACGTTATCTGTGGCCCACCAATGTTTACAGCGTAGTGGTTTACATCCAGATGACATTGACTATATCCATACCCATGGCACGGGTACTCGTCTCAATGATGCCAACGAGGCATACATGATTCAGCAGCTGTTTCCTGAGGCTGCCGTCAGTTCCACCAAAGGAGCCACGGGCCATACCCTGGGTGCCGCTGGGTTGATGGGCGTTGTGTTTAGTGTGTTAAGCCTGCAACAGCAGTGTTTACCCCCCTGTGTTGGTCTCAGTAAGCCTGAGTTTGATCTGAATTTTGTGCGAGTTGCTTCCCCTGACGCTAAAACCGTGAAGCATGTGTTGTGTAGTAGTTTTGGGTTTGGTGGGCAGAATGGCATTGTTGCGATCGCCCGATAAATTCCTATCGGTTCAGGGATGTCTATCATCGCCCCCTGGTTAGCAGATTAGAACGCTAAACTGAGGATATTGATTTGACAAAGACCCACTGGCTTACTAGCTGTATTTTTAGTTCTACGTTCTCTTCTATGAATAAGCCCACCCCCCCCTCGTCCCATAAATCTGCCCTTAGCCGTCGGGCTGCTCGGACTTTGGCCACTGGATGGTTTGTGTTGCAAACTCTGATTGCAGCCCCCATGGTGGCAACTCAGCCAGTCCTTGCCCAGGCAGAAGGGGATGAAGAAACTAAAATTACCTATGGCCAGCTGTTAGAGAAACTGGAGCAGGGTGATGTGCAGCGGGTTGAGCTGGACAACCTGCGGGGTGTAGCCAATGTGCGCATTAAAGGCGATGACGATAATGCGCCGCTACATGAGGTGACCCTGTTTGCCAATGATGTTTACAACCAACCTTTGCTACAAAAGCTGCGCGGCAGCAGTGATGTTGAATATGAAGTTCTAGAACGCTCGGATAATAGTGCGCTGACGGGATTAGCCGTGAATGCCTTGTTAGCCCTGATTGTGGTGTTTGCGCTGTTAATGATCCTGCGGCGGTCTGCTAATTCGGCTAGCGGTGCCATGAATTTTGGCCGCTCCCGTGCCCGGTTTCAAATGGAAGCTAAGACCGGGGTCATGTTTGATGATGTGGCCGGGATTGAGGAAGCGAAGGAAGAGCTACAGGAAGTGGTGGTCTTCCTCAAAAATCCTGAGAAGTTTACGGCCATTGGAGCCCGTATTCCAAAAGGTGTGTTGCTGGTGGGCCAGCCTGGCACCGGTAAAACCCTCCTAGCTAAAGCAATTGCTGGTGAGGCCGGTGTGCCGTTCTTTAGTATCTCAGGCTCTGAATTTGTGGAAATGTTTGTGGGGGTGGGGGCTTCCCGTGTCCGTGACCTGTTTAAGAAAGCCAAGGAAAACTCCCCTTGCATTGTCTTTATTGATGAAATCGATGCCGTTGGTCGTCAGCGTGGAGCCGGTATTGGTGGCGGTAATGATGAACGTGAACAAACCCTAAACCAGCTACTGACGGAGATGGATGGTTTTGAAGGTAACAGCGGCATCATTGTGATTGCTGCCACAAATCGTCCCGATGTTCTGGATGCTGCATTGTTGCGTCCCGGTCGATTTGATCGTCAAATTACCGTTGATTTGCCTGGCTATAAAGGGCGTTTGGGCATTTTGGATGTGCATGCGCGGGACAAGAAGATTGCGGATGATGTCAACCTGGATGCGATCGCACGTCGCACCCCTGGTTTTTCCGGTGCTCAGTTGGCTAATTTGCTGAATGAAGCCGCTATTCTGACAGCCCGCCGTCGCAAAGATGCCGTCACCATGGCAGAAATTGATGACGCCATCGACCGACTGACCATTGGACTCACCCTGACACCGCTACTCGATAGTAAAAAGAAGCGGTTGATAGCCTATCATGAAGTCGGGCATGCGTTGGTCAGCACCATGCTGAAGCATTCCGATCCCCTAGCAAAGGTGACAATCATTCCTCGATCTGGCGGTGTGGGTGGTTTTGCCAGCTATCTGCCCAAGGAAGATCGGGTGGATGATGGCTTGATTTCCTATGCGGAATTGATTGACCGCATCACTATGGCCCTCGGAGGGCGTGCGGCTGAAGAGATTGTTTTTGGATCTGATGAGGTAACCCAGGGGGCTGCTAACGATATTCAGCAGGTGACCAATATCGCCCGTCAGATGATTACGCGTTTCGGTATGTCAGAGCTGGGGTCATTTGCCATGGAATCTCCCAGCAGTGCCGTATTCTTGGGGCGTAGCGACCTGATGCAGCGCTCGGAATACTCAGAGGAAATGGCTGCCAAAATTGACCAACGTGTGCGGGAAATTGCCATGACGGCGTACATTAAAGCGCGCTCAATGCTGAAGACCAATCGCTCACTACTCGATCGCTTAGTCGATCGGTTGGTTGAAAAAGAGACGATCGATGGTGAAGAGTTTCGCGGCATTGTGAGTGAATACGTAGACCTGCCGACCCCTCATCAATGAGCGAGGGAATAAAGGCGAGGCTGTAGTCCTATCAGCGTCTCAAATTCGCCCTAAAATGTACCCTTGTAGGAGCCAAGGGTACGTTAACTAAACCTAACTGCGGTCTCAAGTCTTGAGTAACAGCGCGGAGGTCTATTCGAGTGGTGCGCCGTCCAGCAATTCAATCCGACCGGAGGTGCGTAGACACTCTAAGCGCCAGCGCTGACCGGATACTCTACCGGGAAGAAAACCTGAGATGGTGAGATGATTTTCACCGCGGTCAGTTTTAACTTTGACCAGCAAGTCATCTTTACTCTGACTGACGATGAGTGCCTCGATTTCGAACTCACCTTCACGATTCCAAGGCAGTTCATATTGTGAATTGGGCTCTTGAGAACGAAGAACAGCGCGAGTGTTTTCAGCTTCAGACATTGGAGCAGTCATAGTTTAAGTGGGTGGTTGTCGAACAGGGGTACAGCTGTAATGTACCCAGCCACTCGCAATGATGGCCTTAGCTAGACGATAGCATCTCGGCTGGTTGATAGATTGTGCTACAGATCATAAAGACTCAAGAGTGCAAATCATGAAGCCCGGTGAGAGTCGGAACTTGTAGAGAACGTTAACCGTCTGTTCGGTGCTTGTAGCCGCCCATGACAATGCATTCAAGCCTATCGAATGGCCTGCTGATCGTCATACATTGCTCGTAAAACCATCGCTGGATCTACCCAGCTATTTTCAAACTTTAAGCCCCAGTGTAAGTGAGGGCCGGTGGTGCGTCCTGTCATACCGACACGACCAATGGGCTGGCCAGTGCCGATATTGGCCCCTTCTCGAATACGAATATTGCCATCGGGATCCACCATAACCCGTCTCCCTTCTTCATAGGAGACATAGCCTTGCATATGGCAATAAATGTGCAGCCACTCTCCTGATTCAATGACCACGGAGGTGCCGCAGGCGCTATCGTCTGAGATTTCCACCACATGGCCTTCCCACCAGTTGCGGATATAGCTGCCCAGCGGAGCAGCAATGTCTAACCCATAGTGGAATTGTTCGCCTCCATAGGGGGATTGGCGATAACCAAAGGGAGAGGTGTAGGCTTGAAAATTCTCCACTGGAAATGAAGCAAAACTCCAAGGATTTGAAGCTCTGGCGAGTTCTACTTCGGCAGCCTTGGCGGTTTTGCGTTGGGCCGGCAAGACCAGACCGATGATCATCCATAAAGACAGAACCCCCAAAAGTAAAACCCTGGTGTAAGCAGTACGTCGGCGTCGGGATTGCATGAGTTTTTTAAAGCGACCCATAAGAGTTTGGGTAAACCCCTTGAGAGGAATGGATTTAAAAGAACTCGATTTCATATATCCCGAAAACGCAGAACGATTGGTTTTGAAAGACTGGCCTTTACAATGTTTTCCTAGGTCAATGGGTAAATCAGTTTAGGGCGGAACTGAATTAGCCTAGGGCAGCCTCAATATTACGGAGCTTTAATTACGGAGATTTAATAAAGTGCGTCTATGACTGAAAGTCATTGATCGAACGCATTAGTTTGCCCAACTGCTGCTCATAGTATTGCCCGCTAATGTACATCAATTTCTTGAAATTGCATACATTTGTTTTTCTGATTAGTGTCAAGGATGTTTTTAGGTGGTTGTAATAAAACATATGGGTTGGCCTATGCAGTCTTGAGAGTGAATTGGAGAGGGGGATGGGATCGATGGATGAGCAATTACAAACTCCGGTGGATTGGTATCAAAAAGGTGTTTTCTTGGATGAGCAGGGGCAATCCCAAAACGCGATCGCATGCTACACCGAGGCCATTGACCTCCAGGCTGATTATTACGAAGCCTGGGTGCGACGTGGTCTGGCCCTGATGTTGCTGGAAGAGTTTCGGCCTGCGATCGCAAATTTTAATCAGGCGGTGGCGCTAAAAATGGATCTGGATTTAGCCTGGTATCTCAAGGCCTACTGCCATGCCCAGATGCAGGCGGATGATTTTGCCCTGTTGGCCTTACAAAAGGCCTTTGCCCTCAATCCTACGCAGTGGATTGCCATGGCGAATAAGGAGCCTGCATTTGATGGGCTGCGGGGTGATCCACGCTTTCAGGAATTAGGGGGTAATTAGCGCTGCTGTCGCTGAAGTCTGGCACCAGCTCTTCAGGAAAAATTCACGCGTCACCCTATTTTTTCTGCTATCTATAGTGGGCGCGGTGCGCAGTTTTTATTGGCTCCCTGACGGCTATGCAGGCGACAACTTCAATTCATACGGATTTATTTTTTGTGGGGGGAGGGCACACCCACGCGATTGTGCTACGCAAAATTGGCATGAAAGGTCTACCGGCGGGGGTGCGGCTGACGCTGATTACCAACCTGGTGGATACTCCCTATTCTGGGATGCTGCCTTGCCATATTTCAGGGCTCTATGACTTTGACCAGTCCCATATTGATTTGCGGCCGCTGACTCGGTTTGCCAATTGCCGATTGATTATGGATGAGGTGGTTGATGTTGATGTGAATCAACAGCTGATTCACTGTCGCCATCATCCGCCGATGCGCTATGACGCTCTGTCCATCGATATTGGTAGTACACCGGGGACAGTGTCGGTGCCGGGGGCGAAAGAATATGCAATTCCGGCCAAACCTGTGCCCAACTTGTTACGAGCCTGGCATCACTATTTGGAAGGATTAGATCAGGCGCAGTCGGCCACCATTGGCATTGTCGGTGGTGGTGTCGGTGGAGTGGAGCTAGCCCTCAACATGCAGGTGCGGCTACAGCAGGTTATGGGTGAAGCGGCAAATATCCATGTGTTTCATCGAGGGGCGCGATTAGCAACGGGGCGTAACCGGACGACGCAACGCCAGCTGGCTAAGATTTTTCGAGATCGCAATATCCATACCCATTTATCAGAATCGGTTTGTGCATTGGAGCCAGCGACAGCGGGGGCTGTCCAGGTGCACTGTGAGTCGGGGTTAAAGGTGAGTTGCGATCGCGTGTTTTGGGTTACCAGTGCCAGTGCCGCACCCTGGCTGGCTCGTACGGGGCTATCAACGGATAAAGATGGGTTTATTTTGGTCCAAGATACGCTGCAAACCTTGTCCCACTCCAATATATTTGCTGTGGGGGATGTGGCTACCATGGCGAACCATCGCCGTCCTAAGGCTGGGGTATTTGCTGTGCGACAAGGCCCCCCCCTATATAACAATCTGCAGCGTTATTTCTCTGGAAAATCCCTCAAGCCCTTTAAGCCCCAGCGTCAGTTTCTCAACATAATTGACTTGGGCATGGGGGGTGCGATCGCATCTCGCGGTCGCTGGTCCGCTGAATCTATATGGTTTCGGCGCTGGAAACATCAGATTGACGGCAAATTTATGGCGCTGTTTGATCAGTTCCCCCCCATGGTAAGCGGTAGCCAGATGACACCGGAGAGTGCAACCATGACGCCCCACTGTGCCGGATGCGGCTCCAAGGTCAGTAGTTCAGTGCTGAGTCGGGCCTTAAACCGCGCCAGGGCAGAATTTCCAGAGATGGAGCACTGGTCGAACCCCGTCAAGGTCGGTTTAGATGCACCGGATGATGCTGCCGTAGTTGCCATGCCCGCTGACAAGCTAGCCGTGCAAACGGTGGATCAGTTTCGAGCCATTGTGGATGATCCCTACACGTTTGCGCAGATCTGTGTGAACCACTGTTTAAGCGATCTCTTTGCCATGGGGGCAACGCCCCAAACGGTTTTAGCGCTGGCTACATTGCCCTACGGAACAGATACTCTCCAAACGGAGACCCTTTATCAGTTGATGGCAGGGACCTACCAGGCATTGGCCCCTGCCCAGACCTGGCTCGTGGGCGGGCACACCACCGAAGGTCCAGAGCTATCCCTAGGTTTTGCCTGTAACGGTTGGGTTGCTGCCGATCAGATTTTGACCAAACAAAACTTGCGACCTGGTTTAGGCTTAATTTTGACTAAGCCCCTGGGGACGGGGGTATTATTTGCGGCAGATATGCAGCGGGCGGCTAAAGGGCGGTGGATCGAAGCTGCTGTGGCCACTATGGTGCAGTCAAATCAGATGGCTGCCAAGTGTTTCCAAAAACATGGTGTAGTGGCCTGTACGGATGTGACCGGATTTGGTTTATTGGGCCATCTCCATGAAATGTTGCAGCCTGAGGTAGCGATAGATTTGAATCTGGATGCTTTGCCTGTATTGCCCGGCGCTCACACCTGTTTTGAGGCGGGCTATCTTAGCTCTCTTCAAAAACGTAATCAGCAAATTGAACGGCACTTACATAATCCTCACCCCCATCACTCCCATTACCCACTCTTGTTTGATCCTCAAACGTCTGGAGGACTCGTGGCAGCCATTCCCCAGAACCGTGTCAGTGATTGCTTGAGTGCTTTAAAGACTCAGGGATATAGCCATAGTTGTCACATTGGCAATGTTGTCCCTGCTGTGGAGGGACAAGCGCCTTTTACAATCAGAGGGTGAAATCCTGAGGGGTTTCATTTGTTTTTTCAGTAACCATGTGGTGACCCAACTTCTCCCGATTTCTGACTTTTGGCAGGCCCCCGGTCCGATTTTAGATGTGCGTAGTCCTGGGGAGTATGCCCAGGGGCATCTGCCTGAAGCCTTGAGCTTTCCTCTGTTTTCGGATGAAGAACGGGCTCAGGTGGGCACTTGCTACAAACAGCAGGGACAAGAGACTGCCGTTGAATTGGGGTTGGAGTTAGTGGCTCCTAAAATGGTGGGTTTAGTTAAACAGGCTAAGGCTTTGGCTCCGGAGCGTCAGGTCAGGGTGCACTGCTGGCGTGGTGGGATGCGCAGTGGGTCTGTTGGCTGGCTTTTAGAGACCAGTGGTTTAGAGGTCAAGTTGTTGAAAGGGGGCTACAAGGCTTTTCGCCACTGGGTGAGAACCACGTTAGCCACCCCTCGAACCCTGATTGTGGTGGGCGGTATGACTGGCACAGGCAAAACCGATATTCTCCATGCCCTTAGAAAGTTAGGAGAACAGGTTTTAGACCTAGAAGGTTTAGCCAATCATCGTGGCAGCAGCTATGGAGCCCTGATGTTGCCCCCCCAGCCCAGTACTGAGCAGTTTGAAAATCTGATTGCTGAGCAATGGGCAACCTTTAACCCTCAGCGCCCTGTTTGGGTTGAGGCGGAAAGTCGCCGTGTGGGTACCTGCCGAGTACCTGAGGAAATTGTGGACCAGATGGAAGCGGCTCCCACCCTGGAGGTGGTTCGCTCCGAGTCAGAACGGTTGGCAATTTTGGTGGATGTTTATGGTCAAGCAAACCCAGATGAGTTAACAGCCGCTACTGAGCGTCTCCGCAAGCGTTTGGGGGGACTACGTACCCAGGAGGCCGTTCAGCACATTAAGAAGGGGGAACTGGCAGCTGCGGCTGCAATTATCTTGACTTATTATGATCGTACTTACCGTCATGACTTGGTGCGTCGCGGTCAAGAAATTCCCAAAATTGATATTGCTGAGATGTCAGTTTTGCAGGCGGCCCAGCATTTACTGGGCCAGGTGAATCATTGGGGGTGGTATAACAGTTGACTTCTGTGGAGAGGTGAGTGAGCGTATAGTTTCTATGCTTATCGACTGTTGGCTTTCTGTGTCTATGCTCTGAAATATCTGATAAGTATCTGATTTGATTATGAGCTACTTGTACTACCTATTGCCCGCTAGTGTCACTTTCTTAATTGCGTCATATGCATTTTTTAAGGATACCGATGCTTCCAAAGCAAGTGTACTTAACTGGTCTTTTGTCATCATTTCAGGGGTACTTTGGCCAATTACGTTGCCGTTTATTGTTTGGAAAAAGATAGTGTCACGTTTTAGCGTAAACAGTGATGTTGCCTTTGAGTTCAAACGGATCCACATACGTTAGCTGCGGGCATAGAACGACACAACCTAGGTTCATCCATGTAAGACTCTGCTGTTTGTAGATGTTTGATCAGTGTGGGTTTAGGCAGAGGCCCTTCTAGGTGGTCCCAGGGTAAGGGCTGCTCTGTTGACCAATCTGTATAGACATAGAACTCTAGGGGGGGAAGTTGCCCTTTTAGTTCCTTAAATGCCCGACGGTAGCTGCCCAAGGAATCTCCGTAGTGGCGGGTGAGTTCTAATAGCTGGCCAATGCGTCGATCGCCTCTGGAAATCAGAGTTTGAATAACTGACCAGTTGTAACTTTCTGGTCTGAAATCAATGCCTTGCGATCGCAGCTTCTTCTGTAAAAACTTCAGCCGCTTTTCTGCTTTAGGGTTCACGCCGTACCACTGAAATGGGGTGTGGGACTTAGGGACAAACGTACTACAGCCCAGGGTGAGCCGCAGTCCCTTAGCCGCCTTCTTTAATTGCAGCATCATGTTGGCCGTATCCTCTAAATCGGTCTCCGTTTCACCGGGGATACCGGCCATACCGTAGAGTTTAACGCTGCTGAGACCGCCCGCTTTAGCATTGACGACGGCGCGTTCAATATCAGCGGTTTCAAGCTTTTTATTAATGGTTTCACGAACCCGTTCTGAACCACTTTCCACGGCAATGGTGATGGACTTGGTCCCGTGGTTAACCAGCGTATGGGCTAGTTTCTCATTGACGGTATTGGTGCGCACCGAAGCAATACTTAGCCGTACATCATCGTATTCGGGCCGATTAATATAGTCCAGTAGCTCTTCAAACCCTGGGTGCTGAGTTACCGAGGCCCCCAATAGCCCTAACCGTTTAGTGACTGCCAAGCCACGGTCAATGGCAGGAATGAGCGATTCATCCAGACTAGCTGTACGAAACGGCAGCGTTAGATAGCTGGCCAGGCAAAATCGACACATCTCGGGGCAGCTGCGCACCACCTCCACCATAAAAATATTTTCCCAGGCAGCCTTTTCTGTAACCACCGTTGAGGCTAGCAGCACATTGCCTCGATATGTTTGTTTTTTGACAACGGCGGGGACACCATCGGCGGGTTCTACTCGACTGATGGGTCCGGTGGGGGCGTCGTATATGGGCTGATAGAGGCTGGGTATGTAGATGCCAGGGACCTGGGCCAGAGCCTTCAACTGTTCCCATCGGCTGGCGTCCCGTACAGTTTGATAGGTGTCTATAAAAGTGGGAATCAGATCTTCACCATCGCCCAAAAGAACAATATCAAAGAAGTCGGCAAAGGGTTCAGGGTTAGCGGTGAGGACCGGACCGCCGCCAAAAATGAGGGGATGATCGGAGGTGCGATCGCTGCTACGAACAGGAATCTGCTGCTGCTCTAGCAAATTTAAGATATTGATATAGTCCAATTCCCAGGACACCGAAAACCCCATGAGCTCAGGCTTGGCAGGCAGACCACTGGCCAAGTCTGTAAACAGACGGCCCACGGCCAGATCGCTGCGCTGGGCCAACATGGCCCAAATTACCTGATACCCCAAACTCGTAATCCCAACGGAATATTCGTTGGGAAACGCGAAAATAACGGGAACTGCATCGGAGTGGGGGGCAGCGGGCTCAAAAAGTAGATGTTCGGCTGCAAATACGGACGCGGTCAAAATAATTGCCTATAGCGATGGGTGTCTCTTTCCATCATAGGGATTAACTGACGGCCCATATTATGGTCAGCTATTTAGCTGAACTAGAGACCGTGGCAATCAACTAGGGGTTAGTACGGTTATGGGGCTTTCAACGAGCACATTAGTATAGATGCGTACGTAGATTCATGCTCGCATTGCGCTGACTACCTGAGTTAACTACCTGAGCTGACTAACTGGGCTGACTAAGCTTCCTGGAGATTTGAGTATGCACAATAAGGATTCGCCAATAGTGATCTCCGGTAGTCAACTGCCTGCGGCGCAGAGTAGTGCAGATAAGATAGCTGATCACTATCTCAAGGAAGGATTGGCTTACCATCGTCAGGGTCGATACTCGTCTGCATTAGACACATTGCAAATTGCCTTGCATAGCCTGAATCCAACGGGTGATTGCCTCTTAGAAGGCAAAATTTATCATGCCATCGCGCTGACTCAGTATAGTCAAAAGCGTTATCTCTGGGCCTTAGACTCGGCTCGCAGAGCCCTTGATATTGCTAACGCCTCTAACTATGTTTATTTGCAAATGTCAGCTCTAGATCAAATTGGTAATAGCTATCGCCACCTGAATGATCTAGATAAAGCGCTCAATGCTCTGTGGCAAGGTTATGAGCTAGCTAAAGAACTGAATAACGATAAGGTGCTGAGCCGTTGCCTTAACAACTTGGGTTTAGCCTATAAAGCAAAAAGTCAGTATCCTCAGGCCATTGATTGTTATGAACAAAGCTTGCAATTAGCACAATCACATCAAGGTTCCAAAGATATAGCTCAAATCTTACGCAATATTGGCAACCTCTATCATCGTATCGGTGACTATGGCAAAACTGTTGAATACTACAGCAGACTTTTAGATATAGACAATCCTAGGTTGGATAAATCGGCAGCGATCAAAATTTTGCGTAACTTAGCGACTGCTTGCTACGCATTAGGCCGTTATCAATTGGCGGTTGGCTATCTGAAACAACGTCTCCAATTAGCCCGAGAATTAAGTGATTTAAGGGCTCAAGAACAAAGTTTAGACAGTTTAAGCATTAACTATGATGCTTTAGGTCAGACGGATGACGTTGTTCGCTATCAAGAACAACGTCTTCAGGTGTGTTTAGCACTGCAAAACTTGAATTTGCAACAGCAGGCACTCAACACCTTGAAAACGACCTGTTTAGCTTTAGGAGACTTTGATCGTATTCTTAAATACCAACATTTGTTCAATCGCTATAGGTCTCAAGTAGAGCAGACCGTATAACATTTAAGTCTTGAGACATGGGAACCACTATCCACTGGATGTGTTATTTGTAGACAAAGCCCGCTGCATACAAGATACAGCGGGCTTTGAATGCTTAGAAAGCTATGTGGGTTATGCTTGCCAATTAGCCGCAACAACCTCAGCTAGATCAACAACGCGTTGGCTATAGCCCCACTCATTGTCATACCAAGCAACAACCTTAACCATGTCACCATCCATAACTAACGTTAGGCTGGAGTCAACAATCGAAGATTCATCAGTCTTACGATAGTCGATGGAAACAAGAGGCTCTTCTGTATAGCCCAGAATTCCCTTCATAGAGCCACTAGCAGCAGCTTTCATGGCCTCGTTAACTTCTTCCTTGATTGTCTTCTTCTCAACCTGAACAACCAAGTCAACGACGGAAACGTTGGGTGTGGGGACGCGCATTGCAATACCGTTAAGCTTACCCTTCATATCAGGAATAACTAGAGCCACGGCCTTAGCAGCACCGGTGGATGTCGGCACAATGTTGATGGCAGCTGCACGGGCACGGCGCAAATCACGGTGGCTAGCATCTAAAATGCGCTGATCACCTGTATAGCTATGGGTAGTGGTCATTGTTCCTTTGATGATGCCAAAGGCGTCGTTAACGACCTTAACTACGGGAGCTAAGCAGTTAGTGGTGCAGCTAGCGTTGCTGATGATGGGATTCTTGCCGTGAACATACTGGTCAGCATTAACGCCAACCACATATGTATCAATGTTGCCACCTTTACCAGGAGCTGTAATCAGAACCTGCTTAGCTCCCGCCTCTAAGTGGCGGCGTGCGCCCTCTTCACTAACAAAAACGCCTGTGGATTCAATTACAAGATCAATATCCCAAGCGCCCCAAGGCAAATTGTTGGGGTTACGATCAGAACAGCATTTGATAGTCTTATTGCCGACGGTAATGGTGTCGTCGGTGAAGCTAACATCTGCATCCAAACGTCCCAACAAGGAGTCATACTTCAGCAAATGACAAGCTGTTTTAGGATCCGAGGTATTGTTGATTGCAACAATGTCAAATCCTGAATTTTCTCTGGTTAACCAACAGCGTAGGAAGTTGCGTCCAATGCGCCCAAAACCGTTGATAGCTACTCTAATCACTGCGCTTACCCTCTGTCGTACAACTGCGTCAAATTAGCGTTTGCGTTAGCAAAATCAATGATATCCCATTGTCTAAACAGCCCGGGCTCGTAGATATCACAGTCAAGCCTGCGCCAAATTCATGTAATAAAGGGATGCCCGGGCTTAACAAATGGATTATCGTTCTATATTGAAATTAAGTATAATTGCTCACGGTATTGGCTTACAAGTCAGTCTCAGGAATCTGCGTGAAGTTCTGACGAAGATCCAGCATATATCGCTTTCCTGGAATCAATGTTGAAGTTTTAAGGATTGGTACCTAGTAAATTGCGCGAAATGGCGAACCCTGGTAGTTGGGTGTGTAGCCATTCTATAGATTCCTGGTATTATACGCCTGAAATATCTGTGTGTGGTGTGTGAGGTAAGTTTTATGCCAATGGCAGTAGATTTTAATGGCAGACCATTACACTTTATTGGTGTTGGTGGCATTGGTATGTCAGCTTTGGCCTATGTATTGGCCGAAAGGCAGTTACCAGTGTCTGGGTCTGACTGCCATTTAACTCACATTACTCGGCGCTTGCAAGAGAAAGGTGTCCACATTTTTTGGAGTCAAGAAGCTGACAATATTGCTCAGGCAACCCAGACGCTAGCGGACGATACGCAGGTCTTGCCCCAAGTGGTTTGTTCTACGGCAATTAGTCCTAGTAACCCTGAATATAAGGCTGCTATGGATGCTGGCTGTCCTATGTTCCATCGCTCTGATATTTTGGCTGCCCTGATGAATGAAAGTCAGGGTATTGCGATCGCAGGCACCCATGGCAAAACCACCACTAGCAGCATGGTGGGGTATCTGCTGCTTAAGGCCGGCATCGATCCTTCTATCGTTATCGGAGGTGAGGTCGCGGCATGGCAGGGGAACGCCCATGTGGGGACCAGCGATTATATGGTGGCTGAAGCAGATGAGTCTGATGGCTCCCTAGTGAAACTGTCAGCTGAAATTGGTGTTATCACTAACATTGA
Organism: Leptothoe sp. ISB3NOV94-8A; assembly: GCF_043421595.1. Taxonomy (NCBI): domain Bacteria; kingdom Bacillati; phylum Cyanobacteriota; class Cyanophyceae; order Nodosilineales; family Cymatolegaceae; genus Leptothoe; species Leptothoe sp. ISB3NOV94-8A. The sequence goes on along the minus strand of NZ_JAXSQW010000001.1, from coordinate 4,000,247 downwards.
ACTAGATCATCCGGATCACTACAGCACTCTGGATGAGGTAGTAGGCATTTTCAAACACTTTGCACATCAGTGCGATGTGGTGATTGGTAGCGCTGATTGTGAGACGGTTATGAACCAGATTCAGCCTAACGTCACCTACAGTTTGCGGCCCGAGTCAGGGGCTGATTATATTGCCACAGATATTTGTGAAACATCGCAAGGGACAACGGCGGAGATTTGGGAAAGAGGCCAGCGTCTGGGGGAATTACACCTGGCGATTTTAGGGCGTCATAACTTAAGTAATGCTTTGGCGGCAATTGCTGTGGCTCGCCGATTAGGGGTAGAGTTTGATGTGATCTCCACCATCATGGCTACCTTTGAAGGTGCTAAGCGTCGCTTTGATCACCGTGGGTTTCACAACAACATATTGTTTATTGATGACTATGCCCACCATCCTAGTGAAATTAAGGTAACCCTGGCAGCGGCCAAAGTAAAAAGTACGGAGAGTCTAGAAGGTGTTAACCAACGCCTTGTAGTAGCTGTGTTTCAGCCCCATCGCTATAGCCGCATTACAACGCTACTGCAGGAGTTTTCAATGGCATTTGCCGAGGCAGACCAGGTGATTGTCACTGACATTTATAGTGCTGGAGAGAAAAATCCCTCGGGAATTACGGGCGAAGATGTCACTAGTGCCATTGGTGAACACCATACCCAGGTAAGTTACGCAGCTACTCTAGATGACGTGAAAGCAAAGTTGGCGGCGTTGTTGCAGCCGGGCGATCTGGTTATTTTTCTAACGGCAGGTAATCTAAACCAGGTAATTCCAGATGTGATGGACTATCAAGCCAAGCAATCTGAAAAAACCGCCCTGACAAGTGTTTAGGACACAGCCAGCAATCATGTTGTGCCAAGATGAAAATTTCGGCTGGCAACAACTTCTCTAATCCGTATTTTTAGCAATGGCCATTGAAAAGCAACTTACGAGTACCGGCTGTATCGCTAAGGCCCAGTATCCCCTGGCAAGTCTGACCACATTTAAGGTGGGTGGGCCAGCGGAGTGGTTTGCTGCCCCCCGCAGTGTCAGCGAGCTACAGGCCTGTGTTCAGTGGGCAAATGCTGAAGGGTTATCCATTACTCGTCTGGGGGCTGGCTCCAACTTGCTGATTAGCGATCGCGGTTTACCCGGTCTGGTAATTTGTACCCGCTATCTGCGGCAAACTCAGTTTGATGAGGCAGGTCGAGTCACTGTCGCTGCCGGTATGCCCATGGCCACATTAGCTTGGAAAGTGGCTAAACGCGGCTGGAGGGGGCTGGTGTGGACTGTAGGAATTCCAGGAACCGTTGGTGGAGCGGTTGTCATGAATGCGGGAGCCCATGGCAGTGATACCCAAGAAATTTTGGTGAGTACTCAGGTGTTAAATCCAGATGGCTCTCTAGAAACCCTGGTTCCTGAGCAGCTGCAGTTTCAATATCGAACCTCTGTTCTACAAGCCGATCCACGGATTGTGACCCAGGCCACGTTTCAACTACAGCCTGGCCATGAGCCAAAAGTAGTTCGGGCAGAGACCTCTGCCGATCTAGAGCAGCGCCGATCCACCCAGCCTTATCATTTACCCAGCTGTGGCAGTGTATTTCGCAATCCTCAGCCCAAAAGTGCAGGCTGGCTGATTGAACAATCAGGTCTGAAGGGATTCAAAGTGGGGCAAGCTCAAGTGGCAGAGCGGCATGCCAACTTTATTCTCAACTGTGGTGGTGCAACCGCTAGCGATATTTTCAAGCTGATCCGGCATATTCAGGGCATTGTAGATGACAAATGGTCTTTGCAACTAAGGCCTGAGGTGCAGATTCTAGGAGACTTTCAGGCTGTATGAGCCAATGGACAGTTGTCGATACTGTGTGAGTAGCGATTGCAATTCCTGCCAAGGCGACGTATAGTTTGACAGTTCATTTAGTAAAATCACGCCGCCAATTATGAGCAAAGGGCAAGGTTTTGGCTTCGGTCTTGGAAAAATGAAAGAGCTGAGCGAAGCCTTTAAAAAGGCTCAGCAAGTTCAAGAGGGAGCTAAGAAACTCCAGGAAGAACTTGAACTAATGGAAATTGAAGGCCAGTCTGGCGGTGGCTTGGTTAAAGTTATCCTCAGTGGCAATCAGGAGCCCAAACGGGTTTCTATTTCCCCTGAAGCGATGAATGAAGGGGCAGAGGTTCTCTCTGACCTAGTATCAGCCGCTATGCGTGACGCTTATCTCAAATCTACAGAGACCATGCGTGAGCGTATGGAAGAGTTGACGGGTGGTTTACAGCTTCCAGGCCTCTAAGTCCATAGAAATAGTTTTTGCCCAAAGGCGGCTAGCGTACTGATCGCTAGTCGTTTTTGTATAGCCAATTTCTCTACGTTCATCGAGTTTCTGCCATGACGACCCGACTCTTATTTGTCTGCCTAGGCAATATCTGCCGATCTCCATCAGCAGAAAACATCATGAACCATCTGTTGGAGCAACGAGGTTTGCAATCGAAGGTGGTTTGTGATTCTGCAGGAACATCGAGCTATCACATCGGCAGCTCTCCAGATAGCCGTATGACAGCTGCTGCTAAAAAGCGCGGCATTAAACTAGTCGGTCGGGCAAGACAGTTTACAGTGTCTGACCTGGATCAATTTGATCTGGTGCTAGCCATGGACGACAGTAACTATCGCGATATTTTGGCCCTTGACCCGTCTGGGAAATACGCGCACAAAGTAAAGCGGATGTGCGATTTTTGCCAGACACATTCTGACCGGGAAGTGCCTGACCCCTATTATGGTGGGTCAGATGGGTTTGACTATGTGATTAATTTATTGATGGATGCCTGTGATGGCCTGCTGCGAGAGTTGAATATGTAGTAGCTGCTAATCGACTTTGAAGACAAAGTCGTAGCTTTTATAGAGGCCTTGCTCGTAATTGACGACAAACCAGGTGTCTGGGTCAAACTCTAAGGGATAAGCCTCGCTTTGCTTGCTTTGATTTGCTTTAGACAATGTGCAATAGGGGCTAGAAATGGTTTCATGGACGATTGTCTGGGCTGAATCTTGGGCAATCACTAAAAATTTAGTTAATTGGCCACGGGAAAGACGCTGGTCGGCATTTACGACTGTCTCGCATGTTTGAGTCGCCTTGGTGCGATTCAGATACCATGGCTGCACAGACTGTGACTGGGTAGGCTGAGTAGAGATCGGCATGGAAATGCGCGACCATATATCTTGGGGAATAAGTGCTAAGGTCGCTAGTGCAATGCTGCCAAATAGCCAATTGGGTCGCTGCGATGACCGGGATGAACGTGCTTTGACGTAATAACCTGCGGGGTGTCTTTCATGACGTCTTTGGGGCCGTCTTTGGGGTGCTGGACGACGGCGTGGTGTATACAGATCAGACCGAGACATAGGACAAACGTTCTAATGGTTGTGACATCAATAATAGTACATTTGAACTAAAAAGAGGCTAGTCTAGGGCCATAAAACAAAAAAGTTTTTATCATTTAGGCAGCGAATTATAGCGAGCACCAAAGGTATGGATGTAATCTGCTGGGCTAGGAGGCGCTGATGAATCGGACGCTAGTGTGGTTTCGTCGTGACCTGCGGATATATGACCATGAGCCCCTTTATCGAGCCGCACGTCGTGGCGCAGTCATACCGGTGTTTGTGTTTGATCGTGCGTTGCTAACGCATCCAGAAACGGGGGCTGCTCGAGTCGCTTTTATGGTGGACTGTTTGCGTCATCTGCATCAGGATTTGCGCCATCTTGGGGGGCGCTTAATTTTGCGTAGTGGTAACCCAGTGGATGTGTTGCCCCGTCTGATTAGGGAAACTCAGGCTGAGGGCATTTATAGCTATACCGACTGTGAGCGCATCTATGGTCGAGTTCGCGATGCCAATCTCCATAGAGTGCTAGCCGCTCAGCAGATGAAAATTCGCTGGTTTGAACCACCTGCTAGCCGGTCAGAGTTGATGGCCTATCCTCGGTACCGTCAATGGTGGTACCAAGAGATGGCAATGCCATTGGTGCCTGCGCCATCTTGGGTAGAGGTGCCTGCTGAAGTGGTCAGTGATGAGCTGCCTGATCTAGAACAGCTGGGGCATAGTTTGGATGATAAGCCGATTCCCATAGGCAGTACTCAGGCAGCGCGACGGCAACTACAGCAGTTTTTAGCCGAGAAAGCCGATCGCTACTATTGGCAACTGTCTTACCCCAGTGCGGAAATTACAACGGGGCTAAGCCCGCATATCAAGTTTGGGGTAATTTCTGTCCGGGAGTGTGTACAGACTATTCAACGGGCTGATGACCGGGGTGACCGCCGTATTCAACGTAGCTACCATCAGCTGATTTCTCGATTGCGTTGGGGAAATGGGTTTACCCAGCGTTTTCGCTATCTGCCTCAATTGGAGCTGCGATCGCTATACAAAATTTTTGACGACGACGGCTGGGACTTCGACGAGGACCTTTACCAGGCTTGGCAGCATGGGCAGACCGGATTTCCCATGGTGGATGCGGCGGCGCGCTGTTTGCAGGCCACTGGTGGGTATTTATCCCTCAATTTTCGATCGCGGGCTATTTATTCCAGTTTTCTCAGCAATCTGCTGGGCATGGACTGGCGTTATGGAGCGTTGCACTTTATGCGTCACCTAATTGATGGTGACTGCCCGATTGACCATTATCAGTGGGCTATGCAGTCGGGCGTGACCCACTGTGTGGATAAGACCTGGACGCGTATTTATAACCCTCAGCAGGTGGCCGTTGACCGCTGTGATCCAGAAGGGCTGTTTATTAAGCACTGGGTGCCAGAACTGGCCCACTTACCCCCAGAACAGCTAGGGACACCGCCGCCCACCAAGGGATATCCAGAGCCAATTTTGGACTATCGGCAAACGAGATCTCGCCGTGTACAACAATTAGAACAACAACGGGAAAAATTCTTACACAGCGATAATGTTGTGCCCTATTTAGGGCGTATGCCCAAAAATGTGATGCCTTTTGGCGTTGAACGCTACCCTAGTGAGACAGATTGGGCCGCTACTGAGGCCCCCAACCTGTTCCCGACCGCACTAGAGTTAGACAATTTGGACGCTCAGCAGTGTAGTGATTTACGTACATGGTTTGTCGCCCATGGGAACATTACACCCCCTAAAAAACGCAAACAAAAATCGTCGGATTCGCCGGATTTACAACAGCTACGCCTACTCTAGATCTAGCTACAGTGCTTATATAGCTGCGAGCGCCAGGAAAGTAGCGTATGCTTGATAACTTAACAACTGATGGTTGCAATTAATTGCAAACCTAAGCCGTGGTTAGTTCTCGTTCAATTGCAGTCATTAAAAGGCGATTGCAGATTTTGTTGGTTGTCTGTCTGTTGGTGGGCATTACATTGCGCTGCACTAATGCCGCCCACAAAGTTTACTGGCATGACGAAGTATACACAACAATTCGAGTATTAGGCCATTCAGGCAAAGCGCTTGAAAAGCAAGTGACTCAAGCGCCTGTAATATCAGCATCTGAGCTACAGGAACTGCAGCAATTTCCTCAGCCCAGACGTTGGGGCGATACCTGGTCTGCTCTGGTCAGCCACCCAGAACATCCACCCTTGTTTTATCTGTTAGAACGCTTGTGGGTAGGAGTTTTATCACCTTCCATAACATCGTTTCGAGCATTGGCTATTGTATTTGGTTTAGCCTTATTGCCGTTAACCTACTGGCTTTGTCAGCAACTTTGGCAAGATCACTGGGCTGGCCTAATTGCCACCTGTCTTATGGCGCTGTCACCCGTACAGCTACTCTACGCTCAAGAGGCTCGAGAATATAGTCTGTGGGCTTGTTTGATTTTGGTGGCCAACGGCTTTTTAATCAGAGCAATGCGTTCTTCTGGCCGATACTCCAGCAGTGCTATCGTGGTCCGTTCTTCCTTGGCAACGGTTGTACGTCCGTGGGGGTTTTACGGTCTCAGTGTTGCATTGATGTTATACACGACGCTGTTGAGTATTTTGGTGATAGTAGCCCACAGCTTGTATGTGTTGATCAGTGGTTCACGACAACATTGGCAACGGTTTGCGATCGCTCTTGGTGGAGCATTTTTAGCCTTTATTCCTTGGCTATTGGTCATATTGAGTAACAGGGCCAAGTTAGAGTCAGCAACTGAATGGACCTCGTTTCGACAACCGTTAGGCCAGCTAATCAAATTGTGGGGACTGCATCTCAGCTCAACCGTGATTGATCTGGGGTTGCCGCTGGAACATTCGTACACTTACTGGGTGCCCCCTATTGTGTTGGCATTGTTGTTGATGGCTCTATGGCAGTTGCTGTTGGTGACTCCGCCCCCTACAATGGCCTTCTGCATAATGACCCTGATGGTGCCTGCTTTAGGGTTGATTTTGCCTGATTTGATTAATGGTGGGCAGTTATCTATCAGTACCCGATACTTTATGCCATCCTTGCTGATGGTGACGTTAATATTGGCAGGTTGGTTACGACAGCTGATGTTGTCTGACCGGGGACTATATCGGCTTTGGGGGCAGGGTATTTTAGTCCTGTTGTTGGTTATGGGATTAGTCTCTAACACCCTCAGTGCAGCATCCTTTACCTGGTGGAATAAGAATATTAATTATCACGGTAATGTGATGGGAGAGGTTATTCGGCAAACTACAAAACCCTTGGTAATTGCTGAATTGGGATCGACGGGGTTAGGCAGCATGATTTCATTGAGTTATGCAGTGACGCCTGAAACTGACTTTGTTTTGTTTAAACCTGGTCAGCTACCTGACATTCCAGCAGGATATAGTGATTATTTTGTTCCCTATGCAACCGGGGAATTGTTAGATGCGATCGCATCTAAAACTGGCCGTTCTCCCGTACTAGCTGGAGGAGACTATCCTTTGTGGCGACTAGAATAGTTTTGTGGCTACTTTATTCTCAAACCGTAGCTATGAAAATAAAAATCTTTTAGATAAGAGAATGTGAGGTTTCAAATAAGAGTTGAGTCTTAGCTGCTTCAAAAACAGGAATGGCAATTCTCTAATCACTGACACCACCAGAGAGTATTCATATCGATCGATACCTACTGTGTAGATGGTCTAACTCAATAAATGTTCCCCTTAGATCTTCTAGCGTCGATCCTCTAGTGCCTAAATAAAGCTACTCGGTGCTGATGCGAAATCCTGCCTGATAGTGTCCGGTGCCCGGTGCAGTGTCCGGTGCCCAGTGCAGTTCCGGTGCCCGGTATCAATGAATTCGGATTGGGGATTACTTATGCCGAGTAGCTTTTAAAGCTTCTTTTTGGAACAAATAAAAGGATAGATGCTGTGTTTAAATAGCTCTTTAAAGGTTGTTTGAATTGGAACAATAATTCTTGATTTGTATGCCTTGAATTTGATAAAGAGATGGCAAAAATTCTACTAACTTTTGGTGAAAAGCACTGCTTATAGGGATTAAGTAGATTACTTTGAATAGAAGGTAATAGCAAGCTGTTTTATCTTATCCTCAAGATGAATTGTTTTGCTGACAGTTGATGCATAGCAACAATGAGAGATAGAACTATCTTCTAATTGAGCTAACGCTCAATAGTCTGAGTGAGGTATCTGAGGAATCATTCTACGTAGCAAAGATTATCTAATATGCTAAATAGCTCTCATCGCTCCCAGGTAGAAACAGTTAGCCATTTAGGTGATGTTTGGGCCGCACGTTATCGCCCTGATTTTTCTGCGTTAGAAGCCAGTGCAAGATCTTTGATTATTGGAGAGATATATCAATCATTGCAAGCACCGGGCTGTAGAAAAGTATCGGAAAAACTAAATGACCAAAGGGTTGTGGAGTCATGCAAGCTTGCTGCGGTCAGAGCTAAAGACTTCTATGTCCAGTTTGATGACTTAGACTTGCAGGAGATTACAAGCCTGGCTAGACTAGCGAGCTGTGTTTACCGGCAATTGCTGGAGTTTTATCAAGCCTATCCAGCTGTACTAACGGTCTCAGAGTGGGAATTAGAGCATTTTCCATTAGATCGTTTGGGCCAACTTTTTAAGGTTCCTAATCTGAATGAACTGTCGTGTATTTTAGAGCCGCTTCTCGATCGGTTTGGGGCTCAGAGCATTCGCTCAGATGGTGGGAAGAATTTGGGGTTTATGACAACACAGATAAACTTGACGAATACGTTGCTATTGCAAGATTTAGACCCGGTAGAGCAAGCTTTGATGAGTCCTTACCTTCACTTTTTAGAGGACCACATTGCTGTGCCATGGCGCAGGCTATGTGTTGCCGCAGGAAACCATAGGGTAGGCGGACCTGTGTTTGGGGTGGTTGAACGCATGTTGCCCATGATTTCTGACATTTCCAGGGCAACGTATACACCATGGAGTCAGGACTTTCCCTATTATTGTGGCCGTAGAGGTCGCCTGGATAATCCCGATGTGAGGCATTCTTCGCTGCGGGATTTCAACATGTTTCAGGTCTATCTATGGCTTAGCTTTTTGCAGAGCAATTCAAAAGTAATTGTAGAGGAGTTGGTACCTCTGTGTCGGGTAGTATATGGTCAAATCGGCATTTCTTGGGAAATGACAATGCAAGGAACAAAGCTGCTAATAGATAAGCTGCTGAGTTGTTTAGAGCCCCATGAACTTAGTTTGGTGAGCCCATTTGCATCCAATATGATCAATGCATTTATCGATAGTAGTGCTGTGGATGTTACACCTATCAGCGCGCTGCGTTATCCACTGTTTAGGTGATGCTGGTTTCAGTTCTTGGTGCTCTTAGTTCTCGGTGCTTAGTTCCTGGTGCTTAGTTTTGAGTGGGGCCTGTTCCTAAGGATAGTACTCGGAAGTAATACGAATTCGGATGTCTTAAACCTGATTAACAATGGACAATCCTGTTGGGGCACTCCCTTGTGGGGGTCGGCTGAGGCTTCGACGGTGAGCTCAGCCGAACCGCTCACCATCGAAGCCATGCCCTGCGATGACTAGCCAAAATTTCCCGACTTACGTGATACCCATTTAGTGCTGATTTATCCTTTGGCTACAGTCATTGCTTTAACTCGGATGTCACCTGTGAGTACCCGTGGTCGGAAGAGCGTTTTGATTAAAATCCAGAGGGATTGCAGCTCACCTGGTGTATTCCAACGTTTCCACTGACCGGGACGACAATACAAAAGCTCAACCATTTTGCGAGTTTCGGGTAGGGTGACATTTTGGAACTGCACGTTAACGCAGGGAAATTCCCCATCATTGCTCACACTGGTTAATACCCCGCGTAGAGAAATCAGGTCTTCGCTAATGGAGAGTTGTACTGGTCGAGTTTCCCCAGGTGCCAATTGGGGTAATCCTCGCTGAGTAAGGGTAATCTGAGCTCCAATTTCTGAAATAGCTGTTGTGGTGCCCCACCAGATGCGATCGCCAATTTGTAGACGCACCACCCGACGCAGATCAAACCAATCGTAAGGGTTAGGGCGAGGAACATCTAGCAACACCAGCAAAGCCGCACCCAGCATCATCAGGTTGTACAAGCTCCAGATCCAGCCGATGCCAAGACCCCGTAAATGGGCTACAGCCTCAGGCGTTACTTCCAATGCCCAGTTGCCGCGTGCCAAACATTCTCCCAAATTTAACCAGATGCTACAGGCCGTCAGCACAAACATGAGCATTAGAGGCCAGGCTAGACTCCAGTTAAATCGAAAGCTTTGACTGGATGTGCCCTTGGGAGTGACCTTAAACCCTGTGCCAAAGGGTGACAGCAGTGCCTGAATGACCGTTGCTGCCAGAGGAAATGCTAGCACTAGCGAATAGACATCCGAAAGAATGGCGGAACGCGAATGGTGGTTTAGCCAGGAAAAAACGGTGATCTGCACAAAGTAGTAGGGTAAGAAGAAATAGATAATTTCTTCGGGGGTGGAACGAATGGGAATCACACCGAATGCATAAAATAGGGGTGCAATTAAGAAAATAATCCTGGATATGCTGGTAAACCAGTGCAAAATGCCTTCCAAGTGCCCCAGGCGTTGGATCAGCTTTAATCCTGGAATTGTCAGTGGATTCGTTTCAATAAAGAAAGATTGCAGTGTACCCCGAGCCCAGCGTAGCCTCTGAATTGCGTGGGCTGTAATATTCTCAGCCGCTAGACCGGCACTTAGCTTCTCATCCAGGTAAATAATTTTGTGACCCTTGGAGGCCAGACGAACTGCCGTAAAGTAGTCTTCGCTTAGAGAATCGGTGACAAATCCTCCGGCTGCTTCCAGGGCGTTGCGTCGGGCAACAAAAGATGTACCAGAGCAGACGACACTGCCTACGCCGTCTCGCATCGGTTGGATTTGCCGATAAAATACTTCCTCTTCAGGCGTGAGAATATCTTCTAGACCCAGGTTACGGGCGATGGGATCAGGGTTATAAAAACTCTGGGGAGTTTGTGCCAAAGCTACGGTTGGATCTTGGAAAAAACCAACCGTGCGCAGGAGAAAGTTGCGGGTAGGGACAAAATCGGCATCAAAGGAGGCGATTAAGTCGCTGTCGGTGTTTGCGATCGCACTATTCAAATTCCCCGCCTTAGCATGGAGATTATTGGGACGAGTCCGATATTCGCAGCCTAGCTTAGCCGCCAAGGCCTGAATCTCAGGCCGCCGTGTATCATCCAGCAGATAGACTTTTTTATTTGGGTAATCCATCGCCTGGCAGCCAATGATGGTGCGCCGCAAAATAAACTCCGGCTCATCATAGGTGGGAATAAACACCGCCACCGATGGCAGAAATGTCTGATCCATTACCGCCTGCTGCACTTGATCCGCCTGGGCATGGCGGTCTCGCACCCGCAGCAGCAGCACCAGTTGGATAATGCTCACTAGCAATCCCAGCATTTCCATGGCAAACAGCACCGTGCTAGCCAGACCATTGAGGGGATCATCAAAATTTAAGGTAGACAGGCTGCGCCACGACACATAGCGAATTACCAAGATGAGCAAGACAGCCACCACCAGGGTGCGTGACCAGGGTTTGGGTTGGGGTGAAATTCGAGTGATCGCCACTGCAAACAAAAACAGGGCGACCGTTGGAAAAATTAAATAGTGGCCTGCCACCATGGGGGCCTCTAGCCACATGGGTGGAGATTGCTGTAACAAATTAAGCTGGGCAAAAATCCGGCTGATTTTCCCCTCGCCTGTAAACCATGCAAAGGCCATGGCGAGAGCGATCGCAACTACGGCTACCATCACTACCGTCGCGTTAGAAATAGAAAGCGGTCGTTGCAAGGCTGGTTTACTGATCCGAACCATGGATTCTTCCACGAGTAATACGCATTAATAGAATTAAGTCTATGTAAGGTTACGAATACGGCACGAATTTGGATGTATGCCACGCTCAACTTACACATATAGGTGTTGCCCCAACTGTTCAATAAGTTGCATACTGGGCTGAAAATTTGCTGAGAGCTCAGTGAATTGTCATCTTTAAACTTTTCAGCTAGTCATCAGCTACTATTTTTAGTTTCATCATGCAGCGGGTTTCTAGTCCGTTTACAGTGGTCCTGAAATTCAGAAATCCGGCATAGTAGTTTTCCTGAACTATTGCAAAATACTAGTTGTTATCCAGCAGACATTAACCAGCAAGTGAGAGAACGATGACCATCAACGATTGGCTTAGACTCATGCATCCGATACTGGCGGTAAGTGTGGTATTCCCGCTTATTGGTATGGTGTCCTATTTTGCACTTCAGACTCGGCAGCGTCGTCTAGCAGTGCAGGCAAAAGAAAAATCCAAAATTCCACCCGTAGTCGGTAAAGAGCATGTCAATTTAGGCAAGTGGCTAACGGGGGCTGTTGTGGGTCTAACCTTAGTTGGAGTAGGGCATCCAATCATCAAGAACATCGTTAAGAAAGCGGCGACAGATAGCCCAGTGCCCCAGGGCACAGTGATATTTATCGCGATCATGTTTTTGTTCACCATAGGCTCATTAGTGTGTTTATACCGGGCAACAGCTCCACAAAAGCTCTGGCGTGGTCTGTTTGCTGCCCTGACCACTGCAGGCCTATGGATTTTGGGTAGTCAGGATGGCGTGTTTCGTCGCACCTATGAGTGGCAAGTGTCTCACTATTACTACGGCATGATTGCGGCGACGCTGATGATCATTTCGTTAGCAATTTTGCCAGAGATTTATAAATCTAAGACCTGGCGAAAAGTCCATATTGCTTTGAACTGTATTGCCCTGTTGTTTTTTATTGGCCAGGGAATTACGGGTACCAGGGATTTGTTAGAGATTCCCCTCAGCTGGCAGGAGCCCTTTGTGTTTGGGTGTGACTTTGTTAATAAAACCTGTGGATGATGGGGGCAGTAGGGGCGCACAGCAGTACACCCCTACCGAGCCATATGTGAAGCTACGGTCCTTTTTTATAAAGTTACGGTTTGCTGTGTGCTGCAATCTGGGGAATATCTCTAGATGGGTCTGTTAAACCCCTTGTGCGCTCAAGTTGATCTAACAGAATGGGACGAGTAAATCGGCGACTGGGATGGTTGGCAGGCTTACTAGTGCTAGCCGTGGGCACTAATCACCCTGCCCAAGCATTCTCGGATGATTGGTTTCTCGTCCTATTCTCCTCATCGGTTATCCGCTGTTTTCATTGATGGTCAGATTCGTTTTTGTCAGTGCTCTCTGGCTGAGATTATTCTGAAGGAGTTGGTTCAGGATTCCCGCCGGGCGATGGGTGTGAGGGGGCGAAAGTTTACCTCTTTTTCTGCTACAAGCTTAAGTTGTACGCCTCAATTTTTATGGTCAAGAGATCCGATAGAGGAACTGACTTAGCTACATGAGTTGTTGATTGAGTCTATTGCCAAGTTGTTGCCTAGTGATCCGTAGGCGACTGTTGTTTTTATTTCTCAAGAAGAAGAGAGATTGGTCTGCGTTTACGTTGATTGGGGCGAACTAGTGGGAGTTATCTCCACTGGCTACAGACGTCTTTCATGGCGTCGACTATGCCGCGCATGGCTTCTTCGCCGCCGAGGTGGATGATGGCGGGATAGAGAGTGACGAGGTCTTGCATTAGGTCGCTGCGTTTGCGGGAGGCGAGGAGGTGGAGGAATGATTGCCAATCAATATAAGATAATTTTTCGAGTGAAAAACAGGTAAGAGAATCACTGAGAGATCTAGCTGCTATGGGCTTTTGAGTCAGGTTATTAATTGCATCCTTTATCTTTGGAAGAAAACTTTGGTAAACTTGGTGAGCCAAGTCTACCAAGATATCAGCCTGACTAGACTCATTCTGTAGCTCACGTGCGGCGCTCAACAACTTGTCGAAATCTGCCCCATCAAGTTTGGCTAAGTCCCTCAATACATCAATTCGCTTAGACTCATCCTGTATCCTGCGCGCGTTACTCAACGCTTCAGCGAAGTAAGTGCTATCAAGTTTGGCCAAGTCCTTCAACACATCGACCTGCTTAGACTCATCCTGTATCTTACGCGTGGTGCTCAACAACTTATCGAAATCTGCCCCATTGAGTGTAACCAAGTCCTTTAATACATTGGCCTGGTAGGACTCATTCTGTAGCTCACGCGTGATACTCAACAATTTATCGAAATCTGCTCCATCGAGTTTGACTAAGTCTCTCAATACAGCGCCTCGCTTAGATTCATTCTGTATCTTACGCGTTGCATTCAACGCTTCATTGAAATAAGCCCCATCGAGTTTGGCTAAGTTCTTCAATACATCGCCTCGGTAAGACTCATTCTGCAACTCATACGCAGTCCTCAACAATTTATCGAGATCTGCTCCGTCAATTATAGCTAGGTCCTTCAACACATCAGCCCGATAGGAATCATTCTGCAGCTCACATGCAGTCCTCAACAATTTATCGAAATCTGCCTTGCCGAATTGAGCCAAGCTCTTCAATACATCAGTACGCTTATACTCATTCCGTAGCTCACGCGCAGCGCTCAACAATTGGTCGAAATCTGCTCCGTCAAGTGTGGCTAAATCCTTCAGCACATCGGCCCGACTGTACTCATTCTGTATCTTATTCGTGGCACTCAACGCTTCATTGAAGTAAGCTCCATCGAGTGTAGCTAAGTCCTTTAATGCATTGGCCCGACTGTACTCATCTTGTATCTTACGCGTGGCACTCAACGCTTCATCGAAGTAAGCTCCATCGAGTGTAGCCAATTCCTTCAATACATAAGCCCGTTCATACTCATCCTGTAGCTCACGTGCGGCACTCAACGCTTCATCGAAGTAAGCCTCATTTAGTGTGGCTAAGTCTCTCAACATATCTGCTTGCTTGGACTTGTCCCGTAGCTCACGCGCAGCGCTCAACAATTTATTACAATCGACTCCGTTAAGTGTGGCTAAAATTTTCAATACCTCTGCCCGTTCATTCTCATTCCGTAGCTCACGCGCAGCGCTCAACAATTTATTGCAATCGACCCCGTTAAGTGTGGCTAAATCCTTCAACACCTCTGCCCGACTATACTCATTCCGTAGCTCACGCGCAGCGCTCAACAATTGGTCGAAATCTGCTCCGTCAAGTGTGGCTAAATCCTTCAACACCTCGGTCCGACTATACTCATTCTGTAGCTCACGCGCGGCGCTCAACAATTGGTCGAAATCTGCTCCGTCAAGTGTAGCCAGATCACGCAACACATAGCCCCGATGGAATTCATCTTGTATCTTGCGCGCAGCGCTCAACGCTTCATTGAAGTAAGTACCGTCAAGTGTAGCTAAAGCAATCAATACATTGCCCCATCTGTAGTCATCCTGCAGCTCACGTGCGGTTGCCAACAATTTATCGAAATCTGCTCCGTCAAGTGTGGCTAATTTACTCAATACATCGGCTCGACTGTAGTCATCCTGTAGCTCACGCGCGGCACTCAACGCTTCATCGAAGTAAGCCCCATCGAGTGTAGTCAAGGTACTCAATACATAAGCTCGATTATTTTCGTTATATATATTATGTAGTATAGCGCTCAGTAATTTATCGAAATCTGCCCCATCGAGTGTAGCTAAGTCCTTGATTGCCTTAGCCCGTCTGTAGTCATCGTGTATATTACACGCGACACTCAACGCTTCATCGAAGTAAGCTCCATCGAGTGTAGCTAAGTCCTTCAATATCTTGGCCCGCTTGTAGTCATCCTGTATATTACATGCGGTGCTCAACGCTTCATCGAAGTAAGCCCCATCAAATGTAGCCAAGTCCTTCAATATCTCGGCCCGCTTGTAGTCATCTTGCAGCTCATGCGCAGCGTTCAATAATTTATCGAGATCTGCCCCATCAAGTATAGCCAAGTCACTCAACATGTAGGCGCGCCTGCAATCATCCTGTAGCTCACGCGCGGCACTCAACGCTTCATTGAAGTAAGCCCCATTGAGTGTGGCTAAGTCACTTAACATGTAGGCCCGTCTATATTCATCCTGTAGCTCACGCGCGGCACTCAACGCTTCATCGAAGTAAGCCCCATTGAGTGTGGCTAAGTCTCTCAACATATTAGCTCGCCTAGCTTCATCCTGTATCTTACGCGTGGCACTCAACGCTTCATCGAAGTAAGCTCCATCGAGTGTAGCCAATTCCTTCAATACATAAGCCCGTTCATACTCATCCTGTAGCTCACGTGCGGCACTCAACGCTTCATCGAAGTAAGCCTCATTTAGTGTGGCTAAGTCTCTCAACATATCTGCTTGCTTGGACTTGTCCCGTAGCTCACGCGCAGCGCTCAACAATTTATTACAATCGACTCCGTTAAGTGTGGCTAAAATTTTCAATACCTCTGCCCGTTCATTCTCATTCCGTAGCTCACGCGCAGCGCTCAACAATTTATTGCAATCGACCCCGTTAAGTGTGGCTAAATATTTCAATACTTCTGCCCGTTCATTCTCATTCTGTAGCTCATGCACAACATTTAATGCTTCATTGAAGTAAGAGCTATCGAGTGCGGTCAAGTTTTTCAACACATCTGCCCGATTGGATACATTCTGTAGCTTACGTGCCTTATCTACAGCGATTTGGAATATTATCTTTGATGGATATAAATGATTTGCTAAAGCTTTAATTGCTGAGGCAATTTTTGTCTCATCCTGCATCTGTTCCACATACGCCCAGGCCTGTTCCGCTGACCAATAATCGCGTTTAACAAATTCTGCCATCATACTAGTGGGCAAGTTCCCAACTAGACTATTAAGCGTTGTCGTAATCAATGCATACTTGCATTGCAACTCAATTGATCGGCCTGTGTCCTGGTCGTACAACTTCTCGGCAAGTCGCCATCCTCGTGCCACGTCCTCCACAAAAATTGTGGGCTTCCCAAGCCTGTCACAAGCCTCGAACCAAGCATTCCGGCCTTTAGCATCCGACATTGTGATAAGCAAATGACTCTCATCAATCCAATTCCCTTGTTCCATATGCCAGGTTAAATGGCGATGGATGTAACCGTCATTAGGTAAATTAGTCCAACATTGATTTTGGCTGATATTTCGGTACTGTTCCAACAACTGTCTATGGGCTAAGATAAGATTCTTTTTGCTGTTTTGAGAGAATTTCTCCTGACAATTTTTAATTGTTGTATTTTGACTAAAATGATTTAGATTACCCTGTTCAATTAGGCTGCGAGCCATATCATGCATTAAATCATGCACGCGATATGTTGCCTCATCATCAATTGTGATAATTCCACTGGTCAAAAACGATCTCTCAAACAGTGTCAATAAAGTCTCTTCCGCTTCCCAATCTTCCACACTCCAAAGTGTTGTTGCCATCTGCTGTTGTAATATCACATCCTCTGGTAATACTCCTAACCATACAAATCGCTCAAAATACTCCAAGCTATCTTTTTTCAGACGCTCCAAACTCACCTGAAAACAAGCCTGCAAACTATACTTTCGCTGTTCTTCCTCTGAAAGTTCTGTTAACCGAACACCTGGATAATCCAGTGCTTGCAATCCCTTTGCTGCTTTCAAAAATGCCTTTTTCAGTGTTTTCCACTTCCGCCCCCGTGCCACCTGAACGGCCATCAATCGCACTGCCAGTGGCAGATGTCCTACCATCCGAGCGAATTCCAGCGCCGGTTCCTTCAGCTCCGCTGTCCACTTTGCTCCTAGTTCTCCCTTAACCAGGTCTAGTGCTTCCTGTGGTGTCATCAAATCCAGGCTGTACCGCTCTGCCCCAGAAATGACCGCTTCCCGGGTTGTCACTAACACCCGACAACTAGGACCACCCACCCGAAACCATTCAGCATGAGCCGGATTCCATACATCATCCACCACCAGCAACATCCGCCGCTCAGCGAGTAAGTTTCCGAGATACTGGGAAGCTGCATTCAAAGTATTTGCAGAAAAACTCTCCCGCGACTTATCCAACTCTCGAATCCAATCCCCCAACATGGTCAACAGGTCAGGGTTTTGTCCTAACGTGACCCACAAAATCCCATCCGAAAAACGAGCCTGTATCTCTTGATCCAGAACTAAAGCCGTCGCTAAGACCGATTTTCCTAAACCCCCTAATCCAGAAATCGCACTCACCACCAGCGTGCGCTCATCCTCTGCTAGCAGCATGTCTTTCACTGCCTTCATCGCGTCCGGGCGCTCCACATAGTTCTCCGGTAACCGCACCCTAGGAAACGGAGCCCCCAGCTTCAACCCAGTCTGCGACCTTGCCAGTTCCGGCTCATCCACCTCCGTAAATGCATCCGGCCACAGTACAGGCATATCTGAATCACCCGCACCCTGTAGCTCCATCGCTGTTTTGCCAAACTCAAAGGCAAACTCTACCGGTCGTCCACTACCTAGAGCATCGTAAAACCCCACCGCAAACTCAATCGCTGCCTGCTCCTTCACCGCCCGACGCATACCAATCACATGGGGAATATGCTCAGCAATTGCTGCCGCCTGATTCAGGGAATAACAACCATTCAGGACAACACATTCACAGTCTTGTTTGAATAATTTGAATAGCCTAGCCAGAGCATCTCCAGTCACTAGCTGGGCATTCCCCGCCTCGTCCTCAAAGACCAGTCCAGTATCACCTCCGCTATGGCCCGTAAAATGCACAATCTGCGGTGACTCGTCCAGCATGGCCCGCTGTAGATCCCGAGGCTGCACCGCCCACCGCTGTATAACTTCAAACTCATCTCGCTTTTTTGCCCGTTCCAGACCCTTACGAATATCCCGAGCTTCCTCATCTAACCGACGGCGGGTGACATCTTTAGGGTTAGCTGCCAGAATTAGGATTTTTTTGCGCATTGACGGTCCAGGATCAGCGGTGAGGCTAAGTAACCTGCATGCTCAGTAGGCTTACTTTTTAGGATTGCTCATAGTCTAGCCATTCACAGCTGAATTCCAAGGGTATTTCACAAAAAGTACCCCTGGAAGGTTGTGGCTGTAAGCTGCCCTAATTCAGGGGATTAGTGATGTAAATTATCAAATTTTTTGAGGGGGCACGCTTCATAGCATAGCAGTCGCGTCAACACTACCATGGAGGATAGTTCTGCTTGTTTTCTTCTATGCCTCAGTGTGAACTTTGCCAGCGTGATTGCCCAAAACTAACGGAGCATCACCTTGTACCCCGTCAACAGACTAAGCGAAAAAAGCAAGACCCAGGACCAACGACAGATATTTGTGCCCCATGCCATAAGCAAATTCACACCCTGTTTACCAATAAAGAATTAGCCCAAGATTTAAATACGGTGGACCGATTGAGGTCCCATCCGAAAATGGAGAAATTTTTGGGGTGGATTCAGAAGCAAGATCCGTATAAGAAGGTGCGAACGTATCGTTAGTGTGGGCTGTGCCTTAGTAGGGGCTGTGCCTTGTGCCAGCCCCGCGATACTGAAGATTATCAACCAGGATTTAATATTATTGATCTTCCGTTAAGCCGCCAACGCTGGATAGTCTACATAACCCTTACGATCGTGGGTATAAAACGTAGCCGGATCTGCTTCATTTAGAGGCGCACCTTGCTTAAAACGCTCGACCAAATCAGGGTTAGCAATAAAGGGAATGCCGTAGGCAATTGCATCTGCTTCATTATTCTGAAGGGCGGCGGCTCCAGTTTCTGCGTCATAGCCTCCATTCAGAAGGATGGGTCCCTTAAAGGCCTGACGCAGATGGGGGGTGATGCGTTCAACGCCGTCTGCGGCTGCCATAAAATGGCCCGGCAAAGCTTCTATGACATGGAGATAAGCTAGATTAAATCGGTTCAAAGCTGTCGCCACATAGGTAAACGTAGTTAGAGGAGCGCTGTCTTTCATGTCGTTGAAGGTGACATAGGGTGACAATCGCACACCGACGCGATCGCAACTCCATGCTTTCACCACCGCTTCTGTAACCTCTAGCAAAAACCGAGCCCGATTTTCCACAGTACCGCCATAGGTGTCAGTACGCTGATTAGAGCCATCTCGTAAGAATTGATCGATCAGATAGCCATTGGCTGCATGGATTTCCACACCGTCAAATCCGGCTGCTTTGGCATTGAGAGTGGCTGTGACATACTGCTCAACGACACCTGGAATCTCTTCTAACGTCAGGGGGCGGGGAGCGACATAGGGCTTTTTGCCAAGGGGCGTATGAATCTCTCCTTCCAGGGCAATGGCCGAAGCAGATACCGGTAACTCACCATTGGGTTGAAAGTCAGGGTGAGATGCCCGCCCAGTATGCCATAGCTGTAGAACAATCTTGCCACCTCGCTGATGGACAGCCTCGGTAATCTTTTGCCAACCGGCGATCTGTTCAGCAGTGTAAATGCCCGGGGATTGTTGCCAGCCAGCTGCCTGTTCAGAAATTTGTGTGGCTTCAGAAATAATCAGGCCGGCACTGGCTCGTTGGTTGTAGTATTCCAGCATCAGGTCGTTGGGGATGCGGGATACCCCAGACCGGGCGCGGGTTAACGGAGCCATGATAATGCGGTTGGGAATTGCGATCGCGCCCAATTGCAAAGGTTGAAAAAGCGCGGCTAATGCTGGGTCAGCTGTAGCGGTAACCATAAAAAACTTTCCTTATTCAATAGTTCGAAAGTTTCGAATAATCGAACTATAGCTTGCTAATCGACAAATCGGCAACTGTGATTCAGGGGTGGTTACTTCACAATTTGGGTTGATGGCATAGGAGATTGTCCTTGCCGACCGTAATGTCTATTGTGTAAAACTTGGGTCAATGCTAACCCACATCACCAGATCAAATTGCTCGGACTGAATCGATGCGTCCAAGATCCGCATAGTAATGCCGGACTCTTCCAGGCGACGTAGGCTCAGGCGATCACCCAAATTCTTGGTGAATGCCTCCAGCAACTGTTCTGGTGCTTCGCTGTCATTGACCGACATTTCCGGGTCTACCAAAATCAAGCGATGACCGTTTTCAATGGTAAAGCCAGTCTGAGCCTTGATTTTTAATCCTTCCCCCAGGCTCGGCTCAGAGAGATCCAGCTCTAGCTGGAGGCGATTGTCGGGTAAAAAAGTTGCCTTAGGATTGCTAAACTGATAGCGGCTAGCTTCACGGGACTGGGCCGCATTTCCTAAGTTAATTTCAATGTTGTTAAGCCGTTCTGTAAATTCCGGTGACAGCAGATACTCGTTGAGATCTTCTGGTGTAATTACCAAATGAAGTGCGCCATTTAAGGGCTCATCGAGGGCTACTTTGCCGCGTCTGAGTTTATTGAAATCTAGATCAATGGGGTCAGTGTCCAGGTCTGCGATCGCAACCCGAAACCCTTCCACCGGATACATACCCCGCACACCCACCTGTAGCCGGTTGATCTTACCCTTCAGCAAGTTCAAATTCGAGCCATTATCCACCCGTACCTGAATATCTTCCACGCCATTGAGCCGAGCCCGCAGCGCATTTTCGGCCAGGGTATCCAGGCCCAAGCCAATGGGTGAACCGATAAAAATCAGGCTAGAAAGCAGGATTGAAATAAATTCCATGGCCTACAAAAATAATTGCCATCAAAACTGTAGGGGTATCCCAGGGTGAGGGAATCACCCAATGGCATCGTCAACCCATTGCTTGATGGTGCTGACCACCTTGTCTACGGCCAGCTCAACCGATTCGCCATCAGCCCGCTTGACCGCTTCTACCTTACCCTCTTTCAATGAGCGCCCGGTCACTACCCGGAAAGGAATACCGATGAGTTCAGAATCTTTGAATTTCACACCGGCCCGTTCTTTACGGTCATCTAGCAATGTTTCTACACCGGCTGCATTTAGCTCTTCGTAAAGCTTCTCAGCGGCGGCCATCTGGTCAGCATCGTTGATGTTGGGCACGACAACGACGGCCTGGTAGGGGGCGATCGCAACTGGCCAAATAATGCCATTCTTGTCATAGGACTGCTCCACCGCAGCCTGGGCCAGACGGGATACGCCGATGCCGTAGCAACCCATGACCAATGGCTGAGACTTACCACCTTCATCGGTGTACGTTGCGCCCATGGCAGTAGAATATTTGGTGCCCAGCTGGAAAATGTGGCCGATTTCGATGCCCCGTGCAGTTTGAATGGTTTGGCTAGGGTCGTGGACAGCGCGATCACCGGCATTGGCCTTGCGGATATCTATCACGATCTCGGGCAGGGTGAACTGGTCACCCCAGTTAGCACCGACCACGTGGTAGCCCTTCTCATTGGCCCCAGTGGCAAAATTCTTGAGGTCTACAGCCGTTTCATCCACCAGCCGCAGAAACTTGGGCGCTACATTGTCCAGCGTTTGAATGTAGTCATCGGAAATATCGGGGGCAATGTAGCCCAGGGGTAACGGCTTGGCCGCCCATTTGGCTTGGGCCTCGGGGTCGGGCACTTCTAAGGACAATAGAGTAGACGCATCATAATCTGCCGCTAGATTAGTCAGGGCATTTTGCAACTTAGTATCGTTGACGTCCTGGTCTCCCCGGATATTGATCAACACCAGTACCGTTTTGCCATTGTCATAGACCGCCTGGTACAGAACGTTTTTGACGATCTGTGTGGGCGAGCAGTCTAGAAACTTCGCCATGGTCTCAATGGTGGACGTGTTAGGTGTCTCTAGTTTTTTGTATTCGCTAAATTCTGAAGGAACTGCATCAGCGGGTACAGACACTGCCTTTTCTACGTTGGCCGCGTATTTGCCATCCTCGGTGTACAGCACCTCATCTTCGCCTGCGTCGGCCAGCACCATAAACTCATGGGATCCCGAACCACCAATGGCACCAGAGTCCGCTTCCACAGCGCGAAACTTAAGTCCACAGCGACTCAAAATATTGCTGTAGGCCTGGTACATATCCCCATAGGTGGCCTTGAGGCTATCCATATCCGCATGGAATGAATAGCCGTCTTTCATAATGAATTCGCGCCCCCGCATCAGGCCAAAACGAGGCCGAATTTCATCGCGAAATTTGGTTTGTATTTGATATAAATGGGTGGGCAGTTGCCGATAAGAGCGCACCATATCCCGCGCCACCATGGTGATGACTTCCTCGTGGGTAGGCCCCAGGGCTACTTCCTGCTGGCGACGATCCGTCAGGGCAAACATAATGCCTTCTGCCTTGGTGTAGGTGTCCCACCGCCCGGACTCTTGCCACAGTTCCGCAGGCTGTAGCTGAGGCAGCAAACATTCCTGGGCTCCAGTCCCATTCATTTCGTCGCGCACAATGGCCGATACCTTATTTAGAACCCGTAGCATCAGCGGCAAATAGGCAAATACACCGCTGGAAATCCGTCGGATATAACCCGCCCGTAGCATTAGCTTGTGGCTGGGAATCTCCGCTTCAGCAGGATCCTCACGCAGCGTGACAAACAGCATCTGGGACAGGCGCATAATTCAGCAGGTTTTCACAACATCAACACAGTCTAGTGTATTAGGGTAAAGGGTTGCTGCATTGGGGCGAAAAATTTTAGAAGAGGGTAGGCACTGCCCATCCTCCTCTGATTCGGGCATGCTTCTACCTCGGTAGTTGCACGGTAAATGTTGTCTTTTGCTTGGTGCTCTTAAACCCAATGTTTCCACCCAAATTGCTCACCAACTGCTTGACTAAAGCCAGACCCAGACCGCTACCGCCATAGTTCTGCTGGTCCAGTTCAGGTACTCGATAAAACCTCTCGAAAATGTGGGGTTGATGATTGGCTGGAATCTGTACGCCTGTGTTTGCGATCGCAATTTCCACTGCTTTATCCGTTGCCTGGACTGCGATTTTGATGGTTTTTTTAGGAGGCGTATACTTGATTGCGTTGGTCACTAACTCGGTGATGGTACGTTCTAGCTGAGTGATGTCGCATTCCACTAACAGAGGTTCAGCAGGAATGTTGGTTTTTAGGGTTAACTCTTCTTGCTCTAATCTAGTCTCGAATGTGCGCAACAGTGAGGGTAGCCAATCGCTGAGGTTCATCAACATGGGTTCTGATGTTTTCTGATGTTCAGGAAACATCAGGGTGATGAGATTGTCGACAAACTGTTTTTGTCTGCGACATTCTTGGCTAAGTAAGCTCAACACTTTTAGTACAGTGCTGCGTTGGGGCACCTTTCGCCATGAGACGTCTTTGAAGATTCTTTCTAAGGTTTGGGTGGAGAGTTGGATATTCCCTAGGGGAACAAATAGTTCGTGGGAGATGAGCTGTAGAAATTCATCCTTGGCTTGGCGTAATTGATGAATTTCTGTTTTCTGGATGTTAACTGTCTGGGTCAGTTGGGTTTGGTGCAATGAGATCGCAAGACAATCAACAATCTGTTGTAACTCCTTGATCTCAGTCTCATTAAAGGTTTCATCCCTACGGCGGACTACCCAAACACTACCTAGCAAAGTTGTTTGATGTAACATTGGACAGCCTAGCCAAGGCAAAGACGTTGTTGAACCATTATCTATGCCTAGTTGTTGAGCGTTCAGCAGCAAGGACTTACCCAGTTTGGAAGGCTTATAAAATTCCCAGACTTTGTCGAGGTTACGGGATTGGTTAAGTGGAATTGACCAACCAGTACCCACGTTGCCAACCAAGGTGGCAGTGCGTTGGTTCTCATCCACTAGTTCTATTTGGCAACCCTTCAGCTTGAAGTTCTCTGCGATGGCTGTCGGTAACCAGTGAATCAACTCTTCAAAAGTACCCCCTTGGAGAGTCGTGAATAAAATCTTTTGCATCAGGGTTTGATAACTGCGGGCAGTATGGGAACCTGCAAAAGCCACGTTGAACCGGTCTGAATCAATCGTTTCAGACTGCAATGGATTGCCTTCGAATCCGTTACTTATCAAAAGTCGACCTAGCCTCCTAAATCCAAGTCGCTTTCAGCTAGTAGCCATGTCATACCTACTAGCTACCTGCTATTAAAACATATGTAAAAGTTAGACATCCATAAAAGTCTTAGCTTCTTGGATAGCTAAGACATCATTGCATAGATTATCTAGTGTATTAATGAGGTGCTTTAATCAATAGTTATAAACCTGATATGAGTTAGGTATTGTCCTGGTCCATATCTGCATGGAAACGTTTATCGAGAAATCAGTTTACTAGAAAGTAGTACATTGAAAAATGGTGATGAATACCCCTATAACTCACTGAGCAATAATGTATCTAAAGACGTTCATCAATATGACTCTGTGGGCAAAATTAAGGGAGCAATCAACGGGCCTTTCAAGGTTAAAAAACTTAAAACAATAACAATTACTAGCCCTTTAACTAATCATTTAAACCTTTATTCTAACTTTCTAAACATATAGATACCAAGGCGACCGATTTATAACCTCGCATGAAACTCGCTAAAAGTATTAGACTCCAGCGCCTGGCGAACGTCGATTGAGCGACACATTAATTTAAAAATGTATCGAATTATTAAGGGCCTCTCTCATTAGTGAGGGATTAGGATTTAATCAGACCTTTCAAATGCTACAGTAGCTAACTAGTAAGACTTCATCAATATAGGCAGATTTAGCAAGATTAAGGGAACTTGGATGCAGCAAGAAAGTAATTAAGTCACTTTTAATTCCTCTTTGAGGAAAGTTTTTTCTTCGGTACTATGGCGTATGGGTAGGTATTATTTCCTCACTCATAGGTTAGTTATTTGGCTAGTTATTCATTGTTTATCTAGCTATCTACGAGTACCCCAATTGCTTTTGCCGATTTATCCTCCACGATGCTCCGAATGAGCAAAATTAACGCCCTGTGGCGCTCATTTTGCGGGGCTTTGTATTGAGGTTATATCAGGTGGGTAACTTTAAGGCTGTCATCCTAATTGCTGAGGATGAGGTTCACATCCGTAATGCTTTACAGCGAAATCTCATTAAGGCTGGATTTGATGTGATTCTGGCCTCAGATGGTGAGGAAACCATGGCTCAATTTAGAGCTAATGTGGTTGACCTTGTTGTCTTGGATGTCCTGATGCCTAAGTTGGACGGTTTGCAGGTGTGTCAGCTGATTCGGCTAGAATCGGATGTACCGATCATTATGGCCACTGTCTTAGGGAGTCCAGCAGATCGAGTGACTGGATTAGATCTGGGGGCTAATGACTACATTGTTAAGCCATTTTCGAGTCGAGAGCTGATTGCGCGCATTCGATCGATACTTAGGCGGGTATCTCCAGGTGTTCGTGGTACATTAGCGGATCGAAGTGTTGATACGACTGTGGTTTCTGTCGGTGATCTTGTTCTCTATCCCCAAACTCGAAAAGTCTATGGGCAAAATGCATATATCCGGCTGACTGAAATAGAGTTTTATATTCTATATTTTTTGGTTCAAACTCCAGGTCAAATCTTGACGCGAGAGAATATTTTGCAACAGGTATGGGGATATACTGCGGATGCTGATTTGAATACTAAGGCCCTAGATGTTCACATTTCGCGCCTGAGAACAAAGCTAGGTCATAGCACGGTGCGGATTATGACTATTCAAGGACACGGTTATATGTTGCTTGCCCGGTAGGGGCGATTGATTCCTGGTTTGGGGGGCGTTGCATACAACGCGCCCCTACATCGCGATAGCTCCCACGGTGGCCTGGGTTGCCTTGATGTAATCCTGGGGAGTTAGCCATAGCATGGCCCCACGCATACCGGCGGATACGGCAATGTGGTCGTGGGCCTCAATCCATTCGTCTACGTAGGTGGGATAGTGCCTTTTGCAGGCAAGGGCGGTAACGCCGCCTCGGATGTAGCCGGTTAGAGGCTGCACTTCTTTGAGGTGAACCGGTAGTACTTTTCGGTCTTTGGTGAGTTTAGCTAAGGCTTTGAGGTTGAGTTGGGCATTGGCAGCCAGCACAGCTAAGCAAATACCGTTGCGATCGCCACGAATAACTAGAGTCTTAAACACCTGATCATGGGGCAGGCCTAGTTTGTCGGCTGTAGCGCCAGCCACTAAATTATTGGGATCTACCGGGTAGGTCAGGATCCCATAGTCAATGTCCAAAGCGTCTAGAAGACGAGCCGCATTGGTTTTCATCTTTGGTGTGCAATCAATGGTGCCAAATCATTGTTGCTGGGATATCTCCACATGTCCAATGGCAAATTGATTGCGACCGTTGGATTTTGCTTGATAAAGCCCCTGATCGGCGGCGGCAATGATTGCTTCGTAAGTGCCTGGGTCGGTGGATGTCACACTGCCAATACCTAGACTGACCGTCAGCCATGGGCTAACGTCTGAAAGACGATGTTCAATGTGCAGTGCATGGACAGCCGCTCGAATTGTCTCTGCCACGTGTTGTGCCCCTTTCCCGATTGTATTGGGTAGCACGACCGCAAATTCCTCTCCACCATAGCGAGCGACAAAGTCAGGTTCGCGCTTGACAGCCGTTTTGAGTGCTTGAGCCACCTCTTGGAGACAGGCATCTCCCGCCTGGTGACCATAGGTGTCGTTGTAGAGTTTGAAATAATCGATATCGCAAAGAATCAGTGTTAGGGGGGTGTTGTTACGAGCTTTCCATGCCTTGTCGAGAAATTCATCAAAAGCCCGACGATTGGCGATTTGCGTGAGGCCATCTACCCGTGCCAGGGCTGTCAGTGCCTGGTTCTGCTGTTGCAGTGCCTGGGCATTTTCCTTATGGGCAGTAATATCTGTGGCTGTTCCTAGCAACTGTTGTGGTGTGCCGTCTGAATTCCATTGGAAAATAGTTTCTCGGCATAACATCCACAACCAATCGCCTTGTTTATGGCGAAAGCGATATTCATTCTCCACAATCTCACCCCGGGTCGACGTTGCCAGATGCTTGCGGGTTTGGTGAATGGCTTGGATAGTTTCAGCATGGGCCAGTCTTTCTAAAAACTGGGCTCCAAATTTTTGAATTTCTTCAGGAGAATACCCCAGAATATTCTTCATGTAACCGTTAATGTAGTAGTTTTCACCACTGGCAAAATCGTTTACATACAGAATATTAGTACTGGCATTCAGGATGCCTTGAATAAAGTGCTGACTCTCGTGCCAGGCTTGCTCAGCCTGCTGCCGCTCAATCATTTCGAGCTTGAGTTGACGTTTTTGTTTGCTTAAAATTTTTTGTTTTTTTTGTTCGCTGGCATGGCTAATAGCTAGAGCAATGAGACCAGCGGCTGTAATCATGAAATGCTTATGTGCTGCCTGCCAGACCCTGGGAGATTCTTGCTGATTACAGCAGAGAACGCCAACTACTTGGGTTTGATGGTAAATGGGAATTTCAATTAAGGCGGTAATGGTCTGCTCTTGACCCGATAAATAGGGAGGAAACAGTAATAGGGGAGCGTCTTTGTCATCTGTTGATGATGGTTGCCCTAACTGTTTACCTGGCTGTTTGCCTAACTGATTAGTAGTGGCGTCACCCGTATTGAGGACAAGCCAATTTTGCTGGGTTAAGCAATGAAAATAGTCGATATGGTTGTCTACATGCAGCTGGCTTAGCGGGGTATTGGCAGCATGGGGACCGTAATCAGCCACTAATTGAAATAGGTTACGGTCCTCGGTGTATAACCAAACCTGACAGTTGGTTGTACCTAGATTTTTAACAATGGAATATGTAACAGCGGCGGTAGCGGCCTCTACATCACCGCTGTAGATTGCTGCACATTGGCTTAGCTCTAAAAGTGCTTGTGATAAGGCATGGTGAGGTGAATGACTGTCTAAAAAAACAGGCGTGACCAATGGCTGATTAGATTGCTCAGGCGCAAGCGACATCCCAACTGATGAAGAATGGATCAAGCTGATGTGAAACTCCGATTGGGTTACATTCAACCGGAGTTCCACATCAGACTTACTTCAATAAGGGTGCCTCAAATGGGCGGTGTTTTAACTATAGTTAGACACTTCTCTTCATGTCAATTCAGTCTCAATCCGCTAGCTCAGCTCTCCTTAAACCAGATTCTCCAGGTTAGTCAAAAATATTGCCAAAGAACTCAATTGTGTCTTTGAGGGCAGTGACAAAGCTGTCGATTTCATCGTAGGTATTGTAGAAATACAGGCTGGCCCGAGCAGTGGAGTCGTTGCCTAGAAAGCGGTGTAGTGGCTGGGTGCAGTGATGCCCAGAGCGAATGGCAATTCCAGTTTGGTCCAGGAATGTCGATAAATCTTGGGCGTGGAGATTCTCAACGGTAAATGTTGCGATCGCAGCCCGTCCACTGCCATCAGCTTTGGGTTTAGGGCCATAGAGTTTGATCTTAGGCACATCGGCCAAACGTTCGTAGAGGTACCGTGTCAGCTCATGCTCATATTGGGCAATGCGATCCATGCCAATGCCTGTGAGGTAGTCGACCGCTGCCCCTAACATGATCACCTCAGCAATGGCGGGCGTACCTGCTTCAAATTTGTGGGGCAGTTCAGCATAGGTGGAATGATCCAGGTAAACATCCTGAATCATTTCACCACCGCCCAGGAAGGGGGGCATTGCATTGAGAATATCTAGTTTGCCGTAGAGGAAACCGGCACCCGTGGGACCACACATTTTGTGACCTGAGGCGACTAGCCAGTCACAGTCAAGGGATTGTACATCTACTGGCATGTGGGGCACGCTTTGGCAGGCGTCGATCAGTACCTTGGCACCTTGGCCATGGGCTAGCTTGATGACGTCTTCAACTGGGTTAATACAGCCAAGGGTGTTGGAGATGTGGTTAATGGCCACTAGGCGGGTGCGATCGCAAAGCAGCCCTTTGAAATGCTCAAAATCGAACTCTTGAGTATCCGTCAGCTGTACATGCTTGAGCACAGCACCCGTCCGTTCAGCCACCAGCTGCCAGGGCACCAGATTGCTGTGATGCTCCATCACCGACAGAATCACCTCATCGCCTGCCTTGAGGTTACTCAAGCCCCAGGCATAGGCCACCAGGTTAATGGCTTCACTGGCATTGCGGGTAAAGACAATCTCATCGCGACTGGATGCATTTATAAAGGCTGCTACCTTGTCACGGGTACCTTCATAGGCCGCCGTTGCCCGAGCGCTGAGGGTGTGTACACCACGATGAACATTGGCATTGTCCTGGTGGTAATAATCCACAAGGGCATTAAGAACGACCTTAGGCTTTTGTGACGTGGCCGCATTATCAAAATAGATGAGCGGCTTACCATTCACCGTCTGGTCCAAAATCGGAAAATCCGACCGGACTTCATCGGCGAGAGGTTTAGCCATAGTTAAAGTCATTGCCTACACTGTCCATTGCTGAATGTACTGATTCATGCGCTCTCGCAAGGGAGCCACAGTAATCGGCTCAATAATTTCCATTGCAAAGGCGTAAATTAATAGCCGCTGGGCCTGGTCACGATTGATGCCCCGACTTTGCAGATAAAACATCTCATCCGGTGCCAGTTGGCTCACAGTTGCACCGTGGGCGCACTTGACGTTATCAGCGACAATATCAAGCTCTGGCTTAGTGTCTATTCGGGACTTGGATGACAGTAGCAGATTACGGTTCAGCTGTGATGCATTGGTGAGCTGGGCCTGATGGGGCACATACACCCTGCCATTGAATACACCATGGGCCCGATCGTCCATAATGTTTTTCTGTAGCTGATTGGCAGTGCCGTAGGGGTGGCTAAGGGCAATCAGACTGTGGGTATCAGCCAATTGTTTGTCGCGAACAGCCGTTAACCCAGTGAGTTCAGTTTCAGTTTGGGGTCCTGTTTGATAAACCTCCAGGTTATGGCGAGAAATGCCTGCCCCAAAAATGAATGCCGTATTCCGATAACGACTATCCCGCGCTTGAGAAACCGCTGTTTTACCAATGTGGACTGCCTCCGATGACTCCTGCTGTAACCGCAGATGAGTCACCTCAGCATTATCATGAACCCACACTTCACTGACGCTGTTGGTAAAGCTAGCGCCACTGCCATGAAACTCCTCTACCAGCGTGACAGCGCTACCTGCTTCCGCAACTACGAGACACCGTGGCTGTACAAACAACCCATTACCAATGGTCAGATAAACAATCTGAATCGGTTGCTCAATGGCTGTGTTTTTCTTGATATGGAGTACGGCAGCGTCGGTAAAGCCAGCTGTATTCAAAGCCGTAAAGACTTCATTG
Source organism: Leptothoe sp. ISB3NOV94-8A (assembly GCF_043421595.1). Taxonomy (NCBI): domain Bacteria; kingdom Bacillati; phylum Cyanobacteriota; class Cyanophyceae; order Nodosilineales; family Cymatolegaceae; genus Leptothoe; species Leptothoe sp. ISB3NOV94-8A. The sequence continues at coordinate 3,969,893 of NZ_JAXSQW010000001.1, read as the reverse complement.
CTTCCCTGTATCTGAGCCAACGCATCAGGTGTAGCTTCTGCCTGACTTAGAACGCTAGTGCCGTCACCGACGTTAGAGAGACTATCTGCAAAGATGCCATTAACAAACACTAGGCGAGCTGTATCCCCCAGGCTGATGTTGGCCAACTGCTGTTTAGCCTCAGCAATCACCGAATCTTTTAAAGCCCCTGGGGCCTGAAAAGACATTTCCAACATGGATGACAGATCGGTAAATCGCCAATCTTCATCGCGGTTGGATGGAAATGTGCGTTCCTGTACGAGCGCACGAGCGGCGGCTCGTAAGGTATCTAACCCTAAGGGAGACTGCTTAGCGGAGAGGGCCGCCTGCTCAAGGAGTTCCCCTAGATAGCGATCTCGCTGGGTTACGGTAGCTACTTTACTCATGAAGCCACCACCTGCTCTTCTAAGAGCCATTCATAGCCTTTAGCTTCAAGGGCTAGGGCCAGTTCTCTGCTGCCGGTTTTGATGATTTGCCCACCGCACATCACATGGACATAGTCCGGCACAATGTAGTTAAGCAACCGTTGGTAGTGGGTAATCACCAAGTTAGCACTGTTCGGTGTGGCCAGCTTATTAACGCCTTCTGCCACAGTCTTTAAAGCATCAATGTCCAAACCAGAATCGGTCTCATCTAGAATGGCCAACGTAGGTTCTAGCAGTGCCATTTGCAGAATCTCATTCCGCTTTTTCTCACCACCAGAAAAGCCCTCATTAACGCTACGGTCTAGAAAACTCACATCCATTTTGACGATTTCAGTTTTCTCTTCGATTAAATCATCAAAGTCGAATACATCAATCTCGTCCTCCCCACGGGCCTTACGGTGGGCATTGTAGGCCACCCGCAAGAACTCACGGTTGCTGACACCCGGAATCTCCAGAGGATATTGAAAGGCTAGAAAAATACCTGCTGTGGCCCGTTCATGGGGTTCTAGCTCGGAGAGATCTTTACCATAAAATTCAATGGTGCCACCCGTAACTTCATAGTCAGGGTGACCGGCTAGCACCTTAGAAAACGTACTCTTACCGGAACCGTTGAGACCCATAATGGCGTGGACCTCACCAGCTTTCACTTCAAGGTTGACACCTGTCAGGATTTCAGTTCCATCTATGCTGGCTCGTAGATCTTTGACAGAGAGAATTGTTTTTGCGTCTGAGTTAATCATTGAAAGTGCGTCTGACGGTGTAGATTCAGGCGTTAGCCAACAGAATTTTCCAACTTAAGGGCCAGTAGCTTATCAGCTTCAGCTGCAAACTCCATGGGTAGTTTGTTAAACACATCGCGGCAGAAGCCACTGATGATCATAGAAACCGCATCTTCAGGAGAAATGCCGCGCTGGGCAAAGTAGAACAGCTGGTCCTCACCAATTTTCGAAGTAGAGGCTTCATGCTCTACCTGACCAGTGTTGTTCTGGACTTGAATGTAGGGATAGGTATTGGCGTTAGAGGTATCGCCAAGCAGCATGGAATCACACTGAGAATAGTTACGGGCGTTCTCAGCTTTGGGGCCTACCTTTACAAGACCGCGATAGCTATTTTTAGAATTTCCCGCAGAGATTCCTTTGGAAATAATCGTGCTGCGAGTATTTTTACCCACATGGATCATCTTCGTGCCCGTATCGGCTTGCTGCATATTGTTAGTCAGCGCTACCGAATAAAATTCACCGACAGAATTATCACCCACCAGTACACAGCTGGGGTACTTCCAGGTGATTGCTGAACCGGTTTCTACCTGAGTCCAGGAGATTTTAGAATTCTTACCCGAGCACAGGCCTCGCTTGGTGACAAAGTTGTAAATACCACCTTTGCCATCTTTATCACCAGCAAACCAGTTCTGCACTGTGGAGTAGTTAATCTTGGCATCATCCAAGGTAACTAGCTCAACCACAGCCGCATGTAGCTGATTGCTGTCATACATGGGGGCGGTACAGCCCTCTAAGTAGGTGACGGAACTGCCCTTGTCCGCAATCACCAGTGTGCGCTCAAACTGACCTGAATCTCCATTATTGATCCGGAAATAGGTGGACAAATCCATTGGACACTGAGTGTTTTCAGGGATGTAAACAAAGGAGCCATCACTGAAAACGGCTGAGTTTAGGGCTGTGAAGTAGTTATCGGCTGACGGTACAACGCTGCCTAAATACTTCTTAACTAAATCTGGGTACTCCTGTACAGCTTCAGATATAGAGCAGAAAATAATGCCGTGCTCTGCCAGTTCTTCTTTAAATGTGGTTGCGATAGAAACGCTGTCAAAGACAGCATCAACTGCCACATTGGTTAAGCGCTTCTGCTCTGACAGAGGCAGGCCGAGCTTTTCAAAGGTAGCCAGAATTTCTGGATCTACCTCATCCAAACTTTTCAGCTTTTCACTTTGCTTGGGGGCTGAATAGTAGATGATGTCCTGATAGTCGATGGGCTTGTAATTGACGTTAGGCCAAGTAGGCTCTGTCATTTTTAGCCACTGCCGGTAGGCCTTGAGTCGAAACTCAAGCATGAAGTCCGGCTCGTTCTTTTTCTCTGAAATCAAACGAATAATGTCTTCACTCAATCCACGGGGGATGACATCGGATTCTACGTCAGTGACAAATCCGTACTTGTAAGGTTGGCTAACAACGGATTGAACGCTACTAGTGCTCATGGTTTAACCGAGAAGGTTGGGAGGGGCGATTGAACGAAATGTGGAAGTTTATCGGGGTCGGAATGGCAGGACTAAAGTGGAATGACCAGGGTGACAGAAATCGGCCTTAGACCACAATAGCTGTCTAATGTCTAATATTTATTCGTCTCTGTACGAATACGATCAAAGGAAATTTCCTGATCCTTACCAGCGAAGTCATTGTCTTCCGTTAAGAACAGCATGCAATGGCATTCTCTGCGTTCCTGCATGGGAACACAAGGACAATTCCAATAGGTGCTCTTGACTTCGGCTTCCTTATCTTCATAGTGGCGACAGGGACACAGGGGAGAGCCAAAATCGTCTTTATGCTTTGCCAAACCCTCAAGCACTACGGAAGTCACACCAAGGTCAGCACAAAAATAAGTGCCAGTGCGTTTGGCATAGCTTTGGGCAAAATTCCGCATCAGCTCAAGGTTTTTTTCTGTGGCCTGGGTCGGCTTACTTATGCTCATGGGTGAATGGGGATGCTGAGACAACCAGATGATTCTATAATTAAACAACACATAGGTTGCTTAACTCTTTTTAAAGAGTAATAGAGTTAGCAGACTTTAGCAACATATATGTTGCTAAAGTGGGATCAGATCAGGTTTACTGTTTACAGTCTGTAATATTGCGATCGAAACTTCAGGCCATGAAGTCAGTGCAGCCATCCACAAAGGACGATATACTCCAGTTTTTAATGAAGGCGGGTCAAGCGACAGCGCAGACTCTAGCTGAAAATTTAAGTGTGAGCCCCCAAGCCATTCGTCGTCACCTTAAAGATTTGCAAGCCGAGGAGCTAGTTGAGCACCAGGCAATGCAGTCAGGTATGGGACGTCCCAACTATATCTATCAACTCAGTTCCAAAGGGCGTGATCAGTTTCCATCCCAGTACGATCAGTTTGCAGTTTCCCTACTCGATACATTGACCGACACCGTCGGTTCTGAGCAGGTGGGCGTGATCTTGAAGCAGCAGTGGCAGCGCAAGGCTCAACACTACTTTGAAATCATCGGTACTGGATCATTACCTGAACGAGTAGAACAACTGGTAGAACTTCGCCAGGCGGAAGGCTATATGGCGGAGCTACATCAGGGCGACGACGAAAACACCTATATCGTCGCCGAATATAACTGTGCTATTTCCCAGGTGGCAGCGTCCTATCCATCGGTTTGTGGTTATGAGTTAGCCATGTTTGCCGTAGCCCTACCCGATTGTCAGGTTGAGCGTACACATTGGCTAGTACGGGGTGAGAACCTCTGCGCCTATAAGATTCAAAAGAAATAGGGTTTATTTAAATTTAGGGACGTTCCATGGAACGTCCCTAAATTATTAGTGCGCAAGATAATTAACTACCTTGAATTTTATGTTCGATCAAACCCTTCAGTTTTTAACGCCCGAAGAATCTGCTGAGGTAGACAAAGCTCTGCTAACGACACCAGAGAAGTTTCTCACTCGATTAACGCTTTCGACAGCAAAGCTGTTGGCGTTTATAGCTAAGGATATGGATATTTCTGTAGACGAGCTGACCACAGCCCAGATCATCGCCTGGTTTGAAGCAGATTCTAAGCGTAAGCAAGAGCAAGGTATAAATGCCTCGGTTCTGAAGTGGGAGGCCACAAACTTAGAGGATGTAAACCTAGAAAGCTAGCACTATCTGACTTTTCAGGATAGCCACAACGTCATAGCTTTACGAGTTTCTATTAGCATCTGGCCTATTTATAGTAACGGTAAAGGATTTCTCTCAAAGGAAACTGTCCTTAGTTAAGGACAGTCTGGGGTAATAAGACAGATGATTTGAAGCGTTTGCTGTAGGTGGATGTTTTAGGGATAAACGGCATTCTTGCTATGGATGCTGTTTATCAAGAAAACCCGCCCAGCATAGCGATTGTGTTATGCGAGGAATCTCCATGGGCTTTGGTTGTTCATGGAGGCCAGGTTTCTATGGCATGCGTTTCAGTCTGGCTGCTGTGTGAAGGATTATGGAATTTGAGTGAATATGATGATGCTATTTGATCGGGGCAATCGTTCAGCAGATAACCTTTATTTAGACGCTCGTAAGCGATGGACCAGAGTTGTGAGTCTCAGCATTCATGACAGTGAAGACATGCTGCATTCAGTGGAAAGATTGCTACAAAAAGCTAGACGACAAAATTCTCGTCACGTTCCATCACTGGTGTTACTGAGTGATGTGTTGATGGCGCTTGGGTCTACGCAGAATGCCATGGAGATTGTGGACTCGCTCATTGCCATTGAGCCAGGTAATGATACTCACGTTCAAAAAAAGGCCTTGCTTGAGCGGCTACAGGTGACTGCTAATTATGACAATCGTGAGGCTATATGGGAGTTTATTGAAGCTCGATGGACCCAAACTAGTGATTGGTAAGGGGGCTAATCTACCTACTCGTGGATGTTGCCGTTGGGCATAATCGTGCCCGTTAACCTGGCAGCTGTCAGTTTGACCATGATTTTATCGCCATAGCCGATAATGGCTCCACTGAGGTCAGCCCCACTGAGGTCAGCCCCACTGAGGTCGGCCCCAATCAGGTTGGCCTCTCGGAGGTTGGCGTGACTGAGGTTAGCTTGTAGTAAGTTTGCGCGGAAAAGTTTTGCTTTGTGTAAATTTGCCTGGTTAAGGTTGACCTTATGTAAAAACGTATCGCTAAGGTCAGCCCCTTCTAAATTCGACTTGCTGAGATTTCTACCTGAGAAATCTTTTTCCTTAAGATTGGCCCCTTTAAAGTCAGACCCTTCCAAATCGGTATCGGGTTTCTTGCGGGTCGGTGAATTTTGAGGCGGCGAATAGGTGGGTTGAGGGGCTCGGTAGATGTAATCTGCGTAGCTATTGTCGTTGGTAGGTCGATAGGACGAACTGTAAGGCGAACTGCGCCCATTATTAGATGCGCTGCTGCGGTCATTGCTGCTGCTACTGCTCGCGGCAGCGCCATTGGTCGCAGCACCATTAGCGGAGTCATGGCTTTTAGCCGAGCTGTTGGAGCCGTTGGTAGAACCACCAGCTGTGCTATACCCATTGGATGAAGCTGGATTGGTAGTAGACGGCTTGGGCGCTGTAAAGCCGTTAGAGTTAGAGCCATTAGAATTATGTGTGGGTCGGTTGCTACTGGCTGACCTATAACCATTCGTGGGTCGGTTGCTATTTTGGGCAGATGGACCACCGTTTCTTGCGCTAGCGCCATTGCTCCTATGGTTGGCATACCCGGCGGCGGCGGTGTCGTTTGTTGACCCATTGCCGTTGCTAGAACTGTAGGGATGGGTATACCGGGTTTGGCTATAGGAACGGTAGCGGTGGCTGCCGTAACGTTCAGGGTTGTATTTATTGTTGGATTTAGAGGCTGTTGTTGTGCCGTGGTGACGCAGATGCTGTTTGAGACGGCTACGAGCGTCATTAAGACGTTTGAGTTTGTCTTGGGCTTTATCGCGTAGCCGTGTGTTATCGGCTGGAATCCGATCAGGATGCCAGATAAAGACCAGGTCTTTGTAAGCCTGGTTTACGTCTGAGAGTGAAGCACCGGGCTCTAACTCCAGTACGGTATAGGCTTTCGCGATATCGTCCATAGGTAGAGTTATAACAACGGTGATGGAACGGCGAGTCGATTAAAACAAGAAATTTGTTTGTTCAGAAGGCGCTGCCGTACAATCGCCAGTCTAAATATGCTGGAAAATGATGAACCTATCAATCGGTTCACTAATGCATGGGGAGTCTTTAAGGGTATTAACTCAATTTCAAAACGGTATCTAAAAATGCAACTTTTATATTAAAAGTCTAATGTACGCCGATTATGCCTGGCGTTTTAATGACTGGCCTTAGAACCTCCAATTCCTTTAAGGCTCCGTTGCAATTCCTTATTAAAAAAGACTATTTAGTAACAAACTACTGTTCAGCTAGGCTCAGTTCGTAAATATTCCATAATGCTCCCAGGGGAGAGTATTTCACATTTTGGACCTTGTTGCGAATGGCTGCCATGGAGTACTGATTGATCAGGTAGATAAACGGCAGCTGCTCTTGAACAATACGCTGAGCTTCCACATAGATTTCGCGGCGTTTGGCTTCATCCAGTTCCTGGGCTCCTTTGATATAGAGCTGACCGATTCTTGCTTCCCAGTCGGCCACTTCACGACCTTCAATGGGGTCTTGACCTGGCAGTGGTTTTTGGTTAAATGCATGCAGGCCACCGTCTGGGTTCCATACGTTGGAGCCACCATTGGGTTCGAGTCCACCGACCAAGCTAATCATGTGGCATTCCCAATCAAGACTATCCCCTAGCTTTTCCACCAAGGAGCCCCAGCTGACGGGGTTAAAGTCCACAGTTATGCCAATTTTGCTCAGATCCTGTTTAATTTGAGCGCCGATGGCTTCGCGCACCTTATTGCCAGCATTGGTAATCAGGGTAAACCGCACCTGGTTACCGTCGGCATCCTGTAGTTGACCGTTGGCATCATATTGAAACCCAGCGGATAGCAGCAGGTCTTTAGCTTTTTCTAAGTTATAGTCATAGGCCCGAACACCATCTTCTTCAGGGCTTGCAGAATAAGGACTTAGGGGAAAAATAGATGAATTTTGCAGAACACCCAGCCCCTGATAGATGTTGTTTAACATCGTCGGTCGATCAATGGCGTAGGCCACAGCCTGTCGAAATTCTAGGGCATTAAACCAACGGGACTTGACGGGATCGACTAACGGCTTACCATCGCGGGAGCCTTTATTCAGGTTGAACGATATGAATAGGCTGCTGGGGGCCGGACCACCGTTATAGATGGTGAAATCACCCCGCTCTTCCTCGCGCTTGAGCAATGAGAAGTTATCGGGTTTGACGCCGGTTAAATCTAAACCGCCGGAGCGAAATTGTACGAATTCACTATCCTGGGACTCTACTACCTGCCAGATGACTTCCTGCAAATAGGGTTGAGGCTGACCCTGGTCATCTGTGCGCCAATAGTAGGGGTTGCGCTCAAAGACGACGCGCTCACCCGGAGTAAAGGCCTTGAGCATATAAGGTCCATTACAGACAATTTCATTGGGCGCTGTGCTGGTGCCCCAGGTGGATAAAAATAACGGGTTGCCTTCGGCATCTGTTTGGGTGATGGAGTTGGCCAGGGCGTGCTTCGGCAGAATACTGACCCCAGTGTTTCGTAAGAAAGGGGCAAAAGGTTCAGGTACTTCAAACTTAACCTGGCGCTCGTTCAGCTTGATCACCTTGGGCAATTTGCCTTCTTCTCCAATGCGGAGGACATCGCGAATTTGCGTGGGAATGGTGTCATTTAGAAAAACGTCATTGTAGGTAAAAATGACATCGTCAACGGTGAGGGGTTCGCCGTCGGACCATTTTAGGTTTTCCCGTAGGGTATAGGTCAGGGCAAGACCATTGTTGGAAAATTCCCACGACTCAGCGAGTTCTGGTTCAATTTCACCAGTTTCGTAGTTTTCGGCGATCAGTCCTTTATAGGTCATTCCAAAAATATTGGGGCGTTCGCTGTTAAGGGCGTAGTTAAAGGTTTTGGGATCGCTGAGGATGCTATAAACCAACCGTGATGATTCAATGTCTCTGGCTTTGAAGTTATCTATGGAGCAGCTTGCGATCGCAACCACCATCACCAAGCTCATCAGCAAGTAGAGCCACTTGCGCAACATACGAAAGGACATAGGACTATCCAGAACCAAGTCCTAGCTATTCTAGCGATTCATGCCCACCGATACATGCCATTGTCGGCTGGTCCCTGTGGGCATGGTCCACCTTGCTAACTTTTGGGATATCGGATTAGCCAGGGAGATGGTATTGGTTGAGGGACTTCGTTGCTAATGCGCTGACGAATCGTTTGGATATCCCGACCGGTAAGGCGAGCTAAATTTTGGGACTCCCGCTCAAAGCGAGCCATGAGGTTACGTACATAGGCCCGCCCACGGTCTTGGGCATCGTCAACAATTTTGCGGTAGTCTTCACCGGTCCATGCTTCCAATTCACGACGAGCCTCGACATTGGGGTACTCCTCCCGTAGGCGAGCTGGGCAATCGAGGCTGCCGGTAAAGGCATGGCGAGTGACATAGCGCCCCTGGAAAAACTGCCGATTAGATGTAGTTTGAAACATCAGATCTTCCGGAAACTTATCGCGGTTGTAACGCACGTGGAGCCGGGAAATAAATATAGAAGGTGCTGCTGGTCTTGGCGGAGTGCCAATATTGGGAGACGGACGTCGCTGGTTCGCGCCTTGGCTGAGCCAGGTGACACCGGCTGCCTCTAGTTCAGACAGATTCAATACCGGAGCCGAGCATGGATCACAGCTGCGCATATCCCAGGCATATTCAAGAAACGCCACATTTTTATTTTCCTGCTCATAGCGCCGCTGAAACATCTCTGGATAAACATTGCCAAAGTCGTTCTGCACAAATAGAGGCAGGTCAACATCAGTGGGAATATTCACCGTGCGATAGTTCGTCAGCTCAATACGTCCTTCTGGTGAGAGAAGATAGACCAGCAGATCCTGATCACCATCGGCGTTCAGCATGCCCAGCCGTATCGGCAGCATAAATTTTGGTGAATCATAGCTAATCTGCAATGGTCTCAAAGATTGATATCCACTGCTATCAAACTCCTGCAAATTGACCTTAGCCACAAAGAACTTCATTCCCTGACGAATGTAAGGGGCCAATACCTGGCTAGCGCCGTCGGGTAGCTGATATTGATTTTGTCTAAGCCAGGTTTCTAGTCCATCCGATTCACGGGCACTGAGAATTAAAATGTCATATTCCCCAACGGAAAATTGTTCCTCAATGGTGACACCTAAAGCTGCTGACGAGCGGGGTGATGGGGCTGCCGAGGGGGGAGCACCATCGGCAAATCGCAGTGATTCTTCGGTTTCCAAACGGTACATAATTTCGCAAGGATCACTGTCGAAATATTCCACCAGACGCGGTGCACTGAAGGCATCAAGGCGGTCGAGCACCACTTTTTCGGCCACGTCCACCTGGTCTTCAGTAATGATGGTGGGCACAGGCACCACCAGGGCAAAGTCGCTTACCTCACCCTGATAGTCGTTACCCATGGTCAATACAGTGTGGTTCCCATCGCGGGCAATGGCGACCTGAGAGGCTTTGTTGTAAAGGCTAGTATCGGCCTTGGCAACATAAAAGCCACAGAAGGCGTGGGCAGGTTGGGGATGGATGATGAATGTGCCAATGGCAATCATCACCATCATGGCTATGCGCAACAAACTAGTCATACAGGGTTCCTTCACTAAAAACGGAAAATAGAGAGATAATGCAGTCCTTAATGCGAAGCCGAAACTCTCTCCCCTCCTGGGCTACGGTGTATACATAAGTCGGAGAGCTAGCTCTAGATTTCGAACCCACTCTGCGAGAAGAGCAAAGCTCTACATCCCCCAACCCCTTACTCCCTGAGGGCTACCGTGTATACATAAGTCGGAGAGTCGCTCCAAATCTCGAGCCCTCATCCCCCAACCCCTTACTCCCTAAGGGAGAAGGGGGGCCTAGCCTCAAAGTCCTTCGCCCCCAGGGAGAAGGATTTAGGATGAGGGCCAATTCAAGGCCAAGCCTACCTTTTACTCCCTAAGGGAGAAGGGGGGCCTAGCCTCAAAGTCCTTCGCCCCCAGGGAGAAGGATTTAGGATGAGGGCCAATTCAAGGCCAAGCCTACCTTTTGGGACATTAGCTTCTAGATGTGTATACCCTGTAGCCCGAGAGGGGATGTTTTGTGTTGGTAGATGTTTCTGAACTAATTAGAAGAGTTTTGTTGAGGCATTTTTTGTCTATTTTGCAGACGATATCTCTACTCTCCCAAACTGTTTCCACTCAAATCGAGGAGACTCCCAAAGTTTGTCAAGCATAATTGTTAACGGAGCTAACGCAAACAATGCCCAAAAAACTGCTGTAGAGAGATAAAAGTGATTACGTAAAACAAACGTCAGCACAGCAATTGCTAACGCCCAAATTAGTCTGGCTGGTCGGGCATTGGGAATTGACCTTGGATCCGTTACCATAAACAGCGCAAACAACAATAACGAGCCGCTCATCATGCGGTGTGCCCACACATCCCAGGTCCAGCCAAGATATAGATTACGCACTGCTTCTAGTAGGGCATAGCTGGCTAGAAACATGCCGGTGGTGTCCCAGCGGCCTACGCGCTTGAGTACCATGCCTCCAGCACCCATAAAAATTAGGCCGTACCAAATCTCATCCCCCCATTGTCCTGGTGATACCCAAGCGTCATTGGTGAGCGTCAGAGCCGCAATAATGCCAAGATTGGCAGGATTGAAAAAATGTTTGTCGTTAACCTTAAAAAGGAATTTGCTGGCAATGGCAATGCTGGCGGCTAGAGCCATAGTGGCTATGTGGTCTGTCCTTAGCAGTAGGCTGAGACCTAATGCGGTAATCAGTGGACTACGCCAGTTGAATTCAGCTGGAGATATTGTTTGCAGCTGGTTTGATGATGAATTGTGAGACATTAGCCAAGAAAATAACCCCTGGCTCCCCAGCGCTGTGATGATTGCTGTAGCGACGATGGCTGGCTGTAGTGACCAATCGCGCATGGCAACACCTAAAATTAGAAATAAGGCTAAACACAAGATCTGATAATCCCGTGCATCTTTGAAAATGCTCAGCTGAGCTTGAATGGTGGGGATAACCATAGGCCGATTTCCATACAGGCAATTATGGCCGCTAGTATGGCTGATGCTGAGCCCAGATGTCCTCTGAGTTACAAAAAACGAAACGAATTGAATCGCTGAATGACTCACTATGTCTTAGATTCAGAAAGACTACTGTATAGCTGGCTTATTTTTGGCTTAATTCTTGCTCTCTGTCACTCTGGACTAAGGCGTCTGCATGAAAATAATGTGGTTGGTTGTGATGTTCTGTTATAGATATTCAGTTCTGTTAGATAATTGTTTCCATCCCCGCAAGGGGAATTTGAATTCTGCTGGGAGTTAATTGTTGAACCTTTTGGTTGACTAGCGATTCATTGGCTATTCGCAACAGCACTAACAACAGCGACGAGAGCACTCATCCAACTATATCAGCCCTAACCACGAATCACAGTAACTTGTCTCCCCTGAGGTGTATCCGTCACCATAGAGTTGGTTCTATCTGCAATGGCAGGCAGTCCCTGCCGTCGATCAAAAATCACTAACCAGCCCTGGTTTAACCCCAGACCCGCCAGGTAATTATCCAATTGCACCAGTCCCTGATCCATGGGGTCCGGTCGTCCCTCTCGCCAGACCTTCAGCTCCATCGCCAGGGTCACATCGCCATATCGTAAACACAAATCCATCCGACGGCTGCCAATGGCATATTCCCGCTGTAGGGTGCCGCCGCCATTCACTACCCGATGCAGAAACGCCATCATCACCAGGTGAGGTGCAATCTCATGGTACGGAGAACTCTTGAGTAACGGCTCACCATGTTGTTTCCAAAAACTGAGAAACGCATCCAACAGTGCTGCTGGATCTAAGCGTCCGTCGATGGTTAGCCAGCCAGGGCTAATCACCGGCAAACTATCTTGAGGTCCACTCGCCAATGCCCTTGGTAACACTTCGCGATAAATGGGATTAGCAGGCATCAAACCACCTGCCGGGTTACGGTTGACTAGACCAAGGTCGATCAAAAACTGTCGATCATCCTGGGAAACAATCCCCAGTTCTTCCCCGGCTAACATCGGTTCGATCACAGCCCGTACCCGGTCTTCACGCAAAATGCTTACCAAACTATCCAGGTGAGTATCCTGCCGTCGAATTAATATATCTTTAGCCGCTTCTATATGGCCTAGGGTAATGGGTTCAGCTAGATTGGTGACCAGTTCTTCTACGGTTTCTTTGGCAATGGCATTTACCAACCATGGCTGGCCCTGGGTGAGATGATATACATGTGCGATCGCATCCGACTCAAACACCTGGCCCGTTTCTGCCGTGTGCTGGCCATAGAGTTGAGCCACTTCCGTAGCCGAAAAATTTCTCAGCGTTAACGACTTAACTTTGATATTAAACGGACTGGCTGTATGCAGTCGGGTACTGCCTCCAGAAGCAACTTTATAGTCACGGATATCCCGCACACCAATCAGTGCAATTGACTGGGGAAACCCCAGGGGCCGACGGGGATAGCCATCCCGCAGCTGCCGTAACAGTGAGATTAAAGCTTCATCTTGCAGCGCATCCACCTCATCAATAAATAACACAATGGGGCGCGACGATTTTTTAGCCCACTGACTTAGGGCTTGACCAATACTTGCCCCGTCTTCCCAGACCGGTGGATGCAGCGCTGGCGGTAGCCAAAATGTAGCCGACTCTTGCCATGCGCGTAAAATAGCCGTTTCAGCCTGTAGGGGAGATTGAGCATAGGGGGCTCCCACCTCAGCCGAAACCATCACAGCCGTGTAGCGATCGCTAGCGGTAAGTTGCTGAGCTAAGGCCAGCATAGCGGTAGTTTTACCCGTTTGCCGGGGGGCATGGATAACGAAATACCCCTCTTGGTCAATGACGCGCTCTAGATTGGGCAGTCGCTCGGTTGGTGGCAGTGTGTAATGCTTATCTGGCTTGCAGGGACCAGCTATGTTAAACCAACGCGCCATGGGGAAAACGGTTACAAACGCCGTTATTTTAGCCTGTTGAGCGTTAGATGAGTTTGATTGCTGAAAATGATGAGGTGATATCTCGTTGTCCAGCCTCTTACAACCGTGTTTAGCTTACGTCACTGTGGCAGTCGATCCGCCATAGGGAAAACAGGCTGGAGCTACAGTCCATACTTAATCCCCAACTGGAAATAGCCATTTCCAGTCTTTGGCACTGATTCCGTGCGAGAAGTGAGGGGATGAGCCTGAATGCAACAGCTCGGACCTTGAGGCGTCTGCATGAAAATAATGTACCTCTTTGAGATATGTTTGAGGTTTGCTGTCCCCCTTACGGTTGACTTTCGAGGGTCAACGTTAATCTTTAGGCACTAATCGTATATCCGATAGACTTAAAGAAAAGGGAGCCTCGGTTTCAAAGCCTAACGCTGTCAGCCTAGCCATATCTGCGCCAGCGTCTACCAGGCTACGTAAACTAATTTCTGTCTGGGTCCATTCTCCCAAAGACTCGGTCATAAATAGCTGAGTCATATCCAAATTAGCGCGACAGTTCTCGCCGCACTCTGCAAATAGTGTGACCGGTGCTTCTGGTAGGGCATCTACCCGATACTGTAGGACCAATGTCATACCATCGTAGTGGGATGCAGCGCTGTAGTCAGTGGCAGGTCCAGTGAGTACTATTGCAGCCTTTTCTTGCCCGTTCCAAATAAACTGTTTTGCATCTTCCTGCGCTACCCGATCAATTGAACGGATGGTGAGCACATTATTTAGCTGAGTGTGTGCATCCACGACTGTACTGGCGGTATCGCCTACAATACCTTGCAGACTCCAGGGTGCCATGGGTCTACCCAATGCAAAAAGAGCATTACTGGTGGTCTGTTCGCTGCCATCTAAACCTGAGAATTCAGGTAGTTGCGGTAGATTGCCATTGTCTTGATAGGTTAACCCATACCCATAGGGAAACAATGGATCGTAATTATCATCACCCCGATTTACTTTGGCCTGAATCGCTGTGCGAGGCCATGAGAAAGAGAGTTTGCCTGTAAAGTCAAAATTGATGTCACCATTGGGTTTGCGAATTAACACATCGGCTATACCCGCTCCCTCCGTGCCCGGTAACCAGGCAGCGACAAATGCCTGGGCAGCATTAATCTCAGGGGTGACCCATAGGGGCCTGCCTGAGAGAAAAACAGCAACTGTGGGAATGCCTGCTGTTTGGAATGTTTCGAGTAATTGCAATTCCTGATCGGAGGCAAAATTTAAGTTGTCTAAATCTCCCTTAAACTCAACATAGGGATTTTCTCCAAAGACCACGATGGCCACATCGGGTGTTTGATCATAGCTGCCATCTGAGCTGAGGATGGCGGTTCCACCACCGGCTTCAACTGTGTTGCGAATGCCTTCCCAGATTGAAGTGCCGTTGGGGAAGTGAGCATTGGTGTTGCCAGTGCCTTCCCATGATAGGGTCCAACCACCGGTCTGCTTGCCGATGGCATCAGCCCCGTCTCCCGTGACTAATACCGTTTGATGGGTCTGTAAAGGTAAAAGATTATCTTGGTTTTTAAGTAGAACAAGAGACTCACGTACGGCCTGTCGTGCTACAGCCTGGTGATTAGGATGCCCCAACAGCGAATAATGACCAGCAAGGGGACGCTCTGAGGGTTTAGGTTTTTCAAACAAACCAAGACGAAATTTTACCCGAAGAATACGGCTTACTGCATCTTCCAGGCGCTCACGAGAAATTTCTCCAGACTTGACTTGTGCCACCGTATTCTGGAGTAGCTGACGCCAGCTGTCTGGAGCCATAAACATATCAATGCCTGCATTAAACGCAGCGGGGCAACTTTTGGTGGAACAGCCTGGAATTTGAGCATGGCCGTTCCAATCGCCCACAATAAAACCGTTAAAGCCCATGCGCTGCTTGAGCACATCGGTTAACAAGGGTCCATGGCCGTGCATGTGCCGACCATGCCAGGCTGAGAATGATGCCATGATAGTTTGTACTCCGGCTTCGAGCGCTGGTGGATAGCCGGCACCGTGATAGTCTCGCAGGTTAGCTTCACTGTCGATGTTGTCGCCCTGGTCTTTTCCGTTATGGGTGCCGCCGTCGCCAATAAAATGTTTAGCTGTGGCCAGAATGTGTTGGTTGCTGAGAAAATCATCGGTGCCCAGTGCCCCTTGGAGGCCTTTGACAATTGTTGTGGCATATTGGGCAACAATCTCAGGTTCTTCGGAATAGCTTTCGTAAGTGCGTCCCCAGCGGTTATCACGGGCAACTGCTAGGGTGGGGGCAAAGGTCCAGTCCATGCCAGTAACAATTACTTCCCGTGCTGTTATCTCGCCAATTTGTTGGATCAGATCTAGATTGCGAGTGGCCCCTAATCCAATATTATGGGGAAAGACAGTGGCTCCAACAATATTGTTGTGGCCATGGATGGCATCTGTGCCCCACAGTATGGGAATAGCCTGACCGCCGTTGCTGGTATCCATGGAGGCTGCATAAAATTCATCAGCGAGGGCTAACCAATCTTCAACTGGGGCTCGAACATTTTCACCAGGAGCTGAGTTTCCACCGTTGAGAACTGAGCCTAGACGATATCGACGCACATCCTCTGGGGTGACATGATCAATATCTGCTTGAATGGTTTGACCCACCATTTCTTCAAGGGTCATTGATGCCATTAATTCATCAATGCGGGCTTCAATCTCAGGTTCTATGGGTGCGCCGCCATGGGTGGTTGGCCAATTTTCTGGAGTAATTTGAGGGGAGGCGCTGCTGTCTATCGATGGCATCCCATTTCCCTTAGCTGCTGTTCTCAAGTATGCAATCAGTGCACTACTGAGTGTGAATACAAACAGTAGGCCAATAAGGGTGACTTTCATATTGATCATAAGAGTTTAAGGGATGGGCTGCCATGGAAGATCGTAAAGTGAATTCTTCTCTGTGTCGGTGTTAAGTACGTTTACTAGGTCTTAGCTTTATGAGCGGCTGTTTAAATCATCAAAACCTTTAGATACTCTCAGGATGGGCTCATTTTGGTTATTTAGCATGGCTGCAACTTTTATAGCTCCAACCATGACTTTAATTCCCCGTACGGCAGCCTTTGTAACGGCTGGTCTGATGGCCACATCTATACCGCTTGTGACGACTGCGGCCTGTGCTCAAACACCAGAGCGGCTGGAGTTGATGACATTGGCTCGTCTAGAGCAAATCCTACAGTCGGAGGTTGATAACGTTGAGGGAGAAAATGGTCAGTGGCAATTTAGGGTTAGCGATCGCACCGTCATTATCCTGGCCGATGCCAATAACGATCGGATGCGGGTATTTAGCCCAGTAATGCCGGTGGAAGAATTGACGGCTCAGCAAGTTCAGGCAATGCTGGCGGCTAACTTCCATACGGCCCTAGATGCGCGCTATGCCGTTACCGATGGCGCTGTGGTTGCTGTATATTTACATCCTTTGAGCACTTTGCAGGGAGACAACTTTCGTTCAGCCCTGCGTCAGGTGGTGAGCTTGGCTGAGACCTTTGGCACGTCTTACTCCAGTAATGAGCTGAATTTTGGTCTGCGCCAGCGCCAGCGCCGTAGCAATGTGGAAGAAATTTAGGCGGCTTAGCCTTTGACGCAGATGACTTGTTTTAGGGTGGCGACGACTTCTACCAAGTCCCGCTGGTTAGCCATGACTTCATCAATGGGTTTATAGGCTGCGGGAATTTCGTCGATGACGCCTTTGTCTTTACGGCATTCTACGCCGGCGGTCTGTTCGATCAGGTCGTCAAGGGTATAGGTATCCTTTGCTTTGCTGCGGGACATGACGCGACCGGCCCCGTGACTGCAGGAGCAGTAGCTATCGTGGTTCCCTTTGCCCTTGACAATGTATGACTTGGTGCCCATGGAGCCAGGAATAATGCCATAGTCGGTGGTGCGTGCCCGAACGGCTCCTTTGCGGGTGACGTACACATCTTTGCCAAAGTGTTCTTCTTTTTCAGCGTAGTTGTGATGGCAGTTGACGGCCAATAATGGCTTAAAGGGTTTGCCGCCGCCAAGATGTTTTTCGATGATGTGCTTAAATCGAGCCATCATTTCTTCTCGGTTTTGTAGGGCGTAGGCCTGTGCCCACTGTAGATCGTTCCAGTAGCTACGAAACTCTTCAGTACCGGCGACAAAGTATGAGAGATCGAGGTCTGGTAGTTTCTGGTTGGCTAGCTTTTGGAGGTTTTTGGCAGTACTGATGTGGTTTCTGGCTAGCATGTTGCCGATATTACGGGAGCCGGAATGGAGCATAAGCCAGACGGTGTCTTCGGTATCGATGCACACTTCGATAAAGTGGTTGCCACCACCAAGGGAGCCCATTTGACTCAGGGCTTTCTTTTCTAGATGCTGCACGCCCTTATGTAGGTCTTTAAAGTGACGCCAGCCTTGCCAGTTGTAAACGGATTTGCCAACTTTCTTGTTGCTTTCGAAGCCAGTGGGGATGGTGGCTTCGATTTCTTTACGGATTTTTTTGAGTTTGCCGTCTAGCTTTTTGCTTTTGTAAGGCGTCTGAAGAGCGCACATGCCACAGCCGATATCGACGCCGACGGCAGCGGGGACTAGGGCGTCTTCGGTGGCGACGACGGAGCCGACGAGGGCTCCTTTGCCGAGATGAACGTCGGGCATCAGGGCGACATGTTTGTAAACAAAGGGCAGTGAGGCGACGTTTTTGGCCATTTGGATCTCTTTGGAGCCGAGATCGTGGTTGGCCCAAGAGAGGACAGGTTTGTTGGTTTTGAAGGGGACGGGTTGGTAGGGCATGGTGCGATCTTATTCGTGATCTGGGAGGAATGGTGAAGATGTGGGCTGGTTATAGTTTTTGTTGACTGGTTTATAGCGGAGTGGGTTGCTCAGGGCTTTCCTCCCTGAAACTCCCCGATCTGGGGAACTCAACTTCCCCAGACCCCTCGCATAAGAGGTTTACAGGGGAATAGCTGAAGGTAGTTGCACTGGTTGCCGGTGAGGTGGTTACGCTGCTCCGCGTTCGCTCCACACCGTAAAAAAGAGGTGATCGAAACTTCTTAAATCGGAGGGGGTGTTTACCCCATATCTCTAGTGCGCAAAGTGAATATCTTCGTAGGGGTGCGGCCTTGTGCCCACCCGGCAGTATTGATGGCTGTTATGCAGAATTTTGTGTTAGCTCTTTTCAGGCCAAGCAATAATCTCATCAAGTGTCATTGAATCTAGTGGTTGGAACTTGGTGTCGGGGTATTTGCGTTGGAGTCGTCGTAAGGCTTTGGCTTGCTGGGCGGCAAAGGTTTCTTGTTGTTGGAATCGATAGCGAATGGAGCCGCTGACAATATCATCTAGGCTATCTTGGAAGGCTTCGATTTCATCACGCCAGTGTTCAGCTGCTTGATCATCAGGAAAAGCTTGTAATTTAAGGATATGGATGATGATTTGACGGGTTAGGGAGGCGGTTTTGTTAAATTGCTCCCGACCCATATCGCTAATTTCCTCAATTAAGTTTGCTAAGTCTAGATTCCTGAAGTCCTGAGATCGCAACGCCTCGGCTTGATACTCACACCAAGCCATAAAATCAGTGTCGTACAGATTTTCTCGTGGCGCTGAGGCCGCTGAGGCATGCTCTGTTGTAGGTGCTTGATTAGTGGGACTCGACATGGCTATCTCTGGGAGATGGTCTCATTGGCTTGGTGACACTTCTACTACTTGTATACTTCGTTCATCCAGCTTTGGACAAAATCGCGACGTTCAATATCGGTCCAGTTGAGCCAGTTTTCTTGGGTGACTTGGCTGGTGACGGTATCGACTAATGGCCAGAAGGCTTCGTCTAGTTCATGTTTAAAGCGCTTGGGTTGGGCATACATAAATTTAGACTTTTTGGGTGTCATCCTGGCTAAGAATTTGGTGCGCAGGTAATAGGGACTCTTTAATTTCAAGGCGAAGCTGCCGTCGCTGGCGAGGCGGATCATAAAGCCTTCGTGTTCAACGTGGTGGGATTTGGAAATGGCGTCGCCAAAGCTACAGAGAAACCAGGTGGGACGTGGTGTTTGCAACGTGGACGCGATCGCATCCAACTCTTTTTCACCCACAAATCCATTGCCTAAAATTCCGCCCCCAATTAAATGAAGGCCATAATCGTCTGATCCATACTGAATAATATGGGGGTCTTCTGGATGAATCGCCTCCCATAGCAATGTGGTGTACCGATGAGCCTTGAGCCAGGCTAAAACGCGACCATAGAGGCCATCTTTGTAAAGCAGTGACTTGGCGTATTCTACATACTCTCCCTGAAACGATCCAGAACAGGTCACAACAACCTGATGGGGATCGTAGGGATGCAAAAATGTGGTGACTAAAAAGCCATTGAGTTTTTCGACGGCAATCACGTCGGTTTCATGGGGTAGAGTGGTGTCTCGTTCTAGATAGTTAAATGTGCGTGGAAAGGGTTGACTGACGGGATTGCCATCCAGCCCGACCACTATGCCACGGGCCAGTTTTAGCTCGGGATAGTCGTCCCAGGCTGAGGGGGTGAAAAAGGCTTTGGAGCTGTACTTATATAGGGTGAGCCAACCTTCATTGACTCGCTTGACTAGCTTTTTCGGCACAAGTGCCTCCATCTGTTTGGCAAAGCTGGGTGGGCATTTGCTGTAGTCAAACTCGCAGGGGACGTCTAGTTGTTCTTGCTCGGGTAAACGCATGGCGGCTAAGGGGCCACCAAATCCGGCTCCTTTTTCTAAGGAGTAGGTGCGTTCACCTGCTGAGGTGAGGGGAATGTGACCGCGAACGACGGTTAAATTACTGGTCTTGCGAAAAACACCATCGGTGTCGTGATTTTCGCCTAGACGGCAGCGGCCATACACTCGATCGTGGGCGGGTTGTAACACCGGATCAAACCATTCAATATCACCATGGCACAGCACATAATCGCGGTATCGATAGAACGAGGGTAGGGATTGGATAAACTCTCGGATCCGAGCCTGGTAATCTTGGTCACACTGCATGGCTTTGTGCAGCGTTCCCCGCGTAGATTTGCTTTTGATGGTATCGCCGCGTAATCCTCGGGCCAGGTTGTTGTCGTGGTTACCCCGCACACAATAGTGGCCCTGACTCACTGCCTGCATAACAATATCCAGGACTTCTAAGGACTGAGGTCCACGGTCTACCAAATCTCCTAAAAAACAAAGTTTGCGCCCTTCAGGATGGATTAGATTCTCGTCATAACCCAGCTTGTGGAGCATGGTCTGGAGGGTGTTGGCCAATCCGTGGATATCACCAATGGCATCTAGCTTGATAGTGTCTGGAATTGTAGGGATTTCCACTGACAATGTGATGTCGCCTTCGGTCAGGATGAAGGGCCATTGGGAGTTGGTTTGGATGCGATCGCAAAACTTAGCCACCACCTGCTCTGGCACCCTACAGCGTCGTTGCTTATTCTGCTGCTGTACCCGCTCCAACGGTGGATTAAAAATCACCACTTGCACAGGCACGCCCAGTTCTTCGGCAATCGTGGCCAGGGGTTTACGTTCTTTATCACTAATCAACGTAGCGTCCACAATGGTGGTTAGCCCCGCCTTTAGCCGCGCTCGAACGACGCTTTCCAGGGTGGAAAAAATCAGTCGGTCGTCGGTGGCTAAGGGACGGTCGGCCACCTGCCCATCAACCAGTGTTTTAGCGGTGCCAAAAAAAGTTTGCCGCAGCGCGTCACTGGATAGGATTAATGCCGATGGCAGGTGCTGACATGCTGTGGACTTGCCTGCTCCAGGGGCTCCTGACAGTAACACTAGACTACCAATTTGAATTGAAACCAGGTTTTTAGAATTATCCATAGTAGTTCTATTCAAGCAATCCCGATGGCATTTCGGCAGATGATACCCAAAAAAAACAAGAAAAAACCAGGAACATAAAGCGTTCCTGGTTGAGGTGTTTCCCTTATTGATTTGTATGCTGATGCACCCTGGAATAACTAGCGAGGGCGACGATTGCCGCGATTGGTTAGTATTTCCTGCAATTGCGCCTTTTGCTCATCGGTCAACACAGCATCGGCTGCGACTCGGGATTCTTCACGAATGACCTGCAGCTCTGCTCGTTGGTCTTCGCTAAGATCGAAGCTGCGCATCGCCTGTCCCCGCTCGCGACCGGTTTTACCCTCCAGTGCTGCCAGTTGCTCCTCCGTCAGAATTGCTTCCACTCGGGTGCGAGCATCTTCCTTAATGGCATCAAGTTCAGCCCGCTGCTCAGCGGTGAGATTCAGTTCTTCTGCAAACTCTTCACGGCGGTTTTTACGACCCTCTATGCGGTTAGCTCGCATGGCCTGGAGCTGAGCCTGTTGCTCATCTGTAAAAACCTCATCGGCAGATGCTCGGGATTCTTCACGAATGGCCTGGAGCTGGGTCCGTTGCTCTTCACTGAGATTGATACTGCGCATGGCCTGTCTGCGATCGCGACCCGTTTGCCCGTCCAGTTCCGCCACCTGGTCCTCAGTCAAGATAGCTTCAATCTGAGTGCGGGCGTTATCTTTAATGGCGTTTAGTTCAGCCTGCTGTTCAGACGTAAGATTCAGCCCTTCTGCCATATTTGGGAAGAACGCATTGGCGTTACTGGCTTTGAGAATAGCTGGGCTGGCTATTAAAGCGGTCAACATCAGGGCCCCGCCACAGCATTGTTTGATGGTTGGAAATTTCATAGGTTTTGTTTGCTTGTTGATGGCCTCATCTTAGCCAAGGGAGATCTTTGATGGCTGCTAGCGAGAGTCATCCGTAAGGAAGGACCGAAGTCATGGGAGAAGTGATGACTTTAGTCACTGGTCCAATAAAGTACCTGTATAAGCTTGAAATTTTGGGTAGGGTTGGGAAAGGGGTAGGGATGTAAGGTAAGCAATAACCACCATCCCGGTGTGTATCCTGAAAGGATTTTTGTCTATGAACCGAGCCATCCAGTTTCAGAATCATCCGTTTCGATTTTTACTCTATCTAGAGTGGGGCTTGCTGGCGGTGTCGATCATGGGGATCCTGACAGCACCACCGCTGCGGGATATGGCTCGTCGTAGCTTACCGAATGTGCCTGTGCGTATGTTTACGCAGTGGCCATTGGTCACGGTGGGTTGCCTGTTGTTATTTGGCTTTTTGGGCCTCTACTTGCCCACTAGAGGCTTTTGGCTGCGATTTGGCCATATTGCCCTGCAAGTGGCATTGATTTTAGTCACATCAGGGCTGATGCTGCGAGGAGCTAGGCTTTTCCCGTTTGTTTATTTGGTTCTGGTCATTCGTAGTTGCTTAATGGTGGGGGTCATGGGTCGGATTGCGGTGACGGCCCTCTCGTTTTTGTTATTTATGACCACACTCAGCCTGAGATTCAGAGGATTTGACGGGCAAATCCCTCGGCATATTCGAAAACATTTAGTTGGTAGTCTCCAAATGAACCTGATTGTGTTCTTTGGCCTTTCTCTCGTATTTACATTGTTGTTGGTGAATGCATTGCTCAATGAGAGAACGATTCAAACCCGTTTACAGAAGGCGAATAAAGAGTTAAAGCGCTCTGCATCCCAGGTGAAACAGCTAGCAACCGTTCAAGAACGTAGCCGAATTGCTCGTGAGATTCATGATTCGTTAGGTCATTCGTTAACGGCTCTTAATATTCAGTTAGAAGGGGCTCTGAAACTCTCTCAACGAGATCCTCAAAAATCAAAAACTCTTTTAACTGAGGCAAAACGGCTGGGCTCTGTTGCTTTGCAGGATGTCCGCCAGTCTGTGGCAACATTGCGGGATGATGGCCAGTTAAAAGAGTCTCTGCATACAAAGTTAAATGTACTGATTGACACCCTACGCACCAGCGCTGGCATTACCCCTAATATCAATATTCAGCTATTGCAGCCATTGCCTGAAGCAACCAGTATGGCCCTTTATCGCATTGCCCAAGAGGGCATTACTAACATTGTGAAACATGCTGAAGCAACGGCAGTAGAATTCACATTGATCACTGATGAGTCTGGTACGAGACTTTTATTGCGCGACAATGGTCGTGGTTTTGACCTTAGTCAAACATCGACAGGCTTTGGCTTACAGGGGATGCGAGAGCGAGCCCAGGCCATGGGTGGTCGACTTACATTCAATAGTCGACCGGGGGAGGGGTGCGAAATTCGTTTAGTTATTCCGAGCTAGGGGCATCCCTTGTGGTTGCCCTAAACGATAGATACTTATAGCAATACAACAATGACGCAACAAGATTATCAACCTCATGCCATTCCTGTGATGCTGGTGGATGATCAGCAGATTATTCGCCAAGGGTTAAAGACTTTATTAGATTTAGAAGACGACATTGTGATTGTTGGCGATGCCGATAATGGTGAGACAGCATTAACCGTGCTGGGGCAGCTGGAGTCAACGGCTCAGCTGCCGGCAGTGGTGCTGATGGATATGCGCATGCCGGTGATGGATGGGGTGGCGGCAACGGATGCGATCGCATCCCGCTATCCATCGATCCAGGTCCTAGTGCTTACCACCTTTGACGATGACGACCTAATTGCCCAGGCCATGGCCGTCGGTGCCAGGGGTTATTTGCTTAAAGATACCCCGTCTGAAGAACTCGCCCAGGCCATTCGTACCGTGGCTAAGGGCTACAGTCAGTTTGGTCCCGGCATTTTAGAAAAAATATTAGCCGGACAGCAGGACCCTCCAGTAGATGTGCCTGAAGGATTTGATGAGCTGACGCCTCGCGAAAAAGATGTGCTGCGCCTGATTGGCACCGGGGCCAATAATCGGGAAATTGCCGAAGCGTTATTTTTGTCAGAAGGGACGGTGAAAAACCATGTGACTAGGCTTTTAGGGCGTTTGGGCGTTCGCGATCGCACCCAGGCCGCCCTGCTTGCCGCCAAACTATCCTCCAAATTATCGTAGGGGCGTTCCATAGAACGCCCCTACAACATCCATTCCATCCCAATACCTAGTCGACTATCCGTCGCCCCCGGCGCAAACTGCCACTCCACATCCGTTGCCAGCCGTAATCGCTCCGTCAGGCCATAGCCAAACTCCAACTGAGTAATCATCACCGAATCATTTTCCGTAGGACTCACCCAGGTCTGGGTATAGGCAAAATCAGCACCGCCCCCCCGCGATGGCACCACCTTTACCTGAAACCCTACCTGCACACCACTTTCGCTATAGTCCACCGCCTCAACATGGCGATAGCCCAAAATGGGAGCCACATTCACATAGCCACCTAAGGGCAATACGTAATAACGCAGGTGTGCCCCGTAGGCTTCTCGGTCCATATCCCCACCATCAAAATTAGCTACATAATCAGCATTTACCGTCAGCGGTAAATCCCCGACAAAGACATCTTCGACCCCGATGGATAAACCACGCTCATCTTGGCTAGATGGAAATAGCGCGTAGCTTAGCTGTAGCCTTGAGGGAAAGCTGGGCTGATTGCGGATATTGCTAAGCACATCCGGAGTTCCCTGCAACCACTCCTGTAGGACGGGGCTACTATCCACTGTGCCTGGTTCAAGTTCAAACTCAGACTCTATTTGTTCATTAATCGTGGGTTCTGCTAGAGCAACTGGAATAGAAATAAAGCATCCAATAATGACTGGGGCAACTAGTCGGCTGATTCGAGTATAGATATCAGCCATGGTTTATCCAGCCCAAGTTGGTGAGTGCTTGCATCGGCATAATGACTGTGACTGTAAATCTGGTAACGAGTACTGTCGCAAAAGATGTCTGTACGCTTGTAATCTAGTTCTACAAGAATCCCATGGGATCTACCGGATTACCATTACGACGCACTTCAAAGTGTAAATGTGGCCCAGTTGAAAGACCAGTGGAACCTATTGCTGCTATAGATTGCCCTTTTACCACCGCTTGGCCCTCACGAACATTTAATCGACTGGCATGGGCATAGAGGGTGGTCAGCCCACCACCGTGATCAATAATCACCGAATTACCATAGCCACCGTACCAACCCGAAAAAATGACCTTGCCTGAGTCAGCGGCGGTAATGCGGGTGCCATAGGGCGCACCGAAGTCCACACCAGCATGAAAGCGACGATATCCCAGCACAGGGTGTATTCGTGAGCCAAAACGACTGGTGATAACGCCTGAGGTGGGAATGCTCATCTGGCCTGTGCCCAGTACGCTGCCATTGGCTGCGGCAATGCGCTGGCGAATTAAATTAGCCAAACTTTCAGAATCTCGCGCTAACTGAGCCTGAGCCGCTTCTAGCGCACTGCGATTATCCTTAAGCCTGGTGATCAGCTGAGTTTGCTGATCTGCTTGAGCCTCGTATTGATCCCGTCGGGCGAGCAGCTGTTGACGTAATAGGGCAATAGAGTTCTTCTGAGCTTCCACCCCTTGCTGCTGCCGGACGATAAAATCAGCTTTTTCTTGAAGTTCCGCCATAAAATCGCGGTCTGCCTGGTAAATCTTACCAAGCCGATAGCGTCGCTCTAAAAACTCGTTTAGGTTTTCACTTTTAAGCAATACGGCCCAGCCTTCGGCATCCTTCTGTCTTTGCATAAACTGCAATCGCTGTACCGCGCCGATTCTGACCGTTTCATATTCGTTCTGGGCCATGGTCAGCGTATTTTCTAGACGCTTTAGCCGCTCTTGGGCTTGGGTGATTTGAAACTCTGTTTCTTCAATTTTGAGATCAGTAATGGTAATACTGTCCTGTAGGCCTTCTAGCTGTTGAGCTGCTTCGTTTTCTAGATTCCTTAGCCGGTTTTGTTCTCTTTCTAAATCTTGCTGCTGTTGTTCATTTTTTTTCTGTTGCTGTTGTAACTGTTCCAATGGCGCACTGTTTTGAGTTTGCCCCAGAGCTATGGGCACTAAAAACGACACGCCAATTATCACACTGGCAAAGAGGGATAAAAACCGCTGTGTTCGTTTTGCAGTCATTGGTTTTGTCAGGAACTCGCTTGATCACCAGCTGAACACACGCAGCACATGATAGCCCGACTTGGTGATTTAAAAAACGAAATTCATCTATAACGATTTTCAGTTTAAGGGTACTGTCCATCCGATCAAAGTCATGGATTCTGCTGTACGAACTTTAAACTTCAAGGGGCGCGATACAATCAGCTACCTCATTACGGGGGCTGTTTACCAGGGTGCTGACTGGGTAAGCCTCCATGTCATTGGCATTGTAGGGTTGCATTAATCCCTGTACCTGGGCTGGCATTGCCGTTAGCCAGCGGTCATAGTCTGATTTAGGAATAATCACTGGCATCCGATTATGGATAGGCTCCATCAGTTCATTCGGTGTCGTGGTGAGAATTGTACAGGTTTCCAGGTAACTGCCATCGCCGCTTTCCCATTGCTCCCATAGTCCAGCAAAAGCAAATATAGGCCGTTCTCTCAAGTGAATATAAAAAGGCTGCTTCTTTTTATTACTGGCCGTGCGCTGCCATTCGTAAAAACCATCGGCTGGAATCAGACAGCGCCGGCGTTTGAAGGCAGCGCGAAATGAGGGTTTCTCGGCAGCGGTTTCAGATCTAGCATTGATCAGCCGATAGCCGATTTTGTAATCTTTAGCCCATGAGGGAACCAGACCCCATTGGAAGATGCGATAGTCAGGACCGGCGATGATGGCCGAGACGGGCTGGGACGGAGCGATGTTATAGCGCGGTGGTGGTTCCGGCTCTGTGGTGAGTTGAAAGGCCTCAGCTAAGTCTGCGCCGGAGTGGGTTTGGGTGTAGCGACCACACATGGGGAGTAATGTGAACTGAGACAATTGTACTAAAAATTTTTGAGAGGGAGGATAAGGCGATGGAAATGCTGTATCGCATTGCGCCAGCGGCTGATGTTCAGATGGCAGCGGCGCAGGGGTGGTTTGAGTCAGCTGATTTAGCAGAGGAAGGCTTTATCCACTGTTCGTTTTTGCACCAGGTCATGGGGGTGAGTCGTCGGCACTATGCAGGGCAGCAGGGGCTGGTGTTGTTTAGTATTGACCCGGCAGCGGTGGATTGTGAGATTCGTGTGGAGAATACGTCGGGTGGAACGGAGTTGTATCCCCACATTTATGGGCGGGTGCCCTGGGCGGCGGTGAAGCAGGTTTATAAGGATACCTATGATCAGGCGGGGGTGTTTCAGTTGCCGTTGGCGCTAAAATAAGCTTCCTGCATAAATCCCCGGTTTCCATTAGGCCCAGGCCAATTCTAGAAACCGAGGATCTGTCGGGGTATGGCGGAATAGTTATGGCGCGGCCATTACACGGCCATTCCACTTAAGATGCCTGACTGACCTTCCAACGCTAGGAAGGAGATGGATTCGGGGGTGTGGTTGAGCTCACTATTGAGGGACTTCTCTTCGTAGACACCGACACCAAAGCTCTGACGGGTGATATCGTCAATTCGGATGTTGGCGGTGTCTGCACCGTAGAATGACCCCAGTTTAGCGATCAGTGAAGGTGCCGTATCAAACCCTGCCTTGAAGTTGACCTGAGAACGATTGTGATCGTAGCTGCGGCTGGTGGTTCCCCCGTGTAATAGTGTGTCACCATCATTTGCTGTGCCCTGCTCAATGGCCAGCCAGCCTAAGGTTTCAGTGGCATGTCCTCCCTGATTTAAGGCTTCTTCTTCTTGCATTGCCAGTTGGAAACCCTGGGAAGATTGTTGTTTGACACGGGTGGTCACCCAATCGCCACCGTTGTTGGTTTGTACCTGGGACAAGATTGTGGGAGTTTTGTCGAAGCCCTGTAGCTTCCTGGTATCAAAGCCTTGGGAGGTCAAACGGTTGGAGTTGTAAGTGCCAGCTGAGATGCGAGTGCCATCGTTAAGGGTCCAATCGCCAGCCTCCATGACGAGATAGGAGAGGGACTCATTTTTATGGATGCCGTCACTGTAGTTGGGTTCCTGGAGCCTGATTTGGAAGGATTGTTTGCCCACATTGCGGAGACGTATAGCGACCGGGTCTGAATCATTGACTGTGGGGTCAGAAACAAGGACAACTGGGTTTTTGTAGGTGTCATCTAGGGAAACCGTTTTCCATCTATGGTTGAGCGTAAGATTGCCGTATTCGCCAATAGATTCTATTCGGGCTTTGGGAGACGTCGAAAAGGTGCCTTCAAATGCACTAATAGTGGCGCGATTATTTTGTTGCATGCCACGTTGATTGCCTGCGATCGCACCGGCTCGACTACCTCCATCAATGGCGGGGCTACCGGAGCGCAGCGGATGGATTAGGGCACCGTTGCGTTGTTTCAAGGGGGCTAGCTTGGGATCTGCAACCAGGCTGTTTTTTAGCACCCGCATGGACTTGCGATCGCTAGAAAATTCAACATTGCCGCCCCCATCAATGGCCTGAAAACCCACTTGATTCTGACGTTTATCTTTGTCAGCCGTATTAAAGGCAATGATGGAGTTCTTTAAGGTTACTGCATGGTTTCTGGCATACCAAAGGGCTCCATTGGCCCGACCTGCCGAGTTATAAGCAATGGTTGAATTGGTGATGTTGACCGGTGTGGAGCGATTATTCAGGAACATGGCTCCGCCAGCATCCTTAAACACTCGATTGCCTGAGAAAGTGCTATTGACGATATTGGCGGGTAAATTGGACTCCAGCCATAGGGCACCTCCTTGTTGGGTGGCGGTGTTGTTGGCCAAGGTTACATTCTCCAGGTTCAGACCTATTTTGGCCCAGATAGCTCCCCCTTTGGCATCCCCTTTGGCATTGAAAGTCACTTTGTTATCGATGATGACGGTGTCTTTGATGATGGCTTTATCTTTGCCATAGCCCCAGAGGAAGAGTGCACCGCCCATCCCTTGTGCTTGATTGCCTTCAAAGCGACTGCCTCGGATGACAATGGTGCCTTTATTGCCAGGACCGGAATACCCGATGGAACTAACCCCATCTGTGAAAATTGCTCCACCGCCACCTCTGTTGACAGCAACGTTATTGCGGAAGACAGAGTTTTCAACCCGAAAGGCAACGGTGGAGCGACCGTAAATGGCTCCACCATTAAAGCCGCGATTATTTGCGAAGGTGCTTCCTTTGACGATTAAGTGAGCCCGCGATTCGTCATGGGAAATGGCCCCAGCACTAAAACCTGCATACTTGTTGGTGAGGGTACCATCATTGCCTGTAAAGCGACTGTTGATGATGTTTGCCTTGGCAAGATGCCCGACACGAATGCCACCACCTAAGGCTGAGGTATTGTTTCTGAGGGCCACATTGAATAGGTTCAGGGTACTTTCGTGGCGTGTGAGGATGCCGCCACCGCCACCTTTGGTTTTGCCATTGGCGATGATCAGGTTCTTAAAAGTGGCTTTCTGATTTCGTTCCACTAGGAACACACGGCTAGAGTTATTGCCGCTGATGGTTAAGCCAGGTGCCTTTTTGCCATCAATTGTGACTGATTTATCGAGTGAGAGTTGTCCACTGGTCAAACTAATGGTTTTCTGTGAGAGTTTTTTGGCGAACTGGATAGTATCGCCTTTTTTGGCTTTTGCGATCGCGCTTCTAAGTGATCCTGCTCCTCGGTCTGCTGTAGAGGTGACAGTGATAGTGGCCATAGCGAGTTTAATAATGGTTGCAGGTAATGTGGGCGCAGGGAAATTCCGACAGATCCAGGCGCTGTCGGAAGCACAACAATAATGTCGGTAATGTTGGTTAGAGCTGTCTGATTTAATGCACCGCCTGAAATGCGGTAACAATTAATACCCCGAAATCCAGATTATGGGTTGCGACCATATAGACCACCTACCTCTGAGTAGGGTATGGCCCGGATAATGGTTTGATTGAGGGTAAAGACTTTACCGTTCAATGCCTTTTTGTGTCGCTAAAGAATGTATAGGGAACTAGATTTTCGGTAAGATGCATGTCAAAGAAAGGTTCGTGCGGGATGCACCTTCTTTAACTCCTTTGTAGTTTTCCCAGAATTTAATTTATTAAAACTTCTTGGGTGAGCGCTTGTCAAATCTATAAACAGATTCAACCCCGTGAACCCCAACGATACCAAGCGATACCAAAGATATCCAAAATCGTAGGTTGCGGTTGAGCCACCAGAATAAACGTTTTATGCCGGAATCTCAATCTTGCGAAACCCAACGAAGCCAACGATATCCGAAATCGTAGGTTGCGGTTGAGCCACCAGAATAAACGCTTTATACCGGAATCTCAATCTTGCGAAACCCGACGAAGCCAACGATATCCGAAATCGTAGGTTGCGGTTGAGCTGCCAAAATAAACACTTTATGTCAGAATCTCAATCTTGCTAAACCCAACATAGCCGATAATTCCAAATGGTGATTGTATAAAAAATGTTGGGTGTCATATTAATGACGATGGTGGTTGGAAGTGTTGGGTTTCGTGCCTCAACCGCAACCTACGGTGTGCCGTCAAATGGTGATTGTGTTGGATGAATAATGTGCTATGCGGAATCTCAATCTTGCGCAACCCAACATAGCCGATAATTCCAAATGGTGATTGTATAAAAAATGTTGGGTGTCATATTAATGACGATGGTGGTTGGAAGTGTTGGGTTTCGTGCCTCAACCGCAACCTACGGCGTCTTGCATTGTGGCATTGGCAAAACTTCTACTCTGGTGGACAAAGCTCGATCAGGGGAATACCCGTGGCTTGGCTAACTGTCTGACATTGTTGTTGATGCTCACTAACAGAAGTGTTGCGAATGCCATTGAGTGCATCTGTCATCCAACGCTGAGCCCGTTGCATAAGGTCTTCCTGGCCTAACTCTTTCATAATGAAAAATGCTTGTTGAAGAGTGTCTAGGGCTTCTGAATAACGGGCAAGTTCAACGTAAACTGTGCCAATTAGATAGGTTCTAAACGCTACTGTAGAAGGAAGGTTTAGTTCCTGTGCGATGGAAAGAGCTTGTTGATAATAAGTTATCGCTGTTTTATCTTCTCCTTGGTCATCATAAAGGAAGCCAATATTGCTGAGGGTGGTTCCTTCGCCCGCGCGATCGCCCACCTCGCGCCGAATGGCCAAGGACTGTTCGTAATAGCTGAGTGCCTCAGCATAGTTGCCTTGATTGTCATAGACTAAGCCAATGTTGTTAAGGGTGGTTCCTTCGCCCGCGCGATCGCCCACCTCGCGCGTAATGGCCAAGGACTGTTCGTAATAGCTGAGTGCCTCAGCATAGTTGCCTTGAGCGCGATAGACTAAGCCAATGTTGTTAAGGGTGGTTCCTTCGCCCGCGCGATCGCCCACCTCGCGCCGAATGGTCAAGGACTGTTCGTAATAGCTGAGTGCCTCAGCATAGTTGCCTTGATTGTCATAGACAGCGCCAATGTTGTTAAGGGTGGTTCCTTCGCCCGCGCGATCGCCCACCTCGCGCCGAATGGCCAAGGACTGTTCGTAATAGCTGAGTGCCTCAGCATAGTTGCCTTGATTGTCATAGACTAAGCCAATGTTGTTAAGGGTGGTTCCTTCGCCCGCGCGATCGCTCACCTTGCGCGTAATGGCCAAGGACTGTTCGTAATAGCTGAATGCCTTAGCATAGTTGCTTTGAGCGCGATAGACAGTGCCAATGTTGTTAAGGGTGGTTCCTTCGCCCGCGCGATCGCCCACCTCGCGCCGAATGGCCAAGGACTGTTCGTAAAGGTCTAAAGCTGTTGTATATTCAGACCGACGCCAATAGATACCTCCAATTAAATTTGTAGCTTTTGCCTCACCGTGTCGATTATCAATTGACTGATGAATATCTAGAGCTTTTTGATATTCGTCCAAAGCAGAGGCATACTGTCCCTGAATTTCGTACAACCCTCCAATGGTTAGGTGCATATCTCCAACACCAGCCTTATCTCCTAACTCTGACAATTTATCTATAGCCAACCGATAGTTTTCTTGCGCAGCATCATAGTTAAATTGCTCAGCCCTAAGCTGACCCACACCGCGCAAACTATCACTCAGACCTTTGATATCATCAGCATCTCTAGACAGTACTTGCGCATACTCATAGTCATTAAATGCTTCATCATAGTTGCCCTGGCGCTTTTTAATGTCAGCTATCTTTCTCCAGGTTTCTGCTTCGCCAACACTGTCCTGAGCAGCTTTAGCAATAGCAATAGACTGTGCATACTGCTCCAGGGCTACTGCTGTCTTACCCTGAAAATCATAAACATCCCCCATATAGCTACGAATCTGACCTTCTCCAAATTGGTCTTTAATAGCGATAGCAATTTCTAAACTCTCTTGATGGATTTCTAAGGCCTGATCCGGTTTACCCGTCGCTAAATGTACCCGTCCCAGGTGCATTAATGCCTGACTTTCACCTAATTTATCCTTTGTCTCACGGGTGATTGCTAAATGTTGTTCATGATATGTCAAAGCTTCGGAATATTTACCCTGGTTATAAAGCACTTCGCCCTTATTGCCCAGGGCTTGTCCTTCTCCTTGCCTATCTTGAATCTCTATGGCAATTTCTAAATGTTTTCCGTGAAATTCTAAAGCTTGAGGATATTGCCCCAAAACGTTATGAACTTCGCCCAAGTTTCCGTGCACATAGCTTTCTCCTCGTTTATTTTGAGTCTCTTGAGTTTTTTCTAAACCATCATTGAGGAAGCTAATGGCTTTTTGTAAACCACCCAGCTCATAAAAAGTATTTCTAAACCGCTGAATGCCTAAGGAACCAATGGAAAAACGAATGGCTTCCTGAGCCTGTTCTCTTTGATTGACGGCAATACTACGAGCCTTTTCTGCACTTTCAAGATCTTCATTTGCTTGACCAAGTGCCCTCTGTGCGGCATCTACTGCCTGTGTTACTCGATTAAACTCAGTTTGAATACTAGAAAGTTTTGTTTGTACTGTTCCTAGTTGATTATTCTTATTTGTTAAATCTTGAGTTAATCCAGAAACCTGAGACTCAATAGTGGCTGCTTCCTGCCTGGCAGCTGTTGCCTCAGCTTGAGCAGTCTTTGCCTCAGCTACTGATTCTTTATTGGTTTCCTCCAGTTTGTTTTTCTCGTTATTAAGAGTTTTATTGCTGTCAACTAAAAGTGTGTTTTTATTCTCTAATCTGTTGCGTTCGTTTTCTACTTCTTTTAATTCTTTCTTGGCAGTGCGAGTTTCCTCAACAGCTTGTCGTGCTTCTGCGCCTTTTGCATAAGCTTCTTTCCCAGCCAATACGGCACCAAACACAGATAGACTTATAAGGCCAACACTCAGTATTGACGACAGTCGAGTCCGCTTGCGTACCCTTCTGAGGTCTGCTTTAGCATTGGCTAACTCATCATCTGCCCGCTGAATCGCCTTATTTTTCGTATTCAACAATTGCGTCTGCTGTGCCACTGTCGCCTGCACTGCTGCCAACTCAGCCCGCAACCCCAGCTTCTGACTCTCCACCAAATACTCATAGTCCTGCTTCCCCAAACTACGCGACTCCGACCAATCTAGCGCGTCGGTCAGCTCTTTCCCCTGCAACAACAAAGTATCCTGCGGGCCCGTCACCCACGCCTCCAACTTCTCCCCATAGGGTCGAATACTCACCAACGCATCCCTTATCCAGTCCTGGGTAAACACCGTCTGGTAAATCGGGTTATACACCTGCAACCTGCCATCCCGCTCCACCACCAGCCCCGACAGCCGCAGTGCCATTTGCTTAGCACTGCCGTCTACAGCGATATGCCCCCGCTCCACAATCTCCTGATACAGGCTCAACAACTGTCCCGCCCGTGAATTCTCCCTTAACCGGTCCCGAATTGTCTTTAAATGGGGCGGCTCATCCTGCATCTCCCAGTTGTCAATAATGTGGGTATGCACCACCTGGGCCACCAGCTGATCAGCTGTGGGTTGTTCTGCTGTGCGTTCCACCGCCTGAATCACTAACTGACATACCTTCTGGGTTAAAAAAGGTTGTCCTCCCGTCCAGTGCAGCACCGCCCGCAACACCGCTTCTGGATCGCTTACCTTCTCTCTTAACCCCGGCAGCAGTGGAGCCGCTTCATCAAGCGTAAACCCCGTTAGCTGAATCGCTCGACCAATATTAAACGGTGTCCGTTCTTTTGCCTGGATCAAATTTGTCGGTGTAGCCACCCCAATCAGGGCAAATGTCAGGCGATTATAGTCAGGGTTATCCGCGCGATTGTTAAAACACTCTCGAATAACCGCAAAAAAATCATCCGCATCAAATTCCAGGCTGAGAACGCTATCAATTTCGTCTAGAAAAATCACCATGGGCTGGGCCACTGTCCGCAGCAGCACATGGCTAAGAAACTTACCAAACCTGCGCACTGGGGGAAGATTATGGTTCTCCTCCCACCAGTCATCCAGATCAAAGCCAGGATCTAGCCCATCGATATTAAATCGATCCACCAGGCTATCCATAATGCCGAAATACCACTCCGCCGGTTCGATAGTAGTGGTACCCAGGCCGCTCACATCCAAAGACGCACAGGCCACCCCTTCCGCCTGCAATCGGTTAGACGTGCGCACCCGCAGGCTAGATTTACCCATCTGCCGTGAGTTTAGTACATAGCAAAACTCCCCAGCCTTAAGCAACCGGTAAAACTCTTCGTCTGCCGCACGCTCAACATAGGTTTGGGCATCTGGCGGCAGGCTACCGCCCACTTGATATCGATACTCAGCCATGATCTTTTAGGGGGTGTGCATCAGGAAAGTAATCGTTTAACGAATGCTGAATCTTGAATGAAGTCCAAGGTCTGGAAAATTATCACAATCGCTCATTTTGGCAACGGTTCCCCTTCGCAAGGCTACCGTGTACACATAAGTCCTGGAACCTAGCGTTCGCGGTTGTCTAACCCCCTCTAACTCCCCCTTACCAAGGGGGAGGACCGGAGTTTCCCCCCTTACCAAGGGGGGATTAAGGGGGGTAATGCAAGATTGTGAACTCCCTTTCGAGATGTATGTACACCGCCTTCGTAAGGGGAACCAACGGAGGGGGCTGGATAACTTTCGCCAACGATCGAAGACCCCTCCGCCTTCGGCACCTCCCCTTATAAAGGGGAGGATCTTACTCAACGATGTCCTATCAGGGATTTGCCGCATATTCAATTGTTTAACCTCACAACCGCGATTGGAAATATTGCCGGTATAAACCACATAACGGCACCACTGCATTGCCGTCATATTTCACCAGCCCCATACTGTGCAGCTTAAAGGCTTCTGTGGAGCCAATCTGTACCGGCTGATAGCTGGGAATCACTTGCTTAAAGGCCCTGAGCAAAGCTGAATCCGCTTCCAGATTAAGTAAATGCCGCCGCAGATGATCGCTGTATAAACCACCCTCAGTGGGTGCTTCTTCCATCAGCTGAGTCAAACTCATGCGACCTCGCGCCAGCTGGTAAAGGGCCGCCCGCATGAGATATGGATGTCCCCCCACCAATTCCACTAGCTGCTGTTTTTGATGGGCAGAAAGACTGAGCTGATGCCGAGCAATCAAGGTTTCGATTTCGTCTGCGTTCAACTGCCGTAGTTCAAGGGGTAACCCCACATTAAAGGGGGAACGGTTAATGCTGAGGGGAACGTACACCTCTTTAGAATGGACAATTACCAGATTGAGCTTGCGCCATATGGGGTTGGTTTTACCTTCTTCGTGCCATACCCGCAACATGCCAAAAAAGTCTGTGGCGATTTCGGGATGCTCAAACACCTGATCCACTTCATCCAGGCCTAACACCAGCGGTTGCTCCAGCTCCTTCAACAAGTAGCGTTCAAAATAGCGTTGACATCGGCGGACGATGCCTCGCGCTCCTTTCCAATAGTCCGTCAGCCGATCTTCTAAATCCAGCTCTTCGGTAACGCTGCAGCAAAACCACTGGAGAAACTCATCCAGGTCGTTCAGGGTTTCATTGTCAGAGGTTTGAAAGCTTAAGCGCACCGTCTCAAACCCGTGTGCCCTGGCATGGGCCATGCTTCTGACCAGCAGTGATGTTTTCCCTAGCTGTCGGGGGGCCTTGATCCGAATCAGAGACCCTGGTCTGACGACGGTTTCATAACAGTCGGTTTCAATGGGCAGCCGTTCTATATAAAAAGGTGAATCTAAGGGTACTAGTCCCTCTGGTTCTTCAAGGGTGATGGGTTTAGCAGTTTTAGCAACAGAACGTTGCTTAGTTTCTGGTTCAAGCTCAGGTTTGGCTTTATTGTTAGTCTTTGATGTTTGGGGCTCTGGAGACTCATCGAGTTTTTCGGTTAACCCTTTGCGTATTTTCAGAATGGGGGTGGCAACTTCATCAATGCCCTCTAACGCAATGGCTGATAGGCCAACTTCATAGGCAAAGGGCACCGGATGGCCATAGCCCAGGGCATCATAAAAACCAACGGCAAACTCAATGGCGGCCCTATCTCCCATGGCATTGGTCATGCCGACCACATAGTCCACATGCTCCACCACGGCCTCTGCTTGATGCTGCGAATAACAGGCGTTAAGCAGCACACATTCTACACTTGTAAAGAGTCGGAATAGACGCGATAGGGCGATGCTGCTAACGGGTTTTGTCTCGCCCGTGTCATTTTCTAAGAGCAGTCCTGCTGCGCCAGCACCGTGGCCTGAAAAATGAACAATTTGGGGTTGGTACTTGAGCAGGGCACGCCGTAGATCGTCAGGGCGGGTGGCCCATTGGGACACTACGTTAAAGCTGTCCCGTTCTGCGGATAGGTTTAATCCTGCTTGGATTTCGCGAACTTCTTCGTCTAACCGCAAACGGCTAGTATCCGAAGGATTTGCCGTCAGGATCAGGATCGTCTTTGCTGCCATGGTACTTGGCAAAAGTGGGGGCTAATGGGGAGCAGGTATCTGTCTTTACTCTAGTCTCTGGAGAAAAAATATTTTCGACAGCTTAACTAAAAATTTTGATACAGCTTTCCAATGGTCGTCTATTACCCCCAGGGGTACTTTTACAACGACTCTGGATTCACCCCTAATTCCCGCAATTTTTCTTCTAATGCCTGAATCCTTTGCTGATCTGCTTGCCTGAGTTTCCGTTCAGCTTCTAGCAGTTCTCCCAACTCCACGTAGGTCAAAAACCGTTCCCCATCAGGCCGATAAATTTCTAACGTTTCTTCCGTTAGCTCAAACCGGATACCTAAGGCCGGACTTATCCAGCCTCGCATATCACTAACTAACTGTAGTGCCTTTCCCGAACGTTGCAATCCGGTCAGTTCATTATCATCTGGGTTGTAAATGTAATATTCCTCCACACCATGCATCTGATAGAAATTCAGCTTCCGTAGCATTTCCCCAGAGCGATTCCCCGGTGACAAAATCTCAAACACCACCTGGGGCGTAATGCCATCTTCTAACCACTGCCGATAAGATCCCCGATCTC
Source organism: Leptothoe sp. ISB3NOV94-8A (assembly GCF_043421595.1). Classification (NCBI taxonomy): domain Bacteria; kingdom Bacillati; phylum Cyanobacteriota; class Cyanophyceae; order Nodosilineales; family Cymatolegaceae; genus Leptothoe; species Leptothoe sp. ISB3NOV94-8A. The sequence continues at coordinate 3,932,393 of NZ_JAXSQW010000001.1, read as the reverse complement.
TTTTTGGACGACCAAACACCACCATTACGTCCGGTGCTTGACGTAGCTTTGGATTCCCCTCCACCGGGTACCACAGCAAATCCCCGGCAACAAAGACATCTGCATTACCCGCAAATAGCCGCTCCAGATTTTCCTTAATTACTACGATCCACCGGAACTGCTTCGTATTGTCGGCCATGGGTTGCCCATCGCTGTCAGGGTATTGCTCAGGAAGCTGACTGTCGGAGATTAGCTGCTGAACCATAGGTCTGGCCTCAAAATAGCCTGTACTCTAGTTTAACTGCACCAGTTAGAGCTTGGCCGTTTGCTGGATAGACAGGAATTCTAAGCCCATCTAATAAAATGGAGCTGTTAAGCAGGGCGAATTTTGTGGCTTACAGTCAATTCAAAACCATTGCCAGTGTAAAAATGGCCTTTGACCTCACTGTGGTTGAAGGTAAGCGATTTTTACCAAAACTCGACGATATTACTCCATCTGCTATCCTTGCGGGTTATCTCCAAGAAAGCCTGCCGATTGTCGCTACATCCGGCAGCGAGAAAGCCCGCTCTGAAGGCATTATCTACCCTGTCCTATTAGAAGTACGCCGTTACCTGGATCGCCACGTCAGTCTATTTTCAGGAGAAGACTTTAATGTTGATGAAACCGTTGGCTTGAATGGCCAATGTGATTTCCTCATCACCCGCTCGACCGAAGTACTTGAAATTGAAGCGCCTGCCATTATTGTGGTCGAAGCGAAGAAAACGGATCTTAAAACTGGTTTTGGTCCATGTATTGCTGAAATGGTAGCGGCCCAGCGGTTTAATCAAGATCAGGGAAATGAGATTGCAACCATTTACGGCAGTATCAGTAATGGAATTCAGTGGCAGTTTCTGTCCCTTACAGAATCCATGGTCACCATTGATTTGGCCGTATATGCCTTACCTCCTGTTGAGCAAATTTTGGCATCCCTAGTATGGATGGCATCATAGTCGTTGTTGTTTTCCTCGCCTTATCCCCGCCAGCTTAGGGCAACAATCCCAAACCCGGTAATCAATACCCCAAACACACGATTTACCCAAACCAATCGCCCAGGTGTTAGCCAATGGCGTAAGCGAGATACCCCACTGCTTAGAATCAGCCACCATAGAGCCGAGCCCAAAAATACGCCACCGACCATTACTACTGCCTGGCCATAGTCCAGTCCTGTCGGGGCAAAGCCAGCGAACAATAGCACGAAGGATAAAATCGTGGCTGGGTTTGTTAAGGTCAAACCAAATGTGGATAGATAGGCTCCGGCTAAGCCAGTGCGGCTAGTCTCTGTGGTTTTCTCGGCGGGTTTACTCAAAAATGTGGTGATGCCTAGATAACAGAGAAATAGGCCGCCGATGATGCCCAGCCACCGGGCCTGATTCGTTAGGAAATTGGAGATAAAGGCCAGGCCGAAGGCTGCGATCGCACCATACACTCCATCCGCCGTTGCCGCCCCTAACCCCGACAGCAAGCCTGTAATGGTCCCATAGGAAAGACTGCGCCGAATACACAACAACCCAATCGGACCGACGGGGGCCGAAATCGATATCCCCAACACTAAACCTCGCAAAAACAAAGAAATCATGGCAATACACCCCAAATTTATCGATTAATCCGTAGGGGCTCCCCTTGTGGGTGCCCTGCATCGCATAGACCCAATATCGAATGGTTTCTCAGAGGAGACATCCCTGTAGGGGCTCCCCTTGTGGGTGCCCTGCATCGAACCTCGCCCCGCCTTAAACCGCCAACGCCGTTGTTTCCTTCACCGTCGATAACGCAATCGATGTCTTCGTCTGCAAAATTCCTGGCAGTCCCTTAATGTCCTCACTGAGAATCTGCTCCAGGTCAGCCATCCTGCCGCACCGCACCTTCAGTAGATAATCCCCATCTCCCGCTACGTGATGGCATTCCTGGATGGCAGGTGTCCCCTGGACATAGTCCAAAAAACCCTGGCGATATTGCGGATGCTCCAATACCACCGCCACAAACGCCGTGATGTCATAGCCCAGTTCCACCGCATCAACCACCACTCGATAGCCCTGAATAATGCCGCGTTTTTCTAAACGCCGTACCCGTTCGCTAATGGCGGGTGATGACACCCCATAACGAGAAGCCAGGTCAGACCACGTCACCCGACCATCCACCATCAATGCCCCTAAAATTTTGCTGTCAAGGTCGTCCATTAAAAATGTATTTAAGTATTTTTTGGTTTTACCTTGTTTTTTTAAGTATAAATCTATTTTTTATTTTTAAATTAAGACTAATTTGGATTTTTCTTAAATAATTTAAAAAGAGGTGATTGCTGGTAGAGGGTCTGCCCCCCCATTGAGGGGCTGGATGAGTAAGAATTACTACTATCAAGACAGGGTGTAGTACGCAGGATTGCTTTACGCCTGGTCTGCACTACCCGAGAAAATATGTTTAAATTCCTTTCTGACGTCGTCACAGCTACGACGGTCTCTACCGACTGGATCGGTATTCGTGCCGTCAAAGATATAACTAAGTCCTGTGCTATCCGCGATTCACATCCGGAACGCAACACTCAACAATTTGGCCATGGAGCCATGGTGGAAGTGCTGGCTCAAGGGCAATTTGGCTACAGCGCCACCAATGATCTCTCGGCGGCTGCCCTGACCAGGGCTATTGAGTCTGCCTACCATCAGGCCATTGCGGCTAGTACCTGGGCAGTCCACAGGTTTACAACAGCTGCCCGACCCAAAGCTACTGGGAATTATGTATCCCCCCATCGCAAAGGGTTGGATGCCCTATCTCCCGCTGAACTCAATCAAATTTTGCTGCAGGTTTGCGATCGCCTGAAGGTCTCTGACAAGATTGCTCAGACCAGTGCATCCGCTAGAAGCCATGATATTGAGACCTGGTTTGTCAGCAGCAATGGTTCAGAGATTTACCAGCGTGACTACTTAGTAGAGACCCACTTTGGCACTATTGCCCAAGATGGGCCGACCACACAACTGCGCACTGACCATGGCTATTTAGCCCATAGCTATCAAGGGGGTTGGGAGCTATTTCCAGATTTAGATCTGTGGCAGCGGGTGCAGCAGGTGGGAGAACAGGCGGTGGAGCTGTTGGATGCAGACAATTGCCCCAATGTGGCCACTACCCTGGTGCTGGCCCCCGATCAGATGATGCTGCAAATTCACGAGAGCATTGGGCATCCCTTAGAGCTGGATCGGATTTTGGGGGATGAACGTAACTATGCCGGGGGCAGCTTTATCAAATTGGAGGATTTTGGCTCTTTGGAGTATGGCTCCCCCTTGATGAATGTCACCTTTGATCCCACCGTGCCCGGTGAGCTTGCCAGCTATGGCTTTGATGATGTGGGTACTCGGGCTACCCGTGAGTATTTGATTTGTGGGGGTAAACTGGAGCGAGGCTTGGGGGGGCTGGAAAGCCAGCAGCGTTCCCAGGTGCCAGGGGTGGCTAATTCCCGGGCGTCCTCTTGGAATCGACCCGCCATTGACCGCATGGCCAATATTAATTTGGAGCCGGGGGATCGCTCCTTTGAGCAAATCATTGGCAGCATTGAGCACGGCGTCTACATGGAGACCAATCGTTCCTGGTCTATTGATGATCAACGCCACAAGTTTCAGTTTGGTTGTGAGTACGGCAAGCTGATCGAGAATGGCAAGCTGACTCGCACCATCAAGAACCCTAACTATCGCTCTGTCACACCGCAGTTTTGGCACAGTCTTTCCCAGGTGGGCGATCGCAACACTTGGGAAATGTATGGCACCCCCTTTTGTGGCAAGGGAGAACCCAATCAGCTGATTCGGGTGGGGCATGGTTCGCCGATGTGTGCATTTGACAATATTGAAGTGTTTGGGGGTGCGGTATGAGCAGTGTTGTAGCGGAAACAGTTGCAGAATCAGTGACGACTAAGGAATGTGTTTTTGGTCAGCTGGCTGATGCGTTAGCCTCTGCCCATGCGACCATTAATCATTACACCTTGACCATCAGTGGTGAAGATAGTCAGTTCACTCGGTTTAATCGGGCCCGGGTGCGGCAAACGGGGCAGGTAAGCGATGGCAATCTGACCTTGACCCTGATGCAGACCGATCGTATAGCGTCAGCGACGGTGCCCTTTGTGGGAGATTTTGAAACTGACTGGCCGTTGCTAAAAACGGCATTGGACGATTTGCAGGCCATGGTGCCTCAGTTGCCGGTTGATCCGTTTTTGGTGTTGCCTACGGGGTCAGCCAGCAGTCGCACTGTCCATCAGGGAGAGCTGTTGGCAGCCGATGAGATCGCATCCACCCTGCTCGATCCGGTCCAATCCCTGGATTTCACAGGTATTTATGCTGGTGGCCTCATCTTCCGAGGGTATGCAGATTCTGCCGGTCAGCATCACTGGTTTGAGAGCACCAGCTACAGTCTGGATTTCTCTCTATTTGATCCTCAAAATCGCGCTGTCAAAGGCACCTTTGCCGGTAGCCAATGGCAGCAGGCCCAGTTCATCGATAAAATCAACCAGGCTAAACAGCAGTTGACCATGATGAGCCGTCCGGCCAAAACCATTGAGCGGGGGCAGTATCGCACCTATCTTGCACCAGCGGCTGTGGCTGAATTACTCCACATGTTTTCCTGGGGCGGTGTGGGGGAAGCCGACCTGCAGCAGGGCAACAGTGCATTTTGCCTATTGCGTCAGGGCGAGCGTCAACTTTCGCCTAAATTTAACCTGCGGGAAAATTTTCATCAGGCTAATACGCCTCGATTTAATACCTATGGTGAAGTAGCCCCCCTACAGTTGCCCATTATTGAGCAGGGGCAGTTGGTCAATAGTTTGGTCAGTTCCCGTAGCGCTAAGGAGTACCAGACACCCTCCAATTACGCCAGTCGTGGTGAGCATTTGCGTGCCCCCGAGATTCTGCCGGGAAAATTGGCGGCTGACAAAATTCTATCCAGCTTGGATCGAGGGCTATATCTTTCCAATTTGCACTACCTAAACTGGAGCGATCACCCCAATGCTCGGGTGACGGGCATGACTCGCTACGCTTGCTTCTGGGTAGAACATGGGGAAATTGTTGCTCCCATTGAAAATCTGCGGTTTGATGAAAGCCTGTATCAATGCTTTGGCGATGGTCTGATTGATCTGACTGATTTTCAAGAAACCATTTCCAGTATCGATACCTATGACCAGCGCAGTCTGGGGGATAGTCGTGTACCGGGTGTGTTGGCGGATGATTTTACCTATACGTTATAAAGGCCAGTAGACTAAAAACACTGCACCCTATTGCCACTTTATGGCCAAAGAATCCTGGGCCGAAAGCTCAGCTAATAATTCACCTCAGCGGTTAACCATCTCTGTCAGTAGTGTTGTGCTGTTAATAGCAGCCATTCCATTATTGGTTCTACTGTGGCAACTCAAAAGTTTACTGCTGCTGGTGATGATTTCAGTCGTCCTGGCCTGTTCAATTGCTCCTGTTGTTGACTGGGCTGAACGCTATCGAGTCCCTCGCTGGCTGGGGGTAATCTTGGTCTATCTCACGTTGATCGGTGGCCTGGTTTTGCTGGGGTTGCTGATTGGCCCAACGGTATTTGAACAGGTAGAACGGATCATTCGCCGCTTGCCGGTGGCGATCAGAGGGTTACTCAATGAAGCAGATGCTTGGCTGACGGCCTTTACGGATACTCAGGCCTTAACCACTAATGAACTTTTTACCCAGCTAATTGATGTCCAGGGCTTGATTAGCTGGACGATTAAGTCGAGTCAGCAGTTGCTGATTCGTTCCTACGGGGTAACCACGGGCATTTTGGGGGGCGTGCTGAGTTTAGTGTTGGCCCTATTTGTGTCGGGCTACATGGTGGCTGACAGTCGTACCCTGATCAAAAACTTGACCCGCTTGCTGCCGAGTCCATGGGATGAGCGAATTTTGGCCCAGGTACCTCCCATGGGGCAGCGGATTGGGGGATATTTGCGGGGACGGATTGTGGTGTCGGCGTTGCTGTCCGTTGCCACTGGTGTGGGGCTGAGTTTACTCGGTTTAAGGGATTTAGCAGTGGGGCTAGGTGCGATCGCAGGCATCACCAATTTGATCCCATTTTTAGGGCCAATTTTAGGGGCCGTGCCAGCTCTGTTAGTGGCTATTCCCCAAGGCGGCTGGACGTTTTTATGGGTGCTTTTGCTATATGTTGTGGCGCAAAATCTTGAGACCTATGTCCTTGATCCATTGCTCGTAGGCTCCTCTGTGGGAGTACATCCCCTGTATCAGCTACTGGCGGTTTTGGGCGGGGCCCAGGTCTTAGGCATTATTGGTGCATTAATCGTTCCTCCCTGGATTGCTGGAGGTGCTGTGCTGCTTGAAAACCTATATCTGCGTCCCAAGCTGATTGCTGAACGGCAGCAGCGCCGCAGTGGAGCTTTACCAGAATTAGCTGCGTTTCAGGCGGATAGCTAACTAAACCCTGTGTAATTAGTGTCGAACGCCATCAATTTTTGGAGCACCCTGTCTGTGAGGCTCTGATGAAGTTCCGTTGATACGGACGACTTGTGCTACAAACTCACTGTTCGTACATACGTCAGGCTCTGCTGACTCTAGGTGTGTGCCTCTGTAAATTCCTAGAAAATAGTGAATAAGCAGCTGGAAGTGTCCCTAAATTAGCAGCGGTCTACATTAAGTTAATGTGATGAGTTAATGTCGCCTGCAATAGTTTGTTTATCTTGCCGTAATTTAACCAAAGACCCTAACCTTAGGTTGGATAATTTGTCATGGTTACCCTCTATGGCATGTCAAATTATTGAGGGCATATGTTCCCTTAAGTCCTAAGGTAGAAGGGTTTTGTAGATTTTCTACTCCGTAGGGCTGGCTGATATATATTCTCGACTTTCTTATAGTTAAGTAATTTTTCACGCTAAGGCTTACTCGTTATTGGTCTGGCTAGCGATGTATGACTATTGATATTCAAATTCTTATGACTCTGGGGGTAACTGCGGTTGCCCTACTGCTATTCATAGTGGAATGGTTGCCAGCAGACATCACAGCCCTTGGTGTGATGGTGGCTCTGATGGTTCTAGGCCTAGTGAGTCCCCAAGAAGGTATTGCTGGATTTAGTAACTCAGCCACCATCACGGTAATGGCCATGTTTATTCTGAGTGCCGGCATTGCTCGCACTGGAGCGCTACAGCAAGCCAGTAATTGGTTGATTCAGTGGGGGGGCAAAACCTGCCGCCGTCAGATTTTTGCATTGGGCCTCATTGTGGGTCCCATCTCTGGTCTGATCAACAATACAGCGGTTGTATCCGTGTTTTTGCCCATCATTGAAGACTTTTGCCAACAGCATCGTATTTCCCCATCAAAGCTGCTGATGCCCTTATCGTTTGCCACAATCCTGGGCGGTATGCTGACGGTTGTGGGTACATCGACTAGCGTATTGGCCAGTGGTTTGTCAGACCAGTTGGGTTACGGCGAATTTTCCCTGTTTCAATTTGTGGAATTGGGAGCAGTCATATTTGTGGTGGGATTGCTGTATCTCACATTTATTGCTCCGTTCCTGTTGCCCAATCGCGATGTTTCTGGCAATAGCCTGAGCCAGGAATATGGCCTTAAAGAGTACGTGAGTGAGGTGGTTGTCACCCCCCGCTCCAGTCTGGTGGGACAGACACTACAGTCAAGTCAGCTACAGCGTCGGTTTGACCTAGATGTCCTGGAAATTATCCGTAACGACAACCATTTTCCTCAGCCCCTGGGGGATAAGTCCTTATGTGCGGGGGATATTTTGCTGGTGCGGGCTAGACAGCATGATTTGCTGAAAATCCGTGATGGCGAAGGTATCGAAATTTTGCCCGATGTGCAATTTGGACAAAAGTCCTGGCAGGCAGACTTGAGTTCAGGGCAAGAGGGCGTCGCCGAGGCGCTAGTCATTGCCAATTCCAATTTAGTTGGCTCCACTTTGAAGGAACTGCGGTTTCGTCAGCGCTACAATGTGACAGTTTTGGCGATTCGTCGAGGTCAAGATCTGGTGCGTGAGCGTATGGGCAAGGTGCGGCTGAAGTTTGGCGATTTGCTACTAGTGCAAGGGCCTAAGCAGAGCTTATTGGGTTTGCAAACTAGTCGCGACTTGCTAGTCCTAGAGCAGCGCGATCTGGAAAGTCTGCGATCTGATCGAGCTAACTTAGCCATGGGGATTGGTGTGGGTGTAGTTGCCGTTGCAGCATTTACACCCATTAATATTTTGGTCTCAGCCCTGGCAGGGGTGATGCTGATGATCCTGACCGGCTGTCTAAAACCTGGAGAACTATATCAGGCAGTACGGTGGGATGTAATTTTTCTACTGGCGTGTTTAATTCCTCTGGGAACCGCCATGGAAAGCTCTGGTGCAACAGCTTTGCTAGCCCAGCAACTTATTTCGATAGGCGGGAGTCTATCAGGTTATGGGTTACTAAGCGCGCTATATGTGCTGACAACGGTGCTCTCTAGCATTTTGTCGAACAGTGCAGCTGTTATTTTGCTTTTGCCAGTAGGGTTAAGGGTGGCTTCAGAGCTAGGCCTTAACGTGTTCACGGTGATGTTTGTGATCACCTTTGCTGCCTCCAACAGTTTTATGACTCCCATCGGCTATCAAACGAATACCATGGTGTATACGGCAGGAGGCTATCGCTTCTTGGATTTTGTTAGGGTGGGAGGACCTCTGAGTCTGTTGTTGGCTCTAGTGACACCACCGCTGGCAATTTGGCTCTACGGCATCTAGTAAACGAATGCGTTTACAATTTTGGGTGAGTAGTTTGTTATTTATACAGCTAAGAACCAAAAACGGATTAAGCTCTTATGGAGTCATCGTAGAGTCGCCAAAGCATGGAGCGTTACTTAAGCTACCCCTTTATGAAGATTAGTAACGTATAATACGTTTGCATGAATATGGGTAGCGTTCAAATATAGTTTTTAGGAGTATCTTTATATGCAACATCGTGGTGTAACCGTTTGGTTTACTGGCTTGAGCGGCTCAGGCAAGACTACTATCAGTCAGGCTCTAGAGAAAAAATTACGGGCGGCTGGTGCCAAACTTGAAGTGCTAGATGGTGATATTGTTCGTACCAATCTCACTAAAGGTCTGGGCTTTAGCAAAGAAGATCGCGACGAAAATGTTCGCCGCATTGGTTTTGTATCTCACCTGCTAACTCGCAACGGTGTGATTGTGTTGGTCTCAGCAATTTCTCCTTACCGTGAAGTGCGCGATCAGGTCCGTCAGCGCATTGGCGATTTTGTAGAAGTGTATGCCAACACACCGGTTGAAGTGTGCGAACAGCGTGATGTAAAAGGCCTTTATAAAAAGGCTCGTTCTGGTGAAATTAAGAACTTTACCGGCATTAGCGACCCCTATGAAGAGCCACTAAACCCCGAGGTTAATTGTGAGACTGTTAACGAGACTCTAGAAGAGTCTGTAAATAAGGTGATGGCCAAGCTTGAAGAGCTTGGTTACTTATCTCCTGTAGCAGCTTAAAAATGTTCTTCGAATTGCTGTTTGAGTAAACAGCGAATTGTCTTCTTTGGGATAAAAAGGGATAAAGAGACATTATGTCTCTTTATCCCTTTTACTGTTTTTGTGTATTATTTTTGGCTCAGTTTTTCTAAAGCCCATTGGGCTCTTGCTTGCACCGCTGCTGTTTCGTCACGATGACTAAGCTGGCTAAGACATTGAGTGATTTGAGTGCTGTGGGTACTGTGGGTGAGCTCCATGGCTAAGGCCTCTAGCCCTACAACCGCTGCGTAACGTACCACCCATTCTTCGTCCCCAGTAACCTGCAACAATGTTGTTAGCGATCGCACCATCGCCACATTACGCTTATCCTCTTCTATGTCAGACCAACGAATGGTGCCTAGACCTCTCGCTGCAGCCCGTCTGACGCTGAGGGAAAAGTCATTGGCAGCGGCATCCAGTAATAGTTGTTGACCACGCGGATCGCCAATGCCCGCCAATGCCCGAATCGCCCAGGCCCTTGCGCCGTAGTTATAGTTATCCAATTTTTCCAACAGGTGTGAGACCGATGGAACACCAATTTGGACTAATCCTTCAACGGCGGCGACGGCGGCACCTGGATTATTAAAGCCTAATACTTGAATTAACGTGGGAATGGAGCGTTCATCCTTAAGGCTGGTTAGATCTTCAACGGCATCTAACAAGCCTTGGGCAGAATCCGCATCGTTAACCGCTTGTAAACAGCTATCAAAGGTTTTCAGTAGGGCGACCATTACAACAAGCTATCCATTAGTTCCATCACTTGACGGCTGTCGTCAGAAATGGGTGACGTGTCTTCCCCAGATTGTATTTCAAAACTAATTTGGTGCTCAAGTATGCCCCTGAGGGCAATCAGTTTCATGCTGTTTTCAGCTAGGGTGTTTGCGATCGCAGTTGCCCCGGCCAAATAACCGACAGCTCCTAAATCCATCAGTGCCGCTCGTCGCAGCTGTAGCTGATCATGAGCTAACACTTTGACTAGGCGTTCCGCGTACTGAGTTTCTCCCGTAATTTGATACATTGCCCGAGCTGCCGCGTTACGTACCTGGGGAACGTCATGGTCTAAAAAGGGGCCAATAATTGTTACTAATTCTGCATTTCCTAAGGTGCCCAGTGCTTCCAAAATAGCGTTGTAAGGTTGCACCAGGTGGGGTTTGTCAGAATCCTGGACGGCTGCTGCAACACCGCCTTCGAGTAGATTGATGAGCGGGGGAACAGCCAGCGAGTCCCCTAAACTTTCAAGGGACTGGGCTGCTTTTTCTCGCACATAATAGTCATCGCAGTGGAGGCAATTAATTAGGGCAAGCACCACCCGGTCATTGCCTTGGCCAATTTTTCCCAGAGCCGTGACCGCATTACGTCGTAGGGGATAACCACCATCTGGCGAACGATCGGTTTCATCTTCCAATGCCAATAGCAAAGCGTCTATTGCCTGCGGTTGGCAAATACGCATCTTACCCAACCACCAGGCGGCATAGTAACGTAAGCCTGGATCTGCGGTCTGGTTAATATTGATCAATGCCTGGTCAGTGGTTAACGGCTGACCGTCTGGATTATGAGGGACACCACTCACAACGTAACCTCAAGAATAGACAGATTGCCTACAGATTTAATGTACAGAGGTTGCATGCAACGTCTCTCCAATGCCTAAACATAACAAACCCCAGAGGTGGAAGAAAACACCAGTCAAAACCAGCGCTTCCAAATACCTCTGGGAAATAATTGAAACTCAAACAACGTAGCAGTGTGCTACAGAGGCTCAAGACTCAATTAGCTTAGGGCATTGATAGCGTAATCGATATAGGCATTAGCTTCAGTAGCAGCCTGACCACTCAAACCGTGGCTAGCCTTGATGTACTTAAGCGCCTCAATGTACCAGCTAGGAGACAACTCGTAAGCACGGTTGATCTCATCTAGACCCGCTACTAAGTACTCATCCATGGGACCAGTACCACCTGTAATGAGGCAGTAGGTAACCATGCGTAGATAGTAACCAACGTCACGAACACACTTATCTTTACCAACCTGGTCGGAAGCATAGGTGGGACCAGGAGTGGAAACAGTGTAGGGAAACTTGCTGTAAACGGCGTTTGCTGCACCAGAGCATAGAGCGTCAGCTTTAGCAGTCAAACCACGAGCAGCTTCCATACAAGCTGAGGCACGCTGGAAACGACCAAAAGCAGACTGAATCTCGGTGGAACTTAGGAAACGACCTTGCGAATCAGCAGCAGATACTGCTTCAGTCAGAGGGGTTTTCATTGCTTGAGATATCTCCCAAAGTTTCTAAACAGACAGACAGAAAAAGGAAGTTATTGATTAGAGAACTCTCTTGATCTGTCAATTACCAAACTCACTAAAGCTTGTCGAGCATTAAGCTCGCCAAAAACTACCTAGGGAGTTAACTTAAGCAACAGCAGCAGCTGCACGATCAAAGTAACCTGCAATCTCAGCCATTAGACTGGAGCAGTTACCAGGAGTAATGCCATTGGAATCATTAGCGATCGCAATAGCAGCTTCCTTCATCTTCTGAACGCCAACGGCAACCGAAGCACCGGGAGTACCGAGAGCTAAATAAGTCTCGCGTAGACCATTCAAGCAACGATCATCTAGAACACTAGCATCGCCAGTGAAGATAGCATAAGTTACATAGCGTAGGATAATTTCCATGTCGCGCAGACAAGCTGCATTACGACGGCTAGTGTAAGCGTTACCACCAGGAGCGATGAGTGAAGGCTGCTCGGCAAATAAAGCACGAGCGGAATTTGTCACGATAGCGGACGCATTGCTGGTAATACGGTTAACCGCATCCATGCGCTTGTTGCTGTCAGCAACCATTGCAGATAAAGCGTCCAATTGAGCACTGCTGAGATATTCGCCTCTTGCATCAGCCTGGGAGACGACCTTAGCAAACGCATCAAACATAGATTGACTCTCCTAAATTTGATTCGTCGAAGTAAGTTTCCAAAAAAGTGGGGACGAGAACCCGTTAAGCAACTGCATCAAAAACAGTTTCATTATAGAGATAGGCGAATGCAGACAATCTGAAACGACTTTTACAGAAGTCATGAATCATCTCAGCAAACATCGCTCTCCCCAATTTGAAGATTAAAGCGAATAGGGACCGAATCTAACAAAGTTAAAGAAACTTCACCCTTGGCAACAGATGTTTGTTTGCCTTCTGTAAAAAACAGCCACAAGCCTGTCTGCTACAAGCTATCAGTCTATTTTATATACTGCGTCGGGGACACAATATATTACGAATTATAAGGGTTGTGGGGATTTGGTAACAGATGTAACACCTAAAAATATGATAGATTTTTCAGCCCTCGTCAGAAATATTTTGCCAGGATAACTTTACCCTATGCATACATGGGGTTCGTATTCTGTCAATTAAAAACATTAAACCAAACGAGTAAGTGGCACGGAGTTATTTAATCTCTTCCACTTACTTGTTAGTTACTTAGGCGCTTGCGCTTAAATCATCCCCCCATTACCCCATCACGCATCCCCTAAGGGCCTACGCAGTTTGTAAATGGCGTTCCAGGTCGAACAGAAATCCATGGATATATTCTTCAGTCCACTCAGCGCCGTAGTAGCGAGTTAACATACCTCGGGCCGGATCTTTCTCAGCACGATAGCGAATATAGCTAATTTGGGCGGCTTCAATGGCCTGAAGCCGTTCTGGGTCGGTTACGGGTTGCGCGGCTTCCACAAAGCCTATATAGGCGTCTAAATAGTCTTTAAAGGCGTTAAATACATGGGTGGTCACGTCTTCTAGTTCAGTGGGTCGGGTCCATAGAAACGCAGGGGAAAAGAAGGGTTGTGCTTCTGCTGGAAAATCACCGCCCCAAGGTAGCTTCTGCTGATAGCGCTCAAACATGGGCATAATCGGCTGGCTATAGCGAGCCTGATAATCTTTGCTATCGCGGAAGAGTGGTTGCATGTCAATGGCGATCAGGTGCCCGCCAGGTAATGTCACTAAATCTCCACCAAAAAAGGGCAGGTCGTATTCTAGCCGGGGGAAGATCACAAAGTTGAGGACTTGTAAACTGTCGCCTGCTTGAACATGGGCTGCCCGAATCTGTCGTAGTTTGGGAGAACAATAGCCGTGACTGGTGGTCAGTACAGTGACTTCGCGCTTGCCCTTGCCAGTGGTGGCTGTGTTGCTCTCAAAACCGGCGGGAATTGGGTAGGGAGAAAGCTTTAGGCGATCTTGGAGAGTGGCGATCGCATGGTCTAAAAACGGTTGATATAGAGTCATAGGAAAAAACAATTAAAGCACCTGCCATAGATTCCTTATCGTGTAAGGACGTCTCTAACAGGTGCCCTGAAATATCATCAGTTGGGTGGGGCTTATCTCACGAATAGGCTTAAACCTAATGGGCTTGCACAGCAAGGGGAACCGCATCTTCAAACAGGAACTCATAGAGGAAGCGATCTGCCCACTCTGCGCCAAAATAGCTGGTAAATAAGCCGTGAGCCGGGTCACGTTCTGCGCTGTACTGGTCATAGTCAATCTGAGCTTTTTTGACCCGATCAATCTCTGCATCGGTTGTTAGCGGCTCAGCATTTGCTAATATCTGCCAGTAAAGATCTAAATAGTCTTTGAAGGCTGACAAAACTCGCGTAGAGACAGTTTCAGTATCTGTCTTGGCAAACAACAGATATTTTGAGAAGTACTGATTGGCATCGTAAAACTTCATTTCCAGACCCTGGGCCAACTCAGCGTAGTTATCGCGTAACTCCTTGAGTGGCATCAGATACTTGGCTTCGTAAGCTTCATCCTGGAACAGGGGTTGAAAATCGAGAACAATTAAGTTCTTAACCTTGCCAAAGGATAAAAAGTCAATCCCCAGTAGGGGCACATCGTAGCAATGATTAGGATAAAGGACACTATTAAATATTTGTGCGCCTTTACCAGCGTCGATATATGTGTAGCGAATTTTTCGTAATTCAGATGACTGATAACACCAGCTTTGAATCGATGCTGGATTCCGCCCTCGCTCGCTAATTTGGCACTCTAGTCCCTCTGGAATAGCCCGTGGCTGTAGTTCAAATCTCTCTTTTAAGGAGGCTTCTAAATGCTCTAGAAAAGGGCGGTACATGTGTCTTCGCCTTAATTTATAACGGTTACGACAGATACCTTCTGCCATTTGCAGCATAGGAGATATCTGAGGCCCATGTCTTGAATCTTAGAGACAAAGATACATTCCGTTACATCAGGCTGTGGGCAAGCGGGCGGCATTGGCTTGAACCATCGCTGCCAGGTCATCCTGGGTGACAAACCGTCGCTCTGAGCAGTAGGTCATCAGATTAATGCCGTTGGCGAGTCGGGCTGTGCTGACCCGCACGCGAAAGTCGTCGGAGAGAAACCAGCAGCGCTCTTGTCCCTGGTTTTTGTCATACTCGTTGTCAATGGTCAATACACCATCATCAGCAAATCCATAGCGTCCTACCACTGGCATATTTTCCACATAGCCGCGGTCCCTTAAAAGTTGGCCAGCGCGACCCTGGTCATTGTTGGGAATATCCACCAGGATGGCTGCATATTTAGAGTCATAGGTAAATTCTTTGGTATTAGATTGCCAGGAAAACTGAGCTCCCCCCGCTGCTTTCCCTGGATCCACCCCCTGGCTCTGACAAATTTCTACAATGCGTGGATCCTGCGCTTCGATGACATCCACGATCAAGTTAGACTCTCCTGATTCATCGGCCACCGAGTCAAAATGATGGACGGCCCGCTGAATAAACCAGATGCCTTCGCTTTTGCGAAAAAAATCCATCATGGTCATGGGAGATTGAAATGGCATGGGAGATTGTCCGTATTAAATAGGTTATTTGCTCAAGAATGTGTTCAAGGGCACTGTTACACTGACCTTAAAGAACACCTTTAAATCATTGCTTTCGTCGCTGATTCATCCCTGCGAGGCCCAGCGACGTTTCATCCTTTAGTTACAAAGTTTAGCTATCTATGAGCCATCCCGAAACTCTAAGTTTAGATGCGTCGTTGTTAGATCGTCTGGCAGTTCACCATGATTTGTCAGGAGCTGATCTCTCGGGTAAAGATCTGCGGGGCTTTGATTTATATCGAGTTAATTTATCAGCGACCAATCTGACCAATAGTTGTCTGCAAGGGGTGACCTTAATTGGTGCTAACCTCGCTGGCGCAAGTCTGAGCGGTGCCCAGCTACAACAGGCTGATTTGCGCGGTGTGGAGCTCACAGGGGCCGATTTAAGTGGAGCGGATTTGACAGGGGCCTTTGTTCATCGTTCTGACCTGCGTGGGGCTAACTTTAGCGGCGCAGTATTATCAGAGACTAAGCTCAACATTGCGCTCTATGATGATAAAACCCTTTGGCCAGAAGGATTTCGCTACAAAAGCTGTGGGGCTGTTGGCCCAGAAGCTGTCCTCAATGGTGCGTTTTTAAACACGGCCTATTTGCGGGGGGCCAATCTTCGCGGAGCAAAACTTTTAGGCGCTTACCTAAGTGGGGCCGATTTAACAGGCGCTATTTTGGATGATGCCAGCTTGAGTGGAGCAAACTTACAGAAGGCGTTTCTGACGGGGGCCAGTTTGCGAAATGCTCGAGTCAGCGGTACTGAGTTTCAGAAAGCGGATCTGCGGGCAGCAGACCTAACGGGTGTGGAGTTTGACATGGTGGGTAATATTGCCGGAGCCGATTTTACGATGGCTCAGGGGCTGACCCAAAATTCCAGAGGCCAGTTATTGGGCCGTTCGTCCGGTGAATTAGATGTATGGAATGGTCTGACCCGCAATTCGACGCGGCGGAGTTTAACGCTCGACGCTGAAGCAGGATAGACAGGTGGAATCCTTTGGAGGGTGGGCATTGCCCACCCTCCAAAGGATTTACGCCCGTGTCTCTAAATATTGACCAATCATGATTTCCTGACCAGCTCTCGAAATGATGGTTTGGCGCGTACGGTGCTTGTCGCCGACTAGCTTAAGCTCTTCATCGAAGGCAGAACCGCCGTACTCAGTGTGGAGCTGCATGGTGTTGAGATCGCGCATCTCATAGGTCGCTAACACAGGTTTTGCCGTAGCAAATCCGCGATCGCGATACAGGATATTGCCTTGCAGCCCAAAAACAGTAGAACCCGTGGCTTGTTTACGGCTGGGACTAATGTAGTTGCTTTCCCACGAAGATTTCACACCGCAAATGATCGGTGTGTCTAGGCCATGCATGGCTTCTAGGGCGACGAGTTCAGGGTGACTAGCCTCTAAAAACTCGATATTTAGGGCGCTCACGACTTCTTGAGCTTCACCATTCTTGAGCGTGTAGTAACGACGTTGGGAGGTCCATTGGCCAGCAGATTGCTCAAAGAAATTAGCCGCCAAGGCTTCCAAGTTGTCAATAGGGGTGGTAATCACAGGCAATGACATAGAATCTAGGACCTTAAAATTAAGCGATGCACTCGAAATCAAGCTATAGGTAAACAAGTTTATATTTATTTACATTAAAGGTAGCGAAAATCTAATCAAACAGCAATAAAGCACTTATTGAACGCGCCACGTCTCTCCCAGTGGACTCAACTAATCTTCCACTGAGAGAAAAGCTAACAGAGCTGAGCTCTGATGGCTGTAGCCATACCTACCGTTCTACGGCTGGCGGGGGCATTCGTAGGCTATGACTCAGTTTCATTGCCCAACTCTCCGTACAGAATTGTCTGTCCTTCAGGTGGCGTCACTGGCATCTATCAAGGTTCGTCCAGTGGGAATAGGCTGAGTGAGTGTCGCTTGTGCTTAGGGCACCAACCCTTCCAGGGCGGCGGCGACAACCTTATGTTGCTGATCCTGGCGCAGTTCTATCAACGCCTCTTTGGCTGCTGGCGCGTCGAAGCGCTTAAGGGCATAGGCGACATGCATGCGTGTGTACCAGTTCTCTGCCGTTTTCAGGGGTAAGATTGCGGCTAGTGCTGCCTCTGCTTGGTGGGTATTTGCCAAGGTGCTCAAATGGTCGATGCCTGCGTTGATTACGGTCAGATCGCTGTCGATGATGGCCGCTAGACAAATGTCAAGCATATTTGTTGGGCTATTGAGGTCGATCATGGCGGCTAGAATGCTACGCCGAATCAGCCAGTTGCTGTTGCTATGAAATGTCTTAACCAGATGGGGAATAGATGCGTCACCATACATTGCCAGGGAGTTAGAGGCTTCTGCCCGCACGTTAGCGTCTGGATCATTGTCAATCATTGCCAGTAGTGCCTCGAAGCCGGTGTCGCTACGTTTCCGCCCAAGGCCCATGGCTACGAATGAACGGACCAAGAACTCAGGATCGTCCTTTTTACTTAGCAGTAGCGGGCTGGCCGTATCAGCGTCATAATCTTTGAGAGCCACAATGCCCTTCAGGCGCTCCTGCGAATCGGGGTGTTCAAGGATGGCTTGAATATCGGAAAGTTCCATAGTTGATTGGGCGAATTGTCAGCAGCGGACCACTGATGAAGCGTTACATCTAGGATGATTTTACCTTGGTTGTAACAGTGTGTAACAATAATTAGAGAGCGTTAAAACAATCATGTCATCGTCCCTCAGTCCTCGGGTCAAAGAACTCATCTTTAAAGCACGAATTGTCAGTTTTAATGGCTGGCAAGACGAATTTGGAGAAGATGCGATCGCACAGCTCCAAACCGCCGATAACGAACGTGTCTACTTAGACGATGCGTTACTAGACACAATGCCTGCTGGTCCCATTGCCCGTCACCTACGCGACCATGCCAGTGCGATTGTGGATGCTGCTCGGGCACAAGTCCTTGAAAAATTTCCTGGTATCACTGGGGCCGGTGGCAGATTATATCCAGCGATTCGTGCTGAAGCCTGTTGGCGAGATTTTTGGCATTTTTTACGCTGCATTACCTATGGCATCGCGGCCCAGCGACCTGACTATACCAATAGTACGGGCCTGTCTTACATGGAGCAGCTTTACCAAGAGTTGCAGGTACCCCTCGATGCCATGGTGTATGGTTTGCAGTCTCTAAAAACGGCCAGTAAAGACCAACTAGCAATGTTGGAGATAACGGCTATCGATCGCCAGATTGACCCCTATTTTGATCACCTAATTCAGGCCCTGAGCCAGTTTCAACCTGCCACTTAGTTTTACGAACGCCATGTCATCTACCCATGAACCCTTGGTTAATGCCTGTATCCGTGGTGATGTGGCAACGATCAAAAGGCTTTTAGTGAAAGGTACCGACATTGAAGGTATCTGGCGGAGTTGCACAGGATTAATGTGGGCGGCAGCTGAAGGACATCTATCTATTGTTGAGCTGTTGCTGGACGTGGGAGCCAATGTCAACGCTCGCAACGAAGTTAACTACACGGCCATTCTGTATGCAGCTGAAGCCGATCAGCGAGATATTGTGCTCACATTGCTTGACCATGGGGCACAAACCGATTCCAGTGTCTGCAATCGCTATCAAGAAACCATCCTGCTGCTCATGGCTCGTCAAGGTCATGCCGATATTGTGGAGCGATTGGCCCAGATCGGGGATGATGTGCACCACACCAACAAGATTGGCGACACGGCATTATATCTGGCCGCTAGTAATGGTCATGCCCCTACTGTGGCGAGTTTAATCCGGTTGGGTGCAGCTGTGAATACTGCCAATGTAGGGGGGTGGACACCTTTGATGATGGCTGCCGCCCGAGGTGACATTGACATTATTGAAATACTTCTGGCAGAAGGTGCTGATGTGACGTCCCAAAACCGTTGGGGAGGTACGGCTCTCAGTGAAGCTCAGCAGTCATTTCGTTCAAGCCAGGCCGTTACTATGCTGCGTAAAGCAGGGGCTGAATAGTGCATTACTGAGGGAATAAATGTAGAAATGTAAACTTTGAAGATCTGAGTTGCTAGAAGGCTTGAAATCTCGTTTGTGAAAATCCCCTGATTTAATGCTTAATATATACTTTTGTATCTTTCGGGCTGCTAGTTAAGTCAAACTGATAGGTCATATCAGGGGGGTGTCAATGGACGTTAAAACGTATATATAAATAGGGTTTTCATCCTCTGTTTGATGGTCGTGATCATCAGTTTTGTATCCCCTGTACCAGTCTGGATGCCGAGTTTATAATTCTTGATGATTAGAGGCTGCTTTTATATACGAAGATGGGTTCTAGTGAGTGTTTATGCCTGGTTTCAGTATGATTTGTCAGAGCTGTCTAAACTAACTTGTTAGAGACTAGTCAGCAGTTCTAACAAGTTACATAGAAGATTCAGCAATGCTTGGAGGGTATTGTTACCCTTAAGCTTCTTAACATTCCGAGATAAAATTATTTAGACCATTGTTGTCGTCTAGGAGATAGCATTAATGGCTTTTGGACCAGCTTCACGATTGGGCGTGAGCCTTTTCGACGAGACCCCTCCAGTCGAGTGGGTTCCTGGCCTTGATAGTGAGGGCCTCGAGTCTATTATCAAAGCCGTCTATAGACAGGTTTTAGGTAACGCATATGTGATGGAGAGCGAGCGCCTTGCGGTGCCCGAGTCCCAGTTTAAGCGTGGTGAGTTGACGGTACGTGAATTTGTCCGCTCAGTGGCTAAGTCTGATATGTATCGTGCGCGCTTTTTTGAGAGCTGCCCTCGTTACCGCAATATTGAGCTTAACTTCCGCCACCTACTTGGCCGAGCTCCCAATAGTTTTGAAGAGATGAAAGCCCATAGTGCCATTCTGGATACTGAGGGCTTTGAGGCTGAGATCGATTCTTATATCGATAGCGATGAGTATCAGGATGTTTTTGGACAAGATTTTGTCCCCTATATTCGTGGCTATAAGACCGAAGCTAGTAATATGGTTGGCTTTACCCACACCTTTGAGCTAGTACGTGGCGCTTCTAGCAGCTCTTTAAAGGGCAGCGTTAATGGTAAGAAACCTCGTCTGAACTCGTTGGTAATCAACGCTATTCCAGCACCTGTTCTATCTCCGTTGTCTGCTGGCGGCACCTTCCAGACTCCCCCCGATTCTTCTCGTACTCGCCACGGTGTTGGTGCCAGTTCTAATGGCAAGATTTATCGTGTTGAGGTTACCAGCTATCGTTCCAATGCCTTCAACCGCGTGTCCAAGTTCCGTCGCGCCAATAAGGTGTATATGGTTCCCTTTGACAAATTGTCTGATGAGTATAAGCGGATCCATAAACAGGGTGGTGTGATTGCCAGTATTACCCTGGTTTCCTAGGTAACGGTTATCTGCAATGGTCAGAAAATGGGTTGTATCAGCCTTTTTCTGATCATTGCTTCGGATGACTTATGTGTTGAGAACGTCTTTTCAAAAAACAGTAGGAGATTTCCAATGACAACGTTTGAGTTGTGGCCTGTTAGCAGCAGCGAAGATAAGCAATCCATCATTCGTGCTGTATACCGCCACGTTTTGGGTAACCCCCATGTGATGGAAAGCGAGCGTTTGGTAAGCGCTGAATCTCAGTTTTGTGATGGCTCTCTCTCTGTTCGGGACTTTGTCCGTGCTGTTGGTAAGTCTGACTTTTACCGCAGCCGTTACTTTGAGTGCTGTGCTCCTTATCGCTTTGTAGAGCTAAACTTCATGCACTTTTTGGGGCGTGCTCCTGAGAGCCAGGCTGAGCTTTCTGAACACATTCGTCGCTGTGTAGAAGAAGGCTACGATGCTGAAATCGATTCCTATATTGATAGTGACGAGTACCAGTCTCGCTTTGGTGAGAATGTAGTGCCGTTCTACAACGCTAGTGTTACTCAGGTGGGGCAATCCCAGGTAAGCTATAACCGCATCTTTGCCATTGATCGTGGTCCTGCTCAGGTTAGCAGTGCTGTGAAGTCCGCTCAACTTGTGTCTCAGGTGGCTGGTGCTGAGAAAGGTAATAAGGTTAAGCGTGCAGCAACTAACTTGAACTCTGGAACAACCAAGCGGTTCAAGATTAAGACCACTGCAGCTAAGTTTGATTCTCCCCGTCGTGTCAGCATGAACGAGTACATCGTGTCAGCTGATAAGATGACGCCTCAGATTCAGCGCATCCATCGCACAGGTGCCAAAATTGTCAGCATCACTGAGATTGTTTAATTCATTCAGCTGTTTTTGAGTAGAGAATTCTCACAGTTAGAGAGGATTCTCTACTCAAGCTGGCGTTTGAAGTATCAACATTTGGGGGTGTTGCAATTTTTGCGGCACTCTGTTCTTAAAAAAATAACTTAATTGTTGGAGGATTTTTTCATGGCACTTTGGGTTGCAGATGCAGCACCGATTGAGCTTCGTCCTAACGCTACTGAGGACGATCTCCAGGTTGTAATCAATGCCGTTTACAGGCAAGTTTTAGGCAATATGCATGTTATGGATAACATGCGTATTGCTAGCGCTGAGTCTTTCTTGCGTGATGGCAAGATTACTGTCAGAGGGTTTGTTCGTGCTGTAGCTAAGTCCGACCTTTATCGCACTGCATTTTTTGAAACGTCATCTCCCTATCAGTTTATTGAGCTGAACTTTAAGCACCTTTTGGGGCGTGCTCCTCAAGATCAGACTGAGATTGCTGAGCATGTTGCCACCTACAACGGTCAGGGCTACGATGCTGAAATTGATTCTTATCTGGATAGTGCCGAGTATCTAGCTAGCTTTGGTGAAGATATTGCTCCCTATGTGCGTGGTGCTCAGAGCTTGCCTGGGTATAAGAACGTAAGCTTCAATCGTACATTTGCTTTGGTGCGTGGTGATGCGACGAGTGATCGCGGTCGTTCTGCTCGTTTGATTGGTTCTGTTGCGGGTAATCTGACTAGCAAAATTGCAGCGCCCCGTGGTGGCTCAGGCACTTACACCAATACTGGTAAGCGTTTCCGTATAGCAGTATCCACATCTGCTGCTGCTGCTGCTATTAACCGCGTTAGCAACCAGGAGTACGTGGTTTCCTACAGCCAAATGTCTAAAACCATTCAAAATGTGTTGAAGCGTGGTGGCAAAATCGTCAGCATTACTGAAGCCGGTTACTAGGCTTCTTTTCAAGGCAGCCCTTGTCTAAGGCAGGGGCTGCCTCTTTTATTGACTATTGGCTTTGCTTTTGTCGTTGCTGATTTAGTGAATTCTTCAGTCTATTAAATGTGCTATCGCTCAATACTTGACTGATAAAATCATCCCGATGATCAGCAACGCTTTGATTTTTAAATTCAATCATCACTAAATAGGAGAATAATAGCCATGGCACTTTGGTTAGAGAGCCTTGAAGCCACTGAGTTGCGTACTAATGCAACTGAAGATGATCTACAGGTTGTCATCAGAGCTGTTTATAAGCAAGTTTTGGGTAATCAGCACGTGATGGACAGTCAGCGTCTGACTAGTGCTGAGTCGATGCTCAGAGATGGTTGTATCACTGTTCGAGGATTTGTTCGTGCAGTAGCTACGTCTGATCTATATCGCTCCCTATTTTTTGAAAATTCTTCTTCGTACCGCTCTATTGAACTGAATTTTCAACATTTGTTGGGTCGTGCTCCTCAAGACCAAACTGAGATTGCTGAGCACGTTGCTATTTACAACACTCAAGGTTTCGAAGCAGAAATTGATTCCTACATCGATAGCGATGAGTATGATGCTGCTTTTGGTGAGAACACTGTGCCCTATGTGCGTGGTAACTCCAGTCAAGCTGGTTTGAAGAATGTTGCGTTTAATCGTACATTTGCTTTAGATCGCGGCTATGCAGCTAGCAATGTCACCAGCACATCTCTGGTTAGCGACATTGCTGGTAACCTGGGTACTAAAATCAAAGCCCCAACGTCAGCTTCTGGTGCTTATAGCAATACCGGTAAGCGTTTTCGCATTACTGTTTCTAAGGCAAACTTTGGGGCACGGGTTACTAAGAGTAATTACAGTGTAGAAGTGGGCTTTGCTCAGCTTTCTAAGCGTATTCAGACTGTACAGCGCTCGGGTGCAAAAATTGTTAACATCTCAGAAATCTAGTTTTGATTTCAGTGACTTTCAGGTGATAGCTAGTGAGCTTTTAAACAAGCTAGCTTAGTTATCTTTGAAGCCTCCAGCAAGATGTGTTGGGTAAACCGGACACATCTTGCTGGAGGTTTTGTTATGGGCTTTTACTTTTGGTGGAGTTAAGGGTTACTTTAGATAAGCAGCAATAAAATTTTTAAGCTTTTGTTCTAACTAAATGGATATTGAAACTTTTGTGCAACGTTCGTTAGGTGAATGGCGATCGCAACGTAGTGCCCATCACCTAGCATTTGCCCATTTTGAAGAAGTGCGTTCTACCATCAATATTGAGCCTCTCACAGTAGATGAGCCAGGGGTATTAGAACTGTGCAAACGCTATGATGTTGCTCCAGAAATTATAGTGAGCCCTTTCAAAATGAGCTGGGAAGGTGAATCTGACTGGGATGAAGATGAGGTCATGGCAGGGTCTACCATTCTTGTGCCCGTGCCTGATAGTGCAACTACAGGGAAGCTATTGCGAGAGCAGGGGTATGCGGAAACAATGGAAGCCGTTGGTACCTATTCTTTAGGCGAAGATGGCACCTTTGTGCTGACTACCTCCTATGATCGGGCGGCTGCAGAGGAAAAAATTTGGTTTGCCACTCCTAACCTAAGGTTTCGGGTGTCCTTGATTAAGACCAGTAGTGGCAAGGGGGTGACTACTGCTAGTTTTTCATCAGAAGTTCGACGTAATCCTGGGTAAGAAATAAGTAAGGTGAGTCATCGAATGCTGATAACCTGTGGGTCAATATGCTCCTAATGCTGGCACTTTTACCCGTTGCTTGCGTACACTAAATCAAGTGGGTGATATTGGTTGTGTGAGATCTCAAGAGATCGGCAACGCCTCAACATAAAACTGTTGTCCTAGTTAATCTGTGGGCAACGTTGAAAAAATAAACATTTATTACAAGAATGGTGCTTACTGGCAATGCTGATGTCTCTTCTTCTACAGAGTCTTATTCTCAAGACTTTATAACTCTTGTTCGGTGGATGTCTGGGGATTTTAGCAATCAGCAACAAGCCTTTGACGAACCCACAAAATTTGCCCACATTCGGATTTTTTTTCGACCACTGCCTTACGACTTTTTTTCAGGAGTAGGGCTATATTCAGAACAAACCTATGACTATGACCTGTGGACTCCCTATAGGCAGGGGGTACACCGTCTAGTTGATAAGGGGGATCATGTTTATATCGAGAATTATGGCTTGAAAGATCGCCTGCTTTACGCAGGGGGCGGTCATAATTTGGAGATCCTTAAAACTGTTACTCCTGAGTGTATTGAGCGTCGTGAAGGCTGTTCAATGGTGTTTAGGCGTGAGGGAGATACGTTCATTGGCAGCGTAGAACCTGGTAAGGCTTGCATTATTCCTAAAGAAGGCAAAATTACCTATCTCACTAGTCATGTGGAGCTTACTGAAAGCACATGGATGAGCATCGATCAGGGTATGGATATTGAGACAGATGAATATGTGTGGGGCTCAACAGAGGGGATTTTGAAATTCCGAAAGCGCGCCAGTTTTAATAATGAACTACCTTTCTGAAGAATTTAAAACGAACGTTGATATAGACCTTAGAGCGGTTCAGATTTCCATGCTTCCTCCTCAAGCACAAAAGAAGATGAAGACGTGGATCCGCAGTCGTCACCTGATTCGTTCAGGTAACTTCTTCATTTTTGAAACCGTAGAATACTCGACGATAGAAAAGTTTCAGGATTGCCTTAAGGCTTTGGGGGGCACTTTAATATGTGTTGATCCAGTCAAAAAAATTTGGATTGGGCAGCATCGACGTGTTGTTCTGTATCGGGCCAAGGCCAGTTTGCATACCCCCCACCACGATTTACAGCAATATTGGATCAAGTACGGCAGTTTCCATACTCGATTTGATGAACGAGTTTAAGTAGATTATTTCTTCATTTCCTCTAACCGTTGCCATCAGGCTGTTTTAAATGATTTTGTGCCTTATGTAACGGAATATTGCTTTCTCCTCACTAAATGAGACTTGGGTAACCATGATTCATTATTGTTTCGTTAGTGGTTGAGCCAAACGAAACGGGCTTATCACTAACGAAAAGTTTTTAACAAAACAAGGAGAGCTCAATGCTTGACGCTTTTTCTAGAGCGGTAGTATCCGCTGATGCCAGCACTGCACCTGTCGGTGATCTATCTGCCCTTAAGGCATTTGTTGCAAGTGGCAACCGTCGTCTGGATGCTGTAAATGCCATTGCATCCAACGCAAGCTGCATGGTATCTGATGCTATTGCTGGCATGATTTGTGAGAACCAGGGTCTCATCCAAGCGGGTGGTAACTGCTACCCCAACCGTCGTATGGCTGCCTGCCTACGTGACGGTGAGATCGTTCTTCGCTATGTAACTTACGCGCTACTAGCTGGTGATGCATCCGTTCTAGATGATCGTTGCTTGAACGGTCTAAAAGAGACTTATGCTGCTCTAGGCGTACCTGCAACGTCCACTGTACGTGCCGTACAGATCATGAAGGCCCAGGCCACTGCTCACATTAAGGATGAGCCTAGCGAAGCACGCGCTGGTGCACGTCTACGTAAGATGGGCTCTATTGTAACTGACGATCGTTGCGCTTCCTTGGTTGCAGAAGCTGGCAGCTACTTTGATCGCGTTATCTCTGCTCTAGGTTAGTCACCGTTTGACGGCTAAGCGAGATTGTTCTGATTGTTCACGATCAATTTAACTACTGGAGAAAATTACGAAATGAAATCTGTTGTTACCACTGTGATCGCTGCAGCTGATGCAGCTGGTCGTTTTCCTTCCACTTCCGACCTAGAGTCTGTACAAGGTAGTCTTCAGCGTGCAGCAGCGCGTCTTGAAGCTGCTGAGAAGCTAGCAGGCAACTTGGATAACGTAGCTAAAGAAGCTTACGATGCATGCATCTCCAAGTATCCCTACTTGAACAATGCAGGTGAAGCAAACTCCACTGACACGTTCAAAGCTAAGTGCATGCGTGACATTAAGCACTACATGCGTCTGATCAGCTACAGCCTAGTAGTGGGTGGTACTGGTCCTCTTGATGAGTGGGGTATTGCAGGTCAGCGTGAAGTTTACCGTGCGCTTAACCTACCCACTGCACCTTACGTAGCTGCTCTAAGCTTTGCCCGTAACCGTGGTTGTGCTCCTCGTGACATGTCTGCTCAGGCTCTAACTGAGTACAACGCTCTGGTTGACTACGTAATTAACTCCCTTTCCTAAGGGACCCTTTCCTAGTCATCTGACTACGATTAAGAGCTTGACTACATTGAGTTAGTCAAAACCTGGAGATTCTTTGGAGTCTCCAGGTTTGTTGTCGTTTGTTGGCTTCGACTGCGCTCAGCCAACGAGATTTATAAAACGATTGCACAATGCTTCGTTTTCCTGGCCATCTTTCCCTGAGCGGAGTCGAAGGGAATGTTCACGATTTTTGTCGCTCAACCGTCCTATGGATAAGCGTTTCGCCAATATTTTCGGTTTAACAGAAGAACAATCGATTGCTCTTCTGGATACGCCTCCTGAACAGGCCGCTGATGAGAGTGAGCGCTATGTTGCGGCGTCTCAATTGGCAAATTATCCATCAGAGGCATCGATTGACGCGCTTATTCGAGCGGTGAATGTTACCCACGACTCGCTGGATAATCGGATTACTCGACGTAAATCGGTTGAGTCTTTGGGTAAGTTGAAGGCGACGCTAGGGTTGAATGCTATTCGTACCTGTTTGTCTGATCCAGATCGCTATACCGTAGAGTCTGCTGTCTGGGCGATTGGTGAAATTGGAACAGAAGATGCAGAGATTTTAGAAGAGATTACTCAACTGCTGGCAAAACCAGATCAGACCTATCGAGTGATTATTCATACGTTGGTGAAGTTGGACTATGATGCAGCGGTGGATCGGGTGCGGCCCTTTATGGATCATGGAGATGAGCCGACGGCTAGTGCTGCGATCTCAGCCGTCTGCCGTTTTGCCCGAGATTTTAGCCAAATTGATCGAGTCATCTCATTTCTCCAAAGCGATAACATTAATGCTCGCCGGGCCTGCCTCGAAGATCTGATTAATTCTCAGTATTACGCAGCGATTCCGGCGATTGCGCGCTGTCCTATTTCTCTAATGTTTCGCTTAAGGGCTGTTCGCACATTAGCAGAGAGCGGTATGGCCTCTGGTGAGGTGGGCATTGATGATGCGTTACCCGTGATTGAGCAGATTTTGCGAGATCATCCCCAAGATTTGGAGCTAGTGCACGAATATGATCAGCCCCCTGCCCTAGACTTTCTTATTCGGGAGCTGTACCACACTGACTTTGGCCGCACTTATTTGGCGATTCAAACCTTTATTGATCAGCAGCTTGACACTGCGCCAGCGGCTCTGTTTGCCACCTATGAGGATGAGGCCCATAACGACTATGGTGCTCACTACCATGTGATGAAGCTCATGGGCTGGCTCAAGCATCAACCGGCTTACGATTTACTGCTTGAGGCTTTGAACAATACATCTCCCCAATTTATGAAATCTCGAGCTGGAGCTGCTCTATCTTTGGGAGAACTGGGCGATCAGCGAGCGATTACCCCATTACAAACCAGTGCCCACAGTAAAATTTGGATGCTTCAATATGCTTCGTTAATGGCCTTAGAAAAATTAGGCGATTATAGTCAGCATAAACTGTTATTAGAAGCAAATGATTGGGCTGTAAGAGCCAAGGCTCATCGTTCGATTCAAATGGCGCAGGCTTAAGCTGGTGCAGAAAATCTGTTGACTTCGACTTCACTCAGGCAACGGATTTTTTGCCAGTGTGCCCCGAGCGGAGTCGAAGGGTACGTCTACAATCTATTCTTCTTTAGTTAAAAATTCTTGTTACCAACCCATGGACGCTTTTTTTGAACAGCTTAAGCACCCGAATCCCAATATGCGCAATCGCGCCATGGTGGATATTATCGACAATCGTGATGAGACTACGATTCCCCGCCTGATGAGTGCCTTGGATGCCGAAGACACTACTTACCGCCGGGCGGCTGTCAAAACGTTAGGAGCTGTTGGCTTAGATGCCGTACCTGCTATTGTTGAGGCCCTGGCTAATAGTGAAAATGTCACTGTGCGGGGTAGCTGTGCTAAAGCTCTAGCACAAGTAGCCTTAAACTATCCCGATGAGCCATTTCCAGAGTTAGGGCTACAGGGTCTAAAACAATCTCTCAATGATCCGAATCCAGTGGTTCATATCGCCTCGGCTATGGCCCTGGGGGAGATTGGTAATGCAGCTCTGGATATCTTGCTAGAGAGCCTGCAAACTACCGATAATCTTGCTCTATCGGTTTCTATTGTGAATGCGTTAGCCTCTGTCGGTGGAGATCAGGCTTCAGAGGTGCTGGCCAACCTGGCCGACGATGACTCGGTGGATGGCTATGTGAAGGAAACAGCCATCAGCGCTTTATCACGTATGGAAATGGTACAAAATTTCTCTCGTCCTAAAGAGTAATGCTGCTGTGATTTCGCAAACGAGTGAAGGGTGCTTGGAACTGTCAAAAGCTTTTGACAGTTCCAAGCACAACTTTAACCCTTTAAAATAAGGGGTTCTTGGTCGGCCTGTACCAAGGTAATACGGTCCGCATAGCTTGCTATGGCAATAATTTTGGATCGCTGTGCTTTGAGTCGTTCTTCAATCTCCATCGAAGGACAGTGAATAATTAACCCATTGCTACCTGTATCCCATTTAAGGTCACAGGCGGAAATATCAGCAATATCAGCTTTTAAGGTGTGCAGTAATTGGTTGATAGCCTTGAACTTTTGTAGCCATTCTGAGCTGTTGAGCTCATCTTCTAGCTGACTACGCAACGGATTTTGATCATCCAACATGACTGTGCCTGTGACGTTTTACTGAGGTCAAGACCTGCAGTTATGGCTGGCTAGGCTTGACCTCAGAAATTTGAAGACTATTCGGCTGTAGTGTCAGGGGTGAGGGCTGCTAGCTGTGCATTGAGTTGAGCCAGGGCCGCATCAATTTTGGCAAGCTCGGGCTCTAACTTGGCCATGGTCTCTTTCTTCGACATTTTTGCTTTTTTAGCAGCATCCAAAGTTTCGTTGGTTAAACGCTCACGATACTTCTCAAACTCAGTGATGAGTTCAGTGATTTCTTCAACGGTAACTTGGGGGGTGGCAGTATCAGTCGAGCTAGTCATGATGAGGGTCCTTTCAGTTTTTCAAAAAAATAGTTCATCTATATAGCTATATTTTTACGGCTGAGCTGTCGTTTGTCATTAGTTGCTGCCATCTAATATGAATTAAATGAGGCATATGTAACGGAATATTGCTTTGTTGTTGATATTAAGGACTTAGGTAAGGTCTGTTGCATATGGTTAGTTCGTGGCACACCGAACTGCTGTGGCGGTTGCCCGAAGAGTTTGCCCAATGTGTTTTTGAAGTAAGGAGAGCTCAATGCTTGACGCTTTTTCTAGAGCGGTAGTATCCGCTGATGCCAGCACTGCACCTGTCGGTGATCTATCTGCCCTTAAGGCATTTGTTGCAAGTGGCAACCGTCGTCTGGATGCTGTAAATGCCATTGCATCCAACGCAAGCTGCATGGTATCTGATGCTATTGCTGGCATGATTTGTGAGAACCAGGGTCTCATCCAAGCGGGTGGTAACTGCTACCCCAACCGTCGTATGGCTGCCTGCCTACGTGACGGTGAGATCGTTCTTCGCTATGTAACTTACGCGCTACTAGCTGGTGATGCATCCGTTCTAGATGATCGTTGCTTGAACGGTCTAAAAGAGACTTATGCTGCTCTAGGCGTACCTGCAACGTCCACTGTACGTGCCGTACAGATCATGAAGGCCCAGGCCACTGCTCACATTAAGGATGAGCCTAGCGAAGCACGCGCTGGTGCACGTCTACGTAAGATGGGCTCTATTGTAACTGACGATCGTTGCGCTTCCTTGGTTGCAGAAGCTGGCAGCTACTTTGATCGCGTTATCTCTGCTCTAGGTTAGTCACCGTTTGACGGCTAAGCGAGATTGTTCTGATTGTTCACGATCAATTTAACTACTGGAGAAAATTACGAAATGAAATCTGTTGTTACCACTGTGATCGCTGCAGCTGATGCAGCTGGTCGTTTTCCTTCCACTTCCGACCTAGAGTCTGTACAAGGTAGTCTTCAGCGTGCAGCAGCGCGTCTTGAAGCTGCTGAGAAGCTAGCAGGCAACTTGGATAACGTAGCTAAAGAAGCTTACGATGCATGCATCTCCAAGTATCCCTACTTGAACAATGCAGGTGAAGCAAACTCCACTGACACGTTCAAAGCTAAGTGCATGCGTGACATTAAGCACTACATGCGTCTGATCAGCTACAGCCTAGTAGTGGGTGGTACTGGTCCTCTTGATGAGTGGGGTATTGCAGGTCAGCGTGAAGTTTACC
This sequence comes from Leptothoe sp. ISB3NOV94-8A, assembly GCF_043421595.1. Lineage (NCBI taxonomy): Bacteria > Bacillati > Cyanobacteriota > Cyanophyceae > Nodosilineales > Cymatolegaceae > Leptothoe > Leptothoe sp. ISB3NOV94-8A. The sequence goes on along the minus strand of NZ_JAXSQW010000001.1, from coordinate 3,901,568 downwards.
GTGCGCTTAACCTACCCACTGCACCTTACGTAGCTGCTCTAAGCTTTGCCCGTAACCGTGGTTGTGCTCCTCGTGACATGTCTGCTCAGGCTCTAACTGAGTACAACGCTCTGGTTGACTACGTAATCAACTCCCTTTCTTAAGGGACCCGTTCCTAAGGGTTTGATGCGATTCAGAGCTTGACTGCATTTAGGTAGTCTAAACCTGGAGATTCTTCGGAGTCTCCAGGTTTGTTTATAGGAGAGACTGATCTATCCGTCCTGTCTCTAGATATTGTCATAACAACATACTTCCCTAAATCTGCTAAAACTACGATGACAGTCGATTCTCTCTTTGAGCAACTCAAACATCCTAATCCCAATCTGCGTGAACGAGCCATAGTAGAGTTGGCCGAGTCCTATGATGAGCAGACGATTGCTCGATTGATGGCTAATTTGCTTGAAGACGATGTTGTTTATCGGAGAGCATCGGTTAAAGCCTTGGGTTATATTGGCCCAGACTCTGTACCTAGTTTGGTGCAAAGATTGCAGAGTAGTGAGAGTCCAACTGAACGGGCAAGCTGTACTAAAGCCTTGACGCAAGTGGCTGTACGTCATACTGATACACCATTCCCAGAAGAAGGATTGCAGGCATTGCAACAGGCCCTTGAAGATCCTGCCCCAGTGGTTAATATCTCTGCGGTGATGGCATTGGGACAGGTGGGTGAGCCTGCTTTAGATATTTTGCTTAATGCTCTCAAAACTACAGAGAATATAGCAATATCAGTCGCTATTCTCAATGCACTAGGGTCTGTTGATAGTGAGAAAGTTGTGACTGTGTTGACTGAGTTTAGTCAGAATGCTGATGTGGATACGTACCTGCGCGAGTCAGCTACTAGTGCCTTATCTCGACTAGAGCTAGTTAAACAGTATTCTCCTGACTAAAGGCATTACCTTTATCAAAGACTAATGTCAAAGACTAAGAAAAACACAGTATCGAATGAGCGTTTGCTGTTCAATACTGCGTTTAAGTAGTGCTACCCAGATTTAAGCCAAGACATTTTGAATTAGCTTAATTAGGATGCTAATTCAGTAATGCTTGAAATTTTGCCCCCAGACGTATGAATGTTCTGTACAGCTTGGGACATTTGAGCGTAGGTCACCACAATGGTTTGCTTGCTGAATCGCTTGAGGCGTGAAGCTGCTGCACCGCTAGAAAATGCAATCTTGAAGCTCTTGCCAAGATTGCTATAGCCAGAAGCATTTCCCTTGGCCAGAGGCTTGATCGGAGTGGCAATATTAGCAGCTAAGGAGGAAATTAGCTGAGCACCTTTATTGCGATCGCTAGTGGCGGAACCCCGTAGAAGGGAAAACATCCGGTTAAACCCTTCATTCTTAACGCCTGCTTGGGAACGAATACTCCGGTGATAGGGCACTGTCGCCTCACCAAAGTTATCGATATATTCGTTGCTGTCGAGATATGAGTTGATTTCGGTGGCGTAGCCCTGCTCATTGTAGAGAGTGACATGCTCTCTAATCTCTGCTTGATCGCGTGGGGCACGACCCAGGAGATGCTTGAAGTTTAATTCGATAAATCGGTACTGAGAATTGCCATCAAAGAAGAGAGAACTGTATAGCGCTGATTGAGCTACAGCCCGGACAAACCCTCGTACAGTGATATCACCATTGCGTAACATAGCTTCGGCACTGGCTAGCCGATCATTATCGAGGATATGAACATTCCCCAACACTTGGCGATACGCAGCACGGATCACCTCCTGTAGGTCTTCTTCATTGGCAAAAGAGCGCAGTTCTACCGGTGCGCCTTCAAACGCATCCAAGCCCAGGGATGCGGAAGCTGTTAAATTTCCCATTAATATGGTCTCCTGACAATCTCAAACAGAGTTTTCGATATATTTTTCTGGTGTTGCTGATCCTTGGAAGGATTTAATCTATAAAATCCTGACAAATGGCATTGAGTCTAGCTCAAGTACAAATCAGCAACGACGTTTCTTTTGGGTCAAGAATCTGGGTAGGTACTTTGGACAGTAGGTGAAAATGAAAGGGGAGATCTTGTATATGAGGAAGAAGTTAACAAATGTTCAATGTTTTGTGTCGTGTTAGTTACAACCTGGGGACGTAAGAACCGCTAGTCATGAAAAAAACGTCGTTTAGTATTTTTCATCTCACCGAAGAGCAAGCTATTGCGCTTTTACATACGCCATCTGATCAGCTTGAGGAGCCGTCAGATCGATATATTGCGGCCTCTCGATTGGTGGAGCATCCATCGGAACGTACGGTACAAGCCTTGATCCAGGCTATTCATCAGCCAGGCGATGATCTTGATAATCGGATTGTGCGCCGCAAGTCGGTAGAGACGTTAGGGCATTTGCGCGCTGCCCAGGCACTGCCATCCATTCGTTCTTGTTTAGGGGATGACGACTGCTACACCGTGGAGAACGCAGTGTGGGCCATTGGTGAGATTGCTAGTGGAAAAGATGAGCGGCATATCTCGCTGGACGAGGCGATTCTAGAAGAGATAACAAATGTTCTCACTCGGCCTGGGCAAAATTATCGAGTCGTTATTCAGACGCTGGGTAAACTTGGCTATAAAGCGGCGGCTGATCGGATTCGACCTTGGATGCAAGCGGATAATCTAATGGTGGCAAGTGCTGCGATCGCAACACTATATCGTTTTGGCGACGATATCTCGGCTATGGCTCGCGTTGTCGACATGCTGCAAGATGCCAATGTCAACGTACGTCGCAGCTGTCTACAGGACCTGATCGATACCCATTACTACTCGGCCATTCCTAAAATTGCCCAGTCCCCTATTTCCATGGTGTTCCGTTTGCGGGCAATTCAATCCTTGGCCCTGGTAGGCATAGACGATCAAGCCATCACCTTTACTAAGGATGTCGAACCTTATCTAGACCAAGTCATAGCCGATCATCCCGACACCATAGAACTGGTTCATGAATATGACCAAACCCCCACCCTTGAGTTTGCCGTTAATGAACTGTATGAGACAGACTTTGGCCGCTGTTATTTAGCTACCAAAACATTATTGGATGTGTATCCTCAAAAAGCTCCTGAGGCCCTGATGACAGCCTACGAGGATAAAGCTCACCATGATTATGGCGGCTACTACCATGTTATGCGTTTATTTGGTTGGCTGGACTATGAGCCTGCCTACAAGCTTTTGGTCAAGGCACTGCACAACCCAGAAGCTCAGTTTAAGAAAGCGCGGGTAGCGGGTGCGATCGCCCTTGGTAGATTAGGTAACCCTTATGCCATCGATGAGCTGCAGTTGGCGTGGGATACAGCTACCTGGGAACTGCAATACGCCATTCTCATTGCTTTGAATCATTTAGATGGTCTTAACCAGAGCGAGTTGTTGCAGTCAGAGCATCCATTGGTGCAAGCTAAGCTGTCGAGTTTAAAGGGATGAGGTGTAGAGGATTACAAGAGACTGTTGATAGCTTTGATTCTTGAAAATATTGGCTGTGAGATAATCCTCTCGGAGGCCCCCTTTCCAGAAATAACTACGTTTTCTCAGTTAGGCATACTGGGGGTTTCCCAAATTCTGGGGGCCTCCGGAAACTTCGCCAGGTTCCAAAATACTTTGCCAAAGCCTACATATGACCGCCAGTAATAGCCTGTAGTGCAACAGTCAGCACCACACGACCTACTTCGATAGCACCTGCCACTGTGACTACAGCACCAATCTTGCGAATGATGGCTGGGGGCATATTGCCTTCCCAGAGCGGGTTAATCGAACCGATAAACTTATATTGATTCTCATTGCCTTCTCCTTGATAGCGTTTAATGCTCAGCTCCTTAGGGAGGGCAGGCATATTTTGGTCGCTGGAGAATAGCTTGATGGAACGGCGATGAGGAACTTGGTGAAAACCAAAGGCAGCTACATACTCATCACAGGTTGTTAGCTTTTCAGCAAAAGAGATAATGCCTTCAGAGGCTAAGAGAGAACTCCACTTAAAGACCTCTGATTGAATCGCAGGACGACCCAGTACCCGCTCAAAGCAAAGCTGCACAAATCGATAGTTGCTATTGGTAGCCAAAATAAAGTTAATGAACATGTCGGAGCAAATTAGCTCACGCACCAAATCCTGTGTGGTGATCTCATTGTTGAGATAGGCAGAATCAAGGGCTTCATTGTGGTGAAAATCAATATTACGATTGTCCTTAAAGATGGCACGATATACGGCCTGCAAACAATCTCGCTTATCCATGGCAGATAATGCTTTAGCCTGACCCGACTCAACATTTGCGAGAGAATAGTAACCGTTTTGAGCTGCAGGGATGAATTGATTATCAGTTGCCAGTGTTTGCATGTTTGTTTGTGAGTATTGATTTTATTAAATAGCCTAAGGCTTTAGCATTGATTTACCTAAGCTATGGCCATTCTAGGAAACTCTGCGAAGTAATCAAGAAAAGCGATAAGTATATTTACTTATTTCATTGCGCTGTGTTGCAAAGTTCTCAGAAATGGCCAATTTGGAGAGGTTTAAGATATTAACCCTTTGTCTAGAAACCTTGCTGGGTATGGAGTTTTTAGATCTGAGATGGTTTAGCTGTCTGTCTGTGTAACTCGTAAAGTCATGTAACAGGTGATGCTTTTTTGCGTAGGTAAATCAGCAGGAAATACTGGTTTTTATGTTGTGGAGAAAACGCTAAAAGTGCACTTGGCTATAAGGCTCAATCATCTTCGTCCATACTCTACTTTGCACTTTTAGTCGGTAATCAAAGGGCTCAATTTTCTTCTTTGAAAGATGAAGCTTTGTAACTTTGTTTTTCATAAACAGGGTGCTAAGTACATTGCTTCCTGTACTTTAATTCTTGGTTGGTCGCCCTTGATGACGTCAGGGTGTGATCAATCACATAGTAATCAGTCCTTAATTAATAAAGTAAGGAGAGTCTAATGCTTGACGCTTTTTCAAGAGCTGTAGCCTCTGCGGATGCAGGTGGTAAGTTTGTTGGCGGTGGTGACCTCGACGCTCTTAAGTCGTTTGTCGCAGAAGGTAACAAGCGTCTCGATGCTGTTAACGCTATTGCGTCTAACGCTAGCTGCATCGTGACTGATGCTGTTGCCGGTATTGTTTGTGAGAGTCCTGGTCTAACCGCTCCTGGTGGTGGTGTTTACACCAACCGTAAGATGGCTGCTTGCCTACGCGATGGTGAAATCGTTCTACGTTACATCACTTACGCTGTATTGACTGGTGATGCTTCCGTACTTAACGACCGTTGCTTGAACGGCCTCAAGGAGACTTACTCCGCACTGGGTGTACCCATTGGTAACACTACCCGCGCTGTAGCAATCATGAAGGCTTGTGCCGTTGCCCACGTTAACGACACTAACACTGAAGCTCAAGCTGGTAGCAAGTTCCGTACAATGGGCGCTACTAAGGGCGACTGTGCTGCTCTAACTGCTGAAGTTGCTGGCTACTTCGATGCTGTAGGTGCTGCTATCAGCTAGTTAGATGCGTTCTTGCCAGTCCACTGAGACTTGGTGCGCATTTTCTGAATTGAATTTGTTCAAAGTCGTTGCTGATTTGAGCGATCAACCTGTCTGACCAATTTGTCATTCATCTGTGACTAATATTTGGCCTTTGTAGGGGATCAGCAACGCCAAATCAAATAATAGGAGATAACATTAGCTATGAAATCCGTTGTAACTACGGTTGTTGCTGCTGCTGATCAGGGCGCTCGTTTCCCCAGTAGCTCCGACCTTGAGTCCGTACAAGGTAGCCTTCAGCGTGCTGCTGCTCGTATGGAAGCTGCTGAGAAGCTAGCTGGCAACTATGATGCAGTTGCTCAAGAAGCTGTTGACGCTATCTACAAGAAGTATCCTAGCGGCCAGGGCCGTGACATGGATGCTGGTACTCAGAAAGAGAAGTGCAAGCGTGACATCGTTCACTACCTACGTCTTGTTAACTACTCTTTAATCGTTGGTGGTACTGGCCCCATTGATGAGTGGGCTATCTCTGGTGCTCGTGAAGTTTACGGTGCTCTAGGTATCGGTACTGATACTTATGTTGCTGGTCTTAGTGCTCTGCGTTCTCGTGGTTGTGCTCCTCGTGACATGTCTGCTCAGGCTCTTGTTGAGTACAACGGCCTGCTCAGCTACTTGATCAACTCTATGTCCTAGATTTTTAGCGTCGCTCCAGGGGAATATCCTCTGGGGCAATGCTAATCACTAGCAAAGCCATAGTTAACGTCTGACTGTCAAGCCTTACTGGGAAAAACAGTCAGACGTTTTATTGTGTGAGAATTTTTCTTTTTAAGAATCATATTGGAGAGCTTCAATTGCGGTTAAAAGGCCTCTGGTTAATTGGCTTCCAGAGTGTCAAGAACAAACTGTGTATCTGCTAGGACTTTTTTCCATCTAAAAAATGGGGTGATGAGTAAATTCCTCAACCTACGGGCACGTTTGGCTTTTTGAATGAGTTGGTTAACTTGATAGGTATGATGAAAACCAACATTGTTGAGTTGTTTTTGTTGTAAGAGGTCTTCAACCTCTTGACGCCAGTTACTCATGGTAGAACTCAGTATTTTTACTGATGATTGATGCCTTGATTTTAAACGACTCTGTGCCAACCTTGTCAGCATTGCATACAACACTTACAAGACTATGTCTATGAACTGGATGTTAGAGCAACAATGCATCAATTGCTCTCTGGAAAAGATTAACTAATCCCAATCGTTAGCACCCTGCTGTTGTTTTTCCAGTTGTCCAATGGCAAGGGTATAAATGGCTCCACTGCTAGCTTCAGAATCTTTTTCTTTGGAGGCTTTCAACGTTTCAAGAACACTAGCATCGCCAATTTTCATCAAGGATAGAATAGCGGATTTTCGAGTTCCCCACACTGGATGCTCTAAAAGCTGTAGTAACGTAGGTATTGCGGGTTTATGGGCAAGATTTCCAAGTACTGCTGCCGCTTCACTGCGAACGGTTTCTGCTTCGTCGTTGAGGGCATTGATCAGGATAGCAAAGTTGTTTGCATTGGGGTCTTCTTGGGTGACTTTTGCGATCGCAGCCACCACTGCCGCCCTGACCTCTACGTTATCTGTTTCCAACGCCTGATACAGAAGATCCTTAGCTTCAGCCCCAATAAAGGCTAACGCCCAGGCCGCATGACCCTTCATACTTTCAGTAGTATCAGATGATTCTAAGATCTTAATAAGTTCTGGAGCAGCAGCTTCTCCTGTACGGGCCAAGGCTCCCACCGAAGAACCTTTAACAACAGTATCTTCATCGTGGAGAATGGCGTTAATTAATATGGGAATTGCCGTTGGATCACCAATCAATGTCAAACTTTTCGCACAGGCCCGACGCACTACGGGATTTTCATGACTAGATAGAGCCTTTGTCAGGAAAGGTGTGGCGGGTTCCCCAATTTGTCCCAGGGTTTCCGCAATGCGTAGTCGTACCATGCCACGCTTATCGGCAAACCCTTCCACTAGCTCTGTCAGTAATTCACCATCGTTGGGGTCAAACGTGAGGGTATCAATCTGCTCAGTCACCTTGCGAATAATATTATCCACATGGGCCTGGGCTAGAGCAAGCTCAGCTTCAGTTTGGGCGTCTAGGGTGTTGTCAACCATAGTGTGTTAAGACAGAACCAGTGCAGTTCACTTTTTATTCCTTCACTACTTTAGTACGACTGTAGAGCATACGCATAGGGGAGTTGGATCAAGCTGACAGCTTTGGACAGAGTAGTAAGTGATCAGTAGTAAATGGTGAGTGGAGTCTGCCCTCACTACCTGCTCCCCAAACTACACTTGCTATCCAAAACTCCCTATCCAAAGGCTGTCATAGCATCACCTAACTTTTAACGAAAGTTGCGCTGTTGCCATTTATTCAGGCGAGACGCACCGACAGCAGCCAAGGCTTGAGCTTCCATTAGTTCACCCCGCAAGCGTTCGATCAGGGCAGCTTTTTCGTCAGCTTGTTTTGAAGAAATACCCCCACTAAGGACTGCTTTTGGTTGTGCTCCTTTGCGCAGAACAGATTCCCCAACGCTTGCGGTAGAACGTAAGTCGGCCAGCTGTTGTTGAAGCTTGGCGATGAGTATATCTTGTTCGCTTTCCTTGGGCTCTGGGATAACCGGTGTTGCAGCTGGCGTGAAGTTAAAGATTTCTGCCAGAATCTCTTGAGCATCGCGGGGCTTGCTCACTTTGATCGGTTGATAGGGCAACATCGCGTTAGTTACGCGGGGGCGATTATCCGTTAGATCCTTATCACTGCCAGAGGCTCCCTTGAGCAGGTGCAACATATTGGTGAATTCCACCATGGTCTGTCCTGGCGCACTGTTATAGCCCCGATAGTAGGGCACAATGTTCTCGCCAAAGGCATTTTGATATTCATCGCTGTTGATATAACTATCGATGTCGGCTTCGTAGCCTTCGGTATCTAGAATGGCGCTGTGGGCCTTCATTTCGGCAAAGTTTTGGGGGGCACGACCTAAGAGATGTTTGAAGTGCAGCTCCATGGCCCGATAGCGATAGCAGTTTGTAAACCGAGACTGATAAAGTTCAGACTTAGCAACTTGACGAACAAATTCGCGAACGCTCAGATTACCATTTTTGAGCTGAGATTCAGGGACCACTAAACGCTCACTTTCCATAATGTGAGCATTGCCCATCACCTGACGATAGATGGCCCGGATAACCACTTCACTTTCCTCTGTTGATGCACCTGGCAATAGTTCTATTGGTGATGTTTGACGGAAAGGTGCGTAACCCTGGAATGTTTGCTGGGCAATTTTTTCTTGCTCAGTTAGACGTCTCTCGGGTTCTATCACAGTCAGCTGGCGATTAGCGGGGCTATTAACCGCTTCGATTTCGCCAATCTTATTGGTCATGGTGGCCTGGATTAGCCGTGCTTGGGAGAGATAATAAGCCGGGTTGCTATCATTGCTCGCTCTGCCCCGCAGTAATTTTAGTAGGTTCGCAAATCCGGCTACTTTTTGTCCGATAGGAGACTGGTGTCCTCGATAATAAGGCACTGTGTTTTCCCCAAACACCTGGAGATATTCATCGCTACCGAGGTAAGCGTCGATTTCGGTTTCATACCCTGCTGAATCTAGGATCTGGCTATGGTCAGCAATGTCACTGTAGTTATTGGGCGCACGGCCTAACAGGTGCTTAAAGTTCAATTCAATGAACCGACTGCGGGAGCAGGGTTCAAAAAAGCGAGACCGATATAGATCTGATTTGGCGACTCTGCGAATAAACTCGCGCACGGTGATGGTTTGACTTTGTAGCTGTGCTTCTGCATCCGCAATGGCAGCCCGCTCACTTTCCATCACATGGGCATTGCCCAAAACCTGTCGGTAGACTGCCTGAATCACCACCTCAACGGCTGCCAATGAATCGTTGGGGCGTAGTTCAACTGGGGCTGTTTCATCAAAGGCCTGGGTCCCTAACTCGATGGCAGGTCTATCGGGTGAGATCTGTGCAGCAGCATAGGCCGCATAACGTGCCTCTAACTCCTGGGTGGCTGGAGATTTCCAGAGTGTGGTGGGACGAGTGACAGGAGCAATCTTACCAATTTGATTTGCCATGAGGGCCTGATTTAACCGGGACTGTTGGTTGTGGGCTAAGTTGTTGTCATGGCTAGCCGCGCCGCGCAGTAGCTTTAGTAGATTGGGAAATCCGGATACCTGCTGGCCTGTCGGGGATTTGTGCCCCCGATAGTAGGGCACTATGCTTTCACCAAAGGTTTGTTGGTACTCATCGCTATCTAGGTAGGAGTCAATGTCTGCTTCAAATCCTTGTGCCTCTAAGAGATAACTATGGTCAGCAATATCGCTATAACTATTGGGTGCTCGCCCTAATAAATGTTTAAAGTTAAGTTCAATAAAACGATTGCGAGAACAAGGCTCAAAAAACCGAGACCGATACAGTTCTGATTTAGCAATCTGGCGAATAAATTCTCGGACGGTGATAGCATGACTTCGTAATTGTGATTCTGCGTCTGCCACGGTGGCCCGCTCACTCTCCATCACATGGGTATTGCCCAAAACCTGCCGGTAAACAGCCCGAATAACGACCTCGACGGTTTCTAAAGAGTCATTGGGCCATAGTTGAACGGGATCTGTTTCATCAAAGGCTTGGGTGCCCAAACTAATGGCAGAATTAACAACAGGATTTGCAAATGTGCTGACCATTCACCGTCTCCAATTTTTATAGCTGTATAAGTTGAACCGGGTCTGTGAGCCGTTTTGCTCAACAAAGGCAGAAATCCAGCCCATTTTAAACAGTGTGTATTGTTACCATTTTATTAAGATTAGGGTCTGTAAACTTTGAGGAATTGTTACAACTCAATGGCAACTCCCAGCGCTGGCGCTTCACATCTGTTTGCAGGGCGTTTCATAATGTATTGGGTGGTCTGATTGGGTATTCCTTCAATCAGCTTTTGTGAGGCTAGCAGCATGAATGTGCAGAACAGAAACATAGAGACGCCATGGGATCACAGGATAGAGCTGCCGAGTGTGGATACTGGGGGTGCCTTACCCCAAAAGAAAACGCCAGGTGGTCGGACAACGGTTTTGCATATGAACTTTACGCGAGGCCAAACCGAGGTATCTGCCGAAACTGAAAGAGAATATTTGAGATTCTTTGCGAAAATAGCCAATGAGCTGGGGGTATACCTGGAAATCTTGACGGACGGCGGCTGTCGAGAAGAGATTCAGCAGGAATTCGCAAAAGATTGCTATAAGGCGCTTAACTATACAATTACCGAGAACCTAAAGCCTGTATCAAAGTGGGCTGAGGATAGTGTGGAATATCTGGCAAATGGTTGTGTGGCCGTGCTGAGACAGTTGGATGATGATCTTCTGGCAAAGGCGATGACCGCAGGGCGACGACAACGGTGGCAAGGAAAACTGACCCCAGATATTTTGGAGGAAGTGCTACAGGATGACCACTTGTGGATTCCCTTGGGAATCAGGGTGAATGAATTCAAAATGGCGGTGGAACGAGAGCTGGTTGCCCAGATAAGGGGACAAACTGTCGGTCACATTCGAGCCTATATAGAAGGGGGAAATATGATTACGGGGGAGGATGCCACTGGCAAACCCGTGATTTTGGTTGGCAAAGATGCGATCGCAACCACAGCCCATCTCTATCAGCTCAATGATCATGAGGTGCGCCATGTGATCTGTGAGGATTTTGGATTAGCAAGTATTGATCAGCTGGTCTGTGTGGAGCAGCCCGGACAATTCCACTTAGATATGGGCATGCTGTTTATTGGTAAGGGAGTTGTCATTGTCAATGACAACAGCCAAGCGCTTAAAGACGCCATTGAGATGGCAGAAATGGTGCCTTGTATGACAACAAAAACCATGGCAGCGAAGCTGAAACTGCAATGCAGTTTAGAAGAAGATGCAGCCCAAGACCTATTAGAAGCAGGGATGGAGGTACGACGAGAGAATCTAGAGAAGGCCATGCTCTATAACTTCTTCAATGGAGAGTTTGTGGAGGGAGCGGATGGCTGTTGTTACTACATTACCAATGGCGGACCCAACGAGCAAGAGATGTTGTTTGAAATGTTGATGGTAAGAGACTGGCAGGTTGTAGAAAAAGTGTTCTTTAGCCCTCAAGAAGTCGCCCAAAAAAGTCTCCAAGATCGAGGAGGCGTCGGCTGCCGACTGAAAGGTGCGATGCAATGATTTTAGTTCTTGGTTATTGGTTATTAGTATTTAGAAGCCTTTTGTTATCAAGTGTTTTACTTTCTTTTGTAGGGCTACTACTTCTGATGTAGAAATCTTTTTCGTCAGCTGAAACTTTTCTTTGGTAACCACTGTACCTGTAGGGAAAGTTTGTTGATACTCAATGGTATTGTTGGCTCCATAAACAATTTTGGTGCTGCCACCACCAATGTCGATGACTAAGGTGTTGTTCTGTTGTATGGAGGGCACAAGGGAACTAACGGCTCCTTGAAGCGTGTAATAAGCTTATAGAATTGGTGTCGATATCGATTGCAAATCGATTGCAATATGAGTGGTTGCGTTGGCCATGATCGATTTCTATCATTGATGTTGCGTCTAAACATAAAATGCAATAAAAGGCAATTGAACGCAATCAAAATATACGGGCTTTGTTGAAATGAAGAAAAATTTTAGCTTTCGGGCGATGCCTTGATTCTGGTTGGTTTGTCCGCAGACAAGCCAAGCTGGGGAGCGAAAACAGTGTTAAGGGTTTGGTGCCAAACTAAATTTCAGGGCCAGAATGTTCGTGGACTTGAAGCATTCGCATCAAAAATCTATGCGCCCGATTCGTACCTTTAACGTTACACCCACACTACCCGCTTCGTTAGCTCCTTTGCGTCAGCTTGCTGAAAATATCCATTGGGATTGGGATGTGGGGACGATTGACCTGTTTAAACGTCTGGATCCCGACCTTTGGGCATCTAGTCGCTACAACCCCATCTTAATGCTCAGCACCATTAGTCAGGATCGGCTCCATGCCGTTGCTGAGGATGGTGGATTTATTGCCCAGATGAACCATGCTGTCGAGCGTTTAGAGCACTATTTGAATGCCCAGTCATGGTACGACGTAAATCGGGCAAATCCTGTGGATAACGAGTGTTACGCCTACTTCTCTATGGAGTTTGGTTTGACGACGTGTCTGCCGGTGTATTCGGGAGGTTTGGGCGTTCTAGCGGGTGATCACTTAAAGACGGCTAGCGATTTAGGGCTGCCCTTAGTTGGCGTTGGTTTGCTCTATCAAGAAGGCTACTTTGCCCAGTATCTCAATGCTGATGGCTGGCAGCAGGAACGCTATCCTATCAACGATTTTTACAACATGCCCCTGGCTCTGGAGCGGGACAATGAGGGGAATGAATTGCGCATTTCTGTAGATTATCCGGGGCGTAAAGTCTATGCACGTATCTGGCGGGTGACCGTAGGGCGTGTGCCTCTGTATCTGTTGGATACCAACATTGAGCCGAATGCCCCCCACGATCAGGACATTTGCGATCGCTTGTACGGTGGCGACATTGATATGCGAATCCAGCAGGAGATGATGCTGGGTATTGGCGGTGTCCGTATGCTCCAGGCCTTGGGGTTAAAGCCATCGGCCTATCACCTCAATGAAGGTCACTCAGCCTTTTTGGCTTTAGAGCGCATTCGTATGCTGATGGATGCCCAGGAACTCAGCTTTAGTGAAGCGCAGCAGATGGCCCAGGCAACTCAGCTATTTACTACCCACACCCCTGTCCCGGCAGGCATTGACCTCTTCCCCCCAGAAAAAATATTCCATTACTTAGGTCATTATGCTGCACGCTTTGGTCTGTCCCATGAGCATTTCTTGGGGCTGGGACGAGAGGATGACGTCGATCATGATGCTCCGTTCAGTATGGCGGTGTTGGCCATTAAGATGGCCTCATTTGTCAACGGTGTGAGCAAGCTCCATGGTGCTGTATCCCGTAAGATGTTTGGTGGTCTATGGCCCAGTCTGCCAGTGGATGAAGTGCCGATTACGTCCATCACCAATGGCGTCCATGCCCGCAGCTGTGTGGCTAAATCTACCCAGGAGCTTTACGACCGTTACTTAGGACCGAACTGGGATAGCGTCGGTGTGGATGATCCGTTATGGGACAAAGTGGCTGCCATTCCCGATGAAGAGATCTGGCGCAACCACGAAAGTTGTCGTTCTCACCTGGTTGTGTCTGTTAGAGACCGGCTACACAAAGCGGTGAAGGAGCGAGGCGGTTCTCATTTAGAAATGGAACGGGCCCAAGAAGTGTTAGACCCGGGTACTCTTACCATTGGTTTTGCTCGCCGATTTGCCACCTACAAGCGCGCCACACTCTTTTTGAGAGATGTTGAACGTCTGCGGAAGATTGTTTCTAACACCTTGGGGCGGCGGGTGCAGTTTGTGATTGCCGGTAAAGCTCACCCTAAGGATATTCCAGGCAAAGAGCTGATTCGCAACATTATTCACTTTACCCGTGATGAAGGCTTAGATCGCTCCATTGTGTTTGTTCCTAACTATGACATTCACGTCGCCCGCTGGATGGTATCAGGCTGTGATGTCTGGTTGAATAACCCCCGTCGTCCTCGGGAAGCATCGGGAACCAGTGGGATGAAAGCGGCAATGAATGGTCTTCCCAACCTGAGTGTGTTAGATGGATGGTGGGATGAGGCGGATTATGTACGCACAGGCTGGCCCATCGGTTCTGGTGAAGACTACGATGATCAAGACTATCAGGATGAAGTGGAGGCCAATGACCTCTATGAGCTGTTAGAGACCGCCGTTGTCCCTCTCTTCTACGATCGGAATAGCCATGGCATTCCCCGTGGGTGGGTGGCGAAGATGAAGAATGCTATCCGGTTGAATACCCCGACCTTCAATACGGCCCGCATGCTACAGGACTATGCCAACCAAGGATATTTTGCAGCGTCGGATCGAGGGCGGCAGTTGGTCGCCGAGAGCTATGCTCCAGCTAAGGCTCTAGCCCAGTGGCAGTCAGACTTGTACCAGCACTGGCAACAGATTTCTATCGCCGAAATCTATCTATCCCATGATGTTGGTTTGCAGGTGAATGAACCGCTACAGGTAAATGCTCGCGTTTATTTGGGGCAATTGAAGGCCTCGGATGTTTCGGTGGAGTTTTACCAAGGGGGGATCGACATTGATGGTGAGTTGCAAGGTGGCCAAGCAACAGAGATGGTTTATCGCGGTCAAGATGCCGATGGCAGCAGCTTGTATAACCTCAATGTTGCGTACACCCAAAGTGGTCTTCAGGGCTTCTCTCTAAGGGTGTTACCTAAGCATGAATATCTGAGTAGTTCCTATATGCCGCGCCTCATTCTTTGGGCCGATCCAGACAATGTAAGCATTGTCATTGGCTATTTAGAGGCTATGGAAGCTACCCAGGTAACTGCCTAGCTGGATAAGAGGAGAAGGCAGGCAAACCCCTGTCTCTCTCCTCACGTTTTCGTTGAAGCATGCTCTTCTAGGGCGTTTAGCTGGCCCTGAGATTTCTCGTCTATAGGACTGCTTCAATGGTGGCAATCACTGATTGGCTCAGGGCCTGATAATCGTAGCCCCCCTCCAGTCCAAATAGGACTCGGGGGGCTACTTTGTGACAGGCTGCTGCCAAAAAGCCATAGTCTGCGGGCATTAAATCGATGCCTGCCAGGGGATCAGAGGCGTTGGCATCGTATCCCGCACTGACGAGTAATAAATCTGGCTGAAACTGTTGCAAAAATGGGACCACTTGCTGTTCAAACCGGTGTTTATAATCCTCGACGGTACTACCTGAGGCCATGGGAATGTTGAGCACATTGCTGTGCATCCCTGTTTCCCCTGCTTGACCAGTGCCGGGGTAGGCGGGCATTTGATGTAAGGAGCAGTAAACGATCTGACGTTGATTGCTGATTAGCTGCTGGGTGCCATTGCCATGGTGCACATCCCAGTCAAGAATGGCAACTCGCTCAATGCCAGGTTTTTCTAGGGCGTAGTGGGCCGCGATCGCAACATTGCTGAGCAGACAAAACCCCATACCCTGACCATATTCAGCATGGTGACCCGGGGGACGGGCGAGGACAAACCCAGAGGTGCCATGGTTGTCCGTAACATAGTCCACCCCATCTAACCAAGCAGATACAGCCAGTAGGGCAGTTTGGTAGCTGGCGGTTGACACCGGAGTATCGGCATCCAATCGCCCCCCTCCCCGTTCAGCAATGCGTTGCAGGGCCAGGACATAGACCGGATCATGGACAGCATTAATCCAGTCTAGGGGGTTGCGATCGCAGGGTTCTACCCACTCCAACTGGTTGCCCATGGCATGGGCTTTCAAGGCTGTGACCACCGCCGTTAATCGGCCGGCATTTTCAGGATGGCCCGGTCCTGTATCGTGGTCCAAAAAACGGTCGGAATAGATGATGCGAAAGGGGGCAGTGGTGGGTATCACTAATTTTCTCTCCAGAGTCTTTAAAGGCCATTGCAAATTACTTTTTTCGAGAACTCCTTTTATCGGAACATCCCCATGGATAATTCGTGGGGCTAGACAGTGACATAGGATCCACCTCAAACCCCCTTTTTTATTGGGTTACGGTGACCATCAAGAATGCCAGTAATGTGCTAAAATTTTATGCATTCTTAGTGAAAATTTCCCAGGAAAACTTTCCTAAATATCCCTAAATTTGGGACCTTAAAAAACCTGCTAAGAATTTATCAAGTTAGGTATTGTTTTTCCGGCATTTTTGGAGTCTCTTTTCCGTATGAGTAATCCCCAAGAGCGGATTGTATCCACTGATCTGCGCAACGAGATGTCCCGGTCCTACTTAGAATACGCCATGAGCGTCATTGTAGGGCGGGCCTTGCCGGACGCTAGGGATGGTCTAAAGCCCGTACATCGTCGCATTCTCTACGCTATGCACGAATTGGGCTTAACTGCGGATAGACCTTTCCGAAAATGTGCTCGTGTTGTTGGTGAAGTTTTAGGTAAATACCATCCCCACGGTGACACCGCTGTGTACGATGCCCTGGTGCGGATGGCTCAAGACTTTTCCATGCGGGCCCCGTTGATTGATGGCCATGGAAATTTTGGTTCCATCGACAATGATCCGCCAGCGGCCATGCGATATACCGAGTCAAGGTTGCATGCGCTGACCAGTAATGCACTGCTACAAGATATCGAATCCGAGACTGTTGACTTTGCAGATAATTTTGACGGTTCTCAGCAAGAACCCACCGTCATGCCTGCACGGATACCTCAGTTATTGCTAAACGGGTCTTCTGGAATTGCCGTGGGGATGGCGACTAATATTCCTCCCCATAATCTTGGTGAGCTAGTCGATGGCGTGATTGCCCTGATTCAAAATCCTGAAATCACTAGTCAGGAACTGATGCTGAATCATATCCCTGGACCCGATTTCCCCACAGGGGCTCAGATTATTGGCAGCAATGGCATTCGCGATGCTTATTTGACAGGTCGTGGTTCTGTCACCATGCGTGCTGTGGCCACCATTGAGACCATTGAATACCCAGGTCGTCCTGATCGGGAAGCCATTATTGTTACGGAACTGCCCTATCAAACTAACAAGGCTGGTCTGATTGAGAAGATTGCTGAACTCGTTAACGATCGTCGATTAGACGGCATTTCCGATATCCGTGATGAGAGCGATCGCGACGGCATGCGTATCGTCATCGAACTCAAGCGAGACGCCTATCCTAAGGTGGTGCTCAACAATCTCTATAAGCAAACGCCGTTACAGAACAACTTTGGCGTCAACATGTTGGCCTTGGTCAATGGTGAGCCTCAGTTGTTAACACTGCGACAGTTTTTAGAGGTCTTTTTAGAGTTTCGAGTAGAGACAATTACCCGACGGACTCGGTATGAGCTACGTAAGGCTGAAGAGAGAGACCATATTTTACAGGGATATCTGATTGCCCTGGATAATCTGGATGCGGTGATTGCGCTGATTCGCCATGCCGCCGATGTGGGCACTGCGAAACAGGAACTAATGGAATCCTATGAGCTATCGTCTGCCCAGGCCGATGCCATCTTGCAGATGCAACTGCGTCGTTTGACCGCATTGGAAGCTGACAAAATTCAACAGGAGCATGAAGCTCTCCAGGAGAAAATCGCCGATTTGCGTGATATTTTGGCTCGTCGTGAACGCATTCTGGCCATTATTGAGGAAGAATTACAGCAGCTGCGTAATAGCCATGCCAATGAACGGCGCACTGTAATTGAAGCAGCTGAAGACGAGCTGACGGATATTTCGTTAATTGCCAATGAGCAGGTTGTCATTCTGGTGACCGAGCAAGGCTACATCAAGCGTATGCCTGTGTCTACATTTGAGGCGCAGAATCGAGCGACTCGTGGTAAGTCAGGTACCCGGATGAAGGACAATGATGCCATTGAACACTTCATTACCTGTTGCACCCACGACCATATGCTGTTCTTTACCGATCGGGGTGTGGCCTATACGCTGCGGGCTTATCAGATTCCGGAGGGGTCTCGAGTAGCACGGGGTAACCCAATTGTGCAAATGTTGCCCATTCCTCGGGAAGAGAAAGTGACGTCAGTGCTGGGTGTGCAAGAGTTTGCCGAAGATGTGTACCTGGTTATGCTCACCCAGGGGGGCTTTATCAAAAAGACGGCCCTATCTGCCTTTGGCAATATTCGGGCCAATGGTCTGATTGCTATTTCTCTAGAAGAGGGCGACCAGCTGCGATGGGTCCGCTTAGCCCGCGCTGAAGACAGCATTATTATTGGTTCTCAGCAGGGGATGACAATTCACTTTAGGGCTGACAACGATCAGCTTAGACCCTTGGGACGCCCCACCCGTGGTGTGAAGTCCATGTCTCTGCGGAATGGTGATCGGCTGATTAGCATGGATATCTTGCCTGCGGCGGTTACCGCTCAGGTGGCAGCGTCTGATGCGGATGCGGATGAGAATGATGAGGCGACTGTGGCCGAAGGAGATTGTGGTCCCTGGGTATTGATTATTGCGGCTGGTGGCTTGGGTAAACGGGTGCCTGTGGATAATTTCCGCCTGCAAAATCGGGCTGGTATGGGCTTGGTGGGTATGAAATTCCGCAAGGAAAATGATGAGCTAGTCGCCCTTCGAATTGTAAACTCCAAGGATGAGCTCATGTTAGTTACCCAACGCGGCATCATCATTCGTCAGGCAATTGATGCCATTTCAATCCAGTCAAGAATGGCAACGGGCGTGCAACTGCAGCGTTTGGATGGCGATGATGCGATCGCGGCGGTAGCTGTTGTGCCTGAGCTAGAGATTGCGGATGATGTCACAGAGGCTGTGATCGCAGAAGATGACGTCCCAGAGGCTGTGATCACAGCGGAGGTTCAAACGGATGAGTCCCCCGAGCCTGGAGATGAGTCTGTAGCTGATGCGGCTGTTAACGATGAATTAGAAGATGCTAATGGCGATGACGCATCTGGTGATGACGCATCTGGTGATGAATAGTCTGAGGAGTCAGTGTCTGGGGATCAGCAATGCCCGGAATAGCCCATGGACTGAGTAGTCTTCTGCATACGTGAAGTAGCAAAAAATGCCTAAAATCGGCTAATTGTTGCTTGACAACCCCAGGAAATCATGAATTATGGGCGGTTGTACCTAGAAATACAGGGGATTTATTACAAAGTCTGCTATTAATGTAGCTTCCGGGAAAAAAAATTGATATTAGGCGCTAACCTATGGGCAAACATGATTTTTTTTGCCCATAGGTTAGCGCCATGTTCGGCACATGTAGATGTTCAGTAGGCAATAGAGAACAATGACTCAACTCCACGGGGTGGTTGGGTTTGACTGGTTAAGTTTGAACCCTACATTCAATCTTGCTCAGACAAATTCGATTACTGAATTTACGAGTAGCATTAGTAATCAGCTGGGTACGTTTTTGCCTGGTTTGTTCGGTGCATTCTTGCTTTTAATTGTGGGCCTGGTGGTTGCCACAATTGCGAAAGCATTTGTTAAGTTTTTGCTCAGTAAAACAAATCTCGACAATCAGCTAGCTAGTAAGGCTGGGTTAGGGAATGATGTCTCTGTCGAGAGCACGGTCGGTAGCGTCGTGTTCTGGGTGGTGATGCTTTTCTTCTTGATCGCCATTTTGAATGCGCTCAAATTGGATTCGGTTTCACAGCCCATTAGCGGTTTATTGCAAACTGTCTTTGAGTATGTGCCTCGTCTTGCAGGTGCAGCTGTCATCCTATTTGTTACTTGGGTGATTGCTAAGGTAGTTAAGTCCGCTGTTGTTAACGGTCTTGGTCGCTTTAACCTGGATGAGCGGTTGTCTGAACAGACGGGCGTTGATTCTGAAGGCAATTCTTTCCAGGTAAATGACACCCTAGGGAATGTCGTTTACTGGTTTATTTTCCTCCTATCTTTGCCGCTGGTACTGAGTGCTCTACAGCTGCCCGGTTTATTAGGTCCTGTTGAAGAGCTGCTCAGCAATTTCCTATCGGCCATTCCTCAGATCATTACCGCCGGTATTGTCTTTGGCATTGGTTGGTTGGTTGCCAATATTGTTAAAGGAATCGTCACCAATCTGCTGATGGCAACGGGAGCTGATAACTTTGGCGCTCGTTTTGGTCTGGCCTCTCGCCCTGATGATGGCACGTCTATTTCTAGCCTGGCGGGTGTTTTGGTTTACACCTTGATCTTGATCCCAGCTGCGATCGCAGCCCTAAATGAGCTTAACATTGAGGCAATTTCTGGGCCTGCCGTGGAGATGTTGGAGCGAGTGCTCTTTATCATTCCTCAGGTACTTGCTGCTGGTGTAGTATTGGTGGTCTTCTACTTCATTGGTCAATTTGTGTCCGATTTAGTGGTGGGTTTACTATCGGGTATCGGCTTTGACAATGTTACTAGCCTGCTTGGTTTCCCTGAACTCACTGAGACTGAACCTGAAGTGTCTACCTTGGCTGAAGGTGAGCCCATGCCTGCCGTAGAGCCACCTCAAAAAACCCCTTCTGAGATTGTTGGGATAATTGCTCTAGTGGGCATTGTTCTACTCGGTGCAGTGACTGCTACTGAAATTCTTGGTTTTCCCGTTCTAACTGAAATTGTTAGCAATATTCTGGCCGTCTCAGCCCGAGTGCTAACCGGTGTTCTTATCTTTGCCGTTGGCCTATATGCGGCGAACTTAGCCTTCCGTTTGGTTAGCGGTATGGGCATGTCTTCGTCGAATACCCTGGCCCAGACTGCTCGGATTGCCATTATTGCTTTAGTTGGCTCGATGGCTCTACAGCACATTGGTTTGGCCACTAGCATCGTTAATCTGGCCTTTGGTTTATTGTTGGGGGCTGTGGCTGTGGCAATTGCGATCGCCTTTGGTTTGGGTGGACGTGATGTGGCTGCTGAAAACCTGCGTGATTGGGTAAATACCCTGAAGCGTTAATCTGCTCAGGGATACAAGCATCCAAAATACTTGATAGGATGCTAACTTAATTAAAAACCCGCAGAGAGAAGCTAAAGTGCTTCCCCTTCTGCGGGTTTACTCATTAGGACGGTTCACCATAACGAGTCTGGATTTTTCAGTAAGGTAAAGATGGTGTGAAAAAAATATACCTCTGTCAGTGACCTTACCTTACTATTTGCGAGGGCAACAATCCTATGAACAGCCATGAGTTAGCAAAATATATTGAAGCAACTGACGGTATGAGTAAACCTTGGCTGCTTATACAATTACGGCTCAAAAAGCTTCAAGAACGTCGTCATGAGCTATCGGCGGATGACTATGCTAAGCAGGTGGCAGATATCCATGACGACCTCATGAAATTGGGCGAGTGGTGGGTCGGTCGTGAGCGTGATGTTTTCTAGAACAAGTCAGAAATAGACTAGGGATATCTACAAAAATGTTGGATAAAAGCGCTGAGAAAACGGCACCTAAGAGGTCGAAAGATGATGATGTTAATGGCCAAGCTAAAGCAGTATCCTCTGATATTGACTTAACCTCGCCTAACTATTACATCAGTCGAGAATTAAGCTGGCTCTCGTTCAATGAACGAGTGCTCCACGAAGCGCTAGATCCACGTACACCCATGCTAGAGCGGCTAAAGTTCTTAGCGATTTTTAGCAATAATCTAGACGAATTTTTTATGGTGCGCGTGGCGGGGATCAAAAAACAAATTGAAGCCCAGGTCAGTCGTCGTACTGCTGATGGTCGTACCCCTATGGAACATCTGCAAGCCATTGGCAGTAAGCTCAGGCCAACATTTGCTCGGCAACAAGATTGCTTTTTGCAAGTCAGAACTCAGCTCCATGAACACGGCATCTATCTGCTGGACTATGACGATCTCAGCAGCAAGCAAGTGGCTTACCTACAAGCCTATTTCGAAGATCAGATATTTCCGGTATTGACACCACTGGCCGTAGATCCGGGCCATCCCTTTCCCTATATTTCTAATCTGAGTCTCAATCTAGCGGTTGTGGTGCGGGAGGCAGATTCTGAAGAAACTCACTTTGCCCGGATCAAAGTACCTAGGGTTTTACCAAGATTTATCCAACTGCCTAAGTCACAACAACCGAAGGGCGCACTCTGGGCTGCTATACCCCTAGAACAAGTGATTGGCCAAAACCTCGCGTTCCTTTTCCCTGGCATGGTAATCGAAGACTATTACACGTTTCGCATTACCCGTAATGCCGATTTGTTCGTGGAAGAGGATGATGCTGATGATTTAATGTTGGCGCTGGAGCAAGAACTGCGTAAGCGTCGTCTGGGAGGTTCCTTAGTACGTATAGAACTCCAGGTAAATACGTCTCCTGAGGTACGTGCCACCTTGCTTTCAGAGATGGATTTGACCGAGGACGATATTTATGACGTCGAAGGTCTTATTGGTCTAGGTGATTTGATGAAATTAATTGGATTACCTCTGCCAGAGTTGAAAGATCCTGACTGGAATGCTGTGATTCCTTTGCCATGGCACCGCATCAACCATGATGAGACCGACGGTGAAGGCGATGATGTATTTTCAATTATTCGCCGTCGCGATCGTCTAGTTCATCATCCCTATACTTCATTTGCGGCCACCGTTCAGCAATTTATTACTCAGGCGGCAACTGATCCGGATGTGCTAACGATTAAAATGACGCTTTATCGCACATCCGGAGATTCTCCCATAATCAATGCGCTGATTTCAGCAGCTGAAAATGGGAAACAAGTTGTTGCCTTAGTAGAGCTAAAAGCTCGTTTTGATGAAGAAAACAACATTAACTGGGCTCGTACCCTAGAAAAAGCGGGAGTACATGTGGTTTATGGGCTCTTAGGTCTGAAAACCCACACTAAAGTTGCCCTTGTTGTGCGTAAAGAACACGATGGCATCCGTCGTTATGTTCATATCGGCACTGGCAATTACAACCCTAAGACCGCCCGGATGTACACAGATCTGGGCCTGCTGAGCTGTAGTGAAGATCTGGGTGCAGACTTAACCGATCTCTTTAACTACCTGACGGGATACTCGCGACAAAAAGCGTATCGTCAGCTGCTGATTGCACCCATTACTTTGCGAGAGCGCATGCTGGCATTAATTCATCAGGAAACTGCCCATGGTGATAAGGGGCGCATCATTGCCAAGATGAATTCTCTTGTAGACCCCGGTATTATCCAGGCTCTCTACCAGGCATCTCAAACGGGGGTAAGTATCGACCTGATTGTGCGGGGTGTCTGTTGTTTAACGCCTGGTGTCAAAGCTGTGAGCGAAAATATTCGAGTCATTAGTATTATTGGACGATTTTTAGAGCACTCTCGTATTTTTTACTTTCAGAATGATGGCAATGAGCAGTTTTACATTGGTAGTGCCGATTGGATGCCCCGCAACTTAGATCGCCGAGTTGAAGCTGTGACACCGATTCTAGCCCCGCATTTACGCCGAGAGCTGAGCAATATTTTGGATATTTGTCTTGCCGACAATCGTCAGGCTTGGGAGATGCAGTCAGACGGGACCTATGTGCAGCGTCAGCCGCAACCCAAGGAGGTAGAAAAGAGTACCCATCAATGTTTGATGGAGCAGGCTAGAGGTGTCAAGGTCTACTAAGATTCTCTGCGGAGTTGTTCTCCTTGGTCAAATATACCGATGTTTGTGAGACAGTTCGGCGGACACTTTCATGGCTGTTGAAGGAATATGTCCATGACACCTTGCTAGAAATGCACTTTTATCAGCAAAAGTGCGTATAAATATGGACTGAAAAGACCTGGTTGGTGGCTGGGTATTCTGTTAGAAAAGAGCCATCTACCTACGTATGTTTGGAAGTCTGTATATGAGGTTTACTGTAATTTTAAGGAACCGTTCAAATGCCTGAGCCTTCTAAAAACTAAGTCTTACATTGGATGTGATCTAAGCATGGCATCATTAAAAATACGATTTACGTACATATCCGGAAGGTGCATCAATTGAAACATCAAATTTTAAAATTTGATTTATATAAACTGCTAAGGCAAAACATATAAACTTTCGACCAGTTCCTACGAAAATACTTGCATTTCTAAAACAGTTGATTGAAATTAGTCAACATAACCGTGAAATGAATCGTTCAAGCTTGTGTTCTTCGATTGTCGTTAAGTTCAATTTGAAAGAAACTCTAGGAAAATACAGATTCTGTGCCTGGATCAGCTTGAGCTTAATTTCAATATAGGTGTATCTACTTAGTTGTTAATTACTTCTCATCTTTATTTATATCAAGAGAGTGCAAGGCAATTAATTTCTTTTTAATTGCTTGGATAACGACACCAGGAAGAGACTGCAATTTCGATATTGTCACGACTGTATCGAATCTGTTTCCACTAGTCCTTAAGTCATCATCCATCGCTGCTCTATCTGATTTTTACCCCTTCGAATACCGTTCTTTGACCGGAACTCTTCCCATGGTTTTAGCAGGCACTATTACACAAAAAACATTACATCCGCTCACGTTGCTAGCTCAGCTTGTCGGGCGTCAAGTGAGTGGCGAACTCTTGGTGGTTTCCAATGATGTTCGTTGGTCTCTATGGCTACAGCGGGGTAAGCTCCTGTTTGCAACGAGTTCTCAGAATGGATTCGATGCACTGAGATTTGAAGGACGCCAGCTGTTTCCTGACGCAATTTCCGATTTGGTTCTAGCCCAGCTGCAGCTCTACCATCGGCAATATACGCACCAGGGCAATGATTTGACTGCTGACTATCGAGCTATTCGTTGGCTCGTAGAGCAAGAGCACATCACTTTTGACCAAGCAGGGCAGTTTATTCGTGCTTTGGCAGTGACTACAGTCACATCGCTACTAAGGGTTAGCCGAGGCAGCTATGAGGTTAATAACTTTAGCAATATTGTTGATTACCCAGCTTTTTGTACGCTAGATATTCGTACATTGGTTGAGCAATGTCATCAAGAGGCAGAAACCTTTTCATCCAAGCGGAATACGCCACCTCCTGTTAAACAACAGGAGGTCGTTATGCCTGAGCCAGGAAACGTTATTGATCAACTGGTTCAGCCAAAGAGTGATATTGATACCCTGCTCAATCAGGCGTCGTCTTCCAGCACATTTGGGTCCTCTTTACAGGTACTGAGCCCTGATACGTTTAATCCTGCTCAAATGGTTGCAGGGGGTGGATCTCCTTCGTATCAGCTCGTTTGTATTGATTCTGATAGCCAATCCTTGCGGGAGCTGAGAGAGTTTCTAGAAGACACGGTCTTTTCCATTACATCAGTGGATGACGTGGCTACAGCCGTAGCAGACCTGGCAAAGTGTCAGCCTGATTTGATTATGCTGACCACCGCGATGGAAGGTTTGGACGGATTTGACCTATGCTCTCACCTGCGTCGGCATCCCCAGTATAAGGATGTACCGATTATTCTGATGGCTAGGAAAGCCAACCTTATTGGCCGTATTCGCGCCAAACTGTGTGGTGCTTCCTTTTATATCAGTAAGCCTATCAATCGTACAAAGCTGATGGTGAAGCTTTTCACCCTGCTGGTTTAGGCAAAAGCGTTGTAATGGAACCATAAGGGGGTCCCAGGTTAAAAATCAGAGTATTAAGGCCAGAGGGCATCAACAACAATGATGTCCTCTGGCCCTTTACTGTGAGGGGGCAAATCTTCAGGTATCAGGGGCACCTATTGGTTTAATGGGATGTCCAGCTGGTGAGTTGCTCTTGAGGATTTCGATGGGCTGTACTATGTTGTTCCACGGGCTCAATCGAGTGAAAATGATTGTAGTCCACGACAGAGCGACCTTTATCATTGGTTGAAATAATATCTACGAACTTATGATTCCAGTAGATGTCGTATGCACTGAAAGAGTGGCGTGCGTGGATTGTCTGGGATAAAGTTTCATCTAAACCGGTGAGGGTAACAATAATCTCAGCTCGGTTTTGGCGTAATGTTTCTGGGGTTTCACCATAGAATGGGCTATCGCTGGTCAGGCGGTGCATGGCGGTCCAGGAGAGGCTAAATACGGGTGTATGGGAACGGACCAGGGGGAGATCGTGGAAGCGGCGAATGTACTCACCTTCTTCAGTGGTTTCATCCCGAACGAGGGTAACCCACAGCTGCGCCTCTAGTATGTAGTTACGGCGCTCATTGGCAGTGCGAAACATCAATGTGGGGACGCCATTAAAGGGGGCTACCACTGCGACACGACTATATAGAATTCGAGCGGTGGGCAGGGAGAAGCGGGCAAATACCAGCCCCGTAGTGACCGCGATGAAAAACACACCAAAAATTGCCTCGATCACCACTAGCCAGTGGGTGTATGTACTGGTGGGGTACATGGCACCGTAGCCGATGGAGGCCATGGTCTGAACGCTGAAGAAAAATAAGTCCTGAAAGTGACCATCTCGAATGTTTGCGATCGCATTCGCATCCAGACCATAGGCCATGGCAAACAGACTATTCACCAGTAGATAGCAACCGCTGACCAGCATGATAAAAGCCGGCCAGGAAATGGTCAGTAAGATGTGATAGAGGTCTCCCCAATGGGAATGGGTTACCCCAATCCGCTCAATATTGGGGTAACGTTGTTCTCGGTACAGCAGTAGCCGTCTTGAGGCACGACGAAGTCGAGGTTTTAGCATACGGTCTTAGCGAGATAGGACTAGGAGGACATCAGGATTTGTTACAGCCAGATACGACAAACATAGGGCATGGGACAACTACAGCCACATGTCGCAGGTTGAACAATATGGGTTAGCCCTATTTGCTGTAAGAATGCCAGGCTGGAACCAGGTTTTATTAGAGGTAACAGCTGGAAAATATGAGCATTGATGGCAAGCGCTTAA
Source organism: Leptothoe sp. ISB3NOV94-8A (assembly GCF_043421595.1). Taxonomy (NCBI): domain Bacteria; kingdom Bacillati; phylum Cyanobacteriota; class Cyanophyceae; order Nodosilineales; family Cymatolegaceae; genus Leptothoe; species Leptothoe sp. ISB3NOV94-8A. The sequence continues at coordinate 3,874,832 of NZ_JAXSQW010000001.1, read as the reverse complement.
GCCAATTAAAATAGCTCAATCCGGAATGTGTTACAAATTTTCACGCTTTGTTTCCGCTTATTGTAGCTAAAACCGATTGCTTTCCCAGTATTCGTTTATCGATTGGTTCTAATCTTAGGACAAAACACCTGAAACCATAGGTGGGTGTCCAAGGATCACGCCAAGGCAAAGTTGCCCCCATACCAGCTTTAAATAGCTGATATTTTTACGTAATTATGCGTGCTGATATTGACGAAGGCTTATATTCCTTAGGCAGGTGATTTAATAGACATATCGCGCATATCGGAGAAAATCTGGGCGTAATTTCACTTAGCCGGATGTTGTATTTGTTAGAAATGATGACATTAGGACAACAAGCCATGAGCGTTTCGGTTTTTTTGCCCACCATTCGTCATACTGCTCGCCTCAGTGTCAAGCTGCTTGTGGGTGTCTGGTTGTTAAGCTGTGTGCCTGCTATGGCGCAGATTCCAACCCGATTTGATGGGTCTGTTTTAATTGCCCAAAGTCGGCTCCGTCTTCGGGAAGGCGATCGGGGCCCTGCTGTGCTAGAGCTACAGCGACAGCTAGACAGTATCGGGTTGTTTCCTGTTGCCATCAATGGCGTATATGGTCCAGCCACTACCCAAGCAGTACGACAGTTCCAACGTATTCGCCGTCTCGATGTGACCGGCATTGCTGATGCGGAAACCTTAGATTTGCTCGGGGTTGACCTGTCGCGTTTACCTGTCGGCCTATCCCATCCTGTGCACGGGGCAATTAGTTCTGATCGCATTACGCCTGCTTCCAGTCGAGACGATGTGCGAATTCTACAGCGAGTACTCAGAACCTTTGGCTTCAATCTGGAGGCAGATGGTGTTTATGGCGCTCAGACTGAGCAAGCGATCAGAACCTACGAGCGAACAGCAGATCTACCGGTTGATGGCATTGCCGATCGAACCACCTTGATCGATATGGGATTTAGCGCCGGTACTACTGGGGACAGCTCTATTCGTGATGCTGACAGTAGTCGGTCTCCTCGGGGACGTTATGTTGCCGCGATTATTGCCGGTCCATCTCAGCTAAGTAAGGTTCAAGAAGATTTTCCCAATGCCACGGTGGAGCGGAATAATCTAGGCGAATATATCAGCATTGGACGCTTTTTCGACCAGTCCGATGCTGGTACTTGGGCTGATTTCGCCAGTGACCTTGGTTATGACGCACGGGTGCTGCGGGATTAAATGGGAGTGATTGCCACGCTAATCAGTACAATTTCGGTGATCATCCGCTAATATATACGCCATCCAGCTGAGCGGGACTGATATCCACTGAGCTGGCATGAGCGTATATGGCTGAGCAGCTGTTTGTACGCTGAGTTAGCATCTGTCGCATTATAGTCAGGGATTATTGTGATGCCTAAGTTACTGACAGCTGTCGTCGTTAGCAGTATTTTTCTACTTCTAGGGTCGTCTGGTAATGCTCAGCAGCGCTTACCACCCCCACCAGGACCACCGCCACTGCCTAGTCCTAGTGGGGTGCCTCGGTCCGTGACGACACCTTCCCTTGGGCCGGGTGATTCGGGCGAGGCCGTCGCTGCATTGCAACAAGCTTTGAATCGTAACGGGATTGAAACAGGTCCGGTCGATGGTGCCTATGGCCCCATGACCCAGGCTGCTGTGGCAGAGTTTCAGCAGCTGTACGATTTGCCGGTGACCGGTGTGGCTGGCCCACAAACCCTCGATATCCTGGGGCTCAACCCCAATACAGTTGATGTGGTCGTAGAAGATGGTCGCAATGGCGGCAATGAGCAGGGAGATGATACGCCCTATGTGGCTGCCGTTATCGAGTCACGTAGAAAGTTAGGACAAGTTCAACAATCCTTTGGCAATGCCACCATAGACTATGTACGTCAGGGTGAGTTTATTAACATTGGGCGTTATGGCAGTCATGCTGATGCGGTTGCCCGAGTGCGGGAAGCTCGCCGATTAGGATTTGAAGCTCGCGTGCTTTATCAGCGATAAAGCCTTTATCAGCGATAAAGGCTGCGATAAAGGCTGGGTAAGCTCCCTCCGGGCTTGATTCTACGCTGATTCTACGATGCCCAGTGCCTGTCCTAGGCTGGGTATGGACGGGCATTGTTGTACGTAGTTGTAATACACCTCCTGGGATCGCTCTAAATTGAGATTGAGTCCCAAGTTAGTTCCCAAGACAATTAATCGTTTAATGCCTTGAATAGCAATTGGATTGACGGCGAGGGTACAGGCTTGATGCGTCGCATCAGTTTCAATCTGCAATGTTTGACGTAGAGCTTGTAAGATTAAGCCCTCTAAAATCGGTGTTGCTTGGGGTAGGGTGAGGTGACATCGCAAATGATTGGCTTCAATAGCGATACCCTCTAGCTCCCCTAGATAGCCTGTGCTGATGGCTAAAATGTGTTCGTCAATATCACTAAGGTCTTGTTCTAAACGTCGTAAAACGTCGATAACACGGTGGCTAAGGGTGATTTCGGCAGCTACCTGTAGTTCTCGGGGAACATCCATGCTTTCTCGATGAAAAGCCATGAGCACGCCATAGTTTTCCCGATAAATTTGGGTATACAGCTGGTTAAGCTGATCCAAGGTATTTTGGCTCAGCAGCTGCATAATGTGCTGTCGTTCTTCACTAAACAGCTGTTGTAAGTTAAAGGTGTACTCTCCAAACTGAGTCTGGATGGCATCAATTGTCTGGACAATGCTGCCCTGGGCAAAAATTCTGAGTACGGCTTCTTTAGCCCGGGCATAGGCAATTCGATTTTTGAAGGGGCGAATGCCACACAGGAATTCTTGGCCCCCTAGATGACATACGGCAAAGGTATAACAGCCCTTTGCCTGGGTGATTTCTGACACAATGGTCACCTGACCCAGGGCTAGGGTGAGGGCTCCCATGGTCTGTTTTTGATAGTCCTGGTGCGTTAGCGTATGGCAGTACAGACGCTGTTCGCGGTGATAGGTGTGAAACAAGGAGGACATTGCGTAGTGGGCCACCACCTGCTCGACACTGATGCGGGCAGGGCGTACCTGGGCTCGATAAACCCCAGCGCCATCCCTAAATAGGGGGATATTGCTGGGGGCCAGGGCTAGCTTGGCAATAAAGTCTTCTTCTAGCGACTCACCGCAGATTTCTTCCGCTAGTTCAATGGCACGGGCTGCGTAACGGAGCACCTGGGTGCCTTCTGGACGGGAAATTTCTTCAAAGAACCAACCACAGCTGGTATACATCAGCATGGCATGGCGCTGCATCTCTAAGAGAGACAAAGCATCTGTGCGTTCAACCTGTGTCAGCTCATGGTGCTGATGTTTGGCGAAAAATTGTTCGATGGTGAGGGGGGTGCGATCGCAAATAATATTGATATAGCTATCCCGTGCCGCCCAAGCATCCTTAAACAGATCTTCCCCAGTAATTTCGTAAATCTCGATCAGCTCATCCCTCAGCCAATCTAAGGCCTGACGCAATGGGGCACGCCATTGTTGGTGCCACTCACCACCGCCACCGCAGCCGCAGTCACTTTGCCAGCGCTCTACACCGTGGGCACAGCTCCAAGCCGTGACCGGTTTCAGTTCCAACTCCCAGGTGGGGGGAAATAGGCTGAGATACCGGGCATAGCTAATGACATTCCAACCCCGATCCATAAACTCATGTTGCAGAGCATAGGCTAAGGCACGTTCTGCCCCACCACGGTGGTGACCAAAGGTTTCTCCATCGGTGGCGACGGAAATTAACTGAGCCCCTTTGCGCTCGCCACGGATAGCCTGGCCGATGCGGTCAGCAAAGGACTGGGACGATTGCAAAATATCACTAAAGCCCATGTCCCCAGAAATCGGCCCGTCGTAGACAAAAATATCAATGTAGTTTTGCCCTGCCGGTAAACCTGGCACAAAACAGCGATAGGGACGGGTGGGATCAATCTGGCCGCCACCCACCTGATGCCATTCTCCGGCGGCCTGATCCCCAGTTGCCATCTGACGACAACGCTGTACCTGGGACGGAGCCACAATGGTGAACTTAATGCCCTCTTGGATTAAGACCCGCAGTGTATCTTGGTCAATCGCTGTCTCCGCCAGCCACATGCCTTCGGGATCACGATTAAATCGCTTACGAAAATCTGCAATGCCCCATCGCACCTGGGTGAGCTTGTCACGCTCGTTGGCCAGGGGCAGAATGATGTGGTTATAGACTTGGGCAATGGCATTACCGTGGCCGTTATTGCGATCGCAACTGCGTTTATCAGCAGCCAAAATTTGTCGGTATGTTTCAATATCGTGGCGAGCTAGCCAGCTCATCAGCGTAGGGCCAATATTAAAACTAATAAACTCATAGTTGTTGATAATTTGCAGTATCTGGCCCTGGTGATCCAGGATGCGGGCAAATGCGTTAGGGCGATAGGACTCACGCAAAATCCGTTCATTCCAATCATGGAAAGGGGCTGCACCTGACTGTCGCTCAACTACTTCTAGTGAGGGATTCTCTCGAGGCGGCTGATAAAAGTGCCCATGAACACATACATATACTTCAGACGAGGGCACCTCAGATGAAAGTACCTCAGACGACGGCATCAACCCTTGATTATCAGAGAATGATGTCGTCACAGAATGGGAATTAACCATGTTATGTGACACTGCACTATAGACAAAAATCTTCTAAAAAGAGACTGGCGATAGACTTTCCCTGGGATTCACCATATCCAGAGTGATTAGCCTTGAAAACTCAGCCTACATACACTAGCTAGAGTAATCGCCTGCTACGATATCAGGACCATGTATAGTCCAATGACACTTTAACGAAGGTAGGATTTCTGATCCAGCGTCGTTACGTTTCTCAAGGCAGTGTTACGTAAAAAAATATTCTCTATGCCTAATTTTTTCTGTTGTTCATTTTGTTGTGACGACATAACACTTTTTTCATGAGAGTGAGAATTGTTTAGGCATTATTGAGGCTACATGACGGTTCCATTCCTTATTTAAACCAATAAAGAAACCTGAGCTTTCAACCGTTGCTTTTGAAAACCCAGGCGATTTGGACAGTGCTGATGGGATGCATCGTTAAGACAGATGTACACCCAAGTAAGTTTTAGATAGATAGTTGGCAAGACGCTTCACGTTATTCTGCACGGCTGGGCGTACACTTTCTCCTGATCTGATCCCTAGAAAATTGGCAAAATCTTCATCAGACAGGGTGCCATTTTGATGCTGTCTAAATGCATCAATAACTGACAGTAGCTCATCGTTAGAAAACTGGTAGCCCATGGATGCGGCTAATTCAATCACTTTAGGAGCCCGCTGGCTAAGGGCTAACGATTCTTCGGGATCAAGGTTGACGCTGGAACTAATGTCGCCGTCCCCGCAGCCAAGCAATTGCTCAAGCTGCTTCTGGAGTGCGGTATTGCCAGCGGTTTTCTGCATAAACTGCAGAACATTATGGGTAGTCATGGTTAGCATTAGGGTAGGTTGTTCAATTGATCTAGTGAAAAGTCCCCCACGAGTTAATACTCCAAAAGGTCTATTCACATCACTAGCTATAACAACTCTGCCCCGCAGCTAATGTTAACAAAAACAGAAATTTTACCGAGCACCGCCAGAACGTGTACGTCTGGGCTTGCCATTGGGCGCAGGAGCAAAGCGATGGCGGTTACGACGTTTGTTACGTTTGTTGTGAGCCAAATAAGCCATGGTGCAGAGTCCTTTAACTAATATTACAGGTGCTGTCAGAAAGCCAATGGCCAACGTGGGTATAAAACGCTGGTTGTGATTTCTCTGTATTGGTTTCTTCAGAGACCCTGTTCGGAATTCCGCACTTTTCTAATCAAATTCCCCTTAACCTTAAACAGTGAACTCGCTGCTTCACCCTAATATTTTTTTAGGATATGTAGGTGTGCATTGGGCTCACCGCAGCCCTATAAAATGTGATGGGATCAAACCCAGTGCCTAGCATTAATGGTTCCACACACTTAAAATCCTATCTATAATTAATTTCGTATAAGACCCTACTAACGATGTCATGCTCGATCTCGTCGTTCTTGCTGAGAAACTTAAAACTGGCGATCTCAAAGATAAAAAGCTATCGCTGGCAGCTTTGCGAGACGTACCGGGGCCGGATGCATTAGAGCTGATTAAGTTGGTTCTGGATGATGATAATCAGCAGGTTCGCTCAATGGCAATTTTTGCGTTGGGTGTGAAGCAGACTGACGAAAGTTTTCCCCTTTTAGTCAAAATCTTAGAGACGGATCCAGACTATGGAATCCGTGCAGATGCCGCAGGTGCCTTGGGCTATTTGGAAGATCCCCGCGCATTTGAACCCCTGATTCATTCGTTCTATGAAGACACCGATTGGCTGGTGCGTTTTAGTGCAGCGGTATCCTTGGGCAATCTCAAAGATCCCCGTGCCCATGATGCTCTGATTCAGGCTCTCCACAGTCCAGAGGTGATTTTGCAGCAAGCGGCCATTGCTGCCTTTGGTGAAATCGGTGACCTGGAAGCCCTGGATGAAATTTTGGCGTTTGCTCAATCCGACGATTGGCTCGTACGCCAGCGATTAGCCGAAGCCTTAGGCAATATGCCTAGCGAGAAGGGGACATCAGCCTTACGATATTTGGCCAAGGATAGCCATCCGCAAGTGGCTGAAGCAGCAGAAATTTCATTAGATCGTCTAGCTGGACGTATTGTGGGCTTGGAAGGCCGCATCTAGATTCGACGTTGAGCCTAGTTATGCTCACGTTGGTCATGCTCATGTGAACAAGGTATCTAGCTCGCTGTAGTCGGGTAACGTTGTATCAATTTGTTTCCCTTGGTGGAGTACTACTCGATCCCACTGGGCCCTGGCTACTAATTCATTCAACGTCCGGGCCTTAAAGCAAATTAGACTGGCCCAATTGCCGGGGGCTAACGTTCCCATATTGGCTAGACCCATGAGTTGGGCAGGGCGACTGGCTAGACTTTTGGGCCAGTGGGTAAATGGACGATCGAGGTGACCAATGCGAGCTGATTGTTTAAACACCTCTAACCCATCATGATCGCCATAGGCATAGAACGGATCTCGGCAGTTATCGCTAGCAAGTGCTATGGGTATGCCGTAGTGATGCAGTTCATGCAGGATGGTCACCCCACGGTAGCGAGGCGTGTAAGCAGGCCGGCGATCTTGCAGATACAGATTACACATGGGCAGGCTAACAATGCCGATATTGGCAGCTTTGACCAGTGAGAGGGTTTTTTCGACGACTTCAGGGGACTGAACCGATAGGCTACAGCAGTGACCACAGGTAATTGAGCCTTGAAAGTCATGGCGTAATGCGGCTTCTGCCACATAGCGCAGGGTTATATCCTCTGGGTCGAGGCTTTCATCTGTATGGAAATCGAGATTTAGACCATAGCGTTGGGCCAGGGTAAAGACCTGGTCTAATTGGGCGATGATGTCTTTATTCATGTAGGCTACGCCGCCGAGGATGCCGCCAAAATTGGCCACTAGCTGAGCTAAAGGCTCACCGTCGGGGGTCAGGAAATAATCGAGGGATACGAGGCAGACAGCTTGTAAGGTGAGCCGATCGCTCCACTGACGTCGCAGCTGGTCAAATACGGTGAAATTGGTTTTGCCCAGGGGGCCAAAGCTGTCTAAATGGGTGCGAATAGCCTGGGTGCCGTGGGCATAGCTGCACTTCAAACCAAATTCCATGCGCTGATACAGTTCGTCAGGGTGCCAGTTGCCATGGTCCTGTCGTACAGTTTCTAGGGCTCCCATAAATGTGCCGTTGGGGTTAGGGCAGCGTGGCCAGATATGCCCCTTGTCCAAATGGGTGTGCATATCAACAAAGCCAGGCCAAATTAAACCTTGTTGTAGATCTACTTGTCGTTCTATGGCCGGTTGGGGGGATAAATCTGTTGTGTCTGTTGGCCTGATACTTGCGATCGCTCCCCCCCGCACCTCGACATCCACCGCCACTAGGTCTTCTTGATGCGGCACTGCCTGTAAAGATGGCATTGGCTTGAGGTCCGTATCATTCTCCAAAAAACAAACCGGTATTCGACCATTGGCTAACCAATAATGGTCTTCATCAGGAATAGCAACAAATCCAGTTTTAGGCATCATTCCGTATTCCGTTCCCCACTCCCTATTCCCCATTTTCAGTAGCTAATGTCGTTTACGTTAATTTTCGCGCCGAACCGCGCTCTCATGCCAATGCCGGAGCAGGCGATCAGACAGAACCGTTAACCCAACAAAAATAGCCACCCCTAGCACTGTCGTCATTAACAGAGCGGCAAACATGCGAGGAATTTGCAGGTTAAAGCTAGAAATTAGGATTTGATAGGCAATGCCAGAACGGCTACCGCCAGTGCCCGCCACAAATTCAGCGACGACTGCCCCAATTAGGGCGAGACCGCCGCTGATGCGCAAACCCCCTAGAAAATAGGGTAAAGCACTGGGTAAACGCAGATGAATTAGGGTTTGCCAGCGAGATGCTCCATAGATTTCAAACAGATTCTGGAGGTTGTGGTCAGCGCTGTTGAGACCCAGGGTGGTGTTGGACACAATGGGAAAAAAGGCCACAATCCAGGCGCATACCACCAGGGCCATAAAGGTGTTGTTTTGTAGCCAAATGATAATTAGGGGTGCGATCGCAACAATTGGCGTTGTCTGCAAGATCACCGCATAGGGAAAAAAACTGCGCTCCACCCACTTGCTTTGGGCAAATAAAACAGAAATCAACAAGCCTGAAATCACAGCAGCTAAAAAAGCCATCACGGTGATTTGAACTGTGATCAACAGTGATGGGAACAAATCTCCCCATTCTTCTATGAGAGTTTTAATCACTAGCCCTGGTCCTGGTAAGAGATAGGGTGGAGTATGGGTGGCGCGGACAAAAATATCCCAACCAATGACGGCTGTAATGCCTACCAATGCTGGAGCTAGCCAATTCCACACAGCTGCTGGTTTTCTCTGCTTAAACACCTGTTTTTGATTCCCTCTCTGATGTACGCTATCCTACACTCACACCTTCTTCTTGCGATAGAGCGGCCATAATCTCGCGACAATAATGATTAAACTGTGACGATGTGCGAAACGAATCTGTTCTGGGATAGGCTGCTTCAATGGGAATATCTGCCACAATTCGGCCAGGGCAAGCGGCCATAACGATAACCCGTGTGGAGAGATAGACTGCTTCATAAATATTGTGGGTGACAAATAAGACGGTCCAATGTTTGGCTTCCCATAGATGCAGCAGGTCACTGTTCAAACGGCTACGGGTCATTTCATCCAGGGCACCAAAGGGTTCATCCATTAGCAGTATTTGAGGTTTAGTGACCAGTGCTCGGGCAATGGATACGCGCATTTTCATCCCCCCTGATAGCTGGCGAGGATATCTGTGTTCGCAGCCGGAGAGGTCAACGGTGTTGATGGTTTCTTGAATGCTTGCCCGCACAGAACGTAATGACTGCCCCTTTAGCTTGAGAGGGAGATGAATATTGTCCACAACGCTGGCCCAGGGCATGAGGGCGGGATCTTGAAATACAAAGGCTAGATGCCGCTGCTGGCTAGGGTCTTGCCAGTCTATAATGCCGCCTGTGGGGGCACCCAACCCGGCCACTAAACGCAGCACGGTGCTTTTTCCACAGCCCGATGGCCCCACCAGGCTAATGAATTCCCCCGGTTTGACATCTAGATTGAGCCCCTGCAAAGCGACTGTACCGTTTTGATACACTTTATCGATATCCTTAAGGGAGAGCAGGGAGGCCGGCATAGGGGTTGTCGTGAATCGTCGAATTCTAGGGTAACGGCTTTGGTGCGATCGCATCGCTATTTTTGCTACTCTACAGAGGGAATGGGTGCAAACTTGAACCCTAGCCCCTGATTAATCATTGAGACAGCGGGTATTATGGGCCTAGAATTAAGCTGCTATATGGGTACTGACCTGTAGATATGAGCAATGGACTATTTGCCTGGCGTGTGGGTTTGCTGGGTATGCTCGGGTTTTTGGTATATGTTAGCCCTAGCTATGGCCAAAACGTAGTTTCCGATGGAACGGTGGGTACGACCGTTTCAGGCAATGCTTCTTTTATAGTCACTGGAGGTAGTCAGCAACTGACCACACTGTTCCATAGTTTTCAAGAATTTTCACCGAATACAGCTGATGTTCTATTTCAGTTAGATGGCACTCAGAGCACTGTAGATGTTGTTATTAGTCGCGTAACCGGTACAAATCTCTCTTTAATAGATGGACGATTACAGCTAACTGGTGGTAACAATCCAGATTTCTTTCTGATTAATCCCAACGGCATTACCTTTGGCGCTAATGTCGATTTGTTGTTGCCAGGCTCATTTTTTGCCAGTACAGCAGAAAGTGTTTTATTCAATGGTGGTCTGAGTTTTAGCAGCCGTCAGCCTGGAGATGCTCCTTTGTTGTCAGTGAGTGTGCCAGTAGGCCTACAGTTTGGAACTGTTGCCAGGCCAATTACTGTGGAGCAAGGAAGTCTAGTGGTTAATCCAGGAGAATCCCTAGGATTTTTAGGGGGAGATCTTCAGTTTACAGAAAGTCTCTTGAACGCCCCTGAAGGAATGTTATCTCTAGGTAGCGTAGCCTCCGGTAGTCAAGTTGGTCTGGATTTAGATACTTTTGTGCTGGCCTACACCAAAGCAACCTCTTTTCAGGATATTACCCTCGACCAAGGCACCGATGCTGATGTCAGTGGTGATGGCGGTGGTAGATTCCAAGTTCAGGGGCGTAATGTGAGGTTACTTGGTAATGCTACTTTGGAAGCCTCTAATCTGGGACCAATCGATGGTGGAACGGTGACCATTCGAGCGTCTGAACAGTTAGAGGTGACGGGTACAAATAGCAGCGATATTACCAGTGCTATCTTCGTGAATGTTTTTGATGGGGGACGAGGTAACCATTTGGTACTTGATGTCAGCCAGTTATTACTGAGTCAAGCCGCTTGGATCATCACCGATACTGAGGCTTCAGGTGTTAGTGGTGGTATGACCATCAACGCAAACGAGATTTTTCTTTTGGGTAATCCTGACGGAAATGAAGCTGCAACTGTTCTTAGTTCAGGCACGTTTGGCACTGGACGAGGAGGAGACATTGAAATTACTGCTGATCAATTAATTGCTCAGGGTATTTCACGGTTGACTAATGATGTGTTTGGAGTAGGCTCTGATGCTGGAAATGGGGGTGATTTAAAACTGAATGTTGGCTCTTTAGTCCTACGTGATGGAGCCCAGATAGGCACAGGACCGCTTCAAGGGGCAGGTGGTGATGCTGGTGAGTTAGTCGTGGTGGCAACAGACTTCGTGGAAATCACTGGATTTAACACATCTGTAGCGGGACCTTTGTCAAGTGGTCTATTTTCTACGGCTGAACCTGGCTCCACTGGTAATGCTGGCAACTTGAGTATCACCACGCCGCGATTAAGTGTTGTGCAGGGGGGTAAAGTCGCTGTCAACACAGTTGGAGATGGGGATGGGGGCAATATTACTATTCGAGCAGATGAAATAGACGTTGCTGATCCGATTATAGATTTTACTGGGGCAGTCAGTGGTTTAGTGGCCAATGCAGTGACTGGTTCGACGGGCAATGGTGGGTCGTTAGATATTGAAGCAAATCGCTTAACTGTGTATAACGGTGGGCAAATTACAGCGTCTACGGATGGAACTGGTAATGCAGGAAGCGTAACGATTCGTGCCGATGACATTGAGGTCATAGGACAATCGACAAATGATTTCCTGGGTAGCGGCATTATGTCTGGTTCGAGAACCAGTGCCGATGCGGGTTCAGTTAATCTCATCGGTAACCAGATTACGGTTCGTGATGGGGGTAGTGTCTCAGTCAATAGTCTTGATGGCGGTGCTGCGGGTAACTTAACGATTTCTACTGAGAGACTCTCTCTGAACAATGGCACCCTTCAGGCTAAGGTAACTGGAGGTAATGAAGGGGATCTCAACATCATGGCAACTGACGTTATCTTGCTGCGTCAGAATAGTCAAATTATTACCAGTGCCACGGGCATGGCAACAGGGGGAAACATTACCCTAACGGCTCCTGTGATAGTTGGTTTAGAGAACAGTGACATTGTTGCCAATGCAGTATTTGGAAGTGGTGGCAACATTGATATTACGACCAAGGGGCTGTTTGGGTTAGTGTTCCGTGGGCAACTCACCCCAAATAACGACATTACCGCAAGTTCTGAGTTTGGTCTTAGTGGTACGGTTGCCATTAGTAACTTTGATGTCCAACCAGATGCCGGTTTGGTAGAATTGCCTGCAAGCTTGGCTGATACGAGTAACCAGGTTGCTCAAGGATGTACGGGGGGGAGTAATCGGTTTGTTGCCACGGGGCGAGGGGGCGTGCCTGTGGTTCCGACTGAGAATATGAGTCAAGCTCTCACCTGGACTGATACCCGCGACCTCACTGCTTTTCTCAACCCCACCCAGGGTGACGTGCAGGTTGAGGTACCGGATGTGTCCACTGATGCGACATTAGCGGAGGCCAATGTCTGGTACAAGAATGAGTTGGGTCAAGTTGAGCTAGTTACAGCTAATGCCACTGTTCCACCCAATTTCAGGGCTACCTGTTCATTATCGCCTCGTTAAATTATGGGAGAAAAAGGATGCTTTTATCTGCTTAACGCTATTGTTGCTTTAGGAAAATTCTGGTTGCATTAGGGCAAAAGTCAGGCTATGGCGCGTTTGTCTTTCTACTTTAAAGGACTCCGTTGGTTTGGGATTGGGGTATTGGGATTTTTGGGGGCAGTTGCGATCGCCCTGGGGCCCCTTGCTTTACCTGTTCCAGCCGTTACCGAAGATGTTGTACCCGCTGCGTTGCAGATTTCCCCTGAGACAGACCCCCTGGCTGCCGGACGCACTTACTACCGCTCAGGACAGTTCGCCACTGCTGTTACACAATGGCAAATGGCAGTCCAGCAGGCTGCTCAACAGGGAGATCTAGCCCGTCAAGTCATGGGCTGGAATGGGATTGCCTCTGCCCATCAAGCGCTCAATAACTGGGACCAGGCCCATCAAGCAATTGAAAATAGTCGCACGTTGCTAGAGAGCGCCTCCCTTGCAGAACCCATTCTTTGGGCTCAAACTCTGAATACGCAAGCCAGCCTTCTCCTTAACCATAGTGGACAGGCTAAAACAGCTCTAGAGCTGTGGCAAAAGGCGGAGACGTACTATCTCCAAGTCGGTGACACAGCAGGTGTGTTGGGGGCTCGCATTAATCAGGCCCAGGCATTACAAACGTTAGGGTTTTACCGACGTGCCAAACAACAGTTGCAAACCATTACGCAACAGTTGGATACGATGCCTGATGGTGAGTTAAAAATTGCCGCTCTGCGCAGTTTGGGGCAAGCGTTACAGCTGATCGGTTCTCCCCAGCAGAGTTATAACGCTCTGGCCCAAAGTCTTGAAATTGCCCGCGATTTAGAGGCATCTCAATCTGAACTCAGTTCTATTTTCTTAAGTATTGGTAAATTGGTCGCCAGGATAGAGTCACCCCATAAGGCACTAGAGTACTTCCAGGCTGCAGAGGACGCGGCGCTCACTCCCCTCGATCAGCTCCAGGCTCGTTTAGATAAACTCTCCACCTATATTGAACTTAACGACACCATCGCGATTCCAAAAATCACAGAGCAAATTCAAACACAGCTTGTTACCCTGCCCCTGAGCCGGACAACCATATACAGTACGGTGAACCTGGCTCACCACCTGGCCCGCCTCCCCCGCGATGCTCAGCCCCTATCTGCACCTCAAATACATCAGCTATTGACCAATGGTGCTCAAGCCGCAAACGCACTCAAAGATCAGCGTGCAGAAGCGTATTCTCTCTTTCAGTTGGGACAGCTTTATCGTCAGAACCAACAATCTACCGATGCCCTTAATCTGACCCAAAAATCCCTTGCTATAGCCGAATCAATTCAGTCAGTAGACATCATTGCTCAGTCAGCCTGGCAACTGGGAAAGCTATTTGAGCAGCAGGGAGAATTACAATCATCAATCGAAGCTTATACCAAGGCTGTGGAAGCCCTTCAGCTTTTAAGAGGAGATCTACTAGCGATCAATCAAGATATTCAATTTTCTTATCGAGAGCAGGTCGAGCCCGTTTATCGAGATCTTGTTTCCCAACTCCTAATAGAAGGTAGTCAGGACTCTTTAGAAAAAGCACGACTCGTTTTAGAAAACCTGCAGATAGCTGCATTAGATAATTTCTTCCGGGAAGCTTGTATCGACATCGAGAGTAGTAACGTGGAGCAAATTGATCCCAACGCTACAGTTGTTTATGCCATCATTCTGGATGATCGATTGGCGGTCATTTACTCTCAGTTCGAGCAGCCGCTGCAAGTTTACGAAACCAAGATTGAATACACGACTCTTGAGGTAACACTGCGTTCATTTTTGGCGAGCTTGCATCCATCTACCGATTTCCAGGAACAGTTAAGCTATGCTCAAACCCTGTATAGCTGGTTGATCCGTCCGGCAGAAGACGCTGGTATCCTCAAGTCGGATCAAACACTGGTATTTGTTTTAGACGGTCTGCTACGCAATTTGCCCATGGCCGCTCTCCACGATGGACAGCAGTACCTAATTGAAAAATATGCTGTTGCCCTATCCCCTGGTTTAAAGCTTCTACCTGCTAATGCATTAGATAGCCAAGATGCTAGGGGGATTGTTGCTGGTATTAGTCAAGCTCGTGGCCGTTTTGCTGCATTGCCTGCAGTTAAAGAAGAGGTGGCCAATATCAGTAAGCTATTTCCGTCATCTCAGCTATTAGATCAACAGTTTACGCGTCAAGCCTTACGCGAAAGCTTGGCCGCTCGCCAAGTCAATATTCTTCACTTGGCAAGTCATGGTCAGTTTAGCTCTGATTTTAGCCAAACTTTTTTCCTGACCTGGGATGGGGCGATCAATATCAATGAACTGTCAGAACTCCTGGAACGTAGAGAAGCAGATCGTAGTCAGGCGATTGAGTTGTTAACCTTGAGTGCCTGTGAAACTGCTACAGGGGATGATCGGGCCTTGCTAGGTTTGGCTGGATTAGCGGTGCGCTCGGGGGCCCGTTCCACGTTGGCCACACTTTGGTCTGTTAAGGATGAAGTGGCTAAGCAGCTGATGATCGATGTGTATAAAAATTTAGGACAATCTGGACTAACTAAAGCAGAAGCCCTGCGCCAGGCACAATTAAACCTTTTAAACAAAAAAGACTTTGCTGATCCCTTTTTCTGGTCAGCCTATGTACTCATTGGTAATTGGCTCTGAGGTGAGTCTGTTAAAAGAAGACGAGAAACTTCCGTGGATTTACGGAAAAACTGCCCATGCTTTTTCACAACAGTCTTTCCGTGGATTTACGGGGAAAGCCCATGGCAAAGGTTTTTCTGATAATCTTTTTATTACTTTGCGCCGTAAGGTGCTGAAATAAATAAGGGTAAGTGGTTCCTTTTTTATTAAAATTGACAAAGACCTGTCATGGATGACAGCGATATTGTTGCTAAATAGTTACAATTCCCATTAGAAATCTGTTTATTAAAGAATTACTCTAGCTCTAGTTGACGTCTTGGTGCTTGCATATAATGCATATTTTTTGAAAGGAACCTTAAGCCTTCAATTTTGATGCGGTGTGCCAGAGGTCAGTCATGCTTTTGGTGCTTTCATAAGGGGCATCTGCAAGCTTGTGTTCCTATGGATCATTACTTCAGAAATCTTACTGGGGGTTGAGTGAGGCTGATGACTATGAAGTGTGGCGTTTCGATACGTTTGGTCAGATTTGCTGGGACGGTTCTAGGTGTCTGGCTAGTCACCCTAGCGCCTGGCTTAGCCGTGACCTTTATTCCTCCAAGTGATAACACCGCCCCCCCTCAAGCTGATGGGGGAGCTTCCCGCGGTAGTCGTATTCGGTTTATTCCGCCTCAAGATAATTCAGCGCCTGCAAGTGCAGATGGCGGTGCGACGCGCATTGGTTTTATTCCACCGCCAGAAAACTCTGCCCCTGACCAAGCTGCGAGTGGCGCGTCTAGAGTAGGGGATGCTGAAGATATTGCACTACTATTCTTGCCAAATGGTGGCACAGTAGATGAATTCGCCCATAACAACAATGGGACTGCTATGTTGGCGGTAACCCCATCAAGTCTTTATGGCCTCACTGTTTCAGCGCGACCTACAATCATGGCTTATTTGCCTGAAACTGAGGCTCATACTGCAATTTTTAGTCTTAAAGATGAGACGCAATCCGTCATTTATCGTCAGGTTGTTCCTCTGAATGAGGCTGATGGCATTTTAAGAATTACTCTGCCAGAGGGGGCTCCAGAATTATCCATTGGTGAATATTATCAATGGTATGTAACGTTGCAAACGGGCAAATATATTAATCCAGGTAGTCCCTACGTGACAGCTTGGATTAAGCGAGTTGATATGGCCTTGGTGCTGGCTCAGGCAGATTGTCCTACGCAAGATGGTTTAGCTAAAGCTAAGGCATTAGCCCAGGCTGGTATTTGGTACGATGCTGCTGAGCAACTGGCTGCACTACAAATCAACTCTCAAACCCAGGCTGATACGGCTACTAATTGGACTGAATTCCTTGGATCGGTTGGTTTAGATGTACTGTTAGAGCATTCTTTTCTTTAATTAACCCGCAGCGTATATTATCTGTTAAAAATGAAGTCTAAACTTTGCTGGTGAAGGGTGTGTGTCGATCATCATTGACTGATTTAGACAGCAAATCTTGAATACTTCATAACGTCTGCATGGAGTGTAATTTTGACAGATAGATTAATCAGTACGTGTTTTTAATTGCCCTGAGACAATTTATTCAACAAGCTAAGCCCATTTGGCTTGTGGCACCCAGCGTGGCAGCTATTGTGATGTTTGCTAATGGGTTTGGTCTATTAAATTTGCTGGAATGGACTATACGCGATGAGTTCTATCGTCGTCGTTGGTTAGGGCCTACTGACGAGCGGGTAGTGGTGGTCACCATAGATGAGCCAGATATCCAGGCGTTGGGGCACTGGCCGATTACTGATGAAGCCTTGGCCCAGGTGTTGAACAATATTCGAGCTCAACAGCCTCGAGTGATTGGGTTAGATCTTTATCGAGATTTACCAGAAGAACCAGGGCACCAACAATTATTGGATGTTTTTAAGACAACGCCTCAACTCATCGGTGTTGAAAAGGTGTTTGGTACGCAGGTAGCCCCTCCACCGATCTTGGCAGACTCTGGCCAGGTGGCTGTTGCCGATTTTGTGGTAGACAAGGATCAAACAATTCGACGTATTTTAATCGTTGCTGAAGATAAACGAACGTCTGTTATTAAAACTGGGTTGGGTACTCAAGTCGCCCTTAATTATTTAGAAAAGGATAATATTTTTCTTGAAGCTATAAATGCTGAGCGCCAGCACTTTCGGTTAGGGCAGGCTGATTTTTTGCCAATGGTGCGACGGACGGCAGGCTATACCCATAGTGAACTCGGGGGCTATCAAATTTTGATGGGTTGGCATGGTCCCAGTCAGCGATATCAGCAAATTTCAATTATGGATGTGCTGGCTGGTAAGATTCCTGAGAATTTGATGCGCGATCGCATTGTCTATATCGGTTCAGTGGCAGCCAGTACTAAGGACTTTTTTGGTACTCCCTACAGTAATAGCTTCATGCCTACGGATCAGCGTATGGCTGGTGTGCTTGTCCATGCCAACATTACCAGTTATCTATTAAACATTGCCCTGGGACAGCGACCTTTATTGAAGGGATGGACATGGGAGTATCAATGGGCCTGGATTATCCTATGGTCCTTATTTGGAACCGTGGGCAACTGGTTTTTGGAAACCTATAATCATCAAGAAAATCGTCAGCAGCGCTGGTTTTTAATGCCAAGCATTGTCACGGCAATGGGTACTATGTTGTTGCTGGGGGGAAGTTATGTCAGCTTTCTGCTGGGATGGGTAGCCCCTGTGGTATCACCGATGGCTGCTTTGGTGGGTAGCGCGATCGCAACGACTAGTCGCTTTAAAAAGCATCGGTTACAGCTCACAAATCAACAATTAGAATTTTCTAACCAACAGCTTTTGGATTATTCGCTCACCCTGGAAACAAGAGTAAAGGAGCGCACCCAAGAACTGGCTCAAGCTAAACAGGCTGCTGATAGTGCTAATCAAGCAAAAAGTGAGTTTCTAGCCAACATGAGCCATGAGTTGCGTACTCCCCTTAATGGCATTTTGGGATATGCCCAAATTTTGCAAAACTCACGGACGTTAACGAACGAAGAACACAATAAAATTTCAGTTATTCATCAATGTGGCAATCATTTGCTTACTTTGATTAACGATATTTTGGACCTTGCAAAAATTGAGGCACGTAAGCTTGAACTGTTTCCCAAAGATGTGTATCTAGAACCACTTTTATCTGGTGTGGCTGAGATGTGTCAAATTCGGGCCAGTGCCAAGCAGCTGGCTTTTAACGTTGACTTTGATTACCCCCTGCCTCAGATCGTGCGGATTGATGAAAAACGATTTCGCCAAGTCTTAATCAATTTGATGGGCAATGCGATCAAATTCACCGATCAAGGCAGCGTTACTTTCAGAGTAGAACAATTGGATAATCTCCATTCTGGTCATTCACCAGAGCTACCTCACAGTTGTCGGTTACGCATATCGGTTGAAGATACGGGAATTGGCATCATTGCGGATCAATTGGAACAGATTTTTAGACCCTTTGAACAGGTTGATAATAGCCAGCGTAAGTCAGAAGGCACAGGTTTAGGGTTGGCGATTAGTCAACAAATTGTCAATTTAATGGGTAGCCAACTTCAGGTGCGTAGTACTCCAGGAGAAGGCAGTCTATTTTGGATGGACTTGGAAATTCCTGTATTGGACTATGGCGATGGTAATAACCCTATAGCTTTAAATCACACCATTGTTGGTGTTAAAGGGAAAGTCCCCAGTATTTTAGTGGTTGATGACAGTGCAGAAGACTCTAACCTGTTGTTAGATTTTCTTGATTACATGGGATTCCAAGCCCATAGTGTTGATAATGGTCTCTCAGGCTTAGAGTTTGTCAAACAGCAACCCCCTGATCTGATTATCACTGACTTGATCATGCCAAATTTAGATGGCATTGAATTTCTTCAGCAGTTACGCCAGACACAAGAACTCAATACCATACCTACTATTGTCATCAGCGCTAGTGTTTTTGAAGCTGACCGCCAACGAAGTTTAGCTGCTGGAGCTAATGTTTTCTTACCCAAACCCATTGATTTAGATGCTTTAACAGAAACACTAAAAACACTACTCAACCTACAGTGGATATATGATGAGAGCGATTGTAATAATCTTACCCTTGACACACGTCAGCCTGCTGACATAGGTGTCCATATACCTGTTTTAATTCCCGATGCTGTTTTAGATGAGCTCTATGACTGGGCGATGATGGGGAATGTTCAAGATATTGAACAAAAGCTAAAGACCCTAGTGGTGACAGACGCTCAATCACAACAGTTAATTAACACCCTACAAAAGTTGGCTGAAAATTTTCAAATTTCAGAAATCAAACAACTATTGCAAGTTCACGTGTCATCGAGAAGATTTTTATGAGTGTCTCCTGTGATAAACCAGTGCGGATCTTGCTTGTGGACGATAAACCCACAAACTTAAAAATGCTGTCCGATGCGCTAAAAGGTAATGATTGGACGATGCTGGTTGCTACTGATGGAGTATCTGCCATTGAACAGGCTCAATATGCTCAGCCTAGTCTCATTTTACTGGATGTGATGATGCCAGGTATTGATGGTTTTGAGACCTGTCAGCGGCTAAAGACTAACGCTAAAACGAAAGCAATACCCATTATTTTTATGACCGCCCTCTCGAATTCTGACTATAAAGTGCGCGGGTTAGAGATGGGGGCTGTAGATTATATCACTAAACCTTTTCAGCAAAAAGAAGTCATCGCTCGCGTCAAACTTCATTTGCATTTGAAATTTCTGGCTCAAGAGTTAGAAGAAAAAAATAAATTGTTAACCCAGGAGATTACTGAAAAAACTGTGGCAGAATCTCGGCTGCAACAATTAGCTCAAGAACTTGAACATAGGGTTGAGCAACGTACGGCTGAATTGTCAGATTCCCTAAACAAATTGCAGCAGGCCCAGTTACAGCTAGTCCAAAGCGAAAAAATGTCGGCATTGGGGAATTTGGTGGCAGGTATAGCCCATGAGCTCAATAACCCCATTAGTTTTTTGCAAGGTAATTTAGGGCCCCTCCAAGAGTATATTCAAGATCTGTTAGCTTTAGTTGAAGCGTACCAAAAGACATTCCCAGAGCCAGGGCAGGCCATTCAAGAGCAGATTGAAACAATTGAATGGGACTTTTTACGCCAGGACTTAGAAAAGATTTTGTCTTCATGGTTCACTGGCATGGAGCGTATTCATAATATTAGCGATAGTCTTCGAACTTTTTCACGGGCAGACAAAGAACATAAGGTATTGTTTAATGTCCATGAAGGTCTTGATAGCACATTGCTAATTCTGAGGCATCGCCTCAAGGCCAATGAAACTAGGCCAGAAATCGAAGTTAAGAGACATTACCAGAATATTCCGGAAATTGAGTGTTTTGCGGGGCAACTCAATCAGGTGTTTATGAATCTGTTAGCCAATGCCATTGATACGTTGGATGATGTTAATCAATCATCCAGTTGTGACATGGGTCAATCCCGAGTAAATCTGATAACTGTCAGCACTGGCTTGGCAGTAAATAGTAATAATATTGTGATAAAAATTGAAGATAACGGCGCAGGTATGGATGAAGCGATCAAACTACGCATTTTTGATCATTTATTTACAACCAAAGAGGTTGGTCGGGGGACAGGTTTGGGCTTAGCTATCGTGTGGCAGATTGTAGTTGATAAGCACGGTGGCTCTATTGATGTGACATCTACTTTAGGACAGGGAACGTGTTTTACCCTGATGTTGCCGCTCCAATCTGGAATAATTTAGCTAATGAAAGCAGATTAACGTTGTTGGTAGGCGATATTGATGCCATTGGAATAGGTTCGTTGACATCGCTTCTCTGTTATTCTAGACCCCGTTATCAAACGCTCATACTGCTGAAACGTTGAAAATTATGCCACCAACGGGACACCCGGAGGCAGCTTATAGTTTCTAACTTTGCCGGATGGCATATCAATCGGATTATGGCATTGAGAGACAAATTCTTAGCTAAAGTATTGTTGGGGTTAGGGCAATGTGGCTGTTTACTCTTGTATTCGGCTATTGGCCAAAGGCCTGAAGGCGCTCTCATAGCCCAGGTATCGCCGCTCCCTCCTGATACCCCCCCCGACATACCGCTCCCTCCTGATATCCCCCCCGACATACCGTTGCCAGATGAACCCTTGCCACCTTCGTTACCTTCGCCCGATGAGTTGCTATCGCCTGGTGGAGATACATTATCGCCGCAGGATGATTTAGGTGAGGGTGATGCTGCTTTCTATGTGGCAGATATTGAAGTTGTTGGCAGTACGATTTTTGATGCAGACGATTTTGCGGATCTGCTGGACCAGTACCGTGGTCGCCAGGTTAGTTTTAATGAACTGTTACAACTGCGTTCGGCCATTACTGATCGATATTTAGAGGCAGGATATTTAACGTCAGGGGCGTTTATTCCACCCCAAACCCTGGTCGATGATACGGTCATTGTTCAAGTGATTGAGGGTGAGTTAGAAGAAATTATTGTTCGGGGCACCCAGCGGTTACAGCCCGACTATGTGAGGAGCCGTGTGGGTTTGGTGGCCCAGCCACCGCTTAACGTTGATAACCTTTTAGCGGGTTTGCAGCGGTTACAGCTAGATCCATTAATTGAGACAGTTTCTGCTGATTTGCAGGCAGGTGTGAGCCAGGGCACTAGTTTGCTGGTTATCGATATTGTTGAGGCTGATTCATTTGCGGTGAATACGGGCTTGGCCAACAGCCGGTCGCCCAATATTGGGGGGACTCAGGTAAGTGTCGGTGTAGACGAAGGCAACTTATTGGGTATTGGCGATCGCATTACTCTGGGCTATAAGCACACTGATGGCAGTGATGGTGTGGACTTTAGCTATACTCTGCCGGTTAGCCCCAATGATGATACGGTGCGACTGGCCGCTGGGTATGCCGATAGCCAGGTGATCAATTCTGCCTTCTCAGTGCTCGATATTTCCTCTGACAGTGCCTATTATGAGTTGGGCTATCGTCGTCCTTTGATTGAAACCCCCACCCAGTCGGCGGCTTTGGGCCTCACACTCTCCCACCAGACCAGCCAGACCCGTTTAGGCCTTGATGATATTGGGCCATTTCCCCTGTCTCCGGGGGCCGATGAGAATGGCCGCACTCGCATTAGCACTGTGCGGTTTTTTCAAGAATGGACCCAGCGGAGTCAGCGTCATGTACTGGCATTGCGATCGCAGTTCAATGTCGGTGTTGATTTACTCGGTGCCAACATCAATACTGATGCACCTGACAGCCGTTTCTTTTCCTGGCGAGGCCAGGGACAATGGGTGAAACTGTTGGGCAAACCAGATCAGCTCTTTTTTCTACGGGGTGACATTCAGGTTACCACTGACGATTTGCTCTCCCAGGAAGAGTTCAGTTTAGGCGGTGCTCAAAGCGTACGGGGCTATCGGCAAGATGCTTTGCGACGGGATAACGGGGCGCTGTTAACGGCAGAGCTGCGCTGGCCCATCGCCAGGGTGCCAGAGCTGGATGGCTTGTTGCAAGTGACACCCTTTGTCGATGTGGGCACCGTTTGGAATGATGACGGGAGTTCACCGGGACCCGATACGCTAGCAGGTATTGGTTTTGGCCTACTCTGGCAACAGAGCAACAACGTGTCAGCCCGCATAGACTGGGGCATTCCCTTAGTTGATTTGGATACGGACGATGAAGGCCTGCAGGACAGTGGGATTTATTTCTCAGTGCAATATACGCCGTTTTGAGGTTGCTCCCAATCTAAGGTAGGGCCTCTGGGTTAACGAATCTGCTGAATGATTGTTATGCCATCCAGCAATGTGCGATCGCTACTAATGTGCGATAGTTTTACCTGGGCATCATCAGAAACCCCTGACTTTAAACGCTGCTGTCGTAGTTGTTTAAAGCTACCGGCGGCTAAAAGATTGAGCTGAGGGGAGGTAATATCATTCTTCTTACGCTTCAATGCATAAGACTCATTGGCCCGTTGCATATGGCGGTCAAATGTCCGCAAAAACTGTTGTGGCTCAGCGAGTTTTGTCGCTTCTGCCAATTCCATATTGAGAACGTAATAGGGATCAATGAGAGATTTTGAGAGAGTGACGCAAAAATCTTCGATGGGGAGATTGCCCTGCAAAGCTGCCATTGCCTGGGTAACATGATATTCAGTGGTTTTTTCTGAAATCGCTGAGAGGACTCCCCCCTGGCGATAACGAAAGACGATTACTGGCACACCTTGGTATATATCCACCACCTGTAGGACATCGCCAATGTCATAACGACAAAAACCTGAGTAGTTGGTGACGAGCACGCGATAATATTCACCCACTTCTAGCTGGTGAGGCAGTAACGTTTGGGGATTGCTCTTTTCCCATTGATCGGGAGGAACAAATTCAAAGAAGTTTGTTTTGATAGCTAAAATAGCCCCATCTGCATCAAGTCGACAGTAGCTACCAAATGTGGCTTCTGATGCGGCATAGGTGCCCCCAAAAATCGGTGTTTTGCCAAAATATTTGTCAAAACGCTCGAAGTAAAAATCTGAGGGGCCGCCACGGGCGGTGACCAAAAAAGATAAATTTGGCCAGACATAGCGGGGTAATAAACACCCATGTTGCTTGAGTAAGGTTTGTAGCTGTTTGGCCCGTTGCGGCTGAGGCGATAGGTGTTTTTGTAGAGTCTGACGCAGTTCAGCCTCTAGAAGAATGTCTTGGGAAATATCACCGCGGCCAATATCATCGATCAAGGCTGGCCCAAAACGTTCTAAGTAGCTGCAAAACTGCAGCATAATGAGCGGAAAGTTGGCAGCTATGGACGTGAGGTTTTCCTGACGGAGTCCAAATAGCAGACAGACATAGTTACGGGCAGCTGTGTCGCTCACCCGCATGGCATCGTAGGGCTGGGGAAATAGCTGTTTGAAGACCCAAGGATGGGTGCTTCTTATCTGATTGCCGCTGACGTGGCCATAGGTAATGCCGCCCTCAGTTTGCCCTAAGGGCGTAATCAATGTGGTTAGCAATAGCTGCCCTAAACCTCTACCCTGGGCTCGAGCTTGCTCAAAGGCATAACCCATGGCAACCTGATTGGCATAGGAGCGAGTTTGCTGGACTCGTTTAGTGATGGGGATGAGCTTGCGGCTGCCGGTGGAGCCGCTGCTCATGTTAAAGTCCTGCACCGGAAACGGCGACACCACGTTAGTTTCGCCGGCTGCCGCCCGTTCAAAATAAGGGGAATATCCGTCATAGCGCCAACAGGGCACCCGCTGACGAAATTCCTCAAGGTTACTGATGCGGTCTAGTTTTAATGCTTTTCCCAGGACCGTGTCTTGCTGTTCTTTCAGTAATTTTTGTAGAAAGCGGGCTTGGATGGCTTGGGCCTGGGGCAGCTGACGGGTAAAGGCTCGTTGCTGCCACTGGGCGGCCATCGCAAACACAGTTAAGGATAAATGCATGGGGGCATGGGGCATGGGCAACTTCACAATCCGTCTTGTCTGCGTAAAAATCCTTCACAATAATAAGATGAAGCAGTAGATTTATTGGCGTGCCTCTGTGTTTGTCCTTAATGGAGTTATCAATGCCTCAGCCTCTAGTTTTTGTCATTAGCTTTGTAGCGGCCTTTGTGTTTGCCAGTTTTGTTGAGTATTGGCTGCATCGGCTAATGCATTCCTCTCCTCAAGTTGGCCAGCGCCATCGCGATCACCATCGCCGCAATGAAGGCCAGGGTGTGGTGTGGGAGTTTCGAGATTATGTCGTGGGAAGTGCGATCGCAATGGCCATTCCCTTTATCTTTTCCCTGCTGGTGGGTTTAGGCTGGGCCAGCGGCGCGCTAGTGTATGCCGCCTTTTCTGCCTATGCCCACCAGCTACAGCATGAAAACCCTCGCAAGTGCTTCTGGATGAAGATGCCCGTCCACTACATACACCACAAGTACGGCATGTGGAACCACAACTTTGGCCTGGGCGTTGACTGGTGGGACCATATTTTTGGAACTTACAAGCCAGTCGAGTGGCCAACGGAAGACGATTTGCCAGAGCTACCCATGCTGGCAGTCAGATGGTGGTAGGTCTGTAGAGGCGTTCCAGGGAACGCCTCTACAGACGCCTCTATACACCGTCCCTACCGGCTAAAGCTTTCGTAATTTTCCTTAGCCTGTTTCACCTGAGGTGATAGCGCTAAAAGTTTGGATACAGCCGCATTTACCCAAGACAGAGGAAAATTAAAGGGGCGCTCAATATCTAAAAACAACACCACACGATAGCCATTGGTGTCGTTCCAAACCTGGTGGTAGTAGGTGTCATCAAAGATCAAGCTTTTGCCCTCTTCCCAATGGGTAATGGTGGTGTCCACCCGAATGCGACAGGCTTCCTTCGGTTCTGGCACCCGGAGACCCAGGTGATAGCGAATTAGGCCTTTGTGTTTGCCGCGATGTTCAGGGATGTGTTTCCCAGGGGCCAAAATAGAAAAGAAAGCCACCTTTAAGCCAGGAATATCCTGGAGCAGCTCCCAGGTTTGAGGGCATTTTTCACAGTTTTTAGTAGCAACAAAGCCAAACGCACAAAAATAATAGGTTTTCCATTTATTATCTGGGCTAATCCGATTCTGGCGCGGCATAATATCCTGAAAACTGGGCAGAGCATCCACATCAGTTAACACCTGATCCAGCTCTTGGCGAATGACAGTCCAGTTGTTCTCAAGTGTTGTTGCCCAAGGGAACGTTTCCGGTGGAAAAATAGACGCATTGCCGAGGGGAGATGAGTTGCCAAGCCACGCTTCAAATCGGCGATACCAGGGGCGGTCAAAAATTGGGTGAATAGGGGTGTCTGGACTTTGGGGCTGAGTGATTTGCATAAACAGCGTAATACGTTAAGACAAGCTAAAAAACACTCTAAAAACTGGGCAAAACCCGTGGTTACATCAGTGTAAAGATATAGTATCTGGTTAGGCCCACATGTCAGCATGCTCTACCCCTGCTTCCCTATGAAATCGTTTCTGCTTTTTGTCCTTGGCTCCGTAGCGTTCTATGGAACGCCGGCGATAGCCCAGGTAATTCCTGCTGAAAATACCCCTGAAGTAGCAGGTACTGTGAATCAGGATGGCTACTCCGTGATGCTGAATAACAGCGTTGATCGCATGGAGCTAGAGTGCCGCGCTTATCTGGCGGTGAGCTTTCCTAACGGGATTATCGACCCGGCTTACTTGCGAGAAGACCTGGAAGCCACTTTTTTAGAAGCCGGACGTCGAGGTGGCATAACCCCTGACACTCTCTACAATTCCAGCGAAATCATTGCCAATCGAGTGGGTGAGCTTATGGAACTCAGTGATCAAGCTGCTGATATCGAGTCAGGTCTCAAGCTACAGTTTCTCTATGAAGAGATGGAAGCGTTTGTTTGTGAACGATTAGCGAAGGGCTAGTTGATAGGTAACACGACCCATACAAGCTAGCTCAGCTATGGCGTAAACAATCGTTCAAATCGTTTCTGCAAAAATGCTGTTAGCAGCTGTACTTTAGGGGATAAGTGTCGATTGATCGGGTAAATCACACATAGCGATAATGCCTGAGGTTGATAATCCAACACCACTTCTTGCAGGTCCCAGCAAGCTAAACTTTGCTTAACAATGAACTGAGGCAATAAAACAATCCCCAATCCGCGAATGGATGCGTCCCTGAGCACTTCACCATTATTTGAGCACATTGACCCAGTGACAGTGACTCTATTTTCTTTATTGCCATTTGATAATACCCACTCATGGCGACCTGACAATTCACCATAGGCCAAACAATTATGGTTACCCAAATCCTGCGCTGATCGGGGAATTCCTCGATACCATAAATATTCAGGGGCAGCGCAGAGTAAACAATTGAGTTGAGCCAGTTCATGCACCACCAACTGCAGGGATGTTTGGGGTTGGGCAATGCGTACCGTGAGGTCGAATCCCTCTGCTAATGGATCTATAAACCGATCTTCCAACGTTAGCTGTACTTGGACTCCAGGATATTGCGCCATAAAATCTGCCAGAATGGGGCCTAAATGCATGGTGCCAAAGGTCATTGGAGCATTGATTCGCAGCGGTCCGACCGGTTCAACTTGGGTTTGGGAAACTGCCAGTTCAGCTTCCTCTAGGTTTGCCAGAATACCCAAACAGCGTTCGTAAAAGGCGGTACCCGTCGCCGTTGGTGTGACCTTGCGGGTACTGCGTTGCAAAAGTTGTGCCCCTAATTCTGTTTCTAGGCTAATCACTAATTTATTGACTGCTGATCGCGACATACCCATGTCCCGCGCCGCGGCGGCAAAACCCTTAGCTTCCACGACCTGTACAAAGGCATGAATGGCCGCAAACTTATCCATGCTGACCTATCCTTTCAATCAATCTTGAATAGCTTTTTTCGTGAATCTCAAGTAGGTTCATTGTTGCCTAAAAAAGGACAATGCGTCAATTGAATTGATTATTGTCTTTTTTAAAGACGCAATCCATAATTGGATTAGTTCCACCCAATACACCACACGGGAGGTAGACCTATGATGACTGTTCGCCCTGCATCAGAACGAGGTAATGCTAATTTTGGTTGGCTCGATAGCCGTCATACCTTCTCTTTTGGCAGCTATTATGACCCAGCCCATATGGGGTTTGGTACTCTGCGGGTTATCAATGAAGACAAAGTGGCTCCAGGGCGCGGG
Organism: Leptothoe sp. ISB3NOV94-8A; assembly: GCF_043421595.1. NCBI lineage: Bacteria > Bacillati > Cyanobacteriota > Cyanophyceae > Nodosilineales > Cymatolegaceae > Leptothoe > Leptothoe sp. ISB3NOV94-8A. The sequence continues at coordinate 3,846,963 of NZ_JAXSQW010000001.1, read as the reverse complement.
TTTCCTACCCATAGCCATCGCGATATGGAGATTATTTCCTATGTTGTGGACGGTGCTTTAGAGCATAAAGATAGTATCGGCAATGGATCCATCATCCGCCCTGGTGATGTGCAGCGCATGTCTGCAGGTAGTGGCATTAGCCACAGTGAGTACAATGCTTCTAAAGAGAGTCCTGTACACTTTCTCCAAATTTGGGTGTTGCCTGACAAGCAAGGCATTGAGCCTGGCTATGAACAAACGTACTTTAGCCCTGAAGAAAAACAGGGCAGATTACGCTTGGTTGGTTCCCAAGACGGTCGCGATGGATCCATCACCATCCATCAGGATATGAATCTTTATGCGGCTCGACTAGGGTTCAATGAGCAAGTTGACTATACGTTGCAAGACAATCGTCTTGCCTGGGTTCAGGTGGTGCGCGGGCAGATTACTTTGAACAAAAATCTCCTCAGTGCCGGTGATGGAGTCGCAATTTCGGCCTCTGAAGCAGTCTCTATAGCAGGTCAAACAGATGATACTGAGATTCTGTTATTTGATATGGCTGCATAACCAGGCAAGTCATGCTCAATAGGAGATAGCCTGCAACCATGGGCCTACTTATGTAGGCCCATGGTTTGTCATTGGGATGTTTTTTGCAAGTGCTATTCTGACCTAGCTAACATTTAACATTAGGGATAGTTTGATGATTACTCGTGGATTCCTAGCATCATTTCTCGGAATAGTTTCCATAGCTACTGCGGCACAGGCTCAGATGAGTGATGTACCCCGGTTTGATACTAACGGAGATTTTTTCTCAGCGCGTGTGCAGGGCAACCGAGGCATGTATCCCCACTGGCAATGGGTTGTTGTAGAGACGGATAACCTGGGCCTTAACTGTCGCAGCGACAACGGAGATGTCATCGTTGTACTGGCCTATGGTGCGGTTGTTGACTCTGTCTTTGAGGGCGATGATGCCATTAGCCTGGTCAACGGTCAACCTTGGCTCAAAGTGAACGCAGACTTAAGGGATGTGCAGCGTAGGGTGGTGGATGACTTTGCTGTTGCTTATACCTGTTATGTTCGAGCCAATAATCAATATATTGTGCCCTTAAACCCAGATACTCAGTGAGATGTGTGAGGTCTCACATGGCCGCAGACTGTGACCATTTTTCTTCACTTAATATCCATCGGTTAACAGTTTGCTGAAAGTTAATCCAGCCTGGAGTTGTTTCATAGGTTTTAACGAGCTCAAACCCCACTTTAGCCAAGGTTCTATTAGGGGCTGGATTCATAGCATAAGGCTCACAAACTAATCGTTTAAGTTCAAATGTCTGAAAGTATTTGCTAATGCTTTGCCCAATAAAATAAGTTCCATGGTTTCTCTGGCGCGTTTGAGGTTCCCAGAGATGTAAATGCATGTAGGCTTCTTGACCAAATGTAATCTTATTAATGTTGGAATGACCGATGGCATGGTTATCCAATTCCCAGAGAATATAGTAAAAGTGTCTTTCAGATATTGGGCGGTTAAGGTCTTTGTTCAGAAGGGCTTTCCATTCATCAGCACTGGGTAACTTGGTAGGTTCAACTCCCATGCCTTTAAGGAACTTAGACTCTGCTTTCAGAAAGTATTGGATAATTTGGTCAATGTCATTAGCTTCCAATTCCCTAATAGCTCTATTCAAGAATCTTTACCTCAATCGTTTTGATTTATAACCTGATTTTCATACTAAAAAAATGATTCTAGTGGCTAGATGAATTCAGGTTGATTCTGTTATGAATTGTAGACATTTTGGCTGTACTCCTTGACCATTTAGGGTATGTGTAACATAGAATATAGATGTAAAGACCGTTCATCCTTTGATTCAAAAAGCTTTGAATATTGAAGGACGGAAGTAGGGATATTTTCCTGAAGGAACGCGCCTCTGCAATGTGTATTTTTAGGAGGCGATTCTCATGACATCTAACGCTTTAACCGCTACCGAGCTAATTACCGTACTGACAGTCTATTGCATCGTATTTTGTCCGGTTTTGTGCTGGACGATTAGTGGTTCATTACCTTTCAAGCAGCCTTCTGACTCATTCGACGAGCACTCTCACGCTTAGGTTTGTTTGCATTTGACCAATATGCAATCGGTACGGCCTTGCTGATCTTTATGATGCTGTCGTTAGGCATCATAACTGTAGCTTGGCGAACATCGTTCACAACAACAGTTATAGCTGAAAGCTCTGAATATCAGCGACTATGTGTGCAGTAAACTGCTGAATACATTCAGCAGTTTACTATGGGAGATAAAACACAAGCGTCAACGGTAACCCGTTGATGCCTATTTTGTGCACTGCTTAAATCTATAGCTTCCAAATGGGCCGCCGATAACTCTAGTAATACAAGATTGAGTTATTGAAATAGCCACAATTTAACACGCTTACATTTTGAGGCGTTATGTATAGGTTCTGACTCAGGGGATGATTCTTACGCACTTGAGCTCTGAGAGTTTCTGAATTGCTTGTGAAGCAAACATTACCTGAGACAACAAAAAATGTGCCGCCAGTCATTTGTCCAATATCGGCTTGGGAAATTAAAACTGGTCCACTACATGTGGTGAGGGGCATGACCAGATAAGCTTCAATGTAATCTTCACCACTGATTTCCATTGTGTTAAATCCGACACTGGCAATGTCTTCGCCTTCATACACTAAAGCTTCACATAGTTCGCTGGCGAGGGCTTTGTTGCCCCACCATGGTTGGTTTCTAAGTACCTGGTCTGTAGCCTCATGATCTAACTCAACACTGTAGGATGAGCCGTAGACATCGACAGTCACTGGCTCGCTAGGAGATGCATAGGTTGATTTGACCAGTGCTAACAGTGCAATAAATCCTACAGCGGTCCCAGTGAAGAGTTTTTCTAACATTCTGGTGGTAGAGAACCTAGCTAGAATAATGATTCTGATGCTTTAAGTATTGCCCAACACTTTTTTGAGCTAAACAGAAAAAGTCGATTTGAAATAATGCTTAATACCTCTTTGTACTTAAAATAGTCGTTGCATTAGTGCATGCTTATAAAATTGAAATAACAGTATCATTCGGTATACGTAACCCTTACTCTTAACGACGTTTGATAAATTTCATCTCGCCTGCAAAGTCTCCATCTTGTTCGACTGCGATGGGTGTCCAACCCAGGTGAAGATAAAAGCCATAAGCCCTCAAGTTGGGATTATTTCCAGTGACTAGCGAAATCTCATTAATGTTGCTGGACCATAACCAATCTTCAGCAGCTTGCATCAGCTGACGACCGGCACCCCGACCTTCAAAGCTGGGGCGTACAAACATGCCAAAAATATTTTTTTCTGTTTGATTGGCAATGGAGAAACCAATATCCTCACCATCTAGTTCAGCAATCCAGGCGCAGCAGTCGGTTTCAAGCATTTCTGCGATCGATGCTGGAGTAATACCTAGTTCAGCGATGTCTTCACGGGATTGATGATTTTCAATAACGCTGGTTCTGATTTCAAACAGCGTTTCAATATCTTGCCGCTGGGCAATTCGAATATTCATGGCGGATCTAAGCATAGTCTTATGGGTCAAAAAATATAGTGTTGCTGATCCTCGGGCAGCGTTAATCTGATCAATGCCAATGTAGGAAGATTCTGTCAGGTCAAGTTATTTCCTGGATCAGCAACGGTCAAGATACGAGGTCTTGTTAAGCATGTTAACGATTTACTTGTTTTTGTCTTAGCTCTGTTGTTCTGGGATGAGGTTGACGAAATGGAGCCAGGGCTAAATGGATAAGCCACATAAGCGGAGTGCTGCCAGTCCAGCAGGCTAATAGGCCGATAATGCCTAACCACCATGGCCAGCTGATGTGCAGGGCAATCCCTATACCGATAAATAAGCCCACCATAAAATTTCCGGCATGGAAATTAATTGATGCACCCATATAGTCAGACGTGTGATATCTGGAGTTGAGCCAATATGCCCACACATTAGAACATAGAGTGATGCCTGCGATCGCAAACAACACAATTGTGACTGTGTTCATGATGATTTGACTATTTGCTTAGCTTGACCTAATTAGGCTGCATAAAACTGCGTTTGTTCTTGGGGTAATTTTATGTGATTAGGCTTGAAGGATAGCTCCAGGCAGGTGCATGGATAGCCTGCATTGCTACCTTCAAATGTGTGGACTACCTGAAAGCCTTCGCTGGCGTAGAGCCTACGGGCACGGGTATTGCCACTCAAAACGACTGTCCAGGCTTGGGAGCCAGCGAGCTCTAACCCTAGCTGTAGAAGTTCTCTGCCAATGCCAATGCCGAAGTAATCTGGGTCTACATATAGCCAGGAAACTAAATTTTCGTCAATGCCGACAAAACCAACGACTTGGCCTTGAATGCAGGCAACAAATTTTTCTGAGCGATGAAAATTGTCGATATCTTCTGGGTCCTCTGCCAGGGGCAAAAAGCTATTGGCATCGCAAGAACCTTTTAGCTCATGGGGCCGAGCGCGATCATGGATGTCACATACAACTGACCAATCTTCATCGCAATAGGCTCGGAGTAAAATCGGGCTTTGTGGGATGAGTTGTGTAGACATAGACAGACACCTTGACTGCTGTCGCTTAAACAACAATCCCTTAAGTATGGATTTCGGATAAATCTCATACATGACCCATAGGGGGCCTTTATGTCAGGTGTAGTACAAACAGTCAGGGCAATGCTGGTAGTTGGCAGTCGTTTGTGTCGTTGAGTCTGTTCAAGACTATGCTTGAAAAGCAACTGATAAAGGCCTTAATAGGACGATGCCGTTGTGATGGTTAAAGTTTATTAATGGCACTTAAAAAACAAGGATGAGAGCCAGTTTATCTTCATAGAAACTGGCTCTCATCACTATTTTGGTGCCCAGTTGACATTGTAGTTGTGGACAAGTTGATGTCGCTAGGGCTTTTCTCCCAGTTCATTCAGTAGCTTATATCTGAGCAATACATCGGACATACTAGTCTCAGACGCATTAGTTTTTAGCTTTTTCCTGGGCTCTTCTTTTTTGCCAAGGACGTCTTTGGAAAAGAGCAGAAAAACTGTAGCGAACACTATAATTGCGGGAAAAAGTGTCATGGGAACTCCTTGGTATAACGATCAACAAGATGGCCTAGGCTTGCCTAAGTCACCTCAACACATAAACTCCTCATACCTATCACTTGTCGGACTTGAATGATGATTAATGGACCAATCACCATCAAAGCGTTAATTATGTTCGCTTACCCAAGATAGTGGCTTGGTTTTTGAAAAGTAGGTAAAGACTCTTAGTTTTTCTTTACCTTTGCGATCGCATATCCTAAATGACAGACATAATCATGCTTAAAATTAAAGGCCAGCCGCTATTACAGCAAACTGGCCTCAGCTGATAAGTTGTGATCGGTTAAACCGTTAACACTGATCAAAAGTTGTCATATCGGGGAAAAACAAGCCGTTCGTTTGTGTGAACAACCGCCTAAACGAGAGAAGCCTCTTTCCCTTCAGCAATACCCCCTACAATCTCAGGGGCAATGGCAAAGTCCTCTGCTACTAAGCGGGCTGTCATCTTTGCAGACATCATCACACTGGGTGTACCTGCACCAGGCTGTGTGCCTGCACCGACCATATATAGGTTAGCAATGTCCTCACTGCGGTTATGGGGTCTAAAGAATGCCGACTGTATTAATGTGGGTTCAGGGCCAAAGGCATTACCAATGTGGGCCTGTAGCGTAGTCTCAAAGTAGTCAGGTGTGATGTAACTGCAATGGACTAGGCGCTCCTTGATGTTAGGCAAATATCCTCGTTCATCCATGAACGTCAACACATTGTCTTTTAGTTTTTCACCCATCTCATCCCAGTTGATGCCAGAGGCATTATTAGGAACAGGTACAAGAATGTAGGCTGCATGGTGTCCTTCGGGGGCTAGAGACGGATCTGTCAACGTCGGTAAGTGAACGTATTGAGAATAGTCTTTGGGCATAACCTTGCGACCAAAGATATCTTTTAACAGTTCTTCGTAGCGAGGGCCTAAGATAATGCTGTGGTGTCGCAGTTTGGTGTTCTCATTGCCATCGGCCTTAAAGCCCAGGTACAGTACAAATGCCGACATGGACTGTTGAGTCACTTTTACCCGTAGGTCGCTATTCCAGAAGCGGTACTTGGGCTCAATCATCTTGCCATAGGTGGTGGCCCAATCGGCATTGGAAACAACAGCATCAGCTGTCATGACGGTGCCATCAGCTAAGGTAATGCCTTTGACTACTTTCTTGCCGTTCTCTTTTTTGACATTAATTTTGTTGACCTTGGTGTTGTAAACAATCTTGCCACCCAGATCCTCAAACTTGTTGACAAAGCCACTGACCAAAGCACCGGTACCCCCCATGGCAAAGTGAATGCCCCAGGTGCTTTCAACAAAGTGGATCATGGCGTAGATGCCAGGTACTGAAAGGGGATTGCCGCCCACCAGCAACGGTTCAAAGCTGAAGACCTGGCGCAGTTTGTCACTCTTAAAGTACTTGCTAGTAAAGCTAAATAGAGTCCGTACAGCGTCTAGTTTCAGCAGTTCAGGCACTACCCGGAGCATGGAGCCGACGCTGCCAAAATGGGTATAGCCCAATTCCAAAAAACCCCGGTCAAAAACAGCTTTAGCTGCAGCGTGGAAACGTTGGTACCCTTCAAAGTCGCCGGGTTCACCCAGCTCTAAAATTTGTCGGCGAGTGTTCTCAGGGTCACTGTCGTAGTCAAAGAATGTGCCATCATCAAAGTAGATGCGGTAGAAGGGGAGTACAGGAACAATCTTGACGTAGCGACTGGTGTTGGGGCCACCGGAAATGCCGGACTTGATACGCTTGCTTTCATCGACAATTTCTGCCGGGAAGTCGTCCTGGGTTAGGGCTGCTTGATCACGCTCCAGAGAGAACAACTCTTCAATAAAGTGGGGCACCGTGATGACTGTGGGACCCATATCAAAGGTGAAACCATCTGCTTTACGCACGTAAGCGCGACCACCAGGGGCATCCAGCATTTCCACAATAGTGGTATCAAATCCTAAGCTTTGGAGGCGGATACCCATGGTAAGTCCACCAATTCCAGCTCCAATGACGATGGCCTGCTTGCGCCCCATAACCAACTCCCATCCAAATGTAACGAACACTTAATATTTCTAATATTGTAGCGTTCCAGGGCCGTAGCACTACCCCAACTCAAATGTAGTCACCCCAAAAATTCCGCTAAGCGGCAATTCTGGAGTTGTCTGGGTATACATCCGTGCGGTTTCAAATACGTAGTGCATGTTGTATCGCTTGGCTAGTGCGACTGCTGCACCATTGACTTCCGGTACATCTAAGTAAAATGAGTCCCCTGCTGGCACTTTGGCTATTAGGGCCTGAAAAATGCCATCGGCAACGTTTGCTGTGTCGGCAAATAAGGGGCCAATTTTGTATCCGCTGTGACAGAGGCGCAGAACGCCATAGCCTTTTAGGGTTTGTCCTTGCACCATGGCAACGGCGTGGCTGTTGGGTTGCGCGATCCAGCATGGGGTAAAGTGCGATCGCACCTCAGGAAAAAATCGTCCATCATATTCAATCACGGTTTCTACTGACAGATTTGCCAGCGGCACACAGCCCGAATCATCCGCTTGACCATTACCCACACCTGCGTAGCGAATATTCCGATACGCCAGGCTAAACCCAGACTTAACGTAGTTATCTTGCTGAGCAACTACGCCGTCTAGACCGACATTTCGTCCCTTTAAATATGCAAGTGCACTATGCCAAATGGCTAGCCCATACCCTTGCCCCCGAAATTCTGGCTTCACAATATAAAAGCCAATAAACCCAAAGGATTCACCGTATTTAACGGCTGAAATTGAAGCGATGGGTGCTCCATCTAGAAATCCCATCAGAAACCCTGTGGGGTCGGCATTATAAAAGCAATCGGCATCGTGCAGGCCTGGATTCCAGCCTTCTGCCGCAGCCCAGTCAACGGCGAGGTCGAGCTCACCGCGAGTCATGGGTCGAATTTGGTAGATGGGTGAGGTCACGGTGTTTTGATAGTGATGAGGGGGAAATTTTAGGGATAAATAATTGCTGTCAGGGCTTTACTCAGAAGGCCAGCTTTCCTGACAGCAATAGCTCTGATACTAAGCTCCTAAACTCTGCAGCGCTAAACGAAACTGCTCCAAACGTCGACGGTTCACACCTAGATCTGACTCTCCTAACCGTGCCGCAGAGCGCATCGCAATGCTATTACCATCTTGCAGAAAGTAAAACTCAGCATCATCCACAAACCCCATCAGACGGCTGGTAAACTCCACCAAAATATAGTCATCAGTCTGTTCGATAATCTCAGTGCGGGGCTGATTGTTAATAATGGCCACCAGCTGATCGCGAACAGCGTCTTTGTCAGCCGTATACTCAATCGGTGCAATATAGTGCTCATCATCGCTGGCACTGCTGCTAACACAGTTAGGCGACGTAGGGCAGGCAATCAGTTGAGCATCATGAATGCCAATGTTAGTCGGCGGTGTGCCCGTAAATACACCCTGCAAGCCAGGTAAAACAGCTATAGGTGCAGCCATCGCAGGGGCACTGGTGAACACTAAGCAAACGGCAACTAACAGGGGAAGTAATACGCGAAATAATTGCATGGGGACTGGGTCTAAAAGTTCTGTAAGCTGCTATCAGTAAGGACTCATTTAAACCGAAAAATTCTGGTTAAGCCGGATGTCAGAATTCAGGAGTCAAAATCCAGCCCTTCGCTGACTTCTGATTCCTGGTTCCTGACTCCCCACGCCGCCAAGATTTGTCAGTTTACTTTGATTCCCTTCAGCTCCTATTGATTGTAAGGGCGTTACCAAGTTAAGGAATGATTCTGTCGAGGATATCTAATGGGTGCCGTGCGGTACGACATCAACCCTATCTGGGGGCTAAGCCTATGGGTAAGCTGCGTTATTTATGGTTAGTGCTGCTGACTGGAGTAAGTGCCTGTGGTCCTAAGAAGCCAATCATTCCTGACGATGTTGAAGCGATTGCCCATCGCTGTTATGAAACCGTGGCTACCGCTGAGAGGACGCCAAAACTTGCTCCTTCAAAGGCCATGGAAGACGGAACCTTTTTGATTCCTTGGTCCATTGTAGAATTGCCTGATGAACGTGGTTCGTGCATCGTAGATGGTCGCGGAGCGGTGTTGCTGTTGACAAGCAATGCCGCTGACACGCAATCTGAAGAGCAATCAACCGAACAACCTGCCTCTCAAGAGTAGTCGTGTTATCTGTGCGTTAAGGCGAGCTGATAATTAAGCAGTCCCGCAATCTTTAGGAATATGCTGAGTCTGAGCGGTAGTATTCGTCTATGCCCAGATATCAGGTTGCTATGGCAGACTACCTAACGCTTAAAAATGTTCTGAAGAGCAAAATATCAGCTCGTGAATCAGAGCTATCGCTAATTGATAATCTCTGTCGGTCGTATTTTTTATTTCATAGCGAACCCACTGAAAAAGTGTGTCTGTTTTTCCATGGATTTACGGCTGGTCCCTATCAGTTTATTCCCATGGCAGAAACCTTACACAAAGCAGGGTGTAATGTGCTAGTGCCCTTGTTACCGATGCATGGTTTGGCAGGTCAATGGGGGCCGGGTAATCCCCCGCCGCTAGCAGAAGACCCCCGCATCTATCTTAAGTTTGGGTTGCAGTGGCTTAAAATTGCCCAGAGAATGGGCTCGAAGGTGATTATTGGTGGTTTGTCTGGTGGTGCGACCCTGGCGACGTGGCTGGCCATGGAAAAAGCTGCTGATATCTATCGGGCACTGTTATTTGCACCTTACTTTAGTGCCAGCAGCAAGGTGATTGACTTATTTGTTAGGCATATTGATACCTATTTTGAATGGGAAAAATTAATGGGTCCCAGCTATCCAGGGTTTGAAATTTCTGCCCTGCGAGCAGTGTTACGAATTGCAAAATATAACTTTAAGCGGGTCAAAAAGTCTCCCATTGCCCCGATCTTTATGATCTCTAGTGAAAGCGATCGCGCTGTGAACAACTACGATCACCATCGTTTCTTTGAAGCAGCACTAGAACATCAACCCTATTGCTGGTACAACAGCTTTGATCGGGTGTTAGATATCCCCCATACGATGATGACTGAAGCGGAGGGGAATCGATTTACCAACTTGTTGAATGTGATTACGAAGGCCTACATTGAGAGTAATCTGACCTGGGAAGAGGTAGAGGAAATTGCCTATCGCATGACCAAGCGCCGCACATTTAATTCGGTGGTGGCTGATCTGGGTTGGCAGGACAAGGTATCTCGTGATATGCCTGCCATGATGACCCTGGTGGATAAGTGGGATATTGCAGTTAAGCGGGAGTTGAAGGGGCGTAAAGGATGGAGACGCCATAGACGGCGGAATGATTAAGACAACAGGGAATGTCCAAATGCCTGCTGGTAGCAAGTAGGAGAGTCAATAGTGAATAGCGGAGCCAGTCTATTGTTAGAAGGGACAGTTGCAGAAGCACTGTTAACGCCGACTGAAACGGCAGTTCTGTGGGGACTGCATCACCCCTATTGGCTGGTTGCGATCGCGATCTCTCTAATCATTCTGCTTCAACTTGGCATTTCCCTTGTTGGTCAGCTGCTGCGCCGTCTGCTCAAGTGGCTGGGGCGTTCTCCATTCTCCTTGGGGCGTTGGCTATTGACCAAAACAACAGCTGGAGAATCAGCTCAAGAACAACACGTTGCAACAATCTTGCAGCGATTAAACAGCCTACAGGAAGAGCAAGCAATATTGTTGGCAGAGCTAAAAAAGCAATTGCCCAACAAAGAAGAGTTTTAGGTTTTGAATTTTGAGTTGATGCGGTTTTTCTACAATTCCTGCTTTCGTAAAAATGGCACCACCGCCTCGCTCACCTTATCAGCCCAATCTTCTTGGGCATAATGGCCTACTTCTGTCATTTCGATATACTCGCCATCTTCAACTCCTTTGGCGAATGCTTTGGCGCTTTCTGCTGATAGCCAGGGGTCCGATATGCCCCAAGCCACTAAGGTAGGACGTGACCAGTTGGCAAACCCTTGGGAAATTTGCTCAGTAATTTGAGGCATTTTCATCGCACGGATTGTCCACATCAATGAACGGCCCACATCAGAGCTTTTTAGAAATGGACGGCGGTAAACATCTAGATCGTCATCCGAGACCTGGTAAGGACCACCACCTTCCAGGGTGCGATCCACCAAGAGCGGGTCTTGGGTCACCATGTCACCTACAAAAGGCCAGCCCATCATTTTTACAGAGAAAGGTAGCTCTGCTTTGGGTGGGAGCGGTGTATTGAGAATAATTAATCTTTCGATTTTGTCAGGGTTCTGCGCAGCGTAGAGTAAACCAGTAACCCCTAAAAACCCCTGCACTACTAGGGAAAAACGGCTCAGCTCCAGAGTATCGATATAGTCGCTAAGGGCTTTGAGATAGGTGGCTTGGTCATAAGCAAATTGACGTTTATCTGGTTTTGAAGAGGAGCCGTGGCCAATCCAATCAGGGGCAATGCTACGAAACCCCTGTTCAGCCAACGCTGGCTGAACATCGCGCCAGCTGTAACTTTGGGATACCAGACCATGGAGCATTAAAACAGGTGGCTTATCGTTGGGGGTGTCGGGCACTAGTTCGCGATATACCCAGTTCAGATCCCCAATTTGCACATCCTTGAGCTCGATTTTGGCCATAGCTTTTTTCTCCCACCTGTGGGAAAAAGCTTACCGCATTATTGACAGCCAGGGGATAAGCGTCTAAGTAGCTCTGAAAGTAAGGGCGACAGGAGGGGGCGATCCGCCACAGATTAATGGACCAGCGTTCGAGGTCAGGGCTAATCACCCGATGGGGATTTTGACTGTTGAACACGATAATTGACCCCGGTGGTAAGCGATGGATTGTTTCCGTGGCCCGCTTTTGGTGGAGTTTATCGTAGCCAGTATAGTTCGGGGTATATCCCCACTGAGTTGGAACAGTTGACAGGTTAATACTGACAGCTGGACAGGCGGCATAGGGATCGTCGCGATGCTCACGAATGCCCACACCGCCATAGGCAACGAGTCCCACATCGGGGGTAAGTGGGTCCTGATCGGGTAGGGCAACTTGGCTAGCCCGTTGATAGATGGTGCGGCAGAAGCCCCAAAACTGGGTGTGCTGCACGGCGGGTTGATAAGACCGACCACAGCTGCCTAAAATCGGCTGATGTTCAAGCCAATAACGCTGTCGTCCTATACCATAGCTAGACGTATCCAGTTCTAATAGGGATCGATGCTTGTTGAGATGTTTGCGGAGCTTATGCTGCTTGGCAGGAGGTAAGATGCTGACTATTTTAAGCATGCAGCTAACGGATGCTAGGGCTTGGAATTCGAGCGGATTAATGGTCCTGCACTACTCTACAAATCTGCTATTGGTATGGAAATAGATTTGAGTAAACATTAACGATTAGATGCGTCTGTTAATAATTGATCGTTATCCAGTTATATAAGGTATCCCGCTGTTGGCTGGGACGATTAAGGGTGGCGATCGCACCCGTCAAATCGTCCACTGACTGACAGGTACCCCCTTGCGCTCCGGCCATGGAGGTAATGTGCTCTTCCATCAGGGTGCCACCAATGTCGTTGCAGCCCCAGCGTAAGGCTTCAGTAGCACCATCCAGACCAAGTTTTACCCAACTAGGCTGATGGTTTTTGATCCAACGACCCAAATAAATACGCGCCACTGCCGTTAGTAATAGTGCATCTGAGATCACTGGCTGATCTCGACCGACTCGCTTCCGCAAGGGAGCTGGCGCATCCTGTCCCACAAAGGGCAACAATATAAACTCAGTGATGCCTGTGTCACCCTTTGCTAAAGAGCGCTGTTGCAGCTGACGTAGTTTTTCAAAGTGGCCAATTTGCTGCTCAATGGTTTCAATATGGCCTGACAGCATTGTGCTGGTGGTGGGCATGCCTAGCTCGTGGGCCTGGGTGACAATCTCGATCCAGGTGGCAGTGTCAATTTTTTCAGGACAGAGCACCCGTCGCACCCGATCATCAAGCACTTCAGCTGCGGTCCCTGGGAGTGAGCCGACACCGGCTTGGGCCAGTTCACCTATGACCGTTGCAAAGTCTAAATTGTCTTCGCGGGCAATAAACTGCACCTCCTGGGGTGAGAAAGCATGGATGTGGAGGTGAGGAAATGTTGTCTTGATGGTGGTGACGAGCTGTTGGTAATAGTCCAAAGAGCGACCGTTAATTTTTGCCGTTGGGTGCAGGCCTCCCTGCATGCAGATTTCCGTTGCGCCTGTCTCTACGGCAGCGGTTGCTTTTTCTAGAATATTTTCCCAGCTGAGCCAGTAAGCCCCCGCCTGCCCTGCATCGCGACGAAATGCACAAAAGCTACAGTGCTGTTCGCAAATGTTGGTGTAATTTATATTGCGATTGACCACATAGGTGACGGTGTCTCCCGCTTGCTGTTGACGTAGTTGATCAGCAGTCGCTCGGATGGTTTCCACGGCTGCGGCTGTGGTCTGGCTCAGTAAGGTGATGCCGTCGTCTGGCGAAATATTCTCACCGTCTAGGGCTCGGTCTAAAATGTCGGCTATGGTCGGGACTACGGGGAGGGGCATTACACTCGTTGCGGTATAGATCTAATGGACTGTGGGAAATTAATTCCTCAAGAGATCGTCGATGATCGCGGGGTATCTAAAAGGGCGTGCCAACGACTTTCTATATTCTCCAACTATCACGTTAAATTTGGCCTGATTTCGAAATCATTATGATGCAACTACTAGCGGGTGACATCGGCGGTACCAAAACAATTTTGCGGTTGGTGCAGTCTGGCACTCATCCCCAAGAAACGCTCCATGAACAGCGCTTTGTCAGTGGCGATTATGCTGATTTGGTGCCGATGGTAAAAGACTTTCTGGCAGCAGTTTCAAATGCCCAGCCCCAAGCGGCCTGCTTTGCTATTGCTGGACCTGTGGTCAATAATCGTTCCCAGCTCACAAATTTAGCTTGGTCTTTGAGTGGCGATCGCATCGCTGATGAACTGGGTCTCAAAACGGTAGAGCTGATCAATGACTTTGCTGCCGTTGGCTATGGTGTGCTAGGACTAACGTCAGATGATGTGTGTACGCTACAGTCGGGAACCCATGATGATCAAGCGCCCATTGCCATTATTGGTGCTGGGACTGGACTGGGCCAAGGGTTTTTAATTAACTGCGGTGGCCAATACCAGGTATTTCCTTCTGAAGGTGGCCATGCCGACTTTGCCCCTCGCTCTGAACTGGAGTTTCAGTTACTGCATTACCTGTTAGACAAGCATTCTATTTCCCGTGTTTCTGTCGAGCGGGTGGTTTCTGGCCAGGGTATTGTCTCTATCTATCAGTTTTTACGCGATCGCAACTTTGCCACTGAGTCCGAAGAACTCGCTCAAGTGGTGCGCAATTGGGAGCAAGGCGCAGGCAAACGCAGCGAACTCCCCGATCCAGCCGCTGCCATTTCCAAAGCTGCCACCGTTGACCGTCTTGCTGGCCGCACCATGGAAATTTTTATTGATGCCTACGGGGCGGCGGCTGGTAATTTAGCCCTCAAACTTTTACCCTACGGCGGCCTTTACGTAGCCGGTGGCGTCACGGCCAAAAACATGCCCCTGATCCGCGACGGCAGTTTTCTCACAGCCTTTAGCCACAAAGGTCGCGTGGGCCCACTGCTGGATAATGTGCCCATTCACTTGGTTACCAATCAAAGCGTAGGGTTGATTGGGGCAGCGTTACGGGCGGGACAACTTGCGTGAGGCTCCCCTGTAGGGGCGTTCCATGGAATGCCCCTACAGGGGAGATTTTCCCATGGCCCATTCCCTATTTCTTTCCCAACCTTTCCAATTTCCTTTCAAAACTTCTCGCTACAATAGTGGGCTAGTGTATGACGACTAAGACGTTATGGCAGGGCATAGTAAATGGGCCAATATCAAACGCCAAAAGGCACGGGTTGATGCGGTTAAGGGCAAAGTATTTGCCAAGCTGTCACGGGAAATTATTGTGGCAGCAAAGCATGGTGGCGGTGACCCCGATGGTAATTTTCAGCTGCGGACGGCCATTGATAAAGCGAAGGCAGCGGGGGTGCCCAATGACAACATTGACCGTGCGATCGCAAAAGGGACTGGTAAGCTAGGTAGCGATGGTGACTTAGAATCCATTCGTTACGAGGGGTATGGTCCGGGCGGTGTTGCTGTACTGGTGGAAGCCCTGACCGATAATCGCAACCGCACCGCTGCCGATCTGCGAGCGGCGTTTAGCAAAAACGGTGGCAACCTTGGCGAAACGGGCTGTGTCGGCTGGATGTTTGACCAAAAAGGCGTAGTTGTCGTCAAGGGTGAGTTGGAAGAAGATGCCCTATTAGAAGCGGCCATTGAAGGGGGAGCTGAATCTTACGAATTGACCGAAGTGGATGAAGATACCCCCGGTGCAGAAGTGTTGTGCCCCCCTAGCGATCTGGAGAATCTCAGCATTCATCTCAAAGGTGAAAGCTATACAGTGAAGGATATTGAGGTGCGCTGGGTACCGAGTAATACAGTTGATGTGACCGATATTGATCAAGCAAAGTCTCTATTAAAAATGATGGATGCTTTGGAAGATCTTGAGGATGTACAATCGGTGACTGCTAACTTTGATGTTAGCGAAAAAATACTTCTAGCTCTGCTGTAACCTTGCAAGAACGTGATGTAAACAGCCTGTGAACTCAACAAGTTTGCTTAATGCATTGCTCTAAAACAATGGTGTTTCTTCAAGAAAATTTCCCGATGATCATTGGCTATGAGGAGAGGTTGTTTGAAAATCTTTCCTGATCATTTATAAGCAAAGCCTATTCTTTATTGGTCTATGGGAAGATTCCATTTAAAATCAGGATACAACTGTTTAACCTGGCTAAGCTGAGGTTGGATTTCTACAAAAGGTACTTGTAGTTTCTGAGACAGATCAAGTACGTTGTTTGCAAAGTCAGCAACACCTGCAATACCACCTCCTAAAGTAACTACTATACTTAGGAGAGAAAGAATTCTCATACGAAGCTTGGATGGATTTTTTTCTTTTTGCTTTAAATCACTGCGTAAATCCTCAACATATGTTGTAGCAAGTTCCTTATACTGGCTACTGAAAGATTCGGCTATTTGAACTAAGGATTCCAATATCTTTTCTATGCTATCAGTTCCACTGATATTCTGCTGACATTGAGCATCTATGGAGTTTATAAAATTTCCAGAAGACGAACCACTACCAATACTGTTAGCACCGGTTATTTGCGAACCACTGATGTTGATTTTATCGTTCATAATTATATAATAATCCTCGAATATCCTATCTAGCTATTCTTTCTTCAAAAAAGAACAGCTAGATAAAGTAATAATCAGAAACTTGATGTTTCTCTAACTTTACTTTTTATCCTCCCTTATAAAAAATGCTTAATTTTAAAGCCTTCAGAAATACCCTAAAGATCTTCATCAATTATTTCCTCATTCTCGATAGAGTTGTTAGCTGAAAACCCACTACCAATGGTATTCGAACCCGTAACTTGAGACTTACTGATACTAATTGTATCTCCTTCACTAACTCTCTTATCCATGTTCTGTTCAACCGTTACACTTACGGTGCTGTTGTAAAAATTCATTGGATTACTTTGTGTCTGACTTTTACCATTATCGTGAGCTTCCTTCGGCTTGGTATAACCTTCATCTCGACTCTTGATCATTTCTGATGATAGATCTTCTCTGTCGCTTCCAGTAACATTGATAATGCCAGAACCTACTACATTAGAAAAATCACTCTTTCTGAGAACTGCGTTCCTAAAGTAAACGTTAGTTAAAGAGGATTTACTAAAGCTAGTTTGCAACCTACGTATGAGCGAATCGAAAGCCTGATTAATTAACGGATGCTTCCTTCTTCTATCATCATCTGAGCTAACAGCATCATTTGCAAACATCTCACCGAAAAGCAACATTCCGATAGCTAATATAGTCACTAATAGAGCTGAAATTAAAGCACTTTCACCTTCCAACTTCTCCTTAGCAAAAACTCCTGCAGAAAGCATTGCTCCTAGAAATGCTCCAAGTATCGAAGGTATTAAAGTTAATATCCTCCTGATAAATAAATATCTCCTGTCGCGTCGATCAATTAAGTCAGAGTTCTTTAATACTTGCTTATCTAATTCCAAGTTAAGATAAGATACCTGTGATTGAGTTATAATTCCAACAAGACCTCCCATAACGCTCGCAAAGCCAAGGATTGATGTTGTTGCGAATGGATCAGGTAGTAAGCTTGTGAGTAAGAAAGATAAGGTTGTGATCCCAACTATGAACATTGCAAATACGGCACGAGTACCCTTGTAAATTGCAATAACGATTGATATAAAAAATATTATTACAAAGATAAAACCAAGGAATGAATTAAACTCACTGACTTGCGCTATATTGCCATCAGTAATGCTTTCACCACAATAAGCTTCATTAACTTTTTCAATAGGTACAGAAGCTAGACCATACATAAATACCGATGAGTATCCACAAATCAGCCCTGCTATTGCTCCGATTGGGATACAACAGAGCCTTAAGATAAAAAACCAAAATCGCGTAAAACCAGCCTTTACACGATCAAAACTAACATTAATAAGCCTTGTTTTTTGGAAATTAGCTCCATGAATCAAAGAGTCTGAAAAGCTTATTTGTTCAAGAGTAATTCCCTTAAAAGATGCTCCTCGTAAATCTGCATACGAAAATCGACTGCTATATTCTTTGAGTTTCTGGCCACTTATTTTTGAGAAATCAAAACCTCTAAAATCTGAACGTTTTACATTATTAGTTGTAGTTGCCAAAACTTTACCCTCTTTAGATCTAAGAAACTTTTGAAGTGATAGCTGTCGATTTTATATCCAAGCTTTAAACGATTGCTTGTAAAAAGTGAAATATTGATTTCCTTAAGTATTCTAGAGATTACAAATCCAAGAACCTCTGAACCATCTTACTTGACATATAAGCGCTTGCTCAGAACCAACTCTTCTACTTGCATTCGCTCGAACGCTGTCTCTTTCTGCTCGAATGCTATTGAGAATTATTGTTAAAAGATTATTCACGTTCAAATTATCAAGTCTGCTAATCAAAGTTTCGCTTCTTACAGAGAGTAAAACCTGTTCCAAGGTTCCAACTTGCGAAGATCGTAATCCTGACCTCAGTTTTTCGACATCTCCCAAATTCTCAAATGTAGCTTCAAAAGCCAGAGTTAACTCGATACTACCGAGTTCGGATCTTGCTAGCTCTCTGAGTGAATTTCCTGCCTCTATCCTGACCGATGGATATTCTCGCTCATTCCAAAATACCCCAGTTAAAGATTCTATAATTCTTTTTCTGTAGTAATTAGAGGTTTTCTCCGATGTAAACGCAATTTGAGTGCCTAATGAAATCGCAGCATTCTTTCGTACAGTTATATCTTCATCATTGTTTACTGCATTGATTAGTGCTTCTGTTAAGCAAGTATTTTTATCGTTTTGAATATTTTTCAAAACTTCGGTTACATAGTTATTGTTATTGATATCGTTAGCTGACGGTTCTTCTCTGGGAAGTGCACATTCCCACTCTTCGTGTAACAGTCCTCCAGAATAAGTTGCTGCAATTGCTCTGATATTAAAAGGTTGATCAGACTTTAAACTGTTTACAAATAGTCTAGAAACACGGCTATCGTCAAACCCTAGCTGCCCCATCGAATATAGTAAAACTGCTTTCAGTTCATCAGAATCTGTGCTGTCCGAATTATAGTGAGCAATTAAAAGAGCATTCAGCACTTCTTGGGGATCAAGACCTACCATTGTTCGATAAGCATTTACACCTATCTGAGACACTGCATGAGCTGCTGTTGCCTGTAATTCAATAGTTTCAGACCCACTGGCATTAACAGCAATAGAATGTAACTCTGTCAATGCTAAAGATCCAAGCCTTGGATGAGTATTACCAATCTTGCCCAAAGCATAGGCTGCCGCTGCACGAGATGATGAATCGGTGCTACTTATCAAAATGTCTTGTAGCATATCCTGAGCTTCAACAGAAGCTGTTCTCATTTCACCTAAAGCATAGATGATTTCATTAGCTAACCCAGTATTAAATGTCGACTGTCTTAAACGAGCAACTAATGCTGTAGTCAAAGTTGAACTAGGCAATGCGGTTTGCCAGTCTGGATGACTATTTTCAGCATTACTACTGTAAGACACTTGTGCCAGGAGTCTAATAGCATGAGCAGCTTGCCAAGCGACAGTAGCCTCTGCTTCAAGATCTTGTGCTAATTTTGGAATGACCTCTCTAGGATTAGCTTGTAAAAAACTTTGAATAGACTGAGCCACAACACGGGGTTCATCATTCCCTAAACGCCCTAGTAACAAATAATAGCTCTCATCATTGCTACTTTGATTAATTTTACCCAGTGCTTGAACAGCACTGGCTCGAATTACTGCACTTTCCTTGTCTTCAGCTAATCTCCTCAGTGTGTCTGTTACAGACTTGGTAAGGATAGACTCACGATTAATTTCAGGATGCCAAGCACTGCTAACTATATTAGTTAAACCTAAGCAAAGATTCTCTCGTCGAAGCAGTCCAATGGATGCATTTTCACAATCCTGTGCGAGTTTTATCGCATCACTTGAAAAGTCTCTAAATCCTAAATTCTTAATAAAGATTTCTCTTTCTGATGCACTAAACCATTCAAAAGCATTAGGACCTAAAAGAGATAGAGTACCAACGGCAGTATCACTTAGACGTGTGTCTAGGCGTGTGTCATCTGTATCATCAAGCTCAACTGTCGATGCTAGAGGTAGCAAACCTTCGTTGATGATAAGAGCAATTTTGTCTCGCTTTTGATTACGGTCAAACCGAGTCGAGGCTTGAACATATAGAGCAATCTCCTCCAACAGTTCTACCCGAACGAGGTTCAAATTATTTGATTTAACAATAGGTATCTTATCAATACTGCCTAGATCTAGGGTAACTAAAGCTTTCAAAGCTTTTGTGTCTGGTTCTCTCAACGCAATCTGCCCTAATGCCTCCAGAGCTGGTCTACGTAACTCTTGTCGAAGCAGATAATAATCAGATACCTCTTCTATACCCCATCCCTCTGCTTGATATTCAGCAGGTAGCTGCGCTCTTTGCTCCTCATTTTCTGGATCTTCAGGGGCAAAGTCGGGCAAACGCTCAGGTAATCGAGATGAGCCATTGGCTAAATTACTTGGTAAACATCTACTCTGTTGAATTGAGGCAGTTAGGGGATCTCCTGCTGTTGGGTCAGTTAAACGATCTTCTGAATATTCATGAGAGACAATGCCATACTCCAATGAATCAAAATGAAAATAGCGATCAAAATATGGGTGCTGTCTAAAGTCTTGGTATTGTGCTGGGGTTAAACACCAATCTAACTGACGATTTCGTCGTTCATTATTTTTACCTTCCTCCCCTACATTTACAGGGCAGTTAGCATTGGGTGTCAAATTCCGTCTACTGTTACCAGCTAAGCTGACCAAGCAACTAACTACAGCCTGTCGCCGCCAGTAATATGGATCAATCTGTCCAAGTGCAGCGATCGCACCGCTCTTCATAAGTCGTAGCTGTTCGATCAGTGATGGTTCATCTAAAACTGGCTCTCTTGTACCAGGTTCTTCTAGATTTGAAACTGTTTGACGATTTGACGCGCAAAAATGTCTGTAGGGCTGAGGATAAACATAAATTCGATCCATTAATTCTTGGACGACAGCATCATTATCAATGCCGACAGCTTCAAGAGCATAGCCAGAACCCGCACAGGCTAGTAATGAACTGTAGGGTAGAGAAAGTGTATGTTGAGCTTGGTTTAAATCATTAGCTGTGTCGTATAGTGCCTTACTGTCATTTTCTAATGCATCAAGTAAGTTACGACTCAAGCGCATTAACCGCCTCTGATCATTGGCATCCAACCATCTATCACTGCTGTGGAGCTCTTGTTCGTTGAGTTTATATAGCCCTTCCCATAATTCCTGTAGTTCTGCATCAGCTCTACTATTGCTACTCTCAACAACGCTAGTAACAGCCGCTTGCACGCGATTACTAGCATCAAGGTCTGAGGTTAGTAGCCGACGAAACCGACTAATGTATTTTTCTTGCCCATCATCAGGTTTATAGCTAATAAATTGTCTAAGGGATGTTCGTTCTAGACCAATTTGGTCCAATGCTTCGATAACAACTGCCCGAGTCACTGGATTATGAAAGTAGCTTAAATATTCATCCTTTATTGGCTGGTCAATTCGGGGATCAGGAAGAGTAATGGGGTGTAGAAGTCTCTCTATAAGATCATGTTCTCTAGAATCAATCTGAGCAAAGACATAACTAGCAATGCTGTCCCGCACACTGTCAGAAGCGAATGTATTAGAGTCATTGCTTGCTAACAGCACATCGCGCACCCTTAAAACCCATAATAGGTCTTCAACTATTTGCTTTTCTTCTAAGCTAGCCTCTATTTTCCCATCGCTAATACCAATTTGACCTAGCACAAATGCTGCGGCTACAGCTGCTCGATCAGTTTTAGAAACCTCTACATTTGGTATTTCTAGTTTGCAGGTTTCGTGCAAAGTATTGCTCTTGCTCTGCCAAGAGATACTAATGTCTGAAGCCATTTCCGCAGCTAATGCACTAATTTCTTCAAGAAACATTTCATACTCATACTGACCTAGGGAAAGTGTCTGTCTCAATTCATGAGGTTTTTTACTCTTAATGAATTCAAATAGTACTTGTCCTAAGTTATTTTGAGCATTAAACCTCTCTGTACTCATATCCACAGAGGTAGGTATAGTCATAACCTTGAGGCAAGTTTTGAGTTCCTGTAATTTTTGTGTGATACCTTGAGCACTTTCATTATCCCCAGATAACCCAAACTTTTCTTTAAGCTCTACTGCTTTACTAGTTTGCTCTAAAGCACGACCGTAGCGCCCTATGGTAAAAGCAACAGTAGCAATAACATTTTCTGATTGCTTTTCATCTATACCATAGTCGTTGAGGCCTAAAAATAGTGCTTCTAGTACGCTGATTTCTCCACCGTCAATCTTGTATGCAAATTTTTGCTGCTGTAATATTTTTGGATGGAAAGATGCAATTTGGCCTAGGGCATAAGCTGCCTGCTGACGAATTTCCCAGCTTCTGGAACTCAAGCTTCTGCCAAGGAAAACAGCGAGTTTTTCCAAGGAATCTGAACTTTCTTCGGTTAGATTGAGCCTTCGATAATTAACACCGCCTGCAGCTTTTGTAGCAGATAACTGTAGTCGCTCATTACGGCTACCATTAATAGATCCCTCAGCTGCCTTAACTAACTCTCTAAAATCCTTGCTGTAGTACTGACGAAATGCGACTTCGGCTGTTTGCCTGAGCTCTTCATCCTTATCTACAGCGAATCCTTGTTCAAGGGTAACAAATAAGTTGTCTGCTCCTTGTGACAGGGATCTTGGTCTTAGGGGGATTTGAACTCCTGCATCGTTCGCTTGGTTATTAAATGTTGAATTAGATTGCGTTTCCAGTGAGCCAGATGACTGTGGCTCTCTCCTCGCGTCAAGGCGACTGGCAATATCAAGTGCTGATAGCTGTTCTGCAGTCTGCTGTTCAATGGCGTCGCGATCATTGTGATATTCATCTAAATCTTCTTGAGCTACACCATATAGGTTTCTAACTGCAAAAGAATAGAAACGATCCCCAACACTACCAAGGCGTTCTATAGCTGCGATCGCACCTGCTCGAACCTCACCAGTCTCTTCAGCATTAGCTGCGATCATATTTAATAAGCATAAAGTATGAGAAGACAGCACGTAAGGGGAATCAGTCTCCTCTTCAACGTCATTACCATTCTCCTCATCTTCAGCAGTCCGTATTGGGCAATTTACGTTTGTATTATTTGAGCTGGAGCTTGGATAAAAGATCGATGCTGCTAAAGCTTCGATAGTTGCAATCCGAATATCAATCAGTAGGGCATCAGAAGCAACATCACGATTCTCAATCTCTAAAACTGTTTGTAGATATTTTTTCAGTAAGTCATCCGTATTCTCAGAAATGAGCTTCAGCTGTCCTCTATAGTAATCACTATCAGACCTTGCTAGATATTGCTGTAGTCCCTGTCCTATATCCTTTAGAGCCTTAAGAGCTGTTAAATGAAAAGCTACTTGAGCTCTGTAGGTAGCTGCTTGAACTTTTTCTGTTTGTGAAGCATTACTACCAGCACTTAGTCTTTCATGAAAGGTCCTAGCGTCTTCAGTATTAGATATGTCTAACGTAATAAGACTATCATCGCTATTCACGAAAAAACTTACGAGCTTTTCTAGATGCTGATCCCCGTTCGATGAGGCTACCGACAGAATTGCAACTTTGCTTAGTAGAGTCATAACAGAAGTTTGCAGTTGCCATGACTCAGCGGAGTTAGTAGTACGTTGAGTTTTTAGAAGCCTCTCAGCTATACTCAGTAATCTGCTTATATCTAAAGGATCTATATAATAACTATCGGTTTCTGGCCTGATTTGATCAATAACTGCTCCCAAACCATGTAACACCATTGTTTTATCGGTGTCATCGATGCTTTGTTCTTCTGACTCTAAAACTATTAGCAGCTCATTAAAAATACGACTTAAGTCTTGGTTGGAGCAGCTATCGATAGAGTTAATAACTTCATATAGCTGATTGCTGAAATCCGTGTTCTGTCTCTCTAAACTTTCTAGATAAATGTTTTCACATCTATCACTTCCATCGATCTGAGCGAAGCGTGAGTTGCGACTTAGGTCGGAAGGCCTTGGTGTAATCGCAAAAGTAATATCAGCTACCAATAACGGAAATATGCCAATACCTGCCAGTAAACGCTTGAATACTTGCTGAGAAACCTGCTGCTTCATAGATGCCCAAATCTATTGATAGAAAAACACTTACAAAATAACAATATGATTTGAAAAGTACGTATATGCACTGACACAATCACAATCTTCAAATATCTTTAGAGTAAATGCTCTTAAATTGAGATGTATGAAAACGATTAGCGTTGATACGTGAGTTTGACTATAATTTTAGGCGAGTAAATAATAAAAAAGCAAAGGTTGTTTGAGAAGATTAATATCATAACAGTTGAAAGCTTGATAGCTTGATTCATGTACATTTGCTGTACTTAGAAAGGTATCTTCGTTTGTTTAGTAATGAGAGAGTAATGTGTTTTTGTTAGATTTTTATGACATTTAAATTGATAATGATGTTTGTTTTGACTTAGCTTTTGACTCTTTTAACCACTGATTATGTAAAGGGTGTTTCGATGTTCAAGATTGAGAACAAGATAGTTTGGCGAATTTTAGGTCGTTCAGTCTCTTTAGGACTTCTCTCGCTTATATCTTCTGAGATAGTTGAGGCGAACCCTGTTCCTTCTAATGATGGAACAGGTACTATTGTTACTATTGAGGGATCTCAATTTAATATTGATGGCGGCCAATTTTCAAGAGATCAGGCAAATCTTTTCCACAGCTTTCAGTCGTTTGGGCTTACCCAAGAGCAGATTGCCAATTTCTTATCCAATCCTCAAATTGAAAATATCCTAGTACGTGTGGGCGGTGGTCAGGCATCCCTGATTGACGGACTTTTGGAGGTCAGTGGTGGTTCATCGAACCTGTTTTTCATGAACCCTTCTGGAGTTGCCTTTGGACCTAATGCAATTCTAAACCTGCCAGCTGATTTCATAACCACTACGGCGAACGGTATTGAGTTTGAAGACGGTTGGTTTAGTGCATCAGGTGTCAATGACTACACGTCCTTATTAGGTACCCCTCAAGGTTTTGCATTTACAGGGAGCCAACCTGGTGCGATTTTAAATCTTGCTGATTTATCGACCCAGTCTGGCCAAAACTTGGCTCTGGTTGGCGGTACAGTTATTAGTTCAGGTACATTGTCAGCTCCCAATGGAGAATTGTTGGTGACTTCTGTGCCAGGTAACCAAGCCATTCGTATTGGCCGACCTGGTAGTTTTTTGCAACTTGAAGTTAAATTACCCAGTGAACTGGAGTCTTTGCCCCAAGATTGGGCATTACCAGTTTTGTCTTTGCCGCAGATGTTAACTAGCACAGCGGAGGCTGCTAATACCTCTGTAGAGGTCGTATCTGACCAGGTTCAAGTTGCTGGTGGTGAGTTCCAAGTTTCACCAGGAGATATTTACGTTCAACAAGCAGATGGTGGTTTTCTAAGCCTTTTGTCAAGTAACGATTTAACCTCGGTTAGTGGAGATTTTCAGGCAACTCAGGACCTGCAACTTTCTGCTAATGATGCTCTACAGTTACGAGATACCCTAGAAAATCCCTTTATTGCCGTTGCAAGAAATAATTTGCAACTACAGGGCAATCAGTTCGTTGATATCTTAGCACTGACTCATCCTGAGACAGCATTTGCTAGTGGTGGTAATTTGCAATTAGTGAGTAGCCAACCTATCTCGGCTGATGCTCACTTTTCTAGTGGCGGCAGCTTTTCAATTCTTGATCTAGATGCAGCTCCTGGTGACTTTAGGAGTTTATATGACCCCATTATTAGTGCTAACGGTGATGTTGTATTTGGTGACTATATAGGGTCTTCTCTCAAAGTTGAGTCACGAGGAAGCATTCAAGGTGGCAATATAATTATCACTTCTCCTGATGTAGGCCTCACCGGTTCTGATCCAGACATTAGACTTTTAACAAGTGCCCGTACGGTTATTCTTCGGGCGGGATTAGATACTCTAGCAAATCCTGATAACCTCCCCGCCTCAGCTGGAAGCTTTTTCTTTCCGACTCAATTTGAACCAGTTGATGGACTTTCAAATCCAGGAGATATAGTTGTAGGTAATATTCAAACTAGTTTCGGTGAAACTGGGGGGAATATTCTACTCAATGCAGAAGGCAGTATTACGGCTGGTAATTTGGATACATCTACCTCGTCTTCAGATGCAACTGGAGGCTTAGTTAACATAAATGCAAGTGGTAATATTACTTTAGGTAATATTAGATCTACTGCACGAGAGAATAGAGGTGGTCAAGTTACTATTAACTCCGCTTCGGGCGACATTGTTGTAGGTGATATTGATGCTTGGGCTTTTAATGGTCCTGGCGGAGATATTAATATCTCCGCTATTTCGTCTACTGGTGATGTTACTACTGGCAACCTTCGAACCGAGAGTTTTGGACAAGATAGAACAGGTGGGACTGTTAGTCTTGCTGGAAGCAGCATATCGACGGGAACAATAAATTCTAATCTAATTTCTACGACTTCATCGACGTTAATTGAACCTCCTCCAACATCAACTTTCGTGTCTTCTCCAGAGGTTGAAGCGGAGATCAACACGGCTGAGTTAGACGCACAAAGAAGCGAAGAGTTTGAACAGTATTTTGGTCGTGACTTTACTCGCAAAATTGTAGATTCCAGTACTATTCGATACGCTTTGCATGAAATGGAATTACAGGAGCCATCTACTAAGGCTGCTGTAGTATATATATCTTCTGATGATAAGCGTGTTTTTATCCGTGTTGAAACAGCTCAAGGTGGAGCTATTGAAATTGAGAGCATTGCTGATTTTGAGCAAAAGCTAACTGAGGAAAGGAGAATTGATCCTGATGATCCCGAAGTTGATGATTCTGGATTCGTTTTAGATAAAGCTGTTTCTCATGATGCGCAAACTGGCTTAAACTCTGCTCGTAGTAATAGTAATACCTATAGAAGAAAAAATCAGTTAGCAGAGATATTGGCGCAAAAAGAGCCAGAGCTTCTTTCTTCTGAGGCTGATGATACTGAGAGTGAGCAATTTGAGCTTGAAGAAACTAATGAAGTCTCTCGTGATAGTTTAGTGGAAGAGGTTGAAAATCTATGGAGAGAGATTCAAAAGCCAGGTACGGATACCCATTTGCAGTATTCTGATCGCTTATACGATTTACTCATTCGTCCAATCGAGGCTAAGTTTGAAGAAGAGGGAATAGAAAACATCAATACTCTACTGTTTTCTATGGAAAGTGGATTAAGACTTATTCCCCTTGCTGCACTCTACGATTCGGAAACAGATCAATACCTCACTGAGAAGTATAGAATTAGTGTTATTCCAAATTTTGAATCCCTTGATATCCGTCGTAGTGATTTGACGAAAGCAGATGTGCTAGCAATGGGGATCTCTGAGTTTCAGAATTCTGATATATATCCTCCTCTTAGTGCAGTTCCGTTAGAACTGAAGCTTATTCAAAATATATGGAACGGTAATACTAATGGAGGTGATACTGAATTTGAGCAGTCTTCAAATCGTTTTGTTGAGGTAAAGTCGAATCAACAGGTTACGTTAGACAACGTCCGAAATGCGCGGAGAGATCATCCGTTTCAGATTGTTCATCTTGCAACCCATGCAAATTTTAGTGCAGGCAGTGTTAGTGATTCTAAAATTCAACTGTGGGATACTACGCTACCCTTAAATGCTCTCCAAATTGATACACTTAATTGGCGGAAACCACCAATTGATTTGCTGATTTTGAGTGCTTGTCAAACCGCTTTAGGTGACTCAAACGCGGAACTTGGTTTTGCTGGGTTGTCTTTGCAAGCAGAAGTTAAGTCTACATTGGCTAGTCTTTGGTATGTCAGTGATTTGGCTACATTAATTTACATGATGGAATTCTATCGTAGCTTAGGTAGTTCGAAGACAAAAGCAGAAGCCGTCCAAAAAACTCAGCTAGCTATGTTAGATAAACAGCGTCTTCGACAGAATCTTCAGGAGTTAGAGATCATAATAGAATCTTTATTAGTGAGCCAAGATGCTACATGGGCTAGTAATACTGAGGAAGTATTGACAGAAACTGCAATTCAAGGAATTAGAAATATCCGAAAGAGGTTGCGCGAAAATAGGTCTGAAGTTGTAGAGCAACTGAGTCATCCTTTTTACTGGTCTGCTTTTACCTTGATAGGGAGTCCTTGGTAAGTATTGCTAGAAGCAAAGTTCTTTGTTCTTTGAAAAGAATTTTTGCGCTTAAGCAGATTTTACATGGTTGTTGGTGTTTTCTTTAAGATGTATTCTATCTCTTCCAGTCGGCATTATGTTCTGTCATTTTTTAGTTTTTCCCTTGCTTTGTCAGTCACTACATCTACGCAGGCTCAACCTTCTGAGATGCAATCGAAAACTCTTAAAACTTCTTTGTTAGAACAACCAGTCAGTCTATCGGGAAATTTTGCCTTAGAGAATTCTAGCCTTCACTTAGAATATGAGAGTAGTAATGCTAACATTACTACTCTAGTAGGAACTAATTCTGAAGGCTTCAATGATGTGGGCATTTCTGTTTCTAATTTGGATTCAGATCCGGCGGAAATAGCTGACAATGTTCCTGTCAATGTGGTTTCAGGTGCTACATCATTTGTTTGTAGCCAAGATGATGTCTTAAGTGTCTCCTCCAATCAATTGATTGAATATGATGATCATGAAAATATTGTTATTTTAGAATACTGCTTTAGTGAAAGTTCTCTGTACGATAGAAGAAATGGAGACAAAAAGAATGAGGAGTTTGCGGCAAAGCTTGATGCTCTTCTTACTCCTTTCCTTGGACAAACAGTGCTACCTGCACAGATTAGAAATATTCAAGAGGCTGTAACGCTACAATATCTTAGTGCTGGTTATATTACGTCTCGCGCAATAGCTCCACAAGTATTGCTTGATGGGACTTTATTAATTCCTGTAATTGAAGGTTTTATTCAAGATGTAAGGGTTACGAGTCAATATTCTTCAGAGTATATCTACGATAGTGAGAGTAAACCTGTAGATAATGAAGAGCTTATACTTCAAGAACTCGAACCTCAATCCTTATTAGACAACTTTGATGAGACAACAAGAAGCTTGGAATCTAGCATAGAACCTATAAGGCTTGGAGAGCGCACTCCTTTAGGAAACTATATTCGAGCACAATTGAGACCGGTAATAGGTGATATACCGATATCAGATGATATGTTGGGCTTCGAATTTGAACGCCCAGTTAATTTGTCAGATTTAGAAAGCTATGTCCGTCTACTTGCTTTAGAGCCTCGCTTTGAAACGGATCGTACCTTATCAGTATTACGTGTTCCGGAATTAGAGCTAGGGGAAGATACGTCTCTTGAAGGGGGCAGCATATTAGATATCACGGTACAGGAGGTTGTTTGGGATGTCGAAGCATCATTTAATAACTACTCACCACCCAGCCTAGGAGATCTTGGACTCGATTGGAATGCAAACTATTTTAACGAATACGGCGAGACATTTGTAGTTAACGGGCGACTAAATTTGGATGAGGATACTACTGGATCTGTTTTTAGCTCTGAGGATAGAGATATTTTGAGCGATGAATTATTTTCATCTTGGCAGGTTAGTTATAGTCCTCCTCCAATAAATCGTGGATTAGGGCGCTTAAATTTCAACGTATCTCATGATCAAAATGATGTTGTGCAGGGCAATTTTGCACCCTTTGGTTTTCGTTCTGATACTGAAAGATACTCCCTAAATTATCGTCAACCTTTAATTCGTTCGCTTCGCCGAGAATTAGCTCTCGAGTTTGGTTTCTCAGTCGAAGAAAATCAGACCTTCATTGGGAAAACGCAGCCTTTCAGAGTTGGTTTAGGCCCAGATGATTCTGGTGTTAGTCGTACATCAACGCTATCCTTCGCTCAAGAATATACTGAACGGGATAGTGATGAACTATGGCTTCTACGTTCTCAGTTTAATTTGGGGTTAGATTTATTTGATGCCACCAGCAATGACTCATCCATTCCAGATGGTCAATTTTTTAGTTGGAATGGTCAAGCCCAGTTTCTTAAGACACTGAGCAACAAGCACACTTTGTTTACTCGTGTGTCAGTCCAACTGACTCCGAACAGTTTACTACCGCTTAACCAATTTGTAATGGGAGGAGCACGTTCCGTTAGAGGCTACCGAGAAAACTTTCGTTCTGGCGATAATGGCATAGTTTTTTCTGTAGAAGACCGTATAGATTTTGATTTGCTTGGTAGCGAGAAGCTACAGTGGTTAGACTTACAAGTTATTCCATTCGTTGATGCGGGGTGGATTTGGAATAACGATAATAATCCTAATCAGACATTAGATCCTAATTTTATTGCAAGTGTTGGAATTGGCCTGCAAGCTAACATCCTAGAGTCAGAAAGGTTGAAAATTAGACTAGACTACGGTGTGCCACTCGTTGATAGAAAGGAATTGGATAGTAGCTTGCAAGATCAAAGATTACATTTCAGTATTAGCTACAACCATCACTTTTACTGAGTTAATGCTGTTCCTATAGTATTAGATTAACCTAGATCTATACCTATTAGGTATACGCCTTATTCCAGGTTAAACATTTGGCTTAGTATTTGATGAGAAGGTGTATAAAACGAACTCTGTATTCAACCTAGACTACTAGATGGACAACTCTTAAAAAACACAATAACTATTCACAGTTGCTTATGGAAAAGCTGACTTACTTCAAAAAATATATGGACATATCTACATATTGTTAGGCGATAGCAAAGATACTACTTTAATTGTTTTTTTAGAGCATCGTATCACTTTAACGGTTTTACTATAGTAATAATTCTTGGTTTATCAAATGCCTAGATGAACCGACTATGATTTTTCTGCACTTTTATTCATAAAGTTAGACATCTTCAATAGATGTCTAACTTTATGATACAGATGCGATAGCTTATGAGTTTTTACAACACCTTGTCTAGACTCAAGCTTAATAGTGGAAAAAGCGCTTTAAAAAGAAAAATGCCTGACCCCATAAAGCCCCCAGGGTCAGACAGCTCACCTGTAAAACGCATGGATACAAGATTCAAATAAACCATCCAAATGCCCCCTCGGATGATTAGTCGCCTTGCACGCGTTCTTCAGAATTAGCTTTATTTTCCCCTGCTTATATGGGTAAAAGCTTCCTCGTAAACACGTAAATTAGAGCCGAAATTGACGGAAAATCTGAGCCAATTTACGTATATTTACCCCTGGTTTTTATGGGCGGTCTGAGCAGGAGGCTAGTCGTTATCAGTGTGTGTTACTCGTCATCACTGACAACTTTTTCTTTATAGAGGGTCAACAGCTTATCCAAGACGCTTTCAATGGCCAGAGAATCTGTAACAACTTCAATGGCATCATCTGCTTGGCGCAGAGGAGAAATCTCTCGCGTACTGTCTTTATGGTCACGCTCACTAATGGCTTGAGCCAAATCAGACAGCTCAGGAACAGGCTGGTTCTGGTTAGCCAAGTCTCTTTGGCGACGACGAGCCCGTTCTTCAACGGATGCTGTTAAAAAGATCTTGAGCTCAGCATCGGGGAAGACATGGGTCCCAATATCTCGACCATCTGCCACGACACCACCGGTTAGGCCATATTGCATCTGCTGTTTGACCAGCGCTTCCCGCACAGAACTCTGGGCGGCAATCGTGGATACGTTGGCAGTGACCTCTGAGGTGCGAATAGCTTGGGTTACCAATGTATCGTTTACCCAGACTTCCGGGGGGTGAGGGCCTGCATCGGCAGGAGTTGCAACAAGCTTGATCTCACACTTAGGTAGCAGGTCAGCAACAGCAACTTCATCGTCTGGGTTGCATGCCTGGGCAAGAACGTACCAGGTAAAAGCACGGTACATAGCCCCAGTATCTAAATAAAGCAGACCCAATTGCTGAGCCAACTGCCTAGCCACCGTTGATTTACCAGCACCAGCGGGACCATCAATGGCAATGATGGGTCGCCGTGCCCGTAAAACGACGTTATCGATTAATCGTGTAGTCCCTACAAATGCTGCTACTGCCAACATACCAACTGTTTCAACTTTTTCTAAGGGGGCCAACGTATATGGATTTACCAGTTCGATGTACTGGGGAGCGACAGCGGGTGCCGTTTCTAAGTACTGAAAGACGATGCAAGCGAGAGAATGTTGCGATCGCACACCTGCTTTAAACTTCTCTTTGGCTCTCCTTAACCCCCGATAGAGTATAACTGCTTGTTGACGTTCCTGCTCGCTTAAATACTTATTCCTAGAACTAAGGGCTAATCCGTCCGCTTCTCGCACAGTTGGGCAACCAATGATGCTTCCTGGCAGATTTAAGTCCTTAACCAATCGGCGAATGATGGCTAATTGCTGCGCATCCTTTTGACCAAAATAAGAGCGCTGTGGTCTCACTAGGCTAATAAGTTTCGTGACGACCGTGGCGACTCCGTTAAAGTGTTCAGGGCGAAACTGTCCACACAGGGGTCTTGCCAATGCGGGAGGGGGCAAAACTGTAACCAGAGCGTCAGCGTCTTGAAAATTAGGCCCGTAAAGGTCTAACGCTGTTGGCGCGAAGATACAGTCAACGCCAGCAGCTTCACACATTCTGGCATCTAAGTCTAAGGTTCGCGGATAGGCTGCGAGGTCCTCATTGGGGCCAAACTGTAGGGGGTTAACAAAAATGCTGACAATGACCAACTCATTATCGCGTCGTGCCCGATGAATCAGACTGAGATGACCTTGGTGCAATGCTCCCATGGTAGGCACTAGACCAATGGATCCAGACTGTTTGCGTAGCCAACATCGCAATCCTTCTATCGTTTTTAGTAAACGCAAGACAGTCTCCTGGCAACCGCCTTAGACACAAGGTTTAACGATAGCAGACGGCCTAGTTGTCTTACTAAGACAATCATCTAGGGATAGGCCTGTAGCCTGTCTCTAGATGATTGCAACACTTGGGTGTCGCCATGACCACATAGGGTAGACCTGATTGACCCAGACTAACGCAGCACTTCAACTTGTACAGGACCGACACCAGCTGCTTGCAGCCCAATGGCACTGGCCGCACCAGCTGAGAGGTCAATGATGCGCCCACGGCTGAAAGGGCCACGGTCATTGATGCGTACCACAACCTGCTGACCATTGTTCAAGTTGGTGACCCGAACTTGAGTGCCAAACGGTAGGGTGCGGTGAGCGGCAGTCATGGCGTATTGGTTAAAGGATTCACCACTGGCACTCATACGACCGTGAAATCCTGGCCCATACCAGGAGGCCATGCCGCTATAGCTAGAACGGATGGCTGCCACTTGCTGTGGTTCGGGTCTACCGATGACTTCAGTAATGGGCTCTGTCGCACCATCACCGATAAGACGGCGTAACCGATTGGTAATTTGCAGAACGTTTTCTGCGTCATTTTCGGTGGCATCGGAAAGCTGCACTGTTTCACCCAGGGTGAGCAGCGGGCTGTCTCCAGCTTTGACCATGTAAGTGCCGTCATCCCAATGGGCGGTGAAATCTGTGTTGCGATCGCTCAATTGCTCCAGCTGTGCTGCCATTTGAGTTGCATCAGCAATAACCCTGTTGGTTGCGGCTTCTTCTAGGGGCACCCAACCAGATACAACCTCAGCTGTATCAGATGAATCGATGTAGGTTAATACGGGAATATTTTTAACGTAAACCGTTGCAGCTTGCCGACTTTCATGGGCATGGGCATTAACGCGAACGGTGGTCGTCGACCGATTAAATTTCTGAAGCGTATCGGTTGAAGACGACTCCAAGGACTGGTCGTTGACTGAAACCTCAAACGCTCCAATGGGACCTGTATCAAAGGTTTGGGCATGGACCCGTTCAGGAATCGAAACGGCAGTGGCAAGCAATGTGGCAACTGCTACACGACCAATAAACTTTTTGTTCATAAATCAGAGTGCACCAGGCATATGCGTCTACATCGCAGAGCGAGAAGTGGCAAATTCAATGGATTGAATAGGGTAGCTTCAAGATGACAATGCATCGCGGACAAAATAAAAATTGGCAACGCGAGCTAATCTATCACGAAGATTTTGCTGTTTGGAACCGCATTTTTGACCGGGAAAACAGACAATGGCCTAGCGGAACATCTTTACAATTTCTTCATTCGCCAGTTACAGGCTTCGACAGCCAAGGCTTATAGACGGTTTTCTAGCTGTCCTAGCAGACTAATTAGTTTTTGAAAAATTATGTATGGCTTTGCAATGATTACAGATTATTAATAGATGCCAAATAACCTTACAGTTCGTTTTTAGACTTTGTCCCCGTGGTAAGTCTAGTTTCCATGACCAATAATGTTCTTGTCAACGGACATATCATGAAGATTCTATAGGTTTGGGCATTGTCTTTGGGTATTGTCTTTAGGCATTGTCTACTGGAGGTATCGCCCATCTTCCCTTAGGGGCTGAGGCCCTTAGCGCGTAGGGTGGGCATTGCCCACCGTCCACAAGTATTCTAAGGGATGCTATTTCTTGTAAGGTCTATGGATTATCGACAGGCAGGGGTGGACGTTGAAGCAGGTCGTGCGTTTGTGGAAACTATTCGCAGCCTGGTGGAAGGAACTCGCCGTCCTGGAGTGTTGGGTGGTTTAGGTGGGTTTGGCGGTTATTTTGAGCTTCCCGAGGGATATTCTCAGCCCGTTCTGGTTTCGGGGACAGATGGTGTAGGTACCAAACTCAAGTTGGCCCACATGTTGAATCGTCACAATACAGTGGGCATTGATCTTGTGGCCATGTGTGTCAATGATGTGCTGACGTCAGGGGCGGAACCTCTCTACTTTTTAGATTATTTGGCCACGGGGCAATTGGCCCCTGAGCAGCTGACCCAGGTGGTAGCAGGGGTGGCCGAGGGGTGTCGTCAGTCGGGCTGTGCTCTATTAGGTGGAGAAACGGCTGAGATGCCTGGGTTTTATGGCCAGGGTGAGTATGACATGGCCGGATTCTGTGTCGGTATTGTCGAAAAAAGTGCCATTTTAGACGGTTCTCGGGTGCGCATAGGGGATGTCTTAATTGGACTACCCAGCAGCGGTGTGCACAGTAACGGCTACAGTCTGGTGCGCAAAATTATGGCGGAAGCGCCTCGGCAGGAGTCTTTGGGTGGGCAAGTCGTAGATCGATCGGTCGGTTATGGCTGGGATGAATGCCCGGAGCTATGGGCGGGTCAGTCCCTGGGCGAGGTGTTGCTGACACCCACTCAACTCTATGTAAAACCAGTGTTAGCTGCCCTGAAGAGTGGCTTAGAAATTCACGCTATGGCCCATATTACGGGGGGTGGTTTTCCTGAGAACTTGCCTCGTTGCCTCGGTGAAAATCAATCTATATATATAGAGGCGGATAGTTGGCCCATACTGCCGGTATTTAAGTGGTTACAAGCAGCTGGCAATGTAGCGACTGCTGAAATGTTTAAAACCTTCAATATGGGTATTGGTTTTGTACTGGTTGTACCTGCTGATCAAGCCGAAGCTACGTTGGCTCATTTTCAATCCGCCTATCAAATTGGCACTGTGATTGATGGAGATAAAGTGGTCACCGGGTTGCCAGAAGGTTAGGATACGTTGGGGAAAGAAAATTTTGTCTAAAAAAATTTTCCCCATCTACACTCGGAGGAACTAATTTTGAGCGCTCGGACGGGTAGCTGGCAGCCAGCTGCGATCGCACTTTTGGCCATTATTACCGGCCTGATTTTGACCAGCACTTTGGTCATTATTAATCCTGGTCAGGCCGGTGTCTTAAGCATTCTAGGGAAAGCCCAAAATGCCCCCTTGCTAGAGGGGATTCACATCAAGCCACCCCTGGTGTCTTTTGTGGATGTTTACGATGTTACGGTTCAGAAATTTGAAGTGCCCGCTGAAAGTTCCACCAAGGATCTTCAGGATTTACGGGCTCGATTTGCCATTAACTTTCGGTTAGATCCTAGCAATATTGTGGAAATCCGCAGAAAGCAAGGAACGTTGGCCAATATAGTTACCAAGATCATTGCCCCCCAGACCCAGGAATCCTTTAAGATTGCTGCTGCCCGTCGTACTGTAGAAGAGGCGATTACGCAACGAACGAAGCTAAAGGAAGATTTTGACGATACTCTCAGTAGCCGTTTAGAAAAGTACGGCATCATCATTCTTGATACGAGTGTTGTTGATCTCTCATTTTCAGAAGAATTTGCCCGAGCGGTAGAAGAAAAGCAAATTGCTGAGCAAAGTGCTCGTCGAGCCGTGTATGTAGCCCAGCAGGCTGAACAAGAAGCCCAGGCAGAAGTCAACCGGGCCAAAGGTCGCGCCGAAGCCCAGCGTTTGTTGGCTGAAACCTTAAAGGCCCAAGGGGGTGAACTGGTGCTTCAGAAAGAGGCCATTGAAGCCTGGAAACTCGGTGGTTCCCAGATGCCCAGGGTGTTGGTTATGGGAGATAAGGGCGGTCAGGTACCCTTTATCTTCAACATGGAAAACGAATAGGCGAGAACGTAATTACGTTGTTGTCGATAATTACGCCTAATTACCAAACCCGGTGTAGAGACGTTCCATAGAACGTCTCTACATCGGGTCTCGTTTTATATGAGAGATCTCGGTTTTCTAACGTACGTGGATGTGAATAAACCCGTTATCATTGCGTTCGATGCTGCCGGTTAAACCGTTGTGCTCAAAGGGAAATTGATTTGCCTGACCGGTACGTACCTGCTCTAACCCCCCTTCAATCTCTCGGGTAGATTGTCCATTGAGCATACCTGCTAGTGCTGTGCGCATGATTAAACGATCGTAAGAAGGGGCAAAGACGGCCTCGGCTTGCTGAATAGTGTCACCAGCAGCATTGTATATATAGGCAACGGTTGCTCTATTGGGATCTAGCTCGTATACAGCCGTTGTGGCTGATGGAGACACAGACTGTCGTGTGGGTTCCCCCAGGCGATTAACAACAGCTGTTGCCGCTGTGCCAGGGGCAAAGCCAGGTACGGGTACGATACTGCCATTGCCAGGTGTAGCAGTATTGGGATTGCCACTGTCTTTTAATATTAGTCGTGGCGATGTGGCAACAGGTGTTGGCGGTGCGCTCTCAGCAGTTGTTGGATCCGGAAGGACTTCTGTTGGAGTGCTGGGTTCTTCTGCTAATGTTTCCTCTGGCTCAGGTTGGGAGACTTCGGGAAGTCTAATCTCTGGCATAGAGACTTCAAAGTCTTCTGTCTTGTCCCTTACATTACTGACCGCTTGGCGAACAGCAATATATACGCGATAGCCTAAAAATCCTGAACCTGCTATCAGTCCCAGGAGCATAAGAGAAAAGAATGTTTTAATAACGCCTGAACCCTGTCGTTTCTGTTGTTGCTTCTCCTTAGCACCAGTTTGAAAATCATCCTGACCTGAAACATAGCCTGAAGGGCTGCCAGGGGCCACAACCTGGGTCGCTTGGGTGGTGGGTGGTTGTAACCCCCGTTTGTTGGCTGCTGGTAACAGCATTAGCCAGGTGGCAATTGACTGGGGGCGCTCAGTTAGTTGCAACGCCATGCCCTGGAGGATTGCCTGTTCTGTGCTGGGGCTGAGAGTGGCGTTGACCTGTCGAGGGGGAGTGAGGGGGTGGTGCGATCGCACCACAGAGGCTACCGGCACTTGACCGGTGACAGCAGAGTAGAGGGTGGCCGCTAAACCATAAACATCTGAGGCCGCTGAACGTCTTGCCTTGGGCAAATACTGCTCTAGGGGAGCGTAGCCTTCAGAAACTAAATTTGTATGGGTTTGGGTTTGACCACTCACCAGTTCTCGGGCAATGCCAAAATCAATCAAAATCGCATTGCCCTGGTTAACCATGATGTTTTGAGGTTTCACATCGCGGTGAAGCAAGCCTTGGGCATGCACGGTTTGTAATGCACTGGCAATTTGTCGAATATACTGTAAGGCTAGGTCTTCCTGTAAAGGTCGATTGGGAAAAATAAGCTCTGATAGCGGTTGCCCTGGAATAAAATCCATGACCAGATAGGGGCGCTCCGCCTCGATAAAAAAGTCAGTAACGTTAACGATATGGGGATGCTGGCACTGAGCTAAACGACGTGCTTCTGCCTGAAACTTTTGCAGTTGCTGATCGTTTTCTGCATCATTGGTTGGCCAACGTAGCGTCTTAATGACGACTACTTGATTGAGGCTTCGGTGCATAGCACGATAAGTCACCCCAAAACCGCCGCGTCCCAGCTCGTTCTCGATGACGTACTTTCCGTTTTGGAG
The DNA here is from genome assembly GCF_043421595.1 of Leptothoe sp. ISB3NOV94-8A. Taxonomy (NCBI): domain Bacteria; kingdom Bacillati; phylum Cyanobacteriota; class Cyanophyceae; order Nodosilineales; family Cymatolegaceae; genus Leptothoe; species Leptothoe sp. ISB3NOV94-8A. The sequence continues at coordinate 3,808,972 of NZ_JAXSQW010000001.1, read as the reverse complement.
ACGGGTGCCCACCAAATTTATGCTGCTCACCGTGCCACTTTGTATAATTTCACACGATTACCTCTAACATAAAATTTCCTTGAGTGCATGATATTAGCGACAGCCTAAAAACTGTGCCATGGGTTGCTGTCAAGATAATCCTAGACAGGATATGACCCAATGTCTCAATCGTTTTAACCTCTTGGGAGCAAGGGGCTTAATATATCTGACTATCCGTGGTAGGTTCAGAATCATATTTTCATATCTTTTAAAGAAATCTTTAAGATTGGGACCAATTTATGCTTTAATGTCCGCTGGGACGGATATTTTCAATGTTTTCCGGAGTTCTTGTTCATGAAGTCTGAGCAGAAGCAACGTCTTTTAAATGCAAAGGAAAATATAAAGGCAGCTCAGCTATTAGCCCATAGTCACTTTTACGATATTGCTATTTCTCGCGCCTATTACGCCATGTTGTATGTGGCTGAGGCACTTCTCCTGGAGCAGACTGCAGCTGTACCTACTCAAAATGAAGCTGTCAATAGTCTATTTTCAGAACAATTTTCAGAAAAAAGGCCTCTATTTCAACCCTATAGTGCGTATCTAAACGATGGCTTAAACGCAAGACTGCGCGCAGATTATTCTCATACAGATAAAGCCACCCTGGCTGATGCTAAGCAACACATTAATCGTGCTAACGCGTTTTTAGATTTAGGTAAGCATTATCTCTCTACTGAAATAGCGCCAGCAGAGCCAGCGGAAGTTGGTGCTCGCCGACGCAGTTAGTGGTGTTGCCTACTGCTGTATTTGTTTACGGCGTTCAGCTAGCTTAAGTAGGGTTTCGGCATGGACTGCTTTGGTGATGGGATAGAAGTATGCCAGCACCATGCCACCCACGAGTAAGATCAAGGGCACAGGTCCCATAAAAAAGCGAATTGCCCACAGTGCAGAATCTGGCTGTGTGGCAAAGCTTTTGTCGAATCCTGATGTTTCTAGCGCTAAACTGACGAGAAAAATACCGACAGCAAGCCCTATTTTTTGTAGCAAAGTCATAAATGCATAGAAGGCCCCTTCACTACGTTGCCCTGTTTTGAGTTCATTAAGTTCGATCACATCTGGCAAAATCGACCAGGGAACAACATAGGCTGTGGCTACACCAAAACTGGCAAGGATACATAGTCCATACATGGTCATGAGTTGCCCTGGCTGTAGGGAAAATAGAGCAATTTGCACCATTGTCCAAACGCCAGCTCCTAAAAAGTAAAGCCCTTTTTTACCAATACGTTTAGCCAATAAGTTGCAGACAAACATCATCAGAATGGCCGTACCTTGTACCAACAGTGCGGCTAAAAAATAATCATCGGCTCCCATCCAAAAAGTCACGTAGAAGGGAATGATGGCGGCTGTAATCTGGAGCGCCAGCCATGAAAAAAGATAAATTCCTACGACAAATAGAAAGGGGCCATTGCTTAAAACAATTTTTATCTGCTGTAAAAATGAACCGTTGTTGTCAAAATCGCTGTTTTTAAGCGATTTCCCGAGATAAGCTGCCTGTTCTTGAGAGTGCCGAAATGTGCCAAAGACACACCAATAGATCGTTGCAATTGAAATGCCACCCCCCAGGATGCCCAGGATGCGATATTGCTGTTGGGGATCTGTGGTAATTTGACCCACCACCAGGCCTAACGCCAAAATTAGCACCGCCCCTGCTAAGGAGAATGACAGTCGAAAGGATGTAAGCTCTGTCCGCTCGTCATAATCCTGAGTCATTTCGGCGGTCAGAGTCGAGTAAGGCAAGTTTGTCGTCGTAAAAAATATCTGAAATACCACAGAAACAAAAACGTAGTACCAAAACAGTACGTTTTGATTGGTACTCCCTGGAACAATCCAATTTAGGAAAAACGTAGCTCCAAATGGAATGCCCGTTAGCACTATCCATGGATAGCGTCGTCCCCAACGGGTGCGGGTGCGATCGCTCAAGATCCCGACAACTGGATCATTGACAGCATCCCAAATTTTGCCAATCAGCAACACGGTGCCTGCTTTGAGCGGGTCTAATCCAGCAACATTGGTTAAGAAAATCAGAAACGAAAACGCTAATAAATTAGAGGTTAGACCCGCTCCCATATCCCCGGCACCGTAGGCCAGTTTTGTAGACCAAGTCAGTTTTGGAGGATGCGATGGTTTGCCTGAAGTTTCCATAGTGTGGAGAGGTTGCTAGAAATTATTAAATCATCTGTAGAATGAGGCTCAAACCTGACTGTATCGTCACACCAAGCGTCACACTAGAATCTTTGTACGCTGCCATTGCCTGGTGGGGCAACGTTTTTAAGAAAAGACGCTGCTTTCAGGCCATGTAACAACGCTATATTATTGCCCTATTTGTGTCCCCCCTTTCCTCCGAGTTATCCATGTCCGTAACTTCAGATCTTGCAGCTACTAGGCCTTCTACCGATACTGATCTTTATGTGTCTTGGTCAGACTACTACCAAGCCGTTGAAAATTTAGCAGTCGCTATTCATCAGTCAGGATGGCAATTTAATCAGATTGTCTGTCTGGCTAAGGGCGGTCTGCGGATTGGAGACGTTCTTTGTCGTATTTATGGTCAACCGTTGGCTATTCTCTCCACATCGTCCTATGGCGGTGAAGGCAACCGGACCCGTGGGTCAATCACATTTTCTAGGGATTTGAGTATGACCACCACCAATCTTGGCACCCATGTTCTTTTAGTGGATGATCTGGTGGATTCAGGCCAAAGCTTGCAGCGTAGCATTCGCTGGTTGCAGCATCGATATGGGTTCTATATTGACGATATTAAGACTGCCGTACTTTGGTACAAAGCCTGTTCAGTGATTAAGCCTGACTATTATGTTGATTATTTAGAAACCAATCCATGGATTCACCAACCCTTTGAAAAGTACGAAGAGATGACTATCGATGACCTTGCGGAATCCAAAGAACGATAAATATTAAGCAATTTGGCTGAAAAATACTGTGGTTTAAACCGTATAGTCTGGGCTTTTATGCTGTTTTAGCAGAAGTTGTTTGTTTTTGTTGTTATTGGAGTGAAATAAACTAAAAATGCTTCAAAGAAATCAGCTTCTAGCCCCTTCTATTATTGTTTTAGTGGCGCTTGGCGTGATTGGAACAGTGTTTGGATTAATTTGGGGGAGTCTAAATCAGCACTCAAACTATTCTCAAACGACGACACAATCTGCGGATGGGTCAATAGCAGCGGCACCAACGCCAACACAGCATTCTCTGGCACAGCATACCGCCACGGTACTCAGTGTTGCCATGCAGCCAGAGGCAGCCCTTGTCGCTAGCGGGAGTTATGACCAAACGGTTAAGCTTTGGGATCTAGATACAGGTAAAGTACAGCGTACTCTCAACCATGCAGGGCGGGTGAATAGTGTCGCGTTTACCCCTGACGGAAAATATTTGATATCAGGTGGAGGTGACGGCAACATCGTTGTATGGAACGTTGAAACAGGATTAGAAGAACATATATTTACGGGTCGCTCTGGTCGAATAGTGAGTCTAGCAGTGAACGCTGATGGCACTCTTATCGCTAGCGGAGGCAGTAACGGCACCATTCGAGTTTGGGATCTTGACCTGAGACGTGAATTTACAACCTTGGTGGATTCTGGAGCACAGGTGAACAGTTTGGCATTCTCTTCTGCCAGTTTTCAGGAATTAGTGAGCGGCGATCAAGATGGAGTGGTGACTCTGTGGGATGTTGTGACCTCAGAATCAGTGCGAACTTACAAATCGGGAACGGATAGAATAACAGGTGTTGCCGTTAGTCCCGATGGTCAATATATTGCTAGCAGTAGCTATGATACCAATGTGCAAATTTGGAATTTAGCAACCGGCGTGGCTGAACAAACCTTAAGCGGACATAATTTTGTTGTCGCTAATGTTGTATTTAGCGACGATGGAGGGGTGCTGGCTAGCAGTAGCTTTGATGAAACTGTTAAGGTATGGGACTGGAAACAGGCGGTAGAACGCTGCACTTTGCGGGGCCATTCTGGATTTGTGTATAGTCTTGCCTTTAACCAAGAGGGCACTATATTGGCAAGTGGTGGGTATGATGGCTTGGTAAAGACTTGGCTACTGACAGATGAGAAGACTGGCTGTTTGCCAAGCTAAAAGGCTTATAGGAGGGGGTAAGGATTTTATAAATCCAACAATCGTGCTGACAATTATCTCTGAAGAAGCATGCTATAGAACGCTTTTGCGCAAAAATAGGCTCTAATTCAACCCTCATTTCTGAGTTTGAAATCAACTAAAGCCGAGAACTCAAAATTGAAAACCTAGCTGATTTTCTCTAGTTTGCATTTATCACTTGGCAGCCTGTTTGGCATCTTCAATCCAATCGTCAAAGGTGCCTTGGTTGTCGCGGATCCAGTCTTCTGCATGACGACGAATGTCTGCGGGAGTGTTTTCTCCATCACGCATACGCTGATTTTGCAGGCTGACGTCTGTGATGGGAATATTAACGAGTTCAAACCATCGAGCGATGTCTGGATGTGCTCGTAAAAACTGTCGATTGGCTAAAATTTCAATCTGATTAACTTCAAAGCCAAGATTTTTACCATCAATCACAGAGGCGTTTTCTTGAATACCGACAACGGGAACGTCTAACCAGACAACATCCTCATCGGGTACCAGCACACCACTTACCCATAGCGGAGTCCAGGTGTAGTAAAGTACTGGTTTACCTTCATTGTAGCGCTTGATAGTTGTCTCCATCAAGGCAAAGTAATTCTCATTATCGTGCTCTACAGTATCTCGCAGATTGTAATCGTTGAGATGAGATTCGATCACGTCTCGGCATCCCCATCCTGGTGGGCAACCGATTAAGTTGGCTTTACCATTCCCATCGGTATCAAATAGCTTAGCAAGTTCTGGATCTCTCAGATCTTCCAAGCTACCAATACCTTTTTGGGTCGATGTTTCTTTGTCAATTAGATAGCCCTGTAAAGCATTATCGATTAATGGGTTGACTCGTTTTAGTTTTTCATGGCCTCCATTTTCTTCAAAGAAATTCCGATGGAGGGGATTCCAATGAACGGCTGTGTAATCTAAGTAGTCACGGGAAATAGCCTGGTGAATAACGTCATATTCCAACTCAGAACCAGCGATTGGTTTATAGCCTAATGATTCTAAGCCAATATTAATTACCTCTGTTTGAAACAGCTCTTCTAAAGTTCCATAGGCTGAACGAATTACGTTATCTGAACTGACTAATGAAACATTCTGGCTTGTGTCGTTGCTGCAACTAGTAAACAGTGTTAGAGCGCTGAGGGCCGTAAACAGTGGGCAAAATCGTTTCCCTGGTTTCACGACACAACTTGATAAATTAAGCAATAAATCTCTCATGATTAGTCGATATATTCGTCAAGTAATAAAGTTATTGTTATGGGGGTTAATTATATGCTGCATTAATGATAAACCTCGAAAAAAACTCTGGTTTCTTAACTTGTTTTTAACCTTTTCGTTCGTCTTTAATGATAGTTAAGTGGCGTCATTTTGTAAGAGATAAACATCTAAATGGTTGCTGTTTATACTTGTTTGATACAGTAACTATGGCGATCTCTTTGATGCAAAGGTTGGGTTGATTTCGATGCTGAAAAATTGTTTTTAAACATACTTACCAAAACTACTAAATTCAGGAAATAAGACTCACAATCAGGATGAAGATTTTATTTGTCTGCGATGGAAACATTTGTCGCAGTCCGACGGCGGCTACCTTCCTTTGTTCTATGTTGGAAAATGGTAGTATCGAAGTCCGTTCAGCTGGTATTTATGCATCTGAGGGGCAACCGATGATTAATAAGATGCAGCAAACGCTTGCAGAGTATGGATTTTCTGTTGAACATTGTTCCCAGAAGATTTCGTCTGAAAATTTGGCCTGGGCTGATTTGATTTTTACCATGACCCGGCCCCAGAAGTTTCTTCTCATCAGTATGGTGCCAGCTATTGCTGATAAGGTATACACAATACAGGAATACATTGGTCATCCAGCCCAAGATATTCCGGTGCCCCATGGTGAGACATTGCAGGCATATCGACAATGTGCTGAATTTATTCAGCGGAGTTGCGTATTGCTCTATAGAGAATTGTGTCAAGCTGGATGCGATCGCAACAAATAGTGCACAATTTTGACAAGTTGTTGACTACTCAACCTTACTTAACCCCTTTGACCAGGCCAGGGCAGCTTCCCAAATCAAATCGTAAACCGGATCTTTAATGTCATAGTATGCATCAATATCATCGCCATGACGCTTGGCAATTTCTCGTTTAATCAGCTCTACAGATTTGGCTGAATTTGGGTGACTACGAAGGTAATCGCGAAATAACAAAGGATATTGTTGATTAGGATTGCCCTCAACTCTCACGTGGATGTTTGCACGCCGTTGCCCATCCGGTTGATGGAAGAATTGTTTTTTCCATAGGTGAGGAGTGGCATCTGCACCCAGGGGAACGTGATCACAGGTAATATGCTCCCGATGGTAATAGCCTGCCTCCGTTAGCTTTTCTGGAATGTTGGGTGTAAGGGCCTGTACGGTGAGCTGAATGTCAATAACGTCTTTTGCTCCCAAGCCAGGTACTGAAGTTGAACCAATGTGGTCAATACAGAGAGCCTGTGCTCCTAAAATTTTTGTCAAAGCGGCTTGAATCACTGCAAATTCTTGGGGCCATGTGGGTTTGTAAGAGTGGATAACGATCATGGTTTTTGTCAATTAATTAAAGCCGTTGAGTTAATTGTTCTGATGCTGTCGCTTTTGCCGCTTCATGGCTATGCGAATCCATCGCTGTAGTAGTTGTTTCCAAGCCTCGAAGTCGACATCACTGGGATTTGTTGCCTGCCAGGCCAGGCGAGCGGTGATGTGATTGTTCCATTGATTGAGGGCAGGATAATCTGTTAGCCCTATGCCCAGTCTGCAGAATAATGGCACCGTTGCACCCACTACAATGTCAGCTAAGTTTAAATGGGTGTCGCCAAAATACCCCCCTTTGCCCACGTGACTATTCAGAAATGTTAAAGCAGCATTGAGTTGTTGTTTGACATCTGCTGTCAATGGAACATGGTCTTGGTTAATTACTTTAGAGAGTTTTGAGACCAATTCATTGACGGTTACCATTTGAATCATTCTCATGGTTGTCCGTTCCCTATGACATGCCGGTACCAATGGGGGATGGGGATACTGATCCTCTAGATAGTCTAGAATTGCGATGGATTCAATCACGCGAAAGCCATTTTCAACAATCACAGGGATATGGTGAAAGGGGTTGAGGGTGAGGAAATCAGTCTGAAACTGTTCACGTTTACTCAGATCCACGATGACGGGTTGAAAGGGAATCTCTTTTTCCAATAACGCTAGCCAAACACGTCGGGAGATAGGCGATAGGGGGTGATAGTAAAACGTCAGCATCGAGTCCTCCTTAATCCTTAATAAAAATAAAATCTAGAAAAAGACCGATCGGTCTTTTTTGAGGAAAAAGCAATGGTGAAAAAAATAACCTGAGGCTAGGTTGGGTGGCTCCCTACTCCAAAAGACCTAGGGGGGTGGAGTCATCTGTTTGCTGAAGGGTTGCAATGTATTGAAATAAATGCTGTTTAGCCCAGGATAGGTGGACGTGATCACCATAGAGATGGCTCATCATTAAAGCACCTTCCAAGGTGGAAATTACAATGGTAGTGGTGGCATCTGCATTGAGTGAAGATTTAATTTCACCATGTTTGATGCCGAGACTGATAATTTTGCGAATCATTTGCCGCCAGTTATCCATGGCTTGGCAGGTGCGATCGCGCAAAGTTGGATGGGTGTCATCGCTCTCAATTGCCGTATTCATTAACGGACATCCCCCTTTGAAAGCGGGTTTATCCACCATGCTGCAAAAGGTTTCAATAATGACCTTAAGACGTTCAATAGAGTGGCGCTTCCCTTGCAGAGCAATTTTGTATTGCTGTGCCACCAAGCCAACGGTAAAGTCAAAAGCCGCCAAGGCTAATTCATCTTTGCTGCTGAAATGGTTATATATGCCTCCTTTTTTTAATCCCGTCGTCTGCATGATGTCAGCCATTGATGTTCCCGCATAGCCCTGCTGGTTAAAAACAACAGCCGCTTGTTGGATAATATGGGCCTTTGTAGTCTGGGCTTTAGACACAGTCGCAACAGGTAAACAAGTTTAGAGCCTGAGAAAATCCTAAAAAGACCGATCGGTCTTTCTTGAAAGTATCAGAATAGCTATCGCCAAGTAAAGTTCACCTGCATAGGTATCTAATCCAATGGTCAACTTTTTCGTAATAGGCGCTTCAAACCAAAAACTGACGAATTTCATCAGCGAGTTGGGCACTCCCTTGATCAGCGGTCACCAGTTCTATTTGCTCGGAGCTAACGGCTCCTAAGCCTAAATCAGCTGCTCGCCTAATCTGAGCCTGATCCCAAATTGACCCACTGGATACTTCGCGAGTTGTGCCTAGCTTGCGTAGCATGGCAATGCCAACCGCATCAATGGCAATGCGATCTGTGCTGGCTAGCATGAGCCCTGCCTGTACCCGCCGTCCCTGTTCAGGACCGCCGCCGACAAAGGCATCTACACCATCAATCATGATGAGCGAGGGGCGATGGGTTTTATTGACTTCGGCGATCATTAACCGTTGGCTGCTAGAGCGATGTAATTCACGCATATAGTCATGGTCATCACCCGGCACATAGCGAGCCACCATGCCGATGGTATTTTTCAGGGACAATGTAAAGTGGCCACCAAACCGATGGGTTTTAAGACAGCAGACATTGACAATGGCATCGGCATTAAGAACAGGCCGGGCCATCGCAAATCCCTGGGACCAGTTTGTGCCAGCCGCTGCAAAATATTGCCAGTCGTCTCGGCTCAACTCATCAAACACAAGGGTGTTGAACCCATAGCGCTGGCTGAGATTGAAAACCTGCATTTGGGCCATAGCGCTGCGAGTGTTTGCCATGCCAGACCGGTCACCAACAGTAATAGCGCTTGCTCCAGCTGCCTGAATTTCTTGCACCAACGTTTCCAATACAACTGGATCTGTGGCAGCTGGGGCTGGATCGCCTGTGTTGTAATTAGGTTTAATAAATACGCGCTTTTGCTTAAAGCTAGGGGGCTGCAACAACGCTATGGCCTGCCTTACACCAGCTGCTCGATCCGTCGTTTTAACAAGAGCCACTCGGTGGGGATTAAGGCCAGCTGCTGCCAGTGGTTTAGCTAAGCTTGAAGATAGCTCTGGGGGGAAGCGAGATTGCTCTGACGTGGAGGCTGATTCTGCACTACATGAATTGAGAACAGGGGGTAAGGTGGCTGCACCTGCCAGAAGCCCTAAATATTTCAGTAGACCACGACGAGTTTGTTGTTGGTTTGATTGGGGGGACATGGCAAGCAGAGGCTTTTTGTAACTGGAGATAGATCGCCTCCATTTTGATTAGCGCATATGAGAATTCCCTGAACCCTAATTTCTTACTCACATAAAAATTGCATAACGACATTGATGCTTTGGTCCATAGAACGACATTGATTTCATTCTGTTCGATATACCCTACGTAGCGTTAGAGACCTGATGGATTGACAAAAATCCGAACAATGCATAGCCTTATCTCAGGTGGTCAGACTTTAGGACGTTGTTGGACCTCTTAAGTTTAAGAAATGTAAATATATTAAGTTGATCTTAAGGCCATAGCTAGATAATCAGTAACAAGTTCTGAAGTTTGTACTGAGTTCAGCTTGTCGTTCCAACTGACTTACTTGACTTGCGCAGTGATATGTGAACCGCGTTGATGATTGTTGTGTTGATAGGTAGGAGCTATGGGATCACTCGCTTAGCTGTGGGGACTAATGGTTTGCCGGTGATGGATCTTGTTGGCAAATTGTTTTATAAGTGTGTCAACGTTATTCCGAGAGTCTCGTTTGAAGACAATGTTTGCCGAATCTTCTATAGGGTCATCTGTTTCACAAGAAATTGACTTATCTAAAGTTAATCAATTAGACTCGCCGTCTTCATTCTCTAAAGCTTGGGCTGTTCGCTACATGCGCATGGTCAAGGAAGGAGCATCACGACCCGTCTTTTCTGATGAACGTGAATTGCGGGCTGCAGTTGCAAAGATGCTGCATCAAGATTTGCGCTCCATTAGTGCGAGGGCATGGAACAAAACCGAGCAACTTCTCTCACAACAGGTAGTACAACATCAGTTAGACCCCGATATTATTGACCCATGGGCGATTGCTGGTGATGTGTTTCAGATCTTTGACAGAGCGTTTGAAAGCTACGCCTCATTTGTTTACCCTGAGCGATTTGCCGTCAATATTGCCCCAGATTTAGGCATTATTCGAGCAAAATTTACGGCTGTAGATCCTAGGGTCATTGGCTTTGTCAGTATGCAGTTCCATTACACTGGGCAGCTATTGCTAGAATCAGTTGAACCATCGCAGCGGGGAATATTACAGCTTTATTTCAAAGCAATTGATGATCACCTCTATATGCCGCTGCAAAGAGCCTATGATGCTGCATCGTATTATGGCTATAATTCGTCAGAACTAAAGGTTGTGCGAACGCTTCTACCTCAGAGTAGTACCATTGCCCAGCATGTGGTAACTCAAGTTCTAGAGGTTTTCCCAAGGCACCAGTGCTATAGTGGCTCTTTGGGTTCAACAACTGTTAGGGCCTCTAGTACCCGAGATACAGAAATGTTTCAAATTTATCTTTGGGTCTGTTTACTAGAGAAAAATACCAGTGTTGTTCAGCAGGAACTGTTTCCGTTGTGTGTGATGCTATATCCCACATTCAATGTGAGATGGGAGCTAGTGCGCTATATGCTAAAGCTATTACAACGAGAATATGGTCAGCTGCTCACCTCCGATGAGTTTGCCCTATGTTTACCTCACTTTGATTTACTCCAAACCATATTTTCTGCAGAGGTTGTGGAAGCTGCCTATAGTTTTTAGGTTTTAGGTATTTTTACGTCAAATCTCCGTTGATGCAGAGATGGCGGATAGGTGTGATATCGGCATGGTTAATGATGTTCTGTAAGGCTCTATAGAGCTTTGCTGATACTGTTACGTTGATTCATGATTTGGTTGGCCTTGATGTGACGGAGTTTCAGAGGAATTTTTAGGTGGGTTCTGGAAAGTTTAGGATGGTGATTGTATAAAAAAGAGCCTCTATTTCAGAACAAGGAAGCTCCCATGACACAAAAAATTACATTGTCTGGAAAAGTTCGCGATTTTAAAGACAGCCATAATGATTTTCAACATGTGATTGCTGCCGAGAAAAATATTGTTGAATCTAAACTTGGCGTTGATAAAAAACCTATTTATAAGGGAGGGAAAGGTAAAACCACCACAGGTAAGGAGAACTTTGACCAGTGGTTCCGTGACGTTGTAGATGTTAACAAGAGTAAGCAGTTAGATATTCTTTTGGAAGATGCCGACAATGACGGTGTCTTTACCTATGAGAATTCGGAATTTTTCCCCATTGACAATGAGCTATTTGGCAATGAGGGACGTGCCCATAACTATCACTTTACCTACGAAATTCACGCTAAGTTTACCTATAAGGGCACTGAGAAATTTACATTTGTCGGCGACGATGATCTGTGGATCTTTATTGACGGCAAGCTAGTGATTGATTTAGGTGGTGTGCATCCACCCATGACCGATACCATTGATCTTGGTATTAGTGCTGGCGAAACTCAGTTTAACCAAGCTTTAGCAACCGGTGAAACTCTTGTTCTAGAAAAGGGCAAAGATTATACCTTTGACCTTTTCTTTGCTGAGCGGCACACTACAAAATCTCATTTTCGCATTGATACCTCTCTCCTTTTGGAGCCCGCTCCAGAGGTCTGCATTAAATCGCCCGATCCTAAAGCAACTGAACCTTACAAAGGTGAAGTTTGTATTGATACAGGCAAGTTCCTAATTTGCACGGAAGAGCCCGTCATGCAGGATACTGTAGTTTCCTACAGTGTTAGTGGCACAGCTACAGAGGGCAAGGACTATAAGGCAATTAGTCGCAGTGTCACGATACCCAAGGGTAAGAGTGAGGTCTGCATTGAAGTGAAGCCTCTAGCTGATGCCGTTGCTTGTGAAAAGGATGAAACGGTTGTGGTGACTCTAGAACCTGGTAAAGGCTATACAGTGGGTGACTGCAAGGTGGCCAAGGTTGTGATCGCAGAAGCCCCTCGGAAGATCAGCTATCTATTTATCTACCTGGTTTTGGCCTTCCTGGCCATCTGCGGCCTCTGGTACTTCCTGCATTAGTCCATTAATGTGACACGGTAACATTCAAATAGGTGTCTGTGATCCTTTCAACTGAGTGCGACTGATGTTTTCAATCATTGGAAACATCAGTCGCACTGTTTTCAGGTAGAGGTTTAACAGCCATATCCAATGACTGTTGGTTATATGGGGCTTTGCAAATACTTGATACCTGGCTTTAATTCTTCAAAGAGATGATAAGGGCTTTGGGTCATACCCAATGCTGCATAGGTCTCCTTGGCTCGCATATTGTCTTGTTCAACATAGAGACGAAATCCGCAAACATCTGGCTCCTGATGTGCAAGCTCTTTAATGAATTGGTACATGCGGCGATAAATGCCACGACGACGATAGTTGGGACTGACAAAGACACTTTGAATCCACCAGAAAAGACTGTTTCGCCAGTCACTCCACTCTGTCGTAATCATCAAACAAGCCACTACTTGAGTGTCAACCTTAGCAACGATGTAAAAGCCCCGGGATGGGTTGTTCAATAAAGAATTTACCCCTGCTAAGATCACTTCAGGAATCAGGTCTTTATTCTCAGTTTCCTGTGCCATGGCTCGGTTGAAGTTGGCAATGATTTGGGCATCACTTAGCTGAGCCCGACGTATTTTTATGGAATCCAAATGGTTCACCTTTTGGGAGTGTAAAATTTGGTGTCTAGTCTAGCGTGAGTGGGTGGGTGGGGAATAGGGCGTAGGGTGTATTTAGCACGATTGACAATTGCTATATTTATTTAATGTCTCAATAAAACTGTCAAGACAACAAGAGATTATTGCAGAGAGAATCAAAATAGGAGAATAAGGAACTACGGATTTGGTTCTGGTTACCGGCGCGAGCTGTGTAAACAAGGTTAGAGCCATGCAAGGGAACCTCTACCCCTGTTAACCTAAATCTGATGACGACTTAGTCCCCATGCTGTCTGATATTCTGCAGAAAACTTTTCTAGGTAATACCCTGGAGGCCTATGGTATTTCGCTCCTTAATATTGGTGTAGGTATTGCGATCGCACATCTGCTTAAGCGTCTTATCCTCCGTCGTCTCAAACGCTGGGCTAAACGCACTGCCAATACCTTAGATGATCAGCTGGTGCGCTTGATAGAGCGTCCGACACTGTGGCTGCTTTACCTGGGGTTTGGCTACATCAGTTTGCAAAATCTGACATTGTATCCCACTGTTGCTGAGCTGCTGACCGTTGTGGGCGTTATCTTTGCCACGTTACTGTTGCTGCAGCTAGTGGGGTCAGTGGCTGAATATAGCCTGCGTATTTATGGATTTATCCATCGCGACCAGCCCAATATGCGCCAGAGCCTTAATGCTCTAATCCCAGCTGTGCGTGTATTTCTGTGGGCGATTGGAATTGTTTTTGTTTTAGATAACCTGGGGTTTGATATTTCTGCCGTTGTAACCGGTTTAGGTATTGGTGGCGTGGCCATCGCCTTAGCCTCCCAAGGTATTTTGCAGGACCTGTTTAGCTATTTTTCTATTTTGTTAGATCGCCCATTTGAGATTGGTGATTTTATTGTTGTTGGCGACATGTCTGGCACTGTACAACAGGTCGGTATTAAAACAACTCGACTGCAAAGCCTGGATGGAGAACAGCTGATTTTAGCGAATACCGATCTAACGGCTTCGCGCATTCAGAATTTTCAGCGCATGGCCCAACGACGGATTGCGTTTAACTTAGGGGTTACCTACGAGACTAGTAAGACCCAACTGGAGCTGATTCCCGATATTTTGCGTCACATCATTGAAGGAATCCCTCAGGTCACGTTTGACCGGGCTCATTTTGCTAGTTTTGGTGATAGCAGTCTTAACTATGAAGTTGTTTATCTCGTAGAAACTAACGACTACATGGTTTATATAGATGTACAACAACAGATGAATTTAACCATTAAAGAACAATTTGACAAGGCTGGAATTGAATTTGCCTATCCAACTCAGGTGTTGTACTTAAATCGACTCAACACTAAGCCCTAAGACCTCAAAACCCCCTAAACTGCGAGGCTAAAGCTATCTCGACGGTGGAAATCCGGTTCTTGGCCTGTATGGTCTAGAGCCCAGTGGGAAACACTGTCAGTTTTGATCACGGTGCTGATCCCCAGCTCTAGGGGTTGATCGATAGCAAGCCAGTCGTCTGTAGGTAACTCTAGGGTTAAATAGTAGCCTTTCGTCAGAGGCTGCCAGGTGCTAGCAATTTTGCTACAGGCGGGTTCGGCCACCATAGCTTGACGATAATCATCAAAGCGATATACATTCCAATTGCCATTGGGGGAAGCATTAACTTCCCAATAGCGGGATGAGTCCGGTATGCCAATAAAGACCTCGAAGCAGGTATTTTCCCAAAGATGATCGCGGCGGCTAGGGGTTTTGCTGTCAGTAGGGGGGAGCTTGAGATCTTCGACAGCACCGGTCAGGGTGTATTCGACCGTGAGAGAGGATTGAGCCCGGACTACCCGACCAGAAATCACTAAATTCGAGACTGGTTCGAAGGGTTTTAGCGAAAATGGTATAGCCATTGATGTCTCCTAAGGGAACAAACACAAGATAAATAAGGTCTACCAAGGGAGGAGCCACAACGATGTTGCTAAGCTCCTTTGCCCAAGGGCCTAGAGGCCTGGGGACAGCTACTGAGTTACCTGTAGAACTCAGTACGTACTAAATAGTTCTAAGCTACATACCCAACTTCAGAACAGTAATGGGCTTTTAATTGATTAATTACGGTTTGAATTAAGGGTTTCTGATGGCAAATGCTTTCAGCCAACTGAAATTGAACTAACGCTCGTTCAAGGTTATGGTTCGGTCGCTGAGTCTTAAAATAAATGTCCCCTGCCAGGTGATCGCTAAAAAAGCGCAATCCTAGCTCAAACGTAATCAGCCAAATAGCGTCATAGATGTAGTCATATTCCACCGCATTCAAGAAATCACTAGCGCTGGAAAGATACCCCTTTAGTACAGCTGCACCCAGCTCCACATCAAAGATGACAGCTTGCCAATTTTGGGTTTCTTCCCCTAATGGGTTGCAACTAGAGCGTAGGCAATCGCCAATGTCATAGTGGACCAGACCGGGTTTGACAGTGTCTAGATCAATAAGGCTGGTGGCCTGTCCGGTGGTCGTGTCAATCAGGATATTGTTAATCTTTGGATCCCCATGAATCGAGCGTAGGGGCAAACGACCTGTGGCTTTGGCATCTTCCAAGACCGATAGTCGCTGGCGATGGCTATCAATCAGTTGGCAGCAGTGATGTTCTTCAAAAGATAGGGAAGCAGCTTGGGGCAGAATCGCATCGTACTGTTTCAGATAGTGAGGGGTGATGTGAAATCCAGGTAGGGTATCTGCCAGATTTGCACAGGGCAGATCGCTGAGCAAACTGTGGAAACAGCCAAGACCATAGCCAATCTCAGTGGCATGTTCCTGGTGTTGAATGGTGTTGAATGTGGTGGTGCCTTGTACAAAGCTCAGACCGCGCCAAATATTACCCTGGGTATCTATCCAGTGGTGCTGATTGTCATCTGTTTTAAGAACAGTGGGGACTTCCCAACGACGATTGAGGGGAGCTTTGTCTAAGCGCTGATGAGCATGGCTGACAAACTGGCACAGGTTATCCATAACCTGATGAGGCTGGGGAAATACCTCAGTATTGATGCGCTGGAGGACAAACGGCTGTTCTGCATCAACTAGATATGTATCGTTGATATTACCGCTACCGAGGGGGCGAATATCTCCCACAGTGCCATAGCCAATAAATTGTTGGGCAATGTGAGCAAGGGTGTTGTTTTGGCTTGTTGATGATTTGGGCAGCTCAGCCTCAGAGAGCATGGGATTGTCTAATAAAACTTTGGCTAATCATACGTTCATCCCTAGAACTAGGGAAACCGGATAGGCCATAAAAAGGTTCCATCAACGGTTTTAGAAGTTTCAATATGTTTAAGCTCCAGGACATGATTGATGTCGAGCCATGGGTGATTAAAAGAATATTCCTAGGACTTTACTGCAATGTCAATGCCATACCATTATTTAATAGCCAGTAGAGCGCCTAGTGAGATCGCAACTACAGCCCCAATCAGCGTATTAATAATGTTCACCACATCGTGGGTCAATCCTGGCAGCTTGTCCTCAATTGTTGCCCCGATCAAACTTTCAATGGTGGTGGCAACAAAGGCTGCAATGGCACAGATAACAACACCGACCACTGGAATCAAGCCAACACCCCAGGCTGCGACTGCCAAAATCAGAGAGCCGACGACTCCGGCCAGTGTTCCTTCCAGGCTGACAGCGCCTTCTGTACCCCTTGGTACGGGCTGTAGTGTCGTAATTAAAAATGTCCGTTGACCGTAGGCCTTGCCAATTTCTGTCGCGGACGTATCCGATAGCTTCGTACTCAGGCTGGCCACAAACCCCAGAATCAGCAGCTGGGTCACTTGGCCAGTGGTTAATCCTGCTAGGGTGGCAGATGTCAGGCCTGTAAACCATACCAATAGGGCACAGAGGGCCGCTGTCAACGCTGACCCCCAGACATTGCCGGGGCCTCGCACGCCGCCCCGATCTTCCGCGATGCCTGCAGCTGCTTTTTGGGCAAAGCCTACTTTAGTGACTGTAGAACCGGCTGCAAAATAAACCAACGTGACAAAATACGCCTGCCAGCCCAGGCACCCCCAGAGGATAACGCCCAAAACCCAAGCATGGATATAGCCCATGGGAGTTAAGAGCTTTTTGGGACTAGCAAAGGCGAGGCCGATGAGAACTAGGTTGAAAAGGGCTGCAACCAACCAAGGGTTTTGCCATGTCATGGGTCGGTTTCCTTATGCTTATAGTGTACCGGGAGCGGGCTGTTAGTGTTTTCTGTGGTGGGAGTGGCCTACTTCTAAGATGATATCGTTGTCGGTTCTGCCAATGGCATTTTGACTAACTTGTAGACCAAAAACAGCATGAGGACAGTCATGTAGGCTGTTAACGCTGTCCATAGCAAATAGCTGTTATGCCAGTAGACGGCCAACGATGCTAAGGGAATGAAACCGATGCCAAAACCTAGCAGGGCACCATCCCTTAACACTGCCCCTTCTTTTAAGCCAATAAAGTAGCCTTCTAACATAAAGGCAACGGACGTGATGCTGAGTAGGGGCACCAGCCAAGCGGCATAGCTGCCCATGGCCTGACTCACTTCTGTATGGCTGGTGAGCAGGCTGAATATCGTGTTGGGAAAGATCACTGCCGATAGGGCAAAGCCAAGGGAGATAACCAGGCTCGTTACAATGGCGGTTTTAAGGACGGGTACACAGTTATCTGTACGTCCTTGCCCCTTAAAGTTGCCAATCAGGGTTTGGGCCGTCATCCCCACTCCCTGAACCGTAAACTGGCTGAGTAGCGCAATTTGCAGCAATAAACCGTTTTCTGCTAAAGACACGGTACCAAAGGTGGCGCTCAGGTTAGTAAAGATGGAATAGGCAGAAATTAGGGCTAAAAAACGGACCAGGATATTGCCTTTGAGCATCAGGGTGGAACTGAGTGCTTGACGATCGAGC
This sequence comes from Leptothoe sp. ISB3NOV94-8A, assembly GCF_043421595.1. Lineage (NCBI taxonomy): Bacteria > Bacillati > Cyanobacteriota > Cyanophyceae > Nodosilineales > Cymatolegaceae > Leptothoe > Leptothoe sp. ISB3NOV94-8A. The sequence goes on along the minus strand of NZ_JAXSQW010000001.1, from coordinate 3,791,176 downwards.
ACTTGCCCCATAGCCTTACCTAGATAAGTCCAGTCTATGGTCAGCACAATGGCGATAAACCCGACTAACAAGCCCAGGTACTGACTCAGGGCAGTGGCTAAACCAGCTCCGGTACTTTCCCAACCCCAGCGGTTGATCATGATATAGTCCAGCAGCACATTAGAGCCGTTGGCCATGAGGGATATGAGAAAAACCACGCCATTTTTCTCACGTCCTAAAAACCAGCCAATGAGAACAAAGTTCAGAAGCACCGCTGGGGCTCCCCAGATGCGGGCATTAAAGTAGGTGATGCCCGCCTGTTCAGTTTCAGGGGCTCCGGACAGGATAGTGAAGCCTAGTTCATGGATGGGGTATTGGAACAGTAAAATGACGGCTGCGATCGCAAGTGCCACCAACCCACATCGCAAGACCGCGACCAATACGCCTGTCATATCGTCTTCACCGACAGCCTGGGCCGTTAATGCATTGGTACTGTTGCGTAAGAATTTAAGAATGCGATAGAGGTAATCAAATAAAATACTGCCTAGAATCACTCCAGCCAGATAATGAATATCAGATAAATGCCCTAGAAAAGCAGTATCACAAAGACCTGCTAAAGGCACCATCATGTTGGAAAACACCCCAACGATTGAGAGCCGATAAAACCGGGGCAAAAAGCTTTTGTACGATGCTGGGATAGCAGAAACCATAGATTTTGAGGCAGTCCAGCCGATTGCAGAGAGTTACACTACTGACTTAAATTAATAATGCTTAAGTAAACGTTAATATTGCATACTTAAAAGCATTTTTGCCAGTTTTTCAGGTCTTAGCTGACTCCTTAAAGGCTGACCCTACAGTTATTTCTGCGTTTTTTATGGATTCTATCGAAAAGCTCATCACCATGGCCGAAGACGAGCTGACTCAATACAGTACAGAAGCGCGAAAAATTGAAAAATTACGGCCTAAGGTTGGGCTGACGGTTCCATATCCTCAGCAAAAGCAGATTAAAGAGCAGATCCTGGCAGATATACCTCAAAATATGTTTGCCAAAATTGTTGAACGCGACCGACAGATGGTAGCACTACCTTTTTGGGGCATTGGCGGTTTAGGACTGCTGTTAGGGGTTGCCATGCAGCAACCCCTAGACTTCATGGCTACAGGCGTAGGATTCTACGTTGCGTATGGTATTCAATCATGGGGTTGGAAGCTAGAGGCCAAACGCTTAGTTGTGAAAACCCTGGATATGATTGAAAAAGAAATGCAAAGCGAGGTGTGACATCGTCAGTTATACCCAATTGTATTTTTAGCTATAGGTAAATGTTTGCAGCCAAAGAAAATTTAGTTGCCATCATTTGAGAGAACGCCTCAATTCAGAGGTTATGTTGATCAAACAAAACATAAATTTCTGAATCATTCAGATACATTATTTAATGTTTTCTTAAGTTTTCATAGAAAAAAACACTGTACAAAAGTGACCATTGATGGTCCAATATCTCTATCTATACAAGACTTTCGACGATTAGTAACAATTCTAATCTTGGCTTGATGTCTTTAAGTTGGTATTGCTGAGCGTACGTGGATTTTTATTATTGGCAGGCTGTCTTTTTTGTGAGAAAAGGTTCACAATAATAGAGCAATACCCTTTCGGTATTAGACTTTTCTTAATAAGATTGGAAGTACTAAAAGATTTTTATCAATACTGACAATAATTAAGCGTCAATGACAATTTCTGAAGACAATTTCGAAAGCGTTGTACTAGCTTCTCCTGTGCCGGTTCTAGTGCATTTTTGGGCTCCTTGGTGTGGGTTGTGTCGTCGGGTGACTCCCATGCTCAATAGGTTTCAGCAAGACTGGTCAGGTCAGGTAAATGTCTTTAATATTAATGCTGATGAAAATCTCAAGCTGGCAAATCTGTATCGACTGCAGACGTTACCCACGCTGCTATTTCTAGATCAAGGACAGGTGATTCAGCGGTTTGATGTGTTGCGCAATCGTGATGAGTTTGTCCGAGCGCTCAACTTATTGATGCGTCGTCATCAGTTAGAGGCTGGGCTGACTAAGGATCGTAGGACTGGTTGGTAATAGCTAGCGGTTTTAAGGTACTTATTTTTTACTTAATCCTTTAGATATCCCTCAATCAGCCAGTCTGGACCTATTTTTTGTAGCTCTATGTTGTTTAGGGCTAAGGCTTCAGTCATTTCTCTAAAGCCCATATCGCCGATTGGTGTTTGAGCGTTGCTGCCACCAATCAGCTTAGGGGCGATAAATGCCCATACTTTTTGAATAACGCCCTGCTGTAGAGCTACTGCACTCAAGGTGCCACCACATTCCCACAAAATTGTGGATAACCCCCGTTCAAATAAGTTATTAGCGACTGCTTCGGGTGTTAATGGATTGAGGGAAACGACGTCTATAGATGTTGGCAATATGGACTCTGCCTGTTTCTGATTGATTTCTGTAAATACTAATGTCGGGGCAATGTCAGTTTGCCAAAGATGAGCATTGGTGGGTAGCTCTAGGCTGCGACTCATCACTACACGGAGTGGGTTGCGATCGCACACTCCATGGCTAGTCAATCGAGGATTATCTTTTCGTACCGTATTGCCACCGACAATAACGGCATCGCACTGACCTCGCAGTTGATGTACATGTCGTCGTGATGCAGGGCTGGTGACCCAGGCACTATGGCCAGTGTCCGTAGCAATTTTGCCATCAAGGGTCATGGCATATTTCAAAATGCTAAAGGGTTGACGGTGACGTATGCGATGGATAAAGGCTTCATTGAGGCGTTCACAGGCGACTGTTTCCACATCGGTAATAACTTCAACGCCAGCGGCGCGTAAACGCTCTATGCCGCCGCTGGCCTTAGGATTGGGGTCCCGCATGCCAATCACTACCGTAGCAATGCCTGCCTGTAACACAGCTTCTGTGCAGGGTGGGGTGCGTCCTGTGTGGTTGCAGGGTTCTAAATTTACATAGATTGTGGCCCCTCGGGCGGCCTCACCAGCTGCTCGTAGGGCAAAAACCTCTGCATGGGGTTGTCCTACTTGGGGGTGAAACCCTTCTCCAACAATTTGTCCATCCTTAACAACGATCGCCCCCACCATCGGGTTAGGCGCTGTTCGCCCGGCTCCTTGAGCCGCTAGCTCTAGACAGCGATGCATCATTGTGATGTGACTCTCACCTGTCGGTAGTGACGAATCGTTCTGTGAAATCATGGGCAAATTTATCTAGAATTTTGTATGAGAAGAAGAGTTATTAACATAACCCCATGACTACTGAGAACACTAGCGTGAACTGTGCCGTTGAGTGCGTTAACGGCTGCATTAAAGGCGATGCTTGTCCCAATGAGGCTTATACTCAACAGGCGTCGAATTTTATTGAAAACACGTCTCTCGACAAAATGTTAGAAATTGCTGAAGAGGCACTGCGTAAGAAGATTTTGGCACGGGCAACAGAACCGAGAAAGTGGGTGATGCCGGAGGAGTCGGGAGAATAGGGAGTAGGGTAAGGACCTGAAAAATCCGTTTGGTTTAACGGCGTCTTCGTGTACCTCCCGCTGCCCATGCCCTACTCACCAAAAAAATCTTGAATCCCTGCTACCAATCGATCAATGTCTCCCCTCGAATGGGTCGCCATTACCGTTGCCCTTAGACGACTGGTGGGGACAGTGGGGGGGCGCACTGCGGAGGCAAAAATTCCTTGTTTTTTTAGGTGTTGACCCAGTTGAAGTACTGTTGCTGCGTCTTTGACTTGGATGCAAACAATTGGGGATTCGGAGGGTAAGCGACTAATGTGGGACAGCTGGTCTAGGCGCTGTCTGAGGTAGGTGGCGTTGTGTGCTAGCTGGGTGAGTCTTTCGGGCTCTTGAGAGAGAATTGCGATCGCAGTCCTGGCGGCGGCGGCATCGGCGGGGGAGAGACCTGTTGTATAAATCCACGTGGCGGCACGGTTGCGTAAAAAGTCAATCAATTCAGCGGAACCGGTGACGTAGCCGCCTAAGCTGCCCAAGGCTTTGCTAAGGGTGCCGACTTGTACCATGGGTCGATGACGACAGCCGAGAAGTTCTACGGCACCACCACCGGTTTTACCGAGTACGCCGGTGCCGTGGGCTTCATCCACCATGACCATGGTGTCCCACTGGTCGGCGATGGCTAAAATTTCTGACAGCAGGCACAGGTCTCCATCCATACTAAAGACACTGTCGGTGACGATGATGCAGCGACGATATTGGGGGCGCATCTGCGTCAAATGATGCTGTAGCTGTTCTAAATTGTTGTGGTCATATATGGCAATGGTGGCTCCGCTGAGGCGAGCGCCCATTTGTAGGCTGGAGTGATTGTATTGATCCGCCACAATCAGATCGCGGTGATCCACCAGGGTGGCGAGGGTGCCCAAGTTTGCTAAATAGCCTGAACTAAAGACAATGGCATCGTCGGTCCCTTTAAGTTCTGCGATGGCCTGTTCTAACTCTCGGTGGATGGGGCGCTGACCGCTAAGCAGTCGGGAGCCGGTGCTACCGGTGCCGTAGGTTGCGATCGCATTCGCAGCTGCTTTGGCTAATCTTGGATCGCCCGCCAGGCCCAGATAATCATTGCTGGCGAAGTTTAAGCAGGTATGCCCATTGACGCTGATGGTAGCACCACCTTTGCCATCAACAGTTTGAACCTGGCGGTACCAGTTAGCTCGCTGCAGTGTCTGCAGTGATTTCGTAATCCATCCGTAGGGATTGGTTGCTACCAAAGTCGTGATTGCTAGTCTAAGTTCGATATCCAGGTATGATACCGCCCAGATACACGCACCCGCCCAGTTTCTGAAAATCTAAGAACGACTGTGCTCGATGCCCCATTAGCATCACTAATTTCTAGAGAGCCATCGACCCAGCGATCAAAGTAATTGGTGGCACTGTGAACCCGAATGTCGTAAATTCCCGCTTCGAATTGAAATTTTTTGCTGCGGTTCAGGGTACGAGGGGAAAATAAGCGGCGATTATCAATGTACACATCGGCCCATTCATCGCCCTGGGCGACAATTTCTACGGTGACTTCTCGCGCTGCGCGGTCGTGGTGATTGTCCTCGTCGCTATGGTCGCGCTCGTCAGTTCTTGACGTGGACGGGTAGTTGATAATTGTCTCACTAATAAGGGTTTCTGCAATAAGAGTTTCTGCTGTTATGGGAGTGGCTAAATGGTTGATTAAAGAAGGTGTAACTGCACTAACCAGCAGGGCTGCTAGCCCTAATTTGAGCCATTGTTTCTGTGTCATAGTGACCCTGGTTTAGTTGATAGGTACTCATTGAAATGATCTAAATTTTGCTGTGACGATAGGTGTAATCAAATTCCACCTATCAAATTTCGGAAATATCACACTAGCGCATTTAGATTTTTTCCTGAGACGTATCTCCAGTCCATGCTGGTAGTCTGTCAGGATTTAATTTTGGAGAGAGAGTTTCTCAGCAGAGTAGCTTTCATGATCGCAATCCCATTCGCTAGTCACGATTCACCCTCTTACGTTGAACTTTGAGCTTGACAAACTATTAGCGACGATGACGCCTTGAGGAGCTGCGCTCTGTGGAGATTGGAATCCAGGCATAGGGATCGCCGGAAACCCTTACGCCTCTTTCTGAAAAGCTGACGACAATAATGTTGGTATCATCGCGACCCACATCTAAATAGCCTTCTGCCCAGATATCAAAATAATCGGCACCGGTAATTTTGATTTCGTAGGCCCCTTCTCTGAAGTTGAAGCGCTTACGGCGATTGGCATTGCGGGGTGAAAAAATGCGACGACCGTCAACGTACACATTGGCCCATTCGTCGCCCCGAGCAATAAATTCTACGGTTACATCGTCTCTTGCAGGGTATCGCCGTTCGTAAATAGGATATCGATGGTGCCCGTGGTGGTCGGTGCGAATGATAATCTGATTTGCTTCAGCCAGTGGGGGAACGACAAGCGGGGATGCGATCGCACAGAGCATCCCTAAAATTCCTAGCCTCAGCCATTTTGGGCGTGTCATAGTGGCCTCAATGTGCATTGCACGTAACGTTACAGGGGCACCTCTATTTCCATTTTAGATCTACGGCCAAAACATCCCTTGCCAGTGGTCAGTTTGCCTCAGTGGTTAGGTTTGCTTACATATTAAAAACCTTCCAGATGCCTAGTTTTAGGCATCTGGAAGGCCATGGCTCAGTCACGACTTAACCGCCGCTACGATTTTTGATTGGGCGCTACTAGATCAGACCAAACATTTTCTGAATCAACAGATTGCCATCGGTGACCGGCTGAACCTTAGCAGGGTTTTCGTAGGAGAGACGCTTCTCGACCCGAGCTTTGTTGGAGCCTGCCTTGTCACTGGTGGAAACGCTGGTGAGCATATCGAACATGTTGACGTAGCCTAACAGACGCTTACCAGTCTGGGTTTTATAGCCACGGTAGTAAGGAACTGTATTCTCACCAAAAGCAGTTTGATATTCCTCACTGTCGATGTAAGCATCAATGTCAGCATCGTAACCCTGGTTGTCCACGACGGCACTGTGATAAACAGTCTCGTCATAGCTTTCAGGAGCCCGTCCTAACAGATGCTTAAAGTTCAACTCATGGCAGCGATAACGGGGGGCATTATCAATAAAGCGAGACTTATATAGGTCTGACTTAGCCAATACACGCACAAAGCCGCGTACGGTTAAGTCACCGTTGCGCAGTTGGGATTCTGCACTAGCCAACCGCTCGCTCTCCATGATGTGGGCATTGCCCAACACCTGCTTATAGATAGCGCTAATCGCCAGATTCACATCTTCATCCGATGCACCGGCGTTGAGTTTGATGGGATCCTGATTCGCCAGAGCGTTGTATTGCCCTTGCCAAATGGACGTACGTTCAACTGAAGCTAGAGGGCTTGTGGCCTCCAGGTTAAAGGAATAATCAGGGGTTATGACTGGAGCAGCGGGCTGAGTCTTAGGACGAATATCGGCTACCGGAACAGTCTGCTCGGAGATATCAGGAATACGGCTGGACTGGTTTTTGAGAATGGACTGATCAACGGCAGCACTACCATACTGGCTCAGTTGCTTATCGCTGCTGGAGGCACCACGTAATAACTGGAAGGAATGGGTATAGCTGGCCATTCCTTTCCCAGTTTGGGTTTGGTAGCCACGGAAGTAAGGAACGATGTTGGCCCCAAAGGTTTCAAAGTACTCGTCGCTATCCAGGTAGGCGTCAATTTCAGCGTAAAATCCTTCCTCAGCCAAGATTTGAATATGACGCGAGATCTCTGCACCACTCTCGGGTGCTCGGCCCAGCAAGTGCTTAAAGTTCAGCTCCACTGCTTTTAAGTTAGTGCAACGCTCATAGAATAGGGTGCGATATCTATCTGACTTTGCTAAAGCCCGAACAAATTCCAAGACAGTAATGTCACCGTTGCGTAGCTGTGACTCAGCGATGGGGAAGCGCTCGCTTTCCATTAGATGGGCGTTACCAAACACCTGTCTGTAAGCTGCTTCAATCACTATATCGATTTGAGCAGTACTATCACCCGCTATCAGTTCAACTGGTTGTTGTTCAGCAAATGAGTCAGTATAGGCTCCGATGATAGAAGACGTCCCCACATCCTGTTTAGAAACAAAGATGGGCGTACCAATGGCCTGGGCTAATTGGAACCCCTTAGGATTGAAAACGTTTTCTTGCTTGGATTCGAAGGTCTTGGTTAGGGCTGTTTGCAGTTGGGATTTCTGACTCGCTTTTATGGACTCAGAAACCGAGCGATCGCTGCTGGAAAGACCCTTAATCAGATCAAAGATGCGGTTGTAACCAGCAACATTCTTACCTGTCTGGGTGGCGTAGGCTACATAGTAAGGAACGGTATCTTTACCAAAGTTTTCGTCATACTCCGCACTACCAAAGTACGAATCAATTTCAGCTTCGAGACCGCCTTCCGCCAGGATGCCAAGATGCTTAGACACTTCCTTGAAATTATCAGGAGCCCGGCCTAGCAAATGCTTGAAGTTCAGCTCGATGGCACGAACATTTGAGCAGTTCTCAAAGAATAGAGAACGATAGGCGTCAGACTTAGCTAAGGCCCGGATGAATTCTTTAACCGTCAAAGCCCCATCCTTGAACTGGGACTCAGCCGTCGCCATGCGCTGGCTTTCCATCAGGTGAACGTTACCAAACACCTGCTTATAGGCAGCTCGGATAACAATTTCAACATCTTCACCAGAGGCACCGGGGGACAACTTAACTGGCTGGCTAGCCCGAGAGGCTGGGAATGTGGCCGCCGCCTGCTTAGCGTTGTACTGTTTAACCCACTCATTGGGCGTGATCGGCTCCGATAAAAAGGCAGCTGACTTATAGACAGGAATAAAGTCTGCTTTGGTGAGTTGCTGCTGAGGCTGCTGGTATTCCTGTTCTGGAATAACAGGTGTGGAGAAGGGGAGTGTTGCTAGGGGCTTAATTTCAGTCGGTGTGCCACTTAGCAAACCTGACTGAATTTGAGGTGTGGTGTTGCTCTCAATGGATTTATCGCTGCTAGAGGCTCCCTTGACCAGCTGAGCAGAGTGGGTAAAGCCAGATACAGACTTGCCTGTTTGGGTCTTATGACCGCGATAGTAGGGCACTAAATCTGTACCAAATGCCTGGAAGTATTCGTCGCTATCCAGGTAGGAATCAATCTCGGCCTCAAAGCCATCTTCAGCCAGGGTTTGAATGTGCTCAGAAATCTCTGCGTTATTCTCAGGAGCCCGACCCAGCAAATGCTTGAAGTTTAATTCGACCGCTCTGATGTTGGGGCAGTTTTCAAAAAATACGGCGCGGTAGCGATCGGACTTGGCTAGCTGACGCACAAACTCCAGCACGGTGATTTCGCCTCTACGCAGTTGAGATTCTGCGATCGCAGAGCGCTCACTTTCCATTAAATGAGCATTACCAAATACCTGCTTATAGGCAGCGCGGATAACAACATCTAAATCTGTAACGGATGTTGTGCCGATGAGCTCTACAGGTTGACTGTCTGAGAAAGGACTTAAATAGTTTTTTTGAACGTCAAAATCAGCTGTTGGAGGAGTTGCCGCTTTTGCTGCTTCAGCTGCCTTTTTTTTCTTCAGAGCTACAGCTAAATCAAAACCCTCAGGATTAAATTTCTTTCTGTTAGCCTTTATTGCTGTAGGGCGAAACAAAGTGTTGTTAATCATGGATTTGGCAATACCTTCCTCTATTTGAAAACTTTGGTACACTCCACCGTTTAGAACGGCAACGCTTTGATCTAGCCAACTTTGACCGTTTATGAGAGCTATGCATAAATGGCTTCAACTTTCTTAGAGCTTGTGTAGAGCTGGGCTACACCGTAATTAACTGCGAAAACTCGTGCCCGGTCAACGTTTCAGATAATAGCTACATATCCGAGTCTGCCAGAAAACGGGATCCAGGTGTAAAGAGTTGTAATAACTTGAAAAGCTACATTTAATTTTGGCTGATCGTGATGGGGGGCTGCTCCCCGCCACCCTACAATCTGCTCCCCGCCACCCTACAATTAAATAGCCAAGCTTTTGCATGGCTCAGTTTTTGCATAGCTCAGTTTTTGCATAGCCCAACCTCCCGTGCAGCATCCTTACTAAGGCAGCTCCTATGAAGTTCTTTGAAAAGCCCGGTCCTGACGTTGCTGATCGTGTACCTCCAGGTCAGCATTTAGCTAAAGGGTTTCCTGTGTTGACCTATGGACCTACGCCAGAGGTGACCCAGGACGAGTGGCAGCTAAATCTATCGGGTTTAGTCACCGCTAAAACCTTACGTTGGGCCGATTTAATGGCATTACCGCAGCACCAGTTCACTGCGGATTTTCACTGTGTAACGACCTGGAGCAAGCTAGATGTGACGTGGACTGGCGTCAACGTTATGGATTTATTATCGACGGTTGAGGTGGATGGGCGGGCCGCCCATGTGATGGCCCACTGCTACGGCGGTTACACTACAAATGTAGCCATGGCAGATTTTGCCCGACCTGAAAATTTCCTGGCCCATACCCTGGAAGGCCAGCCTTTACCCTCGCAGCACGGCGGACCCCTGCGATTAGTTGTCCCCCATCTGTATGCTTGGAAAAGTGCTAAGTGGCTCAGTGGTCTAGAGTTTTCTGTAGAGCCAGTGCTTGGTTTTTGGGAACGAAATGGCTATCACAAACGAGGTGAACCTTGGGCCGAAGAGCGGTATAGCGATTAGACGGAACACAAAAGTTTCCTGATCGTCTGCTTACTTATCTGTAGTCCTGAACAGGCCTAAACCAGGTTGTTCAGGTCAAACTTCCTGAAAATGTCAGTGCACTGTGTGATGCAAACCGGTAAATTACAGGTCGCATGTCTGCGATTAATGGCCCCCAAACAAAACAATTAATTCAATCTCTGCCTCCAGAAGCTCAACAGTGGTTATTAGGGTTGCCCTGGGTACAACGCCGCTACGTGTTGTCCCTATGCCATGTGATGTGTGCGACTCCACTGGAGGAGCAGATACAGTTCTTGGATGAGTACACAGCTGATGGTGTGATTTCGCGCATCATTCACGATCGCGATACGACGCAGCGCATTTATCATCATCTACAGCGTTTTCATATTGAGACCAAGCTGACTGAAAGTGTCCTGCGGCGCTATGTGCGTCAGTATTATGTCCACACTGCCCAGGCGCGTCATCATGAGGGTGAAGCCTACCTGGAATCTGCCATTCGGCTGATGATAGATGGCCAGGAACACAATCGCGTCCTCACCTACATCCTTGGATTTGAGCTACTCATATTGCTGTTTAGTATGAGTTGGGAGCAGCACGAGCGGTTTTATGGGTTGCAGCCCAATCAAGAAGACTTTTTTAACCTGTATATTCGACCGGTGCAGCGAGCCCATCGCCTAAATGGTGTAATTGTGCCTAAGGATGAAAATCGCTTTTTTGCCCGTCGCGAATATTTTATCCGTATCCCTCAGCTGAAGCCTGGACAAACGGTGGCGCTAGTGATGGCAAGCTTCTCCCCCAAACAGATTAGTCATTTGGGGGCCATTGTGATGCGTCATCAAAATGCGTTGCAATTTGACTACGAGCATATTTTTCAACAAAACTCCGATGCGGCTATTTTTGGCTAACGCCTATGCCAATATTCCACAGAGTTTCTATTCCACAATACGTATGCCCCCTGCTTGAATGGCATCGAATAGGCGATTAATTTGACGGCGTTCTTGCTCATCGACGGTGCCATCGGCCAAGACCATTTTTGAAAGGGATTGATATTGGGTGTAGGTAATACGCTTGGCCCTGATGAGTTGATCAACTAGCTGAACGACATTATTTTCATCCGTTTCAGCGTTTTCTTGCTGTTCATTACTGTCTGCAGGGTTCATTGCCTTGTCAGAAGGTTCGTTCATAGCTTTAAGATATGAGCGTTTGCCAAGAATCGATGTCTTAAATATTGGCATCCTACCGGAAAGCCTTTACTGATTGGCGGAATGACCCAATCTGAAACAAATGCTATCGAGTAGCAAACTATAAATTAGCTTCTCTTGTTCTGCAATGGATTTATCATGCTGCCAGCGTAAAATACGAGGAAATCGGACAGAAATCCCTGATTTGTGTCGCTTAGACTGGGCGATTCCCTCAAAACCAATTTCAAATTAATCCTTCGGCCCGATGCTCACGGGATGTCTCTCTGAGAGTTTGAAGCTGCTCAAATCCAAATGCACTTTATAAAGTCTGGATAAAACCTTAAGAAATAATTAATATTTCATACTATTCTCAATATAACCAGTCTGCATGTTGCGGCATATCAGCTTCAATCAACTTTATGGAAAATAATATTGAACACAATGGGGCGACTCATTCTTCCCATGGCTCAAACGGTCGTATGGCACGAGGAGGGGATCTTAAGCTGTCGCCCATAGATGGCACATTGTTTGCTCCCTATACGGGCAATCATGTTGCTGCTAGTTGCGATCGCATGGCCGTCTTAATTGACGGCGCAAACTTATTTTATTCCGCCTCTTATCTGGGGATTGAAGTTGACTACGTTCGGTTGCTCAATGCGCTAGTGGGCAAGCGGCAGTTGCTGCGATCTTACTTCTATACCGGTGTAGACCCTAAAAATGAAAAGCAGCGTGGCTTCTTATTATGGCTTAACCGCAATGGGTATCGAGTCATTAGTAAAGATTTAGCCCAGGTCGCTGATGGCTCCCGTCGAGCCAATCTACATGTGGAAATGGCGGTGGATATGCTACGTCTGGCTGACAGTTGCGACACCATCACCTTATTGAGCGGTGATGGTCATTTAACCTATGCGGTAGATGCCCTGAGCTATCGTGGTGTGCGGGTAGAGTTGGTGAGCCTACAATCGATGACGAGCGATACCTTAATTGATCTGGCTGACCACTACACAGATTTGGCAGAGCTACAAGAGTATATCTGTAAGCTGTCCTAACTATAGATTGGTCCCCATAGTTCACACCATCAGTGATTGCTGACAGCGTATCTTGTCGGGGATTTGCCTTGTGCAAGCTCCCATGTGTTAGGGGCGATCAACCAGGGTTTCCACATTATAGATTCATTAAAAAACCAGCCGATCTGTGTCTAGATCGACTGGTTTTCCTGATTCTGTAGAAGTTTGCTTAATTATTTCCGAAAGCGTCGCCAAAGACCTAAGGTAACTAGCGTTCCCAACGATAGGGCCCAGCCAATATAAGAGGTACCGCCGTAGTGGATATCGGTGTCACCGATATCGCTAATCAGTTCTGTGGTCACGCCAGTTTCATTGACGGGGACTGTCAAAATATCGCCGTGACCCTGCTGACGGATGATCACTTCCCAGTCACCTGTGAGGGTTTGGTCAGGGCTAAAGCTAAACCGACCTTCCTGGTCGGTAACGCCCTGGGTCCAGGGTTTGATCGGATTATTGGGAGAATACACGTTCACCTTGGCACCCTTAAGGGGTGCACCGTTGCTAAAGGTGCTCTGCATTCTTAAAACTTGCTGGGATTGCTCGTTCGAAAACTGGTCAAGAAAGTAGTTCGTCTCAACCATATGGGCCGAAGCCTTGCCTGCGACTGTAAGCAGTCCGAATACGATGAACGGTGTTAGTTTTCGAAGAGTCATCCTAAAATCCCTCTAAATCTGATGCCAATGCTGACGGCACAATTTAACAGCGTTTTCCAATGGAACATCCCAATGCTACCCCTTTAAATTCAAAATGCGCAGTTAATTTTATGAGGAGTGATCGATAGATATTGTTGACGAGCAATTATTGTTGATGGGCAATGCATGTCTATCCTAGAGCCTAAGGACGAATAAGACTCCGTTCCACATTACGACGATACAGGGCAATAGCCTTGGCCTGCTGGATAGGCATATAGGTCAGCATAGTGCCGATGGCAATCACGTTAGCAATTAATCCGAACGTAATCCAAGGACCGCTAAGGGTCAGACCCTGGACCAGGCCTAGGCTGGTGCCCAATAACCCGGTTAGTAAGGTTAACCCAAGGGAAAATTTGGGTTGAAAGCCCCGTTGCCAAAAACGGTCGATGGTTAGACCATCGATTACCCCAATGACACTACCGCTGATGATGCCAAGACCCACAGTGATAGCGGAGGTAACGTAGTCGGTAGCGGTGATGTCTAGCAATAGACATAGGGGTGCCACTAGGGCGACCGCGATGGCTCCTGCGATTGTAATAATGCGAGCTGCTGGGGATTTAAGACTGACTTCATGTAGCAGCCAACCACCGATTTGCATCCCCAGGCTATTGCCGAAGAGTGCCAGTAGTATCAGTACGTTTCTAATGCCCGGTGTAATCACTTCATACTCTGGGGCCAGTGCCGCTAAAACCCAAACCGTTACCCAACAGGTTGCTAATAAAACTAGCAGTGATGGATAGGGTGATCCTTGGGGCTTCAGTAGCGGCATGGGGGCCGTTTGCACATTTAAATTAAGGGAATAAATTGCTTCTTGGGCATTGCTTCTCAGTAATAGATTGCGCTGATAGGTTTGCCCCGACATTAACTGACTCGTATCAATCTGAAGCTGAGTTGTGATGTCATTGCCATGGAACTCAGTTGGGGAGAATTGAATCCAGCTATGGTAAGCGTTATCAAAATTGGGGTCACTGCTGTGGGGTGCAACCTGCCAATGCCCCGTTAAGGTGGTTTCGGGGACAGAATTGTTTAATGTGATTGCCGTTGTTAATAGCTCTCCCCGGTCTGTGGCGACCAGGTTGATAGTGGATTGGCTAAACTTTGCCTGGGGTTGGCGTAGACCATGTTCTGGGATATTGTCCAGGGCGTCACTGGCGTTTTCGAAGCGATCGCTCAGACGCGGCTGGACCATTTTTTCGAGCCACGTTATCCATTGGGGGCTTAAATAGGCTTTGAACTGACTAAAATCAACCTGGTAAGTGACATCGACTAATTTCCCTACGTGATGGGCGGGTGTGTTGGTCAGCAGACAGATCAGGGTCATTCCTAACCCATACAGATCTGAGGCTTCGGTAAGCTGCCGGTTAAAAATTTGCTCCGGCGGCATGAATCCTAGCGTTCCTTTAACAACGCTGCTCATGCCAACTTCACCATCACCAATGCGCGCAAAGCCAAAATCTACGAGGTAGACCTTTAAGTTATCGCTGACCAGAATGTTTGCAGGCTTAAAATCGCGATGGATAATGGGTGGGATTCGACTTTGTAAATAGGCCAGAATTTCTAAACAGGAGACGGCGATTTGACGAATTGCGTCGGGGCTAAAACTACGGGGCTCCGCTAAGCTTTTGGCATGTTTATACTCTTGCACCATGCAAAAGCCTTCTTCGGCTTTAAATGCTCCCAGATACCTGGGAATGCCTGGATGTTTGAGGCTTTTGAGAACTTGCCCTTCCTGGAGTAGTGCGTCATACCCTTGCCAATCAGAAGACTTAGCAAATTGAAATTGTTTAATAACTACTCGCCGTTTAGTTTTTAGATGAGTAGCTGAATAGGTAACTCGTCCCCCAGCTCGATTGACACCCAGCTCAGACTCAAGTTGAAAACCATATTTATGAAAATCAGGTAGGTCAGATGCTAGAGATGAACCTGTAAGGCTTGTCATTCTTACAATATGGGTAAGTATATCTCTTATCCAATAGCGTACAATGCTGCCTTAATCTAGAAAAAATGAAGCGTCTTTAAAGTGAAAACATCCGCCGTGTGAATAGTGTGTTGATATTTCCTAGCCCATGGCGTGTTGATACCGAGTATGCGCTAGGAAATACGTAATTAAGCCAGTATTGTTTTGCATGGCTGACTTAGAGACTGATCAACCACTGATCAACCATGGTTCCACTGTTATTCCCCTGTGATCGATAATTCATCAATCCATACATGAGGAGCAACACCACTAGGCGTCACTTTTTCGTCGGGGGAGACATAGATGATGGATTGCAGTAGCTGACGAAAATCTCCAGCAACCGTTGCGGATTCAATACTTGTGCGTTTGCCTTTTTGGATGAGCCAACCGTCAAAGGGCAGTGAGAAAGAGCCCTGCAGTGCATTGACCCCAGCGTGAAGTGCCTGTAAGTCGTCAATTAGAACGATATTATCATCAGCATCTTCCAGGCTATAATTTTGTTTTGCTGGTTGTCCCTGGGTAATATGGAGAAAATTACTGCCGACGCTGACTTTGGCACCAATGCTAGCGTGACCTGTGGGTTGAGCCCCCATGCGTTTGGCGGTACCTGCACTGTGTAGAAAGTTAGTCAGCACACCATTTTCAATAATGGGCAGTCGCCGAGTGGGGGTGCCTTCACCATCAAAGGTTTCGGAACTAATATTGCCTGGATGCAGGGCGTCATCGTAAACCGATAGCAGCGGTGATGCAACGGTGGTATTGAGACTCTCGACAGTGGAGAGACTGCGTTTGTCGAGAACACTCTGAGCGTTATAAAGGTTGCCAAAAGCCCGAATTAGGCTTAAAAATGCATCGGGAGAAAAGACAACGCGATATTTGCCTGACTGAATTTTCTCATAGTCTAAGTGGCTAAGGGTTTTATCTGTCGCTTCCTTAAGACAACCGTCGATATCCAGAGAATTGGGACCTACACCCACCCGCATGGCATGACCAGACCGGGGTTTGCGGCCTTCCTGTTCTGTTTTGGTGTACAGATAAACGGAGGCGAAGGTGCGTTCAGCACTACGTTGGGCACCGTCGCTGTTCACATAGAAGTTTTCGCTCGTGTTTTGGGCGATGCCGTTGTAAGGGACACTTGCGATCGCATCATGGGCATTCAATAATGCCTGTTCAGCGGTCACCAGCCGATCAATCAGTGTTCCCACTGGAGCCGGATCAGCTAGGATAATCTCCACCTCTGGTAATGGAGCCGTAGCTTCAGGACTAAAATCAGGAATATTTTCAGTGGCCCCAAAGGCGCTGGCTTCAGCCGCTGTTTTTAAGGCTAGTTCTAAACCCCGTTCATCCACATCGGTGGTGGAGGTAACCCCCAACCGGCCCTGGTCGTTCCACACACGTACGGTAACGCTGGCCCGATTTGATGCTTTAACTTGTTTAGGTTCGCCCTTATCTACCTGCACACTGGTGCTATCGGTGGTAGCACCGTAGATATCGTACTTGGTGATGCCGAGACGCTGGGCAATGGCTTGGGCGTTAGAAGAAATTTCGATGACTTTGGACATGGGTTAACAATAACAGCGAGATATTTGAAGAGAATGTCATTGCGTGGGGAGGGGGGCATTGCCCATCCTCCGGGGATATCGGGGGTTTGGCCGGTGGCAATGCCTACCCTACTGGCTGGTTTGTGGTTTACCGGCCACCGACTGTGATGCTGTCCACCTTCAGGTGAGGCTGACCAACGGTCACATAAACGCTGCCGCTGATGGAGCCACAGAAACCAGGGGCTAAGCTCAAATCCTGGGAGCACATGGAAATCTTTTGCATAATGTCCACGGCTTCACCAATCAAGGTGGCACCCTTAAGGGGCCGAGTGACTTTGCCATTCTCAATTAAATAGGCTTCATCCACTGCAAAGTTAAACTGACCGGTGGCACCAACGCTACCGCCACCCATTTTCTTGCAATAGATGCCTCTGTCTACTGATGCAAATAGGTCATCCAGACTGTAGTCACCGGTATCAATAAAGGTGTTACGCATCCGAGATGCTGCGGAGAACGTATAGTTCTGACGACGACCACTGCCAGTGCGGGGGTGGCCAGTGCGCATAGCCCCTGCCCGATCAGACAGGAAGTTCTTAAGGACACCATTTTCAATCAACAGGGTGCGCTGGGCAGGCATGCCCTCATCATCCATATCGATGGTGCCAAAGGACTCGCTAGAACGACCTTCATCCCAGGCGGTTAGATTTTCGTGGGCAATCTTTTCGCCCTTCTTATCAATGAAAGGTGTGGTGCCCCGCTCGATTTGCGTAGTCTCTAGCAGGTGGCCACAGGCTTCGTGGAAGATCACACCGCCAAAGTGGTTGGCCATGATAATGGGATAGCTACCCGATTCCACATAGTCGGCATAGAGCATTTTGCCTGCGGACTCGGCCAGTTCTTCGGCAGTGGTGCCATAGTCCCACGCGGTTAGAAAGCTGGGGTCGCTGGTGTTGCCCAAACGCTGACCAATGGAGGAGCGATGGTCACCGTCGGCGCAGAGGACGTTGGCCCCCACCGACTGAGTCAGGCGGATATCACGGGCAAAGGTGCCGTCGCTACTGGCCACCAAGACCTCTTGCCAATCTCTAAAGTAGGCTGTGCGTCTTGCCTGGAGGTGCTTGGCCACCTTTTCTACCGAGGCGTTGGCCCCCAGTAATACATCGCCCATGACCTGCATTGAGCTACAGTTAGCTAGCCAATTTTCCTTGGTGGCAGCATAGTCGCGGAACATTTCCAGGGTGACTTCTGGCACATAGGCGGAGTTCGCGGGTAGCAATAGCCCCATAATGGATAGCCCTTTTTCAAGGGCAGCTTTGAGGCCGTGGAAGCTGACATCATTAGTGCTGACGTAGCAGTCGGCTTTGCCTTTGAAAACCCGTACCCCTGCACCGGTGGTTAGACTGGGGGAAATGCTTGTGATAGCATCATCTTCGGCCAGGCAGCTAATGTAGTTGCGCCGCTCTAGAAAAAATTCAATGAAATCGGCTCCAGCCGCCCGACCCAGGCCCAGTAGTGTCGACAGGGGAGCAGCCCAAGAGGCATCAAATCGATCAGTGGCAGCCTGGTAGGTTTGATTAGGAATTTCCTGCAGGCGTAGGGATGACAGTGGCGGAGCAGCAAGAGTCATAGCGGTTGCCTAATTTCTCAAAACGTGGGTGAATTCCCATCAGTCTAACGCATGGGTTTAATTAGGGATCTTTGGGAGACCTAAGCGGCTGCTCATGGGATCCTTCGCTAATTTTCAGGATAGACTCCTAGGAACTTTGTATGATGGCCCCTAGGGGGGCTGACCCAGCATGGGGTTGGCCATAACATCAGTGGGCGTCTGTCATTATCGATGGGTATTAAATCTATGTAGGTAGCTATTTAGAGTGGTTGTTGTTGACCGTCACCATGGTTAGTGTTTTACAGACGTCATTGGGGTTACTCAAATCTCGCTTGTCTCGAAAAATTGTTGCGTCAATTTTTCTCAGCCTTGTTGTTATCGAATTTATAGTTTTTATTCCGTCCTATCGCCAGCGACGGGCGGACAAACTGAGGGAGCTAGAGACGCTCTCGCAAGAGGTGATTGCCACCATTAAGGCCAACGCGATGCTAGATATGCTGTCTACATCACTGTTGGTAGAGGCGCAGGCAGTCTTAAAAACTGACTCAATTATTCTAGGGGCTGCCCTCTATGATGAGGCGGGACAGTTTATTGATGGGTTTGGAGAAATGCCTTCGTTAGGGGTGCCAGCCACTGGGTTGACCCAGATTGAAACACAGCTGACAGATGCAGGTACCCGTTACGATGTGGCCTGGCCCAGCAAACAATTTCAGGATCGCTACATACTGGTTATTCGCCATGATGCGAACTCTGTTAAGCGATACATGGTGCAGTATTCGGCTCTAATTTTCTTTATTGTTATTATTATTGCTGCTTTTGTTACCCTGGTGACGATTTTTATGCTGGAGCGGATGTTGATTAACCCGCTACTGTTGTTACGAGATGATTTATGTCAAGCGGCAGATGTGGTTGATCAGCCCCAGTTAGCTGAGTTTAGAAGTCTTAAGCAGGCTCAACAGGATGAGCTTGGAGAGGTTATTCAGGCGTTTGCTTCGATGTTTGGTCAAATCTCTCAAGAAGTGCAGGAGCGTAAGCAAGCGGAATTGGCGCTGCGGGGTGAGCAGGAGAAAACAGAGGCATTGTTGCGTAATGTGTTGCCGGTTGCGATCGCAAACAGACTCAAAAACGATCTCTCCAACCGCACCGCCATTGCCTCCCGGTTTGAAAACGTCACCATCTTGTTTGCCGACATTGTTGGTTTTACCCAGCTAGCAGCCCACACGGCCCCCACCGATCTGGTTTGCCAGCTTAACGATATCTTTTCTGTGTTCGATGCTCTGGCGGAACGCCATGGTCTAGAAAAGATTAAAACTATCGGCGATGCCTACATGGTGGTAGGTGGTGTGCCCGCACCCATGACCAACCATGCCGAGGCTGTCATGGCCATGGCCATTGATATGCAAGCGGCTGTGAAACAACATCCCTTTAAGTTGAGGATTGGGATTAATACTGGCCCCGTTGTTGCTGGTGTCATCGGTAAAAAGAAATTTAGCTATGACCTATGGGGAGACGCCGTTAATATTGCCAGTCGTATGGAATCCCATGGGGTAGTAGATCGCATTCAGGTCAGTACTGATACCTATGAGTTGCTCAAAGAAAAATTTCAGTTTGAAGACCGAGGCTGTATTCCTATCAAAGGACGGGGGCGAGCCCACACGTACCTATGGTTGCCGTCAGTAAAAGGTATCCAGGGCACCCACAAGGGGATGCCCCTACAAGCCCTGCCATAGCAATGACTATTGGCCGATGGTGCTTGTATTCACCCATAACCAATGGCCAAATTATGGCGTAGGATATCGGGGTTATCCAGTAGGGGCAATAATTTTTGCTTGCGTTCTAACATATGAACAGGTGTTTTTGCGATTTCCTAAATTTTTAGGAAATGCCAATATCAAATGTACTTGTCGCAATTATTGCCAAAATAAAGTTAACGGATACAAATTATCTCCATGGCAGTTTTTAGGCATTGTCAAAAGCAAGACATGTTTCTTAACTAAATTGAACCTTGACCTTTAGGGGAATTGTTATCCACAAATCGTCATAATAAGCTGGCCTTTTGGTTAACAGTTAGCATTCCCCCTGCTTAAATAGCCGATTCTTGACCTGGTCAGCGTTTTTTGAACCTAACAGTAACCCCGCTGTTGATACACGCATCTGCTCAGAGTGTTATCTCATGTGTAGTACGTCTATGTCAGATTCTATTTACAGTCGTATCATTTTTGTGGGTCGCGAAAAAGAGCTTGCCTGGTTAACCCAAATGATGGAGGCTTCCCTAAGCGACCCTGATCCCCAGTGGATGCTTTCCATCCAAGCCGATGGGGGTATGGGTAAAACCCAATTACTTAAGCAGTTTGTTGAGCTGGCCCAAGCACCTCAAGGGTCTACAAATCAGCGTATCCTTATTACCCAGTATCCCATTGACCTATATCTGACCTCCCATCAAACGGAGCGAGGAATTCTCAGAAGTATCGCAGCACAACTAACCACGGCGTCTAAAGCCCAACCCTTTGCCCCATTTTTTAAAGATTTAGACTATAGCTTTCAAGCGACTAAGGACGATATTGCGCATTTACGATCAAGTTTTTTAGACTGCTATAACACGTTAGATACCGAACGAATAATTCTACTGTTCGATACCATCGAACTTGCCAATCAGGCCGTTCAACGTTTCTTTCGAGAAATGCTGCCCCAGCTCGGGCCGCAACAACAAAGAAAATTTAAGCCCTTAGTGATCACCGCGGGTCGGAAACCTCTTACTGACTATTGTCAACATCCCCAGATTAGTCCTCTAAAATTACAGGGCCTATCACCCAAAGAGATACGTCATTACTTTGATCGATCCTTTCAGACGCAGTCCGCACCTGAAATTACCCAAGAATTTATCGATCGCATTACCAAACTCTCCCAGGGGGCTCCAATTTTAGTAGCATTAACCATTGATTGGTTAAACTATGGCAGCCTACCAGAAGAATTAAATGCAGACAGTCCAGAAGAGTTTAAGCAGATGATGATTGAACTCATCAGTGAACTCCGTAACCCAGAAGATCAGACCATTCTGGCTATGGCTCAACTAAAGCGACGCTTTGATGCTGGGCTTTTGGTGGAAATATTAGGGGAATCGCTAGAAAACGCCTCAGCTTTGATTAAATCTGTTTCTAAATTTTCCTTTGTTAAATCTCACTACAATACCAACGGTGAACACCAGAGCTGCTTGCTACACGATGAAATGCAGCGATTAGTGTATGACTACATTTGGCAGCCATGCGATCCTGACAACCGTCTGCGGCGAGAATGGAGTGCTAAGGCCGTAGAATATTATAATCATCTGATTGCAGCAGAGAAAAATCAGGTATTTAAACAAAGTCTTCAACTAGAACAGCTTTACTATGCACTTTATGCTGATAAGGACCAGGGGTTAGACCGATGGCGTAGCCTCCTTAAGCAGGCCAATATCAACGGCTTTAAAGAAGCACTAAATGAAGAAGTTCAACAGTTTAAGGGTCAATTAAATAACCAAGAAAAACAAGAACTGGCATTGGCATGGGCAACGTTAGCCTATGATAAAGGTCAATATCAAGAAGCAAGGCAAGGCTTTGAAGATATCTTTGAGCAGCCGCTTTCCAAGGTTATTCAGAGCCAGGTACGTCCTAATTTAGTCTTTACCTATGCTCATCTAAATAATTTTGCCGTTGCCCTAGAGATAGGTCAGCAAAGCCTGGACTGGTTTCGGTCTGAACTCAACTTTTCCCAATGTACTCACTGGGAAAAGCAGCAGCTTCTACAGGACTTTGGTAAAACTCTCAATGCCATGGGATGGACCCATCGCCGACGGGAAGAATTTGATCAGGCTATTGACTATTATAAACAGTCTTTAGATAAGCTTAAAGACATTCCAACAGCCGACCTTGATCGGGCCTCCACGAAAACAAATTTGGCCTATCTCTTTCACGCTAAGGGAAAAAATCGAGAAGCGATCGCCCATAGTAAGAGTGCTCTAAAAATCGCTAAACGTTCAGGCAACTCAAAGCAATTGGGCTTAACTCATAATGTGTTAGGGATTATTGCTGCTAACTCTTTGCAGGAGCATAAGGCTACTTTGCACTTTAAAGCAGCCTTTGAACATTTTTCTGAAATTGACTATGACCGCGGGTTAGCCATGGTGAATATTGCCCATGGCAGGCTTTCTCGTCAAAGCGGATGGAATAAGGTCAAACCAAATCGCGCAAACGCTACTACAGTCCAAGCAGACTATGAAAAGGCGATGACGATGTTCGACCAGGCCATTGAATATTGCCAACAAAAGTATGAAAAGTTACTCATCGAAGCCTATAACGAAAAAGGTACCCTATTGCGAGAGCAAGGGAAATTTTTAGATGCTCTTGGTTACTATCAGAAGAGTCAAGTGATTGCCGAAAAGCTAAACGATCTTGTTTGGCAGATAGATAACTTACAAGATACAGGTGTTGCCCTCTATCTTCAGGGGGATTTAGAACAGGCTAAAACCATTTCTATCCAAGCTAAACAGCTGGCAGAGAAAAAGAAATCACCTCATCTGATGGGTCGAGTACAACGAACGTTGTCAAATATTCTATTTGATCAAGGGAAATATCCACAATCATTGGAAATGGCCCTACAGTCCTACATAAATATTCTTGAATTAGATCAATGCAGTTTAAATAACAGCAATAGCCCTGCCGTGCGGGAGCTACTAATAGAAGAGTGGTTAACGTGGTTAACAGAAGATCTCTTGGAAAAGATAGAAGACTCAACCCTAAAAAAGAAACAGTGCCAGTATTTGCTCGACTACTGGAGAGAACTCATAACCAATGATCATGTGCTTGTCGACCACTATCCAGGTTTCATCATCACCTTAGAAGATTTACTATCTGAGTTAAAAACCTGAAATATGGTGATTGTCGATTTTATAGAGTAACGATTTGAGAGTTTTCGACTTAACGTCATAGTGTGTTTTCAAAATGTCTACCAGTTCATCGAACCTCAGGTTTGCTTTTCACAATCAAGTAAAGGCCCTAAGCTGGGTCAACCGTTTTCGAGGGGAATTATTGGTGTTAGATGCCCTGCCAGGCTATGGTAAGACCGCCTTTCTTACTAAGCTGAAAACAGAGTATGAAACCCAAGAATGGCGCTGTTCTTTGATTTCGTTAAAGCGAGCACGAAGCAAAATGGATGCGGTAACTGCCGCCATTGAAGAAATTTCTGCAGAGTCCATTGAATCGCCGGAAGATTTACAGCATGCTCTTGATATTCTGCTAGAGCAACTGCAATCTAGGCAGCCTCAGGCATTGATGTTTGACGATGTCCATTATTTGGAAAAGGAAACACTAGATTGGGTAAAACGTGAGCTTGCCCGTGAGTTGAAGCAAGAGCTAAAAGATTTAACTGATGATAACTTCTTATTGATTTTTTCTGGTCATAGCATTTGTGGTCCTACCCGTTGGCCAACTGTCAGAAAACCCATTAAGTTGACTGCATTTCATCGAGAAGTTATTAATCATTTTATTGAAAAAAATAACATTCCTGTACTCTGGCAAGATCGATCACAAAACTATTGTCCCTCTGTAGTAGATCGAATTTTTCAATTTTCCGGTGGTCATCCTCGAGCATCTCTAGGACTGCTACAGGAACTCAAAAATGGTTGGATTCCTTCGCGTAGCTTAAGACGTAGAAAAGATCTGAGAGTCTTTAAGAAGCATGTAGAAAAAGAATTAAGTAGGTTTGTAGAAAATTTAGATCCTGGTTTTCGGACCTACCTATCACATTTGATAATTTTTCGTCGTGTTGATTTGGCAATTCTTAGATTTATTGAGCAAAAGTATCAAGTATCTGTTGAACAGACAGACCTGAAACTAATAGAAAAATTTCTTCAATGCAATTTGCTTTACTCTCCTCAGAATTCTCCAGGAATAAAGGCTTTAGATCCTGTTTTTCGTCTAGGTTCGCTGGCGCAAATGTTATTCAAAGATCCCGAACAGTATTCAGAACAACATAGATTTGCTCAAGAAATTTATCAGGAATGGGCTGCCACAAAAAAATGGTCCTATAACGATGTGATTAGATGTCTAAAAGAAAGTATTTATCATTGTTTAAGCCGTATGGAAGAGCAGGATCGTTTAGAAGAATCATCGGAATTGATGGATTGTTTGCATTACGGTATTCAAATTTTGAATTACAGACAAACAGAGATTATGGATTCACCGCGATCAGTACTAGAAACCTTACTAGACGATGATGAAGAGAGTCAATATTTGCTACAAAAGCTGGATGTAGATTGGATAAAATTACTCAAGTATGCCTTTCTTTCTTATTCAGATACAGTTGTTGAAGATGATATTCGAACATTAAATCAGACTGTTCAAGATCAATGTAAAACAATGACAACCGTCTTAATTAATGATATTGGAGAAGTCTCAGGCACAGGCTTTTGGATAACGCTGAATCAGCAATACTATGTAGTGACTTGTGCCCATGTGATAAAACAACTAGAATCTTCAGAAGGAAATTTAGTTAAGGTAAGAACTTTTGGTCCTAATGTTCAAGATTTAAATCTAAAAGTACTTTGGTACAGAGTTCCTGAAGCTCGGAGTGAAAAGGATTGGAGCGCTCGACAAGATATTGCTATTTTAGGGTTGGTTTCTGAAAAGGCACCTCGACTCCCTGTTGTCTGTTGGGATGATTTATTACCCCTCAGTTCTGACCCTATCAATCTAAACGAGCATCGACAAGCAATGACATTGTATAGCTTTGGATATCCCGCCTCAAAACATCTTAAAGGCGACAGTTTTTCATCTCTAGTGTTTAAGGAAAAAGTCGCGAACGGCTTTCTTAAACTGCTCAATCGTGGGCCTGCTAATGTTGAAGGGGGCGTCAGCGGTGCACCTCTCTGTCATATTGAAGGCAGAGAGTTAGTGGGAATGATTCACGCAAAGATAGGAACAGATATCGTTTACTGCATTCCTTCCACTACTATTTTAGGGATTTTAGGTGAAGTGAGGAGATGATTATAAGAGCAATAGCAGCCTACTTCTTGTTAGGTGATATGGAAAAAATTAGACGATGTAGGAAATAAGGGGAAAATCATTGTAATCAAATACATTGTGTATCCAGAAATTTTTATGAGGTAATATTATGAGTCAATTTCTATCGGTCGAAACACCAGGGGGGCCTATTTGGGTAGAAGTCCCCGATGGAGAAGATACTGAATCTGTAGAACTAGTGGCCAATAAAAGAGATATTCATCGTACCTTTGAAGCCTCTGCCCAGGCCTTAAAGAAAAATGCTCAGTATTTAATCAACTTAATGTCTAGTCTGGGGCCTCAGGAAGTAGAAGTCACCTTTGGGATGAGCGTAGGTGTAGAAGCCAGTGTCCCTGTGTTTGCTCTAGCCCAGGCTAATGGAGAGGCCAGCTATACCGTGACCCTCAAGTGGCAGTCTGGAAATCACTCTAAGAAAGAAGGGAAAGAGTCTTCCCAGGCTGAATCTGATATCAATAACAATTGAGGCGATCGCCGTGTCTGGCTTACATAAATCAGAAGATTTAGGCAATCAAACATTGCAGCCGTCTTCTAGTGCTTTGCAAACACCACAGTTGCTGACTAGCAAATCGGCTGACAATGTGGTCAATAGTGGTGAAACAGACTGCGACTGTGCTTGTCCTAACGCGCCTTTTACCATTACCACAACAAACCTATTAGACACTACATTCTCTACCTGGCCAGAAACCTATACGGTGTCTCTACGCCAGGGGTATCAACTGGCGTTTAGTCCCTTTGCTCCTGCTGGTCCCAGTGTGTTGAATCCAGCCGCATGGCAGCGATACCAAACCTTTCACCAACAGGCCCAGCCATTAAAAGAGACAATCGATCATGAACTGGTACAACAAAATTTATTGATTCCCACCGGGCATCAGCCTCAGATTCAACCCACTGCCCCCGATCAGCTGACGGCCTGGTTACATGTTACTAATGCCTGTAATTTGGATTGCCCCTATTGCTATGTGCGTAAATCGTCTGCCCATATGAGCTTAGAAACGGGCTTAGAAACTGTAGACAATCTTTTTACCGCTGCTTGTCGTCAGGGATTTTCTCGAATTAAGCTGAAATACGCTGGAGGAGAAGCCACACTTCACTTTTCCCTGGTTCAAACACTACATGAACGGGCCATGGCATTAGCCCAAAAAACGGGATTGGAGTTAAGAGAAGTGGTACTCAGCAACGGAGTTACCCTGACTTCTACCATGTTGAACTGGTTTGAATCGACGCAAGTACGTTTAATGGTCTCCTTAGATGGTTTGGGTGCCGTCCACGATCGGCAACGTCCACGCAAAGGAGGAGGGGCGAGCTTTGAACAGGTAATGCACACGTTAGAAAATTTAGTGCAGCCGCGTCAAATTGATCTACACCTGAGTGTCACAGTTACGGGGGCCAGTGCGCCCTATCTAGCGGATTTAGTACAGTGGATACTTGACCACAACTGGCCCTTTAGTCTGAACTTTTATCGCCAAACCCCGTTGAGTGCTGATCGTCAAGACTTTGAACTAGAACAGCAGACTATTATTGAGGGCATGCAAGCTGCCTATCGTGTAATTGAGCAGACCATTGACCAGGCAACGGTGCAGAATTTACCGTCGCGCCCCCTGGTCAATGGCCTATTGGATAAGGTGCAATCCCAGGCCCATACCCACACCTGTGGTGTGGGGCAAACCTACGCGGTGGTCACTCACACTGGGCAAGTGGCCCAATGTCAAATGCACCTGGATCAGCCGATTAGCGATCATCTCGATGCTCATCAGCTTTTGCCTACATTGGCCCATGGTCCGATTCAAAACCTATCGGTACAGGAAAAGCCAGAGTGCCAGACCTGTACCTATCGCTACCGCTGTACGGGGGGTTGCCCGGTGGAAACCTTTCGCGTTACTGGCCGTTGGGATGTAAAAAGTCCTAACTGTACTATTTACCAAACCCTTTATCCAGAACTGTTACGATTGGAAGGATTACGTTTACTTAAATGCCACGGTTATTAAATTGGGTATTGCCGACATTCTTGGACGTAGTTTATAGCGATTTTCAATCGTATTGAATACATCCTTTTCCCCACAATTCGCGCTTCACCACTCACTGTCATAACCAGAATTCTTAGCGTTGACACGCACTAATCCTGATAAAACATTTCTAAACTCTCTTGATTGCCCACATATCGCCAGTGCCAGGGCTCATAGGCAACATTTTGATTGTTGTCTTTAGTAAACGACATTTCAAAGCCGTAATACGCAGCATTCTCTTTTAGCCAGCGAAAGGCTGGAGTCTCTTCAAAAGAGGCATTGAGTTCAGTGGCAGGTTGTGAGATGTCAACAAAATCAACTGCGTAGCCTGTGTGATGTTCGCTATATCCAGGAGGGGCGCTGACCTCTGCACGGGTTTGAGTCGTTTGGCCCCGTTCTGCCTTCAGGTCAAAAAACAAGTATTGCTGATCTTCTAAGGAACGAAACCCAGAGATAACACCCAAACGTACACCCACCGCTTTAGCATCGGTGATCATTGTTTCCACCTTTTGAGCGGCTTCAGGTTGGAGCCGCACCATGGCATTAGTCGACAATGGGGTCAGACTAGTGGCATCGGCAATATCGTAAGGACGATGGCCCAAAAGACTATTGGGGCTACCCGGTTCATTGCTGTCTGGAGTGGCTGCTGGTGTGTTGGCAGTGACATCCGGGGTCTCTGCAGCAACGGCAGAGCTGGTTGTGGTAGCGGGCGGTGCTTCAATGTCAGGTGCATCTGTCAGTGATGTACTGGGCCTTAGCCACCAGAACCCGGCACTGCCCAACCCTAAGACTGCCATCGTCAGGAAAATCCACGGTGTGATGTTTGCAGGAGAATTAGCTAACGCTGGCTCAGCGCTTGCCATCAAGGTTTCACGCCTAGCTTCAGGGATATCGTCAGTAAAATTTGCCATGGATTTGCCAGGGTCTGTGAATGGGTCACTCATACGTTCTGCGGCTAGTGTATGGCATCAATGTTTTTTTGAGGCAAGTTAACAAAAAAAATCCTATAAAAACCAAGAAAAAGTCTAAAACCTCTATCAATTGGGCCAACTTCCGTGGCAAACTTTCATCAACGAATGCTATCCATCAGGGAGCAACATGCTTAAGGCCTGTGATCACAGGCATTGGGCGTCTCATTGTGGGCGTTGCTGATCCTAAGTATGGCTCCATCTGTAAAGTCTTGGCTAATTGCCCGTCTTGCAGATTGATTCATCCTCTGAATCAGCAGCGGCTTATTGTTCACAAGTTATGGACTTGTTGAGGAACCCCCATGGCCTTTGAATATCCTGACAATTTGCAATATACCGATACTCATGAGTATCTAAAGATTGACGGTGACATCGTTACCATTGGCATCACAGAATTTGCCATTGACCAGTTGGGTGATGTTGTGTTTCTGGAACTGCCTGATTTGGGTGATAACGTAGAAGTTGGTGAGAAGTTTGGCACGATTGAGTCTGTCAAAGCGGTAGAAGATCTAAAGTCTCCTGTGAATGGTGAGGTTCTTGAGCGCAATGATCAGCTGCTAGATGCCCCGGAGCAAATTGGTGATGACCCCTATGGTGATGGCTGGCTGATTCGGGTCAAAGCTGATGATTTGGATGATATTGATGACGATACGATGACGGCTGAGGAATATACCGAACAGGTCGAGGGTCTGTAGGGGGACATTCAACGCCCTTACAGAGGTGCCATATTTGAAAAGCAGGCTTTGAATTGCAGGTGAAATCCCCAATGAAATAGGTAAGAATAAGTACTTGTAGCCATCAGCTTATGTCTGATGGTTTTTGCTTGTTGGTTCAGCTGGTGTTCAGCTTGCTGGTGTCAGTCCATAAAACTGCTTTATCTGGAGCTATTGATGTCCTACGAACAGTCTGAGTCGATGTCTGCAACCATTTCAAATACCTGGGCTAATGAGTTAGCTGTACCCAATGATTTTCCTCAACGGCACATCGGTCTGACTAAGACAGACATCGCTCAGATGCTATCGGTGCTGGGGTATGACAGTCTAGAAGCACTGATTGATACAGCGGTGCCTGGTGAGATTCGATTAGCCAGTGCCTTGTCTGTGGGAGAGGGGATGAGTGAGCATGGGGCGTTACAGAGTATTCGTGCGATCGCAACCCAAAATCAGGTCCTTACCAGTTACATTGGCCTCGGTTACTACAACTGCATCACCCCGCCCGTCATCCAGCGCAATATTTTAGAAAACCCCGGCTGGTACACCCAGTACACCCCTTACCAGCCCGAGATTTCCCAGGGTCGTTTAGAAGCGCTACTGAACTACCAGACCATGGTCAGCGACTTGACGGGGCTGGAAATTGCCAACTCATCGCTGCTGGACGAAGGCACGGCTGCTGCTGAAGCCATGGCCCTGAGTCTAGGCGTGTGCAAAAACAAAGCCGCCAAGACCGCCAAGACATTCTGGGTATCAGCCAGCTGTCATCCCCAAACGATTGAAGTGATTCAAACCCGTGCGCTGCCCTTGGGAATTAACGTGGTGGTCAGCGAGGCTCCCGATTTTAGTCAACCTTTGTTTGGTCTGCTGTTGCAGTATCCCGCCAGTACTGGGGCGATCACCGACTATACCGATGTGATTGCCACTGCCCACGAAGCGGGGGCGCTGGTGACCGTTGCCGCCGATCTACTGAGCCTGACTCTGCTAAAGGCTCCGGGCGAGATGGGGGCAGATATTGCTGTGGGCAATACCCAGCGCTTGGGTGTGCCATTGGGCTATGGCGGTCCCCATGCTGCCTACTTTGCCACCAAGACGGCCTATGCCCGTAAGCTGCCCGGTCGTCTGGTGGGTGTTTCCAAAGACAGTAAGGGCAGACCGGCTCTGCGCTTAACCTTGCAGACGCGTGAGCAGCACATTCGTCGGGACTCGGCGACCAGCAATATTTGTACGGCCCAGGTGCTGCTGGCGGTCATGGCCAGCATGTATGCGGTGTACCATGGTCCAGTTGGGCTTAAGGCCATTGCTACCCGAGTACATCGGTTGACGGTGGTTCTGGCGGCAGGGCTGAGTAAGCTAGGGTTTGAGCTGCCGAAAGCGCCATTCTTTGACACGTTGGCGGTGGATGCGGGTGAGCAGGCTGGGGAGATTTGCGATCGCGCCCTCACCCAAGGTATTAATCTCCGCCGCATTGATGCCACCACCCTTGGTATTTCCCTGGATGAAACCACCACACCTGAGGCTGTTATCCATCTCCTTCAGGTATTTGCAGGCCAGCTGCCGATGCCAGCCATAGAACTGCTTAAGTCTGAGCCCACTATCCCCACAGAGCTGGCCCGTACCAGTGACTACTTAACCCATCCAGTATTCAACAGCTACCACTCAGAAACCGAGATGCTGCGCTATATGTACGCGCTGCAAATGAAGGATCTGTCCCTGGCCTCGGCCATGATCCCCCTGGGGTCCTGCACCATGAAGCTAAATGCCACTGCTGAAATGATGCCGGTCACCTGGCCTGAATTTGGTCAGATTCATCCCTTTGCGCCTTTGGATCAGACCCAAGGCTATCAGGTCTTGTTTGGGCAACTAGAAACCTGGCTGGCTGAGATTACTGGCTTTGCTGGCATTTCTCTACAGCCTAATGCCGGGTCCCAGGGGGAGTATGCCGGTCTGTTAGTAATTCGTCAATATCACCAGTCACGGGGTGACGAGCACCGTAATATCTGTTTAATTCCTCAATCTGCCCACGGTACCAACCCAGCGAGTGCTGTCATGGCCGGTATGAAAGTTGTCAGCGTTAAGTGCGATGACGACGGCAACATTGATGTGGCGGATCTGACTGCCAAGGCTGAGAAGCATAGCGATAAGCTAGCGGCCTTAATGATTACTTATCCGTCCACCCACGGTGTATTTGAAGCCACTATCCGCACTGTGTGCGACCTCATTCATCAGCATGGTGGTCAGGTATATATGGATGGGGCCAACATGAACGCTCAGGTGGGCCTGTGTAGCCCAGGGGACATTGGTGCCGATGTGTGTCACCTGAATCTGCACAAGACGTTCTGTATTCCCCACGGCGGTGGCGGTCCGGGTATTGGCCCCATTGGTGTACAAAAGCACCTGGTGCCCTTCTTGCCTGGCCATAGTCTGACGCCCGCCCTAGGAACTGAGCAGTCCGTCGGTGCGGTTGCAGCTGCCCCCTGGGGAAGCGCTAGCATTCTGCCCATTTCCTGGATGTATATTCAGATGATGGGGACTGCTGGTCTGCTCCATGCCACTGAAACAGCGATTCTCAGCGCCAATTACATTGCCAAGCGTTTGGCAAGTCACTACGACATTCTTTATAAGGGCAATGCTGGTTTGGTTGCCCATGAGTGCATATTGGATCTGCGTGGCTTTAAGAAGTCGGCCAATGTGAATGTGGATGATATTGCCAAGCGCATGATTGACTATGGTTTCCATCCGCCCACGATGTCCTGGCCGGTGGCAGGCACCATTATGGTGGAGCCGACTGAAAGTGAGTCTTTGGCAGAGCTGGATCGCTTCTGTGAAGCAATGATTGCCATCCGTGATGAGATTCGCCAAATTGAGGCGGGTGAACTGCCCCAGGATAATAATCCGTTGGTGAATGCGCCCCATACGACAGTGGATCTGACGGCTGATTGGGATCGACCCTACAGTCGTGAGCAGGCGGTGCATCCGACGCAGTGGACCAAGAACCGTAAGTTCTGGCCGACGGTGAATCGGATCGATCAGGCCTATGGCGATCGCAACTTAGTCTGCTCCTGCCTACCCATGGAGGCATACGAAGCCTAGCCAATTATCGCCAAAGTTTAGCTAATCATCACTTTCACTCAATTTACAAAATATCGTCTGGCAATCTCTCTTTTGTTTGCCCTGGGCTGCTTGCGATCGCTAAAAGCGTTCACCAGCAGCTATGTGTAATGCAATCTGCCGCATATATGCGGCAGATTGTTGTGTCTTGTCAAGGGACAAAAAAGATTTGCCATGCGTGCTTGATAGTGGTTTTTAGCCAAGATGGCATTTATGGGCACCAGAAACGCAACAACTTACGCTGCCGCAGATATCGTTAATTACTACGCCCAACTGAATCGTTTACAGCCAGCCGAGTCTGCTCTTTTGGAGCGACTGCGGGACCAGTTGCCTAGAATGAAAATGTTAGATATCGGTGTGGGCGGTGGTCGCACCGCCCAGCATTTTGCCCCCCTCGTGGAACAGTATGTTGGGATTGATTATTCACCTGAAATGGTGGTTGCTTGTCAAAAGCGGTTTGGGAAACTGGATCACTCTATAAGCTTTGAAGTAGGCGATGCCAGATATCTAAGGCAGTTTGATGACAATTCCTTTGACTTTATTTTGTTTAGCTTCAACGGCATTGATTATGTGTCCCATGAAGATCGGCTCAAGATCTTTCAAGAGATTAATCGGGTAGGTAAGCAGGGCTGTTATTTTTTCTTTTCTAGTCATAACCTACAGGCTTTAGAGAAAGAGTTAACTTTGCAAAAACAAATTGGGCTAAACCCTGTTAAGACCTATGTGAATTTGGTGATACTGGGTCTGTTTTGGTTATTCAATCGTTCGATAACTCGGGCAATATTAGAGGAATCGGAGTATCTAATTGTCCGGGATGAATCCCACAATTTTCGTTTAGAGACGTATTATATCCGAGCAGCCCAGCAGATTAGACAGCTGTCTAAGGATTTTAGCCATGTAGAGATTTACCCATGGCAAAGCACAGAACGAATTTTGGACCTAGATGCTTCTGTTATGGGTAGAGATCTTTGGCTTTATTACCTATGTCGAGTAGGTTGGACGGCTTAATCAAGCATGTGGGAGGAACCTGGTTGTGGAGCAGTTTCCTGCTCTGACTAATACCAAACGGTATGTAGTTGGCTAAAATTGGCTACTGTAGAGTAAATGCTGTTATGAAACATCCTGAGCTAGCGTTAATCCTAGAAAACGTAAAGCGGTATCTCTATGATTTATATCAAGAGCAGCTGCAAAACATCATATTGTATGGTTCTCAGGCTCGGGAAGATAGTCAGTTAGACTCTGACATAGATCTTTTGGTGGTACTCAATACTCCGGTAAATCCTTACCAGGAGATTGATAGAACCAGTCAATTTATAGCTCAGCTCTGTCTTGAGTTTGATGTGGTAATCTCACGAAACTTTATTTCTATGGAGAAGTTTCAATCAGCAGATAACCCATTTCTCTCTAATGTTAGAAGAGAAGGAGTAGTCGTATGACGGCTGATTTGAGCTCATTTATTGATAAGGCTAAGGATAGTCTAGAAGCGTCTAAACTTTTGGCTGAGAATGGCCTCTACGACTTTGCAGGGGCGAGAGCGTATTACACTATGTTTTATATTGCTGAAGCTTTTCTGTGGCAAAAGGGCCTGTCCTTTTCAAGTCATGCTGCAGTTATTGCAGCGTTCGGGAAGGAGATTGCTAAGCCAGGGTTCGTTCCTGTTGCGTTTCATCGTTACCTTATAGATGCTCAAAGTAAGAGAACTCAAGGTGATTACAGTATCGATGATGTCAGTCTAAGTTCGGGTGAGGTGCAAATTCTGATTCAGCAAAGTGAGCAGTTTATTGCATTGGCAGAGCAGAATTTACTGTGATTATTACCAGTATTAAGTTGGAGTTTTCGGTGGCTGAGCTTTATCGCGGTATTGATGCTACATGATTAGAATAGGGGCGTGAGTTCCTCAGATAGTAGGATGGCCCAACCTAAGTCAGTTGCAAAACCATTGCAAGCCTGTGTTGCCTGGATGCCTTTTGGTGCATCCCTTTTTAGCACTATTGGGTTTTGGGTCAAGCAAGACACCACTCAGACAGCAATTGCTGGCTTTGTAACGGGGTTATCAGTGTTATGGGCCAAATATAGCGGTGGCTTTATGGCTGAGGCCGAGCAAGAAATGGAAAAGCTGGGTCAAGCTTCTGCAAGAGGTCTGTTTAAGGTCTTTTATTTCCTCTTATCGCTGATTGGTACAGTATTCGATGCATTGAGCAAATGGATTGCTCAACACTGGTGGGAACTTACCTCAGACTTCGAAGGTAAATACTACAAACGACTGAACTATCTGTGTCGTAACTTTGAAACTCAGGGACTGGATCAAGACCGCATACTTCATCTGCAACAGGTGGTGGTCATGGTCAATGTTACAGCTAAGAGTGTGGCCCAGGTTTCTACCCGACTGCTTCGTAAAACCAAAGACGAACAAGATTTACCACGAGAGAACACCATCGGCCATTTCTTAGCGTTGATGCAAAAAGACCCTGCCTATCGCCGCCTTGCTATTTTGGGGGCACCAGGATCGGGCAAAACGACACTAATGCGTTACATGACCTTAATGTACGCTTTACGAAAACCGCGTCGTATATATCCTAAAGCTCCCGATTTTATTCCCGTCTTGCTTTATCTTCGGGATGTTTACAAGCCAATTATTGAAAATCCAGATCTGGCTTTGGCGGATCTGTTGACTGACTGGGTACAAGATTTGCAGCGTACTGATCCACTAAAGCCGCCAAAAGGTTGGTTTGCCAAAAAGCTGACGCAAAAACGTCTGCTGATTTTGCTGGATGGGTTAGATGAAGTAGCCGATGAACAAGACCGTAAGCAGGTAAGTCGCTGGGTAGATCGGCAAATGTATGAATACCCAGAAACCGCGTTTATTTTGACCTCGCGTCCTTTGGGATATCAACACGCTCAGCTCAAAGAGGGGGTAACGGTTCTAGAAGTTGCACCATTAACATCTGGCCAGATTCAAGACTTTGTGAACCAGTGGTATCGCGAAACCGAAATCAAAGCTCAGGGGCATGAGGATTTGGGGGTGAGAGAAGCGGCTGACCGCCAAGCAAAACTATTGCTTCAAGAAGTTAATACCAACAACGCTCTGAGAGATTTAGCGGAAAATCCGCTACTGCTCACCATGATAGCCACGGTGCATCGCCGTCGTGGCAGTATTCCCCGCAACCGGGTAGAGCTATACCGAGATATTTGTCAGGTACTGTTGGAAAAACGTCAGCAAGCCAAGGGCATTCCTGATGTACTCACCGCCAGCCAAAAGCAGGCTATTTTACAGCCCCTGTCGCTGGAGCTAATGCGGCGTAATACCCGAAAGTTTACCCTGGCAGATATTACGCCCTTACTAGAAGCTAAGCTTGCAAATTTACCCCAGGTGCAGTTTACTCCAGAAGATTTCTTAAAGCAGCTACAGGAGGTGGACGCACTCATCGCCAAAGAACAAGAAGGAGAGTTTGAGTTTGCCCATCTGAGCTTTCAGGAATACCTGGCGGCAGTAGAAATTAAAGACACTCATCAGGAACCATGCTTGCTAGAGGTGTTTGACGATGCTGAAAAACTTGCCTGGTGGGCAGAAACCATGAAGCTTTATGCGGCACAAGGGGATGCGACCCGGTTGATCGAAACGGCGCTGGTAGATTCTAACTTTGAAAAACTGCTACTAGCCATCGACTTTTGGCAGGTGGCGGTAACAGTAGATGCTTCGGTACAAACCGCACTGTTAGAAAAGCTCCATGAACCGCTTAAAGTGCTGGATGGAGAAGTCTTTGCTTATGCCACTAAAGTAACACCTCGATACTTTAAGCTAGCGTTTTACTTACAAACGCAGCAGTGGCAAGCAGCCGATCAGGAAACTTATAATGTGATGAAGGCGATAGGTGACCGGGATCAAAGAGGATATTTAAGCTTGAAAGATATTCGTAACTTTTCCTGTGCGGATTTGCGGGTGATCGATCAGCTTTGGTTGCGATACAGTGACGGCTTATTTGGATTCAGTGTACAAAAAGAAATCTATCTTAGCTGTGGTGGCAAAGCTGATTATGCTTATTATGAAGAAGCTTTTGAAAAATTTGGAGAGCAAGTGGGCTGGCGTGAGGAGAACGCATGGAAATTTAATATAAAAGAGATAGATGGTTTAGGCCCCAAAAACAGGGGCCATCTACCTTTTGTATGGGTTGGGTTGTTGGGGGTGGTTAGGAGGGGTGGAGGTGATAGATTATTGGATAGATTATTTGTTTTCTCTTTTCTCGCATCCAGGCTTGTGAACTGTAGCACATAAACACTTCAGCCAGATCTAAACTTTCTTAAACCCAGTCTCTACATACCAATCCTTGCCGTTTCGTCAATTCAATACCTAACACCTAGCAATAAGACTGAACGACATTCATAGCGTATCAGACGAAATTCTCGATTATTACATCGTGTGGTGATGTGATAACAGAAGTTATGGCGTAAGATTCTTGATTTACGAGCCATTCAATAAATCTCTGCAAGGTGTGTAACATCAACCTTGCCACCAATGGATTATGATGTTTTGCTACGATAAGCTCATACTTGTTAGCCAATAACCAGGATGAAATCGATTCCTATTCGAGATGAAATTCTAGCTCAATATTTTCCTTCCATGTGGCCAATGCGTAGGTTGGGTTGAATCTATGAAACCCAACAAATCCAACCGTTGTGTATTTTTCAACCCGCATTATGGTTCGTATTGGGGATGTTGGCAATGTTGGGTTAATCAGGTTGTTGTTTGCAGGCGAGAGATTTTGATGGGATGAAACCCAACCTACGATGGTGCGATCGCAACCCCCTAATTCACCCTGACAGCTACGATTCGTTTAAGTATGAGTCACACAGCTAAAAAGACCAACTAGACTGCCATTGTTAGTTAGTGCCAGCACTAACCTAGGAAACACAGAGCCCACCATAGACTCGTCATCATCGTCACCTCTTTCATCCACACTCACAAATACAGGAGTCTGTAACTCTGGTGTTTTATCAAACCATTTCGCTAGAGCTTGCCAAGCTTTGACATAACGTTCTTCACTTTGCCTGTACACTTTATCCCCATCATCTTCGCCATAGTCCAGGTCAGCATTGTCTTCTACCCGACTGACGATTCCGTCTAATGGCTCAACTTTAATTCTGGCAGTATGGTGAATGGTGCCACCAAAGGCTGAACGTATTAAGTCTTCTGTAATCTCTTCTGGACTATTAGAGCCACTATTCGCAACAATATAGAATGGTGAGAAGTCATGATCGCCTTCATCTCCCATCTTGATATATATGCCATCCATAATGTTAGCGGCTTCCTGGGATAGACGCTGACATAGGTCAAACTCGGTTGGCTGATGGTTGTGTTCTACAACATCTCCATCTCGACAAATGATCCCACAAGAATAAACAACCGCTCTTTTTGAGATGATATTCCAGTCCCACTCATCTTCTGGAACAGAATCAACTAACTCACTGATATCCATGATATCCATACATTCCATCATGGGTTCAAGGCGGGTTGGATCGATTTGACAATTTTGGATCACACTAAATACCTCTTGGAATTCTTAGATGACAATCATTGATAAGCAACGGCTTTGTTTAGAACGTCTAATGAACAGAATTTAGATAGTTATATTGAGACTGCATCAGATAAATTTCCATAAAAAATGTCATCCACTGACATGACTGATCTCCATGGTGGAGTTGAAATGGCTATGCAGATCGTAGTCATCATGATTTTAGCCTCATGGGTCCATCAGTTAAAATCAGAAAATTTAACCTAGACTAATTCTACATTTATCTCCATTTTCCGGGATGCATCCCAACTTTCCATATGGCCAATGCGTAAGTTGGGTTGAATGTATGAAACCCAATAAAACCAACCGTTGTGTATTTCCCAACCTAATCCAACAACCATCAACCCAACAATGGGTTTCCAAAATCAGAAAAAATTAAAATACCAGCTTTTCCTCCTTGGAACTTACTGCTACAGGCATGTATCCATATTTAAATACAAGCCTCAAGCAACCCAAGGCAATCACCATGGCACCTGACCCCTCCATTCCTGGCAGTCAGTCTTACAATGTCCAGTCTGTTTCGACTAGAACCATAGAAGAAAAAGGCAGTCCCTATGAGATGCCTAAGTTTCCCTCATCAGGTTTCACCTGGGATACCCATAACCACCATGAGATGATGAAAAAGCAAGAGACAATGAAAAAAGAAGACCTAGCCCCCGATTGGGTTTGGGAGTACGGCATTATGGGATAAAGGCTAACCTTCAATTGTTGCTTTCCCACAATATGACTAGCACGGGTATCAATAACGTCTGGGCTCGTAAGCTGCTGTATGGGATAT
The DNA here is from genome assembly GCF_043421595.1 of Leptothoe sp. ISB3NOV94-8A. NCBI lineage: Bacteria > Bacillati > Cyanobacteriota > Cyanophyceae > Nodosilineales > Cymatolegaceae > Leptothoe > Leptothoe sp. ISB3NOV94-8A. Next base: position 3,752,753 of record NZ_JAXSQW010000001.1, on the reverse strand, counting down.
GTTTTATTTTTAAAACATGATCCAAATATAATGTTGGCCCATACAGCCTTATGTTCAATCTGCCGAGCCAACTCAATCGAGTCAGCGGTCTTGTCGTTTTTCAGGTCTGTTGTTTTGGTTTGTGTCCTTCACTTTCCGCCAAGGCAGACGCCATAGCGGTTGAGGACTTAACCCGCAATGGCACCCAGCCCATTACCCAACTGCCGGTGGCAACAGCAACCGCCCGAGAAACCTATGTTGAAGAGCAGCGATCGCACATCCAACCCCACAACTATAGTCTGGTCCTCTATCCCTTTACCGAAGAGCACCAGACCCACTGGCAAAACCTTCTCTGGTCCACTGGCATCTTAGAACCACGGGCTGCATACATTGATGAGGCAATTGCATACCTGATGGGGCAAGCCAACGCATTTCAGCTATCGGCCAATCAACGCCAAACCATAGAAATGGCGTTTCAAGTTGGTACCCAGCTGTATTTAAGCGCTCCAAATGCCCATCCTAAAATTCGGCAGGCCCTGGCGGATGCCGTTGACCAGGTGCACAATACCAAGTGGTCAGCCATGGCCTTATCTGCCCTGGCTCAAGGTGAAACGACGCCTCAACAGCGATATGTCCTCAGCGATCGCATCCGCCAACGCTTCCCCAACTGGCACCAAGATCTATACCTCAGGACTACTCTGCACGATGTTGCTGCCATCGATCACCCGATCGCCATGCCGCCCCTGGATGAGCTATTAGATTGGACCATTGCTCCTGAGCAGTTGCATCTCTACGTGCTCTGTTCTCCTGACCGAGGCCAGCTGTGCCAGGCCGTACTCAAAGATCGCCAGGGCAAATTTGTACGCGAAACAGACGGACAGCTTTGGTCTGTGCCGTTGGGGTTGCGATCGCTCCACACCGGTCTCTCCTGGAACTTCACCCGAGGCGAAACACCCCAGGGAATTTATCGCATCGAAGGCACCATTCCCCAGCCCGATACCGACTACTTTCGACCCTACGGTCAATTTGCCCTGGTGCAGCTGTTTGTGCCCCACGAACCCGGTGTACAAGCCTTTTTACCATCCCAAACTAAGGCAGACCAAGCCCCCTGGAGCGGTGGACTGGTTGCCTACCAGGCGTTGCTGCCCCCAACCTGGCGTAATTATTTACCCATTCAGCAAACCTACTGGGCCGGCAAAGCAGGACGTAACTATTTCCGCATCCACGGTACCGGTGAAGATCCAGGCTTTTTTGCCAATAGCCGTCAGTACCCTGCCAGCGCAGGCTGGAATCCTACCATTGGTTGTCTGTCTGCCATTGAAATCTACGATCATCAGGGGCGGCTACAGCGGGCTGATATGCCCAAAATTTTGGCCGCCTTGACGGATATCGATGGTGAGGATTTCGCTGGATATCTTGTCGTTGTGAACATTCCAGAAGCTGACAGGCTAAATGTGGAGGAATTCCTTTTAGGCCAGCAGAATTAACTATCCAGAACCTAATACCTTTGTTAACCAGTCCTTTATTTTTCTACTGCCCCCTTATTTTTTGTTGCCGAGGGTGAATATCAGGAATTGCTCCTGGTATGTAATGCTGCCCCAGGGCAACCACAAGGAATTGATTCTGTTCTGCCTTGTCGTTTCAGGGCAACCACCGGGGATTGCCCCTACTTCCCATTCCCTTTAACTCCCGTATGTTGAGTTTTTTAGATTTCATGACAGCACAACACAAGGCTGCGGGAAGCATCTAGACTCTAGGTTCTAGCCCAAAATACGCTATGTTTCGACACTTGCTCCCGCTTGTTGTTATTCCTTTAATTGCTATGCCTGTCTCAGCCCAGACCGATCAGCCCATGTCCACCTGGCAAAATCCACCTGAACCGATTACGTCGATGTTGGATGTGGACCCGCTATCGGCAGTGTCGATTTCACGAGATAACCAGTGGCTGGTAGAACTAGAACGACGGGCGCTGCTGCCAATTTCAGAATTATCAGAACCCTGGCTTGCGATCGCAGGCACTAAAATCAACCCCAACACCTGGGGACCTGCCCAAGAAGGTTCCTATAAAGGGCTGACGGTTCGTCGTCTAGGGACCTTAGAGAGTACTCCCATCCATTTACCACCGGATGCACGGATCCGCAACCTGCGCTGGTCCTACGATAATCGCTATTTGGCATTTACGCTGACCCAGGCTGATGGCATTGAGCTGTGGGTCTTAGATGTGGCGGAAGCTAAGGCAAGACCCCTGAGCGGTCCGCTTCTCAATGGTGTGTATAACAGCCCTTGTCGTTGGCTGCCGGGGGATGAGGGGCTGATTTGTAAAGTGCGACCCCAGGGGCTAGGTGTCCCCCCCACTGAGCCTAAGGTGCCTGTTGGACCTGTGATTGAAAGCAGCCAGGGACGGGTGGCCGCGACTCGCACCTACACTAATTTGTTGCAGAGCCCCCACGATGAAGCTTTGCTTGAATATTATTTCTCCTCTCAGATCGCCCACATTAGCCTGGATGGAGAGATTACCCTGCTGGATGATCCCAGCCTGCTCCGCAATGTAACGGTTTCTCCCGATGGTCAGTGGCTGTTACGTTCCACCGTGCATCGTCCCTTTTCCTATCAGGTTCCCCTATCTCGCTTTCCGGTGCGCTACGAGGTGCTTAACCGCCAGGGAGAGGTGGTACATGAGTTAGCGGATTTACCCCTGGCCGACGATATTCCCATTGCCTTTGACTCAGTGCGGCAGGGTAAACGGGGCATCGGCTGGCGGACCGATCAGCCTGCCACCCTATTCTGGACAGAGGCCCTAGACGGTGGTGATGCCAGCAATGAGGTGGAGCATCGGGATGGGCTGTATACTCTGGCTGCACCTTTTGACGGGGAGCCAACAGAACTATGGCGTTCCACCCTGCGATTTCGTGGGGTTACCTGGAGCACAGAAGATTTTGCTGTTGTGACAGAAGCCTGGTACGACAGCCGTCAATTAAAAGCCTGGTCCATTAATCTTGGGCAAACTGCCTCGGAGCCAGTCTTGCTAGATGAAAGAGACTTTCAGAATGCCTATGCCAATCCAGGTAGTCCAGTTCTGATGCCAGGGCCCTATGGCCGTTCAGTGCTGATGCTCAGTGAGGATGGCAAGAGTATGTACCTTAACGGCGGTGGTGCTTCACCCGATGGAGTGTTTCCCTTTTTAGATCGTCTGGATCTGACTAGCTTAGAAACAGAGCGTCTTTGGCAGGCTGAAGGAGACGTCTTTAGTCGGATAACGCGTTTGCTAGATGCTAATGCTGAAAATATTATTGTTCGAAGAGAATCTCAGACTAGCCCAGGCAACTATCATCAGCTGATGCTGTCCAGTGGAGAAGAGAAGCCTCTCACGGAATTTGTTGATCCCCTGGCTTGGTATGCCGATGTACAAAAAGAAATTGTGCGCTATCCCCGTGCGGATGGAGTCACGCTGACAGCCACTCTATACCTGCCACCGGGCTATAATCCAGCGACCGATGGCCCTTTACCTACGGTGCTTTGGGTTTATCCGCGAGAGTTTAAAGATCGTGCAGTTGCTAGCCAGAATACTCGCTCAGAGTATACGTTCACTCGGCCTGGACGAGATTCGGTTTTGTTTTTGTTAACGCAGGGTTATGCTGTCCTCAACGGACCGACCATGCCGATTGTGGGTGAAGGGGATAAGCAACCGAATGATACCTACATTGAGCAGCTGGTATCGAGTGCTGAGGCCGCAGTTAACTTGCTGGTAGAACGAGGTGTTAGCGATGGTCAGCGCTTAGCCATCGGCGGCCACTCCTATGGTGCATTTACCGCCGCTAATTTGCTCGCCCATAGCGATCTCTTTCAGGCAGGCATTGCTCGCAGTGGGGCCTATAACCGGACGCTCACACCCTTTGGTTTCCAAGGAGAACAGCGTAATTTCTGGGAAACACCTGAGACGTACCTAACCATGTCTCCGTTTATTGCCGCTGAAAAAATTAATGAGCCACTGTTATTGATCCACGGTGCTGAGGATAACAACCCAGGTACCTATCCGATTCAGTCTGAGCGTCTCTACGAGGCGATGAAAGGCCTTGGTGGTACGGTGCGCTATGTGTCATTACCGGCAGAGGGTCATGTATATCGTTCGCGCGAAGCCGTTGGCCACGTGTTGTGGGAAATGGTGTCTTGGTTAGATGACCATGTAAAAGGTGGTGAACCCTAACCCCCTTGTTGGTCACCTGACATCGCCAATATATGGAAACACCGTAGGGGTAATGCCTCGTGCTTACCCCGCCATACGGTTTGCTATTGGTCAGAATTTTGTACCACCCGAAAGAAATATGTTGTCCGTAGGAATTGGGGCAACCACAAGGGATTGCCCCTACGGGGTATCTAATTTTTTATTGGTATACCGAGGGCAAAACCTTAATCCAACAATGACCCAACCAATAATTTTTGCAGCATCCAAACCAGGCTTACGGCCAGAGATGCGCTCCAGATAGTCGCGGCTAGCGTCAGCTTGCCATTCAGCACACAGAGACTACCGCTAATTAGAAGAGCGATCGCAACGCCACCCGATACCCGCACCAAAATCTGCACAGCTTCCGTTAGTTTGCGCAGACGAGTGGCCACATCATCGGTGGATACAGGCGAAATTGCTGATTCTAGTAGCGTTTGAAAGCTGTCGTATTGCTTGGAATCAATGTGGTAGTAAGTACCCAGGTCAGTATCTCGCAGGGCTGGATTAGAACGGAGGCCGAACTGTTTGGCGGTTGCGATCGCAGCCCGTACCTGACGCTTGCTCGCCACCCCATTAAACGTATCAAACAGCGACTCGCGATACACACCTGCCCTTGCCATCTCTAAAATCCGCTGGCTGAGTTCCACCTCATGGAGCTTGGCTGGGTCAGACACTTGAGTCACTGGCTTTTTCCAATCGCTAAGTAAATATGTACTATTTAGAATATAGCCGATTCATATTCCTGCGCCAATCAATCATAAAAAACATAGGGGCGTTCCACGGAACGCCCCTACAAAATATGGCCTTAAAAAGACAGGATGGATGTTACATCATGCCGGGCATGCCCATGCCGCCCATGCCACCCATGCCGCCCATGCCACCCATGCCGCCCATGCCGCCCATGTCACCACCAGGTGCAGCAGCTTCAGGTTCAGGCTTCTCAACCACAAGTGCTTCGGTCGTTAAGACCATGCCAGCGATAGACGCAGCATCCTGCAACGCAGAACGTACAACCTTAGCAGGATCCACAATACCGCTAGCCATCAGGTCTTCGTAGGCACCGGTTAGGGCGTTGTAACCTTCATTAAAAGGAAGTGAACGTGCCTTTTCGACAACTACGCTACCTTCATCACCAGCATTGTCAGCAATCTGACGTAGAGGAGCTTCTACAGCCCGCATAACGATGTCGACACCAGTCTGCTCTTCAGGGCTGAGGCTAGCTTTAAGGTCGTCAAGCTTTTGCGCCAGGTGCAATAGCGTAATGCCACCACCAGGAACGATACCCTCGTCCACAGCTGCTTTAGTTGCGCTTAGGGCATCTTCAATGCGTAGCTTGCGGTCTTTCAGTTCAGTTTCAGTGGCAGCACCAACCTTGATTACGGCAACGCCACCCGCTAGCTTAGCCAAACGCTCAGATAGCTTTTCCTTGTCATAATCAGAGTCAGTTTCGTTCAACTCTCTACGAATCTGACCGATGCGCTCGTCGATATCTGCCTTATTACCACTCTCAGACACAATAGTAGTGGTGTCCTTGGTAATGGTGATCTTATCGGCAGTACCTAGCATTTCGACCGTTGCCATTTCCAGGCTGAGACCAATATCTTCAGAAATGACCTGACCACCTGTCAGTACAGCAATATCCTGCAGCATAGCCTTACGGCGATCGCCAAAACCAGGAGCCTTAACCGCAGCGACATTCAAGACGCCACGAGCCTTGTTGACAACCAATGTTGCCAGCGCTTCGCCGTCTACATCTTCAGCAACGATGACGAGGGGCTTGCCAGCACGGGCGATGTTTTCTAGGACGCCTACCAGGTCCTGCATAGAACTGATCTTCTTATCGGTGATCAGAACCAGTGCACCTTCAAGATCAGCGATCATTCGCTCTTGATCGGTGACGAAGTAAGGGGAAATATAACCCCGGTCAATCTGCATCCCTTCAACCACATCGAGTTCGGTATTGAGGGACTTAGATTCTTCAACGGTAATCACACCGTCCTTAGTAACTTTATTCATAGCCTCGGCAATCATGCTGCCAATGGCTTCATCACTACCAGCGGATACCGTAGCTACCTGGGCGATCTCCTTACCTTCTACAGGCTTAGCGACCGCTGCAATCTCATCAACCAATTTGGCAACGGCTTTTTCAATACCGCGACGTAGGCTCACGGGGTTCGCACCAGCCGCTACGTTCTTGAGGCCTTCACGGATAATTGCCTGAGCCAACACAGTGGCTGTGGTGGTACCGTCACCAGCTAAGTCCTTAGTTTTAGAAGCTACTTCTTGGATTAACCGTGCCCCGGTGTTTTCATAGGGATCAGACAGCTCAATTTCCTTAGCAATGGTGATGCCGTCATTGACAATCTGAGGTGCGCCGAATTTCTTTTCAAGAACAACGTTACGACCCTTAGGACCAAGGGTAATTTTGACCGCATCGGCCAGGGCGTTAACGCCTTGTTCTAAAGCCTGGCGGGACTTTTCATCAAATACTACCAGTTTCGCCATAGTCAGCTCGTTTAGCTCTGCAATGAAAGACCTTAGCACTCTCTGAGTCAGAGTGCTAACTAAGCGTATATCACGACATGGTGTTGCTTAATTCGCGATAACCGATCCTTAGAACCGCCCCATGCTTGGTCTGCCTGCGCAGTATCCATCAGATGCCGCAATTCAGATGCCGCAATTCAGATGCCGCAATTCAGATGCTCCCTGTAGCTGTGCAGTGTGGCTATACCTGGCGTATCAACTTTTGTTGAGTTTATTCAATTCTCTAGAAGATGGTCAGCGTAGAGTATCAGGTTTGACAAATTTCTTGCCCAATGTCTTAAGTGCTTGACCCAACGGTAACCTGATGGGAACTGCCTAATGCCGCTGAATACTGACTAATATATTTACCGAGAGAGGTAATTATTGTTACGTCAATCTCGTAGGTAATAACTTTGGGAATCTGGGCAAGATGACTTTAGTGTTATTCCGTTCCCTAGTTTTCTACCAACGGCCTTGACTAAATTTGCAAAGTTTTTCTGAGGGGCTACGAGTATCCGGAAAGGTAAAGGTCAGATGCGTATCTTGCATCAGATTCTAGAAAATGTCTCGTTCGTAACACACAAATTGGGATCCATCTTCTAGCATTTATTTTGGGCTGAAATCCAGTTCAAATTACATTGTTTTTATAGTTTCCGTTCTTTATTAGACCTTTAGAAAACTTTCGTCAGGGTTATTATTCGCTTTACCTAGGCACAACGTTAATTGCTTACCTTAGAGGGAATTAACACACAACTCCTCAAGTCCTTATAACTCCATTGTCTGAACAGTTAGCGTTTCTAATAACTAAACTCCTTATAAATCTTCTATCTAAACAGTCAGCGCTTCTAACAATCTGTTCTCCTGAAAAATTAAGTCTTTCTTTCTAACTCATGTCTTCTGCCACTGCATTTCTGAAGAACCACGTTCTCCATGGCATCAAGTTCCAGTTCAAGCCACTGCAGCCTCTTCGATTCTGGATCGATTCTTTAAATGTTAAAGACCCTGAGCAAGCACGTTGGATTGCTCGCTTCGTTCCTGCTCAATGTCCATTTGAACGCGATATTGTCCTGTTTGGCCGCACAATCGCTCACATTCCTCCGATGTGTAAGCTTAACCCTTTATATGACGAGGTAGTGGGTTTACGCTTCCGGGCCCTATGTTTCTTGGCCGATGAATGCGGCGAAGATATTTCCGCTCTAATTTAGATGTGGGTTGTATCCACTCGTGTAGGGACATTCCCATTATGGTAGGGACGTTCCATGGAGCGTCCCTACATAGTTAAATTGCCTTGCCGACTTCCTTTAATAAGGTCATCGGTCCGATTTCTTTAAGTTTGTCCATTTGCTCTTGGTTTTTGACCAATAACGAACCGGCAAAACCGAGGGAGTTGACCGAGATGCCCAGATAGTCATCCTGACGTCGTGGCACGGCCATTAACCAGTTGCGTGTGCCCAGTAGGTTATAGGCATCTCGCTGGGACCCTTGCCATTGTCCGGTGGGATCATCTAGTGCCAGGCTATGTAATAGTCGTCGATAATGCTGAAGCCATTGCTGCGGTCCGTCATCAGGACTGAGTTGAACGATGCGGTGGGCATAGGGCAGCTGAGGCGACTGACCGATGCCATCAATAAAATTGGTGACGCGGATGGCTGCTTCAATGGGCAAATCCATGGACTGTTGGGGGATAAGCTGAAGGTGTTTATGGGGTTGACTGGCTCCAGCAGCGGATCCACCATTGTAGAAAAATAAGCCAGCGACTTCTTCTATACAGCGGCAAAGGGCTTCAAAATCAGCCAGGTTAAGCCAGTCGAGCTGAGACTCAAAGCTACGGGTGACGATCAGAAAATGATGGTCAACGACATTAAATTTGTTTAGCAGACAGACATGGGTGTCGGAGATGTCTGTGACATAAAGGTTGGGGTCGTAGGGTAAAAACGGATTGGTCTTTTTCTTGGCCTGAACCTTACGGGCCTGAGCTTTGCGGTTTAGGTTGGTTAAAATTCTTATAATAAACTCCACACACCCATCGGTAACAAGTTCATACTCGGTGTCGATGGGTTTTAGGGCTTCAGTAGTTAAGCCATGCTCGGTTTGGGCTTGGAGTTTGGACCATAAGGTATGGGACTGCCAGGGTTTGCGAGGGTGTGAGTCTGTGCGATCGCACATATATCTATCCTGATAAACCGCTACTGCTATGCAGTTTTAACATAGCTCTGGTACAAATATGTTGTTACATCCCGACGCGTCATATCGTTTCTGATGCACGGCATAGATCCGTAATGCCCGAGTTGGTCATCTGTTTTGCAATTAAATGCACTCTAATTATTAAGGTGTTCGCATGGGTAGGAACCCCTTCGAAGTACTCAAATTCCGTACCCATGTGTTAGTTGCTTTTATTGTGAGCAACCTGCTGGTAGAAATTATCTATGGCATCCTTGATTATCAACGGCTGCTGCCCTGGCCCCTAAATGACAAACTGTGGATACCTGTCCAGTTCATAATTATTTTTGGATTGGTGTGTGTCGTTCTTATCACCACCGGGCAGCGAGCTGGTTTGCAGCTAACTCGTTTATTTGGGCCGCCGCCGCGTTTCCCGTGGGCCTATGGCATATTGTTAATTTCCAGTATGCTGATTTTCTCTTTCAGTAGCTTTTTATTGCTGTTTTACCCCGTCTCACTATTTGCTCCTGGGTTTGTGGAAGAACGACTGACGGAACAGCTGCTAAATGTTGAAACAGTGGCTCCTGGTCTATATCGCTACTTGATGCTGTTTGTTGTTCTGGTTTTTGCCCCCATCGCTGAAGAATTTGTATTTCGGGGTGTGTTATTACAACGCTGGGCTGTGCGATGGAATTTGCCTGTGGGGATTATCATGTCATCTTTACTGTTTGGCATGTTACACATCAACAACCCCTTGGGGCTCACCATGTTTGGTGTGATTATGGCGCTGTTGTATATTCGCACCCGCAGTTTGTGGGTGCCGATTATTGCCCATGCGCTCAACAATGTTGTCTCGGTTGCACCGGAATTGCTATCACCTGGTCCCCAAACATTTGATATTGGTGATTTTCAGCAGACATGGTGGGTGGGCCTTATCGGCCTGTGTTTGGCTGCGCCTACGTTATGGCACTTCATTTCTAATAGTTGGCCCCATAAAAATACACAACCACCCTATTTTTGGGAATAAACGAATCCGTTGTTTAGGAGCGTTCCATGCAACGCCCCTACATGGGGTTGTTTTTACGAAATCTCTCCTTTGCCGATTTAAAGGCATCTTTCATGGCGGCTTGAATGCGTTCAGGGTCAGGCTTTTTCCCACCCATCAGATCGCCAAAGTAGATGCATGCACCTTCACCCAACGCCCAGGTATAAGCTGCTGCCCATGAAGCCGCAACAACGCTGCCGAAACCGGGGATCAATTTAATCAATTCTCGCCCGATGGCTTGGGCCAAGAAACCTCCAGCGATGGTACTAGCAACACCGCCTGCTTGGGAAAAGCTGAGGCGTTGACCATAAAGTTGCCCCAGGGCAACAATCATGGAAACTTGCAGCGCCGTAATCGCTGGCATCGTGGCGAAGGGTAGCGGCACCGCAGCTAATGTGGCCGCAATCACGGAAAAAGCTGAAATGTAACGTCGAGCCACATCTCGATAGATCGCCCCTAGTTGGGTGGTGGCGTCATCAGCCTGATCTAGCAGTTGATGGATAGCATTGGACTCTGCCTCGGGCAGCTGGTCAGATAGGACAGTGAGTAGCGCATCCAGCCCATAAAAAACAGGAGTGTAGCCGTCTTCTTCAAGGGTGAAGTCAACCATAACGGCACTGTCAAAGAGACCGTCAAAACTGCGTTTGAGTTCACCAAAGGCCCGTTGAACTGATGTTTGTGTAGGTGGGTAGGGCGAATGCTCAGCCCCGGTAGGATAAAGCTCGTGCAGACAGGTGACAACTAAAACCACTGGAATTGTTGGATGCTGGGCTCTAACACCACGCAAAATCTGGTGCAGACTCTCCACTGCAAAGTCATTGACCTTAACTGTCACCAGCAAGATCCGCGCCCCGCGCGCCTGCTGAGCAAGGTCATTTTGGAGTTCTTGTAGGATGCTGTCTACATCGCGGTCCACATCTCCTAGCCCAACCGTATCTGTAAATAACAGCAGTGGCAGATCTGCTGATGGATAAGCGTAACGCTGGGTGTGTTGGGTATGGGGCCGAAATCCCTGGCCAATAATATCTGCGGAGACTCCGGTTAACCCACGCACAATTGAACTTTTGCCCGATTGGGGTTTGCCGATCAGCCAGGCTTCAGTGGTAGGTAGTTCCGCCCTGATTTTTTCCAGGATATTGGCAACTTGGTCATCATCGACTGCGAACCATTTCAGCACTCGTTGGGTGACCTGATCTAGAGATATACCGGACTTGATTGCATGCCAAGTCGTTAGCCAGCCCTGCGTTTGTGATGATGGGATTTTGGGCTGGGGATTTTGGGCGGATGCTGCCATCGCATCTCCTCATGGAGCCTTCAATAGTATTGTATCGATCAGTTCAACGCTCTCTAGGAGGGAACCTCACCCCGATTAGGTGCTGATTTCACTACTCGATATGAAAGTGGCTGCGGAAGCAATTATTGCGATTTATTGTGTAATGTGTCGAATTTGATAAATAACTACACTAACTTTTGCTAAGCTAACATGTGATGGTGCCGTAAGAGTTTATACCTATGCCATACACCACTGAAGAAGGTGGACGCCTTAACAATTTTGCTTCTGAGCCCAAGATGTATGAGGCTCAGCCTCCGACAGCCAGTGAAAAGCGTAACTACGTTATTTTGGGGCTTGCTGGTGCTGCCCTGGTGGTTGGCTTGATTGCTTTGACAACCGTAATTTCCTAAGACAGCTTTGAATTTTTGACTGGCTTGCCTGAGTAGCGGCTAACTGCTTATTACCTTTAGAAAAGGCTCGCATTATGCGAGCCTTTTCTATTATTGAGACGCTCTAAGGATGGGGACAACTGCCCGAAGGCCTAAAATTTAAGAACTGCTATTCTTTGCTGTATAAGGGTTTTATTACTCACAACTAATCACTCATAATTAAGAACGAATATTAGAGCTACTATCAGATGTCATGGTCCAGGATGACGAGGCGGCTATGGTATCGATGTGGATTACGGGGCCTACGCGCAGTGGTAAAACCCAGCATTTGATTAATTGGCTATTGCAGCAGACGGCTACGGCTGAACGTCCTTGGTTAGTGTTTGCTGCCAACGGTGATAACCGCATCGCTTTAGCTCAGCGGCTGGCATCTGCTGTGCAAGATCAGGTACCTTACACCACAACTACGCCCGCTGGTTTTATTCAGAATGAAGTCATTCTTTTCTGGCCTTTGCTAGTGGAGTCTCTGGGGCTTAAAGCTCAGTTTCCCCTCAAGCTGCGTCCTGAAAATGAACAGCTGTTGGCGTTGCAGCTATGGGAGCCACTTTTGGCAGAAGAGTTGCAAGTGGAAGGCTGGCCAGAATCCCAAACGGTGCGACGGGCTCTAGATTTATTGCAGTTGGCAGCTTCGGCAGGTATTCCAACTGAAGAAATTACCCTGCGACTGCAACAGGGAATGATGCCGAACCTGGTACCGGCCAATACCTGGGAAGCGATTGGGGCTGCGCTGTTGCAGTGGCGCATTTGGTGTTTGGAACGAGGGTTGCTTACCTATGGACTGATGACGGAGCTTTATTGGCGATACTTGTTGCCTTTATCTCAGTATCAGACGCAGCTGCTAGAGAGATTTGCTGGGACAGCTGCCGATGATGTCGATGAGTATAGTGCGATCGCAATTCCCCTCTTCCAAATCTTCAAAACTGCCGGTCGCTCCCAGGCATTTACCTATAACCCCAGCGGTCAAGTGCGTTTAGGCGTAGGCGCTGATCCTGCGGCCACTCTAACATTGGCAACAGACTGTGAGCAGATACAGCTGCCCCACCCCGATACTGATAGCCTCGGCTATACCATGGCCGATGATGTGGTGCAGTGGGTGCAAGACCCGTTGGCCATCCCCGAATTGCCCGAGCAGGTGCAATTAATCACAGCCACCACCCGAGGCAAAATGCTGCGGCAGACTGCGGATTTTATGGCCGATGCCATTCACCGTGAAGTCGTGACGCCAGCAGAAATTGCGGTGATTGGCCCTGGTTTAGACGCCATTGCTCGCTACAGTCTAATCGAGATTTTGAGTGATCGAGGCATTGTTGTTGCCTCCCTTAAAGATCAGCGACCTTTAATTAGTTCTCCATTTGTGCGGGCTTTGCTTGCCTTACTATCTCTGGTTTATCCAGGGTTAGGACGACTGGTTAATCGTGATGCCGTGGCTGAAATGCTAGTGGTGCTCAGCCAAACCCCAGAAACTGAGGCCAGTTTGCCCTGGTTCGACCTGACCCGCATTGATCCAGTGCGGTCGGAGTTAATTGCCGACCATTGTTTTGTCCCCGATATTGAGCATCCTCGCCTGCTGCCGGTGGAGAATTTTCCCCGGTGGGATCGTCTGGGCCACCAGGCTACAGAGTCCTACAATCGTATTTTGGACTGGCTCAGCGAACAAAAGAAACAACAGCAGCAGCGGTATCCCACCAGTCCAGTGATCATGCTGGACCGGGCAGTGCAAGACTTTTTATGGCGTGGTAACTATCTACCCATCGATCAGCTTTCAGCTCTGCGAGAACTGATGGAAACGGCTCAATACTTTTGGGATGTGGAGCAGCGCTTGGCTCTCTATGGCGGCATGCCAGGAGACGATTCTCTCAGTGATGTGGGGCGTTTTATCCGTTTACTGCAGCGAGGCACCGTATCAGCCAATCCCTATCCGGCCAGATCGTTAGATGGAGAGCGGCAAGGGGTAACGTTGGCCACTGTATTTCAGTATCGAGCCCAGCGACTTACCCACCGTTGGCAGTTTTGGCTAGATGCCGGTTCTCCCCGCTGGCTGACGGGTCGTGATGAACTGTTTGGGGCTGAGATTTTCTTAAGCAGTTGGCCAGATCGACCGGTAACAGCTGCGGATACTGAGACCATGCACGAGGCCAGGTTAGAGAGAATTTTGCGAGACTTGCTAGGCCGAACAACAGAAAGACTTTATTTGTGCCACAGTGAACTAGCCCTCAATGGGCAGGAACAGATGGGACCACTTCTCAGTCTAGTCAGCGCTGGCAATCCCATGGAAATGGATAATACCTAACTTCTGGAAAGGATTGATCAAGCTATTGGCTAATACCCCTGGTGATGTCTGGTGAATCCCTTTACTAGGGATGAGCATCGCGACAGGCTGCACCGGATGAGCTTCTGGTCTACAGTACAAAGGTAGGCGAGTAAGCAATTTATGAATTCAGCCGAGAAAAAAGTAATCGTTGTTGGTGCTGGCTGGGCTGGCCTTGGAGCTACCTATCATCTAGTCAAGCAAGGCTATGACGTTACGCTACTTGAGGCTGGCCCCCAGCCCGGTGGCCTAGTTGCTGGTTGGAAAACGCCGGGGGGGCGTTCTGTAGAAGCCGGTATTCACGGTTTCTGGTATCCCTACAACAATATTTTTGGTTTGGTGGATGAACTGGGTATTCAACCGTTTACCCCCTATACCCGCTCGTCTCAATATTCCCCAGCGGGTCTAGAGGTGAAGTCACCCCTGTTCCAGGCAATGCCTTATTTGCCCAGCCCCATGGGCACCTTTGTCCATACCAAATTTAAGCGGCTACCCCTGGCAGATCGGCTGTCGGCACTGCCGTTGCTATACGCAGTGGTGGATTTTGATAACTCTGACGATGCCTGGAAACGTTACGACGGCATGACCGCTAGAGAGCTATTTAAGCAGTATGGTGTTTCAGAACGTCTATATAAAGAATCCTTTGAACCCATGTTGCTGGTGGGGCTGTTTGCCCCAGGTGAGCAATGTTCGGCGGCGGCGGCATTGGGCATGCTCTACTACTTTATTTTGGCCCACCAGCCTGACTTTGATGTGCGCTGGTGTCGGGGCACCGTAGGCGAGATGATCTTTCGTCCCTGGGTAGAACGGATTGAGTCTTTAGGTGGCAAAGTATTGGCTAATAGGCGAGTTAGTGATGTGCAGGTAAAGGATAACCGCGTGACAGGTGTAGTTTGCACAGGTATGGATGGCGATGAAACCTTTGATGCAGATGCTGTAATTTTCTCAGTCGGCATTACTGGGATGAAAAAGATTGTTGCGGTCAGTGACGCTCTACGCAATCGATCTGAATTTAGGGATTTGCAAAACCTCGGTGGTGTGGATGTGTTGGCGACACGACTGTGGTTTGATCGCAAAATTGACGTACCATTGCCATCCAATGCCTGCTTTGGCTTTCATCAGGCCACAGGATGGACCTTCTTTGACTTAAATGCTCTCCATGATGAGTATAAGGATGAACCCGGTAGTGTGATTGAGGTGGACTACTACCATGCAAATCAGTTGTTGCCTTTAAGTGATGAACAGGTGGTTAGCCTGACGAAAAAAGACTTGGCAGGCTGTATTCCAGAGTTTGCTGATGCCCAGGTTGTCGACCAAGCCGTTGTGAGAATCTCCCAGGGTGTTAGCCACTTTGCACCGGGAAGCTATCGCTATCTGCTGCCGGGAATAACCAGCTTTAGCAATGTGTTTATGAGTGGTGATTGGATTGTGACGCGCCACGGCTCCTGGTCCCAGGAAAAGGCCTATGTTACTGGCTTAGAAGCAGCGAATCAGGTAATTAGCATGCTGGGCACCGGAACATCGGCAGAAATTACCCCCATTGTGCCCGATGAACCCCACATTCAGGCAGCACGGGCGATTAATAAGACGGTGCGACAAATGGTGAATCAAGTAGTGCCACAGTGGTGGTCTTATTAGTTGCCGAGTTGCATGTTGTTTTTATGCATATGCCTAACGGTGTCTAACTTTCATTGGCAATCATATGGATGCGTTCATTGACCTGGCTCACAAAGAACCCGGTGGGGCCTACTCATTTTATTGCCTAACCGGAGGCCATCAGCAATGCCCTAGGCCGTTCAAAATTTGAATGCCGTAGCCTTTTCAGAACTTTATATGATCTTTACGAGGGTGTCCCTGGGAGAAGCTAACCGCTGGCGTATGGGTAGCTAAGGTTTTGGAGAAATAATTATGAACACCCTTATGCTGCTTGCGACAATTGAAATTTGCAACTTTATGGGTTGTAGCTGGTTGGAGAGTGCGATCGCATTCGTTCAGGAGTGGGTATCTAAAATCACAGTCTAGATACTTACGTCTTATTGAAGCTATTTCAGCAGCCGTTGGTCAGGTGATTACCTGCACCAATATTTAGTCTCATATTCTAGAAAGTACAAGCGTTTCTTTCTCAGGTGCTCCATTTCTTCCCAGGAAGTGGAGCACCTGTTGTTATTACCAGATTTGCTGCCACACTCCTTGATAGCCCATATCCCCTTCTCAAAGAATATGCAGAGTTTATACCTCTGTAATGCCCATACATGGCCTAGGAGATTTTAAGCATTTCCACAAAAAGGTAGCATAGACCTGTCTCCTGGGCTCAATTTTGTAAGGTGTAGTTTGATACAAAATTTCAATTTTTATCAAGAATCCAGCGCTAATTTTTGGGAATGCTTGCCATTGTTGGTAAGAGTTCGATACACCTGAAAATGAGCCTATTGATAACTGGAGAATCTGGGCTAGTCGTCCTCTAAGGTCTGTATTTTATGTCAAGCTCTGATTTTCTCAAGAGAAAAGCCTATAGTGCTGCTCCAGACTATACATGCCCACTGTTACAGATTTCTTCAGAGCAACGACAGCGATTATTAGGACGACTGACCTTTCTCTATGGTGAAACAGCTGCTACTCAAGCTCTCCCTGAGCTAGAGCGACTGATCAAGGTGCACGATGCCCACAAAACACCTGGGAAGAAGGCAGAGAATGGTCACTTTAATCCTGTCGATAGATTTACACAACAAGATATTGCCCTGATTACCTATGGCGATATTTTGATCAGTGAATCAGTTTCTCCACTGGTAACACTAGCTGACTTTTTAGAATGCACGCCTGGTCTGCGCGGGGTATTCAATACTGTGCATATTTTGCCATTCTTTCCCTACAGCTCTGACCGTGGCTTTTCTATTACTAATTTTAGAGAGGTAGACCCAAATCTTGGCTCCTGGAAGGATATCGAGTCCCTAGGAGAACGTTATCGGTTGATGTTTGATGGTGTTTTTAACCATGCATCTTCTCAAAGTAAGGCTTTTCAGGAAATGCTGAATGGCAATCCAGATTATCACAACTTTGCCACTGCTTACCGTTCACCCAATGAGCTGACGCCTGAACAGCGAGAGATGATTGTGCGACCGCGCACATCGGATATTTTGACCCAATATCAGTCCATTGAGGGTCCCATCTGGGTCTGGACAACCTTTTCACCAGATCAAATTGATCTGAACTTTACGAATCCCAAAGTGCTGCTGGAGGTAATTGATACATTACTACTCTATGTTCGGCGGGGGGCCGATATTATCCGTTTGGATGCAGTGACCTATTTATGGGAAGAACCGGGAACGCCCTGCGCGAACCTGGCCCAAACCCATGAGGTGATTCGGTTATTTAGGGATGTCTTGGACATTGCAGCACCACAAGTTGCCTTAACAACTGAAACTAACATTCCCCATGAAGAGAATATTACCTATTTCGGTAACGGGTATGATGAAGCTCAGATGGTGTATAACTTCGCTTTGCCACCGCTGGTGTTATACACCTTTTACCGAGAAGACGCAACAGAATTATCCAAATGGGTACAGACTCTAGAGTATCCGTCGGATGCGATGACATTTTTTAATATTCTTGATACCCATGATGGGATCGGTTTATTGGGCGTCAAAAATATTTTGTCAGAGCAACAGATTAGCTTTATCATTCGATGTGCTAGAGAACACGGGGCCTTAATTTCCTATCGAACGGCTGAAGGAGGTGTGGAAGAACCCTATGAGATTAATTCCACCTGGTTTAGCGCCTTGAATTTGGATAGTGAATATGAGGATCTAGAGCTACAAATTAAACGTATGGTCGCGTCTCGCAGTATTGCTTTAGTTCTTAGAGGCATTCCAGGAATTTACTTGCATGGTCTCGTTGGCACCCGTAACAATATTGAGACGGTCCTAAAAACAAAAGTGAAACGCGATATTAATCGTGCCGTAATTCACTACGCAGACCTGAAGCAAGAACTGAAAAACCTTGACTCTAGACCTGCTCAGATGATCACACAACTCAGTCGACTATTGGATGTGCGGGTCAGCAATAAGGCTTTTCATCCCAATGGCGACCAAAAAATAATTCAAGTAGATCCGGCGGTTTTTGCGTTGCTACGGATTTCGCCTGACTGTGAGCAACATATTTTAACGCTAACTAATGTGACACCTCAGCGCTGTCAGATTACGATTCCACTGGAGCGATTAGGGGTGGCTGGCGTCTATACCCAGTCATCAGACCAGTCATCAGAAAGGTTAGACACGTCTCATAATGGATCTAACAAACCTTTCTGTGCAATTCCTCAGGATAATTACTGGTATGACCTGATGGGGCGTCGCGGTTGGCGAATTGTTGATGATACCCTCAGTGTTACCTTGGCTGCCTATGATGTAGCCTGGCTAATTCCACTGATTGAGCTAGAACAAATGATCGAGTGATAGGGAATGCTGTCTGCTGACTCAGCGTGGGACAGCATTCGTCACGTATGGGTTTAACCAGCTAACGGTAGTAATCTATCGTCATACTGTTTGGTAGGTGACGGTGGAGTAGAGGGAGAGTTGTCCGGAAAAATGCCATAAAACTTAGCAACAGCTTTTTTGACAGTTAGTGAAAGCAGGCTGCCGTTGTTGAGTTCATCAGAAGAACAAGAGCCTTCAGAGGGAAAGATGATTGGACTAGGAGAAACTCCCCATTCATCATGGGACCAGCACTGTAGGTAATAAAGTGCGCCCTCATAGGAAAAAGGGGTGTATTGAAAGCGAATATGTGCTAGTAACGGGCGTTGTTGACGATGCCTAAGTAGAACGCAACCCTGCGCAGCCAATGCTTTTTGAATAAATTCAGGAACGCTTTGCCAAGAAATTGGACCAGGCTGATTGGAGCATCCAGTTGCCTTACTGTCAACTTTCTTCATAGTGGCCTCACTCAATACTCGATATACATAGCATAAAGGATGACCTTGAGGATGTTATGAGGATCAGCTACGTATAAGTCCAACGATAACTTTGATAACTGGGCCATTTTGCCTGACATCAATGCTATCTGGCTCTCAAAAAGATTTTAATAAAGATTTTAGATTCTAGTCTAAATTGTTAATCAAAGTCTCCTTGTAGTTCTTAAGTGTAGGTGGTGCAGTAGTATGGAGGGCAGTAAGGGGGTCTAACCCATTGTGTTGTAATATTTTAGTAATGTGCCTGAGGTCTTGGTATTGGTTATTACTTAGGCCCCTAAGGGATTACTGACGCTTCTGCCTATTTCTGCATGTGTTGTATCTAACAAAACTCTTCTCAATTAAATTTGTCTCTCTTTTGCAAGTTTGCCTGGTGGTTTAAAGGTGGTTTTTGTCCTGATTTCACAGACTACTAGTTGTCAGGTGCAGATAGAATTGTGGCAAATGCCGCTTTCTTGTAGCCTTAACTGTCACCTCTGGGTCAAGGAATGAATTTGTTGAGATAAATGCGATTGCTGATTTAGGGGATGAACCGGTCTAAAGTCATTGCTATTTAACGGTGTCTCATAACTAAAATCATCCCGAGGATCAGCAATGCTAGGTAAATAGTACCTTTGCTACCCATTAATTGCCTCTTCACTGCCCCGGCATCTAAATAGCTACTATTAGCCAACACATGTATTAATGTTGGGTACCCTGACCTTACCCACCTGCATTTTTTTTAACGGGGACTACTGGAACCATTGGTTTGTCCCAGTGTAGCGTGAAATTATGACATCTACTGAGCAATGGCAAATGAGCATCAATGGCACACCAGTTATTGGGTGCGTATCGGCTGTCTGGCCGTCTGTTTCTTTCTCGCCGCCCAGCTATCCACCAACGCGCTGAATATAGAAGCGACGGCTTCGCCCCTGTGGCCACCGGCTGGCATTGCCCTAGCTGCTCTGTTAATAAATGGCCAAAGCCTCTGGGTTGGCGTTGCCTTGGGTGCATTTTGGGCCTCGCTCGCTGATCAAGCACCCTGGATCATGTCTCTGATACTCTGCTTTGGCAGTGCTCTGCAGGCGGTGGTGGGTAGTTATTGCTTACGCCGTCGATGGGAGAAAAGTTTGCAGCTATACGACTGGCAGCTGGATGATCTACTGACCTTTATCGGCTTTGGGGTATTGCTCACTCCTATTATTAATGCGGTATATAGCACTATTGTGGGCTATGGGTTTGGTGCAGTAACAGGGCAAGAGCTGGTCCAAAATGCTATCGTCATCTGGCTCGGAGATGGCATGGGTATTTTGGTGCTGACACCACTATTGTTAGCGATCGCAGCGGGTCGGCAACGGCAGATGACCCTCCGCATTGGCTCCCGGTGGGAGTTAGGTCTTTGTTTAGGATTGCTGGTGGCCGTCAGTGCCATGGTGTTTGGGGCACATACGGATAGTGCGATCGCAAAATACCCCTTAGAATACCTCCCCTTCCCCTTTGTAGTTTGGTCTGCCCTGCGATTGGGGTTGCGCGGAACTACCCTGGCCAGCTTCCTGGTGTCAGTCATTGCCGTGACAGGGGCCGTGCACCGGGGTGGGCCGTTTATTACGAAAGCGGACGGCAACCTAGAGGAAGCAATATTGCTACTCCAGACCTATGCGGCTGTGATTACCCTGACGGCGTTGGTGTTGTCGGTGGTTGTGACAGAACGTCAGCAAAGTCGAGCAAAATTAGCCCGGAGTGAAGCAAGCTTGGCTAACGCCCAGCGCATTGCTCAGCTAGGTAACTGGGATTGGAGCATCAGTCTGAATGAAAAAGCGCTTGATAAAACTGTCAATGCTGTGGTGACAAAAACGGAAGACAATACACTGTCGCCTCACAATAATTCTCTCATTTGGTCCAATGAGCTATATAACCTTTTGGGCTACCCTATTGGTTCGGTCCCACCCAGTCAATCGTTATTTCTAGAACGGGTACACCCAGAGGACCAGCGGCGGGTGGGGTTAGCTTGGAATGTAGCACGGACCCATCAAAAACCCTACCGTTTAGACTATCGGCTGATTTTACCCGATGGTACAGAGCGTACGGTGAATGAGCATGTTCACATCGAAACCGATCGGATTACGGGGACAGTACAGGACATTACTGAGCGTAAGCGGGCAGAGGCCGCACTACGAGAAACAGAGACGGTGCGGGCTACTATGTATCGCTATTTGAGTCAGGATCTGGCTGAACAACTACTAGATAACAATAACACCACCTTAGGCGGTGCGCGCCAGTTTGTATCGATTTTATTTGCTGATATTCGCAGCTATACTGCACTGACTGAGCGGCTTGCCCCTGAAGAGATTGTTGTTCTCCTTAATCGTTACTTTGAGACCATGGTGGATGTGATCTTTGCCCACCGAGGTACCCTAGACAAATTTATTGGTGATGCCATTATGGCGGTATTTGGCTCACCACTTCCCCAAGAAGATCATGCCCAGCGGGCAGTTGCCACCGCCTTAGGTATGCAACAACAACTGACGGTTTTTAATCAACAACAACAGCTACAGGGCTTGCCTACTTTGCAAATTGGCATTGGCATTAATTCCGATGATGTCATTACGGGCAATATCGGTTCCAGTAAACGTATGGAGTTTACTGCCATCGGTGATGGTGTGAATCTCACCTCTCGCATTGAGAGTGCTACCAAGTTTTATGGTTGCCCCATTATCATTAGCGAAAATACCTATGAGCTATGCAAGAAGACAGTCTGGGTGAGAAAGTTGGATTATGTGTGCGTACGGGGTAAACGGCAGCCGGTGCACTTGTATGAAGTGTTGGGATTGCGGTCACAACCCCTAAACTCTACTCAACAAGAACACATTGCTCTCTACGAAGAAGGCCGAATGCTTTACGAGCAGCGTGAGTTTGATCTTGCCATTGAAACCTTTATGACGTTGCTCCGTAAAACACCTGAGGATCAAGCAACACGGATTTATTTAGAACGTTGTCAGCAGCTTCAGAAACATCCGCCTAAAAAGAGTTGGAATGGTTCCTGGCAATTACAGGAGAAATAAATACGACTAAAGATATGCAAGGCCTTCATCAGAGTCGTCCTTGTGAATAGACATTCGCTATAATTAATGCTGATGCAGAGGTTAGGTGGTGATGTTTCCCCTATGGATTTTTTTAGCGATCCTAACAGCGTTAGGCTTCGTCATGTTCGTGAGCATTCGTTTATCTAATGAATCCCTGGCTCACGAGGGGCTATGCCCTGTGTGCGGTGGTGCAGGCGGGCCCTGTGAACATTGTAATGGCTATGGAATTATTGTCGATGCGACTAAAGCCCATTCGCTTCCACCTCAGGTGAGTGATAGTTCTCAAAAAACACAGAAGAGCTTGAGATAATCAAACAGAAATGAGTACTTTTGGAGGCTTGTCTCCGATATTCAGCTTTATTTTTATCGCTAAAGAACAATTTTGATTGATATTCAGTGATTTTAGTCACACTATTTAACCCTATGGATGGCCAATGGATTTAAGCCAACTTACATAGGGCTTCGCCGCCATGCTCAATCCAACCGTAAATCATGCCAGATGTTGAATGGCCTACTGCACAGTTGCCTGCTTGATCGATCACGATGACCCCCCCTAAACCCTGGACTTTTTTCACTAAGTAATCAATGCCAGCAGTGGCTGCAGCTTGGGCATCCAACTTTTGGAAGTAAACAAAATCCGCAATCATTTTGCACAGTACCGTTCGTTGGAACTGTTCTCCATAGCCGGTGGCGGAAACAGCACAGGTGTCATTATCAGCAAAGACACCAGCACCAACGATAGGGCTGTCCCCTACCCGCCCCCAGCGTTTGTTCACAATCCCTCCCGTAGACGTAGCGGCGGCTAGATTCCCGGCACTATCTCTGGCAACGGCCCCAACGGTGCCAAGTTTTTGGCTAGGTGTGGCGGCTTCATGGTCTAGCATCATGCCCCCTACCTTTTGAGCCTCACGCCATTGACGAACGCGAGTCTCAATCACGAAATAATCATTGGCCATGCGGGGTAAACCGCAAAATTTAGCAAACTCACGGGCCCCTTTCCCAATGAGCATAACGTGCTCACTTTTCTCTAACACCTGGCGCGCTAGGGCAGTTGGATTTTTGATTGAGGTGATGCCTGCAACAGCTCCTGCCTGGAAGGTTTTGCCATCCATAATGGCAGCGTCCATTTCTACTTCACCATATTCATTTAAAACAGAACCACGACCTGCATTATAGAGTGGATCATCTTCTAACTGAGCAGCGCAGTGTTCAACTGCATCTAGTGCACTGCCACCCGCTGTTAGAATACTGCGCCCACTTTCTAAAATGCTGCGAATACTTTCCATAAACTCTGTTTCATTTCCCTCACGCTTTATTTGTTCTAAAGCTCCTGCACCACCATGGATAATGAGAGAGAATTGATCTGGCATAGCTTAATAAAATTTCAAATAACTGGAACCCACTGTTATCTCACGCACTCAGTTATTAGCGCATTAGACTCGGTTACTTTGGCTACAGAAGTATCGCATAATGTAGTGGCTGAAGTCAGCATATCTAATTGCTAATCATGAATTTGCTCCAAGACTTGAGAGTGAGTGGGTTACCCGTATTAGAGCAATCCACATTAGATTTGGAAATAGCAGAGCTGGAGAGCTTGCGCATTAGGACAGAGTTAATGCTGGCGCTGCGGCTATATATTCAGGAACGACATTGGACATTGGATGAGGCGGCCCAAGCTTTTCGGCAGTCTTCTCCTCGTATGCAAAATCTGATCAATGGCGAAATTAGCCGGTTTTCAGTGGAAGATTTGATTCAGCTTCTAACTAAAGCTGGTTTGACCGTGCAGATGTCAGTTCAAACTTGATTGCTCCAACATAAGTAGCAATTAGGTCGTTTAACTGCTGCTACAGTCAGCAGTAGTTAGATCAAGCCCCATTGTTTTTTATTCTCTCCTGGCTTCTTAATGCCGGGAGAATGTTTTTTATATTTTTAAATCTTACTAAAGAGTTAAGTTTGATTTTGATCTTGGAAATCATTTGTTCGAAGAATATATAACAATTTTCTAAACAAAACAGAGTATTGATTTACAGGTTTTCTGTTCTCATGTCATGAAAACAAGATATTTTAAGGGCAAAAAAATCTGTTTTTTAGAGTGGGAGAAAAGAGCTTTGATTGGCTGATGATCGTGTCTTAATTGAGGTTTTTGCTGGATACGTTGAGTCTGAGAAGCTGGTAGGAGTGCCTGTGTGCAGTCGAGGCTTGTGCTCTAGAGATATTGATATCTCAAATTATTTAATATTTTACTATTGCATTAGTGATGCAGGATACTTCATGCTGATCCGTGGTTGGAGGTCGTGTTCTGAATCGATTTGTCTCTCAGACACTGGAAACATAGAGCAAGCGGGCAATCTTCGCAGTCTTACGTTAGTTATTTAAGTTCACTATCGCTCTGAGAATTTTAACAATGAAGATCTTTAACCATGACATCATGATGAGTACCCTGGACGTCAATCGGGGGGTTCATCTTTTTTCAGGAAGAGCTTTGGGCTTAAGCTCTCCAGGGGATAAAGTCCAGTTACATCCAGATTTGATGGCTGATTGGCCAATGTTGAGAGAGCACTATGCGCGCATTGGGTTAGAGCATAGTCACGATATTATTTGGGATGTTGCTTTTGAAGAGCTGGCTCAACAGTCTCCTGATGAAATCTCGGTCTATTTCTTTGGCCATGCGTTTGAATATGATTCCTCTGATCATAATCAGGGTTGTGCCAGGATCCTAAGGCAGTTAGATGGCGACTGGTACAAAGTTGTTGAATACATGAATTCTAAGAATAACTTTGTCGCATTGGCTCATCAACTCGGTGTTCCTGTTCCCCAGACTGAGTGTTTTGAAAGTCGTACGCAATTAGGAAATCTTGAAGCTTTTTCCTATCCTTGCTATGTAAAGCGAGCTGTCTCAGATCATGGTGTTGGTATTTTTCGATGTGAGAATTCTGCGGATCTGTTAGATGCTGTAGAACAGTTTCCGAAAGACAAGCCTTTTCAAGTCCAGGTGGAGATCCAGGCCTCTGCTTTTCTCAATCTGCAATATCGGGTGACATCGGAGGGATTAACGCGTGCTCTGGTGTCTGAGCAAATCTTAGACGGTTGTGTGCATGGCGGTAATCGTTATCCAACATTGCATCAGCCATGGCATATTACAGATCCCATGGCTCAATGGATGTTTGAACAGGGGATGAGGGGGACCTTTGGGTTTGATGTGGCGGTTGCGGATTTTCCAACAGGGCCACTATATTTAGCGATTGAATGCAACCCTCGATATAACGGTTCCTCGTATCCCACTGAGATTGCCGCTCGGTTGAATGTACCAAGTTGGTGTAGTGAAACCTTGCATACTGACTGTCGACAACTGGCGGACTTGAGTTTAGATGGCCTAGAATTTGACCCAATCACTAAAACAGGTGTTGTGTTAGTTAATTGGGGGACTATTCAGGCGGGTAAGGTGACTGTATTATTGGCAGGCTCCCCTGTACAACAGATGGAGTTAAGTCAACAAATACGGCATCAGTGGAGTCGTCAGCCAGTTGCTGTTAGCTAAAGAGTAAAAAACGATAATGCAACATTCATGGGTGCTAGACTCCCTAACGTTGGAGCAGTGAATGTTGCATTATTCTTCCATAGGACTGATTATTATGCGATTCAGTCTTTGGCTATGGTTGGGGCGCAAGCATTAGCTTATGGGCTGCTTGCGCTGTAGGAAGCCGGTTAAAAGTGCTAAGGCAAAGGCTCCTAAAACTGCAAAAACTAACAGTAATCTTCCTTGCTCTAACACGCCTGCCCCAAGTGCGACGATGGGAGGGTTCGAGATGGCAATGCTCAGGATAAGGGCTGGAATAAATCGTAACCAGGGTGCTTTTGTGAGGCCAACACTATAGGCAACAAAGTCAAAAAAACCTGTCATTAGAAAGGCTGTCATTAAGAAGAAGTTGCGTTCTAGGTGCCTTTGACTGAGGTTATCAACGCGGCTGATGAATCTTTCGCCTATCAGGCGTTGCACAAAGCTACGACCAAATTGCTTTGATAAAAAGAAACTCAAGCTGCAAGAGCAGAGATCGGCCAGACAGATCACCAAAAGACCCTGGGAAAAACCTAGTAGGCCCCCTGCCAATACAGAGTAAGCGGTGCCTGGCAAAGCGGGAATAACAACACTGGTAAACCTGAGGAAAAATAGGGCTAATGGTGCCCAAACGCCAAAGGTTTCAACGTTGTCTCGTAGCTGACTAACGCCATAGCGTTGAATGAGCCAAATAACTGCGATGGTTGCGATCGCAATTACCACCAGTTTTAGCCACTTTTTTGTCTTATTCATGGTTTAGCGGGGTGACTAATAGGGCCATGGGTTTTCATAGCGAGTGGTTGTTGGCGTCTGACGCACTTTTCTCTGCCGAGTTTTGGCAGGGCTCTGGGACTTGCTATTGCCGTTGCTAGCATTAGGCCTGGGGACTTCTTGCAGCGCATCCTGAAGGATGGGTGAGATTTTTGTGGGTTGACTGGCTTGTTTTTGATTACGCTCCTTATTAATCTCGCGAATGCGCCGCGACAGGAGCTTAATAATGTTGACAGCGATGCCGGGGGTTTCGTCGATGGCTTCGTATAGCTGCTGCTGAGTCAGAACCAGACAATCGCAGGCATTAATGGTGGTCACTGAGGCGGAGCGTGGTTCAGCATCAAACAGGGACATTTCACCAAAACACGTCCCCTTATCTAAGGTGGTTAGGTTTTGCGATCGCAAATGTACCCGTACTTGTCCTGAGACCACGATATAAAGAGAACGGCCCTCTTCACCTTCCTTAAAAATTCTATGATTTGCAGGAAAAGACAGCTCATCCATGATGGATGCTAATCGCACTAGAAAGTCGTCCCGCAGTTCTTTAAAGATGGGGACACCCCGCACGAATAGTAAACGATCAACGCTGGTGAGCATGGTGAACTTGGTTTAGATATGCTATTTGGTCAAAACCACACAGTGAGCACAGTTAAGCGGTGGATGGCCGCTCAGTTATGGCAGTGTAACCCTCGGAGGCAGTCGATGCAATACAGGGTAGTACATTGACCACATACATTATCCAAACCTACATCTGCTTAACCCTGAACATACCCAAATCCCACCGCCTCAAACTGTGTATTTATTGAGTGGCCACATGCTTTTCCAGCATTTTCTGGACTTGGTCAGCCACCAGCGGATCAGAGTCTTTTTCCATTAACTGCAGCAACCTGGGAAGGCTGCTGGGTGAAGCCATGTCTAAATAGCTTAAAGCGGCTTCTCGCACAAAGCTGACCGGGTGGCGGAGCGATGCCATCACATGGTCACCGCTTAGGGGCCAGCGCTCGGTGCGGGCTACATGAAAGCAGCAGGCTAAGGCCCAATCCGATAGAAAATGCCTTAGTTCCATGAGTTGGCGTAGACGTTCCTGGGGTTCCAGGGGCTGGTACGTGACCAGTGGATGGAGGGCGGCTAGCGTCGTTTCATTATTAGAATTAGATCGGTCAAATAGGGTGAGAATGGCGCGCTTTGCAGGAATGTTCAACGTATTGTCTAAAATCTCCAGACCTCTGGCTCGACTGGCGGCTGAGCCATCCAGGTTGAGCTCTGCTGCTTGAATCACTGAAGATGGGTAAAGAAACCGCAGCAGTAACAATATGCGTTGCATGGCATCCGCCTTCATATCCTGCAAAGCCCGTCGCAGCCATTCGCAGGTTTCTCCAGATGCCTTTTCTTCGGAACAGTCCTCCAAACAACTGTAGAGCTGACCAATAAACTGTAGCTCTTGATCTAACAAGGTTTCTACCCCTGGACGACCGAGCTGGTCAAGGGCACTATCAATATCCGTAGACCGGCGTAAGCCCTGCTCATCCAGGAGCTTTAACAAAATGCGTAAAATCCAGCGACGGGGGCCTCCCCATGCTGTCATCAAATTAGATGACAATAGGTTGAGGGCTTGTAGGGTGCCGATGCGGCCAATGACATTCCAAGCCTGGTGGCGTAAGGTTTCACTCTTATAGGGATCGTTGGCCAGCTTGACTAGCATCGGGAGGGCGTCATTGCCCAGTTCGCTCAGGGCTTTCATCGCCGCTTCGCGGGTGGATTTATAACTGAGGGCCTTTAGCAGTGAGGGATAGTGTTCTTCTAGCCGTGTGGCTGAGATCGCTTCCAACATTGACCGTCGTACCCGCAGTGAATCATCCTGCAACAAATTGGGCACATGGAGCCGCAGTCCTTGCATGTACTCGGCTTCCCCTAAGGCGCGACAGCCCATCACCCGCTCCCGTTCCTCCTGGTGGGTGAGCATCTGCTGCAACAGGTATGTGGCCCGCGCCCGCTCTGCTGGGTTTCCATGTCTGAGCATCATGGAAGCAGCCGTGCCGCGTACAGCTGGATCAATGCTAGGTTTCAGATAGGGCTTGAGCTGATGCACATCGCCATCTTGCTGGGTCAGCCAGACATAGCGGAGGGCTAAGGCCAAAATGGATGGCTCTTGGGAGGGGTAAATGAGAGCGTCGACATAGCCCGTAAATGTGGGATCTGGATAGACCAGCATGGTCTCCAAACTCTGCTGTTGCAGATTGGGGGAAAGCTCACTGAGCATGGGAGCTAACACTTCGCTGATGCTGCGAGGCTCAATCTGAGTGAGCAGCTCAATTAGGGAGCGCTTATCGGCTTCGGGGCCAGGTTTGTCTAAGGCTTCGATAATCGCCTGTTTTAATACCCGTAAACTGGCGTCGGAAAAGCTTAAAAGACCGCGCTCAGCTGTGAGTACAAGAAGATTGAGATATTGCGATCGCAACAAAAAAATGCTGCCTAGCCACAGTAATGATAGGCCGAGGGTGATGAACAAAAAGATGCTGCTCCCCTGCATCCAGCTAATGTGATTTGCTAGAGCCATCACCAGTAAAATCCCGATGCCCACTATGCCAATGGCGATGGATTCTGCTACACCGACCAATGATTGGATCTTGGCCCGTGGCTGAGCGGGAACCGGTTGAAACAGGACTGGGCGGCTGCTAGCCACAATGGTGTAGCGTAGCCATTCATCAATAAACTTCAGCAATATCAGGCCGATAAACAGTCCGGTTGCGCCACCCACCGCCGGTAGACTTACCACTAAGCACAGACAGCTGAAGATAGCCATTAAGGCTGGCAATAAACCTGCTGTCATAAACAATCCCAACCGTTCAATTAAACGACTGGAGGTAAATAGCTGGGTAAGCAATTCCATGAGGCCCAATACCCCGGTGAAAATACCCAGGAATTTGGCCATGGCATCAATGCTGAATTCTTGGGCTTCCAACTGTAGAAAATACTGATATTCCACCAAATACAGAAGCATTTGGGCGATCACAAAAAAGCTCAGTAAAAGCAGCACATAACGGCGAATGAGCTTACGCAACCGTCTGGCTGAAAAATTGGCATTGGACAGTTCCACTGTCCGGCGTTTGGAGTCTGGGAAGGCATGTTCATAGGTTTTGCTGATGTAGAACAGCACGCCTGTTGCCACCAGCATGATGCCAAGTACCAGATAGACAACATTGTTGACATCTAAAACCGTCAGGAGGGCAAACAGGGTAAACCCGCTGAGGATGTCGGCCACCAAATTGCCACTGCTGATCAGGGGGAAGGTGCGTTTAATCTCGCGGATATTAAACAGCTGATTGGCTAATACGGATAAATTCAGCTCGTTCAGGTTAGTGATGGCCTCCATCCACAGACGCAGTGCAAAAATGGTGGGGGCGGCCCAAACCTCAACGCCTAACCCAATGCGAAATAGGCCAATGGGTAAGGTCATTAATAGGGCAATCAACACAATCACCTGGCGCAGGGGTAGCAGACGCTGTAGCCAAGAATAGACGCTGCCTAAACTTACCCCTACCAATGCCGTAAACAAATAGATCAGCGGTAGTGTTTTGGCTCCATACTTGTCTAGAAATAATGCTGCCGAACTGACCTCCAGCCACATAATCCCCATGGACATGAAGGTATAGAAGGTAAACAGCAGCAGGGTGCGATGGCCTTCTTCAGGGCGCAGGTTCAGTGCCGTAAAAATTTTCTGGAGCCACTGGGGCTGGGAATATGAGAAATCTGACTGCATGGTCAAACAGGACGGCTAAACAGAGCCGATGGTGATCATGCCAAAGACGCTACCGGATCATCTGGCAATCATCAATAGCAAATTGACGTGATCGATTGAACTATATTGCCCATACAGTCCAAATGAGGGGAATCTTTAAATGTCGATCTAGCTGTTGTAATAGTCCTGACCGTTACGACCATTGGGGACATGGGCAGGCAGTTTTGGCTGTTGATCATCAATGGGGGTTAACCAGCGGGGCAAGGTTTGCAGGTGCCCTGCAGAGCCTGGGTGGGTCATGGCCTGGGCTTCAATGGCGCACACATCTTCGTAACTCAGGGCAAGCTCACTCTGAAGATGCTGTAGCCACTTTTTTAGCGGTTTGCCCAAGGGGTTTTCCAGTTCTAAAGCGGCTAGCATGGCCTGTCGATAGCGATCGCAACTGTCCTTATGGTGGGCGTAGGGAGCCATCACATTGGCTTCAATTTCTTGGCTCTGGTAAACGCTAATGCCCAGCTGATGGCGTAGAAATTCTAAAATGTTGCGGCTGGCGGGTGGAATATGGCCCTGATGGCGGTGGGCATATTCCTCAAGGCTACTGCGATATTCCCGTTCAGGAGAATAGGGAGGAACGGCTAGCAGTGGGGTGTCGGCTGTTTCGTTGTGGGTGTAGAGAGCAATGGGAAAGATGTCCGTATGGCTCTCACTGAGTGCCCGCGCCAGGTAAGTTTGTAAGTCATCGATGGAGATACCCCCATCGGCATCCGTATCGGCTAATCCTGTGGTAATCCCCTCAATCAAATAGTGAGTGTAGAGAGATAGACCTAAATCGACGGTGGGCCAAGGGTTAGCGGAGCTCGCTAAGGCTGTGAGCAGGGCACAGTTGCAGTCTGCCAAATGGGGCATTGGTAAGTGACCGTTGGGAGACATTCCCCCTTGTAGCATAGTTGGATTATCAATGTTGCTTTGGGGTAAAGAACTCCAAAGACAATCTAGTATCATGACTCGATTAAGCCCCTCCTGTAGTGACGGTAGGGCCTGGCGAATATAGTCACTGGAGATGGCTGTGGTAGCAACGGCATGGGGGTCAGTGTCGCTGGCGGGCAGATAAATAGCCCCCGTGCGGGGATCAAGCACACCATAGCCAGTGTAGTAAATCAGACAGAGATCATCGTGACGGCAGCGATAGGTCATCAGCGCAATGGCGTGGCGCATCTGTCGCAGATTGGGGTTGATTAGGGTGATGATCTGATCATCCCGCAGCCCCTCTAAATCAACTAATAGCGCTTTCCTGAGGGCAGTGACGTTTGCGATCGCAGGAGACTCTTCCATAGTGTCTATAGCCAATTCATCCGTGCTTACCGCGATCAGCAATATGTGTTTGCCCATATCTCCCAATCTCCCTAAAGGGTTGAATAAACAGCGTTTTAGGTCTGTTAGTAATGCTGTTATTTGAAATATTTCTGAAATGTTTCTGTTTAATTGCCTGTTTTGCCCGTATGTATAAAAATTTTCGAGGGACATTCTCACTTTCCGGGATGCTTCACCTTAAGAAACCTAGTTTCTTAAATTGGTTTCTTGAAGTTGATGTGTTCGAAGGTAGGGTTCTGGAATAAAATAATGGGCCACCCCCATTGCTGGGGGCTACCCCATGATTGGGGCTACCCCATGATTGGATCCATCTCCATCACTGTTCCTCCCATGAAACACACCCTTTCTGTTTTGGTCGAAGATGAAGCAGGCGTTCTGACTCGCATTGCTGGATTGTTTGCCCGCCGTGGTTTCAACATCGAGAGTCTGGCTGTCGGACCGGCTGAACAGGCAGGTATCTCTCGCATCACCATGGTGGTGCCAGGAGATGACGGTGTCATTGAGCAATTGACCAAGCAGCTCTACAAGCTCATCAATGTGCTCAAGGTGAACGACATTACTGAGAAGCCCTGTGTTGAGCGCGAGCTGATGTTGCTAAAGGTCAATGCAACTAGCAGCACGCGGGCTGAGATTATCAATTTTGCCCAAATTTTCCGGGCTCGTGTGGTGGACGTTTCAGACGAGTCGCTGACCATTGAAGTGGTTGGCGATCCAGGCAAAATGGTGGCTATTGTTCAGGTATTAGATCGCTTTGGTGTGCGTGAGATTGCCCGCACTGGCAAAATTGCCCTCACCCGTGAGTCTGGAGTCAACACGGAATACCTGAAAGCCAAAGCACCCATGAGTGCAGTCATCGGTTAGATGGTGCAAACCGTAGGGGCGCATACGCCTATAACCTGCGCCCTTGCCCCTTGATTTAGGCAGCCAATAGCAGTTTTTTGAGCAAAATTTCAGCAATACGCTTGCCCGCTCCGGGAGGACCCATGCGGTGCAAGCCATTTTTATAAATGATAGCCTGGCGTTCTGGGTCATTTAAGATGGCGGTGAGCATTTGGTTGATCTGGCTTGGGTGCTCCACCAGGGTGACCGATGGGCCAAGGTGGCGAGCCTGGGCTTGGGCAAAACTTAGGGTGAATTGAGGGCCATTGCCCGGCAGGGTGAGTACGGGTTTACCTAAGCCAACAAACTGTTCGGTGGCCGTACCGGCGGTTGCGATCGCAACGTTAGCCTGATAGGCATAATCCACAAATAACCCCTGATCAAGCTGTAGCCTATGCTGACCTCGTTGATGGTCCTGTCCTGTAAACTGCCAACCATAATGAGTGAGCGTTTCCGTCAGCATTTCCATATCTAAGCTGGGCGCAGCGGCGGTCAAAAAAGTGGTTGGCTCATGTCTATGGCGAGTCAGGTCATCCACACCCTGGAGTAACCGCTGCCAATTTTCATAGGCTTCAGGTACACGGGAACCCGGCAATAACAAAACAGTTAGACCTTGTTGGTGGACCTGTTGACTGGTAGGAATGGCAAACCCATCCATCATCGGGTTGCCTGCATCATAGGCTTCTACGGCCCAGCGATGTAATCGTTGAGTGGTAATACCATCGCGGGGGAATACACAGGCACTACGTTTCATTAGCCAGCGCTCCCAAGGCATGTAAACGCAGGTCCGTTGAAAGTCCAGGACGTCAAGCAACGTTGATTTTACTAGGCATGTGCCCTGCTCGTCCCGCACGTGGTATTCAGACTTGGCAGTGCCAACGAATCCATATGAATGGCGGCTGAGCCAACCAAATAGTAGCGGCACGATATCCCCTACCGCCAGCACCACATCATCTGGATTCAGCCACTTTCCCATAGCCCGTAGCTGCGCAATCGTCAGCTGAAGCAACCCCCCCTGCAAATCCCGAGCCAGCTGCTGACTGTCCATATATATAAAGCCACCGGAGGGCATTTTCTTCGTGGGGCCAATAATTTCAATGCCTAATTTCTGATATTGCCGACCCTCACCCACAATGGGTAAGGCTGCCATCTTTAGATGAGGGGCTAACCCTTGCAGAGCCTGCAAAATTCTGATGGCGATCAGATCTTCCCCGTGCCCATTACTGATACAAAGTAGCCTCATGACAGCGACCAACCCTGAGTTAAGTCGGCTTGTCTGTGAGAAAACTTGTCAAAATTAAACATCAACCCTGGCATGTAATAGTGATAATGGAAACGAGAATGTTAAAACAATATTAAAATTGCATGTCTCCTTTTCTGCTTCGTCAACTTTGGTCTGTGATTGATGCCGCCCACAGCAACTATATTCTCAGCCTAGACGATCAGGGGCTGACCAACTGGGTGATAGAGCAGCTATGTTATCAGTCTCCTCTAGATACAGTTGAATTGAGCCAGGTCAACCACTACATTCGCTCTAAGCTTCCCCTAATTCGAGATATTGCTCAGAATGAATAAACTTTCAGTCATTTTTGTCTGGTAGGAATTAGAGATTCTCATAGTAATAGACTTCATTTCCTAGCATGATTTCTATCGTTTCGATAGATAACCTAAATAACACTGGTTAAGTAAGTCTTAAGTTTTACTCGATTTCAAAAATAGTGATCTGCAATACAAAGTGCTGCTATCTCTTTGAAATCAATCCTTATTGCCCTCATATTCTTGCCATAACTGCCGCGTATTATACGTATTAATTCCTGGTAGGCGATAACATAACGTCTTAGAATGCATAAAAATCCAGCCTAGATACATTACATAAGTCGTGGATCGTGGTTCTGAAAACTGCATTGGTTCTCGATTTACAGGCTGTGTTTTTCCACTAAGCTGACTTGATTTATTCCAATGGAGTGTGTGAGGTAACTATGGCAAAAAGGGGTTCTTCATTAGCAGCATTACTTGCTGTTGCTCTACCGCTAGCTGCATGCGGTGGTGCTCAAGATGCTGTTGATACAGCTACTGATGCGGCTGGTGATGCTGTCGATACGGTTTCGAGTGCCGTTAGCGGTGGTAGCCGCCTAGAAACTGTTCTTAGTCGCGGCACCCTAAACTGCGGTGTTGATGGTGGTATTCCTGGATTCAGCTTTGTTGACGAGAGCGGTACTTACTCCGGTTTGGATGTGGATGTCTGTAAGGCTGTTGCAGCTGCCTTGTTTGATGATCCTGAAGCCATTGAGTATCGCCGTCTAGATTCCACCGAGCGCTTTGAGGCCCTCAAGGGAGGTGAGGTGGACATGCTCTCCCGTAACACCACCTGGACCATCAGTCGCGACACATCTGTAGGTATGGAGTTTGCTCCTACTACATTCTTTGATGGTCAGGGCATGCTGGTACGTGCTGATAGTGGTGTTGAAACCCTTGAAGACATGGAAGGCCTATCCATTTGTGTTGAAACCGGTACCACTACTGAGCTCAACCTGACTGACCAGTTCCGCCAGCGTGGTGTTAGCTTTGAGCCCGTTGTCTTCCAAGATGCTGATGCTGGCTATGCTGCCTACGATGAAGGTCGTTGCGAAGGCTTTACCTCTGATAAGTCTCAGCTAATCGCTCGTCGCAGTACCCTCAGCGAGCCCGATGCTCATGTTCTGTTAGATGTCACCATGTCTAAGGAGCCTTTGGGACCGGTAACCATTAACAACGACTCTGCTTGGTTTGATACTGTCAAGTGGGTTACTTACGGTTTGATTCAGGCTGAAGAGTTTGGTCTAACCTCTGAGAATATTGAAGAAGCCGTTAACAGCGAAGATCCCAACATTCTACGTTTCGTAGGTGCTGAAGGTACTTTGGGTGATGATATGGGTCTGCCCAATGACTTTATGCTACGCGCTATTAAGCACGTTGGTAACTATGGCGAAATCTTTGAGCGCAACTTGGGTAAGGAATCCCAGTTTGAACTTGATCGTGGTCAGAATGCGCTTTGGACCGATGGTGGTTTGATGTATGCACCTCCCTTCCGCTAAATAACTGAAACTATCTAATGGTGTTTTTTAACAACCAGCATTAGATAGTTTTTAGGGGCCTAATAGGCCCCTATTTTTTTATTTCAAATGATGAAGTTAGTTGCACGGTAGCCCATCGTACTGCGGCACCTAAGGAATTACATTACGTTTACTAACAGTTTTTGTGGCCTGGGCAAAAAAGCTAGAATCTCCTATCGTCACCCCCCTATGATGATTGAACTTAGGTGTTGATGATAAGAGCTTTGTTCGTATATACATATGTCTTTCCCAGAGCACAGCTGAGAATCAGAGCACATTTGAGAATTTAATGTGCGATGTGGTTTAAATTTGCTTTTGCTAAGCCTTTAGTTGTTCCTATGTTATGACCAGTCGAAGTAACAGTCCAATTTCTGGTATCCAATCTCTATTCCGTGATGAACGCTTTTGGAAGATTGCGTTCCAAGCGCTGATTGTGTTGTTTGTGGTGAATTTGCTCTGGCATTTCTCAGCCACGCTCAATGACAACATGCTGGGTCGAGGTATTCAATTTGGCTTTGGTTTTCTCAAGAATTCAGCCGGATTTGGGATTGGTGAAAGCCTTTTGGACTATAAGGCGCAGGATACCTACACTAAGGTTATCCAGGTGGGTATCATCAATTCTCTGCGAGTGATGATTGTCGGTGTGATTCTGGCAACTACGGTTGGGATCACCGCTGGAGTAGCCAGTTTCTCTGATAATTGGCTACTTTACAAAATTAGTCGAGCCTATGTAGGACTGGTGCGTAATGTACCGCTCTTGCTCCAGTTGTTTTTCTGGTATTTGGCGGTTTTCTTTAGTTTTCCTGCACCGAGGAGCCCGTTTATTTTTCCCAATGCCAATGCTAGCTGGCTGGTACTGAGCAAAAAAGGAATATATTTGCCGGGGCCATCGTTTACACCAGCAACGTGGACTAGTTTGATTTTGTTGGCTGTGTCCTTGCTTTTGATTGGCGTGTTGATGCGCTCGATTGGGGTCATTCGTGCTGGCCGCTATCAGGGCGGCATAGGACCGTTACTCAACTATGGCTTTAGCATTCTTTTGATCCCTATTTTGGTATTGGCTGAGTTCTTTCTGCTGTTCAACTGGAATGCGGGTAAGGGGGTTTATTTTAAAGGTGCATTACCCGCGCTATTCTCTAGCTCTCAAGGCCTATGGGTGATCGTGCTGCTAGTGATGATTGTGCCTTTGGTATTGCTGAACCGCTGGCGGACACAGCTGATTGTAGAGCAGGGACAGTCGGGTAAACCACAGCTGATTGCGATCGCAGGTCTACTGCTCCTCGGCGTCCTCATTATTCTCTTTGCCCTCGGCTGGGAAGCACCCGTTGCTGGTGTCAGAGATGACGGTACATTTAGCGGCGGTGTTACTGGCGGTCTGAGGCTGTCGTTAGAATATTCCGCCATTGTGACGGGGTTAACCTTTTACACCGGAGCCTTTATTGCTGAGATTGTTCGGGCCGGAATTCAATCGGTTTCTCAAGGCCAGTGGGAAGCCGCCCGTTCTCTAGGGCTGTCATCAGGTTTAGCCATGCGTATGGTGGTGTTTCCCCAGGCATTACGGGTGATTATTCCCCCACTCAACAGTGAATTTGCCAACCTGGCTAAGAACTCCAGTTTGGCCTTGGCCATTGGTTATCCCGACCTATATTCCGTGGCCAACACCACCTTTAACCAAACGGGGCGACCGGTCGAAGTCTTTTTACTGATGATGGCCACTTATCTCATCATCAACCTTTTGATTTCAGTAAATATGAATCAACTCAACAGTGCTGTGCAATTTAAGGAGCGGTAGAGGCGATGACAACAACGTCACCTGATTCACCTTTGGTAGTTGACGCTAGCCCGCCGCCCATTGCCCAAGCAGGTCCGGTAGCCTGGCTGCGTAAGCATTTGTTCAACACCTGGTACAACGCGTTGCTAACAGTTGTGTTGGTCGGCATCATGCTGGCAGCACTATGGGGCATGCTCAACTGGGCGATTCGACTGGCTGAGTGGGCCGTAATCCCCAACAACCTGGCCTTATTTATGTCAGGGTTATACCCATCGGAGATCCGTTCACGTATTTGGGTCATCCTTGCTGTCAATGTTGCCATGGGCGGTTTTACCTGGGGACTGCTAGCGCGTAACCAAAGCAAGCTCTTGGGTCGCAGCGGGCTGATCACCGTCGCTATTCTTTGCGCTGGCCTGATTATTTTGCCACTGACTCGGCCATCGGCCCTGACATTGATTGGTATGGTGGTGCTCACCCTGGCCTGTGCCTGGGGGGCTAAAACTATTGGCCAACGGAAGCTGACCCTCAGTCAGTTTTTGTCGGCGGGTTGGTTTTTTGCTTACTCTATTTCGCTGCTGATTCTAGCAGGGGGAGATATTCGCAACAGCCTGATCTTTTTGGTACTCACCGTTGGCGCGAGTATTTGGCTAGCCTCAATGGCACTTAAACTGTTAGCCAATTCTTCAATTATTGATGCCGTTAGCCTTAACCCGATTGGCATTTGGCTGATGCGCATTGTCTGGTTTGCGGGCAGTGTAGCACTGTTCTGGCCAGTGTATGGGTTCTTAAATGTGCCGCTACCCCTAAAGCTGCTTACATTGGTTACCTATATTTCCTTTGTGTCGCTGCTGGTGCCAATTTTGGCTGAGCGTAAAACCCTGACTACATTTGTCATTGCTGTCGTTGCCTTTGGCTTAGGCTGCTTTGCCATCAGTTCTATATTTGATCTTGCTGGCGGCTTTTTTGGGCTAAAGCCTATTGGCACTAACAATTGGGGTGGTTTAACCCTGACGCTGTTTCTTGCCATTACTGGTATTGCCCTATGTTTTCCCATTGGTGTGTTAATGGCCCTGGGTCGGCGCAGCAGTCTACCCATCATCAAGGGATTATCCGTTGCCTACATTGAGCTGATTCGTGGTGTACCTCTGATTTCCATACTGTTTATGGGGCAGGTAATGATTCCGCTGTTTTTACCTGAGGGTGTGCGACCAGACAACATTGTGCGGGCCATTGTGGGTTTGACCCTGTTTAGTTCAGCCTATCTGGCAGAGAATGTGAGGGCCGGTTTGCAGGCTATTCCCCGAGGTCAATTTGAAGCTGCAGCCTCGTTAGGACTGAATAGCCCCTTAACATTGGCCTTGATTGTCCTACCTCAGGCTTTAAAGACCGCAATTCCTGCGATTGTGGGCCAGTTTATCAGCCTTTTCCAGGACACCACACTGCTGGGCATTGTAGGTCTGGTGGAACTATTGGGTATCAGTAACAGTATTTTGGCTAACCCCAAGTATTTGGGAGATTACTCCGAAGTGTATCTGTTTATTGCCGTGCTCTATTGGTTCTTTTGCTATGCCATGTCCTTGGGCAGTCGACGAATTGAGCAGGCCTTAAACACTGAACGTTAAGTACTAATCGATTCGATGTTAAATCCCGTGTCGTCCACCACAGCGCCACGGGTAGTAAATGCCAAAATAGTCCTGGGGTTTTTCCCCACCATGAGGAACCATAACGATGACCCAAGCGGATATGTCCATGACCAATCATGCCAATGGCAATTCTGTCGGTGCTGAGGCAGTGATCGTTGCTAGCGATGTAGAGAAGTGGTACGACAACGGCTTTAATGTGCTCAAGGGCGTCAGCCTTGATGTATATAAGGGGGAAGTGGTGGTCGTGATGGGGCCATCGGGTTCCGGTAAGTCCACCTTTATTCGTACGTTTAATGCTCTAGAGCCTTACCAAAAGGGCAGCATTGTTATTGATGGCATTGAGATTTCCCACGACTTGAAGAACATTGAGGAGATTCGTCGGGAAGTGGGCATGGTGTTTCAGCAGTTTAATCTGTTTCCCCACCTGACGGTTCTGCAAAATGTCACCCTGGCTCCGATTTGGGTGCGTAAGCAGAAGAAACGGGAAGCAGAAGAAATTGCCATGCAGCTGTTAGAGCGTGTAGGCATTTTAGAGCAGGCTAATAAGTTTCCAGGGCAGTTGTCCGGTGGTCAGCAGCAGCGGGTGGCCATTGCCCGTTCCCTCGCCATGCAACCCAAGATTATGCTGTTTGACGAGCCCACCTCTGCCCTCGACCCTGAAATGGTACGAGAAGTACTCGATGTTATGCGTGGTCTAGCAGACACAGGGATGACCATGGTCTGTGTTACCCATGAAGTTGGTTTCGCCCGTGAAGTGGCTGACCGAGTTGTTCTCATGGATGCTGGTGTGCTCGTGGAAGAGAACACGCCGGATGAGTTCTTTAATAACCCTAAAGAAGAGCGCTCCCAGAAGTTCTTGTCTCAAATTCTTTAGGAATACGATCCTGTAGGGACAGCTCTTGTGGGTGCCCTAATGCCTTACAGTTGATGGATGGCAGTCAGTCCCCCTTTATCTAATACCTGACCATTGTTGATATGAGCGTATACCAATAGATGACTGCCAATGGTTTGTTGACTGATGATGGTACCCTCTAAATAGGCTAGAGCATCAGTAAATATCGGTTTTCCCCCTTGTAAGATTTCGGTGTTCAGCTGATCTACGGGAATCTGACAGGATTTTTGATAGGAAAAATGGCGGCGGATACTACGTCCTTCTTTGAGGATGTTGAGAACAAATGAGTCCTGGGTTTGTAGACTTGAAATCGCATCATCCCCCATAGGTAAAGCCATCATAATCCCCGGCGGTGCGAAACTGGCTTGGGAAATCCTGGCGGTGAGAATCGCCCGATGGTGACTGTGGTGTTCAAAGGTAACTACGCATAGAGAGCCGATGATGCGCCCCAGGGCCTGAGCGGTACGGCTAGTCTGAATGTCGACCATCGTCTGACGCGGTACCTGCTGACGGGAACGCTTACGCAACTGCTGAGCAAATGCGGTGGCAGCAGTTTGACATATCTTGAGGGTAGTCGAATCGGGGCTAAACTGCACGCGAATTGGCTCAAAGCCAAACCGATAACCTGCATCCCGCAACTTTTGTTGTAATAAGTCAATCGCTTCGCCACTCCATCCATAGGAGCCAAATACTCCCGTCAACTTTGTTTTAGGTATATTTGCCAGGATTGTACCCAAGGCAGTTTGAATTTGTACTGGGGCATGGCCACCCAATGTGGGCGACCCAATAATAAACCCATCACAGTCGGCAACAACTTTAGTGAGAGTCTCAGTGGGAGTATACTCACAATTAATAGCTTCCACCGCCACACCATTGTCTGTGAGACCTTGGGCAATGGCATGGGCGATGGTGGACGTACTACCATAGGCCGAGGCGTAGAGTACGGCAACCCGCAGTGTCCGTTGGGTTTGTTCCTGGCACCACTGTCGATAGTCCTGACGAAATCGACTCAGGCTGTGGCGTACTAAGGGACCATGGCCTGGCGCAAGAATCTTGAAAGAAAAGGCATCAAACTGATCTAGGGCGACTTCTACCTGTTTGGCCTGGGGGGCCTGGAGACAATCAAAATAGTAACGGCGGTCATCATTGAGTTCACGCCAGTGGCTATCCCAAATATTGTTGCCGCAAAAGTGGCTGCCAAATAGCTTATCGCTATATAAAATCTCACTGGTTGGATCGTAGGTGCAAAGTCCATCGGGCCAGCGTGGGGTTGGCACACTAATAAAGCTGAGGCGATGTCCCTGACCCAAGTCTAGCGTATCTCCTGTACGGACAGGGACCACCGACCAAACTAGACCTGATTTTTTTAGGGTACTGAAGGCAGGGTGAGAACACACCAGTGTTGCCTGGGGTGCTATCTGCTGTAGGCCCCTGAG
This sequence comes from Leptothoe sp. ISB3NOV94-8A, assembly GCF_043421595.1. Classification (NCBI taxonomy): domain Bacteria; kingdom Bacillati; phylum Cyanobacteriota; class Cyanophyceae; order Nodosilineales; family Cymatolegaceae; genus Leptothoe; species Leptothoe sp. ISB3NOV94-8A. Next base: position 3,711,622 of record NZ_JAXSQW010000001.1, on the reverse strand, counting down.
GGTAACAATCCGATTAGAATTTACGTGGCTGGTGATGATGTAGTCAATGTTATGGGGGTTAATCTGTTGTTGTAGCGTAGCTAAATAGGTAGCTGTAAAAGACTCACCTGGCGGGTCGATAAGGGCGATTTTCTCGCTTTTGATTAAGTAGGAATTAGCGGTGGTGCCCCGCCGCCGTCCATATTCAATTTCAAATTTGAGGCGATCCCAGGTGCGAGATCGTAATACTTGGGATTGTGTACCAATGTCTGCCACCTGCACATCCCGAGGACGGCTGCCGGTTGACGAAATTGTTGGTGTTGTATAAGTCATCGTATATGTTCTCTTGGTGATAGGTTAGAGCAAAAACTTCTGTGAGTACAAAATGAAGTGTCATGCATGGCAATGACACCCAAAAAGTTTGTTATTAGTCACCATTTTTAGTAATGACTACCGGCTTTGCGATGATGGACAGCGGTGATACCGTCAGGGTGAGCCACCCGTCCACGATCGGCAGCGCAATACATTATCCAATGATCTCCTGCATCGGTACGGCTGATGACCCGACACTCCAAATATGCCAGTGCTTCAGCTAAAATCGGGGAACCGTTCTCCGCATCGTAGGTGGCAATGCCAATAAACCGATCGGCGCCGGGGGGAAAGCGCTTGAGGAAATGCTTCATCAACCGCTGGTAGTTGCCCTCTTCCAACACATTTAGAACAAAATAATCCTCTCCATGCAGCAGAGATTCAATAGCACGTTCCTTGGCAACGGCCACCGCCAGCCCCAAAGGCTCAACGGTAGCCTGCATGACCCAGGAGGCCAACATGGCACTGGTGACATCTCCTTTACGGGCAGTGACTATATAAAGACCACTACTCAACCGCCCTAGAGCCTGGTCCAAGCTAGAGTCTGAGGCTTCTCTGCGATGCTGCCGATGGTTTTGACTCACCCACTGCCCCAGATCAGTGCCTGCTTCCTGACAGTGTTGCTTAGTGGCATCAGATGGGGTCGCCTTGATCAAGATTGGTGGAAATGCTTCTATTAGTCCCAGTTCTATAAACCGATTACGCAGTGGATAAATCGGTTCGTCGTGACCGCCACCCGTTTCAAATAAGCCAATGGCCTGTTTAGGATGGGCCACCGCCAAAATTGTACTGAGTGCAGCAGAGACGTGACTATTATTGGTTGCTTGAGGTGGCATCCCTACCACCAGGGCGGTGGCAGTGGTGGCAATTTCTCTCACATCGTGGAGATCGGTTTCGTTTAAGTCCACTAGCTCAACATCGGTGCCGGTTTTGTGAATACCCTGAGCAATTGCACGGGCGATATGATCACTATGGCCATACTCATCGGTGTAAATCAGCGCTACGTAGGGAGTCGCCTTAGATTGGGCTTCGCTCCAGGTGCGATAGTATTCGAGCCATTGCTGCTGGTGATGTTGCAGTAGGGGACCATGTCCGGTGGCCACTAGGGTCACCGTCAACTTATTCATCCGCTTTAGGGCTCCCAATACGGACCTGGCATTAGGCCCCATCAAACAGTCGTAATAATACTGAAAGTCTTGCTCTAGCAGCTCTGGTATCTCGTCGTAGAGAGCGTCATCGCAGTAGTGCATGCCAAACACATCACAGGTATAGAGCACCTGAGTCCCACTGTCGTAGGTGAAGATTGTGTCGGGCCAGTGAAGATTAGGAGCCGAAACAAACTCCAGACAGTGTCCCTGCCCCAAATTTAGCTGGCTGCCACTTTTAACCAATTGAAAAGCAAATGGACGATGCAGCTGATGTTGTAAAAACTGAATGGCTACCTTCGAGCCTACTATTGTCAACTGGGGCACAATCTCCAACAAACGGCCAATTAAGCCACTGTGGTCTGGTTCAGTGTGATTGACGACAAGATAATCAATTGTTGTTGGATCCACCAGACCTTCGAGAGTCTCAAAATATAACGCTTCAAATTTTTGGTGAGATGTGTCAACTAACGCAGTTTGATCACCACGGATGAGAAAAGAATTATAGGTAGTTCCATTTTTTAACTCGAATTCGATATCGAAACGGTCTCGATCCCAGTCAAGGCAACGAATTGCTGTAGAACCCAAGGCAATTTCAGCAGTTTGGATTGTCAGTCTATTTGGTGAAGCCGTTGTTATTGACGGAGCAGCAAGAGTAACCATAGGGTGAAAATCCTGACTGAAAATTTGATGGACTTGTCCCTATGGTGGCGACAGAATCAGGATCTGTAAAATGTTAATTCTCTAATTGTCTTATAAGCTTAGCTAATGATTTTTTAGTTATTTAATCTGCTTTGCTAATGCATAGGTATTGATCAATTTTAAAAAGCTTTGACAGCTCTGATGGCTTAGGCGCTTGCGCTTAAATAACCACCCCATTACCCCATTACTCATGCACCCATCTACAGCCCCAACCTGGGTCTTTATTGTTGTGCAGTCCCCTTACCCTTAGTGCGGTGAACCGTGTCGAGATATGGTCAATCAAGCGTTTGCCTAGATGCCTTTTAAATTCTCCCGAGGATTAGCCATGCTCGAACTTTAAACTTTCACAGGTTCCATTGCTATTTTCTGGGCCGCTTCGAACCGAGACTTAACAGTGGCCTCATCGGAAATCTGAGGTGCCGGAACTGGAATCACCTGCACAGCACAAGCCTTAAGCTCAGGTTCCAGGGAGATTGGACAAACCTCCGGGTGAGTCAAGGCATTAACTTCCATGTTGTCACCCCAGAGAAACCCCCAATGCATGGGCATAAAGATGGTGCCACGGGTAATGTTTTGCGTGACCAGAACTTTTAGCTGGGCAAAGCTGCGTTGCGATCGCACCTCCACCCAATCCCCAGACTGCACCTCCAGCAACTGTGCATCCCGAGGATTCACCTCCAGCAGCGGCTCCGGATAACGCTTTGTAATCCGCTCAATCCGTCCCGTCCGACTTTGAGTATGCCAATGCCCATACAGTCGACCCGTTGTCAGCACAAAGGGATAATCCTCATTAGGGGGCTCAGCTAGCCCTTTAATATGGAAGGCACAGAACTTAGCCTTCTGATTAGGCGTGGCAAATCGATAGTTCGTGTATAGTCGCTTGTCATGTTTGCCATAGGCGATCTCATCACTCTCCCCTGCCGGGCAAGGCCACTGAATGGGTCCCTTCGCCAGTCGCCCATGGCTGAGGCCTGTAGAATCGCATAGGCGATTGGCTGTCAGCGTCACAAACTCGTCATATACCTCAGCTGATGTGCGCTGAGCAAACGGTTTTTCAAAGCCCAATCGACGACCCACTTCAGCAAAAATCTCCCAGTCAGCCTTAGCCTCGCCAACAGGATTACGGAAGGCAGGGCAGTAAGTGACCACTCGCTCAGAATTAGTCATGGCACCGGCTTTCTCACCCCATTGGGTAGCGGGTAGAACTACGTGGGCAAAGGCAGCAGTTTCGGTTGGGTAATAAGCGTCCTGGCAAATGGTGAAAGGAGAATTTCTGAGGGCAGCCTGGGTGCGCTTAATATCTGGCATACTGACGGCGGGATTGGTAGCAGCTACCCAAAAGACGCCTAGATCCCCTCGTTCCAGGGCCAGCATCATATCCCAAGCCGCCAGCCCCGGTACCGGAGAAATACTGCCCCCAGGCACCTGCCATACCCTTTCTACTGTTTGGCGATGCTCTGGGTTTTTTACCAGGCGATAACCGGGCAAAATGTGGGCTAATCCACCCGCTTCTCGACCCCCCATGGCATTGGGCTGCCCTGTGAGAGAAAAAGGACCCGCTCCAGGCTTGCCAATATTACCTGTCATCAGATGCAGGTTGATGATGGTGCGACACTTAGCAGTTCCCTCTGTGGACTGGTTCACCCCCATAGACCATAGGGATAGCACTCGCTGAGATTTGCCCCACCAGGCAGCTACTTTGGTAAGTTCACTCAGGGTGATGCCGCAAATCTCAGTCACTCGTTCGGGGGGATAGCTTTTCACCACCTGGGCATAGTCACTAAAGCCATCAGTACAGGAGTCAATAAAGCTGGGATCGATCCAGCTATGTCTCAAGAGTAGGTGGGCGATGCCGTTGAGCAATGCAATATCGGTTCCCGGCTTAATGGCCAAATGTAAATCCGCTGCCTTTGCAGTATCGGTGCGGCGCGGGTCCACCACAATCATCTTTACCTTGCGGTTTTTCTTGTGGTATTTCTTCAACCGATTAAACACAATTGGATGACAATCGGCTGTATTGGTCCCAATTAAAAAGGCACAGTCAGTTTGTTCTAAATCGTCGTAACAACAAGGGGGACCATCTGACCCAAAGCTTTGGATATAGCCCGCTACCGCTGACGACATACATAGGCGAGAGTTGGCATCAAAGTTGTTAGTACCTAAACAACCTTTCAATAACTTTTGTGCGGTGTAATAATCTTCTGTTTGAAACTGGCCAGATCCATACATGGCAATGGCTTCTGGACCTCGTTCATTCAAGGTTTTACGAATCTCATAGGTGATGCGATTGAGGGCATCTTCCCAAGAGACACGCTGTAGTGGCTGGTCGAGAGACTCTCTCATCATTGGGTGAAGCAATCGCCCCCGATCAAGGGAATCGCCGATGGTGCCCCCCTTGATGCATACCTGACCTTTGCTTGATGGGTGGTTGCGATCGCCCCGCGCTTGCCAAACCGGATTACCCTGTTCATCGCGATTTACAGCTCGCCCCGGTTGCGCAGGAGGTAATACCTCAAGGCCACAGCCTACACCACAGTATGGGCACAGTGTTTTTGCTCCATCAGCCATAGATCGCATCCTCCATCCACAAGAAATCTGTCTTATGTTAATTCGAAAATTAAATCTTTTTTAGACAGAAAAGGGGAGCGCAAACCGGCCCCCCAATCTGTTGAGTTGACATTGCTATCATCACTGGTTGCTATAACACTTGGGATAATGACAACCAGTATCGACGCTGTTTTGCTCGCTTAAGCGAACGTTGTTGTGGCGTTAGCCAACGTAGGAACCATCAGCAGGTACAGATATATTAGATATGTCTTCACCTTCGTGGGCCTCTGCAAAGGAACCTTTGGGCTCTTCGAGGATGAAGAAGCATAGGAAGGCAACAATAATTGCTGCAACACCTAGGGTCTGGAAGAAGATGATGTTACCGATATCTCCCTCAGGTACCAAGCTGTAAAGAGTCAGGTAAGCAACCGCACCAACGTTACCGTAAGCACCAACGTTACCAGCAATCTGACCAGTTACACGGCGCTTTACAAGGGGCACGATGGCAAATGTGGAGCCTTCACCAGCTTGTACAAAGAAGGAGCAAGCCATGGTTAAGATAACGGCGAGACCAACCATAAAGGTACCGCCGCCGCCGAGAGCATCACGAATACTAGGGATGCTGCTCATGACAAGGTAACCAATGCCCATAAAGAGGGTTAGAACCCCCATAGTTGTTTTACGGCTACCGAGTCTGTCGGAAATCAAACCACCGCTAGGACGAGCAAACAGATTCATGAACGCGTAGCTTGCGGCCAACATACCAGCCAGGGCTTTGCTCAAACCAAAGGTGCCTTCGAAGAAAGCGGGCAGCATGGATACTACAGCCAGCTCAGAACCGAAATTCACAATGTAAGTTAGCTCAAGAATGGCAACCTGCTTAAACTTATAGCGATCTTCAGCAGGGTAGCGCTTAGCACCAGACAATAAGTCTTTATTGACTGTCCAGCAGTTGTAAGCCTGGAAGAGATACAGGGCGATTAGGGCTGCGATCGCAAGACCAAATGTACCTTCGTTGAGGAAACCAACTTTCTTAAGACGCCAAGCCAGAACAACCAGAATGCCAGTTAGAGGTAGATTCATAAGCATCAGACCCCAGAAGTCTCTTACCGTAGTGACTTCCATACCGCGAGTGCTGGGGGGACGCTGGTAAACCTTACCAGGGGGCGTATCTTCCACGCTGAAGTAGTATAAGCATCCATAAAGGGCTGCAATGATGCCAGTGGCAGCAATCACAATGCGCCAGTTGAGTAATGGACCACTGTCAGGGACTTGGAAAGCACCAGGAATGAAGTTGAGAGCAGTTGCCAGACCGACAAGAGTAAATGCAGAGAATGCAGAACCAAAGTTACCCCAGCCACCATAAATACCTTCAGCCAGACCAATCTCCTTGGGGGGGAACCACTCTGCGGTCATGCGAATACCGATGACAAAACCAGCACCCACAATACCCATGAGCAGACGGCCAATCACCAACTGGTTAAAGCTTTGGGCAGAGGCGAAAATAATACAGGGAATCGCTGCATAGATGAGCAACAGCGAATAGGTCAAACGAGGACCATATTTATCCAACAACATGCCGATGATGACACGAGCTGGAACTGTAAGAGCCACATTGCAAATAGCAATGGTACGAATTTGACCTACCTCCAGACCAAAATCCGCCTTAATTGCTGTCGCCAAAGGTGCCAGGTTAAACCAAACAACAAACGACAGGAAAAAGGCAAACCAGGTCATGTGGAGGATTTTGTAGCGTCCCCTAAAGGACCACATCTCTCCTAGCATCAGTTCTATTCTCCTGGACAGACAAACATTTCACTTTCCTTCTGAAATTCACTCATTAGTAGATTTCAGACTGCTGCTTTTTTAGAACAAAATCGCTAATGCTATGGATCCTGAAAGGACAACAGACAACGCGACGCAACAGATTTAATGGTGGATAGCCCTGAATCTCTCTAATCAACTCACTCTAAAAAACAAAAATCATTGACAAAAACTTGATGAAATCTGCCGATTTAAGATTAGTTGAACAGATAAAATCTAAAGCCAAATCACCATAGCGTTACATTATCGGTGAGCAACAAGTAAAAATGTGCCTTTCGCTACCATTAACGCCAAGTAATTCTTTTTTTGCATGTGATTGTTTGTTTTTTGCATAAAGCCGCCCAAGATGCTGAAGTGAAAGCAGTTTGGGCACACTATTGGATCCCTCTTCTGCGGATGTCGTGGCCAGTAGCTACAAGATTCCTGGCGCTCGTTTCATAGCTTAAATGCAAGACTTTAGATAGTGACTGATATTAGAAGTTTTTTCAGCTAAAAAGCCTAACATTCCGCTCAGAGAATGTCAGGCTTTCAAGAGATTTTATCGAAAAACCAACTGTCTATGTTGCTCGCTAGCTTGTCTAGCTCTTGCTAGCTTGTCTAGCTAATCATGCAAACTACTTGCCAAGTTCAGACCACAATGTAGCCTGGTGAGGCGTAACGTTAGTCACATCTGCGGTTGTAGCTGGCTGAGCTAAGTAAACACGAACAGCGGTGTAACCAACCACAAACATGGAAAACGCTGCTAGAGCCGCCGCCAAAGTTCGATCTAGGCTGGAAACTTGAGTAGACATGGCACGAGTCTGGGAGTCCATATAACTAACCCTGAACTATAATGTCAGCTCAAGCATCCCATAATTATTCTGTAGCAAACAATACTGTTTACGAAATTTAGTCTTGAAACGAGTAGCTGACTGTTTCAGAAGCAGTGAATGGCTGTATAAATTGCTCGGTTAATGACATGGGTAATCCAGTCTGGTGCGAAATAATACCGTGGGCTACTCCAGCAGTAAGACCCAGGAAAGCAGGAAATATCAATGATTTTAGATTATCCATTAGTTAGAAAGCGTTTCTAATGATGCCAATAATGCCCATGGTTTATACGCCAGTTCTGTAACATTTTTAACGGCGTTAACAAACTGATTTTTATTTTGCATATATCAAATGCATTATTTGCATTTTACAGGTGTTTTACTGTCGTTTTTCCTAATAAAAACCCCCTTGATAGTTGATGCTGTCAAGGGGGTTTGCAATTGTCAAAATGATGCTTTCTTAAGCGTCAATCACTACCCGACCTTCCGCATGCGCGATACAGGTCAAAACTGCACCTTTCTCTCCAGCTTCAAGAGCCGCTGGATCGCCTTCATAACGAATCTTGCCCTCTATCAGAGGTAGCTTGCATGTGCCACAAGAACCAGACTGACAAATGCTTTCAACGTCTATCCCTGCTGCTTCAGCAATTGCCAAAATGGGTTGACCATCATCACAGTTAATCTCTTTGTCAGACTGAGAGAAAACAACAACGGCAGGTTTCTTCGTTTTAACAGGAGTAGCTGTTTCTGTTTCTTCAACAGGCTCGTCAATCACTACACCCGGTTTGAGGGTTGCTCCAAAGTTTTCAGTCAGCAGCTTGCGCACTACGCCGGGGAGTTCATCGCAAGGTACCTTTTGCATGACCCGCTCGCCCAGATGAGCGTCTTTGCCTACGGTGCCGCCCATATAGATGTCTACTGCAGGCACCATTTTGCCATTTTTGCGGGCTTTGGTGCCCATCATGCCAATTTGTGCCACCTGAGGCTGACCACAGGAGTTGGGGCAACCGGTCCAATGTATACGCACGGGCTCAGAAATATCTAACTCTGAGTCGAGGCGTCGCGCGAGGGCCAAGGATTGCATCTTGGTTTCCACAAGGGCAAAGTTACAAAATTGGGCCCCTGTACAAGACACCAAAGAGCGCACTAAAGAAGATGGCTGAATGGGGAACGTCTGAACAATAGGTTCTGCTAAAAAGACGGCTAACCGATTATCTGGAACGTTAGCAATAATGACATTCTGTTCAACGGTTAGCCGCAGATCGCCACTGCCATAAACTTCAGCTACACGAGCTAAGTCCAGCATCTGTTCTGCCCGTAGACGACCTACGGGAATATGTAAGCCAATATAGTTAAGACCTTCCTGTTTTTGTTGAAAGACACCGACGTGATCTCGCTTATCAGCATCTAAGGCATCTTCAGGTGCGGCTGTGGCTAGGGGCTTGCCAACGCTTTTTTCCACTTCAGTGCGGAACTTGTCCATCCCCCATTCATCAATCAACCACATTAAACGGGTTTTTTGACGATTACCCCGAGAACCATTATCGCGATAAACCGTTAAGATGGCTCGACACAGTTCAACAACATCTTCTTTGTCTGCTGGAACCCATACATCTAGAGGGATGGCTGCCGCACATCGAGTGGATGAGAAGAAGCCGCCGACTAATACATTAAAGCCAAGATTGCCATCTTTGTAAGCGGGGACAAAGGCAATGTCATTAATCTCGGCATGCACCGAGTTGTCGGTACTTCCTTCGAGGGCAATGTTGAATTTTCTCGGCAAATTTGTGAAGTCATAATTACCTTGACCACTGTTGGTAATCATGTCTTGCACGGCTTGAACCAATTCTCGGGTATCGATTAATTCATTGGCATCAATGCCAGCAACAGGGGACCCTGTAATGTTGCGGACATTGTCCATCCCCGATTGCATCGAAGTGAGACCAACGGCATGCATTTTGGAGAAAATATCAGGAATATCTTCTAAGTGAACGCCGCGTAGCTGCAAATTTTGCCGGGTTGTAATGTCAGCACTGCCATCGTCACCATATCGCTGAACAATTTCAGCTAGAACACGCATCTGTTGGGCCGAAATTAATCCGTGGGGCATGCGCAACCGCAGCATAAACTTACCAGGAGTAACGGGGCGGAAGAAAATGCCTAACCACTTGAGACGCTGGGTTAAGTCAGTCTCATCAACAGCTTCCCAACCCATTTCGGCAAACTTTTGTAGTTCGTCCTTAACTGCCAAGCCATCCTTTTCGGCTTTGTATTTTTCAAACTTATTGAGTTTTACCTTTTTCTCAGTAGTGGATGCGGTGACCACAGCAGCACTCCCAACATAATTAACAGAAAACACCTAAGCCCATCGGCCATCGGTGTAACCTTAGGCAGTTCATCGGTCTAGCCGAAGCAAAAAAAACGGGAGCAAAACACCAAGATTCCTAAGAATCTATGGCCCTGCCCCGCTAGACACACTTATAAGGAACCGCTTCAGGAGTTCATTTAGCTCGCTTGCTATCGAGTTAAATAAAGAATATTGAGAAAAACCTTATTTTTTTGTATAGAAAACTACCATTCCCAATGCACTCTTGCATGAATTGCATTGGGGTGATGCGTTATTTGGTGTTTTGATCTCTGTTTCTTACAGGTTTCAGTTGGTTTAATTGAGCGTTCTGGGTTTGTCTTGATAGTAGTCAGTGTCTAGCTTCTAAAGTGGGTGTGGCCCTCTGTAAATGCCTACAATTAATTATTGGGACTTTAATGAGATCCCATCTTAAGCAGTGATACGTTGGCAAAATAATGCATATGTTGCATTTGAAAAATCGATATATGCATGGGTAAATGTGCTACTAGCTCCTTTTCGCGGAATAATGGACGAGATGTCTGTGGAGTTCATGTATGCCACCATCGAAGGGTCTTAGCGGTGTGGAATCCTCAGGGTTGGAACGTCGAGTAAGTCACTGGCAGCACTTCAAAACGGGTGATTTTAAGCAGAAGTGGAACAGTGCCAAGCTGATTGTGAGAGAAGGGGATAGTGCGATCGCACCCCTCCTAGAGTTACTGAATGATCCTGCCGTTGATGCTGAAACCCACTGGTTTACCATTCGTGCCTTGGGGCATTTCCCTGGACCTGAGGTGATCGCCGCCATTGCCGAGCAGATTGATAATACGACTTACTATGTAAATCGTACGGCAGAGCAAGCGGCAGAGCTCAGTGCTTTCGCCATTGAGACGTTGGCGGCCATGGGGCCTGTTACCATTACTGTTCTGAGTCAGCTATTACAAAACCCCAGGCGACGTTTGCTAGCAGCAAAAGCCCTTAACCAGGTACGATCTAGCGGTGTTATTCCCGCTATGGTCAGTGTTGCCGGGGATGAAAATGCAACTGTCCGCTACTATGCCATCGATGCGTTAGGCAGTTTCCATAGCAGTGTTGTTACGCCTGTTTTATTGACTGCCCTGGGCGATCCAGCTACAGCGGTGCGTAAAGCAGCCGTGATGGCGTTGGGGCGTCGTCACGATTTGCAAGCACATCACCAGATCAGTCAAATGCTTCAACCGTTGCTATGGGATATTGATGTCAGTGTTTGTTGCCAGACAGCCCTTGCCCTGGGTCGTTTAGGTGATGAAGATAGTCTTGATGCGCTCCAACGGATACTATTGTCAATCCACACGCCAATAGCTCTACGCATCGATACAGTGAGAGCATTGGAGTGGTATTGCGATCATGTTGCCGCTGTCACCGAACAAAGTACACAGCGAGCTTTTGCCATCTTGACCCATGCGTTCAAAGAGTTTGCAACTACAGAGGCTGACGATAGCGAGTTGTTTACTGCTCAAGAAAAAACGCAGGTATTAGTAGCTATTGTTCGTGTGCTTGGGGACATGCGCCAGGTAGCCCTGTCTGAACAAGCCACCCACAGTTTGATTGAACAGTTACAAAACAAACCATCGGAGGCTGTCGTGCAGGCAGTGATTATGGCATTAGCTAGTTTGGGACTCCCCCAGGCATTTGATGCACTATTACCATTACTGAAGCATACGGCGGATGCTATCCCAATTCACACCATTGCTGCCTTAAAACGTTTGGAGCCTGACCATAGTTTGGAACGAGTTTCAAACTACCTTGAAGATAGCCCTGAACACCAGGCAGATGTTCTGAAGCTTTGGTAATTTACCCGATTAAGGCCTAGTCAGGAGTAAGGTCAACCTATAAGCTTAAGAAAATATTAAAATAAAGATAAAAATCTGATCTCCTGTTTCTCAATCCTTATTTTCAGAACCATATTTCTTTTGATAAACACTGACGGCATTATTTCAGTGCTTGTTTGACTGCTATTTTCAAAAAATGGCAGCAACCGGCCTACCCTAAGGGGGTTGTGAGGATTGCTACTGGTTGGAATGTATAGTGCAGTTTTAAAAATCTTTAGCAATATTTGCTTAGTTGGTCCGCCACCGGTAGCCAGACGCACTAAATATAATGTTAAGGCTGCCTAGAGTGGAGATGAACGGCTTCGCCATTTTTGGTGATTTTTAAGCCCCTAATCCTTGTAAGTCCATGCGCATAGAGCAGCTACAAGCATTTTTAGCCATTGCCGAGACCGGCAGTTTTCAGTCAGCAGCCCGTAAATGTGGCATTACCCAGTCCACCGTTAGCCGACAAATTCGTGGCTTAGAAGATGACTTGGGTATGCCCTTGTTTCATCGTACGGCCCAAGCCAAGCTCACCATTGGTGGAGAACGGCTTTTGCCCAGGGCCCGCCGGATTTGTCAGGAGTGGAAGCAGGCCACGAGTGAAATTGCAGATTTGCTGGAAGGTCGCCAACCAGAACTCTGTGTTGCGGGGATTCAGTCGGTGTGTTCTCACTTTTTGCCGCCAATTATCACCCAGTTTTGTCAGCGCTATCCTAAGGTACAGTTGCGGGTAACGGCCCTCGGTAGCGATCGATCTCTCAAGGTTTTGCGAGATGGCCTGGTGGATATCGCCATCGTTATGCACAATCCCATGCTGACTAATTCCCAAGAGATGTCGGTCACTCCTCTATATGAGGATCGGGTGGAAGTGTTGATGGCGGCTGATCATCCTTTGGCAACCTATAGCCCGGCTCCTTGGTCTGAAATTGCCCGTTACCCCCATGTGGTCTTTAAAGATGGCTATGGCATGCAGCGATTGGTTCAATCTCAGGTGCCTGAAACTGAGTTAAAAATGGCCCTCGAACTTAATACCCTCGATGCATTTCGAGGTGTTGTTCGCCAAGGTAAAATGATTGCCCTATTGCCTCAGTCGGCCCTGGCTGAAAGTCGTCGAGATCCTGGTTTAGCTGTTCGCAGCACAGCTGCACCTGTTCTGACTCGTCAAGTGGTCATGGTGACTACCCAAGATCGTCTGCGGTTACCGCCCGTACGACAGTTCTGCGATATGGTTCAGCGTTTAGCAGATGAAAGCTTTAGTCAGCTCAGTGAATTACCTAGCCTAGTAGCCTAAAGTTAATTGGCCTATCTAGGTCATTTTGATGGGTATACCCCCAATCTCTAACGTCCACCCCCAGTCTCATTATGAGCAACACCTTTCGAGATCTTTTAAAGAAGATCGGTAGTGGCACCCATACCTCAAAGCACTTAAGTCGAGAAGAATCTGCCCTTGCTACTCGGATGATGCTTGAGCAAACGGCAACCCCTGCTCAGATTGGTGCTTTTATGATTGCGCAGAGGATTAAGCGACCCACCATTCCAGAACTTGCTGGCATGCTAGATTGCTACGATCAAATGGGGGGAAAATTAACAGCACCGCTGACCGACTATCGGACGATGGTGTTAAACAATCCCTACGATGGTCGTGCTCGTAATGCTCCGGTGACACCTGTTACTGCATTAATTTTGGCTGCTGCAGGGGTGCCGGTGATTTTACATGGTGGCGAGCGGATGCCCACCAAAATGGGATTACCCCTGGTTGATATTTGGCATGATTTAGGTTTGACTTGGCGACCATTAACGCTTGACCAAACCCAAAAAGTGTTTGAGCTTACCCATGTGGGCTTTGTCTACATGCCTCAACACTTTCTTGCAGCCCATGGGTTAGTTCCATATCGAGAGCAAATTGGCAAACGACCCACACTGGCTACCGTAGAGTTAATGTGGTCCCCCTGCGATGGTAAACATCATGTTGTCAGTAGTTTTGTACATCCGCCTACAGAAACCCGTACTCAGGAAACCTATCAGCTGCGCCATACCGAAGAATTTACAACGGTTAAAGGGTTAGAAGGCAGTTGTGATTTAGCCCGCAGTCGGACAGCAATTATTGGCATGGGAAGTCTGAAAGATGGAGAACCTGTATTTGAACGTCTGTTGCTCCATCCAAGAGACTATGGGTTTGAAGGTGCGGATCCGAGTTTAGATGAGAATTTTAATCGTTATCTAGAACAGGCAATTTATGGGGAGCCGACGGAGTTAACCCGTTCAGTGATTTGGAATGGGGGGTTTTATCTATGGCGGGCAGAGGCGGCAGCAACTCTCACAGATGGTTTACAACAGGCGCAGCAGTTGCTGGAGTCTGGTCAGGTACAGGCTAAACGCCAACAAATTAGAGATGCGATCGCAACCGTACTGAATCCTCAACTCTCTGCTGTTTAATCAATGATTTCCATCACCGCTGCCAATCAGCCGCTAGGGGACTGAGAGTTCTTCTTCTAGCATCTCGCCATAGATGCGAGGCAGATGGCCGGACATAGAATTGGTTTCGATGCCATAACCTAGACTGGTCCAGGTGCCTGATAGCAGTTCTAATACCTGATTGATTTTCCCAGCCTGTAATTGCTGACTAATATCCGTTCCCCAAGCATCTGGATCAGCCAGCCAGCGATAGACAACAACATCCTGTGATTCAGGCGAAAAATCATAGACTTGCCAAAATTCAAACCAGTCCGGCGGATAGGGATGGTACTGCTCGGCTTTGGCTTGCCAGGTTGTTGTCAAAAACTGATATCGCCCCGCAGCGGTTGTGCAGTCACCCAGATTTGGACCGGTTTCGATCGGTACACAGGTATCAGGATGGTGACTCAATTGATCAATGGTCTTGCCACCATACAGCAGGCGATATGGCTTATCCATATTAGATTCGCTGGCTGAGATGGTCCGCATTAGGGCACGTATATATGGATCACCCCCCACCATGGCCAAAGGCAATGGGGATTCTACCCAATTAGCTGAGCCTAGGCCTAATAACCTAGATGGATCAAACCATGCTTTTGGTAAACGGTAGGGCCAATTCATTTTTGGGGATGCCCAGTGGAAAAGCACCCCAATAACCCCTAAAAACATCAAAATTGTGATGAGCAGAGGACCATAATCTGCCTTTTGCTGTGGGGCAGATTCTTCATCAAGAGAATTAATAGGAGGGCGGGAAGACAAGTTTCAGGATCCTAGACAGGTGAATTGATGGTCAATGAGTGGTGCAAGACCCACGATCACGAAATACACGATAAGGGTGTCTAATTTCCGTTGCTTTTGATATTAACCCTGGAGTTGAAACGAAAAATCTTTGGAATCCTGATAAAGGCTCTAGATTATATCGCAATAGAATCGTGGCTATATTGCTATACATATGGCTTGGCGCAGCCTCTCCTTCAGAGATATGCAGCCTCTCCTTCGGAGATGAGATATGCATTCAGCAGTGTGCTATAAGTTTCGTGAGCATCTAGTATATCGAACTATTGAATTATCGCCACGGTAACGTGACCTGTCTGTGCCAATATTCCCATGGGATTGTCCATCAACAACCATCAGCATTAAAGGGAGCTGCCAATAGGCAGCTCCCTTTATAGAGAGTTCAGCATATATATATGAAAGCAACACCGAGCAAATTTAGCCCATTTAGGGTTAAGCGACTGCTCGTTCTCGAGGTTGCTGACTTGCTGTGACAGATGCTACTTTCTCAACAGCCGGTTCATACTTGGTGTACCAAGCTTCGCTACCAGGTGTAGGCATCAATTGCAGTTGAGTTAACGCCTTATCAATCTGACGAAAATAATACTCTTGTTCTATGGAGATAGAACGGGGATGACGTTCAGACTTATGATCTGTTGTGGCATGAGACAGAGAGAGTAACCAGCCGTGAATCCTACGAATACTTGTTTTGGCGTCAGCAATGCCATTAACAAATGGTGTAAATGTGGGGGCATTGTAAGCGTCGTCGTCGGTTAACCATGCAGCCGTTTCGAGGCTTGGTAGATTCAGCAGCAGCTGATGCAGAGCTCTGAGCTCGGCTAAATAATTGTTCCAGGTAATGACCTCCTGGGAGGACTGACGCTGAGAGTACTCTAAATCGTACACGTAAGATTTGACTGACGCTAACGCATCACTAACAGCGTAGCGAACTGCTCGATCAAGCGGTAATCTCCAAGGGGATGTTGCCATGACTAAAACCTCTAAATAGTATTGTTATTTGCCACATTGATATGAAACTGACTAGCCCTACCCCAGGGTAGGGCTAGTCTTAGGAATAAAGTTTTTTTCAAACCTGATACGTTGGCCTATTCCTGTAGACAGCGAGTGTTCTTCAGAACTAAACTGCCATGAATCTCTTAACGCACTTTCAGAGTACCCATGTCAGAGTTAGTCTTTCCACTCGGAAACGATTTTTAAATTTTAAAAAATCTACAGCGAAAAAGCCACGCTTCTCCTATTGTAGCTACTAGTTGTTCTGTTTTAAAAAAGAAATTCCTGAGAAAATATTAAAAAATAACATTGCTATCCGTTGAGCTAGGGAGCAGTAATGGGAGACTGACTGTCATCCAAATAGCCACGGGATAAAAATGGCAGATCTATTGCCTCAGCCGTAGTGTCTTCTACCTCTAAAGTTAGCCCCGCGCCTCCGGCTTTAGTACGCAGGTACCCTAATCCCCAAACACCAGTATCGTCAGCTACCACACTAGTGATTTTGCCCATGGGAGCACCTTCCAGGCTGAGGGCGGCATCAGCAGGTACTAGTTTGTCCAGCTTAAAGCCCCAAAGTTGTTTCTTCACGCCCTGATAGGTGTTGAGTCGAGCAATGGTTTCCTGGCCGATATAACAGCCTTTTTCAAAGGAAACTGTATGCCAGAGTCCAGCTTCCAGGGGGTTATCTTTATCGGTTAATTCTTTCCCAGGCATAGGGCGACCTTGACGAATCCGTAGCACTTCCCATTCCTGGGCGGATAGGCAAGATATCTGTTGCTCAATTAGCCAGTTTTGTAACGCAGGACCGTGCTCTTTAGCACCGATTAAGGTATGGCCAGGTATTCCCAAACCGGTTTCTCTGACAACTTGAATTTCAACGTTGCCAGCAGGCCAATTGGCCAGGATATGGCTGTAAGGGGCAGTATCGGGTTGAGGTAACTCAAGTTTGGTTAAAAGCTGGTCAGTTTCTGGGCCTAGGATGGTAATGGCAAAGGTTACTTCGGTTTGATTGCTGAGATTAACTTTGTCGGCAAAAAAGATATAGCGGTCCATCCAGGCGATCAGTTCGTCTGCCATGCCAGGAGATACCATCAGCAGAACACTACTGTTATCTACATAGGCGCTGACTAGATCCAGGGTGCGTGCTGTGGATGTAACCAGTACTGTTTCACAGCCCTGGCCGGGTGCTAATTGTTCAAAAGCATTCGTCGTTTGGTTATGGAGAAAGCGGAGTCGATCATCTCCAGTGATCTGAATCCGCCCCCAATCTGAGCGATCAATAAATGCAGTAGTAGAGACTTCGACCATGACAAATGCTGAGACACTACGTGGTGAAGTTTATACTTTAGAGCTATTTGGGGGTGATTGTGTCCCCTTGATCGGGAAATTAGTGTTTAGGTTTTGCTGGGTGCTGTCCCTTGCTGGTTGATTTGCTGAATAAAAAACGCCTCTAGGGAAAGCCGACTGAGGTCTAGAGTAATTAGACGGCCATTCATCAAGGTGACGCTGGCCATAAAGTCGTTGGGATTCCCTTGGAGATAACCTTGCCAGTAGCCGCCTTCGAAGGTGAGATTTTGCAGCCATTTTTCTAGAATATCCAGACTGCCCCCCTGGCCTTTTACAAAATAGGCATCGGGAGCCCCGAGTAGCTCATGGAGACTGCCCTGGCAGATCAGTTCACCTTCGTTAAGGATAGCGATGCGATCGCAAATGACTTCCACATCGGCCAAAATATGACTATTAAAAAAGATCGTCTTACCCTGGTCTTTCAGCGACAGAATGACTTCCCTTACCAGGTAGCGACCCGTAGGGTCCAGTCCCGACATGGGCTCATCTAAGAAAATGATATCTGGATCATTAATTAGGGCTTGGGCCAGGCCGATGCGCTGCAGCATCCCCTTGGAATACTGGCGCAGCTGTTTTTTAATGGCCGCCTGTCGTGATAAACCTACCCGATCCAAAAGTTCAGGAATTCGCTCTTTATATATAGAGGCTGGAATATTAAACAAACCAGCAGAGTAGGTGAGAAATTCCCAGCCAGTTAGATAGTCATAAAAGTAAGGATTTTCTGGCAAGTAGCCGATTTGCTGCTTAACAGTTGGGTCGCCAGCAGGCTGATTAAGCAGCTGAGCACTGCCTGAAGAGGGACGGATAATACCTAAAAGCAGTTTGAGGAGTGTGGTTTTGCCAGCACCGTTTGGGCCTAATAATCCAAACGTTTCTCCTTGATATATCTCCAAGGAACAATGCTGTAGTGAGGTTATCTTTTGATTTAGCCAAAAACCCGTGCGATAGGTCTTACTCAGATCCTGAGTTTTAACGATAACCGGACGATGCACAATGGCAGACGGGTTAGCACCAGTGGGAAAAACGGTGTCCATTAACTCACAAAATACGACCCTTAACGGGGCGCTGCACACATTAGGTATGGTCTAGTCGGTATAGTTGAGAAGGGGGTAGATTCTCAATAACCTAGATTAGGTTATCAGAGCGTTTAAATAGCCCTGTCATACTATGCCAAAACGTTAGACTACCTCTTTTAATATGGATCGTTCAAAAATTGTTGCGATTATTACGGGTGCAATTTCATTAGTATTAGCCATTGCCTATTTATTACTGGTGCAGATGCTGGATTTTCGTGGCGAAATGGTGCCAGCACCGATGGGTAGTTTGGTGCTGGGTTGGGGGAATTTCTTGGTCAGTTAAAAGAAATTCTGTATTTTTCAAGTCCTTTTCCTTAGCTGGCATCCTTCAGCCAGGCCGACAAATCCCGTTGCAAAAGATCCTGGAGTTTTAGAATATCTTCGCGATAGTACTGCTGTAGGAGGAGCATGTCTTCCTCTGTGAACTTCGCTTTGTCCTTGTCTTGGGAATTTATGGAAATCAGCTTTTCACGCAGCTGATGTCTCAGATCTGTGGGAACGAGCTGCATGATGCCAGTGGCAACCGTGCGGATGGGGTTTCGGGTTTTGAGTAGGCGATTGAGTGCTTGGTTCTTGGGAACTTTGGCTGTTTGGGCCTTTTTATCAGTATTTGCCACAAAATCAGCGTTTACGCCAATGGATTGATAGATGCCCTGCATAAAGGTTTGAGAGTTTTTGCGCAGGTCGTCATAGAGGAAGACATCTATGCGGTTGCGATCGCACACATCAAAAAAGTGCTTTAGGGATTCGTAATATTTTCCCTTTAGCAACACATAGGACGTGTCGCCACGGCTGCGGACTTGTTCCGCCAGGGGCGTCTGTTTGCCGATGGCGTCGCGCCTGTTCATTAAATAGTCAGAACAGGCCCGTTCTACGGGATTACGTAGTATGGCAATCAGTCTGGCTTTGGGTAAACGCTGTTGAATCAGCTCAGCCGAGGTTTGGTAGTTGAGCATGTAGTTGGGAGACACCTCTCCCAGGGCCAGATGCTCATCGGTTGCCCCATCAAATAGTTGGGTATATAGGTCCCAACTAACAAGTCCATTTTTTTTACGGCGTTTCATCTCAGCTGATGCATTGTCCCAGTCCTTGTTAAAGAAGTCTGTTTCTTTAACCGGGCTCATGTACACCTGGGGATGCTGCTTTAGATAGTTATATATAGATGTCGTCCCTGCTTTTTGCACACCAATAATTAGAAACGTGGGTGTGCGCTTGGCGACAGCTGACTTGAGAATACTGGGGGCAGGCTGCGCGTTGTTAGCGGTCATTGTTAATCAGGGCTGAGTAGATTGGGGCTAGGACAATTTAAATATCTATTGTCGTTATCTCTAGGGTGTAGAGATGTATCTAATGGGCTTAAGGAGTATTAATCTGACGATGCCATCAGATTAATCGCTGTATCACCATTCTATGGACAAGTTTTCCTTATAGATAGTCATTTTTGGTAACTTCATCTCTGTTACATAAACCTGATCCGTAGTGGCCTCAGCAGTGGGTTCAGCTACGAACAGAGGCGATGGCTTGCTGAATAAATTGTTGAACGATTTGGTCGCGACGGTTGAGCTGGTAGTGCTTTTCCAAAACAGCTTGCATACCGCCATCACCCCAATCCTGTTGGTTTTCAAAATAGTCCACAAAACTTTTGCCCGCGATGCGGGTTAAATAGGCGGCGCTCACACCCTGTAAAAGTTTTCCAGCGACGGCTGTGGCCAGATTTGCCTGGAGTCCAACGGTTAATAGTTTGAGTGCTCCTTTAACCAGGCCCAAGCTGCCCATGGTTTTGGCTAACGAGATCGCTAGGGTGCGGGCATCTTCGATGCTGACGGAGATGCCATAGACCTGACCCAATTCCACCACCATTTGGGTATTCACGGCGGCGGTGGCGAGCATATCCACGACGGGTAGCGGTGTGGCGGCTAATACCCCTGCCCCAATCCACTGATAGCGGTCAATAATGGCCTCAGCCTTTTGCTGACGTTGTTGGGTGAGCAGCTGTCGTGCTTCTATGCTCAGCCGCTGGGACTGTAGCAAAATGTTGTTGGCAATCAGGTCGCGACCTTCGGCCCGAAGAATGGCGATAATGCGGTCGATGAGGGGCTGAATGTAGGGGGTGAGGTCGTCTTTGGGATGGGCTGCGATCGCAACCACATCCTCACCCTCCATCTGCTGTCCGATCCGCTGCCGCAGTCGACTGACCA
Source organism: Leptothoe sp. ISB3NOV94-8A (assembly GCF_043421595.1). Classification (NCBI taxonomy): domain Bacteria; kingdom Bacillati; phylum Cyanobacteriota; class Cyanophyceae; order Nodosilineales; family Cymatolegaceae; genus Leptothoe; species Leptothoe sp. ISB3NOV94-8A. The sequence continues at coordinate 3,691,190 of NZ_JAXSQW010000001.1, read as the reverse complement.
ATAGCGCCACCTCATCATCGGTGTAATGATCAATCTTGTTCAGCACTAGCAAGGTGCGCTTACCCACTGCTAGCAACTGCATCAAAATCTCATACTGCGCCCGATGCAAATCATTGTCGACTACATACAGCAATAAGTCAGCCTGGGTTGCGAGTTCTCGGGTGTTTTGATCTGCCGCACCAACATCGAGTAAACCGGGACTATCACTGAGGATAATTTCCCCATCAATGGCCGGAATAGCTATCCGGTAATCTTGCTGTTGAGTCGTTGTCCCTTTAGTGACCGCTGTTTCTCCAGCCATTTCTCCCATTAGGGCATTGGCCAGAGATGTCTTACCTGCTGAGCCGCTGCCCACAATTACTAAATGCAGCCGCTGTTGTTCAAAGGCATGGGTTACGGTTTTCGCCCGTTGAACTAACGCTTGCCGTGCAACTTCATCTTGGATGTGGCTAAGCTGTTGATCCAGACTTTGCAGTTGGGCGACGGCAGCTTCGCTGGTGGTTTTGGGCAATGGTGGCGGCTGGGCACGATGACGCGGACGCAAAAACAGCCAGCCATAATAAGCAACTACTCCCAACGCGGCTAGCATAAGCACCACGATCAAACTAGTGATTGCCTGAGCCAACCATGGATGTAAGTTAGACAGGCCAGCATAGAGAGTCCCCAAGGTGCTGATCAGCCATAACAGCAAACCGAGAAAAATCAAAACTGCAATAGCGATGATTAGAGGTCGCCGCATAGATGGTGCTCGCTGTCGTTAGGTGACATCGCTGATTGAATATTAGACATATAGCCTAAATTCATAAAATGAAATTGCCAATTTTTTACCTGAGTTAGTGTAGCGTCCTACTATACACAAGGCGGATGAGTGTCGCCAATTGTTGCTAACCAAGGACATCTTTAATCCCCATGGGAATATTTGATCAAGTAATGGGAGCCATTCAGGACCCCAATCGTGAAGCTAGCATCGGTCAGCTTGGCCAAATTGTATCGATGGCGCAGCAGGTTGCTCAGTCAAACAACGCTAACCCTTCAGCAACTCAGCAAGCTGCCTCTGTGGTGGGTGGCTTTGTTCAATCGGCACTGAGGGAAAAACAACAAGCCCAGGGTATGGACGCTGTTCTTGACTTAGTCAAACAGGGTACGACAGATGGTGCTGGTGTACTCCCTCAACTATTTAGCCCTGCACAGCAAAGTGCGGTGGCAGCAGCCGTAGCTGAAAAAACGGGCCTTGATGCCAATCAGGTGCAGGCTATGCTGCCCATGGTGATTCCCATTGTGATGAAGTTTCTTAATCAGGGAGCTGCTAAGTCTGGGACTCAAGCCCAAGGCAATCCACTGGTCACTGCTTTCCTCGATGGTGATGGCGATGGCGATGTGGATATGGGTGATATTTTGAAAATGGCTGGTCGGTTTATGTAAATAGGCCTACTACGGGTAGTAAGCAATGGGCAATGGGGGGATCTTAACCGCTTATCAGCACCCTAATAATTTGACGCCTCAAAGCCCACTCCCTATTCATTACTCCCTACTCCCTATTCCCCGCTCCCCACCATCTGCCTTGTATAGTGCTCCTAGAGGGGATCCGTTTTCTGGAGCATCTGTATGGGCAGTAAGAAAAATGGCAAGCGATGGAGTTGGTTAAGTGCTGAAAGCTTTCTCCACGGTATTGATGGCATAGAAACTATTGTTTCGAAGCTGTTATCCATTGCCATGCTGGTGGTGATCTTTGTGATCATGGTCGATCTGGTTCGGTTTTTAGCGGTGGCATTATTAGAGCCTAGCCCTTCAGGCTTTTTTAAAAACACCCTCAGTGAAATTTTTGGCCTATTTCTGAGCGTCCTAATTGCTCTAGAAATTTTGGAAAATATCACCGCCTATCTAAAGAAGCATGTGGTGCAGGTAGAGCTGGTGATCGTTACCTCACTGACAGCGGTGGCGCGTAAAATTATTATCTTGGATCTAGAAAAGGTAACCGGTATTAGCCTTATTGGTTTGGCAGTTGCGATTCTCGCCCTGTCAATTAGTTATTGGATTGTGAGGAATATCCATAGCTAAATTTTTAGGGAGTGGCATTGAGTTGCCCCATGATTTAAATACGAGAGAGTACAAGAGTGCTAATCTCGTTTTGAGTTAGTTGAATAGGGTTATTGCGATTACGAGTTTTAGCGATTACCCGTTTTAAATCTGACACTTCGACGCCATACTCACCTAACTTAGGTATCTCAAGTTTCTCGGTCCAATTCCACAAAGTCTGACACAGTGACTCTCCATATTTAACGGGCTCCTTCCCTGGCTCGCCATCTAAGAAAGCTCCCAGCTTAGCCATCTTGTCTACTGCTGGATTCTTGGGGTCTCGCTCTAAAAGCGCTTGCCAATTTGTCTGGTTGGCAGTGGCTAGGAGAGTGCCACAGACAACACCATGGGGTATGGGAAAAAATCCACCCAATGGTGAGGCTAATCCATGGACAATGCCCAGCCCCGCATTGGCTAGGCAAATGCCTGAGAGCATTGAACCGTAGGCCATGGCCTCACGCACGGTTAAATCGGCAGCACCGTCACCGCAGGCTGCCAATAGATTTGGGCCAATGGCGGTTAAACCACTCCAAGCCAAGGCATCTGTCATGGGGCTGGCGGTAGGGGACAGATAGGGTTCGAGGAGTTGAGTAAATGCATCTAAACCGCAGGCAGCCGTAATATGGGGTGGACAGGTAATTAACAGCTCGCTATCGACAATTACACCGTCAGGAATCAGATTTTCATGGCGGATAGATTTTTTAAAACCCTGGGGACCCACTTTGCTAATGACGGCGTTTTTGGTCATTTCGCTGCCCGTGCCAGAGGTGGTGGGCAGCGCTAGATAAGGGATTTTCTCTCCACTGTGGGCAATGCCTTTACCCACGCCTTCCAGGTGATCCATGATGGAATTGCCATGGGGCAGCATGGCCGAAATTGCCTTACCTGCATCGACTACGCTACCGCCTCCAATACCGACTACTGCCTGTATCCCCTCATCTCTGTAGGTTTTGCAAATGCCGTCAATGAAAGCAGGTGTCGGTTCCCCGGTGCAGCTGATAATTTCGTAGGTTAGCCCAACTTGTTGGAGGCTGGCCTCAATTTGAGCTAGCTTGCCCGTTTTTTGCAGAGACTGCCCACCAATGACGAGCAACAGTCGCGACAGCCCTCTCTTTTTTAGCCAGGAAGGGATTAACTGTCGTTTGCCAGCCCCAAAATAAATTGGGGGCACTTTGGCAAAGCTAAAGTCTGCAAATACCATGGAGTTTCTCCAGTTGCCGTTTAAGGAGCAATGACGTTGTAAGGCTTACCCTGCCGAGGCTGAGCCATCCAAGGAGCAACGGTTTCACGCCAGGTCAAATAATGCTCGGTTTGCTTATGGGCAGCAGCCCCTTCTGCGGTTTCGTAAGCCTCGTAGAGCATAAATTTGGTTGGCTCATCTGGATCCTGCAAAAAATCGAACCTGATGTTAGCCATTTCTTGCACTGAGCCAATATGGTTTGCCTTTGTGGCCGCAATGAAATCATCCACATGTTCTGGTTTTACAAACACATGAACGCAGGTTACAACCATAGATGTCTCCTTATGGGGGTGAGTTTTTAGAGGTGAGTGGTGAATGGTGAGTCGTGAATAGCGAGTTAGAGTACGACCACTCACCGCTCACTGTCCTATCCAAAATTTTGCTCTTTATACCGATATTCAGCTGATAGCAGTAACCTGGTGCAACAAAAGTTGCAAAAACTTACCTGGCGAGCGCTGAGAACCTAAAACTTTATGACAGCGACGTTTCTGTATAGAGGCTGGCGTTACGATCGCAAAGCAATCCTCATTGTTAGTTTTCATGGCTTCTCAACTCACCCTCAATCTGGTTCAAGGTTCGGTTCAGTTTAGTTTTTCCGTCGCGGCTGCCCAAGAACTGAAGTCAGCCTTAGTGACCCTGACCCAAACTCTGAAAACCTCCGCAGCTGCTGCGGTGGGTGCGGGTAGACCTAAGCCAGTTAAACCAACAGAATATCGCCACACTGGGGATGTATTTTTGGAAATTTTCTGTAACCCCAATATTTGGCCTAGCCCTTTTGCCGCCAAGCTTTTAATTACCGTGCGAGACGAACACATACGCCTGACGACCGAGGCTGAGCTAACGCGCATTATTGAAGATGTGAATCTTTATTTAGAGGTGAATGATGGTTAGCCGCCCACTAATGTAAATGCCGCCCAATTAATGGGGGCAGGGTAGTTATCGAGCATTGATAGCATCGCCTGGCGTAAGGCTTGGGCGCTGTCTTCGCCTGCCAAGCGCTGCCCATAGAAGTGAAGCATCAGGGCTGAGGTGGCTTCATCGGGCACTTGCCACAGCGAAACCATGACCCTGGGCACTCCTGCTGCCAAAAATGAACGCGATAGGCCGACCACGCCATCGCCTGTGATCCGTCCTCGCCCTGTATCACAGGCGCTAAGCACCACCAAGTCGGCACTGAGCTGGCTGTCTAAAATCTCTCTGGCGGTTAGAAACCCATCGCTTCCAGGTCCAAGCTGATCATTGGGGCCAGGGGCCAGGGCCAGTGATCCTTCTAAAGGGTTGGTTTCATTAAAGAACCCGTGGGTGGCCAGGTGAATCAGCCGGGCTGATGACAATGCTTGCTGAATGGTGGGCTCAGTAGCTTGATCTCCGATGATGGCTTGGGTGTTGAAGAGATTGGCAATTTGTTTGGCCTCATCCCGTGCGTAGGGTAAGGGCTGTAGGTTGGCTGGCATGGGAGACGGATCGCCTACAATCAGCATATCGTCGGCTTGGGAGAGAGCGTTGTTGGTTGGTTGTGCTCCTTGTAAAACTTGGATTGCAGGGGCTGTGAGAATTGTGTGATGCTCGATTAAATAACTGTTGTCTTCTGCCTGTAACGCTGGAAAAGGGACTAAAAAAAGTTGTTCTTGCGGTATAAAAAAGATTCTTGCGGTTGGTTCGCTGGGCAGCAAATCGGCAATGGGTTCAATTAATAAATCATGCAATTCTTTCCAATACTGCTGTTGTTGCAGAACAGGGGCAAATGCTGAAGTTGTCACCTGATAGACGTCACTCAGGGGGACCACTGGATTGGGCAGGACAAAATCGGGGTGGCTGAGGGTAACGGTTTGAGCCTGGGGATTGATGGCGGTGACTTCATAGGGGGGCCAATCTGTGGGTTCTCCTTCACGGCGTACCTGATCACCGGGGCGAATTGCTGAAGAACGCAGGCCGCTGCGATCGCGACTCGTCTCAACCAAAGCTGCGATGGAAATATCCTTCCCTTTGAGGTCAACCTGCCGAAAGTTCACCTTCCCCGTGGGCTGCACTACCCAAATATAGAGGCTTTCCGCAGTTCCCCTTTGTTTGCCCTGCACCTTAAAACTCGCATCAGGGACTAAGGTATATTCCACCAGGGTTGCTTGCTGTTCCTGGGCAATGGTTTGAATCTCCTGAAGAGAAATTTTGGTGGTAGGAATCTGGTCAGAACGCTGAGCCAGTAATTCCACAAATGCCTGGGCCCGTCCCCGTTCAGCAATTTCTAGGGCTGCTTCCGGTTTGTTTTTGGCTACCAAAATCTGTTGCAACAGATTATAGGTGAGCACATGGGTATCAAATAGCGAGATATTGTACTGATCTTGACTGGGGCGCAGTGCTTCTAATGTGCGAATAGCGGATCGTAGTGTAGCCTCCGCTTCTGCTAGCCGGTTAGCCCCAAATAGGGCATGGCCTAGATTATTTAGGGTGCGACCCTGGCGACGTGGATCATCAATGGCGGTTGAAAGGCGAATGCTACGAGAGTGCAGTTCAATCGCCTGGCCATAGTCATCAAGTTCTTCATAAGCCAGTCCCAAGCCGCTGAGGGCGTCGACTTCCAGACCGGTATTGCCCACGGTGGTTGCCAGGGTCAGGCTTTGCTCATAGTTCTGAATGGCCTGGTCTAGCTGGCCTTGGGCATGAAAAGCTGTACCTAAATTGTTCAAGGCATAGCCGATGCGCAGGCTGTCATGGAGGGATTGGGCAATGGTTAAACTTTGTTGGTAAAGCTTAATGGCTGCTGGGTACTGCCCTTCTGTGGCGTAGGTAGCACCTAAGTTGTTCAAGGCGGCACTTTCCTGTAGTGGATTGTCCAGGTCTTTTGCCAGTGCCAGACTGCGCTGATGTAAGGCAATGGCCTGGTCAAAATCTCCTAGGGATTCATGGGCGTTCCCTAAGAGTCCCAGTAACCTTGATTCGCCCAGTTGATCGCCCTGGTCCTGCATCAGCGTTAGGGCCTGTTGGTACGTGGCGATCGCATCTAAATACTGCCCCAATGCTCGCTGTGCAATGCCTTGATTTCCTAAAGACTGAGCCTGGAGCCTGGCAGCCATGGCAGGCTCGTCTACCTGAGCTGAGCTGTCTAGAGCCCGGCTAGCTAAGGCAACAGCGGCTCGATTTTGCCCCAGGGCAAGATGGGCTGCGGCTAAACCATTGAGGGTGGCGGCTTGGTCTGCGGGGCGTTCGTAAAGGGCTAGGGCTTGTTGCCAGGTTGCGATCGCAGCCTCATACTGGTGATTCCCATACTGCTGCCGACCCAGGACAAAAAGCTCAGCAGGACTCTGCGCAAAGGTCACTACACTTTGAAATGTAAGTAACAGTCCTAGCAAGACGCCCAGCAATAAGCGACCTGTCCTCTTGAGCCGCCGGTTAACCAAGAACATCATGGTCTGCTAGTTACGCTATCTATAGATGTATCCGGTGATGATATATCTGGTAATAGATCTGGTGCCACATCCAATGACTGTTCAATCTGTTCAATGGAGATGCTGCTTTGATCTGCTTCCCCATTGTTTTCTTCTAAACAATCCCCCAATAGTTGGGTGACACCGTCCTCCTGAGTGACTGTATCTGCATCACAGTCTTCCGCGGTTCCCCGTAGCGCCAGGAGATTATTAGAATCTTCCTCCGTTGCCACGGTTTCTCCGTCTTCTGTTTCTTCTAAATTATCTGTGTCCGCCGTGGAAAATTCTGGTCCAGACGGCTCCGTTGGCTGAGGTCCGGGTCTGGGTCCGGGCGTTGACCCCGATCCGGGACCGGGCACCTCTGGCACAAAGGGTTCATTGAAAAAGGCTGTGGCTAAGCTGCCATCACCTGTTAGCTGGGCAATAGCGCCATTGGTTCCACTGGCGTCACTGGGAAATTCAGTGTCGCTAAAGAGCGGTGTAAATCCACTCACCGTAGCCTGAAACGATGAACCCTCAGGGTTAATGGTGATCGTGACATTGTCGGCATCAGGGCCAACAAAAAATGGTGTCGATGTTACGGCTGCTGTCCCTGAAATGTCGTAATCATCGTTGTTTGTGGTTATGCCTGCGCCTCCATGGCGAATGCGAATGCGTCCCTGTTGTCCATTACCTGGACTCGTGGCAACACTCACTGGAATCAAAATTTCAATCTGCTGGCTTAAATCAATCTGGCTAAAGGCATCAGCATCAACCTCTTGTAAAAAGGCAATCAGGTCTGCATCTTCAACCGGATTAAGGGTAATTCTGACGGATGCATTGGAGACATCTGTAGCCTGAAACAGACCTGCTGCAGAGATATCTACGCCACCACTGCCAGCAGAGATGGTTTCCACCACTGTATTGCCTTCAGTGGATGTGAGCACCACCTCACTGTCGTTTTGAAACCCGCCACCTGCATTGAGCCGTCCGGTTGTTATTTCACTACCTGTAATCACAATATCGCCGCTATACTGCGCTACGGTATTGACATCTCCATTTAGCGTCACCGCACCAGGCGCTGAAAGAATGACCGGTCCCCCATCTGGCTGATTACTACTGGTATCAATGTCGCCATTGATTGTGATACTTGCCGGGCTGGTGCCTGCACCCGTTGCTACAAAATCAGTATTGAGATCGGGCAAGCCTAACTGAGGGACATTGGCCGTATTTTGCAGGCTGGTTTCTCCAGCTCTCAAAATCAAAGCTGGGGTTGTTGCCAAAAGCGAGTTATCAGAAATCAAAGTTGGTACGGGAAACGGATTTTCAACCAGCAGGAACGAGTTGCCAGATGAGGGATTCTGTCGCATTAAGCCAATGCTCAAGGTATAGCTGCCATTGGCAGGAATCACAGTAGAAAATGTCTGGGCACCCGTTGACGCATCACTGGGAGAGATAAAAATCCGTGGGAAGTTTTCAAAATTGTTGGATGTTGGGTTTAAGCCGGGTGAGTCACTGGTTGCTAGTTCTGTGGTGGCGGTTCCAGTCAGCGCCACAAAGGCAAAATCGTCAGCCGTATCAAAATTCCCGGTTAGCCTGGTGACAAAGTTCCAATCAAAAGAGACTGTGTCTCCTGCCTCAGCATTAAAGGTGGTGGTGATGGCGCTGCCTGTACTGGCCGTACCATCGCCTAGTCCGTCTAAGCTACCAGCGGGTAACCCTAAAAAAGTTTCTAACTCAGCTTGGGTGGCTGCATTAGTCCCATTGGCAATATTGAGCGCTATTTGGGATGGAGCAATGTCAGGGCCAAAGCCAAACTGTGACGTTTCAAAGGAAACATCGCCTATGCTTTCCCAATCCAGGATCTGTGGCAATGTGGTGTCTGGTCCTGTGATCGTGATGTCACCATCGACGGTAATGCTGCCTGTGGCTTCAACCTTTAGCGCAGGCCCACTGTAGCTACCAAATGAGACATTGCCATCAGCGCTAATAATTGGGTCGTAGAGACTGATAAAGTTTGCGGACTGTTGCTCAAGGGTCGTAAATTGAACATCGCCTGTGCTACCAATGTGGGCATCTAAAGAAATCTCACCATTGCTAGCTAGCACCACATCACCTCCGGTAATAGAGGTTTGATCGTTATACAGCGCTAGGATGTCGATGCTGTCATCCCCTTGGATGGTTAATCTACCGCCAGCATCCAGGTTGAGGGGCTGTGATGCACTGTCGGTAATATGAACGTGCTCTCCGATCAGGGTTGCTGCTTCGGCGGTGTTTACCTGACTACCAGGGAGATGCAGGTTGTTCTGAGCCACTAGAAGAGCCGTTTGGCCGTTGACTTGGCGCAGGATGCTGTCGCCTGGTGCGATCGCAATGTTACCTAAAGCCACATTGCCCTCAGCATCAACGGTAATGGCAGCTGCTTGTTCTGCCATGCCTCCAGTTAATAAATCTGCCAGCGAAACCGTTGTGCCCCCTAACTCCTCAGGTAATGCTGCAGTGGTTAAGTCTAGTCGCAACAGACCCTCCTGTAGGGCAACTGTCCCTGAAGCCTGGCTCAAGACCTGCACAGCCCCATTAACCGATTGCAAAGACCCTAAATCAATGACTGTGCCTGCTGCTAACATTAAGCCGCCATCAACAGATAAATCTGCCAGGTTAACGATGGCACCCGATGCCTCAGAAAACGCTAAACCGCTAGGCGCGCCCCCTAACTCCTGGATTGTATTTTCCCCGGTGATATCGAACCATTGATCGCCAAAGCTAAGACCATGGGCCGTAGTTGCTGTAAAAGTAGCGGGTAAATCGAGGCGAGCATTAGGACCAAACAGCACACCAGCTGGGTTAATAATAAATAGATCGGCAGACCCACCCGTAATGGTCAATAGACCATCGATAGTCGAGCTATTACCGCCAGTAACGTGACCAATCACTCTCTGCACAGCTGGATTGGCTAGGAAATCAGCGGTGGCATCTGGGGGCACATTAAACTGCTCAAACCCATAAAATAAGTTTGAACCCGCCTGCTCACCGCCACTAATGGTAATTTGAGCGTTATCAACTTCCACATTAGTGGCACCCTCAGGGATGACTGCCTGAGCTAACAGGGCATCTGAGATCCTTGTTTCAACCTTAGCAACGTCTACCGGAGACGCCAGGGGATCTACCAAGGCAATAACGGGGGGCGGGGTCGCCAGGGGAGTGACAAAAACCATGGAGGCTTGATTTTCAAGTTACCCCAACATTTATAACCCAAGGCATCTAATTTCGTTGAATACCTTGAGTTATCACCGGATTTAACTATAAATTTTTAAAAAATTGCTACACGACCTCTACATCAATAGGGCCATCAGTAGCCGCCGCCTGCGGTGGCGGCTGAGGCTGGAACTGGAACATGGTATAAACCACATTACGACGAATGCCAGTCATCATGTCCAAAAAGACCTCATAGCCTTCGCTCTTATATTCAATCAGCGGATCTTTTTGACCATAGCCACGTAAACCAACCGTTTCGCGCAGGGCATCCATCTGTTGCAGGTGCTCACGCCATAGGGTATCTATCTGCTGCAGAATAAAGAATCGCTCTGCTTCACGCATCAGACCTGGCTTCATCTTGTCCACCTGGCCTTCTTTGATGTCGTAGGCAATATGGACTTGCTCTCTCAAGAAGGTCTTGATTTCTCCCATGGAGAGATTTTCTAATTGGTCAGCAGTTAAGTCTTCGAGCAAATAGATAAACTCTTTAACTTTGCCAACAATATTTTCGAGGTCCCATTCTTCTGAAGGCAACTCAGGGTTGATATAGGCATCGACAATGTCATCCATGGTCTGTTCGCCATAGCCGATGACCAGTTCCTTGAGCTTGTCGCCCTCTAGCACCCGACGGCGTTCCGCATAGATGGCACGACGCTGGTTATTCATCACCTCGTCGTATTCAAACACCTGCTTACGAATGTCGTAGTAGTAGGTTTCTACCTTTTTCTGTGCGCCTTCTAAGGAGCGAGTCAACATACCCGATTCAATGGGCATGTCTTCCTCTACTCGGAAAGCATTCATCAGGCCAGCAACACGGTCACCGCCAAAGATACGTAGTAGGTTATCTTCCAAGCTTAAGAAAAACTTAGTGGAACCGGGGTCCCCTTGACGACCGGCACGACCGCGCAACTGGTTGTCTACCCGACGAGACTCATGACGCTCAGTACCGATTACGTGTAAGCCACCTAACTCAATTACCTTGTCGTGCTCAGTGTCAGTAAAGGCTTCATATTCAGCCAAAATTAGCTTGTAGACATCCCGTAGCCTCTGAATGGCTGGGTCTTCTGTAGGCGCTTTCTCGGCAGCGGTGGCAATTTTATCCTCGGCACCCAGCTCAGATAGACTCTGAGGTCCGTAGGTCTTAACGGCAAAGGCTACCGCATCTTTCAATGCCTTTTCAGTTTCGTTAGACAGATCAGTGGGGAAGATTTCAGGCGAAGCCTTCCAGGTTTTTTGTTTCTTACCGTTGCTCTGGAATCCTTTGGCACTGGTTCTACTACCACCGGCGGCGGCCACCTTGGCCACACCAAATCCTTGTTCATCCTCAGGGCGGACAATCTTGGGCATGAAAAATTCTCGGATCTTGAGGCGTGCCATATAATCACTATTCCCGCCGAGAATAATATCCGTACCCCGTCCTGCCATGTTGGTGGCAATGGTAACCGCGCCACTGCGACCTGCCTGGGCAACAATTTCTGATTCCCGTTCAACGTTTTCTGGTTTAGCGTTGAGCAGGTTGTGGTCTACATTGAGCTGTTGTAAAAGCCCTGATAGCAGCTCTGACTTTTCAACACTGGTGGTTCCTACCAGAACCGGGCGACCGGTTTCATGCATCTCTGCACATTCCTGGGCGAGCGCTTTCCATTTAGCTGGCTCTGTTTTGTACACAACATCCGATTTATCGTTACGAGCAATCGGGCGATTGGTAGGAATAATCGTGACTTCGATATCGTAAATCTTTTCAAATTCAGCTTCTTCTGTCTTAGCCGTACCGGTCATCCCCGATAGCTTGTCATAGAGCAAGAAGAAGTTTTGGTAAGTGATGGATGCCAAAGTTTGAGTTTCTGGCTGGATAGGGACATGTTCTTTAGCCTCAATGGCTTGGTGCAGACCATCACTCCAGCGACGACCCGGCATTACCCGACCAGTGAATTCATCGACAATGACGACTTCATCATTACGAACAATATAGTTAACGTCTTTAACAAATAATTCTTTTGCTTTTACGGCGTTAAATACAAAGTGAGCCCAGGGATCTTTCGGATCAAATAAATCCGTGACTTGTAGAAGGTTTTCTGCTTTTTCAAACCCTTCATCAGTGAGGAGAACGTTACGTGCCTTCTCATCCACCTCGTAGTCCACTTCGGTTTCTAGCTGGCGGGCCAGGTCTGCCGCTCGTTCATATTTTTCTTGAGGACGATCTACCTGACCTGAAATGATTAGCGGTGTACGAGCCTCATCCACCAAGATGGAGTCAACTTCGTCAATGATACAAAAGTTAAACGGGCGTTGTACCACTTCCTCAATGGAAGAGGCCATGTTGTCCCTCAGGTAATCGAAGCCAAACTCGCTATTTGTGCCGTAGGTGATGTCACAAGCATAGTTTTTACGCCGTTCTGATGGGCTCATGCCCTGCTGAATCAAACCCACTGATAGCCCTAAGAAACGATGAACCTGCCCCATCCATTCGGCGTCGCGGCGAGCCAGGTAGTCGTTTACTGTAACGATGTGCACACCTTTACCAGATAGGGCATTTAGGTATGCAGGTAGGGTGGCTACCAGAGTTTTACCTTCACCCGTCTTCATTTCAGCGATCTGGCCATCATGAAGCACCATGCCGCCAATCAGCTGTACGTCATAATGACGCATCCCCAAAACCCGAGTACCCGCCTCACGCACAACGGCGAAAGCTTCAGTGAGGAGATCATCAAGATCCTCACCATCCTTAAGGCGCTGCTTAAATTCAGCAGTTTTACCCCGCAATTCCTCATCTGAGAGGGCCTTGATTTCCTCTTCCAGGAGGGCGATCTCTTTGACGTCAGGTTGATAGCGCTTGAGCTTACGGGCGTTTGGATCGCCTAAAAGTCGTTTCAGCATGTCTGGGCAGTAAACGGCGAGTGTGGGTACTATACCCCGATACCTATCTTATCTAGATATCCTAAGCCGATAAACCCCCTACTTGGGGACGGTTTACCTCACTCGTAAATACATTGATTTTGATTGTGTCAAGGCTGTGCTCAATAGCGCCATAGTTTCAGACACTGTGGCAAGCTAGGTCGAGGGTGCTCTGTAGGAGTGAAAGCAAGTGCGTTTTTGGTCAATTGGTCTGATCAGTGGGCTCATGGGGGTTAGTGCCCCTGTGATGGCACAGTCTATTGTGCCTACGAACATGACTCAGGTTGAGCAACGGGCAAATGAGTACAGCATCACGGGTGGCCAACGGTCTGCTGATGGTTTGAATCTGTTTCACGGATTTGAGAGTTTTAATCTGGATGAGGCTGAACGGGCTAGTTTTTGGGTGCCTGCAGGTGTTGCTAATGTTTTAGGACGGATCAGTGGTGGGGATGCTTCATTAATCAATGGCCAACTACAGCTTTTAGGCAGCAACGCCGATCTATTTCTGCTTAACCCTGCGGGCATTATTTTTGGTGAGCGTGCCACCCTGGCTTTGCCGGGGAGCTTCTTAGCGACCACGGCAGACGGGGTAACGTTCGATAATGGCACCTTTCCGGTCCTTGGTTCAGTGGACTATGGCTTGTTGGTAGGTGAACCCACCGGGTTAGAGTTCTGGGCTGGAGCTGCTGGCATTATTTTGAATAGCAGTGATTTAACTGTTGATCCAGAAGCTTCGCTATCCTTAGTCGGCAGTAGTGTGACTAATACTGGTGATCTGAGTGGCACCAGCGGTTCTATCACTCTGGCGGCAGTGCCCGATAGTCACTACGTCCGTTTGAGCTCGGCTGGCTCAGTGTTGTCTTACGACCTTGCTGCGCAACACATTACCAGTGGTTTTAACCCGTTAGACTTGCCCACTTTGTTGACAGATGTTTCTGTGGCATCGGCAACAGGATTGGTGGTGAATGCTGATGGCAGTATTCAGCTGGCAGGGGCAGATATGGATCTCTCTCTCGGTACAGTGCTGTCTACCGGAGATATCAGCTTAGAAGGCGGTAATGTGCAACTCCTGGGGGAGCAGGTGGGGCTATTAGCAGGGACTGTCAATGTGTCTGGTACCCAAGGGGGTGGCAATATTTGGTTGGGGGGTAATCAAGAAGGCACAGGCCCCCTACCCAATGCTCGAGCTGTTTATGTTGCGCCAACGGTGGAGCTCAGCGCGGATGCTCAGGATAGTGGCTCCGGTGGCAACATCATTATCTGGTCAGAAGAGAGTAGTCGCATTTATGGGGCAATTTCTGCAACGGGTGGCTCCCAGGCAGGGGATGGAGGGTTTATAGAAACCAGCAGTCGTGTTTTTTTGGAGGTGACTCAAGCTCCGGATGTATCCGCTGCACAGGGTCGTGCTGGTTTGTGGTTGTTGGATCCGTTTGATATTGAGATTCGTAATAACGGTGGTAATAATGTGAACCTCCCTGCCGCAACTCCGTTTGAAGCGACGGGGTCGGTGGCCATTTTAGACATTGGTGTGCTCAATGCTGGTTTAGCCAATGGCAATGTTGTTGTTGCAACCACCACTAATGGGGGGACAGCCGCTGGAAATATTACTCTGATTGATCCGTTGGTCTATTCAGCTCAGCCTGGAGCCACGTTGGAACTGTTGGCGGCTGGCGATATTAGGGTTCAGGCTTCCATTACGCCCGGTGATACCTCTGGTCCCCTCAACCTGCAGTTACGAGCTGATACGGACAATCAAGGCAATGGTGTTGTCGAGATTGCTAGCAATGTTTTAGTCGACACGTCGGGGGGCGCGTTATTGCTTCAGGGCAATGGCGAGCAGACTGTTTCAGCGGCGGGTGTTTCATTGTTGGCAAATAGTTCTCTCCAGACCCGTGGTGGCAATATCACGATCGCGGGACGGCACAGCAATAATTCAGGTGTCTTGGTTGGGGCCAATACTTCGATTGATACGGCTGGTACGGCTGGAAATGGAGCGATCGCAATCAATGGAGTGAGTCAAACGGGCATTGGCATTGATTTAGGCGGCACTCTGACCATTAGCGACCAATTGACCTTGGATGGTCAAACAGGCAGCTCGACTCAACCCGCTGTCCGATCGACATTTGCGTTGATGGATAATCGGGTATTGGTGAATGCGGTCGGTAATGTTGAGTTGGATTCCATTCAAGCTGCAACGGAAATTGACATTACAACCGATGGATTGTTGCGGGTGACGGGCACTAATAGCGCTGGTCAAAGCTTAGTGACGACGGCTAATAACGGCAACATTCGTATTCGCCACGGGGGAGGAGGGCAAACGCCTTTTGTTGTGGGTAATGCGGCAGTGAATGGAACGGCAGGTGCGATCGCAACTAGCACCAATAATGCCATTACCCCCGTCAGATCATTCCTTGACAGCTTTTCCCAAGGCAATATCAGCATCGTGACAGCGGGCAGCACGAATCCAAATGATTGTGTGAATGACTGCAATGATTTTGACGATGACGATTTTGATGATGATTTTGGAGACAACGACTTTGGTGATGACGGTGCTTTAGACGATTCTTCTAGCCCCCTCAGCATTGCTGGCGATGAGGATGGCGACGACGTCCAGGACAATAATGATTTTGATGACGACTTCGAAGATGACGACTTCGAAGACGACGACTTTGACGACGACGACTTTGACGACGGCGACTTCGAAGATGACGACTCGGAGGAGACCGCAGACTCAGATGATGCTGAGGATGAGGACGACGATGAGAACGACGACAGCGACTTTGACGATGATGAGTTTGCCTATGGGGATGACTTCTCTGTTGATGTTTTAGAGGATGCTGAAATTACCGCAGAAAAACTCGATGGCAAAGAGAAAGTTCTAATCCAAGAATATTCTCAGTACTTGGGGGTGGAATCTGAGCCCAACTTACCCTTGCCAGAAGTTCAGCAAAAGTTGGGGCAGGTGGCGATAGAAACTGGCTATACCCCAGGCATCGTATACATCGACTTTGTGCCTGATGAGCGCGCTCAAACAAAGCAGGTACTGGAGCTAAACCAGGATAATTATCTGTTAGAGCTCATTTTAGTGACTCAGAATGGTCCCCCCCAGCGTTTGCTCATCGACACCACCAAGGCAGATGTGCAAAATATTGTTGCTCGATTTCATCGAGGGGTGACTAATGTGACATTTGGTCGTCGCTACCTGCGTTCAGCTCAAAAACTACACAACTGGCTGATTTCACCGTTGGAGAGTGCACTTAGTGAACAGGAAATCAGTCATTTATCATTTGTATTGCCCTCTGGGTTGCGATCGCTACCGCTAGCCGCCCTACATGATGGTGAAACCTTTTTGATTGAGCGTTACAGTTTAGGCATTATGCCCAGTGTCGGCTTAACCAATATTGACTACAGCGATATTAGGCCTGCTGAGGTTTTAGCGGCAGGAGCCTCCACCTTTTTAGAACAGCCTGCCCTACCTGCGGTTCCCTTAGAACTGAGGACCATTGCCGATACTCTCTGGCCAGGACGATTTTTCCTCAATGAATCCTTTACCCTGGAACAGCTCTTAGCCAATCGTCAAAGTGGCGACTACGACATCCTGCACCTGGCCACCCACGGAGAATTTCGTGCTGGTAATCCCAGTAATTCCTACATCCAGTTATGGGATCAGCGCCTTACCCTTGATCAACTTTCTCGCCTCAGCCTTGATAATCCACCGGTAGATTTGCTGGTGCTCAGTGCCTGTCGAACAGCCCTCGGCAGCCGAGAAGCGGAGTTGGGCTTTGCTGGCTTAGCAGTCAAGGCAGGGGTGAAAACCGCCATGGCTAGCCTCTGGCGAGTCGATGATGTGGGGACGGCTGGTTTAATGACAGAGTTTTACTCCAATTTACGCACCAGCACCATGCGCGCTGAGGCATTACGCCAGGCTCAGCTGGCAATGCTACGGGGCAATGTCTCAGTGGATGCCGGACAACTGGTCTGGACAGGTGGCACCTTAGTCATGCCGCCGATCTTGGCCGATGAAACGGGACTCGTTTTAAGTCATCCCTTTTACTGGGCTGCATTTACCCTCGTTGGCAGTCCCTGGTAGATGGTAATCTGTATTCCCCGATACCAAACTATTTGATGGTAAATATCAGTGGATTTGATGGTGGCTGTGCTTGAGTCTATGTATCGTGGTACCACCCCATTGTCTTAGCTTTTTGCGATTAAAGCTTTTTTACTATTCCTGTTTGTCTTTAAAGACAGACTGGGTAGGTAATGTTCTTTTTTAGCTTCATACCTATGGATTTTCGGTCTGTTCAGTTTTGCTATACCGAAACGCTAGCAACAAAAGATCTAGAGCAACTTAGAAATCTCTTTAATCACTCTGCTTTTTGGGCTGCGGGGCGACGATTTGAGGATTTAGCTAAAGCCATTAGCTATAGTTGCCCTGTGGTGGTCGCCTGGCATGATGATCGGCTAATTGGCTTTGCTCGGGCCACATCTGATGGTGTCTATCGTGCCACTATTTGGGATGTGGTCATCCATGATGACTATCAAGGCGCTGGCTTGGGGCGTAAATTGGTGGAAACAGTTTTAAGTCATCCCCATATGAGCAGCGTAGAACGGGTTTACCTGATGACAACCAACCAAAAACAATTTTACGAACGTGTCGGGTTTATAAAAAATGAGACCACCACAATGGTGCTAGTGAATCAGCCCATTGATGGCAGTCTGTTGCGACAGGCTGAAGCGGCTGTCCAAAGATCTTAGCCTTGCGCTTACCCTTCTTCAGCTTCGATTTTTTCGCGGCTATCGTCCCAATAGGCGCTGTAGGTCCATTCTTCTTTGGAACCCTTGTCCAAAATTTTCCATCGATAGATGGCTTTATCTGGATTGACGCCTACCTCAATTAACTTAGCGCCCATATAATATTCCGTCTGCTTTTTGGTGCGTGCTTTGAGAAATTCAGACTGACTTTTAGAAATGATCTTGGTTATATGGGCCTGTGTAGGTTTCTTTCTTACCATTTGTGGAGTTGATCTGCTTTCTAAGAAAAGGATGCAAAAACGTTAGTATTTGGCTGGGGGCTGCGGCGGTGGCGCATCGGGGCGCGGTTCAGAGGCACCATCGTTAGGGGCGGCGGGGCGAAAATCAGTATAGCTTCCTTCGTTGGCGTCTGTAGGGCGAGGACGAACATTAAGGGGAGGACGCTCAGCAGGGGGGGGGGCTGATTCCCGAGGCGGCTGTGGCAAACCACCTAAGCTGTGGCCAGCGCCATTACCTGCAGGCACCGGTGTATCCATGGGAGGGCGCTGTGGTGACTGTGGTGGGCGTTGGGTTGGTCGCTGTGGCCGACTGCCTGGACCTGAAGGGCCCCCGTTGCCATCATAGCGAGGGTTGTTGTAAAAACTGTTTGAACGATTCCCTGGACCACTATCGGGTCGACCCCGATCGTTCGAGTAGTTATCAAACTCTTCTCCCTGTCTTGGCTGCCCTGGCTGTAAGCGTGCTGGTGGTCGACGGTCTTGATATGGGGCTGGGGGCTGGGGCTCTAAAGGGCGTGGCTCGTAGCGATCGCCATAGCTATCATCCCGATAGCGATCGCTGGGGATACGAGGTTGTCTGGATCCTGGTGTATCCCAGTCGTCCAATTCTGCACGATAAACCCGACGGGGACGTTCCTCATAGCGCCGTGGTGGTGGACCTTCACGCTCCCCTGACCTGACGCGGTTAGACTCTCGTTTGCTGATATCGTTGATAATCAAGGTAGTCAGCATCCCCACTAGCATTACCTGCTGAAAAGAAGCCAGCAGCTCCATATTTAAATGGGCTAGTAGGAAGACGCCAGACAGCAAAAGTAGGATTGAGTAAACCTTGTCAGAGCTGCGTTCATAGCCCGGCTTAAATTTGTCTAGAAAGAAAAGCCCAACCGCACCAAGAATGAGTATTAATCCAACCAGCAGCGGGACAGGAGTACCAAAATTCACAATTGCTTCCTCGTATTATGGTGGCCCTCTAACAGGCGTTTTGCCTGACATGACTATTCCATAGCCACCAATTCTATCCTAGCGGGCAGCTTTGGATTTGTCTTTTGATAAATCAGCTCAGAATGTGTCAATGGTCAAACTGCAGTCATAAAAAAGAGCACAGCATCGGCTGTACTCTCGGTTCGTTTACACAAGACATTGACCAGGAAATTATCGCTGCTCTTACCTATACTTAAAGACTTAAAGTACTTATGTTTACTTCAAGCCAAATGCAATAAGGTTTAGCGTCTGATTTTGTCGCGCTGACTGATAAAGACAAGAGCAACAGTTACTGGGATCACTACAATTGCAGCTCCAGCAACCAGGCTCAGTAAGAAATTAGTCAGTGAAGGTGTCATGGCTTTACTCTTTAGTTCCGCAAACGTTTGTAATGCTTGCTTAATATAGTATCGAGCAACGTTAACCTTGAGAAGCCTTTTCATTGGGGCAAAAAACAGGGTTAATGTGCTTGAAAACGCTAAATGCTTTTTACATCAAGGCTTTTTAGTTTTTTTACTAAAAAGATTGCGAATGTGCAGGCCATAGCCATCGAGCTAAGCTTTACAATCCTTAAAGTGAATCACTCATTTAACGAGGAACATTGACGATGTCAGGTATCACAATTGGCAATTGGATCATTGGACCGCTGCTAGCGGTGATGACCTTACTGTTTATTTTCCGCATCGTTCTTACTTGGTACCCCGAGGCAGAATCCACCAAGTTTCCCTTCAATTTGGTGTACTGGCCGACTGAGCCGTTTTTGATTCCTGTACGTAAAATAGTCCCTCCGTTTGGTGGAGTAGATATTTCTCCCATCATTTGGGTGGCCTTTATCAGCCTATTGCGCGAAATATTAGTGGGTCAGCAAGGATTACTAAAGATGTTCTAGCTAACCTAGTTAGGACAAATGTATGCAGAATAGAAAGGCAATAGCCCCTGTCTACTAGAACGGATTTGGAGAGACCCTTAGTGCCTTCCGCTGCTGCTGCAACGACGCTACTAAAAGACCCTGAACGCTTAGCAAATCGTCTCAAGGAAATTCCCCAGGAACCGGGCGTTTATTTCATGCGAGATGGGGATGATCAAATCCTTTATATAGGTAAGTCCAAAAGCCTGCGCAATCGAGTACGTTCCTATTTTAGGAATGGACAACAGCACCACGCGCCGCGCATCAGTGTCATGGTGACCCAGGTGGTGGATATCGAATTTATTGTTACGGATACTGAGGCCGAGGCGCTGGTGTTAGAGGCTAACTTAATTAAGCAGCATCAGCCTTATTTTAATGTGTTGCTTAAGGATGACAAAAAATATCCGTATCTCTGCATTACTTGGTCAGAAGATTACCCGCGCATCTTTATTACTCGTAAGCGTCGAAAAACCACCAAGAAAGATCGCTACTACGGTCCTTATGTAGATACGGGTTTGCTGCGCCGGACGCTGCATATTTCTAA
This sequence comes from Leptothoe sp. ISB3NOV94-8A, assembly GCF_043421595.1. Lineage (NCBI taxonomy): Bacteria > Bacillati > Cyanobacteriota > Cyanophyceae > Nodosilineales > Cymatolegaceae > Leptothoe > Leptothoe sp. ISB3NOV94-8A. Next base: position 3,670,861 of record NZ_JAXSQW010000001.1, on the reverse strand, counting down.
AAAAATATTTCCGCTGCGGCAGCGACGTCAGCCTTTATTTAAAGATCGACCTTGCTTGAATTATGACATTGGCCAATGTCCTGGGGTATGCCAACAGCTGATTACGCCGGGAGATTATCACAAGATTGTCCAAAAGGTGGCAATGGTTTTTCAGGGGCGGGTGCAGGAATTGGAGTCAATCTTGGCAGCCCAAATGGAAAAGGCGGCTGAAAAGCTTAACTTTGAGCATGCGGCACGACTGCGGGATCAGATTCGTGGATTGCAAACGTTGAGTGCCCACCAAAAGGTGGCGTTGCCGGATGACACAATTTCGCGGGATGCGATCGCACTCTCCGGTGACGATCAGCACACCTGTATTCAGCTATTCCAAATTCGAGCAGGACGCCTTGTGGGACGTTTAGGCTTTGTGGCCGAGACCGAGTCAGGCACACCGGGGCAAATTCTGCAGCGGGTGCTTGAAGCGCATTATCCCACCGTAGATGCGGTGGAAATTCCCAGCGAAATCATGGTGCAGCACCCGTTGCCGGATGCCGATATGCTGGCGGAGTTTCTTACCCAGCAAAAGGGACGTAAAGTTACCATCGAAGTGCCCCAGCGGCAATCCAAGGCAGCGTTGGTGGAAATGGTGGAGCGCAATGCCCAGTATGAGCTAGCGCGCACCCAGCGGTTTGCCGATCGCAATAACCAGGCAATGCAGGATTTGGCGGAAATTGTCGATCTACCGGGCCAACCCAAGCGCATAGAAGGCTATGACATTTCCCACATTCAAGGCTCAGATGCCGTGGCTTCCCAGGTGGTATTTGTGGATGGTCTGCCTGCGAAACAACACTATCGTCACTACAAGATTAAAAATCCCAAGGTTACCAGCGGTCATTCCGATGACTTCGCCAGTATGGCTGAAGTGATCCGTCGTCGCTTTCGCAAATATGCAGAAGATCCGTCTAAGGAACGGATTGGCAATCCAGACTGGCCCGACCTCGTGATGATTGACGGTGGTAAAGGGCAGCTCTCAGCCGTGGTCGAAGTGCTAAAAGATCTCAACTTGCTCAGTGAGTTAAATGTGGTGAGTCTGGCGAAAAAACGCGAGGAGATCTTTTTGCCAGGGGAATCCATGCCATTGCCCACTGAAGCAGAACAGCCGGGAGTGCAGTTATTGCGACGGTTACGGGATGAAGCCCACCGATTTGCCGTCAGCTTCCACCGTAAAAAACGCACAGATCGCATGCGTCGTTCTCGTCTCAGTGAGATTCCTGGTCTGGGCCACCATCGACAAAAGATGCTGCTAGCTGAGTTTAGATCCATCGACTATATTCGTGAGGCCAACGTAGAACGGCTGACAGCGGTATCGGGGGTGGGACCTAAGTTAGCTCAGCAGATCTATGATTACTTTCATCCAGAATCGTCTTAGGAAATTAACCTCTCAATCAGCAAAATGAATGACGATTGGCCATTCGATCAAGCTAAAAATGTGGCTGCCATTACGACTCGACAGGTTTTGGATGAGCATCATTCCATCTTGAGGGTTGTGCATTATTCAGATGATCATTCCTGGGCCTTTACCTGTGGTACGACAGATGACCCCAAGGATGGAAAAGTTGTGGGTATGGGCTGTATTGTGGACATTGATCCCACACTGAAAGAAATTGCTGATTTACCACCTGGTTGGGGAGCTTGGCGCGAAACAGTAGGTGGTAGTTGGACTCGCTATAGTAGTCTGGAGCTTTAATTTTTATGATTAAGTAGCTTATGGCTCGCTGGTTTCATACAACAGGCCCTTGTGTTCAGACTAAGCACTATATGCTTTCGGTCACAAACCGTTGGTCATTTCCTAGTCTTTAACGTTTAATTGACCAGGAAAGCTATTTCGTTGGGTTAAGACCATTATGGAATTGATGTTGGCGGGATTATCACTTTCCGTTACTGCCAATGATGATCGGCAATATTTAGTGGATCTAGGATTGCTTAAGCGTCCCCAGGGCGGAGGTCTGGTGGTGGCTAACCCGATTTATCGGGAAGTGTTACTGCGATGTTCGCAAGCATTACCCATCGAAGAGAGATTGGTAGTAGAGACGGTTGTCTCAAAACGACAGGGAGTCATCCGTCAGCACACGATAGGGCAACAGCTTTGAAAAGACTTTTGCCGCTTTGCAAGCGATCATCGGCGGTGCCAGAAAGAAACAGACTTTAGGCTGCTGTTTCAGTAAGGGCAAGGCATTGCGAATGATCACAGCTCCTAGGGAATGACCGATCAAGCCATAGTTTTTGGTATGCAATCGATGAATTAAAGCCATGAGGCGATTCGTTACCCGATTTAGAGATTCAAAGGTGGCTGAATACCCAAATAGATGAGCGCGATAGCCCAACTGTTTTAATCGATGTTGCAATATCACCATGGAAAGGGGTGTCCTACCCATGCCATGGATCAAGATTAAATCCATTGAAGTCATTAATCGTCATAGCTAACGCGACCACGTGATGCTTTGCGCTGGCTACGTTTGGTTTTGTTATCAAGACGCCTTTGCTTGGCCGCTTTACTAGGCTTGGTGGGTTTACGCTTTTTCTTAACCACCATGGCTGCTCTAATCAGCTGCTGTAGTCGTTCTAAGGCGTCAGTCTTATTACGGAGCTGAGTGCGGTAAGCCTGAGACTTAATATGAATTACTCCACCTTTGGTTATGCGACTATCGTTTAAGGTCAGCAGTCTAGTTTTATAGTGCTCAGGCAGCGATGAGGCCAATATATTAAAGCGGAGGTGTATGGCTGTGGCAACCTTATTAACGTTTTGACCGCCCGCACCTTGCGATCGCACCGCCTGTAGTTCAATTTCACTATCTGGAATGGTTACCTGGTTAGAAATCCTCAGCATTGCCCGTTTACTCCCATAGCCCCACCTTCAGCATAACCAACTAAACTCTAAAGAAGTTTTGAAGGCTGAATTTTGAAGTTTGAATAGGGCGTAAAGTTCGTAACTCAAACGCCAATCCTGCTCAATTAATAGCCTAGTAACCCTTATGGCTTCAGTTGTGATGTCTCTGCTTAAGTATCCTCAACGTCTAGTGCAAGTAATCCCGACGCTACTTGCCGTTTACTACGCTTACATGCTTGAGTATCGTGCTGAACTCATGTTTTGGGTGCTTTCGGGGTCATTTCCGTTAATCCTTATGGGGTTGTGGCAAGAAGCCGCTCGCAGCGGACAGTTTGAACTGAATCCCGATGATGTGGTGCGCTATTTTTTAGCGGTTTTTGTTGTGCGACAGCTGACCGTTGTTTGGGTTATTTGGGATTTTGAGCGTGAGGTTTTAGAAGGTAAGCTATCGCCGCTATTGCTACAGCCACTAGATCCGGGCTGGCGTCACTTTTCATCTCATCTAGCCGAACGCCTGGCCAGGCTACCATTTATTGCCGCTTTAGTAGCGCTGTTTTTAGTCTTATACCCTGTCGCTCGTCAAAGGCCTACCCATATTGTTTGGGGGTTAGTGGCGATTAGTTTGGCCTTTTGTCTGCGCTTTTTAATGCAATATACCTATGCCATGATGGCATTTTGGGTTGAGCGCGCAACGGCAATTGAACAATTCTCGTTTTTGCTTTACACCTTTTTCTCAGGCATGGTGGCACCGCTTACCCTATTCCCTGAGACCGTTCGCGCAATTGTCATGTGGACTCCATTTCCCTATTTAATTTATGTGCCCGCCAGTTTGATGGTTGGTTTACCTATTCAAATTGGTAAGAGTATTTTAATTACCCTGGCATGGTGTCTAATTTTTTGGTGCTTCAATCGTTTGCTATGGCGGCAGGGTTTAAAGCGCTATTCAGGCATGGGGGCTTAAGTAGCTGTTTTAAACACAGCACATACAGTACTTAAGTATGTGTAGAAAACATAAACTTAGAGATGGTTATGCAAAGTTAATATGTAGCCTGTTCGTCTTAACTTTAAAGCATGTCTAATCGTCTTTATATCCCCCATATTTTCACTGATTAAGTTGAACTTTTTTATTAGACAAAAGCTTTTATTGCCTATCTCTTAACTAACACTTTACGGACTACCTGAGGACCACCGACTAAAGTGGTAATGAGAGTTTTCTTAGGAACAACGCTCGGTTAGATGGCTGATGTTTGATGTTGGTAGCTTTCATTACACTGGTTGATGGGCTCAGTGATCGTCACGAAAGTCTTTGTTATTCCAGAGTCAGAACACTGCCATTATTTCTAACTAAATTTAGGTGTAAGACCTAGCCAATTCAGCCCCCGTATTAAACAACTTCCTGAATTGTTTTTATTATGACTACTATCCAACTTGACGCACGCGCTTTATCCACTGGAGTTCTTGATTCTGTTACTAAAATCTCTCCTTTTCAAGCTATTCAACCCGACAGTCAAAAACTGATTGCTGAGCACCTTAATCAGTTAGATCTAACCGAGTTAATTACTGTTTGTCAGCGTAACCGTTATCCAGAGCAGGCACCGTTTTCGGAGCTAATGCGTCGCTACAAATCCCATGTAGATCGTCAGCTTTATCATCTTGCTCCAGATTGGTCCGACCGAGCTGATCTAGCTCAAGAGGTTTGGATTCGTGTCTATCGCAACCTAAATCGTCTGCAGGCACCTGTAAAGTTCAAGGGTTGGATGAGTCGTATTACCACTAATTTGTTTTATGACGAGCTACGTAAGCGTAAGCGTCACGCAGGCACGTTATCTCTAGACGCCCCTAGGCATTTGGATGATGGTCAGGTTGATTGGGAGATTGCCTCAGAAGACCCTAGTCCCGTGGATACGATGATGACCCATGAGTTTTATGAGCGTTTACAAGCAGCTATAGCTGAATTACCTGAAGTATTCCGCACTACTATTGTTTTGAGAGAGATTCAAGGTCTGCCCTACGAAGAGATTGCTGAAATTACCGGCGTTTCCTTGGGTACTGTGAAGTCTCGTATCGCTCGGGCTCGCTATCGTCTACAAGGTGAGCTGAAGCGCTACATCGATGGTCAACATACTGCCTAGTTAGAAATCTTGTCGATTCTTCCAAGGCCTGTTGCTACGATGGAGCTGATGACTTGGGAGTTAATGACAGTGCGGCGCTATTTAAGGGTATTGCGGCTGTTTTGGGAAGTTGCGATCGCAGCTGAACTTGAATACCGCCTGAATTTTATAATTGCCACCCTCAGTAGCCTAACGGCCTTGGGTGGCAGTTTATTTGGTTTGTTTTTATTCTATCGCACGGGCTACGAGTTTCAAGGATGGCAATGGCAAGAAGCGCTAGTGGTATTGGGTGTTTTTACCATGCTACAGGGGTTTGCCGCTACATTTTTGAGCCCTAATCTGAGTCGAATTGTTAGGCATGTACAGGACGGCACCTTAGATTTTGTCCTGCTTAAGCCCATTAGCTCTCAGTTTTGGCTGTCGACACGCACGATTTCACCTTGGGGATTTCCAGATCTGGTGCTAGGGGCTGTCATGATCCTATACGCAGGCAACCAACTGGGATTGGGTATGGGGAATTACTTGGCCGCCATGGTCCCCCTGGCTTTAGGCTTTATGAGTTTATACAGTCTGTGGTTTATGTTAGGAGCCACGAGTATCTGGTTTGTCAAAATTTATAACGTAACAGAAGTACTACGGGGCTTTTTAGAAGCTGGCCGGTTTCCGATAGTGGCTTATCCCGCTGCGTTTCGTATATTTTTCACCTTTGTGATTCCGGTCGCTTTTTTAACTACAGTGCCTGCCCAAGTGTTTCTTAATCGCATTGAAGTTACCTGGTTAGCGGGCTCTGGACTGCTCGCCTTAGGGTTATTTCAAGTATCCCGTTTATTTTGGCGATTTGCATTACGTTTTTACACCAGTGCATCCAGCTAGGGGGATTGCAGGCAATGCCCCTACAATGCGTAAACTAGCCAAGGTCACCAGGCATCGGATGTCATGAAATTTACCCCCCGTTCTCTCCACATTGTTAGTGTGTTGTCATTGTTGTTAACCGCCTGTAATGGCAACTCCCAGAACAACAGCAGCGATACATTAGTCATCTTAGGATCCTTAACTGGCGTAGGTCAGGAGATTGTTGAAGAGGCCTTTGCCCCCTTTACTGCCGAGACTGGAATTGAGGTGGTTTATGAAGGTACAGATGCCTTCTCCACTGTGTTACCCATTCGGGTGGCGGGAGGAGATGTGCCAGATTTAGCAATTTTTCCACAGCCTGGGCTCATGAGAGATCTGGCAAGAGAAGGAGCCCTGACTCCCTTAAATGATATTGTTGAGCTGCCCGCATTAACCGCTGCCTTTGGCCCCGACTGGGTCGATTTAGGCACCGTGGATGAACAAGTTTATGGATTGTGGATGCGGTCCGATCCAAAAAGTTTAGTTTGGTACAACCCTGATGCCTTTGAAGCGGCTGGCTATAACATCCCTCAAAGTTGGGATGAACTGATCGGTCTTACTGAGAGAATTGCAGCTGATGGTAAAACACCCTGGTGTTTTGGCCTGGAGAGTGGAGAGGCCACCGGATGGGTGGGTACTGACTGGGTAGAAGATATTTTGTTGCGAACGGCAGGCACTGAGGTATATGACCAGTGGGTCGCCCATGAGATTCCCTTTAACTCTCCCCCGGTTAAAGAGGCCTTCCAAATGTTTGGAGACATTGTGCGTAACGATCGCTATGTGCGTGGTGGCGTTGTTGGTGCCATCAGTACTCCCTTTGGAGATGCGCCAGCCCCCATGTTTGATCAACCTCCAGGCTGTTATCTGCATCGTCAAGCTAGCTTTATTACCGATTTTTTGCCCGATACCGTTGAGCCAGGGAAAGACACTCGGGTCTTTTTATTGCCGGGGGATGGGCCGCAATCACCTCTGTTAACGGGCGGTTTGGTAATTGCGATCACCAATAATTCCCCAGCGGCCCAAGCGGCCATTAACTATCTAACAACGGTGACTCCCCACGAAAGTTGGGCTGCCCGTGGCTATATTAGTCCCCACCAAGAGGTGGACTTGGCTATCTACCCCAATGATGGAGTGCGCCAAATGGCAGCCGTATTGACCCAAGCCGAAACCATTCGCTTTGATGGTTCTGACTTGATGCCAGCGGCGGTAGGCACCGGTACGTTTTGGGCTGAAATGGTCAACTACATCAGCGGCACAGACGTTGATACGGTGCTATCGGCCATTGATGCGAGTTGGCCAGAAGAATAGTTTGTAGATGCCAAACGATAAAGCTGCAAGGTGCGATCGTAATAGTCATCGGTAAACCCTAAGGCTTCCATTCCGAGCCGAGTCATGACCCGCTGAGACCGAATATTGTCTGGGGTAGTAACTGCATAAATAGTGGGTAGCTGTTTTGTGTGAAACCCATACTGAAGAAGGGTACTGGCTGCTTCAGTAGCATAACCATAGCCCCAACTTGCAGGACGAAAATGCCAGCCAATTTCAATTTTGCCACTGTCAGTTTTGTCGTTCTTAGGTAAAGGAATCAGCAGAATGCTGCCGATGGCTCGATCAATGGCTTTTTCAACAACGGCCCAAATTCCTAGGCCGTCAACACAGCGTTCACAATAGCGCTGTAGTCGTTCTTGGGTCATCTGAATAGAACTGTCAGACTGACCCTGTAGCCAACGTGTCACCCTGGGATCGCCGTAAATATCAAATGCTTGCTGAGCGTCGTAAATCGGACGCCAATCGCGAATTGTTAATCGATCAGTTGTCAGTCGCATAAAGTAGAGCCAATGATTATAGACTCGATATTTTAGCGATGGTGTCACAAAATCAATGGATGATTTTGTAATTATTGAAGATTTCGCCGTAGGACCCTTCCATGGAAGAACCCTACGACGAAATCTTTATGGTCGACTGACCAACGACCACAATGGATGGGAGGGTCCCTGTCGACGAATTTTAGCTAATTGGCTCTCTAAACGTTGGCGCTCGATAGGAGAAATACCTAAGACTAAATGACGAATTTCACGGACTAGTAGAGTGCTAGCCAAACCGACGCACAAAAAGAACCCCACAGCTCCTAAGAAGTTATACTTCAATCCGTAGTAGACAGAGGTCCAGGTGAAATAATCCAACAGTAAGCTGATTTCTGAACGCAGCTGCCATAGAGTTAACGGCCCAATTGTTAGCCATATACCCACCGTCAACCGCCACCAGGTCGTTAAAGAATGCTGTCTCAGAGCTTCAATGGCCCGTTCGGTGGCGACTGTGGTGTAATTGCTGTCGATGTTTTTAGAACCGTTGGAAGAAGTCACCTCTCTGATTAATCAATCTCCTTTGCGACGTATTTAAGATAGACGGCTTATAAAGTTACTCCGTGGCTGATGTCGCCATATCTGTATTAGAGCTAGAGCTAGATCGCCACAAAGCCAGCAGCGTACTAGCAATAAAGATACTCGAATAGGCTCCGGCTAAAAAGCCAACAATCAGTGCTAAGGCAAAGAACTTAAGGGTATCTCCCCCAAAAATCACGATGGCTAATAGGGGAAGCGCCGTTGTCATGGTGGTGTTGATGGAGCGCCCTAATGTTTGATTAACAGCATCATTCACCGTTTGATCAATATCCTGATCGGGCATCAGTTTGAAATTTTCACGGATGCGATCGTAGATGACTACGGTGTCGTTGACGGAAAAGCCAACAATTGTCAGTAGTGCCACAATAAATAAACTGTCTGCCTCGTACCCAATGGTGAGCCCCAGAATTGAAAAAATACCTAGGGTGATGACTACGTCGTGCAGCAGGGCTAGGAGTGCTAGCAATGCATAGTCAAATTTAAACCGAAGACTTAAATAAACAGTGATCCCAACAAAAGCAACCAATAGAGAGAGCAGACCAGCCACTAAAAGTTGTTCACCAATGGTTGGGCCAACGACATCGATTTTTGAAGCTGTTGGATCAATCTCACCGAGATAGCCTTCTAAGGCTGAGCGCAGTTCTGTTTGTTCGTCTACGTCTAAGTTGCGGGTACGAATGGATAGGGCTTGGCCAGAATCGCCCACTAGCTGTAGGCTGCTGCCTTCCAACCCTTGCTCATCTAAAATAGTGCGAATTTCGACGATATCAATAGGATCGGTGCAGCTTACCCCATCGCTGCAGTTGCGTTCTAGCTGTAGTCGTGTCCCACCAATAAAGTCTAGTCCTGGTTTAACAGGGCCATTAAACTGTGACCATGACAGGGCCATGGCCGCAAGGCTGACGACGACCAAGACACCAGAAACGAGCCACCAGATACCGCGTTGTTTAACGACGTTCAATTTCATGATTGGGACGGTTGCGAAGTAGAGGGCAGATCGGTGGCTAGGCTCGGGGCAAAATAGCCCACCTTGCGAAATTGAGGAAAGCTAATCACAAAGAAAAGAAGATTTCGGGTGCAGGTGAAGGCTGTAAACAGACTCACTGCCACACCGACTGCCAGGGTAAGGGCAAAGCCTTTAACTAAACCAGCACCAAACCAGAACAAGGCAGCACAGGCAATGATGGTGGTGACATTGCTGTCGAGAATGCTGGAGAATGCTCTATAAAATCCTGACTCTACGGAACGGTAGAGGGTTTTACCGGCTCGCAATTCTTCGCGGGTGCGCTCGAAGATAAGGACGTTCGCGTCTACTGCCATACCGATACTGAGAATGAAACCGGCAATACCTGGCAGGGTCATGGTCACACCCAAAATGTTGTAGGCCGCCCAGGTGAGCAGGGCATAAACTACCAAGGCAACGTCCGCCAAGAGTCCGGGTAGACGATAATAAACGGCCATAAAGACCAGCACTAAGATCAGGCCTGCAAGGCCTGCGTATAGGCTACGTTGAATGCTATCGCGACCCAACGTAGCGCCGACCGTGCGATTTTCGACCACTTCTACGGGCACGGGCAAAGCACCGCCCCGTAATTGAATTTCTAAATCCCTGGCTGCTTCGGCATTGAAACTACCTGAGATAGTGGCACTATTGCCGGAAATACCTGTGGCAGCATACTGTACATCAACTGTGGGGGCACTAATTAGTCGATTATCCAGGAAAATGCCCAAAACTCGACCTGTGCCTGCGATATTACGGGTCATTTCGGTGAAAAGAGTACCGCCTTCGTTGTTGAAGTAAATGGAGACTTGCCATGATTGACCGGTGCCTAGGGGACTGGCTAAAGCATCTGTGAGTTTGTCCCCAGTCAAATCAGTATCTTCGAACAGTTCCAACAATGTTTCACGGCTGGTTTGCAGGTTCGCTGTAACCCGGTCAAGTTCAGCCAGCTGCTCATCGGTGATGTTCTCATTACCAACAGCTAGGATAGTTGCCTGCTCAAGTTCTTGCTGGTTGACAATATCTGAGATCGCCCTCAGTTGGCCTTCAGTCCCTGGTCTTTGGGAGCGAAACTCTAACTGGGCTGTACCCCCTAATACACGCTGAGCTTGGGCTGGGTCGCTGACACCTGGCAGCTGAATCAGCAGCTGATCTTGCCCAGAGCTTTGGACGATGGCTTCTGACACACCGAGGCCATTAACTCGGTTTTCGATGACCCGTTGGACGGCTTCTAACTCTCGTTCAGAGATTTGAGTGACCTGTTCATTGGTTAGTACTTGGAGGGTGAGTTGGGAACCACCTCGCAGGTCTAAGCCTAGCTGGGTGGGCAGTTGCACAATGGTAAACACTGCTGCGATCGCAAGTCCAACAATGACCACCAACATCGAGCGTTGTTTACCCATGGCCCTTCTCCGTATTATCCATACACCGGTCCTTGTACGTGTGACTAGCTATCCAACCAAACATCCTATTATAGGTTGCCGTTATTGGTTCCATTAATCCCTTGGTAGAAATAAAAAAGCACAGAAGATAAGGCTATCCTCTGTGCTCATGATGCCTATTTAGTAATGACCTACACCCGTGCAGTCATCATTTTTTCCACAGCCTCAACAATTTGTTTGGGCTGCACAATGGTCAGACTTTCCAAACGACCATTGTAGGGAGTTGGAATATCTTGGGAAGACAGACGCATCACCGGTGCATCTAGTTCATCAAAGAACCGATCGTTGATCGATGCAATAATTTCGGCGGCAATTCCCCCAGTGCGCATACACTCTTCGACAATGATCACCTTGTGGGTTTTGCGAATTGATGCCCCAATGGTGTCGTAGTCGATGGGCTTTAGGGAAATCAGGTCGATGACCTCTGGGTCAAATCCCTGGGCTTCAATGCCTTTGACTGCCTGCAGTACATGGTGACGCATACGAGAATAGGTGAGGATAGTGACATCCTTACCGGGGCGAACCATTTCAGCCTTATCCAATGGCACCAAGTACTCATCGCTAGGCAAGTCTTCCTTCAGATTGTAAAGCAGCACATGCTCAAAGAAGAGAACAGGGTTTTTATCGCGGATAGCTGACTTAAGCAGACCTTTAGCGTTGTAAGCCGTAGAGCAGGCCACAATTTTCAGACCGGGCACCGCTTGGAAGTAAGCCTCCAGACGCTGGGAGTGCTCTGCGCCTAACTGACGACCCACACCACCCGGTCCACGAATCACCATGGGGATATGGTAGTTACCACCAGAGGTGTAGGGCAGCATGCCTGCGTTATTGGCGATTTGGTTAAAAGCCAACAGTAAAAAGCCCATGTTCATGCCTTCGACAATGGGCTTTAGGCCGGTCATGGCGGCACCTACGGCCATACCGGTAAAGCTGTTTTCCGCAATGGGGGTGTCTAGCACCCGCAGGGGGCCATATTTTTCGTACAGCCCTTTGGTGACCTTATAAGAACCGCCATAGTGGCCCACATCTTCACCGATAACAAAGACGGTTTCATCCCTGCCCATTTCTTCGTCCACGGCTTCCCGCAGGGCGTTAAATAAAAGTGTTTCTGCCATTTAGATACCCTATTGATTTGCTAACTGCGATTAATTCAGGAGGCGGATTTCACATTACTCTTCCGCAAAGATGTAGCGATGAAGCTCAGCGGGAGAGGGCTCAGGGCTTTCTTCGGCAAACTTGACGGCGTCTTCGACGTGGGCTTCGATCCGCTTTTTAATCGCCTTAAGCTCAGCTTCGTCAGCTAGGTTTTGTTCAATCAAATACGCTTCCATGCGGACGAGGGGATCGCGGGCCTGCCATTCGTCTTTCTCGGCCTGCGATCGCAATTCATCAGGATCCGCCAGTGAGTGACCCCGGAAACGATAGGTCAAACACTCGATTAAGGTGGGACCTTCACCCGCACGGGCGCGGGCAATGGCCGCCTGGGCGACCTCGCGTACTGCTAGCACATCCATACCATCAACCTCATAGCCAGGCATACCAAACACGCTGGCCTTGCGATAAATCTCGGTTTGAGAAGACGCCCGCTCGTGGGCCATCCCAATCGCCCACTTATTGTTCTCAACTACGAATAGAATGGGTAGATTCCATAGAGCCGCCATATTCAGGCACTCGAAAAACTGACCATTGTTCGTTGTACCATCACCAAAGAAGGCGGCAGTCACCTGGTCAGCAGAGGCATCGCCCAGGGCATCACGGCGATATCGCGACTGAAATGCCGCGCCCAGGGCTACAGGGATGCCTTCACCGATAAAGGCAAAGCCCCCCAGCAGGTTGTGCTCTTTGGAAAACATATGCATGGAGCCACCCCGACCCTTGCTGCAACCAGTCTCTTTACCAAAGAGTTCGGCCATTACAGCATTGGCGGGTACTCCGGCACTTAGGGCATGAACATGGTCACGATAGGTGCTGCACACATAGTCATCAGGGCGCATCGATTTGATGACTCCGGTGGAGACAGCTTCTTGACCGTTATAAAGGTGTACAAATCCGAACATCTTGCCCCGATAGTACATTTCGGCGCATTTATCTTCGAAATAGCGGCCCAGGACCATATCTTCGTATATCCTCAGGCCCTCCTGCTTATCGAGCTTTGCCGAAGTTGCTTGAAATGTTGGTAATGTCCTTTCCTGAACCATTGGCTTGCCAATCGCCTCGCCGCAATACAAATTATGATTATTCCAAAAAAGTGATCAATTCATGATCACCGCGCGCTTACGCGGATATTTGTTGGCCCGATTAAGTTAAAATCGACCGAACATAATTTTAGACGACAATCTCGCTTTCCCGGTGACCGATGTTTTTAATCTGCTTGAATATCCACTTAAATTGAGTGGTCGTACCTGGCAGATCAATCCTTAGTATTTGCTTGGTATTGTAGATCTGAGGACTTTATTTTGAAGTTTCTTTCTGCCCTAGAACCAGCAAAGCAGGTAGATTTATGGGGACTGCTACATAGGAAAATGCCCACTAAAAACAGTGGCTTTATAACCTTAATTTCCTCAGCCAATTGTCTGAAAAGTTTGATTCATTGCTGTAGGCTTTCAAATATCAGCATTTCATCGCTATTATGTATGCGGTTTTAAGTAGGCAACTGTTTTACCCGGCTCAGGTAGTTTCTATCCATCCATATTATAGGGATGTTCATTAGTGCCTGTACTAGAGTTCTGCAAAGCCTCACACACAAGCTGAAGTTAACTTGAGTGCTAAGGAAGTCACTGTGCAAATTCCGCTAGATTATTACCGAATTCTGGGGCTGCCCATGCAAGCGACAGCGGAACAACTGGAGCAGGCTCATCGTGATCGTACTTTACAGTTACCTCGTCGGGAATATTCGGAGTTTGCAATTCAATCCCGTAAACAGCTGATTGATGCCGCCTATGTTGCTCTAAAAGACTCAGGCACCCGTCAGGTTTACGATGCTCAACTTTTGGCGGCAGGTGCTGAGCCCGCTTTAATTGAAATTTATGAGCAGCAGCTTATCGGAGCGTTGCTGGTGCTGTTGGAACTGGGTGAATATGAGCTGGTTATTCGCTTGGGACGACCTTACTTAACTAGCGGAGCTAGTGCCCTAGAAGGGGGGGATGAGCATGCCCTTGCCGATGTTGTCTTGACCATTGGTCTGGCTTGTCTGGAACTAGGGCGAGAGCAGTGGCAACAGCACCAATACGAAAATGCAGCAGAGTCTTTGGAAACGGGTCAGGAACTCATGCTTCGGGAAAACCTATTTCCCGAGATGCAGGCAGAAATTCATGCAGATCTCGATAGACTTAAGCCCTATCGGATCCTAGAGCTGGTGGCGCGTCCCCTGGCCGATAAAGCGGCCAGACAACAAGGTGTCGCTTTATTGAAGTCCATGTTAGAAGCGCGAGGGGGCATTGATGGTGCCAATGATGATGCCTCGGGGTTAAGCGTTGAGGACTTTTTGCGATTTGTGCAGCAGTTGCGGAGTTACCTGACATCGGCAGAGCAACAGGATATTTTTGAGGGTGAAGCTCAGCGACCGTCATCCGTTGGTGTTTATCTATCGGTGTATGCACTTTTGGCGAGGGGCTTTGCTAAGCATCAGCCTAAGCTTGTGCGTCAAGCTAAACAGCGGTTGTCCTTGCTAACAGAGCGCCAGGATGTCTATCTAGAACAGGCTGTGTGTGCAGTGCTGCTAGGGCAAACCGAAGAGGCCACCTACGCCCTGGAGCGCAGCCATGAGAATGAACCCATAGCGTTTATTAGGGAGCATTCTGCAGGCGCGCCGGATTTGTTGCCTGGGCTGTGTTTGTACACTGAACGCTGGTTACAACAGGACGTGTTTCCCTTCTTTCGGGATTTGGATCAAAGCAATGTCACCCTCAAAGACTACTTTGCCAATGCGCAGGTGCAAGCTTACTTAGAATCCATGCCCCCTGAGGATGCAGTGCCGCAGCCTCCCATTGGCCGCTTTGGCACATCAGATTATGGTGGGTCAGGCTATAGTCGTGTGCCTACAGATTATGAGCGTCCATCGTTTGGATCGGCACCCTCTGTTGGTGTCGGTACAGCGGCCACGGTCGGCCTCGGTGCTGCTGGTGCCGCCGCTACTGCTGGCTCGCGTCCGACAGCCTACACAGCGGAGGAGGTTTCTAATCTATCTCCTGATGGCCAACTCGATGATGAATTAACTGCCAGTGTTGGGTTTGACGAGCCGGTTGTGAAAACTCGACGGCGTTCATCTCCTAAATGGGGGCGCTTAGCACTGGTGTTACTTTTGGCTCTGGGTGGCCTGATTGTGCTGGGATTCATGATGTCTCAGCTATTGAGCTTGTTTGGCGGACTGTTTGGTGGGCCTAAGATCAAGGGCGATCCTTTAGATATTGATGTGACGCGTCCTGCTATTGAGCTGCCGACTGCAGATATTCAACCGACGGCCACCGGTGATGTACAGGTCATTGCTGAAGAGACCATTGAAAAGTGGTATGAGATAAAATCTGAGGCCATGGGTCCCCAGTGGAATGTTGATGCCCTGGCCGATATTTTGTTGGAACCAACGCTTGCCCAGTGGGTTGCTAAGGTAGAGAGCAATCAACGGGAAGGTGTCCATCTAGAATATGAGCAATCTATCCAAAATCTGACTGCTGAAGAGCTTGGCGATGACCAGATTCAAGTGACGGCTGACGTCAGTGAAACGGGGAATGCTTATCAATTTGGTGAGTATAACGGTGCATTTTCCTATGAAGATCAGCTGACGGTGGAGTATAGCCTCAGAAAAGAAGACGATAAATGGATGATTGAGTCCTTTGCGGTGCAGTAGGGATTGCATATGGGGTGTTGGGCGCTTTATAGCGATGTTCTGTGGAACGTCTCTACGTTTTTAGGATGAATTTTTCTTAGGGTAATTTGGTCAATGCTGCCCCATTACAAAGCGAAGCAGGTTTCGGTAAATCGTCGCCGGCATTACGAAATAGAAGGACAGCAACTGCCTGGAGTGACCACAGTCTTGTCAGCGACCAAGCCTTGGGAAGATAAAGAGCGTCTGTGGCGCTGGCGGGAGCGGGTGGGCGCTGAAGAAGCCAATCGCATTACCGCCAAAGCGTCACGATCTGGGACAAAAATTCACAAGGTGATTAAGGCCTATCTGCGTCAAGAAGACTGGGTGCTACCGGAGGGAACTGAAGGCTTTTGGGCATCTATTGAGCCGGTGCTCAAAAATATTGACGAAGTGCTTTTGGTGGAAGGAGCGGTGTGGCATCCACTTAAATTTGCTGGGTATCCAGATGCGCTCATGGTCTATGGGGGCCAGCTATTGGTCTGTGATTGGAAAACTGCACGACGTCCCAAACAACCAGAGTGGATTGAAGATTATTTTCTGCAGGTGGCGGCCTACTGCTGGGCGGTGAATTGGGTATATCGGGATTATGACATTAAGGTGGAGCGGGCGATGGTTGCGATCGCACTCGAAGATGCCTCGCCGCAACTTTTTACACTTACCCCAGACAAATTAGACCAACACTGGGGACAATTTCAGCAGCGACTACGCCAATATTACCGGCTGAAATAGCCGTAATTAAAGGCATTGCTCTTAACACTCCTTTAATTACGCATAGAGAAAAATTTGATATACTTCAGGCGAAACTGCTACGAGTAAACACGGATATTCCGTTATTATCGCCTCTAAGGAGCCCTGCCATGGACGTTCTCGTTCCCTTTATTGTTACCTGGTTGATTACCACCATTGCTCTGGTAATTATTACTTTTTTGCCCACTGGTGTAGAGTCTGATAGCTTCGGGAAAACAGCGATTACGGCCCTCGTTTTTGGTGTGCTGAATGGCGTTGTCAATATTGTTGCTGGCCTACCAGTTTTAGGGGGTGTGCTGTGGTTAGTAACCCTGGGGGGCCTGCTGCTAAACCTGATTCTATTCGGTCTGTCTGCCAAGCTAGTTGAGGGGTTTCGCCTACGCTGGGGCATCTGGAGTGCGATTATCGGTGCCTTTTTGCTATCGGTTATCACCTCTATCCTGAACGCTGTCATCTAAATATTTGCGCAGCCCCAACATATCTGCGCGGCCCCAACAACTGAGCCTTTTGCTGGTTTATTTTTTTGAAGTTGAGGTGAAATAAGGAAGGAGCCTCTAGGGGCTCCTTCCTTATTGTTTGTTGATTAACTAGAGTAGGACTCGTTATTCTCAGAGAAATCTAAATAAAAATGTAGTTATCTATACTATGATTAAGACATTTACTGTTGGATAGTGGGGCAGAATTTACCCAATATCCACATTGCTTAGGGCGAAGGCTGATGATACTCGTACCACCCAGGTGTCACTGTGCCTTCTTGACTGAGCGTTTGGCTTAGGAGATGAGAATGTATGGCTGAGCTTGAAAAGATGCGGCGGTACAATGCGGTTGCGATCGCAAACCACTATCGCTTTCGTCTTTGGACAGTGCTGTGGCGGGCACTTTCGGTGGTATTAATGCTTGGCAGTTTTCTCTTAGGACTGCTGTTTGATAAAGGTTTAGGGCGTCAAGACATCAATGAGCCCAAACGAGCATCTCAATTGCGACAGATATTAACGGATCTTGGTCCCACCTTTATCAAGGTTGGTCAGGCCCTCTCTACGCGCCCTGATTTAATCAACCCAAAATTTCTAGATGAGCTGATCAAGCTTCAAGATCAGCTTCCCCCTTTTGATAGCTATGTAGCGAGCCTAATTATTGAAAAAGAGTTAGGTCGCACCCCTGACGAAGTTTATAGCTACATATCGCCTGAGCCGGTGGCCGCGGCTAGTCTGGGTCAAGTATATAAAGCTCGCCTCTACTCTGGAGAAGAGGTTGCGGTAAAGGTTCAGCGCCCTGGATTAGTGCCGATCATTTGCCGCGATCTATATTTGATGCGTTGGGCTGCCGGTTGGATTGCCCCCTGGTTGCCCCTCAATCTGGGCCACGACCTCACCTTGATCGTGGATGAGTTCGGCTCCAAGCTCTTTGAGGAAATCGACTACTTAAATGAAGGTCGTAATGCGGAGGCCTTCGCGGCTAACTTTGCCGATGACCCCAGGGTCAAGGTGCCAGCAATTTACTGGCGCTATACCAGTACCAGGGTGCTGACGCTGGAGTGGATTGATGGCATTAAGCTAACCGACATCGAGCGGGTGCAAGCGGCTGGTTTAGACTCTGATGACCTGGTTGGCATTGGTGTTTCGTCAGGCCTTCGACAGCTGTTAGAGTTTGGCTTTTTCCACGCCGATCCCCATCCCGGCAACCTGTTTGCCATGCCCAATGGGGCCATGGCCTACATTGACTTTGGCATGATGGATCAGCTGAACCAGGATATGAAGGAAACTCTGGTGGACTCAGTTGTGCATCTAATCAACCAGGAATATGACAAGCTGGCCGATGATTTTGTCAAACTCGGTTTTCTCACCCCTGATGTCGATGTGCGGCCCATTGTGCCTGCTCTGCAAGCAGTTTTTGATGGTGCCATTGGTGCCAGTGTGAGTAACTTCAACTTTAAGAGCATCACCGATAGGTTTTCAGAGCTGGTATATGAATATCCCTTCCGAGTACCCGCCAAGTTTGCACTGATTATTCGTTCGTTGGTTACTCAAGAAGGTCTGGCCCTCACCCTCAATCCGGAATTTAAGATTGTGGAGATTGCCTATCCCTATGTGGCAAGGCGATTGCTAATGGGTGAAACCGAATCTCTGCGGCGGCGACTGATTGACGTTTTGTTCAAGGATGGCCGCTTCCAATGGCAGCGTCTGGAGAATATGATTCGCATTGCCCAAGGCGATCAGGGCTTTAACCTGATTCCCACCGCCGGGTTGGGGATGCAATTTTTAATGTCTGACGAAGGTCAGTATCTACGTCAGCAAATTTTGGCTGCCCTTACTGAGGACAATCGTTTGCACACCGAAGAGGTCGGGCGTTTGTGGGATTTGGTAAAGGACGATTTGCAGCCTGATCAGCTCTTTGATGCAGCCTGGAGTGCGTTAGCAGATTTCTCTCGCAGTCAGGCAGCGGCGCTAGTCCCAGCTGAGCTAACAGCTGTACTATCAGGCAATAATTAGCGCCACCATTGACTGAGAGAGCGAATATCTAAGGGTACTCCGAGCAGAGCTTGAGTCTGTCTCGCTGGTAATTGTTGTGTCAGTAGACATTAAAAATGGACAATCCTATAGGGGCATTCCCTTGTGGAGGTCGGCTGAGCGCACCGTCGAAGCCTGTCCTTCGACATCAGGCACTATCAGTCAGGATTTTGTATAGGTTTTTAGAACGGTTAACAGAACGTTCTGTTATCTGACGTTCTGTTATCTATCGAACCCATCTTCTTCAACAGTAATTTAGAGCTCAAGCACGGGAAAATCTGTCGACCCTTGTTGTGAGCTTAAAATATTCTCCTCCATAGTTGTTTTTGGTGATGCCTATTGACCCTGATGATTCAATAAATTCGTTAAGCTACATAGGGGCATCAATACTGGCTTGTGCTCTAGTAATCTCGGTTATTACCACGGAGTTATCAGCGAGTGAAATGGTTTTTTAAGCAGCGCCCTTTGCCATGGATTGTTGGCGGTGTTGCGATCGCAATTATTGGTATTGGCGCAGTCACCTTCCGGCGCTATCGTGCCAATACCTACGATGTTGATACGTTGACTGTGGCAGTAGAGGCCGCAGAAGTCACGATTCGCATCAATGCCAGTGGTGAGGTAGAAGCCTATCGCACAGTGAACCTGAGCCCTAAGAACTCGGGCATTGTGGATGAGCTGTTGGTTGAACAAGGAGACATCGTTGAGCAGGGGCAAGTTGTAGCCCGGATGGATATCGATGATTTGAATGCTCAACTGCGCCAAAACCAGGCCAATCTGGCAGAGGTAGAGGCTCAACTACAAGATTTGTTACAGGGGACAGATCGCCCAGAGCTGGCCCAGGCTGAGTCAAATCTGGAGGCGGTGAGAGCCCAGCTGGTGGATGCTGAGGCGCGATTGAGCCTGGTAGAGGGAGACTTGGATCGCGATCGGGACCTTTACAGCCAGGGGGCAATTTCTGCTCGCGAACTCGACAATAGTGAGAATGCTGTCGAGAGTGCCCTGGCCAATGTGCGCCAGCTTGAGGCCAGGGTGGTCGAAGCGCAACAACGGTTTGTAGATCTAGAAGATGATCCGGACCCGGAGGATGTTGCCCAGGCCACTGCCCGTGTTGAGCGCGCTAAAGGCCAAGTCTCAGCCGCTCAAACTCGCATCGACAACACCATTATCCGAGCCCCCTTTGCCGGGGTCGTGACCCAAAAATTTGCCACTGAGGGAGCCTTTGTCACGCCAACCACGTCAGCATCTGAAGCGGCTTCAGCCACATCTAGTGCTATTTTTGCGATCGCCGATGGTTTAGAAGTTGTTGCCGAAGTGCCTGAAGCCGATTTAGGTCAAATTCAAGTGGGTCAGGCGGTAGAGATTATATCGACAGCTTATCCAGAAAATCTGTTTAAGGGGACAGTGCGGCTGATTGCCCCAGAGGCCATTGAACGCCAAAATGTCACCATTTTTCAGGTGCGAATTCGCTTAGAGAATGGTCTAGAGCAGCTGCGCTCAAATATGAATGTCGATGTCGCCTTTCTCGGCAATCGCCTCACAGATGCTTTAGTCGTACCAGCGGTTGCTGTGGTTACCCAGGGTGGGGAAACCGGTGTGCTGGTACCTGGTGCAAACAATCAAAATATTCGTTTCCGTCCCGTCACCTTAGGGCCTCAGATCGGCAATCAAATCCAAATTTTAGATGGTGTCACGGCTGAGGACCGTGTGTTTGTGGATTTACCCCCTGGCCAAACCCTAGATAATCTCCGCTTTAACCGAGATGAGCAAGACTAGTTGTCGGTTCCACCCTCTTTTTCTCTACTCCTCACCCTTCGACAGGCTCAGGGCAAGCTCCCCACTGCCCTAATAAGAAAAAGGAGCAAAGACCACTAACGCCTAGTCTTCACTCCTTACTGTCACAGCAAAACTTGAAAAAATTGTCGCGGGTTATTTACTGAGCGCTTACATCTATCGACTAATGCAGGATATTAGCAGCAATCAGCTTCACAGCCTTGCTCGGGTCTAAGCTTGTGCCATAGGGACAACACCAGGCTTGCCAATAGCTCTGTACGCCGTGTTCTCATTGCTTTCATGGAAGATAGAACGATCATGGTGTTGTCCTCTGAACTCAAGATGGTGGGGGTTAGTGCTTATTCAAATGATTGCCCAGTTACTCAGCACTGCCTTCAGCGCTTGTTAACTCAATTAACAATTTTGTAGGTACGTCTTTTGTTTCCTTTTTCTTGGACTTAGGAGTTAAGACCTCAGAAAAGAGAAAGAAAGCGAGACAAACGGTAAAAAGTGGTAGAAAGGGCATTGCACAAGCTCCGAGAAAAGCAAAGGATGTTGAAAAAGCGGCATGACCATCAGACATCTGGAATTAATGATATGGATGGAAAATCAGCTAGCCATGCAGGAAAGTAAGCTGTATCACTGATGCTTTATCGAACAATCACAGAATAGCTAAGGCTTCTTTTCAAAACAATTTGCTTTTATGCAGACCTTTGTGGGCTTTTCTTCAGGCTTCTCAGATCTTCTCTCCAAAGCCCTTTGAACTTTTCTACAACGTTGTAGACACTTTACTAAAAAAGCGGGGTGATTTCCCATGAAATCACCCCGCTTCTGTGATTTAAATCATTTCCTAATGTGGATAGTTAACGGCTGGAGCCGAAACCACCATTACCATCACCAGAGCGTCCGGCGTCCGGGGGGGGGACATAGTTGGCACTAGCTGCACTATCCAATACAGAAATGATTGGCATTGAAATCAATGATGCTATGACAATATGGAGCCATAGTCTTTTAGTCACTCTTAAAGTAGTCGTTTTTATCACCTCCTAAATGTTACTAAGTGACACCTCATAAATACGTTCCTATTGTGTGTTGATCAGGGCTTAAATTCGAAGATAAATGTATTTAATTCCTAATCTTTATATGCTTACCTGATATTCAAAAGCAACACTTTAAAAACGGCTTTTAATTATTAAATTAAGTAGATATAGGGAAGGTTAATTGACATAGAAATCCCTTAGGTTTGTTGAGTCTATGGATAAATTGACCTCTCGTTAATTTAGAGACTTCCTTGCCAATGCGTGTTCCTTCTCCTGTTTCCACTTCATCAAGTTTTTCGCAAGGTCCGTTATCAGCTACGGTCAGCTCATAATGACTGTCTTTATGTTTCCCCGTTACGACTAGACGAGTTGAACCAACTGCATGTTTGCCAACATTACCGAGGGCTTCTTCTAAAAATCTACATAGCTTGCGTTTAACTTCAATGCTTAATTTCTCGGACTCAATTGGGTCAAACGATATGATGGTGAACTTAAGGTTAGAAAACCCTAATAATGGCCTTGATAACATGGCATCATAAACCTCTTGAAATAATTCGTGCAGAGGTATACCTAAATCAAACTTAGTGCCAGCGTAGCTAACGTCGAGGGTATGTTTGCGATCGCTAGCGTCCTGTTTAATCGAGTCACCTATGTAGCGAATTTCACGGTTGAGATCTTCTAGACTTAAACAAACTTCAGATAAATTAATAGTTTCGTCACGGGTTCGCCTGAGAAGATTTGCCAATGTTTGCAAGGGACCATTATGAATGGAGTCAAATACATTCTCAATTGTTTTTTGGCGTTGAGAATCTAATTGCTCAGACAACTGACGTTCCTTTTCGAGAGCTAGATTCCGTTGCGCCATTAGTTTTTCCCAGCGACGCTTATTCTGAGCATAGTTAATATAAATCAGTCCATTAGCCGTTGTAGATATCAGAGTCGCAGTCAGGGGCAGCCAAAAACCTAGATTTAGCAATAATAAATAGCTTAATAAAGTACCTGAAAAAATAACGATTGATAGGCTAATAATGTTGCTGATGACGTCCTTTGAGAATCTGCTACAGCTGATACCCAGTATTGAGAAAATGATTAAAAATATATACTGTGCAGATTGATGGGTTGAAATTAAAGGTCTTTGGGATTCAACTGCTTGGACTAATTGACTAATAATATGAGCTTGAATTTCAATGCCAGTCACTATCTGATCGTTATCGTTATCATTCAAACTACTTCTAAATACCCTGGTGAGAGGAACTGCAAATCCCGGTGATAGGCCCTCTAAATTGAGGATGATGATTTTATCTTTGATGAGCTCATCCTTGTTTGCTGATACCAGTAACTCCCTGGCACTGATCACTTTAAAAGGGGTGATCTGGCCTCTGTAGTTAATCAGGGTTTCAACGCCCTCTATTTCTCGCTCGGTATATCCATAAATAGGTCGGATACGCGGTATCTCAGCAGAACCAAAGCGCATGGTGCCTGTATCTTCGAGACCATTTGCCAACTCAATGGCTTCGCTTTCAGTATTTTGAACTCTGTTTTTGAAATACTCTCGAACTACTTGAACTGGAAAGGAAAATTTGAAGTCATTAGACTCTCCTTGAAACGAAGAGCCTAGTAAAGCTCGACGGACAGTGCCATCCCTATCAAAAATCAGATCGTTGAACCCTACCTGAGTAGATAATTGTTGGCTAGTGAGTCCTGGAATGGGTTCAGCAATGTTGGGGTCGCTATTTTCAACTGTGATCAAGTTGGAATGTTGATTGATAACAGATAGCAGTTCCTGGTGATCGCCTGTGATTCTATACGAAACAATATCGGTGCCAACAACAGCGGGGTCACTGTTGAAGATGTCTTCTAGAACGTTTGCCAGGGAGTCGGCAGTGATTGTGTAACCTTTATCAGCGGACCCTTCCACAAAGGGCTGACCAACTTGCACAATTGCAATTTTCTGATCTGGAGCTTCAATAGAAAGCCGGGTGTTGAGCGTAAAAAAACGATCTAGCACCATCAACTCTAGGGCGTGAAATGCGCCTAGAGTGCGGGCTCCCAAAACTGAAGCAATGATGCCAAAACCCCACAGGCTAGTTTTGAAGATATCTAAGACCCTGTCCCGGCGGCGTTGCTCCTCCATTAGTCCAGTAGCCCTCGCTCACGCGCCCGGATCTCAGTCAGGCTGCGCAAATTTTTGCCGTCTTTTTTATCAAGTTCAGGGTCAATTTCTAGAACGTCGTAGAGCTTGTTCCAATAGTGACGAATTGTGCTGGGTTGTACGTTTAATTTTTGGGCAATAGCTTTATCTTGCAACCCTTCGTGAAAAGCTAACGTAAGTACGTCTAACCACTCAGGTTTAAGTTCAATACCAGCCTGCAGAGCCTTGATGCCTCTAGTGTGGCTAAACCCTTTAAGGGCACCGTCAACCCGCTGAAAAATGTCCTGGCTGGACATGCTCTTATCGACGATGGTGAAGCCACCTTCATGACTATCGATCTCTGAACGAACTCTGACCAAAGCTTTAATGTAGGTACTTTGGACAGTAATATTTTGCTCTGGGTAATGTTTCATCACCTGCCTGAGCAGCTCAATGCCAGTTTCTACCTTGGCATCTTGTTGGTAGGCCTCAGGAATGGATAAATCTAAAACAACCAGGCTGAGGCGATGGTTGGCTAGCTGTTCTAGAGCTTCCTGGGCTGTCTTAGCGGTCAACAGCTCGTAGGTTGGATAGTGCTGCCGTAATATGTCGATGGTGCCGCTCAGTACAACCTGGTGGTCATCAACAATCAGGATTTTACCGGTAGTTGCTTCGTTGAATGTGGGGCCCATGGTTCATGTTCACTATCTATGGCTGCTGTAGATGCTAAAGCATTAACGGTCAATCGCCCCCGATCTCGGACTCGTTTTTGCTCGTTTAGGTGAGATGCACAAGGTTATGGCAAGCATTTCGTTGGTACCGATGACAGAGATCGTTCAAATATCAGAAAACCCTGTCTAATGGTGTATCTACACTAATTTTTCAGTAGCATTTTCGACAATAATCAAACCCTGCAATCTGTTTAATAAAAATTGCTATGAACCTTTGTAGAAAACTACAAAATGATGAAAATTCTTTGTTCGTAGCCACGATGACGGCGGGCTCCCCGCACTGCCATCCATCCAGAGGCAAAGGCTGCTTGGGGAACGCTATAAACCCTCCGGGCGAATGCTGATTAGACCCATGGTTGTCAGCGTTGTTAGCTATTTGCCCAATTTTCTAGTCTATGTCCGGCCAGCAAATAGATCAAATGATCTACTTCACGGGTTGCATAAAAGGTATAGATGAATTTAATCGATTTTATTGAGCACCCTAAGGCAATATTTAATATAGGCCGTATTCATACCCATAGTTTTAGACGACTTTAGGGGCTTTAACTTGGATGCGGTTTTAAGCATCGTCCAATTATTAGGTGCTCCATGGCCGAGAGCAATCCCAATCGACTCAAACTTTCCCAACTCAGGGCACTGGTGGCTATTGCTAAGACCGGTACTTTTAGTGATGCAGCGTTACAGTTAGAGCTATCGCAGTCGGCGGTGAGTCATGCGATCGCAACCCTAGAAACCGAGCTTGGTGTGATCCTTCTTAACCGAGGCCGCCAGGGGGCCGTCCTCACCCCCGTCGGCGAAGCCATCACAGCAGAAGCAGAGCAAGTGATGGACCGACTAGAAAAAATTTGTCAGCAGGCCCAGCTAGCGAAGGGGTTGCAATCAGGTCAGGTGCGCTTGGGGGGCTTCCGCAGTGTGGCCACCCACATTTTGCCAGCGGTGATCGAACGCTTTCGTCAGCAGTATCCCGGCATCAGTGTGACCATTGATGAGTTTAGTCATTACCACCTTGTCGAAGACTATCTACGCCAGGGACGTATTGATATTGGCTTTACTTATTTACCCACCAGTGCCGACTTTGAAGCATGGGAACTGCTGCGGGATGAATATGTGGTGTTATTGCCCCCTGCCGCTAAACCCATGGATGCTCAACTAACCTGGGAGCAATTATTTAAATATCCCTTAATTCAAACACCCCCTGGCGATGGCTGTCGCTACAACATTGAGCAATATTTAACCCGCCATGCTCAATCGATCAACTTTGCCTATGACGTGAGGGAAGATTCCACCATTGTCAGTATGGTAAGGCGGGGGTTGGGGGCAACCATTATGGCGAAGTTAGCCGCTGAACCTATCCCTGACGACATTACCGTTGCGCAGCTACCAGAACCCTTTGAACGGGTAATTGGGGTGGTAACCCTGGTGGATGCGCTACAGCCGCCTTCAGTGTTTGCCTTTTTGGACACCATTAAGGCTGTCTGGGGCGGCAAACCCATTGAACCTAAGGCTGCATAGAGGGATTGCATCTAGGTATGTCACCCCACAAAATGCCAAGAATTCAAAACTTAAAACTCAACATTCAAAACTCATCATTCATCACCGACAATGGGTAGGTAGCCAGCCTATCTAGCGTTTTTGTGGTTCCTTTAAACGACAATAATCCGACTCGCACAACGCCCTATGTGGTGTTTGTGATCATTGCCCTTAATGTTGCGATTTTTTTGTATGAGCTATCTCTTCAAGGCTCAGGAGAAGAGGCGCTTAATCAGTTTTTTACGGTATGGGCGATTGTCCCCGCTGAACTGACAGATAGCTTTGCTGGACGGGCTGCTAATCCCATAGGTGAATGGTTTACCCTGATTAGCTCTCAGTTTCTCCATGGGGGGCCTGCCCATCTGGGGGGTAACATGCTCTATCTATGGATTTTTGGCAATAACATCGAAGACCAAATGGGTCACCGACGCTTCATTCTGTTTTATCTGGCCTGTGGAGCGTTGGCAGGGTTGTCTCAGTGGATTTTTTCGCCAGGCTCGATGATTCCGACATTGGGGGCAAGCGGTGCGATCGCAGGAGTGATGGGAGCCTATATCATTCGCTTTCCTAAGGCCCAAATTCTCACACTGTTGCCTTTATTCTTTATCTTTACAACTGTTCGTATACCTGCGGTCTTTTTCCTAGGCTTTTGGTTTGTCATGCAAGCGTTTAACAGCATTGCTAGCCTGGGTGTCAGCGCAGATATGGGAACAGGCGGTGTTGCCTACTGGGCCCATGCCGGTGGATTTATTTTTGGTGTGG
Organism: Leptothoe sp. ISB3NOV94-8A; assembly: GCF_043421595.1. Lineage (NCBI taxonomy): Bacteria > Bacillati > Cyanobacteriota > Cyanophyceae > Nodosilineales > Cymatolegaceae > Leptothoe > Leptothoe sp. ISB3NOV94-8A. The sequence goes on along the minus strand of NZ_JAXSQW010000001.1, from coordinate 3,644,070 downwards.
TTTTGGGACCGCTATTGGGTTTGTTTCCAGGGGGACCAGGGGGACGAGGTCCTTCAAACCAAAGCCGTCGTCGTTAGCCATTAGCTAGACCGTGCTTGTCTACAATTCTGGTAGGCCAAAATTAGGCAGCTCTAAATCATCCTTAGGTGCTTCATCGGTTCCTAGATCCGTTTCGTTGGAGCCTGTAACCGGCCCTACCTGAAACGGGTAGTCTACACCCAATCCTTCAGGTTTGCTCATGCCTTCATAGGTTGTTGTCACCCCATCATTCAAAATCGTCAGAGTGTAGGGGACTGCCAGATTTTCATAGGCGATATTTGCCGCATTGATATCGTTACTGGCCAGATCTTCTAAACTACAGGGGATAGCCAGGGTAACGTAAGCCAAATACTCGCCATCGGGAGCACTGCCTGTGGGCCAGAAGATATTTTCAACCGGAGAGAAATTTTGAGTTTGGCAAAAGCCATTGGCATCTACATCCAGTTGACCGCCTGAAGGCGATGTGGGAGAGCCAAAATCAACAATGCTTCCGGCTGGGTCAACGACGATGAGATCTAGATCATCGCTGGTATTCCAGCGCAACGTCACTTGCACATCACCGGTCTGTAAAACCGGTGCAACATTGCCGTCATTAGGGATGGTACAGAGTACACTCAGGTCATAAAATTCACCATTGCGATCTTGGATATAACAGCCGCTGTGGTCAATTTGGGCTAGAACGCTTGTGGTTGCTGCTTCCCAGAGACTAAGACCTAAAAAGAGTGGGATTGTTTTAAGCGCAGTGGCACCGATCTGTTTCATGATGTGTTGCACTATTAATTTTTCTGACATAAAGACTGTCTTGAGTAGTGCCTTTTCAAGAATTGATGTTACGTGGAGAGCAGGGTATCTCAATTTCCCTACTGTACGCTAGACAGAAACTCAAAAGATGTGTTATCCATGAGCACATTCATCCATCGCCATTGCGTTTCGGTTCCCCATGGGCTCTTCTATTCTCGCTATCCTTTCATTGATCATTATTGGCTACTCGGTTGGTTCTGTGAGGGTTGTCAAAGAAGGCAACGCAGCTTTAATAGAACGTTTGGGTCGTTATCGCTCCACCCTGGAACCGGGGGTTAATTTCATCGTGCCATTGTTGGATGCTCTTGTGATTGAGGATACACTGCGCGAGCAAATTCTAGATATTGAGCCTAGAAGTGCAACGACTCGAGATAACGTCAATGTTGAGATAGATGCTGTCATTTACTGGCGAATTCTTGATCTTGAAAAAACCTACTACGCCATTGAAGATGTAGAAACCGCTATCCAAGAGTTGGTGGTGACAACGCTGCGATCTGAAATTGGTAAGATGGACCTTCAAGAAACCTTTTCTTCCCGAGAAGCCATTAATAAGGCCCTGCTTGATGTATTGGATGAAGCAACTGAGCCCTGGGGTGTAAAAGTCAATCGTGTAGAAGTTCAAGAGATTAAGATTCCATCTGAAGTGGAAGAATCCATGCGGCTTGAGCAGGCTGCTGAGATTGCTAAGCGGGCTGCGATTACTAAAGCCGAAGGTCAAAAAGAAGCCGCTATTCTCGAAGCAGAGGGCAATGTACAGTCGATGCGTTTGATTGCTCAAGCCTTTGATGGGCAGCTAAGTCAGGGCGATATATTAAAATTCTTGATTGCGCAACGCTATGTAGATGCCAATCAGAAGCTGGGTGAGAGCGATAACTCAAAAGTGGTCTTTATGGATCCTCGAGCATTGACTGAAGGCTTGGTGGATCTGATTCAAGAAAATCCTGAGGCAAATAATTAATTAATGACGTTGTCTCAAGGTTGAAAAATTGAGGGTCGACCTAAATCTTCTAAGATATAGTTCCAGAGCATGGGTCTGGACTATTTTTTATTGTGTTTAATCATGGTTTCTACCCTTGATGGTTCACTAACCAATGCGTCAGCTCAGCGTCCTCTTCTGGGGATGAATCAAGCTGAATTGACTGAGTGGGTACAATCCCAGGGGCAGGCGGCCTATCGAGGTAAGCAGTTGCACCAGTGGCTATACGCTAAAGGTGTGCGTTCTTTAACAGACATTACGGTTTTTCCAAAGGCCTGGCGTCAGGGTATGGAAAATGTATGTATTGGGCGTTCTGACATTCACCATCGTTCTATTGCTGCTGATCAAACGGTTAAGTTTCTGTTGCGCTTAGATGATGGGCAGATCATTGAAACCGTTGGTATGCCAACGGACAAGCGTTTGACCGTATGTGTGTCATCCCAGGTGGGCTGCCCCATGGCCTGCGATTTTTGCGCAACGGGTAAAGGCGGGTTTGTTCGTAATTTGGCAACCCATGAAATTGTTGATCAAGTCCTAACCGTACAAGAAGCGTTTGATCAACGGGTCAGTAACATTGTGTTTATGGGGATGGGGGAACCCCTAATCAATGTTCAGAATGTTGTGGGTGCAGTTAAATGCCTTAATCAAGATATTGGTATTGGTCAGCGCAGCATTACTATTTCGACTGTGGGTATTCCGGGGCAAATTCGCCGGTTAGCTCAGTATCGTTTGCAGACAACGTTGGCCGTCAGTTTGCATGGGTCTAACCAGGCGTTGCGCACTCAGTTGATTCCCAGTGCGCAACATTACCCCCTCACCGATTTACTCGATGAATGTCGTGAGTATATTGCTATGACGGGACGTCGCGTCACGTTTGAATATATTTTGCTAGCGGGTTTGAATGACTGTAACGAACATGCGGCTGAGTTGTCACAGCTGTTGCGAGGCTTTCAAAGCCATGTCAACCTAATTCCCTATAATCCTATCGATGAGGTAGATTACCAGCGTCCCTCACGTAAACGTGTTAACCAATTTACCGATAGTTTGAAAGCGGCCGGGATTGCCGTCAGTGTTCGTTACTCGCGGGGGCTGGAAAAGGATGCTGCCTGTGGTCAATTGCGAGCATCCAAAGTGAACGCTTAGCCCAAAGTTATACGGAAAGAGTTTTGCATTTTTTGTGAGTATTTCAAGACATTTAAAGCTCTTTTAATGTGCGATCGCAGCTGTAATCCCTGGTGCATAGGCTTCAATGACTTTGCCAGTTTTTTGGCAAACAATCATCAAGTAGTCACAGCCTGAACATTGAGTCCGAGTTAACTCCTGATCATTCAAATAGTGACGCTCGGCTGACCTTCCACAGTTTGGGCAGTGAATCGTTTGAATCACAGTACTCATAAAGATTGCTAAGTAGGTAGACAGGTCCTAATTATGACAAGTCTCCATGATCGCGACAATGTGTCAAAAGTTACAAGAAGCGCGGGGATCGCTTGATTGAAGGGCGATCCCCGCTGCCGCTAGAGCCTTTGTTCTGACCTATTTTTAGGCGCTTACTACGACCTAAAAAAATAGATAAAACTTAGAGAATTTAAAAAATAAAAGTTATTAAACTTATGAAGAATGTGTTTAGAAGGGATTGTATTGGTGGAATTAATCTAAAGGTTTAATTTATATAATTAGCAGCAAACTATACTGTTTGCCGTATTTACTTGTGAATGGGTATTTTATCTCCTTGTGAATTCACATTTTCATAAGTGAATTTTTATTTTATGCGAAGAATTAATATTTCTGTGTAAATCAGTAAAAGTGACTAGCTAAGTCTAAAAAAGTAAACTTAAGCCCCTCTGCCGGGTAAAAGGCTACCACTGATACGTTTAATGACTCGATTGGCTAGATCTGCGTACCGAATTTCACCAGCTAGTAGTTGACCCAATCGTTTAGTTGCTGTCGGTCGTTTAATGCCAACGCGATAACCAATTTTTTGCATGCGGAAAAATATATTGGCGATCCGGTGACTCCATTGAATGTCGTTGCCCCACTCTTCATGGATAACTTGGCTGTAGTTGGCCAATGCTTTGTTATCGCCATCCAAAGCCTTATTAATGGCTTTAGCGGCCTGAATTCCGCTAAAAATAGCTGGACGAATACCTTCAGCTGTCATGGGATCGACTAAAGCTGCAGCTTCGCCCACTAACAGGGCCTGTTTTGTGTGGAGAGGAGTGTTGCCATTCCAAAGCTTAAGACCATGGGAATAAAGTTGCCCTGCCTCAGCATCGTCACCCAGACCCCTGGCAAAGGTTGCTAAAGACTGTTCGGGATCTTTAAGGTTGTCTCCTAAAAAGCGGGTAATGCCCAAGGAGTGACCCTGATGTTTAGGAAAATTCCAGAGACAACCCTGTTTAACTAACCCAAATTCAAACGCCATGGTTGGATGGGGCTCTGGGGTCGGTAAATCGATTTCCAGCACATAACCCTGACGGACCTTTTCCGATTTGAATCCGAGCCACTTAGCCATGGGGCCATCGGCTCCGTCTGCGGCTATCAAGTACTGGCCTTCATAGGAGCCGTGGTCAGTGTTAACTGTCCACGTTTGATCTTTAAAGCTAATAGACGTAACAGGCGTGCCATCTTTAACGACGACGCCAACCTTAAGGGCCTGGTCAATCAAATATTGGTCAAAGATATCCCGACGTACAATCCACATGGGTTCGTCGGTTTCGAGTTCTGCTTCGATGGGATCATCCAGCTGCCAGGTGTAGCGGATACGACGCAGCTTCTGATCAATCGCAGGGGTGATATCAAAGTCCAACCAGGTGGCAATACTGGGAGCTACAGCACCAGTGCAAGGCTTGTAGCGGGGCAGCGTATGCTTTTCCAGCAGTAACACCGACCGACCCCGCTTAGCCAATTGATAAGCGGTTGTGCTCCCTCCAGGTCCAGCACCCACGACGATACAGTCAAACATCATGCACACCCCATATGCTCCGCTTTATCTGTACTACTAATTGATTGTGGTAATCAGCCTGAAATCAGCCCAACTGATGAGCTGACTGTTTCAGGTGAAAGGCCTCAAATAGTAATGACGCAACTTATTCTAAGCGGCTGTGGTCACCAAATTTTGCATAGGTGACGATCAGGATTGAGATGATTAGGTGCTAAGGATGAACCAATATGGTGCGATTACACCTTCATAATTTCCTTTTCTTTATCGTCTAATGTCTTATCGATGTTCTTAATGTATTGATCTGTTAGTTTTTGTACCTGATCTTGTAAATCGCGGGCTTCGTCTTCAGACAGGTCACCGCTCTTTTCTTGCTTCTTCGCAAAGTCCATGCCATCTCGTCTGACATTACGGATGGCGACGCGACCTTCTTCAGCGTACTTACCAGCTTGTTTAACAAACTCCTTACGACGCTCGGTCGTTAGTGGAGGAATGTTTAACCGAATCACCGATCCATCATTGTTGGGAACTAACCCAACGTCAGACAAGGAAATCGCTTTTTCGATTTGACTGAGAATGCTGGCATCATAGGGCTGAATCATCAGCGTGCTCGGGTCAGGGGTGCTAATGTTAGCCATTGACTTCAGGGGGGTAGGGGCACCGTAGTAGTCAACAGAAATACGGTCTAGCAGGGATGCATTAGCGCGCCCGGTGCGGATGGTGTTAAAAGAGCGTTTCGTGGCTTCAACCGCCTTTTGCATCGCCTGTTCTACGTCGTTAATATCAGCTAACTTCACAAGATCCTCCCACAATTGTGCCAATTGGTTCCCCAGTCATGGCCCGTTGAATATTGCCAGCAACAGCTAGATTAAACACCATGATGGGGATGTTGTTATCTTTACACAGTGCAATGGCAGTACCATCCATCACTTTGAGATCTTTAGCCAGAACATGGCTATAGGTCAAACTGGAGTAGCGTTTTGCGTTGGGGTTAGTATTGGGATCAGAATCATAAACGCCGTCTACTTTAGTCGCTTTAAGTAGCACTTCGGCATTAATCTCAGCCGCACGCAGGGCAGCTGTAGTATCGGTTGTAAAGAAAGGATTACCGGAACCAGCGCCAAAAATGACCACTCGATTTTTTTCAAGGTGGCGAATGGCCCGTCGCCGAATATAAGGTTCGGCCATTTCCTGCATAGAAATGGCAGTTTGTACCCGTGTAGGGACATCAATCCGTTCTAGGGCATCTTGCAATGTCATGGCATTCATGACGGTGGCAAGCATGCCAATGTAGTCTGCCGTTGCCCGATCCATCCCGGATGCAGCGCCTTTAACTCCCCGAAAGATGTTGCCACCTCCGACAACAACAGCAATTTGAACTCCTTGAGCAGCAGTGGCTGCAATTTCTTGAGCGATAGCATCTACTATAGTTGGATCAATGCCATAGGCTAGATTGCCCATTAAGGCTTCGCCGCTAAGTTTTAGTAATACTCGCTTGTAGGTATTCCCCATGCGATAGCTTGTGACTGAATTTCCCCATCAAGATAGCAGTCTGAGGTTGATTGGGGAACCGCATTTAGGGAGGATCTAGTGTAGGCTTTACAATCGCGTTGAATGATTATGCGGATGGTAGTGCATGGGGCAATTGGAGGTGGGATTTACAGTCTATAGCTGGCAGGTTGGTTTGGTTTTGGCCTGGTTGTTGCTGATTGGTTCTGTTTCTGAAGGGGCACGGCGCTCGGGATTTGGTCCAGAGATTACCCGTAAGATTGTGCACATTGGAGCAGGCCATGTGATTTTGTTGGCTTGGTGGTTCATGTTGCCTGCTTGGATGGGGGTAGCGGCCTCCGTCGTGTTTGCAGGTGTGGCGTTAGTGTCCTATCGGGTGCCTATTTTGCCAGGAATTAACAGTGTGGGTCGCCGCAGCTGGGGGACTTTTTTTTATGCGGTCAGTATTGGAGGGGTGATGGCCTGGTGTTGGCCTCAAGGGTATCCCTATTTTGGTGTCATTGGCATTTTAATTATGTGTTGGGGCGATGGCCTGGCTGCTTTGGTGGGGCAGCGATGGGGGCGGCATCCCTATGAACTGTGGGGGGAGAAAAAAAGCTATGAAGGTAGCTTAACGATGGCGATCGTAAGTACGCTGATTGTGCTCATTGTCCTCGGCTCGCTTCAAGGGCTGAGCGGGTCGCTGCTGTTGGTGGCCTTAGGCGTTGCGATCGCAGCCACTGCCCTGGAAGCTGTGTCTAAATACGGTATCGATAATCTTACGGTTCCTATCGGTACAACTACTGTATCTCTGATATTAAGCAGCCTGTTAGGCTAATCCCACACAAGTGTTCTAGATAGATTGTTTCAAAAAAAGTCATGGAATGCTTACCTGGGAATTTATGTAGGCCATAGGCCATGCTTTTCGTTCGCGGTGATTGTCTGTGCCTATAGACGAATCTTGCACCCCCCTGTATAAAAAACCAAGTAAACAAATAGCTTGAGCGACAGTCTGAATCAAAAACTGATGCTAGAGTTTAGGCAAGGAAAGGCTTAACTTTTCAGAAGCAGCAGTCTGCTTAGTCGTTGTCCAGCCAGTAGATGGTTAGAGTTTAGAGTTTTGATTGTATGGTTCAATAGCCAAAATTTAGCTTAAGTGTGCATCTGGGGGCCTTACCCCGTGGTAGAGCTTTCATTTTTTACTGCTGTCCAACCGTACGGGTACTGATTACTGTGTTTATGTTCAAGCGAAAGCCAGCGACTAGTTTTACCTATCTCAGCAGAACATGTGAATTAGAGGGCAACGTTCATGCCGAAGGCAAGTTAGTTGTTGATGGCATTGTTCACGGAATTGTTGATATACAGGGAGACCTGGAAATTTCTAAAACTGGCCTGGTAGAAGGCCAGGAGGTGCGTGCTCACGACATTGTGGTTCAGGGTGTACTGAAAGCGCGAGTATTTGCTGAAGGTAAGCTGATGTTAAGCGGTACAGCCCGTTTAGAAGGCGATGTAGTGGCAGGTTCCTTGGAGATAGAACCGGGGGCTTACTACACAGGATACATTGAGACTCGGGAATCACGGACACTACCACCATCACGTGATCTACCAGAACTTTACGGCACCACCGAACCTACTGAGAGTCGTACATCTGCCTAGGTGCAGTCAACGCAGCGTTATTAATAGCCTGAATGCCCAACTGTAGTCCCTGTGACTACAGTTGGGCATTTCAGTGTTAGATAAAATAAGTAGTAAATATGATACTCTAACGCGCTAACCGCTTTACTTCTTGGTGTAGCGCTTGTAACTGTCTTATGTGATTGGCCGCATTTTTCAGGTTGCCTTGCTTAGCCAGCATCTCAAGCTTGGCAGCAGTTTTAGACATCCCAGTGGCACCAACGTTTGCGCTGGCCCCTTTGATATAGTGTGCTAGCTCTTGTACAGCGACTGGATTGTCCGTAGAGAGTGCTGTTGTCAGCTGAGTCAGACTATTTTCAGTATCCCCTACAAACATCCTCAAAAGTTCTTTTTCAAAGGCTTTATCTCCTCCAGCAAGCTGTTCTAATTGCTCTAAATCGAAGTTCTTGGCCATGGCTTGTGATGACGTGTTTATACACAGCTTTGTATAGAGAGTAGCTTACTTGCTCGGTTTAGGATTAGTTGCTTTGTTAGGGATTAAGCAAATGCTGTTACTGCTTCAGGAAATGAAGCGATCTAGAAAGCTTGCTCTACATTATTGTTTCCGATTAAATCCTCCTGAGGATCCGCAATGGCAAGTAAATTATCCTGTCTCAAGTATTTCTGCCATTAGCTATCCTTCATTAACCAACTCAATAGAATTGAGCCAACGATCAGCCACAGCCATAGTGGCATTGTTGACAGAGTAGGCGTCAAATGCGCTAGACCATCAATGGCAAAGCATAATGGCAGGCTGATCAGCAGAATGATTAGGCCGACAATGAATGGCATGGATGTGTGGCATGGAGGTTGATAGAACTACTTTCTAAGTCTATAAAATCGTGTGGAATTGTTGTGATTTTCTATTTCCCCAGCCATCTCTGTTAAATTCTTGTCATATTCGTACATTTAAATTTGTAAGTTTTGAGTAAGCTGGCTGAACTTACTGAATTTTCTGAGGTTGATAAGGGAGATTGACTGTGGCAATAACAATGATCCATGGAAACTCTGAGCAGTTTTACTATTTTGCCTATGGGTCATGTATGTGTCCTGTCGATCTCAAGCGCTCTTTGCGGGAAAACACCCATCCCTATGTGATTGGACCAGCCCAGCTAAAGGGCTATCGGCTTGGCTTTTTTCGATACTCGCGCCGTCGTCAGTGCGGTGTTTTAGACATTATGCACACCCCCGGTGCAACGGTGCACGGAGTATTGTACTCATTGCCCTGGCATTTAAGTGCGCTGCTTGATCACCGTGAAGAAGGCTATGTGCACCACCCAGTCACTATCGAATGTCGAGGTAAGACGTTCTCTAACACACGTACCTACACTGTGTTAGAGAAGTTGGGGCATGAGCATGCTCCCAGTGATTGGTATTTTGATGTGGTCATGAGAGGAGCTCTTACCTGTGGTTTACCAGAGTCTTACTGCTGGCAGTTGTTTGCCCATATGCATGGTCTGCAATTGCAGCAGCAGCAAGCAGCTTAGAATTTTAGCGTTAAGCATTACGCCATAGGGGAACGTCCTTCGCTACTATTAAACATGCTGCGGAGAAGTCGTGCATGTCTACTGAAGTATCTGGTGTTAGCTATCGGTCTGAAGTGAGGCAGGTCTTGCTAATCACCCTGCTTCTTAATGTATTGGTTCTGCTTCTCAAGGTACTGGTCGGTTTTTGGACAGGGTCCTTGAGTTTGTTGGCTGATGCGCTGCACAGTGTTACCGATAGTGCCAACAACATTTTGGGATTGGTGACCAATCAGTTAGCCTCTCCAGAGCCTGATCGAGAGCATCCCTATGGCCATCAGAAATATGAAGCTGTCGGTGCCTTAGGGATTGCGGCTTTTTTGGGAATTGCCTGTTTTGAAATTTTGAGGGGTGCGTTTGAACGTTTGTTGATGGGATCTGACCCCGTGATCCTTACCCCTATAGCTCTTTGGCTCATGTTGTTGGTATTGGGCATCAATATCATTGTGGCTGTTTATGAGCGCAGGGTGGGCATGCGTTTGGGTAGCAAACTGCTAATCGCTGATGCGCACCACACGATGAGTGACATCTGGATCACCATTGTTGTCATTGCGGGTCTGATCGGGGTGTGGCGAGGGCTGGGTTGGTTAGATATTGTGATGGCATTGCCGGTGGCAGTGTTGGTGTTGCATAGTGGCTGGTTGGTGTTGTCGGCAAATTTACCCTGGCTAGTGGATGAAATGGCCATTGCGCCAGAGGCAATTCATCGAGAAGTAATGCGAGTACCTGGGGTGTTGAACTGTCATAGCATTGCTTCACGAGGCCTCTTGGGTCGCCAGGTATTTATTGATATGCATTTGATTGTGGAACCCAAAGATGTGGTCAGTGCCCACGATATTACTGAAGTGGTTGAACAGAAACTAGAGAAGGTGTTTGGGCCAATTCGGGTCACCATTCATGTCGAGCCGCCGAACTATCGGGAAGATTATATTAGCTATCGGTGAGCCCCATGAATTTACCTACATGGATTACTGTTTCTCGACTGATGGCGATTCCCTTAGTGTTTGGCTTGCTGGCAAGTCCCTCGCCCTCGACTAGCAATCGTTGGTGGGCAGTGGTTGTGTTTCTGCTAGCGGCTTGTACTGACTGGCTGGACGGTTATTTAGCACGACGTCTTAATCAGGTGACTGACCTGGGAAAGTTTTTAGATCCGCTGGTGGATAAATTATTGGTGCTGGCTCCGTTAATGGTCTTGGTGCAACTAGGAACGGTACCTGCTTGGGGCGTATTTTTGATTTTGGCCCGGGAGTTAACCATTGCCGGTTGGCGTGTAGGGCAGGCGACGATTACAGGAGCCAATATGTGGGGTAAGGTGAAAACAGTGGTGCAGATTGTTGCGATCGCACTCCTGATTTCACCCATATCCCAGCAATATCCCCTACCAGCCCTGAGTATATTCTGGCTAGCTGTAGGATTGACCTGGTGGTCCGGCCTAATCTATCTCACGGCTAGAAAAGTTACGGGTAAGTCATGAACTGATGTCTGTTCAGAAAACTATGGCTGCTGAAACACCTGAAGACACTCAAAATACCCAGGAATCCGATTCCTGGCACGTGATAAAGCAAACTGACGGACACTGTGAAATTTTTAGTCAGGCTGAACTTGCTCAACTAGGTGAGTCTCCACAAATGTGGGGACCATTTGCGAGCCGAGCTGAAGCAATAGCTAAACGTGTGGGGCTAATTCGAGCTGGTAAATGTTTGCCTAAATAGAGAGTGACAGCAGCTTTTAATTAACCGAAACTACTCCAGCATTCGCTGCTTCTCGCTGGCCACGAATGATATCGTTTAAGACTTCAATTGCTTTAGCGTATTGAGGGTCTTCTTCTGTCCCAATCCGTTCACGGTCTTCACTCAGATATTCCCTCTCATCATCACTCAGTTCAACGGTAAAGTCAGGTTCAATGCCCAGGGTATTGATATCGCGACCGCTGGGTGTGAGGTACTTAGCAATGGTCACTGCAATCCCTGACCCATCTCCAAGTCCCCGGACCGATTGCACTAAACCTTTGCCGAAGGTTTTCGTACCCACCAATACCGCTCGATTATTATCCTGTAGCGCTCCGGACAGAATCTCACTAGCACTGGCAGAGCCACCGTCAACCAATACAACCAGGGGCTTATCGGTTAGTGCGCGGTCACTGGCCACATTCTCATCAACGGTACCTTCACGGTTCACGGTTGAAACGATGGTGCCGTCGCTGAGCCACATGCGAGAAATATCAATACTGGAGTAAAGTAATCCACCCGGATTAGAACGTAAATCCATTACGTAGCCAGTCACATCCCGTAGCTCTAGTTCCTGAATCGCCTCACGCATCTCAGAAGCCGCATTTGCACTAAACTGCGTCAGACGAATATAGCCAACACCACCTTCCTGTTCAGGATGATATGCAAAGCGTACAGGATGAATCTCGATGCGGGCACGCACAAGATCAAAGTTTATCTGCTCACCATCACGGATGACCGTTAATGTCACCTCAGAATTCACTGGACCTCGGATCAAATTAACCGCATCGCTTAGATCCATGCCTTCGGTCGATTCTCCGTCAATACCGGTAATAATATCTCCAGAGCGGACTCCTGCCTCAAATGCCGGCGTATCTTCAATGGGAGAAACGACGATGATTTCTTCTGTTTCTTCCTCCTGGGAAATTTGGATGCCCACACCCGTTAGCTCACCCGAAGTGTCAATTTGCATATTGCGGAATTCTTGGGGATCCATGAAGCGAGTATAGGGGTCATCCAAAGAATCCAGCATCTCGCGGATGGCATCATAAGCCGCGGTGCTATCTGTGTAGTCACGGTTGAGATAGTCGTTGCGAATCGCTAGCCAGTCTTGATCGTTGAATGTTTCGTCGACGTATTCGTGATCGATCAGTTGCCAAACTTCATCAATAACCTCTTTCGGGCTCTCTTTAAAGAACGCCTGACTTTGAGACCAGTGAATGCTTGTTCCTGCAACGACAACAGCCATGCTTGCTAGCGCTGCTGCACCCAAAATCAGGCCATGCTTCTTGGTTGCCATAAAAAAGAGATCCAGAACAATAGGACGATACGAAACTAGTCAAACGGCCAAAATAACTAACTCACACCCCTTATCAAATATATAGGCTTTGCTCAACTGCCGCAGGGGGTATAGAAATATTTAGTTATTTTATGCAGCTTAGCAACTCCTCTCGGGAATCGGTAAGTAGATTTAGCAAGGAATCTTAGCTTTTGACTGGTTAAATGTGCATTGGACTCATGCTCTATGCTCCAAGTTAACAAATGGATATGAGTTGGAGATGAAGTTTTCCTTGAACAGTACTTAAAACATATCCGGGGCTGTCATTTTTTCCTCAGGAAAAAATGACAGCCCCGAATGCTGTACTCGGTAATTTGTTCTACAGATATGTCACTTATTTGTCCGGCTCTACCCAGCGACCATCACTCTTGATCAGGTTAATTAATTCTTCTACGCCGCTTTCTTCAGGCACACGTTTGATTTCTTCACGCCCTCTATACAGGGAAATATATCCAGGCGTTTTACCCACATAGCCGTAATCAGCATCTGCCATTTCCCCTGGACCGTTAACGATACAGCCCATCACAGCAATATCTAATCCTGTGAGATGGTCAGTTGCAGCGCGTACTTTGTGTAGAACTTCTTCCAGATTAAATAAGGTACGCCCGCAGGATGGGCAGGCAACGTACTCCACCATGGTTTTACGTAAGCCCAAGGCCTGCAAAATGCTATAGCACACTGGGATTTCTTTTTCAGGGGCTTCGGTTAGAGAGACACGGATGGTATCGCCAATGCCTTCGGCTAGGAGAGTGCCAATACCGGCTGTCGATTTAATTCGACCATATTCTCCATCCCCAGCTTCAGTCACCCCCAAGTGCAGCGGGTAGTCCATGTCTAGCTGATCCATGCGTTGAGCCATGAGACGATAGGCGGCCAGCATGACAGGTACCCGTGAGGCTTTGAGGGAAATCACTAAATTATGGAAGTTTAGGGATTCGCAAATACGAATAAATTCCAGGGCCGATTCCACCATGCCTTCAGGGGTGTCGCCATAGGTGAACAACATGCGTTCTGCTAAGGATCCGTGGTTGACTCCAATGCGCATGGATTTGTTTTGGTCCCGTAGGGCAATGACCAAAGGCTCTAGGGTTTCTCTGATTTTTTCACCGATTGCATCAAATTCTGCCTGGGTGTACTCAGTACGGTCATCGCTAGGCTTTTCAAACACGTAAAGGCCGGGGTTGATGCGTACGTTGTCAACGTGTTTGGCAACTTCCAAGGCAATTTTCATGCCGTTGTGATGTACGTCAGCCACCAGAGGCACTGTTTGATAGGTTGCTGCCAGTTTCTCCTTGATGGTTTCCAAGGCTTTAGCGTGGGCTATGCTAGGAACCGTAACGCGCACAATTTCACAGCCAATTTCATGCAGACGGCGAATGGCGGCGACGGACCCTTCAATATCTAGGGTGTCCTCATTGATCATTGATTGCACAACGACGGGAGCTCCGCCGCCAATGATGACGTTGCCAACCGGCACTGGACGCGTTTTGCGACGAATAATTTTGGTATCGAGCAGTTCGTTTAAACCAGTATTTGAAGAAGGGGGCGTCAGGGTTTGCATACGTCGTGAAGCGAATTTTAAAGTTATTGCCTATTGTATTTTGTCAGGGTCTCACAAAATGCAAGTGGTTACTCGCAGTCTGGGCGACATTTCAAAAACACGGTTCACTAGACAGCAACTTTAGATCCACCAGCGCATCAGGTTAATTTGGCCGTACATTCCAAAATTAGCCGTTGATTGATTAAGGAGAACGGCTGAATATCTAGGGTGCGACGAAAGCATTGAATAGCATCTAGATAGTTACCGATGGATGCATGACATAGCCCTAGACCATGGAGTGCGCCAAAGTGGTAAGGGACGAGCTCAAGGGTTTTTTCACAGTCGTTAATAGCCGCTGGGTATTTGCCGAGCATGTAATTCAAAACGGCACGGCGGTTCCATGCTTCGGCAAAGTCAGGTTCAGTCACAATGAGTTCATCGAGAATGGCTTTGGCTTCATCATTCCGCTCTGCTTCTACTAGGGTCTGACTTTCAATCAAACGCTTGGCCCCTTGCATCCCTTTTTGGTGAAACCACATATGCCAGAACTCACCTGTTGCTTGATTGCGAACAGTTTCATCTGAATCTTTTAATGCCTGTAATAGGCGCTCAATGTAGGCAGAATCCATCAGTTAGACAAATCGAGCGGGGGCGAGTGGTCCTGTAAAACAGTGGGTCCTGTAAAGCAGTGGGTCCTGTAAAGCAGTGGGCCTGGCAAAATAGTAGGATCTCTGAATCAGTAAGTCTGGGAAAACAGACGGTAGCTCCTTAAGTAGTCGAAAGATAACGCTAAGCCTGAATAGTGCGGAAAGCACCTATTGGGTTATGAATAGGCCTAGGGAGGGGACAATAGAGAGTGATATACCCCACTGGGGAATGTTAAGGCAAATGCCGTTGCTCATCTTTGAGATGTTTTTGTAGGTCTTCTCAGTTATCTATCGGCACTTCCTACGTAGAAACATTTTCATAGGGATATCTTTAACAGCAGCATTAGCTAATCTTTATGGGCAGTGTACACGTTATAGCCCATACTCCACTTACAAGGGATCGGTGTCTTTGGTGTCCACGGTAATTCAGGTGCGCCCTCAGCAGTTTGTAAAGACTGCTGCACTTGGCCAGATTATGAAGCGGGCGCTGCGATATTTGCGGTCTGGCTATTCCATTCACTTGGAAGGTCCAACGGGAATTGGTAAAACTACGTTAGCTATGCATTTAGCGGACTGTCGAAAGCGTCCGATGTTGCTAGTTGTCGGTGGTCATGAATTAACTGTTTCTGGTCAGCAAGACTCTTGGCTCAGGCTAGCTTGCGCCGAAGGTTGGACGCTGATCTATGACGAATTTAATCGTTCTCGCCCTGAGCTCAATACGGCTTTGTTATCTGCTTTAGAGGAGCGGATTCTAGTGCTGACTGGTGACCATGGCTCAGAGTATGTTTCCATTCATCCTGAATTTCGAGTGATTTTTACTTCGAATTCGGAAGAATACTATGGTACCTATGGCACCCAAACTGCATTACTGGATCGTTTGATCACCATACATTTGTCGGAACCAGATGTTTTGACTCAGCAGCAGCTGTTAATAGAATTAGCGGGCATTTCTAATGATGCTGCCACTTTGGTGATTAGGATTGTGCAGCAGTTTTTTAGACACGTGGCTCCTGAAGGGCAATTTAGCTTACGTCCTAAGTTGATGATTGCCCAGGTTTGTCAGCGTGAGAGGATCCACATTTCAGCGGATGATGCTGAGTTTCGGCAGGTGTGTCGCGATATTTTGCTTTCCCGGTCCTCTCAACCCACAACGGATGCTAATGAGGTGCTTTGGGAGTTATTTAATCAATTGTCCAAACCCATATCGGTGATTAAACCAGTGGCACCTCATTTGTCGCTGGAGCAAGTGGAGCGTTGATAGAGAAGTTTTTCCTGGGCAAGTGCCACTCCCCATTACTCTCTATCCATTAGGCGGGTACTTTAATTTCTTGACTACCTGCTAGGCCAAAGGCGGTGTGCACAGCCTTTAGGGCATCAATACCGCTATCTTCAGCGACGACGCAGCTAATTTTGATTTCTGAGGTGGCAATCATCTGGATATTGATATCGCTATCGGCCAATGCTTGAAACATTTTTGCAGCGGTGCCGGGTTCGGTCATCATGCCGATGCCGACGGCGCTGACTTTAGCAATGGCCTTATCCAGAACAATTTCACTACTGCCAAACTCGGTCGCGAGAGACTGGAGGACGCCCCTAGCCATGTCCGCATCAGCCTGGGCTACTGTGAAGGCAATATCACGGGTTTGAATGCCGTTGAGTTCGCGACAGCGCTGGGCCTGGATGATCATGTCGACACTGATGCCTCGATCGGCCAGGACTTGGAAGAGTTTGGCTGCCATGCCGGGTTGGTCGGGTACATAGCGTAGAGCCAAGCGAGCTTGGTTACGGTCTAAGGCAACTCCACGAACAGCAGGGCCAGGGACGGTCGCAGTGGCATCTAAGCGGGCGGGTGACTGATTGAGGTCAAAGGCATTACAGAGGGCTGCGATGGTGCGATCGCAATCCTCAGCAGCAATGGTACAACTCACCTTGACCTCAGACGTCGCAATCATTTGGATATTAACCTCTGCGGCTGCCAAGGTGGAGAACATCTTGGCGGCAACACCGGGGCGACCAATCATACCGGCACCAGCAATGCTCACTTTGGCAATTTGGGTATCAGTGACCAAAGCAACCGTATCGCCATCCTCAGAGGTACCTCGCAATGAAGGAATCAGTGATGATGCCAGGTTTTTGGCGTCTTCCAAGACATCCTTTTCAACGGTAAAGGCAATGTCATTGAAGTTCCCTTCGTTGATGGACTGAATAATCAGGTCAACGTTGAGATTTTGCTGAGCCACTGTACCAAATAGCTGGGCCGCTATGCCAGGTCGATCTGGCACCCTGAGCAAGGCTACCTTGGCCTGGTTCGTATCGAACTCGATAGCGTCCACCGGGTGAGCTAGCTCTAACCCTTCTAAGGGGCGTGGCAGTCTGTTCGGGGCGGTAACCTTGGTCCCAGGATCTTCAGTCCAGCTAGAACGCACCACCAGGGTAACTCCGTAGTTACGGGCAATTTCCACGGCCCTTGGATGTAAAACCTTGGCCCCCAGGCTGGCCAGTTCTAACATTTCATCGCAAGTGATATCAGTCATCAGCTGGGCTGATGGCACCAAACGCGGGTCCGTGGTTAAAATCCCTGGAACATCTGTGCAGATTTCACATGCATCCGCTTGTAGGGAAGCAGCTAACGCTACGGCAGAGGTATCTGAGCCACCACGACCAAGGGTGGTAATTTCTAAATCAGGGGCATCACTAATGCCTTGAAAACCAGCAACTACAACGACTTGACCCTGTTCTAAGTGGCGCTTGACTCGCTCCGTTTCAATACGCAGAATACGAGCATGGCTATGGCGAGCCTCTGTCACAATGCCAACTTGGGCACCGGTCATAGAAACCGCTGCCTGGCCTCGTTCTTGGAGAGCCATTGTCAATAACGCAATGGATACTTGCTCTCCAGTGGAGAGCAACATATCCATTTCTCGACGACTCGGTTGGCTAGAAATTTCGCTAGCGAGTTTGACCAGGCTATCAGTGGTTTTGCCCATGGCTGATACGACCACGACAACGGAATTGCCTGCCTGTACCGCTGCCTGTACCCGTTCAGCAACGGTTTGGATCCGCTCAACGCTGCCCACCGATGTGCCGCCGTACTTTTGGACGATTAAAGCCATAGTCTATCCCCCTCTCAAACCCACAAACTCAATTTGCCCTCTGAAATATCTGAATAGTTTGTCTCGTCTAAACCATCAGAAAAACATGCGCCTAGCACTGTTTTATAAACCTGGTTAATCAGATTACCAAGTCAAGCCCCGTCTTGGTGCTTCAGACTCATGAATCTGAATGATATGTATTCTTCCGGACGGAACAGTATAGAAGCATGTATGTAAATCCCATGACACATTAAAAAACATACTGAGAAGTAAATACGTCATCTGATTTTGTGACTGATTGTGGTAGCTTTCTCAGGCTTTTTTCTTAAAAAGGGAATCTTCAAAATAGGGAAAACCCCTATGTCAGGACTACTTCATGAGCTGATATATAAATAAACCTTGAAGAAGACCCTGGTTTAGGCGTTCAACTCAGAGATAGACGATATAAGATTGTTAATCATACGTAATAGTTTTTAATGCTATGACAGCAGCCCTTTCTGGTCAGGCTCCTATAGCCCAAAAAACCACAGCTCAGCAAAAATCTCTACATCATGTGGTGATCGTTGGTGGAGGCTTTGCCGGCCTTTACGCCGCCAAGTCTTTGGGCAAGGCCCCAGTGAGGGTGACGCTCATTGATAAACGGAACTTTCACCTGTTTCAACCATTGCTTTATCAGGTAGCTACAGGTGGACTGTCAGCTGGTGATATTTCTTCGCCTCTACGTTCTATACTCAGTCGTCAAAAGAACGTCAAAGTGCTGATGGGTGAGGTTGTGGATGTTGATCCCGATGCTCAAAAGGTTAGCCTCAAGCGTAATGAAGTCATTGATTATGACAGTCTGATTTTAGCGACTGGCTCTAGCCATCATTACTTTGGTAATGATCATTGGTCTGATGTTGCCCCTGGAATGAAAACTATCGAAGATGCCCTGGAGGTGCGTCGTCGTATTTTCTTGGCATTTGAGGCTGCTGAGAAGGAGACCGATCCCGAACGTCGTAAGGCACTTCTAACCTTCCTCGTGGTAGGTGCTGGTCCCACTGGTGTTGAGCTAGCTGGAGCTCTGGCTGAGCTGGCCTACGAGACCATCAAGGATGACTTCACCGATATCGACCCCCAGGAAACCAAAATTATTTTGCTAGAGGGTATGGACCGGGTGTTGCCCCCTTACCCTGCTGATTTGTCGGTTGCAGCTAAAGCTTCTTTGGAAAAGCTAGGTGTTGAGGTGCGTACACAGTCCTTGGTTACCAATATCGACGGTGACACAGTTTCCATCAAACACGATGGAAACGTGACTGATATGCAGGCTTGCACCGTACTTTGGGCGGCTGGCATTAAGGCTTCTCCCCTGGGTAAAACCATTGCAGAAAAGACTGGCGCTGAAACCGACCGCATTGGTCGAGTCATTGTTGACTCTGACTTGAGTGTGCCGAACTATCCCAATCTTTATATTGGTGGCGATTTGGCTCACTTTGCCTACCAGGAGGATGAAGGCAAGCCTTTGCCGGGTACTGCAGCTGTTGCCATGGATATGGGTAGCTATTTGGCTAATGCCATCAAGACTAAGTTGGCTAAGAAACCAGTTCCGGCGTTTAATTATAAGAATAAGGGCAGCCTGGCCGTGATTGGCCGTAATGAGGCCGTGGCCGACCTGAACTTTATGAAGTTATCTGGCTTCCCTGCCTGGTTTATCTGGATTTTTGTTCATATCTACTTCCTGATCGAATTTGATAACAAGCTGCTAGTGCTGTTGCAGTGGGGCTGGAATTATTTCACCTATCAGCGTGGTGCTCGTCTGATTACCGGAGATGATTCGATTCCAGCATTGTCAGAAACGGTGATGAATGAAATGGAAACCGAAATCGTTACCGTTGGTGACGGCGAGAAGAAAATGGTTAAGGCCTAATCATAATTACGTAGGAATTTCCGTTGTAGGGGCGTTCCATGGAACGCCCCTACAACGGTTGTCGATAATGATTTGGAAATGACAAGAGGCCAGGGCCATCGGCTCTGGCCTCTATTTTTGCTTGAATACCGAACGGTAAGGCCGCATTGACGCCATCATGGCCAAAGGGCAGATTAGCGACGATGGGAATACCCAGGTCCCCCAGACGTTCTTGTAAAACTTCCTTAGCGCTGAAGCTAGGAATATTAGCTGGCGGTTCGCATTGGCTAAAGCGACCGAGGGCAATACCTGCTACCTGGTCAAATTTGCCTAACATCCGCCAGTGGGTGAGCATGCGGTCGAGGCGATAGGGTGCTTCGGTTACATCTTCAAAGGCCAGAATTGCTCCGGCAAAATTGGGTTCATGGGTGGTGTTCAGCAGGCAGGTGGCCACGGTCAGGTTGGCAGGCAGCAGTTTGCCTGTGGCGATGCCGCTGACCCAGCTATGACCTTTGAGTGGTTCTAGGGTTTGGTTTTCTAACCAGTTAAATAGCCGTTGCAGTGACCAGTGGGCTTCTTGGCTGATGGTGGTGAGTAGGGGGCCATGGACGCCGCCACTCATCTGACTGCTCCACAGCAGGCTGGTAATATCGGAAAAGCCAATGAGCCATTTATTAATGCCCGTTGGCCATTGAAAGTTTTCTAGCAGACGGGTGCCACCATAACCGCCTCGAACACATAGTACGCCACGATAGCTAGGGTCTTTCAGGGCGTTAAGTAACTGCTGGCGACGCTGCTCGTCACTACCTGCTAAATAGCCCCAACGTGTGTCGTAGGTGGGGCTGAGTTCCACCCTATAACCACGTTTTCGCCACACTGCCAGACCTGCCTCGAATTTTTCGGTTGCTCGTAAAGTGCCACTGGGAGCAATAGCGTAAAGCAAATCACCAGGAGCGAGAGGGGAAGGTAAGGGATGGACCATAGCTGTGGCAACTGACAGAGGAGATTCACAAGTTGCCTTTGATCATGTCACGGATCATGTCACGGAGTGGTTGCTCCGTTGCCATACGGTGACGGTTTCGTCCTGGCTGCTGCTGACAAGGGTGTTGCCGTCAAAAGCGATCGCAACCACTCCCCATCCCTGCGCTAATTCAGAAACACACTGCCCGTTAGTGCCCTGATAGATCCGTAAAGCATTGCCATCGGTACCAACTGCCAGCAATCGGGCATCGGGGCTCAGGGCTAGGGCCGTAATCTCATCATCGGCACTGCATAGTCGATCGGGTTTAGCGAGGTTAGCTACATGCCAGACATTTACCTGCCCTTGGTCATTGCCAACAATCACATGCTGCCCGCTGGGGTGAAGGGCGAGGGCTCGGCTGGGGCCAATGGGTATGGTTTCCAGCAGACGCTGTTCGGGTAAAGACCATAGCCGCAGGGTGCGATCTCGACTAATGCTGGCCAATTGTTTGCCATTGGTTGCGATCGCACTAACCCAATCCTGATGTTGATTAAACCGATGGCAGGGTGAGAGCTTCGCCAAATCCCACAGATCGATATAACCTGTGCCATCGCTGATGATGAGATACGGTGGTGCGACGGCCAGGTCTGTTGGTCGCCAACCGGGTTGTTGCAATGTTTGCACAAGCTCACCACGGTTCAAATCCCACAGTTTGACGGTGCCATCACTACTGGCGCTGAACAGGATGCGCTGCTGAGGATGGAAGGTTAAGGCAGTGATGCGATCTCGATGGCGTCGACCCTTTAAGGTATAAACCTCCTCACCGCTAGGTAAATCACAAATGAGCAGACTGCCAGAGCTAGTGCCCATAGCCAGAATATTGCCTTGAATTGCTAAGGCCGTGGTGATGCCGGTTGAAAATTGGTATAGAAATTGCCACTGGAGTTGTGGAGAGGACAGGGCCGTTAGAGATTTAGAGGATGCGGGGGCTTTGCTTGCTTGTGGAGGCTGGGACCAGGTATCTATTGGCAATAGTAGAGAACGGGCTTTATCCAATAGGGAGACGGCAGAAGATTTTTTTAGGTCGCTAATCGCTTGACTGGCAGTGGCATAGCGAGTTTCAAGGGACCGTGCCAACAATTTATGGAGAACGGTGCTGAGATTCTTGGGTATCGGTGTTGCCACTAAATCGGGCCAAATCCAGCGATTGTCAGCGACTGAATAAAGATCAAACGGGTTTAATCCGGTCAGTAAATGAATGGCTATCAATCCCAGGCTGTACAAATCGCTAGCGCAGACTAGCTGACCAAGGGCCTGTTCGGGGGCCGCATAGGCCGCGTCGCCACCAGTGGCTTTGAGGGGCGTTTGCTGTCTGTTCAGACGTTTGGTGATACGCAGGTCAATGAGCATCGGCTGCTGACCTTGACGAATGTTGCCTGGGCGGATGTCACCGTGGATAAGGCGAAAACTGTGCAGATATTCTAAGACTGCCAAAAGGGATAACAGCCAAACTTCCACCTTTTCTGCTGGCCAAGGCGGAGGTTCCCCTTGGGTGATGGCTGGGGCATCAATGTACTCAAAAGCTAGAAACTGCCCTGCCGATGTCTGCCAACTATCGACGAGTGCCGGTAGCTGAGGATGTTGGCCCACAGCTTGCATCCGCTTCGTTAAGGTATCGAGCGGTTCCTGGGGGCGATAAATTTGTTTGATGACAACGAGGAGCCGTTGAGCGGTCGGATTGGATTCAGGTGCTACAACATGGGCGAGATCGGTTTGGCCACTTTGCCCTCTGCCAAAGCTTTGGATGATTTCATAACGGTGTTTTCCGTTAACTGTCCTTTGACTCACCATGGTGTCTGGGCGGTGCCCACTTCGTTACCCATGGGCATATTATGTGGGGATAGCTTCACCGGGACGCAATCTTGCCCATTTGCCCATATCCTGTTGAAAACTGTCGCAGCCGACCACATCGTATTCAAAGCCAAAGTCGCCAGACTGCACAATCCGATCGCCTTCTACGCTGACAATGGGCGGGCTAATGTTGGCGTTAATTGTCGGATTTTGGGGGTCAAAATCTGGAGAATCTGTTAAGTGGGGCTGCCGATGGTTCGTTTCAACCGCATGGTAAGTGATACAGCGGTCAACATAGTGGCAGTTGATGCAAATACACATGGAATGGAAAAGGTGTGCTTAAGGGGCTGAATGGTTGAGAGTGAAAGCAGGGTAGGGAATAAATAATAAAAGTTGCTGCTGCTGCTGGCACTTGGCAGATGATGGGGCGTACCCAGTGAGGGCATTCCTGCAGAATATATGCACTTTGCCACCACTTTAACGCAGCTAAAATATAGCCAGGGGAATTTGTTTCAAAATGTGCGGTTGCCCCTAAGTTTTAGCGAAAACCTAGCAGAAGCCTAAAATTAGGTTGCGAAATACGTGTTTACGGGCGACGCAATATAGGAAAATTGTAAGCCGCACTACGTTTGGAGCTGCATCGTTGAAGTTTGTGTCGTCTATGGCGTCTGCCTTAATTCCTAAAACTTGGCCCTTTGATAGCCGCCTGCTGCCGGAAACGGCCTGTGTTGTTGGGGGAAGTGTTCGGGATGCTTTGCTAGAGCGCCAGGCAGAATATTTAGACTTAGATTTTGTCTTACCAGATGGGGCAGTTGCGATCGCGAGTGCCATTGCTAGACGCTATCGGGCTGGCTTTGTGGTGCTCGATGCCGATAATCAAATTGCCCGTGCTGTCTTCGACCAGGCGACCATCGACTTTGCCCAACAGGTAGGCCCCACCCTAGAAACGGATCTGCAGCGACGCGACTTTACTATTAATGCGATCGCGTATCATCCTCCCAGTGATCGACTCATCGATCCCCTCAATGGCATTGCTGACCTGCGACAGCAAACATTGCGGATGGTCAGTCGTGAAAACTTGGCTGAAGATCCATTGCGACTGTTACGAGCGTATCGTCAAGCAGCTCAGTTAGGATTTACCATTGACAGTGATACTCGCGCCTCTATTCGTGAGCTGGCACCGCTGCTACAAAAAATTGCCCCCGAGCGTATTCGCCATGAGCTAGATGCCCTATTAAGTCAGCCTAACGGGTCAGCTTGTTTCAAAATGGCTTGGCAAGATGGCCTATTTGATGCCTGGCTACCCCATCTCAATGCTGGCCATGCCCAGCAACTGGCTAATTTAGATAGTGCGTTAGTCAACTTGCCCAACCTACCAGGTTACCTACAGCTGCTCCATGGCTGGAAAGATACAGTTCCCGCAGGGCACTATCGTAGCTGGATTAAGGCCGCTCGCCTATCTCGGTTACTGCCGCTGGATGAAGAGGCAGCTCACCGTTGGTTGATGCGTTTAAAGTACAGCCGCAGTGAGGGGCAGGCCATCTTTAGAGTGCTCCAGGTGCAGCCCTATTTGGACCGTATGGCTGAGCAAAATGGTTGTTTATCCAAAGCAGACCAATTCTTTTTATTTAAGTTCGCTGGCACCAGCTTGCCCGCTGTCTCGTTAGTCGCCCTTTCCATGGGTATACCGGCCACCGCTGTTGGGGTGATGGTAGAACGCTATCAGACACCTGATGATCCGGTTGCCCACCCTACACCACTACTCAGCGGTAAGGATCTGATGCGTGGGTTAAATCTAAAATCAGGCCCTCAGATCGGACAATTGCTCAGTGCCATTGAACAGGCCCAAGCCAGTGGAGAATTGACCAATGCGGATGAAGCGTTGATTTGGGCAAAAGATTGGTTGGCTGAGTAGGGCAGTATAGCAAACTGCTGAATGCACATCTCCAAAGGAGAGGCTGCCTCAACAGTCGTTTGTTATAGGTATTATTCCTAGGCCAAAAATTGAATACCACCACCAAACATACGTAGGCCAATGACCACCAGCAACCAGCCAAAGATTCGCCGTAGCTGCTGCGGCGAAATAATGTGGGATAGCTGCGTGCCAATGGGGGCTCCGAGCATGGTGAACGGGGCCACTAAGGCTACGGCTGGCCAGTATATGTAACCCGTTGCCCAGGAGATATCTGTATATCCTTGGGAGAATAGTAGAAATGACAGGGTACCGACGATGGCAATTGGCAAGGTAAATGAGGCGGAGGTACCGCTAGCCTTGCTCATGGGAAGACCACAATAGAGGAGAAAAGGTACACTGATTGCGCCTCCGCCAATGCCTAGGATGCCTGATTTAAAGCCAATTAAAGTTCCAACTGTGGCGATCAGTACAAGGGGTGGGGAGCTGGTTTCTTCAAAGGCAGGTTTCCAGTTAAGCAAGATTTTGACGGACACCAATAAGAGAAATGACCCAAAAATAATTTCTAGCCAATGGGTGTCTAAATGATTAGAGAGTAGATTACCAATTAAGACACCCACACCAATGGCAGCGATGATCCGACCAAAAATATCCCAATGGACGTCCCCGCGCATATGATGGGAAAACGTTGATGCTGCTGAGGTAAAAATCATGATGCACATGGCACTGCCTGCAGCGAGATGCATCAGGCTGTAGCTAGGCAAGTCCATCAGTGAAAACAAATAGAACAGGCCAGGCACAATGACCATGCCACCACCAATGCCCAACATGCCAGCGAGGGTCCCAGCGCCAAGACCTAACAGGGCAAACAGGGCAAAATCAGCGAGGCTTACCATAGGAGAATGCAACATCAAGGGAATAGATTACTATTCTATACGTTCTCCTAGGGCCAAATTGTTTGAAATCGCTATAAATCCAACAAATTCAGGCTTTCGATAGGGCGCTCCTGGGTAATGTGTACGGTTTGCAAGCCAATCTGCTGTGCTCCGACTAAATTGTGGGCTGTATCGTCGAGGAAAAGTGTTTTTGCGGGGTCAAGGTTGTTTTCATCGATGACCCGTTGAAAAATGCTGGTATTTGGTTTGCGATCGCCCACCAGATGCGAATAATAGACCCGCTCAAACTGATCGGCTAGGGTGCCAATGTCGTTGCCCATGGCTTCGGCGAATTTGCGATCGCTCGTCGCTAAATGTAGTTCATTAATATTGGACAATAAAAATATCCGCTTCTGCTGGCCGAGCTGACGTATTAACTCCACCCGCTTTGGCGGAAAATCAAGAATCAGTGCACTCCACGCCTGATTAATTGCCTCATCGTCAGCTTCAAACTGTAGCAACTGCATCAGACTGCGTCTAAACTCAGCTGGTGTAATACTGCCAACCTCAAACTTGGAAAAAATGTCTGCTTGGCTCTGTTGACTATACTGCTGAGTGACGTCATAACCAGCCAACTCACTAAATGCTTGAATAGTGAGACCATAATCCAAATTGACAATTACCCCACCCAGATCAAAAACTATGCTTTCAATCTGAGCATGAGAGTATGGAGCCATTAATCTCCCTCCAAGCAAGCAAACACAATTACTCTACTTAATAACAATACCGTTTAATAACAATATCGTCCTCTGGCGTTAGGTTTTGGTTGCTCATGGGATTGGCGGATAGCACCCAATAGGGTGGACATTACTATACAGCTTTTTATGGATGGTGCCCTGCTGCTGGTGAACGTAAGCGTCCGCGTCTGTGAAGCTAACCGTCCCTTATAGTCAAAGCGTATATAGTACGCTCCATCGCGCTTATGCAAGGTGGTATCTGCCAGGTCAAGATCCAGAGCTTTATCCCCCAACGATGTCCAGTCAACAGGTACACCTGACAGCGGGTGCATGGCCCATTCCACCTCGCCCGCGAGTGATTCACGAATACTAAATTGCCAGGTTACGTGCTGATGCATTGCCATCGCTTGAGTTTTGCGAATTGCACTATAGGCGTTACTTTGAGCTTCAGAAACCCGCCATCGTTCTTGCGATCCATTCCATGTTGGTAATACTAGAGCACTTAAAATACCAACAACGACGAGAACTATAATTGTTTCTAAAAGTGTAAAGCCAGAGTCCCTAGCAACAGAATATTGAAGTCTGTGGAATTTAATCATAGTATAGCTAAGCGGAAACTTGCAACACTTTTAAAATTCCCAGAAATAGCCCTAAATTGGCTGTCAACAAGCTCGAATAATATCAAATGCTCAAGCCTTAAACTCTCATATTTTGTGAGAGTTGTCCTTAGTAAAGAGAAGCATCACAATCGTTACCATTCGCTTGCACAATGCCGCCAAGTATAGTCGGCACAATGATACATTTCGGTGTCTCACTCAGTTCCGAGGTGACAGACACAATATAGGGTAAATCTGTTGGATTAACGGGTTCAACTTCCCCTTTATAATTAAAAACAAACTCTTGAACATTCGCCGTTAACCGAATACTGCCATTTTGTTCTCCACCAACAGACTGTTCTCTACCAGTTGTTTCACCAGTTGTAGAGTTTACTTGTACTGTAGGAGCAGCTGATACACCCGCAGCCCCAGAGAATCTGATGACTCTAGTGGAGTTTTTTTGTTGTGCATCAGATTGAGCAGTTTGAATGATTTGGGCTAAATCGCTACGGGCACGACTCACACGTTGACGATTCATATAACCCAGCCAGCCAGGCGCAACAATGGCGGCCAAAATGCCTACCATAATGATAACCACCAATAGCTCAAGCATTGAGAAACCAGCTGTTGAAGAGATAGATTTTTGTGGCTTAAATCGCTTCATGATTAGTGTCCTTATCGCTAATTATCCATCTTTATTGATGACACCGCGCAGCTTGACCTGAGTTTGTAGTACAGGGAAACGGCTGCCGTCACTTGCTGGCCCTAAAAAGCGATTTTCCGATTCAACATCACCCCTGAGAAAAAGATAGACATCCTGGGTTGTCCTAAAATCTCCGTCAGCCAGGTTAGGTTGTCGTATACAAGCAAAAAAACCAGCTGCATCGGTCGCATTTTCAGGAGTCACGACATAGTCATATACATCATTAGTGTTATCGTTTTCTCCAGTTAAACGGCTATTGAGGCCAAAGACTAAATTACGACAGTCAACAGCAGTCCCCCCTGGATCCGCTTGTTCCACAAAATCTACTAACGCGACACTATTGCCGCCAACAGCATCAGGCGTTGTACTCGGCTCCCAGTTTTCAAAATCAGTAGCCTGGTCCGTAATAGGGTCCGCGTAACCAGGGGTTTCAGTGAAAGTGGCTAAGTTGGCATACTGGGGCAGCTCGTAACGTCTGAGGACGCTGGGACCCTTCCAAACATAGTCTGCATCAGTATCATCCCGATGCTGTTGATAGTAAACAATCAGGGAATAACTCGCTCGACGTGTTCTCGCAACTCGACAGATTTCCATCTCATCGTCATTGCCTGTACAAGTATCAGGCAACACATCATCATCTAGAGGCACTGTGCGCCAAAAGGCAAGTAAGGGAACCGCATCACCACTACCCTCCACACCAGTGCCCATCTGGTCACTTAAAATCTGGATATCGTCAACAATCTCCTGCATGCGAACATCGTTATAGACGTAGACAGCTTCTTCTAAATCATCAGCGATATAGTCTATGGCACGCTGCATATCCCGTTGAACCCGTTCCAGTGCAATTTCTCGACGGTCTATTTGTAACAGTTCAACCACTAAAAACAACAAGCCAGATATAATGATGCCAGCAATGATCATTGAGATAAGAACTTCCATTAAGGTGAACCCAGAAGTTCGATGTTTTCGTTGCTGCAACAGCCATCGATACAACCAACTTTTAGAATGGTAATTAGCCATGGAGCTTTCAAAGAATAGTGCAGTTAACATTCAGAAGGCGTAGAAACAGTTGTTCCTTGAACACTGTTGATGAATTCGTAGTAGTCACACAGTGATTCTTCATCATCACTTCTGATGAGGCTAGTGTAGATAGTGGAGAGGGGGGCATTACCTGATTGCCCTTCACCGCTGGTCATAATCAGGCTGGCCTGTTCCACATCTGTGGGATCTAAACTTCCTATGATGTCAGCGCGATAAACCCTAACCCCTAGATCAAACGCGACGGGGATTGTCCCGCTTGTAATTCCGTCAGTTTTGAAAACCTGAACAGCGTAATCGGCGTTGCCATCGTTATCCACATCAATGGCCCGAGCCGCGTCAGTCGTTGTTGAGTATGTGTTGTCGTTAATAACATTTGGCGCAGGGACCGGAACAACATCAAAGTCAGCTACGCTATTTACACCCGTTGGTGTTGGCGCAATATTTAAGGTGTAGTTCCCACCCTGACTAACAATTAGCTTTATCCGGTCTACTTCTGCCTGGGCTATTTGAAAGGCTTGCTCTGCCCGTTGACTTTGAACTCTGGTCCCAACAGCCAGGATGACCATTGGCGTCATGACTGCCGTAGCGATGGCGATAATCACAATTGCCACCAACCCCTCAATCAGCGTCAGACCACTGTCATCGGCCTTAACAGGTACTTGCGACTTAGTACTCATTAGCTTTTTTAGTTGCCTATTTTTCAAAAACATTTTCGATTACTCCCTATTGGCAACCAACATCAGCACCGAGTACAAGGGCACCGGTCGAATCTTCTGCTGTACAGAGGTTAGCGATATACTCATCCTGTAGAGGCAGCTCCCGATAAAACTCACTTCTGGGTCGACCTAAGGCAACGAAACGACGGGCAATGGGAGCAACACTGGTGTACTGGAAACCGACATCGTAACCCCAAATACGGGTGGCGGCACCGTAGAAGCCGTTGTACACATTGTTACCACCAGTAGAAATAGGTGTAGTACCTGGTTCCCAAGAGTCCTGGTCAAATGGAGCCGTTGCCTGGGTACTAAAGTTCAACTGGAAAAAGCCCCCTGAAATAAACAAGTTTTTACCAGGCCAATACTCAAGCAGCCGTGGGAAGTTGTGTAACCCACCATAGTTTTGGCCTGCTCGCAGCGGTACAATACCCGAAACTAACAGTGCATTAACGCGGGTATTATCAGCTGCTGGAATCAGATTCTCCTGACGTTCAGCCTCATCTGAAAACTGGATATGGTTTGCACGGCCACCATTAAACGTAGTGGGGAATTCGGTGTATGCAGAACTTAAGTCCCCTTCAGTCTGTGCTTTAGCTGCAATGCCGTTCCGATTAAATCGGATTGGCAGCGAAACATTGCTATCACCCTGTTGGTCTGCTAAATCTTCACGCTGCCAGTGGCGTGGCTCCCATGTAGCATCATCCTCCCTAAGCGGTCGATCCGAATTTAGATATGAGGATTGAGCACTATTAGCCCCTATGGTAGTTGTACTACCGTCAGTTTCATAAATATAGGCATCTTCAACGTAACCATCGCGGAACTCACTGGAGAGAATGCTGACTGCATCAGCAAAAATTTCGGCAGGTCTCCATAGGTCTTGGCCGCCCTGTGCAAAGTCCTGGTCCAGGGTGCTACGTCCATAGAAATCGTTAAAGGGGTTGCCTGCTCCGGTGGCAAAGTCTGTGCCTAGCTGTTCTTCAAATTCTTCGAGAATATTGCCAGAAGTATCTTGGTGGAGATTGAAATTACCATAGATATAAGCTGGATTATCGGTGACAAAAGTAACCCCTGCAGCCTTGTCGTCCCCTGAACGATGGATAATCGCACCATTAATTAATCGGAAACCGTAGGGGCGTCGATCAGGATCGGCATACATATCAACCGGCTTTGGACTAATTAAGTTGTCTGCCAACGGTGGATCGTAGGTTCCTTGTTGATTAGGGCCATTTGGCACAACATCCATTGGACAGTTTTGTCCGTTATCTTGCAGATTGGCAAAATCTTGACAGGTAGCCCAATCTGCCTGGCGAGGGCGAACGATATTGTCTTCTCTCACAGCATCTTCTCTGGCGGCATAGAAAATACCATCGTCTTCTGGAATCCAGGCAATTTGCTCGGTGCCAACGGTAAAGTATGAACGAGCGTCCGCAGTAATATCCGTCAGTTTATCGATATCTAAATCAAGCACGCGAATATTCAACAACTCGCGTCCATCCATCATGGCTTTGTCAAGAAATGCAAGTTCTGTGATGGTACCGTCTGCATCAATTGCATTTGTTTGCAGGTCATCGCGGGTGCTGAGGCCAGTACCCGCACTGATTGGCTGTCTGAAATTGGCAAGACTGGTCCTGGGTGCTAGGGCAATAGTATCTGGCCCAACTGTTGTAAAGAGTATGCTGTCATCATCATTTACACCACCAATAATTTCATCGTCAGCCGCATTTGCAAGGCTCCCTGTGGTACCTTTCTCATCAACCTCGACAACAAAGGGAGACGCGGTGCTTCCTTCATTCAAAAGTTCTTCGGCAGTTGTGGTTACGGCAGTGGGATAGAAATTATCCCTGTAGGGTTGACGATAAGTTGAGTTATCTAAGTCAAGATAATCGTGGTCCGTGACTGGGAAAAGATAATGCAAGATTGGATACTTTGGCCCTTCGGAAATAGAACAAAAGGCCATTGTTAAACCAAGTTGAGCGTTTTCAGAGTTACCACCAGTGGTTGCAAAGCCAGTTGGGTCACAGCCAGCGCCAAAGATTTCATCAGCAAAAGTGCCGCCAGACCCTTGATATTCATAGGTACCTGTATCTGGGTCATACCCTGTCCCTGAGCCAGCAATACCACGGGATGTTCCCGCAGGAATAAAGCCCATTGTGCGATCTCGTAAAACCTGTTGTAGTCTGCCAATTACTTCAGCTCGGGCTATGGCTGTATCAAGGTTTGCACCCAGAGCACCATCATTTTCAAGGGCGTTGAGCCATTCCTCTTTTGTAAATTGAGTGTAATAGCTTGGGTCATAGGGACTAGGTGGACAACCTGTACTGCCTAAGGAAGTTGTACAAAGGTTAGTTGTTGTGTCTTCACCAATCTCACCATTGGCAACATTTCCATCCATTAGTTTGGCCAGCTGTACCCCAAGAGCATTTAGGCCAGCGCTTCCATTGGCTGGAATGCTATCAAACTCAAGCTGCAAACTATTTAAGTTATATGCCAACATCCCTAGCGTACAAGCCGCAGAATGAAGGGTGGACTTATCTGCTGGGCTCAAATCATCATATTGGGCATCAGTGTTGACCGTGTAGTCGTCAAAAATACGTCGGAGCACTGAGAAGTCTCCCCACATGGATAGATAGGGATAGGGATGAACAAACTCGTCAGTCTGACCGGCTTCTCCTTGAACTGGGGGAAACGATGGTGCACCACCCTGAGGGTCCCCGGCAAAATATGCTAGATTACGGAGCGCCTTGCCCATGGGTTTGTCATCGGCAAATTCATCGGTGATGTCGCCGTTACTATTACTATCAAAACTACTAAAATTAAACTCCCAGCCGTTAGTTCCTGTTCCTGTTAGGAAATCAATTTTCCAATCATCTGTTTCTGTGTATTTGGTAAAGGTACGGCTATTTATTAAAGTATCCAAAGTACCTGGATGCACCGTAGACGCTGAACAAATATAGGGTAAGTTTCCATTGTCTTCGGTATAGTGGTAAACCACCATGCCCTGCACAGCTGCTAAGTTATCCCGCAGAGACTTTTGTTGCTTAGCTTGAGCAGGTGTCTTTTCTATGTCACCTCCACTACGAGTTAGATTCTGAACTGTTGTGGGTGGATAAAGCGGATCATCAGCTTCCCATCCAAACTGATTACCTAGCTCTAACCGTTGACCAACAACAACACGTAAACCCTGAGAAATAGAGCGTCTTTCCCAATACCCATCTAGACCGTACTCTTGCTCAGCCGCATTATCACTAGCTAACACTGAGTTGTCATTAATTTCATCACCAATTTGGTGAGGTGTAGAGAGATATACACCATTAGCTTGAGTCAAGCTATTTTCAGAGTCGTAACGGGGCTTTGGCCCATAGCGATTGTCTGCCCGAAACCCATCATCTACAAATGGACGAGCCGCATCGGGAAATACTCGCACCCGACTGCTATCACTCAACAGTTGAACTTGATCATTGGGCTCTAAAGGATTTGGAGATAACGCATCCTTGGCAGCCTCAGGATCCCACGATGTATCATCCAAATTAACAGTAATGTCTTCTGTAAGAATCAAAACTGGGTCTACAGCAACATCTGTGACATCAGTTCCACCAGTTTCATCAACTGAATCGGTATCATCTTTCAGATTATTTTTGCCAGGGTTAGTGGGGGTAGCATTATTCTCTTTGTGAAATTCTGTATTTCCCCCAAAATCGTCATCCCTTGATGCACCTGAAATCAAATGCCCTTGGAAAAATTGATCATCAGTGCCATCGCCATCGGTATCGTAGCCACTCACACTGAGACTAATTTCCGATGCATCGGTACTGAAAACACAGGACTCTGGAGAGCTAACTAGATACGCCTCTAGATTCTCAAATGCAATGATGTTTGACTCTGAGTGCATGGCTCCATTCCAGCGAAAATCTCCACCTGGGAATATTTCCATGTCGTAACGGAACCAGGCACCATATACATTCCCCTTTGGAATAGTGCGTACTTGCTGATACTCTGCGGAGCTAACCGTTCGATTAATAGTGTTGGGGTTAGCAATGTTTAGAACGTCAATTTGAAAAACTTTTTGCAGAGTACCGCCAGCATCTTGCCAGCCATCACCGGCCAGGGTACTTACAGGGCAACCATCAACCGACTGTTGTGTATTAATAGGACCGTTGCGCGTAACCAGGTTATCTGCTTTTTCGTCTACCTGATTAGAGGTTAGGGTCAGTTCATTACCATCTGAGTCTTGAATAATGTCACCATCTGAATCTCTTGCTTCGTGAGAGGTGAGGATTGAATAAACAATGGTATTGCCATCACGGGATTCAAAGCTCCACGCAGGGTCAGGATTACCATCGTCGTTGATGTCTAACTGGGTTTCATCTGGCAATGTGTATGGATCGTCATTGGCTTGATTCGCAGCCCCCCAGGTTTGGCCGTAACCTCCGTCTGCCAATGGCCTTGAGTATTTTAAAAGTGAATTGATTAAGTCACTGCTAGAGGGTGGTCTTTTGTTAATGACCTCTGGATCTTTTGTAAATAAGTACTCAATTTTAGCCTTGGCCCTGTCAACGGCGGGCGCAGCAAAGTTGTCAATCTGTTGTTGCTCACGATATGCGATTGTCTGAGCAGCCCGATTGAATGAGCGAAAACTTAATCCTCCAACAGTTAAGGTGAGTACCAGAAGCAGCATCACGGTTGTTGGTAATACAAAGCCAGCCTGTCGAGTGCGACTGAAGCGAGCACCCATAAAAGCCAGCCTTAGCACCCAAGCCATAAACTGCTTAGGTAGTCGACCAAGATAATGATTTAGTGAATGACGATTAGGGACAGGAACCCGAAAGCGTTTCATATGTATCCTTCTATGAGGCAGGATACTTTAGACTAACGACCTTGAGTTCAAAGATGGTTCCCAGGATACACTGATCTGTTTAGACAACTACAATATTTCAGGGCTAAGGGTTCCCAGGATATACTGAGCTGTTAAGAGAGTTGCAGCGTTTTATGGCTGACAGGGTATATTAAACAAATTTACCTGCTTTTACAGCCATTATTCTGTTTATCGTATTCTGTTTCTACTCATAAAGAGCGACATCGCATTCATCACCTTCTGCTTGAACAGTCCCACCTAATAATGTTGGTACTATGATGCATCTTGGATTATTGCTGAACTCAGACGTTACAGAAACAATATATGGTGCACCCTCTGCTTCACCGCGGTAGTTAAACACAAACTCTTGGTCGCTAGCTGTTAATTGTATGCTGTCGTTTTGTTCTCCACCGACAGAACGATCTCTACCCGTTGTTACCCCAACTGTAGAATTGACTTGCACTGTTGGAGCACCAGGTATCCCAGTATCTTCTGCAAATCTGATAACTCTTGTAGAGTTTCTCTGCTGTGCTTCAATTTGGGCATTTTGAATAATTTGAGCCAAATCACTACGGGCACGACTAACTCGTTGACGATTCACATAACCCAGCCATCCCGGTGCAGCAATGGCTGCTAAAATGCCGACCATAATGATCACTACAAACAGCTCAATTAAAGTAAAACCAGCTGTTGCATTAGCAGAATTGGGTAATCTAAATCGATTCATGATAAGTGTTTTGGTTGCTATTTATCCGTCTTTGTCAATGACACCACGTAGTTTGACCTGGGTTTGCAGTACGGGGAGGCTACTATCCTTACCTGCTGGTCCTAAAAAGCGATTTTCTGATTGAGCATTACCCCTGAGAAAAAGATAAACATCTTGAGTGGATCTAAACGAGCCACTGGCTAGTTGAGGTTCTTGTATGCAAGCAAAAAAACCTGTTTCTTCCGTTGCCTCTGCAGGAGAGAGTACATAGTCGTAATCATTGGCTGTGGGATCTATCTCCCCGATTAAACGACTGTTAAGGTCAAAAATTAAGGCTCGGCAGTCAATTGCATTAGGGGCATCTATATCTGCTTCTCTTACAAAGTCGACTAATACCGGACTTTCTCCTGCGACAACAGCTGGCGCTGCATTTGGTGCCCAGACTTCAAAATTAGTCTTTCCGAGACTGTCAACGGGATTAACATAGCCTTCTGAGGTTTCCTCATCGAGGTCTGTTGCACTAAAATTAGCAGTGTCAGGATATTCGGGTAGTTCGTAACGTCGAATAACACTTTGACCTTGCCATGCAGAGTCAGCATCAGCATCATCTCTATGCTGTTGAAGATAAACCACCAGGGAATAACTGGTCCGACGAGTTCGCGCAACTCGACAGGCTTCATCCGTACCGTTACAGTCTTCGAGATCCGCATCGTCTAGAGGCACTGTACGCCAGAAGGCCAGTAAGGGTACAGCGTCACCAGTCCCTTCACCACCAGCCCCCACTCTGTCATTTAACTCATCAATGTCCTCCACAATTTCAAGCAGCCGGGTATTGTCATAAACGTAAACCGCCTCCTCTAAATCATCAGAGATGTAGTCCAATGCTTGCTGCATATCCCGTTGGACCCTTTCCAAAGTAATTTCTCGGCGGTCTATCTGTAATAGTTCAACCACTAAGGACAACAAACCAGACACAATGACGCCAGCAATGGCAACTGAAATAAGAACTTCTGTTAGTGTGAAGCCAGAAGCCTTATGTTTGCGCCGTTGCAATAACCATCGATGCAGCAAAATTTTAGAGTGGTAATTAACCATGGAGTTTTCAAGGGGGGATGCAATTAACAATCAGGCGGTTTTGGAGTGGTGCTTCCAGTAACACTATTAATGAAATCGTGGTAGTCACAAAGGGATTGCTCACTATCACTTTCAGTTATGCTTGTATAAATATTGGCAAGGGGACGACTGCCTGACTGGCCTTCACCACTCGTTACGGCAAGCCTAGCTTGTTCTACCCCTAAAGGGCCACCATCAACTACATCAGCGCGATAAACCCTCACCCCTAGATCAAAGGCGACTGGTTTTGTTCCCCTCGTAATACCTTCAGTTCTAAAGATTTGAACGGCATACTCGTCATCAGTAGCATCGTCATCGGTAGAGATGCCACGGGCAGCCCTAAGATTTCTTGCATAGTTGTTGTTATTAATGGTGATTGGAGCAGGGACCGGAACAACATCAAAGTCGGCTACGCTATTTACACCAGTTGGTGCTAGCGCAATATTTAAGGTGTAGTCACCGCCCCTTTCAACAATTACCTTGATTCGGTCTACTTCTGCTTGAGCTATTTGAAAGGCCTGCTCTGCTCGTTGACTCTGAACTCTAGTGCCGACAGCTAGGATTACCATGGGAGTCATGACGGCAGTGGTTATGGCAATAATAACAATTGCCACCAAACCTTCAATCAATGTTAGACCGCTATCATTTACCTGAGAAGGTAATTGCGCTTTAACCTTAATCAGCTTTTTGAGTTGCCTACTTTTTAGAAACATTTTGCAATTACTCCCTAATTTTGGCAACCAACATCAGTGAGGACAGCAGCACCCGTCGAATCCTCTGCTGTGCAAAGGTTAGCGATGTATGCATCATTCAGTGGTAGCTCTCGATAAAACTCACTTCTAGGTCGGCCAAATGCAATGAAACGACGGGCAATGGGGGCAACACTGGTGTACTGGAAACCGACATCGTAACCCCAAATACGAACAGCATTACCGTAAAAGCTGTTAAATACACCGTTAGCAGGAGGGCCAGCAGCCGTCGAAGTTGCACCCGGTTCCCAGGCATCTTGGTCAAATGGCGCAGTTGCCTGGGTACTAAAGTTTAACTGGAAAAAACCCCCGGAAATAAATAGGTTTTTTGCAGGCCAATACTCAATCAATCTTGGGAAGTTGTGAAAACCACCATAGTTCTGAGCTGACCGCAACGGCACAATACCTGCCACCAGCAGCGCATTAACTCGGGTATTATCAGCTGCTGGAATTAGGTTATTCCGACGCTGAGCGTCTTCATCAAGAGTAAAATGATCTAGATCGCCAGCAAAACCTGTAGAAAACGGTTGATACGTTCCTGCCTCTAACCGATAAGGAATACCGTTACGGTCAAACCGCATGGGCAGATCAGTATCGGCAAGGGCAGGATCACCTTCAAGGTCTTCACGCTGCCAAGCATTAGCTACTAAACGAAGAGGAACATCGACATCAGGACGATCTGAGTTCAAGTACGAAGACAGGATTCCATCAGGAGCAGTCGCTTCTTCCTCGTCATTTCTGTAGCGATAGGCATCCTCAATGACACCATCACGGAACTCACTAGACAAAATGGAGACCGCATCGGCAAATATCTCAGATGGTCTCCACAAATCTTCCCCTCCTCGGGCAAACTTTTGGTTCAAGTTTTCACGTTTACGATTATAAAATCTGTCAAACGGATCGGGGTCTACGGCCATGATATTACCCAACTCATCCACACCCTCAAATTCTTCGAGAATAGCGCCAGCAGTATCCTGGTGGAGGTTGAAATCACCATAGACATAGGCTGGATTATCGGTGACAAAGGTAACCCCAGCGGCTTTATCATCACCTGAACGATGAATAATAGAACCATTGATTACTCGGAAACCGTAGGGCCGTCGGTCTGGATCGGCGTACATATCTACTGGTTTAGGACTAATCAAGTTTGGAGCTAACGGTGGGTCAAATGTACCTTTTTGACTAGCATTAGTTGGATTTTCAACAACCATTGTGCAGTTTCCTGTCTGTAGATCGTCGAAGTCCTGACAGTTAGCCCATGTATCCTGGCGAGGACGAACAATACTGTCT
Source organism: Leptothoe sp. ISB3NOV94-8A (assembly GCF_043421595.1). Lineage (NCBI taxonomy): Bacteria > Bacillati > Cyanobacteriota > Cyanophyceae > Nodosilineales > Cymatolegaceae > Leptothoe > Leptothoe sp. ISB3NOV94-8A. Next base: position 3,606,302 of record NZ_JAXSQW010000001.1, on the reverse strand, counting down.
TCTCGAACAGCGTCTTCCCTTGCAGCATAGAAAATACCATCAACTTCAGGAATCCAGGCAATCTGGTCGGTGCCAACAGTAAAGTATGAACGTGGATCTGCCGTAATATCCGTCAGCTTATCGATATCTAAGTCAAGCACGCGAATATTTAACAACTCACGCCCATCCATCATGCCTTTGTCCAAAAAGGCTAGTTCAGTAATAGTGCCATTGGAATCAATAATATTTTTCTGAAGATCATCACGGGATGTAAGCGTACCACCTGCAACCGTTGCCGTTGGCTGCTCAAAGTTAGCCGCTGACGTTTTAGGAAATAGCCTGATTTGAGCCAGAGAATCTGGTGAAGCAGGAGCGGGTCCAGCAACTACTTCATATGTCACATTGTCATTAACTCTAAAACTAGAAGCGTCTGGATCAAAAATGTACCGTTCATTAGCATTAACAACACTTTCATCAATGTACTCATCAGCTTGAATTACGGTTCCAGCACCACCAGCTACAACAGAACCATCCTGGTTGTGACTTGCTACTGGAAATATGTAATACAGGGATGGATAAGCTGCATCCTGACCAGTTGAACAAAATGCCCTGACAAGATTGGGTGGTAAATCTGTAGCGCAGTCAGCTGGAACCGTGCCTGGTCCGGACTCAAAGCCGTAGGTTCGATCGCGTACAACCTGGCGATACAAAGCGATTACCTTAGCTTTTTCTAATTCATCAGGTAAGAGTGAACCCGCAGCTTCTAAATCCCTGAGCCATTTTCGTGCTTTATCACCATCTGTAACGCCAACCCCTGCCAATGCCGTGTCAATATCACTAAGCAGAGTTGGTTCTATAGCTGGATCAATGAGTTCGCTGTACTCGTCTTTTAGATCCTCCAGATTGTTAGCGAGCATGCCTAACATGCAAGCCGCAGAATGGATGGTCGACTGATCGGCAGGGCTGAGAGCTTTGAAGTTATTAATAGTCTCAACCAATGGAGTTTCAGTAGAGTTAGTAAAGTCATGCTCGAACAGAATTCGCCGCAAGATTGAGAAATCACCCCACATTGCTAGATATGGATAGGGATGTACAACGTCATCATTACGCTCTAATACAGCATCTAAAGGCTCATTTTGCTCACCTTGAACAGGTTCAAAACTAGGGGCACCACCCCAGGGATCTCCAGCAAAATGGGCTAAATTGTGCAGCGCCCTACCGAGTGGTCTCGTACTGTTTATATTGGATGCAAAGTCATCAACTGAGGGGTACTTAGTTTGGAAATCAAATTCCCAGCCGTTAGTCCCCTGACCTGTCAAGAAATCTATTCGTGTTTTTGGGGTACCTGCTGCTACTGTTTTTAAGGGATAGGTGCCAAAGGTACGACTATCTATAAGGGTCTGTTCAGTCCCTGGATGTACTGTTGAGGCCATACACATATAAGGCAGTTTCCCATCTTCAAAGGTGTGATGGTAAACAACCATGCCCTGGACAGCCGCCAAGTTATCCCGCAATGAGCGTTGCTGCTTAGCGCGGGCAGGGCCTTTCATTTCCCTGCCGCCATCCATGATGGCCTGAACAGCTGTGGGGGGGTATAGCGGATCATTATTAGGTGCCCAGCCAAACCGGTTACCTAGTTCTAGGCGTTGACCAACAACAACTCGCAAACCCTGGATGATGGAGCGTCGCTCCCAGTAGCCGTCTAGACCAAACTCCTGCTCATCAGAATTATCAATAGCTAATGAATCATGATTAACAATAGGCTGTCCGATTAACTTGTCAGATTCTCCAAGGTCCGAGAAAAGAGCACCATCCTTCATCAAGAGACTATTTCTAGAGTCATAAACTGGCTTTGGACCATAGCGATTGTCTGCCCGAAAACCATCATCTACAAACGGACGAGAAGCATCGGGAAATAATCGCACTCGAGTACTCTCGTCCAGAACGTTGATGTCACGAATTGCTTCTGTATCATTAATGATTGGTGTGATATCTTTAGCAGCCTCCGGATCCCAAGTAGCGGGATTTAAGTTAACGGTTCTGTCTTCTGTAAGAATCAAAACCGGATCCACAGCGACATCTGTTAAGGCAGCTGCACCGGTTTCATTGACCGAATCCGTATTCTTTCTAAGCTTGTCCTCCCCAGGCTTGGCCGGGTTTGCATTATTTTCCTCATGGAAATCCGTACCGCCCCCAAAGCTGTCGTCCTTTGAAGCTCCGGAAACTAGGTGGCCTTGGAAAAATTGATCATCATTACCATCACCATTGGTGTCATAACCACTTACACTTAGGGTGATTTCCGATGCATCTGTACTGAAAATACAAGACTCTGGAGAACTAACTAAATAAGCCTCCAATTTATCGGAGGCAATGATGTTTGACTCCGAATGCATTGCTCCATTCCAACGAAAATTTCCCCCTGGAAATATTTCCATGTCGTAGCGGAACCAGGCACCGTATTTATTGCCTTTTGGAGTGCTGCGTACCTGCTGATATTCTGCGGAGCTAACCGTTCGATTAGGGCTATTGGGGTTAGCAATATTTAGAACATCAATTTGAAAAACCTTTTGTAAACTACCGCCAGCATCCTGCCAGCCATCACCCGAAAAAGCAGTTACAGGGCAGCCTTCCGCAGACTTTTGAGTATTGATAGGACCGTTACGCGTAACCAGATTATCTGCTTTATCCTGGTTCTTGTTGGAGGTTAGGGTTAACGGATTACCGTCAGAATCATTAATAAGAGTGCCGCTAGTATCTCGTGCCTCGTGAGAGGTCAACAGTGAGTAGATAACAATATTACCGTCAGGGTCCCTAAAGCGCCATGCCGGATCGGGACCAGGATCTGTATCTGGATTAATATCTAACTGCTCTTCATCTGGCAAGGTGTATGGATCATCCTCGATCTGCTTAGCATCACCCCAAGTTTTACCGTCCCCGCCGTCTAACACTGGTCTTGAATATCTTAGGATTGCATTGATTAAATCAGCGCTTGAGGGAGGTCGTTTATCAACGATGTCACGGTCTTTTGTAAATAAGTATTCAATCTTTGCTCTGGCCCTATCCACTGCTGGAGCAGCAAAGTTATCAATACGCTGCTGCTCACGATAGGCAACGGTTTGGTTTAGTCGGCTAAACGAACGAAAGCTGAGGCCACCAACGGTTAAAGTCAACACCAAAAGCAACATCACTGTTGTTGGCAAGATAAAACCGGCCTGGCTTGGGCGACTGAAGCGAGCGCCAGCAAAAATAAGGCGAAGCAGCCAAGCCATAAAATGCTTGGGTAATTGCCTAACGTGAGTCAAAGATCGACGAAGATTAGAAACTCGAGAGCGTTTTGGGGTAGACATCGCTGACTTCTAAAAAATAAGCGTTAGATCAGGTGTGGCATATGCCAACATGACCATCGATTTGTAGTCTATTTAAGACTTAAAGCAATTGAACTCTCAGGGAACGAAAACTTGCGTGGTATCTACATGTCCCATAGTAGATTTACCCAGCCTAAACCTTTAATTACCAAACTGGTAATCAGTATAAAGCCTGAATAGTTTACTTGAACTTTACCCATTCCTTATGACGAATCGATCAGATCGTGATCAAAATAATCCATAGATATCTGTCTCTACATCACGATCAGTCCAACATAACTAAGGTTCTACAAGATCCTGCATTTGAATATCATCGACTATACATACAGTAAATCCCCTGACTTTGCAGCCAGGGGATCTATCCGTGAACATACCAAAACTTTAAGCTTTTGATAAAGCTAAGTAAGCAGCATTAAGTTGTATCAACTCAGGCAATTGCAAACTCAATAAATTAATGTCTGAACCAGTGCCACAGTCTCTAATACTTACTCAAATCAATGCCTGCCTCACGGGCCATTGCTTCAATCCCTTTCTTTTCAAGGGTTTTAATCGCTTTAGTGGATAAACGTAGCTTTACCCAACGTTTGCCTGTGGGCCACCAAACCCGCTTGTCTTGAAGATTTGCCTGTTGTAGACGCTTGGTACGTCGGTGAGAGTGAGAAACAGCAAAGGCGTTATTAGCCTTTTTATTCGTCAGATCACATCTGCGGCTCATGGTACAGTCCTTGGAATACAGTCCTTAATCCTTACATGGTTGCACTCTTAAATGCAACCCCCTCATATTTTAGGGCTGATTCTCTAATCAAAAGATATTTCCATGATTGAGTAACAGGCCAAGGGGTTTCAAGGGGGCAGGCCCCCTACCCCCCAATTCTGGGGGCTTTGAGTCTTGTTTCCCCAGGATTGGGAAACCCCAGTATTCCTAATTTGGAAAAGGTGGACTATTCCATCAAAAGGGCTACGGTGTACACACATCTCGAAAGGGAGTTCACAATCGTGCATTACCCCCCTTAATCCCCTCTAAAGCCCTCCTGGCATGGGCTAAAGCCTAAGGTAAAGGGGGAAACTCCGGTCCTCCCCCTTACCAACTACGGTGTATACACATCTAGAAGATAATGTCCCAAAAAGTAGACCTGACCTTGAATTGGCCCTCATCCTAAATCCTTCTCCCTGGGGGCGAAGGACTTTGAGGCCAGGCCCCCCTTCTCCCTTAGGGAGTAAGGGGTTGGGGGATGTAGAGCTTTGCTCTTCTCGCAGAGTGGGCTCGAGATTTGGAGCGACTCTCCGACTTATGTATACACGGTAGCCCTTACCAAGGGGGAGTTAGAGGGGGGTAGACAAGCGCAAACGCTAGTTTCCAGGACTTGTGTGTACACGATAGGTCAAAAGGGGGAGCCTGCAACCGGTATAGCCTTTTCTAAGAAACACCTATGAGGTCTTCAAGAAAACGGCCATTGCCTATGATTTGGTTAAACCTGTTAGCAGGCTATTGGATCGTTCCACAAACGACTTCATGCCATCGGCATCAAATCCTTTTTGCGCCATTAGAGCCAGATCATAGACATGTTGACAAATCATATTGGCCATGGCCGCAGTGGGAGACTCGCCACCGTCAGCTTGTACAATTGCGCCCTGACTCATGTCTAGCAGATTCTGGATCAGTGGATGAGCCGTATTCACCAGCAAGGTATGTTCCTCAGGAAATTGAGCCGTCTGCTGCTGCATCATCGCCATCATTTCCTGCATGCGGCGCATTTCTTCGGGAAGTAGCACAATGGCAGGCGGTGCACCCTGGACATCGTCAGACTTGAGGGCATCGGTTCGAATCGTAACCTTGGGCTGAGCGAGGGCTTTTTCAAATAGCTCCTTCACCCGCTCACCCTTAGTTTTATTAGTGGTTGGGTCGACAATGTCACTACCCGCTGATTCGTCGATGAGGGTGTCATCCAGGTCAGAGTCTACACGGGAGAACTTAACATCAGAATACTCCCGTTCTAGAAACGGTACAAAGTGAGTGTCGATAAAGGAGTCTAGATAAAGGACTTCCAGTCCCTGACGCTTGTGCAGATCGATATAGGTGGCTTGGGATACTTCGTCCGTTGTATAGAAGACTCGGTTTTCATGCTTCTCCTTATTCCGCTCTAAATATTCTTTGAGAGTGGTGTAGGGATTACCCTTGGCATCAATGGCTGCACTTTCCTCGTCTGTTGACTGCCAGGCATCGTCTTCTGCCGTTTGCACTTCAACTTTTGGCTGATCGCTGGCGAGGCTTGCCGTGGTGCGGAAAATTATAAAATCGGCGATCTGCTGCTTGAACTTATCGTTATTGAGGGAGCCAAACTTAACAAAGGTGCCCAAATCTTGCCAGCACTCAATGTACTTCGCTTTATCAGTGCGGTATAGCTCTTTGAGACGATCACCTACTTTTTTGGCAATGTAGTCAGCGATGCGGCGGACGGTGCGATCATTCTGCAAAAAGCTGCGGGAGACGTTTAGGGGAATGTCGGTACTATCGACGACACCGCGCAGGGGCAGTAGAAACTGCGGAATGATTTCCTCGCAGTTATCGCTGACAAAGACTTGATTGCAGAAAAGCTTAATTTGTCCTTTGGTAACGTCGACGTCGGGGCGGAGCTTTGGAAAGTAAAGAATGCCGTTAACGACAAAGGGATAGTCCGTATTTAAGTGGACCCAAAGCAGCGGCTCCTCTTGGAACGGATAGAGATAGCGATAGAGCTCTAGATAATCCTCATCGGTGAGGTTACCGGGGGATTGCTTCCAGGGAGCATTTTGTTTATTGGCAGATTCCCCATCTAATTTGATGGGAACAGGCATAAAGTCGCAGTAGGTTTTGATCAGCTGTTGGATGCGAGTCGTCTCCAGGTATTCAGCCTCTTCCTCCATCAAATGTAGGGTGATGGTGGTGCCTCGATCAGTTCGTTCTGAATCAGTCAGCTCAAAGGAGGTCGTGCCATCACAGGACCAATGGACAGCAGTGGCTTCTGCTTGATAAGACAAGGTGTCGATTTCGACTCGGTCGGACACCATAAATGATGAATAGAACCCTAGGCCAAAGTGACCAATAATTTGCTGGTCAGTATTGTCCTTATACTTAGATACAAATTCTTCGGCACTGGAGAAGGCCACCTGGTTAATGTATTTCTTAACCTCATCAGCGGTCATGCCGATACCATTATCACTAACACTGAGCGTTTTGGCGTCTTTATCAATAGCGATGGTAATTTCCGGCTCGCCGACTTCGCCAGTGAAGTCGGAGCTTCGAGACACCATATTCAGTTTACTGATGGCATCTACCGCGTTGGAAATTAACTCCCGCAGAAAGATTTCATGGTCGGAATAGAGCCACTTTTTGATGATGGGAAAAATATTTTCAGTATGGATACTGATGTTTCCCGTTTCTTGAACAACTGCCATGACTTAGATTTACTCTGACTCATTAAGACTTGCTAACGGTGTTGGCTCTATGCACTAATTTATACAAAATTCTGACTGATGGTGCCCGTTATCGAAGGGCATCCCCAAGGGAGTACCCCGACAAGATTGTCCATTTTTATCGGATTTGTATTAAACGTGCATAAAGCATGCCGCACCATATATTGATACATCGTAAGTTAGAACCCAATTGTAGATTTCCGCTAATGTAGTTCGGTTTCCCCTACACCTTTTCTGGATTTTGGACTGGTTGTTCAGAATTTAGTATTAATACATTTTTCCTAGAAAAGTACTCTAAAAGTCTCTTCAGCTGTTCTGCGTAGCGACCATGGCTCCTTGTGCTTTTATTGCTAGCCTTAGGCCAATGTTTGTGTTGGTAAAACTGGCAAATTGACTTGTTGCACCAGGTTCTTAACGTAATTTTGCTGTTCCCTGGTAAACACTGATAAAAATTTCTGAGAATTTGTATTCTGTATATTTTTTTGAGTTGAGGCTTTCCAGGTTTCGCGAGATCGGATTAATTGGCTCGATGTATTGCGATAATTTTCGAGCATGTGATCATCAAAGGGGACACCAATAAAATTACAGAGGCGTTTGACTTCATCTGTAGGATGGCTAACCATTTGTTCATAGTGAATCAACGTATGGTTAGGCTTATCCAGATACTGATGCGTGATGGCAATGTCCTCAGTCCAACGTTGAATACAATTATCTAGGGTTTTAAAGGTGCGTCCCCAATGGTTGGGATGACGCTGAGCTAAGTCATATATAGAGGCAATGACATCCATACCGCTTCTAACAATGTGGATCACTTTCGCCTCTGGCATATAGTGCTCGATATATTTCAGTCGGTGTAAATGTTCAGGGGTTTTCTCTAGCCAGATAGATTTTTTCTGTAGATGGGTCAATTCGCCCATTATTTCTTTAAAGCTACGAACGTAGGCCTGAATGAGTGGTAAACGCGGAAGTTTATGGGTGAGTTCTGGATGCCCAACTTCATGCAAAAACGATTCCATTGTGTTGCGCATTTCCTTAGAAACTAGACCTAAGGCATAGCGACGTGAGCGTTCCTCTGGCATCCAAACAAGATCTACAAAAAATTTGGACTCTGGGAATGAAGCAATATCGGGATGACTGGCTAGCAGGCTTTGTAGAAGCGTTGTGCCCGAGCGAGCACAGCCAACAATAAAGATAGGAGATGCTGTATATGGGTGCTTGTGCTTTTGAGTCATCATATGAGGAACACAGATAAAAATTAATAGGTGGTTTTATTAACTAGGTGACTTTATTAATAGTGGTTAATTAGTGCAAAGGTGATTTCTCAAATTTATTGCAATAGTTCTTGGTAAAGTTGCTTATAGGATGCTGATTGGACTTCAAATGAAAACTTTGTAATTACAGTTTGTCGAGATTGTTGAGAGAGTTGTTGTAGACGCTCGGTATTTTCAAGAGTCCATTCAATACCTTTAGCCAAGTCTTCAGCACTAAAGCATGCGGCACGATAACCATTCTTTTGATGTTCAACAATATCGCGTAAGCCAGTGGCATCAAAGGATACCACTGGTGTGCCGCAGGCCATGGCTTCAATGGCGGTTTTACCAAAGGCTTCTTGAACAGAAGGGACTACCATCACATCAGCGGCTGAATAGGCGAGTGCCAGTGTGACATTGTCGTTGAGGCGGCCCAGCATGGTGTGAGGAATATTGAGTTTCATTGATGGTGATATTTTGTTCGCACCAAAAATGACAGCTCGCAGAGGCAAGGTGTTGTTACTTTTTAGTGTATTTAGGGCAGCTCTTAAATGGTCAAAGCCTTTGCGCTTATCAGTGGTTGCACTTAACGCACCAAAAAGGATGAGTTTATCCTGTTGAGGTAGTTTCAGAATGTCACGGGCGATATTTTTGTCAATAGGACGAAAAATATCAGTATCTACGGCATTGGGGATGACTTGGGCAGGATACTGGTTTAATAGAGTGCTTTTGCTGGCGCAGTCAGCTACCCATTGGCTAATGGGTACTAAGGTTAGGTTAAGGTTTTGCCAGGCATGATATTTGCGTTGCCAAACTTTTCTAGATAAGTCTTTTTCTTGAGTAGAGCCCAGCATAGGACAGCGGCCACACTGCTGTTGATATCGAGTACAGCCTTGGGTGTAGCAGCAACCTCCGGTAAAACTCCACATATCCCGTAATGTCCAGACGATGGGTTGGGTAAATGTTTTGAGTTGCTCTGGCCTGAGCAGCCCTAACCCAACCCAGTGTAAATTAATGATGTCTGGCTTAATTTGTTGGATTTGTTTGATAACTGGATTGGGGTAAATAGCCGGGGAAAAGAGGCCTGGTGATTTGTGGGGGTAACGTTTTAAGGGCCAGTATTCGACGGTTTGACGAATACCGTTAAGAATTTTTTGTCCTCCTGTAATGCCACTGGGGCCAATTACTGTTGAGTCATCAGTATATTTTTCGGCCACGAGCATGTGGGAATCAACGCCAGCTCGTTTGAGGGCCGTATGCATCCAATAGGCACCCCGAGCCGCTCCGCCATTCGCATCTGATGTGCTGAGATGTAATATTTTCATCGAAACTCAGCTATTGCAAGACAGATTGCACAACGTCGGAGGGCACGTTATGTTTTTGAAAATAAGCTTGAACATGTTTGTGGCGTAACGATGCGGGAATGAGGGCGCTACTAACGAGTTTTATGAGTTTTTTGAGATGAAAAATAAGGTAGATCCAGCGGGGTACATGGTTAGACTGCCGATGGATGCTGTTAACCATGTGTTCGACGTTATGGGGCGACTTTCGATTAGTTAAGCTTTGGAGAACCTTGAGCTTATCAGTAAAGGTTTGGCTGATATACCATTGAATCCACAGGGGCATGTAGCGAATGACGTCACTGGTTTGCCAATCAGTGCTTGCGTTTAGTTGATTGGACAATTGCACTTTGTACCCTGCTTCCTTCGCTCTACAGATATATTCGTAATCACCGCCGTAGTGGCGAAATCGTTTGGCATTGGGGAGGTCAATGTCTGCTATCAATGCAGTGGGCATGACGGCAATGTTGCCGTTTAAGGTATCTACTGGAATTATTGGACTATCACTAAATTGCTCCAGGTTATTAATGGGTTGGCTGGCAATCACCCCGCCAAATACAATCCAGTCTGGGTGAGATTGAGCACATACGATGCCGCCGGTGATTACTTTTTTATTTAAATTTTTCTGGCATACCTGAATTAGTTGAGATATGAAGTCGTCTGCTAACGTGATGTCGTCGTTAAGCCAAACGATATAGTCTGTTTGCAGTTGCTGCTGGGCAAAGTTCATGCCGGTTGCGATCGCACCCGTCCACCAAAGCTCGCCATCCCCTTGTAGTAAGTGAACCGCTGTAAAGGTTTGGCGAATCAACTCAGGTGTCCCATCGGTAGACCCATCATCCACCACTATCACTTCGATGGTATGTGCACCTGAGGACGCAGAAATTTGAGCCCTCAGCTGATGCAAAATAGCTGATGTATAGGCTTGACGATTTCGAACGGGCAGGATGAGTGCAGCACTGACACAGGTCATAGGTATCAAATAAACATAGCCTTGGAGGGCTGACATCAGGAGGCGCAGAATTATGCAGTCCCTACGGTTCTATATTCCCAAAGTAGTTGAGATAATTGATATCTCAAGATTTATTTTTTAGAAACCTAAGCAATAGTAAACGCCAGATATAAAGTGGGCTGACCAAGCTGCAAAGATAGAATTCTAGCTCACATGCCGGCACAACCTTGGTTTGGAGTAGTGTGCGGTAAGTCACCACATGGTGTAAGGCTTTCAGCAAATCGCTGGCTATAAACACCCAAAACATAAAGGGACGCTGCCAGGAGGGCATGTTGAGCATGCGAGTCACGTGGCGGCTGAGGCCAATGCCTCGGAAAAATGGCAGCAGATAACTGCGCTGCAAACGACGGGCTGGGATCTGATGCCAAACCTTCATGTCGGGGTTGTGCCAAATTTCCCAGTTACCTCTGCGGATGTGGGCGATGGCTTCTAAATCTTCGCCCGTGAGCATTTGTTCGTCATGACGCCCGGTCAAAATGAGTTGACGGGGGACGTTTTTCAACCAAGCCTGCCGCCGCACAACTAGACCTGCAGAGGGTGGCAAGACTCGCTGGCGAGGCTGATAAACATGGGCTTCATCACCTCGCTGAGTTAGGGCGAAGAATGACTGGATCCGATGAAAGTCATCGGGGAGCGTGCCTTCAAACTGGCCATAGATTTGACTGCCGTAGGCCCCAACATGTGGGTGCTGCTGGCCAAACTTATAGGCCGTTGCTACCCAGTTATCAGCCGGTAAATTATCGTCATCTAAAAAACCGACAAGCTCGCTCTTAGCCGTTTCCATGGCTAGCTGGCGAGCGTAAGCGGCCCCTTGACGACCCTCAAATAAATACCGCAACGGAATGTCAGACGACCACTTCTGCTGGTATTCCTGGACGACTGCAGCTGTAGAATCGCTGCTGTTGTTGTCGATTACAAAAACTTCCCAGCGCAGTATTTGAGTATTAAGCTGCTGCTGTAGTCGATCGAGAACAGCCGGAATACGCTGGGCACCGTTATAGGTGCAAATAGCAATCGTGAAGTCACATGGCCGCTGCACTGTCTCTGTTAATGGAGAGGACAACACTACTGAATGGCTCATGGTCAATGGGTTGATTCACAGCATTGGATACAGGGAAGTAGAACTAACTTCGGAAAAACCCGTAAAAGGAATTGAGTTAATCGTTAAGACAGGAAATCTTTACCAAACACCACGAGAATGCTATATGGAGCATTATGTAAGCCCAGTGCCAATTAGAGTATCTATAACCATATATTCTTTAGGTCCTCTATATATGGCTACCCTCACATTGCAGCTTACCGGTCAACCTATTTAATAACTTTAGTAATTTGACCACTTTTTAAATCGCACCTGGCTCACAACCCTAAAACTGAGCTTTAAAAAATAGCCTTGATCCAATGGAATCAGGCCTTGAACGTTTCTTGGATGTGGATGTAAATACCCCTGGGTCTTGCAATTAATATAGCCTGACAACGGTATATCGTCTCCCCTTACGTCATCTTGCTAAATCGTCGATTAGTTCGTTAGTTAGGATTGACGGCTGTTTAGGGGTTTTAGTTCACGTAATGGATAAAAAATTTACTGATCGCTACATCTAGCGTTCGCCCTAAAGGCAAGACGCTAGATTTTTTTTGATGGTGGTGTTAGGCTTTATTTCCATGTGCCATAGCACATTTAGAGTGTTAACAAGTATTGGGGACATCATTGGCGCTACATGTGCTGTTTCCCAAGGTTTGATGTACATCCCCATCGTTAACGACCCTATTTCACTCACACCCTTAGATTCGTAAGGAAGTCCAGACGAATGGTTCAAGAGTTAGAACGACTACGTACAAAAACGCCTTTCCCTGGAACTGCGCCAGCGGCCTATCCAGTTTTTTATCGTACCTATAGCCGTCGTTTGGACGATGGACAGCGGGAATCTTGGTATGACGTTTGCGATCGCACTCTAGGCGGTCTGGTGGAACTGGGTAAGCTGACGGCGGATGAAAAGGCCCTGGTGCAGCGAATGCAGCGGGAATTAAAGGCGCTGCCGTCGGGTCGTTGGCTCTGGGTCGGGGGGACTGAGTGGAGTAGGCAGCAGAAAAATTTCTCTGGGGCCTATAACTGTACCAGCACCAATGTGGTGGACTGGCGTGCCTTTGGTCTGATGATGGATTTAGCGATGATGGGCTGTGGCACCGGTGCGATGCTAGAGCCTAAATACATCGATCAGCTGCCAGTGATTCGTAATCGGTTAACGGTGACCATGGCTGGCGATGTGGGGGCTACGCCTGTGGCTCAGCGTCGTGAAGAAACGGATGTCGTGGTGGATGGCAACCGTGTTGAGATCCGTGTTGGTGATAGTCGTAATGGCTGGGTGATGTCGTATCAGACGATTTTAGAGCTTTCCAGCCGTGAAGACTTCACAGGGGATGTAGACGTTATCGTTAATCTGAGTGATGTGCGTCCTGCGGGGGAAAAGCTGAAGGGATTTGGTGGCATGGCCAATCCGGTGAAGCTGCCGGGGCTATACAATCGCTGCGCCACAATTTTAAATAAAGCCATTGGCCGTAAGCTCAACTCTGTGGAGTGCTGTCTGTTAATTGATGAAGCTGCGGCCTGCGTGGTGGCTGGTAATATCCGGCGGTCGGCGGGGATGCGTCAGTTTGACAGCCATGATGAGCAAGCGGCGGCGGCTAAAGATAATCTGTGGCAGCAGGATGCTGACGGCAATTGGCGGATTGACCCTGAGCGTGATGCGCTGCGTATGGCTAACCACACGCGGGTGTTCCACACCAAGCCATCCTTGGAGGAAATGACCAATGCGGTGCGTAAGCAGTTTTACTCCGGTGAAGGGGCGATTCAGTGGGCGGGTGAAGCAGAACGCCGTGCCCAGGGCGAAGGGCGCTATGGCCTAAACCCCTGTGGTGAAATTTTGGGCCAGAACTTCCACTGCAATCTGGCGGAAATTCACTTGAACCAAATTGATCCAGAGAACCTGCAGGAACAGGAAGATGCATTCCGTGCTGGTGCGATCGCAGTTGCTGCTTTGCTCAATCACCAGTTTATTGAACCCCGCTATCAGCAATCACGGTTGGATGATCCCATTGTCGGCGTGTCCTTTACCGGACTATTTGACTTCTTTGTGCAGGCCTTTGGAGTGGACTGGCTGAAATGGTGGGAAGCTGGTCGCCCAGATACCATGCAGGGACTACAGTTTAAGGCCAAGGAGCAAGAGTATCTAAGCCGTTGGAAGGCCATTGTCCATGGGACGGTTTGGGACTATTGCGATCGCCATGACATCAAGCGTCCCAACCGTTGCACAACTGTGCAACCTGCTGGTACGAAGAGTCTCCTCAGCGGTGCGTCTTCTGGTTGGCATCCACCTAAGTCCCAACGCTTTATCCGTCGCATTACCTTCCGCAAGGATGATCCGGTGGCCTTGGCTTGTATTGACTATGGTTATGCGGTGGTGCCATCCCAGTCTGATAAAGATGAGAACGGCAACCTGCTAAACGATCCTTTTGATCCCCGCTGTACTGAGTGGCTAGTGGAAATGCCTGTGGAGGTGCCCTGGGCTAATTTGCCAGGGGCAGATCAGATTGCCATTGAGCAGTTCTCTGCCCTGACTCAGTTTGATTTCTACATGCAGGTACAGCGGCACTATACGGCGCATAATACCTCGGCTACTATCGAATTTCGTGAAAATGAAATTGAGGTTCTAGCAGAACGCATTCACCGGGCGATTCAAAATGACGAAGGCTATATTTCTTCGGCCCTACTGGCACGCTTTGATGATCTGCAAACATTCCCACGTTTGCCGTTTGAACCCATTGATAAAGCACGCTACGAGGAATTGTGTAACGAGGTTCTAGCCCGTCGTTCCACCGAGAATTTCCATGCAGCGTTAGAGCGTTATGATGCGGGTGAACTGATTGAAGCTGGTCCGGCAGGCTGTGATTCTGATAAGTGCTTGTTGCCGGAGAAGACGCCTGGCTAGGGGCAATGGGGAATAGACAGTGGAGAGTGGGGTGATTTCTGGTATTGCCGTTTACCTTACTAGAGCTTGGCCTATACACTAGGGGTCTCTTGAGCTGATTTTAGATGCCTATACCTGAGGGGGGATTCACAATTTTGCGAATCTCCCCTCAGGTGTTTAATTTAATTTTGAATTGTTGTCTTATACAACATCCTGGTTATCTGCACCCAATATCGAAGGGCAACCACAAGGGATTGCCCCTACGGGATTGCTCATTTCTAATCGGGCTTACTGAATTCGGATTTGGTCTTATAGGAAATCCTGGTTATCTGCACCCAATATCGAAGGGCAACCACAAGGGATTGCCCCTACGGGATTGTCCCTGATTAATCGGAGTGACTGAATTCCGATTGGTATTAGAACGGGTTAAGGATGACGGATGATCATTGCATGGGGTTGACAAACAAACGTGAGCCCATGGACCTTAGTCTCTAAAGTCTCAGGATTTTTTCTTAGGGCTGATGGAGACGCCGCCGTCGCCGCCAACGCTGACTATAAACTCAGATGAGTTACCGGATCGTGTTTTGGACTCTTTTCCCTGATGTTTGTTGCCATTGAGCAGCATAATTAAACCGGCAAGAGTCAAACCTAGAATCATTGACATATCCATATGACGATTCTCCTTGGTAAATGCTACGGATAAATACAGTTTTGAACCTATCGATTCCAGAGCAAAGCTGCATGGTTTCTCGGATAGTTGATTTAATTGTCACCAAATGTCCATAAACGACCTCGGTGATTACACGTAGTCGACAAAAAAATGTAGGAGACTTAACGTTCCTTTAATCAGGAACTAGGGTAGATAACTGAGCTTGGTATAGTTAGCTACTGTTGTTGTTGCGGTCTTCACGCAACCCGTTTTTATGTTTTCTGTGTATGGTGCGTATACCCACGCTGCGGTTTGATCGTGGCACATTAATTTTGCACCCGCCGCCGCGAGGTAAGGGGTGGATTGATCATGCCGTGTGGGATGACCGCATTGAACGGTTTCGGATCCCGGCCCACTGCTATCGCCCATTGTTAGAGACGCTGCGTCGTGAGCAGGTGGAGGTGAATGATCAGGCGTCTGACTTTACCGCTTTGGAACTAACGCCTCGTCTGACGTTTAAACCTTATCCCCATCAAAGCGA
This sequence comes from Leptothoe sp. ISB3NOV94-8A, assembly GCF_043421595.1. NCBI lineage: Bacteria > Bacillati > Cyanobacteriota > Cyanophyceae > Nodosilineales > Cymatolegaceae > Leptothoe > Leptothoe sp. ISB3NOV94-8A. The sequence goes on along the minus strand of NZ_JAXSQW010000001.1, from coordinate 3,590,751 downwards.
AGCTCTCCAGGCTTGGCAGCAAAACAGGTGGCAAGGGGTGGTGGTTTTACCGACAGCGGCGGGTAAGACTTACCTGGCTCAATTAGCGCTACAGGCGATTCCCCGCAGTGCTTTGATTACGGTGCCCACATTAGATTTGATGCATCAGTGGTATGCCCATTTAGAGACGGCATTTCCCGATGCGGATATTGGTTTGTTGGGTGGGGGTAGTCGCGATCGCACCGATATTTTAGTGGCCACCTATGATAGTGCGGCGATCCATGCAGAAAGTTTGGGCAATCGCTATGGCCTATTGGTGTGCGACGAATGCCACCATTTGCCCAGTGACTTTAATCGGGTGATTGCTGAATATGCGATCGCACCCTACCGATTGGGGCTCACCGCTACCCCTGATCGGGCTGATGGACGCCATAGCGATCTCGATCAGCTACTGGGGCCAGTTGTCTATCACAAAACGGCGGCTGAATTGTCTGGTCAGGCGTTAGCCCCCTATCAAATTGTGCAGCTAAAAGTCTCTTTGTCAGAAATTGAGCGGCGGCGGTATGCAGAGCTGATTCAACGACGCAACGACTTTTTGCAGCAGTCTCGGATTTGGCTTGGCAGCCCTGAGGGATGGAAGCGATTTGTCACCGCCAGTGCACGTTCGCAAACGGGGCGTCGGGCAATGCTGGCTCATCGTGAGGCTAAAAATATTGCCCTGGGCACCGCTGGCAAACTGAGGGTATTAGAAGATCTGTTGGCTCAGCATTACCCTGAACGCACCATCATTTTCACCAATGACAATGCCACAGTGTATAAAATCTCCCAAGATTTTTTGATCCCTGCCATTACCCATCAAACTCCGGTAAAAGAGCGGCGTGAGGTTTTGCAAAGCTTTCGCACAGGAGACTATAAGACCATTGTTGTTTCCCATGTGCTCAACGAAGGGGTGGATGTTCCTGATGCGAGAATTGCAATTTTGTTATCAGGCAGTGGCTCTACTCGGGAATATATTCAGCGTTTAGGCCGTGTGCTCCGTAAGGGAGATGGGAATAAATTAGCGATCTTGTATGAAGTGATTGCAGAAGAGACTACGGAGGAGAATATTGCCCGTCGACGCAAACAGTCCCCACGTAAACGAGAACCAGGTAAGCGGGATAAGGGGTATCGTACAGATGTCGAGCAGCTGCCCTTGGTGGCGGAGTCCAGTCCGGATTGGCTGTCTGAAGATCTACCCTATTAACTTGCGACTCTGGCGGATTTGGCGATGGCTGGATCAGCGGGTAATACGTCGATGGGTAAGGTGATGAGAAACTCAGTCCCTTTGCCTACCTTAGAGCGTACTCGGATTTTGCCGTGGTGCTGTTGAATAATCCTAAAACAAATGCCTAAGCCTAGACCTGTCCCTTTACCCACTGGTTTTGTTGTGAAAAAGGGGTCGAAAATCTTTCTGCGGATCTCGCGGGGAATGCCAGGACCTCGGTCACAGATAATAATTTGAACATGCTTGTTATCAACCCTGCGGGTGATGATTTTTAGCTTTTTGCGATCGCAATTAGCCTCAAACATGGCATCTAAGGCATTGACAATTACGTTAGTAAATACTTGATTAAGCTGAGCGGGATAACAGCGCACCAGGGGTAGCTCACCATATTTTTTTACAACGGTGACTTCGTGTTTGATGCGGTGATTGAGGATCAGTAAGGTGCTATCAATGCCCTCGTGGATATTAACATCTTTGACCGTGGCCTCATCCAGACGGGAGAAATTGCGTAACGACTGAACAATTTCATGGACTCGTTCTGTTCCCACATTCATTGAACCCAAGAGCTTATCCAAATCTTCTAATAAAAAGTCAAAATCAATTTCTTCTAACTTTTGAAGAATTGCTAAGGACGGTTCTGGATACTCTGTTTGGTAAGTTTTGATCAGCTCTAGTAAATCCTCAAAATATTCCTTTAGAGGCTCGATGTTACCTTGCACAAAACTAATGGGATTATTGATTTCATGGGCAATGCCAGCGATCATCTGGCCAAGGCTAGACATTTTTTCAGTTTGAATCAGCTGGGTTTGGGTCGCTTTTAGCTCCTTTAAGGTGTTGGATAGTTTTGTTGTTCGTTGTTGTACTCTGCTTTCCAATGTTTGGGCCGCTACTTCTAGTTCATAGGTATAATGGCCAACCCATTCAATCAGCTGATTGACAGACAGGGCTAAAATACTAATATCGTCTTGCGTACTGGCAGGTGCCCGTAAATCAAAGCGACTTTCCCCGGCTACTTGTTGTGCTATCAGAGTAATATCTTGAATGGGCCTGGCTATTCTTTTTGCAATCCAATAGCCAAGGATAGAGGTAATAAATGACCCGCCTAATGTGACAATGGCGATAAAAAACCAAAGTGCGTCTTTTGCCTGAGTTAACGACTGTTGGGAAATCAGTAGCACTAGCTGAAACTGTTCACCATCGAAGCTAGCCAGAGAAATAGACTCCGCTAAGAATTTCTGACGATCGATAGTAATACAATCCTGGAGATTATCGAGACTTAGTGGGTCTAAATGGACAGTGTCAGATGAAAATGTGGAGGCGACAATTACATCATCTGATAAAACAATGATCTGTTCTTGAATCGTTAAATTAATTTGATTGAGAAAATCACTATCAAGGGCTGTACCCAGTAGAACGCCGCCGATTACCCCTTGATCATTTTTAATGGGTGCAGTACCAATTAAAACCGGGGGGCCAAAATTATGGCTACTGACAACATCAGTAATCTCTGATCCTTTGATTAGTAGGTTATTGATCTCTTGGTCGTTAAGATTGAAACTCTGTAGTTTAGTATCTTTGTCGTGAAATAGTTGTCTTTTATTATGATCGATAATATTAGTAATATCGGTCTCTAAAATCCCTTCGAGGGAGAGTATTGTTTGCTGGAGTTGATTGATATCTTGATTGATGATTGCCTGAGTTATGAAGGCTTCAATGGATAAAAAACGGGCCCCTTGCCGTAGAGAAGCCATTTCTCGATAAATATCTCTCTCAACCAAAGCAGCAAGTTCTTCTGCCTGCTCCTTTTTATCTTGTTCTAACTTATGTGAGAAAAACTTTCCTACTGTAGCAACGCTGACTACCCAGAAACCTAGAAACATCACAATGAAAGGCACGCTAATCTTTAGTGGTAGTGATGCTCTCTGGTATTTAAGTAGCAACCTTTTGAAGTACAGCAAGCCCATGGGTTAAAACATTATTCCAGACTAATTGGTGTTGATTGGAAGATAGTCGCTATTACCTAAAATTTGTTGTCCTTCAAGGTATAACGCATCCAGGTTTTGCTCATAATACGTAGATGCTGAAGTCAAATCCGTCATAAATTGGGCTGGTCCACGAGTCTTCAATTCTCTATTCATCAAGTACCCCAGGTGTTTAAAGTTTGTGAAAAATCTTCAGTTGATTGGCAACTTTATTGGATGATTTTCGTCTTAGAAAGATGGGATAACATCAAAATAAAAAAGACACCATTATCTATTTTTTTAACGCAATAACAATGTCTAATGTCTATTGAGGTCCGTGACTATGACAGTATGCGTGGGGCATTGTTGAGTTAAGGTATGGCGGCATTGAGCCAGCTGCCACCATTAATGGGATGCTGGTCCAGAATCATAGGTCGGCCACCCACGTTACACTAGCTACGGTTGTTCTGCGTTGACTAATGACTCTGCTGGCTTTACGGGACATAAATAAGGACTTTGGCATTAAGGAAATTCTTCGGGATGCCAGCTTTAGTATTGAGGAAGGGGACCGGGTGGGGCTGATTGGCACCAACGGTTCGGGTAAGTCAACGCTGCTAAAGATGATCGCGGGTATAGAACCCATCGATAGCGGCGAAATTTGGAAGAATGCCAGCAGCAAAATTGTCTATTTGCCCCAGCAGCCAGACTTGGATGAAGACCTGACGGTACTGGAGCAGGTGTTTGCCGATAGCGGTGACAGTATGGCGCTGGTGCGGGAGTATGAGCTGATTTCTGCTCGGTTGGCGGACGCGACAGGAGATACGCACCAGCTGATGGCGATGCTATCACGGGTATCTCAGCAGATTGATCAGGCGAATGCGTGGGAGCTAGAGACCCAGGCGAAGGTGATATTGACCAAGCTGGGAATTGAGGATTTTAATGTCAAGATTGGAACGCTGTCGGGGGGATATCGGAAAAGGATTGCGATCGCAACCGCCCTCCTCTCCGAACCCGACCTTATTCTTATGGATGAGCCTACCAATCACCTTGATGCCCTGTCGGTAGAGTGGCTCCAAGACTACCTAGGCCGTTATCGTGGTGCCCTATTCCTGATTACCCACGACCGCTATTTCCTGGATCGAGTCACCAACCGCATTCTAGAAATTGATCGAGGTGAGCTGTATCCCTACTCAGGCAACTATAGTTATTACCTAGAGAAAAAAGCGGCTCAAGAAGATGCAGCCGCCAGCAGCCAGAAAAAGCACGCTGGAGTGCTCCGACGTGAGCTAAAGTGGCTACAGCGCGGTGCCAAGGCCCGTAGCACTAAACAAAAAGCCCGCATTGATCGCATCCGCGATATGCAAAACGCTGAGTTTAAGCAAGTCCAGGGCAATGTGGAGATTGCCACTGCCGGTCGCCGCATCGGTAAAAAAGTCATTGAGCTAGAAAACGTCACCAAAGGCTACGATGACCGCATTCTGATCAAAGACTTTTCTTATTTATTTACCCCAGAAGATCGCATTGGCATCATTGGCCCCAACGGTGTGGGCAAGTCCACGTTGATGAATATTATCACCGGGCGCGAGCAGCCTGATGCTGGCATCGTTGAGATTGGTTCTACTATTCACATCGGCTATTTTGACCAGTATTCCGACGATGTGAACATTAATGAAGACCAGCGGGTGATCGATTATCTAAAGGACGTGGCTGAGCTGGTAACCACTGCCGATGGTACGGTGATTACCGCTTCTAAAATGCTGGAACGATTTCTCTTTCCGCCCGATCAGCAATATGCGCCGATCCATAAGCTTTCTGGTGGTGAGCGACGACGTCTGTTTTTGTTGCGGGTGTTGATGCAGGCTCCTAATGTACTGATTCTGGACGAGCCTACCAATGATTTAGACGTGCAGACCTTAGGCATTCTAGAAGACTATCTAGAAGACTTTAACGGCTGTGTGATTGTTGTTTCTCATGATCGTTATTTTCTCGATCGTACTGTTGAAAACGTGTTTTCGTTTGAAGGGTTAGGTAATCTCAAGCAGTATCCTGGAAACTATTCAGTCTATTTAGACTATAAAGAGAAAGCTGAACAGAAAAAGAAACTTAAACAGGAAGCTGCTGCCAAACCACAGAAAACTCAAAATTCAAAACCCAAAACTCAAACCTCATCAAAGCCCAAGAAAATCTCCTATAAAGAAAAGCGTGAGTATGCCTCTTTGGAAGAGAAAATTCCAACTTTAGAAGCAGAAAAAGGAACCCTAGAAAACCAGCTGTATACTAACCCACCTAGCGACTACAACGAAATGCAGGTACTGTCTCAGCGATTGGCAGATCTGACAACGGAGATTGATACGGCAACAGAGCGGTGGATGGAGTTAGCGGAGCTAATGGAGTAAGTTTTGAGTTTTAAGTTTTAAGTTCTTATTTTGGGTGGACTGCCTAAAAATTATTAAGGCAACTTGATGTATTCTCTTAAACTCAAAACTCAAAACTTACTTAACTACGTTTTAAAAACTCTACCTGTGGCACTAGCGGATCGTTAACGACTCCTACCCCCTCATAGCCCCAGCGCTCCATCATTTGCTTAAGCTGTGGCCCACTGATGGGTTCGACGGCAAAGCGATTAGCGACTTCAGCTGCATGCTGATTAACATAGCTAAGGGCTTCATAGTCAGCGTTAAAAAGCATCAAAAACCCTTTTGAGGTTTCAGTATTGCGAGGTTTCGCAGCGAGATATTGCCCGTCGTGGGTGGAGCGTAGTAGATAGTAAGATTTGGTGAACATAGTATACGAATTGCTTTATCCTTACGCTAAGAGAAAAATTCTCAATCGCCTACGTTCCTGTTGCGAAGCTTAATTGATCTAGGTGGGGGTGGTTGGCTAGAGACCTTTGTTTAGAAGTCAAACTTAAAAATCATAGTTCATTCCTTGAGGGGGGTAGACAACTTTTTCATCAGAAAGAGAACGAACGTTGCTGAAGCTACATACGAGATTTGAAACAGTTGATGCAAAAAGGTATGCCACAAAAAGGGTTGGTACTTTGTGGATATTTCAGCGGACGGACAGCGTGAACCGGTGAAAGTTGAATAACCTATTAGTGCACTGTTACTGGACAGCATGCCTTGATGACCTATCGCCACTTGCTATTAGTTATCCTTCTGCTGTCCACTATGGTTGGATGCCGCATGGGAGGACTATTTCCCCAGCGCAGTCTTGTCGCCGATCTGCAAGCCAATGATCGTGAATTGAGCCTGGCTTCCATTGGCCCTAACACTTGGAATCGCATGTGTGTACTTGGTCCATATACCACCAATAATATGGCCCAATCTACCCTTGGATTTCCTTGGGATGTAGAAGTTCGAACCGGTATAGAAAAGCGTGACGATATCTATGTGCTTGTGTTCGTCAACGAGGACCAAGTAGCCATGTATCTTAAAATGCCACGTCACGGAGGAGACTTACTCCACTCAGAAACGTTGTGTTTTGAGTTTTCTGATGAAACACTCTATCGAGATGAGTTGGGAAACTGGACAATTCAATGACACTAAAATGCAGTTGTATTGTCCAAGCCAGCATTACCGAGGATAGTAAGCTTTAATGCACGCTGCCTTCGCATGACCGTACCTGGGGGAAGTTGAATTTTTTCTGGAGAAACACAGCGTACATGTTTCAATACCGTCCGTTAAACTCACGGAATACATACATGTTAATAGCCGCTACCACAAAGCAGATGATAAAGATTAATACACGAATGCCGTAGATGGGTTCATTCATCAGCTGGCCATCAGCAAAGATCGGGGTAAATGAAGGTTCTATTTTTGCCATGATGAACCCGGCAACGAAGGCCGTAATGGTAGAGGTGGCTTGAGAGAGATTTTTTAGTTCATTGCTGGTGTTTGGAGCGACCAGGAACCCTACTAACCATCCCCCGGCCCAACCGGAAACGGCAATTAATATCGTTTGGGCAAAGCCTGGGTCGTTTAATTCACCGTGGACCCGGTTTGCTAACCAAATCACGATGCCAAATACTATAAAGCCGACAAGTAGACCACTGTAGGACCTAAAAGGCTGCATGGTCTAATTCATCTTTGAGAGTTTAATGCGCGGGTCCACAAAGGACAGCGCCAGGTCAGCCAGCAAGTTACCAACGATTAGCATGGTGGCTCCCATCATTAGACTGGCCATAATCAAGTACAGGTCTTGGGACTGCACTGCTTGTAACGTTAATCGTCCCAGACCTGGCCAGCCGAAGAAATATTCAGTAATAAATGCACCACTCAGTAAACTTGCAAATTCAAACCCTAGCAAAGTAATCAAAGGATTGATGGCATTGCGCAGGGCGTGGGTATAAATGACTCGCTCTTCTGGGAGACCTTTTGCGCGGGCAGTACGGATATAGTCCTGTCGCAATACGTCGAGCATTTGGCCCCGCATCAGTCGCTGTAGGCCTGCAAAGCTGGTAATGCTGAGGGCCAGTGTCGGCAAGATCATGTGCCAAGCCACATCTAGCACTTTGCCAATCCAGTTGAGGTCGTCATGGTTGATGCTGGTGCGTCCGCCCACTGGAAATAGGGGAGTGGTGAGCTGAGCAAAAAATAGCAACAGCAGACCCGTAATTAGGGCGGGAAAACCTTGGCCAATGTAGCTGAGTACCCGTAGGATACGGTCGGTAAATTTGTTGTGATTAACGGCCCCAATGATGCCCAGAGGAATTGCAATGGCCCAGGTAACGATAATGGATGCAATGGATAGCAGCAACGTATTGGGGATACGCTCTGCCAAGATTTCTACCGCTGGGCGTTGATAGGCAAAACTCACACCAAAATTGAGCTTGGTGACCACCTGGTAAATCCACTGAAAGTATTGCTGCCAAATGGGTTTATTGAGTCCAAACTGTTCTTCAAACTGCTGGATAGTTTCAGGAGAGATCTGTGGATTTTGTCGCTGAGCATCTAAAAAGTCCCCAGGTGCTAGCTGAATGATAAAAAAGCTAAAGGCTGAGGCCAGTAGAAGCGTCAATAATGCCTGCAAAATGCGCTTGAGCACATAGAGCGTCGTCTCACTGGTGAGCACCATCTGCAGTGTTTGCAATGGTGAACGAGATTGGGTAGAAGTGGGCTCTGCAGTCATGGGCAACGAAATTAAAGTTGGGTGCAGAATTTCGTTGTAGGGGCGCAGCATGCTGCGCCCCTACAGGCGTGATCTCAGTATGACAGTAGCGTGGTTATGGGAATTCCGTCAGGGAGTTTTTGGCGACCATTCAATTCGCTTAGCTCAATTACAAAACTAAAGCCTGCAATGGTTGCGCCAGTCTGCTCAATCAACTTTGCTGTGGCTGCTGCTGTGCCGCCAGTGGCCAGTAAGTCATCTACGATCAGGGGGCGGTGACCGGTATCTAGAGCATCCTGGTGTACTTCGAGGCTATCTTGCCCATATTCTAAGGCGTAGGAGACTTGGTGGACAGCGGCGGGGAGCTTGCCGGGTTTGCGGACGGGGATAAAACTCAGACCGAGTTGGTAGGCAAGGGGCATGCCAAAGATAAAGCCTCTGGATTCAATGCCGACGATGCAGTCTGGCTGATGGTTGACGGCTTGTTCTGCCATCAGATCAATAGTGGCTCTCAGGCCGTCAGCATTTTGTAGCAGAGTTGTAATATCTCGGAAAAGGATGCCAGGTTTGGGAAAATCGGGTATCTCACGAATCAGTGCATGGATATCTGTGGTGGACTTCACGGTGGGGGCTGATGCAGGACGGCCCTATTTTATACTCTGTGGGGCTGTTGTTGTGTCGGTCACGTGTGGGACTGACCAACCTGTCAGTTTTGCCTTGCCTTCCGGTGAGATTCCAGTAGGATAAGGGGCAGAAAATGTCCGCGAGGCTGTGTTTATCTGTGAATAACGTTCCTCAGTCGCCAGCTGCCCCTGCTAAACGTCGCTGTACCGTTACAGTATCTGCGCAGGCCTGGCACGGTTCAAAAGCGGCGGCGCAAGCGGTGGGTTGTGGCAGTATTTCAGAGCTACTGGAAAAACTAGGCAATGGTGAGCTGGTTATTGTCACTGCCGATGAAGTGGGACCGCCTATTGATCAAGGGAGCTCTCCAGTCAGTGATGAGCCGTGGGGAACGTTTGCAACGGATATTCCCACAGCCCAGGCTCGGACAGTCACAGCATGGTCGTCAGATTCAGTTAATACCCAGGTAAAGCCCTATCCTACTAATCAAGGAGCGTCTCAAACTAATCAAGGAGCGTCTCAAACCAAACAGCTTCGATTTTCCCTTGGCAGATTGCCAAAGCTAGCCCTGACGGCAACCTGCGCGTCACTTATTTTGTTGCCCATTCTCTATGTGTTAGACCTGCGGCTGTCAGGGCCTAAGAGAGCCATAGTTGATTTTCAGAGTGCGTTGACCCTGAAGACGGGCGATACGATCGCAGGTTATGACGTCACTGACCATATGCGCATCCGGCCTGTGCATCCGGTAACAGGTGCCATTAATGTGCCCCATAATGGTGTGGATGTGGCGACCCCGTCAGGTACCCCGGTGTATGCGGTGGGGGTGACGGGAGACCAGGTTACGGTGGAATGCTGGTGGGATGTGGATGGCGGTGGCTGGGTTGCCAATCAAACTACAGAATCCTACCCGAAACTAGTGTTTCAGTCCCTGCATTTGCTAGAAAATGAGTGCCGTTCGGGCCAATTTACTAGCGGCGAAGTGATTGCCCTGACTGGCAATAGCGGTCTGGGGTCAGGCGAACACTATGATTTTCGAGTCAAACTCGACGGAAATTATATTGACCCTCCAAAACAGTTTCTAGAAGCGGCTCTGACGGGTAAAACCTTATCTCGTGACGGTCAGCTAGCGGACCTGTAATACCAGTTTTTATTGCAATGGCTGATCGGGACTGCACACTGTAGACCAAAATTCTACATCTGTGCGAGAGTCGAGAACGCCTGTGAGTTGGCTGCGATAGCCGGTTAGACGCTCTCGTTCTAGGCCCTCAGCATAGGGGATAAGCTCATCGACAGTGGCGGTAACGCAGACCCAATCTTTGGTTTGAGCTGCCAGGTTTAGCCGGGCTTGAAGGGTATCGACCTCTGCTTGAATAGCGTCAAGGCGATTACGCTTGATGTAATACTCCATGTTTGCGATCGCATTCAGGGCATAAACATCATCTGGCCGTTCCTCTAAAGCCCGACGAAAGTTAATGAGTGCTGTCTGATAATCAAATTGATTTGCATAGGTATAGCCCAGGTTCATTGCTTGGGTATAAGCGTCTTCTGGCTCCGGCGTCGTTTCAATTTGCGCCAGGGCCACTGTCCCAGGCAAAAGCATCGACAAACCTAAAAGTGAGCTCCATAACCACTGCTTTGCCATTAATCGCCTAATTGACCTCTGTTATTTTCGATATTGTTACCACGGATTGCTACGAAGCAACCCCATCGACCATAAGGTTTATGGGATGAAGTTACGTGAACCGGAGTTCAACATAATTGAAGGAAACTGAAGCATTAGGCTACCCCGCCTGTATTTCAATGTTTCATGATGCAAAGGGCATTAGCTACAAAAACTGAGGTTGCGTCGTGTCTCGTAAATTGTTACATTAGTTTACATTAATATAAGTTTACAAAAGCCTGCACACTTTCGGTGCTGTACTGACAAGTTGCTGTTTTGGGCGATGTAACCCTATCCGACTCTGCACTAGCGGTTGAGGAACCACCTTTGGAAGCATCTCAGTTAATTAGACGATATAACATTGGTCAGCGTCAGTTTGATCGAGCAGATTTGCGTGAGGCCCAGCTGCCTGAAGCGACGCTGAATGGCTCATGTCTGAATTATGCGGACTTAACATGGGCTAACTTGAACCAGGCGAATCTGGAAGCAACTCAATTGGTGGGTGCGATGATTTGGCGAGCCCATCTAAGCTGGGTCAATTTGAAGCGAGCCGACTTGTGTCGAGCCTTATTATTGCGCAGTTGTTTCACATTTGCCGATTTATCCGATGCATCACTACAGCGGGCGGACTTACGTTTGAGTGATTTTAGGCAGGCAAACTTGCAGGGGGCAAACCTACAGGGCGCTAAGCTCTGTTTTGCTGATTTGAGTGGTGCTGATTTATCCTATGCCAACTTGAGTGGTGCTGATTTGACTGGTGCGATTGTGCGGGGTGTTAACTGGTCCAATGTGCGCCTGGATGGAGTGATTGCCAAATCAGTTGAACCGCCTGCCTTGGTTTAGTGCTGTGTGGCGTAAATTTATCCACTAGGGATGTGGATGAGGGGATGCAATAGCTGCTACATTTCGGCCATCGGGTTGCTAGTTTATAGTCCTCTCCTTAGGCCCAAAGCCGTATTTGAGTGATCTCTGGTGCGACAACCACAGCTGCTGTATATCCGTCGCAGGGAGTAAATATCTGTAGCTGCCATGGTTGACCTGTTACCTTTAATTGCGGTGTTGGTGACAGGTCAACTTCAATGCCAGCTAGCGATTCGCTGATACCCTGACCTGTGGCTTTGAGGTAGGCCTCTTTGCATGTCCAATATTTTAGAAAAGCGCTGCTGTGCTGTGTGGGTGAAATGCTGGCAAGGGACTGTTGTTCTGATGGTGCCAGGCAACGCTTGATCAGGCCGTCTAATCTATCCATAGAGCGCAATTGCTCAATATCTACGCCAACAACGTGTTGGGCAACACCACACAGGGCATATTCACCTGAGTGAGAGAGATTAAATTGCCAGTCACAATGCTTGTGCAGGGATGGCTTGCCATGGGTCCCATAGTTAAAAATAAGGTCAGCAGGACTGGTTTGACAGTAACCGGCCAAAATCTGACGTAGACTACTGCGGGCAACTGCAAATTTACGCTGATCGGCGGCAAAACGATAGCGATTCATGCGGTTGAGCTCATCTTTTGACAGTAAATCCACTTGTGCTGGTCGATCCAGGGGAATGCGCCATAGATCCATTGTGCTGTGGTCTATGGTTTGGTAGCAATCAGCTGGAGCTTGCCTCCAAGTTCTATGCTCAAGATTGTCTTGGATTGCCTTTGTCATAGTCTTGAGAAGCTGCCAGAATTAACCATAGGGCTTTCATCATCTTAATCCTGAGGGTTGCCGAGTCAATCTTGTTGACCGCAAGGATTTGTAGCCCAAGACTGCAGCGACTGTGGGGGATGCTGCGTTGGTGACTATGTTGGCTTCTAAACAACTAAACGTTAGAGCACCCATGGTCAGAATTATAGTCAATCGCTTTATGTAAATCTGGAAGTATTACTACCGGTTATTGCTATTAAATAAATAGTCCATATGGCCCTATCTCCTGCGCAAACGTCTTATTCCGGTCGTTCCACTAACTATTGCCCACGTATTGTGATTGTTGGTGGTGGATTCGGCGGTTTGTATACGGCGTTATATCTGCAGAAATATCGTCATCTTAGGGACAGTGCCATTACCCTGATCGAGCCTCGCGAACGATTTCTTTTTACACCACTGCTATACGAAGTTTTGACTGAGGAGTTGTTGCTTTGGGAGGTCGCGCCTGCTTACCAGAGCTTGTTAATGGGGACCAATGTCCAATGGCAGCAGGATTGGGCTGACCATATTGATCTAGAACAGCAGCGAGTCATGCTGCGTCAGGGTGACAGTCTCCCCTATGACTATCTAGTGGTCTCTACCGGTGCTAAAACGCGACCATTGCCAATTCCTGGTATTCGTGAGCATGCCATTACGTTTCGCAGCCTTGATGATGTGGTGACTGTTAAGGCTCAGTTAGATCAGCTGGTCCAGGCTGCACACCCGGTTGCTGTCACCGTTATTGGGGCTGGAGCGAGTGGTGTTGAATTGGCGACAAAGGTCGCTGATCGTCTTGGTCAAAAAGGGCAGGTGCGGTTGGTGGATCGTGGTCATCAAATTCTTAAGCCCTTTCCTAAAGGACTGCAGCGTCAGGCCATGGATGCCCTGTTGCAGCGTAATGTAGACGTGCTGTTACAAACCCAGATCAATCAGGTAGGGCCTACTACAGTGGGGTTAGACGAGGGTCAGGTGCCCAGTCATCTCACCCTTTGGGCTACGGGAACTGAGCCAGTCGAATGGCTAGGTACCCCCGTGCGTACTAATGATCAGGGACAGGTGTGGGTGCGTTCTACGCTACAGCTAGAAGACTATTTCAATGTTTTTGTGGTTGGAGATGTGGCGGCTCAACCAAAGCCGATTCCCAACACCGCCCAGGCTGCCTATCAAGCTGCCGCTGCTGTGGCTAGCAATTTGGCCTATATGACGCGACAGCGACAGCCCAAATCTTTTCGCTATTTGCACCTGGGTGACATGTTGGCCCTTGGCAAGGGAACCGCTGGGGTATGGAGCTTTGGCCTTAGTTTGGGTGGAAAACTAGGTGGCATTATTCGCCGAGCTGTGTATATTCATCGTCTACCCACCAATCGGCATCGATTGAAGGTGGCCCGTCGTGCCCTACAACAGATTGTCGCTGGACTTTGGCCGTTTAAGAAATCGTAGAATTGGTTTGGATGATGGGGGTTACTGAACTGGCCTAAGTGTTTCTGGGTGAATGGTTGCTAAATTACCTTTGCGTTGATTTTTTTGTGAGGTGGGCACTGCCCACCCTACGTGCTCCTTTGTTACCTGTTTTCTGCCATGATTTCTCGCTGGCTTAAACCCCTTGAACATCGTTACGGTCTCGATTTACGTTCCTTAGCGCTGCTGCGTTTGGGGCTGGCGTTGGTGATTCTCTTCGATGTGTGGTTCCGCCTGGGCAATGTAGTGACTGATTATACTGACCAGGGGACATTGCCTCTTAGTGCCCTGGGAGAACTTTGGCTGCCAGGGTACTGGTCGATTCATGCGTTAAGTGGCTCAGTGGTGTGGCAGTGGGGGTGTTTTGCGATCGCAACCTTTAGTGCCCTACTCATGCTGATCGGCTATCGTACTCGCTGGGCTACCATCGTGGCCTGGCTCATGTTGATCTCATTGCATAACCGCAACCCTCTGATCGTATCGTCAGCTGACGATGTGCTGCGAGCCATGGTTTTCTGGGCCATGTTTTTACCGTCGGGCAGCAGCTACTCAGTGGACCAGGCATTAAACATGGCCAAAACTCCCCAGCCGAAACGTATTGTGACCATGGCCACCGTGGGGTTGATGGCTCAACAAAGCTATATCTATATAGCGTCTGCCCTGTCTCAACCCCTGAGCGGTGGTACCGGGGTGGGTATGATGGCCATGGTGTTGGCATGGGTAGGCCCCCTGCTACTCTGGAGCCCAATCAAAACTGATGTTTGTCGCCTGTTGGCCGTTGTGCTCTTGCTGCTTTTCCACATGGGCGGGGCACTTACCTTAAACCTGGGCTTACTGCCTATGATCAGCTGTATTACCTGGTTAGCCTTTGTGCCCTCATCGGTGTGGGATAACTTAGCTGAGCGCACATTTACCCCCAAACACCTAGGACTCAAAATTTATTACGATGCGGAGTGCGGCTTTTGCAAAAAGGTTGTGCATCTGATTCGGACGTTTTTAATTTTGCCGCGTCGAGTCCCATTGCAAATTACCCAGAGTGATCCGGTGATCCAGACCGCGATGGAAACCCACAACTCCTGGGTGATTGTCGATTGGCAGGGACAGCATCATTACAAATGGCATGGCATTGCCTATGTGGTTAGTCTCTCACCTGTGTTTCGGCCCCTAGCCCATGTACTACGAGTGCCTCCGCTGATGGCCGTGGGTACTCGCCTCTATGAAACCATTGCCAGTAATCGTCGCTTTGCTGGTAACTTTACCAAGCCCTTTAAATATCAGTCGTTTACCGTCCGCTCCCACCGTGTTTTCAGCTTGCTCGCTCTGGTTGCGCTATTGTTGATTACCCTGTTGAATCTGCGCAGTATTACTGCCTACGATGCCATGGCTACGAGTCAACAACCGGCTGTGGCGTTACTGCGTCAGGTAACCGATGGTCCGATAGTGCGAAGTCTAGCCCCTTTAGGCCAAGCGGCCCGGCTGGATCAGTCCTGGCACATTTTCTCCCCTGATGCTGATGGACAAGAGAGTTGAGTGCGATCGCAACCCTACCCAAGACTCCCCATTCCCCACTTCCCTGGACTTGATACTATAGTTCTGGCATTCCAGCGCACCCCAGTATCTCCATGCAGCTTCGCGCATTTTTTCGCAACGCAGGGCAGTGGCTTTTTAAGTCTCCTGACCAATCACTTGATCAGGCCTACGGAGCTGCTTTAGCTATCAAAAAGATAGAAGACGACTACTTCGACGGTAAACCCATCACTCAAGACAATAGTGAGTACGGGGACAGTGCCTATCGCTACATCGAAGGAGAAGTTGAGCGTAACATTGCCCTAATTCGGCAGCGAATGGAGGAATTTGAAGCTACTCGATCCAGCCTTTCTCAAGGGCGGCAGATGGAAGTGCAGTCCTACGACGATCAGCAGGATGAATATACCCTCGATCTAATTGATCAATCTGCCATCATCTTCAAGAAATTACGGTTTATTGATGAGATTTTGGGGCGCTACAACGACCTGTCTGCTTCGCTCACCTTGAGCAAGGTCAATGACACCAAGACAACTCAGCAAAATTCAAATAATGTCGCAGGCAAAACTGAGAAGAGCCGAGCCGGACTAGCCGCTCGCAGTAGCGTGTTACCACGCTCCATCTTGCGTACGGTCGATCGGGTTAAACAAGATCTCGATCCTAAGGCTGAAGCTGACGTGATGCGCGGTTTTCGCAAATCTCAGAATAAGACGAAAATAGCCTTACGCTTTATATTGCTGCTGGTGATTGTGCCCCTGCTTACCCAGCAGTTGACCAAGCACTTCATTGTTGGCCCTGTGGTGGACTATGTGCGCGAAACCACAGCAGCTGAGGTATTTCTCAACGATGAGATGGAAGAAGAAGCCCTACATGAACTACAGCAGTTTGAAGAGCGACTGCGGTTTGAGGTGATTTTAGGCAAAGTGGCTGCCCTGAATGAAATTCAATTAGAAGAGCGAGTATTAGCCAAAGCCTTAGATATTGAAGAAGAGTATCGTGAACGTAGTGCCGATTCAGTCAAAAATGTTTTTGCCGATATTTTTGCGGTGTTCGCGTTTTCACTATTGTTGAGTACCTGCAAACGTCAGGTTGCCACCCTCAAGGCCTTTATCGATGAAATTGTTTACGGCTTGAGCGATAGTGCCAAGGCATTCATTATCATCCTGTTCACGGATATTTTCGTGGGATTCCACTCTCCCCATGGCTGGGAGGTGTTATTGGAAGGTCTATCGCGCCACCTGGGGTTTCCGGCCAACCGCGACTTCATTTTTCTATTCATTGCCACGTTCCCGGTGATTTTAGACACGGTGTTTAAGTATTGGATTTTCCGTTATCTCAATCGGATTTCGCCATCCGCCGTGGCCACCTACAAAAATATGAACGAATAGGGGGAGGCCACTGGTAGAGACGTTCCATGGAATGTCTTTACCAATGGCCATAAAAAAAATTAAAGACGGTGGTTGCATCCGTGGGAAAACCCACTACACTGACCAATTAGTCCCGATACTGGTAGGGGGATACTTCCCCCGATCAACTTTTAGTGGGGCGCACACTCACCTGTGAAGGAGCCGATCAATGAGCACACCCTGGGAACCTGGCACCCCGTTGGGCGCACGCTATAACGTACTGCGAGAACTGGGAGAAGGGGGGTTTGGTCGTACCTATTTATCTGAGGACCTACATCGGTTTAAAGAGCTTTGCGTGTTGAAAGAATTTGTGCCCCAAATTGACGATCCGGGCTTATTAGCCAAGGCGCAGGAACTATTTGAGCGGGAAGCCAAGATACTTTATCAGTTGGAGCATTCCCAGATTCCCAAATTTCGCGAGTTGATGCGGGAAGGCGGCCAGCTATTCCTGGTACAAGACTATGTGGCAGGGACTACGTACCGTAGCTTGCTAAAAAATCGTCAGGACTATGGCGGTCATTTTAGTGAAACGGAAATTACCCAGTTGCTGTATCAGCTGCTGCCAGTGCTGGACTATATTCACGGCTTGGATATCATTCACCGTGATATTTCCCCTGAGAACTTGATTTTACGCACCCAGGATGGGCTGCCAGTGCTGATTGATTTTGGCAGCGTTAAAGAAATCGCCGCAACTGTGGAGCAAGAGCTGTCAGCGGCAGCCAATAAGACCCGCATTGGTAAAGCTGGCTATGTGCCGCCAGAACAGTTTCAGTCTGGCTCGGTGGATGCCACCAGCGATCTATACGGCCTGGCGGCAACCCTGGTGGTTTTGGCCACTGGAAAAGAACCTCAAGAACTTTTTGACATTTACGAAGGCGTCTGGAACTGGGAGCGTTTTGTCACCCTGGGTGAACCCCTAAATCAGGTGCTCAAGAAAATGTTGGCTCCATCTCCAGTGCAGCGCTATGCTTCTGCTGCTGCGGTGATGCAGGCTTTGCAAGGAGAGATGTTTGGGCAAGAAATGCCAGCAGAGGCTGATCTACCCTTTGATGAGACTGAGCTGCCGCCTATATACACTGATGGTGGTAGTTCTGTCGGTGGCAACGATGCTGACGTCTATCCCACCACCGAGGCAACTCAGGTTGTTTCTCCCTCATTAACGGCAACGACGCTAGATACACCTAGTGCTGTTAGTCCGATGAAGCAAACTGGCGATAGAAGCGGGTTTATTCAAGCCACAATTGGCTTGCTAGCGTTACTGGGCATCACGAGTTTGATCCTGGCATTGGTGGTGGGATTGGGGTTCCGCCCGCGCTGGCCTTTTGGGCAAAGAGCATCCCAGCCTGATCCTGTTGAGGATGTGCAAAATGGGATCACCCCAGATGAACGTGCTCGTAAACAGGAACTATTAGAGCGGCGTCAATCGTTAGGTGTGGGCGAAGCTTGGCTCAATCTTTGGGTAAATCAGCGTTTCTATGAGCAGTACCCAAACCTCCGGGGGCGTCCCTTAACGGTGTCGATGGAAGATGCTCCGTTGCGACTACGTTGGGACAACCTATCGATGGATACTCTTGATACGCTGGAGCTGCATTTGAGTATGCCAGCGCGACGTGGATTGGGGGCCTATGGAGCTGACGATCGTGAAAGCTGGCGCAGAACGGTAAATCAGCTCAATGTCAGCAGTCGGGCCCTGGATGATTTGGCCGATGCAAAGTTTACGGCTATTTTTCCTCAAGAGCGACGCGATGGGATTTTGGATCAGCCCATTGGTCAAGTATGGTATGCCCTGGCTCAAGATGGTGTGGATGATTTGAAGTCTGGCGACACCCTGGAACGGGTAGAGTTTGAACCGGGGACGTTTAGAGAACGGTTAACTGGGCAGCTAACCCCTGGTGAAGGGAAAGTATTTGTCTTGGATCTGGAAGCCGGGCAAAATTTGCGGCTCAATTTGCAAGCACCTCAGGAGAGTACGTTAATGTCTCTCTATTTGCCGGAGCCCACCCAAGACACGCCGTTTTTGCTGTCTGATTCATCTGAAACTACCTGGTCAGGACGGTTGCCCCAAAGTGGTTATTACGAAGTGGTGGTGGTATCTAATTCTCCCAATCCTCTCAACTATGCCCTGACAACGGCTGTCGACAACATTCGCCCCACACCTCCCCCAGATGAGACGGGTGAGGAGGAGGCTGAGAGTGGTGATACGCCGCCGACTAATGAAGGCTCAGCCCCCGATGGAGATGAGGCGACGGATGAAACTCCATCTGAAGGTGGTGACTCTACAGCCCCTGATAATGAAACGGATGATGCTGACGCAGAAACCCCAGATGGCAGTGACCAGAGTACTGATACCGATACCTCTGATACTCCCATCGTTGATTTTTAGTGGCTCTAGCATTGGCAAGTCTACAGCTCGTTCACGAAGGGTAAAAGTGCATCAATAAACTCAGCTGTTGATTCATAGGGCAGCACATTACGTCCTGGAATAAAGACGCCACGGGCGTTGGGAAAATGGTCAGTGTAGTCATCAAGACGCTGCTGGGCTGTTGTGTCTTGAGCGGTTCGGTCAATGGTGGATGCGGTTTTGCCCATGATGACAAGGACGGGCTGTTGGATGGCTGCGATCGCAGCCCCATAATCCTGTCGCCAAAACCCAGCCAAAAACGAATACACGGCATAGCGAGTGCCCATATCCCGCGAGCCGCCCTTGAGCATGGCTAACCAGGCATCAGTGACATCCTCTGCTCGATCAAACAGCTGTCGTTCAGAAAATGACTTGAGAAATTTTTGAGTGCGGGCGTATTGATAAAAGCCCCAGCCCAGGGGCGATTTAAATAGCGACCAGTTCAGCCGTTGTCGCCACTGCGGTGTCGGTGCAGTGATCAAGCGCCAGGCCGGTGGTCCCGATAGGGCCGCTCCTGCGACCGACTGAGTCATGGTTTTATCTGCCATCAGTTCCAGAGCCACCGGTAGCAGCGCCCCCTGCACCACAATGATGACGGGCCGTTGAATGACTTCCGAAATAAAGTAATGCAGCTGCTCCGCCCAGGCGCGGGGACTATAGGCACGACTGGGTAAATCACTGTCGCCACAACCCAATAAATCAGGCACATACAGGGGTCTCCCCTGCCACTGTTCGATCAATGGCTGCCAAAACTTGCCCGCTAGCCCCACACCAATGGGATGAATTAAAAGCAAAGGCGTTTCGGTGCTTTCTGTATTGTGTGTCTCATAGGCGCAGGTATACTGCTGCCAGCGATAGACTGCCATGGTCCTCGTTTCATAATGAAGTCGGTGCCAATTTTATCCCTGTCTGTGGCTATAGGTATAGTGCAGTAACCATCTGGGACATAGGCAATAAAAGAGGTGATAATAAGCCCATGGGGCAAGAGGTGTGAAGTATGAAAACCAATACAGTTTCAGCTTTGCCGTCTGTGCTGGTGGACAGATTGAACTTGACTGAGTCTGAAATTATTGATTTTTGTCAACGCTGGCATATTAAGGAACTGGGGCTATTTGGTTCTGCTATCCGAACAGATTTTCGAGAGGATAGCGATATTGACGTGTTGGTCGTCTTTAATAGCGATGGGGATTATTTAAATAGCGAGAACGTTCAGTGGGAACTGAACCAGCTAGTTAGACGTGAGGTGGACCTAACCCAAAAACGGTTACTACTGAATCCCTTTAGCCGGGCAGAAATACTGCGCACCTATTGTGTGCTTTATCCGTCAGAGCAAAGGAATTTTACGAACTTGATAGAGTGTGAGCCCACAATGACCGAGACAGCCCGAAATAATGCTGCGTTGCTTGACATGGTGAAAGCGATGGAAGCCATTGCTCGGTTTCTAGTAGGACGCACCTACGACGATTTGTTAGACGATGAACTGTTTCAAAGTGCTGTAGAGCGTCAATTAGAGATTATGGGCGAATCGGCGAATCGTTTGAGTGCTGATTTTCAAGCGACCCATGGAGATGTTGATTGGAGTGGTGCGATCGCATTGCGAAATATCATCATTCACAAGTACGACGACATTGACTATGCTCGCCTTTGGCAAATTGTGTCAGACGAAGTTCCGCAGATTTTAGGGCAGGTTAAGCCGCTCGTTCCACCATTACCGGAAGTGGATGAATAAAGGATTTCGATATCAGTAATTCATCACTAGAATTTCGTCTACCTTGCCGCGCTTTGTTGCGTTTGAATTAATGGCCCGAGTGGCGCTGACCCGTACGCAGCGATAGTCCCGATACAGGTCCTGAATAAATTCTGTGTAGGCGTTGCTCAGCAGTACTTTGCAGCCCCGCATGGTGAGGTCATCGACCACCGCTTTCAATCGTTCCTGTTCAGCGCGTTCAAAGCCGTTTCTGTAGTAACCCGTAAACGATGCTGTGGTAGACACCGGATCGTAGGGCGGGTCGAAATAGACAAAATCATCTGGGCCTGCATCAGCAACGGCGACGGCAAAGTCTGCTTGTCGGATGGTGACATTGGCCAGATTTAGATAGGCGCTGACGTTTCTTAAAACGATTTCATCGGCAATGGTAGGGTTTTTGTAGCGACCAAAGGGGGCATTAAATTGACCTTTGGAATTGACCCGGAATAGGCCATTATAACAAGTTTTGTTAAGAAAAATAATGCGGGCAGCCCGCTGGGTTGCAGTTTTATTGATAAAGTCAGTCTGACGGTCCCAACTACGGACTTCGTAGAAATAGGCCTTCTCGTTTCGGTGTTGCTGTAGGTTTTGAATGAGGTCATCGACGGAGCCTTTGACCACCTGGTAGCAGTTGATCAGTTCCTGGTTGCGATCGCTAATCGTTGCCCGTTCAGGCCGCAAGGTGAGTAGCAATGCCCCACCGCCGATAAATGGCTCATAGTAGCGACCATAGGAATCAGGCGCATACTTAAGTAGTTCCGGTATTAACTGCCGTTTACCCCCAGCCCATTTTAAGAATGGACGTAGCGCTACAGATGGGGAGGATAGTTGAACCATAAACTCTTAAGAATTTTCCTCTCAGGAGAAGCAAGCACCTACGGTAGGATAGATAGAGCCTATAATAAGCTGCTTAACTCCAAGGGCTGCTGCCGAGCCTTAATTTAGACGATGCAAGACTTTTTTTCCAATGTATCGCGGTATCCGCGTTATTTTATTACATTTACCCTGGGCGTACTCTACAGCATTGTTAAGCCCCTTCTACCGTTGTTCGAAAATCGCGTGACTGCAATTGCTTTGGTAGGTGCTATAGTGGCTGGCTTTATGTTCCTAACCTTTACCCTGAGAGCAATGCTGGGTTTAGCATAGGGCCCCCCACAAAGGAGGCCCCCCAATAATCGGTGGACGAGTGGGCATCGCCTACGTTCAAAATCCCCACCATTCATAAATAGGAGAAAATCATGGCAACAAGTCGTCGAGTAGCAAAGGTATCGGCGTCGATTAAGCGTGAAATTAGTCAGATGCTGGTGTCCGATATCAAGGATGACCGTGTCGGAGCGGGTATGGTGAGTGTCACTGCTGTTGATGTGTCCGGTGATTTGCAACACGCCAAGGTGTTTGTCAGCATTTACGGCACTGACGAAGCTAAAGCCGAAACAATGGCAGGCCTAGCAGCAGCCACACCCTATGTGCGCGGGGCATTGGGGCGGCGGTTACGCTTGAGACGTACACCCGAAATCATGTTCAAAGAGGATATTTCAATTGAGCAGGGCACTGACGTGCTCAACTTACTGAGCCGGTTGAAGCACGAACGCAATAGCGTTGATGAGAATGGTATTCCGACTGTGGTACCCAGTGCCGTTGAAGATGAGGATGGTTTGTAAGAACCACAATTTTCATCAAATTTAAGCAAATTAGCATGATTCCGTAGGAGCGCACTGCTGTGCGCCCAATGCAGGATATTGATAATTTGCCTAGATCTTGAAAAATGCACATTGATGCAAATCAGATATTGATAATTTGTCTAATTTGTCTAGATTTCGGAGGGTGCACGTCGGTATGCCCCTACGGCGTAAATGCTAAAACCCATTCTCCCCGACCCAGATAGCCTGTCACTACAGCAGCTCGTCGCCCAGATGATTGTGGTTCGGACCACCGGGCATCTGTTTGACCATGAAATCGCATATCCCCAATGGGAAGCCAACCAAGAACAGTTAGCACACTACATCACTGATCTGGGCGTAGGTGGTGTCATCCTGCTAGGCGGTAGCGGTGCTGAAGTTGCCCTACGTTGCCAGGCACTCCAAGCCATGGCGGATATTCCCCTCTTGATGGCAGCGGATATTGAAGAAGGTGTGGGTCAACGGTTTAGTGGTGCCACCTGGTTTTCACCACCCATGGCCTTAGGGGAAATTGCCCGAACGGATTTATCCCTAGCGAAAACCTATGCCCATCAGTTTGGCCAGTGCACAGCCTGCGAAGCCATGGCCATTGGTCTGAACTGGGTATTGGCTCCAGTGGTGGATGTGAACAATAATCCAGAAAATCCGGTAATTAATGTACGGGCGTTTGGAGAAACACCGGAGATTGTTGCTGAACTGACCCAAGCATTTATCGAGGGAGCGCAGGAGTATCCAGTACTGACAACGGCGAAACATTTTCCGGGCCATGGAGACACGTCAATCGATTCGCATCTGAGTTTGCCAGTTATTGACCACGATTTAAGCAGGTTAGATCGGGTGGAACTCTTGCCATTTAAGGGCGCGATTTTTACTGGGGCAGGTAAGGCCGTAGATAGCGTGATGACGGCCCACATTTGTTTGATTGCTTTAGATAAGCAGTATCCTGCCACGTTATCTAAAGCAATCTTGACGGGGCTATTGCGTCAGGATCTGGGGTTTGATGGGTTGATTGTCACCGATGCGATGGTGATGGGGGCGATTACGGAAACCTATGGCCCGTACGAGGCAGCGGTGCTGGCAGTGGAAGCGGGGGCAGATGTGATCATGATGCCTGCGGATGCGGAGGGTTGCATTCAGGCAATTTGCGAAGCAGTACGGGTAGGTCGCATAGATGAGGACCAGATTCGGGCATCGGTGGAGCGCATTTGGCGAGCTAAGTATAAGGTTTCGGGGCCTTTGGGGACTGGGCCGTCCTGTTATAATTGGGAGCCTGCGGAGCCAGTAACTCAGGTGCAGCAGCTGGCACAGCCTGAGACGTTAGGGCTAGCAAGGTCTATTTTGAAAGCATCAAGTCGGCGGGGGGGTGCTGAGTTTAGGCCAAAGGGACCGGGGCAAAATGTGATCCTCGTAGACGATGTTTTGAATTGTCGGTATTTATCGAGGACTGCTCCGGCGATTACTGAGCCGATGGGATGGGACTATGGGCTGACGCTGCTGGATAGTCGGTCGTCACAGTTGCCGAGGACAGGTTTGCCGACACTGGTGCAGTTGTTTGTGCGGGATAATCCATTTCGGCGTGGGGAGCCTGTGGTTCAGTTGGCCCGCAAGTATTTGGAGATGCTTGCAGGGGATTTGCAGGCGGTGGTTGTTTACGGCAGTCCTTATTTATTGGAGAAGTTGTCGCTGACGGATGATGTGCCCTGGGTGTTTAGCTATGGGCAGATGTCGATGGCTCAGACATTAGCGTTGACAACTCTAATGGGTGAAGCAGTTGCTGTTAGGGCGGTGGATCAAAGTTTTACAGATTAGCGGATTTGCGTTCTGTCAATTAGGTTAGGGGGAGGGCAGATAAGGATTTTTTGGATACAAGCGTATTAAATCGACCGTTTGATGACCAAACGCAACCTCGTATTGCCTTGGAAACCCAAGCATTATGTCGACTCTAACAGTGCAGCAATCCAGTCTTTGTCAGCTTGAGAAAACCTAGGGGGTGGCAACGGCTGCGAGTAG
This sequence comes from Leptothoe sp. ISB3NOV94-8A, assembly GCF_043421595.1. Taxonomy (NCBI): domain Bacteria; kingdom Bacillati; phylum Cyanobacteriota; class Cyanophyceae; order Nodosilineales; family Cymatolegaceae; genus Leptothoe; species Leptothoe sp. ISB3NOV94-8A. The sequence goes on along the minus strand of NZ_JAXSQW010000001.1, from coordinate 3,566,260 downwards.
TCAATGCGTAAATCGTAACTGGCTCGCTCATATACCCCTGCAACAATAGTTTGCAAGTTTACCAAGACCTTCTCGTTAGCGACTTTTAGCGGTACTGGAAATTCCGGTAATGGATCACGGATGGTGGCTGCATACAGTGTTGCTTGAGGGCGTTGTTCTGCTCTGCTGACCAAGACATGGTAATGGGCAAGTTGTACGGCTCCCTGCATTGGCATTGGAGAGTCGCTACGCAACAAATCGATTTCAATTAGGTGAGAAGCGCTACCTAAAATGGTTTGTCGCTTTTCTTCGTAAACATTGCGACCTTTACCTTTCCGCTTATTTTTGGGAGACAGCACTTCTATCACTGTAATAACGGCATTACTACCGACTTCACGCACCTCTAGATAGCGTTCTTTGATTTCCGCTGGCATGGGTAGGGTAACGGTTTGAGGCTGAAATTGTCCTTCTATGCCAGGTGTTGATGGGGAATCTGGTGGCTTCGGATTATTTTGGGCGATACCGGCTAAAACTACTGCATCTGGAATGCCTACTAGTAGCTCATCGTCAGGAATATCTTTGTAAGTTCTGGTTTCAACTTCAATGAAGTAGTGGGGACGAAGTTGAGGGGCTAGGGTATCGGCAATCGCTACAATTAGTCGACTATGAAAAGACGACCAGAATGTTGGCTGTTCTAGATATGGATCCATCCCTGGAAATGGTGAGGGCATGGTGGCTGTGACAGTTTAAGCTTGCAGTGTTCAGATTAATCATAGCTCTGCTTCCCCTTTCCTTGTTCCCAGGCTCAGCCTGGAGAAGACTACTGTGGCTCTGCCACACTAAAACGAGACTGAGTGGAGCAACAGCAGACTTAGGTGCCGTCACAACATCAATTGATTCGCCCAGGACATGGAAGATTTCAAGGATTTAACCTTCTTCGATGCCTTCAGTATCGAGGACAGTATCGATCCATAATTTCAATCAATGCTTGCAATATTGTTAGCACAGAAGGGCTGTGCCAACATTGTATGGATTATTGTTGATGGCAACACGCTAAAACTTACCCGGTGCGGCAAATGAGTCATTGGCTTTCAAAATGCTTCAGGCAGGCGATCCAAAATACCGTTGCTGATTCAGGGGATGAAGCGAGCTGGCGGGCTGGCCCGATATCAGCATTTTTCAGATTAAATCCTCCCGAAGGTCCGCAGCCTCCCCAAAAGTATGATCCTGTCAGGCGTGTAACTCCCAAGGGGGTTGGGCTCAGCCTGCTGATCATTTCAGTTGCAGTACTCAGTCCTACGGCTGCCCAAGCTGCCAAGCTTACCCTGGGCGAACGGGCCGTCATTGGTCTATTTCGAGGGGCCGGTGGCTTACTGGGTTCTTTAAGTGGTGATTCTGGCCCACCAGGTATGGATACCCTCGCCAATCGTATCAGCACAGCCTTTCCGGACCATAACTTGACCGTTCAAGTCTTTGATTCTTACGAGGGGAATATCTTCAACTTTCAAGAAGTGGGCAGTGCTCAAGGGCTATCCTTTCTTAACCAGTTTGACGATGTTGGTGCTATTGGTCTAATTGGCTATAGTGGCGGAGGTCTGTCCGCGATGCGAACTGCTACCGGTCAGTCGCCTTCGCCGATTGATCTGCTGGTACAGATTGATTCCTATGAGCCACTGACTGGGAGGGACCAAGAAGATGAGGTTTTGCCCCCTAATGTGCAAACTGGCATTAATTACTACCAGCGTCGTAACCGCTTTAACTTTTTTAGGCCAGGTTGGGACCTGTTTGATTTAGGGGGAGCAAGCAACGTTAATGGGTCTGAGAATATTAATGTGGAGGAGTTATTTGGCGATCGCAACATCACCCACCGCACCATAGACGACGATACAAGATTGCATGATCGCATTGTGCAAGATATCGCCACCCATGTGTTGCCTAATCTCACCCTCCCATCCCATCCTCCTGAGGTCGCCACAGAAGATACTCCTCTTTTCGCGACATCCGCCCCGGTGCCAGTGCTGTCAGGTTTGGCAGATACAACAGATCTAAGCAGTTCGCCCGTAACTCTATTAGCTCAGTCTGATGCTAAATCTGTATCAGAACCCAGTTTGTTGCTTGCCCTTGGGGTAGTCGGAAGTGGGTTATGGGCGATTAGACAACAACATTAGACATCGTTGTTTAAAATCTACTCAATCTCGGTGGTAAACGGGAGTCTCATGTAGATTCCCTGGGGATCGTTGAGAGTTTTTAACAATGTTAGATCTTCTCTGAGTTTCATCGCTTCTTGAGAGATCGGATCCTGAGCCCAGGGTAACCTGGTAACAACGCCTACACCAAAGAGACTTTCAAAAAGTTGTTCTTCAAAGCTGGGAGGTTTGGGCAGTTCTTCCACGTGCCAATCATCCAATTCGGCAGCTTCGGCGGCAGCCGCGATCGCATCATTTAGTCCGCCCATTTGGTCCACCAGGTTGGCACTCTGGGCATCGGTGCCTGACCACACACGTCCTTGCGCCACCTGGTTGATTTTTTCTTTGGGGAGTTCTCGCCCATCTGCCACCAGACTCACAAAACGGTCGTATAAGGTGTTAACAAACCCCTGTTGCAGCTTCAGTTCATCCTCACTTTGGGGACGGCTAATGGTGTTAATATCGGCCAGCTTTGCAGTTTTAATTACATCCCAGGTAACGCCATTGCGGTTGGCAATTTCTTTGAAATTGAGCCGCAGGCCATATACTCCAATGGAGCCGGTTACCGTGCTGGGGGTGGCAAAAATCTGATCGCCAGGGGCCGCAATCATATAGCCCCCTGAAGCAGCGTAGTTACCCATGGAGACAATCACAGGTTTTTCCGCTGCTAAGAGTTCCACTTCACGGGCAATGATTTCAGATGCGATCGCACTGCCCCCTGGGCTATTGACCCGGAGCACCACCGCTTCAATATCATTGTCATGACGTACTTGGCGCAGCGTATCCGAGAGACCGCCGGAGGTAATGGTGCCAGGTGTGGTTCCCTCTCCATCGATAATTTCCCCACTGGCATACACAATAGCAATGGTATCCTTGCCAATATCAGGGCTTAGGGTCTGGCTGTAGCGATGAAGGCTAATCTGAGTGAAATCATCTTCATCCTCAACCCATTTTTCATCGGTTTGCTTAGTTAATGCCCTCAGCTCACTCAGCACATCGTCATAAAAAGCGACATTATCAATCAGTCCAGCTGTCTGGGCTTCGGCGGCTGGCAGTAAGCCTTGGTTCTCAGCAATTGCCTGAATGGATTCCGGTGTGGTTTCTCTAGCTTCACTGGCGGTGGTTAAAAACTCTTGCCATAGGTCAGTTAGCAGTGCTTGGGTCTGTTGCTTCTCTTCTGGGCTACTGGTGGTACGGGTAAATGGCTCGATGGCAGATTTGTAACGGCCAGCTCGCAACACTTGCACGCCCACACCATATTTGCTGAGCGCGCCCGCTAGAAACTGAATCTCGGCTCGAAAACCATTGAGTTCAAGAATACCTGCCGGGTTTAGATATAGAGAATCGGCTACCGAAGCAAGATAGTAGTCCCGCTCGCTCCAGACAGAGTTGTTTGCCAAAACCGGTTTACCGGAGTCGGCTTTAAATTTTTCCAGGGCGGCCCGGATCTCTTTTAATGTGCCCAGCCCAGCATTGGTATTGCCAGTGAGGTAAATGCCAGTGATATTGTTGTCGGTGGCAGCAGCCTCAATGGCTTCTAGGGCGCTATGCAGAGACATGGACCGATAGGGGTTACCGTAAAGCGTTTCTTCGAGTACGACACTGGCTCCTGAATAGGGCACCGCATCCACAATGTCGGTGGCCAGGTCAAAAACTAAGATCGAATTTTTTTCAACCTCAGGTTCTGTGTCACTGGACGCGGAGGTGATAAACAAGCCTGCCAGCCCGATTGCGCCCACACCCAGTAGGGCAATTAAACTGAATAGACCAACTAAAGTGCCAATGGCACTAGCTGCCATATATTTAAAAAAGTCTCGCATGGTGGGATGTGGGCAACGTTTGGAAAATCTGGGTTTGGAAAATCTGACTCAACGCAGATTACTCTATGGTATGCGCTGTAGAACTTGACTGTGTTTCAGGTCTTTAAGATTCCCTTGACCCGTACAAAACAGTGCAGTCTTAAGTTCGGCTATCAGGATATCGGCCAGGGTGTCCAGGGCTTCTTCGGAATTGTCAGCTGCTTTGAGGAATGGTAAGGCCATGCCGGCAATGTCAGCACCCAGGGCTAAGGTTTTAGCCACATCTAGACCGTTGCGTAGTCCGCCAGAGGCAATTAGGGGAATTTTGGGTGCGATCGCACGCACACTCACAATGCAATCAGCCGTGGGTATACCCCAGTCCGCAAAGGTTTGCCCCAGGCGACGTTGTTTAATATCCTGAGCCCGCTCACTTTCTACCCTGGCCCAGGATGTGCCACCAGCCCCAGCGGTATCAATGGCCGAGATACCTATATCAATAAGCTTTTTCGCCAAACCGCCAGAAATACCGTTGCCCACTTCTTTAGCAATGACCGGCACCGGCAGCTTTGCGCAGAGAGTCTCAATTTTAACCAGCAGACCGCTAAAGTCAGTGTCACCCCGGGTCTGCACACATTCTTGAAGTGGATTTAGATGCAAAATCAGGGCGTCGGCTTCTAACCAATCCACCACCCGCTGACAGTGTTCTAGCCCATAGCTATAGTTCAACTGCACCGCCCCCAGATTAGCCAGAAGTAGAGCACTCGGCGCATATCGACGGATATTAAACGTGGGCGCTAATTCTGGTTTTTCCACGGCCACGCGCTGAGAACCTACCCCCATGGCTAAGCCAAATTTCTGGGCGGCGACAGCCAGGCGTTGATTAATGACCCGAGCCTGTTCTGTGCCACCGGTCATGGAGGAAATGAGTAACGGTGTGGCCAGCTGTTTACCCAGGAATGTGGTGCTAATATCCACCTGGTCATAATTCAACTCAGGTAGACCACAGTGGATAAAGCGATAGTTTTCTAGACCAGTGGTGATCTGATGACATTGCACATCATCTTCGAGGCAAATGCGCAGATGATCCGCTTTGCGATCCTGAATAATTGCAGGATTGGTGTTGTCCAAGCTAACGGTTTGGCCCACGGTATGTTTCTATATTTTTGCTGATCTTGCTTTATCTAAAGTAAGCCCTAGGTTGAACCAATTATTGTTAGTCAACGTTTATTCACGCGTCTGACCAAGATACGTAAGATACATTGGGCGAACTCATGGCAAAACCGGAGTTTTCCTGGGGACGCATTCAAAGACTTTGTAAAGAACTGATAAAGGCGATTTGTCTTTAACTAAGAACTACAAGCCCAAACAGAGAGTTCACACTAGTTTTGGAACAAGATGGCGAATTAAGCATCTTGATATTCCAGGGTATTAAAGATGATTTGACCCGATGGGATAACTATGGGGTGAATACCGATGTGGCCCTAGATGTTTAATCTGTCACCGATATCAGGGTTAAAAAAACTATCTAAAAAGCTGTTGTTGGTTTTGTGGGATGGTTTTGTCTGTTTTGCCCATGGCATTACAGATTTACTGATTCCAAGGGTTAGCAACGCCCAAAATTCTTAAATAGGAACACTTATTGGAAAGGACTATGAGGGATATCGCTAGGAATTTTCAAGCCCTGCCGCTGGTGTCTTGGATGGTATGGATAGCCATGGCGGTAATTGCAGCTCCAGTGATGGCCTTACCTGTAGAAGCACTGCCGGAGACAGCGGAGACAGAAGAGGTTACCCTGGTGACGTCACTACCGGAATCTACTCCAGACGAAGCATCTAAGGAGGAGGAAGCGTCTGAGGAGGAAGAAGACGAAACGGCTGAGGCTACCAATGGGGCTGAAGCTGAGCAGATTCTTTTGGCCCAGGAAAATGCCAGTGATCTAGCGGAACCCGCAGACCCATTTTTCTTTGATGAAACCTCTGTTGAAGCATCTGAAGATGGCGTGCTTGCTCCTCTCTCGAATACGGAGTCAGAAATCGATGATGCAGTCACTGGAGAAGAGGTCGACGTCGAAGGGCCCCTCACACCACCGTCTCTCACACTTCAAACCGCTGCGATTGTAGAAGATGGTGATTTTTCTGCCCGAGCGCGTGTCTATGGTCACTACTTCTTGGAATCTAACGTTGCGTTTGTAGGTGCCGTTGACTTATCCACTGGCGATGCATTCTCAGACACGGATTCCACGGGTTTTAACGTCAGCGAACTTTATGTCGTTGCGTCTCCAACAAATTTGCCCAGTCTGCGAGGAGCTGCTGGGCTCATTGAGCTGACGTCCTTTTTTGATCGTAATAGCTTTGCTAAAGATAGTCTGACCCATTTCATTAATCCTGTTTTTCAGACGAATCCTGCCCTCGCGGCAACACAGCTTGAGTCCCAACCAGCAGCACTGATTCATTGGCGGCCCATTGATGAAATTATTCTCAAGGCGGCAACATTTTCGTCCGGTGGATTTGATGACTTGAACTTTGATGCCTTTGCTGGTGAATTGGGTATTAATGTCGGTAATTTTATTGTGCGTGGTACCTACGTGACAGCCACTGATAACGGTGATCGTGATGGTATCCCTGAGAGTTTTCAGCTCAACCGCAATGGCATTTTTGGCCCCCAGGAGGGGGATCGTGAAGAGTCCTACGGCATCAATGCCGAGTGGTTTATTCCTCAGCTCAATGCCGGATTGTTTGGTCGCTATGGTCATCACAGAAATACTGATTTAGATATTTCAGGCAATACCTACAGTTTTGGTGTTAATTTCCTAGACCTGTTCATGGAAGATGACCGTTTTGGCATTGGCTATGGTCGTGACCTTAGCGATGACGATCGACGTCAGGGAGATCGTCCTGATGTTTTAGAAACGTTTTATGACATCCGACTCGCCCCCAATGCTAGAGCCGCTGTTAGTTTGCAGCTGCGGGATGAATTCTCTGATGCGGTGTTTGGTGTCCGTGTTCGTGCCGATTGGGATTTATTGGAGCTTTTGGATTGATTCTGATCGGGTGGGCCGCCCACCCTTCTTTTTTGCCCTCCTTTTTGATTGATGTGTAGGCAGAACGCCATTCCCGGAGAAATATAGGAACCCTTATTGTTATGAACTGGTATCGTTGCACTTTAGGTCTATGCCTCGGTTTTAATTTACTGGCTGCTACGCCACTGATGTTGGCTCAGCCGGTGTTGGCCCAATTGCCCAATGCCCAATTGCCGGACTTAAATAATGAACCTGCCTTAGTGCAAGAAGGGTATGACCTATTTGAGAAAGGCTGGACTGATCAGGCCCTTGAAAAGTTTCTACAGGCGGTACAGCAGTATCCAGACTCTGTTCCAGCTCAGTTAGGGGTGGCTCGGTCCTATCTCAAGTTAGGTCAGGATGCCAATGCATTTGAAGAATTTCGTCGTTTGACAGGGCTTGATCCAACTAATATTGAAGCGCTGGAAACGTTGGGCTTTTTGGGGAGCTATCGCCCTGAATGGCGGACGGTTGGCATTGATGCGCTGACTACGCTGTTGGAGCAGCCGGGGTATGGACAGAATGGAGAGGTGCGATCGCAACGCGCCCTCCTCCTTTTTTATGATGGCCGCCTGGCTGAAGCCGTTGCTGACTACGAAATTGCCCTGGAGCAGTCCCCCCCATTGGCCACTCAGGTGGGCGCTGCCCAGGCCTTTGCCTATGGTGGACGCTCTGCCCAGGCCGTTGAATTGTTTGAAGGTTATATCAATGCTGGTCAAACTCTAACGGTGTTTGAAGCCCAGGCTTACAGTTTTGCCCTCCGCCAGCAAGATAATCCCAGGGCAGCAATCGAGGTGCTTACGCCGTTTCTCGATGCCAATGGCGATTCCATTCAACAGGCTCAAATTAAGGCAGAGCTTGCCACTTCCTATGCTGCAAATCGTGAATATGAGCGTGGGTTAGCATTACTAGATACCATTCAAGGCCAGCCGCTAGTGGTGGCTCGTGCCCTCAGAGGGATGACGTTCTACACAGATGCCCCTGTCGTGCAACGTCGTGCGATCTCAGCCTATCAAGGGGTCTTAACCAGCTCCAGCCTGACGGTGGGGGCCGCTCGTGAAGTGGCGGCTGCCCTGGGCGCTTATCCCAGTAGCCAGCCCACCACATTAGCGACCTATCGCCAGCTGTCGGCTCAATACCCCGATGACGTCAGCCTCTATGTACAGACCAGCATTTGGGAGCGACAGCTGGCTCAAATTTCGGCCTACGAGCTGCGACAGCGTCTGTTGTCGATCAACTTACCGCAAAATCCCACCCAGCTTCAGTACATTGCCACCAGCCTGGCCAGACTTGATCCCCCCGATGCAGAGCTAATCACGTTTTATCAGGATGTGCTTGCAGTGACTTCTGCTGAGCCATTTCTCCACTATCGTCTCGGCCAAATTTATCTTCAGAAAAATCAGTTGGACCTGGCCCAGGAGCAGCTGCGTCTTTATGCCGGAGATGATCCGGCTGTTTTTCTATTCCAGGCGGAACAAGCTCGTCGTCAAGATGATATCGACACGAGTATTGCACTATATCAGCAGCTGATTAATGACCCTACCAGTAGCAATGAGGTAGTGACCGGTGCTCTGCAAGGTCTGGCGGGTATCTATCAAGGTCAAGGTCAGTACGTTGAGGCCTTGGCTCTTTATGAAGAAATCATTGCCCTCAATCCCGGTAACGATGCCAAAATCCTGGGTCAAACCAGCCTGGCCTATCAGGGTAAATTTATTTCAGTCGAAACGGCGGAATCAGTTCTAGAGCAGTGGCTTGCCAATCACTCTACCAATGAAAACCCGCCTGAACTATATAGTCTGGTGGGTGCACTACCCGCGGATCCAGCCCGCAGCGAGCTGTATGAAGCGCTGCTGATAGCTAACTCTAATTCCATTGCGGTGCGTCAGCGTCAGATCCAGGTGCTGGCGATGACCGACCCCGATGCGGCTAATGAGGCTGCGGCGCAGCTCGTGGCTGATAACCCAGATGCTCCTGAAGTTTATCTGCTACAGGGACAGATTGCCCAAGACACCGATGATTTATCGACGGCGGCTAATGCGTATAACACTTTGCTAGAGCGAAACCCTGAGCAGTTTGATGCAATGGTCGGTTTGGCTGGGGTTCGTTTCCGGCAATTGCGCTATCAAGAGGCGCGCCGTCTATATGACCAGGCCATTGAACTGGCCCCGGACGATATTAATTTACGCCAGACCTCCATTAGCTTAACGGTGGCTCAAGATCGTCCTTTACGAGCATTGGAAGAAATCAATGCGCTGCAAAGTCGAGTCCCTAACAATTTTGGTCTGGAGCGCCAGGAAATTTTAATTAAAGAGGGATTACTACTTCATCGCGGTTTTCAACCTGTTTGGGAGCGTTATTAACCGTTTCTACATTTAGAGCCGTAATTTTTGGGTAAGACGTGAATCCAATCGCTCAATTTTGATGAGTTTCAGAGTGGTGTGGCAGGATAAGGACGTTTGCCGACAGCTTGGCACACTGGCTGTATATCGGTTTATATCAGTTTCCAGTCGATTTTCTATGGTGCAGGATGGACATCCTACACCGGATCAGCAAGCGATCACACCGTAAGTGATCACATTGTGCATCACACCGTAGTCAAAACTGAGTACTGATATACGTGGCAGCTAATTGAAGTGGCAACTAATGGGATATGTCGCGGTTTTAATTTGTTAGGACATGACTACAACGCTAGACCATATAAAAAGGATGGGACAAACATGTTGTCGAGAGCGGTTTTTAAATGGATACAGCGTTGGGGCTGTCTAGTCCTTTTGGGTCTTGTGCTTAATGTATGGATTACTGGTTGCTTGGTATCTGTGCGATCGCAGGCTATTTATAACCTACCAACACAGCTACCGGCTTCTATCACAATAGCTACGTCGGATGGTGCAGCTCAACAGTCTTTTTTTGAAACCACATGGCAGCGTTATCGCGATCGTTTTATTCAGGCTGATGGTCGGGTGATTGATTGGGAAAACGACGATCAGCGCACCACGTCTGAAGGTCAAGCCTATGCGATGTTGCGTGCATTGCTGATCGATGATCCTGAGACCTTTGATCGAGTACTGCAATGGGGCGAAGAAAATCTAGCGCGTCTGGATGAAGACGGTGAACTGCTCGACCATCTTTGGGCCTGGAAGTGGGGGCCTGATGCCGCACCGGGTGAAGCTCAGACATGGGGCATCCTTGACGAAAACTTTGCCACTGATGCCGATATCGATGCAGCGACAGCCCTGATTATGGCTGCCCGTCGTTGGAAAAAGCCAGCCTATTTGACCCTAGCAAAGATCAAACTCAAGGATATTTGGGACTTTTCGACAGCTGATATCGCCTTAAAAGATGATCTGTCTGGACATTATCTTTTGCCTGGCCCCATGGAGGCCTTTCATCCCTCCCCTGAAACCTGGTACCTAAACCCATCCTATGCAGCACCCTATGCTTTCCGGCTTTTTGCCCAAGTCGATCGACGGCGCGATTGGATGGAACTTGTCCATACCAGTTACAGAATGCTGGAAGAGAGTGCAAAAATCTCAGAACTAGGACTGCCTAGCGATTGGTTTTTGCTGCACAGTGAAGCCCCTCACTATCGAAAATTACCAGCCTCAGCCCCGCTTAGAAGTATTTATGGCTTTGATGCCTATCGAGTGTGGTGGCGAGTAGCCCTTGATTTGACTTGGTTTGAGGCTCCTCCAGCGGGCCACTACCTGAGCGAGCATCTCACACCCTTACTGGAACTTTGGCAACAATCTCAAAAGCTACCAGCCCAGATCGATCTGGCGGGTGAAGCGATGGTTGATTATGGGGCCACATCTCAATACGCCATGGTTTATCAGGCTGCTCGTCATTTAGATCCCAAGGCAGCCGAGGCGATTCGAGAAAATAAGTTGGCACTGGCAGACCCCAATGATTTTTGGGATGGAGATTCTGCCTACTACACGCAAAACCTTGCTTGGTTGGGGCTCTATCCTCCGGAATGGGTACCAGAATCCTGGTTCAGATCAGTTCGCTAGGCGTTTGTTAGGTCGGTTTCAATAACTCAACCGTGTCCTTGGGATCTACAGGCATAAGCTGTACATTGACCAACTCTTCGCGGGCAGTGGGTAGAGATTTGCCAATAAAGTCCGGATGAATAGGAACCTGCCGATGGCCCCGATCTATTAGCACAGCCAGACGAATCATATTGGGTCTGCCATAGTCCAGTACGGCATTGAGGGCGGCTCGAATGGTGCGCCCGCTAAAAATGACGTCATCCACTAACACAACTTTCTTCCCTGTCAGATCACAGGGCATCTCACTTTTTGCAGGTGTACGAGTGCTGATTTTATCGAGATCGTCTCGGTAAAATGTAATGTCGAGTTCTCCCACAGGAACTTTAATGCCTTCAAGCCGTTCCATTTGCTGGGCAATGGTATGGGCCAGGGGAATGCCACGGGTGTAAATGCCGACTAAGACTAAGTCATCCAGAGCATGGGTGCGTTCAATGATTTCAGAAGCCAAACGGTTTAGAGTACGGCGAATCGCCTCTGCGGATAGAATTTCAACAACCTGATCGGCCATAATTAAGGCGAGAAGTGAAAGCAATTTATGCCGTTGCTGATCAAGAGATACTTCTATCTATGTTGCCAGCGTACAATTGGCAATTCATAGATTAAGGGATCTCAAGGTACATTAACGCTTAGTTTAATAACCATAACGAAGACTTTCGACTTAGCAAGCCTTAAACCATAAAGTTTGTATCTTCACCTTGGGCCGCTTGCCAACTACGCGCATCGTAATAGAGTTCTTCTAGGGAAATTTTATAAAGCGTTTCTCTTAGTTTTTCCTGCAATTTTCGCCATAGGGTAAGTGTGACCCAGTCCTCAGCTTTTTCAGGAGATGCTAGCTCCAAAGGCGTAATTGGTTCGCCGACGGCATCTAAAATTTGGCCTAGATATATATGACTGGGCGCTTTTGCTAAACGATAGCCACCACGCGAGCCTCGAACTGATTCAACTAAGCCCGCTTGACGCAGTTGAATTAGCAGTTTTTCTAAGTAGGGAGCTGGTAGATTTTGTCGCTGAGCAATGAGTTTAACGGACGCTAAACGGGGTTGCAAACTCAGATCGAGCATTGCTTTAACACTATAGTGTCCGCGGGTTGTCAGTTTCATGGTTAAGGCGGATACTGGCTCGACTTTGAGGTTTAGAAAAAGGTGAATCTAGCCTCAGGTCAACAGGATAGATTAGGGAGAATTAGGGAAAAGTTAACATAAGAAGTTTCCATAATGATTAGACCCTGGACAAATTACTAGGTAAATCAACTCTTAATACAATTATCAAGAAATAAATGCAAACAGCGTGCACAAACGTATTTTAATCATGTATGATTCTGCTCGTTATCTACTGCGCAGTGAGTAGGTAATGTTTAAAAATAGTAATGGGCTGGGTGCTTCAGGGAGTTTAAAGCAATTTAATTGAAGCATTACTCGTGGACTCCTTCCCAAATATCTATGATTAGCTTTTGATATTGCGGACCAATGGAATGAATCCTGTATGAGGTGATAATTAGTTGATCATGTCTCCATTCAGAACGATGGTTTTTCTCGGGGAAAATATGAAGTTTACTCAGACATGGTTTAACAGTCACAGCAAGCAGAATCATTTCTTTAAGCAGTAAAAGCAAACTTCCAAACGTGTTCGTGTTAGAGATGTGGGTGAATGGCTAAACCGTCAAATTCAAATCCATTAACTGGTAAGACATTACTTAAAAAAGTAAAGGACTTAGAACATCTCTCTAGAGAGGAAAAGGCTAAAGCCTGTGGCTATTACACGGTGACAAAGAATGATGTTGTCCGTGTGAACATGATGAAATTTATGAATGCGCTGATTGATGCCGAAGGTATTCAATTGGATAGTATTCAAACAGGTAATGGGCGAGGCGGGCGTAGTGCAAGCTATCGAATTACTGTGCAATCTAACGGTAATTTGTTGATTGGAGCTGCCTATACCAAGCAAATGGGGCTAAAACCCGGAGATGAGTTTGAGATTTCTTTAGGTCGTAAGCATATTCGCTTAAAGCAGCTTAATGTCGATAGTGATGACGATGCTGACGAATAATCGTTTGTAATTGCGTCATCGTTAGTTGGCTCAATTCTTAGCTTTAATTCAGAAAAATTATGGGGTTGCCAGTAGTTTTAGATGTTGCCCTAGGGCTGGTGTTCGTTTATATGGCCTTGGGTTTGATTGCCAGTGAGGTGCAGGAAATTGTTAGCACTATGCTGCAATGGCGGGCTGAACATCTTAAGTATTCGATTGAGCAGCTGTTGGCAGGGGGACAATCTGCCGATCATCGTGCTGCTCGTAGGTTAGCCGACCAGATTTACAGTAGTCCCATGGTGCGTGACTTGAATTATGAAGCCCAGGGAATCATTGCTCGCTCGGCTCGGCAGATGCTCCATGTGATAGGTAGTGTGTATCGATTGGTGAGCCGTACCCGTAATGTATTTGGCAGGCAAACGTCCGGCCCTTCGTATATTCCGTCAGAAGCATTTGCAACCACACTGATGGAAACCTTGCAGTTGGAAGGGGTGCAAAAAACAGTAGTCGAAGCTCGCCTCAAGCGATTGTTGCAGGAGCGCATCATGCTTCCTTTAGGAGATACGCTGCATACGCTACGAGCAGCCGTTGGTGATGGTGCGCTGCTTGATGTCGAGCTGCGAAATTTGGAAGCGTCCTTAGAGAAAATATTCATAGACTATCGGACGGGGCGCACTGGTTTAGCCCAAATTGCCGATCGGGTCATGGCCGAGCTAGATCATTTTGCCGATCAGGGAGCTCAAGTTTTGCCTGAGAGCTATGGGGCAACCCAGGCGTTTACTCGGCGGCTAGGATACTTGCGATCGCAAATTGCCGGCGGCATGGATATGGCCGAAGGATTAGTCCATCAGCTACAGCCAAATTTGAAAGAATTGCTGGCGTTATTAACGAGTTCAGGTGAGCAAGCCGACTCCCGTTCTGAACTGGCCTATATCCGTCAAACCCTTGATGGCAGAATACCTGTACGTCTTCAAGAGAGTCTCAATATATTGGCTGAGCGAGTGAGTCGTCGCACCGGTGCCGCAGAGGATCAGTTTAAACTTTTCCAGCAGGAATTAGAACATTGGTACGACCGAGGTATGGATCGGGCCGCAGGGGTATATCGCCGTAACTCAAAAATAGTTGCCATTTTAATTGGTGTGGCGATTGCAGCTGCCGTTAATGCAGATACGTTTTACATTGTCAATCGTTTGACTGTAGATCAGGCGGTGCGTAATAGCGTAATTCAAACCGTTAACCAGGCATCCCTAGACACTCTCGTTTCCCCCTCTGACGATGCTAGAGCCCTAAGCGATGACCTACAGTCCTTAGGGACTGCTGTACAAACCACACTTTCGGACTATTCGCTGCCCATTGGCCGCTCTCCTAAACTGTTGGCGACTCAAGCGGTGCTAGAAGCTGATTGGCCCCTACCAATACCGCGCCATTGGTTTGGATGGATTGTGACAGGCTTGGCTGTTTCTATGGGATCTAACTTTTGGTTTGATGCTCTACGGCGGATAACGTCAGTCCGTTCAGCGGGGGCTAGACCTGCTAGTTCAACGGCTACTTCGGAGCGTCCATAATCGGTAGCCACACAATAAAAACTGTACCCTTATCAGCAGGTGATAGTTTTTGATGTAAGGGTACAGGTATCCATAGCGGTACTGCTGTTTGAGTCCAAATGGGGCTGATCAAGTCTATGGTCCCTCCCATTTGGATAACCAAATCTTTTGCGATCGCTAAGCCCAGGCCCGTACCACCAATGGCCCCCTGGGACTGAATCCCTCGGTAATGTCGTTCAAATAAATGAACTTGATCCTCTGCTGGAATTCCGGGACCATTATCGCCAATGACAATGCCTACGTAATTTTCTTTGGTTAATCCTCCCAGAAGCCAAACCCATGCTTGATGAGGTGCATACTTGAATGCATTGTCCAGTAAATTCGCAATCACTTCCTGTAATGCTTGGGCATCAACGCCTACGAGTGTTTGCGGGAAACCATCCAAGGGAGAATGCCAAAACTGTCGATTTCTTTCACTAGCAGCAGCTACCGTCACCATGATCAAGGGGTGAATCACATCTTCCAAACGTTGGGGGGTAATTTCTAAAGAGCGACCTAATGCAGGCAGCAGTGGCTTTTGACTAGTGTCAATGTTATCTGGTGGCAGCAGGGGAGGTGTGACTTCTTGGGCAATATCAGCATCCCCAATGTCAACTGCAGCGTCAAAATCAGTAACCAGTTCCTTCAGTCGTTGACTTTCACGTACAATACCGTCTGCCAATCTATAGTTGGGGTCATCTTGGGTTAATCGCCGCAGCATTAGCTTCCCAAACGTACCAATAGCGGTTAAAGGATTACGAAACTGATGTAGCAGGTTATGAAAAACGTCAGATTGTTCTCCTTGTAACGCCTGTTTGGTTTTGAGACGTTGACGTAACCATTGATTTTGCCGATCTAAAAAGCAACCGGCCGCTAAGCTCGTCGAGACCGTTTGTAAATACTGCTGTTCACTCGCTTGCCAGGCGCGGTCCGAACGCATGGTAACTAGGACGCCCATAACGATTTCCTGATGCATTAATGGCATAACCAGGCGTTCACCCCCCAAGTCTGGACCTGATGGTTCAATTCCAGTTAATTCTCCAGGTGAAGCACTATCTAGGTCTGATGGCGGTAGAGCATCGCGCTTAGTTCTAGGATCAAGCAAATCTTTGAAGTCGCCAGACTCTGGTAATTGAGCTATGGGAACCAGTATGGGTTCAGATTCTTGATCCATACCTAAGGTGAGATAGATGACAGACGATACCTCGCCGAATGTCCGGCGCAATAATTCGAGGTGAGCCTGACATAAATCTACTAATTCGGCACTGGCTGGCATGGTCTGGCCTTAAGTTGATCAATGGAACGATCCCTTGGGTATTTCACAAATCCGGATAAAATTATCTAAAGTTTAATTTTTATCAAGATAACCAGAAAAATTATGGGGTCTATATTGTCCCCGATTTTTTAGATGATTGTCACCAGCACACTTTCAGCCAGTACGCCACATTTTTAAAAGAAGTTGAAAATCTAAGGCACAACCGATATACTTTGCTGGGTTAAGTGTTTTTGTAACTATCAATACACGAAGCCGCTATTCAATAAATGCATGGGAGGTCAATTAACTTGGCACGGAGACGTAAACGCAAAAGCCGTCGCCGCCTCGAAGGGCGTCGTATTTTAGAGTCCGTTCCTCAATACAGCATAGAGAGTGGAGAAGCAAAGCCTGTGACTGCGGCTCGTAACTTCATCCATTCTGAAGGAATTCAACCACCTGCTGTACTACTGGTCAAGCGTAATGAGCATACCACTGACCGGTACTTTTGGGCAGAGAAGGGGCTGTTTGGTGCTCAGTATGTTGAAGAGAACCACTTTTTGTTTCCTAGTCTTCGCGCCTTAATTGGTGAAGAGGAAGAAGCAGTTCTGGGCTAAAAAGTAAAGGTTAAGTGCTTTGGTCAGCACTTAACCTGTTCAAACAAAACCTATAAAAGATTACCAGGGAGGTGTACCATTTGTGCCTCCCTTTTTGGCGAGTATTTTGATGCCACAAGCAGGCTGTTGTCCGACGTTTTACAAGAGTTGAAAGGGAGCATGGGCTTTAAGCTGAATAATTTCATCCCGATGACCCCTTACAGCTAGAGCACTCCCCTTATCTGTGCTGCTAATACGGAAAGCAACTTGTTCTTCACGTTTAGCCTGTTTCCAATAGGCAATGGCAACAACAGGGGATAACAAGACTAAGACAAAGAAAACTGGCCCATAGTTACTAAATAGAGTCGCCAATACCAAAGAAAAGCACATTAACGCTACAGCTGCTAAAAATGCCAAAAAAATAGCCAAAAAGATGCTAGGTCTCACTAAGCCAACTAACTTAACCCAAGTATCTTCATCAGATGCTGATACTTCGGGCATTAGGTGGTAGGCACGCTCCTCAAAATAGTCAAGTAGCTTTTGGTGTAATGTCTCTGGAGACTGATCGGTCAAAAATTCAGCGATCTCGGTACGATCCTTAGTAGCTGCTTTGATAAAAAAGAACAACCCTACTCCTAAAAGCATAGTTAGGAAAAAGGTTGACTGACTGACTGCACTTTCCACAACAGCTATCCCTGCAAAAACAACAACTACTGGAATCACATTGACTATACCCCAGTAGCTGTTGCTTATGCGGTTGACTGATTGCTAGATAGCTATCGAATCTAAGACGCATCCTTGAGACGATACCTTAAGAGCTCATTGCTCGACGCCTAGGTGTAGTATTACGCTGACCTAAAATATAACGCTGCCAAAGCTCTGCGAGCTCTCGTGCTTTAGTCTGCCAGTCAGGGCGTAGGCGGTACATTCTACGGGGACGGCCACGACCCTCAACCTTCTTCCAATAGCCCATAATCGCACCCTGATTCTCTAGGAATTTCAGAGCACTATAGAGCACTGTATCTGACAAACGATAGTCAGGGTACTCATTCTCAATCGCGTGAATCAGTTCAGTACCGTAAGAATCACGACGTATGAGTACCGAAAGGACGTAACAAACAGCTAATTCCTTATTGAGGTAGAGAGGCGGCGGATCTTCAAAAAATTGATAAATGTCCTCAAATTTCATGGTTTATTGCTCCGGCTGCAATAGGGATGGGTTTAAGACAGCTTGGCTATTGATGATTTGTTAATGGAGCATTGAAAAAGTGTTAGGTCCAACCTAACGGCTTTATAAATTAATGTTCCAAAGGCCCTTGAGTAGTTCAAGCTCAAGGGCTGGTGATGGTCACCAAACTTGGTAATGGTCACCACTATTTGGTGATAGTCACCATTACTTGGTGGAGATCACCAAATGAGAGGGCTTCTCAAAAGCTGACTGAGCTATTCAAGCTAAATGGTGACTATGACCTATGTTGCGTGTATACCCTTGTCATGGCAATAAGGAGCAAAAGCTACAGCCTCAACCTTAGATATTTCGCCAACCTAGATATTTCGTCAAAAGATTTTATTAAAAAATCTAAGCTTTATTTTAGACGCTAAAAAATGCTTAGTGGGATCGCTGCCTTATATAGTTACTATCCGCAAACAAAATATAAACTAGCTTGAGATTTTGATAATAAAAAATGCCTGATAGTCCTTTCTCCGTTCGCTGTTACTGATTTAGAGGATGAATCGATCCGTAAAATTTTCACCAGCCTAAATTTGGCAAACTGTACTAATAGTCAGAAATGCCATTTGATATTTTTCTAGTTCAAGGGCCTTGAGTTATGGTTCTTGTTCGTCCCTTGGTGAGGGTGATGAAGAGAGTTGGGTTTGGAATAGACGTTGACCGTCACGGCTAGCAACGAGTTCTAAAGCCAAAGGGCCTGTGGTGAAAATTTGCTTGCCTGCAACGGCTTCAATTTCCAGAGGAGCGCCATAGTTTTGCACCTGGTTAAGAAAATCGATAACAGGTTCACTAAAACCGCCAGCTACGCGAGGGTTATCTACGATGATGATGCCTTCTAAACTCGCTCTGATTTGAGCACTGGTAACCAGGGTGCGTAGGGCCTCTACTAAAGAAGGTGTGCTAGGGTAAGCTGCCTCGATAGGGACACGGGCTATGATTTCCCCCTGTTCAAAAACGATACGGTTGAGCTTGGCTTGCAGAGTGATTTCTACACATGGGGGAACTTCTTGCTGTACAACGCAGGGTTCACCGACTACATAGTTTCCCGAGACGCCAACGCGAATTACATATTGCTGACCGTCGGTGATATTCCTGGCGATTCCTCGAATGATTTGGGGATTAATGCGCAAAATTTGCACTGCCTTATTAGGGGCATCGGGCCAGATCGCATTTAAGGCTAATCGGTTGGCTTCTGATAAGAGTTGTTCGATTTCTGCTGTGGCGGCTGCAATGGAGGATGGCCGAGTGATTAGCAGGGCCAGGGTTTGGTTCCGACTAATGGCAACATTGCCAGCGCGTAATTTGAGGAACTCTGATTCTAAACGCTGGATCTCGTCCTCTAGAAAAGCTTGCTCAGTCTTCAATCGCTCCAGGGCTCCTTCTCGCTGGGCAATGGCGCGATCTCGCTGTAGCAACTCTTGGTCTCGCTGAGCCAGTGAGCGGTCTCGCTGGGCAATTTGTCGCTTGACCTCGGCCTGCTGACGTTGTAGAAGTTGACGATCCCGCTGTAGTCGGCTAATTTCTCCCTGGAGCTGATCGGCCTGTTCAGAAACAATGCCAAGCTGATTTTGAGTTTGACCAAGACGTTGTCGGATGATGGTTTCTCGTTCAGTGGCCTCATCTAAAAACGTAATCACTTCGGTCAGTTCACCTTCGGCATTAATTTTTTGACGAGTGACTCGATTGAGGGCTTGTTCTACTTCAGATTTAGCGATTTGAGTTTCTTCTAAGGCATTGCGGGCCTCTGATAAATTAGCCTGGGTTTCTTCAAACTCAAAAAGGCCTTTGCGTAGTTGCTCACTGGTGATCAGTAATAGACTCAAGGTTGAAGCCGAAATTACACTGCCCGTCAAAATACTGACAAGGGTGGCTGTTTGTCGGGGGCGAAGATTGAATAACGATAGACGTGCCTTTCCCACACGCATACCAATTCGGTCGCCCAGTGTGGCAATAAGGCCACCGAGGACGAGCACGGTCGTAATCAGTATTAGACCAACGTCCATCTAACGTCTATCCAACGGAGCAGAAGCACCTGAGCAGGCTCTCGTATAGGTTACTTGATTGTTTGTCACTGTGGTGAGTAAACCGACGATAACCCTAAGCAAACTGCTGGCTGAGAGCGACGGGATCGTGGACAGTTATTTTCTTTTTGTGAATAGATATCATCGTGTCTTGACGCAAATCCCCCAGTAGCCGTGTGACGGTAACTCGTGTGGAGCCAATGGCTTCGGCGATGGCCTGATGGGAAAGTTTGAGGTCTATAGTAATGCCGCTGGTGCTGGGCACTCCAAAATCGCGACAAAGAATGAGAAGAAAGCTGACAAGTCTAGAACCCATGTCCCGATGAGCCAGTGTTTCAATCATCATCTCAGTTTGCAAAATACGAGAGGATAACCCTTGGAGCAGCATAATAGAGAGCTCAGGATGTTCCTCAAGTGCCTGTTTCACTTGCTCAATGGGCATGGACATTAGTTCGACTGGTGTAAAGGCGACGGCATGGTAAAACCGATCTGACCGATTGCCTGTTAGCAGTGAAAGAACGCCAAAAACACTATTTTCCCTAAGCAGAGCTACTGTAATTTCTTCGCCAGCTTCATAGACTCTAGAAAGCTTAACGGCACCCTTCAGTAAAAAATAAACTCGTTCAGCCGGATCGCCTGGAAAGAAAATTGTCTTACCGCGCTCGTAGGTTTCGGCTACAGGGGGGAATGAGCCTGTGGATAGCTGCCGTAATAGGTTGGCAAGAGGTTTCTCTGTAGTCACGGTAGTGGGAGTATGCGATCTCAAAGCTATAGCAAATATTTGCAAATAAGAGTAGCTGAAAGCTGTAGTGGCAAACTGAGCCTTCAGGTTTTAAACCGATCAGAAGCGGAGATGCCGAAAACAATTTAGCAGCGTTTCTAACCAATCAGTGCCTCAGTAAAAATACTCAACCAATCGGTAGAAAACCTCCAATTGGTAAGATTTCCTGACTTTAGACCAATAAAACCCAAGTTCGTCGAGGCTTTTGTATAGCAATATACTAAACTTTGTTTTCCGGTCACCTTAATGACTAGCCTCAACGTTAATTGGGCTAACTCGCTGGCAAGGGTATTCATGGGAGCCATTTTTCAGTATGCTCCTAGGGGCCGTTCCGGCGGCATAGCCTTAATTAACTAATTTCGATACAGCTCCACCCAACTATCATGTTAGACCTGACTGGAAAAAATGCCTTGGTAACTGGTATTGCCAATAATCGTTCAATTGCCTGGGGAATTGCTCAGCAGTTGAGTAAGGCTGGTGCGAATATTGGTGTCACTTATCTTCCTGATGACAAGGGGCGCATGGAAAAAAAGGTTCGGGATTTAACCGAGCCTTTGCATCCTAGTTTGTTTTTGCCCTGTAATGTCCAGGATGATGAGCAGGTCCAGGCTACGTTTGATACCGTGAAGACCGATTGGGGCAAGTTGGACATTCTGGTTCACTGTTTGGCATTCGCCAATCGTGATGATTTAGCGGGAGATTTTAGCGATATTTCCCGTCAGGGGTTTCAAACTGCTCTGGATATCAGCGCTTACTCTCTGGTGAAGCTTGCTCAGCAGGCAAAAACTTTAATGATTGAGGGCGGCAGCATCCTTACCCTGACGTATCTGGGGGGTGTGCGGGTAGTGCCTAACTACAATGTA
Source organism: Leptothoe sp. ISB3NOV94-8A (assembly GCF_043421595.1). Lineage (NCBI taxonomy): Bacteria > Bacillati > Cyanobacteriota > Cyanophyceae > Nodosilineales > Cymatolegaceae > Leptothoe > Leptothoe sp. ISB3NOV94-8A. The sequence continues at coordinate 3,544,837 of NZ_JAXSQW010000001.1, read as the reverse complement.
ATGGGTATTGCCAAGGCGGCTCTGGAAATGAATGTTCGTTACCTAGCGGCAGAACTCGGGGCTAACAATATTCGAGTAAATGGGATTTCAGCCGGTCCGATCCGCACCCTGGCATCGTCAGCGGTGGGCGGAATTCTAGATATGATTCACCATGTAGAGGAAGTTGCTCCCCTGCGTCGTACAGTTACTCAGTCGGAAGTAGGAAATGCCGCAGCGTTCCTATGTAGTGATTTAGCCTCCGGTGTGACTGGGCAAATCCTTTACGTTGACTCTGGCTATGAAGTCATGGGAATGTAGTGGTCTTTGCAGCCATTAGTTCTTTGTTTTAGTCCATATCCCCCATGGCAAATTGGCTTGAACATAGCGTGTACGTTGATGTGGAGGCCCCCATTGAATTAGTGTGGGCTCTCTGGTCGGATCTAGAGCAGATGCCCCAGTGGATGAAGTGGATTGATTCGGTAGAACTTTTAGACGATCAGCCCGAACTATCTCGTTGGAAGCTAGCTTCGGGCGTTTGGGAATTTACTTGGATGTCTCGTACAGTTAAAGTGGTTCCCCATCAGATTTTGCAGTGGGAATCGGTAGATGGGTTGCCCAATCGTGGTGCAATCCGGTTTTATGGCCATCATGCTGGTAATAGCACAGTTAAGATGACCCTTTCCTATTCGGTGCCAAGTGTATTGGCCCGTTTTATGGAAAATGGCTGGTTGCGACAAATTGTCGACTCTACGCTACAGGCTGACCTGGAGCGATTTCGCCAAAAAGCTGAACAGGATGCTAAGGCTGGCTGAAGGGCATTTACTAGACCCTAGTGGTGATTGTTGATTACTTCGACGGGTGCTCATGAGCTTCGACATGCAGCAGGCAGAGACATGCTTGCAGTCTCTAGACCTGGTTATGTTGTTTACGGATGTGCTAGGGTGGGTCACCCCGGCTAATGGACGTGCGATCGCAATCAGAGCGTTCAATCACCCTTATCGTGCCCACTGCATCGCTCAGCGAGGTGATGCCCGAGTTTGGGAAATCAAGCTCAATAACCCCGAAGTTCTGACTGCAAAGCTAAAGACAAAACTCTATCAGTCCATCCATAAAAAATATCCGCATCCTTTAATTGTCTTTATTGATCGTCAGCGATGTCGGAGTCTTTGGTACTGGCAAAGCGCCTCTAAAAGTTCTCACTCAATGGTCTTTATCCCTCGGCAACCCTTAGCCGCATGGGAAGCTCGATTAAATTATTTGGCCGATTATAGCCCTGATTCAGGTTCCCTCGATTTACAGTCACAGTCTGTCAGCTGTGCTGAGTTTACTGAGCAGTTGCGACAACAATTAAATCATCTGAGTGACGGGATTATTGGGATCCCTAACAGCCATGATCGACGTTGGTATGCGGCTATATTATTGCAACGTTTGATTATTATCCACATACTTCAGCGGCGTGGATTTCTAAATCAAGATATTTGGTATCTGCATAATCAACTGGGGCGTAGTCAGCAACAGCAGCGAAATATCTTTTTTCGACAGGTGCTTCAGCCCCTGTTTACTCAAGGGTTATCTCTGCCTCCTCTTGAGCGTCCTCGACGGATTAGTTGGGCCGGTCAAATTCCTTACTTGGGAGACGTTTTTTACACCCATCCTCTTGAGCAGCAATATGGCGAGTTGGACATAGCTGATGCGCTGTTCGAGTCAATCTTAGTGTGGTTTGAGTCCCCCTTATGGCAACAGTTGACTCATTGCTCTCAAATCAGCACCATTGGTCTGGCGTTTGAACAAGTACTGATAGAGGGGCAGACTGATCATTCGGAGAATGTGACGGATGCTCTCGGTGTTTGTTGTGAGCTAATTCTTAATAAGTTCATGCTCTGTCATCTTGAGGTTGATCAAGGGCAAGCTGTGCCCGATTTCTGGGATATTCTATTTCGTGGACATCCTAGGCATCTACGCCAGCTAGTGCAGGACATTTTGCCGCAGTTTTCCGTTCTAGATCCAGCCTGTGGTGCTGGTACTTTGCTGCTGGCATTACAGTATCGGCTTGTTGACGTTTACAGTGCACTAATTGGGCAATTGGCCCATCAAGTTGACAGTCAGCTTGATATTTGGGTTAAAGGAGTACACACAGAACACCCTTCCTTGCTACAGACCATCTATCGCCGCGTCTTTAGGTATGGTCTTTATGGTGTGGACCTCAATCCAGCAGTGATTGATATCGCCCGTCTTCAGTTGCTGCTGGGATTGGTGACCATGGCGCGGCAACCGCAAGATATTGAACCCTTACCCAGTCTCGATTTCAATCTTGTTACGGGGGATAGCTTAGTAGGATTCATTCGGGTAGATGAGGCTGGATTTGATCGATTAAGAGCTTCAGAAACTCTGCTGCAGGGCAATTTGTTGCAGCCTTTAGCGGCTGAAAGCTATCGCACGATTCTCTCAGAGAAAAATATTGCTCTTGAACATTATCGGTCTCAGTCCTATGTGTTGGAGGAATTAAGTCAGGGTATCCCCCATTATGCTCGACTCGAATTTTTTCGAGATCAGATTAGTCGCCTTGATGTTAGAGCCCAGACCAAACTGAACGAGCTGTTGCTCACTGAATTTAGTCAAACCCTAGGTATCCAATTTAGAGAATCTCAATTACTGGAAGCTCCACGGCGGCGGTTGCTGCGTATTGAGGATATGACAGTCCTACGTCCTTTCCATTGGGGATATCACTTTAGCCATGTGCTGGAACAGTCCCATGGGTTTAACGTGATTTTATCTAGGCCTCCCCAAGGCTCGTTTCGACCCACTACCCAAGAATTTTTTCAACGCTTTTGTGACTTGGCTAAACGAAAAAATATTGATGTTCATACGTTTAAAACAGCTAAGCGTTCGCTGCTCAATACGGATGCTGAAATTGCGAATGCCTGGTTGTTGTACCAAAGCCAATATTCGTTACTAACCGATTATTTTTATCGTTCCCCACAATATGATCACCAAAGCCCTTTGCTTAAGGGGCAGCGGCAGCGGACTCAATTGCGTCGACACTGGCTTTTCATTGAGCGATGCTATCAGCTTTTGGCTCCTCAAGGCATCTGTGGCCTGGTCACATCCAATGACATCAAACATAGTCCTAGGGGAGTTGCTCTTCGCAGTTTGTTAGAGAACCAAACGGATAGTGGTTTATTAATGAATTTAACGGGTGCACAACTTTCTTCTGACCAATGCTTTCTTTGGTTTTGTAAGCAGTGACCTTGGGGTGAACCTATTTTGAGTATTCGACGGTTACACCTAAATCTTTTTCTAGGGTGAGGCAATTACGCCCATCTCCTACCCTGAGTTGATAGTCCACACGATCCATTAGCTGGTGCAGGATCAACCAGCCATAGCCTCCTTCTTGAGGGGAATTGGGGTTAGGCGTGCGATAGTTACGCATATCAAAACCATGGCCTTCATCCCAGACTTCTAGGGACAAGAAATAACCTTCAATACCGAGGCGTAGAACAACGGGAATATCAGGACGGTCTTGATGGGCATGGCGCACAATATTCGAATAAACTTCAACAATGACCAGTCGCAGTCGGCTTTCAACTTTTTGCCAATCTAGATCGGTATCGCTGCCTATTTCGGCTTTGAGTGAACTGAGTAGCCAATCTTCCACTACAGCCAAAAACTTTAAGTCACTGGGGATAGCAAGTTCAGTTTTCATAGCTAAAACCCTACCTCCAAAGACAAGATGGTTTGATCGTCATGTTGTTCGTTGGCTGCGGTATTCAATTGAGCCAGCAATTGCTCAAGATTCAACCCAGTGGTCTGTTTTTGCAGTAGCTGCCACAGGCCCTGTTGACCTAGCATCTTGTGCTGGCCATCAATGGTCACTAAGGCCTCAGTAATGCCATCGCTGGCCAATAGCAGAGCATCCCCATCCTTTAATGCTAGTTGGCCTGCTTGAGTCTGCCATTTCGGTAAAATTCCGAGGGGAACGCCGTTACCTTTCCTTAAATAAGTAGGTTCTGGTGGTGGCGCAGTGCCTTGCATTAAGAGTTTTTGGGACCACACCACTGGATAAACGTGGCCTGCGTTGGCATAGACTAGCTCCTTACTGGTGGGGGTGTATCGCACCAACACCATGGTAATCATGTGTTCGTTATTGACCAGATCAGCGTTGAGGGCCTGATTCAGGTTTGCCATGACGGTTTCAGGCCCCGGTGGTTGGCTGGCCGATAGTTCTCGACGCAGCAAGGAGATAGCACTAGCCATAAACAGAGCAGCAGGAACTCCCTTGCCAGAGACATCTCCGACGGCTAGCCAGATATCGCCTTGGGGATGGATAAAAACTTCGTAGAAATCACCCCCAACGGCTCGTGCCGCCTGACATTTTGCTTGAATTTTAAGACCAGGGATATCGGGCCAAACTTGGTGGAGCAGTTTATGCTGAATCTGCCGTGCCACCTCCAGCTCCGTACGCATCTGTTCAGTTTGTCGCTGGATATGATGGTGAAGTTTCGCCTGGGATATAGCCATCACTACTTGCTCAGTGATGCTGGTAAATAGGCTGACGGTCGTACTGTCCCATGTGCCTGCGATTTGGTACAGGGCAATCGACGCTAAGGGCTGATCTCGATAGGTAAACCTTGCCGCTAAACGAGTTAGGGAGGTATCTCCATGGGGGAACTTGTCTAACACGAGTTCCTGGCAGGGGGCACCTACTTCTGCCAAGTCAGCCATGGATTTTTCTGATTTAGCATAGGTGACCGGTTTGGGTGCTTCTCCGACTTCGACTGAATCCACGGGATATAAAACGGCATAATCGGCCTCAAAGGCTTTCCCTAGGGCCTCTGCCACTGTTTGGAGGGTACTGGCATAGTCCAGAGAACTCCGAATCGTTGTGGTAATTGAGTTATATAGCGATTCTTTTTTGAGGGACTGAGATAGGGCGCGAGTGCGTTGCTTGACAATGCGATATGTGTTGGCGGCTTGGTCAATAACTTGACGTAACTCGTTAGGTTTCCACGGTTTGGTAATGTATTTGAAAACTTTACCCGAGTTAATTGCATCCACTAAGTCTTCAACATCGGTGTAGCCTGTGAGGACAATACGAATGGTGTCGGGATATTGATCGGTGGTGAGGCTTAAAAACTCCGTACCATTCATTTTGGGCATGCGCTGGTCGGAAATAATGATCGCCATTTCACCGTACTGTTTAAGGCACTCCAGGGCGTCTTGACCACTACTGGCCCGATAGACACGATAGCTACGCCTAAAGGTGCGGTGCAGCAGCTCTAAGTTATCGAGTTCATCGTCGACAACAAGTAACTTGAGCTGTTCATGAGTGGTGGAACTCATACTATCCTGTGGGATATCTGATTCTCGGGGCATATTAGGGCCAACCTTGGGAAGATAATCACCAATTCACCAATATTTACCAGTCAATCTTAGTGTGCCCAGGGAAATCCTAGGGAGACTGTGCCCATTCCCATCAAAATTAATGCATTTCGCGTATATATAGGTGATGGACGTTCGGTTAGCTTTAAACTATGGTCTACCTAGAGATTTCTGCTGGTCGTTGATAACTATGGCTAAACATTCCTCAATTTGTTTAGGGCTTTCTGCAGTTTTTTCCATGGCGATTGCTTTATCGGGTGGGTGGGCTTATGGTCAGTCATCCCATCGTGATTTGGTTGAGGAGTTAGCGCAGCTAGATCGAGCAATTTGTCTTCAGCAGTGGGACCAAGCGATTAATATCACCAGTAGGTTGATAGCTTCTGCCTCTGTGTCATCTAGTTATCGTCAGGAATTGCTGAGTTTTAGACATCAGTTACAGGCATGGCGCATCAGTGAAACGACTCCTATCGTGCAAGTCAATTGCGATCGCACCCTCCCCATGTACCTCACCCTTACGGCTCCCGAGCCTGCTCAACCTCAGCCCTTAGATTGGAATAGCGCTTTAGCTACGTTTCGCAATCCTCGCCCCATTGTTCAGTTTGATAGCGACTTTGAGCCAACTGACACCTTAATTCCGCCTGAACTAACGGTGAACAGCCCTGACGCCCTAGTGGATTTTGCGATTCCCGTCGATACGACTGATGGTTTTAGTGTGGTGGGTGGCAGCATTAATAGCAGGCCGCAGGTATATAACCTGCTAGCTCGTTTAGGCGATCGCATATCCCTGGAGATAGATGTTACCCGGGCCTATATGGGGGGGGATCCCCATCTACTCCTATTCGATCACAGAGGGCGTTTGCTTGTGCAAAGCGAGATTGATGCTTTGCAGGCGTCAATTCAAGATTTTATGATTCCTAGCACGGATGTCTATTTTGCTGTGGTGAGTCCCCAAGGTACCAGCCCTATTCTGGATGCTGATGGTCTGATTGTGGGCTGGCAAACTAGTCAAAATAATAGCTTTGACTATACAGTGACCCTGACAGGCGTGACACCATATCAAGCGTTGTTGCCCTAGATTTGTTAACGGGTTGTGTTTTAGGCATAGGCTCTTTGAAGATGTAGAGCCCATGCCTAAATACGTTCTGCTAGCCGTAATTTTGCAGAGCGAGCCCTGGGATTGTGCCGCAATTCTGCCTCGCTAGCAGTAATCGGTTTTTTAGTTAAAACCTTGAGCTGTTCATGGTTCCGTAAGCCATGTTTGACCCGTCGATCTTCAAGGCTATGAAAGCTAATGATGGCTAGCTTGCCTCCTATTTTGAGCCAGTTAGGTGCTGTTTCGATTAGCTGTTCAAGCACGTCTAACTCTCGGTTAACGGCAATACGGAGGGATTGAAAAACCCGGGTGGCAGGATGAATGCGACCATGACGATATTTCCCTGGGACGCTAGCTGCGATCTCAGCAGCCAGCATGGTTGTGGTTTGAAACGGTCGACGCTCCACGATCCGACGGGCAATCCGGCGGGAGAGGCGTTCCTCACCATAGTGATAAAAAATGTCTGCCAGTTCACGTTCTGAACTGTGATTAACCAAGTCAGCCGCTGTCAGGGGTTGGTTGGGGTTCATACGCATATCCAATGTCCCCTCGTGGCGAAAACTGAAGCCTCGCTCAGGTTGGTCTAGTTGAGGGGAGCTTACGCCCAAATCTGCCAGCACGCCGTCAAAACCTTCGTCAGAAGGCTCAAAATCCGCAAAGTTACCATGCCAAAACGTCACCCTGTCCCCAAATTCCGCCAGGTTCCGTTGAGCGGCCTCTAAGGCCATAGGATCTTGATCTAGAGCCATCAAATGAACCGTAGGATCAGTTTCTAAAATCAAACGACTATGGCCCCCACCGCCTACTGTGGCGTCCAAATAATAACCATGGGGTTGAGGGGCTAACCCTGTCAAAACTTCCTCTGCAAGGACAGGTTGATGGTCAAAGGGCGTAGCTGAATTTAACGGGTCATCATTACTGACAGTATTCACGGATCGTCTCGTTGCAATTGGGACTGCATCATACCGCAGTGATGAGCTTGGCAAATGAGGTGAATTAATCGCTATATCTTGCTAGCGCAGAAAAATTAGGCAACAATCAGATCTACTTAATTGAGCTATTGCGCTTTTATTCAAACTTTCAGCGAAGAATCTTGCTAAAGTAAATCAGAGAATAATACGGCGTAGTTTCTATGACACGGCTCGAAACCAGAACAGAGCCCATGGTAATCAACCTGGGTCCTCATCATCCCTCAATGCACGGTGTGTTGCGACTCATCGTTACCCTCGATGGTGAGGATGTGATTGATTGTGAGCCCGTGATTGGCTACCTGCATCGCGGCATGGAGAAAATTGCCGAGAGCCGTACAAACGTTATGTTTGTGCCCTATGTTAGCCGTTGGGACTACGCGGCTGGCATGTTTAATGAGGCAATTACTGTCAACGCTCCTGAGCAGCTGGCTGATATTGAAGTGCCTAAGCGGGCCAGCTATATACGGGTGATTATGCTGGAGTTAAATCGCATTGCGAATCACTTGCTCTGGTTGGGACCATTTTTGGCTGACGTTGGTGCTCAAACCCCCTTTTTCTATATTTTCCGTGAACGGGAAATGATTTATGACCTGTGGGAAGCGGCTACAGGGGCAAGGTTAATTAATAACAACTATTTTCGCATCGGTGGTGTAGCAGCAGATTTACCCTACGGTTGGGTCGATAAGTGTGAAGACTTCTGTGATTACTTTTTACCCAAGGTTGATGAGTACGAAAAGTTGATTACCAACAACCCAATTTTCCGTCGTCGCGTTGAGGGTATTGGAACCATTACCCGTGAGGATGCTTTGAATTGGGGACTTTCAGGGCCTATGCTGAGAGGCTCTGGCGTTAAGTGGGACCTGCGCAAAGTTGATCATTATGAATGCTACGACGACTTTGACTGGGAAGTACAGTGGGAAACTGCTGGAGACTGTTTTGCCCGTTATATTATCCGCGTACGTGAGATGCGGGAATCCATCAAAATTATCCGTCAGGCCTTGAAAGCGTTGCCTGGTGGTCCCTACGAGAACCTTGAGGCCAAACGTATGGCAGAGGGACCTAAGTCTGAATGGAACAGCTTTGATTATCAATTTATTGGTAAGAAGATTGCTCCCACATTTAAGATTCCAGCAGGTGAACACTATGTTCGCTTGGAAAGTGGGAAGGGAGAACTCGGAGTCTTTATTGTTGGCGATGACAGCATCTACCCGTGGCGTTGGAAGATTCGTGCACCTGATTTTAATAACCTTCAGATCTTGCCTCATCTATTGCGGGGTGTGAAGCTGGCCGACATTATGGCAATTTTAGGAAGTATTGACGTGATTATGGGCTCAGTAGATCGCTAAATCGTTTTTTTTATGCGGCCCTGAGATTAAGCCGCTGTTAGGGATGGTGTGTAAGCAGCATCCCTGTTTTTATTCTGAACTACTTGACTCATCATCAATATTGCAGTCAGTAGCCTGATTTACTGAGTTGATGTAGCCTTCGTGAGCAGTTGATCCATCGGGGTAGGTGACAAAGGCCATGTCAGCCTGATCAAATCGAGTGTTGCGAGTAATGGCGTTGTACATGTCGGCGTAGCGCATATAGGCCTTTGTAAAATTAGCTCCGCTCATATCAGCTGCCCGTAAGATAGTGCCATAGAGACTGGCGCTTTCGAAGTTGCTGTTGACTAACCGAGCGGCACAGAGGTTAGCATCACGCAGTTCTGCATTAGTCAGGTCTGCCCGCTCTAAATTGCTATATTCCAAGGTGCCCTGGAGGATTTTGGCATTGCGTAGGTTAGCTCGTACTAAGCTGGCCTCCTCTAAATCAGCTCCTCGCATGTTGGTGTAGCTCAAATCCGCTTCATCCAACTTGGCTTCTCGGAAAACAGTATTAATCAATAAGCTATTACTAAAGTCAGCTCCCCGTAAATCGGAGCCAAAAAAATTGGCTCGACTCAAATCTTGATTGCTAAAATCCTTACCGCGCAGATCACAGCTAACACAGGTATAGTTTGGATGCTGTGGATCGGTCATAGCATCTAACGAATTATCCCGTTGAGTAACCGCTGCAGCAGGGTCGCTTGATTTTGATAGCGCCTTATTGACCTGTGGTAATCGCATAAGTAGTGGGGTCATGGCTGCAGATAAAATCAACAGGGTTAGCAGAAAGTTAAGTTTCATAGGCCATGCACTGCCGATAATAAAAGTTATCTAAAAAATCAAAATTATGGGCTCGTTTTAGAACCCAGAGTCAGAATAAAAACCTCTACCATTTATACCTGTCCTAATCCAAAGGACGCACACCAGAACATTCAGACCATGGTTATAGGTTTTACCTATCTAATAATCAATAAAAATTGGTTTTAATTATGCTTGACTCTAGTGTGTGTATTGATACCCTGAAGTTGAGTTCTTGTACCATCTGTTTCCATTATTCTTTATGGGATGTCGGCAACAGATGAGTCTGTTCTTATGGCTTTCTTAAACGGCCTCCTGACGTCAACGGTTTTGGATGGATTGTTTAAGGGGACCCTACAGACGGTAGCTCAACCTTACGTTATTATTCACCGATTACAGATTGAATTCCATGGGCTCATCTCCCTTTCGTAGTATTTTCTTACCATCACTAGTGTCATCCGGGTTGGCATTTGTTGTTATTACGTTACCGTTGTCAATGGCAAATTCAGTACCCACTTGGGTGTCTCCTAGTCAGGCTCGGGGTGATTTAGTTAGCCCTCTAGATAATTCGGCTAAGCCAATTATTCGTTACATTGGGTTGGCCATTCTGGGTAGTGTGGGGACTGGCATGATAACGGCAGACGTCTTGCGACGTCTTTATCGACGCCAACGTGCTCTCGCTGCAGTGCCTGCTCCATTTGAAGCCCCTTTAATTGAGCCAACTACTTCTTCAGAGGAGAAAACGTTTACTAGTTTCGACGATTCGGTGTCGCCTTCTATGGCGGTGGGTAGCTCAATGACATTAAATGGGCAGAGCTTATTGGCGACAAAACTGGCCCCAGGTCAAACAGTTGTTCATTTTAGAGGATATACCCAGAATGGTACTATTGACGGTCTTGAGTTAAAACCGATTTCTCTGGATGAGTTGATGCAGTTGGATGCCGATGTCACTCCAGTCGATATTCCTATACTTACGTTTCTAGAGCAGGTGGATCCGGCGCATTTAGATACTGGTGATGCCATGGTGTTTGGTGTACGTTATCAAAATAAGTACTACTGTTTATGGCGCAGTACATCAGACCAGGAAAAAGTGTTGGGATGGGCGAGACGTCTCATCCGGCAACATAGAGATGTGATTGTGACTCAGAATAGTGAGGCGCAATATTCGCTATGGTATGTACCCCCCAAACATCTTAGATAAATTAGGTGAATATCAAGTGCCCACATGAGGGGCATACGTTAGATTCTTATATTTATTTCTGTTTTTTATACGTAATGAAGTATGGCTGACTTATCTTCCCAGGTAATTGCCGCATATTCTCAGGGACGACGAGATTTTAGCTACTGTAAGATGCCGGCTATTCGGATGTCTCAGTATGAGCTAACTGGGATTGATTTATGGGGCTGTAATTTAGCGGATGCTCATTTGGCGGATGTTGATTTTAGCCAAAGCAATCTGCGGGGTGCTGATTTACAACGGGCAAATTTACGACGAACGAATTTTCAAGAAGCTGATTTACGGGGGGCATGTCTCCTGGGTGCTCAGTTAGAGGATGCCAATTTTCAGGATGCGATCGCAAACTATCAAACCCAATTTCCGGAAACCTTTGACCCTGCCCAGGCTGGAGTTCATTATTTGGGGTCTAAAGCTGCATTAATTGATTGCAACTTGAGTGAGCGTGATCTAGGTGGTATTGACCTTAGCCATAGTAATTTGGCTGGTGCTCAACTAAAAAAGACAAATTTGTTGGGAGCCTGGTTAGTCGGTGCACAGCTTACCGAAGCGAACTTAAGCTATGCAAATCTGAATTCCAGCAATCTCTCCAACGCCAACTTGCAACGGGCCAAATTCAAAGGTACTGATCTGACTAGGGCGAACTTATCAAAAGCCATCTTATTTGGTGTCGACTTAATTCATGCAGAGCTAAAAGAGAGTTGTTTATCCGGAGCTGTGTGTGATCCATCTACCCAGTGGCCCGAAGACTTTGATTGGGAGTGGGCTGGGGTTTATTGTCTAGGACCCAATCAATCTTTGTGGGCAGCTGATCTAAGTAATCTGGCGCTCGTTGGGGTTGATCTTAGCGGAGCTAACCTGGTCGGCGTTAATTTTACAGGGGCCGATTTATGGGGAGCTAATTTGCAAGGGTGCGATCTGCGAGATGCCTGTTTAGCTGGTGCAAATTTATGGGGTGCGAACTTGGTTGATGCAGACCTGACAGGAGCCGAAATCGACACCGCTAACCTTGAAGCTACCATGCTTTCCTAGGTTGTTTGAGCACCCAAATTGTCTCTAATATAAGAATTCTGTAGGTTCCGCAGGACGATTTGTTTGCCGTTCCTTAGGAAAGTCGACTTGATAAGGCAAGGGTGGTTCTTCAATGAGAATATGCCGGGTGCCCCAACCATCGTTATAGAGCTCAGGGCGTGCGCCCACCAGATTATCTACAGGTATATCTAGCACTTTTTTCATTTCTAAATAGCGCCGACCTTCAAAGGTTGTCTGGAGCAGTTCAGGGGATACCTTGAGACCTTGTTGCGCAAGAATGCGCTCTAGAGTGGTGAGCTGATCTAATGGAGTGTAGGTAGCCATAACAACAACTGTGTCAAGGGGTTCCACATCCATATTCAATTCTGACTGATCAAGCTGCCAAGTTTCTTTTCTGCTGCCATCATCAGCCAGCTGTTTGAAGGTCAGTTCTCCTTGCCAGCGACCATTTTGTACGTTGACGACCTGATAGTCCAAGATTGAATAGGTGGGTTTAGGTTCTACATTGTCATCAGTCGGCGAAAGCTGTCGCATTGCCAACACATTAAGTTCCGTTTGGTTAGGAAAGTTAGCTGTTCCTTGTAATTCATAGGTATAGTTATTCCTGCCTGGTTCTATGGTGAAGTCCATTTCAGCCACAGGTAACCGATTGATTAAAACAGGATTATTAGGTGTCTCGATTGAAAAACCGCAGCCGCTTAACACACTACCTAAGCCGCCAAGCAGGCAGAATAACTTTAGTCTACGAAGACTAGATGGCGTCATTATATGGAAAGACATAGTCAGTAAATAGTAAGTCCGGATAAATTACGTGGCTGTACTTTTGTCAGAATTTTTGTCAGAGAACAGATAAGAGCCTTCTCGTAGGGAGTCTTTGCTTGAAGCTTTAGTAATTGGCTACTGCCATAAACAACGGTTACAACAATTTCTGTTGTCTAACCGGAAAGAAACTTCCGTTATCTCCGTCAGAACTAGGTGAAATAAGTCATAAAAATCACTTTATATGACTTATAAAATCACTATTGAATCCATAGATCAATTTTGGGATGGGGTTGTTCCTAATGAATAGAATTAGGCCTTTTCACCGAAAAAATATACAAATTCTAGTGTTTTTAATGATTCCTTCATGCGTGAATTTGCCCATCATAGGTCAGTATAGGTATTCGTTAGTTCGTAAAAAACTTAATTATGAATAACAAAATATAGTAGTCACCTTAATCGTATCTTGATCTATTTTTGCCGGATTGTGGCGATTAAGCTTGATATTTGATCTTGGAAGACTGTAAAAAAGCTTCTTAATGCATTATTCCTTAAACAAAATAACACTAACCTTTATAGAGTTCTCAGGGTGAAGACTGATCTATGTGTAAATCAATAAGCTACAGAGCAAACCCTTGCAAAGAATTTTCTGACTGGGTAAGACTTGATTGAGACCCGCCTAGGGTTCATCAGGGTTTGTATATGTTTTGAAAGGGCAAAAGAGCCAATAATTTGATTATTTTGACCTAGGTATGTATCTGGGGGGAGTGCTTACAGCAGTGTTTTTAAGGATAATCAGAAAACGCTTATTTATCTCGCTATTTTTATCTGTTCTATTAATTGTGACCACCTTAGGGCCTAGTATGGCTCAGGTGACGTCATCTCCAGGAGCTTCTGATGATCCAGCGGAGGCAGGTACTGCTGTTGATCGTCGTAATCGTAACGAAGATGGTGCAACATTAGGACGAGATCTTCTGCAAGATGCTCAAGCGGCTGAATTAGAACAGGAAGATGGCAGTCAATATATTCTTGAATTCAATCGTAGTCCGGTCGTAGGTACACGCCTGCGTCTAGAGGGTATTTATAATGAGTCTCGGTTAAGGTTTACACGGCCACGTAACTGGTCGGTTAAGTCTGTCAAGATTCTGTTGCGTTATCGTCATTCTGGGGCTCTTTACGCAACTCGCTCCAATCTGAACGTGATTGTTAATGACAATAATGTTGGTAGTGTACCGCTAAATCTGAAACAGGGTGATACGGGCACCATTGTTTTTGACATTCCTACACGTATTCTAAAAGATTACAACGAGCTCATTATTGCGGGTTTGCAGAATAACTCACCCACCTGTACCCAGGATCCATTTGACCCATCACTTTGGACAGAAATTTTACCGGATTCAAAGCTGGTATTTAACTATGACGCTGAACCGTTCCAACTGGATTTCAATAGCTATCCCTATCCCCTGATTGACGTGCTCAGTTTGGAAACAAACCACATTGATTATGTTGTTCCTACTGAGCAGGATCAAGCTTGGTTAACAGCTATTTCACGGCTACAGACATCTTTAGGACGTATTGCTGACTATCGCCCTTTAGAAACAGATCTAGTTGAAAAGTTTGATGATGTAGCTGATGGCAACCGAGTCGTAATAGTTGGGACACCTAGTCAGCAACCCATGTTGGAGAACCTTAATTTACCACTGACTCTCAAAAATAAGCGTTGGTTGGATAACAAACAGACACTAATTTCTTCTGATACTGGTATTTTGATGTGGACTGTGCTTAAGGATAAACAGTCCCCTGTATTAGTAGCAACAGGTAATGGATCTACTGCTGTAGATAAGGCAGTGCGGTTCTTAACACAGTCTCAAGATCGCAAAATTGGTGCCGGTCAAATTGTTTTGGTAGATGAGGTGGAAGAAATTGAGGCACCTGACATTCGTGATTGGCCTCGTTATCTGCCCCTATCTGATAATTTTGAGCTCAGCGATCTAACAGGATTTAATAATGAGCCGATTGATGATGTGGTGATTCGGGGTGCTCATGCGCCACCGTTTGAATTTGATTTTAAGGCGTTACCGGACGATCGCTTTTTGCCGGGAAATGTGATGACTCTGCGGTACACCTATGGTCCCCAGGTAAACCCGCTCACATCTCTAGTGGAAGTGCAGTTAGACGGTATTACCGTTGCTGGTCGCCGTCTCGATTCGATTGACGGTAAGCGGCGATCCACCTTGAAAGTGGAATTGCCAGAACAGCACATTACACCTCAGTCACGGTTAAAAGTTTATTTGAGATTTGATCCACGGGAACGTCGTTCCTGTAGCCGTGTTACAGACCACCAACTATGGGGCACCATCCACAGCGACAGTGCCTTTAATCTCAACCGTCAACAGGTGGCAAAACTACCGGATCTAAATCTATTAAAGGCTGGTTATCCGTTTGCAGCACCTCAAGATTTGTCTCGTACTACCATTGTGTTGCCCAACAAACCCAGTATGACTGAGTTATCGTTGATGCTTGAATTAAGTGAGCGTCTCGGTCGTTTAAGTCGTTCAGAAGCAGTACGGGTCCAGGTTTATCCGGTTGGCAAACTGACCCCGGAAATACGGGAATCACAGAATCTGGTGGCTATTGGATTGCGATCTCAATTTCCCTTGGTTGAAGCTTTAGAAGCTGCGGAGTTTAACCTGAAAGATGGAGCCCGCCAATGGGGTGACAGTCAGGTTCAAACGTTGCCTGATGCAGAGGGTGTTTTACAGCAGCAACTATCTCCGTGGAATGAATCACGAGTATTGTTGACTATGACAGCTCAAAGTGAAGATGGTTTGAAGCAGCTCCGCGATCTCTTAGAACTGGATTCCCTATTTTTCCAGTTGCAAGGGGACACGGTGTTAATTAGTGCCAATGACGAAACGCCATCTCCTTATGACGAAAACGCCTATAATCTAGAGTTCTTACAGCGTTCTGCCCAGCAAGATATTCAAGAAAAGAGTGCGTTTCAAAGAGCCATCACCGTCATTCAGGGTAATTGGTTCCTCCTGATTCCCGGTATCATTGTGCTCTCATTGTTGCTCTATGGTGTTCTCCAAGCATACTTAAAACGAAATGATGCTCTGACGGCTGCCCAAGGTGTTATGACCGATCCATCTGCGCCAGGAGAACTTTAATTATGGCTGAACGAATATTCATTACCCATCGATTGAGAGACTTTCAGTCTGTCTTCAAAACCTATCTGTCTAAAAGAGTTCGGCCTTTACTGATTGAACTGCTGATCATTACGCTCCCCGATTGGTTTGATCAGAGTTTGCAGTGGCTCAATAAACAACAGCTATTGGTGTTGGCATTGTGTTTAACCACATTTGCCTGGCCTATCATGACAGCGCGGCCAACAATTCTGCAGCAGGGACTGGTGGCGTTAGCCCTATTGGGTGTAGGTCAGGTATTGTTGCGGTTAGAAGATCGCCAGACTAGCCAACGAGTCAGTGAATACTTGCATTTGCTATTGATAGCTGTTAGTACCATCACAACCCTGCGGTATCTGTACTATCGCTCTAACTACACGCTTAACTTAGGTTCTTGGCTGGATGGTTTCTTTTCAATTTTGCTGTTTACGGCAGAGCTTTATGCAATTGCTACTCTGTTATTGTCCTATTTCCAGACCTTAAGGATTCGCGAGCGTAAATCTATTTCCCTCGATCGTTGGCCACAGGAGAAATGGCCTAAGGTAGATATTTATATTCCTACCTATAACGAAGATGTTGCCATCGTCCGTAAAACCGTATTGGGAGCCCTCAAGATTGATTATCCGGCAGATAAAAAGGTTGTTTATGTGTTAGATGATGGTCGTGCTGAAAAATATCGGGAACGTCGCCTTGCCCTAAAGGCCATGTGTGAAGAGTTAGGATGTATGATGCTGACCCGTGACAACAACGATCACGCTAAGGCTGGTAACATCAATACAGCACTGGACAGAACAGACGGTCAGCTAGTGCTTATTCTAGATTGTGACCATATACCGGTACGAGGGTTTTTGCAGGAAACTGTTGGCTTCTTCTTTGATAAAAAATTAGCTCTGGTACAAACTCCTCACTGGTTCTATAATCCCGATCCATTTGAGCGTAATTTACTTACTCAAGGGCAGATACCCGTTGGTAACGAGCTATTTTACAAGGTGTTGCAAAAAGGTAATGACTTTTGGAATGCAGCCTTTTTCTGTGGCTCTGCAGCCTTGATTCGTCGTAAGTATCTGGTTGACGTTGGAGGGATTGCAACCGAGACAGTAACCGAAGACTGCCACACATCTTTACGATTGCACTCTCTGGGTTATCGCACTGTTTACTACGACAAAATTATGGTGGCTGGCTTAGCCCCTGAGAAATTTTCCTCATATGTAGGTCAGCAGGTTCGTTGGGCCAGGGGGATGGCTCAGATTTTACGGATTGAAAATCCCCTGTTTAACCGCAAACTTAATTTGCGTCTATCTCAGCGATTTTGCTATTTCAGTGCCACTTCCCATTTCTTTTTTGGCTTTCCCCGGTTGATGTATGCAATTGCTCCCAACCTGTTTTTGCTGTTTGGGATCAACCCTGTAAAGGGTTTAGGTATTGAGACATTGTTCTATGCATTGCCGCACATTGTGCTCTCAATGCATGCGAATCATATCTCCTACAAACATGTTCGGTTTTCTTTCTGGAATGAGATTTATGAATTTGCAATGTCATTCCAGGCAGGTATTGTGACATTGCTGGCGTTGATCAATCCACATTTGGGTTCCTTTAACGTGACTGATAAGGGAGTCTCAGTAGAATCTCGTAGCTTTGATATCGATAGTGTGCGCTATCTTGTGGTTCTAGGAGCGATTACAGCTGCGTCTCTACTGACTGTACCTATCTGGCTAATTCTCAGCCCTTTGGATACTCAGGCTGTACTGATCAACACCCTATGGTGTGTGTTTAACCTTTCTCTGGTTTTAACAGCGTGTCTGGTGGCATTTGAACAACCACAGCTGCGACAATCTCACCGGTTACCGCGTGAGCTAATTGCTCGCCTTTACAGTGATGATGGTCAAGTTTGGGAAGGTACAACGATTGATGTTAGTGAAACGGGCGCTCAGGTGCTGCTTGATGTTTGGCCCAATGTTTCTGACCGGGTACAGCTAGAGATTTTGGGTGATTATGGAGCGATCGCCTTACTAGATGCAGAAATTGTCAGAGCTACTGCAACAGATGCCTTGCAGACAAAGCTAGCCATTAACTTTGTCAATATGACTCAAGCACAGCAAGATGATCTCGCCATTGTGATTTTTTCTGATGTGCGCAGATGGTATTCCCAAATTCGTGAAAATACTGATAACCCATGGCAGTCCCTCAGCTTTATTTTGATGAGTTTGAGGCGAGCTTTCCAAGAGTTACGCCCAGCTAATAGCGTTAAGATGCGTAAACAAGTTGAGGTAATGAGTGACCTTAGATGGAAAGGGTGGGGTAGCAATGTTCAAGCTGCTATGATCACTGAGCTGGGGTCAAGGGACATGCGGCTAGAGTTGTTGGGTGATGCTAGTACGGCGGCTATTGCCCTGCAGGATAATCACCCCCTGTTACATTTGCAGGTCTATCCACAAGTGGATAGCGTTCATTCCTATGATTTGATGGCTCAGGTTGAGCGTCTTGAACTCGTACCTAAGCTTTCAAGTACCTATAGTGGCTCGGTTACAAACGCAGATTTAAATAATCCTAGTCAACTCTCGGATTATCGTGTGGCTTTGGAACTTACGTTCCCTGCATCCTTGGATCAGCAACAGCAGAACCAAATTAAAACGTTACTCAGACAGGTTGCCTAAAGATCACTGCTCGTGTGATGGGTTTCTAAAGCTCATTTGTTCTAGTTCGCAACTGCGATTTTCATTATTATTTCGTCATTCTAATGGTGTACGTAGCCTGGTAATGTCCTGTGATCCTGGGTATAGGGAATTATTACCGTAGTTCCTTTTTCTGTTACCTCTTTTATGAAGACTTTGTTTGGGCGTACGTAATTTTACTGGTATTCTCAAACTAAATGTACAAACTTACAGTGCTATATGTTCCTAAACTAAGGGGGATATAGTGGCTTATTGCAGGGTGATTAAAATTTTGATAAATGTGACCTTGAAACAGGGTTCTTCCAAATAGATGGTCCGGACTAGGGAGCAAATAGTGGAATTTCTTCATAGTGAAGTTGTCGCATAAATTTATTTCTATTGCCGCATATATCTATTTCCATAGGAAAGAAACCATTTGTATGGTTATTGAGTCGAAAATGTATATATCTATTCGTGGCCGTGTGTAATAGGTGTACTACCCATTGCTTTGGTCTAATTTAGCCCTAAAGGGTTTTGGCTTTTTGCTGTATCGTTAAACATTCAGTTATGAACAGTCGTTCGATTGTGGGTTATGGTGCAACCCAGAAGTTACATCCTCTAAGCTTTTTGGCTCAGTTGATCAGTCGGCAGGTGAGTGGTCACTTCAAGTTGTACTCGGGGACTAACTCATGGTCGCTTTTTCTTAACCAAGGCAAGCTTAATTTTGCTACAGATACTGATGCGCCCTTTGATCGCTTAGATCGTCATCTTCAGGACTTGAGTAGTGAAATTTCTACTCTAGTAGGTGCTGTGCGAGTTCAACTACGGTTGATGTTTGAGCAGTCACCTAAGCAGGCTCCCCTAACGCCAGATTATCAGGCGATTAGTTGGTTGGTAGAGCAATCTCATCTAACGCCGGAACAAGCGAGTGGGTTGATACGCGCCATGGCGATTGAGGTAATTGAGTCCTTTTTGGGTGTGCAGGAAGGTAGTTATGATTTACTTGGTTTAGAGGATATTGGTGAGTATCCGGTTCTCTGTCAGTTAGATTTACGTCCTATTGTTGAAATCTGTCAACGAAATCGGCGGCAGAGCTTACTATCATCCCCCTCAGCGGTGGCAGCTGGAGCGCCAGTGGTTTCTGTACAGTCTGTAGCTGCCTCTGTGCCGTCTGTTTCACCTGCTGCTAATAAGCTGGTGGATTCTGAATCCACTGCACAAGCTGGGGCTGCTGTTGTTAATCCTCAGGCTCGAGATGGAGGCGCTAACATGTCAGCATCTTCTGATGCTCGC
Organism: Leptothoe sp. ISB3NOV94-8A; assembly: GCF_043421595.1. NCBI lineage: Bacteria > Bacillati > Cyanobacteriota > Cyanophyceae > Nodosilineales > Cymatolegaceae > Leptothoe > Leptothoe sp. ISB3NOV94-8A. The sequence goes on along the minus strand of NZ_JAXSQW010000001.1, from coordinate 3,525,096 downwards.
AGGGCTGTTTACACAATTGCCTGTATTGATGATAGTCCAACTGTTTTGAACGCAATTCAAGAATTCTTGAATGATAGAAGTCTGAACGTTGTCCCTATTAGTGACCCGGTCAAGGCGTTGATGCAGGTTATGCGCTGTCGTCCAGATCTGATTCTGTTGGATGTAACCATGCCTAATTTGGATGGCTATGAACTATGCTCTTTGTTACGCAGGCATCCAAGCTTTAGAAATACGCCCATTGTCATGGTGACGGGTAATACGGGCTTTATTGATCGCGCGAAAGCCAAGTTGGTAAGGTCTTCTGGTTATTTGACTAAGCCATTTAGTCAGTCAGAGCTCTTGAAAATGGTATTTATGCATTTACCGGCCGTGGGGCCGAGACAGTAGTGAGCTAAATTGCTCATCTACTTCAATGTTTCAGATTTTGTGATAGTTACTATTATGAACACTGAGGGCGGTTGGCCACACATTTGGGGGATGACAGACAGACTATGACGGTAATTAAAACGGCTACAGTGCTAATCGTTGAGGATACACCCTCTGAACGAGAATTAATTAGCCATTATTTACAGGAAGAAGGCTACAGTGTCATCCATGCTGTGACAGCGCAAGAGGGGTTAGATAAGGCTATTTCTAGTCAGCCGAGCGTCATTGTTACGGATGTAGTGATGCCTGGAATGAGTGGCTTTGAGCTGTGTCGAAGCTTAAAGCGTGCGCCTGAAACAGAGAAGGTTCCGGTGATCATTTGTTCATCTAAGGATCAGGCAATTGATCGCCTGTGGGGTATGCGACAGGGGGCAGATGCCTACATCACTAAACCCTTTGAGCGAGAGGAACTACTGAAGGTAATTAAATCAGTATTGTAATTTTTTTAGTGTGCGATCGCATATCGTTTGTGAGGTCACTATTTTGTCTGCTTTATCTCTGAAAAAAGACAGGTCTGTACTGGCAAAGTCATTCTTAAAGTTCCAGTTGGCTCCTAATGTTGTAGCCATGTTTCCTGCCCGGGCTGTTCAGGAAGCGGTCGTGTTACCCACACGACGAGTGATGGCGATGCCCAATATGCCAGCAGCCCTCTTAGGGTTAACTAATCGCCGTGGCCGTGTATTTTGGGTTGCTAATTTAGTGCGCCTGCTGGGGTTACCAGTGCCCGATCACCACAGTCAACAATATAGCTTAATCGTAGTTCAAGGACAGTCAACACCCCTAGCGTTACAGGTTGAAGCTATTGATGGTATGGTCAGCTTTCCACCGGAAGCTATTCATCCCCCTCCAAATAATGTGAGCAGTATTATTTTGCCGTACCTCATAGGCTGTGTTACTCACAACGATGAAACTATTTTTATATTAGACGTTGAAGCCCTGTTACAGTCTCCAGTGCTACAGGCACCCTAGGCTCTTCCCTTGATTAAGGTTGTTATTATCTTTTGCTGATTTCTATAGTTATCTACTCTGAGTCATTCGACGAATTGTTATTGAAACGCTATCTAAAGGAAACTTCTTATGGGTATGGATGTTGGTACGAACTCAAATGCTGAGTCTAACTCTGAGGTAGATGCAGTGGATAATACCCCTAACCAAGAAGATAGTTCTCAGCGTGATCGGTTATTGGATGGTGTTGTAGTGAAATCTGTAGACGATATTCAAGAAAATAATAATGGCTTGGAGGATGCCCGTGAGCACAATCCAAATCAAGAACTAGCTGCCCAATTAGAAGAGATTGCGGCGGTTAGTCGTCGTAATGCATCTCCTCCAACCTCGTCTAACGGTGTGTCAAAACCAATGGCCAATGTGCAAGATCAACAAACTTTATCTTATCGAGGCGTAAAATATCCTTCGGCAGAGGAGCGGTATGCCCCTGAGAATCTTAAAATTTCTCGTGGTAGCGCTCTACTACAATGGTTTTATGACTTACCTGTTAGCAGCAAGCAGCTAATTGGTTTAATCTCCTCAGAGGTTATCTCCGTTATTGGCTTGGTTGGGGCAGGCTCACTCCTAATTATTAGCGGTGCCCGTCAGCAGTTATTAAAGCAAGCTGAGGCGGAACTAGCGGTCACGGATATTCAATACAACATTAAAGTCAACCAAATGGGGTTTGGTTTCCGGGGTCAATCCGAAAACACAGCCATTGTGACGCTGGCTGAGGGAGTAGCTAATGGTTCTGATATTAGTGCTAATCAGCGCGCAGTTGTTCGGGAGATTTTGCAGGGAGAAGTTGAGGCTCGCGATATTGAGTATTCTACGCTCATTGGCATAGATGGGAAAATCATTGTCAATGCCCAAACTGATCGCACTGGAGAAGAGTTTGATCCTTATGGGTTAGTTTCCCGTGTTGTTTCTGAGCGCCAGCAGATTAAGGCCAATGGTTTGGTTGAGCAAAGTGAGTTGCAACGCCAGGGAGTTGAGCTAACAACAGATGGAGATAAGGCGCTCATTCGATATGTAGCGACTCCTGTGTTTGCTCAAAACCAGACTGACCAATTAGTTGGGGTATTGATTGCGGGTGATCTCGTTAACGGTAAAACATCGATTGTTGAAGGCATTGTTCAAGCATTTGGAACTGGCTATGGCGCTATCTATTTGAGTGAAGGCTCCGATGATTTTCAATTGGCTTCCTTGGCTAATTTAGATGAAGGGGCCACTGAAATCGAAATTGGTGAAGAAGTTGAAGTTTATGATCAGAACCTGTTAGTAGGTGCATTAGACAGCCAAGGTGAAACGATTTCCCAACGTCTGGTGGAGTCCGAGGGTGATGCCTACGCTATGGCTGCAAAAACCTTGAGTGATATCAACGGTGAGCCGATTGGGATTTTAATCCGTGGGACTTCAGAGGCACGTTTACAGCAGTTAATTAATAGAAGTCTGCAGATTCAATTTTTGATTGCATTATTGGCTATTTTAGCTGATATCTTTTTAGCTCAGTTGTTGGGGCGTTCAATCGCTAGTCCGATTAAGCGTCTACAGCGTGCAACCGAGGCGTTTGCTGAGGGAGATCGTCAGGCAAAAGCCGATGTTTTTGCCAGGGACGAAGTCGGTCAGCTAGCAACTGCTTTTAACGACTTAACGAATACGGTGCTGCGTTCGGAAGGCACTCTACTGGATCAAGCGAGTGTCCAGGCAAGAGCGGCTCAACGGGCTAATCAACTAGCTAGTTTGACGAGTGACTTACGCAAAAATAATATCGATGAGGAGCGTTTGTACAGCATTGCTGTCAATGGTGTTCGTAAGGCGATAGAGACAGATCGAGTGATCTTTTATCGTTTTAATGAAGATTGGAGTGGTGAGATTATTTCTGAGTCCGTTGGCATGGGATGGCCTGCGGCGTTGGGGGCTACTATTAAAGATCCCTGTTTTGCTTCTGGCTATGTTGATCAATACCGTCGCGGTCGTATACAGGCAACCAGTAATATTTTTGAAGCCGGGTTGACTGAGTGTCATTTAGGTCAACTGACGCCATTTAAAGTTAAGGCCAATTTGGTTGCCCCCATTTTGGACAATGGAGAATTGATTGGTTTGTTGGTCGCCCACCAATGTTCGGGGCCCAGAGAGTGGAGTGAGTTGGATATTAGCTTCTTTAAGCAGGCTGCTTTGCAGATCGGTTTATCTATTGAACAAGTTAGTCTGTTCAATCAGAAACAGCAAGCACAGTTAGAGGCAGAGGCACTATCTGAGGAGCGGCGACAGCGCCAAGAGACTCTTCAAATGGAATTACTAGGTCTCTTAGACGATGTTGAAGGCGCTGCTCGTGGTGATTTGACGGTTCGTGCTGATGTTTCAGCTGGAGAGATTGGTACTGTTGCTGACTTCTTTAATGCCATTATTGAGAGCCTGCGACAAATTGTGACTCAGGTTAAAACTTCAGCGGTGCAGGTGAATACATCTTTGGGAGCTAACGAGGTTGCTATGCAAGTGTTGGCTGATGATGCCCTACAGCAGGCAGATCGCACAACGCAGACGCTTGATTCTGTAGAAAATATGACCATGGCCATTACCCAAGCAGCTGATCGGGCCCAGCAAGCGGCCGTTGTGGCTCGTGAAGCCTCCCAGACTGCTGAAGACGGCGGATTAGCTATGGATCTGACGGTACAGAATATTTTGGATCTGAGGACAACCGTCGGTGAAACGGCTAAAAAGGTGAAGCGATTGGGTGAGTCATCGCAGCAGATTTCTAAGGTCGTTTCCTTGATTAACCAGATTGCTACCCAGACCAACTTGCTGGCTATTAATGCGGGTATTGAGGCGGCCCGCGCTGGTGAAGAAGGTCAAGGTTTTGCTGCTGTTGCTGAAGAAGTGGGTGAACTAGCAGCCCGTTCTGCAGCTGCGACTCAGGATATTGAGCGCATTGTAGACAGTATCCAGAGGGAGACTGCTGATGTGGTGGATGCCATTGAAAGCAGTACTTCTCAGGTGGTTGAAGGAACTCGCCGAGTGGATGAGGCAAAGCAGAGCCTGGCGCGTATGATGGAAGTATCTCAGCAAATTGATGCTCTAGTGCAGACAATTTCTGCGGCTACCGTTTCCCAGGTAGAAACAGCAGCCAATGTGTCCACACTGATGCAAGAAATTTCCCAGGTGTCTGAACGTACATCGATTTCTTCCAAAACTGTATCGGAAGCGCTACAACAGACGGTTGCAGTGGCTAAGGAGCTAGAACTTTCTATGGCTGCCTTTAAGGTGGATGATCAGGAGGCTTCAAGAGCATCTCAGGAGCAATAGCAGGTCATTATTGAATAGATGCAGAGCGAATAGTTTGATCGATAGGCAGTCACATAAGGCAGGTATCCAATAGGTGCAGCGTCATGGCGGTTGATAAAGAACTTGAAATTAAGCTTCAGTTCCTGGATGAAGCTGATGAGTATCTACAGACTTTAGATGGAGCCCTGCTGGATTTAGCGCAGAAAGGTGTACTGCGTAACGATATTGACGCAGCATTGCGCTCATCCCACTCGATTAAAGGTGGGGCTGCCATGATGGGGTATGTGCTGCTAAGTGACTTTGCCCATCGCCTTGAGGACTCATTGAAGGTCCTCAAACTGCAGCGCGATGGTTTAGTGATTGATGATGATTTAGAACGATTGCTACTGTCGGCGGTGGACATTTTACGTCGAATCATTGAGTGCGATCGCAACCAGAAACCACCTGACGAAACATGGCTGAACGGTACAGCCATGCCTATTTTTGAGCAGCTTTATGAGATTCTAGGAGAAGCTGATCCTGAAGACGAGAATATTTTATTGTCTTCAGATGAAAATCAGGATATTATTCCTGTTCTGTTTAGCACTGAGGTTGAAGGCTGTCTTAATCGATTAGAAGCGGCTATTTCTAGTCAAACGCCTCGGCTGCGTGAAGAGGTAGACATCCTGGCTCAGGAACTGGGCGGTTTAGGGGAAATGCTACAGCTCTCTGCTTTTTGTGAGCTGTGTATGTCAGTTGGACAGGCTATCAAGATGGCGAGTGATGACCAAGTTATGGAAGTGGCTCAAGCCGCTCTCACGGCCTGGCGACAGTCTCAGACTTGCATCTTAGATGGTCAAGTGGAACAGTTGCCCGTTGCTCTGTCGGGGTTGAGTTTTGAAGTGCCTGTAGTGACAGCTACCTCAGATATCTTTAGTGATGTCGATCTAAACGTCAGCGATCCGTTGGCGATGGACGATCCCATGCTCAATGATGGTCAGGGAGTAGAGGATGATTGGGCCACTATATTGGCTCAGGCGGAAAATGCACCCGTTGACCAGGATATTTTTGCGCAAGCCGCAACAGATAACTCGCAACCTACAGAATTTCTATTTACTGAAGAGATTCAGCCAACAGTACCTATTCAACCTGAAGCAGCAGATCCAGCGGTAGAGTCCGAATTATCAGGAGACGCTGTTCAACCAGTCAGACCGTTTGTGGAATCTGGTTCACCGTCTGTCGAGAAAGAGTCTGCTGCATCGCAGGCTGCATCGCAGGCTGCAGAATTTCGGTTTTCTAGCAAGTCCGGTAATGAGTCTAAGGTCGCTCCGGATGCACAGCAGGATACGACTGTAAGGGTTTCGGTGCGACAGCTGAATGAACTCAATGATTACTTCGGTGATTTAACAATTGAGCGTCATCGACTTGACAGTGAAGTAAAACGTCTGAGGACGTTGGTGAAACTGTTGCACGAGCGGTTGCGTTCCTTAGAAGAATCGGAAGAGGATCTGCGCGATGTCTACGATAAAACAGCCAGCAATAATCCACCGATGCTACCAGCTGCTGGTAATAATGGTTCTGTTGCCCTGGTCTTGAACCAAGGGGGGGGCAATGGCGTTACAACCCCTGGGTTTGATGCCCTAGAGATGGATCGCTATGATGAGCGACATCTGCCCTTCCGCGACATGATGGAAACCGCTGTCAGGTTGCGAGAAGTTGCTGACGATATTGAAATTAGTGTTGATACAGCCGAGCAATCATCACGCAATTTACAGCGTACTACTCGTCAGCTACAGCGTAATCTCAATCAGCTGCGCATGCGGCCTTTATCAGACATTACCAATCGCTTTCCACGGGCCTTACGTGAGCTGTCGCTAGAGTTTAGTAAGCCTGTGGAACTCAAGGTTGAAGGCGATAAAACTTTAGTTGATCGCAATATTTTAGAGTCCTTAAATGATCCCTTAATGCACATTCTGCGTAATGCCTTTGACCATGGTATTGAGGCTCCGGCAGAACGCCTAGCGGTAGGTAAACCAGAGCAGGGCACCATTACCATTAGTGCCCTACAACGTAGTAGCCGGACGGTGATCACAATTCAGGATGATGGTCGCGGTATTCCCTTAGAGAAAATTCGTGCTCGTGCGAAAGATATGGGATTAGATGAATCCCTATTGGCTACCGCAAGCGAAACTGACCTGTTGTCACTCATTTTTGAGCCTGGATTTAGTACGGCTAGTCAAGTGACTACGCTATCCGGTCGTGGTGTCGGTATGGATGTGGTTCGCAACAATCTTGAAGAGATTCGTGGTGATATTAGCGTAGCGACCAAAGCAGGGCAAGGATCGACGTTTACCATTTCGGTGCCTTATACGCTTTCTGTTACTCGGGTGCTGCTGGCCGAGAGTAATCGTCTCCCCATGGCTATTCCGACCGATAATCTTCAGGAAATCACAGAGGTTGCAGACGACGAAATTTACGACGATGCTGGGCGTGAAATGTTCACCCGTAATGGTGAGCCAATCCGACTGATCCGCATGGCTAAGTGGTTAGCATTTAACTGTGCTCGGCATATTGAAAGTTTGGAAATGAGCGCTAACGTGACGGTGCCGACAGTTTTGGTCTTCCGATATAACGATCAACTATTTGGCTTACAAATTGACCGCTCATGGGGCGATCAAGAGGCGGCGCTGCGTCGGGTGGAAGGGAATGTTCCTATGCCTACAGGATTTAACAACTGCACTATTTTGGGTGATGGACAAGTTGTGCCTTTGCTCAATGCTCCAGAATTTCTCCGTTGGGTGTTGAGTTGTGAAGGGTCCAATATCAAAGAAGCGTCAGTTCTATATGGTAATCCTCTACTCAGTGGCAAGCTGAGTGACCTGCAACCTGATGTAGCCGCCAGTGTGTCTAAACAACCGACAATCATGGTGGTGGATGATTCGGTCAATGTGCGACGGTTGCTGGCCCTTACGTTGGAAAAGCAAGGGTATCGAGTGACTCAGGCTAAGGATGGCCTAGATGCGTTGGAAAAACTCAATGCTGGCTTAGATATCAATGCGATTGTGTGTGATATTGAAATGCCGCGTTTAGATGGATATGGCTTCTTGGCTAAACTGAGGTCCCATAAGCGTTGTTCCCATATTCCAATTACGATGCTGACGTCGCGTACCGGTGATAAACACCGTCAGTTGGCGATGAAGCTGGGGGCCAATGCTTATTTCTCGAAGCCCTATCGTGAACAGCTGTTGCTGGATACTTTGGCAAATGCTGTGTTTAATGCGCCTTTGAATTAGGTTTTGGTGAGACGTTGCATGTAACGTCTGTACATTAGCCAAAAGACAGTTTATTCCCGTATATTTTAGGATCTATGGAGATGAACGATAGGGTGGGCAACGGGAATGATTTCCATTACCTTAAAGCTGTTTGCGGTATATCAGGATGTTTTGGGGTGTCCTGAAATGACAATGGAGTTGCCTGAGGGGATAACGGTTAGGGAATTGTGCGATCGCATCTGCAATCAATACCCGGATCTAAAAAAATGGCAAGGCCTCACGCGTTTTGCCATTAACCTCAATTTTGTTGAAGCCGATACTCCCCTCAGCAATGGTGATGAAGTTGTTTTAATTCCACCTGTTAGTGGGGGTTAGGGCTGTGGAAAAGACGTTGCATGTAACGTCTGCACATTCCAAAATCATTAATAGTTACTCGGTAGCGTGTTTTTGCAGAATTTCAAGGGAAACTATTTGTAAGGCAGCTTCATGGGTTGCGGCTAACACCACTTTGGGAGCCACACCGGCATCATGGGCTTCTTTCCAGCGGCTAGCACACAGGCACCAGCGATCGCCGGGTTTGAGGCCAGGAAATTTGTACATGGGCATGGGTGTACTCAGATCATTACCCTGAGCCTTGGTGTAAGTTAAAAACTCTTCTGTGACTTCAGCGCAGACGACATGAGCGCCTAAATCATTCGGTCCTGTATTACAAGTACCGTCACGATAAAATCCTGTCATTGGACTGGTGCAACATATTTGTAGATTGTCACCCAGAACGTTTTTTATAATCGCCATAGCCTTAGATCTAAATTTCAGCAACAGCTCGCTCAACGAGCCGACGAGTGAGGGTCTGAACACCCGTGTGCTCATAATAGTTGATGGAAATATCTAGAAAGGCACCAAAGTAGTCCATTTTGTCGTCAGCTATATCCACAAATGTTTTGAGATTAGCTGCTACGCTTTGGGGTGTAATGCCTTTAGATTCAACAAAATTGCCCATCCAACCTTTGACTGACTCAAAGCTAGCGCCAATAAATGTGAGCTGGTCAGCTGTTTTAGCGCCAGGCACCGCTTCCTTAATGGCTTTGAACGCTGGATTGTTATCCAAGTCTTTAGGGGTGAGATTTCCTAAAACAGTTTCGGTTTGCTTAATAAAGTTAGGACCCAGGGGAACAAGACCGTCAAAACATACCAGTGCGGCCATCCGGATCAACGACTCACCGCCATAATCTCCCAGTGCTTTAATAAAATCACCCACGCTGTCGCCAGGGATGCCATTGATTTTGCAGAAAGCAACGATTTCAGTCACTAGCTTCATGCACAGATCGATGGTCTGAGCTTTGTCAGCCTTGGGTGTGAGGCGATTGACAATGGACAGAAAGCGGACATTTTCTGTCATTTTATTGGCCAAAGCCGCTTGGCCTAAAGCCCGCCCTGTGGAGTCAATGGTTTGATAGAGCCACATGGCTCTTTGGTATCCTTCAGACTTATCGTTATAGAGCTGAATAGCCCGTGCCCCAATTTGTTCAATTAGAGCCGTGTCACTCTCCCCAGTAACCTGTCGGATAGTATTTTCGAAACCGACAATGTTCTCCCATTCTCCAGGTAGTACCTTATCAAGGGAACGGAGGGCAAAAACCGTGAGATTTTTCTGAGGTAACTCGTTGACTAGCTCATAAATCGACTTGCTCATGTTGATGTCCTTGTATGATGGCGCAGGCGATATTAGTTGACGAGTTTAGCAAGACCATCAAGATCAAACTTTTCTAGCCAAGCTTCCCGATCAGAGGGGGTGAAATCGGTGTCTCGAGAGAGGACTTTTACTTGTAATCGATCAGATACTAGTAGGCTGCTGGCGGTACTGCCAACTTCGACTAAAGGATAGCCTGCAAGGGTGCGATCGCTATTTTGATATTTAAGGGTGGCGCTTGGATTAGAGGCGGTATCTGATACCGATAGCATCGCCAACGTATTGCCATCTTGCTTCAGCTTGGCTTCAGCAAAGCCGTCTTTTTCTTGGGTGTAGACCCGCTCAAATCCATTAGCTGTGGGAAAGAACTTGTTGAACTCACCGCCGTTAATAACAGCTTTCTTGTCAACAGCGACTGCGGGTGTTTGCTCTTCAATTTGCTCCCATTTAGCAGTGTCGCTTGGTAAGGATGCTTTAGATTGGGTGAGCTGACAGCCACCCACAACAAGCAGCCCGATGAGCAAAAGAGCACCGATGGCTACGGAAACTTTACGCAACATGAAGTTTAAAGAGTATGGCTATTTATGGGACAGAACCAGGACCAAAAATACAGATAAACTCTACCGCCATTTATAGAACACCAGAGAGTCGACCAATATTTTGTAAGTATTCGTATCGTTTTAGATGCAATTTTTGACAGCTGGAGGTCCATAATAGGGCGATGATTTAAATCGACGAGCCGTTATGCCCAGGAAACCAAGCGAATTTATTGTCCATCTACTTTTTGATGGCGGCCATCATGAGGAAGTAAGGTTTTCATCGATTCAAGATTTTCAAAAGTGGTATAGCAATGAGCTAATGCCCAAGTCCTCTTCGGACGACTTTATCAAGGTGCCATTGCCAGAGATTAATCCTGGTGAATATATGGTGATTCGTCCCTCTAGACTAGTGGCAATTCGTGTAGAACCACAGTTTAGTTCTAGTGTCGAGCGGTTTTAGGTGGCAGACAGTGATGCTAAGTGGGCGGTGGTTCCGTACGGTTCTGGTCACGACTGTGGTGTGTGCCCCGATGTCGGCAGCGGCAGTGCCGTTAAATTTGGTTAACTGCCATGTCGAGTTTTTACCGGAGCTATGTTTGGGGTACGACGCTCAGTTTGGCCAGGATCGTAGCCGATTACTTCAAGCTGTTGACTATAGCCTGGATTATTTAGAGACAGAGGCTGCAGTGACAGCCTATGAAGAGTATCCAGTGTTAAGTATTACTCGGGAACGGGTACAGCGTAGTTTGGTGCGTTTCCGTGAGTTGGTAGCCACTAGTCATTCAGCACAGCAGCTGCAGCAGTCTGTTCGACGAGAATTTGACTTTTATCGGTCGATTGGGAGTGATGACAATGGTCAGGTGGACTTTACCGGTTACTTTGAGCCCACATACAGGGCCAGTGCAGTGCCCACAGCGGAATATCGCTATCCCTTGTATGGCCGACCTGCGGATCTAGACACCTGGCCATTGCCCCATCCCACCCGCTCTGATTTAGAAGGAATGGATGGCTTACAGGGAGAGAAGGGGCCTTTAGCGGGTCTAGAGTTAGTCTGGCTGCAAGATCGTTTGGAAGCGTTTTTGGTGCAGGTGCAGGGGTCAGCCCGACTACAGTTAACCGATGGCTCAGTCATGTCAGTGGGCTACGCTGGCCGTACGGAGTACCCCTACGTGAGCATTGGCAGGGCTTTGATTGATGATGGCATTGTGGCGGAGTCAGAGTTAACTCTGCCGGTGTTGCTTGACTATTTTGAGCAATATCCAGAGGCGCTTGATCGCTACTTGCCCCAGAATGATCGGTTTGTATTTTTCAAGGCGACTGGGGGCTCCCCTCCCATGGGTAATCTGAACGTACCTGTGACGGCAGGTCGTTCTATTGCTACAGACAAGACACTGATGCCGCCGGGGGCTTTGGCTTTGATTAGTTTAAACCTGCCGGTGCCCACCACCACGGATAGCTGGCAGTCCATGGCGATGAATCGCTATGTGCTGGATCAGGATACGGGTGGTGCGATTCGTGGTCCTGGTCGTGTGGATATTTTTGTGGGTACGGGCACTAATGCTGGAGAACAGGCTGGATTGATTAATACGAGTGGGCAGCTATATTACTTGCTGCTGCGTGAGTAGGTGCTGAGTCACTGAAAATAGGTGTGGGAACGTGAATGGAGAGGTTGCGATCGCAAATTTGTTGACGCAAATCATCGTCGTTGAAACTGCCAATAAAACAAGTATTCTGAGCCTTGCGATACTCAATCAGCTGAATCAGACGCCTTTGATTGTCTCGATCTAGATGATTGATGGGCACATCAATCACAATCACGCTGTAATCGATGGCAAAGGTACGAGCCAGATTAGCTTGATGTAGTTCAGCTAAGGTCAGGTGCTTAGGTGCTTGGTGCCACAGCCGTCGAGGTAAACCCACCCAATCTAAAACATGTCGACTTTGTCCTTCGGCTTGAACGCGGGAAAGTCCGAGGTTAAGGAATGGCTTGGAGACACAATCCATCACGATGGATTGTGTCCGTAGTGTTTCGCTGCACCCTAGATGGCCGATAGTGCGGGCTTGAATTTCGCCCGTTTGCCGCTGAGATAGTTGGGATAGGTTTAACCATTGTCTCTGGTGATCAACCCAAATGGCCCCAGCATCAATGCGAAAATGACCACTCAGCGTATCGAGTAATAATCTGTTGGCGGACGGTACGTAACTATGTAAGTGAACACATTCTCCGCCTCTGAGGGTGAATGAGATATCCTCTAGGCCTGGAAAGTGTTGTTTAATGGTTTGATCGGCGCTTTTGTAAAGTCTTTCTACCTGTAGCTTGATATTGTTATAGCGAATCTCAAAAGGAGTTTCCATAGGGCTTGGGTGTTTTGAGGGGTGGGAGTTTTGAAATTGTTTAAATTGTTAAATATCGCCCTAGTAAATACTGGGCGAGAGCTTTGTCTCAACCAAGTTTGACTTTGGCGTTAGCTGACAAGCCTGTGCCAAAGCTAAATTTGGCAAAAGCAAAATTGAGACGCTGATTTTAAATGGGGATAACGTTTGACTATGAAAAAACTTGTGAGCTAGGTCGTAAACCTAGAACTCTATTAGCGGTCTATCCAAGAAAGCTGCCAATAATCTCGATGCAGATAGACCTCTACTGGTAGTTAATGTGTAGCACCTGTCTAAGTAGAATACCTAAAAAGTTTGGATTTCAGGGTCAAGCTATGGCGATCTTCTTAAAGCCTTCAAATAAGGTATCCGGACTTCTGTCGTTGTTTTAGGACTTCTGTCGTTGTTTTGATGGATTGGGCCATCGATTTAGGTCAACCCATGTGATTAAGCTGCAGCGGTGATAGTTCACAATGGAGGAACTGGAAATATTGATGTTTCCTTCTATCCTTAGATGTCAGGGATTATGACCTACCCACTCCAACGTTTGTTGACCTACGGTCGTCGCTATCGCCGACGAATTTGGCTGGCCAGTTCAGCCTCAGTTCTCAATAAACTATTTGATTTGGCCCCGCCAGTACTCATTGGTCTAGCGGTGGATGTGGTGGTTAAACAGCAGGATTCACTCATTGCCAACTGGGGTGTGGCGAGCATTCGCGGGCAGTTTCTATGGCTGTCAGTACTAACGGTGATTGTTTGGGCTTTAGAATCAGCGTTTGAATATGCCTATAACTGGCTGTGGCGCAACTTGGCCCAATCGATTCAGCATGATCTGCGGTTAGATGCCTATACCCACCTTCAGTCCTTGGAACTGGCCTTTTTTGAGGAGCGCAGCTCGGGTGGCTTGATGTCTATTCTCAATGACGACATCAATCAGCTGGAGCGATTTTTGGATCGCGGGGCAAACGAAGTTCTGCAGGTGGTGACCACTGTGCTACTGATTGGTGGAGCCTTTTTTGTCATGGCTCCTAAGGTAGCGTGGCTGGCGATGTTGCCCATGCCGTTTATTGTGTGGGGTGCGATCTCATTCCAAAAATATCTGGCCCCCCGCTACGCTGAGGTACGAGAGCGTGTGGGTTTATTGAATGGTCGTCTGGCCAATAACCTAACAGGCATTGCCACTATTAAAAGCTACACAGCTGAGGCCTATGAAAATCAGCGGGTAGCAGCAGATAGCGAAGCCTATCGTCGGAGTAATCGTGGAGCGATCGCACTCAGTTCTGCATTTATTCCCCTGATCCGTATTCTGATTTTGATCGGATTTACGGCCACCCTGCTATATGGAGGTTTAGAAGCAGTGGCTGGCAACCTGGCTGTGGGTACCTATAGTGTGTTGGTATTTCTGACGCAGCGGTTGCTGTGGCCTTTGACTCGTTTAGGCGAAACCCTGGATCAGTATCGGCGTGCCATGGCCTCCATCGAGCGGGTGATGGATTTGCTGGATACGCCTGTGGCTATTCGCCCTGGGGATTATCGGTTGCCCGTTAGTAATGTGCGTGGCGATATTGCATTTAAGGATGTGACCTTTGCTTATCATGATCGCCTGCCGGTGGTAGAACACCTAACTCTGAAAGTGCCTGCCGGTAAAACAACGGCGATTGTCGGTGCGACGGGTTCCGGAAAGAGTACCCTAGTCAAACTTTTGCTGCGCTTTTATGAAATCAGCAATGGGCAGATCATCCTTGATGGTCACGATTTGCGGCAGCTACATCTAGATGATTTACGTCGAGCCATTGGTTTAGTCAGTCAAGATGTGTTTTTATTCCATGGAACGGTGGCTGAGAATATTGCCTATGGCAGCTTTAGCGCAACGTCCGCTGAGATTGAGAAAGCGGCCAAACTAGCTGAAGCCAATGATTTCATTGAGCAGTTGCCCCAAGGGTATGACACCATCGTCGGTGAGCGCGGCCAGAAACTCTCAGGCGGTCAGCGTCAGCGGTTGGCCATTGCCCGTGCGTTGCTAAAAGACCCACCGATTTTAATTTTGGATGAGGCCACATCGGCGGTGGATAACGAAACTGAGGCGGCCATTCAGCGTTCGCTAGAAAAGATCACGTGCGATCGCACCACCATTGCCATTGCCCATCGGTTATCAACGGTACGAAATGCCCACTGTATCTATGTCATGGATCGAGGACAGTTAGCAGAATGGGGAACCCATGAGGAACTCCTAGCTCGTTCTGGCATCTATGCCAATCTATGGCGCGTTCAAATGGGTGAGCGCGTACCGATGTAACGAATAGCACCGCCCTGATTTACCTGATTTCAGTATGTGTAGGCTCAATGTGCATCTAAATCTTTAATTTATAGACTTCCATAAGCCACCTAGAAATTCCGGGCTTGGCTATGCCACTTTGGATAGTGGATTAACGCTAATCGTTCTGTACGCTTGCGTCATCAGTGTTTTCCCCAAACTATCCATGGAACGAAATAGGACTCAATCTAAAGCGGTCACTCGTCGTCCAATGCAACCTCAGCAACGACCCCTTTATTGGTTACCTACAGCATCAGGTATGTTAGCGCTAACCGTTGGGGTCCAAGGCACTGCCAATGCCCTGGGAGAATGGCCAGGGTTTTTAGGGCAGTCCAACACACCGATCAACGAGTTGGGAGAGACAGACAATACCGCTA
The DNA here is from genome assembly GCF_043421595.1 of Leptothoe sp. ISB3NOV94-8A. NCBI lineage: Bacteria > Bacillati > Cyanobacteriota > Cyanophyceae > Nodosilineales > Cymatolegaceae > Leptothoe > Leptothoe sp. ISB3NOV94-8A. The sequence continues at coordinate 3,509,857 of NZ_JAXSQW010000001.1, read as the reverse complement.
CAGCTGTCGATACAAATGGGACCTCCTCTGTAGAACCTGCTCTGCTCAGGCCAAGGTTTTCTCAAGCGAGTCCACAGGCTCAGCAAGTCCGTCAGGCTGAGGCCCCACCTTCTTTCCCAAAACCTATTACAAATTTGGAAGACTACCGTCGAGATTTGCATCGTCGTTCGAATGCCGTCGAATCTCAGTTATTAGGTTTGCAGCAACTGTTATCCATCCAGGCCTATGGCACAAGTTTTGCTGATCGACTTTTGGTCGAAGATGACGCCTATCAAACTAAAATGCGTCAACTGAAGAGTTTAGAGGCGGAACTACTCCAAGCCGCTATTGCCCAAGCAGATACAGCCACATTCAACCAAATTTATGTGCGTTTGTATAACACTGATCGAGAGCTACGACGGATCGCTCAGATGCAGTTACAGCGCCATATTGAACAAGCTCAGACCAATTCAACCCTGGGGTTATGGCAAGAGCCGATGTATGTTCAATCACTGCGATGGTTGATGGAACATACCCATGAGCGTCATCAGCTCCAAGCGCGTCAGCAAACCTTTACTGCCACTATGGTTCAACGGACGCAAATGAGTGCTGAATCTTTTGAAATTCAATCTTAAGACAGGCATCCATGACCACTTGCCAGCCATGATCAATGGCTTGTTGGGCAACACCTACATCATAGATATCTAGCTGGGTCCACAAACATTTCACCTCAGACATTGTCTTGAGTGTCAGGAGTTGTTCCATAAGGTCAGGGAGAAACTCACTACGGCGAAAGACATTCACGATGTCAATGGGGCCAGGAACATCGGCTAGGTGAGCATAGCAACGATGGCCGTCAATCTCTTTAACGGCAGGGTGAGTGGGATAGACAACGTAGCCTCGCTGGCGCATGTATTGAGCCACTTGATAGCTGGGGCGTTGGGGTTTAGGAGAGTGACCCACAACAGCGATATACTTCGTTTTGGCCAGAACATGCTTAATGACAGTTGGATCTTTATACAGGGTGTTCATGGCTTGTGACTGTTAATGGATATCGCGAGCTCATGCAAATTGTTTCTCACTATCTACTATTTGACACGGCTGACACTATTGATATCCTAAACATTACTTCAGCGATTCAACAGCAAGTGACCGTCGCTAAGGTGAGTCAGGGCCATGTGGTTATTTTTTCTTGTCACACTACGACAGCCTTAACTGTCAATGAACATGAAGAACGGCTATTGGTGGATATCAAAACCTATTTGCGTAGCCTTGTTCCGCCGCAGGATCGCTATTTACACAATGACCTGCATTTACGAGATGTGCCCTCTGATGAGCCCATTAATGCGCACTCACACCTGATGGCGATGACCCTGGGCAATAGCGAAACGGTGCCAATTGTGAATGGTCAACTGGCTTTAGGGACCTATCAATCGGTGATGTTGGTGGATTTGGATGGCCCTAGACAGGGACGGAAGGTCTTAATCCAAATTTGTGGTTCTTAGGGATCTCTTCGAAAAATCCCCGTTTTGTAGAGACGTTCCATGGAACGTCTCTACAAAACGGACGAGGTTAATGAGGGATTAGGGGATACGAGGATCTTCCTTGTCCGAATGCAGGGTTTGACCAGGGGTGAGATACATAAACTTTGACCCATTAGGTGCGCCAGGCTTATGCCAGATTCCCTTAGGCACCACAAATGTTGAACCAGCTGAGGCAACAACGTGTTGCGGCGTTTCTCCATCCAGCAGCGTCATTTCAAATTCCCCTTCAAGGATGTAGAACCATTCATCCGTGTCTGGATGCATTTCCCAGACCGGTGAAATGCCGGTGATGCTACATGCGCCCACATGGTTGCCGTTAAAGGGTACAACGTCGACAAAAGATCCCTCAGAGTGGGCAGTGAGTTCTGCGTAGACGTTTTTGATTTCCATATTGGGTGGGGAATAGGGAGCGGATGTTCAAGGGGAAAGCATTTGGCTGATGGCTGCTTTTACCCCAAGATTGGAGCGTGACAAATCAGTGATAACACATCAAAATAGTTTATGTGTACTATTTGGGGTGGTCAGATTGTGGGAGTTTCTCCGGCTATGGTTTAAGTCTCATTTTTGGGTGAGTCTTTGAGCAAGCCTTTGAGTTGCATATGGCTGAGTAGCCAGCTAGTCATGGTGGCTCGCCGGGTTAGGCGGGGGACTAGCTGATCAATGCTATAGCCTTTGAAGCCTAGATAGGTTTTAAGTAATTGCTTATTGGATTTAGGAATTGAGCGGGTGAGTTGCACCGTTGCAGGGCGACTCTCGATAAAGTTGGGCGGTTCAGGAAACTTTTCTTGCAGGGGTTCGATGACGTTACTGGCGTCCCACTCCTTGGTAGCCTCGTCATAGCGATAGCCCAAATAGTGCCAAACTAAGCGATTAACAACATCGTCCTCAAGTTCTTCGTTAAGAATGGCCCAGAGGGTGGTTTCGGTTAAGGGGGGTAACTCGGTCATGACAGGTAGCAATGCAATAGAGCCTTAGGATAACAATCTGTTGACCGGTAAAATTAGCTGGTTTGGTCTAGCAAGCGGTTCCAGCGTTTTGGAAGAACGACTGATCTTAGACGATTTTAATCGGGATGCGGTTAATCAATCATTGGCAATATTGCCGATGCCTGAAACGCCTTCATTTTTAAAGGCTGTGCGTCCCAGGTTTGATGTCCATGTATTTGGGCAGGTGGCATCGACGAATGCAACCCTGTGGGCGATGGCTGATGCTAAGGCAGGAACGGTTGCGATCGCACACACCCAAACCGCTGGTAAAGGTCAGCGAGGCAAACAATGGGAGTCTTCATTAGGCGGCGTCTATCTATCGGTGATGCTAGAGCCCGACTGGCCTGCTGACCGAGCGGCCCAACTTACCCTCTGTAGTGCATGGGGCATTGTCAGCCAATTTAGATGGTTAGGCATTCCGGCGCAAATCAAGTGGCCCAACGACATTGTGGTGGCTGGTCAAAAGCTGGGGGGGATTTTGAGTGAAAGCAAGCTGGAACGGGGAACTATAGCTCGTGCCGTGATTGGAGTAGGGATTAATGTCTACAATCCAGTCCCGGTAACCGGTGTCACTTGGCACAAACTCACTAAAGTCAAGGGTAAAGAGGCTGTTGCCAGCTTGAGTGAGGTGGCTGCGGCTGTGCTGCTAGGTATCTGGCGAGGTGTTTTTTATAGGAATCATACAGATGGCAAAAGTTTCACGGATGCTTATCAAAGTCTGCTGACCAATCTAAATATGCCTGTAGTTCTGGAAGGAAAGACGTTAAGGGTAGTTGGTGTTACGGAAGCGGGACACTTAACTTTAAAGTCTTCGTCACAGGTCTCAAGGGATGTTAATCAGACAGTTGATCAACTGGTCTACATCAAACCCGGTGAGCTGTCCCTCGGATACTCCCACACTGATATTGAATAGCAAGCACCCGTATTGGGTGGCGTGACTTCGATTCAGTTTCCTAATAACTTCATTTATTTTGTTCTTCTTACACTAAATTCCTTAATCACTAATCTAAATCGTCACTCGAACTATTTATTTATCTTCCTATGGCTGATTTTTGCCCATCTCCTTCGGCATCGTCTAATTCTGATGCGTCCAATACTAGCTCCAGTAACGTTACGCCTAAGATAATTGTTGCTAACAAGCAGCCTGGACAGTTGTGGAAAAAAATCGGCATAGTCGGTTCCGTGGCTGTGATGGGTAGTCAGCCAGTACTGGCTCAAATTGATATGCCTGCGGGTGAGATGGATGCGCCATCTGTTACCGCTGAAGCAACTCCTTTTATTGCTGCTACGCCAGATGCACCGGAAGTGTCTACTTTAGTAGCGCCGCCGCTTGTAGTGTCTCCAGAGGCGGCTCCTCCTGAATTTTCCCCCGCTCCTCAGCCCGTGCCATCTAGTGCGATAGACGCGATTACATCCCAGGTAGACATTGAGATTACTGCCCCCGTCCCTGAACTGGCCTTGGAGCCAGAATTGCTTGAATCGGAGCCTGCAGTCGAATTAGAAGACGGAAAAACTGCTGATGCTGACGCTACGGTGGCAGGAGCAGAAGAGGCGACTGACACTGATGCTACGGTGGCAGAGGCAGAAGATGTAACAACGGCAGAAGAGACGACTGACGCTAACGCTACGGTGGTAGAAGAAGCAGAGGATGCGACTGACGCTGATGCTACGGTGACGGCAGGCGAGACAATATCTGATGGGGAAAATGTGATCCCTGCCGTGGAAATCGTTACCCCCAGTGACGTTGTCCCTGGAGCCATACCTACGGTAGAAGACTTAGCATCTGAATTTGGGGATGTCTTCGTTGATCCAACTGAGTACAGCGAAGGGGAGACTCTGGATTCAAATGCGCCTGATGTCGTTGTTTCAGAACGATCGACGGGATGTGAGTATACGGTTGATGCTGAAACTCTCAGTGGCTGTGGCGCTGGCGAAGATACTGCAACGGTTGCTAGTGGGCCTGGAACCACTATTTCCGAAGCTGCCATCAATATCGGCCCGGTGAGTATTAGCCGCTCGGGCGTCCGCTTCTCTGGTGGTGCTACCACTGTGGCAGGGCGTGAGTTTTACAACACGGTTGCAAAGCCACTGGTTGAACTACAGGCGGGTGAATCCTTTATCTTTCCCCTGGCGGCTCCATCTCCCATTACATCGTTGTTTGGCTGGCGTTGGCACCCTATCCACCATACCTATCGCTTCCACAGTGGAACAGACCTCGGAGCTCCTCAAGGCACGCCCATTCTAGCCACTCAATCGGGTCAGGTTTCCGTGGCTGATTATTTAGGAGGGTACGGTCTGACGGTGATTTTGCGGCACAATGACAACACCTTAGAAAGCCGCTATGCACACATGTCTCATATGCTCGTGCAGCCAGGTGAGTGGGTAGAGCAGGGAGAAGTTATTGGACTGGTCGGTTCCACAGGGGATTCCACCGGACCACACTTGCACTTTGAGCTACGTCAGTTGACCCGTGAGGGATGGTCGGCGATTAACCCTGACGATGTATTGAGATATGCGTTGGCTAACCTCAACAACCGCATGGATGGTCGGCCACTACAGGCGCTCAACATTATTCCTTCAGCTCAGGCAGCTGCAGTTCAGGCGGCTTTGCCCAAGGGCGTCAAAACCGAAACGATGGTGAAGGATGCGCCCCACTTCCGCCCAGCTCAACCCCATGCCCAGTAAAGAGCCCGGCAACAATAGGGATGTTTTATTTACCTATCGCCGCACTATTCGTTTCCATGAAACGGATGCAGCTGGTGTGGTGTACTTTGCCAATATTTTGACCCTTTGCCACGAAGCCTATGAAGCGGCTCTAGCTGATGCGGGCATCAATACTCGAGAGTTTTTCGGGGGAATGGCCTTAGCAGTACCGGTGGTCCATGCCTCTGTGGACTTTCGGCGACCGCTGCACTGTGGTGATGAGGTTGAGATCGCGCTCACACCTCACCGCTTAAACGAAACCACCTTTGAAATTCGCTACTGCCTCAAGGGTGCCGCTGAGAAAACCGTAGCTACCGCCCTTACTCGCCATGTCTGTATTGACAGCACGAGTCGCCAGCGTCATCCCCTGAGCCCCGAACTGGAGCAATGGATGCAGTCAGCCACTCCATCACTACCGAACGATTAACTTTGCCTTGGGCATTGCGGGGCAGCTGTGCAACCCAGTGCCAATGCTTGGGATGTTTGTAGGCGCTGAGCACAGGTTTTAGAGCTGCCTTGAGCTTTTGTGGAGTGGTTTGACTATGGGGTGCTGGGACGCATAATGCTGCCACTGCCTGGCCCCATACCGGGTCGGGCAAACCCACGACGCATATATCCTGTACTAACCCCGTTGCCAATATGGCGGCTTCCACCTCTACAGGAAAGACATTTTCACCACCAGTAATAATTTTCTGACTGTGGCGTCCGACGATGTGTAGGTGGCCTTGCTGATCGATATAGCCAAGATCGTCTGGATAAAACCAACTTTGGTGTGGCGACAACGGTATTGCGGGCCAATAACCCAAGCCCAAAGAGGCTGTCCTTAAAGCTATTCGACCCATGGTGCCTACGGGCTGAGGTTGAAATGATTTCAGTTCGTGGACGGCTAGGGTGACATGGGGCAGGGGTGAGCCGTTACTGCGTACCCCCTGTTGAAAGTCTGTAGGCAATAAGGTGGCTACCTGGGCCGCTGTTTCACTCATGCCATAGGTAAGGGCGATGGGTAACTGAGCTGTTTGTGCAAGTAAAGTAGGCCAAGCGGGAGCCCCGCCTAGCAAAATGGCTCGGAACTGGGAAAGCCAGAGCAGGGTGTTGCCGTTCTTTATCAACCTCTGTAGTTGGGTGGGCACAAGGGAGATAAACCAGGTCTGATTGGGTTGAACTAATCGCTGATCTGCGTCTAAGTCTTTGAATGGCTGGATGATGAGTTGACCGCCGGACAACCATACGCGTATTGCCTGCATGAGACCGCTGACATGGTACAGCGGTAAAACGCAATAACTATTGACCGGTGTTTGGTCAAAATGGGTTAAAAATCCCTGGGCTGCTGTACTGAGAGTTGCCCAGGTATGGATAACAAATTTGATTTTTCCAGACGTTCCTCCGGTGGCAATGAGGATCTGTCCTGGCTCTGGTTGCTGGTTCGATAAATTAAAAGATACAGGAGGAGGTTGGCCAAGAATTACATCGGGTTTTAGCTGTGCTGCCACCTGCTGCCATTCCTGTTGCTGCCAGTTAGGATTTGCCAGCACTAGAGCAGCTTTAGCCAGCAGCCCGCTCCAAAGATATGCCAAGAACTGTGTCGGTTCAGCCTCATTGATCAACACCACAGCATCCGTTGGAATTTGCCGAATGCGATCGCACCAGGGTTCGTTTAGGGTATTCCAAATATCCCAGGGGCTAGGGCACTCATAACGGGGTGCTCCTAGGTTTCCATTGTTCATTGTTGTCCCTATGTCTGGTAAGTGTTGTCTATTTGCCGGGACTATCCCAATCTTTGCCATAGCTGCTGCCAATTGGTCTGGCTGAGACCATCATTGGTAAACCACTGTTCGGTACCCAACCCCAAGGCTCGGTGGGGAATATCAGGGTAAGCCATGGCCAAGTCGATGGCTAGTCGAATCAAGGCCTGACGACCAACGGCGGTTTCAAATACCGATGAAATCACCAGATCGATCGGATACTTGTGATAGAAATGCTGTAATCGTTGGGGTGAACCCATGATGGCTGCTTTGATCACATAGATGCCATCCCAGCCTTGGTGAAAGTGAGCCTTAAGTTGCTCTAAGCTGGCAATGGATTCATCTAAGGCAATGGGGGTTTGATAGCGATAGCTGAGTCGCATCAGAGTATCAAAGTCTTTAGGGGGCAGGGGTTGTTCTAAAAATTCGATGCGTTGGTTATTGCGATCGCACCAATCTAACCACTGTCGTGCTGCCAATTCATTTAGACCCCCATTAGCGTCTAAACGCAGTTTGGCCCCTAATGGCAGCTGACCCAGCAGCTGATCGAGCCAATCTATTTCTTCAGCCACTGAGCCCACACCAATCTTGTACTTAAAGACGCGGTAGCCCTGTCGCCATAGCGTTTGCCACTGTGCTAGCGAAGCTTGACCCCTAGCCAATAGAACCCCACATTGAGCATTGGGTAAGTCGATTGGCCGTAGTTTGCGCTCTAAGCTAGCAAAGACTGACTCCAGACCAAACTGACAGGCAGGTAGTGTGGGCAATAAAGAAGGCACCCTATGGTCCGATAATTGAGTCGGCAGTTGCTGGCAGAAATCTAAAGCCTGCTCAAAGGTTTCAGAGCCAAACCAGGGGAGCGGTGCCACCTCACCAAATCCACTGCGCCCATCTTCATCGGTCAGTTTAAGAATGAGTCCCTGACGTACTTGCCATTCCCCATGGTGGGTGCGTACCGGCTGTCGAAACCGACGATTATAGGGACGAAACTCAAACCGGTAGGACATGGTGATAGGTACTGAGTCAATTCAATCGGGAGCCGCTTGACTAGCGTAATTTAAGGGTGATCGGCAGCAACAGTCCCAGGCATACGAGTATTCCACAACAAAACTGGAAACGTATGGCCACGAACTTAGCATTTTGTACCAACTCGGGCTGATTGTGATAGCGCTTCACATGGCGACAAAGTTGAATGGCAAATGGGGCACTGACTAAGGTCAAGATCAGGCTGCTGGGAAACACTTGCAGAAGCATGCCTCCAAGCAAAATCACAAAAATGCTGCCACATAGCCATGGTAAAAGTGTTGCCCCCCCCAGGGTGCCCAGGCGGACAATGGGAGAGCGTTTACCGGCAGCTATATCATCATTGACTTGATGGAAGTGGGAGCAAAATAGCACTAATGTAGTCGTCATGCCAATAACAGCCCCTAATCCCCAACAAGCCAGGGAAAATGTCTGGGCTTGGGAATAGTAAGCCGCGCCCACGCCGAGACCAAAGCTAATAAAACATAAAGGTTCGCCTAATCCTTGATACCCTAACCGGAAAGGAGGTCCCTGGTAGAGATAGCCCAGGGCACAACAAATTAAAATCAGCCCCAGAATGGTCATATCTTGCTGCATGAGAGCAATGGCGCTTACGCCAGTAATCCCTAGGGCCAAACTGAGATTGCCAAGCCAAAAGATTAAAGCTTGGTTTTGAGTCAGGTTTACCAGGGAATGATGTTTATTTTTATCAATGCCAGTGTCGGCGTCGTAAACGTCATTGCTGAGGTTTTCCCAGACTAAAAGCAGTATTGCTGACAGCAAAAAAATGGCCAGGATGCGCCCGTTTAACTGTTCTGTTTCTAGACGCGCCAGTAAGCTACCCACCAAAATGGGAATGATGGCAACGCTGTACATCGGGGGCTTAATGGCGGCAACCCAAAGAGATTTGGGAGCGGCAGGGTTGTCAGAATCTTGAGTGACAGAGGCTTGATCAGAGGCTTGACCAACTGTAGGGATGACCATTTGGACGTAATTTCTTTGCAACTATAAAACCCATAGTTAGCATAGCGGTTGGCATGTCAGTCTTATTTCGACCATGAGCGCAAGCGAGTTTCCTGAACATCAGGAAACTGGGAAGAATACACCTGAGGACGGTGACTGGCACCAGGATATGACTTCACGCGCTGTTTTACTGGCACAAGCTCAACAAGGTGACCCAACTGCGATCGCAACCTTGATCAATCAATCTCTCAAAACTAAAAACGTTACTATCCAGGTGCGTCAGAAAGGAGAGTTATATCAAATCCTTGTACCATCCCCATCCCACGGCAATTGACGAAGCTGTCCCTGTCACGCCTCTATTGCAAGAGTGGGCGATTAAAGACTGTGTGCAAACAGCAGAACTCCTGGTAACGGCACCCGATCTGTTGCAAGGGGATGGCAAGAAGAACAAGATCATTCCCATTTCTAAAGAGACCCATGAAATTTTCGAAGGGGTGCTGCTAAGTGACATTTCTATACAAAAAATAGTCAATGACCCAGATGGGCAAGACCAAAAAAGTTTCCGGGTGGTGTGTGTCCAATCCACCTATGACCGGACTAAACATGAACCAGATTCTGAGGCTTATATCCACAAACATATTGTTGGCGAACTTGCAGCTAGACCCATTGCCCTCAACTGGCCTGAAGAACCCTACAGTGAAGCTGAGGCCAGGGTGAGCGCGTTGAATAAAACAGCCAGTGTTTACGCTGTTTTTATTCGCTTGGGGGCTTACATGCTCTTTTCTGTAGTGGGGGTTTTCCTCGCTGTTCTTTTCTGTTCCTGCTATACCTGCTACACCTTGGAAGGAATCTATAAAACAGCATTTGTGTTAGGTCTGATAGAAACCGTTATCTTTTATATTCCGTTTTTAGGTGGGTATCTATACGGCATCATTGCGGAAATCATTGCGGTTGGCCTGACCAGCCTTGTGGTTAAAGAGTTTAATGTTGACTGGCGAGATGGATTTGGCGCTCTAGCGATGGGAGCGGCGGTGATTATTTGTACACGGTTGGTTTTGTCCTTTGTACTCTTTGCGGCCATTGCCTATTTTTTCCTGTTAGGCCTTTAACAAAAAGGGCGTATTACTACGGACGCAAAACTAAGCACTGATCTTAAACCTGGGCTACGGTCACCCCTGTACCACCATCTGCCTGTTCAGCGTTGTCAAAGCTCTGCACCTGGGGATGTCGCTTGAGAAACTCGCGGACACCGCGTTTTAGTTTGCCAGTGCCGTGGCCATGGATGATCCAGATGGGGCCAGTGGATTTGGCAATAAAGTTTTCCAGGTCGGCTTCGGCTTCAGCCACACGCATGCCCCTGAGGTCAATGGTGTTTTTGGAGGTGCGTACGGCTGGAGCCTCTGGTTCCTTTTTGGCAACTTTGACCGTTGTGCGGCGTTTCTCGGGTGCTTTTTCGGCAGCGGGTTTAGACGTCGCTGTTTTTTGACCCGTGAGGGATTCAATGTCACTGAGATCGACAATGGTTTTCATCAAGCCAAAGCGCACGGCCACTTTACCGTCACTATCGGGTTCACCGACGACTTCGGCAGTTTGGCCCCCCAGACCAATCAGACGGACTTTTTCACCCAGTTTAGGCTTGTAGTCGGTGATTACTTTTTTGGCAGGATGGTTGCCCTTGGGTACCTGTTGCTGCTGAGCAATGTCTTCGACTAACTCGGTTGCCCTTTGGGCGGCCTGGGCGGTGGGATTTCCCTTTTGCAACTGGCGAATAACCGTGGCAATTTCAGCTTTAGCTTCGGCCACGGCTGCTTGAATCGCTTTTTCCTGTTCTAGCTTTTGACTGCGTTCCCACTCTTTAATAGCGGCAGCCTTGCGTTCGATATCTGCTTTGAGGGCTTCGGCCTGGGCAACGATTCCGGCAGCCTGTTTAGCTTGGTCCTCCTGCCGCTTACGCTGGGCTTCAAGGCCAGCGATGACCTGGTTGACATCATCTTGTTTACTCACGCCCACATAGGTTTGGGCTGTATCAATTACGTTGGGATTGAGCCCTAACCGTCGAGCAATGGTGAGGGCATTGGAGCGACCGGGAATACCCCACAGCAGCCGATAGGTGGGAGACAGGCTGACGTCATCAAACTCCACTGAGGCATTTTCAAAGCGCTCATCCTGATATTTGAGGGCCTTGAGTTCACCAAAGTGAGTCGTAGCTACGGTTAGACGAGTGTGGTTGGCTAGGTGTTGCAGGAGTGCGATCGCAAGCGCACTACCTTCTGTCGGGTCAGTCCCCGCCCCCACCTCATCCAAAAGCACCAACGAATTTGTGTGGTGGGCACTACCCACCGCTGCCGTATTGTCCGCATCGTCTATCCCATCCGCCCCAATCGCATCCAAAATCTGACCAATACGGCGAATATGTCCTGAAAACGTCGACAGACTTTGCTCAATCGATTGCTCGTCACCAATGTCTGCTAAAACCTGATCAAACCAGGGTAGTTCTACAGGTTCACGAGCAGGCACAAATAGTCCCACCTTGGCCATCAGGGCTGCTAACCCCAGGGTTTTCAGCGTGACTGTCTTACCCCCGGTATTGGGGCCTGTAATGGCTACTACCCGAATATCGGGGTGCATGGTGATATCTGTGGGAACCACCGTGGGGCCTTCTTCATGGCGCTGTTGCCACACTAATGTGGGGTGACGTAGCTGCCGCAGAACCGTGCGCTCATTGGTTTCACTAAACCGAGGGGGATTAGCCTCTAACCAGAGGGAGTAGCGAGCCCGGGCAGTGGCCAAATCCAACGTTGTGACGATGGCCATGAGCTGCTCCAGGTCCTCGCTGACTGCGGCCACTTGTCCAGTCAGGCGCTGCCGTACCAATTCTTCTTCGCGGGTCTCTTGACGCTCTAGCTGACGTAGACGGTTGCCAAATTCCACCACACCCTGGGGTTCTATATATAGGGTGGCACCGCTTGTAGACACATCATGGACAATGCCGGGAATAGACTCTTTCTGAGGGGCTTTCACTGGTATTACAAAGCGTCCGGCTCGCTGAGTAATCAGGGTTTCCTGCAAGGCCCCTGAATGCCGTTGCATGATGCGCTGTAACTTGGCATGGAGCTGATCGTGGGTACTTTTAAGGTTTTTACGAATGCCGGCCAGTTTTGGATTGGCCCGGTCGGTAACCTTACCCCGATCGTCGATGCAGTGGTGGATTTCTTTTTCTAATTCTGGATAGGTACGCAGCTGACCCACCAAGGCCTGTAGCACTGGGAAAGCCTCTTCCTCTTGGGCATCGATGGTGCGGCGTAACTGACGGGCACCCGCTAGGGTGGTGGCAATGTGCAACAACTCGTCCCCAGACAAAATGGCTTGACGCTTCGCCCGTTCAAGGGCATCACCCATGTCCTGAACACCCCGAAAATTAAGGGGGGATTTCTCTTCTAGTCGGTAGGCTTCACGGGTCTGAGCCAAAAGCTGTTCACTTTCGCTTTGGTGCTCGGGAATGCGCCCGTGGCGAGCGGCGAGGGCACCCAGCTTAGTAGCGGCAAACGTGGCCCACTGCTGACATAAACGGGGCCATTCTAAGAGGTCTAAGGTTTCGGACTGGATCAAGGGTTAGAAGGGAATATGTAATGCTCTGGGTGAGGAAATTTTTGAGTTCTTAGTTCTTGGTTCTTGGTTTGAGATGTCTCTGACCAAAAAGGGCTTGAGGGGGACACAACTCAAAATTCAAAACTCAAAATTCAAAACTCAAAATTAATTGTGCTCTTAACTAACTATATAGCCTCTATCTTAGGAACATGCTTCCTTCTGACTTGCTAATCCATCGCCCTCGGGGTGACTCCATTGATGCAAAACAGCTGCCGCTGAGTAAAGATTGGCTTGCGATCGCAACTAATCTCATTTCTCTATTCCAGGCGACAGTGGGCGATACCCAAGGGAGCCTGAACCAAAAACTGCAAGAACTTGAAGGTGAAGACACCGACTACCGGATCAAACGAGGCTTAGCCCATATCCTTCGCAGCAGTTTCAGCACATTTGAGATTGTTAGCCCTCTAGAGCCTCAGGCATTAAGACAGCGTGTCTTTGCCCTTGCCGCTGCGAGTGTGCCATCCCCTACAGCAGCACAGCAGCATCTAGAAAACTTGGCCAGCCAGCTGACCCAGGAACTCGACAAAGATGTTGAGCCCATTCACATTCAGCAGGGATTATACGCTGACCTTAAGGAGAATCGTATTCTTACCCAGTTTGATGCCCCTACACCAGAGGCATTGCTCCATCGCTATAACCTATCCCAAGTACAGGGCATCTTTTATCGAGCCAGTCATGTGGTCTTAAATCTGCACCGTAATGATCCGGGTGAGTACAAGCTGATGTTCCGGTATCTAAAGCTATTTCGGTTGATGGCCTACATTGAAGGGGAAGCAGACCAGGGGTTTACCGTTACCATCGACGGTCCAGCCAGTCTTTTCAAAGCCAGTACTCGCTATGGCCTCGATATTGCCAAGTTAGTACCTGCTATTTTGCATGTGACACGTTGGCACCTCAGCGCCACACTGCAATGGAAAGACACTTATACCAAGGCGCTGTCTGCAAAAAGCTATACCCTTGACTCTGAATGTGACCTGGTAAGTCACTACCCGCCGGGTAAACCCTACGACAGTATGGTTGAAGCCGCCTTTGCCGACCGCTGGATGACCCTTGTGGAGAAGGGGAAAACTCCGTGGCAGTTGGAACGAGAAGTTGATTTAATCCCAATCCCTGGCAGCGTCATGATTCCTGACTTTCGGTTAGTGCATCCCGACGGTCGTGTCTATTTATTGGAAATAGTAGGGTACTGGCGACCAGAGTATCTGCGCAAAAAGTTTGCCCAGGTGCAAAAGTCCGACTGTCAGAATTTGATTCTGGCTATTTCAGAACGGCTAAACTTAGCAAAAGCCGGTATCGATATAGACAATGTACCAGCCAAGATTGTTTGGTTTAAAGATAAGCTACAGCCTAAATCTCTACTGAGCCTGCTGGAAGAGCTATGAATAATAGGCAACTGACGTGACGAATGCTTCTTATCTTTTTCGTATAATTAATAATTAATACGATAGGGATAGCTAGTAAGGCCACATTTCTAAATTAGAGCCGTCTAACTGTTTAACTATCGCTCGTAGTAAAAGTCATTGCTTGAAGTCGACTGAATTCGTATTATTAGCTGGTTACGTTTAATCTAGCCCTCTGATATGGGCTAACTAACACTTGAGGAACTCTACCTATCCCCTGCATTATGACCACGGTTTTGATTGTGGATGACAGTTCAACCCTACGGGAGATGATCTCTGGTCTCCTGATCAAAGCGGGTATGACTGTTTTAGAAGCTGAAGATGGCGAGAAAGCAAAAGACATGATTTCGTCAAGGCCACCGGATCTTGTGGTGCTTGATATCGTTATGCCTAATATGAATGGCTATGAGCTGTGCCGCTGGGTCAAGAACAACGGCCCCACAAAGGACGTGCCAGTGGTTATTTGTTCATCTAAAAATGAAGAATTTGACCGTTATTGGGGGATGAAGCAGGGGGCAGACGCCTACATTGCCAAGCCGTTTCGCCCGGCCGAGATGGTGGAAACGGTTAAACACTTGCTGCGGGGGCGATAAGTATAGGGGGCTTATGGCCTAGGGAGTGGGTAAAAAGTCCAGCACCTAAACCCTAGACCGCCTCGCTATCAAAGGCGTATGATTGGGCAGATTTGAGCCCATCTTACTGTCTCTATTAGCATTTCCCATGGCAATTCAGCTGCGGATTCACGTTCCTCCTCACCCATTAATCAAACATTGGCTCGGTGTGTTACGGGACGTTAACACACCGTCTGCTGTATTTCGCAGTGCCATGACTGAAATGGGGCGATGGTTAACCTATGAAGCAATTCGTAATGATTGGTTACCCACTGTGGATGCCACCATAGAAACGCCGCTGGCTCCTAGCCCTGCGACATTTATCAATCCTGAAATGCCGCTGATGGTGATCCCCATTTTGAGGGCGGGGTTGGCGTTGATGGAAGGCGTCCAATCGGCATTGCCTACGGCTTCGGTGTATCACCTTGGTTTTGTTCGCAATGAAGAAACCCTGGAGGCCAGCTGTTATCTGAATAAGCTGCCGGATCAGATTGGTCCCAATACTCGCATCTTGATCAGTGAGCCAATGTTGGCGACGGGCGGTACAATGATGGCCACTATGGCAGAGTTAGTGAAGCGTGGTGTGGACCCGTCTCTGGTTAGGATTGTCTCAGTAGTAACGGCTCCCCCAGCGCTACAGAAACTTGCTGAAGCGTACCCCCAACTAGTTATTTATGCAGGCATTATCGATGAAGGTTTGGATGAAAACGGCTTTATCGTTCCAGGTCTAGGCGATGCTGGGGATCGCACATTTGGTACTAATTAATCACGTCACATCATGAGTCAATCGAGTAACTTCACTGGTGGATTTTTTCTAGGAGCTCTGTTGGGTGGGCTAGTTGGTGGTGTGGCTGGAGTACTTGCCGCCAATCGGATTAATCGTGTAGAGGATGACAAAAGTACAAGTTTTAGTCAATTATCAGAAGATATTCGCCAAAATTTGGCTGATATAAGTGACGATGAACGCATGGAAATTGCTCGTCGCGGTCTTGAGGATAAAATTTCTGAGCTAAATGCGGCCATTGAGGATGTCCGTGAGCAATTGGGAAGTACTAATGGTCGAGCTGCTGACTATGAAACATCGACCACCGATTAATGCGGTCGGTTTGCTGCTATTGACTTTAGGGGACGCATGGATTTAGCAAAATTGCGCTATGTCCGTATCTTTCAGATAGAACTGTTCTGAAGATTAGCAACACTGTCGGTTTATATCGGCTTTCAACACTCTACTAAGGGGTGAGAGGTACCGTAAACTCAAGTTGTAATGCTTTGAATCAAACCCCTTTTAGGTTGTAGAACTCATCGGTTACACTAAACACCAGGCCCTAGAGTTATTCTCTATTTTCGTAAGGTAGGATACCTATGCTTCAAGTCATTCCTGCAGCGTTAGCCCAGTTTATCAGTATCTATTTAGCTCTGCTGTTGGTACGGGTGCTGCTTAGCTGGCTACCAAACTTAGATTGGGGAAATCCTCTCCTGTCTGCGCTTAGTCAGATTACCGATCCATACTTGAATCTGTTCCGATCGGTGATTCCTCCTTTGGGTGGAATTGATTTTTCTGCGATTTTGGCCTTTATTGTGCTTCAGTTTGTTCGCAGTGCTCTGGTGCAAGCAACCTATGCGTTGGCTGCAAGTGGTTACATGGCTTATTCGAGCTTCTAGCGGGTTGCATGCAACAATGTTTCCAGAATGAGCAAAGTTTGTTTGAACAAAAAAGGGCGATGCTAACAGCATCGCCCTTTTTTGTTCTCAAAGATTTCAACTTAATCTATTCGACCCTGGCGTCTGACTTTGCCTACAAATCCAGAGGCCTTAAAGTTCTTTAACTTGAGCGGTGGGGGTTGATTGGCAGCGATGGACACACGGATTTCAAAGTCGCTGCTGCCAGGGGGAACATAGTCTACGCCACCGAGTCGACCACGATTTTGCATGACTGGATTGTTGTTTTTGTCGTAAATACGACCAAAAATATCAGCATTGAGAATGGGCTTACCAGAGTTGTTGGTTAATGTGCCTGTGACCAAGTAGCAGGTAGCTTTGCCAAGGCTGCCTGAGTCAACGATGCCTTCTGCATATTCGGCTGGGCACTCAGCGTAAGCGAGGTTAGACACGTCTAACGGTGTCATTGCCTGGGCTGGTGATGCCATGAGCCCAAAGCACATGATTAAAAAGGCGACAATGGTTGCACGAAAAGCCATGGAAAAAATCAGGGTAGGTTTTAATTATGGTACGGGTCTATGGTGCCAAAAACATACCCTGATGGCACAAGTGCTTCTCTAAACGGTTTGCTGACGATTGGGCAATACCCACACGAGCACTGGTGTTAGCAAGATCATTGCCAATGAAAAGCTCAGGCAAATCCAAAGTCCTTGAATTTGAGCAGGGTTCATGGGAGGTTTCTCCAAAACGGTAAGATAGTGTGTCAGGTCAGCTAACGGGTATGTCAGATCAATGGACTCCTGTGTCCAAACACCTGACGCGTCAAAAAGTTGTGAGCAAAAGAGCAAGTACTCAACGTTACAGAGCTTTTGCAGAGAATACCCGAAAACACCGTCTGTCTGTTAGAAACTGTAAGATCCGCTTAGTAAGCGTTTACATAAACTCTTGGAAAAGGCCGCTCTCAGTGTTGTTGCCCCCGATAGAGTTACATCTTGAAAGATTTACTTAACTCGTACAAATCGATCGGTCGCCATACAACGCAGTCTTTGGATATCTTCTCGACGAGAGATCGATAAAGGAACGGTTGTTTTAATGGCTTGAACCAGTAACGGTGTATCGAGTGAGCACTGCTCGTGTATGGATTGATATAAGCTTGATACAATAATTTGCTGAATTTCGGCACCGCTAAAGCCCTCGGTAGCCTGAACCAGTTCGGCCATGTTGAAATTTCCGGGAGTTTGGTGGTGGCGATTGAGATGAATGGTAAGAATTTTGGCGCGATCTTGTGCATCGGGTAAGTCCACAAAGAAAATCTCATCAAAGCGCCCCTTGCGTAGCAGTTCAGGCGGCAGCTGTGAGATATCATTGGCTGTGGCAACAACAAAAACTTCTTGGGATTTTTCCTGGAGCCAGGTTAAGAACGAACCAAAGAGGCGACGGCTTAAACCACCATCCGTATCCATGCTCTGGGTACCCCCCATGGTTTTTTCGATTTCATCAATCCACAGAACAGCGGGGGCCATTTTCTCAGCTAGAGAAACAGCTTGGCGAAAGTTCTTTTCTGAGCCGCCCACATACTTATCGTAGAGCCGCCCAGCATCCAGCTTGAGCAAGGGTATTTGCCATTCACGGGCAATGGTTTTAGCCGCTAAGGATTTTCCACAGCCCTGGATGCCTACGATTAAGATGCCCTTCGGTGGTGTGAGATTTAGTGCCTGAGCCTGGGGGCTAAAGCCTGTGCGAGCACGATTTAACCAATGTTTTAAGTTGTCGAAACCGCCCAGCTCAGCCGTGTTTTTTTCAACCGGTATATAGTCAAGTAAACCGCTTTCACGGATAATTTGCATCTTGCGCTCTAGGACTCGACTAATGTCCTTGGCTGTCAGGTGACCGTCTTCTAGGGCGGCGTAGGCAATCACTTTTTTGGTTTGGTTTAGCGTCATTCCCTGGGTTGTGCTAACCAGGGTACGCATTTCCTCTGGGCTTAGTTTGACCTTGATGCGTCCCCGTAATGCCTGTACGGCTTCCACAATGGCTTTATGCAATTCATCCCGATCAGGCAAAGGCATATCAAAATAGACCGCCTCATGTCCGATCTCCCGTGATAGAGATACTTGCTCACCTGAGATCAGGAGAGTGGACTGGTTGTGGGCAAACTGCTGGGCAACTTCGCGGAAAAGTCGGGTGACCACCGGGTCGTTAAAGTGGGTAGAAAAATCTTTGAGCCAATAGATGGCGCGGTGGGCAACGGCTTGCATGTGCCGCAGTGCATCAACGGGCTCAGCCGTATCATGATCCACAGCAGCACGACTGGCTCCAGGTGGTGCATATTCGTTTTGCCAGCGGTTATACTGGTTACCCTCAAGTCGGACTAGCCCTTGAGCAATACTCCATTCATAGATAGGGAGTTGCAAATCCAGGGTAGCTTTGTTGATTAGTTGCTGTATGCGTTCCTCTTCAACTGTTTCCACCACAATGATGGGATGAAACGACATGATTAAGGTTTGCAGGTGACGAACGCTGGCAGCAAAGGGCATAAGGTAACGATCCAGGTGTAGCTGGGCTCAGGATGCCCAGATAGTAATAGAAAGGAAAAGTAACAGATTAGCCGTTATTTATGGGACTACCTGTCTCCTTAACTTCTTCATTGGAGTCCGGTGTGATTCCAGAGAATGGTTCCGGTTGATCAAGAAGAGATTCTGGACTGTCAGGTCCATTGGCTACAGCTACTTTCCAAGGAGCAAAATTAGGAACCTCCCACTGGTCAAGAATATCTTTGATTACGAGTTCCTGTAGCCAGATTTTAGCGACAACGGCAAGCGGTAGGGCTAACACAAGACCGAGAAAACCAAATATGAAGGCAAAACAAATTTGGGAAATTAGGGTGAATGCTGGTGGCAAAGAGATTTGACGGGCCATTACCGTTGGCGTCAACCAGTAGCTTTCAATCTGTTGGATGATGACATACCAAATAATAACTGGAACAATCTTTAAAGGGTTGGTGGGGTCTTGAAGGGCCACCATGGCTGGAAAAATAACGCTTATGCTGGGTCCGACGTTAGGTATAAAGTTGAGAACGCCTGCTAGTAGGGCATGAGTTAGCACAAACTTGATTTGTAATACCCACAGACCGACAAAACTTAAAGAGAAGATAAAAACTGAATTGAGAACAATACCTCCCATCCAGTTGCATAGGGCGATTTCGCAATCTTGTAAAATGCCATCTGCTCGTCGGCGATAAAAGGATGGTATGAGACGTAGTAAAGTGTTGCGGTAAATGGTTGGATTCCCTAAGAACATTAGGGATAGGATTAATACCAGAAGAAATTGGAGTAGAACTCTCAGTGAGGAGTTGAAAAATGTAAAAAAGTTGTTGAAAATATCTAAATTGTTAAAAGCATTGAGTAATGCTGAGTCTGGAGAGGTCGCCCAGTTGATAAATTCCTCTAATTCGGGCAAACGAAACTGATCGGGTAAGTACGTTTCAAGTTGAGCCAGCGTTTCAGGGAGCTCGCGAATAGCATCAATGATGAGAGCGATTAACAGTTCAAATTGTGCGACAAAGGGGGGGACTACTAAAACTAAAAAGAGGGTAACGACTAAAAAACTACTCGTCAGTACTAGGGGGACGGCAAATCGTCGGGGAACGCCTGTTTTCTGTACACGACGTGCGAAGCTGTTAAGTGCGATCGCAAGCACCACTGCCATAAACACCAACAGTAAAATTGCCCGTAGCGCCCAAAGAATATAGAAAGTCGCTAAGATGCTGATCAGGCCAATCCATTCACCAAGCTTCACGAAATACTCCTGACTATCACCACGGCATACTATGCTTACTGGTTATCGGATTTGCTCCAATACAGAACTACCTCACCATAACCAGACGGAATTCCGCCCATTTTAGCTAACCTACTACAAATAAAAATCTTTCAAAAGAAAAACTAGCCTATTCACCGTTATTTTGACCACACCCACTCCTCAGTGGCAGCTCCCCAACGACGAGACGATTTCCACCGATTGGGTCGAGACTGTCCAGACGATTGCGAATTCACCCAATCCGCCAAAGCGAGCGGCGGAACTACTGTGGCAACGTGGCATTCGCACAGCCGAGCAACTAACAGCGTTTATTGCCCCTGATACCTATCAGCCTACTCCACCAGCTGCTTTTGGCTCAGAAATGAAGCAAGCTGTGGAACGCATTCTTCAGGCCGTGGAGCATCAAGAAACCGTCACGATTTGGGGAGATTTTGATGCGGACGGTATTACCTCTACGGCGGTGTTGTGGGATGGTCTACGCCAGTTTTTTCCAGATGGACAGCTCAACTACTTTATCCCTAACCGGCTGACTGATGCCCATGGTCTGTCTATCCATGGCCTTGAGGCCCTGGCAGATGCAGGGACAACCTTAGTGATCACCTGTGACAATGGGAGTACTAACCTCCAAGAAATCGATCATGCCCGGACACTGGGGATCGATGCGATCATTACCGATCACCACACCTTGCCGGATGAGCGACCGAACGTGGTCGCCATCATTAATCCACGTTATTTTGAACCCGAGCATCCCCTGGCTAACCTGTCTGGTGTTGCGGTTGCCTACAAGTTAATCGAAGCACTCTATGGCTGTCTGACACCCACACGGCCTCTGGCAGAGCTGACGGATTTAGTGGCCATTGGTCTAATTGCAGACTTGGTGCAGCTGAGCGACGACTGTCGCTACTTAGCACAAATTGGTATTCGTCAACTGCAGACCCATCTAACAACAGACGATCCAATTCGTCCTGGGGTGGCTCAGCTACTGAGGCTGTGTCGTCGAACCGGCGATCGCCCTACGGACATTTCCTTTGGCATTGGTCCCCGCATCAACGCCGTTAGCCGTATCCATGGCGATGCCCGATTTTGCGTTGAGCTGCTGACCAGCCAAGACCCAGACCGTTGTCAGGAGCTAGCAGAACAGACGGAAATCGCCAATACCCGTCGTAAGGCCTTGCAAAAGGATGTTTACACTCAGGTGAGCCAGCAGCTGAGTGGGGTAGATATGGCCACTGCCCAGGTAATTGTGCTAGCCGATGCTCAATGGCCAACGGGTGTATTGGGAATTGTTGCTGGTCAAGTGGCTCAGGAGTACGGCAAGCCAACAATTTTGCTCACCATTGATGGTGAGGTAGCGCGGGGCTCAGCTCGGTCAGTGAATCAGATTGATCTGTATCAGCTAGTGACAGACCAGGCGCATCTATTAACTAGCTTTGGCGGGCATCCCTTTGCGGCAGGCATGACGTTGCCGGTGGAGAATGTCGGTGTGTTTGCCGATGCCCTGAACCGGCAGCTGCGGCAGGTGGGAGTCACCTCTGGTCCGATGATTCAGGTGGACTTGGACGTGAGCGTATGTGAGCTGGGTAAGGAGTTATTTCAGCAGCTAAATTTGCTAGAGCCCTATGGCATGGGCAATCCGGTGCCCCGATTGTTGATTCGCCATGCTTGGTTTGATAATACTTGGCATCAGAAGATTAAAGACCCAATCTCGCATCGTAAGCTGAGATTTATCAAAACCCATTTTTTGATCAAGGACGATACGTCGACAGCTGGATTTCCGGGACTGTGGTGGGGCCACTATAAAGATGACCTGCCCGTGGGTCGTTGTGATGTGGTGGTAGAGATAGATTTTAATGCCTATTCTCGACGGAAACAGCCCCAGTATGGCGGCTATGAGGTGCGGTTGATCGATGTGCGCTCTGTGGAGTCTGAGACTGCTGTGTCGGTGGCCATACCCAAGCAGCAGGTGATTGATTGTCGTGCCCAATCTTCTGCAACAGATGTATCCGATGCGCTGGTGGTTACCCAGTGTCCGACGACATGGCAAGACCTGCGCCCCTGGTTTCATCAGGCTAACCAGCAGCATGCGCCTTTGGTGTTGGCCTATGACAAGCCTGAGCCGGTGCCTCCGATTGAGGTGTGGAAGCGGCTAGTCGGTATTGCCAAGTATCTGGCGCGCACGGAGACATGTGTGACGGTGGCAGAACTAATGACAAAGCTGGAGCTGGGAGAGGTGGCGTTAGGAGCTGGGTTAGCTGCATTGGGTAGTTTAGGGTTTCAGATCAGAGAGACTGATTTGGATGCGCCTATGGAAGTCGGAGGGCTTCCCCCATCTCCTTTACTATTTTCCTCTATGGCCATCACTCTCCTATATGATGCGAGTCTGGCTGCAACAACAGAACAACAACAGACTAAGCTACGGTTGTTCTTAGCAAGTTTACGAGAAGAACAGTTTCAGCGAAAGTACTTTTCTGATGTGCCTGTAAATGTTGCTCAAACGGTTATGGAGCGATAAGCGTATGAGTGCTAGAACAATCCCAAGCCTGAGTGATGTCTTAACGTTTCATGAATGTCTGCTGAGGCAACACCGTGGCGCTGTAAGCTGAGCCTGAGCTAACAGCGCCGTGCTTCTATTCTGATGAGAATTAATAAACAGACTGATTTAGAACTTGTTATTGTCAGTGCCAGCGATCGCAACGGGTTGATTTTGCCACTGATTATTTTGAGCCTAACAGTATTGGGATGTATCCTTATCGTTTCTAGTGGAGAAGTGCCTGCCTATGGTTTCTGGTTACTGGCGGCTTTGGGAGCCTATGGCCTGTATATGCTCTACCTGGCGCTACAGTCGGAAACGCTAACCTTGGATAAGACGGTTGATGCAGTTAGATGCGATCGCAAAACCCTACTTGGCACTAAACGTTGGCAGCTGCAATTCTCCACACTACAGGATGTCAGCGTAGGTACCCACAAACGTCGATATAAAAAGCGCAATGGTAACTATGGAACGCATTGGTTCTACAACCTAACGTTTGCAACCAGCGATGATCAGAAAAAAGAGATGCTCTACTACAATGATGGTGAGGGTGTAGATGCAGCGTTGCAAGCCATCAAAGAGTTTTTAGGTGAAACACCCTTGCAAGGTGATAATCCGCGCGAACGGCAGTTCAATGCCTCCAATCACCGCATGAGAATAACACCGGATTATCAAACCTGGCGCGAGGCTATTTTTAACATTGATGCTGGCCAGGCAGGGGGTTCTGACAGTGCTATTGATCCAGTGTATGCTGTGCTGATGGACGTTGGTATGATGGATGAGCGCACATCGGAAAAATGGGCGATATCGTTGACTGCGTTTCTATCTGGCGAGGCTTCTTTTCGACCCACATCAGGGGGTGGCATGGTTGGGTTGGGGGCTGACCTCAAGGTGGCCCAAGTCGCTCAAGAAATTGTTCAAATGGCTCAAACGCTACTGCCAAAAGCATCTCCCATCGAGGACCATGCTCTACCTGAACCTGACCTGATTCAGTTTCTCTTTCTGACGCCCGATGGAGTTTATGGCGTGGCAGACGATCTACACCGGTTACAGAAAAAAACTGACGATCCTTTTAATAGCATGTTGAACAAGTTCGGATTTATTCGTCAGTTTGCCGATCAGCGTATAGATCAAAGATAGGCCTCTCTTCTCACACATTTACGTATGACATATACGATGTTGAGGGCAAAGAGAACGTTTTCTCATTCTATTTTTATGATTAGGGAGCCTTTAGAATTAAGCTCAATGTACTCTGCTATCTTTGTGTTACGTAGGGTTTGTTATTAATAATTCTCTATGATCATCGGATACCA
The DNA here is from genome assembly GCF_043421595.1 of Leptothoe sp. ISB3NOV94-8A. Lineage (NCBI taxonomy): Bacteria > Bacillati > Cyanobacteriota > Cyanophyceae > Nodosilineales > Cymatolegaceae > Leptothoe > Leptothoe sp. ISB3NOV94-8A. The sequence continues at coordinate 3,485,940 of NZ_JAXSQW010000001.1, read as the reverse complement.
AAAACCAGCTGACGGTATCTTCTGTTTTCTCTCTGGCAAGGTAGAGATCAAATGGACCAGATTCTTTTTTTTCTCGACTGGTTAGCTGGATGGTAGCTTGGTAGGTGCCTTGAATGTGAAATATATCGTCATCTTGAGGTTCGCGTAGGGTTACTTCAACCTGACGGAGTTTAACGTTGGGCAGTTGAGGTACTTTGGGCGCTAGATGAATGATTAGTGCCTGCTGGGTTTGGGCCATTTTGATGGCTAGGCCTTGTTCTATGACTGATTGAGGTGGCATGGTGCCAAAACTGCTACAGGCTTGTAAGAGTAAAACTAGGCTAAGCAGACATAACCAATGTAAACGACCCATAATCCTTTATCTACAGCAACGCCCTAATTTTAAAGTTGACCTACCAGGATGTGAAGTAGAACATGGGGATTGTGATTTCCGTTTGTGCTTATACAGGCTACGGAAATAGGGGCAATGCTGCAAAACTCTGGCTAAAGTTTGGGCCTGCAACCAGCCTAATTCTAGAAAACCGCCCAGCATACTGGCTATGATGGACCAGGATAGCCTCTGCTAAATATTTCGGATATTCGGCTAATATTTCAGTCAATTGAGTCTGTAGGAAGAGATTGGTGAGAATCTTTTCTTTAACAGGGTTGGGGATGTCCGCACTTTTGTGGCTTAGGACTTAGTTGTCCTCCATCACTAGGCGGAACCCAAATAGGATATGTCGAGATTCTACAGGCCGATCATGCTGGTAGGCGGCGCGACAAAAACCGGGGAAATCGTCCCAACTGCAGCCCTTGAGGAAAACCTCAGCGCCACCTCTAGTCAGAGTGCTGGTGTACTCAAACACATTTCCTGCCATATCCTCGATGCCGTAAGGACTCTGGCTCAATGGATAAGTCCCTACATCACTTGTCCCATAGGGACCATTTTTGGCCCAATTTGTCCCATCATCTCGCCACTCACGACCCCAAGGAAAGTAGCGTCCATCTGTCCCCCGCGCTGCCTTTTCCCACTCCAATGCTGTCGGTAGCCGATAGCTGACGCCATCTTGACCAGAGCGCCACTCTGCATAGGCCACCGCATCTCCATAGGAAATCAGCACCACCGGATGATTTTCCTGCCCTGCTGGATATTGGTCTTCATGCCACAGATAAGGTTCCACCTCATTGTAGTCATGGACTAAAAAGCCCTGTTCCTGATAATCCGCTGCCGAAATCCCTGGTGATCGATGCTCTGTTGTTAGCACGAATGCCTGGTAGTCCGCATTGGTGATCAGGTTTTGGCCCATGCAGAATGAAGGCAAGGTCTCTGTGCGTCTGTCTGGTTCCCGCTCAAACCAACCCCGCTGACGGTAGCCCGCTTCGGCTGTAGCCACATCCTCGGGCGAATCCGCAAACCCTTCTGCACTGATGCGATAGGCGTAGTCGCGTTCGGTGCGATCGCTACCTGCAATAAAGTCACCACCCTCCACATATGCAAATCCTGGCATTGCCTCACAGTCCGCCTGTGTCATCTCAGGCGTAGATCCAGATGTGACATCCTGACAGCCGATCAGCATCAACAGCGACAACAGACTCAAGTTTCTATGGATTGACCTTGTCATAGCTGTTCCTCTCACCAAGACGTATGACATATTAAAGCGTTAGCCTGAGAATGGGCTGTGAATATTATCGGCATTATGTCGAAACGGATGCCTGTACTACGCCCGGCGGTCCCAAACCCAGACCAAACTGTTGAATGCCCTCAACCCTAGCGGTCTCGACAACAATATCCCCAATAAAAATAGACGATCTAAAAGTGGCTGTGCCTTTTGCCATCCCTGCAAATTACAATGCGAATCACGTATTACCAAGCTTCTCAGGGCAGTACATTTTATCTCCTACATGCAGTTAACCTTGCGCCTCGAACCTATCTTCTTTCAGCTTAGCAGTACCATCAGCCTGCAAAACCCATAGCTCTTTATGAATCACTCCATGGGCCTTGTTCATCTTCCATTTCGAAGATAAAACAGCTGTTGTTGCATCCAGGACTTTGATCTTAGGTTCGATGTACTCCACATCAGAAAAACCATCATCAATCAGTTGTTGCCAAAATGCTTGGATCTCAGCGTGCCCTGTAAAAGTACCGAAGGGAATAGCCTGCATGATGGCAGATGCCTCATATTGAGCTGTGCAGCCTGCGGCATCACCTGTGTTAAATGCCATTTTCCATCTTGAACTAGCTTCATTGACAGCTGTTAACAAGGTTGAATTTTGAGGGACCTGGTTCATTGTTTGGATTCCTTTGCCGGTATACATTACCCAGGTTAGTGATACTCAAACTGGAAAAACAGTGTCAAAATCGACTTATTTGATGTCATTTCTGACAACCTATGGTTCAGCAGATAACGATTGGTCTCCTGATGTATCCTGGTGCACAGCTGTCAGCGGTTTATGGTCTGACGGACCTGTTTTTTACAGCTAATCGGATAGCGATGGAGCATACCCCACGAACTGTGGAACCATTGTCAGTCAGCCGTTGGCAGCTAGCCCCGAAGTCAGGATCCGTAGAGGTTCTGGATAATACTGACTGCCCAAATCAACTAACGGTAGTCATTATTCCCCCTAATCTTGAAAGCCAAGGAACAGATGAGCCAGACGTTGTGCTATTGGACTGGTTAAAAACACAACATGACGGAGGAGCTGTCATTTGTTCTATTTGTACAGCGGCCTTTGTACTGGCTCGTACTGGCTTGCTAGATGGCCGACCTGCTACCACCCATTGGGCTTTGAAAGAGGTGCTGGCAACTCAATTTCCTAAGGTGCGAGTGCGGACCGAGCAGATGGTAATTGAGGATGGCGATATCATCACCGCAGGAGGTGTGACGGCTTGGATTGATTTGGGCTTGCGTCTGATTGACCGATTTTTAGGCCCTTCAGTAATGCTAGAGGTGGCCCAGTTTTTTCTTATTGATCCTAACGGTCGAGAACAACGGTTTTATAGCAAGTTTGCGCCTCAGTTCTACCATGGTGATGAGGCGATATTGCGAGTACAGCATTGGCTTCAAGCCCATTACAGTGAGTCCATATCTATTGCTGATATGACGACTGTGGCCGTATTGGGAGAACGCACATTTTTACGTCGTTTCAAAAAAGCGACTGGCATGAAACCTATTGAATATCTTCAGGCTTTGCGGGTAGGTAAAGCGAGAGAAATGCTAGAGTTTTCTCAAACCTCGTTTAGTGAAATTGCCTGGAAAGTTGGATATGAAGATCAGGGTGCGTTTCGAAAAGTCTTTTATCGGTTGATCGGGCTGCAACCCAGTGAATATAGACGTCGATTTTCTGTACGAGTGATAACTGATGTGACTAGCTAACTTTGAGGCGCAGTTGGTTAAAATTATTTAGAGGCTTTACTCCAGCCCTTTTCCATAGCCTCTGCCTCTGTACAAAACCACTTTTCACCCTGTTCTGGACTGATTACGGTTGTTTGATAATCTGCCATATTTGGTAGGTGATAAATCTTTTTGCCCGTATTGATGGAGATGTTACCTTTAATGGTGCAACCTGGTTTGGTAATGGCAGTAATCAGGCCAGGAGAACGGCTGGACCTAAACTCCAGAATGATCAGAGCCATGGCAGATAGCATAATCACGCCGATCATAGTTTGAATTCGCCCACTTTTTTTTTGCTTAGGGAAACTGGGTTTTGGTGATTTAGGTTTGATGCCTGCGATGGATGCTTTCGCCGCCCGGACTTTTCCTTTTGGAGTGATAACTCGCTGATACAAAATAGTATCGCCCACCTTAGGGTGAGGACTATTTTCTGGAAGCGCACTGATATGGAGGAAGACGTTTTTACCTCCATGATGGGCTTTGATAAAGCCAAAGCCTCTGCCTTCTTTCCAGGTGATTAACTGCCCTTTCGTCAAAATAGGTTTCATGGACTGTTCCCTAAACTTGATGCCTATTTTGTAGGCTTACTAGTCTGATTATGGGATGACAGGACAGTATAGTTAACGCTTTTGTGAGGCTATGTAAAATAAAGTCATTGCGGTTCAGGGGGGGGGGCTCTAAGTGATTTGTTATCCCCAACTAACTTGATGGCATCAAGAGACTGTATATCTCTGACAACCGTTTAGCTAATGAAGTCTTCTTGGCAGGTGCTTTCGGCAAGCTGGATATGGACCCTCAGTCGTTGACCGGCTGAACAACGAAACGGAGGAATCTGGATGTAATCATCATGCGCCCCAGCTTTTACACTTTTTAGCAGTTCCCCAGTTTCTGATAGCTCTAAGGCGAGCATGACATTGTTAGGCAAGATGGTGTCGCTAGATGGATAAAGCTGAATCCGAATATTACGACGCTTGTTGGCCTCAATATCCACACTAAACATCAGCAACAGATCATCGGGAGCAGTATTCAGAAAGATCTTTTTGCCACAGGTGAGAACAGCTGTTCCGTCAGCATCTGAGCGCAACCTCGATATTTGAGACTGAGGAAGCAACACATCTAAGCTTTGCCAGCCTTGCTCAAAGATATTTTCTAGCCAGTCTTCGATGCTGACGGTAGTGGCATTTTGTCTCTTGATATATAAAGCTTGTCGCCACTGGTCGTTGCTAAACAATGCCCCCCACTGGCTAAAATTGATTGCTAGCCTAGGGTCAGGTACATGCGCTAATTGTTGCACTAGGCTTTCCGCTTGAGTGGCGGATAAATCAGGCAGCATATCTATTGGGCTAGATTGGACTTGTTCCATTTGCTGGGCGACCCAAAAGGTAGAAAAATCCTGTACTAAATCTATCTCCTTAAGGCGGTAGACACGTTCAGCAGAGTCGTAGTCACTCTTAAATTGAAGCTGTCCGTAGGTCGTGTAGCCCCACAACACCAGGTGTTGCTCATCAACATCAACGTAGGCAGCAATGTAATAATCTGCAGACCAGCCAGGTAGATCAACCCATTCTTGAGGTACTCTTAATTCCGCTGCATCGATTGTTTCGGCAAGAATTACCACAATTCGGTTGTTGCCCAGTGATAGGGGTAAGCCCTCGACAACATGCCAGATGTCAAAGGGGGCTGCATGGGGCCATGAACCCACAGCTTGGTCAAATTCTTCCTGGAACCATGACATGAGTGCCTCTAGCCCCAAAGAGTGTAAATAGATACGCCAGCGAGCAGCTGGATCGGAAATGGACGTACTATGCTGCCACTTGATCGGGTCGGTTGGTACTTCCAGAACAGGCTGTACGGGATTGTCAAATAACACGCTCATTCCAATACCTTTGGTAACTCTGGGGAATAGTGACGCTGCAACCACTCATGTATTACCTCACTAACACTAGCTAGTACGGTAGCTTCATTGGGGATATGCAAGGTTTCTTGACTCCAGGTTGTAACACTGAGAAGTAAGCGTTGACGGATTCGACTAAGCTTACGAGATACTTGATATTGCTTGATATCTAGCTGATTGGCAATATCATTCTGGGTAAGTGCTTGCTGATAATACAAGGTTAACAATGTTTGACTAGGTGCATCTAAATTTGCCACTTCATTTTTCAAGATGGCTCCAATTTGCTGTGCACGTAGTTGCTGTTCTTTATAGTCTTCAGTAGCGAGTAGCTCTGTCATTGGAGTGTCATGGGTTTGTAGAGCATCTAGCTGTTCTTCACCGGAGTCATCATATTGAGGTTGATTGAGGGATGTTATAGAAGGTGTCAAATAAGATCTCGCGATCGCAGCTAACTGGGTGAGCTCTCTCAAGAGTTCTTTAGTACCAACATCTATACTTATATCTACACCGTTAGAGTTAGGGATCAGATTGTAACGAAGTTGGTTATAGCGTGCAGAGATGGCCTGTAATTGTTCTTTGTTTGGAGGCTGTAATCCGCGAACCAACCGCCCTGGCTCAGGGATGCAAACATCTTTAAAACATTTCCAGATCAAGATTAAGGGGTCTAAGTGGATGTATCCGGCTGACTGTAGGGAGTTTTTTAACTGCGTTTGACTCAGTCTGCGTAATAATCCCCAGTCGCTACTGATGTTAATGGCTTGTTGCTGGCGCAGTTGGTCTCTAAGGCAGTTGCCAAATGCAGTGCGGGCATAGGCTCTGAGATTGCTGCTGTAGTCAGGATTGTAGCCATTGAGAATTCGATCAACGTGTGCGATCGCAATCTGAAAGCCATCTGCAAGGGAGCACTGAACCATGGGAAACCGACGGGTCACATGATCGGCTGCCCAATAGCAGGGTTCTTGCAAATAGGCCCATAGATGTTTGGTGGCGTCAGGAGTCTCCTCTCTGAGTCGATACCAATATAGGACCCAATCCTTTTCTGAATGCTCCAATGGTCTATTTTGAAGCAGTTGCTGTTGCATGTTTCTGGCCAGGCGTGGCTCAGATACCCATGCATCAAACCGATCTCCCTCGAACTGGATAAATGTGGAGAAAATTGCCAAAATGTCAGTCCGGGGACGCATTGTCTAATTACAAAATTGCACAGCAGTACGTTGACAAATCCTGTGGGTCATTAGTTCTGGCTCCATTCAGGGTTAAGGGTTACGATACTATAATGCGTTCGATTCTACGTAAGATCACGGTTAACTTATAAATTGACGTACTTGATTTAGCCGCAATGCTTCAAAAGACGACTCTGCCATAGCTTTAGTCCTAGTATGGTCGTTTTCCATAATGGCGATAATGCCAATAGCCTTAGCACGGTCGTTTTCCATAATGGCGATAGTGCCAATAGTCTTAGCACGGGCGTTTTCCATAATGGCGATAATGCCAATAGTCCTGCAGAATCTTGTCATGATCAAAGCAGAGACTATCAGGCAGCTCCCATAGATCGAACACCTTAAAGTTTTTGGCATCGTCCCCCGCAGTGGGTTCTCCAGTAGCTGTCGCTAAGAAAACAATACTAATGGTGTGTTTACGTTGGTCCCGGCTGGGGTCAGAATACACATGAAATTGCTCTAGTAGCTTGATATCTAACCCAATTTCCTCTTTCGCCTCGCGAATTGCTGCTGTTTCCACCGACTCGCCGTAGTCCACAAAACCACCGGGAATTGCCCAACCCAATGGTGGGTTCAACCGCTCAATCAAAATAATCGGACGATTTGGTCGATCGATTAATTCAATAATGATGTCGACAGTGGGAGCGGGATTGCGATAGGCCATAGGGTCGCTAACAGGTGTTCTTAACAGGACGGTCTTGCATCAAATAACCATGCTAAAGTCAATTGGCTTGGATTAAGGCCAAGACATTGTCAAAGCTTAAGCTCTTAGACTTTGCTTTGGTGAAGAACGGCTGTGCGACTCCCTGTCTTTACATCCATGCCTTTATAAAACAGTGGGCATTGCCCTTCAACTAACCCAGTACCCTTTATTCTTCACCCTTCGTCATGGCATTCACCCGAGCTAGTGGTATTTTGTTGCACCCCACGTCGCTACCCAGTCGTTATGGCATTGGAGATTTGGGACAAGCGGCCTATGGTTTTGTGGATTTTTTAGTGGAAACTAAACAGCAGCTTTGGCAAATTTTGCCCCTAGGACCAACGGGCCACGGTAACTCTCCCTACATGTGCTATTCGGCCATGGCCGGTAATCCTTTGTTGATTAGCTTAGATGAATTAGCAGAGCAGGGGCTATTGGAGAAAGCTGATCTGGGAGAGGTGCCTGAGTTTTCCGCTGAGCGGGTGGAATATCACAAAGTGATTCCCCATAAGCTGGAATTACTAAAGAAAGCGGCTCAAAAATTCCAGATGAAGGAGCCTCAAGAGTTTCAGGAGTTTTGTCAGGCCCAGGCCTTTTGGCTAGAGGATTACAGTCTGTTTATGGCGCTGAAGGATGCCAATCAGGGGGCCAGCTGGACTGATTGGGACCGGGCAATTGCTAAGCGGGAACCAGAAGCGTTAGACCTGTGGCGAACTAAGTTGGCGGATGCCATCTTTTTGCAGAAGTTTTTCCAGTTTGAGTTCTGTCGCCAGTGGTTTGCCCTCAAAGCCTATGCTAATGAGCGACAGATTCAGATTATTGGCGATATGCCGATATATGTGGCCCACGATAGTGCGGATGTATGGGCATTCCCCGAGAACTTTATGGTGGACCCTGAGACACTGCTGCCGTCTCAGATGGCAGGGGTGCCGCCGGATTATTTTAGTGAAACCGGTCAGCTGTGGGGGAACCCCACCTATAACTGGGAAGAGCTAGAAGAAACCCAGTTTGATTGGTGGCTTAAACGAATTAAAACGTCCCTATCCTATGTGGATCAGATTCGCATTGATCATTTTCGTGGGTTTGAGTCCTATTGGGCGGTGCCTGAAGGTGAAGAAACCGCGATGAATGGTCAGTGGGTTGAAGCACCCGGTGTGCCGCTGTTTGAACGGGTGGAAGAAGTATTGGGTAAGCTGCCGTTTTTAGCAGAAGATCTTGGCATCATCACCCCTGAAGTAGAAGCTCTGCGGGATAAGTTTGGTTTCCCAGGTATGAAGATTCTCCAGTTTGCCTTTGGCTCGGACCATCGTAATCCGTATTTGCCATTTAATTGCGATCGCAATTTTGTTATTTACACAGGCACCCACGACAATGACACCACCGTTGGTTGGTATAGCAAGGCCAATGATTATGAAAAACAACGCCTGATCGACTTTGTGGGTGGTGTGGCCCCGGAATCAGTGCATTGGGCGATGATTCGTTTGGCCCTGTCTTCTGTGGCTACTCTATCTATCGTTCCCCTGCAAGATTTACTCGGTCTAGGCTCCGAAGCCCGCATGAATACCCCAGGACTCGCCGAAGGTAACTGGGAGTGGCGGTTTGATGCTGCCATGTTGAATCCCACTGTATGCCATCAATTTAGAACCCTCACAGAGTTGTACGGGCGCGCTACCCATCAATGGCCCTAAACATCGTCAATCTTGATGGATTTACTTGATATTGATCGGGCAATGACGTAGCCATTGCTTAAGTTTTGTCATGAAAATCTCTATTAACTTTGTCTGTGTTTGTAAACGAAGTTAATAGAAAAATTTCGAGAAGATAAAAATTTAGTTAACGCTCCAGAATGATTTATGGGTCAAGTTAACAGAGGTGGAAGACTGGTTTATAGCTTGTGGAGTTTCCCCTACACAACTCGACGTGTAGTCAAATTTACTGAAAATGATCAGTTCAAACAGGGGTCTTCCTTGCAATATCCCTGATAGAATCCAACCTAGAGGTAATTAAGGCGACATGTATGGCCATGGTTTCTAGCGGGCTAGCTCCTATCCAGTCCTCGCTGCGGGTAGGTTTAGGTAGAGTGTTAGTCGTTGAAGACGAAGAGCTGATCAGAGAGACAGTAGCGCTGGCCTTAGCTGAAGAAGGATTTGAAATTGTCGTTGCCGCAGACGGCCCAACAGCGTTAGAGAAATTACTGGGTTCGGCTGATGGTAGCAAAGATGCAATTCCAGACATCAGTCTGGTGATTTTGGATCTGATGTTGCCAGGAATGAATGGATTAGATCTTTGTCGATTGGTACGGCATCGAGGTCTGAATGTGCCCATTTTGATCCTCAGTGCCAAGGGGACAGAAATGGATCGCGTTGTCGGTTTAGAAGTGGGTGCCGATGACTACCTGTCTAAGCCATTTGGCATGCGTGAGCTGATTGCTAGATGTCGGGCTTTGCTGCGCCGCTATCAATCTACGGCTAAGTCAGAAGATAGTTCCGCACTGCGCTTTGAGGGTATTACGCTACATCCCAATGAGTGCAGGGCATTTCTCAACGATGTTGAACTTAACTTGTCGCCAAAAGAATTCAAAATCCTAGAGCTGTTTATGGGACGACCTCGTCGGGTGTGGTCCCGAGATCAGATTATTGATCGTGTCTGGGGGTATGACTTTATGGGGGATAACAAGACAGTGGATGTGCACATCCGTTGGTTGCGCGAAAAATTGGAAGAAGATCCAAGTAAGCCTAAGTACTTGAAGACTGTGCGTGGGTTTGGTTATCGATTGGGTTAAATGATTAGAATGCAAAGTTGCAGTACTTAATACTGCAATTGGTCCGAATCCATAGCTGACTGATTGTTAAGATATCTATGCCCTTAAGCATATCTATGCCTAAGGGCTACAGGATAGTGAATTGTTATGGGGCGTAGGATGGATACTGCCAACCCTCTTCGCTATGGTCAAAATCCCCCATGAACCGGTTGCGGTAAAGCGTAAACAGTTTCTCCACGGCATGGTGGTTTCACCCCACACGGTTGCCGCCAAAGCTGGTGAGACAATTTTGCAGCAGGGTGGCAATGCTGTCGATGCAGCCATTGCTGTCAGTGCTGCCCTGTCAGTTACCTATCCCCACATGAATGGTCTGGGTGGGGATGGTCTGTGGTTGATTTATGATGCGTCCACTCGGCAGGTAAACGGCTTGAATGGATCAGGTCGTTCGGCTGCCTGCTTGAATAAGCCCATGGTGCTCTCGCAGCGAGGGGCCGCCGCTGCCATAACGGTACCTGGAGCTGTTGATGCTTGGTGGGAGGCCCATCAACGGTTTGGGCAGTGGCCCTGGGCATCTCTGCTGAAGCCTGCTATAGAGCTGGCCCAAAAGGGCTACCCGCTGTCGTCATCCCAGTTTCGCTGGACTCGGAAAGATCGAGACCTATTGATTAGGGACGCTGGGGCAGCAGCCACATTTTTGGCCCCTGAACAACGTCCTGGTTGCACGGTTAAAAATCCAGCATTAGCACAGGTACTGGAAACCCTGGCTAGGGATGGTGTGGATGCTTTTTATCGTGGGCCTATTGCCCGCGCCATTGTTGATTATGTTGCGCCCCTGGGGAGTCCCCTGAGCTTGGGAGATTTTGCCAATCACCAGAGCGACTGGGTGGAGCCGATGACGACCACCTATCGAGACCATACCATCTATCAGCTGCCCCCCAATACTCAGGGGCTGTCAGTGTTGCAGATTCTGAATTTAATTGAGCCCTACGACATCGCTAATTTGGATGAGGTCAGCTATTACCATCTGATGGTGGAAGCGACTAAGCTGGCGTTTTGCGATCGTGACCGTTGGATTGGCGATCCCTCATTTACCCATGTCCCACTAGAGCAGTTAGCCTCAAAGGCCTATGCCGATCGGCTAAGAACTCAAATTAATTTATCCCAGGCCCGAGTTGAAAACCCCTTGCCAAAGGGGGGCGATACTATCTATGCAGCGGTTGTAGATCGCTACGGTAACGCTGTTTCCTGGCTGCAAAGTTTATATTTTGACTATGGCTGTGGCGTTGCGCCCCCAGAACTAGGCTTTGTGCTTAACAATCGAGGTGCTATCTTTTCCCCTGATCCAAACCATGCCAATGGAGTAGCTCCTGGTAAACGCCCCCTCCAGACATTGATTCCTGGGATGGCTTTGCAACATGAACGACCTCACCTGGTTTTTGGGACCATGGGTGGGGAAGGTCAGCCTCAAACCCAAGTTGCCCTGCTTACCCGTGTCTTAGATCTGGGCGTCGATATTCAAACTGCCATCAATATGCCCCGCTGGCGTTGGGGCCGTACCTGGGGTGAAACGTCTGCTCGACTGGCGTTAGAAGGACGTATTAGTGATGACATTTGCCATGGGCTACGCCAGCGCAAACATCAGCTTCAAATCGAGGCGAATTGGTCCGAAGCCATGGGCCATGCCCACATGATTCAGGTGCAGAAGACCCGTCTTTTTGGGGCCTGTGACCCCCGAAGTGACGGTTTAGCCATTGGCGTTGGTTAGAGTGAAATCGAGCAGACCCTTCAGATCGGTTCACAAAAGATAAATAAAGGCAAAATAAAATTTTTTTAGAAAAAGGTTATTTGGCTGGCCAGGAAATAGCTAAAACCTTGGCAACATCTCTAACCGGCTGCGGCAACGACTAAAGGTTGCCGCAGCTTCATCCCTGGTTTCACTTCAAATCTTACAAAAATCCTTGATGGAAGTTTGTTAGAGTAGTCGCGCACGTAGTTCCATGCCCCCATGACTTCGCCTAATACAGATAGACCTCCTAAAGGGCGGCTATTTTGGAAAAAAGTAGCCATTACCCTAGGGGCAGGTACCCTCATACTTGGCACCGCTGCCGCCATAGGGGCTTGGGTTTTTATCAATAGAGGATTAACGCCGCTATTGGAACGGCGACTCTCCACTCTTTTAGAACGTGAATTAGAACTCGGTGACCTACAGGGCCTCTCTTGGAATGGTTTACGGGTAGGGCCTTCTAAATTAAATGCTACGGAAACCGATCCCACCTATGCGACGGCGCAGACTGTAGATGTGGGATTTAATCCACTGCAGGTGCTATTCCAACGGGAGCTAGAGATTGACCTCAGGTTAGTCGGGGCCGAGGGCTATGTGGAGCAGCACCCGGATGATGGCTGGCTAGGCATTGATGTACCCACATTTGAACCGGTGGAAGATCCGCTAATCAAGGTGCGGATGGATGATATTGATTTGGTAGATAGCCAAATCACTGTGGTCCCCTTACCAGCGGATGGGGCAGAGCCGACACCGTTAACGTTGGTCGATCTTAATGGCACTGTGGCGATTGAGCCAGTGGACGTTAATGGCCAGGAGGCACAACGAATAGAGTTTGTAGCCACCATCACACCGCCCAACGAGGGTGATTTAGAAATCACTGGTGCTGTAGTGCCGACACCTTCTGGGAATGATGAACAGCCTATACAGCAAGAAATTAGGCTGAATGTCAATGCTCAAGGAGTCGCTGCTGAGACGGGTTTGGCCTTTCTGTTGCCCACGTTAGGACAACAGAATTTGCCCCTGGCAGCGACGGCTGGCCGGGTTAGCGGTAACTGGACCGTTTCATTCTTGCCAGACCAACCGGTAACCGTGGATGGAGCCGGTAGCCTTGATAATGGTCAGCTACAGCTGACATCCCTGCCAAATACGGGCCCCTGGGGTAATACTATCGAGGATATCGATGCTGAAGCTCGATTTAAGGGCACTACGATTACGGTTGACAGCGCCAGGGGAAACTATGAAGACTTGGTGGCTACGGCCACGGGTACCGTTGACTGGAATGGCGACTATGACCTGACTGCCCAGGTTGCAGATGTGGACCTTGAACAGCTGTTAGAGCGTTCTGAGGTGGAGTCGCCCATTGCTCTAAGCGGTGTTTTTGACAGCAACATCGCGATTACGGGGCCAATTTTGCAGCCCCAACTCTCTGCCAGGGTTGTGGCTGATGGCCCAGTCACCGTTGATCGACTGGTGCTGAATGATGTCAATGCTGATGTGGTGCTAGAAAGCGATCGCATTGAAAATTTATTAAACACGGTGACGGTGGCTCAAATTAGTGCCACCCCCGAGCTTGGGGGGCAAGTCACGGGTAGTGGTGTTTTGAATCTGGCAAATTTACCCGATGGCCCACCAGAGTTGGACTTTGAGGCTACGGCGACGAATGTGCCAGGGGATGCGATTGTTGCGCTCTATGATGTTGAGCAACTGCCAGTCACCCTGGGCGCGATTGTTGCGACAGCAACAGTTACCGGTCCCATTGCTGCCTTAGAAGCCCGAGTTAATGTCCAGGCCCCCACCCTTGCCTATGGCGGTCAGGTTTATCCAGCCAATGCCACGGCAGTGTTTGCCGATGGCGGTTTCTCCATTCCCCAGGCATTGGTGCAGGTGGGTGCAGGTACTCTAACCGGTAGCGGTGACGTCGGGACAGATAGCTGGCAGGCCAATATCGCCGCTAATAATATCGATTTACAGGCATTGGGCATTGCCCAGGCTCTCGCGGGTAATCTCAATGCCGATGTTGCCCTGGCAGGTCCGGTTCAAGGGGCTTCCCTGGAAAACCTGCTGGCCATGGGAGACTACAATCTGCAGTTGGCCGATGGGTCAGTACAGGGCAATGCAGAGCTGGTAAACGGTCGCTGGCAAACCGATGCCAACCTCAACACCATTGGCCTCAGTCAGTTTGCAGCACAGCTAGGGGGCACCACCAGCGGCACTGTAACCTTATCGGGGGATGTCAACGCGCGTACCCTGGCGGATCTGCGTGGGCGGGGTGATTTAAGTTTCTCCGCTGGCCTGGCCGGATTCTCTCCGCAGCTAGCGGGGTTAGATGCCCCCCTCACCAGTCGCTTTGCCTGGACCGGCCAAGACCTACTCATCGAAGACGCTAATAGTGCTCAGCTCCAGGCACGGGGGGTAATTTCTCCCCAGTTTGAAGGCAATCAGTATCAGGGGATTCGTGGGTTTGAGTTAGATTTAGACGCCCAGCGCTATCCGTTGGCACTACTGCCTGTCCCTGTCCCCTTATCCGGTTTTGCTTCATTATCAGACGGACGGTTAGTGGGCACCCTCGATAACCCCCAGTTTAGCGGGACCCTTCTACTGGAAGATTTTGCCGTCAATCAGGTCGCCTTTGATCCAGTGCTATTGGGGCCGGTCAGCTACCAGGGTCCATCAGGACTGATGGTGGATTTAGATGGGCAAACGGGGCCAGCCACCCCCGATGGTCTAGCCGATGGCATTGCGGTTAATTTTCAAGCTCCCCGAAACATAAACTTTGATGTCAGCTGGCAAGGGGCCCAAGCCTCTGGCCGCACCGAGGGAGATATTTTACGGGCCACACTCCAGGATCTGCCGCTGCAGGCCTTAGGCTTACCAACGGTAGAGCGTCTGGGGGGAGGCCTTAAGGGCACCCTGTCTTCCCGGGGTGAATGGGTCGTCGACTTGAATCGTCAAACCCTGGTGGGCGATGTCTTTATTGCTCAGCCAGGGGTGGGGTATCTCAATGCTCAACAGCTTACGGGGCAATTGGCCTATCGGGATCGGCGGGTCTTTGTGGAACGGGGTGAGCTCATTTTCAACCCATGCTCCAATCGGCTGAATGGTCAGGCATTGCCCTCCTACTGTGGCGCTCCGGATGTGGCTGACAGTATCTATCGCTTCAATGGCAATGTGCAGCTGGATACCCTGGCTTACAATGCCAATGTTTCTGTCGAAAATGGTGATATCAAGGACGTATTCACGGCCCTTGCGATTACAGACCTGGATGATTTAATCCAAACATTTCAGGCTCCAACGTGGGTAGAAAATCAGCCATCTCCTGAAGAGATTCCACAGGTATTAGCTACCCAGGCGACGGGTAATACCGAAGCAGCATTATTAGACCAAATCCGTCGGTTGGCGGAAATTCAAGATATTCAGGAGCAAGAGGCTCTGGCTGAGGCACAGAACCCGATTCCGCCCCTAGATGAGCTGGAAGGACGATTTGATGCGATTGTTCGCCTCAGCGGTCGCCCCCAGGAAATTCCCGAAATTATGTTTGACGTTGACGGTCGTTCCTGGACTTGGACCAGGGACTTTGTGGCCGATCGGGTGGTGGCGCGGGGGCAGCTGGCCAATGGCAACCTAACGCTACAGCCTGTGCGTTTAGAGACCGCTTTGCCACCGGACGGAGAAGGGAATCCACGTCAGGCATTTGTTAACCTGGCCGGTAACCTATCGCTGGTGGAAGAAGATGCATCCAGCTTGCAGTTGGTGGCTGAGGACCTGCCGGTGGCAGCGGTGCGCGATATTTTCAATTTGCCAGTGGGGCTAGAGGGGCGATTGGATTCGATCGCAAACTTTAGTGGCGGTTTGGGCAATCCAACGTTGCGAGGGGATGTTGTTCTGACCGATGGCAGCATTAACGAGCAACCCATTGAGCAGGCGGAAAGCCTATTCCTATATGAAAATGCTCGCCTACTGTTGCAAGGTGAGTTGCTACAAGTCGATAATCCCCAGCCCCTGACCCTGGTGGGAGATATTCCCTATGCCTTTGACTTTATGACCGTGCAACCCGCTGATGATCGGATTGCATTGACCCTGGATGTGGCTGATGAGGGATTAGCTCTGCTCAATGTTCTCAACAATCAGGTGATATGGGAGTCTGGCAAGGGGCAAGTCTCCCTTGAGGTGGGGGGGCGATTGAGTCGACCCACCATCAGCGGTTCGATGAATGTGCGAGAGGCGGTGTTGCGATCGCCATTGCTACCCGATCCCCTCACAGACTTTAACGGAAACGTTGTTTTTGAAAACAATCAGATCAATGTGCTGGAGTTGCAAGGACAGTACGGTAACGGTCGGCTACAGGCCGCAGGGAGCTTCCCCCTATCATTTCCTTTTATTATCGATAGCGCCGAGCTGGCCCTTTTAGGAGCTGACGACCCAAGCGATGTCGCCGAGGACAACGATGCTACACCTGCTGTTACAAATCCTCCCATTGCCGATGCTGCTATTCCAATGCATCCCTCTGGTGCCCTGACGTTTACCCTGGACGACATCGATCTAGACCTGCGGGGTATTTATGAAGGAGGCGTTAACGGCCAAGTGGTCGTCGGTGGCAGCCTCTTATTAGGTGGGCCTCAGTTAGGTGGTGTGGTAGAGCTTGCTAACGGTCGTTTGTTTTTACCTGAAGGGGGTGACGCTGCGCCCACATCAGAACCCGAACAAATCTCCAACTTTATTCCTCGGTTTGAAAATCTCAAACTTACGTTAGCGAGAAATATCCAGATCCAACAAAGTAATTTACTGAATGTAGTTGCCCAAGGAGATTTGCGCGTTACCGGTCCCCTCAGACCATTTCGAGCCATTGAACCCGAAGGAACTATTCGGTTACGGTCTGGCCGCATTAATCTCTTAACCACCACATTCCGATTAGCCGGTCGTGATAACGTGGCGCGATTTGTGCCGGAGCGAGGGATCGCTGATCCACTCCTGGATATACGATTGCGTACCTCGGTGACCGAAACCCAACAGCTGAGTCCTGGGGTAGAAGCAACAGCATTTGCCTCCTCAGAAGTGGCCGATACGTCTGTCGATCCCTTCCAGGGCACTGCGGGCATCGAAACGATTCGTATACGAGCTACCTATCAAGGCAGTGCCAGTAACCTCCTCGAAAGTTTATTCCTCTCAGACATCAGTGATTCAGTGATTGAATTTTCTAGTTCCCCCCCTCGCTCTAGACAGGAAATTGTTAATTTACTTAGCGGTAGCTATATTGCTGCATTACAGTCGGGGCAAGGGGTGATTAACTTCTTTGGAGGAGCGTTGCTAAATACTGTGCAGGATTTTGTGATCAGCAGACTCAACCTGAGTGAATTCCGTCTGTTCCCTGTAACTGGTGCTTCTCGATTCTCCAACGAGGAAAATAGTGGTTCTGCCCTAGATGTTGCCACTGAAGTGGGATTTGATGTGACTGATAACATCACCCTATCACTGTTGAAAATTTTGACCGATAGCACCCCTGCAGAATTTAATGTGCAATATCGCCTGAGTGACGAATTTTCCATCCGTGGCACCACTAATTTCGACGATCGCAATCGAGTTTTGCTAGAGTTTGAAACACGGTTTTAGTCTAGATACTTTCTACCTGGACATGGCTTCTCATAAATTTATCAAATTGCTGATAAACGCTGTGGGTGGTGTATCTATACTGATAACTAGTCTCAGTAGACGAAGTCAACCAAAGGCAGCTCCCACCACACACTTGGCTTGATTGCTATGCAATCGTACTGAGCGCACCTCCCGGATCATTTCCTAATATTTAACCATCCGTCCACTTCCTATGAATCAGCTCATATCTCGGCTTACTCGCCCTGCCCTAGCGGCACTTCTGGCTTTGTTTGGTTGTGGCTGGACGGCACAGGCTGTAGAGGCCCAAGCCCTGCTGCCCTATACGCTCCCCCTAGATGAAGAACGGCTGACAGCAACGGGGCTCACCTTGGCTCAGGAGGCGGCTCAGCTGGCTCAGTTCCAGCAATACGAGGAAGCCTTGGCGCGGATTCAACTGGCTGCTCAGCTTGCGCCCCAGGACCCGCAAATTCTGGCGTTGATGGGAAGCTTGCACCTCCAGGTTGGCGACAGTGCTGCAGCGGTGACTGCCTTAGAAACTGCCAAATCCATCAGCAACGACGATCCCGTTATTTGGTTTACCCTAGGGTCCGCCTACTTTAGTGAAGGAAAGTATCTCCAGGCGTCTAACTCCCTAGAGAAGGGGCTGAGTTTAGAACCCGGCAATCCCGGAGCTCACTTTGATTTAGGCAATGCCTATTACAAACTTAACCGTTATGATAAAGCTATTGAGCAGTATGAATCTGCCATTAGCTTTAACGAGTCTTTCTGGCCAGCGGTTAACAATATTGGTCTGGTTCTGTATGAAATGGGGCAATTAGAACCTGCTATTGAGCAATGGGAGCGCTCTCTGACTCTTTCTGATGAAGAGCCCGAGCCGACATTGGCCATTGCCGTTGCTCGTTATGCTGCCAATATCAATCGCCCTGCTGCTATTGAATCGGCCACTGCAGCACTGGAGCGTGACAGTCGCTATGCTGACTTGGCGTTCCTTGAAGAGAATCTTTGGGGTGATCGTTTACTGAGCGCAACAGAAGCTATGTTCGGTACACCCGGAATCCAAGAGGTTCTGGCTGGACTGTAGACGAAGCCTGACTTAAACCAACAATTTAGATCCTCCAATAAATATACTACCTAGGCATTTAGGTAGTATATTTGATCTAACTTAATTGTTCTATAGAGGTTTAATTTTTTCGACTGATTGCATCTGCTATGGCTAATCGCTAATCATAGCCTTAACATCGTCCACAAATTTTTGGTGGTCAACAATGGGTTTAGAGATATAGCCATCGGCTCCGCTTTGCTGTAAAAAGTTTTCGCGATCGCCATCCATAGCATGGGCTGTCACCAAGATAATTGGTAAGGCTGCAGTGCTACTATTTGCTTTCAGCATTTGGGTGATACGGATGCCATCTACCGGTTTCCCTTGATAAACACTATGGGATAGGGAAACATCCATCAAAATAACGTCTATTTCACCGCTTTCTGCAATCTGTATGACTTCATCCACGTTTTCTGTATGTTTGACCGCTAAGCCGCCGCGCTTCGTCAAAATCTTGGAGAAAACGCGTGCGTTGATCATGTCGTCTTCCACAATTAAAACTGTTTTCATAGGCGGTTTTGTTAACACAGCAAAGTTACTATAGCCGTTGTTGGTCATTGACCTGGGTTCAATAGGTCAATTCAGGGCTTGTTGAAAAAACACTGACCCAGTGACGCAGGCGTTATCAAGTCTATTGAATTCTTGATCGATTTGGATTTGAACTATTGCGGATCCATAACGCTTGTGTATAAGGTACAGCATTGGTAAGGCTAATTACTGTCTTTAGGACGGCTTTCAAGGATACGAAATCATGGCAAACCAGCTAAATGCGTTTTCGGATGAGCAAATTGTTGTCACTTCTCTTCATACAGAGGTGCAACGATCATATCTGGAATATGCCATGAGCGTAATTGTGGGGCGGGCCTTGCCAGACGTGCGTGATGGCCTGAAACCAGTGCATCGGCGCATCCTTTATGCAATGCACGAATTGGGTTTGACACCCGACCGGCCCTTCCGCAAATGTGCCCGTGTAGTTGGGGATGTGCTGGGTAAATATCATCCCCATGGCGATCAGGCGGTTTATGATGCGCTAGTGCGTATGGTTCAGGATTTTTCGACTCGCTATCCGCTGCTAGATGGCCATGGAAACTTTGGGTCAGTGGATAATGATCCCCCAGCGGCCATGCGTTACACAGAAACGCGGTTGGCCTCTGTAAGCCATGAGTCTTTACTGGGTGAAATCAGCGAAGCCACTGTCGATTTTATTGATAACTTTGATAGCTCTCAGCAAGAACCAACGGTATTGCCAGCCCAACTGCCTAATTTATTGCTCAATGGCAGTTCTGGTATTGCGGTGGGGATGGCAACGAACATTCCTCCCCATAATTTGGGAGAGATCATTGATGGTTTGATCGCGATTATTGATCGGCCCACGATTTCAGATGAAGCACTGTTTAAGCTGATTCCTGGTCCAGATTTCCCGACGGGAGGGGAGATTACGGGTACCAAAGGCATTCACGATGCTTATCGTACTGGTCGCGGCAGTATTCCGGTGCGAGGGATTGCTGGCTTTGAGGAAATTCAACCAGGTAAGGGACGACAGCGTCGCAATGCCATTGTGGTGACAGAACTGCCCTATCAGGTAAACAAAGCGGGCTGGATTGAAAAGGTGGCTAATCTGGTCAATCAAGGCAAGCTTGATGGCATTGCGGATATTCGTGATGAAAGCGATCGCGATGGCATGCGGGTAGTGATCGAGTTGAAGCGAGAAGCTCATCCCCACAGTATTTTGGCCGCCCTCTACAAGATGACGCCCCTGCAAAGTAATTTTGGGGCCATTATGTTGGCACTTGATGGGGGGCAGCCGATTCAGATGCCCCTGCGTCACATGCTCCAGTCTTTTCTGGATTTTCGTGAAGAGACACTAGTCCGACAGTACACTAACGAACTCGAAAAAACTGATCGACGCCTGCATATAGTCGAAGGTCTGTTGACGGCCCTCGATAGCATTGATGAAGTGATCGAAATTCTGCGGGCTGCGCCAGATGGTTCCTCGGCAAAGCTGGAGATTAGTGAACAATTTGAGTTGAGCGATCGCCAGGCCGATGCAATTTTGGCCATGCCCCTAAGGCGCTTGGTCGGCTTAGAACAAGACAATCTGCTTAACGAGTTTGATGAGCTATCGACGACAAAAGAAAACTTAGAGCGTTTACTCTCGGATCGCAAAGAACGACTCAAGGCCCTCAAGAAAGATCTTAGAAAGCTCAAGAAGACCTTTGGTGATCAGCGTAGAACTCGTTTGCAAACCGCTAGCGAACGGGCGGCTGAGGAAGAACGGTTGGCTAATCTTGTGGCTGAGGCCCAGGAAGAGGAAACTGTGGTGGAGCTGACTCGTAAAGGCTATGTCAGACGTTTGTCGCCGCGAACTTATCAGCGACGGCAGGGCAAACAAGAAGATCTGCCCATTAAGCTGACTGAGCTTGATGATGTGACAACCCAGACGGAGTTTGCATGGACCACCCATAATTTGTTGGTATTTTCTCGAGATGGTAAAGCCTTTAGTCTAGCGGTGGGGGATATCCCCCTGGCTCAGCGACAGCAGTCTAAGGGGCAACCTTTGGTTAATTTGTTGCCCGATGCCATTGGGAATGATCCGGATGCTGTGCTTCCTCCTATTTTGATGACGGATGAGGTGATGACACAGCAGATTATTTTGGTGACCGCCCAAGGAAAAATCAAACGGTTGCCGTTGACCGAGTTTGAATCGATTACTGGACGTGGGTTAGTGGCAATTAAGCTCAAGCCCGGGGACCACTTAGCCCATGCGGTGATTGCTGATTTAGAGCAGGATCTGATGCTGGCTTCTTCTGGAGGACGTCTTTTGCGATTTACCATTGATCGTGAGCAGTTGCCGGATACTAGTCGAAATTCCCAGGGCACCCAAGCTATTCGGGTACTCAAGGGAGAATCTGTTGTTGGCTGTGTGCCGATTCAAAATAAGAGCAAGCTGTTGCTGATGTCGACGAAGGGCTATGCCAAACGGATGCAGGTGGCTGCGATTAAGCGCAGTAGCCGAGGGGGGATTGGTTCTCAGTCGTTTAAGTTTAGTCAAACTGGCGATCGCCTGACGATATCGTTAAAGGCTCCTGACTCTGCTGACTTTATTGTCATGACCAGTGAAGAACGAGTGGCTAGTTTGGCCGCCGAGCGTGTGCCGTTGCAGGGACGAAGTCAACCGTGCGATCGCATGTTTACCCCTGCTCGCGGTGAGCTTATTACCGATATTCTGGTATCTGTAGATTGCGTTGCTAACTAAGCTGCGCCTAATTGTCCTGATACCTAACTAGGAATCCAACGTGGCCGAAGTTGTTATAGACAACGTTTATAAGACATTTCCGCGTCAATCCTCCGAGGCTAAGTCAGCAACGGTGCTCAAGCGGATCCATCTAGATGTCGAAGACGGTGAGTTTATGGTGCTTGTAGGACCGTCTGGCTGTGGCAAAAGTACGCTACTGCGTCTGATTGCTGGGTTAGAAAGTATTACTGGCGGCACCATTACCATCGGTGAGCAGCGGGTGAACGCTTTGCCTCCCAAACAAAGGGATGTGGCCATGGTGTTTCAAAGTTATGCCCTCTATCCCCATCTCAGCGTGTATGACAACCTGGCCTTTGGTCTGCGGCGCACCGCTGGTGATTTACCGACAATCGCCCGTTGGCAACAAGCATTATTCGGGGTGAGTCGGCTACTGCCCCCAGGGTTTCACTATTGGCCAGAGCGGGAACAGGCCATTGCTAAACGGGTAAAAGCCATTGCAGAGATTTTGCAAATTACGCCATTGTTAAAACGGTTGCCCCGCCAACTCTCCGGTGGGCAAAAACAGCGTGTAGCCTTGGGGCGGGCCATGGCCCGTAATCCCCAGGTGTTTTTAATGGATGAACCCCTATCTAACTTGGACGCGAAGCTGCGCACCGAGACCCGTGCCCAAATTGTCACTCTGCAGCGTCGGCTCGGGACCACCACGATTTATGTCACCCACGATCAGGTGGAAGCCATGACCATGGGTGACCGGATTGCTGTGATGAACCAGGGGGTGATTCAGCAGATCGCTGCCCCTCTAGAGCTATATCGTTCGCCGG
Source organism: Leptothoe sp. ISB3NOV94-8A (assembly GCF_043421595.1). Lineage (NCBI taxonomy): Bacteria > Bacillati > Cyanobacteriota > Cyanophyceae > Nodosilineales > Cymatolegaceae > Leptothoe > Leptothoe sp. ISB3NOV94-8A. The sequence continues at coordinate 3,463,428 of NZ_JAXSQW010000001.1, read as the reverse complement.
TTAATCGGTTTGTGGCCGCGTTTATTGGTTCACCACCGATGAACTTTCTCACGGTACAGGTACAGGCTCCCCTAACCTTGACTCATCCTGCTTTTCGAGTGACATTACCGAGCCATTGGGAGCCGATTTTGACGGCCTATGGCAATCAACCGTTGACCCTGGGCATTCGTCCCGAACACCTCCGCCTTACAGTGCCTGCCCCTAAACATCTGGCCGTTACTGTGGTCCGTGCTGAGGCCCTGGGGAGTGAAACATACCTCACGGTAGCTTTGGCGGATGGCATGGGAGTGGGTGCTGCCGGGGACGTATCGGAGGAAAAAACACTGCGAATGCGTCTTGATGGTGTTGAAGAAACGGTGCCTCGCCCCGGCGATCAGCTGACCATCGGGATTCGAGTGGAGCACGTTCATCTGTTTGATCCAGAGACTGGGGCAGCCATTAATGTAGCTTGACGCCCATAGTTCACAACATCAATCGCAACCGTTAGTTGCCAGATTTTAGTTATCAGATTTGTGGCGTAAGCGTAACCCCAACCCTGTCAGGATTGCGATCGCAACACCTGATGTGGGTTCCGGTACTGAGGGTGGATCAACAATGTCTGGTTCTTTAACCATCACCTGGAAATTGCTAATGGTCACCTGGGCCCGCCCCCCGCGATTATCAGCTGTGCCAATTTCAAACCCAAAGATTTGATTGGCGGCAACCTTGACCAAACTGCTGCCCGATTGCGTTGCAGACCCATTGCGATCGATAAGCTCGGTAAAGACCCCATCCGTCTTGAGAGACGTGGGGGGGAAATTGCCCAGAGCAAACCCAAAGGGGTCAAAGGCAGGACCAAATGTATCAGCTGTGGTGTAGTCCCAGTCAAACGAAATTATGCTGGTTTCTGGCACAGTCACAAATACAGTTGTGAAGCTGGTGTCGCATAAAAACAATAGGTTTGGCTGAACGGTGTCGCATGCCAACCCAAACTCATCCAAAATTGAAGCCTGATCGCTACCCAGTAAAGTTAATGAATCCGGTGCATTTGTAAAATCTACCGAGCCATTAAAGGGAGCTAGCGGAACACCCTCGATCGTGATTTTTGAATTGTCGATACCTGGAAATGCTGGACTACTGTTGAACAACTCCCAGTTTTCGGGGGCAAAGTTGTCCACAAAACCCTGGGCACTCACTGTCTGGGCTGTTGTGCTAATGACAACAGCAGATGTAACCAATGCGCCTAAAACAGTATTTATAATGGCTTTTGCCATCGTATTCCGCAGTAAAAAACCTTAACCTTATTGCTTTAACAAGGGTTAGTAGACCTAACCGGAAGATGACCTGATATCCGTACAAATCAATACGTGCCTAAAGACGTATTTCCGATTGATTTGCCATTACGCCGAATATAATCTTCCTAAAATTGAAATGCCGAGATTGGCGATGGGCATTTACATAAACAATATTGTTGCTTTGGCTTTGTTAAGGTTGGTTGATGGCAAACTCACAAGTTTCAGTAAAGACCAATTAATTGGCAATAAATTCTGAGATTGGCATCAGTAATTACGCTGTTTTTTGTGGGTCAACTTGCCTTTTCTAGAGTACGGACATGTAGTGGGTTTAGCGTGAAACGTCTGATAATCCTTGATATAGCATCAAATACCGTAACTATGCGATACAAAAAAGTTGCGGATTATATCTTCCTATCAATAATTTTTCAGAATACGGCCCTGGTCCATACACTTATTACTCAAACGCTGTAGCTTTAAAGGCGCGACTTGATAGCCAGCGTGAACATTATGGGACAGCATTGGGACAGAAAAAAAATTGGCTTACTGACAAGTGGTGGAGACTGTGCAGGTCTCAATGCCGCCTTACGAGCGGTGGTGCACCGAGCCAATGGCTATGGATGGGAGGTAGTCGGTATTTCCCGAGCTACCCAAGGCTTAATGGCCCGCCCACCTGAGTATGTGGAATTTGATGTATCGAGTACCCATAACTTATTACTAGCGGGTGGCACCGTTCTGGGGACTACAAATAAGGGAAATCCGTTTGATTTTCCTTTGTCCGATGGATCTACTTGCGATCGCTCCCAAGACATTATCGACGGTTACCATCTGCTCGGGTTAGATGCCCTGATTGGTATCGGGGGGGACGGCAGCATGGCCATCCTACGTCGCCTCGCCCAGCAAGGAGGTCTAAACTTAGTCGGCATTCCCAAAACCATCGACAATGACCTTGGCTGTACCGAGCGTTCCATTGGGTTTGACACGGCGGTAAATATTGCAACCGAGGCCCTGGATCGGCTGCATTTCACTGCGGCTAGCCATTCTCGGGTGATGATTTTAGAAGTGATGGGGCGAGATGCCGGTCATATTGCCCTCAATGCAGGGATTGCCGGGGGAGCTGACATTGTCCTGTTGCCTGAAATTCCCTACACAATCGATAACATTTGCCAAACCATCAAAGGCCTAAAGCGCAATTTTGCCACCATCATTGTGGCGGAGGCGGTGTGTACCGAAGCTGGTGAAAAAGTTGTTCAAACCAATCGTTTGGGGCAGTGTCGCCTGGGCGGTATTGGTGAATATTTAGCAGAGCAAATTACTGAGAACATTGGTGCTGAAACTCGTGTGACTGTACTTGGTCATGTGCAGCGGGGGGGTACACCGTCACCGTTAGATCGAGTTCTAGCGACGGCCTTCGGTGTAGAGGCCGTGGATTTGATTGCTGCTGAAAAGTACGACCACATGGTGAGCTGGCAAAATCGTCAGGTGGTGCATGTGCCCATTACCGAGGCGATTGCTGAATATCGGGCTGTGAACCCCCAGGATACGCTGGTTAAAACGGCCCGAGGCATGGGTATCTGCTTGGGAGATACTAACTGTCACGCGGTCAACACCCATATTCGCCGTGACGCTACGGTGTTTGCCTAGGCCCTACGCTTGTCAGCGAGATTCTGGGCTTTCCAGGGCTGGTTGCTCTGAAGTTTTAGCTTGAATCTTTAGAACAGCCAGCTATCCTGTTGCCTACGTAGACAGCTGGGTGAATGTAAGCTTCTGTTAACCAATGACATGATTGCGCGGGTGACGATAGACAATAACCCCATGTCTTCAGTCATTGTTCGTACCTATTAGCACACCACTCTATGCAATTTGCTAAATCGTTGACGTCGACCCAAGATGACACCCAAGAAAAAATTCTCGGGGCGGCCCAACGACTGTTTGCTCGCAACGGGTATGGTGGTACGACTACTCGAGATTTAGCCCAAGCTGCTGGTGTAGCTGAAGGCACGCTATTTAGACACTTTGAAAATAAAAAGGCGATTCTAATTGAAGTTGCCACCCGAGGTTGGGTAGATTTACTGACTGATTTACTGACTGAGCTCAGTGAAATGGCTAACTATAAGGCCATTGCTAAGGTGATGCGTAAACGCATGTTGAACCTGTCTGCCAATACTGACATGTTGCGCGTCTGTTTTATGGAAGCTCAGTTTCACCCAGAGTTACGGGAGCGGGTGCAGGCTGAAGTCATTGCCAAAATGACCGATGTTGCCGAAGCATTTTTCCAAACGGCCATGGATCGAGGCACCTATCGCCCCATGAACCCTCGGGTGGTTGCTCGGATTTTCCTGGGTATGTTTACGATCGCAGGGTTTAGCCAGGTTACGCTGGCTGATGAAGCAAACTCCCCCCAGGATATGAAAGAGCTGGCGGAAACCCTGGCGGATATTTTTCTCAATGGAGTATTGGCAGCAAACTCTGAGGCCTAGTTCTGCCGTCTAGGCAATAGGCTATTGAGATCATCCGCATTCACTCGATAGGCTGCCCCAAACCCCATCACGAACTGTCCGGCTTGGGGCTGTAGTTGAAAGACTTGAAAATCCGGTAGTCCTTTCATCAGGCCGATCACGTGACCAAACCGTTGTTCAAAGCGATCAATGAGCGTTTGCCATTGGGGGGTATCGCGGGGCAAGGGGGTGGCAGCGCACTCATAGGTGAGCCGACGTCGTGCAAAAATTTCCTGTGTTGCTGCTTCATCTTCGATAAAAAGAACGCTGGCCCGACAGGTTTGTTTGAGGTTGGTGGTGTGGGTTGATAACCCACTGACATATAGGTAAAGGGTCTTATCCCCATCCATCAAAAACGGTGCATAACTAGCCTGGGGAACACCCTTGGCGCTGACGGTGCTCAGGATGATACTGCGAAACTTTTCAGGAAATTCTTGATAAATCTTAGTCACACGGGTTAAGTCAGCCATAGTTTCATGAAAGGGGCCTGTTTTTCTGGTGCGCTTTAAAAAGTAACACCCGTAGCGATGGCCCCATGGAGTTTCTATCCTTCCGGTAAAATACTCAAGCTAGTTATCTAATGTCCCACTATGGCTCGTCGAATTATTCAAACTGATCAGGCTCCCGCTCCTGTTGGTCCCTACAATCAGGCCATTGTGGCTTCAGGGGAAATGGTGTTTGCCTCAGGGCAGGTAGCTTTAGACCCGGCCACTGGAGCTTTGGTAGGTGAAGGCGATGTGGCGGCCCAAACTAAGCAGTGTTTGGATAATCTCACTGCTGTTTTAGCGGCGGCAGGAGCAACCATGGCCGATGTAGTTAAGACATCGGTTTTTCTCAAGGATATGAATGACTTTGCCACGGTAAATGGTGTTTATGCCAAGTACTTTGACGAAGCGACAGCTCCTGCCCGAGCCTGTGTGGAGGTGGCTCGTTTGCCTAAGGATGTTTTAGTGGAAATCGAGTGTATCGCGGTGACATAGGTCTAAAGGGGCGTTGCATGCAATGCCCCACCGGTTGACGGTTTGGGTTTCGCGCGTTAATGTACAAATATCTAAGCGCAAATTGCTTAGGCCGCTATCATTTGTAAAAGTCTTAATCCCATGCATCACCAATTCCTCTATTTTTGGTTTAGCCAGGTTCACCGACCATGAACCCGAGCGCTAGCATGGGATGTCGGTGAACCGCAGGGCAAACGCTCTGCGGTTTTGCTTTATTCATCAGTACCCGTTTTATTTTTGACACCATGACCGTTAGCTACAGCTGGCAATTTACTTTTTACTTTTTTACGCCACCACCGGGTAGGTAGCGTTAGCGTTTGCTGTACTGACTTGCCCGGAGCCCAAAAGGCTGCGGGCTTTTTGTTTTTTTGCTGTTATTGATTCCCTAGACCCATGAAAGACGCCAAACTTGTTGCTAAAAGTCGTGCTAATCACATTAGTGAAATTGAGATTGCACCTGCCTTAGCGGGGCAGGCCTCACCGATCACCGTCGGTGGCAAAGACCTATTTATTGTTGGCGGCCCCTGCGCGATCGAAAGCATGGCTCAAATGGAGGCCATCGCCCAGGCTCAACTGCCGATCCAGGGATTGCGAGGGGGGATTTACAAACCGCGCACATCTCCCTATTCATTCCAGGGGTTGGGGGATGTCGGCCTGGATATTCTCTCGGCCATCCGCAAACGCTATGGTTTGCCTGTGATTACTGAAGTAATGGCGATCCATCAAATTGAAAAGCTGGCTCCCCATGCAGATGTTTTGCAGATCGGTAGCCGCAACATGCAAAATTTTGATTTGCTCAAGGCCCTTGGAGAGGTCAATAAGCCCGTCTTGCTGAAGCGAGGTTTGGCAGCAACGGTGAGCGAGTTTGTCATGGCCGCAGAGTATATCGCTAGCCACGGTAATCCCAACATTATTCTCTGTGAGCGAGGTATTCGAAGCTTTGATAGCCACACTCGCAACGTGCTTGATCTGGGAGCTGTGGTTGCCCTCAAGCAACTTACCCACTTGCCTGTGCTTGTTGATCCTAGCCATGCCACTGGCAAGCGAGAGTTGGTTGCGCCCTTAGCTCGGGCTGCGATCGCAGCTGGTGCCGATGGTTTGATCATTGAATGCCATCCAGACCCCGATCAATCCGTCAGTGATGCCAGACAGACCATTAGCTTAGAGGCCATGGCTGACCTTGTAGACAGTTTAGGCCCCATCGCTCAGGCTGTGGGACGAGCTGTGAAACCCTCAGCGTCACTAAAGCTAGTGGCGTAATTGAGGGAGTGGTTCTTCCAAAATTAATGCACATCCCTGGAACAACGCCTGAAAGCGTGATGTCAGTAAAAGTTAAAAACATATCAGGATGCTATCACCAAACTTTAGGCTGTCCATATCTACAGATCTAAGTATGGCTGAGACACTGAACTCCATTGGAGTCAGGGGTTGGCAGGCCTGTAAGGTTCTATCACAAGTTCCGGAGGGATGTGCTCTTTTTATAGGATGTTCTGACGTCTAAGTTTTTAGTAGTACAACTATTCAGAGCTACTTAGTTAGCTTTTGGTTATTAATACATAAATATTAGTCAAGATGTGGTCATCGGATACTAGCCTCTTGACTCCTAGGATTTAATCTCGTCGTGTAGATGAAATTCAAACATTGGTTATTACGGTTCATGTTGCGCATTCAGATCTCAATTAAATAGTCAAAACATTTTATTTGAATTTCTAGGAGAAATCTGAGGTGAGACGAAAGCACTTTTTAAAGGGGATACCTGCTGTCGCTACACTCTCAGTTCTGGCAATTCTAGGCCTTAAAAGTGTTGCTGTAGATTTTGATCAATATCGGAGCTACAGCGCGTTAATTTCGGATCAGCTAGTTAACGAGGCGGCGACTCAACTAGCCTTACAAAATATTCGCTTTACCATTTCACAAAATGGTCAATCCCTGAATACGGCTTTATTAGAAGCCGAAAAAGTACAGGCTCAACTGACGGAAAGCATTCCGCCGTCCATATCGCCCAAGGATGAAAGCAGTTTGCAAAAACAACTGGCGTTTAATGCTGAACTGTTGGCAGAAAAACGACAGCTTATAGGGCAACTGGAAGTCCACCACGCTGAATTGAGGACAGCGTTAGCTCAAGAAGCTAATTTGCTAAATGGGTTGAATGGCAGTCTCAGGCTTGAGGTGGGGGCTTTACTAGATGATTTGTCTCTCTATGTCGTGACCAGTGATGAGAAACTTGTTGCTGGTATAAAAGCAAAACTTAGGCGTCTAGGTACTCGAGCAGGCACGAGCGCTGAGACTCAACAGCAAATGACTCAGCTGGTGCAAATGGTGTTAGATAACAAACCGGCTGCAGATGCGTTAGTGGCGCAGGTATTTAATTTACCATTAACCAATAATATTCGAGCTCTAGAGGAGCAGTTTGATGACATTCATCAAGCAACGCGATCGCGACTGGCCCTTTATCGCAACCTGGTCTACATCCTGTCATTTGTCAGTTCAGGCATGATGGCGTTCTGGGTGATCAATCGCCTTCAGCAATCAAGTCAAAAAACAGTGCGAGTGCTAGAAAGCATTACGGATGCCTTTATTGCTGTGGATCGCACTTGGTCAATTACCTACGTCAATGCCCAAGCCGCCGATATTCTCAATTGTGATATTCCAGGGCTGCTGGGCCAAGACTTTTGGAAAGTTTTACCAGAGTCTCTCGGCAAACGATTTACCGAATATTATCGCCGGGCTGTTGCCACCAACCTTGAGGTCGTTAGCTTTGAAACCTATTACGAGCCCACTGAACGCTGGCTGATGGTGCGTGGTTATCCTGGTCTAGATGGCTTATCCATCTTTTTACAGGATTTTACAGAGCGCAAACAGGCTGAAGAGCAGCTGATTGACCTTAATCGCGATCTGGATAACCGAGTCAAAGACCGCACAGCACAGCTAGCCAATGCCATGGAAGAAGCTGAAACAGCGCGGGTAAAAGCAGAAGATGCCAATCGCTCAAAGAGTGAATTCTTGGCCAACATGAGTCATGAGCTACGTACGCCGCTCAACGCCATCATTGGCTACAGCGAAATGTTGGAAGAAGATGTCACTAGCATCGGTGAAGAAGACTTTGTTCCTGATTTACAAAAAATTCAAGGTGCAGGTAAACATCTTTTAGGGCTGATCAACTCAGTCCTTGATCTATCCAAAATCGAAGCCGGTCGAATGGAACTCTTCTTGGAAGATATCTGTGTGAAGACCATTCTGGATGAGATTATAGGCACCATTCAACCCCTTGCTCAAAAGAATGGGAATCAGCTGCATATGTCCTGTCCGGATGATATCGGCATGTTGCATGCAGACCAGGTTAAACTCCAACAGAGTTTAATTAATTTACTCAGTAATGCCTGTAAATTTACCGAAAATGGTGAGATAACCCTGGCGGTTGAACCAACGGTGTCAGTTGGCTCTCAGGCAAATGAAGACAATTGGCTACAGTTTACCGTTACAGACACTGGAATTGGTATGACCCCTGAACAGATGGATAAGGTCTTCCAGGCCTTTACCCAGGCAGATACCTCAACCACTCGAAAATATGGAGGTACTGGTTTGGGTTTGACAATTACCAAACAGTTTATCTCCATGATGGGGGGCAATGTATCGGTTGATAGCACCTACGGAGAAGGCACAACCTTTACCATTGCTGTGCCCAGAAACGTCCAGCTGGAAGAATCATCCCATGAAACCTTCTTTGCCCCCCCGGTTCACTTAATAGATAGGGAGTCTATTTCAGCGCTCCATGAGTTATCAGGTCGCGCATTAGAAAAGACCATCTTGGTAATCGATAGTGATATCGAGGCTTGTGAGAGTTTGCATAGTTGGCTGACAGATGCCGGTTACAATGTTGTGTCTGCGGCAGATGGTCAGCAAGGTCTGGCGCTAGCTGACGAGCTACTTCCCGATGCCATCATTTTAGACATGATGTTGCCCGATCAAGATGCATGGTTAATTTTGCAAGACTTAAAAACAATGCCAGCGGTCTCCCAGGTCCCGGTTATTTTGCTGTCAATGACTGAAGAAGCTGACCGTGCTCACCAGTTAGGTGTCACGGATTACATGCTCAAGCCCATTGATCACATTCGTTTAATCGACCTTTTGAATAACCAAATTCCTGAACAAACATCCCCCAGGATTTTAGTGGTCGATGATGATATCAATGCTAGAGAGATTATGGCGCGTTTTTTACAGCAGTATGATTGGACTGTGGTGCTTGCGGCCAATGGTCAGCAGGCGTTGGACTATCTCAATAGGGCTGTCCCTGACTTAATTGTGCTAGATCTGATGATGCCTGGTCTGGATGGTTTTGAGTTTGTTCAAATTTTGCGTCAAACACCTAGCTGGCGAAATATCCCTGTCATTATTGTCACTGCAAAAACACTGACAGCTAAAGATCAAAAGCGTTTAGAAGGTGTTGTTAGAGTGTATCAAAAGGCTGATTTCAACCGTCAGGATCTGTTGAACGAAGTGCGCTCCCTAGTATTTGCTGAGGTCGACAGTACACCGATAGCAGGATAATAGCTGTTTTCTCTTCTAGACAGCTGGGGGGGCAGAGATCGGTAAATCTACTGCCTAGTTTGCGTGATGTTGCCATGAAGGCTGGTAAAAATAGATATAGTGTCCGTAACTAACTACGTGTATTTTCCGGAACCCATTGTAATTCTGGAGCATCTCTATAAAGATGTTTTGTCGTTGCTAAAAAAATGTGACGGCAGTGCAAATTATCCCTGGTACCTATCTTCATCAGATGTTTAAAGGGCATCATAAACTAATTAATGAAGCCTTGATACCTTATAAGTAAGTATCCCGTAGATTAACTCTTTATTTGTTAAAACAAAATAGGACATCAGTTTTAATTGATAAAAATTGCTCGACTCCACTATTGTTATGTTGAATAGATTTATGAGGACTTCCTGATGAGGGTGTCCGTATTCTTATAAGTAACTAGTCGATTTCTCTATTCCGTTAATTCGGCCCTTCACCCATTCTCATTTTTCTCATTTATATCTAATTTTTGCAACTAGCTTGTGATTCAAATCAACAACCGTTCTCCTTATATAGATAAAAATTTTAGGAGGTTATTCTAGTGAATCAAGAGTCTCTAACCAAAGGGGCAGGTGTAGCTACAGCTTTTTTCCTCCTCATATTTTTGGGTATTAAAGGAAAATCTGTTAATGTCAGCCAATATCAAGAATATGCTGATTTAATCTCTAGTCAGGTCGAAAGTGATACAGAGGTTGAACTAGCATTACTAAAAGAACGCTACAAGCTGTTGAGAAATGATGAGCCACTAGCCGAAGCCTTGGCCGAAGAGCTGTCTATTCAGAAGGAGCTAGGTGAAAACATACCTAGTTTTATAGGGAAAGATGAGCAGGGTAAGCTGAAAAGCCTTATTAGTGGCAATGCTCAGGATCTAGAGAAAAAAACTGAGCTCGTTGAGCGGTTTCAGACCACTAATAACAAGCTACAGAATGCTCTTGAGCAGTTGCCTAGCCTGGTTAATGAATTAAAAAATACTGGTGATGCGGATCTTGAAAAACTCATCGATGATGTTTTGATCTACATCATGGCAACTGATGAGCAGCTGGTTGCCACCATTGAGGCAGAACTCAATACGGTCAAAGCAAAGCTCAATGCCGGTGAATTTTCGAGTGCGGAAGATGTGGCTCAGGTCGTAGAGCTGACTCAGACAGTTTTAGACAGTAAGCCTTCTGCCGATGCTCTGTTGGATCAGGCTGTTAATTTACCCTTGACGAGCAACATTCGCGAGCTAGAGAGTACTTTTGATGATGCCAGTCGCGCTGCCTTTAGACAGGTCGCTATATACAGAAATGCAGCCTATCTGGTTACGCTAGCGCTCATTGGTGTAATTGCCTATGGATTGGTTGCGCGACTGCGGCAGTCTACTCAGCGCACCACTAGTGTCCTAGAAAATATTACGGATGCATTTGTGGCTGTTGATCGCGCCTGGAAAGTTACCTATGTGAATGCTCAAGCTGCTGAGGTGCTTAAACGTAATATTCAAGGTCTTTTAGAGCAGGACTTCTGGAAGATTTTCCCTGAATCCTTGGGAGCTCGTTATGAGCAGCAATATCGCCGTGCCATGGCTGAGCAGACAGTTGTCAGCTTCGAAACCTACTATTCTCCTACTCAGCGTTGGTTGCAGGTCAGGGGGTACCCTGGTCGCGATGGGCTGTCCTTGTTTTTGCAGGATATAACGGAGCGTAAGCAAGCCGAAGAGCAGCTGATGGAGCTGAATCGAGACCTGGATAGCCGTGTGCAGGACCGGACAACCAAGCTGATGAAGGCCATGGAAGAGGCTGAAGAAGCTCGGGTAAAAGCAGAGGATGCCAATCGCTCTAAGAGTGAATTTTTGGCCAATATGAGCCACGAGCTGCGGACGCCTCTCAACGCCATCATTGGCTATAGCGAAATGCTTGAGGAAGAAGCCGCTGATGTCGGTGAGGATGATTTTGTCCCTGATCTACAAAAAATTCAAGGGGCTGGCAAACATCTGTTGGGGCTCATTAACTCAGTGCTAGACCTCTCTAAGATTGAAGCAGGTCGTATGGAGCTATTTTTAGAAGATGTTTCCATTAAAGATATGGTGGAAGACATCTCTGGCACGATTGTTCCTGTTGCCCATAAAAATAACAATCATCTGTCAATTTTTTGCCCGGATGATATTGGTAAATTACATGTAGATCAAACAAAACTGCGTCAGAGCTTGTTTAATCTGTTGAGTAATGCATGCAAGTTTACTGAGAATGGAGATATTACTTTAACAGTTGAGCAAATTTCTACGGTCGATAGTTCTGTATACGATGGCCCTTGGTTCCGTTTTATCGTTAGTGATACGGGCATTGGTATGAAGGATGATCAAATCGAGAAGATCTTTGATGCCTTTACCCAGGCAGATGCCTCCACTACCCGTAAATATGGTGGTACAGGTCTTGGCCTGGCGATTACTAAGCAGTTTATTACCATGATGGGGGGGGATATCTTTGTGGAGAGTGCCCATGGTCAGGGAACAACATTTTCTTTGGTCATTCCTCAAACGGTAACGTCGCCTAATCCAAAGGGTAAGCCCTTTTTTGCGCCCACAAGATCGTCGTCTGAAGGTGAGTTGGCTACAGTCAGTAATGCTCTGACTCATCAAACATCGCGCCAAACAGTTCTAGTGATTGATGATGACGAAGATGCCCGTGAGATCTTGCGTCGCTCCCTCAATGAGGCGGGTTACGAAGTTGTCTGTGCGGCTACTGGTGAACAAGGTCTGGCTCTAGCGGGCGAATTGTTGCCTGATGCCATTACGCTGGATGTAATGATGCCACAAATGGATGGCTGGTCAGTGCTAAGACAGCTCAAAGAAATGCCAGGTGTTGCGGAAATTCCGGTGATCTTATTGTCAATTGTAGATGACCGTCCTATGGGACATAGCTTGGGGGCAGCTGACTATCTTACTAAGCCTATCGATCGCAAGCGGTTACTCAGTGTTTTAGAAACGCATCTTTCGGACCAAACCTCTCCTACTATTTTAGTAGTGGAAGATGATGTCAACGCTCGGGAGATTATGGGGCGCTTTTTACAACGACAAGATTGGACTGTTGAATTAGCGTCTAATGGACGTGAAGCGTTGCAGTATCTAGATGACAATCTACCCAATCTAATTGTGTTGGATTTGATGATGCCTGAAATGGATGGCTTCGAGTTTATCCAGGTGCTGCGACAAAATTCTGAATGGCAAAATATACCTGTCATTGTTGTAACAGCGAAAGCGTTGACCGCTAGCGATCAGCAACAGCTAGATGGTGTGGCTCGGGTGTATCAAAAGGCCGATCTCAATCGTCAAGAGCTTTTGACTGAGCTACAGGCGATGGTTTCGACTAAGGCAGTCTCGATGCCTAATACAACAGATTCAGTCTCTAGCACCGATAGGGTGTCTAGTGCATCTGATTAACCCGGTAGTGATTGTAGGCTGAGGTTAATTGAGGGGATTATGGCAAGAATCTTATTGGTTGAAGATAACGAACTAAATCGAGATATGTTAAGTCGACGCCTTCGTCGTCGTGGATATGAGCTGGCGGTTGCGGTAGATGGTGCTGAAGCGATTGCGATCGCATCTGCTCAGCCATTTGATCTGATTCTTATGGACATGAGTTTGCCCGTCATTGATGGTTGGGAGGCGACCAGGCGTTTAAAGGCCCAATCCCATACACAGGATGTTCCCATCATTGCTTTGACGGCCCATGCTATGCGGGGTGATCGAGATCAGGCTCTAGCCGCAGGCTGTGACGACTATGACACCAAACCTATTGATCTAAAAAGGTTGTTGGGAAAGATCAAGGCATTTTTATCTGCTGAACAATTATCAACCGCTTCAGATACTCCCAAGGCTAAAGTCGTTACCGAAAACACTGCTGCACCCGTTATTCCCATTGCGCCCGTTACCCCCATTACTGCGCCTGCGGCCTCGGTAACGCCGATTACACCAACGCCAACGACTCCAGCTGCGCCCATTACACCCATTGCTCCGGTGACGCCGATTGCCTCACCTACAGCTTCGGTGACGCCGATTGCACCAACAACAACGACTCCAGTTACTGATAATGACTCAGATCAGTCTGATGCTACGCCGATCGCGCCGGTTACTCCAATCACGTCTGATGTTGTCTCTGGAGAGCCGGTTACACCTGTTATTCAATCGACAGATGACGTTGAGCAACCAGTGACACCAGCGGCTGACAAACCCCATAATGCCTTTAGTGGTCTGCCTATTCTGGTGGTTGACGATAACGAAGACAACCGCGATATGCTGAGTCGTCGCCTTAACCGTCGTGGTTATCAATCAGTAGTCGTGGATAGTGGTGAGGCAGCTTTAGACTACATTCAAAGTCATCAAAATGTAGCTCTAGTCTTGTTGGATATCATGATGCCGGGTATCGATGGCATTGAGACCCTACGTCAGATCCGGCAAACCTATTCTCGTAATCAGCTACCTGTGTTGATGGTGACAGCAAAGGCCCAAAGCGATGACATGGTGAGGGCCTTTGAACTAGGTGCCAACGATTACATTACTAAGCCCATCGATTTTGCTGTCACCTTAGCGCGTGTTGAGACACAGCTAGCCATTATCAAAGCCACACAACCAGTACCCCAGCCATCTGAACCTAAACCTCAGGCAGCTGAATTAAACCGTGATGTTCAGCCCCTTAAAGCGGTCGACTCACCCCCGTTTGGCATGCAACCAGCCGCCGCCAATATTTCACTGGTGCCTAAAACGGCCTTCTCAAGATTTGCGGCACAACGCTATCAAGTTCAATATTTTCTGCGCCAAGAACCTTTAGGGCCGATTTCTATTGCCTTAGATAAACACACTAATTCTTTAGTCCTATTGCAGACGCTACGGGCGTACTCCCCAGACACCGCCGACCTTTTAAAGCGGGTAATGGAAAAAGAAACGGAAAAGTTTGAGCCCCTGCGTTCCCTGTTTCCAGGCTATACCTACGGTCAAGTAGATAATACGTTCTACATTATCCATGGCCTGGGAGATACCTTCAATCAGGACCAACTGCTCCAGGCAAAGTTGCAAACCCCCTGGCCCATTGAGTCAGTTCTACTGTTAATGGATCGTTTATTAGAACAGGTTGGAATATTTCATCGGCATAAGCAAGTCCACGCTGGCTTAAGGGATGACTCTTTTATTCAAAGCAGTAGTCGAGAAAACCTAGACCAATCTATGGTGCTTGTTGATAGTGGCCTTGGCAAACGCGTCATGATTGGTGTTAGTCAGCAGTCTGCAGAATATCGTAAGCAGTTGTTAATGCAGCGAGACTATCAACCATTAGAGCAACGTATTGGTCGTCCAGCCATGAGTAGTGATGTCTATGCCCTTGGTTTGATTGGTTTGCAGGCGCTGACTGGCCAATCTATAGATCAGCTCACGCTACCAACAGTTAGTGGTGATTTGCAGTGGCGTCAGTTTGCTTCTATCCCAGAGGCTGTAGGCGATTGGTTTGATAAACTCATTCAACAGAACCAGGGCAAGCGATTTGAAAATGCTATGGTTGCACGTACAGCATTGCGTCCCCATTTGCAGCCCTACTTGGCTGAACCTGGTTAGATCCTGATTCTTTCAGACTTAAAAAATTAGGTATAGCGCTTCTTTCTATAACTGAGGTGGCTTTTCGGCCTCCTCAGTTTTTGCTGTATGTGCGCAGCAAAAGTTAGTGAACGTTCAGTCGCTGTTGTTGCTTTTTGTAAAATATTGCAGACGGCTGCAGAATCTTTGAAATTTTATCTGATGAATTTACAGCTATGTAAATTTGATAGATGGGAAAATGCTGATGCGGGCAATTCTCAGATGGAGTAAACCAGATCTATCCATGAATGACTCCCCAGATGAATTACGTCGGTTGGCATGTGAAGCCTGTTGTCACCACTGTGGTAGTGCAGAACGCCAGCGATATTTAACTCAGCTAATTCGTTTGGTCAAACCTCGTCTGTGGTATGACCATAGCGCATACTATCAAGATGCCCTCCAACAAACATGGATCTATCTTTGTCAGAATCTATGTGAGGGTAAAACAGCTAAGCCGTATGATCCAGAAATTGCCAGTGTAGTGACCTGGTTAAATGCCTATCTCAAGTTTCGTTTACTAGATTTTGAGCAACTTGTTCAAGCAGACCGCAAGCGATACATTTCTGCTTATAACGAAGAAGGCGGCACTACCGCTATTGTTGAAAAGTTAACTGCTAAACCCGAGATCCCACCAATTTTAGAGAGGGTGCAGGACTGGTTAGAACAAAATATGGATGAACTATGTCGGATTCACATTGCTAATCATCCGACCATTAACTGCTATGAGATGATCCGCAGACGACTACCGCCAGAAACACCTTGGCATGCTTTAGAAAAAGAGTTTGATGTTTCTTATAAAACCCTTGAAAGCTTTTACCGCCGTCAATGTAAACCTCGCTTACGCGAGTTTGGTCGTGCTGAGGGGCACTTGAATTCTTAGTAACATTTTTTATTTAAAACAATGACTGCCAACATATATCGGAGACTTTACCTATGAGCTATATGCAACAGAGTGGTAACGCAGCTAGTCTGATTTGGCCGATTACACAACAGGGTAAAAGAATTGCTCAACAGTTTGCTCAAGAACATACTCAAGCAAGGATTTCTGAGAGGGTGAGACGGAATACCCTGGCAGTTTGGGTAATGCATGATTTTTTAAGTGCTCTAGGTGTCCCCACTGATTTGAACCACAGTGATAGTTGGAATCCAGTACTTCAGTTAACAGAAGATGTTGCTGATTTAGTGATTCCCAGGGTAGGCCGCCTGGAATGTCGTCCCGTTTTGTCAGGGGATATTACCCTGCCTCTGGAAGTTCTCACAGAACGCATTGGTTATGTGGCTGTTGCACTGGATGAAGTAGCAGGTGAAGCTTCACTGTTAGGCTTTGGTACTGAGGTTTCGTCAACGTATCCGTATTTGAGATTAGCCCAGCTTCGATCCATGGATGACTTGCCAGTACATCTTGACCAATTTGGTCAAAGCCAATCTGGTCAACTGTCATCTCAGCTAACTTGCCTTGGCCAGTGGTTGGAGGGGCAGGTTGAAGATGGCTGGCAATTAGCAGAAGATTTATTAGCTCAATATCTATGGGTACCAGCATTTAGGCAAGGCGGGCAGACAGCTCAGAGAGAGACACCTGTCCAGGTAAAACGGGCTAAACCATTAGACTTAAATTTAACCTTGGGTACGGAACAGGTTGCGCTGGTGCTTGATGTGCAACAAGAAAGTGCAACAGTTGTGAATATTGCTATGCGTCTCTATCCCATGGGGGAAAACGTGTATTTGCCTCAGGGACTTATTGTAACGGTGCTAGATGAGGCAGGTACTGTATGTTTAACGGCTCAGGCTCGTAGCGTAGATAATTACCTTCAACTTTATTTTCGAGGCTGTCCAGGAGAGCCTTTCACAATCCGCATTGACTTGGACGATGCATCGGTAGTGGAGAACTTTTTGATTTGATTGCTACTCAAATTACACCATAGTCAACTCTGGTTTTTGAATAAGATATGAGCCAGCATTCTAATACAGAATGCTGGCTCACCGATACTTTGTTGTCAAACAGCTTATTAGACAGCTGCAGTGGCAAAGTAGGAGTCTTGTTCAGATCGCAATTTGTCGCAGAAACGTCCTTCTGGCAAGATAATATCGTCGTAGGTTAAAACGGTATCCTTGGCAACAGGACGCTTGAGTTTACAGCCTTCTGCAAGACCCATGGGCAATAAATTTTCTGATAGAGCTACATCAGAATTTTCGCACTGACCGTAGGTCATGTAGTAGCCGATGCCATCCAGAGTTTCCCCTTCTTTGAGGTCGATTTTGGCTGTCGCCACGACATCCACCATGGGTTTTCCTAGGGGAGCCATGACGGCATCGTTAAATAGGGCAGCACGGGCCAAAGAGAGGGGCACCTCAAAATGGCAGATGTGATAAGGGGTATAGAAGCTATATAGGGGACCCTCACCACGTTTGTAGTAGTTTAGATAGTGCTGATGTTTGGGATCTTCGTTGGTGGCATAAATAAATACACCAGCTGCAGGCTGGGCGCCAACAACATAATCAACTATTCCCCCTAGAGACTTCAGCTGGTCTACATCGTATAGGTGGGTCATGTCATCCACATGGCCACGGAAGTCATAGCCTAACATTCCACGCTGGGCGACTTTCATGCCGGTAGCGTTGGCTACAATTGCCTGCTCAAAAGAGATTTTAGTACCGTCTGCAAAGCTGGTTACCATGTAGGCTGCCTGCTTCCACTTGGCGGCAAAACTCGCCTGAGTCGTAGGGTTCCGATAGCGGTCTTGGAGGCCTTTAATATTGCCACAGAGGAGAGGCGTAAAGCCAATGCTCTTGACATAGCGATAGAGGTTCATCTCTACACCTGGCTGGTCTCCATCACAGTTAGATAGCACAACACCAGCTCGGTCAGCGTAAACCTTAAGCATTGGGCCCACAGTACCATCAAGCTCTGCGTTCATTAGAACAACATGCTTTTTGTTGTTGATGGCTTCCATCACAATCTGAGCACCAAACTCAATTGTGCCGGTGACTTCTACCAATGCATCGATGTTTTCTGCTTTGCACAGCAGAGATGCATCTTCGGTGACGGCGGGCTTGCCTTTGTTGATGGCGTCTTCTAGCTCGGCTACCGTTTTAACGGTCTGAAAATGATCAAGGCCAGCTTCTTCGTAAGCGCGCTTAGCACCGTCTAGACTGCGGTTATAAACAGCTACTAGTTCCATGCCAGGAACGGAGTGGATAATTTGGTTGGCAATGCCGCGTCCCATAAAGCCTGCACCGATCATGCCCACGCGGACAGGATTGCCTGCTTCTGCACGGGCTTTTAGGGCTGTATCGACAATAATCATGATGGGGCTCCTACTGAAACGGGTTGATCACTTTGCTGGTCGGTTAACAGCGGCCAGTTGGCATCTTTGTTAGAAATAGTTGTTACTGGTAAGGGCCAGTCAATGGCTAGTTTGGGATCGCTGTAACGTAAGCCTCGCTCGTAGCCGGGGGTATAAAATTCGGTAACCTGGTAGGTCACTTCCGCATTGTCGGTCAGGGTTTGGTAGCCGTGGGCGAACATTTCGGGGACGTATAGCGCACGTCTGTTGTCGGCAGTTAGCTCCACACCGACATGGCATAGGTATGTGGGTGAATCTTTGCGCAGATCAACGATAACGTCATAGATTGCGCCTTGAGTGCAGCGTACCAGTTTGGTTTCCGTAGCAGGGGGAATCTGGAAGTGCATGCCCCGCAGGGTGCCTTTTTTGTAGTTAAAAGACATATTGCACTGGGCTACGACTGGTTTGAGACCCCGCTCTTCAAACTCTTGTGCACAGAAGGTGCGGGCAAAAAATCCTCGATCATCTTTGAGGAGCTCAAGGTCAATAATATAGACCCCCTGAATGGAGGTTTCGTTAAAAATCATAGGTGTCGACTATCTGTGAACAGATACTTATAAAAAAGGTTAGAGCAATGCATGGGAGGATGGCTGTGGCCCACCCTCCAGATTTATTTAACCTGCTTTCAGTGCTTCATAGCGTTGAATCTGCGCTATGGTCATCTGATGCATGTCATCTTCCCTGATGTATCCGTGATACCATTCAACGATCCAATCTAGAGTTGTTGCTAGATCTAGTTTTGGTGCCCACTTGAGACGACTTTTCGCTTTGGAGCAGTCTAACTTAAGATACGTTGCTTCGTGGGGATTAACTTTGGTGTCTAGTTGCCAACTAGCACCATCTCCCCACAGTTGAGTTAACTGTTCTGTAATCCAGGATACGGGGCGGGCATCGCTGTCGTTAGGGCCAAAGTTCCAGCCTTCTGCTAAGTCAGTGCCACTGTCCCACATCTGCTCCGCTAGGGTCATGTAGCCGTTGAGGGGCTCTAGCACATGCTGCCAGGGACGAATTGCATTTGGGCTACGGATCAGGACAGGCTCACCGGCGATAATGGCGCGAATAATATCAGGAATTAGGCGGTCACCGGCCCAGTCTCCACCACCAATGACATTACCCGCTCTGACGCTGGACAAACCGACGCCGTGCTCAGCGTAGTTGTCTTTGTTGAAGTAGGAATTGCGATAAGCAGAGGCAACTAACTCAGCACATCCCTTACTGTTGGAATAAGGATCGTGCCCTCCCATGGCTTCATTTTCGCGATAACCCCAAACCCATTCCCGGTTTTCGTAGCATTTGTCGCTGGTAATGTTTACGACTACACGGGTACTATCGGTTTGCCGTACAGCTTCTAGCAGGTGAACGGTGCCCATGACATTGGTGGCATAGGTCTCTACAGGATTTTTGTAGGAGTAGCGCACCAGTGGCTGAGCCGCCATATGGAAAATAATCTCGGGTTTGTGGGATGCGATCGCATCTTGCAAACTCACCAGATCTCTCACATCGCCTTCAATGGACATCATGCCATTGCCCACCTTCGCCACCTCAAACAGACTCGGTGAGGTAGGAGGATTCAACGCATAGCCAACAACTTCAGCACCGAGTTGTTGCAACCAGAGAGATAACCAACTACCCTTAAATCCTGTGTGACCAGTTACAAAAACTCGCTTACCGCGCCAAAAATCAGCATTCATAACTGTTCCTTCAATACAGTAAAAAATCTAATGTTGCCGACATACGACAATGAAAAACTCGTGCAGGAGCGCTAAGTCGTTAGTAGACTTAGGCTCCTAGGTAAGAAAGACTGATATCTGGTGTAGATATCAGTCTTAGATATTTATGGGTTACCAGCTCTTCCAAGGTGCTTCATTAGCCTGCCAAAGCTTTTCTAGGTAGCGCTTGTCCCGCAGGGTATCCATGGGCTGCCAGAAACCATCATGCTTATAGGCCGAAAGCTCTTCCATGTGGGCTAGCTTTTGCAGGGGCTCCTTCTCCCAAGAGATTGAGTCATCGTCAATGTAGTCAATGACTTGAGGATTAAGGACAAAAAAGCCACCGTTGATCCAGGCACCGTCGCCTTCAGGCTTCTCATGGAACTTGGTGATTTTAGTTTGCTCTTGACCTAGGGAAATAGCACCAAATCTGCCAGGAGGCTGAACAGCTGTCAATGTCGCCAATGTTCCCTGTTGCTTGTGGAATTCGATGAGCTCAGTCACGTTCACACTGGAAACGCCGTCCCCGTAGGTAAAGCAGAAATCTTCACTGCCAAGATGCTCTCTTACCCGCTTGAGACGACCACCGGTCATGGTGGAATCACCCGTGTCCACTAGAGTTACACGCCAGGGCTCTGCTTTACCTGCATGAACATTCATTTGGTTAAACCGCATGTCAAAGGTGACATCTGACATGTGGAGGAAATAATTAGCAAAATATTCCTTGATGACATAGCCCTTATAACCACAGCAGACAATAAAGTCATTAATCCCGTGTTGGGAATAGATCTTCATGATGTGCCAAAGAATGGGCTTACCACCAATCTCGACCATAGGTTTCGGTTTAATAGCGGTTTCTTCGCTGAGACGAGTCCCCAAACCACCAGCTAGAATGACAGCTTTCATATAGTTAATAGTTAATAAATTAACGAACACCTTTGATGACATTAATGGCGTACTGACATAACAAACACCATTGGCAAGTGGGCTTCTTTAACGAAACTCCACATACAACAGATCATCCATAAAGGAGTGATAGAAAAATGCCTGTTCAGCACTTTATGTTTAACTCCTGAAGTCCTGTCTCGTCCGGAACCTTATGTAGCTTTACCAGTCCCTCACTTTCCCTAGGTGGGTAAATGTATTGACTGATGAGCTGCTCGATATGTACTTTTATCAAGACTTGGGTTCTGATTGTCTGACCAACTATCCCTGAAGACTTGGTCAAGAAAAAATCAATGTATCTCCGATGTATTGTTCACTACACTGATACGCCTAATTCAAGGGTTCCCCGAAAATCAAAGAATTCTTGATTCTTTAATAAAGCAAGAACGTATAAAGAATAGTTGTTTAAACACCCACGAGGCGTGGGCGGTGACTGAGTCACCGCCCACGCCTCGTGCACTTGTTTTTTACTAGTGCTCAAAAATATTTGGATACTGGTGTAGATCCAACTGGATAAAGGTGGGCAAACACTGGAAACAGGCCTCGGCCAGGTGCCACCGTCCTTCCCGCTGGAGCATTAGCGTGAGTTGCTTTGACAGTTCATGGAGATAACGAACGTCGTTAGCGGCATAGGCTAACTGCTCATCGCTTAGATCCTGCACATTTCCCCAGTCAGAGCTTTGGGCACTCTTATCAAGTTCTACACCAGCGATTTCTTTGACGAGTTCCTTCAAGCCGTGTCGAGGACTGTAGGTGCGAGCTAGTTTGCTGGCAATTTTGGTGCAGAATACTGGGCTCACATCAATGCATAGATGGTGTTTGAGTGTGGCCATGTCAAACCGAGCGAAATGAAAAATCTTGAGAATACTGGAGGTTTCGAGCAGTAATTTTAGGTTGGGGGCGCTGGTTTGTCCCCGTTCGATGCGCACCGCTGATGTGTACCCGGTAGTATCACAGAGTTGCACTAGACATAGCCGATCGCGTAGGGGGTTAAGCCCCATGGTTTCAGTATCGATAGCGATGGCATCGGATGATAAATAACGTTCCAGTAGCGACTTGGGAATGTCGCGATCGCAAACCTCAAAGTTTTCCAAGTTAAGAATTTCCTGTGATTACATCAGCATTTAGAGTACTGGAGTGTTGAGTGATAGATTTGCGTTACGGTGCGCCGCTAAGGTGTTAGCCAGCTAAACCCCTAACATTCAAAATCCACCACTCAACACTCAAACGTTCTCTAACTATCAAACTTCAGCACTTTAGCGACAGTCTGCACATCCTTATCGCCTCGTCCAGAGCAATTAAGCACAATTTTTGGACTGCCGTCTAACTGAGGGCAGAGCTTTTCAAGATAGGCAAAGGCGTGGGCTGTTTCCAGGGCTGGAATAATGCCTTCCCGTTGCGACAGCAGCTGAAAAGCATCCAGGGCTTCTTGATCGGTGACTCCGTAGTATTCTGCACGGCCAATTTCCTTCAGATAGCTGTGCTCAGGACCAACACCGGGGTAGTCAAGACCGGCGCTGATGGAGTGGGGTTCGATCACCTGGCCATCGCTATCTTGCAGTAGGAAGCTCATGGCTCCATGGAGCACACCCACCCGCCCTGCGGTGAGGGTGGCTGCATGTTTACCTGTGCTTACACCTTCACCGGAGGCTTCTATGCCAATCATGCGTACAGAGGGCTCATTGATGAAATCATGGAATAGCCCCATGGCATTGGAGCCACCACCGACACAGGCAACCAAAATATCGGGTAGCCCCCCCCATTTTTCCTGGCACTGGGTCCGGGTTTCTTGGCCGATGATGGCGTGGAATTCGCGCACAATCATGGGGTAAGGGTGGGGGCCAGCCACCGAGCCCAAAATGTAGTGGGTGCTCTCCACGTTGGTAACCCAGTCGCGAATCGCTTCAGAGGTGGCATCTTTGAGGGTGCCGGTGCCGGAGCTAACGGGCTGTACCGTGGCTCCCATCAGGCGCATACGGAATACGTTTAGGGCTTGGCGTTCCATGTCATGAACGCCCATATAAATCACACATTCGATGCCAAACCGGGCGCAGACGGTGGCTGTGGCCACACCATGCTGACCGGCACCGGTTTCAGCAATAATGCGCTTTTTGCCCATACGCTTGGCTAGCAAAACCTGGCCAAGGGCGTTGTTGATTTTGTGAGCTCCAGTGTGGTTCAGGTCTTCGCGCTTGAGATAGATCTGCGGGCCGCTGCCGTCGGGGCGGGCATAGTATTCGGTGAGGCGCTCTGCAAAATATAGGGGATTGGCTCGACCGACGTAATCCTTTAGAAGTCCGTTGAGCTCTGCCTGAAAGCCAGCTTCATCGCGGTAGGCATAAAACGCTTCCTCCAGCTCCACTAGGGCAGGCATCAGAGTTTCAGGAACATACTTACCGCCAAAGCGGCCAAAGCGGCCTAATTTATCGGGGCGCACCTCAGGTGCGGTCAGTTCGGCAGAAACGGAAGAAGAAAGCGGAGTGGCTGTCACGGTGGTTGCGAGTTAAATCGGGTGATTGGTAAGCAGGCTTGAACCTGGTGAAAACGTTGGGAAACGTCAGATTTCTTGCCAGGCAGCAGGTTTCATTATAAGTAATTGGGAGCGCTACGCATCTTAGACGATTCACAACGTAAACCTGTGGTGATTAAACCGTTGACTGTTAAGGGGACAACTCAGCTACTTGGTGTCATTGGCTATCCAGTCAAACATTCGATGTCGCCAATTATGCATAATGCTGCGATCGCAACCCTGGGTTTAGACTATGTCTATCTGCCATTTCCCATTGCTCCCGACCAGCTAAAAACAGCAATCGATGGCTTTGCTGCCGTTGGCTTAAAGGGCTTTAACATCACCATCCCTCACAAGCAAACCATCATGCCCTTGCTGACCGACGTCTCAGAGGTTGCCCAGGCCATTGGGGCGGTCAATACCGTGTGGTGGAGTGATCAAGGTTGGTGCGGTACCAATACGGACGCCGCTGGCTTTATTGCACCGCTGAAAGCCCTGAGTCGGGATTGGAGCCATGCACCAGCCCTCATTCTGGGTAATGGTGGGGCTGCCCGTGCCGTTGTGGCCGCTTGTCATCAGCTCGGTTGCTCCAACGTGTTAGTGGTGGGGCGCAGTGCCGATAAACTGGCCGCATTTGCCCAAAGTTGGGAGATGTCTCCGCTACAGCCCAATCTATCTGTTCATACTTGGGATCGATTAGACGAGCTTTTGCCAATGGCCGGTCTGGTGGTTAATGCCACACCCATCGGCATGGCTCCTAAGATTGAAGCTTCTCCCCTAACGGACGGGCAGATGGCCTTACTCCCCAGTCAGACCATTGCGTACGATTTAATCTATGTGCCACGGCCTACACGGTTTTTACAACAGGCTAGTGCGGCTGGTCTGGTCACCTTCGATGGGTTAGAAATGCTCGTGCAGCAGGGGGCTGCAGCTCTAGAAATATGGACTCAGCAATCCCCCCCTGTGGATGTGATGCGGCAGGCGTTGTTAGAGCACGTGTTCTAAATTCGGCACTAGCCCTCGGCACTAGCCCTCGGCACTAGATAAAGATACGCAGCCCACTAGGGTTGGGTTTGATTGTGATTTGGACTGAATTACCGACGGCAAAACGGGACGGGGTGCGAGCTTGCAAATTGCCCTGGGTAGGGTGGGTGAGGGTGTATTTGTATTCACGACCCAGAAACTCGCGATCGCAAATAATCAGAGCAGTTTCATTCGTCGCTACCGAGCTGAGATGCAGCTCTTCTTGACGCAACATGAGTGTACCTGTGTCAGCCTCAGTCGGTTGCACCATGGACTCGTCCACCAGCCCCAAGGCCGTTTGCCAGCCGCCTGCTGAGCGATGGGCCTCGATAAAGTTAGCCTGGGTCACAAAATCTGCAACAAATCTAGAGGCAGGCTGTCTGTAAATTTCTTCAGGACTTCCCAGTTGCTCGATATGCCCAGATCGCATGACAGCCACCCGATCAGCAATGGCTAAGGCCTCTTGTTGGTCGTGGGTGACAAAGATGCCCGAAGCGCCCACCCCCTTAAGGATGTTGCGGACCTCCTGACGCAAATAAAGCCGCACCTGTACATCCAGGTTGCTGAAGGGCTCATCTAGTAAAACCAAGGAGGGGCGAGGGGCCAAGGCGCGAGCCAAAGCCACCCGCTGCTGCTGTCCCCCAGATAGTTCATGGGGATAACGGCGCTCAAACCCATTCAAGCCTACGAGGCTGATGGCCTCTTGGGCCAAGGTTTGCATTTGTTTTTTAGGCATGCGTCGATGACGCCTGAGATGCTTAAGTCCAAAGGCAACATTGTCCAGGACGCATAGATGGGGAAATAGGGCATAGTCCTGAAAGACAATCCCCACATCACGACGTTCGGGTGGCACCACTACACCTTGACCACACACCGGTTGCTCTGCCAGCTTAATCCACCCCTGATCAGATGCTTCAAACCCTGCAATGGTTCTCAACAAGGTGGTTTTACCACAGCCTGACGGTCCTAACAGGGCCAATAATTCTCCCTGGCACAGTTCTAAACTGACCTGATTGATAGCCGGTATTGTCTGCTGTGGATACTGTTTTGTGACCTCATGCAGTTGCAATACGGTGGACAAAGCCGTTGATGTCAAATCAGAAACCTGTGAAGCCGTGGGCATAAGGACTAGAGCAAAAGAATTAGCGATATTGGCGGAAGGCACTATTGAGATTAGAGCGCAATAACACCCCCGGTAATCATCATATAGCTATGCATAACTTCTGCCTTATTTCCTATTATTTATTCCCCATTAATGAATGCCGACATTGCTGGGCCTCGGTATGACTATTAGTTGTGAAACACTGTCAAATAGCAATCGCTTTAGACCAGTGCATTCCCTAAATTAGCAATCGCTATACCTGAAATTTATTTATTGCATGACTGGCTTATTCAAACTGGGCAATAACCACAGTTTTTTTTATCAAAGAATCGAAAATGTTGGTTTGTAGGCAAAATTACATTTGGTGAGTTTATTCACCCCAATTAAAACGGAGATAGCAAAATGAAGATTCGTGCAATTCAGTTATTTTTGAGCCTGGGTGTGGCTGCAACAGTTGCTGCCTGTGGTGGTGGCACTGTGCAAGATGCTGGCGATGCCGCTGGCGATGCGGTCGATGCTGCTGGTGAAACAGTAGATGCTGCTGGCGATGCCGCTGGCGATGCCGTAGATGCTGCCGGTGATGCGGTCGATGCTGCTGGTGATGCCGCTGGCGATGCGGTCGATGCTGCTGGTGATGCCGCTGGTGAAGTTAAAGAAACCGTCGAGGGTGCTGTAGAAGACGCCAAGG
Source organism: Leptothoe sp. ISB3NOV94-8A (assembly GCF_043421595.1). Lineage (NCBI taxonomy): Bacteria > Bacillati > Cyanobacteriota > Cyanophyceae > Nodosilineales > Cymatolegaceae > Leptothoe > Leptothoe sp. ISB3NOV94-8A. The sequence continues at coordinate 3,437,170 of NZ_JAXSQW010000001.1, read as the reverse complement.
ATGCTGTTACTGGCGAAGGCGGCGAAGGCGGCGAAGGCGGCGAAGGTGGCGAAGGTGGCGAAGGTTAAGCGTTGACGCCAGTTTATCGCTGGGTGCCCATGGTTCACAATATTAGTGATGATTACTGAACGCTATAAGTAGCATCAGCTATGGGTGCCGCAAACGGCTTTTGGTGCGGCTTCTCCTTTGGAGAGATGCATTCAGCCGTTTGCCATAGCTGTTAGGGAGTGTCTACCAAACGGTGTTGGAGAGGGCTGAAACCCTTGATTTTTTATTAAAAATTAGCGATTGACACAAAACTCTGGACATTCCTACTCAGTTGCCTCCAATTAACTCTGATAAAAATGAAAGGGTTCTGACGTTAGCGTTGGCACCCTTTCATTTTTCATGGGCAAAGAATGATGGATATTGCATGTCCGTTTTGTAGTGCATGCCTGGCATGAATCCTTACAGCAGTGGCGATTAGATACCTCCTAAATTTAGGAAATATCAGCCTATGATTGATGCACATTGGCCATTATGGCGGGTGGTTTGCTCTAAAGATGGTTGAAAACTCCTGCAAAATCTCCGCCTTGGGTGTGAAAGAAAGCCCTACAATGATTTGGATTTGTTGATCCGAGTCCTGAATGATAGGACTCTCTAATTTGTTACCCTCGATTTTTCCAACGCTCGCTTATGCCTCGCCGCAACGACCTCAGCAAGATTTTGTTAATTGGTTCTGGCCCGATTGTGATTGGTCAGGCTTGTGAGTTTGACTATTCGGGCACCCAAGCGTGCAAGGCTCTGCGAGAAGAAGGCTATGAAGTGGTGCTGATTAATTCCAATCCGGCCACCATCATGACTGATCCAGAAACGGCGGATCGCACCTACATTGAACCCCTCACCCCTGAGTTGGTGGCTCGGGTGATTGAGCGGGAAAAGCCAGATGCACTCTTGCCGACCATGGGCGGCCAGACTGCTCTAAATATTGCTGTTAGTCTTGCCAAGGAGGGTGTTCTAGCGGCCCACAATGTGGAGCTGATTGGAGCCAAGTTAGATGCCATTGAAATGGCTGAAGACCGCCGCCTATTTAAGGAGGCCATGGAACGGATTGGTGTGGGCATCTGTCCGTCTGGGTTGGCTGAGACCATGGATGAAGCTCAGGCAATTGCTCAAGAGATTGGTACTTACCCATTAATCATTCGACCTGCATTTACCTTGGGTGGGACCGGTGGGGGGATCGCCTACAACCAGGAAGAGTTTGAAACCATTGCCAAGTCCGGTTTAGATGCCAGCCCGGTATCACAAATTTTGATTGAGAAGTCGCTGTTGGGCTGGAAAGAGTATGAGCTGGAGGTCATGCGTGACCTGGCTGACAATGTCGTGATCATCTGCTCGATTGAGAATTTGGATCCCATGGGAATTCATACCGGAGACTCGATCACGGTAGCGCCTGCTCAAACCCTGACTGATAAGGAATATCAGCGGTTACGGGATGCATCTATCAAAATTATTCGTGAAATTGGTGTGGAAACGGGTGGTTCCAATATTCAGTTTGCTGTGAATCCAGATACGGGGGCTGTGATTGTTATTGAGATGAACCCCAGGGTGTCTCGTAGTTCTGCCCTTGCTTCTAAAGCTACGGGGTTTCCCATTGCAAAGTTTGCGGCCAAACTAGCGGTGGGCTACACCCTGAATGAAATTTCCAATGACATCACGAAGAAAACACCTGCTAGTTTTGAGCCCACCATTGACTATGTGGTAACTAAGATTCCCCGGTTTGCCTTTGAAAAGTTTCCTGGAAGTGCCCCCTTATTGACTACCCAGATGAAGTCGGTGGGAGAGGCGATGGCCATTGGCCGTACCTTTCAAGAATCGTTCCAGAAGGCTTTGCGCTCCTTGGAAACGGGGCGTGCTGGTTGGGGCTGCGATCGCAGCGAAAATCTTCCCACCATTTCCAAGGTGCGCTCCAGTTTGCGATCCCCTAATCCAGACCGCATCTTTGCGCTGCGCCATGCGTTGCAACTCGGGCTCAGCGCTCAGGATATCTATGAACTCACCGGCATCGATCCCTGGTTTATTGATAAATTACAGGACTTGCTGATCACTGAAAAATGGTTGAAGCGTACAGCCTTAGGGGCTATTACTGCCGAGCAAATGATGGCGGTGAAGCAGCAGGGCTTTAGCGATCGCCAAATTGCCTATGCCACCAAAACCGATGAAGATCAGGTGCGGGCAAACCGTAAGGCCTTGGGCGTGACACCGGTCTATAAAACGGTAGATACCTGTGCCGCAGAATTTGAGGCATACACTCCCTATTATTACTCCACCTATGAGGCTGAAAACGAGGTCAAACCTTCTGATCGGCGAAAGGTAATGATTTTGGGGGGTGGTCCCAACCGCATTGGCCAGGGTATTGAGTTTGACTACTGTTGTTGTCATGCCTCCTATGCGTTACAGGCCCATGATTTTGAGACAATCATGGTGAACTCTAACCCGGAGACGGTCTCCACTGACTACGACACCAGTGACCGGCTTTATTTTGAGCCCCTCACTAAGGAAGACGTGCTCAACATTATTGAGGCGGAGAACCCAGAAGGGGTCATTATTCAGTTTGGTGGCCAGACTCCCCTCAAGTTGGCTGTCCCTTTGCAAGCCTATTTGGGCAGTGCACCGGAGGTTGATGGTCAGCCGATCCAGACAAAGATTTGGGGTACGTCACCTGATTCTATCGATACGGCTGAAGACCGTGAACGGTTTGAGAAAATCCTTTGGGATTTGGAGATCACGCAGCCACCCAATGGCATTGCCCGTAGTTATCAGGAAGCCCTGGAGATTGCTCAAAAAATTAACTATCCAGTGGTTGTGCGCCCCAGCTACGTGTTAGGTGGTCGGGCTATGGAGGTGGTCTATTCCGACCAGGATCTAGAGCGCTATATGACGACAGCGGTACAGGTAGAACCGGACCATCCAATTTTGATCGATCGCTTTTTGGAAAATGCCATTGAGGTGGATGTGGATGCCATTTGCGATCGCACTGGTCAAGTTGTCATTGGTGGCATTATGGAGCACATTGAGCAAGCGGGTATCCATTCGGGTGACTCGGCTTGTTCATTACCGACCATCACCCTTAGTGATAACGCCCTGGGTATCATTCGTGATTGGACCGTCAAATTAGCTAAGGCCCTAAAAGTGATTGGCCTTATGAATATTCAATTTGCGGTTAAAGATGATGACGTTTATATCTTAGAGGCCAACCCAAGAGCTTCTCGTACAGTGCCGTTTGTTTCTAAAGCAACGGGTGTGCCCTTAGCTAAGACAGCGGTTCTCATTATGTCTGGACGAACCCTGACTGAGGTGGGGGTGATGACAGAAGTTATCCCCACCCATATTTCAGTAAAAGAGGCCGTACTACCCTTTAGTAAATTTCCGGGTACTGACACGCTGCTAGGGCCAGAAATGCGGTCTACCGGCGAAGTCATGGGGATTGACGTAGACTTCGGGCGTTCTTTTGCCAAAGCCGAACTAGCTGCTAGTCAGGCGCTGCCTTTGCAAGGGACAACCTTCATTTCTATGAACGATCGCGAGAAGGAAGCTGTGGTTCCCATTGCTAAGGAACTTGCAGAACTAGGTTTTCAACTGATGGCGACAGCTGGCACTCGGCGGGTACTACAGTCCCATGGATTAGATGTGAGATTGGTCTACAAAGTGCATGAGGGTCGGCCCCATGTGATTGATGCCATCAAAAACCAGGAAATTCAGCTGATTATCAACACGCCCACTGGGGCTACTGCCCAGGAAGATGATCGAATGATTCGTCGCACAGCCCTTGATTACAAGATCCCAACGATTACAACCCTGTCAGGTGCGCGAGCAACCATTGAAGCTATTCGTTCCTTGCAGCAACAAACGCTAGCGGTTAAAGCCTTGCAAGACTACCTTGTTTAGGCAGTCCTGTTTAGACAGCGCTTAACCCCGAATAAGAACTTGCCATGGGCTGATCCCCAGGGCGAAACATTTTATGGGTGAGGCCTTGTAATGCGTCTTATGGGTGAGGCCTTGTAATGCGTCGGTCAGCAAAGCGGCGTGGTTGAGTTCAACCACGCCGCTTTGTTACTATGCCAGTGACTAAGAGTCAGGCTTTGAGCTTCAATTGCTTGCCCTAGTCTCTATTATTATTGCGATTACTGCGATTGCGGCTCCAACGCTTTTGACGATGTTTTGCGATCGCCTTACGCTTAAGTTTTTCAGCAGGTGTCTCAAAGTAACGGTGCTTTTTCATATCCGAAAAAATACCGGCTTGCACAACCTTCCGTTTAAATCTTCGCAGTGCTGATTCAATACCTTCATCATCCCCAAGGATAACCTGGGCCATAGTATTCTCCTTTAACGACAAAAATGGGGCAGACCAACTGCCCCATGATAGACCAGGGTTGTGTGCAAAACACGTAACCCAAAGTTAGGCAGACTTTTTAATTTAGAAGCGACCGCCACCACCGCCGCCACGCTGTTCACGGGGACGAGCCTTATTAACCCGCAGGTCTCTGCCCATCCACTCTGCACCATCTAAAGCCTCAATTGCAGAGGCTTCTTCGTCTTCCGAAGACATTTCTACGAAGGCAAAACCACGAGGGCGACCAGTTTCACGATCTGTGGGTAGATGGACACGCTGGACTGTTCCATACTCGGCGAAGACGGCATTAATGTCCTCCTGAGTAGCATCATAGGACAGATTTCCAACATAAATGGACATAGAGAATCTCCTAGGTTAAGTATGCAACGAGTTATACGGAGATCCCTCTAGTAATCAAATCGAAGTCGAGATTGAACTGGTCGAGTTGAACTGTGAGCGTATCGTACCGAAAACTGATTGTTACCCAATATAGCAACGCATTGCCATAGAACTCTAGCATACCTTGCCAATTGCTGATTTCAATTCTTAAGAATTGATTTTGGGCCTGGCTTCAAAGGGGTACACCTTACTAATAAATAAGGGTTAGCGCTGACTACATGCCCGCAGGATAGCTTTGTCTATTAGGAATCAAAATATGTGTCTAATTGAGTCTTCAGGTCATCTAATGAACTGGATAACAAGTTAAAGACTGATAGCTGTTTAGGGTAGTAATTATCAACGAGATTTTGAATTGTTTCATCTTCAGAAGGCATGACTCCGCTAATGGTGTTAGCTACGGCATCTGCCAATCGGCCACTGCCGGCAATAATCGTTACGTGTCTGCCCAACTCAAGGTTCAGCCTCAAATCTTGAAGCGATACTTGACCGCCGTTAATCAATAAGGTCATAGATGGAAAATGTCCCGCTAAAACCGACGAGAACCTGGCTAACCAGCGGGATTCACTCCCCCAATTTTCACCGGGTACTAGGAAGAAATGGGTGTGATGGGGCTCCAGTTCGACTGGAGGATAGTTGGAATCATCTGGGGGCGGAGGTGGAGTTGTGCCGACTGGAAAAATGACTCTGTTTAAGGGTGCAACGCCAATTAGATTAAATTGGCCACTAACATAGTGGCGTGCCTGGCCCATCATATGGATAACGCCAGCATCGGTGCCGCCGTCCAATACAGTAATCCCGATTCGTTCTGACAGAGTTGCTAAGGTGTCATTGAAAAATTGAAGCAGCTTTGCCTGACTCTCAGCCGTCATGTTACTGGCACCGCCGATGACTAGCAATGTCGGTCTTGGGCCTGCTAATCCTACAAGCGATAAAGCTTTTTCGTAACCAGTGTCGTCTGCCACCTTGAGTATTTTCGCAAGCTGCCCATTGGAAAACGTATGTTCAACGAGTTCGTCAGCTGAAGTTCTGGGCATTTTGTATATCTCTTATCAAAGGTGGCCAGATGGCCTGTGCTTCTAACCCAATTACATCCCCAAAATACCCCCATCCTGTAAAAATTGTGCAATTTGATCTTATAGAATGACCTGATTTTTAGGTATACGAGCAAAGTATATGCGTAAAATCGCGGATCTTGAAACTGCAATGAGCTCTGAGTAGACCCGATGCTTCTATTTAATTGGGGTGAGTTCTGGTTACAGTTGGAACTGTATTTTTTAGCAGCAAAAAACTCAAGATCGACCTGCTACGCCATCTATGCTAATTGAGCACGGGCCCGCTCAACATATTTCGAGAATACATCCCAGCCATGGTAACCGCCATTCACTAGCTTACGAACACGACGCCAGTCGCCTTCGCGAGCAGCTGTAGCCACGCCACGCTCTTTAAAGTAGCAAGCGAGTACCTGGGCGGATATTTCGGGATCCATGGCTAAATCGGGATTGCCCTCTAGGTCTACACCTAGTTTTTTGCCGTAGGTGCTGTAGTTGGCGCGCCCGGTTAGTTGGATATAGCCACGGCCATGATATTTAATGCCATCACCAGGATTAACGTTACCGAGGTCTGCACGTTCTTCATAGCGTTTCCAGTAGCTCTCGCCTCCCCACTCGTGGACTGGTTTGAATCCGCCGGTTTCAATGCGGATAGTGGCTAGCAAACCAATGAGTACGGAGTTGTCGTAAATATCGTACTTTTTCATGGCAGCCAAGATCCCGGGCAGATAAACTTTACAGTCTTCCAACGGGCATTCCAAAATCTGGGAAACTTCATCCGGTGTGGTGAGTTGAGGTCCACTGACCACCGCAGTTCCACCAGAACCGCCATTGGTCTGACTTTCCACAACGCTGTTTTGTTCAGTTAAAATTGTTTTTAGAGCCTGAAAGTCAACAGTCTCTTCCCATTCCAGTGCATTTTGACCTAAAGGCGGTAGATTACTGGTGGAGGTAATGGTCTTGCTGGATGATTGTCGGGCGGGACGTCGACCAGACGTTTTGTTTGAGGAGGACAGCAGGGACTGGACGCCAGTCATTGGTTCAGCAGGACTGCTTTCTTCAAAAGTTTCTCCTTCGGAAGATGATGGCATTTGGATATCCAACAATGATCCTGAATAACCGCCATCTTCTAGACCCTGTGGCTGACTGCTGACCTGTTGCTCAGCTAAGCGAACTTTTTCTAATTCCAGTTTCTGAGCTCGCTCTTCTAACTCCTGATTGAGACGCATTAGTGCTTTCTCGGCATTGTTAACAGCCTCGTCAGCGTCTTGCTTCTCCTCATCTTGCTTCTCCTCTAAACGAGCAACGAATCCCTCTACATCTTTCTGGATATAGGACTCAACCCGTTGGGCAAATATTTTATAGGCGTCTGAATGTACTTTATATTTGCGATAAGGGCCAGCTAGCTGCATAAACTGCCAGCCCTCGATCTTCATGCTTTCTGCTGTACTACGATAATTACGATACTTGTCACCGTGCCCAAAAAACTCTTCCACAGCAGCAGAAATGGCTACTGCTTGACTAACAAAAAAGGCAGTTGTAGCAACTCCCACCTGAAGATCATCATTATTACTTCTAAAACCCACCATGGCTGGGACAAGTACACCCCCAATAATGGTGATCATGCGGAGCCTGAAGTGTTGGTTACGCTCTTTAGTGGCACGTCCTTCTAGCCACATAACCTGATCTAACCAGCGATTTTTGAGAAACTCCTTACGTAGGTCTGAAATCTCAAGCTTATCTATCAATCCACCCAGGGTTTGCTTGAGATAATCATTGTAAGCATTTTTCTTGGCCATTTTATTTGATTAGATGCGATTTGAGATAGATGCGGTTTTGAAGGCGAAATTATTAATTCAAACAGCGCTCTCTAGAGGCTCTTGAATTATGTGGAATCGGGTCAGGAGATATTTGCACTATCGGAGGGGGAATGCCACTCCGATAGTGCAAATATCTGAAAAGCCTCAAAATTTTGACAATCGTGGAACTAGCGTGGTGTAGACCAACTGCTATTGGATTGTCTAGGACAGAACGCAACTCAAAGGGTACACGGTTTAGCTTTATAAGCTAGCTTCCTAATTTATAAAAATTAACTTACGAAAATTTATCTCGTTTATTTTCCCAGAGCACCATCGCTAAAGTATAAATTCGTTTATTTAGTGATTATTTGAGATGATATAAAATCTTTATAAATGTTACCTGTTTAAGTGTCTTGGTTTGATGTGTGCAGAATAGTGTTTAAGTTATTTGCCTGTAAGGGATTAAACGAACCTTAGAATGAGCTCCTGAAAGGGAAATTGCTGATATTAACTTGCTTTTTGCTGTCAGTATATTCCGCAGACTTGATTTGACTTCTCTTACGATTGGCTGTCTATCTCTGTTGTTTCATCTACTAGCTCTATGGATTTGACTCTGAAAAAACTTGAGGCAGAGTATAGGTCAGCGTTTGAGCGTTGTGCGCTTCAGTCGGATGTGGAGCCTACGGTTAGGGGGATTGTGGGCCGTATGGTGCAGTTGCGATCGCACTATGAAGTCGTTGAAAAAGCTACGGGTGTGCCCTGGTGGTTTGTGGGGATCTTGCACTACAGCGAATGGAACTTTCGCGAGCCAGCGCAGTTTGAACGCCAGATGATTGATGTCCTGATCTCTAAGAAATTTCATCAGGCCAAGACCCGTACCCTGGGTGCACTTTTGTGGGGATTTGACCTCTGGAACGGATTCCGTGGTGGTGTAGGCAAAGAGTCTACCTGGGTATGGGGGGGGACCAATATCCTTGATAAAAAAACATCACGTGTCGGTGCTGCAGCCATTATGCGCTATATGCAATCGCAGCAACTGCTGGATATGGGAGATCCTCAAGGATCAACTGAGATGCTGGTGCTGGCTGACACCCTATTTAAGGTGAGTCCAGAGCAAGGATTTAAGTTGTCTGACAATGACAAGATCTTGGTGAGTGCGGGTACCCGCTTGCAGTTGCTGAGTGATGAGCCTGATCAAGGAAATCACGTTAAAGTCCGCATCCCGGATGGGGTACTTATGGGGCAGAATGATCGCGTTGATTGGTTCGTATTTGCCCAGCATATTCAGTTAGAAGGCACAGAACCCAATAACAAACCGCAAGATCCACCTGTTGAACCTGAAACAAAAATTGCCGAAAGAGATCGCGGGCGATCGATCACTGTCCCCAAGCTAGGCAAGGTTTATCTTGGTGATCCCATTTTGACCAATGGTCACTTTAGTTGGGCCGAAGCCACTAAGAATGGTAATCGTATCCCTGTGGACGAGGACGTGGTCAACGGTATTCTCAAAATTGCTGAGGCCATGGAAGAAGTGCGGGACTATTTGGGAGGACGTCCCATTACCGTGAACTCTTGGTATCGAGATCCGGCTTCAAATCGTAAAGCTGGTGGAGCAAGCCGTTCGCGCCATCTATCAGGCGATGCCGTGGACTTTGTGGTGCAGGGGATCTCTCCGCCAGAGGTCAACCGAAAGCTAGAACCCTGGTGGCGAGACCGTGGAGGGTTAGCGAGTGCCTCGGTGTTTACTCATCTTGATGCACGAGGGTATCGTGCCCGCTGGAACTATGGCTTCTAAGCTGTTTTTAGGCTAGCAGTCCATGTCTGGATTGCAGTCTGGGCCTAAACTGATTATATGATGCATTACCCCTGGGGCTTGGTATAGTGTCTTAGCCATAGGGGAGATGTAAAGCTGATACTGGGAATCTCATGGCGCTACCATCTTCTTCTCTGCAAGACGTCTTTATTTCCTATGGCAGGGCAGACAGTCGGTTATTTGCAAGGCAAATTAATGATCGTCTGGTGGAGGCGGGGTTAGAGGTTTGGTTTGACTTTGATGACATTCCCTTAGGTGTGGACTATCAAAATCAGATCAATGACGGTATTGAGAAGGCGGATAATTTTCTCTTTATTATTTCTCCTCACTCCGTTAATTCTCCTTACTGTGCCAAAGAAATTGAGCTGGCTTTGGCATGCAATAAGCGAATTATTCCGCTGCTACATGTGGAGGAAATTGGCTATGAAACCTGGCAACAGCGTAACCCTGATGCCAATATCAGCGGTTGGCAGGCCATTCAAGAAAAGGGGGTGCACAGTAGTTTTCCAAACATGCATCCTGCAATTAGCAAAATTAACTGGGTGTACTTTCGTGAGGGCATTGATGACTTTGAGACCGGCATGGCTGGTTTGCAAGCTATCTTGACCCGTCAACAGCCCTATGTCCATCAACATACTCAGCTGTTGGTTCGTGCCCTTGATTGGCAGCGCCAACAGCGGCAGTCTCGCTACTTGCTAACTGATGAAACGATATTAGCTGAGGCACAAGCATGGTTAGATACCCGCTTTAAAGATGAGCAACCCCCGTGCACTCCCACCGATTTGCACTGTGAGTTTATTACGGAGAGTCTGAAGTTAGCGAATGATCAGATGACTCAGATTTTCATATCTTATAGCGAAGAAGATATGGAGATTCAGGAGAAGGTGCGTAAGCGCTTGATGCGTGAGGGGTTTGCAGTCTGGATTAATACCGTTGATATTCCAACAGCTGAAGACTTTCAAGTGGCGATTAATCGAGGTATTGAGAAGGCTGACAATATTGTTCTGTTGCTTTCTCCCAATTCTTTGACCTCAAAGTATTGTCAACAGGAGTTGGCCCATGGCCGCCGCTACCACAAGCGGATTATCCCGCTGCTGGTGCAGTCCATGGATGTGGCAACACTGCCTACTGATCTGCGGATGCTGCAGTTTATTGATTTCTCGTCGCTAGCGTCCGATATTCACTTTGACCGGGCAGTGGATGAACTCATCCGTACCCTGCGAACGGCGGCAGACTATGTAGAACAACATAAACGGCTATTGGTTAAGGCCCTGGCTTGGGAGCGACAAAAGCGCGATCGCAAGTTTTTGCTCAGGTCTGGGGATTTTGCCATGGCCCAAGCCTGGCTGTCGGAACCTGGTCCCCCTGGCAGCTCTCCCACCGATTTGCACATCGCTTATATCCAGGCGAGTCAAGGCATTAATCAATTCTACGATGCCTTTATTTCCTATGGTCGAGTGGATAGTAAGGCCTTTGCTACGGACTTGTGGCAGCGGCTGAATGACCAGGGGTTCCAAGTCTGGTTTGACCAAAATGATATTCCCCTAGGCGTAGACTTTCAGGAGCAAATCAACGACGGCATTGAAAAAAGCCACAATTTTATTTTTATCATTTCCCCCCACTCCGTTCACTCTCCTTACTGTGCCAAAGAAATTTCTCTGGCCTTGAAATATAACAAGCGGATTATTCCTATTTTGCAGGTGGAAGAGATTAGCTATGCTACCTGGAAAGACCGTAACCCTGCAGGCAGTGAAGAACAGTGGCAGGCGTATAAATCTACAGGCAAGCATTCCAGCTTTCCCAACATGCATCCTCAAATTGGAAAGATTAACTGGATCTATGCCCGTGACGGTATAGATGACCTCACCGCTGCAATTGACGGCCTTGTGGGACTGTGCCATCGCCATGAAGACTATGTACATCAGCACACTGAGCTTTTGATTAGTGCTCTCGCCTGGGAACGGCATCAAAATCAGGTCTCTTATCTATTGATGGGAGAAGATCGTTTAAGGGCTCAAAACTGGTTACTAACGGAGTTTTCGGCTGAGCAGCCTCCCTGTAGGCCCAGTTTATCCCAGGCAACGTTTATTACCGAGAGTATTAAAGCCGCCGATGGCGGCATGACCCAAGTATTTCTCTCCTATGCCCAAGAAGATTTAACCTCCAAGGAGCTGATACGTTATAACTTGCTCCAGGCAGGCGTCACTATCTGGACCGACACAGTGGATATCCACATGGGGGAAGATTTTGAGGCTGCTATCCAGCGTGGAATTGAGGAAGCTGATAATATCGTCTATCTGATATCCCAAGCATCCCTGGCGTCGGAATATTGTCAGATGGAGATTGACCAGGCGTTGGATCTCAATAAGCGTGTGATTCCCATCTTGGTGGAAGAGATTAATGTCAGTCTGTTGCCCGATAAAATTCGTAAGATTCAGTTTGTTAACTTAACGGACAACCAGACGGCGGTTGATTTAGAGGAGGATGTGGCAGAGCTGTTACGCACGATTCGTCAGGATGCCCGATATTTTAATCAACACAAGCGACTTTTAGTACGAGCGCTTAAGTGGGAACGCCAGAAGCAAAATCCTAGTTTGTTGTTGCAGCACCGGATGCAAGACACGTTCTTAGCCTGGGCGCAAACGGCTAAAGATCGAGTGGTTGGTGGCGTGCTGCCGCTGCAGTTGGCATTTTTAGAAGCTAGCCAACTGCAATCCCCTGATCAAACCCTGGGGGTATTTTTTATTCACCACATTGATGATGTGGACTTTTCCCAGCGGCTAAATGAAACCCTATTAATTCAAGGTAAGAGTTCTTGGCTCTCTCCAGAAGGGGCAGCAGGGGAGATGGAGCACTGGGACGATACTCAGCAGCTGATGGACAATGCTGAAAATGTTTTGTTTATGTTGTCGCCGAGTTCAGTGCGCTGTGAGGCTTGTTTAACTCAGTTGAGCTATGCACAGTCACAACAAAAGCGGATTTTGCCAGTTATCTATCGGGATGTGGTCAAGTCCACTGTGCCAGATGGTCTGGAGTCGATACCTTGGAGTGATTTTCGACGGCATGGTGGAGATTTCTTAGTGAATTTTGGCGAGTTGTTTCGAACGTTGGAAAGTGAGCCTTTTCATGTGCGATCGCACACTCGACTCCTGGTTAAAGCAGCAGAATGGGATGCGGCGCAGAAAGATGACAGCTTCTTGCTGCGAGGCAATGATTTGGCCGATTCTGTAAGCTGGCTACAGCAAGCAACCGATAAAACACCGCCGGTTACGGCACTGCAAAAGGCCTATATCGAGGCGAGCCAGGCCTTGCCATTTAAGAAAATTAAGACCCGCTCCGTGGCGTTGACGACGGTGGTCAGTGCCTTAGCTGTTTCTGTTATAAGACTATTTGGTGGGCTTCAACTTCTAGAAACTCGCGCCTACGACCAGTTTCTACGGTGGCGACCCAATGAGACTGAACAGGATGAACGACTGCTAATTGTTAAGGTGGATGCCCCCAGCGGCGAGTGGCTACGGGAACAAATGATTGATGGGCAGTATGAACCTGGTATTGGCACAATTCCTGAGAATGCGCTTTCAGAAGCAATTCGGGTGCTCAATAGCCATGATGCCCGTTTGATCGGTCTGGACTTTTTCCGTGATTTTCCAGCGCAGGGAGATCTCGCCAATGATCTGGCTTGGGTCGATAATCTGTTTGGTATTTGTCAGACAGCCAGCGATCAAGTGAGTGATATTGGTAACGAGATGCCTGAGGCACGGGTTGGGTTTGCCAACTTTCTACAAGATGGAGGCAAAATTGTTCGCCGTCAGTTTCTATTTCATTGGGTTGGCGATGATAGCCCTTGTGTTTCAGAAGAATCTTTTACTCTGTTATTGGCTAAGACCTATCTTGACGCTGAGGGTATCGCCTCTGAAGTTATTATAGGCAGTGATCAATGGGGAGAGTATATTGATTCGGTTGTTGTAGGAGATATAGTTCTGCCTAATCTTAGTAGTGGAAATGGCACTGCATATCATACTGATACTGGACAGCAAACATGGCAGAATTGGGGAGGACGGGAGTGGAGTGATCTGGGTGGAGCACAAACTCTCCTCAATTTTTGGACCTATGAGGATCCAGACACTCAAGAGAGGTTTGGGGCGCGGATTAAGGACTTTGCTCAGCAGGTTTCGCTTGAAGCTGTGATTAAAAATGAGGTAGATCCTGGGCTAATCCGCGATCGGATCGTACTGATTGGCTACACGGATTTTAGCGATCGCAACTCCGATGATTTCAATACTCCCTATGGCGATTCAGTTCCCGGAGTTTACCTGCACGGCCAGATGATCTCTCAGCTGATCAATGCCGTTTTAGAGGACCGCCCCCTGATGCGCTGGTGGTCATTTGTTGAGGAGGCGGGTTGGATCCTGCTTTGGTCTGGCATGGGCGGTGTGGTCTTTTGGCGATTTGTCAAACCTGTGCCAGTGTTGATAGCGGCTGTTAGCTCGGTCGGGGTCTTGACGTTAGCTTGCTATGGTTTCATGGCAGGTTTCGTGATCTGGGTACCTTGGGTACCAGCACTAGTTGGCTGGGGTCTTACCGGCAGCGTAGTGGGCTATATGACCTATCGCTTACGTAAAGGGTAATTACTATGTTTAAAGACATATTGCGAAGCTTAGACATCAGGCAGCCCAAAATCATTGGCCGGAAATTGTCTAGCTTTTTCGCAGTTCGATATCAACGTCTGAACCATAATTTCAAGTCATACCGTTATCCACTACTTGCCCTAACAATTGTTTTAGGCATAGGGGTAGTTGAACCGGCGCTCAACCCACCTGTAGCGGATGCCTGTTTTTTTTGGCAGGCCTGTGCCCGACGACGGGGGACTGCTTCCAATACTCGGGCCGGGGGCAAACGCACTGGACGTATCCTTGGCGGTAATGATGCTTCTGTTCCCTATGTGATCTCACCGCGTAATGCCTGGATTCAAGAGCCAGGTCCAACTCAGCCTTACACGATCCGTTGGAATCCTGTGGAGGGAACCAGGCGCTATACCGTGAGGATTTGGCGTTGGACATTTGAGCGAGATCAGCCTGAGCTTGCCCTGTGGCAGGAGACCACCCTGGACAACACTCCGAGTCTGGATTTTCCTCAATACGTGTCTCTAGAACCCGGACACTATTACTCTATTGAGGTGGTGACGGATCAAGGAGTATCGTCTGATCTAGACGAGGGCTACTACGAGTCAGGGTTTCAGCTGATATTTGAAGAGGATTATGAGGAATTGCGATCGCAACTCACTGATGTCACTACCATTACGCCTGCGGACTCCACATCTGACAATAGAGAACTCCTTGAAGAAGCCGCATTAGCCAGGGCAGGTATTTTCTTTTTAGAAGAGATGTACGCAGATGCGCTGACTATTTTGCAATCGTTGGCGGATAGCCCTGAAGCCTCTGATTTGGTATACACCGCCCTGGGCGACACCTACAGCAAAAGTGGTCTCAATCAGCTGGCCATAGAGTCTTATCAACGTGCATTAACCCTGGCTGCGGCGAATGCTGATCGTCTCAGTGAAGCCACGACTCGCGTTAATTTAGCTAATGTTTATGCCACCTTAGGCTTATTCGACGATGCCCTGGAGCAGTTATATCAGGCCCGTGATGCCTATGAACAGCTCAATGAATCAACAGAAATTGCTAGATTAGACCGTCGCATTAATGTCATCTCTACTCTTTTAACAAGACAACGTGAGGAATCACATACCCCTTGAGGCTAGTTAACAAACCTATTTTGGGCTGCATGTATTAGAGAGACAAATCTTTAATCATCTTAGTAAGTGATGGCAGGAGCGCTGCGGGTGTTTATAGTGGAACTTGGGTTCATCCCCAGCAGGAATGGCCAAACTTAATTTTTTTGGAGTCGTTATTGAGACCTAATCAGCAACGGCTTGTTTGGTTATCCCTAGCGAGGTTTTCTACTCATACCCTGTTATGGTCCGTCTATTCAACCGCCATCATACTGCTGCGTTTTTAATCACGTTAGTAGGGTCTACCGCATTGACGACGACTGCTCAGGCCCAGTCCATTACCCCAGCAGATCCAGCCACTACGGTGCAGCAAGCGGGTAATCAATATCAAATTGATGGGGGCAATTTATCTGGCGATAATACGATACTGTTCCATAGCTTTGATCAGTTTGGTCTACTTACCGGGGAAGCTGCACAGTTTAGCAATCCAGCTGTTGTTGAAAACATTATTGGTCGAGTTATCGGTGGTGATTCGTCTATCATTGACGGATTGTTGTCCGTTGGTGGAGACGCCAATCTTTATTTAGTCAATCCAGCGGGTGTTCTTTTTGGAGAGAATGCTCAGCTTAATTTAGGCGGCTCATTCTCAGCGTCAACCGCCACTGGATTGGCCTTTGGTTCTGAGGTGTTTGACGCCCTAGGCACCAATGATTTTAATCTCTTTAGTGGTGCACCCACTGGCTATGTATTTGCCAATGAGGTGGCTAGTGCAGTTGTTAATACAGGTAACCTCGCCGTTACGGCTGGACAGTCCCTGACCTTATTAGGTGGGCAGGTCATTAATACAGGACAGCTGTCGGCCCCCAATGGAGAAATTTTGGTGATGGCGGTGCCTGGAGAAAATCGGGTACGTTTAAGTCAAACGGGATCGCTTCTAGGCTTGGAATTGGAAACATTACCTGAGACAGGGGAGCCGCCAGGCGTTGATTTTGCAATTGCAACAATCCCTGCTTTGCTTACTGGTGCGGCGGACTTGGGTATGGCAACCGATATCACAGTAAACCCTGATGGTACGGTAAGTTTATCGGGCTCTTCATTACAGACTCCTGTGGAGGCGGGCACAGCCCTTGTCAGTGGCCAGCTAGAAGCAGATAACGGCGGCAATATCGGGATTCTGGGTGAGCAGATTGCGCTTGTGGATGCCTCTGTGGACGCTTCAGGAGAGACGGGTGGCGGCACAGTTCTCATTGGTGGCGATCAGTTAGGGCAGGGCAGTGTTCCGAATGCAACCACCACATTCATTGATGAGACTTCTGTTGTTAGGGCCGATGCGCGAGACAATGGTGACGGTGGAAAGATTGTTGCTTGGGGCACGAATCTTTTGCGGATAGCTGGCCAGTTATTTGCTCGTGGTGGCAATAATGGCGGAGATGGCGGCTTTATTGAAACCAGTGGTTTGACCCTGTTGGATATTCGCACCACACCAGATATTACGGCGGCGAACGGTGCAGGTGGCTTGTGGTTATTGGATCCGGCTAATATTCGTATTGTAGATGGGACTGGTGCGACTAATGTGAGCCCTACCAATCCCTTTGAAGTTGGGGCTCTAACCACTGATGCCACATTAGGTGTAGAGCTGATTGAAAGCGCTCTTGCCGAAGGGGGAAATATTGAAGTCCGCACTACCGGTGATACACCAGGGGAAGGCAACATTATTTTGGAAGTGCCTCTGGATTATGACAATGCTGATGCTGACAGTAGCTTACGTTTGATCGCTGAAGGTGAGATCCAAATTTTAGCTGATATTACCGATGGTCAAGCGACTAGACCTGAGATCCGCATTGGCCCTGATGAAGTACCCGAGACTTTTGAAGTGCCTGATCCCAATGATTTAGATCTCACTCTTGAGGCTAATGAACAGATTACGGTTGACGGTGATATCAGTCTTGGTGATGGGACGCTAATTATTGAATCGTTTCAAGGTGATATTAATGTCACGGGTAATCTCATTACATCGTCTGGAGATGTGGATATCCAAGCTTCAGAAGGCTCCGTCACCATATCTACACCGATTCAAACAGCACAGGCTCGATTAACTGAATCGGTAGAATTCCTGACATCGCCTCTAGGAGGGGGAGATATAACGATTCAAGCTGATGGTGCTGTTAATATAAACAACATTGTCACGAGTGCTATTAGTGCCGGTGGTGACATTTTTATTGAATCACAAACATCTATCCAAGTTGGTGAGATTGATACAAGTACCTTGAATGGTAGTGAAATAGCTCAATTGGCAGGCAACGTTGACCTGATTGCGGACAGCGATATTGTTTTTAGTTCGATTGATGCTAGCAGTGCTACTGCCGAAGGTGGAGAGGTCAATATCGAATCATTTGACGGCTTTGTTCGAGGTATCGGAGTTTTGTTGCCTTCGTCCACCACAATTTTGACAGAGGGCGGCAACACTAATGGCAATATTACCATTTCCCATAATGGCGGTAGTACGGAAACCCCCTTTATTATTGGTGGTGGTAGCGCAGTCAATGGTACTGAAGGCGATATTACGACAGGAACGTTGACTCTCTCTGATGTGGTGATAGAGGAACCATTTGATGGAGGTGAGGACATTGGCAATATTAAAATTCTGACAGAAATTGCGCCGTCACCGCCACCGCCGCCGCCAGAAGAAGAGCCAGAAGAGCCAGACAATGTTACTGACCCATTGGTGGATGAGGATGTGCGTTCCAATCCTTTACCAGTGGATGTGGGGCAATCTGGCACCTCCACAGTGGAGCAACAATTTGCACAACTTGAAGACCGCCTCACCTCTGAGTTTAATGACTATCTGCAACTGGATTTAGATCCGTCGACAGAAACAGTAGAGTTGGTCAATGCTCAACGTCAGCTGTTGACAATACAACAGCAAACGGGTAGGCGACCAGCGTTGGTTTATGCCGTTTTTGGTCTGGATGGAGAGACTGATGAAGCGGGCAACGTCCTAACGATTCCCGATCCATCAGCTCCCCTGGAACTGTTTTTGATTACGGCAGAGGGAGACCCAGTGTTTATTGCCCTGGATGTCACACGTCAGGAGATTCTGACGATGGCCCAGCGCTTGCGCCGTCAGGTGTCCATACCGACCCGTGCTGGTCGAAGGGATACTAGCTATCTCAGGTCTGCCCAGCAACTTTACCAATGGCTGATTGCGCCTATGCAAACTCACCTAGAGGCACAAAATATTGACACGCTCAGTTTTGTGACCGATGCAGGGCTGCGTTCTTTGCCATTAGCTACCCTGCATGATGGTGAAAATTTCATTATCCAAAATTACAACATTGGGCTGATGCCGAGTCTGAGCCTGACGGACTTGACCTATCAGGACATTAGTAATGTCAGTGCGCTGATAGCTGGAACGTCTACGTTTGTCGATCAGGCGGCTTTGCCAGGGGTGCCGGTGGAGTTAGATGCGATCGCATCTGAATGGACGAGTAAGGTCTTAGAAGGTAGTGCCTTTAGCGTCAACCAGCTGAAGGGGGAACGCCAGCAAAGTCCCTATGGCATTATTCACCTAGCCACCCATGGCGAATTTAACGTAGGAGACTTATCCAAGTCCTATCTTTACCTTTACAACGAACGGTTGAGCTTAGACCAAATGCGTACCCTGGGCCTCAATCAGCCCCCGGTGGAACTGCTGACCCTGAGTGCCTGTCAAACTGCTTTAGGCAATCGTTCTGCTGAGCTTGGGTTTGCCGGTTTTGCGGTACTGGCCGGTGCTAAAACCTCCATTGCCAGTTTGTGGAATGTGAGTGATGCGGCTTCAGCAGCCCTGATGATTGAATTTTATCGGCAATTGCAAGAAAGCCAGCCCATCATTAAGGCAGATGCCCTGCGTCAGGCGCAGCTAGCCATGATCCGTGGTGATATTTTCGTGGATGGTGATCAGCTCAAGGGCCTGGGTGAGGCCCAAAAACTACCCGTTGAGCTAGTGATTGAAGGTCAGCGGGACTTTAGCCACCCCTACTATTGGGCTGCATTTAGTCTAGTAGGGAGCCCCTGGTAAAGCATTGTGGGTATACAAGGGGTCTGAGCCCACATATAGTAAGTATAGGTATACGAGCAAGGCGTTTCTTTATATGTGTTAACTCACCTTAGAGATTCGCCAAACAGGGTTTCATTTACTTGTAAACAAGCTATTAATGTAAAAAACAGCACCTGCGTATAGACAATATACGGTTATGGCGCATCAGCACATCTACCACCTGTTGCTGATTGGGTGAAATCTTGAATAATTCTTGAAATTCCATGTCATCAGCTACATTTGCTTTACAGGATGCATTTATCTCCTATGGCAGAGCCGATAGCAAAATATTTGCAAGCAAGTTAAATAACTGTCTCGTACAGCAGGGGCTAGAAGTCTGGTTTGATTTTGACGACATTCCCTTGGGAGTGGACTATCAAAATCAGATTGACGATGGCATTGAGCGCAGCCAAAACTTTCTATTTGTAATTGCCCCCCATTCGGTCAATTCACCTTACTGCCGTCTAGAAGTTGAGCACGCGTTGCGGTTGGGGAAGCGCATCATTCCCCTACTCCATGTGGAAAGCATTGATCGCGATACCTGGCAGTCGCGCCATCCCAACGGTACAGAGGCCGATTGGCAAGACTATCAGGCAAAGGGGCTGCACTCTAGCTTCCCTAACATGCACCCAATTATCAGCAAAATTAACTGGGTATACTTCCGAGAGGGCATTGATGATTTTCAAACATCGTTCCAGGGCCTGCTCGATATTTTTGAACGACAGCAGGACTATGTGCACCAACATACTACACTGCTGGCTCAATCCTTAGCCTGGCAGCGCCATCAAAGGCAATCACAATACCTGTTAATTGGGCAAAACCGGCAGCAGGCCGAACGTTGGCTAAGGCAAAAATTCAACGCAGAACAACAGGCCCCCTGTGAACCCACAGCGTTGCACTGTGAATTTATTACAGAAAGCATCAAAAATGCCAACGGTCTAATGACCGATGTTTTCCTCTCCTATTCTGAGCAAGATCGGGAGTTAATGGATAGACTACGGTTGGCCTTAATGCGAGAAGGGTTTACCACCTGGATTAACCGCACTGATATTCGAGTAGGGGGTGACTTCCAGACGGAAATTAATAAAGGCATTGAAGAGGCCAGCTACATGGTCTATTTGATGTCTCCCAAGTCCCTTGAGTCTAAATATTGCCAGCAAGAACTGGACTATGCTCGCAAATTAAATAAGAAAATAATTCCGCTAAGGATGCGTGAGTTTGATCTAAACCTGATGGCTGACGATTTGCGGGCCATTCAATTTATTAATTTTGTCAACGAAAATGATATTGATGGCAGTGCCTATGGGAGAGACATCGCTAAACTGGTCAAGCAGTTGCAGGAGAATGGCGACTATTATCAGCGGCACAAACAGCTACTGGTAAAGGCCCTTAAGTGGCAGCGTAATGAGCAGAATAAAAGCCTATTACTGCGGAACCATAGCTTACGTCATGCAGAGGCCTGGCTTAAGGTTGCCCGTAAACATGGCCAGCAAGGACTACTACCGCTGCAAGAAGAGTTTATTAAAGAGAGTTTACAACAACCTCCCAATCAATCCATTGATGTCTTTATTTCTTACTCCAGAGCAGATGCTGACTTTGCCCGTGAGCTAAATGAAGAGCTCCAGGTCCATGGTAAAACCACCTGGTTTGATCAAGAGAGTATTGTGGCTGGTGCTGCTAACTATAAAGAAGAGATTTTCAATGGCATTGAAGGTGCCGATCACTTTCTGTTTATTATTTCTCCTCGTTCGATTCAGTCTCCCTACTGTGCTGATGAAGTCGACTATGCCCGGAGTTTAAATAAACGTATGTTGACGGTGCTACATGAGCGTGTCAATACTAAGGAGTTGCATCCTGCCCTGGAAGCCATACAGTGGATTGATTTCTACAGTAAAAAGAAAGATTTTAAGACAAACCTGAGTACATTGCTGCGGGCATTAGAAACGGATCCAGTCTATACACGCTTTCATACGCGCTTGTTGGTACAGGCTCTAGACTGGGATCAGCAAGATCGTGATGAGAGTCTTTTGCTTAGGGGTAAAGCCCGTCGGGAAACAGAGACTTGGCTATTAGAGGCTGAGGGGAAAACACCGCAGCCGACCCGGCTACAGCAAGATTTTGTGACGGCCTCGGCGTCTGAAGAGATTCGTCGGCAGCGTTCTGCAATTCGCTTGCAGCAAATTGGTATGGGGGTAATTGGTTGTATTTCTTTGGTTGCGATCGCACTTGGTATAATCGCCAATCAAGCAAGACTAGAAGCTAAAAGAAACCAGCAAGAAGCCCTGGCACAGCGAGCGCGGGCCGAAGCACAACAAACAATAGCTGAAGACAAAACGGTATTGGCCCAGACCGAAACCTCATTAGCCCTGTTCGCCTCCCATCAGCCCTTTGAGGCACTTCTAGAGGCGACACTGGCGGGCATTGCCATTAAAAATAATGAACGAACGCATTCCGATAGCGCCCTGGTGGTCACCACGCTACAGCAAGCTGTCTTTTGGGTGCAGGAACGTAATCGATTAGAGGGCCACGATGGCATCATCTGGGATACCGCCGTTAGCAACGATGGTCAAATGATTGCCTCCGCCAGTGCCGATGGCACCGCTCGTGTTTGGGGCATCAATGGCAATCAGTTAGCAGAAATTAAAGTGGATGATACCCAGGTGCTCAGTGTGGCCTTTAGCCCCGATGGAGAACGATTGGCCATGGGTCTAGAAAATAGCCAGATTCAGATTCGACAACTAGGCGCACAAAATGAGTTGTTAACCACTCTGGAAGGCCATACTGGACCGATCACATCCGTGGCATTTGCAACCGATGGACGCACATTAGCATCGGCCAGTGAAGATAAAAGTGTCCGGCTTTGGCAACAAGACGGCATGCCCCTTAAAGAGCTCACCCAGCACATCGCAGCGGTTCGGGTGGTTAAGTTTAGCCCCGATGGCAAATTACTCGCATCAGGGGCAGATGACCGTAGCATTCGTCTGTATACCCCCGATGGTAAACCACTTAAAACCTTGCGGGGCCATAATGCTGAAGTTAAAGGACTGGCCTTTAGCCCGGATAGTCAAACCCTGGCATCAGCTAGTTGGGATGAAACCATCCGTCTGTGGAGTGCAACCGGACAACCCATTCGAGAAATCCGGGGTCACAATGCCCTGGTATACGATGTGAGCTTTAGCCCGGATGGAAAGTTTCTAGCCTCTGGCAGCTGGGATAAAACGGTTAGAACTTGGACGTTGGCTGGGGAGCCGGTTGCCACCGTATTTGGCCACAGTGCTCAGATCCACAGAGTCCATTTTAATGAGGATGGCTTGCTAGTGTCAGCCGGTGGCGATCGCACCATTCGCCTATGGGAATTAGATAGACCCCTGATTACCTCCCTACGGGATCACCAGGCCAATGTCTACAGCGTTGTCTTTTCCCCTGATGATCAAGTGATTGCATCGGCGGGGGCTGACAATAATATTCGATTATGGAACCGTAAAGGTGAGCCAATCAAGACCTTGTCTGGCCATGACTCTGTAATTTGGGAGTTAAGCTACAGTCCAGACGGAGAAATTCTGGCATCGGCGAGCTCAGACTACACCGCTAAGCTGTGGGACCGCAATGGTAAATTACTAACCACTTTAGAAGGACACAAAGGACCTGTTTATGCGGTCACCTTTAGCCCCGATGGTCAGTTTATTGCCACAGGAGCGGCGGATCGTTCGGTATACATTTGGCGACGGGACGGCACCTTGGTCACCAAGATTGTTGATTTTCCCAAGGATGTATTGAGCATCGCCTTTAGTGACGACAATAAAACCCTGGCCACCTCTGGCTGGGCACACTTTGTCAACCTGTGGAACCTGGATGGAAAATTGGGAGAGAACGCGGACAATGGCAAAGTCTACGAAATCATTTATGATCCCGACAACAAAATTAATGCCACAGACAGATTTGAGGGACAGGTGCCCAGGCGCATAGAAGGGCATAAGGGATGGGTGCATAAAGTCGCCTATAGCCCCGATGGTAAAACTATCGCCACCGCCAGTGCGGATGGTACAGCAAAGCTTTGGAGCACAGATGGAAAATTGCTCAACACCCTGGAAGGGCATAAAGATGGCGTTGTATCGATTCAATTTAGCCATGATGAACAGAATGACTTGATTGCCACTGGTAGCTATGATCATACGGTAAAGCTATGGTCGTTATCTAAAGGGGAATTGGTTACCACTCTGCGAGGACACCAAGATCGGGTAACCAACCTGAGCATGAGTCGAGATAAAACGCTAATCGCCACTGTAGGAGAAGACGATCGATTATTGTTGTGGGATTTAGATTTAGATATTAGTGGGGGTAAAACCCAGCTGTTGGATAAAATGCTGAACCAAAGCTGTAATTGGCTAGAGGGCTATTTAGAGACCCATGACGAGGCTCCTGAAGAGATTCAGAAGTACTGTCGTCAGGCATCGTAGATCAGGAGAGTGTATTGATTTTTGTGTAAGCGATCTATCATCCATATACATCAAGAGATCGCTCCATGGCCCGTAAGAAAGAGAACCCAATCGTGTCTCCGATTAAAAATTGGCGAGCTGCTTTGTCGCATTTTGCTATCCTGTTCCCAGAACGCTTTTATCTCTAAACAAACCGCGTTTATACAAAATTCAGATCACTCTCCTATTAACCTTAATCAATACCTCCTATTTGAGAGGCGAGAGGCGAATGGGAACGCATCGTTTTAGTTCTTGCATCAGGCGATGGGCCTGGTAATCATAAAGGGACAGCTGTAGCGTATTGGGGAGAGTTTTCATCAGTTGGCGACACTTGTCTAGCTGCACATTGGATAGCTTTGCTAGCAGGCTACCGGCTTCTGACAGCATGGTGGGATTTAGGGGGGAATCTACTTCTAACAGCCACTGACGGGGGGGGGTCATTTCTCCTCGTTCTATACGGCGTAATCCATTGATGGAGGAGAGTACATACAGCTTATCTCCGAGATGCACTCGTAAATCATCCGAGGGCATTGGATAGTCTTGATACTGTTTACTAGGCTGACGCTGACGCAACAAGATCGGAACAACACCATAGCCATAGGCAATCTCTGCCAAGGGTTTGCCATTAAGGGTATCGCCATACTCGATGGCATATTCCGTAATCAGAATCGTCTGTTGATTAAGCCTAAACAGACCTAAAATATTTTCTCCAAAGGCAGCCCCGGCAAAGGCTTCTGCCGATAGGGCATAGACTGAAAACGAGCGGGCCTGGGGTAAAAACGCTTTAATATTATCGCTAAATAACTGGCTCAGGGTACGAATGACCGGTGTAAACGGTCGTTTCTCATTTTCTAGAGCTTCTGCTGCCAGTAGTGCCACCTCAAGGTTGAGGACCGGATCATCAGTGACCGCGATGACGCTCCGGGCTGTGGACAGATGGGCCTCTTGCAGCTGTTGCAGCATGGGTCCCTCTAGTAGGGGAATTTGATTACGCAAAGCCGGGCTGTCTAAATGATGGGTGATGGCCACTAGAGGCTGGCGTAGATCCTGCAAAATGCGGACCACTCGTTTGCCCACCCGTCCCAGCCCGACCACAATGACATGGTTTTTCTTAGGTACTTTGGGGCGACGCTGTAGAAATTCAAAGCGAGAACTGAGTAGCTGGTCTGCCAATAAACCCAAAACACCGATCACCATCAATAAACTGACTGTGGCAATGAGCAGACAGGTCAGTAGCACCCACCCTTGGGCACCGCTGTCTTCAAAGCCGCCGAAGACATCGCCATAGCCACCGAGAATAAGAATGGCTCCTAAGACAATGGCTTTGGTAAAGCTGATGGTGGGAATGTTGAAATATAGCAGCAGAGTGCCCGTAGTCCAGAGAACTAGGGCGGTGGTGAGTGCGATCGCAACCACTCGACGCAACGATTGCTGATTGGCACTGTGCCAAAACCCCCACAGTCGCCTTCGCCATTCACCATCGATCACATCCCCAATGCCCTGGCGTAACTTTGACCATGGCCCTGACCGTGTAGGCATATGCTCAATCTGGCTGTGGGTGAGGGTTTTTACCTCCACATACGCAACCTGGTCGCCAGCCTGTACCCGCACATGGGGCTGCCAACGATGAAACATGGATGATGCTGTGGTTGCCCAACCAATGGGCTGATGGGGATTGCTAAAGGGCTTTAAATTTAGCAGTCGCACTTGCTGTCGATGGAGCCGATGCACTGGCATATTGCAATATTGCGGGTCCCTGGCGGTAATCT
The DNA here is from genome assembly GCF_043421595.1 of Leptothoe sp. ISB3NOV94-8A. NCBI lineage: Bacteria > Bacillati > Cyanobacteriota > Cyanophyceae > Nodosilineales > Cymatolegaceae > Leptothoe > Leptothoe sp. ISB3NOV94-8A. The sequence continues at coordinate 3,411,685 of NZ_JAXSQW010000001.1, read as the reverse complement.
GCCGCTCCACCACCCGAAACTGAAACGTATCAATATTAAAGACACTGAGGGTATTGTCCTCTAACCCAGCCAGGGCAAAGGTCATGGCTGGCAGTTCCGTCGCATCCAAGGCAACGAACCGACCCAGCTGACGATTGAGTAACTGATTGAGGCCATGGCGGGACGAACGCACAATAATGTGGACTTGGGGATTTAATCGTCGTACTGCGATCGCTGTTTGTACGTTGGTGCTTTCATCGCTTGTGACAATTAAGATGGCACGGCATTGCTCAATGCCAGCTTCCTGTAGCACATGGTCGCGGCGACAGTCTCCCACAATCGGTGCCTGGCTGAGCATATCCGGTAGGTTCTCCACTTCCCACTCTGTCACCGGAGCCCGATCAATGCCGGCGATTTGGACCTCAAAGGAATCAAAACTAAACTTGGTCAAATTCAGAATAATCTGCTGACCTAAGCTGCCCAAGCCACACACAATAAAGTGATCTTTGTGGACCTCCGCCGAAGGCGACAAATCGGGGATGTAGGTTCTGGGGCTGAGCTCGCCGTTATCACCGACCATGAACTAAGCAAGATGCGTATAAGGTTCCGTTATTATGAACCACCGTGAGGATACTAGCGTGATTCTGATACGGTGATTTTAGATATCCTAGTGCTGGTCTGATGACTGTTTCTGAAAACCCCTTACCTCCAGGCTTACAACGCGAAATTCGAGCAGAGCGTAAATTTAGTCTAGGTGAAGCCATTGGTCGCGAGGGAGGCTCGTTTCTCAAGGGCAGCCAGGCGATGGTACCGCGCCCTTTACGAGCGCTAGCGGCCATTAATGAATGTATTGAACAATGCTTAAACGATCCAGACGGGGCATTGCAGCCTTGTTTGCAGCGTTGGGTTAAAACCGATGTGAGAGTGGGTAAATACTTAGATACTCCGCTGGTGGCACTGCAAGTAATTGTGACTGATATTGTTGAGCAGCCCCAGATACTATATGAGTTTTCTCGCCAAGTGGCGGTGGAGTGGGGACAGATAAATGGAGAGCGCCCTTCTTTTCAGCAACCAGGTTTAAAGGCGCATTCAGAAGCTGTCTATTCCCATGAGAGTATTCAAGGAATTTTAGCTAACTTACTCTATAAGTTGCCTATGCCCCAAGCCGACTAAATTTCAGAGCAGAAAATCACTTCACAAAAATGCCTATGGCAGGTATCATATTGCCTTCTAGTACTCAAAATTCAAGTTGAGCGCTACATATAGTGCTTATAGTGCTTAATCTAAAATCCTGTTAGCTACGTCACTCAGGTTTGCCTGACGCTGCTGATATGGTTGTGTGCCTGGGCACGCTACCAACAAAACGTATCGATTGCGATATATTGTCAGCGCCCGTTCGATTAAAATGAATCCACTAGAATAAGCGTACTAACGTACTACTCGGCATATCTTTGCCCGTATCCCCATGGCTCAATATCAGTGTTTTATCGATTTAGGTAGTTCTGGCACCAAGGCCGTTCTTAATGATGGTGAACGGTTTTACTCCTATCAGTGTCCTCCCCTGGTGGCAGATATGCCTCCGTCTGAGTTGACCATTATTGAGGCCCAGGGGGAGCAGATAGGTTCAGGTCTAGAGTCGATTAGCTATCTGCAGCTTGATCCAGAAACGCCAGCCTATGCCCTTGGTATTGATGCCCAGGGGCGTCCCAATAAAGCAACAAGCAGCTTGCCTAAAAGTGCCTTAGCCCATATTCGTGCCCTCGGGATAATTGGTGAGTTTGCCCACCAGCATGAGTTAGAACGGATCACCCTGGATGTGGGAATTGCTCTTCCCTTTAACGAATATTTGACTGATTATAAGGCCCTGACCAGTGAAATTTTGGGTCATAAGATGTTCACCTATCGTGGCCAAGACATCTTTCTGGAGTTTGGCAACGTTAAGGTGTTACCTGAGGCTGCGGGATTAGTGCAGTGGCGTAAAGTGCAGCGATCGCAACAGAAAGAACGCTCTAAGAAAACCTTTGTGGTGCTAATGTTTGGCCATCGAGACCTGAGCTTTTTGTTGTTTAACGGGGGGCGTCCACCCCAGGGAGAACCTAGCAGCACCGAACGTCTTGGCTATCAACAGCTTTTGAAGGCTGTTGCCCAAGATCTACCCTGCAACTCGGACGATCCATTTCTCTATGATGCCTTGATCAACAATTCAGCCCGAGTGGTTTTTCCCAATCGCCCTAGAAAGGGATATCCCCTGGCTGAGCGTCGAGAAAAGGCAAATTCTTATTATTGGGAGCTGGTGCGATATCGTCTGAATGAGTGGTTGGCCGCTGTCAGTGTCCCCAACTATGAGGTGCTAGTCAGTGGTGGAACAGCGGCCCAGCTGCGGGATGAGTTAGAAGAGTACTTTGAAGAACGCTCCACATTCTGTACGGTGAATTGGTTGGAAGATTTGCAAGAAGAAGTTGCGGCCAATTTAGACCTGGAGACAGATATTGATCAGCTACGATTCTGTGACTGCTATGGCGGCGCGAAGTGGCTCGCGCTAAAATTCCAAAAACTCGCTGTAGGGAGGAGTCGTGGCTAAAAAGAAAAGTACACCGAAGAACGAAAACCCTCCTTCCAGAAAGCGTGTTTCTTTTAGTATTAGCTCCGACCCCGACACCGTTGAAGGTCGTATTGTTAATCATTTGCGCGACAACAAAATGGTGAATATGCGAGAGTCCGTAATTCGAGCTCTTAAGGCCTATTATTTACCCTGGGCCTATGAGGATGAGGTTTCTAAAGAAGAGGCGCAAGTGCTTGCTCGTAATGCCATTGACGAGCTGGAGTTCAGAATTTTTCAAATTCGTCGACATTTTCTGGCGGGAGAAGCCTACGGACCAAAATTGAGTGAGGCTTTGGGGGGCAGTCCTCCACCTGTGGCTAGCAATGGCAGTTCATCCAATGGCAACGGGTCCCTGGCACCCAACAGTATCATCGAAAAAATAACACCGCCCAAACCTAAGCCTGGTGATGCCAATCCGTCATCGTTGACCGACATTTTGGAGGATGAGGATATTGATCCGGATGTATTGGATGACTTTTAATTGAGTTATTAGTTATTGGTTCTTTATTCAAAACTATTTATCCATAGGTTGTCCCGGTTGACCCAAACCCACCTTCACCGCGTTGGGAGTCGTTTAACTGCGCTGTCTCTACAAACTCAGCTTGAAGCACTGGGGCAATAATGATCTGGGCAATGCGCTGACCTGGGTTAATCGCAAACGCAGACTGTCCCAGGTTGATCAGAATTACCTTGATTTCTCCACGATACCCGGCATCGACGGTACCCGGTGTGTTGAGTACCGTAATGCCGTATTTAAGGGCCAGGCTGCTTTTGGGTCTCACCTGCATTTCATATCCCTGGGGGATTTCTGCGGCTAGACCGGTGGGAATGGCTAACCGCTGGAGTGGTTGCAGTGTGTGAGCGCCGATGGCCACTAAATCTGCACCAGCATCACCGGGGTGGGCATAGCCGGGAATTACGGCTTCAGGGTTGAGTTTTTTAAACTTGATCGTGACGGGATGGGTCATGAAGGCTTGAGCGAGTGGAAAGCGGAGAGGAGCGACTAAACGGTTTCCGCCGCTGCCGGTGTCTGAGGTTTTAGATCTAGGGTGAGAGCTTCCATGGGGCGTAGGGTTTTAACCTCTGTGGAAAGATTGGCGTTAGCGAGTTGCGATCGCACCACATCTGCCCCTCCAGATGCCGTTAAAAATTTAGCCAGTAGTCCTTCATAGCCCACATCGCCACCATCGGCTGTGGGCAATAGCCACTGGGGTTTTGCCTTTTGGGCTAGTTCTAGGGCGCCCTCTCCGCCCCGAATAACAGGACCGAGTACGGGTAATGTCAAACTCACCAGGGGGGTAATAGCCACATCGACCGGAGGACGCGTAGCCAGGGCAACGTCAGGATAGCCGTGGGGCTCATAGTATAGGCGCAGCCCTGTATCTAAGACAGTGATGATATAAGCATTTTCTTGGGTGAGAGGACCAATGGGGGCTCCTGGTAAGGCCTCAATGAGTAAATCATCACCGAGACGATGGCTTTGCCCAGGGGGCAGGTTGATGACATCGGTAAACCCTTTCTCTTTGGCTACTTTGGCGGCAGCGGCTGAAGCAACTACTGGAATTGATTTATCGAGTGCTGCCAACGTTTCTGGATGGGCATGATCAGCTAGGCCCTGGGAAAGCAGTAATAGGTCTACTTGTTGGGGAATGGGGATTGGTCGGGGTCTAATGCCACGAATCAACCAGCCTGCGTTGTTAAAAACCAGGTCTCCTATTAACCATGGATCTACTAGCAGGGAACGCCCTGCCAGGTTGAACTGCCAACTGTTCACATCTAACCAGGTGATGGTGTCTGACCTTTTTGTTGACATAGCTCCTCTTAAAACTGCGCTGAAAAAAACTGCTGGCTGTTATAGTGATGCCGAACTGCGGAAAACTGTAGCTACAAACTCTACCAAGTGGTTAATCTGCCCCTGTTTGAAAAAAATGAACGTTAGTCCGGACAGATTAAGTTATGAAGGTAGAGTGAACTATTAAGTTTTACTTATGTTCTTTCCCTACTTTATACGTTTCTTCAAATTGTTTTTCGTTTTCTTGATGTGATCCCCGTATAATCAGGCTGTTTATCGTACAGATTGGTACAGCGTTCCGAAATATTGGCTAAATAGCTAATATTTTTCGGTTTAAGCGCTTAAGTTCAATGCCTATGCGTCGGCAATTGCTGAAAAGTTACACAGTTTTAGTTACTCGTACTGGGCAGACTCCCGTTACGATTACGTTTACCCCACTTGCCGGAATGATCGCTGCATTTGTCCTGCTTGGGGTGCCCTTAGGTTGGCTGGGGGCTGTTATTTTTTCTCTCTTCCAGAGTAATGTTCAGCTGGCGGATCAAAACCGGCAGCTTACGGATCAGGCTCATCAGGTTCTAACTGATCTGAATACGTTAGATTCTGAAATTGAAAATCTAAAAGAGCGAGCTGGTTTGCCTGAGTTGGGTAACCAGAATAGTGTGTCAGATGACGGTATTCCCCGAGGAGGGGAAGCTGTGACCGTTGATGGTGTTGAGCTCTATGAGAAAGCTAGCCAAAAGCTGCCTAAGCTGAGTGATCTTTTGGATGACAGCATTAAGCCTGCGTTGGAAGAAACGCTTGCTGAAGAAGAAGCGAAGATAGCCGCTTACCCAGATGGAGTTCCCATTGGCGGCCCGATTGATATTTCGTCTGAGTTTGGGTTGCGGCGTAATCCCTTTGGGGGTTCTTCCTATGAAACCCATGAGGGCACAGATTTTGTTGGCCCCTATGGCACCCCTATTGTGGCTACTGCGGAAGGTGTGGTAGGCCGGGCTGAGTACTATGGTGGCTACGGTAATACCGTCACCGTCAAGCATGGCTACGGCTACGAGACTCTGTATGCCCACATGTCAAAGGTCGCTGTGGCGTCTGGGGCTAGGGTCAAGCGCGGTGATGTGCTGGGCTATCTAGGTAATACTGGTCGTTCTTCTGGGCCTCATCTACACTACGGTGTCTATTTCAAAGGCACGGCCATCAACCCGCGTAATGTGATGAAGATGGATCATGATATGACGTTGGTTGAGTACTGGCGGTTGCGTTAGTCAATGGCAATGGACCGTCCTCAGAGGGGCGTCCTACGGTAGGATTGAAAGGCTTTCAAACACCTTTCTTGAAACCTATGGGCAATACCTTCGGTCACCTATTCCGCATTACTACGTTTGGCGAGTCCCATGGCGGTGGTGTGGGTGTTGTTATTGATGGTTGTCCACCTCAGTTAAAAATTTCTGCTGAAGAAATTCAGGTGGATCTGGATCGACGACGGCCAGGCCAGAGCAAAATCACCACACCCCGTAAGGAAACGGATACCTGCGAGATTGTTTCTGGGGTATTTCAGGGCCAGACCTTAGGCACACCCATTACAATCTTGGTGCGTAACAAAGATCAGCGTCCCCAGGACTATGGGGAAATGGCAACGAAATATCGTCCTTCCCATGCGGATGCTACCTACGATGCTAAGTACGGCATTCGTAATTATCAGGGAGGCGGTCGTTCTTCTGCGCGGGAAACCATTGGTCGGGTAGCGGCGGGTGCGATCGCAAAAAAAATTCTCCGTCAGGTGGCTGGCATCGAAATTGTTGGCTACGTCAAACGGATCCAGGACATAGAGGCCCCCATCGACCCCGATAGCGTCACCCTGGAACAGGTGGAAAGCAATATTGTCCGCTGTCCGAATCCTGACTTTGCCGATGAAATGATTGCCCGCATTGATCGGGTGCGCAAAGACGGCGATTCCATTGGTGGCGCAGTGGAGTGTGTGGCCCGCAAAGTGCCAAAAGGTCTTGGGTCCCCCGTTTTTGACAAACTTGAAGCCGACCTCGCCAAGGGTATGATGTCCTTGCCTGCCAGCAAAGGGTTTGAACTGGGCTCCGGGTTTGCCGGTACCTTTCTCACCGGCAGTCAGCACAATGACGAGTTCTACACTGACGCTGACGGCAATATTCGCACCCGCACCAATCGCTCTGGTGGTACCCAAGGGGGAATTTCCAACGGCGAAAACATCATTATTCGCGTAGCCTTTAAGCCTACAGCCACTATTCTCAAAGAGCAAAAAACCGTAGACCAGCAGGGCAATGAGACCACACTGTCCGGTCGCGGTCGCCACGACCCCTGTGTATTGCCTCGGGCGGTACCCATGGTGGAGGCCATGATGGCTCTGGTGCTGTGCGATCATCTGATGCGTCACCAGGGTCAATGCAAGCTGCTTTAGGACCCTGGCCTACGCGGGCCATAGTTGTTTTGTTTTGGATTGCCGCTGGCGGTATTGGCTGGTACTACCTCTTGTTGCCAACAGCCAATCTGACTACGGGTAGCCCTACCATTGCTGTTGCCCTCATCCTCATATGTATCGACCAAGGGCGCATGGCTTGGGTTGATCTTCACAATGTCTATCAGGTTTCCCTGGCCGAGCGTCGTGTAGTCATCTTCTATGGCGTCACCCTAATTACGGTTGCCATGGAACTCATTGGGTTTTATCTGGCCTGGCAACATCTGGTGCTGGGCATGGTAATTTTTCTCATGAGTCAGTTCTTTTTTAATACAGCTGCCAATATTCAGCTATATCCCCACAGCCTTGAACCGATTCGGCCATTTCCGATGCAGGCCCGTTGGCCCGTCTTAATAGCCAATGGTATTGCTCTCGGCCTGATTACCCTATGGCAAGCCAATTACCTGCGTCAGCTTACCTCTGCCCTTTGGCTAGGCATGGTGGTCATTTACCTGACAGTCAAGTATCTGATGGTTACCAACACAGCCGCAATGGCAGATGGGGGCAAAAGTCCATAGTTTGTCCTTGGTTTTCTACTTGCCCTGGATGGATATTGGGTGGGCCTTCTACCAAGCCAAATTCCATCAGTTTGTCGGCCTCGGGGGCTCCTATTTTGTTGGTCAAAATAAAAACGTGATCTAGCTCAAATTGCTTGCTCATGGGCGATATTCAGAGATGGGAGTCCAGGATACTTAGCCAGCTATGGTGATGCTTAAGACTTATTCAGATCCGTATCAGGAATAATTCAGATTCATAGATCATGATTTTAGTCAAGTAAATAAATCATCTGATGTCGTTGCTGATGGAGGGGATTTACCGATCTACCTACCCATCGGTAATAGGCATCTTACTTATAAGGATCTTGACTCATGAAACGCTCTTTTTTATATGTTTTGACCGTTTTGATTGCAGCGACTGCTGTGACGTCTGCTGCCCAAGCTAGAACAACTTTTGGTCCAAATCATCAGGTATCGAGCCCTTCAGAGCTCTCTGAAGATGCTACGTTCCATGACCTCATTCGCCACAATCGTGGAGTGCGCAATAAGAACTAGTACTGCTTCCAGCTAAAAATTGAGGATGGGTAGAGTCGTGACTGGCGAATGCCGAGGCACGGACTCATATCCCAAGCACTACAACAACCATCTCTGCCTAAGACAGCAGGGGTGGTTGTTTGCTATTACTAGACAAGACGCACGGCCCAACTCATGCAAAATCTAGCAGTGGAAAAAACGACCTACCACGATTCTTTTTTTGACCAGCTTTTTATTCGTCTGTTTGCTAGCAAAATGTCTAAAGCCGTTGGTGAATGTAGCAGTCGGTCTGGCTATGACGGCTTTGTAGAACTCTCGCAAAAGATTATGCAAGGTCGCAGTTCGCAACAGCAACAGCAGCTGGTTGCTGTCGTTTTGCAGTCATTGGTGCCAGCACCGGTCCTGTGGGGGATTCGTACGTTTTTCTCGCCTACCCAGTTGGTGTGTGAACTCAATGCCTGGTTTGCCACCCAGCTATTTGAATGGCTAGTGGGTCCTTGCACGGTGCAGCTGGCTGAGGTCACAACCGCCTCTGGTGAAAAACGGCAGCAAAAAAGTGCGGTTCACATCGAAAAGTGTCGTTATTTAGAACAAAGTGGCTGTGTGGGCATGTGTGTCAACATGTGCAAACTACCCACACAGCAGTTTTTTACTGAAAAGTTTGGTATTCCTCTGACCATGACACCTAATTTTGAGGATCTCAGCTGCGACATGGTATTTGGCCAAACGCCGCCGCCGCTGGAGACAGAAGACGCTTATCAGCAGCCTTGTTTGCAAGATTGTGCTGTAGCCAGTGAAAGCCCTGCCTGCCCCAAGGTAAGAACTTGAGACAGGGGGGCTCTGGCATTACCAGGGACTGCTAATCATGGTGAATCCGGCCCAGTAAAATGGATGAGATAATGAGCCTAAGCTTTCATTAGCCAGGGCTTTCTCTCCATATGATTTTTGTAGTTGGCTGAGATCAACAGCGTCAGTTTGATCCTTGAGTAGTGCCAGCTGAGCCTGGCGCAGTGCTTCAGCCTTAGTGGCTGTTTGGGGGATCTGGTGATAAAACTCACTCATCAAGGCCAATGTGCCTAAATCACTAACATCCCAAAGGCTAGCTACGGCTGACTTAACTCCGGACCTTAGGGCTAGTCCCGCAAAACCCAGCTCAGCATTGCTATCGCCTACGGCTGTTTCACAGGCACTCAACACCAAAAGCTCTAAGTTGGGCAGCTGCCAGTCTAAGTTGTTCACATCCTCCAGGGTGAGTCGCTGGTCCCATAGTTGGATGTAAGAGTTCTCTGGTTTGCCGGGCTTAAATTCGGCATGGGTGGCCAAATGAACAATGTCGTAGGATTGACGACTGAGTAAGGTATTAAAATTCTCCAGGGTAAAGCTTTGGTTGAGGAGGGAACGGTCTTGCCAGTTGCGATCGCTCCCCTCAGCTGTCCGTAGCTGCCAGGCAATATTTGACAGTTCAACCGGTACCGCAGGTAGTGGAGACAAATCCTGAAATTCAGAGGCTCCCACCGCTAACAAGTTGCCGGGTTCAATGGCGTCATAGTCGGTATCGATCAGGTTGAAGGCAGGAATACTAGCGGTATTGTATTTCTCCACCAAAAATTGTTCACCATCATAGAGTGCGGGTAAGGCCAGCCCCCTGAGCCCATCTCCAGAACACACCAACAGAGTATCGATGCCAGCCGGGGTGAGAAACTCATCCTCATAGGGGCCAATTATCCAGTCGTATAGCTTACGAGCTGCTGGCATATAAGCATTGCCGGAGGGGCGACTGATATGCCGATGAAATTGCTCCGTGGTTTTTGCCAGCAGGTCTTTAGGGACGTCATACAAATCACGCACAATGGGCTCACCATTAGGCATAATCAGCACCAGGTGCAGGTGATCTTCTCGTGGCATGGCCCATAAAACAGCGGGGGATGTTCCGGTTTCTTCTCCAACCCGAGCTAATGCGATCGCAATTTCTTCTGGTGATTGAGTCACCTCAGCTAGATCTTCACCAAAATACGTTTCATATTCTGACTCCAGCATCAGTTCCATATTCAGAACTTTCTGGCTTAGGGTTAGTTCCTGGGTGAAGGCTGGTGTAGGCGCTATTATCAGTAGGCAAATCAGGGGAGCCAAAAGCCATCGCAGCGGTTTATGGCGTCTCGATAGGGCGCGAGATAAAAATTTCATATTGCTACATCCTAAAGTGTGTAGGTGCAACTACATAGAAGTTGGTCTGACTCCGCATCAATGTTGACTAAAGTCTAGGGTCAGTAAATGTCTGTAGGGTAGAGCGATAAGGTATTAAGCTTAGGCGCGTCAGTAGTTTTGCGCGTTTTTAACAGTCACAGGTGGTAAATGGTAGTGGGGGTAATTCCAGATATTTACCGACCTTTTGGTGACAAGGTAGATGACCCATGGATGTCCCTATTTGCGCATCCATTGTCTATGCAGCCGACCCGATTTCCGTCATGCTAGATCCCGAAGATGAGCGGTTGCTGATTGAGCCATGAGTTATCCATGGTAATAGCCATCAGTCTTTTTCAGATTGATTTAGGTTAGCCTCAGCAACATCGTCTTTAAAGACAAGTAGAGGAGTTATCACACCATGGGAGATATGGACCCAGTTAAGTTAATGAAGCAAGAAGTGGGTCGCGCCGCTGCTGCCCAGGTAAAATCTGGCTCAATTGTGGGTCTGGGCACGGGTTCCACCACTGCATTTGCCATTCAGTTTATTGGCGAGCGTTTGGCGGCTGGTGAACTTACTGACGTTGTGGGTATTCCCACTTCGTTTCAGGCATCAGTACTGGCTAAAAAGCATGGTATTCCGCTAACTACGCTGGATGAAGCGCCTCGCATTGACATTGCCATTGATGGTGCAGATGAAGTTGATCCTCAGCAGAACCTGATCAAGGGTGGTGGTGCCGCCCACACTCGCGAGAAGGTTGTGGATGGCTTGGCCGAGCGCTTTGTGGTTGTGGTTGATAGCTCTAAGCTGGTTGATAAATTAGGTTCCACCTTTGCTTTGCCAGTAGAAGTTCTACCCATGGCAGTTGCGCCTGTCACTCGTGCGTTGACGGCATTGGGTGGTACGCCTGAGTTACGTATGGGTGTGAATAAGGATGGTCCTGTGATTACTGACCAGGGGAACATGGTGCTGGATGTGAAGTTTACCGGCATTGATAACCCTGCTGAGCTGGAGAAGACCGTTAACAACATTCCTGGTGTTTTGGAGAATGGTTTGTTTGTTGGCTTAGCCGATGAGGTGTTAATCGGTGAAGTGATTGATGGGAAAGCGTCGGTTCGGACAATGTAGGTTGGTTTGCATTGGTAAACCCCAACAATTTACGAATTGAATAATTGAGGTGTAGGGGCATCCCCTTGTGGGTGCCCTGTATAATCTATGCTTCACAAATTGGCTCGATGCTCATAGCACAATTGTGATGAGGCGATTGCGATGCAGGACTGGCACAAGGCCAGCCCCTACGAGGTTATCCGTTACATCAACGGCAGAATCGACTTAAATCTTGCATACTAATCAATGAACAATGTCACAGCAAACGAATGCAATATCGTCGATTTGGACGCACAGAACTGCAAATGCCGGTGTTCTCCTGCGGCGGCATGCGGTATCAGCACTCCTGGAAAGATGTCCCGCAATGGATGATTCCAGAAAAAAATCAACAAAACCTCGATGCGACAATCCACTGTGCGATTGAGCTAGGTATCAATCATATTGAAACTGCCCGTGGCTATGGCACATCAGAAATCCAGTTAGGTAAAGTATTGCCGACGTTTGATCGCGATCGCATCATTGTTCAAACCAAGGTTACACCCCGTCAGGATCCTAAAGAATTCCTCGCCACCTTTAACAAGTCCATTAAAAATCTGCAGCTAGACTATGTAGACCTGCTGGGTATCCACGGCATTAATACCCACGAACTGTTGGACTGCACACTACGTCCGGGCGGCTGCATGGAGGTTGTGCGTGAACTTCAACGCCAGGGTCGAGTGCGCTACGTCGGTTTTTCCACCCATGGCCCCACCGATGTCATTGTCGACACGGTGAATACCGGGCAGTTCGACTATATGAACCTGCACTGGTACTACATTTTTCAAAATAATTGGCCTGCCATTGAAGCGGCCCAAAAGCACGATGTGGGTGTGTTTATCATCAGTCCATCGGATAAAGGCGGCCATCTGTATGCACCACCACCCAAGCTGGTGGACCTGTGCGCACCGCTGAGCCCAATGGTGTTTAACGACCTGTTTTGTCTGAGCCATTCCCAGGTGCATACGTTAAGCCTGGGGGCTGCTAAGCCTAGCGATTTTGATGAGCACGTGAAGGTACTGCCATTGATAGATCAGGCGGATGAGGTACTACCACCGATTCTAAAAAAGCTGGAGGAAAGTGCGATCGCAACCCTGGGCGAAACCTGGTACAAAACCTGGAATGTGGGGCTACCCAAACCAGCCGACACCCCCGGCAATCTAAATATCCCCATCATTCTCTGGCTTGGTAATCTAGTGGATGCCTTCGATATGACCGAATACGCCGCTGCCCGCTATAACCTACTGGGCGGTGCCAGCCACTGGTTTCCTGGTTCCCGTGCCGATAATGTGAACTCTTTAGACCTGCGTCGCTGTCTTCAGCACAGCCCTCACCAGGAGATCATCCCTCAGCGCTTGATGGAAATCCATACACGTCTGGCTGGAGCAAAGGTCAAGCGTCTATCAGAATCCTAGAGCTTGCGTAACCATAAATGAAATTGGTGTTGGCAACCATGGTTGCACATTATCAGCTGGAGTGTGTTGATCAAACACCTGAAACACCCAAACGTCGGGGTGTCACCCTAGCTCCAGCTAATGGTGTCAAGATGAGATTTAAAGGCAAACGATTATAGTTATCTTCTGCACTACGCTGATAAACCTGCCTGAAAAGTTTTGAGTGCCTCAACATGGTTGTCGATGAGAATACAGCGACAAAATAAATCTAAATCCATCTCTGGAACAGCTTTACTAACGCTGATTTTTTCATAGTAGGCTTCATCGTTATTATCTCGTAAATGATAAAGCTTGAGAACTCCATCTTCCCAAAACCAAACCTCAGAAATTTTAAGGCGTTTGTAAGCTTCTAGTTTGTCAATGCCACCGCTAGAGAAAACTATTTCGATAGCTAAGTCTGGACGTTGGCTACTAGGCGTCAGTTTATACGACTCATCAGCTTCTCGTTTAACATTTCTGGCTTCGTTTTCTAATGTCATAGAGCCAGTTGGCTTAAAGTCAAACCCAGCCATCAGCAAGTATAGTTCCAGTAGGGCTGCGATTCGCTTTTTGATGGTTTCATGGAGTTCTCCAGGCATTTGCTGTATCTCTAAGGTGCCATCTAGAAACGAAATTCGATACCCTGGCTGCTCAAGGAGTTGCTCAACCACTTTGAATTCACGCCAAGTCAAGCCTTTGAAAAGTAGGCGATTTTCTTCAGGGATTGGGGGAGCCGTTGTTAATGTCATTGGCGTTGCCTCAATCAAAAGTGATTTGCTTCCTATCATAGGACAGCTACTAGTGGCTATGCCACTGGTGGAAAGCCAGAACCTGAAAGGTGTTGACACATATGTTGATTTGGGTATTTCTCAACCCTCAAAGAACTTGTCGATAATTCGCTCATAAACTTGGTGTAGCTCATAAATATGGGCGATGGGAATATGCTCACCAATCTGATGCATCGTATTGTCCAGAGGGCCATATTCCACCGTCACACAGTGAGGTACGAGATAACGAGCATCGGTGATCCCACCCTCTGTACTCAGTCTTGGACGACGGTTGGCAATCTCTTCAACTGCATCTTGCACCAAGGCAACAAAATCATCGTTCGGATCAGTACGAAACGCTTCACCACTCACCCGGAAGCGAATGTCGTACTCGTTTCCATGCTCGCGAGCGATGGGATCAACCGTTTCACGAATGAGCTGCTGTAGCCCGTCTCCAGTTTGTTCATCATTAAAGCGAATATTGAACCGTAGTTTCACCTCAGCCGGAATCACATTCTCTGCACATTGTGCCGTCTCAAACTGGGTCATCTCCAAGTTGGATGGCTCAAACCACTCATTGCCCTCATCCAATGTTAGCTTTTGCAAAGCTGTCACCATTGCCACCGCAGCAGGTACCGGGTTCAGCACATTGCGCTGATAGGCCACATGCCCCTGTTTACCCTTTACCGTAATAAAGGTGTTGATACTGCCCCGACGACCAATGTGAACACAGTCTCCCATCTCCAACGGGTTAGTCGGTTCCCCCACCACACAGGCATCAATTTTCTCACCCTGCGCTGCCAACCATTTCATCACTGGCTTGGTGCCATTGATCGCCTCGTGTTCTTCGTCGCCAGTAATAATAAAACTAAAAGACCCTTTAAAACTGTCTTTGTCCTTCGCTAACCAGGATGAAACAGCCGCAATAAAGCAGCCGATACCTGCCTTCATATCGACAGTGCCCCGTCCCCACAAAATACCGTCTCGAATCTCTCCTGCATAGGGATCAATATCTCCCCAGCGCTCCCGATTGCCCTCAGGTACAACATCGGTATGGCCAGCAAAAGCCAGGTTAGGACCTTCAGTGCCATAGCGGGCGTAAAGGTTATCGACTTCGTAACTGCCAGGCTCATTGTGGAATGTCATACGGTGGCAGGTGAACCCAAGCTGTTCCAGATGACGTTGGACAACATCGAGACCACCCTCGCGATCGGGCGTGACACTGGGACAGCGAATCAGTTCTTGGGTGACTTTGACGGGATCGAAAACGGGAGCCGTGACGGTAGTGCTAGCGATCATGGGAATTCGTTTGTTTTCAGCATTGTACAAAACCGACTAACTGTTTGCCGCTGTTTGCTTTGTAACAAAGTCCTGATCGACTAACTGTTTGCTGCTGTTTGCTTTGTAACAAAGTCCTGATCGACTAACTGTTTGCCGCTGTTTGCTTTGTAACAAAGTCCCGATAGGCCGCAATCAAACGCATCGTGATCGGACCAAACGCCTCAAACTGCTGCTCATCAATCTGGCTAATGGACTCAATCTCACAGGTTGTCCCGGTCAAAAAGACCTCCTGGGTCTGGGCAAGTTCTTCGGGTTTAATATGCCGTTCTATCACTTCAATGCCCAACTGCTTGGCCAGTTTGATGATGGTTTGGCGAGTAATCCCATCCAGGAAACAGTCCGGTATTGGTGTGTGTACAGCCCCATCCATAATCAGAAATACATTGGATGCGGTGGATTCAGCGATCAGCCCACGGTAGTCTAGCATCAGGGCATCATCAAACCCCTGTTGTATTGCCTCATGTTTGCTCATAAAGCAGATGGGATAGAGACAGGCCGCTTTGCTGACTGTCGGTGCAGTTGTTGGATCAGGCTTCCGCCAGGTGATACGGCTAGTCAGTTTTAAGGGTTTTTTGGTTTCGATGTTAAACAGAGTAGTGGGAAATGCCCAGGCGGCAATGCCAAGACGGGTTGATGGGGTCGGTGTATAGATCCGTAGCTGCTCACTGCCGCGCCAGGCAAAGTGACGAATGTAGCCGACATCAATCTTTTCTTTAGCCAGCAAGTCGTGGGTGGCAGTAATGATGTCATCCGTAGAATAGGGAATTTTAAAGCCTAGAATTTTGGCGGACTGATGCAGCCGTTCGATGTGTTCGCTGAGCAAAAAGGCTTTGCCATTGTAGATACGGACACCTTCGAAAACGCTACTGGCGTAGTGGAGGCCGTGGGTGAGGGGATGGATAGTGGCATCTTTCCAGACAACAGTTTTGCCGTTAAGCCACAGATATCCTTCCTTTTGGTCGAAAGGCAACAGAGACATGGGAATTCCTATGGATGATGGAGTTGGAGAAGCGAGGAGATTTGTGGAACGCTGTGGATGGAACGTGGTGACTAAAAGGACTTTGTGTCCTTGGATTTTGCCTTCACCCTAAATCCCTCTCCCTGGGGCTACTGTGTATACACATCTAGAAAATAATTTCCCAAAAGGTAGACATAGCCTTGAATTGGCCCTCATCCTAAATCCTTCTCCCTGGGGGCGAAGGACTTTGAGGCCAGGCCCCCCTTCTCCCTCAGGGAGTAAGGGGCTGGGGGATGAGGGCTCGAAATCTAGAGCCAGCTCTCCGACTTATGTATACACGGTAGCTCCCCAGGGAGAGGGACTTTGAGAACGTAGCTTTGCTATCTGCAAAAGATATATTGCTCTTACTCCCCTTCTCCCTGGGGAGAAGAGGCTGGGGGATGAGGGTTAATCCCGCAACAGGTCATTGATGGATGTCTTAGACCGGGTCTTATCATCCACAGTCTTAACAATCACATTGCAATATAGGCTAGGTCCAGGCGTACCATCTGCCAGAGGCTTGCCAGGCAATGCCCCAGGGACAACAACAGAGTAAGGAGGAATTTCACCGTAGGTCACTTCGCCTGTGGCCCGGTTAACAATTTTAGTGGACTGACTCAAGTACACACCAATGGCCAGCACCGCCCCTTCTCTAACAATAACGCC
Organism: Leptothoe sp. ISB3NOV94-8A; assembly: GCF_043421595.1. NCBI lineage: Bacteria > Bacillati > Cyanobacteriota > Cyanophyceae > Nodosilineales > Cymatolegaceae > Leptothoe > Leptothoe sp. ISB3NOV94-8A. Next base: position 3,395,267 of record NZ_JAXSQW010000001.1, on the reverse strand, counting down.
TTCGGAAACCTCGCTCTGGCCACCGACAAACACATTGTCTTCAATAATGACCGGGTTCGCTTGCAGGGGTTCTAGTACACCACCAATGACCACACCTGCTGAAATATGGCAATTTTTACCGATTTGCGCGCAGGAGCCGACGGTGACATAGCTATCGATCATGGTGCCACTGTCCACATAGGCACCGATATTAGTAAAGCTGGGCATTAGCACCACATTACTGGCCACATAGGACCCCCGTCGCACAACGCAGTTGGGTACGGCTCGAAACCCAGCTTCGGCATACTTTTCCTGGGTCCAGCCGGAAAACTTAGAAGGCACCTTATCAAACCAGGGGGCGTCTCCCATGTCAGCGTATTTTAGACCGCTGGAAATAACGGTGGAGTCATTGAGGCGGAAGGACATGAGTACAGCCTTTTTCAGCCATTGGTTGACGACCCAGTCATCGCCTGACTTTTCACAGACGCGATACTGACCGCTATCGAGGCCGTTAACTACATATTCGATGGCATCACGGGTTTCGCCTGATGTGCTGGAATTAATCGAACTACGGTTTTCCCAGGCGGTGTCGATAATTCGGATCAGGTTCTGTGTGTCCATATGTGGTATGCCCTTTGGGGTTGCTGTTTGCACTAAAGTGGGTCAATTAAAAAACGTCAATCTTTAGATGCTATCGCTAAACCTTGTCTAAGTTAAATGGGCATCAATGTAGGCGGCTAACTCTGATTTAGATCGGACGTCAGGAATCAGGCACCAATTACTAATAGCGATAGTGGATGAATGTCCGTAACTATAAAGTTGTGCCTACTAAGCAGCTCTGTGGGATTAAGCTTTGTGATTGAATTGGCGGCTTTTACTGACCAGGTTGTCAAAAAATGAAAGCGTAGATATGGAATCAGTTTTATTCGTTGATTTTTTGTATGGATGTACGGTTTCTAAGGTGTTACAGAGGGGTTCATCAGAAAAAACTCGACCTTTTGGTGAAGGTTATGGAGTTGTGATGTTCCATGGCATTAAGTAATTCATTTTTGTTTAATGTCATCTGTGTAGAATCCTTAGACAATGCACAAACCATTGATTTCAGTTGTTCAAGAATGTGACGTTTTTATAACGCCCTTACGTCCATGTCCAGCGATCTTCCTACCCCTAGCCGAGGACAGCGTGCACTAGCCGCTATTGTTGTTACTGATGCGGTTGGCTTTAGTGCCCGCATGTCAGTTGATGAGGAAAATACATTACAGCTGATTCAACGTGACTTAGCGTTGATGGCAGAGCAATGCACAGAATTTGAGGGCCAGGTTCTCAAATCTACTGGCGATGGCTTGTTGATGTATTTTGTTAGCGCAGTGCAGGCGGTGAGCTGTGCGATCGCAATCCAAAAAGCTTTTTACGCTCAAGAGAAGCAGACCGATAGTCTCTCCCATCGCATTGGTATTCACATGGGAGACGTCTTCTTTAACAATTCAGACGTGATGGGCAACAGCGTGAATATTGCTGCTCGCCTACAAACTCAGGCTAAACCCGGTGGTATCTGCTTATCTAAACTGATGTACGATCTGGTTAAAGTACGCCTGTCGCTGGATGCAGAGTTTGCTGGGCCGCTCAAACTAAAAAATATTAAAGAGCCGATTACGGTTTACCACATTAATGTGGCAGGTATCGACACGGCGGCGGTAGCCAAGTCTGCTCCCGATCCTGATCAGACAAAACATTGGACCCATCAAGAATCTAAACAGACGGCGTCTAAACAGACGGCAAAAAAAACGCCCGTCCTGACAGAAGGCACTAAAATTGGGGGGCGCTACACGATCAAGCGCATGCTGGGTCAAGGGGGTTTTGGTTTCTCTTACCTGGTGGAAGATACCCAGCGGTTTGGCGAACTGTGTGTGCTCAAAGAATTGCGCCCGGTGCAAAAACAGGGAAAATTTTTGCAAAAAGCGATTGAGTTATTTCAGCGGGAGGCCAAAACCCTCCACAGCATCGATCATCCGCAAATTCCTAAGTTTATGGCCTGTTTTACCCAGGCTAAGCGACTGTTTATTGTTCAGGAATATATTGATGGGGTTACCTATCTAAAGCTATTGCAACGGCGTAAGAAACAGTCCAAGCTGTTTACTGAAGGTGAAGTTGTCTTCTGGCTGGCCCATATGCTGCGGGTATTGGACTATCTGCACAGTCTCAATATTATGCACCGCGATATTTCACCTGAGAATGTGATGTATTCCCGCGATCGCAACCTGCCCGTATTGATTGACTTTGGCCTAGTCAACAACACCATGTCTGACTCATTGTCAGAGAGCCCTACCCAGAACGAGAATCTACAAAAAGCTGTCACCGCTGTGGGTAAATTTGGCTATTCTCCACCGGAGCAGATGTTTGGAAAATGTACTCCCTCCAGTGATTTGTATGCGTTGGGAGTGACGGCACTGGTGCTACTGACCGGGAAACATCCTCGCGATCTAATGGATGTCCATACGCTGGATATGGACTGGCGACCCCATGCAGAAATTAGCCCGCTGCTGGGGGACGTTTTAGCGACAATGACCCGACAGCAGCCCCAGGATAGATTTCAGTCGGCCCAAGCGGTATTTGAGCAGTTGGCTCCTTTATTGCCTGTCGGCTTTAGTAAAACGCTTAATCCGAAGCCAGCTTCTACTTTGCCAGCAGAGATGCCTGAGCAACCTGAGCGTATTTCGCCCGATCCATCCTTTATTGCCCAGTGTCGTGATGAACTGAGCCGCTGCATTGGTCCCATTGCCGATATGGTGATCGAAGAAACGCTGGAAGATCACCCGAACGCTACGCCCCAGGAGATTGTTGATATTCTTGTCGGGCAAATATCTGATGCTGACCAGGCTACGGTCTTTTTAAGTCACATTTGTATCCCAGACGAGGCTCTGGCATCAAGTGACACCATGCCGGAGATCAGTACGGTAATTCAACAACGTCAGCAAACCTTAGATCTTGCCTTTATCGATCGTTGCCGTCAGGTGTTGGCTCAATGTATTGGGCCGATGGCCAGCATGATTGTGGAAGATACGTTAGTGGATTATCCCAACTTGAATCCGCCTGCTTTTGTTGATCGACTCGCCAGAGAAATTCCTGATGGCGAGAAAGCTCAGGAGTTTCGATTGGAGTTACGCAGCGAGATTAGCGTGAAGTCAACGTGAGAAGATTCCCCCGTAGGGGCGCATGGCCATGCGCCCTCTGGGATGTGGACCCATCGTCAATTGGTTGACCTGCGATATCGGACGCCCTTAACCAGCCCCCTGGCTGCCTTTGCGACTACGGCGATGGCGCTCTAATCGCTGCATGGCCATTTGTAGGCTGAGGCGCATACGGTTAAAGGAGTCGGTGAGGTTGCCAACTTCATCGTCAGACCATTTGATAAATTCGGCTTTGGTATCACCGGTACTGACGGCTTCTGCAGTGGCGGCCATGCGGTTGATGGGGCGGACGACGTAGCGCTTGAGCCAAAGATTGACGAGGAGGATTGCGATCGCAAATACCCCCGTAAACACTGCCAGGGTAATCAACAATGACTTATTAGCCGTTCTAAATACAGTTTTTGCAGGTACCGAGATAATCTGAGTACCGATAATTTCGTCCAGCTGCCAGCCAAACCCATTGTCGCTGCCATATTTCTCAATCATACTCTTAGGGGCCTGATCTGGAGTGCTATGGCATGATAAGCAAGCCTCCTGCTTAATTTGAATTGGTCGAGCGATGTAGAACAGTTTGCCGCCCGGTGTCTTTCTAAAACCGTGTAATTCTTCGCGACTGTCAGGCCGATCAAATGAGCTGACCAGTGATGCTTCAAACTCATCCGCTTTGTCTTTAATATTAGTGGGATTTAAGACAGCTTCTTTATAGAAAAAATCTTTATAGTCTGGGCTTGCTTGCAGCGTTTCGAATACTCTATGGGCTGAGTAACTGGGCACAGTTTCTGGCAAAAATTGAGTTTCGCTACGTTCTGCCAGTTCCGGGCTCACCTCATCAACAGTGTACTGACGCACAGAGTTCATGGTTTCCATCAGCATCAGTGCTTTGTTGGTGAGCTCTGCTTGGGCAGTGTGGTTAAGTAAGCGTTCTAGGGCAATGCCACTCATTAGAATGCCGCCTATAAAGACGACCATTAGCATCAGCGTAAACTTTTGGCCAAGTTTCATTTTCGAAAGCGTCAACATAACTCCAAGCAGAAGAGGTTTAGTGAGGTTGCCTATATCTAACGTATCCATTTCGCCCAGATAAAGGCTGTGAGTCAAATCAATTGGCAATATTTCAATACAAACGCTTTCAGATCTTCAGTTCTAGATCCTGATTTCCAGGTTGGATGCCGTGAAATGCTGGGGTGATTTTTCTTTTTTACCCAGCACAGGACTATACGAGGCTCTTGTGGGGAGAACTGGGTTGGGTTTATGGGTTGGCATTATAATTGGGGAGAGTACGGCTATGGCGCAACCTGTTTGACTTGTGGGAATGATGGATAGGCAACCAACGTACAACAACACTATGGGTAAAGTCGTCGTTACTTTAAATCTGATCAATTGGGTTGATCAGGTTTTAGCAGAACGAGGCTTTATTCCAGTTGCTCAGGTTCGTTCGATAACGGTGGATAATGCTCTTGTGGATACTGGTGCTACTCGCCTTTGTTTACCTACTGAGGTTATTCAAAAATTGGGGCTTAAGTTAACAGGCACTATTGACGCTCAAACTGCGACGGGACCACAGACGGTTAATGTTTATGAAGGTCTCAAGCTGACTGTTGAAGGACGGGAAGGTCGTTATGACTGTGTAGAGCTACCTGCTGGGCAAACGCCTTTATTGGGATTGATACCGCTAGAAGATTTAGGCTTAGAGCCAGATTTACAAAATCAGCGATTACGACATTTACCAGTCACAGGCAAAGAGACTTACATGACAGTGCTTTAAGGCAGCTTACCTGGTGGCCAAGCCTCTGACTGGGCACTCTATCAAGTTGTCTCATAAGACGGGGCAGCGTTATCAAATGTGGCAGGAGGGGTTTCATCCAAAGATGATTTGTTCGGATGAAATGTTGCGACAGAAGCTGGATTATATTCATAACAATCCGGTGAAACGTGGATATGTGGATAATCCGGCCCACTGGCGTTATTCGAGCTATCGGAATTATTTGGGAGAACCTGGATTGTTATCAATCACTCCCGTCTAGCTCCCACCACCTCGCTCCCAGGCTCTGCCTGGACCAGCGAGCGTGGAGGCTCTGCCTCATGATGGTGGCGGAGCCACGGGGCTGCTGGAGGACTTCGGTGCATCGAATACGCTCAGCGCTGAACAGGTGCAGTTGATCACCATTGGCGGCAAGGGTTGGACTGATAAACTCTGGGTATCTGTGACGTTTGCCGATGAGCTGCAAGTCGGCGTCACGGTAGAGCCGCATCGTCCAGATGGTGGGAAGCTCTACATTCGCTTCCCTAAGCGTCCTGTCCTTCGTGTAGCTGCATAGGGAGGGCCTACTAACGATGATCACCTTCACCTAAAACGCCACCTTTGGCCAGCTGTACGCGGAGTGTTCTGAGGCTGGAGTAGAACTTTATCTATCGGGTATTGCCAAGGTGGCCTGTGCATTGGGTGTGGATGGGTTGGGGGCGATCGCAGACGTTCCCCTATCGAACTCACCCGCATGGGTAGCAAAGCATTAGCGACAGCCTTAGAAGCCGAGTACAGACAACGACAGGCATACTGGGCAGCCAAGAAAGCCAAGAAGGGCCAGGCGAAGAAATCAGTTTTTGATCCACACGACGCAGCATCCTCTGACAGTTTCCCAGGGGCAAAGGGCATGGCAGTGGTAAACGATGGATTTCAGATTCCAGGTGCTTCAGTCGCAGGTATTGCTAAAACCGTTGGGCGATCGCAATCTACCATTAAACGACGACTTAATAACCGATGGCGGATAGACCGAAACATTGAAGCTATCCAGAAGAAGAGAGTGGCCACTGAACTCAATGATCCTGAGTTGTTATTCAGACTCAAAGAATCGGGGATTGGCTTTGTGGTGCAAGAGAATGCATTGGGTTGTACCCGTGTGCTCAAGGTGTTGAACGACGGACTCTCTAAGGTTGTAGTGCTGGTTGTAATATCTATTCCCAGGATTACGAGCTTTTGAATTGCCGGGGCACCAGAGCTAGGGTTCGGAGAAAGTTGAGAGATGTGGGAAATTAATAGGTGTCAAGTATGGGAATTAGGACAGAACGTTAGTTTCAGTATGCGCTAGATCACAGAACGTTGAGTAGTGGATCACTCAGTCCTATCAGACCTGAATAAATCTGAACATTTACCTGAATAAACCTGAACATTTCGGTCTTTTCCCTGCCGTGCATTTTTGCGATGGTAATACCAGAGGCGAGAAAAACTCTCCTTTAACACAATGCACAAGACTAGGAGAGGCAAGAACAATGGCTGAATTCAATAACTCAGATAGCTATTACAACAACCAAAATAAGACTTTCGATCTTAACGATAGAACTCTCAGAAATAATAACGGAACCTTTGACAATAGAGGCGGAACCTTTCTTGGTTGGGGTGACATATACAGCATAGACGGAACCTTTAACAATGAAGGCGGAGACTTTGACGCTAGAGAAACGACAATTGGGATGCTGGGTGGTACTTTTTCCAACGCGAATGGAGGCTTTTTTTACAACTTTGGTTCTTCTTCGGTAAATTATGCTTTACCACTCTTTTTCACAAACTGGGGAGGCACGTTTGATAATTCTGGTGGAACTACATATCTATCGGATTATTCACTTTTTAAGAATAGTTTTGGTGCTACGTTCATTAACAGCAGTATCGGCCACGATGGCTCATCATCAGCCAGTAGTGGATTCTTCGACACGCCGGGACTGTATCTGTCCTACTCCAGGTTTATTAATGAGTCTGATAGCGAGTTTAATAACTCCAATGGTTTGCTGTCACTGTATATAAGTACCTTCGAAAACTCTGGAACCTTTATAAACTCAGGAGGAGAACTGCTACAAGGTGGTCTGAGCCACACGGGAGGATGGACCGTAATGGATGGCAGAACAGGTCGCCCCGTGCCAGTTAAACCAACAGGATTTTATAATTCTGGCATATTCGACAATTCTAATGGCTTTGTTGAGGCTTATGGCATATTCGACAATCAAGGCGGCACGTTTAATAATACTAACGGCACTTTCAATGGTAATTTTTCCAATGGGAGTGGTACTTTTGATAACGCCAATGGTAGGTTCGATGGCTCCTTTTCAAATGGCGACGGAACGTTAAAAGGGGCGGGTAAATTTGTCGTTAACAATTTATCGATTCAATCCGGTCTCTTTCAACCAGAAGAAATGATGATTGAGGGTAAATTTACCCTTAACAATACTGGAGAACTTGAGTTTTTAGATCCTGGTAATACACCTCTGCTCTCAGTGACTAAAGATGTCGCGCTTAAGGGCGGCACAATCAGTTTTGGAGATCTATCGACATTGACAGAGGGTGAATTTACCCTGATTGATGTGACCACGAACAGTAGTCTTACCATCGATACCGCCTTGATGAATGAGGCAGCTGCCGTGGTAGATAGCTTTGATACAACGAGTCAAAACTTTGAGCTAGTGCAGCAGAATAATGATTTAATCTTGACTGTTGATCACCTAGACTCCGTTACCCTAACGGGCACTTCAGGTAACGATATCCTAACCGGAACTTCAAGTGACGAGATATTGAATGCCTTAGACGGTGATGACATATTACGCGGCAGGGGTGGTAACGATGTGCTTAAGGGTGGTCTAGGCCGAGATACCTATTATGGCGGCAATGGCGCTGATACGTTTGTCTTTACCGAAGCAGACATTGTGGAAGGCTTAGGTCAGACGACAGGAAACGTCATTAAGGACTTTAATGCCAATGCAGGTGATGTGATTCAGTTTGACCTTGGCAGTTCTTCGGGTGATCGTCCTCATCTGTATTTTGATAGTGCAAATAGCAATCTTTTGCTTGTTGTTTCGTGGGGCTCTGGTGCCGCAGGCTTTCATGTGGCAACTTTAGAAGGTGTCTCGAACTTTGATGTCAACACAGTAGAGATTGTCTGATTTTTGCAGAGAGCAGGGGAGCTATGAACATTGAAAACCTTGCAGTAACACCTCGGCAACGCATTACTGGCATCAGTAACGCACCCAACCCCGCAGAGTAGCAGGGGACTAGAAGCAGGTTCTGAATAATAAAACCCCTCTGGCCGATTGGTCACCAGAGGGGGCAGGTCAACTATACGTTTTACTCTTAACTACCATGACGTACTAACGTACATTGTAGTTCCCACCCATCAACATCAGCCTTAGTACAGATGAGGTGAGAGCAGGACAGTTGCCCCTGCCCTACTCTCTAGGCAAATCCTTCACGTACAAAAGATGCCTAGAGCAAACTACAGTCAATAAGTCCATAACAGTTAGGGAATCGAACCCCTGGTGCATAGCCCTGGCAACGAATCAGTGATGTTACGGTTGCGTGTGACATTAGTGTAATATCTGCATTGTTCAGCGCCCTATCTCGCCTCGCCCTCAACTTCGCTAAGCAAAGTCCCAGGGGGCAAAGCAAACTGAATTTCCACCCTACGTTGGTCTCGGGTGCGGGTAGCCCGACCAACGTAGAGCCAGGCTCCATCCATGAAGACAACATAGGCCCAAACAGTGGTCCCTTCTGGCGTAGACCGGCTGAAACTTACCCGTCCTGTCGCTGAACCATCGGTATTGATCTGAAGCACTTGGAAGGTTGCTAACTCATCTCTGGCAGGGGTCTTGGGCTCATCATCATCAGTCGGTGCAGATCCATCCACACATATATGGCTGAGATCGATCCGCTCGCCTCCCATATCCATGTAGCAGGCACGAACGGAGGTGTGGGGTGCAACAGTGAGCACTGACAACAAAGCGATAACTGCCAGGGTTCTTATCGTAATGCCTTGTGAAACTGTATCCAAGGGTACCGGAGTGTGTTCAACGAGCAGGCCAGTCTTGAGTATTCGATACTTTCAGCTAACCCCCTCAATACTATCTATTGAGCATTCCTTTGCAACTTTTAAAAGCATTCGGTAGTCAATGTTACATATTAGGGTGTTCACCGGACTCTATCTAAATGCACTTATTCATGTCCTTTGTGTCCCTCGGCTGGTAATGACCGAGGGATTTTTCTATGAAAAAATAACGCCCTAACGGATAAGAGCGTTGTGTGCTAATACATACTTTATGGAGCAAACGCCAACCTGTATTAAACCCCACATTAAGTCCCTTAGGAAAGAGTCTGAATGATACTTGACCATATAGTCGTTCATGTCGAAAGCCTTGAGGAAATTAATACCTTGAAAGCTGAGTTAGATAGGCTGGATATACCGTTTGAACCTACTTGGGGCAAGGCGGCAAAAGGCTTTCAAGTCTCGAACATTTGGGTGGGGCAACAATACTTCGAAATTGTCAATATTCTTAGCTCCAATAATCTCTGGCAACCTCAGTGGGCTGCACGTCATGCCCAAGGTGAACGAGGTGTCTACTGCGTCTTCTTTAAAGTCAATGAAGACATCCATCAGCTGTACAAAAACTTGAAAGGTGCAAATATCCTTGTCAACGAGCCTGAAAGAACATGTTTTAAGTGGATGTTTGGTTTACTTGAGAAAAAGCTCCCCTGGCGATTCATGCTTTTACCCAAAATTCCTGGAACGCGGATCGAGCTTGGTATCATCCAATATGACAAAGGAGCAGAAAAGAAGTACGCACCTTTTATGGTGCCAAACACAAAAGACAAGGGGATCGTCGGTTTAAGGAGTGCCTGTATTTATACCGACCAAGTTGACGAAGCGGATGCTTATCTTGAAGAAGTGGGTCGACTAGTTAATCAGACAGTTCCAATCCAGCTAAATAAACAGGTTGGTTCAGCACCAGGCCTAGTTCTAGAACTTCAAGCAGAGCTGGACGCGGACGTAAAATTTTCGGGTTTCAATGTTTCAAATGTTGCCGTTGTGTCGTGAGTCAACTGGCTGATCTAGTTGACTGACCCACGCACAGAAAAAACACCCAGCACAGGACCGGGCGTTAGATCTAGCTAAGTGAGTAAACTGATCGTACTATAGGACATAGACTAGTCGGTTGGGTAGGCTAGTTGCAGCCGGAGTGACTTCCCTGCTCTGGCTGCTGTAACACACACTGTGCTTGGGGGTTGTTGTTGGAGAGAGCAGCCAAACACTCAGAGATCGATCGCCTGTTGCGACTGCGCTAATGTACGCAGCTTATGGACCATCCAGTTCAGCGACCAGGTTAAGTCTGAATGCCTGTAGCCTTCTTTGATCCTGATCAGCTTTTCGACTTCTAGCCAGTTGGCAACCAATTGCAGCTGTTCCGAGCTGAGGGACTGCACCAAAGTCTGTTCGATTGAATTAGGCTGCTGCTCAAGCATATGAAACCACGATCTACTGCCATGGCCATATCCTAGGCAAAGCTGCCCGCAGTTTCCTGAGGCTGAGGACCCAACCCACATAGGACTTTGGACACAAAAAACGCCCAGCGTGAACCGGGCGTTGACACTGTAGATGGTAAATGACTGTCATACTATAGGACGTATAGCGGGTTACTTTGGGTAGCCTAGGCTACGTAGCCAGGGGTGTCACCGCGCTCTGGCTGCATGTTACGCATTTCGCCTGGGGGTTGACTGGCTCCCAGGTTTTTTGTGGGTGGGGTGGGGGTTAGCCTTTTTCGCTGTCGTCAGTGGACTGGTTGCGATCTCGCACCTTTTTATAAACTTCAGGCTTGGTGTACTTCTCAAATTGCACCGCCAGGCCATCCAAAAAACAATCTCTATATAAGTCGCCCTTGCTAAGCCCCTGATCGTTGGCGAGTGCGTCTGCTTTGGTATTTCTGAGCTTTAGTGGTTTTTACAGGTTTAACTTTTGGTGCAGGAGCAGGTGAAACGTCTGGTGGCTGAGTCAGTTGCTGTTTTAACCCATCACCTAAAATCTCTTTCTCAGTTGCCCTTACATCCTCATCCCGTAAGTTCAGCTGACGCTTTAGCTCCTCCAGTTCCTCAATCGCCTCATCATCCAACGGATAGGCAAACTCTTTTTCTGCGATCAGCGCCTGTTTATAAGTTTCCAAATGCTTAGCCTTTTCCCGATAAGGCTTTAACACCTCTTCTAAAATTGCAGCCGCATCCTCATCAGAAACCCTCAGTCGAATTTGTTGCTGTTTTAAATTCGCAAGGGCTGCAGGGCGAATTCGACCGTTTCTCACCTTGCGCTGTACCTGTTTCCGATAGCGCTGTAAACTATCCACCTGTATTTTGGCGATAGCAATTTTTGTCCCGTCCAAACCATTAAAAATTGCAGGCTCCATGGCTGGTGCAGCTGCTTTTACCTGGGTTTGCACATAGCTATGTAAATCCTTGATATAAATCCGCTCCTGTTCATCGGAGGCTGCACCGCCGGTTCTAATCCCGTCTACCAAATAACGGGTATACACCGACAAATCTTCACCCTCTTGCTCCAGAGCATAGCGAGTAGATTTCGATGCCGTCATTACACACCAGCCTTTACCCCCCAGCTGGGTCTCCACATCAATGCTATTATCGTCCATCTCCGTAATGCCCTCGGCAAAGGCGGAGGCAAAGCAACAATCTAAAATCACCACCTTACGCTGAGCATACGAGCCACGAATCACCCGTTTAACAAAGTCTGCTGCAACAGCTGTACCAGGGTTTAGGCTGCCACTCTTAAATAGCTGAGTTTGTGTTGTTGATAGATAAAAGTTGCCAGACATATCCTTAATGCCATGGCCCGTAAAATAAAACAACACCAGGTCATTTTTAGACAGCTGACCAAACACCTCACCAATGCGAGCCTGCATCGTTCCCACATCCGGATTAATCAGCGGCACCACCTGATCAAAGCCACCAATCTCAGGATTTTCCAGCAATTCTTGCATTGCATTCACACCATTAGCCGGACATCGCAATGGCTTTAGCCCATTGCCATACTCCCCAACACCAATCAGCAATGCAATTTTTCTAGCCATTCACCCAGCAGTCAGCACCTTCCAGTTCTTTCAGCCCTAAACCAGCCAATTCCCCACTGTTTTGATTAACTATCCTGTAGTTTCTGCGCCGCTGCAACCAGTTTTTCAAGCGTCTCATCAAAGTTATCCGGGCGGACATTCTTCGCCCCAATGCTGGCTTTCTTCCCATCGACTTCCAGGGTAAACTCAATCGGCTTACCAGGTAGCCGTTCATAAGCATCCTGACACACCTGCTTAATCCCCTCAACGGTTATTTTTGCTGTCAAAACACTCCACAGCCAGTTAGCACCCATGCCCCCGTCGGGCATCTCCGGGTCCGCCACCCGCTGCACATCTTCCACCTCATCTAACGCCCGCAGTTCCTAAAACACCGTTTGGGTTAGCGTTTCCTGCTGCTCTTCGGGCATATCACTATTTGCCTCACGCCAGTCAATCGTCAGCAAAATCGTATCAGCCATAGCGGGGTATCTTGGTTGCCACCGCAGTATTCTAGCCAAATCAAAAGCCGCTATTCAGATTTGTAGCATTACCTTAATAGAATCAACGTACTCGCCATTGCTTTATCAGCTTTGCGCCATAATAATAACGACAAAAGGTAGTCATTATGATTGCAGTTCCCGCTGGTTTTAGTCCTCAAGAATACCTGGCCCTGGAGCACGAAAACGCGATTCGCCACGAATATCGCCAGGGCCTGGTTTATGCCATGGCAGGCGGCAGCGATGACCATAGCCGCATTGCCATTAACTTTCTCACTGCCCTAAACCTGCACCTGCGCGATGGCACTTGCCAATTCTTTTCCGGTGACGTCAAAGTCAACTATGCCGATGCCTTTTTCTATTACCCAGATGCCTTTGTTACCTGCGATCCAAGAGACCGAGAAGATCGCTATGTAAAACGCCATCCCAAATTAATCACTGAAGTCTTATCCCCCTCTACCACCGACTTCGACCGAGGTGATAAATTCAAAGACTACGCCCTAATAGCTTCCTTAGAAGACTACGTCTTGATTGACCAAGACATCATGCAAGTCGAATGCCGTCATCGCATAGGCGAGCAATGGAAAACCACCATTTATACCATCGGAGAACAGATTACCCTCAAAAGCATTAACCTGGAGCTGTCCATTGAAGAACTCTATCGAGGCACCAGTGTTGTCTGATTAATCCGTATGGCGTACCTTGAGCGAAATCATAGGTGTACCTTGAGCGAAGTCGAAAGGTACGTTGGCAGGAAACATAAAACTGCAAACCTTCACCCTAATCATTGCCGATAATAATATTGAGAGTCGCAACTACATAATCAACAAACTCTTCCGGCAATCTCTCCCCCGTAGGCTTCCACCAACGCTTACTCAGATCTAACGTCCGAACCTGCTCAGCAATAATAGATCCCTGAATTTTGTAACCTTCAGGGATAGTAATCATCGTCTTAATCTCGGGCCTAATCGTGCTCGTAATCGGAGAAACAATCACAATTCCTTTTCTCGCCTGATTAAACTGAGTACGGCTAAGCACCAAACAAGGACGAGCATTACCCGTTTGCTCACGCCCCGTAGTCGGATTTAGATTAACGCAAAGAATATTACCCCGCTGAATATCCATAATTGCTACACCACATTAAAATTCATACCCCCCAATTCCTGTAGGGGCACTCCCTTGTGGATGCCCCGCGATACCATTGACCATTTGCCAAGACTCTGATCAAATCAATTCTTGTCCCGTAGGCTCACCACCTATAAAATCAACCACATCGTCAGGATAAGCAAAATCATCAGGAATACTGGCAAGCAAAATATCTAAACTAGGCGGGCTACTCTTTTTCTTGATCACCAACGTATTATCCACCTCAAGAACCTCCAAGGTAGAGTTTTCATCCAGACCAAGGCGGGTGACCAGCTGATGAGGAATTCGAAACCCCAAACTATTGCCCCATTTTTTAAGCTGAATTTCCATAGCGTAAAACACTTTATAATTATACTTTGTATAATAGTAGCTCGACTAATCAAAATTAGACCATAGCCATAGCGCTACAATAACTAACGCTGTCGCCGCTCCCAACCATGGCCGCTCAACCGTCGGGAAAAAAATACCAGGGTCAATCCTCCCTTCTTTCCAAACAACTGCTGGCCTTTTACCGGCGGGTAAGCCAATCCACCCTGACTGTTGTCGATGTCGAAACCACTGGCTCTGTCGCCTACAAGTCCAACGTCATCGAAGTTTCCGTCATCAAAGCCAATCTGACCGACGGCATCCTCCAGCAAGAAACGTCCCTAATTAACCCCACCGGTAAGGTGCCGCCTTTCATTACCAAAATTACCGGCATTACCACCGCCATGGTCAGCAAGGCCCCCTACCCTGAGGAAGTATGGGCCGACTACGAACACCTACTGCGCCAGGATGTGCTCACTGCCCATAATCTGGACTTTGACTACGGATTTCTCCAATCCGAATATAAGCGTTTAGACGTTCACTATTATCGTCCCCCCAGCCATCGCTTTTGCACCGTCTTACTGTCCCGGCTATTGCTGGCAGATTTACCCTCCCGCAGTCTGCCCAATTTAGTCAAACATTTTAATTTTGATGTGGGTACGTCTCACCGGGCGAAAGCCGATACTAAAGCCTGCTGGCTCCTGGCCGAGATATTGTTGACCCTGATTCAGCAAGAATCTGAAGAGAAAATCTTAGGGCTATTTCGTCAACAATGGATTCGTCTCCAAGATGCGGCGGTGATTTTGGGGAAACGCAAAAAAGATGCGTTGGATTTGCTAATTAAGGCAGGACTGGAACATCGTTTATCTAAACGTCAGCAGCAGCCCCTGTTTCGTCGCGGTGATGTGGAAGATGTGTTCTATGCTCAACAGGGTGAACAATTGTCGATGTTAGAAGAATCTTGAAAATCAAGCTAAGGCATTCTCTCGTAAACATTTAAACTAAATCTGTCTAATTCCATGGTGCCCACAAGTTCTTGGTTGCCTACGGGCTGATAGTCAATGCTCAAGAGTTGTTCAACATCTTGCCGAATCTTTGTGGTCTCTGCTGGGTCTTTTGGTGCTTGCCATACAGGTCTCGCCGCTTCTAGCCATACAACTCTTTCATAGGTCTCATTACCATCAGCGAGAACCGTCTCTAATGACTCAGGTAGCATCGCTGGGTGGGTCGCTAACAGGTTTATAGATGTGTCGTTTGGCAAGTAATACACCAGCCGTAAAACATGGCCCCATGCCTTAGAATTCATGGCAATTAAGGTGGAATCTGAAGCTGTTGCTGTCGCAGCGATTTGTTGAAATACTTGACGATTACGGCCAGCCATATCGCCGACATTGAGGCCAAGATACATAACTAAGATGGTTAGCAGAACTAGCTTTTGCCAGGTGTTAGGTAGATTTAGTAACCAGGCCGTAACCATCAGCAACAGACCTGGCAAAATGAAAATAGCGCTGCGCCCAAACCCCCAGGCTAAGGTGGACTTGCCTGATAAGATGTCGGACCCTAGCATCAGCAATAGGGGTAAGCACCCTAATATAAGAATTGTGATCAGTAATGCGGGAGACTCTTGCCTCAATAAACGCCATAGGTGCCAGATAATCCCAGCTAACAAAAAGATGGCGACGACGCCCATGGCTAAAACAATAGCTATGGGTAAACTGGTTGCCCAGTCTCCCACAATCAGTTGAATACCTAGAACTTCAAGTAAACCTTGAATATGCTGGGTGATGGTTTCTACTAAAGTACTTTTAGTGGAAAATCGATTGAGGTCTACATTTCTGAGCTGTTGCGGCAGACCCCAATAGGCCCAGGGGATTGCTAAACAAAGGGCACCGAGTCCGCACAGTCCATACTGCCACCAGCGTTTACGGTCTTGGATGAGAATCACGCAGCCCAGGGCCATAAACCATAGGGCTGAGAGATAATAGGTCAGAACTCCCGCTGTTACCGACAGTGTTAGTAATAGATACCATCCGCATCGTGCCGGGCGAGATAAACACTGATTGCAGAGCTGTAGCGCTGCCCAACCGCCCAGGGTAACCCACAACACTGTTGGGCAATACATGCGCACATTTAAAGAATGAAACCAAAAAAATGGGTTTAAACCCAACAGGGCTGCTAATATCAGACCTCCTCGATGGTTAAAGAGGGCTTTGCCCATGCCATAGGCTCCTAAAATTGCGCCCAGGCTCAACAACAGATTGAGGCTGCGTACACCGATTTCCTGTGTGCCTGTCAGGGGTAGCCACAGGTACTGAGATAAAAAGAAAAGCGGGGGATGGGGTTCGCGCCCGACTAACCCTTGTAATAGGGGTTTAATGGCTTTGATGAAATCACTGGCACCACTGAAAGGTGGCAGCTGTAGCAGATTGCCATAATCGGCCAGTGCAATGGGGATATCGGGCGGGTTGCTATAGCCGGTGCGCTGGGAGGTGGATAGCAGCAATGATAAGACTTCGTCGTACCAGAATTCTCGCGCACCCACGTACATAACTCGAATCAGACATGCGATCGCAATGGCCGCCATCAATATCCATTCAATCCGTATCTGTTGGCTTAAACCCGTCAGTCTACGAAGAGAATTAGTTTCTGAAGACATAGGACTCTGTGACACAGGAAGTCTCCTTCAAGGGGTCCGATTCTGATTGTTGGTTGAGCTGTTAGCTGGGACGGTTGGCACTGCCTTGGGCACTGCCCGTCGCCTTCGATACCAGGTGGCTCCACCCACCAGCATGCCAATTAAGGTCAACGCTATCACTAGAGGCACCAGATCTCCAGTTTGGGAAAGTGTGAGGCCAGAGCTGCCCAACAGCACAAAGGGTAATACCCCTGGTAGTGTGCCCAAGGTTGTTCCGACCACATAGTCTTTCCAGCTAATGGATGTAAGACCTGCAGCAAAATTTACCAAACCATAGGGAATGACTGGCAGCAGTCTAATGGAGAATATGTAAACCATGCCACCATGGCGAATTTCGGCATCAAGGGTTTGCCAGTAACCAGCCAGTCGTTTTTCCACCAGCTCTCGCCCCACGGTGCGGGTAAAGCCGAAGGCGACCATGGCGGCTATCAACGCTCCAATGGTTGTCCATAGCGAGCCTAACCAGGGACCAAACAACGCTCCCCCCGCCAGGTTGAGCACAGTAGACGGCAATATCAATACCGTTGCCACCGTGTAGATCACGATGTAAAAAATAGGTCCCCACAGGCCTGCCCGGTCGAGGCTGGTTTGTAGCCACACAGGATCTATACCTCCTAGGGAGAATATGGCAACCCCAGTTGCGGCAATGCAGACTAGGGCCATGATTAAAACCAGGCGTTTGAAGTTAGCCATTGATCGCCCATCTATGGTTTTCTAACCCCGTGGCCAATTGTAGCGACGTTCCATGGAACGTCGCTACAATTGGCCACGGGAAATATTCAGGGTTTATTTTATTTGCTCTCCATAGAACTCCCGTACTAAATATAGGGGGCGCTGTTTAACTTCCTCATATACGCGACCTAGATACTCGCCAATAATGCCGAGGCTAACTAACTGAATGCCCCCCAGAAACAAAATTGCCACCATGAGCGATGCATAGCCCGGTACATCAATGCCTAGCACCAGGGTGCGGATGACTAAAAACGATGCATAGACAAAGGAGATAACAGAAATCATCACCCCCAGGTAGCCCCATATCCTCAGAGGTGTGGAGCTAAAGGACACAATGCCATCAATGGCAAAGTTCCAGAGTTTCCAATAGTTCCACTTACTGTTGCCGCTGTGGCGCGGGTCACGGTCGTAAGTAATATACGTTTGCTTGTAGCCCACCCAGGCAAATAACCCTTTCATAAATCGAGTACGCTCGGATAGCTGTTTGAGGGCATCTACAACCTTACGGTCCATGAGCCGAAAATCCCCGGTGTCTTGAGGGATGGGCACCTGGCTCATTTTGCCGATGACTCGATAAAACCCATTGGCTGAGAATTTCTTCAGCCAGGTTTCTCCCTGGCGATGGCGGCGTTTTGCATAGACAACGTCATATCCTTCTCGCCACTTTTCCATCAGGTCCTGAATGTACTCGGGAGGATCTTGCAAATCGGCATCGATGGGGACTACGGCCTTGCCTTTGCTATAGTCAATGCCCGCAGTGAGGGCGAGTTCTTTGCCAAAGTTACGGGCTAGGGCCACAACTTTAATGGCAGGGTTACGGTGATGGTGATCAATCAATCGCAGCAGGGTATTATCCTTGCTGCCATCATCAACACAGACAATTTCGTAATTTGTCCCTAAGCCATGGACGACATGCTCTAGCCGTGCAAACAAATGGTCGACGTTAGACTCTTCGCAGTAAAGCGGGACAATAATTGATAGCTCGGGGCATAGCTCGGGGCTTGGTAGCTCAGGCGGTAGCTTGGAAGATCGCTCCGACACTGTGACGGAATTCATGGAAACTACGCCAGACGCACTCTGAGTGTGGGGCATGGGCATTGCTGCAATGGCATAGAAGCTAGTATAGTCCTCGGCATGGCTTCTGCTATCAATGTGCCATGGCAGCAAGCAGGCACTAGCTACTGTTTACAGTGCCGCTGTTTAATCATCGCTAATCTTTGATATAAGCCTTGGGTGTCAGCCCAGCCGACAAACCCAGCAAAGCGACAACGCTGTTGAGCATCGGCTAGAAAAACATGGTGAATGCTCAGGGGATGACGCCAGATGCGCAGGGAGAACCCATGGGTTAAGGTAGCCCAGATAGTAGACCGATTAAAATTGCGGTGGTGGGCGTCAGTGATGCCAGGGATTGCTTGCATCTGGGCGATAATGGTGTCTTCTAACGGATCCTCTGGCACAGTTGGAGCCTTGGGCAGTATGCTCCAAAAATTTTGGATGGCTGTGGTGACGTCGGGATGGTCTTTGGTATTGTCGTGGCGAATTCCTTGGAGCTGGGTGTAGTGGGCATGGCGAAACTGAGAACACTGCAGGGGAACTGTGCCATCGCTGCCACCATCGTAATCGCTGGCAATGGTTTGCATTGGGATGTGACGGGCCAGATTTTCAGCCATTTGACGGCGGTCAGTGCCTAAATCTCTAGCGATGCCAATACCCCATCGGAATGGGTCAAAAATGCGCCCCAGGTCAGCACCTCCAACCGGTGAACTCACCAGGCTGACTGAACTGACGTGAGACCACCATTCGGGATGGCGCTCGAGCAACTCTAGCCAAATTAATCCGCCCATGGAGTGACCAACAATGCGCCAGGGACGGTTGGGGTGGTGCTGATGGGTTGCGATCGCAACTTGTTCTACTTGAGCAATCAGTGGGTCAATCCGCCACCAGGTTTTAATTAACCCTAGATTAGGTGCGATTACCTCTGTGTTTGGATCGGCTAAGGAGAGCCCCAATCGATGAATACGACGATGGGTATCGTGCCAACCGTGTTGGACAAAAAGAATAAACGGCAAAGATTGAGTATCCACCATGGCTTAACCCCATCTTGTAACGATTTTCAGTCAAACGATATCTCTGGTTCCAAACAGAGCAGAGTCCGCCTCAGCCACTGATCCCCAATCCCAATAAGGCTTGGGGGCCAGCAAATGCGCTGGAATTGTAATTAAGCCAACACTCAGATTCAATATCTATCCCTGAGGTATGCTAGTTGCGGAGCGCAAGTTAATATATACGTCACATTTTTAGCAAAGACTCTATTACGTTGTTGCCAATCTTACTGGATGGTTCTGTTATGACATTTGTCGATTGTGCCACTTAAGCCACATCCCAGCTGATACATAACATGTTCGCTGCTAGGAAACTCTGATTCTAGATGGACAGGTGTCCTACATCTTCAACACATACAGCGATTTAGCAACGCATTAACACCTTTGAGGACGTCTACGTGTTACAAACTTTTATTGCCGATTTTAAAGTGGTTTTTGAGCGGGACCCAGCTGCCCGTAATGCACTGGAAGTTCTGTTTTGCTATCCGGGCCTGCATGCTTTATTGCTTTATCGCCTATCCCATAATCTGTGGAAGTTGGGACTACCGTTTCTACCGAGGTTTGTATCCCATGTAGCGCGTCTGATCACGGGTATTGAGATTCATCCAGGAGCCACCATTGGCTGCGGCGTCTTTATTGACCATGGTATGGGTGTGGTCATTGGTGAAACAGCTATCGTGGGAGATTACTCTCTGATTTATCAAGGAGTCACCCTGGGAGGAACCGGTAAAGAAACCGGCAAGCGTCACCCCACCCTAGGTACCCAGGTCGTCGTGGGGGCAGGTGCTAAGGTGCTTGGCAATATTCAAATTGGTAATAATGTTCGGGTGGGTGCTGGTTCTGTAGTGCTCAGGAATGTTCCTTCTGGTTGCACGGTGGTGGGTGTGCCTGGGCGTGTTGTACACCGCTCTTCTAACCGTCCCGGCCCCTTGGAACATGGTCAGCTACCTGACTCTGAGGCTGCTGTTATTCGCACCTTAGTCGATCGGATTGAAACCCTAGAGCGTCAGATCGCTCAACTACAGCAGCCGCCCAAAGCTCCAGCTTTGCCAGTGACTATGCTGTCGAGCGCTGCTCAGCCGAACGACCAAGATGAGGGTGACTGTTGTCGGCTAAAGGATCGCGCCATCGAAGAGTTTTTAGACGGCTGCCCTAAGGGCTAGTGGGTCAGACCTTTCATTGTCCAAGGCTCACGCTGCCATTACTTAAGGATTAACTGCCTGGACTGTCCATTCTCCTGCCCCTCGTTCATAGATATGTCGATCTTGGGGATGGCCGCGTAGGGCTAAATGGTCAACATGTTCAGGGGTTAACAACAGTACAGAGAAACTATCGGTTGGGTGTTCCATGGATACAGTCGTTGGTTCAAATGCGTTTGCGTTTGATCTGTTTTGCCCTGGCTGGGGCCAATAAAACTGTTGGCGGGCCTGATCGGACATTGTCTGCCAGGCCGTTTGGCGTAAATCTCCTGGATCGTTGTCTGGGCCAATCAGTGTGAGTTGACCTGCCAAACGAAATTGTTCGCGAGTCACGGTGAAATACCAGCATGCTTCGGCCCAGGGATTCATTTGTATTTGCTGGACTTTCTCACTACGCCCATCGGTGACCATTTGTAGGGCTTCTTCAACAAATCCCCGAAAAACTACGGTACGATTAGAGGGTTTACCCTCTGTATTAATGGTTGCTAGCTGTAAATACCGACAATCTGCTCGCGCACGATTGCGATGAAGAGCTCGAGCTAAGGCGGGTCGCCATGGGGCTAGCGTCATAGTAGATGTGTGGATTCGTTGGCAAGATTTACAGCGATTATTCGTTTGTGCCATTGCTTAGTAGGCGGCACAATAATGATTGTTAGGTAATTATTCATACCTGTAGGTACATTGATTAGAACAAACTCTCGGCATAGTATCGAATAAAGCCGGTACACTCAAATCGATGGCCAGGGGGCCGGTTAGAAAGAATAAATTAACAGAAAGACGTATGAAAGGAGATAGCCTGTAGGGCCATGACTGCCACTGTATTTCTCATACTGGGGATAGTTTTCCTGGTGGTTGGAGCAGATTTTTTAGTTAGGGGAGCTTCCAACCTGGCGGCTATGGTGCGCATCTCTCCTCTGGTGATTGGTTTGACAGTTGTTGCCTTTGGCACCAGTGCGCCAGAGCTTGCTGTGAGCTTGCACGCTTCATTTAATGATCAGACGCAGCTGGCTGTAGGGAATGTGGTTGGCAGTAATATCTGCAATGTGTTGCTGATTTTAGGAGCCTCTGCCCTGGTTGCCCCTCTAGTCGTTGCCCAGCAGCTAATCCGCCTGGATGTACCGATTATGATCGGGGTATCCGGTCTGGTTTTTTTGTTTAGCCTGGATGGATTTATTGACACATCTGACGGTGTTGTCTTGGTGTTAGGTGGTCTCAGCTATACGTTTTTTCTGCTTTTTCAAAGTCGTCGTGAGCAGAACCCTGAGGTTCAGGATGAGTATGCCCAAGAGTACGGTCCTCGAGAATTTGCCTGGTCTAAGGTTGGTATAGAATTCCTGGCTTTTTTGGGAGGGATGGCTTGTTTGGTGGTGGGTTCACAGCTCTTAGTAAGGGGGGCTGTGACCATTGCCGAGGCCCTGGAGGTGAATCCCATCATCATTGGTTTAACGATTGTGGCCTTTGGGACGTCGTTGCCTGAGCTGGCTACATCGATTGTGGCGAGTTTGCGCGGAGAGCGAGATATTGCCGTGGGTAATGTTGTGGGCAGTAATATTTTTAATATTTTGGTGGTGTTGGGCGTTACAAGTGCCTTATCCCCCAACGGTATTGCCATTGAGCCATCGGTTTTAGCCTTTGATATTCCAGTCATGATCGGAGTCGCGATCATGTGTTTCCCAATTTGTTTTAACGACAATTTGGTGAGTCGTTGGGAAGGGGTATTGCTGTTGGCTTATTATTTGGCCTACACCTTATATCTGGTGATGAAATCAACCGAGCATGGCAGCACTGTGATGTTTGGCTCTGCCCTCAAATATGTAATTGTGCCGCTGACAATTCTTGGTTTAATGGCAATTACGTTGCGATCGCGCATGAACTCTTCCAAATCAAAGGGCCTGTAGGAGTGTTATCACCAGATGGTCAACAATTATTTGTTAGCTAAATAATTTGCCAGAGCGGGATCTAAAGACTGGGCTAGCTGTAGTGGATCCACCCCTAGAACCGTGCGTTGTTGCTCAGCATAAAGACCCGCTTGCGCATGCCACCAGACTGCGCCTATAGCGGCCTCTAAAACAGCATCGGTCGAGTTTGCCGGGGTACTTTTCTGGCGTTGCCCACGGTTGACATCAGCTATTTTCTGAGCCATTAGCCCCCCCATTAAGCCTGTTAAAACGTCCCCACTGCCTCCCCGTGCCAGGGCTGGGGTGCTGTGGGGGTTAAGCCATAACCGATCGCCGCTGGCAATGGCCACCTTAGCGCCCTTAAGAACGACCGTCGTTCCAGTCTGCTGGGCTGCCTGAAGCGCACCATCATGACCGCTAATAAGTTCTGGGAAGAGTCGTCTAAATTCGCCGGGGTGTGGGGTGATCACAGTTGGTCCCAGGCGTTTTGTTAGTTGCTCAGCGGTGGTACTGTTGAGCCCATCGGCATCCAAGAGCAGGGGGGGAGAACTGGCCAAAATGTCAGATAGCCAGTCAACCTGAGCCAATCCAGGTCCGCAGGCGATGGTGTCATAGCGGTCCAGGTCTAACGGCGGCAGCGTGGCTATTTCACCTGTTGCTGTTTCCTCCGCTCCAATTACCAAGGCTCCTGGCAACTGGGCCACCATTGAGGGATGGATAGTCTCTGGCACAACCAGGGTCACCATGCCCACACCACTGGCCATGGCACCGTGACCCGTCAACAGTGCAGCCCCTGCATATTGTCTGGAGCCAGCAATGGCCAACAGTTGCCCCACAGTATACTTATGGGCCACAGGAGACCGTTGCAGGGGTAAGGTCCGCAGTGCCCGCCCAGGTGTTAAACGCTGTACCTTTGGTGTAACCCCCAGCACAGCTTCAATGTTTGCCAAAGGGATGTCGAAGTCAATCAACTCCGTATGTCCCAAATAAGGTTGAGCTATTTCCTGTAAGCAGGCACGTTTCCAGAGTCCCAGGCAGAGGGTAATGTCCGCTTTAACAGCTATTCCTAATGCTTCTCCACTGTCGGTGTGGATGCCAGACGGGAGATCAATGCTCACAACGGGCATATTACTGTGATTAATCCTGGTGATCGCTGTGGCGACCTCCTCGCTAATGGGGCGACTGAGGCCAAATCCAAACAGACCATCAAGCAGGCGACAGCGCTGGCCCAGGTTAGCCTCCAGTTCACTCCATGTTTGGTACCAGGGAATCCCTAAGCTACGACAGTAACGACCATGGTCCATGGTCAGCGGTTTGCATCGCTCAAAAGGACCGTAAATTTTTACCCCATAGCCTTGCAGGTGTAGCTCACGGGCCACCACCAAGGCATCGCCACCGTTGTGACCGGGGCCTACCAAAACCCCGACTTCATAAGAGCGGTCCCAGTGCTGTGCCCAATAGTCGGCAATGCGTCCCGCTACTTTTTCCATCAGGGCTGCCACGGGAAAGCCTGCATCAAAGAGCTGAGCCTCAATGGCCTGCATCTGTTTAGATGTAACGCAGAATGAATGGCGATGGGGGCTGCTGCCTTGTTTTTTCATTTCATCGGGATATGAAGGTTTCATGACTGTATGTCTTGAAGTGAATGTCTCAGTTTTTATTGTCTTGGTCATAGCCCCCGCCTGAGTTCAAACGCTAAAAGTGATGGCCAGTAATCACGTATTTGTGAATGGAGTGTTAGCCTAAGAATTGGCAATTTTGATGAGTGCGATCATCTATGGGTATCTATGGGTAAAGTTGTTGTAGGTCTGTCTGGGGGCGTAGATAGTTCGGTCGCTGCAGCCACATTGCACCAGCAAGGGCAAGATGTAATTGGCCTGACTCTATGGTTGATGAAAGGTAAAGGGCAATGCTGTTCTGAAGGGATGGTGGATGCTGCTCAGCTCTGTGAAGAGCTGGATATCCCTTATCACGTTGTCGATACCCGTGAGCTGTTCGAAGAAAAAATCATCAACTATGTGGTTGAAGGTTACAGCCGAGGGGTAACGCCCTTACCCTGCTCCCAGTGCAACCGCAGCGTTAAGTTTGGCCCTATGTTGGATTATGCTCGCCAAGAACTGGGGGCAGATACCATTGCCACGGGCCACTATGCTCGGATTGCTTATAATAGCGATACAGGGCGCTACGAGCTGCGCCGTGCGGTTGATCGCAAGAAAGATCAGTCCTATTTTCTTTATGATTTAACCCAAGCACAGCTCAGTGCTACCCAGTTTCCCCTCGGTGAACAAACTAAAGTTCAAACGCGGGAAATGGCGACAAAATTAGGTCTTCACACAGCGGAAAAGCCTGAGAGTCAAGACTTATGCTTAATTGAACAGCATGGCTCTATGCAGGCTTTCTTGGATAAGTATCTAGCGCCTAAGACGGGGGATATTGTTGACACTAACGGCAACGTACTGGGTCAGCATACAGGTATTCATAATTACACTATCGGTCAGCGTAAAGGTTTGGGCATCGCTGCTCCAGCTCCTCTTTACGTAATTTCTTTGGACGTTGCTCGCAACCAGGTGGTTGTGGGAGAACGAGATAGTGTTCATCAGCCTTACTGCACTGTCGATCGGGTTAACTGGGTTTCGGTTCAAGCCCCTGACTCTCCCATGGCAGTGACAGTCCAGATTCGTTATCGTTCACCTGCGGTAGCTGCCACCGTGTTTCCCTTAGCAGATGGTTCTGTGAAGCTAGTCTTCAAAGAGCCTCAGTTTAGCGTGTCTCCGGGACAGGCTGCGGTATGGTACGACGATGATGATCGGGTGCTAGGCGGCGGTCTTATTCGACCGTTCGTTCCAGAAGATGAACATTAACGCAGTTTCTATAGAAGAAAAGAGGACGTTTTGACATTAACTAAAGATGGTATCGCCCCCCACGGCGGCACGCTGATCGATCGTTTAGTATCTGATGAGCAGAAAGCAGAATTTTTAAGTAAAGCTGATTTTTTGCCCCAGGTTACTTTAGATGATCGGGCTCTGTCGGACTTAGTCATGATCGCCATTGGTGGCTTTAGCCCTTTAACTGGGTTCATGGGCAAAGCCGACTACGAACCTGTAGTAACTGATATGCGTTTGGCTAATGGGCTGCCCTGGTCAGTACCTGTGACCCTCTCTGTTTCAGAAGAAGTCGCTACTCCCCTCAATGAGGGCATGTTGATTCGTCTTAACGATAAGACGGGTCGCTATGTTGGTGTACTTGAGCTGACTGAAAAGTATACCTACGATAAGAAAAAAGAGGCGATTAATGTTTATCGTACTGATGAGGATAAGCATCCTGGCGTCAAAGTTATCTATGAACAGGGAGCTGTTAATTTAGCTGGTCCTGTCTGGCTACTAGAGCGTGATCCTCATCCTTTATTCCCTAAGTACCAGATTGATCCAGCGGCTTCTCGCGCTATGTTTCGTGAGCGTGGCTGGAAGACCGTGGTTGGTTTTCAGACCCGTAACCCTATTCACCGGGCCCATGAGTACATTCAAAAATGTGCTCTAGAAACTGTGGATGGTCTGTTTTTGCATCCCCTGGTCGGTGCGACTAAAAAGGATGACATTCCAGCAGATGTCAGGATGCGGTGCTATGAAATCATGATGGACCGCTATTTTCCGCAAGATCGGGTAATTTTGGCAATTAATCCATCGGCTATGCGTTACGCTGGTCCTCGCGAGGCAATTTTCCACGCTTTAATTCGTAAGAATTATGGTTGTACTCACTTTATTGTGGGGCGTGATCATGCTGGAGTGGGTGATTACTACGGCACTTACGATGCTCAGCACATCTTTGATCAGTTTGAACCGGGTGAAATGGGAATTACACCTATGAAGTTTGAACATGCCTTCTACTGCACCCGTACAGGTACTATGGCAACTAGTAAGACTAGCCCCAGTAGTAAGGAAGAACGTATCCATCTATCGGGTACAAAGGTGCGCGAAATGTTGCGTCGTGGCGAGCTTCCCCCCCCGGAATTTTCTCGCCCAGAAGTGGCTGCTGAGTTGGCTCGTGCCATGCATGCCTAAAGCTAAAGCTAATGGAGTAATCGGGTCGTGAAGCGACGGGAGTTTTTGTCAGCGACAGGTGTCATCTTGGGAGCCTTTGGGCTCAGTCAGTCCCAGCTTCTAGGCTGGCAGCAGGCACTGGCAGATCCTTCCCGTCGCAAACTAGCCTTGCTCATTGGTATTAACCAATATCCCAATGGGGTTCTAGGAAAAGATGTGGACCCTTTCAAGGGCTGTCTGACAGATGTTGAACTGCAAAGACAGCTGTTGCTTTATCGTTTTGGATTTGATCCGAACAACATTGTTACGTTGGTGGATGCCCAAGCAACCCAGATCGGTATTCTAGATGCCCTCTATCAGCTGACTCAAACGTCGAATACTAGTGATTTTGTGGTTGTTCACTTCAGTGGTTGTGGTAGTCAGCTAGCCCTGGGCGAAAAACGCATTAAAACTTGGGTGCCTGTGGATGGCTATTTGCCTACAGCTGCTCAACCTCTGTCCAGGGATGTGCCAGTATCCTGGGTGAAGCAAATTTTGGCTAAGCTCAAAACTAAGCAAGTATTTACGGTGGTAGATGCTGGGTATAGTCAGCTTGATGAGATGTTGTCCAGTGGCTATCGTGTGCGTTCTCGCCGAGTAATACCGACGGTTGAGGATGTGTACTGTCCTCCGTTATCTATGGATGGTACGTCGGAGGTGGAAAAGCTGCAAATTGCGGCAGAGCCCTCATTTTTCCCTGGTGATTTGCTCATGGCTGCCCGTGATGGCCAGCCGGTGATTGAACGTCAGTGGTCTGATTTTGGAGCGGGCTTATTTACCTACGGTCTTACCCGTTATCTATGGGCCACCCAGCTACCGGCTAAGCTTTCGGCTGTTATGCGGGGGGCTCAAGAGTCCATTTTGCCTCTGGTGCCTAATCAGACACCTTATTGGACTACGCAAACCGCCGATGAGCATGCTGTTTATGGTGATGCAGATCTACCGTGTTTGGATGCGGTGATTATGTCTGTTGAAGGGCGTTCGGCCACGTTGTGGTTAGGTGGCTTACCGGCAGATGTGGTTCAGTGCAGCGAACGGTTGGGATTTGCTAGGCAGTTAGATAGTGATGAGCAGGTGGTGATGGTGCGATCGCAGACTGGTTTGTCTAGTCGCATCAAATTACCCGATGGGGAACCCTGGCCAGTGGGTCAGCCCCTATACGAAACAATGCGGGTTTTACCTAAAGATCTGCCCCTGGTTGTTGCTCTAGATTCCAGCCTGGAGAGAATTGAGCGTGTTGATGCCACCAGTGCCCTAGCTGCACTGTCCTTTGTCGATTCTACAGATGACATCCATCCGGCGGACTGTATGTTGGGCCAGGTTCGCTCAGAAATCGCAGATAGAGGCGATTTACCCACTATGCCAGTCGTGAGGCAGGGGTATGGGTTGTTCACCCCCACCCGTACCCTGGTGGTGGGTACCTTAGCCAAGCAAGACGAAGCAGTCAAAATGGCGGTGGCTCGTCTTTCGCCTAAGCTCAAAACCATGCTAGCTATGAAGCTGCTGCGGTTGAGTGACAATCAAACATCGTCCCATTTGGCGGTTCGGCTGAATCTGTTATTAGCAGGGGAGACTGAAAAACTCTTACTCCAGCATGAGACTCGTCAAGCCTCGGGTAGGGCTTCGAAAAGTCGTTTAGCTGATGCTGTCAGCCGTCAAAATCGCCCGGTGGAGTTTTCTAAGGGGGCTCAGCTACGTTACCAAGCCCTGAATTTTGGTTCAACTCCTGTATATGCTATGTTGTTGGCTTTTGACGCTAAGGATCGGATGCAGGCGTTTTTCCCCCCCAGTGATGGTCAACCCTATGCCATAGAGTCATTACAGACTGCTTTGACCTTATTGCCTGGAACATCGACCAGCCTGCCCACTCAGAATGCCTGGGTCGTTGATGATTCAGAAGGTAGGGTTGAAACCTATCTGGTCTGTAGTACCAATCCCTTGACTAACTGTTGGAAAGTATTGCTGTCCATGGCCAATACGGCCAGTAATCAGCGGGTGACCCTTGGCGATAATGCCCTGCCGCTGGTACAGGCTTTACTGGATGATATCAGTGGTGGTGAAGACGTCGATGATGATAGCTATACCTTAAGCGCAGCGCGTTGGGCAACAGTTGGGTGTCACTACAGCATTATTTAGTCGATGGCGGGTTGGGCAACGGTTGGGTGTCACTACAGCATTATTTAGTCGATGGCGGGTTGGGCAACGGTTGGGTGTCACTACAGCATTATTTAGTCGATGGCGGGTTGGGCAACAGTTTTGAATTGTGAGTTTAACGCCTAATCATTACCATTACTTTAGCTGGTGACTTCCGCTTCAGTTGAAGCCGCCTCGTTATTGCTAACTTCTTGGTTGGAGAAGCTAAAGGCACGAAAATGTTTGGCTTGTTCTTCGATACGACTGGCGATGCGATCGCAAACCAAGCTGCACAGCTGAAAACTCAGATCGTCAGATACCCGATAAAAAGACGATGT
Organism: Leptothoe sp. ISB3NOV94-8A; assembly: GCF_043421595.1. NCBI lineage: Bacteria > Bacillati > Cyanobacteriota > Cyanophyceae > Nodosilineales > Cymatolegaceae > Leptothoe > Leptothoe sp. ISB3NOV94-8A. The sequence goes on along the minus strand of NZ_JAXSQW010000001.1, from coordinate 3,366,113 downwards.
GCCTTCGGTTCGCCTAGTGAGGATGCCTGCCTGCATCATTACTTTCAGGTGTTTAGACACATTAGCCTGACTGGTTTCGGTAACATCAACCAGGTCCTGCACGCATTTCTCACCACTTCCCAGCAGATTCAAAATTTTGAGCCGCATGGGCTCGCTCAAAACGCTGAAGTAATCGGCCACCTGCTGAATAACTTCAGCGGAGATAGGTTCCATTGCGGGACCTCCAAGACCCTAGGGAAACAGACATATCTGCATACAGCATTTTTCAGTCTTCTGAGGTACAGTAGCAGCAATGAGTGAACCAGCTTCGAATATCGTCAAGAGAGACTTGAGAAAAGGCTGTCTCAATTGCATTTGCTAAGTCAGGGTAAGTTCTCGGTCCTAGTGTTCTGAGAATACTTTTGAGCTTAGACCAGCAGTTTTCGATAGGTGAGAAATCAGGTGAATAGGGAGGGAGGTAAATTAATCGAGCCTGTGCTGCTTCAATCAGGTCACGGATGGTTTGGTCGAGATGTACCGGACAGTTATCCATCACCACACAAGCACCTTTCCATAGTTTTGGAACTAACGTTTGGCTGATAAAGGCTTCAAAGGTCAGACCGTCCGTAGCGCCTAGCAGACTGTAGTCTGCAATCACACCATTCAGCCCAAGGGCACCAATAATAGAGACGTTCTTTCCACGTTTGCTGGGTTTGCTGCTGTAAGCACGCTTGCCCTTAGTCGACCGAGCTCTCAACCGGGTCATCGCTAAATTGACACCCGATTCGTCGATGAAAATAAGATCTTTCGCCAGAATTGTCTGGACTGTCTTCCAGAAATCTACCCGTTCCGTTTGGACTCGTTCGCTGGCTTTAACATCAGGGTAGAACGTTTTTTTTGACCGTTAGATTCATCTGCTTGAGCGTATTGTGCATTGTGGTTGTACCGACACGCACCCCCGTTTTCTCATGGATCTGATGGCAGAGTTCTGCCAACGTCGCATCATTGGTTGCTTCGACTAACTGAGCCAGAATGATTCGATGGTCGTCATTGAGTTTGGGTGGGGTTTGCTCCTCACGGACCTTGGGGGCAATTGAGCCCGTCTCTCGACGCTGCTTGAGCAGTTTTTGCACAAAACTTTTAGCGACACCAAATTGTTTAGCAAGACTACGTTGAGAGAGGTCACCTCGGTCATAGGCCTTGACAATCTTCTGACGTAAGTCCAATGAGTACGGCTTAGGCATCAGTTCTAATCATCTTAGGTACACTTAATTTATGATGACTAGCGTACCTCACCTGGATTGAAATTGCTATATCAAAACTTGATGGGTATTGTAACAATATATTCATCAATGGCAATAGAGTGATTTAGTTTTTCACTAAAAAAATAAAATTAGCTACGGCTACTGTTGAGCGTATGAAACGGGGGCAGGAGCTGCTTAGATCTAGGGAGAGGGGGTAGCCCTTCAGTCGACTTTATATTTTTCTCGTCGCGTAAAAAAGATTTTATAGATCTATTTAATTCCCTTATGCGGGAGAGTTTTCTAATTCTAGGCAACCATTTGCCACGGTTGTATCAGCGTTTTGGAATTATGAAAGAAGTATAGGGTTTCCCTCAGAACTCAAAACGACAGCGTTAGGATGAGATTACTTGAAGTCGTTGGATCTACCGCTTTTCTCTCGGTAAGCATATTGAAAAATCAATGATTAAATAAACATTGAAAATAGTTGTCCCAGACAATCTTTATAATTTATTTGGTTAGGCTGTTGACCATTTATTTGCGTCTGTAGCCATGGTTTTTAATCCGTCACTATGCTTTTGGTTTCCAGCTAACGTTAGTGATATTTAAGCTTTAGGGATCAATACTGGTTTTATCGTTAAGGAGTTGAGGGACCTTAAAATGCTGGTGATATGTTTTCTAGGCTTGTCAGAAGCTAAAGGTTCTGGGGCAAGCCCTGCTTAAAGAAACATGGTTTTTAGAAAACTATGTTCACTGTTTTTCACAACAGTATCAGCTTGGTTAAATATGTTTTCTGATCCATGTTAGGAGGTGTTTACTCTTTTTAGAGAGTAGTTAATAACTGAGCGTATTACAGCATTATGACAATGATAATAGTCAGAACAGATTTGCTTATGGGAAACACCATTGTAGGAGATCCTGATGTGTGTGCTTTGCTTTGTGGCTATTTCAGTCGTTTCCAGGTTATCGCCCTTACAAATAGTCAATAACTATGTCTGGTTTCTCCTCAGCCTTAGAGTATCAAAGCATACCGCATCATGTTTTTGAACAGGTGCGAAGGAGTCTCTCTGGGCTGTTGACAGACGATGAATATTATCTCTCTGAGCAGGATTTAGGCAATGGTCAATTGCCTGTGGAAGCTGATATCGCCAAGTTTTCGCTGTTTTCGGTAGGGCAAATTAATGGTTTGCTCATAGCTCAACCTGGTGAAGTAAATCATTATCTAGTTTGCCTTTGTACCGATCCGGTGGCGATTGATCGTTTTTTATCTCTGCCTTGGCTAGTCCAGGGATTGAGTGGTTCCAGTCAAGATACCATAGGGCAACTGCAGCAGCGGTTAAATCGGTCTGTCGCAGAGCCATTGTCTGAAACCTATACCTTTGAGAGTCAGTACCTTATTAACTTAATGAATCAGCTTGTGCTGGATGTGAGTGATCTAGCGCAACGTTCTCCAGATCCGTCCCTATCATCGGCTACTATTCTGCAGCGTATTGTTACCCGTTTGCAGCAGTCAGAACCACTGGCATCCTTGATTCAATTAACTCTAAATGAAGTCTGCGAATGGTTGTGTCTTGACCGGTTATTTGTTTATCAAGTTGCTAATCCCCCTCCCAAACCTGAACAGTCGTTGTTGCAGAATAAGGAGGGTAATGTCTCGTCTTGCATTACCTACGAGGCACGTGGGCATCCATCTACGGAGTCTGTTCTCTATCGTTCCGACGCCCATTGTGTGTCGGATGCGTCCTGTGCTGAGCGATATGCCCAAATGTCTCAGGCAGCAGGGTATATCGCGATTGAAAACATAGAAAAACACTATCAAAATCACCCATGTTTGCTCAAGCAACTCAAACACGTTAATGTCGCATCTCAGTTGGTAGTGCCTATCTGGCTGGGCGATAGATTGTGGGGGTTATTGATCGCCCATCAGTGTACCAGTGAGTCAGAGAGGTCATCTCAAAAGCTGCGCCATTGGCAACCATGGGAAGGGCAGTTTCTGGTTAAGGTTGCAGAACATATCGCCATAGCGATTCGTCAAAACGATTTGCAACAACAACTCCAGTATCAAAAACTGATGCTTGAGGCGCAGGTTGAGGACCGAACCCAGAACCTTAATGATACATTGATAGCTGCTGAAGCTGCTATTAAAACTAAGAGTGAATTTTTGGCCACCATGAGCCATGAGCTCCGGACGCCATTGACCTATATTATTGGCATGTCGGCCACCTTATTGCGCTGGTCTTTTGGAGAGTTGAGTCCTCGTCAACGTGATTATCTCAACACCATTCATAGTAGTGGAGAACAGCTATTAGACATTATCAATGACATTCTGGAAGTCGCTAAAATTGAGGCGGGACGTACTGTCCTTGAGATCAACAATTTTTCCCTATCTAATTTAGCCCGCAGCAGTCTAGAGAGTTTTCGGCAACAGGCTCAGTCTAAAGAGGTAGATTTACGAATAAATTTAAGGCTGTCGGAAAGTGAGGATAATTTTTGCGCTGATCCACGTCGAATACGTCAAATTTTAGCCAATTTACTCAGTAATGCTGTTAAATTTACCGATGCCAATGGGCGAGTTAGTTTACGGGTTTGGCGTGATCCACAGAATGTCATGTTTCAGGTGGAAGATACTGGGATTGGTATTCCTGAGGCGCAGCAGGCGGTTTTGTTTGAAACATTTAAGCAGTTAGAAGCGGCCCGTCAGCGTCAGTATCCTGGTGCTGGTCTGGGGTTAGCGCTCACTAAACAACTTGTTGAACTGCATAATGGCTCAATTCAGGTGGTTTCCACACCGGGTAAGGGGTCCATGTTCACCGTGCGGATTCCGCTACAGCATCCAGACGTTCCATCTCACTCCTATCAAAGTGTTGAACCGATTACTGGTCGGATTATTCTGCTGGAAGATGATGAAAGTAGTGCCAGTTTAATTTGTGATTTATTGACCGCTGCCAACTATCAGGTAATTTGGGTGATCGAAGGGTCGCGAATTGTCCACCAGGTAGAGATTTTGCAGCCTGTAGCCATTATTCTCAACCACCATTTAGTCAGTGGGAATAGTCAATATATTGTGGATGATCTCAAGCACTACGTGGCTACATCCGGAATTAAAGTGATTTCGTTGATGCAGGCTGAGGATATGGAAGCCGAGGGTGAACTTTCTATGGATGGCTTTGATGATTACTTGGTGAAGCCTATCCATCCACCAACGCTGCTCAGTAAGATTCAGGCTTTACCTGGTTAGGTTGCATGGCTGTCCCAGGCATCGTTATTTGCCCTAGGTACAGCCAGTTGAACTGGTATGGTTATTAGGCTTTCGGGGAATATGCCAGGTAAACTGTCTATACTGTTGGCTCCATAATTCAGCCTGGGTACACTCTCCAAAATTGCTGGATAATGGGACGCGCAACTATCCGAATGCTGCGGAAGATTTACTCCAGCAAGCTGTTCAGGGGCTGCTAAAGCTGATGCTAGGCCAGGTTCTTAAGGAACGCTATCAATTAGTCAGAGTGCTGGGGGCAGGTGGCTTCGGGCAGACCTATGTGGCTAGGGATTTATTTCAGCCCCAAACACCTGAGTGTGTGGTTAAACAGTTAAAGCCAGCGAGCAATGATGCCACTTTCCTCAAGGTTGCGCGGCGGCTGTTTGATACGGAAGTGTCTACGCTCAGGCGTTTAGGTACCCACAGCTGTATTCCTAAACTACTAGATTCTTTTGAAGAGCAGCAGGAGTTTTATCTGGTTCAGGAGTTGATTGATGGTGAGTCTTTGGGAGATGAAATTCGTCGTGCGGGACGGCTAAGCGAAGACCAAATCATTACCTTACTACAGGAAACCTTAGGGATTCTTAAGTTCGTCCATGATAATCGCGTTATTCATCGTGATTTGAAGCCTGATAATCTAATTCGACGTAAGAGTGATAATAAGCTGTGCCTGATTGACTTTGGAGCCGTCAAAGAAATCCGTACCCAGTTGGTCAATAGTGAATTGACGAGTCTAACGGTCGGTGTAGGCACACAAGGGTATACCCCCAGTGAGCAACTGGCCGGTAAGCCGCGTTTGAGTAGTGACATTTTTGCCTTGGGAATGACGGCCATCCATGCATTAACTGGGCGAGCCCCTACAGACTTACCGGATGATATGTCTTCCCTGGAGCTGCGTTGGGAAGAGTATGCCAATATCAGCCCGGGGCTCAAGTATTTATTGAAAAAGATGGTGCGTCATTATTTCTATCAGCGCTATCAATCTGTTGCGGAAGTACTCTACGATCTGGGCCATTTAGATGAATTGGCTGAAAAGGCCGATCAGCTGACAGTGGCAGAGACGTTTTTGCCCCAGGCAACGGTCTGGCAGCCATCCCGCAAGGAGAGTATTCGGGCCGTTGCGATCGCAACGGCTGTAACCAGTGTCCTAATTCTCGGTTTTCGTCAGCTTCAAGCTTTTGTACCTTTAGAACTACAGGTATATGACGGTTTGGTGGCCTATCAGCGGGATTTAGGCCCCGATCCCCGCATTCTGCTTGTTGGGATTAACGAACAGGATCTCAACAATCAGCAGCGTGATAGTCCGTCCGATCAGTCAATTGCCGATGCCCTTGAGATTATTCAAAGCCATCAGCCAGCCACCATTGGTTTGGACCTGCACCGTAATTTCCCCATCGGTGAGGGACGAGCGGCGTTGGCTCGTAGTCTGACCGCTGACAACATTATTGGTATTACCAAGTTAGGGGACTTTCAAGGCGAGAGGATTCCACCCCCTCCGGAGCTGAGACCTGAACAGGTGAGTTTCAATGACTTTCCTTTGGATCCGGACGGTAAAATTCGACGTAATCTTTTGTATGCCAGCCTCAGCACTGACGAAGACGCCGAGGTCCATATATCATTTGGCCTCCTGGTGGCCATGCATTATCTAGAAAAGCAGCATGGTTTGCAGCCCGCACCCGGGGACAGGGAAGATGAGTTTTTAAAGCTGGGTGACACGGGGTTCAAGCTAATGAATTCCACTTTCGGTGGCTATCAATCGGTGGATGCAGCCGGATATCAAATACCGATTACCTATCGTTCACCGACGCAGTTGGCCCAGCGAGTTTCATTGACTGACATTCTGACAGATGCGGTTGATCCTGAGTTGATTACTAACAAGGTGGTTTTGATTGGCACGACAGCCTACACCAGCACTGACAAATTTTTTACCCCCTATACCCTGCGTAGTGATATCAGCGATGAGAATTATTTAATGTCAGGGGTGGAGGTGCATCTTCACATGGTCAGTCAGTTTTTAAGTGCTGTTTTAGATGATTACCCACTGCCCTGGGCCTGGCCGGACGGTGCAGAAATTGCCTGGATTATTGTTTGGGCCAGCGGCGGCAGTTGGCTTACCTGGCAATTGCGTAAGCGACGTTATTTACTGCTCGCCTATGGCATTGGGGTAGTTGCGATCGCAGGAACAACGGTTCTGTTCTTTTTAACCAATGCCTGGGTGCCAGTTGTTGCGCCCTTAGCAGCTTTTACTGTCGCCAGTGGCAGCCTCTTAGCCTATCGTCGTTATCGCCAGCGATATCCCCGCTTAAGATAGACCGGAATCTGCGTTAGGATCAATGAGTAGCTGTAACCGACTTTCTGAGTAAAAACATGGTGGAGAAAATTCAAAAAACAGACGCAGAATGGCAAGCACAGCTCACCCCCGAGCAATATCAAGTGGCTCGCAAGCACGGTACAGAGCGAGCGTTTACCGGTAAGTATCACGACAACAAAGCAGCCGGTATCTACAACTGCGTCTGCTGCGGGGCCGAACTCTTCTCGTCTGAAACCAAGTACGATTCTGGTACAGGTTGGCCTAGTTTTTGGGCTGCCAGTAAGGCCGAAAATGTTGCCACAAAGCGTGACTTTAGTCTCTTTATGGTGCGCACCGAAGTGCTATGTGCTGTGTGTGACGCCCACCTGGGTCACGTTTTCTCCGATGGACCTCAGCCCACTGGAGAGCGCTACTGTATGAACTCAGCCGCCCTTGATTTTGTGCCGAAGGAAAACGCCTAGTTTCCCTTTGTTTATGGAGTTAGCGGTTGACTATTGTGGTCGGGGCATGCCCATCGTGTGCCTCCATGGCCATCCCGGCACGGGGCGCTGTATGTCAGTGTTTGCGGACTATCTATCGCCTCATTTTCAGATTATTGCACCAGATTTGCGTGGTTATGGTCGCAGCCGTGCCACCCAACCCTTTACCATGGAGCAGCACCTGGATGATTTATCGGTGCTGCTAGACCGTCTGGATCAGCCCTGTTTGTTGTTGGGATGGTCCCTTGGCGGTATCTTGGCCATGGAGTTAGCCCTGAAACATCCTGCACAAATTGCCGGTTTAGTTTTAGTGAGTACTGCCGCCAGACCAGCGGGTCGTCATCCATCCATTAGCTGGCAAGATAACCTACTGACAGGGATTGCGGGGGTAATTAACTGGTTAATTCCAGGCTGGTCATGGAATATCTCCACCTTTGGTCAACGCTCACTGTTTCGCTATTTGATCTCCCAGCATAGTGCTCAGGCCTATCGATATCTCGCTAGGGAAGGCACACCCGCCTTTATCCAGACATCGACCTTGGCAAATCGAGCTTTAAACACCGCGCTGAGGCAAGGGTATAACCGTTTGGGAGAATTACACCGCATTTCTCAACCTTGCCTGATGCTAGCCGCGGCTAATGATGTGCACATCACGCCAGAGTCTAGCCAGGAAACAGCCGTTATCTTGCCGAATTGCGAATGTCGTTTGTACGATAATGTTGCCCATTTAATGCCTTGGGAAATAGGACCGCAGCTGTGTAACGACATTGGTCAATGGCTGCAAACCCATGAATTTTGGCAGGCTTGACGAACGCTATACCTGAATCGCGGATGGCGCTGTTATTTTGAACAAAAAGGCTCGTTCCCTCATATGTCAGAATATTTTGACTAACAACAAAAGGTGTTTGGTTACTGCTCCAAACACCTTTTGTCAAAACCTACTGAGCAAATTTCTTGTAGTTTTTTTAGCCTAACCCGCTAGTTGTTATAAACGGGAGTTACATTGCTAGGCTCCGTATATTCCACCGTCAAGTGTGCGGGTTCGGCACAGCACTTAATGGCAACGTCAATTTGTTGTGCCCCTTCTTGCTCTAGATCTTCAATGTAACCCCCTTGATATTGGGTTGCCTCACGTTCTGTATCAAATGGACCAAAATAATAAAGACAGCGAGGTTGGGATGTGGAAATCTCAACCCACCAAGGCTTTGAAAATGAGCTAAAAAGATTACTCAAAAAGCTTTTCATAAAATGAGTACCTGTTGTTATTAAAAATCCAGCTTACGAGCAGCCTAAAATTGCGCTTATAACATTTATACAGTGTGATTTTGATCCCCGCCAAGATTAATAGTCGGTAATTTTTCTAACCATCGCTGTCGATAAATCTCATACAGCACCATACCTGTTGCGACTGAAGCATTCAAACTGGGAGTTTTGCCAGCTAGAGGGACAGAGACTAAAACATCGCAAAGATTTTGAATCGATAGGCTGAGACCCTGACCCTCTGCACCGATGGCTAGCACTATCGGGCGATCAAACTGGGTTGTATGGACTGCTTGCCCTGCTTCAGCAGCTGTTCCATACACCCAAAACCCTGCATCTTTAAGTTGTTCTAAAGCACGTCCCAGGTTAATAACTCTGGCAACGGGTAATGTTTCCAAGGCCCCGGCGGCAACCTTTGCGACCGTTGGCGTGATCCCCACGGCGCGTCGTTGGGGAATGACCACACCCTGGGCACCTAATGCTTCAGCTGTGCGAATAATGGCTCCTAAATTATGGGGATCGGTAATGCTATCAGCCGCAACAATGACTGGTTGACGGCAGGCGGCTTTGGCTTTGGCCACCAGGTCATCCAGCTCAATGTAGCTGTGGGAAGCAATTTGCGCCACAATGCCCTGATGATTTGCCCCCTGGGTGAGCTGGTTAAGTCGTTGGGTATTGACCTCATCGACGACGGCACCGTTGGCTTTGGCATCTAGGATTAGCGGGCGAAAGCGAGCATCAAATACGAGTCTGGCATTGACCCACAGCCGATTGATGGGACGCTCATTTGCGATCGCAGCTTCTACTGAATGACGTCCGTATACTAAATCTGGGCGTTCCTCTTGCAAGGTCTCTGCTGGGGGGGTGGAACGAGGCTTGGGTGGTCGCCCTGATGCATCCTTAGGACCGGGTCGTCGCTTTTTAAATGGCTTGCTGGATGTCTGCTTAAAGGATGGTTTAGCATGTCCCTTCCGCTGAGGACGAGATTTGCCTTTGGCCGGACGTGGCCGATCGGACGACGGTTTAACCATGGGTTAGGAGTAGAAGCGGAGTCACATCATACCGCTTAGTTGTTGTTTGGGGGAGTGGGGAATAGGGCGTGGGGCGTGGGGCTATAGAGGAACTGGCAAGGGATAGATGCTCCTAAGGCAATTGCCTTAGGAGCGTGAGTTTCGTAGCTTTTCACGTTGAGAGACTACTGAAGAGTAGAGGTAACGCTTAAGTTCTTGAGTAACTCACATAGCCGAGGTTGGTCAGTGATGTAGAGATAGCCAACCAGGGCTTCGAATGCAGTTGACTGTCGATATATTTTTGCTGACAAACGTCTTGGGGCTTTAGACGTAGCATTGCGTCCCCGTCGAACAATGTCAGCTTCCACATCGCGTAAGTGAGGCGTTAACTGTTCAAGATAGGCAGCCTGCTGTTCAGCCTTTACCTGGCTTACCACCTGCTGATGAAACATCTGTATCCGCTGGGGTGGCCATAAAAACTGCATACGAACATAGAGCTCGAACACAGCATCACCGATATAGGCCAAGGCTATCGGTGGGACAGACTGCACCTGCTGGAACTGGAGAGCACCCGGTGAGAATATCTCTGTCAGTTCACTTGAAGTAGGTAGCGGGACCTTGATGTCGTTAGCGCCATCATGACTGTCCATCAAAACCTCCCGCGCTTAAACACTCTAATGAGTAAGCACGCCATGGGTCTATGGCGTTCCAAATCGAGCCCACGGTTGCGATCAAGAATCCTTGAGATTCTCAAGGGCAGTGTCAACGTTGGGCTGTAACGAAAGAAACTGTTCCAGACGGACAAGCTTTACCGTCTGAGTAACGCGAGCATTCGTTACCACTTGAACACTACCGCTTTCACCCTTTGCTTTTTTCACCAGCTGCACTAGGGCACCTAGGCCCGAACTGTCGACAAAATCAATCGCCGATAGGTCGAGGATAATATGGGTGGGGCCTTCTTCAATGTACCGATTCAGAACCTTACGAAATGTGGGTTCTGAAAATGCATCTAATAGACCAGTGAGGCGAAATATTTGACATTTCCCCCTAACATCACGGGTGCCTCTCAAACTTACGGTTAGGGTCAGCGACTCAGCGATAATAACCTCCTAAAGGCAATAGATACGGCAAAATCAGACGTTTAATTTTAGGTCAGGATCTTTCCGACTGCAAGGAAATTAAGTGAAACGTAAATGCACTTATCCAGGGTTAACCGAGGGCTAATTTCGGACTCATCTGGGGCTTTTCTGTCACTTAATGGAAAATATAGATTACCCTACACCATTGCTGCGATGATCAAGCATAAGGGTAACGAATTTTTCAAATAAATAATCTGCGTCATGGGGTCCGGGACTGGCCTCTGGATGATACTGCACTGAAAAGATGGGCAAGGTTTTGTGTTGTAGACCAGCGACAGTCTGATCATTGAGATTCAAGTGGGTTACTTCAACCTCTGTGGCTGGAATTGTATCAGCATTGATGGCAAAACCATGATTCTGACTTGTAATTTCTACCTTTTGGGTGAGACCACAGGGTTGATTTAAACCTCGATGTCCAAATTTGAGTTTGAAGGTTTTTGCGCCAAGGGATAGCCCTAGGATCTGGTGTCCCATACAGATGCCAAAGGTGGGCAACTCGCTATCTAACAGTGCTTTGACTAGAGCTGGAGCAGATTCTACAGCTGCCGGATCGCCTGGTCCGTTAGACAGGAAAATACCGTCGGGTTTATGCTTAAGAATCTCTTCTGGCTCTGTATCAATAGGGACTACGATGACGCGACAGCCATGGCTGGCTAAGCGGCGCAGGATATTACGTTTGATGCCAAAATCAATGGCGACCACCGTCAGGGGTGTAGCCGTTCTATCATGGGCGGTAGATGTGGTAGATGTAAATTCCCAATGGGTATCTGTGGGCTCTGTCCATTCATAAACTTCGGTGGTGCTCACCTCCTTTACCAGATTTAACCCTTCCATACTGGGGATGAGTTCAAGTTGCTGTAGTAACCGTTCAGGGTCAAGAATTTCACTGGAGATTGCTCCATTCATGGCACCTACCGTTCGTAGTTTGCGGGTGAGGGCACGGGTATCGATGCCATAAATGCCTGGAATGTTGTGCTGTTTTAGGTGGTCAGGTAGAGATGTGGTGGAGCGCCAGTTGCTAGGACACTCACAAATATTTTTTGCGATCGCACCATTCACCTGAGGAGTCGCTGATTCATCGTCCTCATTATTAATTCCGGTATTGCCCAATTCCGGGTAAGTGAAGGTGACAATTTGTCCGCGATAGCTAGGGTCGGTCAATACTTCTTGATACCCTGTCATGCCTGTATTGAAGACAATTTCGCCCACTACTGTACCGGTGGCTCCAAAGGACCAGCCACGAAAAACTGACCCGTCAGCTAATACTAATAGGGCTGGTTGTGAGCTAGTGGAAAAAATAGACATGGGTTACAACAGGGAAATAAACGCGGTGCCTTCCCACCCAGAACACGTTGGAACATGATGGGGACCCGTACCATCCTAGAGGCCATGGGGAACTTTTGAACAATGCTTGAGAAAAAATGCATCAGAATTCTTCAAATTCTCTGTCTAGGGACCCTAGCGGCCTGTCAGATTAGTCCAGTATCAACCGACACTTTAGAGAGAACAGAGAGGGAAACAGCCTCCGTCCCGGTTCAAATGAGTGCTTCGGTGGAGGCCGATGAAACTAATAATAAGGCTGGTATTGAACCTGATGCCGCTAATGCTGCAACTGTTCCAGCGAGCGCAGCGGAACTATCCACAGCCTATCAAGATGCCATTAACCTGGCATCTAGTGCTTTTAAATTAGGTCAGCAGGCCACATCTCCAGATGATTGGGATTTAATCGTTGGCCGTTGGGAGCAGGCAGTTCAAAAACTTCAGGACGTACCGGCAGGCGAGCAAAACTATGCAGTTGCCCAAACTAAACTGAAAGACTATGAGCGTAATTTAGCTCAGGCAAAGCAGCGTTTGGCCGATCTCAAGCAACCCCCAGCCGAAATAAGTTTAAACAGGCCCACACCCATTGCTAAGGATTCTACGGTGGCAGTGGCGACTGCTCCTGTAGCCGCCACTGCCACCGGGGTAGCACGTGTGCCGATTATCCAGCGTCGTGGGGGTACCCCCGTCATTGCGGTGAACTTCAATGGCAGACGATATCCCATGATTTTGGATACCGGAGCCAGCCATACGCACATTACCCGATCCATGGCCAATGATTTGGGTATTAATGTGGTTGGTCAGGCATCGGTGGCAACGGCCAGCAATAGTCGTGCCGTTGTTGATGTGGGCTATGTAGAGTCCATTAGTGTTGGCAACATTACCCATCGCAACCTGCCCGTGAGTATTGGTGATGCTGTGCCTATTGGGTTGTTAGGAAATGATGTCTACAAAAATTTTGATGTCATTTTGCAGGTGAACTCTGTAGAGTTTCGGCCCCGTTAATTCTGCAAAGGCAAAGGGGTCTTCCCCCTGAGGGTCGATTCCCATGTCATGAATGTTAGAGCTGATATAACCTGAGTGTAGGAATATAAGGACAATGATTAGATGCCTTCATATTCCATCACCCCACCCGATACATTGATTCTCCTTGTAGCTTTTCAAAAGCTAATTGTTTTACCAACGCGCTGCCATGTCTGAGCTTCGCATCGTTTCGCTAATTCCCAGCGCTACAGAAATTGTTATCCACCTAGGATTTGGAGAGTCACTGGTGGGTCGTTCCCATGCCTGTGACTTTCCGCCGGAGGTGCAGAAATTGCCAGTGTGTACGTCCCCGAGTTTTCATCCCACTGGCAAAAGCCAAGAAATTCATGACCGGGTCAGCGAACTGCTGCATCGAGGGCTGAGTGTCTATAACGTCAATGTGGAGAGGCTACAGGAGCTGCGTCCCACACACATTTTGACCCAAGACCAATGTGAGGTTTGTGCTGCCAGTCTGTCCGATGTGAAAAAGGCGGTTGCCCAGATCATTGATCCCCAGCCTGAAATTATTTCTTTAAAGCCTCAAATCTTAGCCGACCTGTGGGACGATCTCCGGCGGGTGGCAACATCATTAGATGCAAACAATGGAGATGCGATCGCAGATCTCACCATTGCGCAACTCCAGGGGCGACTCCAGGAGTGCTTGGCAAAGGTGCCAGCCAAGTTACCCCAACCCACCGTTGCCTGTCTAGAGTGGACCGATCCGTTGATGGGGGCAGGCAACTGGGTGCCAGAATTAGTGTCCATGGCGGGCGGTCATCCTTTATTTGGGAAAGTGGGGCGTCATTCTCCCTGGCTGCCTTGGGACGATCTCAATGCGGCTGAGCCAGATATATTAGTGGTGATGCCCTGTGGTTACGATCTGCAACAGGGCCGTCAATCGGTGGATCAGCTCACCCAAATGTCTTCCTGGCAAAATCTAAAAGCGGTTAAAGATGGCCGTATCTTTTTGGTGGATGGCAATCAATACTTCAATCGACCGGGACCCCGTTTAGTGGATTCTCTGGAGATTTTGGCGGAGATTCTGCACCCGGATGAGTGTTCCTTTGGGTATGCGATGAAGGCGTGGAAAATTTATTAGGGTCGCAAGAGTTATTTGTTATTGATCCTTGGTTATTCGTTAGTTGCTGTTTGTTAAGTATTAGCCTAATTGCGGCAATCAACTAATAACTAGGAACTAGGAACTAAGTACTAAAGTGCTGATATCCCTGTCCTTGATCCAATCGAATATTAGGCCCATGGTTCACATCGTCAATGAGTCGAATTTCATTGGCCGCAGTGGTCTGACCAATAATCTGACTGCCAGGTAGTTTATTGACAAAACCCTTGGCAATATCTGGTGGTAGGCTCAGCAACAGCTCAAAATCTTCGCCGCCGTAGAGGGTCCAGTTTTCGGCGGTCGATTGCCCGACTGCTTCGGTTAAACCAGGGGGAATCGGTAGCTGCGATCGCAAAACTTTTGCCCCCACCTGACTCTGATGGCAGATTTGAATGACAGCGTCTGCCAGACCGTCGCTGGTGTCCATGGCAGCGATATTGCCGAAATCTTGTAGCTGTAAGTGTAGGGCTGCGATCGCGTCAAACCTGGGTACAGGTCGTTGGTGGGCTTTAATCCATGACTGGGCTGCCGAGCCTGATCCCTTGAGTTCATCTAGTTCATCTAACAGTAGGGCTAAGCCTGCACGGGAGGCCCCATGAATACCGGTAGTCACAAGGGTTTGGTTGACTTGGGCGCGACTGCGATAAATAGCTTGATGCTGGGGGACGATACCTAAGGCGGTAATGGCTAAACTGCGCTGGTTGCCTCGGCAGAGGTCGCCACCGATAATGGCACCGCCGTATTTTTCTAAACAGTTATGCATCCCCTCATATAGCGCTTCGACCCAGCCCCAAGGTGTAGCTGGCGGTAGGGTGAGGCCGATAGTGATGCCCATGGACCTGGCACCCATGGCTGCCAGGTCCGACAGGTTAACGGCGACAGCCCGCCAGCCGAGGGCATTGGGGGATAGGGTGCGATCGCAAAAATGTACCCCCTCAATTAAGACATCTGAGGTAACCACTAGCTGTTCACCAGCCGGTAACGACTGCACAGCGCCGTCATCACCAACGACGGCTGCGCAATACTGACGCAGCCGTTTGAGGATTTCGTGCTCACCTAATTGAGCAAGGGTGATGCCAGCGGTGCTCAAACCTTTGGTTCAACCAAATTATCTAAACCATTCACCACCTTAGCGGAGATGATTTTGCCGCCCTGGCGGCCCATGTGATCCAGGGCATCCTGTCCTTCAATGGTGTAGCCAAATACCGCATAGCGACCATCCAGCAGATTGAGCCCGGCGGGTGTTAACTCTGGCTCAAATAAGAAGAAAAAGAATTGGGACGATCCTCCATCTGGCTCAGACTCAGGACGGGCCATGGCTAGGGCACCAAACGAGTTAAACGGTAGTACAGGCTTCTCTAGAAAACGTCCTAGTTCTTCCAGTGTGGCTCCATAGGTGGGTTTTTCATCACCTTCCACCAAAATTTCTAGCGGAATAGCACGATATTTCTGGGTTTTTGGATCAATAAACCCAGCTTCAGGACCGTCTGGGTCACCCGTTTGTAACACATAGTTTTCTTCAGCTCGGTCAAAGGTCATGCCGTCATAAAAACCCCGCTTCACCAAGTCCACGAAGTTGCCCGCAGTAATGGGTGCACTGTAACCGTCAACAACTACGATTACGGGGCCTTCATTGGTCTTAAATTCGATGGTGGCGCGACCTTTCAATTGAGGAAGGTTGTCATACTCGGTCGGTACTTCGTAGGGAAAGCCCTTCACCATTAAGTATTCCAGGTCACCGATGGTATTGAGGGTGACTCGTCGACTTGCCCACAGGGTTTCTAAGTCCTTGGTTTTGACCGCCTTCTCCATTACTTCCAGTTGACTATCCATCTTTTCCAGCAACGGGTCAGCCATGGAGCGCCGCTCTTCAGGAATTGCTTCGACAATGGCCGCACGCTTACGATGAATTAGCTTTGACGATTGGTAAATATCCCGCTTTGCTCGGCCCCACTGTTTTGTACGTAATGCATAGTTCAAACCTTCTAACTTATCCTGAACCTTTCGAATCTCAGGACTATCAATGGGTAGGGCATAGCGTAATAGAGCATTAGGGTCAGTAATGGCATCACCAGGGGGTAGATAAGCAACTGGTAAGGCTACTGAAGGGATGGGACCAGCCTGGGCAGACGGCACTAAAAACCAACCCATGCTGAGGAAAAAACTAAAACCGACGCCTAAAAGACCCGCAAGAGCGGCCTGAAAGCTGTATTGAAAACGAGCCATAGTTGTAAATTAACGACAACGGCGTGACAAACCTTTACGATCTTGCCATAGTGTGGCTCGTCTCAGATAGTTCCTGTTAGGGAGCTAAACGTCTTGTACCCCCGACTGCATTGGCCATACTATTCAACCGTACGGGGAAATGACCACTGGGCTGTACAATAAGGGCCGACTATCAACCCCTGACTATCAACTAACCTACTGTCTGCCAGCACCATGATTTCTAGTAACGATTTTCGTACCGGCACTAGCATTGAACTTGATGGTTCCGTGTGGCGAGTGGTGGAGTTTCTCCACGTAAAACCTGGGAAAGGGGCAGCATTTGTACGCACTAAGCTGAAAAATGTGCAGTCGGGTAGCGTTGTTGAGCGTACCTTTCGCGCTGGGGAGACCGTTCCTCAGGCTATTTTGGAAAAAAGCGTGATGCAGCACACCTATCGCGATGGTGAGCAGTACGTGTTTATGGATATGGAAACCTATGATGAAGCCCAGCTCTCGGCAGAGCAGATTGGGACTCAGGTGAAGTATCTCAAGGAAGAAATGGAGGTTACCGTTCTGCGCTGGAATGGCCAGGTTTTGGAGGTGGATTTGCCGAACTCGGTCGTTTTAGAAGTGACAGAAACGGATCCTGGTGTGAAAGGGGATACAGCGACTGGCGGTACCAAGCCTGCAAAAGTTGAAACCGGTGCCCAGGTGATGGTACCTCTGTTTATCTCAATTGGTGAACGCATCAAGATTGACACTCGTAATGATTCCTATCTCGGTCGAGAATAGGTTTGGGGGGTGCTCAGTGCCCTATGGTTAGGTTTTGCAATTTTTGTGTCTATTTCAATGCTAGATTGCCTTAGTTAGGTTCTGTGGGTTAGGCGTCTCTAATCGTTTATTTGGAGTGTACATAGTGGATTTGGATTTTAGTGAGCTTCGTCAGCTAGTTGCCGCTCTCGATCAAACGGATATTGCTGAGCTGACGCTTAAAAATCCTCAGTTTGAGCTCACCCTGCGTAAAGCGACTGCTCCCAGTCAATCGGTGGTACTGTCTTCGGATGCTACTGTATCTGCTGCTGCTATACCGTCCGTTGCACCAATGATGGCATCGCCACCTGCTACAGGTGCTGCTGCTACAGAGCCCGCTGCACCACCTGTGTCTAGTCCATCCGATTTGTATGAGATTACGTCTCCCATGGTGGGCACCTTTTATCGTTCTCCAGCTCCTGATGAGTCTCCGTTTGTCGACACAGGCGATCGCATCAAACCCGGTCAAACAGTCTGCATCATTGAAGCGATGAAGCTGATGAACGAACTGGAAGCTGAAGTATCTGGTGAGATTGTAGAAATCTTAGTTCAGAACGCTGAACCGGTTGAGTTTGGTCAGCCCCTGATGCGAGTAAAGCAGAGTTAATCGGCGGGGGATGGGACGCACAGCACCTGGATAGGGTTTTTAATAATCATGGGCGTTGCTGACCTCTGGGTTGGTTTTACCGGTGGTGTGCTTCTTAACAACCGACCCGTTTATAGAAATATTTTTGCACACAGTAACTTAATAATTTGTCTAAGGTGTATGGGGAAATCTCTTGATTTTCTGCCTACTTGTCTGGATTGCTATGATGTAGACTACCTAGAAAGGTTCTGCCTTTAGTAGACTTGGGCATTCTTTACACAGATGCCGGTCTATTGCAGGTACTTAGTTTATGCCTTAGGCAAGCCACTAAACTAGCTCTATTCAATTAGTTTTTCGTTCAAGAAGGAGGTGTGCCCTCGGTAGAGATATGCCAGATGTCCAGCTCTAAAGCCGCTTAGTTAAATGGGTTTAACAACCGTCGTTAAACAAACAGGTGGTACGTGTACGGCATTGTGTATTGATCAAAAGGAGAGAAGCATGCAAGATACCCCTCGACAGCTCATTCAACGTGAATCAGAGTCCCGCGCCTGCAAAGCTCCGAAACAAACACGGCTCTACAAACGCTTAGAAGAAGCTCTCCACAGTGGTAGTGAAGTCTGGTTTCGAATGCCAGGAACACGATTAGTCGGCATTCCTATTTATTTAGACAGTGACTACGTGGAAGTCGTAGATGTGGATGTCGCAGAAGGTTATGAGGATGATGAATTACCAGATGATCCTTATCAACGGACGGTGTGGCTGATTCGTTTAGCTGAGATTAGTGCTATTTCCTACGCGACAGATCGCTGGTCGAAGGATCGATTTGAGCGATTATTAGACCAAAGTGACTCTGAACAATAGCTTTAGGACCTTCTAAGGAGAGAAGTAAAGGTATTGCTGATCATCGGGATGACCTTGAGCAGCAATGGCTCTAGCTCGGTTCATCCCCTAAATCAGTAATTGTGAAGTGAATTGGTTTGAGCTTTGGTTTTTTTTAACTACCTCTAAAGACCTGAAGCTCAAACCTTGTTTATGCTTAATGGTTATTTGGAAAATGTTTTGTGCTAGGTTTCTTCTCAAGCTGATGGAGAAACTGACGTAGTGTGAGAGTTTTTTGAATTAGTCGGCTGATTGAGAGTGCGGAAATAGCGGCTACCGATGACTAGCCAGAACAATACATAGGCGAGTAACTGTAATAGGTAGATGCGATCGCGATAACCCAGCAGCACTTTCAAAACAACGCCTGGAAATTCTTTATCTGGCAAGATTTGGCTAGTGTTCCAGATTTGAGGCCCCAATACACAAGACTGTTGAAACCCAAGACAGAGGTCAACCGATAAGCTGTTGAATTGACTAATAGTGGCAAAGGTAATATCGATGTTGCGGCAAACTGAAACTACCAGGCCTGAGATAATTAACAACAGCAATACACCCATAACTTGAAAAAACAGCTTCAAGTTAATGCGAATGCCCCATTTAAATAATCCAAAGCCAATGAATGTTGCTCCCAACAGCCCCATAACAACTCCTAATAAGTTGTCAGTTAATGTTTGGGACTGGGTAAACAAGAATAAAACTGTTTCAAATCCTTCTCTTAATACCGCGATACAAACCAAACTAAAAATACTGAGACCTGCAGATTCATTGCCAAGGGCATTGGTGACAGTTTGATTAATCTCTGTTTTAAGGGTTCTGGCCTGGCGGGTCATCCACAGCAGCATCCAGCTCAGCATAATAATGGCGATACTGCCAAACAGAATGCCCAGGATCGGTTTCAATAGAGCTTCAGCATTAGGCATAACATACTGCACCTGCTGCAGTCCTAAGCCTAAAAATGAGCCTATTAAAATGCTGCCTATTATCCCAGCGGCCACGCCTCCAAAAACCCATTGATTTAGGTCCATTTTGCCAGCCTTATTCAGGCAGGCTAATACAATCCCGACCACTAGTGCGGCTTCTACGCCTTCACGCAGGGTGACGATAGCGACTGGTATAGCGGAGGCAATGTCCATGGGGTAGTGGAAAATGTTGAGCATAAAGCTTGGATGGTATCTATTATGCCGTGTTGCTGTAATCTGCCCATGCCTGATTGTACTGTCAGGCTAATCCTATTTCCTGAAGGCGTTGCTGTAGATATTGTCCGGCTGTTTGGGTGGGAAACTTAGGTGTGCCGCCTGTGCGTTTGATGCAATTGGGAAGCGGTGTGAGATCAAAGTCTGGTCGTGGATGCATAAAGAATGGCAGAGAAAATCGACGATCTCGACCATCCATATTGACCACTCGATGCGTTGTGCTTTTGAACACGCCATTACTCAAGGCCTGCAGCATATCTCCAGTATCCACAATAATCTGACCTGGCAAGGACTCAATGGCAAGCCAGCTGCCGTCTGCTTGCAAGAGTTCCAAGCCAGGTCCAGTGGATTCACATAGCAGGGTGATCAGATTAATGTCCTCATGGGGAGCCGCCCTCAGACTTTTGGGAGGGATAGTCTCTGGTAACGGTGGGTAGTGCAGTATTCGTAAAATGCTTTTTCCTTGCCTAGCCTCTTCATCAAAGAAGTTTGCGGGCAAGTCTAGATAAAGGGCACAGGCTTTTAATAAGTCAGCTGCGCAGGCTTCTAGCTCTCGATATAGCGCTGACATTAACGGCTGAAATGTCGGTACTTCTTGGGGCCAGGGGTTTGCCAGTTCTGCTTCGCGCCCCACATGCCAGAACTCTTTGAGATCAGGGGCATCGCTATCTTTTGCATGTTCTTGACCAAAGCGAGTAAAACCACGCTGTTGATTAATGTCTGGTCGTTCGTAGTTTTGTTTAGTCGCTTCTGGCAGTGTAAAGAAATTAGCTGCCGCATCGTAGGCAGACTTAATTAAACTGCCCTCAATGCCATGGTTTTCTAGAGCAAAAAAGCCCACAGTTTCTAACGCTTGGCCCAAGGCGAGGACGAATTCCTGCTGTTGGCCAGGTGAACCATGGAGGAACGTTTGTCGGTCTAAGGCAGGCAGGGTGGCGGCGGTCATAAAAACGGAGAAGGCAGAAGGGCACAGAATAAAAGCATAAAGGGTGAGCACTGCCCACCCGGCTAGGACGCTTAACTATAAAGGTCAGAATAAATTCTAGGAAAAAGGCTCTTAGGTAATGAAGTCTAATGTGGGGAAATATAGCCTGGCGATAGATATTGCGCCAGAAACATAGAACATTTAACTATGAAACAGCGACTCAACCTATTAGGTCTATTGAGCATTGGCGTATTAGGGGTTAGTTTATTCGGCCTAACCTCATCGGTCAAAGCTCAGTCCACACTACGTTTGAATTACGATACGTCATCTTTTGAAAATCTAGAGCTGACAGGGAGTGATGTGGGAGTGCGCGTTAGTTATACCCACTACCGTGAGCTTGAGGCGTCGGACGAAAACAATCTCAGCTATCAGCTGCTTTATCAGGGTGAAGAGCAGGAACTGGTCGATACCCTGGCTTGGACATTTGCTGAGTTTCAGTTGCAAGATTTGAATAATGACGGTACTGAAGAAATTATTGTGCGTAACTATTCTGGGGGTGCCCATTGCTGTACGAATACAACGATTCACCGCTGGACTGGTGAAGCATTTGCCAGTGTAGAGACTGGTTATTTAGATGGGATAGGTCCTGATATTGCAGATGTTAACGGTGATGGCTATGTGGAAATGGCTGTGCCTCATCAGGCGTTTCTCTATAGGTTTGGCAGTTACGCTGAGTCATTCCCACCGGTGATGTTTTTCACCTATCGAGATGGGGAACTGGTAGATACTACACGACAATTTCCAGAGCAAATTCGAGAACAAATAGAGACTTTTCAAAGCGTCTTTGTGAGAGTTCGAGAAGAGGATGATTATGTTTCTAACAGTTTGTTGGCTAGCTATGTGGCTCAACATGCTGTGCTAAATGAAGATTTTGATGCTGCCTGGCAGTTTATGCTCGACAACTATGATCGTGAGGCTACCTGGGGGTTACAAATCTATGAGGAGGGGGAACAGGTGGGTACACATCCGGATTTCCCGACGGCATTACGGGCGTTTTTAATTGAAATCGGTTATTTAGGTGAGGATGGATTGCCGATTGCAGCCGATGAGTTGGGGTGATAATCTCCATTGCAATGCGCTCCTATTGGTCGATATCACATTGGCGTCCGATTACTAAGCGTCCATCGGCTAGCCGATAGGTTCCCTGGGGCTCGGCAACTGCGGTTTCTGGTGTCGCAGGTATAGGCTGCACGGTTTCCAGGCTATAGGTGCTTGGAGAATTGCCAGGTTGTTCTTCTAAGCTGTCGCTACCTGTGACTGTAAAGCTACTATCTGTGTCGTTGGTGCGCACAACGCAGCTGTTGGAAACCAAGGTCTCAGGATTAACTAAATTGTCAGGCAGTTCGTTAAGACTGTCTTCAATAAAACTGACATCGGCCAATGAGATTGTTCCAGAGGCGATTCCTCCAGTGGCATTGATGTCGACACGATCGTTGTTATCTAAAGTTCGTGGGTCGGTGCCAGGTGGTGCAAACTGAAAGTTTTGGCCAAAGAAAGCTGTTTCACTCAGGTCTACGTCACCCCCACGACCATCGGCTGCAAAGGCAAGAATATCGCTGTCATCTAGAGCGACTAACGCATTGGCTCTAATCGTAATGTTGCCACCATTGTTTTCTCCGGAGTCCACAAAGGTTTGAATATCGCTATCTCCAAAGAGAAGAATAGAACCCGCATTAATTTGGATTTGACCACCAGCATTTTGTTCAGCATTGGTGGCGATCGTACCGTTTTTGGCTGTGAGCCGATTGCGAATAGTAAGTAAAATATTGCCCGAAGCTCCTTCGCCTAAACTACCAGAAGATAAAACTGCTCCATCATTAAGTTCAAGCTGAGCTGCTTCTAACTGGACATTCCCTCCCTTACCGTTACCGTTGGCCTCAATACTTGTAAATGCGCCGCTAACAATAGTATCTACAGGACTACTACCTTCAAATCGAGCAATCTCATCAATCAGAAGAAGGATACTACCTGCATTGCCAGTACCGAAGACACTTGCACCTAGCTGAGCACCGTTAACCACCTCAAGATTTCGTGCCCGGATGCGGACATCTCCACCAGTTCCTTCCCCGTTGGGTTCAATATTACTAAATGTGCCGCTAGGACTACTGTTATTGATAGGATTAATTCCCTCAAATCGAGCGGTCTCATCAATCAGGAGAATGACGTTGCCTGCATCGCCAGTGCCAAAGACACCTGCACTGAGCTGAGCCCCATCGAGTACCTCGAGATTTCGTGCCTGAATACGTACATCTCCAGCAGTTCCATTGCCATTAGGGTCAATATTGCTAGATGCGCCACTAGCACTGCTATCCTCAGAGTCAATCCCCTTAAATCGAGCGGTCTCATCAATCAGTAAAACGACATTTCCTGCATTGCCGATACCAGAAGTACCTGCACTAAGCTGGGCCCCGTTGAGCACTTCGAGATTCTGTGACCGAATGCGCACATCCCCACCAGCTCCTTTACCATTAGGCTCAATACTGGTAAATGCGCCGCTAATACTAGTATCTATAGGATTAACTCCTTCAAATTGAGCGGTCTCATCAATGAGGAGAATGACACTACCTGCATCTCCAATGCCAAAGGTGCTTGCAACGAGCTGAGCCCCGTCGAGTACTTCGAGATTACGCGCTTGGATTCGCACATCTCCACCTATTCCTTTACCATTGATCCCAATATTGCTAAATGTTCCGCTAGGACTGCCAGACCTAGAATTGACTCCTTCAAATTGAGCGGTCTCATCAATGAGGAGAATGACACTACCTGCAATGCCTGCGCCGAAGATTCCTGTACTCAGCTGAGCTCCATCGAGCACTTCAAGATTTCGTGCCTGGATGCGTACATCCCCACCTGTGCCTTTAGCATTAGGTTCAATACTGCTAAACGCCCCGCTGGCACTACTACCATCTCTAGAGTCAATCCCCTGAAATCGAGCGGTCTCATCAATGAGGAGAATGACATTGCCTGCATCGCCGGTGCCGAAGGTACTGGCACTCAGCTGAGCTCCATCAAGCACCTCGAGATTACGTGCCTGGATACGAACATCTCCCCCCCTGCCTTCAGCACTAGATGCAATACGGCTAAATGCTCCGCTAGCGCTGCCATCCCTAGAGTCAGTCCCCTTAAATCGAGCGGTCTCATCAATGAGGATAATGACGTTGCCAGCATTGCCAGTGCCGAAGGTACTGGCACTAAGTTCAGCCCCATTAAGTACCTCAATATTACGTGCCTGGATGCGCACATTCCCGCCCGTGCCTTGGCTATTGACTGAAATACTGCTAAAAGCTCCACTAGGAAAGCTGTTTCTTAGATTAATACCCTCAAATCGAACAGTTTCTAGAATGTTAAGAATGACGTCTCCACCCTGACCATTACCAAAAACTAAGCTGTTCAGTTGTGCGCCATTCAATACATTTAGAGCAGTTGCTGTAATTCGAACATTACCAGACGATCCAGTTCCCCCTAGAGCTAAACTGTTAAATATTCCAGTTTCACGGGTACCATCTATACCGTCAAAAGTAACAACGCCATCAGCAACAAGCACGATATCTTGTACATCTATTGCAGCCGCTGTAGAAATAAAGCTATTCAGAACATCAATATTATTGCGGGCATCCAGATAAACAGCTCCACCTGCTCCAGTAAAGTTTCTTACATCAATACCATCACCGAAGATGCCTGTTCCATTTATCAAGATGTCTCCAGGCAATGTCTGAGAAGCAGGTTCATACTGATTAGTTAACAGTACTAAACCATTGGGTGCATCTATAAAAACATCCCCAATGGTGATGTTTGCACTTGTTGCAATGGGATTGTTATTTGGCGGTAATGTAGGCGTCAAAGAAGAGTCAAAAAAGGTCCCAGATAACTCACCTAACGTTCCCAACGGATCTCCAATTACTGCTGAATCAACGCCCGTTCTAATATCTAATGTAGGTCTTGTACTGCCATCAACAGTAAGCGTTGTTCCGTCAGATAATTCAACAGTTGACAGTTCTGGAGTTGTGGTAGGACTGATTGCTGTTCCTGTAAGGTCTGGCCCCGTAATCACGACAGTCCCTATTTCAACAGCTCCACCTGTCAGAATGTGTAAAGACGCTCCCAAATAAGCAGAGAAACTCACATCACCCTGGGAACGAATAATCGGATCAAGAGGACTATACAGCTCTCCAGCTGAACCATCCAGTTGTTCCACCTGAAAACTACCACCACTCAGGTAATGGGCATCTCCTCCAACTCTCTGCGCTGAGCGCAGCACCATATCTCCATAGGAAAATAACCCACTATCGGGATGGCTCAATGCCACAATATCTACCTGCTGATTCCCCTGTACCAGCAATTCATCGCCTGCTAGTGCAACAAATGGTACCTCCGTCATGTCACGAATTTTGATACTGTCTGTTGCCAACAGCGATACATTCCCCAATGCAGCCACCTGATTCTGCAACTCTAAATTCTGTCCTGCTAACACTAAATCCCCACTAGCTGCTAGCGCTCCACGACTGATAATATCTCCTGATTCTGTCGTCAAATAATTCCAAAACGCCACACTGGGATTAACACTTAGTAGCCCACGCTGATCTGGCGTAACCGCACTAAATATTTCACTGCCGACTTCCACTCCATCAGCCGTCGTGCCATAAAACGATCCCTCAATATCGAGCCGAGCATTCTCACCAAATATTAGCCCATTGGGATTAATCAAAAACAAACTCGCAGGTCCGTTCACCCCCAGTGTGCCAAAAATCTCCGATGAGTTCTCTCCTGTTACCCTACTCAAAATCGACTCAACATCCGCAGGATTTACAAAATAGACCCGCTGACCATCGGCTACATTAAACTCACCAAAGCTGTGAAACAAATTGCTACCCCGCAGCGCACCCCCATCGATTAAATCAGTGAGTTCTCCTTCTATCAGCTGATCGGAAACCAGGCTAGAGGACTCCGTTCCCAATGTAGTATCAGGCACAATCTGCGCTTGAGCCCAAGAAGGGACCATAACCGAAGCAGTTACCAACAAAAGCCATAGCCCACGGTTGAGAGACATCCAATTACACCCAAAACAGCCGAAGTCAGCAAAAGTATATGGGGATAACCGCAGTTAGAATCAATAATTTTTCTGAGTAAAGAGTGATACCAAATCCGAATTCATTAAACTCGATTAAAAATGGACAATCCTTTAGGGGCACTCCCTTGTGGATGCCCTTCGATGCCGGGCGCTATCAGTCAGGATTTAGTATGACAGGTTCTAAAGCGTTATTGCCCTGAGTGGCGACAATATCGAATGTGAGCCCGACTCAAACCTCCCGCTCTAAGTTCGGATGTTTCGCCTTTTCCAACATTGACCCTCTGCTTAAACTAAGAAAAATGACTTGGTAAAAGACGATGGTACAGCTCAAACGATGGCAGTGGATTGTGCTGGCGCTGCCGCTGGTGATGGTTGTCGCCTTTGTGTTGATTGCAGCTGGATTTCAGCTACGCAGTTGGGGCATCACCTGGATTTGGGCTGTCATTCTATTCGTGTTTGTGGGCTGGCGTTGGTTGCTGGTGCATTGGACCAAGCCCCGTGAGATTGATCGCATTGTTACGGCTGTCCGGTCAGAGCTGAAATCTGTGACGGTTGATAACGCAGCTAATCAGGTGTTGGAATCTGCACTACAGCCAATTTTGACCGGAGCCCGTGAAGATCCGCCTGTATGGGACGATTGGCCTGCTTTCTGGAAGCGATGTCAGACCGTCGTGGCAACGGTGGCCCACCACTATCATCCGGAAGTGAAGTACCCGCTGCTTAATATCTATGTGCCCCAGGCCTATGGCTTAATTCGGGGGACGGTGGATGATATGGACCGGGCCATGACCCAGCTGGCTCCTGTGTTGAATCAGGTGACCGTTGGCCAGGCCTATGAAGCTTACGAAATTTATCGCAAATTGGAACCCTCCATGGGAAAACTGTGGCGGGCGTGGAACTGGGCGCAGTGGTTAATTAACCCAGCGGCAGCAGCGGCTAAAGTGGCCAGCCAAAAAAGTTCTAACGAGGCAAATCAGCAGCTATTGGTAAACCTGAGCCAGCTGCTGCGGGAAACGGCATTGCGCAATCTGGCTCAGCAAACGGCTAACTTGTACAGTGGCGATACGCTACCGGCAATTTTTGCAGCAGAGCCGTCCAAGACTTTGGGTACTGAGGCAAAAACGGCCACACTGCGGTCAATTTTAGAAACGGCTAGCCCGACTGAAACCATTGAAAAGAAACCGGTTTCTTTGATGTTAGTAGGTCGTACGGGGGCAGGAAAAAGCAGCCTGATCAATACCCTATTCAAAACCGAGCTGGCAGAAGTGGATGTACTGCCCAGTACCGATAAAATTCGCCAATATAGCTGGCAGCTAGATACGGGAGAAGTCTTGACTCTGATTGATTCCCCTGGGTATGAACAAATTGAGCGTGGCGATTTTCGCGATTTAGTTCTCGATCAAGCGGCGGATGCGGACTTGCTGGTGCTGGCGACCCCGGCTTTGGATCCGGCGTTACAGAGCGACAAAACTTTTTTGCATGACCTTAAAGCAGCGGAGCAGCACCCGCCAACGGTGGTGGTGGTAACCCAGGTTGATCGACTGCGGCCTATACGAGAATGGCAGCCCCCCTACGATTGGCAAATGGGGCAGCGACCTAAGGAAGCGTCTATTCGTGATGCCGTTGCCTATCGGGTGGACACCCTGGGGCAGTCGGCTGAAACTGTGCTGCCGTTGGTGACCTATGACAATAACAGAGCCGCCTGGAATGATGACGCTCTGGCCCTCAAGCTAGTGGAGACGTTGGGGAATGCTAAGCAGTATCGCCTGGCGCGGTTTCTGACTAATCAGACGGCTTTAGCCAAAGCGGCGGCCAAGCTGATTGACCAGTACACGTTTCAGATGACTACCACCCAGGGGGTAACCGAACTGCTGAAAAGTCCGATTCTGCGTTACCTCTCACGCATGATGACGGGCTCAGATCTGCTGGCTACGGCTCTGATGGAAAAGATTCCAGTTGAGCAGGCCCCAGTGGTGATTGGTAAGCTGCAGCTGGCCTATGAGCTGTTTAACCTGCTGGCTAAAGAAGGTAGTACCTTTGACTTGCTTACCCTGTGGCCAATGCTGTTAGACAATGATACGCCACCGGAGCAAAATGCCTGGGCGTTTGGCCATGGGCTGACGGCCTACTGGTTGGGGGAGACAAATCGGTTAGATAAAGCGTTTGAGCGATACTTGCAAGACTATGAAGCCGTCAGGAAATAAGCGGGGTAACGTAGAATCAGGGTATTTATTGCTATTTTTAAGTTTATTCAGTAACACCTATGGCAGCAGCAGTAAGCCAGTGGCGACAGCGAATTCGTGAGTATAAGAATGACTTGGTGCAGAATTATTTTAACTATCGCATTGAGTCGGCAAATCAGCCCTATGGCGTAGCGTTTCGGGCCAAACCCTATCGGTTTTTGCTATTACTCAGCCATATGCGGTCTGGGTCTTCGCTATTGACCCATTTGTTGACAACGAATCCTGAGGTGATTGGCTACGGTGAAACCCACACTAATTATGCTGATGCCAATGACTTTAAGGGGTTGCTCAAGAAGGTCTATTGGCAAGCCCAAGACTTTCGTAAGTTGGGAGATGTGCAGAACCTACGCATGAACCATCAGTATGTGATGGACAAAGTCTTGCACAACAAAAAGTTTTTGAACCATGACTGGTTGCAGTCTGAACAGGTATATGCCATTTTTTTGTTGCGAGAGCCAGAGCGCAGCTTAGCCAGTATTGCCGACCTCAAGCCCCATTGGAATCAGCAGGATACGATTGAGTACTATGCTGAGCGTATGGCTGTGCTGGTGGACTATGCGCGGTTGATCAACAACCCAGAGCGGATGCTGGTGGTTACCTATGAGCAATTGCTGGACAACACTTCAAAAGTGCTGACAACCCTACAGGAGTTTTTGCATACACAGGCACCGTTTACGGAAGAATATAAGGTGCTGAAAACCACTGGCATGAAAGGGGTGGGTGATCCGAAGGGAAAAATTAAGGCGGGAAAAATTGTGCGATCGCAACGCCAACTCACCCAATCTTTCCCCACAGAACTAGTAGAGCGTGCCAAGCAGATACACCATGACTGCCAGGCAGCGTTAATTGAGTTGTGTCAGTCAATATAAGGGCTAATTCATAGCAAATAACTGTACCGATTTGATAGACTTGCCTCTTTGGTTGCTTTGTTGCCAGATCTCTCGATACTGTTGTTCCTCGATCTGAAGTTCAGTTTCCAAGGGCGCATCCTGGTTCCGTGAAACGGTTTTTATCACTAAACAGGGTTCAAACTGACCATAGCGACGGGATGTCTCTAATGGTGCAGACTCATTATCTACACCAACATGTTGCAGCCTGAGGCTGCGCCGGGGGGCGTCTAGCAATAGCCAGTAGGGATATTCAAAGGAGATATTTTCAAAGACCATGCCAATGTTTGCACAGCTTTGGTTGTTAATCTCATTGGCAGCGTTAGTGTAAATTTCTTCTAACACTGGCTGACTTGTAAAATACTGGCTCGGGCGTGATGCAGCAAAAATATTGTTTTCACCCGTTAGTGCTCGAATGTCGTTGCTCAACACCCACTGAAATGAAAGCAGTACCAGGAATATGCTTAAAATATTAGCAACCCTGCGATTGAGGGCATTGCCAATGACGGTGCCTACTAGGGCTGCAAAGAGAACAAAAATGGGTAAATGTAGGCGACAGCGTGACGTGGACCAGGTCAGTAGCTGACAAAACAGTAGAAAGGTCGCTGTTGTGGTGAGCCAGTATAAAAATAACTGCCGTCGCTGTTGTAGGCGGCCATTGATTAGCAATAGCCCAGAAGAGGCCAGAATAATCAGCAAGTGTAAGGGATTTCCTGCTTTGTCTTCATTAAACGAGATGCTAGGCACGTAGAAGCGCGTTTCCTTTGCACTTGTGATCAAGGGCTCGCTAACATCTACGCCGATAATGTTGTGAAAGATGGTAATCGCTTTTTCTGTGAGTCCCGTGGTTGGTGTAATAACGCTGTCTAAATGCAGATTTCTAACAATGTCAGCATGGAGAGCCAGGTTGCGTACTACGTTAGAAATCAGATATGTTAACCCAAAAGCGGCTCCGGTTTCGTCTCCAGGGGACCCCAACGGAGTGCCAAATAGGCCAAAGTTGCGTAGATAATGCCCGGCATTGATGGCAATGGCAATGGCAAGCAAGCCGATCATGGGTTTTACCATGCGTAAACCTAGATTTTTGATGCCCCACAGCAATAGCCAGATGCAAAAGGGAAAAGCATAGATATAGGCTGTACCCTTGGTGAGAATTGCCAGGCCCAGGCTGGTGCCTAAACACACCAGCAGCAGCGGTTTTAATCCTTGCCGCATGGTCACCAGGGCAAAGTAGACAAAACAGACTATCCACAGGGTTACTACATGATCATTGTTGGTGCTTGAGCCCTGTAGTATTGCCATGGGCATGGTGCCAGCAAAAATTGCGGCCAAAATTTGACCGTTGCGTTTTGCCCCCAACTCCTTAGCGATTAGGGAGACCCCCAGCATGGAGCCGATCATGCTGATCCATTGCACAGTGTTACTGAGACGGTCGCTGTGGCTGAGGATTTGGAGATGTGCGATCGCAAACTCAGACCAAGGATTTTGATAAAGCTGAAAAATATTGTGGCTAGGATAGTGGGCTACACTGCCATTCTGCATCCAGTGCATAATGCGACTGAGATGGTACTCCATGGAGTCAGAATGGTTTGGGGCCGCTAAAACAGCCGTAGCACCGATTGCTAGCAATGCCAGGGTCATCCCGATGGTCGATAGCTTGAGTGTTACCGGCAAATCGATAAAAGGATAGGGACTCAACCATTGTTTAGGTGCGGTTTTGAGCAGCCTTGGCCCATATGCTTTCCATAGGAAAAAGGTTATGCCTGCTGTTACTATCAGCCAGGACAGCGTTAAAAAGATAACGTTAAATCCTCGAACCAGGCTCAGAACTTCGGTTAAAACGGTGACAATAATTCCCCAGCACATCAGCGCACCTAGCAGTGCTTCTCGTTTGAGCTGAAAAATCTTTGAGTTGATCAGTATTAACAAGATAAGACTTGCTATGGGAAGAATAGCTAGCATTTTGAGTAGATCAGGTGGGTTAGAGCTTAACTAATGCGCTGAGGAAGCTTTAGGGACTATTCCATTCCACTATCCTACCCATAAGTAGCAGCGCGTGAGCTTCCTTGCCAATGAGCTTACTGTAGGTTACTTGACAGAGGATTAAAACATTAGAACGCTATTTTTTGTTACGGAATTGTGTTGCAAGAAATATTGTCGCACTTGGCCAACCGTTGAAGATTCCATAGAAAGATAGACTCTCTACTCAGGTGGGGAGTTGGATGCTTTTGCACTTCAACCGAAATATTGACTGTCATTGATGAAGGAAACCTTCGTAAGCAGATACTAATGTAGTACCCCCACTATGACTGTCCCTTGCAAACGGTTGCTTAATGTTGGTTTTTTAACGTTACTTGCGCCAGTCGGTCTAACAGTGGCCTTGGTTGTATTACATTTACTAGGTGCTGTTAACGCCTGGGTTTTTCCCCTGGTTCAGGTAGGGGCGTTTTGTCTATTTGGTGGCACTGGCTGCATTGTAGCTGCTCAGGTTCTGAGTAGAAGGCCGGTGCCGGTTTCTAGACCGATCAACCATCAACGACGGCGGCAGCTGTGCTGGGGGTTAGCAATTTTGCTTTTTAGCCTTAACTTTCCACCCTATCTGCTGGCCCACCACATGACCCATGTGCGTTCACCGGGAATGACTGGGCCTCGGTGTACCGAAGCCCAGTCATTCCCAGACTCCCTCAGATCGGGGGGTATTCTATGGCACGCGCACTCTTCCCATTGGTCAATCCAGGTGGCTAGAAACTTGGGAAATTCCTGCTCAAACTGCGGTGCCTAGAGGAACGGTGATTCTATTCCCAGGTAATTTGGGCACTAAAAGCAGTCAACTGATTCCGCCTGCCCAGAGCTTTGCTTCCCTGGGGTTTAATACGGTTTTAGTGGATTTTCAAGGGGTGGGCGGTTCCAGTGGCAATACTGTGACCCTGGGCATTGCAGAAGCTCAGGATGTTGTTACTGTTTTTAACGATGTAAAGCATCGAAATGTTGTTCAAGGGCATGGGGATTCGCCCATTATTCTCTATGGTGTTTCCATGGGCACGGCGGCGATTTTAAGGGCGATCTCAACCCATAACATCATCCCCGATGCCATCGTCCTAGAATTACCTTTTATCCGTCTGATTGATGCGGTGAAAAGTCGGTTACGCCACCACAAAATTCCCACAGACCCAACGGCAACCTTACTTATTTTCTGGGCTAGTATCCAGCACGGTATCAATGGCTTTAGCCATAATCCCATCAACTATGCCAAAGCCGTTGAATGCCCCACCCTGGTTATCCATGGGGCGCAGGATAAATGGACTCCGGTTAGCGATATTGAAGCATTGGTGCAAACTATTCCAGCGACAAAACAATTAGTGGTGTCAGCGGATGCTGGGCATCATCAGTTGATCGGTGTGGATCGTCCGCTGTGGGATGCCAGTGTTAGTAATTTTTTGAAGGCTATTTAAGACGGTATACCCAATAGCTGCCAGGTTTCAAAGATTTCTTCGAGGTTAATTTAAGTTAATTTAAATTTCTAGGGCTGTGATGTCGCCAAGGGCCATTCCCTTGTGGGTGCCCGGATCGCAAATGCTTGGGTCATAAATGGCCTGACCTAAAATGCCTTAGGCACGGTCATTCCTGCGCATTAATTGGCCTCAGGCCTATGGGGCATCCACAAGGGAGTGCCCCTACTGGGTTTATTGCGCCCCTTTGTAAGGCTGCCGTGTACACACAAGTATTGGAAACTAGCGTTGGCGGTTGCCTCACCCCCTCTAACTCCCCCTTGCCTTGAGTGGAGCTCCTCTCTGATACCAGTGGTTTTGTGCGTTATGGGGTTGGTGGCAAAAATCATTAAAAATTGATTGCATACCTGGACATTCCTGGTTGGGCTGGTTATGGTAGGCATGAGTTCCTAATTTTCCGAGGGATTCAGCCGAACCTTGAAAACCTGATTCTTCCGTTAGATCCCTCAAACATTGGCTGTGAAAGGCTTTCAGACGTTTTTCCGGGACTTTATTGGGATTCATTCTCGATTAAATAGGTCATTTTTGGAACCCTTAGATTTGGGTATCTAGAAGCCCCTGGTTACAATGGGTTCAAAAGGGAGAGGTTGCCAATTCCATTACCCCGAAAGGGGACGGAAACTAGGATGCGCTGGCCAGGGGAACCCCCATAGATTCGACGTTGCCAATTCCATTACCCCGAAAGGGGACGGAAACTTATAAGGAAGGGACCTGAAACCCATAGATTGGAAGAAAGGTTGCCAATTCCATTACCCCGAAAGGGGACGGAAACTCGCTGACTTCAAATTGACAGACACTAGACAGTGCGTTAAGCAGGTTGCCAATTCCATTACCCCGAAAGGGGATGGAAACCTCTCAACCACATCAGTTGTGCGCCAGATCGCCTTTATAAGTTGCCAATTCCATTACCCCGAAAGGGGACGGAAACGAATGCAGTCTGTGACGATGTGTCATTGTCGGGCACGAGATAAATGTTGCCAATTCCATTACCCCGAAAGGGGACGGAAACTCCGTAAGGCGTATCGATTACTATTTCTTGTCTGTCTTTAGGTTGCCAATTCCATTACCCCGAAAGGGGACGGAAACTTAAAGGACAACAAAGACATATTTGCTTTACTTAAAAACGTTGCCAATTCCATTACCCCGAAAGGGGACGGAAACATCTCTTTTACCGCATCAATAGCAGGGTGAATATCAAAGCGTTGCCAATTCCATTACCCCGAAAGGGGACGGAAACTGCCACAACCGTATCGAGATAGGCTAACTCCCATTTTCCAAGTTGCCAATTTCATTACCCCGAAAGGGGACGGAAACACGTCCTCCATTGAATGCTGCGTTGGATGAAATCATCCCCCAGTTGCCAATTCCATTACCCCGAAAGGGGACGGAAACGCAGAAACCTCTATAAGTAATTGATTGGATTTCTTGCTTTTGTGTTGCCAATTTCATTACCCCGAAAGGGGACGGAAACCCAACGATTAACAACCCTTCAAACGCTCCAATAGACAGGTTGCCAATTCCATTACCCCGAAAGGGGACGGAAACAAATCGTCGTATGTTGTTTCAGCCTCCGATATAGAGTTGCCAATTCCATTACCCCGAAAGGGGACGGAAACCCCAAAGTCTAAAAAGTTGTGATACAATAGGTGAAAGAGTTATCAATCTCATTGCCCCGCAAGCGATTATGTTTGCTGTCAAGGGCGGTTATTGAAAAAACGTGAGAATACAGCGTTGCAACAGTGGGTTCTCACCGTCTTTTTGACGGCAAATGTTGAAAATCAATCACACTCCTCTATTCTCTCTTTTCTAGTGTTAAAAAGGAGCAACAACTCATCTAAATTGATCAGAAAAAGGTTCTACATTTGCACAGAAAAAAGCGCTGTGACCATTGAAACTAGGTCGTTTGGAAGAATGCTGTGACTTTGTTGTCATCCCAGGGTTCATTCTTCTTGACCATTGCGTTCAAACAGATGATAAACTTTCTCATACACGCAATAATCGCCACTTTCTTAGCTTTCCCTCTGGCCAGTAGCTGTTGATAGAAGGCACGAATCGGTGGATTGCACTTCAGCGCTGATAAAGTGGCCATGTATAGCAGCGCCCGCACCGCGCCTCGACCGCCCCAAATACGTCGCTGTCCCTGAAAGCGACCGCTGTCTCGATTAAAGGGCGCAACACCGACCAACGCTGCAATCTGTCGCCGATTGAGCGTACCGAGCTCCGGCAACAACACTAGAAAGCTTGCCGAAATTAGCGGGCCAATGCCTTTGGGCGAACGCAAAATAGACTTGCGCGCTTTCCACTCAGAGACTGAATCGCTAAGGTCTGCTATTTTCTCATCAAGTTGTTTTATCTTCTTTTCTAACCAGTCGATATGCTCACTCACTTCATCTCTGGCTGCACCCTTCACCAACAGTGTCCGACGGTTCTTCTCCGCGCTTAGAATCTCAACTAACTGCTGCCGACGCGTGACCCACTGCTTTAGCTCGCTTTCGGCGGCAGAGGCAAAGACTGTCGCGGCAGGCTCGGTCACCTCACCGTACTTGGCAATCACATAGGCATCAATCGGGTCGGTCTTAGCCAGCTTACTCAGGGCTCTGGCTAAGTCTCTGACCGGACGTGGGTTGACCACGCTTACTCGGATGTCATGCTGATGTAGCCTCAGCGCCATTCGTGCCTCGTGGCCGCCTGTGGCTTCGCAGACAACGGCTGGATCCGGTCGTTCTAATACCTTTTGCCTCAGCGCTTCGATACCTGCCGCATCGTTGCTGTATGAGCAATACGTTTCTGCGCTCAGGTCATACACATCCAGCTTGTCTTTGCTGACGTCTATGCCTATCCAATTCACCGGAGTTACCTTAGCTGATGTCGTCATATGATCTCTCCTAAAGGAGTACGGTATTGAGGCTCCATCCACTGCACTCTACCTTGCGTGATCCGGTCTCCCATGGGAACCTGGCGATTTTTTCGAGCTCTCAGTTCGATGAATAGTAGCGGTAACCTTGCTTGCGGTCGGACTATGATGAGCTATCATGAACGGGAGGACCTGGTCTAGTGCTACTACGCTTAGCGTATTTGAGTAGACTCCTAAACAAACCCGTTCTTAACATTTGCTCATCGGTTCTAGGGGATGACGGTCTCCTGCTACCCCTCTAAACATACAAGGGGACGGAAACCTCTTCAACATCTTGGTACATTTCGTCCATGGAGTCAGTTACTAATCTCATTACCCCGCAAGGGAATGGAAACTTACCCTCATAGCTGTGCAAGGCGATGTCCCCTGCGACAGTTACCAATCTCATTACCCTCTAAACATACAAGGGGTGTCCCTTGTTTCGTGATGTCCATGTCGCTGGTAAGATCGCACACCCCATACCCAATTCAACCAAAGACATAGATTATCCCGAGCACACTGTAGGGGCAATGCCTCGTGCTTGCCCCTCGATCATTGTCCCCATAAACCGACAACTCAATGATCGTTCGGAGCATCCCATAGGTTATCCTGGGCACCCACCAGGGGATGCCCCTACAGTGTGATGGCCTAATATTTGTTAGGCACCATACGTTGCGTTTCCTTAGGCGGGCGTTGATAATGAATCGCCCCCTGTCGCTTAGGTAACATAATTGGCTCGTAAGGTAGCTCCTCGTAGGGAATCAGAGTTAGTAAATGACTAATACAATTAAGCCGTGCCCGCTTTTTATCATCGGCATCGACCACATACCAGGGGGAACTAGTGGTATCGGTCATCGCAAACATGTCATCTTTCGCTTTAGAATACTCAACCCAGCAGGCACGGGCCTCTAAATCCATGGGGCTCAGCTTCCAACGCTTAGCTGGATCCTTGATCCGGTCCTGGAACCGCTTTTCCTGTTCTTTATCACTGACAGAAAACCAATATTTGACCAGAATGATGCCCGAGCGTTGGAGCATATGCTCAAATTCAGGGCAGGTGCGCATAAATTCGGTATATTCATTGTGGGTGCAAAAGCCCATGACGCGCTCCACACCGGCGCGATTATACCAGCTACGATCAAAGAGAACAATCTCGCCAGCTGCCGGTAACTGGTTCACATAACGCTGAAAATACCACTGGGTTTTCTCTCGATCAGTGGGCTTACCCAACGCCACAATACGGCAACCACGAGGGTTTAAGCATTCAGAAATACGTTTAATCACCCCCCCCTTACCGGCAGCATCTCGCCCCTCAAAGATCACAACAACCTTCAGGCCTGCATACTTTACCCATTCTTGCATCTTCACCAACTCAAGCTGCAAACGCTCTAGTTCAGACTGGTATACAGATTTTTTCAGGCTTTTCTTCGTCTTCGAGTGCTTTTTCTTCTGGGTAGGTTTATTGTGGGTATCATCCTGTTTTTTAACAGTCTTCTTAGTTACCTTTACTGATTTAGCCATCGGAATTGTAGCGATCTGGCCTAAAGGTTTGTTATCAGCGCTCTTTTCGGTAGCTTTTCGCTTTGAGGTGATCTTTTTTAAAGCTTTCTTTTTAGTCACTTTGGGTTTTTCATTTGAAGAATTAACATCTGCTTTCTTCATTGTGCTATGGGTGTTTGACTTAACCATAGAGTCTCCCAAAATATCTCGATAGTGGTCAGCATACGTGCTTATTTATCGAAGTATGGGCGAGCTTAGGTTAGTCTAAATATTTGCAGATACAAAAAATTAAAATGTAACGCTTGAATCAAGCCTACCCAGACTTGGGGAGGTGGGCTTCGATACCGAGCATATCAGTCAGAATTTCGGATAAGAGGTTAAACAGCTGATTTGCATTTTATAAAAGATTATGCATAGGCCTTACGTTATCAACGCCTCAACCATTGCGGCAACTCTCTCACCCGTTCTAAATAATCTGTTTCCATAGCTCGCTCAGGCCTTTACACCAGACATTATGCCCTGCATTTTTCCGAGCTTAAAATCCATAACCCTAGCGTCTGCTCTAATGACGTCCGCTCATACGAAAATTAACACAGGCTTAACATTGAGTTAAAATTGTTCGTCAAGTTACGGAATGTTTCGACGAATATTGATTCGATGGTTTACCAGCAACGTATGGCAATAGTTGTTTGACTTGAATTTTAAGCGATTACTAGACCGCTGGTCATGTCCCTGCATGGCCGTTAGGCAGCGTGTTTGTGCTTCAACATCTGATCCGACGCCTGCAAAGGGCCTGACGAGGGTTGCTATATGCAAACAAAGAATAAAAAATGCGATCGCACAAATGCTGGCTTATCAGTATTCAATCTGAGTGATCGCTGGCAGACTGCCAGCAAGCTGATTTTCATAAATGTACTTTTAATTGGTCTACCGACCATCATTTGCTACTACAGCCTGCAGCTAGGCGGCATTTCCTTAACGTGGCTGCATTTTTCACTGGTGGCGCTTTATCTATCCAGCGCAGTCATGCTCATTGCTGAATCCACTGCCGCTGTTTCGCGACGATTTGCTAGCCAGTCAAGGTTTTCACCGTCTCAACCTAATAGCTTTAAGCGTCGCCTAAAAAAGAGCCTCGGCGTTCAAGGCGCAGAACTGCCAGAGGGTCAGCCCTTGCCACGCTGTTCGTTTATTGTGGCGGCCTATTTACCCAATGAACAGACCATCATTTTAGAAACCATTGATCACCTGCTAAATCGGATACATCAGCCTGAGGCAGGTCTGGAAGTGATTTTGGCCTATAACACCCCGGTGGTGCTACCCATTGAACAAACCCTGGTGCGATTGGCCAGAAAGTATCCTAATTTTCGGCCTTATCGAGTTGAGGGCAGCCATTCAAAAGCCGAAAATATTAACGCTGCTCTCAATATCGTGACCGGGGAGATCACCTGTATCCTTGATGCAGACCATCATCCAGCCCCAGACTGTTTTGAGCGGGCCGGTCGATGGATCGCCAATGGGTACGATGTTGTGCAAGGCCGCAACATGATCCGTAATCGCAGTGAAAATCTCCTCACTCGCCTGGTGGCGGTGGAATTTGAGTCGATTTACGGCGTCAGCCATTCTGCCAAGTCGTTAATGGTAGATACGGCTTTATTTGGTGGCTCCAATGGCTATTGGCGCACCTCAGTGCTACAGCAGGTCCGTTTTAACCCAACTATGCTGACCGAAGATATTGATGCGTCGATACGCACCCTTTTGCATGGGTATCGCATCGTCCATGACCGCAGCATTACGGTTACAGAATTGGCCCCCAACCACATCAGCGCCTTTTGGTCACAGCGTAAACGATGGTCCCAGGGATGGCTAGAAGTTAGTTTGCGCTATCAAAAACGGTTTTGGAAGTCACCCCAGTTAACCTTTGGGCAAAAGCTAATTTGGACCCATTTGCTCTACTATCGAGAACTGTTTCCCATTTTATCGGTACAGATTTTGCCAATTGTTTTCAGTAGTTGGCTGCTAACAGGAACCATTAATTTCACAGACAATGCATTTTTGTTGTCGGCAACAGTTATTACGTTTTTGAGTAGTGTTTACAAACTGTTGGTTACTGCAAAAATTGGGTATCACCATTATCCCAGGTACTACTTTTTGCAATATGCCTTACTGACACCGATTTACTCATTGTTGAAAAACATGATTGCGGTTGTTGCACTCTACGATCATCTCCATGGCAAAACCGAGTGGGTTGTCACTCCGAGAGAGGCGACACCTGCTGTGGCTAATTTGGAAAAAGTCTATGGATTACCTGAGACAGCCAGGCTATAACCTTGTCTTTTGAGAAAAATTCAACACCCTTTTAGAAAACAGATTTTACTTTCCCATCTTCTATGAAACGTCGTTTTAATCGGTCAGCGGCGGTACAGCGCTTAGCGTGGCTAGACGGATTGCGCATCTTTGCCGCCGTCATGATCCTGCTTTACCATGCCCAGCTGTTGTTTACTCAATATCGCTATACGCCACAGCCTACGGGCCTAATCCATAATCTGCAACAGCTGATTGCTGAGACAAACTCTCTGGCAACGCCCTCGGGATGGATGCAGTTGCTAGGAATTCCAACATTATTTGGGTTTCAGTTTGTGGATGTGTTTATTTTGTTGAGTGGGTTTAGCCTAATGCTAGCCGCCCGGCATCGTTCTTTTGATTGGTTAGGTTTTTGGCAAAAGCGTTTATCGCGACTGCTATGGCCTTTTTGGACAGTTGCCCTGCTGTCTTGTCCGGTTTTATGGATGATTGGCGCTGCGACTGAAAGCTATATCCCACCAGTGTGGAATTATTTTGCAGCGTTTACTTTTCCGCTATTAATCGATCATCGCGCTAGTCTCTTGTTGCCCATCAGCGGTCCATGGTGGTTTATTCCATTAATTCTAAGTTTTACCCTGTGTTTTCCGGTGCTACATCGACTGGTGTATCGCTGGGGTAGCCGCAATCTGTTGCTGGTGAGCCTGGTCATTACTCTGGTTTATCGAGCACTGGCGATATACACCTTTGGAGGACAGCCCACATATACGATTCTGGCGACTCCCAATGGACCGTTGCCGTTTTATGTGTTGCTGGCTAAACTGAGCACCTTTGTGATTGGCATGGTGGTGGCTCAAGCCTATAAGCACGGTCGTGGTGTGCTTTTTTTGCCCCAGTTTAAGGCATTGCGAGTGGGTCTTGGTCTCTATGCCATTGGCTTTGTTTGTCAGTTTTATCAGCTAGGCTGGATAGTCTGTGACCTACTGGTACCTCTAGGATTAACCCTGGTTTGTGTGGTGATTTGCCGATGGCTTACGGCAGTTCGCTTTAGTCGTTATCTGGCGCTGAGGCTAGGTCAATATAGCTATAGCTTTTTCTTGGTTCATAATTTTGTGGTGGATCGTACGCTGGGTCTGGTTGTGAAGGGGGATGAGGTCAGGTATGCGATCTCACTTCCCCTAATGATTCTCGGCACCTTAATTCTCGCTGCCATTACCGATGCCGTTACGCCTCTGCTACAAAGAGCCCTAGCCCGTCTATGGCAAGATATTGACTATCTACTAGCCCGTAAACCTGCGGTAACGGCTCCTCGCTGGGTGCCTTCAGTGGGGGATACCGTTGGCTATCTTGACCAACAATGGACTGTTCAGGCCGTTGAAGTATTGCTGGATGATGGTAACTATTACCTGTGCAAAATTGCGAATGCCCAACAAACCCGCTGGGTTAGCCAAGAGCAACTCCAGCTGATGGCTCCGACTGTATTGGCTGGATAAGTCAGGGGGAAAACCGAATTGATTTTAAGGTGCGATCGCACCATTCGTTAGATTATTCAGCGCCCCTGAAACTGTCTTAATCGCCTCTACACCGCAGCCATCCAAACGATGACGCCCCCCCAAATACTGCGGGTCGTTATAGGCTAGCTGCGTCTGACCCTGGTCATCCTCCCAAATCAGTACCTTTTGCGGTAAATCAATGGCAATGGTTGGCTGACACTGCATCAGAGGCGTTCCCAGTTTGGGGTTACCAAAGATAACGACTCGGGTAGGTCGCAACTCCAACCCTACCCCAGAGGCATTTTGGGCATGGTCAACGGTGGCAAATAAATTCAATCCGTTAGTTTCTAGAATCTTTTTGAATCGAGTTTCTGTTTCCCCAACGCTGTAAGGGCTAGGCTTAACAACTAAACCTGTGGGTCCAGTTGCCTGGGCGACGGCCTGCTGACGAGAAAAATAGGCAGCTCCTGCAATCAGGATTAACCCTAAGAAACCGATACCGGCTGTAATATTGCGCATGGTGATGAGCTCAGAAGCAAAACTGTGTTTTCAGCCTATAACTATAGGACGTAGATGTTTTAAAAACAGCTATGTCGTAAGATTTTTTACAGGCTCTTGCTGAGTGGCACAGTGGATACTGCCACCTCCAGCCGCAATAGCATCAATATTCAGGGCAATGATTTCGCGATCTGGGAAGGCTTGTTGTAGTGATTGTTGCGCCCTTTGATCAGCGCGGCCATCCCCAAATTCCTGCATGATCACCGCACCATTGCAGACATAAAAACCGACATAACCAGCGGCAAAATCTAGCGTCTCATAACTGTCTCGGATTGTGCCAGGTGCTTCGAGGACAATGGTTTCAAGCGGTCGACCCTGGGCATCCGTTGCGTTTTCTAAGATTGCTAGATGCTGTTGAGTCACCCCATGGTCAA
Source organism: Leptothoe sp. ISB3NOV94-8A (assembly GCF_043421595.1). Lineage (NCBI taxonomy): Bacteria > Bacillati > Cyanobacteriota > Cyanophyceae > Nodosilineales > Cymatolegaceae > Leptothoe > Leptothoe sp. ISB3NOV94-8A. The sequence goes on along the minus strand of NZ_JAXSQW010000001.1, from coordinate 3,324,497 downwards.
AAAAGCTTGGATCGGGTTCATATCCAGCCAGCACAACCCCCGGTCTGGCAAACCGAGCATAGAAGTCGGTGTGACCATCGGTGATATCTTTTCCCTTAATCCCAGGTAGCCAGATAATCTTCTCCAGACCGAGAAGCGGCATTAACTGGTCTTCAAACTCAGACTTGCTCACCCCTGGATTACGATTGTCATTGAGCACACAACTTTCAGTAATAATGGCAGTACCATCGCCATCGACTTCAATACACCCTCCCTCCAAAACGAGATTAGTATTGACCACTTCAGCCCCAGATTGCTGGGTAACAAATGCAGCAACAGCAGCATCTTGCTGAAAAACTTGCTTCTGACCCCAACCATTAAAGTTAAGGTCAATGCCAGCTTTTTGACCCTGCTTAGAAAAAACAAACAGAGGACCCGTATCTCGTATCCATAGGTCATCTAAGGGCGACACAATCAATTCAACAGATGCACCTAATAGATCTTTGGCGAGATCATACTCTTCAGGTCTGACCAGCATAGATACGGGCTCATACTGGGCAATTGTTTGGGCAAGGGTAACTAAGTTACGTCTCACTTCTGGCAGTAGTTGTCGCCCCCAAATGCGCGCACTTGCCCCAAATGCCATCCAGGTTCGCGTATGGGGTGCAGCTTCATCGGGCATATACCATTGCTGGGTGCTTACTTGAGAATTCGCGCAACCCATCAGCATTCCTCCAGCAAATAGCGAAGTATTTTGAACAAATTTTCGTCTTGTGATCATGGTCATCCCCGATATGCAATTTGTGCCCCAAGAGAGAAATTCTTTAAAATTATTGGGTGATTTTCAACATCTTATTGCCGTTGCGTTGAAACTCATAGGCAACAGTCTGAATATCACACTGATATCCCTTTTGAGTCAGAGCATTTATGACAAACTCCAGGTGCGGTGAGGGGTGTAGATCTAAGGCAACTAAGGGGAAAATGCGTACTTCCTGACAGATGCGCAACAGTTCACAAATAGAGTTGAGATGAAATATCTGATCAAATTGTTCAGAATAGAGAAATAGAAAATGAGAACATAACCCCAACTGGTAGCTAGCGTCTGTATAGCTTAACTGGGGTAATTCTCCTAGATCATAACGGCCTTCAGTTTTGCCTGAGGCAAAGTCTTGACAAAATAGTCGAATCGCAGCCTCACGGTTTTTTCTCAGATCACTGGGCGAATGATGGTAGCTCCAAACCCAGTCATCCAGAGTATTTTCAACCTGTTGAATAATGTTATCTACAACTGCATCAAAGCGCTGTTTAATCTCTGTAGCCCTAAAACAATAAAGCGGATCGACGGATTTGATCTGATAGCCTCGCCGAGTGCCTTCTGCATTAAAACTGGCGGGTCCATCGGCAACAGAAAGGATAGGGTTTTGTAGTTCCGTCTCAGTTAGGTTGAACATTTTGGTGTATTCATCCAACGATCGACCAAAGGGGACTACGCTATCTAACTGAACGGCCATAGGTGATTCCGAAGGGGGTTGATGTGGGATGTTGTTTAGCGGTCGTTATGATTGAGCTCTGGATGATTGAGCTCTGGCAGCAATGATTCAGGACCGATGTTTGATACATCATAGCCTTGGGGATAGCTACGAATGGATTGATCGGCAAAGAAGTCTGGTAAAGAACGGGGCGGCAGTTTGCGCAGCAGTCGACTGCGAGCTTTTAAACTGGTTTTTAGCAACCGGGTGAGGTGCTGGGGCGCAGGTTGCCAGCCTAAGGCATTGAGCAGTGGGGCATCTAACAATGCAGGTACAGCTGTGTTGGCGAGGGATCGCACCCCCACCGGAAACCAACTCAATAGCATTGCCCGCGTCGCATCCGCCACCCGTTGATTGGCCACAGCATAGGTGAATTTCTCCCGCTCATAGGCCAGGTTATAGGCTTCAAATGCCCCATAGGAGTCTGGCATATCGGTAATGCCCATGCGTTCGCCAACGCCATACCAAAAGTGATACATGGCCTGTTTCTCTAGCTCGCTGAGGGCGCGCCAACCAAAGCGATCGCACCAGCGCACAGGCTCATAGATAAATGTGGACAGCACATACAGATAATCGTTATTGCCGATGGGAAACCGACTGTGGATGGCATTCATCCGTTCTAAAAATGCCTGTCCCTTTGGATGTCGGTAGCCCCACTTAAGCAGCTGTGAGACGATGATCCCGGTGTCGTCATAGCGCTTTTGGGTATGGTGCTGAAACTCCCCCGTATGGTCCAGCAGTTTGGCAATACTGGGCACACAAAATGTCCGCAGCAGGGCAATTTCTAACGCTCGGGTCATATCCCAGGGAAACTCATAGCCCGCCAGGAGATGACAAATTGCGATCGCATCCTGCTCCGGATCCATCGTTTCAATTTTCCGGGCAATATCATATCGCCTCATGCTCTTGTCCCCATCTACCCTGTTAGAATAACCCAGCTCCAACTAAACCTTGCTATGGCACGTTGGTTTAACACGGCAGGTCCCTGCAAACCTGATATTCACTATATGCTCTCACCAGTAGAGCGGCTGCCCCAGCTTCGGCGCATTATCGATCAGCAGGGATACTTTGTGATCCACGCTCCACGGCAAACCGGTAAAACCACTGCTATGTTAGCGCTGGCCCAAGAACTAACAGCTAGCGGAAACTACACGGCCATTATGGTTTCTGTGGAAGTAGGTTCTGCCTTACTGAATGATGTAGATGCAGCAGAGCTTAGCATTTTAGATGCGTGGCGGGGAGCTGCTCGGTTTCGCTTACCCAGTGACCTACAACCACCGCCATGGCCAGATAATGTTCCCACAGGGCGACGTATTGGTGCCGCTCTTAGTGAATGGGCAGCGCATTCATCGCCTCCTTTAGTGGTATTTATTGATGAAATTGATTCGCTACAGAATGAGTTGTTGATTTCAGTATTACGCCAATTACGAGATGGCTACCCCAATCGCCCTCAAGGATTTCCCCATGCCTTAGCACTGACCGGTCTGCGAGATGTACGGGATTATAAAGTAGCTGCGGGTGGCAGTTCTCGGCTAAATACATCTAGCCCCTTTAACATTAAGGTCAAATCGCTGACACTGAATAACTTCACGGCGGCTGAGGTAGCCCAGCTATATGGCCAGCACACGGCTGATACGGGTCAACTGTTTACAGAAGCTGCTGTGGCCCGAGCGTTTGAGCTCACCCAGGGACAACCCTGGTTAGTAAACGCTTTAGCAAAAGAAGCGGTAGAAGAACTGGTGCCAGATTCTCAACAACCGATTGATGTAGCAACTATCAATCGAGCTAAGGAAATTTTGATTCGGCGGCAGGATACTCATCTGGATAGCCTGACAGAACGACTCCAGGAAGACCGAGTGCGCTCTATTGTGGAACCTATGCTAGCAGGTCAAGAGTTGGGTGTTGTGCCAGCAGATGATCGTCAATTTTTAGTTGATCTGGGTCTGGTTGTACATCATCCTGCTGGGGGGCTAACCATCGCTAATCCAATTTATCGAGAAGTCTTACCCAGGGCCTTGGCCAGCGGACCCCAAGCAGGTTTACCGATTGTTCAACCCAGCTGGTTAACTGACGATAATCAGCTAGATTCTAAAAAGTTGTTGGATGCTTTTCTTCGCTTTTGGCAACAACATGGTGAGCCATTGCTCAAAAGTGCCCCGTACCATGAGATTGCGCCTCATTTGGTGATGATGGCCTTTTTACACAGAGTTGTCAATGGTGGCGGTACCCTGGAAAGAGAATATGCCATTGGTAGCGGTCGCATGGATTTATGTTTACGGTATGGCAATGTTACCCTAGCAATTGAACTAAAAGTTTGGCGAGATAATTGTTCAGATCCCCTATCAAAAGGGTTGGAACAATTAGATAGCTATCTTGCAGGGCTGGGACTCACCCAGGGCTGGCTCGTGATTTTTGACCGTCGCAGTGAGCTGCCCCCCATTGCTGAACGCACGACAACAGAGTCGACCATGAGTCCCCAAGGCAGGCATATCAATGTTATTCGTGGTTAAGCATCTGGGTCTTCAGAGTCGACTTTCGTTGTTAAGCCCAGTAGTTCCGCCACAGTGATTGCTGTGCCTGGTGCCAACAATATGCCATTGCGATAATGCCCTGTTGCCAAAATCACATTCTCATAGCCCGCCAGTGGTTTAATCACTGGCGCACCCTGACCCTGGGGGCGAGGGCGTAATCCGCTCCAGTGACGCAGGGTTCTAGCCTGGGCAACGGCTGGGCAATAGCTAATGGCGCTTTGGCGCATCTGCTCTAATCGCTCTAAATTAGGCACCATCTCAAGGTCATCGCCCAGGGGAAATTCAACGGCCTCACCGCCGGGGGGAAATTCCACAGTGGCCCCTAGCCAGTAACGTTTCTCTCCTAAGGGTACCAAGTGCACATCATGTCCATTAAGCACCGGTTGAAACGAGGTGTTATCTAAGGGCTGATCCAGCTCAATTTCCATGGCTTGACCCAGCACTGGGATCATCGGCAATGGTTCTGCCCCCAGCTGGCTTAAGTCTGCTGAGTTCAGACCAGCTGAGAGGATCACCCAATCCACATCTAAGATCTCTTCAGGCAGCTGTAGCTGAGAACAATAACCAGCGTTTTTATTTAAGCCTAAAACTGGACTCTGCCAGTGTGTGGTAACGCCGCGCTGTTGTGCTGCTTCAACCAACGCTAATGTTAGTTCTTTTGGATGTACCTGACCATCTTGGGGAGAATAAATTGCCGCTGCCACAGCTTTTGTATTGACCTGGGGACAGCGGTCCTTTAGTTGCTGTGGCGACCAAATTTCCAATGGATATCCCTGGCTGGCACGTTTAGCTTGCAGCGATTGCCAACGTGGGATTTGTTCTCGATCAAAACAGAAGCTGATTAAACCCTGTATGTGGGGAATAGATCGTCCTAACGATGCTTCTAATTCAGGCAGTAATGTTTTGTAGCGCTCAATACTGTCCCGACGTAGTCGCCAATTGCGACCTTTAACCTTGTGGCTAATAATACCCATTAAAACGCCCAAGGCCGCTTGGGTAACACCTTGGGCGGGGTTGCCTTGATCAATGACATGAATATCAAGTTGGCTATGACTACTCAGCTCATACGCTAGGGTAGCGCCGACAATTCCACAACCAACAATAGCAATTCGTGTCATTTAGCAGTTTTGTTTAGACTGATTCTTCGGTGGGCACCAGGTTAAGAAACGTACTTAAGTCCTTAGCAAACCTAATATAAGCCTGATTGGTGCGATTACTATCAAATGCAGTAACTGCAGCACTCATGGCTTCAAGATCCTCTGTAATCTCGTTGGATAGGGCCAGAGCTTCAGATTTATCGTTAGGTAACAATAGAAATGCCAAGCGATTCATACGTTCTCTTAGTTCACCTAAGGGACCGTGGATGAAGTTGTCGATATTAGCCCAGTTTTCATCACGGATGTAACCCGCTAGCTCAGGCAGACGATCTTTGGAAGTCTGAATACGACCAGCGTAAATAGAAATTTGAGCGATCTGGTCCGCAGAGTAGGTTGGGGGGGCAGTTGCCTGACCACCAGAACTGCAGCTCACGAGTAGGGTTGCGATCGCAACCAAGAATACTCCCACCATCGACCGTGCTAGTGATCGAAACCGTTCCATACCAGCAATACCTCCTAATGAAGTTAATCTGTGGCTGAATTGAATCAGCAATGACACAGTATCAAACCCAGCTAATTATAGTACGTCAATCATTGCAAATTACGTTTCCACAGTCTTAGACACGGGTTCCGTGTCAGTCTGAAGTACATTAGGTATGATTTTTAACAAGTCAGCAGAATTATAAGGTTTTGGGAGAAAGGCTTTAACGTTTTCCCCAAGGGATAATGCAATTTGCTCATTACTCGGTAAACCGCTGACCGCAATCACCTTAACGTCAGGATTAATTCTCTGCATCACTTGGATGGCCGTTGCCCCCCCTAAAGAGGGCATCGTCATATCCATCAAAACAACCTTGATATCGGTTTGATGTTGAGTATATTTGGCGATTGCATCAATCCCATCCGTTGCCACTATCACCTTATAGTTATGGCTTTCTAAAATGCTTTGGGCGATGTCACGAATAGGGGCTTCATCCTCTACAACCAGAACCCCGTCTCCTTGGCCCAACGGGAAAGAAAGGACTTCTGCTTCCACTCTCTCTTCTGCCTCAATCGCAGGCAAGTACACCTTAAATTGAGTACCCCGACCAACTTCGGTATCAACGGTGATAAATCCACCGTGACTTTGAATAATGCCGTGAACCGTGGATAACCCCAATCCAGTTCCCCCCTGAGCTTGCTTAGTGCTAAAGAAAGGATCGAAAATGTAAGCCAATTTATCCGGGGGAATGCCAGTGCCGGTATCGGTCACTATGACAACAATATAGGGACCTGCTTCCACGTCTAGATGGCTGGAGACAACGGCCCGATCAAGCTGTATATTCATGGCCGACACCGTCAATTTTCCGCCATTGGGCATCGCATCACGAGCATTGACAAAGAGATTCATAAATACTTGATGGAGCTGGGTTTCATCACCTTTTACAGAGTCAATATTTTTAGGTACATCAACAGCAATCTCGATAGATTTCGGAAATGTTTTATGGACAAAGCTCCTGATTTCTTTAATTAAATATCTGATGGATAATAACGACCGGTCACCCTCTACACCTTTTGCAAACAAGAGCATCTGGTTAATAATCTCAGAGCCGCGTTTGGCACTGCTTTTCAATATCTCAAACTCATGCTGAATGTGTTCGTCCACATCGGGTAATTGCATCGGCAAGAGATCGGCCACGCCATAGATCGGCGTCAAAATATTATTTAGATCGTGGGCAATCCCGCTGGCCAATGTGCCAATGCTCTCTAGTCGTTGAGCTCGCAAAAATCGAGATTCTAATTGCTTGGCCTGGGTGATATCAGTATTGACGGTCAGAATGGCATTGGGCTGTCCTTGCTCATCGGTTACTAACGTCCATCGACTCATCACCGTGATGGATTGGCCCGCCTGTGTCACTTGTTTTCGTTCGCCTTTCCAGCTGCCTTCGCGGATCAAAGATTGGTCAATCTCATCGTCATCTGGTGCGTCCGCATACAACAACTGATTTGCATCTTGGCCGAGCGCTTCCTCAGCAGACCAGCCATAGAGGGTTTCGGCCCCTTTATTCCAAAATGATATTTGTCCATTCATGGCCCGGACAAGAATGGCATCTGTGGTCACATCTAAAAGTGCAGCTTGTTCTCGCACCCGATGCTGGGCGAATTTGCGATCGCTAATATCCGTAATCGTGCCAACATACCCCCGGATGCCTTCCCCCTGCTTGCGCTCTGGCAATGCCTGACCAAAGACCCAGATGCTCGTTCCGTCGGGATGTTGGAAACGAAACTCTAAACGAAAAGGAATGCCGTCTTTCAATGCCGCTTGCCAGGTGGCTAACACATGATCACGATCGTCTGGATGCAAAGCGTTGACATGATTCTCCATTTGGCGGGACTGCTCCAATGTCATCCCGGTCATGTCACACCATTGTCGATTCACATAAACATAATTTCCCTGGGCATCCGTACGGAAGATGCCAACGGGAGAGGTTTCCGCTAAGGATTGATATTGGTGCTGGCTTTGGCGCAGTGCGGCTTCGCTTTCTCGCAAAGCATGCTCTGCCTGCTGTCGTTTCCGTCGTTCCTCGGCTTCCCTTAACTCCCGCTCAACAGCCGGCACCAACCGGGCAAGATTCCCTTTAAGAATGTAGTCATGGGCCCCCGCTTTCATTGCCGCAACCGCTGTCTCTTCACCAATGGTGCCGGAGACAATAATAAACGGCAGATCTTGCTGTTGGGCCTGCAGCAGCTTTAACGCCTCTAGTGCACTAAACCGAGGTAATGTGTAATCAGCAATGACGATGTGCCAATCCTGGTGATCGAGGGCCGATTGCATCTCCTCTGGCGTTTCTACCCGAACGTAATCTAGCGTGTAGCCGCCGCGACGTAGCGTCCGCAACGTTAAGAGCAAGTCGTCTTCTACATCCTCAACAACTAAAACTTGCAAATGGGTAGTCACAGGCGATTACCTTCCTAAACAGGCGGGGATTGATTCATCAATAACCAGTACATTCCAAGCTGCCGAATGGCTTCGGAAAACTGGAGAAAATCCACTGGCTTGCGAATGTAACTATTACATCCCAGGTTATAGCTATCGAGTAAGTCTTGCTCTTCATTGGATGTGGTTAAGACAACCACGGGTAAAAGTTTGGTGAGTGCTTCCCCCCGTAAGCGACGTAAAACTTCCAGGCCATTCAGGCGGGGCAGCTTAAGATCCAGCAAAATCACGGCTGGTTTAAGGCTAACATCGCGATCTGCATACGGACCTGTACCAAACAGGTAATCCAGTGCTTCGACACCATCATGGGCAACGACAACCTGATTGCCAATATGATTGCGATTGAGGGCACGGATGGTTAAAATCTCGTCATCGGGATTATCCTCTACCAAGAGAATGACTTTGTGATCAACCTGTCCACTCATACCCCAACCTCACTCTTCCGTTAACGTGAAATAGAATGTGGCCCCTTGATCCAGTGCGCCTTCAGCCCACACTTGTCCCCCATGTCGATGGATGATTCGCTGCACCGTAGCGAGGCCGATGCCATTGCCAGAAAACTCATGCATCCCATGTAATCGCTGAAACGGTCGAAATAATTTGTCGATAAAGGAGATATCAAAGCCCACGCCATTATCTCGTATAAAGTAGGCTGGGATACCGTTTTCCTGAGTAATTACACCAAACTCAATCTTAGCGTGGGATTGCTTAGAGGTATATTTCCAGGCATTATTCAATAAATTATCCAATGCCACTTGCAGCAGCGGCCGATCACCATAGGCCAGCATGCCTGGTTGAATCTCCCACTCTACTTGCCGTTCTGGGGACGCTTGCTGTAAATCGATACAAATGCGATGGGCTAATCGGCTCAGATCAACCGATCTTTTGTGCATATCGTTACGGGTCACGCGCGATAGGGTGATCAAATCATCGATCAATGCCCCCATGCGTTGCGTGGCCGAGCGGATTCGGCGTAAATAGTCCTGGCCGTTTTCGTCTAAGTTTTCCAGGCAGTCTTCTAGCAGTGCCTGGCTAAAGCCATCAATACTACGTAAGGGGGCGCGCAAGTCATGGGAAACGGAATAGCTAAAGGCTTCCAGTTCTTGATTGACAGCCTTTAGTTCAATAATGGCTTGCTGCAATCCTCGGTTCAGCGCTTGCGCCCGTTCCTCGGCTTGCTGGCGTTCGACCACTTCTGCCTGGAGACCCGTCAAGAGTTCTGCATGCTGGAGTGCAACTGCTAAGTGGCTCGCAATTTGCTGAACAAACTCGATTTCCGTTTCCTGCCACTGGCGCGGGGCCTGGCACTGATGAATGCAGAGTAATCCCCACAGGTGACGACCTTGCACGAGGGGCACCACCAAATTTGCCCGCACCTGAAACTGGGACAGGATCTGGATGTGACAATCGCTCAACCCGGCATCATGAATATCTGTGACGTTCTGGATCTGACCTTGCTGGTAATGAATAGCAAACTGATCCCCAAAGCAGTGATCATGAATTTTTTGTGCGATCGCAGAGTCAAATTCGGGGTCTACATCTTCAGAAACAAATTCCCCGTCATTCCAGTTAGTATCAGGGTAGAAACGAAACATCCCCACTCGGTCTGCGGACAGCAGTTGCCGAACTTCAGCTGCCGTCAATTTAAAGATGGTTTCTAGATCCAGAGGTTCCCGAAGCCGAGTGATCAAGCGGAATAGAGTTTGCTGCTGATCAATTTGGCAATGCGCTTGATGAACCTGCTGCTCCAACGCTTGAAATTCTTTACCTAGGAGTGCTTGGACCTGCTCCCATTCAGCTTCATCGTGACAAGTACTGCGTAATCTTGCCAATAGATTTGAGTTCATAACGCTCAGCTCGCTAATGCTTGAAGTCACTAAATGCTTAACTGAACGGCTACTTTAGCAGATCCAGGAACTGGGTTAAGTATTCAGTATCGTTATAGATAACAAACAAAATATCTTCTCTAAGCTAGGGGCGCATTTTTCAGAATCACCCGTATCGCTGAGGATTGCGAATAGACGTTGTTAGACAGACACGCTCAGCAATTTCTAATAGTTTTAAACCTACATTCAAGAAAGATTTATTCTGACCTCAAAAATACTATCTGCTTCTATGGAAAGCTTGTGTCGTGCCTGAGGCGTTGTCTTCGACAATTTGAGACACTGAATAACTCACGGCAGCTGAGCTAATGCAATGTTATCCATAGGGAATTCATTAGACCATGACACGTCTTTCTAAACTGACTTCACACTGCCTCAAAGTTGCTGGTATCGGGTTCACTAGTTTGCTGATTGCATTACCCGTAACCGCTCAAAGTACCAGTAGTCAAAGCATTACCCAGATTGCTGGCTCAAACGATTCCTTTGATGTTCTAGTTTCTCTCATGGACCATGCAGGTATTTTAGAGGCATTTAATGGCTCTAATGGGAAAGAATTCACTGTTTTTGCCCCCACCGATGATGCCTTTGGTCGTTTATCTGAGGGAACCATTGAAAGTCTCTATAAACCTGAAAACAGAGAGACTTTACTCGACGTTCTTGCCTACCATGTGATCGGTGGTAGTATTACCTCTGATCAGCTTGCTTCAGGCGCAGTGGATAGTAAAAACGGCTTACCTTTACAAGTGAATGTGGGTCAACAGGTAACAATTAATGATGCCACTGTTAGAGCAGCGGATATCACTGCAAACAATGGTGTTATCCATGCCATTGATACGGTATTGATCCCACAGCGATAGGGTTATCCCTAATCCTCGATTAAAAATAAAGAGTCTTGTAAGGGCTGCACAAAGTGCAGCCCTTATGAGCTGATTAATCCAACTTCTCCCATTGCCTGAGACCGGTACTTATTCAACCCCATATGAGTTGCTTAAGTTAAGCCGTCATATTTTACTTAGCTGCATCCCTTAATCCTTTAACTAAGCTACGGTTAAGCTATTGAATTGAATATCTTTTCAAAATCCCCATGAATAAAGGCATTCCTTACCAGGGACTGCCAATGGCGCTATGCCCTCCCCATGCCACCACACGAAGCCCAGGAAATTTAGGGCAGTTGTCCCCTGGACTAACGGTGAATTTGTATGTGAGGATGGGGAAATGATTCCAACAAAAAGATCTCTAACCGCTATCCACGAAGCTAGCCACTGCTGCCTGTATACGGCTTTCGGCGTCGTGATCAATGGAGTCAGAATCAATCCTGACGGAACCGGGCGAGTCCATCGCTACAACTTCGAGCCGCCACAGGAACCGCTTCCATTGATGATCAATGCTCAAAATGGAGCTATATCGATTGCAGGCGTTGTCGGTGAAGCCATTCACGAACATGGAGAAGTCGAGCTCAATGCCATACTGACGAAGTTGACGTTTGGAGGTGGCCAAAGCGACTACGACAGGATACAACAATGCGGCGTTGATCATCTGATTGAGGCGTTGATGACATTTTCTTCTTCTGCTCTTATGGAGCATTGGGGCAAGGTCTTGAGGTTAGCGGCTAGATTGGACCAGGTGCAATATCTAGACTCAGATGAGATATCCAGTGAACTGCCATACGTGTGTGATGTCAGTCGCTATTCAGCCCAGTTACAGAAGGAGATCGACAGTTGCAGTACCAGATGGCCGTGGAATCCTTCTATAACGAGGGGACTTATGCGTGTGTCGTCTGCATTGCTGAGGTGAGGGTTGTGGTGTGGCTGATGGCTTTCAAAATGTGGCGGTGTTACGCCATTAAAGCTCTCCTATTTTTGGGATTGAGCACATTTCTAGTCACTGGTATGCAGTCCTCCGCCGTATCTGGCGAACGCTCAATCTTTGGTGAAAGCCCCCCTGATATTGAGCGTTACTTTGGTCAATATTGGACTCGCTTGACCCTTGGGCATACCGAAGGCGAGCTCAACGTAACGTATACTTACAGCCCTGGACAAATAAGATCTTTTTTCAGCAATGCAGAAGACTTAAGATTGTCAGTGGGGTTTATCAATGATCAAGCAGTGAGTGTTCGCATCCACCAAGATGGTGCAGGGTTCAATATTCCATTAGAGCGATTCGAGCCTTCAGATCATTCAATGAATATCTTTGATGATGTATTTGAATCTATTTTTGGTTATCGCCCTCCTGTTACATCTCCTGTTTACCGACAAATACTTCAACCAGGATCATTGCAAGGCACACTCCATACGGTTACTTATTGCATAAGCCAGGAAATCGCCATGTCCTATGAATGGATTAGCACAGAAGATTACATCTGGTTTATCCGTTTTTTCCAGGAACCTGCTTGTGTTTGAATAGGACGTTGCCGAATCTGGAGATGCTTTAAGTCGAAAGTTTTACGGATCCCCTGCTCAGTGGGTTGAAGTGGAAGGACCATGATGCATATCAGAAAAGCTTAGAGCAGTTGGTCAGGGATTTGAAGGCGTCTTTGGCAGCTAAGGGATGATGTGTATGCTTCCTAAAATGGCCAGCAAACCGCCAATGTCAATTTTTGGTGAAGATTAAACCACACAACCCTCTAGAGAAATCGTGAATCTCCTGATGTCTACAGTTAGAAGATCACACTACGATGGGTATAAATATCGGCAATCAAAATATCCCCACGTAAGGTAGGGATGACTATAGATACGCTCCCACATCTATGTCATCCCTTGAGTTAATGGCGTCTTTATTTATGTTTCAGTCGTTAGGCACTTGGAGATTTTATAATATGCGTAACAGCTTTAGGCTGCTTCTGGGCTGCCCAATCATTGCAATACTAGTCGGAACAGGTAATGCTCAGGCAGGAACAATCATACTAGATGACTTTTCAGTCACACAAGATGTTGGACTTCTAGATATTTCTGGGTTTATACCCTCTAGCAGTCAGACTGGTCCTAGTAGCAGTATTTTAGGTGAATTTCGGGATCTAGAAGCATTAGGAAATGCAGACAATTTTCTGGAAACCCGCTTAAGAGTAGATAATGGTGCACTCAGTTTTAGTAATAATGTAGGCACTCTTGGAGCTGGGTTAATTGTTTGGGATGGTAATGACAATCCGACTACAGTTGATTCAACAGGCTTAGGTGGGATTGACATTACCCAAAGTGGGGGTATGGGCCTAGACGGGATTTTTCTAGATATTCTCTCCGCTGATCTTGCTGGCTTAGAGCTTGCGTTTACAGTCTATGACACCAATAACAATACCTCAAGCCTTGCCCAGCTGTTTGACACACCTGTTTCCAGCTCCTCTCCCTTAACCGCAGGATTCCTCTTTTCTGACTTTGTTGGCAATGCTGATTTCACCAATGTGGGTGCCATTGAGCTAGCGATTGCCGGTCCTGAAGAAATCGATGCTACCATTGATTTGATTGAGATTGGCCCATCTGAATCAGCTGATGTACCAGAGCCCACGGTCTCTCTCTTTGCCTTAGTAGGAATCTCTATGCTTGGCGGCAACTCCCTTAAGCGCAAGACTCAGCAATAACCGTCAATCATTGCCCAGTCGAATCTTTTGCAAGAATGACGCGATCGGGACCCTATTGTATTGGGTGTCTCGTAGGTGAGTGAATATTGGTAAAGCCACCTCTGGTGCTCAATGCTTCAGGGGTGGCTTTGCTTTGTGACAGATGGGAATGCAGAATATTGATAATGAAACAAATACAGTAGCCCTCGACCAGTTCAGCGAGGCGCGCGATCGGGGGGTGGGGATCCCATTATTGAAGCCACATTTAAGCCATGGATTTTTCGAAGCTTGAAAAGCATTGTTAATCAAGGCATTTCTTACCAGGGACTGCCAATGGTGGTGAAAGAGGCCCAAAAATAGGGGTGAGAAAAGAGGCGACTGTCGATGCTGGCGATGTCATCTGGCAACGACAGGGTCCCGCCTGACCAACTTAGCTCACCGTTTTCTACGGTAATGTCGCCGTTGAGCATGGCTAACTGTGCCTGGCGTAGGGCTTCGGCCTTGATAGGCTCGGTTTGTAGGCTGGTATAAAACTGGGTCATTAGCCCTGCGGTGCCGACATCGTCCACTTTCCAAAGACTGGCGATGGCTGTTTTCACACCAGCTTGTACGGCTAGACCAGCAAAACCTAGTTCAGCTTCTTCATTGCCCAGGGCGGTGCGGCAGGCGCTCAGGACCATCAACTCCACAGCCGGGTTGTTTAGGCCCAGAGAGCGTACCTGATCCAGGGTGAGCCGCTGATCCCAAAACTGGATGTAGGAATTGTCGAGACTGCCTGCTTTGAACTCACCATGGGTGGCTAAGTGCACGATACCGTAAGGTTTGCGGGCTCGATTGGCTACCAATGAATCGGGGGTAAAGGTTTCATTAATAACAAAATCACCGGGCCACAGTTGTTCGGCAATGGTGCTGAGCTCAATGGGGACTGCCGGCAGTTCAGGCTGATCGGCAAATTTGGCAGCTCCCATGGCTAAGACTTCGGCTTTGCGTACATCTACATAGCGTAGATCGGTGAGGCTAACGCTGGGCATCAGACCCACACTATAGCGTTCGATCAGAAACTGTTCCCCATCATGGAGGGCGGATACGGGCAGCGATCGCAACCCCGGCGGCATCACAAAGGCTAGATTGGTAATCCCCCGGCGGGTTAATGCCTCTTCCAGGGGCTCAATTATCCACCTATGGAGCTGTTGAGCTGAGCTAAGATAGGTGCGTGTCCGTACCCGACCAGGGTTGACAACATGATTGCGGAAGCGGTCAGCGGTTTTCTGGACTTCTTCCTGTGGGACTGGCAGCGTTCTTAAAATGGGTGGGCCATCGGGGGTGATGACCACCAGCTCTAGCACATCAGTAGACTGGATTTCCTGATCTGCCTTTGGCAATACGTCAGAATAATTACCCGTCGAGTCCGCTGGGACAAAAGAAATATAGATAATGGCTGGAGGTTTGCCCGTTTTCTCGGCAATGAGGGATAGCTCCATCTGCACCTGGGGCAGATTGGGCACGGTCAATTCGTCTGTTTCTAAGTTGAGATACTCTCGAAATTCGTCGGTATAGTTGTTCTCATTGCGCAAAATCGCTTGCTGTACCCCAGACAGCAGCTGGGGATCCACAGCAATTAAGGTCCCTGGATCATCTTCCTTAAATACATCGGGGCCAGGACGGTCAGTCTTGCAGTCCACGGTACAGGCATCGACTTCCGGGAAATTGTCCCGGTCAGGTTCCTCAGTTTCTGGGTCTGGATCGGGGTCCGGGTCCGGATCGGGGTCCGGGTCCGGCGGCGGCTCGACTGGAGCCTCTCCCGTTAAAATGGCAATGGCTCCTGCTCGTACATCTTCTAAAAATGACTGAGTTGGCTGTAGCTCACTATCTCTGGCAACGATGGCTCCAGCTGTACCATTCACCTCAGCATTACCAATGACAAAGGGGGTAACCCCGTTGCCGCCATGGGTGATTGTAACTTGGCCTGCACGACTCCGAACGCTACTCTCAATCGTTTCTCCTTCGCCTTCTCCACCTTCGTCAAAAAAGATACCTGATGCCCTAAACAATTCAGGTGTTGTAACGGTGACATTGTTGTTGGCGATCAAAGCATCAACTTGAATATCGTTGTCACTCAGTAGGGTCAGCCGATCGTTGACGTCGAGAAGCGTTGAGATGGAGATACCAACAGCGTTGTCTGTACTGTTCCCCGTAATCTCTAAAGACCCATTAAGAACATTCAGATCACCATCTATTAACACGCCGACATCACTGGCACTCTCACCTGTGATGAAGACACCGTCACCGGTTCGAATAGATGAGTTGTCTCTTAATTGCACGCCATTGTCAGTACCAGAGATGCCTTCAAGGGTCACTGACCCACCTGAGAAGACTACTTCAGAAAACAGATCAACGGTTGAAATGCTAGTATTGCTATCTAAAGTAATAGCCGATGAATCTGCTCCAGCCAGGTTTGTGCTGTTGGCCTCGATAACAAGGTCGCCCCCCGCCGTGTTGATTTCGGTAAAGAGCCCGGCTGCCGCATTAGGACTACTGACAACAACTTGACCATTGCCGGTATTGTCAGTGTCTGCTAGCAAATTAACATCAATGGGAGCACCAAAGGATAAGGGCGCAATACTAGCGTTGATAAAAATGCTGCCAGCCGCTTCTAGGTTGAGGGCGTTGGTCTGTCCACTTTCATTGGAAAAGTTGTCAAACAATAAATCACTGAGCAGCGTAATATTGCCTGCTTCGTTTCCTTCAGTGCCGGTTGTTACGGTGACGTCGCCATTTCTCAGAGCATTAACTAGCAGGTTGACGTTTAATCGGGCTGGGGAAGATAACGGACTAAAGGCCTCACCTTCACTAAATTCGGTGGTGGGAAAATCTCCAATCTCCACATTGAAGGGGTCAATCAGCCAAAGTCCCGCTTGCCCTGCGGGTGCTGATACATCGGGGGTATAGTTACCCAGGGTCAACCCTTGACGACCGCTAGTTTCAATCAGGCCGCCATTCCCCCCATTAGGCCCCCCCAACGCTAAAAACTGCCCCAGGGCATTGGTTGTCTGATCGCTCCAGATAATAATTTCACCACCATCGCCATTGACGGTGGCGCTGGCATCCAAGACGGAGTCGGCACTAACGTAGGTGATCTGGGCATTGGGCAATGGTCCCCGTCCTTTATAGCTGCCGCCAATGCGAATAACCCCACCACCATCGGGTCCGCTGACATTGAGAAGACTGTTGACGATGCCGATGGTGTCGCCTAGTACGGTAATATCGTCGGCATTAACAGTGCCGTTAACAATCGTTGTCCCCAGTGTATTGCCTGATGTATTAGAAATGGCCAGATCAGGAGAACTCACCAGGCGAACGTTGCCATCGGTGTCTAGTTCTAAACTATTGGCGACATCACCAGCGCCCGTTAATAGCTCGGGCAGGGTGAGGGGTGAGAATAAGCCATCGTCGCTGGGGGCAATGTCATAGCTAAGGATGGCCCCATCTGGATTGAGGCGAATCAGCTGTTCTCCAGGGACAGATGCGATCGCAACCTCTCCAACCGACACAGTGCCCGTGGAGATGACGGTGCCACCTGCCAAGGTGAGCGTGCCGTTTTCCCCCAGGTTGAGATCCGCTGCGTTAATCACAGAGCCAGGGGTACTAAACCGAAAGACTAGCCCCGTCGGACCGCCCACTAAGCTGGCATAGTCAGGGGTACCCAAGACATCAAAGGTAGCGTCAGCAAAAGCTAAACCATCAGCGGTTGAGATGCTTAAATCACTGGGGAGCGCCAGCGTAGCATTTTCGCCAAAAATAACCCCCGCAGGATTTAGCAAAAAGAGATTGGCCGTACTACCAGTAATTGCTAGCTGACCGTTGATAACAGATGCATTACCCCCGTTGATTCCCCCAATGATATTCACGACATTGGGTTGGGTAATAAAGTTGGCGGCTTCTGCGGCGGTTAACCCAAATTGCTCAAAGCTATGAAATAGGTTCTCTCCATCGTTAGAGGCAGTTCCTCCGGTGATTTGGTACTCACCGTCTACATTGGTAACAGCTGTACCAGCTCCATTAGGCACAATGGACTGAGCCCAAACATGGCTCTCCCCCATCAACAGACTACCGATGATGAGGGCTGCACAAGTTTTGGTATGTGCCATAGTTCACGCCTCCAGCTAGGCCATCTCACACCATGACAATCTTCGGCGCACTCCGGGATTTTACCGGAATGTCCCTGGTCAACTATATGAGGGCCTTGTGAACTTACGTGGTATCAATGTGAGGAACAAGGCTTTTTATACGTCACGCAGGTACCCATTTTGTTGATACCACTGAACCGTGTCGTTGATGGTTTCTTTAAATGGGCGATAGGACGTCTTTAGACCTTTAGCAGCTTTGCTAGCATCAAACCACTGTCTCGACAGCATTATTCTGATCATATCCCCTGGAATAAAGGGCTTTTGGCCTTTAAGGCGTCCCAGGAGGTTTTCTATAAATGCCCAGATACGGACGGCAAACCGAGGTAGTTTTTTCTGCGGTACAGGCTGCCCACTGATTTCAGATAGGTTGCTCATAATTTCATTGACCGAGTAATATCCCCCGGTCACCAAATAGCGTTCATTGGGTTGTCCTGAGTAGACAGCCGACAGCATGGACATGGCTACATCACGGGCATCCACAATGGGAAAGCCACCACTGGGAATCAGTGAAGCCTTACCTTTCAAGTAATTAAGGATAAAGCGCCCCATTTCTGTCGGTGCGGCATCGTACGGCCCCATCATGCCAGCGGGCAAAATCAGCACAACCGGCAAATCATGGGTCTTCAAAAAGTTAGAAATGGCTTCTTCAGCCAGTAGCTTACTCTTAAAATAAGGGTTCTTATGGTTAAACTCCTGGAATGGTGTTGATTCATTACTGGGAGCGCCACCCCGAATAATGCCGACACAGCCGCAGGCACTGCTGACATATATCACCTTGGAGACGCCTGCTTTATCAGCCGCCTCAAGCAGTTTGATGGTTGCATCTACATTAATGGCTTTGAGCTGCTTCCAATGATCGCCATAATCGAAGGATTCTCGAAAATATGAGGCTGTATGGAAGACGACATCACATCCCTGTAGGTAATGGGAAAATTCATCAACTGCCTGCATATCTCCTTGGATCACCTTCAGACTAGGGTGCTCATCCAGGACCTTACTGGCCTTAGTTAGCTCGCGTGTTAACGCAATAACCTCAAACCCCTGGCTCAATAATAATTTTGTCAGGTTGCTCCCAAGCAGACCGGTACTGCCAGTTACAAACGCTTTCATAAAAACTCCTATATCTGGATAAACTGGCTGGATATTGAATAATGCCCTTCTGGAGCAGGGATTACCGAAGTGACTAGATGTTTCAAGTCTAGGCGGTATCTGTTTAAAGCACGGGTATGGCGCAAATCCCTAGCCAATAATTTTCACGATTCTATTCACCAGAACCATATACAAAGTTCACGACTCATGATCCGTTTCACTATAAATTTATTGCTTTACTCAATTTAATTATTGGGGGGCAGTATACATAATTACAGATGGCACCGTAGGTAAATGGTTCCTAGAAATGTATAGCATCCATTCCCTGGAACGAATCTACGCCATTTGTCGTTTGAACTCCTGCCACAATTCAGTAATGCCTATCATTCTATTCGGTCAAAACATCTTGGAGTAATGGTGCTAATTCATCCTTAAGTTGCCCAGCCCGAATTAACTCTGCATAGGTATCTGATTCAATGGCCAATAGCTCCTCCTTTACTTGTTCCGCTGCAAATGTCTGTAATTCAGGATGCTTTGTTTGCATCTTTTTCATTTCTTCTTGCAATTTCTTTACTTGCCCTTCCACTAGGGCTAATTGATAACGGCCAAATTCGTTATCAACTTCTTGTCGTTCCATCAGTTCTTTGATGCGACTGATGACTCGGTTTAGGGCTACTCGTCGGGCCACCCCTTGCATATACTCTTGCCGTAGGGGCTGATCTCCTAACAGGTTAAGGGCTTCTAACAGAGGCTTTGTTGTTAACCCCTGCACCAACAGCGTGAATAGCATGACCCCAAAAACAATCGAGATAATCTCTTCTCGCTCGACGAGTATGGTTGGGACACTCAGGGCCAATGCTACTGATACGGAGCCCCGTAACCCGCCCCACCAGAGGACTGTTTGATCCTGCCAACCAATGTCTGTGTTGTCGGGGGTAACCATATTGCTAAAAAAGCTCAGACCAAACACACTGATTAAACGAGCTAAGAGCATGCATGCGATCGCAATCAAAATCGAGTCTAAGTAATTGCCCAGACTGCTGAACTGGACCTGATCACCGATCAGTAAAAATACGATTGAGTTGACGAAAAATGCCAAAAACTCCCAAAATTCTGAAACGACCAATCGGGTGCGGGGGTTCATGCCGATACGTGAGCCAAAATTGCCTAAAATCAATGCGGTGGTCACTACTGCAATGACGCCAGACCCCCCCAATTCCTCAGCAATGATGTAGGTACCATAGGCCGATACCAGGGTTAACGACTGCTCCACCAAAGGCAGGTCAAAACGTTGAGTTAAAAACGAAATGCCAAACCCAATTAAGGCTCCGGTACTCACGGCAATACCGGTGAATACCAAAAACTGAGCAATCGTAACGGATAGATCAAATTGCTCTATACCCAGGGCAATACCCAACACAAGATTGAAGGCAACAACAGCCACACCATCATTAAAGAGACTTTCTCCCTCCATCAGTGTGGTGAGTCGTTTATTAACCCCTAACTCTCTAAATAAAGCAACCACCGAAACCGGATCTGTTGCCGATAAGCTTGCTCCTACCAGTAACGCCGTTGCCAACGAGGCCCCTGCGAAGTTGATCAATCCCCAAAGTAGTGCGCCGATGCAGATGACCACACCAATAACGGCATAGAGCACAATGGGTACCCAGTCGCGCTTGAGGTTTTCCCATTTAATATTCCAGGCCGCTTCAAACAGGAGTGGCGGCAGGAAAATAAATAAAATTAGCTCAGGGGACAGGTTAACCAGGCGCACATTAAGGACCGCCAACCCTAAACCGACCAGCAACAGCAGTAGGGTGTAGGGAATATTCCGCAGCCAACTGACTACCCGCGACAGTGTAGCCACCCCTAAAGATACTGAGAGCACCAGTAAAAACTGGCGTAGATTCTCTTCGATGGCTTCATTTTCAGTTACCAGGTCTACAGCGGTAGCAGCAGTGGCCAAAACACTGTGCACAGGCAAAGCGCTATCTAAGAACATGGTGAACGAGTCCCGTTGATCAGGCTACATCATATAGCAAATAGCCTGATACATCAGGAAAATCAGCCGATTGGCATATTGAACGAATTTTTACCTGTATTCAGCACAAGATCCAGGCCTTTGGTCTCGCTCAGAACGAAATTTTGTGGGGCTCGTAAAGGCCCATGAATCTTTAATGTTGGTTTGCTTAGCACATGATTCAGGATGCTGACGACTGTTGTGATCACTGGACATCTTGATAAGGAAAACATCGTTCTTTTAGGTGCCCCAGTGAACCCAGCCTAAACCTATATTTCTCCTTAAATTTATCGCCTTCAGTTTGTAAAAAAGCCCCTATGACCTCCTCTCTGCCTAACACCAAGTCTGATAACCGTCAGCCCATGGGGCAGCAGGTCCCCATGGATGAGACATCGATTGTCATTTTTGACAGTCGTGTGGATGACCTGTCACTGTTGCTAACTGGTCTGCGACCCGGTGTTAGCGCCCACGTCCTTGACCCAAATCGTGATGGCATTGAGCAGATCAGTGAGCTGATATATCAGCGGCCAACGGCAGCGCTCACCCTGGTGGCCCACGGTGCTCCCGGCGAGCTACAGCTAGGTGCAGACAAACTGGAGCTAAGCAATCTGGGCCAGTATGCTCGATATCTCCAAGGCTGGTTTAGAAATGCGGATGCTTCACGGCTAACCCTATTAGCGTGTCAGGTGGCTGCAGGCGACGCTGGTATGGAGTTTGTCAGCAAACTGGCTGCATTAACGGGCGCTGTTGTCACTGCCTCAGCCCAGACAGTGGGCAATGGGCAATGGCCGCCTGTTGCTGCACAAACCTTCCAGCAACAGGTGTTTGACACCTATGCAGCTACCCTGGTGCTCACATTTCAGCAAGATATTAAAGATGGTGACATTGGCGATGGCGATCCAAACCTGAATAGACTCTTTGGTACATCCGGAGTAACCGTCAGCCCCGATGGGACCCAGGTGTTTGTCACCAGTGCAGTTGATGCTTCACTGACCGTATTTAATCTGGACGCGTTTGGCAATCTGAACTTTAGCCAGGTTATCCGAGATAGCTTTGAGGTGGAGGAACTGTTTGGCGCTTTTGGGGTAACGGTAAGTCCCGATGGCAGTCAAGTCTTTGTGGCCAGCACTGGGGATCATTCCTTAATGGTGTTTAGTCGTGATGGTGATGGCAATCTCACGGAGCAGCAACTACTGAAAGATGGCCGTGACGGTATTAAAACCCTGGAAGGGGCCATTGATGTAGCGGTTAGCCCGGATGGTAGCCAAGTCTTTGTGGTCAGCTTAGTGGACTCTGCCATTACCGTATTTGACCGCGACGAGACTGGTAATCTGACGTTTCGCCAAGCCATTGCCGACGGTATTGGGGGAGCGGCTGAACTGTTTGGAGCGTCAGGTGTGGCCATTAGTCCAGACGGCAGTCAGGTTTTTGTTACCAGTCGAGATGATGCTGCCATTACTGTTTTTAATCGAGATGCGTCTGGTAATTTGACCTTTCGCCAAGCGATTAAGGATGGTCAAAACGGTGCCGAACAGCTATTTGGGGCCTCAGGTGTAGTCGTCAGCCCTGATGGTAATCAGGTGTATGTTACCAGTGCTGTGGACGCCGCCATCACTGTCTTTGATCGCAATGCCGACGGCACCCTGAGCTTTGCGCAAGTGGTCACTGATGGTGACAATGGTGCTGAATTATTTGGTGGCACCCAGGGAACTGGTATTCCTGGTGTTAGCGGGTTTACGGGTGTTACCATCAGCCCCGATGGACGGCAGGTATTTGTCACTAGTTATGGTGACAATGCCATAACAATTTTTGACCGTGACACCAATGGCCGCTTAACGGTCAATCAAGTGATTCAGGATCAAGATGGTGTGAATGGTGCTGATGAATTAGCAGGCGCTATTGGCGTTGCTGTTAGTCCTGACAATCAGCAAGTCTTTGTGGTAAGTGCGGCTGATTCTGCCTTGACAGCGTTTGATCGAGACCTGGCTCCAAATTTGCTGAGCATTGTACGCCAAACGCCAGCTACGCCAGTAACTAATGCAGATAGTCTGGTGTTTCGTGTCACCTTTAGTGAGAGCATTCAAAATATTACGGCTGCTGACTTTAATGTTACGGGTGGCTCTACAGCGACAGTCACAGGTATTACGGCTATTAGCGCCACAGCCTATGACATTACTGTTTCTGGTGGGAATCTTGCCAACTTTAACGGTACTGTTGGGCTAGATCTCTCGGCTAGTCAAGATATTACCGACCCCATTGGCAATGCATTGCCTACCACTGAGCCTGAGACCGATGAGACGTACACTCTAACTAACGACACAACAACACCCAATAATCCTCCGCTGTTGACGCCGGTATCAGGTTTAGAAATTACTGGACTGGGCAGTGACAATACTATACGCCTGCATGTGGACAAGGTGAATATCTCTGAGGTGGGTGAGATTCGGATCTTTGATATAGAGGGTACCAACCGTACCCAAATAAGCAGCTTCTTTCTGCTGGAAGGTGGCCAATTGCCTGAAGCCTACATACCTGCCTTTAGTATTGATGCGAACCGAGTGAAAGAGGGACAGTTGTTAGAGTTTCAGTTAGTGGTCAATGGTACAACCCATCTGGCGACAGCAAAAACAATTACCGCTACGGAAGTTTCTCTCGATTTTGGTGAAGGCACCCAATTCACGGTGGAAACATTCACCCAAACCGCAACAACAAATCTGTTAGTCAATGATGCCGCTGCCATTGACCTCACTGGCCAAACAGGGTTAGTCAACGTTGACTTTAAGATCTATCGTGAAGCAGCGATGGATAATATGGTGGGTTTTTATGCTACTGACTTAATTGATGGCGGTATTCGCGACACGTTAACCGGCAATATTCTGCGACCGGGAGAGGCTGGATATAAAGAAGCGGCTTTAGCTAATCGTTTGGACGTGGAACTTACCAGTGAGAATGGCCAGGCAAGTATGTTCTCTGTAGAGATTACCGCTGGTGGGTTCTTAGGAATCTTCTTAGTGGCGGGTGGCGGTGATCCAAGCACAAACGACGTTTACTTTAGCCATGCTGGGGCGAATGACAGCAGTAATGACCATGCCAGACTACTAGGAGATAACACCTTTGGCTTTGAAGACTTGAGCGGTCTGGGTGATCGGGACTTTAACGATATGGTGGTGGAGTTTACGGTCATTTAGTTGGATAGATCACGTGACCATCGACATGGTTCAATGGTGACCTTTGATAGATTGCAAATAGACTTAGGCCCAATAACGTAGGGGTATAAATTAGAGCTACTCCCATGAGTTTGCAGTTGCCCCAATCCTCTGAGTGTATTTCTCTCCCTCAGGTAGAAACCACTTTCAAGCATCCAGCGAAACATCGCCTCGCCCAAAGTGCCGCAGGCCTCCTCATATTCAGCTTGCTCACAGGGGGTAGTTATCTGCTCTATCGACAGTTTGTGCTGGTACCAAAGCAGCAGGAACAGACGCAAACGCAGACAGTGACCGTTGAAACCGCGACGCTCCCAATTACAGTGGTGGCCAACGGAACTGTTGAGCCTGAGCAACTGACCAATGTCAGCCCTAAAACCTCAGAGCGTCTGGAACAAGTGACTGTTGCTGAGGGTGACGCGGTAGAAATAGGCCAAGTTTTAGCCTATATGGATGATTCTGATCTCCAGGGGCAACTGATGCAGGCCCAGGGACAGCTCGCCTCGGCCCAAGCGAATTTGGCTATGCTCGTCGCTGGTAACCGTCCCCAAGAGATTGCCCAGAAGGTGATTATGTCTCAATTATGGGAGCCTCAGGTTCCGGGAAATCTACCCTGATGAATATTATCGGCTGTCTGGACCGTCCGTCTGCTGGCCACTATGTTCTAGAAGGACAAAACTTGACCACGCTAAGCAACGAAGGTCTGGCCTATATTCGCAATCAGCGCATTGGCTTTGTATTCCAGCAGTTTAATCTGCTGTCTCGCTCAACCGCATTAGAAAATGTCATGCTGCCGATGGTTTATGCGGGGGTGAGTCGTCGTCAGCGGCGAAAACAAGCAGAATTAGCGTTAGTTCGAGTAGGATTGGGCGATCGCATGGGTAATCGACCCAGCCAACTCTCTGGGGGACAACAGCAGCGGGTTGCGATCGCACGCGCCCTCGTCAATCGACCAGCATTAGTCCTGGCTGACGAACCCACGGGTGCACTCGATACCCAAACGTCTTACGAAGTAATGACGCTCCTTAGCGAACTCAACAGCCAGGGAATTACCGTCATCATTGTGACCCATGAGCCCGATATCGCCGCACAAACCCATCGTATTATTCATGTGCAAGATGGTCTGCTTCAAAGAGAACAAGAAAACTAGCTTCTTTGGGATTTTACAAAATTTTAACCACTTTGTTGTTTGGGACAGGGTCTCCTGAAAGGACCTACCGTGTATACATAAGTCGGAGAGCTGGCTCTAGATTTCGAGCCCTCATCCCCCAACCCCTTACTCCCTGAGGGAGAAGGGGGGTCTAGTCTCAAAGTCCTTCGCCCCCAGGGAGAAGGATTTAGGATGAGGGCCAATTCAAGGCTATGTCTACCTTTTGGGACATTATCTTCTAGATGTGTATACACAGTAGCCTAGAAGGACACCCCTCACATCCAATCATTAGTGCTCATAAGAAAGATTCGCCTGCTGGTGTACAAAGTATCATCGACACGCTAGCTGGATACTTTGGCCGCCTGCTGGGCAAGGACAAATGCACCCACGATACCCGCTTTGCCACCAAGCTTTGGCGGAACGATGTAGGCATCAATGTCATTCATAATCCTTGGCACTTTGAGATAGGCACTCATCTGTTGACGCACTTGCAAACGGATCAGCGGAAACAGCTGCATTTGCTCCATCACACCTCCACCCAGGATGATCCGTTCCGGTGAGAACATGAGCATAAAGTTAACCAAGCCCACCGCCAAATAGTGGGCTTCTAGTGCCCAGGCTGGGTGGTCAATCGGAAGCGATGCCGCCTTCTGTTGCCAACGTTTTTCAATGGCAAGTCCAGAGGCCAATCCTTCTAAACAATCTTGGTGAAACGGGCAAGCTCCCGGAAACGGATCGGCAGATAGATCGTGGGGAATCTGAATATGACCCATTTCAGGATGCAGCAACCCGTGCACCAGTTGACCATTGACGACTGCGCCACCGCCAATGCCTGTCCCTACGGTTAAATACAAAAAAGTCTCAAATCCTTGACCATTGCCCCAATGGTACTCACCTAACGCCGCCGCATTAACATCTGTGTCAAACCCAATCGGGGTTGCCAACTCACGCGTTAGAACCCCGGCCAACTCGATCTGTTGCCAGCCTAGCTTGGGGGTATCGAGAAACCAGCCAAATGTAGGTGAATCAGTATGGATATCAACCGGACCAAACGCGCCAATTCCAATTGCTGTTAACGGTCCAAGTTGTGATATTTGTTGACGAAAAAAATCGATCACTTGAGCAATAGTCTCTGCTGGAGTTGTCGTTGGAATCCGCATCTCTGCTCGCAGATCGTCAGGACTCGTTCCCACTGCACAGACAAACTTGGTACCGCCCGCCTCGATTGCTCCAAAAAGTGACATTGCCGTTTCCTTTTGAAAATACGCTCACTATATAACTAGCTGTTCAGCGTTGAGTGACTAGTACCCGATGGCAGAAATATCGAGCCCCTGGGACTTTACTGGCAGCTTACAAGGGTACGACCTGATTTCAATGTGACACTTGATGAATAGATATCGCTCTACGCCTATAGTTTCGACTATTTCAATTCAAACCATATCCGTATCAGATATAAGTTCTGTGAATATGGGTGTTACTACGCAAATTTGCTAGCTAAAATCCGGGGATACGGAATCCGCTTAGCGGGCTGACCTACGCGTTAGCCTCTACATAGCTGTAGCTACCGCCAGCAAATCAAATGGAAAACCCTGAAACTCTCAAGCTAAATCCTGTCAATGCAGTTCATTCGCAGCCACAGGCCAACTATGGAACCAAAAAGGTTATTGTTATCGAAGGAACTGAGAATATCAGCCTGATAAGCGCTTCATTAACTCAAAACCTGATCGTTGGTGGTCATCTGGATAGAGATCCAATGAATACATCGTTTGCGACCGATAGTGAGCATATGGGTGTTTTACTGTCTGGAGCCCAGGTAAGTGCATCCACATTTATTGGCCACTATCCTGGCCTAAACGCTGATGCCCTGGATGATAACCACCCAACGGTCATCAATAACAGCCGTTTTGTTCTAGTAGAAGGACGAGGATATAAATTTCAGACTGTTATCCCCATTAAGCAACCGATAACGGAATATCAACCAACCGCTGTTGGTAAAGGGGCAAATTTGAGTCGAGCCAACTTTAAGCAAGCCGACTTAACAGGGACTGACTTTACCGGTTGCAATTTAGAAGGTGCTAACTTTACAGCAGCGAATTTAAAGGACTGTAAATTTACTGGCGCGAATTTAACCAAGTCCAGTTTCAACGGTGCTGACTTGTCAAACGCTATCCTTACAGGAGCCAATTTATCTGGTGTCGATTTTAGTTCTACAGTGACGTCTGAGGCAACGGACTTTAGCCATGCCTACTTAGTGGGTGCGCGGTTCTATTGCTTGGGTGGTGAAAAATTTGCCTATTTAGGTTGTTTTCACGGTGCGATCTTTGCTGATGGAGAGCGGAGAATAGAAGTAGCAAATGCTGACTTTAGCAGGCTTTCTAATCTAGTTAATGGGCAATTTGCTTGTTTCTATAAATCTGATGTCGTCTTACCGGCAAATGTAGAATCCATTTCTACCAACAGATTTGTTGAGGCAAGAGAAGCTGCACCTAGCATTAACGAAGCAGCAGCTTCAACGCCTGCTGCTTCCTGGGGCGATGGATATTAAGGGGATTTGAGCCCTTTCTTTGCCCTAACCAACCCTATATCGCTTGTCATCGCCAATGCTGTTTTCTGTGTGCACCAAGCTATAGTTTCAATATAGAAAGATGGTGAGTCATCTCGATGATAAAAAAAGTTGGATAGGATCTTTAGTAATATCTGAGCAATCAGCCAGCAAGATTGGGTATGTCAAAGCGATTAATCCTATGCTTGAAGATGCTGCTGAGACGATTATAGTTGTTCCCTCTCCAATTATATGGCTGCCAATGGAGATAACGGGTGCTTCTCAATTTGCAAGTGATTCCATTATTGGCGGTGGAGATGGTTGCTTGATAGTTCAATTATCATCTGGAATGACCACTATTCCCCAGAGTGACTTTGGGAGAATAGTGAGTAAAGGTGCCACAATTTCCTGGAAAATTCCTTTAAAAGTTTTTCAGATCTTGTTGGTTAGTTTAGTATCGCTTCCTGCTGGTATGTTGTTTTTAGCTAGGTTGCTAGGTGCTAAACCTCTCCAGCAACAACTCGTTGATTTATCGTCATCCCATGGGGACGACGATGACAATTCTGGCTTATCTCCGATGCGCCAGCCACGTTCCCCAGGTCCTTTGCCAACTCATGATGAAGCTCTAGCGCTACCATTGGTAGATACTCAAAAAGATACAGAAACCTATCCAATGACTCAGTTAATAGTGCAAGAGATCCCTGAACTCTAACTGTAATCTTATAGATAAAGGGCATTAGAATAGCTGACGAACACATTTGTGACGGACACATTTGTTATGAATAGGGCGCAACTAGATCGTTATTGGCAGGCATATTTAGCGTTATATCCAAATTCTCTATGCAGTAATGAAAATTATGAGGCAGAACAATTTGGTGATAATCCTGCCCTAGCAAATGAACTTGGGAACTTGATTCTAGCTGGGGTTAAAACTGCAACCTGTTCAGCTTTATGGGAATGGGAAGCGGAGGGAAGTGAAATTCCAAAAGTAGGGTTAAAAACAATTGTGCTTGATGGTAATGACAATCCATTGTGCATTATTGCAACAACAGACGTAGAAATTCGCTCATTTAATCAGGTCAATGAACAATTTGCCTTTGCAGAAGGTGAAGGTGATCGATCGTTAGAATCCTGGCGACAGGAACATTGGAAGTATTTCTCGCGAGTATTATCTAAGCTTGGGAAGCAGCCAACTCCTGAAATGCTGCTAGTTTGTGAGCGATTTCAAGTCGTGTGCACATAAATGAGACATATTGCTTGACTGAGATTTGATTTGTGGGCAATCGCCTTGCCGTTACTTATTATCCAGTGCTAGAATAGCCGAATCACTTAGTGAAGACTTAGACAGTTTTAGGGGTGATGTTAGTGACGATCAGGTAATAGGCCGCAAGGACACAACCAGAAAAGAGTTGACTGCCCAGGGGACCTTGCCAGAAGTTGAGCCAGCGGTCTCCCCAGTGAACCAGGGCGATGGTCATGAGCATAACCCTAGGGATATTGAATAGCAGGGCAGTCACGATGCCAACCCCCATAAAGCTGAGAATTTGTAAGCGGCTTTGTTTCCTAAGCAGACCGATAACTAGGCTAGCGGCGATGACGGTCAGGGCCATGTCAAAGCCGTTGCAATCCCAATACACATCCACTGAGCCTTGGGGAACGTTGACAAACGATTCTGAGGCGGTCGCGGGCCAATTAAACACTCGCAAAGCCCAAGCTCCTGCATGAGCCATGACTCGCTCTAAATATTCGTAAGGGGTGAAGGCTTCCCAGAGGCTACGAGCTGCCGCTGCCGGTCGGGGGTAAACCGTGACCAGAAAGGATAATACGATAATTGGCTGCTGCCGATAGAACTGCCAGCCCCAGTTAGAAAGGGCAATTCCAATGAGGATGGAGGCCCAAAGGATAGCTTGGGACCATAGGGCAAATCGACAAATTGGAAATAAAAGAACACCACCCAGAATTAAAAAATGCCCGAGACGACGTTCTGTATGAGTGGCTTTAAGCTGAGTAATCTGTTTCCTTTGTCTCCATAGATGGTAAAGTCCAAAACACACAAAGAAAGCAGCAAGGGTGAAGCCATAGGTGCTTTGCAGACCTTTATCCAGGAAACCCAAGAACCATGCAGGGAGATACCAGAGTCCAATCAAGAGACCGATAATTGTCAGGATGCTGTGAAGGTTCTTTGGGCTGTTTTTTAATTTGGAAAAAATAGAAGTTTGGTTTAATTTTTGGGGCTGAAACATTTCAAATCAATCTCATAAATGAACCACCCTAGTTAATTGTCATCTAAGTATTTTCATCTAAGTATATATAGGTGGATTTGATGCAGGTTGGTATCAGGATTTATTCAAGCTTTATCGTGGGGTAGCCAAAGGTTTAAGCAAAGTATATGACCAAAAATATAAGTCTCAAGAGGCTCAAGAGGCTCAGATAATTACAACTCAGTGGGACTCTATCATCTGGATTGTAAGCTCTTCAACCGATCTGCCAATCGTATAGCCAATGCCAAGATCGTCAGAGTCGGATTCGATGATCCAGATGTGGGAAATACCGAACTGCTCACGACATACAGCCCTTCAACTCCGTGCACCTGACAGTTTCGATCAACCACCCCCATCGTCGGATTATCAGCCATCCGCGTTGTTCCCATATGGTGATATGTGTCCCAAATATTCTCAGTCCATTGCTCCTCTGCCTTACTTACCCAATCAAAAACTTTGACTTCTCCTAAACCCAAACGGAGAAACTCACCAGCCACAGTTTTTGTAAACTCATAAATGCTCTCTCGACAATTATCTGTCAACTGCCAATCTAATTGTGCCTTAGGAATGCCTAAGGCATCTTTCTCAGCACTGAGCGTAATACGACTGGTTGGGTCAGGTGATTGTTCGCTATGGCACCGCAATAAAATACGACTCCGGGTATAAACTGGATTGTGTCGTAAAACACCGTATTGATATGCATTGAAAGCAAGGTACGGCAAATCTCGTAGCAGTGATTTTAGCTGACTCCTTCGAGCAGTCTCCAGGCTGGGTTCCTTACCTAATAGACCCAGCAGAACACGCAAGCCATCATCCTGTGAAGGTTGAAAAAATAAATCACCTATTACATTTAAAACTTGTTTTTCTCTTTGAACAGCTTCTGCTAAGGGGATTTTAGGATAGTAATAAGCATCTCGTCGACGATGCCAACTATATAATCTCTGTAACTGACGCGGCTTTTTAGTGACAATCTCTGCTGAATAACAGTCCACATGGTCCTGGAAAAAGCGTCCAACTAGATCATGTTGGTTGCCCAACCCTGTCGGACAAACCTGATTAGAAACTAAGAGTAACCGTGCACTCTCAATCCCTCCACAACAAACAATGGTTGTTGCCGCCCGGACAGTTCCAGTCTTACCTGTCAATGTCCGAATCTGTACTTCTTCTATTTTTGTACCGATGGGATTAGTCACCAGTTGCACCGCATTGGCATGCTGTAACACCCGAAGGCCAGGTGACTGTTGTAACTTTTGGCGATAAGTCTCAAAAAAATTACTCTTGTACGTATATTTAGAAACCAGGGTCCCAATTTTGTCAGGTTCAAACTTAGGAGGATTGAGTCCTAATCGTTGCCAGGCATCTTGACCATATTCGTAGTTACCAAGGTGCATGACCGCTTCTGCTTGCCGGTAAAATGGATCAAGCTCTTGACGACTGAGGGGCCAACCGCTAAAGGGCACCCAGCCTCTTCTCTCAAAATCAATTGGTTCTAGCGGTAAACTTTGCCCACTCCAACGTACAGTTGAACCACCTAGAATACGGTGGCGTCCCTGATGAATACCCAGGTGGGTTAGGCCAATAATTTCACTGTCATATAGGGCCTGAGTGTCTGATTCAGAAAAGCGTCCACCGCTTTCTAAAAGGACAATATCTAATGAAGTTTTAGCCAGCTCTAAGGCCAGTGCAATACCAGCTGCTCCTGCCCCTACAATGCAAATGTCACAATCAATGTTGCTTCCCGATGGAAAGTCTTGAAAATCAAATATCATCCTAAAGCACGCTCTGTAAACTATCAAAATGACTTTGTAGACGCTTTATCCTTCAGAAAAGCTATGTAAGAGGCTGCTTTAAAAGTCCTTGAAGCCTTGTTTAATTATCTCATCCGCTTAAAATCAAACGAGTTTATGGTCACTTTAGATGCATTTATTACTATAAGGTAGGCTTTGATATCCAGATTTCTCCTTGCTTCAAAGTAGTCTCTAATTTAATTAACATATCCCCCCAGCAGAGCCAGGAGAGTTATCCAGTTTAATAGTTCAATCAGTCTTAAAGTTAAAACATCTCAAAACTCACAGAATATAAGCCCTAAGATACAAAGAGATCGAGATAGTTGTCTCTCATCTCCATTGCCGCTTTGAGCGGTTCCAATGTATAAAGCCCCCAGGTTTTCGGGAGGATACACGTACTCAGCAGACGACAATAATGCCCTAAAAAACAATAAGGCAAGGATTACGCTATCACTTTAAAGCTTTTGACAGCTAAATATATAGTATCCCGGAGGCTTTATAGAACCTTTATAAAAAAAAATAAAGTTTGAAAAGATGTTTATTAAGTAGTAATAGGTATAAAAAATAGTCTCTCTATCCGACTTTTGCTCAAAATCAATGCATGATCCGTATCAATAAGCTGTCATCCTTTTTATTGATACATGTCAAGTAAATGTTAATGGCACAATTAAAATGATTTTTATGTGAAACACTATGAAGTGAGGTACATTTTACAATCAACATCTGTCTGAATCTTTATCATTGAAGTTAGCTCTCTGCATAAAACTCTACATCCGGAAGCTGACCTTTGAGCAACTTAGGATTGACCTGCATGAGTGCCTGATAAAATACCTCTAGCTCGGGGCGGGCTTCCATCGCAGGTACATATTCAAACTGATTGGTTTTGAGGGATTGTGCGATTACAGAAGCGGGGGTGTCCATGTATTTAGCTCCCAGCTCTGCAGCATCAGTGGGATTTTGTTGAATCCAATCAAGGGAATCACGCAATTCTGTTTGTATCAATGTCACCACATCAGGATTGTTATCCACAAAGTTGCTGAGGGCAGATATTCCTGCTTGAGGAAAACGGGCCGATTGTCCTGTTACCTGACTCCAGGTTTCTTTAAAGTCTAAATTGTAGAAGAGTTCTAAATCTTGCTGTTGGGCCTTGGCAACAACATTACTGGCATGGGGCTCAGAGAATACTCCCACATCGGCTGCACCTGTCAATAACAGCTGAGCAGTACTCTGAAAGTCCTGGGTGGACTGAATGGTGATGTCCTGGTCCGGCTCTAATCCTGATTGGATAGAGAGAAAGCGGAAGATCATTTCTGGCATTCCCCCCTTAAATGGAATCAGCACTGATTTACCGCGCAGGTCTTCCCACTGGCTAAGTCCTCCATCAGCTGATAACACATAAATATTGCCCCATATCATCACGTTCAGTAGTTTAATCGGTATGTCTTGTTGATAGAGGCCTGCTGCGAGCAAGGTGGGATTGGCAATGATCTGTCCCTGCCCCGAAGCTAGTAATGCCTTCATTTGGTCATGGTTGCGTATAGCAAAAAAATCAATGTCTGCGATCGCATCCCGCAAGCGACTATGCTCAACTAAGTAGGCCAGGGGAATTGTCAACAAAATTGGCGATCCACCGATGCCTAGGGATGACAGTCCGCCGTTGGTGGTGGGTCGTCCACAGCCAGCGGCAATTGACAGCCCAAGGCTAGCTGTCATTAACTGGAAAAACTGACGGCGGTTGTAAGTCATGGGATAACATTCCTGAGGGTTGAGAGATTAACGGTTTTGAGATTAAAACTGGCGGCAATTTCAGGCAGAGTTTGTAGCGCTGAAAGGGTTTGGTAGATGTAAGCCGGATCCCGCTGATGGGGTGGGCGCTCATTGTGCCAGTTATAGACAATGTGGGCCGGACATCGGGAAAGCACCAGGAGACGATCGCCCATTGTCACCGCTTCCGCCAGGTCGTGGGTCACTAAAATAGCCATTGCCCGATGTCGTTGTACCCAAGTCACCACCAGTTGTTGTAGCTGCTGACGTGTGCCAATATCGAGGGAACTAAATGGCTCATCTAGCAAGAGCAGTTGGGGGTTGATGGCAAATGCCCTGGCCAAATTTACCCGCTGTTTCATGCCGCCACTGAGCTGAGGTGGGTACAGGAACATAGCCTCCGACAACCCGACAGTTTTTGCCAACTGTTGGGCCTGTTGCAGCTGCTGTTGTCGACTGATGCCTTTAGCTTTTAAGCCCAGGGCAATATTCTCGATGACTGTATACCAGGGAAAAAGCCGGGGTTCTTGAAAGACATAGGCGGTCGCCATGGATATGCTGCCAACGGTCCCTGTTGTTGGCAACAGCAAGCCTGCTAACACATTAAGGAGTGTGGTTTTACCACAGCCAGAAGGCCCCATAATCCCCACAATTTCCCCAGGCCCAGCGCTCAGATGAATAGCCTCCAAGATTAGCCGGGATCTATAAGAGCGATAGATGTTGTCCAGCAGTTGCATCATTGTCACCATCCCAGGGGTTTAGCCGGTTGTTGCCAGGGTAGAAGCTGTTGTTGCAGTCGTCGCAGCATTGTGTCGGAGGCCAGAACCAAGCCAATGGTAATCACGATCCAGGCCATCACTTCCGCTGTATCTAGATTGGCGCGGGCGGTATTGAGTTCAGCGCCAATGCCGGTGGGCGTGGCCAACACCTCAGACATGATCGACACGCGCCAGGCGAGGCCTAATCCGGTCACGAGTAACGGTAATAGCCGCGACACCAAATGGGGCCAATAGAGTGACTGAAATCGCGATGTACCGGACAGCTGATACACCTGGGCGACGTCTACTAGGTTGGGGTCAAGGGTCATCACTGCATTGACTACTCCAGCAAACACCATGGGTCCCACCGTAATTGCCACGGTAAAAATTGAGTTGGCGTGGCCCAGACCAAACCACACCATTGTCAACATTAACCAGGCGATGGGGGGTGTACCTAGCAGGGCAATGGCGACAGGGGTGAGTGCTGGACGAACCCAGGACTGACGACCCGCGGCCAGTCCCAACAGACCGCCAATGCCCAAGGCCAGGATAAATCCGACCAGGACATGCAGACTAGTGGCTGCGATCGCAGCCCACAGCCGCCTTTCTAAGAGAAGCGATCGCAAAACAACGGCCACCTCAATCGGGGCAGGCAAGATCACGCGACTGTACTGCTGCGAGCCCCATTGCCAGCCCCCCAACACCAGTATCAGTGTCCCCAGGCCCAATAGTATCGACCGCAGCCGAGTCAACGCGTTGACATCAGGTTGATTAGATAACATGGGCTGACTAAAACTGAAACACGATACGAAGATTGCCAAGATCAACAGTGAACGACTCAATGAGAATTTCTATTGGTAAAAAATGCAATCGTCTGTAAATTGCAGCAGCCGGAATGCCCCTACCCACGAATTCTGCTCAGTGTAAGCGCTTTAAACAAGTCATTTCTCACAAGTGGAGATTTAATTTAGATTTATGTAGTAATTATTTGTTGTCTGACAGGTTGTCTTTTGACAACTCTCTTTTAAGCAGTTACTGAGTAACACAGTTTAGCTACAGCCTGCATGATCAGACTTTTATACAAGACAACAGTGCTACCTAAATTTAGGTAGTTATAACTAAATTTAAAGATTTGCATCCATAGCTACATTGGGTGACTTGGAACAACGCCTGTGCCTCTATCTACCGATGATCCCCCCAGTTCATACCCCTAATTTATAGGCCCCAATCAGCCGCAGAACGACTTGCATATCTAGGTCTATCGACCTATCATCGGAACATAAGCTATATCAGGTACAGAGGCAACTGTCTAAAGGCACAAAAAGATTTTTCTTTTAATGTTGTTCTTAGTCAGGCTAAATACGTGTATCTAAGGAGACTAGAATATGTCACGCCAAGTCGGTGATCGTTATGCCTGTGATAAGTGTGGAGCCCAGTTGGTTTATGAAAAGCCATGCCCCTGTCCTTCGGACAGTATGCCCCACTCAGAAATCTGTTGTGGAGAGCAGATGAAGATGGTGCAAGCAGGGACTCCGGAGAATATGAAAAAAGGCTAGGGTGTTGCCCCCTTGGGAAATTTCCACCGAATTAACACTATGAAAATAAGTAGGTTTTGACGTAAATGGTTCGGCTGAAGCTGGGTTTGAAACATCACCGTCGAAGCCTTAGTTAAATGGTGAGTATAGAGAGCAGTGAAGGACTGCAGATATAACCGCAGACATAACCTATGACAACAGCAACTATAGACCCACTGGTTAAATACAAAACCCTACCTATCTGGGCAGAAACAACGTTACCAGAATCGTTTCAAACTCAGCACAATACAAAGCCAGGCACCTGGGGAAAAATCACAGTATTAGCAGGCCAATTGCAGTATGAGGCCCTAAATGAGGCTGGAGAGATCCTGTCTACCGACATCATCACCACACAGCACACAGACTTCTTTGTATCACCAGGAGCCTGGCATCGGGTCAAGCCTCTAGGCCCCCTACAGTGTTTTGTTGAGTTTTACTGTCGCTCCGAAGACTACTTTCAAAAGAAATATCATTTTGCAGCGCCTCACCGAGATATCCAGGCGCTCATTCAAGGACCTTTGGCAGACTGTCAGGCGATGAACGTCTTAGATTTAGGTTGCGGGAAAGGTCGCAATTCTACCTATTTATACGCTAAGGGGCATCAGGTGACAGCATTGGATAAAAATACCAGTGCTATTC
Source organism: Leptothoe sp. ISB3NOV94-8A (assembly GCF_043421595.1). NCBI lineage: Bacteria > Bacillati > Cyanobacteriota > Cyanophyceae > Nodosilineales > Cymatolegaceae > Leptothoe > Leptothoe sp. ISB3NOV94-8A. Next base: position 3,287,977 of record NZ_JAXSQW010000001.1, on the reverse strand, counting down.
AGCATCTTCGGGAGATTATTCAAACGGAAAAGGTTGGGGATAGATTTCAAGCCCGGGTGCACAACATTGAATCAGCGGCGCTTGATGACTACTACGATTTGATTATTTCCACGGTTGTTTTTCAGTTTTTGAGGTATAAAACTCTATCCCATGTGATTGAGAACATGCAGGCTCAAACGAAGCCCCAGGGCTATAACTTTATTATTGCCCCAGTTTCATCGTCGGAGTTTCCCTGTCCTCTCAAATTTCCGACTACCTTGGTGCCCCAGGAACTGCGTGACTATTACAAGCACTGGCATATTTGTGAGTATCAAGAACAAGTGGGCAAATTTCATCGCAAAGATAGCAACGGCAACCCTATTGAATCTATCTTTGCTACTCTGCTGGCTCAGAAACGTACTTAGCCCCCTAAAGGATGTCGTCGTCTCGCCGGGTTAGTGAGAAAGAAGGCGTCCTTAGCCTGTCCTCATTCGAGGACAGGCTAACCCAGTTGAACTGGATGGTCAGGGTAGCCTGCAATACGGGGCCAGACTACCTCAGTAGATCACTCTAGTAGATCACTCTAATTGTGATAGCTCACTGAGGGTAACGGCATCCGCTAGACCATAAATTTGCTTCAAGTAGTCCGTATACTCAGAAGATTTTTTTCGAGAATAGTTGAGGTTCTTATACAGACCGATCAGGTGAGTAAAATAATCTCGGGCTGACGATTTATTGTCAAACTTATAACATCTAGTCACCAGGTCATTGACCAGGTTAAAGCTCTCTTTCTGACGGGCTAGGGGTGTGCTGGAATCAACGGCATCAAAGGCATCCTGTTGTAGATAGACCATGTCCACAAATAGGGATTTTTGATACGTCACATAGTCATCCAGGGTCACCCCATCCTCACCCGTGACTTGCATCATCTGATAAATACTATCCCCTTGTTTCAAGAGACTGTTCATGGCCTGGACCTGGTCAACCCAGTCAGAGGCAATCTCCTTTTTTAACCATGGTGTGAGTTGGGTCAGGTAGCGCGACCACGAAATTAACGGATCGATAGCTGGATAAAAACGCTTGTATGCCCGATCATAGCTCAGACCTAAGAAGGTTTTAACGGTGCTCATGGTGGATTGGGTGACCGGTTCTTCAAAGTTTCCTCCGGCCGGAGAAACAGTGCCTACCATGGTGAGACTGCCCACACTGCCATCATTGGTGCGAATCACTCCAGAGCGCTCGTATACTCCTTTAATTGAAGAGTCTAAATAAGCTGGAAACGCTTCCTCCCCAGGAATTTCCTCCATCCGCCCTGAGGTTTCTCGCATGGCCTGAGCCCAGCGAGAGGTAGAATCCGCCAGGAGGAGAACGTCATAGCCCATTTGACGATAGTACTCACCTAAGGTGATACCGGTATAGATGGACGCCTCGCGGGAGGCCACTGGCATGGAAGACGTATTGCAAATAATGATGGTACGCTCCATCAGTGAGGCCCCTGTCTTTGGATCTTTCAGTTCCGGAAATTCAGTAATGGTTTCTACCACTTCACCCGCTCGCTCACCACAAGCAACAACCAGAACAATATCAACGGCGGCATATCGAGACAGGGTGTGCTGCAATACGGTTTTGCCAGCCCCAAAAGGCCCTGGGATACAGGCAGTGCCCCCACGGGCAATCGGGAAAAAGGTATCAATAATCCGCTGGGTTGTCATCAGCGGCTCATCAGGGTAAAGCCGTTCTGAGAATCGCTGTGTCAGCAGCCGTTGTGGCACCGATCGCCGTACAGGCCATTGTTGAGTCATATCCAGGGTATGCTCTCGACCACTGGCCTCCCGGATGCGCGCAATCGGCGTGTTCACGGTGAAACTCCCCTGTTGGATCCAGATCAGCTCCACCTCACCCGGTTGATCGAAAGGGACCATAATTTTATGGCGAAATCGACCTTCCTGAACCGTACCGAGAGTATCTCCAGCCTTGAGTTGAGCACCCAAATGTACTGTCGGCACAAATGACCATTTTTTCCGTTCATCCAGGGCCTTGACATCGACACCCCGAGGTAGAAACGTACCGTAGGATACTGCCAACAGATCTAGCGGATTTTGTAGACCGTCATACACTTGACCGAGTAACCCCGGCCCCAAGCTGACAGAGAGTAACTGGCCCGTTTGCTCCACAGGATCGCCAATTCCCACCCCCCGCGTACTTTCAAAGACCTGGGCATCGGCTTCATATCCCCGTACCCGCAGCACTTCAGCCTTGAGTCTCTCAGTCCGACCGTCATTCTGCCGCTGGGGAGAAATGTAGACCACTTCATTCTTGGTCAAGGGACGCCCGTCCGTCGGGGCCATTTTAATGGTGACAATATCTTCTTGAACAGCAACAACCCTAGCTGGCTTGTACATTTCAGACATCGGACTCTCCTCATACAAACAGCTGATCAAATTCGCCCACCCCAGCGTCCACCAGGTTCTTGAACCGCTCTACGGCCAACGGGCCATCGTATCGAACCCATCGATCAATCAAGTCCCAACGCATTACATAAATTACCACTGCTTCAAAATCAAAGTAGTGCTCTGCTCCTAACTGACCTAATCGCTTCCAAACGTAGCTAAATAACACACGTTCTAACGCCACTGATTCATCGGCATGCAACAACTGTTGGGCTTCTAACAGCCAGGGAAAATTCCCCTGTAGTCGAAAGGCGGGTTCTGTCCAATGACGTTCAATGTGTTTAACCCAGCGCCCATACCCCCAGGGTTCTCCCACCGGTGCGGTTTTCTCGCCTCGCTGACGACGGCGTAGGGCGGCGACAATCGTGTGTAGCTCTAAGCGAAACGCGACGACTTCTCGCAGGAGCGGATTTTTGACCTGCTGAAAGAATTGCTCTGCTGCTGCGACAATTTCCGCATCTGTTCGCGATATGGGCACATGGTGCCAACGAATTAAGGACTGTATTTGCTGCAGGCGTACAGCATCTTCCTCACTCAGCATCTTCAGACGAGCTTCCAGTTTAAATCGCGACAACGGCGTCTGCTGAGCTTCAAAAAGCTCGCCAAGATAGGGCAGGCTTGCCATCAGGGTGACGTACTGGTTGGCCTTAAACATTGTTATACCTATTTGACAATGCCTTCTAGAAGTGCGCGGAAACGGGGTTGGAGATACTGAAGAAGTACATCGGCAATGGCGCGATCGCTAACATCTAGCACAACTTCCTGATCCACCAGTCGGATCCTCAGGCCCCCGTGATTATCGTTAGCCACACCAAAGGTGATGCCTTCTTGCAGTGCTTCTTGACTAATCAGACGGATAAAATGGGTTAATATCCCCTGTTCCAATTCCTCAGGGTTACGACTGAGTTCCTCAAACCCTGCCACATTACGAGGCAACAAGATCTCCACTGATTGCGCATCGTCAATCTCGTCTTGAGCTCGGCCTGCTATTTCTAGAATAAGTCGCTGTAAGAGTTCTGGTTTCTGAGCTTCGACACCGACTAAGCGACGCACCTCCCCGGCAAATCGCTGGCTCAACTCCATTTTGAGAGAGAGCATGGCATCACGGGCGGCAACTTCTAGCGCTTGATGACCCGCTTTTTCCAAACTGTCTGCCTCTTGTCTGGCCTTAGTCAGAACCTCACTCGCTTTTTCATGGGCTTGCTCAATAATTAACTCGGCTCGTAATTGGGCATCTTTTACAATCTGTTCCCCTTGAGCCCGACCACTGGCGACGCCTTCATCTCGCAGTCGTGCAACTAGGGCATCAACCCCATGGGCGGCGGGTATATCTGATCGGTGAGATTTATTGTTTCGCACGGTTATATTTTCCCCCTTTTTTACCTATGGCAGGCTACCTGCCTATGGCAGACTACCTGCCCATGGCAGACCATCTGCCTATGGCAGACCACCTGCCGCTACCAGAGCGAAGACAAAGGCAAACACGGCGAAACCTTCAATAATGGCGGCAGGTGCCAGGGAAAGCCCAAAGATTTCAGGTTTGGCTTTTGCTCCTGCGATCGCAGAGGCACAGGCTTGACCTTGATAGATCGCCGATAGCAGAAACGCCAGCCCGGATCCCACACCAATACTAAATAACCCGGCAGCATTATCCACGGTCACAAGACGGTTTAGGGAAAACAGAACCACAATGCCATAAATCGACATGGAAGAGGGCAAAGCTGATAAACCAACAAAGCGACCATATCCACCTTTAACCTCAAGCATTGCCCCAATGGCCGCTTGTCCAGCGATCTTACAGCCAAGGGCGCTGCCAATTGCCCCCAATGACACAGGAGCGTATATGCCTATCCACCCCAGGAGAATGATAAATTCATTCACGGATTACTCTCCTTTTTTGCAAATGCCTGAAAGGGATATCCTTCATCAGTGATACCCCAATTAAAAAACTCAATAAAATTCAACCGCAAACCATGGACAAACCCGCTAATGATCCCCAAGGCTAAATTAATGCCATGGCCCAGTAACAGAATCAAAATGCTGAGCAACAACCCTAATCCTGGCACTGACTGATACACCTGGTGGGCTAGCTGGTTGAAGGTTAAGGCCAATGAGGCACTGGCCAATCCTAGCGCGAATAATCGTAGATAGCTCATAATATCCCCAAACAGTTTGGAGATCTGGGATAACGAACCCAGGCCAGCCACCAACCGTAAGGGCAGATTTTTTTGGCGACTGCCGAGAAATCCGCCTAAGAAAATCACTAAGAAACCGCCCACTAGTAAGCCAATGCCTAGATGGTGCCCGACGGCTTCCCCCAACCCCAGTGACAAGGTTAATCCGCCAGCAATAACAACAATCCAACCCAGGGGTTTCGCCTTTCCGGCAAATCCACCGGCACCAAGGGCGGCGATGATGTTCGCGAACGTAATATGCAAACAGCCAATTGCGATCGCAAGCTGCATCATGGCATCGTAATTGTTGATATTTAGCACCTGAAAACGGGTGAGCCATGATCCAATGCGCGGGATCTGTTCAGGTCCGGCACCGAAGTAGCTACCGACCAAAACACCATAGATGATGGCCGCTATCAATCCCATTACCGATAGGATCCGGAAATGTCGACCGCCTGCACTGCTCCCCATGGACGGCCAGTAACAAGCCACAATGACTGCCAGCACCAGGGCATAGCCAGCATCCGAGAGAATCATCGCAAAAAAGACGGCAAACGAGAAGAAAACCGCAATCGACGGGTCCCAGGTACGATAGCCGGGGGTTTGGTAAAAGCTGACCAAATCTTGCCCACTACTCAGCTCCGGCGGATTATCCATCAGGGTGGGTGGGGCATCGTCAGGACGGGCCGGTTCAACCAGGAGTGCCAGTTCCTGTTGTTCAGCAAACGCTTCCAATTGCTCTAACTCTCGGGCAGGCATCCAACCCTGGACCATAAAGATGCCAACTTCCTTACGGGTTTGGGTACTCGCATACTGAATCGCTGCCCGATCGTCAGCCCGCGCCAGATTCTTAGAGAATAAATGTATCCAGCGACTTAGGGCCTCATGTTCAGCATCCAAGTCTTCTAACTGGATCTCAACCCGTTGTAACTCATGCTTTAAATCCGTTAGCGGCACTGCCCCGGTGTACGTGCGAGCAACGGGCAGGGCGTTAGCGGGAGGCTCCTGTTTAGAAATGACTACAACATAGGTAAATCGATGATCCGCAGAGACCTGTTGCCAGGGCCACTCCAAATCCTGGAGAGATTTCATCTTCGCGTAGGGCACCCGATAAAACCAGAGTCGGTAACCACCCAGCTGGCCGAGATCGGGTAAGGTAAAATCACCCCAGGGCTCTAAATCTCGGATGCGATTCACTAAAAAATATCGCCTGTCCTCGGCCTCCCGACGGTTTTGTTTATTGGCCAAAGCCGCTGCTAACACGTGATCAAAGTCAAAATCCACATGCTTCAACACCTGATGTCGCCTACGCCGTACATCCATCAGATATAGCAGCGCTTCATGGGCATCTTCATCCCGCACAAATAGCTCTGCCTCTGATTCTTGAGCAGGGGGCTGGAGTGGGATCAAGTGGAGGCATCCCAAACGCTGTAGGCCCTCAAGTACCTTCTCTTGATCGTAACTTACCCCGCAAAGGGTGACTTTGTTTAAGGGAACAATACTCATGCAGCCACTCCCTTCTTCCGCTTGGCAATCTTTGAGTTCACCACAGCGGCCCGTGCGGCATCCGACAAATAAATCTGGATTTTTTTAATATTTGCCTGGGCTCTTGGGATCAGCACCTTATCAAACAGGTTGACTCGCTGGGTAATCTTGCGAGCAGCCTGATTTAGCAACACTTGCCGTTGCTCAGCCACCTGTAATTGCAGGCGTAATTCCACCGCTGTTGTGAGGGCGTCCACCACACGCTCGACCCAGTGAGGTCTGCCCAAGAAAGCATACTGGCGCACTTCTATATCAACCTTCTCCAACTTAGGCAGACGGGTTCCCACAACATTTTCTTCCACTATCTGCACCCCAACGACCTTAACAATATCGGTCAGATCTACCTCCTGAGTTGATAGCATCAACAGCTCGCTGGCAATCAGAGGATCTAACTCTCCCAGCTGCTGGCGAACATCCATGAGCCTGCGTCTAGCTCTGGCCTGCTCAGCCAGTAACTGACGGCGTTTCAGGTCGAGAGATGGCAAGACGTCTTTATAGGTTTTGAGTTGTCGTTGAAGTTTGGTAAGAGACGCCTTATTTAATGCCAACCTTGCCATGGTCGCCTCCTATTACTGCATCTCTTTTGGAAAGTACTTGTCAATCAGCGCCTGTTTCATCAACAATTCTTGAGGTTCAAAGCACTCGGCTAACGTTTTCCACCCCAGGTCAAGCGCCTGCTCAAGGGAAATAGAGACATTAATGTCCATGAAGCGCTGTTTGAATAGCTCACCAAATTTCAAGAGCTTATGATCAAAATCAGACAGTTCAAATGCCATCGCCTGCTTCTGTTCAGCATCTTTGGCATTGGAGTAAAAGCGAACCATCGTATTCATAATCTGACTATGGTCTTCGCGAGTCGCCTTACCAATAACATGCTGCTTAAGTCGTGACAACGAACCAAAAGGATCAATCACCCCATCATGGAGATAGAATTGCCCCTCGGTGATGTACCCCGTATTGTCTGGCACTGGATGGGTGACATCATCCCCAGGCATTGTGGTCACGCTAAGAATAGTCACTGATCCCCCCTGGGCATAATCACAGGCTTTCTCATAGCGACGAGCCAGCTGGGAGTATAGATCACCCATATAGCCCCGATTTGACGGTACCTGATCCATGGCAATACCGATCTCTTTAAGGGCATCGGCATAGGCGGTCATGTCTGTCAGCAATACCAACACCCGCTTCCCTTGTTCCACAGCAAAACGTTCCGCTACCGCCAGGGCCATGTCGGGAATCAGGGTACGTTCCACAATGGGATCAGATGCCAGGTTAACAAACATCACAGTGCGAGAGAAAACACCGGCATCTTCAAAGGTGGTGCGAAAAAAGTGGTAATCATCAAAAATGAGACCGAGTCCGCCAAAGACCACAATGTCTGCATCAGCCTGAATGCCAATGCGAGCTAGGAAAGGGTTAAACGGCTCGCCAGCGACAGAGAAAATGGGTATCTTCTGACTCTCGACCAGGCAATTAAACACATCAATCATCGGCACATCGGTGCGGATCATCTTAGATGCCAACACCCGCCGCATGGGATTAACGGACGGTCCACCAATGGGGACTTTAGAATCCTGTGATAGATCGGGTCTGCCATCAATGGACTCCCCGGTACCGCGAAATACCCGCCCTAGAATGTTGTCAGAATAGGTAACCTCCATGGGATGCCCTAAAAAGCGAACAGACGAATTTGTCGCCACACCTTTCGTGCCACCAAACACTTGAAGAGCAACCGTATCATGCTTAATGTTAATAACCTGAGCCAGAGATAGGCTATCCTCATCATCGCCTTCCACCACAGCTAAGTCGCCATAGCGCGGCCCAGTATCTTTCAGGTAAGCACTCTCAGGCACTTGCACCCGCATGATGTCGCCAACGATCTCAACTACTTTAGAATAACGAACGAGAGTTTGTGGCATAAGAAACACTCTGGGCTAAAAGATGGACACCCTAAGGACTAAATATCTTAACAAAAATGGTATTTTTTATTACTTGAAGCGAAACAGAAAACTTAAAAAACTTAGTAATATTCAAGTCTAGCTGGAGCAAAATCTTGAACAGAGCATCTAAGGAGATCTTGAAACCATAATTTCAGTTCATTAAGCCATACACCAGCCAAATAACAAGTAAGTACATCAGCTCTGGTCTACTTACTGAAAACAAAACAAATCGTTAGCAAAGATTCAAACTTGTCTGAGATTAATGAACAACGACCAACAAGATATCATTTTACTCACTCTGAACCATAGCAACACACCAAGTGTAAACACGGATCAGCAAAACGACTGCACTCAATCAAGCAAATAAACTAATCTCAATGAACCCATGCAATAACATTGCCTTATCTCCAACAGAATTTAAGGTTTTCTAAATAGATTCAATCACTTTTCTCTCATCTTTCTCATCAAAGCAGAATATTTTCTTTCATTACCCTCACCTTTCGAAAGAAGAGATATACAATAACAAGGCTGTATGTCTGTGGCTGGCGTCACAATCATCAATAACGGAGGTGATTTCAGAGATTTCAGGAATAAAGATGCATCTTTTAAATATCAGGGTATCTTAACTTCTCTATGCCGTATTTATAGATATCAGCGGTGTCAGAAAAATCAAGATAATCAGGTGCTGTTATACAGCTATACAGCCTTAATCAGTCACCAATCCCAGGTCTTCTAACACATTTGGGACTAGAGGTAGGATAGGCTCTTTTAAGGTCGCAACAACCAATCCCTAGGCACGTCGAAACCACAATAAACACCAAGCAGGTATCACAGGCAGCATCAGGTATAACAAATACTGTAAAAATGACACACTATCACCAGGTCTAACTAAAGTGATTTCTTTCAATAGGGGTAACGCGAATGACAGCATAATCAGGCTAAATAGTCCGACTAAGAGTCTGCCTCGCTGAAATTTCATCCATCGAAACCGGGTTACAAGACTGATGAGCAAGGTTTCTACCGCTAGAGCTATCTGGATATAAACCATGCCCATGACTAATCCCAATACCCAGTTCTCAATTGGCCTTACCTGATCTGGATTGAGTGTTCCGTACCACCAATCCTGCCACCAGGCTGCCACACCGATCACGATCAGCAACCCCAACAAACTAATTAGCCCAAGAATGATAGTTCGTAGTAGCTTGGCAAAAGACATGGCACAGCAGACAATTAAAGGATTGAGTTGTAGATGCTGCCAAGGCGGACCCATTGCCAACTATACACAGTTAGAAATGAGGCTCCGCCCACTTCTAGTATCGTCTTAACTTTTGTACGCTATGGGTTGCGCTTGAGTGTCCAGAAGGGTGGCGCATCGGGGGCTGTTTTCTGGATCTGTACAATTTCAAATCCATGTTTCTGATAAAAGCGTACGGCTTGTTCCGTAAACGTCACCAAATAGCAGGCTACCCCTTCATGGCTTGCCTGTTGCAAAATCGGCTGTAGTAACCGACGGCCCACGCCTCGTCCCTGACAGGTGGGATTCACTACCATCAAGCCCAAATACCAATGGGGGCAATCGCCCATATCTTGTTGATGGGCCTGCTCAACAGCCGATAACAACGTTAGACATCTTCCCAAGCGATTCCAGCGAAATTTTGTGGGTAAGGCATACAGCTGGAGCTCCCAGATCATTTTCAATAACTCAAGCGGATTACTAGAGAGTTCTCCCGGTGGTAGCCCGGCGGCAATTCCTTCTAAATCCTGGGTTGTATAAACATGATTGTACTGAGTAGAATACACAACCAGTTTGCGCATCAACCACGTCAAAGACTGCAGCCGAAATTCTCGATCGTCAGAGATTATATACGTAAAGACTGGATCGTCTGCAAATGCCTTAGCGGCCACCATACCAGCATCTAAAACTTGTGATTGCTGTAGTTGGATAACATCAGATGATGGCTGCGGTTGTACAACACCAGACGTTTTCATGATTCAGGTTCCTTAGTTACGGTTCGAAATGAACGTTAGAATTTGTCGTTTTTCACTGGTTTAACTGTAATCAAACCAGTGTGCCTAAAGCGTCCCTAAAGCGTCGAACCCCTGCCAGTCATGGATTTAATGCGCTAACGTTAATTTTCAGCACACCGACGCCCAGACAAACAGGGGGGTAACGACCTGAGCAGATGCATCCTGGTGGGGTCTACGCTCACGGTCTCCACATAGGCGGCAGTGAGGTAGGGATTATAGGTTTCATCCCCCATTAAAGAGACCTGACCATGGGCAATCAACAGCGTCACCATCAGATTAAACAGCCATTGTTCACTGGCGTTAAAGCGTTCTACAATGCCACTTCTGGGATACGCCAGGTCCAGGATCGCCCGCGTCAGGGCAGAGGTGTGGGATAGATTTTCAGCCAGGTAAAAATATTTTTCAGAGGTGGTAAGCCCCTGGAAAGCAGCTAGCTGCTCTTGCACAATGGGAGTGGCAATATCATAGGCTCCACCCACAATGACTACCGGAATCTGAATATTTCTCATGCCCTTGTCTCCAAACAGATTGCTTAAGGGAGACAGGGCAAACACCGAGCCAATGCGCTCATCGGCCAGGCTACCATCGAGCAGGTGTTGCAACACCTGGGGAGCAGATTGCAGCTCTAGCAATCGACATTGAATTAGCAGGGCAATATTGACATTGTCAGGCACAAAATCGGCGTCTAGATCACACTGTTGCTCCAGGAGGTCCACATCAACGGTTGCCCCAGCGGCTGCTAATACGGTGTACCCTCCAAACGAATACCCGACCAGACCTACGCGTTCAAGCTGTAGCCGTCCCTGAAAATCAGTTTTGTTTTTCTCTTCTAGAGTGTCAAGGAGAAACCGAATATCCAAAGGGCGATTGATAAACTCCATGACATCAAAAGATTCACGGTTTAGTCCCAGGGCCAAATCATCCTGATAGGCTGCGTTACTGCCAATGTGCTCGGGCACAGCGACCACAAATCCGTTGGCGGCTAAGCTGCGAGCAGCGGCTACCGCATCTGGATTGGTGCGGGTCTCTCCGTAGCCATGGGACAACACCATCACTGGGATGGGTCCGGGAACGGCAATGAGGTCAGTGGGGAAATAGAGATCGGTGGGGTAAGTGCGGTTGCGATCGCGATCCTCCAACATCAGCGATTGTTTCACCACATCAAACCGAGGCACATCTGCCAGCATGGGTAGCGCCTGATAGTCCAACATCGGCTCAGTGGCAGCAACAGCAACAGACTGTTGAATGGTCGCCTGCACTAAGCTGTCAGTAGTTTCAATATTGGTCTCAATAGCCTCAGATAGCGCCAAAATTTGTGGCAAATCCAGCCTGATACCATTCGTCGGGTAGAACCGGAGGATATTAATCAGCGATAGACCCGCCGGATCAGCCGCCGCCAACACCATCGCCGCTCGAATCGCCCGCTGACCATTGTGACGTCCCTCAGTTTTAATCAGCTGCCCAGCGTTCGCTAAAACAAGTTCTCCGATGGGAGAATACAGCCACTGAGACAGCACAAACGGATCGGCTATTTGTTCAGGAATACCGTCATTTAAAGCCACTAAGGGAGTACTCAAAGTCCGCTGAAACGCCTGACGATTTTCCGGTGAAACCCTATCCAAATAAGGGGCTAGTTCATCGTCTATGGTGCCTTCTGTGGCAAATGCTTCTAGGGATGAGATCGAAATCTGTCGCCCTAAAACACCGTAGTCAAAGTAAAGTTCATCCGCTGAGCGAACGGGTAAGGGGCTCATTATCCCAGAAAGTACACCTAAAGCCATCGCTTGCACTAACCGGCGAATCACCTTGGGATAACCTGTTCTAAAATGCATGATAGTTGTCTCAGTTTATACGATTTATTTCAAAACGGTCTGCTCTTTCTGCGTAACTGCAGACGGCTGGTTACTAGCAAATACCCATCGCAGCATGGGGGGAGCCACAAAGGTGGTGGCAATCACCATCAACACAATGGCAACATTCAAGGAACCGGTTAATGTCCCTGTGGTGGCCCCCAGACCTGCAAATACTAAACCCACTTCTCCCCGTGGCACCATGCCAGTACCAATGGCTAGCCGATTCACATTCTCTTTAGAAAAGACAAAATATCCAGCGGCTAGTTTGCCCAAAATGGCAATCACAATTAGGAATGCTGCTATCACTAAACCAGTTCGACTCTCAGGATTCGCCAAGTTCAGGACACTCAAGTCAGTTTTGGCCCCAATGGACACAAAGAATACCGTTGCAAATAGAGCAACTAAAGGCTCACAGGCCTTCTCTAAAGCTGCCGTTGCTTTTGTATTGCCAAGAATTATACCGGCTGCAAAACAGCCAAGGATTTCTTCCAAGCCAATCACATTCGCAATCGTGCCCATCAACGATAGAAAGATAATGGAACCGATCAGCACACTATACGGATTACTGAATCTGCTCAGAAAGTTGATGTAGCGGGGACCAAAAACCTTATTCAAGACAATGGCTGATATTACAAAAAGTGTAGCGCTGACAATGGTGCCAATGACGCTAGAAATCTCCACTGTTCCATGCTCGGCAATACCGATGGCCACGGCTAAAATAGCAATGCCAAGAATATCGTCTAAAACGGCAGCACCGAGAATAATTTGCCCTTCCTTGGTATTCAATACTCCCATATCTTGCATGATTCGAGAGGTAATGCCGATACTGGTAGCCGTTAGTGCTGCCGCCGCAAAAATTGATGCGATCGCAGATAGATGAAAGATCGAAGTCAGACCCACAAACCCGGCTACAAACGGGAGAATCACCCCTGCCACAGCGACTGATGCCGCCTGGGGACCCACCTTGATTAACTCTTCGAGATCAGCTTCCAGACCAATCTTAAAGAGCAAAACCCCCACACCAAGCTCGGCATATTGATTCAGTAAAATCCTTATCGGACCCGCAAAGACTTCTTGAATTGTCGTCGTGTCACTACCAGAAATTAGCTGAACAGCGGCCACGGTCCAATCAGCAACTTCCCCCCCATTACCCAAAACAATACAATGAATACCTGAAACACCCAGAATAAAACCAGCAATCAGTTCACCTAGAACTGCAGGCAAACTCAAGCGAATAGCAAGTTCGCCAAAAAGCTGAGCAAACAGAAAAACGACAACGGTCACCAATGCAACTGCTGCGGCTAACGCTTTAGCATAGAACTCGCTTTCAACTCCGACAGCTGAAGCCAGCAGCGGAGTAAGCACAGAACTCGTGACAACAGAAAATGAAGAAAGAATCATAGTTCAAAAAAGAATCTTGGGGAATTTGAGAACCTGGACAACATTCATATCATTACCAATATTTCTAAACACTGAGTTCACCGGCACGATCTTCTCAAGGAGAGGAAATTCTAAGGCACAATGTCACCCATAGAATGTCTTACGCACCAGACTCTGTCGGGGTCCTGGGAGTCAACTGCAAGTAAAGCCCCGGCACAACCAACAGAGCAATCAACGTCGCCGACATTAATCCAAAAATGATCGCCATACACAACGGGAACCATTTCGCATCACTCAGCGCCAGCGGAATCAAACCAATCACAGTTGTGATCGACGTTGTCACAATGGGGCGTAATCGATCGCTAGCCCCCAGAGCAGCCGCATGGCGTACATCCCAGCCTTCTCTGCGGCGCTCATTCATGGTGTCCACCATGACAATTGCATTATTTACCACAATGCCTGTGAGAGAAATAATACCAATGGCCGTTGGGAACGAAAACGGTAGATTCAGCACAACATAGCCAAAGATTGTCCCAATCAAGGCAAAGGGAATGGTAAGGATAATAATCACTGGCTGGGTGTAGGAACCAAACTGGAGCACCAGCACCGCAAACACCAGAAAGATGGCCACCACTAACATCTGCCCTGCCGAACCAAAGGTTTCACTACTGGTATCGGCGTCACCACCAAACTTATAGGTGTAGCCCCGAGGCCAGCGGTCAGGATTCTTGGGATCGGTGGAATCGTACTGCATGGCCTCCAGATAGGGTACAAGTTCAGCCAAGATCTGACTGTCATAGTAGCCCTGGCCAGGAATCACTTTAGCCAACACCGTGACGCTGCGCTGGGTATCGCGATGGGTGATGGAAAGGGGAACAGCCCCCTGGACCGGTTCCAATAAAGCATTGGCGGGCAACGCCTCACCTTCAGGGGTGATAAACCGCATGGTGGCAAATTCATCTAGCCGAGCCGGTCCACCCACTTCGCCATTTTGAGAGGGCCATCGAGTACTCAAACGAATTTCCAGATCTTCTTCGCCACTGCCCACAGAAAAATCACCCACCTCATTGTCAATCATCAGATAGCGCCCCTGGATCCCCAAATCTTCTTGACTAATGCCATAGAAATCTAAGGCCTCTCGTTTAGGCACAAACTTGTAATCTTCCCGTAAGTTACCAAGGTCATCCCGCACATCCATCGTGCCAGGAATCTCTCGCAATGCCTGCTGCACCTGACCAGAAATCTCCCGCAGGGTTTGCAGATCTTTACCATAGAGTTCTACTTGGATAGGGTCTTCACCGCCTCCAGTGCGCTCATATTGCACCGCTAAGATGGCTCCTGGATAATCTCGTAGGATGGTGTTGTTGATCTCTCGCCTGAGATCGCGAGCATACTCAAAGGAGTCACGGTCTCGCTGAGGCCGCTCGACGAACATTGTCGATAAACCAACAAAGTAGTCGGCATTGGTGGGTTTGATTTCACTAGACGCAACTAGATTACTGCGCTGACCCACCAGTTTCACCACACTTTCAAAGACTTTTTCTCCGTTAGGGTCACTATAGTTACGAACAAATTCACCCATGCGATCAGCCACCTCTTGGGAGCGGGCCAGCGTGGTAGCTGGGGGTAACTCCACATTAATGCTGAGCTTACGGGCCTCCGCATCTGGAAATAGGGCAGATGGTAGCCCCGTGAACAACACCATAGCCAGCACAAACAAAGCAATTGTGCTAGCTGTCCATAGACGGGCCACCCGCCGATTGGGCACCGTGACCTTTAAGCTCCATTGGGTAAACTTTTTAGAGACTGCTTCAGTCAGGCGGTCCACAAAGGTTTTAGCATCGCCCTTACCCTGCACATTATCTAGCAAGAATTTAGAGAGGGGCACAACAACTAGTAAAGCAATTACATAGCTCAGCACCAAACAGGTAATGGCACTAATGGGAATCAGGCGCACAAACTTACCCATGGTACCTGCGATCGCCATCAACGGAGCCATGGCTAAAATGGTCGTCAGCTGGCCTGAAAACGCAGGAGCCGCATAGGTCTTCACGGTTTTAATCGCCGCTTGGGAAAAGGTTAGCCCCTCAATATATAGACCATTGTGCATGCCCTCCAGCATCAGGATAAACACATCCACCAGCAGCCCCAACGCCAGGATCATGCCAATCATCACCATGGTGTTGAGGGTATACCCCATCATCCACAGAAAGAAAATCGCCCCTGCAAACGTCAGGGGAATGGCTAATCCAGCAATCAGCGCCTCGCGCCAGGTGAGGGCCACAAAGAGAATGGCAAAGACACAGAGTGACGCCTGAAAAACGTTGCTACCGAGGTCGTTAAGTTCAGTTTGAATTTTGTCCGCATCGCTATTGAGAACGCGATAGTCCATGCCATGGGGCCATAGCTCAGGGTCTTCACGGGCAGATTCCATGGCCGCTAGGGCACCATTAACCACTTGGGTCGTATCACTACCGGCCACTTTTACCACATCCAGCACGATAGTGGGTGAAAATTCAGCCCCTTGCCAGCTCACATCGGCTCGATTGGTCTCTCGCTCTAGACCCTGATAAACGTCAGCCACCTCAGCTAAGCGCACCACACGATTATCATTCAGCCGAGCAACCGGCAGACTGCTCAAATCCTCCAACGTGCGAAAGCGACCATATAGCCTGACTTGAGCCCCAATTTTGTCATCCCGTACTAAGTCCCAGGAGGTGTCAATATTGCTCCCTTCAATGGCACTGCCCACCTGGGTGGCAGAAATCCCTAAAGTTGTTAAACGACTGGGTAGCATCTGCACATGGATAACATCTTCACGTCGCCCTGACAGATCGACCTCGCGCACATTTTTAACCGACTCCAGCCGTTCTTGTAAGTCTTCAGCAACCTGGCTGAGAATGGTAATATCCAGATTCTCTCCGGTTAAGGCTAGAGAGAGAACGGGTGCATCTTGCTGTGAAAGCTGTTCAAATTCTGGCTTTTCTCGCCCAGTAGCCTCTAACGGCAGTTCAGGCTCAGAATCATCCAGCTTACCGCGTAGTTGCTGAATCGACTCAGCCACAGGGGATTCGGCCTTAAAGGCAACATTAATAATCGAGAAGGAATTAAAGGTGGCACTGGTGAAATCATCCAACCCCTGGAGACTTTTAATCTCTTCTTCAATTTTATCGGTAACCTGATTTTCGATAGTTTCTGCATCGGTACCCGGCCAAACTGTGGTGATCAGCGCACGGGCAATCTTAATATCAGGGTCTCCCTCCTTTACCATGGAGAAATACCCCATCAAACCGCCCATCATCAACATAAAGCAGAGCAGAATGGCAAAAATCTGGCGGGTAAAAAAGAACGTCATCCAGGCAGGGACTGATGGCTGCTCACCTCTATGATCGGATGCAACACTGGTCACGCTATCTGATGGGATGTTCGACAACTCTTGAGGATTCACTGTATGTCCTCCTGATTAATAATTTCAACCGGGGTGCCATTCACCAAACGGTTTTGGCCGTCAGTCACCACCAGTTCGCCAGGCTCCACACCAGACAACACTTCTGTCCCAGCTAGGCCCTCCACACCTACGGTGACCCGTCGTCTCTGCACAGTGCCGTCCTCGCTAACAACAAATGCAAAAAAGTCTTGTCCCCGAGCAAGCACAGACCCTAAGGGCAGAACGGTTGCATCTGAATTGGCCTCTGTTTCAATCCAAACGTAGGCCCGAGCACCCACTTTGAGATTACGCACCTGCTGGAAATCTCGAATAACAATCTTAGTACCGCGACTGCCTGGCGTCTGGGATGGGCTAATGGCAAAGACACGCCCTTCACTGCCCCGTTGTTTAGCAATTGTCAACAAGTCTTGCTGACTGACTCCACTGGCTTGGGCAGCACTCACATCTTCTTCTAAAACTACATAGGCTCGCTGACCAGAGCGCACAGCATTGGCATCATCAGCCTGAAGTTCTAGTTCCACTTCGTAAGTAGATGGATCGACAACAACAATGGGAGCCGTTTCAATTAACTCTTGAGCACCACTCACATTGAGGTATTGAGAGTTCCAATACTCTCCTTCTTGAATATTGATATAGGCAATCACACCATCAATGGGAGAAACTAGCTGAGTATCTTCGAGATCCACTGCAGTTTGATTACGGCGAGCCTGGGCGGATTGAATAGAGGACTCGGCCACACGCACATTATCTTCAGCAGATGCAATCGTTTGCTGAGCAATTTTGAAGGCAGCCTGGGCCTGATCCACACGATTTCGATACACATCCCGTGAGCTGGCCGATACTGCCCCTTGTGCAAATAACGATTGATAACGCTGGTATTCAGTTTGGGCCAACGCTAAGTCAGATTCAGCCTTAGCCAGCTCGGCTTGAGCTTGCAAGACCGAAGCTTGTGACTGATCGCGCTGGTTAATGGCTACCTGAATATCAGCCTCCGATGTCACCATACTGGACGTCTGTCGGCGGTCATCTATCGTGGCTAACAGCTGACCACGGGAAACAAAGTCCCCTTCCTTAAGGGCAATGCCATTATTTTTTGCCACATAGGTAATGTCGCCGTTGGCATAGAAGTTCAAGACCCTGAGCTGAACCGGCAGAGAAATACCTTCATCAAAGACCCAAGCTTGGGCAAGACCTTGTTGGGCACGGGTGACTCGCACCGGCAACCGAGCTGGGCTGGTTTCAACCGTTTCAATGGACGATGGTTGTTGCCACCCTTGATACACTTTCCAACCTGTAAAGCCAGCTAACACCAACATGGCCAAAGTAATCACTGGCCACAGGGGCTTTTTTAGTGTCCATGCAGAAGGTTTAGCAGGTGGAACGTTTTCATCCTGCAGCTGTTCTACGTCAGGCGGCTGAACTTCTTGAACGCGTTCCAGACTCTGAGAAGACGATGGAGATTGAGACTTAGGGTTTTCATCATTCATGGAACTGGTGTGATGTCAACGATAAGCTACAGATGATGGGGCGTCATCTGTTTGGCTAGTTCCACAATAGTTAGATGGGCGTCTCCAAAGCGTCTCAGGCCGTCTATAGAACGTCTAATCCTTGTTATTCAGGCATTTCAGAATAAGATAATATGCGTCTAGACTTTCATATAAAGCAAGCCCCCCGCACTGCCATCAAAAGACGGCGTACGGGGGGCTTTTGCGAGCTAGCTAAAGCTCATGGCGATGTCATTATCAAATGCCGATTACGAAGCAATTAAAGGTGCGCTAAGTGCAATAGGAACTTCTTCACCAGAGGCCAAGTCAAGCGGGAAGTTGTGAGCGTTACGCTCGTGCATCACTTCTATACCCAAGTTGGCGCGGGTCAAGACGTCTGCCCAAGAACTAATCACGTGTCCCTGAGAGTCAAGGATGGACTGGTTGAAGTTGAAACCGTTGAGGTTGAACGCCATCGTAGAGATACCCAGAGCGGTAAACCAAATACCGATCACAGGCCATGCACCCAAGAAGAAGTGCAAGGAACGACTGTTGTTGAAAGAAGCATACTGGAAGATCAAACGACCGAAGTAACCGTGGGCGGCAACGATATTGTAAGTCTCTTCCTCTTGACCAAACTTGTATCCATAGTTCTGGGACTCAGTCTCAGTGGTCTCACGAACCAAGGAGGACGTTACCAGAGAACCGTGCATTGCGGAGAACAAAGACCCCCCGAAGACACCCGCCACACCCAACATATGGAAGGGGTGCATCAAGATGTTGTGCTCTGCCTGGAACACCAACATGAAGTTGAACGTACCGGAGATACCCAAAGGCATTGCGTCAGAGAATGAACCTTGGCCAATTGCATAGATTAAAAAGATTGCAGTTGCGGCGGCGACAGGCGCAGAGTAGGCAACACAGATCCAAGGACGCATCCCTAGTCGGTAGGAGAGTTCCCACTCGCGACCCATGTAAGAATATACACCGATAAGAAAGTGGAAGATAATCAGTTGGTAAGGGCCGCCATTGTAAAGCCATTCATCAAGAGAGGCAGCTTCCCAAATAGGGTAAAAGTGGAGGCCAATCGCGTTGGAAGACGGAACAACACTCGCAGAGATCATGTTGTTGCCATACAACAATGAACCAGCAACCGGCTCGCGGATGCCGTCCATATCTACAGGGGGAGCCGCAATGAAGGCAAGGATGAAACAAGCAGTAGCAGTGAGCAGCGTCGGAATCATCAACACGCCGAACCAACCTACGTAGAGGCGATTTTCGGTGCTAGTAACCCACTGACAAAACCGTTCCCAAAGCGACACACTCTGGCGCTTTTGCAAAGTAGTAGTCATTATTAATCTTGGGTAATTAAGTAAAAAGACAGCCAAAACAACAAAATCCCAGGAAACTAAAAACTTCTAAAAGAAAGCTTTGCATTCCTTTGCAAGAAGTTGTTGTTTTTCGACTGACATAATCACTATAACCTATGCAACAGAATTCAACAATCCTCTTCGAAGTATTTTTGAATAAATTCTGTCGAAAGAGGAAAGTTCGCAAACACTCCCACCCCCTTACAACAATCAATAAACACAAGTTGTCGACCATAAAAGACAAAACCACTAGCTTCGTGACAGAGCTAGCGACAGGTGACGCCAGAATTCGACCCAAAACACCTGAAATTTTAGAACAAAACAACAAAGAGACTAAATCCAGGATGGATTTAGTCCAGAAATGTCCCCAATGAGCGATCGCATTGGCTAAAATTTGTTCAACAATAAGTCCAGCAAAGCACTCGTACGCTCAGCCAAATACTTTTCAGCACTGCCAACACCTCGGTAATTGCAATGCTTACAAATTCACTAAAAGAGAACAGCGTCATGACGCCCACTGCCAGATCAAGCAACAAACCCAATGAGACTTTCATGGGCAAAAACACGGTTGTCATCGCGGTGACCAGTCCCAGTGTTACGGTTGTTTGTCCAACGACAGTAGTATGGCCGTCAAAAAAATATGAGCTGAGGATGAAAGAAATCGAATACTCTCAGCGCCAGCTAACCATCGACGACTAGTTGCAAAAAGCCTACGGCCCAAACCATCTCCAGCACGGCAGTTTATTCAACCAATTCATAGCTCATTTTATCCACGCTCGATGATTGCGATTCCACAGGAATCTCTGAGGTACGTCGCGAGAATCCCCAGATAAACAATACCGCAATTAAACTGATCATCGCCCACTCAGGCGGCACCCATTCAGGATTGACCACCCGCAGCAGCAACCGCATTCCCACTAAGGCAACCGCCCAATAGCCTGCATCTTCCAGATAAACAAACTCCTGCAGCCACTGAATGAACAACCCAGCGAGAAAACGCAGCAAAACAACCCCAATCGTGCCGCCTAGCATAATCAACCAGAGTTCTTGAGAGATGGCGAGCGCAGTCGTCACACTATCTAAGGAAAAGGCCAGATCGGTTAACACCATCAGTGGAATAATTTGCCAATGGGAGCTCGCTTGAACCAACTGACTGCTGTCTGGTGGTTTCGTTGTAAAATAGCGCCCAGCTAACCACAGCAGGTAAAGGGCCCCGGCCAGTTCAAATTGCCAGAACTGTAGCACCCAGGCAGTACCCACAACCAACAACATTCGGAAGACATAGGCCAGCCCCAATCCAATATTCAAGGCGCGTCGTTCAAGCTCTGGTTGCTGGAGTGTTTGGGCCAGTCCGGCTAGAGCGATCGCATTGTCGGCAGTGAGCACCGCTTCCATGGCAACTAGAACAATTAACTGAAGCAGCGTTTCGATGCCGATGTTAAAGGGAGAATTGAAAACTTGGTCGAGCATAAGTTCGAGTTATCTCGCGATAGAGCGTAGGCAATAAACGATGGAGAAATTAGATGGGGGCCTTAGTTCGCCATAGGGTATGGCCTGCACTTTGCCATGCCGCAAGTCCACCTTTCAAAACGCAAATGTTGAGATAGCCACGGTTAATCAACTGCCGGGCTGCCATACTACTTCGCTGGCCGTTGAGGCAGGTGATTAGAATCGGCTGGTCTTTGGGAATGTCTCTAATTGAGATATCTAAATTTAATCTTTTCGCATCTGGAATCATGTGGGTTGCGAATTTTGGGTTTTGCACATCAATGACAAGCTGCTTTTCTAGCTCACGCTTTGCTTCACCGGGTGCCAGCTGCAGAATAGGCTTAATTCGTTTCTTTTTACGAAATCGAGCAGTCATGAAATTTTCCTCTTGTGGTCGCTTAATGACAGATACGGCAATCAAAAAACAGATAAGACAGTGGTTCGTCAAGCCTAAAAATTGGCATGCACGAGCTTTTGAAGCTTTACACTTCAAAGTTTCAGACGCTATTGTTTTTAAGTTTGACGCTGCGCTAGGGCGGAAAAATCAGCTCAACAACAGCGCAACCAGAAATAAGCACCTGAAAATCGTATGGTGAGGTCATGACCAGAAAAGAGTGCTGAGGCATGATGGCGTTCAAATATCTTGTTGCAATTTAATTTTCGGAATAGTTACTGCGATCGCGAAGAGAAAACTGCCAAGACAATACAGAAAGTAAGATGATCACCTGTATAAACCAGGGAGCTAAAACAATGCTCAAGAGAAGGCTGAGCAATGCCAAGATAGCTGCAAAAACTCCAATCATTTCTTCTTTGGCAGTGTTGGCGATATAGGTAGCTATACCAAAGACGGACATCGAGATAATCAATGACATGACGGACTAATAGAGAGTTGTTGAAGGGTATTAAAACGCCTGCCTGATCGATTCAGATGCGGATTCCATAATCACGATCATCGAAGGGCTGAATTCGGCATAGGGCTGCCTAGCACCAAGGAATTTGAAACCTGAACGAATACCGTCCACTTCAGCTTGAAGTGGACGTGCCCATGGCTATAGATACTAACTAGAGACAAGAATCTCTAGCTAAGGCTAGGAGAAAAGTCCACATCCCTGCAAATAAGGGACATGGATATAGATACTCACTAGAGATTAAAACCTCTAGTTAAGGTCAGGAAAAAAATTCACATCCCTGCAGATAAGGGACAGCAAAGGCTACTTTAGCGTAGTGACAGCAGCTTTTTTTGCTTGATCGTTCTTTCCCAGTGTCGAGAGACAATGCGTACTGGGTTTGAAGAGACTATTGAAGTAGCATTATCATGTCGATGAATATCGGCAGCCATGATTTTGATAACCCCATCATTGTGATTCCAGATGAGCGATTGTGGTAAGAACGCTCCTTTTAAGCACCGTTGTTTTCGTAAAACGGCAACAACGACCACGAATTTTTATTCTATCGTTTATCCTAGCAATCTGCAAGAAGATGTTCATCTCCGCAGCTGTCGTCGCGCTGTTGCCCGTATCCCAGACCCATCAATGATTCCTATTGAGACATCTACTTGCCAGATTTGTCAGCGTCCCCTTCGACTCCGCTCAGGGGACGCTGACCGGGAAAGGTAGTGGACCAGGGGATAGATGGGCCTGTCGGCGCTAGGCCATGCACCTTGAGATTTTGAGTGCCTAAGGCGGCTGCGATCGCTAATCCGGCAGGCCCTGAACCAATCACTAATACATCCTGCATCATGTATTTTCTCCGTCTGACTGTAGTTTATGCTCTGGCTCCTGTAACAATGACTGACTCAGGAAAATCAATGGAAAACCAACCACCAATGTCACGGTCCAACCGAGAGGATGTAGCCATGCTCCCCCAATCGCTAACAGTAAAATTGTGGGTTCAGCATAGCTGCCCTGTCGAATTTCTCGAATTATTTTATCGGACAAGTTGGGAGCGACTAGCCGTCGGTTGTACGTAGCGTAGATCCAGGTAACCGTGCTAAAGATACCTACACCTCCAGCTGCAAGACTGTAAAAAACTTGAACAGCAAAAACATCGTCATAAAACGTCAGCAGGTCATTGGCATAGGGCAAGAAAACAACAAACAGCAAGGATAACAGAACCAGCGACATATGAATCGGATCTGTTTTCTGATAATACTTAAACTGATGGAGATGGGACGTCCAGTAAAATGCGATCACCAAGAACGTTAGGACATAGGCCCCAAATGATGGCAGCTGGGCCTGTAAAAATGCGGTAATTTCTTGCGATGTCATGCCGCTGACAGGGGGCGGATCAAATGTAAGTGCCATCAAGGTCATGGCTACAGCAAAAATGAGATCGCTCAAGCGAGTCAAACGTTGAAGTTCCATCGATAGAGGCTGTTTAGGAAGCGTAGAATGGTGTTGATTGGGAGTTAAAAGGGGATACGGCAGGATCGATTATCGGTGTTCTGGATCGATGTGAGTTTCTGGTGGTCGGGGATGAATTTAAGGCCAGATAAAATCAGGTGTTCTAACCTTGGACAAGGGTATTAATTTACAGGCCATTGGGAGCCAACAGAACTTTACCCTTGCGTTCTCCGGCCATGGTGTAGGTGATGGCCTCTGTAATCTCATCTAGCAAGAAATGTTTTTCAACTGGTGCATGTAGTATGCCTGCAGCTACAGCCATGGTCAATTCACCATAAACTCTGGTTTGTTCTTTTTTACTGGTTTTCAGTAACCAGGGCAATAACCAGAATCCTCGCACGCGCACATCACGGAAAAGAATTGGGGCAACCTCGACCGAGGCTGGTTGATTGGACATACCACCGTAGAGAACGATGGTTCCAGCTTCCTTAAGTGTTTCTGCCAGTCGACCAAACGTGTCGCCCGCCACAGCGTCCAGGGCTAACGTCATCTCGGTACCCGTTGCTTTACGCACCTGTTTGGCCAGATCTACTCCATCGACTAAAACGATATC
This sequence comes from Leptothoe sp. ISB3NOV94-8A, assembly GCF_043421595.1. NCBI lineage: Bacteria > Bacillati > Cyanobacteriota > Cyanophyceae > Nodosilineales > Cymatolegaceae > Leptothoe > Leptothoe sp. ISB3NOV94-8A. The sequence goes on along the minus strand of NZ_JAXSQW010000001.1, from coordinate 3,263,883 downwards.
TGCGCCCGCTTGCTTCAGGGCTGCCACCGCACTCTCGCGGCGCACAACACATACGAGATTAACCCCTCGCGCCTTGGCTAACTGCAAAATATAGCTACCCACCGCTGAATTGGCAGCAGATAGTATCACCCAGTCCCCTGGTTTGAGTTCCACAAACTCGGTCAGCAACAAATATGCGGTGGCTGGGTTCACCCGGAGCATAGACAGCTGATCTAGATCGGCCTCTGGTAAAGGCACAAGCTGATCAATGGCACCGACCATCTCTGTAGTCCAGGTACCCACCGAAGGCAACAGTACCAGCTGCCCTTCATCAACGCCGTTGCCATTGACTTCAACCACTCTGCCTAGACCTTCAAGACCGGCGACTGCTGGGAGATCGGGCTTCACCCCATACTGCCCTGCGATTTGAGCGACATCGGATGGATTTATAGGAGCTCTGAGTACCTTAATCCGTGCCTGCCCTGCGGTCAGCATAGAGGCATCACTTTTTTTTACTTCCAGCACGTCTGCAGGATTGCCAAAGTTGCGATATAGAACCTGCTTCATGGTGATTTATCCAAATAAAATTAGATGGTATTTTGCTTTTGAGGAGACTATTATGATGATTGCGATCGCAGCGAATGCAGGCTAGGAATATCCCAAGCCTCCTTGAGGCGTTGATCAACTATTCTCCAAACCACAACAGCATCGGTCTCAAAAGAGCTACCGTCGAGGGTCATACTCGGGCAGGCATGGGCCACGACAAACTCGTCACCCACAGCATAGGCTTGGTGAATCCGGACACTAAAGGTGTTGTTAGTCAGCTCACCTAATTTTCTAAAAAATCCTTGCAAGCCTTCAAAACGTTGATAGTCACCGTGAAGCTGTGGCAGCTGAGCATTGATGTAGTGCCAGACAAAATCATCGGCAAACAACTCTTTTATTTCGTCTAATCTATCCGGCACCAGGGCCGGTATTTTTCCAACTAGAGAGAGGTTAGCCTGTGCTTTACTCATGGTTATTTTGTCCTATTACCATGGTTTTACCTTAATTAAGTCGGCGTCTCTAGACCGTCTCCAGAGCGTCTAACCCTTGTGCTGTCATCGTTTTAGCAGCAAGCAGCTGCTAGGTTATTGATTCAAAGTCGTGGTGTCATGCTCCACTAACTCAGTCGCATCGGATTGCAAATATGACACAGCTGACATAATTAACCCCGGTGCCAGGGATGGATGGGGGTATAAATCGGCCACGATAAAGGTTAAGAGAAATGCGATCGCAAGCCGTTCAAAAGCAAGATGATAGGGGCGTAATACTTGCAACATTTTTCGAGGCCTCCCTAATGTGTGGTTGTGGAGTTAAACTGTGGCGGTTGAAAACGTTCTATGTGTTTCAACTACCCCAAAGGTAACCAAACAGGCGTCTCTAACTCGTCTCTAATGCGTCTCCGTCCCCACAACCAAGCCCATAGGGATCGCCGTGACACACATATCTAAGCCCATGGCCTACTATTGGAAATAGAACAGTGCAGGCACATTAGAATCTCCTAGGGGAGTCAATACATCATGAAAGTCTTAATCGTTACCCTGGGCTCTCGCGGTGATGTACAACCCTACGTTGCGCTGGGCCAAGGATTAAAGGCCGCTGGGCACGACGTCACTGTTTGCACCAGTGCTCTGTTTCAAGCCTTTATTACTGAACAGGGACTTAATTACGGCCATATGAATAATCAGCTGATGCAGCTGATGGACTCAGATGCAGGTCGAGATGCGATGGAAAATACCAACAATCTGTGGGGGACTATTCGCACCAACATCAAACTGTTTTCCCAGGTGAAGTCAATGTACCGCCAGACCCTACAGGATGTCTGGCAAACCACCCAATCGGTTGCACCGGATCTGTTGATTTTGGCATCTAAAGCCGCATTTATGGCTGAAGCCATTGCCGACAAACAGAAAATTCCCTTAGTGATTGCCCTACCGTTTCCCCAGTTTGTGCCTACGGCTCAATCCCCTGCCATGGGTTTCCCAGATTGGCCCCTGGGCCGCTGGTATAACCGCCTCACCTATTGGATTGTGCACACAGCCATTGGTTTGTATGGAGGAATTCCCAATGAATTTCGCCGCAAGGTGTTGCAGCTACCGCCCAAACCTAAAGGTATGGACCTGTTGCACCGGGCGGATGGCAGTCCGATTCCCGTGCTCCATGGCTATAGCCAATATGTTGTTCCCCGACCAACCGACTGGCCAGATTCTGTCCATGTTAATGGCTATTGGTTCTTGGATCAACACGATAGCTGGCAGCCACCAGATGACTTAAAAGCATTTCTGGAGGCGGGGGCACCACCCATCTATATTGGCTTTGGCAGTATCTCTGGCAGTCAGCCCCAGCGACTGGCTAAAGTTGTTATTGACGCATTACAGACCACCCATCAACGGGGTATTCTGGCCACGGGCTGGGGTGGCCTGCAAACGGGCGACTTACCTAAAACAGTTTTTCAGCTAGATCAAGCCCCCCACGACTGGTTGTTTCCAAAAGTGTCAGCTGTCATCCACCATGGTGGTGCGGGTACAACTGCCGCAGGGTTGCGAGCCGGACGTCCCACACTGATTTGTCCTTTCTTTGGCGATCAGCCATTTTGGGGCAAACAGATTTACACCCTAGGGGTGGGGCCAAAGCCAATCCCGCAAAAACAGCTAACGACAAGCAAGCTGGCTAAGGCCATGCATGATCTGGTTTCTAATCAAACCATGCGACACAATGCTGAGACATTAGGTGAGAAAATTCGGACTGAGGAGGGTGTGGGAAATGCGATCGCAATCCTAGAAACCCTATTCTCTTCTCAGCCCTTAGGCCGTTATTAGATTAAGGCGTTGCCGATCCTCGACCAGGCTCTAATCTGAAAAATACTGCTGTCAGGTAATCCTGCCAGATCGATTCATCCTCTAAATCCTACGGTGTACACACATCTCGACAGGGAGCTCTTAATCCTGCATTACCCCCCTTAATCCCCCCTTACCAAGGGGGAGTTAGAGGGGGTGAAGCAACCGCAGACGCTAGTTTTCAGGACTTATGTACACAGTAGCCTCTAAATCAGCAACGGCTTACTTCTCAACTGCTCCCAGTGCCTTCAAAGACTCTTTTTGAGCAGCGGTTAACCCTTGCACATCGGTAATATTCATATTCTCGTAAGGTCTGGGCACCATCAGCGTCTTCAAACATTCACCCGTAGCAACAGTCCAAAGTCGAATCGTTTGATCCGAACTGCCACTGGCCAGTATTTGACCATCGGCGGTAAAGGATAGTGAATTGACACGTCCATGATGTAAATCTAGAATCCGTAACAATTTGCCTGTGTTAGCATCCCAAAGCTTAACCGTCTGATCGTCGCCACCCGTGGCGATGGTGCTGCCATCCGGGCTAAAATCAGCCGCCCAAACAGTTGACTGGTGCCCTTGCAGAGTTTTTAGCAGCTTACCCGTCTTAGGATTCCACAGTTGTACTGTGCCATCATCACCGCCGATCACTAACAGTTGACCATCACAATGGAACCCTAACGTCCAGGTGGCAGTTTTTTGACTTTGCAAAACAGTGAGCAATTCTCCCGTTGCCGTATCCCACAGTTTAATGGCACCATCCATACCCGTACTGGCAAAGTATTGACCATCCGGGCTAAAGCGAGCTGCAAATACCCAACCGTCATGGGCCTCAATGGTTTTAATCACCTGCCCAGAGGGCACATCCCATAGGCGCACTGTTTGGTCGAATCCACTACTCAACAGCAGTTGACCATCGGCGCTAAATTCTACGAAATATACGGCAAAATCATGCCCATGCAGCATCTTCAAAAGCCGACCTGTTGCCACATCCCATAGACTAATAGTGTTCTCAACACCACTACCGGCTACCATCTTGCCATCAGGACTGACCGCCACCCCTAAGACGGCGTCACTCTGCCCTTCCAATGTGCTGATCAGCTCACCCGTCTCTACATGCCAAAGTCTCACCTTGTGATCGCTACTGCCACTCACTAAGAGAGGTTTATGAGGATGAAAACGCACTGAGTTCACCCAACTGGAGAAGCCCTGCAATGCCTTGAAAAGCCGTTTCTGGGGTATTTCCCATAGTCTAATGGTGTGATCATTGCTGCCAACGGCCAACTGTTGACCATCGGGGCTAAATGCCAGGGCCCATACGAGGCTAGTATAAACAGTTGCAATGCGCAGTAGCTGGCCGGTTTTCGGGTTCCATAACTTGGTTGTAGCATCAGCACTACCGCTAGCAAGATAATGACCACAGGGGCTAAACGCCACGGATGAGATCCAATATTTGTGTGCTTGGAATGTTAGTTCAATTTGTCGGGTTTGCCAATTCCAGATGCGAATACCACCATCATTTTCACCAATAGCCAAATACTGCCCATCTGGACTAAAACTGACACATTTAGGCTCAGTTTCACAATGCCAGACAGTGATCACGTCTCCCGTTTGGGTGTCCCAAATACACAGGGTTTTATCAACGCTAACACTGGCAATTTGTTGGCCGTCTGGGCTAAAGACAGCTGCATTAATCTGTTGAGTATGTCCGGTTAATCGATGTCGAGGTTTGTAGGTGTTTAAATCCCACAGGATCAAATGAGTGTCAAGGCTACCGCTCACTAGCAAATTATCGGTGGGGCTAGTATTTATGGTCCAGACAATACCTGTATGCTCTTTTAGCACCTGAATCAATTGGCCTGTAGCGACATCCCAAATATTGATTTCTCCAGCCTTGCCTTCAGTCGCTAAGTGTTTACCATTATGGATAAAATCCACAGCAATCACCCAGCTGGTTGACGCTTCTTTTATGATCAAGATCGGTCTCTGATCAACCGTTCGCCAGACAACAACTCGCCCATCTCCTTCACCGGTGGCCAGAAGTGAGCCATCAGGACTATAGGCAACACTGGCAACAGGATCTAAGGGTTGATTAAATGCCGCTTCTTTAAATACAGTATGGGAAAAGTCAACCTGTTGCAGAGGCACATGCTGTAGATAGGCATGATAAATTGTTAGTCTTGATAAATCCAACTCCGTAAAGTCTATAGCCAGGGCCCACGCAAGATTAATCAGATTGCCAGCGCTATAGCCAGTGGCTTGCTTCTGAAGTGATTGTAGTATTTTGAGATGGTCCAGAATAGCCGGTTCTGGATGCGATAACGATTGCCTCAACTGCTCAGCAACAACCTGTAAGATCAGCCTTTCTTGGCTCTCTCGTACAAAATCTTTGACAGTCGTTTTAATTAAGGCATAGGTGACTGTTGCCAGAGATTTTAGGGGCTGGCTGCTAAAACACTCAGGATCAATTAATTCCTCACCGATCTGTTCAATCAGCCGATCGATGACATACTCCATAATCACCGGCTGCTGGGTATAGGTATTACCCCGTCGTTCAATTAGAGAACGCCAACAGAGCGATTCGATGGCTTCAATTAATTTGGTCTTATGGCAGGACGGATAAATATCCGCCTTGAGTTCAGTAATTGTGGTCCAATCGCGATTAATCGCCAGCCAGGTCATGACCGTTTGTTCCAGGGGAGAGAGACGGTCAAACTGAACATCTAACAATTTTCGTGCACCATTAAAGAGCAAGGTGTCTTCTTCTAGAAATAGGGAGATATCGCCATCAAACACATCGCGGATAGAACTGCTGATGATCTGCAGCGATAGGGGACTGTGGCCGTAGCGATCGCAAAGCCGTTTTTTATCATCTTGGCTACCCACCAGTTGCTTCGCTTCAATCAGAGCCAGTGCCGCCTCCGGCGAACCTTCTAACTGCAACACCTGCACCGCAGGATTTGCCTCTGACATCGTGGCCACCTCAGCCGGTTTTTCTCGGCTGGTTAGCAACAGACAGCTTTGATGGTTAGTCTGACCGGCAACTGACACCAGCTCACTATAGTTCTCATAGCCCTCACGATATTGACCAGCCCGTTCTCCCCCCTTAAACAGGGTTTCCACATTGTCCAAAATCAGTAAACATCGCGCTTGCCGTAGCCAATGCACCCATCGAGTGAGGGAACAGGTCGCTTCTTGCTGGTTAGATATAAACGGCACTAAATCTTCTAGCAACGTATTGAGCGGCGGTGCATTACGCAGCGAACGCCAGATGATGAAGTCAAATTTTGTCTGCAGCTCATGAATCACCTTGGCCGCCAGGGACGTTTTGCCAATGCCACCCATCCCCACCACAGTCACCAGGCGACACTGGTCTTGGTCAATCCATTGACATAGCTGGCCTGACTCCTCTGAGCGGCCATAGAAAAAACTAATATCTGGAGCTTCTCCCCAGTCGATTTGTGGTTTTGTTTTGGGAGCACCGATGGCCACAGACTCAGTAGTCAATTGACCCGACCATGGCTCAGCCTGTCTAGAGGCTGGTGTTGGTGTTTCATCTAAAAGCAGCTGTTCATAAAACTGGCGTGTTTCTAGACTGGGGTCAATGCCCATTTCATCCCGCAGCAGCGTCATGCACTGGTGGTACACCTGTAGGGCATTGGCTCGTTCTCCCTGCTGGGCATGGCACTGCATCAAGGTTAGATAGCCCGACTCATTCAGGGGTTCTAGCTGGAGTAAGCGTTGGGTAGTTGCGATCGCATCCCGATACTCTCCCAATTCAGCTAACCCCGAACTCAAGTCAGCCAACCCATTGATCAAAAGCTGATGCAAACGATGGCGCTCCGGTTCAATCCAATCGTCATAGCAGGTGGGGAGTAGTTCACCTTGATACAGCTCAATAGCTTGCTTGAGACTCTCGGCCTTGGCTGGAGTCGTCACCGCCTCAGCCGCCTGGGCAATTTGGGTTTCAAATGCCGCCACATCCGACCAGAATGAATATTGAGGTCGCCATTGAATCGTTTGGGGTGTGACCGCCAATAGCTGATCCGCATCTGGCAAAATCTGTCTCAGCCGATGCAGTTCTCGCCTCAGACTCGTTTTTGCTTTGCTATCGGTGGTATCTGGCCAAAATACACTGGCCAGCTGCGCCCTCGGCTGGGGTGTTTGCGCATTTAGCACCAAATAGGCGATCAACGACTGATATCTGTCTGTCTGTAATCCTTCGACCGGTTGGTGCTCAAACGTTAATCGAAAATGACCTAGCAGATGGATACATAGTCGTTTGGAAGATTGCATTACTCTATGCTCGACCGTTCACAAACATCAAGAGGGAAAAGCACAACACTATCAGATAATTTGTTGGGCATTGCTGATCCGAACTGAGTTCTACAGGTTAGCCCTCATCAATAGACACCCTCCCTGGTGTGGAATCAGAGGATGGGGCTGGAGTTCGATGGGCCTGACGCTCTCAAATCCATGGCGCTGATATAACCGCTGGGCTCCGATATTATCTGCCAATACGATCAGGCTTAAACTGTTATAGCCTTCTGTCTGGGCTTTGGATTTTGTGAGCTCAATCAGCCGGGAGCCGATCCCTTTGTGCTGATAGTCTTTTAAAACACAGAGGGCATCAAGAAAGAAACTGCCGTCCACTCGGGCCGAGAAAAAATCTTGAAAGTGCTCCAGCCGGTCTGTTGGGAAAAAGTCACGCATTTCCGGGGTAATTTGATGATAGGTGGCCGGAAATGAGAGGGCCATGCCAATGACGTGGTGATTCAATTCGGCCACAATGGCACTGCGATAAGAGTGAGGATACACATCCTGTTCCAGGCTAGATGCGACAAACTGCAATGCGGAAACCCCTGGCACCAAATCGTGGAAAAGAAACTCGACGGCTCCATCCGAGGCGATATACTCTAGTTCAGCCAGAATCTTGCTATCTGCCTTTTGGCCTTCTCGGTATAGAACTTCCATGGGGGCCACCGCTCAGAGGGTGCTTTAAAGGTAGCATTCAGGGCTCGATCAGTAGTCATCCGTGATCTGCTGTAGGGGACCAGCCGTCGCTCCTGGCCACAGCCCCCCTCAATAATCCTTAATAGAAGGAGCCGAGGCCAGGGTTAAAGCGCCTGCCTGCATACGTTTAACATCCATCACTGACCAGGTCTTGGGACCTTGACAGTGATGGGCCACGAGCAAACCCCATAGCCCCTGGTTAGTCAAAATGGGCACTACCAAATTGGCTCGCACATGCAAGTGTCGCAAAAAGTCACGGTGACAAGGCTCAATGGGGGCTGTTTCAATATCCTCAATGGCTCTGATGCGACCAGCCAAATAAAGCTCAGCATACTCATCGTTAAAACATTGGTCTGGCCCGGTCGAACCGTAAATAGAGAATTCCCCGGCACTTAGGGCTTCAAAGGTGACCTGGCCTTCCCATTGATTGTAAAAATAATAGATAACGACTCGATTAACCTGTAGAAAGGTGCGCAGGTCCTCAGTCGTCTTTTGCACTAGCTGATCACGCTGTATGGTCTGTCCCAGACGCTGCAGGATAGACCCGATTGCGCCGACTTCGGTATCGACCCGTTGAGCATGAATATTTGGATCAAACTGGGTCGTCATGGTAAAAAAGCAGCATTTCTCAGCATTAATTCCCTTGTATCACTTGCTATAGCAAAAATTTAATTAATTCACAGAATTTTAAGCAACAGAAAGATTTTCAGCACCCTAGTCTGAACTAATTGACAAACATCAAAAAAGCTTCAAAATAAATTGTTGCTTTACGTGGTTTTCTAAGTGGACGGCAACGATGACAGATATTCGGTTAATTCGAGGCCGCTGGGTTTTTACGGGTGAGACTACGCTAACTGATGGCGCGATCGCAATCCAGGACGATACTATTGTGGCGGTCGATTCCTGGGCGACGTTACAGGCGACCTATCCCCAGGCAGCGGTGATTGGCTCTGATAAGTTTGCTGTGATGCCGGGGTTAATCAATGCCCACCACCACAGTAATGGGGTGCCCAATTCTCTCCAGGGTGTGGACGATGATTTTCTAGAACTGTGGCTGTTTGCCAATATTGGCTTGCGATCGCAAGATCCTAAACTTAAAACTTTACTGAGTATTGCCCAGCTATTGCAGAGCGGGGTAACCAGCGTTGTCGATGTGGTCAGCCTTGGTGGCACCGCCCAGGACTGTCGGGACAATCTTGAGGGACGACTGGCCGCCTATGGGCAAGCTGGCATGCGCGTCGCCCTAACACCGGGCATTCGCTATGAAAATATGTTTGTCCATGGTGAAGATGACGCCTTTTTAACCAGTCTGCCAGAAGACTTAAGACAGCGGCTGCAAACCTTGGTGCCCATGGTACAGCCCTTATCCAGAACAGCGCACATAGAGCTGATTACCGACTTTGTTCAACAGTATCAGACTCATCCTCACATTGATATCTGGTTTGGTCCACCAGGCCCCCAATGGGTGGGCGATGAGTTACTGGTGCAGATGGTGGATGCTGCTGAGCGCTTAGATACCCATGTCCAAACCCATGCCCTGGAGTCATTCTATGAAAAACTGATGGGGCCGCGTCTCTATGGTCAATCTGTGATTGCTCACTTAAACCAACTGGGGGTACTGAGCCCTCGGTTCTCCATTGCCCACGGCGTCTGGCTCACACCAGCTGACATTGAAATTTTGGCGACAACTGGAGCTGCGGTCAGCCACAACCCCAGCTCTAACCTGCGGCTGCGGGCGGGCATGGCTCCGCTGACCGCCATGCTCTCTGGTGGGGCCACCGTCGGGTTAGGGATGGATGGCACTACCCTTGGCGATGATGAGGACATGTTTGCTGAAATGCGATTAGCGGCGCGGCTGCAGCGGTCTCCTCAAATTAATAGCCCTGCCCCTGGCTATGGCGATATCTTTCAGCTGGCAACAACAGGCAGTGCTAAGCTCATGGGCAAAGAGCAACAGCTTGGCAAACTTGCCCCTGGCTATCGGGCCGATGTGGTGTTGGTAAATTGCGATCGCATCACCTGGCCCTGGGTGTCTCCTGGGGCCAATCCCCTCCATGTCATGCTGATGCGGGCCAAAGCCACCGATGTGGACACTGTGTTAGTCAATGGCAAAGTTGTCTTAAAATCAGGCACACCCACCGGTTTTGACCTACAAGCAGTTGGACAAACCATTGCCGAACAACTTGAAGCCGCCCCCAACCGAGACAACTATCGTGCACTAGCAGCAGAGCTCATCCCCTATTTAAGTAACTGGTATGCCCAATGGGAAGTACCGCCCTTATCTCCCTATGCCGCCTTCAACTCTCGCACTTAGTAAGCATTAGGTTATCCCAGGGCACCCACAAGGGGAAGCCCCTACTGGGGACGATATAACACCTGCCAACGACCGGCCCATTCCATTTCAGGATAATTAATTTTTACCCAGTTCCAACGGGTGGGCAAATCCCCCGGAATCACCAGTACTGATGGATCAGTCATCAGCCGACGTAAGTAAAGATTATCCTCGGGGTTCCCTAGCCGAATCCAACGGGGTTCCCATCCCTGGGCGGTTTGAAAATAGGCCTCGTTGACAATGCCATCGTTAATGGTAATGGTGTCTTTGTTTAGGGCAAAGGCCAGGGAGGGTAGCGCTTCGTTATAAACCAAGACTGGTAAACTCTCTAACCGGCGTTGCTGAATAATCTGAGAGACAACATTGGCACTCTCTTTCCACGGTCCATTGGCCTGGGTGTAGTAACCGCCATATAACAACACCATAAATGATGGCACCAGCACCATGGCCACCAGCCGAATTCTGACCCCCGCTCGGATAAACCGATATAGCAAAATCACTAAGACTAACGTGCTCAATGCCGTTATCACCATGGGCCAGGTGGTTTGCAATGGCTGTCCAAGAATTTGATAGCCCAGGGGTGCCATGAAGGCCAGCATACCCAGACAGCCATAAATTTGGGCAAACCAGCGACTGTAACGCCACACTTGTTGTTTCGTTAGAAACTGCACCCAATAGCTGACAAGAATCGAGAACCCAGATACCAGGGGCAACAATGCCGCCAGGGATGCACTACCGGTTAACGTGTAGAACACCAATGGCAGGGCTAGCCAGGTGACACAGACTGGCAACACATTGGGGTTTTGCCAGACCGGACTGGCAAGGTTGGGCAACACTAAAAACCACCAAGGTAAACTGCCCAACAGAAAGGTGATTGCATATTGCCAGCGGGGATGCCTGGGTGGCCCGAAAAAGGTGTCTTGCCAAAATGTCTGGCGGATAAAGGCCCAGACATCGGGGAGGTGATGGCTGGCGTGCACAAACCAAAAGCAGGTGAGCCCAACTGCCATGATCAATGCGGCCAGGCCATGACGCCAGTGAATCCCATAGTTGCGAGGCCCAAATATCAAGACATAGGTGCCCACGGTGATGGGCAATAGCAGACTATGTAACCCGCCGCATAATAGGCCACCGGCGAATGCGATCGCGAGTCCATAGAGGGCAGCCGGTAGTTTTTCCAGATGGTAGAGCAGAATATAGTAGATAGCTGCCAGCTCGAAGGTGGCCAACAATATATCGGCGGATAGGTAACGGCTACAGGCCAACACCAGGGGACATGACAGATAGATCAGTCCAGCAAACAGACCGACCTGGGACGACCCAAATAATCGCATCGCAATGCGGTAAGTAAAAATTACCTGGACCAAAATGCTGATCTGGATAAAGAAGCGAGCCCCAAATGTATTGATGCCCCACAGCCGCATTCCCAGGCTGGTCAACCAGAGGGGCAATGGCAGATGGCTAAAATCGTTTACCCCCAGCAACCGAGGATGCATAAAATTTTGCCGGGCCAGCATATCCCGACTAATCTCAGCAATACTGCCCTCGGGCCCTGTGGTGATGACCCACAGATGCAGGTTGAACAGCAACACAATCAACACCACTGCCAGCAGTAGATATAAAAAACGGTCAGGTCGCATGGGGACAGACATACGTGCAGCTAGGGCGTGTTCAAAACATTACACCACGCGGTTTATGCTCCCGAAACCGTCATCCGACCTGTTATACCAAATATATGGGTTAGCACACATAGTTGACAAAACGATACAATTAGAATTAAAAGTACATAAATGCGTAGCCAGTCGTCGTATTGCTAAAGCCGCGACTGATTCTCGCGCTTTGGATCCATCTTTGGTTTCTACGAGTAACTGCTATGACTATTGGCTTTTCAAATGAGCCCCTGCTGCGCTCAAAGCAGCATGATTTAGATTTGCAAGATTTACGCGGGGCCTGGCACTTTCGTCACAGTGTCCTTGGCTATGCATTTTCAAGTATTTACACTCGCGTTGATCAAGTGTTTGCGTTGTGGGGGGCCCTGGCAGTATTCATGTTTGCCTCAGCTCAAGTGTCCCACGCTAGCTGGCAGCAACTGGCAATCGCTTGGTCCGGCCTTACGGTAATTGCTGTTGTGGGTATGGTGTCCATCGTGCGCTTTTGGGCACGGGTAGAACGACTCATGTGGCTAGTATACAGCTGGGCTACATTAATGTTAGTCGGCACTGTAATCACCAATTGGGGCGTGTTTGGCTATGTAGGGCCAATATTGATAAACCTCTGCCCCTTGTGGTTAGGGTTGTGTGCCATTGGCCATGGCCTGACGGGTTGGGGCATTCGCTCGCGTACGTTTTTAGGGCTGACGGTGGTGCATGGGGTTGCCGCGTTTGCCGTGACCCAGCTAGGTACCTGGCAATACGGGGTGACCGGTGCCATCATTGGCGGCAGTCTACTATTACTGACTCAGCTTCAATGGGATATGCGTCCTCCCATTGACTATGCTGTACTGACTAATGAACAACGCTCCTTTAATCATCATCAGCGAAAGCTGAGGCAGACTAGCTAACAAGCGAGAGGTCACTCCTTCAAGATAGGACTACCGCCAACAACCGTTAGGGTGGAGTTTCTTACTTTAAAGCCGCTGGTTTTGAAAAACCAGCGGCTTTCTGCTTTTTTGTTGAATATCTGTTGAATAGTTATTTTGACAACATCCCGATAAGGATAGTTGTAAATTTTCTCGAAACCGATCCATTCATCTTGTGTACCAAATCCGAATGTATTAAACCCGATTAAAAATAGACCATCCTGTAGGGGCACTCCCTTGTGGATGCCCTTCGATACCGGGTGCTATCAGTCGGGATTTCGTATTAGAGACAATTTATCCAATATTTCTATCCCAAGCTACTGCTAACTCTCTTTTTTAGGTAGTACCACAAAAAATAATACACCTGTGAACCTGTCTCCTGCCATGGCTTTATCCTTCCAGAGGAGAAAACATTTAAATATTAACTTATGTATACAAAGCAAGAAAAATTGATTAATGAGTTGTTGTCATCTATCTACTCGCTACGCAGCGAGATAACAAACAACAATACTACACACTAGGTAAGGAACTATGGCTAACGTACTCCCCAGTGAGTTAATGAATTCCGTTCTAGGAAAACTCTATGATGCACTGTGCAGTGGCGATGGTGCTGCGCCTCCCTCCGAAGACAACTATCTGGCCTGGGTTACCCCTGGCATTCCCTTTCCGCCAGACGAATTTGATTTTCTAACCGAGGGTCTGGGCGGCGTATATAAAAATGTCAGGGATGATTTTAACGCCGATAAACCCAACAATAATGGTGAAACTGAAGAAGTCGATGAAGACACCAGTGTAGAAGAGCTCAACAGAATGTTGGCTGATGAAAGCCGCCGTAAGTATATCCATGCCGAAAATCTGGCACGGTTATGCGATCTCATTCCAGATACATCGGGCACTGGCACCAATTCTTTCAATGTTTGGAATGTTGAAAATACCCTCTCTCAAGCTTACGAACAAGTTCTGAGGTTTAGTCAGGTTGCAGATGTTGAACCCGATGAGCGTACCAAGGCCAAGCTAGAGAAACTGCGGAGCCTGATGGTTTCTAAGAGAATCGAAGTCGATTTTCTGACCGATGAAGAAAGAGTCATCGAAGAACCCAGTCCACTTGTTCTTAAGTATGACCAGTACTTGGGTGAATGGGAGGCGGCTAAGCTAGCCTACAATACCCTGCGTATTGAGGCTGAGGCTGGGAATGACCCCAAAGCGGTTTCGGCCTGGGCCATCAATGGCCCCATTCTTCGTAGACGGGTGCAAGCGGCTGAGCGCAAATGGTCAACCTTAGGTTATCGCGAACAGTTTGATCGTATTAGTGCCTTTATCAAACAAGTCGAAGGTAGAAGCATTGCGTTACTCAAGCAACAATACCAGGAGTTGTTTGAAGAGGGACAGCTCAACAGCATGCTAACGGGGCTGCCGTTTCATCCTGTTACCTTTGTTCCCGGTGGTTTTGCCCGATACGAAGACGGATGGACCCAGTTCAAGTTTGACAGTTCTGACTACGCCAGTAGTTATGACTACTCCAAGAAAGGGTTCGGTACTAAAGTCAAAGCTGGCTTTGGCCTATGGCGGGCTAAGGCTGAAGCTAACTACGACAGAACTGAAATTGAGCACAAGATCAATACTTCGCGGTTTAAACTGCGCTTTAAGATCGCTCAGGTTCCCATTATTCGACCCTGGTTTAACGTCAACTTTCTAACGAGCACCTACTGGAGATTTGACGAGGCCGTGCCTGATTTTAATAATCAGATGGTGTCTGATGGAGCTGCTCAACCTGAAGGTATGATTCCAGCGTTCACCACCACGGCGATTTTTGTCAGAGACTTATTTCTAGAGTTTGGTGAGTCTGAGTACAGCTACGATTCTTTGAAGAAGCACTTTGATGTCAGCGCTGGCGGTGGCTGGGGTCCTTTCTCCGTGGGTGGTAGCTACAAGCAGGATAATTTTGAAAGAAATGTGAACTCTCACCGAGAGGAACAGGGCATTCGGATTCCTGGCATGCAGCTGATTGGGTTTAAGTGTCACCAGATGCCCAAATCTCCCAATCCAAACCCCAGTATCAAAAAGTGGATTTAGGATTGCTTTTTCCCTTTATTGATACCGAGTAATTCTTTTTAAGAACAACTCATTACGGGGCTTAGGGTTGCCCACGGACTAGACATACTGTTCTAGTCCGTGGGCCATGCGCTCCATTTTCAAAATTCGCCTTAGAACGTTCATACAAACTAAAAACGTTCATATAAACTAAAAATGAACAGAATTAGCTTAGCCTTAATGGGCAAACTCGCTAAACTGCATCAGGACAGTTTAGCCGAAAAAGATACATTTGTTGCCATCAACAAACTGGCAGAAGCCTATACGCTATACGATTTTGAACAACCTCAACATCCCCAGGAATTTGCAGAAATCACCAATTTTATCGTTCCTAGCAAACGGTTTTATGAGCCTGATACTACTAAATTTATTTGGGATGTCTATAAAGACAGTCTGGGTAAGGCCTTTGCTGCCAGCGGTAATTTTCTAACCGCCGAAGAAGAGGCCAAACTCCAGGAAGCACTCGCCTATGTTGAGGATCCTGAAAATCGAGAAAACTATTACACCTGTCAGGATGAAGCACTGGCGGCGGCGGCTGAACTTGCTAGCTTGATTTCTCAAAAAACAGCTGCGGAACGTGATGATGATACCGATGCTGTTGCCTCCCTCAACGATTTGATCGCCATTGCTAGACAACGAGAAGAAGCTGCCTCGCGTAAATGGCAGGACATCGGTAACAAGCTAGTGTATGAAAACCATCAAAATATCAAGTTTCAACTGGAAGCTAGATATCCATCCAATATCTTAGAGCATTACAAGTCAAAGCTCTCGGGAGCCGAACGGGAAAAAATTGGTAAAGGAACGTCCGGTTACTATTATCCAACCAGTTTTGTGCCCAGTAACTTCTTTAAGGAGGGGGGGAGTGGTTGGGCCAGTATCGCCATGGATGCCAGGGAAGTCGACGAATATTACAACTATGCTAAAAACACTGTATTCAAAGACTACCAAGACTTTTTCAGTGATGAACAGGACGAATTAGAAATCGAAAAAATTAGTGTCGACATTGGTATTCTCTCCGTTGTCAGAGATTGGTTTAGTATTGATCTTTTCCATCAACGATTCTGGGATCTGCCAAAATTCATTGCCCCTCTCAGTGATGGTGAACCCAGTCCCACCGGGTCCCTATCGGTGCTGCCGGTCAAAATGATCTTTTTGCGGAATCTAGACGTAGAACTGAAGGAAGATTCAGCCAAAAACAGAAACACATTCAAAAAAACCATTGGGAAGAATCTGCCTATTTTTGTTGGTAACGTCATGCTAAATGCATCACCTCAGTTAAAATCAGGTTCTGTGAACATTCTGTCCACCCCCAAAGCTCTAAACTATCAGGCCGTCAAAAAGGATAGACAAATACTACACCGGCAAATAGACAATCAGTCAGGCGTCCAGATACTCAAGGGTAAAAACATTAATGCTCTTAAAACTCAGCTGACGGCATCTAGCACTGTGCAACCGGTTGCCTTTACCAATTTCACAGGTAGTACAAAAATCGCCTTAGGCAGAGCTCGGGTCTTAACCCAATCTGCTGGGATGTATCTGATTAGCCACAAGGCGGTTCCAACCAATATTTCAAGCCATATCACCAACATTAACAATGGTGTTACCAATGGCAACCGCAATTTCTTGTTATTTACCACCCAAAAGTATGGTGTATACAACACCCATGAAACCGGTGTCTGGTTCAACGGCAGCCAGTGGACTGTGTATAACCAGAACCGGAAACCCATGCCTAAGAACAACCAGGTCAATGTTCTAGCGGTTAATCCAGCCTTAAACAGAAATGTGTTTGTTCATATAACCACGAAAAACAACACAAGTGGCCATATCACCACCCTTAATCATGGGCTAACCAACAACCAAAGTAATGCTATCGTGCTCGTTACCCAGCATTACGGGAAATACAATGTTAGCCAGGTAGGTGTGTGGTTTAGCGGTGGCAAATGGAAAATTTATAACGAAGACCTGAAGCCCATGCCAATTGGTACCAAGTTTAATATTTTGGTCTTAAAACCAGGGGCTCCTATTCGATTTGGTGGCTTAGAAGGTGTCGCTTTCCAACATAAAGTAACTGATGCCACTAAACAGGGCAGCATGAAGCATGTCAGTTACATTAATAACGGGTTTAGCAATGGTGTTCCCCAGGGCATTGTCTTTGTTACCCAGCGATGGATCAACACCTATAACCCAAATCCCATAGGCGTTTGGTACTCCAATAATAAATGGACAGTTTACAACCAAAACCGCAAACCTCTTCCCAACAACGTCACATTTAATGTGTTGGTGGTCAAGCCTGCCCGCGCTGCGGTGCCAAAACCTCGGCCCAGACCGGTACCCCGTCCCGCACCCAAACCCCGTCCCGCACCGAGCAAGCCTGTGGAGAAAGATCCTGACAAGGAAATTGAAGACCTATTCCCAGCATTCTGGTTAGCTGGGTTCGTCTGCAAGAACTTGCCCAAAGCGCCTAATCCAGATCCCGATTTGGATTGGATATAGCGTTGTCACCTATTTTGCGATCGCTGATTTAGGGGATGAACCGGTTAGAACTATTGCTATTTGACGGTATCCGACAGCTCAAGTCATCTTGAGGATCAGCAATGCCCCCATTTATATTCTTTCGTTTCGAGAACACCCATCATGGTAAACAAATGTGGTGGAACGCCTGAACCACCTGATAAACCTGTCAAACCCCTCAGTCATGAAGAGCAAGTTTTGCATATTGCTATGGATGAACTGCTCAAGATCATGACTGAGCATCCCATCAGGGGCCTGGATGAAGACTTCTCTCAAATGGATGTCGATACGGCCATTCAACTCATCTTAGAGACAACGTCCTATGGGCTTGATTACGCCGAACTGAATCCCCCAATACAGGACCTGGTAATAGCCATGGCTAAATATGTCATTTTATTTCAGCGAGTTATGATGCCGGGCTATTCATCCCTATTGGTTGACCTCCAGGCTTTCCTGGGGGCACTTATTGAATTCAATGACCTAAAAATTAGGGGATTAAGGGGCAGTAATCCCCTTGATGTATCGAGATGGGCCACCCATGGTCCCAGTCTACGACGTTCCCTTAGCTCTAAAAAACGAGTGTTTCTGAACAATCTGTCACAGTTTAGGGCAATTAACTTCCAACAATAGTCAACACACCTACTAGGAGACTAACAATGCAGATTATTAATCACCTTCTCTACCATAATGATGGTACTCCCTATCCCTTTGAGGAGAGTCCCAACTCTGGTGGCACGTTGCGCCATGAGTACTTAGTAATGCATTTCACAGCGGGTAGAACTGCAAAATCAGCTGTACGATGGCTCACTCAAGCTCAGGCCAAAGCGTCTGCCCACCTGGTCATTGGCCGAGATGGCAGTATTACCCAGCTGGTGCCGTTTAATGTGAAAGCCTGGCATGCCGGGCGCAGTTCTTGGGAGGGGAGAACAGGTCTCAACAAATACTCGATTGGGATTGAACTGGTGAACGCCGGTAGGCTAAAGCGCCAAGGGGGCGAATGGAAAAGTTGGTTTAATCAGGTGTATGACGACGTTGATGTACTCGAAGCAACCCACAAACATGAGTCATCCTCCAGTGGTTGGCATGTTTATACCGAAGAACAACTAGAGGCGGCGATGGACGTTGCCAGCCTGTTGGTCGACGAATATGGTTTGCAAGATGTCATCGGCCATGATGATATTGCCCCCCAACGCAAGAATGATCCAGGCCCCGCTTTCCCCATGGATAGTTTTCGTGCCAGGGTAATGGGCCGTGAGGATTTAGAAGAGTTCTATGAAACAACAGGTCGATTAAATATTCGCACGGGTCCAGGCACTCAGTATGAGAAGTTGCCAGAGAGCCCGCTACCTGCCCACACACCCGTTGACATTCTAGACACTAGCAATAATTGGAAACTAGTCACTGTGCTAGAAACCATCAATGACAATATGGATATAGAAGGGTGGGTTCATGGTCGTTATTTGCAACGTCAGAGCTGACGGCTTGTAAACCGGATTGAGAATCAAGGCAAGACGATTTGCCAGCCCGTACTCTCGAAAAGAAAGAAAGTTAAAGAAAAACGGGTGGATAGCCCTTAGAGTTATCCCCCCGTTTAGCTCCCTGCCAAGGACTAATACAATCTGTTCAATAGGCGGAGGTGTCTCTCCCCCTAGACATGCTTCCACTAACTAGTCTAGACGTACTTAAAGGTACTGCTGTTGAGGTTGAGATTACCCGAGCCGCGAATCACGGCAATGAGTTCATCTTTTTGACCAGCCGCATTATCAATGAACAATCCACGGCCACGATCAGCACCTTTGGGAGATGAACCCAAACGGTAGTCATGGTCATTACTAAGCTGGATCATATCACCCTGACTCGTATTCAAGTCCGTGATCAGAGCGTAGTTTGATATCCCCATGGAGCGTATTTTACCGTCATCGTAAAGGGTGCCAGATTGATTACCCAAGACAAAGGTGTCACGACCTCTACCTCCAGTCATCACGTCTTTTTCGGCAGCCGTTCTACGCCATGCTCCTTGCAGAAAATCATTACCATCTCCACCAACGAGCCTATCATTGCCCCAGCCACCTAGCAGTCTGTCATTGCCCGAGCCACCGTTAACGCGGTCATTGCCCGAGCCACCATGAACATAATCATTGCCTGAACCACCAAAGACTTTATCGTTACCTCTTTCACCAAACACCTTATCAGCGCCTTGATCGCCGTAAATGGTGTCGTTACCGCCTTTACCACGAATCGTATCGTTACCATTCTTGCCAGAGATACGCTGTTTTTTTGACCCGCCAGTAATGGTGTCAATGCGGCGAGTACCCCGAATCACAGCGTTGTTACTCGTGATTCGATTCGGTCCTGAAGGAGGCGTGGGCACTGGAGGCGTGGGCACTGGAGGCGTGGGCACTGGAGGTGCTGGAGGTGTGGGCGCTGGGGGCGCTGGAGGTGCAGGCGTTGGACTATTCCCATTCTCACCTCCAATTAGCAGCAGGTAAGCATCGTCTCCACCGCCAGCATTTCTCTGGACCGCGTTTGCCGTCACCAGGTCAGCCCCTGGTTCAGCCGTCAGGGCTAGTGCGGCTACACCACCACCGACACCAATCGCATTGGCGTCTCCATCGACAAAGGGGGTCCAAACATAACGCGTCTTTAAATCAGGACTCATAACAGCCAGAAAGCCTTCTGACCCTGAGTACCCAGGTACTCTTTGACCCTCAATAGTTTGGTTATCGCGATTGGCTAAACTTGCATTAGCCTGACCCACAAGGTACACATTGCCCTGTTGATCAGCCGTAATGTCGGTTGGTTTAACACTGTTTCCTCTACCGCTGCTTAGCCGGGTAAGCAACGATTGTCCCTTTTTAAGATCACCTGTAGCTAGATCATAACGACCGTAATAGGTCATTTTGACTGAACCGACATTGGTGGCTTGAGTGTAGCGATCTGTTTGTACTGTGTCAGGCCCCGATGACTGGGAAAAATTGAGTGGGTCCCGGGAAAAAATAGAAAAGCCGGTGCCTCCGTTAATTGAATAAGCGGCGTAGAGTTCACCGTCATCACCAATGGCAATGCTTTCACCACGCGTATCGGCCATCAAATTGGCTTTGCGGATGTTGGCGGCGCTTTCGTCATAGCTTTTCCATTTCTGTTTTCCGTTGTAGTCCCAAGCTTGGGTAAAGGCTACTTGCAAGTTCGATGACTTTTGCTCATAGCCAGTGGCGATCAACGTGCCACCGTTTTTATCGGTGATGGCCACATCGTTAAAGCGGCGATTGTTCTTGCCAGTGGAAAACTCTTCTTGAACTTTACCCTGGCTATTATATAGTTTGATTTGACTACTACCCTGTATGGCAACAACTCTACCGCTGTCAGAAATGGAGACCTGACTGGCTGAGATGCTGTTGTCACTCCAAATAATGCGGCTGCCATCTGCACTCAGAACGGCTACTCCAAAGTCACCAGCAACGGCTATTTCTCCTTTACTGTTGACTTCTAGATCGTCGACCTCACTGGGGAGATGAGTCACTGAAAGGACTTTGTTAGTCTTGTTGTTGTAGCGAACAACGCTGCCTTCACCACCGCCCAATAAGTTGATTTTCTTTGCACTGGAGCTATATTGAGAGAGTGCGCCACCAAAAACGGTGATGCCATTTTTTGAAACATCGACTGCATTGGCAGAATCATTTCTGTTGCCACCCAGATAAGTAGCACCAGAGACATCCAGGTTATTAGTCTTTTTGGTAAGTTCTTTGATGGTCATAAATAGTCCCCGTTTGACAGATGAATGGATGAATTAGTCGAGCGTAAAGAACCGATAACTTTGCGCACATAGTTCATAGCAGCGCCGAAAGCTTTAGACAGCAAAAGCTATGGGCACTACAAAAGGCATGAATACATGTAGCCTTCTGCGTTATCGAGTGTCGCGTAAAGTATCTAAAAAACTTTCTTGAAAGAACGGTTTATGTCAGCACGATTTTGCTGCGAATAAGCGAGACGATCTTTTTGAGTTGTTGTCTACATGAAATCTTGAACAAGTAATCCATAATCTTGTTCTAACTGGACTGGTAGCTGTGTTTAATACCTGGTCTGCGGCTGCATCGGGAACAATCTGCAAGACATATAACCTTTGGTACTAAAAAGTATAGCTATCGGTAATCATTGCCCTTCTGAACAACCTTTTCGTCACGGGAGTTTTAAGTTTACTCAAATGTTCAGAATACAAAGATATTGCGGGCTCCGGAGAGTCTCTAATTAATGTCCTCGGAAATCAGCCGATGTGGTAGAGTCATTGCTTCCTTGAAAAGAAACAGAGCACCTTGGTGTGCATAGCCGACTTATTTTACTAATGAACGTTACTGTTTGTTAGGACTCAAAACATAGCCGAGTGTACCCTTGATGCTCATTTAAACAATTTGTTTAGGCATTGTCAAGATTGGTTCACACCAGATAAAGATTAGCTATAGATAGCGTCTGTAGCTTTGCGCACACAGCTCACCGCCAGTCTCTTTTAAGAACAATAGCCATGGATAGGTGACAGCACGCAATAGATCGGTGTCAGACCCAGTCAACACCTTGGCGAGATCATCCATTTCGGATTGAGAATACGGAATTCGGGCTTTGTATAATATTGTTCTTAGCTATTCTCCAAGATTCCGTAATACTCATCAAAAGTATTCACCATGGAAAGAAACGGGCTCGGTAATTGTAAGAAACGGGTAGACAGTTGGTGACCATCTACCCATTTGACTCTCTGTCAAGGTTTTTAAGGAGATTTTTATTTAATAGTAGTTACCAATCTTGCGGTGGTGAACAGCGGTCATTGATTCATCCTTCGAGACCTTGCCATCCGCAACGGTGCAATACACCAGCCAGTGATCGCTAAGTTCCATCCGAGTTGTTACCGTACACTCCAGGTACGCCAGAGCATCGGCTAGAATCGGAGACTTGTTGTTGGCAGGGCGGGTACGAATACCAGCAAACCGGTCAGCACCGGGGGGGAAACGCTTCAGGAAGTGCTTCATCAGTGGCAGATGATTACCCTCTTCCAAAATATTTAGCACAAACGTGTCACCCACCTGCATCAGGGATTCAATGGCTCGGTCTTTAGCAACTGCGATGGTAAAGCCCAATGGCTTGAAGCTAGCCTGGGAAATCCAGGAAGCCAACATCGCGCTAGTCACTGCGCCTTTGGCAGCAGTGATGATATAAAGACCGCTACTGATGCGACCCAGCGCCTTTTGTAGATCAGCATCAAGCCCCTTAATTTTCTTAATTTTCTTTGCTTGAGCCAGGTCTTGACCCAGGTCAGTCCCGGTCTCGTCGCAAAGCTGGTAGAGCGCTTCAGATGGCGTATCTTTCACCCGAATGGGGTCAAACGCAACCTTTAGATCCAGGTCCTGTAGCTGACTCTGCAGCGTATCGATGGGCTCGTCATCCCCACCGTAGGACTCAAAAAGACCATAGGTTTGCTTATTATTGACAGCTGCCAAAATGGAACTCAGCGCCGTTTGCACTTCTTCGGCACCCTGACCTGAGGATGGGGGCATGCCCATCAAAATACCTTTAGCGCGACCGACTAGTTCAGTGACATCATGGGGATCCGCCAGACGCATATCCATCATTTCGACAGCGACGCCGGTTTTAGTAATGCCTTTAGCCAGGGCTTGGGAGATGCGATCGCAATACCCATAGTCCGACACATAGAAAACCGCCACCATATTCTCGGCCTTGCTTTTCTCATTACTCCAGCGGCGATAGCGCTCGGTGAGTTCTTCTAGATTGTGATGCAGCAGGGGACCATGACCGGTGGCGATGGTGCTAATTGTGCCCAACTTATCCATGCGCTTCATGGCAGACAGCACCGAGCGGGCATTGGGAGCCATCAAACACTCATAGTAAAAGCGAAAGTCAGGCGTCAGCGCATCCAGATCTTCATCAAAGGTATCGTCACTACAATAGTGGGCACCAAAAGCATCACAGGTGTAGAGAATGCCAGTCTTTTGATCGTAGGTAAAAATGGTATCGGGCCAGTGGAGATTGGGCGCACTCACAAATTCCAAAACGTGGCCATTGCCTAAATCCAGAGTGTCACCACTTTTCACCAGCTGCGATTCAAAGGGCTGATGAACCAGATCCTCCAGGAACTTCACCGCTACCTTAGCCCCAACCACAACTGCCTGAGGTGCAAGATCCAACACATCCTTCACCAGGCCGCTATGGTCCGGTTCAGTATGACTAATCACGATATAGTCAATTTCCTTAGGATCAATCAGCCCCGTCAGCGCATCCATATAGAGCTGCTGAAACTTAGCGTGGGAGGTGTCTATCAGTGCTGTCTTTTCCCCACGCACTATGTAAGAATTATAGGTCGTACCGTTCTGCAACCCAAACTCAATATCAAACCGATCCCGATCCCAGTCCAGGGACCGGATAGTCGTAGTATTTTCAGCAATCTCACCAGTAGCGATAGTGAGACGCTTTTCAGCTGGTTTGGCAGTGTTTGGAGCAGCTACAACCATAGGTACCTCTAAACTGGTCTGACTAATATGTCATAACGCGCATGCGCACGACTTTAGCAACACGAAGGTTGCTTTAGTATTATTGTGTCTCAAAACATTAATTTTTGCAGTCTTTTTTCCTAACGTAACTGATAAGCATAAGCAATACTAATAGCGCTTAAGGTTGTGGGGGCAGTTCCCAGGGGGGGAGCCCACAGCGCCGTTCTTCCTATGGACCCAATCAGGATTTAAGCCTTTAAGACACTTTAAATAAGGCTAGATGGGTGAGACCGTAGCGTTTAGTGCGGGAGAGTTCCAGGCCAATGAGAGATTTGGGCTGCCAATGTTCTGGAGTATATTCTGTAGCAACTATTGCCCCTGGAGCTAATAGAGATTTCTCAACCAGAAGAGCAAGCACTTTGTCGTAGAGTTTAGCAGCGTAGGGTGGATCTAAGTACACCAGATCAAAGGGGTCTAAAGTTAAAGTCTGTAGCTTTTTAGTCACCTCTCCACGAATGACTTGAAAGGATTGTTCTGGTTTAGCAACGGTCTGCCAGTTGGTTTGCACAATCCGACAGGCAGCCCCCGACTGCTCTATGCCCACCACCACGCTGGCCCCGCGACAAAGGGCTTCTGCCCCCATGGCACCACTACCCGCACATAGATCTAACCAACGGCAGCCACTGACTCGCCCCTGCCAAATATTAAACAACGCCTCGCGTACCTTAGCGGGGGTGGGGCGAGTCGCCTGCCCCGGCAACGTTTTGATGGCACGATTACCGTAGATACGAATAGACATTTGGCAATAAACAATGGGTTATCTCTATAGGGACCCTTCTCTGGGGCACTCCTTTGTGGATGCCCGTGTCACAAGGCATACCAATTCACAGATAAGAGCACCAATCGCTCCAGCCACCGGGATAAAGCTTACCCATGGGTTTACCGGCCACAACCTGGGAAAATAAATTAACACAGGCCGTCACACCAGACCCACAGTAGACGATAACTTCATTGGCATCGTCCACCCCTCGCCAATATTGCGCCAATTCGTCTGGCGCTTTGAGCAATCCGGCGTCAGTACTAAGATCTTTCCAAAAATAGTTCACTGCCCCTGGCACAGAACCCGCAATCGGATCAATGGGTTCATGTTCACCACGGAAGCGATCGGCGGATCGAGCGTCGATTACCACCGTGCCAGGGGTGTCTTTGTGTTGACGCACATAGTCAATATCCACAACCCAATTAGCCTGGGTCTGGGGCATAAAGCGACCTACCTGAGATGGTGGCGTTTCACGACTAAGGGGTAAGCCTGCCTTAATCCAGGCATCTATACCCCCATCCAACAAAGCTACATTGCCGTGGCCTAAATAGCGCAACATCCACCAAAGGCGGGCGGCAAACGCAAACCGGGAGGCATCGTAAATCACAACGGGTGTCTGAGGCGTAGACTGCATGCCTAACAGGTTTAGAGTGTCGACAAACGTTTGCCAGTTGGGCAACGGGTGACGGCCCCCATGGTCTTGAACGGGGCTAGAGAGATGTTTGTTTAGGTCGAGATAGTAGGCACCGGGGATATGACCAGAGTCGTATTGCTGTTGACCCAGTTCCGGTTCTGGCAGAGAAAATCGGCAATCAATAACAAGCAAGACGCTATTGAGATGTTTTGCCAGCCACTGGGGACTAACAATATAAGTAGTGGTCAGATCAATAGGCGACTCTGGCGGTAAAGACAACGTTTGGATCCGTAGCAAAGACGATGTTAATTATAGTTTCGTTAGGATTGGTAGCTCATTAATGGCTGATGACGACTATAAAAATTCATCTAGTGGTCTGACGATAGAATTAACTGGGGATGGCTCAGCCACGTTTTACTCGGAGGAATTTGGCGAGCATTTTCACTGCCGTCATGGAGCCTATACCGATGCGCAGCGAAATTATGTCGATGCGGCCAATATTCCGGAGCTGGCCAAAGCGGAACGGCTATCTATTTTGGATGTTTGCTATGGGCTGGGATACAACACAGCAGCGGCCCTGGATACGATTCAGCAGGTCAATCCTGACTGTCAGGTGACGATTCGGGCCTTGGAAATCAATGTAACGGTGGTTCGGGATGCGATCGCAAATAACCTCATCCACCACTGGACACCGCACACCCAGCAAATCCTGAAGACCCTGGCCACCGAGCAATCTTACAAAAGCCCCACACTGGATATCCAGCTAATCATTGGCGACGCCCGGCAAACGTTGCAACCCCTGGCCGCCAACGGTTGGCAGGCTGATGCCATTCTATTTGACCCGTTTTCCCCCCCACGCTGCCCCCAGCTTTGGACGGTGGAATTCTTTAAACTTACGGCTCAATGCCTGGCTGAGAGCGGCATCCTGGCCACCTATTCCTGCGCCGCTGCTGTTCGTTCAGCCATGGGATTAGCTGGCTTAACCATGGGCTCATTGCCAGGAACCGGTCGCCATTGGCCCTGCACCGTGGCGACCAAAGATCAGCGCCCTTTACCAGACCTGTCGCCACAGGAACAAGAGCATCTGCAAACACGGGCGGCAATTCCCTATCGTGACCCAACGCTGGCAGCAACGGCTGAAGCAATTGTGGCCCAGCGTCAGCAGGAACAGCAGGAATCTAAACTGGAACCAACGAGTGCCTGGCGACGACGTTGGTTAACGAGGCAGAGGGGCTAAAAATGCTTGATTTTGAGTTTTGAGTTTTGAATTAGTGACTTGGTTGACCTGGATAAAACCAGAGACCAAGAACCAAGAACCAAGAACCAAAAACCAAGGACTAAGAACCAAGAACCAAGAACCAAGAACTTAAACGTCTATCTACCCTTTGGCTTTCCTGGCATACCCTTTACCCTAAGTAGCCATCATACTTGGGAAGTCCAACCGCTGCGCGGTATACTCCTCCCGTAATTTTTTGATGTTCTTACGCTAACGTTTACTCTCGTAATTCCTATGACTAACCCATTGGCAGTGGCAGTATTGGCAGCAGGTAAAGGAACTCGGATGCGATCGCGTCTGCCTAAGGTGCTTCATCCTCTAGGGGGTCGCACCCTGGTGGAAAATGTGCTGGCTAGCTTGGAACACGTACAACCCGAACGCCAAATTGCCATTGTGGGGTATCTGGCCGATGACGTACAGACTGCATTGGCCCACGTATCTGGATTGGAATTCGTTGAGCAAACTGAACAGCTAGGCACCGGCCATGCCGTGCAGCAGGTAATTCCTGCCTTAGAAGGGTTTGAAGGTAACCTGCTGGTGCTGAATGGGGATGTACCCCTACTGCGCCCCGAGACCATTGCCAAAATGGTGCAGACCCATGTTGAGAACAAGAATGCTGCCACCATTCTCACGGCCCAGTTTGAGGATCCGACCGGCTATGGCCGAGTCTTCTGCGATGAGAATTATATTGTCTCTGAGATTATTGAACACCGCGACTGCACCCCTGAACAGCGTGGTAACAGACGCATTAACTCCGGCATTTACTGCTTTAACTGGCAAAAGCTAATGATGGTGCTACCCCACCTGAGGTCAGATAACGACCAGAATGAATACTATCTAACCGATGTGGTCAAAGACCTTTCACCGGTAATGGCCTTAGATGTAGACGATATCGAAGAGATTTCTGGTATCAACAACCGTAAGCAGTTATCAGACGCAGCCACGATTCTGCAATGCCGCATCAAGGATGAACTGATGCTTTCTGGGATTACCATGATCAATCCTGACAGCATCACCATTGATGCCACCGTCAAGGTGGAGCCCGATGTGGTAATTGAACCGGAAACCCACCTGCGTGGCAACACCACCATTGCTGCCGGTTGCCACATTGGTCCCGGCACTCTGATTGACAACAGCACCATCGGGGCAAACACTACGATCAAGTATTCAGTCATCAATGACAGTAAAATTGAAGGTGCAGGCCAAATTGGTCCCTACACCCATCTGCGTGGTGAAGTGATAATTGGTGAAGGCTGCCGCGTTGGCAACTTTGTTGAAGTCAAAAAAACCACCATTGGCAACAACACTAATGCTGCCCATTTGTCTTATCTGGGTAATGCCACCTTAGGTGACAAAGTCAACATTGGTGCAGGCACTATCACGGCCAACTACGATGGCTATAAAAAACATCCCACGGTAATTAAAGACAATACTAAAACAGGCTCCAACAGTGTTTTAGTGGCCCCTGTCACATTGGGTAAGAATGTGACGGTGGGTGCAGGCGCAGTGGTCACAAAAGACGTGGATGATAACTGTCTGATCGTCACCCGTGGTGAGCGGCGTGTGCTTAAAAACTGGAAACCCAAGTTTATGAACAAGGATATTACTGAGAAATAAGCCCCAATTAGTAAATCCGCCTCCTGCATATAGTTCAGGAGACGGATTTAGATGACCCCTTACTTTTTATAATCGACCTTCAGCAGAGACAATCTCAGGAACAATTGCTTCAATTGCCTCTTCAGTTGCTTCAGTCAACAACTCATCAGCAGCACGGTTTTCATCAGAACTGACGTCGGGACCACGATTTAAGTTAATGTATCCACCGCTTCTAGATGCATCACCTTCACCTTGAGCAGTGGCAACAATTTCCCGAGTTACGGGGTCAACCAGACGCACATTAAGCTGTACGGTAGCGTTGGTTTCATCACTACAGGTGCGACCCACAAACGGTACATTTACACATTGACGATTATCTTTTAAATCAAACTGGGTAATCGTTCCCATAATAACCGCGTCTACATTCATTTCCTGAGCACGGTCTAAGGTAGCGCTCTCGTCGAGGACATTGCCGGACTGGACTGCGACCTGACTGCTGTCAACAACAGAATAGGCCCCATCGTTAACCAACTCAGTAATTAATAACTCACTGATGCCGCGAGCAGCACCCTGACCACGATAATAGCTGTAGTACCACCAATAGTCAGAACTCACATCACCATGGGATAGGGGTAAAATGGCAATTTTTGGCCGCTCATTTTGAGCAAGCTGTACTGGAGCTACAGCATTACTTGATGGAACGGGCATAGCTACTGTAGCTTGGATGGGTGCGAATGCCAGCAACGCACATCCTGTAGATGTCAGTAGACGAGAAATCATTTGCATTTGTGTTTCCTTATAATCAATTCCAAGGTTATGGCGTGGTTGCACCCTGCAGGCATCATCACCAGACTTGAGAGTGATATACATTCATAATGGTTAAACCTGGCTCACCTGGACGTTGAACAGATAGATGTTCCCCAGTAGGCTTCAAGCGTTGATGGTCAGATTCTACACAGACACCTCAAAAACTGTCCTAATAGTCAACCAGCATTCGCTATTATCAGGATTTATATTCGATATTTTTGGCACATACAGTTAAATGGCAATATTGGAACGCAGCCATGACCAATAGCTCCCAATATCGCAGGTTAGGTACCGCCTGAGGCATCAAGTTGTGATGATTTTTTGTGTTTTTTTAGTGAGGTTGAGTGCTGACTGCCTGACACATCTCCATTCTCTCCATTGATAACTCAAGCTTGATCCACCCAGACAACCTCTAACTTGGAGAGCGCTTCTATCGACTCATCAAACACCACAACCGCTCCTAATCGCTCAGACATATTGGCTTCGGTGACTAACATGCCAATCAATAAACCTTGGGAATCTAAGACGATATGCCGCTTACGGCCTTTAACTTTCTTGCCACCGTCATAGCCGTAGACACCCCCCTTTTTTCCGTGGTCTTCACCGATTGAGAATCGGCTATTGCCACTGTTGATTACTCATCTCGTCCTAATTGAGTCCGTACTATCTTTATAAATCAGCTCTCAGAGGATACGAAGCGATAAACACGATTTGCAAGAGCTAGATTAGCGATGCTGAAAAGGGAAATGCCGTAGGAAAAATCTCTTTTATCAACGAACTATTAGAAATGGCCATGTAATTTATTTACTCACTAAGTAGGGTTTGCTGAAAAACTCAATAAAAATCTCAGTGGTTATCCGGCAGCCCAAACGCGATCAGCATTGCCTTGCTGATTATCGATGGGTTTCAGCCCATCATCGCTGAACATTGCTGCAAAGGGGCGTACATTTGCCTGATAGCCACGTAGTAACCGTATCAATCCCCTCAATAACAAGACAATAAAACGGCGTAGCCGTTTCTCCAAGTTCATGACCAAGCAGGTCATGGCAATCATGGTTTCGGCCGTTTGGGCGAGTTTAGCCATGACGCGTCCCAGGCTAAATCGTCGTTTGGCCTGACCAAACTTGCCTTCGACGGCGACTCGAACACTCTCATCCTCTTGGGCTTGTTGTCGAAGCCATGCTTGTTGGATTTCATCAAGCGACGGTCGGCCTAAGGGCGGACCACTCAGACGGATGCCATGCCGTTTACACCACCTCAAGTTATCGCGTGTCCGATAAATCTGGTCAGCATGCACTGACTCAGGATAGTGTCCGGTACGAACTCGA
This sequence comes from Leptothoe sp. ISB3NOV94-8A, assembly GCF_043421595.1. Lineage (NCBI taxonomy): Bacteria > Bacillati > Cyanobacteriota > Cyanophyceae > Nodosilineales > Cymatolegaceae > Leptothoe > Leptothoe sp. ISB3NOV94-8A. The sequence goes on along the minus strand of NZ_JAXSQW010000001.1, from coordinate 3,233,554 downwards.
AAGCGTTCTATCTGAGCAATCAAGTCCTCGGATTCGTTGACGTTATTCCAACTGAGACGGTCGAGAAACACATAACCGGCTACACAACTCATGGCGAATTTGGCTCCAAATTCGACGGGCGTCCCCGCGTTACCGCGCACAATGGGACGTACATGGGGCTGTGAAATACTCACAATGCGGTCATCAATCCGTCGCTGCTTGTGGTGGTACATGTGCTGTTGTTGACGAAACACCTCGTGACTCACCAATAGGGTCTTGTACTCCTGTGGATTCAGCGCCGCGAGCGTTGCGCCTGCCTCGATTAGCCGGTCGATGTGGCCCAGGTTTCGTCGCACATAGTTGAGCTGTTGGCGGAGGCCTTTGCGGATCAATTTGCGGGGCTTTTTGCGCCGTTTCACAATCCTGAGGTAGTCTCTGCGAGCAGTGTGTCGATACGTTCGGGGCTTCTTGGGTAGACAGCCTGCCACTTGTTGATACAACTCATCGATTAGCCGTTCACTATGCTCTCTAGCTTGGTTGAGCAAATCGAGGTCGGTCGGATAGTGAATATCGGCAGGCGCGCAACTGGCATCCACAATCAATTGACCTTGATTGCCACTCGATGGCGGGTCGGGTGGGTCTGAGTCATCATCTCTCTCGGATGCACTCTCCTGAGGTGAGGGCGGAGATGGGTCCATGCCTGCTTGAACCACCGATTCATTCACCGCTAACACCAGGTCCAAACCGATTCGTTTTCGAAAATGGACCAGCATTGACGCATCAAACGGAGCCTGGTCACTGTACTCATGAAGCCCGAGAAAATATTGCAGATAGGGATTCTCTCGTATCTGGTCAATCGTCTCTCGGTCACTGACACCCAATTTTTCTTTGATAATCAATGCGCCCAACGCTATCCGAAATCCCTTCGCGGGGGCTCCCATATCCTCGCTAAACTGGCTCGCATAGGTCGATTCAAACTCCTCCCATGGGATCATCTCGGCCAGTTTCACCCAACGATTCTCCGGCGATAATTTACCCCCAAACGGTAGATAAAAATCTTGGAACGATAGCTGGCCGGGTGAAGATTGTCGGTACATTTCCCTGAGTAGGTGCAAGGGTTTTGAGCATTTTAACCACTTTTCCGTGCACTTAAGCACATCTCAATAGAATGAAACCCTTGCTGAGTATGGAGGCTGGACTTCAACAGCAAACCCTAAGTAGTAGGCATTTCTTAGGCAGTTTTTTTTGCATAGCCTTATCGCCTTACAGTGGTCAGATAATACTCTTTTGTTCTTTCAGAATAGTTTCTAGATGTTCTTTGATCTCATAGCGCAGCCTTGGGTTTACATTGCCCAGGTTTAGGAGTGCCATTTTTAGGGCATAGAGTGCTCTTAATAGCTTGCTAGAATTTTCGGGTAGGAGAACTTTGCTGTCTTTGATGCTGCGATCAATATCGTTGATGGCGGCACGGGCTTCTTCAGGGGATAAGTCCTCTATTTTCTTTTGGCGTAATACGTCCAGGGCTGGATAGTCTGAGGTATTGGTGTTTCTCTTAGTAATGTCTGACTGGACACGGGCCATGTCGGCAATAGCCTGTTTAACTTTTTCTCTAGTATCGTCAGTGGGTGGTTTACCTTGTTTGGTAATAATCAGATCGATCAGCTCATCTTTATTTTGGACGGTGAGGTCTGGGTCGACGCCGCCCAGCTCATACAAGGCCAGTTGTAAAGCGCGGAGGACCTTTTGCCATTTGCTGGTATCAGCGGGCAGGAGGTCGGCTTTTCCTTCTTCAATAGCTTTGTCTACCGCTGCGATTGCTTGAATAATGTCATCGGCGGTCATGTCCTCAGGCGGGGTATCTTTGAGTTTTTCTAGGGCCTTATAGTCGATGGGCGTAGGGGGACGGTTGTTAATGTCTGACTGGATGCGGTTTACGTCGGCGATCGCTTGCTCGATCTTGTCTCTAGTGTCGTCAGTGAGGGGCTGGCCTTGTTTGGTGGCGATCTGGTCGATTAGTTGGTCTCTATCTTTGACGGCCAGGTCTGGGGCAACGCCACCGAGCTCAAACAGGGCCAGTTGTAGGGTACGGAGGACTTTTTGCCATTTGCTGGCATCAGCGGGCAGGAGGTCAGTTTGTCCTTTTTCGATGGCGTTGTCTACGGCTGCAATGGCTTGAATGATTTCATCGGCGGTCATGTCCTCGGGCTGTTTGTTTTTAAGTTTTTCCAGGTCTTGATTGCCTGGGGGTTTTTGGGGCTGACGGGCTGTCTGGCGGAGGGGGATGTCGGCCTGTACTTTGTTGGCATCGGCGATTGCTTTGCGAACTTTGGCGCTGGTGGCGGGGTCGGTTGTGGTGTTGGCTTGTTTGGTTTTGATCAGTTTTTTGAGGTTTTCTTTGTCTTTGACGGCGAGGCGGGGGTCAACGTCAGCGAGTTCAAACAGCGCCATTTTTAGGGCATACATGGCTCGCTGCCATTTGCTGGCATCAGCGGGGAGTAGGTTGGTTTGTCCGTCTTTGATGGCGTCTTCTACGGCGTTGATGGCGTCGCTGATGTCATCGGCGCTCATGTCTTCTGGTTTTTTCTTGATTGCGATTGCGGTGGCAATGGCGCTTTCTCTGATGTTGGTTGCGGTGTCTTGGAGGTTATTTTTTGCTTGGGTGAGTTCGTTGCGGGCTTTTTTTAGGTCAGTGGGGTTGGTGTCTTTGTCTTTATCTTTTTTTTCTGGGTCGGTTTGGTTGTTATTGTTGTTTCGTTTGGCGTCGAGGTCTAGTAGACCTCTTTTGAGGGTGTGGGCGGCGCGGAGGAGTTTGCTAGCATCGGCTGGGGGGAGTTTTTGGGCAGTTCTGATGTCGTTATCGATATCTCGGATGAGGGTTTGGCGGTCGGCTGGGGTTAGGGTTTTGGGGTCGGAGTCGGGTTTTCTGTTGGGGGAGTCGGGTTTTGAGTCGCGGGGTTTGGTGCGTTTTTTGTTGGGGGTTGGGCCTTTGGTTTTTGAGCGTTGTTTTTTGAATTTTGTTTTTAACTTTTTTTTGAGGCGTGAGGATAATGACATGGGGACACCCTCTCCGATTTATTTTGAATTTTGTTGATGTAGAATAAAGGCGAAGTTCAAAATTATGAGTTCAAAATCCAAAAAACTTAGAGATTTCGGTGCACCACAGATATGCTGTGACGCACCATTAGCTTGTTTGAGATGAAAATTTTTGAAGTGGTAACATAAGTACGCATTATCCCCTCAAAGCCAGGAGAGCAAAGCAACTATTCTTTGCCATTAGGACTACACTGAACTCTTTGCTTTGTTGCAGTTTATATGAATTCTACGCTCCTTCTCCCAAATTTAAGTTATCAAAGTTTGCACCTGTCCAAGGTCATTAAACTTGATGATAAAATCATTCACAAATCTTACGCCCGCATTCTCTAAGGTCTTGACATGTGTTGTACTCCCCTCCCAAGCTTTTGTCCTTCCTTGTTCGGTATTCTTGGCAAGAAGAAAAAATGTCTTGTTCGGATTCGCTCCAATACGCTTAAGTTCTGAGAGAAATTGGCCTGCAGGGACTTTGGTTACCCCCGATGAGAGGATCATTGTATCGACATTAACCATTCCCTCAGGGATCGCCTTAAAGTTCTTAAGCGACCCGTGGTGTGCAAGTTTCAATATGTTTACAGGCTCCTCCCCATCTCTAGACCATACATCAAGCACCGACTCTTGTCCGCGCTCTGTCATATCTCCTAGTGATACATACGTATGCAACCGCAAAGGTGCATTATCGACGGCCGCATTCATAGCTCTCCACTCGGTCTTCAACATTATGCCCATGCTCTTGGCGTTTTCGTCAGTTGCGCGCATCGTGCTGCCTCCTGGGTAAATCGCTGTGCCAGACCACTCTATGCGCCCTATCGGCCCATCCCCGTCTAACTTTACATCATGCTTACTTCGCCAACGGAAAACCTCCTCCCCATTTGTCGTCACCTCCTCTGCTATCGGCGCGTCAACTATTGCCTGACTCGGCGACTCTCCATACAGCACCCTACCCATGGATTTTAAATCAGCTTTGGTGAACTCGTGGTCTGCGTGTCCGTGGGTGTTAAATCCTACCTCGTTCGCCTGATGAGTTCCTATGTCCTCCGCATCTGAATCATATCCTTTGTTTATGTTTACTCTCTTTTTCTCTCGTTTCCTTGCTGCCGTGAGGAATTTTTCTCTATTCTTACGTTGAGTGCCCGCGCCTCCATCAATTTGCAATAACTTCCGCGAATTCATTATGTCTAACACACCTGCATCACCAGCGCGGCTGTCAGTTCCTCCACCAAATTGCCTATATTGCGACAATATTGGCCTCCTTGCATCCCATGGAGGAGGCCCCTCTTTTTTCCTTTTCTTTTTACTTGGACCCGATGTTTGAGAGAAATCGGTAGATCGATCTGCCTGTTTCCGCTTCCCTCGACGACTCGGCTTTCTTCTCATTGCGTGGTGCTCCTTTTCACTGTGTGTAGTAATGCAGGTGTTGGTTGGAGTTTTGAGTACAGATGTTTATATTTCGTGGTGCTTTGTGCTTATCCGCTATGTCCCCCTGTGACGTGTCGCATACTTTACCTTTATCTCCGCATCTGTGAATGCGTTATAGCATAAGTATGTGAAACCAATTAGCTCTCAGGTATACAGGCCCCCTTTCCCTCAAAAGATAGATAGCGCTCATTACCAAAATTCAACTCAAACAATAGACCTTATCGGTTATGAGACAGCTACGCTGTTAGTAGAGTTTGCTAATGCCAATAATCTTGTTCTTGGCACTGTGTATGGTGCAGCCATATTATTTCCGATCAAGTCTAATTTATTACTCGTTTTCGAATATCGATCCATAGATGAATCGAAAAATAGCAGTTTCAGATATAGAACAGTGTGAATACTCATCGGTCATCTTCCTATTAAATTCATTAAATATTAACCGCCTTCTTGTCAGCGGCCAACACTATTTTATGGCGCAACTGCGTTAGCATTGCATTCATCATTTCCATTGCAAATACCTTATTAACTGACACTTGCTTTATAAGACAACACCAAATGCATGTTGTCCAGTCTCCCTTTCTCTCCTTTTGCGTCAAATCGCCAATTCATTCCAGCATGTCCCACCACCAAACTGTCCACCAGCAACAAACCATGACTCCGCAAAGTTAAAGCCGGATTCTCGTTCATCACCATCGTCACATTCTCCTCCTCTTCCATTTCAAACACACTATAAATAGCCGTTAGTTTCTGTCCCGCCATATTCGGGAACATATCACGCGTTACCGAAATCTCCAGCTCTTCTGTTTCCCCATAAACAAACGCAAAAAACTCATTTGGAAACATCTTCGCCATATCGAAAAGCACTGCCGCATCATAGGGCTTCAACATCCCCTTCACGGCATCGGCAAATACTTGCCCCCCCTGGCGCGCCGTATATTTCATCTCAATTGCCGCATCTGCCAGCGCGTTGATATCATACGAACCCCGTTTTCCCCCTAACTCCAACCGCCAGGACGACACCGCCCCCGTCCCCTCAAATGGCAGATAACGTTCATCGCCAAAATTCAACTCAAACACCCCACTGCTCGTTTCTGAATATTGATCCACCTCGGAAACTGCAATCTGTTGGTTGGGTCGCCAATCACTACGAATGCTTAAGGGTGGGTTGTCCTTCATATCTATCAGGTACTTCACTGCCTTCGGGTCAGGTTCCATTACTGTTTTATGGCGCAACTGCGTCAGCGTTGCGTTTACCGTTTTTCCTTGCCCCGCATTCAGCTTCACCGCAACCGTTTTTATCTGCCGACAATAGTGACCGGGAAAGTCATAATCAAACAGGGCTTCGGTAAACTGAAATTCACAAACACCCTTGCTCTTGAGATCCAAATAGGCCATCGGATCCAGCTCAATTAGAGAAATGGTTTTCGTAATCTCAAAGTCACGGCTGTGCGTTTCTAGATAGGCCTTTTCCATCCGGTCTAGATCAAAGTCCAGTTGCTCACTGGCTAACAGGCCCCTATGCAGACTATCCCAGTAGGTACCACTAATAAAGTTCACCTGACTTTCCGGCACACCCCGCTCAAAGCTATAGGCCTTCTCCGCCGACTTGGCAATATCATGGGCCATCTTATAGGTTTGGAAATACAAAGCTGACAGCTTACTCTCCATCCACTGATACAGCTGCAGATTCGAGAACTTCTCTCGCATAAACGTGGTGATAGATTCGTTGTGCTCTATCTCTTTGTCATGCACTGCTAGCTCCTGCATGGCTACCTGAATTTGCAATTTTGCTCCAGCGATTTGATGGTCCAGCTGCTCAATCTCTTTTTTGGCCATCTCCAGTTGCAGCTCCCAATCCTGCCGGGTACGTTGATATTGGGCCACAATACCGGCTACCTCGCCAAGCATACTGACACCTTCGGCAACAGACTCTATGGACTCGGCGATAAAGCCCAGCGAAGCGCCCACCGTCGAGCCCCCCGTTTCAGCCCCAATGGTAGTAGGTGCCCCAACTTTCACATCAGGAGCAACATTGGCCACCGCCGCCCCCAGTTGCAAAAATGGTATCAGCAAAAACATGATGGATGCTACACTCATCAGCCCGATCTGCGCCTTTTCTGCCGGAATCAATCCGTCTTTAATGAGAGCATCGTAATGCTTCTTCTGGTACTCAATACTTTCTTTACTTATTTTCAGGCTCTCTAAATTTTCTTTGGCTTCAAGCAGTTGAGCCTCACGGATCTCACGGGTCATCTGTAAAATGACACTTTCCTGTCGACTCTGTAAAAGACTCAGTTCTTCTGCATCTTTCTTTTCAATCGTGCCTAATAGCTCATTGCCAAACTGGCCCAGCTTACCTACCAGCTCCCGCGCCTTGTTGAGCATAAAGGTAAACCGATAATGGGGCACTGCCACCATTTGTCCGGCCAGGGCAGCACTCAGACCACCGCCACCTGCCACTGCCCGCACCAGCGCCATCGGATCAATCGGCGGCTGGAATAAAGGCAGAGGCTGTTTCTCACCCAAAATGTTCAGACTATGGCGAATCTTATAAAGCCGGTCCTCCACCCGGTCCCAGTACTTCAAAATCTGGTCATTCTCCGGGATATAGAAATAAGGATTGCCAACACTTTCATGCATCACGCCCGCATGGGTCAGACTTCTCTCCTCACGCTGATCGTCAGAAATATCAAAGAGAAAATCATAGGCATTATCATCTGTCTCCGCTCCTGTATCCTTCAAAGCTTCGTATGCGATCTCCTCTGAAAGCACCTTTGTACCCAAGCTACTGGGCTTCTTCCCAAGCAAATCATAGGCCAGAATATAGAGCATCCGAGCCTCGTTGATGCTCTCATGGGTATACTGGCCAAATAGCATATCGCCCCAATCCAGCAAATTGTCGATATAGGCCATCACCGTCGTACGACGATAAGCAATACGACGCAACCTAGCAATGGCGTGGGGATCAAACGGATCATCGAGATAGGTTTTTATCTGTTCCAGACCATTTTTTGTCATTAGGGTATAGCGGATCGGTAGCCGTTTGATTAGCGCTATAGTTTCTTGAGCTGTGGCAATATTCGCTAACGTTCTCTCATCATCTGTTTCGGAAAGACTATCTAAAGAGTCTTCAAAATTTGTCACTTCCTGCCAGGTCGTCAAGTTACCCTGGTCATCCCATTTACCAAGGCTGTTAAATATAGAAGCCTCAGCCTCAGCCATTGATGTCTGACCAGACAAGGCAGACGCAAAGGGCATCAGTTTGGCAATAAGCTTTGCAGCTGCGCTCGTCGTATCCTCATCGTTTTCTTTCCAGGGTTCAATCACCGCTATCAAGGCATCAATATCCACCGCCCGGAATGGCAAGAATTTCCAATAATCATCACTTTCAGTTGGGTCAAAAATATACTCGTACCATTGTTTGGCCTCTTCAAATTTCTGAGCTGTATTTAAAGATTGCGCGATCAGAGCGGGAGCATGATAAAACAACTCCCAGTAATACACTCCATTGGCACCTCGAAATTCAAGGTGAGAGTTGACAGGAAAATGGATCTGACTCACTTTGTCAGGGGCAACTCGAATAATCGCATCTTCGGTTGAAGCTTTAGTCAGATCTTGGTTAAAGGTAAACGTTGGCAGCTCATCAATTTCCTGATTTGAGCGCCGCATCAGACCATCAATACCATCAATAAAAAGTGTTTGACTCAATTGACTGCCCGTCATTGAGGAAAGACGAATAATGTCGTAGGGCGGTTTCTGATATTTGAGATACTTCTGCCCAGCAATCAAATATAGATGCTTATCTGTTTTGTTGTAATAAGCCGCATCGAACTTTTCAAACCCTTCTGGCAATTGCCATTTTTGGCTAACCAATCCGTCGCTGTTGCTGCCAGTCTTGGGGGCAAACTCTTGATATCTACTATTTGAAGACTCATGTCCATCATCAAGTAAAATTCCAACGATTTTGCTATCCTGCTCAAAGATTTTGCCCCCACGCTCAAGAACATTACTTATCCAATCTGGAAGCTTGTCGATATTATTGGCTAGCTTTTTGGGATAGCCTATTTCAAGAGAATATCCCGCTTCAGGTAGGGGCACTGTAAGCTCACTCGTAGCGTATCGATAATACTGATCGCCAGAGATCAAATAAGCCCAATCATCGATAGTGAATGCTGCATCGACCCACCCTGTTTCTTGAATATTGTTCCTGACTTTTCCCCAATCCTCCTTAATCGAACGTGGGGACTGACTAGAGTCATCTGATAATGGCTTGCTTTTGATATAACTTTTACTCTTAAAGAACCAAACAATGTCATCGGGTCTTTGTTGGAATGCAGCATCGATAGTGTCCCAACTAGGCAAGCCATCACTACTACCATCTTTTTTGAGAGTTTTAGGATAACCAGAATCTGGAGCAGCCAGAGTTTGCTTGGAGAAGCGCAGGTATTGTTTCCCTGAAACAAGGAAAACCTTGCCATCTTTATTGAACGCTGCATCGACTGTAGATATAGAAGATACAGTCTTTAGCGATGCGATATATTCCTCGATCGTACCTGCTTTTTGCCATTGAATAGGACCTGGACGACTACCTGGAAGTCCATCGAACACCATATACTCCAGAGCATCATTTTCATTTGCTCTTATGGAGAAAAGATACGTTTTTTGCTCTTGACTGTCATAAAAAATACTATCTACATCCTTTCCAGGAGCATTGTGAATCTCTATCTCAATTCTTTGCGAATCATCCTTTGTGTCTTTCTTCCATCGGACGATCGAAGGATTAATTCCATTTCCAGGATCTTGAAGAATATATAAATAGTCCCCCTGAACAAAAACAGCCTTCATATTTTGTGCATTATTTAAATCCTTAAACACTAAGGCTGAAGATCCTCCCTCGTACCTCATATATTCAAGAACTGAATCATTCTCGACAGTTAGGTATACGACTTTACCCCAAGCAAAAGCCGCTTTTATTTTCTCTAAGTCGATATCTGTTGAATTTGTCTGCGTGTAAAGCTTATTCAGTCGCTCTTTTAACGTTTTAGGAGATATGTCTTCAAAGAGAAATTCCCTACGATGATTGAATGAGTATTTCTTACCTTTGTACATGAAGACACTACGAATATTCGACAGCTGCTGCACTGGTGGCCATAGCTTGGAAATCTTCTTAGGTTTCGTCAAGTCTGAAGACGTAACATACTCATTACCGTTGAAAAAGTAACTCGTTTCGCCAATCTGGAAAGCGGCATCAATGCGTTTCCATTTATCTATATTAGGAAGTCCATCAGTATTTCCAGTTAAGAGTCTGGGGTAAGACTCATCGACGTAGTCGTCATATCCGCCATCCGCTTTATGAGTATAGGCAACGTATTGATCGCCACTAAATAGAAAAGTTTTACCGCCTCGAACCAACGCGGCATCTATCTGACCGTTTGATCGAATATTATTTTTGACAAGCCCCCAGGCCTCAGTTGTTTTTGTTGCACTTTCACCCTCAATGAGGAACTCACTTTCTTGGCCACCTTTGTTGGAAAATAGGTAGGCTTTATCGTTAACATGCAAGGTGGCAGAGACAGGTGTAAAGTTATCTGGTAATTTATCAAGTTTTACCAGGTCTTCAAGGTCTCCCGGCTGATTCTGCTCAGTCTGACCGCTAGTAGGTTTGCAGAGGAAACTTCCCCCTTTATAGTCATAACAGACCCAAGATAATAATTGTTGACCCACTGGCACATTTAATAGTACAGGCCGCCCAATCTGGGTAACATCTTCCTGAGGAAACAGTTCTCTAAACAGATCAACACCGACTATCGATATGGACGGTAGCTCCTGCATCACCTGATTGACACTGTTGGTCTCGGGATAGAAGTGAAATGTATTTTCTTCTTCTTTACGGGTGACTAGTTTAAATGTGACCTGTGGTGAATTGGTTGAAGACTCTAGGGCACTCTTATCTTTCTGCTGAACAACGATTTCAGCAGTGCCATTTTCTTGGTAAGCGAGAAATGTATTAGGCTTAGAAATGGGTTGCAATGAATATCCATCCCCTTTTTGCCCCTTAGTGATAAAAAAGAATCTTTCTTGTGCCGCTGTACCCTTACCTGTCTGTCCATTTAGTTCTTTCAGCTGGACATTACCATTAGCCGTATCACAGTACAAATAATGCTTTGGTTGGGATACCGACTCAAAAGCAACTCTTGCAGGGCCTGAGGAATTACTGGGATCAGAAACGACCTTAAATTTCATCCCTGCACTCAAACGCTCTCCTGGGGGTATAAATTGTATGGTCACCTGACCATCTGCCTGTTTGGTTTCCCAAGAATCTAAATAGTGGGGGTTATGCAAATTGGATGCTTTTAAGGAAATTGCTAATTCAACATCTTCATAGTTTTTGGAATCTATCGAAGCATTTTCATCTTTAGTCTTTTGGTTGTTTTCGGAATCTTCTGGAGCGTCTTCATCTGCTGAATTATCTTCCTTCTTAGGGGGCAACGTCACTTGCTTTTCAGTAAAATACTTTGATACATCGTTGCTGCTAAGAAGTAAGCCACTGCCATTATTGAGCTGTGGCTTAATTTGTCGCTCGGTGGTATAGTGGCAACTCACTTGAATATGGTCTAAGTCAGTGGCAACCGCTTCTTTAAGACCATTAAATGTCAAAAAGAAATCGACAATCGTATCATCAGAAGTAATGTCGTAATGGATTTTTTGTGGAGGTACCCATTGTTTATTTAGATTAAAATAGGAGTAATACACCTGCAGCACCGACTCATTCACCACATCACTTTCTGGCTCAAAGCCGCTGCTCATATCTCCTTTTAACCTAACCTTAGTATCAGAACCTACGTTGCTACGTATTTCAACCTTGGCCCAAAAGACAAATATCTTATTGAGGGCAAATACAGGATACACGTGGTCTGCATCAATTTGTACATTGACCTCCATCCAAGGCTTCCACATCACTGAGTCGCTTTGCCCTTCCACAAAGGTGGCCATCCGATAGTAATACTGATGCGGCTCACTTTTAGTGCGTCCAAACAGAATAATATCTTTGTCACCTTCGTTTTCAATACTGTCATAAACGTAGCCACCGGCAATGGTAAGGCGAGAGACTTCGATATAGCGGTCGATGTAGTGGTTAAATGCTCGTGTGATCGTCTCCTCAGTCATTTCTCCCTGGAGTAGATCGTTTTCTAACGTCTGGAACTCAGGAGTTTTCGTATCTCGCAATTCTGGGCGAATGTAGTTTTCTGGATATAGAAATACCTTACGATTGGCTTCCCACACTCGATAGTTGCGCATCCATCGCCAGCGCTCTTTTAAGTCCTCTTTTTGAATGCCACCATTATCAGAAGGCTTTAGGGCGATGTCTTCTAAATTGATAAAATAACGATGGAGGTAAAGCTGAACCGCAGAAATCGCTTCTTTAATGCGGGATATCTGAGCCGACTCCCCCATTTGAACATCGATCAACAGTTTCTCATAGAGGTCCCTGGCATCCTCAATCTCAGGATCTTGGAAAATGATATAGGGAACCAGGGCATCTCTTTTCAGCAGGTTGAGTTTATTGTGAACTTCATCCACCAATACCTGCCAATCGGGGCTGTTGCCATTCTTGACTCCTAAAAGCTCCAATAAAGCGTCAGCCGCTTCTCTTAAATTGGGCTCTGTGTCGTAGCGCTTTAACCAAATATCCTCATAGGCAGACTTTGCGCCAGTCGCCATTTTGTCAGTCAGCGCAAGAATATCAAACATCCGACAAATCAGCTCAAGATTAAACTGAGTTTCTTCCTTGGCGGCGGTTGGCAAAAAGGCATTGTTTCGCTTAAGCCACTTAACCTCTTCAATATCCCAGTTAAAAATATCCGCCAGCAAGGCATAGGGGTGCTTCACATAGCCCTTCAGAAGCTCGACCAGGGTATGCTCCCCGCTGTAGCTATTCTGTAGTGCTTTAAACCGAGTGATTAGCCTAATATCTTCCAGGCGGTAGTCCGACCAGTCACCCCAGCGGTCAGTAAAGTTAACCGGGTAAAACCTTGGCAGACAGCCATAGTCATCATTGAGATAGCGAACATACTGTTCACCTTTGACCAGGTAAGTACGCCCCTCAAAGGTGAACGCACTATCAATGCCGCTTGCAAAGGAATCTGGCACATCAAACGTGGCATTAATACGCTTGGGATATCCGGTTTCCACATAGTACTGCTCTGTATCAGCATACCGAATAAATTGATTGCCCTTGAAGGTATACAGCCTGCCCATGGCATCAACAAATGCCCCATCGATGGGGACTTTGTCGGTGGTTGCAGTGTCGAAGTTATTGGTGATTTTACCCCAGGTGTCTTTGATCGCCTTTAACGTAAGGCTTTCAGTATCGAAATATGTTTTGTCCTTAAAGAGGTAAACAACGTCATTTTCATTTTCATCGTCCTTCCTATCTATTAATGCAGCATCAATGCCAGAGTAGAATTCCATTGGAATGCTGCCTGCTGTTTCAGTGGCCAAGTCATGCGCTAGACCAGTGGCAATCCGTTTGGGATATCCATCGTCAACATAGTCATAATTGGCCTTGGAATATCGCACATATTGATCCCCAGAGAACAGATATGTCTTCCCATCTGTTGTGACAAATGCAGCATCCACATCACCGGTTTCAGCCAGTTGATTACGCCGATGGCCTAAATTCTTGATGCCACAGGTATAGGTTTTATTGTTAGATGAGACATAGCAGTTATTACCCATAAAGACATAGATATGGCGATTATTTGCCACAACGGCATTAATAATCACCGCGTCTTCACTGCTGTTTAATTCCCCTGCATGGCTCTCAAAATCGGGGGGCAGATTCTCAAAGCCTGGCTCTTGCCGGAGATCTTGGGTAATCAATTTGGGATACCCGTCATCAATATGGCTATAGTCGTTGCTGGAATAGCGAATGTATTGATCACCTGCAAACAAATAGGTAACAGCCCCTTGATAAACAAAGGCAGCGTCTACCCTATCTTTGAATTGATTTGGCAGAATCCCCCAGTCATCGCTAATGGGTTTGCGTTCTTTAAATTCACCGTTTGTATGGGCGATATAGCATTCGTCACCAAAGAAGTAGGCTGTACCGTCAGCCCCCATAAAGGCAGCTTGCAAATTTTCAAACAGGTCATCATCCTGATGAATGCCATCCCATAGTGTATCCAGCGACTTGGGTTGAAACCAATGACCGCTAACAACATTGAACTGTAGAAACTCTTTACCTTTAATAAACAAAAGGGTGTCATTATTTTCAAATTCAATGGCATCAAAAGCACCCCATCCCTGAGCCTGGTATTCAGCCGGCATGTCCCAGAAGTCAGCATCGGCAACTTTAGGAAATCCTGGGTCTGGTTGCTCGTAATCGGTCGAGGAATATCGCACATACCGGAAAGTACCATCATAGTCGGGCTTTTCAAATAGGTACGTGTACTCTTCCATCACGTAGGTCACATGAACGCTGGTCAGTCCACCCCAGTGATCTGCAATGGGTTTAATGGCGGGGGCATGGTTTGATTCCCGGAATACATCCTTACCAGGGTAGGTGTCGCCTTCATAGACTACATACTGATCACCACTGAAGATATAGGTTCTGCCATCACGCCCCACAAAACCGGCGTCGATTACATTTTTATCCTGAATATTGTTACGTACTCGCCCCCATTGATCGGCAATGGAAAACTCACGGTTTAACCCCTGATTGAAGAAAGTATCGCCTTTGAACAGATACCAACAAGTATCTGTTCCCTGGAGAACGACATCCAGCCCAATCTTGTAGTTAGGTGGAATATCGACATCGACCAACAGAGGCGGCATTTCGGGTGTCAGCATAATGTCTTGGCCTGGTAGCCCGCTGTCTCTACTTTCTAGACTACTAATGTGATGCCAATCATAGGCTTTAATCCCTTTCTGTCCATTGTTTATCTCCAATATATGGTAAAGAATAGGCAGTTGTTTGATCAGGTCAATCGCTCGTTGGGTAGTAGCAATTTTTCCTAGGGTTGCTTGATCACCATCTGTTGGCAATTCACTTTCAAAAGCCTCTAACTCGGGCCAAGTTTTGTATTTGTCAGTACTCTCATCCCATTCGCGTAGCTGATTGAAGCTGTCAATCATGGCCTGATCAATAAGAGCTGAATTAGATAACGCAAGAGCAAAGGGCTGCAGTCGTCGTACTAACTGCGCAGCCAAATCATTATCGTTTTCTTTCCAGAGTTCAAGATCTTCAATCAAGGCATTAATATCTACTGCTTTCGCAAGGTATACTGCCCCCTGATCCATAAAGGCACAGCCTACATTTATAAATGCAGTATCTCCACTACCCAGGTACTTAGCACAGGGTTCGTCGGAAACAATATGGAAGGTAGAGCCCTTGAGCAGATAAATGTTGCGTCGATCGCTAAAGGCAGCATCAATCCCTTCTTCAAACACCATATCGAGGTCTTTAAACCGGGGCTCATCTTTCAGCAAACCAATGACTTTGGGATATCCAGGCTCGATACGAGTATGGTCAGCGCCTCTATAGCGGAAAAATTGATCGCCACTAAAGAGGTAGGTATGCATGGTCTTAACGATTTCAGTTGTGCCATTCTCCTGTTGTTCTTTCTCCCTGGATTCCACCACGAGAGCCGCATCGACTTTGCCGTATTCTGCAATATTATTTTTTACGTTGCCCCATAACCGGTTTGTCGTACGAGGATAGCCATTATCTAAGTGGCAGTAATCATCACCAGAAAAACGGAAATACTCATTACCACTAAAGAAATAGGTTTTACCATCTTTGCCGGAGAATACAGCGTCGACAGCTGTAACCCCCTCCCACATTTCACTGATTAGTCTGGGTTCTGACCACCAGTTTTGACCACGATCGAAGTAAACAAATACGTTCTCGGGAAAAGTACGATCTAGAACTGATGCAATTTGTCTGATTAGGTCACTTTTTGTTTGATTAGAAATTGATTGACTATTAAGTGTTTCCGCTAAATTCTGAATAAGGGCTGAATCACGTAAAATCTCACCATTTTCTTCACTACCGATAATGATGACGCCACGCTTATCAAAAATACGAGCATGATAAGAATCGCCAATTTTAGCCACAATGACTAAGCTCTTACCTTCTGAGGGAAGGACGGCATCACTCTCAAGTGAAATAAATTTTAGGTCATACTCACGTGAGAATAAAAATGTCTTACCATCCGGTGCGTTAAAAACTGCATCAACTTCTTCAAAATTGTGAGTGCTTTTTATCGCCTCGGGCAAACTCCACCAAAAATCATCAGTTTCTACCTGCTGTTTAGGATAACCATCATCTGGTTGCTCGTAGTCGTTGGTGCTATAGCGAACATAGGCTTTCTGTCCGGTTTTAGTCCCGTCAGCTTGCTCAACCTCACCGTTACCAAATAGGTAGGTTTTGCCATCACGAACAAAGGCTGCATTAATTGCAGTTAATCCACCCCAATCCTCACTCACATCACGGGGATAGCCTGAATCAACCTCAGAATAATCGCTGCTGGAGTATCGAAAATATTGGTCACCACTAAACACATAAATTCGCCCATCTAACCCTGCCAAAGCAGCATCAACATTACCACTGGTCGTCAAGTGGTTTGGAATGACGCCCCAATGTTCTCTGATATTCACGACGGTTGCAGGTTGAGTCGCATCTATCCCAGCGATCGCAACCGATTTTTCACCTTTGAAAAGATGGATATGGCCATCCTCACCTTTAAATGCGGCATCGACGCCAGCGTGAAACTCTCCCGGTAGACCGGGACCAAAGTGATCGACTAAGGGCTTAGGAAAGCCCTCCTGAACCATCACATCCTCATTTTCAAGGCAGTCACGATAGACAAAGACCTGGTCTCCTGACAGAACAAAATACTGAGAGCCGTCTCCGTAAAAAGCATCAACCCGCTGTGTGACCTTTAGGTTATTCTTAACCTTGCCCCATATTTCATGTGTTGACTGAATGTCATCTGGAGCGTTAGTGCTAATAAACTGACCATCTTTAAATAAGTATGTCTTGTTGTCTATTCCATGAAATGCTGCATCCAAAGATCTCTGAAACTCTTCTGGCAGCATGTGATTCCTTCCTTCATCTTTCCAGCTATCCATAATGTTTTTGGGATAGCCATCATCGACGTTGGTAATATCATTGGAATATCGCACATATTCATCGTTAGAAAAGAGATAGGTATAACCAGATTCATCGGTAAACGCTGCATCGATCACCTGTAGATCTTCAAAGTCATGATCGACCTGTCCCCATTCTCGCTCTTGAATTTGCCAAACGCTTCCGTCCTTGGCATCTGTTTCTTTGACATAATAGGTGCCATCAACAATAAGAACATCACGTCCTCGACCGTCTACAAAAGCAGCATCCACACGAGAAGTGCTGATGGTATTGTCTTTGCCACCGGTCAGAAGTGTAGAGAGTTTATTGTCCTCGGCCTCAATTAATTCATGGGTTATAGAAGAATAGGCCCAATATCGAGCATCGCCATTTTTCTCTTTTGCACTTTTGAATAAATAGATCCGACCGTCTGTACTTTCTAGAAGAGCATCCAATTTCGTGCTCTGTTCTTTGCTGCCATCGCTAATGACTTCTGGTAGTCCAATACTCTCTGGATATTTCTCCACCAGATTCTGATCGTGAAAGGCAATGTCAATTTCGTCTTGGTCAAGCTTTAATTTGGCAGCTAGCAAAGAAAACTGCTGGATTCGTCGATAGGCTGTATTAAAGCGGCTGCTATCAGGCTCGCGATCAATTGCATCATGGATATTTACTGTTGCTAAAATGGGCACTAGCCATTCATCTCGCACATTGACAGCATCGCCAAACACCTGCTTAGAGATAGCTGCAATACTGTCTGCTGGGACCCCAAATACATCTTGTAGCGACTGATAAAGCGCACTGTCCTGGTCAGCTACCAGTTTTTTGTGAAGCGCTACGATTTCTTGAGCTGTTTGATCGACTTGTTTTGCGATCTCATGCAATAAAAAGAAAATATCTTTGTTATAGTCTTCAAATGCCTGCACCGTGAATTCAAGGGCATTATTGATATTCAAGAAATACGGCAGCTTATTCGCCAGAATCTGACGCTCTTCTGTGAGATAACCAGTAAAGATTAAAATATCGACTAGTTCTTCGATTTCAGATTGCTCAAACTTGAATGCTTCAAAGGGTGCATTAGTTAGACGGTATTGATCGGCTGTTTGAATAATGGATCGAACACGCTCAAACACGACTCGATTGTGGTTAGGCTCAAACGGCCACGCAATATCTAAGGTTGGTGCATTTTCTAAATTCTTAAAATAGTCTCGCTCTTGTTCCAGGATGCGATCATCTTGTAAATATTCACTGGCCATTGCTTCAAATGCCCAGTCAGCAACTAATTGATCGGCTACATCAAAAAACTGCTCTTTCTTAAAGGTATAGGCCTGACTCTTATGCCGCTCGATATGTGTCTTCAGTACAGTTAAAATTTTGTGTCGGTGCGGATAGAAACGTAATTCTAACAGCATGTCTTCTGCTTTGACCTGTAGCACTGCGATATGATCAGCAAGTACATTCTCTTCATTAATGTATTCGTTAAATCTGAGATTTTCGACCAGATCGTCAAGCTCCAGCTCAGCTAACGGCAAATCAGCGAAAATACTCTTATTAATAGCGATTTTAGTTTGTATGAACTTCTCAATGGCTGTAGACAGAAGAGTATGTACTTCGCTAGCGTATTCACCAATGCCAGCGTGGATCTCAAACAAGTCTAGATTGTCAATAGAGTCAAAGGTTGAGCCCTGCAATAAGGTGCCATCTTCACTCAGAAAACCATTGAAGATCAGGTTGTCATATAGCTCATCTAAATGTGCTTTTGAAAGATCCAGGGATTCAAAATCAGACGGATAGATAGCCGCATCAACATTCTCTTCATTCAAAGATTGGATTATTTCAAACAGGTCTTCCTTGATGTCCGTAAAATCGGTTTCTAGGCTAAAGCTGGATGCAGACTCTGGTAACATCGCCCCGTCTAGCATGCCCTCGTTGCTTAAGTAGCCCATAAGGGTAAGGTTGACAAAAATCTTATCAGCAATTTTTTCTTCAAGGCCAAGCCCCAGAAAATCAGCCTGTGTGATCAGATAAACGCGCTCGATGGCACCAAGAGCGACCTCCATCAACACTTTTTCATGGGTATGAACGAGGCGTTTGTCGGCCTTTACAGCGAGAGCGCTGTTCATGACCCCATTATAGATAATGCGGGCAAATCGGCTGTCAAACGTATTGGAGACAAAGGATGCTGCGTCTAGTAACGAAGGTTTTAGTTGGCCATACACATTATTAAGAAGGGCAATCTTCTCCTTTTTAGCCATAACCTCTGCCGATGATTTTTTCTCATCATTCAGGTCAATGGCTTCTTTCAAATTACGTCGATGCCGGCCAGTGGAAATCTTTAGTAGCTCTTCCGCTGTCAAGCCATTGTCCATCAACCATTTAGTCAGGCTGTGGAGAAGCTGAACCAACCATAGCAATTCCTCGGCTGAGCCCTGCCATAAGATTTTATAACAGTTTTGCTCTGTGATGTTGTAGTCAATAAAAACTCCTGTATTACCCAGCTGACGAACTATCGGATCCCACTCTAGAATATCTAGAAGTATAAAGAGATCTTCGAATGAAGTATCTAAGACCTCTGCGAGTTTACTAGTCCGATACAGGGTGGACAGCATAGACATTTCCTCAGTGGAGCTAGTCCATAAGCTGTCATGATTATCTTCGTCTTCAACATCTTCGTTAGCCCGACTACGAAATCCTCGAATGGCTACCTCTAGCTGTTTTTCAGAAATTTTTAAACCTTGGGCAATGCGATTTCGATAGACTTTATTATCTAATGCCAGAATATCGCCATTGTATTTCAGCTGAGTAAACTCATCAAATTGGATAGGTTTAGGAGAGTTTGCACCTATATAGGTTTTACCCAAACTTGCAAAACTTCCATTAAACACACGGTTGAACAGATCTGTAGGGAGGTCCTCACCACCATGCCCCATATCGCTCATGATACTAAAAAGGGCACATGTTTCATCGATCTTTAGGTCAAACGCTGTGCCTAAGTTTTTGATAATTGCAATTCGCTTAAGACTTTCAGTATTCAGGCTATGGTCACAGCAGTCTCGAATGATGAGATCTAGATCTGAGATCGAAATACCCGTAATTTTAGACAACCGAATGAATCGTTGTACTCGATCAAACCAACTCTCTGGAATGGATGACGGTGAAGTTGATTCAGCACTACTCAACCAAACGATAGCGTCTTCAGTATCGTTGTAGCTGGTACAGCCATCGAGTGCAAAATTGTAGAAGAAGTCCGATTGCCGTTTTTCCGTTAATTCTTCTTTGGACAGCTTGCCTGTAATCAGTTCCTTGAGTTCCAGATGGGTCAGTTCTATGATATCTAGAAAATCTTGGGCTGAAATACTGGTTGTAGCACCTATATCTGATAGGCGGTTACCATATCGAGATCGCAGTTCGTCTCCGCTAGTTTCTGTGGTGATTACAGTTACTTCTTCTGCAGAAAGACCAAGATACTCCCAGGCAACCATCTCCTGATCGTAGGATTGGGCAAATGCTTTATGAAATTTTTCTGGTGTGATGCCCAGGTATTTTTCATACAGAGCAATGAGATCGCACTCAAGGTGAAACGGCAGATTGAACGGATAATTAACCTCTCTTAGAAGGGCATAAGCATCTTTATCAGACTTTGTTTTAACATTCTTTTCTAGGACCTCATTCACAATATCGAGGTATGGAAGGAGTTTAGACGTATTCTCAGCGTCTAGAAGTAGCTCCTGGAGATCGCCCCGTCGTTGGTTAAAATTGGTAGAACCATCAAACTGGTCATCCTGGTCATCATCAAACTGATCATCGAGTAACTGTAATAGATCGACCAGATAAGCGGCTGGAGAATATACCGACCGTTCTTTATCAGCTTCTCGAAAATCAATGTTGCCAAATAGCTTTACATAGTTGGGAAAATTAGAATTACTCATGGGGGCAAGTCTCAGAGTAGATGCGATAGATGTAATCGTCTTAACAGAACATTGAAGGTCTGATGTAAATTCGTCCGTTGGGGATTTTCTCGTAGAGATAGGTATAACTTAAGAAAGCTGTAATCCAATACAATTAGAATTTTAAAGGCATTACTATACTACATAGATCTCAATGTTTATATTTCTGGAGAAGTGATATCCAAAAATCAGAGATAGCCTTAACTCTAAGGAATTCCGTCTAGGTAAAACTAGACTAGTTTTGTTGGAGTAATAGTATATTATTAACTGTTCTTAACGATATACAACCATTAAAATTGAGGCTCACTTTTATTATGAAAATTTATATTTCAAATATTTCAAACAAGTCACAAGAATCCAGCATCTGAAAACTTCAGAAAATTGAATCATAGAATCTAGACATATCAAGAATGTCGCTGAATGAATCACTCTATAAGGATGACTCTCCTCTAGAAGTCATGGATCCCTGACTGTCAACCCAGATAGGGGTGAGTGGCTATGGGGTGAGTGACTGCGGGTGCGATCGCACCCGCAGTTACCCCCTATGCACCTGACACCAAAATGCCCCCAGCGATACTAAGACCAGCCCCCACTAAAAGCTGTAAAGGATTCACCACACGCCATTCTGCAAAAATAATCAACGCCAATCCCGACGTTACCAACGTATTCATATTGTCTTTAATACAACAACCCGTTGAGTATATGGCTGTTTAGCATACGGCTTGTCTCAATCAGCAAGCGCTTATCCCTGGCTGATTTCAAAGCCGAACGGAGGCAGAGTGATGGTAGGACCATTGGGTAACCCGACATCCACTATGAACTGCTCTTGCCAGTAACCAATGACTTGAGTGTACAGATAGGTAACTGACGTCTCTTGGGTAAGTGTAGAACGCGACAATATCTCCTGCTGATCACTCACCATCAGCTCAATGCCAACCGGTAAGGTTTCTCCTGGTGTCGGTCCTAGAATTAAAAACAGGCTCCACTCAGGTACATCATCGACCATCAATGGCCAAACCCACGCATAAAGACGGCAAGGAAAGCCCGCTAAATTAATCTTTTTACAAGCACCCCTTGCCCGTATAGGGATTTCAATGCCCTGAGATGTGAGTTCTTCTACAATATTTTCTATTTCTTCTTTAACAGGTCGCAAGCCATGGGCTGGCG
This sequence comes from Leptothoe sp. ISB3NOV94-8A, assembly GCF_043421595.1. Lineage (NCBI taxonomy): Bacteria > Bacillati > Cyanobacteriota > Cyanophyceae > Nodosilineales > Cymatolegaceae > Leptothoe > Leptothoe sp. ISB3NOV94-8A. The sequence continues at coordinate 3,211,819 of NZ_JAXSQW010000001.1, read as the reverse complement.
TCAAGGGTGGCAGTAACTCCCAGGCAAGCTGCTCAGCCATGGCATCTAGCTCACCCTGTAGCCATCTCCCCACATTAACCACACCTGTGGTTATAGTCTCAGCAATCGCACTCAGCTGACTAGACGGAGCAGTCTGAATAATTGTCTCTGGCTCTAGACAATTGAGATATAACAAAAGTTGTTCTGGAGTGACCACAAACCGATCAAGGGGAACCGTATAAGCCTGAGTATCTGTAGGGGTATGTTGTTGCACATATTGCTGTAGCTGATCATGGCGTAAACCTGTCACTACACGCACCTGGTTCACTTCTTCTTGCACTTCCGCCAGGACATATAAATGGGCTGCCTGATCCCCTGTTACAGCGACTGTTGGGATGCTCACGGCATCATCAACCACTGAGCCCATGGGCAACACCCATAGACGATAGTCTCCAACATTCAAATTAGACGATTGGGTGAACGTTGTCTCTTGTAAGTCAGCAGGAAGTAAACCAGTATCTTCAAGCCATTGTTTTACCCCTGCCATAGCCAATGCTCTCAAAAAAGTTTGCCATTGGCTATCATCATCCGAAATATCTTGACAAATGTCTGTAGCCCATTGTGTAGAGGTGGTAGATAGCATAACTGTTTCTGTTGAGAGGGGAATTATATCAAATTGTTGAGGATCGAGGGATGAAGTATTCATGGCGTGAAAAAGCGCTGTGACAGTGTGGGTTAACTAGAATGAGATCAGCTTACAGGGAGTATTTTTATAGAGGGGCTATTCATCAGGAGGCGTAGAAGATAAAACTGTTTCACACAGACGACGGGAAAATATGCTATTTGCCGTACGATTCTTAGGAATTTGTGCCTCTGAGGCAGCTTCTGCCATCACTGTTTCTGTTTCTTCAGTCAAAATGTAATCCAGTTGCTGGGCAATTTTGGTTAGCCGGTCAGCAGAAACATGCTGTAACGCATCCGCCTGGACTTGCTCTTTAAGTTGATTTAACCAGTAGATACAAACCTTGGCTCGAAATTGCTTAAGCTGCAACAAACGGGTTACCTTTACCTGATTAGTTAACTCTAACTGTTTCGCAATCACTCCCATGGATAATCCCTGACAGTGAAATAGTATTAGGGCCTTTCGATAAACGCTATCCTGGGGTGGTTTCCTCCTTTTATAGTGGGTGCTATAGCTTTGCACAATATGGTGAATTGCCTGGTCGAGAGTCGTAATAAAGTGAGTCCGATAACGCTTTAAAAAGTCATCTTGAGCTTTCTCTGCGTCATCAGAAGTCGGTGCCGAGAGATTGGAAAGACCTGTCTCAGTGTTATCTAAAGATTGGGTCAATGGGGTACGTCGACGCACTGCAATCCGATATTGTCGCAACTGATCTGCCAGCTCATGTAACTGGGCAAATACCAGGTTAGGAGCCTCATTGGGTACAATCTTTTGGAGCTGTTCATCGGTGGGGTCAACACAGCGACGGGCACGACCCTGGCGCTGTTTTAATCGGTCATTACGATACACCCGATGATAGGCACTGAGTAATTGGCTAGCTGCAGTCAACTCACTTTGACTGAGGTGGGGCAACGCTCTGGGCAACTGCGATATGCGGGTATCGTTGAGAATTGCCCATGGGCTAATGCGATATAACCCTTGTTCCATAAAGAAACGGTTGAGATTCGGATGACTTTTAGTCAGTCGACTGGTCCAGGTACTCAAGGCCGACTGCCTGGGATCGTATTTAGCTAGAATTTGCATCGCCACAGCAGGGTAGGTTGCAGGAACCTGACCATCGTCATCCAAAATCAGGGGCCATAGATCTGCGCCTGTAAAGTTATAGGTCTCACCAAATTGACGAACTAACTGGGTACAGGCAGCTTCAATCTGGTGGGACAACCAACAGCGCAAACACAGTTGAGCTATGGCTGCATTCTCTGCATCGGTTTGGGTTAACTCCCACAAAGCTAACTGACAATCGCGTTCGGACAGGATTTCAGCTTCTAAACGCTGGCCAAATTGGGGCTGAAACCAGCGTTGGGCATCGGGGAATTTCTGTCGCTGTAGTCGCCCTGCAGCCGTTAAAACCATCATTTGCCAATAACGCGATGTGTTAACCATGGTGAATGCAAACAATTACCTGAAATCAGTCTAGAACGGTCGTTGCAGTAGTCAGATAAATTTGAGAATTTATTGAATAATTGCCAGTCGATCCACCGGGTATGGAGGTTGGAGCCAACATACGGTAAAGGATAATGGCCAACAGTAAGGATATGGCATGAAGTAGTTTACTCATGGAGCAAGGCCTCCTCAATGTTCTGTGAGAACTTATTGCTTCATAGCCTTGACTTATTCAAGGTTGTCTTGGGTGTATCTAAGCGCACAATAGCTCAAGAAAAATCTGAGACGGACGACCTCTTATCACCATGGGTAAATGCACTGACGTGTTTTATCAAGTAGAACAGTTTTTGTGTTCTACGGTAACAATCCTAGTCATAGTTTGCTCGGTGGATCTACGACTAATCCCCAACTTCTTCAAAAAAGATGTATGAAGTTGGGTGTTAGCACCATGGGGATGGCCATGGGCCAAGGGATAAAAAAGAACAGTACGGCACGCACCGATCCGAAATACGTATAAAAATGGCTACATTTGTTCAGCAGTTTCTCGCGCTCGTTAATGGTGTGCGCGTTAGGGCAGGCTTGTCTCGACTCACCATCGATCAACAACTCAATCATGCTGCTCAGCGGCATACTTCTGATATTGCTCATAATGATTTAGTTGTTGGCCATAGGGGTTCTAATGGTTCAAACCCAACCCAAAGAGCGAGAGTTGCTGGTTACCAATCTCGAACAGTTGTTGAAAATATTGGTGCGGGGCACTACACAGTGAGAGAAGTGTTTGATGACTGGATGAGCAGTCCAGGCCATCGCGCTAATATTTTAAATCCCAATGTACGGCAGCTAGGGGCAGGCCATGTCTTTTTAGCCAACGATACTGGTAACCATAATTATTTTGATTATTGGACAATTGTCTTAGGCACCAGAATTCCAGGTACTGAACCGGCTCCTCCAACACCACCAAGGCGTCCGACACCAAGGCCCACACCCCCTGCGCCAGCGCCAGCACCCGCACCTGTGCCAGCGCCGACTCCAGCACCTGCGCCAACTACTCCTACTCCAGCACCCGGGCCAGTGCCGACTCCAGCACCTGTGCCAACACCGCCTCCAACTTCTCCTAACCCTACGCCAGCACCTGTTCCCACACCTACACCCCCTACACCTACACCTACACCCACTCCTCCTATTCCGGAGCCCCCTACACCTACACCTACACCCCCTGCTCCCACACCTACGCCTATTCCGGAGCCCCCTGTTCCGCTACCCCCTGCTCCCACACCTACGCCTATTCCGGAGCCCCCTGTTCCTACGCCAGCCCCTCAACCCGACTTACCGCAGCCAGACCTGCCATCACCGCCTATATCCGCACCTTCTCCTACACCAACACCTTCTCCTACACCAACACCTCAGCCTCAAGAGCCCACTCCTAAGCCAGAGCCGCAGCCACCCATAAACAACCCTGACAACAACACTTTAGGTATAGGAACTCCTGGTAATGACAGTATTGAAGTTCGTGATAATACTCAACCCACTGCGGGTGGTTTAGGTGATGATCAGATTTTAGGTAGTGATGGTGATGACATATTGCGCGGCGATCATAATCGGAGAGATCCGGGTGGTCGGGTTGGTGGCGATGATGTTATCTGGGGCCGTCTTGGTAACGATCGCATTGGGGGCAAAGGGGGCAATGATACTCTCTTTGGTGGCGCGGGTGATGATTTGATCTGGGGTGATGATGGCGATGATCTGTTACGGGGTGGCTTAGGCAACGATATTCTCACTGGAGATAACTTTTCTGGAGGTAGCGGTGCGGATAGGTTTATCCTGGCTGCTGGAGAAGGCAGAGATATTATTCGAGATTTTGAAGTCGGGATTGACTTGATTGGTTTAGCCGATGGACTAACCTATGCTGATCTTTCCTTAGGGCAGAGCGGTGATGCCACAGTGATCTCTGTAGATGGAGAGACCCTGGCTCAGGTAAATAACGTGGTTGTCACTGATATGACGAGTGAGATGTTTGTTTTGGTTTAAGTGCACATTCCGATGTCAGAATCCAGGACCTCACTGACCCCTGACCTCTAATACAAAATCCTGACTGATCGCGCCCGGTACCGCAGGGCATCCACAAGGGAATGCCCCTACCCTGGATGGCATCAGCCATCTCAACAGACTTTTCCAACTCTACTTCTGTTTTTTAGGATCAATGAGTTGCATGGCTTGATTAAAAAACTGTCGCTTGATGGCATAGGCAACCAAGATGGCAGTGGTGAGTGTTGCAAAGGCCAACATAAACATAATCAACATCTGGTAAAGCGCGGCATTCAGGGGGTCAGCTCCCCCTAAAATTTGGCCCGTAATCATGCCGGGTAGGGTGACCAGACCAACAACCATCATGGAATTAACTGTGGGAATCAGACCGGCTTTAATGGCCTCCCTGCGATAGGTTGCGATCGCTTGACTTGGGGTTGCCCCCAAACTCAGGTGGGTTTCAATCTCACCACGATGGTTGCGGAGGGCACTGACTAAACGCTCACCTGTCAAAGACGCCGCTGTTAGGGCATTACCCAGCACCATGCCGGTTAGGGGAATGAGATAGCGGGGTTCATACCAGAGCTCAGGACGCACCACGACCGTCATGGTATAGGTAATCGTCAGGGCCGTGCTGGTTAAAATGGCCCCCCACAGCCATAGCATCAGCCGAGGAATGTCTTTCCCAATGCGGTTGCGGGCAGTCAGCGCGGCAACCGTTGTCATCACCAGCAGTACCAGGATAATCAGACCCGGACTGCGGAGGGTAAACACAATGGATAGAAAAATTCCAACCGCAAACAGCTGCACCACGGTGCGCAGGGTGGCCAATACTAGGGTGCCAGCCAGGCCCAGCTGTTGCCAAAGGGATAATCCAATGGCGACAGCGGCTAACCCCAAGGCCCAGGCAATGCGGATCAGGTCAAGTTCGATGGTGGTTGGGTTCAACGAATCACTCCCGCAAAACGTAACCCACACCGCGCACAGTCTGGATCAAACGCTTTTCGCCCTCTGCCTCTAGCTTCAACCGCAGGTAGCGAATGTAGACCTCAATGATGTTGGAATCCCCCATGAAATCATAGCCCCAGACTTTTTCTAAAATCTGGTCGCGGGTCAGTACCTGCCGAGGATGGGCAATCAGGTAATCTAATAAGTCAAATTCTTTTGCCGTTAGCTCAATGCCACGGTTACCTCGAAACACTTCGCGAGTTTTGCGGTTGAGGGTGAGGGTTTCAAACTGTAGCGATTCTGCTTCTTGGGGATCGTTGCGGCGCAGGTGGGCACGGACACGGGCCAGCAATTCTTCAATGCTAAAAGGTTTAACGACGTAATCATCCGCTCCGGCATCTAGCCCAGCCACTCGATCGGCCACGTCGTCTTTCGCTGTTAGGAAAATGATCGGCATCTGCGCACCGGTGCTGCGCAGACGGCGACAAACCTCTACGCCAGCCAATCCTGGCATCATCCAGTCGAGCAAAATCAAATCTGGCATGTTGTCGCGGGCGGCCATGAGACCGGACAGGCCATCGTTGGCTATGGCCACATCATAGCCTTCGTAAGAGAGTTCCATTTGCACAAACTTGGCAAGTTGGGTCTCATCCTCTATGACTAATATTTTGGCTGAAGGTTCTGTCATGATGATTGACTCCAGGGATAACCTGACTACGAAGGTAGGCTGACGGTGAATATACTACCTTCACCTGGCTTGGACTGTACCTTAATTTTTCCTCGCATGCCTTCAACTAATGTTTTAACGATGGATAATCCAAGACCGGTACCTCCGGTGGCCCGTGAACGGTCTTCATCCACTCGGTAAAAGGGCTCAAAAATTTGACTGAGGTCAGCCATGGGAATGCCACGACCGCGATCGCAAATCTGAATCACTGCCCATTCGTCTTCCTGCCTTAATCGTACGGTAACCACCGTACTGGTTTCAGAGTATTTGACGGCATTACTAATCAAATTGATTAACACCTGCTTCAAGCGATTGCGATCGGCCCTGGCATCGATACCTGAGCTTTGAATATCCGCCTTGACCCGATCGCTAGAATAACCGCACATTTCAATGGTGTTCAAAACCATGTCCTTTAGCGGCAACCGTTCAATGTGGAACCGCATATGGCCACCATCGGCCCGCGCCAAATCTAGCAAATCCTGCAGTAGACGAATTGTCCGGTCCGCTTCAGCCGCCGCAATTTCCAGCCCCTCTCGCTGGGGTTCAGTCAGGGTATTGCAACGACGTAAGGTACTTTGCAAATAGCCATGGACCAGAGTTAAGGGAGTGCGCAGCTCATGGGACACATCGCTGACAAAACGACGCTGCTGATCCCAGGCTGCTGACAGTCTGCCCAGCATCATGTTGAATGCCTGGGCTAGATCCCGCACTTCGGTTGGAGCCCGGTCAAATTCCAGATGTGTATCTGCCAGATTGTCAGGGGACACATTGGCCGCCAGCTCATTCATCTTACAAATCGGCTTGATGGACTGGCGCACATAAATGGCAATCACAATGGCAGATAGACCAATGACCAAAATGCTAGCCAGGGTCAAATCACGATTAACCGCCGCAAAACTGCGCTGGTTTTGGGTAATGTCATCAATTACAAACAGATCGCCGACGAGATTCCCCCTCACCTCCAGGGGACTAATGCAAACAATTAGCTGTCGGCCCTGAATATTGACACTTTCCAGTCGACTTTGGGGAGGCAGATCTAACACATCTTCTGCCAGGCCATCTTTCTTCCAAGACCCCATTTCGAGGGTATCGGACTGGGCAACGAGCTCTCCTTCTGGGGAACGAATCCAAATGGCTGTATCCGCAGTTGAGCGGTAGTTGATCACCTTTTCCAGGGCCATGGTGGATGGCATTGTTTCGTCCATCCAAGCAACATCCTGGCCAAAGCGCTCGGCAATCTCCAGGGCATTTTCCTTATGCCCCTTAATCAGAATTTGCTGCATTCTAAAATTGCTCCAGGCGGTCATACCACCAAAGCCAAGGATAGATGCCAACACCATTCCAGCAGTGAGGCGAAATTGAATGCAACCTGGATCAAATTTCATTAGAACAACGCACAGAGGGTGACAGCACAGATTAGAACTTTTTTAACTGTCATGACTGTATCTAGGCAAGCTGAGATAATCCTGATAAATCCCCCAGATGACGCTAATAGAAATGGCTGAAAAATGGGTATCGACTTAAGCAGGAAAAACTAAGTTGGGCCAGGAGACAGGAGAAAAACAATTAATATCTCATTACTCTATGGCACCAATCAGGGTAAAAGCAGCCCAGGCAGCCGGATCTTTATACTGTTCACGGGTTGCCAGCATTGCCTGTCGCAGGGCTTGGGCGTTGTCTAAGGCCTGGCGCTGTTGGTAAAACTCAATCATCAGCTGGGCAGTGGCATCATCGGGCACCTGCCATAGGGAAACCATGACATTATTGGCTCCAGCTGCTAAAAATGACCGAGATAGACCAATTACGCCATCGCCAGTAATTTGCCCACGTCCAGTATCACAGGCACTGAGCACCACCAAGTCAGCCTGTAGCGATTGCCCGAGTATTTCTTCGGCGGTGAGGAAGCCGTCCTGGTTAGCCGTGGGGGCAAAGGCCAGCGAGCCTTGCAAAGGATTGGATTCATTAAAGAAACCGTGGGTGGCCAGGTGAATCAGCGATGCGGTGGACAACTGTTGTTTAATTGCCGTTTCTGTCGCTGCCTCACCGATCAGTGCCGATGTAGACAACAGATCAGCAATGCCATTGGCTTCGATACCGGCGTGGGGCAAGGGCTGTAACCGTTGGGGCATGGGGCTAGGATTGCCCACCACCAGGGGTTGACTAGCAACCGCCTCGTTATCGCTGTCACTGGTTAACCCTAGAACCTGGATGGCTGGAGCTGTGAGAATGGTGTGATGTTCAATTAGGTCGCTGCCATCTTTTGCCTGAAGGGCTGGAAAGGGCACCAGGAAAAGCTGCTCTTGGGGAACAAAAACAACTCGGGCATTGGGGTCGCTGGGCAGCAAATCTGCCATGGGCTCAATTAATAGCTGGTATAGATCTTGCCAATGCTGACGCTGGGTCAAAACAGTTGCAAAGGCTGAGCTATTAACTTTATAAACTTCGCTTAAGGGCACAACCGGGTTAGGCAGGGCAAAGTCTGGGTGATTGAGGGTGACCGTGCGGGCACGAGGATCGATGGTAACAACCCCGTAGGGGGCCCAATCTTGGGGATCTCCTTCACGGCGCACCTGATCGCCAGGGCGAATCGCCAAAGAGCGACTGGTCTCAAAACCACCACGGATGCCGCTGCGATCGCGACTGGTCTCCACCAGCTTCACCAAGGATGTCCCCTGGGCCTGTAATGACGACTCCAGGTCCACCTGGCGTAGATGCATGTCTCCTGTGGGCTGCACCACCCAGATATAGAGCTGCACATCCTCCGGTTCCACCCTGGTTTGCACCGATGCCCCATGGGGCGTATCTGCCACCTGGTCCCGAATAATGGTGTATGCCACCAGGGTGGAGTTTTGAGCCCTGGCGATTTGCTTCATCTGCTCAATGGACGGCGGTGTGATCGGCCCGGCCTGGTTGGGATTTACCTTGCCCCTGGCAATCAGCTCAACAAAGGCTCGGGCGCGACCCCGCTCAGAAATTTCCAGGGCCGGCTCTAGTTTGTTTTGGGTCACCAAAACCTCTTCTAAATTGCGATAGGCTGCCACCTGGGTTTCAAAAATTGCCACCTTAAAGGCATCATGGGTGCCCAGACCGGCCCGAAGAGATTCCCAAATCGTGATGGCATTGTGCAGCACGTCTTCTGCCTCTGGCAAACGGTTGAGATATAGCAACGCATTTCCCATATTGGTCAGGGCAATGCCTTCACCCAACCGTGCCCCCAGCCCTTGGGCAATGGCCAAACTCTGTTGAGCATAGTCATAGGATTGATCATAGCCTTGCTGATAGGCATAGGTCGTACTCAACCCCAACAACATTTGAGCTGTCTCCAGGTCATTGTTCAAATCATCGGCCAAGGCCAGACCCTGTTCATAGGCAGCAATCGAACCGGCAAAATCTCCTTGAATCGCATAGGTATGGCCGAGGTTGCCATAGGCCTGCATTTCACCATAGGTATCCTTGATGCCGCGAGAAATATCCAGACTGGTCTGTTGATAGTCAGCAGCACGGTCATACTCTTTTTCGGCAAAGTAAGCGTTGCCTAAATTACGGTAGGTCAATGCTTTCCACTGGGGGGCTGTTTCGATGGGCATCTTGTCCAGGCTGCGCTGGTAGTAGTCAATGGCAGTGGCATAGTCACCAAGGGCTCCATAGACGGCACCAATTCCCCCCAAGGCAATGCCTTGCTGAGTTGCATCATCCAACTTGATGGCTTTTTCTAGCTGTTGTTCATGAAAATCCAGGGCGGTTAAATAGTCCCCCACCACAAAATGGGCAATGGCTAAATTATTGAGGGAATAGACAACCCAGGCGGAATTATCTAACTCAACCGCTTTGGCCAGGTTTTGCCCATGGCAGTGGATCAGCCCTTCGTAAACCGTCTGGGTACGGGCTGTAGTCATGGCAATCTCTTGCGCCTGGGCCTGACAGCTTTCTAATCCTTGGGGAGGACCCACAACAGTATTTGTATTGAGATGAGTGCCCTCTGGCGTATTGTTGTCTGGTCGTCTGGCAAGGGTTTCCGACCCAGGCACCCCAGGGTCGGGGGATGTACCCGGTTGACCGGGGGCAGAGGGCTCAGGTCCGCCTGGATCGGCGGGCACATCGGTAAGCTCTGGATTTGGCAGAATAATTGGAAAAATATCGGTTGTCGTGCCTGGGTCACCGGGGAGACTGGGAAGTGGATCATTGCCCCCCGGCGTAAATTGCAACCCTAGGTTGGGCAAAAAGCCAGGATTAATGGTGCCGGACGTGGGTACCCTGTTCTCAGGTAAAATCGACAAATTTCCAACAATCAACAAGGAAGCTTCTGGCAGAACGGCTCCTAAAATAGTCAACTCTTCCAAAAGAGGCGATTGGGCCAGCGGCATGCCCAGCACAAAGGTTTGTTCTTCAGGTGCTAAGGCGGGTAGTGGGGGGGCTTGAGCCACTCCTAAGGTGGGATCAAGGGGAAGGTCGATGGTTGGAGGAATATCTGTTAAAGCGACAGAAACTGGCACTGCGGCTGACTGAGAGACGCCATCACTGGCACGCAGGGTAAAGGCCGTAATTTGTCCGGTGGCATCAGTGGGGGGAATAAATTCTAAGGTATCGGTGAGTGCGATCGCATCCCCTGGTTGCACTGCCATCCCGTTCAACAACAATGTCCCCGCTGCAATCGACGCTATTTCGAAAGTGATATTGTCGCTGTTGCTGTCGGTCACTGCTGGGTTGATGTCAGCTAGCGTGAATGTTAATGCTTGATTAGCAGGCGTATCTGGCAGCTGACTATCAGCACTCAGGGTGGGTGGAGCATTCACCGACGTGACCGTTACCCCTGTGGCTGGATCAATATTGGTATCGTTACCCCCATTGGGTAAAACCGGGGAAGAGACTCCACTAAGAACACCATCGGCAATAATATTGCCCGCAGTGCCATTTTCAGAGGCATCTCCCATGGTAAAGGGCACATTGTCAGGGCCGCCATCGTGTTGAATTTGTACGGTGCCGTTCCCCGTTAGCCCCGTGGTTTGAATTGTCGTGCCAGGGGTGACTTCGCCTGTTCCTTGCACCGTACCGTTGGCCGTCAGCGTCACATCCCCACCAGCCCCAACACTCGTCCCGGTACTACTGGCATTAATGGCTTCAAAGGAGATGTCACCTGCAGACGTTACATTCACATCTCCACCGTCTGCAAAGGCAGCTGTAGTATCGATATTGGCCAATTGCACCTCAGCCCCGGTGACATTAGCAGTCCCTCCATTGGTGATCAATTGAGTCCCGACGATGGCGGTGACGCCACCGGTACCGTCACCATTGACATCTGCCGTCACAATCAGGTCTCCACCATTGGTGTCAATAGTGCCTACTTGGACCGCTTCGCCAGAAATGTTGGCATCTCCACCAAAATTTTGCAGCTGAGCCCCCGGATTGGTAACCACTGAGCCGGTGCCATCACCATCAGTGTCAGCCCCAAGGGTAAGGCTACCGTCAGCGGTGACATTGCTATTGATATTGATGTTGTCTCCAGCCTGAAAATTTAAGTCACTGTCAGTGACAATGTTGCCGTTAATGTTGATGTCATTATTTGCGATCGCACTTAACCCCACATTAGTGTTGACATCAGTACTAAACGTGATGTCGTTACTCGCCTGTAGCTCAATATTGGCATTGGCATTGTCTAAAGCAGCAACATCGATCCGGGTGGTATTACCTGCCCCCAAGTCAGGGTCGCTAACGTCATCCACATCCCCCAGATTATTGGTGTCACTTCCAGCCGCCACCACTTCGATATTGGTGGGGTCCAGCAAGAGTGTTCCTGTAGCGCCGTTGGGTGCTGAGGCGTCTACCTGTCCCACAAATACCAGCGAATTACGGCCAGAAATCTCAACAAAACCGCCATCACCTGTGGCACTGGTAACCCTGGCCTCACCTGAGAAATGAGTATGGTCATCGGCCCACACAATAATTTCACCAGCATCACCGATACCATCAGCCTGGAGTTGAGAACTGCCATCAACAAGGGTACGAGATGCATTGGGTACATTACCCTGCCCCTGGAATCCACCTCCAACCCGCACATTTCCTCCAACACTACCGGAGGCATCGACATCAGCACCCAGAAGAGACACACGCTCACCCAGCAGCGCAATGTGTCCACCCTGGTCACCGGCAGTGCTCACTTGCCCTGACACTACAGTACTTCCCGAAAGCAAGGGCACTGTGCTAGATGTCGTTTGAATCTTGACCGTACCGTCGGTATCTGTCACTAATGCCAAATCGGCTGCTCCCAAAGAACCACCGGTCAATAATTCTGGCAAACTCAGTGGGTTTGAAGATTGTGAAGCATCTGCCGTGGGCAAAGCAGAAACCTCTAAACCCAGCAATGTATCTGCTTGATTAATGCGGACCAGCTTTTCTCCCGGCACAGCCAGCAAAGTAAGGGTGCCATCGGCTGCCGACAATTCTCCTCCATTGACCACCGTCCCCCCCATGAGCGTTATATTTTGCCCGGGTGTAACCGATAACGTGCCCAAATTCACAACGCTGCCCGGTTGCTCAGCACTAAACCCAAACTGGTTGGGCGCACCCACCAGCAGCGGATAATCCCCGGTAGAAAGCGCATCCAGCCACTCATCCCCAAACCCAAGGCGATCCGCTGTGGTGGCCGTAAAATCACCATTGAGATTTAGCGCTGCATTAGCTCCAAAAACAATCCCTGCCGGATTGATCAAATAGAGGTTCGCATCGCTGCCACTGATCTGTAGTACACCATCAATCAAGGAGACATTACCACCGCTCACATTGCCCAGGATATTTTGAATCTCTGGACTAGCAATAAAGTTGGCGATCTGGCCTTCCGTGAGGCCAAATTCTTGGAAACTATGGAATAGGTTGGCACCATCGCCAGACACCTGACCACCGGTAATGTCGATCTGGGTGGCACCAGGATTGACAACAGTGCCCACATCGGCAGAACCAGGCGTAATTGCCTGAGCTAGCAGTGTGTCTGTCCTTACCCCATTGCTAAATACGGGGGATGTGGAAGACGTTTCTGCATTGCTCAGTTTGACATCAGATAGGGCAGACTGTCCCAATTCGAACAGAAGTGGGGGGTGCGGAATGTTACCTGGCAGTAGAACAACTGGCAACATGGGAGAAATCTCCAGTTATGAAGAGAGTCTTAGGGGAAGCTATTGATCAAATCCGAAAGTAGATATTGGAGAGACGTTGCATGCAATGCCTGTATATCTAAGCATGGAATCTGATGAATTTTGTTTCCTTGAAAGAGTCGTTAGGATTTGAGTGATGGGTAAAGTCTCAGTGGGAATAAATGAGTAGATAAACAGAGAGAAAGCAGCGGGTCTTTCTCTACAGAGATGTGGATAAGTCTAGTTCTGTATCCGTATGGGGGCAATCGGCAGCTAAACAACAATCGATCGGAGTCGCCTCCATCAGATGATCGAGCTGTACCATAGGATGGGTTAATAAACTCTGCCACTGCGCCGTCCAGGTGTCTGTTTCAGGAAATGTCAAACGCCAGGTGAGTAGAGCATCAACCGTGTCATACCAGAGACCATTGGCCGCCAACAGTGATGGCTTTTCGTTATTTGATGTAGCAGCTAGGGCCGTTTGTAGTTCGTCACCAGGGGCACGACGCACAATCATACCATCCGAGGTTCTCATCCCCCGCTGTGGAACTTGCACCGTACTAAACTGCTCACATTCCAGGCTCACCTGCCAGCGATAGGGACGATTGACTTCCAGAGCTGGTGCTGTATCTGGCAGTGTGTAGAGACTAATTCCTGGCCCTGCAATCTGTTCAAAATTGGCCTGATGAAGAATCTCTCCTGAACTCTCGTCTTTAAGTTCAAACGTTAAATGGGTGGCGGGGGCATTTACGTAAATGCCAAAGGTGGGACGCGCCGCTAACGTTTCTCCCCAGTTAGTCTGGGTGGGTTGTACCGCAGTCAGATCCCCACAGAGTCCAGCCCGGCTCAAGGCATTACGCGTGTGTGACGGTGCACCACGGTTGGGAGGATTGTAATTAACAGCGGTAAGCTCAGGCTGAAGCGCAGACTGACCCATGGCTGGAGTAAACAGACTCAGTGCCGCCACAGGCGCAGCAAACAAACTGATTAAACGAGTTGAATACTGTTGTTTGGCCATGGGTAGATTCTCTCTCTGTATACGTTTTAACTACGATGGTTTGGGTGCTTTTCCGGAGTTGTTTAAAGTATCGTTGTTATGGCTTGCTGTTTTGGACCCATGGGCTAGGGCGATCGCACCCACATTTGTCCCCACTAACCCTAGGGCCGCTGGCACTAACGGCACCCACAGCCCCATGGCAAACAGGCCCCAGCTCGTGCCATAGAGCACAATTACGGCCCCGCCCAGACTGAGTAACCAAACTGGCCAGACTCGCGGTTTAACGGTTAGCCCTATGCCTGCAAGCGTCCACACCGTGATCCACAGTCCGTCACTCCATGCGGGCAACGTTTGCAACACCGATAAGTCATCCAGTGCTGCTGCTGTCACATAGTTAAAGATCTGGGCATGAATATCGATGCCGGGTAGAGTTTCTCGGGGCCATTTTCCTGCTCCAATCGGGGTCAGAAAATACTCCGTCGGATTGGACGTCGGCGCACTCATACCGAGTAATACAGCACGAGTCTCTAAACTTTCTAACGAAATCTCATCCGAGAGTACTTCCGTCAGGGTTATCCGCTGGGCAATATCAGAATTAGGTGAGTACTTTAACAGCGTTTGAAAACCACGACTATCAATGTCTTGATAGCCACCGCTACGATCTTCTAGGGGCGTAAAAATAGCCGCACCCAGCTGTAGCCGATCACGATCCAGATTTTCCGGCTGAATCCCCAAAGCATCTAAATAATGTAACGCTGTGAGCATGGCCAAAGACATCCGACTCGTGCAGAGGCTGGTGGTATCTGGCTGGGCAAACAGCAGCTGCCGCCTCAAAATACCATCCGGATCAGGCACCACATTCCCAAAGCCTACTCGGTTTTCCGGCATACTAGATGGGGGGCCTATGCCAGATTTATTGGCGTCACCGGCCTGGCCAAAACTACAAACAGCCACCAAATTATCCTGTTGCTGAAAATGCTGTCCTAAGGGCCCTGATTCCGGGGTTACCCGGTTACGCGCAATATCAAAACCGATAACGTGCGGTTGATACGGCAGTAACCGATCAATCACCTGCGCCAACACATCATCGGGAATGGGGTACCCATAGGTATTGACATCAGCTTCTGTAACCTCGACAACAAGCAACCGCGAGTCATCAATGGTTTGGGTCGGCTGCTGTCGCATGAACCGATCGTAGGCCAGCAGCTCTGCCCGTTGTAACCCACCTGTCCAACGCAGTAGGCCAACGGCAGCGGTGACTACGGCACTGATGGTCAACAGAGTTTTAATCGGCAAACCACCTACTTTAGGGATAGTCCTAAACCTATGGGGCTGAACAGGCGCAACATCTGCCTTGGCCAGCTGCGACCAGCGTTTGGGCAGAGTTGGATTGACCTGAAAGATAATTGGTAACCAGCTAGCACAGGGAAACCGATCTTCCAGCCCCTGGAGTCTTTCCCTTGCCTGACGAGCCGCCAGGTAAAGGGATTCACCCGCCACAAAAGCATCTAAAAAGTATTTCAAAAATGTTTGAGCAACCCGATCAGGTACAGGTTCACGCATCAGAATCATTTGTGGCAAACCGAGGGGGGCCAGGGCTGACGCCAGACCTAACCCATCGCAAGCGTTAAAAATCGCTAGCTGTAGTCCCTGTTTAATCGCCTGGCGTAACCCATACTTCAGCTCATCTAATGTGAGACTTTCTTGAGGGTTAATATAAATCGTGCCTGCCCCCGACTCAGTGCGACCATGACCGGCAAAAAAAAGTAAGTCCCAGGGTTGTTCCCACAGCTGATCGGTAATCTGTTGTCGCTGGGGTTCCACTAAAAAAGTCACCTCCGCCCCAGGAATCGTCTCCAATAGCTGACGATCTGCGTCTACATCAATGCCACTGCTATCACCGAGAATGGCTAAAATTTTAACGATCTCCTGTGGGGTTTCACGGTCTTCGCCTCGTTTAATCGTGGGCGTGCCCAGGGCAATCTCCACCTTCGGATAGCGATCCACTAACTCCCACAAGTGCCAGGGTAGATGGTGCAAATGGCCATTGGTTGTACGCATTACCATCCGCACCGTATCCGTTGGGCTCAGCTCTTCTCGCAGCGGTTGATCAATCGAGGCAAACGTGGATGATTGTAACCAGGTTTTAAACTGCTGATCCAGATGTTTAGCCTCCTGCTGACAGGCATCAACCGTATGCAGAGACCCCACATAGGTGATTTCTACTGGCTGGATGCGCGAGGGTGTATCTAGGAGACGATAGCTATCTTGCCACTTTTGCAGCTGTTGCAACAGCTGGGGATTGGCAGGCAGAGAGCCAATGGCTTCGATATCTGGCCGAGCACCTTCTTCGCCAATCTCTAGAAGCACGTGAAATCCAGTGGTGGCAATATCACCCTCAAGTTTTAGAGTTACCAGTTTTTCGGTCATGGGTCTGGGAGAGGGATGGGCAGGATTCTAGCGAAGGGAACACAGGAGAGGGGGAGTTTTGGGTTCTTAGTTCTTAGCTGTTTGGTAGGTACTCCCAATTAGCTATCAGATATCCAGGCCCCCTTCCGTTTCCAAGACGTTAAACGGTTGGTTCATATCTTATAAAGGATTGAGCTAGCCTACTTAATTTTGAGCTAATAACTATTTGGTAGATGCGATCTAAGTAAACAGCTCGAATTCAAAATTCAAAATGCTCAGCAAGCTTAGAAGAGCAAAGCTCTACAAAACTCAAGACTTTCTAAATAATAAAGGTTTCAGCAAAGCTGGCGTTTTGCAATGCGACTCTAAGGCTAAATTGTTCGCCGGGGCTGCCGGTAAATTTGAGCTGAATTGCTTCCGTGGCCCTGGCTTCGGCCTGCATCACGTCTTGGTTGTCGGCATCTAGAACACTAAGTTGTAGCTGGGGAGGCAGGTAAGTTTGTTCTTGCGTACAGTAAACCTGCACCTGAATCTCTGTTGAAGATTCGGATAAGGGCAAAAGACCCAGGGCAAGGGTGATATCTTGGTCATTGAGACTAATGCGTTTGCAACGGCCAATTATGCCTTCTCCCAAACCTGTTGTTTGGTTTCTGAAGGCTAGGCTGGCTGGGTTAACAAAGCTGTCTAATGCTTGCCAACTGTCATCGGCCAGGTTTTGTAACCACTGGCTGAGCTGGGTAATTTGTTCGCTGGCCTGTTGGGTCGCTTGCTGCATCCTCTGTTGAGCCATAGACGGTGTGAGCAACTGCGAGAGATCTTCCATGGGCTGCAGCTGCGCTAGGGGAACTGGCTCAGTGGCTTCGCTAACAAATCCAAGCAGGGTGGCCAAGCGTAAATTGTTGTCGAGTTGTACAGCGACATAGCCAATGCGATCGCAACTGACCTCAGGGGCAATGGTCAATTCAGTTTCACCCGGTAGCACCGGGCAACACTCCAGCTGCCCCTGGTCGGCCACCGCTAACCCCGCTGTTCCCAATAACATTTGCTGCACCGGGTTAAGACCATCGCTAGCGTCTAGATCGGGCTCGAACCCCAGACATTCCAAGTAAAAACGAGTGGCATAAATAGCCAGCGTATTGAGATAAACCTGCTTGCCTTTCTGCGGATTTGACTGATTTTTGCGGAATTGTTCGGCCTGGTGATGAGGTTCTAAGGAGAGGGGGACTGTAAAGTCCGAAGGAGGAGGGGAGGTGTTCATGGCGTGTGTCTCACAAGTGGGCAAGCGTTTAAGCGAGTTGTTGAAATAAGTCTGGTAGATTGGGTCTAAAGCAGCTCCCGGAATTGATCCGAAAACTTGTCACAGCAGCGCTGAAAGAAACTGCTAAGGGTGGGGATTTTGATATCAAACTGGGTCGAAATCTCTTCCCAGCTTTGGTCAGCGAACCGAGCTAGGGCAATGGCTTGAAAGCTAGCATCCGGTCGCTTACGAATGTGTGTGGATTTGAATACGTCATCGCGGTCGGCCGCGATATAGTCCTGGACATCCTTCGCCAGGGTGGATGTCGGTTCTGGCTGAGAGAGCCGCTCCAGGTCGTTCAGGTTAGGCAATTCCTGGGTGTTGCGATCGCTAAATTGCCGTCGGCATTCGATCACCATGCGGTCTAGCCGAAAATTCACCCAGTTCATAAACTTTTGCGCCTGACCCCGCTCTGGGTCGTAGGTGTCAATTTTTTGACACACATACACCAGGGTGCGGTTGACGGCTTCTTCATAGAGCAAGTCATAGAAAGAAGGCGAAAACTTGGCCCGGTGGGGATGGGCCAGCCTACCACTGGCCCGAATAGCCTCCACTAGCTGGAGGAGGGCATGCTGCCGTAGAGGGCTAGGATTGGGCTGGCCTTGGGCTTCTAGGGCCAGACCTTTGAGTAAGGGGTCAGTTAGGGCATCTTTAGTCGCCTGGGCCCGCAATTGATAGCCCCAGTTGGGGTCAGTGTCTAGAAGGCTCTGGTCGAGGCAATCCTGTAAAGCCTGGGTGAGCTGTTGGTGAATGCGATCGCAAATTTCCTTATAGATACCGGTCAGGGGCTGACCTCGGGGGGGGCGTCCTATTTTTCGCGATCGCATCATCGTTTCAACCAAATCAGAGAATGCGCGTTCAGCCTCCCCTGGTGCTTGCCCCTGGAGAACCAAGATAAGTTGCTTAAAATGCGATTCCATAGACGATCTTGGTGAAATGTAATTCGAGGGTTCATGTAACCTCCTCAAGATTATCGACTCGTTTCTCCATAACTCGTTCAATTCGATCATTTTTTATGCAAAATGCAATATTTTTCGATGATTGCCACCCTTACCCATCGAAAAATATTTTCTGAAATCCATCAAAGCCTTGCATAGCAAAGGAAATGGCGATCAAGAAAAAACTAATTTCAAAAAAACTAATTTTTTTGCATAAAACCCATTGCAACGCCACGAGTGACTACTGAACGGAAAGAAAACAGCACCAAAACAAACCTGTCAACTTCTTTCCAAAATCTTGTAAGTCTTCACCATTCAGGAGAACCCTTCCATGGCTTTAATTAACGGCACCCCTTTTAATGACAATTTAGTTGGCACAAATCTAAACGACATCATCAACGGTCTCGCAGGCAACGACAGAATTCGTGGTCTCGCAGGTAACGACATTATCTTTGGTGGCTTAGGCAATGACTGGATCGACGGTGGCCTAGGCCTTGACCGTATGGACGGCGGTGCTGGCATTGACACCCTAGATGTGCGCTTCTGGAACGGAGCCTATGTATTCAATATGAACACAGGGGTGACCAACTACGCTGGAGAAACCGCCACCAACTTCGAGAATGTTTTCACAGGGGCAGGCAACGACACCATCACCGGTACTGCTGGCAACAACGTCATCAGCACTGGCGCAGGTAACGACCGTGTATTTGCAGGCGCAGGCAATGACACGATCTACGGCGGCCCTGGCAACGATGTGCTCCGGGGTGGACACGGCAATGACCGCATCTTCGGACAAGCGGGTAATGACTGGATTGACGGTGGTTTTGGTGTTGACCGCATGGACGGCGGTGCTGGCATTGACAGCTTAGATGTGCGCTTCTGGAACGGGGCCTATGTGCTTAACATGAACACAGGGGTGACCAACTACGCTGGAGAAACCGCCACCAACTTCGAGAATGTTTTCACAGGTGCAGGTAACGACACCATCACCGGTACTGCTGGCAACAACGTCATCAGCACTGGCGCAGGCAACGACCGTGTATTTGCAGGTGCAGGCAATGACACGATCTACGGTGGCCCTGGCAACGATGTGCTCCGAGGTCAAAATGGCAATGACCGCATCTTTGGCCAAGCCGGTAACGACTGGATTGACGGTGGCCTAGGCCTTGACCGCATGGATGGCGGTGCTGGCATTGACACCCTGGATGTGCGCTTTTGGAATGGGGCCTATAACCTCAACATGATTACGGGGGTAACTAACTACGTCGGTGAGACTGCCACTAACTTTGAGCGGGTCTACACTGGCGCCGGTAACGACATTATCACCGGTACTTCTGGAGCTAACTATATCCACACAGGGGCAGGCAACGACAGCGTCTTTGCGGGCGCAGGCAACGATACTGTGGTTGGTGGCCTTGGCAATGATGTGCTACGCGGCGAAGCAGGCAACGACTACCTGTTGGGTGATCGTGGTAACGATATCCTAGTCGGTGGTCTCGGCAACGACCGCTTGAATGGAACAACTCTTACCGCCGAAGGCACCGGTGAACGCGATATTCTATTTAGCGGCAACACCAATGACACTGACGTCTTTGTTCTAGGTCAAAATGGTCGCGTCTTCTATAACGACCAGGGCAATACTGACCATGCTGTTCTGCGTGACTTTGATGCCTACAACTTTGTTGGAGATATTGCTGACAGAATTCAGCTAGTTGGTAGCGCAGCCTCTTACTCCCTATCTAACGTCTCAGTGAATGGCGTAGCCGGTGCTGGCATTAGCTTTGGTGGAGACCTAATTGGTATTGTCCAAGGTGTCAATGCCGCTAGTCTCAACCTAGCTAACACTAACCAATTCACCTATGTCTAAGTTCTCCTTGACTGGTGTGTGACGAGTTCAACCCATAAGCGTTGACTGTAATGGCCGATCGGAGCTACCGATCGGCTTTTTTTGTGTCAAGCCCTGGTACTTTTTGGCGTCAGTTTGCCCACTATCCAATGGGGATGGGGGGATGCAATTGCTGTCCTATTCACAACTCTGGAAATTTTGTCCAGTCTGCCTAGGCATCTCCCTAGGCGATTTTTCGGTGCTGTGTGCGGCTGGCTACAGATTTTCTCACGCTTCAGTCGTATAAGAATCCATAGAAGGTGAATCAGTAAAGAGCATATTTCTAAAGCTAGGACTAAAGCTAGGAAGTTGGGGCTAAAACACTCAATACAGGGAGTCAAAAAGAATGAACTACATCATAAATGAAAGCCAAAAAAGGAAAATCATTGATGCACTTAGGTTTGCAGCTGACATAGGCAATGCTAGAGCGGCACAAGATTGGAATAAATTGGCCGACTACCTAGAGGTTTTAGAGTCTGAAAAACCCCAAACCGACCAATTACTATCTGTTTCATCCCCCTCTAAGCCGCCAGTCGCTACACCCCAGTAAGTGACTGGCGCTTGGCAATTGTCTGTAGCCATTTTCTACCAGGCGCGATCGCATCTTAGAAACCACTTAGTTTCCATAACGCCCCTGACCCTCTCGCTTTGGTTTATCAGGGGCTTTTTCATGTGATTTAAAATTGCGCTCTGCTCCACAGCCATACTTGTGTTGAACTCACTTTACCCATGTTAGTGCGATTGTGAGCCTGAGAATCTCCCTAGAAACCCAGGGCTTGTTGCAAACGGACGTGGTCTACAGAACTAATGTTAAATCGCCCTTTTTCGACATCGCGCACCCAACTCTGACTCTTGCCAAGGCGCTCGGCCAGAGCACGCTGAGAAAAGTTTTGGCGTTGGCGGGCTGCTTTGATGGCATGACCGGAAAGCGTCCCTAACGGGTCTGATTGAGACTTCCTGCGACGACGTTTAGGGGCACGGCGATGTACTGTTTGTTGCCAGTCTTCTGATAGCTCAAACCCTGCAAGTCGTGCATTGATCAGCCGCTGCCACTTATCTCGGGGAGCCGTGTCCGTTAAGCTCCGGATCTGGTTAGCATCATTCACCCAAAACTCAAGAGCATCGTCAACATCATCAGGAATGTCAACCGCTTTGGCCCATAACGGCTGAATATCAAAAGAATAAGTCTCTGGATCAAACAGGGGGGTGAGCCCATAATAGTAAATGGCTTCCAGATCGCTTTCAAAGGTTTTAAGCAGACGCTTATGGGCACCCCGTACAGTGGTTGCTGCCACTAATCGATCTGTGCCATAGGCAATGCGCAGCAGGGTGCGAACGGTCAGCCGATGATCACTCCCCAGCCGCAACTTAAACAATAGCCATAGAAGCAAACGGACGGCTCCTTCATGCTGTTGCCAATTACTGAGGACTTCTGTAAGCAAAGATTTGGGTAAGTTGCCGTACTGGTAAAAAGCCGTTTGGTTACGATAGTCTCGCTTATTGAGAAAGTGTTTAGCCCAAATACCGGCTCGCACAGTAAAACTCAGACCAATCAGATGGCGATCTCCCTGGGCATCTGCTTCAAAATAATATTCGGTGTCAAGCAGATGCCATATGGGGTGTTCATCCAGGGAGAAGGCATGGACTTTGCCCTGGCGAGGCCAGTCGACTGCGACGAGCAGTTGACAAGCTTGATACACCAACTGTTTGATTAGAGTAAGCTTATCCAATTTGGTCAGATCTTTACGCTTATCAAGCCCCAAATATTGCTCAATGTGTTGGTTGTTCAATACGAAGGAAGTTTCCCAGGGACAATCAACCGTGACCGCATAGGCAGCAAAAATTAAATGGAGACAGGTGGCACGAATATCGAATTGAGTGATGGCAGCTGTTGCCTCATACTCAGACATGGGAACAGGAGAATGACTTTCGGGGTTTATGGTCAGTCGAAATCGCATTTCTCCTCGATCGCGGTGCACTGGACGGCGATAGCAGAGTTGGCCATCCGCATCAGTTTGCCACGACAGATGCTGGCGCTGCGCTAAAATGTTGCAGGCCTCCCAAATCACCATGGAAGAAGCAAACGGTGTGGTTTTGCCATTGAGAAAGATGTCAGGAATTGCTGGTGGCAATAAGCTACTTTTGTAGCGCCCTTTTTTGGGGCGCAGTGGAGCCAGTGCATCAACGTCACAGGCTTCTACACAGCGTGGAATGTCTACATCTGGGCAACCATCGCAGCGGGTGGGATCAATCCAATAGCTTTCGCCGTCATCTGTAGACTTAATTGCTCCATGGGGGCACTGCGGCTGGCAAATATTACACGCAATACAATTGTCTTTGACAGTGTAGACCATAAACAAAATGCATCCACTGATCAACCCATTAGATTGGTGGCGTCCTATAGATTTTGATCTTTATTACTGAGGCTTGAGTGCAACAATCCTTGTCAACAAAACCTTATGGGTAGAGGGCTCAAAAAATAGGAAGTTGTTACGAGGCGCGGCTCTATTGTTTCTCACTCACATCACTAGATATAACAGCTTAACTGATACCTTGGTTTCTATGTGACCTGGATGCGATTTAACAATTTTTTTAGCAACTATTGAGAAGATGTTTAGGGCGGACCTTTGCCGCTAAAAAAATGTTACTTAAATCACTGTTTTCTAGACAAGAATAACCCATAAAAATCATGGATACTACGCCCATGGTTCGCTGAAACGAACTATCAGATTTGAGTCTTCAAAATACATTCTTCTGTAAGGCCTAACTTTGACTGACACTGCTCTTAAGGGAAGTCTTCTGGGATTTAGGATATGGACTTTGGCTGGAAATATTCCAGGGGTTTCCTGCATAAATTAATCGGTTATATTGTTCTTTTTATAGGTATAGATATTCTTATATGCCAACCCCCAGTCAGTTCGTTATACCTGAGCGTTAATGAAAATTTATTTTCTTGACACCCTATCCGACGTAGAACAACGGCGATGACTCCCCTAGCTGGCGAATGACAACTCAGTAATCGATGGAGACTTGAGTGAAAGATGGAACCTAGCAAAAAGAGAAGCGTTGCAACAGAGCTAGATGATCCAGAATCGTTGTTCTTGCTCTCGGAGTCAGAGAAGATGAGTGAGACGGATGCTGGCGCAGGATGATATAGAAATTGAATGATGTAGTATGGCTAGGCAGTGCGATAGCTGCGATTATTGGGGCTGTTGTCGAGGTATGCCATGAAAGTATCCATAGAACATCTCTATCACTTCAGTTGCGATCGCTGCCAGAAATGGTGGGCTATTGGCGATTTCCCTTGGGGTAGTCAGGCTATGCTGTGGTGCCCGTGGTGTGGACATGAGAACAGGCTGCCAGAGAAGCCGTTAACAGGAGATGATTTCATTGATAATCAGAAGGTGCTGAACCCGTCCCCTGGTCAAATCTATCGCCACTACAAACATAATCCAGCAGCGGGCAAGTGGCATGAATATGAGGTGGTTGTCATCGTTGAAGCTGGGCAAGGGTTTCATGCTTCACCCGCTTACTTCACAGCGATTCATACAGAGTCAGGGAGCTATCATGACATTCTTCCCGCAACAGAAAACTCTACTACAAAGCATACTGGTAATAAGCACTGGGCATTTCCTGAATTAAGTGAGCCACATGTTTGCTACAAAAGTACCCAAGACAATAGCGATAAGTACTGGTTGCGCCCCCTCTCAATGTTTACGGATAAGCGCTTTACACTGGTTTCCTGATATGAGCTTCCATCTCACTAGTGATGCCTTGGTCTTTTCTACTATCAAAAAAAAATGCTTCAGTTAGCAGTTTTTTGATAGCTGTCTATATCAGCTAGTGGCCTGGCCTTGGCATGCTTAAAACTTGGATTAATAAATCCGAATATAAGCCCCCATGATCAATCCATCTATCCCTATTAAAGTCATTGACTGAGCGAGATTGTAGGGCATTAAGCAATTTAGTGTTTTGTTTTCAGGGAAAATTCAGCAAGGTATCGTTCAATGACAGTCGTGGAAGTCAAGCTTCCTGGCTGCAAGCCGTCAACTACCCGTTTATTTAGATATGGTCCAGTCAATTCCTGCTCCACAGACATTGCCCAGTTTCGAGGCTGCTCTAGGTCAACCATTGACCAAAACGCCCATCAGCGTTTTACAAATCAATTTAGGCCGCAAGTGCAACCTCAGCTGTAGTCACTGCCATGTGGAGGCTGGCCCCCATCGCACTGAGGAATTATCCCCTGACGTGTGCAATCAGCTAGTGGAAATGATTCATCAGTTTCCACAAATCCAGACCGTAGATTTAACCGGTGGTGCGCCGGAGATGAACTATGGGTTCCGTCCCATCGTGGAAGCTGCCCGTGCCCAAGGGAAAGAAGTGATTGTCCGTTCAAACCTGACAATCTTTTTTGAATCTGGCTACGAAGATCTACCTGATTATTTTGCCAAAAACCAATTGCGAGTAGTGGCGTCACTGCCCTGCTATCTAGAAGATAATGTGGACAAAATGCGGGGACAGGGCGTCTACCATGACTCGATTCAGGCACTACAGCTATTGAATCAACAGGGATATGGCAACGATCCAAATCTGGTGATTGATTTAGTCTACAATCCGCCCGTGCCCACCTCTGAAAACTTTTCCCTAACGCCGGGACAGACCGGATTAGAAAAGGATTATAAGGCTTACCTCAGCGAACATTTTGATATTCAGTTCAATAGCTTATTCACCATCACCAATCTACCGATTGGCCGTACTAAATTTCATCTGAAACATCGTCAGCTCCATGATCCCTATCTGACGTTTTTAGCCCAGCATCATAATGCTGGCACGGTAGCCCATCTAATGTGCCGCAGTGAGCTATCGGTGGATTACTTAGGTCAGGTCTATGACTGTGATTTTCACCAAATGGAGGGGGTGCCAGCCCTGGATGCCCAAGGGCAACCCGTCACCATCAAGTCCTTGCTTGAGCGTGGCACATTAGACGTGGTCGAACAGGTGCAAACCCGTCCCTACTGTTTTGGTTGTACCGCCGGCAGTGGGTCTAGCTGTGGAGGTTCTCTAGTTTAGAGACCAAGCTCTCTGGAAAGTCTGGGCCTAGACTTTCCAGAGGGGATAGGGAACACCGTCTTTTCAAGATAAACTTACACAGGAGTATTTCTAATGACAGGCTCAAAAAACATGCTTGGCCCTTTGCCAAGTAATCAGTCGAAACTAGCTAAAGTACTGACTAAATTTATGTCATTTGCTTTTATCGGGATGGTGTTGCTGGCAGCGGCTCCAGCTATGGCTCAGGACGCCAGCGGTGGTATCCAGGGCACGCTTCAAAACGCTCTCAACTGGGTTGAAGGCTTGGGACCGGTGGCCCCCATTGTCTTTATCCTTATGTATATCGTTATCACCGTATCGTTCTTACCTGCATCGGTGGTGACTTTGGGCGCAGGGGCCGTATTTGGCATTGTCAAAGGCACCATTCTTGTGTTTATCGGTGCAATGCTGGGCGCTACGGCAGCATTTCTAATTGGGCGCTATCTGGCCCGTGACTGGGTATCCAATAAGGTATCGGGTAATCGCATCTTTAAGGCCATCTATGACGCTATTGAGAAAGAAGGCCGCAAAATCATCTTTTTGGTACGTCTTTCTCCAGCCTTTCCATTTAACTTGTTGAACTATGCTCTGGGACTGACCAATGTGTCTTTAACTGACTATGTGTTGGGCACGGTGGGCATTTTGCCAGGCACTATTTTATATGTCTACCTCGGTGGTGTCGTCGGTAGTGCTGCCACTGGACAAGAGAGAAGTCCTGCAGAATGGGCGTTTTTACTTGTGGGTTTGGTGGCCACATTTGCTGTTGTCTTTATTGTGACTAAGGTTGCTCGCAAGTCTCTACAAGAATCTCTTCCTGAGACTAATCAACCTATTGAAGCCGAGTCTTAGACGCTGAGTCTTAGACGCTGAGTCTTACGGATTACTCAGAAACACTCAGGAGCTCAGTAACATTCATCACTCTGCACCCTGAATTTCCCTCGACGCATCCTCCGCTTATTCTGGGAGGAGCGAGGGAACTTGGTATCATACTCACAATGACACTCGTATCGCCATGGTCCGAAAAAAACATATCTGGGGTCTGTTGATTGTGGCTACAGTGGCCCTTTGGGGTTGGCGATTAGTACATATCCTATTGGACCATCAGGCACTGACCGAGCTCATCGAAAACTCAGGTAATTGGAGAGTTGCTGTTTTTATTGGTGCCCATACCATAGCCGCTGCCGTGGGGATTCCTGGAACAGTGCTGGTGGTTATAGGGGGGGCCCTATTTGGCTTACTTTGGGGCACACTGTGGTCCATCCTGGGGGCAACCGCAGGCGCATTGATGGCCTTCTGGCTAGCGCGATATCTGTTCCATGGTTGGTTTGAGCGACGGTTTTGTCGACACCCTCGGTTTAAGGGGATATTTTTACGGTTAGACAAAACCATGGAACATCAGGCCTTACCCTGTGTGCTGGCGGTCAGGTTTGCCCCCATTTCCCCCTTTAACGTGGTGAACTTCCTCTTCGGTTTAACCAATATTGCAGTGACGCCCTATGCCCTGGGTACTTTGATTGGCATTATCCCTGGCACCATGGCCTATACCTGGTTAGGGGTTACAGGGGTTGATGCTCTGCGCAATGGTGACTGGTGGCCCGTTGTTATTTGTTTAAGCTTATTGGCATTGCTATCCTTAATGCCGATCTTGGCTCAGAAATATCGCCGGAGTGAACTGCGGTAGACATTGAACCAGTGCCTGGACAGCCAGGTCTCTTTAAAACACTGTAGGATAGGCCCAGATCGATGGGATAGCGGACAGTGTTAAGTCAATTTTTTGATCAGCACGTTAGAAAACGTCAGCAGTACTGGCGACTTACGAGCAGATTTGTGATTGGCCTTCTGCTGAGTGTGGCCTTAGGCTTTACTATCTTTGCTTCGCCTGAGTCCTTTGCCCAGGGGATTAAAAACCAGGAAAGTACTGTCCAGGAAGAGGAGATTTCCACCGAGTGGATTGTGGTGGATGGTCAACGTCTATTCCAAGTGGCAGAAACTAAAGAACTGACAGAAACCCGAAGAGCCCAGGGCATCAACTGGGAACTGGCAGAGCTTATGAAATCCAGTGAACCTCTGTCGGTTAGGGTAGATATTTCTAGATATACGCCCATTATCTACAATGGTTCATCGGCGAGGACAGGCCGTCGGTTGTTATCGGTGACGGCCAATGACCTGCGGGCCATGAACCCACCTGTAAATGTTAAAGAAGATACCCTGGATCGCCAGGCTCGAATTTGGGCTGAGAATATTGAGGAAGGGTTGAAGCAAGCACGGTTGGAACGCAGTGGGGATTATTTGCTGCGGGCTACGCTCACATCCCTTGCTGTCTTGTTAGGAGCCGCAGGACTGCATTATTTCCTGGGGTATCTCTGTCGTCGTTATGTATTGCCCCTCTTTCCCATAAGTGTTGCTCAACCGCTACCGGGGACAACTGGCATTGGTCGCACTGAGTTTTCACTGGCACGCTTTAGTCTTCAACTATTACTGTTGGTGTTGCGGGTGGCTCTCTGGCTATCGGCAGTACTCTTCGTGGTCAGGCAGTTTCGATTCACCAGGGCTTGGACCCATCGTATACAGGATGGACTGGCGGAGTTTTTTATTGATCAAGCACTGCCGTTAGGAGAAACGAGCCTCTCCATTGCCGATATTCTGGCTTTGTTTGGGTGGCTGGGAATTTTAGTCCTGGTGGCTAAAATTGCAACAAATGTGTTGCGATCGCGACTTTTACAAGCTTCAGGTCTCAGCCTGGGCATGCAGGCGGCCATTGCTATCTTAATCCGTTACTTCATCTTATTTGTCGGCATCATTGCAGTATTACAGCTGTGGGGCATCGATCTCAGCTCTCTGACGTTGCTTGCCAGTGCCCTGGGTGTGGGACTTGGTTTAGGCCTGCAAAATATTGCCAAAGACATTAGCAGTGGCTTAGTGCTGGTTTTTGAGCGCCCGATCCAGGTGGGCGATTTTATTGAACTGGAGGGGAAAATGGGTCGGGTGGATCGCATTGGCCCCCGCAGTACGGATATTCGCACCCTTGATCAGGTGTCGATTATTGTGCCTAACTCACGATTTTTAGAGCAGGATGTGATCAACTGGAGTCACCGTAATCCCCTATCGCGCATTCATATTCCGGTGGGGGTTTCCTACAACAGCAACCCAGAGACCGTTAAGGCAATTTTACTGGAGGTGGGACGGCAACATTCCCAGGTGATGGCAGCCCCTGCCCCTGAAGTATTCTTGAATGACTTTGGCGAAAGTTCCTTTAATTTTGAGCTGCTGGTATGGATTCGCAAACCTCAGCTATATCCCCAGGTGAAAAGTGATTTAAACTTTGCGATCGCAACCGCTTTCCGCAAAGTTGGCATCGAAATTCCATTTCCCCAGCGAGATATCCATCTCCCCAAAGGACCGCTGCCAGTTACCCTATCCGAAGATAGTCTGAATAAACTCGACAAGCATCAGCGTTGGGATAATAACAAAACCTAGTCAGAAACAGCTTATAGAACAGTTGAAGAGCAGCCTTGCAGATTTCTGCAAGGTGACTTCTCAGATTTTGTCATTCAGGCTTATAGAAAAACCCGATGACGCCCCCTATTTCATCACCTAGTCTTTAGATGGTTCAGTTGTCATAGAACCCATAGGCTGTTGTTTTGAAATACATCTAACAAGACGTGAAACAGTTCCGCATCCATAGGAGTTCAGCCAGAGTCAGAGCTTCGCAAGACGGGTTACGTACAATTGATCAAGCACGTAAACGAAAAGGCTGGGCCAAAAATTCTAAGGTTTGGTACCACTTAGCCTTTATCAGTGAATCTACACTGAAACGATTCTGGCGTAAAAATCGTATTTGTGTAGATAGCTTTATTGGAATCTGTTCAGCTGTGGGGATCGATGATTGGGAAACGATTGTTGACTGGTCAGAGTAGGTAAACGACTGTTAATTCAACCAATTTAATATTCGAAATTGACGTCTGGGCGATACACGTTCCAGACGTTTTTACTTTGAAGATCTAGGAAGAAATTCGCTTATTTTAAAACTGGAAAGGACTCTTGCACTTTTCGTCAAGGAGCCTCTCATGATTTGTCGTTGAAGCTTATAGGAAAACCCGGTGATTGAAAGTTTTTCTCACCCTATTCTTTAGATGGTTCAGTTGAGAGCCACCCCAAAGACAAGAAGAGATATTTGATACAGTAAAAGAATTTTCTCTTTAATCTCTTCAGGTTCCCTGGGTCGTGTGAGTAAAGCATCTAATTCCATTCATTCATTTTGAGGAAAACATGGCTAATATCTACGGCACTAACTACAATGACAACGGCACTTTTAATGGTTTTCCCTTCATTTTCCGCTCCAGTCTTTATGGAACTATTTTTAATGACAACATCTATGGGTTCAATGGTAATGACACTATGTACGGCTATGCTGGAAACGATTACCTCAATGGTGGGTATGGCAACGACTACCTAGATGGCGGGTACGGCAACGATTCCATGTACGGCGGGTACGGCAATGACACCTATGTTGTTAACAGCAGCTTTGACAAAGTTGTTGAGTATTTTGGCCAGGGTATTGACACTGTAAAATCATCCGTTAGCTACACCCTTGGAAACTATGTAGAGAACTTAACACTGACGGGCAGTGCCTACCGAGGAACTGGCAACAGCTACAGCAACGTGTTGAGAGGCAACAACTACAACAATGCACTGTACGGCTATAGTGGCAACGACACTATCTATGCCTATGGAGGCCATGACTACCTGGATGGCGGGTACGGCAACGATTCCATGTACGGCGGGTACGGCAATGACACCTATGTTGTTAACAGCAGCTTTGACAAAGTTGTTGAGTATTTTGGCCAGGGTATTGACACTGTAAAATCATCCGTTAGCTACACCCTTGGAAACTATGTAGAGAACTTAACACTGACGGGCAGTGCCTACCGAGGAACTGGCAACAGCTACAGCAACGTGTTGAGAGGCAACAACTACAACAATGCACTGTACGGCTATAGTGGCAACGACACTATCTATGCCTATGGAGGCCATGACTACCTGGATGGTGGGCACGGCAACGATTCCATGTACGGCGGGTATGGCAATGACACCTATGTTGTTAACAGTACCCTTGATAAAGTTGTTGAATATTTTGGCCAGGGTATTGACACTGTAAAATCATCCGTTAGCTACACCCTTGGAAACTACGTAGAGAACCTAACATTGACGGGCAGTGCCTACCGAGGAACTGGCAACAGCTACAGCAACGTGTTGAGAGGCAACAACTACAATAATGCACTGTACGGCTATAGTGGCAACGACACTATCTATGCCTATGGAGGCCATGACTACCTGGATGGTGGGTACGGCAACGATTCCATGTACGGTGGGTATGGCAATGACACCTATGTTGTTAACAGCAGCTTTGACAAAGTTGTTGAATATTTTGGCCAGGGTATTGACACTGTAAAATCATCCGTTAGCTACACCCTTGGAAACTATGTAGAGAACTTAACACTGACGGGCAGTGCCTACCGAGGAACTGGCAACAGCTACAGCAACGTGTTGAGAGGCAACAACTACAACAATGTACTGTCTGGCCTAAATGGCCACGACTCCATGTATGGTTATAGTGGTCACGACTCCATGTATGGTGGCTACGGTAATGACTCTATGTATGGTGGGTACGGCAATGACTACATTAATGGTGGACACGGTAACGATTCCATGTATGGCGGAGCTGGCAACGATACCATCATAGGGAACAAAGGTAGTGACGTCCTAGTTGGTGGGGGTGGCTATGATATCCTCTACGGTGGTAAAGGTAGTAACACCGATCGTGACAAGTTTGTCATTGGAAGTGAATATAAGGGCAGCGGTTACGCTACTATTAAAGACTTCTTTGGCCATGTGAATGATCATTTTCATATTGTTGGCCATGAGTTAGATACGATTCAATTAGGCAAGAGCGATCGCTACTCATTCCATCAACAAAATGGAGATGTCATTATTAAATATCGGGGCACAAATGACTGGGCAGCGGTCGTTGAAAACGTTACATATGCTGAATTAAAAGACAACATTGTCTATGTGTAATCTTTGTCAAAACCCACATTCAATCTGATTAGTCTATTGACTTAAAAGCTCGAAGTTAAAAAACCTGGCATGAATATGCCAGGTTTTTGACTCTGCGGGATCTCATATGCTGGTATGACATTTGGCACACATTTGAGTGATGCTTCCTTGATGGTAATGATAACAGGGTATTTGACGCCAGTGATGTTCAAATCGCTAATTCATCACGCCGTGGCGTAAGTAATGCTGACACTACAGATACCTACGCCTTCTCCCTAGGGGTGTTTAAGGGTGTTAATGTCCGCTTGAATAGTCTATTCAATAATTGCTTTATGTGGCTTTAATTAGCCTTTTCAATTTGGTTATTTTTTTAACCATTAAGTCAGTGATTTTACGAAAGACGTGACTCTGACACCTAAGTAACAGTAAGGCCGTATGGCGGAAGGCGACACCTAGGTGACGGAGTTATACCTATAGTGTGACTTTTATCACAAGACTCTTCGCTAGATACTGAAACTGCACTCCTATGAAAGGCTTAGCTTTACTGATTGGTTCGGCGTTACTCAGCCTCACCGTTCCCCATGCAGCCCATGCCAGTACATTCCACCAAGGTTGGAACTATAGTATCGATGCATTTACCGATGGCTCTGGCGGCAATCCCTATGAAATTCGAGGCCTGGCCATCAAAGAGACTCAAGACCATGTTTATGTGTCAGTGAGTGGTGGGAGCCCTCTGACTGGCAACAGTTATCATGGTGCAGCTGATGGCAACGTGGGGTGGGGAGATCTGCTCTTCAATGTCACTGGTGACGATATTAATACTGCTAACGGTTCTCTATTCGGCGTACGCTTTGCTGGCACCAATGATTCCGGTGTTGATCAAGTGGGTGTTTTTGGTAATGTAACCGCTCAATCGGTCACTCAAAGCAATGCAGGATATCAGCACTTGAAGCAATATTACCAATACGGTTGGGAACGCCAAAATACCATGGGTGACCTGACCACTAAACAACAAGCCTATGACTATATGGGTGAAACTGACGCTGTACTAACATCCATTGCAGATGGAACGTTATTGGGCAGCATTGACTTTTTATCAGACCAGGATGCAGCAGCAGCAGGGCTAAATTTTGGGCATTTTGATGCCGTTGGTAGCGATACCCACACCTTCCGATTTAACCGTTCTCTATTGCCAGGGGGAGAGTTTATTGCAACATTACTAATGGAATGTGCAAACGACGGTATTGCCCTAATGGGCAACCTAAATCCTGAGCATACTACTCAAGATGTTCCTGAGCCTTCTGCGGTTCTTAGTTTCGCTGCTGTTGGGTTCTTAGCAAGTCTTAGGCTTCGCAGGTCTGAGTCACACTCTTAAATCAAAAAGTGATACGAAGCATTCTCTACTCCCCTATAAACAATCGGCTCCACGGCCATCTTTCCTACAGCCAATTACCAATCAAAATAAAGGGAGCCCAATAATAGGGACTTTTAGAATATTCACCCGCTTGAATAATCTCCAGTTGAGCGGTACGGAGAGCTTCTGCTTTACTGAGATTGGGATCCAGGAGATGCTTATAAAAGCGAGTAATCAGGTCAGCTGTAGCCGCATCATTAACCGCCCATAGGGACGCGATCGCACTTCTCACCCCCGCCCGCACAGCCACACCGGCCAGTCCTAAAGTAGCCCGACCATCACCAATAGCGGTTTCACAGGCCGTCAACGTCAGCAGGTCAATGGGCTCGCTATCGATGGACGAAACACTCCGAATCAGAGCATCCAGTTCACTAATGGTTAGAGCCTTATGGTTTCTCTCGTCAATCTTTTGCCCAGTGACAATAAAGTTGTCTTTGGGCTCGGCTCCAAAACTACCGTGGGTGGCAATGTGCAAAATCCGGTAACTTTTATCCTGTAATGCTTTACGCAGGTTAGTTTCTGAAAATTCTTTATTGCGCAATACTTTACTGCCAGGAAATTGAGCGTTGACTGTGGCCACTTCATCATCCACTTCACTGAGGGGCTGAAAGTATTGATCATTGACATAGGATTCTTCGCTCAATCCCAGAATAAGGGCATTGAGATTATTGCGATTCAACATATTGGGATCCGTTAGCGTCAAACTTGGTGTGGTTGCGATCGCAAATTTCTCAATTAAAAACTGTTGCCCATCAAAGAGAGCGGCCATGGGAATACTGCGCAAAATACCATCGTTAATGAACACAAGCTCATTGACCTGTAGCTGATTTAGCATCGCTTCAAAGGGACGAACCAATTGGTCATACAGCTTTTGAGATGGAGCTTTATAGGCATTGGCGCGAGTGAATCGCCTGCTATCTTCTAGGGCAAATCGTAGTCCATTGATTTCCTCAACCAGGTCCTCTTGTTTGATGTTGATCCATTCGATCTGTTGTTGACCGTTGGGAAAGCTGGCAATAATCGCCGTGCGGTTAGGTAAAATTGCAGTACTAATCACCGCCGTGGCCAATTTTTCACCCACCGTATCCACCCGTGTGGCATTGGGGACAATGACACAATCATTGGCAAAATAGTTTTGCAGTTCTGCCAGTTTGAGAGAATCTAAGGTGGCTAGAACACTATCCACACTCTTAGATTCCACATCTTTGGAGATGGGTACGGAGGTGGGTAACTCCTGAAGCTTGAGGGAGGCAAATTCTCGGTAAATGGGCTCTACGCGATCGCGAAAGTCAAACTGTAACTCCTGATTAGAATTGAGAATATCGCTGCGGATAGCATCGAGAATCTCCAGGGCTTGCGTGTAAGCTACTTTAGCTGCCTCTGAATTACCCTGGGCTTCAAGAATTCGACCCTGCTGCCAGGCCCACAGGTATAAACTATCTTGAGAAGACCGGTCCTGGTCTGCCACCAAACGTGCCTGCCGGGTTAATTCTAGAGCTTTTGTGTCGTCTCCACAACGTTCATATAGGTTGCCAAGCTGCCCCAGGGCAAAGGATTCAGCCCGAGCACTTTGGATGGTTCTCGCAATTGCGATCCCATTCTCCAATAGCTCAGTTTGCTGAGCAACAACCGTCGCACTAGGGCATTGCCGTGTTGACTGAGGCTCCAAATAACCGGCCAGGGTTAAGATGGCAAACACTTTTTCTTGGGAGTCTGGCAGATTGGCAATCAAACTGCGGGTCGTTTGTTGAGCCTGAGATACGTCGTTGGCCTGGTTGAGTGATTGGTAAAGGGGAATCAGATTAAGTAGCGATCGCACCTGGGCAGCGACGCCACTGGTGTTTTTTGCAGCATTGTAGCTCTGCCGCAAAAATTTAACCGCCTGCTGAGTTTGGGTATTGGCCCGTGCGGTCAGCTCCCCAACAGCCCGCAGGTCTCCTTGGGTATCAGCGGATTCAGCACGGCGACGGCTCACCTGGGCTTGGGCGGCATAGGTATTACCCAAACTGTTAAGCACCGCAGCCCTAGCATTGAAACGATCTGTGCCCACCACATCAATCACCGTGAGGCTTTGGTTAAGGGCAACAATCGCCTGTTCATAGTTACCAGTCAGGCGATAGGTTTCTCCAAGACTGCCTAGGGCAGCAGCTTCTCCCCCTGCATCGGTAAGTGCCTGGGAAATCTGGAGAGCACTCCCCTGGTTACAATCGGTAATGGTTTCTCCACATAATAGCGCTAGCGCCCGGCGATGCTGTCCCAGCTGATTATAGGCCTGGGCTTGCTCGGTTAGAGAACGGCTTAATGCTTGTAAATCGCCCAGTTGTTCGTAGCGATCAATGGTCTGTTCCCAATAGGTGATCTCCTGGGAAAATTGTCCAATTTGGCGATGGGCACGGGCCAGGTTTTCTAGCAGAATACTCTGGTGTGTGAGATTATCAGGATCAACAGCATCTAAGGCTTGTTGCCAGGTTGCGATCGCACGGTTATACTCCCCTGCCCTATAGTCATCGACACCACTTTGCACCAGTCCAGGAATATCAATCGCCTGGGCCACCCGCTGTGGCACCCATAAGCCATTGAACCAAATACACAACGTAAAGCTAACAATACAGAGTGCTACAAGAATTTTTCGCAGCTGCGGTTTACGTAAGTTGGGGAACATAGTACAGATTGGCAGAAGTCGCATCTAGATTTTATGGGAGAGTATCTGGATCCAATTAGCAGTGCTACATAATATATTTAAAGAGGGATAAGCAACGCCATAAAACTACCCCTCGCAATCTTTACTCAACACCAAACGACCATCAGACAATTGATAAACAGCCTGGGGCTCCGCAATGGGAGTTCCCAGTGTCCGGCTTTCAGCCTCTACTGAAGCTGCCGTAGCACTATTCGATAGCGTCCGCACAGTATTTGTCTGAATAATGGCAATGCCTCTATTGCCAGGCTGTAGCGGAATACCATCAGCACCCGTTACCACAAGACT
This sequence comes from Leptothoe sp. ISB3NOV94-8A, assembly GCF_043421595.1. Classification (NCBI taxonomy): domain Bacteria; kingdom Bacillati; phylum Cyanobacteriota; class Cyanophyceae; order Nodosilineales; family Cymatolegaceae; genus Leptothoe; species Leptothoe sp. ISB3NOV94-8A. Next base: position 3,175,820 of record NZ_JAXSQW010000001.1, on the reverse strand, counting down.
GCCGCCGCTTTGCGCCACCTGAGCGATACAGCTAGTGGCCACTAAAGATTCAGTATCAATCAAGGTGTCAGGTAGTTCTGTCAGGCTATTTTCGATAAAGCTAACGTCGGGAAAAGTAATGACACCAGAAGAAAGCTGGCCACTAGCATTAACATCCACACGACCATTGAGATCCAGGTTATTAGGACCATCGCCAGATGATGACGGCACAAAGTTCTGGCCAAAGAAGATAGGCAAGGTAATATTTCCTCCGGCACCATCTTGAGCAAAGGCAAGAATATCACTGTCATCCAGAGCAATTAAAACCTCGGCAAAAACAACAATGTTGCCACCATTACCAGCACCGCTAGCAACGTTGGTGCGAATATCACCATCCCCCGTCATTAAAACTGTGCTAGCACCAATATTAATGCTGCCTCCAGCGGCTTCAGCAGCATCGGTACGAATATCACTGTCAGAAATTTCTAATGGCCCCACGATATCAATAATAATACCCCCAGCATCCCCTGGTCCTGAGGTTTGGGCACCAATAGTTGCACCATCCATGATCAACAATCTGCCAGCACCAATATCAATAAATCCACCAGCAGATTTAACGGCATCGGTACGAATATCGCTATTGGCAACGCTCAGGTCTCCAGAAATATCCACAGTAATGTCTCCAGCATCTCCCTGGTTTAGCGCCCGAGCACTGATGGCAGCTCGATCTCGCATTAAGATATTCAGGGTACGATCAGAGGCTTCTCTAAGAATTACACTACCAGCGTTACCCGATCCTTCAGTAACCGTAAAAATCCCACTTGGCGCTGGATTGTCAGAATTATTCAGCGCCAAACCATTAGCCCCTTCACGATTAATCGCATCCCTTATATTGTCAATATCACCTTCTCCGAAGAGACGTTCTGCATTATCAACCTGTTGACCAAAACTAGGATCTTCGCCTGCAATTAAAATCTGTTCTAAGCCAGTCACTTCAATACTTCCAGCCTCACCATCATCAAAGGTAGAGGCCACTAGCTGCCCACCATCCAGCAACTGCACCCGATTAGCCGTGATATCAATATCGCCACCGCGTAAGTCACTTTCGGTACTCGTATTAATAACTGCATTGCCCTGCACCCGCAGCAGATCAGCCGTGACAATAATATCTCCCCCAGCCCCTGTAGCTGTGGGCAAACTGCGGCTAAACAAGCCGCTGGATGGGGTGCGGGTTTCTCCTAAAATATACTGGTCGCTGATATTAACCGTATTCGCTGTAATATCAATGCGCCCCGCAGTATTTTCACCCTCTGTTGAAACCTCAATCTTGCCCTGTTGAGATAACGAAACGGTATCAGCGTTGATCTCGATGCTGCCCCCTATATCGTCAGGCGCAGCATCCGGATCTCGAAACCTACGAGTAAACGCGTTAATGGAGCTGCTGCCACTTACCTCTAACGCCTGATCGAGCGTGATAACAATGTTGCCAGCTTCACCCACGGTTGTATTACGCGCAGAAATAGCACTGTTATCTAGCACACGTAAGGATTCGGCACGAATCACAACATTGCCACCCCGGCGAGGAAGTAAAGACCGACCCTGGATAACGGTTTCAATCTTGCCACGCTGAGTCATCAGCATGGGGCCTGTAACCGTAATCAAAACAGAGCCAGCATCACCAGTCGCTCGACTGCTAGAGCTAGAAGAAATCCCACTAGAACCAGACCGGCCAGGACCAATCATGGTCAGGCGACCCACATTAATGGTGACAACGCCACCATCCCCATTTCCATTGGTACTCGTAGAGATACGCGCTTGATCAGACGTAGATGTGCCTTCAGCCGTTCTCATCAGTAACGAAGCTGCATTCACCGTCACACTACCCGATGGGTTCTCTCCTTCACGGGTACTGCTGCCGATTTTATTAATAGAGCTACCAATTCTTGACGTATCTACAATTAAGTCTCCTAGAGCTGTCAGCGTAATACTCCCCACATCAGCCGATTCGTCAGGAAGAGTGATCTCTGTCCCCTTTACCTCAGTATTAATTTCGGTCAACAAGAGTCGAATATCACCGTCAGAGTGGAGTCTAATATTGCCACGAACACCTTCGGTACCACTATCGATATTGCTGCGTATCGTTGATTCAGTTGCAACAATACTATCTGTAGCATCCACAACAATATTCCCTACTTGGCGATCTACGGTACTACGATTGCCCCGGAGTCCAGCCTTGAGGGTACTATCCTGTAAAGTGATCCTATCTCCGTAGAGATTAATATCACCATCACCCCTACCTTCAACATTAATTTCAGCATCATCCAGGGTGATATCAGCTCGGCTAATGTTATCAGGAACGTCCAATCTACCGTCAACAAAACTGACACGCCCAGGGGCATCAAGTGCCAGAACTTCGATAATACCGCCGCGAGTGCGAAGTTCTATATCTCCCCTGCCAAGCCTTTCAAGGGTAATGTCGCCACCCACCAGTTGAAGCTGCATTTCATTTTTAAGCTTCAGGTCAGATTGAACAGTGATCGGTTCGGGTAGTGCATTAAAGAGTAATGCTGATGGCCGTATAACGAGTAGATTGCCATCGGGAAGTGCATTACCACCGTCTGCGGCGCTAAAGGTAAAGTCTCCAAATTCGATACCATCGGCAGTGGTGGCCACAAATGAGCCTTCAATATCTAACTCTGCGTCAGGGCCAATAAAAACTCCGTTGGGATTAAGGAGAAATAGGTTTGCATCACCATCATTACGAATCCGAATTTCGCCAAGAATTTCAGAGCGATTACTACCAGTAACTCGGGTAAAGATAGATTCAATATCATCGTCCACAGAGAACTGGATGCGTTCGTTCTCCGGAACATTAAATTCTTGAAAGCTATGGAACAGTAACGTATCGTTACGAACGGCCCCACCTTGAATGCGGTTTCGGTTGGCATTAAATTCTGAGCTATCAGATCCAAGACTAGGATCAGGAATAATCTGAGCCACTACAGTGTTTGGCAGTGCAATCTGACAAACGATATGCGTCACTAGGGTTGTGCCGATGAGGCCAGCACTCTTTTTCCAGCCCTGCCAGTTAGGAAACATGCACCACACTCCTCACCCAGGATATGTATGTCTATACAAGCAGCATACCAGCGACTTATTTGAAAGAATAGAGGCCTAATTTACATTATTAACAATTAAAGGTGTGATAACTGGTGATTCAGTCTTCAAAACCCCTAGCTTTTCTATTTTTTGGCGGTTTCAAATGATTCAGAAAGTAGGGAAAGTCAACTCTAGACTAACGTCAGTAACGCAGCAATGGCCGGTAAAACACTAGAACAGTCTTGCACTAGTTGAGCAGTGCCTGACAAGCCTGCCATTGTTCCCTTAAGTATCTTCATGGCCGTCTTTGCCAGCTTTTTCATACCACCATCACCTGGGTTTTGACCCGTTTCAGCTAAAACTTCTACCTGCTCTAAGGCTTCAACCTTATCTTCATCAGAGAGTTCGGGTTCACTTTCAATGGCATTTTGCAACTGTTGCAATAATTCTTTTAAACCAGGTTCGTTGGGTTTTGATGAATCGGCAAGCTTATTAATTGAGTTTTTCACATTACCACTGATAGTTCCTAAATTTAGAACGCCCTCAACATCACCAGCAACCAGTCCACTGATGTTACTGACATCACCACCCGCTTTAATATTGATTGATTTCTTCTCAGCCACGGTATCACCTACATTACAGTACGTTTCAACATAAAACTTCTCGCTATTAAGAGCCGTCACTAACATGCTCTCTAAACTGCAGATTCTTTCATCCTTCTCTGCACTGCTTGCCAGCAGCGATTGCAAATTGCCATAGGATAAAGACGTAAGCTCATTATACTTATCAAAATATTCCATGCTCAAATGAGAGCGATTGGCCTGGTCCGTTACCCGCGCCTGTACTCGCACCTTCTCATTCCCTCGCCCTTCCAACGATACAACCTCTATGCCAGCTTCTGGATATTGTTCGGAAAGCTGTTGCAATGCTAAGGCTGCAGCACCAGGATCAATGCCATCATGGTGAAAAAGATCAATTGTCTTATAGGTTGTCTCTATGGCTCGAGGATCAACATTTTGCTGTCGGTATAGGTCAAGAACCTTAACAATTGGCGTAATAAATGCTGTAAAATCTCCATCCTCAAAGTTTTCTCTCCTATCATCAGGTTTACGATAGGGGTCAGGATCGTCCTTTGTGGGCAAATGCATATAGACATACTCACATTTAATATCGTCAAATTGAGTATCTGTGGAGATTGCCCAGTCCTGAATGTATGCCCCCGTCATACAGACAGAGCGGAGATTTGTGCCGTAAAGTTGCGCCTGAACCAACTTAGATCTCGATAAATCCGCTCCTTGGCAATTAGTCTCATTTAGTTTTGTACCAATAAAACTAGCATCGATCAGGAGAGCATTCTGTAAGTTCAAACCGGTTAAATCAAGACCATCAAAAATTTGTCCCTGACCTTTCCTTGAGATCACTAGCCGCCGAATCACTGGATGATTTAAATATGTTCCTTCAACTCGCGCTAAATGAATGCCCTTAGCATCTAACCAACAGGTGCGTGTGAGAGTCGCTCGCCTAAAATCGGCATTGGTCAGCAGTGCTTGACTAAAATCGGCTTCTGTTAAATTTGCACCTCTAAACTTCGTTCCTCTGGCACTAACAACAGCAATGGAGATTTTCTTTAAAATAGAAAATCGTTTGTCCTTTTTTGGCAGCTTTAAATTTGTTGTTTGGTAGCTGATATAACCCCCTAAAGCAAATAAAATCAATATTAGTGGAATCACTATGAGCAGGATATTACCTAATTCGTCTTCGGGAATTCCTTGGATACCGGCAAAACATCCTAAGAACGAGCCTATACTCACTGTAGTCAGGATGCTAATGGCGGATGACAACTGTCCAACAGCAGCACTTCCTACCGCGCTTGCTATGGCTGTGAGCAACACTCCTGCACCGATGCCTGCGATCGCAACCGCTTGCAATACAATCAGAGTCATTAGCCCTTCGGCTTTGGTGCCATGACTGACCACAGCAATACCGATCACAATGACAACAGCAATAAAAATGCTTGTCAATCCTAGGGTTATGCCAATACCGCGAGTCAGGGTAATAAAGATAAACAGACCTAAGGCCAAGGACGGAACAATAGCAGAAACAATCAGTTCTTCAAGATCTCGAGAGGCCAGTAGCACATCCACAAAATAGACAGCCGAGAAACCGATTAGGGTGCCAGCTACCAAGGCTAGAGAAACAGTCAGAAAACTAAATACAGCTTTCCATAGGTAGGGCAGACCCACGTTAGCTTCTTTGAAATTTGCTCCAATCAAAATAGCATTCGAAAAATTAGTCCCCCGCAAATTAGACTTACTAAAATCAGCATTGGCAAGATTTTGGCCCCTAAAATTGCGTCCCGATAGATTAGAAGCGGAATAATCTTGAACCATGTAAAAGTACTCCTGTCACCCCAAAACCCTGGAGGAAAATTTATTAAATGTATGTCAATTCCCCCTAATCCGATTGAGCACCTGTCTTACTCGTTTCCTGAACTGTCTAGAACCGGAGGTAGTAGAACTAATATCCAGCGGTTTGAAAGCCTGAGTCGCCCCATACCGAGCAGGGGTGTCGCCATCCTGAAGCGTTTTAATGACTGCCAAAAAAGCCGGTGGTCCTATTCGCCGTAACGCATAGGCAGCAGACTCTTGAGTAGATGGTGAACAACAGCCATCATCGTCTTCTTCAAGTACCTGCATCAATACATCAATGGCTGCCTGTTCTTGAGGAACAATCTGCCCTAATGCATGGGTAACTCGCCAGCGAAGACTGCCGCCTTCATTCTCCAGTAACTTCAGTAACTTTGGAACCGCCGCTTTGGCATCCCAGCCAATTTTGCCCAACGCGCTGGCAGCCGTTTCGCGCTGATCCACATTGCTACTATCAAGCGCCTCAATTAAAGCTGGAACCGCCGTAGGGCCGATCTTCGCTAACGCATAGGGAGACTCATGGGACAGTGATAGCTCAAGCAATACTGGAATAGCAGCATAGGCATCAGGGCCGATATTCCCTAACGCATAGGCAGCCGGGCTCTGCACAGAATATAAGCTCTCACGCTCTAGAAGTTCAATCAGTGCTGGCACAGCCGTACGGGCAGCTGGACCAATATCCCCTAAAGCTGCAGCAGCAGAACTACGGAGGTTTGAATCCTCACTCTGTAGCAGTTGCGTCAGCGCTGGAACAGCTGCCTGGGCGTCGGGACCAATGCCTCCCAGTGTAATAGCTGCATAGTTTTGCATATTTGACGTTTCATCCTGCAGCAGATTGATCAACACTGGCACAGCTGTACGCGCATCCGGTCCAATTTCTCCTAAAGCCGTCGCTGCATTCCTTGCCACCAGTTCATTATTATCTCGCAATAGTTCAACCAATGTCGGCATTGCTGGAGCACCAATACTTTTCAAGTTTTGCCTCAACTCAAACGTTAAAAATTCATTGTCTAATAAGCTAGGCAAAGCCGCTTGGAACGCAGTAACAACAGACGGATGTGCCATCAGTACAGCTGGATCTGTATAGCTCATAACGTCAACAGCTGTCAGGAGAATATCAACATCATCACTTTTAAACGCCTCCACTAAAGCATCAGCGAGTGCTTGTGAATCGCTTATTTCTCCTAAAGCATAAAGAGCCAGGATACGTAGATCAGCATTGTTATCTCGTGACATATCCCTGAGTTCAGGCACAATGCTTGAACCATCAATCACACTTGACTCATCGGTAGAAAGTGTAGCCAGTGTGAACAGAGAAAGTCCTCGCAATTTAGCATCTTTCCCGTGCAGTGTCTTGGTTAAAGCGGGAATAGCCGCCTGTGCCTCTGGCCCAATCTCTCCTAAAATAAATGCCGCATTTCTACGAATGGTTATATCATCAGACTCTAGGGACTTAATCAATTCAGTAATAGCCGCAGGGCCTATTTGACTCAACGCTGATGTTGCCTCAGCTGTAATCAATGCAGACACTGCTGCCTCAGCATCAGGGCCGATATTGCCCAACGCAGTCATAGCATTGCTCTGCACCACATCGTCACTATCTTGAAGTGCATTGATCAGGGCCGGTACCGCATTACGGGCATCGGGGCCAATCTCACCTAAAGCGTTAGCAGCCCTACGACGAAGAAAAACATTTTGATCTGACAGTGCTGCAATCAGGGCTGGCACGGCTGCATGCGCATCGGGGCCAATTTCACCCAAGACTTCAGCAGCGATGGCACGAATATCTGAGTCTTGATCTTCAAGTACTGTAATGATTGCAGGCACAGCATCACGGGCATCAGGACCAATTTGACCTAAAGCGTTGGCAGCATGGACGCTAAGGTCTAAATCTTGGGTTTGAAACGCTTCAATCAATTCTGGCACAGCATCACGAGCCTCAGGACCAATCTGTCCCAAGGTGATCACCACATTTTCACGAACCAGCTCATCACCGTCCTGAAGAGTCTCAATCATAACTGGCACCGCAGCATAGGCCGGTGGCCCAATGGCTCCCAAGGCCTGAACTGCACCATTACGCACAGTTATATTTTCATCTTGTAGATTCTTTATTAGTGCAACAACGGTTGTTTGCACTAGTAAATCATTATCTGCCCAACAAGAGAAAATATTTGTATATGCGGCGGTGGTGTCACATGACGCATCGCGATCGCCAATCACTAAAGTATTTTCTTGCAAAACCTCTATCATCCCAGGCAGTGCATCAGATCCAATATTAACCAAGGCCTGGGCTGCATGGCGAGTCAGGTCACTATCCTCACCCTCCAAGATAGCCATCAAAGCCGGAACTGCTTGGGGACCACAATCAGCTATGGATTTAAATGACGTGGGATTTAGATCATTTGACTGCTCTAGTAAGGCTCTAATATTTTCATTTATACATTTTTGCTCAATAGATTGTTGAACAATCTGTGTTTGCGTCAAATGTGATTTTATACCAAGCGATCTAGGCATTAGGCCTAATGATTGACCAACTATACAGATAAAACTGATAATGACTTTAAGCCATAGATGCGCCAGATACATAATCGATACACCCCTTGGTACGATGCCCGAATTCTACCGACTATAGTCATTTTCGTCCGTTAAACGACTTTTATCGGTATTTCGATTATGTATTTAATTTCTCTAAAAATGTGATAAACAACTAAATTCTTAAACTAAGTCCGTACCCAAAATCCTGTTTCTGATCAGCGCAATAATTTATGGTGTCAATGCTTCACCTCCAAAGAAGATCTGTTTTGAGCACTCTAGATAGCAAACACTGCCTCAATTTCGATCGATACCTCCGGTGAAAACAAACTCTTCACCTGTACCAAAGAACTAGCAGGTAAATGCTCGCCATAATGACGAAACAACACCTGTCGTAATCCATCAATCCCTTCTAGCTCAGTCACAAAAATTGTCACCTTCAACAACGATGCCAAACTCGTATTCTCAACCTTGGCTAACTTGCCTAACTGAGAGAAAATAAACTCCGCCTGCTGATCAATGGACTGTCCCTGAGCGGGTGAGCCAAATGCCGTTGTCCCAGACACATAGAGCGTCCCATTATGCTTTACTGCATGGGAATAAGGTCCTACAACCGGACCTAAATGGTCATAGTTTTTCCGTTCAATTGCCATCTAACTTATCCCAAAATCAGTTTTAATCAAATCGCAAACCACATACGAGCCCTGCGTGCAGGTACTTCAAATGTAAATGAAGACTCCGTAATTTCAATCGGCGGGTCCTCTGTCAGACTATCTTGATAAGGATGAAACCACTTAAACTTAAACTGCGTATCTACGGTAATCTTTCGAGGCTCTTCACATTTGTTGATAGCAACAATACCTTCTTCCTCGCGTCGCCATAGGAGGGTGCAGTCATCGGCGTGTAGTACCTCCATGCTGATGCCTTGCATACGATTGTGGAACGTGATCATGCGGACCATGCGATCGCGATTCCAAACCCCTTGCCAACGACCCCCATCCGTCTGCCCAAATGGGGGATCAGCCGTCGTCCCATCATCAAACACCATGGGCGTTCCACCATCCCGTCCCATAATGTAGGCGTAGGCCAGATCTTCATCTACAGGGTCTAATATCAAATAACGAAACGGATCGTTATAGGGAATATCGTGGGTGGTCACCACAGTCACAGCTCGGCTATTTTCTAGAGCATTACCGGTATCATAGGGCTGTGCAATCTCCGATAGGGGCCTGCCAACGCTAAAGGCTTGTTTGATCGCATTCAACAACGGAAAATCATAGGCTGCAAAGCTAGCCGGTAATTCTCTCAAATAGGGCTCCAGAAACAAATTATATTCATGGTCTCCCACCCCCCCTGTGGTAATGATCTCTGCAAAAATTTGAGTATTATTGGCAATCTCATCGGGGATAAAATATCGAATCGCTGCGTTGGGCATATGTTTGGCAGCATCTACCCGAAACCCACGTACACCCAGATCATAAAGTGTTTGAACATAGTGTTTCCGTTGCTCCAACACCCAGTTATCTCCCGATACGGTATCTCTTAAATCAGGTAAACCGGGATCATCTCCTGCACCACAAATACGTCCCTTAACGACCTCATCGCGGTTGCCATAGTTGCGAATGCATTTGGGCGCATGAAAATCTTGGGAGTTAAACAAACCACCGTCTAAGTCACCGTATAGTCGCTGTCTTTCCCAATAGTCAGGATCTTCAGCGTACTCATCTAATACATCCATCCCAGGAAAGGTGGTCGACCCATTGCGCTCATTCGCCATATGATTCACCACCACATCGGCGTAGGTGAGCACCCCCACTTTCGATAAGGCATTAATCATGGCAACAAAACTCTCTTTATCCCCATCACAGTTACTGATCACCCTAAAATCTTGGGGTTGATAGCGCTGATACCATCGACATTCCTGTGTGATCGGTGATTTGAGAGGGGGCGTGACCAATACAGCCCCATAGCCTGCAGCTGCGATCGCTGGGGCTCGTTCCGTCACAGTAGCATAGCTCCAATCAAACGCATGCAGGATGACATTAGCCTGGGCTGGCTGGTTGGCCGATAACAAGACGGTTACTGCCACCGTGACGGCAGTCAGACAAAAGGTAGCCAATTTTCGAAACATGGCGACATGAGTTAGCAACGATAATCAGAACAATGCTATAGCACCGCTACTTTTACGTTTGACATGGTGAATAAACTCTTCAAATTCAAGGGTTTCTACCAGGTTCCCGAGTAGCGGATGGTACATTATCTAGGACCGCGCATCCTTTCTGAGGATGGGCAAGTTTATTTACGTCCTTGTGGTTCTGGAATGGCTGGATAACCAAGGTCGTTTTTCAGGGTGGCTGATGAGTTTATGCATTAATCCCGATTGTCCCCGGCCTGATCACCCAGGCAATAGTGAGGTAAATAGCTGTCAAGCTTGTGGGACAACCCTCCTTTTACAAGGGCGCTATCGTGTCATGCGCTTGCTGAGCAGCCAAACCGGCTTTGGCATGGTCTACGAAGCCTACGAGCGGGACCTGCCTAAAATCCTAAAAATACTGCGGCTTGAGCATAGCCAAACCTCGAAAATTGTGTCCATGTTTCAGCAGGAGGCCGCTACACTGATCCAGCTGAAACATCCGGGTGTGCCTTTTATGACTGAGGATGGCTACTTCACACTGACACCCACCACCATGACTGAACCGCTGCACTGCATCGTCATGGAAAAGATTGACGGTATCAACCTGACCCAGTGGATGATACAGCAGGGGAATCATCCCATCCGTGAACAGCAGGCGCTACAGTGGCTGACCCAGCTAGTGGAAATTCTGGAGCAGATTCACCAGAAAAATTACTTCCACCGAGACATCAAGCCTGACAATGTCATGATTCGTACAAGCGGTCAGCTGGCCTTGGTGGATTTTGGGGCCGCTCGGGAAATGACCCAAACTTACTTAAATCAGGTGAGCAAAGGTGGCCTCGTCACAGCCATTAGCTCGGCTGGGTATACGCCGCCCGAACAGGAACAGGGTCAGGCGGTACCCCAGTCTGACTTTTATGCTTTGGGTCGCACCCTGATTTATTTATTAACCGCCAAAGTACCGACAGATTCGGCCCTTTACGATCCCTTACACAATCGGTTTGAGTGGCGCTCCTATGCACCCCAAATCTCAGCTGGGTTAGCGGATTTACTCGATAGCATGATTGCTCCACGGGTGGTGGATCGCCCGACCACGGCCCAAGACATTCTGAGGCGGCTAGAGCCGTTGACTGCTCGGGGGGCTGCTCCACCAGACTCAGGCCCACCAGTGCTACCCGCCACCACGCTGCCTAACGGTGCACATCCCCCTAAAGAGGCGACAGCCTTGCAAATGGGCATTACCACGCCATCGTGGCAAACCCTGCCGCAGACGATGCTGCCAGTGGAGCAAAAACGGCGATGGCCCTGGGTCGTTGTCGCTTTAATGGGGGTACTGGCAGTCGGTGGCAGTGCGATCGCACTCCGCCATTACCTAAAGCCTGAACCCATCCCAGTCCAGCTACCAGACCCTACACAGCTTCAGGTACAACTCCAGCGCACCCTATCCGCCCACACCGGTACCATCAACGACTTGCTCATGTTTGCCGATGGTCTACGGATGGTCAGCGCCAGTGCCGATAAGACTATCCGTCTGTGGGATTTAACCTCTGGACAAGTGCTGCAAACTTTCGGCGATCAAACGGGCTTCGTCAATACGGTACTGCTCAGCCCCGATGAAACTCAGCTTTATAGCGGTAATGCCGATGGCGCACTCCAGGTATGGACCATTGCCAGTGGCAACCCCCTTTGGCAAGAATCTGACGCCCACAGTGGTCCCATCAATATCATTGCCCGTACGCCCGATGGTCAGCTGCTGATCAGCGGTGGGGCCGATGGCATGATTCACCTTTGGCAGGCCAGCACGGGAAACTTGGTGCAATCGCTAACCACTGAGCAGGGCACCATCAATAGTCTTGTGGTGACATCGGACGGTCAATACATCATTAGCGGTGGTAGCGATCGCACCATTAAGCTTTGGCGCATTTCTACCAGTGAACTGGAGCGCACCCTGGAAGGGCATGAGAGTTTTATTAACGCCCTGGCCATTAGTCCCGATGGTCGATTTTTATTTAGTGCCAGTGCCGATGGCACCATCCGGCAATGGCAGATCAAAACTGGTGAACCCTTGCACATTTTGTCAGGCCACACCAGCTTTATTAACGATATGGTCTTTAGCCGAGATGGTCGAACTCTAAGTACGGGGAGCGCAGACAAAACCGTACGCATCTGGAATGTAGAGACTGGTGCAGCAGAACAGGTCTTAACTGGATTTAACATGCTGATCGATCATTTGGTGGTGTTGTCGTCCGACCAAATTATTACAGCTAGTCGAACAACCCCCGCTATCAAAGTTTGGCTCAGGAATAAATAGGCCCCCGCTTCTTTGGGGCTAACCTCTGGGGTGCGCGATTCGGGCCATATGCAGCGTCGAAGTGCCCATGATTTTGCACATTTATTCTGATAGTAGAAACAGCGTTGCGATGTCCCAAAGCATGCCGGTAAACTGACGCTGTGTTGGTGTAGTTATCTGTTTAGGTATAATTTTCTCAAAAGCGGAACGTTTGACAAAATCCCAAATGGGAGAATTAATGTGGTCTAGACAATAGTCTCTTAAGTAAATCCTTTTGTTTTCTATCAGTTGAGCTGTTTCTGAATCTGCCCTGTGTATTGTTTTATTTCGGGGGCGTATCTTTCTCACTAATCTGTAGTCTAGAGAATTTCTAATGATTTCATACCAACAATTTACAGTTGATTGTTGAATCTTCCATGTAGTCTCAAAAGGGATGTTACATAATTCGGGTGAGAGACTCAGGATTCGATAATGTAGAGGTTCTGTATATCGCTGTTTTGCTGGAATTGAGTAAGCGGCTTTTATAAAAGGCCGAGTACAGAGGGGAGCAAAGGAGATATGACCTGGGTGCAACGAGCAATTACTGCCGGCCCAGCGTCTAACGCGTTCATATGTATACAAAACGCAGGGGATATCGACTAATTTAAAGCCTTCTTCTAGTGATGTTTCGATAAAACACTTTAAATATTTAGCAGCAGTTTGTACTATTTCATCCTGTAGCAAATCGTGTCGCCGCCAAGTAAGCTTGGCATCGTTTAGATACCTGTAAACATAGTCAAAATTCTTTTGATGAAGGAAAAATTTTGCATTACTGTAATACGCTCTAGCAATCTCGCCACCGCCACCATTTAAGACAACTCCTAGCTGATTGTCCACTGCCTGGTCATTAGGGCGAAATTGTCTGATGGAAATTAAGCCATCTCTCTTGGTAATCCACCTTTGAGCACTTTCGAGCCAACTTTGAAGATTTTGCTCCTTTTTTTCCTGTATTACAGTCCATTTCAATTTGAACTGTTTAGCAATTTTGCTGGCGATTTCTACATCAATTGCCTCTGACGTAACTAGAGAAAAGAATTCTGCATCTATATTATTTTTAATAAGCAAAGAAGCCAGGAGTCGAGAATCACGACCTGCGGTTAAAGGGCAGTATACAGAAGCGCCAAAAGAATACGTTAGCGCTTTCATCATTTGCTCTAGATCGTGGGTAAGGCTTTGTATTTGTTGCTGTGATGTTAGGTGTGTTTGAGGTAGTTGGGAAAGCCGAGCACGCTGAAAATATTTGTGTTTTTGGGGTTCTATGTGACCTTTTTGCCATTGCCAATGTTGACCAGGAGGCAATACTTGAATGCCTTCTCTCAACGTGCGGTCACTAGACGCCCAGCCCCAGGTTAAATAAAGGCTGATCCCTAGCGAATCAAATTTACTGACTTGACCGATACGTTTTAGCAAGTAAACACTATTACTAATAAACCACTGATTTCCCTGTTTCAAGTAATAGACCTGATACATCCCTAAGGGATCATTGATAATCTCTAATGAACTTTCTAGGTTTTTGTGAATACGGGCAATGACAAACTGTCCTTCCAAAATATCTTTCAAGCTATGCCAGTGTTGGTTAAGCTCCTCAAGGTTGTAGACATTAAAATCACCCCTTGGATTGATCATACATCCGTCAAATAAAAGAATTTCCTGCTCAGTCTCCTTGACATAAACTTTTGGTTCAATCAGATGTCTAGATGTATGAATATTGGCTGTAAAAAGATAGTTATTCTGCTTAAATGACCAAAGGGTATTCGGATCAAGTTCAGGGAAAAATTCTTTTAGCTGTAGTAGCTCTGACAATATTTTTGGTATTTGGTAATCTTGACAGTTTAATCCGATTAAGAAAATATTCATTGATGGTGTCTGAATTAATAAGTTGGGTTTAAAAAATCAATAGATAGAGTCTTTAAGAGGATATTGAGTGCTATGGAATTAACATCATTTACTGTTTGTTTGATGAACTAGCTAAAAAAGAGAAAAACTTAGCTTATGCGAGCAAAATTAGCTCTAAACGGGCACCAACTTAGGCCCAAAAACCTTGATTAGCCTAAGAAGGCGAAAAAAGCTTGAATTCAGATTCCTTTCCTGAGGAAGATGTTCTGCTTAAGTGGTATCCGTTAAATGATTCTATGCTTGCATATTGCGAGTAAGGCTCAACTGATTACTGATGAAAATTAGATGATTTATTGATAATTCCTAATATATAGTTATCTTTTGGCTAGACAGTATATATCCTTATCGTCGCTACTAATTACAAGCCTCTAACAATTTTGTAGTGTCTCATCCTCCACATGGGCACCACTCGCCACAAACTTCTTTGCTGATCGAAATTTGTCTGTCTCCCGCAGTTGCTGACTCATAAATCGGCAAATCTCCAACAAAATGTGAGGGCGCTGCGTCGTTAAACTAATAAACCGCTGTTTCTCCAACTTCAGCAACATGCAATCATCTTTCGCAATTGCCCCATTCCAACGGGGTGCATCGTCAAACAAGGCAATCTCACCAAAATAATTACCTGTCATCAGCTGCTTAATCTCTTTTTGTTCATCATCTACAGTCTTCACAATCTGCACTGTTCCCGACGCGATGATATACAGATGAGACCCCCAGCTACCCTCTTCAAAGATAGTTGTACTTGCCATAAACTGCTGAGGCACAAGAGCTTCATCAATTAGTAATAGCTCATCTAAAGAGAGATTTTGAAACAGGGCGACATCTTTGAGGATAATCAGACGATTCATAAGTGTGTCGGGTGTAGATGGCTGTAGTGCTGTGTAGACATCCTGTAGCAGGGGTGGCGTGGGGAACAAGTCACGGGCCACGGACTGAACCACAGGATCTATATCTTTTAACGATGCCCGAGGAATTTTGGCCAAAGCGATTAACGCTCCGGCTCGCAACCAGCGATCTTTAGATTCAATTGCTTCTAACAGAATCTTATAACCTTTATTCCGTAGCCAGTGAAGCGAGGGTTGAGACCCTTGGGCTGTCCCCACGCCGTCGGTATCTTGCTCTAGTAATGGTAACAGTGGCAAGATAAACCGACGGTGGCTGAGGGATGCTAATACCTCGACTGCATTGGAGCGATCGCGACTGTCTGTGGTGGCAAAAATCTGGTTCACCGTATTCACAGTGCGGCTATGGCCCAGGCTGGACAGCACATAGAGCACCTTTTGAATCAGCCGCTGATGATAGTCTTCAATGGCAACGGCCAGGGGCTTCCAGTTGGGGTCATCCTGGGGAATCTGGGTTTGCCAACGACGGGTGTGACCCACCTGCTGAAAATCATCTGCCAGGTGGGCATACAAAATGTCGCTGGCCTGGCGGGTGCGAATTTTACCGATAGCTGCGATCGCACTATTTACTGTCTGTCGATTATCAGACCCCAGCTGTTCCTTAGCCTCAGTCAGACCTCCCTTAGCCGCCAGCAAAGTAGCCGCCTGTTCCCGTACCCGAGGGTGAACGTCGCCTAAGGCAGTGGCCAGGGGCACCAGATTCCCATGGCTTTGTTGCCATAGGGTGAGGGCCGCAATTCTCACCCCAGGTTGCTCGTGGGAAAAATGCTGCTGAGCCAGGGCCAGGGTCTTGAGGCGGGCCGCATCGGGCATGGTTTCACCCAACTTAGTCAGGGTTTCTAGGCCTAGCTGTTTCGTGTCAGCACTGCCGTGGGGCAAAAGGCGTGTGGTCAAAAATTCCAGCAGTGTTTCATCGGCACTGCGTGCCACTACACGGATGACCGCCTTTGCCACCCCTTCATCCAGCCCATACTGTTCAATCTCTGAAAATGCCGTATCCGTGAGCGCAGTTCCCTGCAGTCTGGCCACCATGGCTAGGGATCTCAAACTTAGATCAGCCTGCGCAATCAGCTCATCCAAAATCTCATCCGCAATCGGCTGTTGCTGCACCATGAGAATTTCCAACGCCGTTAGCCGACAGGCGAGCGGCTGCTCTGGTGTCAGTTGCTCTTGCCAAACAGACCAGAGTCCGGCTTCTCCTGTCTCGTCTGGCTCTAGCTCAGCGTTTGGCCCTACCCCTTCTTCTGAAACTCCGTCGCTAAATAACGACACCACCGCCGATCGCACCTGGCGATCTGCCCCTGGCAACAAGGTTAGCACATCGTCTAAAAACTCCCCCGGTTCTCCCACCCGCGTTGCTAATTCCAGACCTTTAATCTGGTCGTAGCGCTCGTCTGACTGTAGCAGGGTCTGAATCGTTGCCTTCAGGGGTAATACCGCCTGACGGCTGGCCAGCTGATCGAGGTCAATGGCATCTGTGCGAATTAGATCTTCTAGCCCAGCGGTATAAAAGCGTCCCATGGGCAGCCGCACTAGCAAAAATAGCATGACCAGACTGCAGACTAGCCAGGTGATTTGCTCCAGACTGAGGGTATGTTCACCCAGCCATAAAAATGCGCCTGCACAGGTTAGCCCCACGGCATAGATAAACCCGTCGCTCAAGGTGCGAATCCGCCCCATAAATTCTTTGGGGATGGCGTTGTAGTTAAGCTGATGGACCGGTAGATTAATCGCTTTATAGAGGGCATCGCTGTTGAGCTGTAAACCAATGGCAGCTGGCAGCTGGCCGTTGACCCCCAGCCCCATAAATGCGGCCAGGGTGGTCAATGGAAAGACCACGTTCATGCGAGCTACCCCCAGCCAGCGCAGTAGAGGCCGAGTCAGACCGTAAAGCACCACCATTTGGACAATGCTTACCACCACTCGCATCAGGCCCAAAAAGCCAGTCAGGGCCCGTTGTGTAAACTCCTGACCGTAGATGCTAAACCAAAGAAATTCAGAGCTGAGGTAAATGATCACCAGCAAAAAGCTGCTGGCCGCCAGAAAAATAACCAGTGGATAGCGCTTGGCCAGTTCGGGAAATGACTGGAGCGATTCGATGACACCAACGGTTTCACTGGGCTGTTTGCTGAGGGGGCGCTGGGTACGGTCGAGATAGGCGAGTTGCAGCAGTGCGATCGCAATCACCACTGGCAAACACAGCAGTAAATTCTGGGTGCTCAACCACCGCGATAACCCACCCACCAAACTACCGCCGACTAAGGCACCCACCGCCTGGCTAATACCAATATAGGGAGCATACTGCTTGTACTCCAGGGTATTAAAGTAGTCAGTCAGCAAACTGGGGTAAAGGATATTGTTACAAATATCCCACTGAAAAAAACTGACAATCAGTAATCCATAGTAAACAGGAGCCATATCCAGGGGCAAAGCCAGCCGTAGAGCGACCACCAGCATCAGCAATACCACCAGTGCTCCACAAAACAGCTCAGTGCTGCGAACCCGCTGCACCACCTGGCTGATGCAGATATAGGCAGGCATGGAGCAGAGGCCAATCAAAATAAATGCAATCGGTAGCCGTTCAGCCCCCAGCTGGCTGACAAAGATAGAATTAGCCACCGCGATCGCCATCACACTCTGCACCAACACCGTCACTGCAAGCAGTAACAGCTGGGTCAGCCGGCTATCCTGTAAAGATTTAAACGCGGTTAGCATCAACGACATCAGTTCATAGCTTTTCCATACTATTAAACGTCCATGACAAAAAAATGAAGAATTTAGTTATCTCGTATTGGTGTATGGCTATGAATGGGTCTAATCTTCCCCCATATCCTCTAATGCTAAAGGCTGTACAGAACGGGGTAACCGATCGATGGGTTCAATGGTGTCCAAGTCATCACCGGCTGCTGCTCCTAGGGCTTTAAATTTACGCGCACTCACCAGCACCCGATTTTCTAAAGATCCCACTGCTTTATTAAAGGTGTCGACGGTAGAATCCAACCCCCGCCGCATTTTTTGCAGATGTCCGGTAAATACCCGCATCCGGTCATACAGTTCTCGACC
This sequence comes from Leptothoe sp. ISB3NOV94-8A, assembly GCF_043421595.1. Taxonomy (NCBI): domain Bacteria; kingdom Bacillati; phylum Cyanobacteriota; class Cyanophyceae; order Nodosilineales; family Cymatolegaceae; genus Leptothoe; species Leptothoe sp. ISB3NOV94-8A. The sequence goes on along the minus strand of NZ_JAXSQW010000001.1, from coordinate 3,157,460 downwards.
CAGGGTACTAATCTGCTGAGCATTTTCTGTAACGGCATCCTGCTGCCAGCCATAGGCCACGGCCTTAAGCAAAGCAATCAGTGTGGTGGGGGTGGCTAAAATCACCCGCTGGGCAATACCGGCTTCGATTAGACTAGGGTCTTGTTCCAGCGCAGCACTGAAGAAGATTTCCCCAGGTAAAAACAACACCACAAATTCAGGGCTGGGTTGAAACTGATCCCAGTAGGCTTTTTGACCCAGTTGCTGAATATGTCGACGCACCTGCTGGGCATGCTCCTTGAGTTTATTCAGCCGTAGGGCTTCATCGGTCATATCCAAAGCTTCCAAGTAAGCTGCCAGAGGAGCCTTGGCATCCACAACAATGCGGCGCTGCTGGGGTAGCTGCACCACCATATCAGGGCGTAGTGCACCGTTACCGGTCGTGACCTGCTGGGCAAAATCACAGTGCTCCACCATCCCCGCAATCTCTACCACCCGCTTCAGCTGAATTTCTCCCCAGCGACCCCGCACATTGGGAGCCCTCAGCGCCTTGGTTAAATTGGCAGTTTCCGTTTGGAGCTGCAACTGTCCTGTGGCCAGCTGAGTAATTTGCTCGCTCAGCTGACTATAGGCCGATAGCCGATTACGTTCTAAATCCTGTAAGTAGGTTTCTACTTTGCTCAAAGACGATTGCAACGGCTGCACCAGGCCATCAATGGCTTGCTGTCGTTGCAGTAACTCACTGCTCGACTGAGTATGAAACTGCCCTAGTTTTGTTTGGGCCAGGTTCAAAAACGTCTCGTTGTTAGTCCGTAAAGCTTCAGCTGAAAGGACCTTAAATGCCTCCACCATTTGCTCTCGGGCTTGGTTTAACAATGCTAGCTTTTCGTCGGTGGTCTGCTGTTGCGTTTGTAACTGGGTTTGGCTCTGGGCCAGTCGCACTGTGAGCTGGCTCTTCTCTGCCTGCAACCGTTGATTTTCTGTTTGCAAAGCTACGGTCTGAGCAGCTTTACTTTCAGCCACCGCTCGCTGTGCAGCCTCCTGGGTCAGCGTTTGCCGTTCTTGTTCAAGTCTGGTCTGCAAACTGTGGATTTGTTGTTGCAGAGCGCTGAGCTGTTCATCTTTAGCGTGTAACTGCTCAATCATGGTGGCGCGTTCTGCCACCAGATCATGCTTGGCACGTTCCCTCACGGCTTGATATCGAGACTGCCAAATAAGCCAACTCATTAGACAGCCCAACCCTGCCCCTGCCAGAAAAATTACCGGCCACTGCATAGGCTAAGTACAGATTTACTATTGCACCATAGAGTATCATCCTAATTCTCAATCGTAAAATCGCTACTCAACCCGCCATAATGCGCAGGTGTTTAAGTGAGTTGCGTTGATTCTGCCGTAGTCACCGGGTACTTTCATAAAAGATATGAATAAGGGTTGATGATAAATGTGGTATTCGCAGCCCATGGCTAATCTATAGACAGGGCCATTGGTCTAGTTCAGCTGAGCCATATTAACTGTGAGAACTTAAGTTTTTCTAGTGGAAAACTCAGGGTTTCAACATGGATGTGGTTTATGTTTTGATAGGAGCTGGTCTTTTTGGACTACGCGTACACATCCATTTACATTCAGCGCAGCGACTAAATTCATCAAGAGCCTTATAGGGAATGACCGTTAAAAGCCCACCAGAGAAACTTCTCAGATCTCCGATATTGGACAAGCTGCCAAACTACGGAATCCAAAGCGATGAATGCCCCCGTCGGGCAAAAACGCAGCTAGACTTTATCATGCTTGCCGTTGAGGCCCTTGAGCTTAATGCATCTCAAGTGATGTTGGCAGCCATCAAAGATCTGGGGCTGCAAGATGTACTTAGGAGTCGCGTTCATCTTTGGCGGTTGCGTAGTACCAATCCGCTGCGAAAATTTAATCAGCGTCAGCCCCTCACTCTAGAAGAAGCTAAGGCTCTGGTGTTAGTGGTCTGCTATCTATGTCGTAAATTAACGGTGCTGATTCGCCAGCTGTTTTTGGGCTACCAACAACTCCAAGATCACCAGCTTTCTCTCGATCACCATTTTCGCTTAGCTAAATACTTAAAGCGATTTCGCTCCCATTTCCGGGCTCGTATGAATCCCAAACGGGCGATGGTGATTACCTACAGCAAAGATGAAAAACTCGATCAGCTGGCACTCTCGCTACTAACTCAGCTCCTGATCTGTACAGGCACTCGCGGTGAAGAACGACTCTGGGCCAGCCTCTTTGATGGGGAGATATCATGACCATTAAACGACAGTATGTGCTGCCAAACTGCAGTCTAATATTAGAAGGCCTCAGTGCAGATGCCTCCAATGTGCTCTCAATACTGGCCAATGCTGAGTTTAAGATCGTAGGAATTGAACAATCTCTATCGGGGGGGACGGAGTTTTTTAAGGCGCTCAACAGTGCGGTTAGCGCCTACTGTCAACGTTTGCTGAGTGGTCTCGACCATCCCGAGCACATGGTATCCCAGACATCTCTGGTGACGGTTGAAGCGGATGAAGGCCAATACCATCGTCTCATCGTCCAGCCTGAGTGCCTCAACGACTCATCCGGTGATGAGACAGATGGGAAGGCTCCCAAAAACATTAAGCTTTCAACGGTACAGCTGTTTGATATGGCTGAGGCTATCGATCAGTTTTACGCGGATACTCAAACCTTACCCGATGTGACAGTGCCCCTTGCGCCTCTGCCTCGTAAGTATGTCAGGCCTGAGGAACCGCTAGCGAAACGAGCTGTCCCGCCAGTTCTCGGCTTAGGCACATTGGCTGTGGCTGCTCTGGGGCTGTTCTTCTTGCCGGTGCCAGAACTGACTGAACCAGAAGGTCTGCAGCAGAATTCTGCTGCATTGGAAGAGCAAATAGAGAATGAAATCGCCATTGATACCGATGCAGACGGAACGGCACCGACATCCGAGGTGCCGGAAGAGGGGGCTGAGGATGGTGAGATCAGCGAAGATGCAGAAACATCGTCTCAACCCCCTCTTATTACTGATACTGAACAGCTAACAGCTCTACAACAGCAGGTGCAAGGGCAAATTAGCGACGGTTTATCCGGTGATACAACCTTTGAGCAACCACTGCGCTATCAGATCTCCGTTGCTGCCAACGGCGATATTGTTGGCTATAACCCAGTGGATAGCGCTTCCCTGGAAAACTTGGATAGTACTCCCCTACCTGAACTGACCTACATTCCAGTGGATGAAACATCTGTAGCATCAGTGGCTCAGTTTGAGGTTGCCTTCGCACCAGATGGCACCGTTGCAGTGGTGTCTGACCAGCTAAGCACAGTTGAACCCGAGGCGGTGACCCCTGATGCGGTGAATCTTGAGGTGGTCGAGTCGGAGTCGGTAGAAGACGAGGATCTGCCAGAAGAGTCTGACAATGAAACATCCGAGCAATCATCCGTGCCAAACAGTGAGACTGTTACAGGGCGGAGTGCTGAAACGGCGGCTGATACCCTTGCGGCAATAACTACACCCATTCAAGACGTAGATCGTATTGATGCTCTCAATCAAGGGCTGCGACGTACCATTATCCAAAACCGTGCCCCAGATCGAACCGGACCAGAAGTGCGCTATCGGATTCGTCTCGACCAGGAAGGTAATGTGACGGGTTATGAAGCCACTAGTGCAGTTTCCGAGCGGTATGTAGATGATTTCAATCTACCGAGTCTGATCAAAGACTCTAGTGACGAGCAGCCGCAGCTGGATTTTTTAGTCGTAATTAGTGACGACAATATCGTGGAAGTTAATCCCTGGGATGGTTGGCCTGAGAATTAACTAAGTTCTTAGTTCTAAATTTTGTGGGGCTTTACGCTTCTCCATGAGTATTTTGGGTTAAGCTCACAGCTTAGAACAGCCTTGATCCTGGTCTTTACCGGATCCTCGGCACTAATCACGACTCAAGGAGCATTGCTGTGTCTAATGAGCAATACCCTGAACTTCCTTCACTCTATCCAAGCCCTGACCCCTCGCCCACGGCTCCTACCATGGAGGCTGTGCCGCCGTCGCCCTCTTGTCGTCGTCGTTGGATAAACCGGGCAGGACATGGCTTACTGGCATTAGGACTATTGCTAGCCGGTGTCCCGGTTGCCTGGTTGTTGGGAATTGGTGCATCTAGAGTAGTCTCAGCCCCCACCAAACGGATGCCTCTGCAGGAAGTGGTGCTGCGGCGAACCAATCGAGTGTTTACAGAAATCTATCGCTTGCCTAGCCGTTGGCGACCTGCGCCCCCTCTAGAAACTCGTATTGAACCGATACCCATACCCACTCAGCCGATTGAGCCTTTAACGACACCACCACCAGCTTTGAATAATCGAGAACGTCAGATCGCTGAGGAAGAATTCGCCGCTCTTCAGCAAGAATTTGAAACCATTCGTAAGCGTTTGTATGACTTGGAAAGCAAACTAGGTCGAGCGCAGTCCACTGCAGATGTTGAGAGTAGGCTGGCAAATTTAGAGCGACGCCTTATCCCTGACCAGGCTGATGAGCCAGGTGTGCAACCTGTTTCCACAACCGCCGTTGCCGATGAGCCGCAACCAGAAGAAAATACCCCACAGGTGCATCATCCCCTATTAGAAACCACCGAACTGAAGATCACCCTACCGAGTGATGCACTGTTTGCCCCTGGAGAAGCACGTTTGTTGGCTACTGCTCCAGAACTCCTCAACAGCATTTTTGGAGATCTTCGCCAATATCCGAAGGCTACGATTTTAATTGGTAGCCACACCGATGACCGGATGGTGCCATCCCAAAGCATGAGCTTGGCATTTCAACAGGCAAACGCCCTCAGGGCCTATCTGGCTGGCAACTTACCAGACGAAAACCGTTGGGTTACCATCGGCTATGGCCAAAGCCAGCCCATTACTGACAATAGCAACCCTCAATTTCGTCAGCGCAATCGCCGTATTGAAATTGCTATTGATCGCCGTTAGCGACATCCGGGATATCTTGCCGTATTGAAATTGCTATTGATCGCCGTTAGCGACATCCGGGATATCTTGCCGTATTGAAATTGCTATTGATCGCCGTTAGCGACATCCGGGATATCTTGCCGTATTGAAATTGCTATTGATCGCCGTTAGGGGCATGCTGATAATCAACTCACTTATTCAGTGTCCATTCCTGTAATGAAAGTTGTCTACTTTGGTACTCCACAATTTGCGGTACCTGGCCTTATTCGTCTGCTTAAAGACCCTGATTTTGATATTATTGCCGTCGTTACTCAGCCAGATAAGCGGCGGGGGCGCGGCAGTAAAGTGACCCCTTCCCCTGTGAAAACAGTGGCTACCGAAGCCGGGATTCCTGTGTGGCAACCCCAAAAAATCAAAAAAGATGCTGAGGCTCTAGACTTCCTCAGCCACTGTCAGGCTGATGCCTTTGTGGTAGTTGCCTATGGCCAAATCCTTTCCCAAGAAATTTTGGATATGCCGCGACTGGGGTCAATCAATGGTCATGGCTCGATTTTACCCACCTACCGTGGGGCTGCTCCCATTCAGTGGAGTTTATACCATGGTGAGGCGGAGACCGGTGTAACCACCATGTTGATGGATGCCGGTATGGATACAGGCCCCATGTTGCTAGAGGAAAAGATTCCCATTGGGCTTTTGGATAACGCCTGGGCAATTGCTGATACCTTGTCTAAACTCACAGCTGAGCTGCTGTTGAGCACACTTCATAAGCTAGATGGCCAAGCCATTCGTCCCATTCCTCAAATTGAGGAGCAGGCCACCTATGCGCCGCTGATTAAGAAAGCTGATTATGTCATTGACTGGCAGCGTCCGGCTCTGGATATCCATAACCAAATCCGGGGCTTCTATCCCAACTGTGTCACTCAGCTACAACAGCAGCCGCTTAAAATTAGTGAGACGATTCCTCTGTTTGATGGCGTCTGGTCTCAACTGCCTGAGGACTATCGGACTTTAAAAGATGCCTATGGGGCTCTAAAGCCTGCCGAGCCTGGCAAAGTTATGGCTGTTTGGAAAAATCATGGCCCTGTCATTGGCACAGGTGATGGATATTTATTGCTCCGTCAGGTTCAGCCAGCGGGTAAAAAATCTCAGTCTGGGTGGGCCTTTGCCAATGGCAGTCGTTTAGCTTTAGGAGAGAACTTAGGTTAGGCATAGGGGCTGCTGGTCGTCGATGGTTGCCCTTCGATACCGGGCGTTATCGGTCAGGATTGCGTATCAATTTTGGGACAAAAAAAACTCCTGGCTGAGGCCAGGAGCTTGTTTGTAGATGTCCAGGAAAAAGCTAGTCTAGCCTTGGGAAAGTCCGCCAAGGTTACTTGAACATTGGCCTTAGCCAGCTGCCAAATAACCTTGGAACGTTGCCTTACGACGACGTAGATGCTTAAGGGCCTGTTGTTCTAGCTGGCGAACCCGCTCGCGGCTGATACCCATCCGCTGTCCTACCTTAGCTAGGGAGAGCTGGGTGCCGTCGATCAGGCCAAAGCGTAGATTGATCACTTCCTTCTGCTGAGGAGTGAGTTCTGTCAGCATATTGCGAATATCTTGACGCAAGGACTGCTGAACCGTGTAATCCTCAGGTGACACGGTGTCGTCCTCCAGTAGCTCCTGTAGCTCTGTATCCTGGTTGTCGCCGATGCGGACATCCAGAGATATGGGCTGACGGGACATGGTTAGGTATTCCCGTACTTGTTCAGGGGTGAGGTCAAGCTCTTGACCAATTTCACCAACCGATGGACTACGGCCTAACTTCTGGGCAAGTACGCGCTGCTCACGCTTAATTTTATTGAGCTTTTCGGTGATGTGAATGGGTAGACGAATGGTGCGTGACTGCTGTGCGATCGCACGGGTAATTGCCTGACGAATCCACCAGTAAGCATAGGTGGAAAACTTATACCCTTTCATGGGGTCAAACTTTTCGACACCGCGCTCCAGACCTAAAGTACCTTCCTGGATTAAATCTAGGAATTCTAAATTACGCTTTTGATACTTTTTAGCCACTGCTACTACAAGGCGCAGGTTAGCTTCGATCATTTTGCGCTTTGCCCGTTCACCGTGCCGTAGCTGATGGACGAGTTCTGTCTCGGAAATACCGGCAGCCTGCGACCATTCGACTCGATTCGCATCATGACCGAGTTCTTCGTCTAACTTATCTTTAGTCTCCTGCAGAGCCATCAAGCACTGTACCTGCTTACCCAACACAATTTCTTCTTCATGAGTGAGTAGAGGTACGCGACCAATCTCTTGAAGATAAGTGCGTACGGTATCAGTACTGTAGGCAACTGGTGAAGTTCGTTTTGGGGCTTTCAGCTTCGACATAGCTTGTAATGGACCTCCACTGCTGGAAAAGTGTGCCAGGTATAGGGTGTTTATGTTTATGAACCCTTAACCACGAGTTGAATTCGAAAGGTTGAACTTTACTGGTAATACGCAGAACACAACAAATCGGATTGCAATTAATGGAATCGCTCTAACAATCCGCTTCAAACGCCTAGGTCAAGGCTGAACATGTACCTATATTTCTGAAAAACGAACTTAAAACGGATTCATTATGAGTTTAATTTTACCCTAAGTAACACAAATGATTACACTTGATTAAACAACTCTCATAAACACATCTCTATTTCGTTACTTTAAGGTAAATAGATGAGAAATCTAAGAAGTCTCAGATTAGAGTTGGCTGAGAGAAGAGCGGGTAAACGACAATCTCCGTAGTGCTAGTATGCCTCAAGCTTTCAGGCGTTTGGGTGAGGTTTTCCTTGGGCGATAACCGAACCGAATGGGCTGATTATGGATTATTTATGCACGTATCCACAAATTCTTATACCTGTCTGTTTGAGAACTTAAGCGACTATGAAGTTTAGGGGCGAACTAGAAACAATTTTGTAGTCATTAGAACAACTTTTGTCTTGTTTCGAGACTAAACCTAGCAATTAACATCCACCATATGTGGGATGAATGAGGTCTATGAATGAAATAAATAAATCCCTTTTTTATAAACAGAATTAAGACCTTGCCAGGGTTAATAGATATCGGTGGATGATATCATAATTTAGTTCATTTGTACTGAAGGATGCGTAAAAATAAGTAGAGGACTATTGGTATGGACGTAGGTAACGCTCATAATTTCCCCATTATTGGGATATTACTGAGAATAAGACGTAATAATGCAGTCCAGGTAACGCAAGGAGAACACGGTTGGCGACATTATAGCTCCACTTTTAAGCAGCAATAATAATTACTGTGACACCTATGACTATCCCTAAGAGTGTCACAGTACTTAAATTTATTGCTAATCATTCTCTAAGAGATAGAGGTTTCTGATGTTGGATGCTGGTTAAGGCCCATGGGTTGCCTGGCGTTAGAAATAACCTGATACAGCGGTTATCTCATGTCTACATGTTTTATTATCCTTGTCAGTCAAAGCTTTGGAAGACTTTTGGTGATTTCTCTGTTCCAAAAATGCGACTCATAATGTCGTGGGGGCGCGCATAGGGGGCGGCATCACCATTGCTGGTTTTCTGCTCCGATGTTCTTGGGCAGCCCCCGTCTAAGTTCCTTGTGCATAAGTAATGTGTATTGGTAGCTATATTTACGTACCCAGGGTGCCAGAGTGTTGTTAAATAAGGACATTCCTGGTCAAAACCACGTGGTTTCCGCAATCGGTTTGTCGTCGATATCACTTGAATTTCCTCAGTACCCTAAAAAGCTATGTATCATTGGGCACCTTGAGATTGGTTGAGTACCCATGACTTATTCAGCTGATCAAGGAATTTTATGGCTTCGAACAAACCTGTCAACAATTCATATGATCACACCAGTCATAATCAGGATCCGGAATTTTGGCGACAGTTGTCTAGGGATTTTCCGTTTGAGGGTGTGGATGAGGAGCAGCTACGCCAACAGACGGAACAGTGGATTAATTGTGCTAACGAGCTTTTAGGTCCGCTCCCGTCTCGGATGAAGAATAAAACGAAGCGTTAGAGCATTGCTTGAGTGTGTTCCCAGCCCAGGTATAGAGCCCTCGGTACATGGAAACAGCCTTTCCACTTTCCTCCTTTTAGAGGGAGTAGTACATCGCCCTGGCGGTTTAGATAGCCAAACCATTCACCGTGGTCTGGGTCATTAAACCGGGACCATGCATAGTTATGAACGGTGCGATACCATTGCCAGCAGTCATCTCGCTGGGTGAGTCGATAGCCCAATAGCAGGGCCACTAAGGTTTCTAAATGAACCCACCACAGTTTTTGGCTCCATTCTAGTTGCTGAGGGGGATGGCCCATGCGGTCTAAGAAGTAGAAAATACCGCCATACTCATTGTCCCAACCCCGTTCAAGAATTGTTAGGGTGGTGTCGATGGCGCGATTAATTAAGGTGTTGTCCTGGCGTCGCTGGCCAATGTCCATCATGAACCACATGGCTTCGATGCCATGGCCAGGGTTGAGTAATCGACCTTCAAAACAGTCGATGGGAGTGCCATCTGGAGCAATGTGTTCATATATCAAGCCGCTCTCAGGATCTAGGAACTCTTCCATAACGGCGTGAATGGTTTGGTTTAATACTACATCTAGGCATTCTGTTGTTAGCAACCAGTCCATTTCTAGGGTGAGGTTGGCCAAAATCATGGGTATGGCCAAGGACTTCATGGGGCGTGTGCCTGGGTAAGCTTTGTTGTACTGGCCTTTAGGATTATCTTGACGACGCAAAACATTGTTATAGGCCTGTAGGGCAATTTCCTTAGCTTCGCTATCTCCACAGGCCTGGGCGTATTGACTGAAGGCCATGGCGGCAAAGCAATCGGAAAAAATATTGTAGGGCTGTATTAAGGGACGGCCTTGGCGATCTAGGGAAAAGTACCAGTTACCCTCAAGATCACGACCGTGCTGGGTCAAAAAGTTAACACCGTGGCGGGCCATCTCTAACCAGTCTGAACGTTGTTCTAGGCGGTTGTACACCATGGAAAAGGTCCAGACTTGGCGGTTTTGCAGCCAGATAAACTTATCGGTGTCGTAAACATTTCCCTGTACGTCTAGACAAGTAAAGTAGCCGCCGCACTCACGATCTAATGAGTGGTTTTGCCAAAATGGCAAGACTGTCTCTAGCAGTGTGGATTTGTAGAGTTGGGCAAGGGCGCTAAAGTCCTTGTGGGATAGACGTTCGATCAGCATCAGTCAAATGTTGATAACTAGATAGGGAACACTATCTCACTCTTTGTCTGGATGTAATTGGAGAGAAAGTTGAAGTTTTTTAGGAACAAACTACACCAAGCTACAGGCCACTGCACAGGACTACCTATGGTTTGACGCACTGGTTTGACCCGCTGGTTCGGCGCGCTAATTTGACACATGAGTGTAACTTGGTGAGTTGCCGATCTCCTCGGGCAGTCTATGGAAAGCATCCAATAGGGATCTACTTAGTAAAACTGCTGATGACTGGATGAATGTCTATGTTGCTCTCCGAGGACTTGATCGAACTGAAATATCAAGAGATTGTGGAATACCAGGACGTGGTGACCAATGCAGCCATGGAAAGTATTGCATTTGATGTGATCGACACCCAGATGGCTTGCTTAGGGACAGCGATTATGACAAGCCTGATAATGGGGTGTTGTGCCAAGGTATTTATACCGAGTCGCAAACATCCACGGTAGTCTTAGTCCAACTGCTCCCACTGGGCTATTTTAAATGGCATATATTCACGAACAGATAAAAAATCTCTGTATTATTCTGTAAACCTAGCCACTAAGAGCATGGTATCGACGACATGTCATTAGTGGTCAATCAATCGTCAGGGGATATTGGTGATTAATACCTAGTTGGGTGAGATATCGGCCAGGTTCTCACCAAATCAAAGGTCAGATTAAACCAGACAGAACATAAGGAATTAGCAGAGTATGGTGATGCAGCGGCGAGAGGTATTAGCAGGGCTATTGGTAACCGGTGGGTTGATGTCATGGGGATTGATGGGCAAAGCGGCCCATGCCTATGATGTTATTATTACGCCCAACGATCCTCAGCTGGGCGATACCATTTCTGTCATGGTGAAAGCTAGAAACGGTGCTAGCTCTCCTCCCACAGTTATTGCCAATGGTAAAGAATATCCCAGTTTTCCCCTATCCGATAATCGCTTTCGCGCGTTTGTTCCCACCAGTCCTCTGGATACGCCGGGGCGTATCGTGATCCAGGTCAGTGGTGATGAAGAAACCCGCAATCTGGCCGTCGGTTTACGCAACCGTAGCTTCCGGACCCAGCGGATCACACTGCGGGGTAGCGGTAGCCTGGGCACGGACCATGAATTTGATCGAGTGGATGCCTTTAAGCAACTGGTGAGTCCTGAGCGCCATTGGCGGGGCACATTGTTGCGTCCGAGTCAGGGCAGGGTGAGTTCAGAATATGGCGTACGGCGTTATTACAATGGTGAGTTTGCCGAAAACTACTACCATCGTGGTGTGGATTATGCTGCGGGAACTGGAACACCGGTAGTAGCTCCTGCGGCTGGGTATATCCGCCTAGTGGGGCGTGTGAGTGATGGATTTGAGCTCCATGGTAATACCGTTGGCATTGATCACGGTCAGGGGCTGTTGAGTATCATGATTCACCTCAGTCGCATTGATGTGAATGAGGGAGATTTCGTAAGTGCAGGTCAGCAAGTGGGGGCCATTGGTTCCACCGGTGCGTCCACTGGCCCCCATTTACACTGGGGGCTCTATGTGAATCAGGTGGCGGTTGATCCCGTACCCTGGCGCTATAACGGCTTTGAGTAGTGAGCAGCTGACCTACTTTAGGAAGAGAGTTTGGTTGTTGTTATTGAGATTTTATAGTTGCTCTTTTCTTCTTTATTCTAAGGCATTCAATTTTTCTAGCACTAATGGGTCGCGCGCTAACTGTTGCGCGATGCTGGCTGCGCCTGCCTGGTTTAAGTGACTGGGGTCAGCAAAGAAGGCATTTTGTTGACGCCATTGCAGAAGCAGATCAATGACGGCAAACCCCTGACGCTGGCTTTGGGTTTGTAAAAACCGTTGAAAGCGTTGATCAAGGGGGAGGCGAAAGTCATCTAGGTAGTCGCCGCTGAGGGGAAGATGAACATAGACCAATTCAATATTGCGGCTTTTGAGATAGCCCACTAGCGATCGCAACGACCCCAGCTGTAACCCTGTCAAACCAAACGGGTTATAAAACCCATCGTAGCGTCCGCTAATGCGCGGATAGGTTTGATAGAACGCAGCCGGGTCAAATACATCGGCAACTGGCAAAAAGCCATAGGCATTAATACTGCTAGGCGGTCTGGGGATAGAGGCTCGATTGCTAAACCCTGGCTTTTCCCCTGCCAGCACGGCCCGGTATCCCGGTGACTTGAGAATGTTGGCAAAGGTGGCATCAACACGACGGCTGTTAAATGCCCGCGAACCATCCCCCCAAATCACCAGTCTGGGCAGTTGATCTGAGGTGAGCAGTCGCTGGAGGACAAAGTTCATCACCTGGGCCGTAGCGCCGTTAATGCTGAAGTTAAACACCCGCACGGGATATCCCTGTGTTTCTAAATCTGTTTGGAGGATCTGTGGGTTTATCCCCTGGATGGTGCGGGAGCTACCAATCACCAGGATGTCCGGTGGGCCAAACGTGGCTAAATAGCTCAGGTAGAGCCGCAATTGTTCATCTAAGACGGGGCTGCCTAAACTGGGAAACACATTGGGCCAGCTGAGTTGGTTGGCCTGCCGTTGGGCAAAGGCCAGATTTTGTAAGTACTCCTGCTGCTTACGCTGGGCAAAGAAGCGCTCCGGGCTTTGGGCCGGAATGGTTTGCAAGGTTGCGATCGCATCTGTCCATGCTTTAACGACCTGATCCCATTGGTCAGCGTTACTGGCGGTTTGGCCTAACTCCGCTGCCTTATCAGCTTGCTCAAACCCAGACTCCAGGGCTGCCGCCACGCGTCGGTCGGCCCAAAAATTACTCCTTGCCGCCCAAGCAGTATTGGGACCATTCACATCGCCACGGCTGAACCAAAATCCCAGCGACACCAAAATTGCCAAGCCAAATAGCAAGGCCATGATCCGGTGTCGTTTATCTAGAACTTTCATGCTGTCAATTTGCTAACCCACCAGCGGTATATATAACCACAGTGTGACGGCGGTGGTCTCTGATTGTGACTATTTCTCAAAGGATAGCAACAGCTTTTGTAAACGTTGGGTTAAGGTTGGACACTTCGCTGTGGCGAAACCCCGCAAAAATTTGCTGGCCTGGCCCCATGTCCATGGACTGGATGAATCAAATTTCATACTGTATTCGTCAGAGTAAGCAATGTGCCCCACGGGCGATTAAGTGGATAACCGTCCTTAAATTACCAGTGTGGGATTGTAGACACGGAAAGATTGATGCTTTTATCAATCTTTCAGGTGGCATAGATTTTATGGTTGGTTGTCACAGATTTAGGCATTTATGGCAGGTTTTCGAACGGTTAGCTGGCTGTTAGGCATCAGTCTGTTAATGGATGTGGGTCAGGCAGGCGAGGCTAGAACTGCCCAAGTGAATGGGCCTGTCAGGGCCAAATCTGTTGAGGCTGCCCAGATCCAGTATCAACAAGCAAAAAACTTTCTACGGATGGGTAGCAGTCGAGCCGCGCTGCGTCCGTTGACCATGGCCAGTGAGCTATACCGCAGTGCAGGAGACCCGATCGGCGAGCACAATAGCCTGGTGGACCTGAGTTTTGCCCACTATCGTTTGGGCGATTTCAACCGGGCCCAGCAGACCCTGAATCAAGCAAATCAGCTAACCATACCCGCCTCTACAGCCGTTGCTCAACGCCATCGAGGTTTTTTAATGCAGGCGTTGATCTGGCTAGAACAGGGAAATATTACCCGTAGTTGGCAGCAGCTGCGTCAGGTGCAGCGGGGGTTCCTGCAAGATTTTTCAGAACAAAATCGGCTTAATTTAGCCCTAGGAGAGGTCTATCGGCACACGGGGCAATACGGTCGGGCGCTTGATACGCTACACGCTACCCTGTCCCGAAGCTCAGACCGGGTGGATCGCACTCGAGCCCTGGGGGAAGTGGGCAGCCTCTATTACATGCTTGGGGACTACGGCCAGGCAGAGTCTGCTTATCAAACCGCCCTGGGGGAAGCCAGATCCGTAGGGTATTGGGAGGGCATACCTCGGTATCTCAATGGTTTAGGGCATGTTTATCGGCAGCAGCAAACCTATGACAAGGCGCGGGCCACGTATTTAGAGGCAAAGGACATCGCCATTTTCCAGGGGCAGTGGCACGAGCTAGCCAATATTCTCAACAGCTTGGGAGAGCTCTATGCCGAGCAGGGGGCGTTTAACAAGGCACTGGAAACGTTTACTGAAGCCCTGGGCTATCGAGACAAGTATGTCGGGCCAGAATATAGCCGCACCCTAGATCATTTAGGGCAGCTCTACGTCAGGCAGGATCGGGAAACAGCCCTTGAGTACTTTAATGACGCCTATGCCTGGGCCAGACATCACCATGATGAAGTGGGGCAGATCAATGCCCTCAGTGGCCTGGCTGAGATTTATCGGGCCAAAGGCAATCTATCTCAGGCTAAAGAAACGCTGTATGGGGTATTGGATAAGTTTGAAGCGTTAGAGCCTGGTCTACAGGATAGTAATAAGGTTTCGCTGTTTGAGACCCAATCTTATCGGTACGATCAGCTACAGCAGGTGCTGATTGAGCAGGGGGATATGGAGGCTGCCCTGGTGGTGGCAGAGCGGGGACGGGCGCGGGCCTTTGTGGAATTACTGGCTGCCCAAACCCTGGAGACGGCCACACCTGTGCCTGTGGCAGACCTAACGATTGCTCACATTAAGGCACTGGCTAAAAAGCAGGGGACCACACTGGTGCAGTATTCCATTATTCGCCAACCGTCCCCTGGACGCAGCCAGTTTAACGATCGAGCCCTATTTATTTGGGTGGTTAACCCCGATGGAGAGATTGCCTTTGAACAGGTGAATCTGACTCAGCAGCCCCATGCCCTGAGGGATAAGTTGACCGCTAGCCAGGATAGTCTCGGGGTGCGTGGGTTTAATTCGTGGGGTGGTGGGGTGCAGACCGCCCAAGCCAGCCAAGATATGGCCCAGGCAGACTTGAAACAACTTTACGATCTGCTGATTGCTCCAATCGCTCAGTATTTACCCGAGGCCCCAGCGGAAAAGGTCATCATTGTTCCCCATCGGGAGCTATTTTTGGTGCCTTTTCCGGCTTTGCAAAATGCCCAGGGGCAGTATCTGATTGAGAATCATACGTTAGGCACAACACCGTCGCTACAGACGCTGCATTTTCTACAACAACGCCTGGTGCAACAATCCGGTGAGGCCCTGGTGGTGGGAATTGACCGTGCTCAAGCGGCATCAGCGGTGATCGTGGGCAATCCTGAAATGCCGTCGGTGCCCTTTAGGGTGGGGGGGCCACCCATGCCCCTGACGGATTTACCGGGGGCAGAGGCAGAGGCCGTTGCGATCGCACCCATTCTCAATACTGTTCCCTTATTGGGGACTGCGGCGACAGAAACCGCCGTGCGTGAACGGTTGGCCGATGCCGATATTATCCATTTAGCCACCCATGGTTTACTGGATGAACGCCATGGGTTGAGTAGTGCGATCGCATTGACCCCCACCCGTGAAAAAGGTGACCGTGACCAGCCTGACGATGGGTTGCTAACTGCCCAAGAAGTAATGCAGCTTGATCTCAAGGCCGACCTGGTGGTGCTCAGTGCCTGTAATACAGGACGAGGGCAGATTACGGGTGACGGTGTTGTGGGACTTTCCCGCTCATTTTTAGCAGCGGGTGCCAATAACCTGGTGGCTTCCCTGTGGGCCGTACCCGATGAGGCAACGGCAATGCTCATGACTGAGTTTTATCAGCAGCTACAAATTGAACCAAATAAGGCCGTTGCCCTGCGACAGGCCATGTTGCATACATTGGCAGATCATCCCGATCCTCGCGACTGGGCCGCATTCTTTTTGATTGGGCTCTAAGACTAGTTCTGAGTTTTGTAGAGCCTCACATTGCATTCACCCCACTCCCTATTGCCTACTCACTTACACCGACAGACTATAGTTATTCCAACCGAGAGCGGCTATAAATTAGCCCAAAAGATTATTCAGCCTCAGAACTTTCTCCAAGCCTAGCTAAAACCCATTTAGCTTCAGCCACCTTAGCCTCTAACTTCAGCAGAGAAGACCTGAGTTTAGTGACTTGATGAGTATGTTTTTTAAGTTTGTATTCTGCATCCCTAGGCATATCTTTTGCATTTGCTGCTGATTCTGCAAAAGGCTGTTGTGCAATACGATGGTCAATAAACTGTCGAAGCTGTTCGATATCTACAGAGATCTCAGCAATTAGCTGAACCAGGGTTTGCCCTGGTTCCTCAACGGTACGAATTAGGGAAGAAATGTCCAGCTGAAGATCTCTATTGACACGCTCAAGTAATCGTTCCATGGGTCTTGACCACAGTGCTCAGGTAAATATCAAGTCATCAAGCACAGCGCGCGAGTGATATATTCTCGGCCCTTTTTAAATTAAGCGTTTGTTGCCAATAGCTTATTCATGATATCTGATGAAGTGATCTTCCATTGTCCTTCAATCCATTTGAGCGCTATGGGGCCAAAGCCAGGGGGCGTGATTGTGATGTCACTGTCATTATCTATGCCTTGCCATGCATACTGCTGGGGTAATCGTAAAGTTGTTGTGACGAAATGATGAAAAGTGTTGTAGCCTTCATCACTAAGGGGTAACTATCTGTGCCAAATGAAAATCCTGTAAAGAATGCAGCTGTTTCACGAAATGTTTTACAGCCGAACATTGGAGTTCGTTGGCAGACTTTGGTGACGATGACTATAAACCTTTCATAACGGAAACAGGCCCAAGATCGCCTATCACGGGGCAAAAACTATATCGACTACGATTGCTTTGACGATGCCATTGAAGAACTGATCCAGGTGGGCTAGCCTGCCCCCCCTGGATCAGCCTGAGATTGAGGTGGAATTGGACCTGCCTGAGCGGGATATGAACTTTGGCGATGCCGCCTTGTTGCCAGGTGAGGTGCGCCCGATTCATGTGATTGAAGAGTTGGCTAATGCGTATAAGCGCTATGAAGTAAAGGTGGTTGAGGCTGAGTAGGGTACTAATTTAAAAATTATACTGGCTGGCGTGAGGCTGATTATGGTCGGCCCAAATAGTCTCGTTTACCAATCTCGACGCCATTGTGTCGAAGAATATCGTAAGCCGTTGTCACATGAAAATAAACATTGGGCAAAACAAAAAATGACAGAAACTCCCATCCTCTGAAATCCATAGTTTGACCTTCACCAATGGGCAACGTGAGGATTGTCTCTTCTGTGTTGTTAATTTGTTCAGGGGTAAAGGTTTCTATGTAAGCCACGGACTGATGCATACGCTCGATCAGTTCAGGGAACGTGGTCTCTGTGTCTTCCATGGCAATCACCTCAACACCTGCAAGCCTGGCCACACCTCGTCTGGCCAGATCTGAGACAACCTGAACCTGTCGAACAAAGGGAAACATATCGGGGTATAAGCGGCTATTGAGCAAAGCCGTCGGATCGATATTTTTGGCCTCTGCGTAGTCTTCACCCTTTTTGAGAATGACAACCATGTTCTTAAGGGCGCGGATTAATAACGGCACCGAGGCTTGATACATGGAAATTGTCATAACAAACCCTCCTAAGGTTCAGTTAATTTGCCTGTTTCCCTGACACCATACTTAATGAATGAATCTGTGGCTTTAGCCATTTCATTGGCCCCTAGCCATTTCATTGGCCCTAGCCATCTCATTGGCTCCTAGCCATCTCATTGGCCCCTAGCCATCTTATTCCAAACAGCGACTTAGCGCCGCATTATAGGCCTGGTAAGGTTTTACGCCTGTCAGTGTCTCCACCAGTTCACCACTCTTAAAAAACATAACCGCTGGCATGCCTTTGAGCCCAAACCGTTTGGGTACCTGCTTATTGACATCAAAATCTATTTTCATCACATTGACACGGTCTTTATAGGTCTTGGCCAGCTGATCAATTAGGGGCGTTATCAGTTTGCAAGAGCCACACCAGGACGCCATGCAATCCACCACCAGCAGAGGTTCTTGTTCCAGAAGAGAATTCAGTTCTGATTCATCCTGAATAAAGCGGGCTGCCCCTGCTTCTTCTGCAAATAGCTCAGCCAATGCCTGGGTTATTTCTGCAAACGAGAGGCTAGCATTAACAGTTGTTAATTGCTCTTGCTGCCGATAATACTCCAGTACGGGCGCAGTCTCTTGTTGATGATGGGCTAACCGGTGACGGATAGCTGGGATCGGCTCATGATTCTCTGTAGAAGATAATCGGTTAATCAATAGCCCCGTCATGGTCTTTAAGTAGGCCACCTTTGCTACAGGTTGACCTACCTTTAACAACCATTCATTCAGCCCTTGGGCCTGAACCAGGGTGCGGGGAAACCCATCCAACACCCACCCCTGTAGCATCACATCCGGCTGCTCAAACCGCTTTCGCAGCAACTTTATTGCTAAAGCATCGGGGACTAGCTCACCCGCTTCAACGTAAGACTGTATCTCCAGACCGATGGCCGACTGTTTAGCAATAGCCCCATGGATGAGCTGCCCCATGGACACATGGGGAATATGCCAGCGATTGGACAGTGTGTTTGCCTGTTCCTTAACCCCTACACCAGGAGGTCCTAAAAGAATAAGCTGCTTGAATTTCATGGAATAGACCTTAGCAAACCGTAACGTTGGCAGTCTATGGAGGCATGGAGATGTTTCCATAGACTGCGCTTACAGCTCACCAGTATGTTTTACGCACCCAGTTTGTCCTTATTTTGCTGCATATTCTTTTAGATTTCGCCGATGGCTGCTGGAGTTCAAAGATCAGGGCGAAGCAAGTTAAGGCTACAGATGTCAGTGGCTCAAACAGCCAGGAATTGGTAGCAAATCTTTTGAATATCTGGATGTTTATTTAACGTTTATTCAAAAAACTATAGAATGCTGCGACTTGTAATCCCAACAACAGCAATTCTCCTTGCCCTTGGAGCTGTGCTGTTAATTGTGGGGATATTTAATGCCTTAAAAACTCAACAATAACGAAGAGTTTATCTGGTTAGTTTGGGACATGTAGCTGAAGTTTGAAGACTTTCATTTTTTGGTCATCATAATCATTTTAGAGTGATGTGAGAATCCACACTTTTCATAGAAGGCTGCTGCTGGGCTATCTCTCATGGTCAATAAATAAATTATGCTTACACCCTGGTTTATCAGCTGTTGGTAAAGCATATCGATTATCTTTGTGCCAATTCCACTTCGTTGCTGAGTGGATTGGATACACATTTCTTTTAGAAAAAAATGTTTGCCTTCGTACCATGTTTCAGTGTGGCCGATGGCAAACCCTAGAATTCTGTCCTTTTTGATCGCAACAATTCCATAAGACCCTGGCATACTATAACAGTCCTGCAATCTACCCAGAGCTATTTCCTGACTCCACGTTTCGTTCCAAGGTGGGCTGTTGAAGACTGCAGCAAATAAAGCAGCACATTTCTCAAGATGAAAATCTTCGATAGGTTGAAGGTTCATACCGATTTGTCAGATAGCGCAGCGCGGGTTCTAAGGCCGATAAGAATACTTCTTGCAACCCAGCGTATGCCTATCAGTTAACCACAATCAGTGAGTGAGCGCCAGGTCCAGTATCAATCCTGTAATCTGTTTGTTCCAAATTTGTCCCATCAACCACCCGCAAAACTCCAGGGCTCCGCGTCGTGGTTCTGGTGTCTCGTATTCAAACACCCCTGCAACAATATATTGATCAGACGCATCAAATGCAATGCCTTCTGGAAGAATACCGTCAAAGGTCCAGTCACCAGTCTTGGCCATTTGACCTGTGATCGGATCGAACTGGATTAAGGAAAGTGAGGACTGGCTATACCCTGGCTCATCTGGAGAAAGCCATGTCTGGCCGATATTACTCGTCGCAATCAGCGTGCCGTCGTTTGAGAAGGCAATGCTTTCAGCATGTCTTGGCAGAGAAACTCCGGCCACAACAAAATGTTGGGCTGCATCAATCTGATCCAACGGTGCTAATTCAATGACTGTCAGCTGTGATGGTGGTGCATTGACATAAAATCCCCTCACATCTGGCCCCCACTGCAAATCATTGGTCACATAAAAACGACCATCGGGAGAAAACTTTCCAGACATTGGCCATTTAGAGGTGACAACACGGTTACCCCAGGGCACCACATCGCTGACATTGCCATTGGCATCACGAACAACCCGAGAAAACTGAACCTGGCCACGAAAATTAGCATTGACAGCAATAACATCTGCTGTAGGGTGCCACTCTACATGGTGGGGTAGCATCCCACCGTCTGGCAGTTCTGCCACTGGCGAGAAGCTCCGCATCGGCAGTTGGACCGGTTCACCAAAGCGACCATTGGTAAAGGTGACAAACGTCAGCGGTGCATCTGGGTCCTTAGTTGCCAAGGCTAATGTTGTGCCGCTAGCATCTAGGGAAACACCTTGAGGATCAATACCTACCTCCACTGACGCAATGACTCTCGGGTTTGCCCGATCAGATACATCAACTGCCCGTAACGTTGTACCCAGATCCAGATCGCTGATTAGCTGATCTTCTGGTTCGCGTTGCTCTTTGGTTTCAGCAACAAAGATAGTATTGCTATCTTGAGAAGCCACCAAACTGTAAACAGGGTTAATAACAGAATTGGAGACTTCAATTGAGCTAGTTAGGGCGGGTGTAGCAGGCAATGGTAATGTTACCAATGAAAGCTGATCAGGACCGCGTGGATCGCCAAGCTGCCCGTCAATGTAAGCATAGGCCCGCATATCTCCATCAGATATCGCTGCAATGTATCGGCCCTGAAAATTTGGGGGTATTTGGGCATTGACGAGCTGGATATAGGCAAACATCACAGCAGTGGCAAGCCCTATCAAAACGGTAGCAACTCGCTTTAAATTAGACATTATTAAGAATCAAAAGTGCCATCAGGACTAATTACTCATCAGTTCTCTTAGCCTCGTCTCCGAAAGTTGAGGATTAAAAGAAACCCTTGGATCAAGTGTTGCGAGCGGGAAGCGCGGTGTGCTGGGTCGACGAAAATCAATCGACTCGACATAGGCCACCAGGTCCGCATTTTGAGTAGCTGAGCCCTGCTCATTGTATTGCTGGTAGTTGGGATAATCGGGAGCTAGTGAATCCCAGTCTGCATAGGCTGTTAGGCCGACGTTGAGCGTTTCAGGCAAGTCGGGGCGAATAAACTGGTCAAGAACTTGCCATTCTGTAGAGTTTTCGGCCTGATACAACAATGTAAAGAGTTCACCAGAACGCCCAACTCGTAATCGAATCCAGCCCTCTGGTGCGTCAGAAATCTTTAAAGTCGAAAGACTGTTGTAGGTCGATTTTATTTCAAACTGCGGTTCACCTGCTGGGAAGGCTGTGCCAGCACTAAAGAATAGCCAGTTTTCTTGATTGGGTTCCCAGTTTGCTGGTGTGATAGCTCGCGGTGTTCGAATGAATAGCCCCGCTAACGAGAACGATCGCTGAGGCATAGTACTTTGAGTGCCTTTTACCCTGATACGAGTGGTAATGATAAAGTCTCCGGTAACCTGACGATAAAGATGCCCTGCTGTATTATCTTCAAACCAGCCAGAGGATCTGGGTCGCAGCACTAAGCTGCCATTTTCGATGCTAGGAGGCTCCCACTTAGGCACCCAGCCCTCAACTTGGAATTCTTGCCAGCCTTGAAGTGCCTGTGGACTGTCAAAGCGAGTCGATAGCGATCGCAAGTCATCATCTACTTGAGGCTCAGCAGCCTCAGCTGCTACAGGCTCAGCCGCTGGGCTATCTATAACGGCCCCCGTAGTTGTTAAACCCGTCATTATAATTCCTCCTAAAACTAGGGAAATGAGACGTCTCATAGACTTCCTTTGGTATCGTTAAATGATTTTTATCGACAAACAGAAGTGCCAAACTCTGTTATCTGGTGCTGCACCTGTTGTGTTTTTGCCGCTGTGAGCAATGCCGGTAACGTAAATAAATAGTCACGATCGCGCACCATCGTATGGCAACCAATACAAGACCCTTGACTACTGGAAACTAATCTTCCAGATGGGCTGTACCAGGCCGATTGCCACTCGCCACTGTCAGCATTGACCTGCCACCCACTACGCTTTTTTCGAATAAACACATTGTTTAGTTGAGTCGGTGTCAGATGGCCATTACTTCCCTGACGTGCTGAGTGAGTTTCCATCACAATCACTGTGCCACTGGAGACTGTTTCACTGGTTTCAAGGGCCTCAAGAGATGGACGATTTACGTACATCTGTCGGATAATGTTGCTATTGGGACAGTCCACGATCGCATACTGAACAAACTGCTGTTGATAATCAGCTGGAAACCGTACTGAAGCAGCGTCTGTTGAATCTGGTGCGTAGACAACCTCTGGTGTTACCCGATCAGACGCAAGACTGTGGTTAACACTAGACTCTGATGATATTCCAGAGGGAGATAGGTGGGTAATTGAGATCGCAACCCCCACCGTCATCAAAAAGAGAACTAATCCTGAAATCCATCTTGGACGTGCCATCATGTGTCACCTCTCGTAACGTCCAGACAGGACTCACATAAATTTTGTAGAAACAGCCTATGTATCCCAACATAAACAGGCGAGAATAATACTGTCCAATGCTTTTTAGGACAGCATTAATAACATAAAGTTATTACTATGAAACTTCACGCCTTTCAGTACTTCGTAACCGTTGCAGAAGAACTCCATTTTGGTCGCGCCGCTGCTCGCTTACAGATTACCCAGCCTGCCCTTAGCAGACAGATTCACAGGCTAGAAGCAGAACTGGGTGTAACGCTGCTCCACCGCACAAAACGCATGGTAGAGCTAACCGAAGCAGGGGCTGCATTTTTAATCGAAGTTCGCAAAGGACTACAGCAGTTAGACTCAGCCATCCAACTAGCCCAGCGCATCGATCGAGGAGAAATTGGCTCGTTACGGATTGCCTTTACAGCCTCCTCCATGCATACAGTGCTGCCAGAAATTTTGCGACATTTTCGCGATCGCCATCCCGATGTCAAACTAGCCATGAACGAAATTTGCACCCTTGACCAGGTGAACAGTCTCAGAAAAGAAACTATTGACATCGGTTTTTTACATCCACCGGTAGAAGATTCATTTCTCAACCTCTATCCACTACAAGGAGAAAAACTAGTGCTGGCTCTACCTGATAGCCATGCACTAGCCGAGAAAAAACAACTATCGCTACAATCCCTTGCCACCGAATCATTTATTGTCCACCCACGCCATGAAGGACCCGTGCTGTATGATCAAATGTTAGCCCTCTGCAAAGACGCTGGATTTGCCCCCAATATTGTTTATGAAGATAGCAAATATCAAACCCGACTGGGCCTAGTCGCTGCTGGTACCGGCATCACATTCGTCCCCGAAAGCCTTCAAAAAGCAGGTTTATCCGGTATCTCTTATTGCCCCCTCATCGGCAACTTCCTCCAACTCCAACTAGCCGTTGCCTGGCGACGACGGCATATATCACCAGTGATTGAAGGCTTTCTAGACGTAGTTGAAAAAGTCACAACCGAGAAAAGTCATCACTCAAAAAAAATTGCAAAATCAATAACAGATTGAAAACTCAAAAAGAGTATAAATAATTTGCTTCCAAAACTGTAGCGCTTAAGTTCTACAGTGTTGAGAAGGATAAAAATATCGGATGAGTTAGTTTAGCTCTTACCCTAACCTTGACGTAGCTCACCCCTCACCAGAATATTTGCTACAAACGATTACCCTGTCGGGGGGTGGGGGGGAGTTTAGGCCCCCACGAATAGGAGGGTTTCAGGGAGGAAAGCCCTGAGCAGCCCTATCGCTACTTATCAATTCCCATCACTATGAACTATTGAATCATTCCCCTAGCCATTCATAGCCAAAACCATCACTTACCCCCTGGCAAGCTTCAATCCGCATCGTTTATCCTCTCCTTCTGCAGTACAAATTGTCGCACCAGCTCCGGAAAGTTTGCCTGTCTCACTACCCCACAATCTTCAAAACCAGCCTTTCTTACAACAATCTGCGAATACTTATTCTCTGGCGCAATCGGAGCTACTACGCGGTGATAACCAAGGTCGTTAAGAGCATGGTGGGAGATTGCGATCGCAATCTCCGTCCCATACCCCTGTCCCCTCGCCGCTGGCATCACAGCATACATAACCTCCACTGCTTCATCATCATGGGGATTCAACCCACAAAAACCCACAAACCGTTTGCTGTTCTTTTCTTCAACCGCAAATGCAAGCATCGGTTGCTCAGAACCATAGGACGCAATCGTAAACTCAATCAGACGTTTAGCACCCTCCCTGGTGGTTTGTTCGTCTGTAAACGTCAGAAATTTTGTCGACTCAGGATCTGTCATAAAGCTGATAAAGGCATCAGCATCAGCAAAGATGAACTCGCGAATTGTTAATCGCGCTGTGTTGATTGGCTGCATGACCCAGGAACTAAACCAATAATCCAGTTAGTGCGAAGGCTAATCAAAAGCCTAGCAAACAGATTCTTGACCAGAACTATTCGTAAATAAAATCTATGGTGAGTCTAGTGTGGTAATTTTTTTGACGGCTCCCACCGTATGGTCAGCGTTGTGCTTTCACGCTCGACAAATGCTTGATGATACACATTTGCACCCCAGGCAATAAAATCTCCTCGTTTTTCAAGCAAATAGTTGTGCGTGTCAGGAGCCTTAAAGTCAGGACGGCTTGAGAACTCTATCCGAAAACCGCCGCTGTCACTCATTAGCATAGTTATGGTACGACCATAGCTAATGGGTTTGTTCAACCCTTTCGTTTCTCCGACAAGATGATGCATCCACTTTGCAGATAAATTTGAAAATCCTTGACCATGGGGGGTGAAGCGTAGATTAACATCCTTAGCAGGATCTGCCTTGGTCCAATCACTAAACCCAATAAACCAGCCAGTGCCATTGGTATCTAGGTTGTCGAGATTACCAAATTCAATATCCATGTTTAAGTATTATGCTCAATTTTTCAGGAAAGCTGAACCGATAATTTCAGCATCGATATTATATAGGCTGAACTTTGAACATAATCACCGCATGAGGTGGACCATGGTGAGCCATGCAGCTGAGTTTTATTGCTTTAAGCTTAATCAGATCCTGTTGTTGTGAGCTGTTAACCATCACCCGTGCAAGATTTATTTTGCTATGTGATGCATCCCCTAAAGCAGTCTTATGCCGAAGGTGGTGCATATTTTGCAAACACTTCAGCCTCTGTCATATTTTCAGTCTTATTTGAGAAGTCGTAAAATTCAGGTTTTTTGTCAATAAATACTTGATGCTCAAAGATAAACTGACTATCATCATCGAATAGCCCAACCAACATACTATATTCGTTGTTGCCTTTGAGTCTGTAAAAAAGATGGCTACCACATTTTTTGCAAAAGCCGCGCTCGGCCCATTCCGATGAGTCAAAGACCGATATATTCTCCGCTCCTTCAAATGCAACCTCTGTACCGCAGCTGACGGCCATAAGAGGCCCACCGTTCCATTTTCTGCACATGTGGCAGTGGCAGGCACCCATATTTTTATGGATAGTCTTTGCAGTGAAGTGTATGGCACCGCAAAGACAACTTCCTGTTCCTGTCATTAGATCTGTCATTTATCTCGAAGCTATGATTGGTTAATGAGTTTCAGCGTGATTGAGCAAAGAACTCTTCCCGATCTTAACCACGGTTTTAGCCTGCTATTCTGTCTATTCACAGAACTTATACAGCCTGTATGCTAAGCCTTGTAGCTTTTACTTCGTATTACTTCGATGAACTTCACCCTATGTCTCTGGCAGCGTGATTGATTCAGGGGGGTGCAAGATACTCATGGAGGATGCATTGCCCACGGTGGCACAATGGGCGCACAGACACACATTATCTTTGCGGGGCTTTTGCTCAATTAGTTTTATGTTTTATAGATTATGTCGTTCCCTGCGACGGTTCTTTCATCGCTCTCGAACTATCAATAATGAACCGCTGAACAAAGTTAGTTTAGTGGTCATTATCCTGATTGATATTTTTATTTTGACCAATGTGTTTATTGGCTTAAACGATATTGGTCAGTGGTACATGGCTCCTTCTGAAGTCTATCCTTGCTATGCCGAGTGGGATAGCTATCGTGATCAGACTGCTGAGGATAAAGACTTTAATCTGGTCCGATGGGCAGCTGATGAAAACAATGTTGGCTTGAAGCAGCAGTATGGGTGGACGGCTGTTGATCGTTTGGGGGAAATAAACAGTGTCTGTTTACAGTACGCGGATACTAAGGATGCCATTAAACAACCCAGTAATACTAACCGATTGGAGCAGTTGAATGGGAAGGAAGATGAGATCGCAACCCTAGAAAATACAAATCGCACCATTCGCCAGCAGTATGACTCTACGCTCCTAGAAGAAATTGCAGAACAACCCCGTGATCAGTCCATTAATCTAACCAGTGCCGCCCAGGCCAAGGCGACACTAACAGAGAATGAGGCTCAGATTACGGCCCTCAAAGCGGAAATTACAACCCTTAAGGATGAGCTCCTGTCCAGCTCAGAAAGTACAGCCTTTCTCACCCTGCTCAACCAAGATTCTGCATTTCAAACCATTGAGCAAGGGTATGACCGAGCTAGTTTCTGGTATCCCAGTATTCAGCTAGCTTTTCAGGCGATTTTCCTTGTGCCGCTGATTTTGGTGGCTTTTGGCGGTTACACCATCGCTCAGCGTAAACGCTATGGCCTCATTGCCCTGATTAGCTGGCATCTCCTGGTCATCTTTTTTATCCCATTGATTCTCAAAGCGTTTGAGTTTATGCAAATGGGAGTCTTGTTTACCGCTGTATTTAATATTGTCACCGTCCTATTTGGCAGACTTCTGTTTTTGGTCAGCTATATTTACATTTTGCTGATTCCGCTGCTAGGCTTTGGCATGATTAAGTTCGCTCAACGGTTTATCTTTAACCCTAAACTCCAAGCTGCAGGGCGTATACAAAAGTCACGCTGTATTAAGTGCGCCAAAAAGCTACAGGCCCATGACAGCCATTGTCCACACTGTGGCTATCATCAGCACCAGGAGTGCAATCACTGTCACCAGCCCACATACAAGTATTTACCCTACTGTCATCACTGCGGCACAGCGCAGCCCGTGGCAAATACCCGATGAGTTATTCAACTAGATGAGGATTCAAATCCGACGCGCATGATGGTCATGATAGTAGCAACACTCCGTGGCAGTTAGGTGATGCGTTTAAAGTGCCATCGTTAACGATCTTGACCAATATGGAGACCTTTGTGTATTATCTGCTGTTTTGCAATTCCATCAGAATAGTAGGGCAGCTCAATGTTTGGTTTGGCTGCACTGACTCTAATTGAGTATTTGCCAATTTGGAAGCAATAAACAAGCCAGCTGATAATACCGATAAATTTTGCACCATCTTCAAGCAGATACGAGATTCGACCTGATGTCAGGAGTGGGATGGGAGCGGCAGGATACACTATGGCTAATGCAAAATCTAATGTGTATGAAAGACCAAAGAAAACGAGTGCAAGAGCTATAAATATATAATCTGTTTTAAGAATAAGTTGGTGAAATCTAAGCAAGTAAAAAAGTAGTAACCCACCATAGCTTGCATAGGTGACACCTTCTGGTATGCCCAGTTTGGGCAGAACTTTTTCATGGAGTAAGAAGGCGTCATCAAAACCGAGGATTAAGGTTAGCAACGTCGAAGCCAACAAAAACTGCTTGATCTTGTGGTGATTGCCATTGTTTTCAATAACGCTAGCGCTAAAAAAACAGAGCATTGCTGCGGCAGCCCAGCAGAAGAGACCTATTTGAGAAAGAAATCCTGCATAGACAGGAATGCGACCGACAGCAATTATATCCCTGGTGAGCTGATCGATGGGAACGTCATACCAGAGATGAATAAATACTACCTTGCCTAAGAAAATAGTTGAAATAGCTGCGATTAATCCGATTGAGGGCAAATTCCCCCTAAACTGTATATAAAGAGAGCCTAGAAAGTTCTTTCTTTTTGTGATCATGGAAGAGTTGTAGATAAAAAATATTAGTAGGGTAGAGCATTTAAGTTGGGAAATTTTGGCTGGGTGGGGAATCAGGTGTCAGAAATCAGAAGTTATGCTGTAATTAACTATCATGTTTAACTTCGCTTAAATTTCCCTTAACCATTGTGGCAGCTTTTAACACTGGCTGCTACTACAGACTTATTGCAGCCTGACCATAGCAATAAAGGGCTTTTAGCATCACATTGCATATGGTGAGCATCGGATAAGTATTAAGAATAGGTTAACTATTGTTTAAGGGTCTCACCTGTAGGTAAGTATCCTATGAAAGCCATATGGGAGCTTTCTTATGTCATGGCAAAAATCATAGAAAAGCCCTTGCCCATGGAAGTGTTTTGTAACAATTTATAGTCTTATTGGACTGACAAATAATGGCAGAAATAGCTGTTTTGTAAGGAATGTAGTGATCGATAAATCAGTTTTAGACTATGAATAGATATGTATTTAAATTTTGGGCATTTTTCATCGTAGCTGAGCGATTTAGGCCATTTTTTAAGGAATATAAATCTAATTTTTAAGACGTTTCAACACTTGTTGAGGACAATTTAGCACCTGGCAACAGTTTGCAAACAAGAAAGAGTGCTAATGCCAGAATTATCGCTGGCACAATAGAATCATTACATCTGATTAATGTGTTGTAGGGCTGGTAGCTACTGTTAGGTAATCTTTTGGGCACTGCTGATAGTTCAGGATGTAGTAACCTACAGGTGCAGCTTCTCGGTAGGCGATAATGCAAGCATACTGATCAGGCGATAAAATGCTAATTGCTTCCTCATTGGAATAGTTTTTAGCGCAGCATGTGCGAAGGTTCTCTGGGCTATGGAGATCTTGATAGGCCTGTGTAAAGGTTTCTGCCCAAAGACTGGTGACGGTATTGGCTGACTCTACTCCAACTTTCCTAAAGGCATAAATTAACAAAAATGTGAAACGATGTTGTCATCAACCTTGCTGTTTACGGCGCACGCCAGTGTCATTTGCTTGAATTTCACGTTTTAGACGTTCTATTTCCTGATCGTAACGGCGAATATCAGTATCAAACCGTGAAATCGAAGCCTCTCTGGCTTTCTTTGTAGTATTTAAACGCTGCTCATATTGTTGTAGCTGACGTTTTTTGTCGGCTAGGGTAAAGCTGCCAGGGCTTGTTTGTTGGCTAAATTGCTGCATTTGCTGCTGGAGTTGCTGCGCAAATTTTTGCTGCGCTGACAATATGTCTTCGATACGTTTGATTTCCATAAAACCTCCTGGCTATGAATAAACATTAAAGTCACCGGGGTTCGGCGGGGTAACACCAGAACCAAAGTTAATAATTGATCCGCTGGCAATATTACCCATTACAGTAATCCTCTCTGGATTTGATAGATCCATGGAAGGGAAATTGGGATTATCCGCAGCCTTGACCTGATTACCCATCACCACCAAGTGTCGTCCCCAGGTCACCACGGTCGCATTGCCTTGGCGGCTAGTAATAAAGTCTGTAGGGGGCTGAGAGGTTTGCGATCGCAAATGGAAACATTGGTTCTGACTAAAACTAACCTGTTCAAAGCCCACCCGGGGCTCATTCGGATTGCGCAAAAACTCGACAAGATGGGGTAAGCCAATCCCTTGAAAAATATTATCATTGACCATGGCATTGCCGACTTGAGGAAAACGAACATCAACATTCGTTGGGGCAAACCATCCCAATAGCAACAGCGACCGATGGGTGGGGATCAGGTTCATCTGAGCTACAGCCTCTGTATCACTGTAAAACACATGGTTTTGAGTGATATCGCAAGATAACACCAGGCCAATTGCAATGCCCCAGAATGCCGCTGTCGCGGCTACTTCTCCCTGGCGTGAGATGCCTGTATTGATAATCTGAGAAGACTGTAGAGTCAGGTCTCCTAGCACTGAGATAATAAAAATACCAGCACCCACAGCGGTTGTTGCCGCAATACTGGTGGCGTTAGATGTGGGTGGTCGATAGCCACAATGATCTAAACGGTTGTTGGCTAAGTAAGCCTGTTCAATCAAATTGCTAGCCGCAATACCTGCCACCGTCATATTATCAATTTGGTTGCCAGAAATCTCCAGGGCTGTTTCTGAGACTGCACCAATACCGTAGGTGCCATCGCTAATGTGGTTGTCAAGTACGCGATTACCTACACCTTGGATGGGAGGTGTGCCCAACAGAAAAACACCAAATTCAGCACCACTAATGTGATTATTTTGAACCACGGTCCGCTGGGTATTGGCCAGCGCCACTCCCATGGGAACAGCTGCGGAGAAATTCCCCGACACTGTCATTTGATTTGCTGAAATTTCAATCCCTTCCACATTAGCTGCGCCAATACCCGTGAGAATTCCTGTGATTTTGTTCCCTTTTACAACGCTGGCATTGAGTTCCAGGACAGGCAGGGGGGCATCATCGTTCTCGGCAACTTCTCCTAAGAAAATTGATAGGGGTAGCTGGGTGTTGCCGATCTGAAGCCCTCGATCCAAATTGGAAATTATAGTGTTGTCTTCCACTCGGGTGTGGGTTCCAAAGACTCGAATCCCTCCCCAGGAAGGAGAGTCTAGATTGATGGTGTTATTTGCAATCATGCAGTGATTACCGTAGGTGATAATCCCATAGAGATAGGGATCGCTCCCTGCTAAATATTGATTGTCAAATTCTTCGATGGGTAGCTGTCGAATTGCCGGACGACGAATCTGGTTGTTAATAATATGACAGTAGTCACTGTGAACGCCCGTAACAATGCCGATAAAACTATCCTGAATTAAATTATCTGTGATTTGACAGTTGTCACCTAGTAACACATTCTCCGAGGTCAGTAGGTTTAACAAAATGCAGATGAGCCCCACCGGGTAGGTAAAGTCATCAATTTGGGCTGTGGGGCCGATAAACTGATTATTGGAAAAATTGCAGGTTGCGATCGCTTCTGCCCAGATCCCCGTGAACATCAGACGGAAGACATTATCCCGTAGGGTAATTTGTTCACTGTTGACCACAGCAAATCCCAAGGCAGGTCCCATGGGTAGGTTTGAACCAGTGTTGTCGGTATCCTGGGCTAGCTCTACCTCAAACTGACAATGGTCTACTTGCACATTGAGGCCGTTACTAATGACCGCCACGGTTAGATCCAACAAATTTGAAGGTTCAGGGTCTATACCGGCGGCTTCAAATCGAATTTGATGGACGACGACATTGACCACCTGTTGATTGCGAAGGCGCTGAATTCGCAATAGATTAAGCCCATTGTTGCGGACCACACGAGTGCCAGGACTCTCTCCTTTAAGAACAACGTTGGATCGTCTGATCCAAATCGCTTGTTGGATAGTATGGGTCCCCGTCTTGAGGCAAACACATCCTCCCTGGGGTGGGAGTGAATCTAGGGCTGCTTGAATACTTTCTCCCGGTTGTACTACAACAGTGCAGCAAGATTCTCCAGGGTCTAGTTCGGTCAGGGGACAAAAGCTATGATCGCAAATCTCCAGAACTTCCAGCTCGCCATTGCCATCGGCATTGGTTAAAAACTGAGCGATGGCCAACCGACAGTATTGGTGGTCGATGCCCAATGGCAGCTGGGGAATGGGTGTAGGCACAGGGGTATCGGTCACCGGCCATTCAATCTGGCCCGTGGCGGTACGGGCTGGAATTAGCCAATAATCACCGGTTTTATAGGTACCCTCGGAAAACAGCACTTGAATCCCGCCTTCTAAGGATGTCCAGTCTGCTGAGACTGGCAGTCCACCGGTTGCTGCTCCATCCCAGCGACGCAGCTTCGGATGGTAATCAGGATTGATGCCATTGGGAAACTCAGCGGCTAAGGGGGTAGGCGCTGAGGCCAGCACAATCACAGGACGACCGGCAGCATCATTGGTAAAGTCGTCAATCTGTAACAATTCCCCTGGTTGGCCATTCAGCTCAAGGGCATCGTCTATGATTTCGACCCACTGGCCTTTGGCAAACCCCAGCACATCGTCGGGGCCCAGATCAGCCACGGTGATTTCCTGGCCATCCATACCGTTGATGGCTGTGACCACAGAACCATTGTCCCGTGACCACTTGAAAGTGGCAGTGTCGCCATCGCCACCGGCATGAATTTCCACCCGGTATAGCTGATTTTCTAACCTCAGGTAGCCCGCACCGGGAGGAATTAGACAGGGATTGTCCGTGGCCTCGGCGGCAGCTGTGCGGGCATTTAACATGCCAGTGCTGGGGGCGATCAGATCATCCCATTCGGAGAGATCACCGTCGCAGCTGAGCTGATTGACCGGCTCGGTAATGGGCAAGACTTTAACTTGCCATAGGGTTTTTAGCCTTGTTGCGGTACTGGGTCCACCCAGCGCCACTTCACGAATCTGGGGATCGTCAATGGGCAGAATATGATGTTTCCAAACATCCAGATAAATAATGGCGTTAGTGGTACCGGCCTCAGCAAACAGGCTACTTACATCGGGAGGATTGGGTAAATCGGGTTGTTGACTGTAGGCGACATCGGTCTCATTAATGCAGAGAATACCGTTAACGTAAAAGCGGCCAGCACCGATGGTAAAGTCATTGTCGACGGCTTCAATGCCAAACCCTGGATCGTCTTTAGGAGCCCCACATGGACCAATCACATCGCGGGCTTCGGTTTCAATCCGATGTTGATGGATTTGTTGTTGTTCGACCCAGTCTGAGTCTAACAACAAGCGCCCCATCTGCAACAGCACCATATTGTAGTGCTTGGTGCTATCGAAGGTATCTCGACTAAAATCTCCCTTCATGGAGGCCTCCTGTTAAATCCATCGCTAGGTACTAGACAATCACTAGGTGATGTAAAAAATGCCGGCTTCTAGGCTGAAGCGTAGATATTCGTCCAATCGTACTCGTAAATTAGTCTCTCGTTGGGGTTGATAGAGATCATGAAATACTCCCATTTCGGCTTCGTCATCGGCTCCCCGACGAATTGCCTCTGCACAGCGCTGACTGAGTTGACCATAGGCCGGGTCGCCATAGCGTCGCGAAGTAAATTGGGGGGATAGACGGCGTTCTATCTGGGCTTGCTGATCGGGGTCTTCGATGGCAGGCAGGTTGAGTTGTGTGGCCAGGGCGGCCAGGGCTAAATTGGGCTGACATTGGTAACGACGTGGGGCTTGTGAATTGAGCGGTAGTGATGAGAATCGAACACAGCCAACCTGACGGCGCTGGACGGTAACTGTGTGGGTAAAGATGCTGTTACTGGCTTCCAGACTGCGTACCGTGGTGGTGCCTACAAGGGTACTGGTTTGGATATGGGTGGGGGTGTCAGGGGCTGCGATCGCAACCTCTCCTCCTCCATCCACCAAACTGGTTACCACCCTTAAGTCTTCAATCGTTTCAGCAATAGTGACAGGGCCTGTAATGGTGTGGTCCAGTTGGACGGTCAGCAACGAATTATTTACCTGAACAGCCAGACTACGGGGTACCGGTTCAGTGTTAGTAAAGGGAACAAGGGTACAGTGATCTAATTGAACTCGATTCACATTACCTGGCTGCACCGTAAGTGAACCTTCTATCCAAAGACCATTCAAAAACAACTCGCCGGGGCTGTCGTTGCCGTCGGGAGCAGTTCCCGCTATTGTCAGGTCACCCTGTAAATGGGGACGCAAGAATTCTGGTGCTAAGTCTCCCAGCTGGCGCTGTAGTAATGGTGAATCCGTTATGGGCACCAGGGGCCAGTCTGCTGCTACGATTAACAACTGACTCCCTTCAGGAATATTAATGGTGGGAAAGTCTTCTCCATAGGTTTGGCTGTCGATAATGGCAATAACACCAAAGCTGCCAGGGGGGCGAGCATTCCACTGGTTAATAGCCTCACTTAATGTCGGTACGACATCGGCATCGGCAGGATCAGCAGCGAGACTCACACCCCGCTGCCAGGTGACTGGACGCTCCAACAGGGGGAAAACGGAGTCTCCACGGTCGTAGGGACCCCCACCCACATCGTGACTAAAGCCATAGGTGTAGCCGACATTAACCTGTTCCGGCACTACCTCTGGTGGGAAAGAGATGCGCCCGAGCAGTGGATCCACAGCCACTTGAATTGGCAACGAGACGGGAGCCTGGTCTGGATCAGAGGGCTGATAAGATTGTGTTGTGGGTGGACGTCGCCAATCAGCCAGATTACAGATGAGAATTTCTTCAGGGGGAATGGATGTTTCTACACCATTGTCCACAACAACAACCTCAAATACCGGCTGTCGAGCCCCAGTCTGACTGGAATCACCCGTAGCAAAGTACTCAGGTTGAAACGATTGTCCATGGGCAATGGCCTGTCGCCAGGCCTCCAGCTCCTCATAGAGCACACGACGAGGCAAGGGATCTGGCACATTAATCGGGGCGGCCAGGGTAAACAAAATTTCTGGTAAAGGCGGGTTAAACAGGGGGGCATCTAGCCCCACCGGATGGAACCGGTAGCGGCCATCGGCTAGGGGGACTACGGGTCGAGCAGCACTCAGAAAGAGACTGAGGCTGTAGGGCTGTAACCGCCATAAATGTAGGCCAATATTGGGAATGTTATACCGTCCCCGTTGGGAGGCAATCCGTCGCATTTCGGCCAGGTGGGGCGTTGTTTCAAAGGGACTGCCAAGATAGGTCAATGCCTGCCAGCGACGCAAATCGGGGGTAACAAGATTGTGCTGTCGGACATGGTTCATGGACTGAGTGGTTGACAACAGCTCAAAGAACTCCACCACCCGAGCTGGCCACCCTGTTACATCTCGAGCCAATTGTTCTAACATGGCCGCCGTACCCTTACGACGGCGATAGCCGATGGTATTTGCTACCTGGTCACGATTACTGGGGAATTGAGGCAAATTCGTATAAAGGGGACGATTCCCAATCAGATCGCCAATGTAGGGCACCACCCACTCGGCACAGGTTTCAATAAACTGGTCATCATAAAGCTGTTCCAAATCCGTTTCTAGAACGGCCACTTCCCTTGCCAATACCTGAACCAACGCCTTCAGGGGTTCTCCCTGATCGATATCACGGATGCGATAAATGGCAGGCAACAGTTTGTAAAGGGTTTCTGCATCAAACGTCATGACAGTACCCCCAATTGATCGAGTGCCGCTGGGTCCAGGGTTAACAGTTCTGCCGCCAGCAAGTTAGAACCATCGTGCTGAGGTACGGCTGCCGGTAGTGGCCTTTTCAGACCGTTGATCAGCAACAAACCATAGCGTCTGAGTAAATCCAGGTCCACATGCACCACACCAGTCACACGTTGCATCACCGCCAAAACCTCACTCAGGGCCACCCCTTGCCCAAAAGCACGGGCTTCAAAGGAGAATGCCCTGCGCATAGCCTGTTTTACGGCATCCAGTACGCTATCAGCCTGAAAATCAGGATTGATTTGAATCTTGCCTGCCAGCGTAAATTTGGCCGCTCGATAAGACTGGACCTGTATTGGCACATGGGGATCGCCAGACTTCTGCAATTGTTTTAGCAGTTTAGCAATCAGCTCAGCTTCAATGGCTTCTCCGTTGGGACCGGCCACCGTGACAAATACCCCCCGATGTTGGCCCATCCAGGTCCAGGTGGCCAGGGCCTTGGCAATGCCCCCAAAGGCTCTAGAAAAGTCTTCAAAGTCCTGTAGCGACACCACCCGATCAAGGGTGAGTACGGTCAATGGCGCATTGTCGCGGGCGTTGGCCAAACTCTCGCCATTGTCCCCACCGGTAGCGGGTAAGGGATTAGTGACAGCTTTCAGTCCCAGGGGACGAGACATTAAATTGGTCAGCTGATCAGCTCTGACATTACCTGCCAGACCCAGGCCCTTACGATATCGGGCATCGATATTGTTAATGCCAGTAGGCAATCGCTCACCGGTGTGCCCATCCCCAAATTTCACCAGGGTGTTACCCGCTTCAGTGAGGCGAGTGATAAAGCTGCGATCTTGAGGTGTTTGGCCATAGAGCATGGGCGCTTCATGCCAGCGGATATCATTTACACGAATCTCTAAGGTGGAGAGGGCACCACTGGGGGTGGCATCACTGCTGACATGGGTGAGTGGCGACTGTCGCAGGGTAAATGTTTGATACACCTGGCTGGCATCGCCATTGCTTAAAATCTCTTGAACAGTCTCACCATGGGTGGCCGGGGCCACATTGGCGTTGATGGTGACAGTATCTCGCCGGTAAGGATAGGTAAGACCTTTTTGTAAGATAATTTGGGTGTAGCCGCTTTGAATGGTAATTGTTTTTAGGGTAAGAACCTCACTTTGGGTCACTCCAGGAAGATCGGCTCGTTCCCCGTTGAGAATAAGAGGCTGCCCTGGTTGCAATCCCAGGTAAAAGCTGTCCAGTGTAATGGTGTCTCCTTGCACTGCTTCTGTTATTGGTAAATTTGCCAATGACAGAGCTTCGCTTTGGGCATAGACCAGGGTCCGTCGGATAATGTGAAAACTATTGGAATTGGCCTTCCACCAGTCGGTATCCAAAATCAGGCGAGTGGTTTTACCGCTGAGATTATACTCACTGCGGGTCAGGGTACTCACCTGGTTGATTGTGGTAATAACAGGGTTAGAGCTGGGGGCTTTGCGAATGGCCACATAGCCACCCTGGGTAATGCCTTCATAGGCATTATCTAAAAATAACCAGTTGCCAGATTCCCCCGCAGGCTGCCATTCTATCTGCTTAAGCGTGCCATTTTCGATAACAGGTGTGGAATAATCACCACTATCGTCATATTCAATTCGTTTGGCTGCATTATGGCCAAACACGGGCGCACTCAGGCGAAAAACGTAAATCTCTGCCGGTTGAGGGGGGGCAGTTTGTTGAGTAACGATTGTTTCTGTGAGACTGTCTACAGACCATCCCTGGTTTTCTATCAGGGCTAACAGATCTTCCTGGGACCAGCTTTTGCCAATAATGCGACTATCGATTTGGGCCTGGGTGAGGGGAACTTGCTGGTTAGGTTCCACACCTGGGGGAAAGGTGGGATTATTAAATCCAGGCAATGCCGGTGGTGCACCCGAGATCAGATCCAGACGAGTGGTATTGGCTGCCTGGTCGAGGGTTACGCGAAAAACAGTTTTGAAACTGCGGCTTGGGCCTTTGACAATCAGGAGTTTGTCTCCTTTTTGGAGACTGTTGGTAATTCCCTGTACGGTAACGCTCTGATTAACAGAACTGCTGGTTTGCGGCTGTGTCAATCGGGGTCGCAGGCTGTTCCAGGCAATTCTGGCTTCGATGGGGGTTGAGGTTTCGAATAGCTGGGGTAGCTCATCTTTGCCGGGAATACTCTGCACCTTTGTACCAGCGTCCAGGGTAATTTGGGTAGGAGAACCGGGTGCAGTATCCAGGGTAAAGGCCAGCTGGGTGCTGGCAGCGACACCCGGTTGTAACTGGTAGCCAATTAGGCGAGCCAAGTGTCGAATCGATAGGCGTTCGGTGGCGGTATGCAAATAAGATTCTTGAGCAATACGCTCCTGGTAGAAGGTGAGCACATCAGCAACAGTGGCCCAGGCGTCAAGGAGTGCGATCGCAAAGTCATCATCATCTCGGGTTGTCAGCGCCTTTAGGGCTGACAGCTCCGCACTAGATAGCTGGGCCAACATGCTCTGCTTAAACTGGCCATGGACACCAGCGCGGTAGGTGATAGTTTTCAGCCCGGCTCGATTAAACACCTCTACTGGCGTATATAAGCCAATGCCATCACAACAGCCACAGTCATTTAACGCCAGCAGTTCCCGAGCCAAAAATGAGTTCATTTCCCTGCCTCCATCTGCAAGCGTAATACTCCCTGCTCCTGGAAATCAGGATCATTGTTGAGACGGGCAATTTCCAGACGATCCATCTCTAACACCCCAGTGACAAGGCCCTCTTTACTGGGGATACCCTGCCGCTGAAAGAGTTTAATGTGGGCTGACGCCACCCCGGTAACAGCCTGTACAGCAGCATAAATGGGACTGAGATACACCGACTGCCCAAAGGTAAAATTGTCGGGATGAAAGAGACCTAACCGACCATCCGGCAGTCTACGATTGCTCAATACCTGTAGTACCGCTGCCTTAACATCGCTGCGAAAATAATTGGGATGCACACACACCAACATCTCAATTTCCAAAGAGACAAATCGCGGCCCATCCACCTCCAGGTCATAGCCCGCCATCCGAAATCGTTCCAAATGCTCTCGTAGCTCTGTTTCAAACTCAGCATCAACTAATCTCCCCCCCAGACGATCCACGGTAACAAACACGGTGCGCCAGCTCCCTGTCCAGCGAAATGTGGCCACAGCTTTTTGCACTTCTGGGTGCCGTTCAGCAGCAGCAGCGTAGTCCGCCAGGGTCACGGCTCGTTCCTGCACCCTAAAGGCATAGGGCGCAGCCTGACGCACCTGTTCAAGGCTTTCTGGGGCTTGCCCCCCTCGGGCAGGCAACGGATTACGAATCTGTTGAATTGTGCCTAGCTCGCTCACTGCATGGGCTAAGGTATCGGCTCCGATATTACCCGCGAGACCATTGCCAATGCGATAGGTGGCACTAAATCGTGTCCCTGGACTGGGGTGTAGCCCATAGCGATCGTCTCCAAAGCGGATCTTGGCACTACCGTCATTCTCAGTTTCGACCACAAAGTTCAAATCTTGACGCCCACTACTCAGTAAATCTCTGACGGGTCGCCATGTCGCTGGCTGACTGCTGAGTTCACTCTGCAACGTAATGGCCGGTAAGGCCGTTCCCAATTGTCGTTGGAAGGCCACCTGGGCAGATGATGGGGGAGATGTGTAGGCGGTGACCTGGGTCAGGGGGCCTGTTGCCAGACCCGGTCGAAACTTAGGAATAACCGGATTGGGAACCGTTGGCTGACAGCGATCGCCTGCTGCCACGGGCACTTTAAACAGCGTTGGCGACGGTACGGTACCCAGAAATTCTTGAGCAATAGTGGCCCCGTGATCGGCGAGAACAATATTACCCAAAGCCACTGTAACGTTCGCTAAAAACTGTTCCCCCTGGACGGCATCTGCCTGGGCAGACAGACATAGGGCAAAGGGTAGCGCATCGGCATCATCCCAGGTGATTTGGGTGACATTTACCGGCTCATTGTTGGGGGGCTCAGCAAACTGTCCACCGATGGGATCTGCCATTAAGGTGACCTGGGTTAACCGTACGGCCCAACGGTGGCTGGGGTCGGCATCTTCGGGGTGTCCCGTGCGGGGTCCCAATATCTCTTCAAAAATTAAAATGTCGCCCGCATTCAGATTAGGATAATGATCGCTAAGGGTGGCCTGGGTGCTCCCCTTGGGCAAACAACAGTCTTGATCTCCCCAGGTGTAAAACTCTAATTGATTGTGGGTGGGAAATAGGACGGCCTCCGTCATGGTTTCAAAAATGACAGGCCGTTGCCCGAGGGCTATTTCGTATTGGGAGGAATCCGGTGGAATCAGCCTGGGTTGTCCCGGCACCTGGGTGAGTACCTGGGTGCCCTGGGGTAGGTTAATGCTGTTGTTGCCGCTGGCCTGTACCTGCACCCAGGTGCGGGCATTACAGCCATCGTGCATGAAATAATCTACAAGGCGGGCATGGCGACGCACAGAGGGGCGTTTGCGGGCTGTGTCGAGATAGGCTTCGGTTGCGATCGCATCCTGTTCATAGCTAAGATAATCCCCCACATAGGCCATTAGCTCCACCAGGGCGATGCCGATATCCGCCGGATTCCGCTCAAATCCCTGGGGCATCAGCACCGCCAGCCGATCCAACATTAACCGCCGAAAGCTAGCATAATCCTTGGCCAGGTAATTAATGGCTGGTGTGGGCGTTGGTTCTGGAGAACAAATTCGTTCTGTTTCGCAATCAAAATCGCTAGGGCAATCAACCTTAAACGAAAAATTAATCGCCGACAAAATCGGATCTAGCCAGTTGGGCGGTCCGTTACCCTCAACAATTTTGAGGGTATAAGTGGAATAATCTCCCCATTGATTAACCCGCAGTCGAATTTCTACAGAGTCATTAGCGGTAACAATCTCCGTTACCTGAATATCTCGAATTCGCTCGCCGCCCTCAATCTGAATATTGTCAGCATCGAGACCATTGGCCCCCAGCGGCTTTAACAGAAAAACCAATAAAATTAGCTGCCGATCACTGTTGTTGGGTGCATCATTATCAAGCACCTCCAAATAATCAATGCCATTGAGACCACTGGCAAGAACAGCAGCGCGACGGCGATGATCACAACAGAAATACCGCAGCATGTCACACCTCCCGCGTAAACTGTGCAACCTGCTGTTGTTGGGTACGGCGTACCAAATAACGCACGGTGACACGCAGGGTAGACGCTTCGTTTTCCACCATCACCTCATCCACCTGGATTAAATCCCCCAACCACCGTTGTAAGCTCCCCCTCACCGTGGCCTGGGTTGCCGCCGACAAAATGTCACTGTTTGGGGCAAACACAAGTTGTAATAACCCACTCCCAAAGTCCGGTCGATTTACCCGTTCCCCAGGCGCTGTAAACAACACCTGCTCGATTAGATCACGAATGTGACCTGACCCATCGGTCAGAGCTGTGCGCCCTCGACTCCGATCAATGTGGAAGGGAAAATCTGTCACCATCAGATCGCACTTACCCTCCCCTGGGTGGCCGCAATGATCAACGGAGTGCCTGTTGGGGTACAAATTGCCTGACTATCCAACAACAACACAGGAATACCCATGGACGTCACCCGAGTTGAACTGGTTACCCACTGGGCCGTCACACAGGGACCATTAGCCG
The DNA here is from genome assembly GCF_043421595.1 of Leptothoe sp. ISB3NOV94-8A. Classification (NCBI taxonomy): domain Bacteria; kingdom Bacillati; phylum Cyanobacteriota; class Cyanophyceae; order Nodosilineales; family Cymatolegaceae; genus Leptothoe; species Leptothoe sp. ISB3NOV94-8A. The sequence goes on along the minus strand of NZ_JAXSQW010000001.1, from coordinate 3,116,604 downwards.
CTGGCGGCGGCGGCAGCGTACATCCCGCAATTCCATAGACCGTCGGCTGAGTCACAATCGGCTGACCACTCACCGTCACCCGAGGGTTTACCGATGTGGGTTGAGCTTGTCCAGCATGGCTGCACAACACCGTTGCTCCTTGATGCAGAATAAATCCTGGCATTGTTCTTTGATTCCTCCCTATACACTCCCTTCTGTACTGCTAAGTCACCTTTAAAGCCCCCGCATTAATATCCGTAATGCCTGTAATATTCACCGTCGTCGCCTTGAGCGTGATGGTAGGTGCTGTAATCGTCACGCCACTAGCATCAACGGTAATAAAAGAAGCCGGTCCGCTATTGACCATCACCCCCGGTGCCGTCATCGGAGGAACTGGAGCATCGCTAATCACCACAGCTCCCTGGGTGACACTTTGCATCACCGCTACTGGAGTTCCAGGCGTCGTTTGTCCCGCCGCCGTGGTTGGCACCTCCGGTGTAGACCCCCACCAGCAGCCCACCCAAATCGGATAGTCCGGATCACCCTGTTCAAACTCTATCCATACCCCAGCCCCAATTGGCGGAATAAAATACATCCCCATTTGCGGTCCAGCCCAAGGGAAACAGGGTAAGGCCCAGGTGGTAGATGGCAACAACGAAAAATCCGTTATTGATACTTGAAGACGTCCCCGTCGTTCAGGGTCAACGTTATTGACCACCGTGCCGCGATATTTACCATAAAACTTCTGTCCATTCATTATGCAGGCACCTGGGAAACAGTGGATACTAAACCATTGCGAGAGAGTTCAAAACTTTGCTTGTGGGCATCACGGGTGATGGTGTGGGTAACATTATTAACGTAATACAATCCATCAAAGGCCACACCTGCCCCCCGCACCCCCACCAATTCTCTTGCTTTTAGCAAGCGGCCATAGCGCAACACATCCAGACTGCCCGAGCCAGTTACCGCTTCGGCAGAACGAGCTGCCTTGGCAAGACCCATCATGGTAGCTCGTACAGGCGAATATTTAGCTGAGTCAGAAATCACCTCAAACTGTTGAGGGATAGGCGACACGGCCCCCAGGAGAGGATTTAATGGTGTAATATCAGGAATAGGGATGGGAATCGGAACTTTTGTTGTGGGATTTTGAACTGTCACAATTGGCAACACCTTTGCACTATCATCAAATCGAAAGCTGAGAGATTCCACATTGGTGTAAGCGTCCATATCTACATTCAATGCCGGTTGAGGCTGACCCACTTTTATTTCAGGTCCCCAATAGGCACAGCTAGTCAGGGGAGCTGGTCCTGGCTCAAGGTAAAACACATAGCCCACCTCATCGGCAAGCTGTTGAATATAGTCCAGATCGGTACCTTTTTGTTGGGGCACCCGGTCGGTTGGTAGCGGCACATCTAACAAAACACTGGGTAGTGCTTTAGGAATAATCCCCAAAGCAGCATATTTGGCCAGGATAGTCAGCACTCGAGTAAACGGCGGCATTGCTGGAAAAGGAGTACCCGGCGGATTACTAAACCGGGGGTAGTTCATCACTTCAGTGAGATCGCTGCCCATAATCGTCAATGTGGCTGGCTGGCTGCCAACGCCAGGTGCAATTGAATGCTCCTTAACTACCCCATCAATCAGTACCTGAGGTGTGCCATTGACTGTGACGACAATAACCACTCTTAACAATGGAATCGTTGCTCCTCCAGAGAGCAAGAAAAGGGTTTGCAAGGGGGAATTGTTGCTAATTTCAAAACTCAATTGAAATCCACTGGCGGAGCGTGCCGAAATGCTGATTGAGACTTCTGTTAAGGCATCCAAAACAGTTTGTGGGACTGGTACTGGTACAGCCGGTCCCACCATGAGGGTAAGCAGGTGCTGACTACCCCTAATCATTAGCTGCCCCTGGAATACCTTCAGGCAGAGTAATCCGCAGCTTTTGCCCCGTGGTTGCGGTCAGGTCATTGGGACGGATGGCACCGTTGGCATCACATATTCGCCAAAACTGTTCCGGGTCACCTAGATACTGGGCAGTGAGATTATCCAGTCGCTCTCCGTCCCTGACGGTATGTTCTTGCAATAGGGCAAATCGTTCTGGTGGCGGAACAAATCGACGACACAAATACGCTACAGACTGGCCTGTCTCACCCTCAAGCGTCTTGGTTTCAATAGTATGGTATCGACTGGTGGGAGGAAATATGTCATTCATTAGGGCAAGCCTCCTATGCCAGAACTATTGAAACTGCCACGGGGTATTTTGGTTGCAAACTGTTCTTTTTGTTCTAGATAGCTCATAAATAGTCCCCCACCATAGCTTTCAACGGGAATATCAAAAATGCTGAGTACCCGCATACCCAGACTGACTTTGGCCCGTACCGGATTTAAGAAAGAATCAAAGGCTTCTTCGGTAACGCTAAACTCTGTGAGGTTGACGGGCAATATACGCTGTTTTCCCCAAATAAATAACAGTAACGGGGCCTGCATTGGGGTAATTTCTAACGTTCCTGCCTGGGCCAAACGATGATTAGCCTGAAGTTGACTGGTGCTGGGGTAAATCAATGTTTCCAGCGCCGCTAACTGCGGATAAAGGCCAAATTCAACCGCATCCGGGTTCTGCTGCGGAAATTCACGCTGGTCCGCCGTATCAAATTCAACTTCCAAGTTAATGGTTTCGGCAGCAGGGCCTTTTAATCGCAGTGCTTCTGCCCGATTACTATCCCCCGACTCCACCCGCAGCACTTGCAAAGAACGACTGAAGGTTTCGGGATTAAATTGAAAATTGATCAGCCTTAGCAGTTGACCATTATCTGCATCAACCTGGGCAAGCCCGCCCTTTTTTAAGAGAGGTGAGATTGGAGTAGTCATTAAACGATTGTCTTAAGGGGCCAAGAACTTGCTCAAATGACTCTGAAAATGTAACCCTGGGAGCTGATGATCCTAGTTATAGGTGTAAACCTAAAATGCCATACAACTGTGTGATTTAACTTTACTCAGAAGCTACCGAATCTGCTTTAGAACAACAAACAGTGCTACAAATTTGACTAAAAATGAAACTTATTGAACAAATTCGTAACTTACGTTAATCAAGCAGAACAAATCATTGTTGCTGGTGTCGATTTCCCCTTTCTCGAAGAGTTTTACAGAGAACTCAAATCATCAAAATCCAAACTGATAGGCTGCTTTCGTCTCTTTTGTGTTAAGGCTCCTGGCTTAACCTGACGGAGCTTTAAAGCCTCAAATCCGTCTTTTTGACTGTTTTGGCAGGTTCTAGTGGTGCTCGAACTAGTTTCAGTGCCTGTCCCTTCAACATAAACTTTATTACGGCTTACAATTTTTAGCTTTTTCGGATTTTTGTTGTTGATGTGGGGGCAGTAACTAATGGTATCGTCACTCCTGTAAACCACAGTACAGAGTTGTTTGGCTATACCAGCTGGCAGAACTGAGAGAGTTGCCGTATTACAGGCATAGAGATTAATGACAGCCCCAGGTGCAAAATATGGCTTCAAATCCATGCCAGCGGCACCATCAACGCTCAGCGCATAGCCATTTACGAGACCTGTCTCATTAAAGTTAACCCTGGCTGTACTAATTGGCCTCTCATCTTCATCGCCATATTCGTCAATAATTTCTTCCCCAGGGGGAAAGATTTTGCCGCTGAGTGCCAGATAAGAGTCATTGCCATGACCGACGAGGTTGAGTTCAGATACGCCTTTTTTACCCTGGGCCTTAATCTTATCTGCCAACGCTTTAACGCTACCAATCACCTCTCCTTTCCCACCGGCTGCTGCTCGAAAATCCTCAGTCGATGGGCTCCATGTATGATCACCCACCATGGCTTTCGCTTCTCGATGTTGGTTGTTCCAGACAGCGGGTTTTTTGAAATCTCCTAAAACCCAGAGAGTCTTGCCCTGGCTGGCTGGTGGCATTTTGAAGTCAGGGCAGATGGTCTCCTCTGTTTCCTCTGCATCTTCTTGTGGTGTGGCAGTGTCTGTGGGTGCGCTGACATTGCCGAGCCTGCTGCAGACACCGTAGGCTTTGCCCTTATCCGTTGCGAGATCAAACGCTTGTAGTTTCTGGATTAATGCGTTGTCGGTGAGGCTAAAGTCTGAGTCGCCACAGAGAGATAGCAGGCAAATGCGGCGGGCACGTCTGGCTCGTAAACGGCGTAAGGGGCCCACTTTGAGGTTTTTATTTTCAACCTTGCGCAGCCATCCTGTCAGAATGGAGTGGATCAGGGGACGGCGGGCACGATTTAACTCCGTTTCTTCCTCTTCGCTTTGGGTACAAGTTGGCCTGGCGTTCGTATTGTCTGGGGCACGCTGTAACGTGTTGTGGGATGATGCCCCCTTGCCTTGCTGTAGGGTGTGAACTAACTCGTGCGCAATCAGGCTTTGTCCACCTGATGTGTGAGGGTTAAAGGCTCCTTGCGCAAAGGCGATGTGGTTGCCCACAGTAAAGGCGCGAGCATTAAGGCTGTGGGCGAGTTGGGGAGCTTGCCCCGTCGTGTGTATATGGACGCCTGAAAAGTCCTGGCCGAAGCGAGGTTCCATGAATGTTCGGACATTAGAAGGTAAGGGTTGTCCAATACTTTGCTGTATAGCCTGAGCCCCAGATTGAATGGCAGGTGTAGCATTGATTGATGGGTTAGAAGAACGTTTGGTCTGTAGGGTTGCGTCTTCCTCTTCCTCTTCCTCCGAATCAACCTGTCTTTGAATCAGAGGGGAAATTTGACCAGCGATGGGTGTTGCTTGCAGTGTTGCTTCTTTCTCCTCCTCAGGGCCTATTTGCCGCGGCAAACTAGGTCCTGGCATCTGTATAACCTGATCAGCAATGCGATCGGCTTCCTGTTCATATTTATCGTTGGGCTGTCCTATTTTCAGTCTGGACTGAGTTTTAGGACTGAGTGATGGCAACGCCTCATGCAAAATAGGTGACATTTTAGAGAACGCTGGGGGCCATACAGAGGGACGTTGTCGATGCTGCTGACTCTGAAATTGGCTCTCCTTCTCGGACACTCCCACTGACTGATCACAGCCACAATTCCGTTGCAGAAATCCTGGCGGCATAGGTGTGAAAGATGGTTGTTGTAAGGATTGAGCTTGAACAAGCGATCGCATGGGCTAGTCCTCCAGGCTATCTGTAGCCATCCCCTAACCTCCCCAATTAAATCAGGTTAGGTAGAGCGATCGCGTCATTCGTGACAAACCTTTGCCTATCCCGCCCAGTTGTGGATGGGCAGGAAGATGATTTCCCTAGAAAGGGATATCCTTGAATTAAGGCTAGTGGGCAATGCCTAACCCTAGTTCCATCTAACCCTAGTTCCATCTAAGTTTGTTTGGATAAAATAAGGGTGTAGAGTTTGGAGGTCAAAGACGATGGCCAAACGCAAGCAACGAAGGATAGCTGGGGATAAAACGATACCCTGAACGTCGAGCCTACGATAAAGTAAATCACTCCCAAATTATTGCCTTGCACTTTTTGGTGATCCACAGTAAACTACATACATGTAGATAGATACTGAAATCACTTTGAGCGATACGAGGACAAAAATTTTGGACGTGGCGGAGCACTTAACCCAATTAAAGGGGTTCAATGGCTTCAGTTATCTTGATTTGGCTGATGCTATCGGCATCAAGAATTCAAGCATACATTACCACTTCAAAGCTAAGGCTGACCTGGCTTTGGCGTTGGTTGACCGCGTTTATGAAGTCCAAAGTACCGCCCTTGATGCTTTCGATAACAATCTCGATACGCCACAACAACGATTGCAAGCAGTGGCCGATTCTTTTCAAGCCTACATTCAGGACGAGAAGTTCTGTTTGTGTGGAATGATGGCGGCAGAATTGCAATCAGTGAGTCCCGCCGTGAGAAGTCGCCTTACTCTGTATTTTAAGGACCTTCAAGCCTGGCTCACTAAGCAGTTTGTGGCAATGGGAGAAACCGATGCTCAAAATAGGGCACTCAGGTTCGTTAGCACAGCGGAAGGCTCCTTGTTGCTGGCAAGACTTGAGGGTGATCCTCAAATTGTTGGTCAAGCGTTGAAGAGTTTCATCTACGACTGATAGATTTTTTTGTCTCGTTTATCTACATACATGTAGGTCAGTCTTTGGCGCATACTTGGCGCATACTTTGTTGAAAGCTGGCCTCAAATCTTTTCCCTACCTCCCCCTAATTCTATGAGCCCAAAGGAGGCTATTATGAAAACCGACAAACCTTTAGAAATCTCTCTGTTCTTAATCCGCATTAGTGTTGCTGCCTTTTTCTTGGTTTGGGCAATTGGAAAAATAATTGCGCCTGGAATCACTCAAGCCGTTGCTGAATCTTACTACTCCTCACCTGTGACAGGATCTGTTTCGGCTGTTATAGGGATTCTACAGTTAGCGATTGTTCTAACTTTTTTGGCGGGTTTATTGAAGACCTGGACCTATGGCTTGCTGCTGGGAATGCATGCTGTTTCAGTACTCGTTTCACTCAAAAATTTGGTTGATCCATACACAGCGCCTAATTATTTATTCTGGGCAGCCATTCCCACATTGGCGGCGTTAATTGCGTTGTTTCTATTGCGTGAGCGTGATCAGCTGTTTGTCTTAGGTCGCCGTCATCTGTCTCAAGAGGATACAGCATCTCGCCAAATTCTATAGAGTTTATTGGATGCTATCTGGCATTCACCTGAAAATGCCAGATAGTGTCTATACAGACAATAATAGGGCACTTTTGTTTATTCAGACACTTCGTTAAAACAGCGTTCGGTATCACGTTTGCGCCGCGGCTTACTACATTCTTTGTCTCGACATTGCATAAATTTTTGGAGTTTTGGTGCTCGTTCAAGAATCCAGGAAAACTGATCGCCTCTCTGTGTCAAATTTGCAAATTCTGCAGACGCATCAGCTTTTTGCCTTGCCTGCCGGAGATCTTTGCGAAGAATCTGATTGACCTTTGTTCTGGTTGATTCTCCAACATTGGTCTTCTGCTGAATATCATCAATAATCTGAATAATTTTTACTTGGGGTTCTTCTCGAATGTCTTGAAATCCATAACATGGGTCGCTTGCACTCGGTCCAGATCTCTCAAATTGATCTAATTCTGCTATTTTGCCTTTGACATTCACAAGATTAAGCTCTTTAGGAGGTTCTTGAGCAGTAGAAAATCGGTTTCTTTTACAGGGATCCCTACGGGATTGAATCTTCTCTAGTAGAGTTTTCTCGCCCGGTGGATTAATGATATCTAATTTTTGAAGCGGTAGAGCCTGACCAGGGCATAACCGGTTACGTCTGGCCCAAGAGATAGCGTGAACTACCTCATGCACAATAGTGTCGACCAGTTCCAGAGGATTATCTCTGGCTGCCCGTATCTTCGGATTAATCGTCAGGATGCCACGTTTCTGATCGAAACCACCAAACGTCTGAGCACTATCGCTGAATGTACGACGTATACGCAGCTTGATTGGCCCGTGATCTCCTCTTTGACATTTACAATTTCCTAACCAGTCCCAAAGATTTTGGAATGTAGGATGGTTAAACAACTCAGTGATAACAAGCTCTTGCTTTGTATGTTTCTGTTTGTCGGGTTCATTCTCATCATTCTTCTCAGCATAACCAAGACGTTTCTTAAAGCGCTCTAGTGACAGCCGCATAATCATCGGTTTTGTCAACAGTGTTGGATGATGAGATAATGGTGGGTGAAATGTGGTGTTGTTTGCAGGCGTAGCGGTATTGTTATTCACATAAGCGGCTTCATCGTTTGCAGACGTAGTGTTATTGGTATTCACATAAGCGGCTTCATCGCGAGATTGCCTCACTCGCAGACGAGAATGTCCTCCAACTTGCTGTATTGTGTGGGTCAATTCATGAGCCAATAACTGTTTCCCGCTAGTTGTCTCAGGTTGAAACTCTTGTTGGTTGAAGAAAATATCCTGACCAAGTGTGAATGCTCGCGCATTCAGTGAACTGGCAATTTTGTTGACAGAGGGTTCGGTATGAATTCGTATGCCACTAAAATCCATGCCGAATCTTGGCTCATAGAATGCCCGTAAAGATTTTGGCAAAGGTTTTCCAAGGTTGCGCAGGGTATTGATTTGAGTCTGAGTGTTTGGTGTGACTTCAGGTGTACTGCCTGGTAATTCTTTTGTTTGAAGCGTCTCTTCATCTTCCTCCTCAGACTCGACTTGTCTCTGCATTAAGGGTGTCGCTTTTGGTTGAATCGTTTCCTCCTCTTCACACTGAGTACATTTGCACTGAATGGCAGGAGGCGTTTGCGCAGAACGGAGCTTGGCTTGAACAATGTCTTCATCAGCTTCCTCCAGGTCAACTTGGCGTTGAATCTGAGGTTCTGGCATCCGCATTACTTGATCTGCAATGCGATCCGCTTCTTGTTCATATTTATCATTCGGTCCCCCAATCTTCAGCTTCGGCTGAATTTTTAGCATGGGTGTTCCTAATAGCTCATGTAGAATTGGTGGTGCTTCTTTGGCTTCTGTTCGCTCGCTTGCCTGTTGTTTCAGTGTCAGTAACTGACCGCCAGACCCACCCCGATGCCCTAGCCCTGAAGACCTTTCACACCCACATTGGCGCTGTAATAGATGCGATGACTTTGAAGTCACGGACGGCTGAAATTCTGTCTTGATGTGTGTTTGTGCTTGCTTACCCATGGCCCAAGCCCTGATAAATCGATTGCGCAATGCGAGTCCCCATTACTCGGGGAGGGATATCTGTCGCCATTTCAAACGATCCCCCATTCAGTTGATTCATGCTTCTTCCCTGCTCTAACGCTCGCGGCATGCCTTGCTCAGCAAATAACCGAGCCAATTCTGCTTGCAGCGCTGCCCCAATGAGATCGCGATCCAAAGCCGAAAATCCATGCAGCGTGAGCCGATCAATATGCAGATTCAAAGAATAGGGAGGGAGGGATTGAGACTTAAACGTCTGTGATTCAACTGGCTGCCGCACCGACTCAAAGGAAGACCCATGGGAGCTGTCAACCATATTGCCCATATTCTCTACGGTCGGCTGTTGCCCCTGGTGGTCTCCGCTCATACCCATCCCTTCACTTCCGTATCTGTCAGTGTCTTTTCAAGCTTAGAATACTCAGTTTTCGCTGCTCGCAATAAATGATGCATTGTCACTGGTGTATCAGCATCTGCCGCTAGAAATGAAGCATTCAAGGCAATGTTACGAATATTGCCCCCAGTAATATTTAAGCGGGCCAGCTGATGAAAATCTAACCCGTGGGTCGGCATCTGCTCCGGGAAAATTCGCCGCCAAATCTCCAGCCGCTGTTCCACACTGGGAAACGGAAACTGCACCACAAAGCGCAGACGGCGCAGAAATGCAGTATCCAGGGCCTTCTTTAAATTTGTTGTCAAAATAGCTAGCCCTCGATAGGCTTCCATCCGCTGCAGTAAATAACTCACCTCAAGATTGGCATAGCGATCGCGAGCATCTTTGACATCACTGCGTTTACCAAACAGGGCGTCGGCCTCATCAAACAGCAAAATAGCGCCACCCGCTTCGGCCCCATCAAACACCCGCCGCAGATTTTTCTCTGTTTCACCAATATATTTATTTACCACCTGGCTCAGATCGATGCGATATAAATCTAACCGCAGCTCATGGGCAATCACTTCAGCTGCCAGGGTTTTACCGGTGCCGCTAGGGCCAGCAAACAGAACCGTAATGCCCAGACCATGGGAGCCCCGAGTGGTAAAGGCCCAGGTGTCGTATACCTTAGCCTGCTGCCTCACCTGGGCGGCAATTTCTCGCAGCATTTGTTGTTCCCGCTCTGGCAGTACCAATTCGTTCCAGGTAGCTTTAGGGATAATCCGCTGGGCCAGATCATTTAACTGGGGCCGGGTCTGTAGGCGACAGGTTTCCCAAAGTCTTGCATTCAAGGTTTCGGCCAGGTTCTCGGTGAGATTTTCAGCTAGATTCTTCGTTAAATGAGGCTTAGGTAAACGACTGACTTCAGCACAGACAGACTGGATATTCACAGCACTGAGCCGAAACTGAGAGACCAAACTATCCAGGTGGCCATTGACCTCTAAGGCGTGGGTATTGAGGGCTTGCTGCCATAGCTGTCGCTGCTCTGACCAATTCGACCTGGGTAGTTCCAGGTGAATCATAGCCCGATCGCCGATGACAACTGGATCGGTGCCGACTATCACCAGGTCTGTCTGTAAACTCTCTACAAATGGAATAACGGTTTGTTTTAAAGTGGTGGCGGGCAGCTGGCTACAGTCCAAAAGCAATATGCTCCGGCTGAGGACGGCTTCGCGTTCCCACAGTCTGGCCAGGGCTTCGCGCTCTGCGATCGCACCCGGAATATCCATAGCCCGCAAACGATACAGGACGGTGCCTAAGGCTTGACAGGCGGTGGTTGCGATCGCGCTACCCACATCCTGTCCACCCCATAGCTGAATGATCGGAACCGATAGCTGACTCTCCAACCAAATATCAGCCATTTCTTGGGCGATCCGTTGCTGAGACGGTAATAAATAACCAGGAGCCTGCAACCGATAGATCAGGCCATCTAAACGCTCATCCAGGTAGGGCACTCCGGTTAAATAATGCAGCACCCGTTCATCAATTCGTAAGCGACTCTGGGTCAAACTATCACTGTTAACCACCTCAATCAGCCGCCAACGGCGCAACGGTGACACAGGTGCCAGCGCGTCCCAGCGAGCCTCTGGAAAGGCCGCCAATGCCAGGCTAAACGTCGGGTACATAAATCGTTCACCCTGGGCTGCTCCACACAGTTGGGTCAAAGACGCACTCAGCTCTACCCCAGCACAGAGCAACAACACCTGGCGTTCAAAGTGAGTTAACCCAAAGGCATCACATAAATAATCCAGAGCAGATACCGGCTGATTGGCTGTAGAGTTCTCTAATATTTCTGTAGGAGCCGCTGTTTCCTGATTAACCGATTCTCCCTGACGCTGTTTTATGTAAGTCCGCAAACATTGACACACATCCTCTAACGCCGTGGCTAGACGGTGTTGATTGGTGGTTTGCCAGTCCTGGTCAGTCGGCATCATGGGCTTACAGTAACGGTTGGGGCAGAATAGGAACCTGTTTCCGGTTGTAATTCACTTTCAGCACCATCAATCCGTAACCGCACCAAATATTCACCTGGAGTGAAATCAGCCGGAATATCAAACGTCAGTGTCGTCGTTGGTAAAGCACCCACTAGCTGAAAATTAGAAATTGATTGATCGCCTAGAAGCAGCTGCACCTGTTGCCGCTCACTGACAGGGGTAACAACGGTTAGAGTCAATGATTGATTTTGTGCTACTGGGTCTGGATTAATGCTAAAAATCTCAGGCCTTAAAATAAAGGAAACCGTATTTGACTCAAAGCCTTCTCGCAAGTCTGCTGGATCTTCGTCATTGGGTTCGTAATTAATGTAGTGAACAACCTGGACGGTTTTTACGCCAGTTTGTAACGTATTGGGCAATTCAACAGAAATCTCTGTATCATTTATATTGTCTGCTGTTGGAGCTATCTGAGTGTCTCCATTAATTCGTACCCTGAGCTCATCTGCCTGCAAGTTGTAGCCTTGAATGGTGAGTGTCCCACTCGGATTAATCAACTGAGGTTGTACTGCATTGATTACCGGGCGCTTCAAAGGCATAACGAATACCTGGCTTTCCCGTACAGGCAGTGCTGAGCGAGTAGTGCGATCGCTTTCAATAAGTACTACAGAGACGTGATAAGCCACCGTTGGCCGATAATTTGTCTGAAAAGCTGACCACAGTTTTGAAATCTCTTCTGTACTCAACCCTTCAGGGGTGATTTTTATCATTTCAATTTGTTCTGCCAGGGTAGATGCAGCCAGAATATTTTCAGGAAAATTAACTAAGTCCGAAAGCCTTGCACTGATCAGCTCACGGGGGAGTACACTGGCTTCATGCAACACTTGCATGCCGTAGCCCAGCATCACCTCAGCGCGAAATGGCACCTGACTGTAAGCACTCAGCAAATAATGTAAATCTAGAGCCAGCGGTGGACAACTCACCCGTTCTCCCTGGGAATCCCTGGCTGGATAGCCAATATTTCGCCAGCCCACATTGGGCATTACCCGATAGAGAAACAAATTCAGCGTATCTGGCACATTCACTTCATTCGATGCCAGCACAGTGTCAGGTGGGAGTACAGAAACATCTGGCGTACTTCCCCCCAAGTTCCCCGAAACACTGGCCAGCCGATTGGTTAATACACCTCTAAGAACGGCTGTAACAGCACCAATCGCAAGGGCAGTACTCATGGCTTAAACTCCATGGCGCGAGCTATTTCGAGCCTTTAAATAATCCTGTAGGGACGGCTTCGCAGGGCGAGACTTAGATGATTTAGGCGGAGCCGATTTTGGGATAACAGCTCGCACATCAATGCGCCCAATGGTGACCTGAATAGTTGGGCCACTAGTCTCAGATGACGGCGGAGAAGATGCTCTAGAGAAAGAGCGAGGGGTGGAAAAGAATTCAGGAGCACCTAACGGTTGTGCAGAAGAGTCATCAGCGACGTTTTGGGACTGACTAAGGCCAACTAACAAGGGTTGAATAGGCTCAACTACAGGCTGCTGACTGATTTGTGTAGCTCCTTGAGAAGAAGCTAACGCTTGAGAAGAGACTAGCGGTGGTGGGGAATGTTGAGTTACCGGTATGCTTGCAGCTATGGGCCGAGGGAGACTCGTTTTGGTAAGGGGCTCAACGACGGGTGCTGAAGAAGGGCCTTCTGTTCTAGATACGTTTGGAGTAGGAACAGACGATTGGGACGGTAATGGTTCTGATAGAGTTCTGGGTTTTAAATCAGAGGGTGATACAGAAGCATCAGATATCGTCGGAGCCGTGGGTAGTAGAACTGATGGTTGAGATAATTGAGATGAGGGCGTAGAACGGAATGGGGCCACCAAACTAACCGTATTTGACTGGGGCTGCCTCAAGTTAGGCTCGCGGGTTATGGTTGGCCCACTCTCAGACGTCTCAGCTTCAGCCTCCATGGGGAACTGAGGCATCAGTGACACTGTATCCGCAGGTGGCTCAAACGGCGACGCCAAGCGAGGCCGCACTACGGATAGATGACCCATGTTTTTAGCGACGATGGTTTGGAGGTAGTGACTCATTGATGGATCATCTCCAAATAAAACTGTCGACGTTGAGGACTCATGGCTAAAATGTCGGCTTCTCGCCAACCGTAGGCAGATGCTAACTGATGAACATCTCGTAAAACCCGCTGTGCCCAGGCTGTTAACTCTTGCCAGAAAAAACTCAAAATGTCGAACGGGGCCTGCCATTGATGCCCACAGTCAGGACAACTGACGGCAAGTTGTATATCGGACGGCTGATCCACCTGTTCCATTTTCTCCAGTAAGGCTTGATTGATACGGGGTGGAATGTGATCTGGCAAAACCGACTGGCCCTGATAGTGCGCAGAGAGAATACAGCGTTCTAAAATCTGCTGCGCTGCCTGAGATACATCAGACATCTGTTCAACCGCATGCAGATCAAGACTATTGGGGAGTCTGAACTCGATTTCATAGTCTTCTGTTGCTAGCAGTAACCCTGAGGATGGCTCTAATATTGGCGGTTGCCGAATATCAGACACGGCAAAGTTGAGCTCTAAATTATTGTGACAGCTGGGACAATTTACAACACTAACCAGTTGTGAACCTAAGGTTTGTTCTCTTAAGGTGAGTAAATGGTTATCCCGCTGACCAATACTTAACTGAGCCAGTTGTTCAGGAGACTGATCTGGACAGGCCGCCATCAACAACAGCAACCCACGCTGAGCTGTACTTTGGGATATCCCTTGTTCCCATACCGTAAGCAAATTAGCCGCTGTTAGCCCTTTCATGGTCACCTATGGTTCGACAAAACTAGGCTCAGACGGTTCGACCACGTCAAGATCACGCTCAAATCCTTCATTTTGTAAGGTCACCATTTCAAAGGCAATGGCATTGGCATTGGCATCCAATTCTGGCAATGCTTGACACTCTGAAGGCCAACAGCGGTAAACCTTGTAAGCAATAGCCACCTGTCCCGCCTCGTTCATAAGTTCGATGATAATATCCTTGCGAAAATCCGCTAGCGATACCTCTGCCCCCAGACCAGAACCATAGTTCCACACCTTATTACACCACCGCTCAAACTCAAGATCGTGGGTCACACCGCGCTCCAGTGTAATCGCCTCAAACTTACTCTGGCCAGGAGACCTCCGCACGGTACTCGGGTCGCCACCCTCACGATGTTCTACCACTTCGGTAGTGCGTTTCAGGGCACCCACCTTACTCACACCTGCTACATATCGCCCATCCCATTTGACGCGAAACTTAAAATTCTTATAGGGGTCAAAGCGTTGAGCATTGACACTAAACTGCGCCATTGTAAACTCCTCCTATTAGGTTTGAATTTGGCCCGCCAGCTGTTGCAGTTTAATAAAGACAAATTCAGCAGGCTTGAGCGGTGCAAAGCCCACCAAAATATTGACAATGCCTTGATTAATGTCGTTTTGGGTGGTTGTTTCCTTGTCACATTTCACCAGATAGGCCTGGCGCGGCGTTTGACCCTGGAAGGCCCCCTGACGGAATAAATTATTCATAAATGCGCCAACATTGAGGCGAATTTGTGCCCATAGCGGCTCATCATTGGGTTCAAAAACAACCCACTTGAGACTTCTAAAGAGGGTCTCTTCAATAAACAACGCTAGCCGTCGCACCGGCACATACTTATACTCTGAACCAATGGCATCGGCCCCCTCTAAAGTACGTGCCCCCCAGCAGATTGTTCCATAGATCGGAAATGTGCGTAGACAGTTGATAGCCAGGGGATTCAGGGTGCCATTTTCCGCATCCGTCAACGAGGCATCCAACCCAAACACATTGCTGAGGGTAGCATCAGTTCCTGCTGGGGCTTTCCACACACCACGCTCACTGTCAATACGGGCATAAAGCCCAGCGATTGTGCCGCTGGCACCCACTGTGCGCAGCTTAAAATTATTCAATGGATCAGGCATTTTGACCTGAGGGAAATAGAGAGCAACGTGATCGGACCTGAGGTTGTTGTTAGCCCCTAGCCAGGCTTTAATTGCCTGGGGAGTACTCAGGTTGTTGGGTGTATCTATCAGAAACAGGGCTCGCCGTCTCCGACAATAGCTTTCGGCCATCGTCATCACCGCCCCGGCCTGCTCTGCTGTTAATGAGCCAGTACCGTCAACGATGGCACTGCGTGGGATGCAAAGCAAATTAAACAGATCCACATCTTCCAGGGCATGAATCCCTGTTTTTGCCGTTGGATCACCAATTAGCTCAGTGCTACCGGGTAAGGCTCCATTATCGCCAGCAGCTCCAGCAGTCTGTCCACTGCCAGCAATGGCCCCCCCCCCCAGAATATATTCTTGGATATTGGCGCTGGCATTGGGTGTACTTGTCAACAGTAAAGCGTCTGACGTGGCACCAGCCGTGAAACCAATTACATCGCGGGGGTTGCCTGGTCCGGCTAGGACCAATAAGCGATCTCCCACTGCTGTTACAGTTGCGCCAGCAAAGGCTGGCTCAGTCGGGTCTGTAGCCCGAATTGCAGCTTCTAAGGCAGGGGCAACTTCTAACAGTGAGCGACTACCGGTTTCAAGATTGAGAGAAACTGCTGCTGGAGTAGCTGGCAAGGTTGTGCCGCCATTACCATCAGGGCGGGCAATGGTGACCGTGACCGCTGGTGATGCTGGAATGGTTGGATCATCAGCATGGGCAGCAGAAAGTGTGCCATTGATCTCAGGTAACGATGCTCCGGACGCAGTTACCTGTATCAGCTGTGAGCCCGTATTGGCATCATTGACTACGGCATCTACAAAATTGTTTTGAGCTACAGTCATGGAAAGATTTTGGAAAACCTCTTGCCGCAAGGGCACCAGACCGCCATCAGCCGGATATTCTGAAACGATCAAGTTAAACTCATCGGCTGCCGTGCCCACTGGTTCAACTCGAAACCGAACATTATCTCCCCATGTACCGTGGCTAATGGCTTCAACAGTGAGAGCATTAATGACTGCCGTTGACGCACTGGCTGCATCCGTCGTCACCCGCACAGCCCATGCTTCTGTCCCGCCATTCAGAAAAAACTGCTGGATAGCGTAGCTAGCTTCGCTATTAGAGTTTAAGCCGCCAAACGCTCGATTAAAATCTCCTATATTAAAGAGTTGAACCGGGCTATCAACAGGGCCTCTGGTGAAGTAGCCGACAACGGCCAGGATAGATGTGGCGACACCTGTAATTGTGCGAATGCCACTGGGAAGCTCCTCAACATAAACACCTGGATAGGTTGGCGTAATTGGCATGGGAAGGAATCCTTGAATTTCAATTACAGCATTATTGTGGTAACCGTGATAAATGTATCAATTACACTTCTCTCTAATATGAAAAATCTACGACAAGATAACTTACAGTAGTTTTCTTTTAGGCGTAACGAAGGTAAATCTATGGGATATTTACTCTAGTTAACAAGTTTAGCTGACAAAAATCCCCATAGTTAACCTATTCAAAAGCTGATGCACCTTTTGATCTTAAGAAGTACCTCTCATTAAGAAATAGCGACACACATCTCTACTGAATTGTAGGAACTTGCAATTTATCGCATCAGTTTTAAATGACTCGTAATATTTTTGTTAGCAAATAATTTTTGCATTAATAATGAAGGTGTGATCGCTAGCTTGAAGGGCAACATTCATTTCTTTTATGAAAATTGCCTCTTTTACCCCTGCGTGGACTAGGATCTCTTCAATGCCAATGGTTTGATAAGTTTGGGTGATTGTTTTCTGTAGTGCTGGGCTGCCTTGTGTTTCTGTGTAGCCCAGCCAAGTTTGATGACGTTTCTGTATGCTGCCCATGTGGTAACGAGGACGTCATGCAGTCCGGTTCATTCGCTTGGTTATCAGCCGCAGCTTAGTCCTTGAGTATGTTTGCTTCTTTTAGCGATTCGTAAATGGCATCCGCATTTCGTGGGTCATGGCCTTGAAAAAAATCTTCTGTTGGATATCCGAGTTCTATTCGAATTTGATCTTCACGAAGGGGGATTCTATCGAATGATTGGAGATCAATGACTGGGGTGTTTAAAGTAATCGATGATAGGGATGTTATGAAGTTGCCGTAGTAAATGGGCTGACCTTTGGCTGTAAGTTGGAATGGATGTCCACTGACAAGATCTGGGGTTAACTTTGTTAAAAGCCGTTCCTTCACGCCTGACTTTAACGTGATTGTGTGGGATTCCCAGTCGTACGACGCGATGTTATTTGTCGTGATGAGTATGTTCCCATCAGACGAGTTGATTGAAAATAGAGAGAGTGATCTTTCTTTATTCGTGGATGGACTCTGTAGATCAGCGGTATCAGATATTGTCGCTTGATGATGACTACAGCCAAGGCAACCGAGAAATACTGTTACGATTACGAGACTCAATAATTTGCTCATGGTTAGGCTTATAACGTCTAAGAGCAGACGATCGCTGATGAATATAAGGTTTCATGCCGAAATCTCTCCCGGTTCGGCTGCATCCATTTGTTAGGCGTAGGCATTTCTATATCTTCAGTCCCACCAAAGATAAATGGCCTTCTCGCTTTTCAAATATTCGAGAATATCTTCCACATCTCCAGATCCTTGATCAACAATGTCTGGACAGAATTCATATATCTCCTCACCGAACGCTTGGAGATCCCCTGGAAGACTCTGAACTTTCATTTGAATCGTGTCACTTTCTGCCTGCCAGATATCCAGTTCCAAATCACGGTCCCAGGCCTTCAACTTCTCTATAATCTTTTCCGTTGTTAGATCGTAGTTAATTCCATCAGAAGCAGCCGCTCTCAAGATGTCGAATTTGTCCTTCGAAAGGATTACTACCAACTCATGCCCATTAACTTCTTCGTTAGATAGATTTCTTGTTGTCCCAATAAAAGCAAGCGCTCCTGCGGGTAGTACTTTCCTTATTTTTTCCAGTTGTGAGCGAGCTAATTCTTCGGAAACTATTACCGATACTGCATCAAAATACTTATCTCTTCCAAAATCTCTTGTTGAATAGTCTCTCACTGACTTATCAAGCTGTTCGCTCAAAATCGACTTGATATCTTCCATTTCAAGTGCCCTCGACTGAATCGGTGCATCTATGACCAAACCAGCAGCACCGCCCTGTTTGGTTAAGCCCTCAAATACAACGTTTGGATCAATCACAACCCGAAAAGATGAATCAGCACCCATGGCACTACTATAGCACCGTATTTAGTATCATGGCATTTATACAGTCATGAAAATAACTCCTAAAGTTGTTCTTAATGGGCAGGCTAAGATGGCTAATGTCTTTAAAGGGAACGATGTAGCGACCCAACAATCAATACAGCCCAGCACATTATGCAGAGTTAACCGCATCTGTCCAGTATTGAAATGTCTCACCACCAATCTGGTCGCTGTCTTCTTGATAAATTTTCTGTAGGCATTCATAAAATGCTTGAGCTTCCTGGATTAAGCCGAACGCTATTAAGCACTTGAGTATTCGAGTAATACGAAGATAGTTGTGGTTGAACATATTTACCCATTCTTGCTTACGATCCGGGTAGTTTTTCGATTTCTCCACAACTACCTTGCTTTGCTCATCTCTAGAGATCGCTAGCCCATAGAAATATAGCATCACAGAGAATGACTGGAGCAAGTTTTTCTGTAGATGAGGATTTTCCCTAAATGCTTGAATAATGTTCTCATCTACAACTGGAGCATGGGAATTAAAGTGACTTTTCTCGGCAATGGGAAATAACCATTGAATGTAATCGTGGGCACACTCTAGTTTCTCAAAATCCCATGCCCACATTTGTTGTATTTTGCGCCCCTCAAGGTCTGATTTTTTGCCCAGATAGAATGGCACGATCATTGCTGTGAGATTTTGTTCGGAGTACATCAAAAAATACCTCTGCAATTTTCAAATATTTGATGAGGGAAGAGGCCTAACGCCCATCTACAGTGGCGTGAGACTAACTATCCCGAAAAGTTTGCTATGCCTTAACCTAAGCGTCCGTTTCAAGGGCTATTCAGGCACTCACAGCTGTAACTGAATATCTGAGGTAAGCTACTGGTTTGACCAGTGTGACTCGAAGAGCTTTGATTGTTCCTTTGATCATAATTTGAGGATAGTTGCCACTCTTTTCTCGCTTAAGATAGCCAGAAACAATGAATTGGTAGTACTCAATTGTCGAGGCAGGGGCAATTCCACCAATAATTCCAACGGTAGGCATATTTAATTTTAAGATTGCTTAGAACAACATTGGCCAGGGAACGTATATAGATTTCTGAATATCGCATTACCCGAACTTCTTTTTGGCTTGCTCGTAGACTTCAATGGTAATTTGGGTAGCGCCTGACTCCTGAGCTAGCTTCTCAATCTTTTTGCGGGCAGCAGGGCGCACGAAAAAGGGAATTTCTTTCAAACGTGCTTTAGCTTCTGGGGTCCATTCAATGGAGTTACTCATGGGCGATCGCATACAGTGCTTTTTTACTTTACAGCTATAAATTCAGCTTTTGCATCGGAAAAGCATTGAATAGGAAAGAATCAGAATTTTCGTAAACTAGGTCATTGCTGAACTTAGCCGCAGATGAATTTCACCTGGAGTCGTTTTGCTCTACAACACTACAGGTTATCGAGAATTGCCTGAAGATCAGCAGCGGGATATGGAGTAGTCAAATCTGCCAGGAGTTGCCGATAGAAAGCTCCCATTTCCATGACCAAAGCCATTCTCTTGCTAAGGTAGGCGCGAAGGTCAACCGAAATAGCTGCATTCGAACCATGGTGCTCATTAGCCAATTGCTGTAGTGCTTGTCGCCAATTGTCTCTAGAATCATAGCAACTGACAATTGCATGGACCAGGCTAGTAATCACGGTACAGATATCAAAGTTTTGATGCTCATCGAAGAACTGGCATTCATCGGCGTCAAGTTGAAACTGGTTTGACAGGGCAAGGCCATAGTCTGCTAGCAAAAGTTGGTTACCATCGGTGAGGATGTTATTGAAGTGAGCATCCATATGAATAACGCCTTGAGAATTTATAAATGACAGTATGTCAGTTAATTGAGTCTCAAGGCTGGTGATCATTGAAATCGGATCTGTGCAATGTAATAACTGATGACGCAACCATTGGCTGAGCGTTAATGGGTAATGTTCCAAAAATATGACTACAGAATGAGTTGCTTTAAGCATCGAAGAGACCCGTTGATGGATCGCTTCGCAGTTTCCCCAGCGCTGCCGATCTATTCTGTCATCATAGCTAGTGCAGACAATGGGCAAAACACGCCAGTGGTGTAGCAATGGAAATTGAGCACATTGGCCTGATTTCACCCAGGTGTTTGCGACGAGGTGTGTTTCGATTTCGCGCCATGCGCCAAAACCGCAGCTGCCAATACGATACTGATAATAGGTTGGCAGTTGAAAATAGTTATCAGTCGATTGATAATTTTGACCCGACATTTCAAGGGTTGCTAACGGCACAAGTTTGACAAACACAGGGGTACGATCATTTAAAAATGATAGGGTGCCATGTCCTCTGACTTGTATTTGTGCGTCGTTGAGTAAATGCAACAGTCCTTCGTTACTCCAGCATTGAAGTTCGTCAGCAATTTCTCCATGGTATTTAAGGCGAGTCATGCAGGTTTCTATAGGGCTTGGATGCGTCAGTTTACGTTTCTCCGCTCCTTGAAATGACGAATCAGATTGAACGTTTTGACCTTGAGGACCCAACGTATTTTTAACAAGTTTTTTAAAGGATCCAGCTCAAACTATGGTGTGTTGAAAAATACAGGATTATTAGTTCTCGCCGCATGCTCAATGGCCTGGGATGCTAGCTTAGCCGTAGGATTCTCCTGACCAGTCGTATTCCATGTAGGTGGCCGTTTCTAAGGCAACATCCTTACCTAGAAGCTTGGCTACTAGATAAAAGGCCGCATCAATTCCTGCTGAGATACCACCGGAAAAGATGAGCTTGCCACTATCCACCACTCGGGCATTTGCCTTTACCTCCGCAGTCGGCGCAATCTGCTGCAGTTCGTCTAAGGCTCCATGGTGAGTCGTCGCAGCCATATTCTCCACTAAACTTGCTTTAGCTAGAACAAGTGCCCCTGTGCATACTGACAATATATGCTCAGATTGAGGATAACACTGATTTATCCAGGCCAAAAGCGTCTCATTATGCATCTCCTTACGAGTGCCAAAGGGGGTGCCATCAACATGTCTCCCCCCTCCGCCGGGTACAACCAAAATATCTGGTTGAGGACATGTGTATCGAGGGTATAGGTGGGATTAACACTGAGAGAATTTCTAGCGGCAATAGGCGTATGCTCCGCCACGGTGTAGACGTTAAACGGGTCCGAGCCATCTCGCTTGCCAGTCACCGAAAAGACTTCAAAGGGACCACAGAAATCCAGAACTTCTACATCGTCAAAAACGAGAATTGCCACATTACGCTGTTTCACTGATTCTCCTATTTATCGTCGTCGTTGGCACCATGGTGATGGCTAAATTTTTAGTAACACGACTAGAGCGACTACAAAGCTCACCATTGCTGTACCCAATTGTAGTAACCGTTGATTCAGCTTAATTATTTTGTCGAGGCGCAACAGTCGGACGGCAAAATAGGCCACAATCGCTACAATCACGGCTAGCAAGACCTTAAGGATTCTACCTCGATAGAGTTCTATTGCGATCGCGACCGTCTTAAGGGTGCTAATCTCAGTGGGGGCCTCCACATCGGGGGTTGCTAAAATCTCCCAGGTGCTACCCCCATCGAGGGAGCGATAAATGTCAGTATTCGCTGTCCCAAAGCCAAAGATGGTGTTGTCTTGGGCATAGTTAGGCGAAAACTCGATGGGACGTCCAGCACAGGGCACATTGTACATCCGAGAAAATGCCAGGCTGGCATCGCCAATGGGGGCAAAGGACTCTCCTTTATCCACACTTTTGTACAGTCCTTTGCCGCGTAAACTCACCATAACGGTGCCATCTGCGGCATAGTTAGGTGAGATCGCCACGCCTTCTAAAAAGGCTCGGTCGGGGGCAATATCTGCGATCGCAACTGACTGCCAGCTATCGCCTGCATCTGTAGTTCTAAACAATCCATCGTAGCTACTGACAAATAGGGTTTGGTCTTGGGGATAATCAGGCGAAATCTCAATGTGTAAATTGCCAGCTGTGGCGATGGGGCTAGCTTCCGTAGTGGACTGCCAGGTTTCACCAGCGTCTGTGGACTTGTAAACACCGGTCTCTGCAACCACATACAAGGTGCGATCTTCGGCAAACCCAGAGGAAATCACCATGGAAGGACTATCATTTCCTCGTTTCCAAGGCAGTTTTGCAACTTCTTTGAGCGTTTTACCCCCGTTGGTAGAACGAAAGAGTAGTCCCGCCTGGTTGCCAACATACATGGTTTTATCAGAGCCAAACTCAGGGGACAAAAGCAATGTTAGTCCGCGAGCTTCTTTCCCTAGGGCGTGGATAGACCAGGATTTCGCTCCATTGGTTGAGCGTAAAAACTTTGTCCATAGACCTGCCGTAAATACTGTTTTATCAGTGGCGTAATCAGGAGAAAAGGCGATATCAAAAAAACGTCGTGGATCCTGATAAGTCTCCTTAAAACTACGGTTTAACCGAGGCACTTCAGCCCCATTCATGGTCAGCTGCCAGGTTTTACCCTGGTCATTACTGGTCATGATTTTGCCCACATAGGTGGTCAAGGCCAGGGTACCATCTTCACCATAGTTCGGTGATATATCCATCGCGACCACCACACCCGGATCTAATGTGTTGATCTCTCGCCACCGTTGACCGCTTTGAAAAGAACGATAGAGACCGTTAAAGCCACCTAAAAATACGGTTTTGTCGTCAACAAAATTGTCCGATATAGCAATCTCACTAAAGTGATGGGTCTCAAACTCATCAGCTTGCCGATCTTTCTTTAGACCATGGGGATAATCAGTCCAGGTCTCACCACTATCCAAAGAGATAGAGATGCCCTGATCCCAACTAGAAATCATGACTCCCCTAGAATTACCCGGCAGGGTTTTCACATCCTGAATCCGTAAATCCTCTAACCCCTTATTGACCTCAAGGATTTCTAAGGTCCCAGGATTTAGTCGAAACACCCCTTTAGAAGCAGTTCCCACGTACACAACCGTGCCATTAGACGCAAGGGTTGTAATCGGGTCGTCTGCCACCGTGAGCAATGATTGCCAACTTTGACCAGTATCATCTGAACGGAACAGTTGCCCCGTCTCATCCCCAGCCCATAGAACGCCATCTGCATCAGTCAGCGCTCGAAATAGCTGGTTGGCATCCACAACCGAGGACCAGCTTTGACCACTGTCTAAACTTCGAAATAGTCCCCCTTCTGTCCCAGCAGCCATCATCACCTGAGGTTGGCTAGATAGGCTATGCACCAAGCCAATGTCCTGGGCCCCTAAGCCATCGCTAGAACGACGCCAACTTTCACCTTCGTCATTGGAGATGAAAATGCCATCACCATGGGTACCGAGGGCTAACATTTTGCCCTCAACTTGATCAATGGTCAGTGTTGAAAGCGGCGTGAGGGTATCTAGTCCCTGGACAATCCGTCGCCAGTGTTCGCCTTTATCAACGGACTTTAGTAAATTGCCCCGCACTACTGTGTAGACCGTCTGATCGGTGCTATAACTGGGCGAAAGCTTGACTTGGGTGACCACATCATGGGGCCGATGGGCCTGGACCGGTTGAAAAGATCCAATAATGGTTAGCAAAAGACTCAGAATCACCAAGCTTAGCCACGGCCTGAATAGGTTAGCTATAGCCATCCTTATGTCTGATAAACCAACCGGAAGGTGGCGTTTAAGGAAATGCATCTTAAAAGACAAATGTTACTAGCTAAATTTCTTCAGGTAGTGGATGCTACAAGACCCGTTGCCAAGCGCTGCTAAAGCTGGGTTTACCTGATTCCAATACGCTTAATTGCTTTGCGATTAAGCGCTTATAAGTACCTATTAAAGATGCAGGCCCAATATGTGGGGGCATTCATCAAGAATATTTCATATGTACTTAGTTACATTAATACCCAAAAACTAAGTCATCCTATAGCCCACACCCGTCAGGTCTAAAATTTTTTAATAAATCTGAGGAAAATATCATTTCTTTAGAGATCCTAGAAGATATGCATAGGCGCTTATCCACACCTCTGTGGTGCGGCAACGTGTGCTAAAACTAAAGCGCTAGGTGCCATTAGGTGCTGTAATATGGTCCGTCTGATCAACGCCCTATGCACTCAAACCCAAACACAAACTTATCAAGGACAAGGAAGACCAATGGGGTTATTTGATCGCGTTAGCCGACTTATCCGCGCAAATGTCAACGATGCCGTAAGTAAGGCCGAAGATCCTGAAAAGATTCTTGAGCAAAGCATCATGGATATGCAGGAGGATCTGGTACAAATGCGCCAGGCTGTGGCAGGTGCGATCGCAAGCAAAAAGCGGGTGGAGCAGCAGCAGGAAAAAGCTCAGTCAGAAGCTAACGTTTGGACTCAGCGCGCCCAGCTAGCCTTGCAAAAGGGTGATGAAAACCTGGCCCGTGAAGCCCTCGTCCGTAAAAAGAGCCATGCCGAGACAGCGGCAGCCCTAAAGACCCAGCTCGACCAGCAGACGGCTTCAGTGGATACCCTGAAGCGTAATCTGATTGGTCTAGAAAGCAAAATTTCTGAGTATAAGACCAAGAAAAACATGCTCAAGGCCCGTGCCAGTGCGGCTAAGGCCAACGAAAAGCTACAGCAAACCGTGGGCAATCTCAGCACCAACAGCTCCGTCGGTGCCTTTGAGCGCATGGAAGAAAAAATCCTTGAGATGGAAGCCCGTGGCCAGGCCGCTGCCGAGCTAGCCGGTGCCGACCTCGAAGGTCAGTTTGCGAGCTTAGAAGCAGGCAGCGATGTCGATTCAGAACTGGCGGCCATGAAAGCCCAGCTGTCGGGTGGTTCCGTTAATCAGGAAGCTCTGCCCCCCGCTGACGCCCAGCAGCCAGTAGATGCTCCGGTTAATAAAGCTGTTGATGCCGAGTTAGAGGCATTGAAGCAAGAATTGGACAATTTATAATTGGACCATCTGTAGGGTGGGCATTGCCCACCCTCAAGCCATTAGGCAATGGGTTTAAGATAAAACTATTGCCCACTCCCTTTTCCCATGCAATTTGCCAATCGCCTCGCCCCTCTTCAAACCAACGTCTTTGCCGATATGGATCGAGCTAAGGGCAGGGCGCGGGCGGCAGGTAAGACAATCGTAGATTTATCACTGGGGTCTTCGGATTTACCGACGCCAGTCCATGTTTTGGATGCGATCGCAACAGCTGTCCATGACCCGATCACCCATGGTTACAACCTATTTGAAAGTACCCGAGCCTTTCGCCAGGCAGCCGCCCGCTGGTACACCCAGAAGTTTGGTATTGCAGTGGATCCAGAGACAGAGGTCCTACCGCTCATTGGCTCCCAGGAAGGCACGGCCCATTTACCCTTGGCAATTTTGAATCCAGGGGATTTTGCCTTACTGACAGACCCTTGCTATCCCTCCCATGCAGGGGGTATTCACCTGGCCAACGGGCAAATTTATTCCATGCCGTTACTGGCAGAAAAAGACTTTTTGCCCGTGTTCAGCGACATCCCAGCAGCAGTAATCGCCCAGGCACGGCTAATGGTGCTGAGCTATCCCCACAATCCCACGACAGCTACGGCAACACCTGATTTTTTTGCAGAGGCCGTAGCCTTTTGCCAGAAACACGACCTGGTGCTGGTCCATGACTTTCCCTACGCCGACCATTGCTTCAATGGAAAACCTGCGCCGTCGGTGTTGCAAGCGGATCGAGACAAGACCTGCTCCATTGAGTTTTTTAGCTTTTCCAAGGCTTACAACATGGGGGGGTTTCGCATTGCCTATGCCATTGGTAACCCAGAGCTGATTTTGGCACTGCGTCAGGTCAAAGCAACGGTGGATTTTAATCAGTATCAAGGAATTTTGCGGGGTGCGATCGCAGCCCTAAACGGCCCACAGGACTGTGTGCGTGCCACCGTTAATACATTCAAAAACCGGCGTGATGCCATGGTTAACGCCCTCAATCACTACGGTTGGGCAGTGCCTAGCCCTGACGCCACTATGTACCTTTGGGCCAGGCTCCCTGAAGAATTTAACGACTCCATTGACTTTTGTGTGCGTCTGGTAGAGGCCACTGGTGTAGCACTAGCCCCGGGTAGAGGGTTCGGAAAATCTGGCGAAGGCTACGTTCGTTTTGCTCTCGTGCAATCCCCTGAGATTTTAGAACAGGCTGCTCAGCACATCGTTGAGTTTATGAATAGAAAAAATAAATTCAGTGTATAGAAACTTTACTGATGAAGAAACAAGCCTAAACGTATACACTTCAAACACCCCAGATATTACAGGTGATTATCCTTAGGTGTACCAAGTATTTTTATGACACGTATGGGTATGATTTATACGACGAAAAAATGGAGCCCAGTATTCGTACGTATATAGCAACACAGCAAATCATTACTGTGTCCTGTCAAATGAGGTCCTAGTTCAACCATTAAGAGATTTGTTTCAACCGGGTCTTGTAAATGTTACATCTGCCAATCAATGTTGATTAGCCTGCAAGTGCGCTGCAACTGCTTATGAATTTTCCAGAAGAGCAACGCCGTATATTACTGATCGAAGATGATTATGGTAACCGTGTGTTGTTTGCAGACTTTTTAGAGCAATGTGGCTACCGGGTATTGCCACTGGCTGATGGCAACAACTGTATTGAGATTATGCAGGAGTTTTTACCCCATTTGGTATTGCTAGATATCAAGCTACCTCACATAGATGGAGTCACGCTGATCCAGGCAATTCGAAACCATGCCCAATTTCACGCCATCCCTATTTTGGTTGTCAGTGGCTATGCGTTTCAAGCTGATCGTCGCAGGGCATTAGCAGCTGGAGCAACCGACTATATGGTTAAACCTATTTTGCCAGTCACCCTCAACAGCAAAATTCTCTCTTTGTTAAAGCTGCCACCCAAACCTATTTCTTACGAGAGGCTCTCCCAGGAGAATGCCTCCCAGGAGAATGTCTCCCAGGAGAATGTCTCCCAGGAGAGATCCCCTGAGGAGAATGTCTCCCAGGAGAGGGCCTCCCAGGAGAGGGCCTCCCAGGAGAGAGCCTCCCAAGAGCGGGCCTCCCAAGAGCGGGGGAGGCACGAGAGGAAGGGTCAAGACTCAGAACCTGGCTCATCATCAGGTTTTTGGCGCTGATCGCTAATAAATTCTTCTGTTGTGCGGCTGAGTTGTTGCAAAGAGACACTAATCTCTTCTACGGTTCCTTGCAGGTTTGATGAAAGCAGTGTTACTCGCTGAAGCTGATTAAGGGCATTGCCCATCATTTCGCGATAATACTGCTCAAATTCATCTAGAGACATGGCATTTAATTCGTTGACATGACTCTAGTCTCCGCTAATTCTGAGCTGAGTTGGATAAAAACTGCGAAAATACCCTGAATTTTTACGTAATGTTTGATACGTGAAGTCGTGGCTTTATACGGACATATAACGTAAGCCAAATATCTCAGATTGTTAAGACAATTTGCACACGTTGTTGAATTCTATGGGCTGTAAGAGAAACGAAGCAAGTAAAACATTTAGGGTAAGCTTTGATCTTTTGAAGGCGATGCATCTCTTGACATACATGCGTTTGATCCCTCCGTAGGGGGGACAAGCCTCCTCCTACGGAGGGATGCGTTCAATTTTTGATTAATCCTTCAAATTCGGTACGTAAACTCTGAAAATTCGCTATTCGACCCACAAGCAAACTGGTCTCTTCGGCCTGGGCCAACTCTTTCTTCCACTGGCTCACATGATCCCCAGCATTTAACCAAAAGGTTACCATTTCACTGACAACCTTATCCCAATCCCAATCCGGCTTTTTATAGATCAGCGATGTCGCCTCAATAAAGCCATCCAGGGTGCACTCGTAGCTACCCAAATAAGCACAGCTGCGATTAGGCGACTGCTCTACATACTGCTGATGTTTAAAGAAATTCCAAACTGGAGAGACTCCGACGATGTCAAAGTTATAAGTCATGGTGATTCTGAGAGATATCAAAAGGCTTAAAGCTGCCCTAGCCGTAGATACTAAAAAGGCACAGGAAAATTCCCGTGCCTAATGCATACCTTTGGGGCTAGAAAAATGCAGCATAACGTGCTCGTTATAGATAGATTTCACACATAGGTGTCATTGTTGAGCACCCCATAACTGAAGTCTTCACACAATGAAACCTTAAGGATTAGTTAAATTCTACCCGAGGAATAACCCTAAAAGAGTTCTCTGTTAACCTCTGTAGCGATCGAGACCTATTCTTTAGGGTGAGAGGTTTGAGTACAGCAGGGGGCTGCCGCTGCGACAAAAATCCTATATCTAAAAAAACTTTTGCCGCCAAAAAATACTCAAAAAAAAGGAGAGCTACAAGCTCTCCAACCATCAGGGTGCATCTACTTAACATAGTATGCCACGGATGGGATGTGGGGTGTAACCCCCTATTCGGTTTTTTTGCGAATCTTGCTAGAACTTTACAAGTATGAAGTCAGTGTAAAGTCAGTGGCTCAAACCATCATGTGGACGTTTTTGACCATCCTTAAAACCCTAAATGCGAGCCTAGAGCCTACGATAGGCGCTTTTCAATGTCCTGAAACAGGATAACCGCCCATCAACAACACGTCCAGTCTACCCATTTAGCTTTTTGCCGAGTAACTGATTGGTCAATTTAGGATCTGCTCTTCCACCGGAGCGCTTCATGACCTGACCCACAAAGAAACCTTGCAGCTTCTTCTTGCCAGCACGATACTTGGCTAATTCATCTGGGTTATCTGCCATGACTTCATCGATGATGGCTTCAATGGCAGCAGGGTCAGAAATCTGGACGAGGCCTTTTTCTTCGACGATGGCCTTAGGTGAACCACCTTCCTTGAGTAAGGTGGGCAGAAGATCTTTACCGATTTTATTGCTAATGGTGCCGGAGCTAATCAGAGTTACCATTTCACCCAGCCCTTCAGGGGTTAACCCAATATCGCCAATGGATAGCTTCTCAGCATTGAGGTAACCAGCGATATCGCCCATGACCCAGTTGGCAGATACTTTTGCATCAGCACCAGTGGCAATGGTGCGCTCAAAGTAGTTGGCAATAGAACTATCATCTGTCAACACACGGGTGTCATATGCAGACAGGCCTAGATCAGTTTCATAGCGATGACGTTTATCGGCGGGCAGCTCAGGTAGCGCAGCTTTCCAAGTTTCGAGCTGCTTTTTTGACACCTCAATGGGAGGCAAGTCAGGCTCTGGGAAATAGCGGTAGTCGCTAGAACCTTCCTTAGAGCGCATGCTCTTAGTAACCTGGGTGCTTTCATCCCACAGACGGGTTTCTTGAACAATCTCTTCGTCGCCACTTTCAACTGCTTCTGTCTGACGCTCAATTTCGTAATCAATCGCCTTTTGAATGGCGCTGAAGGAGTTCATGTTTTTGATTTCCACCTTGGTCCCAAAGGCTTCTTGACCTTTGGGGCGGATGGAAATATTGACATCGCAACGGAGCGAGCCTTCCTGCATGTTGCCGTCGCCAACGCCCAGGTAGCGAACAATGCGGCGGACTTCCTGGGCATACTCAGCGGCTTCTTTGCCCGTGCTCAAATCAGGTTCAGAGACGATTTCGACGAGGGGAACGCCTGCTCGGTTGTAGTCCACCAATGAATATGTGGAACCCGCAAGGCGATCGCTACCGGCATGGACCAACTTACCGGCGTCTTCTTCCATGTGTAGACGGGTAATGCCGATTTTCTTGCGTTCTACATTGCCGCTTTTTTTATCCACCAGTTCTATCTCAATCCAACCATGCTCAGCAATGGGCAGGTCGTACTGGGAAATTTGGTAGTTCTTCGGCAAGTCAGGATAGAAGTATTGCTTACGGTCGAACTTGCTATAGGGTGCAATCTGGCAATTCAAAGCCAGGCCTGTTTTGACCGCATATTCCAAAACCTTTTCATTGAGCACCGGTAATACCCCAGGCATGCCCACGGTGATGGGGTCAATGTGGGTGTTGGGATCTGCCCCAAACTCCGCTGAGCTGGGGGTGAAAATTTTCGTATTGGTGCTGAGTTGGCAGTGGATCTCTAAGCCAATGACGGCTTCGTACTCGGTCTTTGCAGGTGCCGCAGCGGTCATAGTGGACAGTGGGTGAAATAGAACGTGTCCTATTGTAGCGGCTGGCGGGAGATTGGGGGCAATGGTGTAGGGGCATTCCACGGAACGCCCCTACACCATTGCCAAAAACAATTTTGCAAAATACTACGTTGGCAATACCTCTCCCTCGTTTAGCTCAATCAAGAACTGCATTGATCGAGCAATGTATTTGGCGCAACAGTGGGGAGAATCTTGGTAAAATGAGCGCCAGGCTTTGGCCTTATCTTGAAGATAACGATGGGCGCGATGGTCGCCGCCATCGATCCAAGCGAGACGGACGGCGTGCCCGACGAGGACATCGAGCACGATATAGTCGTCTACCTGCCAGTCAGGGTTGAGGTCAAAGAGTTCTGAAAGTTCCATCAGGGCTTCAACATTGACTTGACGGTATTCGGGGGCCTGAATTTTATTGAACAGGTGCTCGATGCGGAGGGCAAAGTCTTTTTCTTCAGGGGTCGTATCGGACAAAACAAGCTCGCTGACGAGTCGATTACGTCGCTCTAGTTTGTCGCCGATGACGATGCCTTTACAGTGTTTCAGCAGTCGCCATACCCGTGGATAAAAGTCTTCGGGTACGCGATGTAGTCCACCTTCTCGCTGACGTTTGTGCAACCAGTTTTCTTCTTCGGAGAGGTCAGTTTCTTCAGCCAGAGGGAGGACCACCCAGTTTACGGATTGGGGTTTACGGGACTGAATAGATTCCTGGCGAAACAGATTGTTATCTAATCCTTCGTAACCTGCCAAGACCTGCCGCAGACGCATCTTGATTTCGAAAGGACTCATGGCCATGAGGGTTTCGTAGGCTTCATCCTGGGTGCAGTGTTGCTCACGGCAAATCTCACTGTTAATCAACAAGATTACATAGCTGATGCGTAGGGTGAGTAGGCCTTCGAACAGTTCGGGTTCTGAGGTGATGAGAACGCTGAGGTAAATCAGGATTTCTTGGGTGAGGGTGCGATCGCGAATATCCTCACCACAAAACTCATTGATCTTGGTCAGTAATTCCTTCGGCGATAGCGGATCAGTAATGAGGGAGGCCTCACTGTAGGCCTTACCCACCGCAATCTGTTTCTGACGCACCAGCAGTTCAGTGGCCGCATCCGCCAGACCAATGGCCATCTTATTGAGCAAACCTGCAGCCCTGCGCACAATGCCCCAAAGCTCTAAACGCCCGGCTTTGATATAAATCTCATTCAATAAATTGGCCAGGGTTACCGTTTCACCCGTTTCTGCCCCCCAGCCAGTATCAAAGGCCAGATTTTCTAAGCGACACAAATTACTGAGGAGTTCAATTTGCTCATACAGGTTGTCAGACGCTTTAAGAGATTGCAGTAGCCGCCAACCATCCGTTTCTCGTTCCAGATCTAGCTCCTGAATCTGACTGAGGGGCTTCGTATTGCTATCGGACAGGGGCAGATAGGCTGAAATCGGCATGGTGTAAGACGACAGCGTCTCACCTGAATTCGGCAAAGGCACATCTTCTATGCGCTCAGTGGCCGCCGTTAGCATCAGCTGAAACAGAGAGCCTACCTTAATGGGGACGCCATTACACTCACCATCTTTTAACTCAAAAATCAACTGTAGCAGCGGGGAATCATTGATGGCTTTATGCCCCAACTCAAACATGCGATGGGTCAATAGCAAGGTAACCGTCGGGCGGCCTGGCTCGTTCCAATGTTCATGAATGTAGGCCAGTTCGCTCCGAATCTGGGCCACCAAAAACTGATAGTCGAGGGTGATATAGAACTGACTGGGATCTAAAAAAGCTGGCACAAAGACAACCGTCTCGCGCTGAATGCGAAAGATGCGTGACGTGGTCAAACTGCGCAGACGACGATCAGGACGCCCCGTTGTTGCTAATTTCTCATTACAGCCAATTTGGGCATAGAGGTCGGCTAAATCGGTCGATGTTCGCACCTGAACCGGATCGATTTGTTCTAACACCTGAGTCTCAATGCCATAGTTGGCTAACTCTCGCTGTAGGTCACTGTCTTCTGATAGCAGCGAAACCTGCACAATGGGCTGACGATTTTGCCCCACCTTTAGATGCCGGGCCAACGGATCAATATCACCCAAGGTAATCAGCCCGTCCTGGAGCATTTGCCCCATGTAATAAAGACTTTGGGCCCAGACCAGGGGCACATTGTCATTGGGCTCACGAATTTGGCTGTGGGGATTTTCGCGCTCCGCTTCAATCACTGCCATGGGCACATAATAAAGCTCAGGTAACAGTTCTAAGCCATCTTTATTGAGCGCCAAAGCCTCCAGCCGCTCTCGATAGAAAGCCGCCTGAGCACCCTGATTACGGAAGAGACTATTGAGCAGCAGGTAGCAGAAAAATAAGGGCCACTCACATTCAATATGCTCAAAGGCCTTGAGTTCACCCGGCTCATAATGTAAGCGCTCAGCATCTTCAACAACAGATTGGTGCCCATCTCGCAGAAAACGCTTACAGCCATATTGTCCCTGTAGCTTCTCCACAATGGCATCGTGGGTCGCTTGCAATAGCTCAGGGTTATCAACGGCAAAGGCAGGAAAGCCAATCACACTGAGGAGGGCGGCATCGATTTCTTTAGAACCCGATTCCCTAGGCAGCAAAGATTCTAAAGTAATGCGAGTACGGGCAATTTCGTCAGGTAGAACATGGACAACTGAGCCGTGGCCGCCACGCACACCAAACAGGTTCAGGCCATTCATGGCTTCCAGGGCTGCTTTAGCCATACCGACTGAACTACCGTTCAACTCAGGCTTACCGTGGTTGAGTTTATTGCCCCGTTCCCAAATACCATAATCAGCTGTGCGATAGGCACGACCGATGTAGTAAACCAAATTTTGAACAAAGTCGACCTCGTCACGGGTGTAGATAATCTGTAGTCCCGAACTGGTCATCTGCGCCAGCATCAACAGATAAACCGAGGTGGCATCCAACTGTAGGTGGCCCCATTCATCATCGCCAACCACGGTGCTACCGGTGGGTGTATCGTACTTGGCATGGAGTGAATCCAATGGATCTTGTGTGCGTTTAAACGTTTCCACTTTGGCCGTTTGTTGCATCATGGCAAACAGCAAACCGCGCATAAGTTTAGTAACGCTTTGCTCTAGCTCGTAGGTACGCCCCAGGTTTTCATCAATTTTGCGATAGGCTAGGGCCAGTCCCCACACCGCCATGATGCTGTAGACATTGTCTCGAACCCAGGCATCCGTGTAGTCGCCGTGGGTATTAACAGCGGTACTCGCAGGCAGCAGACCTGTCACTGGATTTTGACGCGACAAAATAACCGTTTGAATCTGCTGGTAGTAATAATCGAGATGTTCTTGGCGAGAGGAAAAGCGAGACATGCGATGCTAGGGAATATCAGTAATTCCTTGCCTACGAATCAGCAGGGAACGTTAAGGAATATTTGTAGAGATAGGAACCTAAAAAAAGTATTAAGTAAGGTTATATATTAACTTACCCCCCTGCAATATTCCCAGGTGGCTGATGACTCTCGTCTAATTTGCCTGGACGGGGTCAGTATTTTCCACATTTTGGCTAGCCAGATTAGCAGTCATTCAATTGGGCAGCAACTTTGACGATGTCGTCGATATGTCGCCGCAGCACGCTGCCACGCTGATCCAAGTTATTGATGATGATACTGAGCACTAAGGGGTCATAGTTGGCGGGTTCTAGGTAACCAGACAGGGATGCATTGTGACTGACAGCCCCTGTCTTACCGGTAAAGCGAATGCCACCTAGACGATTGCGGAGGGTGCCACTGCTGCCCGCTACAGCTAGGGAGTTGCGATAGATAGTGGCATGGGGGGATTGGGCCATGGCCTGGAGGGTGTCGACAAAGGCTTGGGGGGTGGCCAGGTTATGGCGCGATAGACCAGAGCCATCGACAATTTCATAGAGTTCTGGGTTGACACCGGCCCGTTGCAAAATGGTTTCTACGGCCATAATGCCGGCGGCAGTGGCATCTTCATCACTTTTGGCTCCTAGGGATTTCAGCATGGCCTCGGCATAGATATTCTTACTGTTGCGGTTGGTGCGCACGATCCATTGAGCGAGGGGCGGTGAGGTCACGGCGGCTAGCTCTGGGCCATTGGGGGCTGAGGTTGTGAGTCTGCTTTGGTTAACAGTAATGCCCTGAAGGTTGAGGCTTTGGCGAAAGCGGTTAATGAAATAATCGGCAGGATTGGGGACGGCAACTGACGCGGTGTCAGGGGCGGCTCCGGAAATAAGCTGACCGTAAACTCGCAAAATGGGGCGGCTCAGGTCACGACCAATGTCGATATATTCTGGTTGGCCAGCGGCAACGGAGCGGGAAAAGTTGTCAATCTGCCATTGGCGCTGTAGGGCAGGGTCGTCCCATTCCACCCGTAGAGGTTGGCCGACCGCCTGAGGGTAAAGGGTGAGGCCCAGCTCATTGGCATTAATAATTAAGCTATTGGCAGGGGCTCCATAACCGGCCTGGACGTCTTCCCATTCCCAGTTGGGATTAACAGTGGGTCCAGCAAAATAGGTGTCATTGCCAAGGAGATTACTGATATTGCTAACGCCCTGGGTTTTGAGCTGGCTGGCCAGGTTGTTGAGTTGCTCGTCGCTAAATGTGGGGTCGCCTCGGCCCACCACTTGCAGACTGTTTGACTGGGGCTGACTGTAGACCGAGGTGCGAATGGTGAAGTTAGGCCCGAGACTAGATAGGGCTGCTGCTGTTGTGAGTAATTTAACGTTAGAGGCGGGCACGAAGTAGCGATCGGCATCGCGACTGTAAATGACCTGACCGGACTGGGTTTCAATCAGCACACCGAGGCGAGCTTTTTTGAGTAGAGGCTGGGCTGCGATGGTGTCAATTTCTCGGGTGAGGTCAGCACGACAGTAGGCGCTGGCTGAGGTGCTGGGAAACAGAACAGCGAGGGCAGTGATCAGGGTGACCCAAGGTTTGACATGCTTCATGGAATAAACCGATCTTCTATAATCTGAATCAGCAATGGCTAATCTTAGCGTTTTTGCCCATGACTGCTTTCACCATTACCCTTGACCCGGTTGGTATCCTGACAGACGAGGCGTTTTATCAGCTTTGTCGAGCCAACCCAGATGTGAAATTTGAGCGTTCTGCCCAGGGAGAATTGGTAATTATGTCCCCTACAGGTGGTGAAAGCGGTCGTCGTAATGCTGATATCACGACTGATTTGAATCTATGGAATCGACAGGTCAAACTGGGCTATACGTTTGATTCGTCCACCTGCTTTAAGTTACCTAATGGAGCAGAGCGGTCTCCCGATGCATCCTGGATTGAGCGTAGTCGGTGGGGAGCACTGAGTCCCGCAGACCGGGAAAAGTTTCCTCCCATTGCGCCTGATTTTGTCATAGAGCTGCGTTCTGTAACGGATCGATTGGCAACGCTGCAGGCGAAAATGGAAGAGTATCGGGAAAACGGTGTGCGGTTGGGGTGGTTGATTAACCCGCAGGAGAAAGCTGTGGAGATTTATCGTCCGGGTCAGACTGTTGAAGTATTACAAGATCCACAACAGCTTAAGGGCGGAGATATCTTACCAGGCTTTGTTTTAAACGTTGAGAATATCCTGTAGGGCGGGCACGGCCCACCATCCAACCGATTGAGCTAGCGTTCCCTGAGCGGAGTCGAAGGGAACGCCTACGCAGGTATGAGACCTGCCCCTACAGGAATGGTTGTTGTTCTATGATTTCATTCCTCGACCATAATCTTCTACTGGCATGGCCGCAAAGCTCTCACCCATGGGCGTAATTCGTGGTCAGCCCTCATTTCACTTTCTCTGGCTGTTGCTAAAAACTCATATAGCTTTGTCTTTGGCACCTGGGGAAATGTTAGACTTTGTTCCACTTCGTTATAGCCAGAGCCCAGTAGCTTATTCTATGAGAATTGGTATAACACCTGAATAAACCTGAATAAATCTGAATTTAAACCTGAATAAACCTGAACTTTTCAGGATTTTTTCCGCCAAGGATTTCTGTAATAGTTAAGTTGTCCAAAAGCACAGGATTGGAAGCTTATCCATCATGAGAAGAATCTTAGGCTATGTAGTGACATACAAAGGATTATTAACATGACATTTTGTCTTTGGACGGATTAATTTGCTAATGCTTCACTAGAGTGATTATCGTACTACTAAAATTGGAGTGATTAAGTTGTGAAAAAATTATCTACAATGCCATCTAATGGGGAAGTCGCAGGGACTCCAGAAAAGACAAAGCTATCATTGACCCTTGAATCTGTGGAAAAAAGGAATGGACCAGCATATATGAGTGAGAGACCTGTCGCTGCCGCCTGCTGTAGCTGCTGCTGTAGCTGCTGTGTAGGGGTGTAGGATAAGGTGGCTATAACGCCTCTATAACAACTTTATGAGGAAACTCACAAGGATTCTGGGAAGCTAAGACTATGTATGATTCCTTGAACCTGTGGAAAACAGGGCTGAGTGAGTATCTTCTACCGCTGTTCCCTGTCCTCTTGCTACACCTGTAGCTATTGTATTTGAAGGAATACTCCTTGTGCAGGTGTCTAATGTGCTGTGTTGTTGTAGCGGGTGTAGCCCGCTACAACAACACAATTAATGTGCTCCCACTGTGAACGTTGATGGACCACTAGTATGGTGTAGAGCGAATTTCTTCAGGTAGGATTGTTCTTTATTCAGATGACTAAATTACTAGCGTTGACTAACACTTCCGTATTTTCCAATGAAGATACGCTTTTCTTTTCAAAAGGCGATCATCAGTTAATGCAGGCGAAAGGTGAGCAAAGTCAGATCGTTGGGGACATCTTGCAGTATTTAAAAGATGAACCCAACCCTGATCGCGTTTTTGAGCAAGTTAAGCATAAACTCGATGACGACAAGGAGCTTTTTGTTCAAATCATAGATTGGTTAATTGCCAACGAAATTGTTACACCTGTTCAAGCTACTCCCTTTACCAAGGCGACCATTGGCATTTTCTCCACATTAGAAAATAATCATATTCTTTTCAATGCCTTAAGTCAGCGCCTACAAAAATTCGAATGGGTAAATATTGAAAATTTCGACACCGACTTAGAAAAAGCCACATTAACTTTGGTTGTCGCCCCTATATTTAAAGACTATAACCGCTTTTTACAATTAAATAAAAAAGCCTATAAAGACGGATTTACCTTGTTCCACCTGAGCATGGATAATTCATCGTTTACGTTGGGGCCTATTTCCGAGCCGAGGTTCAAGAGTCCTTGTTTGCAGTGTTACGCGAAAAGAAAAATCGTAAACTTTGAAAATCCAACCAAATATCTTTCCTTTATTGAAAGTTTTAACAAAAATTCGTTGCACCTATTTGACACAACCAAAACGCCTTACTTTGAAGCCGCGCTGAATTATTTAGACATCGAATTAAACAAATACTTCATCACAGAAGGGACATATTCGTCTTTGATCGGCAGAAGTATCACATTTGACAATTTCGATTTTCAGGTTTCCCGCGCTAGGGTATTAAAAATCCCGCATTGTGACGTTTGTAACCCCTATTACCATAAGACCCCTGTCAATATTTAAATCTATGCATTTTCGAAATGAATTGATCGAAAAAGAGGCGGGACTCATCAACGGCAAGTTGTACAGAATCCCTAATAGGAGCTTTTTGCCCAGCAATTTGTACCAAAGTGTCTGCGAGGGATCAAACCTTGACATGCTGGGCAGTAAACTATCAAAACTCACCGCTGGAGCGATTGCTTTTGGCGAAACTGACGCAGACGCCGCCGTCATTGGAGAATTCTATGAAAGATATTGCTCTACCATTTATGACAGCAGTATGTTGGTGCGTGGAGCCTACGAAGACATCGTTAAAATAGGCAATGCTTTGCATCCAGATGAAATAATACTTTATGCCGGTTTTCAATATGAGAAAGAAGGTTTCCTCACTTCAAGGCTGCGACCAAGCGACGAGATAAATTGGGTACTGTGCCATGACTTGATGTCTAATAACGAACCTTGTTATGTGCCAGCATTTTTAATCTTTTTTGGTTATCGCCCTGACTGTTTTGAGAGAGTTCATATCTTCAATACTACGACTACCGGATTGGCAGCTGGGCCTACTCCAAAGCATGCTATTGAGGGAGGATTTTGTGAATGTGCTGAAAGGCATGCCTTCTGCAATTTTTGGTACAACCAGAATAGATTACGGTTACCACAATATTCACCAAGCATGATTCTGGAGGCCTTTGGTGACGATCCGAAGATAGCCAATTTGTACGATAATCCAGCGGTGCAAATGAAAATATTTGATTTGTCGCCTATCTCTTGCATTGAGGCTGCTGTTGTTTTTATGTATTTTAAGTACAAGGGCAAAGTTTACCAATCGACGGGCTCAGCGGCTGCTTTCGATAAGCGCCAATCTTTAATGAAAGCAGCGCTAGAAGCTTATCAGGGGGTTGATTATGCAATTATGCTTTACAACAAGCAATTGTGGGGCGATCAAAAGAAGTTGAATGATTTTGACTCATTGGACAGTTTCGAAAAACATTTTGCTTACTACAATAATTTCCCCGAACACAGAAAAGAGGTGCCGGTTATTCGTGACGCCATGAATTTCGAGGATGTTAGTGATAAAATTTTCTTCAAGCCAAACGAGAAAAAAATAACCTCTTTACAGGATATTCTTGATAAATATCAACAATTTGATTTCAACAAAGTTCTATATTACGAATCAACCACGCCGGATGCGGCCAGTGTTAATTATTTCACGATGCGAGTTGTTGTGCCAGGATGGGCATACCTTACCGGCGTCCATAATTATCCATTTCTAGGCTCGGATATCTTCAACGAAAACAACCATTTATTTACACGCTTGCCCCATCCCTTCCCATGATTGTTGAATCTAACACCTTGGCTACGTTCAAATTTGGTGTTTGCCTATAGGAACACTCAAATTTTCACATTGGCGGAGTATAAAATTTTAATTTTAGGGCGTTCAAACGACTTTTAACCGTAAATTAGAGAAGGATGTAGACAACATGAGAGGTCAGAATAATTATTACCTTGTAGATGTTAAAGATAAACATCACAATGCATTTTATGACAAGCATTTAAGTCCAGAATCATATGACTTTATAGAAGTCTCAAAGATTACGCGATATAACGTTGATGATTTCGGTAAGCACGTTCATGAGATTACGAGTAACTCATATATTGTGCGACATATCTGCAACAATAGCGCAGAACTCAGCTCGTTCGAAAGTATACCTTTGCCAGACTTGTCAGACGACAACTCAGCCTGTGAGCTGTTAGATAGTCTACAGGAAATCTATCATCGTCGACAAAGCAATCGCCATTATTCTCCTGAAGGAATCACCTTTGATGAATTATCAAAAGTGTTGCAAGGCGGTTGTTTTATTTTAGACCCTGCGAAAAGAAAAGATGATGACAAACCGATTATGAGGGGCATGCCTGCAAGGCGAAACATAGGTTCTGGTGGAGGCCTATACCCAATTGAGTTGTTCTTGATCAGTTCAAATACGGTCGGTTTAGAGAATGGGGTTTACCATTATAATCAAGAGCAAGTTACTCTGGATAGACTTATGCCGAGAGGGGGCTTTCGGCATAACAATGTTAAAGAAATCGTCCAAGAGATTTTCTTTTCACTTAGTCGAGCTGATATGGATTTTGTGAACGTTTCTGGAATCATTATTCTGGCGGGATGCTTAAATCGAACTGCATACAAATATCAAGATCGAGGTTTGCGGTTTGCTTTGATTGATGCAGGTGCCATTACACAAAATCTGTACTTGACTTGTGCGGCCATGGACTTGGGATGTTGTGCTTGTGGAGGCTATTACGATGATGAGTTAAATGAGGTGTTGGGCTTAGATGGGGCTGATGAAACAGTTCTAAACGTCGTTTTAGTTGGCAAGAAGGACATCAGATAGACACTATATTGGAAATATGCAAGAAGCGCTAAATAAAAACTTTGAAGTTGTTTATATTGATTATGAAAACGATGCCTTGGTGCTGAGAAACCAGATCAATCAGGCAATTTTGCGCTTAAGTAAAATCGAATATGAAATGATCAAACAGTATGCTAAAACACCTGACTACCAGATAATTTTTAATATCTATAAAGATAAATTTGATTTTGATGTTGAATTTGTTGAAGAGCTTATAGGACATGCTCGCAGGTTGAAGTTACTGCTTAGCTTAGAGGAGCAAAGAAAACTGGCTGTAGATATTGCTAGGATGCAAAAAAAGACGATCTTTGACTATGCCTTTCTGAAATTAGCGGCGATCTTGAAAAAGAAATTCGGGCTGAATTTGAAAAGGGAAATGAGAGGTAATTTCCAATTTTTTAAGCTATTTTCAGTAGATTTAAAGGGGACCTGGCTGGAAAAGGCCTGTTCGAATAAAATTTTTCAGAAATTTTCAATACTGACTTATTTCTTACTTGTTTTAGGTAATATTTTACTGTTAGCTGCGAGAGACAACTATAACATTGAGTTTATCCACTTGGCGAGCCTCGTTACTCTCCCACAGGTACTTATTTCTTTGATTGTACTATTTTTAATTGCACTGACTACGTTTCTTCACGAAAGCGCGCACTATCTTATCTATAAATGGCTTGGGGGATACTCTAACAGCATGGGTTTGGCGCTTCTGCAAGGGATGATTCCTGTTGTTTATACATCAGTAGACTCGGTGTCTTTCTGGAAAGATAAAGGTAAAAAAATCAAAGTCTCGATTGCTGGCATCGCAATGGACATATTGTTGTTACTTTTGTTGGCAAATATGGTTTTTGTTAGGCAAGTTTTTGGGCCAGATATGTCTTTTATCTGCTTTCTTTTGCTATGTTTTATGGCACTTCGTGTTTTGATTAATGGAAACTTTTTTGTTCCTGGCTCTGACGGATATTTTGTATTTGTAGATGCTCTTGGTGTAGAAAAATTTTGCCAAAATTCTATGGTTGAAGTCAAAAGAGGCTTTAGGTTTTTAGTGTCTTGCAGGCCAGATAAGTTTTTGGCATCTTTTTCGATGAATTTGGGTAAATATTTATATGCTTCAATATCTATATTTTTCATTACTGTTTATTGGTTAATGATATTCGCAATTATTTTCTTTCCCACTATCTATCATTTTTTTTGGACCTAGTTGTAACCGTCCCAGGAAGTTAAAGAAAATTCTGGATAGTCGCATCTGGGAAGGAATTTAGGTAAATGAGGCCGCTGGGCTCTTAAAACTGTCGACGGGTAAAAATGTTACCGGCGATGAGGAGTAAAAGGGCTGTATAGATTAAGGCGTAGACCGCGTTTAGGGCTAGGGTGCCGGGGTCTGGCAGCAGTGTGGCCCCATAGACAGCTTCGTTTTTGAGGTTGAGGCGTTCCAGGTCGGGAATGACCAAATACATGGCTTCTATGGCTTTCTGGAAATTTTCGGATTCGGCTAGCTGACTGAGCTTGAGGAGGTCGGTGCTGAGGTGGCCGACCAGGTAGGTGCCAAATGAGAGTAATGTGGCGAGTAGAGAGCTGGTGAAGACGCCAAATACAATAGTGATGGCGATCATGAGCAGCATTTCGAGATACATGAAGGCGATCGCAACCAACATGCTCCCGGCTGGAAATTCAATTTGTTGAACGGTAAGCAGCACGATAAAAATGCCTGTCTGCACCAGCATTAGCACCCCGATCACAGCGGATAGCCCCAGGTGTTTACCCAGAATAATTTCAAACCGGCTGACGGGTTTGGCAATGAGCACCAGCACCGTTTTTTTCTCGATTTCTTTGTTGACTAAACTAGTGCCTACAAAGATCGCCACCACCAGGGTAAATAGGTTGATGGCTGCCATGCCCAGGTCTAGAAAGATCTTTTCCGATGTACCGGCTGCAACGGGGGGGAGCAATACTGAGGCAAGCACCATCAGTACGGCAAATAGCCCTGCTAGATAAAGGATGCGATCGCGAATGACTTCTAAAAAGACATTACGTGCAACTACGATGATGCGAGGCAGATTTAGCATAGGCGGATTTATCTCTCATTTAATTTTGTCACGTGGGGACGTTCCATGGAACGTCCCCACATATATCGGCATCTAGGTGGCCGCATCTTCAAGGATGCCCTGACGCTCAACCTTGGTGGTCTGATCAGCACAGGTTACCTGGGCGGTGGGGGTTGAATTCTGAGGAGATTCGTCATTGGTATTTTTTTTGAGAGTGCGGGGTAAAAGGGTGCACACTTTTTCAACGTAATAGCCATTTTGTTGGGCAGTGGGTCCTAGCCAGTTGGCG
The DNA here is from genome assembly GCF_043421595.1 of Leptothoe sp. ISB3NOV94-8A. Lineage (NCBI taxonomy): Bacteria > Bacillati > Cyanobacteriota > Cyanophyceae > Nodosilineales > Cymatolegaceae > Leptothoe > Leptothoe sp. ISB3NOV94-8A. Next base: position 3,074,105 of record NZ_JAXSQW010000001.1, on the reverse strand, counting down.
CGTAACCGTAGCTGATAGCCATTGGACAGAGATTTAGGACGGGGGGCATCCAGGCTCCAAAAGACGCCTTCATTTATCGCATTGAGGACAATTCCTTCGGCAACGGAATTAATACTGTTGTCCAAGTTCAGCAGCCAGCGCTCAACGCGGGGCCAGGGGGCATTATCCAACTCTTTAACTAGGGTATCCGCCGCGCTAGTTAACAGGATATTGGCCTGGGAATCGCTGTCCGTATTACTGCCAAGTCGGTAGACAAAGGCGCTGTTATCTAAATTTTCGGCAATGAGGCTAGGATAGTCGTTAAACCAATGCTGGATGCGAAAGTAAAACATGATCCAGCTGCTAAACAACAGGTTGATTAGCAATAGGACAATCAGTTCCTGACGTACCGGGGGCTTGGGTAGCTTCCACTCCAGTTTCCAGTTTGAAAATTTAGGAATCGCCACCAGGATCGTTGCGATCACTGGCCAGAGACTAATGGCTAACTGCAAACGCTCAGTCGTCCAGGGCCTGAACAGAAAAACACAGAGGACCGCTGATGTAATCCAGGGACTGATGGAAATATCCCCCAGCATCACCGGATTTTTGGCTAGCCCCCACCAGATGGCAACGGTTAAAAATAACCAGCTAAAGGCACTCAGTAAGGCCACTGTGAAGGGGGTGGCCTCAGTACTGTCAGCAATGGTTGCCATGCCCCAAGAAAATAAACTGAGCAGCAACAATGTTTGCCAAGACAGATAGCTAGGTGGGGTAATCAGGCCGCGAATTTTATTAATGGCATCCTTGAGTACGTCAATCATGCGACACCCCTCAGAACGTAAGACCGCAGTATCAATAATAGTAGGATGGCACTAAAACTCAGGGCATTGGCCTGGAGGACTGCGATCGCAAATTGAGAGGCAGCTTCCTTATATAAGGTTGTACCCGTTCGAGAGCGACTATAGCGTTCCTTACGGGTCAGATTTTTCGGCTTAGAGGGTAAGTTCCATTCATTGGCAGCTCTCATCATCAGCTCCAGTCCTTTGAGCTTCAGAATTAGCGTCATAAAGAACGCCACCAGGCCCATCACCAGAATGATCCATCCCATCTGGGGCTTGAGGGTATTGTTGATCAAGTTGTCAAACAACACATAGCTAATCACCTGGGCCTGGAGCCTGGGTTCAAACAACGGCTCGATCGCCAAAAAGGCCAACCAACCGACCACCACCGCCAGTAAATTAACCGCCGCTGCATATCGGATACTTTGCTTGTAACCAAGCCGTAGCTGTTGTCGCAGCACCATTCCTTCTAAGGCAATGGCCACCAATAAAAATACAATCTGGAACATTACCGCTTTGAGCGGAAAAACCGGTTCAAGTTCGCCCATAGACCCATCCGAGAATCTCAGACATTAGGGTATACCCAATTTGCAAATAAGAACATCTAAATATATAAATGATGCGTTTAATTTTGGGGCATTGGTGTAGAGACGTTGCATACAATGCCCCTACAACGTTGCCTAACGCTACAATCAAAGGCGGCCAACTATACTCCTAAGCTCCCCATGGTTCGTTCCGGTATCGGTATTCGTACCGCGCAAAAAAACTCAGAGCGCATGGTGGGGCAGATCCATGTCTACGATGGCGAAGGTAAAGGTAAATCCCAGGTGGCGTTGGGGGTGGTTCTGCGTTCCATTGGCTTAGGTATCCAAACTTTTATGGAAAGTCGGGTGCTGCTGTTGCGGTTTCTGAAAGGCCCCGGACGCACCTATGACGAAGATGCCGCCATTGAGGCATTGCAACGGGGCTTTCCCCACCTGATCGATCAGGTGCGTACGGGACGAGCTGAGTATTTTGGAGCTGACGACATTACTAAGTTTGATAAGCAAGAAGCACAGCGAGGCTGGGATGTGGCGAAGGGAGCGATCGCATCGGGCCTCTATTCTGTTGTGGTGCTGGATGAGTTAAACCCGGTCCTTGACCTGGGACTGCTGGACATTGACGATGTTGTCCGTACCCTGCGACGCAAGCCTGACTATTTAGAAATTATTGCAACCGGGCGTAGTGCCCCTGTCGCCTTGCTAGAGGTGGCCGATCTACACTCGGAGATGAAACCCCAACACTATGCCACCTCCGAGATTCCAGGTCTCACTGGCATTGAAATTTACACCGGAGACGGCAAAGGAAAATCCACCAGCGCCCTGGGCAAAGCGCTACAGGCCATCGGCATTGGCATCAGCCAGGACAAGTCTCACCGGGTGATGATCATTCAGTGGCTAAAGGGAGGAAAGGGATATACCGAGGATTCAGCCATTGCCGCCCTGCGTCAGAGCTACCCGAACCTGGTGGACCACCAACGTTGTGGACGGGATGCCATTGTCTGGCGCGGTCAGCAGCAAACCATTGACTATGTGGAGGCTGAGCGCGGCTGGGAAATCGCTCGCACAGCCATTGCTTCGGGCCTATACAAAACCATCATTTTGGATGAACTCAACCCCACCGTAGACCTGGAACTCTTGCCAGAAGAGCCCATTATCCAGGCATTATTGCGTAAACCGAAGGATACCCAAGTAATCATCACGGGTCGGTGCAAAAACCCCCCAGCCTACTTTCAATTGGCCAGTGCCCATTCCGAAGTATTTAACCACAAACACTATGCAGAGCGTGGTGTGGAACTCAAACGTGGTGTAGATTTTTAAGCCGCATATTTAACAGATTTCTGGCATGATTTCTGGCATATAGATGCGTTAGGATCTCACCAGCAGTTTTTATTTCCGGTATCTAAACTATGGCAAAGGTAGAGATCTACACTTGGATGACCTGCCCTTTCTGTATTCGCGCCAAGCGACTTTTAGACAGCAAAGGTGTTGATTATCTTGAGCATATAATTGATGGGGACGAAGAAGCACGGGATGCTATGGTGGCCCGTGGGTCTGATGGTAAACGTTCAGTTCCTCAGATTTTTATTAATGACGAGCATGTTGGCGGCTGTGATTCGCTCCATGCCCTGGATGCTAGTCAGAAGCTAGATGAGCTGCTAGCAGTCTCAGCGTAGATTATTATTGATAATAATTTTGTGATAGGGGCGCACAGCTGTGCGCCCCTACGTGTAAATACTTTCAGCTGCCTAGCAACATTTCTAAACGCCACAGACCAACAGCGCATAGATGCTGACAGTAGCGGCCAATTAAGCGCTTCTCCTCAAACGATGGACGGCAGTCAAGATGGCTGTAACGAACAACTGCAATTGCAATTTCTTTGGCGTGATCCTGGGGGACACCAACTCTCATCAGGCGCTGCCAATGCTTGATTCCTATACGCTTAAGCTTTGCTCGCTTAGAGCCTTTGGAAATGGATTTTGTTTTTCTTTCTAATAAAACAGCTGCTGGTGACTGCATAAGATCCCCCTCCACATAAGCGGGTAAGTGTGACTCAGGAAACAACAAATCTTATAGAACACCGTGGGACCGTTAGATTGCTGACTCCATGTAAAGCCTTTACAAAAACCGTGAAGACTATGTTTTTAAATTTATTCAACCTGTGAAAAGGTTGGTGTGATTTGCTCCCATATCTTTGGGGTGATTGATCACACAGACCCTGTGTACCCCGTCAATTCAATTGTCAACTACCTAAGCACAAGCGTTTGAACTTCCCTAAAATTGCAGAGATGACAATCTCGCAGCACAAATATGTTGCTGGTATTGATCAATTAAATATTTTTGTGTCTGGGATGGGGTGCTATCTAAATAGATGAAGTGAACAATTGCGATCGCAAGTTCCCTGGCGTCTTTAAAGGGCACACCTTGATTGATTAAACAACGCCAACAACGAGCTCCCATCCGCTGCATAGTAGATGCCTTAACAGCTGGCATTGGATAGTTGTTCGCTTGAAAGCGAGCAGGGTTAGGTAGAGATAAAGACTGCATAATGCGACGTTTTCCAGGTGTAGTGGTTGATGCGTAGGTAGAAATGACACGTCAGCCAAGTAAGGCCTGACTGCAAGTTGTTATCGTTAAACAACCGTTATTGACTAACACTGTCATTTGAAACACCCTTGATACAAAGAATAGGAAATCCACGCCAGCAAAACCATCAGCAATCCTAGTAATCGTTTACGCCAAAAAGCGTAATGTATATCCTGGGCTACGGTGGATACATATCAAATTAGGTTTATGCAGTCCGTAATACATTTATGAATATCTATTAAAACAGCGTTAAGTATAAGTCTCCTAACGCTGCTCAACTGGATTATTTAGGGTAGCCCTCACCTATATGACTGACTCCCATGTCTGCACTTTCAACTGCATCTTTGCAATAAACTTGCCTTAAATGGTGGGCTGTCGTCCAAAGAAACCGGTCATCACTCGCAAAAGCATGCGTTTGAGGGGGGCCGTATGTTCAATCACCCAGAACCCTGACTGACGGAGCCACCGCAGCGGCAGAATACTATTAGAAAACATCCGATTGAGAAGATCGGTCATGCCTAAAATCAGCCAGTTCTCAGTGCGCCGCCAACGTTCGTAACGCTTCAGTACTTGGATATCAGCAATGGATTCTTGGCGACTGTGGGCAGTCTGCAAAACTGTTGCCAGGGCCGCCGCATCACGAATCCCCATATTCAGCCCTTGCCCCCCCACGGGATGACAACAGTGCGCCGCATCCCCCACCAGGGCCAGACCCGGTTTTACATAGTGATGGCTTTGCATTAATTGCACGGGAAATATCATGGGAGGATTTAACATTTTCAAGTCGCCCATGTCGTCACCATAACGCCGACGTAGCTCAGCCATAAAGGCCTTTTCGGGGAGATCTACCATGGCTTGGGCTTCAGCATGGGGAGCCGTCCAAACCACCTGACACCGATTACCAGGAAGCGGCAGAATAGCAAACGGGCCACTGGGCCAAAACTTTTCGTAAGCCGTATTCTGATGGGACTTAGCTGGGGCCAATACCGTGGTGATACAGGATTGCCAATACGCCCATCCGGCGGTTTGAATTCCGGCATAGTTGCGAATTTGGGAACGGGCACCATCGGCCCCCACTAACAGGCGGGCACGTAAGACTTGTCGCTCACCCCCTCGCTCTAAGGTCAGCTCCGTCGCCGTTGGTGTTGATTGGATATCAACTACCGTCGTTTCATAGTAGGTTGTGATGCACTGAATGTGGGGTACTAAGCCCTGAAGAGCCTGAATCAAAACTGGATGCTCTGCGCTATAGTAAACCACCTCAGCTGGGCTATCACTGGGATAAAAATTAACCGCCTGGCCATGGTCTGAATCAGACATACGAACGCGCTGATAGTGGGTGATGTTGGGGCCCACCTGGTCCCATACCCCCAGCTGTTGAAAGATACGCGCCGACACGAGAGAAAACGCGTAGGCGCGATCGCGAGCAGCCGTTCCCGCCTGACTCTGAGTTTCAATAATGGTTACCGATAGCCCGCTATGGCGAAGCGCACAGGCTAAGGTCAATCCCACTATACCGGCCCCGACAATAGCAACATCAGTTTGGGCAATCTGCTGTTGATGGGCGGTTGTTTCGTTAGGGTAGCTAGCAGTAGAAGTGTTCAAAGTTACAGGTTATAACATAACTACTTATATTTTTGCGCGTTCATTTAATAGTGGCAACTTTAGTTTTGTTGGGTGCCCATCTTAGGCGAGACACCCTGAACAGTATGTGTGCTGATTTAAAGGATGCATCGGTCTAAAGCTATGGCTATTTCACGATGTTTTATGACTGATGTTTTATGACTAAAGTCATCCCGAGGATCAGCAATGCCATCCTAAAAATAGGCAGTAGCTCAAATTGGCCCATTTAGATACCCCCAAGCGGGTAGACCTCCTTCGTTTAGCCATTGGATTGTGCAGCAATATGGATTGAAACTACGGTGTGGTCGAGTATTTTTCGAGAATGCTAGAACTGCTAAGGGCAAAGCTCTGTGCTGTGTATTTTTGCTTTGTTTTTCAGTTATGTTCTCCTGAAGTTAGCCGTTAGTTATGGGTATTCAACAATTTATGTACCGTTACAGCCACCGTTGGTTGGCACTTGCCTGCTTGGGTAGTTTGGTCTGGTTGGGCGTGGCCCTGCCGGTGCGATCGCAATCTCCCCAAATGTGCATCAATGAGAAAAATGATTATCTGCGCTACCGGATTACTGAACGAACTGAATGGGGCCGTATCGCCCTGGGCAAAGGCTATATCCAGTCTGCCGTCGAGCATCTAACCCAGGGACTGGAGTTGTCGAAGGCCACTGATAGTAATATCAGAGCAGGGATTTTAGAGAATTTTATTCTTGAAAATGGTGTCAATATTGATGAGGGTATCCGTGAGGTGGATACTCTGATTAAGCTTGGCGACACTGCTGCCGCCCGCACTGTGCTGACATCAGCCAACACCTTAGTCCAGGGAATACCGGACGATTACAGGTTTGAAAAAAGTGGTTTGTTAACAAAAACCGCCGCAGGCTATGCCGCCCTGGGAGAGCAAACAACAGCTCTAGATCTACTCTCCCAGGCGCGACAACTTGCCGCCAATGTGCAGGGGGTAGGGCTGCAAACAACAGCATTAACGATGGTTGGCCGACAATATGCGGCTGTTGGTGCGGGTGCGATCGCGATCGAAGTTGCCAACCAAGCCTTACAACAGGCTGAGACCATTAACCCTCAGGACTCAGACAGGCAGGCTCAAACCTTAGCCGCCATTGCTGTCATTTACGCTGAAGCGGGAGATATAGGTCAGGCCCTACAGCTAGCGAAGTCTATCGAGCAGCCTTACGCCCAAGAAAATGCCATGGGCAGTATTGCCCTATCAGCGGCTCGACTGGGGCAAATGGACCAGGCCGCCGATCTAGTACAGCAATTGACACTGGACGAGCCGACGATCGAAGCATCCAAGAACATTGGTGTATACCTGGCCAAACGCGATGATCAGGCCCAGGCCCAGCTATATTTTGATCAGGCCATTACGGCCATTGCCAACCATGGTTATCCAGGGCCACTTTTTACCGAAACGATGCTGGATGCTGGCCTTTCTGAAACAACCATGAAGGCACTTGCAGTTGCTCCAGGGGATCAGTTCAAAGTTGATGGCCTCATGGATTTGGCCACCTACTATGCCAACGTTGAAAACAATAAAGCTGTAGCCAGCGATGCCTTGCAGCAGGCCATGACGGCAACGGCTGAGGTGGAACAGGATTACATGCAACGTGATCTGTGGGAGAAAATCTATAAGCGTGCCATTGAGCTAGAAAATTATGACCTGGCCCTTGCAGCCGTTGACATGTTAGTTGCCAAAGGTCTGTCATTTAACGAGATTGAAGATTACACCACCATTGCCGTTGCCGCTGCTAAGTCGGGGCAAATAGAATCTGCCCTCAAGGCAACTGAACAGATTGACCCCAGTTACATCGCCAACACAAATCGAGCCTGGGGTGAGATTGCCGTGGCCTATGCCGTTGCTGGAGACTTTGACACCGCCTTTGCCACAGTGGAGAAAACCAATTCTTTCCCTGGCCCTGATTATGTTAGAGCATTGGTCAGGATTGGCTTGCAACAACAACAGGGCGGTTTATTAGAAGCAGCGGATGTCACAGTAGAGCAGGCACATCAAGTGGCGCAGGCCATAGACAATGAACCCGATCAGTTGATAGCGTTAAATGCCATTGCTCTGGAACATGCCAGAATGGGGCTGACTGAAGCGGCTAATAACTTTTTGGAGCCGGTCTTGGTAACTCTAAAGGCGCAATCAACCGATGATTTGTGGATGTTACAACCATTGGTTGAGGCTTGGGCCGAAATTGGGGAATATGGCTTTGCAGTGCAGATGTTAGATGCAGTGCCAGAAGAGTATCCTGAAAGTCCTCGCTGGAAAACATGGCTGGTTGATCGCTTAATTGAAGATCAAGAAGACTATGCCACTGCGTTAGAGGTGATTGAATCCCGTGAGGATTCTGCCATTAAAGCGGCTGAAATGATGCGAGTGGCAGAACTCTATTTTCGAGATGGTAAGGCTGACCAAACTTTAAAGATTTTGAATCGGGTTGCTAATGCTTCTGAGGTCGGTGTAGATCAGTGGCTACGCATGGCTGAGTTGTATAGCTATCTGGGACAGACGGAGTTCATTGTGCCGCTGTTGGATCGGGCCTTTGAGGTGGCTAAGACAGTCCCTGGTGAAGAGTCTCAGGTGATTTATCTGCGTGAGGATTTGGCGGTTGATGATGAACAGGATCGGGGTAGTCTCTATGAGAAAATTGCGGTTGCCTATGGCAGGAACGGGTCGTACGATCGGGGCTTGGCTGTTGCGGAACAGTTGCAGGATACGCTAAATCGTAATCAGACGATGGATCGGCTGAATTGTTATCGTGATTTTTGAGGGTTTGAATGTTTTATAGGGTGGGTTATTGTCTGTGGTTGTGTGCGATCGCATTCCAACCCACCCACCCGTAGGTTGGGTTGCACCCCATCAAGATATGTCGCACCTTGCCAAAATTCCCATTAACCCAACATTGCCGACTTGGCACAGAATTTACATCAAGGTTGGTTGTGAAGCTCAAGACCACTCCTAAAGTTTATTTGGCAGAGATGAGAGCGCTCTCAAAGGCTTGGCGATACTTGGTTCCCCTTACCAAGGGGAACCGTCAGGGAGGGGTTTTCGAGACTTGGCACTAGTGGTCGAGACCCCTTCGCCTACGGCACCTCCCCTTGGTAAGGGGAGGACGTTGTTTAATATGCTTTTAGCCGATATTTCGTTACCCGTTCACTCCTCAATCCACTCGCACCCGCTTACTTAAAATTGCCATCATCTCATTGGGTCGCCCTGTGGGCAGCGGTTTACTCCAGTCGTTAGGCTCTGCATAGTGGAGCTTATGCAACAGGGCAATGGTATTGCGGATGGCGGTAAGGCTGCCGAATAGGGTGTGGTTAACGGTTTCGTATTGGTAGTCGGGCAGGGGATTGTTGGCAGGCGGAAGGTTAAACGCGCCTTGGGCGTTGTCTTGAAACATGGGTTCTGGTTCTCCGGTTGGGTATAGTGCCTCTGTACCGAGGCGAAGGAAAGCCAGAACCTAAGAACTCAGCCACCCCGCGAATTGTTTTGCTAATCGAGGTGACTGAGGCATAATAATGCCCAGACTCCAGATTGGCTAGTGCTTTCTGGGGGTTAGCCATCGGTACGGTGTTGCCGCACCTGCCGATGGTGCCAAATTATTAGGTTCTAGTGGGATAGTCGTGAGCGTCACGACATTAGACGAAAGTAGGACAAAAATCTGTTGGAGTCAAGATACAAAGTGTTAATCAGGCATCGAAGGTTTCATATTGAAAAAGGTTGATGAGTAAACCCTAGGGTGTCGATGATGCCGCGACCAAATCGTATCTTGTATTCTGGTTTTTGTTATCACATCACCATTCGGTGTAACAATCGAGAATTTCGTTTAACCCGTTACGAATGTCGCTCGGTGTTGCTCTATGCCATTCAAGAATGTCAGAAGAAATATGGGTTTAAGCTCTATGCCCTGTGCGTTATGAGCAACCATGTGCATTATCTAATCGAACCGCAACAGCCGGGGGAGTTACCCCAGGTAATGCACTGGCTTAATTGGTATACGGCCATGTGTTTTAACCGCATGCTTAATCGGACGGGACATTTTTGGGAGAAACGTTATCACAGCAGCGGGTTTCCCATGAATGACTATCGTCGGGCACTGAATACGATTCGGTATATCCATGCCAACCCGAAAGCGGCCAATATGCAGCGGGGCTTTTTCTATGATTTCAGCAACTACCGAGAAATTTATTGAGGCAAATAAACACCCGGAAAAGTAGGCAAATAGAAATAATGTGGGTGGGTGGGCAACATCCAACCGACACCGGCCATAATCATCGTCGATTTTTATGCTTGCCCATCATCATTGATGCTCTACGGCTGCTTTTACCGGAGCCGGAGGCTCCGGTGGGGTGGCCCAGGGGCTCCCTGGGCCACAGTAGAGTGGAATAAATACCCGGAAAAGTAAAATAGCCCGTTGGTGCCAGGTATCGGATCGTGGGAACCCTTGAAAATTGGTGGATCTGACACCTGAAATAATTGTTTACAAACGGCGAAAAGCCTTATCTATTACACTTTGCAAGCCTGGATGCGAGAGAAGATGCGAGAAAGATTATCTCCGCCTCATAATTAACCCAGAACCAAACACCACGACAATCAGCCTCACTCCACATAAAAACTGGGAGGCTCCCAGGCTTTTTTTCCGGTGATTCAAAATAAAGGTCCTTATAGTCAATCCATGTGTCATCTGCTCGCCAGCCCACCACATCGCCCAATTTCTTGCTTGCTGCTATGGCTGATTGAGTATCTTGGGCAAAGTCTAGCTTACCACCGACTTCTATCCAAATGCTTTTTTGGACACTGAAGCCGAATTTTTTATTACTATTCTGTAGCCATAAGTCATCAATACGAATCAAATCTTGACAAGGGAAATTTCGCAGTGTGTCAATCCATAAAAAACTACCCGATTCTCTTTTACACACCTGTACCATCACCTGATAAGTATACTCATCTGCTTTCCGCCATTCCCGGTTTTGCATATACCCTTCCAGTACCCCATAGCTCAGCTCCATCACGCGTTGATAGGTAGCTTCCGGCACTCGTCTCGGGTTCTCATACCAGCAATCATAGGCTAGTGTTAGGGCCTCCTTACCACCCACATCACATAGCCCCTCAATCAAACGGGTAGTAGGCGTGACTTGAGCCGCATACAGCAATACTGTCCCCCGCCAAGCTTCATTTTTCTCAATCAATAAATGCTCTAACGTCTGTCGCTTAATTTCAGCCGCTGTCAAATATTCCTGTAAACTCTTATGGGCAAACTGATACTCCCTGGGTTCTCGCTCCACCAATAGCTCACTCACCCGGATTACTTTTTTGATTAACTCCTCTACCGGCACAGCGCCATCCAGGTCAGCCACATAGTCAGTTACTAATGCCAGCAGCTGATCATAAGCAATAATCTCAACATCCCGCCGGGTCATCTCCAGCGCCAGGGTCTGTAATACCTGCTGAGCCTGCTCTGGGGACAATACCATATCAATCTGTCTCGCCCTGGGTCGATCTCCCAGCTGTAGTCGACAGATCTCTTGATACAGCTCCGCCCGCTTCCGGGGCAGTTCACTGCCCGGATAAAACCGATGAAACGTGGCAATCATATTCAGCAACAGTGGATTTGTCGCCATTGCCTGTAGTTCGTCTCGCCCTTCAATCTGTTGCAATAAATCCTCTGCTTTCTTATTGGCAATATCGATGACTGCTAAGGCATTCTCTTTGCTCTGACTGCGCCCATACCGTTCTTGGCAGCCATACCATTTCCGCACAAAGTCCTCTCGCTGGTCTTCGTTAAATGGGTTCACCAACAGATTTGTTTTGGGTTTCTCCGCCGTATATTGCTTGTAGCCCCCCGGACGAGAGGTGAGAATAAACACCGACTTACTGTAGTTGCGGATCTGTTCACTAATCCACTCGCTGATGGCGGGCCGGTCTGCTTCCGCCACTTCATCAAAGCCGTCGAACATTACCAGTAGCTTGCCATTGCCTAGGGCGTTCTTAGCCCAGTTTGTTGGAATAGTTAACTGATCAGCCCTTGGTAGGTTAGCAATATAATGGTTTTCAAGTAACTCGGGTAGTGTAGGTGGATTTTCCTGGGTGAGTACCTGTTTCCACTTGCGCAAAAAGAAGAGTGCCGGTATCAACCTGGGGGCTTTAGAACGTCTCACTTTGCCGGGATTGTGGGCATAGGTAAAGGCCAGATGCTTCATTAACGTAGTTTTGCCAAACCCACCCCAGGCCTGAATCGCAATGGATCGATAACGGGGATTGTGCTTTGCTTCAGAGAGAATATCCCAAATGGTCAGAGGGTCTTGCTCTCCCTGCTTTCCCATCAGTGCCTGAATCTCTTCGGATTGTGTCCCCATTTGAAAGGGCACCACATCCCCAGCGGTATTTTTACTAAAGCCGCTGCCACTAAACTTGAGGGGCACAAACACTTCTGCTAGCAACGGTATTTTAATGTCATCGGGCTGGCGGTAGCCTTCCGTTTCGCTATACAAACAGGCGGCGCTTACCCGCTCTAGATATTTGCCGTCAAACCCCGACAGCTGCCATTGTAAGGCCTGATCCATCCGATCTAGCTTGTTAACTAGCGCCTCAGCGTCTTGGCTACCGCGCTCACTAAAAATTTCCCGCAAACGCCCCAAAAAGCTTTCGGTATAGGCGGCCCAAATCCCCGTTACCGCCGTCACCGGAAACATGGCAATGGACATGCCCCAGTCCTGTTGCAATAGGAAATGTAAAAAGGCACTGCCACTGCCCCCCAGGGGAGCCCAGCGAATAAACTGATTTAGACCTTGCTCTATCCAACGATGCTCAGGACCCGGCGGTTGATCAGCAGCCATAAACCCATCAAGAATCAACTTTTATGAATATGGCATTCATTCCGAGAATATGCTGCAAATTATTGATTTTTGTAGTCTGCCCCATCAATACACAGCGAGGGCAAAAAATCTGGCAAAGGTGGGTAGGCGTTGGCACCCCGTAGGTTGGGTTGCCCCCCATCGACATGTGTCGCACCTTGCCAAAATTCCCATTAACCCAACATTGCCGACCCCCTATTGGCTATATTTTTCCTCCAGATAGTCCACATAGGAGTTATTCGTATCTTCTGAGGTAAGTTAGATAACCCCAACCAGGCGTTGAGTCCAGCGATCTAAGCCAGGGATTGAATTTGCTTCAGATGAAAGAGCAGTTGTTTGGGTTGGACGAGTGTCCTGTTGAATCGATGTCAACAATGCTTGAACCAAATACCAGCGCTGGTCAATGGGCAGGTGTAATGCTTGACTCTATAATTCTTGCCAGGTCAATGGGCAGGCGTAATGCTTGACTCTATAATTCTTGCCAGGTCATTGGACTACTCCTACGTTATAGGGGTTGCAGGTAGCGATTGACTCTAGGATAGCGTGCCTGTTATTTTGCCAAAATTCGAATTCAATGAGGATCGTAAATTGGCGATGATGTCGGAGGGGGCATCCACAAGGGAGTGCCCCTACGTGGGGTTTCTGTTTTTGCCCTGCATGAAAATCCCCGGTTCAAAATGAATAACCCTGTAGGGGTGGTGCCTTGTGCCCACCCTGGGATAACAGACGCCATTCACCAGAATTCCAGATCACAAATATCCTCATGACAATCCGGAATTGTGAGGATCGCAACTTGGCGATGATGTCGGAGGGGGCATCCACAAGGGAGTGCCCCTACGTGGGGTTTCTGTTTTTGCCCTGCATGAAAAATCCCCGATTCAAAATGGATAACCCTGTAGGGGTGGTGCCTCGTGCCCACCCTGGGATAACAGACGCCATTCACCAGAATTCCAGATCACAAATATCCTCATGACAATCCGGAATTGTGAGGATCGCAACTTGGCGATGATGTCGGAGGGGGCATCCACAAGGGAGTGCCCCTACGCGTGCCATCATTCATACCCGCGGTTCAAACCAACAACCCTGTAGGGGTGGTGCCTTGTGCCCACCCTGGGATAACAGACGTCATTCACCAGAATTCCAGATCACAAATATCCTCATGACAATCCGAATTCAACGAGAAACGCAACTTGGCAACCATATCGCAAGGGGCATCCACAAGGGAGTGCCCCTACGTCGTGCCATCATTCATACCCCCGGTTCAAACCAACAATCCTGTAGGGGTGGTGCCTTGTGCCCACCCTGGGAGATCATTCCTCCAAACTACGTGGATCCAACGCATCCCGCAGACCATCACCCAACAGGTTAAAACACAACACCGTAATCACAATCAACGCTGCCGGAGGCCAAATCAACCACGGATGCAACACCAAAATCGATGCATTTGTTGCCGAAGATAACATGTTGCCCCAGGATGCATCCGGTTGCTGAATGCCTAGACCAATAAAGCTTAGGGCTGACTCTGAGAGAATATAACCCGGAATTGCCAACGTTGCTGAGATAACCACATAGGTGGCTGTCTGGGGCAAAATGTGTCGCAAAATGATGTGCAACGACCGCCCCCCCATGGCCTGACTCGCCTGCACAAAGGTGCGTTCTTTTAACGACAACACTTCACCGCGAATAATCCGTGCTAGGCCCGTCCAGCCAATAAATGACAGAATCAAAACAATTAGTAAGAATCGCTGGGAACTGCTGAGGCCCGCTGGTAACACCGCCGCCAGTGTGACCAACAAGAAGAAGCCTGGAATGGTCATAATCATTTCAACCAGGCGCATGATCACCGTATCAACGGTACCGCCAAAGTAACCAGAAATGCCGCCCACCAATAGGCCCAGGGGGAACGTAATCATAATTCCCACAAGACCAATGCTGAGACTAATGCGACCACCGTGGATCAATCGGCTGAGCTGGTCTCGGGCTGACTCATCGGTACCAAAAATATTCCACTTACCTTCACCAACGGTGCCAAACACATGACGGTCAAAGGTAAGCCCTTTGAAGAGTTCTGTCTCTTCTAGCTGCATGGACTCTTCAAAGGAAATACTTTTCACAAAGGGTAGCTTTAGCTGAAACAGCTTATATTCTGACCCTTTAACCCACAACCGAATCGGTGACGGCTTTGAAAAATCTGTCGCAGTCACCCGTTCACCGGTTTCAATGTCTACCGGTCCCTGGGTAACCGGATACACATGGGGACCAATAAACTGCCCAGATACCTGATCCGTCCAATACACCGTAGTCGGCGGTAACAACGACCCACTGGGCTGCTGCTCGTAAGGATTATAGGGAGCCGTTATCTCTGCAAACGCTACCGTTAGGTAGAAAATAATCAGAACCGTAGCGCCAAACCGGGCCAGGGAGTTTTGTTTGAGTTTTTTCCACCAGGTAGCTGACATATCTAAGGTTGGAGGAATAGGGCGTAGGGTTTACAGTTAAACATCAAACCCTGCGCCCTATTCTAAGCTGTCTGATGCGAGGCGACTAGCATTGTGCCGATGCCAGAGTTGGTAAAGGTTTCGAGGAGTAGTGAATGGGGCACCCGTCCGTCAATGATGTGAGTACCGCGGACGCCCTGGGCCAGGGCGCGGACGCAGCAGGTGACTTTGGGAATCATGCCGCCGGAAACGATGTCGGCATCGATCAATGCACGGGCTTCTTGAATGTCGAGTTTGTTATAGAGCGTAGAGGCGTCGTGGTAGTCCTTGAGGATGCCGGGGGTGTCGGTGAGCAGAATCAGCTTTTCGGCACTGAGGGCGGCGGCTAGCTCACCGGCCACGGTGTCGGCGTTGATGTTGTAGGGTTGGCCATTGGTGTCGGCGGCAACGCTGGAAATGATAGGAATGTAGCCTGCCTCTACCAAGGATTTGACAAGCTGAGGTTCGATGCGGGTGACTTCGCCGACAAAGCCGATGCCCTCAGCCGCATGGGGGCGGGCGGTGATCAGATTGCCGTCTTTGCCGCAGAGGCCAACGGCGCTACCGCCCGCTGCGTTGACTAAACCGACCAGTTCCTTGTTTACCCGTCCCACTAGCACCATTTCCACCACATCCATGGTGGGGGCATCGGTGACGCGCAGACCGTCTCTAAACTGGGGTTCAATATTGAGCTTGCTGAGCCAGGTGTTAATTTCAGGCCCGCCGCCGTGAACGACAACGGGGTGAATGCCGACACAGGCCATAAATACAATGTCGCGAATGACGTCGTCCTTGAGGCTACTGTCTTTCATGGCAGCGCCGCCGTATTTAATTACAACGGTACGGCCACGAAATCGTTGGATGTAGGGTAGGGCTTCGCTGAGGATTTGAACGCGATTGGCAGCGGTTTCCATATGGATTGAAGGGATAGGGAACGGGGGTAGGGACGGTCCATGGAACGTCCCTGCAAAATGGTTAATGATCGAGGGTGGTGCTGGTGGCCGGGTTTTCGGTAATGACGGTTTGTAGGGTATCGAGGATGCGGGATGCGATCGCATCCACCTTTTCCCCATGCTGATAAACCACCGTCGCATCGGCCTGGGCATAACGAGCCTGGCGCTGCTCTAACAGCGTGGTGAGCTTATGGCGCAGATCGCCCTCCTTTAACAATGGACGGGACTGATCCCGACTCAGGCGAGCGATCAGTTCATCAACGGCCACATTAATCCACACCACCAGCCCCGATTGTAAATAGCTCCAGTTCTGCTGTTTAATCACCATGCCACCGCCCGTGGCGATGACCGTGTGGGTATAGGGCGCAACCTGGCCTAGCACCTGGGTTTCAATATCGCGAAAAGCCGCTTCCCCCTGCGCCGCAAAAATGTCATTGATGCTTTGCCCAGTGGCCTGCACAATCACATCGTCAGTATCAATAAAGCGGTAGTTGAGAAGTTTGGCCAGGTGTTTGCCGATGGTCGTTTTGCCAGAACCCATCATGCCTACCAGGTATAGGTTTGTACCCTTAAGCAGCTCTGTGGTCATGTGCCATGTGCGTTTTTTGACCCACCCATTATCGGCCTATTCGGGGTCAATCTATTCGGCCCGATCTAAAAGCGCTTGCCAAAGTCGCTGCTGGCCGCCACCACCGCTATAAAATAGCAAATCAATTAATAGCTGAAAGGCAAGTTTCTCCAACACATTGGGCTTCACATCCGCTTCCATCCGTTCAGTATAGGTATTGCTAAACCGATCGAGATAGTCGCCTAAAATCGCCACACGGTGGGGTGGGGTACTGTCTGCTGTCGCCTTTTCTAACGCGGTTACAGCCTGGTGAATGGCCTGCCGATGTTTGCTGGCTAGCTGGGCTGTGGTCAACACTAGCGCCCGCGCCTCATCCACATCCAGTTTTTTACGGCCCTGCCCTTTACGCAAAGGACTCGACTGCCGCAACCGCCAAAGGTTTACCCGATCCGATAGGAAGGTGTTGAGTCCGGCGGCTTTGGCCTGGTCTAAAATTGCTTCTGATCCAATGCCCACAAGTGTTTCAAGGGCAATCAGCACCAGGTCAAGCTGGCCCTTAATAGAACGTAGTTGATCAGGGGTAAGGTTAACAGACACCACTAGGCACAACGGGAACACAGTTGGACCGCAAGGAAAAACCAGAATCGGGCGCATCCCATTAAGATCGCACCCTGATCTAGATTAAACAGTCACGTTGTAGTTTAACGTTGCATCGTCTCTAGTTCGCTATCTATCCCTTGATGCCATTGCCCTAAATCATGGATGCACTGTAAAGACTTTATTGAATTTAGTCGAAACTTTATCCGTATCTAATAAGGCCCATTGCGAATTCATTAACAAGGGACGGGGTCAACCATGGGTTGGGTCAGCATCATTGAGACGATTTCCAATGATCGCTTGCCTACAAAACCGATTACGCAATCTACCCTCAGGCAATTGCTAAAACGGAGTACACTTATGGGTCGCGCTAGCATTATTGAAGCTTATATTCAACGGCTGCTTGAATTGAATCAGCCGGTGACACCAGCCATCCTCGAAGCAATTGCTAAAGAGGTCGGCATTACCAAGGGTGAAATAGAGGCTATCAATGTACAGGTTAAGGGACATCTTAGCCGTGGCCAGAACTATATTGAATTTGGCTACCTGGAGAAGGCTCTTGATGAATTTAATCAGGCTAAAGCTCTAAATCCGATCAGCCTGGACGTTTTGTTTGCTTTAGTGAAGATTTATAACCTTCGCTACAAACAGGATAGTGGTCTGGAAGATCGTCAGGAAGCAATACGTCTGGCTAAGCGATGCATAGAACTACAGCCCCAGAATAAAGAAGCCCAGGCACTGGTGCGGTCTCTACGGCGCAATGCTATTCCTGAAGCAATCTCGTTACAGTCAAAGCCAAACATCTTTATTTTGATTGGCTTTCTAGAAAATGTCTTTAGTCCGACAATGCTCTCTCGTCGAACTAAGACAAAAATTGCCCTGCTAATTCTCTTTCTACAGCAGCCGATTCGTACCCCAAATGCAGCGGCATTGGTCAGTCAGCTAGCACTGCTAGTGGGTAGTGTCGGAATCATTGGTATTGGTTTTATGAGTGTTAGCCGTTTGCCTGTCTTTTCTGACACCATCGTCGAGATCGATCCAGAAGACACATTTTCTGACACCGCTGGACCCACAACGGCCAGTACCGGTAGCTACACCTTTGACCCAGGCCCCAATGTACCGGTGGCCTTTAACTATCCTGGCCTACTGATTGAACCGAGGTTGTCGCGCCTGGGTGAGTATAAAGGAGAGCCTTATTACAAGCTCCATGGCATTGTTATTAATGACAGTGGCCAAGAAGTTATCAAGCTTGACCTGAAGGTGGAATTGTTAGATGGGAATGGCTTGCCGATTTCCATTATTCATCAAGTTAGTGTAACTGACACAAACACCATCATCCGACCTGGCGATACCCGGTC
The DNA here is from genome assembly GCF_043421595.1 of Leptothoe sp. ISB3NOV94-8A. Taxonomy (NCBI): domain Bacteria; kingdom Bacillati; phylum Cyanobacteriota; class Cyanophyceae; order Nodosilineales; family Cymatolegaceae; genus Leptothoe; species Leptothoe sp. ISB3NOV94-8A. The sequence continues at coordinate 3,055,720 of NZ_JAXSQW010000001.1, read as the reverse complement.
TTTTAGACTCTTTCACAAAATTACGCCAGACTTAATGAGCGTTCGTGTCACTGTGAATGACATTCAGCAGGTTGTTGGTCTCACCACCTATGAGTCCCCCAGTGCTGATAGTTCTACCTGGAGCGCATCTGTCCCCTAGGGCAACAACTTTAAACTGTTGGGTCAAACAGTTTAGTCGCAACCGAGAGAAAAATGGTTCAGATTAAACTGGGACAGGGACACCATCAGCGACAACGGCACCTTGAACAATCTTGATCAAGATCCAATTTGTGCTCCTACCACAAAGACTTTACTCAACTTAGTCACATTTTTATCCTTATTCACTCAGGGGATAGGGAATGCATTGAGTAGACACGGAGTAGATTATGGGTCGAGATCGCATCATTGAAGCTTATATTCAACGACTGCTGGCTTGGGAAAAACCAGTAACGCACGCAACCCTCGCAGCCATTGCTGAAGAGGTGGGGATTACAGATGCTGAGCTGGAGGCCATTAACAACCAGGCTCAGGCACACCTCACCCGTGGTCGTGCGTACATCGAATTTGGCTGCGTTGATGATGCTGTTAAGGAACTCAACCAGGCAGCCAATTTGGATCCGCTTAACCTGGAGGTGCTGCATTCCTTAGCCAATGTCTATAACCTGCGCCATAACCGCACCAAAGACGCCACGGATCGTCAGCGATCGCTCCTCGTTGCCAGGCGTTGTGTGGAACTTAAACCCGATGACAAGGAAGCACTGGTTTTAATTAGCTTTTTAGAGCATAACCCGGCAAAAGGCCCAAAAAACGCCTCTCAATGGACCCGGCAAAAGGTGGCCCTGTTAGCCGGTGGCGCTGCTACGGTCGGCATTGGGTTAATGGGTGTCAGTCGTTTACCCATGTTCTCTAAACCCCCAGCACCCATGGGGCCTGCCCCCGGCACCATCGTTCCAGGGTCAGCCCTGTATGCCTCCGGCGATGCTACCCAGGCCGCTGCTGATACCGCAGCCAGCACGGTAGAACTAGACTTTTCCGCTGATGTGGACATTCCCGTTTTCTTCGACCATGCGGGTCTGGTGCTAGAAGCACGGCTGTCGGAGCTGGGGGACTACGAAAACGAGGTTTACTATCAGCTGCAGGGCATTTTTATCAATGCCAGTGACCAAGAGTTTAGAAGACTTGCGCTGAATGTGGAGTTCCTGGACCGCAATGATGTTGCGATCGCATCCACCAGCAAAGAAGCCATTGCCACCAGCGATGCCATCATTCGCCCTGGTGATACCCACACCTTTAATTTGCTCCAAAAAATTCCCTCAGATTTAGCCAGTGTGCGTCTGGGCGTCACCCATCTAGAGCAGGCCCCCGCCCGCAGAACCTATGTGCCACCCACACCGATCAACTACAGCTGGGAATCCTTAGAATCTGACAGCATCCGCTTTGAACTCGCCAGTCGCAGTGAAGACGTTGGCGTATCCGATATGGCGATACCCACTAAACCTGACAATCTGGACCCGACCGCTAACACCACCGACAAAACGGACACCGATCAGAAAAAGCCGCCCACAGGTCCGAATACTTTTAATGCTGAATGGGTGATTATCAATACCAGCGATGTCCCCATTCAAAAACTCAAGCTCGAAGCCAACTTTTATAGCGCCAACGATCGGCTTTTACAGAAAGAAGACATCCTGGCCATTCAAAATAACGACGCCCCGCTGCTGCCGGGTGAAATCCGCCCTTTCCGGGTGATTAAACCCATTGTTTCAGGGTATACCCGCTATCAAGTTACCGTAGTGGAGGCAGAATAGGTCATAAAGCATTGGTTAACCGCAAACACATTCATGCAAAAGATAAATCAGGAATTACCGGCATTTTGTTCGTAATTCCGTGATTTATTGCGTATTGCTATGGTGTAGATGGTGGCGAAATAACCAGGTCAACGGAGTGCCCCATGGGTCGCGAGCAAATTATCGAAACCTATATTCAACGACTATTGGCGTGGGAAGAGCCCCTAACAGCCGATAAACTCAGTGCCCTAGCTGCAGAAGTTGGGTTGAGTTCGGAGGATGTGGCTGCTGTTCAGCAAAAAGCCCAGGACCATCTTGAACGCGGACGCAACTACCTGGACTTTGACTGTCTTGATGAAGCCATCACAGAACTCACCCAGGCAACAGCCCTGGATCCATTAAATTTTGAAAGCCTGCAAACTCTTACATACGCCTACGATCAGCGCTATGGCAAACACAAGCATATCGAAGACAAACAACAAGCCATTGCCCTAGCCAAACGTTGCCTGGAACTGAACCCCAGCAACGAAGACGCGGTCATGTTAATCAGCGCCCTGGAACATGAAGTCAGTGGTCGTCAGCGCCTGCTGTGGTTTGGTTTAGCTGGCCTGTTATTGTTGGGCGGCTTGAAATTCACCGTTGACACGATTGTCAAACGGTCCGAAATCAGACAGCTCACCCAAGACGCTGTCCTTGAGGCCACCCCAGGGCAACCCTCTAGCCAGACCCCAGATCGCCCATCCGCTGCTCCAAACACCGCTGCTGAAGATATTGCAATTGACACCCCAGGCACAGGTACCGCCGTCGATATTCCCATCAGCTTTGACCAGCCCGGTGTCGTTATTGAGCCACGGTTATCTCGGTTAGATAACTACACAGATTCCTCTTACTACACGTTGCAGGGCGTGGTGCTCAACGATAGCGATCAAGAAATCGATAGCCTACAGCTACAGATTGAGTATTTAAACAAAGATGGCGTTGCGATCGCAACCGACAGCACAGATGCCATTGCCGAGAATGACGCCACCGTCCGCCCCGGTGATTCCCACGCCTTTGACCTGATCCAAAAAATCACCCCAGAACTGACCGACGTTCGCCTAAACCTCACCACCATCGACGAGGTTCCCGCTCCGCCCAATTACGCACAAGCCCCCCCCATCGACTACACCTGGAGTTTTCAGCAACCCACCCAGGTCAAGTTTGCATTAGCCACCCGCAGCGAAAACTTCAACCTTTACGACCTCACCGACAGCGCCTTTTTCGATGCCGAATGGAGCGTTACCAACACCGGCGACAGTGCCATTCGCAAACTCAAGCTACAGGCCAGTTTTTACAATACCAACGGAGAACTAATTCTCAACCAAGACATCCTTGCCGTTTACGGCAGCGACGCCCCCATGTTGCCTGGCGAAGTCCGCCCGGTGCGAGTGATTAAATCGATTGAACAAGATTATGCCCGGTATGAAGTCACGGTATTAGAAGCGGAGTAGCCCTCATCTCCCACCCCCTTCTCCCCTGAGCAACCCCGCTCATCACCGTGCCAAATCATCCCACCCCGCTCATTTCCTCGCATAATAGAAAATGCGGCTTTACGTTTCGTAAACTTGCATCATCTACCGAGGACCCCCCTTGGTCCCCCCTTCTAAAGGGGGGAAATCTCTGCGGGATTCTCATTACCACAAAGACCCACTTACCCCCATGGCCCGAGATCTCCGCGAATTCATTAACCTAGTCGAACAACGTGGCCAACTACGCCGCATCAAAGCCCTCGTCGACCCCGAGCTAGAAATAGCAGAAATCTCCAACCGCATGCTGCAATGCGGCGGCCCCGCCCTCCTCTTCGAAAACGTTAAAGGCTCTCCCCACCCCGTCGTCGTTAATTTGCTCGGTACCGTAGAACGCACCTGCTGGTCCATGGGCATGGAACACCCCCAGGAGCTAGAAACCCTGGGCAAAAAGCTCGGCATGCTCCAGCAGCCCAAGCCCCCCAAAAAAATCTCCCAAGCCATCGAATTTGGCAAAGTTCTATTTGACGTCCTCAAAGCCAAACCCCAGCGCGACCTGTTGCCACCCTGTCACCAGGTCGTCCTCAAAGGCGACGATGTCGATCTCACCCAAATTCCCATGATCCAGCCCTACCCCCAGGACGGTGGTAAGGTGGTTACCCTGGGGCTGGTGATCACCAAAGACTGCGAAACCGGTATCCCCAACGTCGGCGTTTACCGTCTGCAGCTCCAAGGCAAAAACACCATGACCGTCCAGTGGCTGTCAGTGCGGGGCGGAGCCAGACATTTACGCAAAGCGGCTGAGAATGGGAAGAAACTGGAAATTGCGATCGCAATCGGCGTCCATCCCCTAATTATTATGGCTGCCGCCACCCCCATCCCTGTGGATCTATCCGAATGGCTCTTCGCCGGACTCTACGGCGGCAGCGGTGTGCATTTGGCTAAATGTAAAACCATCGATCTAGAAGTCCCCGCCACGTCGGAATTTGTTCTCGAAGGCACCATCACCCCCGGCGAAGTCGCTATTGACGGCCCCTTTGGCGACCACATGGGCTACTATGGGCCGCAAAATGAGCAGGCCCCACTGATCCGATTCAATTGTGTGACCCACCGCAAAGAGCCCATTTACTTAACCACCTTTAGCGGTCGGCCCCCTAAAGAAGAAGCGATGATTGCCATCGCCCTCAACCGCATTTACACACCCATTTTGCGACAGCAGGTTTCCGAAATTGTGGACTTCTTCCTACCCATGGAAGCCCTCAGTTATAAAGCTGCCGTCATTTCCATCAAAAAAGCCTATCCAGGCCAGGCCCGCCGCGCCGCCATGGCCTTCTGGACCGCCCTACCCCAGTTCACCTACACCAAATTTGTCATCGTCGTCGACCATGACATCAATATCCGCGACCCGCGCCAGGTGATCTGGGCGCTCACCTCTAAAGTAGACCCCACCCGCGATGTGTTTATCCTGCCGGATAACCCCTTTGACTCCTTAGACTTTGCCAACGAAAAATTAGGGCTGGGTGGCCGCATGGGCATTGATGCCACCACCAAGGTACCCCCCGAAACCGATCACCAGTGGGGCGACGAGCTGAAGTCTGATCCAGAGATAGCCGCCATGGTGGAACGCCGCTGGGCTGAATACGGTCTGGGGGATCTAGAGATGGGTGAAGCTGACCCCAATTTGTTTGGCTATGATATCCGCTAGCAATTGACCATTATCAATTAATAATTGTCAATTGTTAATTATCAATTTACCAATGACCATGGCAGAAGATCGTCGACCCTGGTTTAAAACCCTGTTTTGCCTGCGCGGTTCCGTGATTCGGGCGGTGATGCCCAGGGTCGGTATCTGTGTTGGGTTTGCCCTGATCGTAACGCTGTTGGATAACGCAGGCTTTGCCGTTTCCTGGCCAATTTTAGGCGGTGTTGTCCCCAGCATTGTTCTGGGGTTGCTGCTGGTCTTTCGCACCAATGCCTCCTATGAACGCTTCTGGGAAGGCCGCAAGCTCTGGGGCAACATCGTCAATACCACCCGCAACCTGGCCCGCCAAATCTGGGTGTCGGTGGATACCAGCCGCCAGTCTAAGGAGCAGGCGCTGAAATTACTGGTGGCATTTGCGATCGCAACCAAGCAACATCTGAGACAGCAGCCTTGCGCCCATGAGCTGAACCATCTAGTGACTCCCCCACAGCTAGAAAAACTCATGGGTATGAATAGCCCACCGCTAGAAATTGCCTTTTGGCTGGGGGACTATCTACAGGTGCAACAGCTTAAAGGTCGGATTAATGCCTATCAGCTCCAGGCCATGACCTCACAACTAAACAGTTTGGTCAATTCCCTGGGCGGCTGCGAACGCATCCTCAACACACCCTTGCCCTTGGCCTACTCGATCCACCTTAAACAGCTACTGGTGATGTACTGTTTGGCCCTACCCTTTCAGGTGGTGAGCGAGCTCAACGGGTGGACGATTCCGGTGGTTGCCCTGGTTGCCTTTGCTGTGTTTGGTGTGGAAGAAATTGGCCTGGAAATTGAAAATCCTTTTGGGTGCGATCGCAATGATCTGCCCCTAAATGCCATCTGTCAAACTATGGAGCACAATATCCAAGACCTGATAACCCTGACACCAAGTATCGAAAAAAACGAACAACAACCCTGGCAGATCACCACACTGTTGCCCATGGGTAAAGAAAAACAAAATGTCGAATAGTCGAGGGCCGATCTATCAGTTGCCCAATTTTAAAGCGACATAATTCATAAGAGCTGGTTATGACCGCTTTCTCCAGACCCATTCATCTGCAAATAAAGCAACGGTAATTTTACTGATAAGCCCTTCAATCTACAGATTTCATCAAAGCTAAATATTCAGCCTTGAGAAATAGGAACAGAAATTATATATCTCTCCAAAAAAGTAGCTATAACGGATGAAATGTACTCTATAGCTACGGTTCTATCCACCAGGAAAGAACCAAAATATTTTAGCGAATATCTACATACCCATAAATTATTGGTTTTACCGTTGAGCCATACTTTATTCCTCACCATGGCATAACACATAATCGACCCATAGAGGAATTATTGCTGTTGCTGATTTAAGGGATGAAGCGATCGGGCAGGATTGCTTTACATCAGTGTTTCTTAGATTGACCCCTGCCAAGGTCAGCAACACCAAATTATTTATATGCCTAACTTTTAGGGTGAGTCATACACTATGAGGTCTCAACGCCGTCTTTCTAGTCTTGGTAATCAATTTACCAGGATGTTAACGATTATTTTTTTCGTGGGCATTATTGCCAGTGGATTAATTCTCTCAGCTGCGATGCGTCAGAAAGCTGAGGGCGAAATCGTCCATCGGGCAGAAATATTAATCCAAACCATGAATGCGGTCAGAAACTACACCAGTGCGCAGGTAAGACCCCATCTGGCAGATGAACTGGCTGAAGCGACAGAATTTATTCCTGAAACCGTACCGGCCTATTCCGCCAGGGAAGTATTTGAAGGTTTCCGCGCCGCGAATGAATATGAGGATTTTCTATACAAAGAAGCAACCCTAAATCCAACCAATCCAAGGGATCAAGCAGACGAGTTTGAAACCCAAGTTGTCAATCAATTTCGAGAAAACAGCAAGCTAGAAGAACTCAAAGGTTATCGCAGAATGGAGGGTAAAAAGCTGCTGTACATCAGCCGCCCGCTCACCATTGAAAAAGAGAGCTGTTTAGAATGCCATGGCATCCCCTCAGATGCGCCACCCAGTATGCGGCAAACCTATGGTACTGAAAATGGCTACGGCTGGAAACTAGGAGAAACCGTTGCGGCTCAGACCATATACGTCCCCTCTAGCCAGGTATTTATAGAAGGAAATCAATATCTCTTACTCGCGGTTGCCATCTTTACCGGTGTATTTGCTGTCGTCATTGGCGTCATCAATCACCTGCTAAGAAAAACAGTGATTAGTCCCCTCGGCCAACTCAACAAGCTCATCCGCGACATCAGTCTAGGACAACGGGTCACCCTACCCACTAACTCAGACGGCACCACGTCCCTCAGCAGTTTGACATCCCGCACCGACGAGCCGGGGCAACTGGCTCGAGCCTTTGAGCACATGGCCAACGAAGTTGTCCTCAGGGAACAATCTTTAAGCCACGCTAAAGAAAGCGCTGAAGCGTCAACCCAGGCAAAGAGCGAATTTTTGGCCAATATGAGCCATGAGCTACGCACACCTCTCAATGCCATTATTGGCTACAGTGAGATGCTGGCTGAAGAAGCTGAAGACCTTTCTGTCGAAGATGCCCAAACCGATCTGTATCGTATTCAAGATGCCGGCAAACAACTACTGACCCTAATTAATTCAGTCCTTGACCTCTCCAAGATTGAATCAGGTCGCATGGAGCTATTCATTGAGGAATTCTCCATTTCCTTCTTAGTTGAACAGGTTGCTGATGTCCTCAATCCCCTCATTCAAAAGAAGGGTAATAAGCTAATTGTCCATCAGGGAGCTAATGTAGACGTAATTTCGGCCGATCACTCTAAAGTGCATCAGAGCTTGTTAAACCTGCTCAGTAATGCTAACAAATTTACTCAAGATGGAACCATTGCCTTAACAGTTAAATCAAGCATGGAAGGGGATCAACCATGGATTGATTTTATTGTCACAGACACTGGCATTGGCATGACATCGGAACAACAGAAAAAGGTCTTTGAAGCCTTTGCCCAAGCCGATAGTTCAACCACTCGACAGTTTGGCGGCACAGGACTCGGCCTGACCATCACCAAACAGTTTGCCAACATGATGGGAGGAGATATTACAGTAGAAAGTCAGTCTGATAGAGGCTCCCAGTTTACTCTGCGCTTACCTCAAGTGGTTCAAGGCAATCGCCAGCCCATCCAAGAAGAGCAACCATGGCTTTTAGTACTGCAAGCACGCGAAAAGAATGAAGAAGTTATTACTCGTATGCTGCAGCAAGAAACCTGGTTAGTTAAGTGTATTGACAATAGTGCCGATGCCTTGACGCTGGCTCAGGTAGACAAACCACCGACCCTTATTTTAATTGACTTAAGTCTGGAGTCTGATGCGATTCAGTGTATCAAGTCGCTGCGACAGACGTCGGCGTTTGAGGAAATTCCTATTATTGCGATCGCTAATTCAGTTATCGAAACAGAGATCAGCATCCAAATTGCCAATGATGTTCAAAGTATCTACTATCGCAACGATTTGAATTTGCAAGACTTTTTAGAAGAACTGCATGTTTGTGCTGCGGTCTAATTTTGCTAAGTCGGTTGGGCGACAGCTTAACCATGACGTCCTGACATCGTTGAGTGTTCAATCTATCCCTTATTATTCGCCATGCCTAAGGTTTTGTTAGTAGAAAACAATGCATTAAACCGCAAAATGCTGGAACGACGCCTGAAGCATTGCGGATACGAGGTTCTGACTGCAACCGATGGCGACAAAGGTGTATCACTGGCCATCGAAAAGCAGCCCGATTTAATCATCATGGATACGGATTTACCCGTGATGGATGGATGGCAGTCAATCAAAATCCTGAAAGCATCCACGGCAGCGGCACATATCCCTATCATTGCGTTAACAACTAACAATAAATCAGGTAACTGGAAAACAGCGTTAGAAGTTGGCTGCAACGACTACGATACTAAACCCATTGTACTTAAGCGTCTGCTAGGCAAGGTGAATACATTGTTAGGGGTGACATCCCCTGACAGCACATCGTCAGCAGCCAACCCCCTAACCTTCACAAAATTAGAATCTGCGCTATCTCAATTTTCAGAATTAGAAAGCGAGTTTTCATCATTAAAGACACAGTTCACATCTCCGCAGCCTAGCCGGAACAAGTCCTCTGAGGAGTCTCTAAAGGGGCGCTACGAAGTTAGCCGAGTGCTGAGTGAAAACACATTTGGCCAGCGATTATTGGCTAAAGATCTCGACAATGATGCCAAATCAGTCATCATCAATGTCTTTAACCTACCAGTCGGAAATTCTTCACTACTGCCCCTGGTGCGTGATGCCCTGGACTCAGAAATGAAGTTTCTCAAGGTGATCACTCGACAGGATGATATTGCCACTTGCCTAGATTCGTTTGAGCAAGATGATAAATTCTACTGGGTACAGTCCGATATTGTAGGCACATCCTTAGTCGATGAGCTCGACAGTGCGCAATCCATGGGCCACGTCTTGCAGCTAACCCACAATTTGCTTAGCAGCATACACCCCTTTCACCAAGGGAAAATTGTCCACTGTGAATGTCATCCCCAAAGCTTTGTACGTCGTCAATCGGACGATCGCATCATCCTGGTGGAATATGGTGTCCTCAAGCGGCTATTTGTCAATCTGCGGTCCCATTCATTGGCCTACCGCCAAGCAATTTTGAAACACCACAACTATCAACCCGTTGAGCAGCGTGCTGGTAATCCTCAGCTAAACAGCGACGTCTATTCCATCGGCATGATTGTCCTACAATCATTAACAGGACAGTCTCCTGAATGGCTCGTTAAGACCAGCAGCAAGGGCAAGCTAACGGATTTGGTCAAGGCAGATTCGAACATTATTAAACTTTTCGAGCGAATGGTCAGTCCAAATTACCATCTTCGCTTTGAGTCAGCGGGTGAAGCCCTTAAGGCGCTCCCTTTAGGACTAATACTGAAAAAGTCTAACTATCGGCAAGCTTTATCATCCTAAGCTAGCAAAATCGCCCTAAATAACTTAATTCAGCACTTCCCTCCTAGTTTGGCATTATTCAGATACTAGGGGGGAAGTTATGTTGTTAGTAATATGAAGACATAAAAGTCAAGTCATGATTTGACTCTCTACAGAATCTTTAGCAATTCATGGGGAAACTAGAAACTTTTGATAAAGTCTCCGGATCAATATGAGTGGGTGAAATTACTCCGTTCTAACATATATACGTTAGCAAGAGCATTTATTATTTCCCTGCTCAACTACATTTAGCAGGGATTTTTTCAAACGTATCTTGTTTGATCGGGGACACAATGGGTGCATCATTATTTTTCATTTAGTCTAAAGTCGGAGTCTTAAAAATGTTTGAAGCCTTGTTACAGCGTTGCAAGTAGACTCCGTACTCACAGACAATTCGACCGTTAAGGAGATTTCACGCCAACGTTTAGTTCGGTTTGGGCGTCTCCTAAGCAGCAGTTAACCGATGAGTGTTCTACCTGAGATGAGTCTATCGTTTGAGCCCGTGCCCCTTGGAAACCATCTGGGGTTTCTGGCACTGGTTGCCTATGTCGCCACTTTGGCACCAACCATTATCCGCGTTGTCTTTCCAGCTTTCAAAAGCCATAGCATTGTTCGCTGGCTACTCAAACAGCGACGAGCTATTGGCATTCTATCTTTTGTACTTGCGGTTGGTCATACCTACTTTGTCATTCGCAAACGTAATTTTGACTTTTTTGATTTCCATACCTACCGAGCCAGTGTTGAGGGGTTGTCAACACTCATTATTTTTACGCTACTAACAATCACCTCTAACAACTGGAGCATAAAGCGGCTCAAAAAAAATTGGAAACGCCTCCATACATTGACCTATGCCGCCATGTTTCTGCTGACCTGGCATGTCATCAATAAAATGGCAGGTCAGTGGACAATGGTTACTCCAATTGCTGCCATCTGCATTATCGCCATTACAGTTTTGTTCCTGGTTCGCAAAGGATCAGAATTTCAGAAAGACCTGGTTAAAGTCAGAATCAACTAATATTTACCTCATTTCATCGAACCTGGGGGTTCAAACATGGCCCAGCGGATGATTTGAGGTGCCCTTTGTTATTGATATACTCCCTCACTAAACACAAGAGGGGGCCCATTCGAGGATGTCTGTCCACCTCTTTATGGGCAGCAGCCATGGCTAAGGAGTTCTATGTCTAGCTAGGCATAGGCTTCTGTTGGAATTTATCAGTGGTGCCAGTATAAACGTCATGATCGTCACATCAAAATCTACCGAAGCTAAGAAAAGGAACTCATTTTTAAAAAATCTTGCCAGTAAAAAGCGTCAGCAACGCGAAAATCAACCATCTAAAGCTAAAAAATCCCGTAAAAAGAAGACATCCACCGCTGAAAAGCTGAGTTTAATTAGCTTAGTGGCTGCCTGTATCGCAGTGGGTATAGACATGGTTGCGCCACCGATGGCGACCCGTATGGGTGCCGTTAATGTAGCGTCAGGTGTCACCGATGCCCATGCCTCTTTTGGTTTTGATAATCGTTTTGGCTCACGACAGGCCTTTACAACCGATGCGGTGACCTATGGCAGCACCATGCATGCGGCCAGCCAGATTTTTGCAACGGGGCATTTTGATGGCACTATTTCGGTCTGGGATTCCGTATCTGGCAAGTTGTTGCAATCCCACCAAGTTCATTCTGATGCGGTCGAAGATGTTGTCTTGACTCCGAGTGGCAAGCTGCTGGCCAGCGGTAGCTGGGACAACGATATTCGCATTTGGAACTTAATGACAAAGCAACTGTTTCATGATTTGGTTGGGCATACCGATGATGTGAAATCGTTGGCCATCAGCGAAGATGGCAGCCTTTTGGTGAGTGGCAGTTTTGATAAAACTGTCAGAATTTGGGATATCTGGTCCGGTGAGCTGTTACACACGTTTGAGCACCCCCACGGAATTACGGCGGTGGCTATTAGCCCCAATGGCAAGACTATTGTCAGCGGGGATCGGCGCGGTATGCTTCACGTGTGGGATCTCAAAACTAAGATGAAGCTACTCACGCTGCATGGGCACAAGAGAACGGTGTGGGATTTAGCATTTAGCCCCGATAGCACCATGGTGGTGAGCGGTAGTCAAGATAGGACCGCGATTGCCTGGGATTTGCAAAAATTTGAACCTGTTTGTATGTTTGTGGGCCATGGGCGCGCAGTATATTCAGTGGCGTTTAGCCCCGATGGGCGCACGGTGGCCAGTGGCAGCTATGATCACACAGTGAAACTATGGGATGTGAAAAATCATCAGCGGGTGCAAACCCTGAGGGGGCACACAATGGCTGTATGGGATCTGGAATTTGCTGATGAGGGCAAGGTGTTGATGAGCAGCAGTGCTGATGGTGCAGTGCGCTTTTGGTCCGCAGAGTGGCTGACGAATAGGGCGGCGCTGTAGGAAGAGACGTTGCCGTAATCAGTCAAATTTTGGTTAAGTTTCCTGGAACATCCGAGTCACCTTTTAATGGGGGTGGCTTTTTTTTGCCTGTCGAAATGTTGCTGGTGGGTTGGGTAATTGTGGTACGAGCGTTATAACAGAGCTGATGTTTTAGCGCTTGCTCATGAATTACGAATCGGGCCAAACAGTCCCTGTAGAGTTAGACGATGGCAGCTTGATTTATGTCAAGGTAAAACCACCCCAAGTAACACGGGGTAATTCAGATAAGTTAGGGTCTAAGTCTTCGTTTGATAGGGTAACGTCTTCCATTGAGGGGATTGTGAAGGCCGTTGCAAAGCCGATTAATGCAGCGAAACCAACCAAAGCCAGTGTGACCTTTGGTGTGGAGGTGGAGGTGCAGGAGGGTCATCTGATTGCGGCGTTGGCCAGGGGAACTGGGACGACAAGTTTGGAGATTACCCTGGAGTGGGAAAAGGCTGAGGATGAGTAGTATAAGCTTGAATTATCTGTAATAGATCAAACTTCATCTGACAGAAGGGGGTTATCTGACACTTAGAGACTTGTCAGGTTGTGTTTGATTTTTTACACTCTTTTCTCCGTATTGATCTAATTGTTTTTCGTTTGCTAAATGCGCACTATCGAGAAAGGTTTGTATGGGCGTCTTGCCGTAACAATATCGACCTGAATGGGGTCGTTCCCAATTGTAATACTCTATCCATTCATCCACATCGTTTTGTAGGTCTTCAAGGCTTTGATAGACTTTTTTACGAAACGCAATTTGATAAAACTCCTCCAAAATGGTGCGATGAAAGCGTTCACAAATCCCATTGGTTTGGGGTGATCTGGCTTTCGTTCGCGTATGGTCAATGTCTTCAATGGCCAGGTAGAGTTGATATTCATGGTGTTCGACATTGCCACAATATTCGGTGCCTCGGTCCGTCAAAATCCTCAGTAATGGAATGCTCTGTTCCTCATAGAATGGGATTACTCGGTCATTGAGCGTATCAGCGGCCACCAGCGCATTCTTACGGTCATACAGCTTCACCTGAGCCACCCGAGTGTAGGTATCAATGAAGGTTTGCTGATAAATCCGTCCGATGCCTTTGATGTGACCCACATAGAAGGTGTCTTGAGAGCCTAGATACCCCGGATGATGGGTTTCTATTTCCCCATGGGCTTCCTTTTGTTCCTTCGCCTTTTCGAGGGCTTTTACCTGCGCTTCGGTGAGGATTAGGTTGTCTTGAGCCGCTTTCGCTTCCAGTGCTTTGAGCCGGAGCTTAAACGTTTGAAGGTCATGCCGTAGCCAAATAGAGCGAACACCGCCTGGAGAGACAAAGAGGCCGTGTTTCTTCAGTTCATTCGAGACACGCACCTGGCCGTAGGCCGGTTGGTCTGTGGCAAACGCAACGACGGCGGCTTCTACCTCTGGGTCGACTCGGTTCTTGACGCAGGGCTTTTTACGGTCAATGTCGCGTAGAGCCGCTTCTCCACCGGTCTCGTAGAGTTCTTTATAGCGATAGAACGAATCTCGCGATACGCCCATCACTTTGCATGCCTTGGAGACGTTGCCGAGGGTTTTGGCTAGATTTAAGATGCCTAAGCGATTCTTGACGATCTTGTCTTGGGTATTCATTGTGACACTCCTGATTCAGTGTGAGTTTACAGGTTGTGTCAGATAAAGTCTTAACTATTACAAATTATCGTTCAATTCTGCCTGACAGGTAGATACTATGTCCGGCTTCTTGACCATGTTGCCGATCGTCTCTTCTTGCAAAAGGTCAGTGGGGGCGATATTGTCATTCACCAGAGATGAACATCCCCCGTAGGTTGGGTTGATAACTTTATCCAACATTCTCTGCTCCCTTGCGGCTCTCCAAAACCCAACAATCCACTTCAACCCCAACCTACGGGTTAATCTGGCTCAAAATTGTTTTGTCTGTAATTTTTGTATCCTCGGCCAGCAAAAACGCCTTGCTCAAAATCAGCGCCAGGGTCTTATCCCCCTCAAAGGGCAGAAACACTTTATCCGCCGCACTCTTCCCTGCCCGCACAATACACAAATACTGATCATTCGGCTCCATCAAAATATTCCCACTGCCCAGGTGAATCTTATAGGTGCGAATATCCCCCCTCACCACCAAAAATCGTTCCTGAAACGAACAGCGGCTAGCAATCTTCTTCAACTTGGGCACCAAATTTTCCAACACTTGCCGTCGCGTCTGGGCAGTCGCCGATAGCTCCCCAAACGAATAATCATGCCAGTAGTCATAATACTGTCGTCGTCCTTCAGCGCCACCATCCGTCCAGTTTGGATCATTGCCCACACTGGCAACACCCACAAACAAATCTACATCCCGTAACACCTCTGTCAATACCAATGCCGGAATGTCACTCAACGGTATCGGCTCTGCTGGAGCATTACGATAGGTGCCATAACCACCACCACCCGCATGGGCAAAATTACTCGCCGCATCAATTGGGTAAAACCTCACCTGGTCCGTCGCTAAATAAAGATAGGTACCCGCCTCAGTCGTATCGCTACCGTAGTCATCCCCAATCCCTTCAATCCAAAACTCTGCCCGCAAATCCCACTTGGGCAATAGTAACCGTGCCGGTTCATAATCATCATCCACCATCAGCCTCAGCTGATTCTTCCAGCCCCGCTGACCACACAGCGCATTAAACTGATGCTGCTTAATAATGTGGGCTGCAAACCGATTGGAGTACACACGAGTAGTCTCTTCAGCCGCCGTGAGTAGATAAATCTCCCGGTGGGCCTGTTTAAACGGCTGCTGAATCCCATGGTTAACTAACCAACTGCGCCAGGCCTGAATGGTCTCAGTTGTTGCTGTAATCGGATGCCATAGACTGACGCGAGTTTTATGTGTCAACCAGTCAATGGGTTTTCCTTGTAGATCGACTAGATTTGTCTTCAAAGATGTTTGAGTCGTGTTGGCTATCTTGCCTTGGCCCCCTAAATCCTCCAAGTCTGGGGGACTTTGAGCAGAGACTTCCCCCAAGTTTTGGGAGCTGGGGGGACCGTTTTCCCTGTCAAACCAGAACCCTACAGCATGTTTTCCATCTTCTTCAAACTGCCAGAGAATCCGTCTCGCTAAAGTACCCACCAATGGATGATTGACATAACGCTCCTGCCAGATAGTAAAACCCCACGTCTTCTGCTGTAGATAAAATGCCTCGATGCGGTCTCTCTGGGCGGGCAACATCTTCTGAATATCTTTTGCTGCCTGTTTTAGCTCCTTTAGATCCTCACCGTAGTTATCCTTAACGGCCTTAGGCACTGACTTTTGCACGTTGCCATCTGCCTTAAGCCACCGTAGCACTGTGCTACTAGTGCCAGTCACCATCAGCTCAGCCGTAAACTCGCCCAATGTCTCTCGCCGCACGCCCACCTCACTCAACCCATAGGTGGGCACCGCCAACTCTTCAATTTCTTCTCGGGGTAGTCCCTCTCGCTCAGCCGCAGCTGTCAGTGCTTTTTCAATTCCCTTTTGGGCCGTGCCAAACTTTACCTTTACCTTTAACAATGCCAGCTGACCAATGGCATCCGCTGTGGGCATTTGCCCCAAGGCCCACACACAGGCATTGCCCAGCTTCACGCACCGTGGTCCAATGCCAGGAATTTTGCGATAGGCTGAAACTGCTAGTTTTCCCAAAGCACGCACCAACTCTTCCTCGGTTTGATCCGCACAGAGCCACACTAAACCTTTGAGAATGTCGGCATTTTTGTCTTGAATCACATCATCACCACCACGCCAACCGGGCAAAGGCTGCGTGCGGGGCTGGTCTACCAGTGGACACCACTCCACTAGATACTGTTGAAAGGTGTCTATACCTACAGCCTGGCGCAGAGGTTTGGCGCTTTTGAGCCACTTGGCGGTGGGTTTACCTCCAGAGGCTGTAGAGCAGGCTTCAATCAGTTGAATCCAGGTAGCTTGTTTGGTTTCGGGCAGTGCTTCGATAGTTTGTTTAGCTGCATCAGACCAGGGTTCTCCGGGGGTGACTGCCAGAGTTTTGGTCTCAGCGGAGATTAACAAGCGTAGTTGGTTGGCGGCTTTGGGTGCATCGCCGTAAAGTTGTGACCAGCTGTTGCAGGTTGCTTCAATAGCAGCTTGCAGCTCGGGCGTTAGAACATGGTCTTTGAGATAATCTCGCGTCAGCTTTTTGACAGGTGTATACCAATACCAGGTGCGCAGATTCCGATCTTGACAGGTGACTAGAAAGTCAATCACACCGTCTGCGGTAAAAGGTAGTTTGCGATTTAAGATCAGTAGCAACACATTGGCAATACCAGAGGCGTTGCCATAGGCATCACCATCGTCATTGTTAGTCGCCTGTTCCATGTGGTGCTTATAGGCTTGCACCATGGCAAGGGCTAACTCAGCTTGCTCAGCTCGATTGAGTTTAGAGATTTCTTCCCAAATGTCAGACTCTTTGAAGTTGTAAGAGGGACCTTTGGTTGGCTCTTGATGCTCTTGCAGAACTGCTTGGATGATATCAGCATTGTTGATGGTCATGGTTAACCTCCCAACTAACCGCCCACCAGGGGGACCAATTTCATAAAGGTGACCGAAGTCTCAGGGGCAATGGTGATCTCGTCTTCCAGCTCCGTCACTTGTTCGTCATCCACCAAAATGATAAAGCCGTTACTTTGAAAGGCGGTAATGGCTTTTTCAAACTGAGCTTCCCAGTTAATCTTGCGGGGTTTACGCAGTTTGTAACCGTTTAGTGTCTGTTCGGTTTCAGTGGGTTGCACCAATCCTGTAAAAACGTCCGGCTGCTTCGCATTAAAGTCTTTCACTTCTTGATAAACCCGACTGCGAATTAGCTCTCGCACCGTAATCTGTTCGGTTAAAAAATCTAGTACCAGCATGGGGCCATCATCACCCAGGGTGTTGGTATCTCGGATATTTAAGCGGTTTTTCATGGGCTTGAAATGAGATCGCTAAACCTAGCAGACTTAATGAGAGCTTACCCAGTTCCTTCTCGCGTATTTAGATTGTTGGGTTTCTCAAAATTCAACCCAACCTACGCCACTAACTCTTTGAACCAGTTGTCCTGCCAAATATCTTCAAAGCTTTCGTCTGCCTGGGCTTCTTCTTTATAGCGCGGATCAATCTGCACCGCTTTCTGCAAATTTTCTAGGGACTTATCAGTCTCCCGCTGTAGGGCATAACAAACGGCACGGTTGTAGTACGTCTTTGCATAGGCCGGGTTTAACTCCAGTGCTTTTTCAAAACTCTTGAGGGCATCCCGGTCTCGACCCAGCTTAACGAGTGCCAATCCGCGATTATCCCAGGCCTTGACTAAATCTGGCTTAAACCGTGTGGCCTGCTCAAACGACGGTACCGCATCTTCAAAGCGCTCTAGATCCAACAGTGCCAATCCCCGATTTAGCCAGGCCACACCGTCGTTTTCCTGAATCTTGACTGCCTTATCAAAGGACTTAAATGCTTCCTCTGGCTGTTGCAAAATACCGTAGGCCACTCCACGGTTCACCCAGGCTTCGTGGTAAGTGGGGTTAAGGGCAATGGCCTTATCAAAGGAAATAATTGCCTTTTCTCGCTGCTTGAGACGGCTGAGCACCATGCCCTTATTGAGCCAGGCTCTTGGGTCCGTATCATTGAGTTCAATCACCCGTTCAAAGGTGGTCAGGGCATCGTCATAGCGACGTAGCTCACGCAGTACTAGACCGCGTTGATACCAGGCTTCTTTGCGCTGGGGCTCCAGGTCAATCACCTTTTGCAACGCCGTTAGGGCCTCATCACGACGTTTCAGCTGGGTGAGGGGTTTACTGCGGGCTAACCACAGTTCTGCATTGTTTGGCTGGATGGCTAGGGCTCGATCGTAGGTTGCGATCGCATCTTCTAAATTACCGGCTTCAATCTGGCCTTCAGCCTCGGCCACAAGCTCGTCAATGGTCTCAAACAGCTCGGGGCGATTAGACTGTAGCCGTGCCAGGCGCTCGGTCAGGCTTTGCAGTTGAGTTTGAGCCGTATCCACAAACGAATCAGCCACATATTCAGGCGTCACTTCCCCTAACTGGCGCATAATCTGGTCCTTTTGCACCTTGGCATCAGTTTGCAAGCTATCCAGCTGCTCCGCAAAGCTCTGTTTTAGCTGCTCCAAATCAGCGGCTGAGGTAGACTGCTCTCCTTCAAACCGGGTTTTCAGGTCGTCAAGGGCTGTAGCAAAGCGCTCAACAATCACCATTAGCCGCTGCTGGGCTTCCTGCTGACGACCACGGGCGGCATTCGCCAGCTCATTGATCTGCGT
Organism: Leptothoe sp. ISB3NOV94-8A; assembly: GCF_043421595.1. NCBI lineage: Bacteria > Bacillati > Cyanobacteriota > Cyanophyceae > Nodosilineales > Cymatolegaceae > Leptothoe > Leptothoe sp. ISB3NOV94-8A. The sequence goes on along the minus strand of NZ_JAXSQW010000001.1, from coordinate 3,037,025 downwards.
CCCCAGGCTGGCATCAAACTGATCCAGCTTGTCGATCACCACGTCGCGACGGCCAAACACCACATCACGCACTTGCCCCAATTGCTGGGTAAACTCGCCCTCAAGCTGCTGCAGACTTTGCAACGACTCTTGCTGCTGCTGGGTCACACTGGACTGCAGCTCCGTAAGCTGACGGTTAAATTCGCGGGCAGCGCCATCAATAGTCTGCAGCGTGCGAGACTGCTGATCACCTGTTTCACTTTGCAACTGGCTGAGCTGATTGGCAAAACTGTTAGCTGTCTGCTGCAATGCTCGAAATGACTCATCTCGCTCGGTGCTGAGGTCCCCTTGCAGTCGTTCTAGCTGGTGCTTAAAGTTGGCGGCCACCTGGTCCATATCCCCTAACAGCACCCCTTTACGACCTTCCACATCCACTCGGAGGGTGGCAAACTGGGTCAAAAAGTCATCGGTGGACTGACGTAACTGCTGCATCAGGTCAGCTTTGCGGCCTTCAATATCGTTACGCAGCTGCTGAAACTGCTGTTGCAGGTCACCCACTGAACGTTCAATGGTCTGCAGTGCTAATTCTTTATGGCCCAGGGCATTAGCCTGCATCTCGTTCAGCTGCTGGGCAAATTCTCCCCGGCTTTGCTGCATTTCCTGGGTAAAGTCCCCCCGGTCCTGCTGCATTTCTTCGATAATGCTGTCCCGCTGCTGCTCCAGCTGTGCTTTCATGGCCTTACGCAAATCTTCTAGCTGGGGGCCAATATTTTTTTCCAGGCTGGTCAACTTTTCTAACCAGCGATCGCGCTGCTCAATGGTGTTGGCCTGTAGTGTACCAATCTCGTCAGAAAAGATAGATTCTTTGCGCTCTAGCTCATCGAGATAAATACCTTGGCGATGGTCAGCGGTGGCTTTAAGACCTGCCAAATGATTATCCAGGGTGGACTGGGCAGTATCTAACCCCTGAAATACAGACTGTTGCTGCCGCCGGGTATCGGCTTGGAGAGTTTGCAGCTGCTGAATCGTGGTCTGTTTCAGGTTATCCAGCTCTTGCAGAAAATCGGTTTGGGTCGTGCCAAAAGACTGGCGAGCATTATCCAGCTCCGTTTGCCAATCTTTAACGGTTCGTGCCTTCAGGTCAGTAATATCCGCCAGTAGCTTGGTTAAACTATTGCGCTGGGTGGTCAGGTCTCGCTGAAAACTGGTGGAGCGTTCCACCAGCTCATCGGCGCGGTCGTCAGCCTCAGCCAAAATGCCATCAATTCTACGGGTGGCAGCCTGGATCTTGCTCTCCAGGTTTTCGATTTCATTGAGCTGACCAAGGACGTTTTTAGTCACATTCTTGGTGATTTCTGTTTCCACCGCACTGCGCATTACCCAGAGCATGGCCATCCCCATCCCCAGGAGCAAGATCAAGGTGCCGATCAAAATACTCAGCAGCACAATGCTCCAGTCAGAAGAATCACCAGCATCGTCAGGACGCTGATTCACAGCCGTCGTCGCTTCAGCCGTGGAGCTGTTACCCAAGGATGTGATCGTGGTGTCCGTCTGGGCATGACCCGGTCGAATGGGAGCACACATTAAGATCAGCATGAGGGCCAACTTTGGCCAATTAGCGGATTTTGATGATGCGCTCACAGTCATAGAGGGGAAGGGCAGGACAGGTCTTAAAGACTGCTCATAGCATACCTGAGCTAGGGCGGCTTGTAGAGGCGTTCCACCGGAACGCCTCTACAATTCATTCTCGCTATTTTCTATAGGATAACCATCGGGACCAATGGTGGTGCGATCGCATATCACGTCACTTAAATCCACCTGCCGGGCCCGGAATAAATTAGCACCCCGCAAATCTACCTGGGTTAAGTTGGCCTGGGTTAAGTTGGCCCGACTTAAATTCACCTGACGTAGATCGGCTCCCGTTAAATCAGCCCCGGTTAAGTCAGCCCTGTAAAGGTTGGCCTGATACAACGTCGCGTCAGATAACTTGGCTCCCCGCAAATTCCCATAGGACAGGATGGCCCGCTGTAGGTTAGCTTGCGACAAATCTGAAGCCTGTAGTAAGGCATTACCCAGATTGGCATCCGTTAAGGTGGCCTCAATTAACCGCACCCGACTGAGCTTGGCATAGGGTAAATAGGCTCCCTGCAGGTGAGCACCCGTGAGATCACAGTTGCGGATATCGCAATCAAATAAGTTAGCTGCTTCTAGCACAATGTCTTGAAAGTCACGTTTCCCAGCTTGATAGGCCGCTAAGAATTCATCAACCGTCATACCCATCTACGTCAAAATTGAATTGGATACCTGCCACTTGCGATAAGGCCAGCCTCCAACTGGCTCAATAAATATTGCTATTGCTCCAGAAATGTTTGGCACCTGAAAGCAAGATGTTACAGAATGTAAATTAAGATACATATCGTAGAAAAAAGGCTTTCTTAAGCGTCACTTAAGATTTTCGGGGGCATCCTCGGCCTTGGGTATCCACTCAATCGATAGCTCCACTGCACAGCCATGACTAAGGCATCGCACTCTCTCGCCTATCACTATCACCAACGCACTAAGTATTTCCCCGATGCGCTGCCCCAAGGAACCCTAAACTGGGCTGACCAGCCTGAAGTTTACAAACGTTATCCCTTGGGCAGCCGGTTTGATCTACAGGGCTATTTAGGAGCGGTGGAACGTCCCAGCGATCAATGGTGGCAGCGGCTATCGCAATTCTTATTCCACAGCTATGGGTTAACGGCCAAATTTACCAGCACGATAGGGGATACGGTTTATCTGCGTTCGGCCCCATCTGCCGGTGCGCTGTACCCGGCAGAAATTTACTTGATTTCCCGGGGCACATCCCATCTGCCTGCTGGTTTATACAATTATCAGGTCAAGACCCATAGTTTGGTGCGGTTCTGGGACGATCATCCGTGGCAGCGATTGCAGGAGGCTTGTTTTTGGCATCCGGCCCTGGAGCACACTCACCTGGCGATGGTGACCAGCGTTGTGTTCCAGCGTTCGGTCTGGCGTTATCAGGCCCGGGCCTATCGTCGGGTATGTCTGGACACAGGCCATTTATTGGGCAATGTGGATCTGGCAGCATCGCTGTGTGACTATCGCCCCCATCTGATCGGTGGATTTGTGGATGATGCGGTGAATGATCTGCTGTACCTGAACCCAGAAGAGGAGGGTGCGATCGCGGTTTTAGCCCTGGCCGATTTGCTACAGGTCGAGCAGAACCTACCCCGGGGCTGCACCACATTGTCTAGTGATTTACAGGTATCTGAGCATGGGGTGACGGTAGATGACGGTCAGCTGCTGGCCGCACTGCATCAGGCCAGCAAAATTACCCCTCAGCCAGATAAAAGTCTGGAGCAAGCCCGGTTAGATCATTCGCCTCAACTCGCTGGCTCCCAGTATGCGTTTCCATTTGGCAATAACGCCAGTACCAAAGTAGCCCCTATCAGTTGGGGAGAAGGGCTGGAGTATTTGACTAAATCTATGCTGCACCGGCGTTCGACTCGCCGTTATCGGGGTGCGGCAATTTCCTTGGATCCTCTACGGCAGCTGCTGGATTTTACCTATCACCCTGAAAACTATAGCGAACAAGGGTTCGACCCGCAGCCCGACTATTTTGATTTGAGCCTGATTCAGACGTTTATCGTCGTGTTGGCCGTCAACAATCTGGATGCAGGCTGCTATTACTACGATCCGGCAGAAACCACCCTACGACAGGTGCGGTTTAAGCATTTCCGGCGCGAGCTACATCATCTTTGCTTAGAACAGCACTTAGGCCGTGATGCCAGTGTGGCCATTATGCATACGGCCAATTTGAAACAGGCCGTTGAGCGCCATTGTGATCGGACATATCGCTATTTGCACATGGATGCCGGTCATCTAGGGCAGCGGCTGAATGTGGCAGCCACACGCTTAGGTCTCGGTGTGAGCGGCATTGCCGGGTTCTTTGACGATCAGGTCAATGACGTCCTCGGCATCCCCGAGGATGAGGCCGTGCTATACATCACCACCATCGGCGTACCTTAAGCTCCTGATGCGGAAAGCGGGCAGGGTCCTCCCGTCCGATCTCCGTACACCCTTTAGATCCCCCCCATCTCTCGCAGACTGCGAGCAATCGCTGACATATCTTCATCCCCAAAGCCCTGAGCGATCAGCCCACTCTCAATCTGCTCCACATAGGCTGCCATGGGTAGTGGCAACCCCAGTTCGCGGGCTGCCTCCAGAGCAATGAGCAAATCTTTGCGGTGCAGCCGCATCCGGAACCCAAGGGGATAGGTATTATCGAGCATATTGCCAGACCGATTGGTAAAGGCCCAAGAACTAGCCGCACCACCACCCACGGCCTGGACGACTTTTTCCATATCCAACTCCGCTTTTAGCCCCAGAGCTAACCCTTCAGCAACGGCCCAAAAGGTACCTGCAACAACGATCTGATTAATGGCCTTGGTGGTTTGCCCAGCACCGATGGGGCCAACGTGGGTAATTGTTTTACCCAGGGCCTGCAGGACAGGCATCGCTTTAGTTAGTGCTTCAGCTTCCCCCCCCACCATGATGGATAGAGTGCCGTTGGTCGCCCCTTCTGAACCGCCGGATACGGGAGCATCCAACATGGCAATCTGCTGCTCAGCCAGCTCAGCTGCAATGGCTCGGGTGACCGTGGGGCTAATGGTGGACATGTCGATGACTAAACTATTGGGCTGTGCTCCTGAAATCACACCCTCAGGCCCGAGAAGCACTGCTTCAACGTCGGGCGTATCGCTAACGCAAATTACAATAATTTCAGCCTCTGTGGCAGCAGCAGCGGGTGTGGCGGCTCGCTGGGCACCTGCCTCGACCAGGGGTAATTCGCGATCGCGACTACGATTATGGACAATGAGCTGATGGCCTGTAGCTAGCAAATTTAGGGCCATGGGCATGCCCATAGTACCAAGGCCAATAAATGCAACCTTCATAGCAGTCTTCCTGTGGTGTTAGCTGTGGCACCGTCACCATAGCAAAAGCTTCCTGAAACTAATTTCAGGAAGCTGAATTTGTAAATATCCAGTTGTCTTTGAGCTGTACTAGACGTTAGCTGCCTGCACAGGGGTCAGCCGCACAGGGGTCAGCGGCACAGGGGTCAGCCGCACAGGGGTCAGCCGCACAAGGAGCTGCACAGGGAGCAACTTCTTCAGTGGGTGCTGCGCAAGGGTCAGCGGCACAGGGATTTGCGCCGCCGCCGCCGCAACCAGTTAGAACACCAACACTCAACACAGAAGCAGCTGCAACAGCCGCTAAATAATTAACTTTCATCAGAGGGCTCCTCTTAAAGCATTGAACAGATAATAATGCAGCCGAAACCAAATCGACAAATTAATCCGCGAATAATTATTCGCGATCAACCTTAATGTTGGCTGAGAAAAAGATACTAATTACCTGAAAAGTAAGGGAGTCTAGCTGATTTTTTAGCCAAAACTAGCGTTTTGGGTCCGAAACCAAACGAAATCCGAACAAAATATGACGATAGGTCGTAGGTCGGCCATGGCGATAGGCAGTCCGGCAAAATCCTGGCAGATCATCCCAGGCGCAACCTTTCATAATGGCCCGCTCCTGACCGTCCTGCACGTATACGGTTGATGTAAATTCAAACACATTGCCCGCCATGTCTTCCACACCGTAAGGACTCTTACTCAGGGGATAAGCACCCACACGGCTAGTTCCTTCGGGTCCGTTTTTCTGCCAGTTTGTAGCCTGCTCTTGCCATTCGCTACCCCAAGCAAAATAACGTCCATCCATCCCGCGAGCTGCTTTTTCCCATTCGTCAGCTGTGGGCAGTCGATACTCAAGCCCATCTTCCTGGCTTTTCCAAGCGGCATAGGCTAAGGCATCTTTTTGAGACACCAGCACAACCGGGTGTTGCGCTTTACCCGGAGGGAACTGGTAGCCCCGCCAAAAGTATGGGCGCAGGTCTTGATAGGAGTGCACCAGCATATTTTGCTCTTGGTAGTTCTCGGCAGTGATGCCAGGCTGATGATAACCAGTTGCGAGCACAAACTCTTGATAATCTGCGTTTGTAACTAGATTGCGACTAATGCAAAATGCTGCCAGACGTTGATTGCCAGCCTCAGGTTCAAAATCAAACCATCGCTGCTGGCGTAAACGAGTTTCTATATCCAGGGCCTCTTCTGGCGTAGTCGCTAAAGACTGGGCCGAAATACGATAGGCAAAGTCCCGTTCCTTTTGGTCGCTACCAGATATGTAACGGCCCCGTTCAACATATAAGGAATCTTTAGTGCACCGAATATCTTGACCATCTGGGCCAATATGAACGCTCGGATCCACCTGCGAGTTGGCTTGACCACATCCAGTTGCCAAGACAACTGTAAATAGCATCCAAGTTAAAGACCGACGAAGGTACTGTTTTGAGCGTGAGTTAAGCATATACACCAAAAGCGTTCCGGGGGCGTAAACGGAGTCGAGTTCTACTGGCTAAGATTCCCTAACGTTGGCACTATTTGCCCTGCCCAGTAAGTCACTTTGAGCTCTAAGGAATAACGCAGAAGATAATTGGTTTGACCTTGAAAATCACAAAAAGGTTTATGGCCATAATCCCCTCAAAGCTAAATAGCTTAAGTTTGCTCCGCCTATTAGCTGAATTAGGTTACAGGCAAGAGAATTTAACCCAGTGTCTAGGTGCGGACTGTAAGCACACCGCTGTTACAAGATGAAACGTTTCTTTCATATAACACTGTTACATTAGGGCAATGTTCTAAGTACCAGCGGATGGCTATATCTTTGTGTGTTTGAGAATCTAAGATGAAGCCATTAGTCTGATAAATCTACTCTTGCCCCTTTGCCCATGACAAACCATAACTGGTTAATTACCGATGACGGTCAGCCAACCACGTTTGGAGGCACGGATAATGTGCAGCCCCCAAAACGTGTTTATCGGCTGTATCGCTTTTTAACGGATTTAGAAGACATTTTGGCAGACGAGAAGGATGACAGTATTCGTATTCAGAAGATTGTGCCCCTTGTCCGTAAGCTACTAACTAGCTCCTACTGGTTACAAATGGAGTATGATGCACCGTCCCCAAAAACTGGATGGTCCGTAAAATTTCTGTATCGAGAATATGAATTTCCCCTAACAGTTCAAATGGTGGCCTGGGCACCTGGCCAAGTATCAACAATCCATAACCACTCAGCATGGGGGATTGTTGCTTTGATTGGTGGCGAGGAAAAAAATCATTTGTGGCAACGTTCCCCCACTGAAGACAAGCCCCATCGTCTAGAGTCGGCTGGGGAGATAGATCTAGTACCTGGCGACATTATTGGCTTTACACCAGGGGCAATTCACCAGGTACAACCCATAGGAGATGAACCGACAGTTTCCTTTAACCTCTACGGAGTCACTGACTACAAGACCCGGTACGAGTATGACGTGAAGGCGCAAACAGCGAAGCTGTTTTAAGGGGGAATGGGACTCAGGGAGTGGACAGTAGGGACGACTGCGCTATTTCTGTTGAAACGGAAAACTCCATCAAGATATCCCTTTCACAGCTGTAGCCCCACTCCCTAGTCCCTAGTCCCTACTTGCTCTCTCACCAACCTGTTCCCTCACCCACTGGCCGTAACTCTCAGTGCTCTCAACAATAGGGACTGCTATAATCTCTGGCAAATCGTAGCTGTGCTGGTGCTCTATCTGTGCGGCAATTTGGTCAAATAGCGCCAGGTCAGTTTTAATCGACAATTGGTACTCAGAGTCGCTGTGAACAGCCCCCTGCCAACGATAAATTGATTGAATTGGAGTCAAGGTGACGCAGGCTGCCAATCTAGACTCAATCAAGCTTTTAACAATTGCACGGGCTTCTGTTTCAGTAGCCGTAGTGACTAACACGAGACCCAGTTGGGAAGATGACGTCATATCTCAAAGCTAAAATCTAAACCAGACAACATTAAAGGGATCTAACCGAAACTGGAGAGAATAGTCCCATGGGCACTCTGGGCGCTATTACAGATGTCTGAGACTGAATGGCAGAAATACTTACTTACTGATTTTCGCGCTAATATCCCTTGATTTACGACTACAGTTCCTGGCTTGGATTTTTCTAGGGTTGTATGGGTGAGTATGACGCCTGTTAAATCTGCTTGATCAATATTGGCGCGACTAAGATCGACATTCACAAGATTAGCCCGTTGCAATTGGGCATAGTGCAAGTTGGCCCCAACCATTTGAGCCTGTTGCAGATTGGCATGTTGTAACTGAGCGTGGGAAAAATTGGCGGCTGTTAAGTTAGTTCCCTGCAAATTTGCTCCCTTCATATGGGCATGGGAAAAGTTAATGCCGTTCAGGTCATAGTCTTGAAAATTAAGGCCATTAAGCCGCGCCCCTTCTAAATGTGCGCCATTAAATTGCACAGCGGTAATGTCGGCACCATAAAGACGGGCATCGCTCAAGTTGGCCCAGGCAAGATTGGCCCCCCTTAATTGGGCTTCTCGCAAGTTAGCTCCAGCCAGGACTGCGCCGCAAAAATTAGCACAGTGCAAACGACTCTGGCGAAAGTTTACATGGGCCAGCTGAGCACCACTTAACCGGGCATGGGAGAGATCAGATTTAATCCAAAAAGTTCCACGACCCTCAATTTTGGTGAGATTGGCACGGCTAAAGTTACTCTCGCTCAGCTTGGCAAATTGCAAATTGGTTCGTTGTAGCTGAGCACCGACAAATTGTCCCTTGGTGAGAAAGGCTCGACTCAGGTTAGCAGCCGTCAAATTAGCACCGGACAAATCGACATTAACTAAAATGCAGTTCGACAGATCAGCACCGCTCAGATTAACTCCTTTAAAGTTTCGATGGCCTGATTCGTATAGCCGCAGGAACTCGTGAACTCTCATCTTAGGTTAGGACCCTAGCGTTTTAAAGATTGCCGCTGGCGAATAGGTGCTGGTAGGCAAGTCACACTGGCGACACTTCTATAGAGTAGACGGCACCTCGTACAATTAATGGGATGGTTGATGTTGGTTGATATACCAACTTAAAACTTAAGAAAATCTGAACTTTCAACACACCATAACTTTATGAAGATATCCGAGGAGGTTGCTATATCCCCCTCATTAACAGGGCAATGGCAGTCATTTTTCCTAGGAGCACTTTGGTTAGGTTTCGTAACTTATGCAGTCTTACTGGCACCACCCAGTACCCCTGGTACCTTAGATGTCATTTGTCAACTGTCAGCGGGGCAATGGGGCCAGATCAACCCATTGCCCCGTTGTTTTGTTTAATCTGATGGGGCTATGGCCAATTATCTACGCCAGTCTAGTCTTGACGGATGGACGAGATCAGACATTACCGGCTTGGCCATTTGTGGTGAGTTCTTTCGGCTTTGGAGCTTTGGCTTTAATGCCTTACTTGGCTTTGAGAAAATCGACTAACGCTCTGCTATATCGAGCACCAGATACTACACGGCTAAAGGTATTTAATCAGCGATTGGTAGGGATTGGGGGTGCGATCGCGACTATCCTCCTGATCGTCTATGGCATCCAACCAGGTACATGGAGTGAGAGTGGATATACATCCGTAAGACTGTTGGTGAGTGGCGAGGGTCATTTATTCAGTTTTCTCCAGACACTCCAAATGTGTTAAGGCGCTTGCGCTTAAATAATCACCCCATTACCCCATCACTCATCCAACCATCTATAGTCCCAACCTGGGTCTTTATTTTTGTGCAGTCCCCTAACCCTTGAAGAAGATCGGCCAGATCAGCACAGGTGTTTGGTGTTAAAACGCACTCCTAAGGGAAACCCAACTCACACCATGAAACGAGACCTGGGCTATCCCGATGCAGCACCCTACATCTCTTATGCTGGAAACACGGGGATAATTCTTTTGGGTAGTCTTTTGACCATTGAGTTTGGACTGCTTCTTTATTTCCGGTTTTTGTTGCCTCTACCTCCCCTGATTCTGATCTCATGTCCCCCACCCAAACCATTCTCCAAGCCATTCCTGGCAATCCCTATATTGGTCTCCAACGAGCTGATGCCCTATGGCATGACTATCGCCATGGACAGATTCCCACGCCCGATGTGGTGTCTACCCAAACTGAGCCCTTGGACCTAGAGAACCAGTCTGACACCTATGATGTCATCATTTGTGGTGGCACCCTGGGCATTCTCTTAGGCGCTACTCTGGCCCGTCAGGGATGGCGTGTAGCCCTATTAGAAAGAAATATCCTGAAGGGACGGGATCAGGAGTGGAATATATCTCGTAGCGAGTTAAGGACATTTGTTGAGCTTGGTCTATTAAGTGAGACGGAACTGGAGACTGCGATCGCAACGGAATATAATCCGGCCCGCGTTTACTTCGATGGTGGTGAAGACCTCTGGGTACGCGATGTGCTCAATGTTGGCGTTGACCCGGTTTATCTGCTCGATACCCTGAAACGAGTCTTTCTAGATGCGGGGGGTGAACTTTTGGAAAAGACCCCCTTCTCCAAGGCTCGGGTGGCTCCCGATGGCGTGCAAGTGACTGCAGGTGAGCGTACGTTTGTTACCCGTCTGCTGATCGATACCATGGGCCATTTCTCCCCGATTGTGCAGCAGGCCCGTCAGGGAGAGTCCCCTGATGCCGTATGTCTTGTGGTAGGAACCTGTGCCACCGGATATGAACATAATCAAACCGGAGATCTAATTGCCTCATTCACCCCGATTAAAAATCAGTGCCAATATTTTTGGGAGGCTTTTCCCGCCCGTGATGGCCGCACCACCTATCTGTTCACCTATCTCGATGCTCATCCCGACCGCATCACCCTAGAAGACCTGTTTGAAGACTACTTTCAGTTACTACCTGACTATCAAGGAGTTTCCCTAGAGCAGCTTCACTTTAAGCGGGCCTTGTTTGGGTTTTTCCCCGCTTATCGCAATAGCCCCCTACGTTTTTCTTGGGATCGGCTGTTGGCAGTTGGGGATGCTAGCGGCCACCAGTCTCCCCTCAGTTTTGGCGGATTTGGGGCCATGATTCGGCACCTAACGCGTCTGAGTGCAGGCATCAATGATGCTTTACAGCAAGATCAGCTGAATGCAGCCGCTCTTGGCTGGTTACAGCCTTATCAGCCGAATATTGCTGTTACCTGGCTGTTTCAAAAAGCCATGAGTCTTTCCATGGGTCAATCCCTGGATCAACACCACATCAACAGCCTACTAACAACCATTTTTCAAGATATGGCAGCCTTGGGTGAGCCAGTGCTACGGCCATTTCTCCAAGACGTTGTACAGTTCTTGCCCTTAGCAAAAACGTTACTGCGCACCTCTGTTTATCATCCGATGCTTGTCGCCAAAATTTTGCCCCAAGTAGGTGTTCCAGCGGTTTTAGACTGGACTGGACATTATCTCAGTTTGGCTATCTATAGCGCCCTCAATCAGATACTAACCACTCCTGCCAAAGATGCTGGCTACTATTGGCGACGGTGGAGAGAGGCCTTAATCTATGGCAGTGGCAGTGACTACGATGGGCCTTCAGCTCAACGTTAGAGGGAAGAGTTATGGGCTCTTAGTTCCTGGTTTCTGGTGTTGAGTTACCTGCGTATGCATGGATTACTCCTATCCACAGGCATTCACTCAACACTCAAAATTCAACTAACTCCCCCCTGCTCCTCTAAGACCTTTGTCGGTCCTTGTCGCCCCTGATCACCCCTCTCTCAAAGCCTTTTTAACCTCACCAATCTCCATGACCCTGCGCTTCTCCCAGGCCCGACAGCAGTTTCGCCAATTGATTGCTCAGCCCACTCGCAACCTGGCTGCAGCCGCACTCTGTCCGGCGCAAGAAATTTATCCTGAGCTTGATCCCGCCGAGATTCTGCAACAGCTGGATGCCATTGCAACGGCTATCAGACCTAACATTTCTACCTATCCCCTCAAGACCATTCAGGCCATTAATCACTATCTCTACAGAGAACTGGGCTTTAGGGGCAACCAAATGGAGTATTACGATCCTGATAATAGCTATCTCAATCGGGTGCTAGAAAGACGATTAGGCATCCCCATTACCCTGGCGCTGGTGTATCTAGAAGTTGCTCAGCGGTTAGATTTCCCGATGATTGGCGTGGGCATGCCGGGACATTTTTTAGCACGCCCTACGGTTGAGGAGATGGAGGTATACATAGACCCGTTTAATCAGGGAGAGGTCCTCTTTACAACCGATTGTCAGGCTATTTTTCATCGGCTATACGGTGACAATGCGGCTTGGAGCAGCCACTATCTTGCTCCAATTACCGATAAGTCCCTTCTAGCAAGGCTTCTCAATAATTTGAAGCTAATTTACCTGAATCGGCGTGACTTAACAAACACTTTGATGATCCTTGATTATTTGCTCCTGCTGCTGCCCAATGAGCCCAGCAACAGCCGAGATCGGGGATTAGTTCATTACCAATTGCAAAACCTGTTGGCTGCCCGCAGTGACTTAGAAACCTATCTGACCCATAGCCCCATGGCTCCAGATCGTGACCAGATATCACAGTTACTAGATAACATTACGGATAATCTCTAGGCACTGGAGTCTGATTGTTTACAGTAGCTAGAAGGTCAGGCATTCAAGGCTCTTACCCATGGTGCTAACGATTTCCTCTCCCCTTTTTCTGTACAATTTGAACCATTACTTACCCTATCGAACGGTAGATTTTTACTATGGATGTGATCCCTGCCATTGATTTACTCGGCGGTCGCTGTGTTCGCTTATTTCAAGGAGACTATGACCAGTCTCAGGTCTTTGGTGATGATCCGGTGGCTGTTGCTCGCCGCTGGGCAGAACAGGGAGCTTCTCGCATTCACCTGGTAGATTTAGACGGTGCTAAAGCGGGTAAACCCGAGAACTGGCAGGCAATTACCGAGATTGTTCAGGCCGTTGATGTACCGGTTCAAGTGGGGGGAGGATTACGCGATCGCAACCGTGTAGCAGAGCTATTTGAACTGGGCGTACAGTACGCCATCTTAGGTACTGTTGCCGTTGAGAATCCTGATGTAGTGGGAGAACTCAGTGCCGAGTTTCCAGGACGTATTTTCGTAGGGATTGATGCCCGTGATGGCAAAGTTGCTACCCGTGGCTGGTTAGAAACCTCCAGTGTTATGGCTGATGATCTTGCCCGCCGCATGGGAGATTTAGGGGCTGCTGCCATTATTTACACCGACATTAAACGGGATGGCACCCTCAAAGGACCCAATTTAGACGCGCTTAGAGATCTCGCTGGAAAAATTGATACCCCTATTATTGCGTCGGGAGGGGTGAGTTCCACAAGCGATTTACTCAGTCTGTTAGGCGTAGCCCCATTAGGTGTCAGCGGTGTGATTGTTGGGAAAGCCCTCTACACGGGTAATGTTGACTTATCAGAGGCCATCAAAGCGATTGGCCCAGGCCGACTTCAGGATGTTCCCCCTAACTTACAATCAACGCGGTGGGGATAAATCAATTGACAATTTCATAAAAGAAGAAAAACTAGTTCATCTGAACTAGTTTTTCTTCTTTTAAAGGGAGACTTGGTTCATCATTAACAGTTTGCATTGTTCTGTCTTCCTAAATTTTTAGAAAAATTTTGCTGATTCTTTCCCAGAAAATAATTAAGGGGGATGACTGCAAAAGCCCCCTCACCGAGGAGGCAAAAAAATCCTTCATAAAGCGCTCTTTAAAGCTGTTTCTCGTTAGTTGTCAAACCTGAAAACCTTTGTCATTAGGAGGTTGTAGCTTAAATGTATATGTTGTATCTTTTGCCGTTTTTGCCCAAGCAAACGTGACTACCCGTTGGATCTGATCTCGAAAATTGAGGTTGTTGGCGAGGCAAAAAAGCTGCCGATGATAATGCTTTTTTGTGTTTGGGTATCTTTTTGGTGTTAAAAACTTGTTGAATTAGTGCTATATGTTTGTAGAATTAAAAAACCAACGAGACTATCTTTCTCAAATATCACTCAAATTCATTGCAACAAAGTGAGGTTTAACCCGATATGGCTACCAATGTCCTTGATCAGCTCAAGGAAGTTGAATCCCAGTTGGCTTCTCAAGTTGAAGCACTAAGCGATCAACTCTCCGCCGCCGCAAAACAGCGCGAAGGCCTTTTGACTGTTATTAACATGTTTCAGTCAACCGGTGACACTAATGGTGTTGCCGCCAATGTTACTGAAATTCTTAGCAGCGCGGTTGCTACCGTACAAGAGGAAGAAGCGCCTGAACCTGCTCCTGCTAAGAAACCTGGCAAGCGTCGTGGCCGCAAGCCATCTGTTAAAACAGCTGCAAAAGCAAAAGCTGCCCCTAAAGCAAAAGCCCCTAAGGCCAAAGCAGCAGCAGCGGCAGCACCCGCTGCTAAGGCTACTCGCAAGCCCCGTGGAGGCAAATCTCCTAACTGGCAGCGCTATGTGCAAGATCCTTTCCGTAAGACACCTCTACCTGATGTTGTTGCTAACATCCTAAAGGCCCAGCCAGATGAGGCATTTAAAATTGCTGAGGTTATGGACGCTATTTTCAAGAGTGATATGCCAAAGGCTACGTTCTTGAAAGCACGTAACCGTGTTTCTAATATCTTGTCTGCTGGTGCACGTACCAGTGAGTGGTACCGTGGCCGCGGTGGTAAGTACAGCATGAGCAAGAAAGCATTGTCGTAACACATCACCAACATCAGGTTAGTGAAACGAGTAAAGGTCATCTAACTTGAATATTGCTGTAAACTCCCTTGGTCGTAGGTTCAGTTAACTCTATGGCCAGGGGAGTTGCATTTATATAAACTAAAGTCGAATGTACTAACTTTTGAGAATTAATGATTTTTGGGTATGGGGTATGCACTTTTTGGGAAACACTTAACTGATGGGTCCGTCACACGTAACTCCTCCTAACCAAAAGGGGGTAGATACTTTTTCCCAGACACTTAATGAAACGGTGATTTAATTGTAAATTTTTAGATTTTTGCTGATTTAGGTTACCTGGGGGTCACTTCTTTAGGTGGTACTGATTAGCTTTCGCAGTTATCTTGTAGTGAATACACTGAGGGCATTGCATGGTAGCAGATATATGGATAGCGCTATAACTGTATGGATATTGCTACGTCCCAGGTCTCACCCACTAGTATTACAACCGTCTATGTAATCTTCAATTACTATCCTACGTATTAATACGAATTTACTGTTGTCATCCGTGAGTTGGCTAAGTCATAGTTTAAACAATTCAATGTCAGGTAAATTCCTCAACTTAGCTGTGGTTTTAACTGAATTCAGTAAGATATGTTCCTATAGGTGCCCAGGCGACTGTAGCGTTACTCAAATCTATGATTGATTTTTCGGTTGCTATTCGTCTTTATAACGGTGCTTTAACATTACCTAAAATTCTAGATGCCCTCAGTCTCCAGGCTATTTCGAGCAGCATCAATTGGGAAATAATTATCGTTGATAATAACAGTGTTGATGGGACAGTTGATATTGTCCATAGGTATCAGCAAACATGGACGGCATGTTCGCTGAGATATGTATTAGAAGCGCGACAAGGGGCCTCTTTTGCCCGTCGTCGCGCCATCGTGGAAGCACAGGGGACGTGGATTGGCTTTTTGGATGATGACAATATTCCTGATTCCCATTGGGTACAGTCGGCGTATGAATTTGGCTGTATCCATCCCAAGGCAGCAGCTTTTGGGAGCCAGATTCATCCCAACTATGAGACCCCACCACCTGCCAACTTTGAGCGCATTGCCCCCTTTATTCCTGTGGTAGAGCGCCAGGAGGAGGTTTGTTTCACCACGGGATGGCGCGCTATGAGTAACTTAGTTCCCCCCGGAGCTGGCTTAGTGATTTTACGCCAGGCATGGTTAGATAATGTTCCCTACCCTTTGACACTGAGAGGTCCCGTCGGAAACTCTCTAAACTTGAAAGGAGAGGATGTGGAAGCATTGCTATATCTTAAAAAAGCAAACTGGGAAATCTGGTTCAATCCGCTGATGCACATCGAGCATCAAATTCCCAGCTGGCGATTTGAGAAAAGTTATTTATTGCGTTTTTTCCATGGCATTGGTCTGAGTAAGTATGCCACTCGTATGGTGGGTATATCCCCCTGGCGGCGACCGCTATGGGTACTCTTATTTATGGGCAATGACTGCCGAAAGCTATTGCTGCATCTGGTTAAACATCATCGTCACTTAAATAGGGATGTGGTGTCTGCAGCCGAACTACAGTTACTTATCAGCAGCTTGTTAAGTCCTTTTTATGCCTGGAAACAACGTCTGTATAACCGTGGCGAGTCTAGTTCTTCTGACTTTATACCAGCGCATGATCTGGGCAAGAAAAGTAAGCTGGGCAAGAAAGCGTCAGCATTGCCTAAATCCTAATGACTAGAAGCTTCTTATGTCCACGGTTTTAATTTATCGTGACCAGCTTTTACCGTACTCAGAGACCTTTATCCCCGCCCAAGGAGGTAACCTTTCGTGTTACAGGGCTATCTACGTAGGTACGAGCCGATTAAATCATAATTTTAATCATCGAGACATGGTTGTCTTGGGAGATCATGGCTTTCCCAGTCGACTGTGGAAAGGCTTGTACAAGTTTGGCGGCATTACGTCTCCTCGGTGGACAAAAGTCTTAAAACACTATGCCCCTAACCTGGTGCATGCCCATTTTGGCAGTGATGGTGGTTTAGTCTTGCCGCTGTGCCAGCAATTAAACGTTCCCCTGGTGGTTACTTTTCATGGCTATGATGCTACTTGGGAAACCCCTTCATGGACAACAGTCCGTAGTCAAGGGGATTTCTTTAGAGCCTTGTTATTACATAAACGAGACCGAGCATTGGCGGCTGCTAACCGTATCGTTACGGTGTCTGAGTTTATCCGTGAGCAATTGCTGTTAAGGGGGGGAGATGCCCATAGGATTGTGGTGCATTACATTGGTATTGACCGACAATATTTTCAACCCTCTCCGGATCTAGATCGAGAGCCCATGGTGCTATTTGTCGGACGACTGGTTGAGAAAAAAGGGGGAGAGTATCTGATACGAGCCATGGCAGCGGTGCAACGTCAGTTGCCGCCGGTAAAGTTGGTGATCATTGGAGATGGAGGGTTGCGATCGCACCTCCAAACCCTTGCTGATCAGCTTTCTGTACGGGGTCAATTTTTAGGCAAACAGTCTCCGGAGCAGGTTCGTCACTGGATGAATCGCGCCCAGGTATTTTGTGGCCCCAGTATCATCGCCCGCTCAGGTGATGCGGAAGGTTTTGGCATGGTTTTTGCCGAGGCCCAGGCCATGGGGCTACCGGTTGTGAGCTTTGCCACGGGCGGCATTCCTGAAGCCGTTATCCATGGCGAAACTGGGTTGCTGGCTCCAGAAAAAGATACTGAGCAGCTAGCCAAACATCTGCTCCGCCTATTGGAAGACACAGAATTGAGACAGCAATTCGCCCAAGCAGGGCAAGCCCACGTAGCAGCAAATTTTGATCTGCAAAAAAATACCCGCCAGTTAGAACGCATTTATGACGAAGTGGTTGCTCAATATCAGGGTTAGCCATTGCCCATCCATGACCACTGGAGAATAGGTAATGCCCGTCTACGAGCCCCGCTTAAATCCTTTTAACGTTCGCCGCAAATTGGGCACATTAGCAATCAGGTAGTCCACCCGTTTACGCCAATCTTGAAACATTTGCTTGCGGGCCTCGGGAAATGCGTCAAACAAACGATTGACTGTGGTCAAATCTTCAGCCGTCGTGGCACGATAAGCGGCAATGGCAGCATAGGTATTCAAAATACTTTCTAGTAGGGGACGGTAGCTTTCAGGACAGCTGCGACGCAGAGGTTCGGGCTCAAGTAACATGGGCCAGGGCGGTCGCACCTGATTCCAGACAGCCAGGTCAGAGGCTTCGGTGTGATACCACATAAGGGGCTGTAGATCCCGATAGATGGGATAGTTGAGAATCACCTGGAGCCACAGATAAATGTCTTCGCCATAGGTGCAATGATGCTTGTCATAAAACCCACCAAAACGATTGACGATGGTGCGATCGCACACAATAGCTCCTGAGTGGAGCACATCAATGTTGGGTTTAAATTGCTCTGGCGGTAACCCATGGGGAAGTTGCCATCGTCCCGATGTTAACCCCAGAGCAGATAGCGTTTTACACCAATCAGACCGATTTTTACCCCGATATTGACCCGTGACACAAAGGGCACAGTCGGGGTGCTGTCTCAAGTGATTAAGCGTTATTTCTAAGAAATTAGGTAGCCACTCATCATCAGCATCTAAAAAGGCCACATAGGTTGCGTTTGCTGCCAGCAATCCTCGATTACGCGCACTACCAGGACCTTGATTATCTTGGTAAATCAGCTGAATCCGCTCATCTTCCATCGCGTTTACCAAGTCTGGACCATCATCTGTTGAGCCATCATCTACAACAATGATTTCCTGGGAAGGATGAGTTTGCGCCAGAATTGAGTTTAGTGTTTGTTCAATATACGCGGCCTTATTATATAGAGGCACCACCACACTGACGGTAAGAGGTTCCTGGAGTACCTGAAGTTGAGGCATCTGTTTACATCAAAGCAAAAGCATAGATAATTGTTTGGCATTGCTGATCCTCGAGATGGCTTTAGTTGTGAGATACCTTCAAATAGCAAGGCCTCTAGACCAGTTCATCCCCTAAATTAGCAATCGCAATTTTTTATCTGGAAAGCTGTGTCAAAGAGTTCTGAATCTTTTGACCGACAGCAGTCCAAGTGTAACGTTTTAGAAAATAGCTATGGGCTGCTTCTGTCAATGCTTGAACCTTGCGAGGATCCTGCCATAGTCGCCGAACTGCTTCCACAATAGTGGCGGGGGACTCTCTTAAGAGTAAATGTTTCTCATCTTCTACCTCCAGGCCTTCAGCTCCCTTTGTTGTACTAATAACAGGGCATTTAGCAGCAAACGCCTCTAAAAGCTTGAGCCGGGTACCACTCCCTTTTTGTAAGGGAACGACCATAACCGCTGCTCTCGCTAAGTAGGGGCGAACATCATCCACTTGACCTGTAACAATAATATTTGCATCGGCTTGGGCCGCTTTCAGCATAGCTTCGGTCGGATCACATCCCACCAATAGAAGCTGACAATTGCCAACGGTTTTTTTCAGCAAGGGATAGATCTGGTTGAGCAAAATAGATGCGGCCTCAGCATTCGGTTGATACGAGAAACGCCCAAGATAGAGCAACGTTTTAGCCTTGTCGGACAATATAGTGTTTGACTGTACAGCTTTATAGTAGTCAGGATTAACACCATTAGGGATAACATAGGCCTTCTTCTCTTCCATCGGATATAGCTGATGTAAGTGACGTACATCCTCGTGACTACACATCCAAACTTGATCAACTGCTCGAATAAATCTTGCTTCGATGTGTTTTACTTGAGCCAATATCGTAGGAGTTATAGCGTCGCTCCCCTGGTAGCGGCGATCGTCACCCTCAACATTATGATTATCGAGAATTAAAGGACATCCAACTTGTTGCAAAATAGGCAGGTAGCGGTATAACCAAATCTCCTCAACGATAATGAGAGTTGGTTTAAAACTAGTAATTCTCTGACGCAGTTGATTAGCAGCATCTTGGGTGTATAACCAATCACTACGCCCATGACCGGTGGGTCGAAACCGCCAGAGGCGACGCTGCAACTTTTCCCAAATAGAACGTGATGGTGCCGATAGATCGTAATGCTGCCAAACAGCAGTCAATGGTAATGAGCCTGCATCAGCACTGCCCTTATAAAGGGAAAAAATAGCGATTGGCCCTCGTTGAGCTAAAAGGTTAATATTTTGCCAATTACGCAAAGAAACCCCACCACTTAACGGATAGGGTTTTACCTGTACAAGAAAGAGAGTGCGATGTTCCGTACCTACAGGCAAGGCGCTTGATTGGCGCATAGTGGTCATAAGCTCGAACGCCTCTGGTCAGCAATGGAATTACAACAGATGTAATTATGCTAGCGAATGAGCCCTGTCACTAAACGGTAGAAAGGACTGAACAAGGCTCAAGATAGTGATGGTAGGGAGTTGCTCTAAGATAGCTAATTAATTCATCATAGTTTTCTACAGATGCCTGTAGAGTCTGTGGCGACACCTTTTGATATTGACTCACCGCAGCTCTAGATTGAATCCCCAGATGCTGACAGATGGTATCAATGGTAAATTGATGCTGACTCTCATTAGCTAGATTTTTTTCGTAGGTCAATTCCAAATAAGGAATATCTCGCAATAAGGACAACTCGTACTGCCATAGCTGTTGACTTTTTTCTATCCAATCAACGACTGTCACTGGGTTGACGTGGATTTTATTTTTTTGGAAACCTTGAACTAACCGACTTTTATGAAAGCCAAAGTTCCGAGCGCGGATGTTAGAAATAGCATGGTCTAGCAAGTTTTCTCGTCTCAAGTAAAGAATATGAAATCCTGCTTGACTTAATTCATACAGAAAGTGTGATCCCTGTTGAATGCTATGTATATTTCGCAGTTGATAGCTTAGCACCTTACAACCGTAGACAGATGCCTGTGCACTTGCAGCTTTGGCTTTAAGGTATAGTTGGGGCCAAAGTACGGGTTGAGCTAAGATTTCACCGTCACAGCAAACATCAGGCAAACAATTGAGGAGGCTGACCAGGGCAGTGCTACCCGATCGACCTCTGCCAAAAATAATGAATTGTTTAGATGCCTGAGATGATGACGAACGAAGCAGATCAAGATAGATGCGTAACTGACTTTTAAGAGGGAACATTCGAGTTAAACCACGATTGCAGGGTGAAATCTGTGGTTTGGGGGTAAAATTACTGGTTCTAATAGTAGGACATTCAACAGTACAAGTCTAGAAAACTGGATACAGATAACGAATATGAACCTGATTTTTTTGTTAACTGAAGCAAAGCATAAAGAACTGACAAAATAAGTTGACTCTTAAGCTTTTAGCTTGTAGAAGAGCTTTAAGCCTGTATGAGTGCGATTATTGAAGCTAAGCTTTGCAAAACGCTGATATTTTGGTTGAACCGTAATTTTTGACAGAAATTATTCAGGGGCAGCACCGATATATTTCCCCGTCTGTATGGGCTGCTGCGCTACTTTTGTGCGCCAATACACCAGTTTTCGATCAAGTTTTACCCTCAGCTTTTCTAAAGTGAGAATAAAACGAGCATAGGCTTCGAATGTTGATGCACTGGCAAGGTAGCCATAATTGGCAGCATTAGGAAACGTTAATACGTCGATAATCTCAATTTGATGGTTAGCAAGCTCACGTTGCCATTTATGAATAGCGTTAGTAGATATGGGTTCTAGCACAGATTGTAAATGCTGAACAGCCCATCCCTGGCGATTGATCAGAGGATGATTGACTTCGGAACGGGCGGTTAACATCTCAAGTGCATATGTTTCACCTAGAAACTGACATAGCGTTGTGAGAGATTGTTCAGGCTGTTGTATAAGTTTTTCATATCGTAAGAGCATGACGCGGGAATCTCGTTGCCAATTTCGTTCAAAATTGCGCAGGCTCTCATGCCACTGCTCAGCATGAATGTGGATATAATTACTGGCCCAGGGCACCTTACTCAAAGAGGCTGCAACAGCTCTTGGATCTCTCAACATCCAAATAGCTTGAGCATTGGGGAACCAAGTGAACAGTTGATGTAGGTGTTGATAGTGCAGCGGAGTTTTTTCACCCCAACGGGGTTTGTTAATGGCGTTGGCATACTCCTCTAGCCAGCCTGCAAAAATATGCTGATGTGAAGGAGAACCTTTGGCTAAAATTCTCTCCCGTGTTTTGTTTGCATCAATCCCAAAATAGGAAAATCGCTGACTATGACTTAAGGTTTGCCAAAAAATGTCGAAATCTTGGTCAGAAGATAGCTTGAGGTTTTTATATTGCCGCATCCAGTAGCAAAGATAATGAGTTTCTGGGGCGATCGCAATCCTGGGATGGGTCGACAGCATACTAGTCAGGAGCGTTGTTCCAGAACGGGGCATGCCCACAATAAATATGGGCGATTCGCTGCTAGAAGAATGACTCATCACCATCGTCAGCTACCTAAAAGTTGGCATAACTTGTCTGCAACAGGTTCCATAGTTTGACGATAATCCTCAACTGCCTTGACGAGCTTAAGGCGATTTTCCGGTTGGTGAGTCAGCAGCTTTTCGAGACGGGGTTTGACCCTTTCCAGGGTAAACTGCTGCACGGCAATACTATTGAGCTGTTGGTCAATTTCTGTCATAAACCCAGAAACTTTTTTATCGTAAACGGCGGCCAATATGGGAATCCCCAAGCCTGCGGCTAATATAAGTGAATGAAGCCGAGTGCCAATGACTAAGTCAAATGACTGTAATGTATTGATCGCTTGTTCCACCGAATCAAACGCTTCGTAAACGTTAACCTGCTGTCGTTGTTGACATTGAGTTAATACGGTTGCGATCGCATCTTCATCATTGTCTTGAGGACGGCGCTGGGCTCTATCGCTGGGCGTATGGGTTTGAAAAGGTAGTAGCGAAACCGTTGCCCCTTGAGTGCCAATCAAATAATCGATGATCTTGGCCATTTCTCGATAAAAGCTTTGCTCAACATCAGCATCAAGCTCTGATGAGCGCCCCACCAAAGACCGAATGGAAATGCCTATGTTGAGAGCTGAACCATTAGAAGCCGATTGAGATAATGCTGTTTGAGACCTAGACAGTGATTGTGTTGATGTTATCTGAAGGGCTAAATCACTGATCACATGAATAGGGCGAATGACCCCCATCTGTTGCAGTTGCTTCTGAGACTGTTGATCACGCACAGCAATCAGGGTCACCTGATTTAAGGTTTTCACAATGGCCTCTTGCGTCTGAGTTTTCC
This sequence comes from Leptothoe sp. ISB3NOV94-8A, assembly GCF_043421595.1. Lineage (NCBI taxonomy): Bacteria > Bacillati > Cyanobacteriota > Cyanophyceae > Nodosilineales > Cymatolegaceae > Leptothoe > Leptothoe sp. ISB3NOV94-8A. Next base: position 3,014,229 of record NZ_JAXSQW010000001.1, on the reverse strand, counting down.
AAACCTCTCCTACACTAATACCCAGAACAATAGTTTGACAGCCCAAAGCCATCGCACGTTGTAGCGGCCCTAACCAAACGGTGGCCACCTCCCGATCAGGGGAATCTCGCAATAAATCACCTCCCCCTAGTATGAAAAAATCATGTTGCCATAACGCCAGGGTGTGTTCAGCCCACTTGATCCACTGTTCACGACGACGACGGGGAAACTGATTCCGTAACGTAGCAACACCATGCTGTTTAGCAGTATCATCCGGATCATTAGAATAAACCGTGACCCGATGCAGATAGTCCGGCCCCAGACAACGTTTAAGTAAACACAACATGCCTACCAACATGGCCTCATCCCCTAAATTGTGATGACCATAAAAACCACAAATTAACAGGCGATGGCGTTTCCAGAAAACCATAAGGATTAAAACAATGGGTTAGGTGGTCAGGGCATTAAGAACAACTAGCTCTATATTCGAAATATTGGCAGCAACCCTTGAATAGGAACTCCAATAAGAACCATATATTTTTCGTGTTCGTGATAAGGCATATAAATCGATGACAGCGTCTTGCATGCCTTGTTCGCTGTTGCGATCGGTGGGGGCTAATTGGGTGATAATGCGATCTCCGAACTGGTCTAAAAGTCTATGCTTTATTTGTAGTGAATCCGATGCCAGATAAAAGTTACTATCTGCATTTTTGTTGATTTCTTGAGTGATGGCATTTATAAATAGGTCCAGCGGACTATGTCGAATAGCCTTGTCATGATCGCCTCGACGGATATGCAATCCAACAGTGTGTCTCCCAAACGCAGCCATACGTCTTTGAATGGCACTTTCTAGGGTTGGAATTGGTTTAAACACATCGTAGGTATTTGCCGAATCAAAACTGCGATCAGTCATAATCATCAAACTTTGATAATTAGCCAACGTTGCCAGCTGATCAGTTTTAATCAGCTTAATAGCTTCATCGTTATCAATGATTTTTTGAAAGTTGACTGTTTGAAATACCTGGGCAGAGAAAGATAGGAGTGTTCTTTTTAACGGACTAGAGATTTGAATAGATTGAGGATTTATATAAATTGATGTCAGCTGTGGCGAGATGAGATGAAGCTGGGGAATCGGCTGAAATAGCTTATTAAAGGGACATCGTAACTGAGACGTATTCTCAAGCCAGATCACAGTCAGCTGCTTGTGCAGTCTGCGGCTCAACCTTAATGCAGAGTCAATGGCTCTCATCCGATTACACAAACCGCCATGGGGAACCAACGTCAATTTTGAGTCAAATCTAAAAGCCATTGGCGCAAAATTATGTCCCGTGATAAACAACGGTATCCCACAACTATGCAACTTTTACTACCATCTAACTTGAGATTCCTCCTGATAAATACTCAATATCAAAGAGCTCTAGTTAGGTTTTACCCACACTAGAGCTCTTATCAGATATACAGAAGCTAATCTCCCTATCCTAGGGAAGTTGAATTTCGAAGCTGAAGGCTCCTACTTCACCCGTATCAACATTGAGACCAGAGTTAGGACCCCCAACAACTACGCCACCACCGGCACCGACACCGAGACCACCAGCGGGGACACCAGATGGAAAGGTTCCAGGTGCAGAGAGACAGGAAGGCTCTAGGGGAGATAGGGGAGCCCGTGCTGATAAGGGCCCAATATTAGAGAAGTTTAGGGTTGTTCCACCGATGGCAAGCGGTGTTGGCTGCGCCAGCCCCAAACTCGGTGGTTGCAGAACGCTCGGTGGTTGCAACTCATCACACAACTCTACATTTTCAGCGGTACCCAGTCCGGCATTGAAGAAGTAAACAGTGTACTCAACAACATCACCAGACTGTAACGATTGAGAGATATTCGCTAATCCCAAAGGTAAGCTGCTGCCCGATAATGCAGCCAGGGTGTTGTCATTAGAGTCACCAGCTTGATCATTGAATCCGCCAATACCAGGAATAGCCACTTCGTTACCATTGCGAGTAACGCGAGTGATGCGCTTCACAAGGCGTATATCAGGAGCAAACCGCACCCGTGTTGGGGTGTTTTCATTGCCATCATCGGCAGGATTATCTGGATCCGCTGGTGAACCATTATCTTCATTTGGTTCACCGTCACCATCCGGATCAACATCCGTACCACTGTCGGATAGATCGCTGGTTGTATTACCATTGGCGTCTGTTGCCGTAGCACTCACCTGATTATCATAGGGACCCGGCAAAGCAGGTGTAAGGTTTGGATTGCTAACATCCACATCCACCACTAGCTGGAAGGTACTAGTGGCACCAATTGCGAGGGTTCCAGTAGGCGTACCTGCAGCATCCGCTAGCAGAGTCGTGTTGCCGCCAGCGATGCCATCGAAATTAGGATCGGCAACCACCGTAGTCGCTCCGTTGACAAAGGTTACACTGACTACCTGGAACGTACCAGCACCGTAAACAGGGTTGAAGTCCTCATCTAATTGAACCTGCTCAAGGGGAACAGTACCGATATTGGCAACCACAATGTTGTAGGTTACCCGGGCTGTATTAGTGCCAAATGTACCTGATGGTTCAGGAACGGTCGATACGACCTGTTTGGCCACACCAATAACGGGTCTAGGTGGCAAGACGACGGGGGTGGGGTCATTTTCATTCGGGCCTCCACCTGGGTTCCCATCATTTGGATTAGCATCAGTATCAACGCCATCATCCGATACATCATTAACATTAGTCCCGTTGGGGGATGTACCCACCGCCTCGATTTGATTGACAAAGGTATCTGGCGTGGTGATCAGGTCACTTTCCACTTCCACGGTGAATTGAAAGGTGGAGTTTTCACCGACCTGAAGTGTTTGAGCCGCTGCCAGAATGCTGGTATCCCCAGGGGTGCCATTGGGTTCATCGGCATCAAAGTTAGCATTGGGCGTCAGTTGCACCTCATTGGCTAAGCCCCGGGCTGTAAATACGGGTGCACCGATAATGGAGAAAGCGCCTTCTCCGTAGGTGTCATCCAGGTCTTCGGTGAGCTGAACATTGTTCAATGTCACATTACCCAGGTTCTCCACCGTGGTTTCGTACACCACTTCAAAGTCACCATCGGCCTGGGTGATAGCAGATACCACTCGCTTGGATACACCAATGGCCGGGGTCTCTGGCGGTGGTAACTGTACCGGGGTTGGATCGTTTTCACCCGGTTCATTCCCGTTACCGTCTCCGTCTGCATCGGTTTCCAGCCCGTCGTCCGAATCGTCGTCCACATTAGTCCCGTTGGGGGATGTGCCGATTGCCTCAATTTGGTTAGTAAACGTTCCTGGTGTGTTGACCAGGTCACTTTCCACTTCCACGGTGAATTGAAAGGTGGAGTTTTCACCGACCTGAAGCGTTTGAGCCGCTGCCAGAATGCTGGTATCCCCAGGGGTGCCATTGGGTTCATCGGCATCAAAGTTAGCATTGGGCGTCAGTTGCACCTCATTGGCTAAGCCCCGGGCTGTAAATACGGGTGCACCAATAATGGAGAAAGCGCCTTCTCCGTAGGTGTCATCCAGGTCTTCAGTGAGCTGAACATTGTTCAATGTGACGTTACCCAGGTTCTCCACCGTGGTTTCGTACACCACTTCAAAGTCACCATCGGCCTGGGTGATAGCAGATACCACTCGCTTGGACACACCAATAGCTGGGGTCTCTGGCGGTGGTAGCTGCACCGGGGTTGGATCGTTTTCACCCGGTTCATTCCCGTTACCGTCTCCGTCTGCATCGGTTTCCAATCCGTCATCCGACGCATCATCAACATTAGTCCCGTTGGGAGATGTACCGATTGCCTCAATTTGGTTAGTAAACGTTCCTGGTGTGTTGACCAGGTCACTTTCCACTTCCACGGTGAATCGGAAGGTGGAGTTTTCACCGACCTGAAGCGTTTGGGCTGCTGCCAGAATGCTGGTATCCCCAGGGGTGCCGTTGGGTTCATCGGCATCAAAGTTAGCATTGGGCGTCAGTTGCACCTCATTGGCTAAGCCCCGGGCTGTAAATACGGGTGCACCGATAATGGAGAAAGCGCCTTCTCCGTAGGTGTCATCCAGGTCTTCGGTGAGCTGAACATTGTTCAATGTGACGTTACCCAGGTTCTCCACCGTGGTTTCGTACACCACTTCAAAGTCACCATCGGCCTGAGTTGTTGTTGAAACCACTCGTTTCGATACACCAATGGCAGGTTGTTCTGCAACAAGAGGAGGAGCCGTAAAGGCAATGTCACCGATGGCGATCGCATGGGGAGCAAGGTCATTACTCCCCGGGCCATTGCGGAATACCAGTGAAATGGTGTCAGCAGCAGCAGGAACATTTACTGTAGCAGTACCATTTGAAAAATTATTTGAGGTTTGAGGATTAACAGCAGCGGGGGTTCTCGGCGAATTGGCGTTCTGGGTAGGGTTATTAGGATCATCACCCGGTGCAACCCCCGTAATAATGACTGAATTACCTGCAACTACCTCCTGATTAAATATTCCTACGGGGTCAGTCTCACCACCCGCCGTAATACCAGCTACAGGCACCCCTCCTGAGGAAGCAGAGACAACAACTTCATCCTGCCAAGATACCGTACCGTTGTTGATAAGAATATCTAGATCATAAATGGGAAAAGAAGCCAGAGTAACATCAACAGGGGTGGTGGTGCCGGTTAAAAAGAATTCAACGGTGATGGTGGCTTCATCACCAGCATCGCCTAAAAGGTTAACGAGGAGGGCCTCGTCGGGGGGGGCAGGGCTAACAAATGCGGAGTCGGTAAGGTTGAGATTAGCATTGCCATTGTTGCCAACATCGCCGCCAACCGTGACGCGCACATCTACACCACTTCCTCCAACATCTGTATAGGTGTTTTGATTGCTACCCACGGGAAAGTCAACAGCTTCCCCTGCAGCGCCAGTACCCCAATCTAGGGCAGTAGCTACCTGTGCTTGTGCCGTAGGCGCAATAGATAAAAGGCAAACTAGGGGTAAGCTCCAGGCGAGAGCACGATCAATACCCCTATTCCAGGCTGTCCCAAGATGCCGGATACCAGCTTGAGAAAGACCTTGACAGCACTTTTTCTTTGAGTTGTTATGACAAAATTTCACGGTTAGATTCTCTACTAATACTGACGATACTGAAAAGTTGACAAGTCAAAGAAGGCCTTATTCAAGCTGCAAATCTGTTTCCAAATTTTCGTAGATAATGTCGAGACCACGAGTATCTGTAAAGATAAACTCGGTGCGGCGATCGCGGGCATAGTCAATGCGTCCGCTGCCACTCGATACCCGTTGTGTTTCTCCAAAGGAGCGAATGCGCATCCGTTCAGCGGCAATGCCTCGCTGTAGCAGATAATTTCTGGCGGCCAAAGCTCGGCGTTCACCCAAGGCCTGGTTATAAGCGTTGCTGGCTCGTGGATCGGTATGCCCCTGCAGTTCAACGGTAATGAATGGATACTCTTCTAAAACAGCAATAATCTCATCCATAATGACCGCAGATGCCGGGGAGATATCTGATTTATCAAGAGCAAAGTGAATATTGCGGGGAATACGCAAGACCAAGGGTTCCGGAGGAAGCTCTGGTTCTGGCTCTGGCGGATCTTGAGCAATTTCACAGCTGGGCATGGCCGGTGTTGTGGGGCCATCCTCCAATGTGCCAACGGCCGTAATGGCTGAGGGCTCAGATGTACCGTACACATCATCCGTGGCAATGGCACTCAACAACGTTCCCTCAGGGGCATTGACATCAACGCTGAAACTGCCGGTTTCATCTGCAGACACGGTGGTAACGTATTCGTTTAACGCTCCATAGTATCCTTGACGGTCGACAACCTTATAAATGTCAATGGCAGTGCCTGGATCGGCCACACCGCTAAGGGTTGCCGATCCACCGCTGCTCGGAAAGACATAATCGTCAAACTCAGGGGCATTGATGGCGGCATTGGCGGTATCTCGACGGCGCATTGACGAATTACGCGGTGGGTTGGGGCCGTCTTTACGCTGAAAATCTTGAATGCCGCTGTTGTCGTTATGGCCCAGGTCTACACTGAGGCCATCTAAAGCCGCGAATGTGTTGTTCCGAATAATGTTGCCTTCACTGCGGGGGTAAGATGCGATCGCAACGCCCGGTCCCGGCTGATGCTGAATCACATTTTCAGTCACCTCATGGCCGTTACCCATCAAATAAATGGCCGCCCGCCTAAAGCGCCGACCATTAAACCGAATATCGTTGCCATAGATCCGTGCGGAGCCCTCTGGCTTGAACATAAATACACCGCTACCATCGGTGCCGCAGATGAGATTACCGTGGATCTGGGCCCCATCAATATTGCCATCAAGACGAATACCATCGGGAATCCCTGCAACACCATTGGTCCGCATGGTATTTTCGGTCACATCCATGCCCATGGCCTGGGCAGCCGTGAGAATGCCGCTACCTTCATGGAATTCAATCCGGTTACGCTGAATGACCGTATCAAGACCATTAAAAACAACTACACCGAGGGCCGACATCTGCTCCACAGGGGGCATTTCACCAGACGGCGACATCCCTAACCAGTTGTCTTCAATCACCACACCAACGGGGGCATCTGAATCTTCATTGGGCAGCAAAGTCCGCCAACCAGGGGGATCAGGCAGCCCAGCATCCACAGGGGGAACCAAGTGGGTGATTAAGATATCTGCCGGTGGTGTTGTCTGCGTAGACCGATGTTTAGAAGAAAATCCATAGAGACTTAAGCCTCTCACGGTCACCGCATCAGCCGTAATCGTCAACCCTCGCAACACTTCGGCCCCCGCCGCTGGGGTTAAAGCGACCACTGGTGTAGGCACCGGGGTAACCATTGTATCGGTGGTAGACAGAGGCCCGTAACCTGGCTGGCTAGCACCATCGACCAATGTGCCAGCAGCCATAATTGGAGGCAGGGGCTCCACCAGCTCGATAGTTGGATCATCCGCCAAACTAAAGTTGATGGATGGGCTGGCAGCAGGGGTCACTCGAGCACGCTCAGCAGCACTCAGCGCATCAACCGGCAGAGTTCCATTCACCACAGAAATGGCTTCTCGCAATGTCAGCGCGTCATCAGGACGAATGTCACCGTCACCAGACGAGTTCACAATCACAGAGTAAGGCGTAATCTCTTGGGCACTGACCGTTTGGATAGCCACTGCCTGAGCCACTAATGGCACCGTGGCTGCCAGTGCAGCTGTCCCAACTAGCTTAGATAGATACATGGTTAATTTCATTACTCCTCACCCCCAGCAGTTGTCTGTGTACCCTCAGCCGCATTGGCTGCATCAACATTATTAACGTCGTTATCGTCAGCGGCGGTGGCTGAAGCCGGAACAACACTCACCGGTTCTGCTGTGGGTGAACCGTCTGCCTCCATTAGCGACTCTTCCTGTTGTTGGGGCGCTACCTGCTGGAGACCAAACTGATCCCACAGTTCATTGACCTTGAAGGTGACGCCAAGGTAGGGGCCATCATCGGAGCGGAAACCACTGCCTCCCAAGGAGCGATCATTGACGCTACCAAAGCTATACCCCACTCCCAAACGCAGCTCTGGGGTCAGGTAATAGCCCGCTTCAATTGCCATACCGACTTCGTCATAGTTGGTCTCGGGCTGAGTGATGTAACGAACTTCACCGGTAATATCCCAACGGTAGGCAAACCGGTGGGTGGCTCTCAATTGACCCAGATGAATCGCATTAGACGACGTCACGCCTAAGGAGTCTAAGTCGGCATTGGTGGCTCGTAGGGCATATTTACCGTAGAACTCCCAACGCCAGCTCGGAGCATAAATGCCTTCCATGGCCAAGGTATGCTCCTGAATAGAGTCTGAACCTGCACCCACTAAAAGAGAGTTGGGAGTACTGGATGGGTTAATGGCATATTCATAACTCAACAACGCGTTGAATTTATCGCTTTGAGGATTACGATACGCCAGACCTAATCGAGCACTGGTGGAACTATTCAGACGATCGGTAATGGTCTGGTTAGCAAAGTTAGCATGCTCAATGCGGGCCAGGGTGGTCAAAGCGTCTGAGAGTTTACCCGCAGCTGAGGCGGTGATGACAGTGTTATCACCATCATCCGAATCACGATGCTCAAACCGAGCGCTAGCCTGGAAGTCAGAACTATCCGTATATTCCAGCCCTAGCGTATAGGTTGTGCCGCTAACCAGACCCAGGGAAGCCGCTGATTGACCCACGGCATAGGGCTGTAGCACCCGGTTACCGCCAGTAATGGAAGAAAGACTATCACCAAAGATCCGCTGGAAGCCCAAGTCTACATGTAAACCAGGGCTGAGATTAATTCTATGGTTCAGACCGAGAGCTCCCTGGCCGCTCATGCCATTATTGGCACCCAAAATGGAGTAACGACCAGTCAGAAGCGTGTTGTCCGTTAGATCGTAGTTAACAAGAGCATCAACAGTAGTCAGGGCATCGGGCGTGACATCATCATCGTGGAAGAACCGTTGGGCAAATCTTAGGGTCACCTCTGGCAGTACATCCCAATCCAGGCCGACCACCGTCTGGCCTGGATAGGCATCATCTTCATCACTTAAGGCGATGTCTGTCTGGGCCCGGAAGGATAATTTCTCAGCCAGGGGCCAGGTCAACCCGGCAGAAATTTGGTTTGACTCGATATCATCGCCGGTGACCCGATCGTTGCGATCGCGATAAACCCAATCCAAATTCCCCGTTATCGACCCAAACTGTTGTTGGACACCTGCCCGCACTGTGGTGATGGAATTGTTCACCGTTGCTCCATCAGTCCGCACTAAGCCCGGATTGATCAGCTGGTCCAGAGTAGTGGGAATCAGATCTTCGTTACCCCGGTTGCGCTCACGATCAAACTGTAATTGCAGCTGAGTGTTACGACTAACGTTATAGCCCAGCTGACCGCCCCAGCGGGTTTGACCAGCCCTAAAACTCGTGGTTGCCGTATTCCGAAAGCCACTGTCAGCATCCCTAAAGTAGGCGGTACCCGCCAAATCAGGCGTAATCCGTCCCGTGGCCTCTACCCGAATCGCTGTTCCATCTTCATCAACCGTTGGATTATCCAATGAAGAGTGGGCAAGCTCAGCCACCAACTGGCCAGCATCACCCAGCTGTAGCAACGCATCTACACCGATTAAACTAAAGTCCTGAGCACCCTGGTCCTCAAAGATGGCCGACGCACCAACCCAGCTAGGAGACTCGAGACTGGTGTCAAAGTTATACTGCAGCCGCCCACCAAACAAATCGCCATCATCATCGTCACCGTCTATCTGATATGTGGCCACAATGCGACGCACTAGAGCCGGGCCAAACGGGTTAGCGTCAACGGCAGACACAGGGCTGTTAAACAGAATTGCCCCTCGGTCATAGTCAATGGTGTAATCGACACCGCGCGCTAGCCGCACTCGTTCAATCACTGTTCCTGGACGGTTGAGTTCCTCTATCTCAAAAAAGAGATCCTCACTACCGGCCAACACCAAACGACGAGACAAGAAATAGTAACCACTGGTGCCGTCAGGCACAATCGTGTCACGCTGTAGCGCTCGTAAATTGTTGGCATACAGTGCAGTGAGCTGCAAACCATTGTTAAAGGTGTAGTTCCCCTTAAAACCATGGAGTTGACGATTTAGCGCCGAGAATTCTTGAGAGAAACGAGAGAATTCTGCCGTATCATAATCCCCCCACATAAAGAAGTCAGGCTCATAGCCGACGATCTGAGAATCTCGTTCAAACCGAACATAGAAACTATCAATGGATGGTGTTAAAAAGTCGGTGGTTGAACTATCTCCATAAGTGGGGTAAGTTTGTTTACAATTTTGCACGTCCCGGTAAAGACGATTGTCGTTACAACGCTCGTTTAAGGCTCGCTCACTATTAAACGCTGCTGTCAACAACCAGCTACCAATGGTGCCTGTGGCAAAAATACCCGCATCAAGGTCAGCGTCATAATCTCCGATATCACCCGGATCGAGGAAGTCAGCATAGCGACCCCAGAAATCAGTTGCTCCAGGGCCAAATCGAAAGTCGACAACACCAGCCACCAAGGATGGGCGATAGGGTGTTGTGAAATTGACCTGGGTATAACCATCAACGTCAGCGGCGGGTTGTTGCGCGGTTGCATCATCACCCACCAGACCCAGAGCTTCACGAGCTTGTACACTGGCCCGAATGGTTACAGGCTGGGCATCAAGGGCTGAACGGAGTTCAACCTCAAATTCTCCCTGGCGAGCCAGTACTTGAAAACCACTGCGATCAATATCGTAGTCAGCCCCAATAAATGTACCTGCTGAAGATGTCAGCGTGACTACCACATCTTCACGCACAGGTCGCCCAGACTCATCCAAAATATTTCCCTGCAACCCCATGGTTGAGCGACCATCAGCAGGGATAAACGCATCACCCGTTGGAAAAATCTCCAGGGTCAACTCATCACCCAGTTCATCCTGAATCAGCGGTGGCAACCCACTGGGCACCTGACGAATAATCGTGCCATCGATAAATCCTTCAGCTTCACCAGGATCTTCTTCCACGGGTAGCGTATTCGAGTCCAGCAAATCGCTAGGCAAATCATCGCTCGCCTGGGTCAATAGCTCAGGCACATTAACAGGTGCCACGAGAATATCTGACTCAACAATTGACGCAGAATTTGTTGTTTCTTGAGCCGCTTGAGCTGGTTGCAGTAGAGCCACCACACCCGTCAGGGTAGTGAGCAGTCCTAGACAAATTGAGTTGGATAACAAACGCATCATCATTAGTTCTGGCCCTCCCCGAAGGTCGGTGTTACTGCAAAGTTCATACGTGCCAGACCACCTGGCTCTAAGCGAACCAGTCTAGACTGACTGTTATTTTCTAGGCGGTAGAGGTTGGGGGCCAAGGTGTAGCCTGGCAAACTGCTGAGGTCAAGCACACCTACACGATTACCAGAAACCACATTGGCCATGGAGAAGAGACCATCTGGGTCAGCAATGATGCGGTTACCATCATCAAGGTAGATGACCGCATTGGGTACACCCGCCTCGCCTGACTGTTGTTCACCATCAAAGTTCTTATCTACAAAGACCCGACCAATAATGGTGCCGCAGTCAGACAAGATACCGGGGCGAATGGTTAAGCTAAACTCAGCCTGAGCCGTGGGGAAACCAGGCGCTGAAGCAGTGGCTACGTTGACACCAGAACCACGTACAGAATCAGGCGTCAAGGTGACAGCATACAGAATCTCAAGCAAGGAGTTGGCAGCCAAAGAGTCAAACTGAAAGTTGAGCTGCCTACCTGCGACTTCAAAATTTGTCAAATTAGGTGGTATTGGGGCGCTGTTAACAGAGTCGTCGATGTACTCTAGGCCTCGCGGCAGATTATCCATGACAGTTAATGGAGTCGCTGCTACCGCACTTATGTTCTCCACCAAAAGCCGATAAATGACAATGTCACCAGGTTCAGCCGCTGACTTATCAGCTGTTTTTGTTATTCTCAGCAGTTGATTTTCAACTGGGGGAGTACCAATTGTTGTTGGGTTACTTGGTGCTCTCACCCTAGGTCGATTAGGGTTTGTCGGATCGTCGAAAGCACCAGACGCAGTGTTGGTAACTTGAACCTGCGCACCTACGGGCATCACAGGGGTATGTAAATAAACCAGCAAAGTGCTCAGCAGAACACCCACTAAAAAAAAACTTACAGCTTTAAACAGGTGTCGAATGACACCTTTAGGACGGCTTTTCAAAACTCTCATGACCCCTCACAGGCACCAACAACAAGACAAACGGCTAAACATTGCTTTTGATCTACAATCAACTCGAAGCAATGATTCGCAATTGCTTATGACCAAACTTGCGTATCGTCACAAACACAACGTGACCGAATCAAAATTTATCAGTAAAAACTCTAACCAGAAGATGGTTAAAGAGCTAGGAAAAACCACTTACTGCAACACCTAAACAATTTACAAATCAAAGAAGTTTGCCGTATTTATACGGTTATTCCTCTCTTTGGTCAAGGATTATGACACTCTGGTTTGGCTGAGTGCAATACCTCACAGCGACAGACAAAATTTAGGAGCTTATACTGAGGATTACCAAATCAGGAAATTTTGATAACGACACTAAGAAAATATCTAAGTTTTAGCGACTTTACCTAGCAAATTCATGGGGATCGCCGCTCCCATGTCCTGATTTAAGAGAAGTGTGACCCTTCATTGAAGATCAGTTGAACTAACATGAAGAATTATTGAAGGTTACATTGCTCAACATTTGTCAGCAAACGTTAACGATAGCCTGTTGCTGTTTGCATAATTCCCTAAGTTAGATCAAAAAAAATTGAAGTGTCCAACATTGTTCAACAATGTTGGACACTTCAATTGCTACGTCTATTCTTTTTTACAGATAGTTCAACAATTTAGTATCTGAACTTAGTATCTGAACGGCTTGGGTTGTGATTGTTAATAAGTCCTTATTTCAAAGCTGTCCTTAGTTGTTGACAAAAGCTCTCAACTTCTGAAACGCCATCACCTGAGCCATTGGCAGCTAATCTCTTGACAAAAGCACTGCCAACAATTACACCATCTGCACCCCATGTTTTGAGTTGGGCTGCCTGCTCGGGGGACGAAACGCCAAACCCAACCCCTACAGGCTTATCAGTAACCGTTCGGAGCTCTTGCAATAAATTATGAACGCGGTTACCAATTTGTTGACGCATGCCGGTTACACCGGTAACGCTAACTAGATAAATAAAGCCTTGGCACTGTTGTGCGATCGCAACAATTCTTTCTTTAGGCGTCGTCGGTGCCACTAGCAACGTCACCTCAATGCCAATTTCCTTAGCGGGTTTCAGCAGGACGTCCATTTCTTCAAGGGGTAAATCAGGCACCACAAGACCGCGGGCACCAGCCTGATAAATATCCTGCAAAAATTGTTCAATGCCTCGGTTGAGAATAGGATTGTAATAGGTGAACAGTACAATTGGCGCTGATAAGTCCGGTGATACCTCGGCAACTAAGCTTAAAACCGCATCTAAAGTGACACCCCGCTCCAACGCGCGAGTAGCTGCCGCCTGGATCACCGGACCATCAGCCAACGGATCGGAATAGGGAACACCCAGTTCAATTAAGTCTGCACCCGCTCGATCCAATGCCCGGAGAGCCTCTGCAGTGGTAGCTAAATCGGGGTCGCCAGCCGTAATAAATGGAATAAGCGCGCAGTCTTTGTGGTCACGCAATGTCTGAAATTGAGCTGAAACCGATTTACCCATCATTTATCTGTGTGAACCTGTGTTGTTTGCGGTGATCAATGTGGTAAGTAAAAATTTAGGAGGATGACTGGGATTTTTTCTCGGCGTCCAGTTCTGCCTGCAGCTGAGCTAGCTCCTCTTCAGACATCTCGTCCAGGCGTTTTTGCAAAACAGCATCTTCATAATCTTTGAGCTGTTGATTGTAAGTCATCTTTTTAGAAAACACCCGTGTCAGGTAAGTAAATACCCAGCCTAAAAGTCCGCCAGTGAAAATAACCTGACTCCATATGCCTGCCGAAAGCCCATCTAGGCCAGCCATTGAAAGGGCCAAGTATAGACCGCCACCAGCGACAAAAATTCCCAGCCCGACGCCAATTACATCAATACGGCGCATAGCTAAATCTCACGACGTTGGGGTCTAAAGTTAAGAAAGGGCGATAGCAACAACATCCCTGGAAAAAATACAAACACCAGTGAATAAATCAGCAAGCGCTCAATGGATGACGCCACATTCCAACGCTGCTTTAGATAAAAAAGCAGAATGCCAGGAACCACTAGCAAATAAAGACCCGCCAAACCAGCATATACAGCCAACGTAATCAAAAGTGAAATATCGAGGTTATCCATAGCCCTTAAGGTTTTTGCCCACGTCGTTAGTCATCATAGCGTTCAGGGGGTTGCACAGAGTACCACTTGGTGTTGGAATTAAACAGGAGTTTTGGTTAACCGGTTAGCGAAGGGTCGCTCCCCAAACTGCCGTTAGCAATAACTCAACTAAGGGGGCGTGGCGGAATGGTAGACGCTGCGGACTTAGAAAACTGAGCCTTAGTGGAGAAATCTGCTAAGTGGAAGCTCTCAAACTCAGGGAAACCTAAGTCAGCCTCAATCAGATACCCCAGGGTTATGGTTGAGGGGATATGGCAATCCTGAGCCAAGCCGTTTGATAGCAATGGCTATTGCCGTTCTTCAATCGGAAGGTGCAGAGGCCCGACGGGAGCTACCCTAACGTCAAGTCGAGGGTAAAGGGAGGGTCCAATCCTCAAAGCCCGCTGAGCGTGGCAGCAGCGAAAGTTGTGGGAGGGTGAAAATCCGCTGACCTTAAACGGTCGTGAGGGTTCAAGTCCCTCCGCCCCCATTTAAAAAAGTCTTTCTTAAGTCTTTTTTAAGTAACGCCAAATTGCTGCTGACCTATAATGCGTCTGTAAGTTTGTACGGAATGCAGCATAGATTGTGCCTAGATCCTGGCATGATAGTATCTAGACATCGATCAGCCGCTTATGCAGAGAGTTTCATTCTCTAGATTGAGTGTTAGATATTCATGAGTCAGTGGTGTTACGGAGGAAAATTCGGCGCAACTATACTTCCCAGTTTGGGTAATTTCTTGTTAAAAATTGAATATTCGAATACATCTTTTTGCTTCTTACACTATCTATCTAGTTAGCCGTGAATGCTAATGGCATGAGTTGCCCTGTATACCAGTAACTTACATGGTTGTTGATAGAGTTTCTGATTCGTTTAATCCCAGACGTCGAAATCAAGACGTTCAGCAGGCCCAGCAGACAATTTATGACTTCCTGCTAGAAATTGTTAAAGATTGGCCTTCAACTGATGTGCTCGAAGAATTTAGGGGCCTATTTCTGCAACATCAGGAAACGGTAAGTACAAATACTGCTCCTGCGTTGTATTCCATTCTATTTTCGAATAATAAGCAGGAATTCCACAACACGCTTAAGCGTTCCTGCTACATCTTAATTAATAATTGGGAAGTAGCCCGCGAGTATGGGGCTATTCGAAGCCTTATTCAACTGTTTACTGACCCGACAATTCGTAAGGTATCCCTTTCACCCACCATCAAGCGGTTGCGGCATTGGTTACAGTCCTTCGTTGATAGTGAAGACTTTAAAGACCTTAAGCTTTTTGTTCAAAACCGGTTTAGTAATGAGGCTCCCCATTGGTCGAGGCGTTATACGGCCTATTTACTGGCACCCCAGTATATAGACACCAGTAACCCGTTAGAACAGCGGGAAGCGGCCAGAGCTTTATCTCAGCGACTGAGGGACAAGTTCAAGTTTGATTTGGCCATGTATACAGCACATTTTCCAAAAGCCACTGCTCAACGAGAGCGTCGAGTTAATCCGACTATGCTGGGAGACAGTGCTTTACGGGTGATTAGAGCCCTTGTTGCCAAGCGTGGCATGTTTAGCCACCGCAACTTGGCTCGAATTTTCCAGCAGCAAACCCAAGGGCTAACCTACGGCAGCTACAAAAATAGTCTGGTTGAATACCTGCTCTTTTCTGCCATTAAAACTGACTTTGTAGTGACCCTTGAAACCCGTTTGCAAAAAAAGCTAAATGGCTTGTACGTCAAGTTTAATCACCAGCCGTTGGATGCTTCCCTGGCCTTGCTGACAAGCAATCGAGTGATTGACTACCTGATGACGGAGGACGAAGAAACTCCGTCATCTCTTTTTAGTTTGTTATTAACGAATGGTCGCCCCCTGACGTTGGCAATCGTGCTGCTGAAGCTGCTGTTGATTTCTCCCAGTTCCCATCCATATTTGGATGCTCGAATTGCTGATCTAATTCGTTATTACGAGCAATTTCCTCGGGAAGAGTGTCAGTGGATCATTAACTTTTTGGAGATATACGGGGTCACCTTAGCTATCTGCGGCAGCGACGTGCAGTACAACTTGGTGCAAGTTCAGCAGGATGATGCCCAGGCCAGTAATCCAGAAACAGCCTCATTGGAGGAATATCGCATCTTTTCTCAAATGATGCGAGAGTTGCATTGGGCACCTGTCCATCGTGCATCAGAGGATGTTAATGGCATCAGCTAGGTACCCAGACTACTTATGACATTCCTTTTATGATATTCCTTGGTTTATCGGGTGAGGTGAGTGGGTGTGTGGTCCCATTCCGCAGCCCTATATTCATCCTGATATATTGATTGGGCAGCGGCAATGGCAGCCCACTGAACTTGCTTCCAACCTATGGAATGTTGGCGAGCAAGCTGAGCACAGGTTTCATACTCAGGCTGTAGATTCACAACTGGGCCATTGGGTGTGGCGAGTCCCGCTTTAACCTGCACCGGACCGTAGTCAGTTGTAATGGATTGCCAGGACCGATAGAGCGTCTGACGTTGCTGCCCATGGCTGCGAATGCCCAACGTCGTCGTTTCTGAAAACAGCAAGGACTGACAGGCTGCAGCATTGGCTTCGGCACAAATAACCGTCAATAAAATGCCCGGACGATTTTTTTTCATGCCAATGGCTTGGGTAAATACATCCAGGGCACCAGCCTTAAACAAACCGTCATATAGATAACCGATAGCCTGGGGGGTTAAGTCATCCAGCTGGGTTTGTAGCTCCACAATAGCTTCACAATAGCCAGGAATAGTTTGCTGATGACCATGCTCAGGGGCCGACTGCTGGTGCTCTGCATGGGGATGGTCTGTGGGCTGAGGGTCTGTGGACTGGTCATGGCTATGGGCTGACTTGTGGGCTCCATGGTCGGTTGTCCGTGGCTGCGCTCCGGTCCCAATCCATAACCGCAAAATATTGGGAATGGGTAAGTCATGGCTGCCTGCCCCTAAGCCCACCTGGTTTAAGGTCATGGCAGGGGGAGGACCAAAGGCATCACTGAGGGTGGTTGCGATCGCAGCTCCAGTCGGTGTAACCAATTCTTTGTCAATACCATTGCTATAAATAGGCGCTTGAGCACGGCGGAGCAGTTCCAAAACAGCGGGGGCAGGTACCGGTAATCGACCATGGGCTGCCCTGACAGTGCCGCCACCTATCGGTAAAGGCGAACAGACCACCCGGTCCACACCCAGCCACTCCAGGCCTAAACAGGTCCCTACCACATCGATCAGGGCATCCGTAGCACCCACCTCATGGAAATGCACCTGCTCTGCAGGAATGCCATGGACGGCAGCTTCAGCAGCGGCCAATTCTCGAAAAATAGCCAGGCTCCAGTCCACTACCCGAGTGGGCAAGTGGGCCTGACGGATCAAGTTCTCTATCTCAGGTAAATGGCGATGACCACGGACAGCGTCACTGTTCAAACTGATCGTAACTGCGGTCGCTGCTTGTTCCTGACGCCTTACCTGAGTCACTGTAAATTCATACTCATCCTCTAAACCCAGGCGTTTGAGCTGATCCAACAAATTGTCTAAAGGCATCCCTGCCGCCAAAATTGCACCGAGGCACATATTGCCAGCAATGCCCGTTGGGCAATCGAAATAAGCGATCTTTTCCATAGCTTTACGGAATCTCCCCTGAGCGCCAAATTTCCCTACATACACTTCATCCAGGCCTCCTGTAAAAACACCGGACAGGCTCAGACATTAACGTAGCTATTAAATAGTGCAATACGTCAGGGAACTATTAGAATATTCGGCGGTTCATCAATTGTTATTGATGTATTGAGATTAATGGATAGAAACCCATAAATTTCATGTCAATCCCATGCAACTGTCACAAGGTTAAAAATGGACTTACGGGATAGACTATCTACTCAACTGTCACAGTCAAGGACATTGCCTTCACGCGTGTGTCATCTCGTTCGAGCTATCTACCAAATGATTACACAGTAAGTATTTTAGAGTTATTGATGCCCCATTCTTTCGAGCAGCATTCAGTCTTTCAGCAGACTTTTTGGCGATTTGGTTTGGATAGTGACACACTGGTATTCAGGTTCCAGATTGAGTCCCTTTACAGTGAAACTGTCCACTAGCGGACAGGCCTACAGCTCCAACTGCCAATTGAACAGCTCCTCGAATTGTAGGGGCGTGCATCACTAAGGGAATTATGAAAGCTCAATCTACCGCTACAAACGTATTAAACCTAACTAAGCCATCTAATAACGTCGTTCTTCATCCCACGGCTGGCTCTATCCGGTCAACTAAGGACGACACTGTGAATGCAAACCATGAAAATGAACTGTGTCCTGTTGATCAGGCCCTGGTCAGTTTTTTGGTTCAACTAATTCAAGAGCAGGTTAAAGGCAGTACTCGTACTGTCAATGCTGTGGCCAACCGTTTGGCTATCGAAGTGGCTCGTATTTGCCGCAAAAGCGACCGAATTCAAGCCTCTGGCGAAGTTAATGCTTGGCAACACTCCCTAGCGGAGAACCGGATTCAGAAGTATTTGGAGTACTACCGTTTAGGCTCTCGCCAGGGTCGGGTGGAACTACAAAGTCGACTGAGTGCGATCGCATATCGCTACATCGCTCCGGCTAAGACTCAGCTAGGTTTCCAGGGACGTTGCAATCTACTAGAGGATTTCCTCCAAGGCTTCTACATCGAAGTACTTAAGGCATTTCGTCGGGAAAATCACCTCGAAGCTGACTACACGCCTAGAACTCGCCTGGAGTTGGCTGAATATATGGCCTTCACTGAGCAGTACGCGAAGCGTCGAATTTCTCTACCGGGTTGTTACAACCAGCAGCTCTTGGTTCTACGGGCCCAAAGCTTTGCCAAACGTCTACCCGCTGAGACCTGTGTTGATATTGAAATGGCCGTTGATTCACCGAAGAGTGATGATGCCGATTCCCGTTCTTCAGCACTACAGCAAATTCGCGAGCAAATGGTGGCCGATGTCACTGACCCTGCTGAGGCGGTGCTACGCGATCGCATCATCCGCGAACTAGTGGAGTATCTCGAAGACCAGGATCAGTCCGCCTGCATCGACTATTTAGCACTACGTCTACAAGACATGGCTGCTTCTGAAATTGATGAAGTGCTCGGTCTGACACCACGGCAGCGTGACTATCTACAACAGCGCTTTAAGTACCATGTGGAAAAATTTGCCCAGTCTCACAACTGGGAATTGGTTCACCAGTGGTTAGGGGCTGATCTAGATAAAAACCTCGGGTTGTCCCCCAAAGAGTGGACCGCATTTACCGCCGAGCTAACCGCTGACCAACAGCATCTGCTAGCGCTCAAGCAGCAACAAATGCAAGATCCCCAGCGGTCTACTCCTTCAGATGCTGATATTGCTCAGCAGCTGGGGTGGACTCCAAAACGAGTACAGCGCCGTTGGAGTCAAATTGTATCGAGTGCCTGGAAACTTCGTAACACTAGCCGCTCCGCCAAGACTACAGCTAAACCTGTAGCGAAGGTAGAGCAGTAGGCGGCTCCTAAAACATTTCCTTGAGTGCACGTCCATGGCCTTCGCTTTGCGGAGGCTTTTTTGGGGAATGGGGAACTGGGCAGTGGAGAATGGGGAGTTCGCTACCCTAGGGCAGGGTGTAGGTGATTGTAGAGACCCATATAAATAGAAGATATAGAAAGAAAATATAGAAATGTATATGAATAAATGACGGCTACAGAATGGCTCTGTAGCCGTCAAAGGTGATGTCAAAAATTAGCGAGAATGGGGAGTGGATTAAGCCTTTGCGTAACAAGAGACCCACCCCCATGTTTTTATCCTTCAGCTACCTCAGCGCCTGTTGCAGGAGGCTCAAACTTATAGCCAACGCCACGAACAGTTTGAATTAATGTGGGCTGATTGGTATCAATCTCAATTTTTTTGCGAATCTGACCAATATGGACATCCACAACTCGCTGATCGCCGACATATTCATAGTCCCAAACTTTTTGAATCAGTTCGGTACGCCGCCATACTCGGCCAGGATGGCTAGCAAGGAAGTGCAGTAGGTCGAATTCCAACGCCGTTAAGGGAACCAACTGGCTTTCAAGGGTGACCTCTCGGCGGATTGGATCAATGGCCAGGGAGTTGAAGGTGAGACATTGCTGCTCAGCCGCTGTCACTGGTCGCTGACGCTTGAGAATTGCCCCGACCCGTACCTCAAGTTCACCTAAGCTAAATGGCTTAGTAATGTAATCATCAGCCCCTTGATTGAAACCATGAATCTTATCTGATTCATCGGTACGACTGGTAAGCATCAATACAAAAACACCTGTGCGTGATTGCATCTCTTTACACAGGTCGTAGCCATTGGCATCGGGTAAATTAACATCCAAGATGACTAAATCTGGATTGAACTGTTCAAACACAGCCAGAGCATGCTTCCCATCCTCAGCAGACTCCATTTCATAGGTCTGCTTCGCTAAAAATCTGTGAATAAGATTGCGAATGGCTGGGTCGTCGTCAACAACTAAAATTTTGGCAGAGGCCGTGGTCATAATCCTTACACCAAAAAATACGAATCTAGGTAAAAAGGTAAAAATAAATCTGACGTTGCTAATCCCAGAAAGACTTTAATCTGAGAAGGTCTGACAAACGGCACCCATTCTAGATCGATTCATTCTACAAATCAGCAACGGCATAAATCCTAGTAAGATTTAGACTGCCCGTGAAAGCACGTCTAAAGTCCTATTTCACAAGTTTTCAATAACTTCAGAGAAGTTTTACAGAGCTTCCACACCTTATCAAAGAATTCTGCTAAAAACAGCTGGTCAATTGGCACTATAGATAGCCACACCTATAAGTTTATTGAAATATATTGAACCTATCGATTGGGAATGTGAGCAGTGCATCATCAGCATGTGCACCAGTTCTCAATACAGGTACCGTAGTTGATAGATACCGTAGTTGCCAGTCATTATAAGGATGCGACCGTTATAGACAAAGAAACTTCTAAAAAGTTATCTGACATTTCTGTCATCCTCAGCTTGTTTTTTTTTCAGGATGGTTAAACTGATAGTTATTATTGGCAATGGTGCCAGTTGGCAATGGTGTTTTGATGTACAGTGCACTATTTGCCACAGGTGTACGTCATATCACTATTTGTAATCGTCGTAATGGCCACCGTACATATCAGGTGTCGAAATGAATGAGAGCAACTACAAAACGTTGGGATTAGATGAGTCCTCCTCCTTTGAAGAAGTGCAGGTTGCGCGTAAGCGACTTTTAGAAGAGTGCGATGAAAACAATCCCCAACAAAAGGAGGCCATTGAGGCTGCCTACGACGCCATTTTGATGGAACGGCTGCGAATGCGGCAAGAAGGCAAAATTAAGGTACCTGACCGAATTCGGTTTGCTGAAAAAGCAGCTGAGTCATCATCATCGTCATCGAAGGTATCTTTGCCTGCGCCCCAGCCTCCTAGTTGGCTTCAGGACTGGCTGGATACTCCAAGTCGGGACGATATTTTATGGCCATCGGTTACGTTTTTAGCTTTAGCAGCCCTAGGGTGGTTTTCAGCCAATAGTGCGGCGACTGCCTTGGGTTTCTCAGTGGCAGCGACTATTTACTTTCTCAATCGCAAAGAGCGTAAGTTTTGGCGTTCGTTTGGGTTTGCAGCTGGCGGTTTACTAGTGGGTGTTTTGCTGGGGCTGTTGATGATTAGCTTAATTGGTCAGCAAAGTCTGGGGTTAACACCAGAGCGCCTAAATGCGGTGGTGGCGATCATGACTATGACACTTTTGTGGTTTATCAGTAGCTTTCTGCGGTAGGGCTGATTTCAGCGTCAAGTTTAGGTCTAACCCAGGCATCCTAACTGATGGGAATGGATATCGAAGGGCATCCACAAGGGAGTGCCCCTACAAGATGGTTCATTCTCAGAAAATTTAGAACGTTAAAATGGCTGTTGAGCAATGATTAAGGTCTACTCAACAGCCATTTTTTTTAGACTAACTTTGCTGTGCGTTGCATGGCTGCTGCGATCGCTTGATTACTAGATTTGGCCACATAGCAATTGCCTGCATAACGGTCAATATGGCGAAAGATACCAATGGGTGACACGATGCGGCAGGTGTAGAATTCAACAGCAAACTTCCCATTCGGTAAGCTGTGTACCCTTGGAGTTAATGTTTTAGGCTGATCCATACGCCACTGCCAGTCCCGCTGTGAGGGGACAGTGCCGATCAGTCGATGATAATGCCAACGGTAGAAACGACCGCAGCGGCCAAATTCTTGCAATTCTCGCTGTAGAACAGACGCAATTAAAAAGGAACTCGGTGTGAAATTGCCGGTTATGGCATTCATATAATTATGCAGCGCCCCCTCTGGGTAGGGAGGCGTATTATGGTCACCAGCCAGGACTAAGGCGGCTTCCAGATGGGACGTGGTACTCAGTGCATTTGCCATAGCCCAGGTAACTGCACCACCATGGTTAGTATTGGCTCGTCTAATACGGTAGAGATAGGTAACTAGGCAGTAGTCAGGTTTGAGCGCAATGCCCGGTAGATTTTTAAGGGCAGTGCTCGCATCAGCGGTACTAATAAACCATCGACCATTGGCATTGGGCGTTGAGCCTTCAGTATGGACAATTCCCCCTTTGCGAAACAGGTTGCTTAAAGTAGCGAGTGAGTCAGGCTCAGGCTCGTCTGCAACTACAGCACTGGGCGCATGTTCACAAGCTGGTAATACCAGTTGCTGCTTAAGCGAGCGTCTGAGGGCTTGTACGGAACTAATGGGAAATTGTTGCGACGACATGGCTGTGGATGACCTGTATCCTCAACGAGCTACGCATCATCATCAATGTATATTACTCAGTACGTGACGGGTTATCCCGTTTAGTTAGGCCATTGTTGCCATAGGACAAGCCATGATCTAAAGAGATAGATAGTATGCGTTTTTGTAATGATCGAATTCTTTAGCTGGCTTGTCTAGATACTTTTGGCTCCAATACCTCAGCAATTTTCATTAGATAAATGAATTAATTGGGGACTGTTAGCCAAGTTTTTTGACTATGGGCCTGGTGGGTAAGATCCATCAGTAATTGTGAATAGACACCCTCTGCGAGAGAAGGAGCTAAAGATTGTTGCTTATCAATACATGATACCCAGTGATCCACTACCCGTATAAAAGGCGCAAGCCTGCCATCATCGTAAAGTTTGGGAAATGCAAGATGGTCTGGAATTTCCAGCTCAGTTAGGGGCTCACCCGCTTGGCTACCAGATAGTGTAAACCCATGAATGTAATCTTTTTGGTTAGCATTACCGAGTACCAAAGTACCCTTATCACCATAGACTTCAACCCAGTGCCCTCGCCCAGCCATGGCTACAGCGCTTAGGGTTACCTGCACAGGAGTCCCATCGGCTAGCTCCAGGCTAATGCTGCAGGTGTCGTCAGAATCAACGGGCTTATAGTCACCCGATACTGGATCAGGACGCTGGGTAATGGTGGTACTCAGATTGGCAGATAACCGTTTGACTGGCCCAAACAACCAGTCGACATAGTCAAACATATGGGAGCCAATGGACCCCAATGCTCCACCGCCTTGATCTTTGCGAGCATACCAGTTCCAAGCCCGTTCAGGATTGGCTCGACTACCGGCAATCCAATCTATTTTAATGAGACGCTTTTGCCCAACGTAGCCTGCTTGGAGAAGTTCTGCTAAGTGTTGCCAGGCAGGGATAAATCGAAACTCAAAGTCCATGACAGCGGCCACATTATGCTGTTGCGCTAGGGCATGGAGCTCTTGAGCTTCCTGAATATTAAGGGCGGTGGGCTTTTCTAACAGTAGGTGTTTACCCGCTTTTAGCACCGCTGATGCCATGGGGTGGTGGGCAAACGGTGGAGTCGCCACACTGACGGCCTGAACCTGGGGCAGGGAGACAACCTCCTCAAGGGTGTCACAGCCATGGGGAATGCCATGGTGTTGGGCAATGGCTTGGGCTTGGTTGCGATCGCGATGATACACCGCCACCACCTCGGTGCGGTGGTGAGCTTTAAACCCTGGAATATGGATTTTTTGGCCAAAGCCTGTGCCAATAACAGCAACGCCAATGGATGCCTGAGTCATAGTGCAACGAAAATTAGACAGTAGTAAAAGTTCAGAAAGGCAGACAACCTCTTTGACTACATAGCCTAGCGATAAGCGGGGACACAGCGCTAGCGGCCACTGCTGAGCGTATAATAAGGGTTATTAACAGAACTTTACACAATACGGCCTAGCCATGACCTACTACTACTTGTTTACGCCTCCCTACTTTTTTATGGTGGCCGGTCTTTTGATCGCAGTGACGTCAGGGGCCGCCTTTAGTGCCGTCCTCAAAGACATCGTAGAGGCCTGGCGTAAAACGCGTTCATCTGAAGTAGTTGCTAAGCTGGGTGGTTTGAATATTCAACTGCCATTTTTGGGGATTTGTGCTGGCACCGCCATCTTTTTGGCGTCAGGTTTAGGCTGTTTTGGTACCCCCATCTGGCTGTCCTATGCTACAGCGGCTCCTCTCACATTCCTGAGTGCAGGCCTGGTATGGCGACAGTTAAAGAGTAATCTGGCCCTATTGGAAAGTGGCCAGGCTCGTGCATTCGAGTTGGATTTCTTTTAGCTAGGCGATTGATTGGGGTGATCCCGTAGGGGCATCCCCTTGTGGGTGCCCCAGATTTGAAGGATGGGTAAACTATCACCCTTAGATCATTCTTGCCGACAACAGATTTTATTCACCAGGGCACGGGGGTAGCCACAAGGGCGACCCCTACAAAAACCGCAAAAATAGATTTAGGTGACCAATCAGGGCGGCTCCTACTGGCGGATGCGGTCTAGCTGGGCTTGAGTGTTAGTTATCCACTGGTTACGGCCCTGGTTAATGTATAAGCCAAGGGCCTGTTGCAAGACTTGTTCAGCTTCATCAGTCCGTCCTAGTTCTGCCAGGGCTAGACCTTTAGAATAGTAGGCATGGCCAAAGGTGGGATATAGCTGAATCGCTCGATCAAAATGTTCAAGGGCAACAGCTGATTCACCGCGACCAAAGTGGGTAATCCCAAGGTTGTAGTGAGCTTCAGGATAGTTACTATCCAAACTAATGGCTGTTTCAAGGGCTTGTACAGCCCCATCTAATTGGTTTTGTTGTAGGTAAATCAGCCCAATTTGATAGTGAACTTCTGGCGCTTGAGGACTGTACTCTACCGCTTTTAAGAATGAATCGAGGGCCACAGGTAGCTTGCCCTGGCGACGCTGAACTAACCCCAGGTTGTAATGGCCAATCCCCAACTGGGGTTCCAAGGTAACCGCTCGTTGTAAGTAGCTCTCTGCTTGCTCTAGATTGCCTCCATCCAGTAAGGCAGCACCTAGATTTACGTAAGCCATCGTAAACTGATCATCAGCCTGGGTTGCCTGCCAAAAGGCATCGGCCGCTGCCTGCATTTGGCTCTGTTCACGATAGGCAAGACCCAGGTTATAGTGGGCAATGGCTAATGTTGGATCAAGGGCAACAGCACTCCGGAAGGCTGAGATCGCATCGTCTAGTTGCCCCTGTTGCACATGGATAACACCTTGCTCTAAGGCCGCCTCAGCGCTCTGAAAATCCTGAGCAAGCGTTGGTTTGGCGGCAGTAATGCTTAATGCCATTAACAGTGGCAGTCCGTAGCGATGACCTAGGTTCATGATTCAGTCTCCCTGAGTTGCTACTTAGTGAGCAATATCGGTACACGATCTATGTCTTACAGTCAATCCTTACTTAAGGATATGAAATAATACGTGGGATGGTCCATAGCCTACCATCTAATCCTGATTACTCTACCTTGGTTTGTCAGTAATTTCCCTTACTCGACTAATGTTCCATAGCTAACATCGTCAGGGTTCATATGGGCATGAATAACTTCGCCGTCGCGAAACCAGACTACTCGCTCGGTTAGCCTGGCCACTGCCGGTTCGTGAGTGACCATCACCACCGTAATTCCACTGTGATTGAGCTCGGCAAAAATGGTCATCACCTCTTCAGTGGTGGTGGTATCTAGAGCACCGGTTGGTTCATCAGCCAGCAGCAAGAGGGGGCGATTAACAATTGCGCGTGCGATCGCAACTCGCTGTTGTTGTCCCCCTGATAATTGGCTGGGTTTATTATGCAGCCGATTGCCCAGCCCCACTTGTTTGAGAGCACTGGCTGCCCGTTCACGCCGTTCGGCAGCGGGAGTGCCAGCGTACACCATGGGCAGAGCCACGTTATCCAAGGCACTGAGTTGGGACAGCAGATGAAACTGCTGAAACACGAAGCCAATTTTGCGATTGCGAATCATCGCCAGGGTGTCATCGTCCAGCTGGGCCACATCCTGACCATCAAAAAAATAGTGACCCTGAGTAGGACGATCCAGACAACCAATCACATTCATTGCCGTAGACTTGCCTGAACCCGAAGGTCCCATAATGGCGCAATAGTCTCCCTGGGTAATGGACAGGTTGACATCCCACAGGGCTTTTACTTCCGTATTGCCACTGCCGTAGACTTTGGAAATGTTGCGAAGGTCGATGAGGGAGGGCATGGGGACAATAAATTTTAAATACTTCTCAGCGCCACAATCGGATCTAACTTGGCAGCTTGACGGGCAGGAATAACGCCGAAGAATAGGCCAATGCTGCCAGATACGCCGACGGCGATGACAATGACGCTGACTGAAGCGGAGGATTCGAAGGGGGTGAGGATACTCAGCAGACTGATGCCGCTGACGCCCAGCAGGGTGCCGATGATACCGCCAGCGGCGGAGAGAATAATAGCCTCGATTAAAAATTGCACGAGGATATCTTGCTGAGATGCGCCAATGGCTTTGCGGAGGCCAATTTCTTGGGTACGTTCGCGGACGGAGACTAGCATGATGTTCATGATGCCGATGCCACCAACCAGGAGAGAAATGCTTGCGATCGCAGCTAACATCAGAGTCAACGCGCTGGTAATCGTATCGGCAATGGTGAGCAGCGTATCCTGGTTTTGAATAAAAAAGTCGTCATCTTCAGGTCGAGTAATGCCATGGCGCAGCCGCAGCAGATTGGTAATCTGAAATTCTGCTGTTTGCATACTGGCGGCATCACGGGCTGTTGCTGAAATAAAACCAACCTCGATGCCGAAGGGAGACGTGCGGCCCACAAGGCGACTTGCTTGGGTAGTCAGGGGAACCATCACGGCATCATCATAGTTAACGCCCAAGTTCGACCCTTGAACCGCTAGTACACCGATAACTTCAAAGGAAACATCATTGATGCGGAGTGACTGTCCAAGGGGCACTTGATCGTCAAACAGACGGTTAGCCAGGGAGTTGCCTAAAACAGCAACCGCACTGGTACGCTCCATATCTAGATCAGAAATAAAGCGCCCTTGGTCTGTATCGAAGTTGCGGACATTAATAAAGGCTGGGTTAGTGCCAATCACACTGACATTGGCATTGCGATTGAGAAATGTGGCCAAGCCAGGGGTGGTGTTTTCAGCCGCAACATCAATCACCGAAGGGACCTGTTCTGCAATGGCATTGGCATCCTCCAGGACAAGGTTACGGGTAATTTCCAAACCGCCCAGTTCACGGGTTTCTCGGTTGCCTGGCAAGATAAATAAAATGTTGGGGCCTAAGCTTTGAATTTGCTCATTGATGTAGCGACGTCCCCCATCGCCTAACCCCACCATTGAGATGACTGACGCATTGCCAATGATGATGCCTAACATCGTCAAGGTACTGCGAAGCTTGCTGGCAGTCAGGGTTTTGATTGCCATTTTGAAACTTTCGCGAAGATCCATCTTTAAACCGTTGCAGGGTAGGCATTGCCCACCAAAGAGCTACACCACTAGAATAAACCTAAGATTCAATAACGACATTTATTACGAAAGGCCCCCAGTGATGGGGGCCTTTTTGCAACATTTAATACCCGTGAATGGTGGGCAGTCCCCACTACGGCTAAATAATCATGCCGTCAGGAATTACCGCATTTTTGAGAACAACGACGATACCACTACGGATGTAAAATCCGAGATCTTCCCGCTCAGCTTCTTGAATGTTTTCTTTATTGACAATTTTTACATTCCGGCCAATGCGAGCATTTTTGTCAACAATGGCCTGTTTGATAATCGTGCCTTCACCAATGCCCACCGGTACTTTGCCACGGGTCAAGTGCTGATGACTCTCAGTTGCAGACTCATAGTAGTCAGAGCCCATGAGTAATGCATGATCAATCTCACAGTTTGCTCCAATGCGCTGACGCAGACCAATCACCGTGCGATTAATCAGGCAATCTTTAAGGATGCAACCATCCCCCACAATGGACTCAGTAATCTTACAATCGAGAACTTTGCTCGGGGGAAGATAGCGAGCGCGAGTATAAATTGGAGCGTCTTCTTCGTAGAAACTAAATGGGGGTCGAGGCTGTTGAGTAAGCGCTAGATTGGAATTGAAAAAGGCTTCAATAGTCCCAATATCTTCCCAGTAATCATCAAACAGATAGGCCTGAATATTGTAGTCACGGGCAGCGCCTGGAATAATCTCCTTACCAAAGTCCGTCTGTTCGGGAGAACGGCGTAGTAAATCAATCAGTGTCTGTTTCTTAAATACGTAGATACCCATGGAAGCAATAAAAGGCTTCTCTTTTGCCTCTTCAGGGTTCAGACCGAGGGTGCATGTATTCACCTTCATAGCTTCCAAGGCATCACCCTTGGGCTTCTCATTGAAATCAACGATACGACCGGAGCCATCGATCTTCATTAGACCGAAGCTAGACGCAACTTTGTAGCCGACGGGAACGACCGAAAGAGTGACATCAGCGCCAGTGCTGCGGTGGCGCTCCACAAACAGACTGTAATCCATACGGTAGAGATGATCGCCTGAAAGGATGACAATTTCATCCACATCCCAGCTTTCGAATAGCCATAGATACTTACGGACGGCATCGGCAGTTCCTTGGAACCAGCTAGGGCTTTCAGGGGTTTGCTGGGCAGCCAGCACTTCCACAAAACCATCACTGAATTGAGAAAAGTTGTAGGCGCGAGTGATATGTCTGTTGAGCGATGCTGAATTAAACTGAGTGAGAACGTAGATTTTTAATATTTCTGAGTTGATACAGTTACTAACTGGAATATCAATTAACCGATATTTACCTGCTAGGGGAACTGCGGGCTTTGCACGAAACTTCGTTAAAGGGTAGAGGCGAGTGCCAGCACCACCGCCAAGAATAATTGAAAGAACTCTTTTCACAGGCTCGTCTCACTAGCGCAGTTTATTAATTCATTATTTAGTTTGAGGGTGTATCCAATCCTTGACAAGAGGCTGAAACAAATTATTTTTGGGTTTGTGTCCTGAGATACTCGATAGTTGGAATCACCTTAAGCCTATTCCTATCAACGCCATAAGTTGGGCAAATATATATAAAAGCCCTAAGCCTCACAGCTATTATTCCAAGCAGTGCAGCACTTTAACGATGGTTAACCTCAAGCGTCATACCTAGTCACTAAAACGGACAATTCACACCGCTGATAGCCAGTTTTTTCATAGAGAAAATGACTAGAAAAATTGATTTCTAGACATAATAAAAATGCCATAGCCCAAACATCTATGTTCTAATTTTCATTAGAACATTAGTGCCTTCTATGGGCTCAGCTTGAAAAAGTGAATGACTAATTTTTAAATTTTTTGAGCGATTTTAGAGGTGAATTGTTGATCTAAAGGACCATTATCTAGCACATGGCGAGCCGCATCTCGGATAATCTGACGCAGTCGGAATTGATTGGCGCTTTTATCAATGGTGACGGTCATGACATAGCGCTCTTCACCGACCTTGAACGCCACGGTGCTGCCAATTACTGAAGAGTTTTGCCCGGTTTTCTCACCAATCCAAAAAATATCGGGCTTTTCTCTAACTAGAGCTCGATAACCAAAGTCAAGGTCATACTGACCCACTAATGCGTTGAGAATCTCTTCATCGCTGGCTTTGGTAAAGCTGTAGATGCGCATCATCATCTGAGTTAGCTCATCAGCCGTGCTAACGTTTCGACCAGATCCCATACTTTTGGGAAAGGTGCTACTACCAACGAGTTTGTGGCCCACTGTAGTCTTTGTGAAACCTTCTGCTTTGAGGGCAGCGTTGATGGTGTCGTACCCCAGGTAATCGATCAGCTGATTGGTGGCGATGTTATTACTCTCAGTAATCATTCGCACCATCACCTCTCGCAGGGTGTAGGTCTTGTCAACAAAAATCTTGGCACCCTGGGCATTCTCTGTAAAGTTGCTGGGGTCAATGTAAATTTGATCGTCTAAATTTGCCTGACCGTTGGTGACCTGATGCATCAAAGCAACGGCAATAGGCAGTTTTACCAAGCTAGCCAGGCTCAGGGGAGGAACATCACCTCGATAGCCCCGACACTCGCTGGTGCCTAGCTGACACAGGGAAATACGGACAGTATTAGGATTGCCCAATGCAGACGCAATCGGTATCAAGAAGTCAGAACGCTGCTGCTCAATGCGACGACTCACAAATGTGGCAACGTTGCTATATTCCTTGAGCTTAGCCTGGGCTTGAGAATATTCTTCTGAATCACTATTGACGGACTCAAGTGCCCAAATTGCTTGTTGCCAGAGGGCTTTTTCCCGTTGGCTCAGTTCAATATTGCTGCCTTGTTTGCGTAGGGATAACGCTTCTTGGGCGAGGGCGATCGCACGCTCATAACCAGACCCCCATTGCTTCTTTTCCAAGACACGCTCCGTCAGACCATGGCTAAATCGGGTTAGAGCAATGTAAGGCCGCACCACCCCTTCTGGATTGATCTGGCCCACGGATGCTTGAGCAACCTGGATCGGCGCTGCTGTCGCTGTAGAGTCCGCTTCAATAACTGCACCATCCACGGTTTGTTCTGGAGACCCTGCTAGTGTTCCAGGTGCCACTGCCCATTCGGCAGGTAGTCGGGGGATAACCAGAAACATAACCCCAAGGGTACTGCCAGACAACAGCAACAGTCGCAGCCAGGTCTGACGCCAAATGGGCTTAGGAGTAGAACGAAAAAGGAGCATAAACGATTATGAAACAGAATCAACAATCGCGATGATTATCAGGGAAACAAACGGGGCCAGTATGGACGTGTCTTTGTAGGACTTAGTTACTAAATACACTAAGTATCCATTAAAGATTTAATAGAAAAATAATAAGAAAGATTGTACCTAGCTACACATTTACCTAAAAACATTCATGGGCAGCTTAGACCTATATCCAGGCTATTACGCTTAAAAGCATTGCTTAGAAAAGCGCTTACTACTACTTTAGTGAACCCACCAGATTGATCCGAAAAATTAACGTCGTCAGAGTAAATTTTCGTGGTAGAGACGCTATTTATCATGGGCATGATGAATTCTGTAGCTGGCTGACCCATTAGTCCCATTGCCGCCATTCCCACCTATACTGTTAGCTTGGAATTGCTAGGCATACTGAAGGAGCCCGAATGTCAGTCATCCGCAAGTTGCAGCGACAGCTCACCCAAAAAGAGCGTACTGCGGTTGAAATTACTCAAGCATATCTAGATCGATTGCAGGCGCTAGAGCCTAAATTACATAGTTTTTTGGCTGTAACGGCTGATAAGGCATTGGCTCAGGCCCAGCAGGTAGATAGTGCGATCGCAGCAGGCGAGGCCCTCAGTCCCCTGGCCGGTATCCCCATTGCTCTTAAGGATAACCTTTGCACTAAAGGCATTCGCACCACCTGTGCTTCAAAGATTTTGGAGGGCTTTATTCCGCCCTATGAATCGACAGTAACCCAGCGCTTAGCCGATGCTGGAGCAATTTTCCTGGGTAAAACCAACATGGATGAGTTTGCCATGGGCAGCTCCACCGAAAACTCTGCCTATCAGCTCACCGCTAATCCCTGGGATACAACCCGTGTTCCCGGGGGCTCTTCCGGGGGCTCTGCTGCTGCCGTAGCTGCTGATCAGGCCCCGATTTCCCTGGGGTCAGATACGGGGGGATCTATCCGTCAGCCTGCGGCCTATTGTGGTGTGGTGGGGATGAAGCCCACCTATGGGTTGGTGTCCCGCTACGGATTGGTGGCCTTTGCCTCATCGTTGGATCAGATTGGTCCCTTTAGTCGCACGGTGGAGGATGCCGCGATTTTGCTGGGTGCGATCGCAGGCCATGACACCAAAGATTCCACCAGCTTGAATGTCAAGATTCCTGACTATACCCAGCACCTAAAAACCGACCTCAAAGGCAAGCGCATTGGTTTGATTAAAGAAACCTTTGGCGAAGGTCTGGACGGTGATGTGGCCCAGGCCATGGAGGCGGCCATTGAGCAAATGAAGGACCTGGGGGCCAAGATTGTTGAAATTTCCTGTCCCAACTTCAAATATGGTCTGCCCACCTATTACATCATCGCCCCGTCAGAAGCCTCATCAAACCTGGCTCGCTATGACGGTGTTCGCTACGGTCAGCGGGCTGAGACCGACAACCTGCTGTCCATGTACAAACAAACCCGAGCTGAAGGGTTTGGCGCAGAAGTGAAACGTCGCATCATGATCGGCACCTATGCCCTCTCTGCCGGTTACTATGACGCCTATTATCTCCAGGCACAAAAGGTGCGCACCCTGATCAAGCAAGATTTTGAAGCCGCATTTAAAGACGTGGATGTGTTGCTCACCCCCACGGTACCCAGCACCGCCTTTAAAGCCGGAGATAAAGTGAACGACCCCCTCAGCATGTATTTGTCTGACTTGATGACAATTACAGTGAATCTGGCGGGTTTACCCGGTATCAGTCTACCCTGTGGGTTTGATGAGTCTGGGTTACCCATTGGTATGCAACTCATTGGCAATGCCCTGCGAGAAGACACCTTATTTGAAGTAGCATCGGCCTACGAACAAGCCACACCCTGGCATGAAAAGATGCCGCAGGTCTAGGGCAACAACGTAGGACTAAAAAGCTAGACATATCGGTTGATCAAGGGTAACCGGTGAAGAGAATCCACTCTTCACCGGTTACTCTTTTAATTTGCATAAATTGGTTTGAATAAAATTTATGCAATTAGCAAGGCTGACAAGAAACTGTGTCTAATCCGAGTCCGAAATAAGACGTAAGCCAATGCTATGGACTCAGTTAAGCTAACTAGAACAAACCTTTTAAGTAACTTGTTGGTTAAGAGGTTTTCTAAATATATTTACTGACAAATACACGATTGTTGTTTCAATTTAATGTTAATCCTAGAAAAACCAACTAAAGTTCTAATGCGCCTATTTTAGGGGTTTTTCCTGTTAGGGGTGGAGCCCCTTGCTGGTGATACTGATTGCATGCATGTAGCAGAAAGCACATCTGCGACATCCACTCTAAATCATTCATTCAGTATCAAATAAAGCACTCCCACTATGAAGCGTATTTACCAGATGTTGCTGGCTGCAACCGTTGCTGTAGCAGCTCCCCTAACAGTTGCGCCCCTGGCCCAGGCAGACGATTTTGATGATGCATCTTTGCCTGTTTACAGCGAGTTCACCATTGATGGCATCACCGCTAAAGTGACTAAGGGCGTTAACCTGCTCGATGACCCCAACGGTACCCTGGGAGCCTTTTCTGATTTCTATTACAACGAAGGGGTGGTTACCATTGATTTTAATGATCCCAGTGCTCGCGAGTCTGTGGCTGGCAAAGCCAATGCCTATACCTTTGGCGATGAGTCGATGATATTCACCTTTGATAAGGCCCTGGGTGTTGATAGAACAGATGTTAAAAGTGACAAATGGGCACCTACTGGTGCCAATGCTGAGAAAAATACCTCCGATTATTTAGCTGTTTTTCAAGGTAATTCGGTCACTGTTGATTTAGCAAGTAGTCTTAACTACTTTGGAATGAACTGGGGAGCCTTGAGTCCTGAGAACAAGTTTGAGTTCTTGAAAGTTGACGACAATGGCGTTGAAACTAGTCTAGGTTTGTTTGACTATAACAATGTCTTTGGTTCGAGTGACTCTAAGCTGCCCACCCAAGCAGCCCATCACAATAACGAGTACAACGGTTACGTTCACTTCTATGCCAATGAAGTAGACGGTCTGTTTAATCGAATCAAAATTACTCAAACTGGTGGTGGTGGGTTTGAGACCGATAACTATTCCTTCCGCTTTAGCGATAAGTCCTTTGACTTTGAGGAAGGGGAAGATACTGCTCAAACACCTGAACCTGGTATTTTGTTGGGGCTGACTGCTTTCGCTAGCCTGATGATGCGTCGTCGTTTGATGGCATAGGTGTTTTGATCAGCATCTAATAGATTTTTATCGACTGAAAAACCTGTGTGGCTTTGAATATCAAGGCCACACAGGTTTTTAGGGTTATAGCAACCTGCTCATGCATATCTCCACAGGAGAGGCTGCGCCCAGCCATAAATCAGTTCTCAGGGAAGCCTGTAGACATCATGCGTCAGCGACTGACGCATCTTCTAAAGACTTATGTGAATGGATATATCAGTGGCAGGTGGTTTGGTAGGATGAAAGGCTGCACTACTGATTCAGAATGCCGGCGCTGAATTGGGATCTTAAGTTTGGTTACCCGCCGCAAATCAAGGAGAGCTTTCACAATGGCCCAGATGTACTACGACAGCGACGCAAATTTAGATTTACTCAACGGAAAAACCGTTGCCATTATTGGTTACGGCTCCCAGGGACATGCCCATGCCCTGAACCTTAAAGACAGCGGCGTCAACGTCGTTGTGGGTCTCTACGAAGGCAGTCGCTCTAAGGCCAAAGCAGAATCCGCAGGTCTGACGGTTAAGTCCGTAGCGGATGCCGCTGCTGTTGCAGACATGATCATGATTCTGCTTCCCGACGAAGTTCAAAAGACTGTTTACAAAGAGAGCATTGCCCCTAATCTTTCAGCAGGTAACGTACTAGCCTTTGCCCACGGGTTTAACATCAACTTCGCTCAGATCGTTCCCCCCGAAGATGTGGACGTCGTTATGATTGCGCCCAAGGGACCTGGTCACCTTGTACGCCGCACCTATGAGCAAGGCCAAGGTGTACCTGCCCTGTTCGCTGTTTTTCAGGATGCTTCTGGTAAAGGTCGCGACATGGCCATGGCCTATGCCAAGGGCATCGGCGGTACTCGCGCTGGCATTCTAGAGACCACATTCCGTGAAGAAACTGAAACTGACCTCTTTGGTGAGCAGGTTGTTCTATGTGGTGGCCTTAGCGAATTGATTAAAGCTGGTTTTGAAACCTTGATCGAAGCCGGTTACCAACCAGAGTTGGCTTACTTTGAGTGTCTCCACGAAGTAAAACTCATCGTTGACCTGGTGGTTGAAGGTGGTTTGGCCAACATGCGCTACAGCATTTCCAACACGGCTGAATATGGTGACTACACTCGCGGACCCCGCATCATCACCGAAGAAACTAAGAAGGAAATGAAGCAGATCCTCAAAGAGATCCAAACCGGTCAGTTTGCCCGTGAGTTTGTCCTTGAGAGTCAGGCAGGTAACCCTGGGTTTAATGCTATTCGTCGCCGCGAAGCTGAGCACCCCATCGAAGAAGTGGGCAAAGATCTGCGAGCTATGTTTAGCTGGCTGAAAAAAGTCTAAAAACGACTGATCACAGCGGGACGTTTTCCCGAGGGTAGAAGTCAGGAGTCGGGGGGCAAAATATAGGGTCTCACGGACTTCTGACTTCCGATTCACCACCCAGCTGCGCTTTCCCAGTTTAAGTGGATGCCCCATTATTTTTTAATATCGGACGGCATCTTCTGTCCGATTAATATCGAGCGGCATCTTCTGTCCGATTCTGAAACTCTGATGATGTTTGAGTATCTTCCCAAACATCGATTAGCTTTGTGATTAACAAGACCAAACAGGCTAAAGACACACCTAACTTTAGCCAGGTGAACAAACTTGAAAGAATCTCACCATGGTTAAACACTGGCATGGGGTTACTCCTGTGAATAAGAGGCAAAACACTTAATGGCAACGCTGTTGCCTATCGCAGCCATTGAGTGCCAATGAATGAGATGAACCTGTTGGTTAGAAGATAAATAATCTCCTAACAGCTCTTCGAAACGGTTTATCTTTTGTTGATAATGATTTTATTTTTCGGCTGGTCAGGCTAATTAAGCACGGGAAAATCTACACCGTACTATAAACGCCCCAACCACTGCTAAACCTACTACAGTACTAGATTCAGGAACAGTTTCAGGCGTTTGAGGATTGTCGATGTCAGTAACATTGTTGCTCATTCGGAAGGAATGATTATCCGTTTCAAAGCCACTTAGTTGGGTTTGAGAAATAACAATTTGGTTAAAGGTGCTTCCTGTTGTATCGGTATAGAAGTGGACATAGCCATTGCCCTGATTCAATTGGTGGCCAGCTTTTATGGGCAGGATAGGCTCAATGTCACTGGCAGTGAAGGTGCTAATTTTTGTGCCATTATTGAAGAATGATAGCTGGTTGCCATCACTTAAAGATCCCCAATTCATGCCAAAGTAATTGAGTTCTTTGGCAAGGTCGATCGTCACTGAGTTACCTTGGAAAACCGCTAGATAATCCGATACGTTTTTTTCGCCATTGGCACCGGTGGGAGCCCAGCGGTCATTGTAAGTGCCACTATTGTAAATTCCTGTACGGTCACCTGACGTGGTGCTAAGGCTGCTTTCAAATGTGTAGGTAATCAAGTCGCTACCAAAGCTGTAGCTATTGTCTCCTACTTGTGTGGCAGCTGAATTGAAATCGATCGTTGTTGTATTGTCGTCATAAAAATCTGAGAATGCGCCTAATTTACCAGCGCTATCACCAGGGTTTATCCCTTGGGTAGTTTTGGCAGTAATGTCGCCAATGGTGGTCTCACCAAAGATTAAGAGAGCGTCATCGTCAAAATCATTGGCAAGTGCAATATTGCTAGGAGCAACGGATGCTAAAGTCGCAAATGTGCCCAGCGCGAAAGCCTTATAAATCATTTAGATTCTTTATGTGAAAAGCCAAATGCTGAAGATCTGCACCCGTCTCGGCCAGGCTAATCAATATTGAGTTGCTTAATTATGCAAACCTGAGTACTGAAAAGCCAAATGCTGAAGATCTGCACCCGTTTAGCTTATCGATACCCTGTTCAACCTAATCAGGGACAGCACAACGTTGGTTGAATCATAGCCATTAACGTTTT
Organism: Leptothoe sp. ISB3NOV94-8A; assembly: GCF_043421595.1. Lineage (NCBI taxonomy): Bacteria > Bacillati > Cyanobacteriota > Cyanophyceae > Nodosilineales > Cymatolegaceae > Leptothoe > Leptothoe sp. ISB3NOV94-8A. The sequence goes on along the minus strand of NZ_JAXSQW010000001.1, from coordinate 2,977,277 downwards.
GATTTAGTTAAGGGAATGTAGCCAGTTTTTGATTTCAGTCTTGGCGCTACCACAATCATGATTTTGGTTGCTATAATCTTGAACTTTTCGACAAAAATCATAAAACCATCGAACAATGTGAACTTCTGTAGAGATACATGGCTCTAGAGCACATTAGTCAGCTGAGCTATACCTGGTATAGAAAATGACCCTGGCCGACTTAAATAATTAGCTTCATCTCTAACAATAGGCACCATCGTTCTAGCCATCGCTTTATGGGCGTAGGAAAGAACATTTCTCTCTTCCGCTGGTGTTTTTTAGTAAAGCATCCGGTTTTATTCACAAAGGATTATTGAGAACTATCCCGACCTTCCAGGCCTTTGTCTGAAAATTTCAAAGAAAATACGTCTGATTCAACGATTGGGTGTCTACTGCCATGCTTTGAACATTACACATATATTTGCTCGAGAACTAAAATTGTGTCCAAGCCCCAAAGTAAAGCCCTGCTCAGCTGTTTAACGCTACTTACAACCTATTCTTCAGCGAATTTAGGTTATGGTAAGGCCGCAGAAATCAATGTTGATGCCGATAATAGGTCCGGTGACGATGTACCGGATTTAACCGTTACTCAGCAATCAGATTCTGAGGATGTTTCTGGTGCAACCCTCCATGCCCAAAGCATTCAGCCTGATCATGAAGTACAGCCAGCATTTGCCTCTCAATCAGTTGCCATCACAGGCAATGAAGATATTTCAGCACATGCAACAATAGAAGATAGCAGAGCCGCTAGATTACAGCACCTGGTGGATACAACCACCCGTGATTTACCTTCTGACAACTCTCTGTTGTCAGAAGACATATTAGAGGACATTTCAGAAGATACAGCATCAGCGTTAGCACATAGTGAGGGTGCTATAGAAATCGCTGTTGCAACGGTTCCTGCGGAACAAACGCCTGTAGAGGTATCCACGATTGATGTATTCAATACTGACGCCGTTGACCGTAGTGGAGCCGAAGATGCAGTTGTTTCGGATGAAAATGTAGAGTCTGACTTAGATAGCTCCCTTGAAATTGCCCAATTGCCGCTTGAACCTCCCATTGTGACGCCAAGGTCCCAGGAGCAGAAAGTCATTGAGCAATTACTTGAAGGGGCTCCATCCAGTGCGGATATCCCTACTCCATATCGCAGTTCTCCAGCGATTACAATTTCTAACCCCTCCGGTTTTGGTGCGGATAACTTTACAGGGTTTATTGGCGTTGGCTATCAAGAAAGAACTCGTTTTGCTAACCAAGACGACGGGGGATTAGTCGTCGGCGTTGGTTTGGGTGATGCCCGTGAAAACATCGGTGTGCAGCTATCCTATACCGTGGCTAGTTTTGGTGGCAGTCGAGATTTTGGCACGGGTGGTTTTAATGCCAAGCTCCATAAGCGATTAGCCGATGATTGGTCAGTGGCGCTAGGCTGGGAAGGTTTTGCCACCACTGGATTTGTTGACTTTGAAGACTCAATTTATGGCTCTGTTTCCCACCTGATTCGTACCCGTGAAAGCATTACCCAGCCGTTTAGTCGCATCGCCTTAACGGCTGGTGTCGGCAACGGTCGTTTTCGCACAGAAGACGACGTTTTTGACGATCGCGATAGTGTTGGTGTCTTTGGTAGCGCAGCTGTGCGCGTGGCAGAACCCGTCAGTGCCATTGTGGAATGGACCGGACAAGATTTAGCTGTGGGACTGTCCATTACACCCTTTAAAGATATTCCAATTGTCCTTCTACCGGCTGTTCGAGACATTGCCGGAGCGGGGGATGGTGGCCGATTTGTCATGGGTGCTGGCTTGTCATTTCAACTTTAAATAAAGAGAACTATAGAGGCACGAAATCAACATGCTATTTCTAAAACAGTCAACATCAACGAGTTCCCTTTGGCAGCTTTTGTCAGCTGGTGTGGCAGCAAGCGCAATTATCTGTAGTCCCTCAGTTGGATTAGCCCAGAATCAATCAGATGTGACTGGCCCCAATTTGTCGGATATGACGGGTCCTAATTTATCGGATACCACCGGCACTAACCAGTCGGATACTACAGCGGTTGGTGGAGAACAAATCTTTAGAAATGCCAATGGAGAGTTTGTTAGCCTGGCTGAATTATTTGAAGATTTTTTTGACACCTATGGTGAAGAGCTGGGCATTGATAAAGATGCTAGTTTGTCTGACAAATTAAGGCAGGCCGTTCAAAGCTGTTCTGCTCAAGTGAACAGCGGCACTCGGCGGTTTGCCCGTGATCCAGGCTCTAGTATCCAGCCAGTTTCCCTAGCCTGTGAGGAGTTTAGTCGCTTGGTTCAATCCGCTCAACAATCTTTAAACCAATACAAACAAGCGCGTCCACAATCCAACACAGTGGATCAACGATTGTGGTGAGTGGTATTGGGGTTGCAACGATTACCCAAATAAGATGCATATAAACTTCTCAGAAGGATGATCTAACGATGGGAATTTTTTTTGATTTTATGGCCCAATATGGACGCCGTGTAGCTGTGGGTTTGCTAACAATAGCGGCTACATTGGGGGTGTCGTCGACCGCTACGCAAGCTCAGGAAAGCTTTGGCAATCAAGGCATCCGGCTAGACGTAGACACTATTGTTGAATTTGAGTTTTTAGAATCTAACGGTAGTTATCAATCTACCTTTGGCATTATCAATGTACAAACGGGTGAAAAGTTCCCTATCTACAGTGAAGTTAAAGGATCCGATGTGCCACAACCTGTAAATAAACCCTCGGATTACCAAGATGATGCCGGTGTGAACAACCGGGATGATTTCCAGGGAACTCCTGGTGTGACCGTGCCTCAACCTTTAGACGAGTTTCGATTAACAGCAAATACTGAGTATAGCTTTTACTTAGAGTCTTCATTTAATGGGCAACCTGCCGGCATTTTATATTCAACTACCCGGCAAAATGCTGGCAATCGTCAGTATGCTCGATTTGATGGCCCCATAGGAGATGTGATCGATGGTGGTTTGTTGCTGCGCTGGGAGGATGCGGGTGAACTTCTGGTTGGGGCAGAAAATGCCGATTATGACTACGATGATTTTATTGTTCGTATTGGTGGGTATTTGCAATGGGATCAGCCCTAAGGTGATGCAGAACCCCTCCCTGACGGTTCCCCTTACCAAGGGGAACCCTAAGCAGACTATTTGAAACTACTGAATCTTCAGGTTTTTGGCCATTCTCTCTGACTTATGTATACACCGTAGCCAGCATTGGGGGGTGCTCTAATCAAAAGATATTTCTATGATTAAGCAACTGTACTCAGGACTTAGGACTTAAGGCTTTTCTTCAATGATTGGAAAGGCATTGTAAACTTTATGAATGCCTTCCCAGCCGTCTTTTTTTCCGGCGTTTTGTCTAGCAATGTTTTCAGCTGCTTTAACACTGGTGGCGTGAACTGAAACGAGGGTTTTGGTGCCCCATTCGGAAACTACGACATAGTAACAAGAGGTGGGATTGGAAATAGATTGAGACAGCATCAGTGGTAGCCCATGCAACTATATATTCCTCTGTCTCTTGCCAGGGAGGTTATGCATATTCGCTGGCATCCGTAACGAAAGTTTAGCAATACCAAAGCCTATTCAGCGCGGCCATAGTAGGCAAACGCCTTTGAATTATTAGGGGTTTCGTCAACCGTCATCCCTAACCAGGCCCATAGCTGGTCGCCCAGGGAAAAGTGCCACCACTCGTTGGGGTGTTGACGAAACCCAGTCGCCTGCATTGCCTGGGCTAATACGGTGCGATGGTGATGAAATGTTTGGCCATCGAGTTTATCCGCAAAATAGTTGGGATAGGACCGTTCAGAGATTTCGTCAATGTCAGACCCCATATCCACCACCTGCCGCTGGGCATCTACCAGGGTGATGTCGATGGCTGCTCCGGTGCTATGGGGCGGTGGCGTTGCCATGTCATGGCTAGGAGCCGCCCAAAACTGATATACCTGAGCCATCAGTTCTTCCCTAGGTGCGTCGTTAGTTCCCCCCAGTTGCTTACTTTGCCACACCTGCAACAACTGTTCGTAGGTGTAGTTCACCATAAACTGCTGCACAGGAATGGGACGGTAGGCATCAAAGATTTGAATCCGCCAGCCAGGATACCGCTGCTGTAGGTGCACTTGAGCCTGCACTAAAGCCCGTAATACCCCTTCCCGCACATAGTAAGGAGATCGTTCTCCATAGGGAGCCCCCAACATCGCATAGGGATGAGGGTCAACAACTGCAAACTGTTCTAACGGAATTGGTACTAAAGATTCGCCGCATTCTTGAATGGGAATACGTTGGTAGGGCTTAGGGGCCATAAAACCTACCCAACCGCCACCGGCTGTTTCACCCTCTCAACAAAGTTCGCCAACAACTGTAGACCTGTCTTAGCAGACTTCTCAGGGTGAAACTGTACAGCCATCAGATTGTCCTTAGCAACAGCGGCTGTCACCGTTTGACTACCGTGGGTAACAGTGGCTGCAACAATGGAGGGATCGGTTGTCTCGGCATAGTAAGAGTGGACAAAGTAAACCCACTCGTTGGATGAAATTGTGGACCAGAGGGGGTGATCTGGTTGGGTTAGCTGTAGCTGGTTCCAACCCATGTGGGGAATGGTGATGCCGGGCTCGGGCTTAAATTTACGCAGGGTGCCCTTGAGTACACCAATGCCAGGCTCAACACCTTCTTCAGAAGCTTCAAATAAGAGCTGTAGCCCCACACAAATACCCAGGAAGGGTTTACCGCTGGCGATGACATCGCGGATTGGTTGAGCTAGGTTGCGATCGCACAAATGGCGCATCGCCGGGTCAAAGGCACCCACACCGGGTAGCACCACACCATCAGCCCGATGAATCACCTCTGGCTGATCAGTCACTATCGGCGTAGCCCCAGCAAACTCTAGCCCTTTACAGGCCGAGTGCAGATTACCCATGTCGTAATCAATGACAGCGATGGTTGGCATAGTCCCTCTGGTAGGCGATTACTGCTCTATAGTATCGGCTTGATTGAAGGATGGGTAGTTGGGGGGAGGGCAAAAGGGCAGGTATGTTTAAGAACAGCCCCCATTCCCTACTCCCCTAGACCAATGTCCGCGCCTATTCTGATCACCAGCTTCCGACCCTGGAAAGCACATCAAGGCCTCAATACCAGCGATGTCTTACTAGAACGTGTGGCGGCAAAACTGCCGCAGAATGCTATTTTTTTGCGCTGGCTGCCGGTTAATTTTGACCTGGCACCGATGCAGGTGATTAATCACATTGTTCAGTATCGGCCCAAGGCCGTTATCTGCTGCGGCATGGCGGAAATGCGTCAGACATTAACCGTAGAACAGTGGGGCACCCATGGGGACAATCGCCTGGCAACGCCCATTGATCTCAAGACCTTGATCAAGAATACAATTCACACCCACATCAGCAACGATGCTGGCAATTTTGTGTGCAATCGCCTTTACTACCGGGTGCTCAGACATCTTAAGCAACAGTCCGCTGCCGCCCTATTTGTCCATGTGCCGTTGATTACCCCAGCTAACCATACCGTCATTGAGTTTGATTTCCTAAAAATCGTTGACCATTTAAATTCAGCCTGTTGATAATCTTGTATAGTCCCCACCATCAATAGCTCCCAGACAGGTTAGGGGACGGAAAATGTACCTTCTATTTTGCCCCCACTGTTTGTCCAATGTTCTTCCCCCTCATTGCCCAAGCTCCTTCACCGCCGCAAATCGTCCGCCCCCAAGAAGTCAGACCCCTACCGGCTCAGCTAGATACGCTCCCTGTCTTTAATAGCAACAGTCCTGAGCTAATTGGCGAGCCAGGGATTTTACTCTCCACATTTCCACCCGAGGGCATGGAGCATCCAGAAGCCCATCTGGACTTTGCTTTTGAGGGACGATTTGATGTGTTTGCTCACCATGTCTATCGGGCAGATGATCCTGAGGATCTCAGACCAATGTATGTGGCCCTTTTGGTGCACAACCCTGGTGTGGAAACAGTGACGGTGAATGTGTTGGCTGGCGCTAGCTACTTAAGTCAACCAGATGCACCGTTTATCACATTGCCGAGTGCAATCCGCTTTTCGCCCCGTAATCCGGTGTTTGCTGGCCCCGGTAGTCGAGTGATGGGAGATTTGATCCAGGGGCGTCGTCAAGATCTAATCCCGTCTCAATTAGTTGTTCCCCCTGGGGCCAATGCTCTGCTTTTAAATGCACCCATTCCAGTGGCCGAGTTTGACCCACCCATTAATGGTCGCTCCACTTTAATTGAATTGGATAGCAGTGGCCCTGTCTATCTGGCGAGCCTGTCAGAAACCGCCAATGTGGACGGCAATGACCATGAGACTGCCCCCACATTGGCCCAGTGGGCGTCCATAGTAAAGAATTCAGGGTTGGCTGGACCTCGCGATCGCACCCCCACCCCCATCACCGACAATTCAGGTCAGGTGATTTATGGCCGTGTGGCAGGGGTCGCCCAAGGATCTAGCTGGACCGCCACCGTTACTGATGATGGCGCTGACGTGCTGACTATTCCAGCATCAAATACAGCCATTTCCTATGGCCTCAGTACCCTGCATGCAGGGCAAATGGGTACCAACCAAAACCAAAGTGCTCCCATGTTGGTGCGTTATGGAGACACCGCCTACCAAGCCCATGGTAATTATGGTGTGGAATACACCCTGGCATTTCCCTTACAAAACAGCACCGATAGTCATCAAACCGTCACCATTGCCCTGGAAACCCCCATTAAAGAAGACACCCTGTCAACAGCAGGGTTACAGTTTTTCGAAACCCCACCAAACCGCACCTTTTTCCGAGGCCCCGTCCAAGTCAGATATCGCGACGACGACAACCTCCCTCGTATACGCAATTTCCATCTAGTACAACTGCGCGGGCAACAGGCTGAACCCCTAACAACATTAACCCTAGCCCCTCAGGAAAAACGTCGAGTAGACATCATCTTGCGCTATCCCCCCGATGCCACCCCACCCCAAGTTATTACTATCCAAACAGAATAAATAGACCCAACACTTAATCTATGGTGATGATGCGCCATTTGTATTAAACCATGCTTTTATTGCATGGTTTAATGAGAAAATCACATAAACGTCCTTGAGATGTAACGGAACTTACAATCTGTGTCTTCTGAAATAAGGAAGATAACTTGAACTAGCATAACTTGCGGGTTATGCTCGTAATAGAAGACACAGGTGTATGCAATTCCAATACCCTATTGGTGAGTACATTGCTGAACTAGTAGAGGTTTGGGCCGATTTTAAAGAGGCTTTTATCGCAGTCTGTATTCAGCCCTTCTTCATGTAGGGGTAGAGCACAAGCATGTCAAATGTATTCATTATTGGTGAGTTAAATCACAAAATCCAGAGAGCTAAAGAGAGTCTGTTTACCGGAGTACTTGCAATAGGGACCCATAACGAGGTCGAATGGTTCCTATATTTTCTCGTTGGTCAAATTGTTTGGGCGAATACCCGCACCCATTCAAAACGCCGTTGGCATCGCCAATGCCTCAAATACTCTCCGGATTTAAGCAAGAAAGCAATTCATGACATTGCCCATCAACCTGAAAACTATAAAGTGATGGCGCAATTAGTTATGCAACAAAAGTTTAGTCGGGAGCAATTTTCTCAAGTCGTCATAGGCTGCATTTCTGAAATTCTGTTCGATATCATCTACCAGGCGACACTAGAGCTCAAAACCTCGCAAAAACTAATTTATAAAGTTAGCTCCCGCAACGGGGCTAACTTTCCTTGTATCGGCCTTCATCGAGAACCTATCTGGCAGCAGGTTCAACAAGATTGGCATGCCTGGCAACAGGCAAATCTAACTGATTACAATCCTAATCTAGCACCGAAGATTATCAGAGCTGATATTCTTCGGGAGCGCACATCAGAGGCAACATTTCGCGAGTTGGAAAAATTAGCTGATGGTCGGTTAACCCTGCGAGATTTAGCCGTGAAAACAGGCCAACCCCTGATTTTACTAACACAGTCATTGATTCCCCACATCCGTCGGGATCTGATGAAGTTGGTCAACGTGAAAGATTTATCATCTGCCCCCTATATCAAGCCAAGGACCCCAACATCTTTTGTACCGTCTTCTGGTAGTCATCATTCCGTAGCTAAAAAGAGAGCAGCCGTTACCTCTAGCATTAAGGCTAACCCGGTCAAGCGTCAAAGACCTTGTACCTGCAGTCAAGCAAACAATGATAAGGGTAAAGCTGTCGTCGCCTATGTTGACGACAACCTGGCAGATAGCCAGGCAATGGCCGATATTTTCAAAGAATCAGACTATCGCTATGTCAATATTTCTGATTCTTTACAGGCTCTCACCAAGCTGTTGGAGCTTAAACCTCAGCTAATTTTTCTCGATCTGGTTATGCCTGTGGTCAATGGTTATGAACTCTGTGCTCAGATTCGAAGAATCTCGGTACTTAAAGACGTTCCAGTCATCATCATGACTAATAACAACAGTATTCCTGATCGAGTACGGGCCAAAGTGGTGGGTTCCAATGGTTTTTTGGGTAAACCCATTAAACCCAAGCGAGTTTTGAAAGTGGTGCTCAAGCATTTACAAACTGAGCCAGTGACATCAACCAGTCCAGCGCAGTTTAGCAGGCTATCACCATCGTCTGTCTAACCGAGACACGGGGCAACACCGGAGACGGAAACAACTACAAAACAATAAATTTAGCTTAACAGAATAGATATCATCTATCCTTCTGTTAGGACACCATAGCGTTATATTCCTTAAGTCATCATGAGTTCTAATCAGGTCATCTTACAACCACCGCCAACCTATTTTCAACAGGAGGCTTCTCAATTACTTCAGCAAATAGGGGATGAGCTTCAATCTCTAAGTCAAAACTTTAGTATCCAGAAAGCGCATACATTGATGCGTTTAGCTCATACCCTGAAAGGGGCCGCAGCAACCGTGGGGTTAGATGTTATCAAAACCATCACCCAGGCATTAGAAAATGCATTTAAGGCATTGTGTACTCCAGATGCCAACCTAACTCCCACAGTAGAAGACTTAATTTTTGAAGGGTACAACTGCTTGGAACTGATGGTCTCAGTACGGTTAGCCAAAGAACCCATTGATGAGTCCAATATTTTGGCCCGGATAGCGACCATCGTCTCACAGCTACAGGAAAACCTAGGCGATCGGTTTGGTCAAGATAGCTATTTACCCACGTCCATTGAGCTTGGGGTTGATGTCACTCAGGCGATCTTTGAAAGTGGCGTCACCGACTACTTAAATGAATTAAGCTACGCTCTCAAAACGCCTGACCCTGAATCTTTAAAAGCCCTACTCCATATTCACGCTGATGTCTTCATTGGGTTAGCCGAATCACTTCAATTGCCAGGGTTTGGGGCAATTGCCAAAGCGACGTTAGCGGCCCTCAAACAGCATCCTGCCCAAACTGTTCACATTGCTCAAATTGCATTGGCCGACTATCGTGCTGGCCAGACAAAAGTACTACAGGGCGATCGCAACCAGGGGGGTGCCCCGAGTTCAGCTCTCCTACAGTTGGGCACACAGGTGCCCCAACGAACAAATCGATTGAAGGGCCTATGGCAATGGTTAAACCAACCGATAACAATACCTCGCAAAGCACCTCAAATTCAAGTTGCTCAGCCATCAAGCCCTCCGCCAACACTCCCCACAAAGCCCATCTCTGTGGTCAAAAAACAGCCCCTCAGTCAGGTATTCCTAAACTGTCAGGAGGACTTGAGTGATTTAACCAGACAGCATGATAAACCTGTTCTGGTGGAAATTCGAGAGAATGAAGTTCTCATTGACCAAGCCATCGCTCAGCGGCTATATGATCCGCTACTACAGCTGGTACACTATGCCTTCAAACAAGATCTTGAGATGCCTACCGTTCGACAGCAGCAAGGGAAATCAGCTCTGGGTAGAATTCAACTGGCGGCCAAGCAAGCAGAGCAGCATCTAGTGATGTGTGTTTGGGACGATGGATACGGCCTCAATCCAGAAACGCCCTGTCAGCAAGTGCGTCCTCAGATCGCCTCCTTACAGGGCACAGTGACTGCGGCCTATTCCCCTGGCAAGGGCACCTGTTTCACGCTGCGCATTCCCCTTAGCACCTGCCGTGTACACACAAGTGTTGGAAACTAGCGCGTTCGCGGTTGCCTCACCCCCTCTAGCTCCCCTGCCTCACCCCCTCTAGCTCCCCCTTACCAAGGGGGAGAACCGGAGTTTCCCCCCTTACCAAGGGGGGATTAAGGGGGGTAATGCAAGATTGTGAACGCCCTTTCGAGATGTGTGTACACGGTAGCCCTTCTAAGGCTTTGAGTAACGACTAAGGTTGTTTATGAAACACTAACGAAAGATTATTAGCAGGCATTTCCACCACCTCCTGCAGAGCTAGCTGATGTGCCTTAGCCGTCTCTTCAACAGTTTCTAAATCCCGCACGCCCCAATCAGGATTCTGTTCTTTCAGCCAGCCATCAAATATGGCATTACTAGGCGCTGTATGCTCACCATTACGCTTAAAGGGACCATATAAGTAAAGAACACCCTTTTCAGGCAGTACACGCCCAGCCCCAGCCATCAAAAAATCACACGCTTTCCACGGAGCAATGTGGATCATATTAATGGTGACAACTGCATCAATCGACCGCTTTTCATCTGCCTCCACAGGCCATGGGTCATGGCAAACATCGAGTTCTATGGGGGGGAGTAGATAGCGAGCATTGGTGGCCTGCTGCCAGGCGGCAATACTCTTCAGCATGGGCTCACTGATATCGCTGGGCCACCACCGTCGGGGTGCAAGTTTAGGGGCGAAAAAACTAGCATGCTCACCCGTACCGCTAGCAATTTCCAACACGGTGCCTGGATTGGGTAGAACGCGCTCTAGCACTGCGAGAATGAACTCACGATTACGCTCAGTGGCAGGGGCATAGAGACGACCGTCGTTGGGTTTGAAATCAGGCATGGGAGGGGGGACTTATTGGTGATTAGTTTTGAGTGTAGCAGGGCTGGCACAAGGCGCAGCCCCTACAAGACATTCATTAGGACTCAAGAACCAAGAACTAAAAACTAGAAACTAAGAACTAAAAACCCCCTAAACCTGACCATAAAGCTGTTGAATCACCTGATCTGCCTGCTGTAGCTGATTTAAAGCCGTCTGCAATTGGTCCAATTCATGTTGTCCCTGGTATTCTTGGTCTTGCTTTTGGGTCAGTAAGGTTTCTAAATCAGCCTTGCGAGCTTTGATGTCGGCATCCAGGCGACTGATGACGGATTGCTCATAGTCGCGAAAGTACTGAATAATGGCTGAATGGATAGGTTGCTGCTGTTCAGCGGCAATGCGGGGTAGGTGGGTTCTGAGTTCCTGGCGCGCCGCTGCGACTAAGGCACGACGGGTTTGGTCAATTTGGAAGGCCCCGATGCCCAGGCTGGCAATCCCTAGGGTAATGGGTCCGGCGATGGTGCTGATCAGACTGGAAGCTAAAAGGCTGGCACCGATGGCAGCGACTACGTTGATCAGAATGCTCTGCAGATCGATGCTGGCCAGAACTGCTTTAACTTCGGGGGTATCTGCCGGTTGGTTGAGGGCATCAATGGCCCATGCTGCCCAGCTGGGTTGGCTGTTGTCGAGGGGAAGCTCCACAAACTGACCGCTGAGGGTATTTAGAATTTGCTGGGTGATTTGGTTGTAGGAGGTACCGTAGTGGGCGGCTCGCTTAGACAGAGCTTGAAAAGCACTGCGTAAGGTGGGTTCCAGGGTGCGACTCCAGTGTAAAAGTCGATCGTTGAGATAGCGTTGAAAGGCCGTCTCTAGGGATTGGTTAAACTGTTGCCGACCGGCAGGGCTGACAAGATCTAACAGGGAGAGATCGGGTTGGTAAGGGGCAAAGTCTTTTTCAAAGGTGGTTTCCAGGCTAAGGATAAAGTCCTTAAAGGAGGAGGAGGTGGCTGTGGCATTGCGATCGCAACTCGTCCGAATCTCCTGCTGAAACTGATCGCGAATCACCACCAGCTGTTCAAACACCGGAGCCAGCTGCAAAATAGTTTGCTTCAGCTCAGCCACACTTTGCGCCAATAGAGTCTGACGCAGCTGCACCTTTTCCGTAAGTTCTGTCAGCGTACGGCGAGATAAGGCCACTACTGGTTGAAACTCAGCCTGGGTCCGCTCATGGGTAAGAAACTGATCCAGGGTGAGCAAAAACCGCGAAAATCCTGGATCGCGAATGGGCTCATCTGGAGTCTTAATCCGCTGACGTAGCACCTCCAAGGCAGAAATGGGAAATACCCGCTGGTCGTAGCGATCGCAATAGTCTTTAAGGGTACTGTGAAACACCTGATGCAGGCGGGATTCTGCCTGAGCCAATTCATCTGGATCATCGGGATCTAGCAAACTATCCTTAATGTGGTCCCAGGCATTCAGCAAGAAAAACAGCGACAGCCCTTTATGTTGCAAGTAGTTATTGAGATAGCGACGCTCAGCCAGGGTGCAAGGCTGTGTAGCCCGCAGCATAAACAAAATTGCATGACAGCTTTGGATATAGCCAAGGGAAAGTTTATTTAGAGCTTCAGTATCGTTGAGACCCGGACTATCAACAATTTCAACACCGTTTTCTAACAGCGATAGCGGATAGTGAATCACCGCATGGCTCACATGGGCAAAAGGTGGGGTACTGCCACTTTGACGCATATCAGCTGGATCGATGGTGTACCGTTGGGTAAATGTCTCCATGTCTAACTGCTCAGGCGGTCGGTCATCGTTGAAGTAAATCGTTGCTTCAGGGGTAGGACCATAGCGCAGCACCGTCAGTAGGGCCGTGCAAGGATTCACATTGCTGGGCAGTAAGGGTTCTCCCAGTAGCGCATTGAGAAACGTACTCTTCCCCCGTTTCATATCCCCTAGCACCATGAGGCGAAAGACTCCCTGGCGCAGACCTTCACTAGCAGCCGAGAGATCGATGAGGGGCTGGGTGAGATCAAACGTTTCTTGCAACGGCTGAAGCGTACTGATCATCGTCTCAAGCTGAACAGCAAGGGCTTGACGCAGATTAGAAACTTGGGAGAGATGGGGTAACAGGGACATAGGGAGACGATTCATAATATTCTCAAACGGCTTGACTCATGGCCAGTTGGCCACTTGAGAGTATTTCTATTGTAGGCAATGGTAGAGCAGACAGCTCCGATGCTTCTACAAACGCTGAGGAATGAGGGTTTATGATTTCTCGGTGTGGGAGCGTTCCATGGTTGATGTAGGGGCGTTCCATGGAACGCCCCTACATCAACCGCTCAATTAAATGGTCTCCTACCCGTAAGGCGTTGGCAATCACCGTCAGCGCCGGACTTACGCTGGCATTAGACGGAAAGAAACTGCTGTCCACCACATAAAGATTATCCACGTCATGGGTGCGGCAGTTAGGATTCAAAACCGACGTAGTCCGGTCATTCCCAAATCGGCAGGTACCGCATTGGTTAGCCATCACCTGAATAGGCACCTCACCACGGGGATGGGTACCGCGCTGAAACCCACCTAAGTCTTTTTCAAGGGTCTTTAGCACCTCTATCCAACGATAAACCAGGCGATCATGGGCCTCTAAATTATTGGGAGTATAGTCAATGTAGAGTTTGTTATGGTCGATGCGCACACGGTTGTTGAGGTCAGGTAAGTCTTCAGTTTGAATCCACCAGCCAATGGAGCGCGTGGCCAACTGTTTGAGGCCAAAATCAGGCATATATTTGGCCAGAATTGAGAGCAGTGGGGGAGCCTCAGCAAAAATAATGTCGCTGAGCAGGCCACCTGTATTGTAGATATGCCCCATCGGGTAGGGAAAATCGGTATCTCCCCAGTAAAAATCGTTAATGTAGACAGTTTTAGGAAAATCTCCTGAGTTAGTTTTATTCGTGAGCTGTACCACGGCTGTCAGTAAGCTTTTCATCAGATTACGACCCACCAGGTCAGAACTGTTGGCTAGACCACAGGGGTGTTGCTCATTGGCCGACTGAAGTAATAGAGCCGCTGAATTAACAGCACCACAGGATAGGACAACAATATAGGCAAAGAATAAGTAGGTTTGGTTGCCAATTTGGGTTTCCACCGCTTTGACCATCTGACCGGAGGGGTCAGTGTGGAGAGCGACCACCCTAGCTTCGGTTTTGAGGGTGACGTTGGAGTGGGTGAGGGCCGGGGCAATGCCGCTGACTTCAGAGTCGTTGGTGGGGTCATCGTCCTGGCGAGTAAGGCCCAAGGGTAGACAAGCGGGGTGGAGGTTCTGGGTTGCGATCGCAACCATTATTTCTTCAATCTCTTGCTCTTGGTTAATCGCTTCATAGGGATACTCTCGACTATGCCCAGGCTCCGTTGGATCGCCACCGAGGGTGCCATGCACCTTATACAGCCGCTCAGCTTCAGTGTAGTAAGGCTCAAAATCAGCGTACTTTAAACACCATTCCAAGGAAACACCTGTTTGATGTTCTACCCGCTCAAAGTCTCGTTCTCGCATTCTTAGCAAGGCAGCCCCGTAGATTTTAGTATTGCCACCTACGGCATAGTTCATCTGAGGGGAGAAGGGCTCGCCAGCAGTGTCGTACCATTGCTCGGGAGCATGGTAACGTTCTCGTTTAAAGACATCGACGTCACTGCGATTTTGTTCTTCGAGGGGCATAAAGTCTCCCCGCTCTAGGATCAGAATCTTTTTACCGGTGGGTGCCAGTTTACAGGCTAGGGTACCGCCCCCTGCACCAGTACCGACAATAATTACGTCATACTGCTGGTCATCAATAATCACAAAGTACCCCTTGCCACCAGATCATTTACTAAAACAGGGCACACAGGCCCGACACAGCCAATTCAGCCTGAACTTTAGTTATCAAAGCTGCAAAGATAATTATATTTAAGACAATTAACATTAAGAGCGCATGTACTTGCTCTTCACCGATTCCATCTAAATTCATAGTTGTCCTCCCATCTCAAGGCACGGTTAGCTATTGCATGGTCAAAACCATGGTACAAACATCGACTGATTCTGCAACTGCTATGGGGCTATGTCAAACGACGATTAGTCAAAGATTATGGAACAAATAAAACATTAATTAAAGAGATAATATCAATCCGAGTATTGCCCTGAAGCAATCCTTTTGCAGTGTAGCTACAAATACTTTTGAGGCAGATATTTGTCAGTAATTCTTAAAGCTTATACGGATATCTGCAAGTATCTTTTTTCATAGAGTTCCTTATTGTCTAGGAAAATCAGCGGCAATCTAAGTAAACGATCTTCAATCTGATAGATTTCCTGTCCAGAAGTTCCTGATAAGGTTTCAGTAAAGATTAAAAATTATTTTTTCATCAAGGTTCATTGTTCGTAACTCCAGTAATCATGGTGGGACCCTTGGCAGCGTGAATGAGCAGATGTGATTTCGCAGGGTATTCCCCATGAAACTTAAACGCTTATTTGTGTGGCTTTTTCCCGTTGCATTGGTAATGACTTTGCTATGGGGTAGCGCGCAGCCAGTGGCAGTTGTTGCGGCTACTAATGAAACAACAGGACAGATCCTGCCTCCTCTCAACAGGATTGCTGATCAAACCGCAACGAAGGAATTTACCCTTCCTCCGCTGCCCTATGCCTATGATGCACTGAATGACTATATTGATACCGAGACCATGACGGTGCACCATGACCGGCACCATGCTGGGTATGTCAGAAAATTGAACGGTGCGATCGCAAACTATCCCGAGCTACAGTCAAAATCTATAGAAGAGTTACTTAGTAACATAAATGACCTTCCCTTAAATATCCGTGCAACTGTGCGCAAGAACGGTGGCGGCCATGCCAACCACACCATGTTTTGGGAAATCATGACCCCCGACGGTCAGGGACGACCCACTGGAGCCATTGCCGCAGCTATCAATCAAGCATTTGGAGACTTTGAAACCTTCAAACAAACCTTTAATAGTGCCGGTAAAACTCGGTTTGGCAGCGGTTGGGTATGGCTAGTTTTAGACAGAAATGGTCGACTTACCGTGATGAACACTCCCAACCAGGACAGTCCTTTAATGGATGGCTACTACCCCATCATGGGCAACGATGTTTGGGAACATGCCTATTATCTAAAGTATCAAAATCGTCGAGGAGATTACCTCAACGCCTGGTGGAACGTCGTCAACTGGGATGAAGTCAATAATCGTCTGGAACGAGGCAAAGCCTATCTAGCAGGTTAAAAGGATTTATTCCCCCGATCTGTAGGCGATCTCCCCATAGCCCCAACGGGATGTACAGCAGTGCATCCCTACAGGTCTTTAAAATTGTTTAACCTACATTTTTAAGAAAAGGCCGATAGATCCAAAGACTCAATACCATTGAAGAATATCAGCAGTTGTTCAGTAATTTGGGCAACCCCGTCTTCTACATTAGACTCAATATTTAAGGGCAATACAGGGTCATGCAGAGAAAGGCGTAGTAAAAACCACCCGTCTTCTTCTGGAGAGGAACAGGCCACGCGGACACCTTCATAGTTATTCGGGACTAATGACCAATCATCCTGTTGTTCAACAAAGGTTTTAAGCTGACCAATGACACTCTCACCATAGGACTTAAACTCATTTACACCAATCTTGATACGAATCTCTCGACTTTCTCTTGGTTCTTTAAGAGTCGCGATCAAATCTGTCAGTGAGCGCCCAGCCTGTTTCACTTTAGCCAGCTCAATCAACAACTTACTCACCAGATACGCTCCATCATCAAGAAAGTAGTTCTCCCGCATGGCACCGTGGCCGGAGGTTTCAATCGCCAGCCAAGATTCTTCTCCAGTTTGGTTTAAGCGCACAGCTTCGGTAATGACATTTTTATAGCCACGCTTAAAGCGATGGTGTTTACCCCGTAAATCTTGTTCAATGAACTGAGCAAGCCCATCGGAGGTAATGGAGTCAGTCACGATGGTAGACCCTGGGTGTTCCTGTAGCACAATGGCAGATATCAGGGCAATCAGGCGGTTACGGTTCAGTTCCTGGCCTTGATGATCCACAGCAGCAGAACGGTCCACATCCGTATCAAAGATAATACCGAAGTCTGCTTCATTGGCTAATACTGCCTGGCAAATGGAAGCCATGGCATCGTGATTTTCAGGGTTAGGAATGTGGTTAGGAAACATGCCATCAGGCTCTAGGAACTGACTCCCGCTTGTGTCAGCACCCAGGGGTTCAAGCACTTTGCTGGCATAGAAACCACCGGCACCATTACCAGCATCGACAATAATTTTTAAGCCCTGTAAGGGTTGCTCAAAATGTTGAGGATGGTTAACGGCATTGCGAATTTTCTGAACCAGCTGATCGGCATAGACAGCAATAAAGTCACGGGTTTCAATAGTTCCAGCTCTGTCTACTAGTGAGAAGTCGTTTTGTTCAGCTAATGTCAGGATTTCAGTAATATCTGCCTTCGCAAGACCACCCTGGGCAGTAAAAAATTTCAGGCCATTGCGGTTAAAGGGCAGGTGACTGGCGGTCATCATAATGGCCCCATCACAGTCAAAGCCGGGGGTGACGGTGCTCATAAACATGGCGGGCGTAGAGGCCATGCTGACGTCATACACATTTGCACCAAGGCTAGCCATGCCATCCATCACACTTTGCATGAGAGTAGGCCCAGAGACACGGCTATCACGACCGACAGCAAGCTGCAGATCTGTCGCTGGCTTACTAAGTTTTGTGGCGAGCCAGGTGGTAAAGGCTTGCCCTAGCCGCTGAGCGATTTCTGGGGTGAGGTTAACGGGTTCGTTAGGAACACCGTCGATTGCAACACCACGGATGTCCGAGCCATTTTGAAGCTTTTTCCAGTTGAAATCTTGCATGGGAATGGGGGATCACTCAGGTTTGCATTGGGTCACCTTGAGTATGGCGGTTGGGATCGAAAATATGGAAAATTCACTGATTTTGTTAACTCGCGTAAGCTAAGTTGAAGAGACTCCCAAAAATCTCTTCCTACCATCTACAGCCCCAACCTGGGTTCTTATTTTTGTGCAGTCCCCGAATGATTAGGACTTGGCTCAACCTGGGTTGACCGCTTCATCCATAGCTTTATGGTTGACATCTATCTACTAGATGGTAGATACTTAAGCCATGGAAAAAAACACGGCTAAACGCATATTGGATGTTGCTCAAGATATGGTGCGTAATCGAGGCTATAGTGCCTTTAGTTATGCTGATATCGCACAGCAGGTTGGTATTCGCAAAGCTAGTATTCACTACCACTTTCCCTCTAAGGATGAGTTGGTGAAAGAGTTAGTCAAACGATATCGAGAGGAAATGGGAAAGGCGTGCGATCGCATTACCCAGTCCACGGCCAGCCTTGATCAGCAAATTGTCCAATTTGCCAATCTCTACCGCAATGGTCTAGAGGAGCATCAGATCTGTCTATGCGCCATGTTAGCAGCAGATTTCGAAGTTTTGCCCCAACCTATTCGGGAGGAGATTCAAACCTTCTTTAGCCACACTGAGAACTGGGTCATAAACTTGCTCCAGCAGGGATGTGACAGCGGACATTGGGACTGTCATCCCTCAGTTGAACAGGAGGCAAAGGGGTTGATTGCGATGCTCCAAGGGGCACAGCTACTGGCTCGTTCATCAGCGGACAGTGTGGTTACCTTTGAGCAGGTTGTTTATCCACTGCTTACAGCAAAATTTGCCAAAGCCTAAATTTTTTGTCCTGTTATCTACCTTCTGGTAGGTAGATTGTCCACTATTTCCCAAAAAGGAGCTCAACATGTTGCAGTCATTTGCAGATCAAAAACTCATTGTTATCGGTGGCACCAGTGGTATGGGTAAAGCCGTTGCCCGCATTGTTCTTGAAAATGGTGGTTCAGTTGTTTTAGTTGGTCGTCGTGCAGAAAAGTTGCAGGTCGCCGTTGATGAGCTGAAGGCCTATGGTCCTGTTATGGGAGAGCGTGCTGACATTTCGCAACCTGAGAAACTTCAGGCTTTAATTGCAAAAATTAATCAGGCCCATGCAGACGCTACATTGTTAGTTAATGCAGCTGGAGCCTTTCTCCCCAAACCATTCCTGGACTATGAAGCCGCTGACTATGATCTCTATCTAGATCTGAATAAGGCCACCTTCTTTATTACCCAGGCAGTGGCTCGAAACATGATTAAGCAAAACAACAAAGGTGCCATTGTGAACATTGGCTCTATGTGGGCTAAGCAGGCCATCCAGGCAACGCCATCTTCGGCGTATTCTATGGCCAAAGCGGGTTTGCATTCCTTGACTCAACATCTCGCGATGGAGTTAGCTGAGCACAATATTCGGGTGAATGCAGTCTCTCCTGCTGTGGTGGCAACACCTATTTATGAGGGCTTTATTCCCAAAGAGGATGTGCATGATGCCCTGCAAGGCTTTAACGGATTCCATCCCATTGGCCGCATTGGCACCCCTGAAGATGTAGCTGAAGCCATTGCTTTTTTATTGTCTGATAAGGCCGCTTGGGTAACCGGTGCTGTGTGGGATGTGGATGGCGGTGTGATGGCTGGGCGAAATCAATACAACTAAGGGTGCTGTAAGGGAGCACTAACCCGATGTGGGTTTGAGCCTCACCCTCTATCTTTGGACAAGACTATGTTCAAGGAACATGCGTTAAATAGCTTCTAGAAATCCACAGAAACCTATCATGAAAATCCATGCAGATTTAACAGAACGAGCCGTGGTCAATACTGAGAACCTACCCTGGATTAACTCTCCCATGGCAGGTGTACAACGGCGTATGATCGAACGCGATGGTGCAGAAGTTGCCCGGGCAACTTCTCTTGTTCGCTATGCTCCCGGCAGCTACTTTTCAGCCCACACCCACGGTGGTGGTGAAGAGTTTTTTGTTTTAGAGGGGGTGTTCTCAGACGAACACGGAGACTTTGGCCCAGGCACCTATGTGCGCAACCCCGTAGGTTCTAGCCATACTCCCCACAGTAAGGACGGTGCAACAATCCTGGTTAAACTGCGACAAATGGATCCAAACGATCAACAGCAAGTGACCATCGACACGAACAAGGCAGGATGGTCTCCTGGTTTAGTGACTGGTTTACACGTGCTGCCTCTACACAGCTACGGCACTGAACAGGTAGCGCTAGTAAAATGGGCACCCGGCACAACGTTTCAACAACATCACCATTGGGGGGGTGAAGAAATCTTTGTCTTAGAAGGCACATTTACCGATGAGCAGGGAGTGTATCCTCAGGGTACCTGGCTGCGAAATCCACCCGACAGTGTGCATATGCCCTTTAGCGAAGAAGGCTGTCTCATTTATGTCAAAACCGGCCACCTTCAATGATTCTCTAAATACGCAATATTTTCTGTCATGACCTGATATAAAATGTTTGACGCCACACTAGTTAACAACCAACCAACCCTTAAACCATCGAGTCAGTCGGGGCATGATCACATAGGACAGAAGAGCCACTGTAATTGCTACATTGACAGATACCTTAAGCAACCAGGGTAAGAAACTTAGCAATGGTGCCATCAGCGGACTCACCCCCAGGGACACAATCATCACCCCAACCCAGATTAAAATAGCCTGTTTGTAACGCCTTGGAGCTTTAGGTCCCGGCTGTTTGGGCAATTGAAACCAGGATTCTAACCCTGACAAAACCTGGATGGTTTCCTGGGCTTGAATCAGGGGTTTTACCCGTTCAATCCAAGTATGGCGAGTATCTGAGTTGAGCCAGGCTGTTAGATGACTACAGGCATCAAACTGAAGCACAATGACATAGTCTGGTGGTGTATCAGGCTGAGGTCGGAGAATACTCACCCCCAGATGCCCTTCAAATTCACGGGCTGCTGCTGAGATGCCTCTAATCCATTCTTCGTACCCTTCTTGCCGTCCAACTTTGACCCGATGGGTAATAACGGCTGTAACATGTTGATCGATGGCGTTGTCAGGGTCAATATCACTAACAGATGTATTCATTAATATTGTTCTTGGGAGTTTCTTGACACACTAGCTGACAAACTCTCTAAAAATCTGGACAAGATATTGCATCCGCCCCCATCATTTTCTTTTTCTTGTAGGGGCGTTGTCTGTAACGCCCCTACAAGAAAAATTTAATTTTTATTAGTCCCCAGGTGCTCGGTCTGTTGCCTCAAATCCAGCTTTGGCATGAGCCCCATCGCAAAAGGGTTTGTTACTCGATGCACCACAACGACAAAGGGCAACTTGTTCCTGCTTAGGATAGGGCTGTTTATCCCCATCGGTCACAGAAAATTCCCCTTTGACGATCAGTGGGCCATTATCTAAAACAAAAATCTCGGTATCCGCCATGGTTTTATCCTTTACACAATCTAACAGGTCAATCCCAAACCTATGGTTTAGAAACAGAAGCTTGGCATTGATGACTTTCATTGTGAATTGACTCTCCAAAAAAGACAATATGCTTTTCAGGAAACCGATTGTCCTTCAAAAAGAGACAATGTTTAAGTAATTAACCAGCAGCACAAAAGTATCGCCTTTATCGAAGTCACACTATGACATCCCTAAAAACGATATCCTTAGCGAGCTTGTCCCATAGCACCTAATGCTTCAAACTGTTGTGACTGCTGCTCAATATAACGGCTAACCACTCCTGCTTGGGTAAGCATCTTGAGATGCTTAGAAACATTCGCCTGACCCAACCTGGTAATCTCAATAATCTCCGTGTAACCGGTATAAAATGCAATCGGGTTTCTAGGAACCGTCATTTAGCTGCAATTAATGTAATTAATATAGTGCGACCTATAGACAATTCACTATATTGCCATAGAGTATTATGGTGAATGGCCTTCGCTTTTTCATATCACTGCCTAAACTGCACATTCCCTGGCTCTAGCTGCCCACCACTCTATCAATAGACATCTACATTGCAGACAATTTAGCCTTGCCAATAGCGCTTGGATGCCTGGTTCGGTAGTCGGATAAGTTGCTCCCAGTTTTTCAGACAATAGGGGAGCATCGTCACTGAGCTCAGCTACAAAACCATAGAGACGTTGATTTGAAAAGGAGCTGTTGATGAACCAGCCAGTTTGATTTAACGGTTTCAAGTGATGCAGGGCCGAGTCAGCAATACCCAACTCCCGCTGAAGAATTGTTTTTGCCGCATTATGGGGTCTTTGCCCATCAGGGCATCGCCCACCCGGAAAATCCCAAGTGGATTCGCCCACACCTGGACGATACATTGGCGGTGGTAACAGCAAATGCTGTTGGTACAGAGGTAAAACAATGACCGAGTCTGCTTTTTCAACACGCCAATAGTTCAGGGATTGGCCCTCGGGTGTCTCAAGTGTTTCGCCAATCAGCGTTAGCCAACGGTTTTTCAGGGCCAGAATCCGTTCTTTGCATTGCCAGATTTGCTCGCTCATTTGTTTATCAAAGGCAGATACAGTTTATCAAAGTCATGATATAGTATTACCATTTGGTTATATGATGTTTCAATCTCGTTTTGATGGACCCTTGCCATGGTGGAATTAAGTTGGGGAACAGCATTATTAGGTGGGGTATTGATTGGTTTGAGTGCAACAATTTTGCTGGCATTTAATGGTCGGATTGCTGGCATTAGTGGCATTGTTAACGGTGGCATTCAGGGGAATGAACCCTGGCGCTGGCTCTTTTTGGCGGGAATGCTCCTGGGTGGAATACTTTATGAATATGGCCTGGCACCTGAGCCTACTCCCACGCCATCCCTGACAGCAGGGACCATGATCTTAGGCGGTTTTCTGGTGGGGTTTGGCACTCGTCTGGGCAATGGCTGTACCAGCGGTCATGGAGTGTGCGGCTTGGGGCGGTTGTCGTTGCGATCGCTAGTTGCGGTGCTCACCTTTCTCACTACAGCCATGCTAACTGTCTGGCTGACTCGACATGGCATAACTGGATAAGCACTATGGAAAAAGTATCAATACAGCAAACACTAACGCTGAAGCAGAATTTGGTTGCCCTCTCATCTGGCCTCTTATTTGGCCTAGGGTTAGGTCTATCCCAAATGATTGACCGAGAACGGATACTGGGCTTTTTAGATATCACTGGCAATTGGGATCCCGCATTGTTATTTGTCCTGGGCGGGGCTGTGGGGGTCACTGTCATCGCATTCCGATTTGTTTTACGGTTACCCTATCCAATTTTTGCTACTGCCTTTAGATTGCCAACCTATAAAGAGGTTGACCTCCCTCTGGTGTTGGGGGCCGCTATTTTTGGTATTGGGTGGGGCATTGCAGGCTATTGTCCAGGACCTGCAATTGTTGCGTTGATCTTAAAATCATGGAGCCCCATGATTTTTCTGGCTGCTTTTGTTGCTGGTTCTCTCACCAGTCAGCTGATCAACCGTAAATAGGACCCGTTTTTAAGAAAGTTGAGCCAGTCTAGCCAAGCTGCCAGGGCATGGTCATTGGTCAACTTTACTGTAGAGGCCATACTTGCTTCATTGGTTAGCTCTACATAAAGCTCTGGCAAAAGCTTTAGGAAAAGAGACTTTAATATAAATTCAGAAAAATGGTTGATTAAATCACTATTTAGTTATATAGTAAATAAAGAGTCTAGACTTCACATTAGTCCGATACATTTCTCACAAATCAAGCCAACACACATCAGCCATGTATCATTTTAGTAAGACAATTAAAGCTTCCTTTGATGAAGCTATAGCCCAGGTCACTGAAGCACTTAAGGCTGAAGGAATGGGGATTTTAACCGAAATTGATGTGCAAGCGGCTTTTAAGAAAAAGCTAGGCGCTGATTTCCGTAACTATAAGATTCTCGGAGCCTGTCATCCGCAGGTGGCCTATAGCATGCTACAAACCGATGACAAAGCTGGGGTGCTCTATCCCTGTAATGTTGTTGTTCAAGAGCATGAGAATGGGCAGGTAGAAGTCTCAGCTGTGGATCCACTGATTATGTTTTTGATGATCCATAGTCCTCAGGCTAAAGAGATTGCCTTAGATGCCAGTCAAAAGATGCAAGCGGTCATGGATCGCTTGCCCGCAACGATGCCAGTTGCTGCCGGAGTTGTATAGAACAGATCACGTATTACATAGAAAATCAGGAGGGTTAATTCCCATGTTTAACAATGTTGGTACTATAGATCGTCTGTTGCGGACGCTCGCAGCAATCGTATTGCTATATTTCGGCTTGCTCATCTATGCCGACTCAACCTTAGGCATTGTATTGGATGTTGCCGGTGGTATTGCTTTATTCACAGGGGTCTTTGGTTCCTGTGCCCTCTATGGCTTGTTGGGCATTAATACCCGTAAATCTAACCAGGATTCTCCCACATAGATAGTTCCGAATCAACACTTTCCTCTCTTTCTTAAAGCAAACGCCCGTCTGGAGTTTCTATCAATACTCCAGCACGGGCTTTTTTAGTTGTTCTTATCGTCCACCGCTTGGTGTAATTTACTCAGCATCCATGTGGTCTACTTAGCTGATTGGAAAGCCAGTTTGGTGTTGGTTTTGAAGAGTGCGATCGCATCCCAAATCTGAATTCAGCTGTAACCCTACTTAAAAAAGGACACCCTGGTAGAGATTTCCTTACCAGGGTGTCCTTCGATATCGGACGCAGCTAGCCAGATTCTCTTATCAAACAGCAGGATAAGCTCGATGAATTACAACTTAAATAGTTGAGAATCAAACGGAGCTGAAGCTTATAAAAGTTTTTCTGGACAATGCCTACTGGGGCTAAAAGAGAATATTGGATATGGGATGGAGCGGGTTTAAAGTGGTGCGATATCATCGCACCCTACCTGACTAACACACCGGGGTTTTCTACATTCTGCATAACCCTTTACTATACTTGGTCGTCTAAATTTATTGCTGATAACCACGATTTCTCATGCTCAGATATAACCGCTATCAAACATATATTTTGATAAGGAAAAAGATAATCACATGAACCTATGATATCTTTCAATATCTTCCACTTTTTCTGATTGTATTTACAGCGAAGCTCAGATATACAAAAATCATATAAACAACAAGCACTATTCCAAATCCAGCTTGAAAACACATTAAATGAATACTCGATGACTAATTCACTAGAATTATCAGATTTTGTTGGATTTTGATCCCATAGCTTTGCACTCAATTTTTCCCAGTCTGCGTCTAAAAAAATCTGAGATAGATTTTCCCAGATAGATTCATCCATAGGGCTTGACCATGCTTCTCTAAAATCACAAGATAACTCCTTATATAACTTTTTCCACCAAAGTTTTTCCTCTATCTGACCTGAAATTTCCAGCTCTAATTCTTTAATAAGATACTGCTCGAATAATAATTCGATGCCACTGCCCATCAGTTCTAACGGTTTATCTAAAAGAAATCTTAAAGCGGATTCTATAGATGAAAAATGGTATATTTCTGGTCTTGTAAGGTTTATTGAAGTATAGAGATCATTAATTGTTTGATTCAAATCATCTAAATTATCTTTTTTTAATAGAGAGTTAGACCATTTTCTTGAGTAATCATTCAACATTAGTTCCTGCTGTTTTGAAAGACTATTAACCATGGGAAAGTGTACTATCTCGTTTCAAAGGTGGATACAACTTGTCTTGGTAAATGATAAAAAGCTACGCTTTACATCATTTTTCACTCCTCTGATCCAGTTCTTCTAAAAGAGATAACTCTACCATCTGGTGCAATATCAATCTTTCTTCTTCCGGTTTTTTCGATTGGCTTTGATGTCTTGTGATGGCGGTTTACTTGAATTCTGGCTGGTCTTTTTGGGACGCTTTTCTAACTCGTCTAAACGCTGACGTAACCGTTGCATTTCTTCCCATAGCATTCGTATCAGAGTATCTTTCGCCTCTGGACTTAACTGGCTTAGGTCAGGAAGGTCTTGCATACCCATACATTACGCATAAGCATCCAGGAAGACAATCCCCCGGAGGGGGAGTTGAGCAATTACCTGCCCACCACGATGATTGGCAGTCCTTGGTAAGCTGGCTAATTACAACTACGTTCGCTACCGTCTGGCATAATGGCACCGCAGAGATTGGTGCGAATATCAAACTTAATCCCTTCTAATGTAGCTTGCTGAAAATTCGCCTCAGCAAGATTCGCCCCAGAAAAATCCGTAAAGCTTAGATCGGCTCCTTGGAAATTAACCCCCCGCAGGTTGCTATTAATAAAATTCACCTGCCGCAGATTACTACCACTGAGATCAGTACCCCGCAAATCCAGATTGCTCAGATCTGAACCTGCTAAATCAGCATTAATCAGTCGAATGCCAGCAGGAATCACATCTCTCAGTTGGGATGCCGCAAATTGTGTATCAGTAAAGTCGGCTCCTTGAAGATTGGCTCTGGTGAGATCAATGCCGTCTAATGTGGCTTCGCGAAAGTCAGCAACGAGAAGATTAGCCCTACTCAGTTGCGCATTGGTTAGATCGGCTTGGGTCAACAACGCTCCAGTTAAATCGGCTCTGGTGAGATCAGCTTCAATGAGCGTGGCACTATCCAGGTAGGTCAATGCCAGATCAGCTCGGTTTAAATGAGCTCTAGAGAGATTCACTAGACGAGCATCTGCAGCCCGCAAACTACCATTTTGAAGCTGGCTCTCTGATAGATCTGCTGCTTGTAAATTGGCAATAAAAAAGCTAGTCTCGTCTAGCTGAGCCTGGTTGAAGAGACTGCCACTTAAAAATGTGCCTTCAAAGGTGGTGCCGGTGAGAATGGCCCCGGTCAAATCAGCACCCCGTAAATCAGCACCATCTAAGTTGGCCCCCTGCAAATCTATGCCACGCAGGTCATGCTCACCTAAACCATGGGTGACCAAATCCCAAACCAATCGCCAGCGGTCATCCATGATTGTACGTTCATCCACATGGGCATTGGCTAACTGTGCGCCTTCTAACCGAGCACCGAACAGGTTTACATTGCTGAGGTTGGCGTTACGCAGATCTGTGTCACGGAGATTAGCCTGAAAGAGAAAGGCTCCCTTTAAATCAACACCATTAAGATCAGCTCCTGCGAGGTTAGCTCGTCGCAAATTGGCTTGCTGTAGAAACATGCCTCGCAAATCGGCACCGCGCAGATCGCAGCGAGGGCACTGGCGGGTTTCTTGAAGCTGTGTGAGATCTTTTTTGCTAAAGGTGTAACCGGGTAGGCCCATCAGCGATAGAAGCATCGCTAAACCAATAAATAAGGGTTTCATAACAAGAAATCTCTATCTAACCTAAGGTGCCCGGTCATAATCCCGGATTCTCAACTTTGTCCTGCTTAAATCGCTGAATTCTAAATCTTGGCCAACTTTTCGTACATGGGCTTCCCTTGAGAATCCGGGGATTTAGCAGGGCACTCTAGCTGCACAGACAAAGATTGATATATTGTCATGCTGCTTCCATGGTTCAATCGCCTGATCCCCGGTCTTGTCGTCAGCACATTGCTCGTGACCATCACACCTGTGTTGGCTCAACCGGCATCCTTTGATGCCTTAGAAGATATTACGTATTGGACCGATCTGTGCCGTCTGCAAGCTACAGCAGAAGAGTATGAAAAAGCATTGGCAGCTTGTGAACAGGCGATTGCCCTAGAACCAGAGAACCCTGACATTTGGGCGCAGCATAGCGGTATTTTGATAAATCTAAAAGCATTTGCGGATGCGATCGCATCCGCAAATCGTGCCCTCACCTTTGATCCCGAAAATTCCCTGGCCATTGCCTACCAATGTGTGGCCTACACAGCCCTAGGAGAAAATGAAACTGCCCTGGATAAATGTAACAACGCCTTAAGAGTTAACGGCAATTGGGGGAGCGAAACCCCCACACTAGCTTGGTTCTATCGCGGTGAGATTTTATCCCAGGCTAAACAGTATGAGTTAGCGCTGGTGGCCTATGAACGTACCCTGTTGCAAGATCCCGAAAACTCCCTGGTTTTAACTCGCCAGTGCGAAGCCTATGTGGCCCTCGAACGTCCTCAAAGTGCTTTAGATGTCTGTGGGTCAGCCCTGTCTATCGATAAAAATTGGGGAGATATCGGGCCTGCCCTGGCCTGGACCTATCAAGGGCAGGCCCATAGCCAGCTGAATCAATACAACCAGGCTATTTTTGCCTACGACCAGGCCATTGGCCTTGACCCCAAAAACGCCCTGACCTGGGCGGCCCAGGGACAGGTACTAGAGACACTGCGCCGCGATCAAGAAGCGCTGGTTTCTTACAATCAGGCGGTTGCCCTCAAGGCAGATTACACCCTGGCACTGTTGGGGCAGTGTACCTTACTCAATCGGCTGGGCAGCTATGAACCCGCTTTGGCTGCCTGTGATGCTGCCATTGAGGGTGATGGGGATTGGGGGCACCAAACCCTGGCTAAAGGGTGGAATCAACGTAGTATTGCCCTGACCGGTGCACAACACTATGAAGAAGCCCTGGCCTCAATCAATCGAGCAGTGGGAATTCAGCCGGACTATGTGGCCGCCCACAATCACCGCAGTACAATTCTTTGGTATTTGGGACGTTATGCAGAAGCCCTTGCGGCTAATCAACAGGCGATCAACCTGGACAAAACCTATGCTCCGGCTTGGTTTACCCGAGGGGTGATTTTTCGGGCAACAGAACAATATTCCCATGCACTGGCAGCCTACAATCAGGCCTTAGCATTAAATCCCTTTAGCGATTGGGGCTGGACGAATCGCAGTCTTGTTCTCTGGGAATTAGAACAATACACAGAAGCTCTGCACTCTGCGGAACGGGCAATTGCACTGAGTTCAGAATCGGTTCAGGCTTGGTACAACAAGGGTGTGACCCTGGCAGCCATGGGAGAATATAGGGGCGCGATCGCCACCTATGACCAGGTGCTTGCCCTCGATGCCACCCACGCCAATGCCCTGACGGGACGTGGCATTGCCTGGTTTAATCTTAATGATTATGTTGCCGCTACCGCTGACTTAAAGGCGGCTCTCGCCCTCAATCCCGACAATGTGCTTGCCCAGAATACCTTAAAGGCATTGACAGCAACCCAATCCACTGAAACTTTATCAACACCAATACCACCGCCACCACCATCTTAATAGTTTGTAGACTTTACCCTCACCCAGGAATAATAGCTATGTGATACAGGCTGTGAGTTCAAGCTATTTTCAGTGAACACTATCTTAGCGATACGACAGTTGCCATGGCCGATCTCCAGGCAACTCTAGCGCTTAATGCCGATCTCCAGGCAACTC
Organism: Leptothoe sp. ISB3NOV94-8A; assembly: GCF_043421595.1. Taxonomy (NCBI): domain Bacteria; kingdom Bacillati; phylum Cyanobacteriota; class Cyanophyceae; order Nodosilineales; family Cymatolegaceae; genus Leptothoe; species Leptothoe sp. ISB3NOV94-8A. Next base: position 2,948,132 of record NZ_JAXSQW010000001.1, on the reverse strand, counting down.
TAGCGCTTAATCCTGAAAACACCCTGACCCAATATACCTTAACTGCATTGACACCCAGCACCGACTAACGGTCATCTCTTTTTTTGTTTCTTTTTGTTTCGTATTTGTCTTCATAGAAAAGTCTATTTTTTATTGGAAATCATTATGGGCCGCCAGCGTAATCGCCAATCTTATCAGCCTTCTAAACAGGAAAAAAAAGAGACGATAACAGGACTTCAACCTCGACCCTTTCGGTCGGCGATCGCCCAACGTACGACTGAGACAACAGACCATGAATCAGCGATGGTCGAACCGAAATCCTCGGCGCAAGCAGGCTTTAATTTTGGTCAACTGCAACTCTTTTCGGAGGGGGATGCATCAGTCGATAGGCAGGCGTTCCCAATTCAGACCAAACTGACCTTAGGGAGCCCCAACGACAAGTATGAACAAGAAGCGGATCAAGTGGCAGCAGATGTGGTGCAGCGCATTAATGCACTTCAGGAACAACAACCAGATCCGATTCAGCAAGCATCAGCTGTCTCATCGCTCCAGCAGATGAAGGAGCCAGAAGAAGAAGGGATCAGGAGGACGTCTTTAATACAGTGTCGCAGCGATCAGACAGACGCCGTATCAAATAATTTGGAAACAGCCATTCATTCGGCACGGGGTCGTGGTCAAAGCTTATCTCCAGATATCCAGACACGGATGGGGCAAGCCATGGGGGCCGATTTTAGCGGCGTGCGTGTGCACACAGATGCCCAGGCCGATAACCTTAACCGCTCCATTCAAGCAAAAGCCTTTACAACAGGACGTGATGTGTTCTTCCGACAGGGAGAATATCAACCTGGGAGTCGGGCTGGACAGGAGTTAATTGCCCACGAGCTAACCCACACTATTCAGCAGGGGCAGTCCCCCACTGTTCAAGCAAAACTGCATAATGGCTCAACGGTGGTGCAACGAGATGTCACCACTGGCTTTCAGGAAGATACTCCCGATGACATTGTCGGCGATGTAGATCTGTCCGGTTTCACCGATCAGTCTACGAAAACACATCTGGGTGGCAAACAAGAGCTATTAGACGATCCAGAAACAACAACAACGACAAAGGTGGGCGACGGCACCGTCACAACCACAGAAACAAGTAAAAAGGGCTTTTCTGGTGTTGCGGCAGCAGCTCAAAAGATTTCTGAATCCGATGATACCAGTGTTAAGGAAGCCTTTCAGGCTCTAGCCCGAGCTGGGGCATTTGGCGAAGCCGCTGCCAAAAAAGTCAAAGAAACCTCTTCCGGTACCAAGATGGAGGTAGAAGGTAAGTCCAGCGGTTTTGTGGGCGGTGAAAGTGAAGTGGTCAGCACTAAAGTTGTTGATGTCATCGATGGGTTGACCATTATGGCACGGGCCACTACCAAAGCTGGTTTAGGCTTTGACTTAGAAGGGTTAGCCCAAATCTCTAAAGAAGTCGGTGGCATGGAGCTATCGGCTCAATTAAAGAGCAAATTAAGCGGCTTTGCCGGAGTTATGGCTGAAGCCAAAGGCAAACTCAATATTACAGCTTTTGGTATTGCAGCATCAGGTTCGGCTAAAGTCATGGCCGGTGTCAAGAGCGAAGGAGAGGTCACCGTTAATATTAAAGCGGGTGAACTAGGGGGTGAAGCACAGGGCAAATTTGAGGCCCTTGCAGGGGTCGAAGCTGGAGTTGAAGGACAAATTTCTGTAAGTCTGCTGGGTATTTCAGCCTCTGGTAAAGCGGAAGCATTTGCTGGTTCAAAAGTAAAAACCAGTGGCTCTGCAGCCGTGAAATATCAAGGACGCATTCTATTCAAGATTTCGGGAGAGGTAGAAGCCTCGGCAGGTGTAGGAGCGTCTATTGAGGGCACCTTCTCGTTCGAAAATGGAAAATTGGTCATTGGTGGTAAGCTCGCAGGGGCACTGGGCCTTGGCGGTGGCGGTGGTGTAACCTTGACGGTGGACTTCAAGGAAATTGGCCTAGTCATCAAGGAAAAACTCAAGAATGCTCTGACTCGGAAGGCTTTGGATAACACCAGCATTTCGGACCAAGATCGGAAGTCTACAGATGACTTAACACCTGAGCAAGAGGAAAATATGAAGTCTGAGTTGTTCGAGGCGGCCCATCCTCACTTGCTAGCTTATGCGAAGAAGAAGGAAACCCGTAAATCAAAAGGTAAAGCCAAAAATCTTGTCAAACGGGAGAATATCCAAGAAATCCTCGACAAAAAAGTGCGTAAGAACAGCAAGGTATCCAAGTATTTAGAGTATAAGTTCTCCGATGGAATTCTGGAGCAGGCCTGTCGTGCCGCATTTGGTGATCAGTTAGTTGACCCTGACGGCATTATTATCCAGGCTGGTGTCATTCGATCGTTCCCGCTGACCGTGGGTAGCACACCCAAGGATGGCTTTAAGAAGCTGTTCTAAATCGTCACAATCCCTCTATAAAATTGCTAATAATGCTAATTATAGAAAGAGGTTGGATCAACGATTTTACCGGCAACACCAAGAACTCGTTTAGAACATTGGCAATATGGCAGACGTATTACATTTTTTTAGTCATCAAACCCATGTCTCACTAGAGCTTCCTGTGGGCTGGGAAGAATTCTCAGAAGATGAACATAATGTCGTTTATTACTATGAAATTTATGATGAAGACGAGGATGAAGACGATTTTTCTAAAAATCCTCGATTGATAATTCAGCTGTTTCCATCTCCAAGCACAGACATTGATAATCTCCGTCAAGCCTCTGAGTCAGTGGTAGCTGTGCAGCGTAAAAACTTTGAACTAATTTCTCATCAAGAAGAAATTATCGATCAATATCCCGGATTGACGGATGTCTTTAGATATTTCGACGAGGATTTTGGTGCTCTGGCTGTTCGATACCAATCTTTTATCCTGGTGGATAATGTTCTCTTTAGTTTTGCTGGTGCTTGTCTGGCTCAACATGAGGATGAATTACTACCCATGTTTCGCAATGCTTTAGAGTCCATTCGGTTTATCTTTATGACTCAGGCTGTATAGTTTTTTGAGGTATTAACAGATGGCGACCCTTCCTGATATGGTTAGTTATTTTAATCAAGAGACTATGGTCTCTATTTTAGTGCCAAAGTCTTGGTCTGGAGCGATTGTAGATAGCTCAAAATTCCGTATCTTTGGCTTGCCAGAACCAGGATTTGAGGAATACTTTGACGAATATAAAGTTTCCATGAGCTATGAATTACAAAAACCAGATAGTTCTAATGATAGTTGGTTTGAATCTCTCATAGCGCAGAATAATGCCCTTATGCAGCAAGACTATAATGAGTACAAGCTATTACAAGAACAAACCTATGAATTAGGTGGCCACAAGACCTATTGTAAGCATTACTCCTGGCGAGAAGAAAATACTGGGTTGCGTTTATTTCAGATGCAGGCATTTATTGTAGGAAGCCCCTATAAGTTTTATCTAATCAACGCAGCTGTTTTAGAATCGTTGGAGCGCAGGTATATCCCTATTTTTGAAAATATTCTAAACTCAACAAGAATTATTCCACGTAATTAATAGAGCGCGATCACGTTTGGATGCCCCCATCTAACTGGGCATTTAGCTAAGGATGAACCGGTCTAGGGCCATTGCTGTTATTGGACGGTATCTCACATCAAGTCATCTCGAAAATCAGCAATACTGAATACTTATTCTGCCTAACTAGTATTTATGTATTGTCTTCAGTCGTATCACTGTCTGATACTTCCTCAGTTGACCAATCGAGCCAGATAACTTCTCCAAACTTCCACTTAAAGTCGAATTTGTCGTTGCGTGTGCCTTCTTTTGTATGGCAGTAGTCGTTTGACACTAACTCCTGAATAGTTACTTCGAACGTATAGCCTAATCCCTGATCATAAATTTTCATTTTATCGCCAGCAAACCCAAGTACTGCCATGGCATGGGCTTCTGCGTTACTCCACTGATAGTCTCTGGTTGGATTATGATTGACCCGCCTGCGGATCGAGTGCATTTTTCTTTCTTTAGCTTCTTCAGTGGGTTGTTGATCGATCTGATCTTTATAAATAGGATCTTTCTTCCATGTGGGATTGAGTCTTTTCGGGCGCTCTGAATTGATGACCACCGTTGTGTTGTTGATATTTGTTTGTAAATCTTTGAGTTTGCTAGTAGCTTCTCTCGGATCTCTTACTAAATCTAGAGATTCTGTCGATTTCCCTGTTAGCATACCTAATGCACGTCTCGCAGAATCTGATCCCAAATTTGCATAGCTTCCCAACCCCTTCTCAACCGCTAATGCTTTTTCGATAATACCTATAAGCCTGGCAGAGGAAGCTTTTGATCCTTTGCCTGCATAGAGTAACTGTTCTTGAGCCGTCACAGGTAGTTGTGTATCGACTTCAATCTCTTTAGGTTCTTCGCCACTGGGTGCAAGATTAGCTCCACTCTGATCGTTCATCGGATAGAGCTTAACTTTAAAGGTTTGTTTGATGTCATCGTCGATGGTATCGCTTGTGCCTTCCTCAATAGAAGCCAATAATTTCTCTGGTTTTGTATATCCCAACGCTATGATTGACGAAATTACCCAACAATCACCTAATGCGCCCTGTTTGCCTAGTTTTCTTAATTGCTTCCCTTCTATTTGTTCAGTGGCTTTGTCTAGGTTGATCTGGTAGCGTTTCCAGTTGTTTTCTTCATGTCCAGGTCGAACACCGATTTGTCCTTCTGGATCACGCTGAATACCGGAAGCGTTTGCTTGTTTAATTTGAGCAGATTTATCTACCCTTGTGGTCAATGGTTGACTCTTTTGACCAAACTCTTTTTGAGGTTGTCTTTGTACAGTGTTGCTATTTTGTTGTACCACATGGGTTAGCTCGTGGGCGATAAGTTCCTGACCACCTTTAGAGCCCGGGTTATAGGCTCCTTGTTTAAAGAAAATATCTTGTCCAGTGGTGAAGGCTTTGGCCTGAATTGATTGGCTAAGATGATCCGCTTGTTGATCAGTATGGATTTTTACTTGGCTAAAATTAGCTCCCATGGCAGATTCAAGTTTACCTTGAAGTTTGGGCTCCAGGGAGCTGCCACCGCTGCGTGCCTGGTTTAGTTGGGCTTCAAAGTCACCGTTGGCGACCCCAGTAATAACACCCCCATCACGCTGTATGGTCAGAAAACTAAAGTTATGGGAAAGGCTACGCTGTACGGTATCGTCTTGATCATCTGCTGCTTGCCCACTATGAATTTTTTTTACAACTTCACTGGCTACGCGATCCGCTTCTTGTTCATAAGGATCGTTGGGTTCACCAATGGTGAGTTTGGGCTGTAACACACTTACATCGGAAAAATTAAAATTTGTCGATGCAGTCGATGTATTAGATATTGGATTACTTTGGGGAATATTTGCAGCTTTGGCTGGTGAGGAGGGTGTTAGCTGACTATGGGTCATCTGTGTTTGAGATGCCTGATCGTCTTTTTCCTGAGCGCGATCGCAATCACCCATTGCCAGCCTCCTAACAGAGTTGTTGAACTAACTGCAGCTATAGTGCCCAGCAAATCTTATTGATATCAGCGAGTACTTCTCCAAGGCATTGTCTTCATTCAGCCACTTCTTTATCTTATTCAGATTTAGCGGCTTCAGTATGCCCATGGAGAACCGTATTCAAATTCATCAATAAAATCAGTATCGAGATCGCGATATCCTATTGGGGTATGCTAACAAACAAATAAATTTGTTCTGTTGGCTGAGGATCATTGTGATTATAGGACAGATCTCTAAACGCTTTCTCCGAAGCTATTTACTAATGCTATCTTACCAGGATCGGATCGAGCGATACCAAGACCTTATCGATGTAAAGTGGCTAAAGTCTGTCTTGGAAGACATTAAACCCGATGTTTTTCCTGAACCTCCATCAGAACAGTTGATTAAGGAGACTATTCCTGATCGTATTCAAGCACCTACGCCCTATTATCACCAATATCGGTGTTTGCAGGGAAATCCCTTAAGCTGTCAGGAATCAACTGTCAAAGAAAACGCTAGATGTGAGCAGTGTTATTTCCCGGCCTTACTGCCTACTGGTGGCCAGATCATTGGTAAACAAGGTGAATATAAAATTGGTCACAGTATAGGACGACGCGGCATTGGCAGACTTTATCAGGGGGTACGTCTTAGTTCCGAAGAATCCGTTGTTATCCAAGAATATTTGCTACCTGAGCGATACTTTAGCCCAGATGAACAGCGGCAATGCCAGGAATCATTCACTACACTAGCAGGATTGGCCTTAGCGGATGGTCGAGTGCAGGATGTGAGAATCGTGCTGCCATTAGAAGCGATCGCAGATTTGTCAGGTGAGCGGTGTTATTTGGTGACATCGGCTGTAGATGGTCAGCCAACGTTGAACCAATACTGTGCGAACCATGGCGCTTTTGGCAGTAAAGCAGTGTTAGCCATGCTCAATCAGGTGCTACAAACTCTGATGTTCTTGCACCAGCAAAAATTTACACTGCCAGCTGGACAGATGCAAACAGGAATTGTCCATGGAAATCTTAGTTTAGACAGTCTGCTATGGGTGAGTGACTCAAAAGAACAAGATTCTCAAGGGTTTGTATATCTGACTGATTTTGCCCTGTGGGAGAGATTTTTTGATCCAGCCCGTGTTGATCGAGAACAGCCCGACTTTCAAGACGATTTAGCCGCTCTGGGGCGAGTGGCATTTTTCCTCTTAAATGGTGCCACCTTAGATAACCAAGGACAGCTTTTAAAACCGCATCTGGATAGCAACTGGCCCGATGTTTATGCCCCACTTAAGCAATTTATCCTCAGGTTGATTGGTATTGAACCATCGTTTGCCAGTGCAGAAGCGGCTCGAACGGCATTGTTAGCGATACCACCTGAAGAGGAGGCAAGTCACTGGGAATCTCGGAATGCAGAACTAATACCCATTAAACCAGCCTGGTATAAACGCTTCATTCCTATTTTGGTCATAGCGGCGATTCTAGCGACGCTAGGCATTTTCGGCTGGTTATTGTTAAGGTCTCAGCGCCCCAGCTATGCAAATATCCCCTTAAATCTTTGCTGTTTGAAGGACATTGATGCTGTGCCTGTAGGAGAGTATCGCTACGGGATACCGGCTGCTGCCTATTGGTATCCGTTATTTCGTGTGGCGGCAGAACCGTCTCTGGAGGTATCTCCTACACTGTTTGAGCAATTACAGGCAACATTTCCACAGATGTCCTTAATTCCCCATGTGACCGGAACGTCAAAAGATGCGATCGCATCCGTTCAATCTGGCCACACCGACTTTGCTATTGTTCCATTAACAGCCCCGTTGCCTGCTGATATTACTAGTACTATCATCGCCTACGACAGTTTAGTGCCAGTGGTTGCTTTTAATTATCCTAAGCGTACTAAGGGATTGCCCGATGCCCTAAAGGGTGAGATTAGTTTGTCTCAGCTGAAGCAGCTTTACACGGGTGCCGTCGATAACTGGCAACGGATCAGCTCCCTTGATTTAGATGTTCAACGCTATTGGGTCAGTGACCCTACGGCCCAGGAAATTTTCACCCAGCGGCTTTTCCAGCCAGGTGAAATGTTGACTACTACTGATGCGGAGTCCTCTACTCCAACAGCCTCTAAGTCAACGTTTATTACGACAGATGGGGTAGAGGCCCTGCCAACACTCATGATGCTGCGCTGGATTTTGCAAGATTTTGAGAATACAACGATTGGTAGTATTGGTATTGCCCCCCTTAGTCAGGTTTTTGGTCAGTGTTCGGTATACCCTTTGGCATTAGCAGAGAAGCGTCAGACGGTTAGCCCCTTTGTGTTTAACAATGGTAAGGCGGTGGGGCCAGGGGGGGATTTGTGCGATCGCAAAGGCAGCTATCAGCCTAATGCTGAGGCTCTCCGCAGTGGGATATATCCCTTAGCCTATCCCCTAGCTGTTATCTACCCGTTTGACAACAGCCGTTCTCCCATCGGTAAGAAGGTGGCTGAGCTGCTATTGACTCAAGAAAGTCAGACGTATTTGCGATCGCGAGGCATGGTATCCGCCTATGCCCTATCAGATGCCCAGTAAGCATTATGCGATGGTTGATTTAGGGGATGAATCGGTAGAACTATAGTTATTTGGCGGTGTCTTACAACTAACGTCATGTAGAATCATGTCTCTATTGTCGTAATGACTCTGTTGTTATTTTATCGATTTCGAATGTGGCTGGATCAATCACCACTTTATAGTCCCGCTGAGCTGATTCAACGGTAAGGAATCCGTCTAGCACATCTTCTAAAACTAAAGCTGGATCACGCTCTAAGGGGTTACCATAGCCACCACCACAGGGACTGATCGTGCGTAGGGTATCACCAGGTTTTGTTTTGCGACAGGGAAACTTAGACGGTAAAACCTGCACCTCGTCATCCTCTGGATTGAGAATTTGTACACCCCCTGGTGTACCATCCTCTCCACCAAAGATGCCCCAAGGAGCATACTTATTGCCTTCCCCTTCTAAAGACATTTGACCCGGTGTGAGAAACTGAATATCTCGAATCGACCCCAGTCCACCCCGCCATTTACCCGCACCACTGGCATCTTCAATCAGCTCATAACGGGTGACCCTCAGGGGTAAATGGGCTTCAATATCTTCGATGGGGTTATTACGGGTGTTGGCATAGAGGGTATCTACCCCATCCATGCCATCCTTGCCATAGCGACCACCGTAGCTACCTTCGGTGATATCCATGTACACCCAATAATCTTCATCCATGGCACCACTGTAGGACACCACTTTGATATTGCCGATGCCACCACTGACATTTTTAGGAGCCACCTGAGCTAAAGCTTTCATCAGGGTATCAGCGACAATATTGCCTGGACAACAGCGGGCAATCACTGGTGCTGGATAGATGGGGTTTGCTAAACATCCCTTAGGAGCAACAATATGAATAGGACGGGTTAGACCAGAATTCTGGGGCACGTATTCCATCAATGCGGTATCTAGTAAGACAGACCGCAGGGTAACAAAAATAGCAATGTCCACCGTACCCACAAAGGGCATGTTGATGGGGCGATCATCCACCTGCGGTGCGGTGCCGGTCAGATCGATGGTCATATCACTGCCGTCGATGGTAACTGCAACAGCAATTTTTAAGTCTTTTTTACTGGGATCTGGATCATCCAAAAAACCATCGATAAAGCCTTCCGCCACGTAGGTCCCATCAGGCAACTTCTCAACAGCCTGACGAATCATCCGTTCGGAATAGTTCATCAAGACCTCACTGGCGGCTAATACCGTATCTAGGCCATACTGATCCACCAATTCTAGAAACCGTTGTTCACCCACACGGCAGGCGGCAACCTGGGCTTCGATATCTCCCACCACTACCTGGGCACTGCGAATATTTTGTCGCAGCATTCGCCAAACCTGACGGTTTTTGACACCCTTTTCATAAATTTTTACAGCCTTGAACTGTAGACCTTCAGCAAAGGCATCCACAGCATCAACAATGCCGCAGCTGCCAGGAGACGAGGAGCCAATATCCAGATGGTGGGCGGTGGTAAAGGAATAGCCGATCAGCTCTTCTCCACGAAAAATGGGAATGCCAATACCAATGTCTGGCCCGTGGGATGCACCGTAATAGGCATGATTATGCAGAATCACATCACCGGGGTAAAACTCTTCATCGTCTTCTTCCATGGCCTTGAGTACCCCCCGCATGTAGCCAGGGATAGGGCCTAACTGTAGGGGCGTACTGTAGGCGCATTCGGCTAGTTGCTGACAGTCGGCATCAAGAATGGCGGCCCCAAAGTCTTCGGACTCGCGAATAATGCTGGAGTAGGACATGCGGGCCAGCTTATGGCCCATTTCCAGGGCAATTCCGTTGAGGGCTCCAGCGATCACCTGAGCAGTAACTGGGTCGATTGTTGGGAGCTGGCGGTGTTGGGGAGGGGAAACGGTCATGGCAGGGAAAGGGGAAGGGGGAAAAACGTTCTCTCGTAGAGACGTTCCATGGAACGTCTCTACGAGGGGGAAGGCGATTATACAGATCCTTGGGCGATGGCGATGGCCATGGTTTTATCCACCAAGGAATCATCGGTTACGTGAATAACCAAATTACCGTTGGGTTCTACGGTGGTGCGGCTATGGGGGGGTAACAGAATTGTGGAGTCCTTTTGGAAGATGATAGCAGGGCCTTCGAGTTGGGCACCCACGGGTAATCGGTCTCGATCAAAGAATTGGGTGGAGTATTTTTCCAGCTGGCCATTGACGCGGAAATAGGTGACGGCTGTTTTAAGCCAGGCGTCTTGTAAGTTTCCTCCAGTGGGGGCAGAGAAGTTGGAGAGTTTGGGCATGGGTCCGGTGCCGGTGACCCTGAGGGTGACTAGCTCCACCGGGTTTTCTGGAAAGGCATGGCCATATTCGGCGGTATGGAGATCGTGGAACTGTTGCCAGACAGACTGCAGAGCGGTTTCGTCCAGAATGCCGCCGGGGACCTGAGCCCGCAGTTCATAGCCCTGACCCACATAGCGACAGTCGGCAAACCGTTGTAGGGTCATGTCCGTTGCACTAAAGCCGTCGGCCCTTAATTGTTCTTTAACCTGGTCTTCTAGAGATTGTAGGTCAGCGTTTAGTTTAGCCAGATTGGGTTCAGTGCTGAGGGTAAATTCGTTTTGAATCAGGTCGTGCTTGAGATCGGTGGTGAGCAGTCCCATGGCGGAGGTAATGCCGGGATAGCGGGGCACAATCACTTCAGGAATGCCAAGGGATAGGGCCACTTCAGCGGCATGGAGGGGGCCTGCACCTCCCTGGGCCACCAGGGCAAATTTGCGGGGGTCTTGCCCTTTCTGGATAGTGCGGGAGCGGATGGCATTGGCCATGTTGTTATTGACAATGGTGAGAATTCCGGCAGCGGTTTCATAGAGGTCTAACCCCATGCGATCTGCTAACGCTTGTACCGCTGCAAAGGCTTTCTCGGGGTAGATGGTCATTTCACCACCGAGAAAATACTCTGGATCTAGCCGATTGAGAACCACATTGGCATCGGTCACGGTGACTTCGGTGCCGCCTTTGTCATAGCAGACAGGACCGGGCGCAGCTCCAGCACTGCGGGGACCCACCCGAAATGCACCACCGGCATCGACGTAGGCAATGCTGCCGCCACCGGCACCGATGGTATGCACATCAATCATAGGCACCATGACGGGGTATCCAGCAATCCAGGTATCTCGCGCTGTGGCCTCGGCAAAGCCACGCTCGGTGACAATGCCAATGTCGGTACTGGTGCCGCCCATATCAAAGGTGATCAGTCGATCGCGATGAGATTGTGCACCAGCCGCTGCACCGCCTAAAACACCAGCTGCTAACCCTGATAACAACAAAGTAACGGGTTGTTCTCCGGCAACATCTGCAGTGGCCACACCACCGTTGGAGCGCATAATGTGCAGTTCGCCCCGCACGGCTTGTTCTTTCAAACTTTGACTCAGGTTGTTGATGTAGCGTTTCACCTTAGGTCCAACAAAGGCGTTAATACAGGCGGTGGTAAACCGTTCAAATTCTCGGAACTGGGGAAAGATGCTGGCGCTGGTGGTGATAAAGGCTTCGGGATAAAGTTCTTGGGCGATGGCGGCCACTCGTTCTTCGTGGCGAGCATCGAAGTAGGAGTTGAGAAAACAGATGGCGATGGATTCGACGCCAGCGGCTTTGAGTTCAAGGATGGCGGTTTTGGCTTCGGCCTCGTCCAGGGGAATGAGGGTGTGACCCTTGGGGTCAAGACGTTCGGAGACGACTTTGCGATCGCGCCTCTTCACCAACGGTCTTGCCTGCCAAGGAATATCCTGCATGATGGAATAATGCTGGGGTCTCTGGTGGCGACCAATATGGACAATGTCCCGATACCCCTTCGTGGTGACCATCCCTGTGCGGGCACCATCATAGGTAAGTAGCGTATTGGTGGCAATGGTGGTGCCATGGAGCACATGCTCAATATCACCGTAGTCAGCCTGGGCCATCTGACACAGGGTTTCAATGCCCTGCATCATGGCCCTGGAAGGATCATCCACCGTTGTTGGCACCTTGTGAATCCAGGTCTGCCGCTGATCCACATCCGCCAGGATCAAATCTGTAAACGTGCCGCCAATGTCTACGCCAATGAGTTTCATACTCGGTCCCCATGGTAGAAGCCATTCGTGAGATTTTACGCATTTACCCTTAGGTAAAGTGTTCAGTATGCACCATTTAACGGTTTCATAATACAAGGGTGAACAATCAGTCACAACCTGTAATGCTTGCAGTAATTTTAATAACAATTCCCTAACTTCTTTCCAGGGAGGATAGACCCATGCGTTTGGGTCCTCCTATGGTTACTGTTGCGTTACAAACCAATCACGCTCGACTCCAGAAACGATTGAGCGATCTGGCTACCATTGGTCAACTCTCCTCTGGTGGTGTACGGCGTACAGCCTATAGCCTCGAAGACTTGGCCGCTCGCCAGCAAGTGATTGCCGCCATGAAAGCGATAGACATGGACATTACCATTGATGCTGCTGGCAACATTATTGGTCGCTACAGCGGTATTCAAGATCTGCCTGCCCTGGCTACAGGTTCCCACATTGATACAGTACCTGCCGGTGGTCGCTATGACGGAGCGTTGGGAGTGCTGGCTGGCATCGAAGTTGTTGCCACTCTCCACGAAGCCGGACAGCGGCTTCACCATCCCATTGAGGTGATTGTGTTCACCGATGAAGAAGGTGAGATGATTGGCAGTAAGGCCATGGCAGGAGCAGCCCATGACACCGATCCTGAATGCTATCGTCGGCTGGATGGCACTTCGATTCAAACCTGTTTACATCAGATTGGTGGCGACTGGCATAATCTGACCACCGCGCAAAGAACATCCCAAGATATCGCTGCTTATCTAGAATTGCACGTGGAACAGGGTGGTGTGCTAGAAGCGAGAGAACGTCAGATTGGTGTAGTCCAGGGCATTGTGGGTCTACAGCGTTACCTTGTGACCATTATGGGGCGTCCTAACCATGCGGGCACCACACCTATGGATATGCGCCAGGATGCCCTCTATGCAGCTTCGTTGTTAGTAGCAGCAGTACATGATGTCGCCGTTGATATTCCTGGGAATCAGGTAGCCACGGTGGGATATTTAAACGTCATTCCCAACGCCGCCAACATTGTACCGGGGCAAGTAGATCTCACCATTGACCTGCGAGATTTATCGCTGGAGACCCTTGGGACTATGGTGAATGTGTTGCAGCAACGGGTTCAAGAAATCGAAGCGATTACGTCTACCCAGATCCAGTTAGAACGACAACATGCGGTAGATCCCACCCTAGCCAGTCCCAAGATTCAAGAGACCATTACAACTGTTTGTAACTCTCTACAGCTGAACCATTATTCCATGCCCAGCCGAGCTATCCACGATGCCCAGGAGATCGGTCGATTTACCCAGATGGGTATGATTTTTGTACCCAGTCAGTCAGGGGTGAGCCATGCAGAAGATGAATATACCTCACCGGAACAATGTGGCCAGGGAGCAGATGTCTTGTTACATACGTTGTTGCAGCTTGATGAACAGGGTGTAACGTAAGCAGAAGCTTTACCATCCAGAGATATTTGACGATTCTGATATTAACTATACCCACATGGCCCGAGCAGTTATGGGTGCAAAAAATATGGGTGTGAAAGATTTTGTATAGGCACTGATGCTACATGATTCAAGTAATATCGCTTGCTTGATCTTATGGGCATGCTAAAGCTTGCACAGGATAAAGCAAGGAATGAATACTCATTTTTGGGAAATGGTATATTCCAGCCACTATATACCTCACGGACATTGTTATTTATGGCAGCCATCGTTAGTTGGGCTCCATGTTGTTAGCAATGGGATCATTGCCCTGGCCTATGCCTCGATTCCGTTAACACTCTTCTGTTTTGCTTATAAACATCGCTGGGAAAATATATATCCATCTAATCAAGTCTTTTTGTTATTTAGCGCGTTTATTAGTCTGTGTGGAATGGGTCATTTATTAGACATTGTGACCCTGTGGTATCCGATTTATTGGGTTACTGGCTTTGTGCGTGCGTGCACAGCTTTAGTTTCTGTATACACAGCTTTTGAGTTACTAACGCTACTGCCCAAATTTTTAACTCTCACCAGCCCACTAGAACTCGCAGAAGTCAATCAAAAGCTCCAATCTGAGATTCATCACCGTCGCAATGCTCAAGTAGCTTTTCAAAGCTTAGTTACCTGTACATCCTTAGCCACAGGAACAGAATATTTTTCCACTCTGGTGATTAGTCTGGCCATGATTCTCAATGTGGACAGTGTGATTGTGGCTGAAAGGTGTGAATCTGATGCTTTAGCATTGAACATTCTAGGTATGTGGCATTATGATCAACACCCCATTGATAGCCTGATCTCAGCTGCTCAAACACCCTGTGTTCAGGTGCTTGAAACAGCAAAGTTGCACTACTGTTCTGATCTTGAATTACCGCCAGATCATCCCATGGGTAAGCTAACGGCGACTACCTACCTGGGAGCCCCCCTATTGGATGGAGACGGTAACGCGATTGGTATTTTATTTATTCTCCATAACGGTTTGTTAGAGGAGCTGGAACTGGCCAAGTCCTTTCTGCGGGTATTTGCGGCTCGTTCTGCGGCTGAACTCAGGCGTCATCAGGCAGAACAGGCATTGCAAAGAGCCTATGACAATCTTGAAGAGCGTATCCAGCAACGTACGATTGAACTCAAAGAAGCCAAGGAAACGGCTGAAATTGCGAACCGTGCTAAGAGTCTTTTCTTAGCAAAAGTTAGCCATGAACTGCGGACTCCTTTGAATGCAATTTTGGGCTTTACTCAGCTGATCAGCCAAGATCAGACGCTTTCGAAGGACCACAGCGAATCATTAGAGATTATTGACACCAGTAGCGCTCATTTACTGGATTTAATTAATAATATTCTAGAATTCACCCAGCTAGAAATTGGTCATGCCCAACTGCACACTGATGATGTGGATATCATTAGTGTGCTTTACGGGCTTGGCAATATGGTACGACTTAAGGCCAAAAAGCGTGGCCTCCAACTCAGGGTAGATTGTGACCCTAACATCCCTCGCTACCTACATATTGATGCTGGCAAACTACGTCAAATCATTCTCAATTTGCTCGATAACGCCATCAAGTACACGGATACTGGCCAAGTAGTCTTAAAAGCCTATGCCATCCCTTCAGACGATGTTTTTAATTTAGGCCTAGAAATCTCCGATACCGGCACTGGCATTAGTCTCCAAGAACAACAGCGAATCTTTAGTCCCTTCTATCAAACAGATGCCTCATCCACGGTGCATGATGCTAGTGATCAGGGTGTGGGTTTGGGGTTAGCCATTTGTCAAGGATTGCTCAAACTCATGGATGGCAGTATCCAATGTCTTAGTTACCCTGGTCAAGGTACCACATTCCATATTCAGCTACCGGTAGAGGTGATTCAGGCACCACAAAAAGCACCCCCAATTACAAAAAAAATCTCAACACCGCCCCAACAACAGTACAACATTTTAGTTGTCGAAGACGCTCCCACCAATCGACGACTACTCAAACATATCCTTGGCAATGCTGGCTTTATCGTGCATGAAGCTGAAAACGGTCAGCAAGCCATTGAACAGTGGCAGTCCCAGCGTCCAGACTTGATCCTGATGGATATCCAAATGCCTGTCATGAATGGCTACGACGCTACAGCTTATATCAAACAGCGGGATCCTAACTTGCCCATCATTGCAATCACAGCTAGTGTTTTAGATAACCAACTGGATAAGATTCTTTCTGTCGGCTGTAATGCCTGTATTCGTAAGCCCGTTAACCGTGAACATCTGTTATGCACCATCAACAATTGTTTAAACACGAACCATGGTTTCACACAACAGTCAAACCCTTCTCAGGTATTAGCATAAGATACAATGCAACCAAGTATGGCTTCACACAGGCAAGAGTAGCAATCCCTCTCTAACCTGGCTGTTGTTGGTAACGCCGTAGTAAACCTAGCCCAACCATTGCTAATCCCACTAAAGCTGTAGGTTCAGGTACAGCTGTTGCAGTGGAAGAGAGGGAGGAATTCTCTTTATGTAGAACAAGCTTGGCCTCACGAATAATCGCGTCATCCATGTAAATAAATGGAATGGCATGCTTCTCATTGGCAATGGTGTAATCTGACATCTCTCCAGCCCAGGAGTTAGGATCGTACCAGGTATTCGTGTGGTCAGTATCGTCAAAGAAAGCTGTCATGACATCATCTACAGTAAAGCCATGATCTAACAGACTTACTGAGAAGCTACCGGCTTCACCCACCTTGGGAATGCTAGCAACAGAAGGCACCTTAATCAGAGCGGCATCGGTAGGCGCTACTTCTGAACCTAAACCAAATCGCATGCCGCCAATGCCAGGAATACCCACCCAATCAGTGGTAACTCGAACGTTCGTTACTTCAATATCTAAAAAGATAAGTTCAGCGGAGACAAGGTCACTGCCATCTGCCAAAAATGCATCTAATAATTCTTGATTTTTATTAAAGTCAAACGTCCAACTAACACTCTCGTCAATACCGTTACCTACGGTTGAGTTACGACCGCTACGGCGAATTTGAAAATCTCGGGACTTAAATCCCTCACCGCGCCCAGCGTTTTCTAACGTTTGACCATATCCACTCTTCACCTGGGCATCAGCTTGAGCTGCACTAGCGGTGGAAAATGCAACCCCAATGGCTAACCCAGTGGCTAATATTTGCTTCAACATGACGATTCTTCTCAAGCCAACAACTGATAGGAGAGGCACCTGTTTGTATTCTTAGAGTACTGATGTAACAATAGATACGAAATCGGCTAATGTGCTCACTTTTACAGAGATGGAGATCTTCTATGGATAAGACATCTAGGTATTTTTGTGGAAACCCTGTAGATTGCCTATATGAAACGCGTATAAATCTCCTTAAAGTTCGGTACTTTCATAGAATCAGACTGTCTGTTGTTATCTTTTTACTTGAGTAAAATGGTCAATTTTGCGGACTTTTGATAACGACAACAGGTTGGTTAATCTGTCCTTAAACCCTTGCTTTACTTGCCTAAATTTAGGCCTTTGCTAATTCGTTGCCAATCAGAAGCATTTAACAACAAAATGATCCCACCAGGGATACTGAGGAGCCATCCCAATACGGTCACGGTTAAAGACAGTAATAGAGCCTCTTCTGCTCCCAAACCTACCCGACTAAACAGATATACCCACAAACCTTCTTTGAGGCCTAAACCCCCTAGGGAAATGGGTAATAGGGTAATGACGACGACGATGGGGATAAATACGAGTAGGGCTAAAAATGAGATGCTAATGCCCAGTTGGTGAGCAATGATCGTGTGATAAACCACTATGCCTAACTGCAATATAAGGGATAGGCCAATGGATGATGCTAACGCTGGGCGGTCCTTGGAAAATTGCCACAATAGGTGTTGGATTTTAGCAAACCGGGCTGCGATCGCAGCCAACCTAAACCGTCTTAACCAAGGGACTGCCCACCGTAACAACTGGGAGCTCATAATCAGCAGTACCGCCCCTACCAAGGCTCCCACCGCCCCTAAAAATAGAGCAATAATGTCCCAGCGCCCCACCAGCTGAAACGCGGGGGGCAACCCCATCACAGCGATGGCGGACAGGGCCGCTAACCCCGTAAACCGTTCTAAAAATACCGACACCAGGGCCGCTTCAGAATCTTGAGTTGCCTGGTTCACCTGATACACCCGATAGACATCTCCCCCCAGGGAGCCGGGTAAAAAGATATTTAGCCACATGCCCACAAAATAGCTGGACATGAGCTGCCCCATCGGCACGTTATAGCCCTGGGAACGCAATACAATTTGCCAACGCCAGCAGCTAAGCCACTGGAGAACGGTATAAAACAACAAGGCAAACAACACAAACGGTAATGATAAGGTGTGGAGCTGTTGCCAGGCTTGAGTAAAATCAATGTGCGTAAAAACAAATATGAGAAGAATTACACTAACAGTAATTTTAAGAAGGATAAGTGGTTTCATAGGTAAGGAGCAAGCCATCAATAAATTCCAAAATTTGGAAGTTAATTGATCTGATTTCTTAAGTAGATCAGGTCAATTCTTTGACAAAAAGAATCAGTCTTACCCCCCTAATATGCCCCTAAATCCCTGCCCTGCTCTGGCGTATGGGGTATCCATCCATCGGTGGGATCCCATAGCCGTAAGCTAGTACCAAAGCTGTCGTATACGGGTTTGCCCGTGGTTTGGATATATTCCAACATTTGGGCACTGAGACGGCTCTGGCGAGCATCATCGACATGGATCCAGACTCGCGGCGATGTTTCTAGTATGCGCTCCAGTTGATCTAAATTACTAATCACCACGCCACCGCCCCAGCGGTCTAGCAGGCGACCATCACGCCAGTACGTGGCATCAAAAAACCAGGTACCCATAAGAAAGTAATCGACCGGCCCAATGGTGATTGGTCCAAAGGAAGGGGTGGGGGAAATAATGACGTCTCCTGGCTGACGATGGTCACGGATATATTCAAAAATTTCGGTGTTGTGGCGACCAATGGCCTGGGAATAGCTCTGAGCTATGCGCCCGAGTTCTAAGTTGCTGATAAGTAGCAGTACTAAACAAAGACTCACCAGGCCATGGACCGGAAAGTGTTGGAATCGTCCCTGTTTAATGGTGTGGATCAGACCTTGGCTAATTGCGATCGCGCTATACACCGACAGCATGATAAATAGGGGATACACTGAGTAGGCATAGCGTTCAGCAATTTGATAGGTGAGCAGGGTTAATACCAACAGATTGAGCAGCACAAAGCTAAACAAATATAAAACCAGACCCGCTTGCCGACGAAGAAAATAAATTGCCCCAACCAGGAAAAATGCTGTGTAGAGAATCTCCAATCGGTTTGGCCCCACAAAAAAGCAAGCCAAAAACCCTGTCACGTTAAGTAAATGGGGTTTGAGATAAGACGACGTACTGGCAGACAATGCTGTCCAGGGGGTGAGGCACTTAATTTTAAAAAAGATAATGTCATAGGCAAAGATGATCATCACCATGATGGCGTTTAACCATAGCCGCCAGTCCGCTTGCCAACGAAATCGAGGGGCAAAACAAAGGTAACCCAATAAAAAACCTGGGGTAATGGTCAGACTGACTTCTTGAATCAGCAAGGTGGCTGTTAGGGCAATAAAAAAGACATATTGATAAAATCGCCCACCCCTGTTGATAAACCCTCGAATAAAGGCCCACAGGGCCAGCAGGGTTGTAAACTGCACCATTTGGTAAAACCGAATAAACCGAGAATACCAAATCTCCCAGGGGTTCAACGCCAGTATAAGTGTCACCACCAAGGCTATCCATACGCGACCCGTGACGCGCCGCGTAATCAAAAACACCAGCACCAGCACCCCGGTACCAAACATGACGGAGAAAAACCGGGCGTTAAAGATAGAGTCCCCCACCAGACGTAGCCAGAGGGCTAGTAAGTAGTGAAATATAGGCCCCCGCGTATACCAAATACCTGATGTGGCTAGGGGAGAGCCCGTGCGCAAAATGCCACGGGTGGCATCGTAGGAGGTGTTTTCGTCGGAGTCGAGGTCTTCCTTGGTGAGGCGATACAGACGTAAACAGAAACCGATAAAAACAATGCTGCCTAAAACTGTGGAACGCTGCCAGGCGGGTCCTGTTTCTAAGGTTGCCAACAGCTTAGAGCTCAGGTCCTCTAGCTGGCTTAGTAACTGCCATCGTATGGTGATGACCAGTCCCCCCAGGATGATAAAGATTAGCCATGGGGGCATGGATTGGCTAAATAACAATCCTAGTCCAAGGGCACTGGTTCCAACAGTTATTCCATAGCGCTGCCAGCGGGGACTGTCCCAGCTTATGAGGCTGAGCAACAGTACCAGCAGGCTGCCCAGTAACAAGGTGCGATCGCTCCCCGGTTGCGCAAACCAAATGCCCCAGGCTCCCTCACCATGGCGATGCTTGAGTAAGGTCATCCCCATCAACAATACTAACGATGGCAGCAGTACCTCAGCCCCGGCTACCAGAGAACCAGATGAGCCGCGTAACCACAGATGCCCCACTCCCCAAGCCAGGGCAAAACTGACCCCACAGCCCAGCCACCACCACATCAGTTGATGCCCCACATACCAGCCGATGCACTGCAAAAATGGATGGCCCAAAAAGTGATGAATAAACTCCTGGCCCATCACCTGGCGCACGATGACAACGGGTGTGTATGTTAGCAGTGAGGATTGGTTTTTCTCGGGGAGAGAAACGCCCCCATGCCAATCACCATCGGTATGTACGGCAGATAAAATCTCTTCCTGGTCAGACTCCGCCCAGGCATCGAGAAAAACGCTCAGGGACTCATTGCTAATATCCCTGGTCCAGGCCGATCCTCCAGATTGAGTTAAGGGCACTTCCCCCTGATTAGATTCCGCCCAGGCATCGGTAAAAATGCTTGGGGGTTCCTCATTGGTGTCTTGGGTCCAGGCATCATCCACCGGTTGGTTTAAATGGACGGCCACAATATTTTTGCCAGGTTTGACGTAGGCTGTCACATCAAACATGCGCAGCTGCTTACCCTGGGTAGAGGACTGAATATCCACCAAACGGTCATTAATAAACACCGCTGGCTCTCCTATGGCGGCGTAGCGTAACACACTGCGAGTTGCATGGTGGGGCACTTGCCAGGTTTGATAGAGCCATGGTGCTGATGTGGTAATCCATGAACCATGCACCGGTTGGTCAAATAAACGCTGGCTCAGGCGAGTGTAGGTGGTCTCATGCACAGGTCCCAGGGCCAAGGCCTGAGGCCACTCGGTATCGTCAAATTCCAGATGAAACCAGCGCACCGCTGATCGATTTTCAGCTAACGTAGCCATTTTCCACGGTGTGGCACCAGTGGAGAGATTGATGGGGGAGAATTCCTTCTCAGGTAAAACCTGTCCTTCTACGGCAATCCGAGGAGATTTAGTGCCTTTTTGCACTTCGATCGCAATGACATTTTTGCCCGCTCTCACATAGTTGGTCAGGTCTAAATACACTGAAATCTTCCAATCAGGAGAACTGGCCATCACGTAGTTTAGCCCGGTTTTCGCAGCGTAGGGGAGGGTGTCGTTAAACTCCTGCAACGGCACCTTACGACGATAGGCTAATCCTTTGGGACTATTCAGTGCCCCATTTTCACGAATGACCGATTGGCGACCGTTAATGTTAAAGACAAAGTCATCGTCGGCACTGATGCGTACCCAGGCGGCCTGAACACTCTCAGGACCATAGAAGGTGTGTCTGGTGTAAAATCGGTGGCTGGGCGCAGGGGACGTAATCCATTGCACATCGGGGGACCAGTGTACGGGGGTGAGTGGCCTCGTAGATGGCTGCCAGATTGAAAATCCCAGGCTTCCCCAGAGACAGCCTAACAGTAGCAAAACGGCTAACCAGCACTTACTCATGGGTCTTGGTCTCCTCGCCCCAGGCGTCAGAATCTACTGAGCGACGGTAGGACTCCCAAGCTGCATCCAGATCACCGCGATGGTAGGCTGCCCAGGTTTTGTGGACATGGGCCTGTCCCATCAGGCCAATATTGGGGGACTGAAAATAGGTTTGTTCGTTAAGAATGGTGGTTGCGATCGCAGCCGATGCCTCAAACTGTTGATCAATAGCCTTGACGATCATCAAATCGTATAGGGCTTGAATATGGCCAGGAAATATAATCAAGGCTTGCTCTAAAAACTCACTCGTACCGCCAGATTTACGATTATTGAGCTGACGTTGACTGTTGGGAGCAATGGGATTTAGAGGACTATTGGAGAAATTGGGGTAGTTGTTACCGTGGGGGGAAAACGGCAGCGTTGGCGCATTGAAGTACACGATGGCCTGATTAATCAGGGCTGCTGCCAAATGCTCTCGAATCACCCATAGGTGTGGATGCAGATGTAATGCTTGCCTTAAGTAGGGTATGGCCTGGGCAAAGTCGTGCCCCTGATAGTAGGCCATACCCTGATAAAAGGCTGTCAGCCCCGCATCTCCTTGACCACCATAATGTTGAGCTTTGCCATACCGCATCCAAGCATGGGGGTCCCCCTGAACGGGGGGATAAACGCGCATCAACCAGGGACTTTGTTGGATAACTGTTGCATAATTACCACGGGCATAGGCCACCTCCAAAGACCGATCCCAAAGGTTGGCTCCGATCATGTGGGAGAGCAGTAAGCATAGAATGAGCGCTACAATCGGTAGGCCTGTGCGCAGATCCTGGTAGAGAATCCCAAGACGTCCTTTTTCATCCTTAACCGTCCCATGTATGCCGTTGGCGTCAACTTCGCTCAGCCATTTTTCACAGCTGACATCTCCTGGTACTTCTGGGGCGATAATGCCAACAACTTTGCTTAGAAGGCGCTTATCCTTATCCTTATTCTTAACCTCTAGTTTCCTGGAGAGAGGTTTTAGATAGACTGCCAACAACAGAATGGTTAATCCCACAATTGTTAAGCTCCAGCCTTTACCAATAAAGGCAAAGAACCCATTGCCATAGCCCAACCCATCCAGTAAAACGTGATCCCATTGGGAAAGCTGAAAAAACCGACTATCCGGCATGTTAAACGTGGCTAACGTGGGGAGTGGCTGGAATTGAGCCAGTGAAATAAACTGTTTCCAGTGGTTGTGAACATCAGCAAAACTTGTTTCTACCTGGATATTGACCTGTTCCAATTGATGCCAATAGGACAGAGCTAAAAATGCTTGCTGTGGACACCAAGTCATCAGGCTATAGGGAAACAACAATGTTAGCCCCAGGGAACTCCACAATATCCATCGTAGGGGGGGGGGTCCGTGCCAGGGCATTAACCCAAAGCCTAGCCCCACAGCCAACAACACACCAGCCGAAACCAGTTGGCCCTCAGGCCAACTATTGATGTGTAACATTTCTAAATTCTCAGCAGGCAGGTGGTACCAGCTATAGCGGAGACTGATTAACAGGATGAGAAGTCCGACCAGTCCCGTTTGACGTCCA
Source organism: Leptothoe sp. ISB3NOV94-8A (assembly GCF_043421595.1). Classification (NCBI taxonomy): domain Bacteria; kingdom Bacillati; phylum Cyanobacteriota; class Cyanophyceae; order Nodosilineales; family Cymatolegaceae; genus Leptothoe; species Leptothoe sp. ISB3NOV94-8A. Next base: position 2,925,099 of record NZ_JAXSQW010000001.1, on the reverse strand, counting down.
CGGTTTAACCCCTGTATCAGGCGATATAGTGTCTGAACGCTATGCATAATCATGGTAAATCTTGAAACCTGGCAGCATCCGGTTTAACTGTAGTGGAAGTCACCCGATCGCCAGGCTGTAACACCCGTGGATCAAGAATCACCTGTTCTCCGATTTCTAGACCAGAGATAATCTCACGACTATTGTCAAACCGCTGCCCCACCCCTACCTGACGCACAACTGCCTGCCCACTTTCAATCACCATCACCATGGCTTCGCCCTCAGAAATATGGGTGATGGCTCGCTCTGGCACTTGAACCGCTCTCTGTGATGAATTAAAGGCGGCGAAACCCTGCAGACCAGGGGACATTGGTAACCCTTCCACCTTGATCCAAACTGAGTAGGTATATTGACGATTGATGCTAACCTTTCCCAGTCGAAACCCCTCAGTCTCAACGGCTGGATTGATGCGGACCACACTGCCACTAAATGTTTTTCCTGGATAAGCCACCAAACGGACAGTGACCGGATCACCGACACGAATAGTATCAAGCCGGACCTGATCGACAAATGCTTCGAAGGCAACATTCTGACTCAGGGTAATCAGGGCGTCTTCTCCAATTTCATAAAAGTCTCCGGCATCAACATTGACTTTGCTAATCAGGCCGTCACTCACCGCATAGAGTAGGGTTTTATCTAACAGCCCCTCAGTCTCATTAACGATCGCTTCAGCTTTTTCTACGTCTAATCGCAGGCTTTTCAGCGTTACTGATTGGGTTTGGCGCAAATTAGCCAGCTGTTGTTTAGCGGCTGATAAATCAAGCTCACGTTCTAGAAAAAAGTCACGGTTAATAAATTGGGAGTTCTGGTCTAAAAAATCTCCCCGACTAGCATTCTCAAATTCTTGTAATCTCGCCGCATACAGATCTTCCGCATCCAGTAGACGAAATTCGCTGACAGCTCCCTGCTTGTGCAGATAACGTATGCTTTCAAGACGTTCTCGTGCATTTTCTAACCGTACACGGGTTGCAGTTCTCTCTTGTTCAATTTGTTGCTGAATGCGGACGATGCTATCTTGCACTCTCGCTGTCGCAGTGTTGAGGCGATCCCTGGCCAGGGTGACTTCATCTTCAAGCAGTTGAATCGCTCCCTGGGCATCGACTTCCTGCTGGCGCAATTGGTTTTGCGATCGCGCCAGATCTGTACGAGCCTGTTGAACCCTTGCTAAAATATCATTCTGTCTCAAGCGGAAGAGCAATTGACCTTTACGGACCCAATCACCTTCTTTAACCAAGACACTTTCAACAACACCATTGATTTCAGGTCGAACATTCACATCATCGAGTGCCACTGATACTCCTGGCGCACCAATGGCATTGGTGGCAATTTGCTGACCTACCACAAATGTTTCTACGGCGATAGGTTTACCAGTCTGCCGCTGCCGTGCTGGATAACCGATCCTCGACGAGTATATACGCGAATTTGGATCCTTAAGTGTTGGCAGTAAAACCATCAACGTCAAGAAAAGCATACCTACCAACGGACCTACCACCAACGTAGGCAGCAGCCAACTCAAGACTGAAGGTCTAATCCCCCTGAACATAACCTACGTTACGAACCTTAAATGGTTCTCTGCTAAAGGACTCGTTGGTAGATGTCCTGCCACATGGCTATAATGCTCGACCAGTTAAAACGCGTTTGAATATCCGCTAAACCCTGATGTCCTAGTTGGGTTGCCCAGTCTGGCCGATCAAGCAACTCTGCAATTGCTTTGGCCAAAGCCAAGGAGTTTTTCTCAGGCACTAAACATCCCGTTTCCCCTGGCCTAATTACATCCGGGATTCCGCCAACGGCAGTAGCCACCACTGGTTTGGCATGGGCTAGTGCCTCAATCATGACAATACCCAACCCTTCGGTATCTCCTTTACTATCAACAATTGCAGGCAATACAAAAACATCGCATTTAGCATATTCGTCAGCTAGTTGTGCCTTAGAAACAAAACCAAGAAAGTCTACTTGTTGCTCCAATGCCAGACCTTGGACCTGTTCCTTTAACTCAGTTTCTATAATGCCTGTGCCGACAATCCGTAATCGTACATCTCGCTCAGTCAATAAAATTGCCAGTGCGTCCAACAGATAACACACCCCTTTGCGTTCATCTAAGCGACCCACAAATAGCAGGGTAGATATCTGCTCGGGAGCACGAGGTTCAGTCGGTTTGGCTTCTACAGTTAAACCGTAGGGAATCACCTGCAACGGACAAGGGCGTAATTTCTCTACTAGGCCCTTGGTAAAGGATGAATTGGTTGTGACGCCAACTGTGTGGGACAAAAGCCAGCGTAAAATATGGGCAACAAAACCAAACCGCTGAGCTAGCAATAGCTCCCCACCATGGAAACTAAAGACCATGGGAATTTTAAATAGCTTGCTAGCAGGCCAGGCCATTAACCCATGGGGAAAGGGCCAATGGACATGCAACAAATCGGGGCGAATTTTGCGGCAGAGCCAAACTAGTTGCCAGGTTCCTAATACTACATAGCAAACAGCCGGAATCAGGTTAAACGGCTGACGTTTTAACTTAGTCGGTGCACCATCTCGCACCAGTGTCTCAAATCGCTTCCAAAAATATCGAAACCGATAAACCTTGACTCCTTCCAGCTCATAGGATTGGCCACCCTCATAGGCAGGGGCAAACACACTAAACGTTGCTCCTGTTGGCTGTAGTCGCAGAATCGTTTCTCGAATAAATGCTCCATGATTCCCATCTGGAAAGAGGGGATAGACAGAGCTAAGAACAAGAATATGCTTTTTATTTAAGGACATCGACCACTATCCCCTACCCATAGGGCAAATACCTAGATAGTCGAAGATTGCCCAGTTAGTTGAGGACCCTCAACAGAAACCCAGTAATTTTTTGCAAGCCGTCCGCAGTTCAAGCGGGCTCTAAGGATATCTACAGATCAAAGCATTGGGTACTATTTTCAGGCATTGATTGTCTCGGCTAGAAATCTTTCTTGCAAGTAAGTATTGGCCATGGCTATGTAGCGAGAAGCCCGACCCAAGGGTCGCTCCAGGTAAAACCAGGTAACAACTTTCAGAAAGTCTTGGGCAGAGGTCATTAAGCGTTTCTTGCCAAATTTGCTAGTTCCAGCAAACCGTGGATGCCAATGGGTTTTAACTTCTTCTACTTGGTGACCTAACCCTGCTAAGACAGCCAACAAAAATCGGTGGGTAATCAGCTCAATAGGGAGTCCTACCAGGGCATCTCGACGCACTAATTTGATCCAGTTCATGTCGTGAATCTTCAAGCCAAAAGTCCAGCGGCAGGCACGGTTCGCCAATTGAGACGCTTGGGTTTTACCATCACCGCGTTGCTGCCGCCAACCAGCTACTGCCGTCATACCGGGTCGGTAAGCTCTGAGTAATGCTGGAATATCTGTTGCTGGATCAGACTCTAGATCTGCTTGACCCCAGAAAATCCAATCTGTCTTAACGTGTTCCAAGGCTGTTTGCCAGACAGCGGCAACACCACGACGTTGAGGATGTCGAATTACACTCAAGAATGTATGCTTTTCAGCCAACTGTGCCAGAATTTCTGGACTTTCATCGGTGCTACCGTCATCAATAACTAATACGGGTAGTGTCAAACTTAGCTCATCAAAAGCAATAGAGATTCGCTCAAAGAGCTTTTCTAGATTGCCAGCTTCATTTAAAGCTGGAATCACAACCGTTACTGCCCCTGCCTGAAGAGGATCATCGCTTGAAGCCTTAGAGAAGGTAAAATCAAATACCTTTGACTCGAAATTGTCGACGAATGCCAATTTACTTAAAGCTGTATCTTTCTTAGAAACGGCAACAACCATTGACATTGATCTCCATAAAAATAAGGAAAAAGCCTGTATAACCTAGTTAGAAACTTGAGCTTTCACCTCATTTACACCTATCCTTCTAGCTTTGAGCCGCGAGGTAAAATCTAGTAATTTCACTTGGTTGAGTACATCACAAATCTATCAGCTAAAAAAAGGTAACCCTACAGAGATATTACTGACAGAACATTCGTACATCAAAGCAAGTCGGTTCAACTAATCTTATTTTTTAAGGACAAATACAGATATTTTCAAACTCAAAACAATAATCTTTCGAAGAAAGTTAGTTATTTCCCAGGAAGACAGGTAAGGATTGATATTCGATGTTCAGTTTTATTGACTAATTTTGAGCATTTTTCAGCACTTTGATCACTTATTATCGAGATAATTTCGACAAATGGCTGAATAGTCTAAATAGTCGAATAATTGGAGCGCAGTTTCTAGCAATGTATCAACCCTAAAAATTAGGTTGGGAGCATAAAGGGTAGAGAGTGAATACCGATGGAGAGCAGCGCTTTACCCGTTACTCTTCATTGAACCTTCACCTCAAAATCAAGCCCTGATAGATCACTAATAAGAAGTATCCGATTGACTGAAATCTCCAACGAATAGCTTCAGGAATCAGTTCGTGGCAGACAATACAACCCAGTTCACGACTAGTACAGATGGAGGTTCCTCAAAAGATATGTAACGATCAAATGCAACGAAACATGTTTTGTTGGTAGGTAGCCGACGTCATTAACAATGGATTTGGCTAGTCCTGAACTAGAAACATCGAGCGTGCATATCTAAATATCATTTTGAGCTGCTGGTACAGTCTCAAAGAGCTGCAAAGTACCTATATCGAAGTTGCCTTGTTGCTGTTCAGGGATTTCAAACTCAAGATTTTCTCCATCATTTTTAGATAGATGGAGGCGATAGATACCAGGCTTTAAGCCAGGCGCTACAAAACGACCAGTGCGATTAGTGAAGAATTCAATAGCAGGCCAGTTAGAATCCGACAAAGACTCTATCCATCCTTGCTGTAGAGTAACAGGTTCCTGTCTTTGGTCAACTAATACACCTCGCAAAAACACAGTCGCTTCAGTTCCTGTTGTAATCAACGTACCGCTACGATAGGTGGGTAAGAGTTGATAACTCGTTTGGCCCAAATCTTCTCCTAGACTCAGGCTAGGTGCATCCAGAGATACCTCAGTTAAGGTATAAGGTGCCATGGAAAGAACAGCAGGTCCTGTGCCATTAGCCTGTGCCATATCGCCAGATAACGTAGGATTGACCTTGATAGTTTCTCCTACGGCACTTCCCTGACGGCTGATCAGAGCAAAACTGTTGTCAATGGGGCGAGACCATCCCCAAATACCGTCCACAAAAGCAATTGCTGTCCCCCAAGTCACTGTGGAACTACTTTCAATGGAGTCTTTTTGATCACGAGGTAGCGTAAACTGATGGTTTAACCCTACGCTACTGCGGTAGCCCTGATACTGTAAACGTCCATTAAGTCCATAACTTTGCGGCGACTGTGTCAGGGTTAAATTTGGAGTTATTGCACCTAATGTGTGATTTGGAGAATAACTCCAATTGAGAGAATTTTGAGGTTCTAATGTATTGTTAAACTCTGTACGTGTATTAAATCGTTGACCTGAAAAGGGGAGTGCCCCATTAAAGCCAATGCTAAAGCGATGGTTCGTTTCACTTGAAGAATCTTGCCCATAGTGATAACCGAGGTTAACGTTCAACCCTTGTGCGAATGGACGAGCTAAACTCACACCAATGTTATAGGCATCACTTCCTTCTCGCTTTATTTGATATTCACCATTAAATCTAGCTTGAATATTCTCGAAGAGAGTCTGTTGATATGCAAAGGATACGTTTAGCGCAGTCTTATTCTGGGGAGTATCTTGTCCCAAAATCGAAAAATCTTCACCTCGATACTCTAGTGCTAAACGTAGTTGTCGATTTTGAGACGAGTTCTGAGATGCTTCTAGCCATTCATAAAAGAGCTTGCCTGCTATATCTACCCCATAATCAGTATGGTTACTAGCGGCCATATCCCAGCCAAAGTTACCCACTGTAGTTGCCCAGGTACCATTTAGGCCAGCCATTTGTTGAGTAATATCTCCTTGTAAGTAACCACCTAACGTTAAATTAGGAGTAAAGCCTACTCGGTGAAACATGGATAATGTAGGCCGTGATAAATCATAGGATTTTAACGGTTGCTGTTCGATGGTAGGAAAGCCAGCGTTGTATGCAAACTGGTGAACACCTTCAGCTAACAGGTCACCAGCGATCCCAGTGGAGAAGTTAAGGGTTTCTGTCTGTCCTAAATCATTTGCAATTTCTAAGCGAATATCGTTAATACCCGTCTTTAGAGGTAAGTCGCGAATATCCTGTGGACCAGCCTCTAGGCGTAGTGTTGTTATTAAATTATCATTAACAAATACTTCAACCGTTGAGGGCCGTTCCAAAAAAAAACTATAGCGGCTAGTGGGGCGTGCTACTCGAAATGGCTGTAGCGAAAAATTACGAGCAGCAGAAACTCCCAATAGTGATGGGCTCATTTGGTACCCTGCTGTGGGTACGGACAAATCCCCGAACGTATAGCGAATTGCTTGATCAGGCGCATCTCGAACAACACTGAGTCGATCAAATTGCCATGACTGGCCTACTGTAGCTTGACCATAGGCTTCTAATACCCAGCCCTGCCAATTAATTGCACCATCAAATTGTAAACCCAAGGGTTCTAGCCTAGTGTCATCTGTCCAATTAATTTTCTGATTGCCCCTGAGATTCAGATACCCACTCAGCTGGCCGGGTAACGTTAAGGCAAACTCACCAGGATTATCTGGGGGGACGTTAAGGCTATGAGTATTGGTGAGCCTTAGCTCAGAAGGTACATTAACTTGAAGTTCTAAACGTCTGCGGTCAAAATTGACTTCTAACCCTTCGCTCTGAAGAATTGATAAACTTAGTTGATCATCCGCAGCAATAGCCAATTGCACATTCTTTTGTGTGCTTTCTCCCAAGCTATCTTGCGCTAATGTCAAAAATGCGTTGCCAGCTATCGTTATATGGACAACTTCATTGTGGGGATGAACAAAAATATTCCCAGCAAAGCGACCATTAAGGATTAGGGGCACTTCTATTTGAGTAGAGTAGAGCTCAGAAGGTTGTCCAAATACCTGTTCAAATAGTTGAGCTTCATCCAGTACAGCATTATCTGGAGATTGAGAAATTGTTTGTGATCTAGTGTGAGGATGATCTGTTTTTATATTCTTTTTTGAAGAGAAGAGAACAGCTGATTCTTGTACCTCAATCACCGATAAGGACTGTTGGTCAATATTCTCTTTAAATAGTTCTCCGGATAACTCAGGGTTAACATTGGCAGGAATAGGGCTTACGTCTGCGGGAACAGCAGCAGACGTATCAAACACAAGCGGGAGCATGGCAAAGCCAATCAACTTATAGAATTAATTTTCAAACTGAAAAGTAGCCATTACATCCCCAATGGGCAGTCCTTCGGGCCAGGGAAGATCAAACTGCCGCTGTTGTCCCGGCAGTATTACTCGGCTATTCATTTCTTTTGCTAAAGCAGGAGTAAGCTGCACCGTTTGCCCTTGACCAGCCACTTCTAACTGCCAGTCACTTAACCGCGCATTACCATCTCCTTGATTTTCAAGAACGACAGATAGCTTGGTCTCACCTGAATCAATTACGGTTGGTTCTACCGATACCAGGCTGACATCAGGAGCTACATTTTGGGGGCGAATAAACACGCTAGATATGTAGCGAAAAGAAAGTTTTATCTCTCCACGGGTTTCGTTAGGAATTGGTGCTTCAGGATCCACCAAATGAATAGGCAGTTGTTCTGCAATTAAGCGATAGGTCAATTCCTGAGTCGGGGTTGGATCACCCAGCCATGTCACTCGCACCATTTGTATTTCATCAGGTGCTAGAATCATTTGTGGAGGATAGACTAAAAAGTCATCTTCCGCAGGGGTAAAATTCTCATCTCCTGTCAAGTCCATTTCGCTCAGAACGACAGAAACTTCAACGGCAATGGGCTCATCTGTATCATTAACGATCTCATAGGATTGCGTAGCTTCTGAACCCGTTGGAGTAAATACCTGGGATAGAGGATTGAACTGAAATGCGAGGGATGGACGTGCAGTACCTAGTAATAAACAGGTGGTTAACGTTAGAGCTGAAGAGAAATGTCTGAACACCGTTAATTATCAGTAACAGAAAGGTCAACAGAACTGGTATAGCTGCCAGGATCTTGAAATGGCAAAGGGGTATAGAGAATATACACATCTCTATTTTCGGTTCCGACAGAACCGGTTACATAGGTGTAGTTATTGCCAGAGGGGGTTGAAAAATCTCCACTATTGGGAGGTGAAGCATTGTCGGTCACAGTAGTAACTTGGAATAATATGGGTTGACCACCGATGCGATCAATATCTCCTGATGAGATAGTCAAGGTTAATCCTGAACTATTATCAGTTGAAAGCGCTATATCAGCTACTTTCACCACATGGGTCGATGCATTACCCTCACCATCCAAATCCAACTGCCCTGCGTTGATAGTCGGAGTGGTAGTTAATGTAGGTACAGCCTGAGCAGGTAATAGATATACGCTCCAGAGTCCTACAATTAGGCATCCTGTTCGGATCACGACTAGCTCCACCTCCGTCAATAGTGTCTAGGGATTAAGTGTCTAGATATTGTCTAGAGTGCTTTAGAGATAGCTTTCTACAGTCATGGTAATGGTAGAGCTATAAGTATCAGGATCTAAGTACTCTGGACCATCGTACTCAATGTATAGGTCTTGATTAGCTGCGTTGCTGGAAAAGTCTGTATTATCTACATTTACAGTATCTGATGTAGCGGAGAAAGCCCCAGCTGCTGGTGCTGTGGCATTATCATCAACAAGTTTCACTTGATAAGCCAGAGTGACACCATTAGTACCACCAGTCAAAGCACTATCAGCTTCAGCCTTTAACTCAACACCCTCTGTGTTGTTAGACGTAAGGGCAATATCAGCTACTTTGACAACAACATCGGCCGTAGCAGTCCCTTCACCATAAAGGTTAAGGCTGCCGGCACCAGCCGTGGCCGTCGATGAGATAGTGCTGTAGTTAGACACTGTTCCACCAAGGTTAATCGTATCAGCGAATGCGGCGGCACCACTGAATGCTAGAGTACCTGCCACCAAGCCAGTGGTCAATGCAAAACGACGCATAGTCATAAATGAAATACTCCAAAAGTCAATAAATGATTCTCACGAATTCTATGCTTGTGCACAAGCATAGAATTTAAGCCAATGATGAGAGAAGAAGTAGCAATTTTCAAGAACTCAACAACTCTAGATTTTTCACAACCATAAGAGGTTTTACTAGATTTATTAAGCCTTTCCTTGCTGTCTCTCGCTTACGAGTTTAGAGATTCTTCTGTGCAAAGTCGTCACCATTCTCACGTATCTTTTTTGACATAAATCTCCGCAAAAATGTTGAATCAAAAGAATTTGAATATCCGCAAAAAATTAAAGATTTAGGTGATGAATTTCAAAAATAAGCGATATAACGCGCTATAAGACTACAAATCCCATTAAATTCAAAATTTAAAGTTGTCGTAAATAGCACAATTATGATTTAGAAAAAAAACGGAGGAGTATAACTTTGACCCTAGTTAATTTTGCGGAGACGATTAATTTATAGCTCAGCCAATTATCCTAGAATTTTAGGCACTGGTGCGTAAGCAAGATCCAATTATCATGATTTCGACTTGCTTGTATCAACTTTATGGAATGCACCTACTGACGCTGGCAGTAGGTGACTAAGCCATGACCAGTACACTTAGTATTCTCAGTCTAGATAGAGCTGTTTTACTTAGACGTTGAGTGCCGCCACTTGACGAGATTCACCTAGGAAGGGAACCACAAATATTGGAATATACCAGGTTGCCCCGAAATATGGCACAACCTCCGTCTGACAAAAAGCATTTATCAAGTCCCCTGCGCCAACAATATTGAAGAACCAGACCAATGGTAGCGAAAATCTCCAACCAGCTCACAGGGTTATCAAGAAAAAGAGCGCCAGCAAACCACTTATAAAATCCCCATAGGTAGCGGCATTAGCAGAAGATCCAGGCAGTGGTTGGACCACTAATTGGGGTATTAAAAAGGCTAATCCTAAATACCGAAATGCATGGGGAATAATTAGCGGGATTAATGCTTGGTTGATGAGTTTCTTGGCAAGCCACGGCATCAAGTACCACTTGGCTAAGAGAGCATAAACAACAAGGCTAAAAACAAATTGAAGACCAAAAACTGTTAGGCGTGTCCATAGAACTACCTCTCAATGGGTGTAAAAGTAAATCTTGTATTTTAAAAAGATGCATATGCACATATTTCGACAAAAAATCAGGTTGCTGCAAATTTGATTGAAATCTTGCTGAGTTCCGCTAAAAGTTGGTGCACATTGGTTTTGCCTAGAAGTTCTTCAGTTTGACTTTGAGCCTTTTTCCAGGCAGGAAATGCCCCTTTCAGCCGCTGATGACCATCGGTTGTTAGGGATATTTCCTTTACCCGACGATCCGTTCCAGGCTGTACTTGAATCAATCCCTGGCGCGCCAGGGATGCTAAATTACGGGTCAACGTGGTTCGATCTGTCACCGTACATTCAGCCAGAGTTTTCTGATTAACAGGCTGCTGTAGCCGAATGGCAATGAGAAGGGTGAACTGAGTTGACTTCAATCGGTGAGGTCTGAGCATTTCATCATACAGTTGCATAATAATCCGATCTGCCTGACGCAAATGCTTAGACAGGCAGGTGTCTCTCACTTCAAAGGCCGCTTCGACTTCCAGGGAATTAAGCGTTGATTCAATCATATATGTGCATATACACCTTTTGCTTCGATGATATATTTCAAAATCAGTTTTGGGATGGCTTTTGGGCTCAGACCACTACATGTGCAGTAATCACTACATGTGCAGTAATGTTTGTGGGAAGTTTAACCCGCTTGGATCTTGATACTTTAGGGCTTACAGGTCATAGACTTACAACTATGATTTAGATAGCTCATTTCTCACATCCCTTCTTTGGCTAACAGATCAGTCTTTAAACTGCTCTACTATTTCGGGACTGATTGTTAAAGATGGCTCGATTTCTTCTTCGCCTGATAGTTTCTGTATTTCTTGCTCAAGCTGGGCATTGCCAGCTTCAAAAAACCGTTGTGCACTGTTGGGATAGGCCAGATCAGCTACCAGTCTTGCCAGGGTGGCCTGATCCAGAGTTGCTGGAATCGCTGAACTCGGTACAGATTGGGCCATGGCAGTGGCACTTCCACCGACAACAACAGTTAATATAACAACTGTAGTGCTAATGATATAGGGAATTGTTACGGGAGGTTGTTGCATACAGTCCTCTGCTTAACCTACAGTTAGAGGGGGTCTCTATAATTAGAGAGGGGTCTCTACAAACCTTACTTACTATTGTAGAAATTTCTTCTAGAATTGTGTTGAGTCGCTCCAACAAACTAACTAAGATGCTTTATTTACTTTCTTTGGGGTAAATAATTTTTATAAAAGCTCGTTCATATACAAGCCGTTTCCGACTTATATAGATAGGTAACGTTTCCCATAGATAGGTTTCCTATCTTGTATCGATGCGCATATTGCTGGTAGACGATGATGAAGCGCTGATGGATGCATTGGCTAATCACCTGATTCATCATCGCTATGCCGTGGATATTACAATCGATGGTCAAAGTGCTCGAGAATATCTCGACATGTTTAACTATGACCTGGTGGTACTCGATCTTGATCTGCCCGATGGCAGTGGTATTGAGTTTTGCCAGATCTTTCGGAAAATGGGGTATGAGCAACCGATTTTGATGTTATCGGCAACGGATACCCCAGCTCAAAAAGTAAAAGCCCTAGATGCAGGGGCTGATGATTATGTGGTCAAGCCCTTTGATTTAGATGAACTGGATGCCCGCATTCGAGCGTTACTGCGACGTGAACAAGTAGGATTGCCGACTGTATTGCGGTTAGGAGGGATTAATCTAGACCCGAGTACCTGTGAAACCACCTACAACGGAACGCTGGTGCATCTTACCCCTAAAGAGTTTGCACTGTTGGAATTGTTTTTACGGCGGCCTAATCGGGTCTACAGTCTAGATGCCATCATTGATGATCTTTGGGCCTTTGAGAATCCCCCCAGTGAAGATGCTGTCCGGACCCATATTAAAGGGTTACGGCAAAAACTGAGTGCGGTGGGCGCACCTAAAAATTTAATCAAAACGGTCTATGGTTTGGGCTATCGACTCAATGTCAGTGAGTCGACGGAGCCACCCACACCAAAATCCACCACTACTGCTGCTGTGGAGCAGGCCTGGCAAAAGTATCAGGGGGTGATGCAGGAGCGGGTAGCGGTGCTGGAGAAGGCTGCGATCGCAATCGAGCAAGGTACCCTGGGCAGCGAGCTATACCAAACCAGCCAAATGACGGCCCATAAGCTCGTGGGGGCACTAGGTAGTTTTGGCTTTCCCATGGGGTCCACCCTGGCACAACGGTTAGAAAAACTCTTACAAATCACTCCATCCACCAATATTCCGTCGATGCAGTTTAATCAGCTGGTGCAGCAGTTGCGCCACGAAATTGATGAAACCTCGGTGGAAGATGCCACTGAAACCTTAGCGGCTGGGGCTCCCCTGCTGTTGCTAATTAGTTCTGACAGTATTTTGGTGGAGCAATTGAGTCTAGAGGCAACACAGCAATCCTTACGGGTCCGTCAAGCTAATAGTTTGATCCACGCCCATCGTTTGCTCCAAGCCCTTAAACCTCAGCTGGTTATTTTTGATATCCTGGCATCCCTGCAAGGGGAAGAGCTGCCAAATCAACTGCTCAACGATATTGCAACCTTTACCGATCAATTTACCGGCCCCTTTTTGCTGCTCCTGCCACCCCTGCCCGCCCAGTCACGGCTCCAACTCGTACAACAGGGGGCCAGTCAGCTACTGGATCGAACCCATCCACCCGCCCAGCTGATGACAGAAGCTCTGCAAATCATGCGGACTAAAACCACCCCCGCCAAAATCATCATTGTTGATGACGATCCGCAAATCTTAAAACTGCTACAGGTTAGCCTGACACCCTGGAATTTTGATATTACCCCCCTCACCAATGCCAAACAGCTGTGGGAAGTTCTAGAAAAAATCCAGCCAGATGCCTTAGTGCTGGATGTCACCATGCCAGAAATGAACGGCTTTGAAATCTGTCAGTTACTGCGGGCAGATCCCCGTTGGCGCAACCTACCCATCGTGTTTCTCACCGTTCATGAAGCAGAAACCACCCGTGGTCGAGCATTTCGCTTTGGCGGGGATGATTTTATTAACAAATCAGTTGCTACTTCTGAGCTGGCCATCCGTATTCTCAATCAAATCAATCACCATACATAGGTGTGTCTGAATAGCTGAATACGTTGGGGGCTATACCAAACTGGGCGGATAGTATCCTAACCCCTCAACAAAGCGGGCACAGAATTCATGCAGCTCTGTCGGGTCAGGCACCCCATGGGAAACCACAACCACCTGATACTCACTCATCACTTCAGTGGGCGTTTTACCCTTGTCCAAAGCACGGAGGGTATCCCGCAACTGCATAGATGGCTTATGGGGCATGCCATTTTCCATCAGGAAAGCGATTAAGTTTTTCTCTGCATCAGCGCCCAAGGCATTCCTTAACTTAAGACGCAGCACCCACCGATCAACTAGATAGATAACCGTCACAGATTCTAAGGACAGACCAATCATCTGCGATAACCGATCCATCACCCTTAGAATTAAACTTACGTTTGCGAAGCTGTAGAGATATTGCATTGCCATTGCCTCCTAACGTCTACACCCTACGGGAAAATTCTGAAGAAAATGTGAGGATTGGCAATTCATATAGGTTTTTGTTGGCTAGCAAACCCTTGATTCTAAGGATGGTCTGTAACAGCGTGTAAAGAACTAGGCCCAGGTATCAGTGTTCCCGAAAAGGATCGCTAGGATAGACTCGGGATCACCCTTTCGCATTGAGGTGGCGGACGTTGTCTATGGTCAGCTCTGAGCATCATCAAGCTAAGCCACCCTTGTTTGGGCAAAACCTGGAATTATTCTTTGCCATCACACCAAGTCTGCTGTGCATTACTGATTTTGATGGCTATTTCAAGCACGTTAATCCTCAATTTTCTAAGGTTCTAGGGTATTCCTCGCTCGCTTCTATCACCCAGCCTTTGATCGAGTTTGTGCATCCCGATGATCGTGAGGCTACTCAACATGCTTTGGATGCGCTAGTCCATAACCACCAGGCGATTACCTTTGACCATCGCTATCGCTGTGCCAATGGTGGCTATCGCTATTTGGTATGGAATGCGATCGCACAGGGCAATCTAATCTACGCTGCCGCCAATGATATTACTGAGCAAAAGCAAACCGAACAGACCCTATTCCAAGAGCGCGATTTTTCAAAATCCATCCTGGCGACGATCAATAGTATCAATGAACATCCTCGTTCCCGTATTACCCAGCACTATAGTCAACAAACCCTAGAAAACATTTTTGACCTGGCTGGAGAAGCGATTATCTGCGTTGATCAGCGCCAGACTATTCGTCTATTTAACCAGGCGGCTGAACGTATTTTTGGATACATGGCGGCTGAAGCCATCAACCAACCCCTTGATTTATTGCTACCGGCGGCATTTAAGGTCATTCATCGGCAGCATATAGATAAATTTGGCAAGTCCTCTGTGCCCTCACTGCGGATGGGTGAGCGTCGAGGTAACGTGAGTGGCCGCCGTAAAAATGGCGAAATTTTTCCGGCAGAGGCGTCTATTTCTAAAAGTAGGACCAAGGACGGGCTGGTATGGTACACCGTTATGCTGCAGGACATTACTGAACGGCTACAGGCGGAAGCGGCCATTCGTCGTAGTGAAGAGCAACTGCGCAAAACAACCAATGCCCTGCCAGTATTGATTGCCTACATTGATGCGGAGGAGTGCTATCGCTTTAATAATCGTGCCTACGAAGATTGGTTGGGGGTACCTTATGAAAGCTTAGAGGGGCAATCCTTAGCCACAGCCTTGGGGCCTGAGATTTATGGTACTATTCAGCCCTATTTACGACAGGCGCTCGACGGCCAAAGTGTCACCTTTGAGGTGGAGTTTCCCGGAAGTGATAGCCCTTACCGTTGGGTGAGTGTCAGCTATCAACCGGATATTCATGATGGCAGAGTGAGGGGGTGTTTTGCCATGACCCAAGACATTAGCGATCATAAAGCAGCTGACCAGCTGAAAAATGAGTTTGTTTCGGTGGTTAGCCACGAGTTACGCACGCCCCTTACGTCCATCCATGGGGCGCTGAAGCTTTTAACGACAGGGCAGTTGGGGCAGCTACAGCCCCAGGGCCAGGAACTGCTTGAAATTGCTCTAAGTAATACGGAGCGGCTGACGCGGTTGATCAATGATGTTCTCGATTTAGAGCGCATTGAGTCGGGTCGCATCAAGATGATTAAGGTACAGTGTCAGGTGGCGGAGGTGTTACAAAAGGCGGCACAGGCGATGATGCCCATGGCTCAGACTCACGGGGTGACGGTACAGGTGTTGCCTATCGATACCTATATCTATGCTGACCCTGACCACATTGAACAGACGCTAACAAATTTACTGAGTAATGCGATTAAGTATTCACCTCGGGGGGAAATGGTTGTTCTCAAGGCTGTAGACCATCCGCAACAGGTAGTTTTCAAGGTGGTTGACCATGGTCGAGGGATTCCTGAAAATAAGCTGGAGACAATTTTTGAGCGGTTTCAACAGGTGGATGCATCGGATACTCGCAAGCATGGTGGTACGGGTCTGGGGTTAGCAATCTGTCGTGAGATTGTGCAACATCACAAGGGTCGCATTTGGGTGACCAGCGTCCATGGTGAGGGGAGTACATTCTGTTTTTCTTTGCCTAAGACGTTCACCTAAGAGAATCCATCATGACTTGTCGTACGGTTTTGTTGATTGATGATGAGACTGATATTCAGACCGTTGCCAAAATTGGTCTGACGTTGAATACGGATTGGTCTGTGACGACGGCGAATTCGGGTGAGGCGGGGTTGGATGTGGCGATCGCCACTCTCCCTGATGTGATTTTGTTGGATGTGGCGATGCCGGGTATGGATGGTCTGGCGACGCTGGCGGCATTGCAGAAGAATCCAATAACGGCAAAGATTCCGATTATTTTTTTAACGGCGAAGGCCCAGGCGTCAGATCGACGACGACTCTACGAAGCGGGCGCGTCTGGGGTGATTACGAAGCCGTTTGATCCGACCACCTTGGCGAGTCAGATTGCCGGTTTTTTGGCATGGACGATATAGGGTTAACCCACCCCGTTACCCTTCTCGTACCCCCCTATATTCCCTACCAATCCAAAATTTCAGCAATTTGATCCGCCAACAACATTACCTTAAATGGCTTCGTAATAATGGCCGTTACCCCCAGGCTCAAAAACCGCTGCTGATCAGCCGCTTGAGTTTTGGCCGTCATCAACAGCACAGGAATATCCTGAATTTGCGACTCAGCCCGCATGCGCTTAAACACTTCAATGCCATCCATATCTGGCATCATGACATCGAGTAAAACAACATCAGGGGGATCTGCCTGCATCTGGGCTAATCCCTCAGGTCCTGTGCTAGCAGTTGATACACGCCACCCCCCAATGGTTTCAAGGGCAACCTGAGCGACATCACGAATATCGTCTTCGTCATCAATAATTAGAATGTGTTTCATAAAAACTGATACTTAAAATGGTTATCCCATTGATGATTTTAGCGTTGCTGACTCAGGGGACGAGTCGATCCGACATAGTTGCACTCAGTCCAGACTTTTCATATGGCATCATACCGAGGATCAGCAACACCGATTTTACCCAATGGGATCAGTAACACGATGGATTAATTGCATCACTTGTTTTTCAAAGTCATCGGGGGAAACACGACCTTTGGTTAAAAATAAAGTTTGCCCCAGGCGCAGGCGCTGTCGCTCGGTATCATCCAAATCTTGAGCAGTGTAGATAACCAGGGGAACACGGCAGAGCTGGTTATGTTGTCGCAACCAGTCAACAACGGCAAACCCATTGCTTTCAGGTAGGGCCAAGTCGAGGACGAGTAGATCGGGGGTGACCTGCTGAATCAGATGAATCCCCGTTTGTCCTGTGGCAGCATGGTGTGAGGTAATGCCGTGACGTTCAAAAATAGCTGTGAGCACCTGGGCCAGATCCAGATCATCTTCGATGATCAATACCTGAATCTCTTTTCGGGATGATGCTAATGCCTGTTGTAGAGCCTGAAATAGGCCATCTTCATCCGGAGGCTTCACAATCCAATCGCTGATATCAGAATGCAGCGAGCCCCCTTCTTCAGGACTGAGACCGCTGAGGATAATCACTGGGATATTTTGGGTTTGCGATCGCGCCTTCAACGCCGCCAATGTTTCCCAACCGGTCATTTCCGGCATCAGTAGGTTTAACAAAATCACATCAGGTTGTTGCTCTATGGCTTGGGTCAATGCCGCTTGCCCTGATTCAACAGCAATCACACGATAGCTATGCTGCTCCAGCATAGCTTCCACGACCATTCGTATGGATGGGTCATCATCACATACCAGGACCAGGGGATGATGTGAGTCATCATCCAGCACTGGTGTAGGCGGCGGCAACACCGGCAGACTGACAAAAAAGGTGCTGCCCTGCTCCAGAACACTTTCAACCCAGATGCGACCACCATGGTGCTGAACAATACTGCGACACACCGCCAAACCTAAACCAGTGCCTCCCCGTCTACGGGCATCAGATGCATCCACTTGCTGGAAGCGACCAAAAATTGTCGTGAGTTGATCGGGAGGAATACCCCGACCCTGATCCCTCACTTGAAACTGTACCCGTTGGGTTGATACCGGTAAGGCTGCACAGGGAGCTGCTTCTGGGGCATCTTCCAGATTGGCCGTAAGTTCTACGGTTGTGCCCTCGCCGGAAAACTTAATGGCGTTGCTGAGGAGATTGGTGAAGACCTGAATAATTCGATCGGGGTCAGCCCAAATCCGCACAGGCAGTGGAGTCACGACAAGCTGGATACCCGATTGTGTGGCTAGGGTGTGAATTTCATCCGTTGCCGTTTGCATGAGTTTGGCCCCATCACACACCTGCTTATTTAGGGTCATCTTGCCGGACTCAATGCGTTCAATATCCAGCATGTCGTTAATCAAACGCACCAATCGATCGGCATTGTTAGCCGCAATCTGTAGCATGCGCTGTCCTTTTTCAGGTTGAGTGCTTAAGACACCGCTGGCCAAAAGATCTAACGATCCTAAAATCGAGGTCAGAGGTGTGCGTAGCTCATGATTGACAACGGAAATAAATTCATCTTTGAGTTTTTCTACTTCATGGCGATCGCTAATGTCAATACAGGTGCCGATATACCCAGCAAAACTGTCGTCAGATCTAAACCTGGGTACCCCACGACTCAATAACCAGCGGTATTGGCCATCTTCCCTATGCAGACGATATTCCAGCTCAAAGGTGCTACGGGCATCAAAGGCTTTAATGTAGGTGTCAAGAAAGTGATCGCGATCCTCAGGATGAATGCCCTCAGTCCAACCGTTACCTAATTCTTGTTCTAGCTGACGACCGGTAAACGTCAGCCAGGTTTGGTTCAGAAACGTGCAACGGGTATCGGTGCCGGTCATCCACAACAGCACTGGTGCACTGTTGGCCATCATACGAAAACGGGCTTCACTCTCTCGCAAGGCTTCTTCAATCGCTCGCTGTTGTTGCTGAGCGAGATCGGTGGCCAAAAATCGGCCAATGCTCTGGGCCATCAACTCAATAATCTCTTGTTCATGGCGAGAGAACTCATGCTCATGAATCTGGGTAGATGAGAAGTTGAGGGTGCCATATATCTCGCCATTCACCCAAATGGGCGTGCCGAGATAGCTCTCCAGATGAAGGTTTTGATAAACCGGGTGCCCTTTCATCACCGCATGACCACCCACATGCTTATAGGTAACGGTTTGTTGCCCCTTAACGACCGCTGCACAGTAGGTGTTGCTCAGGGTAAAGGATTGATTGGCCACTAGAGAGTCTAAGTCTGACTGCACTGAGCGAATGGTATAGGTTTGCCCCGTCACCTGACTAATGATGCCGGTTTCTAATCCGAGAATTTGCCGACCGGTTTCTAGACAATCGGCAAATAATGCATCAAAGGTTTCATAGTGGGTTGTGTTGATGCGGTGTAGATGCTTGAGGTTGGCACTAAACTGTTTGAGGTTTTCTTCTGTGATTTTGCGGTCGGTAGTATCTCGGGCCACCGCGTAGAGTAGACCGGTTTTGGTAGCAGGGAAAGCGGCCCAGTGTAGCCAGCGGTAGCTACCGTCACGACACCGATAGCGATTTTCAAAACTCAGGGTGGCCTGGCCATTCGTCAGGCTTTCCATTTCAGTCAGGGTGGATGCCTGATCATCTGGATGAACAAAGTTGATAAATGGTTGAGAGAGAAAGACCTCTGTCGGATGACCTAGGGTTCTTTCAAAAGCGGGATTAATGTGTTTAAAGTAGCCGTCCGTGCCAGTGACACAAAGTAAATCCACCGATAGACTAAAGAATCTTTCTAAATCTTGTTCAGCTCTCTGGCGTTCAGTACTTTCAGTAACCAGTTGCTGGTAGCGTTGCTGAGATTTTTGGGTTAGCCAAACCACCCATGTAGCTAACCCGGACAGCAACAAACCACTGACTAAAATCACCGTGGGTAGGGGAGACTGTTCATGGGCCAATAGCGCTGATGTTGGCCAAATTTCTAGCTCCCAAATAGTGCCATGGATGTCAATTTCAGCATGCTGACTCCAGCGATTTCGTAGACTCGTGGTCGCCGATTGAGGTGTGTCAGTCGGGAGATGGCGATAAATCTCAGTGCCATTTTGTTGGATTGCGATCGCATAATCATCAGTCACCTGATCGCTCAAAATGGTATCGACCAGATGCTGCACCCGAAACACCCCTAAAATAAACCCATCAAATGATTGATCAGAGGCGAGGAAGAGGGGCGAATAGACCAAAACCCCTTTCCCACCCTGCACCAAATCCACCATGGACGACACAGTCATGGTGCGAGTTGTGCGAGCCAATTCCAAGGTTGCTTTTCGTTCAAGATCGGTAACGAGGTTAAAATCTTGGGCGGCTTCATTACCCGCCATGGGAACAATCCAACGGACATATAAATTTGGATCAACCCACTCAATGGCCTGATAACCAGGGTAGTCATGCAGCAGACTCTCGGCATCAATCGTCCAGTTTTCCTGTGAAAGTCCGTCTTGGGTCTCCCACCGACGTGATAACCGCATCAACGCCTGGATGCGGTTGTCAGTCTGAGAGCGAATTTCCCGACTAATACTGACTCTGGCAAAATCCACCTGTTGGTGAATGTGAGTTTGTTCGTGGATCTTGAGAGATTGCCAAAAAAACAAGACAATGGGAAGCGTACCAGCTCCCACCACTGCGGGTAACCACGTCGCTTGCCAGAGAGCAGATCGTCGTAATAAGCGCCACATAGGGGGAATCTCCCTGACTTTTAAACCGATAAACTATGGCCAGGCTGGGCTCGCTCTAAACGTTTCAGCGCCTTAATCACCAGACTGACATGATCACCCACGGGCCAATTATCTGATAATGCCTGGTCCTCTGACGGATAGATCGCTAAGCCAGCACTAAAGCTGATGGGTGATAGATAAGGTTGAGGCTTTTCAGTCGACTGATCTCTAGAAAATTCGCTGTTTCTCTGTTGAGGCAGTGGCACCTGATGAAGCTGTTTGCGCACGGTGCGTAACCGATGCATGGCCTCCTCAATGGTGAGACCATACATGGCCACGATAAATAAGCGTCCCGCCCAGCGCCCTACCACATCATCACCCACAAACGTTTGGTGGAGAAGATGGGCAAAATGTACGAGCACTTTGTCACCTAAGTCATAGCCATAATGGCGATTAATGGCATCTAGATGATCGAGGGATAGCATCGCAATGCACACCCTTTGATGGTGTTGTTGGCCTTGCGCTAAGGCCTGGGTCACGGTCTGAATCGCCTGATGACGATTGGCCAGGCGCGTTAACGTATCAATCTCTATCTGAGATTGTGTCATCCTTGCCCGTTCTAAACGATTCAGGATGCGGGTGACAAGTTCTGGCCCAACAATGGGTTTGGAAACATAATCGTCAGCCCCCATCTCAAATACCTGGTGCTTGGTGCCAACATCGGCATGGGCGGTGAGAAACAGAATGGGAATATGGCACCATCGTAAGTCGCTGCGGACCACCTGGCATAGGGCCAAACCATCCACATGGGGCATTTCAACATCGAGCACCAGCACATCCGGTTGGATTTCATTCAAGACATCCCAAAACAGCCGTGGGTCCACCAAGGTAAAGACTTTTAACCCCCAGGGTTTTAAAAGACCTCCCATGGCGTCTAGAATCTGGGGGTCATCATCGACGACCAAAACCTTAGCTATGTGGGCGTGGGAGCGCATCCAGAGATCAATGACGGTCTCCACAACGGCTGATGCAGGTGTTGTCGATGGAATAAATCCCCGTCCCCCTAATTGGGAAGCCTTGACCCGATCTAGCAGGCTACCGTGCTCGGTGCGCAGTAATACTGGCACAGGGGGAGTTGAGGCCTGTAGCTCAGCCAAGAAGGCCACCATATCAGGGCTGAGGGATACCGTTTCTGGATGATCATCGGTCGCTGACAAATCTAAAATAACCACATCTGGGCGATGGCTATTCAGCAGCGTCAGGGCCTCAATGGGATCGGCTTGCAACTGTAGTGTCCAATCAGTGGCCACATTCGCTAATGCGGCTGCACATTCGGCCTGGAAGTCTTCATGCGGGCTAACAATCAACAAGGATGCCGTATGGATGGTCAAGGCAGCGCCTTGGGGCGGTGCTGGTTTGGGATAAAACAGGGTGGGGGTGTCACTATGTACAGCACGTTGGACCGTATGCCGTAGTTGACCAATTAAGTCGGCCAGTTGCGTGCGCTCATGATCAGGGAGCGTTGGCCAGTTTTGGAAGGCCTGTTCAGCCTTGTGGGCTAGCTTTGAACCCAGATCAAAATTGAACATGCCTAAGGACCCCGCTAGCTTGTGGGCCTCTGTCTCGGCTTGCTGTCGCAGGTCTTCAGCTAGGGTATTGCTAACACCGGCAGAGGTGGCTTTTTCAATGACCGCAATGCGCTTGCTCAGGCGTTGTTTAGCTCGTTCCCAAATTGCCATGGTCGCCGCATTAGCCTGGCTTACCACTTCAGACGATAGTTCTGATGTTTCTGCATGGAGTCGATAGCCAATACCGTACACCGTTTCGATGGGGTCATGGGGTACACCAGCTGCTTTTAAATGCTGCCGTAGCCCCTTGATGTGGGCGGTGATCGTTTCTTCACCGGGGGATCCTTCAAAGGACCACAGGTGATCGAGAATGGCCCCACGACTAAACACGCGTTGGGGATTACGCAAAAAAAGTTCTAGTAGATCGTATTCCCGTGGCCTTAGATAAATGGGCTTACCCCGATGGGTGACTTCACGGGGGCTAGGGTCCAGGGATAGTTCTTCCCAGGTCAGTACCGGCAGCAGCGTGCCCGACTCCCGTCGCTGTAGTGCTCGAATACGTGCCAGCAGCTCCGCCAGGTTGAAGGGCTTGGTCACGTAGTCGTCAGCCCCGGCATCCAGCCCCAGTACTTTGCTGCTGCTGTTGTCCTGGGCCGTCAGCAATAAAATGGATGTCTGAATGCCCTGGGCCCTCAATTTACGACAAAGGCTCATGCCATCCAGTTTTGGCAACATGACATCTAGCAAAATTAAGTCATAGACGTCAACGGAGGCCAATTCCCAGCCTGTTTGACCATCAGTCGCTACGTCGACAGCATAGTGCTCTGCTGTCAAAGCCCTAACCAATGCTTCTATTAAAATAGTGTCATCTTCAACCAGGAGAATCTTCACGCTTAACTCCCCTACTGCAACTACCACACCAAAAATTAGCGCTATCAGGCCACTATTGGGTCATGGGTCTATTGGCCCACGCTAACGCGAGTTCAAGATGACTTAGACAGGTGTTTGTAAATTGCAACACTCATGGGAGAGGAGTGAGCAAGAAGCGACGGCGTTTGAGGGAGTGAAGTCGTTCTATGCACGGGTTTTTTAAAGCTCTGTGGACCCTACTAATCATAGATAAAACCATTAAGTTTATTTTTTAAATAAAACTTAATTTTATAGGGCTCCCGGCCATATATCACGTTAAAAACTTTAGTTAGAACATTGGGGACTCAGGGATGACGCGGCAGGCGTTGATGGCTCATTGAGCAATCTGTTATCGGATTCAGACCATGCCGGGATACGGCGTATTATTGGCATAATCTCTTGTTTTGCCAAAATTTGACCATTTTCATCAATTTTAAAGTCCCGTTCGGGGATGTATCCGGCCAGGGTCAGTGTGAGTAGTAACTGATTGACTTCAGCCTTAGTGAGATGACGTATTGCCATGATGGAGGCGAACATTCCTTAACTTTGCTTAATCCTAGCCTAATAAGTAATTCTGAAAATGTGGTGAAACAACTGTTCAGAAGTCTGAATTAAGAGGCATCACTGTCTACATAAAATCCTCAAATTGTTGAGTTAGCTTGAAGACAATGGTTAAGCTCAATAAACACGCTTGATAAATTCTGGGGTGTTGCTGATTCTTAAGAAGATTTAAGCTCAAAAATCCTGATATAGGGCGATCTTGCCAGATCGATTCATTCTCTAAATCAGCAACGGCAATAAATCAGCAACGGCAATCCTGATTGGGTTTAGTCAATATCTGCCATAGAAATATCTGTCGTAGATGAATATCAGAACAGTTGTTTCTGGAGCAAGCTATGAGCGCACAAAAGACCTTACATCCCTTCAATTGGAAAACACTAGAAATGTATCTAGTGGCCATTATCTTGGGTGGTTTGGCAGGCTGGGGATACTGGTGGACGTCTCAACAAACTGACTATGTGTCAGGGGGGATAACGAGGGTAGAGAGTCTAGATTTGTCGGATGCGATCGCAAGGCTCAACTCGTCCTTACCAGCGGAGCTGGCTGCCTTAGTCATCGTGCAGCCCCAAACCTACTGGGTGAGCATTTCCAATCAGCAAGAGCAGCTCTTACCTCAACCGCTATCAGTAGAAGCGCAAGCATCTCCAGCAGTGATGCTGACTGAAGCCATGGAAATGTTGCTGGCAGGCTCAGTGAAGATCGACGATGCCTTCACCGCTATTCCTAAAAACACCCAGTTACTCAGTTTGACCACCAATTCTAGGGGTATCTATGTGAATTTATCCCAGGAATTCACCTATGGTGGGGGCTCCAGTTCAATGATCTATCGAGTTGCCCAGGTCATTTATACCGCCACAAGCCTGGACCCCAATGCAAAAGTCTATTTATCAGTGGCAGGGCATCTAATTGATGACGCCCATCCACTGGGGGGTGAAGGTCTTGTATTAGAACAGCCTGTCACCCGTCAGTCTTTTGCTAAAGAGTTTTCTTTTTAGGTGATAACAAACCCTTAGAACAACCATGCTTTTGAGGGTTTCATGCGATCCAAGGAGATTTTATGATGAGGGCTAAACTTACACCAATGGTCTAAGCGGCGGGGTGTGCCTGCTGCCAACGTTGCTGAGAGGCCCGGAGGATCGCGATCGCATCTTCATACCGCTCCACACAGCGAGGGATAGCCATATCGGCTGGATCAATCATGGGCGTTTGCTCATCAAGCATGCTGGTCTGGGTCCAGTCCAATAACCCTTTCCACATGGAACCAACCAAAATAAACGGTGTTTGATCGAGTTTACGCACTTGCAGTAGCTGCCAAATCATCAGCGCTTCTAAGGTTGTGCCAATACCACCTGGCATCACGACAAAAGCATCCGACATTAGAACAAAGTGGTGTAGTCGAGAGAAAAATGTACGATGACAGTAAGCCTCTTCCACAAATGGGTTAGTGGCTTGCTCGTGCTTTAAATCAACTCGAATTCCAATGGATTTGACCTGATCATTGGGGTCGGCTAAGACACTGCCCTCATTCGCTGCCTGCATTAAACCAGGGCCACCCCCCGTGACAATGTCACAGCCCAGTAGGGTTAATTCACTTGCTAACTGCTTAACCTCTTGATAGAGTTCGCTCCCTGGTGCCATACGAGCCGATCCAAAAATTGTGACCCGATAGCGAGCTCGCTTAGGAGGACGTAGGGCTGTTAAATTGTTCACCACCTCCCACAGACCTAATATTGATTGTTCTACGACTTCGAAAACAGCTTTGCTATCTGTTTCTATGGCTGTTGATAAACCCCTGAAATGGTCCGAATCAGCCATTAGGCATCTCCAGTAGCGACCTATCCATTATGCCCAAACATCGTCCATTTCGGGTATTTCCAATAAATCGGTCTGGTCACTATCGGATGAACCATTATTTAAGGCAGTTTGTTTAAGTGGAGGATGTTTCGCCAGGGATAGACTGGGTTTAATTTCATGTGTCTGACGATAGCTAGGCTGCTGGCTAGTATCTGGATTATTTATTATGGGAGATGGCGGCGCAGCATCTAGACGAGTTTTAGTCACTTTCCAGGCAGTCTGAGCACCAAGTTTACCAACTTTTACAAACGTCCATGTACCTCGCTGATAGATTTTGTCTTTTCCATGGCACTTAGGCTTAACTCCAATCAGTTGCTCAATCTCGTCAGTGGTCAGCAACCACTGTGCTGTTGCCGCCCGCTCTAACACATCCATATACCACAGTGGGTTTGTCGTATGGGATTGAGCCATAATGGTTTGATTGAGTTGGTGTAGCGCCTGTGATATTTCAGAAATTGCATCCGCCAGTTGCTGATTCACCTTGAGCTGTAATGACGTGGTCAGCGGCTGTGTGGACACTATCGGCTGTGATGGGCTGTCGCCTTCATCTTCGTTAGCAACGTCCTTAGCGTCTGCCACCTTAGAACTCTGGTCTGTATTTTCTGTTGCAGAATCAGCTGTTTTCAAGGGTACATGGGAAGACTCTTTTTGCAGCTCAGGCTGAAAGGCGTGAGCTGCAATCCATGCTTGGTTGAGCTCATCTGCCAGATGTTGTAAATAGTCGGCTGACTCATCTGATCCTTGTTGTTTAAGTTGTTGAACCACCTGTTGCATCTGATGGACCAACCCTGGTCCAATTAAATCATGGTGCTTGGCTAACAGATGTTCTTTATCGTCTTCTGAAGAACTTAACAGATCCTGTATCAGGGCTAAATATGCCTGGGACTTATCATCGTCCAGTTTGGGTATTGGCGTTTCTTTAACTAAAATATGGTGAAGTTTTGCCGCCCAATTGTGTAAAAAAATAGCAGCCTGGCGATTGCCCTCTCGCAACAGTTGTGAGGCCACTTGTTCCATGACTTGAAGCAGCTCAGAATCCACTAAATGCTCATGCTGCTTAAGCCGAATCCATTCTTCACCTTTGGGGCAGGTTAACAGTTCTTGAATAAGATTCAGATAGGCGTTGAGACGACGCTGTTGCATGGAAATATCCTCTTGATAATTATTGGTAGGGGCGTACGGTATTACCCCCTCTGCCTTTAGAGGCTACGGTGTACACACATCTAGAAGATAATGTCCCAAAAGGTATACCTGACCTTGAATTAGCCCTCATCCTAAATCCTTCTCCCCCAGGGAGAAGGACTTTGAGGCCAGGCCCCCCTTCTCCCCCAGGGAGTAAGGGGTTGGGGGATGAGGGCTCGATACTTGGAGCCACTCTCCGACTTCTGTATACACCGTAGCTGCCTTGAGAGGGGGTATCGATCGTCAGGGCTATATCTCGATACCCCCTCCCCAATGGTCCCCCTCAGCACTTTGGACAGGCTTTGCCAACGTCAGGGAAACCACATCGCCAAGCCTCTGGAGATGGGAGACTGTTAACCCTTTTAAGTGGCTTTAATTTTTACGGTTTTAGAAGCTGCAACTTCCGATTTGGGCAGCACCAGGCGAAGGATGCCATTGTTGTACTCAGCTGAAACAGCATCTTTGACAATATGGCTAGATAGGGGAATCACACGCTCAAATTTGCCATAGTGAAACTCAGAGCGAGTAATGTTATCTTCTTCTGTCTTCGACTCAGATTTGCGCTCGCCTTTAACGGTAACCGCTGTATCAGTTACCTCAATATTGAGATCATCCGCTGTCATGCCAGGGACTTCAAACTTAAGATGGATTTCAGTATCGGTTTCGTCCATCTCAGCTGATGGCATAAAGCTAAAACTAGCTTGAGCGTCAGAGGGACCAGGGGTAAATTGGGCAAACAATTTATCCAGCTCTTTTCTCAGTGTTTCCATTTCGCTGAAAGGTTCCCAATGTTCGATTTGACGGAATGGTTGCCAGTGCGTGAGTGTCATAGTAAACCCTCTAAAAAACATTTTTTTATATGGTCAGCCCTGGTTGGTCATAACTCCATAACCTCCAGGCCAACCCTTAACTTTATGGTAGGACGCAAAATTGAGGAATTTATGGGGCCAAAACATAGAAGGTCGGAGGCCAGAGGCAAAAGTCAATGGGCATATATTCTGCCTCCTGCCTCCTGATGCCCCACCCAGCCGAGATTTCCTGGCTGACGTTGATGTCCAGCCTTAACACTCAGGGCTCTCAGCAGATGATGTGTAAGCTGTCACAGAGCCCATCTTGGCTGCTAGAGCTTGAATGCTTTCCCTTAAATTCATGTTGGTGTCAAGATATGTGGCTAGGGATTCTTCTTCGTGAGTTAATGCTTCTGCAGTTACTTTTTGCTTTGTCAATAACTCGCTGGTCGCATCAGAAATGTCATCTTTGCGCTGTTGCAGTCGCTGGCAAATGACACCGAAAGGCGCTTGGCACACAAGAATCGAGACGGGAATCCTTGACGCTTTGGCCTGAGTCAGGACAGTTTGCCGAGTAGCGATGCGATCGTATTTTGCATCGAGAATAACAATATGCCCGAGTTTTGCTAATCGGATACCTAAATCACCCAAGCGATCATAGGTTCTTTGGGTCATCTCTGACGTGTATAGATTCGCATCTCCTCGCTGATGGAGTGACATCCCTGCCAGGTGTTTACGCACGGCATCAGAACGAATATGGAGTGCATTGGTGAGCAGGGCCAACTCCTGGGCTACGGTGCTTTTACCGACCCCAGAAAGCCCTGACATCAGGACTAGTTGTCCTGGGTGTAGCTGGGTATAACGCCAAGCCAGGGTGTAGTAGGCTTGGGACTGGGTTTGGATCTGCTCTTTTTTCTCAGTATCAATGGTGGGATCGTCCAAAAGAAACGAAGTGGTTTTTGCTCGAACATAGGCTTGGCGACTAAGGTATAGCGGTAAAACCTCTAACCCTTCCCAATCACCCGTTTCCTCTAGATAGGTATTAAGAAAGATGTTACCCAGGTCATAGCGTCCATGGGCATCACAATCCATCACTGTAAATGCCACGTCATACATGGTGTCTACGTATCGAAATGCTTCGTTGAACTCAATACAATCAAATAGAAAGATACGGTCTTGCCATAGGCAAATATTTTTCAGGTGCAGATCGCCATGGCATTCACGAATCTTTTGTTGTTGGATACGCGTTTGAAAGCGCTCTTGATGCTCAGTAAAAATTCGATCCGTATACTTTTGCGTGTCTTGTAGCTGCTGTAGGGTTTGACCACGACCAATATACGGTAGGCTCTGGGCATAGTTTTCATCAAATGCCTGGCGAATCTTGACAACAGTGCCAAATGACTGAATGTAGTCGCTAATCATAGCGCGCTGATGGAAGACCGCCACTTGATGGGCAAGTCTTTTGATCAACGCTGGAGTTAATGTATCCTGAGCCAATAAATCAGAAAATAGAGAACCCGAGGGGAACTGATGCATTTTGACTGCATATTCAACCGGTTCTCCCTGCTCTAAAAGACTGAACTGTTCTCCCCGCTGATAAATGGGGATAGCGGCTAAATAAATTTCTTGAGCGGTGCGTTGATTTAACCGTAATTCTTCTGCCACATAGTGTTTGCGAGCTGCCAGGGTCGTATAGTTAAGAAAGCCATAGTTCACTGGCTTTTTGACCTTATAGGCATAGTTTCCTGTCAATAGGACATAGGCAGTGTGGGTTTGTACCAGTTCAATCTTATCTTGCGTCCAGTGAGGATAGAAACTG
Organism: Leptothoe sp. ISB3NOV94-8A; assembly: GCF_043421595.1. Taxonomy (NCBI): domain Bacteria; kingdom Bacillati; phylum Cyanobacteriota; class Cyanophyceae; order Nodosilineales; family Cymatolegaceae; genus Leptothoe; species Leptothoe sp. ISB3NOV94-8A. The sequence continues at coordinate 2,895,972 of NZ_JAXSQW010000001.1, read as the reverse complement.
GGCCATAGCATTTGTTGAATAAGAGGAGGAAGCCCCTGAGAGATCACTGCATACCTACCTATGAAAAGCCTACAGATATTTATTGCCTCGCTATACTATAGGATAGTAGAGCAATAATATGAGTATGTTGTGAGGGCAGAGAAAAATTAAATATAGGTCTATAGATCATCACTAGTGCTATGACCTAACATAGGTATTAAGAAAATATAAGGCTAAGAGCCTGAAACTTTGGGTCGAATCTAGCGATTTTCTAAGGATGGCTGTCGATTCGCTAAACACTGGTTAATAATGTCTACTAAGTGATCGGGGGCAATTGGCTTGTAGAGAGTTATATTTACACCTGTCCGTTTGGCGAGTTCTAGAGGCGTAGATTTGCTATAAACTCCGGGCTTGTATCCACTTACCCCGATGATATAAGGTGAGCCGTCATACTCCATTTTTAGTCGGGCTAGAAGTGTCAGCCCCCCTTCTGGAACAAACCGGCCATTCTGTTTAATCATCATGTCCATAATCACTATATCGGGCTGAATAGCTGTTGCGATCGCTAATGCATTTCGTATAGTTGTGCAACAGCAGACGTAGTGATTATAGGTTTCTAGTAACTGTCGCCATTGCAAGGCCAAGGCCATGTTGTCTTCAAAAATAAGTACGGTAGCCATAATCAACTAAGCAGGTCACTAACGAGTTTTTCTAACTTTGATTCATCAATGGGTTTTTTTAGGAGCGGCACCGACTCCAAGGAATTGGGAAGAGCGTGCTTGGAGTTATAACCTGTGGTAAAGGCAAACGGTATACCTTGTTCAAGCAGGAAGTTAGCGATTTCAAAACTTGTTTCCTGTTTCAGATCAATATCCAATAAACAGAGCTGATAGCTTTCTTGCCGCAGATATTTAAAGGCGCGAGCGACGCTGGGGGCTGAGGTGATCGATTCTAATCCAATCTTTTTTAAAATACTTTCCATCTCCATCGCAACTAACAAGCTATCCTCTACCACTAATACTTGAATCTGTTCCATGGGCTTGAGTCGGTCAGTTTCTGGTACATTCGCCAAAGGACTAGGCTTTGTACCTCCTGCTTGACCCCACCGAATAAGATTATTGGGCAACCAAAATTCAGCCCTGATTCCAGAGGATAGAAAGTGGATCGTAGCCTCGCCCTCAAATTCATAGGGAATAGCTCGTTCAATTAGATCACGACCGAACCCCCGTCGCTGGGGAGGAGTCACGGTGGGGCCCCCCGATTCTTGCCAGATCAGCTTAATCCCACCATAGTGTTCATACCACTGCACAGTCACATTGCCTGATGTAACTGATAAAGCACCATATTTAGCGGCATTGGAGGTGAGTTCATGGATCACTAAAACAAATGTTGGGACAAAATTGGCCTTGAGACCAATCACGGGACCCGTCAGGGTTACCCTAGGGACTATATCGCTCAGGTAGGGGCGTAATTCAATGGCGAGTAAATTGCGTAAATTGGGCCATTCTAACCCATAGCCTGTGACTAGATCATGGGCGGCGGACAACGCGGCGATGCGGCTTTTTAGGGTTGTTGTATACTCTTCTAGAGAATTTGTAGACATTTCAGTTTGGCGAGCTATTGAGCGAATTAACGCCAAAATGTTTTTAACCCGGTGATTCAGTTCTGCCACTAAAAGATTTTGTTGACGTTGTTGAAAGTCTTGGATTTTAATTCTGGCTAAACGAATCAATTCAGTTCGTATCTCTAGGGCAATATTCAGATCCGAAGGTGTCCAGGGGGCACAATGGTCCTTAACAATTTGCTTGTACTCTTCAAAGGAGCGTCTTGGGCGTAACTTAGGTTTAGGGCTATCTTCTACGAGCTCTTTACTCTCTGGATTACCTGCCCAGCGAATATCGCTAAGAATCTCATTTCTGAAGAAAATCAGATACAGAGGGGCATCGGAAGGAATTGTAAAGCATAGGCCCCCGGCACTACTGCCCCATGTTTTCACATCAGGCATATCAAGGTCCTGTAGACACTCAATAGTCGTGATATCGGTCTGCCCATGGTCATTATGGTGGTTTGCCAGGGCTAGAACTGTTGAAGTTGAGGGACTATTCCCGTAGCTCGCTAATACCTGTTGCTCACTGATAAAGGCTACGCCATGGGCCGATAGCAGCTGACAAAAGGGTTGGCTAGCTTGAATGATGATCTTGATCCAGTCTTTGGGTGTGGCTTGATCCGCTTGAATAGAGAAAAGCTTGTCTAGTATGGATGCTGCTTGTTTGCGATCGCGAAATCGTTCTTCAGCCAAGATTTGCTGGAACTGTAAGGAAAATAATTGCCTAAATAGTTCAACAACAGTGCGAAGATCGGGGGGGATTACCTTGGATTGTCGGTGGTGTAGGGCAAACAATCCCCACAGTTGCCCCTGCACTGTAATGGCAATGGCCATACTGGCAGTGACCCCCATATTCTTTAAATATTCACCATGGATCAACGATGAACCCCGAATTAAAGCCAGAGACAAGTCGAGGTCAGCTTCTGTTTTATCCAATGCCAGGATCGGAGCCATAGGGGCATGAACATCTGCCACAACACGAACACCTGTTTTCCAAAACAGACGACGGGTGGTATCTGGAATATCAGACGCCGGATAGCGTAAGCCTAAATAGGACTGAGCACCTGGACTGCTGGCTTCTGCGACAACTTCTCCGGACCCATCTGGTAAAAAGCGATAGGCCATCACCCGATCAAACCCAGTGGTGTTGCGTAACTCCTTTACAGCGAGAGCCAGCAATTGCTCTGAGCTAGACGTTTTCTCGAGCATTAATTGAGCTCGCATCAGGAGTGGAGTATGGGTATCCAGGTTTTCAGTAACAGGCTCTAGCTCAATCAAGGTGTGGGTGGAGCTGCAATGGACACTCACATCAAGCCAGCATCCATGAATCTCATAAATTCCTAATCGATGGCGTTGAGTGGTAATTGTCGATAATCCGCAGGCATTATTAAGGTCATGAACGAGCGTGTCGGGTAAAATCGTATCTAGCGGCTGTCCCAAAACATCAGCACTTATCTCGTCAGTCTCATGTCCCAAGAGGTTACTCAGGTTATCGGAAACGTGGGTAATATACTCTAATGCACGGTCAGTGGCTAATAGTGCGCCAAAAGACTGAATTACTCCTGGGCTATGAATAGGTTCCTGAGCACAGGTAGTTAGCGCAATCTCCCATTGTTGAGCAAGGTCAGCAGACATAAGGTAACTCGTCTTTGTCGCGCAAAGTGTTTATTAATACATTTCACGTTATATCGTCCCAGTCTATTCGTGTTCTTATGAATTATTTTCAAATTTCTGGAGTTATGCCCAAGGGTAAGGTCATTGTTTGACATATGTTTGACCCTACAAAAAACATAATTTTAGACATAAGTAGGTTGTCACCATTAGCTATCCGATATCATAGCCCCCTTTTCCCAATTCTGGGGGAGACCAAGCCCAAAGCCCTCAGAATTAGGGTTTGGGGGTAAACTCGCAGAAATCAAACAACTGGTTGGCAGTGTATAAGGAACTGAGCTGACCTACTTAGGTCTAAACTTTAACAACTGCATGTCAAGAAAAAATTAGGTGATTGAGAAGATTTCAATCATAAAAGAATCATAAAAAGCTCTAGGTTTGATCAACCAAATGTTTCTTGCTCTGTTACGCTAAAAAGCTAAGGAAGAAAAAAGAAAAAATAATAGAAATATTCCGAGAATATACTGAGGTGCCATTAGAAACGTTCCTATTATTTTGAGAAATTGTCTGTCCCCCCTGACTAGAACACATCAATGGTAGATACGATTGATAGACAAACTAGCACTAGCTTTTTGATTGTCGGTATTGGTACGTCTGCAGGTGGGTTGCGTGCCCTCGAAGATTTTTTTGGGAATATGCCCAGCGATAGTAACGCTGCTTTTATCGTTGTTCAACACCTGTCACCTGATTACAAAAGCTTAATGAGTGAACTGCTCAAACGACATACCGACATGGATGTTCAACAGGTGACAGATCAGGTGTCCCTATGCCCTAATACTGTTTTCTTGATACCACCGGGTCAAAATATGGTACTCAAGGACGGATGTTTGCATCTGACGCCACAGGAACGAGGTCGGGGTCGTCAGCCTAATTTACCCATCGACTTATTTTTTAAATCTCTGTCTTTGGAGAGTCGAGAGAAGACTATCAGCGTGATTCTATCAGGAACCGGCAGCGATGGTTCACAAGGGATTCAGGAAATCTCAGAAAAGGGTGGCATTGTCCTGGTCCAGGCTCCAGAAACAGCTGAGTTTGACGGCATGCCCCAAAGCGCTATCTCCACCGGAGTTGTTGATCTAATCTTGCCTGCCAGTGAACTGGCTCAAACGACGTATCAATTAGTGACCGCCCCGAACGGGTTGCAAGACCTACGGGATAATCTGCAAAACCAGCTAATCCCTATCCAGCTACAAAAAATCATCAATATCATTGAGCAACATGATGATATTGATTTTGGTCATTATAAGCCCAGCTCGATTACTCGACGTATTCGACGACGATGTTTGATTGCAGGTTATCAAGATTTAGATAGCTATATCAGTCGATTAAACGCCTCAAAAGAAGAGCGCAACTGCTTGCGTAATGATTTATTGATTACTGTCACACGTTTTTTTAGAGATGCAGAGGCGTGGCAATTTTTAGAAAACAATGTTCTACCTGAACTACTTGACAGATTTTCCTCAGGACAGACGCTGCGTATTTGGATTACAGCTTGTGCCACGGGGGAAGAGGCCTATTCCATGGCCATCTTAGTCAGAGAACTGCTGGATCAACGCCAGCTGTCTATCGAAGTTAAGATTTTTGCTACGGATCTGGATCAAGTTGCTTTGAATAAAGCATCTTTAGGGATTTATCCAGCACCAATTGTTAATGAAATCGGTGAAGCTCGTGTCAGTCGCTTTTTTACCTCTAGGAATGATGGCTCCTTTGAGGTATCGCGAGCAATTCGAGAGATGATTATTTTTGCCAATCATAATTTGGCTAAAGACGCGGGATTTACCCAGGTGGACTTGGTGACTTGCCGTAATGTCCTGATTTACATGCAAACTGATCTTCAAGCTCAAGTCTTGAGAAATCTGCATTTTGCCCTGAACGTCAATGGTATTCTGTTCTTGGGTGAGTCAGAAACCCTAGGCATTCTTGAAGAAGAGTTTGACACTTTACACCGGAAGTGGAAAATCTATCAGAAATTGAGAGATGTCAAGCTATCCTTATCCACAGGAGCGTTTGCGGCCTTAAAGATCAATAGACCCCAGCTTCAAGTTGCTCTTTCAGATAAAAACTCTCGCTTTGATCCGCTGTTGGAGCAAGCTTTCAAGACTCTCTTAAATCAACGTGAAGCCACTTGTCTACTAGTCGATCGACAGATGCAATTGCTGTATGTGTGTGGTGACACATTAAGTCTCTTAAGGGTGCCCGATGGCAGACAATCGAATGATCTAATCGAGATGCTTCCGCAGTCACTACAGCTACCGCTCAGTACTGCATTGCACCGCATCTGCCAGGGAAGAGACAGTAGAGTTTGCTATAACAGTTACCAGATTAAAGAGCCTGAATACGAGTGTTTGACGGTAAATGTAGAAGTGAGCCGCCAAGCTGCCAATCGTAAGACAGGTGAGTTTTTTTTAATAGTCATTTCTCAGGAGAGCGGGCCTGACACCGCCCTACCTTCAAACCAGTTTGAGACCAGTGACGATACTGCTCAATATGTGTTGCAATTAGAGAGAGACTTGCAGCATACCCGCGAAAATCTTCAGGCCACTATTGAAGAATTAGAAACAACGAACGAAGAACAACAAGCCACTAATGAAGAACTAATTGCATCTAACGAAGAGCTGCAAAGTACTAACGAAGAACTACAGTCCGTTAACGAAGAGCTTTATACTGTCAATGCTGAGTACCAGTCTAAAATTCAAAGTCTCACTGAGCTCAATAATGATTTAGATAATCTGCTAAGCAACATTGAGGTTGGCGTCATTTTTCTAGATAATGGGCTGCGAATTAGAAAATATACGTCTGCGGCTACTGTTGCCTATAACCTGGTTGCCAACGATGTGGGTCGACCCATTGGGCACTTATCTCACAACCTGGAGAATCTTGATTTGCTGGTTGTGCTAGAGCAATTTAAAGAGCAGAGAAAGACTATTGAACAAGAGGTTCAGGTCAAGCACCAGGGACCCCATTTACTGATGCGGATTCACCCGTACTTGGCAGAAAATCAAACAGTTGATGGGGTGATCCTCACGTTTGTCAATATTGATGAAATTAAACGCACTCAGCTACGCTTAGAGGCCGCTGAGACCAGGTTAAGTCAATCCAATGAGATTCTAGAACAAAAAATACAAGGGCGCACCGCTGAATTAACCGCCAGTCAAGAACGCTACGATCTGGCGGTTAAAGGGGCTCGGGTGGGTCTTTGGGATCGGAATCTTCTAACCAATGAGAATTATATATCGCCTCAATATGGAGAAATTCTGGGGTATGAAGACGATCAAGATGAACTTCAAAATTGGCATACTGCATTTGAATCGAAGCTGCATCCCGATGACTATGGTCGGGTTATGGAGGCCTTGAATAACCATCTACAGCATCGGGTTCCTTATCAGGCAGAATACCGCATGCGTAAAAAAAACGGCGACTATTGTTGGGTTTATGCCAGGGGGCAAGCTATTTGGGATGAATCGGGCAATCCGGTACGGCTAACGGGTTCAGTGATTGACATTAGCGATCGCAAAGCTGCCGAAAAAGAGCTACAGGATAGCGAGGCACGCTACCGCAACCTGTACGAAAGCACTCCAGCAATACTATGTTCTATCAACAATGAAGACGAATTAGTTAGCATCAGTCATCACTGGCTGCAAACGTTTGGATATGACCATACCGAGGTGATTGGCCGTAAATTTACAGAGTTTCTGACTCCAGAGTCTCGTCAATACGCTGTAGATGTGGTTATGCCAGATTTTTTGGAGAATGGAGTTTGTCACAATATTCCATATCAATGGATATGCAAAGACGGTAGTATTCGTGATGTATTACTATCTGCAACCGTTGAACAGGGTACGTCCGGCATCTTGCCTCGTTCCTTAGCAGTGCTGAGCGATGTCACAGAACACAACAAATCTCAGGCCGAGCTTGTTCGCTACCAAGAGCATTTGGAAGAATTAGTTGAAGGCCGAACTACTGAAATTAAACAAGCCAACCAGCAACTACAAGCCGAAGTTCTAGAACGGCAACGAGCTCAAAGTGAACTGGCCAACCGTGCCCAAGCCTTAGAACAGTCCAATGCGGATCTAGAACAGTTTGCCTACGTCGTTTCCCATGATTTACAAGAACCACTGCGGGCCATGACTGTTTTTGCACAACTGCTAGAAGGGGATTATGGTAAGCATCTAGACGCCACGGCCCATGACTATATTGGTCATATTGTCGAGGGTGGCATCCGCATGCATGGGTTAATTAATGGCATTTTGGCCTTTTCACGGGCTACCCATCGTGAGATTACCTTTACAGCTGTGGAGCTTGAGCAAGTATTGACCGCTGCTATCAAAAACTTAAGTTCTGCCATTGAAGAATCTCAAGCGGTCATCACCCATGATGTCCTACCCAGCCTTAACGTAGATGAACCCCAGATACTACAGCTATTTCAGAACCTGATTAGCAACGCCATTAAGTTTCGAAGGGCTGAACCTCCCCGCATCCATATGGGTGCTGAATGGAAGAACAATCAATGGACTTTTAGTCTGCAAGACAACGGCATCGGTATACCCAAAGAACAACAAGAGAGAACCTTTGGCCTGTTTCAACGTTTGCATACCCGCGAAGAAAAGGAAGGCTATGGCATCGGTCTAGCCGTCTGCAAAAAAGTTGTAGAACGACATCAAGGCCACATCTGGCTAGAGTCAGAACCCGGACAGGGCTCAGCCTTTTATTTTACCCTTGGAATGCCAAAGGGTTAGTTGTTACATAAAGCACCAGCTATTTTCTCGACGCCCGATGCCCCATTCCCTAACGTCAGCACCTGTAGTATCCCCTTCGTACTCACAATGGTAGCAACCTTTCAGGCTGTCTTAATATTTAGGCAGTTCTACCCCTAACAACAGTAGATACAATAATCTTGTATACGAAACAAAGGTAGTAGACTTAGTATTTTACAGGATAGGTACTCAAGTCTTTTCACGGCAGATGCCTTACTTCGTATATTCCATTAGCAAATACTCTCTAGTAGCTATAGGTTTTGGCTGCTAGAGGGTATTTTTTATAGGAGTGTTTAAGTTACTACCATATACATCACCTATAGCAACTGTACCTTGGCAGTTTTAAGCCAAAAATCATAGATATGCTGAGCCGTTAATTTATACTCTTCGAGAACAATTGGTTTAGCAATATAGGCGTTTGCATATAGCTCATAGCTCTTAGCAATATCATCCTCCCGCGAAGAGCTAGAAACAATAATTACTGGGATCCTTCGCAGCTGATGATGGCCCTTGATTTCCTGTAGCATTTCATGGCCAGATTTACGGGGTAAGTTGAGATCCAACAGAATTAGCCGAGGTAAATCGGCCATCCCATTCCTGAGCAACTGTTCCAGCCAGTTAAGGGCTTGAATACCATCCTTAACAATCTCTATATGTCCCGCATAACCAATACATCTAAAAGCTGTGAGCATAATAGCCGCATCTGTCGATGAATCTTCCACTAGAAGAATAGGAGCATCCATGAACCAGAACCACCCTCTTAAACACCCATAGCATCATTCATTCTAGTAATCAGCAGCACCTTAATTCGCACTAGATTTGTAGTCGGGTGATGCTCCCCCAAATTCTCTTCAAATAGAGCTAATGCCTCCTGATAAAGAAACTTAGCTTTCTTATAACGACCTTGATTATCATACAGTGTGGCAAGCTGATAAACATTTGCCATTACATCAACATGGTCATTGCCTAAGAGCCATTTACGCATCATCAAGGTTCCTTCTAATAGGGAAACCGCTTCATCTGGCTGATCTTGTTCGAGGTGAAGGTTGGCTAAATTAGAGAGCATACCAATCGCAATGTAGTGCAGCGCTGATCGAGTAGCATCCTGGCCCTGCTGGGATGTGTGGGCCAACTGCGTTTTAATACTCATGTCGGTTTGACAGCCCACCAGACGGTAAGCAACACCGGCTAAATCCCACATGGCTGTTGCCCGGGTTAACACCCAAAGATAATCCCCATTTTGATGTTGAATGCGATACTCACAATGAAATGGGGATTGCTGCTGCTGCTGCAAATAATTATTTAACTTTTTATCAAAGAGATCTTGATCCTCTGGATGAATGCGCGATAGCCATTCATCAGGGTTGTCACTAAGGGGTATATGTTCTAGCCCCAGGAGGGATTTCCACTGGGGAGAATAGTAAATAGAGTCTGTTGTTAAGTTCCAATCCCAAATGCCATCGTTCGCTTCCTGAGCAATTAATGCGTAACGTTCTTGATCTTGATTGAGTCTTTGGCTAGATTCTGTTCGCTTAATTGCATACTGAATACGTTGAACAAGTTGATGGCCCACATTAACATAGCCTAGTTGCTTTAGGTAAGCTGGAGAGAAAAAATCGGATTTGACCACATAATCCTGAACGCCTGCTTGAAGCGCGGCCTCTACAATCGTTTGATCCTGGAGGCCCGTGAGCACAACAATAGGTGTCTGAGGTGCCAACTGCTTTAATCGTTTAATTAGAGATAAGCCTTCCCCATCCGGTAAATGCAAATCTAACAAAATAATATCAAAGGTATTAACTTCTAATACAGTCAGTGCCTCATTAAAGCGACGAACATGATGAAATATAGGCTTGTCAACACTTGCTAAGTTGATAATTTTTTTCACTAGCTGAGCATCAGAGGGGCTATCCTCCACAAGGAGTGCATCAATAGTTGATTTCATAGGTTGCGACGAAACGGTATATATACAGAATGATGGGTAACAATGATCCAGATTTCTGGATAAGCTGTTTAGAAAAAGGGTTTTGAAAAAATGTTTGAGTATAATTCAATCTTTGCCTGATAACACCTACTGTTTAGCGGTTAATTTAACTAAAAAAGTTAAATTAAATATTCTTGTTATAGATTACCCACATTATCAAGAACACTATCGAGATTGTTAGTTAGGGGCGTATACAAGGCAGAGAAATTTAGATGCCGCATGTGCCATCTTAGAAGATCTCCTCCTGTCGAAAAGTTCTAAGACTCTAAAACTCCTCCACCTTGTATACCGTGGTAATATTCCCACGCTCATTTACAGCTACCCTCATCAAATCCTAATAAAACATAAAGAAGACCTAAAGGTGTTAATCTCATTTTTCTCCTATCCACTGTCAGTAGAGAGCTTTCATAATATTCATCCGAAAATTTATATATCAACCTTTTGCATCGTTTTATCTGTGACCATAGTAACTATCTATGAAAGTTGATGCGTCTCGTAAATTTTCGATACCTCGTGATACTAGGGCGCTATCAGCAAAAATCAAAACATAGCCTAAAGGACCATTAAGGTAGGCGGTCCTTTATTGGGCTAAGGGGATTGAGATTGAGAGCTGATAAAATAGGTTGCGATCGCAGCTATATCAATTACCAGAGAGCGGTGGATTGAGGGCAGTTCCGAGAAAACTTGCGCAATTCCGCTGAAGAGTTGCGCTAATTTGCCGTAGATCTAGAACTTTGAATATTTGAACGTATTACATAGTGGAGTCCGCAGTTCTAAACCATGGGTCTATGTTTTCCCATGTTTCCAGGTGAGCGGCTCTGGTTAACATCCCTGAGCCCTGCCAAATCATGCTGGTGGGTGAGCGGCTCTGGTTAACATCCCTGAGCCCTACACAAATTATGCGGGTGCAGGACATACGTAACCACAGGGTTAAACGGTTAAGGTCTCTGGCTCAATAGAGTTACTTGAACGTCAGTGACATTGCTCTCAATAGCTGCGTAATTGACACAAAATATTAGGTCCCATGTCTCTAAAATCTGAATGGCAAGCATCGGCACTACCCAGTTACAAATTCAGTAGTTTTACAGTGGGAGTTGATCTGTCTCCGTTCTTGGATTGGTGGATACAAAATCGAGAAAACTTAAAAACAGAATCGGAGCCTACACCAGATTTGGGCTGCAACTGGTACTATAGTGAACCTGATATCAACAACTTGGTGCGCGTCCAGGTTCGGAATGAATTTTTTTATGCCCCCCAACAGGTAGCAGAACAGCATCAAGCGGCTGTAGCTCAGGGAGGGACTCAATGGCAAGAAGTTTTACAGAGATATTCCAACGTTATCAGGTCACTGAACTGATCGTCCTGACCTTTTAGTTGTCGATAAGACTAACTGACAACAATCCCAAAGAACAGAATTAATGCACCCAGGGTAAAGCCAAAAGCTAAAAGCTAATACCCAATGAAAGCCCCTAGAATTTTGGCTTTGGCAGCAAACTCGCAGATGTTACACAGCTCGCTTGCATTTTATAAAGGCTTGAACTGACCTACTGAAGGATTCAGAGTTTACCAACCCCCATAGACATTCCTACTTAGATTACTTGATATCGACTTCAGCTATATTATGATGTTTGGCAAATAGCTGCTACTTAGATTACATCCTCCATTAATATCGGGGTATTCCAGAGTTAATGCCCTGTATGAAATCTCTTCAAGAAAACAAAAAGCAAAAATATCGACAGTTGCTAATTGTACTGGCGATAACCTTTGTGGTATCGCCATTTTTGCAGGCTGGGATTGGTAATATTTTCCTGATTTCGCTGCTGTTGTATACGATTATGCTGATCATCAGCAGCTTTCCACTACCTCGAAAGTTATTGGCCATTTATGGCGCGATCGCAATTATTGCCTTCTGTTTAGAAGTTATTTCTACCCTAAACGGGGGCTTTTATCTGAATCAAACATTTAGCCTCATATCTCAAATTGTTTTTGCCATTTACTTAGCAGGAGCCGCTTACTGGATTGGTCGAGATATCTTTACTACGCCTGAAGTCACCATAGATATTGTGCGAGGTGGTATTAGTGTTTATTTATTGATTGGGTTTGTCTGGGCGTTGTTGTATGGCATTGTGAACACTTTAGATGCTAATGCCTTCTCTCAACCACTTGTACGAGTAGACTCTTATCTCAGAACAATACATTTTAGTTTTACCACCCTGACTACTTTGGGATATGGCGATATTGTGCCTTTAAGTGAAGTTGCCCAAGTATTAACAAATTTGGAAGCTATTATAGGCCAGATGTACTCTTCTATTTTTATTGCTATTCTGATCGGTAGCTATCTCAGTCACCGCTCCAATTAACATCGTTAACACGATAAAACATGACATTAGGTGACCTGAAAATCAGATGTTAAACTCTGTGTACTTGTGCTTTGTTGACTAGCATTCAGTAAATTTATTTGGCAACATTAGGCAAATCTAATCCGGGACGTTCCATAGTTACAGTTTCGCAACTACCTACTCTATGTCCTCTGACGGTATCAGCCCTCAACCGCCGATTGAGCAGTCATCCAATAATTCATCAAATACTAATGTAGAGACGGCAGTCGAAACGCCTCCCCCATCTACAGATACGGCTTCTCAATCCAGTGCTTTGCCAAAATGGCGTAGTAAGTCTAAGAAACCGCTGTGGCCAGCCGTTGCCCTGGCTATGTTAGTGGTAGCTGGATTTGTGGGTGTAAAAGCCTATCAAACATTGACAGCCGCTCCCCCATTAGAAGAAACAGACGATGCAACCAATCAATCTCGTTTACCCATAAGGGTGCTCAGGGCGCAAAAAGGGCCAATCCAGGGATGGGTGTTTGATGAAGGTTCCGTTTGGCCAGTCCGACGGCGGATACTTAACTTTCAGGCCAGTGGTGACATTATTTATGTGGCTAAGGTCGATGGCGTCGAACTGCGAGAAGGAGATTTTGTCTCCCAGGGGCAGCTGCTGGCCACCATTGATGCCCGCAGACAGGAATCTAGCATTGCTACCGCTGAGGCGGATATCCAAGTTTCAGAAACCCAACTAAACCAGTCCAGAGCCAGTTTATTGCAATCCCAGGCGAATCTAGAAAAGGCTAAGTCGGACCTGGCCCTGGCTGAGACTGAGTTACAGCGTTATGAGAATTTATTTGAGCAGGGGGCAGTATCGGAAAGCGATCGCGATGCCTACATCAACCGAGTAGACCAGGCCGCCGCCGCCCTGAAGACCGCTGAACAAGATGTCCGCTCTGCCGGCGAGAGCATTCTTTCTTCCGAAGCAGGGGTGAATGCGTCAGTGGCTCGCCTTAATCAAAGTGCCGTTGACCTAGAAGATACACAGTTAGTCTCTCCATTGGATGGAGTGGTGGCTTATATCAACATTCGAGAAGGTGAGTATTGGAGCACCCAATATCTCAATACAAGCAGCCCCCAAGATTTGATTGAGTCTGCCCCCATCGTGGTAGTTGATCCTCAATCCTTTGAAGTGGAGATCGAACTACAGGCAGGGGAAGCCGGAGAGATTAAGCCCGGTCAGCGAGCCTATGTTGTCTTAGAAGAAGAGGTCAGTGCGCTCCAGGCAGCTGGAGCTAACTCCCAGGGATTACTTGATATTGCTAGACAGCGGGGTAGTGGTGGTCAAGTATTTGCGGTTAGCCCTTCCCAAACACCTGGCAGTCGGGGCACTGAAATCACGATTCGAAACCTGGAACAGGTCGGTAATTTAAAGGTAGGGGGCCGGGTTTATGTATGGATTGAAGTGGCTCGCGATAACGATGCCGTGGTTTTACCCCTCGGGGCTCTAGTCTCCAGAAATCAGCAATATTATGCCTTTGTCGTCAATGAAACTGATGGTACCGTCCAACAGCGACGCATTACCGGCGGGATTGAAGGATTATCTGGCGTAGAAATTCTCTCTGGTATTGAACCCGGTGAGCTGGTGGTCATCGAAGGCCAAAACCGTCTGGTAGATGGCACCCCCGTCGAGATTGTTGACCGAAATTAAGCACTATGCAAATTGACGAGCGCGTTACGGCTGCTCCTGAAACTGAGAAGGGTGCTGATATCTCGTCAGTTCCCGCCTGGATGGAATTCTTCTTTACTCAGCAGATCTTTGCCATTCTCCTCTGCTTTATGCTGATGATGGGGGGCCTGATGGGCTATTTCTCCATGGTGAAGGAGGGCGATCCCGAAATTAAAATTGCTCGGGCCATGATCACCACCACCTGGGGGGGGACCGATGCCGAGACCCTCGAAAATCAGGTCACAGACAAGCTAGAAGAAGAAATCAAAAGTCTTCAAGGTCTAGATGACTTTACCAGTGCCACCTTCAATTCATTTTCCATTATTAATGTTGCCTTTAAGGCAGAATCTCCCGTTGCAGAATCCATTCAAGAACTGCGGGGTAAAGTTGACGACGCCGAGACAGAACTCCCTGAAGAATCCACCGGACGTGAAAAGCCAGATTTTGAGCAGCTATCCCAACAGGATTCACCGGTTCTCACCCTGGCGCTAACAGGAGAGGGGTTAGACATTGGCTTACTCAGTCAGGCTTCAGAAGATTTACAAGAACGCCTGGAATCTGTTCAAAACGTACGAGAGGTAAATCTAGGCGGTCAGCGCGACGAAGTGATCCACGTACAAATGATTCCCAGCCGGTTGACCACCTTGGGGATTGCCGCCACCCAGGTGCGCGATGCCATCCAGGGGGGCAATATTGACCGCTCTTGGGACCTGGTGCGGGATGATGAAATTGGGGCCCAGGTGCGTCTATACGGTCGTTTTCGTACCCTGGAAGATTTAAAGAATTTGCCCGTAACCCGCTTGGATGAGAATCGGGTGGTCTTGCTGTCGGAGGTGGCCGACGTCTACCAGGGACTGGAGCGGGAAACCCAACGGGCCTTTTTAAGCTGGGAAGGGAGTGAGTTTAGCCCCACCATCAACCTGGAGGTGGTCAAAGTTGCTGGTAGCGACACCATTCAGGTAATCGAAGACGTCCTGGCAGAAATGGAGCTGGTGAAAAATGATCCCAGTATCTGGCTCCATGGCATGGATTATCAGGTGCTCACCAATGATGCCGACACCATTCGCAGCGACCTGGCAAATTTGGGTAGTAACGTCCTACAAGCATCGCTGTTAGTCTTTGCCATTTTGTTTGTGGCCCTGACCTGGCGAGAGGCACTGATTGCAGGTTTAGCGATTCCCATGACCTTTGCCGGGGTGTTGTTTATCCTCTGGATGCTGGGCTACACCCTCAACACCATGGTCACCGTGGGGATGATCTTAGCCCTGGGACTCTTGGTGGATGTATTTATTCTCATGTTAGAGGGGCTGCACGATGGCATTTTTGTACAGGGTTTGAGCTTTCCTAAAGCGGCGATTAAAACTGTGCAAACCTATGCATCGCCTGCCTTTACCGGACAGCTCACCACCATTTTGGCCATGGCTCCACTGATGGCCATCTCCGGCACCCTGGGTAAGTATATTCGGCTGATTCCCATTAGTGCCATTACCTGTTTAGTGATGAGCTATGCCCTGGCCCTGTTGGCGGTGATTCCCTTATCCAGATTTCTGCTCGGTAATCAAGGTGGCAGCGGTGAGTCTAAAACCTACGTCGACCGTCTAACGGAAGCTGCATCTGAAAAGTTTTCCCACTGGAGTTTACGCATGACCATTCCCAATCGTCATGTGGCTCGTATGTGGACAGCTGGTGCGATCGCGCTGTTTGTCTGTGCCATTCTTTTATTTAGCCAGCTGCCCAGTTCTCTGTTTGCCGTTAGCGACGACAATAAACTCAGCCTCAATGTGGAACTGCCCCCAGCCGCTACCTTAGAAACCTCTCAAGAGGTAGCCGATCGCATGGGTGAAGTGGTGCGCAACTACAGTGACCCCAATGGGGAGAAGGTGTTTGAAAGTGTGGTGAAGCTGGTGGGAAAGCGCAGTAACCTGGTTGCTACCAGCGAAATTAAACCGGGCAATGCCGATTATTTTGTCGGTCTGTCGGCAGTCTTAGTGGATCGTAACCAGCGGGCACGAGATTCTTTTAAATATGCTTACGACCTCAAAGTTCAACTAGAAAAAGAGATTATCCGTAACTACCCAGGGGCTGTATTGAGTACAGGGTTTCCACTGTCTGGTGGTGGGTCTGATCCAATTCAAATCGAGATTTTTGGTGACGACTTACAAACCCTAAGGGAAATCTCCAGCGAAGTACAACAGGCACTAAGAGAAATTCCAGGCACCATGGATGTGCGTGACGACCTGGGTAATCTACGAGAAGATTATAAGCTTGTGCCTAAGCGGGAGTCTCTTAACTTTTATGGCATCAGCCAGGATGAAGTGGGTTTGCAGGGACGTTATCTGATGATCGATAACGATGTGGGTGACTTCTCCATTGGCAGTGGTGAAGAGGATCTTGAAATTCGCCTAAGTACCCAGTGGCCATCTCAACAGGGTCGGATTGGTGGCCCTTCTCGCCTGGATGAATTTGCCACGATGCGGTTTATCAATTCAGAGGGTGAAGCCATATCGCCCGATGCCCTGTTGGAAGAGGTACCAGGCGCTGTCCCCCTGGCGATCACCCACCGTGATACTCAGCGCAGCGTAACGGTACTGGCTAAGGTGATACCGGGGCAGGACTTCTACGACTCCCAAATCCTGGCTGAACTGACGCCGAAGCTAGAGGCAATGCAGTATGACCCCAACGATGAGGGCAATGCTGACCGCTGGCCTCGGGGGTATTCCTATCGGTTTGGTGGCGATGCAGATACCAGCAGTGAGACCTTTGGTTCTGCGGGTCAGATGCTGGTAGTGGCCATCTTCTTGGTGTTTGCGGTGCTGGTGTTGCAGTTTGGTTCCTACACTCAGCCGTTGATTATTATTCTCACCATTCCCTTTGCCTTAATTGGTACGTTGTTTGGGTTCTTCTTGTTGAGGCTATCGTTCTCTTTCCCGGCCATGATTGGTGTGATTGCGCTAGTCGGAATTGTGGTAAATGATGCCATTGTCATGGTGGAGACGATGAACGAGCGACGGAAAGAGGGGCTGGATGTACGTCATGCGGCAGCGGCAGGGGCCAGCGATCGACTACGACCAATTTTGACCACATCGATTACCACTATCATTGGTCTGTTGCCGTTGGCGCTCAGTGATGCTCAGTGGTTCCCGCTGTGTATGGCGATTATTTTTGGGTTGTTGTCGGCGACGTTGATTGCGTTGCTGGTGGTGCCAGGGCTTTACTTGCAGCTCACACCAACCAATTCCAAAGCTGTTTTGTAAATGTTCTGGCATTAAGGCGTACATAGACCCTCAGCCAGTCTCTAAACTGGGTGCGTAATGGACCGTTAAAAGCTGCGATCGCAAAACGCACCCAGTTTATACCTCGTCTATTGCTTGATGGCCAACCGTTTGGTCAAAATGGCCATCACTTCATTGGGCCGTCCGGTGGAGATGGGTTTACTCCAATCGTTGGGCTCAGCGTAGCGTTTTTTGTGCAGGTCTTGAATGGTCAGTCGCACGGCGGTAAGGCTGCCAAACAGCAGATGGCGAACGGTTTCGTATTGATGGTCGGGCAACGGTGCGGTGCTAACAGGTAATGTGGACGCAACAGCGCCCTGAGTCATATCGAGAAACATAAGCTTTGGTCTCCAAACGTAGGGTTGTTAAACCGTTGCCGCGTTTGAAAGCTGTAGCTAAAGAACTACAGTCTGGCGGCTCGGTAAGAAACCAAAGCTCAAATTTAGCCGCCCCGATTATGTGATGCAAACCGGGGCAGCAATAGGATAAAGTATCCCAAGCCTCGGACTGCTGGTTCAGTCGGGGGTCAGCTGGCGGTTCGGTGTTAGCGGCACCTGCCGCCAGTGCTAAATATTGAGCTTTGTAGTCATGCCCCGAAGGGCGTGAGAACTAAACTACCGCTAAGACATTTCTCACGTCAAGCCATAGATATAGCTTTGCGCACATAGTTCACAACAGAGGTGATTGCTAACAACCTTACATAGCCGTTGATTACGAATCCAATGGACTCCGTACTCCACGTCCACCGCGATTAAGACATGGGTATAAATCATTGTGGTCTTCACATCCTTGTGGCCTAATAGCTCTTGTACGGTGCGGATATCATAGCCATCTTCCAAAAGAAAAAGAGTTGTAATGGACCAACTAGCGAGTTCGGCACCATGGTAAGGCGATCTTTTTGGCCTTTGCTATCTCGCACTGTAATTTGGTGGTACTCAAAGTCTAAATTCTTAATACGTAGACGTAGCCCTTCCATCAAGCGCATGCCCGTTCCGTAAAGCAGACTGACTATCAGATGTTGGATGCCGTCTAGGTTCGTTAAAATTCGCTTTACTTCTGAGCGGGTAAATACAACCGGTAAGCGCTGAGGTCGTCTAGCTCGTTCAATATCATCTATATACGGTAATTCTATATCTAGAACTTGACGATATAGAAATAGTAGGGCGCTTAAAGCAACGGTTTGCGTTGATGCCGCCACATTACGGTGAATCGCTAAATGTGATAGGTAAGCCCTGATTTCAAGCGCTCCCATATCCTTGGGATGTCGCTTGTTATGAAACAGAATGAAATCCCGAATGTAGTGAACATAGGACTTTTCAGTTGAAAGGCTGAAATGCTTTAAGCGAGCAACTTCCCTAACTTGATCTAGCAAGCGCGGCGGCTTGGGTGGTGCCATGGTAAATGCTGTATAACTCCCGTATAGGGATGCTTATCTAGCAGATCTGCTAGATAAGATCCCTATTTCCTATACTTAACTGTCAGAAGTGCTGGATAACACCCTGGATTCCCGGAGTTATACAGCAGAAATTCGGTATAAGTTCTATGAATAGGGATGTTATCACGCAGATCTGCTGGATAAGATCTAGAGGGTTGGATCTTATCCAGCAGATCTGACACTGAATTACAAGTTAGCCAGCAAAACAAGCTCGTCTCCTGAGGCGGTCAGCTCATAGATATTGCTTGGCAAAATCAAAAAGCAATGCTAATAGTTAAGAAAAACTAACGCTGAGGGATATGATTCAACTGCTTTTGATTGATTGAAGGAAAATTACTTCCTCAGTACTTTGAGCCACCAATTTAAGCTAGAAAATTCAATGTACGAAGCTTTGATGATTATTAGTAATAATGAGTATCAAAGAGTCACAGCAGATCAGGTAGAACATCATGACTTTAAAAGAGTTTTTCAATGTCCTGAATGTCATGTAACACTTACACTAAGAGAAGGTCATACCAGAAACGGTTATAACGTACCTGCTTCATTTGTTCACCCTCGGCATGGTTCACCATGCAAGGAGCGCGTTGAATTTGATTTTGTCACCAGAAAGGAGAGTACACCCTTTGACTTGATTAAACGAGGCCAAAATAGTAAAAAGCTTGAAAGATCATTTATACGCTGTTTGAAATACTTCGCCATAGGGACGCTTTCTAGCACTAAAATTCCTCCTATGTTAAGCACATATACGATCTTTCGAGATTATTCTTGTCTTAGGCCAAATGATCTTTCTATATTTGAGCATCCCTTTACTGAAAATTGGATACAGACTAACCATAACCTTAGAAAAAAGATTGAATATAACCAGGGTAGTGGAGTAATACACAATAATCCTGAACTTTTGATAGCAGCAGCAACGAGAATATTAAGTTCAAGAAAACTAGACAGCTATTTCAACCAAGAGGCTAAGCGAGTTAAAGAATCCATTCTGTCCGATTCTCAGACAATGAACTTCTTTGTGCAAAAAAAGGAGTCTGACTGGTGGAGAAAACTTTATGAAAGAGTTTATTCTAAAAATATAGATGTTCTATCACCTGAAGACTTGTTAAATGAGCATATTGACCATCTTAATGGCTTATTGAGATACATACGTAGAGGCATTTCTCCTGACGGGCAAAAAAAGGTTTTTGAACTGCTCATATTTGGAAGTTTTGATCTTCCTGTATCTATAGATATTGTATGCACTCAGGAACAGAAAAGTGATTATGAGAGTAGGATAAAGACCCATGCGTTTTATCGTGAAGCTGACAAGTTACTACACGAAGCAGGACTTGAAAAGTTAAACAAAAGCTCCTTTGTTGGTTCGTCAAGCGACTATCCAAAGGATATACGTAGGGAAGCTTGGCTCAAGGCTTGTTCTGATTACGAGAATACATTTTTAGAACATAAAAGTAGCGTTGAAATTAAGCGGGAGAAATCGATAGAGTTTTTGAGTGTATTTAGTGAAGAACTGCTCAATTGTCTTCTGGGCCAGAAAAACTTAAACCATGCAATTTCTGAATTCTATAGTGAAGAGGTATCTCCAAACAGTAGATTCATAGAATTTTTAGCTTCTGCACAAATTTATCTTATGAAAAAATATGATTGGTCCGTATTACCTCTTTTCTATGAAGATATATATTTTTGATCGATGCAATTAACTATTGGTCTTTCATTTGGGATGAATTTTTGGTTCTAAGTTTTAGAACTATCTAATATTTGAGCACTGAGATGCTTGGCTAACATAACGCAGGAGCGGACGGACTTTACAATCCAGACAGCGATGCAAAAATATTGGCCGCCGCTCAGCTCAACGTTATCTAGTGGCTCCCGAATCGCTATGCTCCAATGCAATTACCAATAGGGTCAATATGAGCAATTGGACTGAGTTCGAGGCTGAATTTAAGATAGATTATCTTGTTCGCAGAATAGAGCACTATATTACAGAAAGAGGCAACTCTCGCAGAACCAATGCCGATATCACTTGCTTTTTGAGCCATAGTGGAGATGACGCAAAAGAGGTGACTCAGTTCGCCAGAGCACTAGAGGTAGACATGAGAGCGTTAGGTATCGAGGTGGAGGTATTCAACACGTCGGACCCTCGATACCGCTTCGATGAGTTCAAAGGTTACCGCTTCGATGAGTCCAAAGATTTTCTGAAGATGGGGGATGCCTTACAAGAGATACTGACGCGTCCTCTTGATGCACTGGCGCAGTACTTAGCCGACAACTTGATTGGATCCAGATTCTACCTCCTCTATGTAACTGAAAACAGCATCGCAAAGCGCAGTGCTTGGATCACATTCGAGATACACATGGCGAGACGCCTCGCTATCCAAAGTTTAGAGGGAAAACCACTGGCTTTCATACCTTGCGTGACTGCCTCCA
This sequence comes from Leptothoe sp. ISB3NOV94-8A, assembly GCF_043421595.1. NCBI lineage: Bacteria > Bacillati > Cyanobacteriota > Cyanophyceae > Nodosilineales > Cymatolegaceae > Leptothoe > Leptothoe sp. ISB3NOV94-8A. The sequence continues at coordinate 2,874,800 of NZ_JAXSQW010000001.1, read as the reverse complement.
GCTCATTCGCAAAATTGCCAAAACTCGCGATTTCCTTCCAAGGTATCGACCTCGCGTCAGAGCCTAAGAAGCTGTCGCAAGAGATGGCTCGGATCCTTAGCCACGATACTTGATCGGCTCTCATTAATGATTGAACAGGGTTATTTGCTACACTGCTCCCGAGACTTGTACTACACAGGTTATTGGAATATGCATTGCAAAAATCAAACGCCAGCTAACAGACACATGTACCAGGGCCGCCAATCTTAGCCAGATTTAAGTGGGGCATCGCCAGCAGCAGTGACTTGGTAATGTTGGGCGTTAGCCGACGTTTACAATCACCATATATGTTATTTGTTTATTTGCTTTCTTAAGTGTGTCAGTATGAATACCCCTCCACATAGCGGTACTTTTTTAGCCCAAGCAGACAACGATATCTTAAGTGCTGCAGTGCTACAGCATTATGACCAATGGGTTCACTCGCTATATCATGGTGTACAAGCCATCGAAAAATATTTAAAGGCTAAATTCATTGCTTTCCATGAAAAAAGAGGTGAGAACGGATACGAGGTCTACAATCAAAATAAAAACTTTTTGAAGACACACAATATTATCAAGCTTTGGAATAAAATTGAGTCGCTTGAACCAAGTTATAAAAGTTTTCCTTGGAAACAAGAGCTTCCAATGTTGTCTGAATTTGATCAGCTTACTCGCTACCCATACGTTGAACAGAAAGTTCATAATGGAATGTGTTCTTCTGACTTAGAGCTATGTCTTTTGGTTTCGTTACAGGTGCGACCGAACACTGTGATTCAGCAAGATAATTATCCCCTTGCAAGAGCACTCCGTGGATACTTAATGGAAAATCCCACAGATGTTAAGCCCACTCCTGCTGCACAAATTCTGAAAGATTATTTTCCAGATGCGAATGCACTGGTATGGTGGCCCAATAAACCACCAGGTGCAACACTTGTGCGCCGCATGCCCTACATCAGGTAGAGTTTCTCACCGAGATTTGAGAGAGAGGATAAAATGTATTCTTTGTATGATGCAGTCAGCTTTGTTTTGCTGAGCCAGCGCGACATGACTGATACGCTGACAACTGCCGTCACTTTGAGCAGGGGGGGTAAGATTGTTGCCACCACCCAGCTAACACTGCGTTGCAACGGCGGAGCATGAGGAGTTGAGCAAAATTCAAAGTTACTACTGCCGTTGAACTCCAACGTTATCCGTCAATGCATTCACGGCATTAACCTTCTTCTTGTTGACTTATCAAAACCTAATACATTGAACGCAAAAGCAGGTATTCTACGATGATTGAGAGTTGGAACGATTTCTACGCTCGATCCCGAGTTGAAATCCAATGGCCAGAACTAGAGAAAGAACTAGATGCGTTCATGCATGCTATCGGTCGCGTTTCTCTGGAGTGGAATGCACTGGAAGAGTTATTTTTCACTTATCTGACATTCAGCAAGGTGCCAAACGGAGTTGCTCGATACCTCGGGTTCAAAATGAACAACAACGACAAGATGGAGGTAATGCAGGTTCTCGCCGAGGAATTCGAGACTGGTGATCCAGATTCGTACGAGCGCGCAAGAACATTTTTCCGGTATGCTCGAATTTGCACAGATAACCGTAACTTTTTGATGCACTCAATCATTACGGGACCCGATGAATTAGTATTTTCACTCCGTAAGAAGTCGCGAAATTCTGTAGGAAACTATGTGATCGCCAAGTTCGGACTGACTGAAGTGCGTCAAATGGCTCAAGATATAGCTAACACTACACAGTTTGCTGGGCGATTGCAGATGGTAATGTTCTCGTTTCCACAGCGTTTGGCACAGACTGCAGATGGACAAATTCTTGCCGTCCCGCTGTTGGATCCTCCGCCCGAGCCAATAAACTGGCAGTCTTTCAAAGTCGATGCATAAACTACGCAGACATTGCCCGTCAGACAACAAAAGTATGCTCCGAGCAATGATTCAGGAGCCTTTAAAGAGCAAATCATCGCCACCGGGTGATGCCAATCGTTATCTAGGTTAACTTAACCATGGCAAGCCGCTAAAAAATGAGCGCTACAGGATTTAGGCACTATACAAAGTAGTCAGCATAGGCATTGGTGAATCCGAATAGTTTTAGTGCCACTCTAAACCGACACCACAAACTTTGCCATACCAGAACTCGTATAAAAGGATAATGGCAAAAAGGTATCTCAGGATACCAAGCCATGAACTCACATTTTGGGTTTCTATCAATGCGTAAGTCCTCAGTGACTGGAATCTTTAGTACGGATTCGACACCTATGTACGGCTTGAGAAGGTCATTCTTCCCAGATTTAACCTGAGTTTGTGCAGTATAATTGCACATATAGAAACTTATCCATCTAAAAACTTGAATCCAAAGTTGCCAATCCATGCTCGTTGAATTCCGCGTTGAGAATCATCGTTCTTTGCTCGAAGAGCAAGCGTTAACGCTTGAGTGCTCGCGATTTGGCAAATCATCTGATAAACGTCCAAGGCAAATCGAAGGTCATTCTGAAGCACTTTTGCCCGTCTCTGCAATCTATGGAGCAAATGCAAGCGGCAAAAGCAATATCCTGAGTGCATTCGATTTTATGAGGGAGTCCGTTATCAATTCCGATCGGCGCTGGGAACCGGATGCTGGCGTACCTCGAATGCCTTTTGCATGGGCTGGAGGTGCAGACACACCATCTACGTTCGAAGTTACATTTGTACAACGCGGCACCAAATATCAATACGGTTTTTCTGCCAATGATGAGGTGATTGAAGAAGAATGGCTTTTTGCTTGGCCAAATAAACGGAAACAGGTTTGGTTTGAACGCGATCACGACGAATACAAATTTGGTGATAATTTAAAGGGCCCAAATGAAGCCGTTAAGGGGTTAACACGACCAAACGCCTTGTTCTTATCGGCTGGAGCGCAACACAATCATCGACAGTTACTAACTCTTTTTTCGTGGTTTAGGAACATAATTTTTACAAGTGCGAGTGAGTACTCCAACCGCAATTATCTTCGATATTCACCACGATATTTCTCAGCCAATTTTGGACAGCTTTCGCTGTTTGGTGATGATGACAATCAAGATTTCAGTCGACTGGGTGAACTTCTCCGAGCAGCTGATACAGGTGTGGTAGATATAAAAATAGTGGAGGAAGAGCGTATGACTAGGAGGCGTTCTCGCTCTTCATATCGAATGATGCTCCAACATCAACTTGGGAACGACTCTGCTTGGTTAGATTTGGAAGATGAATCTGAAGGTACTAAGACTCTTCTCAGAATGGCTCCGTTGCTTTTTCGCGTACTGGATCGTGGCTCAGTCCTCATTGTTGACGAATTAGAATCAAGCTTGCACCCTTTACTAGGGCTTAAAATCCTAAATTTTTTCAACAACCCAGAAATAAATTCAAGAAATGCGCAACTACTATTCACAACACACGACACAAATCTTCTTGGTACAACCTTAGGTGAACCAGCTCTCCGTCGTGATCAAATCTGGTTTACTGAAAAAGATAATGCAGGAAGATCATACCTTTACCCGTTAACCGACTTCAAGCCCAGACAGACCGAAAATTTAGAACGGGGATATCTTCAAGGGCGCTATGGAGCGATTCCATTCTTGGACGACGTTAGGTGGGCACAATATGGCCAAGCGAAATAGAGAAAGGAAAAAAGCTCGACGCGCACCTTATAGACAAATAAAACCCATCATTCTTGTTGTCTCAGAAGGAAAAGTCACTGAACCGAATTACATTAGTACATTTGCAAAATATCACAGAAACTCGCGTGTAGAAGTTGAACTGCATGGAGGAATTGGTGTTCCTAAAACAATTGTTGAGTATGCGATAAATCGTAAAGCTGAAGCTGAAAAAAGGGCGAGAAGAGAAAGGGATGAGAACTTAGTGTTCGACGAAGTCTGGTGCGTTTTCGATATTGATCAACATCCAAATATTCCAGAAGCAATTCAAATAGCATCCTCAAACGGTCTTTGCCTCGCCATTTCTAACCCATGTTTCGAGCTTTGGTTGTGGTTGCACTTTGCCCCGCAACCTGGAATGCAAGATCGTCATAAATTACAGTCAATGCTTCAAAAATACATACCGAGTTATGACAAACATGTGGATTTTGCAAGTATCGCAGATGGCTACAAGGATGCTGTTTCTCGTGCAGAGCAATTAGAGAATGCCGCCTTGGAAGAAGACGAGCGTGGACGAAATCCGACAACAGGTGTTTGGCGGCTAACAGAAAGTATCATTTGTCAAGATGAGTCTGATGAACATGCAACAGCACTTGAAACGGATAACATAACGCAGGAGCGGACGGAATGAGTAATCTAGATGTTGATGCAAGAACATTGGCCGCCGCTCAGCTTCTCGTTATATGGCCTGCTTTTAAGCTGATGTACATTCAAGTTGCAGGATTTGTGCGCTGAAACCCAGTCAGGCCATGAATCGGTCTGGAAATTTAAATGCTGATTAGCTTATGAGACCCGTATTCAAAGTCCTACAGACAGGAAATAACTGAGCTTCTGGCACAAACCCTGTTTCAAAGGCTGCCCAGTGAGCTGTCTGGTCGGCTGACCAGTTCAAGCTAGCAAACTGTGAATTAATCAACGCCTGGATGGCAGATTTGTCATCTGGCTGAGTTGTCATCATCGATTTAATTTTTTATCTTTTGTGTGATCTGTTGCACCAAGTCTGGAATTGCACCATAGGCCGATTGAATCGATTTCTGATGGCGATCGTCCCCAAATTCCTGGTATTCAATTCGAATAACGTGGTGTTTGCTAACTCCAAACAGTCTTGAGGCAACCACAATGTGAGGATCAAGGTGGTTTATTGCCGCATTAGCACCACCAAGTTTAAATCCACCTTCTCCTGATGCAGATAGAATCACTAAAGTCTTGCCAATCAAAATAGGTTCGATTGGCTGTTCACCACGCGCCAAATCAAAGGAAAAGGTACGTCCAATCCGAATCACCTGGTCGATCCAGGCTTTCAGAGATGCTGGCATACCGTAGTTGTACATCGGTGTACCGATCACAATGACAGCAGCAGCCTCCAGTTCATCAATCAGTTGATCAGAAATCTTAAGCACTTCTATTTGTTCAGGCGCACGCTTCTCAGGTGCAGTGAAGGCAGCGGCGATCCAGGCTTCGCTCACGACTGGTGGGGGATTAAGTCCTACATCGCGTGTAATGACAGTATCATTAGGTCGAGACTTCAACCATTGTTGTGTAAAAGCCGTCGTTAATCCCCGGCTCAGGGAACGAGTGACACGCGCGCTGGCGTCAATTTTTAGAATAGTAGCCATGATTGTAAGTTTCTAAGAAGGGTGAGGGAACCAGGCTTCGGGTTCCGGTAGAAAGTGTTGGAGAGTGAGGATGCCGTAAGTGCTTGAATGGGGGCTAAGCTGGCTTCCATCATTGTTACGATCGATTCAGTGATGGTGGTGCTTTTTGTCATCTGGAGAGTCAGTGGCTGAGGTAGTTTTAGCATAAACACCACCATCAAAAACTCCAGTCATTGCAACAGAAAAATTCGTCGCATCGATCGCGCGAATATTGGTTGTTCCACCAATGGATAGAGTGTCAGACATGATAGTCCTCCTGATAAGCTGTAAAAGTTCCTTGAAATAGGAAGAGTGACCTGTTTTCAATGCTCCAAAATCCAACAGACTTCGCTGAGCACAATGTTCACTGCACACACAAACGCGATTGTTTAGTTGGGACACATCCAAGGAGTTTGCTTAGATACGTAGCTTTAGATGAGTTTTATGCAGGTCTTGAGCGATTGAAAACCTGTTTTATTCCCTTAATTTGAAGAATAACAAGGGATAGAGGAATATTGCAAATTCAATATATTCAGGCTTAAGATGAAAGAAATTCACCCACAAGCCGATGCGATCGCTTCCCCCACTTAACGCTTTGCATACCTTTGAAGTGGCAGCGCGGCATCTGAGTTTTCAGCAAGCGGCTGAAGAACTGGATGTCACCTCGACGGCAATTAGCCATCAAATCAAATTACTAGAAGATTACCTGGAAGTTTCTTTGTTTCGCCGACGTCCTCGCCCTCTGTCGCTGACAGAAGCAGGTCAACTTTTATATCCGGTTGTACGTGAAAGCTTGGATTCAATTGCTGAGGCGATTACCCAATTAAAGCAAGTTCCAATATCCACGACGTTAACGGTAAGCGTGACAACGGTGTTTGCAGCTAAGTGGCTAGTTCCTCGTTTAGCTGAGTTTCAACGGACGCATCCTGAAATTGATCTACGACTACAAACCTCAAACGATGTGGTAAATCTACAGCGGCAAACAGTCGATTTAGCCATTCGCTACGGCAAAGGGAATTATCCAGGACTAGCAGTTCGCCCGCTGATGTCTGATAGGTTCGTGCCCATTTGTAGTCCACGTTTGTTGGAGAACAACCATCCAATTAGAAAACCGGATGATGTCGTGCATTATCCCCTGCTGCATTTTGAGTGGATTCACTTTGGAATCGATGCTCCTGATTGGAAAAACTGGTTTAGCGCTACGGGATTGAACACTGTTGCCCCCGACCACGGACTGAAATTTAACGAAGAAAGTTTAGCCATTCAAGCAGCGATCGCAGGTCAAGGTATAGCATTATGCAGCACTGTTCATGTTGCAGATGATGTAGCGTTAGGTTTTCTTGTGCAACCCCTCAATGTGACGCTAGACGGGTTTAACTATTCAGCAGTGTATCTAGAAAATCACCCGAAAGAAGTGCTGATTCTGAAGTTTATAGATTGGTTAGTGGAAATGGCTGGTCATGTCTCTTAAACCAGAGTCTTAAGGTAAAATGGAGTTTTTCGATCGCCGTATAACTACTCAAATGCAGCGGACGGTTGAGAGTCGTTGGTGTGGAGTTTGAGGTTATCTGCGGCGGGTGATTGGGAACGTTGTCCCTCACTTCGAATCTCAAAGCCATTAAGAATTCTGCAAGAAAGCTAACACCGGATCTTGCATCTGCCTAGCCGCAGGAAAGCACAAAGTGAGAATATGGAAGCGCCAGCGACGAGATTTCGGAAAGAGCTTATCTTTTCAGCCACTAGTAACATCAGATAAATTTCATACTGGCTGGGTAATTCAGGGTTTTACCGCTTTGTTCAGTGTTTGAGACTGCTATCATATTCGACGCCTGGGGTTAATAAAGTTTGTGGGAAAGCTTGAAAATATAACCAAAGCGCCAGAACCTGTACTGACCAATCATTCTCTGCTTAGAGTCATCATGGTCGTCCTGGTTCCAGCGTTTGGCATGTAATCTTGTCAGTGGTCCTCTAATTATTGGTCAGAGGTTGTGCCAGTTCTTCTCCCGTTCACTTACAACTGTTGCTTTAACTCAGCTACATCATTTTGTAGGAACTGTATATTGAAGATTGTTGTAGAAACACCCGAAACAAGATTTATGATAAACATCGCAGACAAGGCTGCAAACTCAAACTTAGGACTCTTAATAGCTCGCAGAAAGGCAAACGAACCCGGTAGCATCCCTAGCACTTCATTGGCAATTGTACGCTTTTTGTCTTCTTTGACAGTGGACAAATATTTGCCAGCTAACCCGAGTTCAACCCAAGCGAGCACGGTGGAAAGTTCTATTATCGGTGCTGTTTTATCAAGAAGTCTAGTGGCTCGTCTGAGTCTCTGTCTTGGAAACTTATCCTTATCGATCCCAGAGGCCTGAGCACCTATAGCGCCAATTACATAGACGATATCTATGCCCAACATCGCCGTTCTCCATCCCCACAGAACGCGTTCCCAGTACATTTCCTCCTCTTCTTTCTTGGACTTGCTAACGTTGTGTTTCTTTTGTCCGATGGCGTAAGGGTAACCACCGGGTTCTACTTTAGAGCTGGGGAAACTTCCCAACCAGCTAACGCCACTCAAAAAGAGACTCATATACTCGAAGAAAATCGGACCTTCTTCACCGCCTTCGGGGATTAAATCCATCTTTGTGCTGATGAAAGCATTGACGACATCGGCTGCGATCGCAATCCCACCAAAAGCCTGCATCTTGAGTATAGTGTTCTCGATATCAATCCCATCCTCATTTGACTGAACAGAAAGAAGCTGTTGATCGGACGCTACTATCTGTTTTGTGGAAAACTCAGGCTCTGGAACATCCCCTAGGGAAACCTTCCCAAACATCAGTTTTGTCATTACCGTAGCCGGAATAGATACCAATAGACTGGTGAGATTGAGGATAGTCAGCTTACCCGCACCTAGCATCTTAAACAGAGCAGAAACGAGAGGAATCCGAATTTCCGCATTCAGCAAATCCTGGAACAGCTCAATCGCCGCTACAACAATATCAAGGAAGATGAAGATGATATCTTCGCCCAAGTCTAAGGTCCCGATACCCACATCTCTAAAGGTGTCGATGACAGTGGCCAGGGCCAATTCTGGTCGGTTCGGATTGGCAATGATGGTTTCAACGGTGCCAATCAGTCCGTCAAACATTTCAAGCTTGATATTCACAGCCGTTTTAAGCGCTTCTAGAAAGCTTTCAAAAGCCTGCTGCATCGCCGATAAGGCGGTCCGATCTTTCTCTGCCAAGTCTTCCTCGGGGTTGGTTTTACTGTCTGAACGTTTTGAACCGCCTAAGATTTTATTGAGCAACCACTCAGCCGCTTCGGGTAAGTCAAAACTAGACCCTTTATCCACCTCATCAGGCTCAACACCCAAGGCTCGAATTAAGTCATCGGCTCCTTTATTTAAGCCGTCTTGTAAATCATCTACAAAGGCTGATACATGACCTTTAGCAGAAGCAACCAACCCACTGGCAGAATCCAAAGCAGAGTTGATCGTTTTGACCAGCAGGCGATGAGTTGCCAGAATATCGTCCCAGTTGAACAAAAACTGTAGAAACTCGATGAACTGTTTGATGGACTTCACCACCGTTTCTACCACCCCTTCAACAAAGTCAGCTACCTTTTCAGCGGTGTCCACCACAAAGTCAATGATGCCTTCAGCGGTTTTGACAATCACATGCACAATGTCTTTAACCTTGCCAATGACAACCGATGTGGCTTTTTTGATTGCCTTTTTAAATTTTCTGCCGAGGCGGCGGCCAAACTTTTTGGCAGAGAAGACCCTGGCAGTACCCAGGGTAACTGGACCGTTAGCCTCTGGACTATCCTCTTCTTCAGCGGGTGCGGCTTGGGTAAGCAGTTTTTGCCATTCATCCGAGCTAACCTGTCTTTCTGCGATCAGAGGTTTGGCAATCACCGATCGTCGACCATCACCCGGTCGAGCAGGTTTAGCGCTTCCTGTAGCGCCCAGGGTCAGCTCCCATGGCTTGTCGATAGTCGTGCCAGAGACAGCCCGATTGGCTGACTGAACCCGGTTTTTCCCTGTAGGGGTATCCTCACCATAGTTCACGGTGGCCATTACCCGTTTGATGGTGTTTTGGGCGCTGGCGACCTCTGCTTTGCTATGGGCCTTGCGATCCACAATGAAGTTGCCTTTAGCATCTTTGGCATTCCACAGTGCGCCATCCTCTAGTTCAGCGATTTGCTTATGGGCCTCTCGGTTGGGGAAAATCACCACCCGCTCATTGGAGGCCATGTCGCTGGTGCGAATCTTCAGACCTGGGGTGTTGAGGCCATCGGCCTCGGAGGTGATCATAATCTGATTTAGCTGATTGGGGCTGAGGCTGACCGAGCGCTCTTCATCGATGTCATAGGTGGTGCCGTCAACTTCGATTTGGGTCAGATCAGTTGCTGCAATCTCGATCTCACCAGCGCCGGGGTCAAACCTCAGAGTCGTACGATAGGACGAAAACTCTTCTAGGTTATCCCCCACCATGCGATAGTCTTGGCTCAGTTTGGTTGTATAAGAGGTAAAAACATCTTCAGGGGCAATCGTTCTAAAGATTTGAATCGAGGAAATCGTATCATTACCGATCTGCCTATCACTCAAGCGTGGAACGTTTTCGACGATATCTTCAATCTCTTCTTCCCGTTTATCGTCAGCGGCCTGATGGTCGAGGTTTTTAAATACTGTCACCCCCGTATCTGGACCTAATCGAATGGATGATGTTTGATCATTTAAATCGTGAAAGTCTTTCAGGTGTGTATACTTACCTGAAGTATATTTGTCACTATCAGACAGGATCCAGGTTCTCCCATAGTAGGCTCTATGCTTATATAGGGCTACTTCTCCCGGTGCTAGTTCTCCCACCTGGCCTTCATTGTCTGCCATTTTGGCCACACGGATGAAAATGGCACGGTCTTCCTTTTGCCCGGTCCAGTCGAATGTGTTGTCTTCAACGAGTGCTAACCATTGGTTATTGGCCTGATTGATAATCGAGAACTCATCTTTGAGATGCTCTAAATCATCAACAAACAGATGGGTGGGGTCCTCCCCAGGAGATACCTTCAACAAGGTGCTTTCTTGATCGGAGCCAGGAATGAGCTGAAGCTGATTTCGCTGTAGATTGTAGTGGAATCTAAACAGCTCGTGGAATGACCTTCGGGGCGATGTGGTCAGGACAGATTTAGCCAGGCTCAAGAACTGACCTTTGGGCGCTTTGATCACCCACTTGCCAGTAAACGGCTCTTCGATAGCTGGCCAAATCCGGATTGATTTAGGAAAGTTCTCCAGTCGTGAGAGCCGGATATCCGGCAGGTCTGCATAGCACTTTTGCGCTGTTCCCCTAAAATTATTTTGCTGATATAGGGTAACGCCGGTATTGTGACCCACCCGCAGCTGCTTAAAGCTACTGGAAAAACGGGATAGATCCTCAACATTTTGAGTAAGGATAACGGCGGCGTTATCGGCACCCACCAGTTCAATTTCACCGTCGCGCAGTGGTGGATTTGCAGGTGGAACCAGGGCTTGAATCTCGGCATCGCTGAGAGCTGTGTAGTAGATGCGCAGGTCTTCGTATTGGGCGTTTGGAGTCCCTCGTCTGGAATGACCCAGCTTCACATCGACGTTGTTGTTAATGTTGGCCACACCTGTTTTTGATTCGGCTTCCGCTGCGAGTACCCCATCAATGTAGATCTTGATGGTGCGTCCTTGTCTAACAACGGCTACATGAAACCAGGTTCTATTGGGCATCATCGATAGGCGCTTAGTTGCAACTTTCACATAATGCTTGGCCTTACTATTTTCATCGACGTGGAAAAATATTCTTCTATCAGATAGCCGCACAGAGAAAAAATTACCGTGCCCCTGCATCACCTGGTCACCGATAATGTCTAATTCATTATCGCCATGGGTACTGATATTCCTCATGCCAAACGCCACGGTAAAGTTGCTGGTGCCAAATTGACCCACCTCTTTACCCAAATTGACATGGGAGTCTTTGCTGAGTAAATGAATGGCATTGCCAATGCGGCCATGTCCCTTGAATGCAGCCTTAAAAAGGCGTGATTGAACACTGTTTACGGTATCTACGGTTGTTGTTCCTTGTCTCTCATTAAACTGCCAGTGGTATTTAGGTCGAACTGTCATGGTATTTCTGTTGTGAATTGGTGTGAGCTATAAAAATTTGAACCTTGACCACATCAAAACCAGCGTCTTCCCCGAAGAAAACTCTCAGGCTTGAAATTGAGTTTGGCTTACATAAATTGGTGCACTCTTTAGAGGTATTTAGGTCCTTAAAGAGCCACGCAGAAGGTTACTTCCATTTATGTTGTTTGGATTCCAGAAACCATGAGCAAAAAAATTTAGAATCTAGAGTGAGAAGGGTTTAATCGGTAGATCTTTCTTTCTAAGCAGACTAAAAACAAAGTTTCAAGGGGATATTGACACACTTAAACGCCTTTGTTAGAGGGTCATAAGTGTTGTTTCAACTATTCTTTTTTAGGTAGAGCACAAAAATAGACAACCAATTGCTTTTCAATGGCAATCCCATACGTGGGATACGAACACAATTGATTGTCAGTTATGGATACGAATAATAGTTAAACAAAGCAAGCGCTCTATACACCAAGCCTTGACATCCAACGTGAACCTCCTCATATCAATCAATATTTGACTATTTGACTATCAATACGAATGAGGGGGCAATTTGGATGAAAAATATGCCGTTGCTGATTTAGAGTATGAATCGATCGAGTAGTGATGTAATTTTGCAGAATCTTCCAGATAAAATCATCCCGAGGATCAGCAACGCCAAAAATAGTTAAATTGATCTAAAAGCAAGCCAGCTGTAAAGCACTTTATTCTCGCATCCACTATGCTTCGTTCAAGACCTTGGATAATGTGGGTCATCTGTCACAATTGGAGGCACCGCAGATCGTCTTAGAGGAGTTCGTAAATTTTTTGTCAGACAAGCGAACTGATTAGTGAACCGAGACGTTAGCCAAAAAACAGCTAGCCGTTGGGCATACAGCTAAGAAATGAGCATCAAATAACTTCCTAACGCTCTAGCTCTATAAAAGCAGCCCTCATCCCCCAGCCCCTTCTCCCGCTGGGAGAAGGGGCACCAGTGTCACAGTCCCTGGTATCTACACTCAGTAAGAGAACCTGTGTCTGTTGTTGGTATCTCAACTGAACTCGATATTCCAGATCAAAAGTTCCGACAATCAACAGATATAAACCTTTGGCACTTATGCAAAAAGTCATTGTTGGTGCATGAAAATCTTCCTCGCTCTGTATTACGTCTGACACTTCGCAGACGTGGGCGATTTTCATATATTGGATATGAATCATAGACTTACTGGTTGCCATTCAGCTTCACCATCAGTTTTCTATGTTCATTGAATACTACATAAAGGAGAATTTAGAATGATTGGTTCGTCTACACTGACTCCACAAGAAGCCCGATTGATCACGAAAGATGCGTTTATTTACGCCTATCCAATGGTGGACAGTTATCGGATTCTTTTTGCCTACTTTCTTTGGCCCAATAATGCCGAATACAAGGGACCCTTGAATCAATTGCTTGGCGAAGCACGACTGTTTACGCCAGCGGACAAAACAATTCAGACACCGAACGCGGATACACCTTACTGTGTGGTTGGCGCAGATCTTCGGGCGGAACCTTTAGTGTTGACGGTCCCAACTATAGACCCTAAACGATACTACTCTATCCAACTCATTGATGCTTACACTCACAATTTCGAATACGTTGGTACTCGAACGACGGGCAATGGCGGAGGCAAGTACTTGCTGGCGGGTCCTGACTGGACGGGGGAGATACCGGCTGGAATCACTGCCGTTATCCGTAGCGAAACCAGTCTTGCCCTAGCTTTGTACCGCACCCAGCTTTTCGACTCAGATGACTTAGAGAATGTCGCAGACATCATTAAGAACGGTTATGAGGTGCAGCCGCTGAGTAAGTTTACAAAGACGGAGTCACCGGCGGAAATGCCAGCGGTGAAATACCCAAGACCCGTAAAACTGGACGAAGGCGAAACGTCACCCAGAATATTTAGCCTGTTGAACTTCCTGCTGACGACGTTTTGTTCAACACATGCATCGGAAACAGAATTGATGGCGCGCTTCGCTAAGCTCAACATCGGACCTGGTCTGATCTTTAATCCGACAGAACTCTCTGAGAAATTGAAACAGGCCATCGAGCAAGGCATAAAAGACGGTTGGGAGACTTATCTGGAGCTGAAGAAGACTAAACTTGCCACTCAAGACGTCACCGCCGCCGACCTATTTGGCACCCGTGAACACTTGACGGCAACCGGTAACATTTATCTATACCGCCTGGCTGGCGCGATTCTTGGCATCTGGGGCAATTCTATTGAAGAGGCCATGTATCCTTCCTACTATAACGATTCAGACGGCAACGAATTAAATGCATCAGGCGACGTCTGTTATACGCTACGCTTTGAGCCAGGTGGATTGCCACCAGCTGACGCTTTCTGGTCGGCAACGATGTATAACCTCCCCGAGCAACTCCTTGTCGAGAACAAACTCGAGCGCTACCTGATTAATTCAACGATGTTGGACAACAACGAACTCGTTCTCGACGAAGACGGGGGACTGACGCTTTATATCCAGCATGCTCAACCCACTGAAGACAAAAAGAAGAAAAATTGGCTGCCTGCACCAAATAAGGGCTTCTTCATAACCTTGCGGCTTTACTTACCGCAACAAGATGCGATTAATGGCACATGGCAAAATCCACCACTAAGGAAAGTAAAGCCCACACTGCACTGGACAATCAGGCTTAAGCGTATCTTTTTAGCTCTCTTTCGTGCTGGTAACTCCCCCTCGTTAGAGCCCCGGTCCCTAGGATGAGAGTGCGTGACAGAAGTGGGAATGTATATGGTTTAATGCGATTAATACGGTCATAAAGAATATTAAATGCATATTACTCCTAAGAAACACAAGCTAATCAACCCTAAAATAGACTGATTGTCGACAGAATCACGACAATTGTGTTTCTTGCCGGTTGAGCGAACAGCCCTACTGTTCGTAAAAGGCTCAGATCTTGCACTAAGGTCGGTTGTGAAGCTCAAACCCACGTTGGGTTCAAAACCCAACGCTAATTGAGGGCTGTCCACTAAAGGGACAAGATTGGCTGGGCCGCTCTAAATATAGAGCTTTTAGGGATTCTTTAACCGCTTGAGCGGTTTTGAGCCAGTTAGCCTTGCGACTTTGAGTCCAAGGTGGGTTAATGCTTCCTTGCCAGGTGCAAGATCTCAGTTAACCTACCGCCGCTGCGTTATGCCAATAGGCTGTACTTTCAGAACCTTATTCTCAATCAGGAAGCTGCAGCCGTGCGATCGCTCCACATCATCCCAAATATGTCATCATAACTGTATGCGTTTCACTTGCTCCTAGTCTGAGGCTAGCTTGAGCTTCTCTCAGGCTGAAAAGCTGGAAGAGGTTAAAGAAAAACTAAAAGAAATGCACACTATTCAAGCATCTGAGTCGATCATAAGGTGAATAAACATGCCGTTTTCTGCTCGCAAAGTGATAAGTGCGATCAAACACTTCTTCACCGAAAAGAACGCCGTCGCAGGAGTTTCCGACGCATTTTCGGTCGTCACCGTTATCAACAGCTTCATGATGGTGAACGGTCTCGATACACCGAAAGAAGGACAGTTTGCTTACGTTCATCTCCTGATGCGGCTGGGAATCATCACAGGGATCTGGGTTGTTTTCGATTTTTCGTACACCATCTCATCAACCAAAGAGTTCTTTCGGGACCTGCGAGCTGGGCTCGGTCGGTACATTCGCCACAACGTGTATGACGAGATCGCAATCACCTATACATCGTTGATCGTCCTCCTCTGTATCGCCGGATCGACAAGCCTGTTTCCTCTTCACGGCGGGCGCGGGCTCTATCAGGGATTGTTGTTGCTGTTTCCCGGCGTCTGCGCAGGAATCTTGGCGACCAAGGTGCTGGGAAAGAAGGACGAACCCAAAACTTAAGCTGCACCGCGCCGGTTGGTGGTCCAACTGCTCGGCCACGGGCTGTTCCTATGCCCAGGGTTTACACCGCGTCAGCGTGGCGGCGACTCCGTTGTCGGAACCTTTCAGTCAAGCATCTGGAAACGTGCGATCGCTCCACATCGAATACATAGTTATGCAGCGTAATCACCCTGTCTTTCAAACTAGACTCCTTTAAGGGAATCCTTGCATCTGACATAGAGAAAACTATAACTTATGCCTTGAGCATGACCAATCAACACGAAGACAAGGATCGGGTTTTGGATGCAGTGCAAAATCTTGCACATGCTGCTAATGGCCATCTCAACTTAGTTTCAGCAGTATCTGAATATATAAATGCAACCTCGTTATTATCTGTTTCCAAGCTAGAGTATTGGGAAAGAACCTTCCGTTATGAGATTTATGTAGAACCGCACTCAAGATCCAAGTCATTCTCGCTCCGTGAACGGCGTTTACTAATTCCTTGGTTAGATCATTGCAACGGAGACGGGTATCTACGAGAAAAAGCATTGCGCTCTTTACGTGAAGGTGCACCGAATGGGTTCCTTTTTGCTATGATTCTTCGACGGTTAAACGATTGGGTTCCTCAAGTACGAGCTGCAGCTCGTGAGCATGTCCCGCAGATAGCAGCTAACACCAAACCTGAGTTCATACTAGAAACACTCTGGGCAATTTTGCCATACCTGCATACCTGGGGACGCTTACAGGACGAGGATCTAGAAGTCTTGATAAGTCTTCTTTCTATAGATGGTATACCGTCACGACTGGCATCGAAGCTTGTTGAGGTGACCGCCGGTCCGGCTGCTTCAATTCTTGGACAAGCAGGTCGCAAGCCCGTGCTCGATAATTTTTTACCGACTATCTCTGAGGAAGCAGTTCAACCAGCAGTCCGCGCCAAGGCGTATCTTAGCCAGTTAGAGGAGCGTATGGTATGGTTCGAGGGTCGAAAATGGGTATGGACAGATATTCGTTGGTGTGAAGGACGTCATGAGCCAGTTCTTGGTGAGAGGGCAATAAAGGTCAATCGATCGTTCTTGGAAACCCTTAAAAAAGCAGCTAGAGACAGTTCTCCGGTAGTTCGAAGGGTGGCCGGGAATGTGCTCATTGCTAAGCTAGACAGTATTGGCACGGAGGCTTTACCCATTGCTGAGATATTGTCGAAGGATTCATATCCATCAGTTGTGGAACGGGGGAAATTCGTGCTGGCAAGACTCAAAGCTTGAATTGTAGTTGTTTGAGGTATATCCAGTGTATTGCTCTTCAGTCAACATTCAGTGCTGTTTCGCATAAGATCGAAATAATCAATCCAATACCATGCAGTCTTTTCAAGATATCAGGTCAGTAAGTGTGCGCGCACTCACCTCCGCCAATGCCGAGGCATATCATGCCGTACGCTTGTCTGCGCTCTGTGAACAGCCACCCGCTTTCGGTTCTCTCCCTGAAGACGAACCGAGCCTCTCCGAAACTGCCGTTAGGCTGGCAGAAAGCGATGACCGTTGCTTCTTCGGAGCATTCCAAAACGAACAACTCATTGGGATTATTCGGATTTCTCGCTATTCAGCTTCCAATGAGAAACATCGTGCATATTTGGCGGGACTCTATGTCTTTCCCTCGTTTCGTTGTCACGGCTGTGGCAAAGCGCTCATCCATAAAGCGCTGAATTGGGCAGCAAATGCCAAAGATATCAGGAGAATCTATCTAACTGTTGTCACCCAACAAGAAGCGGCGATCCATCTTTATCAGTCATTGGGCTTTCGCACATATGGTACTGAACCGGAGACCTTTTCGAAAGGTGGACAGTTCTATGATGAGTACCTGATGACCTTGGCACTCAGCTCGGATAATGACCGCAACGCTTAACCATCGCACTGCACCTAGACGTCAGGATATGGTTGATTGAGTCCCAAAAGATGTTTGCGTCCGGTGAGCGTGATCGTTAGCCAGAATATTCTCAGCACTGTGAGAAAATGGCTCAGAGCATACAGAGTTACTTTGAACTTGAGCAAACTGTATCTGCCCAACAAGGACGCTACGTAATTGAATCGGCACTCAACCAATGGGGTGGGTAATGAGGCAGCGGGCAATCTAATTACGTGCATCACCGAACACCTTGGACTGAGACAGTATTGATGCGAGCCGGCTATTGACCTAGAGCGCACTCTACCTTTTATAGTTGCGGTATGACGACTGAATTAACCATCCGACAAGCTGCTGAGGCAACAGGGCTAAGTATCCACACTTTACGTTATTACGAAAAAGTTGGGCTTTTAGCTCCGATTTACCGAGCATCTAATGGACATCGACGGTACTCCGCCGAAGATATTGCTTGGCTAGAGTTTTTGGTGCGTTTGCGGGAAACCGGAATGCCAATCAAAAAAGTGATTGCCTTTGCAGATTTGGTGCGTCAGCATCCCAATGAAGTTAGTGAACGACGCGTGTTACTTGAGGAACATCGCAATCAGGTCAAACAACACTTAGAGGAACTCACCCATCACTTGCAAGTGATTAACTTGAAAATTGAACACTATCAACAACTGGAAGCAACTGGTGAAAACGATCACAACTGCATTTTCTGGAAGCATCATCTTGAAAAATCTCTAGACAGCAAGTTGAACAAATAATTTTCACCTCAACCTAAATTAGGAGACTCAGAAATGAAGTTTCAAGGCAAAGTAGCCCTCATCACTGGGGGTAGTTCTGGCATGGGTCAAGCGGCTGCGATCGCATTTGCCAAACAGGGTGCAACAGTGATCATTGCAGCGCGACGTGAAGATCAAAGCCAAGATGTGATTTCTCAAATTCATGCTTTAGGGTGGAAGGCTCACTTTATTAAAACAGATGTGGCAAATTCTGATGAGATTCAATCACTGATCGAAAAAGTAGTCGACTATCATGGTCGCCTGGATTTTGCCTTCAACAACGCTGGAACAGAAGGTAAATTTGCCCCCATCACCGAGCTAACAGAAAGCGACTGGGAACACACAATCACGATCAACCTGAAGGCAGTTTGGCTCTGCATGAAGTATGAAATTGAACAAATGCTCACACAGAAAAGCGGAGGCGCGATTGTCAATACATCGTCTTGGCTAGCAAAAGGTGGGTTAGTCGGTTCTACGATCTATTCAGCCAGTAAAGGTGGACTGGATGGCATGGTCAGACCTGCCGCGTTGGCGTACGCAAGTCACAACATTCGCATCAATAATATCAATCCCGGCATCATTGATACGGCGATGTTTCGTCGCTTTGGCAATCCCGACGATCCAAATGATGCCGTTGTGCAAGCCTTCACTCACCACATTCCACTCAAACGGTTAGGTAATTCTCAAGAAGTGGCAGAAACCGTATTGTGGCTCTGTTCTGATGCCGCCTCATACATCACTGGACAAACCATCTCTGTGGATGGTGGATATGCCATTCCCGGACACCGCGTCGCTTAAAAGGGAGTAATGCAATGAAACGACGAGAATTTCTTTTAGTTTTAGGATGTGCAGGTACGATCGTGCTGTCCTCCAACCAACCGATTGCCGCCTCTGCAAGAGAACTAGAGCCGATCGAACTACCTGCTGGTTTTCAGTATCCCAATGGTATATCCCATGGCAGCGACGGCACACTCTATATTGGCTCCATTACCAGTGGACAGATTTTGCGCATCACGCCTGATGGCAAAACCGAGATAGTTTTCCCCGGTAATGATGAAGTATTTGCCGCCACCGCATTACGACTAGATGAACCACGCGGTATTCTCTGGGGCAGTTCACCTGATTTCCTGGGAACCCGTAGCGCCAATGGGGAGACCGTTCATCGCCCACCGCGCATCTTTGCCATCGATGTTCGTTCTGGTAATGTGCTACAGGTCATTTTGATGCCGGAGGGTGGTTTCGGCAATGATCTGGCCATTGATCCAGACGGCGGCGTTTACGTCACCGACAGCACCCTGGCTCGGATTCACTACCTGGCTCCGGGAACAAGCCAGTTGCAGACTTGGGCAGTCGATGAGCGGTTTCGGGCCGAGCACATTGGACTGGCTGGCATTGCACGGCGATCCGATGGCGTCTTAATTGTGGGACATTATTCTAACGGTACTCTCTTCAAAGTGATGCCTCAACTTGACGGATCTCCAACGGTTGAAGAGATTTCTTTGGAAAGATCGCTAGAGAATCCAGATGGCATGCAATTTGCCCCCGATGGTTCGTTGATTCTCACCGAAGGCGCAGCTACCAGCGGTAATGGTCATCTTTTACGTATCCATAGTTTTGCACCTGGCACAAATCCAACGCCAATTGAGACATTAGCCTCTGATCTTAAGTCACCCGTCAATCTGACGCTGGTTGGACAAGAGATTTGGGTTACTGAGTCCCAGATCCGTCATCGTCTGAGGCCGGGGCAAGAAACCCAAGTTCCCGATCGTTTCTTCGTGCATCGATTTAAGCTGTTGTAAAGATAGGCAATCGCCGCCGCACAATCGTAATCTATCGACGGCGATAACAGTCTGCGCGATTCATCGTCCATTCAACCCATCAGTTCGCCACTGCCGCCACTGCAGTAGCAACCAAGCTCGATGCTGCTTGAACAGCGTATAAAAGTAGATTGCCAGAATCGCAACAAGGCAGACTGTGCCCAACGTGTTATACGTGTTGATAATTTGCTGGTGGCTCCAGCCATGACCATAGGCGAGCCTCTCCATGTCGCCATCACCGCCCCACATTGAGCCCCACGGAATCTCCTGCAAACCACGTCGCACTTGCCGCCAGTTCCATAGGCTGCCAAAAAATGTAAACGATGCACCAACAACAACAGGGTAGCGGTACAGTCCCCACTGAAAATACTGCGGGAGTGGAAAATAGTAGCCCACAATTAGCAGAGCACAAATCAAAAACTCGCCACCAATGCCACCGAAGTACAACAACATATCAAACGTATTGGCCGACATTAGCCAGGTCATGCCAAACTGTATGACTGCTAGAGAGATAGCTAACAGCCTGGGCCAGCGCTTCTGTTCCCGCTGCCCAGCCCAAAACAGCAATCCCAACAGGAGCAACACACCAACATACACAAAGAAAGACCGCTCCGGATTGACTGGCGTAAACCCAATGGGCAAGGGAATAGCGCGCCGTCCAGACATCCAGGCTACGACCGCATGACCGAACTCGTGAAACCAGATATCAATGCCCTGCAGCAGCCCTCCGATGGGCGCAAAGGCTTTTAGAAAAATACCGGTCAGTACCATTAATGGAAAATAAAACACCGCGCTAAAGCGGTTGTCAAAGGACATTAGATCAGTATCAGCCTTGGTAAGTGGCGCGATCGCAAACTTCTGTTGCCAGGCTGCCTGCTTTGGTGCCGTCAAACCATAAACATGCACCACCCGCACATCCGCCAGTCCCAGTTCAGCTAAGTCTATACGGTAAAGCAACGTCCGTAGGGTATTGGTCGCAGGCTCCGGGATTGGCGCATCGGCTATCGTCAGACCGATATATAAATGCTCTCCGCGTACACTGACCTGGGCCGAGAGCCCAACCTGCGCGATCTCAGCTACCAAAGCATTGAAGCTATCCGGCTGCATAGGCTATTTCACCGTATGAAACTAATGCTAGCGTTCCCATTCTTGCAAGTTGGGCAGGGTGCAATAGACATCAAACTTATCGGTCTGATCATCAAGTAACTGGTACAAGTTTATCAGGATCAACCTGAATATGTTCCTTGGAAAACGTCCCGATTTGATTTGATACCCTATATTTCTTCTATTTTGTTTGGATCACGACAGTGCGCATACTAGCCATTGAACCCCATCCTCAACTGCGACCCTATGTGCTGAGCTATAGGATGGTTGAAGACAAGCTGGGAGAAGTTGCAGGGACACCTATTTGGACCTGCCCGGAACCCATTGGTGTGTTGAGCGCAAACTTTGGGAAACGTTCGTACCATGAATCGGGCAAGATTCACCCTAAGGTTGGTTTGCTAGGGGTACAAACGCGCACTCGTAAATGGATCTCCCAGCCAGAGACTTTGTTTGTCATGGCCATCCTGACCATCCCCGGCATGATGATCTTGTTTCCAGATATCGGCCAAGATTGTGCGGATAACCTGCTTGATATGGCAGATTTGTGGGGTGAGCGAAAAGCAGGAGAATTTTGGCGCTGCCTTCCCCATGAATTGCCACCCGATGATGTCAAAAGTGCACTGGATGGGTGGCTCCTAAACTTGTTCAGGGCAGTGCCGGTTTCTGTTGTGCAGCGTCGTTTGCAGTTACATCAGGCGCTGACGTCCAATAGGCGCATTGATACAGCCTGTGAACAACTGGGAATAACTCCGAGATCGCTACAGCGTGAATTTCAACGCCATCTTGGCATCAGCCCCAAGCAAGTGATGAACCTGTATCGATTACAACGCAGTGTCAGGGCCAATGTGGAGACTATAGCCCAAAGGCCGCTGCAAGACTTTGCAGATCAAGCCCACGAAATACGCGCGTGGCGTCGATATCTGAGCCGAACGCCTGGCCGATATAGCACTGAGAATAGATCGATGCTGGCTGAAACGTTTGCGTCTTCAACCCAGGGAGTCAGCCTGGATCCAACTATTTTCTACCTATAGATGCCGCATCTATAGATGTCGCAAATGTTCAATACACTCAACAGTGATTGCTTGCCTTTATAACTGTCCCTTGGCTTTTACCTGCTCATACAACGTCTCCATTGCTTCAATAAACGAATTATCCCGATCCCAAAAGCCCGGAAAGTCTCCTTGTTTTTTTACTGGAATGCCTGACACTGGATTATCGGGTAAAACCTCCATTGTTTGAGGCAAACGCTTGGCTCCATGCCAAAAGTCTCGCAACTCAGTTTTTGCAGGTACTTTGATTGTCTCTAGTGGCGCGTAGTAAGAGTCTACTGGTTTAGGAGGTTGCTGTTCTAACTGTAATTCCGCTGACAGCGCCTGTCCTAAGGGAGATTTTGCCAGTTCCTGTAATAACTCCTCCCGTGACAAGCCCCGCAGTTCAAACAATAAAAACGGATCTTGATCGAGTTCTGCCGCGACCAAATAGTAAACACCGGCAATATGTTTGCATGGATTACTGTAGTCTGGACAAGAACAGCTGGTTTTGAAGTCTCTGGCACTTGCTGGTAGCAGATTGAGGTTTAGCTGCTTAAATGTATCCTCAATATTGTCTGGAATCTCGTTGAGCAATAAACGAGAAATCAAACTTGCTTTGGAGGCAATCAGTGCGATCGCAGCTGACCACTTGGCCTTACTCAAAGGCTGGAACTCAATCGTTGTGAAATACAGTGGTTCCTTATACACTCCAAAGTAAGGATTCACTGAACCTCGGACCTGTGCGGTGACTCGCCCACCCTCAATGTCAAAGCTTTTAACCTTATTGCCCCTGGCATAGGAGCGCCCACGACTGAGGCGTCCTGGGTCGGTTAGCTTTTCAATGGCTTGGATGAATTGTTGTCCCCACCAGCTGCGACTAAATTGGCTCATGATGCTTCCCTCTTACTCCATGATCGCACTTTTGTTCAACGAAATCAGCTGCCTAAACGCATCGTTATCCAGCTCCGTTAACCAGGATTCATCGGCCCCAACAATTGAACCCGCCAGCTTCTTCTTATCTTCGATCATTTCGTCTATGCGCTCTTCCAGGGTGCCCATGGCTACAAACTTGTGGACAAACACATTTTTCTTCTGACCAATTCGAAAAGCCCGATCTGTGGCCTGATCTTCCACCGATGGATTCCACCAACGGTCAAAATGGAAAACATGGTTAGCTTTGGTCAGGGTAATGCCTACACCACCAGCCTTGAGCGAAAGCACAAATACCGACGGCTCTGTTTCCGGATCTTGGAATTCAGCAATCATTGCCTCGCGTTTTTTTCGTGGGGTGCCGCCATGGAGATAGTAGGTATTACAGTGAAAGGTGTGGCGCAGGTATTTCTCCAAGGCTGACCCCAGCTCGGTGAATTGGGTAAATACCAAAAGGCTATCCCGCTCCTCCATGGCCTCTTCCACCATTTCGGTAAGGCGGGTGAGCTTATGGGAGCGCACCGCCGTAAACTCACTATCATCCTGTAAAAACTGCCTTGGATGATTGCACACCTGCTTCAACTTTGTCAGCGTTGCTAAGATCAATCCCTTGCGGTGAATGCCTTCTGCGGCCTGTAGCTGAGTCTCCACATCTTTGACCACGGCTTCATAGAGCGATGCCTGTTCTTTCGTCAGGTTACAGAACAGTTTTTGTTCCACCTTATCCGGCAGGTCTTTGATGATTGATTGGTCTGTTTTTACCCGCCGCAGAATAAAGGGCTCCACCAGTTTTTTCAGGGTGGCCGACTGACGCGGATTGTTACTTTTCTGAATCGGTACCTCAAAGCTTTTACGAAACTGGGCCTGGGTGCCTAAATAGCCGGGATTTAAGAAGTTAAAAATGGACCAGAGATCCAATAGACGGTTTTCAATTGGGGTGCCGGTGAGGGCCAATCTGTGAGGCGCAGAGAATTTACAAATGGCTTTGGTTAACGCTGCTTTAGGGTTTTTGATATTTTGCGCCTCATCCAGCACAATGCGGTGCCACTCGACACCATTAAACAGCTTGGCATCTTTGCGAGCTAACGCAAAAGAGGTGATCAAGATGTCATGCTCTCGACAGGCTTTTTTGAAGGTTTTAGCATCCTTGGCACGGTCGCTACCGTGATGCACGGCGGCCTTAATTTGGGGAGCAAACTTTTGGATTTCCCGGAGCCAGTTGCCGACCACAGAGGTGGGGGCAATCAGCAGCGTAGGCGGTACTTGGATGGCTTCTATTGTTTTCTTTTTACGGCCTTTTTTAGGTTTAGGAGGTTGCCGTTCTTGCACCATGCGGGCAATCACCTGGACGGTTTTACCCAACCCCATATCGTCGGCCAGACAGCCATTGAGACCCAGCTGTTCTAGATACTGTAACCAGGAAACGCCTCGCTTTTGGTATTCCCGCAGCTGACCTTGGAATGTATCGGGGTTATCCACGGGTTGGAGCTTATTTTTGTCGCCCAGTTTAGTGAGCATATCGGCGAGGGTATCTTTGCGATCGCACTCCACCTCCAAATCATCCTCACCCGCCGCCGTTAGCTTCATAAAGTCCAACAGTGACAGCTCTGGATTCTCCTGCTGATGAGTTTTCCAAAACTCCAGCATCTGCTGCATCTTGTCCTGGTCCAGTTCCATCCATTGACCGCGAAACTGCACCAATGGCGTCTTAGCAGTGACCAGCTGGTTCCACTCCTGTTCCGTGATCTTTTCTTCGCCAATGGCTAGTTCATATTGGTACTCCACCAGGCTCGCAAAGGAGAAATAACTCTTGGATTTATCGTCACCTCCTGACAGGGACTTTCCTTTGGCCTTGAGCCGCACCTTCGCCCGCTGTCGTCCCTTGGGGGTCCACCAGGCGGGCACAATCACCTTATAGCCCGCATTTTCTAACACCCAGGCCGACTCTTTGAGAAAGTTAAAGGCTCCATCCAGAGTGAGCTGAATGCCAACGGGCTGGTCGGTTTCCATGCCCTGCCAGAGATCGGGATAAATCCGAGCAGCATAGCCTAAGTTTAGCAACAGGTTTTGCTCAAACTCTCCCCCCAATTGGTCTTTTATCTGTTTCTGTTGCTTAGGTCCCATGCGCCAATAGTTATCTAAGGCTAGCTTGAGGGAGGGATCATCTTTAGGCGCAACCTGAAACTGTAGCTGCCAGGGGTCGTCTGGTTTGAATGGGTCTTGGAGATGAAAGTACAGATAAAAGGGCTGATCGGTCTGGGTGCGGACAATGCGATCGCGCCAGGCCTGCCATTGTTGATATTGCTCTAACCCTTCAGCCTGGGGCCACACATCTAGATCTAAACAGTCCGTCAGCACTGAATCTTTGATGGTGTTTTCAAATGCTTTTGTAAACTGAGTATGGGCCACAATTTCAGTCAGTAAGCATTCTGAGAAATGCCGCAGGAGAGACAACCGATCGTAAAACTGAGGTGTTGTAAACGGTTCCGCAAATCCTGCTGCACACATCAGGGGCATGTGCTCCACAAATTCCTCCAGGGTAGTCCCATAGTCTTCACCAATAAACTCCCACCCTGAATAAATTTCAAAGTTGTCTGACCGCTTAGATGACTGACGTTTCTTGATGGGGTCTAGCGAACGGTATTTGAGGGCAGGAACATAGTGATCTTTCCAAATAATCCGTTTTAACGCTTGGGTAAAATGGAACCAAAATAGCAGGTCTGCCCCTAGCTGGATCTCACTCAAATTGTGTAGGGCAAGAAAATGAAGCTCATTGAGTAAAGGAATAACAGAATTTGGACCTGCTTTACTTTTAACAGCGGCGGCAGCTGGGATAGAACAACAATCAATTTGCCAATATTCAAATTTAAACCGATCGGGTAAGTCAATCTCCAGGTAGCGCGATAGCTCTAAAGACGGCAGTGGCTGATTGTCAACCGTCGGCAATAGGAAGTAGCAGGGAGTGATCAGCTCCTCCAACGGATATCGATCGGGGGACTGAATCTTAAACTCATTCGCTAGTAGGTCAACTAAATCTGCCGCCACTAAGTGTCTAGGATGGCATGGCTCTGCCTCCTGAAACGCTGTTTCTGCAATAGTTTCAACCCATAGGTAAAATTCACCCGATAGAATAAAGTCAGCCCCAGATTCAGGAATCCAGGTACCGTGAAGGATTTGCATGGCAAGTCACGGAATAGAACGTAGATATGGCCCAAGTTAGCGCCCATACTATCGCGTTTGGCTTTGCTGTTACAGCTAATTGCTTGATGTAACGTAACACTATCTCCACATAAGCGTGTTCCTTGTTACATCATTTTTATGGATACTTAGGAAATACTGTTATGAGCGTTATTCCTTAATATCTAAGTCCCATGACCACCTATGAATGTCCTGACTCTGAGCTTTTGGCTAAACAGTAAACCAACATCACAGTTCACCATTTAAAATCCAATCAACCAGCTCTTCTACACCAGCACCGCGATATTGGGTGGTGACGCGGTCAGCCATATCCTTAACGGCTGGCAGAGCATTGGCGACGGCGACGCCCAAACCACAGCTTTTAAGTAAGTCAAAATCGTTTTCCGCATCACCGATCCCAACGACTTGATTAGCCGTCAGCCCCAGCTCAGTCAATGCCACGTTGAGCCCCGTCGCTTTGGTAACGTTGGCAGGCAACACCATGACAGCCCGCTTGTTCATAATCACTCGGGATGCTAATCCCATGGATTGAATGGTTTGCTGCACCACGGCTCCATGGGGTTGCCAGGTGGATACAATTACCCGTCCTGTGTTGATCGGGCTAACGTGCTGAGCCTTGAGGGTGGCGATAAATGCGTCAGGGGGTGGGTCCGCCAACAGTTGAAGCCGCTCACTGGCGGGGTGGTAGAAAACCGCACCATTCTCAACAACGACACCATCAAAAATGGCCAGGGCTGAAAAAGCGTTTTGTAGATCTGTCAACTCTCGCCCAGTTACCATTAATAGCAAGCCCCCTGCTTGCTGATAACGCTTTAGAGCCGCCAACGTGGTGTCGGCAACACGCCCCTCGGTGGCTAATGTGCCATCATAGTCGGTTGCGATCGCACGATATTTCATACCCCTCCTCCAAAAAAATATTCTCGTCAGTTGTCAGCCTATGTGCAAGCAATTCCAAGTTATTGGTGTAACATCCCTCAGCAACTGTGCCTTAGAACACGTCGCTAGATATCATCTATTGGTACCTGTTGGTATCTGTCATTTATCCTATTTTAAGAACACTTTTATAGGCTAACCCATTGAACTCCTAGGAAACATTCCCTGAAGTCAATTGAATACGTTATCATCCTAGTAATTGACAACAAGCGTTATTCGTCCAATTTCACCTCTAAATTGACTGTTTCTGTGTGTTTTTGACCTCAACTGTTAGAGTGAATAGTCAAATGTCTAGTATTCTTCTATCTTTAGAACATTCCTGGCATTTGAGTCAAAATGTTGAGCGGTGGAATATTTAGTGGCAAACGCTAGAGTAGTGTAAGAGTGAACTCATCAATGAATAGAGTCTTGTGAAACTCTTTTCATTGCTTATGTTTACAAGGACATGTACAACTAAAAATAGCCAGTATTAACGATGTCAAGGCAATAGTTTCAATAAGATTTGAACTATTGCCAGGTACTCAATGGCACTGGGGGCATCTATGTTGTTGTTGTTTAGGTTTGTCTACTAGTAGGTTCAGCCTGCGTATTTTTGATGGATATATCCCTCTTTCGCTCACTTGCAGGGCAATACGACACCCTGCGCTTTACGCGCTCGGTTGAAATGATGAACGTGATCAGTCAGCAGATTGAAGATCAGATTCTTCAGCATCAATTGGCGGTTGATTTTTACGCAGGTTTCCAGCGCTTTTCAAATTTTCCCGAACAAATGCGCCGTTATAGCCGGTTAGGCTCAGTTTGTCGACGGGTCTATGTGTTCGGTGTGCCAGATTGTCAGCCACCTTCAATCCAAGGGGTAGAATTTATTGAGCTGAGTCCTACGTCAGCTCTGGCACAGGAATGGTTTTTGTTTGTTGACACGTCTGAGTTTTGGGCGACCTTAGTGGCTCAAGAAACTGAAAACCAGCCTGGTACCAGTGGGCGTCAATACGATGCGCTATGGTCCTATGACGAAGCTGTGGTAGATCGCATTGCCTTGCTCATGTCCCAGGTAATGGAATCCATGTATCGCCCCGTGAAGGAACGCCTCTACAGTCAGCAGTATATGCACATTGCTGAGATCAACAGTCGCATGCTGGAGTTGATTGAGCAAACTGACAAGGTGAGCCAGCGACGCTGGCAACAGCTTCGTACTGTGCACAATATTGCAGAAATGTCATCTAACAGCCCATCAAAACTGTTGCAGAATACGGCTATTATTTTGCAATCTGTCTTTGGGGCAGCTGGCGTAGCCATTTCGTTCAAACTTGATAACGATTACTACACCGTTCCGGTGCTTGTGGGTGAGGCCAATGGTAAGGGTCGCAAAATTTCCTTGGCTAAGGGTATCAGCGGACAGGTCATGTGCCAGGGACGTCTGGTGCAGATTCGAGATACTAATCAACGAACGGACGTAGACGTGGTGATGCCCACAGCCCAATCATTAATTGCGGCACCGCTCGTCTGTCGTAAAATTTCAGGGGCAATTTCCATTGGTGCACCTGAATCAAATCATTGGAATGATGAGGATGCTAAAACGCTGATGGCCATTGCCAAGGTTGTTGCGTTGCAATTTGAGCAGCTATTAGTTAAAAAAAATCAGCCTAATAGTACAAAAAACTCCAACTCAGCTCCTGTCCATGGGGTGCCGCACCGCATAGATATGGCTATTTAACGATTGACGCTGCTCATATCGGGATAACGTTTGGTGCCGGGAATGGGAACAATGGCATCGCCGTTTTCGAGTTTTCATGGGTTTATTCTCCAGTTAGGTGGATATTGCGCTCTGCAAAGACCTGCTTAACGGCGGTAATGCCATTGAGAGCAGCGGGGAATCCTGCATATACGGCCATCTGCATCACAACTTCAACAATCTCTTGGGCGGTACAGCCGACATTCAGGGCGGCGTGAATGTGAACTTTGAGCTGCGGTTGGGCATTCCCTAACGTTGTGAGGGCGGCGAGGGTGGCAATTTCTCGGGATTTTAGATCTAAACCCGGACGGGTATAGATATCGCCAAAGGGAAATTCAATGACGTAGCGGGCTAGATCGGGGGCGATGGATTGCAGACTATCGATTACTTTTTCTCCGGCTTCGCCGTCAATGGTTTTGAGCATTTGCCAGCCTTGCTGGTAACGGTCAGAGGGTGCAGACTGGGCAACGGAATTCATAATGTTCTCTGGGGTGATGTTTGCACAGGTGTTTCGGACAGTTTGGTTTCAATCTCTTTATAGTGTTGAATTTTCCAGTCGATTACGGTGAGGTTTTCTTGTAGCTCCTGTAGTTGTTGCACAACGGTTTGGCGATGGGCTTCTAGCAAGGCGCGCCGTTCTTGTACGGCGTCAGGATGTTGGCGTAGCAGTGTGGCATATTGCTGAATTTGACGAATGGGCATGCCGGTCATGCGCAGTTTGGTGAGAAACTGAATCCAGCGGATATCCTGCGCTGAGTAACGACGGTGACCGTTGCTGGCCCGATGGATGGGGGCAATTAGGTCACAGCGTTCGTAGTAGCGCAGGGTGTGGGTGCTCAGGCCGGTGGCTTGGGCGACTTGTTGGATGGTGAGTGCCTGGTCCATAAGCCTAGGTTAGGAGTTAGAGTGGGCTCTAAGTCAAGGGAGTATTTTGGGGGTATTGGTAGAGGGTTAGAGGGGGGGCTCAGGGCTTTCCTCCTTTCCGGAAATTTCTAAGCTAGTCTACCTAGGCCTACTGGGGTTTACCCTCCTAATGTGGGGGCCTAAACTCCCTTGTTCGAAGCCACATCAGCTACACCACTTAAGCAAGCTGGGGTTTCCCCCGACAGGGTGATCGCTTAGCGCAAACATTCTGGTGAAGGTTGGGTTACGGCGAGGTCCGGGTAAAAGGTATCTCTGTTGTACGAGATCTTCTTTGGTGTCAAGAATCTTTAGGTTCTCAGGTTGTTTCCAACATCTCTAACACCAAATGTGAATCATTCCCCTTCGTTTAAAGGAGATATCTCGTAGGGGCTGTGCCTTGTGCCAGCCCCCGAATCAAAGGCTAATCACTAACGGCTACACCAGAACACCATCACTCAAAACTCAAAACTTACATACGCCCCAATAACCAATCACTCCCCCTTTCTTTAGCCGCCTACCCTGGCTCTAACCGAATAAGCCGCCCGTTGGGTTCATCGGTCAAAATATAAATCAGTCCGTCCGGCCCCTGGCGCACATCCCGCACACGCTGGCCAATGGGGATAGGTGTTTCACTGATAACCATGTCAAGATCGTCCAGGGCAATGTGTCGCACATCTTGCGAAACCAGACCGCCGGCGAATAGGTCACCTTGCCAATCAGGGAAGCGATCGCCCTGGTAAATGAGTAGACCAGACGGTGCGATCGCAGGTGTCCAAACCACCAGAGGATCGATCATGCCCGGTCGCGATCGCTCCGATGAAATTTCGCCACCGGTATACTCACGACTGTGGGTCACCACTGGCCAACCATAGTTCTCCCCTGGGTCCACCCGATTCAGCTCGTCGCCACCCCGTGAGCCATGCTCTGTGGCCCAAGCCTGACCAGTGATGGGGTCTACCATCAGTCCTTGAATATTTCGATGGCCATAGCTCCAAACAGCGGGATCAGCGTCTGGCGTATTGGCAAAGGGATTATCCTCTGGCACGGACCCATCGTCGTTAAGGCGAAGAACTTTACCCAAATGACTATCCAGCTTTTGCGCCTGATGCCGAATCAGCTCACCCTCTAGCTGTAGCGGTGGATTACCGCCATCGCCAATGGAAATCAGCATTGTATTATCCGGCAACCAGCTAATGCGCGAGCCAAAATGCTGGCTACCCTGTTTGGTCCGATTCACCTCAAAGATGACGGTCCAATCAGAGAGGGTATCACCATCAAATTGTGCTCGGGCTACACGGGTCTGATTTGCCCCCGAAGAACCAGCGGCATAGGTAAAATAGACCCACTGATTTTCAGCGAACTGAGGATGCACTGACACATCCATTAAACCGCCCTGGCCAGCGGCAAATACATCAGGCACACCCGATACGGGGGTGGGATCCAGAAAACCACCTGCCTTAATGAGCCGCACCCGTCCTGGACGTTCGGTCACCATCAGGGTGCCATCCGGTAGCCAAGCCATTCCCCAGGGATGCTCTAAGGGTTCTACCAGAATGGTTTGTTGTAGGCTCTCTGCCTGGACCTGGCTGGAAGGATCTGAGTTATTAGACAATGCAGCCTCTGCCGGAGCATCAGGTGAGGTCGCTGACTGCTCTGGATTAGACGTCGCACAGCTCAACACCATGGCCCCAGCCATGACAGCTCCAACGATGGAACTTAATCTATATCGGAGCATTGCCATCTCTCCTGTTTGTAATTACCTCAACGATAGACAAACATCTGCCGATTGTGTGTTTATTTGCGAGCCGCAAGTGCCATCTCAGGTGTCGCTTCTGTAGAAACCTCTGGTGGCATCGGTGATAGGTCACGACAGTTATCCTTAAACCGGCAAAAGAAACTGACAATGACGATATAGAGCACTGGCACAACAAACAGGCTCAACACTGTGGAGACGATCATGCCACCAAAAACAGCAGTGCCTAGAGATTGACGACTAGCGGATCCGGCTCCTGTGGCAATGACTAGAGGAAAAATCCCCAACAGGGTGGAAATGGCAGTCATGATAATGGGTCGCAACCGTTGCTGAGCAGCTTCCACAGCTGCACGTACAATGGATAAACCTTCATCTCTTAGCTGATTAGCAAATTCCACAATCAGAATTGCGTTTTTACTGGCTAAACCAATCAGCATTACCAGACCCACCTGGCAATAGACATCGTTTGGCAATCCCCGCATAGAAATCGCCAGCAGTGCACCCAACATGGCCAGCGGTACCGCCAACAAAATAATCACTGGGTCAATAAAGTTCTCATATTGGGCCGCCAGCACCAAGAAAACAAAAATAATGCCCAAACCAAAGATAATCGGAGCCTGGCCACCGGATTCTAGTTCTTCTAAAGAGATACCGGACCATTCAAACCCCATGGATGTGGGCAGGATTTCACTGGCGATGCGTTCCATAGCTGCGATCGCTTGTC
Organism: Leptothoe sp. ISB3NOV94-8A; assembly: GCF_043421595.1. Taxonomy (NCBI): domain Bacteria; kingdom Bacillati; phylum Cyanobacteriota; class Cyanophyceae; order Nodosilineales; family Cymatolegaceae; genus Leptothoe; species Leptothoe sp. ISB3NOV94-8A. The sequence continues at coordinate 2,842,657 of NZ_JAXSQW010000001.1, read as the reverse complement.
CAGAACTGTAGCCTGCTGCTGGCGAACCATTGATTTCAATAGAACGAAACAGATTGTAATGATTGATGGTTTGGGGTCCCGTAGTGGGTGAAATAGTCACCAAAGTATCCAGAGGGATCATCTCCCCAGTCTCAGACCTTACATAGAGATTGCCAATATCGCTAGGATTCGAACGAAACTGGGCATCAGCCTGCATGTAAACCCGATAAGTCCGGCCAAAGGCATTGAAATCGTTAACATAGCGCGACCCCAAAAAGCCCTGTAACGTATTGAGAATCTCATCAATATTCACCTGCATCGCTTTTGCCAAACTGCGGTCAATATCCACATCTAACTGCGGTGCATTGGCCGTGTAGGTAGTAAAAACATTCTGCAATTCTGGAGCTGCATTGGCTGCTGCCACCAGTTCATCCTTGGCCTGCATAAATGTTTGCAGATCGTTATTGCCCTGGTCCTGTAGCTGAAAGACAAAACCGCTAATGCTGCCTAATCCCTGAATAGTCGGGGGATTAAAGGCAATCACATTGGCTTCCTTAATCTGACCAAACTGTGGCCACACCTGACCCAGTACAGCCTGGGCCGATTGCCCTTCCCTCGGGCGCTCACCCCAGGGAATCAGGGGAGAAAAAATCACACCGTTGTTGGGAATATTACCGCTAAAACCAAACCCGCCTAAGGAGAAGGTACCCTCCACTTCAGGAATACCAAGATACGTTTGATCTACCTGTTCAATGATGTCACTGGTGTAGTCTACCGAAGATCCTTCGGGTCCCTGTACCAGGCTAATTAAATAACCCTGGTCTTCCTCTGGCAAAAATGCTGTCGGTACTGAGGTATAAAGCCAGGCTGCCACACCCAGGGCGGCAACAAACAAAATCAGCACTGTTGTTTTTAGGCGAGTGAGGCGTCCCAAACTCACTTGATAGCCATGACGCATAGCATCAATACCGCTATTTACCCAACCAAAAAATCGCCCCAGCCAACCACCAGGCTGTTGCCCTGAACGAATTAACAGCGCCGATAGGGCAGGCGTCAAACTCAGAGCATTAAACGTGGAAATAGTAACAGCAAAAGCAATGGTTAGAGCAAATTGGCGATAAAGCTGTCCTGTCGTCCCCGGAAAAAAGGCCACTGGAATAAATACAGCTAACAGCACTAGCGAGGTGGCAATCACCGCCCCTGTCAGCTCACGCATGGCTTCAATCGCAGCCAGGTGGGGCCGCATACCCTTATCCTGGATTTTGCCAGCAATGTCTTCTACTACAACGATGGCATCGTCCACCACCATCCCTGTCGCCAGAATTAAACCAAACAGGGTGAGACTGTTGATGGAGAAATTAAACACTTTAATAAAGGCAAAGGTGCCGATTAAGGCCACCGGAATCACCACCGCAGGAACAATGGTGGCGCGCCAGTTTTGAAGAAACAAAAACAGTACCAGCACCACCAAAATAATTGCCTGAAGCAGGGTACTGACGACCTCTTTTCTAGATTCCACTACAAATAACGAAGGGTCGTAGGGGACTGCATAGCTCAACCCTGGTGGAAAGTCTTCTGCCAGATCAGCCATGGTGGCTTTAACCGCATTGGCAGCTTCTAGAGCATTGGTGCCGGGTGTTTGTACAATCTGATAGCCAATCGCCCCCTGCTGTCGATAGCGGGCAAACGTGTTGTAGCTTTCTGCCCCTAGCTCGGCTCGACCAATATCGCGAAAATAGACTAGATTGCCATCATCTTCAGTTTTGATGACCAGGTTTTCAAACTCGCTCACCTCTTCTAAACGACCCTGGGTGCGCAGGGTTAGCTGATAGCTGAGGCCATCTTCCGTCGGCGGTTGACCAATACTGCCTGCCCCCACCTGCAGGTTTTGTTCTTGAATAACATCCACCACATCTTCGGTGGTAATATCACGAGCCGCCATCCTAGCTGGGTCAAGCCACAGTCGCATAGCATAGCGCCGTTCACCAAACGGCTGTATCTGAGCCACACCTGGAATTCGTCGTAGGGCATCTAGCACGTAGAGATCAGCGTAGTTACTAATAAAGTTGTCGTCGTAAAGACCTTCCTCTTCGCTGTAGATGGCCATCCCCACTACCACGCTGCTGGATTGTTTACGCACCGTAACCCCGGTCCGCTGTACTTCCTGAGGTAGCTGGGGGGTGACAATGGAAACCCGATTGAGAACGTCGACAGCTGCAATATCGAGGTCGTAGCCCTGACGAAATGTGATGGTAATTGAACTCGTGCCATCATCACTGCTGGTGGAGTTCATATAGCGCATACCGCTAACGCCGTTAATCTCACGCTCCAGCGTGGTGGTTACGGTTTCTTCCACCACTTCAGAGCTGGCACCAATGTAGTTAGCGCTGACAACCACCTGCACCGGACTAATGTCAGGATACTGTTCCACAGGCAGCGTCGGAATCACGATGGCCCCCACCATAAAGATGATGATAGAGAGCACCATGGTGAGCACAGGGCGGCGAATAAAAGTTTCGACAAACATGGGGCGATCAGGGGAGGGGGGAGAAGGGGAAAAATCTTGTAGGGGCTGTGCCTTGTGCCTGCCCCGCTATGCCGAAATTTTCTTCTACATATCGCAGGTAATTAAACGATTGAGAAAGTAATTTGTCATCCGAGACCCGTAGGGAGAATTCCACCAGCGAGATGGATGGCACCCCTTAGGTGCGTTGAGAGAAAAATCCAATTCATCACATTTGCGCCAGCGATTCCCGGTAGGAGTTTGTTCACTAACGCCTTCACGCCAGCCCAAAGCAGCACCCCATCGCTGGGTAAGCTGCAGGTCTTCACCGATGGTGCTTTCCAGGCTACCGCCTAACTCCTGGTAAATTTGCAGCTGCACACTAAAGCCAAAGTGTCCTTCGCTGTAGGTGGACCATAGACGGTCAATTACTTGCAGCTCACCACAGGAGAAGCTACGAATTTCGCGGGGGCTGAGGTCTTCTAAGTCGGAGACACCAGCAATATCGGCAATCAGCCGAACAGTTTCTTTGTCAGCAGCAAACCATTCCTGATTGGATAGCTGTTCGTGCAGGGTTTCGTATCGGTAGAGATCGCCCACCACCATTAAGCGACGTTCGATCTGGCGCACCTGTTGGGGCAGCTGGGATAGCTGACTGATTTCTTCACGCAGCGCTGAGATCTCACCCATCATTTTCTGAATGGCGAGGAGTTCTGGACTGGGTGAGCTGTCAACGGGGGTGGTTTGGGAGGGATCCTGTTGGGAGTTGGGGGAGGTCATGGGGAGTGGGGGAGAGTTTTGAATTGTGAACGGGGGCTCCAGGCTAAGTGCCTATTAGTTGGCTGAGGTGGAGTTGTCCGCAGTGACGGGTGCGCCGTCGGATAGGCGTAAAATGCCGGCGGTGATAATGGTTTCTCCTGTGTCTACACCGCTGATGATGTGATAGCGATTGTTATCTATGGTGCCAAGCTGGACCGGGCGTTGAACGGCAACAAATTCGCTATCACCTTCTGTGGCCGATTCCATCACGAATACAAAGCTTTGGCCACCGACACGGGAGATGGCGGTGGTGGGCACCATAACGCCGGGAGATTCGTCCCAGATAACATTGGCGCGAACAAACTGTTCATCCCGCAGTTGTCCATCGGGGTTAGGGAAACTTGCCTTAGCCAGGATGGACTGGGCTCCTGCTTCCACCCGCTCGGCGACAAAGCTGATGCGCCCTGTTACTAAGGGGTCTAAACCTTCCTGGGTACGAAGTTCTACGGGTAAACCTGCTCGCAGTTCGTTGCTACGTTCTACCGGAATCGAGAGACGCAGATCCATAGTTTGATTGCTGGTCAGGGTTGTGATCATCTGTCCGATGTTGACGTAGTCACCGACTTTGACGGGTAAGTCACCAACAACTCCATTGATGGGGGCGACAACCTGATAGTCGGATAGGTCTTCAGTGGCAACAGCAGCATTGGATTCTGCTCGACTTAAAGAGGCACGGGCTTCTGCCAGGTTGGCACGGGCAGTTTGAATACGACGCTCGGCTGCTGCTAGGGCTGCGATCGCAACATCCCGATTTCGCGCCACCTGGTCCAACGACTGCTGCGCCAGAGCCCCCGCATCTACTAAAGATTGTGTACGCTGATATTCAGTGTCCTGCAACGCCCGTTCAGCGATAGCACTATCCCGATCCGCTTCTGCCTCTAAAATTTCTGCCTGGGCTGCACTGCGTGAGGCGCGAGCCACTTCAATGTCAGCAATAGCTCCACTGACAACCGCTGCGGGACGGTCTGGGCTGAGCTGCAAAATCGGCGTCCCCGCTGACACCCGATCACCTGCCACCACCAGTATTTGAGTAATACGGCCCTCGACTTCAGGCTGCAGCATTACCCGTTCCTGAGCTTCCAGCGCGCCAACAAATTCTGAGAATTCTTTTACGGGGGCAGAGCGCGCTGTTTCGGTTTCAACGGTGGTGGATTGGGCTGCGATCGCGCCAGGTACTACATCCTGCTGAAATCGGCTCCATAAAAACCATCCACCCGCCAGTCCTAGAAATCCTACTAATAACCAGAGCCATCCTTGATGACGGTTACGGCCAAGACCAGACGATGCGGTTGGTGTAATCGCAGATTGTGTTTCCATGACTGTCTTTGCTCTGAAAGGGTGGATAAAATTGCAATAATTTTGTTGTGAATGCAAAAAACACTTTCTTTGACAATTTTCGACAATTAGACAATTAAAGGATCTTAAACAACCTAAAGTAACGTTAGCAGATCTGAAGCAACTGTGGAGGAATCCCTCAATACATAGGTTACGTCCCTGACTGTAACCAGTAAGTGTGCAGTGTTACCAAGTTTTTATTACAAGAAAAGAAATATAAATTTGGCCAGATTTTTGACTATCACTCAAAACTGAGTCAGATCATTTCCATCTAAGTCATTACCAACTCAAGATACTAAGCGTTCTCGATCATGGATAGAAGATTCTTCCATAATTGCAATAAATGATACGAGTGGTTGAGCCAAGAGCTTGGCATCGTGCTCAAACAGAAAGGCTTAGCTCTGACCCACACAATATCGAAGAATATCAAACCCTAACATCGAAGTCTTGAACATTCTTGCGGTTTTTGATCATTTTTGTCGCAAATAGCGGCCTGGCGTCACCTGCAAGAATCGCTTGAACTGCCGTGTCAGGTGACTTTGATCGGAAAAACCAGCATCTTCGGCCACTTGCCTGAGTGACAAGCCTTGGTGTAGCAACTGTTTCGCGCGGTTAACCCGAGCCTGGATCTGATATTGATGTGGGGCCATACCCACCTCTTGCTGAAAGATATGGTGCAGGTGGTAAGGACTGAGCCCAACCAGCTGGGCCAGTTGATCAAGCGATACATTTTCAGTTAGATGGGCCATCAGATAGTCCTGCACTTGCTGAACACGGTGGCGATCTCGCTTAGGTATCTGGGGTACAACGCGTTGTTCTGCATGCCGTTGGATCAGCTGATTGAGACATATCGATAGTAGGGTCGTGCGTTCAAGGGTGCTAGTCTGTTGTTGAAAGGTGCCAAAGAACTGCAAAAATTGGGTGGCTAAGGTGGGATCATAAATGACTGGGTTATCAAAAAAAGGTAAACCAGTAGAAGACCCTGATAAGGCCGTAAAAACCTCAGACAACCGATCAGGATGAATGTAAAGCATCCAATAGGTACGATATTGTTCGAGCCAGGTCTGTTTACGAGTGGTGGCATGGACCTCCCCCGAATGCAGGAGACTAAAGTGCCCCATCGGTACCGGATGTCCCCCGCCTCGATAGAAGTACCCTCCGTTGGTATCCTGACTAAACCCCAGTTGATACTCTGGATGACAATGTTTGGGAATGGGGCCAGCGGGTCCGGGCACCAAGTGATACCATTCCAGCAAAACTCCCTCAAACTGCCATGTTTTAATGGTGTGTTTCGCATTGGTAAGATTGGTTTCAAAATGGTTTTGATGCATACATAAATTTTCGAGAAGGGCATGTATATCATTCATCAAACCTAGCGTTGGGGAAATGTTCTAGACAGGAGTACCATGTTTTTACCTTTGCAGAATCGGGCAATCTGATGGCAAGCCAATGCTTGGCCAACTATTGTGATCTGAACAAAACCAATCTGTGGGTATGCAACATCTTTTAATTATCGAAGACGACCAGGGAAAGCGTGCCGTCAATTTATATGCTGATTCTGGATCCATTGGTCGCGATGTCAGCAACTCAATTGTTCTCCATTCTAAAGAAGTCTCGCGTCAGCATGCCATTTTATTGCGAGTGCCCCATCCTGGTGAAGATGACTACGGGTTTCAGATTATTGATGGCAATTTACAGGGAAAACCTAGCACTAACGGTTTGTTTATCAATGGCCGACGCTGCGATTCTCGTAATCTGCGCCACGGTGATGAAATTGTATTTGGGGCCAATGTGAAGGTGCGGTACCACACGGCTGCTGATAGTGAGGATGTGCAGTGGCTGCTCTCAGGCAGTGATGAAGCAGAAAAGTACATGGCCACACTCATTGCCGCCCCTGTGGATTCATCGCTCATGGCTGAATCAGATCGCCCCCAAGATGCTGTTATTGCTCGCCTGGCGTCGTTTCCTCAACTGTTCTCCCATCCAATTATTGAGCTTGCTCTAACAGGGGAGTTGACGTACCTCAACCCGGCTGCCGTTAGCCAGTTTCCTACCATTAGTTTGGCCAAACTCAGCCATCCGATTTTAGAGGGAGTGATTGATGCCGTTCAGGCCGAGGAAAAACAACAATTTGTCCGCCATATAGCGGTCGGCGATCGGATTTTTGAACAGGCATTTCACTATATTCCCCAGAGCGATCTAATTCGCTGTTATTTAGTTGATATTACTGAGCGTAAACGGGCCGAAGCTGAGCTTCAAGCACTCCACGATGGCTTAGAAGCTCAGGTCAAGGAGCGTACCAGCCAGTTATGGGCAACCGCTGAGCATCTAAAACAAGAACAAAAAGCTCTACAGGCCAGCTATGCCACTAATCGAGCCTTACTCAATGCCATTCCAGATCCCATGTTTCGCATTAGCGACAAGGGTCAGATTGTGAACTTTAGTGAACCCAAACACCATACGTTGCCCTTTTCTCCCAGTGCTTGCTTAAAGCATTATTTAGCTGATGTGCTGCCCCAGCCAGTGGCCGCAGCTATGCAGCAATGTATTACTCGGGCATTAGCAACTGAAGAAATTGAGGTACTGGAGTTTCAGCTAGCCCTTGACAGTGAAAATCGTGATTTCGAGGCACGTATTGTTAACAGCTCCCCGCAAGAAGTCATGGCAATTATTCGTGACATTACGAAGCGAAAACAGATTGAAACAGAAATTCGCCACACCCTGGAGCGAGAACGAGAACTCAATGAGATGAAAACCCGATTTGTGTCGATGACATCCCATGAGTTTCGCACACCTCTGACAACAATTTTGTCATCGGCAGAACTATTGAAATATTATGGTGAACAGTGGGAGATTACCAAGCAACATCAGTATTTACAAAAAATTCAAACAGCTGCCACCCATATGACTGAGCTATTAAATGATGTGCTATTAATCAACAAAGTGGAGGCTGGTCGGATGGAGTTTAATCCGCAGCCGCTGGTGCTTAGTGAGTTTTGTCAGGAAATTATTGAAGAATTGCAAATTACGACGGATCGCCACAGTTTGGTGTTGCGATCGCACCTGCCCAACACATCCCATCACATTGACCGTAAACTCATGCGCCATATTCTGACTAATTTGTTGAGTAATGCCATCAATTACTCCCCTAGCGGTGGTGAAATTCTGGTTACCCTGGAGACCACAGACCATGATCTGACCCTATCGGTGCAAGACCACGGCATTGGTATTCCAGAAGCAGCGCGTCCGACACTATTTGAATCATTTGTCCGGGGGCCTAACGTTGGCACAATTTCAGGGACCGGTCTGGGGTTGGCCATCATCCAAAAATCCGTAGAATTGCACCATGGACAGATCACCTTTGACAGTACCGTTGGTCAAGGAACGACGTTCGTGATTACGCTGCCTGTGATTTCTCTGAGTAACCCAACCACATTCTCGGGCAACCTAATAAATGCCTAGGGCTCTGTATTTATCTATCCATCAGTCGAACATATTAGGTCTACCCGAGAAAACGTAATGATTAAAATTTTAGTAATCGAAGACGAAGTAGAAATTCGTTCAAACCTTTTAGAATTACTGACATTAGAAGGCTACAATGTTGTTGGAGCAGACAATGGCATGACTGGCTTACTAGGAGCCTTTGAGCATTTGCCAGATTTAATTATCTGTGATGTCATGATGCCTGAACTTGATGGCTATGACGTGCTACGGGCCCTACGTCAGGAACCTAAAACCATAGCAACTCCCTTTATTTTTCTGACCGCCCTGGCAAACAAAGGAGATGTGCGTCAGGGGATGGTGCTGGGGGCAGATGATTATTTGACCAAGCCCTTTACCCGTGCAGATGTGTTAACTGCCATTAAAAGTCGTTTGCAAAAGCAGGCTGCTTCACAAGCTCAATTGTTAAAGTTGCAGCAAGAGATTCAGCTATTCCGTGAAGGTCTTAGTGGCAATCAGGTAGAATTACTGACCAATATACGGCAACACATGAAGGAGGCAGCCACCAAATTAGAGATTGTTGTCAATATCCTGAAGGCATTACCCCCTAGTGAGCAACGAGAGCGTAGCATTGCCCTTGTCCAGAATGTCTGTGCTTCCGACATTAAAATATTGTCTCAAATTCCAAATTTTGAATATTTATTAGAGACAACATCAATGTAATGTACATCAACAATGTGTTGATCCCTGTAGTTAAAATATTCAGCTAAACTTAGCTCCAATAATAGCAACAACAACAATAACAATGATTAATGCAGCTATCATCAAAAATGCAGTTGTATACATAGGACATTAAAAGATAAACTGTATCGGATCACACACTTTATCACCATATCAGTATTTTGTTCGATTTTCAGGAAAGGTGGTAAAGTTCACCTTTTTTTGACAGTTCAGAGTTTTGAGTTCCCTTGAGGTCGCAGACAACTAGGTATTCTCTTCTCCAAAAGAGGCAAAATGCTCAAGCAAGAGTCGATGCATAAATATATACCCACCCCCCACTTTTTGGAGAAAAATGCTATCAGCAGCGTAATCCAGGAACTTACGGTAGTTCCAGGGAGTCGTGCCACTCAGGGTTAGAATTATTCGGAGCAGGGTGTGTTTGATCAAGGCTTCACCGCCACCCGCAGCAAAGCCAAAAGCCAAACCGGTCGCAGCCCAAAATGAAGCTTTGGTATTGCCAATTAGAACACCAGGTACGTACAGCGTAACCATGGATATCAGGGCAAATAAGGTGGAATTACGGGCTGATTGCCACATACCATCATTGGGACGACTGGTATTGCCTATGCGTTTGCCGCTGAAGCCACGAATCAGGCCAAATGTGAGACCCAGGGTGGCCCCAAACGCCAGACCGATCAAGCTATGGTTGGCGAAACAGGTGCCATTACGAAGGCAAGCGCTATCGCCAAATATAAACCCGAAGCCCACTTTGAGACTCCAGCCAATTAAGGGGCCTAAACTCAGCCCCAGCAATAAGTTATTGCGAGCTTGTCGCCAGGACCAGCGCAATGTCTCAGCAGGGGTGATGCGATAAACACCAAAGATGCGGCTACAAATCAGGCTACCTAAGCCAACGGCCAACAGTAGTCTGTCCCAAGCGAGCACCTGAGCACCCAGGAGAGTGGCGATCGCAAAAAAGCTACACCACAGTCCAGCCACATAACAACGTCTCAGCTTTGGGGCCAGCCAATCGGGTTGAATCCGTTCAATGAGAAGAACAGTTTGGGATGTGAGCACCAATCGCTGTGCCAGAGACGTTAACCAGCCCTGGATTTGGGTCGTGCTGTAGAGAGGGTGCCCAGGGCGATGGGTCAACATCCGCTGAATGTAGGCATCAAACAACTGATGTTGATAATCTCCATGGTGCGGCTGATGGCCCAATCGCAAAATCTCGTCAGACGATACTCCCTGATAGGTGAGCACCATAATATTCAAAATCAGTGGCGAACGGGCCAACTCCATCAGAGAGGTTGTGGCATCTTGAACAGCGGCATTTTGTTCTAAAAGAGATTTTAAGCCAGTTAACCCCTGCTCAGGACGATTTAGATACGCTAAAATCTGTTCATCGGTGAGGGGGCGCAGGTAAAGAGCAGCCTGAAATTCAAGCTTTTGGGGTAGTTGCTCATAGTCACGAATGCGACAACAAACCACCATTTCAGGACCATAGTCTCGATGGAATTGGTTTAAAGCCTCGATACAGGCGGTGCGACGGTCAGGTGCCACTTCATCCAGGCCATCTAACAGCAATAACAACTGTTGTTGATCTACCCAGCGTCGACCAATGGCCTGAGGTACCTGATATTTGCTGTTGAGTTCTTTAACCAGCCATGGAGCAATTGCGCCACTGCGCCATGACGAGAGATTGAAGATCACCGGTAACCGCTGTTGCTCTTCAGCCCGATCGAGCAATTTGCGGGCCAAACTCAGCAGTGTGGTGGTTTTGCCAGCTCCTGGTTCACCCAAAATTAAGAGAGTGCGACCTTCGCCAATGGCATCAAAAACATGGCTGACCTGGGTACCTGCTGGCAACGGTTGGGGCGACTGGCCAGGAGTCGCGTAGGTAATTTGCCAGGGAAGTGAGATCGCATCGGGTCGTTCTTCTAACCCTAAATTCAACAAAACTTGACCGTGGAGAGAGCGATCCAGAACACCCTCAATCCAGAAACGGCGAACCTTATTGCGTAGAGCCTGACGATTCCGATGGGTTTGTTGGGAGTACGAATTGGCGAGAGCGAAGTTAGACGTGCCCTCCACCGAACGATGAGAAAGCGACGTAGGTTGGGTTGCCCCCAAGAAACCCAACGTGCCTTCACCTAATGCCTCCTTTCCTGGCAAAGGGCTCGTCGGCAACACCGTCGGCCCAGACCCAGACGCTACCTCCGATGTTTCTAGCCCATCAAATAGCGTTTGAAACACCTGTAGCGCTTCCCCCGCAGTCCCATACCGTTCACGATGGTCCAAATGCACCAACCGGTCGATAAACTGGGCCAGCTCCTGGGGGACACTGACCCCCACACGGGCACAGGTGGCAGGGGTGCCAAAGCCCATAGGATGCCGCCCAGATAGCGCCTGGAGCATCACCATCCCCAGGCCATATAAATCACTGCCAAAGCAAGGATGGGCCGCTTGCTGCTCTGGAGCCATATAGCCCAAAGAACCAATGGCAACGGTCAAGTCTGGGTTGGGTGATGCTTGCAGTGCTTTGACCGCACCAAAGTCAATCAGCACTAGCGGACCTGCGGGTTGATCCGGCTCCTGCCGTCGCAAAATATTGCTAGGTTTAATATCGCGGTGAATGACCCGCTGGCTATGGACGGCAGCCAATACCGTCAGCAGGCCTTGCAGATCCTGGATCACCTGCTCCACCGCCATGGGGCCAAGGGCAAATTCGTCCGCCAGGGACTGCCCTGGAATATATTCTTGTACCAGGTAAAGTTCGCCCGCTTCTTCTATGTGGGCGAGTAATCTTGGTATCTGGGGATGTTCCCCCAGCCGATAAAGGGTTTCAGCCTCCAGGTTAAATAGCCGCTTAGCAACCTCAAGGGCATCCGTGTGGATGGGATTGAGCTGTTTAACCACACAGATAGGATGGCCGGGCAATTGCTCATCGTGGGCCAAGAAGACTGTACCAAAGCCGCCTTGACCCATAGGTTTATCGATGTGATAGCGATGCGCTAGGCGCTGCACCATAGTGATTTGTGGCGTTGCTGAGCCACGATGGTAGTCAATCTGTCAGCGTCTGACAAGTAGATACCATATCAGCTGTAGCGCCCTTGTCTATGCGCCTACGCCCCGTAGGGATTCATAGTGCAGCTGGAACCAGTCGTAGGTTTTGGCAATGCCCTCCTGTAGAGAGGTTTGGGCCTGCCAGCCCAGGTCAGTAAGCTTAGAGGGGTCCATGAGCTTACGGGGCGTGCCATCGGGTTTGCTGCTGTCAAAGACAATTTCGCCGCCGTAGCCCACTACATCCTTGATGGTTAGGGCCAGCTCTTTAATGGAAATTTCCTTGCTGCTACCAATGTTGACAAACTCAATGCCCTCATACTTGTCCATCATGAATAACAGGCCATCGGCCAGATCATCCACATAGAGAAATTCCCGTAGGGGGTTACCGCTGCCCCACACATCTGCCGTGGGTTGGTTGGCGAGCTTGGCTTCATGGAACTTGCGCATCAAGGCCGGTAGGACATGGGAGTTGGCCAGGTCAAAATTATCGTTGATGCCATACAGGTTAGTGGGCATGGCGGAGATAAAGTTGACGCCGTACTGACGGCAGTAGTTTTCACACAGCTTGAGACCGGCAATTTTTGCGATCGCATAGGGCTCATTGGTGGGCTCCAGAAACCCCGTGAGCAGAGACTCTTCGCGCATGGGCTGGGGCGCTAGCTTGGGATAAATACAGGAAGAGCCCAGGAATAATAGCTTTTTGACACCCGTTTTGTAGGCACTATGGATAACATTGGCCTCAATCATCAGGTTGTCGTAGAGAAACGAGGCACGATAGGTGTTATTCGCATGGATACCACCGACCTTCGCCGCCGCCAGAAAAACATAATCTGGTTTAGTCGCTTCAAAAAAAGCTTCAACATCAGCCTGTCGGCAAAGATCCAGCTCCTTACTACTCTTAAGCAATAAATTTGTATAGCCCCGATCTTTGAGAGCACGGACAATAGCACTACCCACAAGGCCATTATGGCCAGCGACGTAAATCTTGGCGTTAGTTTCCATAATGGTTAAGTATGCGAAAAAAAATAAAAGTGTCTAAAGTGTCTATCGTTCTAAGTGTATCCTTAGCAGCTTAAATAACTTTAATCAACGCCAAGGAAACGGCACCCAGTTACTTTATTCACCCTTCACGCTTATGACTAAACTTCAGAACATTTTTATAACCAGACTGGCATTCTAATGAAAAGAAATTGATTGGAATATGGGCGTTTTTCACCCGTGCTGAATATACCCCACTCATCTTTCACTATTCACGTATCCCCATAGCGATAATCTGATAAATCTCATTTCCGTTGGTGTTGCTGTTGCCGTGATATCACCACGAACAACAAGAAAGTTAAAAACCCAGTTAGCCTTTAGCATAAAAGGCTAACTGGGTTTGAAGCATGGTCAGATTAAACCAGACCAGATCTCACAACCTGGACCGTATTCAACCTTAGTACTTGTAGCTATCGGTCTTGAAGGGACCTTCTACAGACACATTGATGTAGTCAGCCTGGGTTTTAGTCAGCTGAGTAATCACACCGCCAAAGCCTTCAACCATGTAGCGAGCAACTTCTTCATCCAGGTGCTTAGGTAAGACATCTACCGTAATGGCATTGGCCTTATCTGCATCGGACAGATCAGCAAACTTGCGCTCAAACAAGAACATTTGAGCCAGCACCTGGTTAGCAAAGGAACCATCCATAATACGAGAGGGGTGGCCAGTGGCATTACCCAGATTCACCAAGCGACCCTCTGCCAACAAGAGCAAAAAGTCTTGGGGGTCATCGCTACGATAAATCTTATGTACCTGGGGCTTTACTTCTTCCCACTGCCAGGTTTTACGCATGTAAGCAGTGTCAATCTCGTTGTCAAAGTGACCGATGTTGCAAACCACTGCGCCGGGCTTTAACGCTGCCAGCATGCTAGCGTCACACACATTGACATTTCCCGTTGCGGTGACCAACAAATCAGTGGCTGCCAGCAAATCTTTGTTGAGGTTAGCGCCTGTGCCATCGTTGACACCGTTATTGTAGGGTGACACAACTTCAAAGCCATCCATGCAGGCCTGCATAGCGCAGATGGGGTCAACTTCCGCCACCTTAACAATCATGCCTTCTTGACGCAGAGAGGCCACTGACCCCTTACCCACATCGCCATAACCAATCACCAGGGCCTTTTTACCAGCCATCAAGTGGTCAGTACCGCGCTTAATCGCGTCGTTTAGACTGTGGCGACAGCCATACTTATTGTCGTTTTTAGCTTTAGTGACAGAGTCATTGACATTGACAGCAGGAATCTTGAGTTCGCCCTTCTCTAACATTTCATAGAGACGGTGAACACCTGTCGTGGTTTCCTCGGTCACACCATGGACGTTGGTGAGCATTTCAGGATAGGTCTCGTGGATGTAACCGGTCAGGTCACCGCCGTCGTCCAAAATCATGTTGGCATTCCACAGCTGACCTTCAGGGGTCCGGCAGGTCTGCTCAATGCACCACATATATTCGTCTTCGGTTTCACCTTTCCACGCGAAGACGGGAACACCCGCTTCAGCAATGGCAGCGGCGGCATGGTCCTGGGTAGAGAAAATATTGCACGATGACCAGCGCACCTCGGCACCCAATTCAATCAAGGTCTCGATGAGCACGGCTGTTTGAATGGTCATGTGAATACAGCCGATGATCTTAGCGCCTGACAGGGGCTTGCTGTCGCTATATTTTTTGCGAATAGCCATCAGCGCTGGCATTTCGCCTTCTGCGATCGCAATTTCTTTGCGGCCCCAACTGGCCAGACTAATATCAGCTACTTTGTAGTCTCTTGTAAGTGTTTGTGCGCTCATGGGCTTCCTTATGGTGAGTGACAAGTTTATCTGACCAACCTATTCATTATGCCGTTAGAGGATGTTCTAGGCATTCTACTTTCCAAATGCTGGCTTAAAGCAGATATTCTCCTTTTGGAGGGGGCCTGATTCTTTTGCAGAAGCTATTTCTATGATTAAGCGACTGTCAAAGTGGCTAACGGTTGTTCAGGCCCCCTTTTATGGAACTATTTGCATTCGCCTAATTAGGCATACTGGGGATTCCCTCAAAATCCGTCTCCCTAGGGGAGACGGATTTTGAATGTAGACGCCAAAGCGGCTTCTCGCAGAGTGGGCTCAACTTTCCGAGTGATCTATTCGGTAACCTTGAGCAGCAAAGGACAGCCCATGCCAGGCTCGCATTTCAGGAAAAGCAAGCTTACCTAAAGTGCGGCTTTTAGCAAATCAGCCTTATCGGTTTTTTCCCAGGTAAAGTCAGGCAGTTCACGGCCAAAGTGGCCATAGGCAGCCGTTGGTCCATAGATCGGTCGACGGAGGTCGAGCATATCGATCAGACCCTGGGGGCGCAGGTCAAAATGCTCGCGAATGAGCATGGCAATTTTGTCATCCTCCAGCTTGCCAGTGCCAAAGGTATTGACTGAAATAGACGTGGGTTCAGCGACACCAATGGCATAGGAAACCTGGATTTCGCACAGTTCTGCCAAACCAGCTGCAACAATATTTTTGGCCACATAGCGACCGGCATAGGCCGCTGAGCGGTCTACCTTAGAGGGATCCTTACCGGAGAATGCGCCTCCACCATGACGGGCCATGCCGCCGTAGGTGTCAACAATAATTTTACGACCGGTGAGGCCACAGTCACCGACAGGGCCACCAATGATGAATTGTCCGGTGGGGTTAATGTGGTACTGCGTTTCAGCATGTAACCATTGATGGGGCAGCACGGGCTTGATGATTTCCTCCATGACGGCTTCACGGATATCGCCCAGGGAAATGTCCGGATCATGCTGGGTAGAAAGAACTACGGCATCAACAGCAACAGGCTTACGGTTTTCGTAGCGCAGGGTGACCTGGCTCTTAGCATCAGGGCGAAGCCAGGGCAGCACCTTATTTTTGCGTAGATAGGCCTGGCGTTCTACTAACCGGTGGGAGTAGTAAATAGGGGCGGGCATCAGCACATCAGTTTCGCTGGTGGCGTAGCCAAACATTAGACCTTGGTCGCCTGCACCAAGATCTTTGTTTTCGCCTTCGTCGACGCCCATGGCAATATCAGTAGATTGCTTACCAATAGCATTGACAACGGCGCAGGAAGCTCCATCAAAACCTAAGTCTGAACTGTTATAACCGATGCCGATAATGACATCACGGACGATATCTTCAAGATCAACATAGGTGCTGGTGCGAACTTCACCTGCGATGATGGCCATACCGGTTTTTACCATGGTTTCCACGGCAACACGGGAGTGGATATCATCCCTTAATAGGGCATCTAAAACGGCATCGGAAATTTGGTCGGCCATTTTATCGGGGTGGCCTTCTGAAACTGATTCTGAAGTGAAGGTGCTATATAAACTCATGGCAAACGCTAATCGCAGATACGAAAACTACCTAGGGCGAGCAATAGGTATAATGGCTTAACTATATTAGTTGATGTGCATACAATCGTTAATGCCGTATTTGGTGGTCATAAGTCGTAGATCACACAATATCTGGATCAATTCCTTGAGATCGCAACATTTCAGCCAATCGCTCAGCCCGTTGGTGCTCTTGTTCAGCTCGTTGCCGTTCCTGGTCAGCTTCCTGGGTAACTGCCGCTACTTTTTCTACGGCCCAGGGAAGTAACTGTCCATTGGCATCCCACCACCGTAGCCAATAGCCATCTCTTTCTTCTTTTTTGCCGCGCCAGGTTCCTAAAAAGAACCCCATGGCTTCTAACCAATATTGACCTTCTGGGTTAGGTTGTTCTAGTTCATAGCGTCCATTGGTCAGATGATAAACTTCTAGAAGTCCACCTTCTGGTTCAAAAATCACATAGGTAGGTACTTTTAAAATCTGTTCATAAAAAAACCACTTGCCGGGTGGAAATGTTTGCTTAGATGAATATTCTTTGCCATCTTCATCTGAGAGAAATTCCATCACCACGGCTGGTGCCTCACCGTCTAAATTAGGTGTATAGGCTTTGCGTGTCTGTCCAGGTTGATTAACTCGGGCAACATAGAGCCAGTCGGGGGCTTTGATTACCAGGTTGTCGTTCATCGTGGCACACAGGCCAAAATTAGATGCAATCAGCATTTCTGGTTGAATCCAGCTACTGAGTTCTAGGGGTTCGCGTAATGCCCCTGCAAGCAGTGGTTGACTAGTACTTTCTAAAGGTTTTTCGTCCAGATTGAAGTCCTCTGGTAAGGGGTTCCAGGTAATATGCAGCTCTGCTAGCTTAATTGAGGCAGCAACCATCACATTTTCCTTAGGAACTATCGCTTCTTATATTAGGATGACTTACCGAAATAAGGGCTTGTAAAAATTAAGCTCATGGTTTTGACTATGGCTCTTTTGTCTAAAAGCAAATGGGATACCCTCTCCTTTTAGAATTTTGGCACACTGCGTAAAATTCTAAACCACCTCACCCAATACCTAATACGCTATGGTATTTCTGGGGTTAAGCGCTGAGAGGAGTATGTTGCTGGCTTGCATGGCTATCGCCATATCCTGTATGTGGTCGAACTTCTGGTGACTGTAAACCTAAAACGATATCTTTGGCAGGAATACCTATTTCTACTAATTCTTCTGCTATGAGGCGATCTGTGTTGTTGGCTTGAATCCAGACTTGGCCATCAATAATGTCAATGTGTATGACTATATGATGTATGCGCTGTCCTTTTGACCAGCCTAGAGACAAAAGTATGTAGCGGTTGTGTGTGTTATCGAAGAGAACCTCGTTATGAATGTCGATTTCATTGGCTATGGGAATGTTTGCATAGTCATTGAGCAAATCCATAACTATTTGCTTATAACGCTCTAGGGAATCCATTGCACAATCTCCTGATTTTGTGGGTCAAAAATAATTAGCTTGAACCGGTCGTTGTCTAAGAGAATTTTGGCAAATTGGTCTTCTTCGAAAAGTTCTTTATAGGCGACTAATGGCATTGCCAAATATAGGGTTCTGTCTGGTTCAACTTGTTTCAGAATGTCATCATATAAGATGAATTGCCCTAACGCTTGCTGTAAATCAGCTACTCTTGATTCTCTAATAAAGCTTTTGATTTCGACAGCGATTTTACGACTCGCTTGTTGGGCTGCTAAAAGTTCTTCTGCACCTAAATCTACTGACAGAGTACGTTTTGCCCATTTAAGCTGATAAGGGTCGTGGGTGATTGTCCAGCCTGCATTGATGAGGAGCTTTTTAACGACTTGATGATATAAATCTTTAGCAGGCATTGTTGGCAGTCTTCAGCTTATTTAGACTTATTTACTCTTAATTATAGTCGACATGGATGCTGGTACGAATTAGAAAAGCCCACAGAGGAAGGCCGTGCTGCAATTACGTTATCGCCAAAAGTTGGTCGCTGCAAAGGAGGCAATGCTGATGGAATCAACAATGTGTTCTAAGCATTAGGCTGTGATTTTTTAGATGGTCTAGAGGGAGGGTCAGGATCGAGGCTGGAACCAGTGCGACCGGTGACTAGCCACAGCCAACTGCGGGCGATATCTCTCACAATTTTATGCTGAGGCTCGGACGGTGTGTTGGAGGGAACAGAAATTGGGGTGTAGGCAATGCCGCGACTGCCAAGGACCCAGAAGGCGATGGCTTTGGAGCGGGGCATATGGAAGTCTGAGGTGACTAAATAGATGTGGCGGATGTTGTGGGCCTGGAGTTGGGCTACCAGTGTGGTGAAGTTGGTGACGGTATCGGTGGCGCTATAGTCCAGGTTGATTCGCGTTAGGGCGACGTTTTGGGCTGAGAAAATTTTATGGGCTTGGGTGGGGTCTAAGCCGCTGGATACCCACACTGCTAGTGTTGGGTTTTGGGTGGCTAGTTGGGCGGCGGCGAGTTCTCGGGTATTGCCGCCGCCGAGGACTAAAATGGCTTCGGGGTCAGGGGATTGATGGGCTGAAACTATTAGCCTGGCTTTGATGGCTAGGATGATTAGAAGGCTGGTGGTTGTGAGTGCGATCGCGCCGCGAACTAGCCACTGTTGCCAAAGCTTAACCATGGTTCTGAATACTGCAACAGTAGATTGACACTACTGTACTTTAATCCAGACGGTTAGTTAGTTGCCACTGTGGTGTTGGAATTGATTGGCTAAACGAACGTCTTCGGGCAAGCAATTGTTTGTTCTTTGCTTATGCTTCTTTTTCAATTAACCGCAATGATAGTAGTAGCTCAGCAAACATTCGTTGAAATGCGTAGTACCAGCCACGCCAACCGTCCAATACTCCACCTTTGAGAATCAAACAATAAATGAAGATTACAAAGGGGGCTAAGACTTTTTTCTTACGGATGCGATCGCCCATGCTAAGTTCATCGTCTGATGTCTCTCGTAGCTTTTTGACTTCAATAAGCATGTATCGATCCTGCGCCCATAGCCAGCGGCTAAGAGCTTTGCGATCATCATGATGGATGTAGTTTTTAAGATGGCCTGAGTCACCTACGACCTGTAACAGTTGGGTATGTCCATCATTAATATATGAGCTACGGCCTTTGCGTGAAAGAATCTGGCGAGGAGGTAAAATTGTCCCTCGCAATGGTTTCCCAAAAACACAGTATTTGAATCTAGCAAAGTAGCCGTCAATGTTTTTTTCGGGCTTCAGCTGTTTAATTTCAGCTATTAAGTCATCAGGTAAGACATAGTCTGAGTCTAATGAGAGAATCCAATCGGTTTCGACTTGGTCTAATCCATAGTTCCATTGAGGTGCGTAGCTATCGAACTTGCGCTTGAAAACATCTACTTTTGGGTATTTCACAAGAATACCTAAGGTGTTATCGGTGCTGTAACTGTCGATAACAACAATTCTATCTGCCCAATCAAGTTTTTCTAGAATCCGTTCAATGTTGGGTTCTTCGTTATATGTAAGAATAACTGGTGTAATTTGACTAAGCATAATCAGAGACAGATTGAGTATCTACAATATTCTGATAAATCGTGTTTAGCTCTGTGGTCATCCTAGACCAGCTGTAGTGCTTGCTTACAAAATTGTAGGCTCGACTACTCAGGTTCGTTTTAACTTCTGTAGGAGCTTCTAAGTAAGCGCTTAATGCTTTAGCAATATCAACATTGTTTTGAGGTATTACGTATCCTAACTGATGCTCTTGCACTTCGTGGGCTAAGGCCACACCAGGGGTTACTAGGACTGGTGTACCGGCTGCAAGAGCTTCTAATACGGCAACACCAAAGTTTTCAGAATAGGACGTTAGCACGAAGATGTCTGAACCCTGCAGCAAAAGCTCCTTTAGTTCTCCTTCAACAAACCCAGGCATAATAGTTTTGTCTTGCAAGTTATTGTCGCGTATTAATTGACGGACTTCTTCCTCATAAGTAGGGTCGCCATTACCTGCGAGTATGAAAGTAAACCGTTTAGAAACGATGGATTTAAGTGCAGGAATTAGATAATTTAACCCTTTTTTAGGATGTATGCGTGAAAGAAATAAGATAATGGGTTCATCATCGGGAAGTTGAAAGTGCTCACGGAGCGTTGTTCGCGCATGAGTTATTTTTTCAGTAAGATTCAATCCATGGGGAAGAATAAAACTTGTACTCTCTAGCCCAAGTTTATTAAATTCTTCTTGCTCTTGATATGAGGTCAGATGCACTTTTTGAGAATTATTTAGATTCCGTCTTTCAACTAGATTAAGGTATATTTTCTTGCGCCGTGCACTTTGCGCTAGAGACCATTCACACAGTTGCCCTAAGGGCCGAACAATATAAGGCACCTCTCTTTTTCGGGCAATTACCATTGCTATTGTTGGTGGATATGAAAAGATGGCGTGAACATGAACTAAGTCATAGTTCTGGATGTTTATCCACAGCCATTTTGTTAGGGCGAATGAAAATGCAAATTCGCGAACAGGAGGGATATTTGGAGAAAATCTAGGAAAAAACCAGACATTGACTCCGTTATATTTAGTTCTTGTGTGTAGGGGTACGTTGAGTAGATTTGGCCCATCATCGTTTGTAGTTGCAATTTCAACTTCAATACTTTTATTGCTTTTGAGTGACGCAACCATTTCAAAAATTGCTTTACTGGGGCCACCTCGTATAGATGAAACAGAGGGAATTACATGAAGGACTTTCATCAACTGAATATAAAAATGAATGCTAATAAATGAGCACAGAGCAGTTTACTTATTCCGTAAAACTCAAAATAAAGTGATAAACTCATCCTCTTCAACACGAACCTACAAACTAAGCTTGTCAATCGAATTTGAATCAAGAAGTACGAAAATACGTTCTTTTATCTAGCGATGACAGCATCATTGCTATAGCAATGAAAAATAAAAACTCATTAGATCTAAAGAAAAAATTCATTGCTAAAAACATTAAGAATGCACTGTGAATACCTTCGATGCTCCTTATAGAAAAAAATACATATTTTCTAATGAATCTGAATATAATAAAACAACCAACTAATCCCGACGAAAAAACAGTTTCAATTAGGATATTTCTTGAGAAAGGTGATACTAGTCTGTCTATGTTTGATTGTGAATATTGAGAAGCAACAAAATCAAAGCTTAGATTACTAAACGCCCCGAAACCTAGACCATGCAGAAAGACTAATGGATATTTTAGTAAATTGAAGAAAAATGCACCATCTTCTGGATCAAGACTTTTATATAAACTGTCAAAATCTAATGCCTCAAAAAAAGTGCCTAATCTTCGATAAATTGCAGCATCTAGGAATGACGAAGTAATTTCAATAGATTGATTTTGATAAGTAGTAATGGCAATTGTCAATATTAAAATTAATAAGTAAGATATTAATAATCGTATTTTGCTGATTTTTAGATATAGGACATTGGTTATAATTCGCCAACTAATAATTACAAAAACTGGCAAACAACTGATAAGACCACTACCAGAAAAAGTTAGTAAAATAACCAATATCGATAACCATAGGGTTTGACACATATACTTATCGATTTTATTTAAAAATTTCCCTCCTAAAACACGAGTTTTACAATAATTTTCCCAATACAGTTTAAATATAGCTAAAAAACTAATTAAAGAAGCGAACCCTTTAGGCTCATGTGCAATAGAATTAATTCGTAAGAAACTCCTTCCAGCAAAGCTTACCGTTGCAGAAATGTATCTGAATTCTGTACTTCCAGTTCTAATGATTGGAAAAATATCAATTCTTGAAATCTGAAATACTAATGCCTGGATTAAACCTAACAACTCAGCAAGGCAAAGACCTATAACTAACGAATATAATAAAGCATCAAAATAATACTTACTTTGTCTTGAAATAATAAAAAAATAAACAGAAAATATTAGGTAGGTGACGTATTTAATGCCGCGTTTTAATGTGAAAGAGTACGTTTCAAATAGTTCTGAATTAACTTGATGTATATCTATTAAAAATGGCTGTATTACAGTTAGAAATAGCGTATAAAAGACTAGGATAAATATCCAATAGTATTGCTGTAACGCATTAGAGATTTGATATTTCTTATTCGTTTTGCCAGGGAGTAGTAGGATCCATATTAGTCGTACTAACGCTAAGGTTATTACTAACCAATCAGTTTGGAAAAGGCTTCTTCCTATGATTCCTCTTAGTGCTGCATCAAAGATAAAGTAAGGTGCAATAATGACAGCTGTAGCACATATTAGTAGGTCAAGGTTCCACTTGAATTCACTAGAAGAACGCAAGAAACTCATTGGGACTATTTTTGTAGTATGCAAAGCCTTACCTCATATTTGAATTTAGTGCGTTTGACCCAAAAGTGGACTCAGAATAAAATATAAATAAGTTTTTTTAGTAATTCAGCTTATTCACAGTATTAGGCACTCTTTTGAAGGTTTGAATTAATTATCTTCCGAATAAGGCTTTGTAGAGGAGCTGGCATATATGTCTTTGTGAATCCCTTAATGAAAGGAATAACGCTCTTGGCAGAAGCTGATATCTTAGAAAAATTCGTTACTAATGAGTCACTTTTGTGTGCGTACCATTCATTACAACCGGTTCTTTTAAATCGTCTGTAATTATGTTTGAGAAGATGATTCTGGACTGAATAATCTACCGTCACATCATTATCTTCAACAATAATGATCCTTGGTTTGTACTTTTCTAGGGAGAATCCGTGCAAAACTGACAATTCATCTCCTTCCACATCTATACTAATGAAGTCGATATTCCTTATTCCTTGACTTTCAAGAATTTCATCTAGAGTCATAGCTTTAACTATTATCTTCTGAGTCTCAGCTCCAGCAATTTGAATTCGCTCTAAATCACTCTCTCTTTGGCTACTAGTAGATAAAACTTCTACTCCTTCAGCTATGAAGAAGTCAATTTCTCCAGCTTGAGAGCTTGCCGCTGCCTCAACAACTTTGCACTTACGTTCTTGCCTAATTTTCTCACAAAACTTAGGCATAGGTTCTACGATAGTGCAATCCCAGCCAATACGTTCAAAAAAGAGGGTATTGCTTAAGTTGACTCCAT
The DNA here is from genome assembly GCF_043421595.1 of Leptothoe sp. ISB3NOV94-8A. Classification (NCBI taxonomy): domain Bacteria; kingdom Bacillati; phylum Cyanobacteriota; class Cyanophyceae; order Nodosilineales; family Cymatolegaceae; genus Leptothoe; species Leptothoe sp. ISB3NOV94-8A. Next base: position 2,819,339 of record NZ_JAXSQW010000001.1, on the reverse strand, counting down.
CATATCCACCAACTTCAATGCAAGTGCCATGTCGTCTATTAAAGATTTCTGCTAAGAGAATATCTTCGCCATGCTGTGCAGTAAAAATGTTCTGATTCATAATATTCCTAGTAAAGTATGAGGATATTGGTATATTCAAGGTTACAACCATCTAAAAATATTTTCAGGAGTGATAGATAGATATTTCTTCTCTATATGACAGTTTTTGCCATGGATTAAATGGTCTTTCATGTGTATTTCCAATTGAGTGTTCTATAATTTGAAAAAAATGCTCAGCTGCAACTCTAGGGCGAATCATTTCACTATATTCACTAGATTTACGTTTAAATGATTCCAAGATATCTGTTGTCTTTGTTGAGACAACACGGATAGCTTCAGCTAGTTCTCCTACATCTTCTGATTTAAATAGAATGCCTGCTCCACTAGTTTCAACTAACTTGCTTGCCCCTAAGCGATCGCTAGCAATAATAGCTAATCCGCTTTGAATTCCCTCGTTGATCCTGATTCCCCATGGTTCAGCAATACCTGGGCAAACAAGGACATCAGATTGCTCAATAACTTCATTGAGGGCTAAATCAGAAATAAATCCGTGAAATTTTACGCATTCTTGTATTTTTAGTCGCTTAGTCAAAGCTTCGAGCTTTATTCTTTCAGGGCCATCCCCAATGATGTTAATATTGCAGTTACTGCCTAGTTTTTGAGCCATATAAATGGCTTTTAAAAGTAAATCAACACCCTTATATTTGTGCAATGTGCCCATACATAAAAGTTGACATCTTTCTCGTTCATTAGAGCTTTGAAGACTGACTTTAACATCCTTTGCTTGGGGAAAATATCCAAACGGGTATATCTTTTCTATTGGCCAACCAACTTTTAATAAAGTGTCATAGCTGTGACCAGAAAGGCATGCAAAAAACTTACTTTTCTCTTTAACTAAAGATGTTCTTGCTCGGACTACAGTTTGAAAATAAATGTTTTTTGAGAAACTTTTCCAACTAAGATCAAACTTGATCGGGGCCTCTGCCATAATGCCATATGCAATATCCTGGGACTTTGCATATGAAATTATCTGTCGGTGTAATGGAATTCTTTGATAACCACCAATGACATGGAAAGATTGAGACTCTTCTATGAGAATTCTTTCTACGTCTCTCCAGCGATTATTAACTGAAAGGACTTCAAACTCTGCGTTGCCTGCATAGTCTGCTTGCCATCCGAACTTACGCCGATTAGAACCAACTTTCTCTTGTACAATAATTCGAACACCGTGAGTACATAATTCGGCTAACTCTCGGACTAGTGGCATAATTGACCGGCATGCTGTTGGCCACCAAAAAACTAAACGCAGTTGCTGAATCTTACATGGTTGCTGCATATTAAATAATTAAGAAAACAACTTTAGACTTTTTTGCCATTGCTGATTTTGATAATAAGCAGTGTGAATTCTTCCTTCCCAAAATGCTACAGAAATTATCGAAGAAAGTTTATGCATGGTATCAGAAACTTTGATATCGAAGTCAGAAATTTCATGTCGTTTTTGTATTTCAAGTGCTTCTGCTTCTCTCTTTTTAGTGACAACTTTTTGTTTGTCATCGTCTTTATCCTTAAATAAATGACCACTTACTTTTGCTTGTTCATGAAGGCGTAATCCCCAAAAATAGTTTGCACTCGTTGTATACTGAACACCATTTTTGGCAAATCTTAGCCATAGTTCGGAGTCCATTGCGTAGTGAAGTGTTTCATCTAAATGTCCTAGTTCGTCGATTAATTCAGCAGAAAAAAAAGAACTTGGAGAATAAACTGATACTAGGCCACGTTTTGTCATAAATTTCTTCCAATTGCGAGCTTTTGTACAACGTAGAATAGATCCATTCTTATCTAGCCATAAACACCCACCAATAATCCATCGTTGCATTGGATCTGGGATTGAAATGGCCTTATTAGCAACCGAGCTTAGAGTTCCAGGTAATAGAATATCGTCTGAATTTGACCAAGTTAATAAGTGACCAGTCGCTTTTTCAAAGCCCTTATTAATAGCATTACTTTGCCCGCTATCTGGCTCACTAACCCAATAAGCTAATTGTTCCGAGTATTTTTTTATAATTTCGACAGATCCGTCGGTACTACCTCCATCAATTATAATAAGTTCCTTATTAGGATAATCTTGAGAAAGTACAGATCTTATAGCTTCATCAATATAGGCTACTTGATTGAATGAAGGCATAATGACTGAAATTTTCAAATCTTTCATAAAAAGACAGATTAAAGAATAAAAGTGATTTTAGAGACTTTTTTAAAACTATATACTTAACTAAAATTATATAGATTATAGTAGCTATTTAATGATAAAAAACAAATTTTTTAGAGTATAAATTCTCATAGATAGAGGTACTAAAACACAGTAAGGAGTGGGTAATAACTTAAAAAGTATCGTACTATAAAGTCTTATTATCATCTCTGCATCTAACATCTATAATGAGGCACTTAATAGCTCTAGATAGAGTTGGTGATAAGAGTTTGCCTGACGTTTTGTAGTGAAGCGATCTTCTACAGACTTCCGTGCCTGCCGCGAAAGCTTAGTATGACGCTCTGAATCCTCGCAAACCCATCGAATACCATATGCCAAATCGGCTATATCAAAACACTGAGCACGATACCCTGTAAGTCTATGATCAACAATATCTTTTAACCCTGTTGAATCAAACGATACGACAGGAGTTCCACATGCCATAGCTTCTATAGCTGTTTTACCAAATGCCTCTTGTATTGATGGCACTACCATTACATCTGCAGCGGAATAAATCAATGAAAGAGCTATATTGTCACGTAATGTTCCCAAGTAAGTTGGCTTAAAGCCTAAATCTACTTTTTCGGTAGGTTCTAGAGAGCCAAAGATAACTACTTCAAATGATTCAGAAAATCCTTCGTCAAAAAGCTTCTTTAAGGCTTTTGCTAAATATTGAAATCCTTTGTTCTTATTTTTAAGAGCATTTATTGCTCCAAATGCAATGACCTTTTTATTTAGATTTAAGGATAAAGCTTCTTTAGAGAAACTCTTAGATAGTGGCTTAAATTTATTCTCATCAAGCGCATTATGAATAACCCTTATTTTTTTATCTCTAAAAAGGCTACTACTCTTAGCACAATCTGCTAACCAGTTGCTGATTGCCACTAAGTTTATTTCACTGCTATCCCAAGACTTACGCTTACGTAACCATAATTTTCTAGAAATATCATTTTCGGATCTTGAGCCGAGAAGAGGACACTTTCCACAACTATTAGTATATTCAGTACACTCAATAGCATAGTGACACCCACCAGAAAGAGGCCACATATCTCGCAATGTCCAAACAATCGGGACATTAAACTGCTTTAGACTCTCTGGTTTCAAGAATCCTTTATTAATCCAATGTAAATGAATAATATCAGGACTTATTTCTCTAATGGCTCTGTACACACCTGTAGAAGATGTACATGAAGGTGAAAAGAAATTACCCTCAGAATTATTAAGTCTATCTCTGTATAGAGATAGGGTAATATCATCAATTGAATTTTTAATTCTATCGAATTTATAAATAAGGCTATTTCTAGATGCACTTACAACAGTTGGATCATTACTTGTCTTTCTCATTACAAGAATATTTGAATCAACTCCTTTTTGAAGTAACCCTTGATGCAACCAGTAGGTTCCCCGGGAAGCGCCATCACCTAAATCAACAGTGTTAAGATGTAGAATTTTCATCATTTTCAAATGCTATGGTTGTAGATTGATGAAGATCAATGAGTCTAGAAACAATACAAATATATCTGTCTAGTCATGCTCAACAGAATTTCTGGAAAGAAACAAGAATTACTCAAGTGCTATACATTTTCCTAATAGGAGACAAAAAACGATAGATTTTTCTAGATTTTTTGAATTGTATTTACCATCGATATGTCGATATCTTTATCTTAATATCTTTAGCCATCTGTCAAGATTCGTAGTAAGCCAATATTAAATGGTGAAGTGATCTATCTATATTCTCTTTTTGAGCTAAAAAACTACGGTACTGATTAAGTATAATTTCAAAAATATCACAATGAACAATGCTTACTACACACATACCTGAAGCACTCATCTCAATTAATACAATTGTGATACACATTCCTCAGTATCACCAGTTGAAAAGGTAAAACTAGTTGTAGAAGAAATATATGCTGTAATAAGCTTTTTGCACCATTTCTCTAGTACTAAGAAGTAAAGCTTTCACTAGATTCAATCCATGCCAATTTTACTTCTTGAGGCATATTAAATTTATTGCAAGAGAACTCTAAAAAAATATCCCTCAAAAGAGACGTTGAAGAAGATCACATATCCTTGTATTAAGTTGTCGGAATTTGATTCGAATTAGTTACAGTCTCTTAGAGCTAAGTTGGCTATCTAAAACAATCCAACATAGCTCTAGGGATTGATATGCGTGAGCAAACTTCAAATACTTCTTCATGCATATGCAACATTCTTTAACGCGATCCACATCTCAGTAGATAATATTTTCTGATTTTCTGCCGAAGCTTTAATACACTTAACTACCTTCTCTCTTTGAGGCCCTTCGAGCAATATTTCAAGCTTTTCCAATATGCGAGCAATTTCATCATTAAAATCAATCAAGAAGTTGGCACAACTATATTCATCAAACAACATTTGATACTTATGACTCCATCCAGTGCCTAAACAAGGAATCCCCTGGGACAATGAACTAATTAACCCATGGAATCTAGAACCAATAACTAGGCTGCAACCACCTAGAATTCCCTTTAGATATAGTGAGTCTTCCTCTTGAACAATTTCAATATCGCCCGAGACGAATTCCTGTAAGGTCTTGGCAATTTTAATGTCAAAAGTTTCATGGACCAAGATAAAAGGTTCCATCCCTTTATCTTGTAGTGACTTAATGCAAAATGATAACAAGTTTAGATAGTTTTCTTTTACTGTAGCCCCTGTTTTGTCTAACATTCGAGTGTTGGGAATAATGCAGGGGCGTCCTGATAGTTTGTTTGCATAGGTAGGAATCTTAGGCTTAAGCAAATTGGTGAAATCAGGAGCAAGTTTTATATTATGTGAACTGCCAGCGATTTTTTGTACATGCTCTAATGATTCTTTATCTCTGGCAAAGACTAGATCTGATAGCTCTAATACCTGTTTGAACTCTTGCTGGATATCAGGTGTAGTAAATGGGCCAAACGCTTGAGGCAATAATACAATTTTCTTGCCTCGCTTTTTCCATTTCTCAAATAATTGTCTTTTTAGTTGAGTTGGCTTTACACCCCACTGGTCACTGAAGCAAAAACCCGAAGCATCTAGAACTACATCAATTTCTGATTGTAAGACCACATTCAGTTGTTTGCGAATAGGCTTAGGTAGTGTGCGGCAGAATGCGTTTAGTGATGGCTCTACCCAAGGGAACTTAGCCGACTCATACTGAATAAGGTGCTTTACATGGGCGTTGTTTCTTTGCTGAACACTTCCTACTCTTAGTTCCATAGAAACAGTATTATCTCTATGCCATTCACTAAGCTCTTGTTGAATCGCCAAGAGCATTAATTCTGCACCTTTATTATGGAAATTAGCCCCTTCAACCAAGTAGTTCATATTAGATGACATGGTAACTAGTTATATTTGCGAATTTGCTCTAAAGGTTTCTTACTAGAGTACGGAACTAACGCTTCTGGGTCAGGATAACCAACAGATATAAGCATAACTACTCTTTCGTTAAGTTCTAGTGACAAAAGCTCTGCCATTGCTTTTTCATTTTGCTCAACATCAGGCCAATTAATAGCACAGGAGCTTAAATCTAGAGTTTCAAGTGCATACATAAGGGACATTGAAGCCAAAGATCCATCAATGTAAATTACATGTCGATCTCTCTCATTGAAGTAAGCGCTTAATTTACCTACGACTGCGATAATTGCCGGAAAGTTGTGGTGAAAGCCCTTGGTTCCACCAGGAACGGCTGCGACCTTTTGTACCAATATAGGGTCGTCAAAAATTCGAAATTCAAAAGGTTGACGATTACAAGCGCTAGGCGACAATACTGCTGCTGTAACTGCCTTATCTAACAATTCGCGAGGTACTTTTTTTTGCAGATACCAACGGACGGAACGTCTACGATGACAAAGCTCTAAAAAGCTTTCATAACTGACTGAAACAGCCTTGTTTAAATCTCGTTTGTACGGAATCTGCGCTGGCTTTTTTGAATGAGGCGTTGCTAACTTCAAAAACTGTTCTTTAGCTGCATCCACAACCGCATGCGAACCTGCTACTTCAAAGTAGTTTGTCAAGACGTCGTTTGCCCAGTTGAGTTCTTTATTATCTGGGCTCAGGCCACCAGTGTTTTCATAAACATGGCAGTAAGTATCAACGGTCTCTGCAATATAGCCAGTAGCAAACACATCCCGACGAGGCCGCATGATTAACCCTTTCTCTAAGCGATGAATATTTCGCCTAAGTAAATAAGGATTGCTTTGCTTCAGTTTCAGATTTTGATAGTACTTATATCGGCCATATACGGTGGCATGCTGCTCTCGTCTAAACTGAGACGAAATTAGAAAATAGTAGAGGCTACTTAGCGTTGGAGACAGAATAACAAACCGTAGCAAAAAGGTGTCACTTGAGGACCGCAATTGATTAAGCTTGTTATAGATATCCCTAGCAATAGTTAATCCACTTTTAGGAATTATCTGTTTTACGGTTAATAGGCTAGTCATGGTTTAGTTCTATATTTAATAAATAGTATCAAAATCCTAATTAACGTCTCTCAGCTATGCTGGTCATTGCCAATATCGATAGCCTAGCGTTGGAAATAACAAGAGAGACTTTGTCATCATCCAAAAAACAGGCCTACTTTTCTTATGAAAGAATAAAGCAAAATATGACGCTGTCGCGTAGGAAACCAACGTAGCTAAAGCAGCACCATAACCACCTAGTTTTGGAATTAGCAGTAGATTTAGAAGAATATTGATAGTTCCACCTAGCCCTTGGGTAATGACCGACAGGAACAGCACGTTTTCCATTAAAATCCATCTATTAAAGGCAGCACGCATAAAGATAAATAAACCAGCCCAAATGTGAACAGCTAATATTCCGGCTGAATCGATGTATGTAGGCCCAAAGGTTAATAAAATCAGCTGATTCGAGGCTAAAGCTATGATGACAGCAAAAATAAACGCAATAAAGAGCAGTAAATCTACTAACTGTTGAAATCTGAAAAGATATTTTTTAGTTTCAGACTCACGTAGTTTAATAAGCTTTGGGAACACAGCGACAGCAATTGCATTAGGAATGAAGTACCATATTTCGGATAGGGTACTAGCTACGCTGTATATGCCTACTTCCTTTGAATCGACTAGCCATTTCAGCATAGCCTGGTCAATTTTTAGATATATGATTGCAAATATAGACCCAACGCAGATTACCCAACCTTTTTTAAGCAAGCTTTGGCTCATATCCTTAGATATTTTCCATGTTTTTACTGGAACATTAGACTGTTTTTGATAGAAGAAAATCAAGCATCCAGTAGCTACTAGAATTTGAATTAAACTTGAAAAGCCAAAAGCCAATAAATTTGCTGCAGTAAATACTAAAAATAGCCTAAAGCTATGGTTGCAGACCATAGCAATTGTATTCGAAATAGTCTGGTACTTAATTTTAGTTTGTGCTTGAAACCAGTAAGTTACAATCTGAAATGGCTGAACTAGCAGACTAAGAGATGTAATGATAAGCATCCAGAATTCAGAGCTTCCTGGTCGTTCTATAAAAAATATAGCGCCAACGAGAATTAAAAAAGCGAGAATGACACTTAATGATTTAAGGAAAAAAGTAGAGCCTAAAATTTCATCATTTTGGTCTGGGTATTTCACTAGCTCTTTTACAATTAATCCATTGAGACCTGCATGGCTAATTGCAGTCGCAATACCGACAATGGAAGTAGCGTAAGCTAATACGCCAAAATTTTCAGGCCCTAGATATCTCGACACTAAAATTGCTGTAAAGAAACCAACAACCATTTGCAGCACTTTTTCAATCATCATCCAAAATGCATTGAAAAAGTAGCCTTTGAATCGACTAAAGATGTTGGTTACTCTTAAGAGTTGCACTGGATTAAGCCTCGTAAGCTGCTAAGTATTTATAAGCTGTTTCGACATAAAAAGAAACTGAAATGGACTTTAAAGATGGTTAAAATCACAGCTTATACGGGCATTAAATAAGTGAAAAAATATGCAGCTTACTTATTGCCTCTTTTTATAATCTATTCAAGGCTCAGGGCACGCAGATATTGACGGCTGATAACTTGTGGTGTGAAATGCTCATTCATTGCTTGTCGAGCATTTATTCCCATGGTGGTTAGTAGATTTTGATCTTGGGAAAGAAGATATAGGAAGTCTGAAAGACCTTCACCATTACCATTTCTAAACGCAAGACCACAGTCGTTTTTGTCTACTAGTCCTTCTAAATAAGTTCCTTCCGGACAAATCACCGCAATTGGCCTCCCCGCCGCCAATGCCGGATACAACTTACTCGGAGCCACCAGGCTTTCCATCCCTTCACTCACACTAACCAACGACACATCACAGGCCGTCATCGAATACGGAAGATCCTTCTTATCCTGATACGGCAAAAACAAAAAGTTCTCCTCCAAACCCTCCGCCTTTACATCCTCAATCAGCGTCTCACGCTTTGCCCCGCCACCAATACATACAAACTTAATTGGCTCATTCCGTAACAGTTTTGCCGCCTCAAAAATCGTCGCAATATCATGGCAGCGGCCCATATTCCCCGAATATAGCACCGTAAACGTATCCACTAAGCCATGCTTACGGGCAAACCAATTATCCTTCTTTTCCATCGGCTTAATCAAGTCTGGGTCCGCCCAACTATGGATCACCTCCACCCGGTCAGCAATATCCGGACAATGACCCACCACCCGCTCCTTCATCGAAGGGCTCAACACAATTAACGCCTTTGCCCGTCGCCATACCCGCTGATTTACCCAACGCCACAGCTTAGCCACCGGATGATTGTAATCTACTACACCCAGCTCCACCGCAATGTCCGGATACAGATCATACAAAATCACCACATAGGGCGTATTAAATAACAGACTAATCAAATACCCCACCACCGGCAAAAATGGCGGAGCCGTTGTCAGCAACAGCACCCTATCCTTTTGCCAACCATGGTGCAACAAGTGCAAAAAAGCACGAATTACAAATAACAAACCATTTAGCGCCTTACCCCGCACCCGATTAGACCACAGCTGAGTCATCCGCGAACGATGTATATCTAAATTGTGAATTTTCTCCCTGCGGGGAGCCTCGGCCTCACCATAAGCATAGCCCGGCTGGCCCGTAAACACCTCCACCGGCATGCCTTGCTTTGCTAACTGCCTCACTAGCTCATCCAGCAGCTGTCCCGTGGCAGCATAGTCAGGGGCAAAAAATTGAGTAACAAGTTTAACCGTTTGCTGCGTCGACTGAACGTCAGATTGGTCGTCAAAGGAAACTGCTTGAGTAGGTGGGTAGAGTTTGCCAGGAACCATAAAGCGTGAGCATTAGTAAACTATAGAGCAGTGAAACAAAACTGTTGCCAAAAATTAGTAAGTAGGTAATCTCAGATCTTGCACTAAGGTCGGTTGTGAAGCTCAAACCCACGTTGGGTTCAAAACCCAACGCTAATTGAGGGCTGTCCACTCAAGGGACAAGATTGGCTAGGCAGCTCTAAATATAGAGCTTTTAAGGATTCTTTAACCGCTTGAGCGGTTTTGAGCCAGTTAGCCTTGCGACTTTGAGTCCAAGGTGGGTTAATGCTTCCTTGCCAGGTGCAAGATCTCAGTAATCGTGAAGATCTACAGCGTCTGAAGACCATCTTTTTCCAATACTAGGAGAGACTGAATCCAAGCCCCCAAAGTTGGGGGTTTGGGGGCCTGAATAACCTGAAACCACTTGGGCAGCTGCTTGAACATAAAAGACCTTTTAATAGGCGAATTCACCCTATCCAGGCTTCGACATGAGGCTTCGACGTGACCTCAGCCAAGAAGGCCTGTGAATAACAGTTGCATTTCTAGGAAACCTGCGCCACTCGCCAGGCTCGCCAGGAAGCAATGCCAAGGATGGGTGTAGAAATCACCATTGCCAAAATGCCATTGGGAATCGGAGCCAGGGTAAAGGCCCAGCTGCCAATCCAAAGGCTGAGGGCATAGATAAATAACACAGCACCACGATGGGAAAAACCAATCTTCAATAACCGATGGTGTAAATGGCTTTTGTCAGCAATAAAAGGAGACTTACGCCGCAGCAACCGTGAAATAATCACCAGTGTCATATCAAAAATTGGCACCGCTAATACAATCAATGGAATTGTAACGGCAGTTGCCCCTTTTACCAGACCGGTCACGCTAATCACCGCCAACATAAACCCAATAAAATAAGATCCCCCATCACCCATAAAAATACAGGCCGGGTTAAAGTTATAGACCAAAAAACCACACAGGCTACCCACCAAACACATGGCCAACAACGCCACCGACGGTTCGCCAATAAATAAACAAATCCCCACGGTGATCAGGGCAGCAATGGCGCTCACCCCCGAAGCTAAGCCATCTAAACCATCAATCCAGTTAATGGCATTCACCATCCCTGCAATCCATAACAACGTAATGGGCAAGCTTAACAATCCTAGATGTACCAGACCTATGCCTGGCACATTAAAAAAGTCAATGCGAATGCCGTTTTGCCACACTAGGGCTGCGATCGCTAACTGACAGACTAAACGAAACTTAGGCGAAAGTCCTTTTAAGTCGTCACAAAAGCCCAATAGAAAATAGCCACTGCCCCCCAGTAAAATAATTGCTATTTCTCGTTGGGCCATCGGCAATAAATAGCTAAAGCCACCTAATCGCCAGAGACAGATGGCGGCTGCCAGTGTACCCAGAAAAATACCAATCCCTCCCAAACGTACCATTGGAACTTGATGAACCTTGCGATCGTCGGGCAAATCCACATGGCTGCAACGAATTGCTAATGTCCTAACAATGGGGACACTAACAACAACAACAACAAATGCACTGATAAAAGCAAAAAAATAAAAACCGTAGCCAAAAAACAACGCTGACAAATCAAGCATCACATTAATGCCAACATAGATCTAACAAGTAATAGATGTTGGTATTCGCAAACAGCACGCTCTTCAGGTCTTAAATCAATAACCGTCAAGCAATTTCGATGCAACTTCTCTTAGTTAAGGCGTTTTCTTGAAAAGACTATACCGGCTAAAAGCCCCCAATCAGACATAACCCTGATATTCCAACTAGGCATACTAGATTTTTCTAAATGCTAGGAGAAATAAACCTCAAAGCTTCCCAATGGTGGAGGGTTCAGGGGCATAAAAATAGGTAGTTTCTTTATCAGAAATATCCTCAGTAAGTTGCAGATAACATTCTTGGTAGAGCCCGCTTTTTGCTGAAATACAGCAGATACATTGACTTAGGAAGCGGCAAATAAATAAAGTTCCCATACTACAATTTGTCACAGGCACTTTTGTCAAGCATATCCCTGATGTGGACACGTTATCCATAAAAAACAATTATCGATAACATGTGGTTTCTAAAGATTGTTCGTAAGAAAGAGCGCATCGTCAGCTAGAAAACCTATGAAAAAAATACTGCTACCATCCAACAGCCTCGGGAGTAAGAGGCCATTAGACATAGAAAATAAACAGACAGTTCAAAGAAACAATACTTTACACCAACCGACAAGATCGTATTTTTACATCACCTACCTAAACACACAATTGAAAAAACATAGCACTGTCTCAAGGTAAGCGATTACTGATTTAGAGGATAAACCGGTCTAGAGGCATTGATACTTGACGGTATCTCACAACTAAAGTCATCCCGAGGATCAGCAATGCCCCAGTTAAATAGCCTTGATGACGTACTGAGCAGATCTACTTGATATTTCCCAATTAAGTTACTGGTAACATTGTCATATTCCGGATGAAATAACCACCTATTTTTGATGGAAATCCTTTCCTAATAAAGGATACAGCCACTCAGTATAATCACGGGCAGGGGTAGTTAATCAAACGCAGCATGGGGGAACCCCCAGTATCCTAATTAGGCGAATGTAAATAGTTCCACAAAAGAGGGTCTGAACAATCTGAACCCACTTGGTCTGCTGCTCACCCACAGAAATATCCTGAGAAGGAAACTGTCCTACAAGATCATCTCATGCTGTTTTTTTGTTATAAAAATAGGGCAAACTCTAAAATGCCAGGTTCCTACTATCAGTGCTTCAGAGCTAAATATTTATATATAATCAGCAAACTCAAGCATTGAGTAAATTTTCACAGAACGATAGACTAAATCAAAGCTATTATGCGGAGATAGCCTCCAGAATCTCGAATAATAATACTATCAGGTTATATTTTTGTCAATCGACCATTATCGACTGGCCGATAGTCTCAATTCTCTCTCAGCCATTGAATTTTCCTTTGGCAAACGATTGAATATTAATAAGATTCCAATCGTGAAATTGTGTAGCCCCCTCCCTTACCAAGGTCTACGGTGTATACATAAGTCAGAGAGAATAGCTAAAACCCTTAAAAATCCTAGGTTTCAATATGGCCTGCCAGGGGTTCCCCTGACGAAGGGGAACCGTCAGGGAGGGGTCTGGATAACTAGCGCTAACACCTGTAGACCACTCCGTTGGTTCCCCCTTCGTCAGGCTACAGTGTCCACACAAGTACTGGAAACTAGCGTTCGCGGTTGCCTCACCCCCTCTAACTCCCCCTTAGTAAGGGCAGGGTTGTTTCGTGTTCACCAGAGAAAATCTGTAAGGCTTATTACTTCATTCATGCTGAATCGAGAGATGATCGGAGGGAGCCAAAACCGGTTGCTTGGGGTCCCTCCGAGTTCCCCGAACCCCCATGGTTAGGGCCGGGAGGCCGCCCTAAGGACCCAGCCTACTAGGTTGTCCTCAATGGCATTAAAGTAGGGGTTACGGCGGGGTCAATTAATCAGGTTATCGCATTGTTGTTTGGCCCACCTCCAAGTAGGGCATGTCTTTCCTCAAATGAGCTTTCAATACCTTCAGATTTTCTGTCTAGACAATGAAACAGACCTGCTCCTGGGAGGGGACAAGGTATTCCCCTCAGCCTAAAGAGCAGGCTTCGCCAACTTAAGGGAACAGACCTCCAACATGTCTCAAAACAGTACATTCTTTTCATGCAAAAGTCTTAGTCCTACAGTCCAAATTCTTGATGAGGACTCGTAAAAAACTATACTCATCTCTCCGTCTTTCTACTATTTGCTAACTATATAAAATAGATATATAGCAATGCCATAAAGTTCAGGATTTTCCGGATATTACGGGCCATCGACAGCATTTCTCTAGAGGGCGATAACGGCTTCTCTGACTATTGTCTGCGGTGTTCAGGTCTACCTACATTATTGTTAAACGTTTCAGTATTTGCCATTGCTGATTTAAAGGATAAACCAAACTGTTAAAAGCGGCATATCTCAGCATCTTTCGATAAAACCATCGTTTGGTTCAGCAACGCCCAGTATTATCTTGCATCGTTTTTAGCCTTCTATATGTCCTGCAATGACTAGCTCCAGATATTTGAAAACGGTAATTCGGACAGCCCTAATAACAGGGTTTGCCCTGGGAACTGCTGTCGGTAGCCCAGCCCTGGCCGTACTGCCTGACATAACAGTTTCTGCTGCATCCGTTTCATCCCTCAATGATATTTATTTATTGGGACCGGGGGATTTGATCACCGTTGATGTGTTTAATGTACCTGAGTATAGCGGTGAGCAGCGAGTGTTGGCCAATGGCAACATTAATTTACCCGCCGTTGGCCAGGTATCGCTAAGTGGTTTGACCCTGGCTCAGGCAGAATTAGCTATTAGCGAGAAATATCGATCAGAAGTCCGTTATCCGCAAATCACTGTAAATCTTTTAACACCCCGTCAGCTCCGTATTGCCCTCACAGGAGAAATTCATACGCCCGGTCAATATACCCTACCCGTGGGTGGCGAAGGGCAGTTTCCTAGCCTGATCGAAGCGATTAAGGTAGCAGGCGGGATTACCCAGGCAGCTGATTTAAAGCGAGTGGAAATTCGACGCCGGGTGGAAAATGGTGGCACGCAACGGGTAGTTAGTGATTTATCTGCGCTTCTCACCCAGGGGGATCTGACTCAAGATTTTCCTTTGCGTGATGGTGACTCCATCACCATCATTGAAATGGATGAGATTGACGTGCAAATGTCAAGACAGATTGCCCTGTCTAATATTGGCCCCGATGAGGAAGAAGCCATTAGTGTTGCTGTGGTTGGTGAAGTCTTTCGTCCAGGCACTTACAACTATGCCTCGCGCTCTGGGTCGGGTCAGTCTATTACTAGCAATAATGCCACTGCCACCAGTGTGCAGCAGCCGGGTCGGCTGACGGTAACCCGTGCCTTGCAATTGGCTGGTGGGGTAAAACCCCTGGCAAATCTTCGCCAGGTAGAGGTCAAGCGAACAACGCGTTTGGGTGAAAGTCAAACGATTTCCCTCGATTTGTGGCAACTGGTGGAATCTGGTGAACGCGAACAAGATTTAATTTTGCAAGAAGGTGACACCATTGTGGTGCCAACTAACCTGACGGCCAACTCAGAAGATATTAGTCTACTCACGGCTACGAATCTGTCGCCAGATTCAATTGCGGTCAATGTGGTGGGTGAGGTCGAAAGCCCTGGCCCTGTTGCTGTGGCGGCTAGCACCACCCTCAATCAGGCTGTTCTGGCGGCGGGTGGTTTTAATCGTCGTGCCAAAGAAACGGTGGCCTTGATTCGCTTAAACCCTGATGGGACTGTTACCCAGCAGTCGTTTGAGGTGGATTTAGCCCAGGGGCTTAATGCTGACGAGAACCCCATACTGCAACACAACGATATTGTTGTTGTTGACCCCAATGCGGCGGCTCGCCTATCGGATGGGCTGAGTAATTTTCTTGGTCCCTTTCTTCAGATTCTACCGTTTGGCAATCTGTTCTAACCGGCTCAATATACTCATTTTTCCTACTCTTTTATCCTCATTAGACTCCTAGTTTCTTTGTAACCGCCCTATGGATAATCTTGCTTCAGCCAACGGTGCGTCTGTTAACAGCCTGGCCAAAGCGTACCAACTACCTCAAATGCCATGGGCTCAGGATGACGATGAGCTAGACCTGGCTCAACTGCTCACCGTGCTGCGGCGACGATCCCTGCTGATTACGGGGGTGGCTGCCGGTGTGATGGGCACGGTCATGTTCAATACCCTGCGCCAGGAACCAGTTTATGAAGGGAGCTTTGAAGTTCTGGTAGAGCCGGTTAATGCCGATGATAATCTCTCGGACTTAAGTGGTCTTCTGGCAGAAGCTGCCCCGGTCAAACAGTCAGGCCTGGATTATGAGACTCAGGTGCAGGTGTTGCGTAGCCCTGAATTGATTGCTCAGGTGATCGCAGAGCTAGAAACCATTGATCCAGATCTTAATTATGAACGTCTGTTAAAAAACCTCACTATCAGACGGGTGGGGGAAACTAAAATTATTGAGGTGAGCTACAAGGGCAATGACCCGGTCGAAATCCAGGCGACCTTGGATGCGCTTTCAACGGTTTATTTAAAGTATAGTTTGGATGAACGCCAAACGAATCTGCGCCAGGGGATTCATTTTGTTGACCGGCAGTTGCCTGAGTTAAAAGAGCGGGTTAATGAGCTGCAAAGCCAGCTGGAAAGATTTCGTCAAACCTATAATTTCATTGATCCAACGACGCAAAATCAACAGATTACCACACAGGCTCAGCAACTTAGCACCCAGCGTCTGGAAATTGATCGACAGCTGGCTGAGGCGATCACTAACTACGAGCTATTACAGAGTGAAGGGGGCAGTGAAGTTGCGCTGCAAAACGCACCGGTTTATCAACAGCTGATTCAAGAGCTGCGCCAGGTGGAAACAGAAATTGCCACTGAACTGACTCGTTTTCAGCCGGGAAGTCTGGCTATTCAAGTTCTGGAAGATAAGCGAGAGAGAATACTTCCGGTCATTGAGGCAGAGGCCCAGCGGGTATTAAATGCAAAATATGCTGAAGCTGAAAATGCCATCGAATTGTTATCCACTCAAAATGTCACCATTGCGGCGGCTGAAGCCCAGTTGCAAAATACGCTGACTCAGTTACCGACCCTGGCACGAGAGTATAGCGATCTACAGCGTGAGTTAGAGATTGCCGTTGGTGCCCTCAGCCGTTTTTTGGAAACGCGCGAACAATTACAGATTGAGGCGGCCCAAACCGAAATTCCCTGGGAAATAATCGAAGCACCCAGTCGGCCAGAAACTCCCATATCGCCTAATCCAAGACGTAGTTTTGTGTTGGGCATTGTTGCCAGTCTGTTGATTAGCGTTGGGTCAGCGTTGCTGCTGGAAAAAATAGATACTGTTTGCCGCACCGTTGATGAGATTGAAAAGGTCGTAAAACTGCCGTTGTTAGGCACAATTCCCTACCATGGGGAATTTGACACTGCTCCACAACAATCTAATGGGGCGGGCCAGTGGCTACAGCAACGTCTTGGTAAAAAGGGTACGGGGGCCACCGATGGATACTATGGCTATGGTGGCTCGCAGTTTTTGGAATCAATGCGGTTGTTGCACACAAATCTGTCGTTGATGGGGGCCGATCGTACCATTCGCTCAGTAATTATCAGTTCGTCCATGCCCAATGAGGGTAAGTCCACCGTTGCCCGCCATCTGGCGCAAACCGCTGCCACCATGGGCAAACGAGTCTTGCTAGTGGATGCAGATCTGCGGCGACCTACGGTTCATCAGCGTCTTGGGTTAAGCAACAAAACAGGTCTTAGCGATCTGCTCTCGGGCAATGTTACGAAGGGCAGTGGGATACTACAAAAGGTCATGCCCTTTCTGGATTTCTATGCCATTACAGCCGGTACTGCGCCCCCCGACCCGGTTAAACTACTGGCATCTAAGCGGATGCGACTGTTGATGAATCAGCTAGAAAAACAGTTTGACTTGGTGGTTTATGATACGCCACCGCTGGTGGGTCTGGCGGATGCCACATTGATTGCGGCTAACACCGATGGTCTGATCCTGGTTTCTCGGTTAAATGGTTGCGATCGCAACATCCTCCAGCATGCCATGGACAACATCAGCTTCACTAAGATTCCCGTCCTGGGTCTAGTCGCCAACGGTGTCTCTTCCAAAGGTAATGGGTACAAGTACTATTCCTACGGTGACTACGGAAGCCAAGCGGAACCAGACAATCCCCCAACGGCTGACACCACCGATGAGGATGCCAACGCCCTGGCCGCCGCCGCCAGTAAAAATGGCAGCTCATCCCACCAAAATGGCCTCAGCATATCCGACTTCTTAAATGTCAAGAAATAGCAAGACAACCCATAAAATAGTCAAAAAACAAACTCACCTAAAGCAACGACAGTTGCTGAAACCCCACCGTTTCAGCAGGCACCAAATTTGCGATCGCCACCCCCAACAGTCTCACCTGCGGTTGAGGCTCAAGGTGATGCTCCAACAAAGCCTGAGCTAACGGCCCCATGTCAGTGGCCCGCTGCATCGGCACATCCACCGTACGACTGCGAGTAATTTGGCGATAGTTCGCATATTTAACCTTAAGGGTGAGGGTATAGCCCATCTTTTTTGCCTTGAGCAGCCGTGCTTCCACCTCATCCACAATCGTAGCCAGCGCCTGGCTCATGGCCTCTAAAGACCGCAGATCTTCAGCAAAGCTGCGTTCGGCCCCAACCGATTTACGAATACGGTTAGGATCAACTCGGCGATTATCCTGGGCATTGGCCACACGAAAATAGTGGCTACCGATTTTGCCAAATTCTGCCACCAGATCAGTCTCACGCCAACGTTGTAAGTCGGCTCCCCTAGCAATACCCAGCTGTTTCATTTTGCGGGCAGTGGCCGGACCAATGCCATGAAATTTTTCGATGGGCAACGTGGCAATAAAGGCCATGGCCTCGTCGGGCAAAATCACATACAGTCCATTGGGTTTATTCACATCCGAGGCCATTTTGGCCAAAAACTTATTGATGGAAACACCGGCAGAGGCCGTCAGCTCAGTGGTCTTTTGAATACGCTGTTTAATGACTTTAGCCGTTGCGATCGCCGATTCACAGCCAGTCACATCCAAATACGCTTCATCCAGGGACAGGGGTTCAACCAACTCTGTATAATCCCGAAAAATTGTCCGAATTTGTTCGGATACTGCCCGATATACATCAAATCGAGGTCGCACAAAAATCACATGGGGACACCGCTGCACCGCAATGCGTGATGGCATTGCCGAATGAATTCCATAGCGCCTAGCCTCATAGCTAGCGGCGGCTACAGCCCCTCTCTGTTCTGGACGACCACCCACCACCACCGGCTTGTCCCGATACTCAGGATAGTCCCGCTGCTCAATGGATGCATAAAATGCATCCATATCAACATGGAGGATTTTACGATGGTCCACCATCTCCCTTATGGTTGTCGTCAGCCCTAGCTTACAAACACTCTTTAGTTTATGTAATCAGCCCTGAACATCGATCGAGACTCTTTTCAACCAAGATCACCCATAGCCCCTACTCCCCAACCACCTGCTTCAACACCGCCTGCAATTCATCCGTTCCCATTCTGGCTCCATAGGCGGTTACCAACTGAGCGGCTGCCGTGGAGCCCAGTTTGCCAGCCTGGGGCCAGCCCAATCCGTGGGTAATGCCGTAAAGCACGCCCCCGGCATACATGTCGCCGGCACCGACGGTGTCAATGGCGGTGACTGGATGGGGAGCAATTTCCCAGACCCGTTCGCCATCAAACAGAATCGAGCCTGCGGGACCACGGGTAATGGCAAAGGTTTTAGCTAGGGTTTTGGTGTGTTCAATGGCGGTGGCAAAATCATCCGTATCTGCCATTAAAAGCGCTTCGGACTCATTGGCAAATAGCATATCTACGCCGTCACCAATCATTTCTAACAGCCCTGGCCTAAAAAATTTCACCATGTTGTAATCCGACAGAGACATGGCGACTTTGCGGCCTGCGGCTTTGGCTAGATGGCTGGCTTTAATGGCCGCTTGCTTACTGTTTTCACCGCTGACTAAAAACCCTTCCATATACGTATATTCAGCAGCGGCAATGGCTTCGGGATTGAGGTCAGCCTCAGACAGCTGGGATGAAATGCCCAGAAAGGTGCCCATGGTACGGTCGGCATCTGGAGTAATCAGCACCAGACACTTGCCCGTAATCCCCGGTTCAGGGTCATGGCTGGTCAAATTGGTGTCCACACCACAGTCCACTAGATCTTGCGTGTAAAACTGACCATATTCGTCATCGGCGACTTTGCAGCCATAGAAGGTTTTGCCGCCAAGTTGGCTGATGGCAATGATGGTATTGGCAGCAGAGCCACCACAGATACGTTTGGTTTGATGGCTATTGAGCTGTGCGATCGCATTATTCTGCACGGCTTCATCCAAAAGGGTCATCACACCCTTATCCATACCGATGGCTGCCAGCGTTTCCACTGACAGGGCGCATTCTATATCCACCAGAGCATTGCCAAGGCCATAAACGTTGTACTTCGGTGGATTGTGGGTCATGGGAGTGATTGGAGATCAAATGATTTTGCTCGCTTATTATCCCGCTGATTACGATGGGTGGCAATGAGAAGCTATACAATTCTGCGCCACAGGGTGAGTCATGATCCAGGGTGAGTGCCCATTGCCCACCCCGCTCGATAGTCTCCCATGGTGTCAGTTTGGCAAGATTTTAAAGAATCTGTCGGGGTTCGAGCAACATTCCGGACAGTTTTTACCGGGTATCGAAAAGTTGAGGACTTCAGCCTCTTGTAGGAGATTGCAAGTACCTAAAATCAGCGAACCATAGAACAAAAAACCTGTAGGACTATGAATATTTTGCACCATGGATTATCAAAATACTGGTCCTTTATCACGTTACTGATAGTAGCTTTTGTTATAGCGATATCGCCTCAGACGCTTGCCCAAGAATTGACTCCCGAAATCCCCCTCACTACGGAACTGTTTTCAGGGATTAATACTATCTGGATGCTAATTGCGGCGTTACTCGTATTCTTTATGAATGCCGGGTTTGCCATGCTTGAAGCAGGAATTTGCCGAACTGAAAATGCAACAAATATTTTAGCTAAAAACTTAATTGTTTTTTGCGTCTCAGCTACAGCGTTTTTTGTTTTTGGGTTTCGCTTTATGTTTGGCGACAGTGGAAATCCTATTTTTGGACAACTGGGAATTTTTGTAGACTCTCTCTTTCCATCGGCAGCCAATGTTAACCCTTTCCCCCAAGGTTTTGAGAATTTAAGAACCTTTTGGGGTAATCGCTCGTTTGCTGCCATTTTCTTTTTCCAGCTATCGTTTGCCGGAACAGCAGCCACCATTGTGTCTGGGGCCGTTGCAGAAAGAATTAAATTCTGGGCGTTTATCCTTTTTAGCTTTGTGCTGGTGGGTTTTATCTATCCTTTAGTTGGCTATTGGGTATGGGGGGAGAACGGTTGGCTGGCCAGCACCCTTAACTTCCATGATTTTGCTGGTTCAACCGTGATTCATTGTGTGGGTGGTGCGGCAGCGTTGGTGGGGGCTTGGCTATTGAAACCCCGAGATGGCAAATTTGGCTATGATGCGGAGACCGGCAGTTTCCCTTACGGTGAAGAAGAAGAAGAAATATTTAGGCCCTGTAACCCCGGCTTTACCACATTGGGTTGTTTAATTTTATGGGTTGGCTGGTTTGGCTTTAATGGTGGTTCAACCCGGTTTTTAGACTATGTCCCCCATGTCATCATTACCACCATGTTTGCCTCTACGGCTGGAGGTTTGGCAATTCTCTTCTATAGTCCTCTGGTTACAGGGTATAAGGTCAAACTGTCATCGATTATTAATGGCATTTTAGGGGGGTTGGTGAGCATCACAGCATCGTCAGCCTATGTTGATATTTTAGGCGCGTGCATTATTGGTGCGGTGGGAGGCATTTTGGTGCTGGTGGGTGAAAGCGTTTTGGAATCAAACCTCATGCGGATCGATGATCCAGTCAGTGCTGTGCCCGTACACCTCTTTTGTGGTGCCTGGGGAACAATTGCCGTTGGCATGTTTGCCCAGGGGTTTTCCCGCGAGTTCAACAGCGTTTATTCAGCAGCTCAGCAAACCCTGTATCAATGCCTAGGCTGTGGCTGTATCATTGCTGTAACGTGTCTGTTGAGCCTATTGGCCTGGGCAATGATCGGGCTATTTCTCTATTACCTGCGCCCGAGCATTTCATATCACGACTCAAAAGAGGCCATTGATATTTTTGTCATGGTTAGACGGGGATTGAGAGTCACTCTGGAAGATGAAAAAGCCGGTAGCGACGCGACAATTATTATGTAAGTCCAGGTTTTCAGCCCCTGGCTGATGGCTGCCAATGTAGAGGGGCTGGCATAAGGCGCAGCCCCGACAAGATTATTCATGATTCCAATGTAGAGGGGCTGGCACAAGGCGCAGCCCCGACAAGATTATTCATGATTCCAATGTAGAGGGGCTGGCACAAGGCGCAGCCCCTACGAGATTATTCATGATTTCTACACCGGATAGTTCACTAATTATTGCCTGCAAATATTTCTTTTGCCGCAGGACAACTCTCACTAACGGTTTCGTAATTTTGGAAGAAGTTTTCTAATAAAGGTTTGATTTCCTGAGATTCACCAGACGTATTACGGTTTTCTTCCCAGATACTAAATAAAAATCGAGCATCTTTGAATATTTCTGAATCAGGCCTTTCCGGGATTTGGCAAAGGCGAATAAATGATGTGTTAAATCGCCCTACTGCTGCTTTGAGAATAGCTGTTTCATAAAGGGCGCTATCTAATCGATCCTGGCAAAAACTTGACCAATTATCACCCATACGATTTTTGAGGTCTGATAGCCTTTGTAAAAGAACCTCCTGATCCTCAAAATTTTCTTGACAATAACTATCTGGCGTTGGGCTACCCTCAACAGCCTGTTGCTGAGAGCCAGATCTAAATAAAAAATACGCAAAAATAGCTAGTGCTGACAACATGAGGGCAACTGTCGATAGAAAGATAGAGGGACCAGAGGCATCTCGTTTGATGTCTTGTTTGCGCATTTTTTGACTATAAATCTAGTGGGATTTCAATGTTGAGACTATAGCTTTAAGGTCTCCTAATTCCGTATAAGAAGTACCCGTTTATTTGGTAAGGATTACAGAATTTGGATGGTTCTATTCGCCACAATAAATAAATCAAAAACATAAAGTTTTTACCAATTAAAACTCTATATTTTTGATTTATTTTTTAAGCTAAAAATTAGCTTATATATTGTGTGAACCCGTGATCTTACGGAACCGACGTCCTAACAATGCGACACCTGATCGTTGGGATTATATGTATTTACCACTCTAAACATGAGAATCCGCACATGAAAGCAGTTTTTGTATAAAAATGTGTTCAGTCAAGGGTAGATTCAAGCTTTTGTCGACACCACCATACCTGTGGCATTCTTTATATATCTGCTGTCTCCCCATTTTGAAGGAACCATGGGTTTGGAGTTCAAGTTTTTTTAAGGTTGCAGGTGCTCAAAACTGCGCATATTTTGGTAAAGAAGCGGTTGGTCCTTTGCAAAATCTATGAATTCTGATCATCAATCTAAAGAACAAGAACTCAAAAATCTGGAAGCAGAGCTCAAGGAACGCGAAATAAAGGTGCGGATGCGTGAGCTTGAATCTGAGATAGAGACGTCGACGTCGGTAAAACCTACGGTTAAACACAAGGGAGCCGTAAGCTTTGGCTGGTATAACCGTTTACCGAAACTTGTACAGTTTGGTGTGCTCGTTGTGGGTGTGATTATAGCTATACGAGTGGCCACCTGGTTGTCTGGCGTATTGTTACTGTTTGCCGTTGGCTGGGTCCTCTACAAGCTGTTTCTAGAGCGCTCTAGAAATTAATTTCTAAAGCGCGATCGCAATTAGGTTCTAGGGCGCGATCGCAATTAAAATTTCACCAGGGCCTGAGGTGGGCCATCCCACTGTCCACACCATAGCTCCCTAACGTATGGCCGCTATTACATCACATTTTCCGCTCATCAACTCCCTGAGAAAAGCGGTAGGCCTGCTCGACCCAACGCACGCTGCATTGAAGGCCGATGTGTTATATCAATGCGATCGCATCTCCCATACCACCCTACGCATCACCGTCTTTGGCCCCTTCAACTACGGTAAATCCACCTTACTCAATGCCCTCCTCGGTGAGAAAACCCTGCCCATTGATCTCGTCCCCACCACTGGGGCCGCTATCACTGTCACCCATGGGCCTGCATTGGTCAGCCGCATCACCCTCACCGATGGCACAGTCCTAGAAGAACCTGGAACAGACCTGTTGCAACGTTACGCCATTCTCGATGAGCAGCGGCAGATGCAGGCCCATGTGGCAGCGGTGGCCGTGACCTGTCCCCACCCGTTTCTGCAACCAGGCGTAGAGCTGGTGGACCTGCCGGGCACCGACGATCGAGAAGCGCAAAATGAGCGGGTGTACGCCAAACTGATGGAGACCGATGTGGTGGTGCAGCTCTTGGATGGTCGTAAGCTCATGACCCTGGCAGAGCGAGAGCATCTGCGGGACTGGCTGATGGACCGAGGCATTACCACAGTGCTATTTGTGGTGAATTTTCTCAATCTTATGGAACCTGAGGAACGCAAACAGGTCATGTACCGTTTGCGATTGCTAGCCCAAGACTTTCGAACAACACTGCCGGATGGTGTGAGTAATCTCTATGCGGTGGATGCTTTACCAGCTCTGCGGGCACGCCTTAAAGGAGATATGGCTGCTGCCACCCAGGCCGGGTTACCAGCATTGGAGTCGGCTTTGCATAGGTTGGTACAGGTCCGTTTACCGGAGCTGGCTGTTCATCGTATACCGCGATTGTTGCCCTTAGTGTGCCAGGTGCACCAGGCTCTGCAACAACAGCTGCAATCTCTTAATGCAGCCCCCCAACCCGATGCCCGTCGTATGGCCATTCAACAACGGGCTCAGCAGCTGATACAAAAGGGGTTTCAGCAAAGTGTGATGGATTTGCAAGATTGGCTCAGCTTAGAGAATCTGTTAAATCAATATCAATATGTTTTTGCGGCCTCTCTTCAAGCGGGCACGGCCCCCCTATGGTTAGAAGAGAGATTACAACCTGTCTGGAAACAAAAAAAGCGAGCGGTTGCCGACTGGGTTTATAAAGCCTGTGATTTTTTTGAGCAGCCACGTCCGGTGGATCTGTGGGTCGGTTGGCAGCGACCCGATGAGACTGTGCAGCCGACAGCCGACCCCAGTGAACCGGAGACAAGTCAGGGGGATGGGATGGCGTCGGTGGCGATCGCCACCGGCCTGGGCTGGGTGTTAGCAGGTCCCATGGGGGCAGCTGTGCTCGGTGGCACCAGCCACTTGCTCAATCGCGCCGGGCGTACAAAGAAAGCGTCGGAACCAGAGCCATCCGTGTCACCCCAGGCTAGCCGTGAAGCTGCCCGTGAGTACCTGGCCCATTTTTCTAAAACCGCCCTGGATGCCCTTGCCTCCTATCAAGAGCGGGCTCAGCCAGTTATGCAGATGGCCATTACAAAACCAGTGTCCGTAGACCAACAGGCTGGCCAACGGACACTACTGGAAAATATTTTGATAGAACTGCAACAGCTACAGGAAGAATTTAACTATTGAACGTCAGAACCGGGTGGCGGTAACGTAATTGTTCTATCTACCTCAACGGAGTCAACACCGGTAACCTCAGACAACGAAGACATGCTGTCTGAGGCTACTGAGCCGGTAACAATGCCGAGGGTTGTCAAGGTTTGCTCCACGTCAAGGCCTGCTGCCTTTAGCTGTTCAGTGACCTCATCAATCTGTTCGATGTGAGCGTCATCGATTGATACCGTTACCTTGACCTTATCCATGTCTGCTCCTGGGTTTGCATTTATAGCGTCTGACCCTTGGGGCCAACAGCCCACTAGGCTGACTGTCACGATGGCAACAATTAGCCAATGAATCAGTTGTCTAGCCCACCTAGTGTTTCTCATATCTCCCATTGTCGCTGCTGATCTCAATAAAGAATAAAGATCAGCAGCAATTCTACAAATGTAACAGCGCTAATAACAATAACGTTACTGCAACGGTGCCTGGACTAATCCGATGCCAACATCGGTACCAGCTAGGCCCAAGCGTTGGGCATCACGCATTAGCCAGGCCCAGAGTTCCATGCCCCGTGCCCCAGTGGCCTCGGCATAGAGAGCGGCAATGCCGGATACGTGGGGCGTAGCCATGCTGGTCCCGCTAATCTTTCTATAGCGATCGGGCATGGGCCATGTGGAATGAACCGCAACTCCCGGTCCAGCAATATCCACTTGGCCACCGTCCAGATTAATGGTGCCGTTGGAGAAGGGTGCCACCTGGAGCTGATTGTCTAGGGCACCCACCGCCATTAAAGATGGCGCATTGGCTGGGTAACCCACTGGATTAGGTGGATTTAGGCGTCTACCAGTGGCGCGGTCTCTGCTTTCATTACCGGCTGCCGCAATAATTAGAGAGCCACGATTCAAGGCCCGTTGTCCCACCCGCTCATAGATGGGTGAGTAGGTATCTCCTGGGCGGGTGGGTGCCCCCAGGGACATGGAAATAATGGCGCAACCGTTATTGACTGCCCATTCAATACCAGCCAGAATGCCACTATCTGAGCCTGAGCCACGATTACTTAAAACCTTACCGGCATAAATTTCAGCGTTATAAGCTACGCCGTAACGGGGTAGTTCCGGCGGATCCTTAGGACCACAGGCTGTACCAATGCAATGGGTGCCGTGGCCATTGGCATCCTGAACAGCCTCGCCAGCAATAAATGACCGGCTTTGGATGATGCGACCAGCAAAGTCAGGATGATTGAGGTCCATGCCTGTATCTAGCACAGCGACTTTGATTCCCAGGCCACTATGGCCTGAGTCGATTACCCGAGTTGCCTGAAGGCCCCAGGTGCTCTTGCAGTCTTGAAACTCTGGGGCCGAACCCTTATGGGCACGGGCAGCCAATGCCCCCTGGTCTGGGCCTGCTTGCTCATATAGATGGGTGGCGGCGTCGCTGTAGCCCCGTAAATAATCTGTGGATAGACCCTGACCGATAGCGTAGACGACTCGTTCTGGCTGAATTGCCAGCACATTACCATGGGCAGCGGCACTGGCTCGTACGGATTGTGCCTGATCAGGATCAAGGGGAACGACAGCGACTCCGAGATTGTCAAAAACTGACGCATTGGGGCTATCGAGTTCTGCAGACGTAAAGGCGTGACCTTCAAAATCTGCGGCTCTGGCCACACCTTGAATACCCGTTGCGCTAGATAATGCTTGAATACCCGCGTTCACATCTTCGTCGGGCAGAAGTACAAGATAGCGCCCGGTAGTTTCTATAGACATAATTCACCCTTTGATTATGTATAAGTGGTCTTAGATTCAGTCTGCGATACGATTTTGTCGCATCAAATGTCACACTTAACTCCATACAAGTTGCCAAGAAGTTATTACGGAATGGGAAAACCGAAATGTAAATTAAAGAAGAGTTTGAGTGTGGAGAAATTAGCTGGCTAATATTCGTATAACCCTTGCAGAGAAAGCTTTTTAGGATATTTTTTAATTTGTCCTAAAAATGATTTGAGAGTAAACAATCTTTTTGAAAATTCAAATATTATTAGGGCTCAAACTTTTATTTTCTGACGTTCTATGGCTAAAAAGGCTGTTTTGACCCATTAAATTGATCTAAAGCTTAAAAAATATAACTAAAAACTGATTTACTCTTAAAAATAAGCGTCTCTATTGCTCTTCTATTTTTGGAGTTCTCTTTTTATGTCACGCTGCCATTGGTGATAGGCCCACGTCAGTCCTTGTTGTGTAAACCAGAGATAGAGGGCTGTGCATAACCCCAGACCGATGGCGATCGGCCAACGTTGAGTGGTGGCGGCGGCCCAGGTCCAGCTGCTGAGGCCAAACGCTGTTCCATAGGCACAGAGGCTGCTGATCAGCGCGATCGCAACTTGCCAAAACCCTTGACGATGCCCTGTGCAAACTCCCACCCACCCACCTACAATCAAACCCGCAATAGCGCCGATCAGCACCCCTTCAGCCTGGTGTCCGCTCAACTCTCCAAGGCTGAAGGCCGCCAAAATGGCGATGGATGATGCGCCGCTGACTAAGCTAGTTAATCTTTGGGGAATAAAGTTAAGAGACTGCATCCCTACAGTGGCTCCAGCAATGGCTAAAAAGCTACCGAGGATAAGGGCCAAACTCCATTGGGGACTGCTGGGAGCCAGACCCAAGACGCCGAATAGTAAGCTGCTGAGGGCATGGAACGTGAAGAGTGCGATCGCAGCTAACCCAGCTACACGTAGCGTCATTTGCCAATTGTGACGATGGGCCATAAACAGTGACTTTTCCTAAGGAACGTGTTTAGAGTAGCTACAGACTAACCCAAACCCATGCAACCCAAAAATGCTCTAAATGATCTAATAAATACATCTACAACAACAAACTTATACGGAGATACGTTTCTCACTGAGACTAATGGAACAGATTACCCCTCCCCCTGGTCTAGCTACGGTGTACACACAAGTGATCGAAAATGGCGATTACATTGCATCACCCCCTCTAACTCCCTCCCGTGTATACATAAGTAGGAGAGCTAGCTCTAGATTTCGAGCCCTCATCCCCCAACCCCTTACTCCCTGGGGGAGAAGGGGGGCCTGGCCTCAAAGTCCTTCGCCCCCAGGGAGAAGGATTTAGGATGAGGGCCAATTCAAGGACAGGCCTACCTTTTGGGACATTAGTCTTCTAGATGTGTATACACAGTAGTCTTAACAAGAGGGGATTAAGGGGGGGTAAGGCAGGATTTTGAGCCATCTGCCGAGATGCATGTACACAGTAGCCTGGTCCAGGGAAACAACGGCTTGGTTGAGGTGAAAATAAGCAGATAGCAGCGTTTGTGCAATAAACATCTATGTCTCGTTGGCGTCACCTAAAAACAGGATTACTTTGGTTCGCATTCTTGCTGCCAATTGCGCTCCATGGCTCCACGGTATGGCGTCGCCCTCACCTCACTGAAATTAATCGCCAGCCACTATTTCAGGGCATTATTTACAGCCGCCGTACCCGTGAGCAACCGCGACCCAATATCATTCACATTATCGATATTGATCTGACGACTGCTGGATTGCGACCGTTGGTCACCCCCGTGAATCCGCAGGCAGATCTGAAAAAATATGGTACGAAAAGCCATAGAGCGGTGGGGCAAAAAACGTCAGCATTTTTACAAACCCACGGACTACAGCTAGCCGTGAATGCTAACTTCTTTTCTCCATTTAAAGAGGTTACTCTCTGGAACTATTACCCTCGTCCTGGAGAACCGGTCAATTTAATGGGGTTATCAATGTCTAACGGCAACGTGGTTGCCCCAGCAAATCCTGATCAGCCACCGGTACCGACGCTGTGTTTTATGAATCAGCGAGCCGTTATCAACGCCGATGGCACCTGTGAAGACAACACTCAACAGGCGGTGGCAGGCAATCTGATGTTGTTGGAAAATGGTCAGATCACCACTCAGCTGCAAGACCGACTCCAGTATGAAGGGAAAAAGCCCTACTCATTTACCGTGGCAGCCTTAGATGCCACGGGTGCTCGTCTATGGCTGGTCCTGGGTGATGGCAAGCAGCCTTTTTACAGCGAAGGGTTGACCGTGGGCGAAGTGACCGCCCTGGTACAAGAGTTGGGCGCTGATACAGCTTTGCGCTTAGATGGTGGTGGTTCAACAACGTTGGCCGTGTCGTCACCCAGGGGTCCCACCCTACTTAATACGCCTATTCATGGCAAAATCCCTGGTCAAGAACGACCGGTCGGTAATCATTTAGGCTTTTTTGCTGACCCCATAGAACCGTAGAGGGCATGAGTTCTGAACCCATTAATCAGGAGAAAGCCAGCTTACGGTACGCACCTTGTCCAATGCCAAAACTGTAAGCCCAGGCTTGATATTCCCTACAAAAAAAAGGGAGGGAGTTTCCCCCCTCCCCTATAGGTAACGAATCAAATCTCAACCAATTGAAACTCTGGCAATTGCTAATTTAGGGGCTGCACTAGTCTAGAGCTCTTGCTATTTGACGGTGTTTTACACCTAACGTCAGCCCGAAGATCAGCAATGCCCAACCCAGATTTATGCGGCGATAGCGGGTGCTGTCAGCGCAACGGGAGCGGCTTCTCCAGATGCCAAATCCAGGGGAAAGTTGTGGGCATTACGCTCATGGATGACTTCAATGCCTAAATTGGCGCGATTCAGCACATCGGCCCAGGTATTCACCACTCGCCCTTCACTGTCTAGAATGGACTGGTTAAAGTTGAACCCATTGAGATTAAAGGCCATGGAGCAGATGCCCAGGGAGGCGAACCAAATCCCGACCACCGGCCAGGCGGCCAGTAGAAAGTGCAACGAGCGACTGTTATTAAACGAAGCATATTGAAAGATCAAGCGTCCAAAGTAGCCATGGGCGGCGACCAGGTTATAGGTTTCTTCTTCTTGACCAAAGCGATAGCCAGCATTTTGGGATTCAAGTTCGGTGGTTTCCCGCACTAACGACGAGGTGACCAAGGAGCCATGCATAGCCGAGAACAAGGCCCCCCCGAAGACACCGATGACCCCCAGCATATGGAAGGGATGCATGAGAATGTTGTGCTCGGCTGTAAACACAATCATAAAGTTGAAGGTGCCCGAGATGCCGAGCATCAAGCCATCTGAAAAACTGCCTTGGCCGATGGGGTAAATCAGTAACACAGAAGTAGCCGCTGCCACTGGAGCCGAATAGGCCACGGCAATCCAGGGTCTCATGCCTAAGCGATAGCTCAGTTCCCACTGACGGCCCATGTAGGCATAGGCAGCAATGAGAAAGTGAAAGATAATCATCTGGTATGGGCCACCGTTGTAAAGCCACTCATCTAGACTGGCGGCTTCCCAGATGGGATAAAAGTGGAGGCCAATGGCATTGGAGGAGGGCACCACGGTGGCGGTAATCATATTGTTGCCGTAGAGCAAGGAGCCGCTAATGGGCTCTCGAATCCCATCCATATCCACGGGGGGTGCCGCCACCATGGCCAGGACAAAAACAACCGTAGCGACCAGGGCTGTGGGAATCAAAAGGGTCCCGAACCAGCCAACATATAATCGATTTTCAGTGCTGGTGATCCATGCGCAAAAGCGTTCCCATGGACTAACGGATTGATACGGTCGAAGTGTATGCATCATGAATCCATTTGGTATGTAGCGAAACAAAATTAAAAGCGCTCATTGAGCTATATAAATATATAACTGAATGGTTATCTAATTGTCAATTTTTTTTCTGACATTTTACGAGTTTTTTGTTGGCGTTATCCCTTAGAGGCTAGTCAGGCCCTTGACTTAGCCTCTAAGGGATAAACATAAGCACAAAGCCCGATGAAGCGTTTGGATGGGGCGATGAGTGATGAGTAACGGACGGTAATCTAGCGGTGATTTAATGGCAAACGCCTAAACTGATTGAGAGAATTGACGAATTTTGCGATTTCTCAAATAGGTATCAAATACAGCGGCAATGTTTCTGATCAGTAAACGCCCCGCTGGTGCCACTTCAATGTGGTTAGGGGTGAGTCGTACCAGACCATCTGCGGCCAAGGTTTCTAAATCCCGACGTTCGCGGGCAAAATATGTATCAAAATCCTGCTCAAAATTGAGGTGGTATTTATCTTCAATCGCGGCTTTCGATAGCTCAAACTGACACATTAATTCCATGATGATAGCCCGCCGCAAAATGTCGTCCTTGCTAAGAACAACGCTGCGTTCAATGGGAAGGTGTTTGGCTGTGAGCTGATCCGTCGGCGATGGTGCGATCGCATCATAAAACCCCTTCAGCCGTTTATAATTCTGGGTATAGACATTTTGAAACATACTAATGGCAGTTATGCCAAAGGATAGAAGATCGGATTCAGGCTGAGTGGTATATCCCTGAAAGTTGCGATGTAGCTGACCAGTTTGTTGCGCCAGGGTCAATTCATCATCAGGTTTAGCAAAATGATCCATGCCAATAAACTGATACCCATGGTGAGTCAGCTGATCAATGGACATATGTAAGATATCGAGCTTTTCCGATGGGGATGGTAATGTAGCCGGATCA
Organism: Leptothoe sp. ISB3NOV94-8A; assembly: GCF_043421595.1. NCBI lineage: Bacteria > Bacillati > Cyanobacteriota > Cyanophyceae > Nodosilineales > Cymatolegaceae > Leptothoe > Leptothoe sp. ISB3NOV94-8A. The sequence continues at coordinate 2,788,052 of NZ_JAXSQW010000001.1, read as the reverse complement.
ATGTGTTTTTGCTGCATTGGTAATAAATGCGGCAGATAGGCAAAGTTAAACACTGCAATCCGATCTGGGTCTAGCGCCAGGGTTTTAGTAATGGTATCGCTAAATGTGGTTAGGGACTGGTATGGAAGGCCATAGATCAAGTCAACATTCACACTATCAAAGGCCGCTTCTCGCATCCAATCCATCACCTGGAAAAGCATGTCTTCTGGCTGTAGACGATTAATCGCCACCTGCACCCGGGGGTCAAAATCTTGAATGCCAAAGCTAATGCGGTTAAAACCAATCTCTCGCAAGCCTAGTATATAGTCACGGCTAAGGGTGGCAGGATTCACCTCAATGGAAACCTCTGCATCTTGAGAAAAGGAAAACTGTTGGTGCAAAACTTGCCAAAGTCGATCCACCTGCTCAAGGGTTAGATAATTGGGAGTCCCACCACCCCAGTGAAGCTGGTTGACCACTCGTTGTGAATCGGTTAAGCTTGCAACCTGCTCAATATTACGAATGAGAGCGTCCAGATAAGGATTTGTCACCGCTGTATTTTGGGTGACAATTGTATTACATCCACAGAAATAACAGGCGCTCTGGCAAAAGGGAATATGACAGTAAAGGGAAAGCGGTGTTTGTTTGTAGTTCCCTGTGGCAAACGCTGCATCCACCACATGGGCATTGAATTGATCCGTTAACTCAGTCGCTGGAGGATAGCTGGTATAACGGGGTAAGGGCTGATTATACTTTTGAATTAAATCGGCATCAAATTCAACGGTTTGAAGCAAAGATTTCATGTCTATCTCAGATTGAAGAGCGAAAAAACCCCCCGCAAAAGGGGGGACATGGAGGTTCATACAAGAGGAGATTTCTGAAGCTCAGCAGCTAGTCTGCTTATACCATTTCAGGAGACTGGTGATGGTGGCGATGTTCTGTACTGCCAGACTTATCTTGGCGAGTGACTAGATCAAAAACATGATCACCAATAGCCTCCTTCACCAACGGTTCCAGTTCATGCATAACATCTCGATTAATCTGAAAGGCTAAATTCGCTTCATCCACAATTTGCTGTGCCAGACTGGTTTCGATTGGTAGAGAATTGAGGTTGTTTCTATACTTTTCCTTGAAGGCTCGTCGAGATTCCACTGTGGGGATATCTAAAAATTCGTAGAAGGCTGTTCCCACACCATTTGGCAGATCCAGGGCGGAGCGAGTAATGGCCTTTAACCCTTGCCCACCAGAGAGATCACCCATATAGCGGACATAGGAATGGGCTATGAGCAACGCAGGATTCTGTTTAGCCACCTCACGAATGCGCTCTACATAACGAAGCCCTTCGGGAGATGCAGCAATTTCATCACGCCAATTATCACCATAGTAGAAGGCAAGGTCTTTTTCTAATTGAGGGACCCGCTCTAATAAGGGAAAATACATGGGACCCACCACAGAATGTTGAGCATGGCCACGCATTTCTTCTTCCAAGGCACTATAAACAAAGTACAGATTAGCCATCAATTTCCGAAAGGGTTCCTTTTCAAGAATCCCTTTGAGAAAACATTTCATAAACGCTGTATTTTCCGCCAGGGTATGGGATTGTTGGGTTCCTTCTCGAAGACAGGATGCTAAATTGTGATCCATTGTAAATACCTCAAATGATTAATATTGATCAAGCGGAGACAATCTTAAACAGAACGATTGGAAGAGAAAAGGCAAGGGATAGGCAACGTACTCAGGAGTTTGGAGCCTTCCTGAGTAAAAGTCTCTCTAGATGATTAGTGTAGTTGGAGATCCCCATTGTTATCCCTTGCTGAGCAGCTTTGACAATTAAATCAAGGCGTTGGCACCCAGTTCACCCAATCCTGGGGCTTGAGAAAGAGATTAGTCAGCTCAGCTTCTGGTGTATCGGCTTCGGTCTTATAGCCATACTGCCAGCGAGTCAGAGGCGGTAGCGACATCAAAATAGACTCAGTTCGACCATTGGTCTGTAAGCCAAATATAGTACCCCGATCATAAACCAGGTTAAATTCGACATAACGTCCCCGACGATAGAGCTGAAACTCGCGCTCGCGCTCACCATAGGGTTTATTCTGATTACGCTCTGCAATGGGTAGATAGGCTGGCAAAAATGCATTGCCACAACTTTGCACAAAGGCAAACCAATCTTCCCAGCTGAGGGTCACTGGACCTACCTGCTGGCTATAGGCGGCCGCATCTCCACTTAAATTAGGACCTGAGTAGAGATTGCCACGGTAATCCAGATAGTCAAAGAAGACACCGCCCACACCCCGCGATTCTTGACGATGCTTAAGATAGAAGTATTCATCGCACCAACGCTTAAAAGCAGGGTAGAACTTCGGATGATGAGCATCACAGGCCCGTTTTAAGGTGGAGTGAAATTGGATCACATCCTCAATCGTGGGATAGTAGGGGGTTAGATCCACACCGCCACCAAACCACCATACAGAGCCAGCTTCAAAATAACGGTAGTTGAGGTGCACTGTGGGCACGTAGGGATTACGCGGGTGCAACACCATGGAAGTACCTGTCGCATAAAATCCATTCCCTGCAGCTTCTGGGCGTTGACTTAAGATACCGGGGGGTAAGGTATCTCCCCACACTTCTGAAAAGTTTACGCCACCCTGCTCAAAAACTTGCCCATCCTGAATCACCCGGGTACGACCACCGCCACCGCCATCACGCTGCCAGTTATCTTCTTGAAATTTTGCTTTGCCGTCTAATTGCTCTAGGGCAGAACAAATATCATCCTGCAATGTTTGCACATATTGCTTGAAGCGCTGACGCCCATCGCTGGGTGGCAGAACTGGAACATCAGCGGCAGACGCAGTTGCCTTAGCTTTTGGTAGGTTGACTTGAAGACTCATGGATCAAATCTTTCTCAACGGGTTTAGCTTTAATCACCGTATAGCGATTAAGCAATTTAACCTTATGTTTGTTTTCAAAACTTTACTTTCTAAGGATAGTTTGGGTCTCTGGGACGATCACCAAACCATAGTTACCCGAGGGAAAAAAATTGATGCATCTAGGGTTAACGATGTTGCTAAAAGAATTCGAGAAAATAAAAAAATATGACGTCTATGTTATCTGTACTGAATCAGCCTATGCTTTTAATAGCTATAAAGCTATGAATGATATCTGAGGAAAAAAATTGTATGGTCAGCACTGCATCATCCCCTGAGAACATCGCCACAAGCCGAAAATCCCAGGTTGAGGAAAATTTACTGACCCCTCGTTTTTACACCACTGACTTTGAAAAAGCTGCCAATTTAGATCTTTCTAGCGGGGAGGAGGATCTGAAAGCCATGCTGTCAGAGATGAAGGCTGACTATAATCGCCATCACTTTGTGCGTGATGATGCCTTTAAGCAAGTCTGGGATCATATTCAAGGGGAAGAGCGGGAGGCCTTCATTGATTATTTAGAGCGCTCCTGTGTTTCAGAGTTTTCAGGGTTTCTGTTATTTAAAGAACTGTCGCGTAAGCTGAAGGGACGCAGTCCGATGCTGGCAGAGATCTTTGCGCTGATGGCTCGAGATGAGGCTCGCCATGCTGGTTTTCTGAATAAAGCCATGGCGGATTTTAATATCTCATTAGATCTCGGTAAGCTCACCAAGAAACGTAACTATACGTTTTTTCCAGTGGAGTGGATTATCTATGCTGTGTATCTATCGGAGAAAATTGGCTACTGGCGCTATATTTTGATCCATCGCCATTTAGAGCAGCATCCTGAAAATAACTTTTATCCGCTGTTTAACTACTTTGAGAGCTGGTGTCAGGATGAGAACCGCCATGGCGATATCTTTAAGGCATTGTTGCGATCGCAGCCCAGCATGTGGAACACCTGGAAATCTCGCCTCTGGAGTCGCTTCTTTTTGCTATCGGTTTTTGCTACCCACAGCCTCACCGTCCACGAGCGCACCAAGTTTTACGAATCCCTGGGTCTCAATGCCACCCAGTTTGATGTCGACGTCATCCGAGAAACCAACAACACCTCAGCCCGTGCTTTTCCCGTGATTCTCGATGTGGATCATCCCGAATTCTTTAAGCGCCTCGATCGATGTGCTGCCCGAAATCTAAAAATGAAGACCATTGCCGAGAGTTCAGCGCCTAAGGTATGGAAGTTCTTGCGAAAAGTTTCCCTGGTGGCAGGTACTGTAGGAGATTTATTGCGTCTATATATGCTCCGTACCATCGATACTGAAGCGATGAAAGGGACGATACGCTAGGGTAACAATGAAGGCAAAGCATCATGGCTTCCACATCGTTTAATCCCATTTATGGTCCAGTACCATCATGGCAGTTTGGTCAATCTTTAGGGATTGATCCTGTTGGACCCATTTCAACGTGTTCCTTTAATTGCATCTACTGTCATCTGGGCAATATTCAACACAAAACGAGCCAGCGTCAAATCTTTGTGAGTACCCCGCAAATTTATCGAGCCCTTACAGACTTGCTGCCCTTGGGGGCCATTGATGTTGTCACCCTCAACGGCAGTGGAGAGCCCACATTAGCGCTCAACCTGGGTGAAATTATCGCCTGTATTAAAGAACAGACAATGGTGCCGATTACGGTTCTAACCAATGGTAGTTTGCTGAGCGATCAGACTGTTTGTGCTGATCTACAGTTAGCCGATCACGTTGTTGTGAAGCTAGACGCCATATCCCAGCAGCAACTTCAGGGCATCAATCAGCCTGTTGCACGGCTTCGTCTGAAATCTATTTTTCAAAGCCTTTGCCAGTTCTCTAACAGCTATTCAGGCAAACTCACCCTCCAAACAACACTCTCGAATCTGTGGGACTCACAAAGTCAAGCTAAGTATATTCAGATGATCCAAGATATTTTGCCCGATACGATTCAACTGAACGTGCCCGCTCGACCTTGTTTAAAGAGACAGCAGCAAAATGCCAGGGAAAATCAACTGTCCATCACCACATTCAATGCAGAACCAACGCTCAAATGTATCAGTACAGAGTACTTAAGGGAGTTTGCAACTAAAATTGAAGCCTGTTTAGGCATCCCCACAAACTATCCAACCATTGATGTGGAAGAACTTAGATCTAACTAATACCCAATGGCAGAAATTTGGCAGCTATTGCATCCCCCCATCACCCCATATTGCTTGCCTTTTTGCAGATTTGAGTCACACGCTTTTAAGCGGTGCAGTTATCCAAGGAGCCAATTTATCCCAGACTAAATCGTTTACAATATACAGACCTGTCTACACGATCGGAACTAACTGGTTATAGCGCCTATGCCGCCTCGTACTAAACGCCCATCTGCTCGCGATCGCATCCTGACGGCTGCTTCTGAACTCTTCTACAAAGAAGGCGTTCAAAACGTTGGCATTGACCGCATCATTGCCGAGTCGGGTGTTGCCAAAATGTCCCTCTACAATAACTTCAAGTCCAAGGATGCCTTGATTGCAGCCTATCTTCAGCAGCAGGATGAAAGTTGGGGCAACTGGTTTACACGCCGGGTAGAAGAAATTACCACCGAGCCTCGCGAACGTCTGCTTGTTGTCTTTGATGTGTTGCAAGAATGGTTTGAAGCACCCAACTTTCGCGGCTGTGCCTTTATCAATTCTGCTGTCGAACTGGCCGATCCAGATCACCCTGGCTACCAGGTATCCCTCAGACATCAGCAAGTGATTAAAGATTATCTGCTCAGCCTGGTCAAAGCAACGCAGCATCCGAATCCAGAAATAATCACACAACAGCTGGTGATTTTGATCAATGGAGCAACCATTGTCGCGATGATGGAGCAATCTTCAGACGCTGCCCAACAGGCAAAACAAGCCGCAACTCTTCTAATAGAGACTGGGTATCCCTAAAGAGTCAGGATATTCGTGATGTCAAACAAGATCGACCGCTGCTACCACATTGATGAGTGGAGTGATCATCAGCAACCCCTAGTTAAAAACGTCTACGGGATTTGCTTCTTTCAATTTATTTGTTGCAATAATTCCAGAAACTGTACAAATAAAGAAAATTACGAACAGGACAAAAGCTGCTATGTTGAAGCTCATTAGAAACTTCATCTTAGTAGCTGCAGATAACGCATCATAGACAAAACAAGAAGCAATAAAACCAGGAATGTAACCCAAAATAGCGAAAACGAATACCTGCTCCAACACAATTTCCACCAAAAATCGTTGACTATAGCCAATCGCTTTTAATGTTGCATACTCCTTAGCGAACCTTGATATGTTTTGATAAAGAACTTGGTATAGTACTACAATTCCAATTAAAATCGAAAAAAGCATTGCGAAGAGAATAACTATGCCCATGGGCGAGCTAGTTTCTATAAACGCCTTGTCTTCCCTGATGAGTTCTTTCCGAGACATAATCTTCACATCGTCAGGCAGATAACTTTTTATTCGAGATATTAATTGAGGAACATCAACTCCGGGTTTGACATGAACTAAACCAGCAATAATTTCTCCTTGACCTAGGCCAAAAATTTTCAAGAAATTAGCTTCACTGGTGATTAAGTTACCATTGTAGAAGGTGCTTGCACCCATCTCAAATAAACCCACAAGATCAACTTTTTTTCTTTCAAAGCCAATACTTGTTATTTCAGTGCTCACTCTACCATTATTTTTTATTTCAGCAATTAATGAAGATAGTTCTGGACGCGACCTTCCATCCAGTAAGAAAAAATTATCATCTTTTATCTTGTCTAAATTTTCTGCCAACCCTGGCACATCCATCACATTGGGTTTGAGGGGGAAGGCAATGACTTGCATAGAAGACATGAACTTAGGTTGTTCTTCCAGCCTTTTTACGAAAATCATTGTGATATAGATAGGCGTTACCGATTCCACCTCTTCAAAGGCTAGAACTTGATTTAAGCGACGTTCCGAAAACGGTACGGCAACCGAAAAAGCTATAGAAGAGCTACTGATTAGAACAATATCACTTTGGAAACTAGCAGGAAGTTGAGTACTACTCTCTAAGAGACCTACACGGAATCCAACCTGCATGAACAGTAGAATTGCAGTAACAGCAACGCCCAGAATCGTAACAATTGTTTGGACCTTTTGGTGCAATAGTTGAGCCCAAGCGACCGAGAATGTCCGAAACATATTGAAACCTCAGAAATATGAGGGACAGGATGAAAATCTAACCTGCACAGTATGCCCTCATCAAACAGTAGCCTCTACTTACTCCTGCCCCAATATATTAGGAAAGAATTGTCTTATCCAGGGGTTTTAATTACCGTTTCAACTCTCAAATTGGTCATACCTGAAACTTTTTGACTATCTTCTGGATTAAGACGGATTTTGACTTCTACCACCCTAGCATCTACATCAAAAGCGGGGTTAGTACTAAATACTTCTTGCTTACCAATTTGTAAGCCAATTTCATCGACAGTCCCCTGCAATGTGTAGGGGATAGCATCGCTCGTAATAGCTGCTTTCTGTCCTATATGGACTCGACTAATATCTGTTTCATAGACCTCAGCGATCGCATACATTTGCTGAGTTTGACCTAGCTCTAAAATGCCTTGATTGGAAATAATTTCACCTGGCCGGGTGCTAATTTTCAAGACCTGACCTGCTCTGGGTGCCCTGACATAGGCAAGCTCAAGCTCTGCCTGAGCTTGCTCAACACCAACCATTGCATCTGCTAATTCAGCCTGGGCAAGGGCAATATCCACGTCACGAACTTCAGAACTCTGGTCGAGGGTAGCTTGAGTTTCCGCTTTCTGGTATCGCATGGTGTTAATTGTTCTCTCAAGTTGTGCTTCTGCCTCTACTATTTGTTCTTGACCACTATTGATAATGCGGGTTAGTGTAGCTTCAGACTCAACTTCTTGCTTGTAAGCAATCTCTTTTTCTAAACACTTCAAGGCATGCTCAGACTCTGAAACTGCTCCTTGAGCATGTAAATGCTCAAACCGCGTACATTCGGCTTCAGCATTTATAAACTCTGCTGAAATCCGATCGTTAACTGCTTTTTGAGCTGCCATTTTTCCGGCTAAGTCTGCCTCTAATCGTTTAATGGTCGCTTGTTGGACAATAATTTGACCTTGCAGTTCAGCGTCTAAATTTTCCAGTTTAGCTGCCAATGCATTAATCTCTCCTTCTTTGGCTCCTGCTTCCACTTGCAAAAGCCTGGAGCGGGCTATGTTGACTCGGGCTTTAGCCTTCTTCAAAGCGGCTTTCAAGCGAGGTTCATTATCAAGAACTGCAACTATTTGACCCGCTTTAACGTGTTCTCCTTGAGACACTAGTAACTGATCAATCCGCGCTCCCTGAGGTGAAACAGCTCCTGATATATTGGTCACCTCATCTTCAGGTTTCAAAAAACCTAAGGCAGAGACTGACGCTGGTTCAGCATAGTCATTTAAAGCCCCCAAGGCAATCTGACTAGCCACATTGTCCTCCCGGCCAATGCCACTAATCAAAAAAGCACCAAGGGCCGATGCCATCGTCATACTTAACAACGCAATCATCCAAAGCTTAGGGTGTTGAGTGAGTTGCTTTCGGTAAGGTTTTGTAAAATTATTGTTGAAAATATGTTCGATGAAAGTCCGCATAGTGAAAACTCCGCTTGAGCAGATTGATGCAACTAAAGTTGCTTACACGTTGAAGCCGAGGTCCGAACGCTGCTGATCACGCACTTATGGGGCGAGTTGTCATGTCCATTGGCTTGAGAATGAGTTATTTTGTCAGCCTTAATAGAGTTCCCTAAGGCTGGCAGGTAAACCATTAGAGCCCAAAATAAAAGCGCCCCATTGACTCTTTCAGTAATCTCCACTACCTTCGGCAAGTTGTATGAGTAGATTTAATTTTGCGTAGGCATTTACCACAATTCTGAAGTACTAAAAGCAATGGCATTAGAATCCACCATTGTCGCCAATCAGCTAAGCCATTATTACGGTGCAGGACGTCTCCGCCGACAAATATTATTTGATATATACCTTGAGATTCAGGCGGGGGAGATTGTCATTATGACAGGACCTTCTGGATCTGGTAAAACGACATTACTCACCTTAATGGGCGGATTACGAACCGTTCAGGAAGGCAGTTTACAAGTCTTAGGGCAGGAAATGAGAGGGGTCAGTCATGGTCGTTTAGAGAAAATTCGTCGCCAAATTGGCTTCATTTTTCAGGACCATAATCTATTAAGCTCTCTAAACGCCATCAAAAATGTCGAAATGGCGGCAGCACTATATCCAATTTCAGCCAAGAGATCCAAAGCCCAAGCAAAAGCTGCGCTAGAGGCAGTGGGTTTAGGAAAACACCTATACTCACGCCCCGAGCAACTATCAGGAGGACAAAAGCAACGGGTTGCCATTGCTCGTGCATTGGTTAATAAACCTCAAGTCATTTTAGCCGATGAACCCACAGCCTCTCTCGATGGACACACAGGGCGTGAAGTTGTAGAACTGATGCAACAATTGGCAAAGCAGCAAGGTTGCACAATTATTTTAGTGACGCATGATAACCGTATTTTAGATATTGCTGATCGTATTATTAGTTTGGAAGATGGACGTTTGTCTATTTCTAAAGGTGAGTTTTTGCTTGGTTTAAGCAACCTGACGTCATTTATTTTAGAAACAGATGTTAATGCGATTAATAACCTAATCTCTCCTCTATCTGCATCTCAATTCTCTGATTTTCTAAATAAACTTAATCACGAATTAGAACAAGTCGTGAGTTCAATGAATCTGCTTAGGGATCAATCCTTTAACTCTAAGCTTCAAATTACTTTTCAGGCGATTTCATTAAAAATTGCTCAATTGCTTCAAGCTGAACAAGTCACCTTTTTTGTAGTTGATCATAGTCGCAAAATTTTGTGGTCAAAAAATGCGCGCGGCAAAGATGATCAGTTAATCAGTATTGAAATCCCTATAGATTCTGGCATTGCAGGATATGTGGCCACAACGGGAGAAATTTTGAATATTGAGGATCCCTACAATGATGCAAGATTTAATCCTCAAGTTGATCGTGATACGGGTTGTCTCACCCGGAATATCCTCTGTTTACCTATAGTAAATGACAAAAATGAGGTTTTTGCAGTAGTTCAAGCCTTAAATAAGATAGGCGATTCATCGTTTAATCATAACGATGAAGAACATTTCTTTGAGTTAACTCAGTCCCTCGGGTTTACGGTGAAATCTAGTATTTTATATACTCAAAAAATGTATCATTCAATGACTTCATCTAACCATACATCCAGATGAAACGAGGGAAAAAATATTATTTCACGCAGAGGTGGGACTCAAGGGAAATAATATTCTTACCATCAGGCAAACTCTATCGTGCTCGATATTTTTATCCTATGCTGAGGTGCGTGAGTTGTGATGGTCCCCTAAGCTGGAGCAGCTCCACATTTTACTCTTTTAGGGAAGCCCCATTTTTGTGATATGCCTTTGAAATGAGCGATGAACCTCAAAAAATGTTGTTGAAATGTATGGAATATCATATTTGTCGCATACACCTTTAACGATTGGGCTTATCTTTTTCAGTAAGCTTGGCTTAAAACTCGGAAATAAATGATGTTCTATGTGGTAATTAAAGTAGCCATAATGAAATTCGATAAAGGATAGTATCCAGTTAGTTGGATGCCAATTACCAGATGTTCTGACTTGAGTTTCAGCCCATGAAAACTTCTTATGATAAAGATTTATATTTTCATTTACTGCTAAAACATTATGGGTTTCTTCGTGATCATTGTAGAGCAAGATAAAAGCAAAAAATGAGTAAGATATCGAATATATGGTTAATAGAATCAGCGCATTCCAAATACTACTGATGTATCCACAATAAGCAATAAGTGAAAGAAAGACTAATTTGGCAAAAATATGGGCGATCACCTCATATTTATAACGCACAAACTCTCTATTTTTAATGAGCCAAATAGTGCCCATGGGAAAAACACGAAAATGATAAAATAAAATCCCTATCCAAAAATAAATATATTGATATTTGTGGTACTTACCATGCTTTACATACTTATGAATACGTATGGGGGCGTATTGATTAGTTTGATAATCTATGGATGAATGGGGTTGATTATGGTGGGTTTGATGAGAAATTTGCCATTCTAAACATGAGTATCCGCCCAAATCCATCAGATACAAAGCGACGAAATTTAGTAACTTATTTCTCGTGAAGCCAAAATGCGCAACCATATGGGACATACCAGCTGACACACAAACCATATGGAATCCCAGTAATGTCGCTGACAAGATTGAGGAATTTATCCAGGTGAAATATGATAAAAGTACAAATATACTGGAATAGTATAGAAGATAGAAAATTCCCTCATGTGCAGAGTAATGAGTCGATTCATCATTCTCTATCAAGTATTCATGGACCTTGGCTTTTAGCTCCAACCAAAATTCATCATTGCATAGTTTCTGATAAACGATTCTATCTAAATATTTGTTGTCATTATCTTTGTATAAGTAATCTTGGGTGACGTCAAGTTTGCCTACTAGTTTTATGTCATTTTTCTGTAAAAAATGCTCATTCTCCATGAGGTTTTCTACATTCGTGCGAACATGTGCAGACGAAAAAAAACCGCTACAATCTGTCCCTAAATTCCCTCTAAAGGTGTCACCAAAAGGGTGTTTGGGGATGAAATCCGTAATGTCGTAAACAAGCCCATTAATGGCAATCCACGCATCTGAATAAGTGGAATGTTTTTTTAATTCCTCATAACTAATGCAAGTTTCTTTCGGCAGAAACTTGCATTCATGTTTATGATTAATCATCTTGGCAATAGTTCTTTCAGTAAAAGGAGTATGCCCTAGATGGAGTATGCCCTAAACAACACAAATTGATTGATCAGTCCAAAATTCATGTAAGCATATCTTAATGATTAATCAGATTATGGTGTCAAAGGGCATCCACAAGGGAGTGCCCCTACAGGATTGTTCACTTTTAATGACGTTTACTCTTCAACCTTGGGGGCAACGAGTTCTTGCCCTGATTGATAAAGCGTCAGACCGCTAACGGTTTCTGCTGTTGACACATCGAACTGAATAAAAATATCGGCGATGCGGGCAAAGAACTGGGTCTCGGACGCAGGGTAAAGGGGAAAAGATTCTTGGCCTGTGGCCTGAGCGATCAGCTGTTCTTCTTCTACGCGAATGTCGAGCTGCATATTGGGTAACAGTTGGTAGGTACCGACATAGCGCTCATACACAGCGGGATCAACGGCAACCTCCTCAGGCTCTGTGGAAGCATCTGCCGTAACAGTGGCCACATCAACGGTTAAAGCTGTCAGCTGAGCCTCTACTTCTGTAGACATCTCCGGCTGATAGCGCCCACTCAGGTGCTCGGCGAAAAATCGTTCTAAGGCTGCCGTCATGGCTAGATTGTTAATCTCTTTCCGAAAACCATGGCCTTCATCGGGAGCTACCAGGTATTCGACAGGTCGGTCTAGATCTCGCAGGGCTACCACAATTTGATCGGACTCAGCCTGTTTAACGCGGGGATCGTTCGCGCCTTGAATCACCATCAGCGGTGACTGGATCTGATCAGCGGAAAATAAGGGTGACTGTGCTTCTAGCCGGTTGCGATCGCTTGGGTTATTGGGGTCACCCAAACGCAACGCAAAGGTAGCTTTTAGGGACGCCCAATAGGGGGGAATTGAGTTTAACAGGGTGATCAGGTTAGACGGCCCCACAATAGATGCACCGGCGGCATAAATATCAGGGGTAAAGGCTAATCCAGCCAGGGTGGCATACCCCCCGTAGGAGCCCCCCACAATCCCCACCCGTTCTGGATCGGCAATCCCGGCCTCAATCAGGTACTGCACACCATCGGTGATATCGTGCTGCATCGCCCCTGTTCCCCACTCGTTATTCCCCGCATTGAGAAACTCTTTGCCATACCCCGTGGAACCGCGAAAATTAGGCTGTAGCACCCCATAGCCACGATTAGCCAGAAACTGAACAAAGGTGTTATATCCCCATGTGTCCCTATCCCAAGGCCCTCCGTGGGGCAGCACCACCACCGGCAAGTTTACAGGCTCTACCCCCTGGGGCAGGGTTAGATAGGCGGGAATCTCCAGGCCATCGCGGGCGGTGTAGCGGATCGGCTGCATGGTGGCCATGTGCTCCCTTGGTAGCTCTGGCCGAACATCGTATAGTTTTTCCAATGATTGAGCATTGCGATCAAATAGGTAGGTTGACCCTGGATTGACATCGCTGTGGGCTGTGATCAGAACCAACTGATCATCCTCGGTCGCAGACTGCAACGAAACATCCACATCGGGCAGCTGTTGCTGCAGAAATGCCAAATCAGTGGCCACCTGATCGGTTTGCGGGTAGAGACGGGTGCGATCGCCAATGTAGTAAGTGGCGATCAGCTCGTCCGTGGCCTCTGAAAACAGGGCCCCCCCCAGGTCTACCTGGTTTTCAGGATCGATTTCTATAACTTGGGTTTGTTGGTTTTCAAGATTCAGCAGTTCCAACTGGATCAAGTTTTGATCGCGGTTGCTCATCAGATACACCTGTTGTCCATCTGGGTGAAATCGCAACGGAATACAGGTTTCTTCAATACGACAGGTATAGACAGGGGTTAATCCATTGTCGTCCACCGCTAAAATCTCAGTTCCTCGCTCCAGGGTCTGACGATACCCCAAACGCACATTACCAGCTAAATCCGTTGTCCAAGAGCCAATATTGTCATCGTTCTGGAGCAGTAACGTGCGTTCGCCTGTGGTTAAGTCCAAGCGATAGATATCATGGAACTGCGGATTGCGATCGTTAAGACCCACAATAATTTGATTAGGCGTTTGCTTAGGGACCGCATAAATTTGAGCCGCAATACCCTCAATGGGGGTCAAATTACGGGCTGTCGGAACAGTCTCATGCAACGAGCCGGGTTCAACCGCGTAAATGTGGAAATTCTCATTGCCCTCTTTATCTTGACCATAGAGAATGTAGCGGCCATCGGCACTCCAAAAGTAAACAATGATTGGGCTATCCGTATCCGCTGTCACCGGGCGAGCGGCCTCCATCGGCTCATCGATGCCCTTTACCCAAACATTGATCACCCCGTTTAAGGGCTTTTGAAACGCCAGAAACTGACCATCAGGAGATAGCTGTGCCCCTGTAATCTCTGGATTAGCAAAGAATAACTCTCGCTGAACTAACGGAGGTAAACCAGCTTGAGCTTCAGTGGCTGGTTGGGCAGTGGCTGACAACTGTAGGCTAGCCCCCCCCATAAAACCAACGGATATCACCATTAAACCTGCACCAAGCCAACGTTTTTGCATAACTGATAAATTCCTCTGGAGCTTCCTATGGTTCAAGCGTATCCAGGGTTTAATGTCACGACTATGGCGTCAGGTCATGGGGATAAATGACAATTGTCATGTCTTAGTACAGGTGTGCAAAGCAACAGAATCGGCTTTGCACTGAGGTCTGTCGGTATTGCCTATCCATTCATAAAGCTTGAGGCTATCTTGGGAACAGGCTGTGCAACCACAACATTTTATCGGCATCGGCAGTTCTTGAATACGTCCCTTGCGTCTCAGTTTTTGGAGCATTGGCTGGAGCGCATAACTATCCGTATGAAAGTGCAGCGCTAGATCCGCCATGGAGACTGTGTGTTTTTGAGCAATGTAAGTCTGGATATCCTTGAGCATTGTGAGGTTCGATTCATATGAGACGTAGTTTGTTTAAGACCACTAGAGGGAGCGATAGATGACTCCATCGCTCCCTCTGTCGTTTACTGACCCTCAAGGGTAAGTCGTCGTCGCCGTTTGGTTCGTGAAGAGAGTCCCATGATCACTATGGTTGCGATCGCAACAACTCCCAATCCCACAATCCAGGCCAACGCACTACGGGGATGTTGGCTAAAGGTCATGACCTGGTAATAGGCTACGGCGGTCCAATAGGCTAACCCCGTGGTCCAGAGACCCACAAACGCGGTCCATCCAGCATTGGTTTCCCGATATACAGCTCCCATGGCTGCAACACAGGGGAAGTACATCAACACAAATAATAGATAGGCAAAGGCGGCCACCCGACCGTCAAACCGCAGCACCATTTGACCAAAGGTGGTGTAGGCCACCTCTTGTTCGTCGGCTGCTACCTCAAGGCTACTAACATCACCGACCGCCAGACCTAGAGGGTCTAAAAAGGTACCGGAAAGATCAGCCAGATTGGCGGGAATAGTGGCAAAAGCCTCTCCGATATTCCCCCAGAAATCAAACGATTCAGTTTCAACCTCTATCCCAGAGGCCATGGCCGCATCATTGCCTAGCTGGCCATAGAGAGAATCCAGGGTGCCAACAACCGCCTCTTTGGCAAACACCCCGGTAAAAATACCAACGGTGGCAGGCCAGTTATCTTGGCTAATGCCCATGGGGGCAAAGACTGGCGTGATGCCCTGACTCAGGGAACTGAGCACCGAGTTTTCGCTGTCTTCATTGCCAAAGGAACCATCAACACCAACGGTGTTTAACAGACTCAGCACCATCACCATAATCACGATTACTTTTCCTGCCCGCAGGATAAAGCTTTTGAGTCGTTCCCAGGCTCGCAGTAGCACCCCTTTGAATGTGGGCACATGATAGGTGGGCAGCTCCATCACAAATGGATTGGCCTCTCCCTTAAGCAGGGTGTATTTCATGATCAGCCCAGTGATGATCGCCATGGCCATCCCCACCAGGTACAGCAAAAACACAATATTCTGCCCAGCCCTGGGGAAAAAGGCAGCGGCAAATAGGGCATACACCGGCAGTCGTGCGCCGCAGGACATAAACGGATTCATTAAAATAGTGAGGATGCGATCGCGGCGACTCTCCAAGGTGCGCGTGGCCATAATCGCAGGCACATTACAGCCAAATCCCACTAACATGGGCACAAACGATTTACCCGGTAGCCCAACAAATCGCATAAAGCGATCCATCACAAATGCAGCCCGTGCCATGTAGCCGCTGTCTTCTAGAAATGCTAAGCATAAAAACAAACAGCCAATCACTGGGATAAAGGTGGCCACCGTTTGAATGCCCCCTCCCATGCCGTCTGCCAATACAACCTGGACCACTTCCGGCATACCAATAGCGGCTAATAAATGGCCCAGCCCGTCAACAAACACGGTGCCAAAGAGAATGTCAAAAAAGTCGATAAATGCGCTACCAACATTGATAGCCACCATAAACAACAGATACATCACCCCCAGGAAAATAGGGATGCCTAGCCAGCGGTTTAACACCACTTGGTCAATCTTATCGGAGGTCGTAACACCAAGATTTTGCGGCTGGCTAACCACATCACCCACTAACCGATGGACATAGCTATAGCGCCCATCGGCCACCACAATATCAATATCTTCGCCTAACACCTGATGGATACGGTGACGATGCTCTGACACCCGCTGTAGAACAGCTGAAGAGATATTCGGCACAGCCGCGTCATCATATTCCAAAAGTTTTAGGACCGACCAACGCCCATGGGACTCTACCATGGGCAGCAGCTCCGTCACCGCCGATTCGATCAAGGACGGGTAAACCACCTGGGACTCAGGCAAGTATGGGGAGGTGAGAAAGGTATCTAAACAACGGCGCAGGTCATCTATGCCCTGTTCTTTAGAGGCCACCATGGGGATTACTGGACAGCCCAACCGCTGTGACAGCAGGGTAGCATTTACCTGGGCACCCTGGTCTGACGCCACATCCGTCATATTTAATGCGACTATCAACGGTAGCCCCATTTCCAAAATTTGTGTTGTCAGATAAAGGTTACGCTCCAGGTTTGAGCTATCTAAAATATTGACGACAACCTGGGCTTGCTCCGAGAGCAAATAGTTACAGGCAATTGTTTCATCGATAGAGTTACCATCATCACTGGTGTCGATGGCGTAAATACCTGGCAGGTCAACCACATTGATGGTCTTCCCACCATATTGATAGCACCCTTCTTTGCGATCTACAGTCACCCCTGGCCAATTACCCACATGCTGGTTGGCTCCAGTTAGGGCGTTAAACAAAGTTGTTTTGCCACAGTTTGGGTTTCCCAATAGGGCAATGGTCAAGTTATCCATGGCGTTCCTCCTCCACCTCAATGACTTCGACTTGTAGAACAGCTGCTTCTCCTTTACGCAGGCTCAGATGCATCCCTCGCACATTAATTTCCATGGGGTCTCCCATCGGAGCCTGGCGAACAACCACAAACTGGGCACCCGGTGTTAATCCCATAGACAGGAGCTTGCCGCGATAGGTTTGGCTGCCAGGCTGATAGCCTAGAACACGCCCTGACTGCCCCACCTTTAAATCACTTAACGTTAAACTAGCGATCTCTGACGTCATGTCATTCTCTCCATTAATTGACTGTGTGGGCTGCCGAGATACAGCCCCGTTAGTTGTGTTTGCCGTTGTCACCATGACCCGGTGGGCCATACCAGCCCCCAAACCAATCCGACATCCTTGCAGGGCAACAACTACTGATCCACTGCCTGTTCGACTTGCGACGGTAATTTCCTTTCCTGGCACAATCCCCACCTCTGTTAGGCGACGAACCATCGATTGCCCTCCGTTAAGTTGGGCAATCCACACCCGATCCCCCACCGTAGCCATGGCAAGTGGCAAACGGGAGCCATGACCAGGCTCAGACATCTCGGTGTCTGAAGGAGGCTCTTGCAAATCAGCTGTGCCACCGATATAGGTAACATTCCAGCCGTTATTAGTGTTATGGATACTGTCAGACATCACTCTGCTGGCTGAGGGTAACAATTAAACTGTTTTAACTAACACGAGATTGTCTTATTAGGTCCTAAAGGTCCGTGCCCTTGAAATCTAGTAATGACCACCTTGTTTTGGGGATGATTATTAGCGTTAACAGGCAGGTGCAGCGAACAAAAACGAGAAGCATTCTTAATAAGTAGCAGAGATTTCCTAGGTACTTTTACTACTATGGCATACTTTAACAAACCCTTGCAAAACACTATACTTATGTGACTAGATGTTACTCAGGATGTTGTTTTCCTTAAGATACCAGTGTTTTATAGGGAGCATTGACATGTGCCCTTGTGGTGTATCCTCAATACTTCTCAGGTGATCTGACGGCCAGTCATCTCTTTTGTAAATGTGAATTAATGTCAGCAAATTTGGAATAGTATCTAAAATTAACGGGTCATTTTTGGTCAGGGGTTTTACAAAAAAAAGCCCGCATCATGCGGGCCAATGGTTAGCTAAAGCAATAAATGTCTTTAGTGACTGAGCTTAATCAAGAGCTTGTCAACAGCTTAAATAGCGATGGGCACAAACTGATCACACGCCATGACAGGAGAATCTAGCGAACCATTTAGGGCACAATCTGACTTGTCACAGAAATAACAGTTGGCCTGCCGATAGCTATTGCAAAACTGTACTGGATACTCTGCAGCACCAGCCATAGGACAATTGCGACTTAAACAGGCGGTGCAGTTGGCTTGCCGGGGTGCAGTTTGTGTGGGTGAAACTCTCTCAACAGTTGCATGGGCCATTATTCAATCTCCTTAGCGAAGCTAACGTTAGATAGCTGTTTTGTTGCGTTTGAGCTATCTCCTATACAGTAGCGCCAGATGCACCATGGCGCAGCAGACGCCATTAAACAATAGCTAGTAGTTAATGGCAAATAGAATTCATCTCTAACCCATTAAAAGGTGACAAAACACTGGTCAACCTCTTTTCGTTCTTACTTTAGGAAAAAAGTAAAAAATATCTTGTTCAACGTTCTTGCAACTAGCATCTGATAACTTGTTACAATTCTTTATGCATGGTCTGTCTCCGCATTGTATTTATGGGGAACAACAGATAATCCTTCACACAAGAAAAGCCCGCATAGTGCGGGCTAATGGTTAGCTAAAGCAATAAATGTCTTTAGTGACTGAGCTTAATCAAGAGCTTGCCAACAGCTTAAATAGCGATGGGCACAAACTGATCACACGCCATGACAGGAGAATCTAGCGAGCCATTTAGGGCACAATCTGACTTGTCACAGAAATAACAGTTGGCCTGCCGGTAGCTATTGCAAAACTGTACTGGATACTCTGCAGCACCAGCCATAGGACAATTGCGACTTAAACAGGCGGTGCAGTTGGCTTGCCGGGGTGCAGTTTGTGTGGGTGAAACTCTCTTAACAGTTGCATGGGCCATTATTCAATCTCCTTAGCGAAGCTAACGTTAGATAGCTGTTTTGTTGCGTTTGAGCTATCTCCTACACAGTAGCGCCTGCTGCACCATGGCGCAGCAGGCACCGTTAAACAATAGCTAGTAATTAATGGCAACTAGCCTAAACACCTGAGATGTTCCACTGCGTAGTCTGCTCTTGTTGTTCTAAATTTAGGCAACAAAGAAAACCAATAGGGTTCAACGTTCTTGCAACTAGTAACTGATAACTTTTTGCACTTCTTTACATATAGCCTGTCTCCGCATTCTGTCTCCGCATTCTGTTTCCGCACTGTATTTAGAGGGAACAACCTGTAGCCCATGGAGAGTTGGGTAGCCCTGGCCAGGGTTGACAAGAAAAAGCTGTCTAGTGAGAGGAGAACAAAGACAGCTTAAAGGCATTATTTCTGGCTTATGTTGAGCAGACTTGACATTCCCCCTGAGACGTTCGCATCTAAAAAAAGTGGAGACCACAAGATGACGCAGATGTAGTCTCCCGGACGAATCCCTACTTAATTGACTTTCATTTGCAATTAAGCTCCTGTTTTATCGAGTATATATCAAAATCAAGTTATTGAGAAAGATTCTTTTTAATTTAAAGAAGATAGTAAACGGCCACCTGATAAAGCGTTACTAGTATGGGCTCTGAATGGATATTTTTCTTTATGTAATTAAATATACTTGACATCTATTGTCATTAATAGAATGATTCTTCTAAGTAATTACCCGTATTTATTGCTCATTTTTAATGGGCTTAATTGCAAGTAGTATGGCGGACATGGGTTCAGTTCGTTCGAAAGCACATCTAACCAAGGCATGGCCAGTGCCTCATCGGCGACGCTACAAGGTAGTGCTGGTGAGTTTAATGCTGATCTTAGGGCTGTTGTTAGCGATCGCAATATCCCTATCCTTCGGCTCGGTTGCTCTGACGCAGCCAGAGGTGTGGGCCGCCCTCAACAGGGAAGGTAGCAGCATTAACCAAACCATCGTCTGGGACCTGCGACTGCCCAGGGTGCTGATGGCCATTGTGGTCGGTTCAGCCCTGGGCATGGCTGGCGCATTACTCCAGGGCATGTTGCGCAATGGACTGGCTAGCCCCTTTTTGCTGGGGATCTCCTCTGGTGCTGGGTTAGCCGCTGTGCTGATCGTGGGCCTTAATATCTGGGATATTTGGTTGCCGTTGGGGGCCTGGCTGGGATCGGTGATCGCCATGGCCATTGTGTTTGGCCTGGCTAGAACCAAGGGGGAAATCTCAGTGGAGCGGCTGATTCTGGGGGGGGTTGCCGCCAGTACATTATTTGCCGCGTTACAAACCATGCTGCTATTGCTATCTGCGGACGGTCGGGTGCAGGCGGCACTGACCTGGTTGACCGGCAGCCTCAATGGCCGTGGCTGGCAAGAATTAATCATTGTCAGCCCTAGTTTAGTGGTGGGTTTGCTGGCGGGGTGCCTATTGGCACGCCAGGTAAACCTGTTAAGCCTGGGGGATGATTTAGCTGTTGGACTGGGGTCGTCATTGATGCGATCTCGACTGCTGATTGGCGCAGTTGCCACCCTACTCACCGCAGGAGCCGTCAGCATTGCCGGGTTAGTGGGCTTTGTCGGTTTACTGGTACCCCACGGTGTTCGACTATTGGTGGGCAACGATTACCGATTAGTGCTTCCCTTCTCTGCCATTGGGGGTGCCCTGGTGCTTTGCAGCGCCGATTTGCTAGCCCGACTAGGCCCCATTGAACTACCGGTGGGTATTGTCACCTCCATTATGGGAGCCCCTGTATTTATGTGGCTGCTGTATCGTCGTAGTGGAGCTATTACAAGGGGTTAGCCATGGTTTTAGAGGCACAGGGTCTACAGGGCGGCTATGGCAACAAAGCGATTATTGAACAGGTAAATTTAACCCTGCATCAAGGCGAATGGCTCAGCATTCTGGGGGCCAACGGCTCTGGTAAATCCACCCTGCTGCGATTGTTTGGTCGTATTCTCTCCCCTCAACAGGGCTCTATTTTGCTCAGCGGTCACGATATTCAAAATCTGTCGCCCACAGCAGTGGCTCGCAAGCTGGCCTTATTGCCCCAACAGCAGATTTTGCCAGCGGGTCTCAGCGTCTATCAGCTGGTGAGTCTGGGCCGCTCGCCCCACCAGCCCTGGTGGCAGTGGGATCTCACCAGCCGTGACCATAAACACATCGACCAGGCCCTGATCTGGACTGACATGGACCAGTATCGCCACGAACCCGTTGCCAATTTGTCTGGCGGTCAACGACAGCGAGCCTTTTTAGCCCTGGCCCTGGCCCAGCAACCCAGGGTATTGCTGCTGGATGAACCCACCACCTATTTAGATATCCACTATCAGCTACAGCTTTTAGAGTTACTCAAGCAGCTCAATCAACAAGAACAGCTAGCTATCATCACCGTATTGCACGACATTAATCTGGCGGCTCGCTACAGCGATCGGCTGGCCTTTATGCGCCAGGGCAAGCTGTGGGCCATTGGCTCAGTCCATGACACCCTCACCCCCGACATTGTGACCCAGGCATTTGATGTGGATGTGGCCATTTTAGACACCCCCGTCGGCCCACAGATTTGTCCCCTGGCAGCAACCTCACACACCCCACCCAGCAAAACCACCGAACTAGCCTCAAACGCCATTAATTAAGGTCAACCAGGCTCACGGTCTTTGCTTCTCGGTTTATTGCTTAGCTTTTCAATCAATTCCTTCTTCTGAAATGAACCCTATGCGCTTATTGAGATTTTTTCTTTTTAATATCCCTTTTTTTGCCATTCTAATAGCTCTCAATAGCACTACCCAAGCTAGTAATAGATGTGACTATTTAGCCACCTCAGAAAACGCTGAATCTTTTTGTAGACAAGCAGTTAAGTCCCCATTGACAACCACGTCAGAGGCGACATTTATAGCTCAGGGAGAATCGTCAGAGGAGTCAGAAGAATCGGAAGAACTTATCGATAACGATGATGATGGTCTGCTGCGCATTACCGTCACAGGCACCCGCACACCCCGAACGATTCAGACAGCGCCTGCCACGGTCACAGTGATTGACGCCGATGATGTCAATCGTCGCCTGATTCGCGATATTTCTGACCTGATTCGTTATGAGCCTGGGGTATCAGTCGGCAACAATCTCCAGTTTGGCCTCCAAGACTTTAATATTCGCGGTATCGATGGCAATCGCATCCTAATTCAGGTGGATGATATTCGATTGCCCTCAGCTTTCCAATTTGGGGATGCCGTCACCGTTGGCCAGGGGTTTAATTTAGGCCGAGATTATTTTGATACGGAAATTCTTCGTACAGCTGAAATTCTGCGGGGGCCAGCCTCCACCCTGTATGGCAGTGATGCGTTAGGTGGAACAGTCAGCTATTTTACCCTGGACCCCACCGAGCTGATTGAAGCCGTCGGTCGTGACTCAGCTGCCACGGCTTCAACCAATTTTGATAGCCGCAACACTGGATTTACCAGCACATTTGTGCAGATCAATCGCTTTGAAAATATTGACACGCTGTTGGCCTATTCTCGCCGTGATGGTTCTGAAGCTGAAAACCTGGGTGATGACCAAGATAGCCAACGCAACAGCCTACTGGGCAAACTGGTTTATAACCTGGATGAAAGCAGCGCCGTCGACTTTACGGTGGAGGTGTTTGATAACGACGTCGACACCACCACATCGGCTGAAAATTTGCCTTTGATTACAGGTACAACCACACGATTTGAAGAGGAAGTCGATACGACTCGCACCCGGTTAAGTTTGGCCTATAACTATGACAATACCGAAAGTCGCTCTTTTCTGGATTTTGCTCGGGCTCGCCTTTATTTTCAAGACTCTCGCACCCAAGAAGAGAACGAGCGGGAGCTGTTGGGATTTGACTTTAGAACATTTCAGCGATTTCCAACATTGCGAGTGAGTGAAAACCGCTTTGTGGATCA
Organism: Leptothoe sp. ISB3NOV94-8A; assembly: GCF_043421595.1. Classification (NCBI taxonomy): domain Bacteria; kingdom Bacillati; phylum Cyanobacteriota; class Cyanophyceae; order Nodosilineales; family Cymatolegaceae; genus Leptothoe; species Leptothoe sp. ISB3NOV94-8A. Next base: position 2,764,992 of record NZ_JAXSQW010000001.1, on the reverse strand, counting down.
GGTGTTTGGCGGTGATGTGCAACTGCGCAGTGACTTTGACTGGGGGAAGACCGACCACCGTCTAACCTACGGTGTGGATATTTCTAACACCTTTAATGCCCGTCCCCGGGAGCGCGTTCAAACCAACCTGATTACGGGGGATACCACCCAAAATGCTATTCCTGACGATTTTCCCACCCGGGACTATCCCAACTCAGATACCTTCAGGGTGGGAGTTTATCTCCAGGATGAAATTGAGTTTGGCGATGGCACCTTTAGCGTTATTCCCGGCCTACGTTATGACTATTACGATCTGAACATTTCCATTGACGAAGACTTTGAGCGTAATGGGGCAACGGCAACGGACTTTAGCGATAGTTCATTCTCTCCCACCCTGGCCCTGGTCTATCAGCCAACGGATACCCTCAGCTTTTACGGTCGCTATGCGCGCGGTTTTCGAGCACCGCAGTATGACGAGATCAACAGCGGTTTTACCAATCAAATATTTGGCTACCGTACGGAGCCCAACCCTGACCTGGAGGCAGAGACCAGCAACAGTTTTGAAGTGGGCATGCGGGGAAATTTTTCGAAATTTAACGTTAGCTTGGCCGGTTTCTATAATCGGTACAACGACTTTATTGACAACCAGTTGGTGGATACCGAATTTAGCGGCGGTCGCCCCCTATTGGTCTTTCAAAACGTCAACATTGATGATGTAGAGACCTATGGTGTAGAAGCAAAAGCAGAGTATCAATTTACCCCAGGTCAGGGAGGATTTAGTTTACTCGGAGCCCTATCCTGGACTGAGGGCAACAATCTTACCTCTGATGAACCGCTATCTACTGTAGACCCGATTGAGGCCGTCTTAGGATTGCGCTATAGCTCGCCCAATCAGCGCTGGGGTGCAGAATTGGTCAGTACCTTTGTGGGTGAAGCCAGGGGGGAAGGGTTTGAACCCGAGGCCGACCAGGATCCCTTCGTCCCCGATGCTTACTCAGTGTTTGATCTGATTGGCTATTATCAAATCAATCCTAATCTGACCTTTAATTTAGGATTGTTCAATTTATTTGACACGGACTACGAGCGCTATTCTGACGTGCGCTTTTTAGATAGCAATGACAGTTTATTTAATTTAAGGCGGGCTCGTTTTGAGCAGCCAGGGTTAAACCTTCAGGCTGGTGTGACCTGGCAGTTTTGAGCCAGGGTAGCAATGTACCAGGTACCTGGGCATGCTGCCTGAGGCAACAATCATTCATTGGTGTATTAGGAGAAGAGACATGAGCGAAAAAACTATGGGACAGCGGTGGAGACGATGGGGGGTGTTTGCGATCGCCCCCATCCTCATGGGTCTTGCCTCCTGCGGCCCCAGCGCTTCCCCCCCATCCAACACCCCGACCCCCGAGACCACCGCCTCTCCTGAAACCACCGCCCCAACAATCCCAACAATTGTTGCCCTCACCTCCATCAGTGCCGACATTGTCCATAGCTTAGCCGCCGATAGCCTGGTGGGCATTCCCGGTAGTCCGTTGCTCAGTAACGATCCCCGTTTTGAAGGATTAACCACCGTGAGCAGCGGTCGCACCGAGCCCGACCTGGAAAAAATTGTGGCATTAAAACCCGACCTGGTGATTGGCGCTACCGGATTCCATGACCGAACCCTGGAGCGGCTTACGGATCTAGACATCAATGTGTTATCCGTCGACATTAAAGGGTGGGATAGCCTTAAAGCAATGACCCAGGGCTTAGCCACCCAGCTGAATGCAGATCCTACAGCGCTGCTGGAACGCTACGATGCTTGCCTGGCCAAGGCTGATGCTAGCGGCCCCACAGCCATTGTGCTCGCCAGTCGAGAACCGTTGTTATCCCCCAAAAGTGAAAGCTGGGCTGGGGACTTTCTACAACAGTTTAATGTTCAGAATCTGACCGCTGACTTGCCTGGTCAAAGCGAATTTCAGGGCTACATTACCCTATCCCCAGAGAAGATCTTAGAACTGAACCCACAGCAGCTATTGTTTATTGATGCTGGCGGCGGACTTGACAAAGAGATTGCCCAACTGAAAACCGATCCATTCTGGAGTCAGCTAACAGCGGTGCAGTCAGATCAGGTATACCCCTTTAATTACCACGGCTTGATTAATCCAGGCAGTGTTCAAAGTATTGAACAGGTGTGCGACAGCTTGGGTTAACGCTCCATAGCCTCCATACTTGGGGTTGGTAGGGCTGATTCTCTGTAGCAGCCCTGGGTAAGTGTGTACCTACATCTAGCCACACCGATTGTTAACCTAATATTAAACTGGTTAACCTTGCGTTAAACTAATCCTTACCAAAGCAGGCAAACGCAGCGGCTATGTGATCTTGCTTCACTGTTTGCTGCCGTTTGTCAATGCTGACAGATGTAGGAGCGCAAGCTTAACGTGAAACTTTCTGTATCCTCGAGCACGTCCGACTTGTCTAAGGACAAATCCCATACTGGGTGGCTGTTAAAAATTCTCTTAACAATCAACACCCTGGTGGTTGTGCTGGCGGTATGGACCGGTATCAATAAAGGCAATGTACGCGCTTATTTTGATGAGGAGAGTTTTATTACCTCCCTATCAACCGCGTATCTGATAGCCATTGCCCTCCTATCCATGGGAGTGTATATCAGACGCTCTAGAAAAAATTGGAGTTGGCGTTCCCCTGCCTTCGTGTGGTTGATCATCGCTATGGGGTTTGTCTTTTTGGCCACCGATGAGCATATGGAGATTCACGAACGGTTCGATATCTGGCTCCACGGTATTTTAGGCATCGAGGAAAATGCGATTACCGACCGCATTGATGATGTCATTGTCGGTCTATACGGTATGGCTGCCGCTGGCTTAGTCTATCGCTATCGTGCTGAGATGAAACGCTACAGAAATGTGCTGCCGCTGTTGCTGACTGGTTTTGCCTTTCTTTTCGCGATGGTCTTTTTAGATCTGTTGACCAATCGACCCGATATTCTAGCTTTCCTACTGGGTATGGATATGGGCTTGATTATGCAAACTGCGCTTGGGGTCCTTGAAGAATTTTGTAAACTGACCGCATGCACCGTATTTGTAGGCAGCCTGTATCAGGCGTTTAGAACTGCAAAACCCCTAGCCATTGATCCAGCCTAGGTGTCAGTGGTACATAAAGACCTGTCTAATAACAATTCCCGCAAATTCAGCCATGGACTCCCGGCGTCACATGCTTTGATACCAAAGACTGCCATTATTCAAAACTCAAAACTGGCACCAGTGCTTATAGCTGACGCTCAAGGTTTAACATCCGCCGATAGGCCAGCCAGCCAGCCACCACCATCGCCAGGGCAAAAATGCTAAGGAAGGCAATGTGTTCGTTTGCCGGTTCTGCAGCCATGACCAGCGTGAGGGCTTCCGTCATGTGAAAAATTGGATTAAACCGTGCTAGCTGTAAAAGGGAGTCGGGAAAAATCGAGGTGGGCATAAAGGCTCCACCCATAATCAGTAACGGTACACCAAATGCAGCCACTAGGGCGTTGACATCTTCAGTGCGGCGAGCAAACTGGGTGCCAAGGATAAAGCCCACCCCCACATAGGCCAGAATGCTCAGCAGGATAATCAGCATCGCCAGGGGCCAGGAACCGGGAAAGGTGGCCCCCAGGGTAAGTGCGATCGCAAACACCAACAACGCCTGGCCTACACCAATGGCACTGTGGGCCAAAACAATTCCCAAGAAATAAGACACTCCCCGCAGTGGCGATAAAAACAGCCGTTTGAGGGTATTTTGCTCGCGCTCCGCAACAACGGTCGCAACACTTCCCCCCAGGCAACTAAAAAACAGAGCAGCCCCCACTAGGGTAGGTGGAGCAACGACCTCCAACGCATCAGCCAAATCTAACTGAGCCCGTTCTGTCGTAATGACCCCATTTAGCAATAACAACAATGTGGGGAAAATAGCCCAGAAAATCAGGCTGCGTCGCCGTCGCACCAGCTCTAACAAAATTCGCTGCGCGACCGCCAGAATTTCCTGCCAATATCGGGTAATTTGAGCCATCAGATAGGCCATAAATGGTTCACCGCTGTAGTGCTTTATGGTTTAAGATTTGTACCGAAAATGATTTATATCAGGTTTGGGTAGGGTTTCGCTAGATCTGTAAGCTTAGCCAACAGTCTGTAGTTGATATTCCGAAACGCAGCAATGCCAACAGTAGTTTTATAGGTATTTATTTAAAGGCTGATTACCATGCTCACCTGTCAATAGACTAAATGCACTCATCAGACTAAATGCACTCATCGGCAATCCATAGGAGCTGATGTATCCGTAGCTGTTTAGGGACTCTATCACCAAAAATCGGCTAATCCAGTTTGTGATTCAGCTCTTTTAACAAATTTTCCCTCTAATACTAGTCTTCCATAACCAATTACCGAGTATTTCCCTTTTTAATGAATCCATTCCCTGAGACCTGGCAAACCCCTGATATTTCACGACGGAGTGCACTTAAATTATTAGGCGTTGGAGCCGTTGGCGGCACCCTAGGCTACACCCGTTTTGCCAAACCTCAACCGACGCTACATCAAGTTGACCGCCTCGATTTACCTCAAACGGTGGGGCGCGCCACAAAAGCTATTATTGTCGGTGGCGGCTTAGCGGGTTTAGCCACTGCCTATGAGCTGAGTAAGCGCGGCATGGCCGTCACCCTGCTAGAGCGTTCTCCCCAACTCGGGGGTAAAATTGCCAGCTGGCCGATCCAAGTTGGCGATCATGAACTCCGTATGGAACACGGGTTTCATGGCTTCTTTCCCCAGTATTACAATCTGTTTAGCCTGGTGGATGAGCTCAAGGCTCAGGACAACTTTCAGTCGCTCAACTTTTACGCCGTCCTCTATAAAAATGGCTACAAGCCTGAGGCGTTTTACCCCAGTAATGCCGCTTTTCCCTGGAACATTGTGGACCTGGCGGTTTCCTCAGAAAACCGGCTGAAATGGGGTATCAACCTCACCAAGCTCAAACATTTGGAAGTCTTTCGGGAGATTACTAGCTTTCGGATGCCCCAAACCTATGAGCGCCTGGACCATCTGTCGGTGGAGGAGTGGGGCCAGGGACAGTTTCCTAAAGGTTTATACGACCTCTATTTCCTACCTTTTGCTAAGTCTAGCCTGAATTCACCGGATGTGCTCAGCGCCGGGGAGCTGATGCAGTTTTTCCACTTCTACTTTTTTGGCAACCCCGAGGGTTTGGCCTTTAATGGCACCTGTGAGGACATGGGTCGTTGCCTGGTGGATCCATTGAGTCATGCCATTGAAACCAATGGTGGTCAAATCCTCACCGGGGTAACGGTTAGCCAGATTAATTGGGCCGATGGCAAAATCGCTAGCGTCGATTACCAAAAAGGAAACATCGCGGTGAATCCGGTACCCTTTTGGTGCGATCGCAACCCTCTCCTCAGCACCGATACCACCGAATATTTTGGCGCAGGCGACCGACTCTTTGTTGTCGACGCCAACAGCGATCAGGCCATATCGCTCACCTGTACCCACCAAGGCTGTAGTGTCCACAAAGAAGTTGCGGCCAACGGCGATGGCTTTGTGTGTCCCTGCCACGGTGCCACCTATGCTGGTGACGGTCAGGTAATGAGCGGTCCGGCCCAAGAGAATTTAGCCCAGTTTAAGGTACTCAAACGAGAGAACAATCGCATTCAACTGATGGCCGCTAACCCCGTCAAAAATGCGGAGGGTCTGGCCGACAGTTTGGAGGCCGACTACTTTATTTTTGCCGCCGATATTCCCGGCATCAAAAATCTCTTTGCCCTCTCCCAGGGAGAGCCCAATTCCACGGTGATGGCTCAGATTAGTCAGCTACAGGTGGCCGATCCCTTTGCGGTGGGGCGTTTCTGGCTAGACCGTGACTTTGAATGGGAGCACAGCTGGTTTACCTCTCTTTCTGGCTATGATCTGACCGATAGCATCACCCTTTACCATAAGGTACAAGGAGACTACACCCAATGGGCGGCAGAGACCGGCGGCAGCGTTGTAGAACTGCATGCCTATTGCTACAAAGAGAAAGAGTTTCCCACACAGCAAGCTTTATTAGACACCTTTAAGAGAGAACTTTGGGAGATTGTTCCAGACTTAGAAGGAGCCAACATTTTGCACCAGGAGCTGGTCAACCAAAAGAACTTTGCCGGGTTCCCACCGGGCAGCTATCCCAACCGTCCCAGCAGTGCCACGGCTGTTCCCAACCTCCTGTTTGCTGGCGACTGGGTTAAAATGCCATTTCCCTGCGGTTTAATGGAACGAGCCGTCAGCAGTGGCTTACTCGCCGCCAATGAAGTATTACATAGGGAAGGCAGTGCTCGCCGTCCGCTCATGTCGGTCAATCCCGAAGGTGTATTTAAGGTATAAATCAGGCTCCTATTACCCATGGACTCTCTCTCCTCCCCCGCTTCCTTGATCTCTCCGGCTGTCTCTACGCCATCTCCCCCGCCCATCGACTCTATTCGCCGCGCCCCCATTAACCTCAACCATTGGTATGTGGTGGCCCAAAGCAGTGAACTCACTGATCAGCCCTTGGGAGTGGTGCTATGGCATCAGCCCATAGTGCTGTATCGAGATCGCAACCAGGTGATCCATGCGTTAGAAGACCGCTGCCCCCATCGGCAGGTACGTCTGAGCCACGGTCAGGTCCATGGCAATCAGCTGGAGTGCGTTTACCATGGCTGGCAGTTTAATGGCGCAGGAGCCTGTGTGGAGGTGCCCTACTTAAGCGCTAAACAAAAGCTGCCCAGCTGTCGTCTACGCACCTACCCAGTCAAAGAACAGGATGGCTTTATCTGGCTATTTCCAGGGGACGCAGATCAGGCAGACACCTTAGCTCCCATGGGATTACCTGAATGGGATCACATTAATTACATTGCCTCCTATACCACCATCGACACCCCGTCCCATTTCTCATTTCTCATCGAGAATCTGATGGATATGTACCATGGACGACTGCATGATAATTTACAGGCCTGGGCAAATCCAGTACTGCGTGACATTGAAACCAGCCCAACTCGGGTAGACGCCCATTACGACGCCGAGAGTTATTACAAGATCGACAAGATTTATTCTGTCGGCCAGCTGTTTATCCCAGCCATGCGCAAGCTACGCCCCACCAATTTGGATGTTAGCTATGTCTATCCCCACTGGCAATCGGTTCTAGGTAACGATTTTAAGATTTACTGTCTCTTTTGCCCGGTGAGTGAAACCCAAACCAAGGCGTATCTGGTGCATTTTGTTTCCCTAGGAGCCTTTCATCGGTTACATAAACTACCCATGGGCTTTCGTCGCTTTGTTAAAAATAGTCTGTTTAATGCAGCCCGTGGCCTACTGGCTGGTCTGGTGGTGCAGGATGTCCTCATGATGGAAGATGAGCAACGCGCCTTTGAAGCCATGCCCCATCGCAAAGGTCCAGAGTTTAACCAGACGATTGTTAAGGTACAACAGCTGATTGATTATCAGGCCCAACAATCGTAGGAACCAAGCTCGAATAAGGTGTCTATGTCCTGAAGAACGAATGTCGGTGCGCCCTTACATAGGAGTCTGTTTAAGACTGCTACATGGTTTCCTGTTGCTGTTGCTGTTGCTGCTGAGATTTTAGTTTTGACTGGACATGCCGGACAAACTGTCTGATGCCGATAGCCATAAATCGGCCTGCTGTTTCTAGCATATCCAAATCTTCTTCATCCCACATATTAGGTGTCGGATGTCCCAGGGCAACCACACCACTTTGTTTATGGTGATGAATTGGAGCCGCAATTAAACACTTGGCCGTGGGTAGCTGTGAGTCAAACCGTTGGCTGTGGCTAATATCTTGATAACGAACGGGACGGCTTTCTCGAATGGACTTGCCACAGATGCCATCGGTAAGATGTACTCCCCAGCCTTTACCCATGGCCTCTCCAGCTGCAACAACAACTTTATAGCTATCGTTATCCACCTGGAATGCGATCGCAACCCCCGTTGCTCCAAAAACCTCCAGCAACACCTTGGCCGATTCTTCTAGAAACGGCATCAACCGTTGCGCAGAGATGGCCGAAAGAGCCTGCAACGTTTGCAACCGCGACCACCGTCGTTGGCTCAGCTCATTAATGCCCTCTATCTGATTTACCATACTGCTGTTCATTTCAGAAATATGGAAATTTTGCCGGGCATAGTCTCGATCACGGATCGGCTGGTACGGTTGCTCCATCATCTGGGAAGTCAGCAAAGCCACACGCTCCACCACCTCCACATCGTAGGACCAGACCGCATCAAAGCGCCGGCTCTTGGTCACCGGATCTTGCCCATCCACCTCACGAGCCACCAGGGTGGCCCAAAAAGTAGGCGTATTTACCAATAAAAACCATTCCTGAGCTAACGATGAAGCTGGGGCCAATTCAAGAAATTCTAGACCTGAAATTGCAGGGGGCTCACAGTCTGGAATGCCAAAAACATAAACTCGACGACAAACGGTCCCTAAGCGGCTATAGCGACGTAATTGCTCGGGAAAATGAGAAAACCGCTGAAACCCTGCAAAAAAATCAGCCGTAATCTGATGGTTAATTACCTGATCTTCAATCTGATGACTAATCAGATTCATAACCGGAATGCTATTTACTCGTCGCAGCGATTCATACTGATTTTCGATGGAGAGAAATAAAGAAATGCCCATGTGTAATACGCCCTAACTGGCATTCCATAACAGAACAACAACGTTGCTATTCCCATGGAAGCCAGATCCCGAAATAACGCTAAATTAAGCAACCACATCAATAAGCATTGACTCTCATCAATGCTTATTGATGTGGTTGCTTTTACTAATTAAACTATAGAAATCAAGCGATGTTGGAGCGTGCACATTATCTCGTTACGTATCGAAATAGAATGTCCGGCATTCCGGCAGATCTCTCAATATAGACGCCTATTTTCACCATTAATTTACCCCTTCTGCTCCATGCTTGCTGTCCCATGGGGAAACTGCCCCAGCCAACAACCCAGTATTCTTAACACCAGACAGAATGCCAGAAGGTTGGGTTTAATACCATCATGATATCTTGACAAGGCATCAGATTTTACAAACGACCTGGTGTGTGCATATCTGTATTCAGTGCAGCTGCTAAATGAAAGAGGAGTCGATATCAGTGACCTATTGTTTAGGCATATCCGTCAAAGAAGGATTAGTATTAGCAGCTGATTCTCGCACCAATGCTGGTGTGGATTATATTTCGTCTTACCAAAAGTTGTTTGACTTCTCGATTCCGCGAGAGCGGGTGATTGTGGCCTGTGTGTCTGGCAATTTGTCGGTTACCCAGGCGGTGATTCATCAGTTGGGTCAGGATATTAAAAACGGGGCCAAGGACTCGCTACATACTATCCCCACCATGTATGAAGTGGCCCGCTACATTGGGTATGAAATTCGTAAAATTCAAGATGAGGATCGCACCTGGCTAGATCAGGATGGCATCAAGTTTCAGTGTAATTTTTTGGTGGGCGGGCAGTTGCCAGGGGAAGCACCGGAGATCTATCTGGTCTATAGCCAGGGTAACTGTATTAAAACCACACCGGAAACGCCGTTTTTGCAGATTGGGGAGACAAAATATGGTAAGCCGATTTTGGATCGAGCGTTAACCCATGGGTCGTCGTTGGATGCGATCGCAAAATGCGCCCTTCTTTCCATTGATTCCACCATGCGCTCCAATATTTCCGTCGGTCCGCCCATCAACATGGTTCTGTACGAAGCCGACAGCTTTGAAATACGTCATCGGGTCCAGCTCCAGTCCAGCGACCCCTATTTAGCGAAGATTCGCAAATATTGGGAAGGCACCCTGCGGGAAGCCACCAATAATATGCCCACCCCCGAATGGAATCGCGTTTCCATCGATGCCGAGCCCGACTTTTCCATTGAATAACCTAAAAACTAAGCCCGGCCATAACGCGATCAATGGAGACTGTAACAACAATAGATAACTACAGTGATACATTGTCGAGTAGTTGTACTATAATTTCAACATACGCAATTACTACATTGTTCACCGTTTCCCTGTTTATCTCCTCAGCTCTGACCAGGGGGGATAAAGAACCGTTTTTACACGCACTTTTTTGCACGCACTTTAAAGAGAAAAATGCTTAATAACGTTGGTCTTGCAGATCGGCTAACTTCGATTAGTTTTTGCAGGCGTCTTGCTGTAATTAGGGATAGGTGTTTACCAAAACACTATTAGACAAGGAATGATATTTTGGGGATACTAGTATCCCCAAAATATCCCCATGGATGCTCCTTTGTTACCCTGACGACAACTCCTCAATTTCCTCACTGGAGCTGTTGTTGTCAGCACATTATTTCCTGGAACCTTATCCGTTAGTTAATTAAAACGGGTACAGGTGGAACTAGCATGTGAATGCATCAAACTCTCCAATTGGAGAGAACACGAGCCGCGTACAGGGTAAACGCCTGGGTGGGCTATTTTTTGCAAGTTCCCTAAAACAACTGAACAGGTAATAGAGTATCGCAATGTAAATAACCGATTCCATTCGGTTATGGAAAATGGCGGGGACACGTCAACAACTACGATTTTTTATACCTCATAATTAGGAAGTTATCTCATGGTGGATCATAGCTATGATCAGTCTTCTCTATTGGAGACTAGTCATCTAGACGGCAGTCACCTCAACTTGGCAACATCTGAATCCCCATTGGGTCCGGTGTTGCCAAGATCTTCCCAGTCAGCAGGCGCGATTGCAGTAGACGCACCGCCACCCATTGATCTTGCACCAGCACCCTTGCTTGGTGAGGAGAGCGCTGTTCTGTCTGAAGTCTCTTTAGACGCTGAAACTCACACAGCCCATGGCAGTACAGTGCAGCAAGACAGTCTGACGGGATTGAGAGAAGACAGCGATCCACTCGTGAGTGCATTTATCGGCATCGGTTGCATCTTTCGAGTGCCAGATTTAACAATCGCCCCCGAAGCAGAGCTGCGTAGTAATCCGGATGGGACAGTCACGGTGAGCTGGGCCGTAACCAACAACCGCACGAGAACTCAATGTGCCGATGTGGCGGCCAACAGTTTTTTCAATCGGTTTTGGCTCTCTTCTGATCCAACTTTAGATGTTACAACAGACACTGCAATCCCCGTGGTTGGCGGTCCGAATATTGACGACACTTACTACACCAATCAGCAGGCGATTGCCGCAGGCGCAACCTCTGCTTTCCGTGAAGAAACATTGGTGCTGAGTGGCGATCAACAGTATTTAATACTGTCTGTCAATCAGCCGCAAAATATTGGGGAATCAGACTATAACAACAATATTTTTGTGTTTGATTTACAGGGGTTGGAGCAACCCATAGGGGCTACACCGCTGGGTGATACCAGCTTTAACCAAAGCAATAACTGTGCTGCTGAATTTGATGTCGACGTCAATTCCAGAGTTGAGATGCACTCTGGGGCATTGACAGAGACCCACACCCTGACGGCCTATCAATCCCAGGGCCGAGCCCGAGCCCTTACCCTGCACTATGACTCTACCGCCGCTGACGTTCGCCCCATTGTGCATTTTGCCTATGAGAACGTGCAAGATGCGCCGGGGACACAGTTGATGATTGCAAAAATGAGTATCCAGGCCGGAGATACAACCATCGCTCTGCCAGGGTACACGGGCGATCAGTTTGGCTTAACCGGTGGGGAGAACTTTTGGAGTGTGCCAGATCAAGACAATGCGGTGGTGCAGGGAGCTCTCCAGGCCGATTTGCGAAATCAGGCTTCGGGGGTCTACACCTATCAGGTTGAGCGAGACATTCAAACCTTTGACCCGGCGGGCACCTTTGACCCTCTGCGGCACACCACCACAGGCACCTTTACGGTGGTGAACCGAGCGGGCAGTCCTTTCGGCAATGGCTGGAGCCTGGGGGATTGGCAGGAAATTGTGGTCAATGCCGACAATTCAGTGCTGCTAATTGATGGAGACGGTACCCACCAGATTTTTCAGGCCCCGACTGAGGTCGGGGGCGTCTACGGGTCTCCTGCGGGCGACTATTCACGGCTGGAGCGGCTTGCTGATGGTACGTTTCGTCGCACCCTAAAAGATCAAACGGTGACAACCTTTAACGCGCGCAATCAGCTGGCGACCGTGCAAGATCGCAATGGCAATACCCTCACCTACCTCTATGACACCGAGGGCAAGCTCACCACCATGCGCGATGCGGTGGGGCTAGAAACAACATTTACCTATACCGAGGGTCGGGTCACGACCATTACCGACCCCGCCGGTCGACAAACCCAGCTAGCCTACGACCCCGCTGGCAACCTGCAAAGCATCACCGACCCCGATGCCGCCGTTCGTACCTGGGAGTATGACAACAACTTCCGCATGACCGCAGAGGTCGATCAGCGGGGCCATCGAGAAACAACTGAGTACGATGGCTTTGGTCGTGTTGACCGCTCGATACGCCGGGACGGCAGCGTCATCGACATTGACCCAATTCAGGTGAAGGGGCTGTATCTACCCAGTCAAACGATCGATCCCACCACTGCGCCCCTGGCATTTACCCCCACGGCCACAGAAATTATTACGCCCACCGCGACCCAGACGGATGGCCGGGGAAATGTGGAGGTCTTTACCCTAAACAAGGCCGGCAATCTGCTGAATCAAACCGACGCGGTGGGCAACGTGCTCACCCTTGAGCGCGACTGTAGCTGTGGCCGGGTATCTGCCATGGTGGATGGCACGGGAGATCGCACCACCATTACCTACGATGACCAGGGTAACCCTAACCAGATTGTCGATAGTCTTTCTGGGGCCGCTGGCCGCCAGCAGGTCTTTGATTCCCAGTTTAATCAGCTGATTCAAGCCACCGATGAACTGGGCCGCCAGACCCTGCATGAACTGGATGCCACGGGCAATATTATCGAGATTCGTCAGGTGGTGGGCGAAGTGGGTGGCACGGACGACCGGGTCACCAGTCTGACCTACCTGGGTGACGGGCTGGTGGATACGGTGACGGACGCCCTGGGGCGGATTACCAATTTTGACTATGACGCACGCGGTCTGGTCACCACAATTACCACGGCCCAAGGCACCGCAGACGAGGCGGTTGAGCGCTATGAGTATGACAGTGCTGGCAACCAGAGCGCCTTTATCGATGCGCGGGGCAATCGCACCACCTTTGAGTACGACGGGCGCAATCGCCTGATTGAAATGGTGGAGGCCGACCCCGATGGCGATGGACCGTTGACCACCACGAGCACCCAGTACTTCTACGATGCCGCTGGCAACCGGGTGCGGCGGGTAGATGGGCGGGGCCATGAAACGCTCTATGCCTATGACACGATGAATCGCCTGGAGCGCATCACCGAGGCCGACCCCGATGGGGCCGGGCCGCTGACATCACCGATTACCAACTTTGGCTACGATGCCGACGGCAATCTGACAACGCTCACCGACGCACGGGGCAATGTCACCACCTATGCCTACGATGCCCGCAATCGCCAGACACAGGTGACCGAGGCCGACCCCGACGGCACCGGGCCACTGGCCGCACCCGTGACGCAGTACGCCTATGACCTGGACAACAACCTGACCGCACTGACCAACGCACGGGGTGTGACGACCCAGTTTGAGTACGACGCCCGCGATCGCCTGATTCGCACCACCTCCGCCGACCCCGACGGGGCTGGAGCACTGCCCGCCCTGGTGACCGACTACCAATACAATGCGGTCGATTTGCTAACCCAGCTGACCCGCCCTGGCAATCGGACAACGGCCTACCAGTATGACGAACTAAACCGCCTGGTGGAGGTGACGGAGCCAGATCCCGATGGGGCTGGGGCGCTGACGGCACCGGTGACCCAGTTTGGCTACGACCTGGTGGGCAACCAGACCCAGATGACTGATGCCCTGGGGCGGGTGACCAATTTTGGGTACGACGCTCGCAACCGGCTGACCCAGATCACCGATCCTGACCCCGATGGGGCTGGGCCGTTGGCTGCTCCGGTTACTGGCTACACCTACGACGCGGCCAATAACCAAACGGCGTTCATCGATCCCCTGGGGCGCACTACCACGTTTCAGTACGACGGGCGTAATCGCCTGATTCAAACCACGAACCCTGACCCCGATGGCGCGGGGGCACAAATCGCGCCGCTGACCCGCTACAGCTATGACGCGGTGAGCAACTTGACCGCCACCAGCGATGCCCTGGGCCAAACAACGCAGTATCAGTACGATGCGCTCAATCGCCAGATTGCCATCATTGACCCGTTGGGGCAGGCCACACAGTATGGCTACGATGCGGTGGATAATCTGGTGTCGGTGACGGATCCGCTGACCAACCAGACGACCTATGCCTATGACGGGCTGAACCGGCTGATCCAGGATACCAACGCTCTCGGCTTTAGCCGCAGCTATGGCTATGACGCGATGGATAACCTGACGCAGATGAGCGATCGCAACGGGCAAACGCGACAGTTTACCTACGACAATCTTGACCGTCGCACCAGTGAGCAATGGCTGAGTGCGACAGATGCCGTGCAGCGCACCTTGGGCTATGGCTTTGACGAGCTAGGGCGACTGACCCAGGTACAAGATACCGATGCGCTTACCGACACGGTGTTGAGCCTTAACACCTATAGCTTTGACGCCCTCGACCGGCTCACCTCAGAAAGCATCACCACGGCACCGACAGTGCCCCAGGTGGTATTTGGCTACACCTATGATGCGGTCGATAACCGGACCCAGACCACCGATACAATTGCCGGTACCCTCAGCGGTACAACGGATTATACCTACGATGCCCTGGACCGCATGACCCAGGTGCAGCAGGGGGGCACAGCGGTGCAGCCCAAGCGGGTCGAGATGGGCTACAACGTTGCCAGTGAGTTGACTTCCCTAGCACGGTTTGCGGGAGCCGATGGCAATACCCCCGTTGCCAGCACTAGCTACAGCTATGACGGTAGCGGACGGCTGAGTCAGCTTACCCATGCCACAGATGCTGCCACCATTGCTGACTATCAGCTCAGCTATGACGCCGCCAATCGCCTGACCACCCTGATCTCGCCAGACGGGACGGCCACCTACACCTATGATGACCGGGACCAGTTAACCGGGGCAGACTATACGGCCCAGGACAATGAAGCTTATACCTATGATGCCAACGGCAACCGCACCAATGCGGGCTATCAGACGGGGACCAATAATCAGCTCACCACTGATGGGGTGTTTAATTACGAGTATGACAATGAGGGTAATCGCATTCGGCGGACCCGCATTAGTGATGGCACGGTAACCACCTATGAGTGGGACCATCGTCAGCGGCTAGTGGCGGTAAGCGAGGGCGATGGTGCTACGGTGACTCAGCGCGTCACCTATACCTACGATGCCTTTGACCGTCGCCTCAGCCAGTCGGTTGACCTAGATGGGGACGGCCCTGCCGCTGCAACCACGGAGCACTTTATCTATGATGGCGACCACATTGCCCTAGTCTTTGATGAAGCGGGCAACCAAACCCATCGTTATTTGCATGGGCCAAATGTGGACCAGATCTTAGCAGAGGAGACGGCGGATGGAGCGGTTCATTGGGCGTTAACGGATCATCAG
The DNA here is from genome assembly GCF_043421595.1 of Leptothoe sp. ISB3NOV94-8A. Lineage (NCBI taxonomy): Bacteria > Bacillati > Cyanobacteriota > Cyanophyceae > Nodosilineales > Cymatolegaceae > Leptothoe > Leptothoe sp. ISB3NOV94-8A. The sequence continues at coordinate 2,749,423 of NZ_JAXSQW010000001.1, read as the reverse complement.
GGCAGTGTCCGCGATGTGATCGACAACAGTGGCAACATCCTCAATCGCATTGTCTATGACAGTTTTGGGCAGGTGACGAGTGAGACGAATCCTGATTTCGACTTCCGCTTTGGCTACACCGGCAGGGAGCGGGATGACGCGACGGGGTTGATGTACTATCGGGCGCGGTACTACGACCCGGCGGTGGGACGGTTCCTCTCGGAAGACCCGCTGGGCTTTGACGCGGGCGATGCCAACCTTTATCGTTATGTCTTCAATAGTCCCACCAACTACACCGACCCCAGTGGGGAAATCGCAGTTGTGCCTGTGGTTGTGGGTGTCATTGCCATTGGGGCCGTCGTCAATTTGCTCGTACCGCCCCCGCCGGTACAGGCACCCACAGACTGTGATGATTTTTATGACGATGAATATTTCTGGCAACGACTGGGTGCGGGGCTAGCTGTGGGTGCTGCACCAGGTCTAGCACAAGGCTTGGGTCGATCAATTACCCAACAGTTGCCACAATTTCTTGATGACGTTGCCAGAGGAGCAGGCAGTATCGGTGATGACATCGGCAGAGCTTTAGCAGGTTCTGGGGATGAGCTAGTCCCAGCACTACCAGGTGGAGGCAGACTGCCAACCAGGGCAGTCGATGACCTTAATCCGGCGGCTCCGCTACGATCTCAAGGTACTCCAGGTAGTGGAGGTGCAAGTAGTGCGAACAAGCAAAGCAAGTTAAATCAACTAAACAAGAATAAAGCTCAAGGAAATGCTTTCGAAACGCTGGCAAAACAAGAGTTCCAGAAAACAAATGTAGGAGTTCAAACGCAAGTTACAATTAAAGCCCCGAGTGGAACTAGAACAAGGGTTGATCTCATTGGCCGCGATACAAAGACCGGGAATATTACTCTCGGAGAGGCTAAAAGCTCCCAAACAGCACCTCTAACCAGAAATCAGAAGAAAGCTTTTCCTGAAATAGCAAAGTCTGGGGGGGTAGTAGTTGGGCAAGGTAAACCTGGTTTTCCTGGTGGCACCCAAATCCCTCCTACGACAGTTCAAATTATACGCCCTTAAAGAAAATTCAAACAAATGAATGGGATAGAATGTTAGAGGGAACTCTTTCAAACTTTGAAATAACTGGAATATCTCATAAAATAAATATTCCAGTTATTTCAAGTGGTCGACTCAAATGAGCAAAATTAAAACGCTACTTTTTGAAAAGATGAAACCGGAACTAGGGCAAGCTGGCTTTAATCTTGTTAAGACACGGAATTGGTTCATAAGAAAGCAAAACCAAAATGTTTCTTTTGTTTTTTGGATAGTATCTTATAAGGATCAAGGGAATATCAGGATTACTCCAACAACTGGAGTCAGGTTCAATAATATAGAAGACATTTTTCATCAATGCGCTGGCTTTGATGAAAAGTACAAGAAATATACACTTACACTCGTTTCTGAAATTTGGCGATGGAAAAAGACTGAAACCTCTTATCAATACATATTAAAATCAGAAGATAATGTTCAAGATATAGCTATTCAGATTGTTCATGATTTTTGGGAAGATGCGCTGAAATACTATGAGAGTTATGCAACCTTGTCTCAGGTAGACTCAGAACTCAATAACGATCCTTCTGGAGAGTGTATTCATCAGATAATGGATTTTGCACGATGCTCACGAGGTATAATTGCTGCAAAGCTTTGTAACCGACATAACTACGAAAAGTTGGTTCAGATATATCGTGAGAGAATGTTAAATCAGGATAAAGGTTTTTACTTAAGTTCGTTTGATTGTATCGTCAATCTTCTTAGTTGCTGATGAATCTGTATTCTGGGAGTTTATAGTGTCTATTCAAAACTTGGACGAGGTAGACTTAATAGGTGTCAATAAAGAGATAGGAAGGATCGAGTTGGCAATCATTGATGACTTAGATTGGAACGATGTAAAATCTCATCTCCTAATCTTGCAAGATAAAGTTAATGCATATTTGGGATTTATTGAAAGTGGCCAGATATATGAGTCCTATCCTGAGGCAAGTAGCTTTCGCCCTGTAATACAAGTACTTGCACAATACAGCCTGCCTAAAGAGGGTCGAGAGTTTATGGAAAAATTAAAGATTTTTTTGGATGAGGTCGGTTATGACTTTGAGTTCAAAATGGCTTTGGTGCGTGAATAAGGTATCTGCAAAGCCATAAGAGCCGGTACAGTGTAGCCCAAGCGGCAGAGAGCGTGATGACGCGACGGGATTGATGTACTACCGGGCGCGCTACTACGACCCGACGGTGGGACGCTTTATCTCAGAAGACCCGCTGGGCTTTGATGCGGGTGATGCGAATTTTTATCGTTATGTCTTCAATAGTCCCACCAACTACACCGACCCCAGCGGGGAAGTTGCCCTTGTTACTCTAGCAGCCGTAGACGGCGTCAAAGCCATTAAAGCCGTAGGCAGCGTCAAAGCCATTAAAGCCGTAGGCAGCGTCAAAGTCATTAAAGCCGTAGGCGGCGCTGCAATCGCGCTAGGGGCAGTCAATCTCAATAACCAACTGCAATCAGAAGAGACCCGCGAGGCCCTTGAAGACTTCGCTCAGTGGTGTCTGGAAACTGTCACCAGTGGCTACAATCCCGACTTCGACCCCAACCGACCCATCTGGGACAATTTGCCTCTGCCACAAGTCGATTGGGGTGAAATCTTGCAGACGCCACCCGTCAATCCGGAAGATCTGTACCCTGGGGGCTTTGGGGAAGGACCGCAGCCGGAAGTTGATTTAGATGATTTATCCGATATATTGAGACGAACTCGAGACACTTCTCCCACCCCTCAATTAGACTTGAGAGATTTTATCTTTGATAGCTCTTCTGATCTGCCTAATAACTTGGAGGAATACTTAGAAAATTTATCCAAACCACAACAGAGATCGGTTCGTTCATTAAGTAAACGTCTACGAGAGCACGAAGAAAAATTAGAAGCATATAAAGCCAACCCTGAGGCATTTGACAATAAAAAAATCCTCAAAAACGCACCAAATGATGTAGTCAGGCAAAAAATCATCGAGGGTAGAATTAGACATCTAGAAGCCGAAATAAATGCTTTCACCAAAGGTATCATGGACATCATAGAGTCAGGAGACGAACAATGAAAATAAGCATAGATTCGCTACAACAGTGTACTGAAGTCTTATTCAATCACTTGAAAGAACTGGGTATAGATTCAATCGAATTGGATGAAGATTTCTATTGGGAAATCGTAGATGATAATAGATATAATCCCTACGAACAGCCCAAAGAATTTAGTTTAGGAGAGTTGTCAAGTGACTGGAAAAATCTCGAAAAGATAGTTGCAGGTGAAGAAGAGCCAATTGGCTATGGCTTTGTTTGGCTCTCTTCTCTAGTGAAATTGTTAGGAAAAAAAAAGCCTACATAGTTACGTGCTATATGCCTTTATCCCAAGCAGTATAAATAAAGTCAGGTAGGTGCGATATCATTGCACCACTTTCAACCCTCTCCATCCCATAATCAATACTCTCTTCTAGCCTCAGCAGGCATTGTTCATCAATACTTTTATAAGCTTCAGCCCCGTTTTATCTCAACTATTGAAGTTCAGCAATTCCAAATTCCGACTTAAGAACAGGTGTCTGTGTCCTGGAGCTAGCAATCGAGTTGTGCACAGCGTGCCCCTATCCGATACAGTCAATTCATTCGAATGGGTCTTGCCCTTGGCAAGATAGTCGTCATGGTCTCAAGTGTGCTCGGATTCGACAGTGTGCTCGGAAGTCTGACCTCATGCATAGGAATGATGAAGGATGGACGTCAGCCTAGTAACGCGACTCGTTATAGCCTTCAAGATGCGGTCTTAGGAGCATTTAGTGCGTTTTTCATGCAAAGCCCGTCATTCTTAGAGTACCAACGACAGTTGCAAAGCCGTCATGGTCAAGACAATGCCCAGAGTCTATTTGGCTTGACCAACATTCCGAGTGTCGAACAAATTCGTAATATTCTCGACCCGCTTCCTGCGAGGGGGCTATCGGGTGTGTTCATCTTGAATTATCAGGATTTAGAGAAACAGGGATATCTGCGTGGGTTTGAGGTACTTGGCAAGCATCTATTGGTCACCCTAGATGGAACCCAATACTACAGTTCGCATGAGGTAAGTTGTCCGTGTTGTTCAATCCAGACGCATCGCAATGGCCAGGTCACCTACAGTCATAAAGCTATCTTGCCAGTGGTGGTGTCGCCGAGCCAATCATCGGTGATTTCGTTGTCCCCTGAATTTATTTATCCTCAAGATGGTCATGAGAAGCAAGATTGTGAGCAGGCTGCAGCTAAGCGTTGGATAGCGACTCATGGACAGATGTTCGCTCAGCGAGATGTGATTTTGCTCGGCGATGATCTATACAGTCGTCTACCGATGTGTGAAACAGTCCTAGCTCAGGGAATGAGTTTCATCTTCGTGTGTTTACCGGAGTCGCATCCAGTGCTCTACGATTGGATTGAGTTCAATGCGGCCAAGGGTCAGGTCAAAACCATCGAGAAAACGCGAACTCAGGGTAAGGAGAACGTCCACTATCGGTACCGATATTTAACCGATGTTCCATTAGGTGGCACCCCGTCGGACCGGGTACTGAATTGGTGTGAGGTCACCGTCACTCGACAACGAGACGGCAAGCGACTCTATCACAACAGTTGGATCACTCCACTAGAGCTCAATACCCCGCAGCAGGTCATTGCTGTAGTTGAGGCGGCTCGCAGTCGTTGGAAAACTGAAAACGAAAACCACAATGTCCTCAAAACGAAGGGCTATCATTTAGAGCACAATTTTGGCCATGGGCAACAGCATCTAGCCTCGTTCTTATTGACCCTAAATCTGTTAGCATTCCTGTTTCATACCATCTTGGGATATGTAGACGAACGCTATCAACGAATTCGACAGATTCGAGGTACCCGAAAAGGCTTTTTTCAAGATATTGTCGCCTTGACCAAGTACCTCTGGTTTGAGAGTTGGAACGCATTGATTGAGTTCATGCTCGATGATACCAAGCCGACGGGTCCCTTTCGAAATACCTCTTGATTCTCATCGTGACTGACATCCTCAACAGGAGTCTCTCTTACATACCACTCCTGTCCGTACATTGGAATTTGGAATTGCTGATTGAAGTTGTAATTCATCGAGCTTCTCCTGCTGTTTGATAAGAGAATCTGACTAGCTACTCCCGATATCGAAGAACACCCTGGTAGGGAAATCTCTACCAGGGTGTCCGTTTTTAAGTAGGGTTACAGCTGAATAAGATTTGGAAAAGGACGTAGCAAATGATCCGTCAACGACCCTCGGGGCAGATAGGTTTGGGAATACTTGGCCCGCTAAAAATCTACCTGATGGCAGACAAGTATGGGTTAGGACTCGTAACGGTGTCATTAATGAAGGAGGGGTAAATGTAACACCCAGATCATTTAATTCTCAAACAGGGCTCAATCGAAGTACACGACCTCAAGGAGGCAAATAAGTATGGAAGTTTTGTTGAGTGAGAGAGAAGCTTATACAGCAATGTATGCTTTCTTAGTCAAGCTATATGATAGAACTCAGTCTGATGATTTAGGGGGATTGCTAGGCGATATGAGCACTCTAGAAGATGGAGATCCAGCAGATCCTGCTGTTTGGAGCGAGTGGATAGAATGCATTGAGAAAACGAAGAATGGTCAAATTAGTACTCGAATGGAACTGAGCGCACCAAGTGATTAGAAATGTCTCTCAAGAGCAGATTATCACTATCAATTTTGCTTAGATAGAGTCATTTCTCTTCTCAAGACCTCATTGACCACATCATTGAGGTCAATCCCCTTTTTATCTGCCATTTTCTTTACAAAAACCTGCACGTCCTCATCTAGATAGATAGGCGACTTAAACGTCGCACTAGGTGGGTAGAACTTTCCCCGTTCCGCCTTAGAAAAATCATACTCAGCCTTCATAAATCTCCCTCCTGATGTGGAGTTGGGTCTTTTGCTAGTGTAGCTACGAAAACTTTAGGAATGCAAGGCTTGCGAGCAGCAGGAACACGCGTAGGAATCAACACACTAGGAAGTGCTGCTGTTGGAGCGTCCACAAGAGTTGCAAGAAATGCCTTCTACGACAGATGCTTAAACGATGGCGTATTACTCGATGCTGGTTTGGGAGCTTTGTTTGGTGGCATCGCATCAATTGCAGAAGAGAGTTTGTCAGCTGTTAGCACGAGCCTCAGATCCAGAGCAATTCGATCCAGAGGCAGCCACTTGACACCTAGAGCAGACTATCGGCTCCCTTACAATGGATTAGATTAGATGTACCTGAAAGCTTTCCTCGCTCTTCTGGCTCCTACTTCTACCCAAGCAGCAATAGTATTACTCCAAGATACAACCCTCGACTTCTACCACTCGCTCCAGTCTTAGGGCCAGTAATCTCTAACAGCAGTCCGATGCTAAATCTCTCATCTCCTCCAGAAGGAGATCTATGAATCCCAAAATGAGATAATCCCAAAGAGCTAGGTGAGCAACAACATGCTGAATATTTATATTACGTTAGCATATATTCTAATATCTGGTTTTGCAGGTTTTGTTGCTGGACTCCTAGCTCTAGTTATTTTCTTTCGTGATGCCAATCCTGAACAAATGTGGTTCGTTATCTATGTATCGACAGGAGGATTTGCCTGCACAGGGTTTGTATCTGCTCTGATAGAGACTCGATTCTTTTCGTCGCTTCTGAGGTTGTTGTTGCTCCTTTTTAAGAGCAAAAGATAAAGTCTGAAAACAACAGAGAATGTAGTCAACAAGCACAGGGTGCGTTCTTGATGGTTTAGATGACCGGGACCAGTTGACCGGGGCAGACTATACGGCCCAGGACAATGAAGCTTATACCTATGATGCCAACGGTAACCGCACCAATGCGGGATATCAGACGGGGACCAATAATCAGCTCACCACTGATGGCGTCTTTAATTACGAATATGACAATGAGGGCGATCGCATTGTCATACTCGCAGTAGCGATGGCACTGTGAACCACCTATGAGTCGGACCATCACCAGCGGCTAGTGGCGGTAAGCGAGGGCGCTGAAGGTGCAATAGACTATCCTCACCAAGAGGTGAATAGCAGTTTTTGGAATGGAGGACTCCTTATAATTGTTGAAACTGGACTTCAAACAGAATTTCTGGCAGGCCCTGGAATATTTGTAGATAATGGTGTGGATAGAGGCAGTCCAACCTATGTCATTCTTAACTATTCATTGCTACGCCTTGATCCATACATGATTCATGATGAGTTACGTATTCCATACGGTAGGAGAAGAAACGTGTGTTTACACATCATAATCCTTAATAAGGATCAAGAAACTTATAGGATATGGACAGATGCTTTTAGTCGACTCTCAAAAATTTCTGTCGTCAATTCAAATTCGACATTTAGCCAATACTTACCGACTTTGGATGCAGTTTTAATGTTAGGAATTTCTGCACATGAAAGATACGGAGGTGGTCCGAGGCCGAATGAGTCGCAAATTCTAGATACTCAACGCCTGGATGGTATGTCACCTTGGGTCGTTACTGTCCCATCAACTTTTACATTTCTTGAAAGTGCTACCACCCCAAATAACGTACTACACACTCAAATCAGTCATGGAAAAATCGAGGATAGATACTACCTTATATTCAAGAAAATCTTCGAATCAATAGAGAAATTCAACTCGTCTCAAGAAATAACAAAAATCAAAAGTTTAGGTGTTGACCTAGCCTACATCAAAGTGACATCAACTCATGCTTTAGAAAAAATCAGAGGTTTCAAAAATGCATATAATGATGTCTATCTCCACTCCTAGCAAGCGTAGGGTAGGCACAGCCCGCCAAGTCTCCCAATCATCCCCGACTTCGACCCCAACCGACCCATCTGGGACAATCTGCCTCTGCCGCAAGTCGATTGGGGTGAAATCTTACGGACGCCACCCGGCAATCTCGAAGATCTGTACCCTGGTGGCTTTGGGGAAGGACCACAGGAAGATTTATCAGACATATTGGGAGAAGCAACAAATCCATTCCCTATACCACAGATAGATCCTAGAGACTTTATTTTTGGTTCTTCTCTGCCACAACCCTCTCTTGAAGATATTACAGTGGGTCCACATGGACCAGATAGACCAATTAGCGACGTCATAGCAAGAGCAAGAGGAGATAGAAAGCCACAAGGAAGATGGTTATCAAGCGAGGCAGGTGAACGCGCTGTCAGTAGTCTTGATACATCTAAAATGAGAGTTGGCCAAGCTTTTTCCGTGCCGATTGCACCAGGAGATGGAATGGTTATTAGAGCTTATAATGATTACCCACCTAGTAATCTTCCAACAAGTGAAAAATATATATCTGATTCAGCTCATAAAGCTGTAGTCATTCTGAGAAGGGATGGATCAATTCATACATTTCCAATAGGATCAGAACATCCTGCATATAATAGACCTGCACCAATGAAATAATCTTATGACAAAAAAGATTAGTCTTCATGTAAGTTATGAAATAAATTCTCTTGGAACATTAGGAGAACTAAATCCACATGGGCTAATGAATGAGCTATTAAGGAAAAACTACAAACATATCGAAATATCTGGGAAGCCAATAGCCAAGATTGCAGATATAATTCCACTTTCTGTTGAATGTGATGCTGAGTTTTTGGTTGAAGGTTATCTTTCATTGAAAGATAACCTTATAAAGGGAACACACAGCTTCGAACATTTTTGTTATCTAAACGATGGAGTTTTAGAAATTCAAGCAAAGATAGATAACTCAAATGTAACGGTGACATATAGCTATTGCCCTAAATTAGATATCATTAATTTAGTTACTCATACCGAGAAGATAACCATAGAACAATATCAATATTTATGGAGGGGAATTGTTTGTGATTTATTATCTGTTCTTAAGAGTATTTAGCTTGCATTAGATTTAATTCGGAATAAATTCACCATTTGACCCAGAAATCGGCAGCCAGCAGGTAGATACTGTTCTAAATCCTACTTGTCAAGCAGGTAGGGTGGGCATTGCCCACCAACATTCCTCCACTTTAGCTACACCGGCAGAGAGCGGGATGAAGCGACGGGATTGATGTACTACCGGGCACGCTACTACGACCCGACGGTAGATCGCTTTATCTCAGAAAACCCGCTGGGCTTTGACGCAGGCGATGCCAACCTCTATCGTTACGTCTTCAATAGTCCCACCAACTACACCGACCCCAGCGGGGAAGCCACCTTTGTTCCTCTCATAGTCGTAGGCGCTGTACTCGCGCTAGTGACAGAAGGCGTCCTTCTCAATAACCAACTGCAATCAGAAGAGACCCGCGAGGCCCTTGAAGACTTTGCTCAGTGGTGTCTAGAAACTGCCACTGGCGGCTACAATCCCGACTTCGACCCCAACCGACCCATCTGGGACAATCTGCCTCTGCCAAAAGTCGATTGGGATGAAATCTTACAGACGCCACCCGTCAATCTCGAAGATCTGTACCCTGGTGGCTTTGGTGAAGAGATTCAAGATCTTGGGTCATTTTCATTACCTCCTTTTGGAAGTGGATTAGATTCAGTTGATCCAACAGATTTTGTGTTTAATGCAAGTGAATGGGCTGAGGGAGTGGCTCAGCATTCATGGGAAAGACATAATGGTGCAGATTTCAGAAATATAGGCATTAACTCTGAAAGTCAGCTAGCAGAGTCAGTAGATAGCACCATCAACTTTCCTGATTTAATAGCTAATGACCGAGTAAGAGATGATGCTACTGGATATTGGAGTGGAGTAGAACGTATAATTGTGATCGAGCATCCTAATAGTTCTAGTAGTCCTTCAACCGCTTTTCCTAAGACTTCTGAAGCTGAGGCCCAAAGTATTTTATTCGCGATGGCTTCCAAGATGTGGGGCCAGGGTATTAATTCATTTCACTTAAACTTGAATTAGAATAATTAAGGCAGGCAAGAAAATGAAATTATCAAGGCAAGAACTTGAGCTTTTAGAAGACATTCAAAGTGTAATGAAAGAGTCTTCTATAAAGGAAGATTTTCTAGGGCGAACGGGATTTTCGCTCGACGAAATGAAGATTGAGGTTTCAACTGGAAATCAATTAGAATCTCAAAATGAGATTCAGTTTATTCTATCCCTTCTGAATGTGTTTCTAAGTGACTATGAGTGGCTCCCAAAGAGAGAAGGAAAACATTTAGAAAAGTACTCTGCTGACAAACTCATGCAAAAAATTGAGCAAGTTTACAAAAGTACTCATCAGAAGACTAAGCAAACCTTACATAAATCTTGGCCATTCATGATTACGGAGGAAATTATAGCCTCCCTGAATTTAAGTTCATCAGCTTTAGACTCAGATGAGTTATATTTTTCGTTTAGAATCTCGCCTGTAGGAGATAAAAGGCTCTATTATGTAGACTCTCACAGAGTTCTTATAGGTAAAAGTTCAGACTTTAATCGTGAAGTAGAACACTTGATAGATTTCTTCAGTGCTATTTTAGAGCATGATATAAATGTAGAAATGATTCACACTATATATGGTTATAATGCTCTTTATTTTGTAAAAGTGCAATTTGCAGATGATTTCTTTTCACATTTGTTAGGTTCTCGTGAACTCCTAATGAACTTTATGTTTCTCCCGCATAAGCTTAAAAAGCTATCGAGAAAGTCCTATATGGGTTGTTTGATAGTAATAACTTTTGAGGATATCGCGAGAGCCATAAGAGCTTTGAAGAATATTTTAGAAGAACGTATAGAACAACCATAGATAGCAAGTGTAGCTGGATAAGGTGTGCACGTTTAGCAGACAGTAGTAGACACTGTTCTAAATCCTAGTTGTCAAGTAGCTGGCAAAAGTTGATTGGGGGCAAAGGGTTTTCCAGATTTGAGTACCCCATAAATGGCTCTGATAGGCTTATGCATCAGTGCTCCTAACACTTGCTTTGCGCTTGCCTGCTGCCAATAGACGCTCACGAAATGCCTGTGAGCTTGGAGACAGCGTTGCAACAAAACTAAAGCCGGAAAATACAGCCAGGTAGGGAGCGTGACTAACGCACTATTTCCAAGCAACAGCCAGGTAGTGCGATGAACCTTTTCCGGCACTGCCCCGTGGAGGCAGACTTCCAACTGGGACAGTCGATTACCTTAATCCTGCGGCTCCGCTACGATCTCAAGGTAATCCAGGGCTAAACAATACTCCCAATCTCCCCGTAGGAGGCACGGGAGGAATAAACGCAAGATCCATAGATGAATTATCGAATGCAAGAAAAGTAACGGATCCTAGGCGTCCCAATTTTACTAAAGCAGAAGGGTCTTTAAATAAACATGGACAAGGTAAGAGGGCTGGCAATAGTAAGTTTCCTGCTCCAAAAGGGAATCCATCTAAAATCAACCAAACAGCACAAGATCAACTAAATGAAATTTTGACGGATCCTGGCACAATGTGGTTTTTAATGAGGCAGGTGATTTTCTGTTCTTCAAAGAGTAGTTGAATTAAAATAAGGAAATTTAAAGTGGTGCTTAATGTTTCAATTTCAAGTCCTCCTGATAGAGAATATTTGGTTGCGGACATAATGTTAGATGATTCACTTCAAATTGCAGAAGTCAATATTGAATCAGGAACTTTAGAAATTGAGATCTATGAACACCCTGAAAGAATTCCTTGGTCTCTCGACTTTGAGGAATTTTATACAGCCATGAAACAGGCAAAATTAAGCCTACAGGAAGTGTATGAGAAAAATGATTAAATCTCTCTGAATAGTGGATACCCTGGTAGGGTGGGCATCGCCCACCAACATTTCAGCCAGAGCGTTGACTCGGATGGCGATGGCCCCGCTGCTGTGACCACGGAGCACTTTATCTAACGGCGACCATATTGCCCTGGTATTTGATGAGGCGGGCAATCAAACCCATCGTTATCTGCATGGGCCAAATGTGGACCAGATCTCAGGCGATCGCAAGTTGCTCAAAGTCTTTGACGCAGATGATCGGCTAGTGGCGACCCTGGGCTACAAACGGGCATCACGTAGCCAATACTCAGGCACAATAACTGGCTATGACGCTGATCAAGGGATAGCGATGGTGGGCATTCCGACTGGTGGAACGGTGTATGCAAAAAGCATTACCACCAGTGCCCAGCAAAGTGTAGCGGTGTCCCTGCCCTTGCTCCTCCCGACTGATAGCACGGATGCTAAGCCAGTGCTATAGCCATCCCCCTAACCCTCACCCCGGACAATACGCTGGGGGTGGGGCTGAAGGTCATATTTAAGCCACAATAATTAAAAAGATGCAGACTCCTTTCTGTGTATGCTTTTGCTTACCAAGGACTGCCAATCATCGTGAAGCCAGACCAATAGTAGGGGTGAGAAAAATCAATATGTTCTAACTGACTCAGTTCGGCAGGTAGAGGCACGACACTGCGAGATGCCTCACTGAGTAACTGGCCCGACTCGATCCGAATGTCAGCCTTAAGCATGGCTAACTGACTTGCGCGTAAGGCTTCTGACTTTATTGAGGTTTGCTGTAGCTGATGATAAAACTCATTCATTAATGCGAGGGTCCCCACATCACTCACTGTCCAAAGGCTGGCCAGGGCTGAATTTACCCCTGCTGCCACAGCTAAACCAGCAAATCCCATCTCAGCATTGGCATCCCCCAGGGCGGTACGACAGGCGGAGAGAACAAGTAAATCGACCGTTGGTTGATCCCAACCCAGGGTGTGGATGTCGCTTAAATGAAGCTGTTCATCCCAAAGCTGAATATACGATTGGTCAGCATTCCCAGCGTTGAACTCAGCATGGGTGGCTAAATGAATAATTTGGGCAGGCGTTTGCTGCTGCTGATCGATAAGATTTTTACGGGTGAACGTTTCATTGAGAAAGCCTCGACTTGGCCATAGCTGTTCAATATTTTCTAATTCCGCAGGGACAGCAGGGAGAGGCTGTAATTCTTGAAATAAGCTTGCTCCCATGGCTAATACCTGAGCTTTGCCCAAGGGTTGATAATTGGAGCGCATTAGCCCCAGGGATGGCACCATGCCTAAACTATATTTTTCAATCAAAAACTGCTGGCCATCGTGCAGAGCCGCAATGGGTAAACTCCGCAGGCCCGAGTCCATAGAAAATAGAATAGTATCGATTTGCTCGGAACCCAACTCATCTTCAATCGGTTGAATCAACCATTGATAAAGTTTTTGCGCCGATGGTAAATACCGTTTAGATCCCGTTCTTGCTGAAGCAATTAAAGCACGTCGAAACTGTTCAACTGTTGTGAAGAGTTCTTCTTGACTGACATTAGAAATCTCTAAATTAATCGGCTCCCCAACAGATTTAAAAATCAGGAGTTCTAGCTTTGTGGAGGTTTGCTGGGTAATATCTATCGCGAGTTTTGGCGTCTTAATATAGACAACCACTGATTGATGCCCCGTTTCCCCATGGATCTGGGTTAACAGATGTTGAATTTCCGGTAGTGTTAGTTGTTCAGCTTGTAGATCACGACCAAAATAGTTGGAGAAGTCTTGAGTACGCTGGTCTTCCACATCGGCTAGTGCTGCGCTGGCGTTGGCGGTATTTAATACAGTGCGATGAAAATGATGTGTAGCGATCCTCGATTGAGAGGGTGCCCGGTGATTCTCACCAGGTTTGGCGGTGGTAGTTGATTGATGGGATGGAGCTTCTCGATTATAAATGTCGCCATGGGGAGAAGAGTCACCTAGATTGGCAGATAAGGACGATGATTCTGAGGGGTGATGCGCGAATAAATTAGTAGGGTTTAAAGCGTGCCCTGGTAAGGCTGTGGGCAGGGATGAATCAGTTAAGAGAATCTGGCCATCAGTGTTGGTAATAATTTGACCCGCATGCTCCGCCCTACCACTTGTCAAAAGATTTGGTAGCATTGTCAGGCTACCGTTAACCGAGTTGTCCTGAAATGCTTCTCCAGAAAGCTCCAGACTTAGGAGAGAACCTGCCTGGCTGACTTGAATTATCTGTCCTTCAGAGATTTCTTGGATTTGAATATTGTCGGCGGTGAGAGTGCCAGTTTTAATAACGGTGCCTGCTAATAGGGTAAGTGATTGTCCAGGTAATAGGGTTAAATCTCCCTGGTTGTGAATCGTGCCTGATGGACCAAAGGCAAATGCAGTAGGACTACCGATCAATGTACCGTAGCTATGAATGCCTGTGGCATTAAACTGGCCATGATTAAATTCGATATGGTTTGCAGTTGTTGCCGTCAGGCTTGCCGGTAAATTTAAGGTGGCATCAGGGCCAAAGATAATTCCAGCAGGGTTGAGCAAAAAGAGATCTGCTTGGCTTCCTGAAATTTTTAATTTGCCGTTAATAAAAGCTGTGTTACCTCCACTCACCCGCGCAAAAATTCTCTGAACTGACGGGTTGGTTAGAAAGTTAGCCGTATTTTCACTGGCCAGCTGAAACGTCTGAAAACTATGGAACAAATTACTGCCATCTGCAGATAGACTACCTGATTCAATATCAAAAGATTGGCCATTGGGGGTGACAGTGGTGCCTGTGCCATCGGTTGCAGGGGTAATACCTTGTGCGCCTACAGCATTAGGCTGCACTATTCTCAGCAATAGGATGACCAGGCACGTAGTAGGTCCTATTGCTGTGTATCTGCCTAAATGTATCATGTCACCCTAGGATGGATTGCTGCGTACAGCGGCCTCCATGCTAAGGTGCCCAGCTCTCAAAAGAGGTCAACACTAACTAGGGTTTGCTATCTTGGTTATGGTCTGAAACCACATCCAATATGATGCAATTTAATCGCATACAGATTAAACGAGCTCTGACGGTTAAGAGTGGCCAAAATCTGCTCTTTGATGAGCCCCCAACTTCTTTGCTGCTAGAGACTCATATAATCCGTAATAAAGAAAGCCAGATAATAGATGCTGTATAAAGATGCCTCTAACCATAACACCAATTAAACTTAAGCCTACAAGAATAGATAAAGGCCGTAAAAAATTATAGTTTACTGTTTTTACATTGCGATCAGCATAAAATAGCCCTAATCCAATGACAACAATTTGGACAAAATAAAGCAAATAAAACTGAGTACTAATGCCGAACCAATTAATAGGATCTATAATCAGCATTGAGCAAATCAGGAAGTATATAGACAGCATAAGCCATGGTAAATGCCTGTCAGATATTGGCTCTAGATAGCACCAAATTAAGGCGCAGAACAAAAGAAATGCAACCATTGATGGATAGTATATCGCTGGATTCCCTCTAAAAATAAAATCTGAAGCCGTTAAAGCAGAAACAACATATAGACTGATAACAAAATGAAAAGCTGTTCCAGCCAGCAAAATCAAAGATAAAAATTTCATTCGCCATGGATTAGGGACAACGACCATAAGTGATGAGGACGAAAGATAATTTTGACGTTGACGAACAAGGGCAAGAAGGCATAAAAACATACCGATAAGTTCAGAGCCTTCTTCCATAGCTACTCTGATACCTGATAGCCAGTAAGGCCATTCAAGGGCATGCTCAAAGTATTCCTGAACAGCAACTAACCCGAATATTGTAAAGCCTAGCAAAATGCAAGTTGCCGAAAAACGAGATTGCTTCTCTCGAAAAAGTAGTATTAAGGCATAGGTCAACAAAACAACCGCGGCAATGGCATACGGCAGGAGATTAAACCAACCTCCCACCCTTTCATGAAAAGAGCCTAATTCATCTGCAGATAGAGCAATGAATAAAATTGCCAAAACCCACCAGGCACTACGGGTTTTTGCCCTTAGATGGCAAGAAACTTCATAGGCCAGGCATCCTACAACAAATAAATTAATACTGCTCCACCAGACTGCTAGGTTGTTTTCTCCCCACAACAAGAAATGGCCTAAGTAGCCTCTTGCTGAGAAATCAGGCAAATACTTGTATATCCCTGTGTTTAAGATCAGGAGAAAATCAACACCTAATATCCATACCCACCAATTTATTGGTTTCTTTTGAATCGCTGATATTGTCATCTTAGTTATTTATGTTGAGGTGATTTCTATCGAGAATTAGCCTTGGCTCATAAAACATAAAGCAAGTAACTCTGGCAGGCTCAACATGCTCACTAACGTCAAAAGACTTGAGCCATTAACCCTTTTAAAAATTGTTCTTTTATGGAAAAGCTGTTAGTTCTCAGCTATGCACTTTTTTCTTGATTCTTGCCCATTGACTCGCAAAGCTTTAAACCTTGCAGAAAATATACCCTTTTGAACAGAGGTTAGCATTCATCTTTTAACCTCAATTTAATGTTTATATAAAGTTGCTTTAAACTTTTCTTAACCTTAGATATCCAGACCTACTACAGCTGTGTATTCACTTTGAATAACAGCTGCTGACATAGATGGCTCAAGGGTTATGTATGCTTCAAGTTTGTCAGTACTACAACATCTGTATGGCTCTACTCATTGACTGGGTTGAACACTTCAGTAATGTCCGCCTTCCTCCAACGGTGATACTCACTGATGTGCTCATTAAGGGCTTCAGAAACGGCGAACATATCCCTACTCCAGCGCAATGTTAGTTAACACTCCACTGGATTATTGTTAAGAAATTAAACAACCAAGGTTTGCTACTTTAGCTGTGGTTTTAGTTTCTTCCTTATTCGTCATCATCCCCTAACTCAGTTGCCAGCTCAGCAGAAAATCGGGCAAACGAAATCAACGCTTCTAGCTCATTTTCATGGGGGCCATCCTGACATTCACCCCACTCCCATTCCCAAAACCAGCTACCCGGATTATCGTTGTCTTCAAATATCTCCAGTCCTGGAATCGCATCAGCCGTTTTAGCCGGAATTTGTTCATAGGCTGTGCGTAGCAAGATATTGTTGATGGTAGTCGCATTATCATCTGGCTGATTTTCGTCGATATCTTGCTTGAGACTTATGGCCTGGCTCAAGATGCTATTGAGGGTATCGTTAATATCTGCCTGATTTGCGCCTGTATCTTGATTAGGATCCATTAGATATTTAGCGAAGGTACACTATCGAAAATTAGACAACACAAAGCTTAAAATCTGATTTAAACCCTCCGTTTACACCATCAGAGATTAACTTAAATCGAGGAATCTTGCCCCAGTGAGGAGTCAAGAGCTCAATGGGCAATTCTGTAGGGGAATCCTTTGTGAATGCCCTTCGATTCGGGACACTATCAACCAGGATTTCCTATGATGGCTATCCTCAGAAAATAGGCTGTTAATTAAAACTGACGTGACCATTCTTTAGGCCAGCGTTCAACAACAACTTTTGTTTGGGTGAAGAACTCTACAGCATGTTGACTCTGGCCATGGAGATCTCCGTAGAAACTCTCTTTCCAACCACTAAAAGGGAAAAATGCCATGGGTGCAGCCACACCAATGTTGATGCCAACGTTGCCGGCCTCTGCCTCATAGCGAAACTTACGAGCCGCTGCCCCGGAGTTGGTAAACAGACAGGCCATGTTGCCCCAGCGGCTTTGGTTTACTAAGGCAATGGCATCATCCAGGGTATCGGCATGGAGCATGCCTAGCACTGGACCAAAAATCTCCGTGGTAGCAACTTCACCTTGCAGGGGAATATCTTGCAGCAGAGTGGGGCGAACAAAGCTGCCCTCCTCGTAGCCAGGAATTTTTGGATTACGACCATCAACTAGGAGTTTACCGCCTTCATCAATGCCTGTTTGGGTTAGGGCTTGGATGCGATCGCAACTGCCCTGATTGATTACCGCCCCCATCTGCACGCCTTCATCCAGACCATTGCCTACTACACGCTGCTGGGCTGCCTCAACAATGGCATCCGTAAAATCAGCTTTTACCGAACCCACAGTAATCGCCAAGGATGCCGCCAAACACCGCTGTCCCGCACAGCCAAAGGCACTATCTGCCACAATCCGTGTCGTCATTTCTAAATCGGCATCGGGCAAAATCACCACCGGATTTTTTGCCCCACCCTGGCACTGTACCCGCTTGCCATTCTCCGCTGCTCGACGATAGATATACTTGGCTACGGGGCTAGACCCCACAAAGCTAATGGCTTTGACTGTGGGGTGGTCTAGCAGAGCATCCACCACCGTCTTACTACCATTGACCACATTCACCACCCCTGCTGGTAATCCTGTCTGGTCAACCAGGTCCATGATTTTTTCCATGGTCTGGGGCACCTTTTCAGAGGGTTTAATGATGCAGGTGTTACCGCAGGCAATGGCATAGGGAAAAAACCAAAATGGAATCATGGCTGGAAAATTAAACGGGGCGATGACACCCACCACACCCAGGGGCTGACGAATCATACTCTCGTCAATGCCACGGGCAATATCTTCTGAGTTGTAGCCCTGCATGAGGGTGGGGATACCACAGGCCACTTCAACATTTTCAATGGCTCGCTGTAGTTCTCCCTGGGATTCTTTGAGGGTTTTGCCACATTCTTCTGTGATAGTTTTGGCAAGATCTTCGCGGTGTTCTTCTAAAAGAGTTTTGAGTTTAAACAGATACTGAATTCGTGAGGTGGGTGGAATGCGTCGCCAGGAGGAAAAAGCTTCGCTGGCAGCTGTTGCAGCCTGGTCGAGTTCATTAGCCAGGGATAGAGGGACCTCTGCGAGGAGAACATTGGTGGCAGGGTTGATCACCCCAAGGTAGTCAGTGGTTTTAGATTGTTGCCAGGTACCGGCAATGTAATTTTTCAGTTGTTTCATGGAAGCTAAACCCTAGAACTTTAAATGTGCATCGTTCTCTGACGCCGTTTACTGAGTCCCAAACATTCGATCTCCAGCATCTCCTAGGCCTGGCAGGATGTAACCATGCTCATCAAGTTTGTCGTCAATGGCGGCGGTGAAAATGGGCACGTCGGGATGTTCCTCATGGAAGCTTTTGATGCCCTCTGGTGCGGCGAGAAGACAGACAAACTTGATGGACTGAGGTTGGGTTTCTTTGAGGCGGTGGACGGCTGCGATCGCAGTATTACCCGTTGCAATCATGGGGTCAACAATCAGCATATCCCGCTCACTGACATCCCTGGGCACCTTAAAGTAATATTCCACTGGCATCAGCATTCTAGGGTCGCGATAGAGACCAATGTGGCCCACCCGTGCCGAGGGAATAAGCTTGAGCATCCCGTCTAAAATTCCCTGGCCAGCCCGCATGATGGAAATTAACACCAGTTTCTTACCCGTCAACATGGGGGCTTTCATGGTGGCAAAGGGTGTTTCGATGGGCACCTGCTCCAGGGGCAGCCCACGGGTTACCTCGTAGGCCAACAACAGGCTAATCTCTTCTAACAACTGTCGAAACTTAGCCGTACTCGTATCTTTCTGACGCATCAGAGTCAGTTTATGCTGAATCAGGGGATGTTCAATTTGCGTTACCAATTTTTCCATCAGGTAATCCCATAGAAGCCACAACGGAGGGTGGACAGGGACCACCCTGAGAAGAATTAAGAATACCCCTAAAAGACAGTGCCATCGCTTTGAATTGCAATGGGCGGCACACCTGCCGGTCGTAGTTGTTTGGCAATACGTCGTCCAGCGGCCCAGGTGCCACCCTCTAGCACTTTGATTAACGGCAATTCTTCAGAAGATTTGTTAAGCAACTGGCGAACACAGTCACCAATCTTGTCCAGCATCACCACCGTTAAAGCTCGCCATTCAACCACAACGGGTGAGCCCGGCAGGTGGGGTTGGCCCATAACCTCAGAATGTTTAGGCACCAGTAGCCCTAAATCTACACACAGACCACCATTGCGATACTCGGCTAACCCCGTCAGTGCATCTAAGTTGCTGATGGTTATCCCTGCTGCGGTTAACGGCTCTACTAAAGAATAGGTCAACCACTGGGAGAGCTTATGAAACGGCACCAAGGTTGTTCCAGGACCTTGGTCAGTAAATGCGGGGTGAGACCACACATCCCCCAAGTTGGTATCTGCCAAAGCGACTCGACCGGGCCAAATTGAGCCAAAGCTTTCGATCACTTCAGTGAGCAAAATACCCGCGTCGAGAGTTTGACCATAGCGCTCAGTCAAATAGTTTAGTAAATTGCCAGGCCTAGCTGGGTTGGCCCCAAACCGCTCCGGTTGAGTTGCCAAAGCAGCGCCTAATTGTTGCAGCAACCTCAGTCGACCGGGCAGCCCCACCAAAGGGTTCTCTTCGCTCACCTGAAAAGCCTGGGCTAAATCTGCTTCCGTTAGATACTGCAACGCTGTTGCATCTACCTGATTTAGCAGCGTTGGATCAGTGGAGAAAAATCCCTGCTCAAATGCACGCAGGCTGGCAACCGCTAACCCTTCTGAACGTCCTAAGGTTTGATTTGTCGCAAAATCCTGATACTGCCACTGACTGCCCGCACCGGCATCTAGAAGCACGCTAATAATGGCCAGGTCTAGCTGTGATCTAGCGGCCTCTATCTTGGCTGTTGGTGCCGTTTGAGGCGGCAGTTCCCCTGGGGCGGGGCGGGGAACTAGTAACGGGCTCAGCCGTGGACCAAAGTGACGCCAGCGGCTGTGAAACGGTACGTCAAAATCAGGGTATAGCTGCTGGGTCGTCTCGACAACATACTGCGCTACGACTCCTAACTTGGAGAGATCGCAAGCGAAATGGTCAAGCTGATCGGCCTGGCAAAGATCAAATAGTTGGTGGGTGCGATCGCGAATTGCCTGGGGCTTTCTCAAATAGGCAATTGCCGCCTGTTCTTCAGGGGTCATTAGGCATCCTCATACTGGCGACCAATGGTTTGAGTGAGAACGGTCTCATCAGGCACGTCACCCTCGGTGTAGTATCCAGCTGCTTTTTTCGCTTTCATTTCCACTTGGGCATCGGCTGGAATCAGGCCTTCCGGAATGGAAATGCGTTCGACAATTTCAATTCCAGATTGGGTAACCGCGTCGTATTTAAGGTTGCTCATGGAGACAAACTGATCAATCCGGGTAATACCCAGCCAATGCATCACATCGGGCATCAGTTCTTGAAAGCGCATATCCTGCACCCCGGCCACACATTCGGTACGGGTGAAGTACGTATCCGCACGATCGCCGCCTTCCTGACGCTTGCGGGCGTTGTAAACCAGAAACTTGGTCACTTCACCCAGGGCCCGACCTTCTTTACGGGCATAGATAATCACACCAGCTCCCCCAGCTTGAGCTGTTTCGAGGGCTACCTCAATGCCATGCACCAGGTAGGGACGGCAGGTGCAAATATCTGAGCCAAAAACGTCTGAACCATTGCACTCGTCATGGATGCGCACAGCTAAGGGACGGTCTGGATCAGTAATGGCCTCAAGATCGCCCAGAATGTAAACCGTGTGTCCGCCAATGGGGGGTAAGAATACCTGCAGGTCCGGGCGGGTCACCAGCTCTGGAAACATACCACCGGTCTGCTCAAATAGGGTACGACGCAGGTCACTTTCCTTCACGCTAAACCGCTTAGCAATGCCTGGTAGATGCCACGCCGGTTCGATGGCCGCCTTCGTAACCAGTAGCTCACCACCGTCTTTCAGAATTTTGCCATCAACGTGAATGCGGCCCTGGTTAACGGCCTCTTGCAGTTCTGGAATATTGATGTGGGCCTTCGTAATGGCAATGGACGGGCGAATGTCGTAGCCTTCTGCTCTGAGGTCCGAAAACAGCTCTTGATCCAATGCACCAAACGGATCGAGGGAAATAATTTTGTCCGGCACGGTCCAACTGGCATGGGGACCAATGGACACTGTTGGGGCCGTATTGGTTAAATCAGCACGGTGATCCCGCTCTAAACTACCACTGGCAACGGCCAATGCTCGATATACGGCATAGCCACCGGAATGGGTGCCAATCACATTTCGATGGGCGCGGTTGCCCAGGGTGGCAATGATGGGACCGCGCTCATTTGGGTCTGCCTCACCCCATTTAATCTCGATGGAATCTTGGCCAAAATTGCCAGGATGAGACGTTAGAACAATATGCTTGTGCCGAGGAGGCTGTACTGTTGCCATGGTAGAACCCGTTTGTCAACGAATCCTAAAATTATCCTATTTTTCGGTAAATGGGACTGTAATTGAAGTATCAGTCTAACAATGGAGTAACGTTTGGTTTCAAGAATAGAGATTTATAAATAGTTGGCTCGGTTTATGCTTAAATCTCTTATTTAAATCGATATCGGTCTTCAAACCCACGAATCGCTGTTTTGAGCGTCGGGTAGATGCGTTCATTACCAATGAGATCTCGCAGTCCAGAACGTTTGAGCTGACTATACAAATCTTGTTTTACCCGCGCCAGGGCAAAGACAATCCCCTGGTTACATAACTCTTGGTGAAGCTCTACCAGCATATCGGCGGCAGTGATATCGATTTCGGCAATGGCTTCTGTATTCAGCACAAACCACTCCACCCGTTCTTGTTCAGCTTCAATCGCCGCCATCGCTCGTCGTTTAAAATTCTCAACATTGGCAAAACAAATGGGGGCATCATAACGATAGATGACCAATCCTGGAATCGTTGTCGCATCGTCCCAATCGTCAATGTCATGCCAGCCTGCTAGGCCCAGCACTTGACCCAAAACAGCATCATGGGGTCGGGCGACACGGGCAAAAAGATCAACGACAGAAAGACTGATTGCGATCGCAATTCCCACCAACAGATCCGTTGCCAGCACCCCCAGGGTGGTAATTACAGCCAGGGCAAATTCAGTGCTCCTAAAGCGCAGCAGTCTAACAAATTCTGACATCTCAATGAGTCGAGTAGCCGCATAAATCACCAAGGCCCCGAGGGCGGCCTGGGGAAATAGCGACAACACTGGTCGCATAAATAACAACACCCCAACCACGGTCACCATCGCCACCAGGGAAAAGAGCTGGGTTTTGTTACCAAGAGCATTGCCCAGCACGGTGCGACTGCCGCTGCTGCTAATGGGAAATCCCTGCATGAGACCGGCTCCAATATTGACAGCTCCTAAGGCAAGTAGTTCTTGGTTAGCGTTAATTTTGTAGCCATTACGGGTGGCAAAGGCCCGGGCCGTGAGCACATTGTCGGAATAGCCGACCACAGCAATACCAATAGCTGCCGCCATTAGGGGTGTCACCTCATTCATCGACAGGTTGGGAATGTTTAGCTGAGGCAACCCCGCTGGAATATTTCCCACTACAGCCACCCCAAGCTGGTCAAGCCGCAATACATTCACAGCCACTGTTGCTAGCAACACCGCCAATAATGGCCCTGGTGCATTGGGCCATCGCGCCTGCACAACAAATAAAAAGACTAAAACGGCAAGGGACAAAATCAATGTGGGACCATGGTACTGACTGAGATGGGTGACAAACGCCTGAATCTCTCCCAAAACAGTGTCTGCATCAGTGGGAACACCGCTCACTTTGCTCAGCTGCCCCGCTATCATAATCACGGCCACACCGGCCATATAGCCAATCAAAATAGGTTTAGACAGTAAATCAGCAAGAAACCCCAGTCGTGTCAGGTAGCCCAGAATATATATCCCCCCCACTAGCAGGGCTAATAAAGCGGCCAGGATGGCATAGTCGCTACCGCCGGGCGTTGCCAAAGGAGCAATGGCAACCGCTGTCATCACAGCGGTTGTGGATTCTGGGCCGACCGACAACTGTGGCGATGACCCCAACAAGGTGTAAATCACCATGGCAGGCAGAATCGCCCATAGCCCAGCCACAGGTTGAACTCCAGCCAATTCACCATAGGCCATACATTGGGGAATTAAATAGGCCGCCACCGTTAGCCCAGCCAATATATCTCCCCTTAACCAGGCTGACTGATAAGACAACAATTGCTTGAGGCCCAATGGCATCTCCATAGTTCATTTCACGTGTACTGGCAGATGTCTCTATCCTAGGAAATTTCCATAATTCCCATCATGGTGGCCATGGTGGCTGCTGGTGGTTAAAAATTTAACTTTTCAACACTCGTCCAGCATTTAAGATAGCGAGCAAGGCCACTCCAACATCGGCGAATACTGCTTCCCACAGGGTGGCCACCCCCATGGCTCCGAGGGCAATAAAGAAAAGTTTTATCACCATTGCTAACGTGATGTTTTGCCAAACAATCCGCAGGGTTTTTTGAGCAATTTGAATGGCCTCCGCCACCTTCGAGGGGGCGTCGGTCATGATCACGACATCGGCGGTTTCAATGGCAGCATCGGAACCTAGACCGCCCATGGCCATGCCCACATCAGCTCTAGCAATCACGGGGGCATCATTAATGCCATCACCCACAAAAGCCACTTTGCCTTTTGTCTGATTTGCACGATGTAAAAACTCTTCTAGGGCATCCACCTTATCTTCAGGCAACAGCTTTGCGTGATATTGATCCAGACCTAGCGTGTTAGCAATGCTATCGGCAACAGATTGACTGTCCCCTGTCAGCATGGCCGTTTCTAACCCTTGGCAATGGAGCAACCGAATTGCTTCAACGGCATCCTCCTTCAGCTCATCTGCAATTATGATGCGTCCACTGTACTCACCATTGACAGCCACATGGGCCACAGTCCCATCAACAACACAAACATCATGGGCAATCTGTTCTCGATGCAGCAGGCGATCGTTACCCGCTAATACCGTACTGCCTTTCACCTTGACACGAATACCATGGCCCGAGATTTCTTCATAGTCTTGAATATCGGTAACATCAATCGATTGACCATAGGCCTGTCGAATGGATTGTGCCACCGGATGATTGGATTGAGCTTCCGCCTGGGCAGCCAGTTCTAGTAACTGCTGCTTACTCCAACCATTATGGGTAACCACATCAGTCACCCGAAAATTTCCCTGGGTCAGGGTACCCGTTTTATCAAAAACAACTGTCTTTACCTGGGCCAGGGCATCCAGAAACTTTGAGCCCTTTACCAAAATGCCGCGTTTAGCAGCTCCACCCACACCCCCAAAGTACCCTAACGGAATACTGATCACTAGACCACAGGGACAAGAGATCACCAGCAACACCAGGGCGCGATAGGTCCAAACCGCCTGGGTTGCCCCTGCCATAAACAGAGGTGGCAGGATCGCCACGGCCAACGACAGAAACACTACCGCAGGGGTGTAATAGCGGGCAAAGCGGGTAATAAACTTTTCAGTATCAGCCTTTTTACTACTGGCATTTTCCACCAGGTCCAAAATTTTAGCGATCGATGACTCCCCAAAGCGTTTTGTCACCTTCACCGTCAAAACACCAGACTGGTTCATCATGCCCCCCAAAACTGGTTGACCAACCGTAATGGTTCGGGGCACGGACTCTCCAGTCAGGGCCGAGGTATCCACTAGAGATGTACCCCCTAAGACATCTCCATCCAACGGCACTTTCTCGCCAGGGCGTACGACAATAATGTCGCCCACATTAACAATCTCAGGGGAAACGGCGCGAATAACACCATCAACCTTGAGATTAGCGATGTCTGGCCGCACTTCTAGCAGAGCCTTGATTGAGCGGCGGGAGCGCCCCACAGAATAATCCTGAAATAGCTCCCCCACCTGGAAGAATAGCATCACCGCCACCGCTTCTGGCACCTCATGGATGGCGATCGCACCCAATGTCGCAATCGCCATTAAAAAGTTCTCATCAAAAACCCGCCCTTTGAGAATATTGCGCCCTGCCGTAGTCAGCACCTGCTTACCACTGATGAAATAAGCTGGCAGCAGCACCGCATATTCTGCGATCGCAAATGGCGTATTGTGAAGTGGCTGATAAAAAACAAAACCAATCAAAAAAAGAATGGCCGCAGCCACAATAGGCATCAACGCCTGACGCACATTGAACTCCTTTAAATCATGACCGTGGCCATGGCCACAACACCCATGGGAATGAGATCCCGCCATAGTAGTCACCAAGAGATCTGAATATCTGAACGAATATTCATATATTACACAATAAAAACAAATCTCAGGCCTGAGCTCTGGCCTCTAATGTCTATCTCCCCCCGTTACTCATCTAAATGGTCAGCAACTTCCTGGTAAAGCGCGGTAACATGTCCATCCGCCAAACTATAAAAAACATTACGTCCCTGGCGACGATACTTAACCAACCGATGAGACTTCAGCACCCGCAGCTGATGAGAGACTGCCGATTCCCCCATTTTCACTGTTGCCGCTAAATCACACACACATAGCTCCTGCTGAGCCAGAGCCGACAGCAGTTTTAAGCGATGGGGATCGGACAGCACAGTAAAAAATTCTGCCATCCGCTGGGCCTTTTCCGTTGCCAGCACCTCCGGCTGCACCTGACGCACACTCTCTAAATGCACAAGAGACTGATCACAGCCAGGGGCATCCGCTGTCGTTCCGTTATTTTTTCGACTTGAAGCAGGCATGTAAAGGGTAACCCTCAGCATCATATTTCTATGATACTGAGAATCATTACCACCTGAAAGCCTGTTCAACTATTCTTGGTTTACTTGGCTAAGGTTGGGCGTCCATCTGCCGCTGCACCTGATCCATGAAACCCAGAGTCATCTGATAGCTTTCCTGGTCCCCCCGATTTTGAAATAGAGTCGCCGCCTGTTGTAGATCGGCCATGGCCTGTTGAGAGTTACCAAGGTGGTGGTTTAACAAACCACGGGTACCATAGGCTTCTGCCAGCTCAGGATCTAAACGGATGGCCGTATCACAATCAGCCAGGGCTGTCTGTGCATCCCTGAGGCTAATGTAAACCTGGGCGCGATTGTAATAGGCATCAGCATTATCCGGCTCCAGGGCAACCGCTTGCTGGAAATCAGTCAGGGCGAGGGAAAACTGTCCAAGTTCAGCTAAAACCGTACCGCGATCCATATAGGCTTGGGTAAACTCTGGATCTAGTTCAATGGCCTGGGTCAAGTCCGCAATGGCTGCATTCACATTGGACGTATGCAGATAGGCTTCACCTCGATGGTAGAAGGTTTCTGGGTGATTGCTACGGAGTCGCAGAGCTGCTGAAAAATCATCAATGGCCTGGTTAATGTCGCCGACATCATGGTAAGCAATGCCCCGTTGCAGATAGGCTTCAGCATTATCAGCGTCGGTTTCAATCAGTTGGGTATAGGTTGCGATCGCAGCCGCTAACTGTCCTTGCTCCGCCTGTTGCTGACCCCGTTCCAACAATTCGTCAGCATTAGTTGTTGCCATCAGCGGCACTGCGTGAGCGGGCTGCACTGCGTGAGCAGGCTGCATCGCCAGGCCTTGATAGACTGATGTCACCGCTAAGGTTGTCCCTAAAATAACTGCAAAACGTCTGTGATTTACCATGGCCAACGATCCCAACTGCGGTGTACTATCCTTAGCAAATAATTGCTCTTTTTCAGGGTAGGGTAGATTTTTCTATTTAGGAGATTTCCACAATGCCCATCATGCCCTGATCTTCATGATCCAGAATATGGCAGTGATAGACTGTACGCCCCACAAAGTCTTCAAACCGAACACGGATAACAACTGTCTCATACCCTTGAAGACTCACGGTATCTTTCCATGCGAGCAGCGGTTCAGGCTGGCCATCACGTTCAATCACCTGAAAACGGTTAGTGTGTAAATGAAACGGATGATCAATACTGGCCTGGTTAATAAGTTTCCAATCTTCTATCTGATTTAGACGAACCTGGGTATCTACCCGACTCATATCGAAGGATTTGTTATTGATAATAAAACTACTGGAGCTATCACCGATCCCATGGTTCAACACAAATTCTCGTGTGGTAACCGGTGTAGACAAGGCCTCAACGGGAATTAAGTTCTGAGGTAGCGGTAGCGGCTCAGCATAGTCGCTGGGCTGATAACGCAGGGTGGCAAGAGTGGTTTGGGTAGGCTGAACCACACCTGGCATGTATTCAACAGAGTCCCCCAGTGCCTCCACCACAGCGCCAATACCGCGATCATCAGGGAGGCTAATGAGCTGATAGTCTCCGGGTTCTTGTTGACCCGGTATTAGGAGTTCGGCACGTTCACCGGGGGAGAGTCGTAGGATCTCAATTGCGGTGGGAGTTGCGATCGCGCCGAACTCCGTCGCGATCAAAAACCAGGGATGATTTTGCAGTTGCAGCTGATAAATCCGAGAGGCTGACGCATTGATCAACCGTAGTCGCAGCAATCCATTTTGAGGTATGGTCACCGTAGGATTACGCTGACCATTGGCTAACAACCATGAACCCTCACGCCCCCACTTTTTGCCCAGAGCATGGAGTTCCAATGGCTGCAGTGTAGGCTCAAAATCCTGTAGTACCAGCACAGTCTCATCCGCCTGCTGTAGCTCAGGAACCTCATCCAGGTCTCCGCGAACAATCAACGGACCTGCTAAGCCGCCAAATACTTGTCGCGCCACATCCAGATGGTAGTGAGGATGATACCAAGCTGTAACAGCCGGATGGTTAGATGGGATTTGAAATTCATAGGTGTAGCGCTCACCAGGGGCCACCTCTCGAAACACATTATCAATCTCAGGTGAGATGTGTAGGCCGTGATAATGGAGATTGGTGGGTCTATCTAGCTGGTTGACTAGGGTCAAACGCACCGTATCCCCAGCCCGTACTTCAATCATAGGGCCAGGCAGTTGACCATTGTAGGCCAATAAATGGGTACGCTCATCTGCGATGACCTGTGTTTGAGCTTGGGCTGTTAACGATAGCTCTAACACCCCATCCTGACTCGTGACACGACGTGGAGCACGGGCACATTGCGAAAACAATGGCGCGCTAGCGGCAATGGCCATACAGCTAAGAAATTGACGGCGATACATACAACTCAGTCCAATAGACACAAATTGCCATTTAGATATCGAAGCCAAATGGTAGCATCTATTCACAATACCGTTGCGTTTGAAATATAAGTGCACTGTGCAGTGGCCTGAAGCTATGAGACTTCAGGCCACTGTGTGAACTTTAATCAGCTCTCTTTGAAACAGAAAGATTCTCCAAAAGCTGATAGAGACTAAATTTCTAGCCTACGGTCGTGAAATCTTCAGCTGTCAAACTTCCTGTGAAAGAGGTTAGGCTAGCCAAGGTATCATTACCTGCCGACAGCCAGGTTTTACCATTTCTAGTCGACTGGTTCAGATCATCAAAGCTCAGGCTACCGATTTCGATCTTATCGATACCTTGTTCAAAGTCTCGGATGATCAAATAACCGCGACCTTCGTTCAACACAAATGTGTCGCTGCCGCCTCGACCAAAGGCAATATCGTATTTTTTAGCCGTACCCAAGTTCAGGCGGTCGTCACCGGACCCTGCTTTCACCCGGTCATCGCCTGAACCCGTGAGAATGTCTTTAGACCCATCGGATCTCCCATTATGCTTGGTCATGTAAATAAAGTTATTGCCATCACCCGCATCAACAGTATCGATCCCTGTTCCTAGACCAATTTTGTCATGGCCTGCCCCAGCGAGAATGGTATGGTTGCCACGTCTGAGCTTAATTTTGTTGTTGCCATTACCCAAATCAAGAAGGGTACTGTTACCACCACCGGGGTTACCAGGATCAGGCGTATCAGGATTTGAGGGTGTATCCGCGATATCAGATACGGTCACGCTGAGATTTTGAGTTGCAGTTAAGGAATCAGAGTCAGTGACGGTAACCTTAACCTTATAGATGTTGTCACCGTTAGCATCACCAGGCTTTTCAAAATCAGGTGCTGCCTTAAAGTTCAAAACACCGTTCTTATCGATGGAGAACAAAGCAGCATCTGCTCCACCGTTCAGACGGTAGGTGAGCCCATCTCCCTCACTGTCTACATCATCAGTACTATTGATATTGAGTACCGCAGTTTTATTCTCAGCAATGGTTACTGAAGAAGATGTTTTGATGGTTGGAGCCACTTTGCTGGGTTCGCTCGGATTGTCCGGTTCATTGGGTTCGCTGGACTCGTTAACATCTTTAATTGTGACGCTGAGATTTTGAGTTGCAGTTAAGGAATCAGAGTCAGTGACGGCAACCTTAACCTTATAGATGTTGTCACCGTTAGCATCACCAGGCTTTTCAAAATCAGGTGCTGCCTTAAAATTCAAAACACCGTTCTTATCGATGGAGAACAAAGCAGCATCTGCTCCACCGTTCAGACGGTAGGTGAGCCCATCCCCCTCACTGTCTACATCATCAGTACTATTGATATTGAGTACCGCAGTCCCATTTTCAGAGATTGTCACTGCCGAAGGAGTTTGAATGGTTGGAGCCACTTTAGCGGGTGGTTGATTGGGGGATGAGTCACTCTGGAACCCATCTAAAAGACCCTCATAAGCAAGTTTAGGCTTGTAATTTTCATCGAAAATATGGGCATCTCCAAAGCCCTTGAAGAAACCAGGTATCCATGAATAGCGATCCGTGAATCCCCAGAGAGTCACTGAACTACAATTGTCTGCTTCTAAACAAGTTTCAACAATCTGTTCATAGATCGCCGCTTGATTGCGTACTTCTGCTTGAGAAGCTGGTTTTCTAATGCGCACGTCAGCTTCTGTGACCTGAACTTCCAGGCCAAGGGCACCAAGGCGGCGCATGTTGTCGGCAACACTCTTAAAATTACGAGGATCTTCCTCTGGCATATGCATCTGGAAGCCAACACCATCAATGGGTACACCGTCTGCCTTCAGGTCTGATACCAACCGATAAATACCGTTAGATTTTCTGTTGACTTCAGAATTTCTATAATCGTTGTAGATAAGTGTGGCATTGGGGTCAGCCTCATGGGCCCATTTAAAGGCAAGTTCAATGTACTCAGGGCCAATCTCCTTGAGCCAGAATGAATTTCGAAGTGTTCCGTCTTCGTTAACAGCCTCATTAACAACATCCCATACAGGTATCTCCCCTTTATACCGTCCCACAACTGTTTTGATGTGGTTTTCGAGGATACCCAGCAGCTCTCGGCGGCTCCAGTTCCCATTTTCTATCCATTTTGGAATTTCTTTGTGCCAAACGAGGGTATGCCCCCTTAAATCCATATTATTTTTGCTAGCAAAGTTCACTAGTGCATCAGACTGACTAAAGTCAAAGCGACCTCGCTCAGGTTGTAGGAACCTGAACTTCATTTCATACTCAGCCGTGATGCTGTTAAACTCCTTAGCAATAGTTTCTCGGTAGCGGCTATCACTTTTCAGGCGACGAGCTTGAACAGCAGTTCCGATCACCATATTTTGTTTTTTGGCTGCGGAACGTAACGTACGATCGTTGTTGTTCATAATGAAGTGAATTAGATCTCATGATTTTCTGAAGCCAGCAAAAACGTTTACTACGACATCACCAATCTCTGCGACCGTGAGGTTTCTCACGATCACAAGATTTTGATCGTTAAAATTGTTACCTACAACAGGGGTATGTTTAGTGAAACTACGAACTTTGAGAGTTCCTGTTCAGGTGCTCTAAGTTACTTCAAACTAAAGAGAAGCGCATTGCAAAACTTCCCTTACCTTAGAGGTAACACGTTGTTGGAAGATGAAGATCGATATGTTGCCAATGATTTAGGTTTGTATTCAAGTTTTCAAAGCACCTTTAATGCTTTGTTGTATGACTATCAGAACACACTTCACATAAGGTATCTCGGATAGGGGCAATATGGCAGCCACCTCTAATGAAAAGATTGTGAGTATTTGATGAAGAAGATCGTTTACAGGGCAGAAAACTGCTTCTGGAATCAAAAAAAGTAAAATTTAGCGGATATTAAAGTTTATGTTTGAATTACTTGGATGGACTTGAGTTAAAAGCACTTCTCTTGAAAATAATAAATAGCTCAAGGTATATGTTTTGAACTATTAAGGGGAGAGAGGTTTATAAAGTGAAACTATATATAGTGTTTGTCCCACGCATTGAAAATGCCTTTGATCATCACTCATTTACACCACCAGACTGTATGCATCTCAACGATGAGCTGTTATTGCAACATACGCTAGACAAAGATGTTTCAGACTATCCATCAACATCTTTGTCCGCTTTAAAAAATCAATGCTCCAGCCACTTATGATTTAGGGAAATCAATCGATCTAGATAAGATGGCTCTACATCAATATTTCCAGATTAGATCCTCCGGAATATCGACAACATCTGGACAGTTTACTACTGGCTGTATTAGAGGCTGTATTAGAGCTGAGGCGCTAGCTGATGGGTTGCTGGGACCGTGTACTCCTTGATGTAGCCAGACCTCAGTACCTCTGCTAAGCTCGCTTTGGCTTGCCATTGCTCCACCATAGCTTGGGCAGGTGTTTGCTTTGTATGAACAAAATTCCATAGAGGCTGTAATAATTTTCTCTCATGGCTTTCCCCCAGAGATTGTTCAGCAGCTGTTAAAAGTGCGATCGCATGTTCATAGATCTCAACATCTTGGAAACCATAGATCGCAGCCCGTTGATGCTTCTCTGCATCGGGTACTAAGGCTGAACCAGATAATGTTGTATCTAAGACAATCCCTTTCATTAAAGCCAGGAGACTACCATAAAGCTCAAAGTCACCACAGCTATCGCAGGCTTTAAACTCAATGCGTCCTATTTCTGCTGGCAGACGGGCAATTTTTGTGAGGGAGGGTGAACTGGCGATCAAGTCTGTAGGTTTTTCGACAAACACCATCGCAGCCGGTCGTAGCCCTGTGCGTCTATGGGTCCGCACCGATAGGCCCGACCATAGTTGTTGCCCATAGAATGGTGAACTAAAACTAAACGGCACCATAGCAGGACTATAGTAAGTTAGTTTTTTACCGGCTTGGATCAAGCTAGCAGTAGAAAGACCACGAATCGAAAAATTAAGATCTGGACCATAGGTCAACATGGGAATATGCGCCGTCTGTTTTTCTGGTGACGCCTCCCGTCGGCTAGTCTCATAGTTGTTAAGGGGTGGCTTTGGCGTAAATGTTGTTTGCACCGGGTTAAAGCTGGTTAAAACAGGAATTAACCCCGTGGGACGAGCTACGTCCCACAGCTGGATAAAACTCTCTCGTAGTTCTTGAACTGCTCCAGCGATCGTTGGCTGAAGTGTGGTACGAATTTCAATTCCTTTTGGCATACAATCAACAAGTTCACCTGTTTCAGAAAATCTCTCATAGCCTTCGATGTACCAACGTTTACGCTTTATTCCTGCATCCCCAATTCGCAGTTGAGGATAGTCGGACTCATAGGTGGGCAACTGTTCTACCAACTGCTCAAATCGCTGAAATGAAGTATTGGAAAAATCAGCAAATTGATGTGTTCGCTGATCCCAAAAAGCAACTTCATGTTCTAGACCAAATTGATAGGGACTTATCGGTTGATTAATAGATGAATGACTCATGCTAATGCACCCTAAGGTTCAAAGATTTCTTGCCAATACTGGCAATATAGAGATCACTTATGATGCGACAAAATGTCAATAGCACTAGGTTTTGTCAATAACCTGGTGTGAATAAAAGTAGATCATGGAAAAATATTCATGAATATTTAGGCCTTAAATACAAAGAAAGCATTCAAAGGCCATATGAAGGATAATTTCATTATTGATGAGTGTTAATAGTAATCAATATCATTAAAAACCAAATAGAATTGGATGATGCATACAGCTGCTGCCTTGTCTTGTAAGACATCCCTATTGCCTAAAAGTCCCTTGGTGTGATAGCAAGAGGGCAATGGGTTATTCTGTATCGAATCCTGGCAGAGGCAGAGATAAACGCCCATCACGATATGCCCATTAAGTTATATAAGTAAATAAAGCCCCCCCCTAGACTCTCTAGTTAACTAGAGGGTTTAGACTAAGGCTAATCCATCAGAATCAAGATCATGGCACTTCAGTTAACGGTTCCCAACATGGCCTGTGATGTCTGCGCAAAAAACATCACAAATGCTGTACAAGCATTAGATAGCAATGCCGCTGTCACTGCCGATCCTAAAACCAAGCAGGTAGATATCGAAACAGAAGCGGCGGAAACCTCTGTACGAGAAGCCCTCGAAAAAGCAGGCTATCCCCCAGTTGCTTAGAAATCAGAGGCTAAATCTTCATCACCGAGTCCTACTAAGACCGAGTCCTACTAAGTCGGGGTTTCTTCCCTCCTGGGAGGCTGCCGTGTATACACATCTAGAAGATAATGTCCCAAAAGGTAGGCCAGGCCTTGAATTGGCCCTCATCCTAAATCCTTCTCCCTGGGGGCGAAGGACTTTGAGGCCAGGCCCCCTTCTCCCTTAGGGAGCAAGGGGTTGGGGGATGTAGAGCTTTGCTCTTCTCGCAGAGTGGGCTCGAAACTGTAAGCAACTCTCCGACTTATGTATACACGGTAGTCCTGGGAGGGCATGGGATGTCGGTTTGTTAAGTACTGCATTGCCCCCAGTGTTCGCTTCCCCACCCGCTGCCAGCCTATTCCATGGGTAGACCCCAGGAGACCATCATGACTACCGCAACCTTAGTGCTCAAAGGTATGAGCTGTGCGGCCTGTGCCAACAGTATCGAAACGGCTATTCAACAAGTACCAGGGGTGAACAAGGCCCTGGTCAACTTTGCTAGCCAACAGGCTAGCGTTGACTATGACGAGCGTAGTACTAGCCTGGATGCTATTCAGGCAGCTGTTGCTGATGCAGGTTATGGGGCGGCGGCTGTTAGGGAGATGAGTCTGGAGGCTGATCGTATCGAACAGCAAGCAGAACAACGGGCGCGTTTGTTGCGAGTGGTGGTCAGCGGCATGATTGGTATTGTGCTGATGTTTGGCACCATGCCTGCCATGTTGGGCATTCACATTCCTGGATGGCCGATGTTTTTGCACAATGCCTGGCTACAGTTGGTGTTATCAACACCGGTTTTGTTCTGGTGCGGTCAGCCATTTTTTGTGGGTGCATGGAAAGCGTTGACCCATCGAGCGGCCAACATGAACACCTTGGTAGCGCTAGGGACGGGCACTGCCTATATTTATTCCCTATTTGTCACCCTGTTTCCCAATGTGCTCACTGCTCAAGGGCTAAAGCCTGCGGTATATTATGAAGCCGCTGTGGTGATTATTGCGCTGCTACTGTTGGGGCGATATTTAGAAAATCGGGCCAGGAGACAAACGTCGGACGCGATTCGTCAGCTGATGGGGCTGCAGCCCAATATAGCTAGGGTTGTCCGTCAGGACCAAGAAATGGATATCCCCGTTGAGGATGTTGTTGTGGGCGATATCGTGGCGGTGCGCCCCGGTGAGAAAATACCCGTGGATGGGGATGTGGTGTCAGGCCTATCCACCGTGGACGAGTCTATGGTGACGGGTGAACCGATGCCTGTGCAAAAACGGGTTGGAGACGAAGTCATTGGCGCAACCATTAATAAAACGGGCAGTTTTCGCTTTCGTGCGGCACGGGTCGGTAGAGATACGGTCCTCGCCCAAATTGTGCAGCTAGTGCAGACAGCCCAGGGGTCAAAAGCACCAATTCAAAAGCTGGCAGACCAGGTGACTGGATTATTTGTACCGATTGTTATTGCGATCGCACTCCTCACCTTCACCCTGTGGTTTAATCTCACGGGCAACACCACCCTATCCCTACTCACCACCGTCGGCGTCTTAATCATCGCCTGCCCCTGTGCCTTAGGACTGGCCACACCCACATCGATCATGGTAGGTACCGGTAAAGGGGCT
This sequence comes from Leptothoe sp. ISB3NOV94-8A, assembly GCF_043421595.1. Lineage (NCBI taxonomy): Bacteria > Bacillati > Cyanobacteriota > Cyanophyceae > Nodosilineales > Cymatolegaceae > Leptothoe > Leptothoe sp. ISB3NOV94-8A. The sequence continues at coordinate 2,713,970 of NZ_JAXSQW010000001.1, read as the reverse complement.
GAAAACGGCATTTTGATTAAAGACGCCGAGAGTTTGGAACAGGCCCACAGGCTACAGACGATTATTATGGATAAAACCGGCACCCTCACCCAGGGCAAACCCATGGTGACGGACTACCTGACGGTCAGGGGAACGGCCAATCGCAATGAAATTAGACTACTCCAGCTAGCTGCCGCCGTTGAGCATCAGTCAGAGCATCCTTTAGCGGCAGCCATCGTTAACTATGGGCAGGCACAGGGTGTCGATAACCTACCAGAGGTCCAGGAGTTTGAGGCCATTGTGGGCAGCGGTGTCCAGGGGACTGTCCATGGTCAGCGGGTGCAAATTGGTACCGAACGCTGGATGCAGAGCCTGGGGATTAATACCGAGCACCTACAGTCTCGACGACAGGCTTGGGAGTCGGCTGCTAAAACCACCGTATGGGTTGCAGTGGATGGTAAAGCAGAAGCGCTGCTTGGCATTGCCGATGCCTTGAAACCATCGTCTGCAGAAGTCGTGCGGCATTTACAGCGCCTGGGTTTAGAAGTGATGATGCTGACGGGGGATAACCCGGCAACGGCTGCCGCCATTGCGCAGGATGTGGGCATTCGCCGATATATTGCCAGCGTGCGGCCCGACCAAAAAGCCGCCCATGTGCAACAGCTGCAGGCTACCGGGAAACGGGTCGCCATGGTGGGCGATGGTATTAATGATGCCCCTGCCCTGGCCCAGGCAGATGTGGGAATTTCCATTGGGACAGGGACGGATATTGCGATCGCAGCCAGCGATATTACCCTAATTTCAGGCGACCTCAGCGGCATTGTCACGGCCATCCGTCTCAGTAAAGCCACCATGGCCAATATTCGCCAAAATTTGTTCTTTGCCTTTATTTACAACGTGGTGGGCATTCCGGTGGCCGCTGGGATTCTTTATCCCATTTTTGGCTGGCTGTTGAACCCCATGATTGCTGGGGCTGCCATGGCCTTTAGCTCGGTCTCTGTGGTGACCAATGCGCTACGGCTGAGAAAGTTTAGACCGCAAGGGGTACGACTATGACATTCAAATCTTTTTTGCTGAGTGGTTTATTTTGTCTGGGTTTGATTGCCAGTACAGCATCCCTGGCCAGTGCAAACGTTGGCAGTATTCAGGCGATTGAACAGCCATTGGTGGTCAAATTTGGGGTGACTGTCGCGGGGTTAGGATTGCTTGCGTTAGAACTGTGGTGGTTTCTTGGCAAGAAAAAATAAGGGACAAATAGATTGTTTTCCTTTGTAGGGGCGCACTGCTGTGCGCCCCTACTATTCGCCCCTACGGGATTACGTGGGTTCTGTGGGATTCGAAGTGTCTGTAACCTGGGACATTTCTACCATGATAATAAAGATAGTCTCTAGACCATTATCAAAGCGCAGCGTATTCACGAGATCATGCTCAATGGAAATCGCTGAATCGACAATAATCATATCAGGCTGAAGTGCCAGAGCCTTTGCAATGCCTTCTTTACCCGTCGTCGCTTCGGTAACGGTATACCCCCTAGATAGCAACACATCCGTCAGATTTTTAGTGGTGGAAACATCCATGTCAACCACCAGCACCTTACGGTTTGACGTGCCCTGGTCTAACAGAATTTTAATATCGCGAAGCAGCGCCTCTGTATCGATCGGTTTAGTGAGATAGCGATCGATGCCAAGACGATAGCCCCGCTGTTGATCTTGAATAATAGAAAGAATAATGGTGGGAATGCCCATGGTAGCTGGGTTGTTCTTGAGCACAGCAGCCAAGTCAAAGCCGTTGATGGTGGGCATCATCACATCAAGGATGATTAAATCCGGTGGCTCTGCCTTGACTTGATTGAGGCCATCCATACCATCGTTAGCCGTTTTAACCCGATAACCAACTGCTTCTAACTCCTGGCGCAACAGTTGACGAATATGGGGTTCATCATCCACCACGAGAATTGTTTTCTGAGACTTTTCCGTTGGAGTAACGGCTCGATCTACGTTTTCTTTGAGCCGCTGTACCAGGGACTGTAAATTGACGCTAGTTGCTTCACTCTCCTGCGATGCATTCACAGGCAAGGTAAAGGAGAAAGTACTACCCTGCCCCTGCTGGCTTTCAACCCAAATTCGCCCTTCGTGATGTTCAACGATTTGTTTGCAAATTGGTAGCCCTAGACCGGTACCCTTAGGCTTGTCAGTCATTATTTCACCCACCTGGGTGAACTTTTCAAACACTTTTTCGAGATCGTCTTCGGAAAGACCAATACCCGTATCAATAATACTGATAATAATTTCAGCATCTTGTTGATAAATACGACATGTGACGGAACCACTATCCGTAAATTTGATAGCGTTAGAAAGTAGGTTAATGAGCACCTGAACCAAGCGATTGCGATCGCATATTACCTCTGGCAACCCTGGTTCAACCTCACGAATCAGATCCAAACCACTGGCTTGAAAGAGAACAGACGTGGCCGAAATTGCCTGATCTAGAATCTCAGCCACAGATGTCGGCTGCATGTTCCATTCAATTTTGCCTGCTTCAATTTTAGAAATATCCAATACATCATTAATCAAAGATGTTAAGCGCTCACCCTCAGATACAATGATGCCGAGGTTTTCCCGCACCTGGCGTACCGCTCGATTCGTTTTCTTAGTTTCAGCACTCACCGCAGGCAATACGGTGTCTTCTAGCTTTTTTTGAATCAATTTAGCAAAGCCTAGGACCGAGGTCAGGGGTGTCCTTAGCTCATGGGAAACCGTCGAAAGAAAGTCGGTTTTCATTTGATCCACTTCTTTCTCAGTTGTAATGTCACGAATTAAAACAACAGAACCATGAGCTTTTCCAGGCTCAGAACTTGCCGTTGTCTCTCGGTTGGACGTGATCGCTGTCACCAGGGCTTGCCCCACTCGCTTTTCTAACAAATTCACTTCAACACTGAGATTTATGTCTGGAGCTGCTTGGTTCTGAACAATCAGGTCCGTAATCGACCGATCAAACACGTCTTGCATCGGTCGACCACGCAAGGGGGTTCCATTTAACCGAAACATCTTTCTCAGGGCAGGGTTAGCTCGGGTAATCTGACCTGCGGCATCAATAACCAATAGCCCGTCCCCCAGGGTATCAATAATGGCATTTAGCTCTTGGGCTCTGGTTTCTAAATCCTGTTGAGTTGTTCTTAGGGCATGGGTATAGGCACCCACCCACTCAATGAGCTGATTTAGAGACTGGGCTAAACTGCCAATTTCATCCTGATTGACCACCCCCGCTCGCAGGTTAAAATTCTCATCCCGTGTGACTTGTAAGGCAGTTTCTTCAACCGCGCGCAGTGGTTGACTGATGGTACGACTGATGAGGTAGGCCAATAGGCTAGCAAATATAAGCGATAAAATAACACTGATGGTAATCACCTGGGCTTGCAGTCGCGCAGATTCTTGAACAATTTCCCTGGATTCCCTCAGTTCATCTTCTTCAATGAAGTCAGCCAGAGCTGCTAAATTTCGTGCAAATTCTTCCAGCTCTAGTGCAGCAGGACGGCGATTTAAATCCACGAATTCCTGACGAGCTACCAGGAGTTCTCGATCCTGTAGATCGCTCAGATCCATCCCTTTTACAAATTGATCAAGCTCTTCTAAATTAGTTTCAACAACACCATCGTAGTTCTCAACTAATTCATCCAACAGTTCCAGCTCATCTTCGGTTTCTTCTACACCGCTTTCAATATCATCGTCATATTTCTGTTGTAAACTCAACCAATCTTTTTGAAAATCTCTACCACTCGAGCGATAAAGATCATAATTGATTAGAAACTGGTCTGGATTTTCAAGCCAGGTAATCAGCTGACGCTCATAGGCAATAAATCGATTCAGGGATTTCTCTAGATTCCGTAGACTTAAAATCTCCTCAATAGCATCTTCATTGCCCTGGTAAGCCTCAAACTCATAGCGCCGAGCAATACTAATACCTGTGCCTGTACCAGCAACAACAATACCGACCACCAAGGCGTATCCCAAACCAATTTTCTGAATTACCTTCAGGTTGCGCAACCAGCTTCTAACCTGGGCTGGTAAGATGCCATGGGAAGAATTAGCAGATGACGATGGTTGGATACTCATATAAGGTTCTATAGGGCATTCTATAGGGCAATAGCTAAGACTTCCGCAGCTTTTTCTAGGATTTCGTCAGGGTCAAACGGCTTGGTCATATACAAGTTAGCCCCCACTTCACGCCCCTGTTGCTGATCAAATTCCTGCCCTTTAGCCGTCAACATGATGATGTAGGTATCGCGCACCGCAGCATCTTCCTTCACCGCCTGACAAACCTCAAAACCATTCAGTTTCGGCATCATCACATCTAAAAAAACCAAATTGGGCTTCTTGGTACGAATTAGGGTTAAGGCGTCCATGCCGTTAGTTGCCGTCAACAGCTCTACGCCTTCGTCTTCAAGATCCTCCAGGGTTTGTTCCATCAGCACCCGGATATGCACTTCGTCATCAACAATTAAAACAGCTTTATTCATGGAATTACTCCAATGGATTAGTGGGAGAAAAGGTCGACCATCAAACAGCTGACATCATGCAGAATTAGCTGAATCCGGTGGTGATATAACTTGAGAATTTTCTACCATAATGAGAAAAATATTCTCTAAGCCATTGTCAAATTGTAAGGTGTTGACCACCTCATGTTCCATGGAAATGGCCGAATCGACAATGATCATCTCGGGCTTCAGGGAAAGGGCTTTTTCAATACCGTCCTTACCAGTGGTCGATTCAGTAACGGTATAGCCCTTCGACAGTAAAACATCCGTCAGGGTCTTGGCCATTGATGTATCTATATCCACCACGAGTACCTGACGATTGGATGTGCCCTGGTCCAATAAAGTTTTAATGTCCTTGAGCAGCACCTCTGTGTCGATGGGCTTACTGAGATAGCGATCTACACCCAGACGATAGCCCCGTTCTTGATCTTGAACAATAGACACCACAATGATGGGAATACCCATGGTCGCTGGATTATGCTTGAGGATAGCCACCAGATCAAAGCCGTTAATGTTCGGCATCATCATGTCCAACACCATCAGATCTGGGGGGGATGCCTTAACCTGATTGAGGGCATCCATGCCATCTTTAGCCATCTGGACTTTATAGCCCACAGCTTCTAGTTCCTGGCGCAAAAGCTGCCGAATATGGGGTTCATCATCAACTACCAAAATTGTTTTCTGGGGAGTGTCTGTGACCGGTGCGGCGGCCACGGTCTGTCGTACATTTTCTTTTAGCTGCTGGACCAGGGTCTCCAGATTCATGTTTGTTGGCTTGGCTTCTAGATCTGCGGTCAAAGGCAGGGTAAAGGTAAAGGTACTCCCCTGACCGAGGGCGCTTTCGGCCCAAATGCGACCGCCATGGTATTCAATAATTTGTCGACAGATCGGTAGTCCTAACCCCGTTCCCTTAGGTTTATCGGTCATGACTTTACCTACCTGGGTAAACTTCTCAAATACTTTCTCTAGGTCATCTGTGGACAGGCCAATGCCCGTATCAATGATACTGATCGATAATTCAATATCTTGATGCCGCACAAAACAGGTGACAACTCCCTCATTGCTAAATTTGATGGCATTGGAGATCAGATTGATCAATACTTGGATGATGCGGTTGCGATCGCACACCACCTTTGGCAATTCGGGTTCAACATCAAGAACAATTTCTAAGCCATTGTTTTGGGCCAACACCGATGTCGCTGAAATGGCTCGCTCAATCAGATCCGAGATAGATGACGGCTGCATGTTCCACTCAATTTTGCCCGCCTCAATTTTAGAAATATCGAGCACATCGTTGATCAGGGAGGTCAGACGCTCCCCTTCAGAGATAATAATGCCCAGGTTGTCACGGACCTGTCGCACTGCCCGGTCCGTTTTTTTAGTCTCAATCTTTACAGCGGGCAATACAGTATCTTCCAGTTTCTTTTGGATCAGTTTGGCAAACCCTAAAATCGACGTCAGGGGTGTCCTTAGCTCATGGGAAACCGTCGAAATAAAGTCGGTTTTCATTTGATCCACTTCTTTCTCAGCCGTAATATCACGAATGAGAACAATGGAATCAAAATCTCCCCCCGGAACGACGTTGCTATTATTGCTCACAACAGCAGTGACCAAGGCCTGACCAATGCCATTATTAGGCAGCTCGACATCGGTAATCAGCAACTGGGTCGGATCAGCCTGGTTTTTGGCAATGAGTTGAGACAAATCCGTCTGAAAAACTTCATGACAGGGCGATCCCGTAACGGTTTTGGCATATAGATTGAACATGTGAACCAGCACAGGATTGCAGCGAATAATAGTGCCAGTTGAATCAATCACCAACAGCCCATCACCAAGATTATCGATGATGGCATCAAGTTGTTCTGTACGTTCTTTAACCCGCTGTTCCAGGTCCTCCTGACTTCGCTCTAACTCTTCCGTATACTGCCCTATCCAGGTGATTAACTGATTGAGAGAGTTGGCTAACAATCCTATTTCATCTTGATTGTTAACCTTGGCCCTCAGTGCAAAGTTACCCCCATGGGTGACCTGCTGAGCCACCTGGGTCAGATGCTGAATTGGACGAATGACACGGTTAGCCACATAGGTCGTAATTGCCCCAACAAGAACAGCCGTCAGCCCCGTCCCTAGGGCAAAAATGCGCAGCAGCTGATATTGGGGGGCAAATGCAATTGCAGTATCAGCAGTAATCAGAGCACCAATAGACTCAGAGTTTACACTGTTGCTAAGATTTACGGGAGCATAGGCAACCAGTTGTTTTCTGTTATCTTCTTGACTATTGGCAAAGACTTTAGCCTGAGACCGTCTACTCTCAAAGATCTCCATTAAACTTGGATAGTAGCTCTCAACAGTCTGGGCCAGGTAATTTTGTCGAGCACTGGCAAAAATCATGCCATCGGAATTAAAGAGATGCCAAACTCGTTTATGCTCTTCAAAAATCTCGAAGAGTTCACTCATATAATGCCCTGGCACACGGGCTCTAATAATATAGATTGAGTTACCGGTTTCTAGGTCTTTGACGGGAACAGCGTATTCCACCCGGAGGAGGCCTGAACTAGACGACAACCCGGGGCCATTCATTGTGGACTGCCCAGTTTTTACAGCCGCTTGAAAATACTCACGATCCCCATAGTTACCAACAAAAGGTTTGCCCGTAGTCGCCTGTGCTACTGGATTTCCATCCAGATCAAACAAAATAATGCTGTCAAAATAGTCAAGGCTATTGGCAAATTCAGTGAGTAGTAATTGTTGCTGATTGGGAGACGAGTCATTGCGCAGCGTTGCTTGGGTCAACACTGGGTTAACGGCTAAGGATTCCACCTCACGCAGCCGACTGACCAGAAACTGATCTAACTTATCGCCCATGACTTCCGTACGCTGGCGCTTTTCTTGAATAACTTGTTGAGTTATGGAGCGACTGGCAAACAGATAAGCGGCACTACCGATGAGCACAACAGGCAAGGTACTAAGGGCAATGGCAAATACCGTGACCTTATGTTGTAATTTATGCCGTTTACCTGATGCTGCCGTTGGTTGTCCCAACCATAGCTGTGATGACTGTGAGCCATTATCCATAACTATTACCCAAGGAATGGAGCATGCCTAAAATTGCGTTAGCGTCAGCTGGATGAACCTGAAACAAAAAAGGACTAAAAACCTTGTTTAATAAGGTCTTGATTGACGGCGCTTATCTATGTTGTCTCTAGCATTGTTCATTTCAAGATCATCCTGTTTAACTGGAATTTCAAGCAAAAACGTCGTCCCCCGACCTAACTCAGACTGACAAACTAAGCGACCTTTGTGGCGTTCAGTAATAATCTGATAGCTAATTGAAAGACCTAGCCCCGTACCTTTACCCACATCCTTGGTGGTGAAGAAGGGATCGAATAGCTTATTTCGAATTTTGGCAACAATTCCCGGGCCATTATCATGAATCCGAACTTGAATCCGGTTTGGGTGAAGTTGCAGCGTCGTAATCGTAATTCTCGGTGCATGGTAATACGGTGGGACTTCCAGGACATCAATGGCATTGGCCAAAAGATTCATGAAAACCTGATTGAGCTGGCTGGGGTAGCAGTGAACCAAGGGTAAATCGCTGTAGTGTTTAATTACTTCGATACCCGGAAAATCAGCCTGGGCTTTGAGGCGATGACGCAAAATCAGTAAGGTACTGTCAAGGCCCTCGTGGATATCAACGGATTTAAACTCAGATTGATCGGAACGGGCAAAGTTCTTGAGCGACAGTACAATATCGCGGATGCGTTCGGTACCGACGGCCATGCTATTAAGGGTTTCCGGCAGGTCTTTTAGCAAAAAGGGCAGCTCTACATTCTCAATGGCCTGCTGTAATCCCTCAGAGGGAGAATGATACTCTTGCTGGTAAAGTTTTACCAATTCCACCAAGTCTCGAGTATATTCCTGCACAAACTCCAGATTTCCATAGATAAATGTGACCGGATTATTAATTTCGTGGGCCACCCCTGCCATCATTTGACCAATACCCGACATTTTTTCACTCTGGATCAGCTGTAGCTGGGTTTGTTGTAGCGTTTTTAGTGTGGCAGCCAGTTGTTGAGCCTTTTCCTGGGCCAATTGGGCAGCACGACAGCTGTGCTCATAGAGTTCTGCTTGATCAAGGGCAATGGCCAATTGGTTGGTCACCGCCTGTAGTAGAGCCACCTCACTGTCGCTCCAGGTTCTAGCCTCCTGACTGGTGCCACAGCAAATTGCCCCAATGTCACCCGAACGAGTCTTGATAGGAACGGCCAATAACGACGCAAAGTCGTGAGCTTGCAAAAACGTTCGGGTGGGGACATCCTCTAGGGCACTGACATTATTGATCTTGACTAAGGACTGCTGACCCAACCATTGGGCTAGACTGCCCACTGCATCAGCGGCATATTCACCCACCAAGGGCAGCATTTGGCTGCGTCTAGATTCGGTGACCACTTCTAAGCCACCAATGCTGGGTGAAACCGGACAGGACCCATGGAGCGGGCCTGCCAATTTAGCTGGCGTTTGAACCCAAAGGAAGCAACAGCGATCTGCATTGAGGGTGCGGTAAATTTCGCTCACCGCTGTGGTCAAAATGATGTTGAGTTCCAGGGATTCTCGAATCTGACTGGAGAGGCGAAAGATTAAATCATTCTGACGGCTTTCTTTGAGCTGACGCTCATGTAACAGCGCGTTGATCACACCAGCTACTTGAAATGTCATGGTGGTCAATAGCTTTAGATCTTCGGCGCTGTAAGGATTGGTAACCGATCTGCTAAGTGCGATCGCGCCAATTACAGACTCCTTACTTTTGAGCGGCACACACATCAGCGCAATCGTTTGCTGCGATGGGCATCGCACGTCTGACGCCACATTATTAACAATCTCACCGCGCCCAACCTGGGCAATCGTGCCAATAATGCCACAGCCCACAGCGATGGTTTCTTGAAATAAGTTCCCCTTACCAAACCGAGCAATGCACTCCAGCGATTCCGCATCCTGCATTAGCATCAGGGTGCCCTGGTCCGATTTCAGCAGTTGGCATGCCTGCTCTAGCGCCAGAGAAGCCACCTCCTGAATATCTGAACTATCGATAATTTTTTCTGACAGATTGAAGAGCAGGGAGATTTCCTTATACTTCCCCAGCAACTCGTCAGCTAACGATCGTTTTTCTGATTCTCGATAGGCCAATTTAGAGATCAGGTGGGCAATGGCCTGGGCCTTTTCATCACCCTTGACCCACCCTAACGTGTATCCATCTAAATCAATGGGATAGCGCTTGTGCCCATTGGCACTATTGCCTAGTAGCTGCTGTCCATCAGCCGTTTCAATAATGACGCTAGAGGCCGTAGCCTGTAGCACATCCTGAATTAGGGAGTATTCCTTTTTAAGAACTATTTTCTTTAAATCAATACTCACCATCAAAGGGGACATCCCTGAAGTTATTAGCTTCTAGCCTTTAGCTACGGTTTTTTGAACCTGGTCTAGCAGCATATCCTACCAACCAGCATAAAACCTGCATACGTTCTGAGAATTCCCGTTATACAGGACATCAATAGCAAATTACTTAAACATATGCCGAGATTTTTAATTTTCTATACCAATTTATTTATGCCAGACAGCAAACATTGAGCACCAGGTTCACAAATCTTTCCGTATTAGTCATGTAATAATCCGGACCCAATCCAGAGATTTGTAAATCCACCCCAAAGTTGTCCTTGGCAACGAATTTTTCTCGTATGACTCATCTCAGATTTAGTAGTCTTTGACTTATTTTCATATCAATCAAAGATGAAATGTGCATGGCAACCCACTTGGTTTAGGCCAAGGTGGATTGGGCTATAACGGTAACGAGCTCAATACATCCTGTAAGTTATGGGAAGCCCCCTCACTGTTGATAATCCTAAGTCGCAACGTCTTTTAAGATATCTGCAAAAACCGCTTTGGCGTTCTCTATTTGCCCCAGTGGATATTGCCGTACTGGTTTACTTTCGCATGGCCTTTGGCGGCATCATGCTCTGGGAAGTGTGGCGGTATTTTGACAAGGGTTGGATCGCCCGCTACTGGATCGATCCTATTCTCAATTTTCCTTACTTTGGCTTTGAGTGGTTCCACCCCTGGCCAGGTCAGGGCATGTATATCCACTTTGTAGGTCTCGGTATTCTGGCAGCTTTTATTGCCCTGGGCATCTGGTATCGCGTCAGTGCAGTGCTATTTTTTCTAGGGTTTACCTATATTTTTTTATTAGAGAAAGCGCGCTACCTCAACCACTTTTATTTAATCTGCTTAATCAGCTTCATCCTGATTTTTATCCCCACCCACCGCGCCTTTTCCTTTGATGCCTGGCGACGACCCGGCATCCGTACTCAAACGGTTCCGGCTTGGACGCTGTGGCTCTTACGCATCCATGTGGGGATTCCTTATTTTTATGGAGGCTTGGCCAAGATTAACGGTGACTGGTTGCAAGGGGAGCCGATGCGTATGTGGATGGCGGCTCGCACAGATTTTCCGCTCATTGGCTCTTTTTTTACTCAGGAATGGATGGTTTACTTTCTGAGCTATGGGGGACTGTTGTTGGATTTGTTGGTGGTGCCCTTTTTAATATGGCGACGCACGCGGCCCTATGCGTTTGTCCTGGCACTAACCTTTCACTTGATGAATGTCCAACTGTTTAACATTGGCATTTTCCCCTGGTTCATGATTGCGGCAACGGCTATCTTTTTCTATCCTGACTGGCCCCGGCGTTTGGTAAGACAAAGATTTAGCGATCGCAACCAGTCTGCTCCAGCCCGCTTGACACCCAGGCACATAGCGATCCTGACTTTGTTGGGCATTTACCTGGCCCTACAGTTACTCTTGCCATTTCGCCATTATCTCTATCCAGGTGATGCGAACTGGACCGAAGAAGGTCATCGGTTTGCCTGGCATATGAAACTACGCTCAAAAGATGCCGATGTGAAATTTATTATTACCAACACGCGGGACAATTCGGTGAGCGCCTTAGACCCATACGATATTATGCCTCGCTGGCAAGTGCGTAAGATGGCGGCCCGACCGGATATGATTTTGCAGTTAAGCCATATGATTGCTGAGGATATTGGTGGGGACGATAAAGACTCAATTGAAGTGAGAGCTGAAGCCTTTGCTTCTCTTAATGGACGAGAAAAACAACAACTGATTGATCCAACCGTAGATTTGTCGAAGAAGCGGCAATCGTTGATGCCAGCAGATTGGATCTTGCCGTTAGAAATACCATTATCTGAGCAGTTAACAGAATAAACCCCTACGAGGACCTCAACATTGTCTTGGAGAAAATAATCTCATCCACCATTTCCATTACATCTTCAATCACATCTTCTGCGGTTTCAGCATCATTAATGTACTGATTCAGCGACTTAAACTTTTCAGGCGCTATCCCCCCCATCAGCGACCGATCCCAATTTCTCAGCATTTCATCAAATACCCGCTTAGCATCCCCATGGGTACACACAATGGGAAGTACCGGAATGCGTTCCTGTCTGGCATACTCATAGGTCTCATAGGTGCCACCAATACCCCCTAACAGAATGACTAAATCTGACCGTTGTAAACAATCCAGCCATTCATTCACACCAGATTCCGTATACTGCACTGCACCCCCCTTAAACACAGGCTGCTTTCCTCGGGGAACAATTTGTGTGAGCTTGCCCGTTAAACGTACATTATCCTGAGATAGCTGTTGAGCAAATGCATCAGCAACAACATAGTCCACGCCTTCCCAACCGCCTGTAATTAAATGGTAGGTGTGTTCTGCGATTTTCTTACCTAGCTTTTGGGCACACCAGTTAATCTCAGCAGGAAGATGAAATTTACCTGTGCCTGCCACCAAGATAGATTTTGTGCTTCTCAGCTGTTGAGAATCTTCTTTAATATTGCCAATGAGGTGATCAATAAACTGATCAAAGTTCTTAGCAGGGTCGATGCTCAGTTTATCTCTAACAAACTGGATAAAGTCATCTACATGAGTGGCAATCTCGGCAATTTTATTCGCCACATCAACCATGGCCGAATATTCATCGGACGGATTAGGACCCATCAGGGCCGATAGCTGCTCTTTTTTCGTTTGCCAATGTTGAATATAGTCCACCTGTCCTTCACGGCTATAGATATTAGCATCCGATAAAACAACGGGGAAAACCCTCTGCTGGTCGTCCTTACGTTTCATTATCTCCAGCGCTTCAAACATACAATACTCAGAGCGCAGGTACTTATCGCTAATGACCAGGATCACATAGTTACCACGACCAATTTCCCGCATAAACTTTTCAATGCTTTGGCCCAGGGTGAGGTGGTTGCGATCGCGAATCAAGTTATACCGTCTGGCCAGTAGTACGGCGCAAATCCGATCGACTAACGCCTCTCGCTGACGTCCCTGCTCGGTTTTATTATCTTTCCACGCATAGGAAATATATATCTGGTTCATTTTTCCTAGGTATCATCGCCTAGTAAGCCATTCAAACATTTATGCCCAAAATCCGGCTCAGTTTAATGACGCATCTAGGGTGATTTTTCATACTAAAGTATTGAGTTATCCCATTGATTTAGCCCTTTATGGGGAGTCTAAAAGGGCCACCAATGAGCCACCGCTATGGAGTCGACGAATGGTTTCAGCAAACAGCGGTGTTGTATCTAAAACCGTAAGCTTGGCCGTCACCTCACTGGCCGTCAACCGGAACGATGGAACAGTATCGGTGATAATGATGTTCTCAAGGTCGGGAATCGCCAAAATATGGTTGGATTCCTTGGCAAAGACACCATGGGTAGCGGCGGCATAAACGGCTGCAGCACCTTGACTACGACAAGCTTTTGCCGTGCGAGCCAGGGTGGTCCCACTACTGATGAGGTCGTCAATGATGATGGCCGTACGGCCTTGAATCTCGCCAACCAACATACTGCCAGACACAACACCCGAGCTGCGATGTTTTTCGGCAAAGGCAATGGAGATATCACGCTGAAGCTTCTGGCTAAGTTGTTTACGAAATGCTTCGGCCCGTTTAGCGCCACCAAAATCTGGAGACACAACCACTATGTCACGCTCGTCAAGTAGGGACGCAAAGTGATGTACGAATGTGTTTTTTGCCTCTAAATGCTCGGCAGGACAGCGAAAAGCATTTTGAAAGGCTGCCAGGTTATGGACATCAAGGGTAACGATGCGATCGCAACCAATTGACTCTAACAATTGAGCAATATATCGGGTCGTTACCGGGTCCCGAGACTTTGTCCGGCGGTCTTTACGGGCATAGCAAAGATAAGGAACAATTGCAGTCACACGTTCAGCTGAGGCATCCCTCAAGGCACCCATAAAAAACAGCAGTCGACAGAGTTTATCATTGACGCTGATTCCAGGTTCACCATAGAGAGACTGGATCACATACACATCCTGACCTCGCACATTAACTAATGAACGCGTCTTATGTTCACCGTCTTCAAAGTCTCTCTCTTCATGATGACTCAGGACAAGGCCCAGATGAGCTGCAACCCTCTTCCCAAATTCCCGACTGGTATTTAGGCTGAAAATTTTGATAGCCCGATCATCCATAGCAGCACCTCTTAACCACCCCTAGCATAGGCTAAAAAAACGTATCCTCCCATAAAACCCTGGTGCAGCATTCCCTACAAAAGATCAATAGTTTAATTTTGGTGGGTAGAAGACAGGTTGCTTTCATCAGACTGATTGTGCCGATTGAGTTCATCAATCAGGGCATCAGCCAGGTGCACAGACCATCGAGCAATCTCCTGCCCTCTGGCAAAATGACTTTCTCCATAGCCATGGTGGGCAATTAATCCCTGCATAATCATACTGGCGAAATGCTCGCGCTTGGTCATGCCGTTAGTCACCTGCCATTCTTCAGGCGCTTCACGCTTGTAGAGTGGATAAATATTATCGTTGGCCTGTACAGTCATCGTTCATCCACCTTCACCTGAACAGCTTCTTCTATAGCCCCTGAGACCTTCCCATCTTCAAGGTACACAGACAAGTTGAGGATCCTGTGAGGCTAGACTAGTACTCTGTGGTGTAAGTTTGCCACTATCAAATGTGAATGGGTGGATGGGTGGATGCAATTACTGCCAAATTTCTGCCATCGGATACTAGTGCTGCATTCCCCCATAAAATCTTCACATCATTTACATACAATCGGTTGTAATACATACAATCAGTTGTAACCACAGAAGGAAACGACAGTTAAAGTAGACCACGTTTAGGGAAGGAGTGACCATGACGACCCAGGAAAAAGAGCTCAAAACCATTGCTAGCCATCTATTGGCAGGTATGCTGGCTAATCCTCACATTTACACCATGGTTAGTGAGGAAGAAGCCAGGGGACAGCAAGAGCAAATTCTTCTCTCGAATGCCATCATGATGGCTGAAAAATTAATTAGCAGAGTTGAACACTCCTATAAAAATCAACCAAAATGAAGCTACCCCGTTAAGAGAGCCTTTTGACACCTCAGTGTGAAACGGATGACACTTAGGTTGCCAATGGTTGACTACTGGGAATTTCGATTAAGAACTCTGTGCCCTGCCCAGGGATAGACTCGCATGTGAGCTGCCCTCCATGTAACTCTGTGATGATTTGATAGCTAATGGCTAACCCTAAGCCGGTGCCTTTGCCAACGGGTTTAGTCGTGTAAAACGGATCAAAAATGCGTGACTGTACCTCTACAGACATGCCCCCAGCATTATCTCGAATTTGAATTAGAACATGATCGTTATCGGTCATCGAAGTGCAGATATAAATCTGTCGCTGACTTGTTTTCTCAGAGTTCAATTCTAACGCTGGGTCAGGTTCTTCAAACGCATCAATGGCATTGGCAATGAGATTCATAAATACCTGGTTGAGCTGTCCTGCAAAGCATTCAATTGCAGACAACGTGCCATAGTCCTTTATGACCTCAACTGTAGGGCGGTGACCTTGACCCTTAAGGCGATGATCTAAGATAACTAATGTGCTATCAAGGCACACATGTAAATCAACCGCTTTACAAAGAGCTTCATCCAACCGTGAGAACGTTTTGAGAGAATTAACAATTGCAGTAATGCGCTCAGACCCCATGTTCATCGAGAAGAGTAATTTTGAGATATCTTCTTTTAGGAAAGGTAGATCAATGGCGTCTTCTTCAGCTAAGATCTCTTCATGGGGATTGGGATAATGTTTCTGATAAAGCTCAATTAAGTTTAACAGATCTGCTACATACTCTTGCGCAGGCTCTACATTACCCTGAATAAAGGTGACTGGATTATTGATTTCATGAGCCACACCCGCCACCATCTGACCCAAACTAGACATTTTCTCCTGTTGAATAAGTTTCTCTTGAGTCTTACGAAGTTCTCCTAGGGTTTGCTCTAATTCATTAGCTCTGGTTTGAGCCATCTGTCTACTGTTTTCTAATTCATTGGTTTGCAATTTCAGTGATTCAACCACATTATGGAGTTGGCCACTCATGTGATTAAACGCATTTGACAGTGTCGTTAGCTCATCATTGGTTTGGAGGTTAATGGTTTGTCCCCATTCCCCTGTAGATATCTGTTTCGTAGCTGTAGTCAGCTGTTGGAGAGGCTTGGTAATCGAACGACTCAGCAAACGGGCTAATAGGATGCTGATAATAGCAATGATGACAGCTGCCATCAGTCCTTCTAATAAAGTCTGACGCAGTTCTGTTTGTAGTGGTTTAGTCGAAAAACCAATGCTGACTGCACCAACAACGTCTTCCCCAACCAAAATGGGTTTACCAGCAATTAATTTCTCATCCTGCCAATCTAAAACCAGTTGTTGACTAGCAAGAATCTTCTGTCCTAAGGGATCTGGCTGGAGACTCAGGACTTTATAGTCTTCGGTAAAGGTATCTGAGATGACACGTCCATCCTTTTGGTAGAGTCGAGCAGAAATTATTAATCGCTTACTTTGAGAGTTCTTGTCAAGGTTATTGATGATCTCTCCAGCTTCATCAAATTTATTAAAATAAAGAGCATCACTGTTAGCTGCTGATAATGTATCCAGAAGCAGTTCAGCCTGTTGTTCTAGATCTTTGCGAAAGCTGATGCGTTCACGTAACAATGCAGAGCTCCCCACAGTCAGCACTCCCCCCACAGCCAAACAACTCATAGTGAGTGTAAGTTTGTTGGTAAGCGAACCATTTTGGTTGTGCAACCCGATGAATCTCCACATGTATTGAAACGCTTGTACTGAAGCAGTCTTTGTTAGAATGTTAGATCATAGAGCTCCTTTAAGCGTTCTATGGATTGTTCCACGGGAAAATCATCAAATTTGACAGTATCTTCAAAGCTTTCTAATGTTGTTTCACCTTCTGGCGATTTATCCATATCCAGTAAAAGTGCCTCTATGGCATTTATTTGCTCAGTTGGTAGTCTGGGGCTTGCTAGTACAATATGTCGAGCAACAAACTCAGTCTCTAAAATGACTTTCATAGAGGACTTGACATCGTCTGGCAGTTCAGCAAACGTACCACTATCAACTGCCCCAGCATCGACTTTATCCGTGAGGATCAGTTCAACGGTATTGTCCTCATCTCCACTAAAAATGAATCCAACTTCATTAACTTGAAGGCTTTTATTGTCTAGCGACTCTTCAATATCTAGCGACTGCTCAACTAGGATCAGACCTGCTTCTTTGAGATATGCCAGCGGCAACATATAACCTGATGTGGAGATATTGCTTTCTAATGCGATGTGCTTCCCTTGCAAATCTGCTATGGTGTCGATATCGCTGTCATTACGGGTGAAAATAATGCTGTTATATTCAGCAACACCCTTTTTCCAACGCCGCAGGATGGGAGTAGCGCCTGTTTTGATGCTAACGACTATAATAGGGTAAGGACTATCGAAGTAAAGGTCCACCTCACCAGATTCTATCCAGGTTTCCATCGTTTCCAGGTCAGGGGCAATTTTGACAGTTGCTTTTTTAATACCGACGTCTTCTAAACGATTTGCTAAATAATTAGCCAGGGGCTGGTATCGTTCTATTTTTTGGGTGGGTTTTTTAGAGATATCACCCAGAATAAGGACTTCATTAGCCGTTAACTCAGAAGCACTTGAAGTACTTACTGATGCACTTTCGGTTGAATCAGTCGTTGATTTGACCGAACCACAGCCCACCAATAATAGTCCTAACATTACGCTAAGTAAAGAGAAGGATCTTATACGTACAGGCAGCATACTTAACAAGTTAACTCTATGGTTCTGAATATTCTTTATCACTTCCCCCTTGGACAAATTCTAACAGGAAGAATTTTCTAAATTCATAGAAAAAAGTTACATTGCAAGATAAAGCGCGTACTGTTCTGATGTCAGAGCAGTACGCTACGGCCCTCCTAAGGCGGAGATTTCCTAGAGTCTAATGGCAAAGTTTTGTCGCACTTCAGTCTGGCTTAGGGCTCGGTTATAGATGGCTACCAGATGAATTTTGCCTAACCAGGCGCGTGCTCCTGAGAGTTCATCACCTAGGGCAAAGCGGAAGCTATTATCCCAGCTGGCAGCAAAGTTTTCGGGAATCTGTTGGCGACTGACTTCACTGCCATTGAGATAGAGAATGGCCTCCCCTGTGGTACTCGTGGTATAAACCACATGGATGGTTTGGCCTGGGGTGATGGTGCCCCCTGCCAGAGGTTGATCTGTACCGTTCTCGTCAGAGGTGTTTGTCCGCAGCCTGACTACATACCCATTATCATTTTGTCCTAGGGTGAAATTACGGTTGGACGCATCTTCTGAGACAGTGACAATACGAGCCGGTATTCCCTCACCAGGCGTCACTTGGGTAGGTTCGAGCCAGGCTTCAATGGTGAGTTCGTTGGTGGACCTAGTGGCGGTCACCAACTTTGTTGCCGGAGTTTCTGTGGTGAGGAGAGTGGGTTGTGCGATCGCAATTCCTGGCCCATTCTCCAACCACTGAATTGGCTGGTCAGCTGCAACAAGATTCAACGGCTCTCCCACCGTGGAGATATCCTGAACAACACTGCCCGTACCCTCCTCAAAGGTATACAAAGACTGCAAGCCTGCGGTGATCCTTGGCGTCACCAAAAGATTGATTTCATCGCTAACAGCAACAGCCCCGTCATTGGCTGTTAATTGCAACACATAGCGGCCTGAGGCTGGTACGGTTGCCGTGGTGCGGCTAACATTCTCATCGGCAAATGTCACAGGCTGGGGGCCACTCAGCTGACGCCACACTGTAGTTGGTGTCAATAGTGGCTGACCATCATCGGCAACAACACCATTCAGTTCGACCGTGGCCGGAATACCATTTTGTACCGTGCCATCGGGCTGAACCGTAATGGGCAGCGTAATCAGCTGGTCTGGGCCTGCATCCACCAAAGGTGCCTGGTTAACAATGATGGTCACGTCATCACTCACCGCAACAGCGCCGTCATCTGCGGTGAGCCGGAGCACATAGGTGCCAGTCTTAGAGAATTGGGCCGTGGTAAAGTCAGCCGCAGCATCGGCAAATGTGACCTCTCCTGGACCGCTCATTGTGGTCCATTGAAGAGCAACACGGCCAGGAATAACAGGAAGACCATCGTCGCTAATGGTGCCATCTAATTCCACAGTGGCGGACCCCGTAACTGTTTGATCGGGGCCTGCATCCACTAAAGGTGCTTCGTTGGCCACAATTATGACATCAACATTACGAGAGAAATGGCCGTTATCCACCGTGAGCCGTGCCCCATAGTTGCCGCCAACGGAGAATGTGGCAGTGGTTTCCAGGGCATTGACATTGGCAAAGGTCATGGTGCCAGGGCCACTCAGCTGACTCCAGGTCGCGATAACAGTTTCTTCGGGGTTACCCAGCCCGGTGGAGAGAACTGTGCCCGTCAGGATAGCTGCTGCTGGCAGAGTCACCAGCGGCTCCGTGGTGGCCGTCATGTTAGGCGCTTGGTTTGCATAAAATGTGGTCTCTGCCTGGGTGGTGAAATGACCGTTATTAACCGATAGCCGCAGCACATACTCTCCCAGCTGAGTCACGGTAATTGTGGGTGTCAGGCTCGTAGGACTGCTAAAGCTCACGGGGGCTGGCCCACTCACCTGCTCCCAATCAATGGAGACTTGCCCTTGTTGGGGCGCACCGAGACCGTCATTGAGGATTTGTCCAGTCAATTCAACGGTGGCAGACCCCTGATCAGAGAGATTAACCGGTGGCAGACTGCCGGCATTAATCTCGGGGGCCTGGTTCACAATAACGGTAATTTCATCACTGGCAGCCAGAACAAATTCATCGGAGATAGTGTCTCCATCGGTGACCGGTTCTGTTGCTGTTATTTGCAACTCATAGCGGCCATTGCGTTCAAAGGTAACCGCAGTGTTGAGGACGTTGGGGTTGGCAAAAATCACCCCCGTTGGCCCTGATAGCTGCGACCATTGCACCGTCAGTTCTTCCGGTAGCAATCGCTCATCAAACACGGCCCCCTGAAGCTGCGCATCCTCTGGGATATTGATCACCTGGTCTTGCCCTGCAAACACAATCGGTGTGAGATTGGTATCTGCACCAAATTGGTAGTTTTGTTGTACGTCTATCGCACTGAGGGCACGGCTGTAGAGTGCTACTAAGTGGAAGCGACCCAGCCAGCTGCGATTATCCTGCAGTTCTCCCTGTTCACTTCCCAAGCTCAGGGCAAAGTCGGAGGCCCAGGTGGAAAAGTCTCCATCAATTTGTCGGCTAGCAACTTGTTCACCATTGATATACAGCTGGGTGAGACCCGATAGCTCACGGGTGCAGACCACATGCATGGGAGCATCCGTAGTGACCACACCGCCTGCCAGGGCCTTATCGCTAGCGTTGGCATTGGTGGTGCTGGTGCGTATGCCAACATGGATGCGATTGCCGGTTTGTCCCAGGATAACGTTGCGTTCAGTGGCTCCGTTGGACAGGGTGAATATGCGAGCGAGACCGGTATGGTTTTCCACAGCAGGGGTAATCCAGGCTTCTAGGGTGAGGGCCTGACTGGCTTGCATAGCGGCTACTAAACGACGGGTATCAGTTGCCTGAAGCTGGCTGGGGGCCTGTAGCTGCAGTGAACCGGTACCCCAAGTGACCGCGGTGGGGGTGGCAATGGTGAGATTGAGGGGGTCAGCCTCGATTTGAACATCTCTTACCTGGGTACCTACACCTTCATCAAAGGTGTAAAGCACCTGCAGCTGTTGCGACACTCTCTCCGCCACCGAGACTGTAATGTCAGCACTGGAGAAAAGGGAACTGTTATCGGAGGTCAGCCGGAGCATATAGCTGCCGCTGCGCTCAAAGCTGGCGGTGGTGCGTAGTGCTTGGGGGTTGCTGAAGGTGACTGGCCCCGGTCCATTTTCCAGGGTCCACTGGACGCGGACTTCCCCTTGTGCTGGATCGCCCAGACCATCGCTAAGGAGTTCGCCCAGCAGCTCCACCGAACCGCCGGGGCCAACCTCCAGATCATCGCCGACGTTTAGCACGGGCGCTTCATTTACCAAAACGGTGAGATCGTCACTGGAGGTCAGTAGACCGTCGCTGGCGGTTAAGCGCAGTCGATAGAAACCACGCTGGCTAAATTGGGCAGTGGTATTAATGGCGTGGATATCGTCAAATTGAACGTTGCCAGGGCCATCAATCTGGGTCCAGGTGACAAAAAGGGCACTGTTGTCTAAACGATCATCTGCGATCGCACCCTGCAGTTCCACCGTCTCACTTAGGGCAATCACCTGATTTACCCCGGCATCCACTACCGGAGCCCGGTTTGGAGCCCGCCCATCCGTCAGTTCCGGCAGCTCACCGCTGGGGATAATGCTGTCTTCTTCAGTAATGCCATAGTAAAGCTGCATAAACTGCACAATGGCATCGGTGTGGGGCTGCAGGGCTGGGAAGTAGGTGGCCACTGCCGTGCGCACCGCCCGCACAAAGGCCGGGAAGTTATTAATCTGGTCGATTACATAGGGTTCTAACCGACGAATTAGCTCATAGTTACTGTCAATGTTGAGGGTGGGCAGCGCCTGCTCTAGGGGGGGCATATTGGGGTCACTAAAGCGGGGCAAAATGCGACTGATATAGGTAATGCGGTGCATCATTCGCCAGCAGGGGGGCTGTTCGGTCTGTTGGCTGGCCTGTCGCAGGGCTGCCGCATTGGCATCGTTGCTTTGCTCTAGCCAGATGGGGTCTACCACCTGGTTAAAGAAGGTGTCAAAGTTGTTGCTGCTGGGTTCCAGGTAAAACGACAAGAAGCGATAGGCATCCACTTTACCAGCCTGCCGCACCGGGCGATTGGGATTAAAGGGGTCATTATTTTCGGTAATAATTCGGCCCGTTTCATCCCGCAAGAACAGATCGCCCTCCACACCGTCCAGATTAACATCCAGGGCAAAGGTGGATTCCGTTTCTTGGGATTTGGTAACCGTGAGATTTAGATGTCCACCAAATAGAGCCTGGAGGGTAAATCGAGTGGCTACTTTACTGATGGCAAACGCTGCTGAAACATCGACACCGGCCAGACCCCGGAAAGAATAGTCTCCTCCTGTGGTTTCTTGAACAATGTCTAAAGTCTCCTGGGATTCAACAAAGGTGCCACCATCAGCGGTCCAGACATAGTTATTGACGATATTACGTTTTTGCACACGCGGCAGTTGCTCTACTGTGCGTCCGGTGGCCAGGTCACCACTGGTAAAGTTGAGGGCATTTTGACGCCGACCAATAGCTCCGGCATCATACTGCTGATAAAATGCGGCAATTTGTTCTTCTTCGCGCTGGATGCGATCGCGCAGATTATAGGCCTCAATTGGTTTGAAATAGCTGCTGTCTGAGCTATAGGTGAGGGCATTAGGATAGTGGGTGTCGGCCTCTAACCCGACTTTTCCATCCAAGGTTCCCTGCTTGGTGTAAGTGGGGTTAATCGGGAAGGTAATAATGTTGCGATCCGGTGGAATATCGGGATTGGGACGCATCTGGAGAGAGACCAGGGCGTTGTTATGCTGCAGCCGCAGGGCAAACACATCCGCAGTTTCTGACTGCACCAGGGCAAACCCTACATTCTCTGGCACAAACCGACGACCGATACTGTGGGCCACCTCATCCACATTTTCCACCCGGCCCCGCAGCTCTAAACGACTGATGCGACCGGTGGTACGACCACTGCCCGTGGTTGCACTTTCCAGCCAGCTTAGGGAGTTTTCAAACTTGGCCCGCACCCCCACTAAAACCCGTGTATTCTCAACACTAGAGAGGAAAAAGGGTGTACCCGCCTGCGACTGAGAGATAGAACCAAAGGATGCGGAGGTTTCAATTTCTGTATCAAAGCCCCGATCCTTAGAGGCTGCATAGGTGAAGATTGTGCTATCCACATCCGTAATCTCGACGGCGGTGGCGCTGTTATAGTCAGCAAACTCTCCCAAGACAGTGCCAGTGCTGGTCAGGTTTTCACTGGGGACAGGGGGCGCTCCCTCAATGTAGCCAATCAGCTGGGGATCAAACTGCACCTGGCCAATCCATTCCGTAATCAGATCGCCCACCGCAAAGCCAGTAATCAGCTGCCATTCATGATTGCGAATGGTGGTGTAAGTCCGCTTAAAGACACCAATTTGATTGTTGTCGGCGTCGAACTGTAGATCGCCATATTCAGCAATGCCCGGCTGACTTTGAATGGTGCCATGGAAGGTGGTGCGAATACCTGCTAAGGCGCTACGTACCTGGGGTGTCTCATCACTGATGGGGGCGGTTGACAGCACATAGGTGCTGTTGCTAACCGCTAAGGTATTGGCCTGTAGTGAGCGATCCGACAGCTGTAGCGATTGGGCCGTTTCACCCCGCTCAGGGTCAAATGTGTAGTAGGCCACCAACCGTTCGCGATCGCCCTGTAGCCGACGGAACAGATTATCCTGAATCTGTTCAACCGTTCTCACCTGTCGCCAGATTCGCACCTCTTCCATCTCTCCTTGGAAGAAGTCCCTTAGGCCACTGCGACGACTTGCCCCCAGGGTAAATTGAGTTTCTAAGCTCACCCAGTTAGATTGGTCAACAGGGGTTGTCTCTACACTCACGCCATCACGGTAGACAATTAGGGTGGAGCCCAAGGGGTCTGGGTTAGCCACCCAGTCAAGCTGTCCTCGCAGTTGGGCATGGTTGTTGCTTCTAGCGTCAAACGCTACGTTGCCATCGTTTTCTTCTAAACGCCACCAGGAAACCAAACCGGATTCATTACCCTGAATCGTGACCCCCACGTTATCCCCAGCGCGGGCGACATTCCAAATTCGTATCTCACTGATGCGACCGGCCATGGGAAATACAGAAAACCCGGTCGCAGCTAGCTGTCGTATCCGCTGAATACTACCAGCATTGGGATTAGTAGGAATGTTATCGGGAAGACCGAGCAACCGTGCTGCACGCCTTAATTTATCACGCTCTTCCAACAGCAAGGTATCGTTATCATCGTCCGGCAGCCCTGGCTCATTGTCGGAGTTGACGGTCAGCTGGCGAAATCGATTGGTATCAAAGAAATATCCGGAGCCAATTTCTGCTGACTGATTATTCGACCCAATGTCACGGGGCTGACCGCTGCCACTGCGATAGCTATGACTACCCACAACTCGACCATCAATGTAAAAGGTGACATCGTATTGAGTATTAACATCCACAGTCGGCAAGCCAGCGTCATCTTCTCCTTCCTCCGTTGTCGTCTGTCGTTGGCGAGTGACCGCTAACCGATAAAACTGATTTGCCCTAACAGTTTCATCTGAGAAGAAGGCATGTTTGATGTGGCCAGAATCCTCAAATACAAAGATCAGTCGGCCCTGAGTATTGACATAAAACGTATAGGGAACCGCCTCATCTTCAGTTACACCATCGAGCCTGCCCTTAGTGATCAGGCTGTAGGGCTGGTTCAGGTTATCTAGCTGTACAAATGTCTCTAAGGTTAAATCTTGGGTCAGGTCTAACGTGGAATTGTTACTACAGTCTAGAAAAGAGTCGGAATTACCGCTAAATTCTAAACCGTAGGACTGATTGTAGACTGTGGCCCAATGGGTCCAGTTACCGCCAGGGACGACCTGATTAACCTGGACCACCTGATTCCCAGTGCCGGTAACCAGGCGATACCCTGGAATTGGTGACGATGTTTGAGCAGGCTCACCCAGAATAGTGCCGTGATTTTCATGGCGAGAGAAGTCGGTGGCAGCAGCGCCATCAAAGTGCCAGTAGCCAGCTAACCCGCGCTCTTGTCCCCCAAGCCGACGGTTCATATCCTGCCGAATATCGGCTGCTGTCCGCACTCGCTGCCAGATGCGTACTTCATCAATATCGCCGTCAAACTGTCGTTGATTGTTAGTAGGATGCCCACCAATGGCCCAGTCGGCATTGACTGGAATCGCACCGACTTCTTCTTCTGTGCTGCCGATTGCTTCCCCATTGCGATAGAGACGCCAGGTGGTGCCATCATACACTCCCGCTAAATGCACCCAGGTGAGGCCATTGGCATCTCCCTCAGGAATATCAGCCGCCGTAAAGTGATCAGTACCGTTAAATGAACCCACCTGATATTGGCCCTGGTTAATCCGTAGATAGACCTCAGCATTGGCGCTAATGCCATGGACCACTAGATTACGAATGCCGTTGGTGGCGTTGGCACTGGTCCTTACCCAGGCTTCCAACGTAATCTCTCCAACAAAATTTAGATGATCTTGGTTGGGAATTCTAACTTTGTCGTTGGTGCCATCAAGATTTAACGCAGATTGCAATTCAGCCGATTCTAAGCCCATCAGATAGCGGCTGTTGGTCGACCGGTGATGGATCACGTTGGCCCGCTCATCCACCTGATTGGGCTGAATCCAGGCTTCCAGGGTTAAATCTCCTTCTACGGCAAACCGTTCGGGTTGGGCCGAAGTAGCCACGCTGGTGCTGCCGTTAAAGGCCAGGGTACGTCCCGGTGCTGCGGCCACCCAGCGAGACGAGAGGGTGGGAGCGGGTTGCACTGACTGACTAACCCGCAGCCTATCTCCATCGTCAGTATTGACAGCGGCCAATAGCAGTGATCCGTCTAGCAAACTGGCACTTTCCTGGGTGGTACTGGCGTTAACTTCGTAATCGTAGGGCAGATAGAAAACAGGACGATTCTCCTGGGGGGGATTGATTACATTGCTGTCGATCAGCAGCTCAATTGTTTCGGAAGGGGCGGCTGTCCTCAGGGTGACTCGAATGTCCCCCACAATCAGGGTGGCACCCTCCGGCAAAGACTGTTGAATACCGCCCTCCACAATCAAACTGTCGGCACGTCCGGCTGTTACCTGAAGCGAACCTGAACCCACGAAGATTCTGTCACCGGCAAACCCATTGAGCACATCGGCAAACTGTTGTGGCTGACGGGGGACGGATCGCCAGGTTTCCACCGGCTGTAGTTCTTCCACACCTGTACTCTCGTTAAGCACCATAAAGCCAATTTCAACGGTGCAGGTGTCAGGGGTAGATTCTTCGCTGAGATGAATAGCGAGGCGGTCAAATTCTGCTTCTACCGACCGACTGGCACAAATAACCGTAGTGATGGCTTGATCGTCGCTGAGCTCAAACCGGGGGCGCTGGGTCAGGGTGTCGTAGTAGGTAACAAAAAACTGATCATCTGCACCGCGAAAATAGAGGGCCAACCGACCTACGGCACTGTCGTACAGTAGCGGTGTATCGACAGTCCAGGCAAAGCCGAGAATGCCGCCAGACACCGACAGCCCGGTGCGGTCTGTGTGGAGCAACGGCATTGGTACAGAAACACCGTTATCTAGCAGATCGCGAATGCTGTTTTGTTCTTGTTGGAGACTGGCCAGCGCCTGCTGTGCCTCGTTACGACGCTGCTGGCGCTGGTTGCGGGTGCCCAGTAAAGCCTGACGGATGTTGTTGAGATCAAATTCAAGATTTGCGATCGCATCCTGCAATTCACTAATCTGCTGCCCAATCTCCTGGAGTCGAATTGTAAAAGCAGAGCTGGTCTGCACCAGTATGTTAGAAATCCGGTCGTTCCAATCTCTACCAACATTGGACACACTGCTGGCAATCAATCGAGAGCGACCACCCCGATTAACATGCTCATAAACAATTACCTGGAGCGGTGATGGTTCTCCCGGTAGGGCGGACGGTAGGCTAATGGCGGTAATTTCGTCATGCAACCCCCTGGAATTTAGGTCATTGTAGCCAACGTCACCCAGGCCAAAGCTGGCCCGTCTGCCCCGAAACCCGCTGTGTTGATATACGGTGATGCGGGCGGAGTTGCGATTGTTGATCAGAACTGATTGGGTTTGCTGTAAGTCGCTGAGGGTGTTGCGATCGCTAATCAGCTGCTCAAACGCCTCCAGCAGTGTCAGGTTGCTGTGGGGGCTGCGCAAATTGGCACTTAGATCCTGCAGGCGCGCCTGGTCCAGGTTCTCATTCCCTGCTGGAATCGGGAAAGTACTTCGATTCTGGGGGCTAACTACGCGCTGAATGCTATTAGCCGCTTGATTGAGTTCATCAATGGAGTCTCCCAGATTGGTAATCTCCTCCTGTAGACCAATGATTCGCTGTTCGCGATCGCTAATTAGATCCAGCTGTTCATTAACAGATAGCTCGCCCTCTTCGGTGGCATTGATGACGGGTAAGCGCAGATTGTCGGGTATCTGGCTAAGCATCCCGCTGGCAGAGATACCAAAGTCCAGGGTGGCAATCTCATTACGAGTTGGGTCATCTCCCTGGGTGGCCACAGCCAGCATTACTCGGGCACTCTGCTGGAGAGGTTTCTCTTCCTGGTCATAGCCAGTGGCCGCATTCTCCTGATAGTAGTAAAGCAGGGCTGATAGACCCGACTGCACCGTACGCCGAATAAATTGTTCTTCTGGGCCATTATCGGTCGTAACAACCCGCCGTTCCTCTAGCTGAAAGCTGCTGCGGTTGATGCTGGAGTTGTTGCCGATGGGGGCCGTGGAAATCACCCAGTCAGGACCGCTGATGGTGCCGGGCTGGGCATTGCCAGTTTGGTCATAGACCCGATCGCCTGAGCCCTCATCCAAACGCCAATAGTGCAGCAAATCAGACTCCTGACCCGTCAGCCGCTGGTGCATATCCCGCTCAATTTCAATGATGGTGCGGGCCCGCTTCCACAGACGCACCTCGTCAATGAGACCGTGGAAGGCAGCCGTGGGAGACCCAATAAAGCTGAGCGGTGTAGCACTTGGATTAGCGCCGCTAAAGGTATCGACGGTGGTGCGGAACCGCAGCTGCCCGTTGACATACACCCGATAGACCACACCATCAAAGGAGACGGCCAGATGATTCCAGCGTTGGGGAATCAAAATACCGCCGGTAACCACGGTGTGAAATGCTTGCCCGTCACCAAAGCCCGCACGGACGCGGGTATTGCCCTGAATCCATACGGAGGGCGGCGCGTTGACAGCATCGGGCTCACTGCCGCTGAGTAGAGCCTGACCCAGCTGATTATCAGGGGCCGAAACCGTTTCTTGGGGAAAGATCCAGGCTTCTTGGGTGAAGGTGGGGGTTTGGATAATGCTGGCGGGCAGGGAGATGCGATCGCTATTTTGGTCAAACCGCAGCGCCGACTCCGCAAAGCCTGAATCGGTGCCTGCCTGGGTACCACGGGTGTTAAACAACCCTTCTGCGGAGCGCTCCACATTATAAGCATCGATTTGCCCAGTGCGACCGTTATAGGCAAAAATCTGCCACCGCTCCACACGCACCACCTGGGTCGGCAACAACAATACCGAGAAGCGCCCTTCCTGCAGATGCCGAACAAAGGTTAGTTCCTGGGTGGGTTCTATAAAGGGCCGTTCTTCCATATCCACTGCCCCTAGAGTGTCTTTATTACTCTGGGGTCGGGTGCGGCTGCGGCTGCGGCGAAACCGTACCTCTCTCCGGGGCTGGAGTTGATTGCCAGCTAGCACAAATCGATCTAACAACAGAGTGTTATCAACAATGGGAACTGGTTCGCCCTCTAAATCCGTGACCAGATTCCCCTCTTGATCCAGACGATTAACACTATCAGGATGCTTGGCGGCCACGGCCTGTCTAAATACGTAAACATGACGCCCATCTGAAAGCACCTGAAATGGAGCCTCTGCCGTTAAACGAGCCGTTGATGATAAAAATGTATCGACTTCCTCAGGGGGCACTCGCACCTCAGGGGGCACTGGCGTCCGATTCCCCTGTTGAACCGTGGGTAGCGCATACTGATCCGCGATCCCAAACCCAACTTTAGAAATTTCAGTGGGGAATCTCAGCTCCACTGGGTTTTCTGACCAGAACTCCACATCTAAGGTGCTATCAATCTCGGAATTCTCTAAATCTAGGACCGAGTAATAGATATGACGCTCCGCATCCATTGCAAAAGCAATCACGGTACCCTCGTGCCGCAACATCGTAGTGTGAAGGTAGGTGCGGTTGGCGTTATAGGTTCTGATAAAGGTATCTAACATAGTGAGAAAAGAGAGAATAGAATTTATGAATTCGGAATAAGCTTAGACATTGAGCCAGCTCAGTCAAGCCACCAGCAGTAACCGACCCGAACGTGATTCTTTAGCAGCATTGAAGCGTTGGTTATGGGAGTCTATGCAGGCTACAGAGCGCCAGATGAAGATTCCCTAAAACAAGCTTTGGGCCTTAGCTAAGAAAATCCTGAGAAGAGAATGAGAGTTTTCTAAAACCCTGCCCTAGTAAAAGTTTTAAGCGCAAACGAATAACGTCCAACAGTCTCTTGCAACGCTGAGTTCAAATAACATGGTAAAAAATGTAAAGAAATATCTAAAGATACCTAACCGTGTCTAATGGCCGGTCCTAACATCATCGGGTGAACAAAAACTATGGCTCTCCGCATTGCACTCCTCACCTACTCCACCAAGCCCCGTGGCAGCGTCATTCACACCTTAGAGCTGGCTCAGGCATTGGCTGAACTCGGTCACCATCCCTGCGTTTTTGCCCTGGACAAAGATGGACAAGGGTTTCACCGGCCAACCGCATTCCCAACCTGCTCTGTACCGGCTGCCCCCTGTGATGCTGGTATCGATCAGCTGATCCAACAACGCATTGGTGAGTTCGTAACGTTTTTCCAAAGCCATCCCCAGCAATATGACATCTACCATGCCCAAGACTGTCTCAGCGCCAATGCCCTAGCCATCCTTCAACAACAGGCTCGTATTCCCCATTTTGTACGCACCGTTCACCACATCGAAGACTTCCAAAGTCCCTACTTACAAAATTGTCAGGAGAAATCCATCCATCAGCCCGCCCGCTGTCTGTGCGTCAGCGATGTGTGGCAGCAGGTGCTTGCAGAAGACTACAATATCCAGGCCCATCGAGTGATTAACGGTGTGAGTAGGCGGTTCTCGGCGAATCCTGATGGGTCTGAAACGGCCTTAGCCAATAGCTATGGCATCCGCAGTGGCCCCGTATACCTGACGGTGGGGGGCATTGAACCTCGCAAAAACTCAATCAATTTACTTAAAGCATTTCATCAGGTGAGGCAGGTGCAACCCCAGGCACAGCTGGTTATTGCTGGGGGGGCAACGCTGTTTGACTATCAGGCCTACCGACAAGCGTTTATGGCTCTGGTGGAGGCCTATGACCTGGCCGATGGTCTGGTGCTGCCCGGAGTAGTGCCTGACAAGGACTTACCAACGCTCTATCGTTTAGCCAATGTTTTTGTATTTCCCTCTGTGCAGGAAGGCTGGGGCCTGGTGGTGCTAGAGGCGATCGCATCTGGATTGCCGGTACTCACCTCTAATCAAGCGCCGTTTACTGAGTTTTTGTCACCCCAGGAGGCCAGGCTAGTAGCGCCCGAAGAGGTGGGTGCGATCGCAACAGCCATGCTTAATCTTCTTAACCCTACTATTGCCCAACCACTCATCCACCACAGCCAGCCTATTATCAGCCATTACAGCTGGCAACAGTCCGCTAAAATGCATCTGGAACTTTACAACGAGTTGGTCTCAGGGCTTAACAATATACGCTGAGTATGGGTCTCAGCAACAATCTTCCCGCGTTTAATCACACGACGTTCTATGGGGGCAGTGCCAATGACCTCAGAAGCGGAATTTGCACCGATTAATATCAGGTCTGCCATATTCCCAGGAGCAATACCGTGGTTGCTAACACCAATGGCCTTAGCCGCAGAGGTCGTCGCCATCTCTAAACATTGGATATGACTCTCAGCCGTGCCCAGTTGCAACGTTTGGGCAAGCAGGGTGCAAATCTTTAACACATCCCCATCCCCAAAGGGAGTAAACAGATTTTGGATATTGTTAGTGGCGATCCCGACGGTCACCCCATCATTCATCAGCTGATCAATAGGGGCCACGCCACGCCGCACATTGTGGCTATCTTTTCGCCCCATCATATAAAGATCAGTGGCAGGCAGGGCCAAAACCGAGATACCCGCATCTCGTAACATCGCAGCCATTTCTCGCAAAATCTCGGGTGTGAGTCCGGCTAGCTTTGTCATATGCCCTAAACACACCCGACCTTGCCAACCACGCCTTAGGGTTTCTTCAACAACTGTGGGCAACAACAACGGCGAGTCATCATCCAAAAAGTCCAGGTGAAAATCAACATCACAGTCAAACTCCTGGGCCAGATCAAAAATGATGCGAATATTTTGCTCTGGATCTGGATCAACATAAGGGGCCGAACCAATCACGTCCCCCCCCATGGTCATGGCCTGTCGCAATAAATCCACCGTGCCCGGCTGATGGGTAATGCCCTCCTGGGCAAATACAGCCAGCTGTAGCGTCAATCCCCAGGCATACTCATGCTTCAACGGGAGTAATGCTTCCATCGCCGTTAGCTGTAGTATTGGATCAACCTCGACATGACTGCGCATGAGGGTTGTGCCAAAGTTAATCTCGCGTTTGATCACATCGCGAGCCCGCGATTGGATATCCTCAATGGTGAAACGCTGTTTAAGATTCCCCGTTTCTGCCAACGCTTCTTGAAATGTGCCAGTTTGGGCAGGGCGTTGAGTCAGCAACAGAGCCTTATCCAAATGTAAATGGCCATCCACCAAACTTGGGATTACTAACCTACCCTTAGCCTTTAAGGTGAGCTGGGCAGAGGCCTCGATCTGAGGTGCAACCTCAGTTATGACACACCCTTGCATGGCGATTGACCAGCGCCCCTCTCGTCCCGGCAATGTGGCATCGACGATTTTTAGCGTTATGACCATCTGCTATCCCCTGCCTGAGCACAACTCAAATGTCTGTTACAGATGATAGAAAACAGTTTCCGTTATCGTGGTTATATGAATATATATGCCAATTTAGGCAGTTCTATACTCTACTCCCCCATCTGTTATAAGCATCATGCCTGAGATCCGATTTCATATCCAGTGGCCAGACGGTCAGCAGGAAAGCTGTTATTCTCCTTCACTGGTAGTACAAGAATACTTTCAAGTAGGTGAATCTTATACCATCACTGAATTTCTACAGCGCTCTCGAGACTCTCTTCAGACTGCTAGCGATCGAGTTAAGGCTAAATATGGTTTCCCCTGTGGCCTAGCCATGGGACAGTTACAAAAAATTGAAGACACTGCTCAGCGGTACTTAGAACAGCCTGACAGTAAAGTCACCGTTCTCAAGTTTCAATAATGATTTATTCAACCATGGTTTAACTTGGACAATTGCGTGCAGGAAGAATTGGACTTAAGCGTCGAAACTCTGATACATACTGCTCCAGTACCACAAACTGGGGTAAGTTTAATCGATAGTAAATCCAACGTCCTTCCTGCCGACCCTGGATTAGTCCGGCTTCGCGCAGCGTTTTGAGGTGAAACGAGAGCTTAGAGGCGCTAATACCTAAATGATTCGCGATATCGCAGGCACATAGTTCGCGTTCGCGCAATAACTCAATTACTTGTAAACGGTAGGGTTCTGAAAATGCTTGAAAAAGTGGCAGAACGTCATTAGAAATAGTCGCGGCAGTCGTCTTCATGATCCTTTGTATATCTATTTGAAATCATAGCGCTTAAGAGAGAAAGCAAGAACTTAAAACTATTGAATTTTGCCATCAAATTGATAAGCATGAGAGACTTCTCATTAGCTGATATCTCACAGTATTTTATTCTCTAATAATTCTCATTATTTTTTCACTCATCACCACACCAACAAAAAAGCTGGCTCTCAATGAGCCAGCTTAACACTGCGCGGGAACGCGTATAGGAAGCAGCAGTAGTAGTAGTCTTGCTACTGAAGTACTAGCTTCACGTTCGCATTCTGCAACCCAGGGCGCTTAACCTCAGCTAAAGTGCGGTTAACGGCATACTTCTGGTTAATGGAGTTGATTAGCTCAGTTTGATTATGCTTCTTAGCAACACCCCAAAGGTCAGCAATTAGATCAAAGGAGCCGTCAGTATTGCGGGACCAGCCTAGATCATACTCACCTTCTAGAACAGCTACGATGTCAGCACGTACGCGCTGACCGTTGTAGCCACGAACATCCGCATCAGTCTTAACAGAGATGCCGAGGTCCTTCAGAGAAGACGTGAGAATTTCAGCTTCAGTGATCTTAGTGCGTAGAGTACTAAAATGAGACATTGGTGTTTCCTCCAGTAGGAAAATGAGAGATACAGAACTAAAAACGCAAAGCCAATAGATTAACAAATTAAAGATGGTTATTTGCTAAGCCATTGCTTCAAAAACTGCTAACCCTTAAGGTTAGCCCTTTGCCAGGGGGAACCCCTAACAAAAGCCTGTTAAAACTCCATCCGCTGATATTCAGCGACGGATGAAGCTGCGGGGCGAGCACGTTGTCGTGCCCAGTCGCGAAGCGCCGTTACCTGTTCATTCATGGTCTTAGATAACGGTAAGGTCGCCCGAATAGCGGCAATAATATCGAGTTGATTAAACTCACGACCTTGGGCAAACGCTTCATACATTGCAGAGATTAAACCCTGTTCAATCTCCGCCCCCGAAAAACCTTCACATACCTTAGTAAGCTGATCGAAATCAAATCGTTCGATATCGCGGCGGCGCTTACTGAGGTGAATTCTAAATATTTCCTTACGTTCTTCTTCATTGGGTAGATCTACAAAGAAGATTTCGTCAAAACGACCTTTACGCAAGAACTCACTGGGTAACCGTTCTACCCGGTTAGCCGTTGCCATGACAAACACTGGCGAATTCTTTTCTTGCATCCAGGTCAGAAAGCTACCAAAAATACGGCTAGAGGTACCACCGTCAGAATCAGCAGAACCGGCACCACCGGCAAAGGCTTTATCGATCTCATCAATAAAGAGAATTGCTGGCGAAATTGATTCAGCTGTACGTAACGCACTGCGCAAGTTGGCCTCAGAACGACCCACCATGGAACCGTCATACACTCGGCCAATATCTAACCGCAACAGGGGCAGGCCCCACAGGCGAGCCGTTGTCTTGGCAATTAGAGACTTACCACAGCCGGGAACACCCAGAATCAACATTCCTTTTGGCTGGGGCAAACCATACTCACGCGCCCGCTCAGTAAATGCATTGGAACGTTGCCTCAACCAGCGCTTCAGCTCTTCTAAACCACCAACCGAATCAAGGGTCTCATCCTCGTCTATATATTCCAGGATACCGTTGCGACGAATCAGCTGCTTTTTCTCAGACAGAACGATGTCTACCTCTGATTCAGTCAGCTTTCCTGAAACGACTCGGGATTTACGAAATACTTTCTCCGCTTCATCTTCCGTCAGGCCTAGGGCTGCTTTCAACAGCTTTTCCCGTACGTCAGTTGTAATGTTGGCACTGTGGGCCTTAGTCAATTCCGCAGTCAGTACCTGATTCAATTCACCCATGGTGGGCATAGAAAAGTCCAGGACTACCACTTCTTTTTCTAGCTCTACCGGAATCTCCTGCACTGGAGACATCAGCATAATTGTCTTATTGGTGCCTTTGAAACTTGCGATCGCATCCCTCAAACATCGCGTCACCGCTGGCGAGTCCATAAATGGGTGCAGATCTTTAAATATATAAATACCCGGATCTTTCTGACGGATCACCCAATCAATGGCAGCCTCAGGAGAAACGGTGTTGCCATTTTGAGACCCCCGAGTTTGACCGTATTCAACAATACCGTGGGTCACTGTCCACGTATACATACGCCTCTGGGGCTGCTGCTTAGTAATCGCCGCAATTGTCCGCTCCGCTCTTTCTTCCTCGAACGTGAGCAAGTAAATCAGAGGATACTGAGCCTTAATTAGGACCTGGAGCTCTTCTTTCATAATTTTTATCCTCTCAACGCCGACCGATACCAACAGACTAACTAAACCCAATAGAAATACGGTTACAACTTAAAACCGCAACTCAAGGGCTACAGATTTCACTTAACAGGGCACCAACTCCCCTTCGTCAGAACGCACCGAGCTAGGCACAACGTCAGGCACCTCAGTCAAAGATTCTGCATGCAAGTCGGCGTGAGCATCAACCGCCATCAGGTCACCATCTCTCAGCACCACAGAAGTCGTACAAGCGGGGCATTCGTACACCAAGTGGGCGGAACCCTGAACCCCTTCGACAACATCGGAGTGATTCAGATAAAACCCAATTGCCCGCTCAGCCAAGGTAGACATGGGTTCTCCATCTACCGCAGCGCGAATCTTGAGCTGACGGTGCAGGTCATCGTGCATATAAAGAGTGACCTTCTGCTTACCTTGCATATCAACCTTAATAAATAGAAGTTAATTCGTGGGGCATCTTACCCATGGAGTAAACATACCGACCTTATTTGATGCCGTCAAGCCGTCAAGCCGTTTTGACGTCAAAACGTTCACATTGCTTTACAAAGTAATGAAAAAAATGAAGGGTAAATATAGGGAAATCCCTTAGATATCAAGGTATTTTGCTGGAAATGTAGGGAGCAGGGGGTAGGGAATGGGGGATGGGGAGTGGGAGAAATCCCTTAGATATCGACTCACTTCGGCAAAAGCACTGACTTTTAGAATTCAGACGTGAACCAGTATCAAGTTCTAATTTTAGTCAACATCCCCCGTTGGCATTTACCCCACGGCGACTAAAATAAATAGCCGATGAATTCTATGCATCTATGGCTAGCGCACCGACCATCGCATCGTTTCCGTCTTTAGAGGCTGCTCTTAAACACTTCTTTGGCTATGACGACTTTCGCCATTACCAACGCGTCATCATTGAGCAAGTCCTAAAAAATCAGGATGTGTTGGTAATTATGCCCACAGGTGGAGGTAAGTCTCTGTGTTATCAGCTACCGGCCCTACTGCGTTTAGGGGTCACGATTGTGGTCTCTCCCCTGATTGCCTTGATGCAGGATCAGGTGCGTAGCCTGGCGGACAATGGCATTGCCGCTACCTTTCTCAACAGTAGTTTGACCTTCAACGAGGTGCGCGATCGCGAGCAGGCGCTACTCAGGGGCGACATCAAGCTGCTTTACCTTGCCCCTGAGCGCCTGATGAATCCCAGTTTTTGGCCATTGTTGGAACAAATACAGCAAACCGTTGGCCTCAGTGCTTTTGCCATTGATGAAGCCCACTGTGTTTCAGAATGGGGTCACGATTTTCGACCGGAGTATCGCCAGCTTTTTCAGCTGAAGCAGCAGTTCCCCCAAGTGCCTGTCATGGCATTAACAGCCACCGCCACTGAGCGCGTTCGGCAAGACATTATTCAACAGCTACGCCTCAACGACCCTCAGGTATTTGTCTCAGGGTTTAACCGACAAAATCTGTATTACGAGGTAACGCCAAAGACAAAACAGAGTTATGACCATTTATTGAAGCTGGTCAAACAGCAGTCGGGGGCCGGTATCATCTATTGCCTGAGCCGCAAACGGGTTAATGAAATTGCGTTTCGGCTTAAGCAAGATGGGATCTCTGCCCTGCCATATCACGCTGGTCTGAGTGCGAAGGAACGCCAGGGAAATCAAGAGCAGTTTATTCGAGATGATGTGCGCATTATTGTGGCCACCATTGCCTTTGGCATGGGCATTAACAAACCCGATGTGCGATTTGTCATTCACTACGACCTGCCACGTACCATCGAAAGCTACTACCAAGAATCGGGGCGAGCCGGGCGTGATGGCGATCCCGCTAACTGTAACGTTTTCTTTAGCTACGCCGATGTGGCTACCGTTGAGTATCTAATTAGTCAAAAGCCTGATGAGCAAGAACAGCGGATTGCTCGTCAGCAGTTGCGCCATGTGATTAACTATGCTGAGAGTGCGGTCTGCCGCCGTAAAATTCAGCTCAGCTACTTTGGTGAGAGTTTTCCTGGAGACTGCCAGAACTGTGACAACTGCCTGAATCCTGTACCGCTAGAAGATTGGACCATTGAAGCCCAGAAGTTTCTCTCCTGTGTCGCTCGCTGCCAAGAGAGATTTGGCATGAATCACATTATCGATGTGCTGCGCGGTTCTCGCAAAAAGAGATTGGTGGAGCTGGGGCACGATCGGCTTTCTACCTATGGCATTGGTCAAGACCATAGTGTGGATGACTGGCGACAGCTATGTCGGTCTCTTTTACACCAGGAACTATTATCAGAAACAACCGATGGCTATTCTGTTCTTAAGCTGAACTCAGGTAGCTGGCAAGTATTAAAAAAAGAGATCCCGGTCAATATTCACGTCTTTAAACGAGCTGAATCTACCAAGGCCACTAAGGCCACCGACGAAGTCCAGCTTAACGCTGACGAAACTCTATTGTTGGAGCAACTACGCGGTCTACGTAAACGGCTAGCTGATGAACAATCGGTGCCCCCCTACATTGTCTTTGCCGATGCCAGCCTCAGACAAATGGCCCAGCAGCGACCCGTTACAACCGATGCATTCGCCACCATCTCCGGTGTGGGCAGACGTAAGCTTGAGCAATATGGTCAGGTGTTTACCCAGGAGATCCAGCACTTTTGCCAGTCCCATAATCTGACACCCAATAACAACATTACTGGCTCCCCTGCCATACCAGAGACACGCCGATCGTCTAGCGAATTAACATCCACCTATATCATCACCCATCAGCTCCACCAGCAGGGGCTATCTCCATCCGAAATTGCCCTGGATCGAGGGTTACGCTTGGGCACAATTATCGAACATCTAAATCAGCTAATTGAAATGGGCCAAGATGTTGATCTCAACGCCCTAGTATCACCAGAACGCCAGGTGCCAATCTTTGAAGCCATTGAAAAAGTAGGCTCCCATTCCTTAAGAACTATCCGTGATGAACTTGGCGAAACCTTTGACTATAATGAAATTCGTCTAGTTAGGGCTGCATGGGAAAGCCAGCATGGGACTTAAATTAGAACCTGTTGAGATATTGGCTATGACGAAGGTCCCTGATTGTAAGCAAAGGGCAAAATTCATATAAAATCTCCACGATCCTAAGGCATGATTGATAGGCTTCACCTATTATTTGGCGCGTTAAGACGCCTGTGCCGCTATGTTGTTCAACTGTTTTGCTACCGTAGCCCGTGGTCTAGAAGAGCTGGCTGCCCAAGAACTTGAGCTACTGGGCGCTGAAGGGGTAGAGCCTGGATTTTGTGGGGTAGCTTTTCGGTGCGATCGCAAACGTCTCTACAGCATTAATCTATGGACCCGATTATCCTTTCGGATTTTGGTCACCGTTGCCCATGTGCCCTGCCGCGACAGTGATGCCCTTTATCGCGGCATCCAACGTATCGACTGGGAGCAGTACCTATCACCTGCCCAAACCTTGGCCGTAAAAGCCACCGGTAAAAACGATCGTTTGAACCATAGCCACTTCACGGCACTACAGGTAAAAAACGCCATCGTCGATCAGCAGCAGGACCGCCATGGAGAGCGTTCCGATGTGGATACTGAAATTCCTGACGTGCAGATCAATGTTCACATCAAAGATAATAAAGCCACCGTTAGTTTAGATAGTTCTGGCAGTAGTCTCCATCGCCGTGGCTACCGACCTGCCATGGGTACAGCACCTCTAAAAGAGTCTCTTGCAGCTGCTCTAGTGCAGTTAACAGAATGGTCTGGCCATGGGGCATTTCTTGACCCCATGTGTGGTTCGGGGACATTGCCCATTGAGGCGACGTTACAGGCCATGGGGATTGCGCCGGGGTTGTTTCGTGATCAGACAAGCCAGGGGTTTGGGTTTCAAACCTGGCCTGATTATGATCAGCCGCTCTGGCAGAGGGTGGTGGTGGATGCAAAGAAACGGCGGAAGACAGAACTGGGGGTACCCGTAGTGGGATGCGATCGCGACCTGGATATTCTCACCGATGCCCGCACCAATGCTGACTATAGCGGTGTGGCTGAGCATATTGAATTTAACTACACTGACTTTGCCGATATTGAAGCTCCTGCCGACAGCGGTATCCTGATCTGCAATCCCCCCTATGGAGAACGTCTGGGCCAAGCTGAAAATCTGGCCCCATTTTATAAACTCATGGGGGATATTCTCAAACAGCGTTTTAAGGGTTGGACCGCTTATATTCTCAGTGGCAATAAAGCACTAACCAAGTGTATTGGTCTCAGAACAGCCCGAAAAATCCCCATCTATAACGGTTCTATTCCCTGTCAGTTTTTGAAATACGAAATGTATTAAAAGACGCTGTACCAACTAATTTCTTTCCCTGAAAGCCCTATTAGATGTCTGAATTGATACAGCATGCAACATGATTACGTAAGTTAGATGGCAGAATCTCTCTTAAAACTTTGAGATAAAAGCCAACAAAAGTTGTTTCTTTAGTGCATGATATCGGACAGACAACAAGTATTTATATTTTTATGTGTCCGTATGACGGATCAATTTTTTGACAAGCCGATTCTCAATTCTCCTTACGAATACCCTTGAAGTGAACCCCTGATTTTGGGGTTCACTTCAAGCTTCTTTGTCCGCCATGCATATTTCTTAGGCGCTAGTGACCCGTACAAGTCACTTAAGACTACCCTAAAAGCTGAGATCGACACCGAAGCTTGGGAAAGCTTATATAGTTCGACCTCTCGTCCATTTGATAAGCCCAAATCAGCGCACATCGCCGTAAAAGTGATAAACCACCTCGGCGACGAAGTCATGAAAGTGTTCAGCGTAGATTGATGTATTCCCAACTCCTAGAACTTAATGCAAGACCATTAATCAAAGGTGACGAAATGATCCGGAGTCAATTCAATAATTTTAGCAGAAAAACAATTATTTATAGTTTCAGTATAGTTGCCGCTATGTTAGCTTGGTTCTCATTTTCTTTGAATGCTCTTGCTGATAACCCAAAAGATGTTAATCAGCTTGTGTCTAGTAATAGTTGCTATAAGTGTGACTTAACCAATATAGATCTAGCCAAGCGAGAATTTAAATCTGCATATTTAGTCGAATCCAATTTATCAAACATCGTTTTATCAGAAGGTTCTCTCAAATCAGCAGATTTATCCCGAGCCAATTTGCAGAATTCTCAACTTTATAAGGTCAATCTTGTCAATGCTGACCTAACAGATGCAAATTTAACAAAAGCCAACCTCAGAAAAGCGATCCTCAGTAATACCAATTTCACGCGTGCTAACTTAACAGGAGCTGATATCCGAGAAGCCCGTTTGTGGGGTTTTGCAGGTAATACCAACATGACCTTGGCGAATCTAAGCGAAGCAAATCTTTCAGGTAATTTACTAAACGATATTAGTTTTTTAGGTGCCAACCTTAATCACGCCAATCTGAGTGGAGATGTCCAGTTAATGAGGGCAGATCTGCGTAGAACAAATCTTGAAGGCACTAACTTATCGGATGCCGTTTTATCAGGAGCAAAACTCAGCCACGCTAACCTTAGAAACGCTAATTTGGCAAATGCAAAGTTGACACGAGTTGATTTGACGGAATCTGATTTAACAGGCGCTAATCTGCGAGGAGTCGACCTGAAAGATGCGGTACTGACTGGAACATTGGGTCTTGATCCCTACGGAAATGATTTGCTGACTCAGGCGGAAACATCTGCAAAGATGGGGAATTTTCAAGAGGCAATCGAATATCTCGATAAGGTACCGTCGCAAACTCAAGCTTACTCACAAGCACAAACCCAAATTTTAGAATACATGGCACAATAGAAAGCTAATTAATAACAGCACCTTCCTTTATTTTAGGAATAGGCAATGTTATACAGCTTCCAAAACTGCCTTACAAGCTAAATTCAACATCAAACTCTGGGAAACTTTTTTAGAGAAATCACGCGCTCCTTACTAAGCCTAAATCAAACCGCATTACGGTGAAAATCATCAATCATCTTGGTGATAAGGCCATTAAGGTTCTTAGTGTGGAAGTGAAATGATACCTGTTCCCACCCCCATGAAAAGGGGCCGTTGAAGTCGCAGTAAAACTTTACTTCTGTAATTAAGGGGGGACTTTGATCTGTCTGATAACCTCAACCAGGGAAAAGATTATGCGAAAACAGATTATCGAATACACTTCACCACTAGACGCTTTAGTTGCTCTTGCAAAGCAACTCTATGAGTATGAAATCAAATACAAAATGGACTCCGCAGAGTTCTTTACCCAGTACAGCCAGGGTGAAACTTCCGACGATGAGGTGTTTGTCGAGTGGGCTGGTAACTACCAACACTATCTCGCTTTGCATCAGGAACTAGAAACCAAGCTGCAAAATGTCGCGTGATATCCTGCTAGCCTACTTTGATGAAGTTGAGCAGCAACTGCTTGCTTTACCCAACATCTATGTTGAGCTGTTTAACGCTGTCATTCTGACACCTTCACCGATAGCCTCAACAAGCTCACCGGGCAAGAACCGAAGGCGGTCAAAACCACTGCCTTTGACCTACAGCTCAACCCAGCCAGCCCCGGCCTCCGCTTCCATAAACTCAACCAGACAAAAGACCCCAGCTTCTGGTCCGTCAGCGTTGATATGGACATCCGCATCATCGTCCACAAAACCGCTGCCAGCCTTATGCTCTGCTACGTCGATCACCACGATGACGCCTACGCCTGGGCCAGCAAACGCAAAATCGAACGCCATCCCAAAACTGGTGCAGCTCAACTAGTCGAAGTTCGCGAACGCATTGAAGAAATAACAATTCAAACTCCCGTCATCCAACCCCCACAACAAAAACCTCTCCTATATGGCGAAGTTCCCGACGATGACCTGCTCGCCTATGGTGTCCCCACCGACTGGCTAGACGACGTCCGCTTAGCCACCGAAGACACCCTCTTTGACATTGCCGAACGCTTACCCCAAGAAGCTGCTGAAGCCCTACTCGAACTTGCCACAGGTAGCAAACCCACCCAGCCTACTACCATTTCCGTAGACAGCGACCCCTTCACCCACCCCGACGCCCAGCGCCGCTTTCGGGTCATGTCCAACCAAGAGGAACTACAGCGAGCCCTCGAATTTCAATGGGCCTACTCCAGAAATCGAAATTTGCGATGATGCCGACGCAGAGATCCAACTGGTGAGTGAGTGGATTGTCGACCGACTAGGCCATGGCATCCAACCTGATGAGATAGGGGTCACTACAATCTGATTTACCACCAGTACCGTGACCCTGGTGAGGAGCCCAAATTACATTTGTTGGGTCAGCTTAAGCGAATTACTCGCCAGTGGATGAAAGGTTACTTAAAGCTGACAGGCAACACCCGAACAGCCCAGCTGATGTATCAAGATATTGCGAATAAGGTTTGTGAGTTAATTAAACAAGCCATTAAGATGGGCATTTGCGGAGTTTACAGAAGTTTTTGAAATTGAGGCGGATTTTAGTCGTTTGATCGAGACTAAGTTTGGGCGTTTGATTAAGACGACGCTAAAGCAGGTGACCGATGTAGGAGGAATTAAGCTATGACCGTTGCAACTGTGGCTAAAACCTATACGGCTGAAGAATATCTGGCCCTAGAAGTCGACGCGGATACGCGCAGTGAATTTCGTGATGGGGAAATTGTTGAAATGACAGGGGGCACACCGGAGCATAACGAAATTACTGGCATGTTCATTTTTTTGCTCAAGGCTAGTTTGCGTAAACAGCCCTACAGTATCTTTGTGACCGATCAGCGACTGTGGATACCGGCGCTGAAACTCTACACCTATCCGGATGTGATGGTTGTCCCCAAGCCACTAGAACTACATCCTGGTCGCAAGGATACGGTGATGAACCCTATTTTGATTGCGGAGACGCTCTCAAAATCTACTCAAAATTATGATCGGGGTGACAAGTTTGAAGCCTATCGCACTATCGAAAGTTTTGAGGAATATGTGCTGATCGATCAGTATCGGCCCCAGGTGGATCACTATGTCAAGCAGTCGGCAAACCAATGGTTATTGACTAAGTATCGAGGGTTAGAGGCTAGCTTTCGGTTGGAATCTGTTGGCGTGGAGATAGCCCTGGCGGAACTTTATGAGGCGGTGGAATTTGATGAACAATAATGCAGTCCGCCACCGACAGTCTCTAATCCCTCCCTTTTTAAGGGGGACTTTGAGTTAGCAAACACTCTCAACTAGGAGAAAAACAAGGCGAAAACAAACCTCCACAACAAAAACCTCTCCTTTATGGCGAAGTTCCCGATGATGACTTACTCGCCTATGGCGTCCCCACCGACTGGCTAGATGACGTCCGCCTCGCGATCAGTTACTCATTACAGGTGTTGATCCAACATCAGAATTCCTAGATGACCTAGATGCATAGTGTCCTTTATGAGCCAAAATATTAAGGATTTTCGTTATTTGCAAAGCTCATGAAATACAAAATTTATGAATGTATCGGGTTGGGAACGCCGCCAGCTGTTAGCTTGCTCCATTGCCCTTAAAATTCGATGTTTCCATTGACTGCCAAAGGTTTTAATGTGATAGAGCCAGCCTGATTTTTTCATCACACATTTTTGATGCACAGGGAGCCAGCATCGATGTCTTGAAGGGTGGGGTTTGTTTAGCTTTACCTTGATGGCTTCGTAGTTTGGATGTCTGCCATGAATAATTTTGACCGACTGATTTAGGGTGAAGAAGAACGGTGTTCTCGCATTCCAGGCATGGGAAAGAACATAGATTTTAGAGGTTGATTTTAACCAGGCCTCCATGAAGGATGTTTGGTCGTTTTCTTTGCCCAGGGTCGATTGCTTTAACTTCGTCTGGTAAGTTTTTAGCCAATGGTCAAATAGGTGATCATTACGCTCATTTTTTGTATAAAGAATCACTCCGGTATTGTACAGATCCGAAGCTTTTAAGCGCTGTAGGGATTGGGGAGATTTGGCTCGATTTACATCTGTTGGATCTTGTGCGATCGCAACATCAAAAAAATCTAACAGATCAAATATATG
The DNA here is from genome assembly GCF_043421595.1 of Leptothoe sp. ISB3NOV94-8A. NCBI lineage: Bacteria > Bacillati > Cyanobacteriota > Cyanophyceae > Nodosilineales > Cymatolegaceae > Leptothoe > Leptothoe sp. ISB3NOV94-8A. The sequence goes on along the minus strand of NZ_JAXSQW010000001.1, from coordinate 2,670,241 downwards.
GCTAATATTTTCACAAATATAGGTATCACTATCGATAAACAGAGTTTCAGTGTAGGGAGACGAATGGTAGAGATGCTGAACTTTGTACAACAATCCATGATTGTAGGTTTCAGTGGTGGTGGGCCGTACAATCACCTGATCAAAGGCATCACTCTCAATCGGCTGGTCTGTCACCAAGGCAATCTGAGCATTTTCATCGACATGCCTTAAACTTCGGGCGGAACCTATGGCTTCGCGAACAAATCGCTCACCCGCTGCTACGTACAAATACCCTTTCATCAATTCCAATTCCCTAGAGATGTTGTCAAACTAAAAATATCCACAAAGTAGTGGGCCTCGGCACATCACAGTTTACCCTCAGCAGAAGGCCGTAGTTTCTCCACGGTTCCATAGGCATAGGTCAAGCATGGGGTTGGGGACAATTCTAAGACGTTAAACAGCTTATTTGCATTTGACAAAAGAGTACACTGACCTACTGACTACTGACCTTCGATGCCCTTTAACATACGGTCGCCCCAATATAATGGAGGAGGTTGACGGTTATTCCCATGACATTTTGGACTACCTGGCAAGACTACAAGAATACTCAGAAAGAAGTCGAATTGCCTACCAACACCGCAGCTCACATTCCAGTAAAGATTCGCTATGTGGATGTGGGCACCGATCAAACCGGCACCATTCTGTTGATGCATGGGATTCCCACGTGGGGCTATCTTTACCATGAGGTGATTCCACCTTTGGTCGAGGCTGGCTATCGAGTGATCGCTCCCGATTTTTTAGGCCATGGGTGGTCAGATAGACGCGATCGCTTTGACCGCTCATTTCAAGATCAGGCCAGAATGATCCTTGAATTATTAAAAATACTGGCACTGTCTCAAGTCCATGTCGTTGGTCACGATACGGGGGGAGCCGTTGCGCTAATTCTGGCGATCGAACATCCCCAGGTAGTCAACCAACTGGTGATTAGCAACTCCGTCTGCTATGACCGTTTTGATGACGACATGCTCGATTTTGGTCATCCGCTGCGATGGAAACCACGCCCCATTGACGACTTAATCGCTGCGCTAGAAGAAAGTCTGGCCATGGGCCTTTCTCACCCTGACCGATTAACCGCTGACTTTAGAGAAGGCATCATTGCCCCTTGGGCTAGCCCAGAGGGAAAACTTAGTCTGCTGCGCAATGCCTCAGCCTTGAATGCTAATCAGACGATGGCCCTTGTTGATCGTCACGAAAACATTGCCGCACCGACCATGCTTCTTTGGGGAATGGATGACCCCTGGCAAAAAGCAGAGGATGGTCAGCAGTTAGCAACAGAGATTCCAGGTGCCGTCTTTAAACCGATCGAAAATGCATCCCATTGGATACAGCAGGATGCTCCCGAAGAATTCACCTCAGCCCTACTAAAATTTCTGTGGTAAAAGTCATACTGTCGCATTTTATTTTTGGATCTGGGATACGGGGGATTACCGTCGGACTATACAAACAATATCTTTACAAAAGTTTACAAATATTGCTCATGTTAAGCAATATTTTTGTTGTTAAAGTAGTGACTATTACTTTAAACAAAGGTCATGTTGTTTAAAGTGAGGTACCAGGCTCAATAGTTACACCTGTCACTCGACAGGTGTGGATTGTTAGAGTACTATCCCCAAATGGTGTGAGACGTTTTGTGATCGCAGCAAAAGTAGAAACATTTTGTTCGATCAATCGATCAGATTATTGTTTTTCAGTTATTGCAAAGTTAGTTGTCAAAATCCATCAACACCCAATCCATACATTTTGACTTAGGGTTAACCCATTGGTAGTCAACGGTTCTACCATATCCTTCCCCTAGTCAGCGTGCAAAAACCACCTCACTGAAATTGCTTGTTCCATGTCTTCTTAACGCAGAAAACCGCTGACCTATGTTTTCTTGCTCGCAAGACTGGACCAGCAACTGAGAGAACATTATGAAAGTAATTCAAAAAAAGCGATTTAATCCAACCATTGCCCAATCGTCCTGCCAAGGAAAACCACCATTAAACTACTCTCAGGCAAGCGAACAGATTCAATGTTGTTACATCAACAGCACCACACAATTTCAGATTGTTCGGGTGGCAAATGTCTCTAGTAATTTTCTCGAACGAATGGTCATGCCTCAGACCAGGCTTATCTTTGAAGCCGATCGAAATGATCACTTAGAAATTCATACGGGCTCTCCGATTAGCTCAATTTTGTCTGACAAGATTCCTTGTCACCGTCTAGCATATCAAGGGGACCACAACCGATGAAGATATTTCCGAATACCCGGTTGCTCAAATTTTTACGGGAGGAGCTTGCTGTTCCAGAGAAATCTATCGCATCAGCGTTACAACAAAGCGATCAAGATACCAGTCTCTTTCCCATAGTCCTATGGCAGTATGGGTTGATTAGCCTGGAGCAGCTTGATCAAACCTTTGATCTGCTGGCCTCTACCTATGGCGCTGGTAATAGGGCCCAGTTTTAGGAACGTTTTCTGGGTGATATTGCGGGTCGTCCTGCATTAGGTGTACTCATGCATCTAATGCAGATGGCTGGTGGCTAGTCGACGTACACTTGTGGATGAGTCGATGGGTGGATGCAATCGCTGCTAAATTTTTGCCATTGGGTGCTTGGCTCTTTAATGTTGTTTTCTTAAGCAACAGTCGTCTTACTAGCTTTTTTAGTAACTAATCGCTTAAAGCGCCAGATATAGATCGCAGCAGCCGTGATACTACCCAAGTAATAGCCGCTCCATAGCCCCACACCACCAAAGCCGACAATAAAGCCCAACATATAGCCGCTCAGTAAGCCGACGCCTAAAAACGCAGCGATACCGACTATTGCTGGAATATGAGTATCTTGAAGACCATAGAGCGCACCTAATGTGGTCTTTTGCACGGCGTCAAAGATGTGACCAATGGCCACTACGATGAGCATCGGCACCGCTAGTTGTAGAACTTCTCTGTTCTCAGGCTCGCTAACGTCTATGTAGAGTCCGATGATCGGTTCGCGAAAGATTATTAAGGCACTGGCCACTAAGACTGCTGTCACAAAGATAATGCCAATGCTAGTGCGCTCTGCTCGCTCAGTTCCCTTTAGATCGCGGCGACCAAACCACTGACCGACCCGGGCAGTTGTTGCAAATGACATACCCAGCGGAATCATGAAAACCATCAGCCCCGTCTGCAGCGCAATCTGATGGGCGGCTAAAACATCCGTACCTAGAATTCCCATCAGGTAAGTTATTGCTAGAACTAGACCATACTCAAAGAAAATAGAGACACCAATGGGTGCCCCAACCACGAGCAGCACTTTCAACAGATCTATTCTCAGGCGATACCACGTTTGAAATAAACGGTAGGCTTTTAGTTCTGGATGCTTGAGTAAATAGATGATCAGCGCAGCGAACATGCCCCACCAGGAGAGCGCACTCGCTAGGGCTAATCCTGCTAGCTCCATCCGTGGAAAGCCGAACTTACCAAAGCCTAGAACATAGTTGGCCATAATGTTGAAGAGTGTCCCGCCGATCACGATCACCATAATCATGCGAGCTTGGGACAGTCCGGATACTACGCCTCTGAGCATCGCAAAACCAACGGCAGGAAACAGACCCCACAAAATAAAGTCGAGGTAGCTACTCGCTAAGGTGACTGTCTCTGGTGTTTGCCTTAGCCATAGCATAAGGGTGTTGGCCTGGGAGAGTGCCCACATCGCTAAAACCGATACGCCTACTGTCAACCAAAGCCCCTGTCTCGTTACCTGCTCTATGCGAGCTTTGCAACCTGCACCATAGGCTTCAGCCACTAGCGGGCTTACCCCCATGACCACGCCGCTGAGTGTGTTGAGAACCACTTGGAAGGTGAAAGAGGCAAGGCCGCCCGCTGCTAAAACTTTCCATCCCAAATGGCCCATCATAACAGTATCGACGAAGCCAGTCGCAGCCTGGGCCATTTGGGCACTCACGAGGGGAATGGCCAGCTTGAATAGCGATCGCACTTCAGTTCGAACCGAAGAAGATAAAATAATAGCCACGATGTCTCTAAAGTTTGTATCTAAGTATGGTGTGTCTTTAAGATACGAACCTTAAAAAGACGGGTATATCAGCTCTTCGCGCTTTTTATCAGGTTCTTGCTATTGCTTGAGAAACCGCTTCGGTGTAGTGCCAACGTGACGTCTAAAGTGCTGTGTCAAGTGACTCTGGCTGGAGAACCCAACTGTCAGTGCAACGTCTGCGATGCTTAGCTTCCTTTGGAGTAACAGCCGCTTGGCCCACTCAACGCGACACCTTAAAACGTACTGATAAGGGGAGCACCCCAAGGACTGCTTAAACAGTCTAGAGAAATGGTGCATGCTCATACCGACCATTTGAGACAGCTCGCCGAGAGAGAGATCTGTCGCTAGGTTTGTATAAATATAGTCGACCGCGAGCTGCAGCTTGTGTTTGGGCAACCCATCTGAATAGTCTCGGATCACTGGCAGTTGTGATGAGTATGTCTTGATCAAGTGAATGGCCAGTACTGAGGATATGGACTCAGCTAACAGGCGAGTCTTGTTAGCTTCTATTGCTGATGTATCAACGTGCCTACTTTCTAGTTCCGTCTTGAGCGAGAGACCAAGCTGTTGAATTAGCGGATCTCGGATATTAGGTTGAGGCAGAATTTCTAAACGATCTGCATCAAGCGATTCATGGGCAATTTGCGAAAATAGTGTAGGGGTGAGGTAAATCTCAACATATTCTGCATCTGCGTTCCAAGTCTCTTTGAGTGAGTGAGTTGTTGGATAGATGCTAACGCTACCATAGGTTTGAAATTCGTTAGTAGCGAGTCCGTTTTTCCAGGTCTGCTGTAGGGTCAGTGGCTGACCGAGATGGATGCTGATCAAACACTGCTTTGGCCGATACTCTGGCGTCTCGTGAGGTGGTTGACAATAGTAGCCAAGATGAATTCCTTGCCAAGATAAGTCTTTGCTAGAAAGCAGGGGTTTATCAGGGTAGACATCAAGTACAGATGTCTCTTGAGTAAAGTCAATGGCTAGCGTTCGGCGGTCAGTCACAGGATCTAGCGGGTTACAAGATTCATGATGCCCTACAGGATACAGCGATTTAGCGTCTAATACCTAGACTTAAAGAGGTAGTCTCACGTTAACAGGTCTTCAGGTTAGGAGTTGTTAAGAAACAATTTTATGGTTTGAAGAGTTTAACCTTTCCCCTAACTTTGCCGTAACCCATACCACGCCAATATCTCTAAGGTAATCGACATCTTAGGAAAACTAGCCATAATCAAACGATGAGCTTAATCTTCAACAAGTCCTTACCTATTATCCATATAGTACGCTTGAGCTTACAATAACCCGCTTTGCTAATCTCAATTTTCCCCTTCCAAGAGAATCAACCGCAGAGGGTCTAAATGAACTGTCCAGGGCATGGGCTGATCTTTAAGCACCGCCCATTTTTCTTTAAATACTTCAGCCTGTAAATGATAATCTTGCTTCCCTGTTGAAGGATGATGGAGTTTTAAGTATAGGGTCATCCGATGGGGAGTTTCACTGGTGGCAGCCAGCCAGCAGGGGAACGTGTTGGCATGGGGTGTGGGGCTGTCTACAGGTTCTCTGCCAAATCCTTGGGCAAGAAAATCGATTTGGTGAGCGCGGATACCAATTTGGGTGAGATTTGCAGACAGCGGTTCAACGGTTTCGAGAATACACTGCCAGTGACGGGCTTCAACATGATGTGTGCCGTGGGCAATGGCGGGTGAGAAGTTTTTGCAGCCTGTGAGCTGAGCGACACCAACGGTGCGCGGCTGCTCAAAAATGAGATGTTTGGGGCCATGGGCAATGGCATTTCCTCCATTTAATACCAGCAGCCGATGACACATGCGATAGGCTTCTTCTAAATTATGGGTCACCAGTAGGGTAATGCCGCGATAGCTCTGTAGTCGGTCGATGAGCTGATGTTCAATCTGGTCACGTAGATGGGTGTCGAGGGCAGAAAAGGGTTCATCCAGCAGGAGGACTTCAGGTTGACTGGCCAGGGCACGGGCTAGGGCCACTCGCTGCTGTTGTCCACCCGATAGTTCATGGGGATAGCGGTTTGCCAATGTCCCTAGATGAACGGCTGCTAGCTGCTGGGCAACAACTGTTTGAATTTGATCCGGTGGCAGCTTGCGATGTAGACCAAAGGCCACATTTTGCCCAATGGTCAGGTGGGGAAACAGGGCATAGTTTTGGAATAGAATACCGATTTTGCGATCGCAAATAGGTACATTAATGCCGTTTTCTGAATCAAACAATACCCGACCGTTTAACACAATTCGACCGGCATCAGGGGTCTCAATACCTGCAAGACAGCGCAAAATCAAACTTTTGCCCGCCCCCGATGGTCCCAATAGCCCTAACGGCTGATCGTCCGTTGTGAACGAAACATTGAGGGTAAAGTTTGGCAAGTGTTTTGTGAGGTTGACAGAAAGCGTTGGTGCATCGGCAGATGAATAGGTAGATGGATACATCAGCGGACTGGGAGAGGTCCGATCTGTTGTCTTCCCTGTATCATCTACTTCGTTACTTTTGAGCTTTACACTCTCTTCTCTCTTTTTTCCTTTTTTACTTAGCCCTGGCTGCCATTGATTGACTAACACCAACGCCCCTAATGCCACGATCAAAATCACTCCGGTCCAAATCGCCGCTTCATAAAAGTCTCCCCCCTCAACCGCAAAATAGATGGCCATGGGTAGGGTTTGGGTTCGCCCTGGAATGTTGCCCGCCAGCATCAGTGTGGCCCCAAATTCTCCGAGCGCGCGGGCAAAGGCGAGGGTGGCCCCGGCAATCAGCCCCGGCAGTGCCAGGGGTAGAGTGATGCGCCAAAACACAGTTAGCTCCGAAGCACCCAGGGTGCGAGCCGCCTGTTGTAGATTACTATCAATTTGCTCGAAGGCCCCCAACGTCGTTTTATACATCAGGGGTAGCGCCACCACCGTTGCTGTTATAATCGCCGCATACCAGGTAAAAACAACGCTAATGCCAGCATTGGTCAACAGCATCCCCAGTGGACCCCTTTTGCCCAGCAATATGAGTAGTAAAAAACCGAGCACAGTGGGCGGTAGCACCATGGGCGCTAGTAAAATGCTGTCTAGCAAGGCGCGACCGCGACCGCGATAGTGGTGCATAAAGTTGGCCGCAGCAATGCCCACAAAAAATGTGACAGCAGTGGCAATCGTCGCAATGCGCAACGATATCCAAAGGGGAGAGAGATCCAGCATGGGATTGTTATAAACGAATTGCGTTAAAGCCAAACTCTGTAAACATTGTCTGAGCGGTCTCGGTTGTTAAAAAGTCAATAAACCGTTGGGCGGCGGCAGGCTGAGTGCTATTGCTGACAATGGCAATTGGATACACAATCGGCAGATGAAATTCTTCGGGTACCGTGGTTAATACTTTAACCTGGCGGGATAGCGCAGCATCGGTGGCGTACACAATTCCTAGTTCAACATTGCCGCTTTCCACAGCTGCTAAAACACTGCGGACATTATTGCTAAAGACAAACTTAGATTGCAATGTGTCTAACAGCTCTAGCTGTTGAAATGCCTGCTGCGCATATTGACCCGCTGGCACACTGCGAAATTCTCCGACGGCAATGCTGTTTATATCCGTGGTCTTAAGCTCAGCGATATCGGTAATGTCTAGGGCTGAGTCAATGGCAGTCACTAAGGCTAAACGATTGGTTACCAAGTCTTGACGAGAATCAGGCAAAATTAGCCCTTTATCTGAAAGCGCATCCATTTGTTGAGAGGCGGCGGCAAAAAAGATATCAGCCGGAGCCCCCTGCTCTATTTGGCGCTGAAGTGCCCCTGAGGAGGCAAAATTGTAGTCTATGGCGATATCGGGATGGGCTTCAGTAAATGGGGCTATAATCTTCTCTAGGGCATCTTGTAAACTGGCCGCAGCAGAGACCGTAAGGGTTATGGTGCTACCAGAGCCGACGGTTTGATCTTCACGACTACAGCCCACGGCAACTGACCCAGAGACTAGACCCGTGAGAAAGAGGGTGAGACATTTACGGCGTTGCATGGTGAGGGCGCTGGGTGATGGGAACAAGAACGTGGACTACGGTCATTATTAACAATTGAGTAATTGTCGATTTAGGGGATGAATCGGTCAAGGGCCGCCGCTGTTTAACGGTTTCCCATCACTAAAATCATCCTGAGAGCAGCCATGTCACAATTAAAACTGTTTACCAAAACTCAACGCCCCGAGTTCAAAGTCTCTTACGCCTGGGGTTGGGTCTGTGGATAGAGACCTAGCTGGTGAGCCAACTCACGGGCAATAAAAACGAGAAACTTAGCGGCATCAGGATTGTCTTGGTGGGCAAAATAGCTGGCAGTCTGCATTAGAGCCTGTACAAATCCGGCATCTAACAGGTCAGGGTCAGCATTAAGAATCTCGGGTTCTTCTCCGTTAGGGCAGGTGAGCAGTCGGTCAATTAATCCCAAGTACATTGCCTGACGCGGCTCGGGTGGATTGGGTGGAGTGTTCATAGGTTTCTCTGGTTTAGGCAACAGGGGTAGGGGCTTGGTACGCGGCTGACAGACTGTCAGGTATCAGGGCCGGGTAGGCCGGAGCGAGCTCTTTAAATAAAACAGTACTTAGATACCGTTCGCCAAAGCTGGGTTGAATGATGACAATGAGCTTGTCTTTATTTTCAGGACGCTGTCCGACTTGAACAGCTGCAGCCAGGGCTGCACCGGCAGAAATTCCAGACAGTAGCCCTTCTTCTCGAGCAAGACGGCGGCTAAAGTCAATAGCGGCTGCATCGGTGACGGTGACAGTCTCGTCGATTAAATCGACCCGCAGCACCGGGGGGATAAACCCAGCACCAATGCCTTGAATTTTGTGGGGACCGGCACTGCCACCCGATAGTACAGGACTGTTAGTCGGTTCTACGGCAATGGCTCGAAAACTCTCTTTTTTAAGTTTTAGTGCCTGGGCAACACCGGTAATTGTGCCGCCGGTACCAACACCGGCCACTACCATATCCACCTGGCCATCGGTATCATTCCAGATTTCTTCCGCTGTGGTTTCGCGATGGATTTGTGGGTTGGCTGGATTTTCAAACTGTTGGGGCATAAAGGCATTGGGCAGCTGAGCCGTAATCTCCTGGGCCTTTGCGATCGCACCGTTCATACCCTGACTACCCGGCGTTAACACCAGCTCTGCCCCATAGGCGTTGAGCATGGCCCGACGCTCCAGGCTCATGGTATCTGGCATTGTTAGGATGAGGCGATAGCCCTTGGCCGCAGCCACCATGGCCAGGGCAATGCCAGTGTTGCCGGAGGTGGGCTCTACTAGAACAGTCCGATCAGGTGCGATCGCACCTGATACCTCAGCCGCGTGGATCATATTGGCACCAATGCGATCTTTAACCGATGCTGCCGGATTCATGCCCTCTAGCTTCAGTAAAATCTTGGCAACACAGCCCTCGGCTTGAGGAATTCGATTCAGCTGTACCAGGGGGGTTTGGCCAATCAGCTGGGTTACATCTTTAGCAACCTTCATAAGGGGGGTCTCCTATTCGTTGGGACAATCCCTTGATAATAGTCTCTTATAGGCTACATCAGTGTTGGTGAAACAACTGTACACCTCTAACTTTTTTCAGAAAACCCTATCGTTTGCGGGCAACAATATTGTACAAATGCCAGTGCTTTTCCTCGCCCAGTGCGGTTTTGCCAGGATGTTCCTCTTCATCTAAAAGCTCCACATTGAAATAACTTAGCAATTCTTCAATCTGGGAGCGCGTGTGAAAATTTATATCGCCATAGATGGTCCAAGAGTCGCGATCGCCAAACAAATGTCCGCAAAATCGACCGCCTGGTCTTAATGCCATGACAATTTCTTCCCAAAGCGTTGGGAAACAGTCTGGTTTACACATGGGTAAACAAAAGCTAGCGTTGATCAAATCCACGTCCGGTGGTAGCGTTAGCTCTTCAAATTGCTGTACGCGAGTTTCTAAATACGTTCGATTAATATCCGAACGCCGCCGTAGTCGAATAATCGCTTCAGATTCTCCGTCAATGGCAATCACTCGCCAATTCTGTCGCAGCAGTTCCACCGTGTCACGCCCGTCACCACAGCCTAAATCCACCGCAGTCCTACGCGCATTAGCCAACGGCTCAGCCGAGAAACGTTCAAGGGCCGTTAACAATGTTTCACGGGGAGGGCGACCGGCAACGGCCTGATAATAATCGGCCCATCTACGGTGAAACTGGGTTGAATTAGTGGTGGCTGATGGCCCAGGGTTTATGGGCCATCGATTCAAAAAGTCAGACATGATCATAGGTGTGCCCACGGGAGCATCAGTTAAGCAGCCAAGACTGGAAAGTCAGCTTTTAATAATTCTAGCCAATCGGCAATTCGTTGTTCTGTTTTATCGCTCTCATTGATTTCATCGAGGGGCAAGCCAACAAACTGACCGTCTCGAATGGCAGTGGACTTCTCAAATGAGTAGCCTTCAGTAGAAACAGCCCCCACCAGCTTTGCTCCCAAGGCCTTAAACTGATCATAGAGAATTCCTAGGGCACCTACAAAGTGCTTACTGTGGCCTTCACAATCACCTGGGCCAAAGAGCGCAATAGTTTTTCCAGAGAAGTTGGGCTTGTCGACTTCCATATCAAACAGGGGTTCACGCCAATCGTTTTGCACTTCTCCAGCCCCCCATGTAGAGCAGCCGAGCAGCAGGTAATCATATTTCAGCAGGTCATCCACATCATCAAAGTCTTCTTCCATATTGTACAAATCGCAGATATCTTCGCCAATTTCTTCCTGAAGTTTTTCTGCAATTTCTTCGGTGGTACCCGAGGTACTACCATAAAAGATGCCAATCTTTGTCATGGTTTCAACTCCTAAAATTTGCAAAGTATTTAAAATAAACTAGACCAAAGTCAGGTATCAGACCTCTTAGGAGACTTTGGTCCGTACGTAAACCGACTGAATCATAGCCTGGGTCAGCGGTACTGTACCCTGGCGAGTGCGAACCACAAATCGGGGAGAGCGCTGCTCTAAACTTAAGGAGGTGCCCGGAGACAATCCTGATTTTCTGAGCTGGTCGGCAACGGCTGGGTTAATGCCCCTAATCCGGGAAATAACGCCACGTTCACCAACTTTTAATGCCTTAAGAGAAGCCCCAGATACAGTAAACTTAGTAAACATGGCCAATCTCTAGTCTCCTAAATAAGTTAATCTTCAGCTAACCGTTACTAAACTAAATACGCCTCCATGTGGGTTTTAATCGTGCAGTCCGAACGGGGATAAGCAACACAAAGTAAAACAAAGCCTTTATCGATTTGTTCATCCTCTAAAAACGACTGGTCTTCTTGATCAATTTCGCCTTCGACAATTTTCCCGACACAGCTAGAACAGGCTCCGGACTTGCAGGAAAACGGTAGCTCAATATCGTTCTCCTCTGCTGCATCTAGAATATATGTATCGTCATCGACAGGAATTGTAATATCAATTTTGCGCTTTTTGTTGATGAGGTGAACCTGATACGTTGTCATAACAAGTCTCCTTAATAAGTGAGGGTGAGAATTGGATAAGATGAGAGGTAGATACGAGAAAAATCAATTGTCCTTCTCTGCTTTTCTAGGAACAGGGAGTCCCAGCGGGGCCACAGTCTGCCGCTTGGAAGGACTTACCGCAGCCACAGGTATCAGTAGCATTGGGGTTGGTGAACTTAAAGCCGCTTTCCAATAAACTGTCAATGTAGTCCACCACCACCCCATCTAATAGGGGAGCACTTTTCGGATCAACAAAAACTTTGAGGCTGCCTGATTCTGTAATCTCATCATCAGGATTTGGAGCATCAGCTATTTTAATAGCGTATTCGTAGCCATTACAGCCGCCGTCTTTCACCGCCAGACGAACACCTCGCGTTGGGGTATAGTCAGGAGTGCCACGAACAAACGTACGAAGACGAAGTTCGGCGAGTTCGGTAAGGGTAACAGTCATGGTGGTGAGTAAAAGTGAGTGGACAGGTCTAGCTGAAATTACGATTTTGAGCACCCATGGGGGGCGTCAGCAGCAAAACTAGAAGAATTAAACTTTTTAAGAGAATCGGGGCAATGGCTAAACCGACTACGAGACAAGCTACAGCAACAAGACTAGCGATAAACCGAATAGCTTCGTCAGAGACAAACTTTAGGAGCTGCCAGAAGATGAAAGTAAGGCCCAAAAAGATGAGAGCAGTCCAGGGCATGGTTCAAGATAACAAGTTCAACAGGATGAAATGGGAGTAGCCGTAAGTGAATCAGCTACCTGCGTCATCTGGCCACAGGTAGGGCAGTTGGGATCGTGATAAGAGCGACGTTTAGCAAATTCGGCACGGGCCAAATCCATAGTTAGCAATTGCCCTAGCAAAGGTTCGCCCAAGCCAGTGATCAGTTTAATTGCCTCCAGTGCGGCCAGACAAGCAAGGGTCCCTGACACCGCGCCCAATACTCCAAATCCCCAGCGATCCCAGTCTGGCTTTTCAGGGAAGAGACAGGTAAGACAGGGTGTGTGTCCCGGCACGATGGTGGTGAGATAGGCTTCCATGCTGTTCATGGCAGCTTCCACCATGGGCTTTTGCCATCGCACACAGGCACTATTGAGCAAGTCTCGTTCTTTAAAATCAAAAGCGCAGTCTAGGGCGATATCGGCTTGCTGGACGAGTACGCCAATGTTGTTGTCCCTAACGTATTCGCACACAGCCTCAATCTCGATGTCAGGGTTGAGATTGTGCAATGTTTCCTGGGCTTTAAAGACACGAGGCTTACCTACCCAATCATCGGTCATGAGAATTTGTCGATTGAGATCGTCCCGTTGCAGGTTGCCACCGCGTACCAAGATCAGCTTACCAACTCCGGCTACGGCCAGATAGAGAGCGGCTGTTCCCCCCAAGCCACCCACCCCCGTAACCAGGGCCGTAGTGTTTTTTAGCTGGCGTTGTCCAGCTTCACCCAGCCCAGGCAACATCATTTGGCGGCGGTAGCGTTCGAGTTCGGTGGGGGAGAGGGAGAGGAGCATGGTGGCAGTGGGCGGTGGGCAGTGGACAGTGGGCAGTGGGGGAATGGGGGAATGGGGGAATGGGCAGTGGGCAGTGGATTACTCCACAGTAATATCGGAGAGCATGACTACGTTCTTCGGTCTGTCTTGGAAGACTTTGAAGAGTTTTTGTTCCACGGAAGAGGAGGTTAAAAACAAATCGTAGGCGGTTTGCAGGGCCTGGCGATAGGCTTTCAGCTTTTGTTCTTCGGGTTGGGCTTTATCTTCGTCTTTGACAAGCTGGGCAAATTTCCGCAAGATATGCAAACGATTGACATTGACCACCTGCGGGTCATAGGCCAAGCCAAAAAACTGAAAATAGTCTTCAGCGTCTTTGAGCTGGTTAAACTGGGCTAAGGTACGAGTTAATGTTGTCATTGATCGGCCTCCAAGGTTTTGAGTTGCTCTTTGAGTTCACGCAATTGACAATAGATGTCATAGGTGCGAGCAGCAGCGGTGGGCAATTCTTCTAAATCAGTAGGTAAGCCTTCGGCAATGTCATGCAGGTCCATTTTCATCTGGCCCGCTTTGCTATTTAGCCTTCTGATTTGTTTTTTCAGATCGTCAAGGGTGGTCGGTGTCGTAGTTTCGGGCATGGGACAAACGAATGATAAAGGAAAGGTAGGGGAGAGCGGCCCCTACCCGGCTGCAGGCTTGACTAAAGGTTACAAACGGCGGGAAACCGCTGGGCTAGATCAATACCTTTTTGGACCAACTTCTCACCTTCAGTATTGAGTTTTTCGAGGGAGTCAAAGCCGAAGCGTTGGGCATCTCGTAAGGTTTTGGACACTAGAATTAGGCGGCCAGAAAAGATTAGCGCCCAGCCGAAGCCTTCGTGACTGAGGTCGACTACCACTTGAGAGAGCTGACCGGTTTCTTGCTCAATGCAGGCTGCGATCGCACGATAGAATGCCATAATCCGCGCCATGGTAATCGGATCAACGTCCCCTTCCACCGGAATTTTCCGACGCTTTTTCTTAGGAATGATATAGGGCTTCAGTAAAATCTCATCGGCCCAGTTCCGATAGGTGCCATAGGCATCGTTAGCACGAATCTGCTGAACAATTGCCTTGAGGAATAGGGAACTATCAATCACTAATGCGGCATCTAATTCAGTCGTTTTTGGGTCAGTGGCAGCAACAGGACTCATACAATTACTTCCTCTTCAATGGTTTCAAAGTCATCATCAAACGTTAAAGCAGGTTTGTTTTTACTCAAAGCCTTACGTAGCCATGGTGGCGGGCTATGCTTGAGAGATTGCACCAGACGGGCCAGTACATCCCCAATTTCATTGTTGCCAGAGCCGGTCTTGATCGGAGTAATATTTTTGCAAATCAGACGGGCAGCAGCACTACCCCCAATCGCAGAAACATAGACAATGGTGCAGTTTTGCAAAGCTTTAACCTTGGGCTCTAGCTTATCTTCGTTACCGTCTTCCTTGAGATCACCCTCAAATTTCAGCGCTTCTAGAAAGGTGTAGCCAGTGGTATCCACCTCATAAACATCGATCTGTCGGGCCCAACCAAAGTGGGCATTGATGTGTAACGAATCTTGGGTAGCAAAGGCAATTCTCATCGTTAAATCTCCTTGTGCATACTTACACGTGACCTTCTCGCCAGGCATGAACCTGGGCATGGGCATCCGTTTCATCGACCTCCATAAAAATGTTGCCGATATCAAACAAAAGCTGAGTAGTGCCGTCATAACCGACGGTGTAGCGTCGACCGTTACCAAGCCGGTCAAATACTGGGAAGCCAAGGCGATAGAGGGGAATACCCAGGCGCTTTGACATCGCTTTGGCATTGGAGTTGGCAATTAACAGGTCTGCCCCCTGGGCGAGATCTTCAAAGTCTTCCAAATCGCCAATCGTAACCGTATCAGCTGGCAAGTTTTTGAGTAGTTTGGATGTAGTTGTCGTAACAGCCGCATGAATCTCAGCCCCCGTGGTTGTCAGCCACCAGGCAATCCTATGCAGCAGGTCAGGCTCCAGCGCCAGGGCCACTCGCTTACGACCAAAGAAAAAGTGGGTATCGAGGATGGCATCCTGTAACTGCCGACGCTGGTGACGGAATTTTTCAGGCACAGGGCGACCGCTTAGCTCTGAAAGCTCCTGTAAAAAGCTGTCCACAGCCCCCAGACCGGTGAGGCTATTAAAGAGCCTGAACTCAGTACCAAAACGCTGTTGCAAAATTTCAGCCGCCAGCTTCATACTGTTGCCAATTGCCAGGGTGAATGAAGAATAGGCCAACGACTTCAGCTGATTAAGCGTGGTACCTCCATTGGTGAGACCGGAGTAACTATCGGCTAAATGGCCGTCAAGAGACTTAGATAGATCGGGAACAAACACTGGATTGAGCCCAAAGGCCGTCACCATGTCTTTAACTGCCTGTACATCGCCAGGAGCTAGGGACGAACCGGCCAGGACCGTTACCTGGGAAGGCATACCAGGTACAGCGTAGGTATAGAATGAATCGCTACCCTGTTGTCGCAGTTCGTCTTGCCCACTATCCGGAATATCCCGTACCAGTGCCTCTACAGCGGCGGCATAGCCATCCTGTAACGCTCCTTTAAAGTCTGGCGTCGATGCAAATGCAATGGGCAGTGAGGACAGCTCGGGGTGACGCTGCCGGAATTCCTTTAAGATTCCCTGCATATCATCGCCTCGGGTTTCCGTCAGTCCGGTTGTACACAAGCCGATAATGGCTGGCTTGGTTTTCTCCAATAGCGTTAAGATTGCTGTCTCCACATTGCCTTCGCCGCCTAGAATTGTGGTGACCTCTGTCATAGCAGTCGTAGACATAGGGACCGCTTCTCGGAAATGGCGTACTAACATGACCTTGGCAAATGCGGTACACCCCTGAGAGCCATGGAAGAGCGGCATCATGCCTTTGATACCTAAGTAGGCCAGAGCTGCACCTAGAGGCTGGCTTTGCTTGAGGGGATTAACAGTGACGGATTTTCTACGGGAGAGAACTTTGGTTGAAGCCTGGGCAGGATGAGCCAGAGAGGCTCCAGGCTGATCCCAGGCTCCGCCAACGCTATCCCATGGGGCTTCACGTCGCACCTGTTCCCAAATGGGGCTATGCAGAGCTTCATCCAGCTCTTTTGCCATCTCAATCATCCCCAGATAGCCCGCATAGGGATGGTGGCGTTCCTGGTTGATATCAAGGAAGGGAATTCTCGCTTTTAGAGCCGTGTACTGATTACGACCACCGGCAATCAACATGTCAGCTTTAGTTTTGGCAACCACCCTCAGGAGTTCCTGAGCATTGCCTTTGTTCATCATGATGCCGTCTTTACCCAGCAGATTTTTGATCCGGGCCTTATCTTCTTCGGTACTCTTTTTGGTACTCGTGGCCACGACATCAATGCCTAGATCCTTAGCAGCAGAGATAATCGACCAGCTTTTAACACCCCCTGTATAGAGAACAACTCGCTTACCTTTGAGGCGTTGACGATAGGGAGCCAGAGCAATGTCCAGTTTACTGGTCTCTTCTTTGATTAAAGTCTCAACACGGGCCTGTAGGTCAGAGTCACCTAGTTTAGCCGCGATCTCTCGCAGCAAACGATTCATATCTTCAATGCCATAAATTGACTCTTCGATGTAAGGAATCCCATAGCGTTCCTCCATCGTATGGGCCATATTGATCAAGGCTTTAGAACAAATCATCACGTTGAGTTTGGCCCGGTGGGCACAGGCCACTTCGTTATATCGGGCATCACCGGTAATCTTCGCTAGCACTCGAATTCCTAGCTTTTCCAACAGCGGTAACAGGCCCCACATTTCTCCGGCAATGTTATACTCGCCGATTAAATTTATGTCATAGGGTGTGGTATATTCAGGTTCCCGAGTACCGACAACATGCTCTAGCAGTGCTTCACCCCCAATCCGGTTACCAAGATTCTTACTACCCACAAAGCCAGGAGAACTGACCGGCACGACAGGAATGTCAAATTTTTTGCTAGCCGCCTGACAGACAGCATCCAGGTCATCGCCAATCAGCGCTGTCACACAGGTGAGATAAACAAAGATTGCGGCGGGGCTGTAGCGTTCTTTAACGTCATGAATTGCCTTGTAGAGCTTGTTTTCACCACCAAAGATAATGTCGTTTTCACTCAGATCGGTGGTGAATCCCATTTGGTAGATCCTGGGACCAGAGGAAAGACTGCCACGACTACCCCAGGAATTACCTGAACAAGCAATGGGTCCATGGACCAAATGGGCCACATCGGTGATCGGCACCAGGGCAATACTGGCCCCGTCAAAGGCACATCCTCCTTGGGCAGCACCAGGCTGTGCCTGCTGTTGACAGGCTTTTTTCTGGCCCTTACCATCTTTCTTATGGTTGTGCTCACAGCCAGGCTGGGTCAGGAGTTCATTGATTTTGCCAGAGGTCATTTTCATGGCGATAAAGAAGGAGGAGGTTACAGTGTTTTGGTATCCCTTAGCGAATATAGGTGGAGATATTTTCGCCACAGGTATCCATCAGGTAGGTCAATGCTCGTAGCCGCAGATCGACAATTTCCTCGTAAACTGGGTTAAGTCTACAGAGGGCCGGGATATGAATGGTGTACCCAAAAAGAGAAATATCTCGTTCAAACGGACAATGACTGGGAATGACTCGACAAATTAAATGGGCAGTCCGGGAATTGGTAATCTGAATCTGATTAATCCAGCGACGTAGTGGGCCAAGGAGACTGGTGCGTTGAGACGTTTGCTCCAGGACGGGGTTGGGTTTTTGGGGGTGAGAGGTGAGGATAGCCATTGGTTCTTACCAATCTGGTTGTTCAATCAAGGGCGGGCGCTCTTCTGCTAGATCGAGTTCTTTTTTAAGACAGCCGACGACATAGTTGGTTTCTAGAAAATGCACAGAATAAATATAAGCCCGTTGTAAATAGGTGCCGATGCCAACGATATAGCCGATATCGCCTTTTTTAGCGAGATGAAAACCGATATCTTTGCCAGGAAAGGTGCCGTCGTTGCGGATAAGCTTGCGAACACGGACGCGATCGCCCATGTCGAAGCAGGGGGGGGAGTCGATTTCGATTTCTTCGCTGAGTTTCATGGGGAGGGGAGGGGGGGAGTAGGGGCTGGTCTTGTGCCTGCCCTTGGTCATAGGGAGGAGCGAAAAAAGAGGAGGGAAGAGGGAAGAGGGAAGAGGGAGGAGGGAAGAGGGAAGAGGGAAGAGGGAAGAGGGAAGAGGGAAGAGGGAAGAGGGGGGGATGAGAGAGTAGAGGGTTAGGAGTTATAGACTTACCCATCCACCTATCCACTCCTTCTGTCTTCCCATCCACCCATTCGCCTTTAACGAATCAGATCAAAGGAGATATCCGTCTTGGCGGGCACATTGGTCTTGTGGTCCAGATCATCTAGAACTGTGTTGATGATCCAGTTGAACTGGTTGATGGCACCTTGGTAGCCAAGGGTGGCATAGCGGTGCATGTGGTGACGATCAAAGATGGGATAGCCGATGCGCACTAGGGGAGTGCCGGTGTCGCGCCACAGGTACTTGCCGTAGGAGTTGCCGATCAGTAGGTCAACGGGCTCAGTGAACATTAGCGATCGCAAGTGCCACAGGTCCTTCTTACCCCAGATAGTTGCCTCCTGGCCGTAGGGACTGTTGGTCAGCACCTCACGCAGTTCCGCCTCAAAATCATTGTTGGAGTTGGTAACCACGATATGCTTAGGCTCAGCTCCCATTTCCAACAGAAACTGGGTAATGCCAAATACATGGTCCGGATCGCCGTAGAGAGCAATGCTCTTACCGTGAATCCAGGCTTGAGAGTCGGTGAGGGCATCCACAGCGCGACCCCGCTCCTGCTGCAGTTCCAGGGGAATGGCTTTGCCCGTAATCGCAGAAAGGGCCATCAGGAATTCATCAGTGCCCTTGATACCAAAAGGACGGAAGTTATAGGTTTTTTGACCCCATGCTTCGGCAAGGTATTCCTGAGTCTTGGGGGTGGTGTATTTCTGGAAGAAGAACGTACCCTCAGCATTGAGAGAGTCTGCTGTCTCTTCTAACGTAGTTAACCCGTTATACATCTTAAACTCACCCGTATTCGGGGAATCAAAGGTGTCCGAATTATCCGAGAGAATGGTGTAGTCGATGCCAAACAGGCCCAAAATCCGCTTCAGTTCACGGATGTTGCCAATATAGGGATCAAAGCCCAGGTTAAAGTTAAATTTACCGTTACTGGTCTCGGTCTTCTCTTTACCGGCGGTTAAGTTGGCCAATATGCTCTTAAGCATATTGTCATAGCCAGTAATATGAGAGCCCACGAAGCTAGGAGTATGGGCATAGGGTACCGGTAATTCCTCTGGAATATAGCCCTCTTGCTTAGCGGTGGTGATAAACGCCCCCAAGTCATCGCCGATTACCTCTGCCATACAGGTGGTACAGAGGGCAATCATTTTGGGCTTATAGAGTTCGAAAGAATTCTGTAAACCCTGCTTCAGGTTGTTCAGCCCTCCAAATACTGCTGCATCTTCTGTCATAGAAGACGACACGGCCTGGAAGGGTTCTTTATAGTTACGGGTGAGGTGGGTGCGGAAGTAAGCCACACAGCCTTGGGACCCATGGCTATAGGGTAATGTCCCTTCAAAACCAGATGCTACAAAGAGTGCACCCAAGGGCTGACACGCTTTAGCCGGGTTAATGGTGAGAGCTTCGCGCTCAAAGTTCTTTTCACGATAGTCCCAGGTCTTGGTCCATTCAGCTACCTCAGCCACTTTTTCACGGCTGTGGGCACCTTCAAATTGGCGCTTATATTCAAAAATGTCCTGGTAGGTATCTTCTTGAAATAGATCAAAATGGTCTTTAATTTTGCCGGGGTCTGGAGCGGTTTCCGGCACTTGGGGCGTATTGTTCTCAGTCATGGTGGTCTCCTTCTTGGAGAGTGGATGGGTGGATGAGAGTAGGAGGGGTAGTAGATGAAAAACAGGGTAGATGGGTGAGAGGTAAAATCGGTGAATATTAGGCGTGATCGGAAATGGCACGCATACCCATCCCCCCATCTACTTATCTACTCAGCCCAGGGAGCTTTGATTAAACCCCAGGTAGGATTGTTAATGGCCAAATCCATGTCGCGGGCAAAGACTTCAAAGCCTTCATAGCCGTGGTAAGGACCGGAATAATCCCAGGAGTGCATCTGCCGGAAGGGAAGGGCCATCTTCTGGAAGACATACTTCTCTTTAATGCCAGCCGCAATTAAGTCTGGCTGTAGCTCTTTGGCAAGTTCTTCAAACTCGTAGCCGCTGACGTCGTCGTAGATGACCGTGCCTTCTTTCACATAGTCGGCGGTGCGCTTGTAGTCATCACCATGGCCAAACTCATAGCCAGTACCGATCACGTTCATACCCAGGTCTTCAAAAGCAGGGATCACGTGACGAGGCCGTAAACCACCCACCATCATCATCACTGTCTTGCCTTCTAACCGGGGGCGATACTTGGCAACAATGGCATCCATGCGTTCCTGATGCTCGGCAATCACCGCTTCAGCTTTGGTCTGAATGGTCTCATCAAACTGTTCGGCAATCTTACGCAGAGACTTGGCAATCTGGGTGGGACCAAAGAAATTGTATTCCATCCAGCCAATACCATACTTCTCTTCCATAAACCGGCAGATGTAGTTCATCGACCGATAGCAGTGGATCAGATTCATCTTGGCCAGGGGCGTCATCACCACTTCGTTAAAGGTGCCATCCCCTGAGAATTGGCAAATAACACGGAGACCAATGGCTTCTAGCAGTCGGCGGCTGGGCCAGGCGTCTCCACCGATGTTATAGTCGCCAATGATGTTGACATCATAGTCACCCACTTCATACCCTTCGGGCAGTTTGCGATACTCGTCGGCCTTGGGCAGTACCCAGTCGCGCACGGTGTCGTTAGCAATGTGGTGACCTAAGGATTGAGAAACCCCTCGGAATCCTTCACAGCGGACAGGAACAACTGGTTTGCCGGTCTCTTTAGCTTTCTGTCTGGCAACGGCTTCAATATCGTCTCCAATCAACCCTACGGGACATTCCGATTCAATGGTGGTGCCCTGACTTAGGGGAAACAGTTCTTCTAGTTCATCAATGATTTTGGCCAGTTTCTTATCACCGCCAAAGACAATATCCCGTTCTTGGAAATCGGAGGTGAACTGCATGGTACCAAAGGTGTCCACCCCGGTGGTGCCCACATAGTAGTTACGGCGACCAGACCAGGAGTAGTAGCCACAGCCCACTGGCCCATGACTCAGGTGAATCATATCTTTGACAGGTCCCCAGACCACCCCTTTGGCTCCTGCGTAAGCGCAGCCACGAGTTGTCATGACGCCGGGAACAGATTTCTTGTTAGATTTAACGCCGCAGTCAGAAGCGCCTTCTTCTTTGACATTCAGGTGCTTGGAGCGTCTCTTTTGGGCCTTCTCAGGGTAGGCTTTCAGCACCTCCTGGATCAGCTCTTTTCGATCTTCTACGGTGGCCATGGTGTCCTCTCATTTAGGCTAGAGAATAGGATGAAGCGGATGGGCAGCACGCTAGGGGTAAATCTCACGGGTTGGAGACTCACCCACCAGCGGCTAGCCTTTAGACAGCAGCGACAGCAGCAGTATCAGAGGCTAGCGCTTCTTGATACTTTTCATCACTATCTAGGATGCCGAATTCAATCAGGAGTTCTTCCAGTTCGTCCATGCTAATGGGCGTCGGAATCGTCAGTTTGGTGTTGTTGATGATCTTATCGGCGAGTTGAGCATACTCATTGGCTTGGTTGCACTCTGGGGCATACTCATTTACAGTCATCCGGCGGAGTTCAGCATGCTGTACCACGTTGTCACGGGGAACAAAGTGAATCATTTGAGTATTGAGCTTGTCGGCTAGGGCTTCAATGAGCTCAATTTCCCGGTCTGTATTCCGGCTGTTGCAAATCAAGCCGCCCAGCCGCACACCGCCAGATTGGGCATACTTCAGAACGCCTCGGGCGATGTTATTGGCCGCATACATGGCCATCATTTCACCGGAGACAACAATGTAGATTTCTTGGGCTTTGCCTTCCCGAATGGGCATGGCAAAACCGCCGCAAACTACGTCACCGAGTACGTCGTAGGAGACGAAATCAAGATCTTCGTAAGCCCCTTCTTCTTCTAGGAAGTTGATGGCGGTGATGATGCCACGACCGGCACAGCCGACGCCGGGTTCAGGACCACCGGACTCGACGCACTTAACGCCGCGATAGCCTTCTTGCAGCACCTGGTCAAGTTCGACATCTTCAACGGCACCGAGTTCGGCAGCCAGTTGTAGTACGGAGGTTTGGGCTTTGCTGTGGAGCATCAGGCGAGTGGAGTCAGCCTTCGGGTCACAGCCCACAATCATGATGCGTTGGCCTTGCTCAGCCATGGCGGCTAGGGTGTTTTGGGAGGTGGTGGATTTACCGATACCGCCTTTTCCGTAAAATGCAATTTGTCTCATGAATTGGATTCTCCTTAGGATGTTAGTAAACGCTAGGTCTAGATGTAGCGATACAGAGCGGTGCGGTTTGTCGAGGGTCCGTCAGAGGCTCTGCTCTCTGGTAATTGACGGGGGGAGGTGAACGCTCGACCATAAGGGTCTGATGGAGGGGTTTCATAAGGCACGTAAGAGATGAGGTGAGAGAATGGAGGTGAGTTTTATACAGCGATAACGGTTAATTCAGATGAAACCTGGGACTGTAGCCGAGTTTCAATTGCACCTTTGAGGGTGGCCGTGCTGCTATCACAAGAGCCACAGGCACCCTTGAGCTGCACTTGCACCACATCGCCGCTGACATCGTAGAGTTCAACATCACCGCCATCAGCTATCAGCATGGGGCGCACGTCTTCGGTCAGGACTTGTTGAATCAGATTAATTTTTTGGATGGGGGAGAGGGGGGCCGCAGTCACTTCTGCTTCTACCCTGGCGGCTGTTGTTGATCTGTCTCGCTGCACTTCGATTAAAATATCTTCAATGCCGGCCAGACAAGAGCCACAGCCGCCACCCGCTTTGACATAGTTGGTGACTTGTTCAACGGTAGTCAGATCGTTTTCGATAATCACACGTCGGACGCGGGGCTCGGTGATACCAAAGCAGGAACAGATTAATGTGCCTTCATCATCGTCGTGGTGCTCCACTTCAATGCCGCGATATTTGTAGATGGCGGCTTCCAGGGCTTCTTGCCCCATCACAGAGCAGTGCATTTTGGCTTCGGGTAAACCACCCAGAAAGTCAGCAATGTCTTTATTGGTAATCTTCAGGGCCTGATCAAGGGTTTTGCCTTTGATAATTTCAGTGAGAGCAGAGGAGGATGCGATCGCACTGGTACAGCCAAATGTCTGAAACTGTGAATCCAGAATGGTCTCGGTCGATTCCTGAATCTTCAGGTGAAGTCTCAGGGCGTCACCGCAGGCAATGCTACCCACTTCACCATAGACAACGGCCACATCGGGTTCGTTGGCATCTGCGATCGCACCCTGATTGATCGGGTTATAAAACAGTTCAAGTACCTTTTCGGAATAGTCCCACATGGTAGTTTCTGGAGGTAAAGGAGCAAGAAGAGAGAGAGGTAGGGGCTGGTCCTGTACCGGCCCTATGCGCTATGGACCAAATCGCGGCCCTGTAACCAATCTGCCTCGTCGTTGTTAAAGGGTGAAATCGCCCGCAATTTTTCCACAATGCCAGGCATGACATTGACAACCTGTTGGATATCTTCTGCAGTGGTGAATCGCGATAAGCTAAAGCGAATTGAGCCGTGGAGAATGGTGTAAGGCAGTCCCATGGCGGTGAGAACATGGGAGGGGTCTAGAGAACCGGAGGTGCAGGCAGACCCCGAGGAAGCGCAGATACCATGCTGATTTAGCATAAACAGAATGGCTTCGCCTTCAATATATTTGAAACCAATGTTGGTGGTGTTAGGCAGACGTGGGGTGCCGCCGCCATTCACGTCACAATCGGGGATTAACTCCAGCAGTTGGGTCTCTAGCTGGTCCCGTAGCTGACGCTCCCGATCAACAGCAGCGAGATGTTCACGGGCCACTGCGGCGGCTTTACCCAGGGCAATAATACCGGGAACATTGTGGGTGCCCGCCCGCCGTCCGCGCTCCTGGTGTCCGCCCAGAAGAAAGGGACGGAAGCGGAAACCGCGCCGAACATATAGAGCACCCACCCCTTTAGGGGCATGGAGCTTGTGCCCAGAGAGGGTGAGCAGGTCAATGGTGCTGTTTTTTAGATCAATGGGTAATTTGCCAACGGCCTGGACGGCATCCACATGGAAAGTGGCACCGCATTCTTTTGCGATCGCGCCAACCTGTTCTATCGGGAAAATCACACCGGTCTCATTGTTGGCATACATGGTGGTGACCAGTGCCGTGCCGCCAGTCATGGCGGCTTCCACTTCCATCAGATCAAGCTGACCGCGTCGGTCCACGGATAAATAGGTAACGGTATAGCCTTTTTTCTCCAGATGCTTGCACACATTGAGAATGGCCGGATGTTCAACAGCAGTGGTGACAATATGACGTTTCTCGGGTTGGGCCGCCAGGGCCGCATGGATGGCCGTATTGTTGCCCTCACTGCCGCAGCTAGTAAAGATAATCTCAGTATCTTCTGCCCCTAGGAGTTCAGCCACCTGGACTCTGGCATCCTGAATGGCAGTACCGACCTGTCCTCCAAAGCTATGCATCGACGATGGATTACCGTAGAGGTCGCTCAAATAGGGCAGCATTGCATCCAAAACATCGGGGTCAACCCGCGTGGTCGCATTGTTATCTAAATAAATGACCATTACCTCATCTCCGCGATCAATAAACAATAAAGGACAGTAGAAAGAATCAGAGCAGGCACTACGGCATTAACGGGACATTTGTGTCAGCCTGGGCTCTCAAGGTTTGTAGGGATTGGGAATACCGGTCAAACCACTGTCGCCAGTATCCAGGCTGCTGTGAGGATTTAAGCCGCGCGATCATGTGGCTATAGTTGGTAAACCAAACATGCCAGTAATCTGTTGTTGTCTCAGCCTTTAGAGCGACAGCTGTGGTTGCGGTGGATAACGGCACACAGCCTTCATTCGTTGGGCACACAGACCAGCATTGAGCGACGCCATGGGAGCCTTGACACTGGTTACAGCGATTCACATCTATCCAGAATGTGGACCCATCGGTCTCAATGGCCTTGGTTGGGCAGCTAGAGAGACAGCGTTGACAGGAGATACAGTCATTAGTGATGGTGTAAGTCATGGTATGGGCCTCGCTGTTAGGGTTAGGACAGAGAGAGCAAAAGAGAGGGGAGAGTTAGGGGCAGAAATTCTGATAAATCTCCCTTTTTCCTGTATCCTTTCTTCTTTTATCTCTCTAAAACGTGTTCGTCATAAAACCGCCGTGCAACAGTTTCAATCACGTCATAGGCTTCAATGACGGTCAGCCCGGCTTTTTGTAAGGCCTTTTGGGGGCAGGGGCCTACTTTGGCCGTCAGTAGAGCCTGACAGTCAATAATTGTATTGATGATGCCTTTCAGGGCTGCCTCTTCGCCGTAACCGCCCTGGCAGTAATCGGCAA
Source organism: Leptothoe sp. ISB3NOV94-8A (assembly GCF_043421595.1). Classification (NCBI taxonomy): domain Bacteria; kingdom Bacillati; phylum Cyanobacteriota; class Cyanophyceae; order Nodosilineales; family Cymatolegaceae; genus Leptothoe; species Leptothoe sp. ISB3NOV94-8A. Next base: position 2,644,630 of record NZ_JAXSQW010000001.1, on the reverse strand, counting down.
CTTTACGATGACCAACAAACTTGGCTTCCGTTGCATCTACTTCATAAATCATGAATTCTTTGGCATGGCCAAAGTGTTGATTGACAAGTCCTCCCCCCTTAGTTGCAACCGCAACCAGGACTTTAGTCGACTCCGTTCGACGCTTATTGACAGATGCTTGTTTTTTCTCCGCTACAGCGGCTTTGGTTTGCTCAATGCCCAGATGAACTGCCTGACGTTTTTCCAAACTGTAGTCCGCCGACATATCCATAAACTTCTCCTTGGTGAATTCCTGACTACGGTCTTCACCCAGCAGACCGACAGCATCGGCTCGACACTGACGACAGTGGCGCATCATTTTCATGTTGCCAGAGCAATTATCTTGAACGCGCTTAAGTTCTTTGGGATTTGGACCCCGCTGACCATTGAGACCAAAGTACGTGCCATGCTCTGGGGCCGAGATCAGGGGCATAATATTATGGAGAAATGCACCGCGATCTCGAATCGCCTTATTCACCTCTGGCAGGTGCTCATCGTTGATGCCAGGAATCAGCACCGAGTTTACCTTGCAGAGGATATCAGCTTCCTGAAGCGCCTGTAGACCTTCCATCTGCCGCTCGTGCAGGATCTTCACCCCCTCAATGCCACGGTAGCGACGACGACGGTAGTGAACCCAGGGATAAATTTTCTCCCCTATTTTTGGGTCCACCATATTAATAGTGATCGTGACATGATCCACATTCAGCTGCTTAATCCGATCAACATGCTCAGGCAACATCAGACCATTAGTTGAGAGACAGAGTTTGATGTCAGGAGCTTTGTCGGCAATTAGCTCAAAGGTGCGGAAGGTTTTCTCTGGGTTAGCCAGGGGGTCGCCGGGACCCGCAATCCCCAAAACTGTCATTTGTGGAATTTTACCGGCCACCACCAAAACTTTGTGGGCAGCTTCTTCAGGTGTGAGCAGTTCGCTAACAACACCAGGACGGCTTTCATTGGCACAGTCATATTTACGGTTGCAATAGTTGCACTGAATGTTGCAGGCTGGAGCCACCGCAACGTGCATACGGGCATAATGGTGGTGAGCTTCTTCGCTGTAGCAAGGATGTTTTTCAATGCGAGCCTTTAAAGACTCACTCATACCACTAGGAGCATCATTTTTAGTGCTACAGCCACAGCCGCCGCCAGACTTCTTGACTGTAGTTTTTGTTTTAGTCAACGTTATGTCCAGCTCAGGCGTCGTCGTGGGCGCGGAGACAAGGGCAGTAGGAGGCGGAGGCGTCATTGGTTTAAGGAGTTAGGGAATAAGGTATCGATATGAAATAGCGGCACTGCATTGGCTGAGCCTGTAAACACAGTTGGTTGTTCTGCACGATAAAATCGGAGAATCGGACTGGAGGGTAGACAATGCAGTGCCAGAGAGCGTGCGAGCCTTAGAACTCAGTCAGGTGATCAGCAACTTCCAGGGTGTGTGGATGGAGATGTGCTTGTTTGTCTGGGTAAGATAACGAGGACATCTCAATAGGGTGAATACGCCTGAAATTGGTCTGTCACCTACCGCCCAATGGTGAACCTCTAACCAACAAAGGCTTAGCAAGATACGTGAGATCTAGCTGGACCTTGTTGCTTGAGTTCACCAACGTGTGTTAACTGAGTGTTTGGCGATGCAAGAGTTATATCAACGGCTCTAGAAGTTCACTAGAACAACGCCCCCATAGGATTTATTAGATAATTAACGCTGTACTCATCGACTACAGCCCTTGATAATTCAAGAAAAAATATTTTTTCTAGGTTAGGGTACGGGCATTCCCCAGGGTACGGACTAGTATTTTGTCACCCCCGCTCGATGATTACTGTACTCAGTCGCATCCATTATCATAAAAGGGATGGACTCGACTTTGATGGGTTCTAGATGACAAGTTTTTGAGTACTCAATAACAGATATTTTGCTAAATTAGATACACAATTTACCGCTGTGCTACATAGGCCAAAAAGGTGTCTGTATCATTGTTTTCAGTTTAAACCCAATTTCGGTAACGGATTTTACTATTTCACATTAAATAATGTTAAACAATAGGAGAGTTTTAAGCTGGAACACTATCTTGCTTTTGATGATCCAGATGACGCTGATGCTCACTTTGAGGTGGGCTCATTAAACTGGATGTTCCGTAACAGTTCACCGCTAGGATCGACCTATTGGCGAGTTGTTAAGGATTGCTGAAATTAGTCGAGGCAGTTCTGCATCAGTTGTTACAGTTTCTGTTGCTAAGCTGTGGGTTCGCCGATCAAAAACCAAGTTTTGAGTACATCAAACAAGTTTTTATAAGACTGTCTAAAACCCAGGTCTAAACACTATATATAAAGGCTTTGACGTGAGTACAGAATACCTGCACCCACCCTTAGAAATACCTAACCCTGGGTATCAAAATACTTGTACCCTGTCCCTAGAAAAATTCTAAATGCTTTACCAATAAAGGTTTTAGCATTTGAGTGTAAAGGTAATAGTTATAGTAAATCTGGATTGGGCCGTTGCGATCACCCCCCCTCAGTTGTAACTGCTATAAGCAGGAAAACAACGCCCCACCAGACCCATGTCCCTATTTCTGCAACACTTTTCTGTTCGGCATTTGTTTTCGTCTGCTGAACTGCACCGGCTTTTTCCCTGTGTGGCCGATTTCACAATCATTTTTGAACGGGACCCGGCGGCTCGCAGTTGGTTAGAGGTGTTGTGCTGTTACCCTGGTTTACATGCGATCGCAGCCCATCGCCTCGCCCACTGGCTACAAAATCACAAGATTTCCTTTCTCCCTCGCTTTATTTCTCACCTGGCTCGCCTCTTTACGGGAATTGAAATTCATCCCGGGGCCACCCTCGGTAAAGGGGTTTTTATCGATCACGGTATGGGTGTTGTGATTGGGGAAACTGCTGTGGTCGGAGACTACACCCTGATCTATCAGGGGGTGACTCTAGGGGGGACAGGTAAAGAAACGGGTAAGCGCCATCCTACGGTTGGCAGCCAAGTGGTGATTGGCAGTGGTGCCAAGGTGCTTGGCAGTATTACTATTGGGGACCATGCCCGCATTGGAGCGGGTGCTGTTGTATTGAACAGTGTACCGACCAACTGCACGGCTGTTGGAATTCCCAGCCGTAATGTTTGCGAATGCAACACCCTAACAACTCCTTTGGAACATGGTCAGCTTCCCGATGTTGAAGCCACTACCCTACGTCATCTTTTGGCTCGCATTGACGCGCTAGAAACCCAAGTACAAAGTCTCACTTGTTCATCCCTTTCAACGTTGGAGTATCAATCCTATGGATAACCCCACACCCACTGTTCCCGGTTGGGGGCAAGTTGTCGCAGTGCCTCGCGGCGAACGTTGGTCGATTAATCGTCGCTTGCAAGAACTTCATATCTCGTGTAGCTGTCCCACCGATGGCACACTACGAGTTGATGTCAACGATGCATTAGAGCTGATGTTAGTTTGCAGCGTCATCAGACAATTCACATCACCTCGCCAGTCTAGTATTGGCTGGCTAGAACGGTGTTGGCAAACTCAGGTGAGCTGTACTACAAATCATTAGCCGCTTACTTTCTGTTCATCCTACCTATTGATTGGAGAAATTATATGACTACTCAAACCCTTGTCCGTGCTTTTGGTGAAGTAGGTGATAATCCTGTCGGTCTTGAGAAGGAGATTACTATCACCGTATGCGAAGGACTGAATTTGGTTTACGCCAGTTTTCAAGCCCTTTATATGCAATATCAAAAGCATCATTTTGTAATTGAAGGTGCAGAATTTTACGCTATTCATGAATTCTTCCAAGAAAGCTATGGGGCTGTTCAGGGAGATGCCCATGATGTTGCTGAGCGTTTAAATGGTCTAGGCGGCATTCCCGCAGGCACCTTTGCCACCCTGGCCGAACAATGCTGTTTTACTCCAGAATCAGAGGGTGCCTATAATTGTCAACAGATGATTGCCAATGATCTTACTGCTGAGCAGTCGATGATCACTCTACTTCGCCGACTAGCCACTCAAGCCGAAAGTGTGGGAGATCGAGCCACTCGATATCTCTATGAGCAAATTCTCTTAAAGACAGAAGAGCGGGCTTTTCATCTTGAACACTTTTTGTCTGAAGATAGTCTTACTTTTACCTTTTTGAAGTAGGGCTATGCAGTTCAAAATTTCGTCTATTGCTCAAATAGTCAGGAGGCGCTTACTATGTTGACCACCCTTATGATGATTGGTCCTTTTATTATCTTTGCTTGGGTTCTACAGTATTTTCTCAATCAAATCATTGCAGAAGATATTGAATCCTTCAACGGAGACCAGTCTCAGTCAATGGACGATGCTTCGTTAACTTAAGACAGCTGTTCGTCAAGTCTAATCCAGTAGGCAAATTTTGAGGGTGAGACTATACACGGCCCTCAGCTCACCCTCTTCCCTCTTCTCTCTTCCCTCTTCCACGTTTACGGAGGCCGCTACGATGACACCACCCCCCCAAATATATATTAACGATACGACCCTCAGAGATGGTGAACAAGCCGCAGGTATTGCCTTCAGTTTGGACGAGAAGGTTGCGATCGCAACGTTTCTCGACACCATTGGCATTCAGGAAATGGAAGTTGGCATTCCCGCCATGGGGAGAGATGAAGCTCAGGCCATCCACACAATTGCCAATCTGGGCCTAAATGCTCAACTCCTAGGGTGGAATCGCGCTGTGTTGTCTGATATTCAGGCGTCGATTAATTGTGGCCTAAAGCGCATTCACATTTCGGTGCCAGTTTCAGATATACAGATTCAAGTAAAGTTTCAAGGCCAGTGGGCCAAAATGTTTAAGCAGCTACAAGAGACTATTACCTTTGCCCGCGATCACGGTCTAGACGTAAGTGTTGGAGGTGAAGATAGTTCTCGGGCTGATGAAACATTTTTACTCGAAGCTGCACAGTTTGCCCAAGAAAACGGCGCATTTCGTTTTCGTTTTTGTGACACTGTGGGCATTCTGGACCCGTTTACCACCTTTGAAAAAGTTCGAAAACTGGTTGCCGTCTTAGCCATTCCAGTGGAAATGCACACCCATAACGACCTGGGGTTAGCAACAGCCAATGCCCTGGCCGGTATCCGAGCTGGTGCTGTCTCTATTAATACTACTGTTAATGGGCTAGGAGAAAGGGCTGGCAATGCGGCTCTTGAAGAAGTTGTCATGGCCCTACGGCAAATCTATGGTCTCAAAACCAATATTCAAACCGAGCGTCTGTTAGAATTGTCTCGCTTTGTTGCTAAAACCGTCAATTGCCCAGTCCCTCCCTGGAAGGCTATTGTTGGAGCCAATACCTTTGCCCATGAGTCCGGTATCCATGCCCATGGAGTGCTGCATAATCCCAGCACTTACGAACCGTTTGATCCCAAAGATGTGGGTTGGCAACGGCGTTTTGTTGTCGGCAAACACTCTGGTCGTCACCTGTTGAGTCAAGTTCTACAGAACTATGACATACATCTGGATGCCAGCAACAGTCAGTTACTGCTCAATGCCGTCCGCGATCTGTCTACTCAGCTAAAACGTAGCCTTACCGTTGATGAATTGCTCACCTTAGCCTCGCAGGAGGGGTTAGGTGTGGCGATTATATAATTCGCACAGGGGGCAGGCACAAGGTTAGCCCCAATAGACTTTTCCCATGGAACAGGTACAAGGCCAGCCCCTACAATGCTCTTTATCTTAAGGAAACACTATGAAAGTCATGCTGCATACAGATCGTGCTGGAAAGCTAATGGTCTATGTTGCCAAAAAGGATCTAGAAGAAGTTGTTGTTAAACAAACCACAGTCGATGATGCCCAAGTTCTGACCCTAGCCAATGGCTGGGAGCTATCAGTGACCGGATTGGATAATCCCATCAAAACGCCTCAAACCGTTAAAGCTAAACGCTTGAATTAAATTCTATTTAAGCCGAGAAAGCTTGAGTAGATGGAAAATTAGGCGGTAGGAGGCAGAAGTCAGTGAGATCCTGCATGCTGATTTCTGCCTCCTGAATTATATCCTTGGGAAAACGTTTCGCTCTGAATTCATACCCCACAAAACGGTAAATTATTTGCTGGCATATCCCTAAATACTGTTGCCTCACTTCACAGGAGATTTTTCCATGTCACCGCTTAAACAACTACCTCCATATATGTTTATCCTAGAGGGAATCTTTCTAGGGTATCTCAGCAAGAAAAAGAGAAAGATCAAAGCTCTTGCCCTTGAAGTCGAGCAGGAGCAAGTGGTAATTAAGCTGCCTAAAGAGGTGCGAGATTCTATACAAGATTATCAATTCCAGCCCGGAGACCAAATTCGCTGCATTGGTCGCAGTCAGGTTGATTTTACCACAGGTACCATTAAGCTCAGAGCCTATCAGGTTTTGCCACTACTTCCCCCTAACGAAGAGGTGCCTCTCACAACTGCACCCCAGGCTCCAATGTCAACAACGGCTGAGGTTTCTCAGGTGCCAACGTATCCCACGGTTGCTGTTGCACAAAAACCACCTAAGATCTTGATTTGTCGCAAGTCAGGCTGCCAGAAGCGAGGTGGCCACCAACTGATCTCAAAATTAGAGAGTATCTTGCAAGAATATCAGCTCCATGACCAGGTAGAAATTCAATATACAGGCTGTCAAAAACGCTGTTCAAAGGCACCAACTCTGACAATTATGCCGGGCAAACATCGTTACGATCGGCTCAGCCTTCAAAGTTTATCTAACGTTGTAGAGAAACACTTTTTCCCCTCTAAACCATGTTCACTTGAAAGCTAATCATGAAAATAAAATATCGCCAACTGGTGCTTAAGCTATTTGCTTGGTTCATCGCTGAAATTACACTCACCTATGTCGGTCTAGATAATCTGGCCGATTACAGCGAATACCTGAAGGAACAAAGCACTATCTCGATAGCTATGGCCTATTCCCAGAGTTAAGGGTACTAAAGTGTTAGAACGATTTGGCTAAACAGAACGTTCATCAACTCGCATGTCAAACGGTGCTTCCATTTGTGATGGGGGATGGACTCTGATTTTGGCACGGGGACTCAATTGAGACAGATATTCAGCTAGCCTGGTCATACGGTCCAACACTCGCCAGTTTTTTTCCTGATCAGAACAGTAAATATGTAAGATTACGACCTCAGTAATATTGATGGTCCATCTACAGAGCATCAACAGGGATTGAGTAGATCCATCACAGGCTTCGAAAAAGTGCCGACAGATAGCTCCTTCTAATTGCCTTTTCAAGGCTGCGTCCAAGTCTGTTATTAACTCTGGTGGGAGATCTTCCGGCGAGAGTGAATGAACCATTATCAATCCTCAAAGCTAGCCACTAAGGACTGGACTCAATCATACGCTATGCCCAGCTCGCTCCATCGTAATGACTTGAGCAATACGCTCAGGAAACTCTTCTAAATCAGCATCTTCTTCCTTAGGCATTGGGGACACAAAGGTATAGCAGGGATCACACTGCCCCGTATCAAATACTTGTAACACCCACTTGTCGGGAAGTCCTTCTACTCCTATTTCTACGACATACCATTCACTACCCGTCTCACGGGTAGCCAGAATGGAGAAGAAATCTTGATCAATATCTGGAATTTCCAAATCTTGCATCAAAAAATTCCTCGCGACCATACTAGCATCAGTCATCGATAAACTTAGCATTGTCAAAGGTCTCCTTTATATCTACCAGTTGAAGATATTGCTCAGAGACTGCAATATCTTTCCAAGTCTGGACCGCCGCCACTAGCAGCAGCATCTACAGAGAACACGGCGGCCCTATTTTTGGAGTCATTACTCAGTGTGCCAATAGTTACAAGGGGACTGTTCCTGTGAACCAATCCATATCATTCAAAACCAACTATGCTTCAGTCCATCAAGATAGAACTGGCGTTGCAGAGTCTCGGGAGGATTTAATCTAAAAAATAACGATCCGGGACAATTCAGCCCGATCAATTCATTCCCTAAATCAACAACAGCATAGAACTAAAGCTGTAGGGCTAATCAAAAAAGCTGGAGTCGCACACTCTCTATACCCTATTACCAAAGATCAACACAAAATATTCTGTATCGCTCAACACCAAACCTCCATTAGCAACAGTCTTTAACATTTTAAGAGATTGACCATATTTTTCTGAGTAAACCGTTATTGTAGAAACAAAAAAACGGCCTCAATAGTTCATTCTGAACATAATGTCTTGTCAATTAGGAAGAAAACATTAAACCGTATCAGGTGACATAGAATACAAAATTTTGGATTGTTATGTCTAAGGGCATGACTTTCCAATAAATTGTCCACTCTCCATCTCTGTAATCTAGTCCTGATGGATTCGTCATTCCTCTTTCTCTGTATAAATCTTCTGTTTATTCGGAAATCTAATCATTTATGGCTTTTATAGAAGGTTTGAGAAAATCAGGTTCGTTTTTTTCAGTCGCCAATTTTTCCTCACCTATCGCTCTATTGATAGGCCTGCATTGTCTATGGCTTACACTATCAAAGACGGTTGTATCTCTTGCGATAGCTGTCGGCCCCAGTGTCCAACGGGAGCCATTAAACCTCAAGCAAAATGGGAAGGCTATTGGATTGACCCTACCCTGTGCGATGACTGTCAAGATTTAGAGACACCTCTCTGCTTAAATGCTTGCAATATTGGCTCCCTATCCCCTCTAGTTCCCAAAAAAGGACGCCGTAAAAGCACCCTCCTGCCAGCAGCAATTGCTGACATTTTTCTCAGTGGTAAGACGACTCCTTTTGCATCTTCCATGGTGATTTGGGAAGCCTGTAACGTTTTAGCTCAGCGTCAGCATCTGCCTTGGCAAATCGATGCTGACGGAAAATTTTGTTACCATCGACCGGTCCATCGTGGTCGAGGAGAAGTTCGCCTTCGATTAGCCACAAGTCCCGAAAGGGATATCCCCATAGCAATGCCTGCAGATGAAGCAATGGAGGTCATGGCTCAATTTGATATTCGTGCCACCTGTCTTCATCTGATTTTTGCGGCCTATGCCATCACCCTCAATTCTCCGTGGGAAGAAGCATTTGTAATCAATGACCAGCACATTGAACAATATTTAGATCTCAATAAGCGAAAAGATCTGAGCAAGCTAGACAAACTCACGTTGATCAAGCATTTAGTATACCAAGTCTGTCAGTTACTGGTTGCTTTGGACTGGCCACGTCAGGGAAAGGTTAAAGCCTTTTCCTTTGATGAGCAGCCGATTTGGCATCTAGTCAACACTGAGTATTATTTTGAAAAAGATCACCAGGGAGGTCGTCACTTAATTGGGTTAAGCTTTACTATCCGCCCTGGGATTTGGGCCAAACACTTTCTTAACAAACAAGACTATCGTAATCAAACGGCTTTTTATCAATACGGTACCCTACCTAAGTCATTATTAACTGAAGTGATGAGCAACTGGCAACAGCATGAGGGTGCTGTTCGTCTACTGTTGTGGCTATTATTCAAGCTGAGGTTGGGGGGTGACCATCGGCTGACTGTGCGCACCCTACTACGTATTGCCTATGGAGAAGATCGATTAATAGAGGCTACCACTGTCCGGGGGGCACACAAACGTCTGCTGAAAACGTTTGAGAGCGATCTGGAAACAATTTATTACTATGGCCTCAAACCGTTGTTTGATCCAGAGACCTATCCCGCCGATATACAGCCACTATGGGCTAAAGTCATTGATATCCCCAACGATGTTGACGATGCTCTTGAATTTTGGGTAAATGATGCCAATCAGAGCCGGAGCTTAACGGACACGGCCCCCCGAGACAAATGGCAGCGACTGATCAATGCTCGATTGGCCGGCTTTGAACTATCGGAAGAATGGCAACAAACAGTGCGTCGTCGAGCCCCTAAGCGGCGGCGTAAACAATCTCAAACAACTCAATTAGGCGCACTCTCTGGTGATGTTATCAAGGCAGCACGCCAACGTCAAAACTTGACTCAACGCGCCTTAGCCAAACATTTAGGGAAAAGCCAGAGTTGGGTGCGAGATGTGGAAAAAGGTCGATTTCGCATCAGTACCGAAGACTACCCCCGTTTACAACAAACACTGGGACTTAAATAGATAATATATGCAAGATTTTGTCATTATCCCCAAACAAACATTCCGCATTAAGTTGTCCCCAAAAAAGATTTCCATCAGATACCTTTAGGAGAATACCCATGACAGAACAACAACCCATTTCCAATGAAGTTGCTTTGAGAATTGCCTTGGCAGCTAAGGCTTTACCCAATGTCTCTATAAGAGAGTTAATCGATGCATTACAAACCAATCTCGACGATAACATTACGGAAGAATCGCTAAGTACCCTAACCGTCACCCAGCTCAAACGTGCCTTTGGCAATATTTACGATGTGGATGAGGGCGAATGGGAAGGCGAAGATGCCAATAATCAGGAGATTGCTGCCGTTAAAGAAGCGGTGCGGATTCTCTGGGGAGAACAGACAGAGTACGATCATCCCTTACCTATCGAGCCTGATCAAGGCGATATGCCTAACTCAATTCGCATAGCGGTTGCATCCAATACAGATGAGCAATTAGACGGCCATTTTGGCTCCTGCCATCGATATTTGATTTATCAGCTATCGGCGGATGCTATTAAGCTGATCGATGTGCGCTCTGCTCTGGAGGCAGACCTGAGCGATAACAAAAATCAGTTCCGAGTGAATTTGATCAGAGACTGTCCTGTGCTCTATGTTGTGTCCATTGGAGGGCCTGCCGCCGCCCAAGTGATTCAAGCGAATATTTACCCCATGAAAGTGGAAGCTGGAGGAGCTATCCGGGAGATTCTTGCCGATTTACAACGGGCGATCGCAACATCACCCCCTCCCTGGCTGGCAAAAATCTTAGGCATTGGAGCAGACCAGCGGGTAAAGAATTATCAGGCGGTTGGTTAGGTCAACGATGAATATCCAACGACATAAATAACGCATTCAGACAATTCAAACAATCACGGGTCTTCGGCCTACCCATTTTGCCGATCTAATCCGAGTGGCACAACTTGTTTATGATCCCAGTGGTGGAATTTCAAGTTGCTCAACCAGTGATATATCTGATTGATTGTGAATACTTGTAGCATCGATTATAGACATCGAGGAACTAACCTATAATAATGTTCTCGCAAAGACACCGGTCTATTATTGTTATTTAAACAAACAATTAATAGAAAAATTGCGATCGCAGCCACAAGTATTTGTATTCGTTCATTAGGCGTTTCCGGCCTGGATAGTATTGCTGAAACCTATGGGAATTAACCATCGCTCAGAGTTAACCGTGCTTGGATTACCCGCAGAACGGGGTAGGTGGTTGTTAATTCCCTTGGGCACAGTCGTTTTAATGTGTCTGGGCACCGTTTATTCCTGGAGTATTTTTAGAACCCCCTTGGAAGGTGAGCTAAATTTAAGTGCGACTGAAAGTCTTCTACCCTATACGGTTGCACTGGTTTTCTATGCGGCTCTCATGCCAGTCGCAGGTTTTTTCATTCCTCGCATAGGCGCTCGCATGGTGGCGGTAATCGGCGGGATTTTCCTGGGGGCGGGCTATATTCTCTCCAGCTTTGCGACAAACATTGGCATGCTCGTCCTCACCTATGGAGTTATGGCAGGGACAGGCGTAGGCGTTACCTACGGTGTGCCCATGTTTGTCGTTGCCCGATGGTTTCCTGAGAAAAAAGGCCTAGCGATGGGAGCAACAATTGTCGGGTTTGGGCTATCGCCGCTCATTACTGCTCCGTTAGCCAATCGATTAATTGATAGTTACACCGTAAGGCCAACGCTGTGGATCTTAGGCAGCATCTTTATGATGATTGTTCTAGGCATTGCCACCATCCTAAAATTACCGCCCAAGGGCTGGCATCCCCAACAGAATTCTGCTAAGCCAACAGTCACAGGGTTCCACAGTTATCCCAAAAAGCTGCTCAAAAGCCAGTCATTTTATGGACTGTGGGGTTGTTATGCCATTGGCACCCTGATCGGCTTAAGTGCCATTGGTATCTCAGGTCCGGTAGGGGAAGAGATTATTAAGGTTAATCCAGAGACGGCAGCCATTAGCGTTTCTCTATTTGCCCTCTTCAATGGCTTCAGTCGTCCTTTATTTGGGTGGTTAAGTGACCGTTTTAAGCCTCAATATGTGGCAATCTCATCGTATACGCTGGTACTGATTGCCTGTGTGCTAATGATGAACGCACAAGAGGGTCAGTTAGCGACTTATTTAATTGCCTTTTGCCTGCTTTGGTTTTGTTTAGGAGGATGGTTAGCCATGGCTCCTACCATCACCCTCCGATTTTTTAACCCCGATCAATATGCTCAAAATTATGGCATTGTGTTTACCGCCTACGGGGTAGGTGCCCTAACGGGCACCCTGGCCATCGGACAAATTCGAGATTGGTTTGGCACCTATACCTACGCGTTTTATCCCATGGCCCTATTTGCCATCATCGGCATTGTGGTTGCTAGTTGTCTGCTCAAACGTGAGCAGACACGATCCTAACCCAGATGCCTTACGGATACGTGCTTGCTCAAATCTAGGCTAGACAAGCGGCTAAATCTGCCTCGGGTATGGTGATGGGTTGGAGATTATAGGTGTCCGACAATAACTTCAACACATTAGGTGAGATAAATGCAGGCAGCGTGGGTCCCAAGCGAATATCTTTGATCCCCAGGTGCAGCAGGGTCAGCAAAATAGCCACCGCTTTTTGTTCATACCAGGACAAAATCATTGACAAGGGGATTTGATTAACATCGACCTCAAATGCATTGGCTAGTGCGATCGCAATCTGAATTGCAGAATAGGCATCATTACACTGGCCCACATCCAATAACCGAGGAATACCTTCAATAGCCCCTAACTCTTGATCAAAGAAACGGAACTTGCCACAGGCAAGCGTGAGAATCACACAGTCCTCAGGCACTTTCTCTACCAGTTCAGTGTAATAGTTACGATCAGGTTTAGCCCCGTCACAGCCCCCAATTAAGAAGAAATGACGAATTTTGCCAGCTTTAACCGCTGCAATCACCTGGTCAGCGACCCCCAGTAGCGCATTGCGGGCAAAACCAGTGGTTACCTGCCGGGGAGTCCCTATTTCAGTGAATCCAGGTAACTCCAATGCTTTCGTAATCACGGGGGTAAAATCAGGCAGCCCATTGGGCTGAGCGGGAAGATAATTCAATCCTGGATATCCCACAGGACCAATACTAAACAGCTTGTCCTCATAGTTTTCATGGGGTGGCATCAGACAATTTGTTGTGATCACAATGGCCCCTGGAAATTTGGCAAACTCCCGAGTTTGGTTTTGCCAGGCCGTACCATAATGACCATAGAGATGGGGGTAGGTTTGTTTTAGACGCGGATAGCCATGGGCGGGTAACAATTCTCCATGGGTGTACACTGTGATAGCGGTTCCCATGGTCTGTTTTAGCACCGCTTCCAATTGGGGAATATCATGGCCAGACACGAGAATAGCTTTACCCACTCTGGTGTTGAGGGGCACCGATGTGGGCACCGGATGGCCATAATTACCCGTATGCCCGGCATCTAGCAACTGCATCGCCAGCAAATTGATTTCCCCAACCTTCAAGGCCAGAGTGACCCAGTCTTCCAGACTCAGATCTTGACGCTCCAATGCAGCTAGGGCCTCATAGCAGAATTGATCAACCCGTTCATCGGTTTGACCCAACTCCTGGGCATGGAATGCATAGGAGGCCATCCCCTTAAGACTGTAAAGAACAGTGAGTTTAAGGGAGAAAATATCAACATTGTTTTTCGATTGACCAATAAATTGCAGGGCGATATCCTCTCCCTGAGACGCTAAACTATCCTCAAAGTTGGGTTCATAGCACGTGATATCTGGCCAACTTTGGTCAGATTTTGTAACCTGTTGCACTTGAGTTTTGAGGTGTTCTCGATAGGCCAGCGCTCGACGAATGTAGCTGGTAAATCGTTTTTGATCAAAGTTGACATTGGTCATGGTGGCAAAGATGGCTTCACAGGTGAATCTATCGACCTCATCGGTGGAGATCATCAGATCACGGGCACGGAGAGCAACTGGGGCAAGGCCACGCAGAATATAGATCAGCAGATCTTGCACAGCATTGACCTCTGGACTTTTGCCACAGGCTCCCCATTGATGGCAGCCTTGTCCACTCGCAGTTTGTTCGCATTGTTCACAAAACATTGTCAGATCCTCTTGGGAAGCAGCTGGGTTTACTGTAGGAGAGGAGAACGTTCAATGCTTTGACTTAAGTCAAGGGAAAGGACTAAGGGTAATAAACTTTAGATTTTCTTCTGTATTTCTTGGAAACGGCCCATTAGTCTGAAGTTATAATAGATCTCTATCTCTCACTACAAACTGTGACTATCCAATGGTGTTGTCTCCACTCTCAAATTTTTTGAGTCAGACGATGATATTCCAGGATTTACCATTGGATCAGTTAGAGGATCTTGAAGGTTTAGTAGTTACCAAATCCTATGGCAAAGGCGAGGTCCTCTTCCATCAGGGAGATGCTGGAATTGGATTTTTTGTGATCCAATCGGGGCGTGTAAAGGTATTCAAACTATCGCCCCAGGGTAAAGAGCAGATTTTGCATATCTTTGGGCAGGGAGATCATTTTGCTGAAGTGCCCGCTCTAGATGGCAAGTGCTTTCCCGCCTCCGCAGCGGCCCTTGAGTCATCGGAGCTTTTATTCTTTCCACGTCAGCCTTTTTTAACCCTTTTAGAACAGCGTCCATCCCTTGCCATTAATCTGCTCAAAAGCTTTGCTCGACACCTTCGACGGTTTTCGAACCTGGTGGATAGCCTTGCTCTACAGGACGTTCCAGCTCGCTTAGCTACCTACTTGCTAAATTTGAGTGGGGAATTGAACAACGTAGATATTATCAAGCTTGATCTGCCCAAAAATCAGCTGGCGGCCCGATTAGGAACTATTCCTGAAACTCTATCACGGGCTTTTTCCAAGCTAAATCGCGCTGGTTTAATTTCGATGGATGGCATTGAGATTACATTGTTAGATTTAGAAAACTTAAAGCACCTGGCCAATTGCGATCGCTAGTCTGATCACCTCTTACCCCTTACTGCAACCGCTGTATCAAATGTTCTCCCACTCGCAACGCATTGGCCATTACCGTTAGCGCCGGGCTAACACTGGCGCAAGAGGGGAAAAAGCTGCTGTCTACCACATAGAGATTGTCAATCTCATGGGTGCGGCAGTGGGTGTCTAACACTGAGGTGGCTGAGTCAGTGCCCATGCGACAGGTTCCACTCTGGTAACCTACCACCTGAATTGGCACTTCTCCCCGTGGATATACACCACTGCGCTGCAGACCTTTAGACGTTTTCTCCAGGGCTTTTAACACCTCAATCCATCGGTACACCAGACGATCATGGGCTTCTATATTGTTGGGCGTAAACTCGTAGCGTAGTTTCCCATTTTGAAAATATATTCGATTGTTGGGGTTTGGCAATACTCCCGTTTGGGCTCGCCAGCCAATGGACCGCATTGCTAACTGTTTTAAGCCAGCCCCCGGCATAATCTTGGCAGCCACTGACAGCAATGGCGGAGATTCGGCAAAAATGATGTCTTGCAACAGTCCGCCCGTATTCTCAATGTGTCCCATGGGGTACTCATAGTCACCGTCACCCCAATAAAAATCATTGATGCTAACACTTTGGGGGAATGTCCCTGAATTGTTGGCGGCACTGCGCTCAACAATCATGGTCATCTGGTGCTTCATCAAGTTGCGCCCCACCTGGCCTGAGCTGTTGGCCAATCCCTCGGTGTGTTTGGCATTGGCAGAACTCAGCATCAACGCCGCTGAATTGACTGCACCGCAGGCCAAGACGACGATATCGCCAGCAAATAACATG
Source organism: Leptothoe sp. ISB3NOV94-8A (assembly GCF_043421595.1). Taxonomy (NCBI): domain Bacteria; kingdom Bacillati; phylum Cyanobacteriota; class Cyanophyceae; order Nodosilineales; family Cymatolegaceae; genus Leptothoe; species Leptothoe sp. ISB3NOV94-8A. Next base: position 2,628,767 of record NZ_JAXSQW010000001.1, on the reverse strand, counting down.
GCCTGATCGCCAATTTCTGCCTGCACTCCTTTGATTTCAGTACCCGTTGGGTTAGTGTGCAGGCTAACAACTTTTGCCGACGTTTGTAGCGTCACATTGTCATACTTTAAAGCTGGATTGATACCAAAGACTTCAGCATCTCCCGTGGGATCATCATCCTGGCGGGTCAGACTGACGGGTAGGGGAGCCGGGTGCAGTCCCTGCTGTGCGATCGCTTCGACAATTGGCTGCATCAGCGGCTCATGATCCACAGCCCCATGGGGATATGCACTACTGTGGGTAGGCTCTGTTGGGTCTTTACCAGGATCACCATGTACCTGGTAAAGCTGTTCAGCCGCCGTGTAATAAGGTTCTAAATCTGCATACTGGATGGGCCATGCGGGGGCCACACCATCCTGGTATTTGACTGCTCCAAAGTCGCGATCGCGCATTCGCATCAGAGAAGCGCCATAGATTTTAGTATTACCGCCAATGGCATAGTTGGTTTGAGGAGAAAACGGCTCACCGGACTGGTCATACCATTGCTCCGAAGCATGGTATTTTGTCTTTTTCAGCACATCGACCCCTGCGGGATTTTGCTCTTCGAGGGCCATACCGGTTCCCCGCTCCAAAATCAAAATCCGTTTCCCCGTAGGTGCAAGTTTTTGTGCCAGCGTTCCCCCGCCAGCTCCAGTGCCCACAATGATGATGTCGTAGTGCTGGTCATCAATAATCATGGATTTTTCCTCTGCCGGTTACCAATGAGGGTTTTTAAATAATTAAGGTCTTGTATTGTCACGATTAGAGCTATTGCCAGACATAAATCAAGATAAACAGCACAATCCAAATGACATCGACAAAGTGCCAAAATAGTGATGTGGCAGCAACACCATACTCACCGCCAGCATAGTTATTGGGAATAAACGAACGGGCCAGCATAATACTCTGCAGCAGTACCCCAGTTAAAACATGCAGTCCGTGGAAGCCAGTCAACAGATAAAAGGTGCCGCCAAACACCCCTGACTTAAAACCAAAGGGCAGACTCATCCACTCCACAGCTTGACCATAGAGAAAGAAACTCCCCATGGCCATGGTCAACAGCCAAAATGCCCGGAACCCCCACAGGTTATCTCGGTGTAAGTAGCGCTCTGCCAAGTAGATCACAAAACTACTGGATACCAGGACAATCGTATTAATAAATGGCTCTCGTACCTCTAAGCCCTCTACCCCCGCTGGCAACCAGTCGGTGACATTGGTCTTGTAGACAATGTAGCCCGCAAAAAAGCTTAGAAAGATGACGCTTTCAGACAGTAGGAAGACAATGAAGCCAAACATACGATGGTCTTCTTCTTCATGTCCTACACCTTGGACAACCTGGGTATTAACAGTCTGATCAAGCTTAGCTGTGCTCACTGGCCAACTCCTTTGTTGGATTATTTTCAACTAAAGGTTCATTGCTGCCGTAACCATAGGGAGCCGACACAACAACCGGAATCTCATCAAAGTTCTCGTGGGGAGGTGGAGAGGATACCAACCATTCCAAACCAATGGCCCGCCAGGGATTATCTCCAGCTTCCTCACCCTTCACCCAAGCACTCAAAATATTCAAGATAAAGGGCAGTGTTGATACCCCTAATAAAAAGCCACCGAGGCTCGCTAGAACATTCCAGAAGGCAAACTCTGGATCATAGGAAGCCACCCGCCGGGGCATGCCCTGCAAACCCAGGGGATGCATGGGTAAAAAGTTGAGATTGGTGCCAATAAAGGTGAGCACAAAGTGCAATTGACCCAAACCCTCGTAGTACATGCGCCCAGTCATCTTGGGAAACCAGTGGTAAATGGCAGCATAGAAGCCCATCACAACGGCTCCATAGATAACGTAGTGGAAGTGGCCGACCACAAAGTAGGTATTATTAACGTGGATATCAAAGGGGGCCGACGAGAGCATAATGCCGGTAATTCCGGCAAAGAGAAACATAAATAGGCCGCCTAGGGCAAACAACATGGGTGTTTTTAGCCGGAGCTTACCGCCCCAAATCGTCGCCACCCAGGCAAATACCTTGATCCCCGTGGGTACGGAAATCATCATGGTGGTAAACATAAACAACATGCGCATCCAGCCCGGAGTGCCACTGGCAAACATGTGGTGGACCCAAACAATACCACTCAGCCCAGTGATGATGAGGGACGATAGGACAACAATCTTATAGCCAAAGAGGGGTTTACGGGAATAAACTGGGAAGACCTCTGAGAATATACCAAAAATTGGCAGAATAATGACGTATACCGCCGGATGTGAATAGAACCAGAAGAAATGCTGATAGAGAATTGGGTCACCCCCGCGGGAGGGCTCAAAAAAGCTGGTGCCCACCGTCAGATCCAGCAGTAACATGACGGCACCTGCCGTTAGTGCTGGCAATCCAAACAACTGAATGATCTGAGCCGAAAACACTGTCCAGCAAAAGGCCGGCATTTTAAACCACCCCATCCCCGGAGCGCGCATTCTAAAAATGGTGGTAACAATGTTGACCGCACCCATAATCGACGATACTCCCGACAAGGCTACGGCCAATAGCCATAGGGACTGACCATTGATCAAGTTGCCGGTAGGATTCTGCAAACTGACCGGCGGATAGGCCCACCAACCCGATTGGGACGGTCCACCCGGCACAAAGAAGCTGAGGGTGAGAATGACCCCGAATATCGGCACCAACCAAAACGCAGCAGCGTTTAGCCGGGGAAACGCCATATCCCGTGCCCCAATCATTAACGGCACTAGATAATTGGCCAGGCCGTTGAGCATGGGAAACGTCCACATGAACAGCATAATGGTGCCGTGCATGGTGAACAGTCCGTTATATACGGTGCGATCCACCAGATCCGCTTCGGGAGTAATCAGCTCTCCCCGCATGATCATGGCCAACAAGCCACCAAATAAAAAGAAGACAAACGCAGTGACAATATATTGAATCCCGATGACTTTGTGATCGGTACTAAAACTAAAAAATCTGCGCCAGTTATCCGGGGCTCCCGGTTGGGGTTGGAGATTGGGGGGCGTCACCTCCAAAGATGCATTACTCATGGAAATCGTCCTCTGAACTGGCGTAATTTACAATCGGAGCAGGAGCTGGCTTAACCGTCTTCCACCCTAAACCAATAGGGTTTTGGGTGGTGGTGCGGTTGAACTCTTCATAGGCCACATTCTGGGCTGGCGTGGGGGGCAGAGAGGCCACTGTTGTCAGCCATTGTTCGTAGTCTTCGGCAGACTCCACAACGACGTTGGTTTGATTGGCTGCAAAATAAGTGCCACTATATTCTGAATCTCGCAACCGATAGCGCCCTTCTCGAATGGGGGTAAATTCAAATCCGATCTCCTGGCCTGGGACCACATCCTGTTTGACTCGAAAAGCGGGGACAAAAAAGCCATGGAGAACATCCTCTGAGGACAGCAGTAGCTTAGCCCGCTGATTCACCGGTAAATGCAGCTCGGTACTGCGAATATTGTGTGCTGGATAGTGAAATTCCCAGGCCCACTGCCGTGCATAGACATTAATGGGAGACTGTTCAGCCTCGGGGGATGCAACAGGTGCAGCCTCTGCCATCGACATCCCCATGGCCTTATGCTCCATGGGGCCAAGAATACTCATACGGTCATAGGTTTGATAGCTAAATGTACCAATCCAGATCACCAACAGGATCGGAATCGCCGTCCAAACCACCTCTAGGGGAATGTTGCCTTCAATGGGGGGGCCGTCACTGGCATCATATTTAGCCGCTCGCTGAAACAAAATTGCGTATAGCAATGCCCCCACTACACCTAAAAAGATGAAGCTACCAATGGTGGTCATAAAGCTAAACAGATTGTCTACTAGTACGGACTCCGCCGAGGCTTGGGGCGGCATCCAGTGATAGGCTTGTTGACCCACCCAAAGGCTAATAAAGAGATCGGCAATGGCTAATCCCATTAAAATTAAAATCGTGCGTCGATTCATCGGTGTCAGGGTTCCTACTATTTGATGGAGAGATTCAGTTGGGTATTGGGATCAAGTCCGGCTCGAATCACCCGATCTGCACTGATGTGAAGACCAAAATCGGCTCCAAGATGTGCTCCTAAGGTGCCATGAACAAACATCAGTACAAAGATGCCAAGACCAGCAATTAAATAGCTCCACTGCACCTGACGTGCTCGATCCTGTCGCCACACATACCGCTGAAATCCACGCCAGACAGTCATGGCAACAATCAGACCTAACAAAAGTACGCCGCCAACACCGTGCCACACCATGGTATCCATTGCGCCCAATCCCCAAGGACTGACCATGTCCTGGGGAGGATCAGCTAACAGAATTTCGTAAAACCCAGCCGCTACCGTAAAAAAGGTAATGATCGCCGCTGCCAGCATGTTGTACCAGCCAACGTCGTAAAGGTTTGAGCTGGTGGCTGGAATGGCGAGAAATTTAAAGATTGCCTTTTCAAGGGGAAATAGGGCAGCCACAATATCAAATGCGATCGCAGCAATAAACAACCCCAACGTCAGATGTACCAGATTAGGATGGATTGGCAAACCATAGGGTAAACCATTGACTCCCATAGCGAACACTGGCGTTACAAGCTCACCGTTGAACAGTTCAAGGGTCATTGCAACAGACCTCCCCGTGCCGCCTCAACCACAGCTTCAGTATGGAGCCCATAGATCCACACCAATTTGTCCCCCAGATAGGTTTGAAATAAGACAATTCCTGTCAGGACAAGATTCATCCCCATGTAGGCCATCGGTAATGTATCTGGGGTACGTAGTCGAATGATATAGCGCCAACCCGTAATGGCTGCCAAAATACCAGAAAGGGACCAACCCAGCAGGGTGTGCAGATTTAGATCTCCAGTAGCCACTGTGTAGGGCGTAGCCAAACCAGCTTCAATTTGGCCAAAAATAACGGCAATAAAAATAGAAATCGTCGCAAACATCATATTCCACCAGCTGACCTCATACAGGCGAGTATTTTTGGTGAAATACCCAATCACATCACAAAGAACAGCGAATAACACCATGGCGATAACAAAATGCACCACGATGGGGTGAATAGTATCGGGATAGGGCAGATTGTGATTATTGAGAGGGGGTAATAGATTTTGGAACACTGGTTGCCTCTATGCGAAGAAACGAAGTCAGCTCTTTCTGTATAGAGAATACTCTCTACTTCAAATTAGAATTGTCTATTGAGGAATATCCTCTTATCCATTAGGGCGCACAATTCGTCAATTGAGGCTGAACTTTCAACTCATTTTTATATCTTGGTCAATTGCTACCAAAAGACCCATGGTTTTATGAAAAACGGCTTAGGCACGGAACAACAAATATGAGATTTCTCTCATAAACAACAGTTCTTCTGGAAGGATACGGGCCTGGTTGATCCTTAAAAAAGTCTAAATAAATTCACCTGGATCGGGTGTCAATTCCAGGCGGGACGTTGTTCTAACGAGAGTTATGAGAAGTCAAGAATCAAAAGTCAGGAGGGGATCAGGCCCTCTCTGACGCTTAACTCCTGACTCCTGCACATCTAAAGATCTAGATAGGCTCGCAATTCACCTTGATCTCGCTGAAGGGTAAATCCCAGCTTTTTACAAAGATGCTGCATTGCCTGGTTCTCTGGCAAGATATCGGCTGAAATACGAGTGAGTTCTTCAGCTTGACCGATATTGATTAGCGATCGCAAGAGCTCTGTCCCCAATCCTCGTCCTTGATATTGGTCATTGATCAACATGCCAAATTCTGCTTCATTGAGACCATGAAGTCGGCTGAGGCGAGCTACTCCCAAGATGGTTCTTTGCTGCGTAGCTGGAGCATGATATTCAGCCACTAGCGCCATTTCCCGGTCATAGTCAATAAAACAGATACGGGTCAGACGTTCATGGGCAACCCGGGCCTTTAGGTTGATCAAATGAAAATATCGAAAGTAAATACTCTCTTCTGACAGGGTTTTATGGAAATCGACAATTAATGGCTCATCTTCAGGCGAAATGGGTCGAATTGTCACTCCCATGCCATCAGGTAGTGCCCAAGGCTTAATGTATTGTTTGGGATATGGGCGAATTGCAGGCTTGGGCAACTGATCTTCTGGTATATCGGACTCATGGAGCACCACGCGTGCATCCAAAGCCAGTAGCTGCTCTGTAGATGCCAACAGCGGATTGATCTCAATCTCTTTAATTTCAGGATAGGCCACCACCAGCTGGCTAAATCTCACCAACAACTGTTCAAGGGCAGCAAGATCAATACTTGGCTGACCACGTACCCCCTTAAGCGCTTTATAGATCTGGGTTTTTTCCATTAGACGCCGAGCCAGGGTGGTATTGAGCGGTGGCAAACCGAGGGCGCGATCGCAATAGACTTCCACCAGCTGTCCACCACTGCCAAATAGCAAAACGGGGCCTAGCTGTTCATCAACGCTACTGCCCAAAATCAGTTCATAGCCAGTGCGCAGCACCATGGGCTGTACCGTCACACCCAAACAATCTCCCGGTTGGCCAATGGCCATAATCAACCGATAGGCTGCCCGTACTGCCATTTCGTCTGGCAAATTGAGCTGTACACCGCCCACATCGGTTTTGTGAGTGATGGTATGGGAGTGCAGCTTCAGCACCACTGGATAGCCAATTTGTTCAGCCAGGGTTACCGCCTCATCTACTGAGGTAGCCAGTTTAGTGGTAACAGTGGGAATTCCGTAGGCGTTCAGTAACGCTTTAGACTCCCACTCACTTAACAGCAAACGGTGCTCTGCCCTCGCACGGGTCAATAACTCACTGATGGGGGTGGTATCAAACGTTGGCGTTGTTGTGAGGCTAGGCGTTTCATAGAGAGCATGGAGATTATCACTGTAGCGGGCCATTAACGTAAAGACCTGGGCCGCAGCATCAGGATACGGCAAGGTAAAGATACTACTCTGATTGAGTTGAGCTTCACCTGTAGCCACCACATCTGTGCCCATCCAGCTAGCCAACAAGGGTCTATCTTTCCAATGACCTACCCTTGACTGTAGCTGGGCCGCTGTTTCAGCGGGCTGGGTCATGGCCTGGGGCGTTAGAATAACCAAAAGACCATCACTGTTGCGGTCTTGTGCCAACACATCGAGGGCCGCACCATACCTTTCTGGGGTAGCATCCCCTAAAATATCGATGGGATTCTGACGGCTCCAATGGTCGGGCAACAATGTATCGAGGGTCTCTACGGTTTCAGCACTCAGGGAAGCTAGTTCTCCTCCACTGCGAATCAGGGCATCTGTAGCCAACACCCCCGGTCCTCCAGCATTGGTGAGAATTGTTAGCCGTTTACCCCGAGGACGGGGTTGTTTGCCTAAGACTTCTGCTAAATTAAACAGCTCGTCAATGGTGTTAACCCGCAACACACCACAGCGCCGAAATGCCGCGTCCAACACCTCATCGCTACCGGCCATAGCACCTGTATGGGAAGCAGCGGCCTGGGCTGCCAACTGGGTACGCCCTGACTTGATCACAATAATCGGTTTACTCAGGGCCACTTCTCGAGCTGCCGAGAGAAACGATCGGGCATTGCCTATGGTTTCCATATAGATAACAATGCTGTGGGTAGCCGGATCGTCACCCAGATAGTAGATTAAATCTCCCCAGTCGATATCCAACATTGATCCGATGGAAACAAAGGCACTAAAGCCAACATTTTCCCGGAGACTCCAATCCAAGATTGAGGTGCACAGAGCGCCACTTTGACTAATAAAACCAACGCTGCCTGGATTGGCCATGGTGCCCGCAAACGTGGCATTGAGACCGCTGATGGGACACATTAGACCTAAACAATTAGGTCCTAGCACTCTGAGTTGGTGACGTCGAGCTGTAGCTAAAACAGCCGCTTCTAAAGCAGCACCTGCTTCACCCACTTCTCTAAAACCTGCAGAAAGAATAATTACGCCTGCAACACCTGCGATCCCACATTGTTCAATAACCGCAGGTACACCTTGAGCAGGGATGGCTATAATGGCTAGATCGACTTGCTCAGGTACATGACCAATGGTGGGATAGGCCTTAATGCCAAGGACATTGGTCCGGGTTGGGTGAACGGGAAAAACAGTGCCTCCAAAAGAACTACTAATGAGGTTCCAGAGCACGGTGCGCCCTACACTACCGGGACGTTCAGTAGCACCGATAACGGCGACAGTTTGCGGCGCAAAAAAAGGTGAGAGTGGCTGATAATCGTAGCGGAGAATATCGTGGGCAGGATCTGGACAAAGAAGCTGATCTAACTGAAGAGAATTTTGATCTGTTTTATGGGGTATCGTTTCTGTTTCACCCATATAACCACTGACATTGAAGCTAGTCATAAATCGATAATGCCCCAAATACATCTAAAGGTTTAGCTGATTTCACGAGCGAGGCATGCTAGTAGCCTATTTCTAGTAGTAATCCCGAATGGTCTTCTTGGACTATCAATAGCTCAAAGTTTTCAAAGTTCTCAACTCTGAAAACTTTATGAAGATAATGTCCCGTGACATTTGAACTTATAAAGTGTATCTTTTTTTTCTATGGATTATATTAAGCAGATATATAAATATTCTTGTTCTTGTTAAAGGTGTTTCTCAACACAAAATTCTTTCGAAATTGGTAACCCCGACAACATTATTCTCCGGCAAGAAGTTTGGAAACAGGCAGGTTGTTTATTAAGAATGTTTCAATACATCATGATGTTTTTTAGAAACGTAACATAACCGTATCAGAAATACCTTTAGCCTCTATTTTTTTTGCTATGATGAACGAGTAAGCAAGATTACTCATTAAGTGTCGTCTGGGGGCTTTTTCAGATTTTACAGGTTGTAGATAGCTAATTTCTTTTCAGTTGTTTTAGACAGTCTTAGGTATGTAGGCATACGTAGTACGTAAGTAGCATTGAGGATTTATAACTAATCATTAGAATCTAGCTATCAGCATCAATCAATCAACCATTGGGAATTCTTGCGTGGTCAAAGGTGGAGATTGTCTATCGTACGTAAATTACTGAAATTCTGATTTTTTAACTTTGTGAATTTAGTTTTTTCCTTAGCGTAAGGATAACAAAGCGTTATGGAGGAATAAGGCCATGATATGGCCAGGGTTGTCATTTCTGACTATTGTTCACAAAATCAAGCATTTCATCATTCCATAACTAACATCAGTTATGGTTCAAAACAGTACTGTTGCGAGGAGATCGTAAATCATGAGTGTAGCAAGCACAGTCAACCCTAAAAAACAGGCGACATCGGGTGTTGAAGCTATTCCTTCTTCGACTGAACCTAAACAGCCATGGCGTCAGTTTTCCATGGGGCCATGGGGCGATGAGATTAATGTTCGAGATTTTATCCAGAAGAACTATTCTCCCTATGGTGGGGGTGGAGAGTTTCTAGCTGGAATTAGCGATCGCACCCGGCAGCTGTGGGAGAAAGTTACCGTGCTAATGCAGCTGGAGCGTGAGCGCGGTATTTTAGAGGCCGATAACCAATTACCCACCGGAATTACGGCCCATGCACCGGGATATATTGATCAATCCCTGGAACAGATTGTTGGGCTACAAACCGATAAACCCCTGAAGCGGGCCATTATGCCCCTGGGTGGCATTCGGGTGGTGAAAAAGTCTTTAGAAGCCTATGGATATCAGCTTGATCCCCAAACCCACGAGATCTTTACCAAGTATCGCAAGACCCATAATGACGGTGTGTTTGATGCCTACACCACAGAGATGAAAAGGGCCCGGCATTCAGGCATCATCACGGGATTGCCCGATGCCTATGGACGGGGGAGAATCATTGGAGACTATCGGCGGGTTGCCTTGTATGGTTGCGATCGCATTATTCTCGATAAGCACCAGCAGCTTCAATCCTTAGAGGTAGATACCCTGGATGAATCGATTATTACGCAACGGGAAGAGATCTCTGAGCAGATTCGTGCCCTACAAGAATTGCGCCGAATGGCTGCATCCTATGGCTTTGACATTAGCCAGCCAGCTGTCAATGCCAAAGAAGCCGTACAGTGGACTTACTTTGGCTATCTGGGGGCGATTAAAGAACAGAACGGTGCGGCCATGTCCCTGGGGCGGATCTCAACGTTCTTAGACATTTATATTCAACGGGATCTGGCCAATGGCGAGTTAACAGAGCCCGAGGCCCAGGAACTGATCGATCAGTTTGTAATGAAACTGCGAATGGTGCGATTCTTGCGCACGCCGGAGTATAACCAGCTGTTCTCCGGAGATCCGGTGTGGGTAACTGAATCCATTGGTGGCATTGGGTTAGACGGTCGTCCTTTGGTAACAAAGACCAGTTTCCGGTGTCTGCAAACCCTGTATAACCTGGGACCCGCTCCAGAGCCAAACCTGACCGTGCTGTGGTCAGAACGGCTGCCTCTGGAATTTAAGCAGTTCTGTGCCAAAGTCTCGAAAGATACCAGCTCCATCCAGTATGAAAACGACGACCTGATGCGGGCCGACTATGGAGATGACTACGGCATCGCCTGCTGTGTATCAGCCATGCCCATTGGCAAACAGATGCAATTCTTTGGTGCCCGGGTGAATTTAGCCAAAGCCCTCCTATATGCCATCAACGGCGGTAAAGACGAGAAGTCTGGAGAACAGATTACGCCTGCCTATGCCCCTGTGACCGGCGATATTCTGGACTATGACGAGGTCAACGCCAAGTTTGATGTGCTGATGGCCTGGCTGGCAAAACTCTATGTGAACACCCTCAATGTGATTCACTATATGCACGACAAGTACTGCTATGAAAGGCTGGAGATGGCCCTGCACGACAGAAATGTCTATCGCACCATGGCTTGTGGCATTGCTGGCCTATCCGTCGTAGCAGATTCGCTCTCCGCCATCAAATATGGTCAGGTGAAAGTGATTCGTAATGAGGCTGGCTTAGCCGTTGACTATGATGTCCAGGCTAATTATCCTGCCTTTGGCAACAATGATAATCGGGCAGACGATATTGCCTCCGAGCTGGTGCAGCGCTTTATGGATCACATTCGTCAGCACAAGACGTATCGCAACGCTGTTCCCACCCAGTCTATTTTGACCATTACGTCCAACGTGGTCTACGGGAAAAAGACTGGCAGTACCCCCGACGGTCGTAAAGCTGGTGAACCCTTTGCTCCCGGTGCTAACCCCATGCACGGTCGCGACACCAAAGGTGCGATCGCAGCTTGCGAATCAGTGGCTCAGCTACCTTACCAGCATGCTCAGGACGGTATTTCCTACACCTTCTCCATTGTGCCTGCTGCCCTGGGTAAAACCGAGACTGATCAGATTAACAATCTAGTCGGTTTACTGGATGGTTATTTCCACAACACAGGACAGCATATTAATGTCAATGTGCTCAACCGTGAAACGTTGTTGGATGCCATGGATCATCCTGAAAAATATCCTCAGCTAACCATTCGGGTCTCTGGCTATGCGGTGAACTTTATCAAACTCACCCGTGATCAACAGATGGATGTTGTTAATCGGACATTCCATAGTCGGTTCTAATGAGTCGGATGTCTCTCCTTCTCTCTAATGGAGAAGGATTTTAATCCCCCCTTCTCCCATTAAGGAGAAGGGGGGATTAAGGGCTCGAAACCTGGGACTACTCTCCGACTTGCTGGATACACGGTAGCCTTCGCTCGGAGAGGAGGGCTGACAACTCTTTAAAGCCGATATTGCCTGCTATGTTAATTCCTCAACCAGCTACAGTTACATCCACATCCACATCCACAGGTCGGATTCACTCTGTTGAAACCTGTGGTACCGTCGACGGGCCGGGGATCCGGTTTGTTGTCTTTACCCAAGGGTGCCCGCTACGGTGTCTGTATTGCCATAACCCCGACTGTCGAACGGTAGAAGGGGGCCGTGAAGTGACTGTCGATGAGCTGGTGACAGAAATTCTGCGCTACCGCACCTACCTGGAACTATCCGGAGGAGGGGTTACGGTCACGGGTGGAGAACCATTGCTACAGCCTGAATTTGTGGCTGAACTGTTACGTCGCTGTCAGGCTGAAGGATTACATACAGCTTTGGATACGTCAGGCTTTTCTGACTTAACAGCGGCTCAACAGGTTTTACCCCATACCAATCTCGTACTGCTTGACATTAAATCCTTTGATCCCGATCTATATCGTCGCGTCACCCACGTTTCCCAAGAACCGACCCTGCGTCTGGCTCGCTATCTCAATGATATTCATAAACTCACCTGGGTGCGGTTTGTTTTAGTGCCAGGATTGACCGATCCACCTGAAAATGTTGAGGGACTTGCTATATTTGTTGCAACCCTTACAAATGTTGAGTGGGTAGAGGTTTTACCATTTCATCAAATGGGGGCCTACAAGTGGGAAGCCCTGGGTTATGACTATCAATTAAAAGACACTCTGCCCCCCAGTCAGGAAAACATTGAACGCGTTAAAGCACAGTTTCAACGCCACGGTTTAAACATTCGCTAGAGGACTGCTCTATTATGACTTCACCATCTTCTCCTGCTAATGTTCGGGTAGATACGCTACAGAGCCTCGAAGAATTGGCACTGCGGGTGAAAAACGCTCAAGAGATTTATGCCAATTTTAATCAGGCTCAGGTTGATTTTATTTTCAAGCAAGCTGCGATCGCAGCCAACAATGCCCGTCTCCCCTTAGCTAAACAAGCGGTGGCAGAAACAAGCATGGGTGTGATTGAAGACAAGGTGATCAAAAATCACTTTGCTTCGGAATATATCTTCAACAAATATAAGCATGCCAAAACCTGTGGCGTCATTTACTCCGATGTTCACTACGGCATTCAAAAAGTGGCCGAGCCCATCGGGGTGATTGCTGGCATTGTGCCCACCACGAACCCCACATCCACAGCCATCTTTAAAGCGTTGCTCAGTCTCAAAACTCGCAACGCTATTATTTTCTCTCCCCACCCCCGCGCTAAAGCCTGCACAATTGCTGCGGCTAAAATTATTCGCAATGCTGCGGTGCAGGCTGGGGCACCCGCAGACTTAATTAGCTGGATTGATGAACCCACCCTGGAACTCTCCCAGGCATTGATGCAGCACCCTGACATTAAGCTAATTTTAGCCACGGGTGGACCCGGCATGGTCAAAGCCGCCTATTCCTCCGGTCATCCTTCACTGGGGGTGGGGGCTGGTAATACCCCCGCTTTAATTGACGAGACCGCCGATATTCAGATGGCGGTCAGCTCTATTTTATTGAGTAAGACGTTTGACAACGGCATGATCTGTGCGTCTGAACAATCCGCCGTGGTGGTCGACGACCTCTATGAAGATGTTAAACAGGAATTTATCAAACGGGGGGCCTATTTCCTCAACCCTGAAGAACAGGCAAGGGTGGGTCAGCTGTTACTGAAAAATGGACGACTCAATGCTGAGATTGTGGGTCAGTCCATTACTCAACTCGCTCAGCTGGCAAACCTGACCGTCCCCGAAGGCACTAAGCTGCTAATTGGTGAAGTTAGCACCATTGGCACTGAGGAACCCTTCTCCTATGAAAAACTCTCACTGATTTTGGCGCTCTATCGGGCCTCAGATTTTGCCGACGGTTTAGACCAGGCAAAACGATTGGTGAATTTTGCGGGACGGGGCCATACCTCAGTGCTGTATACCCACCCAGATAATCGCGATCGCATCACCCAGTTTGAAGACGAACTTGCCACAGCTCGTGTGTTGATCAACACCCCATCCTCCCAGGGGGCCATTGGTGATTTGTACAACTTCAAACTTGATCCCTCACTGACTTTAGGCTGCGGCACCTGGGGTGGCAACTCTGTTTCCGAGAATGTTGGGGTACAGCATCTCCTCAACATCAAAACAGTGACCGAACGGCGAGAAAATATGCTATGGTTTCGGGTTCCTCCCAAGGTTTACTTTAAGGCGGGCTGCATTCCCGTAGCCCTTGGGGATCTCGCCCATAAGAAACGAGCCTTTATCGTTACCGACAAGCCCTTATTTGACATGGGGTTCACCAAAGAGATTACGGACACCCTCGACAGTCTCAAAATTGAGCATCACACCTTCTTTGATGTTGAACCCGATCCCTCCCTCTCCACAGTGCAGCGGGGTCTGGCGATCATTAATAACTTCCAACCCGATGTGATTATTGCCCTGGGCGGTGGTTCACCCATGGATGCCGCCAAGGTGATGTGGCTGATGTATGAGCATCCCGAAGTGAAGTTTGAAGGTCTGGCAATGCGGTTTATGGACATTCGCAAACGGGTCTATGAGCTGCCGCCCCTCGGCGAAAAAGCCGTTCTTGTGGCCATTCCCACCACATCGGGCACCGGTTCTGAAGTCACCCCCTTTGCCGTGGTCACCGACGATCGCGTTGGGATTAAATATCCCCTGGCAGACTATGCCTTGACGCCCACCATGGCCATCATTGACCCGGAACTGGTGCGCCATATGCCCAAAAAACTCACCGCCTACGGTGGCATTGATGCCCTCACCCATGCCTTAGAAGCCTATGTTTCTGTGTTGGCCACTGAGTTTACCGACGGTTTAGCTCTAGAAGCGATCAGCTTGTTGATCAAGTATCTCCCCCGTGCCTATCACAATGGCCCCAACGATCCAGAAGCCCGCGAAAAAGTTCACTATGCAGCCACCATTGCTGGTATGGCTTTTGCCAATGCATTTCTGGGCATTTGTCATTCTTTGGCCCATAAGCTAGGGTCCACCTTCCACGTTCCCCACGGTCTCGCCAATGCGTTAATGATTTCCCACGTGATCCGCTACAACGCTACGGATGCCCCATTTAAACAGGCGATTTTTCCACAGTATGAGTATCCCCAGGCAAAGGCGAGATATGCTGCGATCGCAGATGTACTGAAGCTGGGTGGTGACAGTGATGACGACAAAGTTAATCGGCTCATCGCAGCGATCGAATCGCTCAAACAACAAGTAGATATACCTGGGAGTCTGCGAGCAGTGCTGAGCGATGATGAACATACGTTCTTCGAGCATCTTGATCTGATGGCAGAACAAGCGTTTGATGACCAGTGTACGGGAGCCAACCCTCGATATCCCCTCATTCAAGACCTCAAAGCGTTGTACATAGCCGCTTATCGGGACGATCTCCCACTGTCGTTATCAGAAGACAGCTCCCTATCATCACCCCCCATGCAGGAGGTAGCCCATTAGATCCTTGGCTGGTGGCACGTAACGGTGCCACCAGCCATCATTAGTTAGCCGTGAGTGGTGTTAGGACCGAGCACAATGAGATGACCTTCAAAATATTGTTAAATGAGCACCCTCAATTTGGCCTAACTGTTCAGCCAGGAAACAGTTATCCACTGGGTGCCAGAGTACGTGACGGGGGGATTAACTTTTGTCTCTATGCCCGCGAAGCAAGAACGGTGGAGCTGTTGTTATTTGCCACACCCGAAGATCCTCAGCCCCAGACAACAATTCGCCTAGATCCAAAAATCCATCACACCTTCCACTTTTGGCATGTCTTTGTCGTAGGGCTAAAAGCGGGGCAAGTATACGCCTATCGAGTTGACGGCCCCTACTATCCAGAAACCGGTCTTCGTTTTAACCGCAACAAGGTGCTACTCGACCCCTATGCACGTTCGGTTGTCGGGTGGCAAAACTATTCTCGCCAAGCTGCCATTGATGGCTCTGATAACTGTGCCCAGGCCCTTAGGGGGGTTGTGGTAGACCCACTCCCCTATGACTGGGAGGGCGATCGCCATCCTAAAACTCCCTACGCTGAGACAATCATTTATGAACTACATGTAGACGGGTTTACCCAGCATGCCAGCTCTGGTCTTGTGCCAGAGAAACGGGGGACCTATGCCGGTCTGATGGAAAAAATTCCATATTTACAGTCCCTGGGGATTACGGCTGTAGAGTTGATGCCCGTGCAACAATTTGACCCCAGCGATGCACCATCTGGAAAAGTAAACTATTGGGGGTATAGCCCGGTAGCCTTTTTTGCCCCACACCGGCAGTACAGTTATCGCCAAGATAACTTAGGGCCAGTGGATGAATTTAGAGATTTGGTTAAAGCTCTCCATCGGGCTGGCATTGAGGTGATATTAGATGTGGTATTTAACCACACCACCGAAGGCAATCACGAGGGACCTACCCTATCGCTGCGGGGGTTAAGCAATGAGTCATACTACATTCTTGAGAACGACAAGGCCTACTATAAAAACTACAGCGGCTGTGGCAATACCCTGAAGACCAGCGCCATCAGCGGCTATCTCATCCTAGACTGTCTGCGATACTGGGTCTCCGAGATGCACGTGGACGGCTTTCGCTTTGATCTGGCCTCAGTCCTCTCCCGTGATACCACGGGAGAGCCCTTACATAATCCACCGATTTTATGGATGATCAACACCGATCCAGCCTTAGCAGGGACCAAAATCATTGCGGAGGCCTGGGATGCAGCCGGACTATACCAGGTAGGACATTTTGCCGGGGAGCGCTTTGCTGAATGGAATGGCCCTTACCGTGATGATGTCCGTCGCTTTGTACGGGGGGATAATGGGGTTGTTCGTGCCCTGGCAGATCGCATTGTTGGTAGCCCCGATCTCTATGTGCAGTCACAGCGAGATCCCAACTACAGCGTTCACTTTGTCACCTGCCACGATGGGTTTACACTCTACGATTTGCTCAGCTACGACAGCAAACATAACTGGGCTAATGGGGAAAATAATCGGGATGGGACCGATGCTAACTGGAGCTGGAACTGTGGCGTGGAAGGCCCAACCCAAGATCCAACCATTCAATCATTGCGATTAAAACAGGCAAAGAACTTCTTTACGCTGTGGACCATGTCCCAGGGGACACCCATGATGCTGATGGGGGATGAAGTGTTGCGATCGCAACAGGGAAATAACAATGCCTACTGTCAAAACAATGAACTCAGCTGGTTTGATTGGAATGCCGTCATCACCCAAGGGGATTTTCTACGCTTTGTAAAAGGGTTAATTGGCTTTATTCAATCCCTACAGGTCTTCAAGCACGACCATCCGCTCATTGTCACACCCCAGTCAATCTCAGAGCCAGCTATCATTTGGCATGGAGTGAAGTTGGGGGCACCAGACTGGAGCTATACTTCCCACAGTCTGGCGTTTACCCTATCTCATCAAGAATATGGTGAATCGCTACACGTGATGTTAAACGCCTTTCATCAACCACTGATTTTTGAACTACCCCCTCTGCTTGAGGGACAATACTGGCATCGCATTGTCGATACTGCTTTAGCAGCGCCAGAGGACTTTTGTGAGCCAGACATGGCTCCAAAAGTGAAACAATCTTTTTATCAACTAGAACAATATTCTTCAGTCATCCTAATAGTACAATGAGTAACTAATACCAATTCCTGAAACTGTAGCTACAAATCTCAAGCCAAAACGCCTTTGCACAGGCGGTTTCCATACCTCAGAATTTAAAGCTCAAAACTGAGGACTGGTATAACATCTCCATCTCCAACAATCACTGCAAAGGAGACTTATCAAATGCAAACAGTTATCCAAGGTAAAAACGTTGATATTACTAATGCCATCCATGACTATGCCTATCAAAAAATCAACAAGGCTGTGCATCATTTTGAGGGGTTGTTGACCAAGATTGATATCACTTTATCTGTTCACAATAGTGCCCGAAAGCAAGATCAACAGACAGCCGAGGTCACCCTTTTTGCAAAGGGGACAGTTATACGGGCCGTTAAAAAACATAGCGATCTTTACACCGCTATTGATTTAGTAACCGATAAAATCACTCGACAATTGAAAAAATATAAGGAGAAGCAACAGCAGCGAATTCCCGTTTCCACTGTTCAAGATGATGGTCTTGAGCCATCTATCAACCCTACAACCATTATCAACGAACAAAGCCCCACGCTGCCTCCCATGGTTGTGCGAAATAAATTCTTTGCCATGCCCCCCATGTCAATTCAGGCGGCTTTGGAACAGCTAGAACTCATTGATCATGACTTTTATATGTTCCACAATTTAAGCACTGGAGAGATTAACGTGCTCTATGAACGAAATCATGGTGGCTATGGCTTGATCCAACCCCATCAAACCTCTGAGCAGACTACCGTCAGCCATCATAAGCGATATATAGCAAGCCACTAATGTCTATCTCCAAAGGAGAGACTGCACCAACAGCCGTTTGCTGCACCATCCTAAACAATAATGCACCTCCTACAGGTATCCATACACTCAGCATTTACCTGTAGGGGAGTTTGATCGTACCAGAGAGATCTGTATCTGTTGTTACCATTGAATCTTTGAACGTTATTCATCTTTGAGCATTTCAGTATTATTTCAGTAATAATGAATACAGCTTCCCCAGACCTTGCGTTGCATACTCTGGACATCATACGTCGATAGCATAGGCAATCCCTACTTTTAGGGAAAGACCTCGCTGACCAAAGGTCCCTGAACTACTAAGGAACCAAAATTAGTTAGGCTCCACTATTGGATGCACAGACGTTGCATGCAACGTCTTTTCAGTTCTCTCAATTAATTGGTATGAGGATGGTTATCACACTCCGTTTTTAGAGAATTATTAGCTATGCAGTCTGCAACCCTAAATCCAGATGCCCTAGGGCAATTACTCTCTCCATTAGAAATTACGCCTACTCAGATCAAACAATTTCATCAGCAGGGATATTTTATCTTAGATAATCTATTGACTGCTAAACAAATTGCAACAATTGTTGAACGGTTCAATTCTCTTTTTAACACTCAGTTTGAGACCGGAGCTTCTCCTGACGAATGGTATGGTCGTCCGGGAGTAAGCCAGCCCAATGCGACCCAGCAGATGACTGGCTTATGGCGTTGCGATCGCACCCTTGCCAGCTTTACCCTATCTGCCAAAATTGCCCAACTCAACGCCTCCCTCATGGGTTGGACCTCGGCCCGCTATGGCCTTGATACCTGCTGGATCAAGCCTCCCAATGCTCCCGAAGTTTATTTCCATCGCAATAATACCTACACCACAGCCATTGCTCCACCAGCTACCGTTACCTGTTGGATCGCCTTAAGCGATGTTGCCATGGAAACCGGCTCGTTAGAAATTGTGCCTGGTTCCCATTTTTGGAACTGCACCGATAAGATCCGCGTTCTCCACGCTCCCCGTGAGGATTATCGCGAGCCCCTTTGGCAAGCTGCAAAACAAGCAGGTGTAGAATCCCCCCAGATTGTTCCCATTGTTTTACCCCCTGGCAGTGCCCTCTTTCTCCACGGCAATCTGTGGCGTGGATCGGGTCAAAACCGTAGCGGCAGCAAAACACGCCGCAGTCTGGCCATCAGTTCTCTAGCCGGTCATGCCCGGTTTCAACTACCTGGCATGGGAGATGGCTATATTTTTGAACGCTACCGTCAGCAAGGAAGTTTAGACCTTGACGAAAGCCATTACCCCATATTGTGGTCTCAGGATGGCTATCGCACTCCCTTCTTAGCCGACTATTGTCCAGATGCACTGGTGGAATCCGACAAACAAGCTTAGGTATTCGCTCGTCTCCTGAACAACAGACATTTGAGCCTTGATGGGGTGGGCGGCGACTCACCACACGGTGTCAGCCATGCCTCGCCGTAGGACATTTCATATCCCAAATGTTAAGTTTTCCATTGTTGCCATTGCTGATTTACCCCATGACTCAATCGAAGCATGAGATTTAATCCGCCCCTCTTCAAGACCACACCCGACTGAGACTCAGCAACGCCCTAACGTTAGATCATCGTCAAAACATCAGTGAGTAATCACTGATGTTTAAGCTTGCCAGCCTACGTACCGCATCTGTCTTAAAATTTACCTGGACAGAGCATAAGAAGGGGCGAGTACATGCGACTGTATAAAAAGGTAAGTTTGATTACCGGTGCTGGGTCTGGGATTGGTCGTGCCACTGCTGAATGTTTTGCTCGTGAAGGTGCCACTGTTGTGGCGGTTGATGTGAATGCAGATGCAGCCCAGACAACGCAGGAAGTGATTGAAACAGCTGGGGGTAAATGCCTGGGGCTGGGGGTAGACGTCAGCGACGAAGAGCAGGTGATGGGTGCGATCGCAGCAACAGTTCAGAATTTTGGTCGTCTCGACATTCTCTTCAATAATGCAGGCATCTCTATGCTAAAACCCATTACAGAAACCACCGAAGACGACCTAGACAAACTCTTGGGGGTCAACCTCAAAGGTGTCTTCTTTGGCTGCAAACATGCCATCACTCAAATGTTGACTCAAGATGGAGGAATCATCATTAACATAGCATCAGAGCTAAGTTTAGTGGGTCAACCTCTCTATAGCGGCTACTGTGCCACCAAAGGTGGTGTGCTCGCCTTAACCCGAGCACTATCCACCGAGTGGGCAGCTCAGAATATTCGCGTTAATGCTATTTGTCCGGGTCCCATTGACACACCCATGATCCATACGGAGTTTAATTTGGGTCATGATCCTGCTGCCGAAGAGAAAGCCACCATCGCTACAATTCCTGCCGGACGTTTGGGTAAACCCAGCGATATTGCCCGTGTCGCCTTATTTTTAGCCACCAGCGATGCCGACTTTGTTCATGGTGCTGCCATTGTGGCAGACGGAGGCAAAACTATTATCTAAATGCTAGACATCTAAATTCTAACCAATTACTGATAAATCTCCTCAACAACTGACTGGTGTCAACATCGTACTACTAGCTCGCTATTGAATCTTGTTGAAATTGATAAAACTTGAGTTTGCTGCGGATGCTTTTCACATGCTTTTTAACCGTGTTGAGACTAATGTATAGCTCAGCTGCAATCTCTTTATAGCTACGGTTGGCGCGCCTAAGCAACCAAATCTCAGTTTCGCGAGGTGTTAAACCATACTTTTTTGACTCAGTAGTTGCCAGACTATGGATAGAATGATTTTGGTCTTCTAAGACAATCAAAACCAGAGGTTGTTCATAGGCATCTAACTGCAAGAGTCGCGCTCGAATCCGTAGAATATTGTCATCCCCATCCCTAATTTCAGATTCAATTACCACAGGGTTGTCAGGATATAACTCATAACCATCAACGATAGCCTGATAGATCCGTCGCAGTTCTTGCCCCAGGATTTGAAATTGATTTTGAGTCTGAGTCAACCTCTCGATAATTTTTTGAGCATTGCTGTTGACATGGAGAAATTTGCTCTGCTGAGTCAAAATCAAAACGCCATCCATAAGCCCTTCAAGCACTCCCTTCACCAAAATACTATTGAAATGGCCACCGTGAGCTTTCAGATTTTTAAGTGCTTCTATGAAAGTATCCATCTAGCAGACCCTCTGTTTATATCCGCACAGCTGCTACATCACAGCTCCATATATCAGTAGATGTACGGATTTTGAGGTTATGCAGTTAGCCAGGCCTGAACTATGTGCGTCAAGCTATATTTCTTCGGTTTCAAGCTCCCTCCCATAGGTATAGTCCCTCCCATAAGGAGGGATTGAATAAACGATCAAAAAAGCATACACAACCGTTTATCCCCCAACTAACTTAAGAGAAGTCTTGTGTATACTTTTTTAAAGTAAATAAGCCTTAAAGAGTAATGGTTGGCAAGATTCCAGCTACAGAGTTTAAGGCTACATTTCTCCAGCAGAACATTCTAAGAAGACTACATTTTGAAATCCCATTCGAAGACTCTATTGTATCCTTCATCCATGTTCTTGCTAATCGTTACGATGAAATCCATCTCATTATCAGGATTTTCAAACTTAATGGTAACATGCACAATTTTTCCGTTAACAGTTTGACCCACGAGTTTTGACCCAATTCTCTGTTTGAACCGACCTTTGTTTTTAGTGTGCTCTTCCCATTGTTCCTTAAGTATGTCTGAAGAGAACTCACTTTCTTTAGAGGACACTAAGTTTTTCCAGGCTCTCGTGTAATTACCTTTGCCTAAGTCATCCACAAACTGTTCAGCAACTAATCGAGTAACCCATACATCTTCGTCGTCTTTAAAGATTGGTAGTTTAAACATCCTTTGCTTATCCTTTGATCCATCAACAGGGTCATTGGACTTTCTGTTTCGAGGGACCCATGGCTTCTCCCCATCACGATCATTGTCATGGGATCTTCGCTTCCCCTCTGAGCCATCAACAGAGTCATTGGGTTTTGTGTTTCGAGTGACCCATGGCTTTTCACCATCATGATCATCATCTTGAGATCTTTGATTCATTAAGGACTGAGACATTTTCTAATTCCCTCCCAAGGAACTCACAGAATAGATTGATGATTGAGAATAAGGAATAGCCGGAATACTACTACAATCATATAAGTGTGGGCAGATAATGCTTATGCAGTTTGCCCCCTAGAAAGTAGTAAAAAGTAGCATATTGTTAAGGGGACTTAGGTTACTTTTTCTGAGTAATCCCAACGACATAAATCCAAAATACACTTGATGGAAATAATAGAGGAATCAAAACATTAGCCCAGATATAAGCCTGTAATCCCCAAAATCCATAAAGCCCTGTCGTGATTGATAATGCAAATAGCCATTTTTGACGTTGATGGGCTTGCTGTTGAGTTAACGTTAGGGTTGCCCATTTTCCTAGTAGTGATGCCATAAGAATCATCCATAAGTCTGGGATACGAGCTACTTGATAGGATGATAATAAATGGTGAGTTGTGTAGGCATGAAGTTCGCCACCAGTAAATGATTGAGGGCAATCACTCTGGATATCTGTTTCTCGATATTTTGAGTTACACCAGTAGGTCAGAGCCGGTAATGGAGGATGGTTATCGCTAGCATCCACATATCCACCAGACGCGATAATTGCAATTTTTGGGTTGAACGTTTTTGGGTTTTCTGAATAGGTCAAAAACTTCCAAGCCGGAATCAACTGGTAAATCTGATCTGGTGAAATGGAGTAGTCAATAATAAGCGGTAAATTGAAGGGTGAACGAACTATTTTTAAAAAAGCACTGATGTCACTAGGTTCATCGTTCTTGGCTGTATCAAGAAAATCATGTATTTGTTGCTGTAAATCAGCTTTATTCTCTAAATTAGGTTGGGGAGGATTAAGTTGAGAGTTTTCGCTTAACGTATCGACGAGTGCCAACGTATAGGCAAAAGGGCATGTTTGAGCGCAGGTTTCATCATCAGGCAGCTTAACTTGCCAGTATCGAGCATAGGCATCACCATGTAAGCTCCACCGAGGGTCTGCGATACTGTCACGTGGCCGCAGGGAATCTCGTTCTCTAGTTGCAAATACAAACCAAGTATTATGGTGCACTATTGCTTGATGGATACTATCCACCAATTTGTCTTCTCTGGGTTCCTGCGTATCTAGAAGATAATCGATACCAATTACTTGGATAGATGAGCCTGATAACTGCTGAATTAATTGAGCAAGGTATTCACGATCCATTGGATGAAGTTGAAAACCGTCTATTTCTTTATCAGCCCTATTAATAGATTCTTGATCAATGGCAATCAGGAGTATAGGCGGAGCGTCATTCTTTTCAGTTTGACTGGTGCGCTCTCGGTACATCGACTGCATCCACAGCCGTCTATCCAGAAGGTCTGACTGAATAGAAGATACGGAACTCAGAAATATGGCGGTTGCAATTAGGAGAGCTTCTTGCTTTGTGGGTAAACATTGCTGAAGTTGACGTTTCCAACCAAACGGCTCAATGCGATAGGCCTCTACTCCAGAAACACCAAATAATGATGGAATCAGATAAGTAGAAGGATAGGCAAATTTTTCAGCTGATTGAAGATGATGACTAGCGGTTAGCAGCGCCCTATGAATATCACTGTGGGCTGCTAACTCTTGACAGAGAGGTTTGAGGAAACTTTGGGCTACATCGTTACGGATGGGTTCGCGCATCACGACGACTTGCAGTCCCAATGCAACCAAGGAATCAGCAATGCTCAGACCGCTACAAGAGTTAAAAATCGCTAGCTGTAGCCCATTTTCCCTTGCTTGAGTCAAGTATTCTTCAATTTCGCTAATGGATAAGGAAATATTGGGAGCAATGGCTATACGTCCCCCAGTCACAGTGGTTTCATGACTGTGACCAGCAAAGAATAAGATATCCCAGCCGCGGTTCTCACAGATTTTAGCGGCAAAGTTTTCTTTAATTTTGGTAGCACTATCCTTGGGTTGCCAGAGAAATCGTTCGATAGTGGCAATGGGTGCAAGCGATCGCACTGCCTTCCAGTCCTCCTGCAATGGCAACCCAGGATCATCGCCTAAAACAGTGAGGATACGAGGCTTACCCAATCGTGATGGTTTCACCCAACTGCCGCCAGGCTCATCCATGACTGTACGGATGATGCGCAGTGAGCCAGGGCGAATAATCTCAGAACCCAATGCCCATGCCCATGCCTCCCAAGGCAGCCTAGCCATCTCATCAGATTCACAGGCCAGGAAAATATCCACGCCCGACTGTTCCAAGACTGCTTTTTCGGATTTTGGATGGGCGGGCGTCAGTCGTATTACCTCATCTCGAATCTGCTGCTGAATAGCGCGTAATTCCACCGCGCCTAACCAGCGTTGAAGCGCTTGAACTAATTCTTTTTCTGCTGCCATCAGGTCATGGGCTAGATCACCTGAACCTGGATTAATGCGACCACTATTGCTGGGGTGGGGTGGGGACGTTAACTGATAAAATCTGTAGTACCAGCGTCGCCATCGCTGATAACATTTTTCGATATCTTTAGAGGAGGGCAGACTAGCGTTGAGGTGTTTTTTGCGATTATCCCACAGCAATAGAAAAGTACAAGATTGTTTATCTTGCCGATGCCAGATCTTTAATTCAAACGCTGTACGCATTTCACTTTAGGTGAGAAATTCAGGAATAAACCAGGAATAAACATAGACGTTATCAATCTGCCAGCATGCTCTATCAAGGGTCAATCCAGGAAAGAGTCGCAAAACAGTAAGCTTCTTAAAATAAGTCACTTATCGTTTTTACTTATTATTCTATGGCAATGGCAGTGGTATCAAAACTATAGGACTCTGCTGGCAATATTTGCCCGGTCGGTGAAACAATCGTTGCCACAAGTTTTGTGTTTTGGGTAGCATTCACCCGAACGTAGACAAACTCAGTATCTAGGGCATCTTCTTCTTCACCCAGGGTCCCTGTCAGATCGGCAACGCGGAGCTTGAGGCCATCGGGCAAAAAATCCCCCATTTGGTTTCGCAAAATTAATAATAAGGTCCAGTGTGGACTTGGATCGGGGGTGACTGATGCCCAAGTCGCTGCACACAGCTGCAAGAGATCACCGTCACATTCAACCGTTTGGAACATAGGCCGCAACTCAGACGGCATCTCCATACCTTGATATCTGAGTTCATCTATGGCCACCTTAAATCTATCGGCTGAGCGAAACTCAGGTGCTGCTGCTAACACTTGGTTAGAGAACCAACCCAGGCTCTGGGATAATTCGTCAAACTCTGCACTCAGCCATTGGGCCGTGTTAATCGTCTGCTGGGTCAAAAGGGTAAAGATTTCGGTGATGTGGATACGTTGGGATGTTGGTTGTTCTGGAGATTGTTGCCATTGGTGGAGCATTCTTAGCAACTCAGGTCTTTGTAGAAGTGAAGCGCCTTTTGCCCAGGGGAGGAGTTGCCAGAGGCATTGTTGAGATGAATGGGGTTGGGACAGAATAGTGTTGAGATCGATCTGGGTGATGGTGGGTAAGGGGGGCTTGGGGAGCACACCTGACAATGCCATCGCCGTAGGATCTAGAAGGCGTACATTAAACAACAGGTGATTGGGTTCTGTATCAAACAGAAATAAGGGAAAGGCATAATTCCAGCGCTTGTCAGCCGATAAATTAATAAGGTGTCGGTAGCTCACAAGTTGATCATAACGACCATAGCCTCGCACAACAACTTGTTTTTGCTCTTCTTGAACCTCAGTGAGGACATAGAAATGGGCTGAGAATTCAGGCAAATCGATCGCTGCTGCAGGTATTGAGATCGTCTCGTTCAATAAATTCTCAGCGGCAAGTAAGCACAGTTTGAAGCCACCGATCCTCAGATTACAAACAGCTGCGATCGCACCAGCATACTCGGGTTGTAAAAGAGAACAGTTTTCCTGATTGACAACAATACTTGACTCTTGCTCAGCAATCCATTGGATAAATCCTTGGAGTCCTAGAGCATTCAAATAGGTTTGCCACTGACAGCTTTCTCCAAGGACCTGGTCGCTCACATGAACGGCCCGATTAAAATAATCTGGCTCCAGGTCAATGACTTCCGGTGCTACCAGCCTCAAGTCATTAAAATCAATCGAAGAACACGGCATCTTCTGAACTCCTTGCTAGTTTTCTAGGTAGTGACGCAACCGTTGAGCGTACAGACTATTCATTGAACGGTTTTTGGCCGTTTTGATTTCTGCAATCGCTACTTGGAACGCTTCTGCATCGACAAAGGCTTCGATGTGCTGCATTAAATTCTGCAAGTAGTCTGGATCTGTCGATAGGGCTGCCAGATTTAGACTACTGACCTTTGTCGAAAGTACTTTAAAGAAATGATCCACAGTCCAATAACGCACGCGATTGAGCAGTGTGGTGGGATTGAGAACACGGCTTACTTGTGATTGATTTTTCATGCCTAATAGATCCGCAACTTTACTTTGAGATTGTCCCTGACAGTAAACCAGCTTTAAGATGGCAGTCACCTTGGATGCAAATATGGTGTATCTTGGCCGCTGATGCAAACTTTGAATATGCTCACGAATGCCTTGATTGATGGCCCAGTCCAAACATTCGATCAGTTGCTGAGCACAGAACTCCCTCAGTTCTTGCTGAGCGATATGGTCAAGATCGTTTGTTGAATGAGGATCACAAAACTCTCTTTGCAGACCAGAATACGGATCGGCGGCCTCTAACGATTCTGATTGAGGCGCACCGTTTTTGCTCCAGATGGCATACTGACGCAGGGTCTGGGCAATCTGCCTAAGTTCTGTAATCAGCTTCGATAGGTTAATGGTGATTCCCTGGGCTTGCAACTGTTGTTGCATTTCGTTGAGTTGGGTCGGGGTTGGGGCTGGGCAAGATTTATGATTGTGTCGTTGCTGGCGTCGATCGCGACGGTAGACAGCATGAAAAGCATTGATAATGTGGCGTTGGTGTGGGGAAAAACTCTCTAACTGGGGTTGGCGGGCTCGATTGAGTAATGCCCAGTCAGTTAATTTGTAAAATCCTCGCTCTGACAACACAGTCTTCAGGTCTTGATTTTGACGAACTTGCAGGTGAATCCAGTTGTCTAAGCTAGCGACCCGTTGACCATTGGGATTAAACTTGCGCAGGGCTTCGACTGAAAATCTCTGATAAGCAGAGGGCTGGGGCTTACCGCTACCGTTGAGCACCAGTTGATGTTTCGGGTCTTGGTCTAGCACAATTTGGATTTCCCCATCATCATCGAGAACGTAGGGCAGCAGATCCTTATGGGAGAGTTGTCCTGTGGCAGCAAACTTGCTTGCTAGAACTTTGCACTCCGCCACAATGGCATAGGAGACATATCCCCGCAGGCATAGGCCAGCTTTGGCTCGATTCTGTAGGGATACGGCAGAGGACTGGGTTGTAAATTGGCGATGGAGTAACGTCTGAATAGTGCGATGTTTTTGAACCAGGGGTTGCGATCTCACCTGCACTGGCGCATCAGCCAGCACCTGAACTGACGCACTCGTTCGCACGGATCGGTCAGCTGGCACCGCCGATTCGAACAGGTCAGCAAGCTCCGCTTGGAAGAACTCAGACGCTAGAGGCAGCACCTGTTCCTTATATCCACGTCCTTCACCACCAGGATCGATTCTCAAAATTACCCAGTATTTTGATAGAGGCCCCATGATTCATTACCCTGCAGTGGAACCATTTTCCCAGACCTGATTGGGTTGTGTAGTACCCAAGAGGGTACTATTGCTCAGGATTTGCGCCTACATTGCATGGCTAATGCGGCCCTTCATCCTCGTTTTCGCATCTAACCTTCTACCCCTCACACGCCACCCCATCCTTATCGCCGTCCAACCGATGCGGGTCCTCGCCGATGGTCACCACGGTAAAGTTTCTGTCTTCGATCTCCCCACAATCAACGTCATCCGCCCTCGTCTCGTAAACCGGGATGCAGGCACCGGAGTAGTGCGGATCGCATTCTGGTTGCTGTTGATCCGGCTGGAGTTGGGGCTGGTTCTGCGCGATCGCAATCCCCGAAAGCAACTGCGAGGCGATTAATGCGGAAAGGATGAGTCTCATGGGGCCTGTGTACGTAAATGTACTATATATAGTACACGTTGAAATTGTTCGGCCTTCTTTAAAGAAAGCCGAATAACCATACAAGACCGTACTCACAACCGTGCTACTTTGAAACTTAGCATGCCATTGAGAGGTAGATGCTTCAGGTAAGCAATCGCCGCAAAGTGCAATGCTTTATTCAGTCATGATTCATACCTTTCAAATTCCGGGAAGCCCTTGTCGTCGACCCATAGCATTGGAGTATTAGAAAAAAAGGGCAACTATAAAAATACACAAATCCATTTCAGATACATTGTGTAGTATGCATAATACAAAAAGTTTATGGCATTGAGTTATTACCCATGACCTGCTTAGAACGTCTTGCCATGGACTATCAAGGTGTCTTTGTATTGTTGCCGTTGTTGATTTAGGGGATGAATCGATCTAACAAGATCGATCTAACAAGATTGTCCTACACTGGTATTTTCCAAATTAAATTCTTCCGGAGATCAGCAACACTATATTTTCTATAGAACTCTGGAAAAGGAGTTAGACCATCACAGCCGGGAGCATTGCCAATTATTTCTTTGCAGTCATTGCTAAGTCGTCAAGGGGTGATGGCATCAGGCCACATACTACTTCCATTAAGAATATTACGATTCAGAAGTTTTGATATTTCAGCGGAACTGACGGGTTTGCTAAACAGATAACCTTGTGCAGTCTCACAACCAAATTTTTGAAGTGTATAATATTGCTCCGCAGTCTCCACACCTTCGACAATAATCTTATGTTCTAGGTTGCGGCACATTTCTATCATGGAGCCAATCAAGACCCTTGATTTATTATTGATCAGCATATCATTAATGAAATATTTATCAATTTTCAGACAATCAACCGTCAGGTGTTTGAGAGAGGCAAAGGATGAATACCCCGTCCCAAAATCATCGATTGCCAGTAGTACACCTAGATCTTTCAACTCTCGAAAAATTGAGAGATTCTGCTGATCCGTCTGCACAACACTCTCAGTAACCTCCAGTTCTAGTTCCGATGGTACCATTCCTGTCTCATCAATAACACGCTTAATTAATGACACAAAATCCTTATCAAGAAAATGGATGGGAGAAATATTAACTGCCATGCGAATGGCTGGCAAACCTGCCTTCTTCCAGGCAACTGCTTGATTGCAAGCTGTTGTCAAAACCCATTCGGTCAGGGGCTTAATCATGCCTATTCTTTCGGCTGTGGCAATAAATTCGATGGGCGAAATCTGACCTAATTGTGGATGATTCCAGCGTGATAATGCTTCAACACCAATAATGTTGCCAGTGAGTATCTGAATCTGAGGTTGATAAACCAGTGACAACTGCTGTTTTTCGACTGCCTCCCTTAAATTTTGTTCCACGCGAAACTGATACTCTGCTTTTTGAGTCAGCTTAGACTTATAGAACGCATACTGATTTTTTCCACGTTCCTTTGCAGCATAAAGTGAAGTATCAGCTGCTTTTATTAAGGTTGAGAGGTCTTTTCCATCATTAGGGTAGTGAGCAATTCCAATACTGCAAGCCGGAGTGAATTTCCTAGCCGATAGCTCGACTGGCTTTGAGATCACTTCAAGGCAACGTTGAGCCATATGGGCAGCAGCATAATCATCATCTACATCATCATGCACAAGAATACAGAATTCATCACCACCAAGGCGTGCAACAAAATCAATTTCACGGGTGACCGCTTGCAGTCGTTTGGCAATTTCCTGCAGCAGTAGGTCGCCAGCATCATGCCCTAAACTGTCATTCACACTCTTAAAATTATCTAAGTCGATATATAGAAGACCCAGACGAGAGATATTTCTATCAGAACGTTGGATCGATGCTTCAAGATTTTGATAGAAGCTAGCACGACTGGCAAGCCCTGTGAGTTCATCAGTATACGCTAATTCTCGTATACGCTTCTGAGCTTGGTCTCGCTCCATAACAATCCCAGCTAGCCTTGCTGCAGACTTAAGATCGTTTGACTCCTCTTCATTGGGCAGCGCGGGATAGTCATAATACATGCCAAATGCTCCTAATACCATGCCTGAGGAATTTTTAATCGGTTCAGACCAACAGCAACGCATGCCATGGGGAAGAGCCACATGTTTGATTTCAGCCCATTTTGGATCTGTTTCAATATTCTCAACAAGAACACGCTTGCCGGTATAGGTCGATGTGCCACACGAGCCTACATTAGGACCGTTTTTTAGACCGTGAACTGCTTCGCAGTATTCCTTTGGCAGACTTGGGGCTCCTCCATGCATGAGTCGACCATCTTGTAATTCAAGCATTGAGCAGCGTAATCCAGGATGACGTGCTTCATACATTAATGCGATTTCTGGATAGATCTCTGATGCGGGTTTTCCGGTGGCGATCATCTCCAGAATTTCGGCATTTTTGTCATCAAATACTTCTGTTTTCTTTCGGGTTGTTATATCAACGTGGGTGCCCACCAGGCGAACTGCTTTTCCATCAGAACTACGATGTACCAGAAATGCACGGGATAGCACAAAAATTTCATGCCCTGCTTTATGCTGCATACGCATTTCAACATCAAATGAATCAACTTTACCGACTAAGTAATCTTGAACCATTGTCAAAACCCTGTCTTTATCATCTGGATGAACCAGGTTTTGCCAAGCATTTAAATCATTGGTCAGTTCATCATTTTGATAACCCAGCATGCTTTTCCAGCGTGGTGAATAATAGACTTCATTTGTTTCTAAGTTCCAATCCCAAAGCCCATCGTTGGCTCCGCGCATAGCCAGGGCAAACCGCTCCTCACTTTTCTGAAGTTTTTCCTCTGATTCTCTACGGGCAGTAATATTGCGTCCAATACCTAGTACGCCGATCAGGTCCCCATTGTTGTCATACATGGGAAGCCTTCTTATTTCCAGAAGCTCGCGGTGTCCATCATTGGCAAAGGTCATCCATTCTTCGTTTATGGATGAGGAGCCTGTCAGCAATACTTCTTTGTCGTACTCTCGCAATAAGTCTGCCAACTTAGTATTCACAAAATCGTAATCGGTTTTATCAAGTATCTCTTGTTCAGAGGCTCCGAAAAAATCTTCGAAACGATGATTGCAGGCTAGATACCTGCCATCAGAATCTTTCAACCATATGAGATCAGGTAGAGTGTGGATAATGGTGCTGTAAAATCCAATGTCTTCTCGGAGTTCTCGTGTTTTTTTTTCTGAAACAGAAACTTCCTCAAAGCCAAGGGCTAGAAACGATTGAATCTTACATCTCATGACAGGTTGTTATATGCCTAATATTTAGATATTTTCTGGGTTATACCTACAATATAGGTTAGAATCATAATCGGAATTCGTACTTTGACTGAATAACAACCATCAGCAATTGTGAGTTCCTGATAAACCATCTCTACAACCAAGCAAAAATACTGAAACCCTAGGTGTGATTTCCTGCACTATGCATGTGCACCACAAGTCCCTTCGTAGCTAACGTTGCCCATCATCCGCAGCGCGGGTAGCCTTTGCCTCACAACCGATCAATTTTTAGCATGTCAAGTGCGCTCGGAGGATCAACAAACTGGAAAATGCATTCGATTAATCTTGTCTCAATGAAGTCTCCCACTATCAATCTGCGTGGCAATACCTCACCATTATCTTGCTGCAATTAACACTGGAGTTGAAATATACCGAGAACAAGGTTATGTCAGATTGTTAGTCACTTTGACTGGATTGTGACATGTTCCATCATGATGACCCCTTCCTGCTTCACCCTGTTTACTGATATTCCTGTTGTACTACATCGTTACAAATGTTTAAATCTTATTCAACTTGTGAGGTGGGGGTAGAGAATTTACGTAGATCTTGTGTGTAATATGAATTTTACGTGAATACACCCACTCATTAGTTTCCATCATCTCAGTAGGCAGTATCCTTCATCGTAAGTACTTTATGAGTACTTTTACATCTTTATAAAGTTTACTCTGTTCTGGATATTACTCGCAGATAGTCCACAGATATCTGACGTAAAAGTCCTGACTGGTCGTTTAGCGGTGAATCTATGGTGCTGAGCCTCTACAGAGTTGAGTAAAGCTGTTAGATAAAGTTTTATAGCTAGTATCGACCTCCTGGTTAGAAGGTCATACTTTTGGGTCTTGACAGTTATTTAACCGTTTGAGGTTTCTCGTAGTTGCTTGATATAGATTCTGACTTGAATGTGATGGGGTTCTCGATAACGAGGTTTGTAATGAAAGAGATGATTACTCGCTGGTCCTCTACGCTTTCAAAAGCTCTGTTTTCTTGGATATTCTGCCTCCTGATAATTCTGGTGGCGTGGAACATGGGGGTGCCACCAGCGTATGCCCATCGGCCCCATGATGTTGTTCCACAGGTCGTTGTTTCGCCCAACTATGAGCAAGACAGTACGGTCTATGCGCTGGTTCGTAAAAATCTACTGCGGTCCAAAGATCAGGGTGAGACCTGGTTTCGTTTGAATAATGGTCTGGATAATCATGAGGCTTTAGTGGCCCTGGCCATTGCCCCTGGCGACCAGTCAACTCTCTACCTGACAACAGCTGGAGATGGCATCTATGGTTCCAAGGATGGTGGTAATACGTGGAAACCCTTTAATGCAGGTCTAGATGATCTGGATTTACAGTGGGTTGAGGCGTCTCCTGTGAATGCCCAGCTAGCTTTTACTCAAAGTCATGATGGTCGTCTCTACCGCACAGACAATGGTGGAGAGCAGTGGTCGATGGTATTGGCCAATGTTGCAGCCACTGAATTGGCGTTTGATCCAGAGAATCAATTCCTGCTGCTTGGGGATGATCAGGGGCAGATTTGGCGCTCGGAAGACAATGGCGTTACCTGGACAACGCTCACTCAAATACCAGACACCGGTATTGTTGAAGCAATTGCCGCTAGCCCATCAGTCATTTACGTTGGTACTGAGTCAGACGGTGTTTATCAATCCACTGATAATGCCAAGTCTTTTTCTCCTGTAAGTGATGGCCTCTTGGATCTGCGCACTCAGGATCTGGCGTTTACTCCTGACGGTAACCTATGGCTATCCACATGGGAAGCGGGTACGTGGCAGTGGGATCCTACAGAGAAGGTGTGGATTACCCTGGCCCAGGGATTGACTCGGGATCAGCAAGCCGACGACATGGAGGTGCCTCATTTTGAGGAGTTGGCTGTTTCCCCTGGCTATGCCAAAGACAGCACGTTGTTTTTGGGCGGGTTTGATGGACTATTTCGCAGTCAAGATAATGGCCAGCATTGGGAGCAGCTAGAGGTGCTGTCCTTGGGCACTGTAGTCAGTATGGCAGTATCACCCACATTTGCTGAGGATCAGACGGTTGCGATCGCAACCTACGTGGGTGAACTTTACATCAGTAATGATGCCGGTAACACCTGGCAAAGCATTAACGAGGGACTACACCTGCCTCTATTTACCAATAGCTTTAAGCCCTTGGATGCAGCCACTAGTGAGCAAGATCCCCGCCGCTTTTTTGACATTGCCCTTTCTAGTAACTACGCCGACGATCAAACCCTCTTTTCATCGATTCTCTACACTAAAATTCTACGGTCAGCCAACGGTGGTCAGAACTGGTCTGTGCATCCATTAAGTCAGGAAGTCCGAGGTGTCAGTTTGGGCGTTTCCCCCAACTTTAAGGCGGATCAAACGGTCTTTAGTACCAACCAGAAGGGACTTGTTTTTCGGTCTCAAGATGCCGGTAAAACCTATGAACGTGTCGGCCAGCTAGACAAGCAACTGGGCAATGATTCCCCATCCCTGGTGATCTCACCTGACTTTGCCAATGATCAGACCCTTTTTAACACGGGAATTCGCGGTGTTTATAAAAGTGAGAATGCCGGTCAGAAGTGGTCGCTGTTAACAGAGAATACTGATTTAGAAGAGCTACCGTTTGCACAGATAGCTGTTTCTCCTAACGTTGCTAGCGATCAGACCCTATTTGTGGCCTCAGGCAAGGGCCTATATCGCACTGAAGACGGAGGCAAAACTTGGGAACATCTAGACGGTAAAGGCTATGGAGCCAATCCCTTTATCGAAGCGGTGGATATCTCCCCCAATTACGTCAACGATAAAACTGTGATCGCTAGCGTTCGCGGACGGGGTCTCTTCAAAAGTGAAGATGGCGGCAATTCATTTAAGGCCATCGGCGATCCCAATCTGGCGTTCTCACGATATACCCATGTTCCCTGTGCGGGTCGGGCGCTTCAGTTTTCTCCAAACTATGCAGAAGATAACACCATCTTTGGTTTTGGGGCCGTTGACACCGCCATCTATCGATCCACTGACGGCGGTGAGAACTGGGATGTATTGTCTGTGCCTCGGCTCAAGATCGCTCAAATTGCGGCCCCCAGTACGCCGGAAACCGTGGGCATGTATCTGCGTCTGAACAAACGTAAGCTAACCGGTTTTGGGGTACTGGCAATCTTGGCAGCCAGCGGCATTGCCCTGTTCAAGCGGATTTCGTTTGAGCGCATCTCCACACGTAACATTCGCTTAATCATTTGTCTAGCAGGTGTGGTGGGTGCAGTTGGCTGGGTTGCCTTTGAACGGCTGTTTGCACCGCAACAGTCGGCAGAAAATGGCTTCTTTATCTGCCTGGGATTTGCCGCCGTTTCCTGGCTGGTCACCAGTCCCTGGTTTGTCCGACGTTTTGTTCCCGAAACCACTGCCGAATCCTTGGCCGCAATTCGCATTGTTAGCTGCGGCACGCTAGTACTCATGACCCTGTGGATGGAGGATCTGCCTAGCAGCGCCCTCCTGCCAATTGAGATTCGTCATTCCATGGGGGTGATGGATTATTTCTACAATATTCCTGGATTTGAGGCGTTCTCTCGCCATCAGCCCAGCCTCCAGCTTTTTGAGTGGATAACGGCCCTGGTACTGATCTTAGGTACCATTGGCTTGAAGACTCGCTGGGTACTGCCATTGGGAGCCCTTTTCTATCTGGTTTTGGGCGGTATTTTACGACAGTACACCTGGTTTTACCACACTGGGCTGCTCCCCGTTTACCTGCTGGCCGTCCTCTCCTTTGCACCGTGTAATGATGCGCTATCGGTTGATCGCTGGTTAAAACAGCGGCGCGGTGAGCCCGTGCCCGTCGCCGATGAACCCGCGCCCATTTATGCTTGGGCACGCTATGCTTGTTGGCTAATTTTGGGGGTTTCGTATATTCAGGCTGGGCTGAGTAAGATTTACTTCTCTGGATTCTACTGGTGGGCCCCCCAGAATCTCAAGGCCAAACTACTTTCTACCACGTTAGAGCCACTGCAAACTGACTGGACTATTTCCCTACATTTGGTTCATGCCCCTGACATTGTGTTTGGCTTTTTGGGCTTTGTGGGGATATATGGTGAGCTGGCCTATGGTTTAGTTCTCTTCTCCCGCTGGGCCCGCTGGATCATGCCAGCTGCCATGGCTGCCATGCATGTGGGCATTATCTTTCTGCAAAATATTGTCTTCTTTGATTTAATTCTGGTGCAGCTAATCTTTTATGATTACACGGCGATCCGTCGTTGGTTGAATAGGCGTGGCTGGTTTAAGTTTGCCCAGAGTAACTCCCCTAAAGGAGAGACCTTACGTCCCAAGCGGATATTTTTCTATCCGATTTTAGTTTCGGTGCTGATTGTTACCATGTCATTTATCTGGGTGAAGCATCGGGAGTATTACCCACTAACATCTCTCCAAATGTTCTCTGGCTATGACGACTCAGGTATGGTTGGCTACAATAAGCTGATTGCCCATTATGATTCTGGGGAAAAGGTGCATGAGCCGACTCATAAATTTATCTATGCACCCATGAATACTCGCTATCGTTTAACCTTTAGAGACTGTCATCAGGAGGTTACTGCCAAGGTTAAAAAGTGCGACAGCCTACTCCAGGCATTTGGCGATGTTCATAATCAGAAAGCCCAGGGAGAAAATAGGATTACTGCATTTGAAGTGCAACGATGGGTTTGGGATTACTTTAATAATCCATCTGATCCCAACTATGGCAAATTAGAGAAAACGCATTTTTATAAGTACAGACCACGGAGCTGATCAGGTTCTCGCAGCCTATTGCCCTAAAAATGTGGCATGGTCTCAATCCAAAACAAACTGGATATACGGTGCATAGAGATCTGGCTCTAGCAAAAAGGAATCATGGCCTTTATCAGAATGCACTGTAATGTGTTTTACATTCATCTGAGCTGCTTTCAATGCCCTGACAATGACCTTTTGTTCTTCTGGGTAAAAACACACATCAGAATCGACGCTAAAAATCAGATACTGCTGGTGGGCACATTTTTCAAATAAGGCTGGCTGTTGTGCATTGAGGCTAAACCGCTGCCACATATCCATAATGCGCAGATAGCTATTGGCATCAAATCGCTCTGCAAATTTTTTGCCCTGATGGAACATATAGGACTCAATCGGGTTAGATAGTTCGTAAAACTGTCCAATGGGCTGGTCTATCGTAATTTCTTGCCGTGCCCGTTTTTCCATTACGGCCAGTGACACAAAGGTTTTATGGGAAATAATCCGAGCTAATAACAAACCTTCTTTGGGTGGCTCTGTATCGTAGTAGTCGCCGCCTTGAAATTTGGGATCATTACGAATTGATAGAATTTGCTCAAAGTTATGGACCCGATGGAGCACCGTGGTTTCTAACCCGGTTGCGATGGGCAAAACATTCTTGACCCGGTGGGGGCAGCGGGTGGCTAACAAAATCGAAAGCATACCGCCCATTGACCCACCAATCACAGCATGCAAACAGTCAATACCCAGAAAATCCAGCAACTGTAGCTGACTGCGGATCACATCCCAGGCACTTACCTGGGGAAACTGGCTGCCGTAGGGCTTACCCGTGCGTGGATTAAGAGAGCGTGGCCCTGTTGACCCATAGCACCCCCCCAAGTAGTTAGCACAGATAACAAAATAACGATTTGTATCCAGGGCCTTACCTGGGCCAATAAAGGTGTCCCACCAGCCAACAACACAGTCATCTGTCCACAGGGACTCCGCCCCTGGTAATGTTTTGTTGATACCAGCGGCATGCTGACTACCCGTTAGGGCATGTAGAACCAGGATGGCATTACTGGCATCGCTGTTGAGGGTGCCATAGGTTTCATAGGCCAGGGTGATGGCGTCAAAAGATTCTCCTGAATCTAAAGGAAAAGGTTCGTCTAGGTGGAAAAACTTGGTCTGGACTGAGCCAATACTCATTAGGTAAGCGATGGGAGAGAAGAGTTGAAAGGGGATGGTGGAGGCTTGAAGAGTTGATGTGTTAAGCCATGGGACTAATGTTTAGATTGCGCAGAAGAAACAAGACATTCTTATAAAACTACTTTATTTACATGCTTTCCTGCAAACGGAAAAATGAATCAGCCCTACCTTTAATCCCTTTAATCCCCCCTTCAAGAGCCACGGTGTACACATATCTCGGCAGAGAGTTCAGACTCCTGCATTACCCCCCTTAATTCCCCCTTGGTAAGGGGCTACGGTGTATACACATCTCATGTTGAACCTCAATCTCCTGCACTACCCCCCTCAATCCCCCCTTACCAAGGGGGGAAGCTCCAGTCCTCCCCCTTACCTTAGGCTTTAGCCCATGCCTGGAGGGCTTTAGGGGGAGTTAGAGGGGGTGAGGCAATCTAAAGGCTATTGACGAGCACTTGTGTGTACACCTCCCCTTATGAAGGAGAGGATAGTCCGATGGCACCTTCGTAATCAAGGCGCATGTACTCTATGCGGCTAGGGCTTGTTTGAGGTCATCAATAATGTCATCGATGTCTTCAATGCCAATGGCTAGACGGATCAGTTCGGGAGCGATGCCGGCACTTTGCAGGTCAGACTCTGACAGCTGCGAGTGGGTTGTTGTGGATGGGTGAATGGCCAGACTTTTCGCATCCCCTACATTTGCCAGGTGAGAGAATAACGTCAGCTGCTCAATGAACTTCTTGCCTGCGTCAGCTCCCCCTTTGATGCCAAAGACAACCATGGCTCCAAATCCATTTTTCAGATACCGTTTGGCAGTGGAGTGGGCTTTATCGGTTTCTAGGCCAGGGTAACGCACCCACTCTACAGAGGGATGCTGTTGCAGAAACTCGGCCACGGCCATGGCATTTTCACAATGGCGCTGCATGCGTAAATGCAGGGTTTCTATACCTTGGAGGAATATCCAGGAATTATCTGGGGAAATGCAGGCTCCTAGGTTACGTAGGGGCACAAGCCGCATACGCAGGGTATAGGCGATCGGGGTCAAGGGGCCCAGGTCATGGGCATATCGCAAACCGTGGTAGCTGGGGTCTGGCTCACTCATGAGGGGAAACTTGCCGGAGGTCCAGTCAAATTTGCCGGAGTCTACCATGATGCCGCCGATGCCTGTGCCGTGGCCTCCTAACCACTTGGTTAGGGAATGGATCACAATATCGGCACCATGTTCTATGGGGCGAATTAAATAGGGTGTTGTAAAGGTACTGTCAACAACAAGGGGCAGGCCATTTTCATGGGCGATCGCAGCGATCTCATCTAAATC
This sequence comes from Leptothoe sp. ISB3NOV94-8A, assembly GCF_043421595.1. Taxonomy (NCBI): domain Bacteria; kingdom Bacillati; phylum Cyanobacteriota; class Cyanophyceae; order Nodosilineales; family Cymatolegaceae; genus Leptothoe; species Leptothoe sp. ISB3NOV94-8A. The sequence continues at coordinate 2,590,065 of NZ_JAXSQW010000001.1, read as the reverse complement.
CGATACTTCTAACCCTGGGTTACTGACCGTTTCACAGAACACCAGCTGGGTCTTATCCGTAATCGCGGACCGGAAATTCTCTGGATTGCGGGGATCGACAAAGTTCACCTTGATGCCAAACTGGGGCAGGATGTCCTTGAACATGGTGTAGGTCCCGCCATACAGCGTATTAGCGGAAACAATTTCATCCCCAGCCTGGCAAATGTTAATAATGCTATAAAAAATAGCGCTGGTTCCAGACGCCACGGCCAGGGCTGCAGCTCCACCTTCAATGGCAGCAACCCGCTTTTCTAAAACATCCTGGGTAGGATTCATCAACCGCGTATAGATATTGCCCAGTTCTTTCAGGGCAAACAAGTTAGCTGCGTGTTCAGTATCCCGAAAGGCATAGGCGGTAGTGCGATAGACGGGCACAGCGCGAGCCATGGTGGTGGGATCAGGCTCTTGACCTGCATGTAGACACTTTGTCCCCAATCCGTGTTCTGCACTCATGAAAAACCCTCTTTACAGTGATAAATCGTCATGAAATTCTAGCTCAGGCAAGATAATCCCATGAAAGTCGTCGGTGGATTCTTTACGACCTGACTGCAGTTAATCACAAAACATCTCAAAACATTTCAGACTGACAATAATATTAGAGGGGACCTGGGCAAGAACTGTTACGGTACAGCTAGAACAGCGACGCGACAAAGGTTGTCACGGTCAAAGACCTGTCATCGTCGGCATACTGGCTACGAGCTAGGAATCTGTTTGAATTAGAGCCAGGGCTTGGTCAAGTATGTCAACGGCTTCCTGGGTTTCAGCAGGGCTTAACCAGGCGCGCAGGGGATAGGGCAACCGTTGTACAAACCGGCCCCAGGCTGAATGGTTGGATGGGTTGGTATGTTGGGCTGCGATCGCAACCAGCACAGCAGCCTTAGTCTCAGGTCCGGTCACTGTCTGCGCCACTTCCATGGCCTGATCAAACTGTCCTTGTCTTGCAAATGCAGTGGCCGTACACTGACGGAGCCAAGTTACAGGGGGAGAGTTTGTTTCGCTCAAGTACTCAAACAAAGGCACCACACGCTCCGGTAGTTCCATCCTACAATAGGCGCTGCCAACCTGGGGCAGAAAATCTAACATGTCAGGCTGCTTGGCCAGGCGTTCAGCCTCAGCATACTGTTCAGTTTCTAAATAGGTACGGATCACATCTTGTATAGCAAAGTCAGGCATCCCTATGGACTCCACAAGGCCATTGGCATCCTCCACCAATCCAGCTTTAGCATAGGCCACCGCAATTGCCCCATAGGCCCGTTGTCGTGCACTACTATTCTTTATGGTCTCTGCCAAGGCCAGGGCTCGCTCAAAGTCTTCTGACTCTGAGTATGCTCTTACCAGTGCACCCCACGCCGATGACTGCTCATGGGAATTAGGCATTTGCTCTACAATTGCTCTGGCTTTTTCCCAGGTACTCTCGGCCTGATCACTGCCCAGCCTGCTATATAACTGTGCTAAATCGATCCAGCTATGGGCCTCATCTAAAGGAAACCTTGGCGAAGGCTGAATAGTCGGTCTCGTTGCGTCTAAAACAGCGAGTGCTTGTTGCGTCTTGTCAATTTCGATTAACAGTCTTGCTAAACCTAGCACCTGGTAGGTTTCAAAGTTATCTTCAAGAACATCGGTACCCTTATCTTCGAGGAAAGAGAGTATTTCACTCTTTTCTATGACCAATTTTGCCAGATCTTTCTGCTCTTCAAGGATCAACAGACCTGTTGCTGCCAAAAATAGTTGGTTAGCAGTGACGACATCCACCAAGTCTTCATTTTCATACTTCTTCATCTCAGCAACAGCCTGGGCAATCATTTGTTGCGCTTGTCGCGGTTGACCGGCTCGCTCATACTCTGCCGCAATCTCTGCCATTGCCAGGGGGTGTGACCAAGCCTGCACCTGTTGAACCAGGTGCACAGCTAACTCTAAATGGCCCGCTTCAGCATATTCAACCGTCCGGTTAAGCAGTGATTCACTGGGCGATGTACCACTAGAGGCGCATTTTCCTTCGGTGTGATCGATAGCAGTCTCCACTGCCCGAGTTAGAAATGTTTCGGCTTTACTGGACTGGTTTACGGCTCGATAACCCACTCCGATTTTTAACCATGCGTTGCTTTCAAAGCAGTCTCCTCCTGCGTATGTAGCGGCTTGCTCCAGCAGTGGAATAGCTTTGTTGGGTTGGTTTGCGATCGCATAGCCAAATGCAATATCTGCCAGCTGTTTAGCCTGGCTAAAATCGGTCGATTGTGCCAGGGCAGAGTGGCCAGACGAAAGCAAAGCAATGGAAGCAATGCCACTACTCAAGAGCGATTTCAAAAAAAGAGTTGACATAATAAGGTATTTAGTAAGGGAATGATCTATTGACAAGTAAAGGAGTTATCTATTGACAAGGGTTTTATGGTTGAAAACCATAGCTATAAACTGTTGATTTGCACTCAAGCTAACAACACCTAATTTGTGTATGTGTTTGTTATACGGATCTTTTTCTAAATTTAAAGGTTGTAAAATATCGATCTCGACAGAAATAGAGATATTTGTGGAAACGCTCCTAAATACTCGTCTCAACCCGAAAAGATGGCAAGTTTACAAAACGAATATATGCTTGGAAAGCAAAATCAATTAACTTCCAAATTTTGAATGTACAGACGTTCCCTGGAACGTCTCTTCAACAGTTACGTTTGGATGTTATTTATGGCTTGCTCCTTACTACAAAAATCATGCTCTAATGCGACTGTAAGCACTCTTCACCAGCATATTGTTAAATAGCTCAGTCTTGTTATGCCTAAATTGCAGTTTATTTATAAGTTTGTCAAATAGTGGAATGCCATCGCCTAGTAAGACAGGGACTCTGGTGATAATCATTTCATCAATCATGTCCTCCGCCAGGAAACTTTGGATGGTGCGACCGCCATCAATATACAAATTGTGGTACCCACGTTTATCCAACTGTCCAACCAGTGTTTTGAGATCGTTGCCACTGACAATTTCCACACTGTCTACTAAGTTATCAGGAACATGCTTTAAGCGATTACTCAAAACAAAAACCAGCTTTTCATAGGGCCAAGTACCAAATGAGAGAACCTTCTCAAAACTGTTTCGTCCCATTAAAATGGCATCGACACGCTTGATAAACTCACCGTAGCCAAAGTCACTCTGATCAGGATTGGGGATGTCGTCAAGCCAATCAACACCACCGTCGGGTGTAGCGATAAATCCGTCGAGGCTGGTTGCAATATAGACGTAGTTGGCCATCGCTTAAAAATCTCCATCAATATCTGGGACTTGGGCTAAATTGCCGATTATCAAGCTCAGTTAACCAGCAACAGCTCAGCTCCAGCTCCAGCTTCCATGGTTAGAGGCTAACTGCCTGGTAGCTGAATACTGCCACCTTACCGTAGCCCATGGCCATTGTGCAGAACCATCCCTCTTGCCCACCGAATCCAGCCGAATCGGTGGGCAGCAAGATCATCGTTGATCGGATCTCCAAACTCAAGTATAGATATATAGAGGTCTACATAAGGGTCTATGGCTCTGTTGGCATACCCGGCAAGCGGCTCCACTGATTCCATGAGCCATCGTAATTACGTACATGTGGATACCCCAACAAGTATGTCAACACAAACCAGATAAACGCCGAACGCCCACCAATGGCACAGTAGGGAAACACCTCTTTATCCGGTGTAATGCCCCGTTGGCTATAGAGATGCTTGAGATCATTAAATGATTTAAATGTGCCGTCATCATTAACCGTATCGGTATGTTCCACATGCACAGCCCCAGGAATATGCCCTGCCCGTTCCTGTCCCTCCGGAGGCTTCATTATAAAGATCTCACCACGGTACTCTTCAGGTGTGCGCACATCCAACAAGACTTGATCAGACTCCTTTAAAGAGGTTTCTACTTCGGCTTGTAAAACACGCAATTTAGAATTCAGGGGTTTAGCCTGATACTGAGTAGGTGCAAACGTAGAGAACTCAGTCGTAACTGGGCGAGATTCTGCTATCCATTTCTGATGACCACCGTTTAAAACCTTGACATTTTCATGGCCGAATAGGGTCAGTAACCAGAAAACAACGCCACCTATGGCGATATCACTGCCATAGGCAACAACTGTTGTCTCAGGGCTAATGCCAGAGCGTGAGAGTACGTTTTCAATGGTTTCTTGATCCAGCTGGATACTCATGTCTGGCTGACTTAAATCAGGAAAAATACTCCAAAATACAGCTCCTGGAATATGGGCGTTTTCCAGCAGATCTGGGCCCATGGCAAGTTCAACAATGCGCACGTTGGGATCATCCAGGTGATCGGCTAGCCATTGGGTATCGACAAGAGTATCAGGACAGGCGTAATCAGTCATGGTTTTCTCCTAGAAACTATCTGACAATCTTCTACCTAGCCTAAATTTCAGCTACTTTTCTCGGTGAGACAATTCGCCATGCCCGATGCACCAGCGTAGAGGAAACAGAAACCAAAAAGAACCCCACTAAGGGATGCACAATGGCTAATGACAATGGCAAAAATGGTGGATGCCAATGAATTGTCAAAAACTGAACTCCTAATAAAATAGGCATACTCACTGTCAGGATACGAATACGCCTTGAAAAAGCAGCCCCATAGGCCCACATGACTAGCACCAGAGATAAACCACTGTATCCCCTCACCAGCCATACATGGGCTTGCCACCAGCTAGGATTCTCAAAATAGGCTACACCCGCTGTCAACAGTTGCACCCCCAAAAGGAGGTTAAACACAACAGTTACGACATAAAACCCAACAACACTAAATCTTGGATTCGGGGTTGTGTCAACAGCCATTGGCAGCGCATCTATCGTCTTAGATAAAGAGGATGAAGGCATAATTATTTTGCTTGCTACCCTCCTACCCTAAGGCGGCTATTTTCTGACGCCTAGACCTCGATCGGGTACACTTTTGTCTAGCGGCAAAAAGTGAGTGCCATGGAACCCCTCATCAAAGCTCCTCTACAAAGCTTGTTTCAGACAATTGTCCAGGCACAGACGGAAGCTGAGCTGCGTCAGGTGTTTATGGCAGAGGTTGGGCAGTATTTTGCAGCTAAGCGATGGAACCTGTATTTTCTAGACCAATTGCCAACCCTTGATGACCGTACGCCACCATTGCTAAAAAAAGCTTTATCCTTGGATCATAATCCTGTGCTGCGCTACTTGATGCAAAATCATGCAGCGGTTCATGATGAAGTGATTTTGCCCCCTGGTGTATGGCAAACGATTTGCCCTCGCGCCGATCATGGTCATGTTATGGTTGGCCCCATTGTCAGCCAGGGGCAGCTGGTGGGCGGCATCGCTGTGACTCGCCATCGCCAGGACCCCAAGTTTACGACTGAAAATCTAGCGGATTTAAGTGCTCTCTGTTTACATGTGTCTACACGATTGGCTGTTTTACAGGCTAAGCCCGCGCCTATTGTGTTTCACAACAACTGCCTCACCCCACGGGAAGCTCAAATCGCAGAGCTGGTTGCCCGAGGGATGACTAATAAAGAAATTGGTACTGAACTGTGGATCACAGAAAACTCAGTGAAACAGGCATTAAAGCGGATGTTTCGAAAGTTAAAGGTTTCATCTCGAGCTGAGATGGTGGCACAGTTGGTGTCTTGATTTAGTCTTTGGTGTTTCGAGGCTCTTGCTGCTTTGCAGAAAACTACAAAGCTACATCGCGCTTTTTAGTCAGAAAGTTGGTGCATTTGATCATTTCAAAAATATTTGTAGGAATTTAAAGTGAGGACATTGAAGCATACAGAGACTTCAATAAACGTCGGTTATTTTTCTGCCACCCGTACGAGGAAAAGCCAATGTCACCTGCAGTTCTTGTTTTTCTACCGTTTGCATTACTGCTTCTGATGGCCAAGGGAGCCGGTGCTAATTCAGAAACTCCAAAGAAAGAGAAAACGTCCTCCGGCAAAATCATGGGCATTTTGACAGAGCAAGGCGATTTCATCCCTTTTTCAGCATTAACTGACCACAACGTTCTTGATTCTGACAACAATGGTATTGTGCTGGAACAGAATGGCAAGCGCTACTTTTTAGCCGCTGCTAGCGAGCAAAATTAGGTTTACAAGGGGGCAGAGCTATCTTCCCCCGGCTACTTCAATAAACGTACCGGTTGTATAGGACGCTTCGTTTGATAACAGCCACAGGATAGCCTGGGCCACTTCCACCGCTTTCCCACCCCGTTTCATGGGTAAAAATTCTTTCACTCGATCCACACGTCCTGGCTCGCCACCATCGCCATGAATGTCCGTATAAATAAATCCTGGACGCACGGCATTGACTCGAATCCCTTCTTCGGCTACTTCTTTAGCCAACCCTAGGGTCATAGCATCTATCGCCCCTTTAGATGCAGCGTAATCTACATATTCACCTGCCGCCCCTAGACGGGCGGCGACTGAAGAGATATTGACAATGGCCCCTCCTGGGCCGCCGCGCTTGGTAGACATGCGTTTGATGGCTTCTCGGGCACATAGAAATGCCCCGGTGACATTGGTTGCCAAAACTCGATTGAGGCGGGCGGCATCTAGATTCTCTACGCGGGTTTGTTGTTCTAAAATTCCTGCATTGTTGACCAGGGCTGTGATTGTACCTAGCTGATGATCTACTGCATTGAAGAGGGCGATCACCTCGGCTTCTACTGCGATGTCAGCTGCGATCGCAACTCCCTTACCCCCTTGTTGTCGAATCTTCTCAACAACCGCATTTGCTGCCTGATGGTTCCGACGATAGTTTACACACACCGCATAGCCACGTTCTGCGGCTAAAGACGCCGTTGCCGCCCCAATGCCACGGCTGCCTCCAGTAATGACCATAACCTTGTCTGTGTTCACGACATGTATGCCCTAATAACAAATACCCCGTCGGGATGCACGGCGAGGCATCCCTGCATTCTGTGTGCCCCAACATCCTACGCTGCCTTTAAGGACCCAGGTTTACCCTGATAGAGATCAAGCCCCACTTGCACAATTCCCATCAGGGCAACAAAACTCATTACCCCCATGGCGGAGAGCTCAGTCCCCACTAGTCCTACACCTAGCATAGCGGCCATACCCACTAATCGATGGCGGGTTCGGGCCTTACACATGAAAATCACCCCCATGCGATGTAGTACGGCCAATGAGCCATAACAAAGTGCCACTGACCCACACAACAGCCATCGTTCTGGAGTGGCTAAAACTCCAGCATGGCCAGCCGATAAAATACCTTTTTCCACACCGATCCCGGTTGCTGCTAATCCAATCACCAGGGGTAAATGGATATAAAGCCACAGCTGTAAAATCTGGACGCGGCCAGAGGTGCGGGCAGTTTCTAGGGCAGAGCCGGACACATTTTCAAAGTATAGCCACCAGAGAGAAAAGGCGATGGTGAAACCTGCGATCGCACATAGCGTACTGGCAAACTCCCAATGCATCTCAGACACGCCGTTGACCACCGCAATAATAGCCTCGCCCAACACAATGATGGTAAACAAACCAAAACGCTCAGGCAGGTGCTCCGGATGTGGCGGCAGCTGTTGCACCATGGTCCTCGCTAACATGGGTGTGATAAAATCCACCGCCAGGCCAACCGTCCAGAGCACGAAGCGAAGCGACAGCGGTACAAAGGCCGAAATTAGCCATAGCAGTGCGCCTACACTAAACCCCACAGCGTAGCGATTCGTTAAACCTCGCGCTTGCGGAATATGCCAGCCAGCCCAGAGGTATTCCAGCACCAACATCAGTCTAGACGCAACATAGGCCAGGGCAAAGCTACTGGAACTGTCATCCAGGCCATGGTGCACATTGACGGCCAGGGCCGCCACCGCCAGCATTTGCAGCCCCATTAAAATACGCCGGACCACATCGTCATTATCAAACCGGTTGGCATAGAAAGTTGTGCCAATCCAGACCCACCATAGGGGCACAAACAGGGCTGCAAAACTTAGAAATCCATAGACTGAAACATCTACGCTGAGTTTGTGTGCCAGCTGAGAAATGGCTACCACAAACACCAGATCGTAAAATAGCTCTAGCCAAGTAGCATGGCGGGGCTGTTCGTCGCGGGGCTGTTCGTCTGCGGTCTCACCTACCCAGAGGCGAGGGGGGCGGAGCCAGGATTTCATCATGGTGGGTTCGAGTAAAACAGAACTGTGATACAAGCATCTTAGATCTGATTCAAATCAGTTTGAATTCTGATATATCCCCCAGGTACACTGTGCTCACCAATGGCTCAATAGCCAAAGCGATTACGAATCTTTTGAGAACTCCGCTGTAGCTGATCGATAATGGCTTTAACATGGGGTCTCTCCAGTTCAGGAATGCCGGCTGCTGTGGTATCAAACACGCCAATTTCTGCCCGTAAAAATTTACCAATAACAATCTGAATATTTCGTATTTCGATCCATTGTTCCAGAGGGATGGAACCTTCGTAATTTTCTTCTAGCAGCTCAATAAGATAGTTGTGATATCCCCAAATCACCTTGGCTGTCGTGGGTGTTAGCAAAATGGCATGGGCAGAAATCCACTCATCATATTGGCGTTGAAATTCGATGAGCTGTTGTTTGTCGGGCGAACTATATTCAATTTTATGGTTGAGCTGATTCAGGGCCTTAAACAGAACAGGATAGACCTCTAAGCGTTTGTCAAAGAGTGACGTTGTGTAGGTCTGTTCTAATTGTTTCGTCAGCTTGCGGAATTCAGTACGGGATTGATAAACCGCGATTAAGGACGATGCCAACAATGTAATTAGCCCCGATACGATAGCTATTACCAATTGCATAATTCTTGCTTATCTATCCTTTCTGATGGCAGCGTTAGTGAGGCTAACATAACTCGAACACTACTCCCGATTCAAACTGTCCCAACCCTCTCGATTGAGGCGATAAACAAAACAGTCACTGCCTCCAAACTGACGACGCTCGATTTGCTGAAAGCCTAGCCGTTCATAAAAACGGTGGGCTCGGGTATTGCTAACCAATGGATCAATCAGCACAGCCACCACAGCTGAGTCGGTAAAACAGCGGGTCAGTGCCAGACGCATCATCTGCGTTCCATAGCCTTTGCCCAGGTCAGAAGCCGCACCAATCCAAAGGTCGATAGCCCTCAAATTGGCAGGCACATCGCCCCAATAGTGACTCTCTTCCAGGGCTGGATCAATAATCTGAATACAGCCAATGGGTCGCCCATCTAGTTCAGCAATCAACTGCTCACGCCAGGTCGGTGAGCGGCTGAGTTCTATCTCCCACTGCCAGTCATCATCAGGATCGGAGGCGATTACATGGGGCTGTTCGTCCCAGTGACGCAGTACAGCTAAATCGTCAGATGTGGCAGGACGTAGAGTAATCATTGGGATAACCTTGGCAAAGTGGATCAGCTCCTGGGTACTTGGCCAGGCCATCGCCTATCGCCCAGACTGGGTTGACGACTGTTACAAAAGTGCACCATCTCCATCACTGGATGCTAGAGCCCTCGATTAACTCCATGAGACCGTGAAATAAATCATATTGCCTTGGGGATCAAGATCGACTGAGCCAAAGCCAGCTCCACCGTTGGGGCTAATGGTATAGCGAAATTTGCCCGACTCCAATCGGGTCCCTTCGTCTAAATTCAATCCTGGCGAGTCTTGAATCCACTTTTCTAGAATCGAACGCTCAGCGGAAAATGAGCCCTTAAAGGTTCTAGAAAATGAGCTACCCGACGTCATAATCTGCAAATCCGTCGCCTCGGGTGGGATAGGCGCAAAATTTCCCCATTCCCAGGCCACATCGATCATATGTTGCTGCATGAACGGGTTATGGTTTTCGACCCAGTTAGGAGCCAAGAGCCATAGACTGCCGAGGCCGATGATAATTGCAAGCATGCCAGCACACCCCAAGCATCCTAGCTTTAGTCCATGACTTTTGGGATTAGGCTGATTCAGAACAGTCATTGGGCTATCAACAAATGGGCTGCTACTCTCGACGTGCTGACTAGAGCTTTGATTCAAACACATCAAAATCCATAAAAACTTACCACTAACTGCCTTATCCTCCTAACTAAAATATTTCATTCGATTTGGCAACTCACTGGCCATGGCGAAGTAACCTTTTTGGACTACCCTGCCACTATTTATTAGCCAGTTAGTTTTATAGAACAGACATGCCTGAGGAAAACGATCAGGAATTAATTTTTCTAGTACGGCAGGGAAATAAGGCCGCATTCGGTCAGTTGGTATTGCGTTACCAACCGATGGCCCAACGTCTGGCAAAACGTTTAGTGGGCAATGATGATTTAGCTCAAGAGTTAGTGCAAGAGGCCATGTTACAGGCCTATCTGTCTCTAGAGAAGCTGCGGGAGCCAACCCGTTTTAAGAGCTGGCTTTACGGCATTGTGTTAAACATCTGCCGCAATCACCTCAAACGCCATAAAGTTATCTGTTTTTCCCTTGAAACCATGGTTCAAAAGCTAATGGATGAGCCATTGACTGGTAGTTCAGCCTCTCCTCAGAAAATTGTTGAACAAGAGGAACTGCGCATTACTGTTCTGAATGCAGTTGAGCAACTATCTGAAAAAAATCGATTAGCCACGCTGCTGTTCTATGAAGAGCAACTCAGCTTAAAAGAAGTGGCGGCTCACTTAAATATTTCAGTGGGTGCTGTCAAAGGACGGTTGCATAAATCACGTCATCAACTCAAAGAAAAATTATCGTTGCTACAGCCCCAATCTGTTTTCAATATGGAGAATAAAACAATGTCCACTAATCATGCTGCTCAGATACCCACAAAATTTTGCTGCTCATTTTGTGGCAAGAATCAGACTGAAGTTAATTTACTGATTGCGGGGTCAGCATTAGATGCAATACCTGCTTATATTTGCAACGAGTGTATTGATATATGCAATCAAATTATCAGTTCCCATACAGATTCAGAAGGTGTTTCTACATCAAAAGTATCTGGCTAAAGGGTTGCTCTGATAAAATCTACAGAGATGTTAAACCATGGTTTTGTTCTTTTGTAAAAGGAGAGAACTAGCGCAAGACAAAGGGCAGGCGGCGAGGCCCGATTTTAGGAGCCTATAGCTGTTCCCACAAAACCTTAACTCCGTCTGGGAGGTAACCAGAAATTTCTTGCACAATTTCTGTGGGCAGTTCATTTCTTACGGTTGAAAAGACAGCGATGGTCACCCCCTGTGGAGTGACATCTTTGGGAACACTGCCTTCTTGGGTAATGCGACGCATAAAGATTTCGGAATCAATTTTAAGTGGGGGGCGCAATCGACTAATTAATCTCACAATCGGATTGTCGTCTCGCCAGAGCTTAGCAATCTCTTGATTGCTAAAGGCCGCCTCAATACGATCAGATGCTTCAGTCGTCATCATGTCACGCATGGTTCGAAACACAACAACAGTGGTGTCACGAGCATCATAGATGTCGGGGAAATTAGCCTTTTGCATTATCTGCTCTAAAAAGCCCTTCTGAGATTCATTGATAGCTGCTCCCGCCATGACATCCTCCTGATATTATCGATTTTAATTTTCGATAATACTCACTAGCTATTGCTAATAACATCTATTTGATTATAACGAAACTTTTGGCGATTGATTGTATGGAAGATTTCAAACAACAAGAACTATATGCTATCTAGTATGGTTGGGGTGTCGATTACTGTTGCGTACTCTTGATGCATATTGGCTAAGGCAAGGGCATGTACTCGCTCAGCTGGGTGCAGATTTTGCTCTAAATCGAGTTTGTCAAACGTCGCTGTGGCATCTGAAACAACATAGGTATCAAAATTAAGGTTACCTGCAACTCTAACAGTTGCCTCAACGGAATTGTTTGTGATGACTCCTGTGACTATTAGGGTCTGATAGTTATTTTGTCTTAGCCACTGTTCTAAATCGGTACCAATAAAGGCACAATTTACGTGTTTGCTAACAATCTTCTCACCACGGTTAGGAATCACAATATCCTTAAAATCGCACCCTTGCTGCCCTGGACGGTAGGTGGAGTTAGGATCAGTTGAAAGATGACGAACATGAACAATTGGACGCTGAGTAGCCCGCCAGGCACTTAGCAGTTTTGCAATATTTGCCTCAGCTTGTTGATTATTGCGTCGTCCCCAACTGGAATGATCAATAGCCTTTTGCACATCAATAATAATGAGGACGCTATTGGACGGAATCTGCATCAACTTAACCTCCGTAGGGCTCTAGGTGACGCCAACTATGAAAACACCATGGGCATTGCTTGGCTGTGGGGGTACGGGGTACTTTTGCGCAATTGGGGCATCGATTTAACAAGGTAGGATATTCTCTGACAATGCGATCGCGCAATAATTCTGAAAAAGCTTGCTCGCCCAGCTCAATCAATGCTACAGCGTTGGGTGCAGTTACTTGACTTTTTTGTTCTAGAGTAGTGGCTATTTTTCCACCATAGAGTTGGGCTTTTTTCCTAAGGCGGAAGTGTGACAGTGCTGCCAATTCAGCTGTTGTCATTACGGATGTACAATGCTGTGAGACATATCCTAAAAGGTGCTCTTGTTCGTTGTATTCCATAGAGCTTATTAAGTAAGCTTCGGCTAAGGCTCAACGATAGCGTAACTATCGGTTAAAGCCATGCTCCAGGGGGGGATAGGTGAGCAAGTTGGTGCCTAGCTTACAGCGACGGGCCGCCATCGGGTTTCGGGGTCTCGGCTCCAGAGGTTGTATTTGGTTTGCCGCATGGCAATGGGATGATCCTAGCGGCTCGATGTCGGGGGGCGAGCCCGGCTTTGAGTAGGCCTATACAGCGGACTTTGCCTGCTGGGATTTTGGGTGCGATCTCGCCAACGCTGACCTGTCAGGTCGCACCCAAAATCCGATTAAAAATGGACAATCCTGTAGGGGCATTCCCTTGTGGATGCCCTTCGATACCGAAGGCTATCAATCAGGATTGCGTATCAGAAGTCAGTAAGGGGCTAGATTCTAACCCCTGATTCCTCTTTTTGGAAAACGTCCCGATTTAAACTGTTACCCCTTATCTTGCTCCCAACGTTTCTTCTACAAACGCTTTGACGGTTGCCCGGTCATTGTCTAGCACCGTAAATTGCTCTTCTCGCTCAAACAAATCACTGAGGAAGTCGGGCAGATGGGGGAAAACATCTACGGCCCCCTTAATGGCATCGGGGAATTTAGCTGGGTGGGCGCAGGCGAGGGAAACATGGACGGCATCATTGGGTAACTCCTGCAATAAGTCGGGGGCGCAGGCAATGGCCGTGTGGGGATCAATCAGCTCACCCGTGGCGTGGTAGATTTTCTGAATGATTTGAGCGATACTGTCATCATCAAATCGTCTACCGGCAAAGGTTTTGCGCAATTCTGTCAGCACATCGGGCGATACGCTAAAAATGCCGGTTTTCTTAAACTCAGCCATGGTTTTCATGACATGGTCTGCGTCATTTCCATAGGTATGAAACAGTAGCCGCTCAAAATTGCTGGATATTTGGATATCCATACTGGGTGCGATGGATGGGGAAACGGCATCGGTGCTCATTTTGCCAGAATCGAAGAAGCGGGCCAGAATATCGTTTTTGTTGGTCCCTATGGCTAGCTTACTAATGGGCAATCCCATACGCTTTGCGACATAGGCAGCGAATACATTGCCAAAGTTACCGGTGGGTACGGCAAAGGATAGGGTGCGCTCAGGGGCACCTAGATTCAGTGCGGCATACACGTAGTAGACGACCTGCGCCATGATGCGCGCCCAATTGATGGAGTTTACTGCTGACAGTTTATATTTGTCGCGAAAGTCTAAATCGTTAAATAGCTCCTTGACAATTGTCTGGCAATCATCAAATGGTGCGTTTAGTGCAATGTTATGGACGTTTGTCGAGAGCACCGTCGTCATTTGCTTACGCTGAATCTCGGAGGTGCGATTGTGGGGATGGAGAATAAAGATGTCAATGGTATCTTTGTCGCGGCAGGCTTCAATGGCAGCGGAGCCAGTGTCTCCAGAGGTTGCACCAAGGATGGTAACGCGTTCGCCTCGTTCTTGTAACAGGTGGTCGAATAGCTTACCGAGAAACTGTAGTGCGTAGTCTTTGAATGCTAGCGTTGGGCCGTGGAATAGTTCCAGTAGAAAATGGTTGGTGTCTAGTTGCTTGATGGGGGCAATTGCTTTGTGGTGGAAGCCTGCATAGGCTTCATCAATCAGCGTTTTGAGTGCATCTGGCTGGATGGCATCGCCGACAAAGGGCTTCATTACTTCGTACGCCACCACTTGGTAGGGCTTGCCGCGTAGTTGTCGCCATTGCTCTACGGAGAACTGTGGATAGCTCTCTGGCACATATAGACCACCGTCTCTGGCTAGACCGGTGAGGACTACATCGGCGAAATCAAGAACGGGGGCTTGACCACGGGTGGAGTGGTATTTCATTTATTCTCCTGGAAAAGTGATATTTGTGTATCTCGCTAGCATATTTTATATGTTGAGCGTGAACATCAGTGGTTTAGTTCAAAACCATCAACAGGGCAATGGGTTAAGGAGTTGCCGTAATGGGGATTGCACAAAAATAGAGCCCCAGCTTTGGGTTGTGGATGAGTGATGGGGGAATTGGGTGATGGGGGAATCGGTTGATTAGTTAAGCGCAGTGTGTAACTAATGACGCCTATGGGTAGGATCGTTCCGCCGCCCCATGTATGACCCAACGTACTAGATTATTCCTACTCACCACTCACTTACACAACCAGACTGTATTCAGTTGCTCCCGAAGTGTTCTTTACTCTTGATCAGCAGTACGATGGTCAAACTGCCAATGAGTTTGAATGTTTCAACAGAATTGGCCTGGTACTCTCGCAAAATCTGGGGGCCTAAATTGTCAAAGATCTGAAAAATGTTTAGTGCGGGATAGTGGGGTGGAACAACTTTTTTTGATTGTTGAGCATCTTTTCAAGACAACAAGTTAATAGACTAGATTCTCTCTTGGTTTATGAGAGAATCTTCATCAAGCTAAGGCCGTCCCAAATTTGATAGAAAAAATGCATCGTGATGATAGAAATGTGCGTGGCTTGTTAGAACCTTATGGGTTGCAGCTCTTAGTTTAGGCTGGTTAAATTAAGTAAAAAAAGCTTTATGCCAGCGCGTTTACCCCGCTCATCCCTGTCGGATGCATTTATTGAAGAAACCTATCAACGGACACGGCGACATTTATTGGGAGGTGCGATCGCACTAGGCTGTGTTGTCTTATCAGGTGTGCTTTGGTACCGGGTGATTGAGGGCTGGACCTGGCTAGATGCGACCTATATGTCTGTCATTACCCTGGCAACGGTAGGGTTTGCAGAAATTCAACCGTTAGGGGCCAGAGGTAGACTATTTACTATTATCTTAATTTTAATGGGCGTTGTTGTCATCGCCTATATCTTAAATTGTTTTACAGAGGCTCTAATTCAAGGTCACCTACAAGCCGGTATTCGTTTGAGACAACGGCGTAAACTTATGAAATCTTTGGCAGGTCATTATATTATCTGTGGGTTTGGCCGCACAGGTCGGCAAGTCGCAACAGAATTTGCGTTCGAGGCTATCCCCTTCATTGTGGTTGATTCCCATGAAGCATCTGTACAAGCCGCTCAGCAGATGGGATTCATCACCTTTCAAGGGGATGCTACCCTAGACCAGGTTCTCTTTCATGTGGGTATCGACCGAGCCCATGGTTTGGTGGCCGCGCTCCCATCCGATGCCGAGAATCTATATGCCGTCCTCTCAGCCAAAACTCTGGCCCCCGGCATTCGCACCATTGCTAGGGCCAGTACTGAAGAAGCTGTCCAAAAACTCCAGCGCGGTGGCGCAGATGTGGTGGTTTCTCCTTATATTACAGGAGGCAAACGAATGGCGGCTGCGGCTATTCGTCCCCAGGTGGTTGACTTTTTAGATGGTATTCTCACCGGAGCAGATCGCACTGTTTATATAGAAGAGTTTCTGATTTCTCCAAAACACTGTCCTCAAATTGGCAGAACCCTAGAAGAGGCCCAGTTAAGAGTAAAATCTGGAGCTTTGATCCTGGCAATTCGTCGCGCGGATAGCTCACTCATTGTTGGCCCCAATGGTGATACTTTACTTTGTTCTGGAGATTTGGTAATTGTCATGGGCTCATCCGATGAACTGCGGCGACTTAATCAAATTCTTGGCCCCATCCATCGAAAATATCGATAAATCTGAATTGATACACCAAAAACAATCTAATCTTCATTTAAAGGCATAGAATAGATATAAATCTATCAGAGTCCCCTTACAGGTTTAATGAATAATAAAGAACTGCTAAAGGCCTATGAGGCTGGCGAGCGTGATTTTTCTGGGTTAACACTCTTAGAGTTAGAGCTACTTCAGCTTGATTTAAGTGATGCAAACTTTAGTCAATCTGATTTACGGCAGTCTCGCTTAGGTCGAACGCACTTCTGTCGTGTAAATTTTGAAAATTGTAACTTAAGCGAATCGATTCTTTGGGGTAGCGATCTTCGCAGTGCTAATTTAAAGCAGGCACAGCTACGAGAAAGTGACTTAAGCAGTGCCCTATTAACGCAGGCCAACTTAGAAAAGGCAAATCTTATCAAAGCCAGCCTTTGTGGAGCTAATCTCAGCGATGCAAATCTTGCTAATGCTTGTCTGTTGGATGCCGATTTGCGCTCTAATTCTGACCAGAGAACGGATCTAGGACAGTCTAATTTGAGTGGGGCTGATTTAAGCTATGCATTTTTAAGCGGTGCCATTTTACGGGGGGCCAATTTAGCCCAAGCGAAGCTGTGTCGCGCTAAATTAGGCAAAGACTATCGCCCTGGAGGATTTCCCTCCGATCTCAGTGAGGCCAACCTGCAAGGGGCTGATCTTAGCTATGCTGATTTGACAGGCGTGAACTTGAAAGAGGCCAATCTAAAAGGGGCTGACCTAACGGGTGCAGTATTGCATCAGGCAAATCTCTACCATGCCATCATGCCCGATGGTCAGCCCCATGGCTAACCAAGGACTTTTTAACGTACGCTCTCTCCCATAGACACTGAGGCTATGGGAGAGAGCAAGGACAGCCGCCGCCGCTCTCCCGCAAACATCTATTGATAACTTTCTAGGTATAAATACCATAATATAGTGCATCCATGCCGCCACAGGCATCATATTTTGTAAGCCATCAGCCGGTCAGACCAAAGGGATATACGGCAGACTCATCCATAGGTTAGAGCTGCAACTCAGCAAAACGAAGCAATACTAAAGATTCCATGCCGTTTTTCTAGAATTTAAGACTTACCATAAAGCGTAAAGTTTTGAAAATAGGGATCCAGTAATCGTTTAATCGCTATATAGTAATTAAAGCTAAGCCTAACGTTTTTAGCCATGAGTCTTCAAGCCAATCTACCGCAGGCAAATGCAGATGTCGCTTCTCCCCTTCACACATTGGCAATATGGTTATGGGCCCACACCTGAGACGCCAGAAGCAGAGCTATCGAGCCTCCTTCTCAAATCCCAAGACTGGGTGGGCTGGGTCTCAACATCTTGATATTTTCTAAGTTATCTGACAAGTTTTCTGGCAAGAAATATCAATGAGTATCTCCAACTACTTAGAGGTATGCACGTCACAAGGAGGGCTCCTAATTCGTGCCTATGCTCCAATCAGCATTATTTCTTGCCTTTTTTCTTCTTTTAGGCTCCACAGCCAGCTCGATGCAGCAATCATTGAGGGTATACCATGAACCACAACTTAGCTATGCAGTTGCGGGAAGGGACACAGAAGTCTCATGCACTGGCAGAAAACACAGCATTTATGAAATGCTTTCTCAAAGGTGTTGTTGAAAGGGACCCCTTCCGTCATCTAATCGCTAACCTATACTTTATTTACAGTGCTCTAGAAGAGGAAATGCGACGGCATGCCCATCATTCTGTCGTGGGTACCCTGTATTTCCCTTCCTTAGAGCGAGTGCCACAATTAGAAAAAGACCTTGCTTTTTACTATGGCAAAAATTGGCGTGGTGGGATTATGGCGTCCTCAGCCGGTCTCCACTACATAGAACGCATTCATCAGGTGGCTAACCAGAATCCATCCTTATTGGTTGCCCATGCCTATGTGCGCTATATGGGTGATCTCTCCGGCGGGCAAGCTCTAAAGGCCATTATCCGTTCTGCTTTACAACTACCGGAAGGCTATGGGACGGCCTTTTATGAATTTGACGATATCTTTGACGATATCTCTACTGTGGAAGCTCGACGGGCTTTTAAGGGGCAATACAGAGATGCTTTAAACTCATTGCCCATTGAGATGAGTCTAGTACGAAAAATTGTTGACGAAGCAAATGTAGCATTTCGACTGGATTGTAATATTGTTAATGAGCTAGAGCCTCTGGTGAAAGCAGCCATTGGCGAACATGTCTTTGACTTGATTACTCGCCAGGATACACTTGGCCGTACAGAATACCATCATCGGTCACCGACAGTATCTACTGAACTCGTGTCTTCAGTAACTGTCTAATCATTGACTTGTTCATCGGCTACCTCCTCTTCTATGAACCTCCATATCCCCCGCAAGGGGGATTTTTTCATAACTGCTCGATTGACCATATCCAGTAACTAGGAGAAATACGATGCCACTAGCCGAGAAAGATACAACTATACCGCCCAATCACCTCAATATTATGGGGTATGTAAATCGCTCTGAAGTCAACGGTCCAGGGCGTCGGGCCGTGGTATGGGTACAGGGCTGCTTACGAGAATGTCCAGGATGTTTTAATCCGGCCTCCTGGTCTTTTGAACCTAACCAGATAGTATCCATTGATGAACTGGTCAGCCGTATCCTGAATGATCCTGAAAACGAAGGGGTGACATTCTCAGGGGGGGAACCCTTTTGGCAAGCAACTGCCCTGGCAGAAGTAGCCCGACAGGTTAAAAAACATGGGTTAAACGTCATGTCGTTTAGCGGGTTTACATTAGACGAATTACAGAAAACTGATGCCCCTGAAGGTTCCCAGGCACTGTTAAAACAGTTGGATATTCTCATTGATGGTCCATATGTTGAGTCCCTAGCCATCAATGAACCCACTTCACCGGTCTCATCTCGCAATCAACAAGTACGGATCTTTAATCCGGACCTAGCCAATCGCATTACATGGGCCAGTGATCAAATAGAAGTCCATGTTTTCAAGGATGGCAGTCGCCTGGTTACGGGGTATCAAGGCTATTCATATGAATAACTGCGTTGAGAAAAACTAGGGTGTGACTCCGAGCTAATAGGTCGTTTCATAGTGTCGTTCTTTTTGTAGATATGGCTGCAACCCCTGATGGCCTGGATTTAGCCAAGCGTGCACATCGGTCAATGGTTGAATATCAGCCAATAATGTTTTCAGAGTGTCACCTTCAAGGCTCTCCGCCGTCAGCAGTTTTTGGGCAATTCGTTCTAAGACTGCTTGGTTCCTCGCTAAGAGCGCAGTGGCCATTTGATAAGCATGATCAATTAGCTCTTTGATTTCACCATCAATAGTCTCCGCCAGATGAGGACTAATGGGGCGACGAGGCTGTCCAAATCCGTCTAAAAATTGTGCTTGGTTACGTTCTACAGCCATGGGACCTAGGGTTTTGCTCATGCCATAAAGCGTGATACAGCGTTCGGCTAAGTCTGTTGCTTTTTGGATATCATCACTGGCCCCAGTGGAAACCTTGTTGAAAATCAATTCTTCGGCGGCACGTCCCCCCAATAGCATCATCAATTGGCCTCGAATCTCATCTTCCATCATTAAGAACCGATCGTCCTCTGGTAGCTGGAGTGTATACCCCAGAGCAGCCACACCTCTAGGTACAATTGAAATCTTCTCAATGCTCCCAGTGCCGGGCATTAGGGCACCGATGATCGCGTGTCCAGCTTCATGGTAGGCCACTGTTTGCTTCTCTAGCTCGCTAAGGATCCGTGACTTTTTCTCAAGCCCGGTTAACATTCGCTCAATGGCTTCATTAAAATCAGCCATTGTTACAGCTTCACGGTTTTTGCGAGCAGCTAATAAGGCTGCTTCATTGATTAAGTTGGCTAAATCCGCCCCAGCAAAACCGGGGGTACGGGCCGCTAGCTTAGATAACACAACATCATCTGACAGCTGCACCGTCTTAGCATGAACATCTAGAATGGCTTTTCGTCCCTGGCGATCAGGGCGATCCACGACAATACGACGATCAAATCGACCTGCCCTTAACAGTGCTGGATCTAACACCTCAGGGCGGTTGGTGGCTGCCAGCAGAATCACACCCGCATTGGGTTCAAAGCCATCCATCTCCGCCAAAAGCTGATTTAATGTTTGTTCCCGTTCATCATTGCTAGCGAAAGGGCCATTGGCAGTCCGCGATTTACCTAAAGCATCTAGTTCGTCGATAAATACAATACAAGGGGCTTGTTGTTTAGCCTGCTCAAACAAATCTCTTACCCGTGAGGCCCCGACACCCACGAACATTTCAATAAATTCTGATGCTGAAATACTGAAAAAGGGCACTCCGGCTTCTCCAGCAATGGCTCGTGCCAGCAACGTTTTACCGGTTCCTGGCGGGCCCACTAATAAAACTCCCTTGGGAATTTTGGCCCCCAGGCGAGTATATTTTTTTGAATCCTTTAGAAAATCAACAATTTCTTGGAGTTCGGCCTTAGCCTCGTCTACGCCAGCCACATCGTCAAAGGTAACGCTATTCCCACTTTGGGAATATATGCGTGCTTTGCTTTTACCAACACTGAGGGCTGCGGGGCCTGCTTGCATTCTATTGGCAAAGCTTCCCCATAGTATCCACACTATCAATAGTGGAAATAATAGGCTCCAGAGACCCCCTACCCAACGACCATTGGTTGGTAAGGCCGTAATCTCAACGTCATGTTGTCGTAGGATGCGAGATAAATCTGGGTCGGCGGGTAAGGGCGTTGTCGTTGCCACCTCTGGTTGAGTAGCCGCTTCATCGTTGAGAGATGTATCAACGGGTATGAGCGTATATTCAATTTCATGTTCGCTGATTTTTACGGTGGCGACCTGACCGCTTTCAACCTGGGTGAGGAATTCACTGTAGGGAACTGCCTCAGGGCGTTCTGGCATACGAGTCATCGTAAATACCATAATTAGCAGCCAGACCATAAGCCAGCTGAGGTTAATTAGCGCAGGCCTCCAACCGGTTGGATTGTCTTTGGGTGGAGATGAACGAGGAGGGGTACGGTTTTGCATAGCATTGCACGGATAAGTGATGATGTTTACAGGCTTGATCCCGAAGCATTTGCAGCCATATTGTTCAGGGCCTAATGCCACATACTTTGAGTGTAAACAGCTGATTTGAGGAACTTATGAGTATGATCCCCGTGGCGAGACAGGCCTGTCTCCTCGTGCAGTTATCGCCCATTACTGAATTACTATCTCCTGAGCCCTAATTACCCACCTAACTCAAATCTCCCTGCATCACTATCTGACTTTTCTAGGGTCTCTTCTGCACGACTCAGCATTGTTTCCTTTAAATGCTCGGTTGTCTGGCGTTGTTGTGTAACATGTTCACGTTCTTCAGCAGCCACTGAATCCTCAGTATCCAAACTTTCTACTGCTCGATTTAACATCTTTTCGTCTAACTGCTCTGCATGCTGACGCTTTTGAGTGTTAGCGGCTCTAGTTTCCTGTTCAATATTCATGGTGGTTTTTAACTGTAATTAAGCCATGGATAGAGTAATCAAGCATTCTGAGGAATTTGTGAGGATTGAGGCTGCCCTAGGGTGTGCGATCGCAACTAAGCATCGAGCTGACGGCAATCATGTCCGGTGCGATCTCATTAACGTGTTGTTACACCCCTCACAAATTCCTCAAGTTTTTTGTCTAAGATCACCACAAGAGTAACAGTGACGCATTTTTACGTTTATTTAATTTGAGTAACTGCCGATAGAAATAATTCCTTGTTTACTAATAGCCAGTATGGTGGCAAATTCAACGTCAAATCCAGCATCCATGATGCCTCCTGCCGTCTTTCATATGGAGCAGGTCAGTAAGGTCTATGTAATGGGCGAGGTCAAGGTGCATGCACTGGAGTCAGTGGATTTAGACCTTTACGAGGGAGAGTTTGTCGTACTGCTGGGACCATCAGGTAGCGGCAAGTCGACACTGTTAAATATTTTGGGCGGTTTAGATGTCCCCTCCGGTGGCCAGGTTTATTTTCGCAACCAGGCCATGAACAAAGCTAATGAACAGTCTCTGACTCGATTTCGTCGCCAGTCGGTGGGGTTTGTGTTTCAGTTCTATAACCTGATTCCCAGCCTGACAGCCAGGGAGAATGTGGCCCTGGTGACAGATATTGCTCGCCATCCCATGAAACCGGAAGATGCCCTAGAGCTAGTCGGTTTAGCCGATCGGTTGGATCACTTTCCGGCGCAGCTGTCGGGGGGAGAACAACAGCGGGTTGCGATCGCCCGTGCCATTGCCAAACGTCCCGAAGTTCTCCTCTGCGATGAACCCACCGGAGCCTTAGATTTCAAGACTGGCAAGCGAGTATTAGAGACCCTGGAACGAGTCAACCAAGAATTTGGCACCACAACGGCTGTAATCACCCACAATGCGGGCATTGCCGCCATGGCAGATCGCATCGTCCACATGCGCAGTGGCAACATTGCCGATATTAAACGAAATGAACAGAAAGCGTCTCCGGCGGAGTTGGAGTGGTGAGGGGATATGGCACTGAAAGCCTTAGACCGTAAACTATTTCGAGATCTCCTGCGTATGCAAGGGCAGGTGCTGGCAATTGTCCTGATTGTCACCTGTGGCATGGCCAATCTGATCACCATGATGAGCACCCACGGGTCACTACAGCTCACCCAGGACACCTACTACGACCAGTACCGGTTTGCCGATGTATTTGTCCAGCTAAAGCGCGCCCCCAAAAGCCTGACCGCCCGGTTTGAGCAAATTCCGGGGGTGGGGGTTGTGCAAACGCGCGTGGTCCAGGATGTCACCCTGTCCGTGGAGGGCCTGGCGGAACCGGCTACCGGACGATTAATCTCGATTCCTGAGCACCCCACCCCAATGCTCAACGATCTGTTTATTCGCAAAGGGCGCTATCCAGAACGAGGGGATGAGGTGCTGGCCAGTGAAGTCTTTGCTGAGGCCAATCACCTGGAACTCAACGACACGGTTGGGGCAATTCTCAATGGGCGCTGGCAAACCCTACGGATCGTTGGTGTTGCCCTATCACCGGAGTATATCTATGAGATTCGGGGCACGGAAATTGTTCCCGATAACCAACGCTTTGGCATTCTCTGGATGCAGCAGGAGGCCCTGGCAACAGCGTTTGACATGGATGGGGCCTTTAACGATGTCAGCTTAAGGCTGATGCCAGGTGCCAGTGAAGCCGAGGTGATCTTTCAGCTAGACCAGCAGTTGGAAACCTATGGTGGATTAGGGGCCTTTGGTCGAGAAGATCAAATTTCCCATACCTTTATTTCCGATGAGATTCGTCAGCTGTCGGCCCATGCTGTCTTTGTACCCAGCATTTTTCTAGGAATTGCCGCTTTTTTGTTAAATCTGTTGCTCAGTCGGTTAGTGAGCACCCAGCGAGACCAAATTGCAGTGATGAAAGCGTTTGGCTATGACAACTTTATGGTGGGGCTGCACTATCTAAAACTCGTACTGATCGTGGTGTTGCTAGGTGTCGTTCTAGGCAGCGGTCTGGGTTGGTGGATGGGGCAAGGTATGACCCGCTTGTATGCGGATTTTTATCACTTTCCGGTGCTGCAATATGAGGTGAGACCATCGGTACTGGTGACGGCGCTATTGGTCAGTGGTGGTGCCGCAATATTAGGGGCGTTTCTGGCGGTACAGCGTGCGGTGTCGCTTCCACCAGCTGAAGCCATGCGGCCTGAACCTCCGGCCACGTATCGGCCTACATTAGTGGAGAAACTGGGCCTACAGCGGTGGTTTTCTGCGCCTAGCCGCATTATTCTCCGGAATTTGGAGCGACGTCCGGTGCAGGGATTGTTGTCGGTGGTGGGCATTGCGGTTGCGATCGCAATCCTGGTACTGGGCCGTTTTTTCACCGACGCCATGGATGCCCTTGTGGATATCCAGTTTCGCACCATTCAGCGAGAAGACATTACCCTGGTCTTTAACAATCCCCTATCGAGCCGCGCCCAGTTTGACCTTTACAGCTTGCCAGGGGTATTACGGGCCGAACCCTTTCGCACGGTGCCCGCTCGGCTGCGCTTTGGTCACTATCAAAAACTCAGCGGCATCAATGGTGTGGAGCCCGGTAGCGAACTCCGTCGCCTGCTGGACCGCGAGCAGCGGCCAGTAACATTACCGCCTGAGGGAGTTGTTTTATCCACAAAGCTGGCGGACATTTTACAGGCCCACCTGGGAGACCAAATCACAGTGGAGGTGTTAGAAGGAGAGCGTCCCACGCGCACCGTGCCAGTCACCGGCATCTTTGACGAGCTGGTGGGCATTTCCGCCTACATGGATATCCATGCCCTCAATCGCTTAATGCGAGAAGGATTTACCCTTTCCGGTGCCTATTTACAGGTGGATGAACACGAACAACAGCAGCTTTATGCCGAGCTTAAACAAACTCCTGCCGTGGCCAGCGTCGCCATGCGTCAAACCACCATTGATCAGTTCAACGACATTCTCACCAGGAGCATGGCAGGATTTACCATGGTATTGGTAGGGTTCGCGTCGGTCATTGCCTTTGGGGTGGTGTACAATGCCGCCCGCATTGCTTTATCAGAACGAGAACGGGAACTGGCCACCCTGCGGATCATTGGATTTACCAAAGGTGAAATTGCGTTCATCTTATTAGGAGAACAGGCGGTGCTATTAACGCTATCAATTCCCATCGGGTTTGCTCTGGGCTTTGGTATGGCGGCACTGATGACTGAGATTTATGACTGGGAGCTGTTTCGCTTTCCTTTGGTGATTACTCCAGCCACCTATGCCTTTGCTTTTGTCGTGATTATGGCGGCAGCGTTGGCTTCTGGCTTACTGATTCGACGGCAGCTGAATCGACTGGATTTGATTGCTGTTTTAAAAACAAGAGAGTAATAGAAGTTATGAAAAGAGCGCACAGGAGATAGGGGCAGCAGAGGATACCGGGGGGAAAGGTTTATTATTAACCACTAATTCTTGGAGCAAAAATCAATGCAGTACTCTTATATAAAAGCTAAAACTTGCTTCCCTCCTGGGATGGCAACGGGGTCGGTTGTCCACTAACACTCCTCAAAACCACTCATCAAGTTCCTCTGCCTAAGGAGATCTCACTATGACTCAGGCCCAGAAACAAACGGTCAAAAACTTGTTTCGACGGAAGCCCAAGGATCCGTCGACTCCTGCGACCCGACGGCAACTTCGTTTGCCTCGCTGGTTGCCCTATGGTCTAGCTGGTGTAGGTATTACTGTTCTGGTGGGTCTCGCCTTTCGACCTACCCCCATTCCCGTGGACATAGGAACCGTGACAACTGGTCCGTTGCAGGTGACTATTGATGCTGAGGGAGAAACGCGGGTTAAAGATCGATATGTGGTCTCAGCACCTGTGGATGGACGCTTACGGCGAATCGATCTAGAAGCAGGGGATCTGGTGGAGGCCAATGCTGTTGTTGCACAGCTTGATCCATTGCCCCTAGATAGTAAAGTACAGACGGCCCAAGCACGATTGCAGGAGTTGCAGGCTGAGCTGGTGGGGGTGGATACCCAGCGACCTAAGGCAGAAGCTTTGGCCCAGGCGTCTGCTCGACTACAGGCGGCCCAGGCAACACAACAGGCTGCCGCCGCAGAGGTGGAAGAGACTCGGGTGGAGCTGGAGCAGGCACGTCGCGATCGCAACCGGGCCCAAGATTTAGAAACACGGGGTGCCATCTCTCGTCAGGCCAGAGAGACGGCTGAACTAGAAGAAGATCGTCTGACACAGGAACTGGCAGCCGATGAGAAACGGTTGGGCAGTGCGATCGCAAATGTGACAGCTGCCCAGGAAGCCCTAGCGTTGCTGCGAGAAGAACAACGCGACCCTGATTATTTAGAAGATGCCTACCGCGCCCAAATAGCTGGGGTGGAGGCAGAGCTAGCCAACCTGGTGGATGAGGCACAACGCACAACAATCTCGGCCCCCATTAGTGGCTCGGTGCTACGGGTACCCGATGAGAGTGCTCGTTTTGTTCAAGCCGGAGACCCCTTACTAGAGTTAGGAAACCCAGGTGATTTGGAGTTGGAGATTGATGTGCTGTCTACAGACGCAGTGCAGATTGAACCTGGCGATCAGATTATTGTTGATCAATGGGGTGGCCCCAAGCCACTGGCAGCTACCGTCAGCTATATTGAACCTGCGGCCTTTACCGAAGTGTCTGCCCTGGGCGTAGAAGAACAACGGGTCAATGTTATTGGCACGTTGACTGAACCTACAGCCAATCCTTTGGGGGATCGGTATCGCATTGAAGCCCAGATTGTCACATGGGCAGACAAAAATATCTTACAAGTGCCAGTTAGCGCACTTTATCGCTGCGGTGAGAGCTGGTGTGTGTTTGTTGTGGAAGATAATCAGGCCCAGCCCCGTGAGATTAACATTGACCACCGCAGCACTATGGCGGCTGAGGTGACGGAGGGATTAAGGGATGGAGAACAGGTGGTGCTACATCCCAGTGAGGAACTTGAAGCTGGACGTCAGGTTAAGGAGAGATAGCTGACTGGCTGAAAAAAAAGTTGCCCAGACTATGAAATAAGAAGATATCGAGAGTAATTCTACTGAATTTGGAGATATAGACGATGAAGGTTTTATTCACCTTGATTGATGACAATCTGCCAAATTTATTCCCAGGTAACAGCACTAAAAGAGTCTGAGGATAATCACTTGTACCTGCGTCATTACAAATAAGAAGTCCCCCATAATCAATAAGACTTATGGAGGACTTCGGTTTAGAGATAGGGGGTTAGTTGATAGAGTGTTCTATCGACCAGATATTGGGTTAGACATAGAGAGTTTGCAATAAAGCATGTTAGCCGTTTGGAGCCACTCTATGCCAGCATGGTTAATACAGACACATGTGAGGAGCAGTCCCAACTCTGTTTTAATATAACCATCAATTTTTCTTGGATTGTGTCTCAGATCACAGCATAGAACTCCGGATAGTGAGGCTCATCAAGGCTTGAACAACTAGCCGTATAAAACATCACGGTCTTCAATAAACAATGGGCTCAGTAATCTAAAGCCTTTATAATTTCTAACGTTGAGCGATGGCCGGCTCAATTTTAACAACAGATCAACCGCTACAGATCCGTTGGTAGTTGCCATATGCTTCTTAAAGCAGCTCAATTTTTACATCAGAAACGTAACAGAAAAATCTTGTCTAGAGTAGCGATTGTTACATACTGAGTAAAGTGATAAAAGCTAGTGTCAGAGTACGTAATTACGCCAGAACGAAATATCGAATACCCAATACTAAATGTTGAGTGGATCCATGAGTCCGCTAACTAACTGATCCAAAATTTACGTCTACCTCGTTTATCAGGGAAGTCAACAATATGCCTCAAACATTGTTTAAGGTGGATCTGACAAAATCCATGTCAGAACAAGAATTGCCGGGTCATAATCGCTGGCATCCAGACATTCCAGCCGTTGTTTCTGTCAGTCCTGGGGATGTGTTTCGGATTGAGTGTAAAGACTGGACAGATGGGCAAATCAAAGATAATGATAGCCCTGACGATATTCGAGATGTTGATTTAACAGTCGTACATGTGCTCAGTGGTCCTATTTGGGTCAATGGCGCAGAGCCAGGGGATATCCTGGTGGTAGATTTGGTCGACATTGGGGCACTGCAAGGAGATGAGTGGGGATTTACTGGCATTTTTGCCAAGAACAATGGCGGTGGTTTTCTAACGGACCATTATCCTGAAGCTGCTAAAGCGATTTGGGACTTCCAGGGGATTTACACCACATCTCGCCATATTCCAGGGGTAAAATTTGCCGGGATTACCCACCCAGGTTTGATTGGTTGTGCGCCATCCCATGAGTTGTTGGCTACATGGAATAAGCGAGAGGCAGAATTGGTTAATACTGCCCCCGATTTACGTACCTACGGTACTGGGCTATCGGGCGATCAGCCAGTGTTGGCAGCCTTGCCGAATCCAAACAATGCCATTTTAGGCACTGTATCAGCCGCAGAGTTTGATCGAATTGCTGCAGAAGCAGCTCGTACGGTTCCACCCCGAGAACATGGGGGAAACTGCGATATTAAGAATCTCTCTAGAGGCACCCGCATATACTTCCCGGTATATGTGGAGGGTGCCAAACTCTCCATGGGAGATATTCACTTTTCCCAAGGGGATGGAGAGATTTCTTTCTGTGGAGCCATTGAGATGTCTGGGTTTATCGACCTACATGTGGATATTATCAAGGGTGGCATGGACAAGTATGGCATGGTTAACCCCATTTTTAAGCCAGGTCCAGTCGAACCTCACTATTCAGAATACCTGGTGTTTGAAGGTATTTCTGTCGATGAGTATTCAGGTAAACAATATTACATGGATGTGCATATTGCCTATCGCCGTGCTTGTTTGAATGCGATTGAATATCTGAAAAAGTTTGGTTTTACAGGTGAGCAGGCCTATTTATTGTTAAGTTGCGCCCCTGTAGAAGGTCGAGTCAGTGGCATTGTTGATATTCCTAATGCCTGTTGTACGTTAGCGATTCCGACGGAAATCTTTGACCAACCTATTTTGCCAGTTTAGCAAGGAGAAAAATATATGCCACTTTACGATTATAAGTGTGCCGACTGTGGCCCCTTTGATGTGTGGCGAAAGATGGCTGAGGTGAAAATACCCCTGCCCTGCCCTGGCTGTGGTGTGATTGCCACCCGAGTTTTTACAGCACCTAACATCAGTCTCAATACAGGCAGTTTAAGTCGAGTGAGTCACTCCGCTGAACCTCGGTTTGTTAAGCGCCAAGATGTACCACCGACGCCCACTAATCAAAGCTCCAAAGGGGGGCGTCCTTGGATGATTGGCCATGCATCTCAACGCCTTTAAGTTAACTAAGACCAAAACAAAAGGTATAAATTCATAGCTGTGGTGTAGGCCGATTAATAAACGGCCCCTAAGCTTTGCGCTTTAGCAAAACGCGTAGAAATCGATAAACCCCCCGACTGATGTCCAGTAAGGCGAGAGGAATACGAACCCTTAGAGGCGAGAGAAAAGGTCTATAAACCCAATAGTAAAATGTCTTTAGATCGTCCCAGGCTAAACCAGAACCTGCTCGCAGAAAGTCTGAAATATCAACAACAAGGCCCCGGCCTTGTTGTATCATGACATTTTTACCATGGACATCGTGGGGGCGTAGTCCTCGACTGCGAGCATAGTCTAAAGCTTGATCAATATCTAAAATCACCTGTTTAGGAATGCGTCGACCCTGGTGTAGACAGTTATATAAGGTGATGCCCTCTAGGCACTTAAGGACTAAAAAATTATCTCGGGCGTAGAAACATTGAGAGAAAGCGGGATGAATGCCTATTCTGCGATAAACTTCGGCTTCATCTTCAAAACCAGGGCGATCTGGGGCATAGATCTTGACGGCTAAATCGGCATAGTCGGGATGGGTAAATACCGCCGCATAGTTGCCCGTACCTAACAACTGCCACGGAGCCGGAATATGCTTGACCTCAATGGGGTCATGGGGCCTAATACTTTTAAGGCTAACCTGAGGACGCAGTTCTTGTTCAATCATCGCCACCAGAGTCTTAATCGACTGGTTGAGCAGCACATTATCCACAACAGGGCTGCTGGTTGAATAATCAGCTCTGTCATACAAGAACATCTTGCTGTAGTGATTATGCATGGCTGACCAGATCGATATGGGGGCATTGAAGCCATTATATAGGCCACGTTCTAAAGTTGGAGCTAGCTGATTGCGCCCATATATAGATAGTAAGAATAGATAAAACTCTTTGCAGGTTGTCTAAGATGGTCACCTTTGATCAAAGCGAATAGGATATTGGATTGAATCTCTGGCTCTATATCCTCTCCAGAATATCGTGGTTTCCATTAACTAACCTGAACGTGAAATCTTTAAGAGATATCTTTACCAGTTTATAAGTGCACACACTGGATTTGTTGTTGAACCACTCGCGCACAATTCTGGAAAGCCGATACCTCCGCCTCATTCAGTCGAGTTTCCAAACGATAATGAACACCCTGGCGGCCAACAACACAAGGCACACTGAGGCAACAGTTAAATACATCACAGTACCCATCGATTAATACCGTCACTGGTAGGGTATATCGCGAATCCTCTACGATACTGCGTACAATCATCTCCATGGCTAAAGATACCGTGTAATTGGTATACCCCTTAGCTTTGAAAATAGTCCATGCTGATTGTTTCGCCTTTTCCACCATCTGTTGGCGTAAAGGATTGGCATCAATTAATGCACCACCGCTTGTAGCCGAACTGAGAGCGGCAAATTGGCTGTCTCCGTGTTCTCCTAAAATATAGGCGTTGATATCGGCAGGGTGGATGCCTAGTTGAGTGGATAACAGATCACGAAATCGGGCTGAATCAATAAGTGTGCCAGTGCCAATTACCCGTTGCCAGTTGATTTCCTCAGACTGTTGTCGAGCAATCTGTAAGATTTGGTAAGTTAATGCGTCAACGGGATTGCTGACATTCACAAAAATAGCGTTCGGGCTATAGCGCGCCAGAGGCGGGATCAACGTTTGCATGATTTGAGTGTTTTGCAAGTACAGCTCATTGCGGTTTATCATGTTTTTAGGCATCGGGGCACTGACTGCAATGACAATGATGTCTGAACGAGCAGTGTCTTCTAATTCACCATCTCGGACCACAAGTCGATAGGGGGTGAGAGCTACAGCTTGCTGAATATCGATGGCTTCAGCATGGGCAATTTCTCTGGTGCGGTTATATAGCACTAATTCGGATGCTAAACCGCCTTTTGCTAAAACAAAGCTAATGGTTGAACCGACTTTACCGATGCCAATGACAGAAATTTTCATGGCCTGTAGTTTCCTGCATACACTACTTAATTCTACTCACCACTTTTCAGTGGAAGGACGAATTTCTACATCAAAGGACCAGGCTGATCGGGGTTGATGGGCGATGTGAAATGTTTCTTCGGCAATATCAACTGGTTGGCAGAAGAACTCTTTAGAAATTGTTATTTGTTGGTTCAAAGGGTGAGTGTTGAGGCCTTGAACAGGTAGATCTTTTGACCAGGGGGTTGCGATCGCAGCATCAATGGTCAGATAGGCTACATGAATGCCTTTGGGTCCCAACTCGCGGGCCAGGGACTGCGCTAAAATCCGCTGTGCCGCTTTCGTGGGGGCAAAGAGAGCATAGGTGGGAATTCCTCTATGGGCGGCTGTGTTGCCAGTCACAATAATGGTGCCACTACCCGTTTGCACCATAGTCGGTGCCAGCTGACGCACCAGGTAAAGCAGAGAGGTCGTATTGACTCGAAAATTATGTTCTAATGTCTCCGGCTCAGCGTTTAGAAACGTTCCAAACGTAGCGCTAACGGCATTGTGAATTAGCACAGAAGGGTGTCCCATCTCTGCTTGGATATGTTTTACGGTGGTGAGTAATTCTTCTAAATTACTCACATCACAGCCATAGGCGTGAGCCTGAGGGATTTCCTGCTCAAGTTTCCGGAGCCGCTCGCGGTTACGGGCAAGCATGGCCAAGCGATAGCCACTTTTAGCAAATCGGCGGGCAATTGCGGCTCCTGTCCCCTCTCCCACCCCTGTAATTAAACAAATTGGCTGGGTCATGGGTTGTCTCCTGATGGAATGGTTATCTCTCCCTGGCTGACTTGAACTGAATTTCCACCAACGCGAATGGCAGATATTTTGTTACCGTCTTTATCTGCCTCAATGTCTAGAAAGCTGGGCCGTCCCATGTCAAATCCCTGTTCAATCACCCAGCGTAATTTTCCAGGTTTTGCAGTTTGGCCCAGATAGCCTGCAAAAGCGGTGGCGGCGGCTCCAGTGGCTGGATCTTCTTGGATACCCATGGCGGGTGCAAACATCCTGGCTCGAAAATCGGAGCCTTCTAATTCTGGATCAGGGGTGAACAGATAAATGTGGGGAGCCCAATAGGAGGCTAATGTTGCTTCCCATGTGGTGAGATTGAGTTGCGCTTTGGCTAGGGTGATGCGATCGCAAATCGGAATAAACAAAAATGGTACCCCACAGGATAACGCCTGAGGCGTCCAGTTATCTGCGTGTAAATCTGACGGTTGGAGAGACAGCATAGAAGCTAGCTTAGCCAAAGGGGGAGGCTCTGGGCCAAACTCTGGCAGTTGAGCTGCTGAAAACTGTGCAAAGGTGGGTTGACCATTGGTGCTATGAATAACAACTGGAATATCGCCAACGCCTTCTTCGAAAATAATCGTTGTCTTATCTTCGCTTAAAGGCACCTTGCCGATAGCTGCCAGTACATAGGCCGTACCAATGGTGGGATGTCCGGCAAAGGGTAACTCAGTGCCTGGGGTGAAAATCCTTAGGCGATAGGTTCCCTCGGTGGTCTCTGGCGGCAGAACAAATGCAGTCTCAGATAAATTAAACTCATTGGCAATCCGCTGCATTTGCTCTGGTTTTAACCCGTCTGCTTCTGGAAAAACAGCCAGGGGATTACCGCCAAAAATATGTTTGGTAAAAACATCAACGGTGTAAAAACGGTAACGCATAGAGCACTCCGGTAGGTAAGGATTGTTTGTTGAGCAGAGGAGCCAAGAAAGCGAGATTCCTGGACAATTTTATCGATAATGTCGTTGATCTAACCAGATACGAACCTCGTTTTCTGAGCTGAAGTAGTACATTTTCTCATCCAGCGGATCGTAGATTCGGTAGTAGCGCTCACCGTTTCTATCCTGGTGTTCTGAAACCAAGGGTTCAGTGCTCACGTGATCGTGTAAAAGCTGCGCCAAGGTCTGAGCCATTGCCATAAAGGCTGCTTGAATTCTGTGTTTAGTTGAGGTTGTCGGAGTCTTCTGATGGGATCTGCTTTTAGCAGAATCCGCCAACCGATTTAAAAATGAGGAGGACTTCATGACTGTCTCCTTAATCAGGATGACTAATTGGTATAGTGGGGTGAAATTTAGACTATGGAAAAGAGTTGAATGATGACAGCGAGGGTGAGTGCGATCGCAGTAATAACAACAACTTCTCGATCTGTCTGTTTCATAGCTTTAGGGGTTGGCTGTGACCAATCCTTTGTCTTCTACAAGCTTTGTCAGCCCATGGGTATCAGTGTTGTAGACATAGCCGTAGATGTTGACATGTTTGGGTGTACCTTTCGATTCCCTGACTAAGCGAGTGTCGTACTTTAGTGATGTGGCAAAGTCACCAATGGAGATGCTGGCCCGCTCATAAAGAGCCGCAATGTCCTGATGATGTTCACGTTTATAGGCCTCGATCAGCCCATCCGGTGTGAATGTGGTGGCTCCGCAATAGGTATGATGGACGATGACAATATTCTCAATGCCAAATAAATGTTGTGCCACCGTAATTGAGCGCAGTGCATCCACGGCTCGCCCCCCGGCCACAACAACTTCAAAGAGAGTGGCCGACGAAGCAACTTTATTTCCCTGGACATCGGTGACAATAGTGCCCGGATACACCTCGTCAAATTCTTCTGCCACAGCGATGGGAATTTCAATCACCCTGGGATCATAACAATAGACCACAATTGTTCTCAGATTTGGTACGGCCTTGGCAAATTCCTGACGTACCGTTGGTTCATGGTAGTTAGGTTGTTTTGAGAAGATGTAAGCATCAAAATTTGGTACTGTAGAACTCATGATGTAACTCCTTTGGGTTAATAAATTTTCTCATTTGAGCTGAACTAAGCCCTGGGCCTAAATATGAAGCCAAAACCTAATCCCTTTCTGGGATGGGAAACGGGGTGGGTTAACCGCTAACACCTTAAATTGCTCCCCTCATTACGCCAATTTTTCAACAAAAATGCTGTTGTCATCTTTCGGATTTATTTTCCCAATCCGCATCACCTGATGAATCCGCTTATCCACTTCGTAGACTCGAACCCACTCTAGATCTCCAGCCTGTTTTAATAACCCAGAATGGGGCGATCGCACCGTTTGCCTGTACTGCACCTGAGTCATGCGGCAGGCTTGGCCACCATAGCGATAGAGGTATCCAGTGGTCCCTTCTATCACCCAACGAGCCTGATACAGCTTCCAGAACTGACCGTCATGTTCGTAAATATCAAATGTCATCTCATACTGACTCTCTATTTGAAGATGCCAGGGGTTCCCCTCGATCTTTTTCCAGTCAGTAACCAGACTGCCGTCTTCAAATTCTTGACCTGGAATTTTCCATTGCAGTGTGTTTTTCATGATTGTTGTGTGATTAAAATACGACCAGTCGTCTTAAAATAACGACAATTTCTCAATGTAGGGTCGCACAGCTGGGCGGCCAATGCAGGATATTCGCTATTTATCTAAATTTGGACACACGCAGGTGCGTTCTTGCATGGATTGTGGAGAGGTTTAGGGAGCCACTAAATAACTGTTGAGCAACTGCCATAATTTCCGGATGGGTTCTACCGATTGTTCGACCTGCATGCGCAGTAAAGCGCCTTCATAGGCATTGATCAAAAAATCTGCAAGGTCTTCGGCAGAAATATCATGCCGAATTGAACCTTGGGTCTGGCCCCGCTTCAGGGTTTGGAGAAACTGGTTTTTCATGGCGGCAAATCCCTCAATCATGGCCTGTTGGCATCGCTCACTGCTTGCCCCCAACTCTGCTCCTAAATTACCGATAATGCAGCCTGCTTTCACCTCCTGATGTCGCTGCATTTCTTGCTCAAAAAACTGTTCAAGGGCAATCAGTGCGTTGTCCTCTGAACCATTAAGCCAAGCGGCCATGTTTGTCACAACCCACCTGGCATAGTGCCGAATGACATCAGCCCCAAACTGTTCTTTGCTGTCAAAGTAGTTGTAGAAAGACCCCTTGGGAACCTTGACTAAATCCACAACTTCCTTGATGCCAGTGCCATGATAGCCCTGATCCATAAACAGCTTAATGCCTTGGTCCAGTAACTTTTCTCGAGTATTGTCGTTGCGTTTTGGTCTAGCCATGGGCTTATTATATGACCGGTCGTCTTAAAAGTCAAGTGACTGACTCATGGTTGTCAGGAACTTTGTGGGTGGCAACTGGGTATTCATCTCCTTGTAGGGGGCATAAAGAAGACGAGGCAAGGGGTTTGAGTGTGACATGTATAATAGACAAACCACTTGCCCATTGATATTTAGAAGACAACTTGAGCGCCAATAATCAGTACTGCAGCCCAAGAGACTAGGTAGGTGGGGGTTCTCAGGTAAGGGACACCCAGAATGTAAACACTAGCGTGGAATATTCTGGCCCAGAAAAAGACAGCGGCCCAACTGTTAACAATGTCGTTGTTAGCATCGGTTAGATAAGCTGCAAGCACGACAGCGGCAAAGGCAGGTAAGGTCTCAACCATGTTGAGGTGGGTGCGTTGGGCCCGTTCTGCCCATACTGGAATTGTCGGGGCTTCGGCTGGGAACTTTTTGCTGGGATAGTTGCTGGCAAATGCTGGAATGCCCCATACAAAGACTCGATTGAGAATATAGGGGGTCCAAAGGAGGACGCACAGCATGCCGCTGGCAGCGAGATAAAACAAGGATGAGTTCATGATTTTCTCCTGATGAGTTATCAGACTGTGATCCTCTCACATACAGAGGATCACAGTCTTCTGTTGAATTAATTCAGAGAAGGGGATTGTCCGATCAGCTGATCATCGATCAATAAGATTTCTATGGCTATTCAGTGCCACGGAAGGGATAGTTGTTGGGAATGACGTATTCCAATCCCTGAATTAGGAAGTCAAAGCTGATGCGGGAAAAGGGATGGGTGCCCAAGTTAGCTAGGTAGATATGACCGTTGGGTTTGATCAGAAAAAGGGCGGGTTCACTAAACAGAGTGGGCTCATTATCAAAATGTCCCTTACTTAGGTATAGCCCCCAACGGCGCATATCGTCATAGGTTAGGCCATATCCCAGCGTTAGCTGTTGTGAGTTAGTTTTTGCTTGCAATTGAGCCGCCTTCTCCTGATCATCGCCACTAATGGCAATAACGGTGACACCGAGCTGACTAAAGGCATCGAGTTTTTGTTCTAGTTCGCTGATGTATTGGACGCAAACAGGACAATGCAGACCTCGGTAGAAAACTATCATCGTGTAGTTTTCAGGCGTCTGGTCAGCCAGATTCCAAAGGCCATGGCTCAATGTGTTCACTTCCAAAGCGGGAGCTGGATGCCCCATGACCAGTTTGGCAGAGGTTCCATTTACAGTGGCTGTCATAATTGTTGTTTGAGTTTAATGTTCGCGTTGTTAAGGGATAAGGGCTTTGAGAAGTTATCGTTTGCCCTTGTCTCCTCAATGGTGTCCCAGGTTAAACTATTCAACAAGGCTATTCTGAGTATAAAACCTATAGAAGGTACCTATAGATGGATTTATATCAAGTGCGTTATTTCCTAGCAATTGCTGAAACAGGTACATTTTCACGGGCGGCTGAGCGGCTTTATCTGTCCCAGCCCTCTCTCTCCACCGGGATTAAGAAATTGGAGCAGGAGTTGGGGGTATCTTTGTTTGAGCGCGGGGGGAGGCGCACGGTGCTGACGGCGGCAGGGCGATCTTTTATGGAGAAAGCCCAGGTGATTATGGATCAGTACCAGGCGGCTTTGCATGAGCTGAAGGGATTTAATGATGAGACTACGCTGCGTCTGGGTGTTTTGAGTACGATGCGCGTTGCGGTTTTGGCTAATTTAGTCAGTTCCTTTCAGCAGCATTACCCCCATATCACGGTTGAGTTACACGATGGCACGCTGGAGACGTTGCAGGATGGGTTAGAGCGAGGGGATGTGGATGTTGTTTTAACGGTGTTGAGTTTGCGTGGGGTATCTCAACCGGTGGTTCATGCTGATTCTCAGACGTCTACTGTGCTCTTTCGGCAGCCGTTGCGGTTAGCGGTGCCGCTCAGCCATCCGTTTTCTCAGCGGACGTCAGTGCGTCTGGCGGAGCTGGAGGGGCAACCGTTTATTGACCGGATTAATTGTGAGTTTTTTCCCCAGGAATGTCAGATGTTGGATGCTGCTCATATTCGTCCTAAGGTTGTTTATCGGGCGAGCCATGAGGAATGGGTGTTTTCGTTGATTCAGGCAGGATTGGGGCTGTGTATTATGCCTTACTGGCAGGGGATACCGGGTATGGTGTATCTACCGGTTTCAGATTTGGACTTTGAGCGCACCATTGGACTAAAATGGCGGCCACATCAGCAGTCTGAGCTGGTGCAACAGTTTTGCCATTTTGCTGCTAGCTATGATTGGCAGTCAAAGGAGCATGCTGCTCTTTAGTTTTTGGTGGGGTGAGTTTACAGTCGATGGCGGCTTTGACGCTGCATTCGACGTTTTGAATGTATGCCTTGAGGCCCTATGTTACCTGCATATTTTGCAGCCACTAGTGGCTGTTCTTGGGATGAACTCATCCCTGGGAGACGAGGACTTTTTGCAGCAGCATGAGTAGATCTCGGGTAGTAAACGGTTTATTTAGGGTGCCATCTAACCTTAATTCGTTCGCCACCGAATCTGCCTGCGTTGGGATAATCGCTCCAGTCATGGCCACCACCTTCACCTCAGGCTGAAGCCGTTGCAACAGCGGAATAGCAGTTTGACCATCCATATCTGGCATCATCAGGTCGATCAAAATGCAGCGTACTAAAGCGCGGTGTTCGGCTAGCATTGCGATCGCACCCAATCCATCATTAGCAATCAGCACCTGATACCCATAGGTCTCCAACGACAGCCGCATTACCTTACAAATTGCCGGATCATCATCCACCACCAGAATCACCTCTTGGTGACCGCACAACAACTCTAACGGTGGTGTTGGTACCGAAACAGAATTGGGATCAGCGGGCAGATAAACATGAAACTGACTGCCCTCCCCCACCGCTGTTTGCATGGTGATAAAACCATTGTGGCTTTTCACAATATTGAGCACAGCGGCTAACCCCAGCCCCGTACCCTGACCGGTGGATTTGGTCGTAAAAAACGGATCAAAAATATGTTCTTGAATTTCTGGTGCAATCCCTGTGCCCGTATCTGTCACGGTCACCATCACATGGGGACCCGGCGTAGCATCACCATGCATTTGTAAATAGGGCTCATCAATCACCAAGTTTTTTGCAGAGACCCGCAAGATGCCCCCCTCGGACATGGCATCTCGGGCATTGACACAGAGATTCATGAATACCTGGTGCAGCTGTGTCTCATTACCTTTGACCAACCATAGATCGGCAGGCACCTCAACATGAACATTTATAGACTGAGGCAAGGTTTGTTTTACAATCTGATTTGTCTCTGCTAACAAATCGCCGATGGATAGGACACTGCTAACACTCTTGCCATCTTGGGCAAATGAGAGAATTTGCTGGACGAGTTTGATCCCCCGCTGAGCACTACAGTTTAAGGTTTCAATCAGCTGCTGCGACCGTTCGTCGATGGTCTCCAGGGTAATCGGTAATAATTGCCCAGCGGCCAAAATAGGAGTCAAAATATTGTTAAGATCATGGGCAATGCCACTGGCTAATGCCCCTAGACTTTCCAGTCGCTGGGCCTGCAAAAATTGGGATTCCAGCTGTTTCTTTTCAGTAATATCCAAATGGATGCCTAACATTCTCAGGGGTTTGCCATCCTCCCCGTTGAAAATGCGACTGCTGACACTAATCCATCGAATACCGCTGGGGTGGGAGATTCTAAACTCACTGTTGAGACCCTTGCCCACGGTGACAGAGCGCCATAAATCTTGCTCGACCCGAGACCGGTCTTCACTGTGAATTGCCTTGATCCAATTATCATAGGACCCATCAAAGTCACCCCGAGATACCCCATAAAGTGCCTCTAATTCTGCACTCCAGGTAACCTCGTTGGAGCGAATATTCCATTCAAAAATGCCGGTTTTACCCGCCTTTTGGGCCAGGGCTAGCCGCTCCTGCACCGTTTGACGATAGTTGACCTCCTGGCGTAGTCGCTGATTGGCCAGCTCTAACTCCCGCGTCCGTGCCTGCACCCGATGTTCTAAGGCTTCATTGGCTGCCCGTAGTGCCTCGGCCTGCTGCTTGCGCTCAATGGCATAGCGGAGCGATCGCACCAACACCTCATGGTGCATTTGTCGTTTAATCAAATAGTCTTGCGCCCCTTGGCGCACAGCTTCAACCGCAAGCTCAGGATTGTTGGTATTGGTTAAAACCACAATCGGAACGCTGGGTGCCTGGTGGAGGAGCGCATTCAGTGAACTCAGGCCATCGCTATCGGGCAACGTCAAATCCAACAAAACAACATCATAGGTGTTGTCCTGTAGCTGCTGTAGCGCCTTACCAAGACGTTCCACATGGGTCAAGAGAAACTCATCATATAAGGTTTCCCTGAGAAACTCTTGTAGAAGTCGAGCATCGGCAGCGCTATCTTCAATCAATAACACTCGGGTGCTAGTCCCTAGTCTAGGATCGGTCAAAGTTTGGGTAGCGTAGCGGTTTTCAGCCAAAACTCTTCAATTCCTTGGATGATGGTAAATAGCTGAGCTAAATTACGAGATTTAGAAATGTAGCAGTTGACATGTAAGTCATAGCTATTAAGAATGTCATCTTCATTGCGCGATGTCGTTAATACGACCACTGGAATATGTTTAAGCTTGGGATCAGCTTTGATTTCGGCTAAGACCTCTCGACCATCTTTTTTAGGTAAATTGAGATCAAGAAGGATTAAATCAGGCATCTTGACTTGCTGAAAGTCGCCCTCGCGACGCAGGTAGGCCATAGCTTCTACACCGTCTCTAGCGACAGCAATATCACAGGCGGTACCCGCGTGTTTGAGGGCTTCTTGAATCAGGCGAATATCGCCCCGATTATCCTCGATCAAGAAAATAACTTTGCGTCCTGCGTCCACTGGTACGATCTCGACCTCCGACTGGCAATGTGAAATAGAATGTCGCGCCTTGACCTACTGCAGAGTCCACCCAGATACGACCTCGGTGACAGTCAGCAATCTTCTTGCAAATGGCTAAGCCCATACCTGAGCCAGGATACTCATCACGGGTATGTAACCGTTGGAAAATGACAAAAATACGTTCAAAAAATTCAGGATCGATACCAATGCCATTATCCCGTACTGAGAACAGCCAGCTATCTTCCTCACGGTCTACACCCACATGAATGGTGGGAGACACTTCAGAACGTCGAAACTTAATGGCGTTACCAATCAAATTCTGGAATAGCTGCATCAGTTGGGTGCCGTCAGCCACTAACGTCGGCATTGTGTCGTAGGTGACAACTGCCCCCGTTTCATGAATTCGTCCCTGTAGATTCTTTAAAGCTTTCTCTAAAGCTACATCAACTTCTGTTAGGGCACAGTCTATCCCTTGGATATCCACCTTGGAGTATAGCAATACGTCATCGATCAGGGTTTGCATTTGGTGCACACCCCCCACCGCATAGTTGATAAATTCCTTGGCGTCCTGGTCCAGTTCTTCGCTATAGCGCATTTCCAATAGCTGCACAAAATTGGCTACCTGGTTCAAAGGCTCCTGTAGATCATGGGAGGCGATGTAGGCAAACTTTTTTAATTCCGCATTAGATCGCTCTAGATCTTGAGCCAATAGGGCAAGTTCTTCGGCCTGGCGTAGAACTACATTGACAACAGCCTTGCGCAGTTCTAACGCTGCTTTAATTTCGATTGGTTTCCAATGGAGTGACTTGCATCGCACAGTCTCTTTCCACAGGGCAAACGACTGCCGTGGCGAGAGCTTTAGACCCTGTTCAGATTCTTCTACAGCATAGGCATTGTTAGGGTCACCGCCCCAATTGACCGTTTGAATCACCTCTGGACGGAACCAGAGCACATAGCTGCGCTTAGAAATGGGAATAGCCAATAACCCACTGGCTAAATGCTTAAAACGCTGGGCATCTGAATAGATTAGGGGTAAAGCATCGGTGTAGAAAATATCATCATCTAGCTGTTTCCCTAACCATTGGGTTAAATAGTTCAGCTCATTTTCTGACGGGGTGGCTCCCACTAAAGTCCATCGATTACCAAAGTAAACGGCTGTCCCACTAGCGCCAACCAGCTCCAGCAGGCTGGCTTGATCGCCTGTTAAGCCCTCAACAAAATAATCCGCCTGGGACATAGCCTCAATCAGGCTGGATTGGACATTGGCGATCCGAATACGGTGGGCATGATCGGCAACTTCCTCTCGGGTGGCAATCTCGGAAAAGATCACCCGTCCTAAAAACTCACAAGCTTTACGGAGTTCGTAGGGAACATATTTAGCGGTTCGATGATGGCAGGCAATCAATCCCCATAGCTTGTTATCCTTCATCAACGAAATTGTTAATGAAGCCCCTACACCCATATTGTGGAGATATTCCAAGTGACAAGAATAGGCGCTACGCAGGATCGAGTGCGTTAAATCCGTAGGCTGTTGCGTCACCGGATTTTTAGCAGGATAGAGATCCACCGCAGTAGCCGCTGCGTCGGGAATTACCCGAATCCAGTTGGAGAGAAACATCTGGCGAGCTGTTTTGGGGATGTCCGATTCGGGATAATGCAGCCCCAAATACGGCTCCATGTCCTCACATTTTTCTTCTGCTACCACCTCACCGTGACCATCATCATCAAACTGGTAGAGCATAACCCGATCAAACCCGGTCACCTTGCGCACTTCTCGGACAATGACCTGGCAAAACGCATATAGCTCCGCTGTAGATTCCAGCTGATTAATTGAGGCCCTAGCCAGGTGATAAAAGCTTAAAAAAGGAATATTTTCTTGGGTAAGGGCAGGCTCAAGTTCAAGCACTAAAAAGCCATCGTTGCTGCGATGAAAGACAGCATCAAATACCTGATAATCATCCCCTTCTCTGCGTACCCATATCTTGACCGGATTAATAAAATCTAACTTCTCTTCTGTCAGTCCTACCTTAAATTGATCAACTTGGAAAGGATCGAGAATTTCATCTAAAGGCCTGCCGATGACGTCCCTGACGTCCAAGGCAAATTCATCAATTGTGTTGGTACTCGCCTGCAATACGGTCAGGTCATTGGGGTCTAGCACCAACACAACCCCATGGGGCTGAATCTTTGTCAGACTGGTGATTGATGGCTGTTTTAAGGCTGCCAGGTTGGGACTTGATTGAGTTAGATTTGTATGTATCATACTGTCCTCCGTAGATGATCAGTGAAGTGAACACCAAACGAACGATCAGCACGGCACTGTTCGCTAGGCGCAACGCCATCAATTATTGACAGCTACCTTGCAGAATATCCCAGGTCTCTCTCTGTGCCTTGTTTGAATTGTTAAATAAATAGGGAGTTCTTGAAATGCTGTCGTAGTCATGTGTTGAGGCGACTAAACTACTCTCTCAATCGCAACAATTATCATGACTTTTTACACATAAATAGATGCTTAATTGGCTTAGTTCATTTTGGCTGAAGTGTTTACTCCAGTGGCAGCGTTACAATGTTAAGCCAGAATGATTCAATCACCTGTATGACATCGGTCAAACTTGTTAAATCCTGAGGTTTAATCACATAGCTATTACACTGCAGTTGATAGTTACTGATGACGTTAGTCTGATCAGCTACAGGGCTGAGAACAATCGTAGGAATACGACGGAGAGACACGTCTGTTTTCACCTCTGAAAGAACAGCCTGGCCTTTGCCATCTGCTAATTGTGGGTCCAGTAAAATTAAATCAGGGCGCGGCACCTGAGGATAATCTCCTTTATGCCGCAGAAAATCGATGGCCCGATGGCTGTCAGCGATAGAAACGATGTGACAAGGAACAGTGCCATTGGTGAGGACCTGTTTAATAATTTGTAAATGCTCTGGCTGATCGTCAATTACTAAAACCAGTCGCTCGCGTTTACGGTCATCCATAGCAATCCTAGCTCCCCATACCTTGACGCCCAACTGGGCAACAAAATTGTTCAGATACTAGCTTTGATTCATTGGCTATGACCTCCCATAACTCATCTAGCACATTAATTTTCATGATTTTTAATGTACTAAGATGCCAGTCAATTGGTTGGGTAGGCAGTCTTTTCTTTCTGATTCCATTCCCAAGGATAGTGGCTATGAAAGGGCGGTAT
The DNA here is from genome assembly GCF_043421595.1 of Leptothoe sp. ISB3NOV94-8A. Lineage (NCBI taxonomy): Bacteria > Bacillati > Cyanobacteriota > Cyanophyceae > Nodosilineales > Cymatolegaceae > Leptothoe > Leptothoe sp. ISB3NOV94-8A. The sequence goes on along the minus strand of NZ_JAXSQW010000001.1, from coordinate 2,546,884 downwards.
CCACGGACGATAGGAAATGTGGGGATTACCGCCATGTACTAGGGCAAAGTATCTTGTTTCTGTATAAGCGGGAGCATGGGGTATAAAGGCTGGCTGCCAAAAACACAGCCTAGGGTCATCTGTCTAACCTGGGTAGTCAGGCTTCCTTGGAGAACAAATTCTTCTTCAGGCATAGGATGATACTCGGATTAAATTGTTTCCCAGGGCACCGTTTATAATCAATTCAATCATTACAATTCAGCCACTAGAGACCGCTGTGAGGATTTTGCTATGGGTACTAAGCGCGAGATTATAATTCCTGAAGGAATGGAAATTTTGTATGAAAAATATCGCTATTGTCCTGGGATAAAAGTGGGAGATACCTTATATATTTCAGGGCAAGTGGGAAGAGATGAAAATATGCAGGTGGTGGAGGGCACAGAAGCTCAATTTGACCAGGCATTTAAGAATGTGGAAAAGGTTCTATCATCAGCAGGAGCCACGTTTGATGATGTGGTGGAGATGATTACGTATCATGTTGTTGATACTCCGATAGAGAATCCACAGGATTTAAAAATTCCTCACTTGTTGTTGTTTATTCAGGTAAAAGATCGTTATTTCACAAAGAACTTCCCTACATGGACTGGTATGGGGATTGTGGCCCTATCTACACCAGGGCTGATTGTTGAGATTAAGTGTACGGCGGTGTTGGGGAGTTAGTTGTTGGCGGTGAGGGAAGATTGGTGATGGAGTAGGGGAGTGTTCCATCACCCCATCACTCTATCACCCCTCATTAGACTGCACCTTTCAAAAAATCAAGTACCATATTCGCAATCTCTTCGGCCATCTGATTCATCATGCAGATAGTTCCCTCGGGAATGTCGATCACCTTACCATGGGGGATTACCTGGCTAACAAAAAATCTGTCTTCTGGTTTGGAGAGACCCAGTCTTTCGAATTCTTTGACATCGTCTAAGCCCCAGAAGATCAGGGTGGGGCATTTGACCTGTTTTAATCTTTCCTCAGCTTCTAGACAATATTGTGCAACTGCCCAAACAGCGTACAGGGGGTGACCAAAACATTTGAGGTCGTCCAATACCCAGCGATGGTTGAGCTCAGACGTGCCGATATAACGTGAACGGGCCTGCCATCGTTGCATGAGATGGGAGCCATCGTCTTGGATCTTAAAGCCCTGTTCAAATAGTTCCATGAGTCTGGCTTTGCCCTGTTCTCCAAAGCCAGGGACATTACCTAAGATCAGTTTGTTGACCCGCTCAGGGTGGGCGGCGGTGACTTCTCCGGCGATAAAGGCACCGGTATGGTTGCCGAGAATGTTGGTTTCTTGAATGTCTAATTCGTCCAGTAATGCCATTACGGTTTTGGCATAGTCGTAAATCGTGTACATTCTGGGGGGTTTATCGGAATCACCAAAGCCCATGGCGTCCATGGCAATCACCTGATAGTGTTGCCCCAAAATTGGCATCAGTTCTCGGTATTCGTCGCTGCTGCGGGGGTTCATGTGGAGTAGTAGGAGTGGTTCGCCTTCGCCGCCGATGCGATAGTGAATTTGGCCATCGGCGGTATCTAGAAAGGCTCGTTTGATGGGTTGCATGGGGTGTCTCCAGGAATCAAACACGTGTAAATCTTCTTTTCTTACTGAATTCGTGCTTCTTTGATTAGTGTTCGTTGATAGATTTCTCCATTTTTAAACCAGTGCCAGGTGCGGGCGCGATGGTTGTTGCACTTACTCAGGTGGATCATTTCGTAGACAAAGGCATCTGGGATTCCTTTGTAGGCAAACCAAAGGATTACAATGGAATCGTCTGCGTCCCAGGCTTTGCCTTCGATGCGTTCGGTGTCAAACCAGAGCTTGTTATCTCGATACATACCAGGGAACTGATATTCTTCTACTTTGCCGTCGGCCCAGGTGTAGCGATTGGTTTGAAAATAAGGATGGGGCTGGTCGTCTGGAAACTCGCAGGTAATCAGACATTGGTGTTGATCGAGAATTTTTCCATCATTATCAACCACTGTGTAAGTTCCGGTCCATTGGCCTTCATGGCGAGTGAGAACGGGCATTCCTTCTTTGATTGCAGACATTTGACTGGCTCCTAATTTAGCGAAACGACCTAAAATTATGGAACGATAACAACTTTTCCCATAAGATAATTCTGTTCCATTTGTAATAATATTTGTGGCACACACTCCAGGCCCTGAACTACAGTGATGGCAGGCTGTACTTGACCGTTAACAATAGCGGGAACCACCAAATCACGCAGGGTGGTTAAGGTGGTTCGATAATGCTGGTTATACCAGAGGGCAATGCCAAATAGCTGTACATTACGACCGATGAGTTTGACCAGCGGCAGCGTTGCTTCCACACCTGTTGTATATCCATAGGAGATAATGCGACCTTCATTGGCAACAGCTGTTAAGCATTGGGGCAAGGTGACCTGGCCGCCGCCGTCTAGAGCTACCTGTATACCTTTATTTTCTGTAATACGTTGTACCTCTGTAACAACATTTTGCGTGCGGTGGTTGAGGGCATGGTCAACGCCTAAATCCTGTAAATGGGTGATTTTTGATTCAGAGCTGGCAGTGGCAATAACGTGGGCTCCTAGCAATTGGGCAAGTTGGATGGCGGCGGTGCCTACACCACCGCTGCCGGGATGGATTAAGACCCACTCACCTGCCTGCAGATTTGCTTTGCAAACCAGGGCCATTATGGCTGTGAGATAGGCGATGGGGAGACTGGCAGCCACCTCAAACGGGATAGTCTGCGGCAGGGGGAGGAATTCGGCAGCGGGTCCCAGGGCAGTCTCGGCAAAGGCTCCACTAACATGGCCGAAGACCCGCATTCCAGGGGTAAATTCAGTGACACCAGACCCGATAGCCTCAATTTCTCCGGCAGCCTCCTGTCCCAAAATGTGAGGTAATCCTTGATGCCCATACCCCCGATAGGTGCCATGGGTGGTTTGCAGGTCAGAGTTGTTCAATCCTGCTGCCCGCACTCGGATTCTAACTTGATCAGGACCAGGCTCTGGCACATCTATCTGATCAACTTGAACAGATGTGGGACCCTGATAATGATGAATACGACATGCTTTCATAATTTTCTTTAAAACCACCAGGGATCGTGAATCGAGCTGGTTTTAACTAAAAAGACCTGTTTGCGCATAAATCGCTGAATCGAGGCGGGTCCCATGCGAGATCCCCCCAGTCCCGATAACTTGAAGGCATTTTTCTCGCCTTCGTGGACCAGGGCGGTTAATCCGGCGTCGTTGATGCTGATGGCCCCGGCCTGGATCTGTTGGCCAACGACCTGGGCCTCATCTGCTGAACCGGCAAATACGGCAGCGCTGAGGCCGTAAACGGTATCATTAGCCAGCTGGATGGCTTCATCTATGGTGTCAAACGGCATGATGGGCATAATTGGGCCAAAGGTTTCTTCTGTCATAATTTTCATGGTGTGATTGACCTGGGTGAGCACGGTGGGGCGACACCATAGACCACCCTCCAGGTTTTCAACGGTACCGCCACAGTGGACAATGGCTCCTTTGTGGCGGGCATCTTGTAAATGATCTGCGATCAGATCGGCCTGTCTGGCGGCAATGATGGGGCCGATTTGACCGCTGTTGGGTTTGGGATAAGCCAGGTTAAGCTGTTTCGCTTTTTGGACCAGGGTTTCAACGAAGCGATCGCAAATCCCTCTATCCACATAAATTCGCTCAATGGACAAACAGGACTGTCCGGCATTCACCACCGATCCCCACAGTAATGCGGTGGCAGCCTGGTCCACATCGGCGGAGGCTAAAACAATGGCGGGGTCTTTGCCACCCAGTTCTAAAAAGGCGGGGATCATGCGTTTGGCAGCGGCCATGGCCACGATTTTGCCAGTGGCGACACTGCCGGTAAAGCACACTAAATCCACCTGCTCGATCAAGGCTGCGCCGGTTTCCCCTGCCCCTTCAATAAAAGTGAGAACGGATTGGAGAGCGGGGACGGCTGCGATCGCAGCCATCATCACCCGAATAAAGCGGGGGGCAATCTCACTGGGTTTAACAACTACAGCACAGCCCGCCAACAGTGCCGGCACCGTATCAATGGTGGCTAGCAACAGGGGAAAATTCCAGGGGCTGATCACCCCCACCAGGCTGTAGGGCACTAACTGGGGACGCAGTTGGATAAAGGGAATCGCCGCTGTTTTAGTTGGAGTGGGTGCGATCAAGTTCGGGGCCAGCCCACACCAGCGGTCCAGCCCTGAGAGAAATGAGTCCACTTCCAATATAGATTCCGAGAGTCGGCCCGTATCTGCCACAATTGCCTGAATTAAGGCGTCTTTGCGGTCCAGCAATGCTTGTTTCCATGCCTGCAAAGCCTCAATCCGATGGTTCACTCCTTTGGTGTGCCAATCTTGCTGGCCCTGGCGTAGATGTCCACAGGTGGTGGTCAACTGTTCAGACGTGGGGGGAGTCATCTCATAATCTAGTTGGCCCGTGCGGGGATTGCGTACGGCGATGGTGACTGTGTCAAAGGTGACCATGTCAAATAACCCCCAACTGCGTTAATCGTTCAAGGGCTGTTTTCTGGGTGGCGATAAAGTGACTGCGCTCCACCCCACCGGCTGCCATGGAATTGGCCGGGTAAATGGAAGACTGACTATAGAGTGTAGTATAGGCATCCAGGCGCTGTCGGGACAGCAGGTTCTTGATGCTGGGGCGTTGCCGGTACCGACGCAGGGCCTCTAGATCAATGTCGCCATAGGCGGCCATACTTTCTCCGGATCCAGTTTCCGCTAACACTAATCCCCGGTAGTCGATAATCTTCGATCCCCCATCCACCGAGGCTTCTAAAATAGGCGTATTGGCAATGCCAGCGGTATTGGCCGAGACCACATACATCATATTTTCCACCGCCCGAGAGACTTTGGCCGCTTCCTTGGGAGCCCGCGCATTGCCGTACACTTCAGAGGTGGGATGGAGCAGAATCTCAGCCCCCCGCAGCATTAAACAACGGGCCACCTCAGGAAAAAGAATCTCATCGGAGGCGACAGCGGCCAGATTACCAATGGCGGTTTTGGCCACCGGAAAAATCCCTTCAATGCCGTAGATATCGAGGTATTTGTCCCACACATCATGGGGTGTGGGGGCATACATAGAATTAATGCGACGATACCGCAATACCATGTCCCCTGAGGGATCTAGCACAAAACAATTCTGAAAGTAGAGATCGGGGAAATTAGGATCTAATTCGTAGGCATTGCCTGCCAGAAAAATCCCCTGTTTTTGGGCAATCGCTCCCAATGTTCCATACATGGGATCATCCATGGTGAGACAGGCCTTGGTGCCCCATTCGATAATCGATTCTCCCATGGGGAAGCCGGTGAGCCAGTATTCTGGCAGTACTACCAGACGACAGTCAGCACCGATAAAGGCACGGGCAGCAGCGATTTGAGGACCCAGTTTTGCGATCGCGCCTTCCATAATTGCCCGTGCCTCGGACGAAGTCCTTGCCCGATTAACCGCTTCAGACTTTAGCTGCATAGCTAAGGCCGTAAATGCATTTGAAGTAGATGGGGATGCCATAAAGAATGAATTCTTAATCCTAAAAGATTTCCAATTACATCCCCTCTCGGTAGGGATGCTGATCAGCCGGGGTGAGTTAACCGTTAGCGCTACTGATCGAAACCCATCCCGTTGCCCTTTCCAGGAGGGGATGAAGTATCGAACTTCGTTATTACAGCCTGCATCAGTAAACCTCCGAATTCTAAAAGAGACTAATTTACGAGAGTGCCAGGGGCCGTTTCAAATACTTACCCTGGGGTGTTCCCATCACCTGACCGCGATCATAAATTAACTGCCCCCGTAAAAACGTTTGTTTTACCCGTCCGGTTAACTCCACCCCTTCGAAGGGGGTATATCCCTGTTGCGATGGGGATTCATCCGCCTGGACAACAAATGTCTCATCTGGGTTTAACAACACCAGATCCGCATCATAACCAACCGCAATATCTCCCTTACAAAACAGTCCATATCGCTGTGCTGGATTCCAACTCAGCAGCTCCGCCATCCGATGATAAGGCAGCCCCCGCTTACTACCTTCGCTAAACACCCCTGAGAGTAAATATTCAGTGCCACCAAAGCCTGATTTAGCCAGCCAAATATTCTCCGGGTCCTTAAGACTGGCTTTTTTCTCCGCAGAACAGCAGGCATGGTCGCTGACAACCCAGTCCACCTGACCCGCTAATACCGCGTTCCAGAGAAATTCCACATCCTGCCGAGACCGGATCGGGGGATTTACCTTGGCCCACTTACCTGCTGGTGCATCCACATCCAACAACAGATGGCCCACGGTCACCTCCCGTCGAAAATTAATGTGGGGAAAAGTGCTCTGCATCATTAACGCGGCTGCCAATGCTTTCTGGGAACTCAGATGTAGCAAATTAATGTTGACACAGTCTGTCTCATGGGCCAGATAGGACGCGATACAAATGGCCAGTCCCTCAGAGTGGGGTGGACGGGCAGCACTGTAGGCCTTCAAGCCAGAGAGACTAGTATCTTGTTGTACCAGTTTAGTGTAAGCATTTAAAATCTCGGCTACTTCGCAATGAAGACTTAAACTCAGGCTATCCTGTACTTCAGGATGCGCTTGCCGCAAACGGGTCAACCCCCGCATAATAAATTCAAAATGGGCAAAGTCGTAGCGATCTTCCTTATTGATCATCAAAAACAGACTTTGCTGATCGGAAAGCCCATGGAGACCATAGCCACCATAAAACATAAAAATCTTAAATGATGTCACCCCCTGGTCCAACAGCCACGACATTTCATCAATGTGATGGGGACTAATGGGGGCCAGATGATAACCATAATCCACAAAAAAGTTACCCTCTGACCGTGCCAGTACCTCTGGAAAAAATGACCGGTAGGGACCCCCCTTGTTCAGATAATACTGCCCTGTGCGCATATAGTTGAGACTGGTGGTCACACCTCCCATGGCCGCTGCCTTACTTTCCTCGACAGCATCCTGTTCCAGGGGTTGATAAATGCCGATATGCATATGGGCATCCACACAGCCAGGAAATCCTAGCCAGTGTTGGCCATCAATGACTTCCTTTGCCTGTTCAGGACTAATCTCTGGAGAAATTTGGGTGAATTTCCCATCTTTGATGCCCAAATCCAGTAGTTCTACTGATGACTGATTTGGACGCACCACTCTCACATGCTTGATTAATGTATCTAGCCCTGATATCTCAGTCACAGCGCCCCTCGATCTGAATCAAAATCTGAATCCATCAATTCGTTATGATTAAGGGTATCAACTCAAAGCGAAATGTTTTTCTCAGGATAGAATTAAAAATGCAGGGAGTCAGAATAGCTCCTCACTGATTTCTGGCTTCTGACGTCTGATTCCTGACTTCTGACTCCTGACCAGAACAGGAGTTTCAGCTTAAGTTAGTACCCATGATTAATCTTAGATAGGTGAACTAATTTTTAATGACAGCAAGACCACCAAGATATTAATCTTCTATTTTCTTAACAAGTAACAACATACAAGGATATGTAAGAGGGATATGCAAGCACTTAAAAAAGATTTTAGCGACTATCATCAAGACCCCCAACAGTTTCCATTTCTGCATGGTTTGCAGGCAGACTGGCAAGCTATTAGAGAGGAGTTTTCTAATTTTATGGCCCAAAGCTCGGCTGCTGAGCAATCCATTGCGGCCCAGATGATGGGACCCCAAAGCAAAACCATTCGAACGAAGGGGGCAAAAAAGTATAGTGCCTTCGGTATTCTATTTCAGGGACGGCTGATTGACGACTATATTCGCACGTATCAGATTGGTTACCCGGATTGTACTACCACCAATGCTGCAAGCAAAGTCCAGGCGTTAAGAGAAACCTATTTTCCAAAATTGACTCAAGTTGTCACCCAAGTTAATCAGACAAACGCCAATATTCTTAGAAACGTTTACTTCGGCACGTTTCATCCTGGTTTAGATATTCGGCTCCACACCAACGATAATCCCCACATGTATCGGGGATATCTGGGATTGATTGTACCCAAGGGCGATGTGGCAATGAAAATCTGTCATGACAAACTCCACTGGCACGAAGGAGAGTTTATGGTGTTAGACCATAGCTATCCCCACTGCCCCCACAATCATACGGATTATGACAGAACGGTGCTGGTGGTGGACTTTTTTAAGCCTGATAAACCCAGGGAAGAGGTGATTGAGTTTGAACAAATCCAGGTGGCCCAGCGGATGCAGGCTAATCTTTATAGTTTGGGAGTATTTGGACAAAGTGATAAAGCGAGCGAGGCTGACTTTGTTAAGTATGGGTTGGCCCATCAGCTGGAGTGGGATAAAGCATTGGGGAGTTAGAAGGTAAAGGAGCGAGATTTTTGCGAAAATCGATCCAAAATACCTATAATCGTCCTTGCCGTAACCCTAAATTTATGACTACTAAAGAAATGTTCGAAGCCCGCGACTGGGTTAAAGTCCGCAACACAACAACAGGAGAGCAAGCGTTTCTCACCTGGAGCGGAAAAGTCTATGCCTTCTCGCCGGGTGAACCGAAGATTCATCTGTTCAACATTGTTGGTATGAACGTGAGTCGTTGTCTAGACAACCCGGATAAGGAGGAAAGCTGGAATTTTGTTTCACGGGAGTTGACCTATTATCTAGATCCAGAAACCGATGAGATTTTGAATAGCTGGAAAAATCCTTGGACAGGGGAGACTGTGCCGGTGATGCATGTGGCTAATAGTCCGGTGCAAGGTCGGCAGCCATTTGAAGGGCAGTATGGGGCGAAAGTGGATGGAGATTTTACGACATTTGCATTTGATTTGTTTACGTCTTATCCAAATCCATTAGGGAATGATGAGCGTTTTGTGGAGTATAGCCCTCAGTCGCTTTATCAGGCGGTGGAGTTGTTTAAGTTAACGGTGCCCACACGGGAATTGAGAAATCCTGAGTCGACGTCTATTGCCAACGTAATTTTGGGGTGGGATCGGTTGGGACCATGGGTGCCCTGGATGAAAATGGGGGATCGGGCGGGGCAGCTGATTTATAGCGCTAGTGGGCGTAAGTTAACGGGGTTTGAAGAGTTACCAGAGCTTTTGCAGGAGCAGATTAAGACGCGGATTCCGTCCTATCGGCATGCGCCTGAGGCTCGGATAGAGGGTGATAATGTTACTTCATGGCGATATTTTAAGCGGCATTTTGAAGGGTATTTGGCGGGGAAGGAGTTTCCGTTGACGGATGTGGAGGGTACTTAAGGGGACTGCACTTTCTCCTTCGACCTACCCCCTAAGTACAGTTTTACTGTTCGATTAAAGTCCAGAAATAACCGTCTGGAGCTATAAATGAAAAGCTTTGTTTCCCAAACTCATTGGTGACAATATCAGTAACGTGTATAGCTGAACTAGAGTGAATCCGAACTCGGTACTCCTCCAGACCCTTTACCCGATAGGTATACAACGACAGTCCCAATACCCCTGGTCGGGACTGTTCTGAAAAATCCGGCAACTCCAAATCCTCAGGAAATCGCACAATATATAACCGGCCCGATCTCGCTGCTTGCCAATCGGTCTTTGATGAACGTGGATCATCAAAGGCGGTTACCCAAAACCGTTCCCCTGGTTGCAGATCAAAAATCTGTCGCCCACCCCGCGCTGTTTCATAGGTGCTCTCCAGGGCATCCTGCACCCGCAGCAATCCCAATACCTGATCATAAAATTGCAGAGTTTCCTGGCTGTCGTCCTGTACCACCAGACCCATGTGGGTCACTTGACTCGCCTGAAATGCAGACCCTAATTGGGGCCGACCATAGTCCGGCACCGTATAGTTAAACCGCTCAAACATCACCTGTCGTGTCAGGGGTTGCAATAACAGCATTTCCCTCACACCCACCAACGGATCTAAAAACGGTCGTCCCTGGGCTGTGGGGTAAATCACCGTCCACTGGGGTGGCCCATAGCGAATAGGTAAACCATTGGCTTCTGCTTCTGCCGCATGGTTCCACAGATTAGTCACATCCAGGGTTAAACTGGTGGCCCAACGATTGCCCTGTGCCTTCATAGGGGCCATGCTTAATCCTTCATTGATGGGACTGTCCCACACCATTAACCGAATCAATCCATGGTCTGCCGTCTGGTGATGTAACCGTATGGACTGCACGGATGATGCTACTCCATAAAGTCGCTCAGCATCAGCGGCGGATAGTTTACCGGTTTCTCCAACGGTATAGCCAAACTGTTGCCAATACTGAATTAATGGTTGGGCATCTCTGACGCCGATACAGACTTCATAGATACCTTGAATGGAGTGGGATGGGGTTTGGGACATTGTTTAAGGGTCAGGCAAATAAAGAGAATATTCGTTTGACATATTCGTTTGACATTATGTTTTAGGATGTCCTCCCCTTTAGAAGGGGAGGTGCCGTAGGTGGAGGGGTTTCGACTGATAGCGCCAGTGTCGAAAACCCCTCCCTGACGGTTCCCCTTACGAAGGGGAACCAGATGTCACTAGGCCTCTAAAAGGGTACATTTTTCCACACATTCCTAAAGCCTGACAACAACTTTACCGCAGTTTTGACCGCTGAGGAGATAATTGACAGCCTTGGGAATGGCTTCAATTCCATGGAAATCAGTAGGATCAATGGCTACTTTGAGTTTGCCTTGTTCAAATAGAGCCAGAAGTCGATCGCAAGCCTCCGGTACGGCCTCACGATACTGGGGCAACAAGAATCCTCGCACGGAAGCTGCTTTCCAAAAGAGTTTTTCATAAATGCGGGGTTGGGAAACTATCTCTAACGATTTGCCATATTCGGAGATAAATCCCACAATTACAAACCGTCCCCGCACAGCTAAATGGTCTACGCCAGCGTCAAACATGTGTTTACCAACGCAGTCAAACACCAGGTCGATGCCATTGGGGTATTCTCTGGCCAGGACATCACTGACAGATTCTTGGTGGTAGTTGATGATGCGATCGCACCCCAAGTCCCTCAACAATTGCCCTTTAGCCGCTGACCCGCAAGTCCCAATCACATGGTTACCTGCCAATTTAGCCAGCTGTACCGCAATGTGCCCAATCCCCCCCGCCGCCGCCGTAATCAAAATGATCTCTCCACTCCCCATTTCTCCCACCCGTTCTAAACCCACCAGGGCCGAGATACCTGTGGGCATCAGTGTCAGAATCTCGGGAATAGCCTCAGATATTTTAATCGCCAGTTCGGCATCAATTACCTGATATTCCCGGTACCCCCCTCCTCTGACAGTTGTTGCCACAGCATCGCCGACGGTAAACCGGTTCACCCCAGCCCCCATGGCGACCACCTCACCCACCGCTTCCACCCCCAGGTTAAAAGGGGGCCGAAAATTCACATAGGGCACCTCTCCCCGGCAAAGCAACGTATCAAACCCGGCATTCACACCAGCAAACCGATTCCGAATGAGCACCTGGTTAGCCATGGGTTGTGGTATGTCCTCTTCCACAATGTCAATGGCAGATTGAAAATCATGGCTAAGCTGTCGAGCCACTAGTTTGCGATACTGTTTGGCCATGGGTTATCCCCCAATTTGAAAGATTACACCCAGGTATTCCCGGTATCCACAAACCTTGTCACCGGTTATATCAAAGGAAATAGCCGCCTGGTTTTCATAGGGATGACCCAACATCAGTCCCTGAGAACGCACTTCAAATAGAACCGTATTGCCACTGCTAAACGTGCGCTCTAGGGTTAGGGTCAGCCCCTCTGGAAAGACTTTTGAAACCATGGCAAAAAAGTCTGTAGCCTTTTCTTTGCCAGAATTTAGACCTTTGAAGGGACCTGCTGGGAACCAGAAGGTAAAATCATCACTCAGCCAGGCTAAAAAACGAGACCAATCTCCCGTTGATAGCCCCTGGGAAAAGTCTTGGAAGGCGGCTTCGGCAACGTTAAGAGTTTTAGGGCTGGCAGTTGTCATCAGTAGTTATCCAATTTACAAATCAACTGTGGCTAGACTATCAACGAAATCAGGTTGTCAAAACTGTTGGGAAAACTTATAGCAGTGCCTATATTTCTATGCTTAGGCTGTATGTATAGACTCTTCTTCAGTTAAAAATGGTAATGACAAAATACCCAAAATCTTGTCAATCTCTTTAACGTAGTATTCTTCTAAATCAATGGCCACAATTGGATAGGTCAAACGCAAGAATTTCCAGATAACGCCAGTGGTCACCACCCCATAGATAGTTGATATCTCCTCTTCTTGCTTTTGATTAAACCTATAGGCTGCCACCATTTCAGCAATACACTGCCCCAAACCACCTTTAATATCTTCATTTTTGGCTTCTACTAAGGTAACCACTGGAGAGCGAACCTCATATAAGTCTGCTGATGCTGTCAAGATATAGTCGCAGTAACCAGATAGACCCGCATCGGGATCAACCGTAAACTCAGTCCCTGAGAAAAAACCTACTTTACCCTTATATTGTCGCCTGAGTTCTAGCAAAATAGGGGCAATGATTAGCTCAGAGCGGGCTTTTTCGGTATTAACTGCATTGGCAAGCGGTAAATAGTCTTGCAAAGTCTCCTTTAAACGAAGATCTGGCTGCAGAGGTTTTACATCGTTGAAAAGTCTATGGTGTTCGTCAAGGGTTAAGTCAAAGGCTGCTTCTACCTGGCTGAGGGTTGTGAATTTGCTGTAAGGCATATTGCTGACTTCCCTTGCTCAAAACATTCTAAGCTAATAGTAACGTTATTAATAGTAATGTACTACTCCCATATCTATAGCAGCAGGTATGCTCGCAGACTAAGGAGCCACAATATTAAAATTCGCTAAAATTAAGGGGCTGCCATGGGTCTTAATGAATGCCACGGATTGTCCTAGTTGCTGGGTTTGAAGCCTTTAATACACAGCTATATCAGCAGGTGGCGGATATGGCTCAGAAGCGCTGTCCTGAGTTGGACATTCGGGTATTTTGCGATTTGCCTAATGAACCTTATAAGATCGCATGTATTAATTGAACTAATATCACAGAGATAGCTGAATAAGAGGATAATGGCAGCCAAAGATCGATTTCATGAAGTCGTTAAAATTGCTCTGGAGAAAGAACAATGGACAATTACTGATGATCCATTGCGACTTGACGTTGGTGGAACAAAGTTTGAAATTGATTTAGGTGCGGAACAACTTTTAGCAGCAGAACGAGGAGCAGAGAAAATTGCGGTTGAAATTAAAACCTTTTTAAGTGACTCACCACTAACGGACTATCATGCTGCGTTAGGGCAATTTTTGAACTATAGACTTGCTTTGGAGATCAGTGAGCCGCAACGTATTCTCTATTTGGCAGTACCTGTTATAGCCTATGAAGCCTTCTTTAAACGGGAATTTGCACAACTTTCAGTGGAACGATATCAGATTAAGCAAATCATTTATGACCCTATTCAAGAGGTAATTGTTCAATGGATAACATAACGTCTTATCGAAATACAATTCAAACATTATTGACTGAGTATGCAGCAATTCCAATCTCCAATGGCGAGATTGAATGCCATACCGTTTTTGATATACAACAAGACCATTACCAGGTGATGAATGTGGGTTGGGACGGTCACCGACGAGTGTATGGTTGTGTGCTGCACCTGGATATTAAAGCAGGAAAAATTTGGATTCAGCAGAACATGACTGAGATTAGAGTAGCTCAAGAACTGGTTGATCGAGGAGTGCCGAGAACGGATATTGTCCTTGGGTTCCAAGCTCCTGAGATGCGGCAGTATACTGACTATGCAATGGCTTAGCCGCCAAAGAGTATTTAGCCAATTTTGATGGAGAGATATGGGCGGCTCAGACCAAACCATTAAAACTCGTTAAAATTAAGGGGCTGCCATGGGTCCTAATGAATGCCACGGATTGTCCTAATTGCTGGGTTTGAAGCCTTTAATACACAGCTATATCAGCAGGCGGCGGATATGGCTCAGAAGCGCTGTCCTGAATTAGACATTCGGGTATTTTGCGATCGCGACCTCACCACCCAACCTGACACCATTGCAACGGCCTTAGATGGAGCCGACGTATTCTTCGCCAGCCTAATTTTTGACTATGACCAGGTCCTCTGGTTGCGGGAGCGCGTGCAGGATATTCCCATTCGCCTGGTCTTTGAATCCGCCCTGGAGCTTATGGCCCTCACCCATCTGGGTAAGTTTGTCATTGGCGCGAAGCCAAAAGGTATGCCTAAGCCGGTCAAGTTTATCCTCAGTAAGTTTGGCAGCGGCAAAGAAGAAGACAAACTGGCTGGGTATATTAGCTTTCTCAAAGTTGGCCCCAAGCTACTGAAATATATTCCCGCCAAAAAAGTACAGGACCTGCGCAACTGGCTGATTATCTACGGCTATTGGAATGCAGGCGGTACTGAGAATGTGGCCTCCATGCTGTGGGTGCTGACAGAGAAATATTTAGGCCTGACCGTCGGAGAGATCCCAGCGGTGATTGAGACGCCGAATATTGGATTATTGCATCCGGATTATGAAGGATATTTTGAGTCGCCGAGGGCGTATGTAGATTGGTATCGGGCTAACTCCATAGGAGACGCTATGCGAACGACTTCGCTCAGCCCCCCGTTGACTGAGCGGAGTCGAAGTCAACCCCGTGTTGGCATTCTCCTGTATCGCAAGCATGTCATTACCAAGCAGGCCTATATCCCGCAGCTGATTCGCTACTTTGAGGAAGCAGACCTGATGCCGGTGCCCATATTTATCAACGGTGTGGAAGGCCACGTAGCCGTGCGGGACCTGATGACCACCGGATATGAACAGGCCCAGCGAGCCTTGGGCAATGTGGAATGTGCCTCTCTTTCCAACGAAGCGGCACAGGTGGATGCCATTGTGTCTACCATTGGCTTTCCCCTGGTAGGTGGTCCAGCAGGGTCTATGGAAGCTGGGCGTCAAGTGGCCGTGGCCAAGAAGATTTTAGGGGCAAAAAATGTGCCCTATTTTGTGGCAGCACCGCTGTTGATTCAGGATATTCACTCCTGGACTCGTCAGGGGGTGGGGGGACTGCAAAGTGTGGTGCTGTACGCTCTACCGGAACTGGATGGAGCCATTGATCCGATTCCGCTGGGGGGCCTGGTGGGAGACCAAATTTATCTGGTACCGGAACGGGTGCGTCGTCTGACTGGACGGGTGAAACAGTGGATTGCACTGAGGCGGAAAGAGCGGTGCGATCGCAAAGTCGCCATTATTCTCTACGGATTCCCCCCAGGCTATGGAGCCACCGGTACAGCCGCGCTTTTGAATGTACCAAAATCTCTCCTAACCCTTTTACAAGCCCTAAAAGCCCAGGGATACCAGGTGGGAGAACTCCCCGAAGATGGCGAGAAAATCATTGACTGGGTGAAAGCAGCCGACGATGAAAATCAATGGATGACTCCCAAACAGGCAGAACAAATAACCAATAACGAAGAACTCCCCCCACTCTCCGTCCCAGCCACTGTCAATGTCAGAACCTTAGAAAAATGGTTGGGCTATTTGAAAACCTCCAAAATTGAAAAACAATGGCAGTCCCTTACCAAAAGCGGCATTAAGACCATCGGTGAAAATTTCCATGTGGGTGGCATTCAGCTGGGCAATGTGTGGATTGGGGTGCAGCCCCCCTTAGGCCTAGCGGGGGATCCCATGCGGCTGATGTTTGAACGAGATTTAACCCCCCACCCCCAGTACGCAGCGTTTTATACCTGGCTGCAAGAAGAGTTTCAGGCGGATGCGGTGGTGCATTTTGGCATGCATGGCACCGTGGAATGGCTACCGGGTTCCCCATTGGGAAATACGGGCTATTCCTGGTCTGACATTCTGTTGGGCAATCTTCCACACCTATATGTGTATGCAGCCAACAACCCATCAGAGTCCATTTTAGCCAAGCGGCGAGGTTACGGAGTGCTGGTCTCCCACAATGTGCCCCCCTATGGACGAGCAGGGTTATACAAAGAACTGATTACGCTGCGAGAGCTGATCGCTGAATTTCGAGAAGAGCCCCAGGCAAACCGAGTTTTGCAAGATGCCATTCTCACCAAGATTACCGATACAGGTCTGGCCACAGATTGTCCGCTGCCGGAGTTAAAGCAGCAAGGATTAGAGTTTACCCCAGAGCATGCCAAACTGTTTAGTAATGCCGTCTTAGATGCCTACTTTGTCACGGTATATGAGTATCTGCAAGTCTTAGAAAATCGTCTATTTTCCAGTGGCCTCCATGGGCTGGGTCAATCGCCTACGACAGAAGCTATTACCAGCTATCTTGCTGCCTACTTTGGAGAACGCCTGCACCCTGAGCTAATAGAACACATCGCAACGGATACCCTACCGGAGAAACCTCAGATCGACGTCCTGAACAAGCGTTATCCAGCCAGCGCGCCCATCACCGCAGCGCTATTGGACGAAGCCAGAATTATTCGTCAGGGCCTGATGCAAACCACGGATGAACTCACCAATCTGTTGCGAGGCCTTAACGGCGAGTACATTCCTCCAGCCCCCGGTGGCGATCTGTTACGGGATGGTCCCGGTGCTCTCCCCACAGGCCGAAATATCCATGCGCTAGATCCCTATCGTATGCCTTCTCCAGCTGCCTATGAGCGGGGACGTGCCATTGGACGGAAGCTGATCGCTCAGAATGTGGAGGACTCTGGTGAGTATCCTGAAACTGTTGCTGTGATGTTATGGGGACTGGATGCCATCAAGACTAAGGGAGAATCTTTAGGGATTTTGCTAGAGCTGGTGGGGGCGGAACCGATTAAAGAAGGTACGGGGCGGATTGTGCGCTATGGGCTAATCCCTCTAGAGCAGATGGATCATCCCCGCATCGATATTTTGGGCAATCTCTCCGGCATCTTTCGCGATAGCTTTGTGAATATCATTGAGTTGTTGGACGATCTGTTTCTCCGCGCTGCCGAGGCTGATGAACCCCCAGAACAGAATTTTATTCGTAAGCATGCCTTAGAGCTGAAAGCCCAAGGGGTGGAGAATGTGTCGGCTCGATTATTTTCCAATCCGGCTGGGGACTATGGGTCGCTGGTGAATGACCGGGTGACGGATTCTAACTGGGAGTCGGGGGAAGATCTGGCGGATACGTGGCGAGATCGCAATGCCTTCAGCTATGGTCGTAGCGATAAGGGACAGGCTCGCCCAGACGTGCTCAATACTCTTCTACAAAGTACAGGCCGCATTGTGCAGCAAATTGACTCTGTGGAATATGGCCTCACCGACATTCAGGAGTATTACGCCAACACCGGAGCCCTCAAAAAGGCTGCCGAAAAACGTCAGGGTAAACGAGTGACTGCTAGCTTTGTGGAGAGTTTTTCCCAGGACACCACCCCCCGCAAGCTGGAAGAGGTATTGCGCATGGAGTATCGCACCAAATTGCTTAATCCTAAGTGGGCTGAAGCCATGGCAGACCAAGGTTCTGGTGGAGCCTATGAAATTTCTCAACGGATGACGGCCCTGATTGGCTGGGGAGGGACCACTGGCTTCCAAGATAATTGGGTCTATGACCAGGCCGCCCAGACCTATGCCTTGGATGAAACCATGGCGCATCGACTGAGGGAAGCCAACCCAGAAGCATTCCGTAATATCATCGGACGGATGATTGAGGCTAATGGACGTGGGCTATGGCAAGCCGAAGAAGAAACCCTGGAAAAACTACAGGAGCTTTATGATGTCGCTGATGAGACCCTGGAAGGTGTAGGGCTATAATGGCCATAATTAAGGAAATTGCCAAATCACTTGACCATGGCATCACCGTTTCCAGTTGGGAATCTATTTGCCTTCAGCTTACAACAGACTGTTCCCCCTATTCCAATTCCGCTGTTGCCCGGTGAATCAGATGTTTTTCTAGAGCTCCAGCCATTACTCGATCAGGTGTATAAAAAGGGCCGATATCATTTGGCTATTGACTACAGTCAACCTCCTAGTCCTAAATTCACTCCTGAACATCAGCAGTGGGTGTTGGAACTCATAGAAAATCAATAACTGAAACTTGCTTATGGTAAGGCTTACTCGAAGATTTATTTCTGTTGGACTGGCTTTGACAATTTCTATTTTTCCGGTAGTAGCTTGTACCCCGCAGCAGCAGACCGCGCAAAGAATCAGCCAAACCCCAAAAGACTCTCCCTGGCAAGAAATTGGTCAGTTGCCAACGCCTTTAGAATCCCACCAAATGATGGTATTGGGTGACTATATCTATGTGATTGGTGGCTGGAATGAGACCAAAGGCATTCATGAGGATGTCTTTTTTGCGCCCCTAACGTCAGAGGGCACATTTGGTGACTGGCAAGACACAACGGCTCCGTTGCCTCTAAAGCTACAACACCATATGGTGGCTACCCATCAGGGTGCTTTTTATGTGTTTGGAGGAGATAATGGCTTCTGGGATGGCAGTGAGGTTTCTAGCCGAATTCTGCGGGCGGTTCCTAATCAGCAAGGTGATATTACAGAATGGGTAGATGTAGGAGAGTTACCAGAGCCACTAACAATCCATGCCGTTACTAGCCTGAATAATCAGCTTTATATTCTGGGTGGCAGCAATACATTTCGCCCCAACAACACGACGGTAATTGATAAAGTGTTTACAGCGACCTTTGCCGCCGATGGAACGGTGGGAGATTTTCAAGAACTGGCCCCCTTTCCCACACCCATCGGCTGGGTAACGGCAACAACTGTGGATAATCGAATTTTTGCAGTGTCTGGCACTGCCCAGTTTAGACCGAGTGAATTACTTGATCAGGTTTGGGTGGCTGATGTTCAAGTGGATAAAACCCTGTCACCGTTTGAACCGGTGGGGACAATTACAGCACGACAGCGACATGCAACTGTTTTGGTGGATAGAACATTGGTTGCGATCGCAGGTGGTGCAACCAACAAAGTTCTCTCCACCGTCGAAGCCGCCACGGTTGATGACCAAGGTAATCTCGGATCCTGGACAGAGCTACCGCCTTTACCCGAATCCCGCTATGCCCATGCTGCCTTTGTCCATAATGGTTACATTTATGTGTCCGGTGGTTTCATAAAATATGGTAGCAATGAGACCAGTACTCAGATATTTAGATTACCTTTTGAGCAGGGGTAGTACCAATTGTTAATGCATGAAAATGGACGTTTACAGCGTTAAATCACAAATCCCACAGGGCGGCTAGGGTATACGGTCCACCGTCCACCTGCCAGAAAGTGCCGTCCACATAGCGACGGTTTAAATCTAGCTCGGCTATTGTCTGCATGTCGGCGGCAGTTAGCGACAAGTCAGCAGCGGCCAAATTTTGCTTAATACGGTCAGGATTAACTGACTTAGGAATCACTGCGGTGCCTCGCTGCATGGCCCAGCTCAGCAGCACCTGAGCGGGTGTGGCTCCATGGTGTTTAGCAATGGTTGCAATGGTTGGATTTTCCAACAGAACAGGTTCGTCATCGGCCTTCAAGCTATCAGGCCGATCCGCTGACCCCAACGGTGAATAGGCCGTCAGATAAATATTGTTTTCTTTGCAGAAATCCAGCATTGAGGTTTGCTGTAGGTAAGGATGCAGCTCAATCTGGTTCATTGCCGGCTTTAAGCGGGCGTTTTCCAGTAAATCCTGTAGTTTGGCCATACTGAAGTTAGACACCCCGATGTGACGGCATAGCCCCTCATCTGCCAAACCCTCCATTTCACTCCAGGTAATTAAAATGGGCAATACTTCCAGCGAAACTAATTTTTCGGGCGTCAGGGGAAACGTTGCCCCCTTTTTCAGGGCAACAGGCCAGTGGATAAGATACAGATCCAGATACTCTAACTGCAAATTCGAGAGGGTTTCCTTCAGGGCAGGCCGCACATCCTCCGGCGCATGGGAATCATTCCATAGCTTTGAGGTAATCCACATTTGCTCACGAGTAACCACGCCTTCACTAAATGCGTCTGACAGAGCATGACCAACTTCGGCTTCGTTGCCATAGATGTGGGCACAGTCAATGTGGCGATACCCCGCTGCAATGGCTGCCTTAACAGCCTTATACACGTCGCCAGGTGCAGACTTCCATGTGCCTAATCCTAAAATCGGCATCTGGTCGCCGTTTTTAAATTTAAATGTAGTTACCATTTATCTGCTCCGAGCGATGAACATTTTCCATCCTGTCTTTTCATCAAAGTAGCAGGGAAAATTAAATTTGCGTCAAACTCAGCATTTAATCCTGTGATTAGGGGCCTTAACCTGCCTGATTTCAAGACGGCGTTTTCAGGCAATAATCACTAACATATTTTACTTTTACCCAACGCTGAAGCATCAAGTTGTAAAGCTAACGGCACGTTGCTATTGGAGTGATGTTAACGTCATGGGAGATTCTCACAACTCAACCTGGGTTGATGTTTAGAATCCTCCCAAAACTGAGACGCATGAATGAAATTTGGTAATAGGCCTACTATGTTAACAATTTCTTCAGCATTAGAAACTATAGCAAGCCTTAGCAATCGACCTCTACACAGTACAGGAGCATGGCAACCCTATGCAATTTTGACCCACTGTGCCCAGAGTGTTGAATGTTCCATGGTGGGATATCCCATACAACAACCTGAAATCTACAAAGCCACGGTTGGTAAGCTAGCTTTCACCCTTTTTTCCGCCCTCGGTGCCATGCAGCATCCCTTAGATGAACCCATTCCTGGTGCCCCAGAATTGGAAGCACATGGCAATCTCAAAAAAGCTTTGGCTCGCTTAAAAAAAGCTTACATTGATTTTGACAACTACACAGATTCCCTGGCTCCTCATTTTACCTATGGAGACCTATCAAAACAAGACTATATCCGTGCCCATGTGATGCATTTAAATAATCACCTTGAGGAAATACGAGAATATTCAGCTTGATTCACCATCAGCATCCTTAAGGTCAATTCAAGAGCAATCCGAGCGCAATTACTGTTAGCCCCCTCGACGACTGGAGACTATTGTTATGTTTGATAATTTTTGGCACAAACTGCCGACTCCGCTGGCGTTGTTGCAGTTATTAAAGCTTCGCAATGATCTTAGGGAGAAAAATCTCCACGACACCTCTCAGCTGCCTGATAGTGGTGAATTGCCCAAACCTCACCCCAGCTCTGATGGGAGTCACCTAACTGCTCGTACAGCAGACGGCAGCTTTAATGATTTGCAACAGCCCCAAATGGGTATGGCGGGTACCCGCTTTGGCCGTAATGTTGCGCTGGGTGCCGTTGAAGCTGAAGCAGCCCCTAAGCTGATGACGCCAAATCCGCGTGAGGTCAGTCGCATATTGATGACGCGCGATCGCTTTCAGCCTGCCACCATTCTTAATCTGTTGGCTGCGGCCTGGATTCAGTTTGAAAACCATGATTGGTTTTCCCATGGTGATAATGAGCCTGACGATAAGCTGGAAATTCCTTTGGAGCCCAATGATCCGTGGCCAGAGGAGCATCGCCCCATGGCCGTTGGCAAGACGCTGGCAGACAAGTCTCGACCGGACGGTGCCAGACCCAAAACGTTTATCAATACGGTCACCCACTGGTGGGATGGCTCTCAGATCTATGGCAGCGACCCGGAAACGGTGGATAAATTGCGATCGCACGTCCATGGCAAACTTACTATTCAGGATGACGGTCTGTTACCTGTGGATCCCGAGACTGGCCTAGATGTCACCGGTTTTAACGATAACTGGTGGATTGGATTATCCATGTTGCACACTGTGTTCACCAAAGAACACAACGCTATTTGCGATCACCTAAAACAAGAATATTCCCATTGGTCCGACGATGTTCTCTTCAACCATGCCCGGTTGATCAATGCAGCACTAATGGCAAAAATCCACACCGTTGAGTGGACACCTGCGATTTTACCTCTGCCGGCAACGGATATTGCGCTGAATGTGAACTGGTCTGGTTTCCTGGGAGAAGACCTGAAGCAAGTTTTAGGCAGCGTCGGTGAAGGAGAACTCACTGATTTGTTGTCGGGGATTGTGGGGGCTGAGACGGACCACCACACCGCACCCTACTATTTAACTGAGGAATTTGCGTCTGTGTATCGCATGCACCCGCTGATTCCTGATGAACTCCAGTTTTATTCTCTAGATAATAATCGGCCATTACAAGCCGCCGACTTTTTCCAAATCTCAGGCAAACGCAGTCGGACATTGTTAGAATCAATCCCTATGCCGGATCTATACTATTCGTTTGGTATCGCCCATCCTGGTGAAATTAGCCTTCATAACTATCCGCGTTCCTTGCAGCAGTTGGTGCGAGACAATGGTGAGGTCTTCGATCTGGCAGCGGTGGATATTTTACGCGATCGCGAACGGGGAGTGCCCCGCTACAACCGGTTCCGAGAGCTTATTGGTAGAACTCGTGTGAAATCCTTTGAGGAAATTAGCAGCAACAAACAATGGGTCGAAGAAATGCGCCGAGTCTACTACAACGACATCAACAGCGTAGACCTGATGGTCGGTCTGTTTGCTGAAGATAAACCTGAAGGCTTTGGCTTTAGCGATACCGCCTTCCGCGTGTTTATCCTCATGGCCTCTCGCCGCCTGAAAAGCGATCGGTTCTTTACTAAAGATTATCGGGCTGAAGTTTATACCCAGCTGGGCTTAGACTGGATTGCCAACAACACAATGGTAACTGTTCTACAGCGCCATTTTCCCACGCTAGCTCCAGCGTTGTACGACATTGACAATGCATTTAAACCTTGGCGTCGCATTGGCACCTAGGGTGCGGTGGGTCCTCAAGCTCTTTGCACTGCCACATAATCGCAAGGGTGGGTCAATCAGTGTTGAGCCAGGAACTTCTCAATCATAGATAGCCCAATGATAGAGAGGCATGGATAATACTAGATATAAAGTCTCCTAATATAGACCGACAATCTAAAGAAAATATGGGGAAGAGTAACGTTGCCCAATGGCCCAACCAGTCTTTGCTACTCCTCATAAGTTCCTCAACTTGTTTTGTTACGATCAAGAAGGAAGAGATAAAAATCTTCCACATTTGTTGATCCAACAATATATCAGGAGAAAGCGAATGATTCGCAAAATTGTGGTTGGCTTGGATAGTTCTGATTTAGGGTTGAGGGCCTTACAAAAGGCGATCGCATCTGCACTTAGCTACAATGCAGAGCTAAAACTCGTTCATGTTTTAGTAGATAGCGAACCAGGCGCGCCAAAATTTAGTGGTTATTTTGGCGGACCTCTATACCCCAGCGTTAGCGCCACCGTAGTGGAATCCTACCAAGTTGCCTGGAATCAGTTTGTAGATCATTCGCAAGCTTTACTGAATCAGCAGATTGCCGATGCCCAAAATTATGGCATAGAAGCATCGGGCACCCTACTGTATGGCAATCCAGGCGCACGATTGTGTGAAGTCGCACAAACCTGGGAGGCCGACTTAATTATTGTGGGCAGTCGTGGCCTATCGGGAATGAGTGAATTTCTAATTGGCAGCGTTAGCAACTATGTGTTGCACCATGCTCCCTGCTCCGTTTTAGTCGTACATGCTAAGCAACAACCCGTTAAGGATATTCCGATTGCTCGCAAAAATGAGCAGACTGACACAGCATCCAGCGAGGGGCCCAAGCAGATTTTGGTGGCGCTGGACAAGTCAGAAATGGCTCAAAAGGCAATGAAAACTGCCATTGAACTGGCAAAGCTACATCAGGCTGAACTCAGGCTACTTCACGTCATTGACGAAGATGAACCAGGTTTGCCTCAAAAGCTGATTTTTAGCGATAGTCAATACATATCCCAACATAGTGAGCTCCTATTTGCAGAGTACCAGCAGGAATGGAACAAATTTGTCAGTGGCTGGTGGCAAACCTTACAACTCTATGTTGAAGAACTGGAAACTGAAGGCATTGAAGCCATTTGTGATGTCATGCAGGGACGCACGGGGCAGCAGATCTGTGAAGTCGCTAATGATTGGCCTGCCGATCTGATTGTCATGGGCTGTCGCGGATTGTCAGGGCTTAAAGAGTTACTAGTGGGTAGTGTCAGCTACTACGTCAGCCATCGAGCTCCCTGTGCTGTTTTCGTCAATCGACCTAAGTCATCTACGTCAACAAAGGCGCATCAAGAACAAGAAACACGCCAGGTCGCCCAAACTAGAGGGTAAATGGTGAAATTACTCCCGAACCAGGCTTAAACCGAGTTTGGGAGTAAGGTTCTTCATAATTTCCTCAACTTTCTCCACTAGCGTGAAATTATTGCTCAGACACAGGTGGCATCCATCAAGCACGCTTATGAGACCTGATGTAAAACCCAGACTCAATGTCCATGTAGGTTTACCTCGGATTGTCCTGATTAGCGCCTTTCGCGTCAGTATGGTCTGGGATTTGCTCACTACATTTTTAGGGAGCCTGCTCATTCTAAATGGTATTCATTTCATTGCCATTGGCTTAAGTCTAGTCGGTACTTTAATTGCAGGGGCCTTTAATTTCTCGACTCGTCCTATATGGGGACATAATCAAGGCAAACAGCGTGAAATTTACCTGCTAAGACTTGCTTGGATACTCGCTATTCTTTTTGACTTTTGGACATCATTTATCTGTAACGTCACCTACGTTGCCTTAGGACGATTTGAGTTAGGCCGAGCGGCTACCTGGGATTACATGGCTCGCATAACATGGGATCAGCATCTGATCGTCCTAGTGATCACCATCTTCACAGTTATGAGTCCGATGATGGTTGGCATCATTAGAAAGCGCAATCCTGAATTTTTAGCTTAGATTCGACTGCGGGGTGGTATTAAGGCAGAGCGGGAAGTTTTCCCAAGGATAGAATTCAATCGTCAGACGTCAGGACTTCACTAACGTCTAACGTCTGACTCCCTAGCCAGCCAAGCTTTTCTGGCGTAAGTTGATGCCTGGTAGGTGCAACTTGCCAAAGGCGATTGATCACGGTATCTATGAAATATCTATGTTTAGATAACTCTATTAAATCAATCGCTAACTGTTGTGAGTGCAGCCTTAAACGTCATTACGATTACCAATATCATTAGTGTTGTCGTACCCATTGTCATTATCTTGGGTGCGTTTTTTCTAGGAATAATTGTTGAACGTCAAGGGTTAAATCGCCTGCAGGCGCTCTCTTCCAGGATAGGTTGGGGTGGTGCTGATGTGATTATCAGCTCCCTCAAAGGATTAATCCTGTTTTGGTTTACTATTGGCGGTATTTTTGCAGCGATTCTGACGCTGCCCATTGACAATAATTTATTTCTCACAATTCAAAGGTGTCTCTTAGTAGCCGCTATTGCCTCTGGTACCTTAATCGTTGCCCGTTTATCTGTAGGCTTTGTCCGCTACTTTTCTGAGACAAAAGGGGCAGGTAATCTGACATCTCTATTTGAGATGCTGACCCAAATTGTGATTTTCACCTTTGGTGTACTGATCACACTGCAGTCCCTTGGCATTGCCATTACACCTTTACTCACAGCTTTGGGTATTGGTGGTGTTTCCCTTGGTCTAGCTTTTCAGAGTACCCTAACTAATTTTCTGTCAGGCTTAAACCTAGCCACATCTAATAAATTAAGGGTTGGGGACTTTATCCAGTTAGATTCTGGTGAAGAGGGATACGTGGTGGATATTGCCTGGCGGCACACTATCCTGCAAGACATTCGCGACAACATGGTAGTGGTACCCAATACCCGAATCCTCAATAATGTCTTCAAGAACTATGGTCTACCAGATAAAGAAGCTCTGATTATCCTTGAAGTGGGTATTAGCTACGATACGGATTTAGAGAAAGTAGAACAAGTCGCCCTTGAGATCGCCAATGAGGTGATGAATGACGTTGTTGGAGGCGTGCCCAATTCTGACCCCTGGATTCGCTTTAAAGAATTTGGTTACTTCGCGATCACCATGACGGTTTACCTGCGCATTCGCGAATATTTTGACCATCTGGTGGTGCGCCACGAGTTTATCAAACGGCTGCATAAGCGTTTTCGCAACGAAAATATTCCCATGCCGTTTCCGATTCAAACCTCGTTAATTCCTATTCCCCATGAGCAAACGCCAACCCCTAAGCGTAGTGCATTAAGCCATGATGGTCTGCCAGATCTACCCTTTTTAAATGACGAGCAGTAATCTCTTCGTGAACACAGTCACTCATACCAGTTTTTAGTCATTAGGTTTGAATGATAAAAGTCTTTCACAGTCACGTATTTGAGGTTGATGGTTGCAGTTAATTTTCTAGGGATTGATATTAGCCATCGTTCCCTAAGCTTTACTCAGGGAACGATGGCTGATGGTGATTAAACGCAGAGGCTAAGCGATTGCTGATCTTGCCCAGCTTGATCCTGTGCATTCAGTAAACGGTTAAGACCATTAAGCACAGCCAAGATTGAGGCTGTTGTGATATTGCGATGGGTACCCACGCCATAGTATTTCTGTGACTGTTCCGGACCAGTAACGGCAACTAGGGCAATGGCCTCGGCCCCACTGCCTGCATGTAGCGCGCGCTCTTCATAGTCAGCAATCTCGATTGCCAAGCCACCAAGCCGTAGAGCTGCCACTAGGGCATCGATGGGACCATTGCCAGCCCCTTGCAAACATAGCGGTTGGTTGTCGTAGTTAACCTGCATCACTAGCTGTTGCACCTGGTCATTGTCACCTGCCGTCTCTAGATGGTGGGATTGATAGACCACTGGCCCCGGTGCTGTGCCATAGGTGCTACCAAACAACTGCCAAATTGCAGACGATGACATTTCGTAGCCAGTACTATCCATAACCTGCTGTACTATCTGGCTAAATTCCACCTGTAAAGCCTTGGGTAGAACAACGCCATAGTCTCGCTCTAGCAAGAAGGCAATGCCCCCCTTTCCTGACTGGCTGTTAACCCGCACAATGGCCTCATAGGAGCGACCCACATCTGCCGGGTCCATGGGCAAATAGGGAATCTCCCAGTAGTCCCCCGGCTGTCGTTGAGCAAATCCTTTTTTGATGGCATCTTGGTGAGACCCAGAAAAGGCTGTAAAGACCAGATCACCAACATAGGGGTGTCGTGGATGAATGGGCAACTGAGTACATTGCTGAACGACTGCGGCCACCTGATCTATTTGCGAAAAATCTAGCCCCGGATGAATGCCCTGGGTATAGAGATTCATTGCTAACGTCACCAAATCCACATTGCCGGTACGTTCGCCATTGCCAAACAGACAGCCTTCCACTCGGTCAGCTCCTGCCATTTGGGCCAGCTCTGCTGCGGCAACACTGCAGCCTCGATCATTGTGGGGATGGACACTCAGGGCCACTGCATCACGGTAGTCTAACTGGCGATGCATCCATTCCACCTGATCGGCAAATATATTGGGTGTAGCGACTTCAACGCTGGCTGGTAAGTTAATAATCGCTTTGGCGTCGGGTGTGGGTTGCCACACGGCCAAGACTGCATTGCAAATATCTCGGGCAAAGGGTAGTTCAGTTGAAGTAAAGACCTCAGGAGAGTATTGAAATCGCCAGACTGTTTCTGGTTGTTGTTGGGCCAGCTGCCGAATCAGGGTGGCAGCTGACACAGCTAGTTCAATGGTCTCTGTTTTGTTATTGCGAAAGACAACTTGTCGAAAGACGGGAGCTGTCGCATTATAGACATGGACAATTGCTTGTTTTGTTCCTCGCAGTGCTTCAAATGTTCGACGGATAAGCGATTCCCTTGCCTGGGTGAGGACTTGTATGGTGACATCTGCGGGGATCCGATCTTCTTCAATCAGTCGTCGGACAAACTCAAATTCTGTTGCCGAGGCTGATGGAAACCCTACTTCAATTTCTTTAAAGCCAATGCGCACCAACAGTTCAAAGAAGTGCAGCTTTTGCTCAATCGACATGGGTTGAGCCAGGGCCTGGTTGCCGTCACGTAAATCGGTGCTGAGCCATGTGGGGGCTTGGGTAATGGTGCAACTGGGCCAGGTGCGGTCAATCTGAATCGGCTGAAACGGACTATATTTCTGAGCAGGATGCTTCAACATAATGGTTTTTGTGAGTGCTTAATGGTTGGTTGTTTAATTCCTTTTCTCGGGAAGAGCATGCAAAGGATGCTGTTGCGTTTCCCTCTTGGGAGGGGTGCCCAACGGGCGGTGTGGGTAAAGTCTGCGAGCAACAATGTTTACAGGCAAAAAGACTTAAACCTCTCAAGCCACAACAATTCCTTTAAAAAGCAGAAGGATTGATGTTGAGAGCTCGAAAAATTGCGCAAGGGAAACCCACCCCGGAGCCCCTCCCATGAGGGGATAGGGTATCGATAGACGTGGGAGATTTTGGAGATAGGCAGGCTAGGGAGACAACCTAAGAGAACGCTTTCATTTCAGCAATGGGGCTCTTCCAAAAGTGGAAGAACCTGGGTGAAATGATCGTCCTATGATTTCAGGTATGACATCCAAAACTCAAAGATTCTCGTATATCAGAAACGTTGGGTAATGGATGGGTTAGAAAAAGCCTGCCTATCGTATGGATTGGGGTGAAATCTAGTTAGTATGCGCCAGGCGCAGCAGCAGTCCTAGCCCACCGAGGCTAGTTAGACTGTGTAGTGATAGCTGCTTGACTGCGTTCATGACAAAAAAAGTTTGTGAAAAACTCAATGACGAGATTCTAGCTTACTCTTTTTTAGACCGTCAACTAAATTATTGGATGGTTATTGGTTCCTGGTTCTTAGTTCTTGGCTGCTCATTCTTTGTTTTGAGGCATTGTCTCCCATAGTTTGTTAATGACTTAACGTGTCTAACTTAACTAACTAAGAACTAAAAACTAGTAACTCAAAACAATTCCTGATTAGCGCTTAACCAGGCATCCTGATATTCTAACAAGGTTACAAAACTTTACGTCTTTGCTTTTATGGCTGCCAAGTCGCGCCTGCCGCTGCAGTTTTGGATTGTCACGTTGGTGGCATTCATTAACTCCGTCAGTTTTACCATCATTATTCCAACGCTGTACCCCTATGCTAAAGAGTTTGGTCTCAGTGATCTGGCGGCGAGTCTTCTGACCACGGCGTTTTCCTTGTCCCAGTTTTTGGGTACCCCGATTCTGGGGCGGCTATCGGATCGCATTGGGCGTAAGCCGTTGTTGGTAATTAGCTTATTGGGCACGGTGGTGGCTAACCTGCTGGCGGCGGTCAGTCCCTTTGCCTGGTGGCTGTATCTGGCCAGGATGCTGGATGGTCTAACAGGGGGTAATAATTCTGTAGCCCAGGCGGTGGTCAGCGATATTACGACCCCGGAGCAGCGGACCCAAGCTTTTGGAATTTTTGGCGGCATATTTCGACTGGGGTTTGTCGTGGGGCCGCCACTGGCCTATTTTGCCCAGACTTTACCCCCGATACCGGGTATCACGCCTTTGGGTATGAGTTTTATGGTGTCAGCCCTGATGGCCCTGGTGGCAGCGATTCTCTGTTTTGCGGTATTGCCGGAAACACGGCCATCGTCAGAGTGCGATCGCAAACTCAACCTGTCCCTAAATGACTTTGGTTTTGGCCGCCTGGCCACCTCCTTCCGCAAACCGTTGGTCGGTCGCATTTTCCTGATGACCTTTCTCAATGGGGCCACATTCACCGTATTTACCTTTGCGTTTCAGCCCTTCTTCTTAACGGTGCTGGGGCAAGATACCAAGAATCTGGCATTTGCGTTTGTATTCTTTGGCGTTCTAGCGTTTTTATCCCAGGTGTTCTTATTAGGGCCTCTGCGGAAACGGATGAATCTTGTCACACTGCTGGTGACTGCCCTGATTATGCGGGGAATTTTGCTGATTCTTTATCCGTCGTTCCCCACCATTGAAGCGTTCTGGGTATTGCTATTCTTCTTTGGTATTGTCAATGCATTTCCGATGCCGCTGATCGATTCACTCCTGTCGCTACGCACGTCTAAAGATGAACAGGGTGAAGCCCTCGGTACCAATTCTTCTTACCTGAGCATGGCCAATGCCATCGGCCCGGCTGTTTCCGGCGTACTGGTCACCTTTGGGTATGGCATGCCTTTTTTGGTGGCAGGTGGGTTAACTATAGCGATCGCAATCTTTGCGTTTTCCCTAAATTTGCCAGACAATAAAGCCCCGGCAGTGTGATCAATGAATAGAACCAGCGGATGGGCATTGCCCATCCGCCGATTAAATTAATCTTGCAATAGCGCTTCTTTTTGCAGCACCATCAGCTGCTTAATGCCCACTTCTGCATAATCCAGCATCTGATTTAGCTGTTGACGATTAAAGCTTTCAGCCTCAGCAGTTCCCTGCACTTCGATATACCCCAATTCCCCATTGAGCACCACATTAAAATCAATGTCGGCTGCAACATCTTCTGGATAATTGAGGTCGAGAAACGCATCGCCTTCTAACAGACCGACAGAAACAGCGGCAATCTGATGCTTTAAAGGTGAGCTTTGCAGGGTGTTTTTGGCCATGAGTGTGGCGATCGCATCTTCTAAGGCCACATAAGCCCCCGTGATCGCCGTCGTGCGAGTACCGCCATCAGCTTGGATCACATCCGCATCTACCGTCAGCGTTATTTCCCCTAACGCTTCTAAGTCTAGGGCAGCCCGCAAACTGCGACCGATCAGCCGCTGAATCTCTTGGGTACGACCCGATAGTTTCATCAGCTCTCGCCTTGTCCGGGTGTGGGTGGCACTGGGCAACATCCGATATTCTGCCGTGAGCCAACCTTGCCCTGAGTCCTTCAGCCAGCGAGGCACGTCTTCAGACGCTGACACCGTACATAGCACTTGAGTATTGCCGCAGTGGGCTAAGACTGACCCAGCCGCATAACGGGTAAAACGTCGCTCGAACTTAACTGGACGCAGTTCATTCGGTTGCCGACCATCAGGACGCTGCCAAACCATAGTGTCAATGCTCTGTATAACTATTTTCCAACATACCTAGTCTGCCGGAGTGTTGAGGACTTACCACCAGTTTTTTTAGGGTTTGCTTAGATGTCCTTACAAAAATACTTTTATCAAAGAATTATCAGATTTGTTCGCTAATTACCTGAAAAATATAGAGCGATGGAACCTAACTACCTCAGATCATCGTCTTAATAGAAACATGTCGGCATTGCCCCCTCTGCTAAAGCCCATTAAACATCTATGTTTTCTAAGTGATTGGGCTTTAAATCTGCTGCCTATTGCAAATAGGCAATCCCCCCTTAAGAACCTCTTGGCTGTCAAACCACATTGAGGTGATGATTATATTTGCGATAGGGAACTATTGAAAAATGAGTGCTTTGCAGTAAAACTGCTAGTACCCAATGTGTAATAAAACCGTATGACAGGCCCACAGAGCTATCGAAATCACCCATGTTGGATAGTGGTAAAATCCTAACTGTTGACGATAGACCTGAGAACTTAGAGGTACTCACAGAGGTCTTAGCTTCAGCTGGGTATACGGTAGCAGCATCCATTAGTGGCGAGCGGGCTATCCACCGTTTACGGTCTTTTGTGCCAGACCTGATCCTGCTGGATATTGAAATGCCAGGACTTGACGGCTTCGAGACTTGTCAACAAATTAAAGCCAATCCCAGTACATCCCACATTCCCGTTATTTTTATTACGGCCCTATCAGATACTGAAAGTATTGTCAAAGGCTTTTCAGTGGGAGCAGTTGACTTTATTAGTAAACCATTTCAAGAACCGGAATTATTAGCCAGGGTTGCCACTCATTTACAACTAAGGCATGTTAATCAGCTCTATGAATTAGAACAGAAAAAAACAGAAGAACTGACTAAACTCAATAACAAACTTCTGCTGACTCAGTTTTCAGTTGATAATGCAGCCAACGGCATCGTTTGGCTGGATGAAGATGCTAAATGTTTCTACGCTAACACAGCGGCTTGCAACATCCTGGAGTACTCATCTGAAGAATTCACAACCTTATCAGTACCCGATATTGACATTAATTTCTCGCTGAAGCATTGGAAAAAGCTTTGGAACACCATTAAACAGAAACAAAGCGTTTCTCTTGAATCTCAACACCTCACCAAGAGTGGGCGGGTTTATTCAGCTGAAATCACGGTTAACTATCTTTCTTTTGCAGAACGAGAATGCAGTGTTGTTGTGTTTCGTGACATTAGCGATCGCAAACGGGTTGAAGCTGAACTTCAGTTAAGTCAGGCCCGTACCCAGGCAGCATTTGAGCAAGCGGCTGTGGGCTTTGCTGAAGCCAACATGACCACTCAAAAATTTACGAATGTCAATACACTCTTTTGCCAAATGATCGGCTATAGCCGAGAAGAGTTATTGCAGATGACATTTGGTGATCTCACCTATCCAGAGGATATCCAAGCGTCTCGTCAAGCGATGGAACGTCTGTATAGCGGGGAGGTAGATAGTTTCACCCTGGAAAAGCGATATCTACGTAAAGATCGCACCTATTTTTGGGCAGAGACAACCGTCTATTTGGTCAAACTGCAGGGGGAGCATGCGATCTATACCTTAGGTCTAATTCAGGATATCAGTGAGCGTAAAGCCACTGAAAAAGCACTGAGCCTGGCCAAGTTTGCCATTGATCATACTGCTACCAGCTGCTTTTGGGTGAATAAGGATGGACATTTTCTCTCGGTCAACAAAGCGGCCTGTCAAAAATTGGGCTACTCTCAAGCAGAATTAACCACCATGTCGGTGTGGGATATTACCCCCACATTTTCTCAACGTGAATGGCCTGCCCATTGGCAAGCCCTCAAAGAGCGTCATTACCAACGGTTGGAAACGTTTCACCAAACGAAGGATGGGCATATATTTCCAGTGGAAGTTGTTGCTAACTTTTTAGAGTTTGAAGGCGAACAGTACAATTTTGCACGGGCAATCGATATTACCGAGCGCAAAGCGGCTGAAGTCAAAATAAATCAACAGAATCAAGAATTGGAACAGGCGCTCAGACAGCTGCAAAACACTCAGCTACGGCTGATTCAACAGGAAAAAATGTCCGCCCTCGGCAATTTAGTGGCAGGTGTTGCCCATGAAATCAATAATCCAGTTGGTTTTGTCGGTGGCAATGTTACTGAGCTCAAACGCGCGCTATCGGATCTGATGGAACATCTAACCCTCTATCGTCAACAGGCCCCTACGGAGAAAATAGTTGCCCATGCTGCCGCCGTTGAACTGGATTACCTATTAGAGGATGTTCCTAAAATGCTGACATCGATGGAAACGGGATGCGATCGCATTCGTAACATTAGTGTTAGTCTGCGCTCATTTGCCCGTGCCGATAAAGAAACCAAGGTCGCCTTTAATTTACACGAGGGCCTGGATAGTACCCTACTAATTCTCAAACACCGCCTGAAGGCTAATAAACAACGGCCAGCCATTCAGGTGCATAAGCATTACGGTACCTGTCCTGAAATCACTTGCTTTCCAGGGCAGTTAAACCAGGTCTTTATGAACCTTTTGGCCAATGCCATTGACGCACTAGACGAAAAAAGCCAATACCAAGATTACGCAGCCCTGGAAACCACCCCTAACCAGATCACCATTAAGACCGAATTCAACCAGGGGAAAATCATCATCCATTTTATTGATAATGGCGCAGGCATGCCTGAGGACATTAAGTCGCAGATTTTTGATCACCTCTATACTACAAAAGAGATTGGCAAAGGAACCGGCCTGGGGCTAGCCATTGTGCAACAAATTGTTGTCGAAACCCACGGCGGGCAAATTACGGTTAACTCTGCCCCTAATCAAGGTACAGAATTTACGCTGACTCTACCGACCTCTGTAACGGAGTGATACCGCTAAAGATTGAGTTTTCTCAATTTTTCTACGCCATTGTGCCCATAAGCGGTTAAAACAGGCATATAAGACAGCAAACCATCTCTAGACCTGTAGTTTTTTGTAAATGAAAACTACAAGTCTAGATGTGGTTTGGTTTTGGCTCAGGGTTAATTTTTATCCCCTATAGAAACAAATTTAGAAATACAGTGGAGGGTCAGATGGACTTCACACGACGGGATGCGTTGCGACTAGGACTACTGGGTGCTGGCAGCTTATTTGCTTGGGGTCGAGGCGGCTATGCCCTGGCCGCTGCTGGAGACTGTGTCCCCCATGGCATGGGAGAACCGCCAGGACCTTTCATCACTCCTCGTTTTAGTCCTGATCTTCCTCTTTTTGATCGTCCTTTTGAACCTATGCAGGTGCTGCCGTCTAAGTCAGTCACATCTGGCTTAGATGGCTATACCATCACCATGCAAAAATCCCAGGTGGAGATTTTACCCGGTAAACCAACCACCATGTGGACCTATAACGGGCAAGTGCCAGGGCCACTGATTCGACAACGCCAAGATACGGGGGCTGTAGTACGTTTTGTTAATCAGCTGGGCAATGATGATCAGGGCAGGGGCATCAGCACCGTCATTCATCTACACGGTGTAGCATCGTTACCTCAATACGATGGGTATGCCGAAGATATTATTCCAACCCAGCACTATAAAGACTATTATTACCCTAACGATAGAGCCGCTACATTCTGGTATCACGATCACGTTATTGAGCACACGGCCCGCAATGTCTACATGGGTTTAGCCGGCATGTACATTGTTGAGTACGACGCCCAAGACTTCTGTAATCCGGATGACCAACAACTGCTCCCCCAAGGAGACTATGACATTCCCCTAATTATTCAAGATAAGCGTCTGACCCCCGAGGGTGAGCTTGTATTCAACGACAGAGCCCATCGAGGCATTTATGACGATGTTGTTCTGGTTAACGGCGTACCCTGGCCCAGGCTAGCGGTGAAAAATCGTAAATACCGGTTTCGAGTCTTAAATGGCGGCCCATCACGCACCTTAAGTTTAGAGGCTCGGGTCAAACATAGCGATGGTTCCCTGGAGCCCGTGATGTTACAGGTGATTGCCAGTGACTCCGGCTTATTGAGTGCCCCCGTTACCACGGATAACCTGCGGGTAGGGGTGGCTGAACGGTATGAGTTTGTGATTGATTTTGCCGACTATGCAGGTAAAGAGGTACTGCTAGTCAACCCAATTTTCTTTGGCAACATAGACGGTAACCTGCGCAGCACTCAGATCATGTGCTTCCAGGTGAGTGGAGGAGCCCAAGACAATCCTCCATTACCAGAGCGGCTGACAACATTGACCCCCATGGCAACCCTATTATCCGAAGTGAAAGCGGAACGGAACTTCCGATTTGATCGAGCTGGTCGCTGGTTGATTAACGGTAAAGCCTGGGACCCCCATCGAGTCGATGCCTTTGTTGACCCCTGTGCCACGGAAATTTGGCGATTCACCGCAACCGGGGGTTGGGTCCATCCCATCCATATTCATTTGGGTCACTTCCGTTTACTGAGCCGCAGCCGTACTCCGGTTGCCCCCTATGAGCAGGGGCAAAAAGACACATTCTTTGTCAATGACTTTGAAACGGTGGAAATGATTGGTCGCTTTGGCCCCCACGAAGGCAAATACATGATCCATTGCCACAATCTGGTGCATGAAGATCATGACATGATGACTCAGTTTCAGGTGGGAAGCAACGGCTGTGAACCCTGTGCCGAGCCCGCCAAGCCATTACCAGCGCCAGCTAACTTTGATGCTCCACAATGTGTGCCCCCCCCTGAATGTGTCGTCGAGATGGACAATGGTGGCGCAGCCACCTGTGGATAAGGGGTAATTGATAAATACTCGTAGGGGTAGTGCCTCGTGCCTACCCCAAACAACTTGTGACTATCTTGCAATATTCGATCTATCTATTTAGCTCGATGGTCACCGGCATCAAATCGTTTAAGTGCCTTCATATCGTAGGGGTTAAACGGTTTAGACTGAGAGCGCTCAGACGATTGCTGCTCAGTTGTTGTCTGTTTAGGGGGTGTTTTCTCAGCAGCAGGCTGCGTGTCTTGTTGATTAGTATTCTTTTGACTGGGTTGTTCTTGGGGAACGTTGGCAGAAGATGTTTCCATTTGAGCGATCCAGTGTGTTGTCAGTGTGGCGTCAGGCGAAGCGAAGGCCCACTGGGGACCCAAAAACACAGCTACTCCCACAATTCCGATTAAACAGAGAAGAACGAGTTTTTTCACCATGGCCGTTCACCGGATACAGAAACAGCTGGGCTTAGCCATCATGCCTCGATCTTATGCAGTGTTTTTATCCCCCACGGCATCTTGTTACAAAGCTTACGCTTGCTTAGAAGGTTATTGGACGATGGGCGCGAGCATCATCAGTTCAGCATTGCCATCATCGGCTACGGCAGGCTGCAACAGATCGAAGAGATCAGGATATTGCTCGGCAATTTCTTGTTCGGTTAATGCAGCGTTTAGAACGGCACCTGACTCGTCAGCGACTGAGTAAAGGTATCCCTTGGGGTGGGAGGTGATCGTTACGGTGCGATCGCGAAGTTGAAGTTGAGCCACCACCGGCATCGTCTCAGGCTGACGTGTCACATCTTCTGCTAACGCTAACCCGGTCAAACCAGTTACAGATACAGCCGTCAATAGGGCTGCCATTGCAAATCGAGCCATCAAACTGACCTCCCACATATGAACATGCTCCAAGCCTATCGCAATCCTTTAGGAATGGCGGGAGGTTACGAACAGCGAGTGCTGTGTCAAAGCGAAAAATATGTAATGAACTGCAACTGTAACGAACAGTAACAGTCGTCGTTTAACTAAAGCTTCAGGAAAAACCAGGAATAACTTCTAAATAACTTCAAAGTAATTTAGTTACGCTAAAGGCGAATATGGGGACACCTGGAAACCGTAATCTGCTTTTACGTGGAGACGTGAGCACTTTGAATAAGATAATCATTACTGCTGGAGCCACCCTTTCAGCCATAGGCCTAATAGCTGGTGCACCTGCCCATGCAAGCACCCTATCCTTTAATTTTCAGCTAGATACATCTGCCGACGTAGGAGTTAGCCCATTTTTAGCAGGGCTCACATGGGCGGGCGTTACCTTACCAGACAGTTTTAATATTGATGCAGATGATGTTACAGGCAGTTTCATCGTTTTAGATGACCCCGATCAATTTACCGATGGTGAGATCGAGCTTGGCTATGACTTTATCGGTGCGGCACTAGGTAATTCCTACGAAGCCACACTGGACTCTTTGCTGGGTGACTTTGAACTGACATCTGAGCAAGCTCTACAGTCCATTGATGATCTCTTTACCATCACTCAATTTACTGGCAAAGGCATCCTCAAGTCTGAATCTTTTGACGTAGCGGGTAACCCCAAGAATCCTAGCCCGTTTAATATCACCTACGACAATCAGGCCAATTCTGTGCTCATTAATGGTTATTCAGAGAAGGTAGCCAGTAGCTGTTTGTTAGCTGACTGTAGCCTAACGGGGAATGTTAGCTATGGCATCGGTGTTGTGCTCAGCGAATTGGTTACCGTTACGGGTGATTTGCTCGCTAATTCTGCAATTGAATTTAGTGAAGACACCAGCAATGCTATCCGTGGTCTCCGCCAGGCTGCATTACTTGTGCAGCAGATCAATCCATCCTTAGAAACCTTGAGTCTGGCAACGGTCAACACTACTTTTGCCGCCAACACTGAGTTTCTAAGCTTCAATCCCAATGGTTCAGCGGATGACATATCGTTTGATGTCACTGGGGGCACACTGAGTGCCAGGGCAACAACGGATGGTCAGGAAGAGCAGCTTTTTACTAGAGCTTATGCCACCGAGGAAGAGGCCACTAAGGAAGAGGTCACCGCGACCGAAAACTGGACTGCCACAAAGTCAACTTCAACGGCCACACTAACTGGTGTAACGTCTTCACCCACGACCTCTGTATCATCAAGTACTCCACAGCTATTGGCCACAGTTGATGATAGCGATGTGCAGGATGTGCCAGAGCCGTCAATTGTTCTAGGTTTCTTAGGGACTGCTGCCTGGATGGCTAAGCGGAACCGTAGGAAAACGGTTGCTTAATCAAGTTTTACAATCAGGGCGGATATACCAATTACAAAAACTTCTTTGGGGGCGCACAGACTGTGCGCCCTTTTCTTATATTTTCTTATATTTGTTAGCTAGAAGCCGCCTGAAGAACGTCTGCCCCTATCTACTGGGGTCTCAGGAGTTAGCGGGTCACTTAGAGATAACACCTTTAGATAGTGGGAATATTCATCCACTACCTTTTTGTAGGTTTCCACAGCTTGTACATCATTTTTCGATGGAATATCAGTCTCATATAGGACCTGAGAAACAATAGTTTTTGCGTTTAAGAGGATCAGCGCTTCGTTGTCAGACTCAATTAATTGTTGATTTAACAGCTTTCTGTGTTCGTAAAAGCTAATTTCACGCTCACGTTGGAAGACCCCTTCCTGGGTCATGCGCGCACACATCATCAGATGTCTAATGGATTGAAGTTTCCCGTCACTATGGTTGTCATCCTTTTCCATGACATGCAATGCGATTTCCTTAGGAGTCTCCATAAGCCCTTGTGACCAGAACGATTGTAGAAATTACACCGTGTACTTATCCGCCTTTATTTTTATAAAACCTGCCTGGCAGGTTTTATAAAAATCGACCTGAGGCGGCACGGCTAAGATACTGTCCCATACCAGCTTTCCCCAGCCAATCATCTCCATCAACGATCATCTCTCCTCTTAAAAAGACTTTTTTCACTTTGCCCTGCACTTCACGGCCCTCAAAGAGAGAGTAGTCTACCAGGAGTAGTCGTCAACGGCGGTGACGATACGGCCACCTTTGATGAGTACTTTGCTCATGTTTCTTCTACGAGAGATCTGTTTTTAGATGGCTTTGAATGGCGTGGGCACCCCCCACCTTCCGATTACGGTTGAGAGGCTTTGTATGCAGTCCAGCTGCCGTGGTGAGAGATGTCGGGCCAGTTGTTTTCTTCGATAAGAGCTTGGGGGTATAGCATTGCGATCGCACGTCCTCCACCCTCCAAACTCACCTCTGCCGGATACATGTTCGGCGGCTCCGTAGACACCAGATAGTCATATTGCTCCGCCGTTAATTCGTACAGTTCACCGGGAATCGAAATGCCTCCCGAGTCCACGGCATAGATGCCTGGATGCCATCCATCTTTGATAGAATGCAGTCGATAGCTGGCTGTCGTTTTCGCCTCTCCTACAAAGGTGGCAGCTTGAAGATTGCCATGATCCGGCTGTCCCCGTAGGGCTGAACCACAAATAAATACGACTTTAGTTTCGCTATCAGCCATAGATGCTCTCTCCTTAAATTGTGACCACAGTGTTAGCTGTTTTATTAAACCCCATAGGGTTTCATTTCAAGGAAAACCCCATGGTGGGTGAAGTGCTCTAATCAATTTCTCAACCTGTACTGGGTGGGGCCACCATCATCTCGGGGTAACTGGCGTTACAGATACCTGACATAAGCATTTATAAAATAAAAATAATTTAAACAAGTTAAGGTTGGGGTGATCACTCACTGCTACTAGCTTGTCGAGTTTATTTGGCTGGACACACCACTTATGTTGAACATCATTGCATCTACTCACATCGCACCTGCCGATACACTGACGGTCAATGGGGAGCGCCTCATGCAAATGATGACCGATGTAGGAGCCATTGGAGCCTTACCCAATGGTGGGGTACGGCGACTTGCCTTTAGCCCAGAGGACCGTGAATGCCGACAACTAGTCCGCAGCTGGATGGAAGCGGCAGGCATGACCGTCACCATTGATGCGGCAGGCAATATAATTGGTCGCTACGCAGGCCGTTTTCCTCAAGCCCCGGCTCTGGCAACGGGCTCCCATCTGGATACGGTGCCCAATGCCGGTATTTACGATGGCACCTACGGCGTACTGGCGGGTGTAGAAGTTGCTCGCACTCTGTATGACCAGGGCATTCGTCCCGATCATCCCATCGAAGTGATCGTCTTTGCCGATGAAGAACGCACCATGATTGGGAGTAAGGCCATGGCGGGTAAAGCCAATCTGGAGCCGAGCTTTTATGAGCATCCCCACTATGAACCCATTGATATGGGGGTGAATTTTATTGGTGGAGACTGGGCACAACTGCCCTCAGCCAAACGCGATACGGATGGTCTGGCTGCATTTGTAGAGCTTCATGTTGAACAGGGACCCGTGCTGGAGGCTGCTGGCAATTCCATGGGTTTAGTCACTGGCATTGTGGGTCAGCGTCGTTATTTGATTACGATTGATGGCACCGCTAGCCATGCGGGGACAACGCCAATGCCCATGCGCCAAGATGCGTTGGTGGCCGCCTCCCAAATTATTTTGGCGGTGAATCGCCTCGGTAATAAAACCGGTGATGGCTACGGTGAACAGGTAGCTACGGTCGGTGCCATGCAGCTATCACCCAATGTGGCGAATACTATACCGGGTCGGGTGGAAATGACCCTGGATATTCGGGATCTGTCGAATCAACGGTTGGATGCCATGGTGGCAGAGTTGGAGGAAGCAATGGATGCGATCGCCACCCAAACCCAAACCCAAATTCACATCAAGCCACAACTCCGCAACGAACCCGTTCCCGTTAATTCCCACATTTACAATGCCATTGCCCAGGTGTGCGATGAACTACGGCTACCGGCTCAATCATTGCCCAGCCGCGCCAGCCACGATGCCCAAATTATCGCTAGCATTACCGATATGGGTATGATTTTTGTCCCCAGCCAGAACGGCATCAGCCATTCTGAAACCGAGTACACAACGCCTGAACATTGCATTCAAGGGGCAAATATTTTATTACATACTTTGTTGAAGTTAGATCAACATTATCGTTGCCCAGAATATCCTCCAGCCATTAGAACAGAATCTAAAGTTTAATGGAACTTTCCACCTTCTGAAGGCAGCTATTGGTACGTTTTTACCCAGCTGTCTCCTAAGTTACATTCACTGTTGTCCCATGTTCACTGGTAACAGTTATTACTAACCTTCACGGCCCATAGTTGTATTCAGATTAAACATTTAGCTTCAATTTCGCACCCTTCTCATCCCTATAGGAGACATCCCCCATGGCGGTTAGCGCTGATCGGCCCTCCCCGATAGCCCCTCAAGAGCAGCCTCCCAAACCCACCATAGTATCGACTGAAGCTGCAGCAGGTGTTTCACTGCGCTCCGTCACCAAAAAATATGGCAATGTCATCGCCATTGAAAACATGACCCTGGATATCCCAGCAGGCATTTATTGCTGTTTGCTAGGACCCAGCGGATGCGGTAAAACCACTGCCCTGAGGATGATTTCAGGCCATGAGTCAGTCACCAGTGGCCAGGTCTTGATTGGAGATCGCTGTGTCAATGATTTGCCAGCCGCAAAACGGAACACCGCCATGATGTTCCAAAACTATGCCTTATTTCCCCATAAGACTGTCTGGCAAAACGTTGAGTTTGGCCTCAAAATGCAGCGTGTTCCTCTGACAGAGCGACGGGAACGTGTGGCAGAAATTTTAGAGTTGGTTGGTCTCAGTAATACCGCTAAACGCAAGCCTCATCAGCTAAGTGGTGGACAGCAGCAACGCATTGCCCTGGCACGGGCCTTGGTCACCCGACCCCAGGTATTGATGCTAGATGAGCCCCTCAGTGCCTTGGATGAAAACCTCCGAGTGCGGATGCGAGGAGAACTCCGTAATATTCAAAAACAGTTCGGTCTCACATTTATTCAGGTAACTCACCATGTTGAAGAAGCCTTTTCCCTATCGGATCAAATTGTGGTGATGAACCATGGTCATATTGATCAAGTGGCCACACCGACTGAGCTGTTTAATCAGCCCGCGTCTCGGTTTGTTGCTCGATTTATCGGCGACAACAATATTTTCTCCGGTAAGGTCTTAACCTCCACTGCCCAGGCCAATGGTAAGGATCTCATTCGCCTTGATGTTGAGGGCATAGGCTTACTGCACGCCATTGGTCACAGCAGTCAGCCTGGTGCTAACGCTGCATGTTCTGTGCGCCCTGATCTTCTCACCCTAGGGAAGCCAGATTCTCCTACTAATTCTAAAACTCTTCCTACTAATACGCTGACCGCCCGCATCATCCAGGTGGAAATGACTGGTTTCGTCACCCGTGTCACCCTCATGGCAATCGCCACGGGTCAAACTCTACTGCATACCCTACGGACAGTAGACTTCCACAACCTTGCCCTGCAAGAAGGCCAGACTGTTTCACTCAAATGGTCGGCCAACGACTGTGTTTTCCTAGCTAATTAGATGGGCATTCATCGCTGATCTAATCGAAGTCACAGAACTCACATGAATTTGTTTCTAGGACTAATCTATGACTAAAATCACTCGTCGTAAGCTACTTTACACTGGTTTGGCCGCTGGGGCTGCCGTCGCGACCACACGATGCGCGTCCTCTGCACCAGAAGGCACCCCTAACAATCCGGCTCCCGGCCCTGAAGTCAACACAAATCAAACTAAAGACGTCACCCTGCGCCTCATCGGTACTGGCGTTTCCCAGATCAACGAAATCCGCGATAAGGCCCAAGAGGACCTGGGCTTTAAGCTAGAAATGCGGGCTTTGAGTACTGAAGAAAACAACCAAATTGCCATCACCCAGCCCGACCAGTAT
Organism: Leptothoe sp. ISB3NOV94-8A; assembly: GCF_043421595.1. NCBI lineage: Bacteria > Bacillati > Cyanobacteriota > Cyanophyceae > Nodosilineales > Cymatolegaceae > Leptothoe > Leptothoe sp. ISB3NOV94-8A. Next base: position 2,504,481 of record NZ_JAXSQW010000001.1, on the reverse strand, counting down.
GACATCTTTGACGGCGAATACTTTAGTTTGCCCCTAGTGGTTCCCTCCGGCAACCTGCAACCCATTGCCGTCTCTAAAATCAAAGATTGGGATAAGATCGTTCCCTTCTTCACCAGTGGCAAATTTGAAGGCATGCCGGTGGAAACGTCCCAGGGTACGGCTCCTTACAGAGTGATGTATCTGACTGGGGCAGATTCCAAAGAATTCTCAGCCACGCCCACAGATTTTGCCACCCTGATTCCCTTCCAGTACAATGCTGACACCCTGGGCTATCGTCCTGATCTTGTGGGTCGTAACATTGAAAGCTGGGGAGAACTCTTTAACGAGGAATTCAAGGGCAAGACCTCCATTCTGGATATTCCTCAGATCGGCATCATGGATGCGGCCATGGTGGCTGAAGCCCTGGGTCTGATGACCTTTGGTGACAAGGGCAACATGACCAAAGCAGAAATTGATCAGATTACCGATATCCTCAAAGAACAAAAGGCCAAGGGGCAGTTCCGTGCCTTCTGGAAGACCTTTGATGAGTCAGTAAACCTGATGTCCTCGGGTGAAGTTGTACTACAATCCATGTGGTCTCCTGCGGTGACTGCGGTGCAGGCGAAAGGCATTGAGTGCATCTACGCCCCCCTTAAAGAAGGCTATCGCGGCTGGGGTGGTGGCGTTGGCCTTTCCAAGAACCTCAGTGGCATCCAGCTAGATGCGGCCTACGAGTATATGAATTGGATGCTAGAGGGCTGGGTTGGTGCCTTCTTAGGTCGTCAGGGTTACTATAGCGCTGCACCAGAAAACGCTAAGAAGTATATGTCTGCTGAGGAGTGGGACTTCTGGTACGAGGGTAAGCCCGCCGCTGTGGATATGGTAGACCCCTTTGAGAAAACCCTAGCCAAGGCTGGGGCTGTTCGTGACGGTGGTGCCTTCAAGGATCGCTTTGGCAACATCGTCTGCTGGAACTCCACCATGGAAGAGAACACTTACCTCGTTCAAAAGTGGAACGAGTTTATTGCGTCGTAGTCGCCCTCACCCTAAATCCCTCTCCCCAGGGAGAGGGACTTTTAGTTCCCCTTCTCCCCAGGGAGAAGGGGGTAGGGGATGAGGGCCAACGTCTGCCAGCCAACCTTTTATTCAAGGCCCTATAGACCCATGGCTAAAGCCTGGACTAACCTAAAACCCTATTTCCTCGCAACGCCCCAGGCGCTAGCGCTGGGGCTATTCTTAATTTTCCCCATACTACTCATTGCGGTGGTCAGTTTCTGGGAGTTTAATGGCTACTCCATGACCCCCGCCTTTACCCTGGATAATTACATCGGCATTTTTACTTCCGATGTCACCCTTAAAACCTATCTCAACACCTTTAAATTTGTTGGGCTCACTTGGCTGTTTACCCTGCTCATCGCCTACCCCGTCGCCTACTTCCTGTCATTTCACGTACCCAAGCTGCGCTGGCAGGTATTGTTGTTTTTGGTCTGTACCATCCCGTTTTGGACCTCGAATATCATTCGTATGATTTCCTGGTTACCGCTGCTAGGAAGAGAGGGGCTGGTTAACCAATTACTTCTAGGGGCAGGCATCACCCAGGAGCCGCTGGAGTTTTTACTATACTCAGACTTTGCGGTGGTGCTGGGCATGGTGCACCTCTATGTGATTTTTATGATTGCCCCTATTTTCAATAGCCTGATGCGCATCGACCGCACCCTAATCACCGCTGCAGAAGATATGGGTGCATCGGGGGTTGAGGTTTTTAGGGAAGTGATTTTTCCCCTATCAGCACCGGGCATTGCCATTGGTTCGATTTTTATCGTCACGCTGGTGATGGGGGAGTTTGTCACGGTGCGGCTGATGGGTGGGGGGCAGGCAGCTTCCATTGGCAAGCTGATTCAAACTCAGATTGGCAGTTTGCAATATCCCCTAGCAGCCGCCAATGCCATTGTGCTATTGGCCGTGACGTTACTAGTGGTCATTTCGATTTTGCGCCTTGTGGATATTAGAAAGGAATTATGAAAAAACGCTCTCTCTCTTTTTATCTGCTAGCTGCATTTTTTGGGCTGTTTGTTCTCTTTCTTTATGGCCCGATGATTACCATCTTTATCTTGTCCCTCCAAGGGCCAGATGGGACACTCACCTTTCCTGTCCGCAGCTTTGGCTTCTACTGGCTTGGGCAGGTTTTCCAAGAGCAGCGAGTGGGTAACTTTGTGGAGCCATTTAAGCGATCGCTAGTGCTGGGCGGTTTGGTAACCGCCTTAGTGGCTAGTATGGCCATTTCCGCAGCTATGGCCTTCCGACAACGGTTTCGGGGTGCAACTATACTGTTTTACTTGAGTATTGCCAGCCTAATTGTACCCAGCATTTTGGTTTCCCTGGGGCTGGGCGTCATGTTCCAAGTCATGGAGTGGCCCACCAGATGGTATAGCTCAGGTTTGGGAGCTCACCTGACCTGGACCTTGCCCATTGCATTTTTGATTATGTTGGGTATCTTTAATCGGTTTAATCCGTCCTATGAAGAAGCGGCCCGAGATCTAGGGGCCAGCGATGCTAAAACATTTTTGGAAATTGTCTTACCGCTGATTGCCCCTAGCCTCATCGGGGTGAGTTTATTAACCTTCACCCTTTCATACGATGAATTTACGCGTACATCGTTGGTGTCTGGACAGTACAATACATTGCCCTTGGAAATCTTTGGTATGACGACTAATGTTACGTCCCCGGCACTCTATGCATTGGGCACGTTGACCACTCTGTTTTCGTTTAGCTTAATTATAGTGGCCTATGTGCTCTATAGACGTTTGTCAAAGCAACGTCTGTCAGAGTGAAATGAGTAGCTTAGCCGAAAACCCGTCCCGGAGATGGCCAAACAGCTCATGGGGAAACTTTTTGGTGATAAAGGCTATGTGTCTCAGGCATTATTTGAAACCCTCTGTCAGCAAGGGTTTACCTTGATTGCCAGACGACGGAAAAACATGACCAATCGCTTAATGTCCCTTCTGGATAAAGTCCTCTGAACTCACGTTGCTTAGATTGTGAAATGCGCAGCCTAACAACACTTCAAGTGGTCGGAGCAGGCCTGGAGTTATTTGGAGACTCATCACAAATGAGAGTCTCTCTATTCTGATTAGATGACATGATGGTGCATAGTTGCGTTCTAAGCAATATCACGTACATGCCACTAGCTTAAAATATTCAGCAGATAACTCAACGGCTATAAGTTGTACATCCCCAGTGTTCCAGTTTTGGCATTTGGGGACCATGCCATCCTCGCTTTTTTAACTCTCTAGCAATAAATAAGTTTGTGATGCCATGACCCACCAGGACTACAGACCCAGTCTCATAAGATTTTTGTTCTAATAATTCAGTGGCTTTTCTAACTCGTTCTTTGTTATGGGTCTGAGATTGAGAATAACCTAAACTCAATAGCAACCTATCAAGAAAAAGCCACATATGAAATGGTAACCGAATATTGAGCGGACACTCAAGCCAAAAGTCTACTTCACGAAAGATAGGATTCCTAATAGGGAGAATGGTAGGTTCAAGGATTTGAGCAGAGTGTATAGAACGAGGAAGATCGCTCGTGAACACTAGCTTTGCTGATTGAACTAGCGCTTGAATAGCTTCTGGAGGGAAAGAATCACTTGCAATTCTGGCTGATTGATAATGACCAATGACCTGTGATAAATCGGAGCTATTGATCCATCCTTGTGGTGTAATTGCTGGTTTCCCATGCCTAATCAAGGTGATAGTTGTGCTCATTGCTTAGGATTCAAAAGTTCACTATCAAAGATGTGCTAGCTAACTATTATGCATGCGGAAAGCTTCTGGATAACACACCTACAAGGACATTATCTAGAAGTGTTTTGCCCAATCCCCTGATTTACTAAATTAGGCAGCCATCGGCCAACCTACCATAGTGACCTAGTCAAACCCCATGCCAGTAATTCAATACTATGCATACAGAATTCATTCAGATCATTGCTCGATCTTGGAATTTGCGAGGGGGTAGACTGCAAGGGCTAGTTAATGAGGTCAAGAATGACTTTTTTAAAGTTGATATGTGCAGCGGGTAGTCTTGGATTCGGGATTATTGTATTGACGGAGGAATCCACTCCACCATCGGTTAAGTCAGCTATTTTAGTGTTGATTTCACTCCTCTTCTTGAGGCTTTATTGGCCAGCTAAGTTATCTTAGGAGCACCGCACAAGTGATGTGAAATCGCCCTCTCAAGAACCGGCTTCGAGATAATTTGAGTAACGCCAGCAGCACGATCAACAGCCAATATAGTAAGCCGTTTGAACACGTTACTGACGTTAGTAATGCGATTTGAGTTTTGAAGATTACGCCGTAAAACCCCTTTCTAGCCAACTTTCATGATGGCAGGGGAGAGCGGCAGCGGTTGGTTCGAGATTTGAAAGACGTCTGTGGTGGCTACTTACTGTTGGCGTTTTGCTGCTGCCTGCATATTTACTTGGAATCATTTTTAGCTGCTACATCCTTTTCAACCAGGTTTTCAACACGCTACCCTATTGGAGGGCAGCGTTTATCATAGTTCGCTAACCAGGGGACTATGAGCGGTAAGCGATGACACGAATCTCCACTAATGCACCTTCAGTGATGAGTTCGGAAACACCAATAGCTGACCAAGCAGGATAAGGATCTTTCACATACTCATCCTTGACCTTCGTAAAGGTGTCAAAATATTTACGTAGAGAAACATGGTAGGTTGTCATTTCTACAACATCATCGAAAGAAAGCGTGGCTTCTGTCAAGTATAGTAGAACCGTTTCAAAAGCCTCTCGGAACTGCGCCTCTGGGTCGCTTGAGATACTACGATCAGGACGTGTTCCTGTAGCACCTGAAAAGAATACGAACTTGTCAATTTCGACAGCAGGTGCGAAGTGCCAGTCGTTGTAATAATGAGAGAACTCTTTTGGAATAATCGGCTTTTTCATGTTTTACCTCTCGGAACTAAAGGGAAGGGTGGAATAAGTCCTTCAATCCAAGCCTATAAGCATTCACCCCCTACCCCTACCACGATAGCCTTCCATCAGCCTGGGAATGCTAATGAAGTATGAAGTATGCGCTAGCACACAACGCCCTTATCCGTTAGGGCGTTCTTTTTTTGAAAAAAAATCCCTCAGCCATTACCAGCCAAGGGATATGAAAAAGTGCATTTAGATAGAGTCCGGTAGTCCCCCTTTTATCTTGTGTAATACATGAAATTGACTACCGAATGTCTTTAAAAGTTGCAAAAGAATGCTCAATGGATGGTATTGAGGGAGGTTAGCCGAGCTAGTGCTCGTAACCGTGCTGGTGACCGTTACCTTCTCTGTAGCGGCTTTAATAACAGGTTTAGCCCCGTACCGCTGGTAGTAGCCCAAACAGGAAACCCGCTAATAGTTCAATGGCACACATTAGCGGGTGATAACTTTATGTGACTCTCTGTGCTAACGAAAAGTTCAGGCTCATGCAGGTAAAAGTTCAGGTTTGTTCAGATCTAATAGGGTTGAGTGAGCTAATATTCAATATGCTGTGATATTGATGTGACCGTGTTTTCAACAAACATTGATGTGCTCACACTCCAAAGGAAGATCCATATGAAACACCAAGTTTTTGCACTAAATTAGAGTTAGCCTTAATCCACTAAACCCTGATGCATTAATGAATAATCAGGGAATCGCATTTGCGACTAAGCCATAGTTGGTGCATGCTCTGGCCAAGATATGTATCAACTATTTATTTAAGAGCATCAGGGTACCCCGCATATACCCAAAGAATTAGGGTGGGGTGAAGCGATCTTATTCTCCAGAAGTATTATTTATAGCTCAACTGTACCGTTAGCCTGTAGAAAGGTTGGGGCAATCTTATAAATGACTTTGTCAACAAGGCATTGAGTTTTGTGCAACACAACATCTAAAAGAAGGTCTATGAAGTACATATTGTGTACATTATTTTTGACATTGGGATTGGCAGTTTCGCCTGCCACTGCTCAGGTAGAAATCATTGAAGAAGAGGTAATCCTGGAAGAATATGTCGAAGAAGAGGAAATCTATGAAGAGGAAATCATTGAAGAAGCAGTAATCCTGGAAGAATATGTCGAAGAAGAGGAAATCTATGAAGAGGAAATCATTGAAGAAGCAGTAATCCTGGAAGAAGAGCTGATACTTGAAGAAGAAGTATACGTTGAGTAATCAACCCTCTCTCTAGGGCGGCGATGGGTCTGTTGAGGGTAGATTTTACGCCGTCAGCATTACCGAATACAACCACCTTTTTTACCAATATTTCTCCCTTTTCAGATCACCATCAATCCATTATGCCAACGGCAATTGCCAGGCTGCTACGCTAATGGCTGTTGTGATAAAGCACTGAACCATGAAAAAACTATAGATACATTAGATCAACTTTTTTCACTGGATGAGCTCTATTTATCTTGGTCCTTATCTGAAAGCGTGTAGTGAAAAACTTTTGAGATGATTGTCCACTGACTGTCTAAGTAAATGAGAGATAGCAGATCGATATAGTTTTTGGAGAACATAGAGCTGCGAACTTTCGCGATCGCAGTTACTGCACCTGCAAACTCAATCGAATCAATGGAAAACCCATAGGGCTCACCATTATGTTCTGGTGAAACACGGGTTTCAACCATTGGTAAATAGGTATCCATATCAAGATGTAACAGTTCTCCATCGGATGCTGTGAAATATTGTGCCTTGGGATGAAACACCTTTTTTAAGAGCGATACATCACATCGATATAGACCGTCATAATACCGCTTGAGCAAGTCAATTACAGCATCATATTGTTGTTCTAGGATCAGATCTGGGAGCATGGTTGCCTCCTGTTTATAGTTACAGCTTGATATACGTTTGCGAGCTAAATCTATTGTGCTTTATGTGGGTAGAGAGAAAAAGCCAAGCTGTTGAAACATTGCCAACTGGTCTAAAATTTCCCATTCCTCGATAATTTTATCTGCCTTAAAACGGCTGAGAATCATGCCGTGGACGTTTACTGGTTTGCCAGTTGCAGGGATTCCCATCAGGTCGCCATTATGGGTTCCGGTTAACGTAAAGCAGGTCACAACCTTGTTCTTTTCAGTGGCCAAGTCATCAACCTGTATCTTCAGGTCAGGAAAGGCTGTGCGAAATGCTTCAATAAAGCCCTTTAACCCATCGGCTCCCTGGACTTCTTCACTGGGACTACCAAAGATATAGTCTGGATGAACAAACTCCTCTATAGCTGAAAAATTGCCTTTATTGATCACCTCTTCAATGTAACGACGGATGATTGCTTGGTGAGTATCAGACATAAAGTTCTCCTCGATTAGGTGCCAATGTTGAAGCTGTCAGCCTATTTACTCGGACCCTTTAGCTGCGAACGTGGATAAGGTTTAGCTAAAGACATAGGGAAAGGGTGAATACAGCTGCGGCCAAAAAGGATGCTTCTGTCCGCACATGGTCCAATGTAGAATTCTGTAGGGGCAAGCCTTGTGCCTGCCCTAAGATAGCGAATGCGTTCTTCAGTAAGACAAACTTGGTGCTTGACGAAGATAGGTATCATTGGACAACTGCTTCAAAATAAAATCCGCCACATCCGCGCGAGTAATTTTCAATTTCGAAGTTTTATCGGTGCCTGGAAACCCATGGCGGTATTGTCCTGTTCGACCACCCTCAATCAATGCCCCAGGTCGAACAATGGTCCAATCCAGGTTGCTTTGTTGCACATAACTCTCCTGTAGCTCATGATCTGCAAACACATGGCGCAGAATAAAGCCAAACATAATGTACTTCCAGAAGACGTTCAGGCTACCCCAGCTATCTCCGGCACCAAGAGTGCTTTGACAGATAAATCGTCGTACACCCGCGTGTTCCATGGCACGGATGATCTGCTGTGTTCCTTCTGAGCGAATATTACTTTTTAGCTGCTGACCAGACCCGAGGATACATACAACCGCCTCTTGACCTTGGACGGCCTGCTTTACGGATGATAGATCCATCACATCTCCCTGAGCCACGTTAAGGTTGGGATGCTGAATATTCAACTTAGCAGGGGTCCGGACAAAGGCTGTGACCCTATGCCCCTGGTCCAGTGCCTGTTCGACAACCTGACGCCCGGTACTGCCTGTAGCTCCGAAAATAACTAGTTTCATGGTGTTTGCTCCTAAGCAATGACACCCTTAGCTTAGGCAGGCGATTATTTCTGGGCTTTTTATTTCTTGCGGCCCTGTCACAATCTTGCGGGGAGTTGTCAAATGTGGACATGAAACGCAGAAGAGGCAGAGAAAGGCTGAAATCTAAAGTATGTAAGCGAAGTTACCTGATTACAGTTAGATAACCGATATAATTAGGTGCTGACGTCATGGGCTGACTCCGTGCAAGAACCTGCTATACCATCGGTTCAAACAAGTTCTTCGTTCGACCAGACACAGGACGTGGAGCCTATTCGTATCACACAACTCCTAAATCCCCCTGGCGAAGGGCATTATCACTGTGGGACTAAACACACGCTGTTTATGTCCCTTGTGCCTCGGCCTATTTACTATTTGCAAGCACAAGATGGCAAAACCCATACGGGATTGTACAAAAAAGGGGATATCTCTATTACTCCAGCGAGTACCCCATTTTTTGCTCGGTGGGAAGGAGATGAAAATTGTTTACAGATTCAGCTGAGCGATGCCTTTGTGAAACGTATCGCTCAAGAGACGATTCAGCAGGATTGCGATCGCATTCTCCTTCTTCCCCAATTTCAAACCAATAATCCCCAGCTTGAATCCATTGCCACCATGCTCCTCACCGAGTTCAAGCAAAACGCAACAGGCAACAGGCTATACCTGGATTCCCTAGCTAATGTTCTGGCGGTCAATTTACTCAGACAGCACACCACCACCAAAACATCAGTTCCCACCTATGGGGGTGGCTTACCCCAGTACCAACTGCAGCGAGTTTTAGACTATATCGATGCCTATTTGGATCGCGAGATCAAACTGGCGGACCTGGCCCAGCTATTAGACATGAGCCAATTTCACTTCAGCCGCTTATTTAAACAGTCCATCGGCATTTCTCCTCACCAATATCTGGTACAACAACGGGTAGAACGAGCTAAACAATTATTGAAACAAACAGACCGTCTCATTGTTGATATTGCCTTAGAGTGTGGATTTAACAGCCACAGTCATTTAAGCAAGCAGTTTCGTCAAGTGACTGGCATGAGCCCCAAAGCGTTTAGGGCAAGCTAATCATCAGACTCAGTGTCTTCAAACATCTAACCTCAAAAATTTAATAATTTACGATAAACAATCTTGTCAGCGCCTGCTTCATAAAAGTCACGAATGCACGCTTCTTGCCCATAACCACACTTAAGATAAAACGCTCGCGTCCGTTCGAAGCTTGCTAATGTCTCCACCAATAATAAGTGCGCCCCCCGTGCCGCCAACGTTTCTTCAACATGGCGCACCATTGCTGTACCCCGCCCTTGCCCCTGTTGCTCGGGATGGACAGCGAGAAAGAGTAGATTCCAGGTCCCATTGGTCATCCGCTCAGGCGCACAGTAGGCCGCCGCCACTAGCCCGTCATCATCGTCCGTCAGCCAAAAATGATCGCCATTTTCACCGCTAAAATAATCATTCAGGCTTGCTTTCAATTCCTCCAACTCCTCTGGTGAGAAGCCAATTGCCTCACTAGCTAAGGCAAGTAGCGCAGCCGTGTCATCGAGCGTAGTCGATCGAATCATTACATCACAACAGTTGTTATGTCGCTCAAAACATAACAACTGTTGTGATAACCTGTCAAGGTAGAGTTGCTAAACGCTATGGGTCATGAAGATCGCCGGATTGAGATTGCCAAAGCTGCATGGCAAGTGATTGTGCGGGAAGGGTTAGACCGGACGAGTATGCGTGCGATCGCACAGGAACTCGGCTCCTCAACCGGTGTGGTCACCCACTACTTTCGCAATAAGGAAGAGCTCACCCTATTTGCCCTAGAGCAAGTGGTGAAAGGCACCCTTGAGTATATGGAAACCCGTGCTCAAGGGTTAGACGGAATCAGCAGATTAGAAGCAATGCTTTTCTCGGCTCTACCTTTGGAGGTTAGTGATAGAGACGACTGGACAGTATGGATAGCATTTTTAGGCTATTCCATTGGTCGTGAACACCTGGTTCAGGCGCATCAAAAACGCTATAGCCAGATACAACAGGTGCTCAGAAAAGAGCTATCTGATTTGCAAACCGCCAAATTAATTCGAGCCGATCTTGATTTAGCACTTGAAGCTAATGCGCTGATTGCCCTAGTCGATGGCATTGGCATCGGAGTCGTCATCAACCCTGATCAGGTCTCTATAGAGCAGCAAAAATATCTCATTCAGCAGCACATCCATGGTTTACAGATAACAGCCTGAACTGGGTTAAGTAGGGTCTAACAAATGTTGAATGCGCCTAAGGAGTTAGGCGTTGCTATGGGTATCCCAAGTAATCACCACTTTCCCCTTAGCGTGCCCCTCCCCAAGATAGCAAAGGGCTGCTGCTGTTGCCTTCAATGGATAACATCGATCTATCACAGGGACGACTTTGCCAGATTCAAGCAGTGCCCCAATAGCGGACAGGTCCTTTTCCTCTATTTGCGCTACCCCCATAAATGAGAGTTTTCTACTGTCAACGTTGGATAATATGGGTCCCACAAGCAATGCCTGCATAATTTGAGCCAGTGCTCCCCCAGCCGCAACATAGATGCCTTTAGGGCATAATGCCCTATGGTAATTAAAAATCGAGTTATAGCCATTGACCGCAAAAATCAGGTCATACTGCTGCCCATGGGTGGTGAGATCGTCTTGTGTGTAATCGATAACGTGATCTGCGCCAATTGAACGGGCAATATCAAGATTTCGGGTGCTACATACAGCCGTTACCATTGTCCCAAAAGATTTAGCTAGCTGCACGGCAAATGACCCCACGCCCCCAGAGGCTCCATTGATGAGAACTTTTTGACCTGGGTGAATTCGACCTTGCAGCGCTTGCAGCGCTGTCAGAGCTGCAACAGGCGTAGCGGCTGCGGCCTCAAATGATACGTTGGTTGGTTTCAGGACCAACTCATGTTCGTCAGCACAGGCATAGTCTGCGAATGAACCTTTGGCGACTCCAAAAACCTCATCCCCTGGCTGAAACGTTGTTACGCGATTGCCCACAGCCTCAACCCGACCTGCTACATCCAGGCCCAGTGATATCTCTTTGGGCTTAAACAGTTCACCGTTAAGTAAACGGATCCCCATGGCCCCTCTTAAACGATGCCAGTCCAAAGCATTGACAGATGCCGCATAAACCTTGACCAAAACCTGATGATCACTGGGTACCGGTTGCTCGGTCTCGATCAGTTCAATGACATCCGGGGAGCCATATTTTGTGTACACAATCTTTTTCATTCAGATCTCCTTCTGTTCAACATTTACCCCTTTAACAACAATGAAAACCAGAGCATTGTTTCACGCATTCTGGAGGGCAAGACTCAAAGATCCCAGAATGCGGGGGGCTGAATAATTGAACTTCTTTTCTAAAAATGTCCTTATCACCCACATAAGTAGCTTATGGGCAAGACGGGACAAGCGTCATACCACCCAGGTATTAATTGAGGAGTAATTACCAGGGGAAACCTGATTACTATGTTGACGACAAAATGCCGAAAACACGGGCTTTTGCAACAGCATCGGCTCGATGATGGGCATCGAGTTTGCCATAAATATTTCGCGTATGAACTTTCACTGTATTCACCGAAAGGCAGAGATTGGCTGCAATTTCCTGATTGGTCTGACCCTCGGCTATCAGGTGGAGCACTTCGATTTCTCGCTTGCTCAAGGGTTCGAGCAAGGTGGTTGCTTGAGACTGTGTTGTGAATGATTTTTTAGGCCCTAATGCGTTCGGAGGAAACGCAGCTAACACGCGCTGCACATAATTAGGGTTTATTTTGTGAGAAAGAGCCCCATAGAGCAAACGGGCCATGGGCTGACCTTCATTGACAAAGATACGCAGGTAACCTTCAGTTTCTGCTAGTGTGAGCGCGCGTTCTAAAAATTGGAGCGCACACGGGATGTTTTCTTGGGCTTCATTGATGAGTGCTTGTAAGACAACAATCTCAATCATGCTGCCTAATCTACCGCCTGTTTCTGCCATCGAGTATAGTTGTTTCAGCAGTGATATTGCTGTTTGCAACGTTTCATCTGTTTGGTCATGTCTGTACTGAGCAATGAGCACTCTGGCAAATGTAATGTACTCAAATTCTTGCAAATAACTGAGCTCATTTTCAACAGATAAGCCTTGTCCACGCAGCCAACTGAGAGCTTCGGCCAGTCTATCTTGACGGAGCCATATCCGTGTCTTTAATGCGGCTACAGAACAAACATTAGGAACCGGACTTTTTTGGTATATCTGTTCTGCTTGGTCGAGTAATGTGAGGGCATCATCGAGTTCTCCCTGTTCAGCTTTTAATTGAGCCTGAACGAGATATAACCCATAGGGCCATTCTGGTAATGCCGCTTGTTTCCCAAGTGCCAGACATTTTTGAAGCTGCTGTTGAGCAGCTTCTTCATTGCCCTGTTCATGGTAAAGCTTGCTCAACCCCAGATGTAAGTCAGTTGTGCCCACTGGTTCGCCCTGCGCTGTCGCAAACCGTAAGGCCTCTGTGTAGATATTGGCTGCATCAAAGAGACGGCCCTGGGCGATCTTAATGCTGGCCAATGTATAGGAGCCACTGATGGCAAACAGTATATGTCCTGTGGTCCGTAAGCGTGCGATCGCATCAGTCATATACTGAGCCGCTGTCTCCAAATCTCCATTTCTCCAATAGGCCAGACCTAGCAGAGAGCTTGCCAGGCCAGCTATATAGTGATTTGTCTCAGTCAGCAGGCTGAGGGTTTTCCGGGCATATTTGATCGTGCCAGCATGATCACCAAGGGCTTGGGCATAAAATGCCCAGGCCAGGTCCAATAACTCTTGTGGTGACTGGACTCTGCTCTCATCTTGACTGCTTAACGAGACCTCCAAAGAATCTCTGTTGTTGGCTGCCAATAAACGACTTGCATCCTTTAGTCGGCTCTCTGCAGCCTGCAACTGACCTGAAAAAAGCAACTCCCATGCCAGGCCAATGCTGAGCGTTGGCCGCGTTCGGACTAACTTATCCGGCAAGGTCTGCACCCATTTTGTCCAGGTTGCATTCTGATAGTAGGAGCCAATATTCGCTGACCATTCCCATTCGATCAGATCCGCCGCCCGCTCAAACTGTCGCGCAGCAAGGGCATGGTGGATCGCATTGAGTCGCAAATTATTTTGCTCGTACCAGGCACATGCCCTTAGATGTAGCTCGGCTACATTGCCCGGCTGAAGCTTAGCTAAGCGCGCCTGTAGAACATCCTTGAAAAGATGATGGTAGCGATACCACTGGCGTTTATCATCGAGCGGAATCAACAACAGATTTGTACGTTCTAAAGAGTCTAAGATTTCTTGGCCTGATATGGAAGATTGTGGCACAACAGCATCACAAAGAGACCCACACAGTTGGTCAAGAATGGATGTGAACAATAGAAAATTCTGGATGCGTTCAGGTTGTTTTTCCAGAATCTCTTCCACCAGATAATCTAGTATAAAGTAATGGCTACCGGAGAACGATTGGATAAAGTTGCTTGTGTCCCGATGGCCTTGTAAAGATATGGCTGCCAGGTGTAGTGCGGCAATCCAGCCTTCAGTGCGGGTTTCAAGTGCGGTCATATCGTCTGCCGACAAGTTGAGCGCCATTACCCGGTTAAGAAATTCCGCCGTTTCGATTGGGGTGAAGCGCACATCAGATGCACGCAACTCAGTTAGTTGATCACGGGCACGCAGTCGTGCCAGGGGCAGTGGTGGGTCTTTGCGGGTGGCAATAACAAGGTGTATGGAGGATGGCGGCAGGTGATTGACCAAAAATTCTAGTGCCTGATCCACCGGTGCAGATTTAATCAGGTGATAGTCATCCAGGACGAGGATAAAATTCTCAGAAACCGCTGTAATTTCATTGATCAATGTCGTTAGAATTGCATTGATTGGAGGCAGTTGGGGGGAGTTTAGTGAACTTAAAATCCTCTCACCCAGTGGAGCCTCCCCCTCAACCTTGCTGAAGGTGAGCCTTTGCAAGGTAGACACAAGATAAACCAGAAAGCGAGTTGGATCATTATGCTCCTCATCCAGTGATAACCATGCCACCGGATGTTCACAGACCGCAACCCATTCGCTGAGTAACGTTGTTTTGCCAAAGCCAGCAGGGGCGGAGATGAGAGTGAGTTTTCTGTGTAACCCCCTATTTAACTGTTCAAGTAGCCGTGGACGCCGCACAGCATTGCGTCGTGGGGGTGGGATATATAGTTTGGTGGTTAAAATCGGCCTGTACATTATTAAATTATGTACATTACTCAAAAAATGATCCCGTGAATTTGATCCCGCCTCAACGTGAGTGGAATAGTGAGTCTACCGTACCCATCATCACTATCAAGCTCTTCCTTGTTTATGCCGCTCATCTGCTGGAACCCAGCCACGATTTGTTAAACAGGGTGTTTCTAATCCAAGTATTGTTGAAGATAGCTGAGGGTAAGCAGCTTAGTTTCTGCCACCAGTTCTTGACGGAATTCCTGATCTCCACTGAGGGAAATCCATAAAAGTTCAGTAATTGTTTTAGTAATAACCATAGCGATGCGCTCACATTTTGTTATTGATAAACTTGGCTTACGCGCATGGAAGAAGCGAGCGAGTTCATTGATTACCTGATATTCAAAGTCATCGATTTTTTCAATGGCAGACCAGGTGATGGTGTCTAAAAGCTGTTCAAAAATAGCGCGTGACCCCGGATAGTCTGTGTAGAACTGATCAAACACATCAATCATCCGATCAACATAGCTGCGTAACGTTAGGGTGACTGTGTCGGGGGTATGCAGATCGAGAAATCGCTGATATTGCGTCTGCATATAGCGAATGGCCAGGGCCTTAAGAATAGCTTTTTTGTCGGGAAAGAATTGGTAAAGTGAGCCAACTGACACCTTGGCACGGGCTGCGATCGCACGCGTTGTCGTTGATTCATACCCAACCTCCAAAAATAGCTGCTCGGCAGCATCCAGAATGTGCTGGACTCGCTCCTGACTACGCGCCTGTTTAGGCTGTCGTCGCATCTTATTAAGTTTGGGTGAACTAGAGGAATCCGGTAGGGACATTGATTTTGGCTGTTGCTGATTGCGAAGACGGATCGACTGGGTAGCAGGCATCTATCTATTCAAGATGAAATCATACCGAGGATCGACGGCAACTATTTTTTTGCTAGGTTGACAAAACATGAATATTATTCGTATTTTTGAAACATGAACATTGTTCAGTTTTCTGCTTCTTTGAAGGCCCATTTCCCATGCGAACTATTACTCGGCGCATTCTGGTGTCCCTGCTAGCGGCTATTCCCTTCCTAAAAAAAACTCGTCAACCCATTGCTGCGCCAGCGTTGCCAGATCAAACCCACTATGACACCATCGTGATTGGTGCAGGGGCGGCAGGGTTAGCCGCCGCTCGGACATTGCAGGAGGCTAACCAGTCTGTACTCCTGCTTGAAGCTCGCGATCGCATCGGTGGCAGAGTCCATACAAATTACGATTTTGCCTCGCACCCCATTGAATGCGGTGCGGAATACCTCCATGGTGACAACATTGTGACCTGGGACTGGGTGCGTCGCTACCGGCTAGGGACATTGCCCGTATTTGATGAATATCGACACCAGTTCATGTACGTCAACCAAAAGCTGCTTCCGTTCAGACGTTGGTCAGCCATTCCTGGCATGGAAGTGCTTGATTGGATGGATGACTCGCCCATTGATACATTGATCACCTCATGGATTGATGCTGGCAAACCCGATGTCAGTCTGGCGCAGTTTCTCTTAGACGCTCAAGTCGAGCTGTCAACCGATGTGCGTCGCATCATGGACCATTTTTTCAGCGGTAGCTATGCAGCTAATCTCGATCAGCTGGGAATATATGGGTTGGCGGAGTTGACCTATGCCGGCGACGGCGATCGCTATTCTCGGCTAATCGAGGGATACTCCCATCTATTTGAGCAATTTGCAGCCGGACTCAAGATTCGCTATAAAACACCAGTCACACGCATTCACTGGCGTTCATCGGGGATAGAGATTCATACAGAAACCGGCAAAACTTACACCGCACAACAAATTGTGATCACACTGCCCCTGGCTCTATTGCAAGAGAATGCAGTGGAGTTTGAACCTGAGTTGCCCGATGCCAAACTCAATGCCATTCACGGCCTCGCTGCCGGACAGATTACCAAACTCATTCTGAAATTTGATCAGCCCTTCTGGTCTAGGGAATTAGAGTCTTGCCTGACCACACTGGATACTCAACTTTGGTGGAGACCGGGCTGGAAACGCCACCATGAGGCACCTGTTTTAACAGCCTTTACAGGCGCAACCGGAGCCAATAATCTGGGGCAGCTTGGACAAGCAGGCGCGGTTCAAGCAGGCTTACAAAATTTAGAACAGATGTTTGAGATGCCGTTGGCAGATCGATTAGTGGATGCGCTTTTTGTTGATTGGCAAGCAGATCCCTATGCCCGGATGGCCTATTCCTATGTTCCTGTAAATGGGGTGGGGTTGCGATCTCAACTTGCCCAGCCAGTCAATCAGGTCCTTTTCTTTGCTGGCGAAGCAACCCATACAACCCGTGCAGCCACCGTCCACGGCGCGTTAGAAAGTGGTATCCGGGCAGCTAATGAGATTCTATCTTTGAATACCAACGAAAATAAAAAAAAGAAATAGGAGGACAACTAAACCATGAACCGAAAACTAATACTCGATATCTTTATGGGATCTGTCATCCCTATCCTGGTCCTAAGCAGTCTGAATGAACAACTCGGAGCAGAAATGACCTATGTTGTTGCTGCCCTTGTTCCAGTAGGCTGGGTGTTTATTGATTTATTTTTTATCACTAAACGATTTAACTTTATTACCAGCTATATTGGCACGTTTGCGATTATTCGTGGTCTGCTAGCATTTTGGTTTGTCGATGGTATTCAGTTTGCCTTTAAAGATAGTGTTGGGTCTATCTTTCTGACCGTGGTATTTGGTGCTTCAATCATCATTCGCAAGCCGATCATCTACTATTTTCTGATGCAAGGCTTTAGTCCGGAGTCGCCGGAGCAAGAAAAATCATTAAAAGCATTGCTTACAGAGTCAAGGGTCTATCGGTCACTTGTCAATGGCACAATAATTATCTTGATGGTTAATCTATGGACAGGTATTGCCAATTTCTCTCTCAATCTCCGGATTGTGGTAGCCGATTTTGGCACAGCTATGTTTAATCAACAAGTGGCACAGGTGAATGCTATGACCCGCATCGCGCTGGCGATACCCGAGTTTATCGGATTTGTGATTGCTATTGTGGTGATCCGCCGGGCGATGTTTTACTATCTTCCTAAGGAGAATGGTAAAGAGCACAGTGAAAGTGATTTCTGGGATCTCTTACAACTACGCGAGGCTCAGAAGATCACGACAGACCCATAAAATCTAAAATGAGGGACTAAGAACTGCTATTGGCGTTAAGTCAATCCTCCTACAAGAAAACGTGATATATGTCCTATGCGATTTATGAAGTTTGCTACAAGCGTTCAGCAAGCCAAATTGCATAGGATGGGCATGTTCCAGCCAAAGAAACAAATTAGTGACTCATTGGAGCATCCCCATGCAATTTCAAATTACTCGAAAACGAATTGTCAACACTGTGTTGATCGGCACTCTAGCCCTGGGTCTGGGGAATTTTAATGGTCAGCCTGCTACAGCCCAACTTGACCGCAGTACCTTTCGGGAAGTAGCGCAAGAGCTTGACTTAAGCCGCTCTCAGATGAGACAAGTGGGCGGTATTATGCGAGACTTAAACTCTGAACTCGAAGAAATCCTCACCCCTGGGCAACTTGAGACACTACAATCTGCACGGGAACAGCAGGAGTCTCAGGACCCTCAGGACCTACAGGAAGCCTTAAATTTAACAGATACTCAGTCGGAACAGCTTGCTGTGGCCCATGCAGAGACGGTGGCTGAGCTACAAGAGGTTCTGACACCTGAACAGCTTGAAGGAATTATGGAAGTAACTGCCTTCAATCGGCTCTAAAAGACCATCCTAGCTTATACTACATCACTAAACTCACACTTCACCACAGGGCTCCTCTTAAGCTGATTTAAGAGACTAAGGGGGGCTTTTTCTCATTGCTAATTATGCGTTCGACCTGAATCAAATATTCAGTCTTGCTATGGATGATCACACTGACGCGACTAGTACACTAGCGATCGCAACCGAAGCACTCCATGCCACATCCCCCATATCATCTGAGAAAAAAAGGCCTCGCCGTTGGTTTCTTTGGCTGAGGAGAGCACTGTTCCTCAGCTTACTGTTACGTCTGGGGGTGGGCATAGTATTACGCTTGCCATCTATGCCTCGCGGCCATAATCAGGCAGGGTCACTGGAATCGTTGACGGTACCGGTAACCCATGGGCCTCTAGCAGTGAGGATTGAGGGTAATGGCACGGTCATTTCAAAGGACACCGTGAACCTCAGCCCAAAAACAACGGGTCGTCTGGCCAATCTCGATGTCCAGCAGGGTGATCGCGTGGAGGCAGGTCAGGTGGTTGCCCGCATGGAAATCGGGAGTTTAGCCGCTGAGCTACAGCAACGAAAAGCACAGCTTGATCAGGCTCAAGCTGATTATGCCAGAATTGTAGCCGGTAATCGAGAGGAAGATATCCTTCAGGCTGAAGCTCGTTTGGTGGCAGCCCAATCCCAGGTTGATCTGACGACAACTCGTCTGGAGCGGTTTGAGGATCTAGCCCGTCAGGGGGCGATTTCCCAAAATGATTTAGATCAGTATGTGAATGAAGCCCAAAGTGCTGTGGCAAATTTTAATGAAGTACAACAACAGCTTAAGGAAACCACCAACGGCTCGCGTCCCGAAGACATTGCAGCGGCAGCAGCCAATGTAGCAGCGGCTCAAGCGCAAATTGAGGTGATTGAAACGGAATTGGCAGACGCGAATATCCTGGCCCCCTTTGCTGGGTATGTAACCCAAACCTATGCCACCATTGGCGCAATTGTCACACCTACCACCACCGCATCCGCCACCGCATCCGCCACCTCCAGTTCCATTTTGGCCTTATCCTCAGGTCTCGAAGTTGAGGTGGATATCTTAGAGGCCAACATTGGCCAAATTCAGGTGGGCCAATCAGTGGAGATTGTCGCAGAGGCATTTCCCAACCAGGTCTATACAGGTCGGGTGCAACGGATTGCTCCAGAGGCGATTATTGAAAACAATATCACCACATTTCAGGTGGTTGTTGAGCTATTGACGGGCACTGATCAACTGCGATCGGGTATGACGGTGGATGCCACTTTTATGGGTGAGACCTTAACAGATGCTTTAATGGTGCCAACTGTTGCGATCGCCACCCAAGACGGACAGCTGGGCGTGCAAATGCCAGATAGTGAGGGCAATGCTGAGTTTCAACCGGTTACTGTCGGTATCACCCAGGCAGGGAGTACTCAAATTGTTGAAGGCCTAGAAGCAGGGGAGCGAATTTTTCTGGAACTGCCACCGGAGGAACAACGCCCTGGTCAATCTGGTTTTCCTTTACCTTAGCTGGTGACAAATTCAATTCACTCTCACACCTTTGAAACCAATGGGACTTAATGTTCTTGAAAATGCCAAGATGGCCTTTAAGACCCTGGCGGCCAACAAACTGCAAAGTGGTCTTACCATGCTAGGTATTATCATCGGCAACGCCTCTGTTATTGCCATGGTGGCAGCCGGAGAAGCGGCCCAAGGGTTTGTCACGGCACAGTTTGAATCCTTAGGCACCAATCTGTTGTTTATTACCCCTGGTGATGCCCAGCGGGGGCCGCTTGCCGGTACAACTCAGGCAGATACCCTGACGCTGGCGGATGCTGAGGCGATTACTCAAGAAGTATTGGCTGTTAGTGCGATCGCACCTCAAAAAAATACGCGGTTACGCATTACCCAGGGGGCCGCCGAGACCCAGGCCAATGTGACAGGAACTACACCAGACTACCAGGTTGTGCGAGATATCCAGATCGCCCAAGGACAGTTCTTGAATCCCATTGATGTCCAAACTAATTTACGGGTCGCTGTTCTCGGTAGTGAAACCGCTCGCACATTATTTGGAAATCAAGATCCGGTCGGTCGCAAAATTCGCATTAGTAACCTGAGCTTTACGGTTAGCGGCGTTGTGGAAGAGCGCGGTTCTTCATTTGGCCAAAACCAGGATGAGCTAGTCTACATCCCAATCAATGTGATGGTGAGCCAGTTGACAGGGCAAGAGACCGGCAAGATTAGCCCAACGGTGCAGGTGATTTCAATTTCTCTGGAAAGCCCAGACACAACTAATGCAGCCGTTTATCAAATTAGAAATTTGTTGCGTCTGCGCCACAACATTTTGCAAGGAGACGACGACTTTGCAGTACAAAGCCAGCAGGAATTGTTGGAGAGGTCTAGCAGCATCACAGATATTCTGGTGCTAGTGCTGGGGTTTACTGCCGGTATCTCCTTGTTAGTCGGGGGCATTGGCATCATGAATATCATGTTGGTTTCGGTGACAGAACGCACGGGGGAAATTGGTCTCCGTAAGGCAATCGGGGCCACTGGGACAGATATTCTGGCCCAGTTCACCATTGAGGCTGTTATCCTGGCGGCAACGGGCGGCATGATTGGTATTGGTGTGGGGCTTCTTGGAGTGGTGGGTCTGACATTGTTTAGCCCCTTGGAGGCTGGGGTCAGCCTGAACGCTGTGATAGTTTCGTTTACCGTGTCGGGCAGTATTGGTTTGATTTTTGGCATTGCGCCTGCCCAGAGAGCGGCAAATCTTGATCCGATTGTGGCCCTGCGGAGTTAGAACAACACATGCTATGAGCCATCTTATTCAACTGCAAAACCTATCTAAAACCTACGGCATAGGCGATCTCCAGGTGTATGCCTTGAAGGCTGTTGATCTGACCATAAATTCAGGAGACTATTGCACCATTATGGGGCCATCTGGCTCAGGAAAGTCAACGATGATGAATATGATTGGTTGTCTTGATCGTCCTACCCAGGGGGACTATTGGCTGGATGGTGTGAAGATCTCACAACTAACTGCTAAGCAATTGGCTGGCATTCGTAATCGTAAAATTGGTTTTATTTTTCAACAGTTTCATTTGCTCCATCAGCTGACAGCCGTAGAAAATGTTGTTCTGCCCATGGTCTATGCGGGGGTGCCTGCTGGCGAACGGGAGTCACGGGCCATTGCGGCATTGCAGCGGGTGGGTCTAGGGGACAGGCTAGGCAATCGGCCTAATCAACTCTCTGGCGGACAACAGCAACGAGTAGCGATCGCACGGGCCATCGTCAATCAACCCAAATTGCTCCTGGCCGATGAACCGACGGGGGCTCTGGACTCTCAGATGAGCCAGGAAATCATGGATATCTTTGCCGAGCTGAACCAGCAGGGCATGACCCTGGTGATGGTCACCCATGATCCGGAAGTCGCCCAGCGCTGTCGACGTACCATTACCTTTCGGGATGGGAGTGTTTTACAGGACTCGCACCACCAACCATCTCGCTCTATTCCCAGTGATTTAGCCCCAGGGCCATCTAATACCTAAGTCGAACTTTTAAAGACAGTCTCTGGGCAAACGCATCTTCATTGAGGCTCAAGTGGCGGGGAATATGACCTGTACACTGGCCTACCTCGAATTTTTGCAATCTCAGTTTCCAGACCAATGCTTGATTGTGTTGTGGCATGGTGCCAGTTACTATTGGGGGGTATGGGCAACGAGCTCAATTCAAGTCTGCCAGCCCCCAATAGCGGATTCATTTCATTCGCTTTGCCCCCAATGGTCCAAATCAAAATCCGAGTCAACACATGTGGTTGTAGGCAAAGACTTGGGTCAGACATATAGCTGAATTGAAACCTCTATTTACAGTGCTTAATGCCCTTTCTGGATATTTTTGTGCACCCGAAATCTTTGATTTTCCGAACATGTAAATATACGAGATATTATCACCAACCAACTAGGTAGAGGCTATACAGAAGACGTGTAAAAATGACAAGTGTAATTTATCTCGAAGAAAACGGCCCATGGTTATCTAGTTTGGGCGATGTTTATGAGTTTTATGAACAATCTTTATCTAGCAATACGGTTAGTCCACAAACCTATGGTTTTGAGGTAGAGTTCTACGCTTTACAACAGCAAAGCGATTATGCAGGACATCTGGCTAATGTCGCTCAAGTTCAGCGTGTATTAGATGATTTAAAGGTTTCGAATACGGATTCCAGCGATGCTGTTTATACACTAGACCTGGCTCAACAATTAGAATTTGCCTCTGCCCCCCGCGATTCTATCACTGCGCTCTATCAGCATGGTCAAGAAGCCGAGCAATTACTGCAAAAAACAACTGAGCGTCATGGCCTTAGACCATCAGCATTATCTGTTCACCCTAGCGCCAATTGGTCCGATCCAGACTACATTAACCATATTGATCAAGAGCTAATTTCTGATGAACGCACCCAACTAGTCATTCCATGCTTTCAGCGTAGCATCGACAGTGCAAAACAACCGTACTCTGCCCATGATCTTTTGGCAACCTGCGGTATCCATACCACATTTGCGATTCACAACAAAATAGTACTCGAAGAAACACTAACCCTTGTTGGTGCAGTAACCTCACTCATTGCTGCGGCCAATCATGCTAGTCCGTTTTCCTATTTTGAGAATGCACAAAATTCTGTCCGTGAACTCTTATGGGATGCAAGCCTCACTCGCAGTGATAACCGTTTTGGTTTGCCACCGCAGCTTTCTGGTGCAGTGACCCTCGATGATGTCATCACACATATCATCAATCAACCGATGTGGTATGGCATTGACCAATACAATAATCTTCATGAGATTGCTAGACCAGTTACATTTGCCGATCTCATACGAACTGGCGGTATACATCTCGACGATACGTTTATTGCACCAACATTAGAGCAATATATCAATCATTCCCGCACCTGTTATAACAGTTACCGTGTGAAACCAACCTTTGCTGCTGATGGCATGATGTGTCTCACGGAGTTCCGAATTCCCGACGGTGGTGGTATGGGCAAAGCTGTCATGAATGTGGCGCTTATTCATGGCTTGACCCATAGTGCCGAAGCCCGTGGCCAATTCCGTCAGATTTTAGAGCGTTATGGTTTGCTTGATGTTACAGATAGTAAACAAGATGCGTATGAACGCAATAAGATTTTGCAGCAGAACTTATTAAAAAATAGTCTCTACGGAACAACTTTACCCTACAGAGGAGAAACTGCCATCACAGTTTGGCAAGAAATTATTGATTTGGCCTGTCATGAATTATCTGCTAAAGAAGATACACCAGAAATTCAACAAGTTTTGAACAAACTACAGGCAACAACCTATGTGAGTGAAGCAGAACAGCATCGTAAGTCCTTACAACGACTCGATATCGATCCGCAACAGCTTAGTAAACCGCACTATGCCGACAAGTTAGATCTGTTAACGGGCTATGCCCAGTTTGGGGAATACTACGAACTACCGCCTGCTCGTGTACTCTATCATCGGGCCGGGGACGGGCGGTAATGGTTTTCTATGACCCACAAAGTCTTTATCTTTGATTCCATGATGCAGAAAAATGTGTTATTCATCACTGACCCTATCGATTCCTTAGAGCCAGGGCACGATACCTCATTGGGTTTGATGGAAGCTGCCATTAAACATGGCGATCGAGTTTTTGTCACCACCCCTAAAGACTTCGTGATTAACTCCGACAGCCATGTTGGTAATATATATGCCGCTGTTCGAGAAGTCACTAGCTTTGCGCAACAGCAACATCCAACCAAAAATAAAAGGGTCTCAGCACCTGTTACTAATGGCACTGTTGTCAATATGACACTTAATTACCCACCTGGAAGCAGCGCAGGTAAAAATTCTATTGCGGCACCAGTTGCGGTTTTGCAGCGGCAGGATGACCGTAGTGACTGGTCAACCCAGCAAATTGCCACCAGGCTACATCCCAAGATTTGTGTCCTCAATGGTGGTGAAGCCACTTTAAGCACAGAAGACAAAATTGCAATCGTCACAGATTTTCCAGATCTTTGCCCACCCAGTATGATCACTGCCGACGCAGATAAACTGATTGGGTTTGCAGAGCACATGAAGTATGAAGGTGATCAAAAACTGGTGCTTAAGGCGACCCAGAGTTATGGTGGCAACGATGTTAAAATCATTCAATTAACAGATGTAAATTGGCAGCAGCAAATACGAGACTATACGCAGGAAAAAAACGCAACTAAACGTCCTATGATTGTTGCCCAAAAATTTCTGTCCGATGTTAAGAATGGCGATATGCGTATTTTCTATATCAATGGTAAACCCATTGCCGCTGTAAATCGTGTCCCCTCCCATGAAGAAACCCTAGCAAATATGGCTCAAGGCGGCATTGGCATTGCTGTTCCGCTGAGAAATATCTCACCAACTACTATGGCAGCCGTGCATCAGGTTGTTGACTGGGGTAAAAGACAAGGGATTGTTATTGTTGGCGTTGATGTAATTGGGCAGGACAGACCCTATATTACTGAGCTTAACCCAGGTTCGCCAACCGGACTGATTGAAGCTCAGGAACAGTTGGGCCAAGATGTATGTAGTGAAGCTTGGGTTGCGGTCAAAGAAGCTATTCATGAGCATCAAATAGCCCATGGAAATCTTTTATCCTTACACTGGCAGTTTATCTCAGAGCTATTTCAGCATCCAGGTTCCTACCTTGCTAACGTTGCTGCGTTAGCACAGCGATGGCTTATTACAAGGTTCTCTTAGACGTTTGCTAGCTTTTAAATCTTTAAAGAAATCACATGAAAAGGTAGATGTATACCTTATACGAACACCGTTTCACCCATAATCATTGGTGCGCTCTGCTCGGTTGATTGTCACTAGTGCCCATGGGATGAGAGAGTTTATGTACAAGCAATAATTTGTGCTAGATAACTTTCTACCTTTGTCGCTGGTAAGGGTTTAGAAAATAGATATCCCTGGCCTGCATCACATCCCAGTTCATGTAATTCAGTCAGCTGCTCATGGGCTTCAACCCCTTCGGCAATGGTGTTAAACCCTAATGCTTTAGCCAGGTTTACAATCGCACTCGTAATTCTAAAATTGCGATCGCTATTATTTAACCCATCGACAAAAGAACGATCGATCTTAATTGTTGAGATCGGAAATTGTTGCAAATATCGCAGAGAGGAAAACCCAGTGCCGAAGTCATCAAGACTCAGTTCAATACCTCGATTACAAATCAACTTCATAATTTCAGTGGCCGCTTGGGTATTTTGAATGAGACTACTTTCAGTAATTTCTAATTTGAGACATTGTGGATCCAATTGAGTCTCTGTCAGGATAGTATCAAGGGTGTAAATTAGAGACGGATTCCGAAACTGTTGACCAGACAGATTAACACTTAAGTATACATCCATCGTCACCTTTCCCTTGGCTTGCCAGGTTTTTAACTGCTTACAAGCATTTCGTAAAACCCATTCGTCTATGACATTAATTTGTCCTGTTTCTTCAGCAATGGGGATGAATTCAGAGGCTGGGATAAGACCTTGGTCTGGGTGATGCCAGCGCAATAGAACCTCAAATCCTTTCAGTTGATGGGGAGGATTAAGATTGACCAGGGGTTGATAATACAAGCAAAACTCTTGTGTTTTTATGGCTTTTCGCAACGCTGTTTCGATTTCTACTAAACGCAGGGTTTGAAGATACATCGTTTGATCAAAGATGGCGTAGCTTGATTTTCCCTGGCTTTTAGCCCGATACATAGCAATGTCGGCATCGCGGATAATGTCATCAACTGATTGATACGATAAATTGGAAAAAACAACACCAATACTGGCACTGGTAAAGATTTCCCGAGCCCCCAATTGAAAAGATTTTTGTAACTCCTTTTGTAGGCGATATACCGTCTTTAAAGCATCATTCAGATGATCTAGTTTTTCTAGCAGAATCAGAAACTCATCACCCCCCAAGCGCGCCACGCCATCTATCCCTCTGACTACCGCCTTCAGCCTTTGGGAGACCTGAATCAGTAGCTGGTCACCCACCAGATGCCCAAGGCTATCATTGATATACTTAAAGTTATCGAGATCCACAAACAGAACCGCAAAATGTTCATGGGGCTGCCGTTTCTGGTGCTCGATGGCAAGTTCCAGACGGTTTAAACAACAGACTCGGTTATCCAAGCCAGTTAAACTGTCGTGTAATGTTTCGTAAGTTAAACGGGCTGCAGACGCCTTGCGTTGAGTAATATCGCGCCCACTACCGTACAATAAATTCTCTTGGGGGAATGGCACTAGATTCCAGGCTATCCAATGATAAGTTCCATCTTTTGATCGCACTTGAAATTCCAGCCCATTGATGTCTTGTCCCTGGGCTAGAGTATCCTGTAAATCCTGTTTACTATGCTGATCTTCGGGAAGCATGAATTGCCAGAAAGACTGGCCTAACAAATCATCAGCCGCATAACCCAATGTAGCCAACCAGGAAGGATTGATGCGCTTAAATACACCGTCTGCGTCTGCAATAAATAATAAATCAATCGCAAGGTTGAAAAAACGATCGCGTTCTAGCTCAGCTTGCTTACGTTCGGTAATATCATGAATCATGCCAAATCGTAGGGTTTGTTGTTGCGCTTTGACCCACGATTCAGACAGTAACACGGTTCGATCTAGCCCTATGGAAGATTCCAGGGACAGCTCAGTTTTGAATGTAGAGTTTTTTTGTGTTTGACGGTTTTGGTTTCCCTGGGATAACAATTGTTGCAATATTGGAGATTGCAGTGGGTCTAGTGGTTGTCCCAATGTTGGTTTAGCTGGGTGGGTGCAAAGTTGTCTGAGGGATTGATTTAAAAACAGTAACGCTCCCTCTTCAGTCGCCATATATACACCATCATGAATACTCTGAAGCACATGGGTTAATAAGCATATTTCCGCTGCCGCTTGAGTGCGTTCTATCGCATGCAAGATTGAACGTTCCAGGAGTGGGCCGGTCAACAGGTTACCTTTAACTAAATAGTCTGAGGCTCCCATCGCCATACATTGACGATCGATATCGTAGTTGCTTAACCCTGTCAAAAGGATCACTGGCTTACGTAGACCAGATTCTACAGCGGCTTGCAATAGCTCTAAGCCAGTTTTTGCCCCTAAACGATAGTCCAATAAATAAACATCATAAAAATCAGCATGTAGGGCCTCAAGGCCAGCTTGAAAAGTATTTACCCAGTTCAACTCAAAGGATGCTTGTTCTGAGTCTTGTAATAAGTCTCGGGTAACAATATAATCATCTTCATCGTCGTCGATTAGTAAGACTTGGTATGACAAATCACTCATTGTTATCATTTTCCTAAGATCCGTGACGATAAGAGTTGAGTCTTTAAGATGGATAACCTTTGATAGGAAACCTTTCAGTACTTTAGATTTCTAGCGCTCTTAAGAGGTTGCAAAGCTGAATGCATAAGGTATAAAAACGTTGACATGTACTTCAAAGAGTGTCTTAAGGCCTTGATGCTGAGCTGACCTCATCTGGCAAATGTACGATTTGAAACCAGTATGTACCAAGGGTTTTCATGATATCAACCATGGATTGAAAGCCCACAGGTTTAGTAATAAATGAGTTAGCACCCAAATCATAGGTTTTTAAGATATCTTCTTCGGCTTTAGATGTGGTTAATACTACGACTGGAATACTGCGTAGTACAGGATCCTTCTTAATCTCTTCCAGGGCTTCACGACCATCTTTGCGAGGCATATTCAGGTCCAATAAAATTAACGTGGGACGGGGTGCAACATCAGGGTCACTGTAGTTTCCTCGTTGATATAGATAATCCATCAGGTCTTCCCCATCTTCAACGAAATACAGCTCGTTAGCAACTCGATTTTCGGCTAAGGCTTCCTGGGTAAAAAGGCGATCGTCCTCATCGTCGTCGGCCATTAAAATAATCGCAGGTTTACTCCGTTGTTGAGACATTCTCCTCTCCTTGGGAATGATGAACTGGTAAGGTGGCGATAAATGTGGCTCCTTCTCCAGGCTGACTTTCTGCCCGGAGTATTCCCCCGTGACGGTGAATCACCTTACGACAAATTGCTAAACCAATACCACTGCCCTCATAGGCTTTGCGTCCGTGAAGGCGCTGAAATGGCTGAAAAATGCGATCGCAATACTTAACATCAAAACCTATTCCATTGTCGATTACTCGTAATTCACAAAATTCTTTTCCTCCCGTAAAATAACTCCGCATCCTCACCTGAACCTGGGGTACTACATTTGGTTTATGAAACTTGAGGGCATTCCCGACAAGATTTTGAAAGACCTGTTGCATTTGCATGCGGTCAGCATCAATGATCGGTAACGGGTCCACATCTACGGTAGCCCCAGTTTGCTCAATGCGAACCTCTAAATCCGATAAAACCCCTGCCATAACTTGTGATAAGTCTGTGGGGGTAAAGGGTTTAGCCTGCGTTGTCACCCTCGAAAAGCTAAGCAAATCATTAATCAGCGCCTGGGCACGCACTGCCGCATTTAGCATTCGTGCCAAATAGTCTTGCCCTTTCTCAGAAAGCCGATCTTGACAGGTATGGCTTAAGCGATCGCCAAAGACTTGTACTTTCCGCAGAGGTTCCTGGAGATCATGGGAAGCCACATAGGCAAAATCCTGAAGTTCTTGGTTACTTTCCCCTAGGCGTTGGGTAGTAAGTTGCAACGCCTGAATCACTTGCTGACGCCTTTTGACTTCGGCCTTAAGTTGATCCTCTGCCGCCTTACGGGCCGAAATATCTCGCATAATTTTTGAGCCCCCAATCACCTGGCCAGTTCGATCCCTTAGGGGGGAAATGGTCAGCGACACGTCTAAAAGCGTACCGTTTTTATGACGACGAACCGTTTCAAAATGGTCAATGCTCTTGCCCTGAGTGATCTGTGCAAGAATATAAACTTCTTCAGAAATCCGATCATTTGGGAAAAGCATGGTGATCGGTTGTCCGATTGCTTCTGATGCTGAATACCCCAGAAGTTTTTCTGCTCCTACATTCCAACTGGTAATGGAACAATTGAGATCCTTGGTAATGATGGCGTCTTCGGTAGACTCCACCACCGCAGCCAGCAACCGAGCCGTTTGTAGCGATCGATAATGCTGCATTGTGTGCCAGACCAGATTGGAAATCAACTGCACCGTCTCAACATCCATATCGGTGTAGCTGCTGTCCTTGTTGCCAACTCCTGTGAGCATCACGACTTTGCCATTTTCAATGACAGGAATACTCAGGAGGCAACTAAGGTGCTCATGATTTTGCAATAATCCTTGTGTTTGAAGAAAGTCTTGTTCTTGTCGAGCGGGACCACAGGCATAATTGCAAATTATAGACTTGCGCTGATGTAGAACATCAGCCAAAATCCCCGCCTGATTAATTGGCAGACCAGCCTTAGCGACGGTATTACCAAAGTCAGTTAAGGTTTGCTGCCCCCCACCCATCAATTCAAAGGTTGCTTGATCCTCATAGACAAGATAAAGGAATGCGACCTGACTACCCGTCAGGTTTTTGGCAATGTCCTGGGCCTGTTGTATAAATTCATGTTCATTCAATTGCTCAGCTAGTTGAGATAGCTCTAGCAAAGCCTCCGCCCGACATGTCTGGTGGGTCAGGGCTAACTCAGCTGCATGGATTTCTGAGATATCTCGCACGCTGACGACAGCCCCGGTAATCGTTCCATCTACTTCGTGATAAGGGGCATAGGTAACATCCAGATACTGCTGTTGCTGTCGCTCATCAGGCAGGGAAAATAGACTTTGGTAGTGAACTGTTTCCCCTGCAAAGGTGCGATCAAGATTAGGTTTAATAGTTTGCAAAAATACGCCCTCGCCCAGAAGCTCTGCTACGGAATGACCAATAATCTCGGCTTTGGATTTACCAAATTTTTGAGCATAGGCATCATTGACCATGGAATAGATGTAATGGCAATCCACAAATGACATATGGTCGGGTGTAGTACACACCGCACGCTCATAGAGACGCAGCATTTCTTCCGTTTGTTTGCGAGCAGTGATATCTTCTATCACCTCAATAAAATAATCCGGCTCACCATTCTGAAGCCTTACCAAGGAAACCGTCACATGGGCCCACATAAGAGTTCCATTCTTTCGGATATAGCGTTTTTCCATGGAGAAGGTCTGAATCTGATTTGTAAGAACCTGCTGTGTATAGTGCAGGTCATGCTCCACATCCTCTAGGTAGGTAATGTCTTGAAACGTAAGGTTTAAAAGTTCTTGTTGTGAATAGCCAAGAATTTCACAGTAGCGCTGATTAAGACGAATAAATTGCCTGGTGATAGCAAGATGTGCAATGCCTACCGCCGCTTGCTCAAACGTGTTTCGAAACAAGGCTTCTTTTTGCGCAACTTCATCTGTAGCAGCTTTCAGTCGAAGTTCTGTTTGTTTACGCTCGGTAATATTAGTCAGACATCCTATATAGCCGATCACTTCATGGGCGTGATCGAACTCTGGGACCGCTTTTTCATATACCCAAGTCACTGGGCCTGATGGATTTCCAAATCGATATTCCACTTGAAAGGGAAGATTCTGGCTAGTAGCGTTATGCCATTCTGCCAAAATAACGTCTCGATCCTCTGGATATATAGCCTGAATCCATCCTGCTCCTAACATTTTCTCCGAGGGCAACCGAGCAATCTCGCATAAATGTTTGTTGACATAAATACAACTTCCCTCAGTATTTGCCCGAAAAATGCCTACGGGAGCCGTAGTCGCAAGGCTAGCAAAGCGTTCTTCACTCGCCATCAACTGGTGTTCGGCCTGTTTACGATCGGTGATGTCGTAGTTTGTCCCAATCATACGAATAGGGGTTCCCTCGTCATCCCGTTGCACCAGGCCATCCGCTTTCATATAGCGAATTACGCCATCGGCATGAACTACCCGAAATTCAATGTCATAGACGGCTTCATTGCGTAAAGCACGCTGTATAGCAGCTTCTGCATGCGGTCGATCCTCTGGATGAACACGCTTTGCCCAGGCTGAGTAATCTCGCTCAAACGCTTCCGGTGTAGTGCCATAGAGTTCATAGAACCGACTATCCCAGATCAATTTATTGTGAGTGATGTTCCAATCCCAAATACCAATGCCCACTGCCTCCAGCGCTAAGTCTAGCCGGGTCGATAATTCTCGTAGCTCTACTTCAGCTTGTCTACGCTCAGCGATTTCCTGTTCCAATTGTTGATTTAAGGCTTCTAGCTTAGCTGGGGTACGTAAGTCTAGAGCTTTAGGTAGCATGGGGATGAGGGCAATCGCAGTATACGTAGAAATACCGGCTGTCACCGCTTTAAGAACACCAGAAACCCAATAGTCTGAATGCCATAGGGTCCAGACCTCAACTAAATGTGTGGTGCCACATAAAAAAATACATGCTGCAAAAAGCAGAAATATTTTATAAAAGGGGATACTCTCACGCTTTTTCAGGAAACAGATTAAGGTGATGGCAATAGAATAGTAAGCCAGCCCAATGAAAGTGTCTGATACTAAATGTAAGCCAACTAGACTGGGCCTCCACCCATAGCAGTAGCCATGGGGCATATATTGGCTAAGCCATGAAATACTCAACATTTTGGAGAACAACCCTTGACTTTCTCAAATTGAACTCAATACGCTCCTAATTATTAATTTATTTTGATTAATATTCCCATCTTCAGACAGCCTATACTTGTCTATACCAATCTCATAACACGTCAACTTTTTCGCTAAAAAGCCAGAATTAGCCACCTTTTCAGCCTTCCAAGAAAGCATTGCCTACCCTTGCAAGGAATTAAAATAAATTCACAAAAGGATTTTATTCGTCTTATTCGTTTGTGGAGAAGATTCAATGCCTTTGGCGTGTATACTTTTGAGGGTGAGAAAGAACATAAATCTGTTGCTGCCCTTCAAGAACAAAACGTTGAATACTTGATGAGATTGGCACTTATACCCTTTAGGTTGATTACATTCAAGAAGCTTAGTAACTATGGTCGTAGTGTGAGTCATGCACCGCTTATCCTCTTTGGTAGGTACTAAACCCATCATTTGATGAGACTATGATCTGAAAAGTTAAAGGAGGAATCTGATGGATTACTTTCTCCAGATCTATGGAACCTTGCCGCGAGCTGGCCCTGGCTCCAACGAGCTGACTCGGAGAGCCTTCGAAATGATGTCGAATCTCCCTGAGTTACCCAAAATCCTGGACGTTGGCTGTGGCCCTGGTATGCAGACAGTCGAGCTTTTGCGTATCACATCGGGTACAGTTGTCGCCCTTGACCTCCTCCCAGAAATGATTGCCCAAGTAAAAGCTAGAGCTGAAAATGCTGGGGTCTCTGATCGCCTCGAAACATTAGAGCAGAGTATGACGGAGATGGCTTTCCCAGAGTCGAGCTTTGATGTTGTTTGGTTTGAGGGCTCGATCTATTTCTTAGGTTTCGAAACGGGCCTCAAGAAAGTTAAAAATTTCCTTAAACCAGGTGGCTACGTAGCGGTCAGCGAGGTGGTGTGGTTAAAATCTACCCCCCCGACTGAGGCAGTTGAATTCTGGAAAGAGTATCCCGAGATTGATACTGTAGCTGCGAAACTTGACGTTATTAAGCGCATTGGCTACGAGTCCGTCGGACATTTTGTATTGCCAGCTACCGCATGG
The DNA here is from genome assembly GCF_043421595.1 of Leptothoe sp. ISB3NOV94-8A. Taxonomy (NCBI): domain Bacteria; kingdom Bacillati; phylum Cyanobacteriota; class Cyanophyceae; order Nodosilineales; family Cymatolegaceae; genus Leptothoe; species Leptothoe sp. ISB3NOV94-8A. The sequence continues at coordinate 2,471,686 of NZ_JAXSQW010000001.1, read as the reverse complement.
ACTGAGCATTACTACAACCCAATGGAGGAGCGCATTGCTGAGAAAACAGCAGAGTGGAGTGGCATACCGGAGGCAGAGGCTGTCCTGGAAGAGGCGAGAAACGAGATCTCAACCTTCCGCAAGTACTCTGACTACTTCAGCTATGCATTCTTCGTCATGCGTAATTGAGTGTATGCCTTACCAGGACTATTGTCCTACCGAAAGTCCCATAGAATTAGGACTTAAGTGACTGGGCGGCTCAATTTCGCAATGGTAAGTTAGGAATTATTTCAAGCAATGCCCTAGGTTCAAGATGCTCTAACCCAAGATTCCCCTTGACTAAGGCTACCGTGTATATACATCTCGGAAGTGAGCTCAAAATCCTGCATTACCCCCCTTAATCCCCCCTTAGTAAGGGGGGAAATTCCAGTTCTCCCCCTTACTAAGGGGGAGTTAGAGGGGTTAGTGCAACAAAAAACGCTAGTTTCCAGTACTTGTGTGTACACCGTAGCCTTGACTAAGGGGAACCGCAACTGTCGTCATCAGGCAACGTCGCATAGAGCTGTATACAGGCTAGCCTGAACCCTAGAGAGAACCCCTTTGTGTTAAGAGTTGAAGCCTAATGGTCCTAAATCCACCCTCCCGACTGTTCCCAGATCTCACAGTCACCAGACCCTTACGCATACTGCTGCATATTGAGTGGATTTTGCTCAGTATGGGTGTGCTGGTTAGCATTACGGCCATGGTTTTCCATCGGACATTTCAGGTTACCTGGCTAGAACTGCTCTTGTTTGGTTTGATTGGCGTCATGGGGCTTTATCTACCGCTGACTCAGTGCCGGGCCAAGATTCTTTATACCGCAATCGAGCTTAGCCTCTTCGGTATTTTGGTTCTGCGTTGTTTTGATAATCCTTTGATGGTCAGGATTATCCCACTGCTGGGATTGGTCATTATCATCCGTAGTTGTCAAATCTTTCACACACGAGGGCGACTCGTAGTGGCCGGCATTACGTTTGGCTCACACTTATTTTTATCATTAACCTTGGGTCAAACGGCCATGAGCCGAAATCTATCCCGACTGATGTCAACCCCTGAGGCATGGCAGGTGAGTGTGTTTCAGACCAATGCCATTATTCTCTTTACCCTGGCGCTACTGTTTGTTTTTTTACTGGTGGATGCTTTGCTCAGTCTTCATAGGAATCAACAGAAACTGGAGAGCGCCCATGGTCAATTACAACAATATGCGCTACAGGTGGAAGGCCAGGCCGCATTACAAGAACGTAATCGCATCGCCCGCGAAATTCATGACTCCCTCGGACATTCCCTGACCGCTCAAACTATTTTGCTAGAAAATGTCCTCCTCTTTTGGGGACAAGATAATGGACGGGCAAAATCCTATCTGCTTGAAGCTAAAGATTCATCTTATCAGGCGCTCAAAGAGGTTTCACGGGCTGTTGCGGCTCTGCGCGACTCTCCTCAAACGGATAAATCTTTGCAGGTGGCGATTACCGAATTGGTTAATAAGGTCTGTCAATCCACACCGATAACGCCAGCGTGTGAGATTAATATTACGGCACCGCTGTCCGATGAGCTGAGTCTGACCGCCTACCGGATTGTGCAGGAAGCCCTCACCAATGTGGTGAAACACGCCCAAGCCACACAGCTATCTGTGCAGCTATCGACTAAACCACAGAGTCTCTATGTAGAAGTGTTGGATAATGGCAAAGGGTTTGATCCTAGCAAAAATACGACCGGATTTGGCTTACGGGGCATGAAGGAACGTGCGATCGCACTTAGTGGAACCTGCCAAATCTGGAGTGCATCAGGGACTGGCTGTCGCATCAGCGTAGTTTTGCCTCTTCCTCAGACTCTAGAGTCTCCTCTACCTCTACCAAATTTGAATTCAGTATCGGTGACAGGTGACCAGAACTTTATATGAGAGATTGATGAATGGGGAGATCTAAGGAGGTCAAGAGGATGATTCGTGTCTTACTGGTGGATGACCAACCCATTATTCGACAAGGTTTGGCCAATCTGTTGGAAAATCAACCTGATTTACAGGTAGTTGGCGACGCAGCCAATGGTCAACAGGCGATTGATCACGTCTCAACACTCTATGGCACCTCCAATCAACCTGATGTAATTTTAATGGATGTGCGGATGCCGGTGGTGGATGGTGTCGCGGCAACAAAACAGATCTGTGCCGACTTTCCAGCGGTAAACATTCTTGTGCTCACCACATTTGACGATAGTGACTATGTCCAGCAAGCCATGGGTTGGGGGGCTAAAGGCTATTTGCTTAAGCAAACCCCTATTCAGGACTTGGTGATGGCTATTCGAGCTGTCTATCAAGGCTATACCCACATGGGACCTGGTCTTTTTGAAAAGACGTTAGGCGCTTCTCAAGCACCAGGAGCACCTCTTGTTCATGCTGAAACTGCACTTCCTGAAAAATTGAGATCGCTATCCCCCCGCGAACAAGAGGTGCTCCAATTGATTGTTACAGGACTCAATAACCGCGAAATTGGAGAAAACCTTTTTATCTCTGAGCGCACCGTTCGGAACCATGTCACCAGCATTTTGAGCCAACTCCAACTGCGCGATCGCACACAAGCAGCTTTGTATGCCAGTCAATTTTGGCCCCAGAGTATGCGCTAAACCTATACAGCCTTACAGGCTACTTCATGATTGATTTAAAAAAGGACTATAGAGAACGAAAGATTAGAGTCAAGGCACACCAAAAATAATATGAGTACATTCCGTTAATTCAAATCCCAATTTGATATATCCAAACTGTATTCAGTTTCTAAGCGATGACTATCGTCCTTTAGCATCGCCCGAATGAAATCTTTTTGCGCATCTGTTAAAGGGGGGACTTTACCCTGATCCTGATTCATCAGTGGCCTCGCTAGCACATTACGGGCATTGTTCTTGATTGAGTCAGGGAATATATTTTTGAGCGGATTTAAATATTTGGCCTCCCTTAAGTAATGCCAAATTGTGTCAGTCCTGTAGGAGTTTTTGGAATTATGTATTTTTCCAAGGGAAAATTCGAATGATGGTTCTATCTCCAAAAAGGGACAGATTTTACATTTCAAAGTCATAGAAATAACGTCTTTCTTTAGTTCATCTGTTTTTAGTAAAAGTATTTGCTCCCTTGAAAAGTTGCGTGTAAAAGCATCAACTATTGCTGCATAGCTAACAGATTCAATTACATTTAACGGCAAACTGTTTGGTGTTTCTTTTGCCAAATGTTTAGCATACCAGCCTTGATAAATACCCTGCTTCCTCATAGATTCAATTTTTTGGACAGGGTCTCTCAAGATATAAATAAACTTATACCTGATGTCCACTGTTTTCATGCGCTGAATAACTTTTCTGACATTATTCAGAGAACGAGTGTAATTTGGTGAGGCTTCTAATGCCGTTAAATGTTTGTTTAAATCCCACGCATATAGGTTCTCGTAGTAGTCAATACCTTTGCCCCACTTACTGTCTTTTAAGAAGAAGTCAGTTTCTTTCATCTTCGACTTTGATACCTGTGGATGCTGAGATAGATAATTAAATAAACTGCTTGTGCCGCCTTTTTGAGTACCAATAATTATACTGATTTTACTGAATTTCATACTAGGGCTCGATATTGAGTTTGCAGTTTACAGGGGGATGCTCACTTTCCAGAGGAAGAAGATCTCTGACGGCGCTATCCCTTAATAATTCTAAGGAAATAAAATAAATTAACGTCCAAATTTTGGACGTTATGGATGGCTTGCTCCTAAGTGGAACTTACTGGCCTCCTGATCACTGGCATCATCTGTCGCACGAGCAATACATATGTCTTGTGGATACCGTACTGTGTCTAAGCATGTCGTCATCGTTGATGAAAATTGGCTTCTAACCTCAGCAGCCTAACCTGTACTCACTCAATGGGCCACTCGCTCACGTCCTGCCTTCACACTCAGCACTTTGTGCCAGTAGCCTGTCCACTGGCACAAAGTGCGATCACTGGCCTCGATCAAATGCCAGGTGATAGGGCAGCGGTTGCATTGATGAGTCGCCTCAAACCGCCTCTGATTCCTAACCAGTAGCATTCTTCTTGAAACCTGCCTGTTTTTATAAACGGTTTTGCAATTAAGCCTTACGGAGCCGTTTACGGTGGTTACCGGTGGGAGACTTTTTACCCTGGGCAGGACGTGCTTGAGTGTTGGATGAATTGTAATTTCTCCGACGTGACTTAGAGCGTTGACGCTTTGGTTGCTCTCCCTGATGATTAGGGGCAGCCGTTGGTTCATAACCGGGAAGGACAGACTGAGTGAGTTTGCGCTTGAGTAACTTTTCAATTCTCTTTAACAGAGATTGTTCATCATTGGAAACTAGCGAAATGGCTTGGCCTTCATTACCAGCCCGGCCAGTCCGACCAATCCGGTGTACATAGTCTTCCGGCACATTGGGTAATTCAAAATTGACGACGTGGGGAAGCTGGTCAATGTCTAACCCCCGTGAGGCAACATCGGTTGCAACCAGCACTCGCACCTTACTTTGCTTAAAGTCTCGCAAGGCACGGGTACGAGCGGCCTGACTTTTGTTGCCGTGAATGGCAGCTGTTTTCAAGCCATCTTTAGCCAATTGTTCGGCCAGACGATTGGCACCATGTTTGGTACGGGTGAAGACAAGCACCTGTTGCCAATTGTTAAAGCCAATTAAATATGACAGGAGTTCTCGCTTACGCGTGCGATCAACGGGATATACGAGTTGTTCAACTTGTTCAGCCGCCGTGTTACGGGGGGCAACTTCAATCTGCACTGGATTGTGTAACAGCGTGCTTGCTAGTTTCCGGATAGCCTTTGAAAATGTGGCGGAAAACATCAGGGTCTGCCGCGATGCAGGCAGTTGTGCCAAAACCTTGCGAATGTCATGGATGAACCCCATGTCCAACATGCGATCGCACTCATCCAGCACCAGCATCTCGATCTGAGATAGATCAATTGTATGTTGACTAACATGGTCCAGCAAGCGACCTGGAGTTGCGACCACAATGTCACTCCCCTGCTTCAACGCTTTAATTTGGCGCACAATGCCGACGCCACCAAACACCACCACTGATTTAATGGGCAGGTATTTGCCGTAAGTATTGACACTATTGTTAACTTGAGCAGCCAATTCACGGGTGGGAGTCAAGATTAGAGCCCGTGGGGCTCGTTGCGTTTTGGTAGGGGGATTGCTGCTGAGGCGTTGCAGCAAGGGTAAGGTAAACCCTGCTGTTTTCCCCGTACCCGTCTGAGCACTGGCAAAAATGTCATTTCCTTGCAAAATGGGAGGAATTGCCTGCTCCTGAATCGGAGTTGCTGCTGTGTAGCCTTCCTCAGCCACAGCACGTAGGAGTTGGGCCGTAAGACCTAGCGTCTCAAATGTCATGGGTTTTTAGTAGCTCCTAAATGCGCCCCTAACCCAAATGCAATGCTGGGACCAGTCTTAAGAGCAATAAACGTATGGTTGCGTTGGATGACTTGGGTCAACAAGTACCAAGGCTGCAACAATAGACCGGAACTAAGTTGCAGTTTATTACCCTAACACACACTGGATGCTTAGATAGATGTTTCAAATGGCATAGCCCTCATTACGCAATGGAGTTAATGGCAACCGCGATCCGCGGCTTTGGCTGGTCTAGAGCTCTTGGTTACGATGCTGGCTTTCTTGCTTGCTGGTTTGCAGAGCTATGTGTACGCGTTGCAGCCCTAATCTACGCAAAAGACTACAGATACCTGTCATGTCAGCTTTGAAAGCTTTAGCAATTTGGATGACAGTGGCTTTCGTGAGCCGATCCAAGCAAATTGTTATAGCGTCTATCCATCACTTTTATAAATTTGTTTTGAGGATTGATGCAATCTCAACCATTAATCTCTGACGACTTCGATCTCCTTTTATATATTCAAGATTTGCAGACCAATTTAGGATATCTATCATAGTTTCTCTTAATTGAGCTGAATGCACCTCGTTGGTTGTTACAACTGCCATGAAGTATTGGGTGGCTGATGCGCAATTAGAACTTATCTTATAAAAAGCAACAGATCAAACTCTTGGCGGATATCCAAAAGAGAACGATCAAGCAACGGCTCAAACTCAAGAAATGGCAGCAGTTTTGGGCGGTTGCGAGTTTTAAACCAAATTGGAATTAATTCTAAAAGTACCCCAGGAAGCACCCTCAAAATTGCTCCGTACAGCCACAGCGAGCCCTTGCCTCTGATCATATCTTCATACATCACATCAACGGCAGGGGAGTTTTTCATCTTTAAGTACACCTGAAACGTACATTCACTCGTCCACCAAAATAGCGGCAGAATTTTTAGCTCATCGTACATTCCTGTATCACAACCGTAAATCACATGCCCTACATCGTGCGATCGCAAAATTTTGCCGAAGTCTGAAGGTTGTGTCGCTGGATCAGTAACGTGTGGATTGAGAGCATAGTACTCCGCTAGACCTGCTCGTAAGGTTTGAGTACTGTGCTTGTTCATGTAAAGAGGTTTTTGGAGCATAGCATTTACGATACGGTACGGTATCGTAAATTATAATAGCATCTATGAACGATACCAAAAAAAAATCTCCCGGAAGACCTCGTAGCGCAGCCTCTCACCAGGCAATGCTGAAAGCCGCGCTAGGTTTGTTGTCAGAAGTCGGCTTTGAAGCGATGAGTATTGAGGCGATCGCCTCTCGTGCTGGAGTTGGCAAGACCACCATCTACCGGCGTTATAGCAGTAAAGATGAACTAGTTGCTGATGCAATTGAAAGCATTAGGGAAGAGGTGTTAATTCCTGATACAGGAAACCTTTGGAGTGATATAGATGCACTTATTGAAAATGCAGCACAAATAACCCTTACTCCAATTGGGCGGCAGGCTGTTGCCATGATTATCAGTAGTGCATCAAGCAATCCTGGGTTTGCTCAAGTTTATTGGGAGAAGTATCTACAACCCCGTAGACAAGCCTTCGACATTGTCATCGAACGGGCAAAAGCAAAAAACGAAATTTCAACAGACTTAGATTCAGGTTTGGTTTTCGACACAATGAGCGGCATCATGCTCTATACATTGATCTTCCCGCCGACAGAATCTTGGAAAGTCTATATCCGTCGTGCCCTAAGTTTACTTCTCAAATGAACTTCAACTGAATTGGCTCCAATTGCTCACAAACAACCTTTAGGTCACTATCTCCGCATAATTAAACCGTAGCAAAGTTTACGAGTTACATAACCCCATACATCGCTTTTGCCCGCTTAGCCAGTTCGTCTCAGCGAGTTGTGAGCCAGCCGAACCCGCTTGCCATTACTCACTCGGTAAGGAGGCAATGAAGTCAGCAACCAAGTTTATGAGCTGTTTTTCAGATTTCCAAGCCTTGGCATTATGTTCCAAGAAGAAGGGATCACCGGTCACAACAATCACCATATTAAACTTATCCAAAACCGCGATGACCTGTCCGCCATGGCCCAAAGCCGCATGATAGTGATGTTCACCTGATTGTATAGCCCACCACTGGTATCCGTATCCTGTCCTATTGACGTTGCGGCCTTCCTTGGGCCATCCAACAGATGGATTTTGGGTATAGTTCTGTAGGGAATCGTGCACCCATTCAGAAGAAATAACCTGCTTTCCATCAAAAATGCCATCATTTAGGTAGAGCAACCCAAACTTAGCCGCATCACGCGCAGTCATATGCATCGTGCCGGTACCCATTGGGTATCTATCATCGGAGGCTGTTGTATACCATTCACCCAACTCAGCTCCTAGAGGAGTAAATAGTTGTTCCTCTGCAAAGGTTCTGAGATCTGTGCCGCAAGCTCGGTCAACGATAACACCAAGATAGTGCGAGGAGAGATTACTGTAATGGAATTCTGTGCCTGGATCGTTAATGAGAGGGACGTGAACCATCAAGCCAAGAAAGTCTCCCGCGACGAAAACCTCCCAGAGATCCCTATCGGATTCCTCCCAGGGATAACCGGAGCGCATCTGTAGGAGATGACGAATAGTGATCTCCTGCTTTCTTGGATCTTTGATCAGGTTAACGTATTCCGGAAAGTAGGCTAAAAACGGTTGATCTAGACTGGGTAGGCAACCCTGCTCGAAGGCAATACCCACAAGGGCAGAGGTAAAGCTCTTACCCACCGACTGTAGATTTGACTTTAGGTAAATGGAGCCATCATTGAAATATTTCTCGGCAACCAGGTAGCTGTTCTTGACGATCAGTAGGCTATAGATGGAATTCAGTTTGGCAGAATCATAATACAGCTCTGCCACCGTATCGGCATCGAGTCCTTCTGCTTCCGGTGAGGAGACTTCCCAGTCATCGCCAGCTAAGGGAATGTAGTTCAGAGCGGCGAGATCCTTGGACGACGGACCGCAACCGAAAAGGGTGGTTAGGATCAGGGCTGAACTGGTGAATATGAAGGAATGATTCTGATGGTGATGAGATTTTCTCAGCACCCGCTGCAGAAACTTCTGCATCATATTAATCCACTGTCGGTGGTCAGTGTTCATAGGCGTTATGGGGGGACGAGCATAGCAAAGTAGCTCTACCCTACGTTGGCAAATACCTCTCGTGCAGTTGTGATACCGTTGAGAGCCGCAGGAAAGCCTGCATACACAGCCATTTGTTGGATCACCTCAACGATCTCCTCTCGTGATGCCCCGACATTAAGGGACGCATTGATATGCACGTTTAGCTGAGGTTGTGCTGTACCTAAGGCGGTCAAGAGGGCAACAGTGGCCAGTTCTTTTGAGCGAAGATCCAGGTCTGGACGGGCAATAATATCGCCATATGAAAATTCGATGATGAACCGAGCAAGATCTGGAGCGATATCCTGTAAGCTTTGCACAACGTCAGCTCCCGAACCGGCACTCACTTGCTCAAGCGTTTGTAGTCCTCGTTCATACCGATCATTCCCAGTAGGGCTAGAACTGGGCGTGAAGGCAACTCCGCGTTCTTGAAAGACCTCTCGGGCAGAAAAGACACCATTGAGTGCTGCTGGAAATCCAGCATAGACAGTGCTCAGCAAAATTGATTCAATCACTTGGGGTGGTGAACAGCCGACATTAAGGCATCCGTTGATATGATACTTAAGTTGCGGCTGTGCATTTCCTAGAGCAGTAAGCGCCGCGACGGTTGAGAGCTGGCGAGTCTGTAGGTCGAGCGCATCTCGTGACATGACATCTCCGTATGCAAACTCTACAGTGAATCGCGCAAGGTCAGGGGCTATATCGCTAAGGCGATTGATTGGTCCATCATAGTTTTCGCCCCCGACTTGTCTCAGGACTTCAATGCCAACATTGTATCGATCTGACCATTCGTTTATCTGACCCGTTGTATTCAATGTGGAATTCGCTGTTCCATATTCTGTAAGTGTGACAAGAAGTACCATCAAAACGATCAAACTAACTTTGAGATAACGACCTGTGAGCATACGGCCTCCTTTGGTTTTACTCATGGAACTAGACTGATGTATGAGGTTCTAGCGACTGGAGATGCATCACGATGTCATGCGCCCGATACCAGCTTTGATTTGATTGAATTGGCCAGAAGGCATTTGAAGGGGTCCCTAGTTAAGGCCCCTATATCATGATCAGTGATTGTTCGATTTGATGAGAATAATCACTGGTGACTCAGCAACAGTGATTTAAGATTGAAAGACGGAGATATTGAACCTGTAGTTTGGGCTACTGGTTGGATAGCCTGTTCCTATTCCATAGCTATACCCTAGAAGTTAGAGCACGCTCTAAGTCAAGTCGTTTTTGCGATCGTAATAAATCCTGTTACAAATTACCTGTTCTTACTAGGAGGACTGACCTCGTTCAAAGTGGATTCGCTTGCAATGATCCAAAAGCCGCTACACTTCCCAATATAACTAGAACAGAGATAATAATATACGCTTTTAATGAACCAACTGTTTCTTTCATCACCCTATCTCCATCAGAACAACTGATTCACGGCTATCTCGTTTCAGTCAAAGCTTGGTTCAGATGTCAGCAGTGGGCACGAATTTTTCGGGACGGTCAACCACAAGATGAGAGATTTGTGGTGACAAACAATGAGAGACTCCCTAAAAAAATATGCCGACACCCACTTGACATGTTCGCGGCTTCAGCGTCGATGAATTCGGGGCTGCCTAGAGCCAGCGACGTACAGATTCCTTGTAGTCGAGATATTCGCTACCGAACTTGCCCTCAAGGTAAGCCTCCTCAGGACGAATGGCCGTGATCTGGACGATTAGACAAGAAAACGCTACCAGCAGCACAACCCAGAGGTTGCCCAGGCCAATACCGATGGCAATCTGGAGTAGTGCTAAGCTCAGGTACATCGGATTACGCGTAAACCGGTAGACGCCCGTCTGAACGATCTCCGGTGTGGCAATCCACGGTTCGGGGTTCTGCCCTGTGGCCCAAAAGAGCTTCAATGCCCCGGCCACTAGTACAATGCTCGGCACGGCAATCGCCAAGGCGATCGCAAGTCGAATACTAGCACTGAATGCGAAGGGCAACGGCCAGATGAATTCATTCAGCGCGATGCCTACAACCCCTACCACCAGATGCAAGAGTGGTGGCGGCACCAGCACCGCAGCACCATCGGTTGTTTCATTGTTCATCGTCTGATCGTTTTCCCCTGCGGACACGAGCGTCACCTAACTATGTATATATTCAGCGTCAGATCTGACGGATAAGATCCAGCCTTCCAGATCTTATCCGTCGTTTTTACCTGATAACACCATTTTATGATTCAGCAGCCAAAATGACAGCTACGATACGAGCATTATTGGTTATGGCAGTATCGGTGGGTCGTATCCCTTGCCTGGCTATGGATAGTTATTAGAACGATAGCCTCTATAGTTGTTTAAGCCTTGAATCTTGTTCGAGTCCACTCAACATTATTTGGGTTTCCGCTCAAAAATCAAAGTTGGTTTGTACCAAGCAATATTTTGATAACCTTTATCAATCAAGTATTGATAAAGAGCTGTTTTGCTAATTTGCTCTATAGTATTGCCAAATTGCTCAACTGCAATTATTTGTGGTTTATATTGGTTCCAGTTGTTACTCTTCAATACCGCAAGGTCATTTCCTTCAACATCTATATTGAGGAAATCAATAGTTTTATGATCTGGACAGTGATCATTAAGTAACTTACTAAGAGGCTGGGCTACTAATTCTAAAATCTCGGGAGCCTTTCCGAATCTTTTAGTCAAAGCATTGATCTGCGCCGCATTCATGCTGTTTTCTGAGTTAATTCCCCAAGCGTGGTATTGCACCGAAGTTTCCTGATCTGATACCACAGCGTGGATATTTATGTCCCGTTTTCGCACTTGATTAAATAGCGTTACACAGTTGAGATTTGCCTCAATATTGATCCCTACCCAACCTCTATATTTATACAGAAAGTAGGTATTGGAAAACTGGCGAGGGTGGTAAGCACCAATATCAACGTAGAATCCGTTTAACTTATCTTTAAAATAATCACGCAGGAAGAGATCTTCACCAAACTGGGAATAGATTATTTGCTCATAGCCTAAATATCGATCTATTTTGAGCCTAACTGTGTCGATGAAGGTATAACTGAAAAGTTTTTTAGTGAGTGACTTTATAGTATCAGATAGCATTACAGACCGATTCTCCACACACTTGAGTCTCTCGAAAAATCAGCCTAGATCAATCCTCATGCCTTCTTGCTAAAACGACTGCTCCACCGCCGCCTATTGCAGCAAGAAGCATGTTGATAATCGTCTTAGGCATATCGTTGTCTTTCGTTATACCTGAGTACAGTAGTGAAGATAAAACAACCGTAAGAATCACACCTAAGATCGCAAATGTGATTCTTTGTCGTCCTATTTCTTCTCTATGTCGATTGTCTTCTTTCGTCACAGCTAGTGACAACTTTTTCACTTCTATGCTGTTTAGCTGCGTACTATATTCTTCTAAGAATTGAGCTAAACGTGCAGGTTCCTGGCGTAATACCTCTATGTCTTCATGCGAAATAGGTGCTTTAGTTACGCTAATATCCGATGTATCGGGCTCAGGAGGCTGTGGATCATCTCTATCATTGGGTGTCATGAAGCTCTCCCTAAAGCCTCATCCAATACCGATGCAGCTATATACGCTGCGGCGTCTAATTCGCTGCCTTCAGGAGATAAGATATACTCTAGGTCGTCTGAACTGGCCGATCTAATCGGTGTTAAAATCCACCCAGATTTTTTTACTTTTTCTTTGTAAGCATGAAGATCATGTCGTTCCTTCTCATTAGAAGGGACAGGAAGCGAAACTTTATAAATAGAGGTATCCTTGACATCCTTCTTAAAATGCCCAGGTTTTTTATCAGAAGGCATAGTGTCTTCGGGGTTTGACCTTTGCTGTTTGAAAGTACCTACCCGCGAGCTAAACTCCTCTTCTGTGTTCCCCTTATCTTTTTTCCGATACCAAGAATCAGTACCATTTGAATAATTTTCCGTAGAGATACCGTCATTATGATATTCATCAAATTTGGATGAAAAATTAGAGTAGTGAGTGACGTTATCTACAGGGACGGAAATTCGTTTATCAAAGACACATTTGCTGATAATTCTTTTCAGAAAGTTATCCTTCACGGGCTCTTTCGTAAATAAACATTCATAAACCTCGCCTTCCCATTGACTGTAGGTACGAATTGTGTTTTTAACTACAAATTATGTCCGCTACACAACCATAGCTCGGGTAAAAACCCTATGTAACCGTATGTCTCCATAATATTTACCCTTTAAAAAAGCAAACGCTCTTTTTTTACCTACGTATTTATACGTAGGTAATGATACTGAAAATCGTTAAAATATACGCAGAAATACTTGTCTGCTGGTCAAGACAAGCACTTTGTATAAATTTTATAATTATAGGTTTCAAGAAAGTAATTATGTTAAAAATCGAACAATCAACTTTTTTTGATGTCGCATGAAATTTTTATTTCATGTACTACATAGCGATTCGTGCGTTAGATGCACAGTTATCTTGTCTTGATAGCGTCTGATGGAACTGGTAGGTATAGGCTCAATATACTCTAGGGAAAATTGCTTAACCGTTTTTAGGTTGGAGCATCCTTAACGTAACTTGGGCATTTTGTGAGGATTTACTACACGGTGTATTAAGGTCTACTACCGATAAACATACGGATAACTATCCGTATTATGCAGTTTTAGATATTGGAGTTGTCTAATTACTACATAGGTGACTTCAATGCAACGAGCATCGTCTACTTTCATTTTGTAACTGGATGGGCTGCTCATCCATGCAGAGCACCGGACGTTTCGAGTCGTAGGGTTAGGTATAGACATCCAGCACGGCTTCTATATGAGCCACAAACTCAGCATCGGCTTCCGGAGGAATGACCCAATATTCTATCTTCCGGTTGGTCAGGCCATTTTTTTTCAGCGTCTGAAAACCCTTGCTCCACTAGGCGACGACGTAGATTTTCTACGGTTTGACGACAACGGCAGTGATACGCCTCAGCTATTCCCTGATTGACCGCCTGCTTCTGGATCGAATTTCACTGGCGAGCATTGCTCGTGTGATGCAGTGCTCAGACGATTGTATCCAACGCTATATCAATCAGAAAGCCAACACCGTCACCACTCAAATCGATGACTGCTTATCTACATTCATTAGTCACCTATCTAACGCTGGCTATTGCCTCAACCTCAACAAGTGTGGATGGTGATGCGAGGGAAGCTACACCGATACCGGTCACCGATGGACGAGACTCACCTAAGAAGTCAGAAAGAATAGGGGCAACAGTTTCCATATGTTCTCCAAGTTCACCTCGGATATATACGCGAACTTGTAATAGTTGTTCAATCGATGAACCAGCTGCTGTTAGAGCAATTTTAAGATTTCCAAGCGCCTTTCTCATTTGGCCTTCGATCGAGGTCTCTGTGGTCTCAAATTGATGATTCCAATCAACCTGACCAGATACAAAGACTAGTCCCAAGTCTGTCTCAACAGTAGCCTGAGACATACCAAATGCAGCACCATCATACAGTTCCTCTGGATTGATTAGTTTTTTGCTCATGTTGTCCTCCTAACTGATTTGAGTAATCCCTAGCAGCTATGCTAATCCATAGAAATAGTTCTGAGCTGGGTACTAGACTCTCCTACCTGTCCGCTCCAGTGCAATACTAGCCTATGGGTAGTATATTGGCTGGGTCATGTTATCGAGCTTTATTGATGCTAGCTTTCTATGAGCTATATCCTTAAACAACATAATAAGTTGTCAGTTTTGGGTAAGGCTAAAATTTCTTATTGCTCATTGCAAATTGGCTTAGGTCATAATTAGAGAGATTTAGCTAAGTTTAAGAAATACGCAAGCCATTATTGGAACCTACTTCTACAGTCAAAAGAGACTATTTATCCCTATATTGGTTGATGACTTAATTAGCATCGAAGATACCCTTAATGGGGGTAGTCACCGGCGCGAAAGAGAGCTAGAAAGATACGCTTAAGCCTGATTGTCCAGTGCAGTGTGGGCTTTACTTTCCTTAGTGGTGGATTTTGCCATGTGCCATTAATCGCATCTTGTTTCGGTAAGTAAAGCCGCAAGGTTATGAAGAAGCCCTTATTTGGTGCAGGCAGCCAATTTTTCTTCTTTTTTTCTTCAGTGGGTTGAGCATGCTGGATATAAAGCGTCAGTCCCCCGTCTTCGTCGAGAACGAGTTCGTTGTTGTCCAACATCGTTGAATTAATAAGATAGCGATTGAGGTCGTTCTCGACGAGGAGCTGCTCAGGAAGATTATACATGGTTGCCGACCAGAAAGCGTCAGCCGGTGGCAATTCACCTGGCTCGAAGCGTAGTGTATAACGGACATCACCTGAGGCGTTTAATTCGTTGCCGTCTGAATCGTTATAGTAGGAGGGATACATGGCCTCCTCAATGGAATTTCCCCAAATACCACGAATCGCGCCAGCCATGCGATATAGATAAATGTTACCGGTTGCCGTCAAGTGTTCACGGGTGCCAAATAGGTCGGCGGCGGTGACTTCTTGAGTGGCAAGTTTATTCTTCTTCAGCTCCAGATAAGTCTCCCAACCGTCTTTTATGCCTTGTTCGATGGCCTGTTTCAATTTCTCAGAGAGTTCTGTCGGATTAAAGATCAGACCAGGTCCGATGTTTAGCTTAGCGAAGCGTGTCATCAATTCTGTTTCCGCTTCGTGTGTTGAACAAAATGTCGTGAGCAGGAAGTTCAACAGGCGAAATATTCTGGGTGACGTTTCGCCCTCGTCAAGCCTTACAGGTCTCGGGTATTTCACCGCTGGCATTTTTGCTGGTGGTTCCGTATTTGTAAACTGGCTTAGCGGCTGAACCTTATACCCGTTCTCAATGATGTTTTTGACATTCTCTAAGTCATCTGAGTCGAAAAGCTGGGTGCGGTACAAGGCTAGGGCAAGACTGGTTTCGCTACGGATAACGGCGGTGATTCCAGCCGGTGTCTGCCCCGTCCAGTCAGGCCCTGCCAGCAAGTACTTGCCTCCGCCATTGCCCGTCGTCCGAGTGCCAACGTATTCGAAATTGTGAGTGTAAGTATCAATGAGTTGGATAGAATAGTATCGTTTAGGGTCTATAGGTGGCACCGTCAAAACTAAAGGTTCCGCACGAAGATCTGCGCCAACCACACAGTAAGGTGTATCCGCGTTCGGTGTCTGGACTGTTGTATCCGATGGTGTGAACAGTCGTGCTTCGCCAAGCAATTTATTCAAGGGTCCCTTGTATTCAGCATTATTGGGCCAAAGAAAGAACGCAAAAAGTATCCGATAGCTGTCCACCATTGGATACGCGTAAATGAACGCATCTTTTGCGATCAATCGGGCTTCTTGTGGAGTCAGTGTAGACGAACCAATCATTCTCAATTTTCCTTTATGTGGTATTCAATGAACATAGAAAACTGATGGTGAAGCTGAGTTGCAACCAGTAATTCTATGATTCATATCCAATGTATGAAAATTGCCCATTTCTGCGAAGTATCAGATGTAATACAGAGCGAGGAAGATTTTCATGCACCAACAATGACTTTTTGCATTTATGCACAAAATTGATATCTGTTGACCCATGGTTCACTCAAACTAGAGGGTTAAGGAATGCACCACCCACCAGTTTTCTTTTAATCTTGGGAGATTCTATCTAGTGCAGGGATTCCTCCCCACGCCCCACAGGAGTCAGCAACCCACCTAAATCCGCTGCGATACCTGCATAGCAGGTAACGGACACAAGTAGTGATTATCATTTTCTTTATTCTTATAAGCTATTTCAGCGAAACATAAGAAGGTAAACTTTTAGGACCTTACAAAACCACCGATGCCCTCAGACATTATTCTTATTGGCCCCCAAGGGGTTGGCAAATCGACTGTTGGAGAATTATTAGCACAACAATTAGATCTGCCACAATGTTCCATGGATGAACATCGATGGAACTATTACAACGAAATTGGCTATGATGACGCCATCGCTAAACAAAAGCGGGAAACGGAAGGAGCTTGGGGCATTATTCGCTATTGGAAGCCATTTGAGGCCTATGCGGTGGAGAGGTTACTGTCAGAGCATACAAACTGTGTGATTGATTTTGGTGCAGGTCATTCCGTCTATGATGATCCGCTGCTGTTTCAACGGGTAAAACGAGCGTTAGCCCCCTATCCTAATGTTGTTCTTTTAATGCCATCACCGGATTTAGAAGAATCGCTCGATATTTTGAATACGCGTAACCACAAACTGCCAGAGGATATTCGCAGGACTAATGAACATTTTGTTAGACATCCTTCAAATTGCACTCTGGCTAAATTCACGGTGTATACAAAGGCTAAAACACCAGCAGAAACCTGTCATGAGGTATTGCAAGTGGTGAATGTCTCATGAGCAACGATGCAGACCCACTTGTTTAATGAGTGCAGGCACAATGCGATCGCAACACAATTTGCCACCAAACAAATTTCGGGCCACTGGCCCCACCTGTAATGCCGCCCATGGTCCCATTAGAAACAAATCGCATCCCGGCCATCGCAGATGTTTATCCAAAACAGGTACCCCATTGACTATCTCTACCGGATAGCGAGCCATCACATCTTTGAGTAACGGCTGATTTGCAACATCAAGCTGGTTGCCAGTTGCCAGCCAAATGCGATCAATCGACTGATGATTTAAACAATCATGCACCGCGTAATTCTGACAGTGCACTTGCCAGGCATTCCCCGTCCAAGCCAACTCTTTCACCTGACAATGTTCGTACAATGTCACCTTATCCTCACGGGACAAACGCCTGAGCTTGGTCAACATATCGGGCGTTAAGGAACCACCGTCTCGCGCTTGTTGAATCATCTGACTGCGCTGATGCCAGTCAGTTTCCGCATGAAATCCCTTGAGATATTTTGGTCCGAGCCAGCCAGGAGCAGCATCAAAAATCTTTTCTTGAAATCTGCGGCGAGCCATTAACAACACCCTGGCCCCTCGCTTCACTGCCCCTATGGCCAGGTGGCCACTGGTGAGCCCGCTGCCCACAATCAAAACAGTTTCTCCTTGTAGTGACGGTAAATTACGAAGATCCACCGCTGTACTATGGCATAGACGACCCGGTGGGGCATCCACTGAAACTGCCCAGTCGGGTAACTTGGGTATGGCATTACCCACCGCTAGCACCACCCGTCGAGCGATCACCTTTTGCCCATTGTCTAACGTTAGTGCAAACCGTCTTCTCTGGTAGATAAGCTCCGTCACCTGTGCTGGTAAAACCCGATCTCGTAATTGCCAGCCCTCAATCACCCTCTCACAAAAGTCTCGAAACAGAGATGTCCCTGGACGATTGTAGGGGTTGTGCAGTTCCAGATAACGCCGGTCTGCAAAATTCAACAATGCTTGGGGTTTAGGGTCTGGATGGTGAACGGCAGGAGAGCGCAAATGGGGAATTTCTTGAGCCGCAAATTGTCGATGCCACTGGGTCAACCACTGACCGCTGGGGTCAAAAACCTGAAACCGCGATCGCATCGTTTTTTTCTTTTGCAACAAGTGGGTTACCAGGGTTAACGCCTGAGGTCCAGCTCCAATGATGGCAATGTCCAAAGGCTTATGAATAGATAATGGATTCAAATGACTACTCAACGGTCCTCCGGCTCAATATTTTAAATACTATGAGAATGATTATCATTCTTTCAAATTATTTTTGTTTATAGTCAAAGAAAAATAATCTTTTTTAACCCTCACAAAGAGTTTTGGCAGTATGCCTTGCACCAGGGGCACTCTCCTCTCTTGGATTGACAGATAGATGGAGACGCTTTAGCATTCTTTTGATATGAAAATGATTATCATTTCTTTGAAAGACGCATCGCAAAATTACCAGTATCAGGTTTCAGGAATCCTAAAAATGTTGAGCAATCATCAGGTTTTGAGTTCTAACAAGCGAGGTTCTGGCCTGCTACGTATCAGCAAACTGGGTTGGATAGCCTCCGTATCTATGCTGGTGGGGCTAGTGGGCTGTGCCCAACCGGCTACACAGAATGACACGGCTGCTTCAGGCGATAACACAACCACAGCAGTTAATTTGCCTCAGGTGGTCGCCACCACCAGTGTGCTGTGTGACCTAACTCAACAGATTGCTCAAGACACCGTCGCCCTCACCTGCTTAATGGAGCCCGGGCAGGACCCCCATACCTACGCCGCCGCCCCTTCCGATCGCAAAGCCATTGATGAAGCTGACCTGGTACTTTACGACGGTTATGGGTTTGCCCCTCAACTCATTGCCATGGTCGAAGCCAGCACGAATACGGCCCCCAAGGTAGCGGTTTATGAACAGGCAGTCCCCAATCCCCTCCTGGCTGATCCCCATGACCATGACCATGGCCATGGCAAAGAAGACCATGGTGAAGAGACCCATGCAGACCATGGCGAAGAAAACCATGACCATGAGGCCCATGCAGACCATGGCGAAGAAAACCATGGCCATGAGACCCATGCAGAAGGAACAGGCAAAGAAGAACTCGTTGCGGATCCTCACATTTGGCATAATGCGCTCAACACCAGCAACATCACCGAAGTCATTGCAGATCAGCTGCGACAGATTAATCCTGACCAGGCGGATCTCTACGGCCAAAACGCAGCACTGCTCACGACTCAGTTTGCGGAGCTACATACCTGGATAGAAGCCCAAGTCACCACCATTCCCGCCAGCAATCGTAAACTGGTGACCACCCATGAAGCCTTTAACTATTTTGCCGATGCCTACGGTTTAGAGCTTGAAGCGGCCCTGAGTGGCATCAATACCGAAACATCTCCCTCGGCTTCACGGGTGGCCGACCTGGTGGATGACGTAAAAACCTTAGGTGTCCCTGCCATTTTTGCGGAAACCACCTCTAATACCCAGCTGATTGAGACCATGGCAAAAAATGCAAATGTTAAGGTGGCCCCTAATCCGCTCTTTGTGGAAGGACCTGGCGGACCAGGTACCCGTGCAGAGACCATGCAAGCGATGTTAGTCTCCAACACCTGCACGGTGGTCAATGCCCTGGGAGGCACCTGTGTTGAGGCTGATGCCCCTCTGTAAGTCTCCTGTATCCCCCTTTAGGGACCCTCCTGGTAGCCCCCCCTTGTAAGTAAGGGACCCCTTGTAGGGACCCTGTAGAGCCCCCTGTAGGGACTATCCGTGACTATTGATAATATCTCTCTTCCAGCCAGACCCGGACCTCTGTTTCTGATAACCCGGCTATTGTGTGTTGAGTGCTCGGGTCATAGATGCTGTAAGAGATTTGGCCCCTGCGATCGCATTGTTTGTGAATCATGGGTTCAGACGACCCTGTCATCAATTTCAAAACAGATGTCCAGACCTCTTTTGGCATTGACGTGAGACAACGCCCTAATTCTCCGGTTAAGGACCACCGGGGTGGCTGTTTTTGTAGAAAAACAAAATGGGGCTCAGATAAACGACGCTGAAACTTCATGGGACAGACCTCCATTCCCGGTGAACACCCCCTTAAATAGGGCATGGCTATATTTTTGCGAAAAACATCTGACCAGAACAGACTCAGTTGGGCTAAATTGTTATGGGTACAGTTCCAATAAGGCAAACTGTTCTGGTTTTTTGACGCTTAACTGTACCGGTGCCCACAAAGACAGAGTCACAACCATGTCCACCAGCCCTATTCCCCAGCTGTCTCCGCTACAAACCTCTACTGACCAAACCCTTTATGAACAGGTGGCTGAGCGTATTCAGGCCCTGATCCGTGAGGGTACCCTGGAACCAGGGGATCGACTGCCATCGGTACGCCAACTCAAGCAGCAGCTATCGGTCAGCATGTCTACGGTGCTGGAAGCCTATCGCTTACTGGAAGATCGGGGCTTTATTATGGCTCGCCCCCAGTCAGGGTATTACGTCAAGACCACGGCACTGGCGCTTCCTAACGAACCCTCCCAATCTATGCCCACCCTCCAGGTGCGTCCCGTTGATATTTCCCTCATGCTGCGGCTGCTAAGGATGGACCTTTCCCCCGAGACCATCCACCTGGGGGCCGCCGTTCCTGGTGTGGAGCACTTTCCCGTTAATACGCTCAACCGATTGATGGGGCAGGTGATGCGGAATAATCCGATGGCGGTGCATACCTATAACACGGTGCCAGGGTGCGAACCTTTGCGGCGAGAAGTGGCCAAACGCATGCTGAATGCGGGCTGTTCCATTACGCCGGATCAGATTGTGGCAACGGCGGGGACCACAGAAGCCTGTTATATCGCCCTGCGTACCGTGACCCAGCCCGGAGATACGGTGGTGATTGAGTCTCCGGCATACTACGCGGTCCTCGAAGCCATGAACTCCCTGGGTTTAAATGTCCTGGAGCTGCCCACCCACCCACGGGACGGGATTTCCCTAAGTGCCCTACAGTCTGCATTGGAACATCAACCGGTGGCGGCCTGCATGTTGGTGTCGAATTTTAGTAATCCCATTGGTAGCTGTATGGGCGATCGCAAAAAGAAAGCCCTGGTGGATCTGCTCAACCAGTATGACGTGCCCCTGATCGAAGACGACATCTATGGCGATCTCAACTTTGAGGGCAGTCGCCCCAAGGCCATCAAAGCCTTTGATACCGAAGGACGGGTGATTTACTGCTCATCGGTCAGTAAAACCCTATCTCCAGGGTTACGGGTAGGCTGGTGTATTCCAGGTCGCTATCAACAACAGGTAGAGCATGTGAAAGTTGTCGTTAGCCACATGACGGCGACAGCCCCACAGCTGGCCGTGGCAGCATTCTTTGCCAATGGTGGTTACGATCGCCACCTGCGCAATTTACGCCGTGCCTATCAACAACAAATGAACCGCATGCTCCAGGCGATTCTAGATTATTTCCCGGCTGAGACCAGGGTCACCCGTCCCTCGGGAGGCCATGTTCTTTGGGTTGAAATTCCCGGTGGTTTTGACGCGCTAGAGTTGTTTGAAGACGCCATTCAACATCACATTAGTATTGCCCCTGGCCCCATGTTTTCGGCCTCCAACGGCTATCGTAACTGTTTTCGTTTGAATACGGGGTTACCTTGGTCGGATGCCATTGACCAGGGGATGAAAACGTTAGGAGATTTGGCAAAGAAACAACTGGCCCGCAAAATTTTAGCCAGCTCACTATAGCCATGATGGCCAGACTGAAAAACTCATACCTGGTAGCCAGATAGGTTTTAATTCTTCACCCATATTCACGCCCCATCGCTATGCTGAAGAAGAATCTTATGGGGGCTGTGATGGAATGGACCGATATAACGCGACTTAACAGTCTCATTAAAGCTACGGAAGCTGATGGCACCAAGCTTGAAGAGATCGGGGTTTCTGGTGAAGGTCGACCGCTGTATGGCATTACCATCGGCGATAGTTCTGCCCCCTACACTGTTGTGATCATAGCTGGCTGCCATGCCAATGAAATTATTGGCCCACTTGCGGCTGTATCAATGCTGCACCGTCTCACTCAGCAGTTATTTCCAACGGTGAAATTTGGCATTGTGCCGGTTGCAGATCCAGATTCTCTAAGTCGCAATGCCAGTGAGCTACCGTCAAAACCCACATTATGCGATCTCCTCCGATTAAACCACTGTCGCGATTTAGAAGGATATTTCATAACAGATACCTATCCTGAGTGCATTGCCATCCGTCAATGGCTACAGCGGTTTGCCCGCATAGATGCTTACTTTTCTCTGCACTCAGCCGGGGTGATCTCACCAGGCCTCTTTTTTTACATCGGTCAGGGTGTCAATCCGAGCTACATAGAGCCTGTGGCAAACTCCATTGCCACGGTGTTGCCCAAGGATCTACCACTATTATCCCATGACCCCACAGGACTCTCTCAAGTAGCTTTATCTCCCGGTTTTTTCGAGCTATCCATTGCCAATGGTAATGTGGGAAACCGAAAATCTCCCGGCAGTTCACTGGCTTTTGTTGCTCAACACTTTCAGCCCCAGTTTATGGGGGCAACAGAGCTGCCTTTAGCCGTATGTCCTGCATTAAAAAATGGCTCTCTCTTAGCCATTGAACAATACAATCGTGAGTTCCAACAAACTTGTCTTGCACAGTATCCATTTCGAGAAATCGACTTAACTATGCAACTATCCATCATGCAGGCATTTATAGTTTCTGTTGCCCAATGCGTTACTGTTATTCATACCTAAGCCATGAAAATCGCAGCCTAAAGCCCAATGCGTTACTGCCATTCATACCTAAGCCATGAAAATCGCAGCCTAAAGCCCAATGCGTTACTGCTATTCATACCTAAGCCATGAAAATCGCAACAGCATTGGTTTCAGGCATCCTAAAGAGGCGTTACAACAAAATCATCCCAAACTGATGAAGCGGTTTTGTGGAGAGTGAGGTTTGTAGAGTCATGATAAAACAACGCATTATCGCTGTGATGGCCGCTTTGTCCCATCACAAGGGTATCCCTATTTAGAAAAGCGGAGGTCCTCTCTGGTAACGATTGGGATCACCCCAGCGATCACAATCCAGTCGCTGCATTGTTCACAGATTATGCATAAAGTCCCTTACCCCTGTGAGGCTTAACCCCTCATACTAGAGATCTATACTTAATAACTAGTTCTTTTTGAAAAATTAAATTATCATTCAGTGCTGGTTTAATTTCGGTGCGATCGCATCCATAGGATACGATCGTTGGAAACACTAGCTTAAAATTTGTCATAGAGGGGGCAAAGTGCCCTAAAGCATGATGCTATATGGGCTGTACAGATCAGCTAGACCTATGGATAGTGAATAAGGCTACAATTATTGATTGGCATAGGTTTCAACGGTTTTCTGTATCAAAAATACACATTGAATCACAAAATAGAACGCAAATGGCCTGATATATTAGTGGCTTCCTAATGTCCAACCATTGTTAATAGGAGAGACATCCACTGATAGTGATTTTCTATACTTTTGATTAATGGTGGTGGCCCTATGTCCCCTGAAGATGCCATCACGCTAGTTGATAAACTCCTTTCACCGTATCGGCTGACGGCTATTCAAGAAGTCGTTTTTCGGCGATGCTGGCAAGGTTCAACCTATGCGCAAATTGCAGCTAGTGAGGGCTACGATGCTGACTATGTTCGCGTTACAGGCTCACGGCTGTGGCAAAAGATCTCCCAAGTACTGGGAGAGCGAGTAACAAAAAAGAATATTCATGCAGTGCTGCGTCAGCAAGCCTATCAGCTGCATCAGCCCAATACACCAGGGCCATGGTGGCCTGGTGCCAATCAATCAGACACCACCTTCCCCGGCAGCCCACTTCCCCTCGGGTCTCCGCTCTACATCGAACGGCCTCCAGTAGAGCAGCAGGCCATGGGGGAGTTGATCAAGCCAGGTGCGCTGCTAAGAATTCGTGCGCCGGAACGTTGGGGTAAAACATCCCTGGTGAATCGCCTGGTCGCCCAAGCTCAAACCTTAAACTTCAGAGTTGTACGGCTTAACTTCCGCCAGGCCGATAGCTGTGTCTTGGCCAATTTTGATAAATTTCTACGCTGGTTTTGCGCCAATATTACCCAGCAGCTGAAGTTCACAGCCCAGCTGGATGATGTATGGAATGTCGACTTAGGCAGTAAGGTCAGTTGTACTAACTATATGCAGAGCAGCATTTTAAATCCGCTGCAGCAGCCACTGTTACTGGTGATTGATGATCTCCAGGCAGTCTTTGAGCACCCGGCCATGGCCCAAGAATTTTTGCCCATGTTGCGGGTGTGGCACGAAGAAGCCAAAAATCTCACCGAATGGGGGTACTTACGCCTCCTGGTGGCCTATGCCACAGAAGCATACATTCCGTTACAAATTCACCAATCTCCGTTTAATGTGGGGTTGCCCCTGCGGCTACCTGCCTTTACTCTGGAGCAAACCCAACAGCTGTCTCTGCGTTATCGCATTGAATGGGACGATAGTTTGATCTCACTTCATACGTTGGTTGAAGGACATCCCTATCTAATTCATTTGGCGCTGTATAACCTGAGCGTACACAAGATGGAACTAAAGCAGCTGATTGATGAAGCCCCTCAGCAAAGTGGCATTTATAGCGATCACCTGCGTAGCTATCTGGCAATCTTTGAAGCGGAACCTAACCTGGCCCGTACCTTTTACAAGGTAATTGAACAAGATACGGCCACAGAACTTGAACCAATGACCGCCTATCGCCTGGAAAGTATGGGGCTGGTTACCTTAGCAGGCAATAGGGCAACCGCTAGCTGTAGCCTCTACAGACAATACTTTGGCGGACGCTTAAGCGTCGATGCTTAAACATCACCCCAGGCTGAGCCGACGACGCTGTCTGACAAGAGGGCAGATAGAGGACGTAGGACCTGAATATTCGCAAACACGTCCTCAGCGGTGTAGGGAGAATAGAGGTAGGCATCAGCACTCCCTTGGCCGAGCATACGGTCGGCACACACAATAACGGGTACGTTGTCTAACAATGAACTATGCTTGATGCGATCGCAAACCAGTTCAGCCGTGGCCACTGAGGGCTCAATAATAATTAACTCAGGTGAAATAAAGCTCAGCAGAGATAGCAAAGCCTCATTTTCATCGACCTGAAAAACGGATAGTCCATGCCAATGCAACAAATCGGCTAGCAGTGTTTGAGACTGAGCAGTACTTCCAACAATTGCAATAGCCTTCATAACCTTATCTCCTGTGATCCTGCAAATCGCGTAGTAATACGGATGGCGATATCTGGACGGCTCTGGGAACGTGGCCAGAAAGTCTTACGAAATAAACCGAAATTGAACAAGCACAAAAAACAAAAACTGTTGAGCATAGGCCCCCTTTAGAGACCTTTGCCCAGCATTGATGTAAATATTATTATTGCTCTAACTGACTACAGACGTGGACGCAACTAGCCTTCGGTCAGTCGAAATTGAATAGACTAGATTGCTATGAAAGCAATTTAAGGGAAAACACGGAAGATGTGTAAGGTGAAAAAAGTAATTTAAAAGAACTTTCTCTTAGTCTTCCTAGATACCCTCCTAAATCCCCCCGCTACATAGCTGACGATCCGCATCAGACAGGTTATCTCCATGGGCAAGGTAATTGTCGAGCCAACGACAGCCATCCTCTAGCAATTGTTCAAAGCTACGGCTATCCTGCCAATCCCACAGGATGATTCTCCGATCATGACCGCTAGACAGCAGCGTTTGACCGTCAGCACTGAAAGCGACCCCCCAAGTAGAACCGTTGTGGCCATACAGGGTTGTTACAAGGGTACCGTCCTGTCGCCAGATACGTACAGTCCGATCGTAGCTGCTGGATGCCAGCAGCTTGCCATCCGGGCTAAAAGCTACACTGTGAACCCTGGCCCGATGACCGTCTAGGGTGGTGATCAGACGCCCTGAAGTCGACCAAATTTTGATCGTATGGTCAGCGCTAGCAGTGGCAATCAGCTGGCTATCAGGGCTGACGGCCACTCCCCAAATGGGGGCTCGATGGCCATGGATACTTCTCAGCAGTTGCCCTTGCCGACTCCAAATTTTGATGGTGTGATCCCACCCTGCTGACACTAGATAACTGCCGTCAGGACTATAAGCAACACCATAGACCCGATCTTGATGACCCCGTAACGTGCGCAAAAGTTCTCCATCCAGCGTCCATAGCTTAATGGTTTGGTCCCAACTGGCCGATGCCACTTCATCGCCCTCGGGGCTAAACGCGACTCCCCAAACCCGATCTTGGTGACCTCGCAACGTTTGTAATGGGTCTCCTTTAGCAGTCCACAGCTTGACAGTTTGGTCCCAGCTAGCAGAAGCAAGCGTTTGACCATCGGGGCTAAAGGCCACTTGCCAGATCCGGTCAGTATGGCCCTCTAGTGTAGATTTAAAGTTACCTTGCCAGCTCCAAAGCCGAATAGTCTTATCCCAGCTACCGGCAGCAATCGTCTGTTGACTGATGGCTAGATTGGTAGCCGGTCCCTGGTACCCATGCAGGGTTTGCGGAATTTTATCTAAGCGCCATAGCCTGACGGTTGCATCATCGCTGCTGGAGGCTAAGACGTCTCCAGTAGGGCTAAAATCTATGCCCCACGTGCCAGAGTCATGGCCATTTAGCGTAGTTACCAGAGTGCCACTACTGGTCCATAATTTAACGGTGTTGTCGAGGCTAGTCGAAGCAAGTTGACGACCGTCAGGGCTAAATTTCACATGCCAGACACGGTCCTGATGCCCGTCCAGGGTAATGGTTGAGCTCTTGCCAGACTCTCCCTTTTTAAGACTGCCATCGGGGTTAACGTGCCACAGTTTAATGGTCCGATCATCACTGGCAGAGGCTAAGACACGACCGCTGGGGTTAAAGGCCAGGCCATATACCGGGGCTTGATGTTCTTTGAATTCGTTTAATAACTGTCCGCTGGTGGCATCCCACAATTTAATGGTGTTGTCTTCACTGGCGGTGGCCAAAATGAGACCATCGGGGCTAATGGCAGCCTGCGTGACCCTAGCGTTATGGGCGGGAATATCTAGCAACAACTTGCCCGTCCGATCCCAAAATCTTAGGTGGCCATCGTCACTACCGGTCACCAACGTTTGGCTATCCAAGGATATATCGACATCATTGACTCGTCCCTCGTGCCCCGTTAACGTCACAGGGGGCGCAACCACAGAGAGAATGTCACTATCATCGCTGATGGGCCAAATTTTTGCGGTGTTATCGGCACTGGCTGACACCAAATATTCACTGTCAGGACTAAAGGCCACATCCCACACAGCATTGGTATGTCCGCTCAGGGTGGTAATCAGCTGACCATTGGCACGCCATAGCTTGAGGGTATTATCCCAGCTAGCTGAGGCTAAATAGTTACCATCTGGGCTAAAGGTTACCCCATACACAGGTGCACCATGGCCCCGCAGCTGGTTAGCTTCGGTAATACTCTGAAGAGTGCGGCGGAGAGTTTGTTCTACCTGTTGTTTCACATCGGGTGCAGGCACCGGTAAGCGTTGTAGCTGTTGAGCAGCTCGCACCGCTTCTAGCAAAGATTTCAGACGATTATTCTGGTTAAACAGGGCGTCAGAGTAATAGCTAATGGACAAGGCCTGATTGTTTTCGTTATCTTGCCGAGTTAGCATGGTTTGGCGAGACTGGCGATAGGCCAACATGGCAATACTCGTAATGCTGAGAAACGCCACTCCCATACCCACCAGTAGAAACCGCTGTAGGGTGACATTGCGCTGCTGCGCCTCCAGGCGAGCTTCCAACTCCTTTAGTCTCTCGGATTCTAATGCCTGTTGTACCTCTTGCCGATCAACGGCAACACTGTCTGCTAAAAATTTATAGTCCAGGTCGCTGAGCTGTTGTTCCTTGGCCCAGACCTGGGCTTCAGTGAGAGACTGCCCGCGCAACAATCGGGAACGATCTTGTTGACCCGAGTTAACCCAGGCTTCGAATGCTTGGGAATAGGGACGTAAACGTACCAAATGGTAGTCTACCCATTGGGTGTTAAACACCTCTGAATAAATTCGATTACGAATACTGAGGTGACCTGATTGTTTGACCACCAGGCCTGAGAGTAACAGTTCTTCTTGGAGGTGATTGTCTTCTAAAGATAGGGTTTGACCGGATAACAGTTTTTTGTAACGCCCCAGTAGTCGACTAATCAGCTGCGGGTGAGCCAGTAACCGATCCTGGATAATGCGCAAATGGGGGGGTTCATCTTGGGATTCCCAGTTTTTGATCAGCTGCGATCGCACTAAACCATCCACCCAAGCCTGTTCAACATATATCTCTGTGCGGGGGGCCAGTTTAGCAACTACCAACTGGCACAGCTTCTGCGTCAGGAAAGGCTGACCATTGGTCCAAGCTAAAATGTGCTCCAGGGTCTCAGTGGCATTCTCCACCGTTGGTTTTAACCAGTAACTAAGGGATATGGCCTCTGCAGTGGTAAACCCACTCAGCTCGATGGCTGTACCAATGTTAAATGGGGTGCGGTTAGGATTTTGGCAAAGGTCGGTGGGCGTTGCCACACCAAATAAGGCAAACGTGAGGCGACGGTACTCTGGGCTATCGACTCGCTGGTTATAGCAATAGCGAATCAGGGCAAACAGATCGTCAGCCGCAAACGGTAGTCCCAACACGCTATCAATTTCATCGATAAAAATAACAATCCGTTTCGCCGCAAGCTGCCGCAAAATCACATCCTTTAAAAAGTGATCCAATCGCTGCACGGCAGAAAGACCATCCCCCTGCTGCCACCACTCTTGGAAATCACCGTTTAATTGCAAGCTGCGCCATAGCTCTGCCGCAATTCCCATGTACCACTTTTCAGCAGTAACATTGTCACTACCCAGGTTGGTCAGGTCAATAGATGCACAACAAACACCGTCTTGCTCCAGGCGATATTTTGTTCTCACCCGCAAGCTCGATTTACCAATTTGTCGCGTATTAAATACATAGCAAAACTCACCTTGTCCTAGACTTGCGTATAGGTGATCATCCGCCTGTCGTTTAATATACGTAGGTGCCTGGGGATGAAGACTACCGCCAACTTGGTAAAAAGATAAGGATGTGGTGGTGGCCATAGGAGTTGCGTAATTTATTCAAGCACTAGCTTAGCAATGGGGGGCGTGGACTTTTGCTTGCGAAAGTTAACAGCCTGTTGGAGTAGTTGCCAGGCTTTAGGGGAAAAAATGGCAGGAATGCCAAAACTTAGGGCGCTAGGGATTTGTTTTTGTTTGAGGGCGACGATCATCCAGTGCAGGCTGAGGTATTGCCGAATCGTCTTCAATGTCGGCAGCTTGTCTTGATGTTTGGGGCTAACGTGCTGGTAGATGCGTTCTTTAATCAGGACATTAGTGTCGAGACGACGCTGAAGCGTGATTTTTTGGTCGTAGCCCCCTGGCCACACAGTACGGTAAGTCAGGCATTTATTGATAAATAGGGCATCGCCGTAGTCGGCAACACGAATCCAGGAGTCAATATCATCAAAGCCGGTCATGCCCAGGTCCCAGCCGCCCGATTTCATAAAGGCATCGCGGCGCACGGCCACCTGAATGGGGGTGCCGAAGGGGACTACCTCTAAAAACATGCCGTAGTGGATGTCTACCTGGGGAATATAAAATGCCTGACCTGGACCGGTCACAGGGGTGCGACTCAGTTCTTGCCCCTCGCCATTCACCTGGGCCGCCTGACAGGAACAAATCACCGCTTCAGGACGCTGCTGAATCGCCCTGATCAGTTCTTCAATACAGTTGGGGGCCAAATAGTCATCGTCATCCACCAGCTTAATCCAGGTGCCCATGGCTCGCTCTACACCTGCATTGACAGCCCCGGAGTGGTTGGCATTGGTAGGATTGCGATGGTAAAGTACCTGATCGCCCAGGCTTTCGACGTACGCCTGGGTACCGTCAGTGGAGGCGTTATCGATCACGATCACCTGACATGGCACGGTTTGGTCAAGTGCGGTTGCGATCGCACGTTTCAACAGCTCCACCCGGTTATAGGTCGTAATCACAATACTGAACGATAGCGATTCTGAATCCATGATTCCTGGTCTTTTTAAGCGCTCTTCGCTATTGTGCCAAATCTGAGGGGAAATGGGCTTACTAGATTTAGATAGGCATTGGCCACCTTTTCCCATAAATGCCTATGGGTTGATACGAATACCTTAATGAATCTTGCTAGCAGTCAAATTTTAGCCAATACGTTCAGGGCTAATGTTGCCGATAGAGAAATAGATATCCGCCTTAGTCTTAGTCTTAAAAGAGAGTTTTGGGTCTCTAAGGCCAATGCTGTTTTACCAGCCAGTAGAAAACGTTGTTTTCATGCTTACTGTATTGGTACACCAAGGAGCGGTACCCATTCCATAGCCCACATGTTTCAGCACCACTATGGTGCATTACATGAGCCCCATGCGTATTATGCCATCTACCATTTACTCAAATGGGAAACGGGCCAGTATTCCTATGCGGACATTCAAAGTGTGCTCAAGTGGCGTGACAAAAAAATGTCTTTGGAGCTGGAAGCTGCCCATTATCTACATCATGTAGCTGATGTGTTGGCCAAAAGCTTTCCACAGGCCAAGTTTATTTTTACCGTTAGGGATCCCCTCAGCTGGCTAGAATCAGAAATTAATCGTAATTATGGTAGTCGTCATAAACCGTTTTGGAGGGAATTAGA
The DNA here is from genome assembly GCF_043421595.1 of Leptothoe sp. ISB3NOV94-8A. Classification (NCBI taxonomy): domain Bacteria; kingdom Bacillati; phylum Cyanobacteriota; class Cyanophyceae; order Nodosilineales; family Cymatolegaceae; genus Leptothoe; species Leptothoe sp. ISB3NOV94-8A. Next base: position 2,441,074 of record NZ_JAXSQW010000001.1, on the reverse strand, counting down.
AGATTATCGCTATGGTCGCTACAGGCATCCATTTACAAAATATGACGCGGCCCTAGGGCAAGCAGGACTTTATCCTGTTGCTAGCTATTTATCCTATTGGAGAGACCACAATCAATTTGTCATCAACTCAGTGCCTAAACAGCAGCTTTTAACGTTGAAAACAAAAGAAATTCGTTCAAAAATTGAAGAGATTTCCAGTTTCCTTGGTATAGATCCTGATACTATTAATATTCAGAAAGCCCATGCCGATAAACGAAAGAAAAAATTAAAGTTAATTGAGCTGGTGGATCCAACCTATCTATACCAGCAGCTAGAAAAACTCTGTTCTGACCTGATCGATGAAAAATTTCCTACGCTAAAGCGCACTTGGTCTTAGTCATTGCGTAAATAAGCTTGATCACACGCGGTTGATGGATACACCACCATCTACCAGCATGGCTGACCCCGTGGTGAAACTAGCAGCATCTGACGCCAGATAGAGAGCTGAAGCTGCTATTTCATGGGGTGTTGCCATGCGCTTCAGTGCATGGAGATTTTGTACAAAGGCTAAGGCCTCTGGCGTATTGGCAAAATCACGTCCCATGGGTGTATCGGTGCCCCCTGGCAGTAAAGCATTGACCCGAATTTGTTGCTTGCCGTATTCAACAGCGAGCACCTTCGTAAGACCAATCAAACCTGCCTTACTTGCTGCGTAGGCTGCCATTCCCGGCATGCCTACAGTGTAGCCAACAAAGGTTGAGGTAAAGATCAAAGAACCGCCACCGCGATTGACCATGGCCGGTAACTGGTATTTTGCCCCTAAGTATGAACTGGTCAGGTTAGTGGCAAGGATATTGTTCCAATCATCAAGGGATAGATCAGTTACAGCGCCAGGTATGCCGGTAATCCCTGCATTGTTAAATGCGATGTCTAGCCCTCCGAATTCTTTTAGTGCTAGCGTCACTAGAGCTTTAGCAAATTCCTCATCTTTCACATCTCCTGCCAAAGCAACTGCCTGTCCACCCGAGTGACCAATAAAATCAACCAACTCATCGAGCTTATCCTGCCGTCTTGCTGCAACAACAACTGCAGCTCCTGCTTTAGCAAAAAGTTTGGCAGTTGCGTAGCCAATACCAGCACTAGCACCTGTCACAATGGCAACCTTGTTAGAAAGCACATTCATGATGTCGTCCGTATTGATTAAACGATACAGACATCATTTTCAAACGTCAGACAGTCATCAACAATCCAAATCTTGCTATCTTGCCACTGAGCCATAAGGTATGAATTCTCGCGATAGATAGTATTTCTCAATCACCCACGTGATCACCCATTGTTTGAGTGTAAAGCAATCAGATTTCCCTCGGTATCTTCGAATTCAGCCACCCACCCCAACTCCCCAATCGATGTTTTGGGATACGCCACTTTTCCGCCTACAGCGACTACCCGACTCAGGGTAAGGTCAATGTTAGTCACCGAAAAGTAGAGCCGTGGCCCTTCTTTTGAAGGAACATAGCTTTCTCCCTGAGCCAGTGCACCCGATATACCTTGACCCTCTTCCGTGACTGGAAACAGTGCCATGTTTACACCGTCGATCGTCGTGCGTTCCAATGTATTGGAGAAAACAGTCCCATAGAAAGTGACTGCTCGATCTATATCGGTAACAGGTATCTCAAAATATGAAACAAGGGAATTCATTGATGCGTAGATGGATGCGATTGTAGATTTAAGGGATGTACCGGTCTAGAGCTATGACTATTTATGGTGTTTCACCACTAAAGTCATTCTAAGGAGCCGCAATGCCAGATTAATTGTGTTCTGCTTCTTCGGCAAGCCGACGGGCTTTAAATGCATGGCCCCACTCCTGCATGACAACGAGGATGGGCTTCAGGGATTGCCCAAACTCTGTTAGCTCGTACTCAACGCGAGGCGGAACTTCGGCATAGACATGCCGCGCCACCACGCCATCTGCTTCTAACTCGCGTAGTTGTAATGTGATCATGCGCTCTGTTGCGTTAGGAGTGAGGCGTCGCAGTTCACCAAAACGCTTGCGCCCATCTAGCAGATGGCAAATGAGTATTGGCTTCCATCGACCGCCAATCACACTCATTGTTGCTTCCACATCGCAACCTGTCTTCCAGTTATATTTCCGCGTCATTGTTGGGTGCCAATACGTTCAAAGATCTCCATTACTTACAAAAATGTGGGTACTTGTCAATATCGTTTTAAGTGACATAGGCTGATGCTGGAACAAAGATGCATCCAACGGAGAACATTGTGTCCTAGCTTACTCCCCCTTCAAGACCAGGTAACTAGCAAAGCCAACTTTTTGACAAAAGCGAACCCTGTAGCCTCTAGGAGACACCCAATGAAAGATAATTTCACTACTTTCAACGTTAAGGTTGAAAATGCGATCGCATGGGTCACCTTTGATTATCCACCCGTGAATATTCAAGGCTTGCCTATGCTTGCCGACCTGAATACGTTGGCCCAAAGATTGGAAACAAATCGCGACATCAAGGTTGTTGTATTCCAATCCGCCCACCCAGAGATTTTTGTAGCCCATGCTGATACGGACTTCCTTAAGGAAATGTCCGCGACTGTAGTCTCCCGTGACGACGTTAAACTGCTCGATCTGCAAACCACGCTAGAACGGATCAGTAAGCTGCCCCAGGCAACCATTGCGAAGATTGAGGGCTTCGCCCGCGGTGGTGGTCACGAATTTGCCCTTGCCTGCGATATGCGCTTTGCCGCCCGCGGCAAGGCAACGTTCATGCAGATGGAAGTCGCCATGGGTATTCTGCCCTGTGGTGGTGGCGCGTCACGCATGGCCCGTCAGATTGGTCTAGGGCGTGCATTGGAGATTATCCTGAGCGCCAGAGACTATGATGCCAACCAGGCCGAGGCCTATGGCACCATCAACAAGGCGCTCGACCCCGAAGAAATCGGCTCGTTTGTTGAAGCGTTGGCTAACCGCATTGCCCTTTGGCCCGCCGAGTCGATCAATGCTTGCAAACAGGCTGTGTATGCCTCCATTGACAAGTCCATTGAGGCAGCGCTAAAGGAAGAGGCCTATTGGCTCTATCAGGCAACAAGTCAAACCCCAGCGCTGAAGCGCTTTAAGTGGGCCGACGACAACGGTGCTCAGTTCGATATGGACAATCAGCGCGGTTGGGAAGAGGCTCTCATTAGTATTCAGGAGATTAAATAATGAGTATCGAAGATAATAAGAGAATCGTCGCTGATTTCTTCGAATACTTTTCGGCAGCAGACGTACCAGGCGCTCTTGAATTGCTCGATGATGATGCCATCTGGCGTGTGATGGGTCGTGAAGGTGGGCTGCCCATGTCCGGTGAGATGAATAAGGAAGCCATTGGCACGCTGATGGGTAATGTCAAGGCTGCTATCCCAGATGGTATGACGCTAACATCTACTGGATGGACAGCTGAAGGCGATCGGGTGGCCCTGGAAATAGAATCCTACGGCAAAATGGCTAATGGCAATGTTTACAACAACCATTACCATTTCTTGGTCACGGTCTTGGACGGTAAAATCACCTCGCTTCGGGAATATATGGATACGTACCAAGTCAAACGGCTTTTTATTGACGCCTAGGATCACGTTCTTTTTGAACAGAACTCAAAAATGCTCAAACATATTGAAGAGATAAGGTTTCAACCCATCAATAGAGGATATAATTCCGTGTTTCGGCCAAATCGGTTGAGCCTTGGATTGGTGGTGCCAATTGAGACCTATGCAAAGAGTCCGGTACCGACCATGGCCCGTCACCTGGAACGTATCCAACTTGCAGAAGAATTAGGATTTTCCGCCGTCTGGTTGCGTGATGTTCCATTCAACGTGCCCTCATTTGGAGATGCTGGTCAGATTTATGATCCCTTTGTTTATCTAGGTCTTTTGGCAGGCCAGACCGAGCGGATTGCCCTGGGTGTGGCCAGTATTATTCTGCCGCTGCGACATCCGGCCCATGTTGCCAAGGCTGCGGCCACCGCTGATGTACTTTCTGGGGGGCGGCTTATTCTGGGGGTGGCTTCCGGAGATCGACCCGAGGAGTATCCGGCACTCAATTTGCCCTTTGCTGACCGTGGTACACGATTTCGCGAAAGCTTTGACTACATTAGACGCATAGGCGAAGATACCCCATCTTTTGAAAACCGCTATGGTAGCCCTAATGGTGGCATGGACATGCTGCCTAAACCAGTGCCTGGAAAACTGCCGCTGCTGATTACGGGAGGCAGTCAGCAAACTCCCGAATGGATTGCACAGAACGGAGACGGCTGGATGATGTATCCGCGCCATACTGACTTGCAGGCAAAAATCATTTGCGATTGGCAGGCGCGGGTTAAGGCAGCGGGACGATCTACAAAGCCGGTGATGCAACCGCTCTACCTTGATCTGACTGACAATCCTGAGACACCCCCACAGCCGATCCATTTAGGTTTTCGGCTGGGCACGCGCCACCTGCGTGCTCATCTAAAATTACTGGAAGAGATTGGTGTAAATCATGTGGCGTTGAACCTACGGTTTAATCAAGCAGCTATGGAGACAACGCTCAAACGTCTCGCCGATGCCATACTGCCAGACTTCGCTGATTAGAAAAAAAGACAAGGAAACAAAATTATGACAAAGACTATTCTGGTGACGGGAGCAACCGACGGCATTGGCCTGGAAACGGCCAGGATGTTAGTCTCATTGGGTCACAATGTCTTGTTACATGGGCGTAACCGAGCAAAACTGGAAGAATTAGCAAAAATCCTGGCTACAGACAAAGGACAGGTTGAAAGCTATGTGGCTGACTTCTCTCGTATGGCTGATGTGGAGGCTCTCGCGGAGGTTGTTACTGAACGACACACAAGGCTTGACGTATTGATCAATAATGCAGGTGTCTATAGCACATCCAATCCGGTGACGCAGGATGGTCTGGATGTACGGTTTGTTGTTAATGCGATCGCACCCTATCTGTTAACGCAAAAACTGATGCCACTGATGGGAGCATCCGGAAGAGTTGTTAATGTATCCTCTGCTGCTCAAGAACCCGTTGAGCTAGAGGCATTAACGGGCCAGATTAGGCTCAACGAAGACTTTTCAGCCTATGCCCAAAGCAAATTGTTACTGACGATGTGGTCGCGCGCGCTTTCCCGCAAAGAAAATAGTCCGACCATTATCGCAGTCAATCCTGGATCAATGCTCGGTAGCAAGATGGTGAAACAGGCCTTTGGTGTAGCAGGTGGTGATATTCGCATCGGAGCTGAAATACTCACTCGTGCAGCATTCTCAGAAGAATTTGGCACTGCTTCTGGCCAGTATTTTGACAATGACTCAGGTCAATTTGCTGCGCCCCACTCGGATGCACTTGACCCACAAAAATCTGAAGAGATTGTAAGTGTTATTGAGAAGATTTTGGCTGAGATACCATAGGAAGTGAAATTGCCGTCAAATTTCCACAGTTCCAAATCGCCTTTTATCCACCTGGTCATTGGCTTTCTATGGGGTATGGATGTTTTTGAGTGATGGCTGAGGCAATTTTGCGAAGATGTGCACTAACGTCCCTTGCCAACTGCTTACTCCTTGTTTTTAAGGATCTGGATTAGGGGAGATTCTTTACTGTATCTAGTAACTTTCTGTTGGAGACGGAGAATATATTTCTCAATATTGTGACGGGTTGTGCCTAATTGCTGTGCGATTTGCAGATTATCTCGCCCTGCTATGATCAACCGAAGGATATCGGTTTCTCTTAGGGTAAGACCAGGGGGGAAAGAGTCATCTTTATAGCCCACCGCTGTGGGTCTGGTGGGTGGCGGCGGCGGTGGCGACTGGACTTCCGTCAGTACATGAGCTTTTGGGTCCATGGATTTAATTCCCATTTAATTCCCAACTATAGGATAGGTAAACCACTTTGAGCGTAGTCGGCAGCTGGGCGGCAGTGTAGTAGCGATCGCAATACTCTACAATCGAATTCGCTGTCGTCAAAAAATCTGCCTTGTACCACTTGAAAATCTTGCTACAGTACAATGTTCTGTTAGCAGCATCGTAGTGAACTTTGTCTGGGTTGTTGATAAAGCGATCGCAATCGTCCCCCAGTTGATCCATCAGCATATCTGGCGTGTAAGCCTCCGCTCTTAGCAATGGGCAGCCAATGGACGCACACACTAGGGCAAAGTGGATACGCGGATCGAGAAACTGCTGGCGCAAAATGTCGTGCTCAATAGTATTCAAGCTCAGAGATTGACCGTTTAAGGTATAGACTCTTTTGGTGAAAAACCGTAAAAAAGCTAGCCAGTTAGGGATGCCTAGAAACTTAGGTCGAATGGAATCGATGGGGTACTCATAAAGCACCTGTCGGATCGTCAAGGCATTGTATAGGTTTAGGAAAGTTGCGATCGCCTGCGCCCTTTCCAATCCTCGCAGGTCCACACTGCTCATCTCTGCTAGCCACTGCTCTAGCACTGGCAGTGATGTTTGCCGCCAGCGGCTATAGGCTACTCGGCCTTGACCATCCACATATTTCTGTAGCAGACTGTCCCAGACAGCAAAATTGAGTTGAGTCATGGGGTGAGCCTTCGCATTTTTACCACATTTTACGGTGATACTACATCTCCCTCGTTAGGATCATTCTCAGGACATCCACAAGGGGGTGTCCCGACAGGATTGTCCACATTTATTCAAGCAAGAGCCAATAGTTCTCATAAGCATAAATACTCATCTGCTTCGATGAGTACTATACACATAACAAGTAAATGAGTATTTATGCTTAACACTTAACAAACCTACTTATTCCTAAAGTCTTTGTACTACAAGGTTTAGGAATAAGTAGTTGATGTTTTGGTAAACCGGAACGGCTATCTAGAGCCTGTTCTTCCGTAGTAGCCTGGAGATACAAAAAATACTGTAAGAAAAGAATATTGCGTCAATTAAGCCGCCTCAGAGTAATTCACCATACGCCTTTTGGGGGCCTGACGGCGGACAACCGACACTAGTAAAACTTCACGTCCCTGGTGTTCTAGAGCTTTTACGTAGCGCAATTGTTCCTGTAGCGCTTCGCTTTCTGAATTAAAGGGACCGAAAAAATATCCACAACTTGGAGATGCAGCCATTATTTCCAGCCACCAAGACTTGTTAAGCAGGTCAAACACCTGATTGATAAGGTTCGCCATAATGATTAGATGGGTCAGTGAGATAAACGTAGCTATGTGTTCTTAAGAACACATAGCTTTTCTTATACTGTGCTCAGTGTCTCATGCCTGTCGGCTTTGATACTTTATGCTACCTAAAAGTCACAGGACTTTAATTTGGATAAACTAATACAAACTATAGAACATCTATCAAAATTTGTCAGATGTGATTTAATTCACTTCTTGGGCGAATTCAACAATGTTACCGTCAGGATCCTTTACCATAGCAATTCTGGTCCCGTTGTTCAGCTGTGTAACGGGTAGCGCAATAGAGATGTTTCGAGCTTTAATCTTGGCCATAATGACATCTAGCTCAGCAACGAGCAGGGTAACATATCGGTAGCCTAGAAATTCTGAGATATCTGTTGGGCCGGGCTTAGAAGGGGGGGGTGTAACTCCACTAGCTTAATTAGGGACTCGCCATGCTGGAGTTGCACCATACGCCCTTTACCAATGAGTGAGGTTGTTACCTCTGCAACAACTAACATCCCTAATAAGTCTCGATAAAAGCTGAGAGAGCGCTCTAATTTAGCAACAACAATGCCAATATCAACCCCAATACGGACGATTTTAGCTGTTTGTATCGAGCTATCTGTATTCATCGGTGCCCATGCCGCTTGCATAAATAATTAAAATTTGTGTCTAAATAATATCGACATTGCTCATCCTTGGGATGCCTTTAGTGGTGAAGCATCGTTAAATAGCCATAACTCTAGACCGGTGCATTCCCTCAATCAGCGATCGCATCATACATATCTTGCCTGCTGCCCAAGACTCCTGAAAATGCTTCGGCACCAGGTGCTTATCAACGTATACCTAAACCATCCCAAGGGCACATTTTCAATTTTTCAAGGCAAACAGAGAGGAATCATTGTCAAATCAGAATTATTCTGATTAAAATATAGCTAACTCAGAATTATTCTGAGTTAGCTATGACCCAAAACATTTAATTATCTATGGCAATTCTCTATGGGTTTCTCAAGTTCCTAGAATTATTGGAGTATATCGCTGAGCATGTTGACTGCTTGACTACACCAGCAGGAAAGACAATCTGGGTGTGCTTAGTAAGCTATCAGATCTGTCTTATGACTGGCTATCACGAATTAACGGCTGCCATGATTGCGGGGTTGATGTCTCTAACGCTGCATTATGAGGTGCATCATTCTGAGTTTTAGGCCATAGATTGTTTGAGAAAATCCATAAAAGCTCGAACTTTGAGGGGGACATAAGCGCGCGAGGGATAGCCCCGCCATTGAATATTGGACTTACGCTACTGCATAACAACTCATTGTTCAGTTATGTGGCTAATAACTCAGAGCGACTTTTGCCGATGAGTCATACACTTTAGAGCTATCCTCAAACGATTTAAATTCTAGTGGGTTGCCACTATAGTCCAGCACAAACATGGTGGACTGCTGTGCAGCTTCCCCTGGATAACGCGTTTGAGGTTTAACTATAAAATCAATGTCAGCAGCCTCTAGCTTCTGTTGTACATATTTGAACTGAGCTTTACTCAACAGACATCCAAAGTGAGGAATAGGCACTGATATGCCGTCGACATTGCCGCAGTAATCAACGTTTGTACTGACGTCACCTACGTGGGCAGAAAGCTGATGCCCAAAAAACTCAAAGTCGACCCAGCTATCGGTTGAACGACCTTCTCGGCAACCTAAAATCTCTCCATAAAATCTCCTTGTGCTGTCAAGATCTTTTACCTTGAATGCATAGTGAAAACTGTTAGTCATAAAATCGATGTCCCTACTGATGGAGAACACATATTATACCTAAATAGCCTTAGATCCAAATGCCATTTTGGGCAGTCTTCTCTCCAACAGTATCTCCTGTGTTAACAACTCCCCGAGGTTCAATGAGTAACATATGACATTCTTTTTCAGCATGGGGTTTATGTTCTATCCCTTTGGGGACAACAAACATTTCTCCTGTAGATAGCTCTACAGCACCATCTCGAAATTCAATGATCATTTGACCATCGACAACAATAAATACCTCATCAGTATCTTTATGAGCATGCCAAACAAAGTCACCCTTTACTTTAACTAGCTTAAACTGGTAATCATTCATCTCAGCAATGACTTTAGGAGACCAGCGATCGCTAAATTTAGCCAGCTTTTCTTGAAAATTGAGCGCAGTGTACTTTATTTTCATTGGGAAAAGGGGGGATAAGAATAGAGTCTGAAACCTCGTCAGCCTTGTTCTTAAATTCTATAGGCCGTTTTCTATCTGCCTCGCCTAATTATGTTTTTATTTTGGAGAGTGCGGCTGAATTTATATTCTCAGGAAAGAGATTTTTAAGATATCCGGTTATTTTGTAGGGGCGCACCGCAGGGCACCCTGCGGTGTATAGGCAAATGGTTTATCTTCTGCATTGGGCACATATCAATACGCCCCTACGGATTATCCGATTAAATAAAAATGTAAACCCCCTCTATCCAGTTAAGGATAAAGGGGGAAAGCAATTTAAACCTTAGGTTTAACCTAGAGCTTCCTCAATAGCAGCCTTGAGTTCAGGTGCATCAGGAGCTGTCTTAGGATCGAAGCGAGCAACGACATTACCGTCGCGCCCTACTACAAATTTGCCAAAGTTCCAGGTGATATCGTCGCCGTCGCCCACTAGAAACTGGTATAGAGGACTACGATTAGCACCATTAACGTCCTGCTTTTCGAGCAGCGTAAACTCTACATCGTATTTAGTCTTGGTAAAGTCCTTGATTTCATCAGGAGTGCCAGGCTCTTGAGCGCCAAACTGGTTGCAGGGTACGCCTACAACGACGAGTCCTTTGGAGCCATATGCCGTGTCCAGCTCTACCAAGCCGCTGTATTGGGGGGTTAAACCGCAAGCGCTGGCAACGTTAACGAATAGTACAACTTTATTTGCGATCGCATCTGGGGACAGGGGAGTACCATCCAGAGTCGTCAGATTAGTGGGTACAGGCATAATGGATTAACGTTTTTGACAACGCTTTCTATTATCAACCATCCTTGCTCTGACAGGTAAGCCGCATTTTAGTTTCTATGGGTGAGGCTGTCGAATGGCAAAACTGCATCATCGGTGCAATCATCGATCGTCATCTTAATGGCTGGTTCGTCATGACAGGGCTCGGCAAAAAGATATGCTGACGAAAAACAGATATTCAGCTGCAAACAGTTGAAGTCATCACCATGGGCGGGTACAGCTAAGTAGCCCAAAAGGCTAACTATTCCTAAAGGAATAGATTGAAGGCACCTATTCATAAAAACAAGTGAGAGTTTAGAACTGATAGTTTCTAACTCTAAGTCGGCTAGTCAAACCTACCATCAGAATAAATGCGTAAATAGGGGGCATATCACCCAACGATTTACAGTCTCCTCAGCATATGCACGGAAGCCTCACTGCGAAAATGTGGCAGTTCTCGGTTGGGATCAATAAAACCTGGTGGTAAGTAGTGAGTAGTGACTATGGGCAGGGTGTATCAACGCCAATGAGAAACGCGATGCGTTACTGATGACATATCCTGTTGCTCTGACAGGCAAAGATAACAGAAGCCGGCTTACCCGTTTTGGGATGTATCGGTTCAATTAAGTCCTGCAACATCAGGCCACTTTTAGAGAGAAGACCGATCCAGCTTGCCATTGTTCGAAAATACCAAGGAGCCGGGTCTACAAAGTCTTGACTAAAGCTAGCCCAGGAGCCTGCACGCCAGCCATCTTTATAGGGTTGGTCACCACACGCCATGAGCGGATGTAGTGTTTGGATTATAAAATGACCACCAGGACTGAGTAATGTCGGCACCTGTTTTAAGAGCGCGGCTACAGATTCATTGCCAAATAGGGAAAAGTTACAGACAACAACATCGAAGGTGTCTTGCAAGCAGGTGTCTTGCAAGCAGGTGTCTTGCAAGCAGGTGTCTCGCAAGAAGATGTCTCGCCATTTGCCCGCACTAATCTCTTCATAGGACATCACATCGAACCTGCCATCTCCCTTGGCCCTGGCTTGTTTCACCAGGGCTGGAATCCCATCCACACCGTGAACCATAACGTTATGGGCATGTAACGCCCTGGCTAACCAGCCTTCACCACAGCCAATATCCAACACCGTCTTTGGTGAATAGGACACTACGGTTTCTACAATTGCCTGGTTGGTAACTAGCTGACGACTCTCAATCTGTTGTTCACGGACAGCCACCGTCCACGGGGCAGCATTCTGTTGCCATGAGTGGAGAATCTGTTCTTCATTGGAAAAAATCATGGTCGCTTATCGACTGGCTTCTAACGTTTCTAAGGAGACATCCTGCACCAGCGTCAAGGGTAAAGACTCTCGGCTTAAATATTGGGCATAGCCTGCTTGCAAAAATTGGCGATAGTTTGACTGCCCAGCCACATGGGTTTGCATAAATGCCAGACCCAGGGCTTTAAGATATTCGCGGGCAAGGGTCGGGTCGGGACCCGATAGCTCATCAGGCAACGTCTCAGACTGGGCATAGTTATGGTGACCTCCCTGCATGAGCGCCAGGTATTTATCCGACGGCGTTAACCAGGTAAACGGTTGAATTTGTTCCGTTAAGGCCGGAGCCACCGGATCGGCACTGCCTCCCACCATCAATATCGGCGTACTGAGCTGCCCCAGCCCGGCTTCTCCAAACACTAAGCTGGTAATGGGGTTAAAAACAAACGCTGCTTTGACTCGCTCGTCTTGAAGGGGGTGTTCAAACTGACTTTGTAGGGCTAGACACTGTAAAGGTATGGAAATATTAACCGAGTCTGCTTCAATTAAGTCGCTGGTGCAACGGGTTTCTAACTGTTCAACATTAAGCTGAGCACCAGCCAGGGCCAGGGCTGTATACCCCCCAAAAGAATGTCCTATAACACCCACGCTATTGAGGTCAAACTGATGGGTCAGCGCTCCTCTCGTTTGGGTTTCCAGGTAGTCTAACAAATAGGAAATATCCTGGGGGCGATCTACAAATTCGTTGGGGGCCATTGCAGCTGAGGCATTGCCCGCCAGTAAATTTTCCACCTGCTGAAAGTTGCTACCAGGATGCTCAATGGCTGCCACAGCAATGCCATAGCTCGCCAGATGCTGGGCCACATCGACAAAGTTAGTGCGGCTGGCGGCAAACCCATGGGAAATAACCACCAGAGGAACGGGTGCATTGCTCTGGGGGATATACAGATCCACAGGCAATTGGCGATCGCGTTGTAAGTCTCGCAATTCTAACGTTTGAGTTCGCCAGGAGGCTGGCCCCTCCTGGGTTAGATCAGGGCGTTGGGCATAGTCGATGGGCTCTGTAGCGGCTATTTCGGTATTTGTTTGGGTGTGGAGCATTGCGATCGCAGTCTCAGTTTGGTCCAGCAGATCTACCACTGTGTTAACCACATCCAAAATCTCAACCGAGTTAATCCGCAGCGTGGGTGTAGGAAACCGGCGTATCAGATTGAGCAGAGTCAGCCCTCCCTCATCATCAGCGGCCAAAATCAGGGCACCCCGCAGTCCCCGCGCCCCATTTTGTCGCGACGCTGTTTGAATGACGTTCCCCAATCGATCTAACCAGAGTTCTCCTAAGGGATCGTAAAGTACCTGGGATAGGGTGACCGCACTCACATCCAGTGGTGTCGTCAAAATCTCTCGCAGATCGCGACGTTCTTCTTCATTGAGAAACTTAAGATAAAACTCTAACTCCTCGCTAACTTGGTTGTCAGTGGCATAGCCTTCCAATGAGGCCACTGATACTGATAGCTCTAACAATCCATAGGATAGGGTGACATCTTCCGCAGCCAGGGTAGGAGCACTGAACACCAGCGGTGCAGCACCGCCTAGAAACAGGGCTAAGTTCCGAAACCAGTGAAGGGCTTTCATAGTTGCTAATAGAGCCTTTAAAAAATAAGCAATTAAATCAGAGAACCGTCAGGATAATAGACGGATAGAATGGACCTGAGTTCGGCACCAAAATCAAGGTTGAGATAATAGTATTGTATGAGTTTTGTCGGAACCCTTAGCCTGGGCAAAGAATTGCCAGACATACACGTCCCTAGCGTAGATACCAGCTCCAGTTATTAGGGTAAACCAGCAATAAATATACACACTTGTCTAAGATAAGACATCTTTGTCTCATTAGGCTATACTAGTAGCCGATGGTAAAAATTTGGCGCTATTGCATCCACCCATCCATCCATCGACTCATTCCCATGTGATGGTGGGCAAACTTACGCCATAAAGTACTAGTCTAATGAGTGGTCAATCGTCTCGAAACGCATCTAACAAGCAGGCTATTTTACACGCAGCTGTTGCTGTATTAGCGAAAAATCCAGGGGTTTCTCTCAGTGATGTTGCAGGCAAGTGCGGTGTTGGGCGAGCGACGTTATACCGCCACTTTTCGTCCCGTGAGGCCCTGATCCGTGAGATCGCCTTCGAAGCGATTGAGGCCATTGATCAAATCACAGCTCACATTAGGAATCAAAACCTATCGGCTGCCGATGCCCTACTGGCGTTTCTAGAGGCAGTGGTGCCTCTAGGTGATCGGTTTCACTTTTTGGTAGCAGAATCATCAACCTATACCGACCCAGATATTAATGCGGCCTACGCCCGACAAATGCAAGAACTAAATGACTTTGTAAATGTCCTCAAACAAGATGGGGTGATTGCCCTCGATGTCCCCAATGCATGGGTTGCCACCACCATTGATGCCCTGATCTGGGCAGCATGGTCAGCCATACAAAGTGGTGATATTGCCCGCAATGATGCCGCCAAGTTAACCTATCGAACCCTGATCCAAGGTTTAAAGCATTAGGCATCGTTAAAAACATTCCCGGTCATTATTGACAGTGCCCGTCAATACGATCAGGGCGCAGCATCTGAGGAGGTCAGGTAATCAACGGATAAAACGCGATTGTGTTCATTACACTCGGCAACCCCAAGCCCCTGTCCGGTGATCCTAAACGTTGTTAGAAAATTTATTTTATATGGACATGCTTTGAAGAACTGCTTGACGTTATTAAATTGAGATAATACGTTGAAGGTCCGTCGTCTGGGACTATGTCTAAACATGCCTGAAACCTTGATATCGCCTCTTCACCAGACATATTTCGATAGACTTCTAACGCCGTCTGAAAACAATCTCGCAACAGAATTAACTTATGATCTGTGCTACCAGCAATACCTAGCAGTTCATAAATAGACTCAGGTTCTCCAGCGAAGGCAATCCGATCAATTTCCCTAACCTCGATGGTATTACCCGCTAGTTCTCTGGTTTTAGCCGTCATCAAAATGCGAGTCCCGTATACCTTATTTAAGGTTTCTAGTTTCTCCGCCAGTTGGGTCACTGGCCCAATAACCGTGTAAGACTTAGATTGTTCAGAGCCAATATTCCCAGCTAAGGCCTCCCCCGATGCCAAACCAATGCGAATATTAATCTCTGGCAGACCTTTTCGAATACCCAGTAAGTCTGGCAAACTACGCCGTAGCTTAGTAAGCTGGTCAAACTGCTCTAGGGCCGCGTAACAAGCCAGCTTGGCATGATCTGCTGGATCTACAAAGGGGGGAGCCCAAAACGCACTGACCGCATCACCAACAAACTGATTAATCACTCCATGGTGCTCCTTAATGGGAGCAGAAGCCAGGGTGAAATATCGATTGATCAGGGTGACTAACCCCGTTGGTGTGAGCAGTTCGCTAATGCGGCTAAAGTTGGCCATGTCCGAAAAGAACAGCGTCATCATCTGCCGTTGACTCCCTTCAGTTGGGTTGGGTTGTCCCAGCAGCGTTTCTACAATGCGTGGGTCCACATATTGACCAAAGGTGGCTTTGAGCTGTTCTTTTTCACGAATCTTGCTGACCATGTGGTTAAAAGATTCTGTCAGCTGACCAATCTCATCACTGGAGTAGACAGGGACTTCCACATTCAGGTTACCTTGTTCAATTTTCTCGGTATTGTTCACTAAACGTCGCACGGGGCGTACTAGTCCAGCGGTAACCCAAGCAGAAAATAGGAGACCAATACCGCTGGCAAGACCGGTTAACCAAAAGCTCAGGTTTAGTGTGCGTTGTTCGGTGGCCTGGGCGTGTTTTGCAGATTGTTCAATAAAAGCAGTGAGCTCAAATAAAATATCCTGAATTCGACGATCAAAATCGTCTTTAAAATCGGTAATTTGATCAATTAGTAGGGTGGCGGCCTCTTGATCACTCGCTTTTAGGCGGTCAATAATGTCCAAGCTATAGTGGTGGAGGTTTTGGTGCTCGGATGCAAGCACTTCTAACAGTGGGCGAATGCGAGCAATTTCAAGGATATCTTCAGGAGTGTGGGCCGCTTGAGCGGCCTTGTCAGCAAGGGCGATGGCGATAGCAATATCTTGTTTAACCCGTTCCCCCCGTTCCTTAAAGGCCTCTTCTTCGGCGTTGACTTTAGCGCTGCCGATACCGTCGATTTTGTTGTTGCTAATGGTGTAATACCGAACCATGCGTTCAAAGTGAATCTCCTCTTCAAGCACATGGACGTTAATATTGGCGATATCTTCTGTCAGGGGAGCTAGGTAGTAGGCAATGTCAATCAGTTCATAGTTAACCTGGCGAATGCGGACATGGTTGAGATAGGCCACCCCTAACAGTAGACCTAGCATGCTGCTGGCAATACCAAAAATCTTAGTGCCAATGGAGAGAGAAAAACGGGACTGCATGGTAAGTGTGGTGGAGAGGGACTCTGGGGTTGAGGAAGAACGGAATTTTTAAGGAGATTATTGCTGTTGCTGATTTATGGAAGGATCAGCAATGGCAGATTATTTATTTCTGGGTTAGCTGCCATACTCCGTCCCAGCTGGTGTCAGGTGGATTCGCCTCTAGTTGGTCAACCCGATCTAGATAGAGTAGGGCGGGACGGTCGCCAGGTTTTTGGGCCAAACATTGATTAAAGTGCTGGCGGGCCTGGTTCCATGCCTGTTGTCGATAGGCTGCAAGACCCTGGGCAAAAGCTGCGATCGCAGCCCCATCTGTAGTCGTTAGAGTATTTCTATGACCCAGTAATTCATAAATGTGGATAGGATCTTCTTTGCCCACCACTCGAATCAGGTCTAGCTCTCGGGTGGCCATGACATCTGACACCTGTTGCTGGGTGGCCTCATTGATCACAATGGTCACTCCGTACTGTTGGCTCACACCCTTGAGACGGGATGCGGTATTTACGGTATCTCCCATAACGGTGTACGCCTTAGCCGCCTCTGAGCCCATATTGCCCACGACTAAGGGACCGGTGGAGAGACCAATGTGGAGATTTCCGGTGTGCGTAATGTCTAGCTGGGACAGTTTGGGATATAGCTGGGTAAGCTGGTCAATGCTGGCTAGGGCCGCCTCACAGGCCAGGCGAGCGTGACTGGCCCCATCGGTGAAGGGAGGTCCCCAAAACCCCATAATCAGGGTGCCAATAAATTTGTCGATTACCCCATCATGGTTACTGATGGGGGCCGACATCAGGCTCAGGTAGTCGTTTATGATCCGCTCTTGGTTTGTCGGTGTTAGCGGGGCCAAACAGGTTTCTATACCTTGCACCTGGGCAAAAAAGACGGTCATCACCTGGCGTTCACCATCGGTGGCAGCGGTGTCACTGCTCTGAACAAGGGATTTTACAATGCGCGGATCGACATACTTGCCAAAGGTCTCTTCTAGACGCGCCTTGAGTCTTAGCTCATCCACCATAGTATTAAAGGTACGGGCCAGGGTGCCCACCTCATCGCGGCTGGAGGTGTCTAAGTGAATGTCCAGGTCACCGGCTTGCACAGCGGTAGTACCCACTTTAAGGGAACGCACAGGCCGCACTAACCCTAGGGTGACCAGGGTGGCATAGACCAAACCCACCAAGGTGGCCAAACTTGCCACTGATGCACTGAGGGTTTGCACTACCTGCTGGTGATGTTGTCCCGCTTGGGCCGCTTCGACAGTAAAGGCTTCTAGCTCCAAAAAAATATCGTTAATTGCCTGGTTAAAGTTGGTCTCTTGGGCAATCAGCTTTTCTTCCAGCTGATGGGCAGACTCTAGATCTCCGGCGGCTAACAGCTCCAAAAGCTCACTAGCATGGGTTTGAAACGCTTGATGCTCGGTTTCAATGGCCCTTAACCTGGGGGCAATATGCTGCCATTCGGCCTTGGCTTGGGGA
Source organism: Leptothoe sp. ISB3NOV94-8A (assembly GCF_043421595.1). Taxonomy (NCBI): domain Bacteria; kingdom Bacillati; phylum Cyanobacteriota; class Cyanophyceae; order Nodosilineales; family Cymatolegaceae; genus Leptothoe; species Leptothoe sp. ISB3NOV94-8A. The sequence continues at coordinate 2,423,769 of NZ_JAXSQW010000001.1, read as the reverse complement.
AGAGTCGTCTCATCAATGGCGGTTTGCACCAGTGCGATCGCAGCTTCAATTTCCCCATCGACCTGCTGTCCTCGCTCTGCAAATCCCATTAGCTCTGACTGCAAGCGCTCCTCATGTAGGGGCTCAATTTCATACAGCGTTTGCACCCGCTCAAAGTGCAGCTCCTGTTCCAGCACATGCACATCAATTTGTGCCACCCGATCAGTAATGGGAAGGGCATAATCCGCCAGATTAATAATCTCTTCGTTTACCTGTCTCAGGCGTCGAGTGGAGACCGCCACCACTATTACCATCAGTCCAAGTAAGCTGGCAGTCAGGCCAAATATTTTAAGACCGATGGGGAGGCCCCGCCGATGCGTAGATGGGCTGATGGGCTCAAGGGCGGTCATGGGACAATAAAATAGAGGTTGCTAGTTTAAATTTCCCCACTGACTTTAGAAGAATCAGCTTAATTTGTTAAAAATTTGACCTACAACCATCGACTACATGCCCTAGCCCATAGCCTGCCAAATTTAGTTAGCGAGTAGAGCTTTTAAAATATATTCACATCCCTGATTTCAATCCGTTAGGCAGCAATTCTGCTGCAGTCTCTTGTTCAAACTCCTTAGCTATGTCAGCCAATAATTACCATAGAATCACGTTCACGCGGCTGAGTAAGATTCCTCCGAACGCAATCATTGACTTGATGAACGATCCCGCAGTCCGGCGGCACCTGCCACTGGCCCAGGATGAGTTTGGATATGTTGAGTGAGATCGCTTTGTCGCCATCAAAGAACGAATGTGGGAGGAGAGAGGCTTGGGACCTTGGGCCTTTGTGCTGGATGACGAGTTCATCGGCTGGGGTGGCCTGCAGCCGGAGGGTGATGATGTAGACTTGGGTCTGGTCCTCAATCAAAAGTACTGGGGAGCAGGACCTGCTCTCTACCGGAGGATTCTGAAACATGCATTCGAAGAGCTCTGTGTTGACTCTATTACTGCTTTGCTGCCCCCCAGTAGGAAACGGGTCGCAGCGCTGCGGCGGCTTGGTTTCCACAAAGATGGCGAGATTGTGATCCAAGACCAGCGCTTCATCCGCTACCGGCTCATCAGAAGCGAAGTTACCCAGAGTGTAATACGTTGATGATGTTTATTGGGCAGATGAATCGAGAAGATGTTGAAGAATATGGAGATGGCATGTTTTACGCTTTTCTATGTAAGGCATGTGGTATTGCCTGTACTTGGTATCAACAGACCTAATTAGTGGATTATATGGCCGACTCGTCGAGCAATACATACAAGCAACAAGTCCTGAATGACTTTAATAATCGCATAAACTATGAGAACGAATTTCATAGGCGGGCTGCTGCACGATTGGTAGAGCTTTCAACATTACGGCCAGGTCAGTATGTTTTAGATGTTGCCACTGGAACTGGCTTGGCGGCAATTGCCGCAGCTCAGATAGTTGGCTCCACAGGATATGTTCTGGGAACTGACTTTTCTATTGGCATGTTACGCCAAGCGAAACAAAAGCTTGAGACTTTAGGACTGAAAAATATTGAGTTTGCACAAGTAGATGCGGATGAACAAACATTGCCAGAGAAGCGGTACGACGCTATCTTGTGCTCATCTGCAATTGTTTACTTGACGGATATTCCAACTGTACTTCATCGATGGTATCGAGCGCTGCAACCACAAGGAATAGTCGCTTTTTCTTGCCTGGCAGAATCTTCTCCTAGTGCATCTGTCTTATTCAGACAGGTAGTTCGCTCATATGGCATCAATATTCCCAATCCGAATGAATTGCTTGGGTCCCATGAACGATGTCGTGACCTGCTTGAAATGGTCGGCTTTAGGGATATTTCGCTCATAACTGAGCAGTTTGGCCGTTACCTTCAAGATATAGAATCTGTTTGGACTGGTAATGCCAGAAGTGCATTTGGGCTTCAGGATGTGGAATGGTCTAACAAAAAGTTGGAACAGTGCAGGCAAGAGTATTTCGCAGAAATAGAGAAAGTTTCAGATAAAAAAGGGTATTGGAATGATGTCACAATGTTTTTTGTAACAGCTCGAAAACCGAATGAAGTAGTGACATAATAAGTCAACCTATTCCTTTTTGGATATAGTGGTTTTGACGTCTCCGAACTCACTGGGCTGGTGGCTATAAAGGGATGTTCCCGCTTAAGCCACATGACTCGGGCTTGCCTTGAGATCCCTTGATCGTCATAGCGCCTCTAGTCCCTCAGTCCAGACCTTTCGATAGGGATAGGTACCGGTAGTGTGACACGTCGGTAGATAAACACTCGCCAGTTGCCATGGGGTATTGCCATACCGTCTCTCCCCCTTAGTAAACCACTGAACCATAGACTGAATCTACATTCTAGTCTAGCAATCACCCTAACGATTTTTTAAGTGGTATGGCCCATTCCTTAAAGGGTATTCCTTTGTTCATGCCCGAGCTTAAGAATATAAGGAGCACCGCTTTACCATGGTTAATGGAGCTCTGTTTTCTTCCTTTTTCTTCCTTATCCTCTCTCCTTTGCAAGTATACTCACATTCCTAACAAAAAAGAGTGGCATTCAGGTAAGTTTGTTGAATAGCCTTGTTCACGCTACCGATGTCTCCAACTCGGCATTGTAAAGATTTGAATTTAGATTGAAAATCAATCGAGAATAGCATCCTAAGACAATCAAACTAGTTACTTGGGTATAATACAGATTGAATCAGATACAATTGTCCCACTCGATATGCATCAGGACGTTTGCTATAACCAAGGTAGTGTAATAGTTTGGTTTGGAGAATAGGAAATTGGTGGGCACCATAAGGACTGTTGGGCAATTCACTAGCCTGCAGTTCGTAATATTTGCAGCTATTGTTGTAGCTAGTTGTGACCAAGCTTTATAAGACTGAACTCCTATGGCTTATTGCTTGAATCCTCAGTGTTCTGCACCACAAACGCATCACCCTAACATAAAAGTCTGTCCTAGCTGTGGTTTCGTGATTGGTCTTCGAGCTCGTTATGTTGCCATCAAACCCATTGGTCAGGGTGGTTTCGGTAGAACGTTTTTAGCAATTGACCAAGGCTTTCCCACTAAACCTCGATGTGTCATTAAACAGTTTTTCCCAGCGCTCAGGTCAAGCAAGCATCCAGATACAGTTACTAAGCTTTTTTATCAAGAAGCCAATCAACTTAAGAAGCTAGGCCATCATGGGAACATACCCAGACTCATAGACTACTTTGAGCAAGATAATCATCTTTATCTTATTCAGGACTATATAGAGGGGCAAGACTTAGCCCATGAGCTACAAAAGACAGGCACCTTTTCTGAAGCGCAAATCTGGCATGTCCTAAATCAGGTATTGCCCACGTTAAAATTTATTCACAATCACAATATTATTCATCGTGATATTAAGCCTGCCAATATCATTCGTCGCGCCACTGACCAGAGCCTGGTATTGGTAGATCTGGGGGCAGCAAAACATGTCACGGGTTTAGCCCTGGCCCAAACGGGTACAGTCATTGGCAGTGCTGAGTATACAGCCCCTGAGCAGGCGCGGGGAAAAGCTGTTTTTGCCAGTGATATTTATAGTCTGGGGATTACCTGTATTCACCTACTGACAGCTGTTTCTCCTTTTAGTCTCTATGAGACTGGAGAGGGAAGATGGGTTTGGCAAGACTATTTACAGCAGCCCGTCAGCCCGAGACTCGCTCAATTGCTAAATAAGATGATCCTCATGCCAACAAATCATCGTTATCAAACCATTGAGGAAATTCAGACATCTATCGATGGGGAGAATGCTCAATCAGGTCCCGCATCATTCCTCAAGACTCCCGAATCCAAAGCACCCTATGGCAGGGGAAAAAGATCTTCTAATCGCTTCAAGAACAAAGAAGCTTCCCCATCACCTCAGCCGTTTATTGCTAAAACTCCGGAAGAAAGTCCCCTCGCTGTCCCCTCACAATCGTCTGAATTATTAGATACCGATCAGTACACACTCTCATTAGATGCCAGCGATCAATACACACTGCCTAATTCTACCCTCAAGACTCCCGAATCCAAAGCACCCTATGGCAGGGGAAAAAGATCTTCTAATCGTTTCAAGAACAAAGAAGCTTCCCCACCACCTCAGCCATTGATTGCTAAAACTCCGGAAGAAGGTCCCCTCGCTGTCCCCTCACAATCGTCTGAATTATTAGATGCCGATCAGTACACACTCTCATTAGATGCCAGCGATCAATACACACTACCTAAGTCTAATAATACCGACAGGCAAGTTACTCGAAATAGTGCTAATCCATTTAGCTTTATAACAACAATTTCACTTGGCTTACTAGTAGCGTTTTTTGGGGCGGTGGCGGTGGTAATATACTATCCTTCTCTACTCGAAAGTACTTTTCAGCGACATGAAATCACAGGCTGGCTTAATTCGGAAGAGAGGAAGTCGATGTCGACTGATGCAGATATTGTTATTAACAGCGAGGGTTTAGAGCTAGGGCAACCAATCATCAGTAGAGATGGAAAATTGTTGTATGCTATTTCGGGAACTATCGAAGGTTTATATGTCAAAGTCTGGGAACTTGAATCTGGCAATCTGGTAGATGATATTCCTATAGAAGAATCCCATATTGCAATGAGTTATGATCGACATCAATACCTATTAGCAGGTCATAATTATCAGGGGCTAACAATCTTTGATACGACTAATGGGCAGATATTTACATCGGTTGATGATTTTATACCTGCAGGAGGATTTTCTCATAGCCCATCTTTTGGTGACTCGCGTCTTGGACTAAGTGAAAATCAATCCTTCTTAGTAGAAGATGCAGTAACTCAGACGGATCAAGGGGACCCCTTACATAGCACTAGTGTTTGGGATTTAAGGTCACATAAACGATTGATCCATGAAGAAACAATTTATTCATCCGATAATCTCTGGGTAGGGGTTTCCTGGTCTTTGTTATCTAGTAACGTTCATCATAGTAGCCACCTATTTAGTGCTGATAGTCAACATGTTGTTGTTGACAGGCAAAATAGGGTTGAAATTTGGAATGTGGATTCTGGTACCCGATTCTTTTCATTAGAGGCAGATGCTGCTAGCTTTACCACAAAAGAGAATATTCTCATTAGTGAAAAACATAGAGAAGTTGTGGTAGGAAATGATACTACTTCATTTTCTAGGCTAGTTCCCTATGACATTACTGTTTGGGATAACAGCCAGCAACGTCCTATTTCAGTGTTAGGCGAAGGTCGCATTAGCTTTACTGGGACTGGAGAACGATTTGTGTTTTATGATAACCAAACAAATCAGCTCAGCTTATTTGATACCCAGTCAGGAAAAGAAATTCGTGAATTTTCCCAATATGACCTATCTGCAAATAAGCATATCTCTCATATTGCACTCAGTGATGATGGTGATTTACTCGCCACTATTGTGTCCGAAGATCGTGTTGATGCTCTACACACTCGGAAAAAGCACCTGATATGGTGGGATGCTAAAACAGGAGAGGTTTTAGGCAAGCCTCAATCAGTTGATATTGGTTCTTATGATTACAGCATTGTTCAATTTACCCCTGATGGTCGTTATCTTGTGATTGGTGAAGGGTTTGATGCCCCATTGCAAATTTGGAAGACGCCGAAGTGGGACTGAGAAATTTAAGCACCCGATATACCAGGTCACCCTATAGGTGACACGCCTCCCTCGCTTGGTAATGTTTTTTACTCCACACTCAAGTGCAGCAAATGCCCTCGGCCCAACACATCGTGCGAACAGTCTTGTAGCATTTATCCTCATCGATTCACTTGGAAAGCATTAGCATTGCTGGGCTGACGGGAGGCGGCATGCCCTGACATACCCTGCTCAACTTGAATTTAGCACCCTTCCTGAAGCAGCTATTGAGCCATTGTATATAAGCTGTGTAAATCAAGGTGTTATCACCACGAAAGTGGCGGATAAGATCCAGAATTATGGGCCTGATCTACCAAATCTAATGCTGAATATATAGCTATTTCGGCACGCAAGGTATGCCTGTTAGGGCTTGGGAAACCTGCTTGAAGCGTGCAACATAGTAAATCACTGGAGCCGACGACCCCCGCTAGCCGACGGCAGCGTACTCGGCAGTGTTAGCGGCTTAGCTCAATCGTTGGACGGCAATTGAAAGTCCGCTACCAGAACAATCAAACTTACACTTTCTTTCTGGAAGCGATAATTACATCGCTCCACCACTACCCTAGTTCGCATTTAGGAGGACAAGATGATCAATTGCTACTTGCTGTTTCATAAATGTGGGAATAACTACATCCAAAATGTCCATCGCATCGATAAAAAGACTGGGTTTGTCAAGAGCGTGCAGCCTGATAAGGCTGACAGTGTAGGCGGCTACGACAGGCCTGGGAGCGTGGTGAACATCCGTTGTCGCAACTTCGGTTCCGAGGCACTCGAAGCAACGGGCCTCCTGGGTGTCGAGTCAACGAGGTTCTTAATTTTTACGCGGGATCCGGCGAGTTTTATCTTCAGCGCAGCGAAGTACCATTTGCGAGGTGGTGAAGCATGGGCGGTAGAGAAAGCTCATGCAGCTCTCGGCGGACAGACTCTGACGCAAGTTCTCCGGGACGCAGAATCTCTTGACGAACAGCATATTGCCATCATGAGGCAATTTGATTGGCTATATGAGCGCCAGGTGTCGCTTCTCGAACACCTGACCGATTCGAGGTTCATGCGAGTTCGCTGTGAGGACATCTTCACTTCGACTGAGGACGCTTACTTCGCCAGAATTGCTAGCTTCCTGCGCTGTTCGGCACGACCGTCGATTCTGGACAGGTTGCTCCGTCAAGCCAGCAACGAGCCACGTTTTCTGAGCGCCCTCAAAGCCGCGTCACCCGCCTTTAAGCAAAAACTTCCGAAGCATTCGACAGGTGCCTTCGCTATCGAGAGACCTTATCATGCGTTGGGGCCCAAAGCGAAGCGTTATTACGATGCTCATTGGCAAGGGTACGCGCGCGCGCTGGGCTACGACTGTGGCGGCTGAGTGGGCTAACCGTCTTACGAAATGTTCTGTTACGAACATCCAGTCATACGAGATTCACCCCACATGCTGAATTAACGTTGCCAAAAAGTTTACTTCAGAATCAACACTGGACAATGAGATAATCGCACCACTTGTTCAGCCACCGACCCAATCAAAAAACGACTGACACCTTTGCGTCCATGGGACGGCATGACAATTAAGTCCGCATCTATCTCTTGGGCATAGTCCACAATTTTTGACGTAGTGTCCCCAATGACCACCTCAATGTGAAGCTTGTCGTAGCCCATTTCGTTAAGCTTTTCATGGGCAAAGGCCTGGACTTTTTGCTTGCGGTCTTCATCACTGACTGTGTCCCACATGGCGGCTGGATCGGCAGGGTGCAACGGTGCAAGCACATGAATCAGTTTCAAAGATGACCCATCGTCCACAAGTTCTTTGGCAGGCCCCAGTGCCTGATAAGAAAGGTCAGAAAAGTCTATGGGAATCAGAACAGATTTTCGCTTAAGCCAACTCATCTCAGTTACCTCCATTTATTTAAAGACTGTTTCCTGAGCAATTGGAGTCTGGGGTAGCATTTCTCCCGAATTGAGCCGCTCCATATAGCTCTTCAACTCCCTAGCAATCAGTCCAGACATCAAGAAGCAACCCAACAGATTAGGCAGCGACATTGCCAGGGCCATAATGTCGCTAAAATCAAGCACGGGACCTAAGTTAACCACTGCACCGACAAAGACACAGAACAAAAAGATGCCCTTGTAGATGTTAACAGTGCTGTCACCAAACAAAAATGCCCAGGATTGTTGTCCATAATAGCTCCAGGAAATCATGGTTGACAGGGCGAACAAAAATCCGGCCACTGCAATCACATAGGGGAACCAGCTAATAACCGTTTCGAAGGATGCCGCCGACAGCTGGGCCCCATTGAGATCAGCAGCGGTGGGATCGGCATAAACCCCAGTAAGAACAATTACCAATGCTGTCAAATTACAAATAAACATGGTGTCGATAAAGGGTTCTAGCAAAGCCACAATCCCTTCTCTAATCGGTTCATCTGTCTTGGCAGCAGAGTGGGCAATAGCCGCTGAACCTAATCCTGCCTCATTGGAGAATGCTGCCCGCTGAAAGCCAATCACCAGGGCACCAATCGCTCCACCTGCCACTGCCTCTGGGCTAAAAGCTGTCGCAATAATTGTACCAATGGCACCGGGAACCTCCGGGAGTTTGACTAACATCACCCAGAAACAAGCGATGGCATAAACCACAGCCATAAACGGCACGAGAACGCCGGCAACAGCACCAATCCGTTCAATACCTCCCAAGATAACCAAACCCACAATCAGAGCTAAGACAATACCAAATAGCCAGCTAAAACCGTTTAGAAATGGCAACACATTAGAAACAGCGGCAAAGGCCTGGTTGGCCTGAAACATGTTGCCAATGCCCAAGCTACCAATGGCACAAAGAACAGCAAAAATGACTGCTAATGCTTTACCCACCGGAGCCATGCCCATGGCCGACAATCCCCGAGATAGGTAATACATGGGACCGCCACCCACGGTGCCATCAGGTTTGATGACGCGATACTTTTGACCCAGGGTACATTCGGCAAATTTACTCGACATGCCTAGAAAGCCTGCCATGGTCATCCAGAATGCAGCGCCTGGACCACCGAGACGAATTGCGATCGCAACACCCGCGATATTACCAATCCCTACAGTTCCTGAAAGCGCCGCTGCCAGGGCCTGGAAGTGAGAAACATCGCCTTCGTCCTCCTCACTGTCGTATTTGCCCCGCACCACATCAATGGCATGTTTAAAGGCGCGAATATTGATGAATTTAAGCCGGAACGTGAAAAAGACAGCGCCAATCACCAGCCAAAGAACAATAAATGGCATACCATTCTCGCCACCAATCTTGAAGTAAAAGATCAGGTTGAGAACATCTACGACACCCTGAACACCAGCTTCAATGGAACCTAAGAGACCAACGGAGGCAGTATCGTCCTGGGCAAAAGCAACCTGGGGGAGAAAGATAAGTAAAAATGCCAGGGCATAGAGATAGTGTTTCAATCTGAACAGTGGTGTTTTCATGGTATTAACTCCAAACGAGAGAGATAATTGAGAATACTGATTGTCCCATCGTCTTTTTTGAGGAGGACTCAGTGAAAATTTTGATTGATCGAGCTACAATGAGATTGCTGCAATCTTTCCTCTGCTAATAAAGAGGGTTCAATTCATTGGCTAAAACCTTATATTGAGATTGGTTGGATACCTTGAACCCGCATTGGGTGCAGAATTCAATGCTAATTGAGAATTGTTGCTTTAGCAGACAACCTGACTATGGGGCTCTATACATGGATCGTTTACCGATCGCTCAACCCCTTTAGCGAGTTTTAATTTGATCAGCCTTGTGACTTTAAGTCCCAGGCAGGATATCGCTACCCCGCCTGGAGTAAAATATGAGCTAGAGGAACTAGATTAGTGACACCATCTTAATTTAGAGACTTTAGGGATCTAGTGAGACAACATCAGGAACTGGATAAAGCAAAAACAGCATCACAGAGAGTATCTGCTAGCCGATCGGCGTCTTCTCGACTCATCACCAACGGTGGAGCCAGAATTAGCACATTGGTAAAACCAGGAATTGTGTTCGTGTTTCGACCAATAATCATCTGCTTGTCCATGCAGTATTTAGTTACCGAAGCAACGGCATCGCTATCTAAAGGTGTTTTGCTGGCCTTATCTTTGACTAGCTCCACACCCAGCAGCAAGCCTTTGCCTCTAACGTCACCTACATTGGGATGCTCTAACAGCCGTTGCAACTTTTCAAGCAGATAATTACCCATCTCAGCCGCACGCTCACACAGGTTTTCTCTTTCTAGGATTTCGATACTTCTTAGACTGACTGCTGTGCAGACAGGGGTGCCGCCATAGGTAGTAACATGCCGAAAATGGCTATCACTGCCAGGATCGTCTAAGAAAGCTTCGAAGATAAACTGTTTTACCACTGTGGCAGAAAGGGGCATATAGCCACTAGTAAGACCTTTTGCAAAGGAGATAATGTCTGGCTCCACACCCCAGTGTTGATGGCCAAACATTTTTCCAGTGCGACCAAAGCCGTTAACGACTTCGTCGTAGATGAGAAGGATGCCGGTGCGATCGCAAATCTCTCGCACACCTCGCAAATAGCCTTCTGGCGGCACAATCACACCACCCCCAGAAATGATCGGTTCCACAATCACCGCTGCAACAGATTCAGCCCCTTCATAGAGAATTGTCTGTTCCAGTTCTTGCAAACAGGCGGCATTGTAAACATCTTCCGGCTGTCCATCACCAAACCGATAGTAGTAAGGTGGGCTTACATGAAGAAAACCAGGAACTAAGGGCTCATACTTGAGCTTACGTTCAGCCTGTGCCGTTGCGCTTAGCGCTCCCATGGTGTGACCATGATAGCCTCGATAGCGAGAGATAATTTTGTAGCGTGGGCCTGAGCCAGCAGGAGCCGTCTGAGCATGGTACTGACGAGCAATCTTAAAGGCTGTTTCATTGGCCTCTGAACCGCTTGTGGAGAAAAACACCTTACCCTCGTAACCCAATAGCTCCAATAATTTATGAGCCAAACGAATGCCCGGCTCATGGCTCATGGTGAGCGGGAAATAGGCCAGATCGACCATTTGCTCATAGGCAACTTCCGCCAACTCTTGACGGCCATAGCCAACATTGACGCACCATAAGCCAGAGATACCGTCGAAATATTCGATTCCGTTTGTATCAGTCACATAACACCCCACACCCCGTGTCATACACTTGGGAGGCTTCTGAGAAAATGACTTATGTTGCACTAATGGATGCCAAAGTGATTCAGCATCCATTGTTCCTAAATCAGCCTTTTCTGGACTCAAACTAGCAAACATTAAAAATGATCCTTAAAGCGAAAGAGCATTTTCCAAGAGCCAAGTTACTTTTATCGTGAAGCGAATTCATGGGATGTTTTCAACACAATAAAAGTATTTAAAAGCTCTCTTCTGTATATTTACACACGATTCAATAAAGTTTTCCTATTAAGAAAAACCAATTCGAAAGCAATGCTCGTTAAAGAAAACATGTCTATTTCATGACAGCACAAAATAGACAGCAAGAACAATGACTGAAGAACTTTGCTGCCCTTTTGAGATTTTTATGGATTTATAGATAGATGCCAGAGAGAATAAGCCGCACTCCAATAATTGCTAATAAAATAGTGATAATTTTTCGAAAAACATTAGGGTCAAACTTCTTTGCAAGTATGACACCTAACAATAATCCCAGCATTACACTCGGTACAGCCATTAAAAACTGACGAATAATATCTGCCGAGAGTCGATTTTGAAAGCCATGCCCTACAACAACAATCGCCACACTCACCCAGAAAAAACTGGTGAGGTTGCCTTTGAATGTTTCCGGAGACCAGCGTTGACTCGTGCCATACAAAATGACTGGTGGTCCTGGCAGATTAAAGCTGCCCAACAAAATACCTGATGTGAATCCAGCCCCATAAGCCCACAATTTAGACTTCAAAACAGGCACCGCTGGACTCCTTAAGGAATATAGAGCATAGGCAACAATGATCAGCCCCAGGGTAATCAACATCAGTCCTGGAGGAATGTAATCCAAGGCTAGAAAGCCAATGGGAATCCCTAGGACGGATCCCAACAACAAGTGGGTGACCACTTTACGGTCAAACGATTGGCGGTAGTAGATACACAGTATGAGATTGTTCGTTAATGTGGTGAGGGCAACAAGGGGAGCTGCTGCCTGAATACTGGTTATGCCAGACAAAATTGGCATAGCTACCAATGCAAACCCAAATCCCGAAATCCCCTGGATAAAGGCCGCTCCAAACACCGTGATGACAATGATCAATGCCATCGTTATACTGAACTCCGATGAACATGGGTGACCGAAGACTGATCCGTCGGCATGACAAAAATTTCACTGATATTGACGTGGGCGGGACGAGTGACTGAAAACAAAATTGTGTCGGCAATATCATCGGGGGTGAGGGGCGTCATTCCCGTATAAACTGAGTTAGCCTTATCATCATCGCCTCGAAACCGCACATTACTAAACTCAGTTTCCACTAACCCTGGCTCGATGTTAGTCACCCGTACAGGCGTGCCTAGCAAGTCTATTTTTAACCCTTCTGATAAGGACTTCACTGCTGCTTTAGTAGCACAATAGACGCTGCCACCCATATACGTTTGCCGGGCTGCAATGGAGCCAATGTTAACCACATGTCCCTGGCCCCGTGTCACCATGCCGGGTACGACGGCACGGGTGACGTATAACAGACCTTTAATATTGGTATCAATCATCTCCTCCCAATCTTGAATCGGGGATTCATACTGTTTTTCCAACCCCCGGCTCAGACCAGCATTGTTAATCAAGATGTCAATGGTTTTCCACTTTTCAGGCAGCCCTTCCATGGCAGTCATGACTGCCTGGCGATCTTGCACATCTATGCACAGTAGAAGGGTTTCGGTCTGATAGTGCTTTTGTAATTCATCCGCAAGCGCTTGCAGTTTCTCTTTACGACGAGCCGCCAGGATCAGGCGGGCACCTGCCTGGGCAAATAATCGGGCACAGGATGTACCGATACCGCTGCTAGCGCCAGTGATGAGAGCACATTGTTCAGTTAGAGATAGTGCCATAGGGAATAATTACTCCTGGTATTGCCTGTTGTTTAGTCATCTTATCCCCCCCAATTCTGGGGGGCTAGGGTGGCCTCGATCACCGATGGCTTCTTTACCGGTTGTCTTGTTATGGAAATATTCTTCTGCAAAAGAATCAACCCCACCGCCGATCCACACCATGCAGCGATCCCAAGACCAACACCAAGTATCTCCCCACCCAGGAATGCTTAGCGCTGGCAAAGGTCAACCTTCCCAATCTGCCCCACATTTTCGGAATTGAGAGGTCTAAGCCCCAGGTAAATGACCTGGAAACATGGTCAGTATCAACAGATGAGAACAAATATTGTACAGGTGCTGCCTCCAACACCAACCGTTTGAAAAGCTTACTGTTAGCCGCCTCAAACTTTCCACAGCTTCCGCTGGAAATACGCTCGACCTAGAGTTAAACGCAATCACTGTTTGGTCATTATTGACCAACAGCTTTAAGCTCAGCGGATCTAAACTGTCATGTAGGCTTACACAAACACTCCAGCGTAGGGCGAACCGACGCCGTTCCATTTGAGCAAGTGCTTATGAAGCCTCCCTTCTTTGAGATTCAAATTAAAGGGCTCATGACTCGGGCTTAGAGATGAAAAGTAGATAAATAGCACCACCATCTTTTGAGGCCTATGTAGCGAGTCTTCAATGCTATAACTCTAGCAAGGGATCGTCATAGTTTTTGTATAAAAATCTACTTATTGAGGTTTTTTACCATTTGTTATCAACAGGCTACAAATTCTATTGATCAATTATCAAGATTAATGCTACCGTTCAATCTGTCAATACTGAAATGAGAGCGGGTGGCTTTCCCCACATCCCCACCTTATATTTCAGCAAGTATTACAACAACAACGTTAGGACACACCCCCAACCGATAGGAGGTTAATTTGTTATGAGAATTGGACTGCCCAAAGAGATTAAAGATCAAGAATTTCGAGTTGGATTAACGCCTGCGAGTGTTCATGCCCTGTGCCAACGGGGACACCAAGTCGTTGTTGAGGAAAATGCGGGACATGGGGCTGGGTTTACAAACGTGGATTATGCTGCCGCAGGAGCGACCCTGGTAGCTGACGCTGTTATCCCCTGGTCTCAGGATATGGTGGTCAAGGTTAAAGAACCCCAGCCCTCTGAATATAGCTACTTTCGGCATGATTTATTGTTGTTTACCTATCTGCATTTGGCAGCAGAACCTCAGTTAACTGAGGCATTGATGGCCAGTGGGGTGAGTGCGATCGCATATGAAACCGTCATGACCAGCGACAGCAAACTACCGCTGCTGACACCCATGAGCATTATTGCAGGGCGATTAGCCGTTCAGTTTGGAGCCCGATATTTAGAAAAACAACAGGGTGGTCGCGGTGTTCTCCTCGGGGGTGTTCCTGGTGTACAGCCAGGACGTGTGGTGATTTTAGGTGGAGGCATTGTTGGTACGGAAGCTGCACGCATTGCCGTAGGTATGGGGGCTCAAGTGCAGATTTTAGACATTAACATTGAGCGTCTTGCTTATCTGGAAACCTTGTTTGGGTCACGGGTTGAGCTGCTTTATAGCACCTCAGCTCAAATTGAGCGTGTTGTTCCTGAGGCTGATTTATTGATTGGTGCAGTCTTAATCCCAGGTCGCAAAGCCCCTACCCTGGTTGACAAAGCCTTAGTTTCTAAAATGCGTCCCGGCTCAGTGATCATTGATGTGGCTGTGGATCAAGGGGGGTGTATTGAGACATTGCGACCTACCTCACACACCCAACCCACCTATATTGAGTCAGGTGTTGTGCACTTTGGTGTGCCTAATATGCCAGGAGCAGCGCCATGGACAGCCACCCAGGCATTGAACAATAGCACCTTACCCTATGTGCTCAAGCTAGCTGACCAGGGACAGGATGCGTTATTAAAAGACGCCGCTCTGGCCCAAGGATTAAATGTCGCTAATGGCAAAATTGTTCATCCAGCTGTACAAGAAGCCTTTCCTGTGATGGTTGCGGCATAGGGCCTAAGCTCACATCGCTCACCAAATTAATGGCATCGGTTCATTTTTCCAAAAGAGCCATCGACGTGACTCTAAATGGTGATTGGTGCCAATTTGGTTAGGTGCTGGGGTACCTGCACCTAACTGAATAATCGAGAGAAACCCGGCATAGGTAGAAACAACAAGAGTTTTGCCATCCGAGGATAAGTCCATACTACTAATAGCAGAGCCAATAAATAGCTGCCATCGAAAGTCTCCAGCAATGCTAAATGCTCGGATATAGCCAGAGGCATCACCCACAATCAACTCATCCTGGTGGCTCACTCCAGCATATACTCTGGCTCCATCCTCTAGTTGAGCAATGCGATTATCTTCCTCATAGAAGTCAGTCTTCATCCCTTTTAAGGCATCGGTAAGTATACCGATTGTTGTGCCGTTATAGAAATGACAAGCATTGAATGCCACCATACGCCCATCTGCACTGAACAGAGCATAGTGTCAGCAATTCCAAATTCCGACTTAAGAACAGGTGTCTGTGTCCTGGAGCTAGCAATCGAGTTGTGCACAGCGTGCCCCTATCCGATACAGTCAATTCATTCGAATGGGTCTTGCCCTTGGCAAGATAGTCGTCATGGTCTCAAGTGTGCTCGGATTCGACAGTGTGCTCGGAAGTCTGACCTCATGCATAGGAATGATGAAGGATGGACGTCAGCCTAGTAACGCGACTCGTTATAGCCTTCAAGATGCGGTCTTAGGAGCATTTAGTGCGTTTTTCATGCAAAGCCCGTCATTCTTAGAGTACCAACGACAGTTGCAAAGCCGTCATGGTCAAGACAATGCCCAGAGTCTATTTGGCTTGACCAACATTCCGAGTGTCGAACAAATTCGTAATATTCTCGACCCGCTTCCTGCGAGGGGGCTATCGGGTGTGTTCATCTTGAATTATCAGGATTTAGAGAAACAGGGATATCTGCGTGGGTTTGAGGTACTTGGCAAGCATCTATTGGTCACCCTAGATGGAACCCAATACTACAGTTCGCATGAGGTAAGTTGTCCGTGTTGTTCAATCCAGACGCATCGCAATGGCCAGGTCACCTACAGTCATAAAGCTATCTTGCCAGTGGTGGTGTCGCCGAGCCAATCATCGGTGATTTCGTTGTCCCCTGAATTTATTTATCCTCAAGATGGTCATGAGAAGCAAGATTGTGAGCAGGCTGCAGCTAAGCGTTGGATAGCGACTCATGGACAGATGTTCGCTCAGCGAGATGTGATTTTGCTCGGCGATGATCTATACAGTCGTCTACCGATGTGTGAAACAGTCCTAGCTCAGGGAATGAGTTTCATCTTCGTGTGTTTACCGGAGTCGCATCCAGTGCTCTACGATTGGATTGAGTTCAATGCGGCCAAGGGTCAGGTCAAAACCATCGAGAAAACGCGAACTCAGGGTAAGGAGAACGTCCACTATCGGTACCGATATTTAACCGATGTTCCATTAGGTGGCACCCCGTCGGACCGGGTACTGAATTGGTGTGAGGTCACCGTCACTCGACAACGAGACGGCAAGCGACTCTATCACAACAGTTGGATCACTCCACTAGAGCTCAATACCCCGCAGCAGGTCATTGCTGTAGTTGAGGCGGCTCGCAGTCGTTGGAAAACTGAAAACGAAAACCACAATGTCCTCAAAACGAAGGGCTATCATTTAGAGCACAATTTTGGCCATGGGCAACAGCATCTAGCCTCGTTCTTATTGACCCTAAATCTGTTAGCATTCCTGTTTCATACCATCTTGGGATATGTAGACGAACGCTATCAACGAATTCGACAGATTCGAGGTACCCGAAAAGGCTTTTTTCAAGATATTGTCGCCTTGACCAAGTACCTCTGGTTTGAGAGTTGGAACGCATTGATTGAGTTCATGCTCGATGATACCAAGCCGACGGGTCCCTTTCGAAATACCTCTTGATTCTCATCGTGACTGACATCCTCAACAGGAGTCTCTCTTACATACCACTCCTGTCCGTACATTGGAATTTGGAATTGCTGGCATAGTGTGGATATTCACTGTGGGGACCAATCTCACTGATCAGGTTCAGCTGAGCATCAAAAACTAAGTGACAACTGTTTTGCGCACCCACGGCAATCAAGTGACCGTCTTTAGATAGCGTCCCATGCTCCATACTTAAGTCCAGAGATAACTCGTCATCTGGGTGATTCTCCTGTAACAAATGGATAAACGGTTGATGCGCTGGTGGCCATTGCTCCCTCAGTCCTACCCAATCACCTGTCTGATTGGCCTGGCGTATAGCCTCAATGGCGGCATTCGCCAAATGCTCACGGCCCGGTTCTTCAGATTCCTCCCCAGCCTTGTCCCAACTGGCTTGCAAACCCACTTCCACAAACGCATTAATTGCCGCAATATATTGCAGCGTTTTTTCACACCATTCTGCTTGAGAAGATACCTAATTCATGAAGAAAGGTTGCGATCGCGCCTCGTATCATCACAACAAGATCTGACGGTTTATACACTACTGCATTCCCCATCAGTAGTGCTGGAATAAACACATTTGAACTCACAAAGTAAGGATAATTCCAGGCTGCAATATTAGACTTAAAAAGTAATCAATCGAGGGATATCCAGCCTTCGGGTCGAGGTTGAACATCAGAGTGGTGGCATCAAACGCTGTCAGATTTTGGTGCAAAAA
Organism: Leptothoe sp. ISB3NOV94-8A; assembly: GCF_043421595.1. NCBI lineage: Bacteria > Bacillati > Cyanobacteriota > Cyanophyceae > Nodosilineales > Cymatolegaceae > Leptothoe > Leptothoe sp. ISB3NOV94-8A. The sequence goes on along the minus strand of NZ_JAXSQW010000001.1, from coordinate 2,406,388 downwards.
TTCCGTAATCGGGTTGAGGCATTTGTGGCTGATGTGATGCAAACAGCTTGCGGACTTCACAACGTTCATTTAGAGTTACGTACGGATGTTACGCTATAGCGGGGTAGACGAAGAGGGCAGAGCAAAGCTGTAGATGCCTTTCTCTAGTTCCGATAATGTCTAATAGTTATCGGGTGAACTTGAGCTCGCTTGGGGACTTGCGAGATTTCTATTAAAATTTAGTGCGTTTCTATTCTCTAAATCTGAGATGTAAGTCTTCTACAAAAAATAGGTTGGGACATTATAAGAAAAGTCAAGCAATATGGGGCCTAGACAATGACCTGCACAAATCTATTAGCTATAGAATCTATTGCCATTAAAGGGCGCGGTGTGGTTACTACAAAAGCCATTGCTGCTAACACCGTGCTTGAAATTGCTCCCGTTGCCTCATTTCCATCAACAGAACGTAAAATCATTGATACAACTCAAATTGCCAAATATTACTTTGTTCAACCAGAAGCCTATCAATGCAATCATGAGGTTGATGGGTATTTTGTTTTTGGTCTTGCTTCGCTATGCAATCATGACAGCACTCCCAATTCAAAAGTTGAGTGGGTAACCGATGAAATTGGCCTATGGTCACATCTCACGAGTATTAAAGATATTGCATCAGGTGAAGAAGTAACCTTGTATTATACCAATATAGATGAGTATGATTTCTCATAAGTATCATTGAGATATATCGAGAATCAGAACAATATAGATGCAAAAAATGGGTTTTTATTTGCTGACTGATGCAAGTATTTTATGTAGTTACTTAACCAGCCACTGGTGGACACAATTTGAGAAACATCCTGAATTTCGCGGTGTTGTGGTCAGGGAAAAACGTCCAGATGTATCTATATTACAAGCACGCCATGCGTTTCATACGCGATATGCAGGACAACATAAACTCTCGGCAGATCAGTGGCAGGAGCTGATAGAACTGTATCCAAAAATCAGTGAAGCAGAACAAGCAACAATACAGGCCATAGTAAACACGCATGGCCTTTGTTCTGATGCAGTTAGCCATCATCCAGACACAATCTTTCTTGATGATGATGTAAACAGCGAAACTGCTCGACAATGGCTACAGTCAATTACCCAAACAGGGTCATTACCTTGGCTGTTTAGCTGTATCGGGCAACTTTTCAAACCTCAGTGGGTGGATACACTGCCTGGGTGTTTGGTGAATAGTCACACTGCTGTGTTGCCCTATGCAAGAGGTATTTACACAATTGAAAATATAGCTGCAACACAAGATATTGTGGCATTTCGGCAAGCTGCGGGATTTACCATTCACTATATAGATGCACAAGTGGATACAGGGGCAATTATTCGTGCCGAACGTGTTGTTGATCCTTTCAGATTTAAAACTTTATGGGATTTAAAGGCATACCTTTATATGAGCAGTTTCGATTGTTACATCAATACAGCTGAGGTAATGCTAAATTGTTCTGAAACTGTTCCTGCTGGTATTATTCCTGACCCGGCGTTGCGTGGCAAAAATTTTAAGAGCAAAGATTTTTCTGCGGCTAAGAGACATGGGGCCGAAACAGGTTACTTAGCAATGAAGGAAATAGTTCAGCTATCTGCCTGCTCGGTGCCATGAGTTTTGGGCTTTAACTAATCTGGGAATAGTGCTAGGGATTTGGAGGGTTGTAGGGCACTGGCGCTACTCCATTACTCATCTACCCATCTACAGCCCCAACCAGGGCCTTTATTTTTGTGCAGTCCCCTATGTGCTGTTGATGGCCATGGAATTGCATAGCTCCCGATATTTTTGATGCAGGCGCACTTAGACTCTAGTGAATTAGCGTCTATTCTCCGATCCGAAATTCCGATCCGAAATAACGAATACTCCCCTTTATATTCTATTCTAAAGTAGTGCTAAGTTTCAGATCGCTATCAAGCTAAGTTAAAATTTATTGGTAGTGTATACATATTCAGGTTCATGCAGGAGAGTCTTGGTAGGGTTTATCCCCTGCACTGACACCGAAGGCGCATTCCCAAAAACGCTCAGGTCGATTTACTGCTGAACTGTAGGAAAATCTGGAGAGTGCTGTTTTAGGCAGCCACCGAAGGGGCAAGCAGAGTAGACCTAAAACTAGGACTACTCTGTGAATCTCTCAGGTAAAAGGACAGAGAGGGGCGTTATCGAATGCTGTCTTTTTGCGGCGATTTGCCGAGAGGTTTCCCATGGAAGTTTGTGTCTTAGGGGCTGGTGTTGTTGGGGTGACTACGGCATGGTTTCTCCATAATGCAGGGTTTGACGTTACGGTTATCGAGCGGCAGCCAGCCGCCGCTTTGGAGACTAGTTTTGCCAATGGTGGACAAATCTCCGTTTCCCATGCTGAACCTTGGGCAAATCCAGGTACACCCGAGAAAATTCTCAAGTGGATTGGCCGTGAGGATGCTCCCTTGTTGTTTCGGTTACGGGCCGATGTGGGCCAATGGTGTTGGGGATGGCAGTTCTTGCAGGAATGTGTGCACTCCCGAGCCCGTCATAATTTGATCCAGCTGTTGAATCTGGGCACATTTAGCCGTAGCGCTTTGCAAGCCCTGCGCTCAGAAACAGGCATCACTTACGATCATCTCACGAAGGGCATTCTGCACTTTTATACTAGCCAGCGAGAGTTTAAGGCGGCCATTAAGTCGACCAAGATTATGCAAGACTTTGGCTGTGATCGTCAGGTGGTGACAGCGGAGGATGCTGTTCGTATTGAGCCAGCACTTAAAACTGTTCAGGACAGAATTGTGGGGGCAACCTATACCGACGCTGACGAGTCTGGAGATGCCCATCGGTTTACGCAAAACTTAGCTCGACTATGTGAGCAGAGAGGGGTTAAATTCTTGTGGAATACCCAGGTGCATCTGCTGGAAACACTTGGTGAGAAGGTGGATGGATTGCAAATTTCCCAGGCAGATGGCAGTCGCGCCACCCTTAATCCAGATGCTTGCGTAGTCTGTCTGGGTAGCTACAGTCGACAACTGGTGAAACCGTTGGGTATTAATTTGAAAATTTACCCAGTTAAGGGGTATTCAGCCACATTTCCAGTGGAATGTGAGGATTTAGCCTATACCACCAGTCTTACGGATGATGAGTATAAGGTGGTTTTCTCTCGACTGGGCAATCGGCTACGGGTGGCTGGCACAGCAGAGTTGAATGGCTATGGGTTAGCGTTGAATGCAGCCCGTTGCAATGCCATTGTTGATCGGGTGATGGAGCTATTTCCGGGGGCCACTAATCCAAAGCTGGCCAAGTTCTGGACTGGCTTACGCCCCTCAACGCCCTCTAATGTGCCCTATATTGGAAAAACTCGTTACTCTAATTTATTTGTCAATACAGGCCATGGCACCCTGGGTTGGACCCATGCTTGCGGTTCTGGTAAAGCGATCGCAAATATCATTTCAGGTAAAAAACCTGAGGTGAACTTTCAGTTTACTCAAACGCTATAGAGAAAGTTTTTGATGAGTGTACTCTAGGGATTGAACTAATTCAACTGTACCTGACCCAAGGGATTTTCAGCGTTCTACCTATAGATGTCGCAAACGTTCAATACATTCAACTCTAAAGGCTCTACGCTCGTAGCGTTACTTTTGGGAGCCTACAGTGAACTCAATATCAACAAATGCAGCAACATACGAGTTACATGGAATGGAATTCGATCTGTACGTTGCCCAACCAGAACGCGTGACGAAGGCTCTGCCGGCCATTTTTGTAGCCCATGCATGGGATGGTTTGAACGAGCCTATGGAGAATATCACCCAACGTGTAGCACAACTGGGATATGTCGCCGTTGCCGTCGATGTGTACGGTAAGGGTATGCGCGGTGATCCCACGGGTGACAACTCGCATTTAATGATTCCCCTGCTTAAGGATCGAGGTGTTTTGCGAGATCGCTTACAGGCTGGTTATGCGGCTATCAGAGAGATAGAGACGGTGGATACTACCCGAATTGGTGCCATAGGGTATTGTTTCGGCGGCTTGTGTGTACTCGACTTGGCGAGGTCAGTGCCAGATGCCCTTCAGGGTGTTGTTAGTTTTCACGGCGGACTGACTAGAAACAGTCTGAAGGATACGAAGCCAATGAAGGCAAGTATTCTCATCGAACATGGTTGGGATGATCCGTTAGTACCCATCGATGATTACCTGGCATTTGCCCATGAGATGGACGAACGTAAGGCTGATTGGCAGGCGCACATTCATGGTGGCGCAGTACACGCGTTTACGTTTGAGGGTGCAAATATGCCAGAGAATGGCCTGCAGTATCATGAAGCAGCGGCTCGACGTTCATGGAAATCTATGATTGATTTTTTTGATGAAGTTTTCTGAGGCTGCTGTTGACCAAAGACGAACACAACAGTAGCTGGGACCATGGGAGCCCGATACCATTGGCCTGCTAGCGAATGCCTTTATTTCCGATTAAGTCTATTCTCTACTTTTCAGTTCAGTATGGAGCATTGGAAAGCAACGGTTTATGGATGAGTATTAGCAGTTTTTAGGATTATCTGTAAATGTCACAGCATAATAATCGCGTTCAGAAGATCGAACTGAAATTTCAGCTTTGGGGATGGGCTTTATTTATCCTATCGGCAAGCTTTTTTATGGCGGCGAGTATCAGGGTGGGAGATGTGTTAAGTCTCTTGGGTAGTTTATTTTTTCTCTTTGCTTGTATCTTGTTTGTGATTCCCCTAGTTATTATGAGAAAGTCATGAGATGTGGCACAAGAAATAAGCTGCCCGTTAGGGCAACAATTTGATTTGAAAGGGGGAAATGCCTAAGCGGCCTCGTCGTCGTTATTTCCATTGAAGATCCAGCCCAACGGAAGGTTCAGTCTGTTTTTGGACCGTTTTCCGGTTTTGGGCTGTTTGGATAGGTGTGGCTAAAACTGATTTGCATTACAGAAACATGCCGCCAGAGACTTCGATTCTCTGCCCGTTAATCCAGCGGTTGTCCTCAGAGAGTAAAGATGCGATCGCACCGCCAATATCATCGGGTACCCCCACCCGTCCAAGGGCCGTTTGGGATGCAATGAAATTATTGAGTTCCTTATTGTCGCGGACGACACCCCCACCAAAATCCGTCTCGATCGCGCCAGGGGCCACAACATTTACCCGGATTTGTCTGTTACCCAACTCCTTTGCTAGATATCGGGTTAATACCTCAATCGCCCCTTTCGCGCTGGCATAGGCGGAGTACCCTGGCAAGCTGAACCTTGCTAGCCCTGACGAAAGATTCACGATGTGTCCGCCATCTTTGATCAAGGGCAAGAGTTTCTGCGTGAGGAAGAAAACACCTTTGACGTGAATGTTGAACAGGCGATCAAAGCCATCTTCAGTGATCTCAGTAAATGGCTGATTGAATCCAAACCCTGCATTATTGACCAGGAAATCAAAGCGATCCGTTTGCCAGGTATGTTGCAAAGATTGCTTTACCTGTCCGACGAAATCTTCAAACATTTGGGTATTCGAACTATCCAGTTGCAGGGCAACTGCCTCACGCCCCATCTCCTTAATGTCAGAGACAACTGCGTTGGCTTTAGCCTCATTGCTGTGATATGTCACGATCACATCGATGCCTTTCCGGGCCAGGGTCAATGTGGTGTTTTTACCTAACCCTCGGCTCGATCCAGTCACTAATGCAATTTTTTGATTGTCCTGTGGCATGGTTTTACCCTTTCTGCGCTTGCTTGGGTTGATCGTAGGTCGGGATACATTGGCTCTGAATGCCCAAATCTGGCAGGTTATTGCCTAATCCTCTCAACCTAGATGTTGGTCGAGAAGCTATTCTCTACAATGAACCCGTAGGCAACGATTGCAGTCGTCCAAACCCAGCATGCAGACTGAAACGATTTACCACGATCAGATCGCTAGTCGCTGTGCAGAACTAGCGATCCGGGCAGCACGACACACGGATAGTCAGGGCAATGGCGTTCACCTAACTGAGATCGCTCAACTGGCATTCATTCGAGACGATGCTTCCACGATGGTATGCAATGTTTATGAACCGGCACTTGCCATCATTGTTCAGGGGAAAAAGGAGATATTGCTCGGTGAAGAGACTTATCACTACGGTGTTGCTCAATATCTGATGGTTTCTGTTGAACTACCCGTCAGAGGATTCATCGTGGAGGCAACGCCCGACAAGCCATATTTAGGTTTTCTATTAAAACTCTCCCCCTTTCAACTCTCTGATATTGCTACCCAGGTTCAACTCAAAACAGATGCCAAAGACAGCTCCTGTCGAGGGTTGTTCGTCGGCGATGTCGATTTGCTCCTGATTGATGGTGCGCTCAGACTGACCCAGCTTTTAGATACGCCACAGGATATTCCATTTCTAGCACCGATGATTATCCGCGAAATCTACTACCGTCTGCTCACAGGGAAACATGGTGAAGCGATACGTCAAATTGCCACCTCCGGTAGCCACATGCAGCGCATCGCCGGAGTTATCGAACGGATCAAAACTGACTTTACCCAATCGCTACGGGTTGAAGCGCTGGCACAGCAAGCTAACATGTCTGCTTCATCCTTACATCGTCACTTTAAAGCAGTCACCTCAATGAGCCCGCTACAGTACCAAAAACAATTACGATTGTTAGAAGCGCGTCGCCTGATGCTAACTGAAGACGTCGACGCGACCCATGCTGCCTATCAGGTGGGATACGAAAGCCCCTCGCAGTTTAGCCGTGAATATTCCCGTATGTTTGGGGCACCCCCCATCCAGGATATTCAGCGGTTACGGATAGCCTGATTTGTATCCAAGGGTACACAGTCTTCCTCGCTAACTACCTACACTCGTCTTGGTGTGACCAAGCTCAACTGAATGAAACCGATTGCTTTTTCAATGCTTGCGATCGCAACCCTGGGAATACTATCAAGTCCAGTGGCTGCTGACGATCATGTATCTCCTAATGGTGTTAGAACGTTAACTCCTGAAGGCGGTATTATTCCAACTGCCACATGGAGTCTGGGGACCCGTGCCGGAGACTATATCTTTGTTGCAGGGATGCGGGGGATTGATCCCGAACTGAATGCCCTGGTTCCCGAGGCTGAAGGTCGTGTCCGACAAGCATTTTTAAACATGCAGCTGATTGCTGAATCAGAGGGAGCCAGCCTGCGGGATGCAGTACGTTTAGTGGTGTATGTGACAGATATGTATCGCTATCGCCCAATTGTCAACCAGATTCAGCAAGAACTCTGGGGAGAGGGTCCCTATCCGCCCCGCACGATCATTGAGGTAGATCGGCTTAATCAAGACGATATTGTTGAAGTCGAAGGCACATTCTACGCTCCTATCGAAGAATGAGTAACCCCTAAGCTCCTAGCTAATACAATGTCAGTTGTTGTTGGCCAAGGTGCTAACGGTGATGTCAGGGGTGATAATCTTACAACCTTTGCTAGCAAAGGTTGTAAGATACCGTAGATATTTGCAGGCGTACAAGCAAACCGTTCGGCTGTAATCGAGAGAGAATTTTGCCAAGAGACAGATCAATGTTGGAGCAATCGTCTGTCATTACTGTAGTGTAGTCAGCTATCTCACTTGCGATGATCGGTTTTTAGTGATTTATAAATGGGATGGGTGCAGGTTGCGATTGTGGCAGCCTCCGCCAATAATTTTGCCCCGCACACAACGTTAGAGCGGCCTGAGCAAAAACGATCAGCTAAGAGTTAAAGGTACTGCACAGCCGCACAACTCTGCCCCAGCGAAATCTTCCGAAAGTCTATACCTTGAAGCATTATCAGCAGGCTCGAAACTCTCGGATTGAGTTCTTAAAGGTGGTGACGTTCCCATGATGAGACCATTGACCATGGACGACAGAGTTTTCTGCACCACTAAGGGATTTGGAGTCAGAACTTGTGCGCGTACAGTACCTCCATCACGTCACAGAGATAGGCAATGCCCGAATAATCGTCGAAAAACTTTGCTGCAACCTCATCTGAAATCTTCACGGCCATCTCCCGACTTGGGGTAAGTACCTCGAACTTTACATTGGAGTAAGTGCCAGAAACGGTGGGTTGTCCCGACGAGCGCACATTGCGACTGCCTTTACCGCCAGCGTCCACCACCGTATAACCGGGGGCCCCGGCTTCGTCGATGATCTTGGCGATCTGTTTCAGCAGCAACTTTTCCGTGACGATGACGAGCTTGCTGGCTTGCTGGGTCATTTAGGTTACCTCTTGATGCGTTTTGTTGTGATAATTCAAGATAAGAATCTATGGTTTTATCTTGAACCATATATTTAAGTTTATGACAAAGATCGACCAATCCACTACCCTCTTTTGAGTAAGATGGGCTCAGATTAGCGGAAGCATTTTATAAAAAACACTTATCCTTTTGGATGTGGGCTTTGTATCGTTGACGGCTTGTGTGCCGATTGAGGTCGTAAGAGAACAAGGCTTCTTCACTAACTTTGAAAAAAAATGTGGTCGTCGAAGCAAATCTAAGTATAGACTTAAGAATATCGTTCAAGGTAAAAGCATAGACTTTTGTCTTTCGTTCGACATCAATGTCAAGTGTGAGCGATCCAGTCTCTCTCCTGGAGAGTATCTCCAGTCACAGGTGAATTTCTGACAGGTGTTTGCGTAACGACGGGCACTTGTCTGCCACCGTCATATATATATTTGATCAGCATGGAACGGACACCATGAACAAGTTTGACTCAACTAAACTGCGGACCAAGTTTGACAACACCAGCGAAGGCTGGCTAGTGCAGGTATATAGCGGTGATCGCCGTTTGCTCTGTGTTTTAGACGCCTCCCACGGTTGGAGCTTCTTGCTCGGTTGCGGTCTTGGTTTACTCCTTTCAGTAACTTGGATAAACGCCGCTCGTTACAGTACCCCCTTAGAGCCGACCCCACCAACAGAACTACCCGCATTGCAAATGGATTGATACGACCCATCCTAGGGATAAGATATTCGCCTTGAGGCATCGTCATTGGACCTCAAGGCGCTTGTGGAGCTACCCATCACAAAGACGGGGTGGCCTCAGACCCCCCATATTCGGGGGTATAGATGGGGCGAGCAAATTGCTAGACGAGAAGAGACAAACACTCTCTGGTTGCACAGGATAGATGGGCGAGTGGATCTCACCTGCCTCGCAAGCCAACCAATTCAGCTGTTGCCGATTGCTAAATATTTGGTTGGGTCCAGCCCAGATAAAGGTGAGATATCAGAAATTTGGTTGTTGGACAGCGACATTAAGGCCTCAAGGGAGGCTAGCGGCGAGATATTAGAAATTTGGTTAGGTCAATAGGGCTCAGGTTTCGAGCAGTTTCAGTGCTGATAGCGGCGGCAGGTCAGATCGCTATGCATACCCCTCGGTCAAGTGCTTAATTGAGGTTTCGTTAGTGGATGTTTGCTAGGCGGATAGGCCCAATATTCTATTGACAAGGTGGGATGGCAGTTATTTGACTCTTGGGTCAAGGGTATGTCGCCTTGAGAAAACTCTGCGATCGCAATTTACATTAACCAGAAGCGAAGATCACCAAACAGAAAAAAGAAAAACTTATGATTGGAATTTGACATTGCGTTCCAAATCCTTGTTGAGAGTGCGCAAAAATCTGTGCATTTCAGGATAGACTTAAATACATAGAGATTTAGATTTTAATAGATCAAAATCTATAGAAGGTAATGCAAAATAGCAGTTATCTTCCAGCCCTGTTTGGAGAGTGGCCCTCTCTGAATACTCTGTCGACAGGTTCTCGCGTAACACCTGTACTTTAGGGGTGAAGCGCTTTACCCCTACTTTTTAAAGCTCACTTATCACAATAATCATTCCTCGTTAGAGGAGGCGGAAGGAGGTATTAGTGGATTTCTTGTCCGATTTTTTGACGAACTTCCTGGCGAAGTTGCAGTCCCCGACACTCGGCTTTCTAATTGGTGGTGGAGTTGTTGCCGCCCTCGGTAGCCGACTGGCAATTCCGGATGCGGTCTATAAGTTCATCGTCTTTATGCTGCTCATTAAAGTCGGCCTGAGCGGCGGCATTGCGATCCGCAATGCAAATCTGGCGGAGATGCTTTTGCCGGCAGCGTTTGCCATGGCAGTGGGCATCCTTATCGTGTTTATCGGGCGTTACACTTTGGCCAAGCTGCCAAACGTCAAAGTCGTGGATGCCATTGCGACCGCAGGCTTGTTCGGTGCCGTGAGTGGTTCTACCCTCGCCGCCGCCCTGACACTAATGGAAACGGGAGGTATGCAATACGAGCCCTGGGCCGCCGCACTCTATCCATTTATGGATATCCCAGCGCTCGTGACTGCGATTGTCTTGGCCAGTGTTTATCTCAGCAAGCAGCGCAATGCCGCAGACGAGCATCTCAGCAAGCAGGAGTATCTCGGCCAGCAAGAGTATCGCGCCCAGCAGGGAGGAGGTACTGCAGTTGAGTATCGTAGCAAGCAGAGCAGTGCCGCAAATAATAAGGTCAAGATATGGCCCATCATTCAAGAAAGTCTCCAGGGCTCTGCTCTATCGGCATTGCTGCTCGGTATTGCTCTAGGTCTCTTGACTCGGCCAGAAAGCGTCTATGAGAGTTTCTTCGATCCCCTCTTCCGTGGTCTGCTTTCGATCCTGATGCTAATCATGGGTATGGAAGCCACGGCAAGAATTAACGAGCTGCGTAAGGTAGCCCAGTGGTATGCCGTATACGCCCTGGTGGCACCGCTGCTGCATGGCTTCATTGCCTTTGGTCTCGGCATGATCGCCCATGCTGTTACGGGCTTCAGCCCTGGAGGCGTCGTCATCCTTGCCGTCATCGCCGCCTCCAGTTCAGATATCTCAGGGCCGCCCACTTTACGAGCCGGCATCCCATCGGCCAACCCTTCCGCCTACATCGGCTCGTCCACAGCTGTTGGCACACCGGTTGCGATTGCCTTGGGAATACCGCTCTACATCGCGCTTGCCCAGGCGCTGATGGGCAGCTGATTCTAAACGGGTTGCGGTCTGCCGGTGCTCCCCTAGTCCGGCGACCAACGCTAAGGCTATGTCAAGGTCTGCGGCATCTTCATTCAACAGCCGCGCGGGTCCATAGGTCTGGGCCAATGACTTCTTTGCTGGCGTTAATGTCCCGCAGGTACACAACACAGCCACCCAAAAAGCCGGGTTCACGCCCCGGCTTTTTGGGTTTAATCGTCTGGGTTTTGTGCTTAGTGGTGCAGGTACTCGATCAAACGTTTAGGATATAGAGTCGCAGTGCCTTGCCTGCACTATCAGAGAACAGAGAACAGCTGCAATTGTGCTTGGGGACAATTATGTTGTCGTTGTCGTCGTTGTCGTCAATACCCATGTCCAAATTAGTGCTCATTTTGGACTGCTTAAATCTCTCAATTAACTGTCTGAAATAACTGGGTCAACTCCTCTAAAACTGCATGAGAATGGTGTGATTCTTGTCGAGAAAATTCGCATCACATTGGAGTGGTTTTTGGAGATTAGTTATATTGTTAGTATTAAGATATCGTTCGGGATTCCCTTGCAATGAGCCTTATAGAGGTCACTACGCTTTTTACAATGATGGCTGCTTTAGCAGCTTTGCCAAGTGCAAGTGTTGCATTGGTTGTTACGCGTGCAGCGACTTTGGGCGTTAAAAGTGGGATTGCTGTGGCTATGGGGATAGTTTGCGGCGATCTTGTATTTGTGGCCCTGGCAATCCTAGGTCTGTCTGTTGTTGCTGAAACAATGGGTGGTTTTTTTATACTTGTCAAAGTGTTGGGCGGCATGTATCTGATTTGGCTCGGAATATCACTGTGGCGATCCAATGATGAACCTGTTGACATCGCAACGTGTAGTATAGGTAATGCCAAGCGGGGGCTGACAACAAGCTTTGTCTCAGGCTTTATCTTAACCTTGGGAGATGTCAAAGCAATTTTCTTCTATGCCAGCCTATTACCTATGTTTGAAGATCTATCAACGTTAGCAGTCTTTGATCTGATAACTATCGTGTCAATAATAGTTTTTGGAGTTGGTGGCGTAAAGATTTTATATGCTGTGTTTGCTACCCATGTTGCACTTTTTCTGGAACGAAGGAAACTTCAAAAAGTGTCAAAAAAGGTTGCAGGTGGTTTAATGATTGGAGCTGGTAGCTACCTTATACTCAGGACCTGACATACTCTAGAGAAAAGCATATAAATAAGCACCCATTAACCAATGCCCATTTGTGATCGAACGGGACGGCGGTACCAGACCCTTCAGTATCGTGGTCATTCGCCTTGGGGCAGACTATCAGCGGTCTTTTTGACGAGCTGTTTCTAAATTACGACCATCCATCAGCGTATTGCAGAGGGACTGTATCCTGCCCATTGGTGCCAGGATTAGAGGCCAGTGATTGCTCATGATGCTGAGGATACATGGCTCGAAGGGGTACGTTAGGGAAACTTTATGGAAAGTGGTGCGAGATTTCAGTCACCGTAAAATCTCTGAGGTTAGAAATCTAAAAAAATGGAATAGTCTGGTAGAAAACCTGATTAAGTCTGGTGTTTAGTCTTTTAGTCTAACAACAGTTTCCTCAGAAAAAGCTACAGATACAGTCAGATTATTTCTTGGTAAGAATATATTTTCAACCATGCTAGCTTTGAAGTCTGTGCTCTCCAGCCGTATTCTATTAATTCCGTTCCTGGGTGTTTTATTTCATCTGCCAACTGCCCAAGCCCAATCAATTATAGCGGATAGTAATGGAGCGCAAACCATTGTCACAATAGATGGCAATCAATACAATATCAATTGAAGGCAGTATTGGTCAGATTCAAATTGAAGGCAATCAACAAACTCAAACCCATTATCTAGAGCAGCGCCTTGGTCTGGGAACCGAGACCCCTGTTCAACTGGGGGCGATAGAAGATCAGCTCAGGTTATTACAACTTAATCCTCTGTTTGACTCTGTGGAAGGCACCCTGCTCCCCGGAGAAGATCTGGGAGAAAGTGTTCTTGCAGTTACCGTGGATGAGGCGAAACCGTTTAATGCGGATCTCTCCATCGATAACTATTCACCTCCCAGTGTGGGGGATGTACGCATGGGTATCGGTCTAAGTTACCGCAACCTGACCGGTTGGGGAGACCAGATTTCCTTGGCCTATCATCGTTCCACCACTGGGGGGTCTAACCTGTACGATATCGGCTATCGAATTCCGTTAAATGCCATGGACGGAACGCTGCAGCTACGGACGCTGATTAGCGATAGCACCCAAACCTTGACCAGTCTGGATGTCAGCGGTGACTCTGAGTTTTATGAAGTTAATTTTCGCCAACCCCTCGTGCGTACACCACGGGAAGAATTTGCGCTCTCTTTAGGATTTGCCTATCGTGAAGGCCAAACCTTTCTGTTCGGTTCTCCTTTTCCCTTTGGTAGCGGCCCGGATGCCAATGGCATTAGCCGTACCAGTGTGATTAAATTTGGTCAGGATTACATCCGGCGAGACCCCTCTGGCGCGTGGGCGTTTCAATCTCAATTCAGCCTGGGTACTGGCCTATTTAACGCGACCAATAATGGCTCCCCCACTCCCGATAGTCAATTTCTCAGTTGGCTAGGACAAGCTCAGCGAGTTCAACGGTTAGATAAAAACAATTTGCTGATTATACAAGCCAGCGGTCAACTAGCCTCTGATAGTTTACTGGCCTCAGAACAGTTTGTTATTGGGGGTGGTCAGTCCCTACGGGGATATCGTCAAAATGTTCGTTCTGGGGATAATGGTTTTCGTCTATCAGTGGAAGACCGAATTACCGTGCTCCGCGATCAAGACACTCAATCATCCATCCTCCAAATCATGCCATTCCTGGATATGGGATATGTATGGAATCAAAACGGCAATCCCAATGTACAACCCTCTCAGCGTTTTTTGGTGGGAGCAGGTCTCGGCGTTGCCTACCAACCCTTGGAGGGGCTTAGCCTGCAGCTGGATTATGGATTACCGTTAGTCGACTTGAATGATCGGGGTGACAATGTCCAGGATGATGGCTTTTACTTCACTGTGAACTATCATTATTAACCTTGTTGCAATTGATCTTGGCATACAGGTCAACGTTTTTGATGCTCGGCTGATGCAGTTGTAACATTGACTTCTGCAAGGGCTTCATCCGGCAAAACAAATGAGTTGCGCAACAATGTCTCATCCCAGGCAATCACCTCAGGGAAATAAATCCCCGGTAGTATAGAAACACCAAAGATTTCCTGAACAGCATCCTCAAATCTCAAAAAAGCCAAAATCGTGGCAGTTTCTATATTAACAACCCAAACACCACAGTTCCTTTCTTGTAACCGTTCAGTAATGGGGAGTCCACTAAATACGGCAGTTTCTCTTACCTGTGACAGCCCTACAAAAGCCAGTGGCCCCCAGAAATCCAACCCTCTAGTAAATCCAGGCAATTGCACAACCGCATTTAATTGTCCTGTTTTTAGATCGACTGTTGATAAATTTCCCTGACCTGATTCTAAAACCCATAGCTGATCGCGATACCATCGGGGAGAATGGGGCATTGAAATGTTCTGTGCTAACAGCTGATTGGTGGTAGTGTCCACCACAATGCCGCCATGGGCCTTATGCTCACGCCAACCGTTAGCTGTATCTGTGGGTGCCAAGGCTGTCACATAACGTGGTTGATGATCACGTATACCTAACCCATTTAAGTGGCAGCGATCATTAATATCATAGGCACTGACAAATGGTGGTCGCCAGCGGGGCATAAAACTGTTTTTCCGATCCAGAGTACATAAACAAGAAAATCGAGTGTTGATAAACCATAGTTCATCACCAATATAGGCCATTTCATGAATGTCAATATCGCCTGTTATATGACTGTTGCGAGGTAGATAGCAGGCATCATGTTTATTAGGCGGATCAAGGGTCTGACCCACTGCTGGAACATTACGAAATTCCCAAATTTGATAGCTTGTTCCTAGGGCCATTTTCTCAGGATCGGCAGCCAAACCCATGGGTTGATCAAAAACGCGAAAATGGGTATTTACCACATTGCCATCGGCACGAACCACAATCAGTTTGCCCGCTTGATAGGTAGATACTACCAGTGATATACCACATTGAGTCAGTATTTCCGTTAGATTTTGGGTGTGAACACTTCGCAAGGGCTTAAGAGACACAGTGTCGGAAGAGTAAGATGCCATAGGCATAGGTGAGTTAGGAGATAGAAAAATCTCATCTCCTAACCATAGCGTGTTTGAACACTATCTGAAAAGAGTGAACTTATTTTTCTAATGGAATTGGCGACAGCTCTAATATCTCGGTCAGAAGTCACACAAACTCGGTCATGATTTCGGTCATCCGATTGTTTTGATCAATGTAGATCACTTAGGCCGCATTTATTTTCAAGGAGAAACAAGTCTTATGGCTAACTATAATGTAGGAGCATTACACGATCCGATCGTTAGTTACACCAACTATAGTCTTACCCAAGGCGACCCAACCGATGTCTTTCGATTCAGTGTCTTTGGTGGTTTTATGGGTAATCGCGAAATTGGCATTCGCTTACACGATATTAGTGCTGATGACAATGCCAATCTATCGCTGTGGCGAGATACAAATAATAACGGTACCATTGATGCTTCCGACGATTGGGTTGCCTTGGCTTTGGCTCCCAATAATGATGATGACACTATTAGCTTTAATGCTTCAGCAGGTAATTACTTGCTTCAAGTAAATCGTGTAAATGATAGCGTTGGCAGTGTCAGCTATGACCTGGATCTACAGGCCACCCACAGTGCTGGTACACTCGGAGGATCGGTTAAAAGTTACAGCGGTGGTTATCTCAGTAACACTAATCCAAAAGATGTTATTGAGTTTACGACAAATCACCCTTTTCAGAGAAACATCAACGTAGCCGTTGACAACATTACCAATGGCGGCAATGTTAGTTTACGAATGTACAGAGACAATGGCAATGGTGTTTTTGATGCGGCAGATACCCTTGTAGCTGGGGAGTTGTACTCTTCGGGTGAAAATAGTCTGAACTATAGAGGAACTGCGGATACCTATTTTGTTGAGCTAGAGTACTTCAGTAGTGATAGTACCTTCTTTGAGTATGACCTCAAGCTCTCTAGAAGCAATAGCAAAGCTAGCAATTTGCTTGTCGGTGAATTTGATGTTGGTGACCTTACAGGTTTTGGCTATAGTAACGACGGCGTGGTAGGCAATGGTTTCACCACTGATACGTATGAGTTTAGTTTGGGACTATACGAAGGGGTGGATATTACGCTGACAAATTTGACAGGTGAGGCCTATATGCGCCTGATCAAAGATAACAATAACAATGGCATTGTGGATTCTGGAGAGGTGATTGCTGCAGTAAGCTCTGCAGGCGTCCTTGACAAACACATCAACGATATAACCACGTCTGGAGATTATGCTCTGCAGGTTGTTATGGGACCTGGCGGCGGTAACGGCGGTGTTAACTATACTGTTGATCTCAATCACTTTACGACACCTTATCCTTAGGGCATACGGATAGGTTTAGAGCCGTAGTTTGAGATTACTCCGCTGCGGCTCCTAAAAAGACTTTAGTTGCCTGCCCATTTTCAAAAGAGACAATTATGCCACCATAGATCGAGCCAGCTACTAACTACTGATGGGGCTGAGTACCCCTGGTACTAATGCCGATACACAGTTGTTTCTCCTTGGCCTACCTCTCTCCGAAGATTCGTGGTGATGGGCTTTCCTCATAACTAACAGTTGGTTCTGCCAGGCCTTTGATAACTTTAGTGTGTCGTAGGGAACAGATCATTGGCAATAGCTGTTCCCAACAGCACCAGCCCACACCCCAAAATCATGGACGATGTTACGGCTTCTTGTAGGACAATGGCCCCCCACAGCATGGCAAACATGGGAATCAAATAGGTAACGGTCAGCGCCTTGGTGGAACCAATATTTTGAATCAGTCTGAAGTAGAGAATGTAGGCAAAGGCGGTAGATAATACAGCTAGGGCCAGAACAGCTAGGGCAACACCTGCAGATGGCACCTGCTGAGGAATCGTGAAGGGGAGGGCTGGAATGATTACCAAAGCGGCTCCCAGTTGACTGCCTGTAGTCACAACTAATGATGGAACACCAGCCAGGTTTTTCTTAATGTAGGGAGCTGCGATCGCGTACATTAATGCAGCGGATAATGCTGCAACTACGGCCACTAAAAAACTAGGGGTGGTGTCGACAGCTTTCCAACCGACGAGGATAACAACACCAATAAAGCCCAGCACAAATCCCACCTTGCGGGATGGTGTCAGTCTCTCGCTCAACCACACCGAGGCTACCACCGTTCCAAAGAGCGGGGCTGTCCCATTCAAAATAGACGTAAAGCCTGCGGGGAGCGATACGGACGCGAAGGCCAACAGCAAAAATGGAATTGCGGAATTGAGGCACCCAACGATCAACAGGGGCATCAGCTGACGACGCATTGTTCCCATAAGACGTAGCCGAGCCAGTACTGGTAACAGAACTAGGCCTGCCAGCAAAACACGAAACTCAATGAGCCAAACGGGTCCTAACACGGGCGCTGCAATCCGCATAAACAAAAATGAACCACCCCATAGGGCCGCCAGCAATAACAGTTCCAGAATATTTGATAGCTTCATGGCTGCACCTCTGCCTGACTAGCTTCCCAACCTAACAGTGCAGTCTTTCGGTCTAAGCCCCAACGATAGCCACCGATCTCTCCTGAACCACGAATCACTCGATGGCAAGGAATCAGATATCCCACCGGATTACGACCAACTGCATTGCCAATGGCCCGAGCTGCTGTGGGTTTGCCAATGGCCGTAGCTAAGCTCTGATAGGTGGTAAGCCCCCCAAACGGGATTTGTAATAGGGCACGCCACACTTGAATCTGAAAATTTGTGCCTTTGACATGGAGGGTTAAGGGAGACTGCTGATCAGATTGAAATATGCGATCGCACACGACCTCAGTCTCGTTTTGATCGCTGATAATATCAGCCTTGGGCCATTCTGCTTGCAAGTGCTGTACAGCAGGGGACTCGTCTACATTATCGAGAAAGTGTAAATTGCAGATACCCCGATCAGTAATCGCGATCAAACAGCCGCCAAACGGTGTGTCATGAATGCCATAGCGAATCTGTAATCCTGCACCTGATGCTTTATATTCCCCCGGTGTCATCGCCTCCAATTGCACAAACAGATCATGTAAACGACCTGAACTTGACAAGCCTGACTCTAGCGTTAGTTCCAACAGGCTTTTAGTTTCAGCAATTTTAGATTTCGCATATTCAAGGGTGAGGTATTGCAAAAAACGTTTTGGACTAATACCAGCCCATTTTGTGAATAACCGTTGAAAATGATACTCACTAAGATTTACATGCCGAGCAATCGTGGCCAAACTCGGCTGCTCCAAATGATTTTCGCGAATGAACGTAATTGCTTTGGCTATTTGCCCATAGGTGTGTGCGCTATAATCCGTAGCCTTCATTAATAAACTCATGCTGTCGCCTTGATCATATGCTAGTTGCATTTCATCAAGGTATCGATAACAGCAGGGGCCTACCACCCGTTTCTTGCTAACTAGACTGACAATCCCATGGTTCGCTATTAAGATCTGGCATTACTATCTCACTATCCTATAAAAAAGAACCCACCCCATAGAAAGCCCACTGCAAGGCGAGGTAGATCCCAAAAACGCCAGTATAGAAACCAACAACGGCCAACGCTATTTTCCACAATTTCCACCCCCAAACTTTCCAAAACTTTACCAACACAAAAAAACTGTAAAGCGCCAGGAATTAAAGCATTTCTCCGTGGAATTACCCCTAACGCATCTACGACGGCCTCCGGGTACCCTAAAGTCGTTTGCCGCCTGGTGCACCAGGCTTTTATTCCTACCTCTAGCACTGAACAACTAGTGCTTAACCATGGCCACACTCAATATTCGTGGTCTTATTTTTCTTATGACTGCTGCTATTCCTGGCCACCTAATCAGTTACTTTTCCTTCGATTATGTGCCACAACCAAGATTGGGCTTTGCTAGTATTTTTATGGTTATCATCGATCTTGTCTATCGCGCCCGACAAGATAACTTAAACAAACAAATTCCTATGCAACCAATTGATATCCTACCACCTGAAATTGCATCACAAATACCAAATGAGGCCATACCTTATATAACTGAAGACATGGCTCGACAAGTGGTCGATGCTCTCAGCAACAATCTATCTGTTTCTCCGGAAAGGCAAGCTAGGATTGATGCACTTGTGGACGAGAAAAATGTTGAGTATGACGAGTGGTTACGAGAGAGAAGAGCAGAAGGCCTTCCTGACCCTGAGATACATGAAGTAGTGTTTGTTGTTCCACAATAATAATGGTAAGCAGACTAACTTGCCTTGACGATATAATATTGGAGAATGGCTTAATTTCAGTTTCTAAGAACTGGGGTTTTTCTTCACCCGACTCACACAGGGAAGCCTATGTCTTTGAAACAGACTTTGATAGTGTGCTGAGTGCATTAGATAGCACGCTTGGTATTGAGCGGCATCTCTCAACTGTCTATTATATTGAGACTTTTTCTGGAACGTTGGCGGGTGCTTGTTTGTGCTGGATTGTCCGACCTGTGAGCAGCTCTACCACATCCATGCCGTTAATTATCACACCGGGTACGCTGGGATAACCGGCAGTGGCCCCCACCAGGAACAGGTTTGGCAGCTCTGTGGTATAGCCCATACGGTGCAGACCCACCTGTTTAGGAATCAGCTTAGCGCCATAAATATTGCCTTGGGGCTGGCCCAGGTAATACTCACTGGTGGTGGGTGTCCCATACACTTTCATCCGAGCATAGCGGTCCACATCAGGAATCAAGTCGCGTACGCTGTTCATAATCTGTTTATACAGCTCACGCTTTTTGGCTTTGTAGCCTGCTTTATCGTATTTATGTAACTCTCCAAACGGCTGATAGGGACAGACAGTGGCAATTTCTAAAACATGATGTCCCGCTGGAGCCATCCCAGGTTCACTGGATTTTAGGGTGGGGCAAGAGAGAAAGATCCAGGGATGACTGAGATCGCCAGCGAGTTGTTTCTGATATTCCTGGTTTAAATTGCCGGTGGGGTAATACCAAATATTCCAGTTACCCAGACCATAGCGCTCTGGTTCAAAGCGGCCATCTAAGCCCAGATAGAGGTTAAAGGCACTGGCAGAATAATCATAGCCGGTCAGACGCCTGGTTTCTTGCTTACTGAGCACGCCAGGAATGTGCATTAGCTGTACCGTTAGCTTCGGGTCTAGATCGCTGATGTAGGCCTTTTCCGCGTGATAGATGTCTCCGTTGGCCGTAATCAGCTGCTGCACTCGATGATTGCTGACCTCAATATGTTCTACGGGGGTGGATAGCTGCACCACCCCACCGCCAGCGGTGATGGCTTCTACGATGGTATCGACAAAATGTTTGAAGTGATGTTTGGGATAATAAGCCCCTTCTGCATAATCTGACACTAGAGAGGTGTGGGTCATCAGGGCAATTTCGTTGGGGGGCAGGGCATAATCACCGCTTTGGCCTGCCAACAGATTCTGTAGTTTGGGGGACAGCCCCACATGGTTGTACAAATCTTGCAGGGTCCAGTTACGCTTACTGTAGAGGTTCCAGTATTTGGGCAGCTTTAACCAGTCAGACCACTTGCGGTCATACCAGTTAATTTCGTTGGTCAGGCCGCGAATTTCTGTGTGCAACTGATGAATCTCATTACAGTAGCGGTTAATGGCCGTTTGCTCATCTGGAAACGTAGCGAGAAGACGCGATCGCAACGCCTCCCAATCCAACGGAATCTTAAAATCCACCTCCGGCGTAATCACCCGATCAATACCTTCTGGATCCAGCGAATTAAACTCCACGGGCCGCTCAATGTAGCTAAGAAACTGACCAATGGCCTGATCCGGCGCACACTGAGAAATGTAATGCACGTCTGCACAGAACCGATAATCGCCAAAATCAAAGGTGTGACAACATCCCCCTGGCAAATAGTGTTTTTCTAAAACAGCCACCCTATGGCCCTGACGTGTTAAACAAGCTGCCGCAGAAAGCCCTCCTAAGCCAGCGCCCAAAACAATGTAATCAAAGCTTTCCATAATTATCTCCCAAGCGTATGTTATTCAGTTTTTTTAACGTAGGGGCTGACCTTGTGCCTGTGGGCGTTCCATGAAATGCCTCTGTACAGCCATGACTTAGGACCTTATAAAACCCTCATCCCTAAATCAGGTCACAACAGCCTTAAGTTCTCTCTTTTTTCTTACAAAGAGAACTTACTAATCAATCAGCTGCCCAATACCTATATTGTTATCGAAATTTTAGGTATTGGTTTCACTCCCTACACATTTCCTCACTAACGAGAGCGGTAATGACCAAAGGTTTAACAACTAGGGTAAGGAATATCTGTACGAGGAAGCATTGTTAACTTTAAGGGAATGTATTGTAGCTGAGAATACCTTTCCAAGAGCTTTGGAGTGATGAATAAATTGACGATTTCCCAGTAGGCCTATGCTTCTGGCTAGCTAATCAACAACCTGGCAACATCACACATTAAAGTGCCATTAGGAGAGGGAACTAAGCTGCTAAGGCTACTTAAAATAGGAACAAGTAAGCAAATATTAAATATTCGTTTCCTAGATAATTTCCCTAAAATCATTATAGATGAAGTATACCCAAGCCCGTGGGATGACAGAGTCATTTAACGACTGAGTCCGAATTCTCTTCAGATTTAAATTTTGCTGCATTTCCTCTATTATCCTGAATCCCGTGTTAGCGTTTTGCCTATGGCTTATTTTCGGTTATGCAATTCGTCTAACCAACGGTTCTCCGAATTTAAATCTGCACACGCTTACTATTGGAGAAGTTCGATGACGATTTATGTTGGTAATTTATCTTTTGACGTCACACAAGATGACTTAAATCAGACTTTTGCAGAGTACGGCACCGTGAAAAGCACCCATTTACCCACCGACAGGGAAACCGGTCGGAAGCGTGGATTTGCTTTTGTTGACATGGCAACAGAGGCAGAAGAGACGGCTGCTATTGAAGCACTGGATGGCGCTGAGTGGATGGGCCGTAATCTGAAAGTCAATAAGGCAAAACCCCGTAGATAATGCAGCTCATCCTGTTTGGCTGATTTATTGGCTAATGAGTACGAGCTAACGATTTCAACTACTTTAAGCGGCTCTAACTTAGCGGTTCAGGGCCGCTTAAAGTTGTATTGTATGTAATTGACTGTCGACTATTCCATAGGGTTGTGGAGAACGCAGGGGATATTCAGTGCTGACTCAACGCTAACGCCCGGTCGCAAACAACCGATACCCAAACGCCATTGATGCCGTGGCAACAAAGAACTGCCAAAGACTGGTCGGGTTCAGAATGGCTCGACTACTCACGAAAATACAGAGAATCCCACCAGCAACGAAAATCCAACCTAATTGCTTCATAAATCCCAATGGCATGAACACCAACAGGCAAATGCCAGCACACAGCAAGAAAATTGATGCATCAGCCGCAATGCCGCGCCAAAAGTAGGGATTCACATTGGTGGTGAAAAAGATGTTTCTGCCTAAGTAATAAATCCCTAGCAGCATCAGGACAAGGCCAATGAGTTGGACGAGTAATCTCATGTTGAGGAGGATGAATTTGTTGTTAGATACGGTGAGCTTAGCAGAGGTATGCAGGGGGTGAGGTGCGATCGCACGCCTAAAAAGCTCTTCACTAAGACAATTATTAGAACTGACACACGCTACTCACCGCATCCGCACTGGGCGAGCGAATGTCTGCATCGTCTGACGTTACAAGAGCATGCTTGCGAATGCGCTCGCACCCCCACCCCACCCAATCTTGCAGGCTGCCCCCTTCCCAACGTCGCAGAAAGCCATCACTGTTGGCACTGAGGATCCATTGGCCATCGCCACTGAATAAAACCGTGCTGGCGGTGGCATTATGGCCTGTTAATGGATTGCCAATGGGCTTGCCGGTTAAATCCCATAGCCGTAGGGTCTGATCTCGGCTGGCGCTGACAATATAGTCACCATCAGGGCTAAAGGTAACGGCTATCACATCGCTAAGGTGACCTCTAAACGGCTCGTCTACCATAGGGCGACCGTTGCTGTCCCAGAGTCTGAGGGTGCGATCGCGACTGGCCGTGATAAACATTTGGCCATCGGGACTAAAGGCAATGGCATTCACATCATCCGTGTGCCCTTGGATGGGGTCGCCAATGGGGGTGCCCTCTAGATCCCACAGGCGAATGGTGCGGTCGTCGCTGCCGCTAATTAGCCGCTGGCCATCGGGGGTAAACACAACCGTATTCACCTTATCGGTGTGCCCTTCAATGGATTGCCCTACAGGATTTCCCTGCAGATCCCATAGGCGGATAGTGGTGTCGTCACTGGCGCTGGCCATCAGCGGTTGGGTGGGATGAATCGCGACTGCATTGACGGGTGCCTGGTGGGCGGTGAGGGTTGCAAGCCCATAGCCCTGACGATTCCAAAGTTTAACAACGTTGTCTTCACCGCCACTGGCAAAGGTTTGTCCATCCTGACTAACGGCCACCGATAGAACTGCATCGGTATGTCCTTGAAACGTAAGGGCTCTGCCGCCGTTTGGCACCAGGTTGATCTTGCCGTCAGCCCCTGCCGTCACCAGGGTTTGGCCATCACCGCTAACTGCCATGGCATGCACCGCACCATCGTGCAGCTGGGTGGCCTGGCGCAACAGGACAGTTTGCATATCCCATAGCCGCAGTGTCTGATCTTCACCACCGCTAAGAATAGTGTTGCCATCGGGGCTAACGATAACAGAATACACATAGTAATCGTGGCCATTCAGGGGTGGTCCCACTGGCTGCCCATCTCGGCTCCACACCCGCACAGTGTTGTCGTCACCACCGCTAATCAACCATCGGCTATCGGGGCTAAAGGCCAGGGAGATGACATTATCGGTGTGGCCCTCTAGCTGGTGCCGTAGATTGCCCTGACGATCCCATATCCGCACAATGTTATCGTTACCACCGCTAGCGATCAGGCTGCCATCGGGGCTAAATACCACCGACATAATGGTACCGGTATGCCCTCGCAACGTTTTCAACAATTGCCCTTGAGGACTCCAAACGTGAAGCAGCCCATCTTCGCGACCGCTGACAATTTGTGTACGGTCCGGACTAAAGGCCACCGACCAGACCGTACTTTGGCCATCTGCCTGAAACGGTGGGTACAACAGTCGGCCTTGTCGATTCCATAACCTGACAGCCCCCCCCTGATCACCACTGGCAATCCAGGCCCCATCTGTACTAAACGCAACGGTCTTCACATGTCCCCAATGTCCTGCCAGTGGATTCCCCAACGGGTTGCCCTGCAAATTCCATAGCCGTACCGTTTGATCAGAACTGGCACTGGCAATGGTTTCACCGTCTGGACTAAACGCTATGGACCAAATATCATCCGTATGGCCTGCAAAGGGTTGACCAATCACATTGCCGTCTTTGTCCCACAGTCGAATAACAGCATCGAAGCCGCCGCTGGCAATGATCTCCCCGTCTGGGCTATACACCGCTGCCCAAACCGCATCTTGATGCCCTAGCAATCGGTTTTTTTCCACCGTCGCACCCATGGCATTTCGCAGGGTAGAGCGCACAGAAAGACGCAGTCCGTTCAGGTGGGCGCGGCTTTTGCCAACCAACTTGAGAGAGTCCAACAGCCCTTCTACAGGTTTAGTAATCAGTAACCGGCTGGTCTCCGCTGCGTTCTCATCTAGCACCAAACGACTGTTGTTCCTAAAGGCAATGGCACTGGCTCCCGCTGCAATCACAAACAAAATACTCACACCTGCCAGCAGAGATTGGGTAATTCTCATACGTCGTTTTTCACGACGTGTCTCGGCTTTAGCGGCATTCTGACTGGCGGTGATAAAGCTCTGTTGCTCTGCTGTGACGGCAGGTTTTTTCTGCTTTTGTTGTGTGTCTTGCAGCCATTGGGTTGCGATCGCACTCTCCGCCCCCCGCAATAGCAAATCATGACTCTGCTCTTTTTGCTGCCATTCCAGGGCGCGCTGGAGCCATTTTGTATGACTCTGCACATGGTCGCGATCCGTATCCAGTGTGCGGATGAGGTGATTAAAATGGGTGGTGAAGTTGCCCCGTTGCTGGCTAAAATCTAGCCACTGAACCTGGGCCAGTTGGGGATGCAGGTCAGCCGTCTCTATAGGCTGATGCAAAATAGTCACAAACCGCTTGTTAAAGCGGGCTCCATGGTCTACCTCTAATTTGCAATAGGGTGAGTTGACGGACCGAGGGGACAAAATAAACAAAAAATTGTCAGATACCTCAATGCCCTGGTAGATCTCTCGCTGAAAGTTGGCAGTACCTGCGGCAATACTCTCCTGGTCAAACCAGGTGGTTTTACCTTGGCTTTGCAAAGCGCCATTGATCTTACGGGCAATATCGGCATCGGCACTGGAATAGGAGATAAATACATCGATGGAAGACAGTGGTGGCTGGTCTAAACTGGCCTGGATAAAGTCATGGTGCAACGTCATTGCTGGCTGCACGGTTCGCCCAGTCGCTGTTTTTAACCAGGCCTCTGCATGGCTTAGATCATAGCCCCGCAGCAACACACTAGGATTCTCCTGTTGCCGTTTCCACTTTAAGGCTTTGGTCAAGAGAATTTTGTGCTGGTTATAATAAACCGCATCCTGGTTAAGGGTCTTAATCAACCCGTTTTCGTCCAGCTGATAATCGTCTTGATTTAAGTTATCCGTTAAATCGATATATTGCAGTGAGGCCAGTTCCGGTGGGCTCTCAGCGGACCCCAGGGGCCTGACTAAAATAGGAATAATTCGCTTGTGAAGGGTCAGGGCATACTTCAATTCATACTGGCAATATTTGGACCGAAGAGAATCGGGCGACAGCAGATACACCATGGAATCAGCTTCTTCAATGCCCCGATCCACAGCCCGTTTAAAGGCCTCTCCTGTGGCGATATCCGTCTGATTACTCCAAACCGTAAACCCCTGACGTCGCAGCGATCGCCGAATGTTGTCCATAACGTTGGCATCCGCCTGGGCATAGGCCAAAAACACCTGAGTCATCATGTTGTTAGCATTTTTAATGCTTTCAGTAATGAACTCACAATGCAAGTCGGTGGGCTCACAGGGAGCCTGTTCGTCTTTAAACCGTTGTTTCAGCCAGGTTTCTGCTAGCTGTCGTTTTTCTCCTAATAGTAAAAACTCCGTTTGCTTTTGTTGTCGCTCCCACCCAAGGGCCTGATTTAAGAAGTGAGTGTGATTCTCCACATAGTCTTGATGACGATGGAAAATCTGATGGAGGTCCGTTAAAGATTTTTCAAACTCATCTTGCTCTGGCCGCATGTAAACCCAATTGATTTTCCCAATCTGGGTGTTCATGTTGGGAAAGCTAGAATGCAGTCCCCTGGCCTGATAATCTTGCCATTGTGCATCGCCGCCGTGGGGATTTCGCTGTTGCCAGATTTCTCGATTAATCTGCTCTACGTGCAATATGGGGATAATCCGTTTTTGATGACGCAGGGCAATTTCAATTTCTTTACTACAATAGTCTGAGTTGACGGAGTGGGGTGAAATAATAAAGAGAAAATTATGGGATTTTTCAATGCCGCTGTCGATCTGGTTCTGAAAATCTACGGCCAGGGGGATATCGTTAAAATCACACCAGATGCGATAGCCAGCATCCGTCAGCCGTTTACCCAGGTTGACAACAAATGCCTTACTGTCAGCACGACCATACGAAATAAAGGCATCGTAAACGTCACTCATAACAGACTCTAAAATATCGAGTTACTGGTGGTGATATACCCTGGTGATGATACACCCAGGGTATATGCCCTCAATATTTTATCTAAGCAAGCTGTTTGAATTCTTAGAATCTGCCTCACCCCCCCTTAAAATCAGGGGGATAAGTTTAATTTATCTAGAAGTTGCCTTAAAAATAGCTGAGTTCAACCTCGATCCTGTTTTCTGCGCCTGCTACCAAAAACACAGCGTCTCCAAATTCAGGTGGCCCGGTTAGCGCTTCTGGGTTTCTGGAAAATCCAAACCCCTCGGCAGGCATGCCGACAAAGTTGCGGTTAAACTCATTGTCGTTGTTAGCATCATGGAAGACTGAAACCGCATAGCTACCAGGGGCCAGATTCTCAAAGGTGGCTACGGGGGGGGAGTCCTCTGTCAGCGTTAAACATAGGCTTTCCAGGGCCTCTTCTCGATCCCCAGGAAATCCATCGCTGCTATTAAAGAGGTTAAGGCAGACCTGTCCTTGGGGGGTATTGACACCACTGATCTCTACTGCCAGCTGGGTGTGCTCAAGTTGCCCATGGGCCGGATAGGCTAAGCTGCCCACCGTGGTCATCATCAGAACACCAGCTACAACATGGCGATTATGCATTTGTAACCTCCTAATGAACGTTTAGTTAGTGAGCCGATTAACTCTACTCATTCCCTATTGTGCTATCCGCATTCTAAAATCGGCTGCGTCTATTCTGCGAAGCTTTGGTAAACAATTGTCTGGAATTATTCAGGGGATAAAAAGCCCTGGCCCCAGATGGGATCATAGCCAGTGGTCAGATCTGAGGCTAAAAACGCCTCTAACGATAGACCGTTTGCGATCGCACTTTCCGTCACGCCCCTTACATCCATCAGCATTTGCCGATAGGCCTCTAGCTCAGCCCAAGGGGAAAGGGCACCATGACATCGATAAACGGATAGACCCCATTGAAAGCGATCCAGTCTCATGAATGTGACTCATTAACGATTTAGTTATATGTAGCACATTTAACAAAAAACAAATCAAAATTAATTATTCAGACGCATCCCTGGGAAAATGAGGCCGCTGGAAAGATTGCTCTTGAGCTAACAGATCGGTTGCTTCCTCTACCCCCATCGGTTCAGCACAATAGTCTCCTTGTACCGCATTGCAACCTATTTCTTTTAGCCAATGCAGTTGTTGCCGTGTTTTTACACCTGCTGCAATCGTTGTCAATCCCAAAGACTGGCACATGGTAATGATTGACTCTGCAATAATCTGATTGACTCCGTTTAATTCCATTGAACTCACAAAGCCTTGGTCAATTTTGAGGGCTTTTACAGGTAGCTGATGCAAATGGCGTAGGCAGGAGTATCCTGCTCCAAAATTATCAATAACAACGCCCACACCAAAGTGCTTGAGTTGATTCAGCAAAGGTTGGGTGGTTTCATAATCCTGCACCAGCATGCTTTCTGTTATTTCAATCATTAAACTGTTGTCTACAGGTCTATGGACGGCTAAAACTTTCTCAAGCTTGACCAGTAGCGATTCCTTGAGGTGTTCACCTAAAAAATTGATATTGATCCCTGGAGAATGTTCAGGAAAATGAGTTTGCCAGAGCACTAACTGCTGACAGGCTGTTCGCAACACCCATTCGTCAATAGGGGCAATCAGCCCAATCTCCTGGGCAATGTCAATAAATCGATCTGGCAACATTAGTCCCTCTTCAGGATGCTGCCAGCGGAGTAGGGCTTCAAAGGCTTCTATTTTTTGAGTTTTCAGATTAACAATGGGTTGATAGTAGAGTGAAAATTCTTCATTTTCCAATGCCCTGTGCAACTTGTTCTCAAGGTGCAGTCGCTGCACCACCTGTAGATGCATGGTGGAATCAAAGACAACATACTGCCCTCGCCCCCTACGCTTAGCGTCATACATGGCGACATCGGCATCGCGCAAAAGTTCAGAGGCTATGTAATGATGTTGTTGTCTGGATAGGGCAATACCAATACTTACCCCTGGAAATAACCGTTGGTTCGCAATGTTAAGCGGTGTTTGCAGCACTTCTAAAACGCGCTCTGCCACCATGGTGGCTTCTGCCAGGTCTCCAATCTCCTCTAGGAGAATGACAAATTCGTCGCCGCCCAAACGGGCGGCTAAATCTGTTTCTCGAATGACGCCCTTGAGTCTGGTGGAAATTGCCAACAGCAGCCTGTCTCCCACGGAGTGACCCAGGCTATCGTTGATGACCTTAAAGTTGTCTAGGTCTAAAAACATTACGGCCAGCTGGGTTTCATGGTGTCGCTTGATTCGTTTAAGGGCCAACTCTAAACGTTCCATCAACAGACTACGGTTGGGCAAGCCCGTTAGCGCATCGTGAAACGCATCATGTTTTAATTTCTCTTCTGCTTTGATGCGATCGCTAATATCCTGAATAACAGCCAACGTATGTTGAGGATTACCTTGGGCATCTTTTACAATGGATACTCCTGTATTGGACCAAAAAAAGCTACCGTTTTTTCTTAAATAGCGTTTTTCATGAAAAAGGTAAAGTGCTTCATTGGTAAATAGCCTATGGGCCATAACCTGAGTCTGGTCTCGATCATCCGGATGGGTAATCTCGCTAATGGGTTTGGCCAGTAATTCTTCGCGAGAGTATCCCAGCATTTCACAGAAGCGGGGGTTGGCATCAACAAATTTGCCATCGAGCGTGCCATTGGCCAACCCAACAGCGGCTTGATTATAAATACTGCGATAGCGTTCTTCGCTGTCCCGTAGGGCCTTCTCAGTCTGGCAGCTCTGGGTAATATCGACGGCCATCGTAATGGCAATGCGTCGACCATCTGCCAGCTTTTCTAACGGTGCGGAGCTAAACTGCCAGATCCGCTGCTTGCCTTTGGCAATATTGATAGTTTGTGTGTCCTCATCTCCACGAGATGCCAGACTATAGTTCTTCGCAATGACAGTTTCGAGCATCTCAGTCGCCCTCTCACCATAGGCTAGCTGGGCCCATACTTGAGTAGTGGGCAGATCCTTCTGGGTAAATCCTGTCAGCTCAGTCCAAGTACCGTTGATATGCAGGACCTCACCATCTTCGGCATGGATCATGATCGGAAATGGAGCCATTGCGATCGCACGGCGAAACCGTTGCTCACTCATCTGTAGACGGGCCTCTGCCTGTTTGCGATCGCTAATATTCTGCACCAGCATCAACACTTCATCTGCACTACAGGGAACAACCCTAACCTGCTCGATTTGTTTGTTGCCATCAATCAAAAGAGTGTGTTCATAGGTTTCAATCGATTGGGTTGCCAACGCCTTTTGCAAAGCCTCTAACCGTTTTTGAGCGATATCTGGCGGTAGCCGATCAGTGATATGGGTGCCTACCCAATTTTGTAGTTCACCGAGGACGGGAAAGTCGGGGGACGCTAAAAACTCAAGATAGATGCCATCGCGATTGATGCGCATGATCAAGTCAGGTAAGGCATTAATGAGGGCCCGATGGTGGGCTTCACTGGCCAGCAACTCGGCCTCAACCTGCTGGCGACGCTTAACCTCTTGGTTTAATCGATAATTTTGTATGGCAACCACAATCAAACTGATCATCGAGCTGCCCAAAGCTAGCATCAGAACCGTTTGCTTTATTTCCAAATCAAGCTGTAATGTGAGCTTTGGCCAGCCAAGCCACTCTCCCCAAAAATAGAATTGTAATCCAATTGAACTACCCTCAAGCATACTCGTAGATTTCTAACTTTAGTACAGCGTTAAAAAGCCTCTGTACTCGAATACTGACGTTCTAATGGCTCTATTTGTGGCCTCTAATCGACTCTAAGAATATTAGAAACATTAGTGTTGATTCATAACCATTATCTTTTTTAATTCAAAAAATAAATAATCATACAGGTTGCTGAACAAAGTGCCCCATCTATGTCAAGAGGAGACCTAGACAAAGTGCCCTATTTGTGTGACGAGGAGACCTAGACTAGATATAGATGGCCTGCTCCATACACTAGAGGACATATAGAATGATGATCGGCGAGCTACAACTGTTGGAGTATGAGTTTACGATTCGGTGTGGCTTTTTCTTCGGCATACTTATGTTGATGCAACTATGGGAAGCCATGGCCCCTTGCCGGCATTCCTCATCTCCCAGGGTAATGCGATGGTTTAGCAATGTTGGATTATTGACCCTGGGTACGATTGTGTTACGAGCCATCTTTCCCTTGGCATCATTAGGTGTTGCTGCCATTGCTAAGGAACAGCAATGGGGAATATTTTACACGTTGCCTCTGACGCACTGGCAGACTGTAGTGCTATCTGTTATCTGTCTGGATTTCATTACCTACCTAAACCATGTCCTGTTTCACGCCTTGCCAGCACTGTGGCGATTCCATCGAGTGCACCATGCTGATCTCGACTTTGATGTGACGACAGGCCTAAGATTTCATCCCGTTGAAATCTTGCTATCAATGGCCAATAGAATGATTATCATTTTGTTGTTAGGGACACCCATCGTTGCTGTATTGATATTTGAAATCATTCTCAATGCAACATCAATGTTCAATCATGGCAACGTTCGTTTACCTGCCCCATTAGAGCGCTTACTACGGCTGTTTGTAATCACTCCAGACATGCATCGCATCCATCATTCTGCCATCACCAAAGAAACCAATAGCAATTTTGGCTTCAATATTCCCTGGTGGGACTACATCTTTGGAACCTATCGCAGACACCCTTTGGCTGGCCATCAAGAGATGGTCATTGGCCTTGTTGAACACCAGCAAGATTTACGGGTTGTGCAGTTGCATTGGATGCTGGTTTTTCCTTTTCTCAACCATTTATCAAAGACTGAAGAGCCAGTCCTTCGTACCCGCTAAGACATGGGCACGGGAGATATTGCAAAGATCCAAAAAATGGAGCGCTAAAATTAGTTAGATCCGTTGGGGTGCTGCTGAATACGTAGTTTTATAGGCAAAGGAATATATGACGAAGCCTAAAGAGGCCCGTTTTAGGCAACCTACAGTCCAGCCTATTCAGGCTGCTGTTCATCAAGTCATTGCCAAAGAATCCCTTAGCAACGAGCGTAAGGTTGCCTATGTCAAAGTAGTGGTGGTGCTAATTTCAAGCATTCTAGATGTGCTCGTTTTCTTTTTCCCACAGCGCATCATCGGTGAAGCCTCTGTTTCGCCTACCGTTGCTCTGATTTCTGTTAGTGCCTGCATCATATATAGCGGCTTTCTCCTGGCCCTATGTCAGCCGACTGCCTGGCGCTGGCTACCCAAGCTACAGATTGCCATTCCCCTGTTTGATGGCCTGTTACTCGCACTTTTCATTACCAATATTGCAAGTGTCTTAGGGGAAACTCAACCCAAAATTGTCACTAACGTTGCTGCATTTTGTTGTTTACTAGCGGTCTCTGGCGGTATTCGTATTCGCCGTCAGGCGTCAGCGATTACCACCGTTTTAGCCCTTGCCAACTTTACCTATGCTATTTTTCTGTTTCAGTTAAATCTAGCAATCGGTGTGTTTGCACTGTTTACCATTCTGGGTACCGGGCTCATGGGCATGCTCACCTCTGGCATTGTCCGCCGCCAAGGCAAAAATGAAGCGGGCCGTCTATTGATGCAGCAGTTTCTGCCAGCGAATGTTGTTGACGCGGCGTTTGAAACACCGACAGATCTGATAGAAGAGCCCATGACCTTTGATGTCACGGTTATGGTGACTGACCTACGCGGCTTTACTCACTATGCGGAAAAACTTGAACCCGCTGATGTATTTGAGTTTCTGAATCAGCTCCAGGGTCTTTTGTCCACCATCGTCAAACGCCATGATGGTTGGGTTACCACCTTTATGGGGGATGGTATGCTGGCCGTCTTTGGTGCGCCAAACGTGTTAGACAACCACGCAGACCATGCAGTACAGGCGGCCCAGGCAATTTTGTCAGAGGTCGAACAACTGAGCCCTTTGCCCATTGGCATTGGCTTACATTCAGGCTCCATCGTTGCCGGTTGCCTAGGCACCGATGGTCATCTGGAATTCTCTGTGATTGGAGATACGGTCAATGTTGCTTCTCGACTGGAATCCTTAACGAAGGAAGTGGACTCTTCTCTATTGATTAGCAAAACTACTCAGCAACGCCTCAAAAGCCTATCCCTTAAATCCCTAGGCCAATTGCCTATCCGGGGGCGTGATCAGCACATTGAAGTGTTTGTGCTGCCTTCAGGTGAATAGTTTGTTGACAATATTTACGATTGCTGGTCTGGAAGAAAAACCCGTCTAGTGCCATTGCTATTTGACGGTATCCCACAACTAACGTCATCTTGAGGATCAGCAATGCCCAATATTTTCTGGGCCCTTGACAAAAACGTGTATTTTGATGATCATCGAAATATGTCAGATAGCCAATCGCGTTCCGTCGAAGAAATAGCCGCTGCCTTTGCGGCCCTTGGACAGCCTTCACGACTTAATATCGTGCGGCTTCTTTTATCGGCCCATCCCCAAGGTTTACCTGCGGGCGAAATTCAACGGGAGCTAGGGATTACGGCTTCAACGCTGTCTCACCATTTAGATAAACTGCGTCAGGTTGGGCTGGTGCAGGCTGAGAAGGATCGCCAATGGATTTGGTATAGCGTCCAGTCTGATGCCCTTAAGTACCTGATTGATTTCCTTTTTGAGGAATGCTGTACCCGTAATCGAGTTGTTGATCCTGAAACCTTTGAACTAACTGACGTCGCTGAACCTTTGCCTTGTCCTGATCGTCCGGATTGATTTTTGGTGGGCGGTGCCCACCCATTGGTCGGGGCATTCCATGAAATGCCCCGACCAATGAAAAATTTTTGACCTTTATTTTGATGTTTTTCGAAATACCGAAGGACTGCCCGTCATGACTTCAACTGTCTTCAATCGCTTTAATCGCAGTGTTCAACAGCTAGATAAGGTTTTTATCACCATTGTCCTTATCTTTCTTGCCTTGGCTATCCTGGTGCCGCCTCAGTTTTCTGGTAGCTTGGGCTTCCTGGTCAGCAGCCTGGTGCAGGTGTCTCCCTTCTTGCTACTGTCTATCGGGATTGCGGCCTATGCCCAGGCCAGTGGTGCAGATAATCTGATTGCCAAGGCGTTTCAAGGACGTATCTCGGTAATGATTGTTGTGGCTTCCCTATTTGGAGCACTTTCGCCCTTTTGCTCCTGTGGTGTGATCCCACTAATTGCGGCGCTCCTCTCCGTGGGGGTGCCGGTTTCAGCGGTGATGACTTTTTGGCTATCTTCCCCACTGATGGATCCGTCCATGTTTATCCTTACCGTGGGTACTCTGGGATTGCAATTCGCCATTGCTAAAACCCTAGCGACAATTGCCACTGGTCTGCTGGGCGGTTTCGGTACGCTGGCCTTGATGAACTCGGGCGTATCGACTGTAGCCTTCAGAAATCCTTTGCGTGAGGGAGCCGGTAATGGTGGCTGTGGCGGTAGTCGCGTACGGAATCCTAAGCCGGTTGTGTGGAAATTTTGGCCTGAGGCGGAGCGCCGCCAGAAGTTTTGGCAGGGAGCACGTAACAATGGCTGGTTCCTGGGTAAATGGCTAGCGCTGGCATTTTTGCTGGAGAGTTTAATGCTGGTATATGTACCCAACGCCTGGATTCAGACGATTGCAGGAGATGGTAGTCTGTTGTCCGTGGTGGGTGCAGCTCTGGTGGGGATTCCCGCTTACCTGAATGGATATGCAGCGTTACCTCTAGTCGCGGGTTTAGTGAATCAAGGTATGGCACCGGGGGCTGGTATGGCATTTTTGCTGGCAGGTGGGGCCACTAGTATTCCAGCCATGATTGCAGTCTTTGCATTGGCTCGTCGCCCAGTGTTTTTGGCTTACTTAGGCTTTGCCTTTATCGGTTCGGTGACAGCGGGCTTAGCCTATAGTGTGATGTTTTAAGGAAGAGGTCGGGAGTCAGGAGATAGGGGAGAGAATTTTTCTGACTCCTGACTCCTGAAATCTGTCTCCTGAAACTTCTGACCACAGCTCGTTTACTCAGTATCTTTTACGTTATCCAACCATCCCCATGCATCATCGTCACTAGAGTAAACGGTTTTATTTCTCTACCCATTCACTTTCATTTTCTCCCTTTCCTTCTAATTTTACCCATGACATTTGACCACAAACCACGCATTCTTTTTCTTTACGGCTCTCTTCGTGAACGCTCTTACAGTCGTCTTCTAGCGGAAGAAGCTGCTCGTATTATTGAAGACTTTGGAGCTGAGGTAAAGTTTTTTGATCCTCGAGGATTACCCCTCCACGGTGCAGAACCGGATACTCATCCGAAAGTGAAAGAGTTGCGTGACCTCTCGCTATGGTCAGAAGGACAGGTATGGTCGAGCCCTGAGATGCACGGCAACATCTCAGGGCTAATGAAAACCCAAATTGATTGGATTCCCCTAAGCATGGGAGCCATTCGCCCTACCCAGGGCCGTACATTGGCTGTGATGCAGGTATCTGGCGGTTCCCAATCCTTTAATGCGATTAATACCATGCGAATTTTGGGACGCTGGATGCGGATGTTTACCATTCCGAACCAGTCCTCTGTGGCTAAAGCCTATCAAGAGTTTAATGAAGACGGCACCATGAAGCAGTCCGCCTACCGAGATCGAGTGGTAGATGTGATGGAAGAACTCTATCGGTTTACCCTGCTACTACGAGACAACGTAGATGAACTCACCGATCGCTACAGTGAACGTAAAGCAACTGCAGCGAAACAGCTAGAAGAAACGGCGAAAAACGCTCTGACCTGACCCATAGAGAGCCAATCCATAGGGACCCATGCCTATGGGGCCTGGGATACGGGTATGCAGCCAAATCTTTTGTAGGGCGCACGGCTGTGCGCCCCTACGGAGATAACCCGATGTAATTTTGTTTTTTTAACTTTTATCCCTCCGATCGCGATTGTAGGTAACCACTTCGTGGAGGGTGACCCTACCATCTTCGTTTAGATCGGCAATGGGGTTGCCAAGACCTACCTGGGCAGCACTGGCCGCGCTAGCCACTGCCCCCATGGACATCAAAACTGTTAGTGTGGATAAGAAGAAGCGTTTCATTTCAAAAACCTCGATGCAATGCAAGGTGTTAACCAACGGGTTATCACCTCTGACAGTTTTTAAGATAGAAAGCTCGTCTGAGTCTCACCGCATACTTGGTTAAGATCCAGCTGAGAGTTAAATGAACAAAATTAATCTTCTTGAGAGAATGAATGATAGTCAATGTAATACGGACCTGTGCAACGTAATCTATCGAAATCCGTAAATAGCCAGAATCTCAACGTATCCTACCTTTAGAGGCTAGTTATATATATTTCTTCCAATAACCCATGGCTCTGAAGCCAACATCCCGTAAAATTCTTTTTCTGGCGGCTAATCCTAAAGACACCAGTCGATTACGGCTAGATGAAGAAATTCGGGATATTCAAGAGGGGCTCAAACTATCAACAGGCAGGAATGCTTTTGAAGTTATTACTCAATGGGCCGTGCGTACCAAGGATTTGAGGCGAGCTTTACTGGAATATGCTCCACAAATCGTTCATTTTTCTGGCCATGGGGCAGGTGAATCGG
This sequence comes from Leptothoe sp. ISB3NOV94-8A, assembly GCF_043421595.1. Taxonomy (NCBI): domain Bacteria; kingdom Bacillati; phylum Cyanobacteriota; class Cyanophyceae; order Nodosilineales; family Cymatolegaceae; genus Leptothoe; species Leptothoe sp. ISB3NOV94-8A. Next base: position 2,370,045 of record NZ_JAXSQW010000001.1, on the reverse strand, counting down.
GCCTCATTCTAGAAAATGAAATGGGGCAGGCAGAGCCTGTGGCCGCCACCGTGCTGGTTCAATTGTTTAAACTTTGCCCGAGTGTAGAGTGTGTAGTGCTCAATGCCTGTTATTCCCAAGTACAGGCATTGGCCATTGCCCAGCATGTTCCCTATGTGATTGGCATGAATCAGGCCATTGGCGATGTTATTGCCATTCAGTTTGCGGTGGGATTTTATGATGCCCTGGGCTATGGTCGCTCCCTGGCAGAAGCCTATGAGTTTGGCATGGCGGCGATTGCCGTTGAGCCCATTGTGATTTATCGAGATGTATCTATCCATGCAGAATCTGCAGGGGTAGCCGAGCCTGTAGCTCCCGTCTTGATTCAGTTGAAACGGGCACCGAGTTTACCCCTGAGGCAGCCCTCAACAGCACTTTCAAAAAAAGCATATCGCGATCGCAACGCCCTGCTCAATAAAGTCAAAAGCTATTGGATCAAAGGTGTCTTAGAGCATTCGCTTCACCATCAGGTGCTGATTAATTTAGGACTAGAAGAACGAATAGATCTGGCCGATCCATTTAACATTGCCCTTGGGATAGTAGAAAACACCCAACATACTTTGCCTGCCAATAGCAAAATTATTAATATCTTCGATGATCTGGGTATTGGCTGTAACTTACTTATTTTGGGAGAGCCAGGTTCAGGAAAAACAATTACTCTGTTGCAATTGGCCCGAGATTTGTTGATCCGTGCAGAGCAGGATACAAGTTATCCTATGCCAGTGGTTTTTAACTTATCCTCTTGGGATGGTAAACAAACTATTTCAGCCTGGCTGGTTTCAGAATTAAACTTGAAATATCAGATCCCAAGGGTAATTAGTCAACCCTGGTTAGAAAACCAAGAAATCCTAATATTGCTGGATGGCCTTGATGAAGTACGAACTAACCTACGAAATGACTGTGTTGCTGCAATAAATCAGTTTCAACAAAAACAGGGTACTGAAACAATTATCTGTAGTCGCATAAAAGACTACAAAGCCCTTTCTCAACGTCTGATAGTACAGCAGGCTATTTATATACAGCCATTACAACCCAATCAAATTGATCGTTATCTCAATCAACTGCATGTTGACCTCACCGGGTTACGCCAGCTTTTGATAACAGATAGTGCTTTACAGGAACTGGCTAAATCTCCACTGATGTTAAATATTTTAATTTTGGCCTATGAAGGTATCAGTGTAGAAGACTTTCCTCAAATGGATGTAGAAACCTATCATCAAGAGATATTTAACACCTACATCGATCGGATGTTAAAACGACGTAAAAGCGATATTCCTTATTCACCAACGCAAACGTTACGCTGGTTAAGTTGGTTAGCCCAACAACTGGTGAATTCATCCCAAACCATTTTCTTGATTGAATGGCTTGATCGTAGTTGGCTTAGAACAAATTCTCAGCTATGGCTGTACGTTATTCTCAGTTCACTTCTTACTGGGCTAATGTATGGTTGTATTTTCTCTGTTAGTACTGAGCATAATTATCGTGGTTTGTCGGTGGGGCTTTTGATTTGGGTGCTCTACAGTGTTCCTAATCTAATTATGGAACGAACCATGATTATGATTGAACGGAGGCAACCCAGTCCTAATCAGATGTTTTTACAACGCTTGACCGACTGTCTCTGGACAGGATCTTTAGGAGGGGCAATATTTGGAATGTATGCTGGCCTCTTGGGAACACCTGAAATAGGTATTGTTATTGGGATATTAACAGCATTAGTTATAGGAGGGCTTGACTGGTACATTGGAGGCACTTTAAGCATAAGTATCCTCAAGCCTATCGAGTCTTTCAAATGGTCTTGGATAAGTATTAGACGATATTTACTTGTTGGCGTTATTAGTGCTGCACCATTTAGTTTGTTAATTGGTTTCATCAATAGCCTAGAACATAGCGTGCTAGAAGGATTACTCTTTGGGGCATTAGAAGGATCCGTGTTTGGCTTGTTGGTGGGGCTCCGCACGGGGACTGAAATTGAAACCCTTCCCATACCAAATCAAGGAATTTGGCGATCTATCAAAACATCCGTAACTATAGCCCTTCTCATCTCAATTTGTTATGCCCTTGGTATTTATCTAATCAATAATGTTAGTAGTGAAATTGTTACTTCTCCACATCGAGGCGTATTTTTCGGGCTATGGATGGGGGCGTTAATGGGTGGCACTGCTTGTATTGTGCATTTCAGTCTACGAGTGGTGTGCTTTCTGTATAACCGTATACCCTGGAATTATACGCATTTTCTTGATCATGCCGCTGAGTTAGTATTCTTGCAGAAAGTAGGCAGTGGTTACATTTTTATCCATCGCTCATTAATGGAACATTTTGCCCAATTAAAGTCTTCTTCTTAACCGCTGGAGGTTAGCTATGGTAGCCATTCAACAGTCAGCTCAACAAAAGTTTGTTCCCGTTGCTCAGGTTTCGGAAAATGAGCACACAAACTGACTCAGCACGTCTTTGGAAAACAGACCTGCCAGGTGTTGAGCTGTTTGAAGCCCAACTTCACCAGCATCGATTTGGTAAACATTTTCATGAGGCCTACACCATTGGCTTTAATGAAAGTGGTCAAGGCTGCTGCCTACACCATGGTGAAAATCGTATTCTGGGTTCTGGTAGTTTTAATTTGATTAATCCAGGTGATATTCACACAGGGCAGGTTGCTTCAACGGAAGGCTGGGGTTTTCGCAATATCTATGTGGAGTTTTCGCAAATCGAACAGCTCTTAACCCAGTTGGACTGGCCAGGACATGACATCCCTTACTTCAAAGCACCGATCGTCAAAGCGCCCTCTGTACAGCCCATTTTTTATGAGCTGTTTCACTGTTTAACAACACCAAGTTCTCAGCTAAAACAACAGTCTCTGCTACTAGAACTGTTGTCAAAACTCTTCCAGCTCAATGCAGAAAATTCATTTATTGTTAGGCCTGTCCAACCAGAATCAACAGCGGTTGCCCATGTGCGCACCTACCTTGAAGCTCACTATGCCGACAATGTCTCCCTGGATAAGCTAGCTCAGTTAGTGAACCTGAGTTCCTATTATTTGATTCGTTGTTTTCGTCAGCAGGTGGGCTGTGCGCCCCATCAGTATCAGCGTCACTGGCGACTGATTCAGGCAAAGCGAGCGCTACGGAATGGCGGATCGCTGACTGAGATCGCAACCGACCATGGTTTCTATGACCAAAGCCACCTCAACCGCGCCTTTAAGAAAACCTACGGTGTCACCCCTGGTCAATATCAAAAGGGCAATTCCGTCCAATACGGTTGGGGGTAGTCATTTTTAACCTGGAAGCCAGTCGTGCATCTAGGGATATCATGACCTTCTTCAAAGATTTCTCACTATCTGCGGTGATTTCAGGCTTTGTTAGCATCCTGGTGGGCTTTACCAGTGCCGCCGTGATCGTTTTCCAAGCTGCACAGGCGTTAGGGGCAAACCCTACCGAAATCGGCTCCTGGCTGTGGGCCTTGGGCTGGGGCATGGGGTTGACCGGCATTATTCTCTCCCTGCGCTATCGTGCCCCCATCGTGATGGCCTGGTCTACACCGGGCGCAGCCATGTTGGTGACCACCACCGCCGATGTCACCCTGGCAGAAGCTACGGGAGCCTTTATTATCTCCGCTGGGCTGATTGCTCTATTTGGCTTTACTGGCTGGTTTGAGCGGCTGATGGATCGCCTGCCCCTATCCCTGGCGTCAGCCATGTTAGCGGGAGTGCTCTTGCAGTTTGGCCTAAACGTTTTTACCGCGATGCAAACCCAGTTTTTAATGGTGTTTGCCATGTTTATCGCTTATCTGATCATGCGGCGCTATAGTCCGCGCTACGCTGTGATTGCCGCTTTGGTTTTAGGGATCTTGCTGGCGGGTGCTCAAGGATTATTGCAACTGGAGACTGTTCAGCTACAGTGGGCTCGACCGGTTTTTATTGCACCAAAATTTTCGATTAACGCCCTGGTTGGCATTGCCCTGCCCCTATTTATTGTCACCATGGCTTCACAGAATGTGCCGGGCGTGGCCACGATTCGGGCTTTTGGCTATCAGGTGCCCACGTCTCCCCTGATTAGCTGGAGTGGGATGGCGTCATTAATACTGGCCCCCTTTGGTGCTTTTGCCATTAACCTGGCGGCCATTACGGCGGCCATTTCCATGGGACGAGAGGCCCATGAAGACCCGGATAAACGCTACGTTGCGGCGGTGACGGTTGGGGTGCTTTATATCGTGATCGGATTATTTGGGGCCACAGTGGTGGGTATTTTTTCAGCGCTGCCTGGCGAGCTGGTAGTTGCGATCGCAGGGCTGGCCCTCCTTGGGACCATCGGTAAAGGATTAGTCAGCGCCTTAACCCAGGAAAAAGAACGCGAACCCGCCCTGGTCACCTTCCTGGTTACAGCATCAGGCCTCAGCCTCTTTGGCATCGGTTCCGCATTCTGGGGGATATTAGCTGGCGGTTTAGCCACACTGATTGTTCGGTTCAATACACCGTGAGGCTTGACGTCATCAGCTATGCTCCTGGGAGGCCATGCTATCAATATGCCTGAATAACACGAGATGACCGGTATTCATGAAAAGGAGGTGTACTTGTTATTACCTATCTCAACTTTCTAATGGTTCTAGGTGTTTCGGTAATTTGCCCATATGAATAAACTGTATGGTGTGTTAAAAACGCAAAACTTTTCGTGTATGTTGCCTTGTATTGACCTTGTTTATGAGTTAATTCATCTGCAAAAAAATAGTTGAACATTCATGACTATCTATCCCCACTTATATTGCTATGACACCCGACGGTGGAGGTGATTTCCGGAAAACGGAAACAGGCCAGGATCTATTTAGTATCAAGGTATTTTTAGTGGCAACGGGTATCCTGGGTGCTGCTTTCTTAGGACTTACGTGGATCAGTCGTGGTGAGTTAGGTCTAAGCGATGGCACTGCGCAGACGGCGTCTGAAGAAATTCAGCTTGAGACACCTGAGTCAGACGCGTTGAAAGGGTTTCCCAGCCAGCTGAGTCAAGGTGAGCAAATTTTGCTGGCCACGTCGGCGCTGTCCATTAAGCAGGAAGGGGCGGCAGCCATCGCTTCTGGAGACTACGGTGCTGCCGTTACGGCCTTTGAACGTGCACGTAGAGCAGATGTTTCTGACCCGGAAACATTGGTTTACCTGAACAATGCTCGCATTGGTGAGCAAGAGGCCTATGGTTTAGCTATTGTTGTCCCACTTAAGTCAGATCCCACAACAGCTTCAAGCCTGTTGCGGGGGGTGGCCCAGGCTCAGACAGAAATCAATCAGGCCGGTGGCATTCAAGGGAAATCGCTGCGGATTTTCTTGGCTGATGATCAAGAAGATGTTGCGATCGCTCAGCAAATTGCCAATGATCTCAGCGAATTCCCCGATATTGTGGGTGTGCTTGGTCACAATACGACAGAAACTGCCAATGCTACATCGGAGATTTACACGGCCAGTGCTCTGCCCTTTGTCTCCACCAGTGCAGGTGCCAGCCCGGCCATTAAGCAACTACTGGCCAACGATTTGCCCATTGCAGATGCCTTAGCGTTTTACATGGCAAGGCTAAACCACCGCACTGCCATTCTTTTCTACGATGGCAATAGTGACTCCAGCCTTGCCTTTAAATCTAATTTTGAAAAGGCTCTTCAGGCTAATCAAGGCACGATGACAGCTGAGGTGAACCTGGCTGAATTATCCGCTAGTCCCCCCACTGAAACACCAACGGCAGAAATCTTTGTTCTATCACCAGGAGATAGTCCCCTCAAAACTGCAACGGAATCCATTGAAATTATCCCTAACGATCAGGTTGACCATTTTTATCGTCACGTTTTTGGCGGACATGAGCTCTTTAGCCCAGAGGTCTTAAATCTATTTGGGTCAATGGCTACCGGGACTATTTTGGCGGTGCCAGAGGCCCTTTATCAAAGTGCTGCATCTCCCTTTAGCGAACCAACCCAAGACCTTTGGGAAAAATCAACAGATTGGAGCACCTCTGCCAGCTACAATCTGACTCAGGCAGTGATTACGGGGCTTAAGCAGTCGCCCACACGGCAAGGCGTTCAACAGGCCATCGATAGTAATACCAATGATGCTGTGCGTTTACTTAGGGTTAGCATCAATCCCGATACTAGAACGGGTTATGAACTCCTTTCCCTTGGGGTCATGACCAAGGACGGGTTTCAGCCAGAAGGGTAGTTAACACAATCGGCTTTACAGCAAATCCCTGATGGATAGGCTATCTACCAGGGATTTGCTGTGAATTCTAAAAATTTAGCTAGCGCCACAGGTTTTAGCTAGCGCCACAGGTATAGCAGGGCAAACAAGATAATCCAAATGACATCAACAAAGTGCCAGTAAAGTTCTGTCGCCTCGATGCCAAAGTGATTTTCATAGGAGTAGTGGGCCGCCTTTCGAGAACGGAATAATACCGCCAACATCATCAGTAAGCCAAACAATACGTGCAAACCGTGAAACCCAGTCAATACATAGAAGGTACTGGCAAAAATATTGGTCGTTAGTCCAAACTCTAGATGGGTGTACTCATAGATTTGTCCACCCAGGAAGACGGCTCCCATTAAAGCCGTGATCGCAAACCACTTACGCATGGCACTGACATTGTTTTGCTTAATGGCTGTGTCAGCGTTGTGAATCACAAAACTACTGGAAATCAAAATGATGGTGTTGATCCCCGGTAGTAGTAGCTCTAAACCTTCGGTTCCTTCTGGGGGCCAGGCTGGGGCCATCAACCGAAAGCTGAGGTAAGCGATAAACAGACCGAGAAAGATCATGCTCTCGGCACAGAGGAAGACAAGCACACCGAACATTCGTAAATCGGGATGTTCGTCATGGGCGTGATCACTATGGTCGACGACAACAGTATCGGCTTGGTTAACAGCTGAGCTTTGCATAGGAGGAGAGTAACAAAGAAGAATCCATCTAAACCAAATCTTTTCTAAAATCATCCCCTCCTGGGAGGGGAAAGTTATCCATTAGTGCGCATGGGCCACTGCCGCTGCGATCGCTTCTTCGTAAATGTCAGGATCGTCTTTCACCGGAATGTAACCCAGACCATAGTCATAGGGACCGGTTTTGAGTTCAGGTACCCCTTCAAAGTTTTCATGGGCTGGAGGAGACAGCGTTTGCCACTCTAACGTCAGTGCCCGCCAAGGGTTGGTCGGCGCTTTTTCACCCCAGTGCCAGCTCCAGATAGCATTGATGATAAAGGGCACCGTAGATACTGCCATCAGGTAGGCACCAATAGTGGCCAACACATTCAGGTCTGTAAACTCGGGATCATACAGGGCGACACGTCGGTTCATGCCCTGTAGCCCCAGCTGGTGCATGGGCATAAAGGTGAGGTTCATGCCGACAAAGGTCAGGATAAAGTGCACCTTGCCCCAAAATTCATTCAACATCCGCCCAGTCATCTTGGGGAACCAATGGTATAGGGCCATGTAGATACCAAAGATGGATGCCCCAAACAGAACGTAGTGGAAGTGTGCTACGACGAAGTAGGTGTCATGAACGTGAATATCAAAAGGCACCGCTGCCAGCATTACACCGCTAATACCGCCAATCACAAAGATGGCAATAAAGCCAATGGCAAACAGCATGGCACTGGTATAGGCAATCTTGCCTCGCCACAGTGTGGCAGTCCAACCAAAGACCTTAATACCCGTTGGCACCGCAATGGCCATGGTGGTGATCATAAAGAACATGCGCAACCAGGGTGGAGTACCGCTGGTGAACATGTGGTGGGCCCACACAATCAGACCCAAGAAGCTAATCACCAAACTGGAGTAGGCAATGGCACGATAGCCAAAGATGGGCTTACGCGCATGGACTGGTAGCACATCGGAAATTGCTCCAAACAGAGGTAGTACAAAGATGTATACCGCTGGGTGGGAGTAGAACCAGAACATGTGCTGATAAACAACGGGATCGCCCCCGCCTGTGGGGTTAAAGAATGCGGTCCCAGCCACCAGGTCAAACATAAGCAGAATCAATGCGCCTGCCAAAACCGGTGTACTGATCAAAATCAGCAAGGACGTAGCAATCATGGCCCAGCAAAACAACGGCATTTTGAGCAGCGGCATACTGGGCACTCGCATTTTCAAAATGGTGACCAGGAAGTTGAGAGCACCCAAAATCGATGCGGTTCCACCGATGAGGATACTCATAATCCATATGCCCTGGCCCAACATGCCATTGGAGAGACTCAGTGGGGGATAAGATGTCCAGCCAGCCTGGGCCGGTTCGAAAAAGAAACTGGCCACTAACATGATGCCGGAGGGGGGGATCAGCCAAAATGCGATCGCATTAATTCGGGGAAAGGCCATGTCTTTGGCCCCGATCATCAACGGAATCAAATAGTTAGCAAGTCCGGCTCCCGCTGGCACAATCCACAAAAACAACATAATGGTGCCGTGGAGCGTCAGCACCCCGTTATAGGTCTCAGGAGTAATAAAATCCGGGGCCGGTGTGGCCAACTCCGTACGAATCACCGTCGCCAGCGCTCCACCGATCAGGTAAAACACAAAAGACGTCACCAAATACTGAATACCAATGACCTTGTGATCGGTACTAAAGGTAAAAAAGTGAGTCCACTTACGCTCATTACCCAAAGGTTGTTGAGGAGACGGTGAGGGATCAGGTGTTTTTACAGCCTCTGCTTGTGCCATGTGAATCGTCAAGGAAGAATTGGAAAAAGAAAAGGAACGTTCTAAGGATGGAGGGTTGGCAATGCCAACCCCTAAGGCATCAACGCCATATCCATGTGGGAATGGGGCATAGGCTCCGCTGGCATATGCAGAGAATCTTTAAAGTGAGCCAAATACTCAGTGTCGGTTTCAGCTGGTTTTTGGCTGGCGGCTGCAATGGCTGTTGAAAGGTCGATGGATCCACTAGCAATACGTTTCTGTACCCATTCGTCATACTCTTCAGGAGAATGAACGATCATTTGGGTGCGCATGCCGCCATGGTAAGAGCCACATAGTTCAGCACAGACAACAGGGTACGTACCCTCTCGTGTTGCCTTAAACACCAAAGTTGTTTTCTTCCCCGGAATCATGTCTTGCTTAATGCGAAACTCCGGCAGCCAGAACGCATGAATCACATCCTGTGCTTTGAGATTTAGCTTTACCAATTTGCCAACGGGAACATGGACCTCACCATCCACAATGCCAGTGTCAGGGTACGTCATGACAAATGCAAACTGCAGGCCCAGTACATCAATATTGAGGGTATCTTCAGCTAATTCACCGGGAGCAGGCGGTTTACCCAAACCAGACGCTGCCACCATGGGATAGCTGGATGTATCTTCATTCGATGATGCGTAGGCAAGCTGGACTGCCTTAGAGGAATGATGCTCCATTAAATTGAGACCGCCCATCTCGGTATAAATTTCAAAGCTATATACCGAGAGACCTAACACAATAATGGCTGGGATCGCCGTCCAAAGAATCTCCAGGGGAATGTTGCCCTCAATGTGAGGACCGTCGGTTTCATCCCCTTTCTTACGACGAAATCGAATCAAGGAAATCACCAGGGCACCCTCAACAATGAGAAACAGCCCGGTACCAATGGTCATCATTAAGTTAAATAACTGATCGACCTCACTGGCTTCGGTGGATGCGGCTACAGGCATCAAACCGTGGTTTTGACCGTACCAAAGACTGATCAGCGTAACGGCAACGCCGATCAGCATGGTGACAATAGAAGTAGGAATACCGTTCACGATTTGAACACTCTCCTGTGGGGTGGTCCGTTGTATAAAAATAGAATGGGTTAACGATGGAGTGGAGAAAACAGATTAAGGACGCTTATTTTTCTTTGGACACAAGAAAATCTACTTGTTCTAAAGTGCAGCTACCTAAGATAGGGTATTCTCGACAAATTGTCGGCCTCAGGTAGTAAGCTGTATCAATTCATTAACCTGTAACTGAACGTAACGTTCATGGGGTTATTGGGGTGAACCGTAGAGCAATATCAATAGAATTCAAAAGACGGATAGAAAGGATTTTCTAAAACTCCCCTCAAGGTAACGCTATCTCTTCGTAAATGACAGTCTTTGTAAAGTTGATTTTAGCTATTTAAGGATTTTCTTCAGATTCTTTTTGTCTTTGTGTATGTCAATGTGGCTAAAAGCCCTGAATAACAAGTGTTTCTGGAGTTTTTGCCTGATGGAGAAGACGTTATCATTTTAAGGAAATTTTATAAATCACACCAAACGAGAAGAAATGCTAAATGTATTTCATCGAAGGTAAAAAAATTTTCTACTCTGTAGAGAAGTGTTTCTGTTAATCGGTTTCAACTTCTCAATTTCTTAAGAGAGTTTTTAGATTCATGGCTCATTCCTCGTTATCCGCTCTCCATGCAGACAGTGTCTCTGGGTTTGATCCAGTGCGTTATCTGCGCCGCTGGGTGTGGAAAATGGCTATAGCAACTCTAATATTGATGGCCATTGGCAGTGCTACTCGTGTGATGAATGCAGGGTTAGCCTGCCCAGACTGGCCACTGTGCTATGGGCAAATTGTGCCTAGCCAACAGATGAATTTACAAGTATTTCTAGAATGGTTTCATCGCCTGGATGCTTCGCTGATTGGCCTGATGGCCATTGGTTTAGTAGTACTCGCTATGCGGTGGCGTGAATCCTTGCCAAATTGGGTACCTTGGGCAGCTTGTTTTGTTCTTTTTCTAGTTATTTTCCAAGGTGTTTTAGGTGGTCTTACGGTGACACAGTTGTTGCGGTTTGATATTGTTACCGCCCATTTAGGGACTGCACTTTTGGTGTTTTGCACTCTGTTGGCCATGGGCATGGCACTTTTGCCCTATCAGGCTAAGGGAACTGCCGGTAAATTATCCTGGCTGAGCGGCCTAGCGGTGGTATTCGTTTATGCCCAAAGCTTGTTAGGTGGTTTGGTCGGTTCCCGCTGGGCGGCCCATCAATGTTTTGGGTTGGCGGAGTTATGTAATGTTGTAAACGCCCACCTGATTGGCATAATTCCTGCTAGCCTAGCAGTAATTTTATTGGCTGTTTTTGTCTGGCGCACGCCTGCTTTGGATAATGTGTTGAGATCGCAAGCTCAACTTGCTTTTGGGCTCCTGATTCTCCAACTCATTCTCGGCCTTGCCACCTTCCGACTTCATCTGCAAGTTGAGACCCTAACGGTCTGTCATCAAGCCGTAGGTGCTGGTTTATTAGGCACCTTAGTTTGTTTTACTGTCCTCTCCATAAGGGATAGATTCTTTGAAAGCGGCCCCTTGTTAATTAAGTCTTAGTTTTTTTTGAGCTTTGCTCTTCTCAGCTGACTGAGTATTTTGAGTGGTACGCGGTCAGATTTTTTACGCGACGCTTTTGGTGTCAACACTGATCGTCAACAAATAGATCGTCAACAAATAACTCAAAACTAAGATATTGATGCTGTTGCTGATTTAGGGGATGCATCGATCTTGCAGACTTGTCCTCAGCCAGTATTTTCCAGATTAACGTCTCCTTTCTCCTACGGACTCCTTCATACTCTTTTTTGATCCCTTATGCAGCCCTCCAATATTGCTTCTCAGGTTCACCACGAGAACATTAATCAAGTCTTTCGCAGTTATTATCAGCTCACAAAACCTCGCATCATTCCTCTACTGTTGATTGAAACAGCGGCTAGTATGTGGGTGGCCGCGCAGGGGCATCCAAACTTACTGCTGGTGTTAGTCACACTGATCGGCGGTTGGCTGGCGGCAGCATCTGCTCAGGTCATCAACTGTGTATATGATCGCGACATTGATTACGATATGGAACGTACTCGCGATCGCCCAATTCCTTCCGGGCGGATTCAAGTACGGGATGCACTGATCTTTGCAGGGCTACTCGCGCTGTCATCTTTTACCCTATTGGCTGGATTTGCCAATCTGCTGGCGGCCTGTTTGGCGATGGCCGGTATTGTTGTTTACATCGGTGTGTATACCCACTGGTTAAAGCGGTCTTCACCCCAAAATATTGTTATTGGTGGTGCTGCCGGGGCGATTCCTCCCATGGTTGGCTGGGCTGCGGTTACTGGCCATATAGGCTGGGCCGCCTGGATCTTCTTTGCCATCGTGTTTGTATGGACACCCCCTCACTTTTGGGCACTGGCCATACTGATTAAAGATGACTATGCCAAGGTGAATGTGCCCATGTTGCCAGTGATTGTAGGTAATGAAGAGACTGCTAAGCAAATTTGGCTCTATACCATTCTTTTGGTGCCCGTGACGTTACTCATGGTGTGTCCGACGGAAGCTTGCGGTTGGCTATATGGTCTGCTGGCACTATTGCTGGGTGGGTTATTTCTACAAAAAGCCTATGATTTAAAGCAGTGCCCTTGTGATCGCGACTTGGCTCGAGGTGTCTTCAAATATTCCATCTTTTACATGATGCTATTGTCAGCAGCTATGGTGGTGGATAGCCTGCCTGTAACACGGTACACGGTGCAAGCCCTGGTCGGTTTTTTGGGTGGCACTTTCATTAGCTGATCGGCATTGCTGATCCTCGGGATGACTGTGATCCTCTACAGGACACTTGGCCTCACCTGGCCAAGATTTCCCAACTCAAGCTGATACCCTAGGCTACGAATCACAATTACAATGTAGTGTGATTCGTCAGCCCCAAAGGGCACCTACGTGAGGTTTAGGATGTCGCAGCCGCTTGCAGTTGTCATTGAAAGCCTTCAAAAACGCTATGGCGATGTCTTAGCGTTGAAGGATGTATCACTACAGATTGAACCTGGAGAAATCTTTGGTTTACTTGGCCCCAATGGTGCCGGTAAAACTACGACGATTCGCTGTCTGTGTACCCTGGCATTGCCCGATGCTGGCAATCTAGAGGTGATGGGGATATCAGTTATCCAGGATCCACGGCGGGTGCGACAGCGACTGGGCTATATCGCTCAAGAAGTTGCTCTAGATAAGGTCCTGACTGGCCGAGAGCTGCTGGAATTGCAGGCGGCAATTTATCATCTGCCCACTAAACTGGCCAAATCCCGCATTGACCAGATGGTTGAGTTGCTGGAGTTAACCGACTGGGCTGATCAGAAAACGGGCACCTATTCCGGTGGGTTGAAAAAGCGTCTGGACTTAGCTGCTGGTTTGCTGCATCAGCCGGATGTATTAGTTTTAGATGAACCGACAGTGGGTCTAGATATCGAAAGCCGCTCAGCGGTATGGCGATTTTTGCGCCAGCTACAGGCAGCGGGTACAACGATTTTAATTACTAGCCATTATTTAGAAGAGGTTGACGCCCTGGCAAATCGAGTTGCCATTATCGATCAGGGTCAGGTGATCAGCTCCGGTACCCCTGCTGAGCTTAAGTCTAAAGTCGGTGGTGAGCGCATTACTCTACGCATCCGGGAGTTTACTCCTTTGAATGAGGCAGAACAGGCCAGTCAGATGCTTCAGGGATTGCCTGTGGTGCAAGAGGTGATCGTCAATAGCGCCCAAGGGAATTCCCTAAATCTGGTGGTAGAGTCTGAGGCCGATGCTCTAATGACAGTGCAAAAAGCCCTCAAAGAGGCAGGTTTACCCACCTTTGGCATTGCCCAGTCGCAGCCTAGCCTGGACGATGTGTACCTGGCGGCAACGGGGCGCACCATTATGGATGCGCAAATGGCCGCTGCTAGTAAGCGGGATATGAAAAAGGAAATGAAACAGCAAAATATGAAACGTTAGCTGGTAATTTTGCGTGTTGCGTGTTGCAGAGCGTTATTAGTTCGTGCTTGCTAAGTATTTTGAGGTGGAGATGTACCCTTTTTAAGTATGGAGTTCGAATGGGATCCTGATAAAGCCGCAGCTAATTTCGAGAAGCATGGTGTTTCATTTCAAGAAGCCGCAACTGTCTTTAATGATCCGCTGTCTATCACATTTCCAGATCCAGATCATTCAGTTGGAGAAAATCGCTACATTATCATTGGAGCATCAATTATTGGATTACTCTTAGTTGTTGCACATACGGATCGAGATCAAAGACTCCGAATCATCAGTGCTCGAAAAGCTACTCGCAAAGAGAGAACGTTTTATGAAGAAGGATTCTGACAATAACCTAGAGGATACCCTCAGACCTGAGTATGATTTTGCCCAAATGCAGGGTAGTGTTCGTGGAAAATATCTTGAAAGGTATCGTCAAGGCACTAACCTAGTACTGCTAGATCCTGATGTTGCTCAAGCCTTTCCCAAGGCTGAAGACGTTAATGATGCCCTACGTTTATTGATGAAACTAGCCCAGCGGCAACAGGCTCTAATCCAAAACTTAGACCTTAAAACTCACAACTCATAACTATATATCTAGAAATGAGCAGTTCCAGTATTCAAAACAGTCAGCTACAGCAGTGGAAAGATGATGCGATCGCAGCCCCTGGCCTCAGCGAATTTATCCAAGAAACCTTAGCTCTAACCAAGCGCCTATTTATTCAGCTACAGCGCCGACCCTCTACACTGGCGGCTGGCATTATCCAGCCTTTGATGTGGCTGATTCTGTTTGGTGCGTTGTTCCAAAACGTGCCCCAGGGATTGTTTGGCGATAGTGTTAACTACGGACAGTTCATTGGAGCTGGCATCATCGTATTTACGGCTTTTGGTGGGGCACTAAATGCTGGATTGCCAGTGATGTTCGACCGAGAGTTTGGCTTTTTGAACCGGTTGCTAGTGGCTCCACTGGTGTCTCGATTTTCCATCGTGATTGCCTCAGCGCTGTTTATCGCCGCCATGAGCATGGTGCAAACCGCTGCCATTGTTGGCCTCAGTACATTTCTCGGTGCGGGGTTGCCCAGTGTTGCTGGTTTAGGGCTGATGGTGGCCATTATTTTAATGCTGGTGCTGGGCGTAACCGCCTTTAGTCTAGGGCTGGCATTTGCGTTACCGGGGCACATTGAGCTGATCGCCGTTATCTTTGTGACTAATTTGCCGCTGCTGTTTGCAAGTACAGCATTAGTGCCCCTATCATTTATGCCCCGCTGGCTCAGCATCATCGCCAGCCTAAACCCCCTCAGCTATGCCATTGAGCCCATTCGTTACCTTTATCTCCACAATAACTGGAGCTTTAGCAACATCGTCATGCAGGCTCCCTGGGGTGATATTTCCATGGGTACGTCCATCTTGCTGCTGGCCGGTTTTTGTAGTGGTGCCCTAGCGTTGGCGTATCCATTGATTAATCGCCGTATTGCCTAAGCTTGGTATAGACAGTGATTCTGCATATTCTAGATTTAGTGGGTGTTGCTGTCTTCGCCATCAGTGGAGCCTTAGCAGCGGGACGCAAGCACCTGGA
The DNA here is from genome assembly GCF_043421595.1 of Leptothoe sp. ISB3NOV94-8A. Taxonomy (NCBI): domain Bacteria; kingdom Bacillati; phylum Cyanobacteriota; class Cyanophyceae; order Nodosilineales; family Cymatolegaceae; genus Leptothoe; species Leptothoe sp. ISB3NOV94-8A. The sequence continues at coordinate 2,354,737 of NZ_JAXSQW010000001.1, read as the reverse complement.
TTTGCTAGGTGTGGTCGTGATTGCAGTGGTTACAGCCATTGGTGGCGGGACTGTACGGGATATTTTACTAGATCGGCATCCGGTCTTTTGGATCGAAAGGCCAGTGTATCTATCTGTAATTTTAGGATCAGCGTTGCTGACGGTGGTCTATACCAAATTTTTTAGTCCTCCCCATAAATCCTTGCTAGTCGCCGATGCCTTTGGACTTGCCTTATTTTCCATTAGCGGTGCCCAAATTGCCGAACAGGGCAACCTGGCAGCCTTACTCGTGATCGTCATGGGCACAATTACCGGTGCTGCTGGTGGCGTTCTGCGGGATGTCTTGTTGGTGAATATTCCAGTGATTTTGAGGCGAGGTCGAATTTACGCAACCGCTGCCATCGTCGGCATTATGGTCTATCTGGCGTTACAAAGGTTGGGTATGGTGCAGACCTGGGCCGCTCTGGTGGGGATGACAATAGTCGCTGGATTGAGGTTGGCTGCCATTATTTGGGGGTTGATGCTACCAATTTTTAGCCTTTCGGATCCCCCACTAGAGCATTAGCCCAGTTAGCCAATTAAAAAAATTGCCTACAGGTGTATCAACCCTAAATAGTCTTGCTAAACTATGGGCATAATGCATAGCAAATAAACTCACAGTAACCTTTCCTATGGCAAGCATCCTTAAAAATGTATTCGCTTCTGTAATAGGTCTAGGTTTGGTCCTAGGTTTTGCAACCGTTCCAGCACTAGCTCAATCCAATGGTGGGTTTGAGGATTTAAGCGGTGATTCTGATAATAATGAAGTGTTCGGTGGTAGCGGCGTTAGTTTGACTGACCTGCTAAGCAATGCTCGTCGCGCCGATGGTCTAAGTCAGGGTGAGTTTAGCCAAAAAACCGATCGCGATATTGACGAAGCCGCTGCTGATTTTCGTCAGCGTCAGCAGGAAGCCATTGGCACCCAGCAAGGTGGTGTGGTAGGCACACCTGAGTTGGAAGAGCAGCTTTAGTCTTTAAAGGGAATAGGGCATAAGCAGTAGGGATCAGCCTACTGCCTAGGTGAAATCCTTAGATAAAGAAGCCTTCGGGGGTAGCATTGCTACCCCCGTTTGTTTTAAGAAAATGACTATTGCCAAGCTTGAAATTTCCCCCCATTGCCCACTCCCCATTCCCTATTTCCCAAAATTTCAAGCCGATACAGCACCAGTCCTGCGACACTTTCCGGTTATGGCCTAACATTGGTTAGTTAGTCATTAATATCGCGCTCAAGGTACCCCTAAGGAAATGACCGCCCCTAATTTATCGAGCCAGTACGATCCTTCCCAGACCGAATCCAAGTGGCAGTCCGCTTGGGAAGACAATGCTGTATTTAAGGCCGATCCAGACCATGGTGGCGATCCATTTTGTGTGGTGATTCCACCACCGAATGTCACTGGTAGCCTACACATGGGTCATGCCTTTGAGAATGCATTAATTGACACCCTGGTACGCTACCAGCGAATGAATGGGCGTAATACCCTGTGGTTGCCAGGAACCGACCATGCCAGTATTGCGGTGCAGACCATTCTTGAAAAAGAACTGAAAGCCCAGGGCAAAAACCGTGAAGATGTAGGCCGTGAAAAGTTTTTAGAGCGGGCCTGGCAATGGAAAGAAGAGTCTGGCGGCACCATTGTTAACCAACTGCGCAAGTTAGGTGTATCGGTAGACTGGACCCGTGAGCGGTTCACTATGGATGAAGGCCTATCAAAGGCTGTATTACAAGCGTTTACTAAGCTCTACGAAGAAGGACTAATTTATCGCGGCAACTATATGGTTAACTGGTGCCCTGCCAGTCAGTCAGCGGTGTCCGATGTTGAGGTTGAAAACAAAGAGGTAGATGGTAATCTCTGGCACTTCCGCTATCCATTGACCGATGGGTCTGGCCATGTGGAAGTTGCTACCACACGTCCCGAAACCATGCTGGGTGATACGGCAGTAGCGGTTAACCCGGAGGATGAGCGCTATCAAGAGATGGTGGGTAAGACGCTAACGTTACCGTTGGTAGGTCGTGAGATTCCAATTATTGCTGACAACTATGTGGACAAAGAATTTGGGACCGGCTGTGTCAAAGTGACACCGGCCCATGATCCCAATGACTTTGCCATGGGTGAGCGCCACAATCTGCCCATGATCACCATCATGCATAAAGATGGGTCGATGAATGAAAACGCAGGCCGCTTTGAAGGCCTTGATCGGTTTGAAGCGCGTCAGCAAGTTGTTGCGGCTTTGGATGACGTGGATGCGCTAGTGCGTATAGAAGACTATAAGCATAGCGTTCCCTATAGCGATCGCGGCAAGGTGCCGGTCGAACCGCTGCTATCTACCCAGTGGTTTGTCAAAATTCGTCCCCTGGCCGATAACGCTCTGGATGCGCTGGATAATCATCAGTCTCCCCGGTTTGTTCCTGAGCGTTGGACCAAGGTATACCGTGATTGGCTGGTAAATCTGCGCGATTGGTGTATCTCTCGTCAGCTATGGTGGGGGCACCAGATTCCTGCCTGGTATGCTGTGAGTCAAACCAATGGTGAAATTACCGACACCACACCATTTTTTGTCGCTGAGTCAGAAGCAGAAGCTCGCGCTAAAGCAATTGAACAGTTTGGCGAAGGCGTGCAGCTAAAGCAAGATCCCGATGTTCTTGATACCTGGTTTTCCTCCGGTCTGTGGCCTTTCTCAACCATGGGCTGGCCCGATGAAAATGCCAAGGACTTCCAGGCTTACTACCCCACCACCACCCTGGTCACCGGGTTTGACATTATCTTCTTCTGGGTGGCCCGTATGACGATGATGGCGGGACACTTTACCGACACCATGCCCTTTGAAACGGTGTATATCCATGGTCTGGTGCGGGATGAAAAAAACCAGAAGATGTCCAAGTCCAAGGGCAACGGCATCGATCCGCTGGTGTTGATCAACAAGTACGGCACCGACGCTCTGCGATACACCCTGATTCGTGAAGTGGCTGGCGCGGGTCAAGATATTCGCCTGGACTATAATCGCAAGACTGATGAGTCATCTTCGGTGGAAGCGTCTCGAAACTTCACCAATAAACTGTGGAATGCCTCTCGGTTTGTGATGATGAATCTGGGGGGCAAAACTCCAGCGGATTTGGGTGAGCCTGAACCTACCAAGTTAGAACTATCAGATAAATGGATTCTCTCCAAGTTTAACCAGACCATTACAAATACCCGAGAGTATCTCGACAAATATGGCATGGGTGAAGCTGCCAAGGTGCTGTATGAGTTTACCTGGGGAGACTTTTGTGACTGGTACATTGAGTTGGTGAAACCCCGTCTTTATGGAAAAGATGAGGATTCAAAGCTGGTGGCACAACAGACGCTAGCCTTTGTTCTTGACGGTATTCTCAAGCTGTTGCATCCGTTTACACCCCACATCACTGAAGAGGTTTGGCATACACTGACTCAGACGGGTGAGGATAGTTATCTGGCGGTGCAGCCCTACCCCACCGTGCGACCTGAGCTAGTGGATGCTGAGTTGGAGAAAGACTTTGACCTACTAATTGGTACTATTCGCACCATTCGTAACTTGCGGGCTGCCGCAGGTGTCAAACCTTCGGCCAAAATTGAAGCGATTCTTAAAACCGATGATGCCAATGAAGTCCGTATTCTGAATGCAACTCAGGTGTATCTCAAGGATGCGGCCAAGGTTGAGACGCTAACAATTGGTAGCACCACGTTGACAGCAAAGACCTTAGCGGTGGCAGAAACTGCTGGTGAAGCAACATCGCCAGATACCTCTAACGATTCCGAGAAATCTGAGTCTGGTGAACTACCAGAAATTGACTGGGCGGATGGTATAGATGCAGTGCAAACTCTTCTAAAGCATCCCCTCGGCTATATGGGACAGGCATACAAAGCCGCTAAAAAGCCTGCATCTGTTCTACTGTTTCTGGGGTTAAGTGCTCTGGGGTTGAGATTGGCGGCAGCTGTGATTTCTGGCATCAATACAGTGCCATTCGTTGGTCGATTTTTCCAGATGATTGGTGTGGGTTACACGGCTTGGTTTGGTGGTCGCTATCTGCTAAAAGCGGCCAACCGTCGACAGCTTTGGGATAACACAGTTGGTCTCTGGGATGAAGTGGTCGGTACCTTTAGCAAGGATGAGAGTGCGCCAGAATATGATGCAGAACTCACACAGAAGCTTGTAGGCATCAGAGACACTCGACAGATGTTTGCCGGTGTATTTGGTACTGTGCAGGTGCTGATTCCGCTGACGGGTCTGGTGGATGTGGATGCGCTGAAGCAAAAGATCGAGAAGTCTCTGGCTAAGGTGGAAGGGGAAATTAAGTCCATCAATGGTCGTTTGAGTAATCAGGGCTTTGTCGCTAAGGCTCCTGCCCATGTGGTTCAGGAAGCTCGGGACTCTCTGGTTGAAGCAGAGACCCAGGCAAAACTGCTGAGAGAGCGGTTGGCAATGCTGTAATTGTGTTGTTCCAGCTGTTGTTAATTACAGAGGCATAGGCGTATGGCGCACTTCCCAAGGTTTAAGTACGGTGTGTTTTTACTCGGTGCAATAACATTCTTGGGCAGCTGCGCAGCCGCTTCTGGGCCAGCTGATCGTCAAGACAGTGTTGATCGTGTCGCTGATGACGTACAAGTGCAAGATGAATTGGTTCAAGAGGATATAGCTGCTGAGGGTGCGATCGCACTAAACCCCGACTCTAATCCTGACAAACTCAATCCAGTAACAAAAGCCCCCTCAGTTGCTAGCCAACCCGTTTCTACCGATAGTGGCCAGGTCTTATTTTCCTGTCATACCGCTGAGGATAAGCTGATTGCCCTATATGACCGGGATACCGTCATCAAGTATGTGTTTGGCCCGGAAGAGCAGCCCGAACTTGTACTCGACGTGCCTCGCGAGGAAGCATCCACATTTCAGTGGCAGGGGATTGGCCGGTATGAAAATTATTCCATCAGCATTCCTAATAAAGACACGGTTTATATAGTGTCTTGGGCACGGGATCGTTTAGACATTAATCAACCGGCTGAGGCTGGCGTAAGTGTCGAAATTGATGGCGAATATATCACCACCGTAGACTGCGTTTCGGATATTATTCACAACATGATCGGCGTGGATTTATCGCCGACACAGCTTTAATCAAACCAGCTAAACTTAATTACAGCATCTAAGTTGTTTCCAGGACAAAGTTAAAGGCAGCTTTTTTACGACCATCGCTATCATCTACAGCCATTAAAAGAGCTGGGTTAAAGAGAAAATCTCCCTGATTGGCAGGCTCCCCTGGAAAGTAAAGCTGAGTGGTAAGAATAGGTTGATTGGGAGCTTGTACCTTGATATGGAAATGACGGGTGCGCCCAGGGTAAATACCGGGCACGATGGTTTCAATGCGGTAGCGTCCATCTGTGTCTGTAAACTGATGACCGCGAAAGGTGTAGCCACGATTGTCGTATTCACCTTGGTTATTGGTGTGCCAGCAGTCTACTAAAGCACCAGCAACGGGCACACACTGCGACGAGAGCACCTGACCTGTAATTAACACGGGCGTGCCCGGCAACCCTGGCTCTAATAAAGATTGGCGTTCTGGGGAATCAGGGGTATAAAAAGGACCTGCGGTTTGGGATGGTGTGGTTGCATCATGACCGCAGGCGGGGGTGGGTGACAGAGCCTGGGCCGTCTGATGTGTAGTGTTTTTGGTCAATAGTGAGCGGCTACAGGTGGCTGATAGAAATGAAACGAGGGTGGCAGGGCCGATTTTCAGAAGCGTGCGACGATTTAACCGTGTATTAGGCATGAGGGACCACCATGGTTTCGGTATTTGATTTTATGGTAAACCTGGATTTTCCAAATCGACTGCCTGTAGCCATAGTTAATCCTTCTAACCATTAAAAGCATTGGTTAGAGGGACATGGGTAGGTGCGATCGCACCTTATATTCGATCAACTGTCACTTTTCGCGAGCAGTGTCTCTACGATGCTGGCTGTTCTCCTAACTCTTCAGCATCTCCAGCCGCTTCTGTGGAACTTTCCGTTAGATTGGTGCCTTCATTGGTATCCAATAGCATCTCAGCTGTTGGAACTCCTGTTTTTTCCTTTTGGAACAAGGCTTCTACGCCATCTTTCCAGTTTTGATATAGGTTACTGATCCGGGTTCTCCATTTCTCACGATTCTGTTCTGCTTTTTGTGGAAACCAGGAGAAGATTAGCAGGTCAAGTACAAGCTCTATACTTCTGACTACGGTCAATATAAAACCTGTTAGGAGTTTGTAATGGATTAAATAGTAAGGTGTAAAAAGAACTGCGGAGAACCAGAGAAGATTATCAAAGACTTCTTTATCTAGATTAAAAGAGATGCTGACGTGAACACGTAAAAGGGTGTACCACAAGGAAATAACAACCAGAGTGCTGACGGTAAACCCTATAAATCCTTCGGTTTTCTGCCATAGGAACTGAACTAAACTCTTTGCTGTTGTCCAAACGACACCTGCCAGTGCCAAGGCTAATACACCGTAGGTAGCAATATTTGTCCAGTCAAATTCACTAAGGTCACCGAACATTGAGATGTCGATCTGCTGCAGCCAATCAATTAGAGATTCCATAATTTTTCGTTCCTTGGCAAGGATGCTTCACGTTGCAAGATAAGGAATTTTCAGCGTTGCCTTTCATCGATAGCGTAACGTCTACATATCGTTCTGTAACGTACGGTTTTCACCATCTATCTGGCCTTTACCTACAGCATCATCTGAGTAGATTCCTGCTTGATTTATGATGTTTCTGACTAAGACTTGTTTGAACGTTTGCCAATCAGTGGAGTGTGTTTCATTCCGATGTCCACCTCCATCATGCAGAAAAATTTTCTAAATGGTTCCCTTCGACTCCGCTCAGGGAACGGCGACTGACTCTCCTCAGGGAGTAGAAATCTACTTGGAACTAACTATTCGCTCCCCTCGACTCCGCTCGGGGAGCACCACCAAACTTTTTGTGAAGGCAAGCCAACAGACAGGCTAACCGCGTAAAGTTTCCTTGAAGATAAGCTTCTCTTAAAAGAGAAAGACCAAGTTAATCAACTTCAGTTAATCTTTTATTAAAGTTCTTCTCATTTGATCTTCATTACTGGCGTATTTTTCGCCCGCTGAGAAGCCTCCTTCCAGCCTTTACCGCTGCTGGGATGAACCGATCTGGAAGATGCGCTATTTAGCCATGTCTTTCAGCTGAAATCATAGTTCGGATCAGCAATGCCCCTGATTTAAAGAACATCACATCTATCGCTTGAGCTTATGCCCTCAAATCGTTTTAAGCTGTTTAGCCATGCTCTGTTAGCAACGCTAAGCACGAGCCTAATGGCTGTCTTGCCCGCCCAGGCAGCCACCTTTCGTGTAAACCCCTATTTGCAACAGCCGTCTTCCGACGGCATGTACTTCACCTGGTTCACTGAAGCAGACATTGCGGGTACCCTCACGATTACTGGGGCTGATCTCACTACACCCCTCACATTCACTAGCAATCCTTCCTTAGAACCCGTTTTGGCTTACACCAATGCCGAAAAGGGTCAGGAAATTGGTGATCTGGGGCAAGGTTCCTGGTTACTGGGTGATAATAACTACAAGCACACGATTGATGTACGTGGCTTAGCACCCAACGCCACTTACGATTACACCGTTGCTCTGGGTGACAATATATTCAACTCTACCTTCAAAACAGCCCCCACTGCAGCTGATTGGGATAGCATTCGCTTTATTACCTTTGCCGATAGTGAAACTCAACCGGCAGGTCGTCTCATTGGTCGTGATTGGCAGCAGGGAGCTTTAGCACCAGGGTCAGCAGCTCGTCCCGATCCAGAGAGCAGCCTGTGGACTGAGACCTTTGGCACAACCGGTACTCGCCTCCGCTATGCCCTGACTGAAACAGAAGGGTATGCGGCTAACCTCGCTATTGTCAACAGTCGTCAGCCCGACTTCTTGATGATGCCTGGAGACCTGATGCAGGGTGGCGGCTATCAGCCTGGCTGGGATGAGTTCTTCCGTCACAATGCGGGTGAGGTTGATAGTGGTTTATCTGAGTATCCATTGCTGCCTGCCCTAGGCAATTGGGAGAACTTTGGTGCTCTCAATGGTGGCTATGGTATTGATGCCGATGGTCGCTTTGGGCCTAAGTTTGGCCGTGATAAGTTCCACACGTACTTTGATGCGCCTGACAATGGCACACCTGAGCATCAAGACAACTACTACCGCATTGACTACGGCCCGATTACTATTCTCACTTTAGATAGTTCTAATGGTGAGCCTGACGATATCCGCGATAACTATGGTGGCGAAGGCCAGCCCCCGAAAATCAGCGGTCTGGAATTTACTGGCCCCGGTACTGATACTCAGCAAAACTATACTCGTGAACAGTATGAAGCAGCTGGTGGCACTGACTTAGCTGACTTTAATCCTGGCAGCCCCCAGTGGAATTGGGTAATTGAACAGCTTGAAGATGCCCGTGCCAATGGTCAAATCATCTTTGCTCAGTTCCACCATGCCCCTTACTCTAGCGGTACCCATGGTTTTGCGATGAATCATGAGCTTTCCAGTGGTCAGGGGGGAACGCCCTTGCGTCAGTACCATCCCCTATTTGAAGAGTATGGTGTTGTTGCTGTTTTCTCAGGTCATAGCGAGATGTTTGAGCGCAGCTTTGTTGACGAAGATGGCGATGGCGTTGGCGTGCAATACTACGATGTGGGTGTTGCAGGGGACGGTCTGCGTGGCGAAGTTCGCACAGAGGATGGCCAACCCCTAGGGTATAACGCTTTCAGCCAATGGACGGCTGACCAGGATGAACCCGAGCTGTGGCAAGAGGTTGATGGTGTTTTACAGATCATTGAAGGGGGTAAACACTACGGCCATCTTGAAGTGAACCTTGAGCGTCAGGGAGAGAATACGGCAGTCACCTTTACTCCAGTGTATAGCTTTCCGCTGCTTGACAGTGACTACAGTTTGCTAGGCACTGAGCGGCGTGTATACAGTGATGAGATTTCATTATTGCTTACTTCAGAAGGAACGATTGCTCCAGTTCCTGAACCGGGTGTAGTGTCTGCGCTGGCGTTATTTGGCCTGTCTGCGCTAGGACTTAGAAAGCGCATTTCTTAAGCCTTAGAGTCAATTAATTAATTCCAATGCGAACAAGCGAGAGTATGGAGAGAAGCCTGCTCTCGCTGCTAGTTTTATGTATTTTCACAACTTTCAGGTAACTTTAAATTTAGGATTTCTGAAAATAGGGACAGCCTACTGATTATCTCTGAGTACGATTCGTCTAGAATCAAGGCAGCACCTAAAATCCTCGTAATATGAATGCTTTCGTTTTGCAGAACATCTTCAGAATTATCCAAGTATTTTCTAAGTTTTCTTGAGATAACGACTAAGTTATCTTCATCCTGCATCAGATCATCTAAATGAGAAAAAGATATTTTTGGAATCTTAAAACCCAAGGATTCAAACTCAGAAAAAAACGATACAATCTCTGAGCTTCTTTCTTCAAACGAGGCGGCAAGGTATACAAAATCAGAAACTTTCAGGCTATTAGCTGAACTACCATTACGAAATAAACGTGATAAATACTTATAAAACTCATCTGAAATCTTCTGTGAGGCAACTAAACTAGATGAATCAATAGATGTAACTCTTAATCCAAAACCCTCATACTTATTCAAAAGCTCAACGACATCTTTGGGAGTGACATCCAAATACTTTGCAATAGCTAGAATACGACTAATGTCAATATTTTCTTTGTCCCAAGGTGCGACACCATCAAAGTTTATAGAGAAGATATTTGACTTTTCGCTAAGATGATTTAGGCTTGAATGATCGTCTTTTAGCGAAGGGATTATCAGCCCTAAAGATTCAAACTTCTTAAGCCGGTTATATGATTCAAAAACACTTTCATTAAGTTTTTGGGCTCCGAGAAGTAACCTTCCAAAAGAAACAAAATTCTCTTCTAAAGGCTGTTCCCCATCAAGTTTACTGGAGAGTAATATAACATCTTCTTGTTCAATCGATATGTTCTCTAGTTTCTCAGGATCTATTTCTGGCACTTTTAGCCCCAACGCTCTAAATTTATAGAACCTCTGATATACTTCGGGAAGAGATTCACTTAATTTTATCGCCAATAAAACTAATCGAGGTATTGAGATGCTATGGCTTTCTAATGGTGATGTACTAAATTTACTTAGGTTATTGGAAAGGGCTATTATATCCTCATCTGATATTTCTACGTTGTCTATTTCCGAAGAATTGTAGGTTGGAATCTTTAGGCCCAGTTTTGAAAAGTTTTCAAATCTTTTAACTGTTTCCTGAATTGATTCTCCATTCTTTGATGCCGCTAGTACAATATGGGCTGGCGAAACAGTTTCATGAATCAGATCAGGGAATCCATATTCCTCGCCTAATGTTATACACATGGAATCTTCGGAGCCTAGTTCTGGACTATTGTTGGAAAATTTTTCTAAAACTTCCCGTCTTGAACCTACGAAAAGATCTTTTGTTACTTTAGATTCACTCCAAAGAAACAATCGATATGGCAGAACCCACCATGGCATTTGATTAGCAAAAAAACTTAATGAAGTAAAGCCATTTCTGAGCCAACTTATTCTTCTGTCAAGGTAAAAGCATTTTGTTTTTGAAATATTAACTCGATTATCTTTTAGGAAAGAGTTCTGATCTATTTCGATTAGTTTATTAGCTTGACCTAAGATTTCAACTATGGAGGAAGTGAACTTTGGATACCTATTGGACATTACCCAAAGCCAACTCATGCTCAAGTTATCCCAATCCAATAACTTGACTAAGCTACTTTCAAGGCACTGTTTAACCCAGCTCTTATCCCAATTAACAATATCTTTTCTATCTACAGTAAGTTTTGGTCTGTACTGACCAAATAAATTAACTATAAAACCAGGTTGACGCTTTTCTGTCTTAATTCCATCAGCTAGTATCCATCCGTTTGCCCTAAACTCATCAGAAGGGACCCACCACAATTGCATATTTTCATTTGTGCAACTAATACAGTCAGATTCCAAGATTTGAGGATGTTTAAGCTTTCCCGGTTCCCAAATGTCTCGTCTACCAAATTGGTAGGCTTCCATTTCAAACTCTGCAACCCAGACTAGTTGGCGCAAAGTCTCTATACAGGAAATCAGTTTTCCTTTGTGGTGAGAACGATTCAAATACAGCCTAATAGTTGTCCCAGATCTTTCTCCATTACCCCTACTACGTACCCGAAATAAACCGCTGCTACCTGGAATTTTGACATCAAAATATTCACCAACATCGCCTTGTCTACTAAAACGGCATGTAGAGATTTCGATCTCATCAGCTAGCATAAAGTAGCTAAGTACCCCTACTCCAAACTGACTATTTGGATAAAGCTTTACACCATATTTGGACCATTCTGCCTGTTCTTCTATAAACTCTGGCAAATCTGAAAATTTCTTGCCGGCACGAGCAAAACACTGAGATATCTGCTGCATGCTCATGCCGATACCATTGTCTTCACACTCAATATAAGCTCTACCTTCTTTGTCAATGCTTTGGCGAAATATAATCTTTCCTTCCCAACTTTTCTCTTTTTGTTGATTCTCATTAGTAAGCTTCAGGTATTTTAGACGCGCTTCTTTATAACGACATGCATCCAAAGCATTTTGGTAAAGTTCTCTGATTGCTAATGTTGGATCACCATAAAGCTGCTCTCCCATAAGCAATTCCCTAACTTCGTCATGGGAAAGCTGAAAATTAATATGAGGCGTTTGATAGGCAGGCTCTCCATTATGGAGAATAGGTTTAATCCCATCCGGCAAAACATACTTAAGTAAGCCTGATAAACTCTCTAGTCCTGAAACATTATTAACAACTTTCTGTAGTACATGAGCTAGCGCATCGCTACAATATTCAACATGTTCATGTAATGCAAGATCAACTGCTTGATGCCCGCAATCAATAACAAGTTTTCGACCTTGACCAGCAGGCCTCCAACTAGCTTTTGAAATCGTTTCAAGTGTTTCTTCTAAAGAAAGTGGATCAGACAGTCCTACATGATCAACAATCACCTCTGATAATGTTCGTACGTCAATTGCTAATGAAGCACTTAGCTTTAACAAATAGGCAATAAGTTTTTCTCTGATTTTTTGTTCTTCTCTATAGCTACGGCCAACAACAGAAACCTCTGTTTGCAATGATTCAGGTCTATCACTACGATCAATTCTCTCAAAATTTGACAGCATACATCTTGAGAGTTCAATCAATCTATCCTTGGTTAAGGTGTCTCGAACCAATCTCTGATTACTTTTCTCTGCTTGATGCAAGCCTTGTAAAAGCAAATCAGATATATATCCACCTTCAGACTCAGGCTGCCAAATCTCTAAACATTTTACTAAACAACGATGCATCAACCACGACATGACAGCATCTTTTGACGCAAAATCTTTTTGTTCTTTTAATCGCTTAGCCTTTCTTATAAATCGTGGCTGAGCCTGATGTAAATTATCTAATTGGATGCGTAATTTTTCTCTTTTGCAATTTGCCTCTAAGGATAATGCGTCATTCTGAGACGCCTTTGCAACACCACTCGCTAAAAGTGCTTCACATACAAAAGGTACTGTTACAATCAGAGCAACTTCAGCTAAGCTAAGCTCAAGCGGTGGATCAGAACGTGTGATTAAAAGATCAAGACGGTCTAATACCCTTACTGGAAAATTTTCATCTCTCCAGGCATCATTTGGCAGCAGATCCTTTGTCCTTTTCCACTGCTGCCAGCAAGCTGCTAGAATTTCTGAAACTTGTTTTTTGAGCTGATAAGCTGTTGACTTTTCGTCGTTAGCTTCTTCTGGCCATAAGGGTGCATCTAGTACAACAATAGACCAAGGATCAAGACTACTTTCAGAATCTTCGTCAGGCTGAATTCCTTCACAGATAACGCGTTGAAGTGTGTCGTCTTCAATTTCACTTTCCAACAGACGACGAATTTTTTGTGGCCTTCTACTATGAGTCTCAATAAGATTGTTTAGCTCATTCTGGGTAGCCTCTAAAACTTCACTGAGATTACTAGCTGGATGTTCAGCATCTAATGCTTGAGAAAATGCTTGGGTAAATAGGCTAAATCCATCTTCACCGCGTACATATTGGCTAACCTGCCCTGCTCCACAGGCAAATACTAAAATATAACTGCGATGTGTTGCCTTTCTAACATCACCTTGGCTCCATTTAGTTAAACCAATCTCTTTAACACCAAGTTTGACTCCATGACGACAAGCATCCACAACAAACAAAACAGTTTTGGCATTACATTTGTCTATGGCATCATTTAATGTGTCTAGAGCAATTAGATATTGGGCAAAAACAGGATCATCAGGATAGTCAAAATCAGCGTCTGAGGGGATCAGATAATCCTTACCCTCATAATGTATGCCATGTCCCGAAAAATAGAGCAGTAATACATCTAATCCCTTTGCATTACGTAATTCCTTACGAAGTGCCTTCAGGATTTTGTTTTGACCAGTCTGCTCAATACCTTCTGACCCAATTGCTCCAACGCTATATCCAGTATTCTCTAGCGTAGAGTGCAGAATTTCTAAATCACGACGTACGACCGGCAAATCCTCAAGTGCATCACTTTCATACTCAGGAACCCCAACCAATAATGCTCGACGCTTTTTCATTCACTACTCCGAAAACGTTAACGTAATTGCACCTTTGCCACCCAATTTAGCCGTACCAATCAGCTCGACACCACCCTCAGCAGTGACTTCTACCTGAATTTCAACCTCCTTTAACTTAAAGTCACCAACTTTCTTAATATCACCAAGTGCTGATGCTACACTCTGGCACACGTTATTCAAATTTTCACGAAGCTTTTCAACTGGAATATCCCGTGCAACGACGTCCCTATCCAATGAAAACAAGCCTTTGACATCGTCATCCACCTCTTCATCGGGTTGAGTAACCAAAAATGGGATATTTTCCATAATTTATCTGACCCTGGCTAGTTAAAAGTTTGCATTATCAATTAAGCTACCCAAATATAAACGAAGCTTGATAGATAAGGCTTCAGTGGATGTAAACTAACTTAATCTAATCACTTTAGAGGCAATGAGCTGTTCATTCTATTGCCCATATTTAAATGCTGACATTGAACTCAGTGACGAACGAGAGCAGCACATCATTGATCGTCATCCAGGCACTTTGCCCGACTATTCAACTCAATTAGCAGAAACCCTTAGCAATCCCGATCAAATTCGTCAAAGTACTCGGGATGAAAAATCCTTACTATTTTCCAAATGGTTTGAAACAATTCGCACAGGCCGTTACCTGGTTGTAGTTACCATTAGCGATAATGATCCTGTAAGGCACTGGATTATCACAGCCTATACAGCTCGTAGACTTTCAGGAGGTGAAAAAATATGGCCGACCGACGCTTAGTCTTTCGTTACGACCAAGAAGGCGATATTTTGTATATCGATCAATGCCCTCCCTACCCACAGCAAGAATCCGAAGAAATTGGTGATGAAATCATCGCTCGCCTCAATCCAGAGTCAGGTGCAATAGAGAATCTGGAAATCTTATTTTTCTCTAAACGGTTCACTGCAAACGAGCAGATAGAGCTACCTATCGAGATGGATTTGCGCCTAGCTAGTTAGACATTAAGAGAGGAGAAATTAATAAAATCCATGGTCCTCAAAACGACGATTAGAGGACTGACCGGAGTCACATGGCCTGGTGGATATGAGCAAACCTTTCCTAACACCGCTCAAAGCATCGCTTATCATAGGAGATAAGTTGTCACCGTCCTCCATGGTTCAATCCGACCGCAGAACCTATCTACCCCCTAGCACTGAGTTACCCGACTCAGACGATATCCCATTCGAGCTTTACAAATTAATAGATAACATCTATCAACTACAGCTAGGCGAACCATTCTGGATGCCCGAAATCAACCTAGCCATTGACCGCTATCAAGGCACAGCAGGTGGCATTCAGCAAGAACTACTTGGCTGGTTAGATACCTAAGGCAAACGCTACCTAACCCCAGAAGAAAAGGCCGAGCGCCTGGCTGCTCGACTACGGGAACTCGGAGAAGACCCCGACCAGATTTAATACCCTATGGTTAGCCACAACTAATTCACCACCCCTTCCTCAATGACCATCAAACCTGGTAGCAAATACTATCCGCTGTTTGAGCATTTGCAAAAATGCAACGAGGATGCAATTACGCTTACATTTGCCAAAATCGAAGCGGTGTTGGATAACACCTTGCCCACTTCAGCATTTAACAAAAAAAATTGGTGGAGCAATCGTGATAGTTCCAGCGCCCTTCAGGCCAAAGCCTGGGTTCATGCTGGCTATCACATCGAAACTGTTGATCTAGCGCAACAAACAGTTACCTTTCGTAAATTTCAGGCAGAATACAACATTCAGAAAAAGGATGGGGCTGTTGTTTGGCAACAGGATGCCATTAAGGCCCTGCGTAAGCACATGAGCCTGACCCAAGCCCAATTTGCCCAAGAGTTAGGTGTGCGTCGACAAACGGTTAGCGAATGGGAAAACGGCGTCTATGATCCCGATCGCTCAAAAACAAAATTTCTAGAACTGATTGCTAAACAATCCAATTTCCAGAAAATGTTGTCAGAACAACAATAGTTGTTTGACTTGTGTCCGGTTAGCGGTCAAAATAAGTTATGCGATCAGGTGTACTCCTGGCGCAAGTTTTTGATCATTACTATTTCGGAGATTACAGCTGATGCTGACCGATCCAACCAAGGGGGCAACTGCGCCCACAGTTCCGCCTGCTTCAGAACCGCTAGCTGAACATCAGTTTGAGATTGTTCGCCATATGCTCTTTGGTAGCCTTACCAGTGTGCACCGGACTATCCAAGAGCTGCATAGTAAGCATTATGCTGAACCCAATGATTGGAGTAAGCCTATGTCTACTGGACGGCCTAATGAGGTGATGGCGATTTTGACGAAGAAGGTGAGAGTGGCCTAAAAGAGCAGCTTTTGGTATAGCTCGATGGGGAGCTATCTACAAAGGAGTATGCTACTGACAATAGAGCATACTCCTCTGGCTTATACAGTCTCTAAGCAACAGAGACTAAAGGTCTAACATCCTGGATGCCACGTATTCATTCGCGTTGAAACCTGCCAACTCTAATAGCATTGCTCCAGCTGGTAGAGAGACTTCAATGGACTGAATACCGTCTGTAACTTCGAAACTCTCAATCGGACGACCATCAACATAGATGTCAACACGGGTAAGCCCCAGGGTTTCTACTTGAAGGGTAAGCGTGTTTTGATTCAACGTAGTTGTCACATTCAACCTACGCACAGACATCCTCGATAGGATCTCTCCAGCCTTGTTAAGGAGATCGATATTGCCTAATAGCAAATCATTCTTTGTTATGTGGTAGCGGGAATCTGGTGTGATCCCTAAATCTTCCACCGGGGTACCTGCTTGTTTGCCAACCCGGAGGGTACGGCGGATAGCAACCCGCATATTAGCCCCGCCGGGTAAGTCCTCATAGGGTGTTCCATCATCCGGTGGACTAGGAAAGCGTAATAATGCTTGCAACAGACCATGGGTCCAAACATTGGCACCGCCCGCTCCCGTATTATCATCGATGCCAAGTACATGGCCAATGTCATGATCTTGGAAGCCTGCTGCAAAAATATCGGTTGCACTGTAACAACGGGCATCGGTGATCAGTACTACGGGGCCGTGATATCTCTGGCCGATTTGATTGGCAAAATCAACGGGCGTAATGGGAAAACCACCTGAGTAGACAGCACCCGTTTTTACTGAACGACGAATTGAAGGTACCCAAGCTCCAAGGTCAATTTGACCGGTGGGATTGGTTTCATGTCGCTGACAAATACGTAGGTTGAGAGACGTATTAACAAACTGAGTAGGCTGTGGTGCTATATCGACAGGCGTTAGCACCTGTAGCAGGCCTTCACTGGCCCAAATGTGCCCCCCCCCATTGCCCCGAACATCCAGAATTAAACCATTCTGCGGTAGTAATTCAACTAACCGAATAAACTCGTGAATAAATGCCCCTGGATCATTCACACTAAACGTAAAGATCCGAATGTGTCCAAACTCTCCAAAGGTTGTGTTCACACTTTTTGCGTGGAAAACACTACCCATGGTGGTTGGCACTGTCTGCCCGGCAACCGCTTTTTGGGTGGATAGTTTGGTTTCTTTCGTTTCTGCTGCCAGTACTTCTGGCGCAAACAGCATTTTCTTTGTTTCTTGAGTGATATGAGCTTCTAAATCAATCCCCTGAGAAGCTGCGCTTGTACTCAATGAATCTGCATTAGCCTCAACAAACGTTGGCGGGGAGGACGTCACAATCCAATCTTGCTTAATTTCGCGATCAATACCGTCAAGATCGGTGTAACCAATCACAACCCACAACGCGTCTGGTGGTAATGAACGTACTAAAGGACGAATAGTGAGTCCATCAATTCCACGAACATGGCGGGCTGCTAAATTACTGCCTGCATGTAAATCTCCAGATAATGCAATGGCGCGACCAATCGGCACCCCATTCCAAAGCTTGATTTCTACACCCGTCTTAAAGTGTGGATGCGAGAATCCCTGAACAAAGTGAGTGGCAATATAATGTGGCTCACCGTTTTCAAAATATTCTTCAATCTGGAAGGGTAAGAAAGCAATCTTGCCTGCAAATGGAAAAGGTAAAAGATAGTTTGTATGTAGATCCCGAACAGAGTTGAAAATATCCAATATTTCACTGTGAAATGTCAGTTCACTCTCTAATTCGGCATCCGTTTCTTGTTCAAGGCGATGTTTGATTAGACGCAGTTTTTGAATAGGATTGACCCCATGCATCGATTCCTTTAAAGGCAAATGAACAAAATTATCCTCAAAAAGAATGAGAGCTTGTTCAACGATTTGTTTACGTTTATCGAGACTTAAGACACCAGCAGCCGTCTCAAGAAAAGTTTTTAGGTCAGTTGCATCAGCTAACTGTTGTTTAATAGCAGGATGAACGCTATTTAAAAAAGTAAGACCAATCTTTTCCTTATCATGACCATTCAACTTGGAGCTTCTTGTCGCTGACGTGATTCTTTTTGCTCGTTTTGTATCTAGTCGCACCATGGTTTTTCTCCCACGACATTATATATTACGGTTGACAGACATCTTTTTGCAGAGTGTCTGCGTAGAGTGTCTGCAGAGTGTCTACAATTCGCGCAATCGTTGACTATTCGGCTTCTGAAAAACACTTTCTATTGGCTTGTTTGCTTGTCTAAACCCCTTAGCATAAGCTTGAAAACTTACTAGAAATTGGGCTAGCTAGTTAGCTCTTAGAGAAAAAGATCATCTATGTTCCCAGCATGATACCCTAGGCGGAAAAACCTCTGCCTAAGCTCCAAAATCGTGACGATTAGGTCGTAAAGTTGACAATTCAATCTAAGAACTTAAGTATAGTCACCATTTTTAAGTTCGCTTTGATCTATTTAAAGTTTATTCATCATTCCGTCTTAAATTTTGATGCTTTAGTGTTGGTTGAGATCGCTAATAATGGCCTTTAATCCATGCGTACTACAGCCTTTGAATCGATTACTAACATTCCCGGATAGGGAATACTCTTTTTGCCATTCCGTATATAGGCCATCGTTTCTTCACTACACACGACAGCATCAAATTGCTCTGCTTCAAATGTTTTTGGGGCCATAAGAAGTTCTACTGTATACCTTAGGCCAGACTCGCCGATTGCTGGCCAAATAGCCATAATAGACCCAATGTACAGCAGGTATTCTTGATGTCTCAGCCTGAAACACCTGAGAAGCAAAACTGGATTGATCGCCAGCTAGATCAGTTGCTCAAGCTGTTAAACGATCGCCTGTTTAAGCCCCTGGATCAACTGACGATTTTGCTGCGGCTATTTCTGGTGATGGCTCTGACAGTATGGTTTGGTTTTACGGCTGTCGACCTGTGGCATTCGGTCAGTTTTAATGTCACCCATCGGCCAATTTATCATGTCAATTTTGCTGTGGGTGGCTCTGGGGGAGAAAGCTATATCCTGGGTAAGGCCATCAAACAGGTGGTTGAAAATTATCATCCCAATATTCGTCTGGATTTATTAGAAACCGTAGGCTCTGTCGATAATATCAACCGGTTAGACGCCGGAGAAGCTGAGCTGATTACGGTGCAATCTGACATTACCCCTGGTCCCAAAGCCCAAGCTGTTGCCACGCTTTATCGGGATTTATTCCAGCTACTGGTACAGGATAAAAGCAGTATCGACGAGTTTACAGATCTCAGAGGGCAACGTATTGGTGTACAGCGAGAGAGTGGGCAGTTTCTATCATTTTTAGAAGTTGCCAACCATTTTGATCTGACGGCTGAAGACTTTGATTTTGTTGGGGTGGATGATGACGAAGCGGCCTTTGCCTTTGAGACGGATCGGGTGGATGCAATTTTTCGGGTGCGGGCTCCTGGTAACTGGATTATTCAGGATATGGTGCAATATCACCGGGGACGCTTATTGCCCATTGAACAAGTCTCAGCCATGAAGATTAAGCACCCGGCATTTAAGGCGGCGACCATCCCTAAGGGGACCTATCACGGTAGTTTCCCCATCGTGCCCCCCAAGGATATTCCCACCGTGGGTGTGTATAAGATGTTGTATGCCAGTAAGCAGACGAATAAGCGGGTGGTGCAAGCGATCGCAACCATTCTGAAGGATCATCATCAAGAGATTTCGAACGCTATTTCACGGGATACGGTTGAGGTGAAACCATTGGTGGCCAACATTGGTCGGCCTAGCAGCAGTTTTGGCATTCCTATTCACCCTGGAGCCGTTGCAGCCTATAAGCAAACCAAAACAAATCCGTCTTTTGTTGCAAGGAACTTTGATTTTTTGGCATTGTTGTTATCTATTGTTGTACCCATTGCATCCTGGATTTGGGAGTTGCGATCGCGAGCTGAAAAACGTGGTAAAAGCCTCTGTGAAGGCTACATCAACGATGTGATCAAAGTTATGGATGACGATGACGACGCTGCTCCTGAGCAAACCCTGGAAGAACGGCAGAGTATGCTGTATCAAATTTTTGACCGGGCTGCAAAACGGTTAGTGGATGAAGATATCTCCCAAGAAGCATTTCGTACATTTAACGAAGCCTATAAAACAGCCTGTGAGAAAATTGAACGGGATATAGAAGCCAAAGCACAGCACCATCAGTCTATCCAGCAACATCTAACGGCCCAGTATATTCAGGACCTGGTGGTGATTCATCAGGCCGATACCCTATCTCACCAAGACAGTTCGCAGCAAATGGAGCGGGTACTGCAGCGTGTGCTGGATGATTTGGCATGCGATCGCATCTCCCAAGAATCTTTTCGTACGTTTATAGAAGTCTATAACACGACAAAAGAGTCTCTTCAGCAGAATGGTAGAGAAGGCTTAGAGGAGTTAGACGCAACAGGAGAAATCAAAAATATTTCCCTACAATCAACAAAGATAATCTCGTAGGGGCTGCGCCTCGTGCCAGCCCTGCAAAGCCTACTCAGGCTACGTCATTATCTTGTCCAGACGCTGCCACCAAATCCCCCAGTTTTACGAGTGGCGCTCAATCGTCCAGCTGAGTCAATCTGCAATTCCATGTCACCGGACTGGTTAATGCGGCCCTTGGGCACATCCGACCATTCTCCAACCACCCGATTTCCCTGAATTGTACCGTGGAAGACATTGGTCCAGGTTGAGCCACCATCACCACTTTCGCCGTACCACCAAAGAGTGTTACCAATCTGGTTGAGGTAATAGGTACCCCCATCATTTCCTCGCCACTGCCCAGATAGGTTTTGGGTTGTCTGAGGTGAGTCTACCTGGGGTGAGTCTGTTAACCCTTGACTAAAGCGAAAATCATCTACATTGATGTGCCCCCAACCACTAGACGATTCATCCACAATGCGAATCACGCCAGCTCTGCCAGCATAGGGGGTTAAATCCCAGGTAACGCGCTGCATAGTCTCACTATTCTGGCCAGAGGCCATTAACTGGGGCTGACCGTTGACCACCAGTTCAACACGGGTTTGAGGGCTGCTGCCACCTCCGACCAAAAAGCTTAAGGTCCCCGAGGGAATCCTAAATCTGGCTGAGGTCAATGTGCCTTGAGGCCTATCTCCCTGCACTGCTCCCGGACGTTGCCCTGGTCGTCCTTGATAGTTTTCATAACCGCCAATCCAATATTGCCCCTGGTGTTGAGAAGCTTGGCCCCGATTGCGAGCAGTCGGATTGTCGCCCAGGGTGGGCTGGTTAGCAAAGGCTGTTCCCGTTTGCTGCCAGCCCTGTAGGTTGCCCTCCTCAAAGTTGAGGGTAAATGGCAAACTTGGATTCGCCTGAACCCGCCCTTGCATAAGCAAAGAGGCGCTAGCGGTTGCAATCATCAAGCCAATGCCAAATTTACGACGCCATTGAGCGGTCATAGGTATAATCTCCTCGATTACGGTTAGGTGTGTTACGTCATTCGTCTCTAATGCTGCCTTTCCTTGAAGCTGCAATATCACTACATAAAGCAGCATCAGAAAACGTGCGTTATCCGTAACTCAGGGGAGAATGAGCCAAATTATGCAAAAGGGTAGAAATTTATAGCAGTGTTCGATTGGGATGGGTGTATTTCGATGGTGTTAGGGAGCGGGGAATAGAGAATTGGGGGTGTTTTGGGGCGTTTGCAGAACTATAGCGCTTACTCAATAAAGCCTTTGCGTAGATAATTGCTGAAGCCATCCACCAGGGTGACCATCGCTAACACCACGATCAGTAATGCTGAGACCTGTTGATACTTGAGAATACGTAAAGCGCTGATAATTTCTAACCCAATTCCACCTGCGCCAACGGCTCCTAAAACCATGGATGCTCGGAAGTTATATTCCCAGCGATAAAAGGTGACATCGGTCATCTGGGGAAAGACCTGGGGCAAAATGCTATGGACAATGACCTGGGGGGCAGTTGCACCTACGGCGCGGGCGGCTTCGACTGGGGCCTGGTCGCTAAGTTCAATGGCTTCAGCAAAGAATTTACCCACCATACCAACCGAATGTAAGCCTAAAGCCAAGGTGCCTGGGAGCTTACCAAAGCCGACTGCTGCCACTAAAATCATGCCTAAAATCAGCTCTGGGATGGCACGGGTAATATTCAAAATGGTGCGAGCACTGTGCAAGGCAATGGGATGGGGGGTAGTATTTCTGGCGGCGAGTAACCCCAGGGGTAAGGAGAGGCCAAGGGCAAGGGCAGTGCCAGCAATGCTCATGGCCAATGTGTCAAAGATCGGCTCAATCCACTGGGGAAAACGGCTAAAGTCAGGTGGCAACATCTCCCCCATCAGCTTGAAGATAGCTGGAATGCCGTCAGCCATGCGTTCGATGTTGAACAGTTCGACACTGATAAAGCTGATGATGATGAGACCGAGGAGGAGTAAGACTCGTATAGTGTGTCGGAGCCATCTGCGTTGGTGTTGTCGCAGGATGCTATTGAGTGGAGAAGAGTCAGGGGGTTGACTGTTGGTGGTCATAGGGGAGAACTTCCTGTGATGGAATTGTGTTTAGAACTGTCCTCCCCTTTAGGGGAGGTGCTGCAAGCAGAGGGATTCTAACCGCTAATGCCAACACCTAACGTTAAAGACTCACTGCACAAACTCTCCTAAATCCAAGTTCAAAATATCGCCTGCCTTACGAATGCCGTTGTAATCTTTGTCTTCCATCGCCGCAAATCCATCGGCCTTAAATGGTCCCAATACGGATTCATCATTCAGCTCCAAAAATGCTGTGCGAATGTTTTCCTTCAGGGCTGGATCTAAATCAGAGCGCATGGTCCAGGGATACTGAGGTATGGGTTCTGATTCGGCAATAATGGTTACTTTCTCAGGGTCAATAGTGCCCTCCTCTACTAAAGACTCAAAAATGGGACGGCTCAGGCCCCCTGCTTGGGCATTGCCATTCTGTACAGCCAGGGCAACGGCATCGTGGGCACCTAAGAAAACGGCCTCATAATTCTCTCCTGACTTGAGACCCGCTTCAGCTAAGGTCAACTCAGGAAATAATCGGCTGGAGGTGGAAGCTGGATCGCCTAAAGCAACGGTTTGGCCCTCAATATCAGTAAACTCATCTACTCCAGCCGCTACATTGCCAATAATGATGGATGTATACATTGTTGAGCCACCTTTTAGGCGGGCGGCAAAGGGCTCTAGATCACTCTTGGTTTTGGCTAAAACATAGGATAGGGGACCAAAATAGGCCAGGTCTAACCTCCCATTACTTGCGGCTTCGATCATGGATGAATAGTCTGTGGTAACAACTAGCTCAATCTCTTTGTCTAGGGCTGCTTCTAAATGCTGGACCAGACCCTGGTTGTCTTGGATGATCGTAGCGGCGTCTTCGTCTGGCAATAAGGCAACAACTAATTGAGATGGATTCGCTTTCTCGGCGGTTGATGAGTTTGAACCAGTGCATCCAGCTAAGGTAATCACTCCTATTAAACCAATACTGGTCATTCCTTGTTTCAACTTGATGCTAACCATGATGTTTTTCTCCAACAGATAACAACTTATAAATGGTTGCGATTACATGCTTGCGATCGCACCCCTCGCCAATCGCCCCTACGATACAACCGCCATTGTCTGGTCAGTATAGATTTCGTCCAACGTGTGGTGCTCTAGCACAGACGGCGGGCCATCAAATATAACGCGACCATGGGCTAAGCCAATAATGCGATCGCCATACTGTTTGGCAAAATCCACCTGATGCAGGCTCAGTAACGTGGCAATCCCATCGGTTTTACAAATGGTGCGCAGTAAAGACAGCACCTTATGGGCACTCGTTGGATCTAAGCTGGCAATCGGCTCGTCTGCCAACATGAGCTGGGGCCGTTGTGCCAAAGCACGGGCGATACCAACACGCTGTTTTTGACCGCCACTCAGAGCCTTGACCGGTGTAAGCGCCTTATTCATTAACCCCACTCGCTTCAAACAATCTACGGCAAGTCGTTGATCTGTCTGGGGTAGAGGAAATAAGCTACGCCAAAATGAATGGTAAGCCAATCGCCCCATTAGGACATTCTGTAGAGCAGAATGCCGCTCAATCAGCTGATGCTGTTGAAAAATCATACCGGTACGCTGACGATGCAACCGTAATGCTTGGGGCGTGGACAGTTCTCCCATCCCATCAACCATTACCCGTCCTTGGGTTGGGGGCGTTAAATGGTTAAGCGTTCGCAAGAGTGTTGATTTTCCAGCGCCGGACAAGCCCAGTACCACTACAAACTCACCACGATTGAGCTGTAATGATACAGATTTCAGTGCAGTGACACCGTTCCCATAGGTAACACCCACATTCTCAAGACCAACAATTGCAGCTCCTTGCATTGACACGCCCCTTCTGGCTATAACCCCATTGCTGAATTAGCGATGGACCATTGCTTAATTAGCATGGACCATTGCTTAATTAGCGATGGACTTACGCCCATGTGGGTGAACCAATAGCATATAACTACAGAGGTAGGGTTGATTATTTTGCAGAGAAAAATCCCATCAGCCAGTTTTTGTAGAGGCGATTAAAGGGATGCCAGGTTCCCCTTTTCTCTTACTGAATAGATTTCACATTGATGCAGGAAGATGGGCTGGCAGGAGAGAGATCGCCGTAATCGCGAGAAAAAGAATAGATGAGAGAGTTTCCAGGCTCGCTACATACTGAATTTGAGCTGCTTTATACCAGTCTTGCCAGCCGATAACCAAACAAAATCTGAGTAACGCTATGCTAAATGCTGACGCTGTAACGGGAGCCAGCCAATTGCAATAACAAAGTGTTGCAAGCGATAGAATAGCGATCGCATGGTACACAATGCCTGGCATTAATGCTGCTGTCCGGGTTTTACGCAGCTTGACCGTGAAGATAGCACTGCCAAAAAAGCAGGTGTTTAACAGCCATAGGCCAACAATGGCAGCGGTGACAGTACCCGTTGTGGCGATATAGGCAAACGGTGCCGTCAGGCACACAGCAGCAAAGGTGAGGAGTTCATTGGCAATGGACCGGTGTTGCCGCTGGAAAACTGCGATCGCATCTAAAATTAACGTTGCGATCGCAGCCCCATATAGCCACCAAAGCATGGGGGATTTCAGCGCCAGATAAATCGCAATGCCCAAGGCAAGGCTGCCATATAGCCCACCCCAAACCAGAAAACGAGGCTTCCAACTACGCCGTTGCCGGATTTGTAACACCAGTGGATGTTCCGCCTGAAAGCCAGCAAAGGCACTGATCAGCACCAGGGTTGTCGTCCAAGTCCACTGCTGTGCTGCCGCTGCTCCCGTCAGAAATGACACCAAAAGCACGACATACACCCCATGCTCTGGCGAAAGAATTGGATGGTGCCAGGCTGGAACGTGGGAGCCAGCCTTAGGAGCTTGGGACGTATCAATAGTGGGGTTACTGGAATCAGAAAACGTCATAGCCTTATCCCCTGAAATGGTTCACTTAAAATGGCTCACTGCCCTTAAGACGAGGATAGTCTCATAAACATCAACGTAGCTGAAGCCCACGGCAGGTGCAAGCTCACTGCCCTGCCAGGGACACGATCTAAATTAAACCGAGACTGTGTTTTTAGGATTGAGAATTTCCGCAGGATAATCCGCACCTTCTAACATAATTTCAGTAATCGCTGCATAGGCCTCCGCCCAGGCAGCTGAAATCTCGGGTGTCCAATTATCTTGCAAGATAGTCTCCATGGACTTCAGTAATGTACCACCTACCATCGGGTAGTGCTCCGGCAGTACTCCATACTTAATATGACGAGTGCCCAAACCTTGCAGTGCTGCTGTTAATACATCAGGTTTAACAAGATTCTCCACCACCAATACCAGAGAAGCAAACAACTTTTTAGGTTGCTCCTCCATATTCGTATGGGCAAACAGAGGCTTTACCTGAGGATAGTCCGAAAAGAGTGTGCTGTAGAAAAGGTCACTAAACGCAGATTGATCTTCCTTTAGGAGAGTAAAGCTAGTCTTTAGCAAATCAGGGTTTAAGGCCATTGCAGAAACAATCTCTACTGTTGTTACCTCAACAGTCTGCCAAGATACCCTGCGCATCACCATGAGCTACCTCATATAGGGAATAGGGAAGCGATACACTGAGTCACTGAGTCACTGAGTCAATTTACTGAATCAATTTACTGAGTCCAAAACTGAGCATATTTTGCCTGTGAGCTTGCCTAATCTGGAGTCAGTTCAACTCCTGGAGGTCTTATGGTACAAACGTTACCCCGAAAAACTGCTGGCTTATACGTGCAGGACCAACCCCTGGCATTTCCGCTGAAGCATACCGATGTGAAGGCCCAAATCAGTGGCAATCTTTCCCGTGTGGAGGTGACCCACAGCTTTGAAAACCCGTTTACGACAGCCCTGGAAGCCACCTACGTTTTTCCACTACCGGATGAAGCTGCTGTGGATACGATGACGATTCGGTTGGGCGATCGCACTATCCAGGGCCGTATCGAAAAGCGCGAAGACGCCCAGGCCATCTATGAACGGGCTAAGCAAAAGGGGCAAACCGCCGGACTGCTAGAGCAGGAGCGAGCCAATATCTTTACCCAGTCCCTGGCCAATATTCTGCCAGGGGAGCCGATCGAGGTGGTGATCACCTACAGCGACCAGCTGCCCTACAAACAGGGGGCCTATGAATTTGTCTTTCCCATGGTGGTGGGGCCACGCTACATCCCTGGTAATCCCATCGCTGAGGCAGACACCACCCACGGCTCTGCAGCCGCACCGATGACCCTGAATCAAGATACGGATTTAGTCCCTGATGCCAGTCGCTTAAATGGACCAATTATTCCGTCAGATATGCGGTCGGGCCACGATATTCAAGTCACCGTTCAGATTGAAACTGAAACAGGGCAATGCCCATGCGATCGCACCAAGTTGCAATCCCCGTCCCACCAAATCGTGGTAGATACAACAGAAAACCTGACCCGGATTACCCTCGCCCCTGGCGATACTATCCCCAATAAGGATCTGATTTTGCGCTACCAGGTGGCTACGGAGACAACTCAAACATCTCTCCTGACTCAGTTCGATGAGCGCGGTGGCCACTTTGCGGTGTATCTAATTCCGGCCCTGGCCTACGACACCGATGCCTATATTCCTAAGGATATGGTGTTTTTAATTGACACATCCGGCTCTCAGTCAGGGGCTCCCCTGGCCCAGTGTCAGGCGCTGATGCGTCGGTTTATTGAAGGACTGCATCCCCAAGATACGTTCAATATTGTTAACTTTGCCAACACGACTCAGCAGCTGTCTCAGGTGCCCCTGGGAAATACGTCCCGTAACCGTCAGCAG
Source organism: Leptothoe sp. ISB3NOV94-8A (assembly GCF_043421595.1). Lineage (NCBI taxonomy): Bacteria > Bacillati > Cyanobacteriota > Cyanophyceae > Nodosilineales > Cymatolegaceae > Leptothoe > Leptothoe sp. ISB3NOV94-8A. The sequence goes on along the minus strand of NZ_JAXSQW010000001.1, from coordinate 2,327,373 downwards.
GCGCTGAACTATGTTGATCGCCTACGGGCCGGTGGTGGGACCGAGATGTTACGGGGGCTAAAAACTGTACTCAATTTGCCTCAGCCCAATTCGGAGCGGATTCGCAATATTGTGCTGCTGACCGATGGCTATATTGGCAACGAAACCCAAATCTTTGCTGAAGTGCAGCAATCTTTGGGCCTAGCGACTCGCCTCCATAGCTTTGGGGCCGGTAGCTCAGTCAATCGCTTTCTGCTCAACCGTGTAGCAGAAATGGGCCGTGGCATTTCCCGGGTGGTCCGCCATGATGAAGGCATTGACCGCATTGTGGATAAATTCTTTGGCCAAATCAACAATCCGGTATTGGGCAATCTCTCCGCTCATTGGGAAGGCGCTGGCGAGACACCCAGTCTCTATCCCATGGCCGTTCCTGATGTGTTTGCAGAACAACCCCTGATGCTGTTTGGTCGTAAGACGGATAAACAGCCAGGTACTCTCCACATCTCTGGGATAGCAGCCGGGGGAAAAACGTTTAAGCAATCTCTGGCTGTTGCCTTTGACTCAGCCGGGAATCCAGCCATTGCCCAACTGTGGGGACGCTCGCGCATCAAAGAGCTGATGAATCAAATGGTCAGTGGTGAAACCACCCATGGCGTACAGGCGGTCACCGAAACAGCCCTGGTCTATCAGCTGTTGTCGCAGTACACCGCATTTGTGGCCGTGAGTGAAGAGAGCCGGGTTGCCCACCCCAATAATTCAGTTTCGGTGAATGTGCCAGTGACTATGCCAGAGGCCGTTAGCTATGCAGGGGTATTTGGGACAGTGGCTGCAGCACAACCCATGAGAAAACGTGCCGCACCCCCTAGAAGTGCTGCGCCTAAAGGTCGTCACGTTACCCTATTTAGTAAGCAGGCAGCTCCCCCACCGATGCCTGCTCCCAGCATAGACGCAGAAAGCAGCGCTGATTCAAAGGCTGATTCTATGTATGAGGCGCGTTATATGTCTCCTTATATTGCTGACGATCAGGATAGTAGCGATGGGGTTGCAGAGACCGTTGATAGTGCTCCAGTCAGTGCGTCAGCGGATGAAATTGTTCTTCCTGGAGCTGCTCCAGCAGAGGTCGGTGCAGGCTCCGATTCACCCCAACAGATGCAAGTTGTTAAGGCAGAAGGGCTGAATGATGCTGCCCTAAAACAGCTTAAACACCATCTTCAGCAGCTCCAGTTGGCCAATCCCCCAGCTGGTACCCTCATCTTTGAGCTGGTGATTCAACGGGGACGGGTCAAACGGGTGATGTTAGATATGGAGGCGTCAGAACTCAAAGATCCGTTTGTGGTCTCTCAGCTGCGACGGATGCTGATGGCGTGGCAGTGTCCCCAAATTGTGGCTAAACCTTTACGTTTAGAGCTACGGGTGCAGCCTTAGACAGTGTTCTGCCTAACCTATGCAACCGATCTAAACCGTGCAGTTCAGCTAACCTTAGCTGGACTGCGTTTCTTTAGGTTGGCACTGTTGTTCTTGCAGAATTAGGGTTGCTAAGTGCGTAATGGAGAGGAAAATAGCTGCGATCGCAAGTACATAGCTGTGCAACATGTACATATGCTGCAGGGTAAAGCTACTGATGCCGCTACCGCCAGATAGCACATCTCGCAGTGTGGGACCCACTAGCGGCAATGACCCTAAAATATTGAGTTCAATCTTAAACCGCCAGAATCCCGTTTGCTCCCATGCCAATACAATGGCGGTCCAACTTAATGCCATAGCCGTCAGGGCCAGCAAAATACCACTAATCCAGGCTGTCAGCCAGGGCAGTAGAAACTCTCGCCCCAAAAACATAACAACAATTTGAATCAGAGAAAACACAATCAGACCATTGCCCGCAACATCGTGCAAACTAAGGATTAGAGTGCCATTAGCCACGTTGTTCGCAATCATACTGAGCGAGGTGTGTGCACCTAAAGCGGTCGGCTGGTAATAAAATGCCAGCATCACACCGGTTAAGGCAGCCATGCCACAGAGTGTCAGCTCTACAATTGCTAAGAGGGTGGCAACGCGCTGAAGCCTATAGCGATAGGGTTTATGTTGCCCAACAACAACGCCCCTCTCAGGCGTTTGCCAGGTTCTCGATGGGAAATAATCTTTTATTCGATTCAGCAGCCACCTGAAAAAGATGCCGCTAGCCACATAACTGACAAAGTAAAACAGACGCCAGCGAAAGATTAACGTCGCTTGCCAGGCTGGATACTGCTCCAATAGCCCTGGTCGAGACGACATAATTGCCCTGAGCCAGTCTTGATATTCTTGCCAATCATCAGGAAAACGGTTGATAAAATTTGCAATTTTGCCAGCTAATGCCACATCCTTATCAGCCATGTCATACCCCCTTGGGCTCCGGAATCCAATGAGCTACATCCTCTAACTGCTGGCGTTTTGCATCCAGCGCTTGCACCCCTGTGCCCGTAATTCGGTAATACTTCCGCCGAGCCCCCGTGTGCTCCTCAGGCAGTTCATCACCCCATTCAGATTTGACAAAGCCTTTCTGCTCAAGCTTTTTCAAATTGGGGTAGAGCGAGTTAAACCCAATTTGCTTACCGCCACTGTTTTCAATCGCCTCTATGATTTCTAACCCATAGCGTCGGCGCAAACGCAGCGCTGACAAAATAATTTCCTGGTTAGGAGTCAGGCTCAAATTTTGATCACCCATGGCCACCATGCTGGAATATATTATCTAATTGTAATTGTATTATCTAATTAATGGATATATATATATTTAAAGTGACCATTGAAGATGCAATGGATGCCATCAATACGTCTAGCTATTCTCCGTAAGATAGCTAGGCCTAATTTTTTTAGAGGTATATAAAGATTTTCAGTGGGAGCACTCAGCTCGAATTATCTCTTAGCCTCAGAAAATGCACGGAGTCATGCGAAAGTAAAGGATGTCTATCACAGTTGGTTGAAGCTTGTCTCTTTCCAGACATTTTTCCTGCATTCTATGAATATGGTTATGGAAGTTATGTCCGAAAACTGAATTTAGGCCATTGTATAAACATAGAGAGCAGACATACTGCTTCTTCATTCTATAGCCAGCTCACTATAACGAAACAGCCCCCGGTGCCTGTGGCATTGGGGGTTATTAAATGTAAGCTTGCGCCCATGGTTGATAACAACTCTGATGACAAACGTCATTTTTCACCATGACTTTCCGATATGGAAACGCGTTGATGCAGTCTGCTAAATTTCAAACGCTGTTCCACTTTTGTGGTAAATCCCATGAACCGACTACACCTCAGCATCAGTCTGATGATAATCTCCGCTAGCCTGGTGGGGAATAGTGTTAGCCGGTCATGGGGATCGCCGATTCATCCAGAGATAAGCGCCAGGATGGCGCATTCAGCAGTCAGCGATCAGAAAACGTTACCTCCCCTGATGGATCGTGAGTTGTTTTTAGCTGATCCTGAGATCATTGGAGCTCAACTCTCTCCTGATGGCAACTTTATGGCGTTTCAAAAACAGCTAAACGGTGTCATGAACGTTTGGGTTAAAGGCATTGACGAGCCGTTTTCTGCTGCGTATCCGGTCACGTCTGACACAGAGAGCCCAATATTCTTTTACTTTTGGAGTGCCGATGGTCGCTATATTCTCTACATTCAAGATAAGGGGGGGAATGAGAATTTCCATCTCCATGGGGCAGAACTCGGCACAGCCCTGGGTGAGACGCCTGTTACTAGAAATTTAACGCCGGTGGATAATGCCACGGTACAGCTCTATGGCATTCCCCAGCAGACGCCCAATGAAATTGTTATTGGGCTTAACGACCGCGATCCAAAGTTTTACGATGTTTATCGTCTCAACTTGACGACAGGAGAGCGTTCGTTAATTATCCAAAATGACGAGACTATTGCTGATTGGACTGTTGACCAGGGGGGGACTGTGCGGTTGGCCCATCGTCAATCTTTAGCAGGGGGTAACGAACTTCTCAAGGTTGAGAATGGCAATTTTCAACCCATTTATAGGTGTGCATTGGAGGAAACCTGTGCTCCAGTGCAATTTCATCCTAACGGTCAGCAGATATATCTGAAAACCAATCGAGATACAGATTTGACTCAATTAGAACTGCTTGATTTGGAGACGGGGCAAAGTCGATCCTGGGGCAAAGGGGTGATGCAGCACGATGTCACCGATGGAGTACAGTACCTGATTGACCAAGGTATTGCTGATCCAGAACGTATCGGCATTACAGGGTTCTCCTATGGGGGGTATGCGACCCTGGCCGGACTAGCCTTTACACCTGAGCTTTATGCGGCTGGGGCTTCTCTGTCGGGTCCCTCAAACTTGATTACCTTGATGCAGGAAATACCACCCTACTGGGTGCCGATTCGGGATAGCTTAAGCTTACGGGTTGGCAATCCGGATGATCCTCGCGATCGCAACCGTCTCATGACCCAATCCCCGTTATTTGCAGCCGATCAAATTCAGGCACCGCTATTGGTTGTGCAAGGTGCTAACGATCCACGGGTTCCCAAAGCTGAGTCGGATCAAATTGTTGCTGCGTTGCGAGAGCGTAACCGCCCGGTGGAATATTTGGTGGCCCTGGATGAAGGCCATGGCTTTCGTCAAGAAGACAATATATTTGCCACGACCGCTGCCCTGGAGCGATTTTTTGCCGACCATCTCGGTGGACGCTATCAGGCAGAACTTTCTCCAGAATTACAAGCTCAGCTGGAGATTTTGACGGTGGATATTGAAATAGTGCAGTGATGTGAGTTTTTGGTTTTTGGTTCTTGGTTCTTGGTTCTTGGTGGCCGAGCTTTTGTGTACAGACATTCTTGAATAGATGATGGGAGCAGTATGATCAAGCTTTATCACAATCCGATGACGCGCTCTTTGCGGGTGCTGTGGCTGTTGGAAGAACTTGGGTTGAGCTATGTGTTGGAACCGGTGGAGCTGAAGCTACCCGAGGACGGTAAGATTTTTGCCCAGGACACCCCAACTGGACGATTTCCCACCCTGGAAGATGGTGCCATTACCATGGGTGAGTCAGGGGCGATTATTGAGTATTTACTTGAATGCTACGGTGGCGGTCATCTCGCTCCTACCAAAGGGGCTCCTCTACGGGCTAACTTTTTGCAGTGGATGCATTTTCCAGAAGGTACCCTGAATCCCTATATCAATGCTATTCGTCGGTTTGAAAAGACTGCACCAACTGTTGTAGCTGCCATGAAAGAGGAATTGGATATTGCGATCGCATGTGTTGATCATGAGCTAGTTAACCAGTCCTATATTGTTGGTGATTCATTTACAGGGGCCGATATTATGGTGTCCGTCAGTTTACTGGCCATCAACATGCTCGGTCTGTTATCCGACCAACACAGCAATATTGCGGCCTATTTAGAACGATTAAAACCAAGACCGGCTCTCATCAGAGCGATGCAGCGTTAAGCCTCGTAGGGGCTATGTCTTTTATTAGCCCAATGCATGTCGCTTAATTGTCTACACGGGCTTCATATAAATCAGTACGAGAGACGTTATTAGGAGAAACCGTAATGGTGTCTCCATGCGGTGATATCCCCCCAAAACTACCAGGCAATACAGCAAGCTCTTCGCCGTTAAGACTATATATATGGGTATAGATTGTTGGGTAAGGAGATGAATCGGTGAGTTGAGAAGTGGATGTGATAACACTGTTGTACTCAGGCCAAAACTGTCTAAATTCGCCAGTATAAGTCGCGATTTCAGTTCCATCTAATGTGTACAGAGTTGTTGTTTGCACGTCATGGTTAGTTATGACCACCCCTGCTCCATTCGGTGTAAACTCTCTGAATAGGCCGGGTAGAACCGCTACCTCAGCATTGTTGAGAGTGTATATTCGAGTTTCGGCACTCTCAAATGATCGCGTTATGATTCGCTGATTATTAGGAGTCAATGTAGGAAAGGTACCTACATATGATGCTATTTCTTTGCCATCAAGACCAAGCAAACGAGAGGTGTTTACTTCTGTAGAAGAAATGAAAATTCCCTGACCGTCAGGTAGAGCCCCAGTACCATGCCCTGAATATGTTGCTAATTCCACTCCGTCATAACGAAACAGGCGTGTTTGTCCATTTCCGAAAACAAGGACTTGTTGTCCACCTGGCATTGCTTGCCAGCCTTCAATGTCACCTGGGAAAGAAGCGATTTCTTGTCCATCCATGTCGTATAGATAATATCGACCTTCAGTTTTGGAATAGGTGACTAAATCTTGCTGTGTTAGAGATTCGCCGAAGTAGCGCCCTCTCAATGTGGCAATTTCATGGCCTTCAAAGGTGACCAAACGGGAAATGTCGTTGGGGATATCATGGATTACGAGCAGTTGCTCATTAGGGACAAACGTGGTGGTGGCCCCTTGAAGCTGAGCAATCTCTACTCCATTCAGAGTCATTAATCGAGTGGTGTAGTCTACATCTGAAGATGCCCTCAAACTTCCTGGTGACATCAATGCCATGATTTGTCCCTCAGGAGCAAACCCGATACTGGTGTCTGTAAAGGCCATCCGCTCTGTGCCATCTAGGTTGAATATGCGAGTCTGGTTGCTATCAAAGTCATAGGTGACTAGACCTTGGCCATCGGGAGTAAATCTCTCAAATCTACCGGGGAACCTCGCCCCTTCTTCAACAACTAGGGACGTCATCTGAGTGTTTTGCTTTCCTCTATTTGCTAGGGGGGAGGGAAGCAAAGGATCATTTGTGAGTGCCACCACCGACCTGTTTATGCATCCTTGCAAAACAAATACCAGTGTAAATATCGCTAATCTTCGAAAGCCTAAAACCTGCATTGCAAAAAATCACACCGTCAGAATTAAGATAGCAAAGCAATAAGTATTAGGACGATGCCTGTCCAAGTGTTAATGCGTATCGTGCGTCGGGGTGATTGGAAACTATTATGAGATATCGAGACAGTTGTTTATACCCGTCATCCGTCAGTTTATTCTAAAGTACACAACAGAAACCACATTTGTTCAGCGCTAGTGATGAACTTTTGTCAATGCATAACTCCTATATTTAAATTAATCTTAATAGATTTGAGTGTATCAAAGACTAAAGACTATAGATTTTTATCTATAACAACATGTTGTTGTCATTAAAAAACTCTAATGCAGATGCTAATCAATCACACATCCATTAGCAAGCTATTAAGTCTAAAAATCCCTATTATTACGATGTACATCTTCTATGTGTGATCGTAAACATCAAGATTCTGTTTTGCTAGCATCAACCCATGCGGGTGTAGGCAGATGAGAGTATCCTTATTTTGCCTTGTTAGCATCAGCTCATAGAGAATCTTCGGGTAAATCTTTAAACGTTATGGTGCAATCTCAGCTGAAATCTCGTTCCAGTCATGAACTTTCTGTTCATGAGGCCATCAAGCGATTGGATAGTGACCTGACTCAGGGGTTGACAGCAGAAGAGGTTGCCAGGCGCTACGAGATTTATGGTTGGAATGAGCTGCCTGTTAAACCAGGAAAACCGGCCTGGTTGAGATTTCTCCTACAGTTTCATCAACCACTCCTCTATATTCTGTTGATTGCAGGCGCAGTTAAAGCATCTTTAGGGTCTTGGACTAACGCCGCCGTTATTTGGGGCGTAACCGTCCTTAATGCCATCATTGGCTATATTCAAGAAGCTAAAGCAGAAGGGGCAATTGCCTCCTTGGCAAAGGCTGTGACCACAGAAGCAACGGTTATCCGAGAGGGGCAAATGTTGCAAGTGCCATCTCAGGATTTGGTGCCCGGAGACATCGTTTTGCTGACATCAGGAGATAAAGTTCCGGCAGACTTAAGATTGCTCAAGACGCGTAATCTACAGGTGGATGAGTCAGCTCTCACAGGGGAGTCTGTCCCCGTGAGCAAAGCTATTCAGCCGTTAGGGGATAATACACTGTTGGCAGAACGGATAAATATGGCCTACGCTGGCAGTTTTGTTACCTTTGGTCAGGGTACAGGCATTGTTGTTGCCACAGCAGATGCGACCGAGGTTGGCAAAATTTCCCAATCCATGGAGCAGCGGGTCAACCTGAGTACGCCCCTAACGCGAAAATTTGCAAAATTTAGTCGTCTGTTGCTCTATGGCATTTTGACCCTGGCAACCCTGACGTTTGCCATTGGTCTGGGGCAAGGAGAGTCCTGGGAATATATGTTTGAAGCGGCGGTGGCCCTAGCGGTGAGTGCGATTCCGGAGGGCTTGCCCGCAGTAGTAACCATTACCCTGGCCATTGGTGTAAACCGCATGGCTCGCCGTCATGCCATTATCCGTAAGCTGCCCGCTGTTGAAGCCCTGGGTGGAGCAACGGTGATTTGTTCTGATAAGACCGGCACGCTGACAGAAAATCAGATGACGGTCCAGTCAATTTATGCTGGTAAGTTTTATCAGGTGACTGGCACAGGCTACAGTCCCAAGGGGGACATTACCATAGAGACTGATCACGGTACGGTCAGCCCATTTGAGACTGGCGTGCCAGTTGCCTTAGAGAGCTGTCTCACGGCTGGTGTGCTTTGTAATGATGCACGTTTACAGCAAATGAAAGATGACACCTGGTCAGTGGTGGGGGATCCCACTGAGGGGGCATTGGTCACAGCTGCAGCTAAAGCCGAATTGAGTCAATCTGGGTTAGCGGCCATAAAACCTCGGTTAGATTCAATTCCGTTTGAGTCTCAGTATCAGTACATGGCAACGCTACACGATGCCCATCCCCGAGTCATTTATGTCAAAGGCTCAGTCGAGGCTATTCTTGCTCGCTGTTCCTACATGATGGATGCCTATGGCAACAGGATTCAGCTGTCATTATCCGAAATTGAGCAAGCGGTAGATTCCATGGCAGAACATGGATTACGGGTGTTGGCATTTGCTCAAAAAGAGGTGGGTGAACATCACCATGCCATCGATCATGACGACATCGATACAGGGTTAGTTTTTCTAGGGTTACAGGGCATGATTGATCCGCCCCGACCAGAGGCGATTGCAGCTATTCATGCCTGCCGCTCCGCTGGCATTCAGGTCAAGATGATCACTGGCGATCATATTGCCACGGCCCGTGTGATTGCTCAACGCATGGGTATTCAGAAATCTAAGCAGGTGATTGCCTATGAGGGGCAACAACTGGCTGCCATGGACGATGGCCAGCTGACCCAAGCGGTTGATGACGGTGATGTTTTTGCGAGGGTTGCGCCCACTCAAAAATTGCGGCTGGTGGAAGCGCTACAGCGTAAGGGGGAAATCATCGCTATGACGGGTGATGGTGTCAATGATGCCCCAGCGTTAAAGCAAGCGGATATTGGCACTGCCATGGGCAAGGGAGGTACAGAAGTGGCCCGAGAAGCCGCTGATATGTTGCTGACCGACGACAATTTTGCCTCAATTGAAGCGGCTGTGGAAGAAGGTCGCACGGTTTATCAAAACCTGAGAAAAGCGATCGCATTTCTCCTACCCGTCAATGGCGGTGAATCCATGACCATTTTGATTAGTGCCTTACTGGCCAGGGATTTACCTATTCTTTCGCTTCAGGTGCTGTGGCTGAATATGATCAATTCCCTCACCATGACCGTGCCCCTGGCCTTTGAACCAAAGTCTAACGGGTTGATGCAGCAACCGCCTCGCAATCCCAAGGAACCGTTGCTAACCAAAAAATTATTACGACGAATTTTAACCGTTTCGTTGTTTAATTGGATTTTAATTTTTGGTATTTTTGAGTGGGCAAAAGCAACGACGGGTGATATTGCGGTGGCCCGGACAATGGCGATTCAATCCCTGGTCGCCGCTCGGATTATCTATCTACTGAGCATTAGCCAACTGGGGGTGAGTCTGTTCAACTACGTTAGTCGTCGCTCTAATTCGGTAACCAATGCACCGATCTTGCTCGTAGGCATTATTGGAGCTGTTGCACTACAGCTAGTCTTTAGCCAGGTGCCTCTGATGAATATACTCTTTGAAACTGCACCGTTGACCTGGAACCAGTGGCTCATTTGTTTGTTACCCATGATTCCTATGATTCCTGTTGCTATCTTGAGCAACGTCATTGACCCACACCATAGCAAAGCTATCAATCATCGATGACTCCTCCGCACCCATAGCTAAGGCACTTGCGCTTAAATAATCCCCCCATTACCCCATCACTCATCCACCCATCGACAGCCCCAACCTGGGTCTTTATTTTTGTTCAGCCCCTTAAGGACTATTAATGGCGTTAATGGCCTCACAGGTTTCTCAGATTATTTAATTAAGTTGAGCATTAGGCAGCATCTGGTAGCTGTCTATGCTCATATCTGAGAGGGATTGCCATGGGTAAGCATACACATAAGATTACGTTACCTATCAGGTATCCCCTCAAGCTTGCCTACATCCTTTCCCTGATCATTGCGCTGGTGGTGGCAATAACCTCCATCACGGGCGTACTCTACGGTACGGTTGTCTATCCAACCGATGACCTGTTTCAGGCATTTATGCCCAATGATGTGGTTAATCTTTGTCTCGGTATACCAATATTATTGGGTTCAATGTGGCTTACCCGACAAGGCCAGATGATCGGTTTGTTATTTTGGCCAGGTGCGATTTTTTTTGTACTTTACAACTACATTGCGTATATTTTTGCCCTTCCTCTCAATATCATGTTCCTGCTCTGTCTGATATTGGTTATGTTGAGCACATATACTCTGAGCTACCTGGTTGCAAGTATTGATGGACCAACTGTTAAACAACAGCTGGTCGGCGTTGTGCCGGAAAGGGTCAGTGGCTCTACCTTAGTGGGTTTTGGGTTGTTGTTTTTCTTGCGAGTGATTGGGGTTATGGTAAATGCTCTCGTTAGCCAAACTCCAATTGCTACAGCAGAATTTTCAGTGTTAATCGCTGATTTTATTATTACTCCAGCTTGGATTATCGGTGGTATTTCGCTGTGGCGGCGTCAAACGCTGGGCTATATGACAGGACTGGGACTGCTCTTCCAGGCAAGTCTGCTATTCATTGCCTTGCTTATGGTGATGTGCTTGCAGCCTCTCTTAACAACAGCTTCTTTGAATGTGGCTGATATTGTCGTTGTCGCCACCATGGGTACAGTTTGCTTTATTCCCTTTATTCTTTTTACCCGTGGTATTATCTCACGTCATTACTCACAGGTTTGAAACCTTTGTTTACAAGTACAGCAATAATAACGCACACAAGTATGCCCTTCCTTTCTTATGTGTGCTGTTGCTCTTTTTCTCTGGAAATTATGTCCTTTAGCCAGTGCAATCGATAATTCCCCCTTTACCGTATACTGATTACCTGATCGAAAAAAGATCGTCTTATCAAAGAAACGTAATTATTATTTCTTTTTTTCTGAGATATTGGGACAAAAGAAATATTATAGTCGCCCATGGCAGGCATTTTTATGTTCTTCCATTCCCTATAAATGCTTTTCAATGCATTGTATAAACCCATGTCCCCAGACAAGAAAGTGCATTTATTGCTTGGACTGATAAAAACAATTCCGCTGGAATTATCGTATAGACCGTATCCAGGTGGTTTACATTTAAAAAATGCGCGCAAGTCTTTTATTGATAAAAAACAGTAAAAATCTTTGGGGAAAGAAGCCCATACCAACGATTTGGATGAGTGGAGCTCTTCTAGGTCATCAAACAGAGGGAGCCTTTCCATCTGCGTAAGTACCGGTTGTATGTCTGGGCGACAAGGCCAAATCTTTACTTTACTATCAACGGTATCAATAGGCATAAAGCCTGAAATACCCACTATTGATCCGGTTATCAGGTTTTCTTCACTCTTGTTGACTTTAAGCAAAGGTGTCCACCCTGCATGGTGAAGCGGGAATAGGATTAGCCCTACTGTATCAAGCTGATCTATCCAGTAGGGGGATAAATCCATGCAACCAACAGTTGCTATAATCCTATCGTACGGGGCTTTTGGTGAGAATCCCTTCAAACCGTCGCAGCACACTACTCCTATCTCTGAATATCCAGCTTTTTTCAATAGCCGATGGGTTTGCTCAACTACATCAGCCTGGATATCCAGAGAGGTTACAAGACTTTGAGCACCTACTATCTCAGCCAATAAAGCAGCGTTGTATCCTGTTCCTAGACCAATTTCTAAGATATTTAACCCTGGTCGTAGCTCAAGCTGCTCTAGCATTCGGGCCATCAGTGATGGTTCAGATGATGAGCTTGATGCGGCAGTTTGCTTAAAACGAGTAACAAGAGAGCTATCAGAGTAAATAGTTCTCCATATCTCCTGCTCCATTTTGTCGCTTACAATGACTAGTTCTTGCTTGTTAACCCTAGAAAGTTGAAAGCTCTCTAGCAATAAATGCCTTTGAACAGATCGAAATGCGGCTTCGATAGCTATAGTTTTTATAGCACCTTTAGTAATCAAGTCTTCGATTAGACCTTCGACGTAACTTGAGATTGAAGTCATTTCTATCCAAGCATTGGGTGGGTTTGAACTGATTTAACATACTCGATGAATGTTGCCTCGGTTTAATGCCGAATAAATACAACCGTTGGTAGTGAGGTGAGATTATCTCAGTCAACTACCTAATAAAGTTTGTCCTATAGTAAATTATCAAACATAATTAAGGTTTCAGGAACCAAAGACTCAAGAGAAATCAATCCCTTTTCAACTTGTTTGCGAAATTCCCTAGGAATATGCCAGGGTGTAAATCGCAAGAGTTTTGGTTCTATTCTTTCAGCAGTTGGGGTAAATGTCAGTGTGCACAGCTCAGGTGGTTCTAAAAAGTCTTTATCTGCTTGCTGCGGTCTAAAGTTGGAATACTTCTCAGTTGTAAAGATTTCATCTTCGGTTAATAGCCTGAGTTCAAATAAGAGTTGGTATTGTCCAGTGGGTATATCTAGTCTAGTGACATCGAAATTTCCAGTTATTTCAATATAGCCATCCCCAGGTACGTTAAAAGGAACAAGAATAGCCCGAGTGGTCTCAGGCTGTATCTCTAACTTCTGGGAATGGTAAACCGTCAGCCAGCTGTCACCATTGGCAAGGTCAAAGGTCACACAATTTGGGTACCAGGCAAACCCTTGAACATCCCGTGCATGATAGCCTTCGTTTGGCATATCACCATAAGGACCTGATGGATGAACCACCATAACATGTCTGGTATGTGCTGCATAAAAAAACTTATCCTCAATTAGTTGCATGATGCAGTGACTCTATATGTAGGTCCTATCATTGCCAATGCCATTAATGACAATGATACTACTCATTACTCTGAGAAGTGAGCAGTAATTGTCTTGCTACAGGTTCGGGTGACAAAGCACCAACTCAATTAATTGTTCTTTAAGTTTATAAAACAGAATCGCTATCACACTACAGGTTGTCGGTGACCTGCCACCTCAACAAATGAGGTGGCCGCTTAATCAAGTAAACAACATAGACATAAAGCGCTGAGTAACGTTTACCTGGTCGCCAATAGCAAGAATATATTAATTGCTCAAGTCAGTATCTCCATGGCTGATGCATATTTGCAGCCTGGTGTTCATCTTTTCCATATCATTCAATAATCTGCCGGGGTCCACGAGGTGTCCCATCATCCAGAGGCCGGTTTTGCGGATCGAACCGTCAAGATATTGATGCAAACAGGCAATTACTGGAATTACCGTAAACTCATAGGCACTGTCATGTTCAGAAATAATATCAATTTGTTGAAGGTGTCCGTCCTTTTTGCCTTCAGCTTTTAGCAAAAAAACAACGCCCTTTGTGGGATTGGAAAATGTATTAATTCCAAAGGCCAGCATCTTTGCCCAAAAACCCCTAAGAAACCCTTTCTTGATCTGTTGTGAAAGCATGATCAGTGGAAAGATCAGGTAGTCTGTAAACCAATTAAATCCTGTTGTATAAATCCCCGTTTCCTGCAACCCTAGACTTTCTGGCAATGATTTGATTTCTACCATATCGATGGGCATGCTACTGCGCACACCAAACTCAGGCCCATAATCAATATTGATAGCGTCTTGATAGGTGCCAATTTTCCATTGACCATTTTGATAAATTTCAGGTCGATAATCGGCTACCATATCTACTAACTCATAGAGAGACTCAGAATTGTCAAGCCGAGTATTCATCACAAAAGCGACGATCGCTTTGTCATACTGATCAAAATAGTCAGCCCCATGGCGAATAACGGTGGCTGGTAGTCCAGGATGAAAGCCCGCCTGGGTAATAAAGCAGCATCCAGCCGTCGTTATCTGGTGTTGCAGAGTTTCTAATATGGGATATACAGTTTGTTGAAAGTAGATATCTAAATAGTCAGTATGGGTTGCAATGGCTGCTTCTGCGATCTGCTTTGCCCATGGTGTGGTAGTAGCAGCCACCAACAGAAGATCAATATCATGGAGAGCGCTATGCAGACTCGCTACATCAGATGCATCGACATAGCGAGCCGCAATTCGTTGGGGTGAAAATTCTTTTTTTAATTGATTGACAAATTCTGTGGCTTTTTTGAGCCTCCTACCTGCAACGATAATGTTGACGTGGGTTTCTTGGAGGAGATGGCGACAAAACAGTTTTCCTGTTCTTCCATATCCTCCCAGAATTAATATGGTTAGATTATTTTTCATGATCGGCCTCAGTCCCAAGCCCAGGACCTATGCTAACCATCCTACTTTGGCTACTTGCATACGGCACAGTCAAACCGTATCTAGCAGCTTTTTATTTATCTCAAGTATTTCAATAGATGGGCTGAATTCGGCTAACAACAAAGCTTATATGTATCACAAAAGCTAGCTATTTATTGCATCAAGCTATGTTTTCAATAAGTGCAAGCTTTTTTTTAACTTTTCTATTATTATGAGCATATAACTAATCAGTAATTAAGGTCAGAACTTCTTTACCCTGTAGTATCTCGTCCCTTGCTCAGTGAATTCGTGCGGTGGTTGAGGGCAAGCTGTGCAGTTAGTTGAGCCAACTTTGAAGATAGAGGATTGAATTTAGCTATGGCAAATGTTGTTGTCATTGGGGCAGGTCTAGCTGGACTGCCTGCAGCCTATGAGTTACGTCACTTACTTCCCCACAAACATACAGTGACGTTAATCTCTAATGAGCCTAAGTTTACGTTTATCCCAGGCCTGATTCCGGTCGCCCTAAACTTGAAGCTGCTAGAGCATGTTCAGCTTGATCTTGCTCGTTTAGCAAAACGTCATCGCTTAAATTGGGTGCCTGGTAAGGTGACAGATCTTAATCCGCAAACGCAGACTGTTACCGTCGAAGACAACCTTGTTGTTCCGTATGACTACCTTGCGATCGCAACCGGGTCATCCCTGGCCTTTGATCAAATTCCTGGGCTAGGTCCCCATGATGGCTATACCCAGTCTGTGTGTACTCCAGATCATGCTATGGGCGCACGTCAGGCCTGGCTTGATTTTCTCAAAGATCCTGGCCCCCTGGTGGTTGGAGCCGCACCTGGTGCAGGCTGTTTTGGCCCAGCTTATGAGTTTGCCCTCATGGCTGACCATGAATTGCGTCGTCATGGATTACGGGAACAAGTCTCCATCACCTATGTCACGCCAGAGCCATACGTCGGACATTTAGGGGTCTCTAATGTGAAACATGCCAGAGAGTTGACAGCAGACCTGATGCAAAAACGTGGCATTAACTGTCTTGAGAATACTGCCATCACAGCCGTAGATAACAGGCACATAACCGTGGCCAGCGGTCGTCAGCTACCTTTCAAATACGCCATGGTTTTACCGGCTTTTTACGGGTCTAATTTCATTAAAACGGTTCCGGGTCTGGGCGATGAAAAAGGCTTTATTCCCATCTTGCCAACCCAGCGCCATCCTGACTTTCCCTCGATCTATGCGGCAGGGGTCAGTGTTAAATTACGGCAGCCCGATCAAACCCAAATACCCATTGGATTACCCAAAAGTGGTCAAATGGCAGAAGCTATGGCGACAGCCGTAGCCCACAATATTGCCGTTGACCTTGGCGCTATTCAATCTTCCCACCAGGTTCCTACCTTAGAAGCTCTCTGCTTTGCTGAATTTGGCGATACTGGCATTGCCTATATTGCTGCCCCCGTCCTACCTGATCCTAAGACTGGTAAACGAAAATATTCCTATGCTGTACGTGGCCCCTGGATCGTCTGGGTCAAGGCTGCATTCGAAGCCTATTTTATGGCCAAAATCCGTACTGGAACGGGTATGCCCTGGTTTGAGAGGCTAGGCCTACGCGGACTATTTGGGCTCAAAATGCTTAAGCCTCTTCCAATCACTTCCACACCTGATTTAGGAGAAGAGATTCATGCTCGTCGCAGTTTCCAGCATCATACTCCTCAACAACATACTGACTCAGATGTTGTTGAGGAGTGTAGTGATAATCTGCATCATCACGTGTCATCTAACAATCGTCTCGGTTGAGACACCTCCGTTGGCCAAAAAGGTTGTGATGATCAAACAGCACATCTATCAATGATAGAAATATAAGCGATCGCTCCTGCGATCGCTTATATTCACCTAGGGGTTGTTAAAAATTAAGCTCGTGGTTTTATAGCTTGAGCACTGGTTGGGTGTGAAAGATGTTGCTTGGGGTCCATCCGAGTTCCCTTTCCGGAAGTAATCCAGTTATCTCAACTAGGCCAACTGGGCTTCCCCATGGTTAGGGCCGAAACGCCTCCCTAAAAACCAACGTATCGATTTCTGCGGAAGATTTAGAGTGTGAAACTCAAATCATGAGGTTATTGCTTAACGGATCCTTATTATTGAGTTAAGCCTTGAATAATTATTGAGTTAAGCCTTGAATAGCTTAGGTTACTGTAAATCAGCGATCAATTTAGACAGACGTGTCATGATTGCCGAGATATCATCAGGTGTTGCATTCTCCATTCCCATTGCGATCAGAAAAATGCCTAGTTGAACAGCATCCTCTAGTTCAAGGATCATTCCTAGTTCTTTAGTCTCTTCTAAAACTGCAGCCAGGCGGCTGGGCTGATTTACATCAAAGTCCACATGTACCGTTGAGGGACTTTCCTGCTCATGCCCTGGAATTTTTTCGAGTCGAGAGATTTTATTTGCATTAACGGTCACACTGGTGACATTGCTAATGACTGTGATATCACCAGTCTTAAGGGGCTGAACAAGTAGTTGTTTGGCATTCATTTGAGTCATGACCTTGGATTACTACTGTTTAGAGAAGGCTTTATTGATTAGCTGATTATATCACTGTCTAGTTATATTTTAGACAAAGGGTACACTTCGTTATCAAAGTCATGAGTTCATTAGTTCGTACGCTTCTTCAAAAGTAAAGTTTTGTGTTTAAAGTGCACTATTAAAAGTGAGTTGAATCAATTGTTAACTACTATCTGGCAATATAATGGAATAACCTGTCTAGATTCACCCCTCCTTCGATGCCAAAAAAAGCAGCTCTTTCTAAGAAAAACTTGTCTAATGTCGCTCAATTAGCCGATTGTGGAGTGGCTAAACTGTCGCCTGCAGCACTGGGTTTAATGGCGGATTTCTTTAAGATGTTATCTGAATCTAGTCGACTACAAATCGTGTGTGCTTTAAAGGCCGAGCCTAAGAATGTTACCGAGATTATTGCAATTACCGGTTTAGGGCAAGCCAATGTCTCTAAGCACCTGAAAATGTTGGCTCAGGCTGGGATTGTTTCCCGTCAGGCTCGGGGAGTTTGTGCCTACTATCAAATTTCAAATCCATTTATCTTTGAACTTTGTGAACTGGTTTGTGATGCGCTTTCAATTCAAATTGATCATCAAAACGAACAGTTCGAAGCACTGGGTGTAATGTTGCAAGATGTTTGAACCCGATGGGGTTTGAGCCTGTGGCTGATGGTTATTTAAGGAACTGGCAAAGCTGGAAACCTCTTCTACTCAAAAAAACAAGCCTTGACAGGCTACCGGTTTTATGCAGTTAAGCTACTGCGGTAATGGGCTTTTTCCTTGGGAAGATATGCGGTTTGTTGTAAGGTCCTGGCTTTGAGTTGAAAAGAGCGGTTGATACGAATGCGGCTTAAAAAGTCTAAATCATGGGAGATCACCCAAAGGGCACTGTGGTAATTATTGAGGGCTGTTACCATCTGATCGACGGTAGTTATGTCTAAGTTGTTAGTGGGTTCATCTAGAATCAGCAGGTCAAGTTCTGAAATTGTCAGCATTGCGATCGCAAGCCTGGCCAATTCCCCGCCACTCAGCACTGAGGCCATCTTATGGGCATCATCATTAAAAAATAGAAAATGCCCCAGCTGTTGTCGCAGCAGCTGATAGGTCAGTGTGGGATTGGCCCGTTGCATATTTTGCAAAACGGTTTGAGTGCGATCAACTAGATCGTAGGTTTGGTCTAAATAGACTGTGCGCATATTGGCTAAATGAATATTGCCGCCTTGCAAATGGGCTGGGGTGTCTCTGACATCTAGGATGGCTTTGATGAGGCTGGATTTCCCTGAACCGTTGGGGCCAGCAATGGCAATACGATCGCAACTGCTGACCTGTAGCTCAATCGCTTGGAGTAATAATTGCTCTCCGACCCAAAGATCAGCTTTCTGGATATCAATTAGATTCCTATGTTTATGGCCATTTTCCTCTAGCTGAATACTCGTTGTCTTATGGGTTTTAATTTTGGTGGTGGCTACTTTTTGAGTCGCTGCAGTGACTGCCTTGTCATGTTTCTCTTTCAGTTTGCCTGCAGCCACTTCAGCCTTACGCTTTAAGTTGCCAGCAACAATGCGAGGCATGTTGCCATTGAGGGCTTGTCGCCGCCCATTGCGATGAGACTGACTAGCCCGTTTTTGCTCCCTGATGGCAGTGGCCTTAGCCCGTTTTAGTTCCTTCCGTGCCGTCTCATGGCTCCTGATCTTGGCTGTTTCTTCCAGCTGTTTTTGTTCTCGATAGTACGAAAAGTTCCCTCCGTAAACGTGCAGACCTGTCGCCGTTAGCTCCCATGTGGTTTTAGCTACTTGGTCTAGAAATGATGGTTTGTGGGAGACAACGACAAATGCCCCTTGATACTGGTCAAGGACCCGAACCAGCTCTTCTAAGGCCAGGTAATCGAGATGATTAGTGGGTTCATCTAGCAAGAGTAGATCGGGCGATTGGGCCAGACCCATGGCTAAAAATAGCTTGGTGAGTTCTCCGCCGCTCAGACTTTGCATAGATAGAGATAAATCCAGATTTGTGCTGAAAACAGTTGCCAGCAGCTGTTCAATTTCCCACCATTCATCAGAAATGGTATTGAGAAAGTCAAAAACAGACTCTGATCGCAGTGACGCTCTAATTGTGTTGAGCTGTGGCAGATAGTAGATGGCACCATGGGTACTCACGGTGCCTTGAGTAGGCCGAAGTTGACCCCCTAAAATCCTCAGCAGGGTTGATTTTCCGATACCGTTAGGACCGACTAGAGCAATGCGATCGCCCAGCGTGATACTCAGAGAAATCCCTTGAAACAATGTTCGTGTGGATTCTATTGCGTAGCCTAAGCTCTCCGCAATGACATAGGGCCTTTGAGGGTTAGACATCCCTTAGCTCCTTGCTAATGCATTACTGAATCTTTGTAAAAGACTGAATCTTTGTAAAAGACTTAATTTTGAAAAGACTGATATCGAGGCAAAACTGATACTGAACTTGCCTCAGCCAGTGATGTAGCCAGACGTATATTGATTGCTGCCGGTGAAGAGAACCGGCATGGCACGCTTACAAAGCTAATGTCTTGGCTTGTTTCACTTAAGAATACTACTTCATTAATCTAGAGCTAGAGCCTAACGGAGTTTTGACTAGGATAGCGCACCCGTAACGAAAATGTCCAAGTTATGAATTTCTATTGCTTAGAAGTTGTTGTATAAGCTGGTCCAGCTGTTTGAGTTTAACCGGCTTACTAAGATACTCATTGGCCCCAGCCTCAAGGCAGCGATCGCGATCGCCCTCCATGGCCAATGCCGTTAGGGCAATGATGGGAATATGGGCAAGGGCCGGATCACGGCGAATATGGCGTATTGCCTCTAGACCATCCATCTGTGGCATTTGAATATCCATGATGATGACATCAGGCTGTTGGGATTTACTCAGGCTAATGGCCTCTTCACCGTTCCTGGCAATGATTAAATGGTAGCCTTTGGCCTGGAGATAATTGGAGAGTGTTATAACATTGGCCTCATTATCCTCTGTCAGTAAAACAATGGGACCACGCTCGTTTACCTGAGTAGGTTGTTCGATGCCGGTATATATACTGGCATCAGTCGTGTTTGCGATTTGAGTTTCGTTAGCACAAGGCAGGGTGATGCTAAAGCAGCTGCCATTGTCGACTTGGCTCGTGACCTTGACTTCGCCACCGTGCAGCTTAACAATCCGCTTGACTAAGGAAAGCCCTAATCCGGTGCCATTGTATTGGCGATTGAGGGCACTGTCGATTTGAATAAATGGTTGAAATAGTTTTGGAATATTTTCAGGAATAATGCCAATACCGGTGTCAATAACGGAAATTTTTAAGCTGTTGGCCACTTTATAGCTGTCTTGTGTCGATATAGGTAAGGGTGGACCTGACTTAACCATTAATGTGATACACCCACCATCAGGAGTAAACTTAACTGCGTTATCGAGCAAGTTAATCAAAACCTGGCGAATCCGTCGTTCGTCAATAAACAACAGGGGAGACTTATGCGGTAGTTCGGTTTTGAGATGGATCTGTTTTCTCAAAGCTCGCTCTTTAATAAAAGCAAGGCTAGAGTTGCAGAGAGGGGCAATGGCAGTGGGATGACAATCTAGAGCGACATGGCCAGATTCAATTTTGGATAGGTCAAGAATGTCGTTAATCAGTTCTAGGAGATGTTTACCACTGCTCTCGATAGTGCCCAGGGCCTTATGTTGTTTCTCATTGATAGAACCAAACACTTGCTCCTGCAACCCATCTGCCATACCTAAGATGGCATTAAGAGGTGTGCGTAACTCATGGCTCATGTTAGCTAAAAATTCAGTCTTGGTGCGGTTAGCCTGGTGGGCCGCGTCCTCAGCTTCTTTGTAGTGGGTAATATCTTGGAAAATGCCAATGACCCCCATGACTTCCCCGTCTAAATTCTGAAGGGGGATTTTATTGGTTTCTAACCAGCCCTGTTTACCCTTGCCGTTAGACATCGGTTCGATAATGCCAAACTCAGGTTCCTTAGACTCTCTGATTCTGCGATCGCACTCAATATAGAAACTGGCTTCTTCCTTGGCCCACGGCATATCATAGTCAGTCTTTCCGATGATTTCCCCAGGCTCTAGACCAGCTACCTCAGCAAAACTTTGATTGCACCCTAGAAATGTATTTTCTCGATCTTTCCAAAAAATTGATTGGGGTAGGTTATTGATCACCAGATAGAGCAAATTTTGAGACTCAGAGAGTTCTTTAGTGCGCTCTTTTACTGTGTGCTCTAGATTTTGAGAGTAATTTTGTAATTCCTTAAAGGCTGCCTGTAGTTGGAGAATTCCGTGGTTGGAATGTAAGTTGGGCTGAACCACTAATGACCGCGCTAACCACCCCAGTAAAGGTAGGGCAATCAACCACATAACGCCCAAAATGCCCCCTGCAATGATAAAAACACGCACCGTGTTTTGACCGACAGACGTTGCATCCATTTCAATTACCAGGATGCTATCAGAACGCCTTAGCTGACTTTGAATTGGGGCATATCCATGTAAAACGGCTATGCCTTCTCGATTGGTACGGATAGTTGTTTCAGTAATCGGTGCTTGAATCTTAGTCTGCTGTTGTAAAAGATGGGGTAAGTCAGAACACACATCTCCGACCCTAGTCGGAGACTGGGGAAGACGATTTCCCCCAGGACGATAGTCTGAGGTAACGCTGTAGTGGCCATTGCGAAGTTGCACGATGTAAAGACGAACAATCCTGGGCTCCGAGGCTTGAATATCTTGCAATATTTTCTGATTAACAATAGGGTCAGAGTCAGTATCTTTAGGCTGATCATTGACAGATTGATAAGCACTATCAATCTGTAGGGCAGCTAAGCTAACGGTTCCCAGTAACCGATCTTGTAATTCTGCCCGTTGAGATCGCTGTAGCTGCCAATAAATTCCTACAGATAGAGCACCTGCCATCAAAGCAAGCAGACCGGAATAAGCAACGACAAGCTTGGTACTGAGATTCCAACGCATTCTCTTCCCCTACTCCTTTGCCTAAGGATCTAGCCCAAGCTAGTTTGAATAACCTCAGCCTAGCCAATTTTCACAGTAAAGGGGGCATAATTCACACTATTAACGGCAAATGGATAAGTAAAGTTACCACAGGCCTAAAATTTGTCGGTGTTCCCATCCAAAACTTCCCAGCAGATTATAGAGTACCTGTCACATTTCTAGTTCCCATCTCGTCTTCTCTAATGAAGACCTTTGATCGGAATATCCCCCATGACGACACGATTTGAATTTCAAAAAGTGGCCCCCGCTGCCTTCCGAGCCATGATGGAAGTAGAAAACTATGTTCGTAAAAGTGGCCTGGACAACTCCCTGGTGGAATTGGTGAAAACCCGAGCATCCCAAATTAACGGCTGTGCTTTCTGCATTGATATGCACACTAAAGATGCCAGACATGCAGGTGAGACAGAGCAGCGACTCTATGCCCTCAGTGCATGGCAAGAAACGCCCTTTTTTACACCTCAAGAACGCGCGGCCTTGGCCCTTACCGAAGCCGTCACCTTGATTGGAGAAAATGGTGTGACTGATGCAGTATATGAAGAGGTAAACCGCCACTTTACACCTGAGCAAATCGCCAACCTGCTGATGGCGATTGTTGCAATCAATGCTTGGAATCGCCTTAGCATTACAACCCAGATTTTACCCGGCAGCTATCAAGTTCAAGCAGCATAGGATAAGGTGACCATGATTACCGTAGCCAAAAACGACCCCATCGATCGACTTGACGTGTTTAATCAATATCGTTCGCTTTTGTTTGCGATCGCATATCGCATGCTTGGCAGTGTCACGGATGCCGAAGACATGGTGCAAGACACCTTTCTCCGATGGCAACAGGCATCTGAGAAATCCATCAAATCGACCCAAGCCTATCTGACTACAATCATTACTCGCTTGTGTATTGACCGGCTACGCTCTGCCCGTGTCCAGCGAGAACATTATATCGGGTCGTGGCTGCCTGAACCGATCGTCACTGAATCCACTACCAACTCGGCTACTGACCCCATGACAGTGGCTGAGTTGGCAGACTCTCTAACCATGGCCTTTTTGGTTTTACTAGAGCGACTATCACCATTGGAGCGGGCTGTTTTTTTGCTACGGGAAGCCTTTGGCTATGATTACAACGAGATTGGCCAGATTGTCGAGAAAAAAGCAGCCACTTGTCGTCAAATTTTTCGACGGGCACGTCAGCACCTGGCTGATCAGCGGCCACGCTTCCAGACCTCGCTTCAGCAGCAAGAACAGCTCACCTATAAATTTATGCAGGCCTCTCAGCAGGGTGACGTCCAGGGACTACTCGACCTACTGGCTAAAGACATTACGCTTTGGTCCGATGGTGGTGGTCAGGTTGTGGCTTGTCTGAAGCCGCTGCACGGTGCAGCTAAGGTGGCCGGATTCCTACGGGCAATCTACCGTCGGGCTCAAAAACTTGGCTGGGAATATGAGGTTGAGCTGGCTCAGATCAATGGCCAACCTGGCCTGGTTTACACCCGTGACAACACTATCGAAACTGTTGTGGCCATTGAGATTGTTGATAATCGCATTCAGTCTCTTTATTTTATGAGAAACCCGGACAAGCTAAAACAGAGTTTTTCAAAAGCCATTGCTGAGATGGTGAGCCTGCGGTAAAAACACGATTAAGTGGAGAACACCCTACTATTCAACCCTCATGTGAGAACTGATGAGAACTGAGAACACCAATAGTCTGGAGGCGTAATAGGGCGTATCTTTCTGCATGGGACTGTCCTTTTAGGTCTTTAAATAACGCTGATATATCTCCTGGGCAACATGTTTGTTAGCACTGGCGACATATCGAAAGTTGTAGGTGCGAAGTTTTTGCAGCCCCCCCAATGTCTGAAATACATCTGAGCACTCGGTAAAGTCTTGCCCGGTGGCATCAATCAGGGCTCCACCTTTCTGTTTAAGAAATGCGATCGCACCACAGACATCCCAAAAAGAGCCCTTACCCATCAAGGCAAAGTCTAACCGTGGGCGTTGACGATGGCGAGAATCACAGCACCACATCAACGTAGGCACAGCCGCCCCTAACTGTCGACGTTTGAGCGTTAATCCGTGCAAGGGTTGATTTTCAAACGTGCTGTCGATACCGTAGAACTCAGCTGAAGCTAAGGTCTTTAACGGTTTCATAATCGGCACACTGTCCTGGCTAAAAAAGAGTTCCCTTGTAAATGGCAATGAGATAATTCCACTGCTGATGGCACCATCTTTCACAAAGCCAATGGAAATGGCCCATAGAGGAATGCCTGCCTTAAAGTTGGCGGTACCATCTAGGGGATCTACCAAAAACCAGGTGCCATCTTGGGATGGTTTATCCTGTCCGATTTCTTCAGCCACGATACCAGAGGCGGGAAAGTCTTTTTCAATGGCTGCTAAGAGGATGCGTTGCGAGCTCATATCCACGTCAGAAACAATGTCAAACTTGTCTGTTTTAGTCTTAAAGACAATGTTTTCATCCATAAACATCTGTTTCTGATACTGGGCCACCTCTGAAACGGTTGGTATCAGGCTTTCAATCATAAATCAGGCTAATGCTCTATGGTTAATGTTTACTGTCGGTGCCTCTGTCTAAGCCTCCTCTATCTAAGCCTCCTCTATCCAAACATCCTCTATCTAAGCCTCCTTCTATGGAGGTGCTGTCAAGATGATTGTACGGCACCTATGGGTATCTGACGATCATAGTCATTAAAGTCAACCTGGGTCACCTGGCACTAACAACAAACATTTGCCCTGGCGAAATCCATAGGTATAAACCGTCACTGGCTGAAAATTACCCATAATTCAGGGGTGAAACCCTGGCAAAATCAATAGTAACCCTGTTGTATATGGCCGCTGTTTGCTTAAGCTCGATTACTTGACGTCCTGGTCTGCATAGACTGTGGACAATATTGAAATTCACAACCAGTCTCGCTTTAAAACCGTTCTCAATACTCCTAAAATATAGGGTTACGGTGCCTACTTCAGTACGCTTAAGCTGTAACAGAATTCGGTTTGGATATGACCATATCTGAACTATTGTTTCTCGGTCTAGAAGAAGATGGGCGCTCAAAAATCCTCTAAAGGAACCTCTCAGAGAAAACTCTCGAAAATAGAAAAGATAAAGGCAAATAGTAATTTTTTGCGCGAACCCTTAGCAACAGAATTATTACAAGATACGAACCATTTTAGTGAAGCTGCCCAGCAAATTCTCAAGTTTCATGGTTCTTATCAACAGGATAACCGTGATAACCGAGTCAAAGGGCAAGGGAAAGACTATCAACTGATGCTGCGCACACGAACGCCCGGTGGAATTGTGCCCCCGCAGCTCTATTTAACGTTAGATCATTTATCAGAGAGTTACGGTAATCAAACCCTGAGAGCAACAAGCCGTCAAGCCTTTCAAATGCATGGGGTACTCAAGCAAGACTTGAAAACTGTCATTGCTGATATTATCAACAATATGGGCTCAACCCTGGGGGCATGTGGTGATCTGAATCGCAATGTGATGGCCCCTCCCGCTCCGTTTACACAGCGCTCAGACTATCAATATGCTTGGGAATATGCCAATAATGTGGCTAATTTATTCACGCCACAAACAGGGGCATACTATGAGATTTGGCTAGATGGCGACAAGGCCATCAGTGCTGAAGAAGATCTCAACCCAAACGCAGCTCGACAACAAGTTTTAAATAATAACGGCAGCTCTAACATCACTGAACCTTTCTACGGTCCTCACTATTTACCCAGAAAGTTTAAGTGCTGCGTGACCGTACCAGGGGATAACTCTGTTGATGTGTATACCCACGATATTAGTCTAGTTGTCATAACTGATCAAAATGGTGAGCTGGAGGGATTTAATGTCCTAACCGGTGGAGGCATGGGGCGTACCCATAATAAAGAAGAAACCTTTGCTCGTCTGTCTGATCCCCTGGGCTATGTCCATAAGGATGACATTTACTCCTTACTTAGAGCCATTGGTGCACTACAACGAGACTATGGCGATCGCACGAATCGGCTCCATGCCAGAATGAAATACCTGATCCACGATTGGGGCATCGATACGTTTAAGACTAAGGTCGAAGGCTATTTTGGCAAACCTTTACAACCATTTAAGTACCTTCCTCCCTGGCAATACCAAGACTTTCTTGGCTGGCACGAGCAAGGAAATGGCAATCTATTTCTTGGCCTCTTAGTTGAGAATGGACGGATTCAAGATCAGGGTAGCCTGAGGTTAAAAACGGCTTTGCGGGAAATTGTAGGACAGTTTAACGTCCCCTTGCGGTTGACCCCTCACCATAATGTTCTCCTCTGCGATATTCAGCGATCTCAGCGCCATGTCATTGAAACAATTTTAGAAAAACACGGTTTGACTAGTCATCCAGATCAACTCAATGGCCTGATTCGCTATGGTATGGCGTGTCCAGCATTCCCCACCTGTGGTTTAGCCATCACTGAATCAGAACGAGTATTTCCAGCGGTTTTGCAGCGAATTAATCAATTACTAGAAACGCTAGATCTGGCAGATGAACCCCTGATCATTCGTATGACAGGCTGTCCCAATGGCTGTGTCCGTCCCTATTTAGCGGAATTAGGTCTAGTGGGCAAGGGACCTGGCAGCTATCAGGTTTGGCTAGGCGGAACTCCTGATGGAACAGCATTAGCCCAACCCTATGGCCCAAGCCTACAGATTGAAAACTTAGAAACTTTTTTAGAACCGATATTTCGTTATTTTCAAGCCAATCGCAAACCCGGTGAACGCTTTGGGCTCTTTTGCAATCGTATTGGGCTGGATAGGTTGCAGGCTGTTTAAGGAGAAAAGAGATGGCTGATGGCTCTCACAAATTAAGTCCATGGGTATTTATTAACTGATACAGTGCCTGCAATCGGGTTTTGGCTTTGACTTTAGCTAAGATATTATTGATATGAAACTTGACGGTACTGTCGCTAATGTGGAGCTGCTCTGCAATGTCGCGATCGCGAAATCCCTGGGTCAGTAATCCAATCACCTCCTGTTCTCGATTGGAAAGCCGCAGTTGTGGTTGACTACCCTTGTTGCCAAGACCCCATTCCTCTCCTTTTATGACTGCTTCTACAGCAACTCGTAGTTGGTTGGCTGTGGTGGAAAGTGTGACTTGGGCATTGACCCCATCCGGTCTGATGTTGGCATTGTGATGAAGCCAAATGATGCGATCGCAACTACCGACTAAATCAACCTGATCCGTTAACAAAGGAATATGACGTTCCTGAGTCATCTGTACTGTGATCCCAGCCAAATGTGCTAGTTGGGTAAAGCCAGTTTGCAAGAGTGGTAAGCGACATTGAATGTTCAGCGATACTTCTGGAAGACTCACTACCGCTGGAAATGCCAGGGATATGTGCAGAGCATTAATGCTAGTTTCGGCATTAATCTTCAGGGAGCCACCAAAATAGGTAGCAATTGAGGTTAAATTCCCAAATACTAAAGCTTCCCAAGCTTGTTGTTCCTGGTACATCAAAGATGTGGTTGTCACTATTGCCTCTAAGGCTACCGACTCGATGTCATAGGTTAAACGACAGTAGGTACAATCGAGGGTTTTAAGAATTTCAGCAACCTTGAGGAATAGTTGAGTTTGGGACAAATCGAGGGCGCGCTCTGTTCCTAAAACTGTCAACTTTATCGGTCCCAGTGTCTGCGCAAGGCCATCAGAGAGTGAAAACTCGGCAAGGGGATTCACTGGAAGAGTTACAGAGGAAGGGTGAGTTTCTTTTTGATGTAGTGAGGCCATCTCTAACGCCACCGTTAATGTGGTACAAAACCCCAACAAAACTTCTAAAAATTCTGCCCCCATGGGATGATAGCCAAAGACGGCCAACACGCCAATCACCTTGTCAGCATGGGCTAAAGGATAGCCAGCAAAGCTAGTAATATCATTAGCGATCGCCCATTCAGGATATCGAATCCAGGATTCCTCGGCTAAGTGGTTGCTCAAGAGAGCGACACGATTTTGCGCAATTTTGCCAATTTTTAATTCCCCCATGGGGATACGGCTAAACGAACCGTCTGTGCGCGTATACAGCCCCGAGGATGCCACCAGTCGCAACAGTTTACGATCGGGCTCAACCAACCAAATTCGCGCAAAGGCACAGTTAAACTGCTCTATTAAACCCTCTGTGGCTATGCGGGCAATGTCCTCTTGATCAAGAGAACTAGAAAATCCCTGAGCAATTTGAGTGGCCCGTTGTAAGTCCCAGACTAACCGTGCATCGTCCAGCATATCAGCATTTTCCTTGATGCTACATCCCGGTGAATAGCCATTTTCCCATAAGCAATAGATTACAAAACCTTAACTGGAAATTTGTAAGTCGATATCAGAAAATGGCTCTACATTATTATGTAATCAATTACGTAATTACCTTCAAGGTTATGAATTTTTATCAGCAGGTGGGCAAAATGGCCTTGGGAAGTCGTCTCCGCCGCTTAGGGGAAAAGCTGCTGGAGGATGCTACCGAAGTCTATGCTCTATACGATGTGGATCTTGATCCCAAATGGTTTCCTGTTTTTTATGTGCTTTCCCATCAGCCAGGTGCTTCCATTACGGAGATCGCTCAAACCATTGGTCATTCCCACCCATCAGTGAGCCAGATTGTCAAAGAAATGAAGAAAAAAGAGTTAGTGATTACCGATAAAAGCCAAAAAGACGCCAGGGTAACTATTGTTCGCTTATCTGAAACAGGCAGGCAGTTAATCCCCAAGATAGATAAGCAATATAGTGATGTTGCTCAGGCCGTTGAATCTTTACTTTCAGAAACCCAATTCAATCTCTGGAAAGCCTTGGAAGAGGTTGAATTTTTGCTAGATGAAAAGAACTTTCTTGTGCGTGTGCGAGATGCCCGTAAGCTACGTGAGCAGCAGCAAATTGAGATTATTGACTACAGGCCAGAGTTTCACGACGACTTTAAGCAGCTAAACTACACCTGGATTGAGTATTACTTTACCGTCGAAGAGTCAGATCGCCAGTATCTAGAACATCCTGATCAAAAAATATTGGCACCAGGGGGGCACATTTACATGGCTCGATATGAGAACAAAATTGTCGGTACCTGCTCTCTGGTAAAAATAGATGATACTCGCTACGAGCTGTCTAAAATGGCTGTTGCAGCAGATATGCAAGGTAGAGGTATTGGTTGGTCATTAGGTCAAGCGGCCATCCGTAAAGGTCATGAATTAGGTGCGAAAACGCTTTATATAGAAAGCAATACCACATTAAAACCAGCCATTAGCCTTTATCAGAAACTGGGATTTCAAAAGATTGTTGGTCCAGCGTCTCCCTATGAGCGTTGCAATATTCAACTAGAGCTGTCGTTAGAGCCCTAACCATTGATAGCGTGGCGCATAGTGACAAGTATCATACAGCTTAAAGAAATAAGTCATTGTGCAATCTAATGTTTGCTGCTATTCCGTTTGACAATTTGGTAGCAGGCTCTTTGATACAGACCTAATTTGTGCTGTCTGCGACACTGGTTGGTGTTCTAAGTAGTGAAATGCTAAACGGCGTGTTAAGAGTCACGTTTTGTTAATATTTATCCTTTGCAAATAAAGCTCAAAGTCAATCCACAAGCTTTTTACGCTGTCATTGATAAAAATTAATCTGAATAAACTGTTGATGAAAACTGAATAAACATGAACTTTTCCGGATTGTTTATGTCAAGGATGACTGCAACAGTGAATTTGTTGCACTGTGCAGATAGATTAAACCATCATGAGTTCTAAGTTTTGTCCAAAGTTTACGATAGCTACTGCTTATCCTATGATGTTTTCCTCGGGTGATCTAAAGCACATTGAGTCTGAAATGCTCCAGGTTATTTTTTCTGAGTCAAACTCTACTTCTAGGAATTTATCTGAGCCGTCGAGTAATTATTTTTTTGACACCATTGAGACTCCAACTGAATTATATCGTTGGGTCCAAAATACTGAGTCTCAACGGTTGCATCAATTAAGGCAGCTAGAGCGGCTTTGGCAAATCGAGCCAGAAGACTTCTCTAAAAGAGGATAAAACAATCCAGGGAAGACTTAGTTGGTAGTTATTTGTTTCAATGTTTCGTAGCTCACAAGTTTGCTACAGTTTGCTACATATAGTTCCTGGCTTAGCTTATTTATATAAATGTGTCTAAATCGTCCAACTAATGGATTCCTATTAGTTAGAACGAGGTTATTAAAGACAGTGCAGTTCTGAGTTAGTTTGATGATGGTTAAAGGGTGCGATCGCACAACCGTCTGATCGGTGTCTGTCTATACTGGGCCCAAACATCATCATTATCAGAGTAGAGAGTAGCTTCGCTTTGTAGTAGATTCGGCTAGATTGAGCATTTTTATCAGTAGCGATGGGCGATAACTATGCTTGTAACCTGTAGCTTTAAAGGACCCTTATCAAGAGTTAATTAGTTTCAGCCATCCTAAACACCACCGATATCACCGTCCCTGTTGCTGCCGTCGACTCAATCGTAAAATACCCCCCATGGGCCTCCACAATCCGTTTTACAATCGCTAAACCCAATCCTGTACCTGTAGATTTTGTCGTAAAAAATGGCTTGGTCAACTTGGGCAACACATCTGGCGGAATTAGCTCGCCGCCATTGTGAATACGTAAACACACCTGACCGGGCTCTGTCTCCAAATAGCAAGTCACCGCACTGCCTGGCTCAATTGCTTCACAAGCATTACTCACCAAGTTGATCAACACCTGTTTCAACTTGTCTGCATCCCCCTGGATGATTACCTGTTTGTCAGTGGTTTTTAACACCATCGATCGACCTGTTGCAAGGGGTTGAACCCTGAGGGTGTCTAACACCTCAGTTGTTAACTCAGTTAGATTAACGTGGGTAGTTTGCAATTTTTGTGGTTTGGCATAGAGTAAAATCTCGTTTAACAGGGACTCTAAACGCTCAGCTTCCGCAGCGGCCAGGTTCAGACGCATCGCATTTCTCTCGGAGAGATCAGCGTTACGCAGGGCACCTAACCCCATCTTGACCGTGGTGAGGGGATTACGCACCTCATGAACAATCATGGAGGCCAATTCCCCCACTTCTGCCAACGCCGCCAGGGCCTGTTCGGCACGTTTGCGATCGCGAATATCCCTGACAATCGCCACCACACATATCCGCTCGGCATACTCTATCGTCGAGGCAGAAATTTCTGCGGGTACGGTGATACCAGATTTGGTCAGACAAGTGAGCTGATCCGTCCAGCCTTGACCTGTTTGCAACACCGATTCGGCAAAGGCCAAAAATTGTGGCATCTCTTGGG
Source organism: Leptothoe sp. ISB3NOV94-8A (assembly GCF_043421595.1). Taxonomy (NCBI): domain Bacteria; kingdom Bacillati; phylum Cyanobacteriota; class Cyanophyceae; order Nodosilineales; family Cymatolegaceae; genus Leptothoe; species Leptothoe sp. ISB3NOV94-8A. Next base: position 2,295,953 of record NZ_JAXSQW010000001.1, on the reverse strand, counting down.
GATGAATACTGGAAATGTGAACACTCTCCAGTAGTTCTTGGTGGCTGTAACCAAGTAGTTGCGTGGCTTGAGGGTTCGCTTCCAAAACGCGATCGCTAGTGGGATCAATGACAAAAATAGCGTCGTTTGAAGCATCGAAAATTCGGCGTAAGTGCTCTTCACTGTCTTTAAGCTGAGCATTCAGCTCTGTCAGTTCCGCCGTACGCTGGAGCACCCGTTGCTCTAATTCAGCATTGATTGTCATCAGTTTAGACTGGGCTGCACGCAGCTCCTGGGTCCGTTTGATCACTTCTGCTTCTAGCGCTTCGTTAAATTTCTGTTGTTGTTGCCATAGTTGATGATTATCAATGGCCGTTGCCGCTCGCTCAGCAAAAAGCTCTGCCATACTGATGAGCTCGTTAGAAAACGGTCGTGGTTGTTGGCTAAAGCTACAAATTGTGCCAATGGTCTTACCCGTCACCGTCCGCAGTGGGACGCCCAAATAGGCAGAATATCCCTCCGGTCCTTCACCATGGTTGCGATCGACAATAAAGTTTTCCACCGTCAGCGGACATCCCGTTTTCACCACTTTGTCCGTTAGGGTGCCATGCAATTCATACACAGCTTCTGGATCGTCGTTTAAGTCAAGGGTACTGGCCAGAATTCGTTCTGAATTATCCCAACAAAGGGTGACCACAGCCCAGTCTGTCCCTAAAATACTCTGAACTCCCTGGGCTAATTGATTTAGATAGTGGGTAAGATTGCGATCGCGGTAGCTTAAATTTGTGAGTACATCAAGAGTTTGCTGAGCTAGAACATACTCGGATTGAGACATAGCAAATCAGTTACAGCCAGGGAGTTCAGGCAACTACGCCACTTATTTCAGAATACAACATCCTTTAAATGCCTAAAACAAAGCTGTGATCTTACTTAAAGCATCGATCACAGCTTTTGGTTTCAGACTTTAAATCACGGTTTTACAGAAAAATCAAACCTGCAATGTTTACGGGTAGCTACGATGCTGTTGCTGTTTCAGCATCCAAACTATCCAGTAAACCAGCCTCTAGTTTGTCCAGTAGACTACCAGCAGACTCAGATGTTTTATCAGTGACGGATGGGAGTTCTTCAGGAATTTCAAATCGACAGCTGCCACAGCGTAAAAAAGAGCCAGATTTACTAGCATGACGTAGTAATTGAACGCCACAGCAGGGACAGGATTCCATCAGCATAAAAAACCTCATTAACAACAGCTTTAAATCAACAATTTTCTGTCAGTAATCTAGGCTACTGACAGAAAATTGAGGGGTATGCGTTGCGTGAATAGCTAGCTGATCGATGCCCAATAGCAACAACCAGCATTAGACGCTGTAGCAGACTGTATTTTTGGACAGCCTTAAAGGCGTCTATCATTCCTTCCATACCAAACAACGGGCGACATTCGTGACATGCTAAATACTCTAAGCATGGTTAAGCCCTGTAAAGGGATTTTGCACACATTGTCTTTACAATAACAAGTGTAACTATTTATTGCCATGTCGCTGGCAATAAAATGTGTCGCCTGTAACTGTCAAACCCTCATGGACAGTAGATCTTAAAAAGGATCATCCACAGGGAAAATAATGATTTAAATTGATCGAATACTTTAAAGACTTGGCATGGGGCTGTTTTTATTGACTAGCCATGCGTTTGGGACCAGGCAACATCTGTTTGCTGGTCAGATATTTGTGGAGTTCATGGGCATTTAAACGGCAGAGATCTTTGGATAACTCGTTAATGGTCATTGTTCCTGGCACATAGTTTTGAACAGACTCACGTAACGTTCCTAAAATATGAGGCTCTGCTACCAATACGAGGTCATAGCCAGAGAAGCTTTGGGCCATGCTGCCAATGTGCTGTAAAACCTTACTGGCAAAGCGGCGATTGGTTTCTGTAAACTGTGTTGTTTTTTCGTGGCGATTGCCGTGGTGTTTCCGCCCAATTAGATTGTTGCTAGGCCCTTTGGTGGTTATGGGCTTTTCGGCATTATTCAGGCTACTGTGCTCGGTTAAATGGGGGCCTGATTGTCCCTGATCAGAAAACTCAGTTCCGTTAAGGGTAAAAAAACGAGCTTGGGCACCATCTACAACCGCGACAAGATATGAGCGCATACGTAGTCCTAATTGTTTGTATTTGGAATCACATTGATTCTAACAGCGTAATCTTCTTGGCTTAACAGCCCTGCTCACACCTTTAACAGCGTGACTTATTTATTAATACTTTAGAAAAATATGTATCATTCGCTTAATTGTTGAAGCATAAATTTTTCTGGTTAGAATTAAATATAAAGAGCTGCTATGGAAACCTCGTGAAGGCTTTATTAGCAAATGACTACTAAGTTAGGGACTCAACTCTCTCCAAGGTCTATTTCTCTGAAAAGACTGCGATGGAGCGGATTAATGCTGATACCAATGGCTTCTTTGATACTAGGAAGCCCTGGGCAAGCGCAGCAAGTACGGGTGATCCAAGCTCCAGCTCCTTACAATGCCTGTAATTTGCGCAGTCAAGGGGGCATTCAATACCGTGTGATTGGAACCTACAGAAATGGCAGACAGGTGACATTGCTGGGGGAAGCAGGGCGCGGTTGGTACCGAGTTCAGATTGGAGAGCAGATTGGTTGGATGGCTCGGCAATGTCTTGGCCTCTAGGGCCAACAGCGGGGTATTGAGCTATGTATCTGACCAGAGTAAGTCCGTTCAATGGTGTTTATAATGTATGCTCGCGGTGATTAGGCGTTTAGATCGACTTGAGTCATGAATTTTGATACTTTTACTGAGTTTATTCAAAAAAGTTTTCGGGTTTCTCTAGGGGCAGCAGCGTCTGCAGTCGAGGCTATTCAAGATCCTCAGGCGTCTGCTAACAAATTTTCTGATATTGGTACAGATTTTAATCGGCTCACCGATGAGTTAGAAGTAAAAGGCGCGGTCACCGAGAAAGAAGCGCGTGAGTTTGTTGATAGCGTTAGTAGTAACTTTAACGATCAGTTCCCTAATCCCTTTGCCCCGTCTTCTGCTAGCAATGCTACTGTCAATACAGTGGCTAAGCCTGTGACAGACAGCGGTATTCAGGCTGAAATTAAGGCGTTGACTGAGCAATTATCGGCCATTCGTCAAGAAATTGAACAGCTCAAGGCTCAAGGGTCATAGGTGATAGCTCCAGTACGGAGTGCGGGCAATCACCGTGATTGGAGAGTAGGCCATTGAGATTGTTCAACGGATGGCATTCTCCCTGCTAAAGCCCGTTAATAAATTTGTTTGACAAAGCGTCAGCATTGCTAACAATGCTGACGCTTTATTTTTAAACACCGGACCCGTTCGAAATTTTTAGTGAGTGCTTTGTAGCTTTGGCTGGGAGTATTTCTGACGTTATTCCGGTGAGCATCATATGAAGCATTTTGCTGTCTTGATTCAGTTATTGCGCGATCGCAATCAGTTTCTTGAGGATATTCGGCGTGATGTCAAACTGGAGCGTAAAATCTTTTCGTTGCTGGTCGTCAGCTGTATATTCTTTGGGGTGTATGGAGCCATCATTGGTTCATCCAGCAGCTGGCTACAGATGATGGCATCGGCGGTTAAACTACCCGCTTTGTACCTGATTACCTTAGCCATTTGTCTTCCCACACTTTATTTCTTTGATATTCTCTTTGGCTCTAAGTTAAATTTTCGCCAATATAGTGCCATGCTAATGACCACAGTGGCTGTGATTAGCGTGCTGCTGTTCAGCTTTGCCCCCGTGGTCTTATTCTTTTTGATTTCAATTCAAGGGTATAACTTCTTTTTGCTACTCAATGTGGCAGTGATGGGCCTAACCGGTGTGATTGGCGTGCGTCTGTTTTATCAGGGGATGCGCCAGGTGGTGGGCGAAGATGCAGCAGGTAGTCAGCTGCGCAACCGTTTATTGTTAGGTTGGCTAGGTTTGTATGCGTTGGTCGGTTCACAATTAGGATGGACGCTGCGTCCCTTTTTCGGTGCCCCTAATGAACCGTTTCAGATATTTCGACCCGAAATTGAGGGGAACTTCTACGCTCAGATTTTGACAAGTCTGGGGTCCCTATTAGGTCTGTAGAAACGTTCTGTGGAACGTTTCTACAGGATCGGAGACAGACATGAGCGACGTGAATCTGGATAGTTTGCGGATTACAAATCGTGATTTGGACGAGCTGACGGGGCTGGATATTAGCGATTTATCCATGGGGTGGGGGACCCGCTTGTCAGTCTTTCGGCGGCCACGGTTACGCTGGGCCTGGTTGATAAATCAAGGGCTGGTGCTGGCTGTGGCGCTGGTGCTCTGGTTGCCGGTGTGTTTAGTGCTGGGCCGCAATGTGGCCCAGCAGGCGGTGGTTGTGTTTATGGGTATTGGTGTGGTGGGTGCGATCGCCACTACCCTTGCCCATGGCAGTTATGGCATTTACAAAGGCCGGCAACTTAAGGTGCTCAGCCACCTACTGGATGAGGTGGATCGCTTTAACGAAATGATTAAGGCCGTTGAAATTTTAGAAGAATTACGTCAGGCCGATCGCACATCTAGACGTTTGGCATTAGATAATCCCGATGCTGTCAAAGAAGCATTACACCTTACCCGCGAGAGTTTAGTGTGCGGACTTACGAGCGATAAGATTATGCGCAAACACCAGCGATTTATAGCGCGTCGCCATGAACTATTTGCCAGCATTGAGACTAATCTCTCCAGCCTACAGTCCCTCCAGGCCTCAGAGATGGCTGGAGACTATGCTCAACTTCTCAACGAAGCCCTGCAGGTAGGAACCAGTGTCCATCAGGAACTCAGAAGGATAACGCCTGATTAACGGCTAAATTCAGGTGTTGCTGATCGTCGCTATAGCCGTTAGAGCATTCCCTTATTGGGGACACTAGTCTAAGTCAAGGGCTAAATGTGAGGGAAATATTAAAGTCATTTTTACGGTAGTTTGCTACTCAAACCGATGCAGTTTAATAGATAATAGTACATATATTTCTGATGTCATTTAGTTGTAACGAAGTTCCTGTCCAATCTGGATTTTAAGGAACTTCAAGGGTGATTCTTATTTATGAAAAAGACGTTTGTCCTCGATACTAATGTGCTGTTGCACGATCCTAAAGCCATCTATCGTTTCGAGGAAAACGACGTCATCTTACCCATTGCCATCGTTGAAGAACTCGATCGGTTTAAAAAGTCCCTGGATGAAACTGGCCGTAATGCTCGTCAAGTGTCTCGTACCTTAGACAAACTGCGCGGGCAGGGTAGCCTTACTGAAGGGATCTTTTTGGAAGGGGACGGTACTCTCAAGGTCTCTTTGTGTCATCAAGAAACTCTCTCTTCATTGCCCCTAGAACTTGAAGGCGATAAGGCCGACAATGAGATCTTAGCCGTTGCCCTAGAGCACAAACAAACCTGTCAATGCCCTGTGGTTTTGGTCAGTAAAGATGCCAACCTTCGCATTAAAGCCGATACCTTAGGTCTGGCTGCCGAAGATTATGAAACCGACAAAATTGATATTGACGATCTGTATTCTGGGACAGGGGAGCTACTGGTTGATGCAGAACAACTGAGCCAACTGTTTCGTGGTGGAACGTTGGAATTAGATGGCAAGTTCTATCCTAACCAGTCTCTCACCCTTGTGGATGTTAACAATCCAGCCCACACTGCACTGGCCATGGTGGAAGGGGAATCAGGACGTATTGTTCCCTTGCCAAAAGTGCCCTATGCCGGAATCTCTCAAGTACATCCCCGTAACCGAGAACAAAAGTTTGCATTAAACTTGTTACTAAATGACACTATCCCTCTGGTTACTTTAGTAGGTAAAGCCGGTACGGGTAAAACTCTGTTGGCCATTGCGGCAGGTGTTCAAAAAGTATCGGAGGAGAGATCCTACAGTCGGTTGTTAATATCTCGCCCAGTGGTACCCATGGGACGAGATATTGGTTATTTGCCTGGGGATATTAACGAGAAACTGACGCCTTGGATGCAGCCGTTATACGACAACTTTGATCTAATTTTTGGCACTCAAGATCCGGTTGGTCAACCCGCCCATTGGCGCAGGGGACATGAAGAACTCATGGAAATGGGCCTATTGCAAATCGAGGCGTTGACCTACATTCGCGGACGAACGTTACCGAAACAGTTTTTGATTGTTGATGAGGCTCAAAATCTGACTCCCCACGAAGTTAAGACTATTTTGACCCGTGCAGGAGAGGGCACCAAAATTGTTTTGACGGGTGACACAGCACAAATCGACAATCCCTATGTGGATGCCGCTAGTAATGGTTTAGCTTATGTGGTAGAGCGGTTCAAGCATGAGCCTTTAGCGGGTCATATCTTGCTAACCCGGGGTGAGCGCTCAGCGTTAGCAGAGAGATCTACGGAATTATTGTAGAGGTGTCCCATGGGACACCTCTACAATAATTCCCGACAATGGTGGGTAGTCAGTTGGGAAAGCTAGAATGGATTTGTTTGATCAGCGTTCAATCAACCATGGCTATTCAGCAGGGCGACTATGAAAATCTGCTTGCAAGGTGCAGCAACTACCGAGGGGCATTAGCCATGCTCAAGCAGTATCGCCCCTATCTAGAAATGTTGCCCAGCATGCGCCGCCCCCAGGAAAGCATTGTCACGATTCCCTTACCTAATATTAGTATTCGACGCGCTATTGATAGTCCCGTCGGCCCCTTGAATAAACGCCGAGAGGTGGTCACGTTACCCTGCGATTTGGCCATCCTCATGTGTGACCCTGAATGGAAAATCAAAACTGGTGTGGATGTGCTTCTTTTTATTCACCGTCCAGATGAAGATTTTTCGGAACTGTTATCTCGGTGGCGACAAACCCAGATATTGCTGTCGGAAAACTATGAATGGCTCATGCCAGCACGGCATGAACATCTGATGAATGAGGGCTCAGAGCAGCCCTATCCGCTGTTTGTTACCTTTCCCAAAACCCCAGAGCGCATCATCCGTGGATTAAAGGGTGCAGAATTACCTGTAATTATCTATACCCCAACCCTGTGGAGCGATCCAGAAGAACGTTCAGAGCTGGTAATTTCACCCCAGTTCGAGTCTGAGGAGCTGATTGACGACGGAGACGAAGCCCTGCGGGATTGGGGCATTGATATTGAAGCGGCGGATGATGGGGTGGAACCCTAGGAACGACCCGTAAAATCGAGTGTGAGACCATAGCAAAGAAGAGTAAGGGAGGACAGGTGCCCTAGAATATTCTGGTGCGCACATTTGAGTAAGCGCTTCAGTGGCTTCCCGGAGGGTATTTTGAGTTTTAAATTAAAAGGCTCACTGCAGTCCCATCCTATTTTGAAGGCACCCTGGCTTTTAAAAGCACCCTGGCTTTTGAAAGCCCCCTGGCTGTGGCTAATGTTACTAGCCCATATTGTTTATTGGCTGACGGCGTTTCCCAATCCTGATGAGGCTTACTACTGGCTGTGGGGTCAGCGTTTAGATTGGTCCTACTACGACCATCCACCGTTCCATGCCTGGGTGCAGGGGCTTTTTTCTTATTTAGGACATTCCCAATTTGTGTTGCGGCTACCCACAGTGCTAAGTAATGGGTTATTTTTCTGGGCTTATTATCAAATTACTCGTTATATCTATGGCAGACGCTTCTATACCCCATGGGTTGTTACCATCCTGTGCTGTTGGAGTAGTCCACTTTATTTTTTATTTTTAACATTGGCCTGGCACGATCAGTGGCTAATTGCATTCTCTCTACTATCGGCCTACTGGTTTGTACGATTTTTAGATGGGGTGTGGTTAACGGGGCAGGGCAACAGCAGATATCTCTATGGAGGAGCTGCTGCCTTAGGGGTGGCCGGTTTGTGTAAATATACGGCTGTATTTGTGGGCATAACGGTTCTGGGTACGATTGTCAGTCAGCCCAAACTCCGCTGGCTTTTGCGGGATGGGCGACTGTACGGGGGAGTTGCGATCGCATCTCTTTTCAGCCTACCGATTTTAATTTGGAATTTTCAAAACGACTGGCTGTCGTTTCAGTATTACCTCACCCGCAGCGTTGACAGTGGCGGTGGTCCCACGTTGCGGCCCGATGCCGTTTTGTTTTTTTGGCTAACAGCGGCGCTGATTTTATCACCCCCTTTAGTTTGGGCCATGGTACGGTCTGTGATGCGCAAACGTCCCTTAAACTCTCCTACCTATCGCATCATAGCCTTAGGATTATTCCTCACATCAACAGGAACGCTTTCCTTAGTGGGGCTGTTTTCCACTGCGCTCTACTACTGGAATATTTTGGCCTACCTGCTATTGATACCGCTAGTCCCCACCTTTTTCCTTGATAAGAATCTTGAAACCCTGCGTCATCGAGACTGGCTCAATGGCATGCAAATTTTAGGAGTAGTTGTCGCCTGGCTACTGGTGATTAACTATTGTCTGTTACCAGTAACTGCTCTATTTGGCCCAGACGGCGATCCCGATGGGCGTATGTCGTTTGGATGGCACCAGGTAGCAGCGGTTGTCGAAGACTATGCCCCCCAGCACAATTTATTGTTGACGACCGACTACCGCTCTGCCTCTGCCCTGGCCTATGCGCTTAATGACGATCGTGTTTTAGCCATATCTGATCGCATCGATCAGTTTGATGTTTGGGCTAGCAAACGAGCTTTGATTGGCCAATCGGCCCTGGTTGTAGCCGACGACTGGCATCCCTTTGGTGCAGGACCGCTGACGCTAGCGTCTAACTGGGAACAAGTAGCGACAATTCCGGTACAGCGGTTTGGGGTGAAGATTAAGGACTATTACTTATATTCAGGTGTGGTGGAGAGTTATTAGGTCTTAGGTATTGGATATTAGGTCTTAGGCGTTTACTAGTGCGTACCCCTTAAAAAGCAACTCACTAATAACCAATAACCAATAAAAAAACTCAAAATTCCTTCAACTTCCCTCAATCCCCGCCTGATGCTCACACTTAAACCCCTTTTGCCGCCACTGCTCTAAGTTCACTGCGGTCAGAGGGGTTAACCGATGGCAGGTAGGCCTATGGACTTGAGCGACGAATGCCCACAGCAAACTACGGCTGATATCAAGGGTACTTTTCAGCGTCGTTTCTTGATTGCCAGGGATGCCAATTTCATCCACAATCAGGGGCTCAACCCAAATTCCCTGGGCTCCAAACAAAATACGGGCCAGGGTGACAGCTCGAAATGTGTGGCTGCCAGAGGTGACTAGAGTGACATGACGAGCTCCCCAGCGCTCTAGAATAGGGACAGAATAAACAAAATTACCAAAGGTAGACTCAGCACAGTTCTCTAGCCAAACCTGATTTAGAGACGCCGTTGCTTGCTCAAATAGCAAACGAATGCAGGGGTCAGCAGAACCGGCAGATACCAAAATGGGTATCTCGGTTGAAAAGGTACTAGCTAGCTGAGCCATGTACATTTCTCGGCGAATGCTACCGCCTAAAACCAGGTAAGCATCTGTGGGGCGCTGGCTGGCTGGCCATAGACTACTGAAGGCAATCAATGTAGCAATCGTAACTGCCACTAGTAATCCCAGTCCGACGTGCCTTAAACGTCGTTTTAACGTCTTGGCCTTTGACATAGTAGATAGCTCTCGCTGCAGGCTTCAGTAAATATACTCCTGTAATTCCCCGGTCCAAAGCATACTCTGTAGATGGACTATGAGTCTTTGAGGACGTAGTATTTAGATAATTTGATTGGTCTAGTTAAAATCTTTAGCAAAACCTTTCAGATATCACTGTTTCTGCCCATAACAAAAGTAAGGTTTGAATAAAGATACTGCAGTTTTACGTAATTGACCTGTTTCGTGCGCTAGATTTAAGTCCAGTATTTATGCTGAAAAACTCAGTACGTAAGGGGCTGATTCTAAACGGTTGGTTACTTTACGTTAATATTGAAAATTTGTAGCTGCATAATTTGAAAATTTATTTTTGTTAGCGTTCATTTTGATCCTGGGCTAATCTACTCCTCCGTTTAGATTCTTACATTGCTTGCAAACATCTCATTACCCCCTGCCGCAACTGTTTCAATGAAAACCACATTAGAGTTACTTCGGTCGACTGGCGCGATCGCAACAGTTATTCTAGCACCCGCATTTTTTACCTCATTTCCAGCTGAGGCGGCATTTACGGACGGACCTAAGGCGATTCTTGACGAAGCGTGGCAGATTGTATATCGCGAGTACGTTGACGATTCCTTTAATCGCACCGATTGGGTTGAGGTTCGTCAGGAGCTGCTAGGACAAAACTACACGTCACGCCAAGCCGCTTACACAGAGTTACGTCGGGCCCTACGCCGCCTGGATGATCCCTACACGCGTTTCCTAAGCCCTAATCAATATGCTGAGCTCACTGAGCAAACTTCTGGTGAGGTCTCTGGCATTGGTATCCGCTTGAATCGTGATAACGAGGCTGGGGCCATCGTGGTTACTGATGTTGTGGCAGGTTCCCCAGCTGAGCAAGCAGGGCTGAAGGTTGGGGATCACATTTTAGTGATAGACGGACGGGCCACCGACCTGCTAAGTGCAGAGCGGACGTCCCAACTGCTGCGAGGAGATGCAGACACCCAGGTTACGCTGACCATCGAACGCAATAGCGAATCTCAGACATTGGTGCTTTCTCGGGCTCGAGTAGAAATCCAAACGGTTAATGCCAAGCTGGAAAATCAGAACAATATCAATGTGGGCTACATTCGTCTGGATGAGTTCAATGCCCATGCTGCAGAACAGATGCAAGCGGCTATTGCTGAGCTGAGTGAGCAGGGAGCCGAGGCGTTTGTGTTAGACCTGCGGGATAATCCCGGTGGCCTGCTACAGGCGAGTATTGATATTTCTCGTATGTGGTTGCGGCGTGGCCCCATTGTGCGCACCGTGGATCGCAGCGGCGACAGTGAAGCTATTTCGGCAAACCGAACTCATCTGACTGAGTTACCTTTGGCGGTTTTAGTCAATGGAGAATCGGCCAGCTCCAGTGAAATTGTCACCGGAGCACTGGGGGATAATGATCGTGCCATTGTGGTAGGCAGTCCAACATTTGGTAAAGCCCTGGTTCAATCTTTGCACGGTCTTTCTGATGGGTCTGGAGTTGCTGTCACTGTAGCCCATTACTTTACACCCAATGGTACCGATATCAGTAGTCGAGGCATTACCCCTGATATTCAAGTAGACCTGTCCTCCGATGAACGTAGTACCTTAACCAGAAACCCTGATTTGATGGGTACCGCAAGGGATCCACAATTTGCTGAAGCGGTATCTGCCCTGGTGCCTGAAGTGGCTGCTGCCAAACGTCGCCAGCAGCTTTCTACGGTGTCTTCCCCGGTACCACGGGTGCCCCAATTGGGGCGACGCATGCCTTAGGCGACGTACGCCTTAGCGACGCACGCTCTAGCGACGCACGCTCTAGCGACGCAGCCACATCAATAAAACGGTTGAGACGATCCACAAAGATGCAGAGGCGTTCCATGGAACGCCTCTGCATCTTTAATCATTAACGCTGTGGCGAGAAAAGCTGTAGATCCTTTGCGTGCTGAGCTGTTCACCAATGACATCGGGGGACTGCCAACTAAATATCTGTCGATCTAACCCTACCTGCAGTGTGGTGAATGGGTCACTGCCATTGGCAATAAGCAGGTCTAGCTCTTCTAGATCGGACCACTGAATGAGCTGTTCCAGTAAGGTTGCGATCGCACCACGATATTGATGATCAGGCTGTTGATACCAGTTGCTAACCACCGGTTCCGCCAGTCCCAGGTTAACAATCAGGGCTTGGGGACTAAACAGTGAAACCGCAATGGAACGAGCCTCTTCCTGCAACAGCAGACCTGAATTATGGGCTAGCTGCCGCAGCGAGTTCACCTTTTCATAGCGCTCGGCCGATGGCAACGGTTGTGCCCAGTGGAGGGCCAACGTCCCTAAATACGACCGTAGAAGCAAATGCCCTAGTTTGTGAGCCTTCGTAGAAAGATAGTCTGAGTTGTACGTATTGGCCTCGATCAGCAATGGCATCCGGTCCACCATCTCTAGGCCATAGCCCTTAAGACCGGCAATCTTACGGGGATTGTTAGTAATCAACTTAAACTGATGGACCCCAAGATCGTTCAAGATTTGAGCACCAATGCCGTAATTCCGCTGATCCGCAGGTAGTCCCAATTTTTCATTGGCCTCAACGGTGTCAAAGCCCATATCCTGCAAAGAATAGGCCTTGAGCTTATTGACTAAACCAATACCCCGCCCTTCTTGACGCAGATAGACCACAATACCGGTCTCTGCATTCTCAATCATTTTCAACGCTGTCTGTAGCTGTAGCTGACAGTCACACCGCAACGAACCCAGAGCATCCCCCGTCAAGCATTCTGAATGGACCCGCACCATGACAGGTTGAGTCCCAAAGGTGTCTGGGTTGCCCTTAACAATGGCCACATGCTCGGAATTATCCAGCAAATTACGATAGGCATAGATTTGAAACTTCCCAAACTGGGTGGGTAAATCAGCCACCGCTTCTCGCTTAACCAACCGTTCGTGACGCAGGCGATAGCTAATTAAATCGGCAATGCTAATCAGTTTCAGGCTATGGTTTTTAGCATAATCAATTAGCTCTGGCAGTCGTGCCATGGACCCGTCAGCATTCTGAATCTCACAGATAACGCTTGCAGGGTAAAGTCTTGCCAGTTTGGATAAATCCACCCCAGCTTCTGTGTGGCCTGCCCGCTTGAGGACGCCACCTTCTTTGGCTCGCAGGGGAAAAATATGTCCCGGTCGGCGTAAATCTTGAGGCTTGGCCTCTGGATTGATGGCAACTTGAATGGTACGCGCCCGATCTTCTGCCGAAATACCTGTGGTTACGCCCCAGCTCAAACTAGCGTCAATGCTGATGGTAAAAGCCGTTTGCTCATTTTCATCTTCAAACCCATTGCCACTGACCATCAATGGCAGATCGAGCTCATCCAGGCGATCGCCCGTCATGGCAAGGCAAATCAAACCCCGAGCTTCAACAGCCATAAAATTGATCATATCGGGGGTGGCAAACTGAGCTGCACAAACCACATCCCCCTCGTTTTCGCGATTCTCATCATCGACAACAACAATCGCTTTACCTGCAGCCAAATCTGCCAGAGCTGCATCGACGCTGTCAAACTGAAATTCCGCCAGTTTCTGGTCTATGGTCTGACTGGCTGCTTGACTGGCGTCCGAATTGGATGGAAAAGAAAATGGATTAACGTTGGCAACCACGGATTCCGCCTATTGACTGTCAATTGACTGCCCATAGATTGTAGTGCGTTATTTCCTAGATTGCTGAAGATAGCCGTTAGGGAGATGATGGCTGAGAATTTTGGAGAGGATCGATCAGAACAATTGAGTGTCGGCTAGGATCCTCTTGGCCACTTTGTTCGCGCATGATGCGGCTCGATTGTTCCGGATCAAAATTATGGCTAAAGTCCTGCCATATACCCGCATGTTCTCTCTCTAAAGAGAGAATAGAGTGGTTGAGTTGCTCTAGCTCAACTTTTTGCTGACGATAGTAGGGAAACAACTTAGCAATGGTAGATGTGGCAACCACTGCCAGCAGAATATTGACGGTGAGCTTTACCGTAGACTCCAAAACCAGCGATTGGCGAGCTTTGCCCCTGATAACCATTGGTTTTGCCCGTCGAGTCATTGATATACATCCCCAGCACGTTGTTCAGCTTGACCATATTATGGGGCTATTGTTTCATTTGCACCACAAATTCATCTTTTTGCGATAATTTTCCTTTGATTGTCAGGGAACGCCCTACAAAATAGCCCCAGGCATAGTCTGCCCGAGGCCACTATAAACATTGCTCTAAAGAATTGGTTATTACGCCCACAAGGCTCAGAAGGAAACTGGTGCTTCAATCTATGGCCCAAAGCAAAACACTAAGGCCCAAAGCAAATGGCTTGCAGGGCCGCTTGAAATCAGTCAGACGTACTTCTGACGTGCTTCTACTTATAGAGTTCGGTGCCAAGACGAAGGGCCAAAACACCGGGAATTAAAGCAATCAGCAAAGCGATGATGATTTGAGTGTCAGATAAAGCCATAGAGTGCCAAGTTCCTTACTAAATATTAACTACTATGCTCTTAGAGAATTGTTGACTAAAATTGGCGCAATCAGACGCTTCGCAGTTAATCTGTTACAGTCTTTAACAACTGATTATCAAACGTATTCTGTGCTAAGCCTTGACTAACAAGAGATTTGTAACTGTCAAGGGAGCTATCTGTATGAAGATAAGCACTTTATAAAGCTTCATAGCTGTTTATATATCGATGTTTATATACGGTGAGCGGGCGGGTGTTACACCCTATCGGGTGGTGCTAGAAATTAGTCATACATTGACAGGCTTCATAAACTTCTCAAACTATCTTAAAAATAGTGATTTGCCTGAATTAGAATGTAGCTTTGACAACACCCCTATCAATAACGAATGCGCTATCACTACTAGACATCACCATTGAATAAAATCAACCGTTTAAGAACTGCCTTCAGTGCAGTTACTTTTGTATTAAGCGATGAATACAGCCTCCTCTGACGTCGAAAGCATTAATCCGACTGTATCAAACAATATCGAGCAACCCCTGAATGTGTCTCCAACATTTCGTTCAGCTTTAGATCTTAAGTTGACCAGGCTTCAGAGGGATGTGCTGCGTATGGGGGCTTTAGTGGAAAGTTCTTGCTTGTTGGCCAGGGAAGCACTATGCGATCGCAACATTGATGCCGCAAAAAACCTGAAGAAGCACGATAAACAAGTTGACTATCTCTACCGACAAATTGAAGTAGATTGTATCAACCTGATCACTCTAGAATCCCCTGTTACCAGGGATGTGCGTCTGGTCAGTGCGTTGATGCAAATGATTCGAGATTTAGAACGCATCGGTGACTATGCCAAGGATATTGGTGAGGTATCCCTAAAACTATTTCCCTATCCCCCCCACGACGCTATAGAGCAGATTCAGGTGATGTTGGATCGGTGTCGCTCAATGGTTGCCTTGAGTTTATTATCGCTGTCAGAGCTTGATGTAGACGCTGGCCGAGAAATTAAAGAAAAGGATGACGTTGTCGATGATGACTACGAACGTCTCTTTGATCTTTTAGTTCAATCTCCTACCGCTGCTAGTAATGTTGAGCCCACAGTCCTGTTAGTCTTGGTTATTCGTTATCTAGAACGCATTGCCGACCACGCAACAAATATTGGTCGGCGAGTCGTGTTTGTGGTCACTGGAGAACGACATTAGGAGTAAGCCATAAATACTTCCAAAAGTAAATGGTGAAGAGACGGTCCATGGAACGTCTGTACATCCAAAGATTGGAAGTTAATTTATTTTGATGCCTGAGTGCATGAGAATAGGGATTGGGAAGTAGAGTTTCCTGAATGGCGAAGAGGTCAGGAGCATTCCTCCTATTGCCTACTCCCCCACCCCCTATCGCTAAGTCTCTTGCCAAAATAAATAAATTATTTGAAACATATTTGACATAATGGTCACTTTAAGGAAAACTTGTACCGTTCATATGCTAATTTTCTTGAGCGTGCTCGAATAGGTACGATTTAGATGGCATACCATACTGTATAGCGGTAGTTCGGAGTGATTTTTCAGGGATGCGTCTTGGGGGAGTGCCCTCGTACCTTGTAAATTTGCTGGTTGCTAGATGGTCTGGTCGTCATACTAACGTTCTTCAGGGCAACGTTTGTCATTGGCGTTTGGGTGTTGTGAAGGATGCAGCTTTTGGAGGTTTCTTAGGAAGCAACGCGTTCTATGCCCAGTCTCTGGCCAAGAAACCAGTGGCATGTCTCAACTAATGCGTAGGATTCATCGCTACATGAATTTTTCAATTGCTTCCCTGCTGGCTAATTTCTCAAACGATAAGCTCGTTACGACTAAGACCCTCGAAAAAAAGCTCAATTGTGCTGACGACGACCAGGTTAAGGATCTGGGCATTGCCCTAGACGCATTGGAACGCATTGGTGTACTGGAAAAGGAGCGTGGCAAATACCGCCGTATCCATCAAGATGGGGTGATTGAAGGTAAGCTGCGCTGTTCTAGTAAGGGGTTTTGTTTCGCTATTCAAGATGAGGAAGAAGCCGACGATATCTATGTAAGAGAAGCCCATCTTCACCATGCTTGGAATGGGGATCGAGTCTTGGTGAAGGTGACCAAGGAAGGCAATCGACGTCGGAGTCCTGAAGGCGAAGTGCAATTGATTTTGGAGCGAGCAAATTCTTCCGTGCTGGCGCGAATTAAAGAGCCTGAAGAGGGTGATCGTCTACAAGCGGTGCCTCTAGACGATCGATTGCTATTTCAGCTCGATCTCAAAAATCAAGATAACGACGAATTAAATCAATCAGATTTGCAGTCAGCCATAGACCACCTGGTTCATGTAGAGATTTTGCGTTATCCCATTGGGCAATACTTACCCCAAGGTAAAGTGGCTCAAATTTTGGGTAGCGATGCCGAAGCGGCAGCTGATATCGATATTGTTTACTGTAAACACGATCTGCCCCGAGCGTTTCCTGAGGAAGTCATGATGGCGGCTAAAGCGCTGCCCAATCGGGTGCGCAAAGCTGATATCAAAAAACGCATTGACCTGCGCGACCAGCCCACCGTCAGTATTGATGCGGATGGTGCCCAGGTGATTGATGATGCCCTCACCCTGGAGCCGCTAGATGATGGTAATTGGCTATTAGGAATTCACGTAGCAGACGTTTCATACTACGTACCATCCAACAGTCCCATTGACCAAGAAGCCTATCGCCGTGGGACTTCCGTATATTTGGCGGATTCACCGGTGCCGTTGCTGCCACCACCGTTATCCACATCGTTGTGTGCACTGCTGGCAGATAAGGAGCGCCTGACTATTTCGGTCATGGTCATTCTCTCGTCCGAAGGTGAGGTTTTGGCCTATGAGGTACAACCCTCCGTCATTTGTAACGATCATCAGCTGAATTATTATCAGGCCCAGGCCATACTGGCACGGGACGACAAGGATGCGATGGAAGCCCTGTCGTTTAAAAAACGTGATTTGACTAAGTTCAAAGAGAGCTTTGAACTCATTGATCAGCTGTTTGAAGTGAGTAAACTTCTACAGGAACAACGTAATCAGCGTGGCTCCTTTGACTTAAATTTACCTGACCATGTCTTTCCTGAAGAAGCAGGAGAAGAACTTTCCCATTATCTCTCTCCTAAATTTCAACATGATGATGAGGGTGGTCTCGGAGTCATGGTGGTTTCGGATTTGTTGCCTGCGCGACGTATTGTTACTGAATGTATGTTGCTAGCAAATCAGCTAGTGGCCAAGCATCTAAAAGAGTTAGGTGTGCCAGCTATTTATCGTCTCCATGGCACCCCTGACCCTGGCGATGTGCAAGAGCTGATTAAGCTAGCCAATAACATGGGACTCAATCTACAGCTGGAAGATGAGGAGTCTGTTTCACCCAAGGATTATTTAGGATTTGTTCAACAGTTTAGCCAGTCTAAGGCTGAAAAAGTACTCACCTATTTGCTGTTGTCGACTTTAAAACCAGCTTCCTACAATAGCCATTCCGATGGTCATTTTGGTCTGGCGTTAGAAGATGGGTACACCCACTTTGCTTCTCCTGTTAGACGTTATCCCGATTTATTGGTACATCGGTTGCTCCATGCGGTGTTTGACGAGGGTCGAGATCGCAAGACCACCCGTTCCAGAGACCGGGTGGATTTACGCAGCAGCAGCAGCCATGGCAATGTGAGCTGGAGCGTACTGCCACCCGATATTCACAACGAGTTTGAAGAACTCTTCACCCATACAACCACCCATCTGACGGAGCGAGAGCGTCTGGCTCAGGAAGCTGAGTCTGATTTAGAAGGCCTTAAAAAAGCTGCCTTTATGCAAGCCCATACGGGTGAGGTTTTCCATGGCTTAATTACAGGTGTTCAATCCTATGGTTTCTTCGTGGAATTAGAGGAACTTCTGGTAGAAGGGCTGGTGCATGTTAGCTCTCTTAAGGATGATTGGTATGAATATCGTTCTCGTCAACAAAAGCTCATGGGTCGTAAAAATCGCCAGCAATATCGTTTAGGCGATCGGGTGGAAGTTCAGGTGAAGAGCGTAGACTACTACCGTCAGCAGATTGATTTAGTGGCTGTGGGTGGGGGTAGTGAAGCCATTGATGACGATGACGATGATATCAATAATGTTGAGTCTATGAATGGTGATGACATCTTTGATGACGGAGAAGAGTAGCTTAGTGATGCCACAAGATGCACAGGCCGCATCCGCTTCTCCGTCATCTCGTCCCCTGGTTTTAGGCATAACCGGAGCCTCTGGTTTAATCTACGCCGTACGAGCTATCAAACATTTACTCACAGCAGGCTACCCCATAGATTTGGTAGCCTCTAAAGCTGTTTATATGGTTTGGCAGGCTGAAGAACAGGTGCGTTTACCCGGGGATTTAGATCAACAGGCCCTGTTTTGGCGAGAGCGGGCCGGGGTGCCAACGGCGGGTACTCTACGGTGCCATACCTGGAGCAATGTGGGAGCGAGCATTGCCAGCGGGTCGTTTAAGACTCTGGGTATGGTGGTTATGCCCTGTAGCATGAGCACCGTCGGAAAATTGGCGGCAGGCTTAAGTTCTGACTTGCTAGAGCGAGCTGCCGATGTGCAACTCAAGGAAGGCAAGCCGTTAGTTTTGGTGCCCCGTGAAACCCCCCTAAGCTTAATTCATCTACGTAATTTAACGACCTTAGCTGAAGCGGGCGCTAAAATTGTCCCAGCGATTCCAGCCTGGTACCATCAGCCCCAGACCATTGATGATCTGGTGGATTTTGTTGTTGCTCGGGCTCTGGACCAGTTGGATATTGACTGTGTGCAATTAAATCGCTGGAAAGGGCACGGTCAAGAGACTCAGGTGAATGGCTAAGGATTAGTTTTGAGTGATAGGGGTAACTTTTAATTCAAAACTCAGGGCTCAAAACCTTTGAGGAGGACGGTGATGGTTCAGCTGATGGCGTTGCTACTGATAGTGGCAGTTCTGGTGATATTGGTTGTACAAAATCTCAGTCCTGTATTGGGGCTAGTGATTTTAGGGACATCAGTGGGGGCTTTGCCATTCTCGGTTTGGTTACTAGGTGCGATCGCAACGGGAACGGCCTGCACATTATTGATCTATCAGCTAGTTCCTCAAAAACGGGCTTATCGACCCATCGGTCAACGATTGAGCGATCCCCCCCCTGGCCATGACCCCACGCGATTTGCAGATGATCCCCCCAATGAACGGTATCGCAGCGGATCAGCCAGCCGCTTTCAGTCTTCACCTCGAAAACCTGAGCGCCAAAATCCCTATGATAATGATTGGGAAAATTTTAGAGCTCCAGAACAGTGGGACGATTGGGGACAACAGCAAGCCTCTGGTGCGGCTCCCCAATCGAGAACCTCTGTAGGGGATACTATGGGTCGGGATACTATGGGTCGGGATATGGTTGGCGATACCGTCCGAGATATTGAATCCGGCTGGGGTGACGATGATTACGAGGCATCGTCACGATACGTATCCAGGCAGAAATCAGACCCAGACATTGGCTGGGATGATGGCGGTAGCTACTACAGTTCAGATGGAGCCGACGATCAGCCATCGCCACGGACCTATGAAGATGGCTGGCTATATGGCGATGATTCCCCTGACGAATCGTCGGGGACACCTGAAGCTGGTGAACCACAATCAGATGAGGATGAGGATGTGTATGATGCCAACTATCGGGTGATCATTCCTCCTTACGAAGCTAAAGATAAAGACGATTAAATACCGGCTCCCTTGGATATGGTTCAAACAAACTCCAGGGGGGTGGATCCGTTTCTCTAACGGTAACCATCCTGGTCGCTATGGGGTTAGGCTAGTAAGCTAGAACGGTAGCGCTCAGTCTGTTCATGTCCTCGGTTTTACCCATTGATACCCAGCGCTATCAGTCTGGCAACTACACGTTGGAGGTGATGGCCCATGCTTCATCGCTATCCCAATGGAGCGATCGGCCAGTGGTGCGTCAGCTACGCTTTAGTCTCTGGTCAGAACAGCCAGAGCGACATCAATTGGCCGTGGGCAACCAACTGCAGCTGATGACCCTCAGTAATGCGGTTGAAACCTATGTACAAACTCACCTGAGTCAGCAAGCTTGGCCCCAACAAACCCATAGCATCAAGCTGCTGGATAAGGATTTAGCATTCAGCACACTACAGCTGTTTGATTTAGCAGAAGTGCTCAATGCCTGTGGACAACGCCAGGTTATTTTGCCCGTAGCGGTTGCCCAACGTCGCCAACCACGTCGTCGTCGCCAGTGGTGGACAGGGTCAGCAGCGGCTTCTCTCTTGGTAGCTGTTGGTGTCACAACGGCCTATCTTCACTACAGACCGGCTGCCTTTAACGAAGTGGCCACTACCCAGGCCCCTGAAGCTGTGTTTGACGATGCGGTGGAAGAGAGCACATCTGGGGCAAATGCCATACCTGAAGGTAACTCTCCACCCTTAACAGCACCCGCACAAGAAGAACGTGCCGCCGCTGATAGTGTAGAAAGCTCCGAAGACATTAACGCGCAGGAAAGCCAGGAGCTGGTGCAGCAACCACTCAACTCAGAAGAGCTGGAATCTGTCAGGGTGACTCGACTGCCGGCAGAATCCCCAGAACCAAGCGCTGATGTGAGTGAAGCCGCCCCCCCGACTGGCGTTACTCAAGCACCCGGGCCAGCCTCCCCTGAGTTTGACACCATTCCTGAGGCGATCATCAAAGATGCTCCGGCTCCGTCATCACAGCCTGCGCCAGCGGAAACAAGTCCTGCTACTGAGACGCCTCTAACAGTTGAAGAGCAAGAAAGTTTAGGTAGTGCTGATTTCAGTGCTGCCAGCAGGATAGAACGACGATCGCAACCCTCTACCGACCATGCTGCTAACGTAGCCGATGGCGAGGAACTATTGAGTGCGATCGCAACCCAACTAGCCCCCTATAAGCCAGCAGATGCCACCTACCCACTGACGTATCACATCCAAATTGCTGCCGATGGTACCATCCTTAACCTAGAACCCATCAGCCCAAACGCGCCAATCCTCAACATTCCTACAGATGTCATTCACCTAACGCCTGGACGCTTACTACAGTTGGAGCTGATCTACACAGGCGCGGACCAACCGATCGTTCAAGAACGTTAGCAGACACTATAGAAACTACCCTCAATCTGACGAAGACTTTGGTGGTTTAGTTTTCTTCGCTACGCGGTTCTTGCGTTGAATTAAACCTTGATTAACCGGAAAGCCCGTCACAGGAATTACTTGATGGCGTCGTTCTTCTTCCAGCTTTTGTAGCTTTGTATAGTCAACCCAATGAATACAGTCCACGGGACAGGTATCGATGGCCTCCTGAATCAGCTCTTCGCTATCTCCATCCTGCCGCACTGCCCGTGCCCGACCATGCAAAGGCTCCAGGTAAAAGGTGTTGCGGGCCACGTGCACACAGTTGGTACACCCAATGCATGTCGTCTCATCGACGTAGACACCCTTCTGACGAAAACTTCCCCCTAATTCAGGCTCTAGGCCACTGCGATTGCCTGTATCCCTAAGTAATCCACCGAGTTCAGGCTCTAACCCCGAACGTTCATCATTAGGAGGTTCGTTTTGCAAAGTCATGATGATTACTCCAATTGCATGGGATATGCCCTAAAGCAACAAGGACGACGTTGGAACTCTCAACGTCGTCCTCCTAATCTGGTCAGCGATTACCGTATAGACTAGTTTTGAGCCCAGCGCTGTAGAACTAGACGGATGGCTCCATCCTTAGTAGTCTGTTGCTCAGCTACCTGGAAACCTTGACGGGACGTTTCACCCAGCACGGTGTGATACGCATAGCGCTGGGTAACTTTATTCAAAAAGCCATCTACAGATAGAGACTGTTGCCAATACTGCATATCAGCTACCAGCTCATAATCTCCAGTATCAGCATTGTGCTTAAAACCAAGGTCATAGCCATTTTCCTGCTCAATGACTACTTCAGCAGTTTCAGTCTTTCCCTGATAGCCACGTACTTTTTGCGGACCCGCTTTCCAGTCGGTGCCTATATCGGTTAAAGCAGCTTGCAAAGCAGGTAGATTACGGATTTTGGTTTTAATCTGGCTAAAGTGCGACATCGTAAACCTTGCGTTTTTAAGAAGTTGACAATAGGGCCATTGGGCCGATTCAGCAGTAATAAAGCTAATGTCCTTACCAGCTGCTGTAGTTCGCCTGGGAATCAGTCTGTTCAGACGTTAATTGATTGTCCTGGGCATAGAACTCAGACGTGTTCTCCTGGGATAAAACCTGGCCTAACTGAGCCTCGACAGCAGCAGTCACTTCAGCGCAAGAGCGACCGATAATACCGGTCACAAGCTCTTTAACTCGGCCATCAGGATAGATAACAAATTCCAGTGTTTCCAAAGGGATTTACCTCTTAGGTCGATCGCCACACTAAAAAAAGGGCGAACGTAGACAAACAATAACTAAAAAGTAGTTAAAACTCCATACAAAAAGTTAATACAGAGTATTGAAATAGGGAGTGCCTGCGCCAGTTATATGGATTAGTGTCGCGCAACTTTCTAGAGCCGTCAAGGAAAGCCTCGGACGGGATCTACCGTCACGATTGATTGTTACAAAAAGCAATACTTTGAAATGATTTTTGGCTTGATTGCATGGTGCATTTCAATTTAGGTGATGATGCCTTCTATTAACTGAGTGACTGATTGGCAACAGATTAGATTATTCAAAACCGTTAATAGTGAGCAAATTAAGTGAGGTAACTATATGGGATCTAAAGGTTTTCAGTTTGAGCAGGAATTTATTGATTCCCTGCGATGTATTCCAATGATTGTGCGGTTGAAATTAGATACCTGCGGTGTGAAGCTTAAACTCAATCATTGGCACCAATTTACTCAGGCTGAACGCCAAATCTTGGTAACCATGCCCTGTGATACGCCAGCAAATATTCTGACTTATCGGCAGCATTTGCAAGGGCTGGTAACTGACTACACCGGTCAACCAGCCAAGGAAATAGACGTGGCGATCAATCCACCCTGGCTAGGGTTAATGGTGCCTGAGCAGGTGCAGACCAAGGCTGCGACCCATAATTTAAAGATTTCCAATGATGATTGGGGGACGTTAACGCCGGCCCAGCGATTTGCTTTGATTAAGCTCAGTCGCCCCAGCCATGAGAATCGAAATTTTATCCCAGCGATGCAGGAGTTTGGCCTGGTGGATTGAGCTGACAGGCGGTGGACGGCATTTAGCGGGTTGTGCCGAACATAGCTGTTAGCATATGGGGCTTTCAGCGATCACCAAAGTTGTGAACTATGTGCACCTCGCTATAGTATCAATACCAGCGCGGCATATCGTTTTTGGTTTCAATGAGTAAACAACCGCTAAATAATCAGAATTTTCCGTTTAAGAGGCCTAGGCGCAGGGGCAGAGTTCAACCTTCTACGACTCCCCCTTGGCCGTCAATTGCTTTAGTTACAGCCCTGCATACGGTGGTGGGGATCTTTTTATCGGTCTTTTCACCCCCCTTCTGGGTGTGGCCATTGGCCTTTGGCGGAACATTCATACAGACATTAGCTCTAGCTGGGCCGGAAGCGCTATCGTCCCTAAAGGGATTTCGTATCATAGTATGCCGCTCTTTAACCTGCTTGGGAACTGCCCTATCGGTGGTGGCCCTGGCGGTGGCAGTCGGGTTTGGTGGCACCAACAATATTGACGATATTCGCTTCGGGCCCATGGGGATGACGCTGTTCTTTGTGAATTTAGGGGTTTTGGTGCTAACCGCTGTGTGTAGTTTGCTAATTGCCCATGTGGGCGATCGACTACTAGCAGGAATGGGGCGGATCCGCTGTAGCCTGGCGCTCCTGAGCGTTTGTTTGTTGGGATTATTTATTGGTGGGGCGTTTGGACTTGCGATCGCAAGCTAGAAATGGAATCTGATGGTATTAGCAATTGACTTTGGCACCAGCAACACGGTGCTATGCCGGTGGAATGCCGCGACTCTCTCCTCCGAAGTTCTCACCTTAGATGCCATTGCTCAGCGTGCATCGGGTCCAGCGTTAGTGCCTAGTTTGCTCTACGTTGAGGATGCACAGCTGGATCAGGTGCTGATTGGTCAACCTATTCGCGATCGCGGTCTAGAACGCTCGGAACGCTGTTTTAAAAACTTTAAGCGGGGTATCGGCACCTCCATTCAAGGCTTTATGCCAGACTTGGATGGTCGTAATCTCTCATTTGAACAAGTGGGAGACTGGTTTTTAACCCAGGTAATTGACCAGCTCAAGCAGCAGGAAGAGAGCCTTGATGAGGTGGTTCTAACAGTTCCTGTAGACAGTTTTGAGACCTACCGCAATTGGTTAGGCACCCTGTGTCAAAGCTGGGATATCAATCGCGTCCGCATGATTGATGAACCCACGGCGGCGGCTTTAGGCTATGGTCTGACCGACAATGAAATCGTATTGGTGCTCGATTTTGGTGGCGGCACCTTAGATTTGGCCATTGTGCAGCTAAGCGGCGGTCGTTCCCAAGCGTTGGGATATATTCTCAAATGGGGTCAAAAGGCCATGGGCAAGTCTGCCCAGCAGGTGTCAACCGCTAAAGTATTAGCTAAAGCAGGGGAAAATCTGGGGGGAGCCGATATTGATCAGTGGGTGGCCCAGCATTTGTCCGAGCAGTATGGAATTCCCCTTTCACCCCTGACCCTACGCCTGGCAGAACAACTCAAGATTCAGCTATCTAATGCCCTCAAGGCCAACGAAAGCTATTTTGATGATGAAACATTTGAGAGCTATGATCTCACCCTAGAACGGGAGCAGCTTGAACAGGTGCTGCAGAAGCGGGATTTTTTTGAGCGTCTTAATGCCCGAGTTGATCAGGTATTGCAGCAGGGGCGTCGACAGGGCATAGGACTAGACGACATTAACGCGGTGTTGCTGGTGGGGGGCACCACTCAAATTCCAGCGATTCAAACCTGGGCAAAAAATCGATTTAATGGCACCAAGGTGTGTGGTGACAAGCCGTTTACCGCTGTTTCTGCCGGCGCACTCCAGCTACAGCAGGTAAAGCTGACGGACTTTCTTTATCACGGTTATGGTATTCGCTTTTGGGATCGGCGCAATAACTGCCATGGTTGGCACCCGATTATTCCTCAAGGTCAGCCTTATCCCATGGCCCAACCAGTGGAATTGGTGTTGGGGGCTGCCAATGAAAAACAGCCAAGTATTGAACTGATTATTGGTGAACTCGGGCGCGAACAGGGGAGCACCGAAGTCTATTTTGAGGGCAACCGTCTGATTACGCGCCAGACAAAGGCGGGGCAAACCGTAGCCCAACCGTTAAACGATAAAGCCCCCAATATTGCTAACCTTAATCCTCCTGGGAGGCCAGGGGAAGATCGGGTACGCCTGAGTTTCACTGTGGATCAGGACCGACTGCTGCGAGTCACTGTCGAGGACATGCTAACCGAAGAAGTTCTGGCTAACAATCAGGCAGTTGTGGAGCTATCTTAGAACGCCTTAGATGCGCCAGGCTACTTACTGATCGTCAGCTGTAGGTTCATCTCCACCTAAACGCTGTCTCAGCTCTTGACCAGCCTGCTCAGCTTCAGCCTGGGTCTTAGTAATGATAAAGGTTTGGGTAGCCAGCAAAACAATGACAAAAAGAATCCCTGATAGTGTGAAACTCAGTTTGGTGGATGGAATGCTTTGCCCCAGGGCATAAATTGCGATCGCAAATACAGCTGCCAAATAAACCTTAGACATAACCGGCATTGCCGACGCTGACCAGCAGAGGGCCACTAAAATCGCATTAAAATATAAAGCCAATAGACTCAGGTGAATGCGGCGGGCATAAATCTGCTGTGCCCGTTTACGGCTACCCGCAAACGGTAGCTTTAATCGATTACCCGCTGCATTGATGCCATCCATTGCCATAAAAAAGACAGGAATGCTCAAGCTGGATAGCACCACCAAAAATCTAGGAGGAGCCTGTAGCGTTTGATTGATAGATTCCGATGACAACGCTAAATGGACGGCTTGACTAAAGATAAATGCAGCAATAGCTGCCACCAGTAAAATTATCGAGTCAACGCCCAGAACAGGGCCAACCGGTATCGGGGCTGTGCGTGTCTTCATAAACCGAATATATTCCTTTGTACAAATATGCCTAATTCCAGTGGATCAACCGAGTATATCTACGTAGAACTATCTCGTCGCAATGTCTAAATTATGCAGACTTCTAAATTATGCAGACTGTCTAATTGCGAACAGATAGGGTAGGGATAAATTTAAACTATCATTACATCTTTGTTAAAGGAAACACTTTGATGAGTTCAGCTCCAGTTTCAATCAATCAACAGCCAACAAATGTGTCTGCTGATCCTTGTGTCTCATCTGAAACAAAACTCTCTTCAGGGGGCGTGCCATGGACCATCGAAGACAGTGAAGAACTTTATCGTATTAATGGCTGGGGAGAGCCCTACTTTTCCATTAATTCTGCAGGTCATGTGATCGTCGCTCCCCAGGGGGAGCGAGGTGGTTCTCTTGATCTACACAGTCTGATTGAAGCCCTACAGGCTCGCAATTTATCACTGCCGATTCTTGTTCGTTTCTCTGACATTCTTGAAGATCGTATCGAACGACTCAATTCTTGTTTTGCCAAAGCTATTACTAAGTATGGCTACGATGGTTGTTATCGAGGTGTTTTTCCGGTCAAGTGTAATCAACAGCGCCATTTAGTTGAAGATTTGGTGAAGTTTGGTGAGCCCTATCAATTTGGTTTAGAGGCTGGATCTAAACCTGAACTAATGATTGCCCTGGCCACCCTCAAAACACCAGGAGCTTTGCTAGTTTGCAACGGATATAAAGATCGCGCCTATCTTGAGACAGCCATGTTGGGTCAAAAGCTAGGGCAAACTCCTATAATCGTTCTAGAACAACTCAATGAGCTGCCCTTGGTGATCGAGGTGAGTCAGCAGCTATCCATTCGCCCTCGGTTGGGGGTGCGGGCCAAGCTCTGTACAAAGGGTATGGGACGCTGGGGCGGTTCAGCGGGAGATCGTGCCAAGTTTGGTCTGACTATTCCCGAGATTTTGACCGTGGTTGAGCAACTGCGGACAGCGGATATGCTGCCATGTTTACAGCTCCTCCATTTTCACATTGGGTCCCAAACCTCATCCATTAGCATTATCAAAGACGCTCTTCGAGAAGCTTGCCAAATCTATGTAGAATTGGCTAATCTTGGGGCCAATATGCAGTATTTGGATGTCGGTGGTGGTCTCGGTGTCGACTATAACGGATCTAAAACCAATGTCCCAGCCTCTAAAAACTACAGCATTCAAAACTATGCTAACGATGTTGTTGCTGAAGTTAAAGAAGCCTGCTCTTCCAAGAATCTGCCTGTTCCCATCTTGATCAGTGAAAGTGGTCGAGCCATTGCCTCCCACCAATCGGTGTTGGTATTTGATGTGCTGGGCAGCAGTGAAGTACGTCCCCAGGAGCCATTCCAGCCAACATCTGAGGATCATGCCATTCTCAAAGAGTTCTATGAGGCCTACCAAAGTATCAACTCAAAAAACTATCAAGAGGTTTTTCATGATGCTGAACAGTTTAAAGGAGAAGCTGTCAGTCTCTTTAACTTTGGCTACCTGAGCTTAACTGAGCGGGCAAGGGTGGAGAATCTCTTTTGGGCCTGTTGTCAAAAAATCATTCAGGTACTTCGTCAGGAAAGCTACATTCCCGATGATTTAGCGGATCTAGAAAAGATGATGGCCTCCATCTACTACATCAATTTATCTGTCTTTCAATCAGCACCGGATACCTGGGCAATCGACCAGCTTTTCCCCATCATGCCCATCCATCGTCTGGATGAAGAGCCTACCTGTCGGGCGACTCTGGCGGATTTGACCTGCGACAGTGATGGCAAGATTGATCGGTTTATTGATTTACATGATGTCAAATCGGTTTTAGAACTCCACGATCTCCAAGCAGGGAACCCCTATTACTTGGGGATGTTTCTCACTGGCGCGTACCAAGAGATCATGGGCAATCTCCATAACCTCTTTGGGGATACCAATATGGTTCATATCGATCTAACCCCCCAGGGCTACACCATCGAACACGTGGTCAAAGGAGATACCATGAAGGAGGTCTTAAGCTATGTACAGTACGACTCTGAAGATCTGGTGGAACAAATTCGACTCCGTTCGGAAATCTCTCTGAGGGAAAAACAAATCACCCTACCAGAGGCCCAATTATTATTACAAAACTACGAAGAGAGCTTGAGCCGATACACCTATTTGTCATAGGTTTTGTGGGATGCATTTTTTTGTAGAGGTGTTCCATGGAACGCCTCTATGAAGGTAATCCATAAAAATCCCTAAACTGATTGGAGTTTGGAGAGATCGGGTTTCACCTTAAGTTTCACCACCAAGGCTGTGATATTGTCATGGCCATTTTGCTCATTGGCGAGTTCAATCAAATCCGCCACACCTTCTTCAATCCCTTTATGGCCCCTCAGAATTGGCTCAATATGTGTGGAGCAGTGGGTCTCTAATAGTCTGTCGTCACTTAAACCATCGGAACACAGCAACAGCAACGTGTCTTCAGTTAGATTCAGATAGTTAAAACTGGGATCTAGCACATCTTCACCACAGGGACCTAGGGCCTGGGTCAGCTGATACGCATCCGGTCTAGCATAGGCAATGGCCGGTTCTACACCGCGCTTGATTTCGCGCTGTCCCACTTCGTGGTCAACAGTAATTTGTTGTAACCCAAGACGTTTGGTATAGCGATAGAGGCGACTATCGCCCACATGGGCAGCCACGGCCTGGGTGCCTTTGACCAGTAACATGACCAGGGTAGTCCCCATGCGAGCACTCCCTGTACGTTCCTCAGATTGATTTTTCTCGTAAATCACCTGGTTGGTCTGGCCAATGGCATTGCGCAATTCTGCTTCATTGGGTAAATCAGACTGCCAATGGCCATCAAGATACTCACGCAGGTTATCAACCGCTAGCTGGCTGGCCACTTCACCGCCGGAGTGTCCCCCCATGCCATCACAAAGAATGTAGGCGCATTTGGCATCCAACGTCTGGCTAGACAGGGTTTCCTGACGGCTGAGGGCAGACTGAATAAAATAGTTGTCCTCGTTGTGATCTCGCTGTTGACCCACATGGGACTGTCCAGCATCCTCTAGCCCAGTCAGCTTCATTGGCAGCACCATTGTCGGTGAATCGATGCTGTCCATACTGGCATCTTCGTTAATATCTAGACCTTCTAGGCCAGGAATATCCAAATCTGCTAAGACGTTTGTCTCTGAAGGAGTTTCAGAAATAGCGGTTGAGATATCTGTACCTAATTGATATTTATCTGCAATCGCAATCAGCGCTTCTTTGAGTCCTTCAATGTCATCAAACTGCCCTTCGATGACCTGGGCCGCAAGGTTAATCAAATCAGGTAACGACTGACCATTGGATTGGAGCAGCGACTGCCAAAGCAGCCCCATATCCGCCAGTCGATAGTCATTACGATAGGGGCCAGGCTCAATGTAGCGCAAACACACAATCTGGTCTTCATCCATACATAGATTGCTGATATTCAGCAAACTGCCCTGACCTTTAAAGACCGACATTGCCTCCCACAGTTCAACCATGACGTAGAAGCTGTGGACCTGCTGTAACGGATCCAAGGTTTCCTGCTTCCAAATAGTCAGTAAATCTGGCAAATGTCGACGATCTTCAACAATTAAAACGCTATGGTCACTTTCAACCCAAGCCTCCTGTAGTTCGGGAATTGATGGGAAAAAGCGACTGTGCAGGGCTAAATAGGGATAGGCACTCAAGGGAAATAGCTTTTTCTCACTGGTATGTCTCAACTCAGTCAGTGAAAACTGATGCCGTTGCTCTACCAGGGAAGACGCAACATCATTGGGCTTTGTATCGGTTACCTGAACTTCTAACGGTTTTTCGCTGTCAACATTTAGCTGTAGTGCCTCAATTAACTGATAGCGCTGCTGAGGCCCTAACCAGTCATTGGCGTCGCGAGTGCCCAAGGTCACTGGATCAATGGGCGTTAATGTATTAGCGGTTACCTGTTCCCAGATATCGGTGTCTTCACCGGGCTGAATACCCTCAGGAGCCTGGATTTCACTAACAGCCAGAGCGATGGAAGACTTGCCTGGAAAGATAAAGGCCCTCCATTGCTGCAATGGCGATCCACATGACTGGCAAAACTTGTGCTCGGTAGGGTTATTAAATTGGCAGTATGGGCAAATGATCATCAGTGGATAGAAAACGTCCGTTGACAGTTACCGCAGATTATTAAAATGAAAGCGTTCCTGATTTTAGGGATGAATCGAGCCGTAGGCTGCTGGTAGATAACCCTTGTCCATATCCAGAACTTTAGGGTTTTCCCAGGAAAAATACAACATTCTTAGTTGGACGTGGTCAAGCAAATCTGACACATAAGTTGAGATTTACCCTCAGCAACGCAGTTAAACGTCACTGTAATTTACTATTCCCAAAGTTAAAAATAGTCTTAGCGCTTAAAATCATTAGTATGGGAAGTCTTATCAGTTAAATACAGTTCAGCATAGCCGATAAGCATGGCAGATGTTGGTATAAACGCAACCAAATCAGCGGCGACGGCGGCGACGGTGCGAACGGGAACGCCTGATCTGCATGGAATCAGGCTGGTCACAACCTTTTGTTAACTTCCCTAATTGTCGCTGTTCATGGGGTGTGAGGTGACGCCATTGTCCGGGGTGTAGCTGACCCAGATGCAGCTCACCAATGCTCACACGTATCAGTCGTAACGTCGGAAAACCAATGGCAGCTGTCATCCGTCGTACCTGACGATTTTTACCTTCATATAGGGTGAGCTGTAGCCAGGCGGTTGGAATATGCTGACGGAATCGAATCGGGGGTGTGCGTGGAGGCAGTGCGGGTTGCGTTGTCAACAAGGTCACTGCCGCTGGTCGAGTTTTATAGTCGCGAATGGTCACTCCCTGGCGCAACTGCTGCAAACTATCAGGATCAGGAATCCGTTCTACCTGGGCCAAATAGGTCCGGGGATGGTGGAAACGGGGATGACACAGACGATGCTGTAGCTTGCCATCATCGGTGAGCAATAGGAGGCCTTCACTATCCCGGTCAAGCCGACCTACAGGGTAGACATCCGGTACTGAAATAAAGGATTTGAGTGTAGTGTGGCGGCTATCGGTATTTGTGAACTGACTCAGGACATCGTAGGGCTTATAAAAAATCAGATAACGATAGTCCATTAGCGATGGGCAGATGCGGGTAATTCTTGAAGCTGTATTGAGAAATAGTGAAGTTAGTTAACTCGCCAGATATCCTGAATAGATTCGATGAGTATGAGTATTGGCAATATGAACAACGCCTCTAAGTACCGGTTTGTTTGCACGTTGACCTTTGGTGATATCTATGGCCAGATCATTGTCTGGCTCATTGTGCTGTTTTTGAGTTTGGCAACTGCCCTGGCTCTCATGGGGTCTAGTCGTCCTATTTATGCTCTGGTTTGTGTTGGGTTGATCCTGGTCCTATCATTGCCATTTTTGCTATTTGCCTTTGTCACCACTCTGATCAACCATATCGAATTCAGTGAAATGGATGCGATCGCATCAGAGGGCAACCAAAACCGTGCTTTTAGTAACCAGCCAATGTCCAGTCAAACGGCGTCCTAATTAGCGGCTTAACAAAAAGCGCTAATTGGCGTCTGATTCAACCGCTTCAGGGGCTTCAGCCGGTTCAGGTGTAACAGTTTCAGGAGGGGCTTCAGCAGGTTGGTTAGCTGGGGCCTCATTTAGGCTAGGAACATCTTCGCTAGGGGGATTTTCGATGGCCTCACTAACAGGGGGTTGATTAATCAGCTGCTGGATCCGGTCTTTAAACTGAACCGGGGCTAGGGACAGCGCCGATTCAAATAGAGGCTGGGCTTCATCTTCGTTGCCCATCTCCCTGAGAATAAGACCTTTGGCAAGTATGGGGCGAAAGTCTGGTGTGCCGCTGACTGTTTGAGCATCCTGGATAGCCGTATCGTAGGTTGCGATCGCATCTTCAAACCGGGACTGGTCAGCATAAATCTGACCTAGAAGCAATTTGACCGCAATCACATCAATGGTGCCGGGCTGAATCTGATTAGACTGCTCAGCTGTTTTCAGAGTGTCCTGCAGCAAACCAATCGCTGCCTGGGGGCGTTCCTGCTGCACCAGTAAAGCAACCAGACCCTGTAGTGCCTCCATATTGCCAGGTGTGGAGGTCAATACACTGCGGTAGGTTTGGGCAGCCCCTTCTAAATCATTGAGCTGTTGCTTAGTCTGGGCTAACAAGACGGAATATCGCGGCTCTTGGGGATTCAATTCTGCCAGGCGAGCTAATGGCTCAGCCGCACCCGCCAAATCCCCCAGAGTAATGCGGGCTTCCACCAGTCCCTCAAGGGCCGCCTGGTTATCCGGTTCACGTTCCAAAACTAATTCATAACCGTTGGCCCGACCTTCTAACTCGGCCCGACGATCGGTCTCCGTGGCCGTGGGTACACTGTTGTCATAGCCAGGATTCTGATTAAATGCCGCCTGAATTAAGGGTCCAAGTGAGACCGCTAACAGTGCAGCAACAGCTAGGAATAAAATACCGCCAATCAGCCAGCGATTGCGTTTGACAGCCACAGGGCTCCCCTCCTTCAAAGCAACTTGCCCATATTAAACCCAAATGAGTCAGGACCGCTTGGCCCCTGATACACCCCATGGGTAGTGTTCGTACAACTGACTATCCGCTCTAAACTGTTCCAACTGATCATGAACAAAAAATAGTAAATATTTCCTTAGGAATTGCCCCAACTATCTTTAAAGTGCGTCACATCATGGGGAACAAGGTTCAAAATATTTGATCAGACAGAATATCCTTAAATTGAGCTGACATCTGTCAAAATCTGTGAATGGTAACGTAAAAGCGACCATGAACTTAATTGTTTAAGTCACGATTCCAACTATTTTTTTCTAGATAGACTTGGTTTATTTATCTAAAAACTGTTAGGTTCAACCAAACGGCAATTCAATGTCAATTTTATTTTTATGATTTCTAGATAGATACAGATACAAACCAGATATAAGTAATTAGTCAGATGTTAGTTAGATATCTAAATCTGTAGCGACTTATAGCTACCCCCTAAACTATTGTTCAAATTGTTAAGTAAGCCGATTTTCCTGATTGAGGAGGTTTCGAGATTAATGAGTTCTGCAGACAGTCGCCCCCCTGAAATGTCCAATACTTCATCCGATCACAATTCGGATGCTAGCGCAGCTGCTAACTCTAATAGTCCTGCTCTTAAGAAGCCACCTAGACGACCAGCTAAGCCTGTTGCCCCCGTTGAAGAGTCTCCTAAAAAACCCACGATTGAAGCAGTTGCCTTAAAGAAAGCAGATGCCCTTGAGCCAACGCCAATCGTGTCCGAGCCAGGCCCCAAGCCTACGGAGAGTGAGCCTACTGAGTCATCAGTAGCTGAGCCACCAGTAGACGATACGCCTACTGAGCCAGAAACGCCTCAACCCAGGTTGCAGCCGATTGCACCGCCTAGTGAGCCCATGCAGTACAGAGCGATTGGGCTGTTAAAAGGACGCTATGAGCCCTCAGAAGAAACGTTTAACCGGGGTAACATTGTTAACCACGATGGCACCACAACCTGTGCTGTGCTCTTAGGACGCACAACCAGCTTGGT
This sequence comes from Leptothoe sp. ISB3NOV94-8A, assembly GCF_043421595.1. Lineage (NCBI taxonomy): Bacteria > Bacillati > Cyanobacteriota > Cyanophyceae > Nodosilineales > Cymatolegaceae > Leptothoe > Leptothoe sp. ISB3NOV94-8A. The sequence continues at coordinate 2,262,208 of NZ_JAXSQW010000001.1, read as the reverse complement.
TAAAAAGCATCTAGATTTAGAAAAAGATCACCTCTGGGTGGTTTATCCACGCACTATTTTCCAAGATGATATTGGTATTGCCGTACAAATCGTCGGTGTATGGGAGCCAGAGACCTTGGGCGATGAAGAGGATGACGTGCTCGAAACACCCGCTGATGCAGTGCAGCCCGATTACTTTTCTATTCGCGGTGAGGTCATCAAATTCGATGAGCGGAAAGAGGAGATCACCGTTAGTATCGTGCAAAAGATGCGCACTGGAAAACAGCCCAAACGTCCCTTTAAGCTAGTGATCAATGGCAACATTAGTGTTAAAACCATTGGCTACTTTTGGGATATGCATGTGCAGCGGCAGGGAAACCAGTTGATCTTAACTGATGGTAGCTATGTCGGCGCTGTCCCCCCGAAAAAGCGTTCTAAGAAAAAGCCAATGGGTGGCGGTGGCGGTAGTAAGCGGCGGCCTCCATCATCAAAGCGTGGAGGACGTCCTAGTCCTAAACCTAATCTGGTTAAGGATGATACTGCCAGGGTGGAAAAATCCAATGCAGATGCACCTAAGGTGGTCAAAGTGGGCAACAGCAATGAGGTGGCTGATGCCGCCGAGCGCTCAGAGGGTTAAAGCGGCTGCATCTTCCCAGCTGTATCCCCCAACTATGCCCTAGCGATGCAATGTTGGCCTCAGTTATTCTGGGGCAGAAAGGCTGTTTGTCTCGGTAGGGGAGCAACCGGCTCACTGAGTTGAAACTTACCTTGAATAATCCAGTCTTTTAGGGTGGTCGCAACCTTGCGCCCAAGATAAAGGCTGGATAGGGGAGCTGTTCTCACACGGCTCCCGTTGATGGTAAGACGACCTGATTTAAGTTGCTGATAGCTGACCAAGCCGAAACTGGGCCGGACCCGGCGGGGAATTGAAAAATCAATCACTGGGGCCAGGATATCTTTATCTTCAACGGCACATTTCTGTAAAACAGCTTCATCTAAAACGGGTATGGGGACACCTACACCCAGCATCAGGGACGGTCCATAGCCAGTAAAGTAGCAACCACGAACCCATTCAGGTTGCATTTGTTTCGCATCTCCGATCAGGGCAACGGTGGCAGAGGGGCCAACGGGCGTACCGTTAGGTAATCGTTTTTGTAGAGGGAAGTGTTGAGTCCCTTCCCAAGCTATGTAGCCGGGGGCTCCTCCCACAAATAACCGACTGCCAATGCCAATCGTCTGCATTTGAGGATCGTTCAGCATGGGTGAAAGTGCCCCGGCATTGGCATAGACAGCATTCCCGAGAAATGGCTGTAGTGGACCCAGGTAGGTGAGTAGAGGGCGGTCACTGCTGTTAACCCCGACAATAAAGTTTTGGTAAAGGTTACGGGGATTGAACAGATAAAATTGATTGATCGTATCTCGGGTAATGGAGATATCTAGGGTGGAGCGGGGATAACAGTCGCTGACTTGACCGATGGCTCGGAGATTGACCGATTTGCCGGCAATCAAGGTAGAAATGACGTGGCCTCCACCCCGTTCGCTCGTGATATCGTTATTTTCTGCTGTATCTCCCCAACGATTATTACTAACGGCTTGGCTAGCCCCAAGATAGAGATCAACTGCACCAAAACCGGCATAGGCCTGTACCCCATCCAGATAACATTCTCGGATGTTAATGGGGGGATCGGTATGGCCGAGATTAATAATCGCCCCGGAGGACTCCATGGGTTCAAAGGTGCCGGTGGTGACTACATCCACCGCTTTAGTGGCCGCCTCTAGGCCGAGTTCTGCCACGTTGACTTTAGTTTCTTCGACGGTCCATACGGTGACGCTGCCGTCGTTGATTTTTTGATTAATTTCAGGGATGGTGCGGATGGTGGCCATGGCAGACGTTATCGGCTCCAACGACTCAGAAGCCAGCCGCCTAGAATAGCTGTTGGAAGTAAGACAAGAATGAGTGCAATGGATTCGGGAGGCGCGATCATTGGCCCTATCCATTTAATTAAGACACTGAGTAGGGCGGATGCGATCGCAATTTTCAACACATACAACCCGCTATCCATAATCATTACTCCATTCTTTAAGGACGCCGAATATTCAAACAGCACCAATCTTCACGTCGCCAGAGCGTAGCTACCGTCCAATTATGCGCTTCGAGGGTATCGGCCACCCACTTCGATTGTTCCAACAAAACACCGCTCAAAATCCCCCAGGTGGACTCTTTGGCAATGGCATTAAAATGCGGAATCAGCTCAACGATGATCTCGGCCAAAATGTTGCACAAGATGCCGTCGACGGGTTCACTCACCTTGAGGCTGTCGATACTCCCTTGGGCAACCTGAATGCGACTCGCATCCATACTGTTGAGAGCCCGATTTTCACCCGTTGCCTTAACAGCGAGGGGATCTGTGTCAACAGCATAAACCTGTTGAGCACCAAGCAGAATTGCGCCAATGGATAGAATGCCAGACCCACAGCCAATATCTGCCAGGGTCACTGGTTGAGCGTCGCTCAAACGCATCTCCAGCGCTTCCAGGCACAGCTGGGTGGTTGGATGGGTACCAGTGCCAAAGGCGGTTCCTGGGTCCAGCTTGAGCACTAAACGCGACGAGTCAGTAGGGGGATCCATCCAAGCCGGATTAATCAATAGCCGATCACCAATCGGTTGAGGGTGCCAATATTTTTTCCAGCTTTTGGACCAATCCTCATCTTCAATCAGATGCCAGGTGACATCGGGTAGTTCGTTGATACCCAAACATAGAGCATCTTGCTGAAACCGCAAGGCTAGGGCGGCCAAATCAACATTACAAAACTGCTCTTGTGGAAAATAGGCTTTCACTCGGCTTTGTTGCCCCCAGCGCTCGCTGGCGGTGCCGCGCCCATGCCAATCTTCAAACCGCCAGAAGATCGTATCCTCAAGCAGTGGGGAGCAGGTAACTTGTATTTCCCACCAAGTGTTTGCCAAGGCTTTCGTAAGGGTTATAGAAATCAGCAATAACTGTGTTAAGCACTTGGAGTGTCCTTAACACAGTCATGGTTAACCCATTTTATAGGGCGACGGTATACGCATCGCGAATGCCAGGCACTTTTGTGATCTCTTCGAGAATCCCATCGGGTAGCGGATCGTCAATGCTCAACACCATAACGGCATCACCGCGCACAATCTGGCGTCCCACCTGCATGCTGGCAATATTGACGTTAAAACTCCCTAGTAAAGACCCGATTTTGCCAATAATGCCTGGCATATCGCGGTGCAGGGTGAATAACATGTACTTCGTGGGAGGCACGTTGATGGGAAACTGATTGATGTCAGTAATACGTACTTCACTGCCACCGAGAATAACGCCCGTTACTGAATGCTCACCCAGGGAGCCCTGGGCAGAGACATAAAGGGACCCCGTGAAGTCCTTGATACTCGCATCACGAGTCTCAATCACTTTAATGCCCCGTTCCTTAGCCTCAATGGAGGCATTAACATAGTTCACCCGTTCTCTCAAAGCATTTGTTAATAGGCCTTTGAGAGTGGCGATGACGATGGGCTTACTATCTTGATTTGCCAGCTCACCCTGGAGACGAATTTGCACTTGCTCTACACGTCCACCGGCTAACTGACCTACCAAGTTACCTAAGGTTTCAGCCAACTGTAGATAGGGGCGCAGTTTTTCTAGTACATCGGGGCGGAGGCCAGGGATGTTTACAGCCGACCGGGCAGGGAGTCCCAACAACACATCGCGAATCTGTTCAGCCACATCCACCGCCACATTAATTTGGGCTTCGGTGGTGGAAGCGCCCAAGTGGGGAGTGAGAACAACAGATTTGCCAAGCTCTCGCAGAGCGCTCTCTCCTAAGGGTTCCGCTTCGTAAACATCGAGAGCGGCACCGGCAATGACGCCATTTTTCAGGGCGTCATACAAAGCGGCCTCGTCAATGATGCCGCCGCGAGCACAGTTAATAATACGGGTAGTTGGTTTCATCTTGGCCAGCGCTTCAGCGTTGATCAAGTGGGCAGTTTCCTTAGTTTTGGGAATGTGTAGAGTAATGTAGTCGGCCTCTTGGAAAAGGAGGTCTAAATCCACTAAGCTACAGTTTAATTCAGCCGCCCGCTCCTTAGAAATGAAAGGATCGTAGGCCAGAATAGTCATTCCCATTGAACGGGCAACCGTAGCCACATGGGAGCCAATTTTACCGAGACCGACCACGCCGAGAATCTTTTTGTAAACTTCTACGCCGGTAAACTGTTTACGATTCCAAGCAGACTCTTTGACTGATTTATCGGCTTCAGGAATGTTGCGCGATAACGACAGCATCATCGCTAGGGCATGTTCTGCTGCGGCAATGGTGTTGCCCTCGGGGGAGTTGACCACCACAATGCCGCGACGGGTGGCGGCAGCTACATCGATATTATCGACACCCACACCAGCCCGACCGATAATTTTGAGCTGACTTGCCGCCTCAATCACCTCGCTGGTAACCTTAGTGCCCGAGCGAATCATCAAAGCATCGTAGTTGGAGATTATCTGAACAAGCTCCTCAGGCGGAAGCTTGGTTTTCACATCAACTTGGGCCACCTGGGCCAAAATATCGAGACCAGCTTGGTCAATCGGGTCGGAGACAAGTACCTTCGGCATAGCAGGGAGGATTTTTTTTCACAAGGACTCATCGTACTGCATCACTGCAAGGGGACAAATCCTTTCTTTGGCAAATTATGGATCGCAGATATGGTTGCCAATGTTACAAAACGTTTAAGTTTTTTGGAAGTAGGCAAGGCCTTTCTAGATAGCGATCCCTCTTGTGGAGACGTTCCATGGAACGTCTCCACAAGAGGGATCGCTACTTTTCGGTGAGTTGTTCAATCCCATGAAAGAGATCTGCTAGCACCGTATTCGATATGAGAAAGCCATCGGGATCGCTGAGGCGAAGGCGGTTGTTTTCAAATATGGCTTGACCTGACGTTACATAAGGGTGCAAGCGACTATTCAACATGCCGATAAAGGCCGCACCAAATGCGTTGATAAAAGCGCTAATATCGATACCTTCTGCCAGGCGCAACCCTACCATCAAACTATCGGTCAGTTGTTCAGTGACCGGTAATGAGGGTTCATCTAGAATGCCACCGGCTTGTTGATAATTGTTAAGCCACTGTCGGTAAGTCTTTTGGGTGCGGGGGCGGGCAAAACGCTGTCCCTGGGTGTAGCTAGTGGCTCCCATACCAAAGCCATAGAAGGGGCGATTTTCCCAGTAGGTGCGATTATGGCGGCATTGATGCCCCGGTTTGGCATAGTTAGAAATTTCGTAGTGCCCATAGCCCCCGTTGGTCAGAATCTGCTGCCCTAGCCGGTACATGTCAACGGTGGCTGCTTCGGTCGGTAGCGGTTGCTCCCCTGCCTGATACTGCTTACCAAAGGGGGTTTGGGGTTCGATGGTGAGATCGTAGATGGAGATGTGATGGGGACGGATTGCGATCGCCCTCTCCACTGCCTCCTGCCACTGCTCCAAAGTTTGATAAGGCAATCCTGAAATTAGATCTAAGCTCCAACTTGGCACCTGACTTTGATGCATATCATCCACGGCTCGATGCACATCCACCAGGCGATGGAATCGCCCACATCGCTCCAACAAGCCATCGTCAAATGCCTGCACTCCGAGGCTAATGCGATTCACACCTCGGGCACAGTAGCCTTGTACATGGGACAAATCAAAGGTGCCCGGATCCATTTCCATGGACGTTTCTGCATCGGTCGCTATGCCAAATTGCTGATCAAGAGTCTGCAAAATCTGCTCAAGCTGAGCGACAGATAGCAACGATGGCGTCCCACCGCCAAAGAAAACCGTCTTCAGCGCAGGCCCCAAAACGGGTGTAGCCTTGATCTCCTGGCATAGCCAATCGACATAGGTGCTAATGGTGCTAGATGTTTCTCCGCGTTTTCGGTTACCAATGACCGAAATGGGAAAGTCACAGTAAAAGCAGCGACGCCGACAAAACGGAATATGAACGTAGGCCGATGTGGGGGCCGATAAGGGCATGGGGCCACTGGAGAACATAAAAGCATTCAGGGAGGAACCCAATCGTGGGGAACATCAGTGATTATAATGTCGTTGTTTGAGCCTTCCCAGGGATGGTGTATGCTTCACCATCATCACATCAATAGATATACCCTAAGGGCGACATCATTCGAATGCTAGACGCATTAATCATAATTTCATTCATTTTTGCAGGGGCGGGTGTTGGTTTTTACAGTGTTGACCTGCTACCGCCTCAGGTTTTAGGACAAGTTAACAACATTGAAGGTCTCGGTACCGTCATGGCCGGGTTTGGAGGCCTGATTGGTACTGGCCTAGGAATTGTTGCCCAGACCAGCTATCGGCGGTTCGAGAAACAAATCCGCACCCTGCCCCCCGACCGCATTTTTGCTCGGGCCATTGGCTTAATTTTGGGTCTACTCATTGCCAACTTGATTTTGGCCCCCGTGTTCTTGTTGCCGATCCCCAGCGAGTTTAACTTCATCAAACCCCTGGCAGCTGTCATGAACAGCATTATATTTTCAGTCTCGGGGATGAATCTGGCTGACACTCAAGGACGGGCATTGCTGCGTTTAGTCAATCCTTCCAGCGTAGAGAGCATGCTGATTGCAGAAGGCACGCTTAAACCAGCTACCTCAAAGATTTTGGATACTAGCTGCATCATTGATGGCCGCATTGAAGGGCTGCTAGAAACCAGCTTTTTAGAGGGCCGGATCGTTGTTCCTCAATTTGTTTTACAGGAACTACAGGCCGTTGCCGATGCTGCCAACGACCAAAAACGAGCCCGGGGTAGACGGGGGTTGGATATTCTGAATCGTCTGCGGGCGGCTTATCCCGACCGGGTTGTTGTTGATCCTGCCGATTATTCAGACATCACAACTGTAGACGCTAAGCTCGTTAAACTGGCCCAGGAAATGAATGCCATGCTCATTACCAATGACTACAACCTCAGCAAAGTAGCACGGGTGCAGCAGGTAGGCATTTTGAATATTAATGACCTGGCTAAGGCAATTCGCCCGGCGTATTTACCCGGAGACGATATCGAGATCAAAATTCTTAAGGAAGGAAAGGAAGATTTCCAAGGTGTGGGCTATTTGAATGATGGCACCATGGTGGTTGTGGAGTCAGGGAAAGGCTACATCGGCAATAATGTTTTGGTGGTGGTGACTGGCGCCCTACAAACGTCAGCGGGACGCATGATTTTTGCACGCCCTAAAGGGACGGCGACGGCTTAGCGGCAAAAACCCAAACCCCCGGTTGCTAGCAACCGGGGGTTTGAAAAGAGCCTGCGGCTCAAGCGCAGCTTATTCCCACTCGATGGTGCCAGGGGGCTTGGAGGTGATGTCGTAAACCACTCGGTTAACTCCGTCCACTTCATTGACGATGCGGTTGGAAATAACCTCTAGCAAATTGTAGGAAGGCCGAGACCAGTCAGCCGTCATGCCATCTTCACTGCTAACAAGACGCAACACAATAGGGTGTGCATAGGTGCGCTGATCGCCCATGACGCCAACGCTACGAACCGGTAGCAATACCGCAAACGCCTGCCAAAAGTCGTGATACAGTCCTCGATTACGGATTTCTTCCCGCACGATATAGTCAGCATCCCGCAGAATATTGAGCCGTTCCGCCGTCACTTCACCCAGGATACGAATGGCTAAACCTGGGCCGGGGAAGGGCTGACGACGTACAATTTCATTGGGAAGGCCAACGGAGCGACCCACATTACGCACCTCGTCTTTGAAGAGCTTGCGCAGGGGTTCGATTAGCTTAAATTGCAAATCCTTAGGTAGACCACCCACATTGTGGTGGCTCTTGATTTTGACCGCTACCCGTTCACCGGTTTTGGGATCAACGTTAGTGTCTGCAGACTCAATTACATCGGGATATAGTGTACCCTGGGCCAGATAATCAAAGGGTCCCAGGCGTTTTGATTCCTCTTCAAAAACACGAATAAATTCGTGGCCAATGCGTTTCCGCTTTTCCTCTGGGTCAGTAATGCCCTTGATTTTCTCTAGGAAGCGTGTGCGAGCTTGGACGTATTCAACTTTGATATGAAATTGCTGATCAAATAGCTCTACCAGACGTTCAGGCTCCCCCTTACGCATAAAGCCCTGATCAATAAACATGCAGGTTAACTGGTCGCCAATGGCCTGATGGAGTAAAAATGCCAGTGTGGATGAATCTACACCTCCGGACAGAGCCAGTAAAACCCGTTTAGTGCCTACCTTGGCACGTACTTCACGAATGGCCTCTTCCACAAATGCTTCCGTGGTCCATGTGGGCTCACAGCGGCAGATGTGATATACAAAATTACGAATTAAGGCCTGACCATCAACGGAGTGAACCACCTCTGGATGGAACTGCACACCATAAAAGCCTTGGTCATGATTTGCGATCGCAGCACTGGGTGTATTGTCCGTATGGGCTAGAACTTCAAACCCCTGAGGCAGCCTAGTGACCGAGTCACCGTGACTCATCCACATAGTGGAACCGTCACCCACATTGGTTAGCAAATCGGTTGGATCATCAATGTGCAAGGACGCTTTGCCATATTCACCCCGTTCGGCGGTCTCTACTTGCCCCCCCAGCTGTTGCACCATCAACTGCATGCCGTAGCACACACCTAGTACAGGAATCCCCAGATCCCAAATGGCAGGATCACACTTGGGAGCGTGGTCAGCATAAACGGAACTAGGCCCACCGGACAGAATAATGCCCTTAGGATTAAGCTGACGAATTTTCTCAGCTGAAGTGCGGTAGGAAAGCACTTCTGAATAAACTTGAGTTTCGCGAATGCGTCGAGCAATTAGCTCAGAATATTGGGAACCAAAGTCAAGAATAATTAGCATCTGACGGTTAAACTCAGATGGTTTGGTAGATACGTTATCGGTAATAGCGGGAGTTTGTGCAGTCACGGATAGGTCCTGAAGCTCTATTGGGTGGGAAAGCAGGTGTAATTTTCGTATTCTAATGAGCTGCTTATTAAACGCGAGTAGCTAAATCCTGGCATTTAATAACCATTGATTATGGGTAGAGGGTGTGCCGCTCCAGACGTATATGGAAAATTATTTTAACTAGAGTAGCAAACCACGGTATTAATGCTTCATTCTCTAAATTGCTTGTTCAGAATTTGATGTATGCAACTGCGTCAGGCAATACGACTCAATAAGATCGCAGCCGCTAAGATAGAGGCAACCTTTTCCCCACGTGTTCAGCTCCCAACCCCCTGATATATGGGGGGCTTTGAGTTCAAAAACCACATGAATCCTATTGATTATCTCCGTATCAGCCTGATTGACCGTTGCAATTTTCAATGTGTGTACTGCATGCCGGAGGGAGCCGACCTTAATTATGTATTGCGAGAGCTTTGGCTAAGTCATGGGGAAATTTTGAGCTTGCTGAAGGGGGTATTTATTCCCTTAGGATTCACAAAATTTCGGCTTACGGGAGGAGAGCCACTGCTACGTCCAGGAATTGTCCAGCTGGTGGATGAGATCTCCCATTTGCCAGAGACAACAGATCTGGCCCTGACGACTAATGCTTTTAAGCTAGAGAAGTTGGCTAAACCTTTATATGATGCAGGGTTACGACGCATCAATATCAGTTTAGATTCATTGCAGCCAGAGACATTTGAGAAAATTGTGGGCCCACCGGCTACTCGTGATTTAACATCAGAGACCGCATCAAAATATATGCGTTGGCAACAGGTATGGCAAGGCATTCAAATGGCCCACCAGGTAGGATTTGACCCCCTTAAACTTAATGTTGTTTTGATTCCGGGTGTCAACGATCACGAGATTTTAGATCTTGCCGCATTAACCCTGGATAGGAATTGGCATGTGCGATTTATTGAGTTTATGCCTATTGGTAATGACGCGCTATTCACAACTAGGGGATGGATTGATTCTGAGACAATTCGCCAACAGATCCGAAATCGCTGGGGCTTAGAAGAATCAAGCATTCGTGGCAATGGCCCTGCAGATGTTTTTAAGATTCCAGGTGCTAAAGGAACGCTCGGATTTATTAGCCAAATGTCTGAATGTTTTTGCGATCGCTGCAATCGCATGAGACTCTCTGCGGATGGTTGGCTACGGCCTTGTCTGTTAAATGAAACGGGTCAACTTAATTTACGAGATGCCTTGCGCAGTGGAGAAGCCATTGAAACTATTCGTGATCGCGTCGGCGCTTTAGTGGCGGATAAACCAGAGATTAATTTCAAAATGCGAGAATCTGGCACTACTGGAGCCTATAGCCGCACAATGTCTCAGATTGGTGGATAAATACATGAGTTTGGCGTTTACATTGGGCTAAGCTAACCGTAGATATTATTAGGGGGACAGCAAGCTTTCTTTTCTGCCTAAAATTGTCTCCAATGGCAGCTATGTCCTTAACGAAAGCAAGAAGCTTCGTAAGCGCATACCTGACAAATAAATTACGTTAACTAGCTATTCTAGGGAGGCTCAATTAGCTGAATCTCCCTAGAATATACTAATTAGCCTGAAATCTTGTATATGCTCACTTAACCCTATAAATTCCCTATAAATTACGGTTAATCAAGAGGGTTTCCCAACTGCTCTTAATCCTTAAAATAAGAATGCTTGGTTTTCTGTGAGTCCAAAATAAGAAATATAAACTTTTTTTAAGGCAAAGATTTGTTTTGTTGTTTATTTGGGTTTATCAAGTCTTGTAGGTTTATTTTTAGGGGTCAATCTCGTTTTAAGAAAAGTTTAGAGTGGTTCAGAATTAAGCGCGTAGTCCAAGGATAGTTTGGGCAATATGAAGGTCAAACGGTGCTGTATGCAGGTCAAGCAGTACTGTTAGCCTTCTTGCTTGTGGCTGCTATGGTAGGTCGTCGTTTTTTTCTGGGGTATAGTTTGTTGTTTTTAGGGGGCTGTGGTCTAGCTAAGACAAACTCAACAACCAATAGTCAGTTTGATTATCCTAATAAACTCCACTTCGCTGTGACCGATCTAAGTGGTTCTGATGCTTTAGAGCGAGACTTTGGTGCATTTCGACAAGTTTTAGAAGAGACCCTTCAGCTACCCGTTGTTTTTTTTGCAGTTGAAAACTATTCTGCGGCGGCACCAGCACTCCTTGCCGATGAGTTGGATTTTGTGATGGCGGGACCTTCTGAGTATTTGCTACTGAGGGCGCGGGCAGGGGCTATCCCCATCATTGGCATAACTCGTCCCAAGTATGCGGCCATGGTGATGACCCGAGTAGATAGTGGCATTGATCAACTGAGTGATTTGAAAGGCAAGACCATTGCCATGCGAACTGAGGGGTCAACAGCAGGGCATATTATGCCGATGAAAATGTTGCTAGATGCGGGAGTGCCACCTGAAGATTATCAGGTGGTCATGCTTAATCGCCAAGGCTTTGAAGCGCTGCAGTCTGGTCAGGTAGATGCCTGGAGTGATTCCCATGATCGTTATGTCGAGTATGTGAAAGCACCGGGTTTGGAAGGGACTGACATTCAAGTCATTGCTGCGAGTGATCATTTGCCCCCCGATGTATTTGTTGCCAATCCTAGTCTGGGGCCACGGTATTTAGAAGAACTGAGAAACCACATGCTTGACCATCAAGAGACATTGATAGCAGCGCTTTTAGCATCTGAAGCCAACCAGAAGTATAAAACATCAGAATTAGTGGCGGTAACTGATGCTGATTATCAAGTCCTACGAGATAGCTATTATGCTATTGGCCAGGGCTCAGCAATTGAATAAGTCTGAGAGGGCTAGGGTCGATGATTACATTGTTATCCCATGTAGTCTCTAGCTTTAGTAAACGGCTGGGTATCCATCGCAGTATTTCTAAAAAGATTAGTTGTGGATATGCCCTGGCTTTGGGAACAGCTGTTTTGGGCACTACCGGTGGTCTGCTGGGAGGGCATTATGAAGCCTTCTCTGCTCGCAAACAAGCTGAGAATACACTGCGTAAAAAGCAGTTGCTCAATGAGCTGAATACTCAAAACATGAGTATTCAGATGCATCCTCAGCGGTTACTTGCGATCGCCGGTGAAAGCCGGATCTGGGTGCAGTATGAAACCAATCAATTTAATACAGAACTCCGTCAGCTCCGTCACCAACTAGAGACAATTGAGCAACTTCCCCATACAGCATCTGAAACCCAGCTAACCCTGTTGATCAGTGGCTATCGGACTAATTTGCAGGAGTATGAGCGCTTTATTCAGTACCTTTGGTTTGATTTAGAGGGGGTTGATAATAAGCGAATTGCCTTAGAAGTAATTTCGATCGCCCTTAGTAGTCGAGATGCCAATCAACTGTCCACCACCTTTGAGCAACTGTCTGAAGACTTAACGCGATTGCAACAAACGGCTGATCGGCAGTACCACCAATCCATTGTGCAGCTACAAAAGTCTGAGCAATTACGACTGATCATCATTTTGGTCAGTATGGTCTGTTCCATCGGTTTAGCCATTATCCTGGCTGTGATCACTAGCCGAGCCATTGCCCGGCCCATTGAGCAGCTTACCCTGACTGCACGACGTATTACCCAAGCGAATGATTTTCAGCTACACGTTTCGATTCACACCCAGGACGAGGTCTTGCTGTTGGCAGAGGCATTAAATCAGTTGGTCAGCTGGGCTGGACAATACACCATGGAACTGGAAGACGCTCGCCAAACATTGGAGGTTCGCGTTGTGGAAAGAACCCAGGCATTGCAACAGTCTGAAGCTTCTCTACGGCAGCAGGCTGAGGATTTACAGCAGACATTGGTGGAACTGCGACAAACCCAATGGCAATTGATACAAAGCGAAAAAATGTCGAGTTTGGGACAATTAGTGGCTGGAATTGCCCATGAAATTAACAATCCCGTTAGTTTTATCTATGGCAATCTCAAACATGCGAGTGACTATGTCAACGATATTGTTATGCTGCTGGATCGTTATCAGCAGCATTATCCTGACCCGGCTACTGAAATCCAATCTGCTCTCGAAGAGATTGATCTGCCATTTGTGCGAAAAGATTTTCCAAACCTGATGCAATCCATGGCAGAAGGAGCAGTCCGGATTATCACGATTGTTCAGTCTTTACGATCATTTTCTCGTTTGGATGAGGCGGCTGTTAAATGGGTAGATATCCATAAAGGCATTGATAGCACGCTGACAATTCTCAATAGCCAAATTACGGCTACACCCGGTCAGCCAGGAATTGAGATCGCGCGTGACTATGGTCCATTGCCCTGCATTGAATGCTATGCCGGACAACTAAATCAGGTGTTTATGCATATTCTGAGTAACGCCATTGATGTGCTGCGCTGTTCGCCACCTCAGGGGATGGCTAAGATTGCGATCGCAACCCGCATATTGGAGCCTGATTGGATCTCGATTGAGATCAGTGACAACGGTCCTGGCATTCCTGAATCATCGCTTATACGGCTGTTCGACCCGTTTTATACCACCAAGGCCATCGGCACCGGCACCGGCATGGGCCTATCCATTAGCTATCAAATTATTACCAAAACCCATCAAGGCTCATTAGAATGCCACTCACAGCTAGGACAAGGGGCAAAATTCACGATTAAATTACCCATCAAACTAAATCAAGACGAGACACAAAGTCTCTAGTTAAGACCTATGTTGAGTCAAATCAGTCTTAAAGCAAGATAAGCCAATAAATAAGTAATGGGATAATAAAAGACGTGTGTTAAATCTTGGTCTCAATTCGAGATTAAGCACATCTTAAGTGGACTTAAGGTGAGTCTATTAATCTCGACATAAGATTGTATATTCTTTATCTATGGCATGACTATGGGGTCGATGTATCGTCAAGGGCGTAAACTTTTGTGGGCCGCATGTCTGTGTCTCCAGCTGGCAGCCTGTGGGGCTATGGCTGAAACCAGTGCTCCCATTTCTCAGCAAGCGTTAGTTGCTCAAATCGAAGCTGGCACTGCACCGCTAATTTTGGATGTGCGTACGGCAGAGGAGTATGAGGCGGGTCACATTCCGGGGGCGATTAACATTCATTTTCGAGAGATTGGCGATCGGATTGACGAGATCACCCACAGTGGTCCGATCGTGGTGTATTGCGAGCGGGGTATACGGGTCAAGATTGCAGAAAGAACGCTACGGGACGCTGGCATTACCTCAATCTTCCATTTAGAGGGTGATATTTCTCAATGGAGAAAGAACAATTTGCCGCTTGAGCGCAATAATCTCTTTTCTGAGACCATCAATGCAACTGTGGCAGCGCCAGAATTAGCGGCATCTTTAGAAAACCGGTGGATTATCAGTGCACCGGAGGCAAAACGGCTGATTGATCAAGGGGTTACCCTGCTGGATACTCGCAAACTGGCTTTCACCAGGCTACAGGGGGCCGTTTATGTCGACTGGCGACAATTTTCTCCGCAGCAGGTAACCACTCGCGGCAGACTGCTAGAGCAGGATGCCTTGCTAACCCAGCAGCTGCAGCAAATGGGAATTTCAAAGGACAGGCCTGTGGTGGTTTTTGCTAACCCACCGGGGGGCTGGGGTGAAGATGGTCGAATTGTTTGGATGTTACGTACGCTGGGACATGCTCAAGTGGCCATGGTGGATGGTGGTTTTGATGCACTGGTGGATGCGGGGGTATCTGTACAACAGGGCACGAACAATGCACCGCCATCTGGAGATTTTGTTGTTGAGCGCAATGTTACATGGGAGATTCAGCAGGAGCAGCTAAAAGCTGAGCTAGGTAACGACAATCTTGTGGTGATTGATACCCGTGAAGCGCGGGAGTTTGCTGGTAAGACCCCCTATGGAGAACAACGGGGTGGCCATGTACCCGGAGCCATTAATCTCTACTTCAAAGAGTTTTTGGGGCAGGATGGCAAACTCCTTTCCCAGGATGATATCCATGCCAAATTACTGGATGCGGGCATTACACCAGACAGCCAAATTGTTGTGTATTGCACGGGGGGAATTCGTTCTGGCTGGCTGGCATCGGTTTTAGTCACCCTGGACTATCAGGTTAAAAATTATGCTGGCTCCATGTGGGAGTGGTCAGCTTCCCCTGCGGATAGCTATCCTTTGGAAATGCTTTAAGACCATGCTTGGGGAGATAACACCATGCCCGACTGCCTTGCCTTGATTGCCCATGACACCAAGAAAAATGACATGGTAATGCTGGCAACCAACTACAGGCATGTGTTGGCTCGATACCATTTGATTGCGACTGAAACCACAGGACAGTTAATTGGAACGGTTACTGGGCTACCTGTGGAGCGAATGGCTGCGGGAGCCCAGGGCGGAGAATTGCAGATTGCAGCTCGGGTAGTGTCTGGTGGAGTGGCAGGGGTCTTTTTTTTGCTAGATCCGGTCAGTGTCAATCCTAATGAGCCGGATATTCGGGCGTTGCTGCGGGTGTGTACCTTACACAACGTTGTGCTGGCCACCAATATGGCAACGGCTGAGCTGGCGATTCAAGCGGTTGCAAAGCGGCGAGATGCCTATTTGATTTTTAACCCAGTGGCTGGACAGGGCAACCCAGATCGAGATTTGGCCTTAATTCGCCAGATTTTGGCACCCCAGGTTAATTTGCATACGATTTTTACGCAGCCGGATGTGGATCCCATTGACCAGGCAAAAGCTGCGATCGCAACCATCCAAGCCAACCAAACCGAGGATGATACCGGATTTATCATTGCCTCCGGGGGCGATGGGACAGTATCTGCGATCGCAGGTGTGACCATAGACACCGGTATTCCCCTGGGGGTGATTCCGCGAGGGACTGCCAATGCGTTTTCGGTAGCCATGGGGATTCCCACTGACATGAAGCAAGCGTGTGAAGCCATTGCAGCCGGGAATACACGGGTGGTAGATGCCGCCTACTGCAACGATATCCCAATGATTTTGCTGGCAGGTTTGGGATTTGAGGCGGAGATGGTAGACAATGCCAACCGAGAATTAAAAAATCAGCTAGGAACTCTGGCCTACGTTCTATCTGGTGCACAGCAGTTTTTTTCCCAAGAGCTATTTAAGGCAAAAATTGAAATTGATGGAGAGACCATTGAATTTGATACGGTGGCCGTGACAGTGGCCAATGCCGCCCCGGCCACCTCTGTGGCAGCCCAAGGGTTTGGCGAGGTGATTCCCGATGATGGGCTGCTGGAAGTGACGATTCCTCTGCCCCAAACACGATTACAAGGGGTCAATGTAATGGCCACGTTGTTTACTTCTGCCCTGGTTAAATCCCAAGTTGAGCGGGAAGATGTGATTTGTCTGCGCACCAAGCGGCTTACGGTAACCACAAATCCACCGCAGAAGCTGGTTGTTGATGGGGAGTTATGGGAGGCAAATCCGATTGAGTTTACCTGTGTGCCAGGGGGGTTAACTATTTTTTCGCCGCTGTTGACGGTGGGGTAGCAAAAATAATAAACCCCAAGCCAACCACAGGGGTAGGGTGATGATGAACTCGTACAGTAAAACCCCGAACAGATTGCTATAGCGGCTTGTCATGCCTACCCAAATTGCGCTAATTGCGAAGTAAAGCGAAATCAGGCTAAATGCTCCAACTGCGAGTCGACCGTGATTAACCTTGATCCACCGAAACCGGGTGCAGAGACCAATGATTATGGCCTCTATCGCTGCCCCTAACTGCAGCGGGACAGTATATATGGCGAGTGCCAGGGACCAATCTTCAAGCGCTATCTCACCTGGGTTATAGGGGCCATTGATTCGATAATGTATCCAGGCTGCGAATCCTACCAAAATGAGTCCCCCCACAAGGCTAAGCAGTCTGAGGGTCATAGTGCGTAACAGCCTGGAAAAATGCATAGCGTGTAATTGCAAGGGATTAACAGAGACTCAATTTTAATCATTCACTTGTGAGAAATCATAAAGCTTCTCAATATCCATCAAAGAGCATTGTTTAGCCGAGTCTATCTTAATCTTCCAATATTCAGTAAATGATCTGGAATAGGCTGCTCCACTTAGGACATAGCCTTGAGATGATAGGGCAAAATTGATCAGCTCAGCGTTGATTTGAAGCTTAAAAATATAGCTATCTTCTTGCTGGCTACGGCTTAAAGGCACCACCGTTTGTAACGTTGGCTGATAGACAATATCGAAATTATTGCCAAATGCATCCTGAAAGATTGTCCTTTGCATGTCGTAGAATGGCTGGTCTACATAGTCAGCCATTTCATCAAACTTTTTCTGAGTCCAATCTTGTTGATACTGGACAAACACTTGAGAGACTAAATCTATCAGCTCAGCCTTATCAATAAAGTCTTGATATGTTGTCTCTGCTACCTCCTGAGAAGGACGTATTTTTATCCAAGGCTCATTATCTTCGGTATATCGAACAGAATAAACATTTTTGAATTTTTCATTGATGCTTTTCGTAAATTCAATCAGTTCAGCATCATCAGTGAACGTCTTATTTCTGAAGCGAATTGAATTATAAATCTCTCTCAGGAAGGCAAAAGGTATCAGACCGGCTATTAGGAGGAATAGAGATAGTATCAACCTCGGTAGGTTTTTGTCATCAAGACCGACTGCTCCGTTGGCTTTTCCATAAGCACCGCCACTGCCAGCAACACCGCCACCGCCACCTTTGTTGTGAACTAAAATACCGTCCGCATAGAAATTATGGGATGGCGTAATCTCCACCAGGTTGTAGATTTTGAGGGGAGCCTGAATATGTTGGATGCTAGAAATCTCAACTGAAGCATTGTTCTCTCCAGTGAGATGGTCGCCAATTTTGAGATTGTGAACCTGGACAAGCTCTAAGCCTTGAGTTGTTTGCACATAAAAAGGATGGGAGCCGGTCACCTGAGTAGCATCATTAATCAGGTAATAATCAGACGTTTGTGCTATTTGGATATCGCCAATGGTTTCTATTTCAGTCTGACCATTAGACACATCTAGGCCCACAAGCTGGTCGGTGATAGCGATTTGTTCTATGGGTTTATAGCCATCTGGAGTCAAGATCGGAGTGCCAGCACCAAAACAGCCCCCACGGGCATAAGCTGTGCCCGTGCAGCAGCAGAGCACCAATAATAACGAGACCAGTCCAATTTGTATGGCTTTAATTGCTCCGGTCATAAATTTAATCAATCGCCGCAGAATACCCTATTTACCGAAGTTACATCTTCAACACTTGGATCAGCAGGAATTTGTACAAGTTTGTACCCTACGTCTGAAGCCGGTACGTCGATGATAGTCAGCGAATAGACGGTTTGTGTTTCTTTAAAGGACTGAAAATGCAATTGCTACCTAATCAGTGCTGAGTTTTGAGGATTGCATTTTGAGTTATGGAAGTCGGCTGTGGCGAGTTGATCCATTTCGTCTTGTTTTGAGACTAAATGGATCAACATAAGTCTCAAGTTGAGCATAATTCGTCTTGATATGAGAAAGTTGGGTGCTGCCAAGTTTGGTCTCAAAGCACCTAGTTTAAGATGATCAATTTGCCCAGGGCTGGTCTTGTGCCAGCCCTGGGCAAAAGGTGGCAATCTGCAGATGTCTCATAAGACATCTGCAGATTGTTGCACCTAGGAGAATGAGAATTCCAGGATCTATACCTGTAGAGGCGTTCCATAGGTGCCTGGGAATTAATTATCCGTTTGAAATTTTTCTCGGATGGTTTCGGCTCGTTTGCGATTGACACCTAGATCTGACTTGCCTAATCGGGCGGCTGACCGAACATGGATCAGACCAGAATCGACATAAAATTCCATGTCATCGACAAAGCCCATGAGCTTACTGGCAAATTCAGCGTAGAGATAATTGTCAGTGGCTTCGTTGATTTGGGAGCGTTCCATCCCTTCGATGATGATTTTGAGTTTTGCGATCGCATCCCCAGGTGCTTTATCAGTGGCAATCGGTTCAATAAAGTGCTCCTGATCGCTAGCATCAGTTTGACTGCTGACGCAGTTAGGAGTGCCGGGGCAGGTCAAGAGCTTGCCCTGCTTAACACCTAGATTATCGGGACGTTTGCCTGAGAATGAAAAGAGAGGCATAGAAAACACCCTTGAGCGCAACTTTGGCTTAAAGTTTAGCTTCATTATGGCTAGCCGCAGCCAATATCTCCATGGCTACAGTGCTTCCACTTCAGTCAATAATCCTTCAACAAATTTTTCAACATTCTCCAGCAGATCCATTTCCCCTAGGGCCTGCCATTCGTCCGGGGTGTATTGTCCGTCATTGCCAATTACGTCTTGTACCCAATGGGCCAGGTTACCGGTATCGTGAAATAACTCCTGGGCTTTGCTATGGGCGTTGCCATCTATTTTGGCGGCCAAGCAAACTTTTAATAGCTGGCCTAGGCGGTTTTCTGGCGTGGTGGATAGGAGAACGGTAATGGCAGTGGTGACGGCTGCTTGATTGGGAGTCATGGTTGTTGGTCCAAAAATATGACAAGTTAGGCGGTCGAGCAAATTAATATATCCCACGCCAATTTATCTACGTTCAAGAGTTGCCGATACAAAGCAGGAAAATTGTGTGTTGGTGTTGAAGCATCCAGTCTGGAACGCTACCCGTCAGTGCCCTCTTAAGCGAAGCCGAAGGGGGCACTGACTTTTCTAAAGGGTTTTGGTGTAAGAAATCGACTGTTTACGGTATACATCTGGCAATGTGCGATATTTACTCAATGCTGATGTCTCGATCAAGTAAACGTAAATGGTCACCATTGCCCGGTTACGCGGAATGGATTTACTGATTTATTCAAATGATCACAACCCCGCTCATGCCCATGTTCGCAAAGGTGGTGAATGGACACTCAAGATAGAACTGGGCAAAGAAGGATGTGCATCTAAAATTAAGGAGGATGCTTATTCTGAACTCGTTGCTGCTAAGTGGCGCAAACTGGCTATTAAGCTCGTTGAGGATAATCTAGATGACTGTTGGGATACCTGGAAGCGATTTCATAACGATTGAGAAAAGTCGTTTGACTCCCCTTGAGTTGTGGGCGTTTACTACGGATGAACCATTGGTGAAATCTATCGAGTTTGATGAGGAACACCGGGTTTACAAGGCTGTTTTACGGGACGGGCGTCATGTTGAGTTTTCCTTAGAGCTTTTTGCTGAGCTGAAGGATGCGACGGGTGAACAGCTTCATGATGTTGTTGCGGTAAATATGGGCTCTGTGTTGCAGTGGTCTGAGTTAGACGTGCATTATTCTGTCAGCGGATTGTTAATGGATATGCAGGTTGGTAAGGGTTAAATGAAATCCAAATAAGGGTGGTTTGGGTATCAAAAACTTGTGGTTTGGTTTATGAATTCTCGCTGGGTATATCGTAAGACGTCACCCGGATCAGGCCGGATGATAACGCCTGCTTCGGAGAGTTGAATGGGTTGACTCCAGATGATGCGTTCGAGGTAACCCAACAGATGTAGGCGGTCAATGGCTTGCTGGGTATCGGTTGGTGAACCTACCAGATAGTAACGTAGGCGATGGCGATGGGGGGCATTTTCCATGGGGATATTGTCAGTGTCAAAGGTCATGAGGAATGGGCTTTGGGGGATGAGATATTGCAATGTGGCAAGGTATTGTTCGGCATCGGTGCGGCGTTGAAATCGAGCAACGGCAATGTGCCGAAAATTGGGCAGGCGACGATAGATCACCCACGGACGTGGTGAGTCGTAGAGTTGCATGATGGCGGTAGAATAAGGCACACGAGTAAGACAGCCCAGCTTAGGTTCGGCTGCTTACAAGCGTTTGATTGCATACGCCATTATGGCGTGCCATTGATTAATGCGTCAATATGACGTGTCATTTTGTCTTAATGAAAAAAGACAGGCGGCCCCAGGAAAGTCAATCTCCCATTGAGGTATTGCGCATTCAGCGTACGGAATTATCACAGGTTGAATTTGCTGTTAAGTGTGGCATTCCTCTACGTACGTATCAGCGCTGGGTGTCTGGACAGACTGAGGCGAAATTGACCCCACCACAATGGAAGGCGCTAATGATGCTTTTGGATATTCAATCTATAGAAGATATCCCTGATGATTTTGCTGAGGCCGATGAATCAGCTTAGGCATGTACAGGTTTCAGGCGAATCGCCGCTTAAAAAACTTCGAGAAGAGTTGAATATGTCCCGGGAGGGGGTTGCACGGCAGATTGGTATGTCTGGCCGAATCATTAGTCGTTGGGAAAGAGGCCTTCTTTAATTGGAATTGGGCCATAATCTGGAAAAGTGCAGCAGTTAAGGCCAATGGTAGAGGATATTTTCTTAGCGCGAACCGAGGAGCAGCAGCAGTTTCGTCGGATGCTACAGGCGATGTTACCCAAGGGGGTGCAAAAGCATTTTCCAACGTTTTCGAAACCGTTTGCCAGGCTGACGTCTGGGGCAGAAGATGAAGCCCGTGCGGCGATTCTGCTGTTTTATGGGGCGGGGGGTATGGGCAAAACGTCGCTGGTGAAGCAGTTGCGAAAGCTGGTGACAAAGGAGTTTAAAGGGCAGGTTAATAGCTTATTTCTAGATTGGGAAGATGAGCAGAAGCTGACCCTGGATTTGCAGGTGGGGCATGATTTTATTGAGCCGGAGGCAATGCTAAATGTGTTGCATCGTACCCTGGTAAAGGCGGGTTGGGGTAGTGACCTGAAGGACTATGAGAAAACGATTCAGGCATTGCGGGCTACAGAATCTAAGGTGGAGGATGCGATGAAGGCATCCCAAGCGACCAGTGATCTATCGGATAAGGTAAGTAAGCTGGGGGCCAAGGGGATGGCGACGTTAATCCGGTTATATCCGGGGGCGGGGGCTATCGATCAGGGGAAATTGGAAGCCACTCTGGATACCACATTTCAGGTGGGTGCGGAGGGGTTGTATCAGGCGCGGCAGTTTGTGCAAAAGTCGCTGACGCCGAAGGAATATGAGATTTATGCACAGCCCAATGAGCAACTGGCGGAAGCGCTAGGGAAAGGTATTGCCAGGGTGGCGGAGCGGAAGCCGCTGGTGTTGTTGTTTGATACCTATGAGATTGTGGATCGACCTGATTGTGACTACACGCTGCGGCGGGTGATTCAAGTAAGCGGTGGGCGCACTCAATGGGTGGTGGCAGGGCGGTCGAACCTGTCGGATAGTGGGCATCGGGGGAGTTTGTACTTTCGGGGGTACAAGCGAGACTTTGCGGAAACGCAGCTGTATGCGAAATCGCTGAGTGAGTTTGGTTTGGAATTGATTCAGGAATACTTTGCTGAGGTGGTGCCAAAGCGACCGCTGAGCGGACAGGATGCGGATGCGGTGACGCGGTTTAGTTTAGGTATTCCGTTTGTGATTCGGCAGGCGGCGGTGATGTATCGAGAAGGGAAACCCCTGGCAGAAATTATTGCTCCGGTGGAGAAAGCACCCTTGGGCAGTGATATTTCTGCTTATGATCGGGTGGTGACGGAAACCAGCGAGCGGTTTTTGATGCACTGTTTTAGTGCCAAGGAACGGGAAAAGGATTTACAGGCGATCTATGCGCTGGCACTGATGCGACGTCCGGATGCAGCTTTGCTAAAAGCTATGTTAGACGAAACAGACCTAGAGCAGCGATTGCAAACGTTGCGGGAGAGGTATTCGTTTATTTTGGTGGAGCAACTGCGGCTGGATGAAAAGCTAAATCGTTTTTTTCAGGGGTATTTGCTTAGCGATCTGCGGCGCACCAGTGAGCGGTTACAACAGCTGAATGACAATGCTCTGGCATGGCTGGAACTACAGACAGAGGAGAAAACAAAAGGAATTACTGACACGGCAGACAAGCTGGATGGTGAAGCGATTGCAGAGCTGATGTTGGATTTGGCGCACCATAGTCTATGGAAAGATGAGGACTATGGCTGGCGATATTTGGTGCCGCGATTTGTGGAGGGAAGGAAGCGTTGACCATATGTACTCAGGTGGAGAAAAAATTGCCTGGGGAAGCAGTGACTTTGAAAAAAGATCTGGCTAATGTCTTTGAGGAAATCGGTTGGGCGTTTTCAGTAGTGCAAAGCAAAGCTGTTCCTTCACAAGAGGGAAGAGATGCTTTGGCTAAGGCTATAGGACTAAACCCTGATAATGGGTCTCATTTAATTGCTTTGGGAGTGGCTCAATATGGTCTCAAGCAAAATGAGCAAGCTATTGAAAATGTGTTGGCAGGGATTGAGTTAGAAGGAGAGAAAAATTATTCCCTAAACATTCTTGGCAATGCTTACAGGGACCTGAAGCGCCATGATGAGGCGATTGAAGCGTATCAAAAAGCGATTGAACTCAACCCAGAATATGCGACCGCTTACAACAATTTAGGCATTGCTTACAGGGACCTGAAGCGCCACGATGAGGCGATTGAAGCGTATCAAAAAGCGATTGAACTCAACCCAGAATATGCGACCGCTTACAACAATTTAGGCAATGCTTACAGGGACCTGAAGCGCCACGATGAGGCGATTGAAGCGTATCAAAAAGCGATTGAACTCAACCCAGAAGATGCGACCGCTTACAACAATTTAGGCATTGCTTACAGGGACCTGAAGCGCCACGATGAGGCGATTGAAGCGTATCAAAAAGCGATTGAACTCAACCCAGAAGATGCGACCGCTTACAACAATTTAGGCAATGCTTACAGGGACCTGAAGCGCCACGATGAGGCGATTGAAGCGTATCAAAAAGCGATTGAACTCAACCCAGAATATGCGACCGCTTACAACAATTTAGGCAATGCTTACAGGGACCTGAAGCGCCACGATGAGGCGATTGAAGCGTATCAAAAAGCGATTGAACTCAACCCAGAATATGCGACCGCTTACAACAATTTAGGCATTGCTTACAGGGACCTGAAGCGCCACGATGAGGCGATTGAAGCGTATCAAAAAGCGATTGCAGCTGATGTGAGCTACATCTATCCTCACGTCAGCTTGGGGTATGTGTATCGTGAACTGAAACAGTATGACGTTGCGATCTCTTGTTTAGAGGAAGCCGTTAAGCTCAATCCAAATTACGTCTACGCTCACACCCAATTAGTCAAGCTGTACCGTGAGCTAAAACGTTATGAGGAGGCAATCTCATCCCACGAAAAAATAGCCGAATTAGAACCTGACAGTGCCTATTCTCACACTGAATTAGGCTTAAGCTTTGCCCTCAACAACCAAATAAATGAAGCCCAAACAGCATGGCAAACAGCAATAGACCTATTTGAAGATAAAGAACTGGATCACCTCCATAAGGCCCTTTATACACTGACCCTTGGTGACGAGACATTAGGGTTTGAACTGCTTGATCAACTATTTCAAACTGACATAGACCCTAAAAATATTGATCTCGTTTTAACAGATGTGGATTTACTAGCCCAATGTCAGGCTAAACCTTCAAGTTTAGTTGATTTTGCAACCAAACTCAAAACCAAGAAATCAGAACTCGAAAAACAATCTGATCTAGGAAACCCTTCATCTGAATAAAGTCGAGCCATGGTTATGCTGCCGCTTGTCGCTGAATAGCAGCAGTAATCTCATCTATGTGAGCTGTGGCATAGAGCCAGGCATTAGCCAGATCAGTCGCTGTTAAGCCTGGATAATCTTCAAGCAAATAGGCTTCCGTCGCTCCCTGGTTACGTAAGCTCACCAGCAACCAAACCGGAATTCGTGTTTGACGAATACAGGCATCGCCCCCCATCACCCCTGTTGTTTTTTTAATGCCAGGCCAACTGTTAGTAAGACTGGCAACCAATAAATTGATCGCCTGGGCTTTTTCGTCTGGCGATAGGGCTAATAATTGAGGTTGAAGTTGCTGGAGCGTCATAAAGGTACTTTCTGGGCCAGGCTCAGGGGGCTTAACCCTATTCTAGTCAGTTAATTTTCAAAATCTGATTAGGTGGAGACGAGCGTCAGGAACTCAATGAGTATGAACATATTGAACATCTACCAGGAGGGGATGAGGTATCGGATCATACATTGAATACTGCATTTAACCTATATGACTAGTTGCGTACACCGCAGCCAATCAAAAACTCAAAACCATCTAAATTCAATAACTTTAGAGGCACCTAAAGGAATATGGACTAAAAATGGACTAAATTTCGAGAGCTATTTTTAGGTCAAAACATCCTTTAAAGTCTGCCGCACCCCTAGGATACCCCTATCCAATCTATAGCTGGGAATTGCAGTATTTGCGATCGCAATCGACACAAATAACCTGTAGTTTATGGCAACACTCCCA
This sequence comes from Leptothoe sp. ISB3NOV94-8A, assembly GCF_043421595.1. Lineage (NCBI taxonomy): Bacteria > Bacillati > Cyanobacteriota > Cyanophyceae > Nodosilineales > Cymatolegaceae > Leptothoe > Leptothoe sp. ISB3NOV94-8A. Next base: position 2,237,089 of record NZ_JAXSQW010000001.1, on the reverse strand, counting down.
AAAAAGTGACCTAAGTTTACTGCGTCTCTATCACCTTCAAGAGATAGATTCACAATCATAGGCATCTTTCGTGTCTTAAAATAAGACTCACTAACTTAATGTGAGTCTTGAGATTGCGATCTTGATCTTGCCTTGAGACAAAGCGTTTCTTACAAATATGACCGCTGCAACAGCATTAAACTATCCAACGTAAAAATGGCTGCCATCAATGCAAGTACAGTCGAGTCAGGCACCTATGACTATTTCACTGAGGCTATTGTTGGTGAGTCAGAGGTGGTGGGGTATGTGCCATTGCCCAACGAAGTTTACAACCTGGCTTTTGATCACTTTACTGATAAGCGCATCGGCACAGCTTTTGGTGGAGAAGCACCCACTAGTCTGACAATTGAGGCGTTAGTCAAAGTAGAACGAGAGCTTTAGGCAGCCTGAGTCGGCAGTTAAATCACACACTCTGTTGACATCCTGACACAACTCCAATGGGGTAGCTGGGAGCAGGAGAGGTGCGATCGCAAATTAAATCTCAAAACAAGACTATATAGCTTCAAAATAAGACCAATTAAAAGACTCTGAATCTCAAATTAAGACTTCCATGTAGCCCCACCATCACATGTTGCAAAAAGCTAGGCAGTCAAGCCCATGAACCACTAAGAACCACTCATTGTCTTAAAAATAGACCCTAAGTATTGACATGAGGCTCAATATGCGTAGAGTGTGTCTAGCCATAAAACAAAGATTGGTTTCCCCATGTCCGACATAACCAATGCATTAGACAGTGTCACTACAGCCATTAATACCCTCGAGCCCCACGTTTCCGTCGAAGCTGACACCCATAACCTCATGAGTGTGGAATCAGTGCAAAAGGTGCTAAACCGTTCCCGAGCATCGGTTTATCGCTATGCCAACACCGATGCTCTAATTCTTAATCCCCCATTTGACCATAAGCGTCTTAACCCTGAATCAAGACATCATAAAGAAGAGCCGCTGATGTTCCATCCCAACGAAGTAGCCCGCTTTGCTCAAGATGTTTTAGGGATTAAACAGGTCACCATTGAAATTAGCCAACCAGCAGAAACCATTACCCATCAACTTCTACGCCAGGTACTGGCTGAACTGAAGGTGATTCGAGAGCTGATAGAACAAAGCCATTAGACTGCCCCATAGTGTTGGACAAGCCATGAACTTGGATACGGCTTATACTTTATATTTTAAGCTGCGTCTAGATCCACAAACCAGTGCTAACCTTGGATCAAGTGAGCATTGTCAAGATTTGCATTTTGACATATACCGGCAGGAATTTAGCATGGCCCCGTTGATGTTTACCCTAGTGGATGTCGGCAGTTAGCACCCATCACAAACTACTCCTTTATGAACAGACCACCATAGGGTCACTTAACATCTTTAAATTCATACCCTCCAAGGCCTATACGTCAATGAGAGCAACGTATACCTTAGTTTTTTATCATTTTTTGCATATCCTCCAGCATGGAATCTGCCAGTCAGTTAGAGTCTAATTCTGAACCCCCTCATAGTCCACTTGTAGAACTACTAGGTACTTTTATTGCCTTAGCAACCCTGACATTGCCCCTATTTACGGTAACTTATTTTTCATCAATACCCATCGATACCCTGAATGGTTTACCTTACTCGGCAATACAAACAAACGAATAAGATCTAACCACTCCGTGGGTGCTGTCTCCCTTTTCTCCTAAAATGCTATCGGGATAGACGGTTTACGTTTATCCCGACTGCTCATTAATAGTTGGAGAAGTATCGTGGATTTATCTCGTATTCCTGCTCAGCCTAAGCCAGGTCTGATCAACGTATTGATCGAGATTACAGGCGGCAGCAAGAATAAGTATGAGTTTGATAAGGATATCAATGCATTTGCCCTAGATCGCGTCCTTTTCTCGTCTGTTCAGTATCCCTATGACTACGGTTTTGTACCCAACACATTAGCTGATGATGGCGATCCCCTAGATGGCATGGTCATCATGGATGAACCCACATTCCCTGGATGTGTGATCGCAGCTAGACCTATCGGTATGCTCGAAATGATCGACGGTGGCGATCGTGACGAGAAAATTTTATGTGTTCCTGACAAAGATCCTCGTTATGCAGGTGTTAAAACTCTAGATGACATTGCATCTCATCGTTTAGATGAAATTGCAGAATTCTTTAAAACCTACAAAAACTTGGAGAAGAAAGTAACCGAAATCTTGGGTTGGAAAGGCCTGGATGAGGTGCAACCTCTTGTAGAAAAGTGTATTGCTGCTGCTAAGTAGTCCGGTATGGAGCTAGTAATCTCCGAATAGTGGATTAAGCATTATAGGGATACATCACCGTATAAAATGTGTCCCTATAATGCCTACTAGTATCCTTGAGGTTACAGGGGACAACCAACCTTACATGAGCATGCGTACAGTTTGGGGATACACACCGTGAGTGTATCTGCCTATATGTCAGGCACAGAAAGCACACTACAATTTCAATCGGGCCTCTTGATTAAATTTTGGGGGGTGCGTGGCAGCGTACCAACACCAGGTGCAGCCACAGCCTTCTACGGAGGCAATACATCCTGTATTGAGGTTTTGGCCGATCAACAGCGTTTTATTTTTGATGGTGGCACCGGTCTTAGGGTGCTAGGTGAAACCTTATATCAAACGTCAGTGCCTGTGGAAGGCCATCTGTTTTTTACCCACACCCAATGGGATCGCATTCAAGGATTTCCATTTTTTTTACCAGCCTTTGAAGCGGGCAATCACTTTCATATCTATGGTGGAATAGCTGCTAATGGGGCTTCCATCAAACAGTGTTTAACAACACAGATGCTTAAACCAGGGTTTTCGCTTCCCCTACACACCATGCGGGCTAATCTCACATTCCATGACATTACCCCTGGTGAAACCCTGCAAATTGGCAATGTTCAAATTGAGCCCATCGGCTTAAATGTTGACAATAATGCCCTTGGATACCGACTGAATTATCAGGACAAGTCGGTGGTATATGCCACAGATACTGATTATGAGCATCTTGACGAAAATCTACTATTTCTAGCCCATCACGCAGATTTACTCATCTACGATGGCCTATATATAGATATGTGCGATCAGATCCAAATTCCGTCTTCCCAGAAACCATGGCAAGCGGCCATTAACCTGGCCCAGGCAGCCCAGGTCAAACGACTTGCCATGGTTCATTATGGTCCTCGCCAAACTGATGCCATGTTAAAGGCCTTCGCACATCAGCTTAAAGATGTTGAGCCTCAAGTTTTGCTGGCCCATGAAGGGATGGTGATCAGTTTGGCGAAAAACTAAACATTAAAGAGGGTTACGGGAAAAGTTACTGTTGCGGCTGGGGCGGCGGCTGTCATCACCTTTGGGTTTAGCCTTATTCACCCGTAGCTCACGTCCAAGCCACTCGGCACCATCTAATTCGGCAATGGCCAAATCTTCTTCCTCATCTTTGACCATGTTGATAAAGGCAAAGCCACGACGTTTACCAGTTTCACGGTCAACAGGCAGTGTAATGCGGGCCACTTCACCGTACTCGACAAATACATCCCTAATATCATCTTCTGTGGCTTGGAATGACAGATTTCCAACGTAAATAGTCACGATTACTCTCCGATGCTTACGTGCTCAGCTGCTCTCAAATGCTTGGTAGTAAACAGCCTACTCGGGTGATATCATACCGCACAGCTTTTCGTTCAGAGTGCGCAAACGGTGTTTTTTCATCTTCAAATTATTAATTTCTCACGTTCTCATAGCTGGGCTCAGGCTTCATGTTTCTAAAACTAGTTGTGTCGAACTACCAAGATTCATCAATTATTTTCGGCTAACTCATCAGTGATCCTAGATTGACACAACATACTTGGGTATTCGCCGATATTGCTACCCGGCGGATAAGGAGAGCCCATCATGCACACATTTGAAGTGTTCGTCGATATTAAAGAATGTGCTGGGAAAAATCATGCCAGCAATCGTATTATGGCGACTCGCTATGAAATAGATGCCAGTGGTCGCACAGATGCCCACGACACTGCACTATTTAAAGCAGGGCAAGAATATCCTAAAGCAACTGAATATGACATTCGGATCACTCGTCTTCTTAAGTAAACGGTAAAACTCAAGGTTTCAGCCGGTGCTTAGGTCGATCATGCCCCAAGCATCTTTATCCATATATGGTCTATAGTCTGCTGTGTCCCAGTCTGGTCGTAGAACTAGACTGGGATTATTTGTTTTTGGGCTTGCCGAGCTATAGTGAACACCCTGACTTCCCCGACGATAACTGTCCTGGACATCACTATTACATCTAGAAGAAAGGGATATCTACCACGGCCAAGAGCCCCAACGGCATGCCAGAAAGTCTAGTGATTAATCTAGTTGCGGAATCAACTATCCCGTTCCAATATCTTCGAGGATATCATCTACACCGATTGTTTTTAGCCCTCATTAGTGCCGTTGATGTAGACCTGAGTCAAACGCTACAAGCATATAGTTATCGAGCGTTTGCTTTGAGTCCGTTACAGATGGCGTCTCAACCTCAAACCACGTCAGCCCGCAACCTTAAATTTTTACTCCCGCGTCAGCAGTTAGAAACCACTACATTTCAATATGCGAATAGTTCAATGCCCGCCGGATCTCACTGCTGGTGGCGGATTGCTCTACTAGATGATGGGCTGTTTAAGCACATCAGCTCACGATTGGAACAGGTAGCTGCCCGTAAACCTTGGTATCTGGGACCTGCGCGGTTACACATCACAAATTTTGCACCGGCCAATATTCCAGAATGGACCAGCCATATTAGTTATCAACAACTGTATAAGCAAGCGTCTGACAGTAACCGTCACTTGACGTTTCAGCTCATTACACCTGCGGTTTTTCGCCAGGGAGAACAAGAGTCTCCACTACCCACACGCGATGCTGTTTTTCACGGTTTGCGCAAGTGCTGGAATCGCTACAGTGGACTGGTATTCGCCCCTGACACCATTACCCCCATTGTTGCAAAAACCTTTGATTTGCGTACGGTCACAGTGTCCATTGGTGGTAATAAAACAATTATTGGCTGCCTCGGTGATTTAACATTTCAAATTTCAGGTACAGCGGATCCGTTGATTATTAAGCGTATCAACGCGCTGACGAACTTTAGCCGTTACTGTGGTATTGGCAATAAAACATTTCTCGGTCTGGGTATGGTACGAGCGATCACGGCGACCAAATAAACTGCTCAATGGTGTGGGCTAACCGTCGCAGGTCAAACTTATCCAACCGTTCCATAGAGTTACGAGAAACAATCCTGCGACCAATTTCAGTAATGGGTAATCCGTGGGGAATATCAATGAAAGACCAATCAACGGCAGTGCGTCGACCCAGATGATAGCGAACGGTCTTAGATAGCAGCTGAATGGGGCGGGCACCCGTTTGAATCAGCACCTGATCTGACCAGCCATTGACATGGATAATTGTATTGGCTGGGGACGACACTCGGATGATCATCACGTAGTTCAAACGCCATAACCCCACTCGCTGACGATACACTTGCACTTGCTCAATGTGGCTGAGGTGATAGTGATTAACCCGTCGCTGACGTTTTCGACCCCGAGGAATTTCGTGGACAATGGTGAACCGATTAAATGCTTTGTTGAATATACAGGTGGCTACCTCAGGATAGAGTGTTGGCACAAAGGGCTCTACCAAGATCAATAAAATGCCTGCTGCCATCAGCACCACCCACAGTAATGGCGCTTGACGATACCCCAGCCAGACGACACTAACTAAGCTAAGTGACCCCAGTCGTGCCAGATTCGTAACGCTTCCGGCAATGTGATGACGCCCTAAATTTGAGAAGCGCAATACTAACTCACGCTTATTGTGTCGAAGCTGTCTCACGTGATTTGGTTGACATCCTTAGAATGCCAAATTACACCAATACATTCAGCCGAGCTCTATGCGACACTTTGTTATACCCGTCATAATAATTCATTTGTACTGAAAGACAACATCCGTTATACTGCCCCTGGCCCATATTTGAATAAGGTATCAAACTCTTAGTCCAACACTTACGCTAATCTGCGCTGAATTTAAAGTCTTTATATTTTGCATGGGGCCAAGCCAAGCGTTTTATCACAGTTACTAATGGCATCTCTTACGTTGTCTGACTCAGATCTTTTAGACCTTGAAATTGGTCGTAAAGCCCGTAACCAACTGAGCTCTAAGGATAGAGCTATCCATAACTGGTATCGGTTTGTCTTGTCTTTTCCGCCTCACTTAGTGAGACATTATTTACATCGACTGCAAGCGACTGAACAAACTGTTGTTTTAGATCCGTTCTCTGGAACAGGAACCACTGTCGTTGAAGCGAAAAAACTTGGTCTACCTGCCGTTGGGCTAGAAGCAAATCCAATGGCGCATTTTGCATCCTCTGTAAAACTAGATTGGTCACCGCTACCGGAGCATTTGTCCCAAACCGCTGAGGTGATTGCGGCAGCCGTGCGGGACGAGTTAGATCTATTACCAAATTTTGCCCCAAGCTTATCTCCAGAAGCGGCTGGCTTATTGTTTAAAGATGCCATTAGTCCCCGGCCGCTCCAAAAAGTTCTGACGTTGTTAGGGCATATTGATCGGGACCGTTCTAGCGTCGCTTGGCGACATTACCGCCTTGCCTTAGCAAACTCAGCGGTATTTGCGAGCAATCTACGATTTGCTCCGGAGGTAAGTGTTGCCCGCAAACACAAGTCCGATGCTCAGGTGGTTGCTCATTGGTTACAACAGGTCAACATAATGGTCCAGGATTTGAGTGCTTTAGGGAATGCATTTTCACCAACCCAGTCTGCTGTTGTGCATTTGGGGGATGCCCGTCAGCCCCATCGTCATATTGCGCCCAACTCGGTTGATGTGGTGATCACATCACCTCCCTATCCCAATGAAAAAGACTATACCCGAACGACTCGTCTAGAGTCAGTACTCCTGGGATTTTTGGAAAATAAGGCTGGTTTGCAAGCAATTAAGCATGAACTGGTGCGATCTAATAGCCGTTGTGTCTATCGTGATGACGATGATGATCGATGGATTCAAAACTATCCTCAGATTTTAGAGATTGCCGATACCATCAATCGACGACGGGAAGAACTGGGTAAAACGAGTGGGTTTTCTCGACTGTATGCGCGGGCAACAACGCTTTATTTTGGTGGGATGGCTTGTCATCTGGCTAATTTGCGATCGCGACTCCGTCCCAATGCCCGATTAGCCTACGTTGTTGGGGACCAGGCATCCTACCTACAGGTGCATATCCCCACGGGCTCCCTGCTCGCCCACATTGCTCAAGATCTCGGTTATGAACTGATGGGTATCGACCTTTTCCGCACAAGACGTGCGTCTAAGACCGAAGTAGATCTTAGAGAAGAAGTTGTTTTGCTCCGTTGGCCCGGTTAAAACATCTCTTTGGGCGCATGTTATACGTAGCTGTTGCACAACATATCACCTGCCCAAAAGCTTGCTTTAATGGTGTTGTACAGCCTGATATAAACATTGTTGTTAGTCGCCGAAATCTTTTTAATTCAAGAGTTTAGTTGGATCTCTCTAAATTCAGACTTTACCCTGGTAGATTGTGCGCAACAGTCAAGCGATCCAGTAAAGTACAAACCTGTTCATCCGTGACCTGCTCAAAATTGTCATACCACAGCCCAATGGCAAACAGACGGTTGGGAATACACAAACACACCAGCCGATCTACCTGCTTTTTAAGTTGTTGGTATGCATTTTGAGACGCAATGGGTACAGCTACAATCAACTGCCTTGGATATTGAGATCGCACCCCCATCACCGCCGCCCGCATAGTTGCCCCAGTGGCTAACCCATCGTCAACCAAAACAACAATGCGATCATAGACATTGACTTTAGGGCGATTACCGCGATACACCTGTTCTCGGCGTTGTAACTCTTGCTGCTCCTGGGCCGTAATCTCTTCAAGCTGCTGTTTAGTAATTCCCAACCAGCGGACAACGTCATAGTTAATCACCCGTGCACCATTTGCGGCAATGGCTCCGATGGCATGTTCCTTATTATCGGGATCTCCTAACTTGCGTACCAAACAAAGATCCAGGGTTAGGTTGAGGGTGCGGGCAATCTCGTAGGCCACGGGCACCCCACCCCGTGGCAGGGCTAACACTAAAACATCCGCACGATTGGCGTAGGCTTGGAGCTGTAGCGCTAGTTTCTGGCCTGCCTCGGTGCGATCGCGAAATCGAGTGTTCATGCTTTTTCCCATAGCCATTACCCCTACTCCACGATAGGTACATCCCCATTAAACCGAAGTAACCGTCTGGGGTTTCATGGTTTCAAGTACTTGCCAGGCGATGTCACATTCTTGTTGAATCTGAGCATCTTCATCATCAATGATTCGAGCATGCTGTAACGCTGATTGTACTCGTTGGGAGAGTTCATCCCGAGACAGGGCACCTGGGTGTCCTTTCATCAGCATGTCCGTCAATGAAATAATGCCCAGTAGCTGGTCATCCTCAATTACCGGAGCTCGATGCACACCTGTGGCTGAGAAAATTTGGGCCGCTTCCTGTAACGTGGCATTCATGGGCATGCGGATACAAGGACGTCGCATTATATTGCTAACCCGAGTAAAGTGTGGAGAGCTGCCCTTAGCGATCACCTTATAGATAATATCTCTCTCAGTTACAATCCCATAGGGACCCTGACCTTCAGCCTCTTCTACAATTAGCGATCGCACGCGCTTAGTCCGCATCAGCCAAATTGCATTTTCTACCGTTGCCGAACTGCGAATGACAATCACAGGCTTGGTCATAATGTCTTTCACAAATAGCATGTCGTCCTCCCTGAACAATGACTCCGCCGTCCATAGTTCCTCCCATACCTTTTGTAGGTAAAGAATCTGAGGAATTTATGAAGGGGGATCGTAGTGCATCACGTTCAAGATTTACAGACTACTAGATGTGCATCCGTTTTCAGGGTTGAGTTGTGAAGATTGAATGGCGACACTAACGTATACCCCACATTATTCCAAGGCATAGCTCAAGACTAGGGGCTCCAAATTGAGGGCTTCAGGGGGACAAAAATTAACTTCTAAAAAGGCCACAACATCTTTTTCCTGGGGATTTCCCCGATTTCGTCCCGTCACCCCTGCCGCAATCATAACGCCGCAGCAACCATGACTTTTGATTTGCTGTTGATGCCATTTATCTAGGGCAGTGCGATGTTGACCATCGCTCACGTCATATTCATGGAATAGGTGAAAACTATTATCACCAGCTTGCCAAATGCCCAATTGAAATGTGAGCTGACTAAACGGATCATGACCAGGATTGAAACACATGGACTTAATCCCGCCTATTAACTCGATGTGCTCAACCAGGGCCATGGCTTTAGGGCGAGATGTTTGAACAATTACCACAGGCCAAGCGGCTTTTTTGGCGCTAGCTTTAACGCTAGCAACAGGCTGATAGTACATGTTGCCAGTGCGCAGTTGCTTGAGGCGGTCTGGAGGTAGCTTGGTCAGTAAAATCAGAGCGCCATCAGGGACAAGATCATCGTGCAAGATAGGACCACTGGCAAAATTCTCTCCTAGATCCAACATGCCCTCAGTTTCTGCCATCAAATTAGTCGAAACCTCTGGCAGTGACTTCACGTTTACCGTGCATTGTTTAGGATGGCTGCCTTCCATAGGGTTAGGCACTCGGAAGGTTTTTTCAATGGGCTCTAAAACATTAAGGGGATCGGGCGCTTTTTTAAAAAAGCGATGCAGGGCCTCTAATGCCACGATCAACGTAGCGGCCTCCGCCTCATCTAGTTCATGGCGCATCCCTTCAAGGGGGTGGATACTGCCAAATTCATAATCATCAGGTTCTGGCTGGCGGGGGCGTTCGACAACGTAGTTTAGAAAAAAGCAGTCCTGCGTCAGAAAAATTTGCTGTAGATCCTGGGGAGACATAGACATGGGTAAATCGGCGCTGATGCTATCGCAATCCAGAACGCGCTCACGAAATTGCAATAGTGAATCCAAATTGCGATAAAACAGCAAACCATAGTCCACATCGGCCATGCCTAAAATAGACACATACAGCGTGTCCACATCCCATTGATTTAACTCAATCGCCAGTAGTTCCTGCTCACTAAGTTGATACCAAGGCGCTTCATGCCACAACGCCAGCGCTTTTTGACGAAGACTCTCGCTGTAATTTGCCGGCAAAGAGGAGGACGGTACGGAGAAGTGGGACAACACATGATCAAAAATTTCGTCTACCCAAGGCAGCTTAGCCCCATAGACAACATCGATCTCTAAATCCTGAAGCACACCCCGCAAAAAAAACTGTAACTCTCGATCGTTGACAACAACTCTCTGGGGACGGCTTGGTTCAGCAGGTCCTTGGGGATGTTCTATCGCCTGCAGTAAACTCCGCGCTACGGCGTCATACCCACTATTGGCAGAGATCAGATCTACACTGCGTACATACCCCTGATTGCCATCAATCCACAAAATACAGTCACGCTCATCTTCCTGGGCTTCAGGCATAGAAAAACGTCCCCCCTCCCAAACACTATCCGTTTGGGGTAGCTTTTGAATACGACGGCGGGTAAACGGGCTCAGTGGAGGCATAAATATGGGTATATAAACAGCCTCTATTGTGGAGAAGAATCAAACCATTGGCTATGTCCCGATAGATTTGTTCAACTATTGAAGGTAATAAACGTGGCTGTATTCAATGATTGCCATTGAAGCTAGAAAAGCGCTCTATCAGTCCCTGAAGCTACACTATATAAGTATTAACGGCAGAATTTTAGTTAACCACACGACCCATGACCCAAGCTACTCAATCGCAACAGGGAATCATGATGACTGAGGCGGCTCTCTCCCACCTCCTCGCGTTAAAAGAGAAACAGGGAAATGACCTGTGTCTGCGAGTCGGGGTACGTCAGGGAGGCTGCTCTGGCATGTCTTATATGATGGACTTTGAAACCCTTGGCAATCTTGGCGAGCACGACGAAGTGTTTGACTATGAAGGCTTCAAGGTTATCTGTGATAAAAAGAGCATGCTCTATCTCTACGGACTGGTGCTCGACTATAGCGATGCCCTCATCGGTGGTGGCTTTCAATTTACGAATCCCAACGCTGACCAAACCTGTGGCTGTGGCAAGTCGTTTAGTGCCTAAGGCGGCTTAAAATGGGAAGGTTTTCGATAAAAACTTCCCATGAGCCAAACCATTGATGAACTGTTTGAAGAGGGGTTGAACCGCTACCAGGCAGGTGAAAGTGTCGATACTCTGATTCCTATGTTCAAGGAACTTAGCGCACAGGCACCCAAAAATAGTGCTATCTACACATGCCTGTCATGGCTCTATTTACTGGCGGAGAAACCTACTGCTGCCTATAAAGCTGCTCAGAAAGCCATTAAGATCACACCTCAAGACCCTCAAGCCCATATCAACATTGCGATCGCAATTCTTGATAGCGGTCGTAAAGGAGTACGGGAACATATCGAATTAGCAACTCAACTTGTGATGTCAGTTGAGGAGGTTCAAGACGATATACGGCAGAATTTTAAAGAAGGATTAACTAGAAAACCCGATTGGGCCAGTCTTAAAAAAGTAGAAAACTGGATTTTCAATAGCTGAAATCCCTGTTTGTAAAGGGCATGTGGCGTCAACGTACGATCCACTTGGGATACTTTAAGGGTTTACAGAAATTTATGAATTTTTGTTTTTTTGCCCTAAAAACATCAGGCGCTACCCCCCCCTTAACAAACGTCGGGTAGTGGGTGTTCGTTAGCTTTTTGTAAGGGTTGCGGGGCAATGATCCCCGCTTTTTTTTTGCATTTTTTTGAGGTCAGATAACTTAACGCTCGGAATAAAAAGGAACTGATAAGCTTAAGAAAAGATTCCAATAAGATTTTCTTTTTGTTGGAACTCACCCCGTTGCAAGGAGTCTTAAAAAAATGGATAAGCATGCTGTAGAAGTTAAGCCTGAAACTAGAAACCACAAGGGGTTCTTTGTTCAGGATGGGCCCTATGAATTGATGGGAATCGAAAAGTCTGGTTGGGCTTTAATTTGTATCGATGATTCAGTTTGCCACTACGTTGATCCTGACAATTTAAAAGCTTCTCAAGGACTTGATGTTGATGCTGTGTAGGGCTTTACCCCTCATCCCTTCTGTTGTTCACCGTCGGTAAAACTCAGCTTCTACAGTATGGCTATCCTGATTGGATCAGCCATATTTTTTTGTCTTTTTGCGATGCCAATTTCAAGGTCAATGTGCATCTTAAATATGACTAATAAGAGGCTGGTACTTGACTGTTTCGGTGTTTGTTAGAGTGTTAAGAGTTTCCTTTTTAAGACATTAAACTTTACTGAGAAATGTCATCATATTTGCTATCTCCGGGCGATCTACTGATGACTTTGGGGCAAATATTCAGTCAAGTCTGCTCCGATTGTGCTCGATTAATTGCCCTTTAGGGTTGATAATCTGACCTATTAGACCGTAAGTCGCTTTTGTTGTCTGAATGAAAGATCGCTTAATCAACTGGTTAAATACAGCATTAACCATCAACCTTTTCTTTGTGCTGCTCAGTTTTGGGTGGTTTGTAGTGTCCTTAGCAGGCAAAGCTGCCCATATTAATTTGGGGTTCGACATCTGGTACAGCCTGTGGGACCCCCTATTTATGCCCTCCATTGGTATTTTGATGGCAGGGGCCATCGCCATCGGTGTGATTAACTGGGTATCAAATCGTTTTTTTGCTAAGGGATAATTATGTGGAGACGTTCCATGGAACATCTCCACATAATTGTTTGACCTACATAATGATCAATAAACCCTGGCGTGCCAACGCATGAGCACCTTAGCCAGCCGTGGTGGGTCGTGGCGAATGGTGCCCTTTTCGGTTTCATGCATGACATTGGCGATGACAATGCGGCGACCTGAAGCGATGACGGCATCTCGATCAAACACCACTCGCTCTGCCCCCTCTTTGCGATAACGCTCTAGTGCCGCTGTCGAGGGTGAACGTTTTTGCACAAGGACAGCATCAAATAACCGGCGACCGCAGGCTCGGTCAATGGCACGAATATGCTCAGAAACACTGTAATCGTCGGTTTCACCGGGTTCGGTCATGATATTGCACACATATACACGGGGGACCTGGGCAGATGCGATCGCATCTGCAATATCGGGCAACAGTAGATTCGGCACAATGCTGGTATAAAGGCTACCTGGGCCAATGATGATATAGTCAGCTTCCTTAATTGCTTCGATGGCTTTAGGCAGAGCTGGTGGCGCAGATGGAGTACAGCCAATATTGACGATGCGGCCCCGCGCCTTCGTAATATTCGACTCTCCCTCAATCCGCCGACCATCGCTGAGTTCTGCCCACAGCTTGACATCGCTGAGGGTGGAAGGCAGCACTTTACCCCGTACCGCCAGTACCTGGGAACTGGCCTCAATGGCCTTTTCCCAGTCGCCAGTTATTTCGTTCATGGCGGCCAAAAACAGGTTGCCAAAACTGTGGCCGCTGAGACCGCTGCCGCTGCTAAAGCGATATTGAAAAAGTTCAGTGACCAGTTTTTCTTGATCGGCCAGGGCGGCCAGACAGTTGCGAATATCGCCAGGGGGCAGACCGCCCATTTCCCGCCGTAGTCGCCCTGATGAACCGCCGTCATCTGCCACGGTCACAATGGCAGTGATATTAGCGCTGTAACGTTTTAACCCGCGTAGCATGGTAGATAAGCCCGTTCCACCGCCAACAACCACAATGCGGGGACCGCGATTGAGTTTACGATGGGATGCGATCGCATCCCATAGGCTACTTTCCTGGCTGCCCGGTAGCAAAACTTCCGTAATTGACCCCAGGGTACGACTTTGCCCCCAAATAATTAGGGATAATCCAAAGATGATGGCCAGCGGTCCACTAATGTATCGGGGTATCAGCTGAGTGATCGTACGCAGTACCGTAGATACAAATCGAACGGTCAAAAAGACGGGAGTTAATCTTAACCAAATCATGGCCCCTAGACCCACCAGGAGCACCCCCACTGTGCTTAGAAACAGCCAGCGTTTGACTAAAAGACCCGGTAGAAGCCAGCGTACCCAGCGCTTGTTCACTGGGGTTAAATCCTTTGTTTCTTGCCAAACAAATCGGATATTACGCTTTAAAAACTTCCTAATTGAACCGATCCACAAGAGCATAGGCTTATCTCTCACGCCCTTTTTATAACCTTGGGTTATCTTGTCATAAGCTGTCCCCAGCTCGTTAGCGAGTTATAGCAACCACCGCCATGTCTGTCCCAGAACCTAACGCGATTGTTCCCCAGTCTCCCTGCGGAGGGGATATCCCAATTCTTGAACTCAAGGGTATTTCTAAACGATTTGGTAGCAATCAGGTACTTGACAATGTTGACCTAACTGTTGAGCCCGGTGAAGCCGTCGCCCTCATCGGCCCATCAGGTACGGGAAAATCGACTATTTTGCGTATCATTGCGGGGTTGCTCGCTGCTGACAATGGCGATGTTTTTGTGGCTGGCCAGCAGCGCCACGGGTTGATTGAAGATGCGACAAACGATCCGGTCAATATTGGCATGGTGTTTCAACAGGCAGCCCTGTTTGATTCATTGACAGTACAGGAAAATGTCGGGTTTTCCTTATATCAAAACTCTGATTTAGCAGAGCGTGAGATTAATGAACTGACTAAACATGCCCTGGAGATGGTGGGGCTACCGAACATTTGCGATCGCTACCCAGCCGAACTCTCAGGCGGTATGCGCAAGCGAGTAAGCTTTGCCCGCGCCGTCATCAATAATCCCCGTGAGGCCGAAGAAAAGCCAACGGTTTTGCTCTATGACGAACCAACTGCCGGATTAGATCCCATTGCTTCAACGGTGATTGAAGATTTAATTCGTGACATCCATGGCAACCGGGGCTGTAGCACTTATTTAATTGTCACTCACCAGGACAGCACAATTCGTCGCACCGCCGATCGTGTCGTTATGCTGCACAAAGGCTCCATTCAGTGGATGGGACCTGTTGAAGACATTGACTCTACCCCTAACCCCTATGTCCGACAGTTTTTTAGTGCCGCCATCGACGGCCCGATTCGAGTTACCAATTGATTCTGTTAAATGTAGCGAAATTGAAACCGCGCATTTCCCTGGATCAGAACAATATTTCTGAATATGGGACGACTTTCTAGATATAGACGAGGTTTAGACTCCCCTTTATAATTTTCCCCAGGGTGTACGACTGGCTGTACTATCTACCGTTAATCCCATAGGAAACTAATGCGTGCAAGAACCATTCGTGAAGGCTCTGTTGGCCTGCTAGTGCTAGCAGGTGTGGCCCTCTTTGGCGGTCTGGTTATATGGCTAAGAGGTGTGAACTACGGTCAGCGTAGTTATCGCCTGTTGGTGGATTTTGAAAGCGCCAACGGTATCCTGGAAGGCTCCGCCGTTAGTTATCGTGGTGTGCAAGTCGGCCAAATTACTCGCATGACCCCAAGCTCGAATACAGTGGTAGTCGAGATTCAGATCAATAAATCAGACCTGCGTATTCCCGCCGAGTCAGTCATTAAAACAAGTCAGTCGGGACTCATTGGTGAAACGACGATTGCCATTCAACCGCCATCAGACGTCAGTGTGAACGACGATTCCTTACCTGAGCCCATTGCACGCGACTGTGATAGTAGCGTAATTCTCTGCAATGGCGACCGGGTGAATGGCTTGGTGGGGGTGAACTATGAGGATTTACTGGAATCCTCCCAGGAGATTTCTGAGGCCCTTGCTGACCCTGAACTCTTGGCAGATGCTAGGGAAATTCTGGACAATACTCGCCAAATTTCGGGTAACGTCGTTGGACTGACCGATGAAGTGACTTTGATGGCTCAAAGTCTACGCAATGAAATTCAACCCCTATCCGTATCAGCACGCCAGACCTTGGCGTCTGTATCGGAAGCAGCTAACCAGCTAGAAGCAACCACTGTACGTACATCTGAGCAATTAGATGTCACATTGACCCAGGTCAATACGATGCTGGCCAGCAACCAAGATGATCTGGCCATTACCCTTGACAACATTAGTGCTAGCACGGGGCAGTTGCGTTTGGCTTTAGATACCCTCAGCCCCGTCATCCAGGATGGCACTCTGGTGAACAACATTGAGCTTTTAGCCACCAATGCTGCCGTTGCATCCCAGGATTTGCGGGATATTTCTTCGAGACTTAACACCAGCGAAAACTTAGTCCTGCTACAGCAAACCATCGAATCCGCCCGCGATGTGTTTCAGAGCGCCCAAAAAATCATGGCCGATGTGGACACCTTGACCGGCGATCCCACCCTACGCAGTAATGTGCGGGATTTACTCAACAGCCTCTCCAATCTGGTGTCCTACACAGGGGATTTAGAAGACCAAACTGAGGTGGCTGCCCAGCTTAACCATCAGGGGCAAATTGTCACAGATCTGGAACACAGTCTGGAAGAAGAAGCATCCATCCTGGATGCTCCCGCTGACACAACTGAGCCTGAAATGGATGAAGCGGTTCCTGTCCTGCGATATAACGGTGAACGCTACGTCACAGACTTAGCCAATAGCGCGCCCCTTTCACCCGTTAATGACCCCACAAAAAATGACCCCACAAAGAGCGAGTAGGCAATGACTCTACTCGCTTTTTGCTAGCTAGTTACAGCCTACAGCCTGACATTTTGCAACTCTTGTCGGGGGTTATAGCTGCGTACATTACGCAGTTGCTCGTACAGAGCACGCTCTTTATCAGTAACGCTTTTGGGCGCTTTAATCATCACCGTTACCAGCTGATCGGTGCGACTGCCCTTGGGTTTGGGCCATCCTTTACCTCGCAAACGCAGGGTTTGACCAGAGCGAATCCCGGCAGGAATATTGACATTAACACTACCGTCAGGGGTAGGGACGTCAATTTTGGCCCCTAATACGGCCTCATCGGGAGAGATAGAGACTTCGCACACCAGGTTATTGTCGCCATCAAACTGGAAAAAAGAATGGGGTTGAATATCTACCGTCAGGTAGATGTCGCCCCGCTGCTGGGTGTAAGGATTCATTTGTCCCTTACCCCGCAGACGGATTTTGCTACCCGGTTTTACACCGGCTGGAATTTTGACTGTCAGTGCATCACCACCGATGCGAAACTTTTTCTGAGAACCATTAAACGCATCTGACATGGCCAGAGTGATGCTGGCTTCTTGGTCAAACTGGGCACTATTATTGGCCCCAGCGGTTTCAAACCCAAACCCTGGGCCGCCACCGGTGGACTGACGATAGGTCGTGCGGGCTCCACCGGGGAAGCCGCCGCCTAACCCTCCCAACAGTTCATTTAGTAGCTCATTAAAACTGCCGTAGTTGCTAAAGTCGAAGCCACCAAAATCGCCCGGGGCTGCGCCTGCACCTGCACGCCCCCCCTGTTGCCAATAACGGCCAAACTGGTCATATTTTCGACGTTTTTCCGGATCCGATAAGATCTCGTTTGCTTCGTTGATTTCTTTAAATTTGGCTTCAGCTACTTTGTCGCCAGGGTTAACGTCTGGATGATATTTACGAGCGAGCTTGCGAAAAGCACGTTTAATGTCGTCCGTGCTAGCGGATTTACTGACCCCCAGAATTTGGTAATAATCTTTGAAGTCAGTTGCTGCCATAGCCAAGCTCCTCGTTGCGATCGCACAATGCCGTTACGGTATTTTCTTGATTAGCCTAGCAAAGCTTGTAAGGGAAAGAGGTTCGGTATTCCGCCGTTAAAACCTAATCCTTTTTCAAGACTAGAGCTTTGCCATTGCGCCCTGCGGTCCATGTCTGTTCTTTTGAACCAGTTACTTACTACTTCAAACCGTTCCTAAGTCATCCGGGGGCCAAAAGCGTACAGTAGCATGGCCGATTATATTTTCTATGGGTAAAAAACCCCAAATGTGACTATCATTACTGTCGTTACGATTGTCTCCCATGACAAAAACAGTATTGTCTGGCACCGCGACTGGGGTCATCTCATAGTTAGGAGCAGCCAGAATATAGGGTTCTGTTAGGGGCTGATCATTGCGATAGACCTGACCTTGACGGACAGCTAATGTGTCACCAGGCAAACCCATAACCCGTTTAATAAAGGCCTGCTCAGGCCGATAGCCAATGGCCTGGAGCTGTGGCGGTGGTTCAAACACCACAATATCGCCATGGTGCGGTGGATGGAAACGATAGGAGAGTTTTTCGATCAGCAACCGATCGCCAATATGTAAGGTTGGATCCATCGAGTTAGATGGAATAAATCGAGGTTCTGCAATAAATAGTCGAATGACCACGGCGATTGCCATAGCAATGGCCACCAATCTGGCATTGGACTTCACCATGGTTTGCAGTGATGTTCCCAACGTGGTTTCGGGAGAAGATTTTTCAGCGGTCATTCCAGGCCTAATAATGTGCCTAGCAATTTTACCTTCTCCATACCCTATGTAGGGGCGTTCCATGGAACGCCCCTACATAGGGTTATTCTCTATTCCCCGACACATAATCCGCCCGTGTGCCCCGTGCATCCATGGCTGCACCTAAGCTATTCAGGGCATGGATATAGGCCGCCGTGCGCACCGATGTTTTGTGGGTTTGGGCAATGTGCCAAATCGTATCGGCCGCCGCCACTATTTGTTTCTTCAGGCGTTGATTAACTTCGTCGAGGGTCCAATACAGACCGCTGCGATTTTGCACCCACTCAAAATAGCTCACGGTCACTCCCCCGGCATTGACCAAAATATCGGGAAAGACGGTAATGCCTTTGGCCTCTAAAATGTCGTCGGCGTCGGTACTGATGGGCCCGTTGGCCACTTCAAAGATATAGCGAGCTTGAATCGCATCGGCGTTGGCTGCGGTAATTTGGTTTTCCAATGCCGCTGGAATCAAGATATCCACATCTAAGCTGAGCAACGTATCGTTGGTAATCACTTCGTGCTCAACAAGATTGCACACACTGCCATCACAGTAGACGGCTTTAACAGAGCGGGTATCAGCCTTGAATTTTTGAATACTGGGAATATCTAGTCCATTAGGGGTATAAATGCCCCCACGCGAATCACTCACGGCAACAATGGTGTAACCTGCGTCAAATAGATGCCGAGCGACCACCGCACCAGCATTACCAAAACCTTGAACGGCAACAGTTTTTGGAGAGGATGGCTGTTTGCCTGATCGTTTGTTTGACAGATGCTCCATCATGGCTTCTAGCACGTAAAACGCACCAGTCCCCGTCGCTGTAGATCGACCTAAACTCCCCCCCAGGGCCACAGGTTTACCGGTAATCACTGCCGGGCTGCGCTGCTGGCGGATGATGCTGTACTGATCCATCATCCACCCCATGATCATGGGATTTGTGTAGACATCGGGGGCCGGAATATCTGTATCAGGACCAATAAAGTTTGCGATCGCATCAATATATCCTCGGCTTAACCGTTCCAACTCTGCTTTGGAAAGCTCTTTTGGGTTAAGGGTAACGCCTCCCTTGGCCCCACCAAACGGGATATTGAGCGCCGCACATTTAAACGTCATCCAAAACGCCAGGGACTGAACTTCATCCAACGTCACCTGGGGGTGGAAGCGAATCCCTCCCTTTGTGGGTCCACGAGTGTCATCAAAATGCACACGGTATCCTTCAAAAACCTTCAGGGATCCGTCATCCATACGCACCGGAATAGACACCTTAAGACTTGCTTTGGGGGCTTTTAACCGCTCCGCCGCATCCTCAGAAATCGTCACGTACTTGAGTGCCCGATCCAGGCGACGGCTGGCATCAGTCAGTAGAGATTTAGTCATAGTCCCTATGGTATGGGAGCCAACGCCGGATCCAAGGATATTGTTACGGAACGTGCCCAAAATCGCGGTCAGCTAAATCTAATGCAATAAATGTTAACCTACAGCTGTTCACTGATGGCTGTAAGCCTTGGTTCGGGAGCTCAGTAAGAGTGTTGCTAAACTCTCTTGGGAGTCTTGCATGTCCTGCGTAATTTCTTTATCAGCTTGATGAAGTTTTAAAATAGCCTGTATCTGGTGTCTTAATACCTCTCCGCTGTTTGCCTGATTCTCAGCGGGCATGGCTGCGTAAATTGTAGCGATCGCAATCGTCATTGCAACAGCTGTGATCCCACGATGAATTGCCTTACTGACCTTTGTTAGTCCCTGCATGGTCCCGACTCTATACTTATCTCAACCTACTCAATTCCACGGACAGACCCAGGATATTCCCGTAGAATTTGCAGACAACTCAAGTAAACTCCGCGTTTTACAAGATTGGTGTGAGTCTCATCACCATAACTTGATATACCTATCACCAAGTCAACTCAACCGTTTTCCGCACAGTACCCGACCGGATGAGAGATTTTCAGATTAAATAGATTTCCCTTCAGCCGTTTCTTATCGTCCCAATGTCTACATAGGCAAGGGATACAGCGTTCATTCACCTTAAAAACGCAAATAGTGCAATAACTCTGTTATCACATTAGGAGGTAGCTGTAGTCGCCGTTTTAGATCTAACCAATCCCTGTAGGGACCATAGCGATGACGACCGTAAACCAACCGCTCAGCAAGTGCTAGATCAATACTCGGAATTGTTGTTAACTCCCTAGCACTTGCCTGATTAATCAGCAGCTGTCTGGGCATAACCTCACTATCGAGATCGTAATAATAAAACTGCACCATACCCTCAAATGCCTGCAGGTGCTGTAAACCGATGCCAGTGATGGCTGCAACATCGTCCCAACAGGTTAGCAGCGTGCCCGAACGACTGAGTTCCACCAAAGACCTCGCCTGATGAATCGAAATACCTGGCAATCGTAACCAGTCATCGACAGTGGCGCGATTGGCGTCAATCCGCACTCCCAACTTTGCTCCCAATTGCACTTCATCAACTGAGCTAAAGCGATAGTAATTATCCTGAGCCAGCTTTTTTCTCAAGGGAGTAAGCCCAGCTTCTAGGGCATCCAAACCTCGCAGGGCCTGTTTAACCCAAAAACGTCGCCATGACTGTGGGGATTTCTGACGGGTCACTCAAGGCCTCCATTGCATCAGGGTATTTGCTCTAGCAAACTGCGTCGTTTTTGCTCAAACTCATACTCTGACAGCAGCCCTTCCTGCCGCAAATGCTCGATTTCTCGGAGGCTATTCGCCACACCTTCAACGGCTTCACCCAGGTTAGGGATGGGTGAAGCCCTCTGGTTATTATGCTGCCAAAGCCTTTGGAACAGAGGCTCAGTTAAATACCAAATGCTTTCAAGCAGGCAGGCAAACCGTGGTACCTGGGTTGCCCCCAAAAGCAAATAAGCCATCCCCCAGCCATACTGACCTAAATAAAACTTATGAATCCCAGCAAAAGGAACCGGAGTTGGCTGAATTGCCCCTATAAATGCGAGTAAGGCTGCGATTTTTCTATTTTTCTGATGATTAGTTTGATGATCATCCATAAACAGCCTTGGTTTTAACTTGAAGGTACGACATCGCGAATTTTAGTAATTGAGCACTATAGAGGGTGCCTAATTTTCCAATGAAACAGCTAGAATTTGATATGTGTTTATATAACATGATGCATCCATCATGCTTGACCCCAAGGGATATTTTGACTGGAGAATCTAGAATTTATAGAGGTATCCATACCTCATCCATCCAAAACGTTTGTGCTTATAGACTGTATGCTTTTTGCAAAGTTAGTTTGTGCATTCTCCTGAAAGTAATCCCTAAGGTCAGAAATCAAAACTTAAAACGCTAAAAATTCGGTTACTTTTATATCTAACGGACGGTTCAAATGTTAGTAGTCGCCGGAATTTAGCAATCTCGTGTTGTTTATGAATTGTACGTGAGCCAATTCTTAGCCTCCTGTTGCATGACCAACGCCAAGTCATTTCAAGATGAATGGATCACAGTTGCTGAGAAAGATCCCTACGCTGCCCTAGGCCTCTCTCTAAATGCTGAAGATCGTCGCATTCTTAAGCGCTATCGCCAGATAGCAAAACTTCTTCATCCCGATGTTCAAGCGACTAACCCCACTGCCATTAGTCAAATATCTGAGCAGCTGATTGCTAAGGTCATCAACCCTGGCTATCAACGGCTTAAGCAAGAGAAGAATCGCTCCGAAGTTTTGGCCAACATGCGGTTTCGCGCTAGGCAACTCGATCGTCAAGGCAAACTCGCGCCTTCTTTTGAAAGCGCTCAACAGCTTTTGCGTATTCCAGAAGCAGAAGTGGAAGTTTTTTATGAAAATACGGTTAATCAGCTAGTAACAACCCAGTTCAGCTCGACCGATGAGTTTGCCATGGTGCTGTCGGGTCTAAGTCAGCTCAACCTAGCATTTCTACACCGTAAGATCAGTAAGCCTATTCGACCTAAGCGTACTGGCTTAGTTGCCGTTGACCATACCCCTTCAGAAGAAGAAGAAAAGAAGGAAGATCCTAAACCGCCGGAACCCCCTGTTATCAACTACGCTGAAAAATATGGTATTCGAGCTCGGACATATCTGAACCAGCGTAATTACAATCTAGCCATTCAGGAGCTGAGAGAAGCGCTTAAGATCGCACCCAATGGGATTGAACTTCACTCAATGCTCGGCCAAGCCTATTTGATGAAGAAGTCTTACGGCATGGCCCGTGCCCATTTGAAGCGTGTTTTAGAATTAAACCCCAACCATTCCGTAGCGTTGAAATATAGTCAAGTTTTAGAAAAACGCATGGCTGAAAAGCGTAAGGCAGCTAGTCAGGTGGTTCCACCAGACCCTAAGCCTGAGTCAGGGCAACAATCTTGGCTTAAGAAATTACTGGGTCGCTAGGTGATCGCTAGTAGGTATTAGGTGGGGATATCTCACCTTTGCGTATATCGAAACGAGCTTTTACTCTGAAAGAGTAGTCAACGTTAACGCTTACAGATAGCGCGCAGCCAATGAAAGTAAGCCCCTGGGAGTAGATGTATGAGCTTTTTTGATTCAGAGATCGTGCAGCAGGAAGCCACGAAGCTCTTTCAGGATTATCAGGCCCTCATGCAGCTCGGTAGCAGCTACGGCAAATTTGATCGCGATGGCAAGAAGCTATACATCGAGCAGATGGAAAGCATCATGGATCGATATCGCGTCTTTATGAAACGATTTGAGCTGTCCGAAGATTTCACAGCTCAACTTACGATGGAACAGCTGAAAACCCATCTGGGTCAATTTGGGATGACACCACAAAAGATGTTTGACCAGATGCAGATGACCCTAGACCGCATGAAGTCTGAAATCAAAGAGACATAACCTGTTCGAAAGTGGGCATTGGATATCCTGCTGCGGTATGCCTGAGCAGTTTCTATTGCCCACCCTACGGGCTGCTTGAAAGGGATACCTTATGCCGACATTTAACCGTCGCCGTTTTTTACAGTTTGCCGGGACCACATTGGCAGCTTACGGGCTAAGTGAGCGGCAACTTGTTTCCCACGGTCTACGCTACGGTCAGGCATTAGCCCAACCGACGACTCGAAAATTGGCGTTGCTAGTCGGTGTCAATCAATATCCTGCTGGTAACAGTCGCTTTACAAATTTACGAGGCTGTACAACGGATGTAGAGCTACAACGCGAGCTACTGATACATCGCTTTGGATTTCAGGCCAGCGATATTCTGGTCCTTAGTGATGATGCGGCACATAAGCCTACCCGCAGCAATATTCTGGCAGCCTTTGAAGAGCATCTGATCCATCAGGCTCAGCCTGGGGATGTGGTGGTTTTTCATTTCTCGGGCCATGGTTCCCAGGTGTTAGAGCCCAATTCCCCTGATGGTGATGGGCTTAACAGTACTTTTGTACCTGGTGACATTCAAGAAAATGGCACTGACGTTGATGACATCATGGGACGGACGTTGTTTTTGCTGACGTCGGCGTTATCAACGGACCAGGTCAGTGTTGTCTTGGACAGCTGCTACGCCGGCGGCGGTACCCGTGGGAATGTGCGGGTGCGCTCAGGTTTTGATGGCAATTCGTATCAGGCGAGTGCAGCAGAGTTAGCGTATCAAAGCCAGTGGTTGCGGACGTTAGGTGTAGATGTTCCGACTCTGCAAAATCGTCGCAATATTGGTGTGGCTAAAGGGGTGGTCATCGCTGCTGCCCAAAAAGATGAAGAAGCTGTTGATGTAGGCTTTGACGGGTTTTATGCGGGAGCCTTTACCTACCTGCTCACCCAGTATCTGTGGCAACAGACCGATAGCAGTCAAGGTACTGTGGTGCGCATTACCCGTGATATGAAGGATTTGTCTGGTCAGATTCCTTTTCTGGATGCCCCATCGGAACAAGCCCAGTCAGATATCTACTTTGTTCCTGAGAAAAAACAAATTCCACCGGCTGAGGCCGTTGTTACTCAGGTGGATGGTGATCAGGCCACCGTATGGCTTGGGGGGATCGACCATGAAAGTATTACCACCTTTGGTCGGGGGGCTAAGTTTACCCCGGCAGGCTTTGAATCACTGGGTGAGGTGGAGCTATTGTCACGCCAGGGTATGCGGGGTGTTATCCAGCTCCCTTCGGCAGTGCCAGCAGGAACATTGCTACAGGAATTTTCTCGGGTGGTATCGCCTGAGTTGCAGCTACGGATTGGCATTGATCCGTCTTTGGGTCTTTATACTAGCCGGATTCAGCAGCAGTTAGGTGCCATTCCTCGGGTGGTTGGGGTCCCTCACCAGGGGAGCAATGTTCCCTACGAAAAAGAGGTGCACTACATCCTCAGTCGAATGACGGCTGGATATAAGCGACGGTTTAAAGATAAAGCGGTCCCCAATACGGACAGAATTGGCCTATTTTCCCAAAGTCTTGATGAGTGGATACCGGGCTCCTTTGGCCGTGATGCTGCAGAGTCAGCTACGGATGCCGTGACACGCCTCACCCCCAAGCTTCAGTCCTTACTAGCCGCCCGATTAATCAAATCTCTACTCAAAGCTAATTCTGCCCGGTTGAAGGTAGACGCCTCCATTATTGGTGAAGTAGCTGAAGTAGCTGGTGAACAGGTTGAACTGATTGCCTCAGCCTTCACCCCCCGTGGTGAATCGGGTGAGGCACAGTCAGGGGGTACTCACCAAATTTTGCTAGATCAAGATTTTCGATTTCGGGTAGTTAATCACGAGCCTGAGCCTCTGTATATCAGCATTGTGATATTTGTTACCGATGGGCGGATGTTTGTGGTTTTGCCGCGTCCTCAAAAGGGCCGTGAACAACAGATTGCTGAGAGTCGTCTGGAGGGCAATGGTACAGAGCTTTATGCCCCATCTTTGTCAGAAAAAGAAAAGCCGCTCTATGGTCAAGAACGGGGTCGGGCCGAGGCATTAATTATTGCAAGTCGAGAGCCGTTTGTGGAAGGGTTGGCCCAGCTGCAAACGCTAGCCACGCTGCAAGCCCTGGGTGAGCGTAGTGACAGTGAGTCGGCTGAGCTATCGTTGAGAGCGGTGAATACGCTGCTGGGTGAGATCAGTTCTTCCCGGAGTGCACCGTTGGATAATACAGCGATGACGGATGAGCTGCCCCAGATTCAAACCGCTGATATTGCAGCATTTTCGATTTCGGTTGAGGTGGTTTAGTGGCTACAGGGTATTGCCGATTAACGTCATCGGTGCCCAATAGTAGGGATGGGCAAACAGTGTTGAGCCATTACCTTCAGTTTCGCGTTGGCCAATAATGCGATCGCCACTGGTTGTTATTGAGTCTGTACTCTGGATAAAGGCAATTTGGGCCGTTTGTAATGCCTCAGCTTTAGTGACGGGGTTAGCTGCGGTGCTTTGGGCCAAATTGGTGTAAAAATTTTGCATCAACACGTTAGTACTTGAGTCATTGACGTTCCAAAGAGAAGCCATTACCGCATCAACCTGACTTTTTAGAAACCAGTAGCTCAGACCCACCACTTCTATTTCATCTTTGTCATCCCCACCCAATGCAGTTTGACAGGCGGACAGGACAACTAAATGTACATCTTCCAAATAGCTGCTTAGATCATCAATTTTTGGGGTAGGTAGCCGTTGTCCGTCGCCCATAAGCAAGTAAGGATCGTCCTCAGACGCTACCCATTCACCATGGGTGGCCATATGGAGAATTTGTTGACCACCAAGGGAATCTCGCAATGTCTCAAATGTAAAATCATCATCAAGTAACTGTTGCCCAGGGTAAATACCTTTGGTGTCGTTGGGGTTGTCTTCTTCACGGATAATGGCATCTAGCTCAATGGGCACATTAGGGAGAGCGTTAAAGTTTCCAATTTGTTGTGACACACCCACACCCAATATCGAAACACCATCGGTCCCTACCGGAGAGCGATCAGTCACATCCGTAAGCGCAGCCGATAAAATTGTGCCAACAGTATATTTTTCAATTAAATATTGTTCACCATCGTAAAGGGCCGCCAGGGGTAAATAACGGATTACCCGATCTGGAGAGAAAACCAGGTGTTTTATGTCCTGGTTACTGGCAAGCTCTGTTTCAAAGGGGGCAATTAACCAGTCATAAAGCTGTTGTCCCAGGCGCTGAATTTCTTCGATGTCAGAATTGCGATTTTCCACCAAGGTTCTAAACTGAACCACGGTCTGGCCAACCTCCTGACGGCTCACAGGCAGTTCTCGTCGACCAATGACACGACCATCGGCAGCCCACAGCAACCACAGTTTGTCTTTAAGCACCAACGGATAAATAACAACGGTGCCAGGTTGCTGATCAATAATATCTTTGGCCGTTGTCGCAAAGTTCTCAGGATCTAACAAAAGGTTAGATTTGTCGCCCTCTGCCAGGCGATCGCCAACAAAGGTGTTGAGGCTGTTGACGGCTTCTCGATATTGACGAAACTGATCGTCCCGTTGAGATCTCAAATCTCCTAATTTCTCACATTTAGTCGCTTCACAGTCCTGCAGCTGTTTACCAAATTCCACCAATGAGGAGTACTGCTCTACCATTTCCTTTTCCTTTGGTAGCAGCGTCACTTTCGCATCGCTATCGCCAGCCCGTTCGTCCGTATACTCTGTTAACTCCTCAACTTTAAGTAGTTCCAATACCTCCTGGGCTTCGAGAACTCTCCCTTGCTCCAACAGTAGGCCAGCTAACGTACGATAGCTATCCGCCACCGTATCCGTGTAGGACTGTAGCAAAGCCTGATCTGCGATATCCTGACGAATATTTTCCCGTACCGTGACCGCCTCCTTAAAAAAGGCAATGGCTAATTCCGGTTGGTCATCTGCCTGAAACGCATAACCCAGGTTGCTTAGGGCCAGTCCGGCTTCGTGGCGATCGCCACTTTCACCACTGATGGCCAGAGTTTGACCAAAATACTCAATCGCCTTTTGAGATTGCCCCAAACGGCCATAGACATGGCCTAGATTTCCCAAAGCTCGGCCTTCTCCAGGCAGATCTCCTAGCTCACGGGCAATCACTAGCTGCTGTTCTAAAAAGTTGATGGCCTGATGCCACCGACCTAAACGACTGTAACCATAGCCTAAATTACCTAAGGAGCGACCTTCATCAACGCGATTACCTAGTTCGCGTGCGATCGCAAGGGTTTGCCCATAAAAATCAATCGCCACCTCAATTTGATTCAACCGGGAATAGGCATTGCCCAAGTTACCTAAGGTCCGTCGTTCCCCAGGGCGATCGCCAAGTTCTCGGGTAATGGCCAGTTGTTGTTCCAATAGGTCAATGGCCTGCTGGTACTGCCCCAGGTCAATATAGACATTCCCTAAATTTCCCAGGCTACGACTTTCCCCAGCTCTATAGTCAAGTTCACGGGCGATGGTCAGTTGTTGTTCTAATAGGCTGAGGGACCGTTGATACTGGCCCAGGTTGTCGTAGGCAATGCCTAAATTACCCAAAACCGAGCTTTCGCCGAGACGATTATCGTTTGCACGCACCAAAGGCAGTACTTGTTCGTAGTATTCAATGGCCCGTTGATATTGGCCTAGATTCATATAAGTACTACCCAGATTACCCAGAGCAAAGATATGTGCCTGGGGCTCGAGGTTAAGCGCCAGAGCTTGTTCATAATGGTCAATGGCTTGTGGGTATTGACCGAGCATGTCATATACCTGGCCCAGGCCGGTTAAGGCTCTACTTTCTGCGGGGATATTATGAAACTCTCGGGCAATGTCGAGGGATTGTTGGTGATGGTCAAGTGCTGGTTCAGCCTGGCCCAAGGTGCGAAAAAGAATTCCTAGACTGTTGAGGGTATTGACCTGGTTCTCACGGTTACCGGAGGCTTGAAAAAGTTCAAGGGCCATTTGCCAGGAGATGTATGCCTCTTGATATTGACCGCGATTAAACTGCTCCAGGCCTTGATTATGCAGCTGTATGGCCTGATCTTCGTCGGTGATAGGTTCAATGGTTTCTTGGGCGACTGCCTGCGGCATTGGCAGGGCTACAGGTGATATGAGGGCACCTATGACAATCAAGGTTTGGAGAAAACGTTGCATAGGCGCAGCTCAAGGAAGGATTATTTGTATTTACAATTCCCATTTGGGTGTTTCGGAGAATAATCGTGCCCTTCGACTCCGCTCAGGGCACGCTGGCTGAGATTGTTGGCTTCGACTTCGCTCAGCCAACGGTATCGGTAGAAATCTCCTAATCAGCAAGACCTACAGACCATTACCAATCAAAATAAACGGAGCCCAATAATACGGATGCAACAATAACGTACTCCCCTGTTCTTCAGTCATTCGCTGACCAATAATCCGCGCCGTATCCGCCGCCAACTCCTCCCCAGACCCAATCCACATTAACTGAGCCTGTCGCAACGCCTCAGTTTTAGACAACTCACCCGTCGCCAAATTCCGATAAAACTGCTGCATCAGCAAACTCGTGCTCACATCACTCACCCGCCACAGCGACACCAGCACCGACTCCACCCCATGGTCCAAAAAGAAATAACTCATCCCCTGAATTTCCAAACCATCCGCCTTGGCACCCCCTAAACCCGTCTCACAGGCCGACAGCACCGCCAAATGCACATCCTCCAGATAATCCCCCAAAATCCGAATCTCCGGAATCGGCAGCCGCTCACCATCTCCCAACAGCAAATAAGACTCATCCGAACGGCCCGGCACAAACTCACCATGGGTGGCAATGTGCAAAATGTTCTGCCCAGTTAACCCATCCCGCAAACTATTAAACGTAAACGCCTCATCCAACAAACTGGTGCCGTCATAAATCCCGTTCGTATCCTCACCGTCCTCTCGCACAATGCCATCTAACTCCACCGGCACATAGGGCAACGGATTAAAATCCGCTGTACCCGCTGAAACCCCAGCCGCTAAAACGCTTATGTCAGCAGGAAAGCGATCGCGCCAGTCCGTCAGCTCCTCTGACAAAATGTGACTGATGCCATATTTCTCAACCAGATATTGCTCCCCATCATGCAGAACCGCCATGGGCACATAGCGCAGGTTACGGTCCAGGGCAAACACCAGATTTGTAATGCTCCCCGCCTCTAATTCTTCTTCAATGGGTTGAACTAACCACTGATAAAGTTGTTGCCCCGTCGCTTGTAGGGTCTCAATATCCGACCTGGGGTTATCCAACAGTTGACGCATTTGCACCACCGCATTGGCCACCTCAGAACGACTGACTGCAATCTCCCGACGACTGACCACTCGGCCTTCCGTAGCCCACAGCAACCACAGCTTATCCTCCAGCACTAACGGATAAATAACCACCGTACCAGGCTGTTGTTTAAGGATTTCCCTGGCCTGACCGCCTAAATCTTCTGGGTCTAATAAGGCCTGATCAGCCGCCAACTGCTCACGAATAAAGCTAGACAGTTTATCCACATTATCTTGATAGGCCCGCGCCAGATCATCGCGCTGATTGCGAAGCTTGCTGAGCTGGTCACAGCGGCTCTGTTCACATTGAGAAACGGCTTTACCAAATTCCACCAGGCTGCCGTGGCTGATTAACAGCGATTCTTCCTGGGGCAGTAGGGTAACACCGCTAGCACTATTAACAGCCCGCTGGTCATCAATATAGTTACGAATTTCTTGGACCTTTAACAGTTCTAAGACTTGCTGCGCTTCCAGAATGCGTCCCTGCTGCAATAACAAGTCTGCTAGAAACCGATAGGTGGCTTCCACACTTTGCACATAGGATGCTTGCCGGGCCAGGGGAAGTGTTTCCAATTCGTCCCGTAGGGCTTCGCTAACAGTCACCGCTTCTTTGTAAAATGCGATCGCAATTTCCGGTTGATTTCGCTGGAAATAAACATAGGCAAGATCTCGCAAGGTCACCCGTGCCTGAAAGCGATCGCCTGTTTGACGATGCAGGGCCAGGGAGTTCTGAAATGCCAGAGTGGCTGCTTCTAGCTGGCCCAAACCCTCATAGCTGAGACCAACCATACCCCACGAACTGGCCACCGCTGGGATATCCCCCACCTCTTGATGGATAGCAATCGCCTGATGAAAGGCCACAAGGGCATTCTCATAATCATTGTTATGGTAAGCTTCTAGCCCAATAGACGTATAGGCGTAGCCCTCCTGTTGCTGACTGCCCAACTCCTGGGCGGCGGCCAATTGTTCCTCGGGTGACAGATTAGCCAAGTCATCTTCTGGTGCCTCAAACAACCCGATACGATACTCTCGCCGCTGAGATCGCACCTCCTCCGCTTCAGCTGATAATGTCTCTTGTTGAGCAGACTCGCCTAGCTCCAGAGAAATATTAGCCAGACCATCCAGGGCCATGCTCTCGGTAAACGGTTCATAAAAGTCTCGACCGATGGCCAGAGCTTTCTCTAGAGATGCGATCGCATCCCCATAGCGCGCCAGTTTCTCATAGGTACGCCCCAAATCTAGATGGGCATAGCCCAGGGAACGCTTTTCTTCTAGGGTGGCTAACGGTACTTGAGACAGCGGTGCATAAATTTCCTCAGCCCGGCGATAGTCTTCTAATGCGGTGGTATAGTCTCCCCGCTGATAAAAGACATCTCCCCTGAGTAGTAACGCCTGTCCCACTTGATAAGGGGCCCCTAAAATCTCTCCATAGGGTGTTTCCAAAAGGGCTTCATAGGTGGCCAAGGCCTGGGTCTCCAACTCAAAGGCCCTATCATAGTCACCCACAAAAAAATAATTTTCCCCCAGGCTCAGCTGATATTCTGCCACCTTCCAGGCATCACCAACTGCTGCCATGGCGGCCATGGCCTGTTCTTGAAACCGACGCGATTGTTGCTGAGCCTCCGCCTCGGTCTGCAACCCGACATCGTTTGGTTCAGCAAAATAGTAAATTGAGCCAATACTCTGTAACATCTGACCTGTCCAGTGGCCGTAGTTCAAAGATTGAAAAGTGGCCAGGGCCTCCTGACAGTACCCTAAGGCAGGTTGAGACGCGCCCACAAAGCTATAGGTTTCACACAGATAATGTTGTGTGGTGGCGATGCCGGTTGTGTTCCCTAACCGTTGATACTCAGCATAAATGGTTTCCAGACCCTCAATCACCTCGGTCAGGATCGTAATAGCAGAGTCAAAGTCATTGTTAACAAAATCCACCAGACCCACGTTTCGAGTTTGTAAAACAACCTGCAATTGGTCTTGCAGAATAGCCTCGACAGGACTGTCTGGATCAGGATTATCGACCAGTTGCTGATAGTTTGCGATCGCGATTTTAGCCAGATCCCTGGCAGCAGCATACTGTTCCAGTCGAAATTGAATAATTGCCTCGGTACGGCTGATATCTGCCTTTAGGCTTTGTTTAGAGCTGCTAGAGCCATCTGACAGAGTCTGGAATAGCCGTTTTGCCTGCTCTAACGTTTCAGAGGCCAGCGTCTCGCGTTCAAACAATAGATAGACATAGGCCAGTTCAGTCAGAGTGTCAGCCTCTCCCAGGGGATTATCTGCCGCTTGATACTGGGTTTGGGCTTGTTCTAAATAGGGAATTGCATTGACAAATTGCCGTAGTTGACGATAGAGGCGGCCTGTTTGGTAAGCGGCTTGGGCTTGTTGTAAGGCTGTACTCTCTGAATTTGAGAGAATAGTTTTGTAGGTTGCGATCGCGTCTAGCCATTGACCCTGACGTTGCTGAGTCTGGGCTTGGGCAATAGCATCGTCGATAACAAAGGCAATAGATGTGGTTTGGGAGCTATTCACCGGTTTGGCCCACCCTCCTACGGACTGAGCAGAGAAACCACCCGTAATTAAAACCGTAGCCAGTAATCCAGTTGCTATTCCTGCCATCTTGGTTTGCCCCCAGCAAGATCGTCGACTCCCTTAAAGAATTTAACTGGCTTGAGCAAACGTGACTGTATTAGGGAGAGGTCTAAATAACTAGCGCCAACAACCACAGACCCCTCTGACTAAGGCACCTCCCCTTTTCAGGGGGAGGAACAATTTCATAACAAAAATATACAAGCCCCTAACCCCCATCTAATCCCGCCAACCAAACCTCAATAGTCTCCAACCATCCCTCATCCATTTCCAGCGCCCTATACAACACTTGCGCCGCCACCAACCGCTGCCGCACCAACGCCTTATCCTGCTGCATTGCCGCCACCTTAGCCAACCCAACCCAGCCCTCAGCCCGCGTCCTCACCCCACCACTTTCATCCGCCAGTGCCACCGCCGCACCATAGTGCGTCTCCGCCAACCCAGGTAGCCCTACCCGCAAATAACTCTCCGCTAATAACCGATGCATCTCTGCCGAAGCGCCGCCCGCTTCCACTACCGGTCGCAGCGTGGCAATCACCTCCCAAAACAGTCCCTGCTCCAGATGCACATAGGCCATTAGTAACACATCGCCATCCGTCAGACTAGCAGTAGCAACACTAACCTCTTCCTGTTTCTCTACTGCCAGTGCCTGAAACGCCACACTGTAGTGCAACTCAGTCCCAGCCATCACCTGAAACCGATACCGCTCCCCCGGCTCATATTCAGGGCCGTCATACACCAGATTGTTGCCTAACACTGTCGATTCCCACACCACCGTTTCCACCAAATCCGTTGGCGCAAAGGTAAACGCATCCTCCGATTCCGGCTGCACATACTCCTGCTGTAATAGCTGCACCTGATATTCATCCACACCTACCAAGCCAGGCCAATAAAACCCTGGCACCGTGTCTAAAACCTGTGGCTTATAGGGAAACTGCCCTGCCAGCAACTGCAACAAATCATTGTCATTACGCGGATCCGTCGACCGGGCCAAATCCGGACAAATCACCCGCATGCCCGAACGTCGTCCTGCCGTTGCCCGTCGCCTGGCTCCACTGGGGCACTGCACCCGCACCCGTGTTTTGCGATTGGGAATAATTAACGCATCCCCTGGATTTAGCTGTGTTCCTACTCTTCCTTGCACATAGCCAGAACTGCCTCGACGCTGTACCTGAACGGTTCCTCGTTGAATGCTAACAATGCGGGCAGAGGCTAGAGCCGCTGTTGGAAAGAACCCTTGTAGTATAAGTAGAAAGGCGAGAATACCGAGGTTGCGGTAATGGAGAAGAGTGGGTTGGTTAGGTATTTTGTTATATGGTGAGGGTTTGGGGGCCTGAACACCCTCTGCCTCACCACCAGCCGCTACTGACCTCCCCTTTAGAAGGGGAGGTGCCGCAGGCGGAGGGGTCCCGACCAATGGCGCAAGTATCGAAGACCCCTCCCTGACGGTTCCCCTTGCCAAGGGGAACCAGGTATCACCCAGACTCTTCAGTCGGTCGATTACTTCCTTCCGCATCTCCCTACCCGTCATTCACCCGTCTCTTCTACATCCTCAGCCTGTAGTCTCTGCTCATAAATCCCTAACCAGGTATCTTCGTCAGGGTAGCCCGGATTCGCCTCGCCCACACAGGTTTGCCAAAACCCATCCGCTTCATCCGGCAGTTCTTGAGCATCCAACACCTGGGCCATCAGGCAATATGCAGCTCCGCGATGCAGCTCTTCTTCTGAACCTGGAGGCAGGGACTCAACCCAAGGAATCAGCTCTTCCTCTAAAACCAGAATTGCGTCATCCAGGTTTGTTTCAGCATCTAAATAGCGTTCCTGCCCTAATCGAGCCCAGCCCAGATTCTTCAGCAGCCTGTACTTTACCTTCGCAAACTCCAGGTTTGGTTCTGCCGCATCTTTTAGGACTTCTTCAGTTCCTCTCCACAAAAAATCAACCGCCGCCCGATAATCTTCTTGCAAAATGTATAGCCTACCTAAGTTGTTATTCGCCTCTAACCAGGTTTGCAACTCAACAACCTCAGGACCTCTCTCTACTACAAACTGATACGCCTCAATCGCATCTTGCTGCTGTTGTAGATCTTCATACAGTACTCCCAGGTGGTAGTACGCCTCCGCATAGTCAGGGCTTAAGTTAAGGGCCACCTGATAGTTTTGCAAGGCACTGGCCAACCGATCATTTTCATAATCCTTCAGACCCCAGCCGTTGTACCAGGTGGCAAACAATGGCATTGATCCATGGATGCCTGCCACTGCCAAAAACACACCGCCCGCTGCCCCACAGCTCCATTCCTGCCAGTGGTACTCAGGCACACCACGCCGCTTCAAAATTTGCTCCCAAGCCTTGCGTCCGGAGTCTGTCAGCGCCCCTTTTCCTACAATCAGTGTCAACACACTTTGGGCTGCCACTGCTAGCGTCCCCGCTGATGCAATGCCGCCACTCCAAAACCGCGATGCCGTATTCAAAATCAAACTGGCTGATACGGTTAAAAAAACAATCGACAGACCATTCCAAAGCCAATTGTAACGACTTTGCTGTTTAGCATCCTTCGTGGTTGGATACCACCACCATGCATCTGACTGCGGCTGATAGAGCTCTCGCCATCGTCCCAGGTCTGACGCTTTACTAAAGGAATTTTCGTGGGTTTGTAGCTGGGCATCCAACTGATCTAGATGTACCAAACCTGGAGCATTGAGGGTGCCATCTTTTAATAAGCTTTGGATGCGATCGCGCACCAACAACGTTTCCAAAATCACCTGGGGGGCATAGCCAGACGGCTCTAAAGCAGCAATGGCCTGTTCATATTGCTTGAGCAAGCCATGCAGCGACTCACCTGCCTCGGTAACGTTATCCCCATCAAACATATGTCAGCCTATGCTCTCGTTTTTGCCCACCCTACGGACGAATGAACTCTGACGGACGACGGAAGTTCTGAACCGGCTCATTGCGCAACGCTTGGACCATATAATCTCGCCAGATGGGAGCCGCATAGCTGCCGCCCGTTGCCCCTCGGCCCATGGGGCTATTGTCATCGTTACCAACCCATATCGCCACTGCTAGCTGAGGCACATAGCCCACAAACCAGACATCTTTTTGGGAGTCAGTGGTGCCCGTTTTACCCGCCGCAGGTCGACCAATGCGAGCATTGGTGGCCGTGCCTCGCTCAAGGACGCCGCGCAACACATCCGTGAGGGCCGCTGTTGCCCAAGGATCCAGCACCAGCTGGGGTTTAGGCGTGTTGTCAAGTAGCACATTGCCATCACTGTCGGTTACCTGGGCAATCAGGGTTGGGTCAGAGTGCCAACCATTATTGGCAAAGGTGGCATAGGCTCCAGCCATTTCCATGGGGGTTAACTCTGCTGACCCCAGGGGCAAAGAAATCACCGGATCCATGGGGCTCTCAATGCCCAGGGTACGGGTTACGTCAATCACCCGCGAGATGCCCACAGCCTGTCCCAGTTTTACGGCGGGAATATTACGGGACAGCTCTAATGCACGCCGAATCGGCATACTTCCCATAAAGGAACCACCATAGTTTTTAGGTGAATAGTAGCCAGACCCATCGGGATACGTGACCGGTGTGTCCCCCACGATGCTATCAGGGGTGTACCGACCTGAGGCAAAGGCCGCATAGTAAACAAAGGGTTTGAAGGCTGATCCTGGCTGACGACGCGACTGAACGGCCCGATTAAACTGGCTGCTTTCATGGTCCACACCACCGACGATGGCCTTTACAAAATGGGTGCGCGGGTCGATGGCAACCAGAGCCATTTGATCGGCGATGGCACCGTTGCCAAAGCGGTTAGCATGGGCCGATTTTACGGTTTGTTTAGCTAAGGACTGTAGCTTAATATCAATGGTGGTCTGCACTCGCATGCCACCTTTGAGTACGGCTTCTTGACCAAATTGTTCCTGTAGCTCCTGGACAACCGCTTCAGTGACGTAGGGAGCCTTACTGGAAACAAAGGACGTGACTTTACCCAAGCGCAGAGGTTGTTTTTTCGCAGCCTCGGCTTCGGCTGGGGTAATCCACCGCAGCGTTTGCATCCGCTCTAGGACGATAGACTGCTCTCGCTTTGCGGCCTGGTAGTCTACAAATGGACTCAGGCTTTCAGGCGCTTTAATCAATCCCGCCATCATCGAAGCCTCAGCCAGGGTTAAGTCCTTGGATGACTTATTGAAGTAACTCTGGGCAGCGGTTTCAACACCATAGGTATTGTGACCCCAATACACCTGATTGAGATACATTTCGAGGATTTCATCTTTCTCGAAAATTTGCTCAAGGCGCAGCGATAAAACCACCTCAGCCACCTTACGGCTAATGGCTTGCTGGGGGCTCAAAAATAAGTTCTTAATCAGCTGCATGGTGATGGTTGAACCACCCTGCACTGTATTGCCTGCCTGGAAGTTGGCTAGAAATGCTCGGCCAATGCCCACAGGGTTGATGCCGCTGTGCTCGTAAAAGTCACTATCCTCAATGGCCAAAACCGCGCGCTTGAGGTGGGGGGAAATTTCGTTGAGGTCTACCACTTCCCGGTTAGCTTCGTCGTGCAAGCTATCGAGCAGGGTGCCGTCTACGTCGTAGATGTAGCTGGTTTCGGTGGGGATGTAGTTGCGTAGCGATCGCACATCGGGCAAATTTCGAAAGCTAATGGCTAAACCCACTAAGCCACCAGCTGAGATCGCACTACATAGCATGGTTGCCGTCAATAGTGTCGCCCCGCTAATCTGAAGCACATCTTGAATGTGCTTCATCAGCTTAGGTTCACCAGTAAACTGCAAAGGAACTCGGGTTTGACGAATGGTATTAAATGCCACGGATACGCTACATCCTTACGGAAATACACGGCAGGCCAGATTAGTGAGGCGCGGCTGATCTGAGCGATGATTTCGTCTGAAAAATGCCGACTTATAGCATTTCTAACAGATCGACTCCTCCTCTAAATCAGCACCCGTAATTATAAAGCTGCTGCCATAAACAGAATTTAAATCACATCCAAATTAAACACGTAATACTTCCCAAATAGAAAAACCGTTGTTTCAGATGTGGATGCGGTTGATGTCGAAATTAGAGTCAGACTTCCCAGATCGTACTCAAAACGTCTTTAGGAACAACAAGCCCCTAGGACCGATTCAGTACCGAGGAATGTTCCAGCTGATCCATAGACCAGTAAAATGATTTGCGGCAAGCGCATCGGACGAATGACGTACCTATAATCTGAAAAAATTGGGTGGATAGGTCGTTGAGGACTCAATGTGTGCCGTTAAATCTCCCTAACCACATGATGCAGGCACAAGGGCCTTATGCATCCATCAGAAAAGGGAGATAATTTACCCGCTACTATAGTGGATTCCGGGCAGATGTCTAGGCAAGTTTGAAAACTTAGGCAGTCTTACGGAGTTATCAGTATTTATTTTTGGCGGTTCACTGCGCATTTTTACACCAACACACTATGACCGAGGCTTCTAATTTTGTAATGTCGGCCATCCCTGAGGAGTTTGCAGGGATCTATCGCGGCGTCAGTGAAGTATTTCCCCATCAGCCCGAATCAGACGATCCTAATGAAAGTTTGTTGGCAAGATTACAGCAAACTGACCGGCCACTCCGGATCAAATTAGGGATTGATCCCACGGGTTCTGAAATTCATCTGGGTCACAGCATTCCGGTGAGAAAGCTGCGGGCGTTTCAGGATGCAGGCCACACGGCGGTCCTGTTGATTGGCGACTTTACGGCTCGCATTGGGGACCCCACTGGTAAGTCAGAGGTGCGCAAACAGCTGACGGAGGCTGAGGTTAAAGCTAATGCAGAAACCTATATTGAGCAGGTACGCCCCATTCTCGATTTTGATACCCCTGGCCGTTTAGAAATTCGCTATAACTCGGAGTGGCTAGCGAAGTTGGACCTGGGCAAAATTCTGGAGCTGCTGGGTACCATGACTGTGGGTCAGATGCTGGCCAAGGAAGGCTTTGCCAAGCGTTACGAGCAGGGCAATCCGGTGTATCTCCACGAGTTTTTATATCCCCTGATGCAAGGGTTTGACTCGGTGGCGCTTAAGGCCGATGTAGAACTGGGGGGCACTGACCAGAAATTTAATGTGGCGGTGGGACGAGATTTACAGCGTCATTTTGGTCTGACGCCACAGTTTGGCATGATGCTGCCGCTGTTGCTGGGCACCGATGGCAGTCAGAAAATGTCTAAATCCTTGGGCAACTATGTGGGGCTGCAAGAAGATCCGCTATCCATGTATTCCAAGTTAGAGAAGGTGCCTGATGCCCTGATTTCTGACTATTTTGAGTTACTGACAAAGCGGTCCCTGGATAGTCTGCCGGAGAATCCACGGCAGGCTCAAAAGCAGCTGGCTTTAGATGTTACCGGTCAGTTCCATGGTGAAGCGGCTGCGCAGCAGGCGCAAAAGGACGCCATTAACCTGGTGCAGGGGGGCTCGGGTCAGGCAGAGGCGGTGCCGGAATTCTCTCTAACAGCGGTGAATTTCCCGGCCAAGGTCTTTTATTTGCTAGGGGCAACGCCTCTATGCAGCAGCAGCAGCGATGCTCGCCGTCAGATTAAGGGCGGTGCGGTGAAGTTGGATGGGGAGAAGGTCAGCGACCCCAATGTGGAATTTGCTGGCCCCGATGAGCTGGTGGGCAAAGTGCTACAGGTGGGTAAGAAGAAGTTTGTGAGGCTGGTGGCATAATGGCCCAAAAATTGACCACGCAATCAGCGGCGGAGCGGATTATTGTGCCGTTAGATGTGCCAACGATGGAGGATGCGATCGCACTCGTCGATACCATTCCCAACGTTACCTTTTGGAAAGTGGGTCTAGAGTTATTTGTCAGCGCTGGGCCTGCCATGTTAGAACAGCTAAAACAGCGTCAAAAGCGCATCTTTCTTGACCTCAAGTTCCACGATATCCCTAACACTATGGCGGGAGCCTGTCGAGCTGCTGCTGGTTATGGTGTGGATCTGATCACGGTCCATGCTCCGGCGGGTAAAGTCGCCCTACAGGCGGCCCAAGCGGCTGCTATGGAAGGGGCTGCCGCCACAGGCTGTGTCCCCCCTAACTTAATTGCGGTTACCTTGCTTACCAGCATTAATCCCCG
Organism: Leptothoe sp. ISB3NOV94-8A; assembly: GCF_043421595.1. NCBI lineage: Bacteria > Bacillati > Cyanobacteriota > Cyanophyceae > Nodosilineales > Cymatolegaceae > Leptothoe > Leptothoe sp. ISB3NOV94-8A. Next base: position 2,197,831 of record NZ_JAXSQW010000001.1, on the reverse strand, counting down.
GGCTCTGGCGTTTGAGCTCAAGGTTTCTCTGGAGCTACAGGACTATGCATTGCAGATGGCTTTGCTGGCCCAGGATAGTGGTCTAAGGGGTATTGTTTGTTCTCCCCAAGAGGCAGAAGCTTTGCGCCGTGTGTGCGGTGATGAGTTCTTGTTGGTGTGCCCTGGTGTGAGACCTGCCGGTTCTGCTAAAGGTGACCAGCAGCGGGCCATGACGCCCAGTCAGGCCATTGCTGCTGGAGCTAGCTATCTGGTCATTGGTCGTCCGATTACTCAGGCTGAAAATCCTGCCACGGCATTTCAACAGATTTGCGATGAAATTACGATAAATGGATAATCTCGTAGGGGTGATGCCTTGTGCTCGCCCTGAACTATTGCATGCTACCGATCAGAATTTAGGATTAATCGTAAGTGGTGTGTTAGCGATCGCACGAATGGCTTCTTTTATGCCCAACCTGTATTCCCAAAGGTTTTTGGGAAGCGTCTGCATTGTGTTGAGTTTTGCCCTGGGTAGTTCGCCCGGCCTGGCCAAGGTATCAAAGTCCTCCATCGAACAACCTACTCTTAAAGAGGAGTCTGAAAGCGATACCCCTTATATTCGTCCCCAGGCTAGCTGTCCTCAAGATTTTGCAGCTCTCTCGACTCTGTTAATTCGAGATATTCCTAGCTATACCAACCGGATTTTGCAAAGCAGTGTGGCGGATATTCGTTCTGCCTATCGGCCAGCTTATGTGATTACGGCTAGTCAGCCAGATCGGGTTCCTTTGGAGATTAAAGATCGGGTTTATACCACCCTGCCTGATGACGGCCAGGATTTGCAGCAGCTGTTTTTTACGACGCTTGAACGTCAGTATTCGGAGTCTGAGGCTATTTCCATCAGTCACTTTCATTGGTTGTTTTTAGCGCCTGATGAAGCGGGATGGCAAATGGTGTTTATGTTTTCTGCGATCGAGGCTGAGGATGAAAACCTGTTGCCGCCCCGTGATAGTAGTCAGGGAAGTGTGGGGCAGGCGGTGCAGCGTTGGTTGCAGGATTGTCAGGCAAGGGCGATACAACCTATGTAGGGGATGGCCTTGTGCATCTCAACCAGCAACTACTATGCTTGTTGGCTGTTTACTTCATCGAGCTTTTTTTTAATTTCCTGAATGTCCTGCCACATGAGCCATTTAGGTTTGCCTTTTTCGCGGGAGGGGTTTCGTAATAAGTAGGCTGGGTGGAAAATGGCCATGCAGTTTCGACCTTCCCATTCCATCCAGTTGCCGCGCACTTTAGTGATGCCTTGTTTGACGCCGACTAGGCCTTTGAGGGCGGTGCCGCCGGTGAGCAGAATGATTTTTGGATCTACCAGACGTACCTGTTCTTTCAGGTAGGGGATACAGGCGGCGACTTCACCTGCGGTGGGGGCGCGGTTACCAGGGGGACGACATTTGACTACATTGCAGATATAAACGTCGTTTTTGATGTCCAATCGGACGGAGGCCAAAATTTTGTCCAGCAGCTGACCTGATTTACCGACAAAGGGCAATCCCTGTTCGTCCTCGTGCTGCCCCGGCCCTTCTCCGATAATCATAATGGCGGCGTTGGGGTTACCTCGACTAACGACCACGTTGGTGCGACCACCAGCCAGGTCACAGCGCTGACACTGATTGCAGTGCTGAGCTAGTTGTTCTAGATTTTCGTAGGTGCCCGAGGGAATGGGGATACTGGCACGGGTGGGAATTTGCTCCCAGGTTTCTGGGGATAGGGCATCAACTTCGGAGGGCAGCTGATTACTAAACAGGCTAATCTGCTCTGTCATGAAAGGGGCAAGTAGCAAAGGATACAAGGCTCTAGTTTATAGGAAACCTTGGACCTGAAATCTCCTAGTTAGCCTTTAAACCCAAAGACACCGACCTTCTGTCGATAAGCTGAATTCTACGTTAAGAAAGAACATAAGTAAAAATTATGGGACGGTCGCTAAAAATGTGAGTCAGTCTAGCAAGAATATCAATACCTCTTGAATAAAACGTTCACGTCCCCGTTCTGGACGATCGTTGAACAGGTAATGGGTTGCATCTGGAATTGTTACCATTTGCACAACTGGAGCATTGATCAGTTCTGTCTCCAATATTGATAAGTCTTCTGGCCGAGACCAAAAATCTAACTCTCCCCGAATGCCAAGGGTGGGGGTATAAATATCTTCTGTGTTCCAGTATCGATACCCCTGAGCCAGGTTAAAACTTTCTTCTCGATAGGCGGTAGGAATACGAGCACTTGGCGGTGTGCGAGTTGCGCTGGTGGGGTCGAGTTCAACGGCTGTGCGAGCATAGGCATCAGCGACGGCTGGGTCTCGCCATTGAGTTTTGTTATCGATAGGAATTGAGTTGTCCCATCCCCGCAGAAAGCCGTCGTAATCAACCAAGCGATAGGCACCCCCATCAGGGTTAAACCTGCCGGGATTATTAGGATCTTCAAAGCGCTCAGTCAGTACCCAGGGGGCATTCACGCTGTAGAGGCTGTTTAGCATAATGAGATGGCTGACGACATCATTATGCCGACTGGTGTACATACCGGCCCAATGGCCACCAGTGGCCCAACCAACCAGGGCAACTTGGGGTTGCGTGGTGCGATCGCGGATCCAGTCCACTACGGCACCAATATCACGGACTGCTTCCTCAGAGTTAACTAGCGGGGGATTGCGATCTGCCGGTTCATCTAGACCATCGGGCCGAGTCGAATCTTCCCAGCCGCGTACATTCATGACATAAACAGGGTGCCCGGCCTGGGCAAAGTCCGCAGCCAGCGAGTAGTCTGGTACGTCTAAATCAAAGGATGCCAGACCTCCCGGACCACCACCATGAATCAAGAGAATGGGCACTCCAGTGGATTCTGACTGGGTTTTGACCTCTCGCACAGAAATTTTAATGCCCGGATCGCTCTCAACGCGAAAGTCAGTGCGCGATACTGCAATGGCAGAGACTATTTCTGTAACAGCAGGGGAAACGGTGGGTGAGATCGCGCCCTCGGCTTTAACGTCAGTGACTGCTATGGTTAGCCATCCTAGAATCCATGCCCCTTGGCTTAGGTGTTGATGAAGTGCCATATTCGTCGAATACCCCGTAACGCTCTATCTGCCACCATAGAAAAAGCCCATATGAACGTCCAACACCTCTTTTGTTCATAATTAGCACCTAAAAGGTTCAAATGGAGTTACGCCACCTGCGCTACTTTTTGATGGTTGCCGAGGAGCTGCATTTTGGCCGTGCAGCCCATCGTCTCCATATGGCTCAGCAGCCCCTGAGCCGACAGATTCGTAACCTGGAAGAAGAATTAGGGGTGGAGCTTTTTCATCGCACCAAGCGTACGATGTGGTTAACGGAGGCGGGCAAGGTGTTTTTGCAAGAAACACGAAAAACACTGGCTCAGGCAGACCATGCAGTGATGATGGCTCAGCGGGTTGGTCAAGGTGTGGCCGGACAATTCAATATTGGTTTTACTGGCCCCATTCTCAATAGTGTTTTGCCAAAAGTTGTGCGTGAGTTCAAGCAGAGATTTCCAGCAATTCACCTGGACCTAAAACGGTTGCAAACCAATGAACAGGTGAAGGCACTATTAGCTGAAGAGATTCACGTAGGCTTTCTACATCCTCCGATTAATGAGCCTTTGCTAAGTCAGGAGGTGATTTATAGAGAGCCTATGATGGCACTATTACCAGATATTCATCCCTTAGCGAAAAAATCTCCTGTGCCAATATCAATAGCATGTTTAGCGGACGAGTCATTTATTTTGTTCCCTCGTCAGGTAGGCCCTGTTTTGTACGATTCCATTATTAGCTTTTGCCAGCAGGCCAATTTTAGCCCAAGGGTGATCCAGGAAGCGTTTCCACAACAAACAATTCTTGGGCTAGTGGCAGCAGGCTTGGGAGTGTCGCTCATTCATGCGTCTATTCAACAGATTCAACAACAGGGTGTGGTGGCTAGACCTTTGATAGAACGGTCTCCTATACTTGAATCAGCCGTTGTCTGGCGTTCAGATATATCTCATCCCGCCATACCTAATATACTGAACCTTGTGAACGAGCTTTTTTAAAGTAGCTCAAGGCACTCTTTTGGGGAGTCATGTATGATCAGCGATCGCAACAGCTGTTGTGATCGCTGATCATTTGTAACCATAAAGTACAAGTCTATTGCTTCTCAGAATCAAGCTGAGCGATCAACCTCACCAAAGAATGTAACGAATCAATCTCCAAAACAATAGGTGTTTTATCTCCTATGGATAAATTCACTTCATTCAATGCGCGATCTGGCATATCACTAGCCTTACCCAATAACTGCTTGGTGAGCGCGATAAACAACAAGAAAAATGTCACAATCGGGAAGATGGCCATGGCTTTACAATGTGAGCAACAATGTGAACAACTTTGACAGGTGGTAAATCCTTAAATAGACTCCTTAAGGCAGGCACAGGCAAAGACTAAAAACGTCGTAGCTGCAAACAGTTTGAAAAGAGGTTGTACCTGAAAGTAGATAGTTTCTGCCAAATTTTGAGAAACGACCCAACCTACAAACAGTGTTAAGAGAGAAACCCCCATACCAAATAAAAACAACCAGCGAAATAACTGAAATGCTATGCGCATGATCAAGCTGTAGCGTCGACGTTGCCTAAATCGCCTGGGAAGCCTATTACCAGGACGTTTCTGTAGTAGTCGAGCCAGCACTGTATGCGTTTGAAACTTAGCAAACATGAGATGTCCCCCGAGGTTATTACCAAAAACCAAGGCCAAGGAAAGCGCTCTTCAGCACCCTCCTCGGCCTTGGTAATCTCTCCATAAACCGAGCCGTTTTTAATTGTTTTTGAACCTATGGGCTGCCGCTCCCCAGCATACCCATGGAATTAAAGATTCATCGCTTCTTGAGCTAAATACAGTTGATACGATGGCGCACCATGAATGAGAAAACGTTGCTGATGGTTTTTCCGCTCCATCTCCAGACTAATGTGGCCATACTGTGTACCTTGTTCACCCAAAATGGTGTGCAGGATTATTCCCAGCATGTCCCAAAGCCTTTGACTAATATAATGATCTGGGAAGTGTGGTCCGCTCCTTAATAACTGTTGTACCTCATCTAGACTAACTGCGTAGAGATCGTAAACTGTATTCTTAACAATGATTCTAACGGTCTGACGATCTGCAGGGCTAAACTCTAACTCCACGTTACCAAAGCCAGTATCTAAGACCGTTTGTCGGATGCTCTGATCAACGGACGTTAACACCTGATAGAGGTCCATTCGCCTAAAGTGTGAGTGATTAAACATAGATGCCCCCTTATGTGAGAAATTTATGGAGAAAATATCACTTCCGCGTAGCGTTTAACCTCACATAGATAAAAGTAGCGATAAAGTTAGATGCTGTCAATAACCAGCCTCAAGTGTTGCCATCTAAGATTCAGGTCATAATAATGTCTGCCCATCATGATTATCCTTAACCTATCTCACTTCAAAAGCTAGAGCAGAGTAATAAGAACCATGAAGTGAGGGTTTTTCTGTTTAAAAATAATAAGCCAGGGTTTAGCTCCTCACTTATGTGAGGTAACCTATCAAATACAGTTAGTGTTTAACTATGGCTAGGGATCTCGGTGGGTTCCCCTCGATCATCGTTATTGCATGGTTTTAATCTGAGGATGTGGCGTTTATGGTGGAGCCCGATATTTCTGAAGACTTTCTGACCTCAGAAGCTAAGGCTCACGGAGTCACTGAGGCTGAAAGGCAGGCTTTGATTCTAGCGGTGAATGGTTTATCGACAGCTGACATCGCCAAACAGTTAAAAATTAGTGATGCTGCAGTGCGTAAGCGTCTTGGTGAGGTATATCGTAAATTTGAGATTGCGCGGAAAGGGCCAGGCAAACTTGCTATTCTCAAAGTCAAACTGCTCAACGCTCAATCTGAACGTGCCCAGAATCAGAACCAGAACCAGGACTGCATTGATTTAGGGAATGCTCCCAAAGTAATCTCATTTACTGGCCGAAAAAGGGAATTACAGCATCTAAGCCAATGGATTCGTAGCGATCGCTGTGATCTAATAGCGGTTACCGGTATAGGTGGCATTGGCAAAACAGCCCTTGTCTTAGAGTTAATCGACCAAATAAAGACCGAGTTTGATTGGGTTGTCTGGCGCTCACTACGACAATTTGATTCATTTCAAGCTCTGCTTGAGTCATTACCTGAAATACCTGCCAATGCCTCCATTAAGGATTTGTTCAAAATATTTAAACAAAAGCGATGCTTACTTGTATTAGATCAGTTTGACCAGGTTTTTGTTTCTGAGACTAATCCTACGAAGAATGCAAAGAAAGCGTCTCGACATTTTCAAGCAGGGGCTTTAGATCCTCTCGATCATAAGTACAAAGACTATAAGTATTATCGTCAGCTGTTACAAGAGGTTGGCATTTCAAAATTAGAAAGACAACTACGTAGCTGTGTTGTAATCACTAGTCGTGAGAAGCCTCGAGAGCTAGTGACTCTGGAAGGAGAACACTCAAATGTGCGTATCTTGGCTTTAGCAGGGCTAGATTATCAGGCAGCTGAGCAACTGTTAGAAGATATTGAACCATTGCAGGGCACCGATGTCGAAAAAGCGAAGCTCATCCATAGCTATTCTGGAAATCCTTTGGCTCTCAAGTTAGCGACGGGTACCATTAAAGACTTGTTTGCAGGGCGTATCCGACGCTTTTTAGACCAGCAACAGCTGGTCTTTGACGATCTGCGGGATGTGTTAAAGGATCAGTTTAATCGGCTATCACCTCTCGAAAAAGAGACCATGTACTGGTTGGCCATTAATCGCCTACCCATGACATTTATCAGTCTGCAAACTGATATTGTCTCTTTGCTGAATAAGCAAGATCTTGTTTATACGTTGCGCTCCCTGGAACATCGCTCATTAATCGAAGTGAGATCAGCAGGGGCAACCTTTACTTTGCAGCCAACGGTGATGGAATATGTGACTCAGCATTTGGTCAAGCGCATCGTTGAGGAACTCAACTCGTCAACTATACAGAAGTTGCCTGACAATTTATTACTTAACAATCATTCCCTCCTAAAGGCTGATGCTGTTCACTATGTGCGACGACAGCAAACAGAAAAGCTATTAAAGCCGGTTTTGGATGCCCTAAAACAACTCTATGGCAGTGCAAGGGAAACTCAAGAAAAACTAGAGATCTTCTTGGAGCGCCACCGTCATAATGATGCTTATAAAATTGGTTATTTAGGTGGAAATTTGGTCAACTTGATGACACAGCTGTCGAAAGAGTTGAAAGCCGCTAAAGATCTGAGCAATCAAGATTTTTCACATTTGGCGATCTGGCAGGCAGATTTGGAAGGGGTTAAACTAACTGGCACTAAGTTTAACCACTGCAACTTAGATAAATCTGTTTTCACTGAGATGCTAAGCGATGTGGTATCAGTTGGCTTTACCCATCAATCTACTAGCTTTAATTCTCTGGATGCACCGTATCTCGCTGCTGGAGATACGAATGGGCATATTCACATTTGGAATGCGCTGACCTATCAAAAACGTACCTATTGGCAAGGTCATTTAGGTTGGGTACGGTCACTCGCGTTTAATCGAGACAACACCTTAATCGCTACCGGGGGAGATGACAGTAAATTAAGACTTTGGCGTTTTCATCCTAGCCCTGAAAATCAACCCAGCCTCAATAATATTTCGCTAGTGTGGGAGAAAGTTGGCTTTCCAGACTGGGTACGCTCAGTCACGTTTCATCCTGAAAGGGAGCTCGTCGCCTGCTCTAGCCGATCTACGATTTATCTATACAGTGTGAGGACTGGAAAGGAGTTGAAACGTCTTCAGGAACGTGGAGAAGAGTCTTCTACGCCAACGAGTAGTGAAACTCTTCGATATATTACCTTTAATCAGGCTGGCAATCAAATTGCCAGCTGTGGTGATGATACCTATATTCGAGTTTGGGATTGGGAGAAAAGGCAACGAGTTTTCATGTCGTCGACAGAAACTGGGCATGAAGATTGGGCTCGATCTGTGGTGTTTTCTCCCTGTAGCCAGTATTTGGTTAGCAGTGGTGATGATCAAACCGTACGCATTTGGGATCTGGAGTCCCAAACCTGTATCAGGGTTTTAAGGGGACATACCGATCGAGTTCGTTCGGTTGCTGTTAGCCCAGATGGATGCTATGTAGGTAGTGGTAGCGACGACGGCACCGTTATTCTGTGGGATTTTCACCTGGGAACTCAAATTAGTAAATCTCAAATACACGACAGTCGTGTCTGGTCTGTTGCCTTCTACCAGCACCATAGCGACACACTTTTAGCCAGTGGCGGAGATGATCGTTCAGTTGTTTTATCGAAAGTGTCTGCGACACCCAATAGCTGGACGCATCCCATGGAGCCGCTCAAAATTTTGCGAGGGTTTGCCAGGGGAAGTCGGTCGGTGGCTGTGCTGTCTTGTGCTCGTCAAACGTCTGATCTAGATTTAATTGTTAGTGGTGGGAATGACTGGCATATTAAACTATGGCAATCTTTTCAAGAAGATCCCAATACGCCGATTCGAGATTTAGCGGGTCATACCGGACGTATTTGGGGGGTAACGGCCCATGCAGAATGGGTTGCCAGCGCCAGTGATGATGGGACGGTGCGGATTTGGGATTTGGAAAGCGGTTCCTGTGTCAAAGTACTTATAGGCCATCAACACTGGGTGCGCACGGTGGCGTTTAACCCCAGTGGCACAATGCTGGCGAGCGGCGGAGATGATCGCCAAATTTATCTCTGGCAGCTACCTACGGGGATGAAATTACAACTATTGGAGGGGCATCAACATTGGATTCGAACGGTTGCCTTTAGCCCCGATGGGAAATATTTAGCCAGTGGTGGGGATGATAAGGCAATTTATCTCTGGGATGTGCGCAAATATAAGGTGATTCGTAAGTTTAAGGAGCGCCACCAGCATCGCATTCGTTCAGTTTCATTTAAGCCGTTTCCCAAATCTCAGTCCAATCCTCGATTATTGTTGGCGAGCGGTAGTGATGATGGAAAAGTGATCATCTGGGATGTGGAGATGGGGGAATATCTCCATTGTTTTGAAGATGAACATCGGACAGCAGGGGTGAAATCTGTTGCCTTTAGCCCAGATAGTTGTTGGATGGCGAGTGGTAGTGATGATCATAGGATTTATGTATGGGACACTCGCTCACCTAATCCACAAAACTGGAAAGCCCAGCCAATAGACATGCCAATGCCCATTGGCCAGCCATTGGGGATTCAATCTTTGGTGTTTATGTCGGATAGTCGACATTTAGTGAGTTGCGATCGCAGTGGTTCTATCCACATCATCGATATTATCGATAAAACTCGCCGACAAATTAAGCCACCCCGTCCTTATGAAAAGATGCAGATAAAAGGCATCACTGGAATTGATCCAGTACAGCGTGTCAGTCTCAAGGATCTGGGCGCTATCGATGTGGAAGACTTCAGCAATAGCCTGTCCCAGAGCCAAAATTAAAGCCCTAAGCTTTAACGCTCTCCACCCGCTACATTGGGATTATACGAGCCAGTTATTTGCCCCCATGAGCACATCTGTTATTACCGGTCACTCCACCCATACGCTTGATCACTTATTTCAAACGCTCATTGCTCCACAGGCGGCACAGCTAGATCGAGACCCAACGTCCTTACATAAGGCATTTCAGGAATTAGGTCGCCATGGGTTATTGGGACTTAAGGTTGCCAAACAGGGTGGGGGACAAGGTTGGAATTCTGAGGCGGTTTATCGATTTACGGAGCAGCTGGCGCGCTACTCTGGAGCACTGGTGTTTTTACAAAGTCAGCATCAGCGGTGTGCCCAGGAGCTTTGGAATTCTGACAACCTAGAACTAAAACAGACCTATTTGCAGGGTGCGATCGCAGGTGACATTGGTCTGGGTGTAGGCTTCTCTCATTTGCGTCGGGCACAACAGCCTATCCTGGCAAAAGAGACCGCTGGGGGGTATATGTTTAATGGCACAGTGCCTTGGATTACGGGGTTTGGGATTTTTGAGCATTGGATGTTGGCAGCACAACTACCGGATGGACGAGCAGTTTTTGTTCTAGCTCCATTTCATCCTGTCAAAGGCTCGCTTGCATTTAGTGAACCCATGGAACTGGCAGCCTTAGGATCAACACAAACGGTAACAGCGACTTTGCAGGATTGGTTTGCGCCTGAGAAATTGGTTTTGGATGTTAAGCCAGCGGGGTGGATTCAGCAGGCAGATATGGGGTATCCGCTGACGCACAATTTTTTTGCCCTTGGCTGTGCTCAGGGAGGATTGGATATTTTAAAAAGGGCTCAATCGTCTGTATTTCCTGAGATTGGTGAGGCCTATGGGAGATTAACCCATGAGGTGTGTCGCTGCCGAGAAGCTACCTATGGGACTTTAAAGAATCCATCGGAAGAGAGGTTGCGGTTGCGGGCTTGGGCGATTGAGCTAGCGGTGCGGTGTGGCCATGGGGCAGTGATTGTGTCACGGGGGGCGGCGAATTTTGCAGGGCATCCGGCGCAACGGGTTTATCGAGAGGCCCTGGCGTTTTCGGTATCAGGCCAGAGTAATGGGGGAATGAGGGCGAGTTTGGAAAGAATTTTGTAGGGTGCTTTGTGGGCACTTTGCACAATTTTGGATCATCGATCTGTTTGATCGTGGACAACTGGGCGATGCCGGGGGGATCATGACCGGGAATCGCCATACCGTTAAACTGTTTTCGCAATGAGCTTCTCTAAGGTCTGCAATAACACTTGCTCATTGTATGGCTTGGCAAAGTAGGCAGCAGCTCCCAGGTTCATTGCTAATTTGCGGTGCTTTTCACTACTGCGGGAGGTTAGCATCGAAATGGGTAACGACTTAAACTCAGGTCGATTTTTAATTTCATCCAGCACACCATAGCCATCAAGACGAGGCATCTCTACATCACAAAGAACAGCCTGTACGTTTAAGCCTTTAAGAAGTTTATCGACGGCTTCTTGCCCATCCCGCGCTTGTTCGACATAGTAACCTGCTTTCTCTAGGGTAAGTGTAAGATAACGACGCAAGTGTACAGAATCATCCACGACCAAGACTGTTGGTTGCGAGCCATGGTTTTGCTGGGGTAATGGGACGAGGTTAGAAACGTCCGATTCGGTTTCTAATGGTGTGTGGATCTTGTCAAAAGCAGTACTAGAAATGAGTAGCGGTAGATCAACCAGAGAGACAACTCGACCATCCCCCAAAACAGTTGCCCCGACAAAGCCAGGTGGCAAGGGAATGGGGCTTGTAATGGCTCGGGTAGCAACTTCCTGCTCCCCCCAGTAGCGCTGGATGACAATGGCACAATAACCGTTGTCATGGCTAACGATGAGAGCCATAGGGTGGTCAATGGTAGGTTTACCCTCAAAGGGAGTCAAGGAAGCCCTGCCATTGAACGTGAGGTGATCTTCGAGCTGGACTAAGGGGATCTGTTGCCCCTGCCAGATAAATTTGGGTCCTTGGTCAGAGTCAATCAGTTGGTCCCTATCCAGAGCCATCAGTTCTTCTATAGCATCCACAGGCACAGCAAATACCATGGATTCCTGTTCCAAAAGCATGATCCGAATTACAGAGAGGCTTAAGGGAATTTCAATGGTAAAGGTTGTTCCCTGGCCAGGCTGTGTATCTACCTGAATATCACCATTCAACTGTTGCAAATTGCTGCGAACCACGTCCATACCCACACCACGGCCCGACAGTTCAGTAACCTCAGCTGCGGTACTAAACCCTGCATCAAAAATAACGGAGAGTAGCTCCTGCTTACTCATTTTATTGATAACAGCCTCATCAATATTGTGTTGTCGCATGCGATCGCGAATTTTATCCAGGTTAATGCCGCGTCCATCATCACGAATAACCATTCGGGCACGGTTGCCAATTTGAGAAGCCCGAATGGTTATCAATCCCATTTCAGCTTTACCCGCCTTAACCCGTTCATGGTTTGGCTCAATCCCATGGTCAAAGGAATTTCTAAGGATATGGGTAAGAGGGTCTGCCAACAGCTCCAAAGCAATCCGCTCAAAGAGAGTAGTTTCCCCTTCGATTTTGAGCTTGACTTTTTTATCGTATTGAACAGACAGATCACGAATCAGTCGAGGAAAGCGGCCTAGTATATCCGAGATCGGACGCATTTGAGTACGAGTAATTCGATTTTGCAGTTTTTGGGTCGTACCATTAAGAGACTGGGTGGTCTGGTCCATTTCCCGCAGACCCAGACGGATGTCAGCAGTTACCTCCTGAAGCTTAACAACTGTTTCCATTTGCTCCTGGGCAAGCAAATGTAATTCAGAATATTGGTCCATCTCCAGGGCATCAAAATCTTGAGAGAGTGCCACACCTATGCCACTATCAGACGCTCTTGACTCCGCAAGGGCAACCGGTAGACTGGCATTCATCGCCCCTGTTGGCAGAAGACTTTCCATAGAAGAACGGTCATACCATTGACGCAACCGGACGTTAAACGATTCCAATGCTTGCATCCGTTCTTGTAGTAGGGTGGCAAAATCATTTAACTGCTTTTGTCGCAGGTTGATCGCATTTCGCTCCAGAATCAAGGTACCAAAGAGATCGTTGATCTGTTGTAAATCTTCCGCAGCGATCCGAAACGTGCCGGTTCGCTTAGGTGCCGTCATCTGAGGACGAACAATTTTTCGTTTTACCCTAGGGCGAGCCAACCTTTGGGTGGAATTGGATACTTGTGCCGGGATAGCCTCTGAGGTTGCTTCAGAGATAGCGTCTGGGGTAATTTCTGGGGCGACTAAATCAGTTGTTGCGGTAACCCTATCCTTATCAAAAGGGTCAACTAAGGTGGTTATGTCAAGTTGAGCAAATGCTGCCTGTAACTGGCTGAGATCCTTTGTATCCAGCTCAGGTAAATCCATTGCTGGTGGGTCCACAGTAGTCTCAACACCCAGGTTTTTAGGCCTTGGTGGATCCATTTCTGTAAGTAGTTCGGCTTCTGCAAGTAGTTCGACAGCAGGCTCAGGAACCACGACAATGGAGCTATCAATATTATCATTATCGATACTTGGCAATATTTCTAACGCTTCAGCGGCAGCAGCCATTTCCATCTGCAAGCTTGCTAGATCAGTATCATCCAAACTGATCGTCTCTTCTGCCGTCAGGAGAGATATGTCAGTAACGACGTCTTCTATTTCGGACGGCGAGTCTGTGGGTAATATCGATTTCCATACGGCGGTGGGCTCTACTACAGTGGCACTCTCCAAGGTTGCATCAGGCGTCGTATCAGGAATAAATTTGAGTTGGGATGGCAGCTTATCCATACGCCCCAGTTGCACCAGGGACTGAGAACGTCTCCAGGCCGTCAATGCCTGCTTGCATAATGCTGGCATCTGCCCAAGGCTAGCGCTTTGGGCTTGATCATAAACTGACTGGCAAAGCTCAACAAAGGTATCGATTCCCCCCATCAGCCCCAGTTCAATTAATCGATTAGCCTGTTTACACAAAGCTTCCTGCAGTGGTTCTCCTGCATAGCCAGGCAAATTTGCCTCAAACGTATCCAGGGCTTCTTCCACACCCCCATTGAACACAAGAATGGCTACGTCTATATCGTCCTCGTCTGAGAGGAGGAGACTTTCATCGGCCTCGCTTAGTTCACCCAAACGATCTCTTAACTGCTCAATAATAGGATCTACATGGATTGCAATCCATGCGTTATCAACACTCAAGCCTGAGGACAGTTGTGAGTTCACGGCCTTCAGGCTATCTACCCCTTGCAGTAAGAGGGTTTCCAAATCAGTATCCACATCCACATTGCGGGCTCTAATGATTTTGAGGAAATCTTCTAGTCGGTGGGCCACCTGGGCCATGGGTGCAAACCCCATCATGCCAGCTCCTCCCTTCAGGGAGTGAGCAGCGCGCATGGCCACATCAATTTGCTGAGCAGGGTTTTCTGCATCGGGCAGGCCAAGCAAAACCTGTTCCATCTGCTCAAAATATTCTCCGGATTCCTCCAGAAATCTTTCTCGAACCTGCTGATCGGTAGCCATGGTGTGATTCAGGTATGGTGTTGAAGTCGAAACTGGACTGCAAATTTAATCGGAGCTTTAAGTTGGAACCATAGCAGCTCTCTCGTTTATTCGTTTAGTTGAATGGCCACTCGGTTTTAGCCATATTTGTTAGTTTTCGTCGTCAATCTTAAACTGTTCTACCGAGGCTTCCAGTTCTTGTGCAACTTCAGTGGCATCTTTCATGGCTTGGGCCATCTGTTGTGCCGATTCTGAACGTTTTTCAGATTCCTCAGCGACTTCTCTCACCAATGTGTTAACAGCTGATGATGACTCTGTCTGATATTTAGTAGATGCTGAGATTTGTCGCATCAGTTCATTAATTTGTTCTGATTTTTTGAGTGCTTCAGTCAGACGCCGTTTGGTTGTTTCCACAAGGTTGGTACTATCAACCACCTGGGCAGTACCCGTTTCAATCGACTCGACAACTTCCTGGGTTTCTGTTTGAATTTCCGCAACAATCTGAGCAATTTCTTTGGTTGCAGATGATGATTGTTCTGCCAGCGATCCTACCTGTTCTGCAACCGCTGTGAAACCTTCACCCATTTCACCGGCTCGGGCCGCCTCAACACTGGCATTAACCGCCAATAAGTTGGTTTTCAAGGCAATTTCGTCAATCAAGCTAACTGTCTGGGAAATCTTCTGGGCTGATTCACCCAATCGTTTGATTTTCTTCGCTGTTTCACCAACCGTTGATCTCAGACCCACAATACTTGCTACTGTTTGATCCATAGAGGATGTACCGGCTTTCACCGTTGCGTAGGTATCTTGAGTAAGAACAGAAGCTTCACCTGCGTTGTCGGCTACTTCCTGAATTGATTGGCCAATCTCTTCTACTGCTTCCATCGTATCTTTCAAGGATTCTACCTCAGCTATTGCCTGAACTGACAGCTCTTGAATAGCAGCCTCATTTTCAGATAGAGAACTGGTTACCTGCCCGGTAGATTTTTTTACCTGTTTTGTCGTGAGTCGTAAGTTCTCAATGATTGAGTTAAACAAGTCAGCTACAATACCGACATCACCCTCAGATAGCTGGGCACGGACTCGCAGGTCTCCATCTGCGGCATCGCCAACGTCTTCCATCAATTGGGCGATTTCATTCTCTAGCTCCGCCCGTTGACGCTCTTGTTCCTGGGCTACAGCAGTTTGTTCTTGAAGCAAGGTCTGCAACTGATTGAGCAATGAATTAAAACCTGCCCCTAAAGTTTTGGTTTCCACTGTGCCCGCTAGAGGTGCTCGAATCTCTAGTTGGCCACCTGCGGCAGCGGCTGCCGTCGAGGTCAAAGATTTCAGGGGAGAGGCTAACTGTCTCGCTAAAACACTCAACACTACAGTCGCTACAAGAGCCAGAGTTAGCGTCGTCACACCAAATGTTCGAATTAAATCATTGCCTGCTGCATTGACCTCTGCCTCGTTAATAACCGCAAGCGCCACCCAGTTTGTACCTGGCACAGTGGTAATACTGTAATAAATACCTTCTAGTTTAAAGAGTGAAGATAGATATAAGCCCAAATACTCCTGATTAACTTTTTCTAGCTCAATTTGTAGATCAGGTAACTCTACGGCTGCACGGATATCTGCAATAATTTCATCAACAGTATAGTCAGGAGTATTTAGGGCATTATCCAGTTCCTTAGCAATCACCTTAATGGACTCAGTTCCCAATAAAGACTCGGCCTCAACCTGAGTACCTTCTGAAGAGACAACCGCAACAGGAGTGCCTGACCTTGCATCTAAGATTTCAATAACCTGGTTATCTTGCAAGATAGCCGACAATAGGGTTGTCAGCTCTGCATGGAGCGCCTCAACCGGGACCAAGGTTTTAATCACGCCTAAAAAATTATTATTGCTCGGCTCTAAAATGCTCCGAGACATTTCGATACCGTCAATACCAGCAGACTCGTCGCTAACAACTGAACTGACAAAATATCCTTTCTGACTCGCAACCTGCCACCATTCTTCATCTCGTTGGACAAAGTCTGAGGTAACATTACTATAGGCCACATTAAAGCCATGGCGCTCAGTAAAGAAAATCTCGCCAAATCCCTCAACTATAGCAACATCCCTAAGATATTGATTTAAAGAGCTATTTGGGGTCAGGAGCTTGGTACTGGAAAATGATGTTTCTAGAGCATCAATGGGGGTAGTATGCCAATTTTTACTCACAGCTTTATTGGCATCAGTCACTAAGGCCTGGCGAACCGATGGATTTAAACCAATCACTTCTGGAATTTTTAGCGTATCTACCACAAAGACATTGGCAGCTTCGGCAGCCAGCAATGATTCTAGTTTAAGATTTTCCAGTGCCTGCGTTTTAGCCTTTTGCTTCACCGTAAAAAATTCGACGGCTCCTGCTACGATCAGCGGGATTAAGGCCGTTGGTAACACATAGGTAAGAAGACGTTGGGTAAGTGTTTGTCCTTGGGTAACTTTCGATTGGGTTTGAACGCGGGATGCACCAGATAAACCATTTTTAA
Organism: Leptothoe sp. ISB3NOV94-8A; assembly: GCF_043421595.1. Taxonomy (NCBI): domain Bacteria; kingdom Bacillati; phylum Cyanobacteriota; class Cyanophyceae; order Nodosilineales; family Cymatolegaceae; genus Leptothoe; species Leptothoe sp. ISB3NOV94-8A. The sequence continues at coordinate 2,181,295 of NZ_JAXSQW010000001.1, read as the reverse complement.
CCAGGGAGGATGTTTCAGTTAAAGATGGATTTTGATTTACAGAAGAAGAGACCATAATCATTCAAAATGATAAGCAATGAAAAATAAAGAAAACAGAAGCTTGCCAATAGCTCTTACAAACTACTTGTGTAAACGTATAAAGATTCCGCACTACAAATAGCATCAACATCCAGAAGGAATAGCTTTTCATCTTCCCCCTGAAACTGTCCTTGCAAATATGGTGCAAGCCCTGGCATTATCTCCTCAAATGAGGGTATCAGGTCTTCCGGATTCATCCGTAACGTACCTTGAATCTGAGGAACATACAGGCCTAGAAATTGGCAATCAGATTCTTGACCATCATCTAACATAACCTCAACCACAATGATATCGTATTGCCGAGAACGAACATCCTTTTGAGGTACTTCTAACAATTTAGGGAGGTCAAGTACCCATAATATTTTACCTTGATGACTCATCAGACCTAGCACAGAAGCAGGCATATTTGGGATAGGTGAAACCTGATGAGCTGAAATCCTGAGAGTTTCTACCACCTGTACCAAAGGAATAACTACAGTTAAAGATGAACCAAGGTAAAATTTTAGATATAACTCTCCTGTTTGAGTTTGGGGTTCAAACACATCAGGCAGTAAAGCTTGGAGTCGTTCGATCGGTTTTTGCGTCGTTTGCATGGGTCAATAAGAAGTATCAAAAAGCATAAGACAGGATCTGACAACACCAGAACCAAGGAAATAGAATATAAGCCATACTACGCACCAATGAGCAACATGCCGCACCGCATCAAACTGCGTCAATAAGTTGTTCTACTGCGCAAGACTTGACGGCATAAGCTGCAACTCCTTCCTTCTTAGCCCAAGAGTGATCCATTTCGCGATCTTTGGCTGTGCAAGCAACACAGGAATATAAGATATTTCGACTCTGTTATTGCAATTCTTGAATAACATCCATCAGTAGCATAAGACGGCTTTGACTAGATGTGTGATAAACCTATACATACCTAACTTGTTTCAATCACCATAAAGTTTCTAATGCATTCTTATGATTGCGTAAGCAGTTGTGGAAGTACTTGTAGATTGCCCAACAGCCCCATATAAGTATCAAACCACCTATTTAGTGTCAAATACTTGTTTCGTTTGGCAGGATATCTTGACCTGCATATGTGAGGTCAAATCTTCGAGAGTGTAGTGTCCTAGGACATTGTATTATGCAATTCCTGAATCACTGCCATTATGTAAAATTATCAATTCGCAAAAGTCTCATCCAGAAACCTTATGCTTGAGACAAGAATCATCAATCACAACTTTACGAGGGAATCATATTGCCAACACTACACACCCGGGAAATTCCTAAGGGTTTCTATCTGACCTGCAATCGAATATTGCACCTCAGTCCCTTTACCGTAAGGACATGTAACCTAAATGTTTTTTGAACAGCTTCGACAAACTGGTCTACCACGCAGAAAATTCAATACATTACTAGGCTTGACAGGATTAAGTCTGGTATTAACGATCTCTGCTTGCACACCCAAGGCAACTGTTGAGAATAATGCTGGGGCAAACAACGGCAACAGTGCAGGTAGTATGCCAGAAGAAATCAGAGTAGGTTATCAGGTGATTCCCAATGCTGAGCTATTGGCAAAATCCCAGGGTATGGTTGAAGAAAACCTCCCAGGGGTTGAGATAGAATGGGTTCAGTATAGTTCTGGTGGTGATGTCAACCAGGCGATGATGGCCGGAGAAATTGATTTAGGTTTGGCTGGCTCTGTCCCTGTTTCTACAGGCATTGCCAATAATCTGCCTTACCAGGTTTATTTCATTCATGACATTATTGGTGAGAACGAGGCTCTTGCCATCAGGCCTGACTCTGGGATTATCCGCCTTGCTGATATGAAAGGGAAAACTATTGCTGTGCCATTTGGCTCGACGACCCACTTTAGCCTTTTATCGGCCTTACGAGAAAATGGGGTAGATGCTGCGGAAGTCAAGATTGTTGATATGACGCCGGATGAAACATTGGCGGCATGGCAGAAAGGAACCATTGATGGCAGTTTTATATGGCATCCAGTTCTGGGTAAGCTTCAAGAGGATAATGGTATTGTTATTACATCGGCCAAGCAATTAGCTGATGAGGGTATTATCACCGCTGATTTGGCTGTTGTTCACCAAGATTTTGTCAGCCAATATCCAGAGGCCGTTGAGAAATATGTCATGGCATTAGATGAAGCGGTTGACTTCTACCGTGCAGACCCAGAATCAGCTGCACAGGCTATCTCAGGCGAACTTGGATTAACACCTGAACAAAGTCTCGATGTAATGAACGAGTTAGTTTGGCTCAGCGCTGAAGAACAAGCGAGCATTAAATATTTAGGCACATCGGATGCACCTGGTGCTTTGGGTAAAGTCCTACTGGAATCAGCTGAGTTTATGGTCGATCAAGGCGCTATTGAACAAGCACCTGATCTAGCAAGCTATCATGCTGCAATCTACAATAATGCGGTAAATTCCGCTGGTGGAGCTGTAGCTGCCAAGTAAGGTTCCTCAAACATATTTCACACTTGATAAGTAACTCCCGTAGGAAAAACGAAGTCTGATTCGTGCTGCGGGAGTTACTACTAGTTTTAATACAACATTGATGGGCTATTGATTAGGGGACTGCACAAAAATAAAGACCCGGGTTGGGGCTGTCGATGGGTGGATGAGTAATGGGATAATGGGGTGATTATTTAAGCGCCAGCGCCTTACGTTGGTCATCAGCTTTTTACACCAAACTTGTAACACACCTTAATGCATAAATCCCCTAGCCAGAGCGCATGCCCTAGCTAGGGGATATTACTGCTTAAATTAAAAAGATGCAACAGTTTTTATGGGGGCAAAGCTCAAATACATGAAGGAATCAATCTGTTCTTAAACCCATTCTCCACATTACCCAGGACTCCCAATGTCATGACAAGCATATTGGGAATAAGTGCAATATGGAGATAGGTATCTAAGCGATCTGGCTTGCAGGGACGTCCTAATAAAGCCTTATATACTAGACGACCGAGCGAACTGCATCGACTAATTCTTGCTCAGTACAGGGCTTAACCACATAGGCGGCTACCCCCTGCTTTCTGGCCCAGTTCTGGTCCATTTTGCGATCTTTAGTTGTACAAGCCACGACGGGGATTGCTGCAGTGTCTGGTTGACGTTTAAGTTCACGGCACAATTCCAAACCTGTGATTTCAGGCATCACTAAATCTGTTACAACAATATCGGGTTTGTTGGCTTTGACCATGACAAGGGCCTCTGCACCACTTTCAGCGGTGGTAACGTTATAACCGGCTCGTGATAAGTAGTTAGACATTAAATCACGCTGAGCCTGCATATCGTCAACAACAAGTATATTTTTACCCATGGATTACTCCTTAGAACATCAAAAAATATAGGAAACGAAAGACTTAGAACACACACTTAGCCTGCCCAGAGCTTTCTATGCAGCAACAACAATTGAAAGATACTCTTCAACAATGGCGAGCAAATCTGCTTTTGAAAAAGGCTTGGTTAGGTAATCAGTGGCACCAGAGGATTCGGATTTGGCTTTATCTAAGACACTAGTATTACTGCTGACCATAATGATTGGCACCTTTTTGAAGACAGAGCTACGACGCAGGATCGTGCACAGACGATTACCGTTAATACCTGGCATGGAAACATCCATCAAAATTAAGTCTGGTTTCATGGAAAACAGAGTTGACATTGATTCCATCGGATTTTCAACGGTGGCTACATCAAAGCCTTCTGAACCTAAGTAACCTTGAATCGTTTCTAGCATGGCTGGGCTGTCATCAATGCAAACAATCTTGTGAACCTTTCTATGGGTTGGCAAGGAGGTTGGGGGTGAAATGGTTGGTTTCCCTACGGCCTGAACACTGTTCGGGGCTGGAATATTGGGAAGTTTGTCGTAAGGAGAAACCGGAGATTTTAAAATAAAGTACTGTTGTTGTATGTACGGATTTAGCAATTGGGCAAATTTCAGAGTATCTTGCCTCACAAATGACGCGAGTTGTTGAATATTATTGCCATTCATCAGCTGAGCCAGTGCTTGAAGGAGTGTCTGAGTCAATATACCATTGGGCACAGGCTGACTAAGCTTACTTCGGTCAGGGCAATAGGGCCGCTGGTAGGGTGAGGACACTATTTGACTCAACCTTTGCCAGATTTTGAGTTGTTCTTTCAACTGGTTAATGATGGTTGAGAAAGAAGCAACATCAGGGTGATATGACGTCTGGTCTAGCCATACATATGTTGCTTGTCTTAACCAAAACAACGATTCTAGGGCGTCTTTAGACAGTTCCAGCTTAAGCATTTGGGTGGCATTACTGTCTAATACTCCCTCTTGATATAGCTGATTGCTGGCTTCATAGAGTAACCATACTTGGTTAGTGGATAGTTGAACGCTTCGAAAATCGGGCTGTAAATTGTCTAGCATCTTTTCAGGCACCCGATACCCTAACTTATTTAGGCAGTATTTTATTGTCTCGAACGTCTGTATGGAATGGACGGCATATTGAAGGCGGCCTTCCTTGACAAAAACATTCCAGGTGATGCCATTGCTCTTAACCTGTAAGCAACCATTTTTTTTGGATTGGGCAATGTCAAGACACTGCTTAATACCGTTAAAACTATCGACCATGTACAGAACCTAACTAACTGATCTTTCACTCAAGTTCACAGCTTTTGTTTATGGAATACGAATAAGCTGTTTAACTACTTAACATCTACCTCTACACTCAAATCCTTGGAGGCTTTAAGTCTGGTCTTTACCAGTCTTGGGAAAAGGGAATGAAGAGGTAAATAATGGATGACTTTAAGATTCCCATTTCTTGTTTAAATACAACATTGGTTAATCCTTTTTAAAGCCAAGCAATAATCGTAATCTTGTTACTTCCAGCTCTACTCTAGAAGCAACAAGATTAATATTGCTGTTTAGGAAAAGTGATTAAATTGCGTGGATTTGTTGGGCATGCATGCAACAGATATTGTACTGGTTACAGCCAGTCAACATACTTTCTCTCTACTATTCAAAACCCATCAACAATAAGATCAGACTCCTCAACAGTTGTTAATTTCTGCTTCAATACCACCAAAATAAAACTGGCGACAAAACCTCCAGTAATCAAATATAGCCATAGATTAGTCCCCATCGTCTCAGGATGATCCAGTGCCCAGCCTCCTAGGGCAGGGCCAACCGTAAATCCAATGGACCAGCATTGAGATTCTAGGGAAAAGTAAATCCCTCGCAAATTTGAAGGTGCCATTTCACCGAGAAGAGAAACCCCTGCTGGTGAATAGAGGATTTCGGCCAGAGCGATGAGGCTAAAGGCACTGATGGCTATCAATAGTGGGTCGATTGCAATATTGCCGACAAGCCACAGCAAAAAGAAAGCAGCACTCCAAATGATGAGGGCGACTAACATAATGGAGACATGGTTGATGGTTTTGACTAAACGGGTGATGGGGAGCTGAAAAACAACTTTTAGGACAACGTGCCAGACGAAGAAGTAGCTGATCCACTGTTCTGAGAAGCCAATTTCTGTATTGCCACCAGGGATAAAGTTGGCGAGGTACAGAGGTAGGGTGCTGGTGTACTGGGCGGCATAGATAGTAAAGATGATATTGGCGCTGAGGAAGGTGAGGAGGTTGCGATCGCGAAATGCTTGCCACCAATCTTGCCATACGTTACGCACGTCACCGAGGGGCTGTCGTGTTTCTGCAATTGCCACATAGATCACCCCAGCAAATAGGGCGTAGGTTAAGCCTTTTAGGATAAACAGAATGCTGTAGTTACCAGACATAGCCACATATTGTCCAGCGAGTAAAGCACCCAAAGCAAGGCCCAGATGATCCACTAGCCGCGTTAGGGCAAAGGCTTCTGTACGGTTTTCTGTTGTGGTCAGGTCTGTTGTGATGGCTAAATTTGCAGGCCAGTATAAGCTGATTCCTAACCCCAACAGCAGATTGCCTAAAACTAACAGCACAAAGGTATTGGCAAAGGCAAGACAAAAACAAGCTAACGCCGTAATCATGGCTGATAGCATCAGCGTTCGACGACGACCCCAAAAATCAGAATCAATGGCATAACCGGACCAAAAACGTCCGACTATTCCAGCCAGACCGCTACTGCTTAAGGCTAACCCGACTTGAGTCGGAGAAAAGCCAAGTTCGTTGACAAAGTAAATCGAGGCATAGACCAGGGTAAATCCCTGGCCGATGTATAAAAGCAACTGCCCGGTCGCTAGAATCCATATTTCGCGTCTGAGTTGAGGTAGCCAGGCAAAGATGCCAGTGGCGGTGTCTTGCAGGTCGGTCTGAGCTTCGGTGTGCTCCATGGATGGTTATGTTCTACCTATCGCCCAGAAGTGGGGCTCTATTATTATTGTCTCTATCATTATTGTCCCAAGTGCAGCTGTAATGCCGCAAATTATCGTTGTGCTAGTAGGGCTGCAGCAACGCGATCGCGTAACGATAGTTTGCTCAAAAGCTGTGCACTCGTTCTGCCATACCGTTAGAAATCACCTTAATCGCTGTCAGGGAGGGGGCGTATATGGCGCTTATGGTCAAACAATCAAAAAATAAACGGGACCAACCGCTTCGTCCGTTGCCGATATGCCTGATATTGTTCACCAAATTGTTCCAGCATCATTTTCTCCTCATTACCCACCCGGAGAAAATATAGAAAACCAAACGTAATTATGCCTGAAAGACCGGCAATCCAATTTGTTAATAATAGTGCTTGGGCCATGGCCCATAACCAGAGCGAGGTATACATGGGGTGGCGGATAGATCGATAAATGTCGTTGGTAATTAATGTATGGTCTTTTCAAACCTGCAATGTGGGTGACCAGTTTTTGCCGAGATCATGGTGAGAACGCCAAAATAAGTAGAGCGCGATCTCAAACATCAAAATGCCCAATACATTCGCCCAAATCGGTAGAAAATAGTTAGCAAAATTAAACAGTGGCGTAACAATATAAATCAGCGGCAAAACAAACATCCCCAGCAGAACAAATGCTAACAGGCCATTCTCTAGAGGGGTTTTACGGTTATCGATGATGGTATTCTCCTTAATCTCCCGTTGATAGGGTTTGCGGATAATCCCTGTTAATACGAAGAAAACTAAGAAGATAATTTTGAGAATGAGGGAATCCATGATTGACCTCTTACATGCTAATTAAGTTTACTTCCAGACACAGGATCAGTTATTTATTAAGAGTATTTCTCAATAAATAACTCCCATGATCATAGCGAAATCCCCCAGGAATGACGGGCCATTACTCAATCTTTTGTAACGTAGCTCTCTTCCTGCTAGTTGATGGGCAAACGCGTTTGCTTTGCCTCAAATGCAGATCCTCTTGCTGCGGCCCATTGAATCAGCGCTGCGGTTAAACCATTTAGAGAGTACTCATTAGGCTGAATATCTACCCGACTAAAGATCTCTTGACAGGCTTCAGATGTTAGTGGTCCAATAGAAGCGATCGCCACCTTTTCCAATAGCTGTTCTGGCAATGCGCCCAGCTTATTTTGATGGGCCTGTAGGAGTTGTTGGAAGCATCGAACTGTCTTAGGACTGGCAAATGTAACTACATCAATAATTCCTTGCTTGAGGGCCTGTAGCGTGTCCGGTTCAATATCCTCTGGACAGGCAGAGCGGTAGGCTGGAACATCCCACACCACAGCCCCTAGGCGAGAAAGTTCAGTAATGAGTAGGTCCCGTCGTTCATCTTCCAAGCAGGGATATAAAATTTGGGCCCCGTTCAAGTGATCGCGATCAGGAAAATGTTCCACCAGCGAATCAGAAATGAATTGAGGTGGAATAAAATCGGGTGTCAGCCCCTTTTGTTGCAAGAAAATTGCAGTTTTTCGACCGACAACCGCAATTTTGACTGTGGCAATGTCTTGGAGTGAATAGCCCTGGGATCTCAAACGCTCAATAAAGAACTTGCCCCCATTAGCCGAAGTTAGAATCAACCAATCAAACTCCGATAGCCGGGAAAGTTGTTGGTCGAGCTCGTGCCAACTAGACGGTGGCTGAATCGACAATGCCGAGAGTGAGATCGCATTGGCTCCCTGACCCCTAAGTTGTTGGACAAAGGTATCGGCTTGGTCTACGGGCCTAGTCACAAGAATAGTTTCACCCGAAAATCGAGTAGCAGTCATCTTTTTACTCTTATTGTCGTCGCTACATCTAGCTTACATTCGAATCCCCCTTAAATTATTGACATAGAAAGGTTTAAGGGTACTCATGCTGATCAGCGGTTAGGATGGGCATTGCCTCCACCCTACAGGGATTTAATAAAGTACTGCCACCTCAGATCTTGATCTTGTTGTTATATTTCAACAACTTACTACAGATCCCCAGACGGTTACCCTAAGTTCTGAAATGGTCAAGCAGCAAACGGAAACGGCGATCAATTTTATTCTTGCAGGTGTAGGTACTTAATAGCACGCATATTTGCAATGGGATCTCAGGGGCAGTGCTTGATGAGTTGGGTCGTGTATCCTGTTAAGTGATATCAATAACAACTTTGCCGATGAGTTTGCCGCTGTCCACTGCATCATGGGCAGCGGCGGTTTCGTTTAAGGGATAGTGGGCTGCGATCAAATGTTGAAGGGCACCATCGCGACTAGCCTGATTAATGTCGCGGGCAGCGGCCTCATGGGCTGCGTCACTCATGGCGTAAACCAGCACTGTACGGAGGGCGGCATTTTTGTAGAGCAGTTCATAAAAAGGAATTTCTACTTTAGCTGCATTGCCTGACTCATAGGTGGCAATCACGCCATTGCGGGCAACAAGTTTGGCGTTGATGTCAATGTTGGCAGCCAGGGCAACATCGACGATGCGATCGCACCCCCACTTTCCGGTAATCTCGCGAACCTTTGCGACCACGTTTTCCTGCCGATAATTAATCACATAATCAGCCCCCACTTGTTTGGCAACAGCTGCTTTCTCATCACTGCTCACTGTCGCCAAGATTGTCTTCGCGCCACCCCATTTAGCTAGTTGAATGGCATACATGCCAACGGCACCGGCTCCTCCATGCACCAGCACCGTTTTGTCAGTAATGGGACCATCACTAAACACGGAAAAGTGTGCCGTCATCGCTGGAACACCTAAGCTAGCGCCTGCTGCAAAGTCCAGAGACTCGGGCATCGTCATTGCTTTATGGGCAGGCACCACTACATAGTCTGCAGCTGTGCCAAATGCTGAGTGTCGTTGGGCTTCGTAGATCCACACCCGTTCTCCGATGCGCTCAGGTGACACATTCTCTCCTACGGCATCAATCACCCCTGCACCATCGTTGTGGGGAATAGTTTTTGGGTAGGGTTGTTTTAGCCCCATCCAACCACTGCGAAACTTGGTATCAGAGGGATTAATGCCGGAAACATGCACTTTGATTCGCACATCTCCAGCACCAGGTGCTGGCTGTTCCATATCACCATATTCTAGAACCTCTGTTGCATTACCTGGTTTTTCATACCAAACAGCTTTCATTGTACGTTCTCCTTTAGGGGCATTTTTTGGATGTAGAGACGTTGCATACAAAGTCTCTAGAAATCAATTATGTTGCGATCTCGCCAAAACTTACCACTGTCTTTCCCAGAAGCCTCGGTGGCTAACCAGATGGCCGTATCTGCTCCTTGTTCTGGTGATCGTGGTGCTGAGGATCCTCCCATATCGGTTCTGACCCAGCCTGGACACATGGCATTCACAACAATGTTTTTAGACCTTAGTAATTGGGCCAGCATGATAGTGGCACCGTTGAGCGCTAGCTTGGAAAGGCAGTAGCTAGGTGCTGTTGTGGTGAGGCCATCCAGCGCTCCCATACCACTGGAAACGTTGATTATCCTAGCATTCTCAGCGGCTTCTAACAGAGGTAAGAAGATTTGCACCATGCATACCACGCCAAATGTGTTGGTGTGCATGGCTGAAGCTAACAACTCGCGGGAGATGGTTAGTATGTCGACGCTGTTATCTGGGTAAACGCCAGCATTATTGATTAATACATCTAGGTGGTTGATGCCTTGGGATTTAAGTGTCTGAACCGCTTGCTTGATGGAGCTGTCATCGCTAACGTCTAATTCGAGGGGAATGACGGGACCGTTGAGGGTTTTGGCAGCTTGTTTGGCACTGTTGAGCGCGCGCGCGGTGAGGATTACTTTGTAGTCTTTGGCGAGGAGGCCCTGTGCGATCGCAAATCCAATGCCGCGATTGCCACCGGTTACTAGTGCTTGTTTTTGTTGTTGTGTGGTCATGGGGTGAATTTTCTGTTGTGGAATGGGTGTCGTGCTCTTCTCGTTTCACCATTGGCTTATTCAACAAACGTCAAGACAGTTAAATAGATCATCTTTGAAACCATACCTAAAATAAAAACGTTGCGTTTCGTATATATATCTTCTAAACGATTCGTATCGGAAATGTCAACACTTCTGAGATAATTTCTGTACGATTCGTATCGTATGTATAATCAAAAAACCTGAAAAGCTTGAGGTAAATAGTATGCCACGTCAGAAAAGCAGCGCCAAATCCAACCAGCCGGCCTCGGTTGGACGACCCCGTTCCTGGGAGTCGAAGCAGGCAATCCTGACAGCAGCGTGGAAATTGCTGCAGACATATAGCGTCCGCAAGGTTTCTATTGAGGCTGTCGCCCGTGAAGCTGGGGTGGGTAAAACAACAATTTATCGCTGGTGGCCCAGTAAGGCGGCGGTGATTGTGGATGCGTTTTTAGCTCAGGTGGAGCCAAGTCTGCCGTTTCCTAAAACGGATACTGCGTCGGCATCTTTAGCATTGCAGATGCGCCAGGTGGTCAAGATCCTGAGTGGTGATGTGGGTCGGATTGTGGCACAAATTATTGCTGAGGGACAGTGTGATCCGGAGGCATTGGAAAGTTTTTGCGATCGCTTTCTCAAGCCTCGACGCAATGCTGCCCGACACATAATTCTCCAGGGTATCGAGTCTGGTGAATTTGCCCCAGACATAGACCCAAATTTAGCGATGGATATTCTGTATGGGCCGATCTACTATCGTCTGTTAGTAAAGCATTTACCTTTGGATGAGGCGTTTGCGGCAGCATTGCATAGGCAGGCAATTGTCAGTATTCTCAAGCCATAAGAGGCTGGCAAATAGCTGGGACTACCATTCCCACTTTTGAAGACAATTTATACCTTTACAAGTTAGAGCGTAAATTACTGACTACACCCAAGAGGGGCGGGAACGTCCTCAGACAAACACCTCTATATGAATTCATCTATGCCCTTACCTGGTCGAATCAGGCAGCTTAGAAATTCTTCTTTAGTTTTTATAACAATTTTTGTTGTTTTATCTCTAAGTAGACATTTGACTTCAGTTACAGGATAGAGCTTACAGCAAACGATGCCTGATCTCTAATCATGGATAGCTAATATGAAATATTAAAGAGAACAATAATCTATCAAACTTATTAAAATAATCCACTAACCTGACTAAGTATGTGATATGAGACTAGTTTATTGAGTTTAAACCTGCATGCATACTTAAGATAATCACCGTAATTGTTAACCGTCTTGTGGTTCTCAGGCAACTTCTCCCCAGACAGCGCAGCCTAGTATATAATCGTGTTCTATACTTGGGACATCACTTTACTAAGTGGCATCTGTCACTTGGCTGTTTTTCACCTATGTCAGAAATCTTTTTCTTTTTCTGACTTTATGATGAACAAATCAAGTGTCGCTACTCCGAAGACATTTAAGAAATCATAAAGGAGCCAAATGCAAGCGCGGATAGCAAAAACATCAACCCTTTCGGACCTAGCTGAGTGGCTGGAACAGAAGGGCTGGAAGGAGCTTCCACCCAGTTCAGCCGTGCTTAATTACTGTGACCGTCTTTGGCAAAAGAAAGCTGGTTGTTTATTGGTAAATCTCTATAATTATGATGCATTTCAAGCAGGAGAAGCAAATATTGATGGAGAATTAAACTCCTTTGCTATTGAATTAGCTGCCCAATCTACTGATGGTTACTGGGCAAGGCATGAAAAGTATGGTATCCGTGGCAGTGAGCTAAAGGATGTTTTGGATGATCAAGTAGTGAAATTGTTGAAAGCGTGGCAAGTTATCAATGAATGCTAGTGAGATCTTCACAGCTCGTACTGATGTTGAGCGTAAATCCCAGATATCTCTTCATACTACGTAGCTACTTACACGTATGTGTGAATATATCCCATTAGACGCTCAAAGCTAAAGGGTTTAGCAAGGTACTCATTAGCCCCTAAAAATAAAGCCCGTAGCCGTTCCTCTTCACTAGATAAGGCTGTCACAACTATCACAGGGACCTGTAAGTTCTGGGCACGTATTGCACCAAGAATTGATACACTATCTAACTCTGGCAGAACCAAATCCAACAAAACCAGATCAAACATGTCAGAGAGAGCTAACGGTATGGCTCTCTCTTCATTATTCACGGCTAACGTTCGATGCCCCAGTTGCTGCAATCCTTTCGATAGAAAAGAAACAGCATGCGGTTCATCTTCAATAATCAGAATACTTGCCACAAGAGTACTCTCAAGTGATGGTGGGCTCTTTGTAAATGCAGCTTTTCAGGACTTTCACCAAGAGTACTACCTGTTACTGGCACTGATGATAAACCTGGGCTTTTCAAGCAATTTGTCTGATGTCACTTGCGCCACAAGGCCTAAAACACTTAAGCCGAGATAAATCAATTTCTCTTGAAGTAATCTAAAAGCCTGACTTTTCAGACAGTACACGGTTTAAATATTGAATGATGTATGCAGTTATACTTTAGGACATTTTTTGTAAAGATGAGCCTGTAAGATACATAGCAGCATTGGACCTCAAGATCTGATAGCTCATTAGGATAAACTACTCATTCAAAGGGAGCTAACTCCCTGTAATTGGTAGGGTCAGCCTTACTATTGTTCCCTGCTGATAACTACTTCTCACTACAAACTGTCCTCCAATAAGGGCAACAATTCTTTTGACAATTTTCAATCCTAGCCCTGTATGCTCTTGCCCATAAGCTTTCCGATCAAACTGGATTGAGTCATCAATGGTGGCAATTTGTTCTTCTGTCATCCCTTGCCCTGAGTCACGGATGAATAGAGTCACAAAATCTTCTGTCACTTCACTTCTAACTTCAATAGGTGTTTCTGGTGGAGAAAATTTTAGGGCATTATCGAGTAACTCATTGAGAATAATTGATAGATATCGAGCCGATAGTGCAATTTCGGCATCCTCAATTATCAAGACCAGGTCATTACTACGGTTATATCTGTGTGCAAGGGGTGCTGTTAGTTCAACAGCCCTACTCAAGCTTTGCTTCTCTTCAAATTCTAAAGAGCTTGGTTGACTAGCAGCAAGCTCTAACTCCATATAAACCTGAAACTTGACTGTTAGATTTTCTAAACGTTGGGCCGATTGCTCAATCCGATCGCACAGATCATGGTGGGATAATTGAGAAGCTAAGCTGGCTCGTAAATCATCGAGGGTACTTTCTAAAAGATTAATTGTATTTGATTGGATACGAGATAGTGTTTCGTTTGTGTCATATCCTTGTTTAATTTTAAGCATGGAGTTCACACAAGTGCGCAGCTTGAGCGAGTCAACCGGTTTAGTAAGAAAGTCATCAGCACCTGCGTTGATACAAGATGTTACTGTTGTTCTAGTATCTAATATTGTTACTACAATAATAGGAACATTCTGCCATTGGGGTGATGCCTTGATGCGACGGCACACTTCGATACCACTAATACCCGGCATGAGAACATCGAGCAAAATTAGATCGGGCTTAAATGCATCTAGAGATACAATGGCATCCTCTCCACTGGCAGCATAATAAAGCTGATAATCCTGACGATTGAAGAGGGCCTCGATAATGTCAAAATGACTAACTTCATCATCAATCACTAAAATAACGGGCTGTTTCATAGAGCGTTCGTTTGTTCGCTTAAAAGCTTCTCAATAGTAATGGCAAGTTGCCCTAAATTAACTGGTTTGCTCAAGTACTCAGGTAAACCTGCCCCCTGTTCAAATATTACTAATAATTTTACCTTTACCGCCCTGAAGCTCAGCAATGCGTTTTATTAAAGCGATTTTTAGGCCTGCTCTAACTTATTATCGGCTAAGCGCATCATCAGTTTGAATAAAGAGTTTGAATAGCTTTTGCATATAATCAGATTTAATACCAATGCCTGGGTTAATGACAAGAAAATTTAATAAGATGTTGCGGGAGTTAGATGTCTCCGCATCGCTGGTCTCGTTAGATGTCTTTTCAGACTGTTGTTTATGATCATCTTAAGGTGGCAAAACCCCCTGCTGGTAAGATTTTAATGGCATCGCTGAGTAGATTAATTAGCAGTCTCACGTATACCAAGAATGGTGTTTAGAAGTGTGCAGGATTCATGTGGGAGTCGTTAACCAACGAATGCACCGCTTATTCTAATTTGGGTAAGATAACTTTGATTTTACTTGAAGCAAGGGTGTAGTGTTTATGGCCATGGAACCTAAACGTGCTAAGAGTGGAATGGCAGCAGATATCCACAACCATTCAATCGGTTCCGGTCAAGTTTGAATTAGTCTGGACCCATCGAATTAATATGGAGAGAGTTCTGTAATGATCTGTGCTTAGGTGGTGGGTGCGATCGCACAGAGGCTAAAAATAGATAGATAAAGACGTCTAGATAACGGCTGCAACGTGGAAAATATTCTTGATAAAGCTTGGTGTGCATGACTTCGATCGGATAAATGAGGTGTTCTTTGAGCTAGAACCCAAACTCCAGCTATGCATGAATCTTGTATTTTTCCTTTAGAAATTAAATTTTTCAGGTAGTCGAGGTTTTGAAGTTAAAGCAGTAAAGTTATGATTAGGAGGGTTTATTTAGAGAAATATCTAGAAAACGTTAGTGTCGGTAAGCGTTATGTCGATGCTATTGCTCCACCCGTTATGTTGAGAAGGATTGCCGTTTTAATCACCACCCTTGGGTTTGTTTTGAATGCGGTATCACCTTCCTATGCTCGCAGGCCTGATGACATCAAGTTTAATCACTTATCCCAAGAGGACGGTCTGGCGGGCAACCGAGTACGGGCAATTGTGCAAGATAACCATGGCTTTATGTGGTTTGGTCATTGGGATGGGCTGACTCGCTACGACGGCGGCACCACGGTGGTCTATAACAATGACGTGGATGACCCCAGCAGTTTGAGTCACAATCTGGTGAGTACGCTCACTCTTGACCAGGAGGGCTTTCTATGGGTTGGTACCCTCGGAGGCGGTCTTAATCGCTTTGATCACGCCCGCCAAACCTTCACTCATTACCGTTATGCTTCTGACAATGCCAATAGTTTAAGTAGTGATGATGTTGTCAGTGTCTATCACGATCGGGCTGGGACTATGTGGGTTGGTACCTGGGGAGGCGGTCTTAACCGCTTTAATCCAAAGACAGGTAACGTCACTCGCTACCAGTATGACCCAAATGACCCCACCAGTCTCAGTGGTGACAAAGTTGTCGGCATTCATGAGGATCGGATCGGGCAGCTTTGGGTGAGCACGTTTCATTCGGGGCTCAACCGTTTGGATCCGATCACGGGGCAGTTTACCCGTTTCCCAGTCGATCCGAAGACCGGGAAAAGCCTGAACGCTGACTGGGGCAATAACCAGAACTTTTATGAAGATGCCTCTGGTCTGATTTGGTTTACGGCCAAAACTGGACTTTATATCCTAGATCCAGAAACAGAACGATTTACCCGTCAACCCTATGCGGTTCCTGGCGTCCTTAATCCTGAGCTGAGGGGAATTCTAGTCGATCGCACAGGAACTATGTGGGTCAATGGTCGACATGGCTTTGCTAGACGTGAGCTTGAGCGGGGGCAATGGACTCATTTGGTAAACAATCCATCGGATGCATCCACCATCAGTCCTAGCGATAAGATCACCACATATCAAGATCGCTCTGGCGTCATTTGGGTTGGGAGCTTGTGTTGTGGGGTGAATATCTTTAATCCCACTCCTGCCAAATTCACCCACTACAAACACAACCCAGATAATCCTAATGGACTAAATCATCCGTCTGTTCAGGTCATTTATGAAACGAGCGACGGTGCACTATGGTTGGGCACTCAGATCGGGCTGGAAAAATTTGACCGTCAGACAGGGCAATTTACCCATTATTTACATGAACCGACAATCCCCCATAGCCTGGGGGCTGGTACAGATTTTTTAGCCATTGATGAAGATGCGGCGGGTGATCTCTGGGTGGGCGGTGTTGGTCACACCGGATTGAATCGCTTGGATCGGGCCAGTGGCCGGTTTACGACCTATCGGCACGATCCGAATGATGTCAACAGCTTGAGCGATCCAGACGATAGTGTTCTATCCATTCAAGTCGACGATGACGGCAGCATTTGGGTGGGGACCCGAGCGGGTGGTCTTAATCATTTTGATCCGAGTACCGAAACGTTTCGTGCTTACCGCCACGACCCCAATGATGCCAACAGTCTGAGTGATAATAATGTACGAGTCATTCATATTACCCCGTCCGGTATTCTATGGCTCGGCAGCTGGCATAAAGGGTTAACTCGATTTGACCCTCAGGCTAAAACGTTTACCCGCTATCAACACAATCCAAACGATCTTCAGAACAGCTTGCCGAGCAATACCGTATATACAATTCATGAAGATACCAAAGGTACATTATGGATTGGCACATCCGCCGGGTTAAGTCGGTTTGATGCGGCCAAGGGCGCATTTACCAGTTATAGAGAGAAAGATGGTCTACCCAGTGCATCCATTCGTGCCATCTTGGAAGATAATCAAGGCCATCTATGGATAAGCACGAATCGAGGACTCTCCAAATTTGATCCCGAGACACTCACGTTTAGAAATTACGGTGCACACGATGGTTTACAAGGTAAAGAATTTGCTGCGAGTGCTGGTTACAAAAGTCGAACGGGCGAAATGTTTTTTGGTGGCACTGCTGGTTTTAATGCGTTTTACCCCAATCAATTAATCAATGATAGTTTCGCACCGCCGGTCGTGTTCACCGACTTTCAACTGTTCAATCAGTCAATCCCTCTTGGTCAGGAGGGGTCTCCGTTAACCCAGGACATCAGTGTTACCAATAAGGTTACCCTGAGTCACGATCAGTCAGTATTTAGCATTGCCTTTGCGGCGTTGAGCTACTGGTTTCCTGAACACAATCAATATGCCTATAAGATGGAGGGCTTTGATCAAGATTGGACATGGGTCGACAGTCGTCGTCGCTTTGCCACCTACACCAACCTTAACCCGGGTAACTATACCTTCCGGGTCAAGGCCAGTAACAGTGATGGCTATTGGAATGAAACTAGTAGAGCTCTACAAATCACGATTACCCCCCCCTGGTGGCAGACCCTTTGGTTTCGCAGTTTGGCAGTGGTGTCAGGATTAGGCGCAGTCATCGGGATTTATCGCTGGCGAGTTCAAGCCATCGAAAGTTACAATCGCCAACTCACAGCTGAAGTAACAGAACGGACCTATGAGTTGAAAATTGCCAAAGAACAGGCCGAAACCGGGGCTTATGAGCTGAAAGTTGCTAAAGAACAAGCTGAAGCTGCCAACGAAGCTAAGAGTGCTTTCTTGGCTAATATGAGCCACGAACTACGCACCCCCCTAAATGCGATTCTGGGGATGACCGAGGTACTACAAGAGAAGGTTGTCGGCCAGATTAATGGGCAACAACTAAAAGCGTTACAGACCATTGAACGCAGTGGATCGCATCTGCTGGAACTGATCAACGACATTCTCAACTTGGCCAAAGTGGAGTCAGGGTTAATCGAGCTAGAGTATTCTCCCGTTGCGGTGACATATCTCTGTAAGTCTAGTTTGGCCTTTGTCAAAGAACAGTCCCTGAAGAAAAACATCCAGCTTCACCAGAAAGTTCCCTCAAACTTACCAGATATAGTGGTTGATGAACGGCGGATTCGCCAGGTTTTGATTAATCTGTTGAACAACGCTGTAAAATTTACCCTGGAAGGGGGACACATCACCCTCGAAGTGGAGCCATTGCCACCGGACGAGACCTGCCACCAAAAATACCTACGCTTTGCCGTGACCGATACAGGCATGGGCATTGCTCCAGACCATCTGAAAAAGTTGTTTCAACCCTTTGTCCAGATTGAAAGTGATCTCAATCGACAATATGAAGGCACTGGACTGGGGCTAGCTCTGGTAAAACGGATTGTTCAACTCCATGGAGGACAAGTCGCCGTCACCAGTGAGGTCGACGTAGGTAGCTGCTTTTCCATTGAGCTGCCCTATACCATCTCTGAGCTTAGTGATCCCATATCTCAAATTGTGCCGGAGTCTTATCCAACAACTCCTGAAAGCGAACAACCCACCGTAGCTCCCCTCATCCTATTGGCGGAAGACAACGAGGCCAATATTCTCACCTTCTCCAGTTATCTGCGTGCTAAAGGCTATCGCCTTCAAGTGGCAAAAAATGGTCAAGCAACCATTGAGTTAGCTCAGGCTGAACTACCCAATATTATTCTCATAGACATCCATATGCCTGGCATGGATGGTTTAACAGCCATCCGACACATTCGCCAATTACCTGCTCTGACTAAAATCCCCATCATTGCGCTGACAGCCCTTGCTATGACAGGAGATCGAGAGCGTTGTTTAGAGGCTGGGGCTAACCTTTATCTCAGTAAACCGGTTAAACTCAAACAGTTAACGCTATCAATTCAAAAGTTGTTAACTCAATGAGAGAGAAAGCATACCCAAGCTATATTAGCCTCTGCTCCTATCAATAGCTGTCTTTACATGGAAGAGGTTCTAGGGTTGGATTGAGTAAGTTAAATGGCTTTTTTAAAGTCACTAAGGCTTTAACCAGAGTCGTTGTAATCTTAACGCCCTGTAAGCAGATATCATTTGGCTTGGGATAACGGTTCAACATGGCAAGAGTTTCAAAAGAAAAGAGAATTGGATCAAGTTCTTCTGGTTCGATAATTTTAAGTATGTCGCGCTCTTGTAGGCGAGCTAATCTTCGTGTTTGTTCCGGTTCAACATTCCCTCCAAACGGTAATAGCATTGCCCGAGTGCCGGTTTGTAGAACATTTAGGGTCATGTCGTATCCGGCTATGCCGATGGCCAAATCAGCTTGAACCATATAGCTAAGTAAGTCAGAGGTATACCGCTGTACGGTGAGATTAGAGCAATGTATTGCCATTGCTTGCAGACGTCTGTAAATGTCCATGGGCACAAATGGCCCTGTGAATATTTGAATATGATGGGGGATTTTATCTTCTAAATACTGACTGGCCTGAGCGACGCAATCCAATAGCCCATGCCCTAGACGACCATCTCCAACGGTCACGAGTATCATTGGCTTAGTCTTAGCTTCAGGGGAGAATTCTCGATCTACATCCGGTACTACATAGCCTGTGTAGTGAATGTCGCAGGTGAGTTCTCTGATGCAAGAAAAACTTTCATTCAGTGAAATGAAGCTAGGGTCACCATGGATTAAGATCTGGTCAAAGTATTGATTGATCAGCTGGCAGGTTTCAGTTTCATAATCGGCTTTATTGGTGGGTGAAATAACAATGTCACCCAGACTACAGATAGTTTGAGCTCCGTAGTCTTTAGATCTGTCTAGTAAAGGGATGATCTCAGCAGCAAGGTGATGATGCTCAAAGGGAAATCGCTCTACAATGACAGCAGCAGGACGGATGCGATCGCAAAGTTCCAATAATCGCTTACGGCGACGGTCTGAAATATTGTCTATAGGCAAAGAAGCTACAGACAATTTAGAATCCGCTAACTCTGTTTGAGTTGTCGGTAAGTCAACAATTTCAATACCTTCAAGTGTAGGAAAATCCTGAATCACCCCTCCACTGTTGACGACATACACTCTAAATTCTTGAGTCAGGCTGTGGACAATTGCCATACTACGAATTAAGTGCCCAATGTCATGGCTAGGCTGACTATAAAACAGTAGATTTTTCATTGATTATTCCCGCCATGGATATTAATCATGATTCCTAAACACAAGATTTATAGTATGCCTGCAATTATGTAGGGATGCACTGTTATCGGCCCATAAAATATGCACGTG
Source organism: Leptothoe sp. ISB3NOV94-8A (assembly GCF_043421595.1). Lineage (NCBI taxonomy): Bacteria > Bacillati > Cyanobacteriota > Cyanophyceae > Nodosilineales > Cymatolegaceae > Leptothoe > Leptothoe sp. ISB3NOV94-8A. The sequence continues at coordinate 2,161,176 of NZ_JAXSQW010000001.1, read as the reverse complement.
GCGTATGCATGTCATCTACGAAGCTGTTAACTTGAGCAAGTTCGCTAGCGTATTTTCCTGATTTGTCAGCCTCATGGGGGGCTGTACAGCTTTTATTAAATTGTCTTTTAAAGCGCCTACATTACTCGCTAGGCTAAACTTATCCAACACGGTTAAGCGGCCTGCTTTGCCTAATGTGCTACTTAACTCAGGCTGCTCCATTAATGTCTCTAAAGCTTTGGCTAAGGATAGGGAGTCTTTCTCAGGCACTAATACTCCATTGTAGTAAGAGTGCATCAGCTCAGAAATTCCTAAAATACTGGTTGATACAACGGGTATTTCCATTGCCATAGCTTCTAGCAATACGTGAGGAATCCCATCGCGATTGCCACTGTCGCTTACCAGATAAGGCAACACAAACAGAGTCGCTTTTTGATAATAATCAATCAGCTGCTCCTGAGATATATGGCTAACTAGAGTGACATGTCCATTAAGACCTAAGTGGTTAATTTTCTGGCGTATTGAATTTTCTAAGGGGCCATCACCAAAAATTATGCCTTGAAACGACGTGCCTTCCTGTTTAAGAAGATGAAAGGTTTCTAATAAATATTGAAATCCATTGTCTTCACACAAATAACCACCACTCAGAATGAGAGGAATATCTGACTGTTGACGTTTAGGTGGAGGATTAAAGCGACCAACGTCAATGCCATGATAAGCCACGTGAATAGGCGTGTGGGAGGTGGAAATACGATCTAGATAACAGCGATTGTATTCACTACACGTACAAATAAAGTTCGCTTTAGCCATACGGCGATTAAGGCTAGCCGTATCCTTAATATAGATATCTTTTGTATGGACTGAAAGGCTATAGGATATGCCAGAAAACGCCTTCACAATCTCTGCGGTAGCTGCAGGTATGTCCGCAAAATGAGCATGGAGATGAATAATGCCTAAATCTTTCAGCAACTGGGCCAAATAACCTGCTTGTAAAAATTCATTAAGCCGTTGGTGTTGATCGCGCTTTAGATGGTGCTTTAAGGTTTCTAAATAAACATCACTATCTTGTTCGAATAAAGCAAGCTGAGTACTGACTAGCTCTTTTTCAGCAGCTCGATCAAACTCAGGAAGCAGGGATGGCACGTAGGTGATTGGCGCTTTAATATTGACCGCATCAGGATGACTATCCCCTTCAAATGGAGGTCTTAAAGAGAAAATGTGTAGGTCGAGCCCTTGTCTTTCTAGCTCTAAGATCTCATTGACAATAAAAGTCTCTGATACGGTAGGATAGGTTTCCAGCAAAAGTCCAATTAAAGGGCGCATAGTCATCCTGTGAAATTACGGCTGAATCAAAAAAAGCGCTTCGTATAAAGACATACGTTCGTTGAATAAGGTGGAATAGATGCAAATATAGCTCCATTCCCTGCAGCTGACCTGAGTCCACAACACTATGTTGGGTATTATGGTCGATTTTGTTAAAACGCAAGTGAATGAACGGTTAGATTCTCCTCATGAAAGCCATTTCCATGAGAGTTTTCTTAGATACTCTCTATTGGCGACCTATTAATAAACTATATCTGTCAAGATATATCTGTGAAGACATTTAAACCTGGGTTGTCGCAACGATAATGGCCAAGTAAAATACCTTAGGCTAATTAAGTATAAAAGTTTAGCTTAATTAGACGACTGTTTAAGGTATACCTGTTTGTCTACTTGAAGATCTGGTTTTGAGTCTACTCGTGATCAAATTAGTTTATTCAGATTAGCTTGTATAGCAATCACACTCTTATAGTAATCAAGCGTTATTGAGAGCAGCTAGCTTTGCTAGGATGCAGGAGAATTTCAGATGAGACAGATTTTAATTGCTGAAGATGAGACTCGGGTCGCATTTTTTTTAGAGCAAGGGCTACGCAGTAATGGATTTATGACTAAACATGTCGCGACAGGATCTGAAGCGCTGAGTCATACCCTCAATGGCGAATTTGATCTGATCATTCTCGATTTAGGGTTGCCTGGAAGAGAGGGGTTTTCAGTACTTCAAGAGCTACGGGGGCAGGGATGTCAGATTCCAATCATCATTTTGACGGCCCGTGATGGGATGACCGATAAGCTCACCGGGTTTGATCTTGGAGCCGATGATTATGTTACTAAGCCGTTCCGATTTGAAGAACTGTTGGCGCGTATTCGGGCTCGGTTGCGGACGACGGCATTTGCCAATCCTGAGAAAGACTGGATACTGAGTCATCATGGGGTGGAACTCAACATGCGTACACGGCTAGTGCGCATTGGTGAGAAGCTCATTGAACTATCAGCCCGTGAGTTTTCCATGGCAGAGACCTTTTTGAGTCATCCAGGACAGGTAATTAGTCGTGAACAGCTACTGGATCGGGTGTGGGGATACGACCATGCACCAGGTTCTAATGTGGTGGATGTGTATGTGGGCTATCTGCGTAAAAAGCTAGGAAGTCACTTAATTGAGACTGTTCGAGGGGTGGGATATCGCATGCCTGTTTAGGCTATAACTTTATATATACCAGGGAGAACATAAATAGATCTATAGTTTTAGCTCTAACAACTTGAGACTGTGATAAAGACAATGGCTACTACAGTCAGAGCACGATATTTTTAATGGTTACCTTGGTCGATTATTTGGAGTGCTCTAATTATGGATGAGCGTTTAAGCGTTCTATTCATTGCAGATTCAGAAGAGCATCTGCTGCCAATATTGCAGGTATTACGTAGCAGTGGGTTTTATCCTAGTTGGGAATGGGTGAAAACGGCTGAGCCACTACACAGAAAAACAGCCAATCGCTCCTGGGGCGTGATTATTTTTTTAGATAATGCTCTGTCTGAATTTGATGTTTTTGCTGCACTCGCAATTATCGAACAAAACCAGCCTGATACCCCTTGTATTGTAATTTCAGCCATTGCTGGTGAACGCAGGGCTGTAGAGATCATCAAGGCAGGTGCCCATGATTATTTGCTTCAGGATGATTTAGGGCTTTTGCCAGAAATCGTGCGCAATGAAACCCGGAAAATGCAATTAGAAAGCCAACGGTTTCTGGTATCGGATAAATCGGATGGCTCCAGGAATGATCACGGAGTTACGTCTAGCGATCGCAAAGAATCTCAGCGTTTAAGGGAAGCACGGGTCGACGCTACTTTCGTTCAATCGACGGTGGGCTATGTTGAAACCAACTTGCAAACCATGGGGTTAACCTTTGTCAATCCTTACTTCTGCAAGATGATGGGCTACAGTCAAGCAGAACTATTGGGCATGGGGGTTGATGAAATTAGTCATCCTGATGATACGGAAGAATCTTTCTCAAAAATCCGCCAGTTATTTTTAAGAAAGATTGAGAGCTTCGAATTAGAAAAACGGTATCGTCGCAAAGATGGCTCGTTTTTTTGGGCTGAAATAACGGTTTATCCCCTCCATTTCCAGGAAAATCAAGTTACCCATTGTTTCGCTATTATTCAAGACATTAGCGAACGTAAAAAAGCTGAACAAGAGCGTGAGGGGTTCTTTAATCTATCTCAGGATTTATTGTGCATTGCTAGTTCAGAAGGATATTTTCTAAAAGTTAATCCTGCTTGGCAAACCACCCTTGGCCATGCACAAGATGAATTAATTGGTTTTCCCTTTATTAATTTTGTTCATCCTGAGGATCGAATAGCCACTCTAGAGGAGTTTCATCGTCTGAATTATGACAATAAGATTGGTCTCAACTTTGAAAACCGCTATCGCTGTAAAGATGGTTCCTATAAATGGCTGTCGTGGAGATCAAGCCCAGATGTAACAACAGGGGTTGTTTACGCAATTGCCCGTGACATAACAAGCATCAAGCAAGCACAGCACAAACTCCAGCACCTTAATCAAGAGTTAGAAGACAAAATCGAGGAACGAACTAAGGCGTTAATGATGACACAATCAGCCGTAGATCTAGCTGCCGATTGCGTGTTTTTAATCCGTTCAGATGGCAGTTTTCATTATGCCAATAAAACAGCCTGCGCCAAACTAGGGTATACCCAGGAAGAGTTTCGCCAGATGAACGTGTTTGCCATCAATGTAAACGTCTTTCCAGAAAATTGGGTGAAGATGTGGCAGACTCTTAAAAAAGAATCATCGCTCACCTTTGAATCTCAACATCGCTCTAAGAATGGTCATATTTATCCCGTTGAGATTAATACCAGATATCTAAATTTTGACGGTCAAGAATATTGTTTTTCGTTTGTGAGAGATATTAGTTATCGCAAATTAGCCGAAGCAACTATTAAAAAGGAAAATACGTTTCGTCAGCAAATTTTAGAAAATATGGCTGAGGGTCTTTGTGTTTGTCAACAAATAGATGAGTTTCCCTTTATTCGCCACACGGTCTGGAATCGAAAAATGCAGGCGATTACTGGCTATTCGATTGAGGAAGTCAACCATTTGGGGGTTATACCCGGCTTAATTTCTAATGCGGTTGATCAAAAAAACTATGTTCAACAATATATGGAGCACCTACGTATGGACAGTGTTCCAGCCCTTGAAGAAGCTGAGATTTATCGCAAAGACGGTCAAAAACGGACGATTTCTATTTCTACCTCTGTTTTATCAGATTTTGAAGGCCATTTCACCGTGTTGGCGCTTGTACAGGACATTACCGAGCGCAAACAGAGCCAGCAAAATGCAAGTCTATTGGCTGCTGTGGTTGAATCAACTGACGATGCCATCATCACCACAAACTTGGATGACATTATCACCAGTTGGAACTCAGCGGCTGTAAATTTGTTTGGATATACAGAAACTGAAGCCATCGGTCAACCCATATCCATTCTCTTTCCTCCTGATCGTCTAGATATAGCGCCTCAGATTCTTGAGCGGATTACTAACGGAGAGCGTATTAAAAACTTTGAGACAATTAATCTTCACAAAAATGGAACTCCCATTAATGTCTCAGCTACTATTTCCCCATTAAAAGATGAAACAGGAAAAGTTGTAGGAGCCTCAAAAATTATTCGTGACATCACTGAGCAAAAGCGAGCTGAAGTACAACTGCGACTCACTAATGAAGAACTGATGCGTGCCACTCGCCTTAAGGATGAGTTTTTGGCTAATATGAGTCACGAACTACGCACACCCCTGAACGCTATTTTGGGTATGACCGAAAGCTTACAGAAGCAAGCTTTTGGCACAATTAATCAAAAGCAACTTAAGCCATTACAACTGATCGAACGTAGTGGGGCCCATTTACTAGAACTCATCAATGACATTTTAGATGTTGCTAAAATTGAATCTGGCCAGATGAAGCTAGATTTGCAGCCAACCATCGTTATTCTTCTCTGTAAATCCAGCTTAGACTTTGTTAAACAACAGGCCTATAAAAAAGCAATTCAAATTGAGACTAAATTTCCTCCCCATATACCTGATGTGTGGTTAGATGAGCGACGTATACGTCAGGCTTTGATTAATCTGTTGAGTAATGCCGTTAAATTCACCTCAGAAGAAGGACGAATCACCTTAGCCGTGAGCCTTCAGGGTGAGACAAAAACTCTTTTAAAAAAAGAGAATAGGACATTAGTGGAAAAAACAGTTCTCCGATTTTCTGTGACTGATACTGGGATCGGTATTGCACCTGAATATATTAGCCAGCTGTTTCAGCCCTTTATCCAAATTGATGGATCGTTAAATCGCAGATATCCAGGCACTGGTTTAGGCTTAGCGCTAGTAAAACGCATTGCTGAACTTCATGGTGGAGAAGTTGGAGTTTCCAGTCAGTCAGACATGGGCAGCTGCTTTACCATGGATATTCCGTGCGAAGTTGTTACATCTTATGATGAAGTATCGGCCATAAAAAAACAAACTGAACTCAGCGTTACCACAAAGCCAGCTCCAAAGAAAAGGGCCTCCTTAATTTTACTGGCAGAGGAAAATGCAGCAAACATTATTACAATTTCCAGTTATTTAAGAGCAAAAGGTCACCGTCTACAAATTGCAGCAGATGTGAAAAAAATTAGTAATATTGCTCAATTGACTAGCCCAGATTTGATCTTGATGGATCTCCACGTATTAGGAAATAATAGTTTAGAGATTATTCAGCAAATTCGTCTTAATTCCTATTTAAAGATTGTTCCTATCATCGCTTTGATTGATCCTTTTATAGATAACAGCCAGGATGATTACTATGATGCTGGAGTTAATCATTGCATCCATAAACCTTGTAACCTTCAACAGTTAATTGATACGATGCAAAAGCTATTGTAAAGTATGTTTACATTAAAATATTTTTGTAAACATTGCAAAAATTATATGTAATGTCAATAGATTTGAGTCAATCGTTTAGTAAATAAACGTTGATTCAGGTTTTATTTTTATATTAGGAGTAGGAGGCTAATTAATGAATGCCCCCACAATTCTCATTATTGATGATGAGCCAGATAATTTTGACGTAATTTCAATTCTCCTAAATGATCAAGAGTATCAACTACACTACATTGGCAATGCTGCGGAAGTCATAGACTCCCTTGAGATTATTCAGCCTGATTTAATTCTATTGGATGTCATGATGCCGGGCATCAATGGTGTTGAGCTATGTCGACAGATTAGGGCAGTCCCTAAATGGCAATCGATTCCAATTACCATGGTGACGGCACTGACTAGAAAAGAAGATTTGGCACGCTGTTTGAATGCAGGGGCCGATGATTTTATTAGTAAGCCGCTGAATGGTCTTGAGCTGCGAGCCAGGGTGCATTCCATGCTCCGTATTAAACACCAGCATGACCATTTACAAACCTTACTCAAGTTCCGAGAGGATATGGTCCATATGCTCATCCATGATTTGAGAAATCGCCTTACAGATGTATTGCTAGGGGTAGAATTCCTTGAAATGGATGTGGAGCCTGTTATCCAGGAAAGACTGGCAAAAATCTATAAATCAGCCCAAGGATTGCAGCTTTTAATTGATGATTTACTCAAAATCGCGCTGCTTGAATCTGGCAATATACGTTTGAATCGAGCCAATGTTGACATTCGTCAACTCGTAAATGCTGTGATCAATAATTTTAGGACGATCGCAAACCAAAAAAGTCAATCTCTTATCAGTTTATTTGCAGATGACTTAGTGGATACCATTTTCATTGATGAAACCCTGATGTACCGGGTATTAGACAATCTTTTATCCAATGCGGTTAAATTTTCTCCATCTCACAGTAAGATCGTTGTGAAAGTCACAGGTTCTCAACCAGACACATTAATCATTCAAGTAATCGATTCGGGTCCTGGTGTGCCCCATAAATTGCGGCAACAGATCTTTGAAAAATATGAGATCGGCACTCTAATGCCTAACGTTTCTCAAATTGGCCTGGGGTTGGCGCTATGTAAGATGATTGTCGAGACCCACCAAGGCAATATCTTTGTCAAAAGCAATCATCCCAAGGGCTCTATTTTTGAAATTAACTTAGCTCATAACCCTGCATTTGAACCATCGCCCTAATCGTTTCGATCAATAGAAAGATCTATACTTATGATAAAAAACATTCATGGAAACTCTCTTGCTGAGAAGATCCTCATGAATGTTTCATAATCTTTCTCATGTAATCTGTCATACTAAATCAAAATCCTTAACGCTGAGTTGTTACTCACGGTTACTACTCACGTTAGTAATGATTGCTACCCTTGGTCTGTTGGAGGGTAGCAACAATATTGCAAGCATTAGGTTTATCTATTTAACTCATTAATCAGACTATACATTGTTTAATTTAAATTTACTCTTATGTTATTAAATTCTGAAAGCTCTCAGACGTCTACAGTTGGACGTCTTACAAAGATATGGGCTGCTCGTTATTTACCTGATCTTTCTATCTTATCAATTGAGAATGATCTCTCAGTTCGCGATAAATTGCAAGGGACCGTATCAGAGCAAGGTCGTGCCTATACAGCTAATAAACTGAATAAACGTCTGGTTGAGGATCGCTGTAATCTTGCTGCTGTTAGAGCCAAAAACCTTTACTCCTTTTATAAGAACTCAGATTTGAGAAAGATAGCTAGCATCGCTAAACTTGTTAGCCGTATTTATCTCAAAATAATAGAGATGTATCAAGATCCATCGGCAATCGTTCTTTCATCATATTCCAAGCCTGATAAATCCTTTGATCAATCGTCACTAGCTGCTTGGGGGTTGCCAAAGATAGACCGGTTGGCATTAGAGCTGTCTCCTCTGTTATTAGATCTACAAGAACGGTACCGAGTTTCTCACAACTGGCAATCTGTGGGGTTTATCACAACGCAGATAACCCTTAGCAATGCTCTATTATTAGAAGAATTAACGCCTTTAGAACAAATTTTTGTTAAGTGCTACTTTAAATTTCTGGAGGAGCAGGTTTGCCTGCCTTGGCAACGCCTTTGTATAGCGGTGAGAAGGTATAGCCTGTATTCTCCGATTTTTGAGGCTGTTGAATTGATGTTATCTAGGCTAACGAGAGTTTCCACTCGGGTTTATGAACGTTGGGCCAATGCGTTTCCCCATTACATTAGCCATAGGGGTGATTTAACGGATCCCAAGGTTAGGCAGTCATCAATTCGAGATTTTGATATGTTTCAAGCATATTTATGTGTATGTTTACTGGAAGAAGATGCAACAGTTATTGAACAAGAATTGTCGGCAATTTGTCTGATTGTTTATGGGGCTTTAAATATTCCCTGGGACATGACGGTTGAAGGTACTCTTTTATTAATGCATGAAATCTCGACTCAACTGAAGCCTTATCACAAGCAAATCGCTGAGCCTTATTTGGAAATGATGACTAAAACGTTCTCTCACAGAAGGTTTGCATCGTAGGTTTGCAGGGAATGACGAAGGCAATGGATCACAGCCTCTTAAGGAACAGCAATTTCCAATAAACAAGAACTATTGAGAATTGCATCAAGACAGTTATTTTGAACTAAGTGGGCATTCAAAGTCCTGCTAGGAAAGGTTTTCAGATTTAATGCCTGAGTGTGACAGTTGAGAGGGCGGAATGTCGGTATAAACATCACCCATGAATAAGTCGTCCCTTAGAAAACTGCTGATTGGCGAATTTACCTGGAAACGACTAGTGCGCTCAGTCCTGTTTATCTACATAGTTATTGCCTTATATGTCTTCTTCCGGGCAGACAGCATGATTTTCCTACCTCCACCTGCCAGCTACCAAGACACTCAGGAAATCCTAAAAGTACCTGTCACTAATAACCAACAAATTTCAGCTCTCTATCTGCCCAATCCTGACGCCGCTTACACTCTACTCTATATCCATGGTAATGCTGAAGACCTCGGCGATATTCGTCCCATATTAGAAGACCTGCACCGCTGGGGCTTTAGCGTATTTGCTTATGACTACCGAGGTTATGGCACCAGTGATGGTAAACCTGGTGAACGTAACGCTTATCAAGACGTAAATGCTGCCTATACCTACCTGATTCAGCAGCTCAACGTACCTGCCAATCAAATCATTGCCTATGGTCGCTCTGTCGGCGGTGGCTCAGCAACAGCTTTAGCCAGCCAACAGCCCGTGGCCGGACTTATCTTAGAAAGCGCATTCACATCTGCTTTTCGTGTAGTGATTCCGTTACCCCTATTCCCTTTCGACAAATTCTCAAATCTGCCTAAGCTTAAAAAGGTCCGCTGCCCGGTGCTCGTTATGCACGGTCAGGCTGATGAAATCATCCCATTTCACCATGGCCAGAAACTATACGAAGCAGCGCCAGAACCAAAAGCATTTCTATGGGTACCCGCAGCAGGCCACAATGACTTTGCCTGGACCAGCGGCGACCGCCTGCGACAAGCATTGGTATCTTTCCAAAAACTCCTGAAAACCTAATCCGACGTGGATACCCTGCGATATTGGGCGCTATCGGTCAGGATTTCATATGAGGTAAACGATCTGGATTACTGATACTTCATCATGTAGCTCTTTGCTCAGAGTTCAGGTTCCTTGAGGAAAATCGTCATGCATCAGGCTTCTATCGAAAAAGGCAATGGGTTGCCCCCCCTGGGGGCATTGCTCAGAAACATCATGACTGCGGCTTTGTTAATCAATCCATTAGGGTATCAAGCGCTGTCGGCATCAGAGATGATGGCCAGCCAAAGCGACCTAAGCAGACATCGTCTTCTTGCTCAGACAGACTCGGCCTATGCTGAAGCCCAAAGACTGATTCGGGAGGCCCTTAAGACTCAGGCCACCGAATTAAGCTTGTCCGGGCTAGATTTGCAAACGTTGCCGCCAGAAATCAGTCAACTGTCTCAGCTACAAACGCTAGACCTGAGTTACAACCAGCTAACCACGGTACCGCCTGAGATTGGTCAGCTTTCTAGCCTGACTTATCTGAACCTGAAGATCAACCAAGTCAATCAGTTGCCTGCTGAAATTGGGCAATTGTCTAACCTGCAAGAGTTGGATCTTTGGAATAACCAACTGAGTGATTTGCCATCGGAGATGGGTCAACTCTCTCAGCTGCAAATCCTAAACGTTTGGGATAATCGGCTAAGCAGTCTGCCCGCTGAAATGGGTCAGCTCTCTAACTTGGAAGAACTCAATCTGCGGGGCAATCAACTTCATAGTCTACCGTCTGAAATGGGTCAGCTCTCTAATTTACAAGAGCTAGATCTCTCCTTTAACTGCCTGAGTGACTTACCGATAACAATCGGTCAACTTATTACTCTGAAACAGCTAGATCTCGGCTACAACCGACTGAGGGGGGTACCGATAGACATTCGCTGGTTGAATCGTTTAGAACGCCTTTCTCTAAACCACAACCAGTTTATTAGCCTCCCAATTGAGATTACTCAGCTCTCTAATCTGAAATATCTTGATCTTGACGAAAATCAATTGAACAGCCTACCTGCTGAGATTGGTCACCTCTCGCAATTGCAACATCTAAGTCTTGGGGATAATCAGCTAAATAGTCTGCCTGCTGAAATGGGCCAGCTTGTCAGCCTAAAAGATCTGTATCTGAATAGCAATCGGCTCAGCCAGTTACCAGCTGAGATCGGTCAACTGACGCGGCTAGAACGGATTTTTCTAAATTCTAATCAGTTGGTTAATTTTCCAACTGAAATTAGCCAACTCGTGAACCTGATCGGTCTGGGTCTTTACGATAATCAACTGAGTCACCTGCCTGCTGAGATTGGCAAGCTCTCTAATTTGCAATATCTGGGGCTTTCGGGAAACCAGATTAACCGTTTGCCAACTGAGATTGGCCAGCTCTCTGCTCTGGCTTATCTTTACCTGGCGAACAATCAACTCAGTCAGGTACCCTCTGAAATTGGCCAGCTGGTTTATTTATATGACCTGGATCTAAGTCAGAACCAGCTGAGTCGTTTGCCTGGCGACATGGGGCGAATGTTCAGCCTGGAAAGGCTGTCCCTTAAGGATAATCAGCTGACTAGTTTGCCAGTTGCGATCGCACAACTCCCCGAACTCCGTTCCCTAGAACTCGCAGGCAACCCCATGCCCCCTGAACTGCTGGAGCAATACTCACGCTGATTGGCCAATTTTTGTGGCTGTTCTAATAATTTGCCCGGCTAACACAGCAGCCCCAAACCCATTGTCGATATTCATCACGCCAATCCCTGCGGCGCAAGAGTTTAACATCGTCAACAAGGCCGACACCCCCCCAAAGCTGGCACCATAGCCAACACTGGTCGGCACGGCAATCACCGGGCAGTTCGCCAATCCAGCAACAACACTGGGCAATGCTCCCTCCATCCCGGCAACAACAATTAACACATCGGCCTGATCAATCACCTGCCGATTGTTCAACAACCGATGGATGCCTGCTACACCCACATCCCATAGACGGGTCACTTGAAAACCCGATAGTTCCAACGTGACTGCCGCTTCTGCTGCCGTGGGCAAATCGGCTGTGCCCGCCGTAAGAATCGCAATGTTACCGGGATATACCGCTGCAATAGTCTCTGGCTGTAGGGCACAAATGCGAGCTCGTTCGTAATAGCGCAGATTTGGCAAGGAGTCTCGCAACTGTGGATACACCTCTGGCGTAATTCGTGTCGCCATCACCACCGGATTCTCGGGCTCCATCGCTCGAAAAATTTTTATGAGCTGATCTATCGTCTTATCTTGACCCCAGATCACCTCCGGAAATCCTGTCCGCAAGGTCCGATGATGATCGATTTTGGCAAAGTCATCAACGGGTTGATAGTTCAGGTGCTTGAGTTTATCAAAGGCAGTGTCGGGGCTAACCTGTCCTTGGGCAACAGCGGTCAACAAATCGCGTAGTACAGCAGGCTGGGTCACGGTGAGAACGGAAATTTTGAAGGACGGTATTTAGGCTAGCGTTTTTTTGAAATGGTTGACGTTTGTGTCGGGGCGTTCCATGAAACATCCCACGGGTTATGGCACGTGATAATGTGGCCATGGCAATGCCTTTGGAACCCATAGACCGATGGCGGTAGACGTTCTAATTTTGACCAACGGGCCAGGGGAAGTCTCAACCTGGGTAAAACCCGTTATCCAGCAGCTGAGAAAGCGTGAGCCGGACCACGAACAGATGCGCTTTTCGGTGATGCTGTCCCCCTGCCCCCACGCATCGGGAGGCGAAACGGCTTCCCTCAAGTCCTATGCCGAGGTAGATCGCGTGCAAGGGCCAGACGCGTTTTTCCGGTTTTTGCTCACGGGCAAAACCGCTGACGACTGGGACTGGCATCACCAGGGTGTGGTCGTTTTTCTTGGTGGCGATCAGCTCTATGCTGTCTGGGTGGCCAAGCGTCTGGGCTACCGTACCGTCATCTACGCAGAATGGGAACCGCGCTGGCTCAACTGGGTGGATAACTTTGGCATGATGCAGGGGGATACTACCGAGAAAGTTGCGGCTAAATATCAGCCCAAGCTGACGGTGGTGGGTGACCTGATGGCGGATGTGGAATCTGCTAGTGGCGCAGAGCTGCCCTTTAGCCCTGAAACGCAGGTAATTGGGCTGATGCCGGGGTCAAAGCCAGATAAGTTAAGGCCTGGGGTACCGTTGTCGCTTGCGATCGCACACACACTCCACCAAACCCATCCCGATCTTGAATTCATCATCCCCGTCGCCCCCACCGTCACGCCAGACACCCTTGCCACCTACGCCGACCCCACCCAAAATGCCACCGTCGCAGTCATGGATGGCCCCGACGCCCAGCTCATTACCCCCGACAATGCAGGCCTGCCCTACTTCCAAATCAAAGACGGTCCCAAAGTCTGGCTCTGGACCGATTTCCCCGCCCATGGCCTGCTCAAACGCTGCGCCTTGTGCGTCACCACCGTCGGCGCTAACACGGCCCAGTTAGGTTCCCTGGCTGTGCCCATGGTGGTTTTACTCCCCACTCAGCAGCTAGACGTCATGCGCACTTGGGATGGTCTTTGGGGCTTGCTATGCCAGCTACCCGTGGTTGGCTCGTTGCTAACCAAGCTGATTAATACCGTGGCGATTCAATATATCCAGCGCAATCAAAAGCGCTTTGCCTGGCCGAATATTTGGGCCAAGGAAGAGGTGGTGCCGGAGCTGCTGGGACGGATTACGGCTGAGGAGGTGTGCGATCGCATTGCCACCTACCTCAAACACCCGGAACAGCTGGAAGCCATGGGCCAAAACCTGCGTAATCTGCGCGGTCCATCAGGGGCCGCCAGCCGTTTCGCCCAATTAATTTTGGAAACACTCCCCGCCGATGCATTCAATCGAATTGGAACAAATCATTAACCAGGTATTAAATGTAACCATAAATACCTGTTGTCTAACGGAGGCTTAATCTAAGCTACGACTGTTTAATTTTGAGTACAGCTTGAGTCCTAACTACTTGCCTCCTGATTCTCCACCGATAGGAATTGTTGAGGTGCTACAAACATAATCATTTTCTAAAATACCTGTAATACAAAGGGTCTAGAACGTCACATGTCTTGACTAAGCCTTCGATTGCTATAACCAAGATGTCTCGACTTAAGTTGATTCCCCTTACGTTTAACTGCTCAGTGTTATTTACCCAGTGACGGTATGTCTGAAATTTCGTCTATATCTCAAGATCCGTCCCCTCCAACTACACCGTCTCTCGTGGTAGAAACCCGAGGATTAACAAAACAGTTTGATCGGCATGTCGCTGTTAATCATGTTGATCTCGCCATCGCAGCTGGCGAAGTCTACGGGCTGATTGGCCCCAACGGTGCCGGTAAAACCACATTGATTCGTTTGCTGGCTACGGCAGAGGAACCGACCACCGGAGAAATTCTAATTGGTGGAACCCCCCTCAAGCGGGGCCATCCCAATGCCCAGATTAAGCATCAGTTAGGGTTACTCCCTGATGATTTCCCCCTCTATGACGACCTCACCGTTGACGAGTACCTACAATACTTTGGCCAACTATACTATCTTCAAGGAACTAACCTGAAGCAGCGGATCACCGATGTACTGGCGTTAGTAAGTTTAGAAAACAAACGCCATGGGCTAATCAGTAAGCTGTCGCGAGGCATGAAACAACGCCTCAGTTTAGCCCGCACTGTGCTACATAAACCCACCCTCTTACTTTTAGATGAACCCGTTTCTGGATTGGACCCCATCGCCCGCATTGAGTATCGTCAAACCATTAAAACTCTTCAAAAACAGGGGATGACCATTTTAATTTCATCCCATATCCTCAGTGATCTAGAAGACTTTTGTACTGCCATTGGCATTATGGAGCAGGGCCGACTGGTTCAAAGCGGTCAATTGCATACCTTATATGAACCTGCCACACAACAGCTGCTGATTTCTGTAGTTGAAAATATTGATGGGCTTGCTCGCTATTTAGAGGATCAAACTATCCCCGTAAAACAATTAGACAATAATCAGCTAGCCATTCAATTTACCGAAGATGTCCAAGCCGCTGCTAATCTGTTGCGGCAGTTAGTTTCCGAAGGCTTTGCCATTACGGAGTTTTATCAGACCCAAGAGACCCTGGAAGATATTTTTATTCGCTCCGGCTATCAACGTACGGCTTAAGGAAAAAATCGCCCAGATGGTGGGCCGTGCTACACACCATTCCTCATTCCCCATTCCCCATGAACTGGATCAATCAAATTGGCATTTGGAACCCTCAATTTTTACGAGAGTGTCGCGGCCATCTTAAACCACGTACGGTAATAGCAACGCTGAGCATATCGGCCATATTTCAAATTTTGCTTTGTTTTCTGTTATTTCAACGTAATACAGCAGCCCCTCCATTTCATAACCCATGGCTTGATATTGGGCGCTTTTTTACCTGGGCAATTCCCTACTTTTTATTTGTCATCGGCGGATACTATGTAGCCAGTGACTTGACCCAAGAAGAGAAGAAGGGAACTCTGAATTTTATTCGTCTGAGTCCACGACCTGCCCGAGAGATTCTGCTTGGCAAACTATTGGGGGTCCCTATCGTCCCCTACTTGGTAGTACTCTCGGTTGTTCCTTTACATGTTTACGCTCTGGCTCAAATACCATTGCCAGTCTCTTTCCTTTTGAGCTATTACAGCCTGTTGATTATTTCTACATTTTTATGTCTCAGCCTGGCCCTTTTAGCGGGTATTACTGGCAAGCTGCAACCCCAAAAAACATCCATAGCCATAGCCTTTTCTGGCCTTAGCCTAGTTTTGTTTGCGCCCTTTTTTATGTTTTGGAACGCCAACATTAGCTGGTATACCATTGCTGAAAACTCAAGACTGTTCGATGCAAACAATCCAGTGGTATCAACGCAATGGCTATATGTCAACCTGGCTTACAATAGTTTTTTGGCCTATGGATTTACTCTGGTTAATCTGATTATTGCCATTGGTTTAGTGTGGTGCATGCTAAAACGTCTATTTCATCAACCCAAAACCACATTAATTAGCAAGCGAGTGAGTTATTTGCTAACGGCTTATATTAACGTACTGGTCTGGGGATTTCTTCAACATCAAGACGCTGCACAAGGCTGGGATGCATTTCTCGGTTTTGTAGTGTTGTATGGGGTCAATTTTGGCTTAATACTGCTGTTGTTATTGGCCCTGATGCCTCAACGCCAACAGCTATTCGACTGGCTAACTTATCCCAAAACTAATTTAACTACCCGTCTTTGGGCTGATAAGAGTCCAGCATTCACGGCCATCGGGGTCAATATTCTGATTGCCGGTTTATTGATAGTGCCATCGTGGCTCCTGGAGGCTGAGTCATTATTATCTCCGCATTTACTAGCAGTACCCTTGAGTATTATTTTGAGCTGGTTAATTTATGCAGCGCTGACCCAAATTATCTTTACCACCCAGGTGCGTAATCCAGCCCTTTGGTCAACAGGCACAATCCTGTTACTGATTATTGTGCCATTGAGCATTTTGTCTATTTTTCAGAAAGGTGATTCCCTAAATCCTCTATGGCTGTTATATCGAACATTCTTTGGCCATCCTCCACTTTATGGTGGTCTTCAAGCCGTATTTTTGTGGGCCGTTGGTTTAGGCATAGGTCTCCAAGGAATTGTTTTGGCTGCCCTATTGGTGTTGCTTCGTCACCGTTTGCAGCGGCTCAGATCTTTGATGCAGGCCGTAGGGGATTAGGGTGCGATCTCAATTGAGTCTGGAAACGCTACACTACTCGGGTAATTGACAATTACCCATTGACAATTATCAACTATCAATTACCCTCCCCATGCCCTTCCAATACCCCCAAACCCGCCGCTGCGACCAAACCGATACTTACCACGGCACGACTGTTGCTGACCCCTATCGCTGGCTCGAAGATCCAAACTCGGATGAGACGAAGACCTGGGTTGAGGCACAAAATGAGGTTACATTTGGCTATCTGCGTGAGCTACCTGCGGTGGAGCCTCTCAAAAAGCGGCTGACGGAGCTTTGGAACTATGAGCGTTACAGTGTGCCATTTAAGCGCGGTGGACGTTATTTTTACTACAAGAATGATGGCCTACAAAACCAGGCAGTGCTTTACACCCAACCATCCCTGGAAGCTGAGCCGGTTGTGCTGCTCGATCCCAATACCCTATCGACAGATGGCACTGTTGCCCTAGGCAGCATTGCCGTTAGTGAAGATGGTCGTTATCTGGCTTACAGCCTCTCTAGTTCAGGGTCAGATTGGTTGGAGTGGAAGGTGCGAGACATCAAGACAGGGGAAGATACCGCCGACCATCTACAGTGGAGCAAATTCTCAGGAGCGCTCTGGAGTCACGACAACCAGGGCTTTTTCTATAGTCGCTATGACGCACCCTTGACAGATTCTCAGTTTGAAGAGGTTAATTATTTCCAAAAACTCTTCTATCACCGTCTGGGCACTCTTCAGTCAGAAGACACACTGGTCTATGAACGTCCTGATGAAAAAGAATGGGGCTTCCATGGGCGGGTAACCCATGATGGACACTACCTGGTTATCTATGTATGGCGAGGCACTGATAGCAAGAACCTGATTTTTTATAAGGATCTTCAAGATCCCAATGGCGAAGTCATAGAGCTGATTAGCGAATTTGAAGCATCCTATAGATTAATTGACAATGACGGCACTACATTCTGGTTCAAAACTGATTTAAACGCATCCCGTGGTCGTGTCATTGTCCTTGATCTGACCCAAGGAAATGTCCCCACAGAAATTATTCCCGAGGCAGAAGAGACTTTGGACTCGGTTAGCCTGCTAAACAATCAGTTTGTTGCCAACTACCTCAAAGATGCTTACACCACTATTCAAATCTTTGATCTAGCAGGTCACCCCCTCAGAACTGTTGCGCTACCAGGTATTGGCTCCGTAGGTGGATTTGATGGCAAAAAAGAAGATACGGAAACATTTTACCAATTTTCTAGCTTTACGGTGCCTAGCCGCATCTATCGCTACAACATGGAAACAGGAGAACAAAGCCTGTTTCGTGAAGCTGAGGTGGCATTTGACCCCAATCAATATGAAACACAGCAGGTGTTTTACACCAGCAAAGATGGCACACGAGTGCCCATGTTTATCACCCACAAAAAGGGCATAACACCCAATGGCCAAACACCCACGCTGCTCTATGGATATGGCGGTTTTAATATCCCTCTTAGCCCCAATTTCTCAGTGGGCAATCTAGTGTGGCTAGAGATGGGGGGCATCTATGCCGTAGCCAACCTGCGAGGCGGTGGTGAATATGGTAAAACCTGGCACCAGGCAGGTACAAAGCTGACCAAGCAAAATGTTTTTGATGACTTTATCAGCGCGGCTGAATGGTTAATTGACAACAATTATACTGCATCTGAAAACCTGGCGATTATGGGCCGTAGCAATGGCGGGCTGCTGGTTGGAGCCTGCATGATTCAGCGCCCCGACTTGTTTGCAGCAGCTCTACCCGCCGTGGGTGTTATGGATATGCTGCGGTTTAATCAATTCACCATTGGTTGGGCCTGGGAAAGTGACTATGGATCTCCCCAAGATCCTGAGGAATTTAAGGCACTCTATGCCTATTCGCCACTGCATAATCTAAACTCAGCCAGCTACCCATCCACACTGATTAGCACCGCCGACCATGATGATCGCGTCGTGCCAGCCCACAGTTTTAAGTTTGCCGCTACACTCCAGGCGGTTCACCAGGGAGACAATCCAGTATTAATCCGCATTGAAACAAAGGCAGGCCATGGAGCTGGTAAACCAACCGCTAAGATCATTGAGGAAGTCGCTGACAAATGGGCCTTTCTAGTAAAGACCTTAGATGCAGAGGGCAAACATTTGACAGTTTAACCTGTTGCGATTTCAGCTGGTGCTAATTTAGGGGATAAATCGAGCTGTGATATTTGCTAATAGCCCAGATTTAAAGGATTAAATCCCTCCGAGGATCAGCAACGCCAATTTCAAATTATGATGCTATCGAGTGGGTGGGACATCGACTATGTCAGAATTGCAGGCCTTTCTTGAAAAGCTACACCATACCTATGCGGCAATGGAGGAGGGTGAGGTCGCAGCTTATATTCCAGAACTCTCCAAGGCTAACCCAGACTGGTTTGGCATCAGCGTTGTTACCACCGATGGCCAGGCATTTAATGTCGGGGACACCGAGCAGAAATTTACAATTCAGTCAATTTCTAAACTCTTCTCCTACGGTCTGGCGTTAGAAGATCATGGTCGAGAGATTTTGTTGGAGAAAGTGGGCGTAGAACCCACGGGTGATCCTTTTAACTCAATGATTCGGTTAGATGAAGGCTCCCATCGGCCCTATAACCCCATGATCAATGCTGGAGCCATTGCCACCACCAGCCTGCTGAAGGGTGATGGCCCCACCGATAAGCTCAACAGGTTGCTCAAAATGTTTGAGCGCTACACCGGGCACGACGTTTTTATTGACATGCCCACATTTATTTCAGAACGGGCTACTGGTCATCGCAATCGCGCCATGGCCCACCTGATGCTCAACTTCGGCATGATCGATAAAGATATCGATGCTGCCCTCGATCTGTATTTTCAGCAATGTGCCGTCATGGTCACCTGTCAGGACTTAGCCACCATGGCAGCCACACTGGCCAATCACGGCCAAAACCCCATCACCCAAACCCGCGCCGTTAACGAAGACTACGTTCGAGATATCCTCAGCGTCATGTACACCTGCGGCATGTATAACCGGGCAGGAGAATGGGCCTATCGAGTTGGTGTGCCTGCAAAAAGTGGTGTTTCCGGTGGTATTTTAGCAGTAATCCCCGGAAAAGCAGGTATTGCCACGTTTTCTCCCCCCATTGATGACAATGGCAATAGCGTAAGAGGCCTGCGAGTATTTGAAGCCCTATCTAAAAAATACAACCTCCACATGTTTGACCTATCCATGGGGCGATGCATATTTTGCATTTAAAATTTGTCGCTTACCATACTTAGAAATGTTGTGAACTGATCTATTAGACCGTAGCTATACAACACTTGGTTAAATTCCTTATAGGTTATGTGAGATATCTGTAGAGACTCTAGGAACAACAACAGCGTAATTGATATATTTTTCCATGGTGGTCTACCAGGGGAAAATCAAAAAGATGCGGAATAAGTGGAGTAGTACCAAAAAGAGACAAAAGCACTCAACCAAATTAAGAAAGAACAAACATAGAGAATCTGAAACAACGGCTGTTACCGCCATTGACGATACAACTACAACCGAGGCAGTAGATGAAACAGCAGAAATCATCACTGCCGAAGATGAACCTGAAGCAACAGCGACTACTGCTGTAGATAGTGAAACTGTCGACGATGAGAACGAAGCTGAAGCAATAGAAATTACTGCTGTCGATGATGAGAACGAAGCTGAGATGGCATCTGCTGCTGACGAGTCAGAATAAGGAGTGAATGCGAGTTTTTTTTGTAACAAGCATCTAAAATAAGATACTTACTTTGACCCTAGCCATAGTCAGGGTTTCTTTTTACCTGAATATGAATAGTGGGTACTGGTTCCATATAGTGGGATAGCTAAAGAGAATGCTATGGATGCTGTTGAGGGATAATAGCTGCTAGCAAAGTCCCCAACCTGTGGTGTTATGGAGCTATACCACACCTTTATTGACATGCCCACATTTATTTCAGAGCGGGCCACTGGTCATCGTAATCGCGCCATGGCCCACCTGATGCTCAACTTTGGCATGATTGATAAAGACATTGATGCCGCAGTCATTGGCGTACTCCCACCCCCAATTCAATCGAAAATATAGCCAACAAAGTATCCCACCATATTTCGGTATTCTAGGCCACCACTACCAAGTATCTACCCACAAAGTGAAACCTAGGTCAATGCCAACAATGCGTTGTCCATTCCGTTTTGGCCCCGTGGCAAGCGGATAGGGACGTTTTGATATGTCTATTTTAGGCATGGTCTCCTGTCCTCACTCCTCACAATCATCGGGCACACTTCGCCCTACAGCAACATGGTCCAAATCGTTATTACAGCGTCTAACAGCCCATTGTCGTGCTGTTTGCAGCATCCTTAACAGGCTTTTGTCAGCCAGCTAGGATTCTCACACAAATTTATTGTTTATGTGAAGTTAAAATAAATTACACCCCCATCATCAATTCAGAGTATTTAATCTGCCATAATCTCTCTACGACGATAACAAGTATTTTCACTCTAAACGCAGTGTTAATGCTTAGGTGTTACCATCGACTTCTTTTGGTAAAACAGTCACTTATGTAACATGTCATGAAGCATCACAAAAAAGCTTTCTGCAAGCTAGATCTAGAGAAAATCAACGAGAGACTTAATAAAGCTGATTTAGGTAGCGCTATTAAGGAGAGGATGGTGAAGAAGAGGCCTAATACTCTTATTTGCGCGTAATTGCTCGTTGTAGTGGTTGATAAAATACCAAATTACAGCAATATGATTTTTGAGCTTTTTCGAGAAGGGTAACATTTTGCGCACCAATCGAGATACCCGCTGCTGCATCGTATCTTTAAATCGCTCAATATAGCTGGTATAGCCACCATCCTTGTCTATAGGATGATGACGTTTGCTGGGTAAAGCCACTGGATAGGAACTCAACCGATCGGTGTAAATCACAGCACATTGTCGATAGATGGCTGGTAGGGACATCCATATGGCCTGAGCTGACTCTCCACTACGGTCACCGACATAGGCCCCCATGTTCTCACGCGTCTTGACATCTAAGGCTAACCACACCCATTGTTCATTACCTTTATTATCGACAAAAGACCATAATTCCTCCCTTTGAACCGTTAGGCGTTTTTTTGGCTTGCTGGTTACCTCTACTTGGGTGGCAACGGTATTGGTTTTCCGATTGCCATAGCGTTGGATGCAGTCGTCTGAACGCGCCAGGGAAATCCACTCCAGAAGAAAGCGGTCAATCAGGTCTCGTTGCTCCTGGGTGCAGTGATGCCACTGAGGATTCAGGACAAACTGACATCCACAATCCCGGTATTTATAGTTCTGTTTGCCATGATGGCTTGCCCATTGAAACTCATAGACTCAGGGTGACAGCTTGGACACGCAGGTATAGAACAAGACATCTTGTGACTGAGGGTAGAGTCGATTCTCTAAGGATGCTTTATCGGTCTCCAGAGGATCTCTCTGATCCACTTTTCTTATCCTTTTTTTCCTAAAAGGGGCTACCCTGATTTGCTGTCTCACAACAGAGTTTAGTTTTAACGGGTAGAGCTTTTTGAATAATTCAACCTTTGGTGTGTAGAGGTTTCAGTACTCGACGCAGGTAATAGAAATTTTATTTTTTTGACTAATGTGAGTTTCTGGAAGAACTACTCTACTAAGGTTTTGGTGCAGTAGAGCTGTTGACTTTTTAGATTGTTGAAAAGTTCTCTGATGTAAAGATTTTATATCACTCTCTTCAATATATGGAGTCGATCTGTTTTTAATGAGTTAGTGAGCTGATACTGGACAGTGCGAAGTTTTCTCTTGTTGGTCAAGTTCTTCCATCTAGGAGTAAAACTCAAGCCCAATACCTCGATTTACAAAGGGT
Source organism: Leptothoe sp. ISB3NOV94-8A (assembly GCF_043421595.1). Taxonomy (NCBI): domain Bacteria; kingdom Bacillati; phylum Cyanobacteriota; class Cyanophyceae; order Nodosilineales; family Cymatolegaceae; genus Leptothoe; species Leptothoe sp. ISB3NOV94-8A. The sequence goes on along the minus strand of NZ_JAXSQW010000001.1, from coordinate 2,138,784 downwards.
ACGTCCGAATAGAAAGATCTTAAAAGACCAAGTATGTGCCTACTTCAAAGCTGGTAGAAAACGATTTTCAGTAAAACTATGGCCTTTCGACCATTAGGTAATCTATCGAAAATCTATCGAAAAACCAACCAATCTGCTGAACGTTAGCGAGGAATCAGGGCTTTACTGACTGATTTCTAAGTTTATCCACAACAAGAACTTTTCACTGTCCAGAGCTTTTAGTAATTCATTTTTTCGACAACATGTCTAAGCTTTTAACAATCGCGATACCTACCTATAATCGTGCCTCTCTATTAGACCAGCAAATGGCTTGGTTGAATGAGGCTATTCATCGACTAGAGAGTTCTGTCGAGATTCTTATTTCCGACAATGCCTCCAGTGATGAGACTCAAAGGGTAATCGAGAAATGGTGTCCCCAGTTCTCTAATGTACAATTCACAAATCATCGTCAGCCATCTAATTTAGGACCTATTAGAAATATTGAATATTGCATAGAACAGGCGAAAGGGAAATTTGTCTGGGTAGTTAGTGACGATGATCGATTAAGACCAGAGACCTTAGGCTATATCATTAAGCATCTTTCTGAAAAGCCTGACTTAACCCTTATCGTGCTGAACCATGCGGCCAAAAATTTTGCTCAAGATATTGTGGCTTATGAGCAGTGCTATCGCATTAAGGAAGATGTTTGTGCTACCGATGGTAAATCCCTGTTTAGTAAATGTCTGCTTCAGCATCAGGGTGGAGTCACTCTAACAACAGCCTTAATTTATCGAACCTCTGTGGTTCAAGATTCACTGACATCTTGGCCCGAGGGTATGGATAATTTTTCAGTGCAAACCTATATGACAGCTTACTGCGCTCTTTATGGCTCTGTATTGCTAACGGCCATTCCTTACGTTGTTTGTGCCTTGGGAGATCATTGGTTTATCCAAGATACCTCAACCCGCAATCGTTTCCGATATGAAGACAAACCAGCAATGTATGCCAGATTATCTGATATTGGCTATGGCAGAGTTCTAATATGGAAATTCTGCTTGACAGTTGGCCAGTCCATTTTTGAACTCCTACGGCATCCCAGTAAGTTATCGTTATTTTTAAGAAAACTCTTCTCTTTAGCTAATGCCAAATTCCATAAGAAGAGTGCATAAGAATTCATAGAAACTAGATGGGTGGAATCTTTAACCGACATTCCACCCTCTCAGGGTTGCTACAAGCATAGCTGTTATTGCTGTAACCTATTATGTTGTTCATTGTGAATGGCCTGGATAAACTCAGAGTGAGTGGCATCGTACCCATGGTTTGACTTTTCGTTACTTTAGAGATGTAACAAAAAAGCTGACAATGCTCTGATTAGATTTAAAATTTTTATGTTGAGCTGTTATTCCTTAGGCTTCAGATAGAAGTATCAACATGGTTTCCCATACACGGTAACCATCATGCGATCAGTAGTTTGTGAATCCAGGAAAAGAGGTAACTGCTTTCAAGGCCATTCGAGTTATTTTTGGGTTGAGATTATCTCTATTTAAACTCCATTGAGTTGTTATCAAATTTGTTTGATAACACGTTTTAGGAAACCACATTTATGAGTTACAAACACCACCTTAGCTTCACCTATCTATCTCAGGAAGATCTGCTTAATGCCGGGTGTTTAGATATGCAGATGGTGATGGATATCGCCGAAAAAGGCATGTTTGAATTTGAAAGACATCATGTCATTTTTCCTGAGAAAATTGTCCAGATTTTTAATCAAGCTACCCAAGAACGGATTAATTGTTTACCGGCAACGCTGTTAGATGAAAAGGTCTGCGGCGTTAAATGGGTTTCGGTCTTTCCCCTGAATCCCAGTCAGCACGACCAGCAAAATTTATCGGCTATTTTTATCCTTTCGGAAATTGAAACAGGGTTTCCTATCTGTGTCATGGAAGGAACTCTCGCCTCAAATATGCGGGTTGCAGCCATGGGGGGGATTGCTGCCAAGCATTTAGCCCGTCCTGATGCTGAAGTGATTGGTTTTATTGGGGCCGGGGAACAGGCAAAAATGCATTTAATCGCGATGAAAGCTGTGTGCCCTGGTCTAACGCAGTGTCGAGTTGCCGCTTACTTGGTAGCCCATGAGGAGCAGTTTATTGCTGAACTCTCACCCCTGTATCCAGAGATGGAGTTTGTATCCACAAACACTAATGCGCAACAAGCCATGGAGGATGCTGATATTCTGGTGACCGCCACCAGTGCCCAGGCCCCTCTGCTCAAAGCAGCCTGGATGAAACCCGGTGCCTTCTATAGCCATGTGGGGGGCTGGGAGGATGAGTTTGAGGTGGCATTACAGGCCGATAAGATCGTCTGCGACGATTGGGAAACCGTGACCCACCGCACCCAGACATTAAGCCGAATGTATAAAGAGGGGCTGATTAACGCCAGCCATATCCATGCTGATCTACACGAGTTAGTCTCTGGCAAGAAACCAGGGCGTGAATCGGAGTCAGAGCGAATCTATTTCAATGCCGTTGGCTTGGCCTATATTGATGTTGCCATTGCCACCGCCATGTTCAACCGAGCTAGGGAGAACCAGCAGGGCACTCAACTCGATCTACAACAGAGTATGGTATTCGAACATCCTGATTTGAAATCGAAACTGAAACGCTGATACTAAGACCGGGCAACTATGTTTAAGCGTCTGAATAACTTAACAGATGAAACCGTCACGGTAACGATTGAAGGTGAAGCTGTTCAAGTTCCAGTGGGGGAAACCGTGGCGGCAGCTGTTTTAGTACATGGGTTGGACTATACCCGCACCACCTCTTTATCAGGGGCACCTCGGGCACCGTTATGCATGATGGGGGTGTGCTTTGAGTGTTTGATGGAAATTGATGGCTTGCCCAACCGTCAAGCCTGTCAGGTACAGGTGGCAGAAGGGATGACGATTCGTCGTCAACAGGGGGTGGGAGGAGATAATGCGTAAATCTTATCAGCTGGTGGTGATTGGGGCTGGACCGGGGGGACTTGTTGCAGCAACAACGGCGGCGAATTTAGGCTTAGATGTGGTGGTGCTCGATGAGCAGCCATCGCCCGGTGGACAAATTTATCGTGCGATCGCAAATGCCCCCACAAACCGCGCCACATTACTCGGAGCAGATTATCAACACGGCGCTGACCTGGTAGCCGCATTTCAGACTAGTGGAGCCCACTATTTACCCAACACCACCGTTTGGCTATTAAATGCTCGTCACCAGGTTGGCATCCTGCACAATGATCAAGCATCTATTATTCAAGCGGAGTCTGTGATTGTTGCCAGCGGTGCGATGGAGCGACCAGTAGCGTTTCCCGGCTGGACCTTGCCGGGGGTGATGAATGCAGGGGCGGCCCAAATCTTGCTGAAAACCGCTGGTGTGGTCCCCGCCAATGGCACGGTCATCGCCGGTGTGGGTCCGTTACCCCTACTGGTGGCTTGGCAATATCAGCGGGCTGGCATACCGGTAAAAGCGATTCTAGAACTCTCGCCTGGAACCAACCTGTGGCGGGCTGCACCGCGCTTACCGAAGGCATTAGGGGCCGGTAACTACATTAGCCGTGGATTAAAATACACCCTGGATCTCAATGCAGCGGGCATCCCCATCTACTATGGGGTTTCTCACCTACAAGCTCAGGGGGACAAACACATTCAAACGGTAGAGTACGGCTGGAATAGCCTTGGCATTCGTCGGCGAGAAACCATCCCCACAGACAGTCTCTTGGTCCATTTTGGGGTGATTCCTAGAACAAATCTGACCCAGGCCGCTGGTTGCCACCATATCTGGGATGCGGGGCAACAGTGTTGGCGACCCCAAGTAACGCCGTGGGGAACGACCACTGTGCCGGGGATCGCCGTTGTGGGTGATAACGCCGGCATTGGGGGTGCCCGCAGCGCCGAACATAGTGGCCGATTAGCCGCCCTAGAAGCTGCTCGGGCGTTGGGCCTCATCAGTGAGCAACAGCGCGATCGCCAGGGCCAGGATGATCTCAACTGGCGGCAGCAAGATTTAAGGGTACGCCCTTTTCTAGAAGCCCTGTACCGCTTACCGGAGTCCCTGCTTGTTCCCGCCGATGATGACACTCTGGTCTGCCGTTGTGAAGAGATTTCAGCTGGGCAAATCCGCCAAACGGTGCGAGAAGGCCATGGTGATCCCAATCAAGTGAAATATTATCTCCGCTGTGGCATGGGGCCTTGTCAAGGAAGACAGTGTGCCTCGACCGTAGCCCACATTGTTGCAGCCGCTCACCAGCGTCCCGTCTCAGACTATGCTCCCTTTCGCATTCGCCCGCCGATCAGGCCCATGACCATTGACCAGCTGGCTAATTTGACAGGAACAGAAGCATGACGGTTGATGTTGTAATTATTGGTGGGGGGTTGATTGGATCCTCAACAGCGCTACACCTGGCCATGGCTGGACAACGGGTCATCGTCGTAGAGAAAGATAGCCCTGGCCGCCATGCATCTGGTGTGAACGCAGGCGGTTTACGTCGATTGAATCGTCATCCGGCGGAGATTCCCCTCGCGGTTGTTGCCGCCAGAATGTGGCGAGATATCTATTCCCTGGTGGGCAGTGATTGCGATGTAAAACTCAGCGGCCAGGTGCGGGTGGCGGAAAATGCCGCTGATCTGGAGAAACTCAAAGAACGCGCAGCTATGGTCTGTGCCCTGGGGTTTGACCATGAACAGCTGATTGATCGCGAACACCTCTACACACTGGTCCCTGCTCTGGCTCCCCACTGTGTGGGTGGACTGTATACCGCTGGTGACGGCTTTGCCCGTCCCTATCACGCCCTCACTGCTTTTCGCCGCAAGGCCGAGTCCTTGGGAGTAGAGTATCGAACAGGCTGCCGTGTGACGGGGATAGAACGGATGGGAGACCGTTGGCGTGTGGTGTCAGAGCAAGCCAAGTTGGACGCACCTATCCTGGTCAACTGTGCAGGGGCCTGGGCAGGGCAGGTATGTGACTATTTAGATGAACCCGTCCCGCTCAATATCGGAGCTCCAATGATGATGGTGACTGAGCGGTTACCCCCTTTTCTTGAGCTAGTGGTAGGCGTGGCATCCCGTAAGTTGTCGTTTAAGCAGATGCAAAACGGTACTGTATTGATTGGAGGGGCTTATTTGGCTGACCATGACATGGTTAACGAGAGAACAGAGATTGATTTCTTCAAACTCTCTGAAAGCAGCCGCACCGTTGTAGAGCTGTTTCCTAGAATGGCAGGTGTGCGAATTGTCAGGACATGGGCAGGCCTGGAAGCCTTTATGCCCGATCGTATTCCCGTCATTAGTGCCAGTGGAAAAGTCCCTAATGTTTATCATGCCTTTGGGTTCTCGGCCCATGGCTTCCAACTTTCACCCGTTGTCGGGCGCATCATGTCAGAGCTGATTTTGAATCAAAAGAGTTCCTTAAACATCAAACCGTTTTCGATTCAGCGATTTCAAGCCATCGATGCCAGCCATACTTCACATCAGCTTAGTTAACGTTGGTAAAGGGAACGTTACAGCGCTACTCCTTGCTGTATCAGCTGTAATGTGTTCTCAATCAGCGGTTTAACCGCATCCCCTTCAATCCCTAAGCGATTATCCAGCAGCAGCATCGCCAAACCATGCACCAACGACCAACTGGCCAACGCCAATAGTTGTGGCTCGCCTGGCTGTATTTCCTGGGCTGCCTGACCATCCGCAATAATATCCACCAAAATTTGAAAAGACTTATTAGCCGTTGTTGTTAACAAAGGAAACGCATCTGCATCTGCACAGTAACTGCCAAACATCACCTGATAGTGGGTGGGGTAGCGTAGAGCATATTCAACATAGGCGATTCCCGTTGCCTGTAGCTGGGCCAGCGGAGTCGATTCAGCATCTCTAGCCTGCTCCAAGTAGCGACTAAACTCCCGAAAACCTTCTTCGGCGACGGCGGCCAGCAGCGCTTCTTTATCAGCAAAATGACGATACGGAGCTGTGTGGGATACCCCAGCCCGACGAGCCACCTGCCGTAAAGATAGGGCAGATATATCCTGCTCCGTAATAATTGCCAGGGCAGAATCTAGCAATGCCCGTCGTAAATCTCCATGGTGATAGCTCTTTTTTGTCGCCATATAAACCTTGAGTTTGAAAATTCTCAGGTAGGCTCCTATTTTCGTTAATTATGTTAACGTCGTCAACTTTTATGATGTTGTCCTGTGGTGATAACTGCTCGGCGCGATCGCAATGCCTTGAAATCTGGCAAAATTTTAAGAGGTGACGATGCACAAGTAGACAATGCCCCAGGCAGTTTTTCATTTCCATGGCAGCTTAAATGATTTTCTGCCCCCTACCCGCAGCCACAAAGCATTTTCTCACACTGTCAAAGATCGAGCATCTATTAAAGATGCCATTGAAGCCCTAGGGGTACCCCATCCAGAAATTGGGCTAATTTTGGCTAACAACGAGTCTGTTAGTTTTGCCTATATTTTGAAAGATGGTGACAGTATTAGCGTTTACCCCCACTGTGAATCGTTAAAGATCGATGTGGTTTCTCATGTGAGGCCTCAGCCGCTTACGGAGCAGCGCTTTGTACTGGATGTTCATTTAGGTAAACTGGCCAGCTATCTTCGATTGTTAGGGTTTGACACGCTGTACCAAAATGACTACGACGACAGCACCCTGGCTCACATTTCTAGCCAGGAAGAACGCATTTTACTCACGCGCGACATCGGCCTGCTCAAGCGGAGCATTGTCACCTATGGTTACTGGGTGCGATCGCATGATCCTAAAAAACAGGTGCATGAATTATTGAAGCGCTTTAGCCTTTATGCAGCAGTCGCCCCTTTTCAGCGCTGTCCCAGCTGTAATGGTTTGCTACACTCGGTCGAAAAACAACTGATTGAACATCGGCTGCCCCATTTCACTCGGCTTTCCTATGATGAATTTTTTGAATGTCAGAGCTGTTGTCAGCTCTATTGGAAAGGGGCTCACTATCAGCGGATTCAGCAACTAATCGAACAGTTTGTTGGCTGATTTTGTTGGCTGATTTTATGGGTTGATGTCTTTTACCCCAGAGCAGAACTCGATACCATAGCCTTTGGCCTGTGTGTAGTTGTCCCCATGGAAAAGTTATCTAATTCTGGAAATCGCTGGCAATTCTGGATTGATCGAGGGGGCACATTTACTGATTTGGTAGCCCAGCGACCCGATGGGGGGGTGGTTATTCATAAACTGCTATCGGAAAACCCAGAACGATATGTGGATGCGCCGCTGCAAGGCATTCGGGATATTTTAGGGATTGCAGCGGGACAGCCGCTGCCCACCGAGCAAATTGGTGTGGTGAAGATGGGCACCACGGTGGCCACGAATGCCTTATTGGAGCGCAAGGGCGATCGCACCCTACTGGTCATTACCCAAGGCTTTAGAGATGCACTGCGCATCGGCTATCAGAATCGACCTGACATTTTTGCCCGCCAGATCGTGCTGCCAGAAATGCTCTACGAGCAGGTGATCGAGGTGGAGGAACGCTATAGCGCCCAGGGCGAGGAGCTATTGCCGGTTGAAACGGAGTCGCTGCTGCCCCAACTGCAACGGGCCTATGATGCGGGTATTCATTCCTGTGCCATTGTGCTGATGCATGGCTATCGTTACCCCGATCATGAGCATCAGATCGCGGCCCTAGCCAAGGACATTGGCTTTACGCAGATTTCAGTGTCCCACGAAGTTAGCCCCCTAATGAAACTGGTCAGCCGGGGGGACACCACCATGGTAGATGCTTACCTATCGCCGATTTTGAAGCGCTATATCGATCGGGTGGCGTTGGAGCTGGGTGCCGTGGGCACAGATAATTCAGACGGTAAGAACACTACTCAAACAGAGCCTAACCAAGGGCCCCAGCTGATGTTTATGCAGTCCAATGGGGGGCTGACCGATGCCCATCTGTTTCGGGGCAAAGACAGTATTCTCTCGGGACCCGCTGGCGGTGTGGTGGGGGTGGTACAGACGAGTGCGATCTCAAATCTCCACAAAATCATCGGCTTCGACATGGGCGGTACCTCCACCGATGTCTCCCACTACAACGGTGAATACGAACGGGTATTTGAGTCAGAAGTGGCAGGTGTTCGCATCAAGGCACCGATGATGGCAATCCATACGGTGGCAGCCGGTGGGGGCTCTATTTTGCATTTTGATGGAGCCCGCTATCGGGTGGGGCCAGACTCTGCTGGCGCTAATCCGGGGCCAGCCTGCTATCGCAAAGGCGGCTGCCTCACCGTTACCGACTGCAACGTTATGCTGGGCAAAATCCAGCCGGAATTTTTCCCCCAGGTGTTTGGCCCTGAGGGAAATCAGTCCCTGGATCGCGAAGTTGTCCAACAAATGTTTGCAGATCTGACTGAACAGATTCACCAGGCGACCGGTGATGTGCGATCGCCCGAGCAAGTGGCGGCTGGATTTCTGGCCATTGCCGTTGAGAATATGGCCAACGCCATCAAAAAAATCTCAGTGCAGCAGGGCCATGACGTGTCAGAGTACACCCTGTCCTGCTTTGGGGCAGCGGCTGGACAACATGCCTGCCTGATTGCCGATGCCCTGGGCATGCGACAGATTTTTATTCACCCCCTGGCCGGTGTGTTGTCGGCCTATGGCATGGGGCTGGCCGACCTGCGAGCCCTACGCCAGGCAGCGATAGAACAACCTTTAGTCGCTGGTTTGCTGCCGGACCTGGAAGACAAACTAACTGGGATCACGGCCCCTGCGGTTGCCGAGGTAAAACGCCAGAAGGTTGCCGATGACCGCATTGAGATCCTACCCAAGGTGCATATTCGGTATCAGGGCACCGACTCAGCGCTGATCGTGGCCTTTGGAGATTTATCCACGATGCAGGCCCAGTTTGAGCGAGATTACCACCAGCGCTACGGCTTCACCATGGCGGAGAAGCCCTTAATTGTAGAAGCGGTTTCAGTGGAAGTTGTTGGCAAAATGCCGCTGCCAACGGAGCCCACCCCTGGGTCTCTCCGTTCCCATCCCCCCCAGCCAGCCACCACAGTGACGATGTTTATAGCCGATGATTGGCAATCCACGCCCCTATTTCAGCGCAGTGAGCTACGATCGGGTGATCACATTTCAGGCCCCGCCATTATTGTGGAGGCAACCGGTACCAATATTGTTGAACCGGGGTGGGTAGTGGAGATTAGCGATCGCAACCACCTCATCCTGACCAAATCCCCTAAAGATAAAGACCCAGCAGCAGCCACTGGCACAGAATCGCTGTCACCACCAAGAGAGCTGTCCCAGCAGACCACTGCCGATCCCGTCATGCTGGAGATTTTCAATAATCTGTTGATGGCCATTGCCGAACAGATGGGCTTTACCCTGCAAAAGACCAGCTATTCGGTCAACATCAAAGAACGATTAGACTTTTCCTGCGCCATCTTTGATCAGCAGGGACAGCTGGTGGCCAACGCTCCCCATATTCCCGTTCATCTGGGCTCCATGGGTGAAAGCATCGAAAGCCTGATTGCAGCCAAGGGTGATAGCCTAAAACCTGGCGATGTGTATGTGCTCAATAACCCCTACAACGGGGGTACCCATCTACCAGATGTCACCGTAATCACGCCTGTTTTTCCCAGTCTCCCCTCAACTGATCCTGAGCAACAGGTCTCCCCTCTCTTTTACGTTGCCTCCAGGGGACATCACGCCGACATTGGCGGCATCACCCCAGGCTCCATGCCCCCCAACAGCACAACCGTGAACGAAGAGGGTGTGCTGATCGACAACTTCCAGCTGGTGGATCAGGGTCATTTTCGAGAACAGGAACTCCTGGCATTACTCACCCAGCAAACCTATCCGGTGCGTAACCCCACCCAGAATATTGCCGATCTCCAGGCCCAAATTGCCGCCAATGAAAAAGGGGTGCAGGAGCTAAACAAAATGGTGCAGCACTATGGTCTGTCCACCGTCCAGGCCTATATGCAACACGTGCAAGACAATGCTGAAGAATCGGTGCGGCGGGTGATTGATGTGCTCAATCCAGGCCAGTTTACCTATGCAATGGATGACGGTTGTCAGATACAGGTGGCCATTAGTTGCGATCGCACCCGCCGCAGTGCCCGCATCGATTTCTCCGGCACCTCACCCCAGCAGACCACCAACTACAACGCCCCAAAAGCCGTCTGCAAAGCAGCAGTACTCTACGTATTTCGCACCCTGGTGGACGACAAAATCCCCCTCAATGCCGGCTGTCTAAAGCCCTTGGAGATCATTATCCCCGCTGGCTGTATGCTCAACCCCCATTATCCAGCCGCTATTGTGGCCGGTAATGTGGAAACCTCCCAGGTGATTACCGACGCCCTCTATGGAGCCTTAGGCATCATGGCCGCATCCCAAGGCACCATGAACAACTTCACCTTTGGCAATGAACATTATCAGTACTATGAGACCATCTGTGGTGGCTCCGGCGCAGGTCCCAATTACAATGGCACCGATGCCGTTCAAACCCACATGACCAACTCCCGACTGACCGATCCAGAAGTCTTAGAATGGCGCTTCCCTGTTTTGTTAGAGAGTTTTGCCATTCGTCAGGGTAGCGGCGGCCAGGGCTTACAGTCAGGCGGCAATGGCGTCATCCGTCGCATCAAGTTTCGAGAACCCATGACAGCCGCCATTCTCTCCAACCATCGTCACGTTCCCCCCTTTGGTCTGCACAGCGGCACCCCTGGTCAGATCGGTCACAACTCTGTTGTGCGCCAAGATGGCACAACAGAAACCTTGGACAGTAAAGCCATGATCCAAATGCAAGCAGACGATATCTTCATCATCGAAACCCCCGGCGGCGGCGGCTATGGTGCCATTTCTACAGAGTATTAAAATAGCTTGCTCTGCATCAGGGGCTGCCGTGTACACACAAGTATTGGAAATTAGCGTTTACGGTTGTCTAACCCCCTCTAACTCCCCCTTACCAAGGGGGAGAACCGGAGCTTCCCCCCTTACCAAGGCAGGGCTGTTTCATTGTCTGGACAGAAAATCTGGAGGCATTGGAAGCTTATTTGAGGAAAGGCATGCTCTACATGAAGGTGGGCCAAACAACAATGCGATAACCTGATTAATCGACCCCGCCGTAACCCTTAAGTTAATGCCATTGAGGACAACCTAGTAGGCTGGGTCTTAGGGCGGCCTCCCGGCCCTAACCATGGGGGTTTGGGGAACTCGGAGGGACCCCAAGCAACCGGTTTTGGCTCCCTGCGATCATCTCTCGATTCAGTATGAACGAAGTAATAAGCCTTACAGATTTTCTCTGGTGAACACGAAACAACCCTGCCTTACCAAGGGGGGATTAAGGGGGGTAATGCAGGATTGTGAACTCCCTTTCGAGATGTGTGTACACCGTAGCTGTATCAGGGGGGATTAAAAACTAAGCTTATGGCGTTAAGAGGGTTCCTTAACAAACATAGTCATCAAATTAGGCCCCAGCAGATACTGATGTTGCACACATCGAAATCCCACTTGAGTGCCCATGTGTTCTCGCACCTGCGAACCATAGAATTTAATCCCACCTGGAGAAACTGGAACCTTCAACGTTTCCGTTGATACCCGTGCAGCTGGATCAACCAAATAAAACCTGCCCCCCGGACGTAATACCCGATAAATTTCAGCAAACACCTGGTCTGGCGCTGCATAATGCAGAAAACTTAACGTGTTAAAAACCGCATCAAATTGTTTGTCAGCAAAACGCAGTGGGTTAGCATTACTCTGCACAAAAATTAAGCGAGGGCGATGGCGGTTCGTGCGACGTGCCTGACGTAGCATCTCAGGCGCAAAATCTAGACCCGTGCCCTGGAGGTCAGGATACTTAGCTGCTAAGCGATCCAACAAACGCCCGGTCCCACAGCCAAGGTCAAGCACATGGGAATGCTGCGGGAGGTCAACATAATCTAGCAGCCGCTGATGGGTGGCTTGATAAAATACTGACGGAAATAACAGGTCATACAGGGGTGCCCAGCGATCGAAGAGTTGCCTTTTGTTCGGTAAAGTCATCAGTTGACCAGGTCCTAGATCAATTATCAGAGATTCTAGCGAATTCCCCCAGAAATACGAGTTCACATCCTGGTTTCACATATTTAGAGTTGAGCATTGAGCAACCCGCACCATGAGACTTGCTGTGATTGCAGCCAAAGCCTTCAGTAGCTTGGCAATGAAGTGCCTTATTTGACGTCTATTTTTTGCGATCGCACGGCTAACAGAATAATGCTTTTCCAACGATTCCGGATAGTAAACCCATGCTTCATAAGAAGCTCACATTCTTGCTTTAGGATTAACGTGAAATTAAGAAATCTCCACATCTAAGCTGTTTTAAGGAGAAACGATGACTTCTTTTTTAGAAAAGGCCTGAGGCCATTGGCCCATTGAGTAGATATAGGGGAATAGCAGCTAACGCTGTTCTATTTTTATTTTTTGCTGCTGATCCTCAGTATGGAGTTTATCTGTCACATTTAGGCTGTTAGCCAGTTTTGCGATTCGATTCATCCTTTAAATCAGCAACAGCTTTTTTTAACCCTCGCATCTCCCCCACCAGCGTTGGATAGTTATGCCAACTCTTGGGAAGTATTTAAACTATGACTAACTCAAAGCCATCCCCCAAATTTTCTCTCCTATTTGCACTCTGGGACTACCTTAATCAGCCCCTGTTTGAGCGCGATGTCCAATTCGTGTGGAATCCTCGTAAGTTCACCATATCCTACAGGTCTCAACTATTAGAACGCTGCTGGTCTAAAGACTATGAAACTGAAAAAAATCGCTATCGGCTAGAAGTTAACTGGCACAATACCGATCCTCAACCTAAGATGCCAGACACCGCTTCCAGTGAGTAAGATGGCTCTGCCAGATTTGAACCTATGGTCGTGATTAAGGTACTGAATGTCTGCCATCGGATACTGGCCTGTCCTAATTTATTAAGAGTTGTGGATTACCGCTGCGGATGAGCAGGGCTTTACAGCAGTATCGGGGTAAAAGCTTATGCCCCAATCTCTTCAGCACTTATTCAGAACGGGTTGTCGTTGGATATGGCGACGGAATTTACGGGTGAAAATCAGTGTGGTGCTGTTGCTGACGGGGCTGGTTGTGCGGGGTGTCCCCTACTTGATGCCTATTCATGCGACGGATTTAGCCCAGGTGGATCAGGCAGTGGAGTTTCGCGATCGCAACTCTCTCCCCCTTGGTACCCTCCTTTCCCGCGACCAAGAGCACACCGCTGTTGTTCCCCTATCCCAAGTCTCCCCCCATTTTCAGCACGCTATTCTCGCCGCTGAAGACCGACGCTTTTATCACCATGGCCCTGTCGATCTACAGGCCTTAGCCCGCGCTAGTTTACAGGCCATTCGTACCCGCCGCATTGTCAGTGGCGCATCCACTGTGACCATGCAACTGGCTCGCATGGTAAACCCTGTCCCGCGCACATTTCTCGGAAAAGCCCAACAAATTTGGTACGCTTGGCGATTGGCCGCAGGCATGACTAAGGATGAAATCCTTACTGCCTACATTAACCGCCTCCCCATGGGGGGCAACATCTACGGCGTTGAAGCCGCTGCCCGTGTCTACTTTGGGATTCCTGCCGCCGATCTAACAGTTGCCCAGGCAAGTTTATTAGCTGCTTTGCCCAATGCTCCGACTGCCCTGAACCCCTACACTAATTGGGATAGTCTCAAACAGCGACAGCAGTATGTTCTCAATCAAATGGTGGCCGATGGCACACTAACCCAGGCTCAAGTCAAGCGCATTTATGTCCAACCCGTTACTGTCCAATCGATTGATCAGGGGCTTTTAGTTGCCCCACACTTTCTCTTCTGGCTGGCCGCACAGCTCCCTACGGATCACCCTGCCCAAGTCCATACCAGTCTCGATCTGTCCCTTCAGCGTTTTGTCACCGCCCAGGTGCAACAGGCTGTTCAAGGGCTAGCTCTAAAAAATGTACGCCACGCCGCCGCCCTCGTGATCGAAAATGCCACAGGTGACGTTCTAGCCTATGTGGGTTCCCCAAACTACTTTTCTAGTCAACAGACCGGTCAAAACGACGGTGTTCAGGCTCTGCGTCAGCCAGGGTCCACCCTTAAACCCTTCCTCTATCAGCTGGCGTTAGAACAAGATATCATTCAGCCCAACACCATCTTGGCGGATGTGCCCACACACTATGCGATTCCTGGGGCTCAGCTCTATAGCCCCACCGACTTTAGTGAAACGTTTCAAGGTCCGGTGCGGGTGCGAGCTGCCCTGGGTAATTCTCTGAATATCCCAGCTGTGCGTATTCTGGAGAAGGTCGGTGTTGATAAGTTTCTGGAGCGGTTGCACCAGCTGGGTTTTACTCATCTGAATCAGTCTCCTGATCACTATGGTTTAGGCCTGGCCCTTGGCAGTGGAGAAGTGTCGTTGTGGGAGCTGGCACAGGCCTATTTAACCCTGGCTCATCAGGGTGATCCCAGTATTACTCTCTCTCCAATGCGAAGGGCAACTCATAATCAGCCTTCACCTATGAGTCACAGCCGATCGAATGTGTCCCCCTTACGAAGGAGGACCGACAGGGGGGTGATATCCAGCGCCATCGATCGAGACTCCGCCGCCTACGGCACCTTCCCTTCTAAAGGGGAGGAAGACCTCCTAACGTCTTCTCCCACATGGTCTCTTATCACTGATATTCTTTCTGACCCTCACGCACGTGCAACAGCCTTTGGTGTCGATTCTGTCCTCAACTTGCCCTTCCCATCGGCTGTGAAAACCGGCACATCCTCAGACTTTCGCGACACCTGGACAGTAGGTTTTACTTCTGACTACACCGTTGCCACCTGGGTCGGCAACTTTGATGGCACCCCCATGCAGGATGTTTCTGGTGTGATGGGGGCTGCTCCCCTGTGGCATCGAATTATGGTGCATCTCCATGAGACCCATGAACCTGAACGATTCCCCTCACCTGATGGCATGGTAAAACGACCTATCTGTACACTGACTGGCCAGAAACCCACATCCGACTGTGAAGCCATCGTCCAGGAGTATTTTGCCCTGGAGGATTTGGCAGATTATGAACAGAACACAACAGAATCAAACCAAACCAATGTGGCTGAAAACAGTGCAGAGTTAATAATTGTTTCGCCTAAAACAGGCAGTCAGTTTTTGCTATATCCAAATGCCCAAGACCAACGTCTGGAATTTAAGGTGGTTGATAACACGTCTCAGGAGTCTTCAACTATCGAGTGGCAGCTCAATGGTCAAACGTTAGAGTCTTCTGGCAAACCCTCTTTGTTTTGGTCGATGCAGCCAGGACAGTGGCATTTAGATGTCCGTAGCGGCAGCCGGCGAGCCCAGGTGCAGTTTGATGTACTTTTAGCTGATGAACAACCTGTAAGATCTGGATTTTCTCTTCGGAAAAGTCAATAACGTTTTCTAACACAGATTCTATCCAGAATTAAGAATTGTAGGTATTTCCGTAATCTGTCAGGTCCCATTGGATATGACAAAGAAGTGTGGCCAGTGGTGGAGTCAATGTCAGAAAGGAAAAAGCTACGAAAGCTGTTGATCTACGGGCTGATCGGTTTTGTTCTGACATTACTGTTGGCCACCTGTAATCGTCCCAATGCTTTGCATACGCAAGATCAGAGTGTTCCCATTCCACCGCCCGAACCATTGCCAGCAGTGGCCGCACTCACCGACCCAGACCCGCCCGATTGGATTGAACAGATTAGCCCTACTGGAGAAGCTGAAACACTAGCCCAGATAAGGATTCGGTTTGCTGAGCCGTTGGTGGCAGTGGAGAGTTTGGAAAGTCAAGGGCGTAACGCTACCCTAGAAAAATTTGAAGTCTTCCCTCCTATCCCTGGTGAATTTCGCTTTCTCACCCCGCGTATGGTTGGTTTCCAGGCCGATCGCGCCATTCCCAAGGCCACCCGAGTGCGCGTCACCCTGAAAGCCGGTCTAAAAGATCTCTCCGACCATGAGCTAGACCAGGACCTTGCCTGGACCTTCACCACAGAGCCCATTAAAATCACTAACCTACCTGGTATTGATAGCAGACGAGGATCAGCCGAGGACCCCATTGATATAGAACCTGTCCTAGAGTTCAACTCTAACGTTCAGCTTGATCTAGCTTCCCTAAAACAACACCTACAACTCTCGACTGAAGATCAAGAGACTGAAGGCCAAGCCAGTTCAATTCCAGTACGGGTAGTTGAGGCCGATTACAAAGACAAGTATCTATCTGCTCGGGAAAAGTTTGGTACCTCGACACGTCCCTGGCAATACCATGTCACCCCCAATCGTCCCCTCAAAAAAGCCACTCAATACTTTCTCAGCATTTCACCTGGACTGCAGCCTGCAGGTGGAAATCTCCCCACTGAAAATAGTATTGATAGTCTAATTACCACCTACAGCCCCCTAGCCTTCGAGAAGTTAGAGATGGTAGGCGCAGGACAACCCGGTGGAGCTACTGGTCGATTTACCAATGGCCTGGCCCAGCTTGTATTTAATAATGGACTAGTGGCTGAAAGCGCTGCTGAACAAATCACCATCGATCCTCCCATTCAAGCAGGCACTCGCCTACTCCGAGCCTACGATAATGACACGTATGTCAGCCTCAATCCCTGGTCATTGGAGCCTCAAACCACCTACACCATTACCCTTGGAGCTGATTTAAAAGACCGCTTTGGCCAAAGCCTGGGTAGTCCGGTGACGGTGGACTATACCCCCAGTGATTTAACCGGTGACATCTGGGCTCCCACTGGGCTCAACATTTTCCCAGCCAACCAAGATTTGCAGCTCAACATATCGGCAGTAAATCTGCCAGACAACGCCTATAAAGCTGCCTATCAGGTTGTTCAACCAACGGATTTAGTCAAAACTGACACGGCCTATCCCCGGGGTAACAACACGAGTCTGTTGCCAGACCGCAGCACCTGGTCCTCATTTTCTGTCGCCGCTGAGAAGAATACCTTTGCTGATATTCCCGTGCCCCTACGAGAACAGCTGGGGGGCAACACCGGCATGTTGGCCTATGGCGTTACGGCCCGCGCCAGCACCTATAATCGCAACGGCACTCAACGCTGGCATGAACCCAACTATTACGGACTGGTACAGCTCACCAACCTGGGTGTCTTTGCCCAGTGGTTCCCAGATTCAGGCCAGGTGCGGGTACATCATTTAGCAGATGGCTCAGTCGTCCAGCAGGCCCCCATCTCGATCTATCGCGCCTACACCTACGAAGGCAATCCTCCAGCAGGGACACCCCAGCCCTGTGCCACAGGTAACACTGACAACACCGGCACCCTGAAATTAAATGCCCAAGCTCTCAAATCCTGTATGAATGGAGCTGAGACGTTTGATGACCCGCCAGAACTCCTCGTGATTGCCCGTGAAAATAATGACTGGGCATTTGCCCGCACCACACCCTATACCGGCAGTTCTCGCTACGGTATTTATGCAGGTTGGGAAGGGAGTCAGCCCATTTCCCGTGGAAACGTCTTTTCTGACCGTTTTCTTTATCAGCCCGGAGAAATCGCTTGGCTGACTGGCAATGCCTACTATCTACAGAAGGGCAGCCTGCGTCAAGACAAAAACAGACCTTATACCATCACCCTACAAGGGCCTGAGGGTGAGAGAATTGACCTGGGTACCCAAACAACCAATGACTTTGGCACCTTTTCTGTGAAATGGGATATCAGTGCCGATCAGCCTTTGGGCTACTACTCCGTTTTGGCCGCTGCTGACAATGGTGTAGAACTGCTGGGAAATTTACGAGTAGCCGAGTTTAAGCCGCCTAACTTTAAGGTTGCCATGGGCCTTGATCAAGCAACAGCAGCGGCAGGCGATAGTCTTTCAACCAGTGTAGAAAGCAGCTATCTATTTGGAGCACCGGTACAGGGACGTGAGATCAATTACTATGTCACTCGTCAGCCAACGACGTTTATTCCAGAGGGTTGGGACGACTTCTCCTTTGGTCGTCGGTGGTACTGGCCAGAGGAACGCCCCATTGTTTCCAGCGATGTATTAGAGACTAGCAAAACCCTGGATGACCAGGGGCAAAGTCAGCTTTCCGTAGAGATTACTGACGATTTGCCCTACCCCATGACCTATCGCTTAGATGCTGAGGTGGTGGATGTTTCCAATCTTTCAGTTGCTGATACAAAAGAGGTGACGGTGCTGCCAGAGGAACGGTTGATCGGTTTGCAGAGTGATTTTGTAGCCGATGCTGGAGAGCCCTTCGATGTGGAGGTGATTGTTACCGATGCTGCGGGGCAAGCTCAGTCTGGTCAGTCGGTACAGTTGGCGCTAGAGCGGATGAATTATAGCAGCGTCACTGAGGTGATTGAGGGCAGTGTTAACCCCAACTATCAGGTGGAATATGAGCTAGTAGATGAGGTAACGGTTCGTTCTGGTAATACGACTAAAACAGTGCAGCTGACAGCCCAAGAAGCAGGACCTTACCGCATTCAGGCCACGTTGGGTGATGAGCGCTCTGCTACGGATACCCGGATTTGGGTGTCTGGTGCTAACCCTGTTTACTGGGGCAGCCGCTATAACAATAATCGGCTAGAGGTGCAGCTGGACAAAGACAGCTACGTCCCTGGAGAAACAGCCACGGCGATGATCCAATCGCCCTATGACGCAGGCGAACTGTATTTTGCCGTAGTCCGCCAAAACACCCTCTATGAAGAAGTGGTTTCCGTTAGCGGTGGCGCACCCCAGGTGCAATTCACCGTTACCCCAGACATGTTGCCTAATGCAGCCGTGGAAGTCGTTCTTGTTCGCCAGGGAGAGCGGTTGGAAACTGTCGAAGTTAATAATCTGGAGAATCTAACCAGCATTGGCTTTGCCCCATTTCAAGTAGATCTGGCGTCTCGTTATCTAAAGCCAGAAGTGACACCCACTGAATCCGAGATTCGTCCGGCTGCCGAGCAAACACTCAATCTCACCCTTAAGGATGATCAAGAGCAGCCTGTGTCAGGTCAGTTTACAGTGATGGTAGTGGATGAAGCCGTCCTCCAGCTTAGTGGCCATCGTCCACCGGATTTAGTGGAGACGGTGTATGCCGAACAGTCCATTTCCACCCGCTTTGCGGATAACCGTTCGGATGTGGTGTTACGACCGCTGAGTTCTCCCCTAGAAAAAGGCTGGGGCTATGGCGGCGGATTCTCGGCAGGCGGTGAGAGTACCCGCATTCGCAAAGACTTTCAGGCGCTGGCCTACTATAACGGCTCAGTACTGACGGACGATCAGGGGCAAGCTCAGGTGAGCTTTACCCTACCCGACAATCTCACCACCTGGCGCGTGATGGTGGTGGCTACTGACGGCAATCTAAATTTTGGCAATGGCGATGCCACGTTTGTTGCCACCCAGCCCTTAATCACTGCGCCAATTTTGCCCCAATTTGCTCGGCCTGGCGATCGCATAATGGCTGGCTTATCGGTGACTAATACCACAGACCAGCGGGGCCGGTTAAAAATCCAGGGAGATGCGGCTGACGGCCTGAGCTTTGCTGATGAAGAGTCAACGACAAGCCTTGAAGAACGTGGTAAAAAAGGCACCCAGGCCTATCGCTTCCCTATAGAAGTAACCACAGCGGGAGAAGCACAGATACAATTTCAGACCCAGCTAGGCGATGAGGCCGACGGCTTCCAACTGCCGTTAACTGTCAAGCAGTTGACGGTTACTGAACAGGTGGTAGATGCAGGATCAACTACGGACCCAGTCACCATTCCCGTGAATGTGGACAAAGATGTGGTGTCGGATGTGGGTGGCTTAGATGTCTCTCTCTCTAGCACTCTGCTAACGGATATCAAAGCACCGGTGCAACAAATGGAGTGGGTAGAGTCGTTACCGAATCTTTCCACGGCAGCCAGTCAGCTGAGTATTGCGGCTAATTTACAAATTCTCAGCCAGCAATATGGTCAGGTGCTGGATGGATTTGATCCACAAGCAAAAGCCAATCAGGCACTGCAGCGCATAAAGATATTACAGCGTCCCGACGGTGGCTTTTCCAGCTGGCCAGGCGGTGAACAGTCTGACCCCTTTGTCACACCCTATGCCGCTAGATCCTTGGCCCAGGCCAAAGCCGCTGGATTCTCGGTGGATGGAGCCTTGATGAGCCAGCTCCAGAAGTATCTATCTGAGCTGCTAAAAAATCCAGGGCAGGTGGACTGGTGTTCATCGCCCCCATGCAAGAGCCAGGTGCGTTTAGAAGTGCTGTTAGCATTGTCGGATCTAGGCGATGTGCGACAAGACTTTTTGTCATACCTATACGACAATCGTGACGAGTTTGACTGGGTTGGCCAAATTAAGCTAGCGCGTTATCTGTCTCAGTTGGACAATTGGCAAACGGCAGCTGATACCCTGGCCAATCAGGTTCAGGAATCGGTTTACGAAACAGCCCGCAGTGCTACGGTGAACCTGCCCGATGGGTGGGGTTGGTGCCACTCCCCTGTGAGGGCCCAGGCTGAAATCTTAAATCTGTTTGTAGCAAGAGAGGGCAGTCCTGAACTGTTGGGACGACTGGTAGAAGGCCTACTAGCCCTGCGGCGGGAAGGCAGCTGGGGATTCCCTTACAACAATGCTCAAGCCCTCGGTGCGCTAGTGACCTATGCTCGACGCTTGCCTGAGCCGCCTAATTTTGAGGCAACGATCCAGTTGGCCAGTAAGCAATTGGCTCAACAACAGTTCCAAGGCTATCAGCAGCCGAGTTTAGATATCTCTATTCCCATGGCAGAATTGCCCAAGGGTACGTCAGATTTAGTCCTTAACAAAGCTGGTGACGGAGAACTACACTACTTGAGTGCCTATCGCTATCGGCTAAAAGGTAATGCTCCCGGTCGTTTACAAGGCTTGCGTGTCACCCGCACAGTGCGTCCAGCAAACGAATCAGAGATGCTCTATCAAATGGGTCTGAGTCGGGTAAAAGAGAATCTCTCATTAGACGTAGGCCAGGTGTTTGATGTGGGCCTGGAAATTATTACCGACCATCCGGTGAACCATGTGGTGATTACCGATCCGCTGCCTGCGGGTCTGGAGCCCATTGACACGTCATTCCAGACGAGTACGGCCTATTTCCAGCCGCAGCAGGATAGTTGGCAGATTGGTTATCAGCAGTTGGGTCGCGATCGCATCCTTGCCTACGCTGACTACCTCGACACAGGTGTCTACACCCTGCATTATCTTGTCCGTTCAGTCACACCCGGCACTTTCCTCTGGCCTGGCTCAGAGGTACAGCTGGAATATGCCCCCGAAGAATTTGGTCGGGCTGCCACCACCACCTTAGAGCTACAGTCAGCAAGAGAATAGATGATCCTGGAATGTTGAAAACTAAAGTTTTCTCCTATGAACAAGGTTTATAGGCTTATTTCTTAAGCCATGCCTGGGTTCGTTGTTGTAACCCTCTCGTTAGCAACCAATAAATTCCCTTAACCCCTAAGCTTGTCAACACAATTAACACTGACATCGCTGCCGCCGCAGACACATCTCCCGCATCATCCATATTGACAATGGCCACAGATGCTAATGGTAGTTTGGGTGGATAGAGAAAGATCACCGCCGATACCGTCACCATGGCATTGATGAAATAATAGATCCCAATTTCCAGAATCGCCGGTAAACACATGGGGACCGTTACCCGCCAGAAGGTTTTATAAAACGGGACTGACAGAGAGGCCGATACTGCCTCAAATTCTGGATCAAGTTGTTTTAGAGCTGTGCTGGCAGTCAAGAAACAAACTGTCGAAAAGTGGATAATCGTACACAGGACTAAAATTCCCATGGTGCTGTATAGTCCATTGAGTGGATTTAGCAGGGCATAGCCAGTAAAGGGAATACTGATGGTGCGCTGGTTAAAGAAGAACACATAGGCCAGACCCAAAACGAGTCCTGGTAATGCTAAGGGTATTGTCGAGAGAAAGTAAGTTACATTCCGTAGCCATTTCATGCCCCTACCTTTTTCAACTAAGTAGGCAATGGTAAACACCAAAGCAGTTCCCAAGACTGCTGTGTAAAACGACATCCGAATACTGTTCCAATAAGCTCTATAGCCACCGCCACCGACACGACTAAAGTCATAGTTTCGCAAACTTAGACTAAAGTCATAGGGCCATACTTTAACCAGGGAAGCAAAGATAATGGTGCCAAACACAATGATGGCCGCTGAGGCAATCAGGGTACAGCAGGCAAACATCATCCAGTCCAAAACTGGCTGTGGTTTGGGCTGTAATGGAACGGCTTTAGCGCTAACTAACGCTGTTTGCCGACGCTGAATCATGCGGTCAAGCACAAAGGCCAGCACGGCAGGCACCAGCAGGAACACACTGATGGTGGCACCCATGGAGAAGTTTTGTTGGCCAATCACCTGCTTATAAATATCGGTGGCCAGAACATTAAAATCCCCACCAACAACCTTAGGCACTCCGAAATCCGTAAAGGCAAGAATAAAACAGACAAAAATGGAGCTAATTAAGCCAAATTTAACCCCTGGCAAGGTAACCGTAAAAAAGGTACGAATAGGAGATGTGCGCAGAGCTTGAGCTGCTTCATACAGACGAGCATCTGTCAGACTGAGAGCCGTGGTCAAGATCACCACTGCCTGAGGAAAACAGTAGAAAAATTCCCCCATCACAATACCTGTGGGGCCATACAAATTAATGTCCCAACCTACTTGAGTGACTAATCCCTGATTTCCAAATAGGTAAATCAGGCCAATCGCATGGGCTAGAGGGGGAATGTAAAGGGGTAACAGACTCAATAGTCGAAAGACACCTTTACCAGGCATGGCGGTACGGGTCAGGGCATAGGCATATACAAAGGCCAGGCTAACGGAAACCAGGGTGGTCAGAAATGCCACATATAAACTGTTACCAAAAGAGGCCAGCAGAGAAGGCGTTGTCAGGTATTTTAGATAATTATCAAAGCCCACCCAGGCACCATCGGTGTCTTGTAAACTCCGCAACACCATAGGGAACAAAGATAAGATCACACCCACGGTGAGCCAAATAACAGCCAAGATCAGTGCGCCCCGCATGATCCAGTCTTCTCGGGTAATCACTTGTTTAATGGGCTTATTACCAGCGGTCGAGGCAGCTGGTGGCGGTAAGGATGGAGAAACAGTCATGATTTCAAAAACCTTTACTGTCTTGTTGTCGTAAAAGTGTTACTTTCTGAATCGATTAGTTTTCTGCTGCAAATACACGAATAGATTCTGGGGGGAATTGAATCACCAGCTGAGATTGCAGGCCCAAGTCAAATCTCAGAGCCTCTGTAGTGGTGATTTCCACCAGCATTGGTGAGGCTGCCTCTGTGCCGGACTGAGTCACCACATCTATTGGCATCAGGGATAGTTGATAGCTAGACCCTAAAAATTCTAGACCTGTAACTACGGTTGAAAGAACATTTGCAAGACCTACTGGAGCATGCTTTCCCAAGACTTGAACATCTTCAGGACGAATTGCCAGGGTGACTGCTTGATTGGTCGGTACATCATTTCTGGGGGTCTGCAAATATAACTCTCCACATTGAACTTGATCAGTGGAGATGACCTGTCCTGGAAGAAAGTTCATCGTACCAATAAAGTCAGCTACGAACGGAGAATTGGGTTGTTGGTAAATCTCGTAAGCAGTTCCCACCTGGGCCAGGTAACCGTTGTTCATTACCACCACACGGTCGGCCATGGCCATGGCTTCTTGTTGGTCATGGGTCACCATCACTGTGGTGATATTCAACTCCCTTTGTATACGGGCAATTTCGCTACGCAGTTTCACACGCACTTTAGCATCCAAGGCAGAAAGGGGTTCATCCAGCAGCAATAATCCAGGGGAGAGTGCTAAGGCCCGTGCTAAGGCCACCCGCTGTTGTTGTCCACCGGACATTTGAGCTGGATATTTATGACCAATTTGGCCTAAACCTACTTTGTCTAAAAGCTCTGTAACTCGGGCTGTAACTTGTTCTTTTGGGTGACCTGCGTTTTCTAAACCGTAGGCAATATTTTGGGCTGCGGTCAGGTTAGGAAATAGGGCATAGGATTGAAATACGATTCCAAAGTCTCGTTGATAAGGAGGGAGTGCTGAAACATCTTTCCCATTTTGGATAACGCGTCCACTGGTTTGGGGATCAAGGCCAGAAATAATACGCAGCAGTGTGGATTTACCACAACCACTAGGTCCCAGGAGACAGACTAGTTCACCTGGATAAACGTCTAGGTAAATGGCTTTGAGGGCAACAAAGGAACCAAACTGTTTATAGGCGTTTTCGATACGCAAATAGGGCTCGGCCTGCCTTTCTGTTGTGACAACGGTACCGTGCCGTTGAACTAACGGGTCAGAGTCAACCGAAGGGATGGATTGGGACGAAACCTTAGGCTCATTAGGAGAATGCATTGTCGTAATTCCTAGCTAGCTGGGGGATGGATTTATTCTTTAGGCTCAGACTTGCCGTCGTAGCGATTGGTCCATTCTTCTAGGATGCGATCGCGATTCTCAGCCGCCCAATTAAAGTCATTTTCGGCCAGTTGAGCAATGGGATCGGCAGGGAAACCAGCGGGTACCGGAACATCTGTTTTCACCGCCGTGATTGCATAGCTTTTCGCATACTTCTCAGAAATTTCAGGAGTAATGGCCCAATCTAAAAAGGTTTTAGCCGCAGGCTTAATGTTGTCTTTCTTAATCAGAGCATTGGCTTCCATTTCCCAGCCAGACCCTTCTTGTGGAAAGACGGGTTCGATGGGTTCTCCATCATTCTTTTGCTTAACCGCCCGATAGCCAAAGGAAATACCAATGGGATATTCACCTGCCCCTGCTAGTTTGCAGGGCTTGGAACCTGAGTGAGTGTACTGAGCAATATTGTCATGCAACCCATCCAGATACTGCCAGCCACCCTCTTCACCCTTGAGCTGAAGCAACGAAGACACCGACAAAAAGCCTGTCCCCGACGATGCTGGATTTGGCATTACCAGATGACCTTTGTACACTGGATCGGTTAAATCTTCCCAGGACTCGGGTATGGGCAATCCCTTAGCCTCTACTTCTACGGTATTCACACAAAATGCAGAAATCCAGGCATCAATGCCAATCCAGCGGGGAGGATTTTGAGGATCCCGAAATCGCGCCTCAACTTTTTCCAACCCTGCCGGGGCATAGGGTTCTAACAGTCCTTTTTGATCAGCCAGTACCAGGCTGGACGCGGCTAATCCCCAGACAACATCAGCTTGAGGATTATCTTGTTCCGCCAAGAGTTTAGCCGTAACAATTCCTGTCGAATCACGCACAATGTTGACGTCGATATCCGGATAGGCAGACTTAAACCCAGCTAGGTAGCCTTCAATCTGGTCATCTTCGATGGCAGTGTAAACAGTAATCGAACCTGCTGTTGCACTGGCGGTATCAACGGCTGCCGCACCCGATGTATTGGCACCGCTAGTGTTTGTATCCTCTTTGACAACACATCCGCTGACCGCAATGGCGACCATTAAACTGGCTAGGGACGTGGAACAAAGACTTAGAAACCGTTTTCTTGAAAGCATAAGTGACATTCCTATTTGGGGAACTAAAAGATAGAACGCCGAGCAGACGGGAAGAGAAAATACTTGCTGAGCTGAATTAACAAACGATGCGAGTTCAACAGACCCAGAGTGCGATTAAACAGGGAAATACAGCATGTATAACGGGATGGAGAACTCGAGCTGAACCGTAGCAGTATGACGATTGACTAGACGTTATGGACCAGATATCCATGGGTGGCTAGTTGTCTAGACAAGTTGAATGATATTGAGCTTACTTTGATAAATCGTTAAGGCAGGGTTAAGCTTCCCAAAAATTGGGTTCGATACCTTTTTGACATTGATTGTTAGTTAGCCTTGCTCAACCAGGGGCAAAAGAGGTCTTCAGGAATCAATCAGCAACTTTATACTTATTGGCCCGGAGTACTCAGGCATCACTCAGTAACTCGGCACTATCGGCCTGGAGTATTCAAGAATCAATCACCAGCTCGATACTATCGGCCCGGAATCGTGTGATTGTGTACTCAATGGCTGTGCCGTACTGGTTTTCGTTAATGGACTGTACCAGCAGAATCGACTGATTTTTGGCAATTTTTAGGAGTTTGGCATCTTGAGGCTTGACCGGACGAGACGAGATAAACGTGCGACGACGAATGTGGTCAAATCCATAAACGTCATGCATAAGCTTGGAAATTGATGCGAACTCAGACAATTTCTCGGCAATATTAGGACAGGATGCGATCGCAAAATAACTCGTTGACACATTTAGCGGTTTGTCATCTGCCCACCCCGTCGTTTCGTATTGAACGACAACATCTCCCAGGTCAAGGGCTAAATATTCAGCTACCTTGCCGGTCGCCACGGTTTCAGTGAGCTGAAGTACTTTTTGTCGAGACGAACGGCCCTGGGCCTGGAGTGAGTTGTTATAACGAACACGCTTACCAATGGGATAGTTAATGGGCGCGTCTGCAACAAAGACCCCCAGACCTTTATCTACCCGGAGCAATCCTTCCTCTTTTAGTAGGTCGACAGCCTGACGCACAGTATGTCGATTGACTCCAAAGCGAATGCCTAACTGCTGTTGACTCGGCAACCTATCACCAGTTTGATACACACCTTGCTGAATATCGTGGCGTAAATCGTTGGCAATTTGCACATAGCGGGGCAGCGCTGATTGAAACATTGTCAACACACAGTGGCCAAAGTGCTTATTCGCTCAATCGTAACAGTATAGCAAGCTAAATACTGAAATTTATAGTAAACGACTGAATGCATTCAGCCATTTACTGAGCACATAACTGCTGCTAAATAGAGATTTCAGCCATAACTGATGTCATAAACTATGTGCACCAAAATATAGTTAGCAACCATTATTGTCAATTTTCCCATATGGAGTAAAATCTAGATGTCTAGACAGCTAGATGTGTTGTTTTTTGAGTGATCTTTACATTAGGGGGTGTCAAGGATGTCTAGAATCCAGTTAGTTGTATTTGATATGGCTGGTACTACCGTTCAGGATCATAACGAGGTGCAGCGTTGTTTTTTTGAGGCAGCTGATGCAACAGGGTTGAAGGCAGATCCTAAAAAAATCACGGCCATGATGGGCTGGTCCAAACGGTTAGTGTTTGAGACTCTCTGGCAACAACAAATTGGGGGGGATCATCCCCATTATTTACATCGGGTAGAAACCTCATATCAAGCGTTTAAGCACATACTTGAAAACCATTACAGGACTCAGCCAGTCTTACCAACGGCAGGATGTTTGGATGTCTTTGATTGGCTGAAGTCTCAAGATATCCAAGTGGCGCTAAATACAGGTTTCTATCGCCAGGTGACAGATATTATTCTGGAGCGTTTGGGCTGGGATCGTGGTCTTGATAAAAACTACGTAGGGACTACGGATAGTGTTATACAGGTATCCGTAACCCCATCGGAAATTTATGGCAATGAGGGTAGACCAGCTCCCTACATGATTCAAAAAGCTATGTATTTGTTGGGTATTAAGGATCCTCAGGCGGTCGTTGTCGTTGGTGATACGCCATCAGATCTAGAGGCCGGTATCAATGCCCACTGTCGTTGGTCGTTAGGTGTCACTAATGGCACCCATAGCCGTGAACAGTTAGAGCTATATCCAAATCACGGTCTTTTGGATTCGCTATCAGCATTAAAGGACAAAGGCATTGCTGATCCTCGGGATGGCTTTAATTGTGAGACACCGTCCAATAGCAATCGCTCTAGACCGGTGCATCCCCTAAATCAGCAATCGCAAGACAAAATTGCGAAGGTCTAGCTGCATTATCTGACGTTTCTAGAAATAAAATCCATCTCACGAACAGGGAGTATAACAACTATGGCAAACGTAGAACGCAGGGTTGATGTAGCCATTGTAGGCGCTGGGATTGTTGGGCTTGCCCATGGGTTGGCTGCTGCGAAACAAGGTAAACGTGTTGTTGTTTTTGAGCGAAACCTTCAGTGTGTTGGTGCTTCTATCCGCAACTTTGGGATGGTATGGCCGATTGGTCAGCCTGGTGGGACGTTGCTGGATCGGGCGTTGCGATCGCGCAAAATTTGGCTAGAGCTATCAGCAGCAGCTGGGTTTCATGCCAATCCCTGTGGGTCTTTACACCTGGCGTATCGCCCCGATGAACTGGCGGTATTAGAAGAATTTATCGCTGAGCGACAACAATATACCAATACTGTTGCCCTCTTAGCTGCTGATGCAGTTAATCAGAAAAGCCGTGCAGTTAGAACAGAGGGATTACTAGGTGCCCTTTGGAGTGACACTGAAGTAATCGTTGATCCTCGAGAAGCGATTCGTAAATTACCTAATTACTTATCCCGTACCTATGGCGTAGAGTTTCACTTTGGTACTGTTGTCACTGACATTGCATCTCCATATTTATTGGCAGATGGCAAGCGTTGGCAGGCTGAACAAATCTTTGTATGTAGTGGAGCTGATTTTGAAACCCTTTATCCTGAACTTTATCGTGATAGCTCCATTACGAAAGTCAAGCTCCAAATGATGCGTACTACCCCTCAGCCAGATGGCTTTAGTATCGGCGTACCCTTGTGTGGTGGGTTAACACTGACCCATTATGCTGCTTTTGCCAACTGCCCCTCTTTGGCTGCATTAAAAGCTCGCATTGAGCAAGAAACCCCTTATTTTCCTCAGTGGGGCATTCATGTCATGGTTTCACAAAATGCATTGGGAGAATTGGTTATTGGCGATTCCCATGAGTATGGCGATAACCCAGATCCTTTTAATCGGGCTCACTTGAACCAATATATTCTGGACTATCTAAAAAGTTTTTTCCAAGCTCCCTCGCTAGATATGGCTGCAACCTGGCATGGCGTTTATGCTAAATTACCGGGCAAAACAGAATTAGTTCTCTGTCCAGAAACTGGAGTTACAATTATTAATGCTTTGAGTGGGGCAGGCATGACCCTCTCTTTTGGATTAGCAGAAGAAGTAGTCGCGGCGATATCAGGAGAAGCCGTGGTTGCAGCGGCATAAAGCATGACTACGTCGCGGCAAGTCATCATTAGTCCACGATGAGACTACAATTTTTCAAGTACTTCTCTAGCAGCAGGACAGTTTTTGCGAGGATCTTGCTGATTTTGAAAAAAGCTTTCTAGTAAAGGCCTAATTTCTTGGGGTTTACCGGACGTGTTACGATTTTGTTCCCAGAGACTAAATAGAAATTGAGCCTCTTTAAAATACTCTGATCCACTTCCTTCTGGAATTTTACAGAGTCGAATAAAGGAGGTGCTAAATTTACCCTCTGTTGCTTTAATAATCGCCGTGTCATAAAGGGCACCATCCAATTTATTCTGACAAAAGTTAGTCCATTTCTCCTCGATCTGCGTCTTAAGTCTTAACAATTCTTCCACAATTATCTCATTGCTCTCAAAATCATCTTGACAATAATTTTCTGTAATTACAGGCAACTCGCTTATGACAGGTTGAGACGAAGTTTTAAACATAAAATAGGCAACAACACCAAGTGCCGATATCATGAAAGCGGCTGTTGACCACGTCATTGAGGAGCCAGAAGCATCCCTTTTTATATCTTGTTTACGCATGATTAAGGTCTACTCACATAATTATGGTGGCATCACTTCCCGCTTTTTCATCTTCCAGCGTTACCCTTAATCCTCTTCTAGCCGCTGTGAAAATACCCACATTATTACTAGTATTTTGAATGTAGCCGCTTTCATTTAAATTTAACGCGTAAAGAGATAACCCTATCAGCACCCAGGCTATTAAACTCAATAGAAAAGTAACGACCACTACACAGCTACACCCCAAAGCTTGGTAAAGAAATTGCTGAGTAACAGGATAAACACTACTAAACTCACGGGAGAAACTTTGTGCAAAAATCCCCACTGCTATCGTCCCCCAGATACCACAGAAGAGATGAACAGGCACAGCACTGACTGGATCATCAATGCGTAACAGTTTTTTTTCAAGTAAGCCCTCACCAATCAGCACCAGGATGCCGCCGACGGCTCCAATAATGCATGCGCCTAAAACATCTACATAAGCAGACGAAGCTGTAATACTGACTAATCCTCCTAGCAAGCCATTTATAATAGATGAGAGTTTTACTTTATAGCCCGTTACCAGAGGACTATAAAATAGAATGGCTAAACCTCCAGCAGTGGCAGAAAACATCGTTGTGGTAATGACATGGGGAACATAGTCTAAAAAGCGTGTTGAACCACCATTAAAGCCAAACCAACCAAGCCACAAAATTAAACACCCTAACGTAGTAAACCCTGTATTGCAGGGCTCAAATTTTTCAGTATCTCTCTCAAAAAGGAAGGTTTCTTGCTCTGCATCATATCCAAACCGTCCATCCCTTGGCCCTAGGACCCAAGCACCGACTAATGCAGCTGTTCCTCCAACTGCATGAATTACGGTTGCACCAGCGAAATCATGGAAGTTAAGCACATTTGCGATCCAACCACTTTCTCCCCATACCCAGTAACCCACTAGCGGATAAATAAAACCAACAAGAATAAAACTAAAGAGGATAAAGCCCCAAAATTTAATTCTTTCTGCAACGGCCCCAGACACAATCGTTGCTACAGTGCCAGCAAAAGATAATTGGAAAAAGAAAATTGCTGCAAACGACCTGTTTTCCCAAAAGCTTCTGACATATTCAAAACCTTGTGGAAAAGGATTTAAATTTTCCTTGGATGGAAAGATGAAATCCACAAAAAAACCAACTTGTCCAAAGAGAGAATTTTCACTATCGCCAAACATAAAGCGAAAGCCAAACAGGAAAAATGCACTTGCTGCCACACAAAATACGATTAAATTCTTAGCTAGAACATTAGTCGAGTTTTCAGTTCGACAAATTCCTGCTTCAAGCATGGCAAACCCAGCATTCATGAAGAAGACGAGTAACGCTGCAATCACCATCCAAGCAGTGTTGATCGCAGAGAAAAGCTCTATGTTCGTTGGGATTTGACTAGTAGATTCTTGGGCAAATGATTGAGTCGATATAACTAGTAAGAACGTAACTGTTAATAAACTAGTGAACAACCAGTGTTTTGATAATCGACTCACTAAAAGATTCATATTTCTAGATAACAAGAATTTCAATTAACCTTCTGCATAAATGAAAGGTATAAATTTAAGCTGGGCAATTTTGATATCTATTTCGATGTGATCGCTTGTTAGGGGGTCTATTTATACCTTGAAGATTGCACCCACAATCGCTTTCATGACCAAGATGCATTTATCCCCATCGAGAAATTCTATACATCTAGACATTAAGTATCAGAGTATCTAGTTGATATCTAATATGTCATTGACAGAAGAGGCCATTATCTATGCAAAATTGGCCAAGTTCAATCCGTGTTTTGAGCAGGAACTTGGTCAGAGTATTATTCGTCACTAGCCTGGAAGCTCTGATTGAAGGGCAATTGGTCAAAGGATGCTTTTTAGCTTGTGGCCAGCTACGAATGATTTCGAAAATTGCCCTGAAACGATACAAACGTTAGGCAAACATATAAGTGCATTCAACGTTAATGTTTATTAGATGACTCGTAAGCTACATCAAACGATCGTAGACACCTCTATTCGGATACCTGGCTACGAAATTATTGAAAACCTCTACAGTAGCAAACGAACTCTGATCTATCGGGCCATACGTCAGGCTGATCAGCAAATAGTCATCCTAAAGTTATTTCATAATTCGGAGCCTAACCTTAAAGAACTTGTCCGGTTTCGTAATCAATACTTAGTCACTCAGCAGCTGCAACATCCAGGAATTCATCAGATCGAAGCCTTGCTGCCCTATCAAAATGGCCTAGCTTTGGTTATGCCTGCTGACGATCGCTGTTCTCTTAAAGATTATCTAGAGAATAATGTTCAAGCTGGCTTGCCCCTGGCTGAGGTGTTAACTATTGGCATTCAGATGGCCGAGGTGCTCCATTATTTGGGAGAAAAGCGCATTATTCACAAGGATATTAAACCGGCTAATATTCTGATTCATCCAGATACCTTACAGATTCAACTCATTGACTTTGGATTGGCATCATTGCTGCCCAAGGAAGTTCAAGAGCTGTGTGCCCCCAAGCACTTAGAAGGGACATTGGCCTACATGGCTCCAGAGCAAACGGGGCGCATGAATCGTGGGATTGATTATCGTGTGGATTTCTATAGTTTGGGGGTGACGCTGTATCAGTTGCTAACAGGGCAGCAACCTTTTTGGGCCTCTGACTCCTTAGGGTTGATTTATTGTCATTTGGCTCAGCCACCTACTCCACCGGTTGAGATTCTGGGTGTCGACTCCGGTCAACCCATTGATATTCAAAGGATACCGACGGTTGTCTCTGACATTGTGCTCAAGTTAATGGCCAAAAATGCAGAGGATCGTTATCAGAGTGGCCTGGGGTTGAAGTATGACTTGGAGCAGTGTCTATGTCAGTGGCAAGAGACCGGCACGATTACTGACTTTGAGCTGGGACAACGAGATAGGTGCGATCGCATCTTACCGCCCCAGCATCTCTATGGACGCGACACAGAGGCAAAAAAACTGCTAGATGCATTTGACCGAGTCACAGCGGGGAGTGTAGAACTAATATTAGTCGCTGGTTTTTCTGGCATTGGTAAAACAGCCGTTATTAGTGAAATCCATAAACCCATTACTCGCCAGAGAGGCTATTTTGTCCAAGGCAAATTCGACCAATTTAACCATAGTCTGCCATTCTCCGCCTTTATCCAAGCCTTTCGCAACTTAATGGGCCAGTTATTGGGAGAATCAGATACGGCTCTGGCTGCATGGAAAACAAAAATCCTGGAAGTCGTTGGAGAAAATGGGCAGGTTTTAATCGACGTCATCCCTGAGTTAGAGTATGTTATTGGCCCCCAATCTAGGGTTTCTCAACTGTCTGGCAGCGCGGCTCAAAACCGCTTTAATTTACTTTTCAGCAAATTTGTTGGTATCTTTACCACCCAAGATCATCCTCTAGTCATTTTTCTAGATGATTTACAGTGGGTGGACTCAGCCTCCTTAAGGCTACTGGAGCTATTGCTCACTCAGTCAGACGCAGATTGTTTATTGATTTTGGGTGCCTACCGAGATAATGAGGTGTTTCCAGAACACCCTCTAATGTTGACACTGGAACAACTTCAAAAGCAACAGGCCAGCCTCAGGACATTAACACTGGCACCCTTAACAGCCAAAGATGTTACCCACTTAGTTGCAGATACGTTACGGTGTCCTGCAAACACCGTAACTCAGTTATCACAAAGGCTCTATCCCATTACCCAGGGGAATCCATTTTTTACCCTTCAATTTTTGCAAGGTCTCTATGAGGAAGGCTGCATACAGTTTGATGCAGCAACGGGTAGCTGGCAATATAACCTGACACACATGCAACAGGTTGAGTTAGCCGATGATGTGGTGGACTTTATGGTGAAGCGTCTGCAGAAATTACCCGCTGCAACCCAGGAAACTTTAAAGTTGGCAGCTTGTATTGGCAATCGCTTTGATCTTGAAACATTGGCTATTATTTGCGAGATCCGTCAGGGGGAGGTGGCGGCAAATTTATGGAAGAGTTTACGAGCAGGGCTGATCATCCCAGAAACTGAAATCTATAAGTTTTTCCAAAGAGCTGATAGAGGTGTTGCCAGCCTTAAAGATATTACAGTTGACTACCACTTTCTACACGATCGGGTTCAACAAGCCGCCTATGCTCTGATTCCGCAAACTGATAAACAAGCAATTCATCTTAAGATTGGACAGCTACTTTTAAAGAAAATGTCTCCCAGTGATCAAGAGGAGACCATTTTTACGATCGTTGGCCAGCTTAATATGGGTCGTGATCTTTTGACCACGCAAGCAGATCGCACACAGTTGGCTCAGCTAAACTTACAGGCAGGCCGTAAAGCTAAAGCATCCACAGCCTATAGTGCTGCCCTTGGCTATTTGACCATTGCCCGCCAACTGTGTGCTCCAGATAGTTGGCAACATGACTATCAAACTACTTTGGAGACTTTTATTGAGGCATTAGAGTTAGAGTACTTGAATACCAACTTTGATGTGGTAGAACCCCTTGCTGACGAAATTCTTCTTAAAACACAAAATTTGCTTGATCGCATCAAAGTCTATGAAATAAAAATTCGAGTGTGGATTGGCTATGGAGATCAACATCGGGCATTAGAGATCGGTCTGGATGTTCTCAAGCTTTTAAATATCCCTCTTCGTCACCATAAGCCTGATTCTGTTGCTAATGTTGCAGGGCTGATTGATGTCCCAGCCATGAACGATCCATACAAATTGTCTGCCATGACTATTATGGCCCACATCATTACACCTGCGTGGGCCGTCAGCCCTGATGATTTTAAGAGAATCACCTTTACTATGGTGGATCTGTCCCTACAACATGGAAACTGTGCGGCTTCTGCCTTTGGCTATGTCTGGTATGGCACTCTGCTATGTGAAACCCTAGGCAATATTAGCGAAGGCTATGAATTTGGCCGATTATCCGTTGATTTACTCAATCACTTTGATGCCCGTGAATTAGAGTCTAAAGTATTAGTTTTATATGCCAGCTGTGTGATTCTTTGGAAGGAACATATTGAGAAATCTCTTCCTGTCCACCTTAAAGGATTACAGCGGGGGTTAGAAACAGGAGATTTAGAGTTTGCCAGTTATGGTGCTGCTGAATATGGTCAGTACCTGTTTTTAACTGGCGCACCTCTGACACAGGTACGCGATGAGGTTGAGCAAAAAATCTCGATTATTCATAAGCTCAAGCAAAACTTTCATATTGACTACTTAGCACCCTGGCTCCAGGGAATCCTTAATTTATTGGGGAACAGTGAAACCACGACCACATTAGATGGCCCCACTTATAATGAGGAGCAACGTCTCCCCATACTAATTGAGCAAAAACAATTAACTACAGTATTCGTTGCTTATTTTGTTAAAAGCTTTTTAAGTTATCTGTTTGAAGACTTTGACCAGGCTGTTGAAAATGGACAGCGGGCACGAGACCACAGTGGTGGGGTGGCTGGAACATTTTTTATTCCAGTCGAAATGTTTTATTCTTCACTAGCACGGATTGCTCGTTTGGAAAACCTTGAATCTTCTAAACAACAGTCTGAACGTCAGAATATTAGTGAGTGCCTTGAAAAATTAAAACGCTGGGCCATCCATGCCCCCGAAAATTATCAACATAAGTGCGATCTGATAGAAGCAGAGCTAGCAAAGCATGATCGCCAATTATTAGTAGCAATGGAGCAATATGATCGTGCCATTGGCAACGCGAAAAAGAACAAATACCTTCAGGAAGAGGCATTAGCTAACGAACTAGCGGCAAAATTTTATATTGATTGGGGTAAAGAAAAAGTTGCAGTAGGCTATATACAAGAAGCCTATACCTGCTACAGACGCTGGGGAGCTACGGCCAAAACAGATAAGTTAGAGCAGCGCTACCCCAAGTTATTGGGACCAATTCTTCAAAACCATTCAACGGAGATTGTTTCTATCGTTTTCCCTGCCACACACAACAACTCGACCAAGGGTACTGATCAATCATCCGGTGATTGGGAACTCAACTCTGTGGACTTTATTCCAATTATGCAATCAGCCCAGGCTCTGGCTCAGCATACCGACATCAATGAACTGATTCGACAACTGATCCAAATTGCCTTAGTTAGCTCAGGTGCTCAAACCTGCATGATTGCCTACTTCAACACCCATGAGCAATGGATTGTTCAAGGCAGCCATATCCCTCACAACAGAACAGATAGTGCTGAACAATCTTCTACGGCCTTAATAACTCCCATGGAGTATCCTAACCATCTAATCCATTGGACTAAAAATACTAAAACTGTGGTGGCTATAGACAGCCAAAGTCCTCTGGCCGTCGTCGATCACTATCTACTTGACCATCGACCTCAGAGTGCTTTTTGTGCTCCTATCCTGAAAGGTGAAACGGTTCTTGGTGTCCTTTATCTTGAACATCGCCATGTTGCCAATATTTTCACCAAACGAGATCAGCTTATTCTGTCGTTTTTATGTGCCCAATCTGCCATTGCCTTTGAAAACACGCATCTCCGTCAAGTTACCCAAACGTTACGAACCGAGCAGACGTATTTCACCACACTCTTGGCCAATATTCCCCATATGGCATGGCTTCAGGATCTCAGCGGCCATATTTTAGCGGCTAATCCAGCCTTTGTCCAAACCTTTGGTCAAGGTACTTTACCAGGTATGGTCGGCCAACATTACACCGATTGGCTGCCAAAATCACTAACAGAAAAGTTCCAAGCGGATGCCCTAGAAGTGACCGTGACTGGTCAACCAAAAGTGACTGAAATCGAGATTATATTGATTAATAGTCCTCCCCGTTGGTACGAAGTCATCAAAAATCCAATCCGTGATACAAAAGGTCAAATAACTGGCATGGTTGGTATCTGGATTGATATTCAAACGCGCAAACAAAACGAGATTGCACGTCAAGCCATGGAGCACCATTACCAAACTCTCTCTACTCAAATGCCCGGTGTGGTCTTCCAGTTATGTCAAGAAACAGATGGTGTTCTCAGTTTTCTCTATATCAGCATCACCTGCTATGAGCTATGCCAGCTGTCAGCCACTGCCATCATGACCAATGCAAATTGCCTACTGGGCATGATTCACGACGATGACATTGCCGGAGTCAAAGCAGCCATTAACCAATCTGCTGAGACATTAACTCCCCTATTATGGATGGGGCGCTTTGTTTTACCCTCAGGGGAAGTCAAATGGATAAGACTAGCTGCTCGTCCTGAATCTAACAGACAAGGAGCAACTATCTGGGATGGGGTACTGCTAGAAAGCGATGTCCCTATACAACCTGCCACTCAAAATACTCCCATCTCAATCAATCACCGAACGGCTGCCCTGACCAAAACCAAAATGTGGAAGTTTGCCCAGGCGCAATTAACCGAACCTTTAGGCACACCAGAGTACTCTAATTCTTTCTTAGAGCAGGTCAAAGCAACCTTGGTTGAACTATTGCCCATGGGGCAATGCTCAGCAGTGAGCGTCGCTAAGAAATTAGAAGTTAGTCCGCGTACTCTACGGCGGCGTTTACAAGATAAAGGAACAACCTTTAAGACCATCGTATCCCAAATACGGATGGCCCTTGCCAAACATTATCTACGTCAGTCTGATCTAACCTGCAAGCATATTGCTACCTTGATTGGATACGATAATCCGAGTTCCTTCACTCGAGCTTTTCACACAGCAACTGGCACAACTCCTGAGGAATTTCGTGAAACTCAGTAGGAAAGATAGGTAAATCGATTTTTAGTATCGACAGACACTAAGACTATTGTTCTTTCCGAACAATCAGCCAGGGCATCACCGCAAACAAGCAAAGCATGATGTAGTAAACCGTACCAGCTATGGGGTCACGAGTAGCAATATACTCACCCATGGAAAGTCCCCGTAGCCCCAGAACCAGGCCCCATTCTGCACCCAGCAAACAAGCCAGTGCCACTAAGCCCATGCTGAGCCTGGACCATAGCACCGGCGGCACCGCTAGTTGCTTCACAACCCAGTAGGCAGCTATAACAACGGCCATTAACATCAGAGGCATTTCCAACAGTTCAGCCAGTCTGACCCCAAATTGAGGCTCTATCCATACCACTCGAATGAACCCCAACAGAAAACCTATTCCAAAAACAGTCACAAAGTAGATTAATCCGGCCTTTACACTTAGCCATAGCGTCGTTAGTCGATGAAAAGACTTTTCTTCATTGTTGTAACTGTTTAGATTTTGATCGGTGGAGCTTTGCATTACCTCTAACTCCCTAAATTAGCCTACATCGCTACTTTAGGGAAAAAGCATGGGGAACCTGTGAGGCAAACAGGAGATGCCTTCACAAGTGTCTCAGAATTAAATGCTTAAATAATAGCAACTTTCTCCCCAGCGGCTTCATTTTTAGGTGTCATGGTTTGCTTCCGTAATGGGGTGTTTCCTTCCAGATAAAGAAAGCCATACTTAACGCTAGGGTAAGAGCCTGAGGAAATTATGAAGGGAGAAGATCCTAATGCTCACATTTCACACAATTCTAGAACCTGAAGAACATTGGGATGATCTATTGGAGAAAGAAGTGATCTATTTCGGTAATGAGGCAGCTCCAGTTGAAATTGTGGCGATGTCAAAGGGCATGGCCTCGGGACGAACCAGCATCAGCATGCGGCTAGATCTACCCGATGGTCGCGTGATAATTATGGAGACGGCTCTGTATGAGTTAGATAGAGCGGTGAAAACCATCCAAAAGCATTTTGGCGAATGCGTCTAAAGGAGACTGCCCAAACATAAAGACCCAGGTTTAGGCTGTAGATGGGTGGGGAACGGGGTGATTCCAAAATATCATCTATAATTCAGCCACCCATATAGCTGATTAAGGCTAAATCAAGGGTGGCTGAATGTAAATTTCTGGCATTGCTGATCTTTAGAAGGGGGTTGGCGATGAGGGGCCGTTACATAGCAATGACGCTAGACTGGTTCATCCTCTAAATCAGCAATCACTATAGTCTTAAGATATCTGAGCACCCCTGCACAGGCAAATTCATTATACTCTAGCTGTCAGTGGCCGATAAACATAGTGATCTTCGTTAGCCTTAGTAATTCTTTTGTGAACAGCTTTTTGAATGTCAGTTTTTATGGTGGAGAGATCTAGATAAGCATCGGCGACATTGATCAAATAATCACTCATCATAGATTTAAGACCAACCACCTCGACCCGTACCCCTTGTCTACTAACAGCATCAACGGCATAAGCCAAGTGGCCGTTACCGCTGACCAAAACAGCGGTGTCATAGTAAGGAGCCAGGGTGAACATATCAACCACCATTTCCACCTCTAAATTAATTTTCTTAGAGCCATCAGGCATTGGCACTAACTCTTTGGTAACGACTCGATAACCATTACGCCGCATCCATAGCAAAAAGCCCTGTTGTTTTTCGTTATTGCTATCCACACCTGTGTAGAAAAAGGCCCTTAGAAGTTTTGAATCCAAAGTTAGCGTTGCTAACAATTGGGTGTAGTCCAGCTCAATATCTAGCTGTAAGGCCGCATAAAACAGGTGCGAGCCATCAATAAAGATGGCAGTGCGACCACGATCCTGATGGGGCAGCAGGCTAGATAAACTGTTTTGATGAATCGTCATAATTAGGACCTACTAAATTCTACAGAGGGGTGGGAATAAGCACAGATCGTCAAGCTTTGAAGGTGCGATCTGCCTATGGCTCCATGGGCTTGAATTCAATGTTGCCGCTATGTTCAAGTGTGATGTAAACATTTGTTGGGAACGGGTTACCATTCTCGTTATATTTCATAAGCTTTCTTTTTATAGTGCTGACGGATAAGCAACCTGATGCATCACACAGATGGCTATACTTCACACACTAATTTCTAAAAATGAAAAAGTTCTGAAATGCCACAGGTATTGCTTGCCCATAGATCAGCGTGGGGCATTGCAATCCATTAACAATCTGTGTCGCTTTTTATAAAGTACGCCAAGATAGGGATACCGTTAGGAACAGTGTTGACGAACGGCGAATCATTAATCGCACATTAATCGCACATTTGTGTGACGATCCATCACAACAAACCACAGATCGTATCAATTCTCTGTCGTAGGTATTCCGCCAATAGCGCCAAACTGTTTCATGTCAGTTAGAGAGCCCCACCTCTTTACCTTGGACAACCCCCTATAGGAGACACACCATGATTAATATTCAACAACTCCGCCACGAATATAACCAAGGCTACCGCGATTTCTCCGGTGTTAGCCTGCATAATGCCAACCTCAGCCAAACGCACTTCAGCGGCGTAGACTTTAGCCAATGCGATCTCAGCGGCGCAGACCTTAGCAATGCAGACCTTAGCCGCAGTGACCTAAACAGCGCCAACCTCACCGATGCCGATGTCACTAAGGCCGACCTCAGCGGTAGCAAGCTCATGGGCGCTAACTTTATCGGGGCCGATCTGTCAGGCACGAGTCTTGTCGGAGCCGACCTGAGCCAGGCCGACCTCAGAATGGCCAACTTAGAAGGAGCCGATTTGAGAGGTGCTAATCTTACCGCCGCCATTGTCAGTGGCGCTAACTTCTGTAATGCCAACTTAACCGCTGCCTGCTTAGACGAAACTGGCTTAGAGGAAGTAGATCATGACGGTGCTAACCTTTGCCATCTCAGAACCCCTGTCATGAATGGCGCAGACACCACAGCTCATCGCTGGGTTACCTGGGGCGCACATTAAAAAATAGTCTAAGTGTTTCTCCGTAGGGGCGCGCTGCTGTGCGCCCTTTTAGGCTGTTTGCCAATAATCAATTACCTGTTTCCTAGGTCTCCTGAGAATGGCCACAAAAAAAGAACGCAAAGAAATACGTCCCTCCAGAGATATTCGTTTTCTTATGCAAATCTCTTACCCAATCAAAAAGAGATATCTGTTCTATTTGAAGATATAGCCAATATCAACAAGAAAATTTCAGACAGTTACCACTATTTTGCCTCGGGCGTACATCAGTGTGCCCCCACAACCTCAGCATCCGATACGACTAGCGGCCTAAACAACATATTACTCAACACAGCATGCACTTCATCGGCACCACAGCTATCCGCCTCCGGCATTTCCTGACGGCAGTCAGGACAATACAAATACACCTCACCATGACGAATATGTCGTAACAGCGAACTATTGCAACAAATACAGTAACTCATAGTCACCTCCAACCTGTAGTGCTGTTACATTAATAGGCTACAAAGTTGAAGATTTTATGAGGGCGGGTAGAATCTGGCTACACCAAGAACAGCTGATGTAAAGCATCACGCTGGGTTGCAGACACATAAGGCTGCCGTAGTTCTAACCACTGCTGCCATAGCTGATGATGTTGCTTCTGAAAACACCGATGTAAGCTAGGCAATTTTTTCGCCCACTTAGAACCGAGCATGGTTACCAAAAATGATTGCACAACTGATTCATCTTGCAATTCACCCAGCACATCCTGCATCTGTCTGAAGGTGTTTACCTGGGCTCTATAGTCTTCGCCATAAAACTCTCTAAATAATGCCATCTGATAACGCGCACCTTTAATGTGTTTGCGCAGATCATGGACCTGTTCAAGCTTAGTTGTGTCAGTTGCATCCACCACTAACCAGCCAGGATGCAACAATAGCTGACAGATCATCGGCAACTGAACGTCTGGCAAAGCGACTGTCAAAGGCAATCTCGATACGGACTGATATTGCGGCTGTTTCAGCCATTTTTTGATGACCTTGAACAGTTGTTTATAGGCCTTACTCCGCAGTAGCTTGTCAGTTTGAACCCGACATTGCTTACGTTGCTTTTTCAGCGTTCGGTTTAAGGTGCGTAGCACTTTTATTTCCGATTTTTTCAACTTAGTCTGGTTACTGTACTTTTTAAGCCAACCTTGCAATATATCCAGGTCTCGCATGCGCCCCAAAGCTTTGCCCAGCCGCTTCAGGGCACGATCACTAACTGCATCGGGTAAAACCAAGGCAAAGTCAAAGGCTGCTCGCACCGTCCGCAGACGACGCAAGCCTACACGCATTTGATGCACAAATTCAGGATCGTGATGATGGGCCAGCACACCCTTTTCGTGCTGGAGAATATGATCAACATATTTTTTGATGGCCTGGTGGGCATAGTCACCAACACATTCGGGTTTTTCTTTTACCGGTAGCTGGGCAATAGTTGACACAAGTTGGGGTTTCATGCGATGCGCCCCTGATTTCATAGAGCCAATTTCAGCCTATCGTATCGCCTTTAGTCTGTGGTTTTTCCTTAGAATTTCTCCACCTGATTAGGAATAGGTAACAACCGATCAAGCAGGCTCTCTAGCTATATTTTCAGAATTATCTTGAGCCCCAGCCGATAGCTCAAATTAATGGCCATCGCTGGGTTGCTAATTGCATACACCGCTGTCAGCCTTACTTTTAGCCCCACTCCATCGGTCGTCAGCACTGCCTGCCCCGGCACACTCAGATACTGTCCGTAGTAAGGGGGCAGTGGGCAACCCTCAGCTAGTCATACTAGCCGGAGGAGCTTAACGGTCCCTTAACGGGCATTATGGTCCCCCAGATTGCCCCTGTGATACATCAAAAGTAAGCCCCTACAGAAATTCCATTAATTGGCTGTTTTCACCTTTTGAGCCAGACCAACCGCCTGCAGCAATCGGATTACTTGCCATACGGGATCAATTTCCCACCAGCTTTTCTGAAAACAAGCAGAAGACTGACAGGCATGATGATTGTTGTGCCAGCCTTCACCATAGGTGAGTATGGCCACCCACCAACAGTTGGTAGACATGTCATCGGTGTCAGTGGAACGGTAGCCAAACTTATGACAGGCGCTGTTCACAAAGCAAGTGCCATGGAAGCTAACGAGCAGTCTGACAAATATGCCCCAGACAAGAAATGGCATGCCACCCATTAGATATAGCAGCAGTCCCAGAGCCACCTGTAGTGTGATGTAGTGGTTATGGCAAAACTGATAGAATTTATCGTCACGGATATCTTGGGTCATGCGAGGTAGCAAGGATTGGGTAGGCACCGTATGCATTAGCCAGTTGATATGGCTCCACCAAAATCCCTTACTAGCACTGTGGGGATCGAGTGCTTGATCAGTGTGCTTGTGATGCAGGCGATGATACCCTACCCAGCCATATACGCCCCCCTGAAAGGCGAGGGTACCCAGCAAAATGAACAGGTGTTCTAACCACAGAGGTACTCGCAAACTGCGATGGCTAGCCATTCGGTGAAAGCCGAGGGAAATGCCGAGACCTTGAGTCAACGCATGTAAAAAAACAGCGATGCCAATGGCTCGCCAACTAAAATTGCTTGGCAGCAGCGCTAGGAGAGCGAGTAAGTGAAGAATGACCGTTGAAACAACCACCGTCCAGCGTAACCGTGGGGTGGGTAGAGCTGCTGTAGTAACCAAGGATTATTACCTAAATAAGTAAGACTGATTGAGGGGTTGTTCCCCTATGGCAGACTAACATATTCGTCTTGTATCGCTTCATTTCCAGGCCATTGCCACCATAGGTACAGACCACTCGTGTGGAGTATATTTATTTGCCTCATTAGCTTATTCAATCGACAAAAGGTGTTTTAGAGCCATGACATCATAACGAAAACGATAAGCTAGTTAGAGTATTGCCTCTTGCTCCTTTGAATGCAGACTTCGGAACCATCTACGGCGGCCTCTCTTAAGCTTAATACTGGCCTGGACTCTAACACGGTTGGGTTTGATGCCCATGAGCCCCCTGACCAATCTTTAATTGATGCCTGTGTCCACTGTGGATTTTGCCTGACGACATGCCCTAGCTATCGGGTTATTGGTAAAGAGACTGATTCACCTCGGGGTCGTATTTATTTGATGGATGCCATCAACAAGGGAGAGGCCCCTCTGTCTGCGGCATCGGCCAGTCATTTTGATTCTTGTTTGGGGTGTTTAGCCTGTACAACTTCCTGTCCGTCTGGAGTGCAATATGACCGGTTGATTGACTCGGTGCGATCGCAAGTCAATCGTAACCATCAGCGCCCTCTCCCCATCAACCTGATCCGACAGTTAATTTTCTCCTTATTTCCCTACCCCGACCGCATTCGTCTGCTGTTGGGCCCCCTTGCCCTATATCAATGGCTAGGGGTATCGAAAGTCATCCGCAG
This sequence comes from Leptothoe sp. ISB3NOV94-8A, assembly GCF_043421595.1. NCBI lineage: Bacteria > Bacillati > Cyanobacteriota > Cyanophyceae > Nodosilineales > Cymatolegaceae > Leptothoe > Leptothoe sp. ISB3NOV94-8A. The sequence continues at coordinate 2,095,097 of NZ_JAXSQW010000001.1, read as the reverse complement.
CACCGGCCTATTAGAGCGTTTTTCACCGCAGCTGGCGGCGATGGAATCAAACTTGCCTGCGGTCACTCCCAAGTGCTTCCAAGACAATCTGCCAGAAACCGTACCTGCCCAAGGCAAAAAACGCTACCGAGTTGGCATGGTGCTGGGCTGTGTTCAACGCGTCTTTTTCTCTGACGTCAATGAGGCGACGGCCCGCGTACTGAGCGCTAACGGCTGTGAAGTGGTGATTCCCAGAAGCCAGGGCTGCTGCTCCGCTCTGCCCGCTCACCAGGGAGAAACTGACCAGGCCCAGGCCCTTGCCCGTCAGATGATCGACAGCTTCGCCGACACCGCCGTAGACTACGTCATTATCAATGCCGCTGGCTGTGGTCACACCTTAAAAGACTACGGTCATATTCTTAAAGACGACCCCGACTATTGCGACAAAGCGGTCGCTTTTAGCGACAATGTTCGCGATATCCAGGAGTTTCTTGCCGAGGTAGGGTTAACCGCCAAACTCTCTGCTGTGACGGATACCCCCCTCAAGCTGGTCTATCAAGATGCCTGTCATTTACGCCATGGCCAGGGCATCACCCAGCCGCCTCGCCAGTTGCTTAAACAAATTCCTAACGTCAGCGTTGCTGACCCCATTGATGCAGAACTTTGCTGCGGTAGCGCTGGTGTTTACAACATGCTGCAGCCGGAAGTTGCCAATGAATTGGGCCAGATGAAGGTGACTAATTTGATGAATACAGGAGCGGCCCTGATCGCTTCGTCGAATCCAGGCTGTGCCCTTCAGATTCAAAAGCATCTTGAGCTCCAGGGAAAAACGCTGCCGCTGATGCACCCAATTGAATTACTGGATAAGGCCATTAGTGGCGAAAAACTAGATTGAAGCGTACGTGCGATCGCGATGCTGGAGGGTGAGGATATCCCATCACCCAGCCACCAGCAATAATCAGAAAATCCCTTTAGACTACCAAAGGAAACAAACGCATCTGCACCCATGGCCGACTGGAAAATTAAGCTGCTCTATGACGGTGACTGTCCTTTGTGTCTGCGCGAAGTAAATTTTCTCCGAAAAAAGGACAATGGTCGTGGCCTAGTAGTCTTTACAGATATTGCTGCGGACGATTATGATCCTGCTGCAAACGGGGGTGTTTCCTTTGAAATAGCGATGGCTCGCATTCATGCGGTCCTACCCGATGGCAGTGTGATTCAAAATGTTGAGGTGTTTCGTCGAGTCTATACCACACTGGGTATCGGCTGGATGTATGCCCCTACCCAGTGGCCTGTGCTGGGGCCTTTAATAGACAAAATTTACGACATTTGGGCGGACTGGCGTTTAAAACTCACAGGTCGCCCAGATTTAGCCACTATAATTGCCCAACGCAACCAGCGGTGCCAGCCTGAGGAAACCTGTCGGTTGTAATCGGTCAGAAGCAACCAAGCCCATGCCCATTGATCTGAGAAGCGACACCATTACACAACCGACCCGTGGTATGCGGGAAGCCATTGCCACCGCTGAAGTTGGGGACGATGTCCTGGGAGATGATCCCACTGTTCGGCAGCTAGAGCGATTTGTGGCGGGTCTTTTGGGCAAGGAAGCGGCGGTCTTTATGCCCTCTGGCACCATGACCAACCAGATTGCGCTGCGCACCCATACGGAACCGGGCGATGAGGTGATCTTAGAATCCCAGGCGCACATTTACTATTACGAAGGTGGGGGTCCCGCTGCCCTATCCGGTGTGATGTGTCGCCTGATCAACGGAGATCGTGGCGTTTTCACGGCGGCAGATGTGGAAACGGTTTTGCGTCCCGCCGATGTTCATTTTCCAAAGACTAAATTAGTCTGTCTAGAGAATACCCATAACCGAGGTGGGGGCAAGATTTATCCCCTGTCCGAGATAGATGCGATCGCGCAGGTCTGCAAACAGCACGGTCTCAAGCTTCACCTTGATGGTGCCCGACTGTGGAATGCCTGCATTGCCACCAACACCCCTGAGGAGCAATACGTTAAAGCCTTTGATTCCGTCAGCGTATGTTTTTCCAAAGGTCTCGGTGCGCCCATCGGCTCTGCCCTGGCTGGGTCCCATGACTTTATTAAGCGAGCCCGACGCTTCCGCAAAATGTTTGGCGGTGGTATGCGACAGGCAGGCATGATGGCGGCAGGGGCCATCTATGCCCTTAAGCACCATCGCGCCCATCTAAAAGAAGATCATCTTAACGCCCAAACCTTAGCCAAAGGTCTGGCAGAAATTCCAGAAATTATCATTGACCCTACAGCCGTGGAAACCAACATTGTTGTTTTTCACACAAAAATGTTACGCGCTCAGGTGCTGGTAGATCGTCTTAAGCTAAAAGGCGTTTATGTTTTACCGGTGGGGCCAAAGTCTATTCGGGCCGTGACTAATTTAATGGTAACAGAGGAGCAGATTTTACAGGTTCCAGATCTGGTGGACCTTTCCCTCAATGAAAGTTAAAAGAAAACTCTCTCTATCGGGAAAGGGTATCCTGATATAACAACTGCTTTAGGGGTGTCAAGGACAAAAAGAATCCAAACCTAGAAATAGACGGCTCCAACAGTGTCGTAGTAAACAACATTGGAAGTCTCTAAAATGCTGGGCCACTTAGAATCTGCTTTAGAAATGTTGCCAGGAATATCTCCTTTCCACTGCGTTTGAACATCCAGACTGTAGTTGAGATAGAGTTTACCATCAACAATATCCCAAGCCTCAGGTACTGTTGAAGCCAGATTTCCTTCACTCAAAGCCTTTGCACAGTAGCCACCATACTGGGGGGCATAGGCTTCGGGGTTACTAGCAAACAGTTCTTTATTAGCCGCACTAGAGAAACGCCAGGTAGCACCGTTCCACTCATACGCATAGTCGCCGCTGCCTTCAACCGGCGCACCAACCGTAAAATAAGCCACTGGGTCATACCCTCGAATAGCAAGATTATCCTCTGCCTGAGGATCGGAGAAAACGGTTGGGATCGCAGCAGCTACAGAGGCTGCACAAGGATCAGCCGCACAAGGATTTGCAGCGCCAGCGCAAGGGGCCGCCGCGCAAGGGGTCGCCGCACAAGGATTTGCAGCGCCAGCGCAAGGGGTCGCCGCACAAGGATTAACAACGCCAGCAGCGCAAGGATTGGCCTGGGCAGGGATGAACTGAGTTGGAGCCACGACAGCTGTAAAACTAACAATCGAAGCGGCAATCAGAGTAGAAAAATACTTAATTTTCATGGACCTGATACTTCCTAAAGGCTAGAGGGTATTACGTTGGCAGCACCAGGGATATATTGGCATCAACTCCATGCTTGAACCTGAGATTGCGCTGAACTAACCATGAGCTTTAGTCCGTTATTCAATGAGCCCTTCTCATATAATGAGCCCTTCTCATATAATGAGCCCTCATGCTGATTGGCCCATCACTGTTGCCATGCCGTCACATCGTATCCAAACTGCTCACCTGTTAGCCTGTGCAGCAGATCAGTCACTACCACAGGCTCCCCTCAAACCTAGGCAATACCCATGTGATTTTACGTTTTGTTACGTTTTTTAATTTTCTAAAGTAGCGAACCAGCTATTTGAATGCCCATCCAAAGGATCAAATCAGAGAGTATCTCAGCTGATATAACTTGGGACTAATTCAACCAAGCCCTTACTCTTCAATGATTTTGAAGGATAGAAAAGTAAGCCATATCCACCCTGGCAGTCAGCATTTGCTGCATTCAACGTTCATTGACGAGGCACCAGTCACGCTGATAGGATTGGCCCTGTAATCTACGTCCCCTGTAGGTTTTCAGCGAGTTTTTAGCTCCTTACTTTGTGGGAGAATAAAAATTTAATTTACGTCCTTAATGAGACTAAACAGAGTCCGTTAAGTGTGTGAGGTTGTCAAATTTGTTTTTTCTAAAGGGCTTAGGAAATGCTTAAAGGGTTATCTGGCGTCTTAGAACAATCTAAGAACCTCAAGCTGCCAGTACTGAATGGAAAAAAACCAACTGAAGCCAAGCAGGCGAGTGAGCCTAAAGCTGTAGCCGCACCAGCCCCTGTCACATCACCTACGCCTAAGGCCGTCGCTGCTCCGAAACCTGTAGCCAGTAAGGAGGTAGACGGTCGGATTCAAATTTGGACAGCCCCAGAAGATAAGGCTAAAACTTTACCGACGAAATATCGCGACGCCATTGCTGGCAGTGTTGTCGCTGAATACACTGGCGATGCCCTATCCCAAGGGAATGCCGATTTGGTGATTGCTGCGGCTTACAAACAGGTTTTTGGTAATGCTCATCTAATGGAGTCTGAGCGTTGCACCATTGCCGAATCAAAAGTGCGCAGCGGCGAAATTAGCGTGCTTGAGTTTATTCGGGCTCTGGCTAAGTCTGATCACTACAGATCATTGTTCTGGGAAAAGCATCCCAATGTGACTGCCATTGAATTGAATTTCAAGCATCTGCTGGGCCGTGCCCCTAAGAACTATGCGGAAATTTCCGAGCATATTCAAATCATTGCAGAGGGTGGTTTCGACGCTGAAATTGATGCTTATTTAGATAGCGATGAGTATTTCCAAACGTTTGGAGATATGTATGTGCCCTATCCCAGGGGCTATAACACTCAGACTGGTGTCAACGGATTAGGCTACACTCGCTCATTTTCCCTATTTGGTGCTGCTTGTGGGAGCGATAAGTCTAGGTTTGGCGGCGATAACCCTGGCTTGAAGCCCAATCTACTGTCTGAGGGACCTGGTGAGATTCCTGACATCAGGGCGATCCCTGATTCCTATTCAGCAGAGTTGGTTAAAACGTCCATACCCCGCGTACCTAAGGAGCTGTACAGCATTGCTCGGGAACTGCTAGGAGAAATGCGCGCTAGAAAAGGTCTTGCACCTCTTAATTACTAAGTGTCATAGCTTGGTTAAGCTTGTCCCTTCCTTGTGCTTCTCCCTAACATCTAGGGAGAAGCACAAGTGTATTTTAGGAAGTTTTGATATCACCTGATATTCCAGGGTGTGCCCAAGGCATCATCTCACTGTTAAGACTGAAACAAGCGCTCTAGGGTTTGTCTCACTTCTAGGTCAGTCGCTTTTCTCAGGACCCAGAATGTTGTTTCCCATGAGAAAAAGGCAACACCACGGTAACCTGCCTGCTGTACAGCTGAAATTTCATCTACTGTACGATTGAAATCTTTTGCTGCTGCCAGTGGCCCTGTGTAGAGACCAATGGCAATGGGAACCTGGTTACGCAGGTTATGAAACCCGCTGCTATACAAGTCTTTTTCAAAGATGCTGAGGTCGTCACGGTAAAGCTGCACGACCACTTCATCGACGATGCCTAAATTGACCCACTGGACCCAGTCTTGAAGGTACTTGCGATAGGCAAACCCAGGTGGATTGGGAGAAACTGAAATAATCGCTTCTGGGCGTACCTCTTTGACCGCTTGGGTGATGTCGGTTAGTAGCGTAGTAATGGCGTGGGCCCGCCAGGCAACCCAACCCGGAGCACTGGGATCATCGGGGGGTGGCGCACCGCCATGGGTGTCTTTATAGAGCTGCACTGAATAAGGGTCGTAGCCCATGGACATTGGCAAACTAAAGTGATCGTCCAACTGGATACCGTCCACTGGATAGCGCTTGACCACATCGACAATCAAGTCGATCATGAACTGGCGTACCTCTGGGTGCATGGGGTTAAGCCAGGCAATATTGCCACCGGTAATCTCCATTTGGACGTTTTTTAGGGGCTGCGGCAGCAATGGATGGGCCGATAGCGGTGCCGGAATACTAGCGCCTGCTCGGTTAGTGGTTAACCACTCGGGGTGGGCCCTGGCAATGGGCGATGTTGCTGGCACCATGAGGCCATACTCAAACCAAGGGATCAGGCGCATGTTGTGGCGGTGGGCCTGACGGGTGAGGCTATGGAGAATATCATCAAAGGGGTAGAAAGGGACATTGGCGATGCGATCGCAACATCGCCCGCCCGCTTTTTTAGTCACCTCATTGGGATACAGCGTATACCCCTGGTTCCAAACGCTGGGATAGAGTGTATTGATCCGATGCTCCGCCAGGTTAGCCACCGCATCATCCAGGCGAAAGCTGAAGTAGTTCATAGCCGTCGCCACATTGGTCATCCACACACCGCGAATCTGGTTGCTGGTGGTCAACTTGACCGCTGGAGCCTGCCAACAGGCCAACACAAGCCACACCGCCGCAATGCCTAAGGCCCAATAGCGCCGTCGCCTACGTCTGGCTAATTTAGCCCGTAGTAACAAGCGTGACTGCTTCGATGATTTAGCAGGGGAGGTCCTGGATGATTTACCAGGGGACTTAGCTTCAGACATTCACCATTGACCAACGGGATTCTAAGTATTTCACTACGCTATCTTCACTGTGGTGACCAATGATTTCGGTTGCATGTTGCTGTAGTTCTAGCGTCGCATTCGCCGTTGCCACTGCCACATCGGCCAGTTGAAACATGGAAATATCGTTGTTGTGGTCTCCAAACACGGTCAGATCGTGATCATGCAGCTTGTGAAATGCTTGCAATTCACGAATACCATTTGCTTTAGTTGCCGATCGATCCTGTAGAGTCAGCCAGTACCAATCAGGCTGATAGGGATTTTCAAATAGATGCATATCAAGACAGCCAGGAAAGTGCTGATTCAACGCTTGTTCTAGATGGGTTAAACGCGCTTTCGTATCAATCAGTGTAAACCGCATCACCTGTTCGTCAAAGATTTCCGTTAAGTCAGTCCGACAGTGCCAACGGCCATCTTCATTACGCTCAGCATCATCGATGTACCATTGGATGCCTGGATTCACATCATGGGTGAAATAGACATGGTCATCTTGACCGTTATAACTAGAAATCAGCGGTTTAACGTCATAATCTTGCACTAACTTTAGAATTTTTATGGCCAGCTCCGTGGCAATGTCATTCACAATCAGATGCTGCCCGGTGGTCAAGTCAGTAATATAGGCACCATTTAGCTCAATAACCGGTAATGGCAGTGATACGCCCTGAAAAATGGGGCCAACCGAACTGACACTGCGGGACGTGGCGACGGTAAATGGTAAACCAGAGTCTAGTAGGCGCTTGAGAGTGGCTCGGGTGTAAGTGGACAAAGTGGCCGTTGGTGTTAGTAACGTGCCATCGAGATCTGAAACATACAGTGTGGGCATGGGCAATCTTGAGTCCAATACTCCTCAGAGTTGAGGAAAATCATACAAGCGAGGCTTTGTCCCACCTAGTTATGGCAGCTATGGGTGCCATTGTCTAGCGGTGGGCTCCTAAAGATTACATTTGTCCACCATGCTAAAGAATTGCTTGACGTTGTTAGCTGACATGGTTAACTGGCCAGGTTATCGGTGTAAGTCTCTTCTTTCACCAAGGCCATATGTCGTTTGACATAGATCTTCTTGATGTGTCTCTTCACCGTATTCACGGCAATGTATAGCTCGGCAGCAATTTCTCGATAGGTGTAGCCCGTGCGGTGTAGCAACCATACTTCTGCCTCACGGGGACTGAGACCATAGCGATCCACTTCAGTAATGGCCAAATTCCGTTTGGAATAGTTTTGATCTTCTAAGATCACCAAAATGTAAGCATTGTTGCCATGGTCACCAAAATCAAACCATCGGGCACGAATGCGAAAATGTTCGTGGGGTTTCACACTGAGTTCTGATTCGGCAACCACTGGACCCTCGGTATACTCGTTACAGCCTTGAATCAGTACCCGACAGGTGCGCCAGATTTCTTTGGGGATCTGGCCAGAATCGGTTTGGGTGATGCGATCGCAAATTTGTTTTGCAATGGAGTTACTGCGCACTAACTCACCCGTTTTCGTCAAAATCAGAATGCCATCAATCCAGCTGGTGATAATAGCATCCATCAGTTCACGGTTAGGGCCATGGACACCTAAGGGCGATGATGGTTGAGATAGCTGGTTAGGGTTTTGAGAAGTCATGGGGCTACGCACAGGTTCAACAGTGAGGTACAACAATCAGGTGTTTGAAGCCTGTTCAAACGGTTGCTCAAAAATTTGGCTTTGAATAAATGTCTTACAGCGTCAGCAAAACAGGCTCAACCGGGCTGAGTAGCTAGTTGAGTCCCAGCAGCAGATTCTCAAACAGAGTAAGAATAATCTTCGATACCAACTTGTCTTTATGAGAATTATGAGGAATTAGCCCCTGAATATCATTGCTGTTTCTGGACAATTGAGACTGCACTTTATTGCCATTTTTCGATGAATAATATTGCAGAAAACTGCAAAGGGGCTGCCCATCTCTCCCAACCATCAAAAGCAACATCGTTGCCAATCATCACTTTCACGGTGCTTACGACGAGACTGAGAGAGAGTACCTAGCTGAGTTTTTTACCTCGTAACGCATGGGTAAAGAGAAACCTGATGTGGCTAACTCGTCTGGAGTAGCTACCATAGGTTATGGTGGGCAGATGTAGGGTCAGAGTATAGGCAAAGGATATCCGTAGGGAACTGCCACCCTACCGTTACACCATCCCCTGTAATACTTCTAATTCTTGCTGAATACTGTCTTCCAATGATTTCAATCGCTCTACCGTTTGCTCGCGATTAATCTCATTCTGTTGCTTTTTCTCCACCAGGCTGCTTAACTCCAAACGTCGCGCTGCAATATCACTGCTAATCCGCTCAATTGCCCGTTCTTCATAGGTACCAAAACAATCTGTTACCGCCTTGTAAATTGACTGCCACTGGTCCGCTGCAATCTGGGGCAAGTGCTTCACAAACTCTTTGCGCGTTGCCTTGATAAATTCTTGACGCACAAACTCTGCTTGCACTGCTAAAACGCCACCCGCAGCAGCAATCACACCAATAATATTTAAGAACAAACTGCTAAACAATAACCCTAAAATCTGTAGCGCAATCACAATACACACATAGCTCACCGCCATCTGCAACACTGATTGCCAAAAATGATTAAAGGGCTGGATCGCATCGTTCAACGTGTCGGGAATCTCATCAAAGAGATCGCGAATATTATCAATCCAAGGACGCGCTTCATCTGCAGTGTCTGTGCTGGGGGCATAGAATTTACGCCCCATCATTTTCTCGTGGATTACTTCGACCACTTCGGCATAGGCTACCTGATAATCCGCAGCACTCTCATTGAGCTCGTCAAAGGACTGACCAATCTTTTGCTTGGCGGTAAACTCCCAGGCAGCTAGACGATCGTTAATATAACGCTCAAAGGCACGCTTGAATTCTTTGTAAAAGTCATCCCGTGCATCTTCATCTAGAAAATCAAGAAAATCCAGATCGGGCTGGGAAGCAACAAAATCGGTCTCGAAGGTTTCTTCTAAATTGAGGATATAGGTTTTGAAGGAATCAGCAATGGCTTTAGCCGTGCGATCGCATCTTCCCCGAATCAGCTGTCGGTAATTATCCCGAATCTTCTCCAGCTTGCCAAATTCCTCCTCAACTGAAGCGACCCGTTGCTGTAGTTCACTTAGATCTTCATCTAGTAAAGGAATCCGCCGGGCCACCGATTCTTGCACCGCGCTGTAGGCCCGATGGGCGAGCTTGGCCGCCCGCCGAATCTCTGCTTGACCACGGCTTTGGGTTAAAAAGGACTCCAGCTCGGTTAAAAACTTATCCACACCGCTACCGGCCAGGGACTTTCCCTGACGCCGCTGACGCAGGGCCGTTAGGGCTGATACCTCAAACCAGCTGGCATCTTCGGGCAGGCTCTGGGCAAATACCTGACGCTGACGCTGTTCCGCTTCAGTCAACGCGGCTGCATCCTCCGGATTAACCAGGCCGACTTTAATCCGGTCCCAGCCATTGACCACATAAAAGCAATCCAGATCGCGGCCTTGAATATAGTTTTGCAAGTAGCGCCGCTCGTCCAATGTCATCGGCTGCAACGCATCCAGCACAAACACAACGGCCTGGGCTTCGTTTAAATAGCTCAGCACCTGTTGGTTACGGGCTTCAGTATCATTGAGGCCTGGGGTATCAACGATTTCTAGTCCCGATGCCAGCAGCGGAGCCGGGCATTCAATCACCACATGGCTAATGTCAGGGAACGCATTGGTTTCCAGATGCCGGGCTTCATCGGCAGGAATCGTGTAGTCAGCACGGAAGGTATCAAAATCAATGGCTTTAGGGGATTTGCCATCGGTATAGTGCACCATCACCCGTTGCTCTGGGCCGTGGCGTAGCAGGCTCAATAATGCCGTGCAGGGATTGACATCACTTGGCAGCAGCGCCTCTCCCACCAGAGCATTGATCAGGGTGCTCTTACCCCGCTTCATTTCACCCAGTACCACGATGCGATATTTGCCCTGCTGTAGCTGCTCCGCCGTACTTTTTAGGGTACGAATGTGGCGGGTTAACCCCAGTTGGCCAGACCGCTCCGTAGTTTCAGCCCGGTCCATTGCGATCGCAATTTGACTTAAAACCTGGGCTGCCTGCTTGCGACTATGGATAAGTGCATCAAGGCTGCCTGCCATTTGCGGGTGAGCATTGGAACCGTTTGCTGCCTGGGGTGTGACCATAAAAGCACGCTAGAACTACTAAAAGCGAAGGATTATCCGACTATACCTACAACCCAGTGTGCCTCAAATCCCCAAAATTGAGATCTGTGATCTCAGATGTGTAACAAAGCCAGTTAGAATGCGACAGCACCTTGCCACACACAACCGGCTGCAGGTTATCTGAAAAAACAACAAAATCAAGCACTAGCAACGGCATGCCTAACGGGATATTTAAGTGCTTGGTCAACTCATAGGTGGCAGGTACAGTCCCCAACGTCACTTTACCAGTACTGAGATTAACGCCGTTAGCCTTTAATGTGCTGTACGTAAACCCTTGCTGCAACTGGTCTGCCAGGGATGCACCAATTGTCTCAAGGAAATAGTCAATTTCTAGAGCAATGGGACTATCGTCAGCGTAAATGATTTTCTCTTGCTCATACACATGGGTTCCTTGAGCAACGGCGAGGGTGTGTGCTAGTTCAGCAGATGCCTGGGTTAGCTGAAATTTTAACGATTGGATTCGTCCCTCATAACCCTGTTCCCGAAAAGCAATATCGAAATGGGTCATGGGGTTAGAGATAGAAATGTTGATCTTGTGATGACCGCTGACAAAACTACCTTTACCCCGCTGACTTCTAACCAGACCTTGCTGAATCAGGTTTAAGATGGCTTTGCGGATCGTAGTACGGCTAACGCCAAAGAGTTCTCCAAGATCAAATTCACTGGGCAACCGTTGCCCCGGCTCATATTGACCCGCTTCAATTTTTTCTTTTAACTGCTCTGAAATAACCATGTGCAGTGGTTGTTTGGCTGCACCTGGCTCACTTGGAACCATAGGGTGTAAAGTCATTTCCAGGGGTTACTCCAGACATCCTACCGGAAAAAAAGACCCTAGTTTTTAATGGATTGAAATCAATTAACTTTATTGGGAATATAATTCACTGGTCCAGTCGCAGATATGTTCGGTTTATTGTTGGCTGGGGGGGGCAATCTACTTCGCTGGGGCTATGGGATAGCTCAGGGCTTTCCTCCGAAAGGGAGGAAAGCCCTGAGCCCCTCACTTCAAACCAACACCTCCTAAACCGCTTCCTCAACAACTCCTTCAGCCATCTGCAACTCTTTTTCTTTAGCCATCTGCAACTCTTTTCCCTCAATCATCGCCAACTCCTGACTTAGCCCCCTATACAAGCTGAAACACATCACCAACAACACAATCGCAAATGGTAAACCCGTGGCAATGGATGCCGTTTGCAACGCCTGTAGACCTCCTCCTAACAACAGCACCGCAGCAACAACACCTTCTATTACCGCCCAAAACACCCGTTGCGGTACAGGGGAATCTAACTTTCCACCAGACGTCAAACTATCCACGACTAAAGAACCAGAATCCGACGAGGTCACAAAGAAAACCACCACCAACAAAATCCCCACAAAGGAGGTGATTGCCGTTAGGGGCAGCTGTTGCAACATGACAAATAAAGCAGTGGCCACATTTTCATTAACCGCCTTGCTGATGGTGCCCGATAGTTCACCCAACTCCATTGACACGGCTGTTCCACCAAATACCGACATCCACAAAAATGTCAGTGTTGTCGGCAGCAGCAACACACCTAAGATAAATTCACGCACCGTACGTCCTTTAGAAACACGGGCGATAAAAATACCCACAAAAGGAGACCAGGAAATCCACCATCCCCAGTAGAATACGGTCCAACTATTCTGCCAGGCTGTTCCCTCAAAGGTTTCCGTCCAAAAGCTGAGGGTGGGCAAGGAGGCCGCATAGTAGCCAACAACCTGAACAAAGGAACCAAAAATAAACAAGGTGGGACCCACCAACAACACAAAGGCCATAAAGATGGCCGCCAAAATCATATTGAGTTCACTCAAGCGGCGCACACCGGAGTCTAAACCAGAAACAACTGACGCTGTGGCAAACCCCGTAATAATGGCAATTAAACCAATCTGGATGGGCGTGTTGATGGGTAGACCCACCAGGAAGTTAAAGCCTGCATTAACCTGTTGGACACCAAAGCCTAGGGAGGTCGCTAATCCAAAAAGAGTAGAAGCGACGGCCAGAATATCAATGACGTTGCCACCCCATCCGTAAATACGATCACCCAAAATGGGATAAAACACGGAACGAATGGTTAAAGGTAGCCCCCAGTTATAAGCAAAAAAGCCCAAGGACAACCCCACAATGGCATAGATACCCCAGGCATGCAGACCCCAGTGAAAAAAGGTAATCCCCAGGGCCTGTTGGGCCGCATCTTGAGACAAGGGTTCAATGGCACCAATGAGCGCGGGCGGATCCTGGAAGTGGTAGATGGGCTCGGCCACGCTCCAAAACATCAGGCCAATTCCCATACCCGCACTGATTAACATGGCAATCCAGGCAAAGGTGGGAAACTCAGGTTTAGCGTTTTGGCCGCCCAAACGAATTCTGCCAAATTTACTAAAGGCGAGAAGAATAGCCACCCCTAGATAAATGCTGACGGACAAGATTAAAAACCAGCCCATCGCCTCCGCAATAAAGGTTTGAATATCTCCAAAAACAGTCTCGGCAGGCTCGCGAAAGAGTAGGGTCACCAGCACAAACAGCACAATGAGACCAGCGGAAACTAGAAATACCTCCGGATGAAAATCAAAGCCATAGCCAGTGACGTTGCGATCGCCAGGCTGACGACGACTTCGATGCGACCTCGGTGTGCTCAAAGGTTCTTGCCCTTGAGCACCAGGTTCTTGATGGGTCATAAGTAGTACTACTCCAATGCTTAGAGCACATAGCTATGTGCCCTAAGAAAAAATTCATAAATTTCGATCAACAATGATGATGTTCTTAAAAGCAGCAGCGCATCATCAGATTTCGACGTTAGCTGCACGATAAAGGGCACATTATTAAGCCTCTGTCTTTATCTCTACAGTTGTCACTACATGTTTTGAATGCCATAGATTGCTGATTGAAATTTAACTATTAGAGGATGTTTCAACTGTGTAGGTTAACAATCCAGGCTTCTGAAGACCTTGAAAATATTTAGATTAGATACCCTGGATTCAAATTAAACATCCCTAGAAATTTTAGAAGGCTAATGTCCTTTTATAGAGAGTTATAGAGAAGATCTTAATAAAAGTTTCAGATTTTATGATGCACCAGAAACTGAATACGACTTCTAGAAAAAATCTAAAAATTGTCGAAAATATGACAGTCTAAATTGAAAAAATACTCCATATTCCCTATTTTCAAGACTTGTAATTACAAGTTCAAATTTGTGATTTACAGACTAAAAAGTATTAAGTTTGACGGTCACTGATCTAGACAGGGTCCATGACAATTGAGGCAGAATATGAATCCCCCGTGTTGTTTCGAAATCCGTTTGCGATTCTGTCGAGCTGTAAGAACCAGACATATCTGTAGGGTCACCCATGACATCCTTAGGGACCTACAGAGAGGGTCTATCATCGGATGGGACGGTGCGTCGTTGGTAGGGAGTATTGCGTCGTGAGTTACGATTCACCTGACTAAATGATTACAATAAGGACATCTCCTACATCATCACCCCATCCATATCCCACTTGTTTGGTTGTCTATGGCCATTCCTGACGACTATTACGCCCGGTTACAGGTATCGCCCGATGCCACTCAAACAGAAATCAAAGCGGCGTTTCGACGATTAGCACGACGCTATCACCCCGACTTAAACCCAAACGATCCAAGAGCCCTGGAAAAGTTTCGAGCCCTGCATGAGGCCTATGAAGTGTTGACGGACCAGGTGCGGCGACAGCGCTATGACTGCACAGGCACCACTGAATATAATGGCACTCGACCCCAAACAGCCCATGATTTCTACCTGCGGGGTATTCAGCAAACCTTAGCAAGGCGTTATAAAGCGGCATTGGCAGATTTTGACCAAGCCATTGAGCTCCAGCCAAACTTAGCTGAGGCCTATTTACGACGGGCTCAGGTGCGCTACATTTTAGAAGATGATGCTGGGGTACTGGCAGACTGTCAGCGGCTACTACAGTTTTCAGATACATTACCCCAGACGTATTACTACCTTGGTTTGGCGCGCTATCGTCTGGGCTATACGGAGAGCTCGATCGCTGCCTTTACCGAAGCCATTGTCCTTGAACCCGATGATCCCCAAGCCTATTTTCAACGGGCAGTGGCCTATGAAGATATCCAGGAATGGGACGAGGCCACCACTGACTTTCAAACTGCCTCCATGTATTACCAAGCCCAGGGAGACTTGGAAGGCTATCATCGGAGTTGCGATCGCATCCACGCTCTCCGCAAACAGCGGCGCTTTAAACTCAGCACCCCTTCCCGCAGAATTGTCGCTAAGCGATGGGGCCTACTGGGGCAGCTCAATCGATTACTATTCGGTCTACTGAGCAACCCAGCAGAAGAGTTGCCTGCCATTTATAGCCACCTTAATCAACGCCAGGCTTTGCGCGTCGGCTGTTTACTCGCCACCCTGGCCCTGGGCAGCTTTACCTTAGGCGGCTACATGCTGCCGTTTGCCTCAGGCGCAACCAGCAGCAATATTGCCCTGGGCGCATTCTGGCTATCGGGTTCTGCCGCTTTTTTAAGTTTAATTATGATGTTGGCCGTTTCCCGTCTTTGTCTACGACGCCACGGCAGTTGGTCCGACGACACGTTTATCGCTGGTGCCACGTTATTGCCCATGGGCATCTTTATCTTGATCAGTCCTGTGGCCATTGGTATCCCCTGGCTGTGGTTGCTGCTGCTTTGTATCGCTCTGCACCACACACTTTTAACCCTCCACAGCGGCTGTCACCAAATTCAACATTATTCTGTAGTTGCTGCCACCTGGCTAACACCCAGCCTGTTCTTTACGTGTTTGAGCATCGGCTATTTAGTCTGGCGTATCTGGATCTAACTTTAGTGACATAGCATTAAACATTACCCCCACTCACCAATCACTGACACCACCAAACTGTATTCATCCCAACCGGGAACTGCCACAAATGCCGTTACTGATCCTTGAGAGGATCAGTAACGGCTATAAATTAAACCCTATCGAGCATCCGCAACGCCCGCATCGTTTATCGGCATCTGGATTTTAAATGTTGTTCCCTGGCCAATATCAGAGCTACAGCTTATTTGCCCATGATGGTTTTCAACAATAATTTGATGACTAATCGATAACCCCAGCCCAGTTCCTTTTCCAACCGGCTTAGTTGTAAAAAATGGCTCAAACACCCGGGAGATAATATCCTCAGAAATACCAGGCCCGTTATCAGAAATTTCAACATTAACAAAACCATTCTGTGCGTGAGTACAAATTGTCAACACAGGCACAGAATTTAGCAACGTGTTACCTAATACGCTAGCATCATTTTTCTCAACAGCTAATAGGGCATCAATGGCATTACTCAACAGATTCATAAACACCTGATTAAGCTGATCCGGAAAACCATCAATCAATGGCAGTTCACCATAGCTTTTAATTAACTGAATCCCTTTCTCTTCACTGTTTTTTCCCTTAAAGCGATGGTTTAAAATCAATAACGTATCATCGATGCCCTTGTGGATATCTACTTTTGTCATTAATGATTCATCTACGCGAGAAAAGCCTCGTAGGGAATCGACAATTTTTCTGATGCGCTCTGTGCCTGACTCCATAGAGCTTAGCAACTTGGGAAAATCTCCTTTAATAAACTCAATATCACAATCATCAAGCATGGATTGGATACCCTCAGCAGGTTGAGGATAGTGCTGCTGATAGAGCCCAAGCAAACTCAATAGTTCCTGGGCATAGGCTTGGGCTGGCTCAAGATTACAATGTACAAAACTCACGGGATTATTAATCTCATGGGCTACGCCAGCTACCAACCGGCCCAGGCTAGACATTTTTTCTTTATGTACAAGTTGTCCCTGGGCATACTTCAGCTGCCGTATCGTATGCTGCAATTTCTGATTGGCGCTTATCAATTCCAATGTACGCTGCCTGACTCTATCTTCAAGCTGCTCATTTGCCTGTCTTAAAAAAGTCTCAGCCTGTTTACGCTCAGTGATATTAATCAGTGCACCTGAGAGGCTATTACTATCCTCAAACCGCATGGCAAGCTCTAACCACAATAGAGAGCCATTGTCAGCATAAAACCGCAGCTCTAAATAGCAGTCGATTTGCATTTGTAATGCTGTTTGCCATTTATGAATGTCATCCTCATTGATAAACTGATCCAGGGACTTACCGACAACATCTCCAAACGCATACCCTAACGTTTCGGTCCAGGCTCGATTAATAAATGTCAGTACCCCCGAATAGTCACATTCGAACACGATCTCCCGTAAATTTTCGACTAGAGTACGATAACGTCGCTCTGACTCTGTAACCTTTTCAATTAAGCGATACTGAATTTGGGTGTAGAGTTCGTTGACTTTTTCAGGCTCTAGCATAACGATTCAACGGCTAGCTTTTCCAAAAACTCTGAAGACGTGATGGTATCGCTATATAAAGGAAATATATTTTCGCAATAAAAGTCTTGCTCAAAGGTTGTGCGTGCTGATGTACAGTCTTTAAGAATAGAGACATGGTAGCCTTTTTCATGGGCTGAGCGACCAGTAGAGTCAATACAAATAGACGTTACAGCACCCGCTAAAACAAGGTGAACAATATTATTCTTTCGCAGGATTCCGTCTAGATCAGTATTGATAAACGCATTAAATCCACGCTTGCCAGGAACCTCTAAAATTTTATCCTTAAACGGTAGTAGTGCCTGAATACTTTCAAAGCCCTTAGAGCCTTCTTGAAAAGCTCTCATATCCTTAATTGTCTTTAGGATACCCACGGGTTCCATCAACTCCTCATAGTTTGGGGTAAAGCAGATGGGGGTAGAAATTAATAAAACAGCGGTATTTTCTAAGGAATACAATAGCCTGGTCACATTTTCAACTGTCTTGACAGCCTTAGCTGATGCATCAATCACTCCGTGCAAAATTCCATCCGGAGCAAAATAGTCGTTTTGAAAACCAATGAGAAGCAAGGCGGTACGCTGAGGATTCATAAGCTGAAATCGGATAAACACGTCTGTAAGGTCTGATAGCTAAAAATTCATATCCTGACGAGTTGAATTCTCGGTGTAGTCAGTAAATAATGGTCGCGATTAGCGACTACCTACATCCACTCCAAATCATTCAGAATAATTTAAATTATATTTAAACAAAATTAGATAACCACCTCACATATATGAATTTTGTAATTGGTTATATCCAGTCTTGGTCAGTAGCGCTCTGGTCTAACGCATAATTGGGCCAATCAATCCCTATATATGCTGATTAATTCCAGTGAACATCAACAATTTGATGAAAAAACGCCCCAGTAATTTTTCCTATTCCTGAACATCTTTATAACCATAAGAACGAATAGAAAAATTATTTCGTTGTCGAAACTGAGTGTATCTATGCAACTGGTCTATTTTTTTCAATCTATTTCCACCCAGGAAAGCTTGATTAGTCAAATGGATGGAGGGTCGCAGCAATAGCCTCTTTGGTTCACGTCAAACGGTTATTGTGATTTGGCATTGGTCAACAGCAACTTTGGCTCTGAGCTGTTGACTATCGTCCAATAAGTTCAAAGCCTTTTAGCCCAGACACCCATATTCATTTGAATCTCTTTTATGACTTGGAAAATCTTATTAGTAGAACATGATGAGCCCATGTGTAGGATGTTACAAAAACAACTTGCACAGTACGGATATGAGGTGGTGCTGGCCAATGATGGAGGGGATGAAGGGATTTTAATGGCGGTCACTGAGCTGCCGGATTTGATCTTAATTGCAACAGATCTGCCTGTAATTGATGGTTGGCAAACTATTAAGATCCTGAAGGCTTCCACCGTCACTCAGAACATCCCGATTATGGCGCTGATGGCACTAACCTCAGATGCCGAATGGGGTAAAGTATCCGAGTCAGGCTGTGACGATTATGAGCTGAAACCAATTGATTTAACAAGTGTCTTGAATAAAATCAAGGCTCTCTTAAGTCCTGAAAATGCATCTGCTCTTTCAGCCATATCTTATGGTTTCGAAAGCCCATTATTCCAGGATCGTTTGCCAGCTTCTCAACGTTCAAGAGAAGCTCAGATATCCAAGCGTTGGGCTCAGGTAGCAAATGCTACTAACCCAACAACAACATCAAGTCAATCAAGGGTGGTGTACGTTGATGATAGTCCGGTAGATAGCCAAGTTATGGCAGAAATTGTCAGGGGTGCAGGCTATGAATATGACAATATTACTGAACCATTAGACGCTATTCCTATATTATTGGAGCTTAGACCTAAGGTTATTTTTCTAGATCTGGTGATGCCATTTACCAATGGCTATGAGGTATGTGCTCAGATTCGACGCATATCTACCTTTCGAAAAACCCCTATTATTATTGTTACTAATAATGATGGTATTATCGATCGAATTCGCGCCAGAATCGTTGGTGCATCAGGATTCTTCAGCAAGCCGGTCAAGAAAAAGCGCGTCCTCAAGGTACTCAACAAATACTTGGGTGCTAGTCGTGAAGAAACCATCCAAAGTCTTTCTCCAAGTGAATTTTGATCTTTTTTCTAATGTGTTTAGTGGCCGTCATGTTCGCTAATTAGTCAATAAATACTCTGATTCTGATGCTGTTCTCAGTATCAGTACTTAGGCCCTCGCGTGAACATCAACACTATAGAACTTATATCCACCTGAGCACATCAGCCATGGCATCAACTGTTGTCAGTCAGCTACAGTCATCTCTTCAGGAGACTGCGGCACTGTCGGATCCACTTGGACTGGAGCCCATTCCTGAAGATACGCGTCAACGTTTTTTGAGATTTAAACTCTCCGGAGAGAACGGAACATTATTGCCCCTAGAAACGATTATTGAGATATTGCAATTAGAGCCAGTAGAGATTTTACCTGTACCAGAGGTACCGGCTTATTTATTGGGCGTATGCCACTGGCGCGGTGCCATTCTGTGGCTGACGGATCTAAATGTGTTAGTTGGCTCATCGCCGCTGTGGCAGCAGGCCCCATCCCTAGAAAAGCCATTAGTGATTGTTATCGAATCTGGCGATCGCAGGGTTGGTCTGGCGGTAGAACAGGTGGATGATGTGGAAATGGTGGCTCCTGAGACAATTCACTTGCCAACCGAATTTGACTCGACGCCAATAGCGCCTTTTGTCATGGGCTATTTGCCAAACCATGGAGGTACTGTATTGGATGTGGATGTCATTGTTGAACGCTCTCTACAAGGTCCCCCTTAATACCCTAAGCTCCTGCTCTTCTAACCTAGGAGTTCACCTCAGCATTACTCGATGCTATGGGCTGAAATTACACGCTGAAATTACACATTAATTACACACGACTAAGGTTTAAAATTATTCATGGATAACATCGCTAACAATAATTCAGACGAGCTACTGACAACCGTTGATACCCCATCTCCAGAAGAGCAGGACTCGTCTCCAGAACTAATGCTAGCCGCTGAGGAGTTGACGCTAAGTCAAACTGCGTCAGACCAGTCTACTGAGATCACCCTTGCAGTAGAGTCCATTCCCTTTTCACAGAATCAGAGTAGACGACCGTTTGCGATCGCAAACGCCATGGCTCAAGCCACTGACTTAGAAAACCTTTACCAGGTTACGGTTAGTCAATTACGTAAACGATTTAATGCAGACCGAGTCCTGATCTATCAGTTTCAATCTGAAACCCAAGGCACTGTCATTGCCGAGTCACTCACGTCCGGCTATACACCTGCTTTGGGACAGACTATTGCCCCCTTATCCTTCGGAGCAACTACCACTCAACACTATCAGCAACAAGCCGTTATCAGTATTAATAATATTGCAGAAGAGGCGATTACACCCTACCAGGCGCAAACCGCCCAACGCTTGCAGGTACAGGCTAGTCTCGGCTTACCTCTTTTTTTAGAAAACCAGTTGTGGGGATTGTTGGTCGTTCAAAATTGTGCAGCCCCTCGTCAGTGGACAGATTCTGAAATTGCCCTACTCTATCAAGTCGGCACCGAACTCATCTTAAAGCTTCAGCCATTACGACTGCAAGCTGAACGACAGTTGCTTGCTAGTGTCAGTGACAAACTCCGTCAATCCTCCGATCAAGAAACCCTCTTTCGGGGCATCACTCGAGACCTTAGGAGACTCCTAAATGTTGATCGCGTGGCCATTTGCCAGTTTCGTCAAGACTACAGTCTTCAATTTGTCTTTGAATCAAAAGTGGGACAAGTCGCCTCGATGCTCGATGTTGTTTTAGCAGATAGCCATCTGCAAAAGCATGAGGGAGGAATCTTTAAACAATCTGACCCATTTGTTGTCAACCATGTCGCCAAAGATTCCACGCTCACCCCTTGCCATGTCGAGACTCTAACCGACTTTGACATTAAAGCCTGTGCCATTGTGGCGATTTATCAAGGACAGAAACTGTGGGGTTTGCTGGGGGCCTATCAACACAATGGTGCCCGATACTGGGACCCCAATGAAGTCAAATTGTTGACTCAGTTAGGTGACTTGGTCGGGGTCAGCTTGCATCAATCAGAACTCATAGAGGATCAAGCCAAAGCCTCTAAAAACCAGGAAGCCCTGCCCGACATTATTAATAAAATTAGCAATACGGCCTATGCTGAAAACATTTATCAAACCGCTGTACAAGAAGTTCGTAATCTCCTGAATGCAGAGCGCGTCTGCATTTACAAATTTCGCCCAGATTATTTCGGCGACTTTATCTATGAATCTGGTACCGGTGGGTGGCCATCATTGGTGGGAAGCGCCTGGGAAGATACCTACATTCAAGAGAATCAAGGGGGGCGATTCCGCAACACTGAGCAACCGTTTCTCGCAGATGACATTTACTCCGCTGGGTTAAGTGAATGTCATGTTCAAACTTTAGAGCATTTTGGCGTTAAATCCTTCTTGATCGTCGCCATTAGACAGGGAGGTAAACTTTGGGGGCTATTAGGTGCTTTTCAACATAGTGGGCCTCGCCATTGGCTGGAGAGTGATATCAACGTTTTACAAGATATCAGCCGCCAGATGGAAGTCAGTCTGAAAGGGGCTAATTATGTTGCCCAGTTACAAGAGCAATCGGCTCAGATGACTAAAGCGGCTCAAATTGGTCGTTCAGTGTCCACTATCATTCCAAAGATTTTGCAAGCCCAGGACGCTGAGCAAATCTTGAAAATAACACAGCGAGCAGTACGGCAACTGCTGGTATGCGATCGCGTCGCCTTCCATCGCTTCAAAGCTGACTGGAGTACCGAACTACTCTATGGATCAAGTGCAAAAAGTCAGGCCAGTTCAGACTTAGAAGAAAATCTGCAGGCAATTTGGCCAAAGCACAATTTGCAGGAAACCCAGGGAGGGCCTTATCGCAACCAAGACAGCTTAGTCATTAACAATATCTATGCCGCTGACCATGCACCTTTGGAGATTGAAATGCTGGAGGAATTTAGCATTAATGCCTATGTGGCAGTACCCATCTTTAATAAAGGTCAGCTCTGGGGTGTGCTGAGTGCATATCAAAATGAGAAACCCCGTTCATGGACTAACGCAGAGATTAATGCCCTGAAACAAATTGGTTTACAGGTGGGGACTGCCATGCAGCAAGCAGATTACCTCAAACGCTTGGCCCGCATAGCTCAGCAGGAAAAATTAATCAGTACTATTATCGATCGTCTCCGCAAAGCCACCGATTTACCCCAGGCGCTGACAACAGTGGCCCGTGACATTCGTGAAATGCTTCAAGCTGATCGAGTAGGGCTGTACCAATTTGATCCAGCCACCAACTATAGTGTCGGAGCGTTTGTTGTAGAAGACGTTGCTCCAGGGGTACGGTCTGCGATGGCTGCCAGGATACAAGATCACTGTTTTGCTGAAGGTCAAGCAGAAAACTATCAAAAAGGCCGCTACTGGGTCGTCAATGATGTTAAAACCCTGGATCTGCCCAATTGCTTAGTCGATCTACTGGCTAACCTACAGGTCCGGGCTAGCTTAGTCGTTCCCCTACTCAAAGGCGATGTGCTTTGGGGCTTATTTGCCATTCATCAGTGCCAGGGACCCCGTGAATGGCAAGAGTCTGAAGTGGAATTTATTCATCGCATTGGTGCCCAGCTTAACCTGGCGCTGCAGCAGGGTGAATATTTAGATCAGCTCAAGGCTAAAAATACAGCCCTGACTGAAATTGTTTTAGAGGTGCAAAAAGCGGCGGATCAAGTGGGGCAGACATCCCAGTTAAACGCCGTCTCCATCACCCAGCAAACTGAGTCTCTAACCCAGGTTCTCAAGCGTGTTCAAGATCTCATGCGCCTTTCTGAAGGGGTGGTGGGTGATGCCCAACAAGTGGAAGCTGTTGTCCAGCAGGCGAACAAAACCGTGCGCATTGGCGATGCCGCCATGAACCGCACGGTTGATGGCATCATGACCATTCGTTCCACCGTAGCCGACACTAACCAGCGCATTAAACGGCTGAGTGAGTCGTCCCAGAAAATCTCGAAGGTGGTCAGCCTGATCAGTCAATTCACCACTCAAACCCAGCTACTGGCACTGAATGCCTCTATCGAAGCCACCCGCGCAGGGGAATATGGTCGTGGGTTTGCCGTTGTCGCGGACGAAGTGCGATCGCTAGCCCGACAATCTGCTGAAGCAGCCACCGAAATTGAACAGCTAGTGCAGGAAATTCAGGTGGGTACCGCAGAGGTTTCAACCGCTATGGAAACGGGTATCCAGCAGGTGGCGGAAGGCACCAATCTGGTCACCGACACCCGTCGTAATTTGACGGAAATTGTAGAAGCTACCGGCCAGATCAGTAACTTGATTGAGGAAATCACCGAAGCCACACACCAACAGGCCGATGAGTTTAAGGGGGTGACGGCCACCGTGACAGAAGCCACCACCACCGCTGCTCAAACCTCGAAAAATTCAGAACAGTTAACCTTATCCATTCATCAACTGTTAACGACCGCCAAGGCGCTTCAAGCCAGTACGGGCACTGAATCAGTGTTCTAACAGTCGAACATCGTAGCGTCCTTTGTTTAACCTAATCCCAGGGCGCTACCAGATTTTTACATGCCATAACAATCTCGTTTTCAGTGAATGATGACTTCTGATTCCGTGCATTCCCAGCAGGTACCCTCTTACTTTTTGCAAGAAGCCTCCGAGTTGCTTCAGCAAATGGACGGTGAGCTGCAAACCCTCAGCCAGGATTTTGGTGTCCAGAAGGTCTATGCATTGATGCGAATAGCCCATACTCTGAAAGGAGCCGCCGCCAGTGTCGGATTAGACCACATTAAAACAACCACCCATTCCCTAGAGAATGTGTTTAGGGCATTGTGTAGTCCCAATGCCTCCCTCACTCCTGCCATAGAATCACTCATTTTTGAGGGCTATGGCTGCTTACAGTTGCTACTTTCGGCCCAAATAGCAGAGGCCCAGATTGATGAGCCCAGCATTTTGGAGCGCATGGCAGATGTGGTCTCTAAGTTGGAAAAACATCTGGGCAGTCGGTTTGGACAAGATGGTTATTTACCCACATCGAGTGAGCTGGGGGTGGATATTACCCGGTCAGTTTTTGAGAAAGGCATCACGCAACGTCTCCGGCAATTAGAAGTGGCCCTGGAAACGCCAGATCCAGAAAATCTTAGGTCTTTATTGCGCTCCCAGGCGGATGTTTTTGGTGGTTTAGCCGAGTCGTTTAATCTGCCAGGGTTTGGAGCAATTGTTCAAACCACGCTCAAAGCACTGGAGTGTCGGCCTGATCTGGTGGTGCAAATTGCCCAGATTGCCTTAGACGACTACCGCGCTGGCCAGCAGCTTGTCTTGGACGGCGATCGCAATCGCGGCGGTGAACCCAGCTTAATGCTAAAAAAATTGGCCACTCCCCCCAAGTCCGCCAAGAACAATTGGTTAGGACAGGTGTGGAATGCTTTAAACCATCCGATTCCAGGGACGACAGCGAAACATCAAACTGCGACTAAATCGCAGAGCCCAGTCGCCCCCAGCCGCCCCCCCAACTCACCTCCGTCTATTCCTGAGCAAGGAGCAGCCAACAAAGGGACATTGGACGATCTATTGACAACATCAAAATCAGTTGCGATCGCTGAAACGAATGCTTTATTCGCAACCCAGCAGGGGGGGGCTGGTTTAGACAACAGTGACTCCAGGACAGATGCCCCCCGACTCTCTGACTTACCTATTCCTAAGTCGGCTCCTAAAACCTCCAGTATTCCGACCTTACATGTCTCCAACCTTAAAATATCCGTTGCTCACCTGGACCAAATTAACTATGCCATTGGTGATTTATTAACCCAGCAAAATCGGCAGGCCCTTCACAATCAGCAATTAGCAACCGCCAGTAAGGCTCTACTCAACCGACTAGAGCAGCAACAACAACAGTTAACCAAATTACTCAACCAAGCCAGCAATAGCACCCTCGCCCACCCCACCACCCGCAGCACTGAATACCAGTTCGATACATTAGAATTCGACAACTACAGCGAACTTCAGCTGCAAGTCCAGGCGTCGTTGGACACCTTAGTGCAGCAAATAGAAAATGCTGAAGCCATTGAACTGTTTGTGCGCCAGAACACTCAGGCCGTTGAAAAACAGCAGCGGTTAATTAAAACTCTACGAGAAACCGTGGTCACAGCGAGAATGCAGCCCATCGACAATGTGTTTCAACGTTTTCACCAAGTTTTAGGGCGCTTAGTGGCTCAACAAGGCAAACCCGTAGAGCTATTGATTGAAGGTGGTCATGTCCTTGTCGATAAGATGATCGCTGACAAGCTTTATGAACCCCTCTTGCACCTGATCCGCAACGCCTTTGACCACGGTGTCGAAAAAGCATCAGAGCGTAAACAGCAGGGAAAGATAGAAGACGCTAAAATCACGCTATCCGCAAAACAAGAAGGGCACCACCTCAGCATCACTGTGCGAGATAATGGTCGTGGTCTTAACCTTGATAGCATTCGGAAAAAAGCGATCTACCAACAACTGATCACAGCAGATGAGGCTCAACAACTAACATCTGACCAAATCAGCGAACTAATCTTTGAGCCAGGTTTTTCAACGTCAGCGCAAGTTAATGACATCTCAGGGCGAGGGTTTGGACTCGATGCGGTACGGGCTCAGATATATCCCCTCCACGGCAGGGTGACGGTCACCCATAAACCTGACCAAGAAACCTGTTTCACCCTGGAGCTTCCGACTCATTTAACAATTGCCAGATTGTTACTCTGTCAAACAGGTGAAACACTATATACCTTTATGACCGATGCCATTGAGCAAATTCTCGTTCCTAAACCTGAGCAGTTAAGTACCCGTAATGAGAGAAAAATGCTGAGCTGGGAGTTGGAAGGTAAAGAATATTTAGTGCCCGTCATTTCCCTTGCAGATGCCCTCAACTACAACGCCAAACTTCCCCATAGCCATTGGCAAAGAACAGACCAGACAGCCGATATATCCAGTCCAATTTTGATTATGCGACACCAAGATAAGATCTTGGGTCTAGAATGCGATCATCTTTTGGGAGAACAAGAACTCGTCATTCGCTCCCTGGGAGATATGGCCTTTACCCCCGAGTATTTCTATGGCTGTAGCATTCTCCCCAATGGTCGTCTCAGCCTGGTCATTGATGGCAGTCTGTTAACGGTGAATGTTTTACAACAGTCTTCTCAAACATCAACCGTAAGTTCTCCACCACCACACCATCAAGCTGAACCATCGACTCTAGAGAAACAATCGATCTTAATCGTTGATGATTCCATTACGGTGCGTAATACCCTAGCCCAGGGATTACAAAAGGCTGGCTATCGGGTTATCCAAGCTAAAGAAGGCAATGAGGCGTTACAAAAACTAGAGCACACGCCAGTGACAGTTATCTTGTGTGACTTAGAAATGCCAGGCATGAATGGCTTTGATTTTCTAAGAGCGCGCCAGAGAATCCCAACCGTTGCATCGGTGCCAACGATTATGCTCACATCCCGAACAGGGGATAAACATCGTCACCTGGCTCAGTCTTTGGGGGCCGATAACTATTTAACCAAGCCCTATTTGATGCCTCAGCTGATTGAAACCATTAACAATGTCTTAACGCCGGACGCTTAAGCATTAAATTGCTAACATTCCGCAGCATAGCCCCATCTTTTATCGATAGGGCGTTTTCAAACGCCTTGAAGACCCACCGCTCCCCTGTACTCCCCCCTATGGATAACAACACACCAGAGATAGAACGATTTATTACCTTTGACGTGGGTGGCTACTGGTTTGCCTTGCCCATGATGTCCATTCTGAAAATTGTTAACTGCCCACCCCCTACTCAAGGGGGAACTGTGGGCATTGGCTTAGTGCAGTTGGGCTCCCACACAGTCCGACTCTTAAATTTACATAGAGAAGTCGGTAAGACGGCTGAAGCCTCACCTGATCATGCTCCCTTTCTAGTGGTTGTTCGCACCCCTCAAAAGGAGCTATGGGGCATCGCCTTGGAGGAGCCACCCGACTTGATAGAACTCCCCTTGACCCTCTTTAAACCGGTATCCCTGGAACCCCCGTTTGACCACAAGACAAACTGGATTAGCCACATGGCGATTGTGTCTGAAAAGGATAGCGATCGCACCCTGCTATTGTTAGATGTCCATGCTGTTTTTCAACATGACATTGGTCAACCTGTCAGCGCCTAGCGCCCTCACTAGCAACCACATTAGACCTGCGGGGGCACATTGATCTCAAAATGAATGTGATCATCATGGCCGCCTGCGCGTCGGCATAGCCTTTTGCTAATCAGAGCGGGATCGTTGAAATACAGAGTCCTCTTATCGACCCAAGGTTGTGCTCGTAACGCCTTTAAGATGGCCTCGGTTGCATTGCGATCGTAGTTAGCATTAGACCATCTTGTACCGCCAAACCGTCCTCCCTTACGGGGTAGCACGATATCCCCCGCATTGCCGCTTTGATGACCAGAATGATCCGGCGTGCGCCCTCCCTTGGGGAGACTGACATCATTAACGGCCATGGGGGCAATCTCTGAACGATTTTTACGATAGGCCAGCTCATAGTGAATACCGGCTGAGCGAATTACATTGCTAATCCAATCAATACCATAGTCATGGCTATCCCCTGGCTGGTCTAACACTTCCACGTTATAAAAGCCCACCCCCTGGCCTGGCATCCGCATCCATTTGGGTGCATTCGCGGCTTCTAAAAACTGCTGGGTTTTACCCCCGACATCCACTCGCCCATCACCTCGAAGCGTGGTACTGCCTGAGATCGCAGACTGAAACAGCTGAATAGCCTGGATCAGATTATTCATGGAGTTGCCTGCCGCAAAGTCATATCCCAGGACCACTAAACGGTCGCGGACAAGTTTGACATCACTGGCTCGATTTGACCCTCCAGACCCAACACTGGCACTAAGCGCAAGCTTCTGGCCCCCTGGATGTTTCTCAATGTAGGGGGTAAGGGTTAGAGACGCCATATCCGTAGCCTCCCCCGCAACCACCTTCAGCCGACGCATCTGGGGCTTAGGCACGGCTAAAAAGACGGACTGAAAAGCCCACTGGTTATTCCCATTAACCGTTGTTGTTGCAATGGGCTTTTGGTTGTTGTCCACATAAAGGTTCACCGTTTTACCCACCAAATCATCACTGGTGGTGCCCGCCAGCTGATAGGGGTGGTAGATTTTTACCTGGTTAGGAACTTTGGTGATTTTGATACCCTGACTAGACGGCGGCTCAGGGGTGGGGGTCACCGGTTGAGGGTTGGAAATCGGCGGGGGAGCGGGGGGTTGCGGCTTGGGTTGCGGCTCATCGACTCCGGTCCCTACGGATACCAGGAAAAACCCTGGTGCATCATCACTATTAAGCCAGTCCTTGAGCACCTTAGTCCGAAAAAAGGTTTCACCCTCTACATCACCCTGACGTGGGGACTTGTCAATTTTCTGGCGGTAGTAACCACCCTCCATTAGATAAATGGCTTTATCAGTTTCCTTAATCCAAGTCCCCATAGGTCCTCCAAACGATGCTGATGTAGGAAAGCGAAATGTTAACCAAGCTCAGGTCCCTGCAAATGTTAGCAGGATATGACTATGCGGTTAGATATCTAAATAGATATCTATTTGTTGGGTTTTTGGTGGATTTTCAGGTGAATTTCAATGAATCTAAATCAATTTAAAATCCTCTCTAGTTTCCTGAAACCCAGCCTTGCCGCTCCTGAGTATGATTTAGCCTTGCCAATCCAGGCTATTGGCAAGTTTCACAGAGCCGTTCATCCCCTAAACTGATTTAGTTGAGGCAATGGGAATTTCAATCAGAAACTGGGTCCCTGGCTGGTTTGGAATGGGTTCACACCACAGTTTGCCTTTGTGGGTTTCAGTTACGATGGTGTAACTGATGGACAGCCCCATACCGATACCTTTGCCGACGGATTTGGTCGTAAAGAAGGGGTTGAAAATTTGCGATCGCAAATTTTCCGGCACGCCCATACCGTTATCCATAATTCGGATCAGCAGCCGACTATCCTGGATCGCTGTCGAAATTTTAATCATGCCGGGATCTGCGATCGCATTTTCCACAGTTCGGTGAGCATCACGCTCATTCACAGCCTCAATGGCGTTACTCAACAAATTCATAAATACCTGATTGAGCTGCCCTGCATAGCATTCAACCAGAGGTAAGACTCCGTAATCTTTAACAACCTGAATATCAGGATAGTGATTGCTACGTTGCAAGTGACTTTGCAAAATGGTGAGGGTACTATCGATACCCTCATGGATATCAGCCAGTTTAATCTCTGCCTCATGGTGTCGCGAAAACGTCCGCAGAGAAAGCACAATGTCACAGATCCGACTAGTGCCAAGGCTCATAGAGTTTAAGATCTTCATTAGATCCTGCTCAAGATAGTCCAGATCCAGTTCATCGATCTTGTCAGCAACTGCCTTTGGAGGGTTGGGAATATGCTGCTTATAGAGTGAGATAATGCTCAATAGATCTTCCACATAGCGCTCAGCGTGGTGAAGATTGGCATGGATAAAATTCACTGGATTATTGATTTCATGGGCAACCCCTGCAACAAGTTGCCCCAAGCTCAGCATCTTTTCATTATGTACCAGTTGTATTTGTGTTTTCTTAAGTTCCTCAAGGGCCCGCTGTAGCTCTCTCTCGGCCTGCGTTCTCTCAGTAATTTCACTGAGTAACTGCATTTGTGTGTGTCGCAATGTCAGGTGCACTTTAACCCGTGCTAGCACCTCATCAGGGTGGATCGGCTTAGTAATGTAGTCAACGGCACCTATGCTGAGGCCTTTAACCTTATCGACCTCATCGGTCAGGGCTGTCATAAAGATAACTGGAATATCTCGGGTCCTTGGATTCTGCTTGAGTTTTTCACAGACTACAAATCCATCCAGCCCTGGCATCATCACATCCAGTAGAATAAGATCTGGGACTATTTTTTCTAATTTCTTAAAAGCACTCTCTGCATTTTTAGCAATTGAAACTTTGTAATTAGACTGTTGAAGAAATTCGTAGAGGAGTTTAATATTAGTTGGAATATCATCAACAATCAAAATTTCACTTCGTTGGGAGCTCAACATAATCTAGCGAGGTCCAAAGAAAAAATTAACGAGGTATTTAAAGTAAGCGTTGAATCTGGTGAGTCTAGTTACTCTAGATTTCCCAAAAGTTAGTTTGTCTCTAAAGGGACATCCTATGGTTTAAAAGTTTATATGGGGTTTCACAAGTTGGACAATCCCTTCATCATCAAAGTCATCAGCTAGTTTCAACAACTGATCAACAAATGGAGCATAGTCTGAACCAAGCTGATTGAGGTGAGCAACTTCAGCTTGAATATCTGCAATATACCCCTTTTCAGCTGCCTCATAGAGAGGCATCAGGATATCTGAGGATGGCACAACCATCTCAGCCCCAAGATTAGGCGACACAGCTTCTACAGGTTTTAAGTCATATTGCCACTCTAAGCGCAAGAGCTGTTGAAGCTGATTTATAAGCTCTTGTGCTTGTATCGGTTTTGATAAAAAGCCACTAAATCCAGTCTCAATGCTGGCTTCTAAATCTCCACCAGATAAGTGTGCCGAAGAAGCAATAATAGGCACAGATTGGAATTCTTTCAAATTATGAAGCTGTTTGAGAAGTCCATAGCCATCCAAGTTGGGCATCAGCAAGTCTGTAATCACTAAATCTGGTAGAAATGATTTAGCCTTAGTGATGCCATCCTGGCCATCCTGAGCTTCCAATACTTCAAATCCAAGGGGTTCTAAAAGATTGACGATCACAGAGCGATTTTCCCATCGATCATCGACGACTAAAATTTTTCTACCTTTACCGTCATATCCCGTCAGCTCACCTAAACCTGGCTGTTCAAGGTTACTTTGAAGCCAGTCCTCAGCAAGGGGACAAACTACGTCAAATTCAAAGACACTGCCTTCGCCCAAGGTACTTTTAACCTGAATATGGCTGTCCATCAGCTGAATAATTTGCTGGCTAATGGCAAGACCTAATCCAGTGCCTTCAATTACATATTTGGTGTTATCTGTCTGCTCAAAAGGCGCAAAAATTTTCTCAAAGTTATCAGTTGCAATGCCAACACCGGTGTCTTCAACAGCAAAATGAAGCTGCGTAAGTAATGGATTCTGGGGATCAGCTTGCGCTTCCACCTTCAGTGTGACCCTACCCGCGTCAGTAAATTTAACTGCATTGCCAAGGAGATTTAACAAAACCTGCCGTAACCGTTTTTCATCAGCAACGATGCCTGGCGGCAAGGTATCGAGAGGCTCAAAAATCAGGGGTAAATTTTTCTGATCGGCACGAATCCGACAAATTTCCACAACTCCTTGTACAAAAGAAGGAAAATGAAAGGGGCTAGGATTTAACTCCAATTTTTGCGCCTCAATTTTAGAAATATCTAAAACATCATTAATTAGAGTTAAGAGATGACCAGCACATTGGGAAATAGTTCGAATACTTTTACGGTCTTTGTCAGGGCGATTTTTTTGAAGTTGCAGAATTTGGGCATATCCTAAAATGCCATTCAGCGGTGTTCTAAGCTCATGGCTCATATTCGCTAAGAACTCGCTTTTAGCATGGTTGGCCATATCTGCAAGATCCTTCGCTTCAGCTAACTGAGCAGTACGCTCTGCAACTCGGGTTTCCAGCATTTCAAAGGCATCTTGCAACTGTTCTGCCATTTGGTTAAACGCAGACGATAACCCTTGTAGTTCGCGAATTCCCCTAACTTGCAGCGATTGGTCCAAATCTCCCGTTGCGATCGCTTGACTAGCCAAATTTAATCGCTGAATCGGCGCACTAATCCAGCGAGACGTCAGAAATCCTAGTAAAGTTGCAATCACCAGGGCTGCAACACATAGCATGACCGTATTACGGGTGTTGGCATTAATTACTGCCATAAAGTCAGACTCTGGGATGGCAACCACCACCAGCCAGTCCAACCCATAATCATCTTGCCAGGGAGACACCTGGACGAACTGTCGGCTGCCGTCTGTTCGAAATTCTAATTGCTGGCCATTCTGGATATTTTCAAAGCCATTAAATTCCGCTTCC
Source organism: Leptothoe sp. ISB3NOV94-8A (assembly GCF_043421595.1). Lineage (NCBI taxonomy): Bacteria > Bacillati > Cyanobacteriota > Cyanophyceae > Nodosilineales > Cymatolegaceae > Leptothoe > Leptothoe sp. ISB3NOV94-8A. The sequence goes on along the minus strand of NZ_JAXSQW010000001.1, from coordinate 2,063,032 downwards.
AGATATTGAGCGGTTGCTCGAATAATTGAATCAGAACTTTCTAGGGCACTCAGGCGCTGGGGTTCTCCATCGACTACACTGTAAGTCTTGGCTTCACTAGAATTACCTATCAGCAGACCATCCCGTTCCATCAAAAAGGCTTTGCCATTGGGGCTGATATCTAGTTTTTTCAGAAAATTACTAATATCACTCAGGAGCAGATCAATACTCAATGCCCCAAAAAGCTGACCTTCAGTGTCATAAAGGGGGAACGAAGCAGATGCAGCAACATAGTCTTCGAATCCTTCTGCATTATAAATACTGCTCCATGTTGGTTGCCCTGCATTGACAGCATCGAGATACCACTGGTCTTCAGGAGCGTAATATTCAGTAGCATCTAATACATCGGTACGATTTCCTTGAGCATCGGTGCCATAGGTATAGTCTTTCCCATCTGCTAATGAATGTTCGACGATAGTGACACCTTGACCTGCTAGCCAGCGTCCAGCTCCCACCCCTTCTCCTGACTCCAGGTAATACCCAATAAAATTGATATCTGGATAGGTTTGTGCCCTTTGCCATAGGTTACGACCGGTCAGCTCAAAATTTTTGATATCAAGGACTCCAGTTTGTAACTCATCGACGGTTATGGCACCCAGTTCATGGGGACGAGATAGGTAACTGTCTAAATGCTGATCAACCCGGCCACTAATTTCATTACTAAGACGTAAAACCAAGCTATTAACAGCCTTTTGACTATTTCTGAAGGACAGATATCCCACTAACCCTACAGCTGAAAAAATTTGCAAAACGAATGGGACGACAAGCACAAGGCTTAACGGCGTCCCATGGGGCATTTGACTGTGTTTTCTGTCCATAGCCATAGGTTTTGGGTTCAACACTGTAGGGAAATAGATGACGATGTACTTTACCAACTTCTGTAAGGTTATTGGAAAAGACTCGATTCAGCTATATCCGCTAGAGTGCCCAGGAAAAAAATGGCTAACCACAGGCCATAGATGGCTATATCATCACTTTTTCATGAAACAAGTGACTCATTGAGACGACTTAAGAGTTTAAAGTTGTCAGGTTTGTTTTTGTTAAAACTCAGATTTAAGAAGATTTAACACCACAAGCAAAGATGGTATAGAAAAATCCCTGTTCTGAATATTCGGGTAAATCTCTAACACGAATGTCAAGATTGACAAACCCATTGTCTAAAAAACAGCTCAGTACATCTTGGGGATTCAGTTCCGTAGATGGGAAACAGTTGTCACCAACTCGATAATAGTTACCAGAACCACAGGCTGAGGTGATCAATGTGCCACCAGGTTGCACCATGCCCATAATATTACGCATATAGGTACGCCACTCGTCTTTATTGAGGCTAATACCTTCTGCACAATAATGGGCTGTCACCAATGGATAAAACGTGCGTTTGCTTTCCCCTAAAGGATTAGGTTCTCTGACATCACCCGGGGTAATTAGGGTGACTTTTTGACGTGCGTCTAGCTCTCTTTGCTGAACCTCTAGAGGTTCAGGCAATTGATGGCCTTCAAGCTGTAATACCTTTTGAGTGAAAAGCTGCCAATCGTAGGCTGTTGGATCTCCAGAAAACCATTTCTTTAGTTCAATTAAATTGGACTCAACATATTCAGAAACATGAATCTCGTGGGCCTTAGTTACCAAAGGTAAAATATGGGAAATAATAGGTCCACTGCCAAAATCTAATGCAACTGGGACAGACTCGATTCGCTTTAAAGACTCTACCAAAAACTCCAAACAGTATTGTTCGTCAGGCATAATTCCAGAATAGTATTCTTGCAAATACTGTTTCGGATCCCAGGCAGAATAATCTGTGTACTTCGTTTCAACAGCTTGCATTGGTTCTCTCCAAATTTACTAATGAATAGTCGTGTTTAGTTTGAGCAGAAAACATTAACTAATGTTTTCTAAATATTGCATTAACATCTGCTTATCAACTGCTGGACAAGCAATTTGGGTTTGATTTAGCCCCTGTAGGGTATTTCGACAATCAAACATTTGGGTGCCTGCTAACCAGATTTCTAGGCGAGTAAGAGAATGTCCTTGTACCACCTCCATTAAGACTTTAGCTAGGGGGCTAAGGGCATTATGCACATTAATTACTTCACGTTGCCACTGTTCATAGGGGGATGTTCTAACAGAATAGCCCAATTGGTTCAGCCCATAGACCAGCTGGCCTAATGGATAGGGGTTGGGGTTCACTAAGTGGAAAGCTTGGGTGAAAGAGTCCGGTTGCAGGGATAGATGAGCGATTGCTTTACTCACATAATCAACCGGTGTCATATCAATCATCCAATCTAAATCCGGTGCACTTTCAAGCTGAAGAAGACTACTCAAAAAGCGACACATTAAATCTGTTGGATTACATATTCCTGTTTGGGTGTGCCCAGTTACCATGCCTGGGCGATAGATACAAGCCGGAACCCCCGATGCTATGGCATGCGTAACGAGTTGCTCTGCCACCCATTTACTTTGAGCATAGCCTCCCGAAATACCAGAACCTTGGGCAATATTATCATTCTCATAAATAATCGATGGTCCTGTTGTTACCAAAGACTCAAAGACATCTAAAGTCGAGATATAGTGCACTGGTTTGAGCTTAGTATGAGTAGCGAGGTTCAAGACAGATTGGGTCCCAAGTATATTGGTTGCCCTTAATGCTCGATAAGGATAAAACAAGTTAACATTGGCAGCGCTATGGTAGATAACATCTATAGTCTCAGCCAAATAGTTAACGTCTTCAAGGTCTAATCCCAATCCAGGACGGGCCATATTACCAATCAGAGGTTTGATTCTGTTATAGGGAATATCGAAGCCTGGTAAATTTTGTTGCAACGCCTGATGTAACCTTTTTTGACCTTCTTCACGTGTTTGTGCGCGCACCAAACAGTAAACAGTTGCATCTGTCTGTTTTAGTAGCTCATACAATAACGACGTACCAATAAATCCTGTCGCACCTGTGAGTAAAATCGACTGGGGATTGATCCAATTTGATTCAGGTTTTGACCAAGGACCTCCTGAAGAATATAAGTTGACCTCAAACAATGCTTCAGCCTCCAGCTGAGCTAGGGGCATGAACTCAGTAACGGTAGAAGATTTTTGTGTGTGGCCCAGCTGTTTGCATAGATCTGAGATAGTGGGTCGTTGGAAGAAATCGGCAAAGGAAAGCGTTAGTTTAAAGGAGCGTTCAACTTGTGCCATCAGCTGCATCAACCGTAACGAGTCACCCCCCAGTTCAAAGAAACTATCATTAATGCCAATGGGGGATACATTTAGAATGCTTGACCAAATCTCTGCTAGCTTTTCTTCTTGAATGGTTTGAGGGGCAACAAAAGACACCGATAGTTCTGGCCGAGAAGAATCAGGCAATGGTAATGATTTTCGATCAATTTTGCCGTTCGCATTGAGAGGAAATGTCTCTAATATCACAAACGCGGAAGGTACCATATAGTTGGGTAATGTTTGTGCAGCATAGGAGCGTAGCTGACTCGAAAGGATTTGAGTTATCTTGGCTTGCAACGGATTATTAGCATAGACGTTCCAAGGCTGGGGCAGTGGTTGCGGACCCATTGCTGGCAAAGGCTCAATGCTACCTAATTTATAGTCAGCCATATTCGCCTGGGGTTTAAAGAGGGCGTTAAAAGAACCACTATTTTCTGCACTGGGCCAGCTAATGGTAACGTCATAGGATAGCTCAGTGGCAATTTGTCTAAGCTCTTCAGGATCTACGCCATCAATATCTTTGGTTTGTGTCAGATAGCCTTTTAGGTCCGCAACGTTGCCAGAGAGCTGACATTGTTTAAGGACATCCACCGCTTTGATAGATTCTGAAACCCTGGCATTAGGAATATCTCGGAAACCTATGGCTTTCATGGTATAGCTTTTTAAGCGTTGTCGGAGTTTTGCAAGATCAAGGTATTGAGATGTCCAGTCTGACCAACTGGTTTCAACCATTAATTGGGGTGTTGCACCGACGTGTAAGACAACGTCATACCGAAATTGGCTAAGTTCGTTATGAAACTGGCTTTGTTTCAGTAAAACTTGAACCTGGCTAATTTGAGGCAGATAATCTTGCAGGGTTAAGAAAAAGGACGGATCGATGGTGAGTTCTTCTTCCTGACGTAGTCTTTTTTGAATACGTTGCCAGAGATCTGTTACAGGCAGATCATCAGGGGCTTTAAATAATTCTATAGACGTGGCGAATGCCTCTTGTAGGAGGTAGTTTCTAACATCGCCAATGAATAAAGAGCCACCCGGTTTAATGAAACGTACAGCCTGTTCTAGAACGTGGACTAAATAATCAATACTGGGAAAGTATTGTAAAACAGAGTTGAGAATCACTGTGTCATAGGAAGCCGGTTCTATACTGCTAAAGTCATCTGCAGCACAAAGTTTAAGATCAACGCGTGATGCTAGATCTTGTCTGCCTGTCAATTGTTTTTTGATATGTGCCAGCGAAACATCTGAAATATCTGTGCCAATGTAGCCCTTGCAATGGGGTGCCACTTGAAATAGCAAGAGTCCTGTACCACATCCAAGTTCTAACACATGGTCAGGCTTAAGGTTTAGAATTCGTTCAACGGTTGTATCAACCCATTCTTGCATTTCAATATCAGGGAGTAGTGCACCTGTGTAACTGCTAATCCAACCGCTGATATTGAATGTTTCATCCCATTCTGTGTTGACAGCATTTAAGTGGTCATCGTTATGGATAACTTGCCACTGTTTGATTTGTTCTTGCTCAAGTTGGGTGCAAATTGACTCGTCAGCGCTGACGCTATCGTCAATCAACTGGCCCACCGTTGAAGACGGTATATGATTGACCACATAGGCAACTAGCCGCTTACTGCCGGAATTATCTTCTTGAGCGACAACAACAGCTTCTTGCACAGCAGGGTGCTGCTCTAGGATAGATTCAATCTCTTGTAACTCGACCCGAAAACCTCGAATTTTAATCTGATGATCGACACGCCCTAAAAATTCTAACTGTCCGTCTTTACAATAACGAGCTAAGTCACCTGTTTTATAAAGTCGAATCGTTTGATTATTTTCGTCTAACGTTGTCACTAAAAACTTATCCGCTGTCAAATCAGGGCGATTTAAATAACCTGATGCTAGACCTCGTCCACCGATATATAACTCCCCCGAACTCTCTGCATGAACAGGTCTCATCTGCTCATCGAGAATATACGCTTGGACATGGCTTAATGGCCTGCCAATGGGAGCAATACCATCATTTACATCCTTATCTGTATAGGGCCCAGCTAAATGGCAATACGTTGCAACCACTGTCGTTTCTGTTGGACCATAGGTATTCACTAGCTGAACCTGAGGGCTCACATACTGTTTCCAGATATTGACCCATTGGGGCAGCACTCGCTCTCCTCCAATAATGGTGAGTCTAATAGTTGGCGATAGGTGTAGAGTATCTAATGAGGCACACAGCTGATGCCAAAAAGCAGTTGGCAAATCTAACACAGTTAGCTGCAATCTCTCGCAGGCTTGCAGAAAATCCGGAATGGATTTCAGCATATCTTTGGTGCGAAGGACTAATGTTGCCCCTTGGGTCAGGGTCAGGAAAATTTCCTCGATAGCCGCATCAAAACTAATCGATGCAAATTGCAATACGCGATCGTCAGCGACAATTCCATAGGCTTGATTGGCCGCAGAGACAAAATTTGCTAAGGCAACGTGCTCAACTAGAACCCCCTTGGGTTGCCCGGTGGAACCAGATGTGTAGATGACATAGGCTAATGAGCCTGCTGTCAAAGATGGGAGGTTATAAACAGGATACTGGGCAATAATAGGCCAATCTGCATCTAAACAAATAGTGTTTGCACCATTAACTGGAAGTGCTGAGACTAAAGATTTTTGCGTCAGTAAACATGAAACTTGAGAGTCTTTCAATATCCAATTAAGACGCTCTTCGGGATAGGTAGGATCTAAGGGAACGTAGGCCCCACCTGCTTTTAGAATAGCGAAGACCCCTATGACCATCTCAAAAGAGCGATCAATGCATAGCCCCACCAATACACCAGGTCTGACACCTTGTGTACGCAAGTAATGAGCAAGTTGGTTAGCACGGGAGTTTAAGGCTTGATAACTCAAATGCTGACCCATAAATTCAATTGCCGTCGCGGTAGGTCTGATATTGACCTGGGTTTCAAATAACCGAACAACAAATTTTAGGCTCTCAACAGAACCCTCCAGTGAGCGATTCCTAAGATCTACAAAAACCATTTACTTGATTCCCCCAAACACTGACAACAGGCCTGACAACTTTGGTTCCTAAATCGACTCTAGGGCTGCTGTATCACTAGACACCCACGTTGGTCTAGATAGTGACACTAAAAACCAAGCCCTTATCTAACAGGGACTGTGAAAGGTATGATATAGGACTATTATTGACCACCACCAGGCCGATACCGGTGATCAATGGCCTTGCCTATCCCGACAACAAAGTCATTGCCGAAGCGCCCAAAATCCCTAAAGACCTTGGGGAATGATAATTCTAAAGAGTGAACATTTTATCGAGCAAACAGAACAGTGAATCCCTCTAAATGGATAGGCTTCATACTTCCCATGACTCTCAAAAAAGACTTTTTGACATCCATAGACTTGGCAATTAGTGAACGTATTATCTCAAATCAAACGTTGACATGCGCTAATTTTCAATACAGTAATATTCTGCATTGATGGGTCGACTGGATTAAAATCGCCAATCATCAATCATCTGAGACAAAGGACAATTCAGTCGAAAAACCAAAACGGGGCTTCTCTCTCCGATCTTGTTTTACGCCTTATCCTACCTTGATAAAAACCGTATTCCACGCTTTGTGTAGTATCAAAGAATACAATAGCTCCATTGCCACAAATTTATATCCAATTAAAATATTAAAGAAACCTTAAGTCCCAAGGGCTGTGCCATAGGTCCTTAGGTGTGAATACTGAGATTTCCCCCTACAAATTAACCTGTCGTACTCTACAGCTTTTTCACGATATGTACTCCAGAACATCGGAGTATGGTCATGAGAACAAAGAAAAAGGTTTTTCTTTGTTCTCATTCCGTATTTCCTCTGTTTACATTACAGCTTCTCTTTTGCTAAAGACAATGCCCATAGCGCTAAAAGGCTTTCTGAACCATTTATTGGTGCTATATTGGGCGAGTGAGAGGAAAATATTTTTTGATTTTTAGGTTTTTGTACTGAATAAAATGTACTTAACGCTATTTTTATACTAATAGGCTTATGTATCCCCACGTTAATGTCGTATAATCTGGCAGGGTATCTGTTAAACAATTTTTTCTGTTCTGTTTTTAGAAAACATACGTCAAGAGGATCGTGTTATCTTTTGAGCAAGGTAGATTGTTAATGCCATTACATTAACGGTGATCAATTTTAAGTTCTAGTAGGAATAACTCAACCAGATAACGTTCGAACTCTACACCCTGCAGAGAAACCACTTCAGTGTCATACAGTTGAAAACCAAATTTCTTAAATAGCCCTAAGCTAAACTCACTGGCTTCCGCGTAAAGTCTTGGTATGCGATGTTCATGGGCATAGTTCAGTACAGTTTTCATTAATTTAGAACCAATACCCTGATGAAGACTGTCGTATCGAACATAGGCTGATGCCACATGACCATTGTCTCCAATGCCTGAAAATCCTAGGATACCTGTTTTATCAATCGCAACAAACGTGGTAACTTCTAGAATAAATTGACGAAAATGTTCAACATCTAAAGGGGAAGATGCCCACACTTCCGTTTGAGCCTTTGTGTAGTATTGGGGGGCATGTACTAACACTGTCTGTCGAAACAGAGCTGACAGCTCCAATAGATCTGTTTCATTAGCAAGGCGAATATTCATTACTGATTGCACCTAATTGTTGTCATAAGCTTAATCAGCTTCTGAAGCTATCTTAAACTTCTTCTGACAGAGCGTTAACCTTAGCATTAGATATATGGGTATAGTATTTGCGATTTACAGTGAATATTCCGTACGCGTGCTTTATCTATCTAGATAGCTCTCTATTGAAGTGGAGTATGGATATAACAATTTTTAAGTTATTTTGGGCGTTGCCGCTCTTCAGTATTGTTTCATCTGCCACGTCTAGATTGTTTGAAGGCACTTACGCTTAAATAGCATTCCATTGCCCCATCCACTCATCCACCCCTCTACAGCCCCACCCTGGGCCTTTATTTTTGTACAGTCCCCTAATCCCATGATTACTCAGGGATAAGCTGAAGCTCAGAGGATTATTGGCACTTTAAAGATCTTTGCGTATCTAGCTTTATGGGGAACAGAGCAGAGTCATTGGGCGTGAACATGGGTTTAAAGAGCACCATGGGTTTCTTAGCCAAGCAAGGTTGATGTACAGAAGGCTGTACCCATGATGGGTACCGATCGCCAAGGGGTCCTGAAGCTTCAGAAAGCAAAACTGTAAACACCTTTAGCCATAAACTAATCCCTATATAAAGGGTAATAGAATCAAAGTACAAAGTTTTCTCAACTGTATAAATTAGGCATTGGGTTCAAAAATCCAGTGCCTTACTGATCGTCTGGATTCTGAACACCTAGCTAGTTGGAATTTCTTAACATGAATAGATACGCTAAAATGACTAGATCACGTTCAGAGTGGATCAAGGTAGACTCACAGCATAGTCCCATGTAAAAATCATCACAATGAGTTCTTAAAAAGGAATGATCGTCCTATCATGTCTGAAGAGGCCCAATCGTTATCTAGCCTAATTATTGACGCATTGGGAACCAGGAGAGGATTTTTCTTCGGCCTGCTCAAAAAGCGTCCTAATCCACAGACGAGGCAAGCTATTTTGACTGCCTCTCAGGCATATGTGCACAGATTTAGACAACGTCATGGCAAGCTTAAGGTTCTGGGCATGAGCAAGCCCGTAAGCCTCGACTCGGTTTACGTTCCTGTACGTTTTTTGGAAGAAAGCGAAATTAATAAATCTATGTCAATTGATGACATGGAAAAGGCTTGTCGAGATCGCAACGAGCGCAAGCTACGTTCCAGTTCAAAACGGCAGAAAACAGCCATACATGTTGCCAACGAGCTTCAGTATTTATCAGTGATTGGTGCACCCGGTGTTGGTAAAACGACGCTGCTTCGGAAAATTGGTTTAGAAGCCCTCAAACATGCGAATGAAACTGAGTTTCATCATGCCTGTATACCCCTTTGGATTGATTTAAAAAAATTTACTGAGGGAGCGGTCGGGTTTCAAGCCTATATTGCCAATGAATTAGAATCATTTGACTTTCCAAGCAGCTTAGAAATTACTGAAAATGCCTTAAAGAAAGGACGTTTTTTAATCTTATTTGATGGTCTAGATGAAGTCTCATCAAAGCGTCGTTATAAAGTCCTTGATAAAATTGAGGCCTTTGTAGAACGCTATAAGAAAAATCGCTACGTTATTTCTTGTCGAGCAGCTGCTTATCGTAGTCCGTCGCCAAGTTTTCGAGAGATAACCTTGGCGGGTAATGGTCAAGATCAGATTAAAAATTTTATTTTTAACTGGTTCACTGTCGATCGGGAAGATGGTTCTGAAGCAGCGGAGAAGTGTTGGAAGTCCATTCGGAAATCAGATAATGTTGCGGTTAGAGAGCTTGCCCGTACGCCGCTGCTGCTGACATTTTTATGTCTGGTTTATAGCCGTTCTTTAACATTTTCGGGTAACAGAAGCATCCTTTACCATGAGGGCCTGCGCATTCTGTTAGAGAAATGGTTTGATGAAAAGCGGGTCTCCAACGAAGTCATTTATGAAGGTCTGCATGTAGAGCTTGAGGAGAAACTGTTGGCAGAAATTGCCTACAAGGCTTTTAGAGATGACAAAATTCTATTCACTAAAGTCAATCTAGTCGAGCATATTCGGGAATTTTTGCTCAGAGAATTGAATGCGCCCAGTAACCTGAGTGGAGAGAATATATTAGATGCGATCGCAATTCAGCAAGGCATCCTGGTCGAGCAGTCTGAGGGCATCTATTCATTTTCACACCTTACCTTTCAAGAATTTTTAGTTGCCAAGTACATCCACGAAAACTACAGCAACCAAGCTCTTTCAGAGATGGTACGGCTATACGCCAATGATAAGCGTTGGGAAGAAGTTTTTCTACTGATTGCTGGTCTCAAGTACGACGAAAGTAACGTTATTAACCTGCTGCTCTACCTCAACCAGGTAGCCCAAGGTTATATCAATACAGAACAGCTTAGCTCGCTATGGATGTGGGCTGCCCAAGTAACAGCGGATGAACCTACACCTGAGAAGCTGATCGAAAAACGTGCTAATGCCCTCTACCGAGCATTCCATTACAGTCGAATTTTAGCCCAAAGTTCCAAACTCAAAGGAGAGTTGGAAATCGTCCAAGCATTACTACAACCCTTTATCTATAATCTGAGAGCATCAAGTGATTTAACCCTGACAACCCATCTCATCAATGCATTCCAGAGTGTTGTTTTACAGGTTAAAAAAACGGGAAAACTCAGCGAAACAACAGCAAGAAAACGCGCTCAAAGCGAACTTAAAAAAGCTGTTCAGTTAGCGAGACCCTTAGCTAACACAATCCGCAAGCGAGCCAGTGTTCGCAGCATGCGCTACTTGAAGAACCATGGGCAGCGTTCTTCCCTCGATGAAGATCTAAAGAACAACGAAATTTTCTCAGGTTCTGACTTTTTATCACTGTTCGAACAGCTCAACCGATTGAGTCTCAATATACCAGGCACCCAGTTTCCAAGCCATATTCATAAAAAGTTTCTAGATGAGCTTAAGCAAGTATGTCTAGGAATTTTAAAGATCGATGAAGCCTGGTTGATGCTGACTCGCCAGGAAGCCAAGGCCTGTCAAGATTGCTTATACGTAACACTGTTGATGTTGAAGTGCAGACAGGAAGCAAAACGTATATCACCCGAGCTGTGGGACTCTGTTCAGGAACAAATTCTCTCCCTCACCACAGGGGGGTATCGAACAGCCATGTTGACAGCTCAAAGCTTTTTAGACCAAGTGGGCGCAATATCAAAACAGGAAAATGATGAGAATCTCTTAGTCACCAAGATTTCAGACGAGTTTGGCTTAAACCCACCATTTTTTGTGGCCGCAGTAGCAGAATATCTGACGGAAGATATCCTCAACAAATTATGCCATAAATCTGATGAGATCAAAGCCCATAACGCAGATTTAACTGGGATCATCCTGTATGAGGCGCTACCTGAGAACGCACCGAGAAAGCTAATTGCCGATTTGAGAGCCCATCAAAACTTTAAGGTGATTCCCATTGCTTTGGCGGAAGTCGAACATGTCTTAACTGATGCCGATAGCTGCAAAGAAGTACTGATAAACTATGCTCGTCAATATACTGATACGGTTGACTTCTTCAGGGGCAAAAAGCCGATTCATGACAAACTACTGTTTTTTGGGCACGCTGAACTCCTGGAAGAACTAGCGACCGATTTAAAGGACAATCAAAACATCGGTTTATTTGGCCTGCGTAAGTCAGGAAAGTCATCTGTCCTCCATCAGCTATCTCTGATGTGCCAGGATCACGCTGTTATTTATATAGACTTGCAGAAGTACACCGACATTGGTTATGGCGTTGAGTTACTAGATGATATTTTGCAAACCCTCTATGCTTTAGTAAAAAATAGAAATCCATTGCTAGAGCAGCCCCCTCTTTTCTCAGAAAGTGGTCAACCCATCAAAGACGTATCGCGTGATTTTTACCAGCATTTCAAGAAATTATCTAAGGATCTTGAAGGCGTTGGCTATGAGCTACCGATCCTTTGCTGCCTCGACAATTTAGATAAGATTTTCCCACGTTCCAACGAAAAATTTGAGGAGAAAGCAGAAGAGTTTAATTTTGTATTCAGCGCATTACAGGGGTTGAGCCAGAAAGAACAGCTGGTCTCTTTAGTCGTCACTGCTGTAAGGCCACAGTGTAATCGGATTAAGCAGTGGAACTTTTCTGACACCGCCGAGAATCCACTGCATCGGTTTTTTAAAGAGACGTTTCTAAAGCCATTTTCGATCCATGAGACCCTGGCTTTAGTTAATGGTCTTGGCGGCCTTATGCAGTGGGAGTTTGACTATCAAACGACCCAGGCTATTCACCGTCTGAGTGGTGGCCATCCCTTTTTGATTAGAAAGGTCGCTGGATTCTTAGTTCGAAAGGCCACCACTCAGACTGAGGCAGGTTCGACAGGGTATATAACGTTTGACTTTGCTCAACAACATCTGAGAAAAGTCTTTCGCGATCAGTCGTTGAAAGCCTATGTAGAACATGGCATTATTGGTGAGCTTAGGGCGTATAAGTCAAAACCTAAGGTGCATCATGTGTTGAATGCTCTGAGTATCATGACAACGGCATCTAATAGTACGGATGGTTGGCTGCGGGCAAGGACACTGTTAGGATTTCTATCTAAGAAATTAAATCTTTCAGAGATCCAATGTTTGGATGCGGTGCATGTCCTACAAAATTTTGGCATTGTGGAGCAGACGGAACATCCAGACGGATATGATTGTTATCGGATTCAGCTATTGTTATTACATCAGTGGTTCCAGATGCTAAGGAAATCTAAAAGTGCTTAATTAAAGACGACCTCTGACGACAGTCTTTCTACATAAGAGAACAAGATCTCGATGGCAGCAATTTGGCCACTACTGCATCCACCCATTTACCCATCGACGCATCCACATTGGATAGTGGGCAAACTTACGCCACAAAGTACTAGCGATTTTCAACTGCATTAGGAGAAGCCGGCTTAGGTAAAGTAGCAATACCTAAACTGGCTCCTTCTATGGTTCTTAATTCATCCATGACTGTAATCACCTTGCCATGATAAGTCTGTTCATCTGCTTTGATAGTAATCAACACCGCTTGTTCAGGTTCAAGCTGAACCTGAATTCGCTCACGCAGAATCTCTTCTGTAACAGATGCATCATCAAGAAAAAGGCTACCATCTGGCTGAATTGTGACCGTGAAGTCAGCCGGATCCTGTGGCTCAGACGTATCGGTTGTAGGTAAATTGACGGGTAGTCCTTCTGTGCGAGTTAGAAAAAGCGTCGAAACGATGAAAAATGCAAGAATTGCAAAAATCACATCGATCATCGGCAGGATATTAATCTCAAACTCGTCTTCTTGTTCGTTGTCAAGGATGTGCATATTCTTGGCTTCCTAACTTGTTGGTGTAGTGATTTTCGTACAGTAATTCAAGCTGACCACCATGTTCTTGCAAAAGCGAAATCTGTCGTTTGTAAAGACCACGAAATAAATTAGCGAACAGTAATGTGAAGATGGCAACGACCATTCCCGTTGCTGTTGATACCAATGCTTCGCTAATGCCACTAGTGACCGCATTCGCATTGGTCCCAATACCACCAATTTCAATCGCGCCAAACGAATTAATGAGGCCTAAAATGGTTCCTAGAAGACCTAACAGTGGTGAGACTGTGATAATTGTCTGAAAAACAGTATTAAATCGCTTCAGAATGGGTAATTCTGCTTGGGTAGCACTTTCCAGTGCCAAACGAAACTGGCTAGGAGAAGGCTTCTCAAGCTCTAGCGCTTCAAGAAAAATACGAGAGATGGGTAAGTGAATATTTTGTCGCAAGAGTGTAAACACATCCATGGGCGTGCGACGGTAGGTTGCCAAAACTTGTTTTACGACTTTTCGTTGGCTGCGATTAATACGTATCCAAAAAACTAAGCGCTCAACGGAAAGTGCGATCGCGATTAACGAGAACAACGCAAGTGGCCACATCACAATTCCACCTGCTTGAAAAATCTCAGTCAAAGACATAACAAAACCCAATCACGCCTAAATCTCAAAAATCATCGTTGCTGCCGTCCACAGAAAGCTACCATGACACAAACTGGTAGGGCGTATCAACTGTTGATGACATTAGATGTCATATAGCAGTTCATTCTAATATACATAGATGAAATCTAAACGTACCAAGGACATTTCCCTGACAAGACCGAATAGATTTGATTGTAAGGCTTGGAACCGTTAAGACTTAGATAGAAATTAGATGGAGTCAATCGTAATTAAACTGACTGACTTATTTTCCTTTTTTTATCAATAGAGCTAAAATCAAACAGTCCACACCGAGTCTTAATTGACAAAGGTTATCAATAGCTTTTGTATGGCGCTTTCTCAATCTTGTATAGAGCAACATAATCGGGAAGAAGCTATTGCGCGCAGATGGGTTTGCTGGGGGTTAGTGTGTGCTGCTGGAAGTCATATGGCACTGGTCCCTTTGTTAGCTCTTAGGCCAAGTTTTCTCCAGCAGAGTGAACCGGAGCGCATTGAGCTGATAGTCACAGCTCCACTTGAACCTGAAACTGAGATAGAGCCAGAGCCAGAAGAACCGCTTCCGGAACCAGAGCCACCCAAACCTCTACCTCAGAACGTCCAGCAGCCAACAGAGCGTGAAGTTGCCACAGAACCTGAGGCTGAGGCAGAACCTGAAGTTACCGAAGAGCCGGAGCCGGAGGCCGAGGTGGCAGAAGAGCCCGATAGCGCTCCTGCCGAAAACGAGCCTGCCGAAGGTCCAAGCGTTCAGCAACCCATACTCGAAGGCAATGGGCCGACTAGGGTGGACGGAACTTCTGGGCCCAGCATTGCCGTGCCTACTCTTGCCACCGGGGGAACAGGTTCAGAGGGCACAGGAACAGGTTCAGAGGGCACAGGAACAGGTTCAGAGGGCACAGGAACAGGTTCTGAAACAACAACAGCAGCACGACGGGGGCCTGCTGCGCGCCCCTCGGGGCGAGGGAGTACTCAATTTGGCTGTCGCAATTGTATCCGACCCGACTATCCTGACGAAGCCTTAGACGATGCAGTCGAAGGACAACCAGCAATCGAATTTGAGGTGGATGAGGACGGCAACGTTATTAATGCCCGTGTTACTCAATCTAGCGGTAGTGCAGCTTTAGATCGAGCAGCCTTGGAAGCCGTCAGAGAATCAACATTTACCTCAGGTGGTCAAGGGCGTGCTCGTACAATTGAGGTGGACTTTTCCATTGAAGGTTCTGAACGTAATCGTGCTGCGCGGAGACGAGGTGAACGACAGACAGTGGAGGAATCTGCTCCTGTAGCTGACCCTTCACCTGTAACATCTCAGCCAGAAACGCCTGTTCCTGAAGCAGAAAATCCATCAAATGCAACGCCGCCATTAAATGCCAGCGATGAAACTGATAACAATAGTCAGCCAGCTGGTCCGGCACCAGTTTCTAATGAAACAGATGAAACAGATGAAGATGAATCGTCTTCAGAGCAGGAGACAGATGCGGCATTAGAGTCTCCCGATACGCCTGTCCCTGCCAGCAATGCTAGCCCAGAAACAGCTGAACCAGTTGTTCCTGCAACACCACAGCCATCGACAACACCAGCAACGCCAGCACCCAGCAATCCCCAACCGACTACGCCAGCATCTTCGGTGCCCGAAACAAGCACCCCAACGTCTCCCGCCCCACAGCCGAGTGCTCAACCGGCGGCCCCACAGCCAAGTCCACAACCGGCGGCACAGCCGAGTGCTCAACCGGCGGCCCCACAACCGAGTCCACAACCAGCACTACAGCCGAGTCCACAACCGGCGGCACAGCCCAGGCCACAACCGGCGGCAGATCCACCGCCTACTAGTGCACCAGTACCGGAAAGCTAGTACACATGGAGAGAGTTAAAAATCAATTGTTCATTCCCTCACGAACAACCCTACTCACAGCGGGATATGTTATTGGAATTTCGCTGTTGTTGACATGCTTGATTGCCAGTATCGCTTTAGGCGTTGCTGACATTGCACCCATGGATGTTTATCAGGCATTAGTCTCTCCCAATGGTTCTACAGAACACTTAATTATTCGTACCGTACGATTACCCCGCTCCATAACGGCCTTGTTGGTTGGGGCCGCTGTAGCAGTATCTGGAGCCATCATGCAGGGACTGACGCGGAATCCCTTGGCTGATCCTGGTATTTTAGGGATCAACTCTGGTGCGGCTTTAGCCGTGGTTGTTTCAGTCTTTTGGTTTAACTCCACATCGCTGAGTGTCTATGCTGGGTTTGCATTAGTTGGGGCAGCTATTGCAGCCGTTACGGTTTATGGTTTGGGGTCCCTAGGGCGAGGGGGACTGAATCCTCTTAATCTAACGATTGCTGGAGCTGCCCTGACGGCTTTGGTCTCATCGTTAACGACGGGGATTTTGATCCTTAGCCAGCGGACCTTAGAAGAGATTCGCTTTTGGTTAGCTGGGTCTGTGGCTGGGCGAGATATGGAACTCGTGCTCCAGGTGATGCCTTTCTTGCTGTTAGGGCTGGTTTTAGGTTTAGCCATGGGCAAACAGTTGACCACCTTAAGTCTGGGGGATGCTGTTGCTAAAGGGTTAGGTCAAAAGACTATCTGGGTCAAGGTGTTTGCCGCCATTAGTGTTGTTTTATTAGCCGGAGGTTCGGTCGCGATCGCAGGTCCCATTGGTTTTCTAGGCCTGATTGTTCCTCACATTGTGCGATTCTGGGCAGGGGCCGACTACCGTTGGATTCTTCCTTATTCAGCTCTATGTGGGGCAATTTTGTTGCTGTTGGCTGACATTGGCGCTCGACTCATTATTCAGCCCCAAGAATTACCGGTGGGTATTGTTATGCCGCTACTAGGAGCACCGTTCTTCATTTATCTCACGCGTTCTCGGGTGAGGCGATAGCATTATGCAAAAAACAAGGCAGTCCCAAGACCATCTACAGTGGCTAATACTACGCACAGGGTTTGTGTCTGCACGCCTGGATCGGCGAGTCCCCAAAATTTTGTTGGGTCTGATGCTAGTGACTCTGTTGGCCATGGTATGGAGCGTCGGTCAAGGCGAATATCCAGTGCCCCCGCTAGATGTGATCCGCACGGTGTTGGGTTTACCAACGGATAACCCAGACTACGGGTTTATTGTCAATACACTGCGTTTGCCAAGAACCTTAGTGGCCTGGGGGGTGGGTATGGCCCTAGGCATGGCAGGTACCCTAACCCAGGGGATTACCCGGAATCCCCTGGCCGCCCCTGGCATTATCGGTGTGAATGCCGGGGCCACTCTGGCTGCGGTCAGTCTAATTGTTGTTTTCCCTTGGGTACCGATAGCCGTACTCCCCCTGGCTGCTTTTATGGGGGCCCTCGCAGTCGCTGTCTTAATATACCTGCTGGCCTGGAATGGAGGGGCTTCTCCAGTCAGGCTAATTTTAGTGGGTGTGGGCTTTAGCTTAGTGGCGGGTGCCTTAACGAATCTCATGGTTACCTTTGGTAATATTTACGATGTTAGTCAGGCGCTGGTGTGGTTGGCAGGCAGTGTTTACGGTCGCAGCTGGGCCCAGGTGTTTGCCTTTACGCCCTGGCTAATTGTTTTTGGCTTGTTGTCGCTGGTGCTGAGCCGAGAGCTGAATGCTCTACAAATGGGGGATGATGTAGCTCGTGGTCTGGGCAGCCGGTTGGAATGGCAGCGTGGCTGGTTGTTGCTGAGTTCGGTAGCCTTGGCTGGGGCGGCGGTGGCCACGGCAGGGAGCATTGGTTTTATTGGTTTGATGGCTCCCCACATCGCTCGTCAGCTGGTGGGGCCTTCCCATGAGGGACTGTTGCCAACGGCAGCGCTGACCGGGGGAATGGTGGTGGTGGTGGCTGACCTGATGGGTCGGCTGTTATTTGCTCCCATTGAATTACCCTGTGGCATCATCACCGCTGTGATTGGTGCGCCTTATTTTCTGTATTTATTGATTCGCGATCGCAAATGACAGATCCCGCTCTCACCACCCGTAAACTGACCCTGGCCTATGATGGCAACCCCATTATTGAGGGGCTGGATCTGGCCATTCCCTCAAGCAAAATTACGGTTCTCGTGGGACCCAATGGCTGTGGCAAATCCACGTTACTTAAAGGGTTGGGGCGACTGCTCAAACCACAGCAGGGTATTGTCTATCTAGATAGCACTTCCATTTTCAAACTGCCTACTAAAGATGTAGCAAAACAGTTAGGACTATTGCCCCAGGGGCCTACTGCGCCGGAAGGATTGACGGTGCGAGAGCTTGTAGCCCAGGGGCGCTACCCCTACCAGAGCTGGCTACAGCAGTGGAGCCAAGACGATGAAAAAGAAGTCGAAGCCGCCTTGGCAATGACAGAACTCCAAGAATTTGCAGAAAGACCCGTGGACAGTCTTTCTGGAGGACAGCGCCAGCGTGCCTGGATTGCCATGACCTTAGCGCAAAACACCCAGATTTTACTGTTGGATGAACCCACCACCTTTCTCGACTTAGCCCATCAGATTGAGGTGTTGGATTTGCTCTATGACCTCAACCAGCGAGAGGGGCGCACCATTGTTATGGTGTTGCATGAACTCAATCAGGCCTGTCGCTATGGCGATCACATCATCGCCATCAAAGCTGGCCAGGTATGTGCCCAAGGAAAGCCTCACCAGGTGATGACCGAAACATTGGTGAGAGATGTGTTTGGTCTCGATTGTCAAATTGTCAGCGATCCGGTAGCGGGCACACCTCTGTGTATTCCCATTGGACGTAAGGTCTCGGTCTCACAATACTAATGTTGCTCTGTTACTCAGGGATTGCCCTATGGGCTTGTCATGCCTGCACACCATTAAGGTAATCGGCTTGCTAATCCCATATAAGTTATGTAAAGCAGGTTGCCACAGTACAAATTTACTATACTACGATCTAGATGTTCGGTTTTTAATGAGCCACTGGGTGTTGAATCATGGGCTGGGCTAACTATCGTTCTTTGTCATGTCGATTAGTGCCGATCGCTTAGCACCAACTTAAAATCACAGAAACTGAGGATATGAAAGCTAAAGTAATCACCCCGATTCTGAATGTTTCGAGTCTACAGGAAAGTTTGGAATGGTTCGAGAAATTAGGTTGGCAGAAGCTCTGGGATTGGGGCGATCCCCCTGGATATGGAGCCGTGGGTTCTGGAGAATGTGAGATTTTTCTATGTCAGGATGGTCAGGGTGGCCGTGGTAAGGGCAACAACTCAAGTACATTCGGCCCTGGTGGTGATGAAACCCAAGACAAGGGGGCCTGGATGTCCATTTGGGTGGAGAATGTGGATCAGGTTTATGCCCTTGCTCTTGAGAACGGGATTGAGGTTGTTTTTCCTCCCGAAGATATGCCTTGGAAAGCCAGGGAATGTCACCTAAGACATCCCGATGGTCATGTGTTTCGGGTCAGTCAGTAGCTCAGTGCGTTGTAGCTAGGATTAAGGGAACGAGGTTTCAGCATGAAGCGTAAAAAATCAGATGACTATTACGTAGAGCTACCGGAGGGTATCTCTACGGATGAAATGCATGGGGTTTTAGAAAAAGCGGCAGAGACTGTGGGCATGTACATCTCCCATGTGGGCGGTTACTCACGTAAGAAATATCCCAATTCTGTACACTGGCATTTTAAGCGCGATCGCAAAGAACCCGGTCTTCTAGATGCCACATTCTGGGATGTTAAAAACTTGTTTTGGTTGATGATCCGACACCGCGAACCCCAATGGGTCCATGAGATAGTGCCAACATTCTTAACAGCTATAAAAAAAGAGATTCAAGCGTTATAAATAGAGCCATCTGGAAACAACATTACCCCATCACTTATCCACCCATCTACAGCCCCACCCTGGGTCTTTATGTTTGTGCAGTCCCCTTAGCCATGCACTATCTCGCTGATGATCTAGGCTAGCAACCCCATGGTCTCCATCGATATATTTAATATGGTTAACTGAGCCCAGTACCATTAAGACCATGCAACTGCTCTCCATCGAAACCACCCCCAGCCCCAACTGCATCAAGCTCAACCTGGATGGGACCATTAGCCCCAAAGCCCTAACCCTAGACAAGGGCAGCACCGTACCCGATACCCCTGCAGTCATTCAACAACTGCTCACCATTGAGGGAGTGAAGTCTGTCTTTGCAGTCCAGGACTTTATCACCCTTACCCGCCAAGGCAGCTCAGACTGGCAATCCATTTTGGCAAAAGCGGCTAAGGCGATTGGTATAGCCGACAATGCGGATGCGAAGCTCCTGACCCAGGTGGCTGAACCAACACAGCCAGTTGCCACTAAGGCCACCAGCTCAAATTTAGGCATGCTTGAAGTGGCAGTCCAGATGTTTCGCGGCATTCCGATACAGGTCAAGGCCACCGCAACAGATGGACAACAGGCCCGAGTTGCATTACCCGACCGCTTTAGTCGGTCACTCCAAAGGGCCATCAGTGAAACGGGCGCTGACTATGTAATGGAACGACGCTGGGACCCCTATCAGGCCCCAGCCGGTGAGCCTGAGCAAGTGGCTCAGCTGGTGGCCGATGAAATCGATAGTTTATTTGACCCTGAAGAACTGGCCCGGATTGAAGCCGCCGCCGTTAGCGCCATAGCTCAGTCCCCTGACCACGCAGCTCAGCAACAGATGCTTGTGGCTGAGTTGAACGATCCTGACTGGAAAAAGCGGTTAAAGGCACTACAGCAGCTTGATGTGACCACCGATAACTTTGCCGCCGTAGTAGCAGTACTCGATGATGAGAAAAGCGCTATTCGCCGTTGGGCAGCGGCCCTTTTGGGGGCCAGTACTCTAGAGATTGCGGTTGCCCCCCTGTGCCGTGTGGTGCGGCAGGATCCGTCAGCTATGGTCCGTCGAATCGCCGGGGATGCCCTGAGTGATATTGGCGATGCCAGTGCCCTGGCGACGATGGCTGAGGTGCTGACCGATGAGTCTAAATTAGTCCGTTGGCGGGCGGCTCGATTTATGACCGAGCTGGGCGATCAAACGGTGATTGAGCCCCTGCGCCAGGCCGTGGGTCAAGAATCTGAATTTGATGTGCGGGTGGAGATGGCAACAGCCCTGGAACGCATTGAGGACGGTGGCGATACCCAACTGCCCATGTGGATGCGGCTGACCCAGGGAATGGAGGCGTGATTGTTGATGTTGTGTGTAGGCATGTTTACCTAGCAAACGTTCGAATAATCAATAAATTCTAAATAGTTTAGTTCTAATATAGAGGAGATAAATATACTGAAATTTTCCACCTAATCACCCCTATTGGTTCGATAGGTGGAAAATTTCCCTCCAATGATACGTTAGCTTGCAATTTGCTGGTTTGAAGGTTGATAACAGACTCTTTGCAATGGTTAAAGTCACTTTTGATACTAATGTTTGGAGAAGAGTTGTTGAGATTAAGGTAGATTCTCGTAATGAATATCGAGAATTACGTCGCAGGATAGAAAATAAAGATGTTGAATCTTTTATTTGTGAAATTGCTCTAAGTCTTGAATCCATTAGTAGGAAAGATCGTCCAGACTTTTGGGAGTCTTACATTCCCCAAATGGAGATGTCTGGAAGGTTTGAAAATAACCAATATTCTGGAGTGTTCTCAATATCTCCAGATACATCTAAACATCCAGGAATGCACCCAATACTTCAGCGCAAGTTGGCTGAAGCCCAAAGATTAGGATTCAAAGTTCTCAGAATGACTAATCTTGGAACTGTAATGTGTCCGGATATCCCAGATAGCATGTACACAGTCTTTAGTGAGGGCAGCTTTTGGAATTACTGTGAGAGAGTAGCTAAATGCAGCGATTATATTGTCAGTCATGATTGGGGTCGGGCACAGTATGAAATCTTGAAGAATGAGTATAATCTAGTAGGCTTATCAGTCATCGATTGTTTATCAAAAGTACCTCCAGGGAAATCCAAAGCATTTTGTGATGCAATAGCTGAATGGGTTGATGGCGACTCAATCTCTATGCATTTTGGCTATTCAAATGAATATTTTTGCACAGAAGATAGAGGTAAAGGTGCTGGCAAAAAATCGGTTTTCCATGAAGAAAATTTGGCTAGTCTTAAGCAAGCTTTTGGGCTAAAGATCGTTTCAATATCAGAATTGCTCGAAGCTCTGTAGTATTAGAGGGTCTTCTTTCAGGGTGCAGTTTGATGAGTTTATAGATAGGTTCTTTCATAAATCAAGCTAACAACGCCCATGTATACCGACCGCCGAAAGTGGATCGGTATGATGCAGAAGTTATCTGCGGCGGATGATGGGCAACGTTAGGCGGCTGGTTGGTTGGTAAAGTAAAGTCTCAGCCTGGAGATGGTGTGATGCATCACACCATCTCCAAGGATCTGGCATAGTCTTTTGAGTTGGTGCGTTACCCTTCGCTAACAGCACTTAGCTTTCTGATAAAATAAGCTTATGGAATAGTACTTTGCCCATTATCAGGGATGGCTTCAGCGCCTAGGTTAGGGGTAAATGGGTAGGGGGGTCGGGGATCTCTAGATCCATTCGGGTCTGGACCAAATTCGTCTGGTGACGTAGTATCGCGCTCTAGTTGATAGTAAATGGCTCGAGCTTGTGTACCAAAGACAATTTCGTCCTCATTTTTTAAATCATAAGCCATTAACTTTCTGCCATTGATAAGCAAGCCGTTTGCGCTAGGTTTACCTTTTAAATTGCCATCAACAATTTGATAGTAGTAAGTTTCGTCATCTCTTGGTAGTTGCACTAGGGTAGCGTGATGCCTAGAAACAAACTTTGAAGCCAGACGGATATTACACTTCGCATCACGTCCTAATGAATAGACAGAGCTATCGAGGACAATTTCCCGTATCCCCTGGCTATCTTCCACAATGAGAATGTTGCTAAGTGCCATTAATATTTTGATTGTGACGATGAATTCTAGTCTATCTTAGAACTTAAGCATTGACAGAATAGCAAAGCCATGAGGTGATATAGGTGTCCCTACCTGTTCCTGCCTAACCCAGCGATGCGTGAGCTATCCAAACCGTCACGGCGCGTTGCAACTGTAGCCTCTACATCTTTCTCTGGGTACACCTTCACAGTTGTAGCGACGTGGAATTCACTCCCTTCGAGAACTCAGAACTTGTCAAAGATCTCACTCAATTGGGGGCTTGTGACCTCGATATTCTGAGCGTGAAAGATGAGGAGAGCCACGTCTCAGTCTGCTGTACTGATGGCATACTTCGCCTACACTACGTGGATGCAACTTGTGAGCTGGAAAGCTGACGAACTCGGTGACATGAGTTTATTAGATGACGGAGGTAGTACCGATCCAGCTTGCAAGAGGGAGTTTGTCGAAGCTCTCCGAGCGATTCTTGATGCTGAGGCGGAATCAGGGCGATACACTAGGCCCGATCAACAGCTAACTTGAGATGTATAACACATCGATGCAGCGGACTAATAATACAGAAATTACCTTTTAGCCCTTTACCAGATGCTAATCTCAATCGTTATGTGCTCACCCTACACCGCACTGAAGATGACGCTTGATACTGAACCATACTCGCAACAAGTCATACGCTGGCCGCAAGACGGACGCGTGATCCTCGCCCAATTCGATGCCGAGTCGATTGTCGTCTATCAAGCATACGGCCCCGCTATCGGTAACTTCGCTGCCGAAAACGGTTACTTTGGCGGCCCGTTCAAACTCACGCGCATGTCGTGGATCAAACCCAACTTCCTATGGATGATGTATCGTTGCGGGTGGGCCACCAAAGAGGGCCAAGAAGTCGTGCTCGCAATTCGGCTGCAACGATCCGCATTTGATCAAATCCTATCGCTGGCAGTTCATTCATCATTCAAACCCGATGTTTACGGCACACGCAAAGAATGGAAAAAGGCCGTCGATGAATCTGATGTCCGATTGCAATGGGACCCCGATCACGATCCCAAAGGCGAAAAGGTTGAACGTCGCGCAATTCAATTAGGCTTACGCGGCGATGTGATTGCAAAATACGCTCGCGAATGGATACTTGATATTCAAGATATTTCTGGCTTTGTTGCCGAACAACGTTCACATGCGAAGTCCCGTGATTACGATCGGTTGTTCACGCCCACTGAGTTTGCTTACCCTGTAACGAATAAAGACGTTGCGGGAAAACTCGGTTTGTCAACTCTGGCGTAAACAAACGCCACATAAATACGCCCTGAGGCAGACGAGGTCAATTTCGCACTGCTTGACAGTCCCTTGACCTGTGATTACGATGTAATTACATGTTCGTGTTCGCAAGTATCTAAACTATGGGCACAGTTATCAGAACTCGGATCGTCAAAATTGGTAACTCTCAAGGCGTTCGCATTCCTAAGCTTCTCTTAGAGCAAAGCGGTATTCATGAAGACGTTGAGATTGAAGTACAGGGTGATTGTCTGACTATTCGCACAGCACACTGTTGGCGTGCCGGATGGGATGAGGCTTTTGCAGCAATGGCTAAGAATCAAGATGATGCACTTCTAGATGATGTCAGCACTACTGATTGGGATCAATCTGAATGGGAATGGTAGTCAAACGTTTCGATGTTTTTCTGGTCAACCTAGACCCCACTGTTGGTAGTGAAATTCAGAAAACGCGACCCTGTGTTGTTATCTCACCGGATGAGATGAACCGTTATATCGCTACGGTTATCATTGCGCCAATGACTACAAAAGGTAAGCAATATCCCACTCGTCTTGTCTGTCAATTTCAGGGCAAAAATGGGCAAATTGTTTTGGATCAAATCCGTACAGTAGATAAAAATCGATTGGTCAAAAAGCTTGACCGAATCAGTCAAGATGAGCAAAAAATGCTTCTTGATATCTTGGCTGAAATGTTTGCTGAATAGGTTGCCTAACAAGGGCTTGCAACGGAACGGAGAATAAATTTAGATTATGATGCAAAATCATAATCATATCCCCATCCGCTGAAGCCCAAGCCGTTAAACAGCCACTTTCTTGGTCATTGCCCTTAGCATAAGACCAGAACTGCCCTAAATGGTCTGCTAACCTCGTGGTCTGTCAAGCTTAAGCCTTGGGATAAGGTCAGTGAAGGGATAAAGGATAAAAGTGCTGGGGAGACATACAGATAATCATTGCTGACATTCTCCGAGTCTCCCTGGCACCGATCTCCCTAGCCCGCTATTTCACCACGCCGCAGTGTCCCTCAACTTCAGCGGCAGGTTCGGCACGACCACCGATATATTTCGCCAGAAACGCCTCCACGATGCCATAGAAGTGCAAGCGGTTTTCTGGGCGCGCAAACCCGTGACCTTCGTCGGTATACAGGACGTATTCAACCGGCTTGCCAGCCCTATGCATGGCCTCAACAATCTGTTCACTTTCCGCTTCTTTAACGCGAGGGTCGTTAGCACCCTGACCAATGAGCAAAGGCTTCTCGATGCGGTCCACAAAAAACAAGGGAGATCGCTCTTTGAGCATCTCTTCTTCGGTTTCAATATCGCCCACACGATGGGCAAACATGGCCATCATCGGTTGCCAATAGGGGGGCACGCTGCGAATTAGGGTGATCAAATTGGATGGGCCGACAATATCTACACCGCAGGCAAACACATCTGGGGTAAAGGTTAACCCCGCCAGGGTGGCATAGCCACCGTAGGAACCGCCCATAATCGCCACTTTAGTACGGTCGGCAATGCCCTGGTTAAAAAGCCAATCTACGGCATCAATCAGATCGTCGTGCATGGTTTTGCCCCACTGGCGATTGCCCGCGTTAAGAAAGTCTTTGCCATAGCCATTGGACCCTCGGAAGTTCACCTGTAGGACAGCGTAGCCTCGATTTGCCAACCACTGTACAGGCGGGTTTAGGCCCCACATATCCCGCACCCAAGGACCGCCATGGACAAACAGCACCGTGGGTAGATTTTTAGCTTCGATGCCCACCGGCAAGGTCAAATAGCCGTGGATGGTGAGACCGTCGCGAGCCTGGTATTCGATGGGTTCCATCGACGCCAGGGCCAGATCTTCTAGTTTGGGCTGGTTACTAAATAGGTAGGTGGCGTCTTTACGATTACGATCATAGCGATAGTAGTATACTGGACCATCGTCAGTGAGATAAGCCACCAGCCATATATCATCGGCTGTAGTGCGTGAGCTAATGACAAACTGACCGGGACGCACCTGGGCCAAGGCCTCAAAATCTCCTCGAATAGCCTCGTCAAGTACCGTCCATTCTTCCTTGGCTTTATAGACAGAAACGGCCTGGATGGTGTGCTCAGTGGGGTGGGTGACGATATTACTAATGTCGTACTGGGGGTCTGCGGCAATCACAGTTTCAGTACGAGCCGCTAGATCGAGGGCAATAAAGCGTTGGGCATTGGCATCGTGGGTGCCCACAACGTAAAGAGTGTTGCCATCTTTAGAGAATCCAACGGCACCGCCCTCGTCATCTGGTCCCCAGCGGCGCAAACTCTCCCAGGCATCATCGGCAGTAGCGCGATAAAGCAGTTCGGAGCCGCCATCGGGGGTGGCTGCCGTGGCTGCACGGATCTGGAACTGATGGTCGGCGGTCCAGCTTACGATATTGCCAGGATTATCGGTGTCAAACTCCACTGCACCCGTGGTGAGATTGATGCTGTAAACGTCGAACTTCTGACGATCCTTCAGGTTAAGGCTGACTAGAGCTCGGTCGGGAAAGTCAGGATCTAGTTCGATAGGGTTAGCTTTAACGCCCTGGAAGGGGGTGAGGTCACGGACCATGCTAGTGGTGACATCCACCAAATAAAGATGGAAGTTTTCATCACCATCGGCATCTTGCAGATAAATTAACTGATTTTCCTGGTATGTCCAAAAATATGACCGAATACCGCGTTTTTTATCCTGGGTGAGCTGACGATCATCGCCGCCTGGTTCCTGTAGCCACACTTGTAGAACGTTATTGGCATCCGGCGCAATATACGCCAGGTATTTGCCATCCGGGGACAGGCGTGGACTGGTGCGCTGGGGGTTTCCAAACAGAGTGGCGCGCGGAATCAGGGGCGGTAGGCTCATCGTGACCGTGGTTTCAAGTTATGTTTGCTTTTCTATCTTGCCTTATGGGTTGCTTTCTGGAGATTGTCAGGGTAGCTAGCTGATTTTGATGACGGTGTACCCTATGGTTTAGAGCCAATAACCTGTTTAGATAGGGGTTAGATAGGTTTTTTCCAGGAAACAGGGGCAACAAGTTTATACCCCTCAAATAACCAACCACCCTCTGGCATTAGCATATTCTCTACTACCCCTATAAGCTGATCAGTCTCTCCATGGGCAAATAGAGCTGCAAAGCTGTCTTCAAACTGAGCAGCAAACTGAGGGGAAACTTGTTGCAATCGTTTGGGAATTGTCTTGCCTGTGGCAGACCAGAGATTCCGACTACGCAGATAATGATTTGCCACCGCATCATATAGCTGAGTACCAGAAGCTATCAGTTCTGCCCTGGAGCGCGGTGCTCGAATATCATCGATCAGCTCTGTAATGGCATAGCGTGACCTATCGATGGCGTCTTTGTCCCAGACCGGTGGACCGTCATCTAAAATATCGTCCGCTAGCTGCTTCAGCTCTCTGGATAGCTCGCTCGGCTGGGGTATCTCGATTCCTTCACTCACCATAGCGGACAAAGAAGGTATCCCTGTGGGGCTATCGACCTCAAAGAAAAAGTACCTCAGCGTTTCAGGATCATGGACAAATGCTTCGACGGGCCAGCCTTCAAACTGAAAAGATTCTCGATATGCCGCAGGCAGTTGTTGAAAGACAACAACAAGATCAAGATCTGAAGTAGCGGTACCTTCACCACGAATGACAGAACCTGCTAAGAAGATAACGTCTGCATCTGGATAGCGATCTTGTTGGATTTTGGTCGCGATCGCAATTAACTCGTCTGTCATAGGGATGTTCACTATGCTGAACCCGTACAAGCTCAATAGTAAAGAGTTTTACCCGATCTTGGCATCGGAGTAGACCCAGGGGAAATTATTGATAGTTAATCTCAATAATCTTAAGTTATTGAGATAATATGTCAGTTTGCATGTTAGTTAATTGTCTGCGATCGAACCTCCTTTTATGGGGGGGCAGGTGAGGAAGCAGTTTTGGGGAAGAGATAGCGAAAGGGAGAACATTACAAAAGGTTGAGGGGGTGTCATTCCTGTGGGCCTTCGCTATGATAGTGGAAAGTTATTGCGAAAGATTCTTAATTGCTAGATTACGAATTTTGCTCAGCTCAAAATTGGCAAGTAAGAGGTCAATCATGGACACCCTCACTCTCAAAATCATCTTCTTAGTATTCTTTGGACTCACAGGGGTTATCCGCAAACCCTATCAGCGAGAAATTAAGAGCAATACCATAATCGATAATCGTAAGACGCCTCTAGAGAATGGCTTATTAGCATTTGTTCTGCTGGGGATGTGTGTTTTGCCCTTGATTTATATTTTTACGCCGTTGTTCAATTTTGCTAATTATTCCCTGCCGGTTGGGGCGAATGTTTTAGGAATTGTGACATTTGCGATCGCGCTCTACCTATTCTGGCGGTCTCACCATGACCTGGGCAAAAATTGGTCGCCCACGTTACAGGTCCGAGAAGACCATACGTTAATTACCAAAGGTATTTATCAGAATATCCGTCATCCGATGTATACAGCAATTTGGCTATGGGTTATTGCCCAAGCACTGTTGTTAACCAACTGGATTGTCGGTCTCTCAGGGGTGATCACCTTCGGTACCCTGTACTTTTTCCGGGTAGGTAATGAAGAGAATATGATGCTAGAGCAATTTGGAGAACAATATCAGGCCTATCGACAACGGACGAAGCGCTTGGTGCCGTTTCTTTTTTAATTTCCCCACCCATGTTCAAACCCTACGCTCGCATCTTGTCCTTAATCCAGCGGATGTCCCATGGCTATTTTAGCAGAGACGTCCGTCGCTGATATGGCTAAGTTCTCATTTAACAGTTGCTGATTAATCAGCAGAACTAGCCCCTCGCGTAAATTTTCATTGCAAAACTGTTCCTTGCCAAACTGTTCAGGCAAAGTCAACGTACCCTCAAAATCGGAACTAGATTCTTCTTGCGTTACCGGCATTGCTGAAGATGCCCGTTTTCCAATCATTATCAATTCCATGCATATACATATTCTTGACCAGTGGAAACATTCTCACGACTTTTCTAACGATCAGGGTCGTGCAGAAAAAAATACCAAGGTAGTCATGCTGTTTACAGCCGTCACCATGGTGGCTGAGATTGTGGCTGGAACAATTTTTGGGTCAATGGCTTTGCTAGCTGATGGTTGGCACATGGCAACCCATGTCGCTGCCTTTGGCATCACGATTTTTGCCTATCAATATAATATGCCCGAAACCATACCTCCGACCCTAAATACACCTTTGGTACAGGAAAGGCCAGTGTGCTTGGCGGTTTTGCCAGTGTCGTTGCCCTTGTTGTCATCGCTGTATAGAGGTTTCAACCCAGAGTGCTATGAGATAAATTGAACAAATAAAATATCCCACTCTAGTCTGTTTAAGACAGGGCAGAATTTCTCGCAGTGGCCATGAAGGAATGTGCGATCGCACCCCCGTTAATGTAATTTTCAAAGGTTTTGTTTACCCCAACTCTGCAGACCGTTTTTCAAAATTATAGCTTCAGCGCTAGATAAGAGTTTTAGAGACTAAGAGTTTTAGAGACGCTTCATTGCTAAGGTCAACCCGTCGGCGATGGGTAACATGCTTAGCTCAATGCGTTCATCCTGGTGGAGGGTCTGATTCAAGTCTCGTAGTGCTTGTGTATCAGGATCGATAATATCTGGATCGGCTACAGCTCCAGACCACAGAACATTGTCGATGGCGATCAGTCCACCGGGTCTGAGTAATTCTAAAGACTTTTCGTAATAGTGGATATAGTTGCTCTTATCGGCATCGATAAAGACAAAGTCAAAGGTGCCTGACTGTCCTGTGAAGATTAAGTGATTTAAGGTCTCAATGGCATGTGCCAAGTGCAGCAGCAATTCCAAATTCCGACTTAAGAACAGGTGTCTGTGTCCTGGAGCTAGCAATCGAGTTGTGCACAGCGTGCCCCTATCCGATACAGTCAATTCATTCGAATGGGTCTTGCCCTTGGCAAGATAGTCGTCATGGTCTCAAGTGTGCTCGGATTCGACAGTGTGCTCGGAAGTCTGACCTCATGCATAGGAATGATGAAGGATGGACGTCAGCCTAGTAACGCGACTCGTTATAGCCTTCAAGATGCGGTCTTAGGAGCATTTAGTGCGTTTTTCATGCAAAGCCCGTCATTCTTAGAGTACCAACGACAGTTGCAAAGCCGTCATGGTCAAGACAATGCCCAGAGTCTATTTGGCTTGACCAACATTCCGAGTGTCGAACAAATTCGTAATATTCTCGACCCGCTTCCTGCGAGGGGGCTATCGGGTGTGTTCATCTTGAATTATCAGGATTTAGAGAAACAGGGATATCTGCGTGGGTTTGAGGTACTTGGCAAGCATCTATTGGTCACCCTAGATGGAACCCAATACTACAGTTCGCATGAGGTAAGTTGTCCGTGTTGTTCAATCCAGACGCATCGCAATGGCCAGGTCACCTACAGTCATAAAGCTATCTTGCCAGTGGTGGTGTCGCCGAGCCAATCATCGGTGATTTCGTTGTCCCCTGAATTTATTTATCCTCAAGATGGTCATGAGAAGCAAGATTGTGAGCAGGCTGCAGCTAAGCGTTGGATAGCGACTCATGGACAGATGTTCGCTCAGCGAGATGTGATTTTGCTCGGCGATGATCTATACAGTCGTCTACCGATGTGTGAAACAGTCCTAGCTCAGGGAATGAGTTTCATCTTCGTGTGTTTACCGGAGTCGCATCCAGTGCTCTACGATTGGATTGAGTTCAATGCGGCCAAGGGTCAGGTCAAAACCATCGAGAAAACGCGAACTCAGGGTAAGGAGAACGTCCACTATCGGTACCGATATTTAACCGATGTTCCATTAGGTGGCACCCCGTCGGACCGGGTACTGAATTGGTGTGAGGTCACCGTCACTCGACAACGAGACGGCAAGCGACTCTATCACAACAGTTGGATCACTCCACTAGAGCTCAATACCCCGCAGCAGGTCATTGCTGTAGTTGAGGCGGCTCGCAGTCGTTGGAAAACTGAAAACGAAAACCACAATGTCCTCAAAACGAAGGGCTATCATTTAGAGCACAATTTTGGCCATGGGCAACAGCATCTAGCCTCGTTCTTATTGACCCTAAATCTGTTAGCATTCCTGTTTCATACCATCTTGGGATATGTAGACGAACGCTATCAACGAATTCGACAGATTCGAGGTACCCGAAAAGGCTTTTTTCAAGATATTGTCGCCTTGACCAAGTACCTCTGGTTTGAGAGTTGGAACGCATTGATTGAGTTCATGCTCGATGATACCAAGCCGACGGGTCCCTTTCGAAATACCTCTTGATTCTCATCGTGACTGACATCCTCAACAGGAGTCTCTCTTACATACCACTCCTGTCCGTACATTGGAATTTGGAATTGCTGCAAGTGCAGATTAATTTTGTCAGCGACGCCAGCGGCTTGCCAGTAGCGGCGGGCGATTTCTGTATACTCTTCACTCACATCGCAGGCGGTGAGGGTGCCATCTGAAGGCAACGCCAGCGCCATCCACAGGGCGCTATAGCCAGTAAACGTGCCAATCTCCAACACTTTTTTAGCCCCCATTAGCCGCAGCAGTAGGGCCATAAATTGGCCCTGATACGGTGAGATTTGTATACTACTCACGGGATGTTGGGCGGTCTCCTGACGCAGCTGGGTCAAAATTTGGGGCTCGCGTAGAGAAACAGAGAGCAGGTAGTTATAAAGATGTGATAAAAGTTGTCCAGAATTGTCTCTGATCCCTGGGGAATACAGGTTTCTCCCGTGGCATGCTGAACTGGCCGACAGTTGGCGATGGGCGCAGAGGACCCACCATCAGAACTGCCATGACACCTGTGCTGACACGGTTAAGGGCTGACCTGGAACAATCTCTAGCTCATTGCCACCGCGAGAGGCTTCAAAAAAGTCAATATCAAACAGGTTTTCCACATTGATTTGGGCTCGAAAGCGATCGCGTTGATAATACACCAGCGCATCGGAACGGACATAGGACGATAGCTCAAAGGTGTTGTCAAGATCTCCTTCTCGCTCTCCTGTGAAGAACAGTCCCAAGCCAAATCCTAACCCCTCAAGGGAGCCCTGCTGTAGCTCATAAACTGTCCATAAACTCCCTGAATGACGTGGTACATTAAAGAGCGTGTCTCCCTCTTCAAAAACTTCGTCTTTCGTAATTTCGGCATCCGTGAGTGCATAGCTAGCAATCACATTCCAGCCGGGTAAAATTTCACCTTGCACATCTAACTCAATGCCTCGACTGCGTTGTTCTCCGGTTTGAATTTGAAACAGCCCATTATCTGGATCGGTCGTAAGGACGTTGGTGCGGGTCAGGTCAAAGAAGGCAAGATTTGCAAATAGCTTATCTTGCAACAAATTTGCCTTAATACCCAGCTCATATTGGGTGCCGCGCTCCGGTCGAAAGGAGTCTCTGGTAAAGGTTTGTCCAGCCTGGGGAGTAAAGGAGCGGGCATAGCTGCCATAGAGAGAGACATCCTCGCTGGGTTGATACACTAAACCCACGCGGGGGCTAAAGGCTTCATCTTGTTGAAACTCGTCGGTTTGTGCGATCGCATCATCATTGGTCACCCCGGCAATATCAAATCGCCCCCCCAGCACCAAGATCAGATTATCCGTAAACGAAATCTGATCTTGAGCGTAGATCCCCAACGAATCGGCGCGACTAAAAACATCTCGCCGAAGCACCTCAAAGCCAACGTTATCAGGGCTGTACACCGGATCAAAAATATCAATCGGGTCTAGAAAATTAGCCACCAATCGATCCGTTAAATTTTCCCTGGCCAGTTCCACCCCCACCAGCAGCTGATGGTCAATGGAGCCTGTGTTAAAACGCCCCACTACACTGTTGTTTAGGACATAGCTATCGCGGTCAGTATCCACATCCACCCCTAACTCTGTGGGGTTTACCTGGACGTCAATCACCTGGACAAATGCCTGAGCCAGGGAGTGTTCTCCTTGGACTATGGAAGGACCTGATAGATGATTGGGTCGGACAGTCTCCTCAGCCCAGGCTGATTGGCCCAACAGTGCCAAACTTGATGCCAAGAGCGACACGATCCGATACCCCATATCCTGCTTACCCATAGCCTCACACTCACGCATCTAAAGTCAATCAAGAAAGATTCCTAATAAACTTGACGATACGGGATTTGATAAATTTAAGGTTGTCGCAAACGGATTTTTTTTCTGTCCGATCAGGATTTTTTTCGTCACGCCTTAAACTGACGGCGATAATCGCTGGGAGTCAGGTCTGTATGTCGCTTGAAGGCATGGCAAAATCGGCTAGGACTGGCATAGCCCACCCGTTCGGCGACATCCGCAATTCTCAAGCCGCGATCGCACAGTAGATGCTGAGCCTGCTCCATCCGACAGGCATGCACATACCCAAACACCGTTGTATCAAACACCTGACGAAAGCCTCGCTTGAGCTTATAGTCATTTAGCCCCACCTGCCTGGCCAGCTCCAGCAGAGAGGGTGGGTCGTTAAATTTTTGTCTCAGAATGTCTCGCGCTAGCTGCAACCGTTCAATATCACCTGACCGTAATTTAGGAGACACCAAATCTGACCGCTGTACCTTGCTCAGGTGATGAAACTGCAGTGCCAAAAGCTCCAACACCTTGCTTTCTAAATACATACGTTTTACGGCCCCGCGATAGGGACAGTCCAGCAGCAGCTGGAGAATCTGTTGCATCATCGGAGTGGTGTGATTCAACGATTGATGAAAACTATCCACGGCTTTCCCCTGGGCCAGCTGTCGCAATGGGGGCGGCGCATCTTCCTGGGCAAACCCAAATGAGCGCAGTCGTTCAAAATCAATGGCAATGCCGAGATTTTTGTGGGGTTGTTCAGCCGGGTAGTATTCAATCGATTGCGCCTCAGCAATATGGCACAGACAGGTTTCACCCGCAGTTTCCTCACGATCATCTTCGAGCTGAATACCAGGGTTAATGGTGCGGTGCCCCCCCAGCAAATAAAAATTGGACAGCAGCTTGTCTTTGGTAGTGGAGTGATAGTTTAACTGTAGCGATCGCACATACCAGCTGGTGTAAATATAGAGCGTCAGCCCTGGCTGTAGCCTAATAACTCGTTTCTCACCTTTTCCCAATCGCTGGAGAATAGACTGCCAGCATTCAATCCCGTTCCATTTCCAGGCCACCTCACCACACTCACTGGCTTCTTGCCAAATGGCATCATATTCGACTTGAGTAATGGTCCGAGCGTGATCGAGGGGCATGGGACTGCTCTCAGGTTAGTCATGGGTGCACTGGCTGTCCTTGCAGGAGAAGTAGTTAGCTAGCAATTGGGAATTATTCTTAACTAGAATAGACGGAGAGTCAAGCTATGCAAATATTGCAAAATGTCAAAACAATTTATTGTCCTTAAGGACGGCAAAATTGCCTATCAAGTATACGGACAAGGACAACACACTCTACTCCTATTCCATGGTCTGCTCGGCAGCTCGTGGCTCGGCGATGAATGGATACAGGCCATCGAACAAGCAGGTGTACGCTGCATCGTACTAGAACGACCGGGCTATGGAGACTCGTCTATTTTTTCCATAGAATGTGTTGCCGACTGGAATATTATCTTTGCTCAACTCATCCATGCTTTGAATATTCAATCTGCCATTGCCATCGGCTGTTCTGCTGGGGCGGTTTATGCCTATGCAACGGCCTTTGCGTTTCCTGACATCATTACCCATGTTTGGGTATTAGATGGTGTGCCTGCTGTCTTTTTAGAAACTGTTATTCGTCACTATTCCCATGACGATCAAGCCACCTATAACCGTTTCTTAATCAGCCCCATTGCCGAGATTCAGGATGACTATGCAACGTGGCTAGAGGCTTTTTCTGAGCAGCAATCTGATCATCCCTATATGCTCAACATATTGAAAGATGCTCGCGCCAACCACCATATCGGCATGGCCCGAGAAAGTCAGCTGCAGATTCGCCCTTGGGGATTTGATATCTCAGCCATTCAACAACCGGTGACGCTATGGCATGCGGAGCATGATGCCATGGTGCCCTACAATGCTGCACAAGAGATGACCCAGGTGCTCGCCAACAGTACCCTGATTACGGCCCAAGACCTGGACATATCATCAGAACAAACTATCCATTCAGAAAGCATATCCCAAGGTTTTTTGCACCTGGTAGAACAATTGCAGGATTATAGAGGCGCTGATTAGGGCAAAGGTCCAACACAAATTAAGTCATGATTTTCCAGCCATGCGGTACAAAGATGCAGAAATAGCTCGCAGGATTCTCCACCTAAAGCAAGCACCAGAGCCACCTATAAACGATTATAGCGTATACAATTAGCCAATCTCTAAAAGGTTGTTAGCCTCCATCAACTAGAGCAATAGGGAAATTTTCATGGCTTATCAAACTCCCCAATACAATTTAGTTGTTTTTGGTGCAACCGGATTTGTTGGCCGTATCCTCTGCCAGTATTTGTTAAAGCAGGTTGGGGTACATGGTTCTGTTAAGTGGGCGATCGCAGGTCGTTCCCAGGCTAAATTAAATGCCCTGGTGTCTGATCTAGGAGCCAACGGCTTACCCCAAATCATTGCAGATGTCTCCGATGAGGCCAGCCTGCGGCATATGTGCGACCAAACCCAGGTTGTTATCTCCACCGTTGGTCCTTATGCCCTGTATGGGGAACCGCTGGTTAAGGTGTGTGCGGAGACTGGCACTGACTATTGTGATCTGACCGGAGAGCCCCAGTGGATTCGACAGATGAGTCAGCGGTACAGTGCTACTGCTGAGCAATCCGGGGCGCGGATTGTTCACTGCTGTGGGTTTGACTCGATTCCGTCTGATTTAGGTGTGTATTATCTGCAGCAGCAGGCAAAACAACGGTTTGGGAGAGTTTGCGATCGCATCAAAATGCGGGTAAAAGCAGCCATGGGCGGTGTCTCGGGGGGTACCGTTGCCAGTGGCATTAATGTGGTGAAAGAGGCCAGTGTCGATCCGGCCCTGCGTCAGGAGTTGGATAACCCCTATTCCCTTTGCCCCAGCCAGTCCACAGAGCATCCCCCAACGCTGGTGCCAGTGCAGTACGATCAGGACTTTCAAGGGTGGGTGTCGCCATTTGTGATGGCGGCCATTAATACCCGCATAGTGCTGCGGTCCAATGCCTTGCTGGATTATGCCTATGGCAAACAGTTTCAGTATGACGAGGCAGTATTGACTGGGCCTAATGCTACAGGCTGGCTGGTGGCTCAGGGGCTTAGTGTTAGTTTAGTCGGTGTGGCGGCGGCCATGGCATTCTCACCGACGCGCTGGTTATTGGAGACTATGCTGATTCCTAAACCAGGGGAAGGACCAAGTCAGGCAGCCCAGGAGCAAGGGTTTTATGATTTGCGATTCTGGGGGACAACTGCTGAGGGACAGACTATTCAGGTTAAGGTGACGGGCGATCGCGATCCGGGCTATGGGTCCACAGCTAAGATTTTGGGCCAGGCAGGGCTATGTTTGGCGGAGGATTTTCCACCGTCTGTTAAAGCAGGAGGATTTTGGACACCGGCGTCGATGTTTGGTGATGTTTTGATCGAACGTTTGGTGAAAGATGCAGGATTGACGTTTGAGGTGTGCTGATACACTGAAAAGTCACTTGTTAATCTCGATCCGTGAACCCTTTATCACAAGCTGAGCTACTTCAAATTGCCCGCTCCATTACCGGCTTTAGGCGATATACCGATATCGATTTAAGCGAAGGCAACCCACCCCTAGAGTTTAGTTGGTTAAATCCTGACGATATTGTTATGGGTGGTGTTGGATTTGCGTTTTATTACAACACCATCGAACAAGCTAGAGAACTTCGAAACACCTTACAGTAAGGGTATTACACTAACTGTCTGGCTATTTCTAATGGTGTTCCTGTAACGTTTGTTTGTCTCAGTGATGAGATTGAGAGTCGATATCTTTAAACTCTTTGCTTAGCCGAGTCAAAAACTGAGTGGGTTTATTCCAGCCATTGGCTTTAAACCAACTTAGTTTACGAATCGACCCACCACGAATGCCTGTCCAGTTAAGGACGTCTAACGTATCGTTGTCAGTAAGCTTGTAACGGGTTTGTAATGCCTGCCATATATCTCCTTCAACCGTTACTGGTGGATCGGCTCGAAACGTAATGCCTTGGGGACTGATAACTACGAGTTCTATGGGCTCTATTGGAAATCTGTTGACTAGGCTAATCATCTCTGCTATCGATTTCAGCTCAGTCCCTGGGACAACTATGACACAGGGCTTCTGGTAAGCTTTGAGTTCGTCGTTGAGCCACTCATAGGATTGCTGAGGGGTAAACTGACTCTCACTAAAGATGTCTGAGTGTATGACTTGCAGTTTGAATTGGTGGCCTAGCTCCATATGGATACCTGTAGGAACTGTCTGTCGCTGACATGATGGTAGCAAATCTATAAAGTTTGGAAACTTGGAAAAGTATCGGTGTGCAATTTTCACCTTAACTGCTATGAACAAATTTGACTGGCATTTGGACCCAATTCCTAAAACCACATGTACTCACAATCAGTATCTAATATGGGTTGGATGAAAGAGAATGTGAAAAAACGATGGGCGATGCTGTTAAGGAGTAGCATCGTCAGCAGGCGTTAAAGTGATTTGAACTAACTATGCGGTTGAGCGGCAGCAGAACAACCATAACGAAAGATGAAAAGACTATCCACTGTCTGCTCCAACCGAATGGTATCCTGCTTTACCTTGAAGCTAAAATAGCATCTTCTATCGCATAGTCTAAAAGTCCCGTGGCTGAAAATACTTCTGGGGGATTTGCTCGCTCCCAAGCAATTGTTCGCCTTAATGCTTCATCCCGAGCAATTGTCTCAGTATAGCCCAACTCTTCACGAATACGAGTGGAGTCGGTCAGCCAGTCCTGTTCAGTATTTAAAGAAACACTATTTGGAGGCAGATGGATTTTTGATGCAATTACAATGTCACCGCGCCAACCCACAATTTGTCCGATTGCGCCAATTAATTCTGCTTGGGACAATACAGATGATTCTGCAACATTATAAGTACGATTTGTTGCACGTTCATCCGTTGCGGCAAGAACGATCGCGGCTGCGACATTCTCAACATAGCCATAGCATCCGTGCCAGTGAGCATAGCCCTCCTCTAACACAATGACAGGACGCTTATCGTCCATACGCTTAATGTAGGGGTAGAAGCGATGTTGATAATCTCCCACGCCATACACCATCGGTAATCGCAGAACTGTTCCTGGCAAGCTTGAGTCACTGGCAACGACTCGTTCAACGAGAATTTTATCGTAGTCGGGAGGCAGGCTTGACTGGATTCCAACAGCTTGATATGGATAAAGTTGTGATCGCAATGGTGCATCTTCAGCCAATGGAACTGGATCAATCATGCCTGTTTCACGTCCCCAAAGGATGTCACGGGCGCGGTAAACATCTTGACTGCTAATGGTGACGATTCGCCTAGCAACTCCCTTAAATGTTTCCATCGTGCTTCGTGCATGCGCTTCAGTGAGGGCAATCATATCAATGACGACATCGGGAGCGAGTTGTTGGAAGGTCTGCCGATAATCTGTTAAATTCTGACGATCGCCCCGAATATGATTCACTTGTTGGGGCAAATTCGCGGGTGTTACGCCTCGATTGAATACGCTAACTTCATGCCCTTCTTGCAGTAATTGCTGAGTGACGCAGCGACCAATAAACCAAGTGCCTCCAATGACTAATATTTTCATAGGTTTTCTCCTCTAGTAGTTTCTGTAGTGGCGCAAATTAGAGAATCCTTACAGATGCGATTGTATTAACAATTCTGCTAATCGTTGTTCTAACCAGTAATGCCAATTTGTTCGACGATTTAGGGACTCTAAGACTTGATGTGAATCATTTTTCACCATGCATGATGCTGGCTGTAACGGAGGCATTGCTGCGATTGGAGCTGTGAAATGGTCATTCATTGTGGCACGAGCGGCTCGATCAATGATAGAAATTCCAAATCCAGGAACCGACGTAGCCGCCTCGGAACGATGATAAAGTTGTACCTGAGTCCCGTCTTCAACGGGGGCTAAAATCCAAGTCACTCGTGAGGGTTCACTCGTTGGGTGCTCTTTCCAGCTATAAACAAGGCGCTTTGGTGCTTCTATCTCAAGTACTTCACAGTAGATCGTGAGTTTTTGTCCTAGCGGGGAACAACGTTGAAATTGAAACTGATGCCCTAAGCAAGCTTCAAAATCGTTGTCCATCATCCAAGCGTTTAAAGCGCGACGATCGGTCAGTGCCTTCCAAACTCGCTCTGGTGGGTGAGGGTAAAACACTTCCAGTACAACATCCTGGCTCATGATTGTTCCTCCAAATATTCACCCAGAGCATCCAGTTTTATTTTCCAAAATTGTTCGTACTGGCTCACCCAATCCGAGACTTGTTTAAGTGGTGTTGGATTTAATCGGTAGATGCGCTGTCGTCCATTGCGTTGCTGAGTCACTAATCCTACGTCGCATAACACATGTAGATGCTGTGAAACGGCGGGTAGAGATATCGCAAAGGGTTCCGCAAGTTGCTTCACAGGTTGTTCGCCCTGCTGTAACTGATCGAGAATGGCACGACGAGTGGGATCTGCGATCGCTTGAAAAATGTCGGAGCTGGCAGTGGTTCGACTCATCAAAAATATTTAAGTGAATGCTTAATTGAAATATACTTAAGCATTCACTTAAATGTCAAGCTCTTCCTCAGCCAAAAAATCAGCAGGATAACTACGCGTTATCCAGAAACGTTCTGGATAAACGCCCTATAACCGAATGGCACTGATGTAAAAGGCAAAGAAAAGGCCCCAGGCATGATGATCTGAGAAAATCAAAACCTGGAAGCCCAACATACTGCCTTTACTATGCCGAATCGTGCGGAGATCCTCGTGGGAAAAGTTGGGGATTGGCGACCATCGTGTTGTTTGGCACCGTCCCACGAGGTGTCCTCAGTCGATGTCTCAAGACGCATTCGAGGCCTTACCGATGACCCTTGAGGTGAGAGAAGTCCATCTGCTGATACAACACCATGATGATTTCGGTTGGACGAAATCATCATGGTGACGACCTTGCAGGATCCCAAACGGTATCCGAAAGCCAAGTTAGCCGATCTCTATCAGCTACATTGGGAGGCTGCTGAGGTGAATCTCAGACATCTCAAGACAACCTTAGGCATGGAACTGCTGGCGGCCAAAACACCCGAGATGGTTCGTAAAGATCTCTGGGTCCATCTACTGGCTTACAACCTGTTGCGTAGCTTAATGTTGCAGACCAACAAGTACACAACCGTCAAGACTTCAAGGCTTTCATTACAGGGTACTCGGCAACAGTTTAACCAGTTCAGGTCTGAACTGGTTAGCGCTAAAGCGTCGGAGCGGCAACCACTCTATCACGCGTTGTTGACTAGTGCTGGAACACTCATTGTTCCTCTACGGCCTCATCGTTGTGAACCGAGAGTCGTTAAGCGTAGGCCCAAGCCCTACCCCAGAATGCAGCAACCTCGCTCAGTTCTTAAAGCTAAACTGGTGGCTTGATTCAAGCTACGTCAGTGACATTCGCCTATACACGCTCATTAGTAAATAATATAGGTTGAACCCATGCCGTTTTACTCAGTGACATCTACCTCAGCCCTCTTTTATGCTCACGTCTACCAAGGAACTGCTAGAGAAAGCTCAAAAACAGGCCTACGCCGTTGGTGCTTTTAACTTATACAATCTCGAAGGTGTCAAAGCCGTTGTTAATGCCGCTGAGGCCGATAATAGTCCGGCAATTATCCAGATTTTGCCGAATATCCTAGAGTATGGAGGGACGCCTCTGGTCAAACTCTTTATCGAAGCAGCGGACTCGGCCAAGGTACCGATGTCAGTTCATTTGGACCACTGTGACAGTCGTACCCATATCGAAACGGCTTTAGACGCTGGGGTTCAATCGGTTTTAGCGGATGGTTCTAAATTTCCGTTTCAAGAGAACCTTGCGTTTACCCGTGAAATGACAGCCTTAGCCCATGCCCAGGGAGCCACTGTCGAGGCAGAAATTGGTAGAATCAGCGGTACTGAAGATGGCATGACGGTGGCTGCAAAAGAAGCCAAGATGACCGACCCTTACCAGGCGAAGCAGTTTGTAGCAGAATCGAGGGTAGATTTCCTTGCGGTCACCATTGGCAATGTTCATGGGCGGTATCACAGTGAACCCCGGTTGGATTTTAAGCGTCTGGCCAAGGTGCGTCAGCAGCTCGATATTCCGCTAGTGCTACACGGTGCGTCTGGCCTACCGGCTCTGATGATTCAACGCTCAATTGAATTGGGAGTCTGCAAATTCAACGTTAATACTGAGGTTCGACAAAAATATCTTCAGTTTTGGCGAGAATATGGAAAAACTGATTCTAAACGTGATCTCTTGGATTGTCAGAAGGCATCTACAGGTGCCATGCAAGAGATTATTGCTCAAAAAATTAGGTTGTTTGGCAGTGCTGGCAAAGCCTAGTAAAGCAGGGCTTACAGAGCCAATATGCTTGATAGGGGATCTCCCCCAGCCCTATTAAAGCCGTTACGCAGCACCCGTGCGCCCTGCCCCCCGCAGGCTAAACGCAACTGATTCAACACTGAACCGGAGTTTATTTAACCCCAAGCGGGAGCTTTGTTACATAAACTGATTAATTACGATATGGATTATTTTTGTATTTGAGTAGCTAGAACAACACCTAGAGTAAGTTTAAAGATTGAACTCTACTTTAAAGAGTCTTCATAGAAACATAAAAATCAATGGGTTGTTGCGGTGGAAACTATAGTGAAAACCTTTGAGCTTCATAGGATTTAGATCCGGATACTAACCTGAACTCAATCGAGCTATTTCACTATTTTCGAAATACTTTCTAGTTGTTGCCTTAGTGAACTTTTGCCTTAAACATTTCAGTACACAGTTCTAAAGATAGATTAATCTAATCCTATGAAATTGTTGATATTTCAAAAGCTTGGCCGTTATTTTATCCTGTCATCTATGTTGTTTCTCAGCAGTAGCTGTTCTTTGTTCTCTCTCGAACGCATCGGAGATCGGGGAGACTGCAAAGATATTAGCAATGGGATATCTCAGAATGATGCCCATTTCCTAAGAAGTAAGCAAGACGACATAGATATTGAGAAACTGTTGACATCTCTTGAGAGTTGGAATAGTACAACTCGCTATAAATCCCTTTTAATTCTCATTTCTAATACGGACCCGACTACACTCTTGCCTAATCTCAGGATAGCTCTCCAAGATAAAGATCCAAGGGTCCGAGCCACCAGCATTGAAGGACTGGCTACGGCGGCTGCATCCCAAGAGACACTACTGTCTGAAGTTCTTCCAATCTTGACTCAAGGAACGCAAGATGAAGATCCAGGCATCCGTTTAAGTAGCTTCGATGGACTAACCGAAGTTGTTGTCAGTCATCAGACGCTGTCTCCTCAATTGGTCCCCTTAATTGCCCATGGGTTGAAAGACAGCAGTGCTTGCGTCCGTGCAAAAACTGTATTCAGTGCGGACTGGCTTATATCCGTACTAGATTCCTCTAATGCTGAGATAAAAGCTATGATTTCAGACTTAATTACAGTCGCATCAAGCGATTCTAGTGTTTGGGCTCGGCGACATGCTTTGGGTGCACTGAGTGATATCAATGTCGCTTCAGAGGAAATCATTCCTATGGCAGTTAATGTTTTGAAACATCATCCAGATTCGACTGTCCGTTCTGCTGCAGCTTATGCATTGATGGAAAAGGAGGCAAATCCTGCCTCTACAGAAGCCCTACTTGCAGCCATTAATGACGAAAATTCACCAGTTCGTATTCGGGCAACCGCTGCTTTATTTGCGCAACAACCGACCTTATTAATAAGCCAAGATGCCTTATCTACTCTATCTGACACAGGGCTTGGAACAGCTATTTGGTATGTGAAGCAACAGCTAGACGATTTAGATGCGACAGACGAGTCGAAAGCTGATGTGCAAACGGTCTTTAATGCTTTGGCTGCAGAGTATAACTCCCGTCCAAATAAGTAAGGCCGTTGTTCCGTATGTACCTGCTAGTAATCCATTGTGTATGTATTTTATAGGAAATCATGCAATTAAAAATCATAAAGGTCCTATTTGTCGTATAATCCTTCTCGAAGGGGAGTAGCTATCGGTTTAGCCGACATCTCTGAATCAACATACTGGTGATGAGCCTGGTTCAGAGAATGATAGGGAATTTCCACTAGTCATTAGCGAGACCTTCACTAAATCTGCTGACGCGGATTTGGTGGAGTCTTGTGCCTCGTCAAATTCGTGCCAGAGACCGTTGTGATCTGAGGAATTTGAAAGGATGCTAGCTGCATTTACGGCCAGTCTGTTATTGATTACTATCTCTGAGTTGGGTGATAAGACCTTTTTTATTGCCGCCATTTTGGCCATGCGCCATCGTCGCCGCTGGGTATTTGCAGGGGCGGTTGGGGCATTAGCCCTCATGACAATACTCTCCGTTTTAGTTGGGCAGGCGGCATCACTGTTACCCGACTCAGTGGTTAAATGGGCTGAGGTTTGTTTATTTATTGTTTTTGGTATTCGGCTGCTATATCAGGCTAGCCAGATGGCAACAACAGGAGACGAAGAGAAAGATGCGGCTGAAGCAGTAGATAGGGCAGAAAAAAGCAAGAGAAAACCGAAAGAGACTCCCTTGGCAATTATGGCCGAGACCTTTGGGTTAGTCTTCGTGGCGGAGTGGGGCGATCGCACCCAAATTGCTACCATTGCTCTGGCCGCAGCCAATCCACCTGGCGGAGTCGTGATGGGTGCCGTCCTGGGCCATGCTATTTGTGCAGCCATTGCCACTAACTGTGGTCGCTGGCTCTGTGGCAGGGTTTCAGAACGTACCCTGACTGCATTAGGTGGAGGACTGT
The DNA here is from genome assembly GCF_043421595.1 of Leptothoe sp. ISB3NOV94-8A. Lineage (NCBI taxonomy): Bacteria > Bacillati > Cyanobacteriota > Cyanophyceae > Nodosilineales > Cymatolegaceae > Leptothoe > Leptothoe sp. ISB3NOV94-8A. The sequence continues at coordinate 2,019,140 of NZ_JAXSQW010000001.1, read as the reverse complement.
TTTTACTGTTTGGCAGCTTGGCTCTGTTCATGCCTCAAGCTTAATTTTTGAGGGCAGGGGGGATAGGACAGATCATCTTATCCCCCTGCTACTTCATCCTGAGAACCCCCAGTAGGATTCTATGACTAATCAATCACGTAGGCTGACACGAACCGTTCAAGCTCTAGGCTGGGTAAGCTTGCTGACTGATTTTGCCAGCAAGATGGTGTATCCACTAACACCTTTTTTCTTGACGAGCATGCTGGGTGCTCCAGTTTGGACAGTGGGGCTGATCGAGGGGATTGCTGAGAGCACGGCCAGTATTTTGAAACTGTACTCTGGCTGGCTGTCGGACTGGGCCGGTCGGCGCAAACCTTTTGCGTTGGCCGGTTATAGCTTAGGGGCATTGTCTAAACTAGGGTTAGCTCTGTCGGGAACCTGGGGCCATGTGTTAGGGGCACGTTTGTTTGATCGGATTGGCAAAGGATTACGAGCTGCACCACGGGATGTTCTAATTGTTGAGAATTGTACTGCTGCCCAACGGGGACAGGCATTTGGCTTACACCATAGTTTGGAAACGGTGGGTGAAGTGCTGGGACCGCTGGTGGGTTTTGTCTTTTTGCAACACTCTGTAGGAAATTATCGAGGCGTGTTTGCGATCGCATTTTTCCCAGCGCTTCTGGGTGTTCTGATCTTACTAACTCAGGTCAAAGAACAACGTCCCCAAACTAGAAAAGCACGTCCCCAATTTACATTACAAGGATTAAGCCCCACCTATCGACAGTATTTACTAGCAATTATTCTCTTTAGTTTAGGAAATTCATCGGATGTTTTTCTGTTATTACGGGCCCAAGAGCTGAGCTTTACCGGCTCTACACTTCTGTTACTATACGCAGCTTTTAACCTGGTAGCCGTTTCATTAGGACTGATCGCTGGTCGTCTATCTGACCAAATAGGGCGACGACCGCTACTCGTCAGTGGATATCTTGTCTTTGCTATCACCTATCTTGGATTTGCCCAAGCTGAGACGCCTGCTATTATTTGGTTACTGTTTATGTTATACGGCCTCTATGGCACTCTAACGCGGGGTGTCCAAAAAGCATTTGTTGCCGATCTAGTACACCCCAACCGACGAGGCGCTGAAACCGGCACCTTTCATATGGTAGTTGGTTTGTCCGCACTACCAGCCAGTCTCATCGCTGGCTGGCTCTATGCAACAGTCTCTACAGCGGCTCCTTTTTATGTCAGTTCTGTTGCTGCGGTGATCGCCACACTATTGCTAATGCGAATGCATTTGCCATCGTTAGAGTCAGGGAATCGAGAATGAGCCGCACAGACAGCACCGCAAATTGAATTAACATTCCGTGTTGTGCGTAGTCAGAATGTGCTAGATTACTGGGCGTATCGGTTCTAAGGGGAAACAGTCCTTAGAGGAAACGGGGAAAGAGCAGTGAGAATCTGCCGCTGTCCCGCAGCTGTGAAGGAGGTGTTGCACCTCTCAGTCAGAATGCCCGCCGATAGTTCAACTCATGTTCTACAACATCTGCGAGGTACGGATGATGATTTTAGTGCGTAATTGTAACTATGTTGCCAGGGGAAATCTCTACAATGCTCTACCCTAGGCATATCTGGCTACATAGCTATGAAGTGTGCCTGTTAATTTTGGGCATCTATTAGTTATCTAATTAATTTTTTGAAAAGCTGTTGGCCAGTGTGTCACGGATTGTTATGCCTGCAAAAGGTATGAACAATCTATTGCTCTTAGCACTGTCTAACCCGTTCTCAACAGATCATTTTGAAAAAAGTTAAAAGCATCGTGCCATCCATTATACTGCCGCCTGAAGCACTCATGTTGCAACAGTATCTGCATCGCCCTGGATGTATTCCTGCGTCGGTTCATCCGTTTGTGAAACAAGCGGCACTTACGTTTGTTTCACAAACGGCACTTACCCATAAGATGCGGAGCCAAAAGACCTTTGGAAAACCAGCCAGGCGATTTCCATGGCGGGGTTGGTTGATGTTGATTGGATGTACGATCGCATCTCTCTCTCAATCAGTGACTCGCCGCATGCGTCGATGTTGACAACGGCAGTTCTCTCATCGTATGTCCATTGCCCCAGTGGGCAACCGCCTCCATCCTAAAAATGAGAATAGTTACTAACATGAATATTTTGTCATTGCTTGTTGCCCTCCTAGCGATTTTGCTGGTGGTTGACATCGTTGTTTATCTGCTGACTCCCCGCACCCATGGGTCATCATCACTGATGCGGTTTGGGGTTGTCGGACTGCTCAAATCATTGCGAGAAGTACCCACATTTCTATTAATGCGTTTAGCCTTTGGGGGTGGCCTGTGTCGCTTCGGCGTGTTCCGTGCCGTGCGGGCTGACTCGCTAGACTTGGGTGAACGGCCCCTTTCAGATAACGGACAAAAGATGGTCGTGGCTAGCCAGGCCCTTCTTGCATTAAACTGGTATCCGTCCAGTGCCACTCCACAGCAGGGAAACTCAGAAACATGATCCCTTCAGCCTAGGCAAACTGGCAGCAGGTGCTTGTCGCCACTAATCTTTCCCCTCGAATATAATGCCTGGAGCGGCTTTCTAGCCGGGGGCGAGGTGCCGTTGTATGTGCAAATCAAGCTAACTCATCCATCAAATTGATGCACGAGTGCTGTCTTAAAATGGCTGAGCCAGATCGGTGGCATAGACCGTTTTCCAAGCTTTAACGGTGTCCTCGCCAATTTTGCTATCGATTGCTTCGCCGCTATCAGTCACCAGTCGAATATCAAGCGTTGTCTCTGGTGCATTTTGCAACGCTTGGGCTAACTCATTGCTCACTGAGAACACATTATTTTGTCCATCAATTTGAAACACATCGCCATCAACTTTAATGAAAAGTTGAATGATATTTCTGGCGTTACTAAATTCTGAGCAACTCAAATCTGGAGAAACCCGAAACGACCCGCTGAGACAGTCGCGATCGCGAATAATCGACAGCACCCGAATAAAATCACGACTCCAGAGGCTCTGCACCTCAATTCGGGCGGTTGTATTCAAAAAGCGATCGCTAAAGGAATGACGGTCAAATACCCCAACAAAGCTGCCTTCAAACGGATCATTGATTTGAACTGGCTCTGACCAAGGTAAATTACGGTGGGTTCCTAATGTGGCCGAGTCGACAACAGCTAGCCCAGCGGCAGTGGCTGCACTCGTTATACAGATACTCCCCAACAACCCTAAACTAATCACTAAACGCCCAATCATAATAGAGCGCCTCTGCTTTATGAGACTCTACTTTGACGATAGCACAAGGGATTGGAAACAGTTGAAATATGAGCTTTCTCTTATTAGTTGCAATTGAAATTGCAGGCTTCCAGATGATCTACCAGATGATTTATGTCTACTTAGCTAAACCCATGCCCCAATCATCTTTCAACTCCAACCATTAAATCATAGCCACCCATAAAACCTATTCCATGCTTATAATCAGAACTCGTTGATTCTCAACATGACTAAATGAAAAACCTTGACACCTCACAAACCATTGAACTGCTCAATCAAATTATGGAATTTGAGCTAGCTGGTGTGGTGCGTTATACCCATTGTTCTTTAATGGTTACTGGGCCCAATCGCATTCCGATTGTAGATTTTTTCAAGACTCAGGCAAATGAATCTTTACTCCATGCCCAAGAAGCCGGTGAGATTATTACTGGGCTAGAAGGCCATCCCAGTCAGCAAATCTCAGCTATTGAGGAAAACAACCGCCACTCGGTTAAAGACCTCCTGTCAGAAAGTCTAAACCATGAGCAAACGGCATTAAATATGTACAAAAAGCTCCTAGATGTGGTCCAAAACGCCAGCGTTTATTTGGAAGAATATACCCGTACCAAAATTGGACAGGAAGAAATGCATACACTCGAGATCAAAAAAATGTTGCGTGATTATAGTTGAGCTCGTGGAACCGTTGCTTAGGTAGTTTGGGGGCCTATCTTAACGCGATGGGCTACCAAGCCCTATGTGGTCAAATCGTCGATGCCACATTAGTACCGGTGCCCAAACAACGGAATCGTTGAGACGATGATAACGAGATCAAAGCAGGCAAGGTGCCTGAGCCTTGGCAGGATAAGCTTCATCTACTCCAAAAGGATGGGAAAATTTGGGTAGTGGGTCGCAGCATTCTAGCCGCTTACCAAATTTTAGAAGACGTTAAGTTGTACATAAATCAGGCTTATTGGGTATAAATCTCAAGAAAGGCCTATGCTTAGAAAGCTGATTTTTAGCGGGGATCGATGGTAGGGCGATTGCGATCGCAGCCGATCTTGCCTACGCTAAACCTGGGATTACACGCATATTTCACGATCACAGGCTGGCCAAACGGTATGAGGCCCTAGAGATGATAAGTGTAAGTATTAAGCCAAAGTACCCAACCCTATCACCTAACACCCGAACGGATATGTGAACCGACAAGTCCCTCAGGTTTGCTTAATCGTCTGCTGAGCAAACTAAATACAGTTGCTTCCCGTGGCGCAGGCATTATCAGTCACGCTCCTAAATTCATAAAATCACCTACAAATTGCCGTAGATCCTTATTGACAATTTTTCTTATTTAGGTGATGCTAAGGTCATCTGTCTGAGCATGTATGAATGCGGGAGGCATGCAAGTAATGGTGGGTCGAGAGATTGAATCGTTAGTCACGATAGTTATCACTCTTTTTCTCTGTTTAATAGTTAACGTATCCCCTGCTGTTGCCAGTGTCACTGATGCCACAGTATGGAATAATTTAGGGCAACAGCTTTTTAGCCAAAAGCGTTATCCAGATGCTTTGTTAGCGTACAATCATGCTTTATTAATTGAACCAGAGTATTCTCTTGTTTTGGCAAATCGCTGTGGTGTTCTCAGTCAACTGCAAGAATTTCATCAAGCCTTAGTATCCTGTGATTTAGCCCTTGAAATCAATAGTCAATGGGGCGCACAAGGCTCCGCTCTCGGTTGGGATAACCGAGGGGATGCCCTTTTCAACCTGGAAAGGTATCAAGATGCTCTACATTCATTTGAACAAGCCTTGATGCATAATCCTGGCTATCAGAACGCACGACGAAATCGTCAGATTGTATTGAGCCGACTAGAGCAAATCGGTGAAAAGCCGTAAAGATTACATATTTCTGGAGAGCATTAGTTTATGTGGGATCCTCCTGCCATAATTGACATAAATCTGTTGTTAATTCTGTCCCCAATTACTGTTGCGATCGCTTGGAGCATACTAATTTCTAAAATTCTCAATCTATAATTTTCTTCACAGTTATTAACATCCTCGAAAACAATTCTTGAAGTCACACAATCCATGACTCTGAACAATGAATCACTTTATTGATGTTGCCGTTGCTTTTTTAGGTGGCACTATTATCTCGGTCAAAGGTGGCTACCGTGTATTACAACATCCCAAGAAGGGGCATATTTTTAATCGGCTAGCTGATGCTCGTTGGTTTTTAGCTGTTCATTGGTGTGATCAATTTCCAACACCAGCGGGGATCTTAACCCATGATGGACAAGTTACCTTTCAAAATCATGCGGCTTTGGCCTATGGAGACACCGTGTTTTTACCCATAAAGTCCAGGAAAGCTATCTTCAATCACTGTTTAACGTTGACACCTGGAGAAGTCGTAACTTATACAATTGAGGACTCTTCTCAGACTGATAAACATGAGGTAGAAATCATGGGACTAGATATTGATCCCCGGTATGGAAGAGTTGCCCTAGTAAAAACAAAACAGTCAGGTTCCTCGGCATCGTTTTAGAGTCTTAGTTGAAATATAATCTACGGCACTAACCAACAGCAGACAACGTGGGCATAAACGTGAGACTAGACATGGTTTATCTCTCCTTTCTGGCACAAAGCACAACATAACCTAAGTTGCTGCCATGACGGATAAACGTTTCTCGCATAGAGAGAATGCGCTGACGGAGAACCGGACGGGTGAGCATATTCCAACCCATGGTTAGTAGAGTCGGTACGCCTTCCTCTTTAGCAATACAGAGAGGGTTAAGCAGTGCCATAGGACCACTGTTGGACTGCTCTACAGTGAGTCCTGCGGTTTGACAAACATCCATCCATCCCTGCATGGACAACGGGGCGGCATTCACCCGAATAGTGGTGGACAGGTCTCGATGAATAGCCTCAATATTAGAATCACTCGCCCGCGATTCGTGACTAAGAAATTGACCATTAGGTTTGAGACGATCGCAAATGCCAGACAAAATTTTAACCTTACCTGCGGCAGACTGCATGGTCAAAATTGCTTCTGCTAGCACATAGTCAAACTGTTCTGTAATTTCCTCTAAATGGAAAATATCTCCCTTAATAACACTGACCTGGTCAGTTAAGCCAGCAGCAGCAATATTGGCTTGGGCACGAGCCACACTGTCAGAATTTTTCTCGATGCCCACCACACGTACTCCGTAGCGCTGCGCCAAGGAAATTGCACTGAACCAAAGCTTGCCGCCAATTCTAGAACAGTTTCACCAGGCTGAAAGTCAGCCCAGGCAAAAAGCTGTTCAGTCGCTCTATATCCTCCTGGGCGAAGAGCCTGTTTACCGGCAGTCGCTAACACTTGATGGGCTGGGGCAGTTTTCAGATCTATCTGAGCCATATTCATTAGCGCAAGACAATACCCTGAATATGCCAAAGAACTCTATCTTATTCTATGAGGTAGCTCATACACGGAGCATCCACTTAATCCAGGAAAGCTTGGCTCGGCAGGAAGTTAGGACGAAGAAGTCAGGGGCTCACTACCTTTCGACAAGAAAATTTTTTGGTTGAAATATTTTTTATTTCAACCAAAAAATAACCGAGTGAACACCGCAATAGCCAAATTCTGAAAAAATCCAAAAGTCTCATCGAGCAGAGCCCACATAAAGTCCTTTGGCTGCCAATAGCAATTAGAATTCAGCTATTCCAGGTGAAAATAATTATACAGTTAATATTGAGAATTAGTCCTATATAGCAAACCACCGGCATCATATTCAGTTATGGGTTAACCAACAGGAAAGCCCTAGCTGCGGGAATATTCAACAACGCAATGCTGGTCTACTTTATAGTTTTGTTTAACAAGCTCTACACTGGTCATTATTGGCATTTCCTGACGACACCGTAAACACATCCAGTAGAGACCTGTTGCACGAACATGGCGCAGCAAACTCCCAGAACAGCAAGGACAGGCAACCATATGTTTCACCTTAATTAATAGGATTTATTCTCAATAATAACGTATATTTATTAAAGTGACTCACCTTTAGAGAGTTGAGAACTACTCACCAATAAATTTCGAGGTGATCTGCAAATCAGTATCCTGAATAGCTACAGCAAAATCATTAGTAATTTTTGATTTATGAGTTAATTATTGAGAAAATATTGCAATAATACGAAAAGCAGATTGTTTTCTTTTAACAACGTATATGCAAACTTACAAAGTGAACCTTGTCAATGAAAAGTACGGCATCAATGCAATCATTGAGGTGCCTGAAGATGAGTACATTCTTGATGTTGCCGAAGAGGAAGGAGTGGACTTACCTTTTTCTTGCCGTGCTGGAGCCTGTTCATCCTGTGCTGGCAAAATTTTAGAAGGAGATGTTGACCAATCAGATCAGTCATTTTTAGATGACGATCAGCTATCTGCTGGCTATGCTTTACTTTGTGTCACCTATCCAATGTCTGATTGCAAAATTGAAACGAATTCGGAAGATGAATTGTACTAGTGATTTCAACGCCTAAGTATAGAGGCAATAGGATTAATATGCCGATAAAACAATTGTTTCTATACTCACATACAGGTATCGCTCTAATTGATTTATGCCGTTGCTGATTCAGGAGATAAATCGATGTAGTAAGATTTCCCTAAATCAGAATTTTTTAAATACCTTTTCCTGAGAATCAGCAACGCCAACTTCAGCTACTCTGAAGAAGTATTCTCATCATTTGAGTCCTCATCTTCGCCCTCACGGGCTTCTAGGGCAGCTTCTGCTAGGGCTAAATTTTCTTGAGCGGCTTGGAAATCAGGCTCAATTTCCAAGGCACGACCATAGGCAACAATGGCGTCTTCATATCGCTCTAATTCAAAAAGTACTGTGCCTAAGTTGTTGTGAGCCTGAGCGTAGTTAGGGTTAAGCTCTATCGCTTTTGCATAGGCTGCTACTGCCTGTTCTGCAGGCAGTAGATTACCCAGGTTTACATAGACCTCAGGCAAGTCTGGATCGATCTCAATGGCTTGCTCGTAGGCCTCAATGGCTTCTTCATAGTTCTCCTGAAATGCCAATACAGTGCCAAGATTATTATAGGTATCTGCACTATCTCCATTGATTTCTAACGCTTGCCGATAGGCATCTACAGCTTCTGCTGGCCGCCCTAATTGATACAGTGTAGCCCCCAAATTGTTATAGGCATCAGCATTTTGAGGGTCAATCTCAATCATCTGCTGCCAGGCCGCTGCCGCCGCTTCATATTCTCCGGAGCGATAAGCTTCTAAACCTTGCTGTGCCACCTCTTCAAGGGATTGGGCCAAGGCTGGCAGCGGATTTAAGAGTAGAGAGAATAAAAACAGTGGAAGGCATTTACGTAGGAGCATAAATGGATAGTCCGCTAGCTACCCTAGTAAGCATAGCAACTATTGACACTAGTTCTCAAATTTAAACCTGCTGGCCAAGGCATCTTGAATTATCCATAAATCTCAAAGCTCTCTATTTCTGAACCTAAAGAATTGTGATTATTGTTTCAAGTCGTGAGAAATATAGTTAGCTTTTTGCCATTCCATAGTATATCCTTAATAGGAAGAATTCTCATGTAAGTAGATCTGGCATATCTCAAAGTGCAAAGCCTGGATATTAATGTTTGATTGAGTTTTTTCTACAGCAAAATACTGCTGCTAAGCATGGAACAAGTTTATGTGGCAGGTGATTTAAGGGATGAATGGCCCTGGCACAATTGCTTGACATCAGAGGATTTCTCAGCTTAAGCCTTCCAAAAATTAGCAACGCCAATTTTATTACTTTCTTCAATGATGACCAGTTCTCAAGTAGCAACTTTTTCGATCTCCACATCTCGCGCAGGAAGTACTAAACCTATTTATTGGCCCACATTTTCTCCTGAGCATGGAGTGTTGTTGGTATTGGCTGGAGCTTTACTAACCGGTGCTTCTCTTGCTCAAACATGGACATGGGAAACTAGCCTGGCTTGTCTGGGTGCTTTTTTAGGATTACAGGCCGAACATCCCTTAGTTGTACAAATTAAGCAACGACGAAGTTGGAAACCGCGATATTTATTGTGGGCCGGTATCTATGGCGGGATTGCGATCGCAATTGCCGCCTACCTTACTTATCGTCATCCAGTGTTGTTATGGATCTGTAGTGGGGGTGTCATCGCCATGGGGTTCGACATGGTCGCTGTGCTACGGCGACGACAAAAGAGTATCGATACTGAGATGCTGATGTTTGGAACCATATGTATGGCCACGCTGTTTATCTATGGCACCAATACAGGCACCATTACCATTCAGGCCATAGGACTATGGGTACTCAATACTCTCTTTTTTGCCAGTGCGGTTTTTACTATAAAGCTACGCAAAGTAAAAACCAGTTCTCTGACCGGTAGTTTGGTGTATCACAGCATTGCGATCGCAATAGCTGCAACACTTTACTTATTAGGCTGGTTATCTTTATTTACAGCTCTTACCCTGGCAGTCGCGTTACTCAAGCTCGCCGTTGTTGTTTTGCTACGAGACTGGTACTGCAACTGTCGGTTTGAATATATCGCCCGGTTTGAAACCTACTTTGCCCTTACCTATACGGCCTTAGCCTGTTTAACAGTGTTGCCAGAGTATTTACCTGCACCAACCTGAGGGATTTATTTTAGCTTGACTATGTGTGATCCCAGTCGGGCTTAATAGACTTACGACGGTTGAGAAAGCGATCAATAGACATTGCCGCCACACAGCCATCTCCTGCTGCTACAACAGCTTGCTTAAAAGGCGTATTGCGAATGTCACCAATGGCCCACACACCGTCTACGGAAGTGTTCATCATCTCATCTACTTTTACCCCGCCGTCCGGATTAAGGGCAATCTGACCATGAATAAAATCTGTGATCGGTTTGGAGCCACTCTGATAGATAAAAACACCCTCTACAGGTAGTTCAATAGGAGATTGATCCAGTGGTTTAATGTTTATGCCGTTAACCCCCATGATGTCACCCTGCACATTCAGTAAACGAGCACGATTCCAAGGTTTGACATTGCCCATCTGCAACAGTTGCTGACTATGCACATCATCCGGCTTAGGCACTTTAGGCGTAATCCAATGAACGGTAGACGCAAATTTAGTCAGTACTTGAGCTTCTTCTAGTGCCTCCAGGTTAGAGCCCACAACAGCGACTTCACGATCCCGATAAAAGGCCCCATCACACGTAGCACAATAGCTGACACCTCGGCCTAAAAATTCAGCCTCACCAGGAAATGAAGCTTTTCGCCCCATAGCCCCTGCTGCCAATACTAAAGCTCGCCCTACAAAAGTTCCTTCGGGAGTATAAGCTTTTTTTAGTGGTCCCTCAACATCAATACTAAAGACCTGAGATCGCTGATAACCAGCGCCATAGGCAACAGCCTGATCGCGCATCATATCCAGTAAAGCACCACCACTGATATCACCAGCTACACCAGGATAATTGGCGATTTTATGGGTAATGGCCAAGGCTCCTACAGCTGGATTTTTATCCAAAATAATAGTCTTTAAGTCAGCGCGAGCTGTGTAGAGTGCGCAAGCGCATCCTGCTGGACCGCCACCAATAATAACAACATCAAACTCATGGGTTTCCACAATACCAGTCCCTCAGAAATATTTGAAAGTAGAACAGTACTCCAACAACTGTTAAGCTACCACCCCACCTGGTTCTAGACCTGTATCTGCGTCAATAGCATTTTATGTATTGGCGTAAGGAAGAGAAATCGACATATAGTGGGAAGGCCTTAACTACCTATAGCTATAAATGGATAGTTCTGCTCTAAAACACCGCCCTCCCAATCAATAGCAATTGTACAGTCGGAGAGCGCATAAGCACGACACAACAATACACCCCCCTCAGCAATTTGAGCGTCGTCTAAAAGTGATTGCTCTGTCTGATCAAGATCACCGATCAAAAGTTTACCAACACAAGCATCACACATGCCTGTCCGACAGGGCAAAGGAAGGTTCAAACCCATTTCCTTTGCCGCATCTAATATGGAGTGATCTTCCGAAGCCTTCAATGTGGTCTTTTGACCCAAGCGGTCATTTTGTAGAGTAACGTTATACCAATGCATTAACTTAAAACCATATCTAAATGTCAAAAAAAACTCATCTCCACCAGGTAGAGATGAGTCGGCATGGATCTAGAGGAATCCATAGTTGAGAAACCGCTAGGCAACGCTGTTCAATCCTATGGCCAAGGCGACGACCAATATGGTAGCAAAACCAGCCATGGCTGCTTCATAGTAAGAAGACTCACTGAAGCGGCCACTTCTCTTCTGACCAAGCAGATTATGCCACACATGGCCACCCAGAAAGACCACGGCCAAAACGGCTTGCAAGACCACTGTTTCTAATCGATTATCTCCAAAAATCTCAATGGGATAAACCAGCTCATTGAAGACAAAGAAGATAGAAATCAATGCCATCAGGCCAACACCAGCAAGACTGTAGGACAAAATGACATGGCCATCATAAATAAACTTTTCTCGGAACCAACCAAATGGGGCACGCACCGTATGCCAAATGCCTCCAGAGATACAAATGACAGAGATCCAAAGATGACCTCCTACTAAATCTGGAAGGTTATCCACCGCTGCCATCCCCATGGGATCCCAACCATGGCGAGTGAAGCCGAAAAGATAACCCAATATAACAGCTGGATTGGTGGTGGCATTCTGAACAAGATGAACAGAGCCTGCTAGAGGATCGTAAATACCACCAAAACGAGTAGCTTTAAGAACAAATAATGATGCGGCAAATCCTAAGATAATTAAATGTTGCCCTAGGATAAAGCTTAGGGTTTCCGGATTACTCCACAATCCTTCTTCCTTGGCCATAATCCTGTCATCGCCCACTGCATAGTTAGTAGATTGCTTGTTAAACACATGGAACAAACCACCCGCAGCTAAAACAGCTGATGATGCTAAGTGGAGGATTGCGATCGCAAACCAAGCCTCTACATTATCCGTGCCCCAACCCAAATTAACCAGACGGGGCAATAACAATAGCCCTTGATCTGCCAGGGGCACATCAGCAACGTAGCGAGAAATTTCCAACAGGGTAAATGAACCTGCCCAGAACATAATCAAACCAGCATGGGCTAAATGTGCACCCAGCAATAGCTCAGTTCGATTAATTAAACGGGCATTACCCTGTAGCCACGAGAAATCTCTAAGCTGAGATAAACTACTAGAGCCATCGACTCGATTAACAGCTACATCTAATGTTGGTTGAGATTGCATTATTTAAGCCCCTATCTAAAAAACTTGCACATTAATGACGTTGGGAGATATGGGGGGAACGATTAAAAAGTTTTGCCGCTTGCTAGACTCTTTGCACCTTAACCTCCACGCCTAACCTTAAAACTATCGCTTAACTAACTCTTTAATATGCTGATAGGTCGGCGCAGATTGAGAACAGAGTTTTCCACACCTGGGAGAGCTAGAAACATAATCAACACAATCGATAGCTTCTTCAGTCAAAGCAGACACGGGATGGACAGTACATTTCAGTCGGTAATCTCCCGTAAAATAAGCACACCGACTGCAAGGAATCTGATGTAATCGTCTAACATAGTTAGCACCCTGTTTCAAGGTATGAAGCATCCGCCAGATGCAAAACATTAAACCAGCGCCGATTCCAATAATCACTCCCACACGGCCTACTGCATGTAGAACCAGGGCGATAACATTCATGAAACTAAAAAAGAGAGAAAACGCAGAGTCAGAGAGAGAGTCAGTCAATAGTCAAGCATTTATGCTAATAAAAACCGATGCATCAGACTATTGACTGAATTAGGAAAAGCTATCTACAGAGAGGAGTAATAAGATAGCTTAGAGCGACATTTCTTGTTTAATTTGAGCAGTCCAAGTCTTGATACGACTCTCAGTCTTGTCAGACTCATTGTCATCATCAAGAGCTAAGCCACAAAACTTGTTGCCATCACGAATTGCCATGGAAGCCTCATGGTCATAACCGTCTGCAGACCAATAGCCGACAGTTTTACCACCTAGACTAGCGATTTTCTCCTCTAGCTGCCCCATGGCATCCATAAAATTGTCTGCATAGCCAATTTGATCACCTGTCCCCATGTAGGCAACAGTTTTGCCACTGAAATCAACGTCATCTAGATCGTCGAATACAGCAGCCCAATCATCTTGCAATTCACCAATATTCCAGGTCGGGCACGCAATGATCAAACACTCATATTCAGCTAGAGCACTTGCATCCTCAATTTCAATAAGATCCACTACTGAATCACCACCCAATGCTGCTTGAACCTGCTCAGCAGCATCAGCGGTCTTACCTGTAGTAGACCCATAAAACAAACCTACTTTGGCCATAACGACTCCCTTAATCAAGTCAAAAGAAAGTGGAGACTATAATGCGACGGAACTATAGTCTCCTTGGCGAATTCCCGTCCAATTGATAATCAAAGTCAATTAGACTTGTCTCTAGATGAGTATACATGGAATTCAGTTATTGAGAATAATTCTTTTTAAAAGAAGTTGGAAAAAGTGTGGAAGCATAGCGCTAATTGCCAAGAGAAGCCCATATACCTGCGTTGTCTCATGGCCTTTAACCCGTAGGAAAGGCTTACGGGTTAAAGACCGTTGGGATATATCTACAAAGTCATTAGCAGATCACCGTTACTAACAAGCAGATAGGCAAATAGAGCCCCTCCAGCACCACCCACTAAAAAGCTAGTAGCAAACTGGCTCCAGCCATCAGCAGACTTAAGGTTTTCAGGAAGCTCACCAGCGATCGGCTTATTCGGGACAAAGGCGGCCCTACCGTAGAGCGACAGTCCCAGGGTCAGAATCACCACTAAACCACAGGCAGAAAGCAAGCCAGCAAGATCGGCTAGATCGGTATTGCGCAGTGGCCCCAAAATGGCAAAAGGCCCAAATAGGAAATATCCATGGGCCATGCCAATTTCTAGCCCGCGGGAAAAGGGAGACAGCCCCTGGCGATAAATTGGCAAATTATTAATCCACAGCAGGCTTAAATCAGAGCTGTTGAGAGGCGTATTCATGGTGCCCACCTCTGGGTTATAGCTGAGCACAAAATCCCCTCTTCCAAAGCTATAGCCTTGAGCCTGAGCCCTGGCTCGAATAGCGTGCCATAGATGCCCGGCCAGCAATAGACCGCCAAAGGCAAAATGAAACGCTGCCAGCCAGGTGCGTACGGGAATGATGTCCGCATTACCTAAGAAACCCAGTGGACCATAGAACACTTCTGGATACGCCGTGTCATTCACGGTGACAAAATAGCCGGCAAAAATGCCCATGTAGGCCAGTGCCCCTAGGCTGTAAGACAAATAGGCTTCGCCGTTATAAACCAAAACTTGTTTAGCCCAGCCAAAGGGGCGAGTGGCAATGTGCCAAATGCCTCCTAATACACACATTAAGCCAACCCATAGGTGGCCACCGACAATATCCTCAAGATTATCCACCGCTGCCATACCGGCTTCGCCATGGGAACCTACCAGGTAACCAAAAATTTCTCCGGCACCTAGGGTAGGGTTATTCACCACCCGCATAGCACCTAGCTCAGGGTCATATAAACCACCCCAGAACATCGCCTTGGCCACTAACAACCAGGCACCTAACCCCAACAAGACTAGATGAATTCCAATGATGGTGGTCATCTTGCGATCGTCTTTCCAGTCATATCCAAAAAAGCCCGCAAAAGAGCGGTCTTGCTTAAGCTGATCCGGACCTAGAAATGAGTGATAGAGACCACCTGCGCCCAACACAGCTGAGGCCACCAAGTGGAACATACCAACAGCCAAAAACGGATATGAGTCAACGATTACGCCACCCTCACCAACGCCTAAACCATAGGTGGCCAGATGGGGAAGCAAAATGAGACCCTGGTCATACATGGGCAAATCTGGGCTGTAACGAGACAGCTCAAACAGGGTCATAGCCCCAGCCCAAAGGGTAATAAGCCCAGCATGCGCCACATGGGCTCCCAGAAGTTTGCCAGAAAAGTCAATGAATCGAGCGTTACCAGCCCACCAGCCCACACGCTGGGAAACTGGTCGACTACTAATTGCAGTTGCAGTCATGATTTACCTTTTAGTGTTTTTGAGTGTTGCTAATCCTCGGAACGAGTTAACCTGAACGCCCCTGATCAGCAGCATGCCTTTCAGATCGATTCATTCTTCTCAATCAGCAACAGCATTTCGTTTATTGACAGGATGCTTAGCCCTTGAGCTGACTAATAGCCATCTGTTCAGTCGGAGCAGCAACACGTCCACCGACGTTCTCAGTCACTTGACCTTGATTGAAGTTAAAACCAGCGGCTCTGAGGGCGTGCCAAAGATGTCCTTGTAGGAAAAAGAACCCTAACCAGAAATGAGCATTTGCCAACCACTCCCGTGATGAGTAGCCATCTACAGGAGAAGTACTCACAAAATAAGGAACTCGGTCAAATTCAATAGTCAACGTAGGACCAAAAAAATCTGTAGGAAATACTAAAGAGTTAACAGAGACAAACAATGTGGCCACAAACGCCATCAGACTGAGTGCTCCCAAGCTATAGGCCAGGTATGCTTCACCTGAAAACACAAACAGCTGTTTTACCCACGCTGCAGGCTTACTGGAAATATGCCACAGACCACCTAAAATCAGCACAATACCGATATACAGGTGACCACCCACGACATCCTCAAGATTATCCACACCCGCTAGCCAAAACTTACCTGCGAACAGATAACCAAAAATTTCAGCCGGATTGGTGTTAGGTGTAACCGTATGCACGGACTGCGTTAGAGGATCGTACAGGCCACCCAACAACATGGCCTTGGCTACCAAAAGCAATGCACCACCGCCAAGCAGCACCAAATGTGACCCCAAAATTTGGGTCATCTTATCGCCATCGCTCCAGTCATAGGCATAGCTACCCCCCAAAGTTTCAGGACCTTTGAGGGTGTGGAAAATCCCGCCAAATCCTAAAAAAGCAGAACTAATTAGGTGCACAGCCCCCACAACAAAGTAGGGGTGACCATCCACAATCGTGCCGCCATCTCCCAAGCCGTAACCTAGACGAGCAAGATTAGGCAGCAAAATAAAGCCTTGCTCATATAGAGGACGGGCGGTGTCTAGACGACTAACCTCAAATAGAGTAATCAATCCAGCCCAGAGCACAATCAACCCGGCATGGGCGACATGGGCACCAAGCAGTCGCCCCGATAAGTTCACCAGTCGAGCATTTCCCGCCCACCAAGGCGGTGAACCCGCTGCGCTGGTTGCAACAGACGTTGTCATAGTTATGAGTCCTGTAGTCAAAAAGTGAACCTTATTGACTTTAAATGTCAATAAGGTTCAAGTAAACTCTAGTTCATTCTCAGATTATTGAGAATATTTCCTTTTTTAAGTTTTATGTCATTCCATGGCGGCTCAAGACGAAGCCATGGGCACAAACGCAATTAGATAAAGTGCTGCAAACGTCATTAAACTAACAACAACATAGGGCAAGGGAGACGCTGGAGCCTTGGGGAATTCCCACCAACTAGGCACTAAAGGTCGTGCCACATAGTCATATCCCAACTCCATCAGCTGCTCTAAATGCCCTAAACCATAGCGAGACATTCGTGCAAACGGCAGTTCTCCAACTGCACGCTGAGGCAAAATTCTTCGACGCTGGTAGGGGACGGTATCGTCCCCAAACGTATTTAAATATTCATCACTATCTAAAAGCGCATCGATAAATCCTGTCAAACCTTTAGTAGCTAGGACAATTGACCAAGCTCTGGACTCAGCTTGACTATAAATATCTCGGCCTAACATTCGTTGCACACAAAGCTGAACGAACCGATAGTTGTTATTACAGTCATATACATAGCGACGAAAACTATCGGCAGTCACCAATCCCCGAATAAAATCACGGACGGTAATTTGACTACTCCTAAGCTGGGATTCTAAAAAACGCTGACGATTGTGGGCAATTGTCTGTTGCTCATTAAAAATCTGTCGATAAGCCGCATAGATTAACGCATCTATTTCTAGAGCGTTAGGTAGAGTATTAGTTGAGAAAATCTTAGGGCTTTCTTCATTGCCAACCCCTAAGGCAGCAACTCTAATGTTTTGAGAAGTAGGATTGTAGGCCAATACAGGGATAGTCATTAGTCAGTCTCCTAAAGTAATAGTTGTGTGTTTGATAACTATTTAATGACTCGTTGCTTAGTCAATTACATCCAAAGCTTTGCTGGCTATACTCATTCCAGTAAACACATTAGCAAGGCGTTTGCGGCAAGAAAGTTTTAATCACGCAGGAAACAACCTGGAGGTTATCTCCAGGTTGTCTGACCAGATATAAAGGCTACCTGATACAACACTAGGCTAGTCCTATAACAACATTAGATCAACAGGTTATAAACAAACTCATAAGAAAATCTCAACACAGCCATTTAAAGATTGCTCAGATACAGTAAAGACCATTAGGGAATTGCCCACACATAAAGTCCCAGGCTAGGATTGTGGATGGGTAGATAAAAAGATGAATATGTTTGAGAAAATACTAGATAATAAGCATCTAATTAAATATCCATAGGTGTTTTCAAAAGATTCTCATTAATGTCGAAAAATATTTTTAAGGTAGAATATTAAATACGCCTAGGTCCGAACTTTAAATACTATCTTTCATAAGATGAAATGCCATAAGATCAATAAATACAGGCATTTTAATATATCTTTTATATCTCCTATAATTCGTTTGGCTCAACCTCGCAGGAAAACATTTACAGGCTAATTACTGGGAAATAACTATCTACTTATTGATATATAATCGCAATAAGTAGATAGTTGTCAACTTTGAGTTGAATTTGATTTTTCTGTTTTATGAATGCTAGCGCTCAAGATCTGTCCATTAGTCTGACACGTAAAATTGCTAATGTTACTGTGATGTTTAGAGCTGAGTTTCCAGTAGCAGTTCCTGATCTAAGCCCATGGCTTACGGATGACATCACACAACAACAGATACAACCTTCCTCTATTGATTTGAATTTTGTATCACCACAAACATCAAACTTGCTTAATTGTCGATGTGTTTTTCTGCAGATTCTTTTTTCGGATGCTGTGTTAGAGCCTACATGTCGTTTTATTGGCATTGAAGCATCAGGACATGACTACCAGGGAAAATGCTGGACATGTTCAACGGTAACAAATTGGCAATTCGAAGGTAGACATGTTCCTGAGGATCCTAACCAGAAAAAAAGGTTTATCCATCTCTTGGAACAGATTCTCACCCTATTCAACTATCCTACGGCTTTATCTCGGTCAATCTTGGACTAGGATTCTATTCTATAGTTGCCCGCCTAACAATCATAGGTCGGAGACATCATCACCATTCACTTGCATAGTGATGATGTCTTCGATAACTGCGACAGCTTCGCTGTCGACAGCTATGAAAAATAATAATAAGTTCACATACCTAAAAATCAAGGTATTTAGAATAACTTTGCCATGGCAAAACCCCAATGAAAATTTTGCACTCCATGGATTGAATCTCAATAGATTAGGAAGGCTTGCCCCATAATGGGTAATTCTCACAACTAATGTTATCGATATGTGACTCGATCCAAAGCACTGGTAAAAATAACAGGAATAATCTTTATCCTTTCAGAACTTTGTAGTTGTTTGCATAGTTCATTGCCTGTTATTTGTGCATGCACAAATAAATTATTTCTTGTATTAGTACGACCTGCTTCACTTGTAAGCATTCCCTTCGACTTTGCTTAGGAGATGCTGGCTGGGAGTGTTGGCTTGACTTCGCTCAGCCAACGGCATATCAAGGACGGCTACCTTCACTTAGAAATTAACATTAAGTTCTTCGGCCAGCTAATTGAGTCCCTGGCTTAAAAGTTCTACGTCAGGCTCATGGGCCTGATGGCTCAGCAGCTCAATCAAACCGGTAATGAGTCGATTACTACGCTCCGGATGGTGTCTTGCGCTACATTCCCCTGGCAGCCCTTCATGACGGTCAGCAGTAGTTGAGTGCCTGTAAAACAGTGGTGGGTAGTACGGCACTGGGTAATAGCCTTCGCTCCCTATAGTTTTTTACCTCTAGACCCTCTTTACATAACTCCACAAAACTGAATAAGTTCCAGCCTTCTAGATCTAAGGGGTAATGCCCCCTTTGAACTGAAGCAATTTTATCCATGCATTCTTTTACGAAACTATTTAGCTTGGCGAATATCACTACAGCAGTGATATTCGCCACTTGGTTTCTAGGATTCCTTAAAGTAAAAACCAGCTGAATTGCAGTAGCACAAATCTTACACAAGTTCGACAAAAATTATTCTTTTGAAAAATCAGATATGGACTCTCTACCTGTTGAGTCTTGGCATTAGTTATGGAATTTCTCATCCCATATTTTTAAAAATCAAGAAAAAATAAAAAAATATTTGCCAAGTCAAAATTACCTTTATTGTAAATACTTGAAATCAGATAAAGTACCCAACAAAAGCCATTGAAAAGGTCTATAAATATCCATGGATCTAATAAATCCTAGACTTAAACTATTAAGTACTTTAGCCATTTCTGGGCTGATCTTGGGAGCATTATCTATGCTGTCAATGGCTGCATTTGCAGAGTCTTCACAAGTTTCTGTAAACGTAGAAATGCGGCTTCAAAGAGTTAGGAATATCTTGACAAAAAAGAGGATCCCGTTGGCTCCTGAATTCACTGTAAAGTCAGAAGCCAACGAGTCAAGTAATACAGATTTAATTATCAAGCAGGGAAATGAGTCAGATTGGAATAACTGGGGTAACTGGGACAACTGGGTCAATATGGCTGGCGATAACTGGGATAACTGGGATAACTGGGCCAATATGGCTGGCGATAACTGGGATAACTGGGCCAATATTACTTGGGGCAACATTACTAGCGATAGCTGAGACAACTCGTTAAACCACAAATAATACGAACAAAGTCTCTAAAAATAGTCAAACAATCATCAAAAATACGGAAAAAACGATGCATCCAAAACTCAAACTCTCAGCTATTCTGCTAGGTGCCAGCATTATTGTGGGAACATTGACAGTTCTCTCGACAGAGGCCTTTGCAGGATCGTCGGAAACACTTGGCAATGTAGAAGAACGTCTTCACAGAGTGAGAATATCTTTGCTAGAGGACCCTCAAAGTCGATCTTCAGAATCAAGTGGCATATTGGAGCAAACTGAGCAGACGAACGTGGATTCCACTCCTGAACAAGAAGAGGTCGCTCAGAACTGGTATAACTGGGATAATTGGGGAAACTGGAGCAACTGGGATAATTGGGGAAACTGGAGCAACTGGGATAACTGGGGAAACTGGAGCAACTGGGATAACTGGTAACTGGAGTAATCATTTAAAACAACTTAGAAAATTAACTGAGGAGCCATTGGCGATGCAATATTTAGGCTCCCAACTTTTGATATCAACAAGGTTTTATCCACCATGCATGCTTGTTTCCCTCAAAATCCTCAAAATCCTGCAAAAGGCAGGCAGCAGTTTGGCCCCATTAAGCTAGTAGTCATTCAACCAACTACTTTTTGCAACTTAGACTGTAGTTATTGTTATTTGCCTAACAGGCAACAAAAGCACAAATTTTCGCTTGACTTGCTGGAGCCCATTTTCCGAGAGGTCTTTTCCAGTTCTTTTTTATCCGATCAATTCACAATTGTTTGGCATGCGGGTGAACCCCTCACTATGCCAATCAGCTTTTATGAAGCAGCAATTGGTAAGATCCAGGAGCTATCAGATCAGTACAACCATAGAGCCTGTAGATACTCTCATTCTTTACAAACGAATGCGACCTTGATTAATCATGCATGGTGTAGCTTCATTAAAAAACACAAAATAAAAGTTGGCGTCAGCTTAGATGGCCCTGCTTTTATCCATGATGTTCATCGCGTCACTCGGAAAGGATTAGGAACTCACGCTGCCACGATGAGAGGTATCAAGCAGCTGAAAAAGAATCATATTGATTTTTCGGTGATATCAGTCTTGACTGAACAATCTTTAAGCTACCCGGATGAACTCTACCATTTCTTTCTAAGCAACGGTATCTACCGTGTCGGTTTTAATGTCGAAGAGATTGAGGGTAATCACCAAGCTTCTTCTTTGAATACACAAGACGCTGATGATAAATATTTCAGCTTTATGAAAAGATTTTACTCGCTGACATCTCAGCCAGGCAACAGGCTGAAGGTTAGAGAGTTTGATCGCCTTAGGAGAGCGATATGTAATCCTACTAAACAAGCAACCCAAGCAACCCCCCTGTCAATACTTAGCTTTGATTATGCTGGGAATTTTATGACATTCTCCCCAGAGCTTCTATCGCTTGATAGTGTTGACTACGGAAAATTTATTTTGGGAAATATTAGGTCAGAGTCTTTGAACACAATTGCTGACAACCCAAAATTTCAACGAATTAACCATGACATTCAATCGGGAGTCCATCGTTGTCGGCAGCAGTGTGAGTATTTTTCGTTATGTGGAGGGGGAGCACCTGCGAATAAATATTTTGAGAATGGCTCCTTTAATTCCACAGAGACAATGTATTGTCGCTACACGCAGAAAATATTGACTGATATTTTACTCACGGACATTGAGAAACAGATGGGGATACGCGGGGCTGCCTAACGTACCAAGGATTTTAGTATCTCAGCAATGTTAAAAAGAACATGGGACATCTTAGCAAAACTGTCAAAATTATTGACTGTAATCCAGAACCTTGCTGCCATAAACCACGATTTCTTCTCAGTGATGGTATGATGCCGACCCATGAGACTTCCTATCATCAAAGTTATGTCGAGAATGCATTTATTCCATCTAACACTTGGCGAGAACCTACAAGTTTAGAAGAAGATGTGATGTCTTTAAAGGACGGTGAGAGATTACCTGCTTACGGCCAATATGTTGGCATCTTTAAGGTAACAGATTCTATGTTGAGTCCCTTTGAAGATATGGGGGTATCTTTTGCTGTAACCAAGCAAGACTGTCACTTTTTATGGTCTCAGGAAGGATATAGGCAAGCGATTGAGAATTTAAACTCCCAATTGAGTCCTTTTATCTTGTCTGTTCGAAACTATAAAGTGCACCCGTTGACAGTGAATGCTCCTGGCCTGAGGACGGTGACCTACAATCGAGAAATCGGAAAATATATCGGTTTACATTTGGATAGCTGGGATAAGCTGCCGCTGGGAAAAAGGCATACTGGCACCAATCGCATTTGTCTTAACCTAGGGCTTGAGGATAGATATTTCCTCTTTGTGGATCTGACGTTACTGGAGATAGTGCAGAGAATTGACAGTCAATGTCCTGTCTCTAAAAAAATGAGTGCAGCTAGTAAATCTGAGTGGGTTAGACAGCAATTCTTCAAGCAATATCCTAGGTACCCAATTGTTAAAGTGAGAGTTGCTCCTGGTGAAGCATATATTGCACCTACAGAAAGTATCATTCATGATGGCTGTACATTAGGCAAAAAGTTTGCCGATGTTATTTTAACGATTCGTGGACATCTAAAGCTACCTAACAGTCTTTTGCCTAGAAAGATAGTAATCTAAGATGCTCTAAAGTTATGAGACTATTCGTGGCTAAATTCTGATTGTGTCAATATTAATTGCTTGAAACTTTCTTGTTCTGTCCATTGCTTAGAATAATAGTGAAACAGATTAGCATGAAGCCCATCATAGATGGTGTTTGGGAAATTCCTAATTTCTTATCTCCAGAAGAATGTATGGTGATAATTCTAAAAGCAGAAATGCTGGGCTTTAAGCCTGCACAGAAGAGAAGTTCAGGGCGATATAATCAAGAGGTGCGTTTAGAAGAAACTACAATTTTAGGTGCTTTAGCCATGAGGCTAATTAATTATTTATCTGATGATGGGGCATGCCAGTTGCAGCTGGCTGATTTGGGTGATCTGCTGGAATGTTACCGATACGATGAAGGAGAATATATTGCCCCCCATTCTGATGCCCACAAGAAGCTTAAGTTTGGGTTTCTATCGAACTTAACCTTGATTGCCTACCTGAATGATGACATACAGGGGGGTGAGACATATTTTAGTGAGTCTAAAATGCCTATTGTTCCTAAACTTGGTAAGGCAGTTATTTTTAAGCAGGCACTGCGCCATGAAGGCGCTAAAGTATTACGGGGCACAAAATATATTATCCGTACTGATTTAGCTTGTGCAGGTCTATAGAACGAAGTAAATAACTCACTGATTTATGGCAATGGAGCTAGCAATGTCCGATCTCAACAGAGCTATGACGAGACATATCATAGCTCCAGCGTTTTTGCCTATGTCTTTCCACTCTCTTCTCCCTCTTGCCGAAAGATTCTATAAAGGTGAATAAGCTTTTCTGTTTAGGCTTATATACTGATATCAACTCTAGGACTGGAGCTGACCCTCTATGCCTCATTCACTACATCTGCTTAATTTTGTTGTGACTACTGTGTTGATGTTACCCGCTCTCCAACTACGGGGAATCTCTCAAGAATCACAAGAATTTACTCCTTCAAAGCTAAAGCTTGCAGAGCAAAACAAGGAGGTTATTATCGCACAAACTGATATGAAAGATGAGTTGGAACTCGAAGGTCAGCTAACAGATGACTCTGCCTCAACTAGCTATCAGGTCAGATCGATTGCTGTTGATATATTTCAAAGGGCTAAGCTGATTTATTCAGCAGGTGATCTAACAAATGCACTTTTGGAGTTTGAACGGGCCTTAACACTTTACAAAGAAGAAGATTCAGCTCTTTACAGGGTAGAAACATTACTGTATATCAGTGAAATTCATCTCAATCAAAATCGATATAATGAATCTTTGGAGATATCGCAACAAGCTTTTTCTTTAGCTCAAACGTTACCTAATGCATTACAATCTGATTTTTTTTCAGCTAGTTCATTAATTGTAGCCGGTAGTGCTTTATCTCAGATGTCAAAATATGAGGAAGCACTAAATATGTGGGAGCTATCTTTAAATTTAAATCAAAGTATTAATGATCCTCATATCAATTCCTCTATTTTAGTGAAAATAGGCTCGGTGTATGCACATGGTCTTGGACAGTATGAAAAAGGAATTAATATTTGTACACGGGCGTTAGATATTGCTAAAGAATATCAAAATGCTCTGTGGAGTTACTATATTCAAGCTTCTAGCCTAAATTGTATTGGACTTTCCTATAACGGACTGGAGAATTTTGAAGAGGCTTTTATCTTCTTTCAAGAATCATTAGAGACTGCTAGACAATCTAATGATCCATTTGGAGAGTTCACGGCTTTAGTAAACCTGGGTTGGAACAAACAGGCTCGTGGAGAATATGAGCAGGCAGTTGTTTTCTTTCAACAGGCAATATTAACTATCCAATCAACTGGTGATTTAGTTTCTGAGGCTTTTGCAATTGCCAACTTGGGCTATTCCTATGGACACATAGGACAATATGAGCAAAGTATTGAGCTATTACAGCAGGGATTATCAATTATCCAATCCACTGACTTTCGCTATGCAAAGTGGAGAATACTTCGAGGGTTTGGTGTTGTTTTAGCGTTACAAAATAAGCCTGAACTAGCTATTATCTTCTATAAGAAAGCTGCTAATATTACGGAAAGTATCCGAGAGGATATTGGTGGACTGGACTTTGAAATTCAACAATCATTTCTTTCAACAGTAGCAGATGACTATCGAGTCCTTGCCAATTTACTGTTAGAACAAGGTCGTATTCCTGAAGCACAACAAGTGCTCGATCTCTTGAAGCTGGAAGAAATACGTGAATTCACCCGAACCACTCGTGCCACCTGGACAGGTACCGATCTGCAATACACCAAAATTGAACAGCCTGTTGTGGATGCCCACGGTAGCCTGATTGCCCTGGGGCAAGAAATCTATGCCTGTCGGCAAATCCGTTGTGGTGATCTAGAAAACTTGCGTGAGCAGCAACGAGTGCTGACGGACAGCTATGAAAAACAAGTGTCTCAATTTGAAGCTGCGATCGCAAGTAATGACCAAGAAGACGACCTCTTTCAATCCCCCAACAGCCTCAGTGACGATGCCTACAAGCTGTTACAGGCCAATCCTGATGCGGTCTTGATTTACCCCTTTGTGACCGACGATAAACTGTGGCTCCTTTGGGCCGCCGCAGGCGGTTCAGTCGGTAGCGTCCCCGTAACAGTTTCCCGAGGGGAATTATCCACAGTCGTCCAGCAATTTGGGGCTCAGCTTACCGATTTGAGCTTCCCTGCAGAGGTGCAAGCAAGCAGTCAGCAACTTTACCGTTGGCTGATTGAACCGCTCGAAACCGAACTACAGGCCAACAACATTCGTCAACTCATCTTTGTCAATGACCGCGTGACTCGCTAGATTCCCATGGCCGCCTTGTACGATGGCGAACAGTATTTGCTCGAGCGCTACACGATCTCCACGGTCATTGCCCCTGCGATTACAGATACCGAAGCTACCCTGGCAGGGATTGATGAATCAGTCGCTTTGGGATTGGGGTTAACTCAAGCTGTCTCAGGATTTAATCCGCTCCCGGCGGTTGCGCAGGAACTGGACGCCATCATTCGCAGCGATGATGCTGACCCGAGGGGTATTTATCCAGGCCAGGTCTTTCTTGATGATGACTTTACCCTAAAGGCCCTGCAAGCCAATGTTGAATTCCGGCAAATTCTACACATTGCCACCCACGCAGAGTTTGCCCCCAGTCGACCCGAAGATTCGTTTATTGTTTTGGGGAATGGCGATCGCATGAAGATCCAAGACATCGAAGTGATGCAAGAAAGCCTAAGGGATTTGCATTTAGTTGTGCTCTCTGCCTGTAAAACTGCCCTGGGAGGGACCGCCGGTGACGGTACCGAAATCGCCGGGATCAGTTCCTACTTTCTGGCAGCTAACCGTGCAGAAACCGTAATTGCCTCACTTTGGGCTGTTAACGATACCAGCACTAGCCTGTTGATGCAACGCTTCTACGAGTTTCTTGCCTCTGGCGAACTTACTAAAGCTGAGGCACTGCGCCAGGCCCAACTAAGTCTCCTCTACGACGAAGATACCGAAACTCGCCTTGCAGCCACCCGCGCCACGATCTCAGTTGAATCTCGTGATGGTAACCCCCTGGCTACTAATGGATTCCAACATCCCTATCACTGGGCACCCTTCATCCTCATTGGCAATGGGTTGTAATTCCTCCAGGTGAACTTACCCAACCTGAATTTCCAGAGATTAACATAATGGCGGTACCGGTAGGAGAGATCTCGCTGTTGGTAAGCCAGGAGAATACGAAGTAATACACAGAATAAAGAAATATATACTACTTTGAATTTTTGGATGCGGTTTCGTCCTTGAATCCATCACTTAAAGTATAAATTTATAGTTAGATGTAAGTGATTATGCGCATGAAAATCACAAGATTAGCTTACATGAGAGATTATTTTTTTTAGCTGCCTAGTTAATTCATTACTAATCATCACTAATAGGAGCAGTATGTACAACTTTCGACGAAGGCATTAGGCTTTCAATCATTTTATGTGAATCTAGATTTCCGGTGGCTCTTGAAGAAATCAAGAGTTACAAAAAGGTTGTATATCACGGTAATAGCTCAAATTAGTAGCTCCAAAAGATTCTATCGCTTAACAACGCTAGATAGATTGGGATATTTAGAGCACTCTTCTTGTTCTATTAAGTTACTGTTTGAGTAATTCAGAATGGTCAAGATTGCTGAATTTTTGAACTGCGTAGATTCAGATTTTGAAGATCGCGCCTCCAGGAGAGGAAACTATGTCAGAAATGATTTTGCCAGGGACTTACATTGAAGTACGTGCTGAGGGGCTGATTAGTGCTGGGAGAATCTCTACAGGTAATATTGGTATTGTAGGAACAGCCTCAAAAGGGCCTGTCAACCAGCCAGTTTTGATTAGTAGTCTGGCTGAAGCCAAGGAAGAATTTGGTGAGGGCGATCCCAGTAATGCTACGCTGATGACGGCGCTGGCACTCATCTATAAAAATGGTGGTCGAACTGTCTATGCCGTTCGCACAGGTCAGAGGAGCCAATACACCTTTAAGACAGATCAGGGAGATCAAGAAACGACGCCCGTATTAACATTGCAAGCACGGACGTCAGGAGATGCAGATAATCTAAAAATCAAGGTTAGTGAAGCGTCGAAAGACTTAGAAAATAGTGACACCGGTGGATCACCCTCCACAGATAAAGTTACAGTCAAGCTTTTTGAAGGCAATAAGACAAAAGAGACAGAATCTTACACTGTTACAAGCTTCCAGGATCTGGCAACACAAGTAAATGATCAGGCTGACAGTCTGATCAGTGCAGTTGATTTAAATGAGGCCCTGAAAGATACCCTCCCACCTAAGGTTGATGGAACAGATGGCAAATTTGAAGGTGGTCAAGATATTGATTATCCAGCCGGATTAGCAGCCTTAGAAAAGGAAATTGTAAATATAGTGGTGCTAGCAGGGCAGGATATTAAACAAGCCAAAATGCTAGAGGCGCTGCAAACACATCTCAAAACAACAGCTAATATCAAACGTGAACGTATTGGGGTGATCGGAACGAGTTTAGAGGAAGCTATACCACCAGCCAATGATATACCTGCGGATGATCGGTTGATCTTGGTGACGCCAGGCATTGTCACTAAAACTGCTGACATAAAAACAAACTTGTCTGGTGGTTATTTAGCGGCAGCCGTTGCGGGTGTGATTTCTTCACTGCCAGTACAAACCAGTCCTACCAACAAAACATTGGTATTGGAAGGACTCACAACAGAGTTTAACAGTGGTGAGCTAGAAAAATGTGTTCAAAACCGAATGCTGACCGTAGAGAAACGTAATGGCTTCCGAATTGTGAAAGGCATTACGACCCATAATGGTGCCTGGCGACAAATTACTACTCGGCGCATTGTGGACTATGCCATCTATGGTGTGCGTTCTAGCTGTGATCCCTACATTGGTAAGCTGAACAATACCCGTGTGCGCAGTGCAATGAAGGCAACGCTGGATGGGTTTTTGACACGTATGGTGGATAACGAGGCCTTAGTTAGTTATCAGCTAGACGTCTCTGCGACCCGTGCTCAGGAAATTGCCGGAGAAACCATGGTGACGATGACATTAATGCCTACGTTTAGTATCGATTTTGTCAAAGTAACGATGTATCTCAGCTAATTAAAGGAGATGTTTCATTATGCCAAATGCAAATGTTTTTCGAGGCTCTGATGCATCGCTGGTTTTAGCCGTCGATGATGTTGAGTCTGTAGAAGGTCAGTTCGCGGAAAGCCTGATTGAGAATTATGAGTTTTCTAATGTGGTTGGTCGTTTGCAAAATGTACAGGTGCGGGTTGAAAATGAGCTACGTCCATACCATGAGCTAGGTAAGCGATTCGCAACAGAATTGCGTCCAGGGAATATTAATGTGTCTGGTGTGGTCGAACGGGCTCATATTAATGGTGCTTTGATTCGTCTGTTGCTGGGGGATGGGGCAACCAGTCCACCGCCAACGGGCACCATTGCGCAACCTTCTTTCAATATTGTGATTAATCTCAGTAATCCGGCGATTCCAGATAATACCAATACCTTAACGGTATTTGGAGTCAAGTTTGAGAGTTGGAGTTTTAGCTTACCTGAGGATGATTTTGTGATGGAGTCCGCAACGTTTAAGGCGTTGCGCATTAGTGCTGAAGAGGTAGGAGGTTAGGGTGGCCTTGGTTGAAATAACACCTGATGAATTACTGGCAGGGGCGGCACTGACTTTTGATGTCGTCATTCCCAAGAGTATCTTGCATCCCCAGGGACAATCCCAAAAGGTTGAGGTCAATGATTCATCACTCACGGTTCAGTTACGACCGCTGACAGTTGGTACGTTTCAGCTGATTATGAAAGCCGCTCGTAATGATGCGGGGCTGATTCCATTGTTGATGATTAAAGAGTCTTTGGCTCAACCAACACTCTCTTTAGAACAGGTTAAGGGAATGCATTTGGGATTGGTTAATTTTTTGATTGCCCAAATTCGTCACATTAGCGGACTCGGAGAAAAAAAAATGCCTCTGCCTTAACACAATCATCGCTAGTGCGATCAAGCTATCGATTAGCCCGTGCCTTTGGCTGGACTCCCCAACAGTTGCAGGTGATGACCATGGGACAAATTTCCCTTTATCTTCAACTTTTAGACGAAGAGGCTGAGCATGAAAGATCCCTCTGACCATTTAACGACGCTGGGTAATGCGTTACGACAGAAGTATCAATCGCTTTGGCCCTGGTCATTAGATACCTGGTGTTCCCACGGGTTAGGGGATGAGGATTTGAGTAGTTTTCATCATCTGGAACAAGATATTCAGGAGGTATTACAAATCTGTGAAGAGCTGACTCAGCTTGAAGCGTGGTTAACGGCTCCATTTTTTTCAGTTCAGGGCAACCCTATTAATGGACAGCAAGATGTTGGTTTTCGGTACTCCGATGTCTCTAGTGCCGTTACTTGGCCACATGAATTGAAACCAAATAGCGATATCCAAAGTCGGGCGACTGTCGATAGAAGTCCGCCTATGATGAGTGATATATCTGCTCCCTCAAAATCAACTGACTATAAGTCACGACAATATTCATATCCTGTTTTGCCTCAGTCCAGTGATGGTGTCAATCCAGCGTCTTGTTCGGGGCTATCAAAAACACAACCAGAATTCAGCCACCCAATCGCTAGAGAACGGGCTAATCAAGTCTTCATACCACTCAAAAATGAAAAAGGTGAGCAAACTGGTAGTCTGCCAGTCACGAGGTTTGATCACAAAAATATATCTCAAGCAAGCTTGGATAAAACGTTTTCCAAACGGATTACCTCAACTCACTCAACTCACTCAACTCAACTTAGGCCGACAGAAACGTTGAATGTTGGTGCCGTTGGTGCAGCTGAACAACGAGTGCCAAACCAGCAACAGGATGCTCAAATCAGCATTCTGGAAAATTTGCCAAACCAATCAACTTCCCCGTCAACAAAGAAGCCTTTTGAATCGACTCAGTCCCAACCTTTGGCCACTCTCTCTTCAACTGTAAATAATCAAGTTATAAAAGATCAGATTTACACCTTACCAACGGTTAATGAGTCTCATTCCATGCCCCCAAGTATTCAGACTCAGGCCAATACTGCCAATACTGTTGATGCCCAACCGCTGAACTCAGAGCAGCCTGTCTCTACAGTGTTCACCCAAGCACCCATCAAGGATCTATCGGCGTTTGCCAATTGGCTAGATCATTCGTCTATTGAGTCTCCACAGGTTGATCAGTCTGACGATTCTTATGTGAGGCCACATCTTAAAATTCCGTCTAACGGTTCAAAAGTTAATCAGCAAACGTCTACAGCGTCTGTTGACTCAACTTCTGAACGTGAACGTGAGACTCTGTCCTCGCAGTGGCCAGAACCATTAGGGCATCAGCAATCAACACAGTTTCCAAGGGGCACGATTCCAGCGATAAACTCTTCCGAGCCAAGGCCAATCACACCAACCAGTCCTCTTCAACCGCAACACTCGACAGACATTTCCCCAACGGACATACACGCTACCCAATCGATAGAGTCTCCGGTAGATTGGCCAGCCGATTTCTCAACCATGTCCTCTGCATCGTCAGTACCATCGACAGATATTTTGCCTCTTGAGCCCCTGGATTTAGAGGAGGTCATGGCGGCCATTTCTGCAGAAATCTCCCGTGAATACCATCGATTTTATGGAGACTAGCTATGCCGATTGAACTGGCCAAAATCCAGTTAGATCGGGTCCACAAAGTGGATACTCTGGAGCGGGCTGCCCTAGTTCATCATCAGGTGCCGGGCCTAGAAGGGAATATCACCCAAAATCTGGGGCGTAATTCCGTTCGATTGCAGATTGAAGGGATCTTTTATGGCACGTCTGCCGAAGAGGATTTGGAGACCCTTCGAAAAGCGTATAAACAACGGGAGCCCGTTGACTTTCTGGCTGACATTGTTGGTAGGGCCTATTTTAGCCAGGTGGTCCTGGAGCAATTTGATGTGTTGCAAGCCGCCCAGGCTCCTGAGCAATTCAGCTATCGGCTCACCATTGCCGAGTATGTGCCCCCAAAGCCATCCACCATTGCTGACGCAGCTGCGGTCGATCAGGCAATCCAGTCCCAGGCGCAGCTCTTGTTGGATGTCGCCACCCTACCGGAGGCGCTGAGTATGGGCAGCTTGCCTGCCCTGACCAACCCCGCTGAGCCGCTGCAAGGAGCCCTCAATCAAATCACCATCGCCACAGAAGAGCTGCCAGCTGTTGCTGATGGCTTAAGGGGCCTGTTGGACCTCAAAATCGAACCCGTTCAGCCCCCAGCACAAGAAATACCTGAACCGCCTGAGCTCACGTTAAGTTGGCAGCCTAAACCGTCACTCCAGACATTGATTGAGTCAGGGGTGCCCATTGAACGTCTATTACAGTCCGGTATTTCGGTCAACGAGCTATTAGAAGCCGGGGTAGCAATTAGCGATTTACTGGCCGCTGGGGTGTCAGCCAAGGCGCTGTTGCAAGCCGGGGTAACCGCTGAGACCCTATTACAGGCAGGCGTAACCGTTGACGCCCTGTTGGGGGCTGGGCTATCGGCTGAGCAAGTGCTCAAAGCGGGTGGCTCGGTGGAAGATTTATTGGCTGCTGGGCTATCGGTTGAAGCACTGCTGAATGCGGACGCTACGGTGGAAGACCTGCTGACCGCAGGCGTGCCAGTTAGCGATCTGTTGCAAGCGGGTGTTGCCCTAGACGAGCTACTCACCGCTGGGGTGGGGGCAGATGTATTGCTGGCTGCCGGGGTCTCAATGGAGGATCTGACATCGGCTGGGGTTGACCCAGAACAGCTTAAGGCCCTGACCCAGCCTGGTGATTTGCCACCCGTAGAGACTGCTCAGATAGGTCTGTTATTGTTGGATGAGGCTGGTAATGCGATCGCAAATACAGCATATGAACTTCTCTTGCCCGATGGCACCCGTCAATCGGGTCAATTAGACGACCAGGGGCGCGCCCAGATCGAAGCACGGTTAACAGAAACCTATAGCCTGAGTTTCCCCGAGTTAGATGCAGCAGATTGGGAACTGTTAATCAGCGAAGCCAGTGAACAGTCACCTGAGAGTCCCGCTGATGGATCACCTGTAGAGTCATCTGAATCCAATGCTCAGATAAGTATCATTCTGGTGGATGATGTGGGTCAGCCATTAGCCAATTTACAATATGTCTTGAGCCAGGTGGGCGAGACTGTACGCGAAGGCACGTTAGATGCCCAAGGGCGAATCCGTCTTGACGATCTGTTAGTCGGAGCTTATGAGATTAGTTTCCCTGAATTAGATGCAGACGATTGGCAGCTAACGTCAGGGACTCCCAATCCCACAGAAGATACACCCGTTGCCCCTCCCGCAGACACATCCAGGGATATTCCCACAGACTCTCCAGATGTAGCAACGCCTTCTGACATCGCCAGCATTACCCTGAGTTTGTTAGACGATGTGGGTCAGCCACTGGCTGATGAGACCTATGAACTCACCAGTCCGGATGGCACTGTGCAAACGGGCCAGTTAAACTCCCAAGGAGACGTGACCCTTGAACAATTATCCATCGGCACCTATGGGCTAAGTTTACCGAATCTGGATGCGGCTGATTGGGAATTGCTGCCCAGTGAAGCGATTGATCCACACCCTGGGCTGCCCGTTGATGATGCTCCCATTGATGATGGCTCCCCAGAATCGCCTGCCGAACGTCCGGTGGATAGAGATTCATCTGAAAGCCCTGATGCCGTTGGCTCTCATGCTCTGGTGAACATTGTCCTGGTGGATGATGCGGGTCAGCCCATGGCCAATGCACGATATGTGCTCAGTCAGTCAGGTGAGACTGTACGCGAAGGCACGTTAGATGCCCAAGGGCGAATCCGTCTTGACGATCTGTTGGTCGGAGCTTATGAGATTAGTTTCCCTGAGTTAGATGCAGACGATTGGCAGCTAACGTCAGGGACTCCCTCCTCCATAGAGACCCCTACAGAAACGCCAGTCCCTCCAGCGACTGACCCCACCGACATATCCCGGGACATTCCCACAGACTCTCCAGATACATCAGCACCACCTAACATCGGCAGCATTACCCTGAGTTTGGTGGATGATGCGGGTCAGCCCATGGCTAATGAGACCTATGAACTCACCTGGCCGGATGGCACTGTGCAAACGGGGCAGTTAAGCCCCCAAGGAGACGCGACCCTTGAACAATTGCCCATCGGCACCTATGGACTAAGTTTCCCGAACCTGGATGCCGCAGATTGGGAATTGCAAACCAGTGAAACAGAAACACAACAACCCGAAACACCAGAGGATCGCCCCCCTCTTCCACAGACTCCTACCCAGTGGTCTACCGAGAGTCGCCCTGAGGACACGCCAGGCGAGCCCCCATCTTCTACCCCTGAATCCTTTGTAGATTCTCCTGTACAGGCCACTGCCCAGGTAACTATTACCCTGGTGGATGATGCAGGTCAGCCCATGGCCAATGAGTCCTATGTACTTAGCCAGGCGGGCGAGACCGTACGTACAGGCACCTTAGATGACCAAGGGAACATTCATCTTGACCAACTATTGCCAGGGGCCTATGAGATTACCTTCCCAGAGTTAGACCAGGGAGACTGGCAGCTGGCTCCCACCCTAGATGAGGATGAGCCCCAGGAGCTGACAAGAGACTTACCCAGGGAATCTCCTGTAGACGATGGGGCCACAGCACCCTCTGGAAACAAATGGCTTGCCCTAACAGTGTTGGATGACGATAACAGGCCTTTGACCGGGCTGCGCTATGAGCTATATCAGGACGATGAACAGGTGCAGACAGGTGTTTTAGATGACCAAGGAAGACTCAGGGTTGAAGGACTGGCGGGAACTGTTTATACCCTCTCATTCCCAGAGTTAGACCAGGATGATTGGCAATGGTTAGAGGAGTAAGGAGAGAACCATTATGGAACAAAGTACTTCGGAACAGAAGGGGTTTTTGGCCATCCTACAAAAGTTTCAGAAACCAGACAGTGGCGGTTTAGTTGAGCAGTTTACCGGACTGACCCAGGGCATTTCTTTACCTCAGTTTTCTATTGGGGATACGGTGACAATTCCGAAACTAGACGCCCTGACGGGGGCTGTTGATCGCTTTACAGATTTAGCCCAAACCCTGCCGTCTAACCCAGATGACTTGCTCAGTGGGCTGCTAGGTGAGCTCCAGGGGTTAGCCGATGGCTCGCTGGAAATTGAGACGTTAATGGCTCCTCTGACCACCTCATTTATGGGGGCAGCGCCAGTGTTGGGTGAATTTCAAACCATGCTGGAAGCGCTGACGGAGACTGTTTTTCCGGCATTGAGTCAGCTGAGTGAACAAACGGTTGATGCCAACTATCTAAGCGAATTGTTGTCAGTTTCATCGCTGGGCGAGACTGCCCTCACCCAGCTAAGCGATGTGATCGGTCCCTATGGGGGGCAGGTTGAGACGCTTAGTAGGTTACTGACTGGATTGACTGAAGAAAGCGCCACTGAAGGTTTTCAAACCTGGATGAATGACCTGGTGGCCCTGCCTTTGGACCATCAGCTAACCGACGATCATCTGACTCACCTGGAGCAACAGGCGCACCAGCTGACCCATCAAATCACTCGTTTAGAGGCCAAAACCCAGACCGCATTTGATCACGTGGAGCAGTTTGAAGGGACACTTGCCAATCTCTCAAACCAGGCCATGGAGAAGCTGGATACGGTGATGACCGGGCTCGATCCACAGGTGCTGGGAGCCCAACTTAATTTGCTCCCCCCCAGTGCCCTGGGCACGCTTCAACAATTTGATCTCAGCCGCATACTGGACCAGTTGCAACCGGCGATCGCAACCCTAGAAAACCTGGTTAGCCAGGGCGTTGGCCAAATCACAGCGGGGATTGAAACCGTGGTGGGCACCATTGAGAGTGCGATCGCAACCGCCGAGCAGGCCCTGGTCAAAGCCAGTGCCCTGGTGACCAACTTGATCCAGCAGATTGTTGACTTTATCCAAGGGTTTGACCTTACTGGCCTGATCAATCAAGCCAAAGCCATGTTTAACGACATCACCGACCAAGTGAGCGGTGTGATCAACCAGGTCAATGTGGCCATTGGGCAAGTGTATGGATTAGTCAAAGGGCT
This sequence comes from Leptothoe sp. ISB3NOV94-8A, assembly GCF_043421595.1. Lineage (NCBI taxonomy): Bacteria > Bacillati > Cyanobacteriota > Cyanophyceae > Nodosilineales > Cymatolegaceae > Leptothoe > Leptothoe sp. ISB3NOV94-8A. The sequence continues at coordinate 1,983,735 of NZ_JAXSQW010000001.1, read as the reverse complement.
GATCGATAAAGTTGCAGCCTTTGACTTTAAGACCCTCGTCAGTCAGTTCCAGGCCCTGATTGCCCAAATGACCGCTCTTTTAGATCATCCCCAGGTTCGGAGTATTTTAGAGCAGGCTAAGCAGGGCATTGACCAGGTGGTGCAACAACTAGATGAGGTTAGCCTACAGCCCATCTTTGACGATGTCCTTAACCAGGTGGACACCGTTAAAACCACCCTGGCCTCGATCAATGTGGCCGAGCTGAACCAGATGTTGCGCACGGCCCTATCCGCCGCCTTAGACCTGGTGCGCAATGCCATTGACCCACCCTCCCAGGCCACCGACATTCTAAAAGAAGGTTATCGGACCCAGATAGCAGAACCGATTTTGGGTGGAGTGATCGAACCGGTCAAGGCCCAGCTCGATCAGGTGGTGGATATTATCAATCGATTTGAACCCGGCACCCTGGTGGGTGAGCTGCTAACCCCTCCCTTTGAAGCCATGGTTGCCCAGGTGGAAGCCCTGGTTGACCCCGATAAACTGGTGGAGCTGATGCAGCCGATCAGTCAGTTTCAAGCCGACTTACTGGCCAAAGTAGATGCTGTTGCCAGCCCCAAAACCTTGCTGGCACCGCTGGTGGATATCTATCAGCAGCTGATGGGATTTGTGCGATCGCTCTCCCCGCGTCAGTTACTCACCCCCATCAATGACCTATTGCACACCGTCACCCAACAGCTAGACAAACTGGGCCTGGAGACATTGGTGGATCAGGTGGTGGGCTCAGTGCGCCAGGTCACCGATACGATCAGTGGCTTCCGTCTGCAAGATCAGCCCTTTTGGCAACCCGTACAAACAATTTTAGACGGCGGGATTACACCCTTCTTAGAGACTGTTGTAAACAGCCTGCACGGACTTGTTGATGGCCTGGATCTCTCCGCTCTGGACCCGATGCTCAGCCCTCTGCGCACAGCAGCCACCACAATCATGACGCAAATCCGCGAACCGGTCTTGTTAGAACAAGTTAAAACAGTGATTCAGACCGTGGCTGATTATGAAAAAACTTATCTGGCTGAGATCACCCAGCTAGCCCAGGGCTGGCAACAACAAACCCGGAGACTAAACGGGGCAAACCAGATCCCATCAGAGTTGCAAGCACGCTATGAACAGTTACAAGCCCAGATACAAACCTTCAACCCCGTCACCCTGCTGGCCATTCCCACCAGTTTAATTGACCAGTTTAACCAAAAACTCATCAGCATTTTAGATACCCTCGAACGTCTCTGGCTGCGCCTCACCCAGCGTCTCGATCAGGGGCTGTCAGCCATCGACAACCTGGTGAACAATGGGGTAGCTGGCCTTAAAACTTATCTAAACCAGGCAATAGACGGTCTGGTGGCTGGCCCCATTGACGCCATTACCCAACAGCTTGAGCAGCCCCTTGCCCACATCAGCAGCGCGATTCAGTCTATTTTGGGGCTACAGGAGCACCTGGCGGTCTTTAACCAAATACCTGACGGATTAGCCCGCATTGGCCAGGCCATGGTTGGCATTAAGGATAAAGTGCAAGCGTTTAATCTCGACTTTTTAGCAGAACCGTTACAGCGAGTAAAAGCAGAAGTGGTCAAGCCCCTGGCGGCACTGAATCCAGAAACCGCTTTAATTGCCCCCTTACAAAAGTTATACAACAAAGTCCGTCGCAGTTTAGAACGGTTGGCAACCGCCCAGTTATTAGCAACCGCCCGAGGTAGTATCACTGTCACATTAGCCTCGCCAGCAGCAAATGCCATTGCGATCCCCAGCGGTACCCCTCTTGTTGCAACCACGCCCATGGGGGATATCTGGTTTGAGACTTTAGAGGACAAAGTCTTTGATCCTGGTGTCGCCGCTTTGGAGATGCCAGTACAGTCTTTGGTCTTGGGCCGAGCGGGTGACGTGATTATCCCCAAAGACGTGAGCTGGCAGGTGAATCAAGCAGACAATCTACCCAAAGAGCTAATAACGGCAGATTTAAAGCAAACCGTCCCTATTTTGAGCCTGACAACCCTAGTTCGCGAAGTTTTGCTAGGTAAGCTAACTCTATTTCACCCGGTTGAGCTAATTGCTAAACCCTTAAATGAGCAATATCAAAAGATTATTCAGCTCAAGGATGAGTTAGGCATTGAAACCTTGTTTGATGCACTGCTTGAAAAACTATATGCCCTGAGTGAAGAGATTGAGACCGGTGTAGACAAGCTGGGGGTTAGCTTTAATGGTTTGTTAGCCGCCATGCCTTTGTAAAAAAGAATTATAAAAACGTAAAAGGAGATACCAATGCCACCCGAAAAGACTGCACAAATTGAAACATTTTAAAAGTGTTTTTTCACGTAGAATATATTGTAAGCAAAGATGACTTTTAAGTCCGGCATCGAAGGGCATCCACAAGGGAGTGCCCCTACAGGATTGTCCATTTTTAATTGGGCTTAATGAATTCGGATTTGGTATTGTGTCTCTCTTTCTAGGAAATTAATTAAGTTTACGGCCTAAAAGGTAGCTATCTATGGAGAGTTCAGGTGAGGTTTATGTTGTTAAGTTAGGCGATACGCTAACGGGCATTGCCCATACAGCGGGGTTTCGTTCGACAGATACTATTTTCTATCATCCTGAGAATAACAATTTACGGCGGCAGCGACCGGATGGTGAGTTGTTTGTAGATGACAAGATTTTTATTCCTGAAAAACGGGTCAAACAGGTACAAATTGAAGCCTTTGGGCCAGATGATCCCCGTAATCGTCAGTATGTATTTCAAGTAAAGACACTCAAGGCCTATTTCTCTTATGCGTTTACTGATGAGAATGATGAACCCTATGCCAATAAGCGTTATGAGCTAGAGGTCAGTGGTGAAACCTACACGGGTACTACAGATGTTAATGGCTATATGAGTCAGGCCGTATCGCCAACGGCTACACAGGCCAATTTGACCCTATGGCCCAGTGAGGACGATGCTACAAAACCCGTTAGTTGGGAGTTTCCCCTCGGGGCAGGTGATCCTGAGGAGATGGCGTAGAAACCATTAATAAATTTCTAAAATATTGGGAGGAATTTCTAAAATATCGTAGAGACGCTCCATGGAAAATCTCTACATTCAAAGGTTCAAATTTAGTCATGATTTATATGGAGTTGTCAGGGCTACGGTGTACAAACATCTCGGCAGGGAGTTCAGAATCCTGCCTTACCTCCCTTAATTCCCCCTTACCAAGCTACGGTGTATACATAAGTCAGAGAGAATGGCTAAAACCCTTAAAAATCCTAGGTTTCAATATGGCCTACCAGGGGTTCCCCTTACGAAGGGGAACCGTCAGGGAGGGGGCTGGATAACTAGCGCTAACGACCGAAGACCCCTCCGTTGGTTCCCCTTGGCAAGGGGAACCGTTGTTTATCATACTCGATGCCAATCATCTTCCAGTTGTGTGTACACCGTAGCCTTACCAAGGGGGGAAACTCCAGTTCTCCCCCTTGGTAAGGGGGAGTTAGAGGGGGTAATACAACCGCCAACACTAAATTCCAATACTTGTATGTACACGGCAGGGTTGTCAGGGAGAAATATATCGAATGCCTGTTGAAGCGACCAAATTAATCAAACAACAGCCGTTGGATAAACCAGGGGCAGATTATCCGTTTCCGCCGTTGTCAGGGCTGGACAAGCCACGCAAACCGACCAAGCAACCCCCGCGTCGGCTCAGTCTAAAGCCGTTGCCCCAGCGATATGGCATTGCCCCACCGACGGTGAGCAGCAGTCCTTTCCATGGCGTGACTAGGCTGTCGTTGATCTTGGGTGATCAGGTATCGGAAACATTTAACAACGGCAAAGGGAACAAGACAAAAAAGGGCAAATATTTTGCCGAGGTGTCAGAAACCTTTAGCTTTATCTCGCGGGTGCAGAATCCGTTGATTGCGTGGAAGGTGCGCAATATGGATCGGTTTTATAAAGCTAAGTTTGAGCTATTTGCACCGGACTATCCTGAAGCGATTTGGGAAACGGTGTGGGATCAGGGAATGCTCAGCACTTACCTGCGACGGGGTGAGTTAGTGGCTGGCAGCAAGATTAAGGATGGAGAAGAGGTGGAGATTCCTTGGGTGGGGAGTATTGCCTGGAATGATCTGGTGGTGGATAATTATCAGCCAGATTTTCCGAATGGGTATTTGCCACCGGAGAAGGGACCTTATCAGCTGCGGTTGACGATGAATGATGGCAAGCCGGGGACGGATAAGATGGGGTATCCGTTAGTGGCTTGGACGTATTTTTATACGGAACCACCGGACTTTGATGATGACGATGACTTTGGCATGTTGAGTTTACTTGTTGAAGAGAAGGCGGGGGTAGGGTATCGGTTGGATGATGGGATGATGCCGCCGAGTGAGGGAACGGTGGATGAAGATGGGATTTTAGTGTATCCGGTTTGTCAGCAGGCTTTTTCTGTTGCTTTGAAGTTTGAGGATGAATCTGAAATATTTGAGATTGTTCTAGAGAATATTGAAGGAGGTGAAGAAGATTTTGACAATGATGATCTAATGTTGAAGGAATCTGAAACGGAAGATTATTTTGGTGCAGATGAACTACTCAGTTTACAGTTGGTGATTGAGGAGAAAGCTAACAAGGGCTATACCCTAGATGATGGCATTCTTGCACCGACGAAAGGAATAACTGATCCGGATGGAATTTTAATTCATCCGATCTCTCCAGAGGCAGAAGGTTTTGAATTGTGGTTTGAAGATGAAGATGAATCCTGGGAAATCAAACTCTAAACTTTAGTTGAATGATAGCTCAAGTAAACTATAGGAATTGACAAATGGCAGAAAGTACCCCTCCAACAGGTTGGCAGAAAGAACAGAAAAAAAAGAAAAGACAAGCACGGATCGTGCATATTCCAAGGGAGATTCAACAAAGTTTTGGACCTTTGGAAGTTCAGACGAGCTCAGGAACTGCACAATCAATCGATTCGAACTCACCCAAATATGAACAAGTAAAATACAAAGAATTCTTTAAAGACAATCAATGGCATAAAAAGCTTGCAGAGGTCACTGTATCTAGTGATGGCTCGAAAGGAGTCTTCTTTGTAAAGACAACGGTTAGAACGAGTAAAAAATTGCAGAGAGTATATGTTATTAAACCTACAAATGCACCACAACAAATATTATTTGCTGAATGGATGTTGAAAGAATTTGCTCAGGTTAAAATACCTGAAAGTTTTGCAATACCACTACAAAACTCAACGCTAACTACTAAGGGCATAAACCCCATAGATTTTTTATCTTCCGCCATTTACTTCAAAACATACATAAACAATAAGATAACAGATCAGCTTAACAATAACAACAACCTTACAGATCAAGAAAAAGAAAGATATAAACAGTCGCTTAATAATTTAAATTCATCAAATTATATAATAGTCATGAAACGCATGGATGGCGTAATCATAAGTGGATTTGACAAAGGCTTACAGAGGTGCCTTAAAAAAATCTACATGAAGTCATGGTTTTCTACAACAAAGGGGAAAGAATATTGGTCAAAAAATGTTGAAAAGTTTCGGACAGACCCCGCTTTCCCAGACAAACTTTTTACCGATGATGAAGTGTTTACTCGGATAGTCACAATAGATAGTGAACCGGCCTATGTAGTAAAGCAAGTAAGGCAGCTAAAGTTAGATAATATAACTGCTCAATTAAAATCAAATAAAGAACTCAAAGAAGCAATAAATTTAGTTAATGAGATTAAAAATATTTTAAAAAGTAAACAGGCCATGTACCAATTGGGGCGCATTCTGGCGGTTGATTGTTTACTAGGTAATGGGGATCGATTAGCACCTATAAATTTGGGTAACCTTATATTTATTGAAGATTCAAAAAACAAAGGAGAATACAAAGTCGGTGTAATTGATAATGATGCCTTTTTCCCAATTTATATGTGGTCAGGCGAGCAGCATGAAAGAATCCGAGATCGCTTTCCTGATCTTAAGAATAGCTTAGACCAATATTTGAAATATCTTTTTGAGGATGGGGGTGAAATATCAGAAGAAAAGCCAGCTCCAGGAATGGGTATTGTCACGATACCATTTCCTAAGTTAAAGTTTTTGTTGTCAAACTTCAGTGAGAATTGGTTCGTACGTCAGTTTTGTGTCCGCCTATTTAACAATCGTCATATTGATCTGATCTGGGAGATATGGAATCGTGATGAGATAGAAGCTATTAAGAAAACAGCTCAGAGTTGTATAGTTCGAGGTTTTAAAGATGTTATCGTGGATATTAAAGACCTGAGTAAATCTCAGTTATGTTTCAATTCATTTAAGGATCTTAAAAATACATATGAATACACCATAAACTTTGATGTTGTTGCTCTCCGAGCTCGAATTGAATACATGTCTAATATTAGTTTTACTAATCAAGATATGACCACTTTTACTTTTAATAGTACAGAGGCACTCAAAAAAGTAAAAGAGAACCTTTTCAAAGGTGAGGTTAATTCACACATAAAAAATGCGATCAATTTTTGTCAGCAGAACGAGGTAATATCCTTGGGACTTAGTCAGGAGCTAATGCGGCTGGTCACAGGTATACCCACAAAAGATCAATTAAATTTTTTAGAACTTAAGGTACTTCCCCCAAAAAGTAAATTTGGAAGCATCAAGAAGTTTGTCAAACAGCCAGATACGAAGCCCGAAGTTCTAGTAGATATTGATTCTTTAGATTCCGAATGTATGGGCATTATAAATCTCATAATATGTGCTGAATTGATGATTTTCAGGAAATATCTACATTCTTCTAAAAAAGCTTCTCAGGCAAACACACAAAACGCTGATAGTGCTTGGGTATATGTAGAGTATTTAAAGAATGTTGTTAGCAAAAATATGAGATTTGAAGGGAAAAAACAAAAATCTATTATCATCTTTAAAGGTAAAAATCCAGGCAAGTCGAAAAAGAATTTGATTCAATATATTGAAGATAATAGTGATTTAAAAATATCACGTCTATTTTCTGATAATTAATTGATAAGACATCGTTTTTTTTATAAAAGATGAGTGCTATAGACCGTCATTGTGGGACTTTAGCTGATTGTGTTCCTTATTGTGATTCCTAGCCTCGTTTTATTTAAATTAACTATGCAACCCATTGCTTGTGAAATCACCCTCGCCTCTACCTCTTACTTATCCACCCAACATCCCTACCTCCTCTCACTGAGCTCTTACACCGCCCTCATTACCCCTACCCACAGTTGCTGTATTACTCTCAGTCTCTCCACAGATCTCCCCTTCTCCCCCAACGCCCCTATTGCTATCGCCCTCGGCTATAACAACACCACTACCTCCATCTTCACCGGCACCGCCCACACCATCAACTACGGCATCGATCACATCACCATCGAAGCCCTCAGCACCTTCCACACCCTCACCACCACTCACCTAAACCTCCTCTACGAGAAACCCACCGCTGGTGACATCGTCAAAAATATCGCCCAAAGTCGCCTCAACCTCAAAACCGCCAAAATCGAAAACGGCCTTACCTTCCCCACCTACACCATCGGCGACCAACAATCCACCTACGCCCACCTCGCCCACCTCGCCCACCAATGCAACTTTGATCTCTACGCCGATACCGACGACAAACTCGTCTTCGCCAAATACAACCCCACCACCACCCACACCCTCACCTACGGTAACAACATCCTAAACTATCACCAAGCCCAACCCGCCCCCAACATCACCGCCGTCGAGGTCTACGGCGAAAGCCCCGCCAGCCAAGGTCAGGGCGACCAAGCCCATAGCTGGCTCACCAAAAAAAACGTCAAAGGCACCGCCGGAGGCGGAACCGGCACAAAACTACGCATCGCTGACCCCACCGCCCGCACCCAGGCCGTTGCCAACAAAGTCGCCCAGGCCTTGCTAGCCCAAAAACAACAAAAACAACGAGGTCAGGTACGCGTCCTGGGCGACCCCAACATCAAACTTGGCGACGCCATCAAAATTGAAAAGATGCCCCAAGCTCAACACAATGGCACCTTCAAAATTACCGGCGTCGCCCATCACCTCAACCGCCGCAAAGGCTTTTATACCACCATTGATTGGGAGCAAACCTGATGGATTCCATTGTCGGCGTCATGAAAAAGGTAGCCGCCCACGAGGCCCGCAAGATTTACACCACCGAGCTGGGCATTGTCACCGCCATCTTCCCCCACAAGTCTGACAGCGACAAAGAAAACTATCAGTGCTCAATTAAACTGAAAAATAAAAAGCAACCTGACGGCAAAGACTTTGAACTACGCCAGGTCCCCGTTACCACACCCCATCTAGGCCTGGTGAATATCCCCAACGTGGGCGATATGGTCCTAGTCACCTTTATCGGCGGCAACCTTAACGCTCCAGTCATTATCGGTCGCCTTTATAATGATCCCGACCAGCCGCCTGTTAATAAAGAAAAAGAATTTTTGTTGCAGCATGGCTTAAAAGAAGGCGGCAGCCTCAAAATTGATACAGAAGGCGCAGTCACCCTTACCAGTAAAGATGAAAAAAATGTTGTGACTGTCAAAGATGGTGAACTCAGTGCCGTAAATGAAAAGAGTGAGGTGAGCGTTAAAGACGACAATATTACGATCAAAAACCAGCAATGTACCATTACCCTGTCTGGAGGCAATGTTGCCATTGATAATGGCACCTGTAAACTCAACATTGAGGGAGGTGGCATTACCCTGGATGCTGCCAGCAGTAGCGTCACCGTCAAAAGCATGGGCTCGATCAAAGTCGGAGACGCGACAACCGGGTCGGTGCAACTCGGCGGGCGCATGCCCGGTAATGCAGTGGCAGACAATGACGATATTATTCTTAGCATGCATCAACATGTGGGTAATCTAGGCGCACCCTGCCCGATTATGGTCCCCACAGAAAAGATTAACTCGATTCAGGCAAAAGCACGAAATACAAAGGTGGGATAAGGGATGGTGCGCATTAAAGGGGCCAATAGCGATTATAAATTTGATGTGAATACCGGCCAGATCGAAGGCCCCAAGCCAACGGAAAATCCTGATTTTGAACAACCGCTTTACCTAAAGATTTTTATTTGTCCTTACGATATGCCCAGCCGGGTGGAAAAGCCCCTAGATGAGCAAGAGGGAAACTGGTGCGAAGGCACCGACAGCCAGTGTCCCCATAAGGGTGATAAATCAGGCCATGCCGTAGTCTCATTGCATCAGGATGAGGGCATTCGACTAGAAACCAATAACGGCAACCAGTTAGTGGTTGATCAACAAAATGGCATCCGGCTACGGCCAGATGCTAAAACCTCGTTAGACGTGCGGCCTAACCATATTGTGCTACAGCGCCACAAAACTCGTATTGAAATTGCAGAGAATGGCAATATCGCCCTGTCTGTGCCGCCCCAAAACCAGGTCACGATCAATGGCAACGTCACCACAAACAACAATCTAGTGGTAGACAAGAACTTAACTGTCGGTAACCATTTAACCGTCAATGGTCATGTTACGGTCAATGGCAATGTTACCGTTACAGGTCGTCTGGACCTGTCTAAGGCAACGGTGAACCTACCTCAGACGCTCATCGATCAGATTGTTTTAAAGGTAAAAAGTCAAGCATAACGTGAGTGTTTAGGAGAGACTCAATGGCAGAGGGGCTGAATAAAATTGATCTCAAACTCACCCGCCGTCAGATGGGTCAGCCGGTAGCGGCTCGGGCGGGGGTTGACCTGACGGTGGAACAGCAAGATATTGCTGCCGTCAGCGGACGCAACAATCTGGCCCAGGCCCTGCTAAATCGTCTCCATACCCGCCAGGGTGAGCTGAAATCTTTGGGGCATAGCACCTATGGCTCTCGCCTACATGAACTGGTCGGAGAACCCAACAACCGTCGCACCCAGCTGCTGACAGAAATGTATATTCGGGACTGTCTGGCCCAAGAATCCCGCATTTCAGAAGTGGTTAATGTTGTATTTGCGCCTCCATCCCGGGGGGGGGCGCGAGATATTTTAGGCGTTACCGTAATCGTCCGCCCCATCGATGACGATGAGCCGCTGACACTGGACCTGGCATTGGGGTTGGGGGGCTAACGCCATGGCATTTGAACCAAAAAGTTTTTCTCAGTTGTTTACGGAAATGCGCGATCGCACCCCAGCGAGCATTTCTGACTTTGAAACCGGCAGTGTTGCCCGCACCCTCTACGAAACCTTCGCCTACGAAATGGCGCTGCTGTATGAGCAAATGCATCGGGTATATCTATCGGGGTTTGTCGAAACCGCCACCGGTATTCATTTAGAGCGGGTGGTGGCCGTATTGGGCATCCAGCGCGGGGAGCCAGATTTTGCCACCGGGCTGGTCACCTTTGAGCGGGATCTGGGCATTGATGAAACCTTAGAAATTCCCCTGGGGTTTGTGGTGACCACCAGCGAAGACGCCGACACGGTTAAAAAGTCGTATCAAACGGTGGAAACCAAACAGCTAGGTCCAACCGACAACCAGGTGCAGGTGAGGGTACAAGCGATCGCACCGGGCGATAGTGAAGCGACAGCGGCCAACACCATTGAAGTCATGCCCCAACCCCTATCGGGGATCAAAACCGTTACCAACGAACAACCCATTCGCTTTACCGGCAAACACCGAGAAACCGATGACGACCTGCGAGCACGGGCCAAAACCGCGCTACTAGCCACCAGCGGGGCCAATGTCACCACCGTCGAAAATGCCATCTTTAACCTGCCCGGTGTGAAAGAAGTGCAGGTGCGAGAGAATTTTCACTTTGCCCGTGGCCAGGTAACCCTGACCCCTGATCCAGAAACTACAACAGAAACCACAACAGAAATCACAATCCCCAGGGGCACCGAGCTGGTTTTAGACCCAGGAGGAAACCGGTTTAAAACTCGCACCCTGGTCAGGCTAAGCCCCAATCCTGATCCAGAGTCATCCCAAAAGGTCGACGTAGAAGCCGTTGTGCGTGGAGAAGCTGGGCAAGTAGACGCAGCGGCACCGTGGCAACCGCTGGAGTTGGATGGCGGTGTCGTTGTCACCATTCGCAATGACAATGCCATTGTCTTAAAAGATTTTGGCCTGATCGAAGTGTTTGTGGATGGTGTTGATTTTACTAACCCCACCCAGGTACAGGCCCTAGAAGCGGCCATCGACCGTTCCCGCGCCGCTGGTATCTATGTCTTGCCCAAGCCTGCCCAGGCGATTCAACTAGACGGGGTATTTCTCGTTGAACTCACCCCAGGGCGACGGTGGTCAACCGAAGAACGCCAGACCCTGGAGCAGCAGCTCCAGGCCGATCTAACTGAGCATTTGCAGCAACAAAGCATGGGACAACCGCTGTTGATGTCGCAACTTACGCAAACCCTGTTGTCCCCGGCAGCTGTCAATGACCTGGTGGATTTTACCCTGACCACAACCCTGGCAGCGGCCCCGGCACAAACCCATGATGCCGCCACCAAGCGACTAGAGGCCGATATCCATGAAAAGTTTGAACCCCGCCACCTGCGGGTGGCCACGGAAATTAAACCGCTGGTAGTACAGGTTTATATACAGGCAACGGGGCTCAGCGATGAGCTGCATCGCAGCATTGAGGATGTTCTGCAAACCTTTTTTAATCGATTGCGACCGGCCCAGGCGATCCAGCGACAGCGTTTGATCCAGCAGCTTGAGGCGGTGGCCCCCGACCAAAATTTTGGAGCCACTGTTGAGCTGGTTCCTCAATTTTGGGCCGATATGGCCGATAACAATACCAGCAACGACATTCCGGTCAGTTTGGTTGAACAAGCTGAGCTGGGTCATGCCTTTATCTATGAATATGATCTAGACATCTCCGGTGCCCTAAAGCTAACGGTTGCCCCTAAGGCAACGGTCGCAGACAAGCGGGCAATCCAGGCTGAAGTGGAACAACAGCTGAACACTTATCTGGCCGGACTCCAACCCGAACAAAATGTGGACATGGGCCAATTGGCAAACCTGGCTAGCGACGTGAAGGGTGTGCTAGGTGTGAACTGGCGACAGGATGATGTGCAAGTGTGGCAGTCCACGGGGGAGACGCGAACGCTACAGGCAGATCGCCTGGATGGTAATGAGATTCGGGTTGATCGGTTTGAACGACCACGGTTGGCTACGGAGTTTGCGATCGCAACCGACATCCAAACCATTCCCATCAGTATTACGAATCTCACCCTGCACTTCAACATCACGGGCACCCCCTTCGACAATCAAGCCGCCCTAGAGACCGCCATTCAACAAACCCTCAAAACTCACTTACCCGACTTTGTCCCTCAGCTCACTAAATTTGAACCAGCCCAATCTCTTGCCTATGACTCATTTAAAACAGACATATTCAACGCCATCGGCACCCACATTAATAGCCTTGATCGCGCCGATATTCAGACCGCACCAGATGCCGCTGAGTTAGCCGAACAAACCAAAGCCCTACTACAAGGCTCCAACTATACCCTCGCCATCCTGGGCATATTCCCACCCGGCGGTGACATCCTGATTCGTCTCACCGAACGTGCCGTTCTCCAGCCCTTAACGGCTGAGGCCATTACCATCACCATCGACTGGCCGCTGTCTAATCCATAAGTCATCCCCATGCCCCCCACCGGAAAAACCCTCAGTCTTCTCAGTCGTTTCCCTTCCTTTTACCAGGCAGACGGGACCGAGGGGCTGTTGCCAGATTTACTGACGGTGTTTGGCGGGATGCTGGAACAGGCCGATATGGATCTGTTGCGGGTGATGCGATCTCACTTTGTCGATACCGCAGACAACCAGGGCTCTGAAGGATTTAGCAGTCACCTACTGGGCGATTTGGATAACATACTCTCTCTCTATTTAGAACGATTGGGCGGCACACCGCAGCTGATTCAGGTCAATCCCCAATTTTATCCCGGTGCCATCAAACACCTGCCCGAATTCTCCCAAAAACTCCACACTGGCCACACCGGCTTTGCCCGATATCTGTGGCGTTGTCTTCCCCGTGAAACGCAACAGGCTGTAAGTCTATTTATCGCGATAGATCCTCAAACCCGCACGGCCTCACAAACCAGGGGCGTCCGCAATGCCCTGGCCGATGGCCTCAACCTCTGTCTAAAAGACACGGGCTTATACCGCAAAAATCAGGAGCAGTTCCCCACCGCAATTCTGACGCCTGCTATCCAACAACTGCTACAGCAGGCTCCCACCCATGGGCTGCCCTTAGAAATTCTTAATCGAGCGCTGATCGAAACCGCGTTCCCCAATGAGATTGAAAAAAGCTATGCCCCCTATCGGGATCGCCTCAAAGCCTTAATCAAAGTCTTGCGGCAGGGCGCAGCGACAAAAGCCGGTATTCGAGACATTGTGGCAGCCAACTTAGGTATCTTTGGTAATGATTCCGCATCCCAGGCGGCAAAGGCCCAGATTCAAATCGAAGAATATCTGCCAGACTTGATCCGCGATCATTTTGAAATTCATCCCTTTGCGCTGGCTCCATCGTCAACTGAGACGGTAGACCTGTCCTTACCACAGCAGTTCGAGATCAATAACCCCAATGTTATTCCAACGGCACCCAGTCTACGCCTCCAAATTCAAGACGTGCGCAGGGCAGATAACCAGGCCAATGCAGTTGTATTACAGCCCCTGACTCATCTACGGTTTATCAATATAGACACCCAAGATTTTTTTGAGTACCAGGGCACCCTCAGGGTAAATGAAGATGTATTACAGGTCCTGGCCGATGGGCGCTTATTTTTAAATGGGATAGAAATCCCGGCCCAAGAGAGTCCTCCACTATTGCCCACGGGACAATCCCACTGGCGGATCGAAGCCAGGGTGGGTGAACCCGCAGGTAGGTTTGACCAAACTCTGTTTGACTTATCGCGGTTTGATGTTCCCATCAATGAGCCCGTCCCCCTCACCCATCAACAGGTAAGCAACTATGGCATCCATCTTACCGTTGAGGTCATTCGCAAAATTCCTGGTTCGTTTCGAGTCCAGGTGCCTTGGGATATTCCTGGTTTTACCGATAAATTTGGTGAGTTAGAAGACCATCCTCGTCGCCAGATTCCTGCCATTATTGATCAGGTGAAAGCAGCAGGGGTGCTATCTGTGATTGCTTATAGCAAGCGTTTTACAGAGTACCATGCTCTTATCGACTGGCTGACGGTGGTGCGATCGCCATTTACAGAACAGCACCCAATCAAAGAAGCCAACTTCGACATCGGCAGTCAGCTCCAACCCTATCCCGAGGGTATTCACCATGACTTAACCGATCAGCTTCATCTCTCGGGTGTCTTTGACTATACCGAGTTTAATTCCGGGAATCGCTTTGCTTAGGTTGCTATTTACCGAGGTTCACATAGGACAGGTTCACTATGAAAATTGCTGACGCACTGGACATGAGAGGCCGTTTAACCATCCACCGATACGATGCCAGCGGGCAGCCGATCGATACCACTGCCACCAACAATGCGATTGTCTATTCTGGTCGTGATTTAGTTGCCAAACTGTTTGCCCAACAAGCCATTGACCCTATTCGCTACATTGCTGTTGGCACAGGCGGTGAGCCAGTCAATCCAGACACGGATACAAAGTTAGCCAAAGAAGTGTTTCGTAAAGAACTAAAAGGACTCAATTTAGCCAAAGATTTAACCGATATTCAAATGGTTGTACCAACGGAGTCTGGAGAAAAAGAGCAAAAAAGCCGTCGCATTATCCTCAGTGCTGATCTCGACTTCGAAGAGCCCAACCCGTCTGACAATGGAGGCAAACCCTACGAACTCAGAGAAGCCGGTCTATTTAACGCCGGAGACCCCAATACAGGCATTATGTATAACCGAGTTGTTTTTCCAAATATTAGTAAAACTAAAGACTTTAAACTCACCCTGGTTTGGGAAATCATTTTTTAGTATCTCATCTTGATTTTATAAGGTTTTAGATGTTTGGAGGTTCCCTTTTATGATCGGCCCCTTTGCTCCTGAAGAACAGAAACCTGGTGGTCTGATAAAAGCTGCCGATTGGAATGCCGCGATGGAAGAAGTAGTGCGGCTAGAATCAGCCAAAGTTAATCGTCAGGGAGCCGACACCCTGGAAGGACCACTCACCATTAGAGGGGCGCTAACACTGGCTAATAGCGTCAATATTGTTGCGGATCCTCAAAATGCCGATACAAAGCTAGCAGTCACTGGCAATATAACCCTTGAAATCAATGGCAGTGCCAAAATTGCCACCAAAGACACGACAGGTCAAGGCCTGGATGTCAGTGGCACATCTCGCTTAGGAGGACACATAGATTATCAGGATGATACCGTTTTAAGCGTCGCTCCAGGGACCATTCATTTTGATGCACCAGGCAGCGTTGGTGCTAGGTTAACCATCATCGGTAAAACTGATGAGGCTACTGGTGTAACAGCAGGCAATGTTGGTATTAACACAACAGCTCCTACTGAAAAGCTCCAAATTGGCGATTTTAGTCAATCAGATAACCATATTAAAATCAGTACTGCAGGTGGGCATAAATATAGAGCTGGCATTAAACTCAAAATTTATGATGACAACAATGGTTTTACGATTGAAAATGACGAACGGGAAATAATCCATGGCTTAAACTTCTTGCGCCACCATCACGATTCTGCAGGGAAAACTGCATTGTTCATTGCCAAAGACAACGGTAACGTTGGCATTTACAATACAGCGCCTTTATCAAAACTAACCATCAATCAAAAAATAACGCATGACGGTGGCTTTAGTACGTTTGGTGAGGCCGCTTTAACCATCTTTGACCCGAACCACAATGGTGGCAATAATCCCAACGGTATCCGCGATATTTTACATCTCGTTAGGGAAGGTGTAGGTGGCCAGGCCTATGGCAATAAAGTCTCTCTATCCCTGGGGCGATACGAAAATGTAGGTACAGATTCTCGGACTCAGCTAGATATTAAGTTAACTGACAACAGCTTCAACACTCATAAAACTGTTCTATCTCTCAAAAGTAATGGCACTTTAACAGTTAGCGATAAAGGAACCATTACGTGCCCAGGACGATTGCATATATCTGGAGAAGAGATCCTATACCTGCTGAACAAAAAAGGTGTCACGATTGGCAAAGAATGGGGGGGCACTGGTAATCTTTTAGTTCAGGGTAGCGTTGGCATCGGAACAACTGAACCAGCAGCTCCATTACATATAATCGGTTCTATGTTTGAGAAGTTAAATGTTATCGACTGTAGTGGCAGCGATCAATGGGGCACCCCTGGCCATCCTATTTTAAAGTATTTCAAAGACAAATTAGCTAATCAGTCAGTGGGTACAATGACAAGAGCCATTGCAAATCTTCCTGGATGGCAAGATCTCTATTGGATAGGATGGGTTGACATAGATAATAAAATTAGAGTAACCCACCAATGGCGGCATCCGAGCAAGGTTATAGCTCCATAGTGAAAAGCTCAACTGAGGGCTTAAATCAACAATACTGAGAAATATCCTGGAATAATTTGCTCAATAAAAAATAAATTTCACTAATATGAAACAACAACTTCAACAACGTCTCCAACAACTCAAAACCGAACTTGAGTCAGGCCAAAAAGTTCTTGCTGATCTAGAAGTAAAACAGAATAACGTTCGCGAAACCCTATTACGCATCAGTGGTGCCATTCAAGTCATTGAAGAAGAACTTGCCAAGGCAGATGAAACCCAACCCAATGATTCTGCAACCGACAACAATGGCCACTCACTTTCCGCCACCAATGTAGATATAGTAATCCCCTCCACAGTAGAAACTACTTAAGGTTATTCCTGTGATTTACCATCTCCTACAGGTCATCACCGACAACCTGCAACTCGATCTAAAAAACGAGATTCCTAACGATGATGATCATTGGGGTTTAATTCCGATTATTGACCCAACCAAGATCACCTTACCTCACCTTACTCTTTACCCCAACAAACTCCAGGTTAATCACCCCCTACAACAACAATCTTATCCTTTAACACAGTCTGACACTCCAGCTCCATTGACCATTACCCAAGAATTCCAGCAAGACTTTACGATTGAACTCTATGACAAAACTCCAAGCGATCTCGAAAAACGCGCTTCCCTGGTCATCGGTAGTCTACTCACCAACCACGACATTTTGATCAACCGCTACAATGCTGCGGATATCCAGTCCAAATATCAAACCAATCAAATTTCAACCTGTCATCACCTTAGGCAATTTCAATTTCACGCTGGCATCCCCACCTATGCCTCAAATGTCATGGGCTTACAGCTGAACTTCACTGCGATCGGCCACCTGAGCATGTCCAGATCCATGCCAGACTCACAAGACATTATCCAAACCATTAATATCTCTACAAAATAAAAGATACGGGTTCACTTCAACTATTCAGTTTACCTTCAGAAGCTGATTGTATATAGTGAGCATACGGGATGCGATCGCATCCCACCCATAATTCTCCTGGGCAAACATACGGCCATTGTCTCCTCGCCGACGGAGTTCTCCAGAATCGGCAAGAGCATCATGTAGAGTTTGGGTCAGAGCAGTCTGATCGCAGTTCATAACCCAGCCACTTTGACTGTTTTTAATGTCTTGCCAAATGTGGACCTGGTCTGAAATTACCACTGGTTTGCCTGCCACCATGGCCTCCGCCACGGCAATGCCAAAGTTTTCATAGTAGGACGGTAGAACAAACAAATCCGCCGCTTGCAAAATTTGGGTCTTCAGTTCACCAGAGACAAACCCTGTAATCGTAGTGCAATCATTGAGTACGGAATGAGTTATCCGCTGACTGATGGTCTCTACATAGCCCTGGTTTTGGGGATTACCACCACAGAGCATAAAGTGAAACTGACTACCTGACTGATGCAGCGATTCTAGGGCAGGCAGTAATAAATTCAGCCCTTTTTTAGGATCAATTCGCGACATAAACAAGACGATGGGCACACCCTCTGCAATGTCATAACGCTGTCGAATATTTCCAGCATCCGCACTGACTGCCTTGGGGGTGGTCACTCCTAAGGGCAGTACAATATCTCGCGTTGTTACCCCAAAGCGTTCTGATACAGTAGCCTCCTGTTGACTGGTGAAATGGAGCGCCGCTGCGCCTTGAATATTAGGCCGCTCCAACACCGCTGCATAGAGCTGCTTAAACTGTTTTTTCTTGGCTAAATCTGCCGGATCAAGGGTGCCCAAGGGCCGCAAAATGTAGGGCAGTTGTTGCCATCGTGCCACCGTGGCCGCCGCACTGGTCACCGGAGAAAATAGGGCATGGATATGGGCAATGTCATACTCGGATCCATGGCGGTTTAACCACTGCAGTAGCGGTAGGGAAAACTTATAGCGTCGAAACGGTGTGCACCGAAAGTAAACGGTGCGATAGCCGTCTGTCTCGACAGGTTGATTCAGAGGCACATCTAAAGGAGCCTGGCCTTCATCGCCATTAGAATCTGTTGTCAGTACGGTCACATTGGCATCCTGTCGGGCCAAGGCACTACTTAATCCCCGCACCATCTGGCTGGGGCCGCCGTATACCAACGAGATGGAAGGCACAATTTGCAAAATGTTTAATGCCCTGGCCATAAATTTAGAAAGGACTAACGAAAGGACTAACGTTTGCTTCGACTGACTCGACTATAAACCCGATAACCCAAAGGCAATAACAATAGCCAGGTCAACGGTGACGGTGAGTGTTCGGGAACGGCTGCCACAGCCTGGGTGGAGGCTAATAGCTGAGGAGCCAGGCTCGGTTTCCCAGCCATGGTTGCAATTGGACTATCTGCCATGCCTATGGCATTGGCAGATACGTCCGGTATTGGCAGACTACCTTCATCCGCCGATAGTGCATCTGCCAATAGCAAAGGGATGGCATCTGCTTCCGTAATCGGTAGACTGTTGTCATCCGGCTCTGCTTCAGTCAAAAAGTCGCTTTCCCGAGCCCGTTCGATTTGCTCTGGGGTTAAGCGTGATAACCTATCGCCGTCTGGAAAAATATCGTCAATCGATTCAGGGACGGTACGTACAGCGCCACTACTCATCACATTATCAGCCTCCCCTGCGCCAAAGGTGGAATGCCTCAACCCCAGATTGTGGCCTAATTCGTGGGCAATCACATCAATGCGTCCGGCCCCATTGTTGAAGTCCAAAATGTCATCGCTGACCAACACACCGTTTAACCCGATCCAGGCATTACCGAATTGCACCAAACCCGTAGTTGTTTCGATCACATCTACAAACCAAAGATTGATGGGGCCATCGGTTCGTGTTGAGTCGGGATGCCGCCCAAAATCCCCAGCATCGCCAGAGAAGGACAGATCGATAAATTCATCTTCATCTGTGGTCAGATAGGTGCTGTCGTTCAGCTGATTTAATGGCAGAAACGCAATATCTATACCGGCCTGACCCCAAATTTTATCGGCAATGGCTTCAAACAGCTCAACCTGGGCGCAAACGATACCATCGTCATCACACACTTGAATGGGTTGAACTTCTAGAACCAGTTGATCAGGTTCGGAGATGGAGACGGGGGTAGCTGAACTGCCACCGCCACTGCCGCCAGTACAGGAGGAGATCACAAAGGCAACACTGCCCAAGACTGTAAGCCGACAGATTAAGGAATTACTGACACGTTCTGATGTTATGACCACTGGTTGTCATCAATATATTTCGTTGAATAGGCTTAGTTTAGATAACTTCACCCTGCTTTTAATCGGAACATCAACAAGATTTGCTGGGAATATATATTATGAAGCTTCTTAAAGTGGCAACTTGACGATGATGTTGGGGAAATGGTGAGTAAGGAGTGGAGGCACATTGATCATGTCTGAAAAGGCGTTACTAAGCTGTTAGTAGCGCTTCATAAAATGCCAGTAGCTCTGTTGCTAGGGCCTTATTTGTATAGTGTTTCATGGCTCTGTCGTAGCCCTTTTTCCCCAGGGCCTGCTGCTGTTCAGGGTGTTGCATCAGCTGACTGAGTCGATCGGCCATGGCCATGGGGTCACCTTCTGGAAAAATTAAGCCACTGTCATCAATGACATAGGGGATTTCTCCAGAATCAGAGCCGATCACCGGCACCTGACAGGCCATGGCTTCGATTAATACATGGCCAAACTGCTCTTTCCACCCCACGGAGGTCAGGGTTTTGAACTCATAGGTGGTTTCTGAAGGTAGCACCAGCGTATCCATCAGGTTTATATAGTCGGGTACCTGATCGTGGGGGACGCTTTCAATCCAACGGATGCGCTCAGCAATGCCAAGGGCTTGTGCTTGATTCTGTAACGCTTCCTTTAAGGGACCACGCCCCAGCAACACCAGGGTCCAGGATACATTAACTAGGGTCTCTAATGCTTTGAATAGGGTAACAAGGCCCTTTTCAGGGACAAAGCGACCGACAAATCCGACGATAAAGTCATGGTCAGGAATCGCTAACGTTTGTCGTAGCTGTGGCTGTTCTTTCGGACAAAACAGTCCTTCATCCACCCCCAATTGCGGCATTACCCGCACCGGACCATGGTAGCCATGGTCTTTTAAGATATTGGCTCCGTCCTGGTTGCCCACCACCAGGCCATCGGTGTGCCGCAGGTTATAGCCCTCTAGCAGAGAGAGGGGAAATTTCACCTCATAGGGCAGATTCCACCAGGTGAAAAAGAGAGTTTTGGCGTTACCCCCCAGGAGACGATTTAAGGTGATCAATTCTGCATAGCCCAAAGATTTGGACCCCTGCTCCACTTGAATAATGTCAGGCTTAAATGTTTTCAGGAGGTCAACAATGCCCCAGCCAAAACTCAGCAGACCTTGATTGTTCTGGCTAAAGTTGGCGATGGGGACTATGCGAAATGAGCCTTCTTGACGCGGTTCAGGTTCAACAATGCGATTTTGTACTCCTCCCGGATTCCAACGTTTTGGTACCACTACCGTGACCTCATGGCCCATGTGGGCTAATTCCCGCAGTTTCTCGCAGTTTAGGTCAACAATGTAGCTGTGGCTGGCAACTAAAACTTTCATGGGTTGGATGATGATGTCTGCCGTACTCCAGTATTAGCCAGTAACGACCCTGGTGGAGGTATTGTTGGGGTGGGTGGGCTGGGGCATAGTCTGGGCCGGTAGGCTAAACAACCGTCCCTTACTGTTAAAGGTGGTTGCTAAGGTCCAGCAAGCCTGGATAAAACCTAGGGTGTAAAAACCAAACCGGGTGACAATTTTAATGGGCGACCCGCTCTTATTACAGGGGGGATTGCCCAGAACATGGCAGTCAAATAAACGTCCCGACAGTCGCAGCAACTGCCATGGTGTCAGGTTTTTTAATGCCATTAAAAAATGGTTGTGATAAAAGGTCAGCTGGTATTTAAGGGAGCGGGTGCTGATATCGTGGCAGCCACCGGTCTCTTCTCCCAAATGGATCAAATTGGCCTCTGGGTCGTACCAAATCTTTAGCTGTGTGCGTCGAAAACGCAGGCAAAAATCCGACTCTTCCCGCACGGCACTGCCCTGGAAACGCTCATCAAACCGTAATCCGTGGTTTGCAAACACGTCTCGTCGAAAGGACATGTTACATCCCCGTGCTGTCAATACCTGCTGCGGGTTCACGGTATGGACTAAATCAATGTAGTACCAGGCAATACCGGGATCCATGGCCTCCGGCGGCAGGGTTTCAATCTGCTTGGCGGCATTGGATTCTGCCAACTTCATGCGATCAAACACACGCCCGGCCACGGCACCGATGTCAGACCGGGTTTTATAGTTTTGCCCATGGGCTGCTAAAAAGCCTGGGGGCAATTCCACATCATCATCTAAAAACAGAATGATATCCCCATGACAACGCTCAATCGCATAGTTTCGCGCAGCTGGTAAACTGGCCCAGTCAACGGTATACAGCGTTACTTTAGGATCTGTTTTTATGGCATTGAGGAATGCTGTTGTTGCTGACTCATGGGTCTGGGTCTGGTCAACAATAATCACCTCAAAGGCTGGATAGGTTTGCTCTAATACATTTTCAATAGTGCTACAGAGAACGGCTTCTCTGCCGTAGGTGGGAATGACAACTGAAATAAATAGATCCGTATCCATAGTTATTTGAAGGAATCGTCTTAAACGGGTTGGGGTTCCTCAACGTCAGCTGATTTTAGGGCTGTTTTTTTCTGCGATCGCAACCGCTTCTTCTTCCTGGGATTGGCCAATTCCCGCTCCTGCTTATCCAGGGTAGGAATCTTCAAGGCGATCCCGGCTGCCAGCCAGTAATAAACCGATACCGGGTCCACATCCAAAGGATAGTAGTAGGGAAAGAAGCTAATAAAGAGCACAAACACCCACATGGAGGCAGCATATCCCCGCAGGTTCTTATCCCTTGTTTTCCGATAAGCCTTAAACGTAGCAATGGTCAGAGCCGTATAGAGCATCACCACAAACAGCAACCCTAGAGGCCCCAGCTCATAGAGCAGTTTAGGATGATACGTTTCCACCAGACGTACTTTGCCAAACAAACGTGCCCCGTTGGTAGCCCTAGCTACGCCGTTACCTAAGATGCCTTCTTGGGCCTCCATGACCTCAGCAAACTGCTGCATCACAAATTCATGGGGTGGAGAGGCATTCCATCGATCCTCAAAGCTATCGATACGTTCCTGCATTAACTCTGGGTTACGAATCGTCAGCCCCACTAAAATCAGCCCCAGGATCACACCAATCGGCACAAAGCGTTTAAGGTTAGCCACCTGCCCCGTTAGGACACTCAACACCCCAACGACAATGGGAACCAAAAATAAGGCAATCCGCTGGCCAGAGATCACCGACATAACGAATACGGTGATCAGGGAAATGATGCCGATTAATCGCCAGAAGGGAGATCGATCATTAAAGGCCGTACCAAAGCTAAAAAATGCACTGGAAATTAAAAACCAACCCCATTGCCAGGGGGCCACAAAAGTACCCGGCAATCGAATCTGACCTTGGGATGGGCTGTACAACAGGGAGCCTCCCACAAAGCAGCGGGACCGCAAAGACGCCTTAAACAGGTCTACGCCTTGGGCTCCAATCCCCTCTGTGCCAGCACAAACACCGGTTTTGAGCATCAGGTACTGAACAAACCCGAGAGCACAGGACACGAGCACTAACACGGCCTGGATACGTAGCAAAAAGTATAGATCTTCCGACGTGCGTATCAAATAGTAAATGCAGGTGATAACAGGTAGGTATCCCAGCAAAATTTTCAGACCCAGGATGCCCATCATCAGAGGCATTTCATCCCCAGGTGCCTGGAGCTGCTGAGGTAGATTAATCAGCAAAATATTGAGGATGACAATCGCCAGTACCAGCACCAACGGCAGTTGTAATGCCTCCGGCAATAAAATCTTCTGACGCTTTCTACGGCACATCTGAATCACACCAATCAAGGCAGGTACGTAAAAAGCATCCTTGGCAAGCTGTAATAAGGAATTGCCCCCCAGCATGTAGGTCACCGTCCCTGAAAAGGGGATATAGATGATAAATGCGTAGAGGGCGTATCGCTGATACTTAAAGGACAAACTGAGACATAGCAAACTGGCTGTGGCGGCTATGCCTAAGGTGGGCTCCACCATGACGCCCAGCAAAAGACCCACTAAACCCGATGCGACACAGGCCAGCACCGTAAACTGAATCAGCTGAGAACGAGCCTTTGCCACTTCCCTCTCTTTTGCCCGTTGCTCCTTGCGAGTGAGGGTGGGTTCTGCCGTTTGTTCTGGCGCAGCCGAGCGAGAACGTTTTTTGGAGCGCTTCTTAAGTTTCTTGGCAACCATGGACGATTAGAAGAAGGGCAATAGATATGATGGACGACCCCACCGATGGTGGACGCCCCCACCGATGGTGGGCGACCCCACTGATGGCGGGTGCCCCCACCGTCTTCAAGGTAACAATTAGCCAACAGGAACAGGTCTGGCTAGTTTCAATTTACCCAAACCTAATGTGATTGATAGATAAATCACACTGGACTTGGCTCAACCTTACAAGAACTTTTTATACAAGCAGGTATGCGTAACCCGATTCCTTATTCCCGACTTCCCCTATCTACCCAACCGATTTGGAATATCCCGACAGCCACCTGGAATAGTAGCCCGAGTTTTACTGCCGCTCCAGGTGCATAGATAGCAGCGTTGGGTTTCAGATAGGCGCTGGGCATTGGATAGATCCATGCCTTCTACCACAGCTCCGGTAAACTCGCCGGTTTCATAGTTAGGTGTATCGTTACGGGTACGAGGTGTGGCGGTTTCGGGGGGGCCATGAAAGAAGCGGGTGCCCATAAGATCAGCCCCAGATAAGTCTGCGTCACATAACACCGTGCGGGTTAGATCGGTGCGGACTAACTCGCATTGGGATAGGTTGGCGCGGATTAAATTAATGCCGCTCAGGTCTACCCAACGTAGATCATTGCCGGAAATATCTGCCGCTGCCAGCATCACGCCAATATCAATCACCCGTACACCATTGAGGCGATCCTCAGCGTAGCCGCCAGAGCCATCTAAAATCGGGCGTCCCAACCGCTGATCACGGGCTAGGGGGGTGAGTAGTTTAGAGCGCGACAAAAATCGTAGAACTTTAGCTTTACCATCGCCATCGATACCGCCCAAAATAGCTGCCGTTCGAGCTTCAGCAATGATGCGTTCCTGGGGCCAGTCTTCAAGTAAGCCTTCATCATCCAGGACCAGTTCTGAAATGCCCTGGAAATAAGCATCAATGGTTTGCTGCTGGGTAATTAAATTCTGCTGAGTGGTTAGATCGCGGGAAATAATAAACTGTCGCCAAGCGACATAGAGCGCCAAAATCGCGATAAATATTTGTCCTAAGGCCCCCAAAAAATCACCGAGGGCTCCAATGGCATTCCAGTTGAGGGTGGCCCCCCACTGCAATAGTCGCAGGTTGATCCCACTGACTTGCATCAAGCCGTAGACGCCGAGAATTAAGCCAGGGGTGGCGACAATTAACGATCGTTGCTCTGGAGATAGGTCGTTGACCACTGCCCGCAAGGTGGGCATCGCCAACCGGATCGAAATCGCTAACGCGATTAAAGAGCCAAACGAAATTAGCCAGAAGCTATCGAGTACCAGACCAATAAAGGTGATCAAGGTGGATGCGATCGCAATCAATAACTGCACTGACACTTTCATGGGCGAGCTCAGGGGCAACGTTGCCATCTCCTCATGGTGCAAATCCCCAATGGATGCAAAATCAGGGTCTGGATTGTAATCAACGGTAAACCGCTCTGATGCCCTCGGAGTCTGAGGCATCAAGTCTGCTGGCGTCGCAGCATGATCAAATGGCTCTTGGGCGCTCATATAACATAAATTGGCAGAAAGCTTCGCGGTGTTGAGTTTAACCTGAAAGGGACGTCTACCCTTAAACTATCAGCAGAGTTTTAATGGTGTTGTCGGTTTTTCTGCGCAATGATAACGGTTCTAATTTTAGTAGCCGCAGTTGGCATTCTCATTTGGGGATTTATCAGAGCCCGTCCTGACGGCAAGTTGGGCATTTTCGCCTGGTTACAGTCAGTGGTGCTGATGCTACCTTGGCTCATATTTTTTGGACTGTTTACCTTTGGCATCTATCTCAACATTGCCTGGGTCCTGGTCGCTGTGATGGTTTCAACTGCCATCTACATATATTTAGGACGGCAGTTAAGAACCCTGGCCAAAGCAGCCCCTGAAGGTCAGGCCCAGGCTAAAGATCCCATTACAGTCTCCCAAAACGAACCCCTGCCGACGGTAGACGTCGTGGTCGAGCCAGACCTGGAGGCAGGTAGGGAATCCCCCACGAGCCCTAAGACGGAGAGTGACGAGAGCGGTGCCCCTGAGGCAACTGCCCCACCCCAAACGCCTCCAGCGATCCCAGCAGAGGATCTAGCGGCCATTGAATCTATTTTTGGCGTCGATACCTTCTTTAGAACGGAGACGGTTCCCTATCAAGCCGGTGTTTTCTTTAAAGGCAACCTGCGGGGCGAGGCTGAAACGACAATCAATGCCCTCAATGCTCAGCTGAAAAACCAGTTTGAGGACGATCGGTATCGGCTGTTTTTAATTAACGGCCCCGAAGACCGACCTGCCATCATTGCGCTGCCCAGCAAGACAGATCCCAAACCCGCTGACATCCGTCAAAAGGGGTTGGCAGTGGCGCTTGCGATCGCAACATTTATCACCAGCTTGGAAACCGGAGCCCTACTCAAGGACTTTGACCTGTTTGAGCAACCAGGCCGCTGGCCAGAGGTATTACCCACTGCCCTCGCCATCTTCGCCATTTTGGCCATCCATGAAATCGGCCATCGCTGGCAAGCCAAACGTTACAACATCAAACTCAGTCCGCCCTTTGCCCTGCCCGCCTGGCAGCTAGGTAGCTTTGGTGCCCTGACTCGGTTTGAGTCGGTGCTACCCAATCGCACCGTGCTGTTCGACATTGCCTTTGCCGGACCAGCAGCCAGTGGCCTATTATCCCTGGCAATGCTGCTAGTGGGTCTAGGGCTTTCCCATCCCGGTAGCCTCTATCAGCTACCGGTAGACTTTTTTCAAGAATCTATACTGGTGGGCACCCTGGCCCGTGCGATTCTAGGCGATACCCTACAAACCAACGACCTGATAGATGTTGATCCCCTGGTGCTGATGGGATGGTTGGGGCTGGTCATTACGGCGCTAAACGTGATGCCTGCCGGACGTATTGATGGTGGCCGTATTGTTCAAGCCATTTATGGTCGCAAGATTGCCGGACGAGCCACAGCCGTTACCCTCATCCTGCTAATTTTTGTGGCCCTGGCGAATCCCCTTGCCCTCTATTGGGGAGCCCTAATTTTGTTTTTGCAGCGCGGTGAAGAACGCCCCTGCCTTGACGACATTAGTGAACCGGACGATACCCGTGCCGCCCTGGCATTGCTGATTTTATTCCTGATGCTGGCCACCCTATTACCCCTAAGCCCCGCCTTAGCTGGCCGCCTCGGCATTGGCTAAACCAGAGGCCAAATTACAGGCCTCATAGTCAATTTCAATATTAAAGGAATAGGCTTTTGTTTTGCCCATCGCGTGATAAGCAGCGTAGTCCGCATCGCGGGCAATCTCCAGCGCTTTTTCATCCAACACCTGGTAACCAGAACTATTCAACGGTTTCGGATCATGGATTAAGGTGCCATCAGGACCCACCTCAACCATAAAACTCACTGAGGTACCGGGGGGATTTTCTAAACACTCCTGCAGGGGTACCTCAACTTCAGATAACGCTCGCTCTAAATCCCGTAGCGGTGTAGGCAAAAAACCCTGCTCCGCCATCTTGCCCAGTTGCGTCAGGACAGGGGTATTGCCAATTTGGGTGTCATCAAAATCAGTGTAGCTATCTAGGCTGGCAATACGTTCATCCAGAGTTAGCTCAGGGGGGGCTTCATCTCCACCATCACCCTCATCCAATAGCTCCTCATCGAAACCTGGTTCCTCCTCCCACTCACTGAAGTCATCCAGCTCCGGTTCAATCTCTTCCAACTCTTCTAAGATCTCCGGATTCGCCAGAACCATCTCATCAACTGGCTCCTCCACCGGGAGCGGTTCTTCCGGTGGAGGCTCAGGTAAAGGCGGCTTAGACGAACCAGGCGTGCGTGCCAATTTTGGCAATGTCACCACTTGAATGACCTCTGGTTCAGTTTCTTCAGGTACGTCCGGTTTTTCTTCAATCAGATCTGGCATCGGTAGGGCCAGCACCAGGCCATGCAAACCAATGGAGGCCAGCACCAAGGTCGTTACCCAACTATTCAATTTTGGTAAGCGAAACTTGGTCATAAAAGATTGCTGTAATAACCGTCAACTATGCCCATGCGCCATCAGAATTAAAGCGTGATTAAAAGGTCAGCCCAGCAAAAGCAGACGTTAATTCTCCAAACACTTTACCTATCTATCATTCCTTGCAGACGTTAGAAATAGATACACCGTTAGACAATTTTTGAATTGGGGTAAACCTAACGCTTACATAGCATTTGTACAAGGGTAAATTAGCCCCCATTAAATTGCATTGACGTTAGTCACTCAGATCTGGGGCACTAATTGGCTACTATCTAGACTTGAGTTGCATACCTACCCCCTGACATAGGTTAGGGAACCCACAGGAACGTTCTATGGCCTCAGCCAAAACCGGAAAAACCAAAACCGGAACCTTAGTAGCCTTGGGACTATTTTTCTCCCTGGGCGTGGTGCTATTTGTACAGTTGACCAACCGACCGATAGTGCCCCTTCAACAGCCATTATCCATGCCCCCCCAAGTCACCCTGCTCACAGACCCATTTTTACAATCTCCAACAGAGTCATCGATACGCGTAGTCTGGTTTACCGAATTTGCAGGTAGCGACCACAAAGTCATGTACGGCCCTGGCGATCAGACGGTCTTTGCCGACACCACCCAGCTTAGCCGCACCCGTGAGGATGCCGAATCTAAAACCGTTGAGCCCTATGAGGCCGTTACTCAACGCCCCATTTGGCGACACGAGGCTGAAATCAGTGGATTACGCCCTGGTCTACCCGTTCCCTATGCAGTTGCTAGCACCACGGACGATGGCACCACTGTTCAAAGCGATCAATTCTCCCTCAGGGCTTTACCACCGGCAGGTGAGCCCCTTAAAATCCTGCTCACGTCCGATCATCAGCTGATGCCGATGACCGCCGCCAACCTACAAAAAGTAGAAGAAACCATTGGCCAGGTGGATGGTGTATTCCTGGCAGGCGACCTGGTGAACATACCCGACCGCGCTTCCGAGTGGTTTGATGATGCCCGTGGGGGTGCGTTCTTCCCCTGCTTGCAGGGACGAGCCAGCTATAACCTGATCAACGATGAAAACGAAGAAGGCACTGTCTACAAAGGGGGGAAAATCATTCAAAATGCGCCCCTATTTACAGCCGTGGGCAACCATGAAGTCATGGGGCGCTACAGCACCACAACTGCTTTAAATAAACAGTTCAACGATCCTGTTCCCTGGAATGCCGCTAAAGACCTGTACGATCAACACAAAGCTATCTTTAACCCCACCGAAAATGAGGCTGTAGAAAGACACTGGCTTAAAGAAAATTCTTTTAACATCGATACCTACAACGAGATTTTCTCTCTCCCCAAAGCCCAACGTGATAATGGTCAGACCCAACGATACTACGCCACCACCTTTGGCGATGTACGTCTGGTGTCTCTCTATGTGACCCAGATTTGGCGCATGTTTAAGGTGGATGATGAAACTCGGGGGCGCTACCAGGAACGGGCCGTTGATTTGGGTAACCCTCAAAACTGGGGCCATGGTCAAATGATTTTTGAAAGCATTGAACCCGGCAGCCCCCAGTATGAATGGCTACAGGCAGAACTGGCCAGTGACGAGTTCCAGCAGGCTAAGTACAAGATTGTTATGCTGCACCATCCAGCCCACACCCTGGGGGATAATGTAGTACCTGCATTTACCACTCCGGTTCCTGTCTACGACTATGGCGATGAAGGGAATCTCACCGGTATTCGCTATGAGTATCCCAAAGAAGAGGATCACATCATTAAATATCTGGTACCGCTATTAGACGAGGCCGGAACCGATTTGGTGTTTTATGGGCACTCTCATATTTGGAACCGCTTTAAAGGCGACAGCGGTATGCACTTTTTAGAGTCTTCTAATGTGGGTAATACCTATCACGCTCACACGGAGGCCAGGCCGAGACCGGTGCCCCAAGACAGCCGCTTTAAAGAAACCTATGTTGCCACTGGTGACCCCAATGGGTTAACTCCCATCATGCCCACCCTGAAGCCCCTAACAGATGAGTTTGACAATCCAATGCCCTATATTGCCAGTAATGATATTACGGCTTTCAGTATTTTAGACACGGGTTTGGGAACCATCACCAGCTACTACTTTGATACGCGCAAGCCTGAATCCGCTGTCATCCCCTTTGATGTGTTTAACCTTGGCCAGCGAGAGAGATAACGACCATGACCACCCCGTTTGATGTAGCAGCCACCCAGCGTCGAGTAGACAATTTTTGGAAGCTTGGCGCTAGCTTTGGCATGGAGCGTAATGCGTACCACAACTATCTTAATGAAATTGTTAGCGATCGCTACGCCCTGATCAAAGGATTGCAAATTTTGCGAGATGAACTCCAGTTTGCAGCGGCGAGTCCAACGGATATTAAGGCCTGCGGGGCGGACATGAATTTGCCCAGTGTGGTGACGACATTGGCCTATACCAACTGTGGCGATCGCATCCACCAGGGGGAGGCAACCAAACGCTATCGTGACGTGGTCGCCTCCCGGTTTGCAACGCTGTCAGAAATTGGCGAGCTAAAACTAGAGGCATTTTTCCCAGCTGGCGGGGGTACAGATAATGGGGCGACATTGGCCCATGTGACGGTGGCCCATGAGTTAGATGAACAGCTAAAGCAGCGGGTGTATGCAGGTAATCCGCAGTCCATATCGCTGGTGGCGATTGATCTTAAAACCCACGTGGGTCGTTTGCGGGATGGTGAAAACCAGATGTATGGCGTCACTCGTGAGTCTCCCTGGCGTGAACCTCGGGCAGCCTGCGGGGCGATTGTGGGAGCGCTGAAACAGTATCATCCAGATAATCTGATCCATCGCCGCATTCGAGATGATCTGCGGGAGCGCAATTTTCAGTATCTCTCGAATAATAAGATTTTTACGGATGATGGGGTGGATATTACCATGGCCGTTGCGTCGGCAATTGTGGCGGTGCGGGGAATTCGGAATACGGCCATGGCGTTACCCCAGGAGTTAGATGAGCGGGGGGTGGCGCACTTGACGGCCAGTGTGACGGTCAATCGCCCTTCGCGGGATGATCTGGTGATTTATCTGGCACGGGCAACGGTGTTTAATGGCAAGATCCAGATCCAGGGGTTGGGGACCGAGGCTGACAAGTATGGTGGTCAGCTGGTGGAGTATGCCAAGGAGCGGCGGTTACAGTTGCGGTATGGCGATGGCGATGGCGAGAATCTGCCGGTGGAGGAGATTGATTATAAGGTAAGAGATTCCGGGTTGTAGAGTTGGAGGATGGGTAAATACCCCTGAATAGTTATCGCCATTGACCGCCCCCTGTATTTACCCACCTGCTTGTCTAACAGCAGCAGCGGTTAACCCACCCCATCCCCTTACTCCTCCATCCGCCACAGCTGACCCGACACATTTTGACAATCATCCATAAAGGCTGCGCCTTCTAACATAGAGTCAGGGGCTAACCGATTCCCCTCAAGACATTTATTCTGAGCCTCTAAAAACATGGTTGTTAGCCTAAAATAACCATCGCCAACCGGGATCTTCTTCCACAGCTGGCCCGACACGTTTTGACAAGTATCCATAAAGGCAGCCCCCCCTAACACAGAGTCAGGGGCCAGACGATTTCCCTCAAGACACTTACCTTCACCTTCAAGGAACATCGTTGTCAACTTAAAATAATCACCATCAGCCGGAATTATTTTCCAAAACTGACCTGACACATTTTGACAATCATCCATAAACGCCGCACCTTCTAACACAGACTCAGGGGCTAACCGATTCCCTTCTAAACACTTGTCTTCATCTTCAAGAAACATCGTCGTTAGCTTAAAGTAGCCCACCTGAGCATCGGCAACATTTTTAGAAGCCGAGAGAGCGATGGATGTAGCACCTAGGGAGACCGCTGCTACCGTGAGAATCTTCTTGAAATTCATAGAGTCTCTTTTTTGTTTTTCACCATGTGGGATGCCGTTAGCGACAATTTTTAGCCAATGCACCCTTGTGGAAAATAGTAGAAAACAACTAAAAGATTTTCTCCCGGAAAAACAATGGGATCAGTGTGAACTTTGTGACTGTGCGTTCTGTGTATTTACCCTGACCAAGCGTTCAAACAACATTTTTGATCGTTTTCCTGAGGATCAACTGTGTGAAATTAATTACCATCGCTCAATGTACGTAAGTAAAATCACTACTTTGGAAAAAGTTGCGTTTTAAGTGAAGGTGCTGATTCTGCCTGATTTTTCCTGAAAGCATGCGTTAAATGGACTATCGTTAAATGTTCTATAGCGTATCTGTGTAAATTCGTAGAAAGGGCAGGTACAATATGGTTTGCTATTCCTTAATTTTCTTTGCCCTTGAATATTCAGAAATAACTTTTGAAGCCGTATCTGAGTATTCAAAGACAAAGGGATCTCAACGATAAAGAATGCCGCTAGCTAAGCCCTGCAAAGGGATTGGCTAATCTTGTAAATAGTTTTATGGCTAAAATCCTATTAATAGATAAAGATAGGGCAAGCCGTCAGATCCTTGAGCATGCCCTTAAGCTATATGACTATGAGGTAGTCAGTACCCATCGTGGTGATAAGGGCTTATCGCTGGCCGTTGAGGAGGCTCCTGACCTGATTGTCATGGATATTGATGCCCAGGGACTTAATGGTTGGCAAGCGATTAAGATTCTTAAAGAGTCTAGTCCCACATGGCTCATTCCTGTAATTGCCCTGGCGCAGCCAACGGTTACTGGTCAACTTTTGATACAGACTGGGTTTGACACCTATGTCAGAAAGCCCGCTGCTGCTAGACACATTTTGCAAAGAATAGAATCCTTATTGGATAAAGTTGCCAAAGAGCTGACCGGTAGTAGCGGGAATCCATCGTCTGCATCAATGTCTGCATCAACGTCGCACAGGGGGCCAAAGGAGACACCCTATGCTCAAAGTCAGGTAGGCCAGGTAACGGTGGTCTATGTGGACAATAGTGCAGTAGATAGTCAAGCACTGGGGGACATTGTTCAAGCGGCTGGCTATAGCTACGCTAATATTTCTGATTCCTTACAGGCAGTGTCTCTGCTCATGGACTTGAGGCCTAAAATAATCTTTTTAGAATTAGTGCTGCCGGTGGCGAATGGTTACGAACTCTGTGCCCAAATTCGACGCATCTCTTCCTTTCAGAACACGCCTATCATCATTGTGACCAATAAAAACAGAATCCCTGAACGGTTGCGGGCAAAAATGGTGGGGGCATCAGATTTTTTGAGTAAACCCATCAAGGCAAAATCTGTTCTGGAGATTTTGATCAAGCATCTTTCTCACCAAAGTACTTTTTAGGGTCTAATGTTGAGATCTCAAGGGTAGACCTGAGGCTTTAGGACAGCAGATTCTGGTGGGCCCAGAGAGCTGCCTGGGTGCGATCGCGAACGTCCAACTGGCTAAAAATATTAGTCAAATGGTTTTTGACCGTACCTTCCGTCAGGTGTAAAGCAGCGGCAATTTCGCGATTGCTGTGGCCCTGGCCCAATAGCTTGAGGATGTCTATCTCCCGATTATTAAAAAGGATGTCCACATCTGTTTTGGTGCCATTATCTGATTTGACATGGGAAAACACCTTGGGGGCAATGGTGGGTCCTAACTGGCTGTAGCCCTGGTGAAGGTTACGAATTGCGATCGCAACCTGTTTCGCCGGGGTACTCTTCAGCAAATACCCCAATGCTCCTGCTTCCAGCGACTCAAATACATACTCATCCTCATCAAACGTAGTCAGCACCAAAATCCGAATCCACGGAAACCGCTGATGGATCTCATGGGTTGCTTCCACACCGTTGCACACTGGCATGCGCACATCCATCAAAATAACATCCGGTTGCAGTTGCTGGACCAGAGCAATGGCCTCCTGACCATGATTCGCTTCACCGACAATTTCAAGATCATCCTCCAGGGATAGCAACGACGCCAATCCCTGCCGAAACATTGGTTGATCATCCACCAACAAAATCTGAATCATTGTGGCACTGTAACCTGAATTAATGTGCCTTTTCCAAGAGTACTCTGGATTGTCATTTGCCCTCCCAGTAACTGTACCCGTTCTTGCATGCCCCGCAATCCATAGCCTGAGTTAGATGCCTCAGGCACAAAGCCAACACCATCGTCCGCCAGACCCATGGCAATGCCCTCTGTGGTTTGCTGAGCCCACAGCTTTACGGTAGATGCCTGAGCATGTTTTTGGATATTTGTTAGCCCTTCTTTAATAATTAGAAACAGCTGCTGGTTTACCTGTAGGGGCAAGGTTGGCAAGCTGATGCGAGTTTCAATTTTCAGGGGCTCAGTGGCATGGGCCTGCTGAATCTGCTCCACTAAACCCGTCAACGCATCGGGCAAATTAAACGTGCCATGGCGGATGGTTGAAACCGCCCGTCGTACTTCCTGTAGAGACTGACTAGAAAGTATCTTAGCTCGATTGAGTGCCTGCAAAGACTGGTCAGGTTGTTGAGAATATAAAGTTTGCGCCACTTCTAATTGAACATTAAGGGTAGTCAGCGTGTGCCCAAGGGAGTCGTGAATATCTCGGGCAATGCGAGTTCGTTCTAAATCTGTTGCCAGGGTTTCCACTTCCTGGGATAGTGCCGCCGCTTGTTGTCGGCTTTTACGTTCAGATAAAACTGCCCAACACAACAAAATGGTTAACAAACAAGTAATCACATAAATAGTGGTGCTGTTGATAATCACATCCAACACTAACAGAGCTTTAGGAGCTGCTAAGGATTCCTCAAACTGGGCTCGCAGTTCTTCTGTGGGGATAGAGAATTCATGAAAAATTCGCTGGGCCAGGCTAAGCTGCCACGCAATCCCCGCCAGGATTGTTGTAAAAATGACATCGCGACGACTTAGCAAGAAACAGCTCTTGACCAGGACAAGATACAAAAACGGATCAAATCCCCAATTAGTGAACAGACGACTAATCAGTAAAACAACAATTTCTAACAGAATGTATCCCCGCCGTAGCCCCATGGGCTGTTGTAGGGGAAAAACAATGCTAAGGATGACCAGCACCCCCAGCACAGTGAAACCAAGATAGTCTCCTGGACCCATCTCATACCCCAGGGGTTTATTGAGCATCAGTAGCCCAACGCGCAGAACCACCAGTAACACAAACGTCCATTCCACATACCGCAGGGTTTTAGGAATAGATGGAGACAGATTGGCGCTAGCGGCTGATAGGGGCTTGGTCTTTTCGCCTAATCTGGGGACGTGACTAACAGCGTTCATGCTTGGTTGATGGTGTAGCAGGGTAATTGGGCTGTGGCTGACTTAACTAGGGTTTACCGTTGCTTAATGCTAAACCATTCGCCTGATTGGCTCCATGACAAAGGTCATGACAACGCATGACCTTTCACTATGGAACCGCATGCTCCCCGTCGTTAAAGTACACATACATTGCTACTAAGACAGGTATAAAACGGGACAATGGGCAGGCGACTTCAATTAGCTTCACTGATAGGCATGGCTGTCGGCTTCGCTTGGAGCGCCAATGCCATGGCTTCATCGTCGGATTTAACAACGCTACAGTTCTTACAACCCCAGGATGCACCTATGCTTGCAAACGCACCAGCACTGGTCGATCAGTGCGCCACATCTTCAACAGAAACTGCCCTGACAGCTGATACCATCGATGAAATCAACGCGTACTTAGATGCCTATGACCAAACGGGGCGGCTCTCGGGCAATGTTGCCATTGACTACGGTACTGCTTCAACATTTACCTGTAGTTACGGTTTAGCCAACCGCGAACATCAAGTCGCGAATACTGTAGAGACCAAATTCCGCATCGGGTCTATTACCAAACAATTTACCGCCGTTGCTATCCTCCAGTTACAAGAACAGGGGCGATTAGATGTACAAGCCCCTATTTCCTCTTATCTCCCTGACTATCCAGATGGCGATCGCATCACCAGCCATCATCTGTTAACCCACACCTCAGGCATTCCAGAATATCTGGATGGAGAGATATTCCCTGACATCCAGGAATGGCTGCGACTGCCCTCTAACCTGGACCAGTTGGTGGATCGCTTCAAAGATTTGCCCCTAGAATTTGATCCTGGAGACCAGTTTAAGTACAGCAACTCTGGCTACGTTCTGCTAACCCAGATTTTAGAAACGGTCTCTGGGCAAACCTATGCCGACTATGTGCAGGCCAACATTTTTACACCGTTGGGTATGAATAATACAGGCTATGAGATTCCCCATGCGGTGATTCCCGATTTGGCCCAGGGGTACACGTTTGCAGGGCCTGATCTCTACTTGCAAGCCGACCCCATCGACATGAGTATCCCCCAGGGGGCAGGGGGCCTATATTCCACGTTAGGAGACCTCGCCATTTGGAATCAATGGCTCTACGGAGATCAGCAGCTGGAACAACCCATTTTGAGTCAAGCATCGATTGACTTGCTGGCCCAGCCAGTGGCCAAAATGGAGTCCGCTGCGAATCAGTCCGATGCCTTCTACGGTTATGGCTTGGTGAGCGATGCCCATCTTGGCCGACAGCGGATTCACCACAGTGGTGGCATCAATGGATTTCGCTCTAGCCTGATGCATTATCCCGAAGAGAACTTAACCATTAGTGTGCTCCTCAACTTGACCAATCAGGCCACGGACTCTATAGCTGAAGGGCTAGCCGCTATTCTCTTAGACGAACCCTACACCATGCCTCGACAGCGTGAGGCCATTGATTTGGACCCCGCCCTTTATGAGCAGTATGTCGGCACCTATCAACTGTTACCCGAGCTCCAGGTCAAACTACGAGTTGAGAACAACCAGCTTGTCAGCCAAGCCACAGGGCAAGCGTCGGTGATCCTTTATCCCAGCTCAGAAACCGAGTTTTTTGCCCAGGTGGTGGACATTCTCATTAAGTTCAACCTCAATGATGATGGCACCGTCGAAGGGTTTACCCTATTCGACCATGGTTATGAACTCTTTGCACCCAGGTTAGACGACTAATGGTAAGTCTGTAAACTGCGGTTAGTGAAGGTGGCAGAGCGATCTTTTCGGATTGAATCAGATAGGCGTTAGGAGTTGG
Source organism: Leptothoe sp. ISB3NOV94-8A (assembly GCF_043421595.1). Classification (NCBI taxonomy): domain Bacteria; kingdom Bacillati; phylum Cyanobacteriota; class Cyanophyceae; order Nodosilineales; family Cymatolegaceae; genus Leptothoe; species Leptothoe sp. ISB3NOV94-8A. The sequence goes on along the minus strand of NZ_JAXSQW010000001.1, from coordinate 1,946,969 downwards.
CGGTGGTGCCGCAACGACGATGGGAAGGTTGTCTCTCGGACACGAGATTAACGATAGTCTGCTCAGCGACCAAACAACCTCGTTGGCAAATCCGCTGTAGCAATGGCTGATTGTGGCTAATGGCGATGATGCCAACATTATGTTGGCGAGCAAACTCTAGGACCGCCTGCCAAATCAACGCCTGGGTATTGGCATCAAGCATAGCCGTCATTTCATCGGCAATCAGATAGCGGGTGTTGCGGTTAAGCACGCGGGCGATCGCAACCCGTTGCAGTTCTCCACCGCTCAACTCATGGGGATAGCGGGTCAGCCAACCGGGATGAATGCCGAGGGCATCCAGGATGTGGGGCTGGGGCGGATGTTTTTCTCGCAGGATGCGGTCGATGCGCCAGCGCGGGTTGACCGACAACTCAGGATTTTGAAAGACCAGCTGCACGGGGCAGTAGCCTCCTGGCAGCGGTTGTTGATCTAACGTGATGCGCCCGTGGCTGGGCCTCAGATACCCAGCGAGGAGTTTACCGAGTGTGGTTTTGCCATAACCGGACGGGGCGATCAGACCGATAACTTCCCCTGGTGCGATCGCAAGCGACTGATCGCGCACCACCCACGGCAGCTTAGCGCCATAACGAAACCACAGACCTTCACCCTTCAGCATGGATACACCTCACCCAACCTTGACGAATAAATTGCAGTTCTGGTCGCTCCCGTTTACAGTCAGCCGTGCTCCAGGAACAGCGATCGCCATACAGACAGCCCACCGGCAGCTGGTCAGGGCTTGGCTGATTCCCCGGCACCGGCACAAAGTCGTTTTGAGGTAGCGATCGCCAGAGAGCCTGGGTATAGGGATGGCGCAGATTACCAGTTGTGAAATCCTGAGCGTTGGCGATTTCAACCGTGGTGCCGCCATAGAAAACTACCACCCGATCAGCGACCTGTAAGGCCGCTTCAATATCGTGGGTAATCAGCATCACGCCTCGACCCCCCTGAGCCAGTTCGCGCAGGTGATTGAGGGTTTCAGTCACGACGTCAGGGTGCAGACCCGGCGTCGGTTCATCGGCAATCACAAGCTGAGCCTGGGTCATGACGGCGGTTGAGACCAGAACTCGCCGCGCCATCCCACCGGAGAGCTGAAACGGGTAGCGCTTTGGCGTATGAGCGGGCAAATCATAGCGAGCAAAGGTGCGCTCCACCAGGGTTCTGGCTGAGCGCGCAGGGAGACCATTGAGCTGCCCCACCCGCTGCACCTGCCGCCCGACGGTCATTAACGGATCGAGGTAGCCAACCGATTGGGGAATAAGTGCGATCGCTTTACCCCGCAATGCCTCGCATCGCTTCTGGGTTAATGGTTTTCCTTGAAATTCCATCGTCCCAGAGAGCTGAGCGTTCTCCGGCAATATCCCCAAAAGAGCATGGGCCAGAAGACTTTTCCCGGAACCGCTGGCACCCACCACCGCCACCAGTTCTCCTGCCTGGACAGTTAAATCCAAATCAGTAATCACCGTTAGCCGCTTGCGGTGCAGTCCTTGATCGTATTGGGTAAACGTAATCCCCAGGTTTGAGATGGTGAGCATGGTTACCCCTGACTTGTCTTTGGATCCAGCAACGCGCGCATATTTTCTCCCAGCCAGTCAAACGATTTGACCGACAGCAGTAGCAGCAGCCCCGGCATGACACCCAGCCACCAGTATCCCGTTGACAGGTGGCGCATGGATTCCGCCAAAATAATGCCGATTGCCGGAATATGGGGCGACAGACCAATGCCAATAAATGACAGGGCCGCTTCGTGTAAAATTGCGTGGGGGAAGAGCAAAATCAGCCCCACTATCAGCTGTGGAATGATGTGGGGCACCATGTGATGTCGGGCAATCCAGAGGGGCGATCGGCCAAAGCGGTGGGAGATCTTTACATAGTCAGCGCTATTCACCTGCAAGACTTCCGCCCGAATCACCCGCGCTAAACTTGTCCAGTGGGTGAGCGCCACGGCAATGATTACCCCACGGGTGCCCCCGCCAACAGCAAAGGCAATCAAAATCAGCAGAACCAGGTGGGGCAGGCTAAAGAAGACATCAATAATCCAGGTGATCACGGCATCGACCCAGCCCCCCAGTGTGCCCGCCGCCAAACCCAAGCCAGTGCCGATCAGGGCGCTGATGGCGGCGGCGAGGAGGCCGATTCGTAAGCTGAGGGACAGGCCGTGGAGGGAGCGGCTGAACATATCTCTCCCCAGCCAATCGGTGCCAAAGGGGTGGGCTACAGAGGGGGGCTGATTACGCTGAGATAGCACAGGGCCAAGGCCGCCATCGCCAATTACCCAGGTGCTAAAAATGACTGCCAGTAAAAACAACGTACACAGGGCAATCCCCCAAAGTGTGCGCTGTCGCCGGTTATTGCGGAGACTGCGGGAGACAGGGTCAAAAGGAACTGTAATCGTCATGACTGTGAACTCCCCAGTGAACTTTCCAGCCGAATGCGCGGATCAACGATGGGATAGGCCAAGTCAGCTATCGTATTGCCGGTGTAAACAAACAGCGCACTGAAAAAAACAATGCCGACGAGCAGCGGAATGTCACTTCGCAGGGCGGCCTGTACTGTGGCTTCCCCCAGTCCGGGATAGGCAAATACCTGCTCCACCAGCACCGACCCCCCAAACAGCTCACTCAGGGAGGCAAATTGCAGGGTCAACGCGGGCAGGATTAAGTTGCGAAATCCGTGGTAACGAATGATGCCCCAGAGCGGTTCACCCTGGGCACGGGCAAACAGGATGTAGTCGCTGTGTAGTACATCAATCAGCTTTTGTCGGGTATGTAGGGCAATATTGGCAATGCCGATGATGCTGAGGGTAATGGCAGGCAGCAGCAGGTGGTGCAGGTGTTGCCAGAGGGTGACATCGCCTGCCAAAACACCGGGGGGTGCGGCACAACAGATGGGCGTTACCCTCAGCGAAACCGAGAAGATAATCAGCAGTAGCAGCGCGGCCCAGAAAGTGGGCGATGAGGCCATCGTGTAAGCGTAGAGGCGAATCACTCGGTCGATCCAGGAGCCCGCCAGGGCCCCCGCCAGGATGCCCAGACCTAAGCCAAGGGTGCCGGACAGCAGCCATGCGATCGCAAGCATCTGCACCGACACCCAAAATCGCTTGGCAATCACCTCGCCCACGGGTTGGTTAAACACCATCGAATTGCCCCAGTTACCCTGTAGCAGCTGCCCTAGCCAATCCCAAAACCGCACCGCCATGGGCTGATCCAACCCCCAACGCTCGGCGATCAGCTGTTGCTGCTCCGGGCTAATGCGCATCATGTCAGCACCGATATAGGCCTGCACCGGGTCAATCGGGGATAGGCTCAGCAACACAAAGGTGAAGATGGCCACCGCCAGCAGCAAGAGACCGAGCCGCAACAGCTTTTGGGCCGTAAAGGTCAATATTGTTAGTTGCATGTCCACTCCCACCCAGCGATATTGGCCGTAATCGGCCAGCCGTGGCCGTGGGGTTCAACCTGGGGTTGACCAATATCCAGACAGTCACTGACAAAGTAGGTGTGGTCTAGATTGACCAGCCAGGCCCAAGCCGCATCGCCTTTAGCGGTAAATCCGGTGTCGCCATCCCACTGGGCCGCTTTCCAAAAGGCGATCGCCTCCGCTTCTGACGATGCGCCCATGGCCAGATCCAGTGTGTTATCGATGGCTTGGTTAGCGTAGTAACCGGCATTGTAGAAATCTCCCTGGGCGGCCTGACTGTGGTACAGGTTGTACATCTCGGTCTGGTCGTGACTGCCCCAGCCAAATACCACCACATTGCTATGCATGGCGGGCTCGATTTCATCCCAGCTTTTACCCTCGACGTTTGCCTGAATGCCAACGGGCTTGAGCATTGCTGCCGTGGCCAGGGCCAGCGCTTGCCGAGTGCTATCGCTGGCGGGATAGAGGATCGTAAATTCAGCCGTGAGACCGTCTTTTTCCAACACACCGTCGCCATTGCTATCTGTCCAGCCGCCCGCCGCCAAAATCTCTTGGGCCTGCTCAGGCTGGGCGTCTTCGATGGCCGCACTCGGTTCTTCCCAAGCGAGACCACTGACAGGACCGAAGGCAACGGACCCGTAGCCTTCGAGGACCCCGTCCACCAAAGCTTGGCGATCAATGGCATAGTTCACCGCCTGCCGAATGGCCGGATCTGCCGTCACGTCATGGCCAATCGGGTCACCATCGGGGGTTGTTTCACCGGCTGACGCTGGCAGAAAGGGAAACATCAGACCCCGATTATCAACGCTGGTCACATCGTAAAGCGTCATGCCCTCAATGGTTTGCACGGCTAATGCCTGGGGCACACTCACCACCTGCACCTCTCCCGCTTTAGCCGCAGCAAAGGCGGCATCCTCTTCCACAAACAGAAAGACGAGGCGATCAATACCGGCAGACTCGCCGTAGTAGTTGGGGTTGGCCTCAACAATCAGCTGTTGCCCTTCATCCCACTGCACCATCCGGTAAGGGCCCGAACCGATGGGATTACGGGCATATTCCGGGCCGTGGGCATGTTCTGGCACAATGCCGAGGGTAATCAGGCGATTAACAAACGTGCTTTGGGGCTCTTTCAAGCGGAGCTCAACAGTGGTGTCGTCTATGACCACCGCTGCTTCCAAAATGGTCACGTCCGTTAGCCCCCCGCTTGCGGCGGCCTGGTTAAAGGTGTAGGCCACATCAGACGCCGTCACGGGTTCACCATCGGAAAAGATCGCATCATCGCGGATGGTCACGGTCCAAGTCAGCCCATCCTCACTCACCCTATAGTCTGTTGCGAGGTCATTGATAATGTTTAGGTCGGCATCTCGCTTTAGCAGCGTGCTTTGAAACAAGGGGGAACCATAGCGCCCCCAGCCCAAAGTGGGGTCGTAGCCTTCTTCACTTTCGCCCGCGATCGCTAGGACAATCTGTTGTGCTGAACCTGTGCGGGAAGCAGGCTCCTCTGTCCCAGACCCCGTTGGACCAGCCCCGCAGCCGACTAAAACGGCTCCCAGCAAAGCGGTTCCCAGAGACCCAAGTAATATCTGTTTTCGTTTACCCATGGCGAGCTTACACCCTATTAATTGCGTGGGGGCTTAGACGAGGGTCAACAGATCTCTTAGCTTGCTTGGTGGTCTCCGCAGTGGAGCGGGCAGGTCATGAGATGGTAGAAGACTTTCTCAATCAACTACGGGTGCGATCGCTAAGCCTGAAGACTCTCGTCTGCCCCATAGATTATCGAAACAGTTTCCAGGGGTTCTATGCCCCTGAGGGGCATAAATCCAATCTTTTAAGTAAGATTTTTGATTTGAGTAACCCCTTGATTTTTGGGTGCTGGTTTTGAACTATCGGACGATTCTATCGAGATATCTATCGTTAGACCTCCTTTTGTTGTGGTTATAAGCTTTTCAACTCATGTGTACCGCATATGCCTGTAGTGCTTCAAAATCTCTTCTCTGATACAGACGTAATGCTTGATTAGCTCTTATCTGTTGCTGTATCTGTTGAGTAGAGTTGCCTAATTGTCGTGCAGACAACTTTAAGTTTCAACTAAAATTGAAATAATTAATATAGTCTACGCAGTTTCAGGGTGACCGGGTAATGGTGAGGATTGGAATTAATGGCTTTGGCAGAATTGGTCGCCTGGTGTTGCGGGCTGCCTGGCCACAGTTGGACATTGTCCATATTAATGAAATTACTGGTGGTACTGTCGCTGCCGCCCACTTACTTAAGTTTGACTCTGTTCATGGGCGTTGGACTCCAGACGTTGAAGCGGCTGGGTGCGATCGCATCCTGATCGATCATAAATCCGTTACCTTTAGCGACCATGCCACCCCTGGCGCAGTCCCCTGGGACGACCTGGGTGTAGACATCGTTCTAGAGTGCTCCGGTCAGTTTCGTACACCCGGCCGGTTAGATCCTTATTTTAAGCGCGGGGTTCAAAAGGTGATTGTCGCGGCCCCAGTCAAACAGGGGGCACTCAATATTGTTTACGGCATCAATGACCATCTCTACAATCCCGCCGAGCATCATTTATTAACAGCCGCCTCTTGCACGACCAACTGTCTGGCCCCCGTTGTCAAAGTCATTAAAGAAGGATTGGGCATTAAACATGGCGTGATCACCACAATTCATGACCAAACCAACACCCAAACCATCGTCGACAAACCCCACAACGATCTGCGGCGGGCCAGGGCCACCGGCCTATCCCTGATTCCCTCCACCACTGGGTCAGCTACGGCCATCACCATCATCTACCCTGAGCTCAAGGGTAAACTTAACGGCATTGCCGTACGGGTGCCGTTACTCAATGCCTCTTTGACGGACTGCGTGTTTGAAGTCGCCCGACCCACCACCGTCGAGGAAGTCAATCAGCTGTTTAAGACCGCTGCTGACGGAGACCTTAAGGATATTTTGGGTTATGAGGAACGACCTCTAGTATCCGTTGACTACCGGGATGATCCTCGCTCATCCATCATTGATGCCCTATCCACCATGGTGGTCGACGACACCCAGGTAAAAGTTTTGGCCTGGTATGACAACGAGTGGGGATATTCCTGCCGCATGGCTGAGCTGACACGAAAGGTGGCGGAGACACTGGGGACTGGCAGTTAATGGCTAATGCAAAAAGAATTCTTTTTATAACTTCAATTCTAGAGAGCTGTCCCCCTTTAGAAGGGGGACTACAGGGGGTCTCGACACTAGCGCGAAGTATCGAAGAAACCCCTCCACCTACGGCATATCCCCTTCGAAAGGGGAGGACAAACTAAAGCTCTTTTTTCACTTTCGAGCCTTACACACACACTTTTTTCATAACCAAATCAGGACGTATCCCATGACCAGCGATTATTCCCAAGCTCCCCCCCAGGCCGGTGGTGAACTCAATATCTTCGAACGCTATCTCACCCTCTGGGTAGCCGTTTGCATCGTTGCCGGAATTCTCCTCGGGCGAGTCTTTCCCAGTGTTGCCCAAACACTGGATGCCATGAGTGTTTATCAAGTATCGATTCCCATTGCCATCTGTCTGTTTTTCATGATGTATCCCATCATGGTGAAAATTGACTTTTCCCAGGCTAAGCGAGCGGCTCAAACACCAAAACCAGTGCTGCTTACCCTGGTTGTTAATTGGCTGATTAAACCCTTCACCATGGTGGTGCTGGCCCAGTTTTTCCTGGGCTGGCTATTTCAACCAATACTCACAGGCACCGAGATTATTCGCGGCAGTGAAGTGACCCTGGCCAATTCCTACATTGCTGGGGCAATTTTGCTGGGGATTGCCCCCTGTACAGCCATGGTGCTGATGTGGGGCTACCTATCCTATAGCAACCAGGGCCACACGTTAGTCATGGTGGCTATTAATTCGCTGGCCATGTTGTTTCTCTACGCCCCTCTGGGGGGATGGCTACTCTCTGCCAATGACCTGATTGTTCCTTGGAAAACCATTGTGCTGTCGGTGCTCATCTACGTGGGATTACCCCTGTTGGCGGGCAGTATCTCACGTACCTGGATTCTAAGACACAAGGGCAAAGCCTGGTTTGAGAATGTGTTTTTGAAGTATTTGGGACCGGTGGCGATTCTTGCCATGCTCACCACCCTGATCTTGCTGTTTGCCCTCAAGGGAGAATTGATTGTTCGTAATCCGCTACATATTTTGCTGATTGCGGTGCCCTTATTTCTGCAGACAAACCTTATCTTTTTAATTACCTACGTGGCCGCTCAAAAGATGGGCATGGTTTACGAAGATGCTGCACCGGCGGCGCTGATTGGGGCTAGCAATCATTTTGAAGTTGCGATCGCAACCGCCGTCACCCTGTTTGGCCTCAACTCCGGTGCGGCCCTGGCCACCGTGGTGGGTGTGCTGATCGAAGTACCCGTTATGCTCATGCTAGTGGCCCTGTGCAAACGCACGGCGTTCTGGTTCTCCCGTGAACCCCACAAAGCCACCCTGCCTGACCCCCGTTGTATCCGTCCCCTTTCCTAGATATTTAGAGCTATTCCCAAAAATCACCATGTCAGACCTGTCCTTGCCCCCCATTTCTCAGCAGCTGTGGTGGGTTATCCCCGAGCGTCTTGCCGGTGTGCGCAAACCCACTGAAGCAGAGCTAGCAGAGCTGATGGGTGAGGGCATTGGCGCACTGGTCTCACTGATGAGTGATGATGGCAATTTGGAGCTTTACCAACGGCATCAAATTCCCCATATCTGGGTACCCATCCTCGGTGGCAAAGCCCCCAGTCTGGAGCAGGTGGAACAAATCAAAACCTTTGTAGATGCGCAAACCTGTCTGGGGCATGCCGTGGCTATCCACTGTTCCAGCGGTCGTCGCCGTACCGGTACGGTGCTGGCTGCATTATTAATCAAGGCAGGAGACAGCTATGAAAAGGCTTTAAATACCATCTTGACGGTTAATCCAGCGGTGGAGCTGAGGGAAGCACAAATTAACTTTCTCAAAAGTCTCTCGGATTAAGCAATGTTCAGATACGTGAGCGATCCTGTGAAACTTTTGGCAACAACTGGTTCCCCTTACCAAGGCTACAGTGTATACACAACTGGAAGATTTTGGCATCGAGCATGACGAACACCGGTTCCTCTTACCAAGGGGAACCAACGGAGGGGGCTTCGGTCGTTAGCGCAAGTGATCCACACACCTCCCTGTCGGTTCCCCTTACCAAGGCTACCCTGTATACATAAGTCGGAGAGTCGCTCCAAATATCGAGCCCTCATCCCCCAACCCCTTACTCCCTAAGGGAGAAGGGGGGCCTGACCTCAAAGTCCTTCGCCCCCAGGGAGAAGGATTTAGGATGAGGGCCAATTCAAGGTCAGGTCTACTTTTGGGGACATTATCTTCTAGATGTGTATACACCGTAGCCTTACCAAGGGGAACCGTCATGGAAGGGCTGGATTTTGCCAACCTTACTGCCACACCTTGACGGGTTGGTCTTTGCCGCTGCTAATCAGCGTTTGTCCCAAAACGTCAAAGTCCACCGACAAAATCCAATTATCGTTGTCATCCAATGTTTGAATTACCTGATGGCTGGATAAATCCCACAGCTTGATCGCCGTGTCTACGCTACCACTGGCCAGGATTTGGCCATCGGGGCTAATATCCAGAGCAACGACGCGATCGCTATGGTCAGTCAGGGTGGTTTGCAACGTACCGGTTGTCAAATCCCACAGCTTGATGGTTTGATCCCAACTGCCGCTGGCCAGGGTTTCACCATCTGGGCTAATGGCCAGTGAGCGCACAGTATCGTCATGGCCGGTGAGCTTGTTTAGGAGGGTACCGGTGGCCAAATCCCATTGGCGAATGATGCGATCGCTACCACCGCTGATCAAGGATTTACCATCGGGTGTAATCTTGACTGACCACACGGGCTCGCTGATATTTCTGTTGTAAAGCTGTTCGCCAGTCCTAAAATCCCAGGCCGTAATATTGCCAGCATAGTCACTGCTGACCAATATCTGATTATCAGGACTCAAAGCCACTGACCATACGGGGGAATTTTTAACCGGAAGACTATACAGCAGTTCTCCCGTTTCCAATCGCCACACCTTCAAACCATCGCCGCCGCCACTAACCAGCCAGTGGCCAGCTGCTGATATCGCTAAGGTCCTAACCGCATCCTCATGCCCGATGAGAGTGTGCAGACGGTCACCCGTTTGCCGATCCCACACCTTTATTTGGCCATTAGCCTCGCCGCCAATTAAAAGAGAGAGACCGCTTTCCTGGGTATGGGTAACCACTGTCCATACTGGGCTATCCCCCTGAAAATACTGGGCCAATGTCCATTGAGTCTTAGGCACAATGGACAGCTGTGCAGATCCACTATCGTTGGTCGGCGTGGGCTCTACAGTACGGGTTAGGCTGGCCGGTATGACCAGCGCCAGCGCCGCGACTAATCCAGCAATACCGGGTACCCATAACAATGGTCGCTGGTTCAGTTCAGTAAACCATGGTCGTAGCCAGCCATTTAGATAGTTCATGATGCGTCCCTAATGTCTTAAATGTCTTACTTAAGACAGCTATCCCATTGCTAACAACAAGTGAACAGACCAGACATCCCACGTTGAGTATCAACAATCACATATTTCTGAATTTAGCATAGTCATCTAATATCAGTTCCCAAAGGCATGTCTACAGTTCAGAGCCCTCCATACTTGGCAATGTCAGAACTGAGCAATGTCATAGTTCCACAACTCAAAACCAAGAACCAAGAACTGGCATACGATCCACTCAACACAAAAATACAGCGCCCAGATGAGATTTGTCTGGACGCTACCTGAGTATGATCTAAATGTCAATGAATGAAATGGAGGTTGGACATCCCCCCGTTTATTACGCCACCATGGGTATTTCAGCAGCAAGCACCTCAGCATAGAATTTCTGTAGCTGCTGCGTGGCCCCACGCCAGCCCCAACGCTCAGCTTCCATGCGAGCATTGCGGCGCAACAACTCAATTTCAGCACGGGTCGCCAACAGACGCTGTGTCGCCTTAATTGCCCCTTCCTCATCCTGAGGATCAAACAAGAATCCGTTTGTACCATCGGTAACAATGTCGGGAATGCCGCCTGCATTAGCGGCCACAGTGGGACAGCCTGCCGCCATCGCCTCTAACAGCACCAATCCCAACGTCTCTGTTCGAGATGGGAAAATAAACGCATCGCCAGAGGCATAGGCAGACGCTAATTCCTCACCCCCAAGATAGCCGACAAAGTTAGTCGCGGTTCCTGCAAAATGCTCCTCCAGTTCTTCTCGATAGGGACCGTCACCCACCAGAGCTAAGCGAGCGTCTGGAATCGCCTCCAAAATTGGCTTGATTCTATCCACTTCTTTCTCAGCAGATAGACGTCCCACATACAGCAGCAATGGTGCATCTGGATGGCCTTCACTCAGCCGCCCACGCATTTCTCGGCTGGCCAGACTCGGGCGAAACAGGTCTGTATCGACACCCCGCTGCCAAACCTTGACATTTTCAATACCGTGTTCAGTTAGCTCCTGCTGCATTGCTGTAGACGTGCACAAATTCATCCGTGCATTGTTGTGCACTGCTTTGAGTAGCTCCCACAGCATGCCCTCAAACATCCCGAAGCCATAGTGCTCTAGATACTTAGGCAAGTGCGTGTGGTAAGAAGCCACAAGCGGAATTTCTAAGGCCTTGGCATAGTAGACGCCTGCTAAGCCCAGGACCGCTGGGTTAACCACATGCACCAAATCAGGCTGAAATGCTTCTAGTGCCTCACCAATAGATGGACGGGGCAAAGCCAACTTCAGCTCTGGATATAACGGCATGGGAAAGCCAGAAACACCCTCCACCTTGGCCCCTTTATATTCCGTTAGCCCCCCCTCAGGGCAGAACACGCATACCTCATCCCCTAAGGCCTGAAGCTGTTCGACGGTATGCTTGAGACGGGTTACGATACCGTCAACTTTGGGAAGGAATGTTTCGGTAAACAGAGCAATGCGCATACGGTTAGCAATGATTGAATGCAGATGTATCAAAAAATACTGAGCTGTTGATTATTCAATCGCGAAATTGCCTCAGGCTCAAGCTTTCATAAAATCTTTTTTTTGGCAATATCCTAGGCAACATCGATTGCATTGATCGATAGTGAGCTTTGAGATGGGATGAGCCCCTAAAATAAAAAAACAGAGCATAGAATCAATGGGGAGCGACTCCCTGATCCCATACTCTGCCTATCCAGTAATCACATGACCGTAATCACTGGGACCTAACCTGCAGGAATGGGGGTAGGTGCAGCAGTAGACTTCTTAGTCCACTTGGATGTGCAGATAATCTTGGACGTGTCGCAGCGACCAACATACTTCTTGGCAATCTCTGTTACTTCCAGCATTAGACCTTTGTCCAGTTGGGTAGGCTGGAGCCCCATATCTAAGAAGCACTGATTGTCAACGACTAGCTCGTTTTCTGCCGCTTCATTACGGGGGTTCTCCATATACTGAATTTCAGCATCCGCAATGTCAGCCACAATGCGCGCTAGATCCCGCACTCGATGGGTTTCTGTCATCTGGTTCAGGATTTTAACGCGGTCACCCTTGGCCGGTGGGTTATCAATGGCCAGCTCAACACAGCGGACGGTGTCTTGAATATGGATAAATGCCCGTGTTTGACCACCGGTGCCATGAACAGTTAGCGGATGACCAATGGCAGCCTGCATCAAGAAACGGTTCAGCACTGTGCCAAAGTCACCATCGTAGTCAAAACGATTGATCAACCGCTCATCCATGGCAGTCTCACGGGTGTTGGTACCCCAAACGATTCCCTGGTGTAAGTCAGTCACCCGTACTTGATCGTTCTTGTTGTAGTACGCGAAGAACAACTGATCTTGGGTTTTGGTCATGTGATAGATACTGCCAGGATTAGCTGGATGCAGAATCTGTTTTTCGATGACCTTACCCGAATCGGTAACTACTTGGATATCCAGATACCCCTCGGGAATCTTCATACCAGCGGTGCCGTAGCCGTAAACACCCATGGTACCGAGGTGAACCACATGGATATCTAGCTCAGACTCAACGATGGCACATAGGACATTGTTGGTGCCGTTAAGGTTGTTATCAACGGTGAAACGCTTGTGCTTTGCTGACTTCATGGAGTAGGGGGCAGCCCGCTGCTCGGCAAAGTGCACAATCACATCCGGAGCATAGTCACAAATTAGATGCAAGAGTCTGTCATACTCTTGGGCAATGTCGAGATTATGAAAGTCAATGGTCTTACCACTGACTTCTTGCCACGCCGATAGGCGAGTAGACATGGAGCTAATGGGAGTTAAAGAAGCAATTTCTAGCTCATTATCGATATTACGTCGCGATAGGTTATCAATAATGGCAACTTCATGACCTGCGTTGGATAGATGCAGTGCAGTGGGCCAGCCGCAAAAGCCATCTCCCCCTAATACGATTACTTTCATCCTTTAGCGCTTAAGCCTCCTTCACACGCCCTAGAGTTGTTGGGCGATTCCTACCAAGCGTAAACCAAGATTTGCAAAACTCAAAGAACCAAAATTTTCTCTCACCTCTGAGAAAATAAGAGAGCGTCTGTATATATGGACATTCCCAGGATCGATGTTGGCTGTGATCGTCACTTTTGTTTAGCGTTCTGGGCGTCGGTTGGAGTAGTCGCGACCGGAGTCGCTGCTGGTTAGTGTACTTGTATCCATTGCCTCAACCTGTCCATCTGCGATCGCACTGCTTAACCCCCAGGGTGATCACATCTTTAGTTAAGCGGTTTTAATCGGTGGGTACTCCAGTTCTGGCCCACCGGAGGGTAAAGCCTAGAAGGTGCCATACCTGAGCTTCGATTTTTTGCAAACACTCGGCAGCCCCTAACACCTCGTTATAGTTGGCTGCATCGACACAGGCAGAATGAGCAAATAGTTCAAATCCATTAATTAGCCGGGCTCTGATAATGGTGGTTTTTTCTCCCAAGGTGAGGGTTTCCGTATCATCGATAAAGGCCTCTACCACTGTTTCAGAAATGCGGGTGCTGTCACTAATGGGAAAGTAAGCGGTTTCAAAGGTGGCTTTCGGGCTCCAGCTCACATACCCATCAGGATAGATCACCTCATATCCATCTCGACCATGTTTTTTGAGTGGTTTAGCTTCCACTTCTTTGACACCGATGTAAGTTTGATGCATGAGGCTTCTCCTTACGTAGCTCGTTTTTTGTCGGGCATGTAGAACACTACTTGAGCAGTTTCTTGCTTTTTGAGGCGACTGATCAGGCCATCCTAGCTGACCTTCAGCCCGCAGATAGCAGCGGTCACATTACCGGCTAGAGCCTGGTCATAGCGTGACGTTGCAACGTTATCCGTTACGATGATTCATCCCCGTTCGTAAGTTTCCCGGATATTGTCACGTACTAGCCATCGGTCAAAGGTGCCAATGCCAACGCTGATTACCGCTGCGATCGCAGCTAATCGCTCCCCACACCAGCATTCCCGTGCTGTGTGATGTGCTCTATAAAGCATTGATTAGTTTCGAGAATAGTGGCGTTTATAAAAGGTTGTCTTTAGAGACCGCTTAAGGTGAAGAGCCAAATCTGCGTTTCCTGCCGATTGTCAAAGTTATTGTCGCTGGCCATAATCAGGCTTTGACGTCCATCTGACAGTTTCGGGCCTAAGGTCATGGCCTCTAGATTATCTGGCTCTAAAGGCGTTAAATCTGCCACAAGCCGCTTGCGAATGGGGGTGATGCCGCTGGTGTCACCCTTGAGAGTTGCGATCGCACTGACATCACTCGCCACTCCAGTGGCCAGCTGATAGAGCTTAATGGATAGTCCTTGCAGGCCAAAGGCCCGTTCAATGGCCAAAAAGTGCCCGCCCACATCGATAGATAAAATTTCCGATAACCCATTGAGCAGTGCCCCCAGGGGAGCAGGGTCCATGGAATACAAGTGTTCTGACAACAGTGTAGACTGCCCTGTGCCGACAAAATTGGGATCAATCAGGTAGTGGAGCCAGCGGTTCTTAAAGGGAATATCCGGGTCAACATCTAAGTCCTGGTACAGTGGGCCTTCGGTGGCAGCAAATAGTCGAAAGGGTTCATAGGAGCCACCGGGAGCACTCAGGGTCAATGCTTCAAATCCAATATTTTCTTGAATGCCCTGGGTTTGGGGATCCGAAATTTCGCCATCCTGGGAGGCTAACAAGTACCGCTCTGGAATACGAAAGTTAGTTTTGAGATGCCCAGTTTCTAGATCAAACTCCTGTAATTTTGGTGGGATTTTTTGCTGAGGGGAGCCCTCACTGGAAACAATTAAGCTACGGCTAGGGGTAAGAACCATGCCTTCAGCATCCAGAGGCGCAATGGAGTTGCCATCCTGGTCTTGTAGATCAGTGACGGCTTCTACCCTGGCAGCCTGGATGCCAGACGGCTTCAGCGCCAGGCTGAGGGTGTAAAATCGCGGGCGTTGGCGATCGTCAGAGAGGGCATAGTATTGGTTGCGATCGCGATCGTAGGCAATCGCTGATAGCCCGCCGACTTGAGTCCCTTCAAAGTCTTCCATGGGCAGCACTATATGGTTAATAGCCTCTACCGATAGATCCAGAAATAAACGTTCTTCGGCACTGACCTGGGAAACGGCACAGCTACTGACAACAACCGCCAACAATCCTATCCACAGAAAAGCGTTTAAAAAACCTAAAAAACCGCTTCCCCCCCGTTGTTTCAGCCTGTTCATTACCCACGCCTCTGACAAAAGCTTCATAAACCCTCCCAGGGTAGCAGACGGCTCATTAAAGCGTCTGTAAAAGCGACCCACTAAATTGATGTACCTAGGACTCCCCCTGACTGCGGTGGGAGTCTGACCTGCTGAGTCTCGCTGGCAAACTCAATCTCTCCCCAAAGAACGTCCATGTCCTTCCTTAACGTTGGCAACGTTGGTAGGGTAACCATGTCTGGCTGCTTACCTGTGTTCACCACCACTACAATTGTTTCTTCTTCATGGCTGCGGGCAAAGGCATAAAGATCGTCTTCAGCAGCCAAGGTTTGATAGGAGCCGGTACGTAGGGCAGGATGCTGATGCCGCAGGGCAATGAGTTCTTTGTGCAGGGCTAACAAAGCTTGATGCCAATCTGGTTTATCAGGAAAACTACGACGACAGTCTGGATCGTGGGCACCCGCCAATCCTACTTCATCACCGTAGTAAATGCTGGGCGCACCAGGGAAGGTCATTTGTAACAACACAGCCAGTTGAAAACTCCGCTGATCGTCGCTAACAACAGTAATGGCACGGGCAATATCGTGGCTTGATAACAAATTTAACTGGGTTAATTGAATCTCCCAGGGATACAGGGCCAACAACTCGTCTATCTTTTTGGCATAGCCCTGGGCATCGAGGGCAGGATAGGGAAAGTAGGCGGGTCTCTCCACCAGGGACATAACAACTCGGTCTTTAGCTGTAAAGGCCAGCACTGGTCCCGTAAAGAGATAGTTCATTACCCCATCAAACTGTGTGCCATCAAGCCATTGGCGGGCATCGGTCCATATCTCTCCCACAATATAGGCCTCTGGGTTAATGGCCTTTACCCGCTGACGAAATTCTTGCCAGAAACCCTCTGCTTTTACATCAAACGGGACATCCAATCGCCAGCCGTCAATTCCCTGACGAAGCCAGTATTCAGCGATCTGCATGATGTACTCGCGAGCCTGGGGATTATCGTGATTAAACTCCGGTAGGGCTCGGTTATCGTACCAGCTTTCATAATTAGCAGGTTTAGCTCCATCATAGGCAGATAAGGGCCACCCTTCTACTTTAAACCAGTCTAACCAGGGAGATGTGGGACCGTTCTCAAGGATGTCATTGAAGAAAAAGAATCCACGGCTAGCATGGTTAAAAACACCATCAAGAACAACTTTGATGTCCCGTTGGTGAGCGGCTTCTAGTAAATCAAAAAAGGCCTCATTGCCCCCCAGCAACGGATCGACTTGATAATAGTCATGGGTATGGTAACGGTGGTTACTGGCAGATTGAAAGATGGGGGTAAAGTAAATGGCATTCACACCCAAGTCGTTGAGGTAGTCTAGATTTTCGGCCACACCCCATAAATCACCCCCTTTATACCCGCTGAGGGTGGGCGGTACCTGCCACGCTTCCAAAGGCACCTGCATCATAGGAGGTCGGGATTGTCGCTGGGTGCGGGCAAACCGGTCCGGAAAAATCTGATAAAAGACGGCATGTTTCACCCAGTCAGGAGTTTGGATTTGCATAGAAGCTATGGCAGACTGCATCGCTTAGGGTAGCGGTTTGTTAGGGAAAATCGTTTAGACGTTAGGATGCTTAAAGATATGGTTGCTACCTGAATGTAGAGGCCATGTAGAGGCCGTGGCAGAGGGGGTTGATCCCCAGCGCTGACTGTCGATCCCTCCTGTAGGTCCCCTTCGTATTTCCCCTTCGTATTTCCCTTTCGTATTACATTATCCCGATAGTCGTACCTGGGAGCCCGCTTCCGTTTTCATCACATCAATGCGGGTTTGAAAGGCCTCTCGAAAATGGGGCATGTGGGTCACGGCTAAAATACAAGCAAAATCAGGTGAGATTGCATTGATCGCTGCCACTAATCGATCACACCCTGCCTGATCCTGGGTACCAAACCCCTCATCAATGATCAGCATCTGCAGCGCCATGCCAGATCGCTGGGCTAAAAGCCGGGCCAAGGCTAACCGAATGGCAAAATTGACCCGGAACGCTTCGCCACCAGAATAGGTTTCGTAGGCCCTTGTACCCTGGGTATCGGCAATTAGAATATCTAAGGTGTCAATCAGTTTTTTACGCCCCGAACGCTGCGTGACAAACTGTACATGCAGCTGATGGGCACTGAGACGCCCCAGAATTTGGTTGGTTTCTGCCTCTAGCTGGGGGAGTAAATTTTCAATCATCAATGCCTGTATGCCGTTTTTGCCAAACGCATGCTGCAGCTCTTGATGTACCCTGTACTGATGCTGATGACTGTGGAGTCGTTGCCGCTGTTGATCGACCTGTTGCTGTAGGGCATCCAACTGCTGTAGCTGCTGTTCTAGACGACCCAGCTGGCTAATGTGTGCTTCTCGCTGGGTTTGCAGTTGGGCCAATGTAACATCCAACTGCTGGATTTGCTCGGTGGCATCAGGAATAAGATTGACGTCAGTATTGGCAATCTGTTGCTGTAGCATCTCGCATTGTTGCTGCTGTTCCGCTTGAATAGTGGATAAGGTGTGGCGCTGCTGTTCTAGATCAGGCAATGTGGAGCGGGCCTGCTGTAATGTCTGATGGCGCAGCTGCCAGGGTTGCAGGGCGTGTAGACGTCGCCGGAGCTGTTGGTGATGCTCAGAGGAGTAATCCAGCGCTGCCAGGGTTTCCTCTAACTGCAATAGTTCTTGAGGGAGTTGTTGATCAAAGGTGTCGAGTTGCGATCGCAATGCCGCTAACTCATTTTCTTTTTCAGGTCGTTCCGCCAACAGTCGTTCCAATTTGCGCTCGGCTTGAGATAATTCCGCTTGCTTAAATTCGGCCCAACGTAGCTGTTCAACTTGATTACGAACGAGGGCGTGATCGCGCTCATCATAATTTAATCGGGTAAGTTGTTGTTCTAGCTGTTGATATTCTTGTTGTAAGTCAGCTGCATAGTCTTCTGAATCTAAACATTGTTCTAAATGATGCCGTTCTTGCTCCAGTGCTTTGAGCCGCATGGTCACTTCTGTTGCAGAGCTGAGTTGAGCCTTGAGAGCCCCCTGCTTTTGCAACACCATACCGTACTTTTCTAGCTCTGCTTCCAGGGCTCGATATTCCCGCCGGAGCACCTGAATCTCTCGTTCAGAGGTGGTTAACTGTTCACGGATCACCCATACTCTCTTTTGTAAGGTGTCTCGCTCCTGTTGTAGTTGGGAAATCACCTGGGGGCCATGATCCGCCAGGGGGCGCTCACATAGAGGACAGTTTGCGGCTGGCTGGGTCAGCACCGCTAGCCGCTGTTCTAACTGGATCAGCTGCTGCTCAATCTGACGCTGCTCACTTTGGAGCTGTGCCATAAAATCTCGTCGCTCTTGACCTTTTTGACGAACTTGAGCTTGATAGGCCCGACGTTGTTCTAGATAGGTGAGCTGATGCTGTACCTGGGCCAGGGTTTGATGGAGTTTCGGTTGTTGCTGAGGGGCCAGGGTAGCCTGGGTTTGACTGATGGCTTCTAAGCGGGCTTCCAATCGTGCCGATGCCTGTTTCAGTCGGGTGTGAACCTGCTGCCGTCGCTGTAGTAACGGTGTGACATCCATCTGGCGTTGGTCCAATAGGCGCAGCTGCTGACGGGCAGCATGGAGCTGTGTCAAACTGACCTTCACGGTTTCCCGTTGACTCAGACCCTGCTGCAGCTCCGCAATTGTCTCGTCTAGTGAGGCAAGTTTCAGCTGCATTTGGCCAATGGCGGTCTGTAATGCTGCCCGTTGTTCCTGGCGTTGGGCCTGCAACTGCACCTGTTTAGTCTGGGTTTGCTGATACTGCTGAAAGCGTTGGGCATACTCCTCTTCTTGGGTCTGCAACTGTTGCAGTTGACCATAGCCTGCTTCAATGTCGAGAGCTGCATTTAACTCCACCTGAAAAGCATTAAACTGCTCCTCAACCCGCTGTAGCTCTGCATACCGCAGCATTTTAGTTTGGTGTAAGTGCTCAAGTTGTTGTTGCAGAGTTTGCAACAACTGTTGCTGTTGCTGCCGCTGCTGTTGCTGTTGTTGCAGATGATCGCGCTGTTCTTGAGCCGCCTGCTGCTGTTGCTGGATGTCTGTAACCTGTTGCTGCAATGTTTGATAGTGGGTGGCGATCGCACTGCGTTCTGCCAGTTGCTCCTCCGCCTGATTTAGCGTTGTAGTTAAGACTTTAATTTCAGCCTGATAGTCACGCCCCCGCTCCCGCGCTTTTTCCACCAGACGGTCATACTGACTCAGCTTTAGCAAATCAGCCAAAATCTGCTTCCGCTCACCTGGGCGCTTTAACATAAACTCATCCGCTCGGCCCTGCCGCAGATAGGCCGAATGGATAAACGTTTCGTAGTCCACCTTCAGATACTGAAGAATCAGCTGCTGCGTTGCCCGCACTCCCCGCTGGGTCAGACTGCGAAATCCATTTTCTGTCTGTATCTGAAATTCGAGTAAACAGCCTTGCTTGCGTCTGCGTCCCCGCAAAACTCGATAAACTTGGCCCTGGTGCTCAAAGGTAAACTCTACCTTGGCCTCTTTGGCACCTAGGTGAATAACGTCATCATCGGTGGCCACCCGACTGTGTCCCCAAATCACCCATGCCATCGCCTCTAGCAACGAAGACTTACCGGCACCATTGGGGCCACAGATACAGGCCACATGTAACCCCGCAAAATCGAGGGTAACCTCTCGATAGCTCAAAAAGTTAATTAGGGTTAGACGCTTGGGAATCATGGCATAGCTTTACAGCCTATGCCCACCATAGCAAGTACATACGATCTTTAGTACTTGCGATCTGTTTTTTAAATAACTAGCGATCCCATCGATCTGGTTTACTTATAACGCCCTGTAATTCCAGTTTTATCCTTAAGAGAGATTATTCTTAGGCTAAATTCGCCGTATGTTGTAGCAAAGTTCAAGAACCATAACCGATAAAGTTCCGTTTTGACTAAGTGGATAGAAAACTTTATCTGTCCTTAAAAATGGACGTGTAATTTTTCACTGGCAGATTAAAGGAGGCTGAAACCATGGAAGCTGACGTAGTTACAGATCTGAAAGTGCATAGCCGATATAACTGTTATCGCCTAAGTCCCGAACAAATGAATGCGATTCAAGATAAGGGTGTTTCGGTGACGCTAAATCCTGGCACTAACATTGTCAAGCTTCTGAAAAACGAGACTTCTTACACAACGGGCACGGGGGCCAAGGCCGAACCCTGGATTTTGCTATGGATTTATGGTGGCAAAGTTATGAATAGAAAGACAAATGTGGAAGTTGTTGCCACCTGGGCGTCTCTAAATGGCTACGATGACGCCTTGACAATGGATGTGCTTGAGCCAGCAACGCTGTGTGCTTTTTTGTTCGATACCAGCACAGGCAACCACAGTGGTGAATTAACCCTATCTGTCACCACTCTCTAAGGAAGCAAAACCAATTAACTTCAAAAATTTGGGTGTACAGACGTTCCATGGAACATCTCTTCAACATTTACTTTTGGACTTTATATACGGCTTGCTCCTAAGCGTAATTTTGTCTGCCCGTCTCTCCTATTTCATACATACATTTGAAGCAGCAACGTGTACCGAACGATGTCTTTGGTTAAATTTGCCACCATTATTGTTGCAACAGCAGCAGTTTCTCAGATATTCCATGGGAACTTCCCGCGACAGCGTTTATTTGCTCAGTCATTTGAAGAACCACCCGCTAGCTTTCCCATTCCAGATGCTCTACCAGATGGTGCAACTCTCAAGGTGGATGGTTCCACCAGTATGCGCCTCACCAACGAAGATTTAGAGAGTCGATTTGAGAAACAGTTTCCCAATGTGGATGTTGAGCTTGATACCAGCCGCACAGATCAAGCATTTCAAGCTCTGATTAATGGCGACATTGATATCCTAGCCACAGGTCGACCGTTAACGGATGCAGAAAAATCGCAGGGTGCCATAGAAGTTCCTCTGGAACAGCGAGAGAAACTGGCCATTATCATTGGCCCAGAGAACGGATTTGAAGGCGATCTCACCTTTGATCAGTTTGCCCGTATCTTTCGAGGAGACATTACCAATTGGTCTGAAGTGGGCGGTCCGAATGTTCCCATTCGCTTAGTTGATCGACCTGGCTATAGTGATACCCGACGGGCCTTCAGTACCTATAACGTCTTTGAAGGACAGCCATTCACAACAGGGACCATCGCTGATCCAGTATCAGATGATGAAACTGAAAGTGTGATTTCAGCCCTTGGCGCTGATGGTATTGGTTATGCAGTGGCGTCCCAGGTGGCCGAGCGCGATGATGTGACCATTATCCCCATGCACCAAACGTTACCAGATGATCCCCGCTATCCCTATTCTCAATATCGTGCCTTTGTTTATAAAGAAGGCGCTAGTCCCGCAGCCCTTGCTTTTTTAGGATTTGCAACCACTGAACTAGGGGAAAAGGTTCCTGCTGTTGGAGACGCTGCAACTGGCCCCGATACACCAACCGCAACATCAGCCAGCGGTAATGCTCCCACCGATGCTGATACATCAGCGACTGCTCCCGGTACAACAGCAGCTGATCCACCAGCGGGGGTAACAGCCAGTGGAGAGACCGGTAGATTTCCATTTTGGCTACTGCCACTGCTCGCGATTCCGTTATTAGGAGGTTTGCTGTGGTGGCTGTTAAAAAGCGGCGGTGGTGCTCCCCCTGCATCCGTGGCAGAGAGTCCAGTCCAACCTCGTATGGTATTAACTCCCCGAAACGATCGGCATGCCTATGCTTATTGGGAAATTCCCCCAGAGCGTTTGGCTGACGTCAAGCAGCAAGGGGGAGAAACCATGATGCTGCGCCTCTACGATGTTACTGGACGCAGTAAAAATTCGCCTCTGCCTACCCCCACAGCGGAGTTACCCTGTTTGGAGTCCACCCCTGATCTCCACTTACCGATTGAAGGGGACGGTCGCAATTACTGTGCAGAAGTGGGATATTTGACCAACGATAATCAATGGTTACCCATTACCAAGTCAGCTCCCATACGGATACCTGTCCGTCCTGACGTCAAGCCAGTTGCCTCTAATCTATCCGAGCTTAAAGCACCAAAACCTAGTGGTAAAGGCATGGCTGGTGCTCTGGGAGGTGCAGTTTTAGGTGGGGTGGCTCTGGCGGGAGGAGCTGCGGCCCTAGGAACTAAGCTAGCAGGGGGTAAAGCAAAACCGTCTGCAACAGCGGGGCGCATGGTTCTCACGCCGCGCAATGGGCAAAACGCCTATGCTTACTGGGAAATTCCCAAAGAACACTTGGCGGATGCTCAGCTTCAAGGGGGTGAAACTCTGGTGGCGAAGCTCTACGATGTTACCGATAGACCCACCGATGCAGCCTTACCGGAACCTGCTGCTCAGGTGGAGTGTGCAGCGGCGGATAGGGATGCCCATTTCCCCATTACGTCAGGTCACGACTACATCGCAGACGTTGGTTATCAGACTGCCTCAGGTAGCTGGCTATCCTTAGCTCAATCAAATTTGATACAAGCTGGCGGTCGTCAAGAAAGTACGTTAACCGGCAACTTTCCTGGTGCTGCTGTGCTGGGAGGTGCTGCTGCTGTCGCAGGTGCTGCCGTCGCAGGTGCTGCTGTCGGACAAGCTGCAAACTCAGCCATCTCCAACAGTCGGATTGTCATGGCTCCGCACAGCTCTCAAAAGGCATATGCCTATTGGGAAGTTCCTGAAACAGCAAAATCGGCCCTCAAAGCAGCAGGGGGGCAGGCTTATCAGTTGCGTATTCACGATGTCACAGCTATTGATATCGAGCGACAGTCGCCCAACAGCACACTTACCTACGGTCTATCGGAGTCGGATTGCGATCGCACCGTTCATCTACCCAATGATCACAGTGAGTATGTAGCAGAGGTCGGTTACCAAACAGCCTCTGAAGACTGGCTAACGTTGGCTCGATCCATCCCAGTGACCCCCTCTCAAGTCTTAACCCAATCCGACAATACGGCTGATTTAGCAGACACAGTCCCTGAGCAAACATCCCCCATTCCAGTCGCCGCCGCTGTGGCCACTGGCAGTCTATCCGCCGCCACAGTCAAAGCTCGGCAGGCCGATCCCACAGATGGAAACAACCTTGATACACCACAAGTCCCCCCCTTAAATCAAGGCTCTACTCAAACTGTTCAAGTCCATAGCCGCAACAATGCCATTATGTTTGATGAAGGTCAGCTGCACCACATTGAACATAATGTTGCCAGCACTTATCAGTTAACTTCGGGCATGTACACATTGCAGCTTCGAGATGGAGTCTTCAACTATGACGCTGACGACAGTCACCCAGGGGAAGCTTTTGTGTTGCTTTGGGTTCATGGAGGTACAGTCATCAATCAAAAAACTGGGGTTCCCGTCAGTTCCACCTGGACCACACTCAATGGATATGATGACACCCTAATTTTGGATGTTAGAGAGCGTGTTAAAATTTGCGCCTTCTTTTTAGACACCTATCCAGATGACAACTCAGGCGAGGTCACCCTGTCAATAGTCAAGCAATAGGTGGCACAACAACTCTATTGGAACACAAATAGTAAGAGCATTTTGGAGAATAAAACCATGTTTTTCGAAGTATTAAGTGCAATCAACGATCCTAACCAGCAGGCCAACATCAGTCAGTTAGAACAAATAATCACATCAGTGAAAAAGTTGGCCAGTAGTCAGGGCGTTAATCCCCATCAAATGCAGTCCATGATGACTGTTTTAGGTGGAGCCCTACAGCCTGTCTTACAACAAAAACAGTCTCAGTTCGGCGCTGGACAGCTAGCCTCCATGCTGGGTCGCACAGATGATGCCTCAGTGTTAACATCGATCATTTCTCCACAGCTACAGGAACAACTCGCCCACACAGTCGCCCAAAAAACTGGAATGCAAGCCTCTACGGCCCAGGCTATGTTCCCACAACTACTACCCATTGTGATGCAGTTGTTTAACATGGGTGCACCAACACCAGGCAGCGTCGGTGGAATCAACTCTCTGCTAAGTGTGTTTTTAGACAGCAATCGTGGGAAAAATACGGATTTAGGCCATGTTATGAAATTTGCAGAGCGATTTTTAGCCTGACTAAGCATATAAGGCTGCTTAAGTATGTGAATCTCCAATAAATTAGATGTGAAATAGCAAAACGTTCTCGATCATCCTATCCGTGCCCAAGTATTGAGACAGGTAGTATATCCTCCAAAAACATACTACATTTAATCCGTATAAAAGCAGAGACTTTATCGAAAATCTTGGATTTTTGGAAACATACATGATTTTTTATCGTCCTACTTGACAGGTGCAAATCTAGAACATTATTTGCAGCGACGTTCTGCATAGTCCACTGAGCATTAGGGCACATTTATACAAGCCCCCATCCTTCCGTAGAAACACATTGACCACTTTCATTGTCATATACATTTGAATGGGTCATAGGTCTACCTGGCTGACTTTTTTCAAGTATCGCTATGCATTATTAATGATGTTTGTATTAAGGGAGGTAGTTGAGCAAAGTCTTTATTGGCGGTATTCAAAGCTACTAAAAATAGAATATCAGCTAGAATATCAGCCATCTAACTGAATTTAGCTGCTCTCATCCTGGTGGTTTCGTTTCAGATAGTAAGAGTTATCTGTCGAAGATTACCTCAAGGTTCATCATCACAAATAGGTTCTATCTGTATTTTTCTCCTGTGGCATTGAATCTTATGCCCGGAAGTTTTGTGATTGGCCCCAAGGCACATACGCCGTAATCCTATGAAGTACTCATTTGTTAATCAACCTAGAGAAGAAGATTGCGGAATTGCCTGTATTGCAATGATCGCCAAGCACTATGGTCAAAAACTTCCTCTGTCACATGTCCGTGAACTTGTAGGAACTGGCCAGCTGGGTTCATCTTTACTAGGTCTGCAACAAGGGGCTGAAGCCTTAGGCTTTCAAGCTCGTTCTGGTCAGGCAACCGATGATATTTTTAATCGCATACATCGCCTGCCTTTACCCGCGATTATTCACTGGGGTAGGGAGCGCTGGGTTGTTTTCTACGGAAAAGAACAAAATAAATACGTTATAGCGGATCCAAGTATTGGCATTCGCCACCTCAGTGCGGACGAAATCAAGCGCAATTGGGGGGATGGTGCCATGCTTTTGCTGGTACCCGATGAACCATTTTATCGCTTATCAACCGATCAACCCAGCAGAGTTATTGGTGTTCTACAAAAGCTTTGGCCTTATCGCGTTTCATTAATTCAAATAATAGTATACGGTCTTTTCATTGGCTTTTTATCCCTAATTTTTCCATTTCTGATTCAGTTCATCACAGATGATGTGTTAATTGCAGGTGATATTCATCTGTTGCCTAGGGTGGCTTTAGCGGCTCTGGGCTTCTTTATCATTAAAAGCTTATTAAATCTAGTCCAAGTTACGTTAGTCGCCAATATCTTTCAAAGATTAGAACTAGGAATTACCCTAGAGTTTGGGCGTAAATTACTAAAGCTACCGCTCAATTACTATGAAACTCGACGTAGCGGTGAGTTTGCTAGTCGTCTCAAAGATATTTCCCGTATTAATGAGCTCATTGTTGATGGAGCCGTTCAGCTACCTGGGTTACTTTTTACAGCATCCGTATCCCTTGGCTGCATGCTGTTTTTCTACAGCTATCGTCTGACAGCCTTCTCACTGCTAACAGCGGCCCTAATGTTAGGAGCAACCTTGACATTACTACCTATATTTCAGATCCGTATTCGACGTCTGCTATCTCTGAAAGCTAAGAACCAGGCCATGCTGGTGGAAATCTTCAGAGGGGCTATGACATTAAAGACAACAACGGCCCAGCCCCAAATTTGGAAAGAAATACAGGGAAGATTTGGTAATTTAGCTAGTAAAAAAGCTGACGCTGTACAACTCAGTTTTTTTACTGGCCAGTTAGCAACTTTGACATCAGGTGTTGGGCAAATTGGTATCTTTTGGCTGGGCACCTCCATGGTGATTAAAGAGGAATTGACCTTAGGGCAGCTCCTAGCTTTTAGCATCATGAGCTATAGCTTTCTGGAATTTATTAGTTTTCTGGTTAAATTTTCAGACAGATTTATGGAAGTTAAGACGTCAGTTCAACGATTTGATGACGTTATTGATGTCGAGGATGAAAATCCAGATGATTGGCTAAAGCCCTTAGCTGAAATTCCCTCAGATGGAGATATCACCTTTAAGAAAGTCACCTTCCACTATCCGGGGCGGTTCAATTTACTAGAAACGTTTTCCCTCTCAATTCCTGGTGGTAAATTCTCTGCCCTTGTTGGAGCCTCTGGTTCTGGAAAAAGTACGATTGCTAAGATTTTAGCGGGCCTACATCCCTATCAGTCAGGCGAAGTACTGGTCGGTCCACACAATCTACGGGATTTATCTTCTGAATGTGTGCGTCAACAGATTGTTTTAGTATCCCAGACGACTCACTTTTGGAGTCGTTCAATTCTAGAAAATTTTCAGCTCTGTGCACCTAAGACCACCTATAACGAGATTGTCGCAGCTTGCCGCATTACGGGCGCAGATTCTTTTATTGACCAGTTACCAGAAGGCTATCTTACCGTTTTGGGAGAGTCCGGATCTAATCTATCGGGAGGTCAGCTACAGCGTTTGGCCATTGCTCGAGCCTTAGCGCTGAAACCAGCTGTCCTAATTTTAGATGAATCTACCTCTGCATTAGATCCCTTCAGTGAGGCTGACCTACTCCAACGACTGTTAGTGCATCGCAAGGGGCATACAACGGTTCTAATTAGCCATCGCGCCAGTGTTACCCGCATCGCTGATTGGGTTACCGTCATTAACAACGGGGAAGCAGATATTGCTGGCTCGCCTGAATACTTACTCAGTCAAGAAGGTGGTCACTTACAATTTCTAGACGGGTCATCACCTTACTCTTCAGGGGGAATTAAGCGTCTCGTGGCAAGTAACACTAAAACAATCTCTGATATTTCCTCTCTCCCAGGACGTCGAGAGAACTAATCAAATTACACAAAAAACTTATAATAATTGGCAATGTGAGTGTGGCCCATGAAATATGATGATGCTATTTCAAATTCTATGTTTGAGTTGCCTAGTCAAATAAAAAAAACAACAGCGATTGAGTCCGTTACTGACATTGAGCTTGTAATTGAGCAAGCAAAATCACCTTTAGGCACCCTACCAGTAAAACAAGAATATCAAGCGCGGCAAACATCTGTAGAAGAGGCCCAGTCTCTGGCATCACCTGTAGTCGATGATTTTTTGCCGTCCCCTAACCGCCTACTAATTTTTGGCGGCTTAGGTTTGGCAAGTTTACTGGGTATAGGGGCATTTGCATCTACTTTAATCACTTACAACACAACGGTTAAAGCTGAAGCTGTAGTTGAGCCCATTGGTGATATACGGTCTGTCAAAGCAGGTATGGGAGGAGTTGTTGACAAGATTCTCGTTAAGGATTACGACTCCCTCAAACCAGATCAAGAGATTGCTACTCTAAAAAATACAACACTGCTTGCTAAAGCCACTCGCATCAAAACTCAGCTTGTTGGGATTGAAGAGCGCTTAGCCCAAGTTGAAGGTCAGCTAAGTTCCCTGGAACAGAGACGTATAGCAGAGTCTAGCTGGTTAAAACAATTGGTGCCAGGGGGAATAGGAACTAACAATAACCTGCCACAATTTGAATATTCTAAGAACATGCTCTTGGAATATCAAAAAAATCTTACAAGCCAATTAAAGCAGGAACAAAAAGAGTTAGAACAAACTCAACAATTAATCGACAGCCTAACAATTCGCGCTCCCCAAGCAGGTACTGTCTATGATTTAGAGCTTGAAAGGTTAGGGCAGACCGTTGCTTCCGATGAACCTATCGCTAAAGTTATTTCCAATGAAACAGGTTTAGTGATTAAAGCATTGTTACCTAATAACGATATTCAAAACATTGAAGTAGGCCATCCTACAAAGCTACATTTGCCCAAATGTGCTGCGTTTAGATTTGGTTCCTTACCAGGCCAAATTAGCTTAATCGAATCAGCACAAACAGATGTGGCAACTGATCTAGTCAAATCAGATAATCTTTCAGATACCTCTCACATAGTCACTGTAGAAGCCACAGAACAGGCCCTACAGGCTGTCGGATCAGAGGCCTGTGAGTTGTTACCTGGGATGGAGGGGGAACTAACAATCATCACTGGACAAGAGAAGCTATTTAACTTCTTTTTGAGGAAGCTGCGTTTCAGCAGCAATATTTAAGTTATTGAGAAACTACCGTGGTACAGCCTGACGAGCGACAACTAGAAGAAATGCCTTTGTCACAGGGTAAATTAGCGCTTAGAGATGCGACCCTAGTAGCTAATGAACTAGTACTGGATACAGCCACCCTATCCCCAAGGCTTCATGTAGATAAGCAAGCGTCTCAGCCTAGCTCCCACACGGTAGAAATTTTCTGGGATGAAGCTTTGGTCACTGCCACCGAGTTACTCTATGGTGAGGCTGTCTATCCTATCAAGAACATTGACTCACTGCAAATCGTAAAACTGCATCGCAGGCGATCCGTCATTCAAAAAAAGCTCAGTAACTTTGCTGCTGGGATTATAGCCACAATTGGTGTAGTGCTAGTTATTGGCTCTCTACCCTGGCTAGTGCACGTTTTTGGCATGCTCCTATTCATCAGTAGTCTGGGGTATGCCGTGTATTTTAATTGGTGGATTGAACAACGTAGACGCGGTGAATTCGGACTTGTCATGACCATGCAGACTGAGTCAAAAGTTGTCATTACAAGCCATAGTCTCAAGGCAATTCAGACCTTATATCAAATTCTTTTTCGCCGTCTAGATCAGGTCAATCTTAACGATGAGTCCCTGATGGTTAATATGTACACAGGCGAAACCCTCCATAAGGCATAAAGACCCAGGTTGGGGCTGTAGAGGGGTGGATGAGTGATGGAATAATGGGGTGATGATTTAAGCGCAAGCGTCTAACGGTTGAAGAAGGGGCAACACACTGACATCTATTTACTTAGGATACTTCAGGACAATGTCCTCCTGAGTTCTATCTAGGCTGTTATATTGATTGTCGATAATATACGCTAGCAACGTTTGACAAGGGCAAAACTACAATCTTCAAACTATTTGCCACAGTCTTTACAGAAGCTTTAAATACGTGATCAAAATTAGATTAAACTAGCTTTTTGGCTGTCTCTAAATCAGTAACATTTGCAAACCAACCAATTTTCAAATTGACCCTATATTGTTTTGAACAATGTTGTATTTGAGTTGTCAATATATTTCAAAGTTGCTGGTGGGGATGTAAAACAACCGTAACGAGCTACTCAGTTTTGCAAGTATCTAGAATATCTACGCGATAGTACTTAAGTTTTTCGTAGATTTCCCAGTTAAAAACCACTTAAAAAATTGGTCCATAGTATCTTGTCCTAGCTAGGCACGGTGGGGTTGAATCACATCTAAGGTCTTCTACCACAGAATCTACTACAGACCTTCCATATTGTTATTACATCAGTGTGACTCATAAGCCCTAATATTGTTTGTTGTCGATTCGGTGTGGATTGCCGGTCACTAAAGGTAACCCACGGTTAGAGTATCAATAGATACGGGCTGATATCAGTACAAATAAAATCGGGGATGGCTGAACATTCGATGTGTGAAATTGTTTTTAATTTATCTGAATCTAAAGGAAATTAAACATGGATACTTCTAAACGTTTAGGACTTGTACGCAACATCACAGGCCTAGGCATTTCCTGTCTAACAGTACTCTCTCTCTGCGTTTTCTCCAGCACGGTGCAAGCAAACACCCGTGATGCACAGGTAGTAACGTCAGACAATGATTCAGAATTGCTTGCTCAAACTCAAAGGACACAGGTGATTCGTCGCAGTGTTGTTCGGCAAACTAGTTTTACAGATCTTCGTCAAAATTATTGGGCATCAAGCTTTATTTACCCCTTAAGTGAACGTAGCATTATCGAAGGGTTTCCCAATGGCATGTTTATGCCTACCAATGGATTGACCCATGCTCAGTTCTCGGCGTTAGTTAACAAAGCCTTTGATGTGAGGCAAGTGCGCCAAGTCTCGTCTATTTCTGGCATTTCTCGCAGCTACTGGGCCTATAATGCTATTCAAAAGGCCTATTCCATGGGCTTTATCGATCTAGATGATGTTGTTGCTAATCCAGAACGACGACTGACACGATTAGATGTTTTGGTTTCTTTAGCCCGTGGTTTAGGCTACACCGAAATTATTTCGGGGAAGACCGTGACGGAGATTCTCAGTATCTATGAAGACGCTGATACTATTCCCACGGAATACCGCCTCATCATTGCAGCACTGACTGAGCGTGGCATTATCGTTAATTACCCCAATCGTAGTCGTCTCAACCTTTCCCAAGTAGTGAGTCGTTCCGAAGCCTGTGGTTTTATCCATCAGGCCATGGCCAGCTTGGGAATTATTGAATATGTTCGTAATGAGTATGTGGCCGACGACTTCCTCGATATTTTTATCTCGATTAACAACGATATTGAGATAGATAACTCGGTTGATATTGATAACGATAGCAGCAACGACGGCGGTGATGATGACGACGACGATGACGACGACGATGACGATGATGACGATGACGACGATGACGACGATGACGACGATGATGATTAATGAACTGAGTAGTGATACCAGTCAGCACGTTTGAGTGCAAGATTATCTAATGAATGGTTTTGGCACGACAGTTTTCACCTAGACAGATTTTCATCTAGACAGAGGGTGCTGTGAACCGTTACCCCCCGTTCTGCCAATGTTTCTTTGAAGAGAGATGTTGGCAGCGCTCGTTCCACTGGCCATACACCTGGGAGAGAGAGTTGCCCTGATAAAATTAACTGAGCTACGCTGCCGGTGCCATACCCAGCAGCAGCAGCTGTATCTGGATGGGTCGTCGTAGCCAGGTAGGTGGCGGCTTGTCCATGAGATTGCCCACGGAGAGCCAAACGCATGGCAATGCCTGTACCACTGAAGCGATCGGTGACTTGTGTCATGGCATAACTCACCTGAGAGAGAAATTCTGTTATGGCAGGTTGTTTTAGCCAGGTAGATGGCATCAGAGTCATTAAACTGGTCAGGTGATTATAGATGTCAGGCAGGGAGCCAAATTTAGTGATTACGGTATTTAATTGAGGAAAGGATTGGGCCAGGGTAAGGGCTTCAACCGTATTAAACCAATACACGCCGGCCCCTTGGTTATAGGGAGCAGGGAAGGGTAAAACTTCTCGCTCACTGTAGGGTTGAATCAAGCGTTGCTGACCGTTAACTTTGGCTGCAAAGGGAGTTTGCAACTCGATAAATGTGGTGCGCATAACGGTTACACCTGCTCCACCCGACCCAGCCACCAAATAGCTGAGATGAGCATGCTGAGCTTTTTCTAATTGCTCAATACCCTGACGCACCATACTATTAGAGATGCCGGGAAACACCCCAGTGCTGACAATGCAGGTCACACCGGCCACTTTGGCAACCTCCCTAAATGCCAATGCCTTGCTAACGTAATCAGGGCTATCGGCAACATCAATGTAGGGAACTTTTTGCTCAATACATTGGGACAAAATATGGAAATCTCGTGGGCGAAATGGTCCCGCACAGTGGATGACTAAATCGTGAGATGAAATCGCATCCCTCACCCGCACTTTGTCTTCCAGGTGCAGAGATTGATATCGCTGGCGTGGCTCCAGACTAAACGCAGCCTGAGCACGTCTGCCCGTTAGGGTCATTTCCACATCGGTATGACGCAACAAATCAGCAGCCACGCTCCGACCAATGCGGCCACTGCCGCCGATAATCAAAACTCGCTGTGCCATAAACCAGTTATCCCAACGCTATGCCAAGCTTATCCTCCGTTCACACCTTCACTATTGACAACCTGTAGTTGCTGCAAAGACCGGCTGTAGCTGACAATAAACCAACTACACGTTGACCTCATTCTTTATGACTTTGCCCGTCACCCCCAAAGCATCTCGTGATTATCTGCCTGCGATTAATGGCTGGATCATTACAGTGTGGCTAATTGCCATGTTAGTGGCATCTCCTATTCTAGTGGTCCTGGGCAGTGTGTTTTCCCATAGTGAGGGGGTCTTTAGTCACCTGGCTTCAACAGTACTGACCCAGTACATTACCCATTCTCTGGTCTTGATGGTGGGGGTGGGGGCTGGGGTGCTGTTTTTAGGCATTTCGACGGCTTGGTTGGTAACCATGTGTCGTTTCCCAGGCGGTCGTTTATTTGAATGGGGTCTGCTATTGCCGCTGGCTGCACCGGCCTATCTGCTGGCCTACACCTATACGGACTGGCTGGATTATTATGGCCCGGTGCAAATTTGGTTGCGATCGCAATTTGGCTGGCAGTCTGTCACCGATTATTGGTTTCCCGACGTGCGTTCGGTGGGTGGGGCCATTGTCATGTTTAGCTTCACCCTCTATCCCTATGTGTATATGCTGGCACGGGTAGCCTTTCTAGAACAGTCAGTATGCACCTTAGAAGCCAGTCGTTCCCTGGGGTGTAGCCCCTGGCGCAGTTTTTTTAAAGTGGCCTTACCCTTAGCGCGCCCAGCGATTATGGCAGGACTATCGCTGGCATTAATGGAAACCCTGAGCGATTTTGGCACTGTTGACTATTTTGGTGTCGCCACCTTTACCACTGGCATTTATCGCACCTGGTTTGGCATGGGTGCCCAAGTGGCCGCTGCCCAACTGTCTGCCATGTTGATGGTCTTCATTTTTGTGCTGATTATTCTAGAACGCTGGTCGCGACGACAGGCAAAATATTATCAGGCAAAAAACAGTGTTCAGCGACCTCAACCCTACCATCTAAAAGGCATTCGCGCCTGGGGAGCAACCTTAGCCTGCGGACTGCTAATTACCCTAGGGTTACTGTTACCCGGTGGGTTACTGGCCCACATGACCCTCACCCATCTGGATGAGACCCTGGATAATCGCTTCTTTGAGCTGGCTCGTCATAGCCTAATTTTGTCAGGACTCACCGCTGGGATAGGTGTTATCGTCGCTCTAGTTTTAGCCTATGGCGAACGTTTGAGTAAACAACGCACTGTCAGTCTTGGGGTGCGTCTGGCCTCCATGGGATATGCTGTCCCCGGTGCAGTCATTGCTGTGGGCATTTTGATTCCCATTGTCAAACTCGATAAGGGACTGGCAGCCTGGGTAGAAGCCAGTACAGGACATTCAATGGGATTAATTCTGAGTGGCACAATTGTGGCCCTAATCTTTGCCTATTTAGTCAGATTTCTTGCTGTAGCCTTAGGGACCGTTGAATCAGGTCTGGCCAAAATTCGCCCCACCATAGATGACGCTGCCCGTAGCCTGGGCTGTGCTCCTAGTCAAACCCTGGTCAAAATCCACACCCCCCTCATGGCCAGCAGTTTACTAACAGCCATTATGTTGGTGTTTGTAGACGTCATGAAAGAGCTACCAGCCACCCTGGTTATGCGCCCCTTTAACTTTGACACCCTGGCAGTCAGAGTCTATCAATATGCCTCTGATGAACGTCTAGTGGAAGCATCGGCTCCAGCATTAATGATTTTGCTGGTGGGGTTGTTACCCGTTATCTTGTTGAGCTGGCGTATTGCCCGCGAGAGATAGATTGAGGGTGTAACGACCATTCTTACTAGCTGACTAACGTGGCTGGCCACGATGCCATCCCAGCTATCCAGCAAACTGGCTGGGGATAGCTCACCTGAGCCAGTTTGCTTTTTGTAAAAGCAATTGGGGGAATGTCACGCTTAAGTTTGTGATTTTATTGAGATCCGTTATCATAAGTGAGAAGAATGGTGGTCAAGTAAATGCGTTACATTGACGCAAAAATGCTCCCTTAAGGCATCTTAATTTATGAACTGGCATGGTTGGCTGTTTATTGTTTGCTTTATAGCAGTCTCTGCCTGGGGGCTCAGACTATCCTGGCTTTGGTGTTATAAATCTAGATACGAGCAGTGGCGTAGGCATTCCCGCTCGTCCATGGGAGTCAAAAAGTTTAGACGCTCTAAACG
The DNA here is from genome assembly GCF_043421595.1 of Leptothoe sp. ISB3NOV94-8A. Taxonomy (NCBI): domain Bacteria; kingdom Bacillati; phylum Cyanobacteriota; class Cyanophyceae; order Nodosilineales; family Cymatolegaceae; genus Leptothoe; species Leptothoe sp. ISB3NOV94-8A. The sequence goes on along the minus strand of NZ_JAXSQW010000001.1, from coordinate 1,912,756 downwards.
GCACATATACTACGTTTCCCGTAAATAAAAATAAAAATCAATAGGGGCAATTAAGATCCATTTCAACAAAAAAGCCTGTACTGCTAAGTACAGGCCAAGTTGAGAGAGGAGAATTTCTTAATGAGCCCTTAAACTGTCGGAAATTTAAGAGCGTTAGGCCTGGGCAATACTATCTAGAGCCTTGTTGACTCGTTTAAAGTCAAAGCCAATTGCCCGTAGTGCATGCCATAGATGGCCCTGTAGAAAGAAGAACCCTAAGAAAAAGTGGGTATTAGCCAGCCAACACCGAGCCGTATGGGCATCCAAGGGTAGTTGAATAGTGTCTGCAAAATACGGAGACACCCCAAGCTTTGTGTCTAATACGGGGCCATAAAATTCAACGGGATAGGCCAGAGTATTGACGGCGCAGAAATAGGCAGCAACGAATGCGGCTAGGGCAATCCCCCCTAAAGAGTAGGAAAGGATAGCTTCCCCTGAGAAAGAGAGTACTCTCTTGGCCCAACCGAGGGGAGGTACAAGAATATGCCAGATTCCACCCAGAATTAACAGGGTGCCAACGAAGGCATGGCCTCCCACCAAGTCTTCCAAGTTATCAATGCTAGCAAAATGAGTTTGGTAGCCATAGATGGTGGCAATATCTAATGTGGGATTGGTAACCAAACGAACCTCACCCAAAGCTGGATCATAAAGACCATGCCATTTTGTCGCCCATAGGACCAATAGGATGGCACCCATACCTAAAAACAGCAGATGATGCCCTAAGATGAAGCCCAGCTTCTTAGGATCTTCCCAACTAAAATGGAATTTTTTGGCTCTACCGGAGGCTTTGCTTAAGTCTTCTTCGCCTTTAACTAAATGGAACAGGGCACCGGCAGCCAGTACAGCAGAAGAAACCAGGTGCACAGCGCCAACAACAAAAGCAGGGTAGGTATCAACCATAATGCCATCGCTGACACCTAGCCCCAGGCTGGCAAGATGGGGCAACAAAATTAACCCCTGTTCCCCCATGGGCAAAGAGGAATTATAGGTCGATAGCTCAAACAGGGTAAAGGCACCGGCCCAAAATGTAATGAGGGCTGCTTGAGCCACATGAGCTGATATAAACAGTCCAGACTTATCAGCAAAGCGAGAGTTACCCGCCCACCAGTCGTAAGTCGGACTTGATTCACCATACGCTTGCATAATAGTGATGATGTCTCCGAATAACTACGATAGTTATGTTGTTGCCTAGGGAGATAGATGTCACGGTGCAACAACAAATCCTGATTGAAAACAATCTGCTAACTAAATTATTTTCAATGGCTGAGACTAGCTTGTCCCATAAAGCTTCTTTTGGCAACTAATGAGATCTATTCTTAATAATAGTGATCTAAGAAACATTTGATTAGATGACATGCAAGGATTAGAGCTTATAAAAGTCAAGCTTTTAGATCGATTTTCCTGTTTTATAAAAAGAAAAATTCCCAATAAAAAAGGATGGCAAATGCCATCCAGATTGAGAGGATATTTAGCTGTTGCTGATTTAGGGGATTATCGAGCTAGTAAATTTGCCCTAAGTCAATCTTTTTTAGATCAAATCCTCCTGGGGATCAGCAACACCGATAGTTAATTGGACTATTGCACCAGAGTTAGACAGCTTTCTAACCAAGTTGCAAGACTTTGTCGTGACTGAGCCAAACGATTGGTCACACACCACACCTGGATTGCTTCGTTCGCTGACACAACATGAACTCTGAGGGGTTGGTAACTCTTACAATCACAGGTAATGCCCAACTCCTTTAATCGAAAATAGGCTTCCCACCGCTCACAACAATCAATTTCAACCATAGAACTACTCAATAGATTTGATAGGGACTGGAGTTACCAGGACATGACCAACGATTGAACACATGTCATTGAATTTTAAAAAGTGGTCCTGGCAACCATTGGCAACAGCAATATATAAAACGCTTATAAGCCTCATTTCTAAAAGATTTCAAGTCAGACGCCGACAAACTCTTCTAGGTCAGGTGCAAATCTCTTCTAAGTACTTAATAAATAAATAAAATAGAAATTCAGTCATTAATCGTTATTACTTTCTAATCAGCCGTAACAAAATAACTAGAAGCTAATTGCATCAGCAGAAAAGCTAATGAAACGTGGGTGGTGACAAAAGTGGGTAAATCCCTAGTCTGCCTTTGGTTATAGGGAGCTACTATTGCGAATACGTCTCACGTGACAACAGTAAAGCCCATACATACCAGTGCTTTTAGTTGGTTTTGGTGAGCTAACATAGGGAATACGAACAATTCAACTATGCTGCAATAATCAGCTCAGTCGAGCTTTGACATCACGCTTAAATCCTTTCAAGGAGTCATACATGGTTAGCTTATCCGCACTAGTTACCCCCTTTGGTGAAGTTACAGAGAACGCGATCGCGCTAGAACAATCCATCACAGCACCTGTATGTGAAGGTCTGAATATCCTTTTAGCCAGTTTTCAGGCAATGTATATTCAGTACCAAAAACATCACTTTGTCGTAGAAGGGGCCGAATTTTACCAGCTGCATAACTATTTTGAAGAAAGTTATGACCAGGTACAAGGCCATGTTCACGACGTCGGTGAACGCTTAGATGGACTGGGTGGAGTACCGGCTGCCAGCTTTAGCAAACTAGCTGAGCTGTGCTGCTTTACCCCAGAACCTGATGGTATCTATCGCTGTCGCCAAATGGTCGAAAACGATTTGGCTGGAGAACAGGCAATAATTACAGTTCTACGTCGCCAGGCTGCCCAAGCTGAGAGCGTGGGGGATCGCGCCACCCGTTATTTGTATGAAACGATCCTGCTAAAGACAGAAGAACGCGCTTATCACCTCAATAATTTCTTGGCCAATGATACTTTAGTTGTCATTAACAACTAGCCAACCCTAGAAACAACCCAAACAAAGACCGGCCTCCCCTAAGGGGAGGTTTTTTAATGGTTTCCATTTGAAAAATATTCCCAGTTCCAATTGAACAGCAAATGAAAATAAGTGTCAAGAAGCTGGGACATTTTTCTACACATAGCCAGCATGTCAATAGCTATCAATGTTTTCTAAGCAACCATATGCTTTTATTCACTAGGGTTTTCACCACTACCTGGCAGATCGATCGGGTATGTCAGTATTCAATAGCCTTTACTAATAGGAGTTTGTCCTAGATTTAATTTGGCTAATTTTAAAGGAACTAGTCTCAATAAGCATGGGGATCTGAGTTAGACTAGCCGTAGTAAGCTACGCAGACTGGCATGGCAAAAGAGAAACAAATATTCTGTCTGGAAGGCCGTTTTGAAGGGTTTATGGCGGGGAGTAAGTCTCCGTTTAAGTACTTAAGCCTGCATGGAGCTGATGATCAGTATGCGGTTAAGCTACCTAAATCTGTACGGTTGATGCTGTTTCGCTACCTGCAGGTCGGTGACTGGATTCGGGTGATCGGTGATCGGTCCATTGATCAAGAAACCGGTGAGCCTAAACTAAAGGCAAAAGAAGTCATTCGGGTTAAGCCTTCGGATGTCGTGACTCCTCCCGCCAACTCGGTAGCTTCAACGCCACCGCCTGAGGCTAAACAGAAGAAGCCAAAGATCTTAATTTGTCAGAAGTCCAGTTGTCGGAAACGGGGGGCGTCTCAGGTCTGCCGTGAAGTAAAATCCACCCTCGCACATTATGGTTTAACCGACTCAGTTGACGTTAAGCTGACGGGCTGTATGGATAAGTGCAAAGCGGGACCGAATATGGTGGTGATGCCCCAAAAGCAGCGCTATACGAAAGTCAAGCCTGGTCAGATCCCTGGGGTGATTGCTGAGCATTTTCAGCAGCAGAGTAATGTTGGTTAAACCCTCTTTGCCATTGCGTTTGCCTGGGGGATTGGGAGCATTGGTGCTGTTATCGGTGTTTCTCCACGGGGGGCTGCTGCTGTTGCCCATGCCCCAATGGTGGTCAATGCCCGTAGAGTCTGACCCGGAGGAGGTGATTGAGGAAAGTGGTGCGATCGCTATTACGACTCTACCGATAATCCCCCAGTCCGATCCTCCACTTCAACCTGAAGCGCCCACCGTACAAGAGCCTGAACCTGTTGAGCCCCCTCCCCTGATCCAGGTACCCGATAATGGGTCGGCAATGGAGGATCTGTCGATTATTGAAGACGCTTTAGAAGATTTGGAGGAGCCTGAAGCGGTAGAACAACCGATTGAGCTTTCTGATGAGGATGAACTAGACCCTGAAAATAGTGAGCCAGAGGCTGGGATTGCATTTCAATTTGGCAATGATTTTCCCCACCTGGCAGGTTCACAGGCAGGCTGTTATGGCTTAGAAAACTGTCGCACAGCTGAAGGTCAAAACTATATAGACGCTGTGCAAGACATCACAAACAGATTAGAAGCTCAGGGCTATGAGTTAACCCCCTATGAGGGAAACGATGATTCTGATGTGCGTAACCACAGAATTTTTGAGATGCGTTTACCCGATAAGGCTGAGATTAAGTACCTGAATGTGTTTGGGGAAGGATTAAGGACAGCAATCTATATTATTACGCCGCGCATCATTACCCAGCAAGAGTTACAGACATTAGGGGATAGCCCACAGGGTGGCAGTCCATAGAGTGGTAGTCCACAAGTGGCAGTCCACAAGTGGCAAGTCCATAGATGGAGGCTAATCCTGTCTAGGACTAGGATAGCTTTTGCTCACAAAATGATTTTAAATCATCTAGATCTTTTTCCACCGCTTTTTTGATAAATAGCGGCATCACTATGGGCAGAAGCAGTTTAGGAAACAATTTTTTGCTGATGGCCTCCATTTGAATGATTAATGTGCTGAACTGACCAGAGGGAATGATGATGAAGATAGAATCCCACAATGTGCCATTGGTCTCGTTAATAATTCGGACCTGCTCATTTTGGACGGATTCAGTCACCTCAAATTCCATCATTGTCTCTTTATCATTAAGTACCCGCGACTGACGGAACCGGGTGCCCACGCCTAATTTGTTCTCTGACAAAAACTCAACTTTGGTTTCCCCAGAGATTGCTTGGGCAAATTGGCTAGGATCAGCAACCGCATTAAACACTACGGATACCGGAGCCAGAATTTTACGAGTGACGGTAATTGAGGTCATTTCAATAGAGATGATGGCACTTCAAGCAGCATCTCAAGTGTAATCAAGCATCTCACATCGGCATTTAAACCCTTAGATTCTGTTTGCCATGCAGTGTTCTTAATTGCTGACATGACCCACTAAGCTCCTCGATATGCCCTGTGATATATCGAGGAGCTTGGCGAGAAGAGGAACTTTGGCCCGAACCCAGTGGTCCGGACCAATCTGATGAAAGCCTATAACCTTTATACCCAACCTACACGGTCCATAATGCGCACAGCTTCAGACTGATTCTCGCCGAGCTGATTCACATTGAGGGTATCGGCATTAAAGGTGCCAAATTCGCCCACAACAGGATCCACAGGAATTCCTTCAACAACGGGGTACTCATTGTTGCCCTGGGCAAAGAATGCCTGGGCATTATCGCTGGCAAGATATTCCAAGAATTTAACAGCATTCTCACGGTTGGGCGCAGACTTAACCACACCAGCACCGCTAATGTTGACATGGGTCCCCCGCTCATTTTCACCCTGGTTGGGGAAGAACACACCGATCTTCTTGAAAATCTCTTGCTTAGCGGGATCGCTGTCCTTGGCGTAGCGGGGCAGATAGTACGTGTTTGCGATCGCAATTGCCCCGATGCCAGCGGCTGCCGCTTCAATTTGGGCCCGATCATTACCCTCAGGTTGACGTGCAAAATTAGCCACCAGTCCGGTCGCCCAATCTTCAGCATCTGCTGCACCATGGACAGAAACCATAGACGCCGTCAAAGACTGACTGTAGATGTTGCTGGAAGAGCGGGTCAAAATCTTGCCACGCCAGCGAGAATCTGCCAGTGCTTCATAGGTAGATAGCTCAGAAGGATCCACTAAATCTTTGTTGTACATCAGCACCCGTGCCCGCTTGCTGACACCAAACCAATGGCCATCAGGGTGACGTAGACTCTCAGGAATACGCTCTTCTAGAATGGTGGAAGATACGGGTGCAAAGACACCCTCTTGATCAGCTCGCCAGAGCCGGCCTGCATCCACGGTCATAAACACATCAGCTGGGCTGCGATCACCTTCTGCCTTAAGACGCTCTAACAGCTCATCAGCCTTACCTTCTAACAAATTAACCCGAATCCCTGTGCGCTCAGTAAACTCCTTGTAGAGCGTGTCATCGGTGTTGTAATGGCGAGAAGAATACAGGTTTACTTCACCCGTTTGCGCAACCCCCCGCTTAGGGGCAAACACCTGAGTTGCTGCAAACGCTGCTGTTGAACCAGCACCGCTAATCAAAAGAGAACGCCGTGAAAATTTCATAGATTCCGATCCTTCTGGTGACTACAGGCGAACAACGCCATCAATACGCATCGTTTATTAGGATTAATTATCATTCTGCATGGTGATTACTTTTAACAGATGAAAACCCAAAAACAAACTGGTTGCAAAAATCATCAATTTCTGCTCACTGAGACTAAGGTGAGCAACGATACAAATCCCGCTTGTATCAGTAGCCATCCTTGTCGTGCTTAAATATCGGGCTGGCGATATATCTAAGCGCTCCATTACTGAGCATGAACGTAGTTATTGACTCCCACTTTCAGTAATTTCACAGATGCCAAAGGATTATCCCACAGAAGCTTATTGACATCAATAGCTAATAAACTGAACACGCATTTAAGCGGATTTATCGCTTACAGAAGCGATAAATCCTTTGTTTATGGTAATTTCACCAGCTTTAGACACACGTTAAGCCAGGTAGTAATCATAATAAGTTTAACTAATCTATTTTCTATAGAATATATAGTTGATAACCAATATCAATGTTCTAGGCAGAAAATCCGATGGAGAAAACGACTCCATCGGACCACATGTGTGCGTTAAGGAAAGTTAATGGGTTAAAAGGGAGATTATAGATCGGCCCATTCTTCAGGCAGCATATTGGCAACCAGTTCAAAACTTCCAGCACCATCGGGGGTGAGCACATAGGCTAACCCTTGGGGGGCCGGATAGATACCCGTTGCAGCTTCAAAAATATCGTCATGACCAACAATGACCGTGTTTTGCCCAGCCTCAGGTACCGCTGTCAGCAGTGGCATCACGTTATCCTGCATTTCTTCCACCTGAGCATCGGTGTATTCCTCAAAAGGCAGGAAGTTTAGCTTGGAATTCTTCTCATGGCGACCAAAGGCTAAATCCGCTGTCTGCCATGCCCGGCAGTAGTCACTGGAGATGACATCACCCACTGGAATTGCTTTTTCTTCAAAGGCCGCGCCAATATCCTTTGACTGCTGTATACCCACATCGTTGAGTTTACGCTGGGTTTCACAGTCGTTGAGGTCCATGTTGGGATCAGCCTGATCCGCATAGTCACGCTCTGTTTGAGCATGTCGGAAATAGATCACATGACCGCCTTCTTGCAGTGCAGCCAATAAATCCGCGCCAGTTAGTTGGTCCTGAAAATCAGCATTGGCCTGCTCTCCAGCACTGTAGTCAGCACCGCCTTCTCCACCTTCTCCACCTTCTCCGCCTTCCCCGCCTTCAGCAATCTCAGCGACGGGTGCATCGGTCGCTGTATCAGCAGCGTCACCAGTCGTCGTTCCACCACCACATCCCACAAGAGCCACTGTAAGACCAAGGGTTAAAAATAACTCAACAGCTTTTGGTTGTCTCATCATCACTCTCCATCTGTTTAAAACAGTCATTACAGATTAATTACACTATTGAGAGTGGATGTCAAATAAAAATGTTGACATCCATTAAAATATCGATTAGCTGCCGATTCTGTTGTCAACACACCTAAAAAATTACTCCAGCATTACAGGAGAAAAAACCTGTGCTGACCGACAATCAACACAGGCACTAACGCGTTACGGACCTTATGGGACCTCTTTATGATGATGTTTAGGCAATCATCAATTCTCTGTGGTGAGCCTTAAGGGCTTTATTGCTGACAAATCGTTCTCTACCAGACCAGCGCATAAGCCCAGTGGCCTCCAGTTGTTTAATAAATCGGGTGATGGTAACTCTTGAAGTACCAATGGTTTCAGCAATTTCTTGATGGGTTAATCTGATAGTGATCAACCGGCCATGGCTCGTGGGTTGACCAAAATTCTCTGCTAACCAACAGGTAAACTGCAGCAATCGATCTTGTACCTGGCGGCAGTGCATAATTTGTAATAAGCGATTAACCTGGGCCGTATGCTTGAGCAGCATATCAATTGTGAGGGGATAATCTAGGGGTAGTCGAATCAGTTCAACGGCACTCAAACACTGTAATTCACAGGGTTCCACTTGACTGATGGGAACGCCAATAACACTGCCTGGGCTCCATAAACCCAGAACAACAATTTCACCCTCTTCACTCCATGTGACCGTACGCACTAACCCAGAGCGCACTTGCCAAAGTGTACACGTGTCAACAGAGATGCGATCGCGACGCTTAAAACGATAATTGGGTTGTAACAGCGTTGAAGACATAGTGAATAGAGTGTTTACAACATGGGATATAGCTAGAAAGTTAGTAATCTCCGTTGCTGATTTAAAGGATGAATCGATCTAGCAAGATTGTCCTACATCAGTATTTTTCAGATTAGACCCTCCCAAGAACCAGCAACACTAGTGATTTAATACAGCAGCACGGCTTAACTGTTCTACCTGTTGCCAATGGTGCAGGATGGTGGATTCGACTAAACGCGGCTGATCAAAGTGAAAGAAATGATGGCCTTCAGGACAGGTCCATATGCGATCGCTGGGCTTCAGCAACGACTGCCAACGTTCCGAACCATTCACAACGGCATCATTACCCCCTTGACATACCAACAATGGAGGCTGAATCTGGGTTGACTCAATATCTTGACACTTCACCAAAGAATGGATAGCGAGCCCTGAATCTAAATCTTGTTGCAGCATTTCGACCAATACGCGGGTGATATCACAACTGCGTTGACCAAACAACATTCGCGCCATCTGGGCCAACACAATCTCACGACTACAGGGTAACAACTGTCGCAAAGCATAGTAGTGTGCGTGCCAATTAACCCCTGGACTAGCTGCCACAGACAACAGCGTCAATGATCTAACATGTTCTGGATATCGCTGGGCATAAAGCCAGCCCACAACGCCACTCAAACCATGTCCTATTAAATCTATCGGCTGCTTGGTATGTACAAAATTCTTATGCAAATAGTCATGCAACAAACTGATGGCCACCTCTAAACAACAGGGCTCATCAGCCGTTTGAATATATTCCCAGCGAGCGATGGAAACTCGCTTTGACAGACGACACAATAATCTCTGGTCAAATCTCTTGAGATTAGGACTAACCGTCAACCACAACGCAGAGGGAAAGTAAGACATAGACAATAATGATTAACGCAACAATCTGATTAACGGGTTTTGATATTTGGTAAAACAACCTGGATGACGACAACGTCACTTCTCAACGTTATTTCTGAAATAAGCAACTAGTGGCAAACGTTTGCCCCCACTAGAAACAAACCAATCATGGCCACATTGAAACCTCCCAAGCCCACCAGCTTATTGATTATAGATTTCAATAAGCTTCGAAGTTAGTATAAATCACTTTTGGATAAATAGGAATAGATCTCGATAGCTGAATAATAAAAAAGCTGAAGCGCTTGGAGAAAAAGGCTTCAGCTTACTGAATTAAGTGTGATGACAGAATTATTAAGAATTCTTCCAATTAGTTAGGCTACCCACAGGAGACCTTGCCCCGTGATTTACAGCTAGGGCAGACACCGTAGAGCATTAGCTGACAATCTAAAACATGGTAGCCAGAGCTATCTGCCTGTCCTTGACCAATCCGATCAATATTATTTTCCTGAAATTCCAGGGTTTGACCACATTGAACACACACCAAATGGTGATGGTGATCCCGCAGAGGGCGGTTGAGTTCGTAATGCTTATGTCCTTCAGCCAATTCTAATTCCCTCAATAAACCCATATACACCAATAGATGCAACGTCCTATATACCGTTGACAGACTAATGCGTTCGCCATCTTCTCTAAGAACATCGTGAAGATCCTCAGCACTCAGATGATTGCCTTGACTTAGGGTCTGAAAAATACTGAGAATCTTCTGACGCTGAGGCGTAGAGCGGTAGCCTCGGGCATTAAGCTCGGCTTTCCATACATCATCAGAATAGAAAGACATGGGATTCTCCTTTGGAAAGGCTTCGCCTGAGCCACGCTATTTGGGCTATGCACTCCGCCATGGACTAGTTCGCATTAACAAGATTGATACTCATTCTTATTTAGAGGACCTAGATTGGTCAAGTTTTTTATGTTAAATAGCTAGCGCAATTGCCGAAAATGCCTATTAAATACCTAGTTTATCGACTAATCTAACGCCTTCTACAAAAAATCAGCATTGCGATAACCATAATTCAATGCCCAGACAGTTAACGATAGTTTCTATTAAAGATCGCTGACGGCTTCTCGTATCCCACGTCACATAAATAATATAGATTTTCAATAGTGAGGGAGGGGGCAAATCCAAAGCATGCCGAGGGGTTGCATATATCAACGGTAGTAACTCTTAGAAAATGGGCATAGAAAGAACAGCATCTACACGTCACAGGACGTCTATTCATGTCTCAACTAGCGCCTATTATTCTCGAAGACGGAACGACCATTTACATTGAAGCGGCCGATCGTAACGATATCCCCAGCGCCCCCCCTACTGATGAATCGGAACCAGGACGGGTGTCTAAAGGAGCATTTTCCTCAGGCATTCAGCGCCAGTTACCAACCGTCAAAAACACCATTACCCAGTACACCCGTTATGTCTTAAACGCCTTTAAAGAATTAGGCAGTGGTAATGTCGATAAGGTCAACCTTGAGTTTGGTCTGAAAATAGCAGGATCATCGGGCATTCCCTATATCACAGAGGGCAGTGCCGAGGCCAATCTACAAATTACCGTTGAATGCTCATTTAAGGATTAAGCGGCACCACTTTAACCCGTTGCAGTAAATTACCGCCATGGCGATATCCTACATGGCTAACACGTACCAGGTCTTCGGGGTTGGCCATGCCCCTGACCAATTGATGCTGTTGTGGATCATAGGAAAGCTGTTGGCCCACTGTGCCGATAACAGTCACCCCCCAGCTTTCCAGCAATCGTTCCACGGGTTTGACCAAAGGCAATAGTTTTTTAGCATCAAAGCCGTCATGCTCGGTGGCGGCTTTTGCCGCTGTGGGCCAATAAGTCAGCCAAGATTCCAGCACCTGCAGCGAATCCGCTTGGAATTGCTCCTGTAGATACTGGCTTTGTTGTTCTAACCGTTGCTCTAAACGAGCATATTCCTGGCGCAATCGGGCAACTTCGTCACTGGTGCTCTCCCCAATGGAAGCAGCTATGATTTCTGCCGTAGACTGTTCGGGGTCAAATGCCTGAAACAGCTCAGCAAGAGAGCATTCAAGAGCTGCTGCTAGCTTTTTCAAAGCAGTCACCCGCATGGTGTCAATATTTCCCTGCCTCAGCTGTTGTACCTGCCAGCGAGAGACCTTTGCTTTTTCGGCCAGTGCCCGCTGGCTAGGGATATTGGCTTGCTGCATCATAGTTTGCAGAGCCTGCTCGCTGGCTGAGGGATCACCGTGGTTAGATGCGTTGGACATTGACGTGCGGTATGAAGCGTTATGGGATTGTACCGCTTAACCAGAACCTGCTGTGCCTAGGGCCAGCCATAGAATCGTCGACTCCATCGAGCTGAGCGCTCCTATGGCTGAAAACTATTCCCAATGATGCAAACGGTTTCCTAGCGCCACTAATAGTGAAGAAATAATAATTATATAATTGACATGTAATATTGATAAATATAGGCTCATAATTAGTTTTATTTCTTGAAATATATTTTTAGTACAGGTGAGTTATGAAGAAGCGATTGAAGCCCCTAGAACTTTTTCTAACCGTCGGTATGATTGCCACCCTTGGTACGGCTTGTGGTGGGGGTGAAGGCGGTGAAGCTACAGAGCCTGCTGACATTGAAGACGTGGCCCCTGAGGGCGGTGAAGGCGGTGAAGGAGACGACGACGACGACGACGATGGCGACGACGAAGGGGGTGAAGGCGGTGAAGACTGATAGAGTCTTCAGCTTTCGAGGGTAGCCAACACATCGACCAACGCATCAATATCAACACTATTGTTATACGGCGCAAGCGAAATCCTAATGCGACCATTGCGCCTGCCACAAACGATTCGGTTACGACGTAAGGCGTCTCTTGCTCTCTCCACATCAAATTCTGAGTGAGCAAGCGTGACGATATGGGGAGAAGCCGACGGAGTCTCCAATGCTCGAAATGGTGTCCATCCGTATGTCTGGGTTCCCTGGATTAACCTGTGGGCAAGACGACGTGAGTGGGCCTCACGTTGACCTGCGCTCAACGTCATTAAATTTTCAAGCGCCGTTGTGAGGCCCACCATCGAAATGTAGGACATCGTCGACTGTGTAAAGCGTCGTGCGCCGGTGGCAAACGTTAACGTTGTGGCGTCAAAATCAAACGGATTGGTTGTTCCCATCCAGCCTGGAAGCGGTGTATCTTGCTCAAGCAAACCGGGAGCAACGGTTGCGATCGCAACACCACCATGCCCCCCCAACCACTTATAGCCACTGGTAACAACAGCATCAGCCTGCCAATGCTGTGAATCTATCTTCAGAATTCCTGCTGCTTGGGTGACATCGACCACGAGCCTTGCATTCACACGCCCACAGGCTTCGCGTAACCGGGGAATATCAACCATGGTTCCAGTGGAAAACTGAACAGAGCTGATGGCTACAACGGCGGTACGACTATCGATGTTATCGATCAGGCCATCTGTAAGATTCTCGGTTGCAATGTCATCAACAAAACGAAGAGCGCAATCATGCTCTTCCGCATATCGAATCCAAGGGCGAGTGATGGCTGGAAAATCTGTTGATACGGCAACAATACAACTACCGGATGTTGGGCGAATCAAAAAGGGAAGTTGACCGAGCAATTCACTAGCGCTGGCTATAATTGCCAGCCGATCAGGACTACAATTCAAGAGTCTTGCACCGCGCTGACGTAACGACTCAAAGAATCCCACCTCTTCCTCATCGGTCATTCTGAGATTGCCATGGCGGGCAATCTTATCAAGAAAGTCGTGCATTGACTGTACAGCGGGCTGACCAATGAGTCCTAATGAAGCCTGGTTGAGATAGACAGAATCGTTAAGGCTTGGATAATTAGATCGATCGATGAGAGCGTTAATCGTGAAGTTTGCCATATCCTAAATTCAATAGAAAACCACCTGATCTTGTCATCATATTCACCGTTGTGATCGCCACTGGCCCACGGAATTATGAGTGTTCAGCTGGTGGAGGATATTAGTCAGGTGGCGTTTGCTCCCATAATAAAACAGCCTAATAACACGCTCCCCTAAGAAAGATTCTGTGGGCAGAGGAGACTCAGCTAATAGTGTTCTACCCCCTGTCATCCCCCTAGTCACAGGGATAGGCTTCGCCAACGTTAGGGGGACACAAGTACTTGGTTATACCTGTTACTCGGAGACTAGTCCCCCGAGTAACAGGTATTGATTACTGCAACAAACTGCGTAGCATCCACGCATTTTTCTCGTGAATCTGTAGCCGCTGGGTCAACAAATCAGCCGTCGGCTCATCGTTGGCCTCATCTGCGATCGCAAACACTTCACGGGCCGTGCGAGCAACCGCCTCCTGGCCTTCAACCAACAGAGCGATCATCTCTTCTGCCTTGGGAACCCCCTCAGTCTCACTAATAGAACTGAGTTTGGCATATTCACTGTAGGTGCCAGGGGCAGGAAAACCGAGGGCACGAATACGCTCTGCGATCGCATCCACCGCCAGCGCCAGTTCGTTATACTGCCCTTCAAACATGAGATGAAGTGTCTGGAACATAGGGCCAGTCACATTCCAATGAAAATTATGGGTCTTGAGATAGAGCGTGTACGTATCAGCCAGGGTGCGAGATAGACCATCTGCGATCGCCTGACGCTGATCGTCACTGATACCAATGTTAATAGGGAGAGTTGACGTGGACATGACTAGTCTCCTGATAGTGAGTGGTGGGTCTTAAACGATGTCCAAGTTGAAATGGGCAGCTGCTTTTGCAAGAGCACTCTAGCCTTAGACATGCACAACGTTCAATAACCTGCTTGGCCAAACAATATAGTGCAGCGCAGCAATTATAGATATTGAAACCTTGCCTGACTGTATTTTGTGGTCTTCTTAATCATACTCATAACGACTTCGACTTGCAATATTTTTTTATTGACTACAGTCAATGTAAAAACACCACTGCATGGCAACATCAGTTAGATATAAAACTCAGACAAATTACCAACACAGTTGATCGAGGTTTGGGCTATGGTTTGAGGGATTATTACATTTGGGCAAATGGCATTGGCACATTGGCAGATAGTGAAGCGGTCCTTAGGCAAACACGCCATAGTTATGGCTGTCGGTTTTCTGGCTGTAATTCCCAGCCGTGGTCTAGCCCAAGCACCGCTCAATCCCGAAATTCAAATCGGTCTGGTGCAGCGGTTTGGAGAAGAGCGGGACGATCAGCTTGTCCTCACCCCCCTAAATGGCGATACCCTAACGGTGACCTTTGAAACCGGTGGCCAACCCCAGACAATTACCACCCAGGAGCTGACGTTGGCGGTAGGGACTAACCCTTTACCCCAACCTGTTTTACAAGAATGGGTGGTGCTCAGTAGCCACCGTAGCTTTGAAAGTGCCGAAGAAAGTGCAAATCAGTGGATAGCAAAGGGCATTGCTGCAGAAGTTGCACAACCGAGTTCTTGGCAGGTGTGGGCGAAGCGAGAAGACTACAATACGCCCCTGCTGCGTCGCTTGCTCTTAGAGAGTCTGCATGGGGCAGGCCATACCAATACCTTTATAGATAGCCGTGTACTCACCGAATCGCCTCGGGCGGCATTCATTGCCAACGGCTATCGCTACCATCGTCACAGCTTTAGAATCACCAGTGCCAATCGCCGTGTCCAGATGGCTGAAAATGGTGGGGCTAAAAAACTATTTGGGGGGGACTTCAAGATTCAGCCCAATGCCTATGGCGACTACACCTTAGTTAACCAGGTGCCCATAGAACTCTATCTGCGGGGTGTGGTGCCCCATGAGATCGGTCCCAGCGCACCCCAGTCTGCGGTGGAAGCCCAGGCGGTGTTAGCCAGAACCTATGCTTTGCGAAATCTGCGACGGTTTGCCATCGATAATTATGAACTTTGTGCTGACACCCAATGCCAGGTGTATCGCGGGTTGAGCGGTACGGTGGCCCGGGCAGATCGTGCGATCGCAGTGACCCAGGGTCAGGTGCTAACCCACAACGGCGAACTGATTGACGCGCTCTACTCCTCAACTACAGGCGGCATAACCGCCCGTTTTAGCGATGTCTGGAATGGGGCAGATCGTCCCTATCTGCAACCGGTGATTGACTCCCTGGCCACCAGCTGGGATCTCGCCGCTCGTCCCCTATCAGACGAAAACAACTTTCGATCTTTTATCAACCTACAAAGCCGCTTTAACGAAGACGACTGGCCCACTTTCCGTTGGCAGCGCTCCGGCACCTTGGAAGAAATCACCACGGGTGTTAAACAATACCTGACCAACCGCCAGAATCCCATGGCCAGCCTTAAAGCTGTTACTGGCCTCACCGTGACGGAACGTGCTAGTACAGGCCGCGTCCAAACCGTTCTAGTCAACACCGACATCGGTGACTTTGAACTCCATAAAAACGAAGTTGTCAGCGCGTTGATCCCACCCCGTAGTCAGCTCTTTTACCTGGAACCTCTGTATGAGGAGACTACGGATGAAGAGCAAACGAATAATGCTGGAGCAACAACAACCTCTGGGGAGACTGCCAATAGCACACCAACCACGCAGCCAACGCCTCCCGTACTTAAGGGCTATACCTTTGTGGGGGGTGGCTTTGGCCACGGAGTAGGCATGAGTCAGACGGGATCTTATCGCCTAGGCGAAAACGGCTGGCCTTACCAACGCATTTTGCAGTTTTATTACCCCAATACTCAACTACTGCCCATTAGCAACGACATTGTGTTTTGGAATGAACCAGCAACAACGATCCCAACGCCAGCAACAAATACTGCGGTAGACACCGCCCCAGCAACACAAGACCCGGCATTTTCACTGCCTTAGCAATTTGGGCGTTGCTGATCCTCAGGGAGATGAATCTAAAAATATTAGTGTTCTACACGACTTGTCATGGCGGCAATAAAAATGCAGGCCCCCTGGTTAACAGGGAGCCTGCATTTTTAGTCTTTACCAACGGCTAGAACAACGTTCAGACCATCCGTCAATAGACAACAAACAAGATGGGGCTTAGTAAAGAGCCTCTTCCTGGTGAGTCTCGATAGTGCAGTCGGAAGTGGGATAGCAAACGCAAGTTAGCACGTAGCCAGCTTCGATCTGATCATCATCCAAGAAAGACTGGTCAGACTGGTCGATGCTTCCAGCAGTAATCTTACCAGCACAAGTGGAGCAAGCACCTGCGCGGCAGGAGTAAGGAAGATCAATACCCTGCTCTTCAGCTGCGTCGAGAATATACTCGTCATCAGCTACGTCGATAGTGGTGTTTAGACCTTCAGCCTCATTGACCAGAGTAACCTTAAAGGTTGCCATGCTAGTATCCTCTACTATTGCAGTGATTGTAATCCTGTCAACTCTCAATAGTTCCCATAAAGTGTTTAGTAAGGAATCTATCAGATCAACATCATTTCTGATACTACGAGAAAACCAGAATGCTGTGGTACTTTTCTCAAAGATGGCTGAATGGTATTCGTAATCGAATCGTGGCTTTTGCCATGGTTTTACTTATACTTCTTCTAATGAGAATACTCGTCAATATTGCCAAAAAGCTCTTCAGACAATAAATGCAGCGCTTTATCAGCACTGGCAAAGCGCTGCACACACCTTGATCAAGTTATCATTAATTAATCTTTTCATTAAAAAAACTTATAGTCCATTTTATCTGTATATTGTTGATAGTTAATCTCCATTTAGTCTGGGTTTCTTTTACTACAAAGGGTGTCCATAATATGACGGTCTTTGTAGTCTAATTAACCTTTCACAAAATTAGTTCAACCTACTCAAATAACGACTTCTCTTTTTGTAGAACGTCGTTGCCTAACCTTCACGTATCAATGGTTATTTACGCTGCCATCATTGGCACTGGCTTTGCCGCGCGTAAGCGTGTTGAGGCCCTTAGGGACATTCCACAGGTTCATTTAGTGGCTGTTGCTAGCCGCAATTTTGAGCGAGCTCAGCGTTTTGGGACAGAACAACAGGTAACAGCTAGCCGTATTGAGGAGCTATGGCATAGTCAACAGTTAGACCTGGTATTTATTTGCACCGTCAATACAGAGCATGGAAACCTGGTAAATCAGGCTTTAGAGCACAACAAACATGTTGTCGTTGAATATCCGCTGGCGTTAAATGTAGAACATGCCACACAGCTGGTGTCCCTCGCCCGCGAGCGTAAGCGACTGCTGCATGTCGAACATATTGAATTGATTGGCGGGTTGCATTTAGCCATGAAGCAGCATATCGCTGCGGTGGGTACCCCCCACTATGTGAACTATCGCACCTTGGCTCCTAAGGATCCCGCGCCTGATAAATGGAGCTATTGCTCGGAATTGCTGGGTTTTCCGCTGATGGCGGCTCTGTCTCGCATTCAACGCTTAACGGATTTATTAGGCTCGGTGGCACACGTCACCTGTCAGGGGAGCGTGCAACCAAACTCAGGTTACTTTCGCAGGTGTTTATATAGCGCTCAACTCCGCTTTCACAATGGCACTTTAGCAGAACTCACCTATGGCAAGGGAGAAGGTCTATGGCGTCGTAGCCGCTACATAGAAGTGAGAGGAGACTTGGGCTGTCTAATATTTAATGGCAACCATGGCTGTTTAGTGACAAAGACTGGGGAACAGCCAATTGTGGCTGCCCCGCGTCAAGGGTTATTTCAAAAAGATACCCATTGGATAATGGAGCACTTGACCGAGGGGAAACCTCTCTATGTGCAACCTGAGGAGAGTTTATACTCCTTACGAATTGCCGCAGCATTGCAACAGGCGGCAGAGTCAGGGCAGCGAATCATGCTGTAAGGTCTAAGACCTAAGCAATCCATTAGCGATTAACCAAAACTCCTGGGCTCTCTTGTTCTGGCACTATGGTCTCCACGTCCATCTGAGCGCAATATTCAAGATCGGCTGTGTTATTCAAACGCAGCAAACGTTGACCATGGGTTGCCACATGCATCAGGTCTAGCATGCGGTGTTGCCATTGCTCATAGAGGCCTACGGCTGCAACAGCGGAGTCGTTGCCCGTGCATTCCACAAAGCTTTGGCCTGTTTTTTCCATCAGTGCATGGATAATCGCTCCAGCACATACGGTATCTTCTAAGGAGTACGTGCCTTCCCAGCCAGAACCCACCAACCAGACAGATTCAGGTTGCTCTTGCTTACGCAGGAGTTTGTCCACGACGGCCTGGCGCGTGGTTAGGGCAGCGGTCATGACTAACGGTGCAGCTTGAATTCGTTGCAGACAGCGGGTGCCGTTGGTGGTACTCATAAACAAGCGCCGACCCGCCGTACGCTCGGGATCATGATCGCGAGGGGAATTGCCCATGTCGAATCCATCTACTCGCTGACCACCACGTTCTCCCGCAAGAATACGTTTCTCAGAGG
Source organism: Leptothoe sp. ISB3NOV94-8A (assembly GCF_043421595.1). Taxonomy (NCBI): domain Bacteria; kingdom Bacillati; phylum Cyanobacteriota; class Cyanophyceae; order Nodosilineales; family Cymatolegaceae; genus Leptothoe; species Leptothoe sp. ISB3NOV94-8A. Next base: position 1,893,925 of record NZ_JAXSQW010000001.1, on the reverse strand, counting down.
GCCATTGTTCGCTAGCTTTCACCAACTTATCTAAATCACTAAACACCTCGATGGCTTCAGCACCTGCTGCAAATGCGGCTGCCATGGTGGTAGTTGCCCTGAGGACATCAATTGAGATCGCACAGGCAGGCAGGGTATCAACTGGCGTCTCTTCTGGTGTGTGGTAAACGAATAATTTCACAAAAATTAAGAGCGGACAGACCTGACTATTCTATGCGGGAACGTACTCAAAAAATGTATGTGCTTATCAAATCCCTCCGACAAATCGTCCTGGATTTAATATTCCATGGGGATCGAACTGCTGTTTGATGGCTTTCATCATGTCCGTAGCATTCCCGGTATAGCCCCAGGGCTCTATGGTTAGGGATGGAGGTGCTTGCAAAATTGTGAGATAGCCTTTGTGGGCGGTGCAGTGCGATCGCAATGTTTCTAGGGTACCAGCGACATCGTGGGCATCGGCAGACAGCGCAATTAACCCCAACCCACTGGCATTATGCAACCGAGCGAGCCAGCTTGAGGGGAACGTTTCTAACAGCTGCAGTAAAGGGACTAGATGGGTGGGCAACACCCCGATCTTACATAATACTTTGGTTGGACTGCCCAGCTGTAGTGCCAGGGAGGACCAGAATGAACTATCTTCGGCAGGCTTACTCGTCAGTCCGGCTGTTTTAGCAATTGTTTCAAACCGTTCTACTTGCTCCTCGACACCGGCAGGAATACCTTGAAATCGACCTGCTAAGCGAACACCATTGTCTGTACCAATAAGATCCATGGCGCTGGACGTAATGCCCTGTAGCCGAGTTTGTAAGGCCGCTTCAGCGATCGCCTCAGCGGGTCCCGATAGCACAACGGTCTGGGATTGAACCGCCATGGGATATAGCCTGAGGGTCAACTGGCTGAGAATGCCCAACGTGCCATAGGCCCCGGTCATCAGCTTCATCAAGTCATAACCAGCCACATTTTTGACCACTCGGCCACCGGCTTTCACCACCTCACCGTCATAGCGCACAAACTGCACACCGATCACCGTATCCCGCACGCTGCCATAGCGCTGTCGCAGAGAACCGCCATCAGCAGTCGCTACAATGCCCCCCAACGTCGCCTGATCAGCATAGAGGGGGTCTACTGGCCAAAATTGGTTCTGAGGCTGTAATTTAGCCTGCAAATCGGCAAAAGCTATTCCCGCTTCCCCCCGCATGGTAAAGTCATCTACCCAATGATCCACCAGGCGATTCAACTTAGCGGTACTAATGACCACATCGGCATTATTCAGCTTGTGGTGACAACCCCAATGCAGCTTGGTACGTTGGCCACAGGTCACTATACGCAGGCGCTGTTCGTAGCAGGTGCGCACAACCGCCGATAGCTGTTCAATGGACTCAGGAAAAACAATCCTGAGATCATTATGTGTCTCAAATCGATGATCGCCGAGATTGGACCAAGACATTACCTGGTCGGGACCAAGCAAGGATTCAAATTTATTGACTACGGGGCTCATGGTGATGCGCTGACTGCGCTTTCCATTTTATCGGTTACTGGTTGGAGCGTGGGGAGTCGGTCTAATCAATGCCTATTTTTACGGGGCCACTGCCAGAATTTTGGGGGGGGTCAGAGCGCACCTTACGGTAGTCGGCATAGAGCTGATCGCGCCAGGTCCAAAACCGCTCATAGTCCGGCTCGTCCGCCAGTCCTGGCACACCTTTGCCACAAAGTCCTTCGGGTAAATCAATGTAGCGCTGGTCTGGAAACTTGAGATACATGGAAATGCCAGCGACGGCAAAGTCCGCCAGGGTGGGCTGAATGCCTACCAGGTAGGGGTGTTCTGACAAGACGATGCAGATTGATGATAGCGCCTGTTTCAGACTCAAGGTGGCGGCTTTAATGTCATCAGGGCCAAAGCCTACACCTGTACCTAGCAGGTTAAGTAAGTCTCCGGGCACAGCGCTGACTAGACCTTTTAGGACATCAGGGGTGGACGCAGGCAGCAGCGCTGTCCGAAAGCTGGGATGTTGGTTAAAGGCTCCAATCATGGCCTTGCGGGCATTAGGGCCCATGGATTCATCGGCCCAGTCTTCTAGCATTAAACACAGACCGCGCATGGCTCCGTCAGCTGGTAAGACGGGCCGTTCGGGATAGGTTTCATCCAGGTAGGTTGCGATCGCAGTAGAATCTGCTATTACCGTTGCTCCATCCTTAATCACCGGTACCTGACGTTGTCCTGACAGCCGATACAGCTCCACCTGCCCCACCCCAGGCATCACTTCAACAGTTTTATAGGGCAGTTGCTTATAATCCAGAAGCAGCCGGACCTTTTCACAATAGTGAGACGCTTCAAACTGATGTAGCTCTATCATTTTGGGGAGAGTTTTGAATTGAACCTACTGGCCTCAAGTAAAAATGCTGACATAAAACAGTAACAGCAAAGCAGTGTAAGGCATTGAGTTGATAATGTTGTAACTCACAACTCAGCACCCAAAGCTCAAAACTCCCTTAAGAACACCCTGTGGGTTCAGCCACGTTCACCGTCAAATTTTCATACCCCAGGGGCTCAATTAGTTGCCGCATAGTCAGTTCAGCCCGTTCACTGGCCATGGTCAAGATCCCCTCATCACAGGCTCCTTGACGAATTTGCTTAAGGGCTTCCTGCTGCGCTAAGGCCTGGAGTTCCGGGGCACGATCCGGACCTAAGCTCAAGAAACCACGGTCGTACTCATATACTTTTGAGCGAGTGACATCTAACTTACTATCCAGAACTTTAGGCGCTGGCAGGGTCAAAATCAGGCTCGGTGGCAAGTCTTCAGAATCATTGATCACCTGTACATTTTCTTCGCTGATCGCCCCAAGATCGATGCCTGCACGGACTTCTCCGTGGGCAATGTATAACAAGTTAGTTTGACCAATCACATAGTTACCGACTGTCCGGTTGCTTTCCGTGGGCACCACTGCCTCCATGGAAAAGATAGCCGTCGTCAGTTCGCTAGCCCCCTGAATTTGCTCAACGATCAGGGTGCGCGTATCCACCGTATCCTCCGGTGGTTTCGGCGTGAACATTAGCTTCACACCATCCATAAACTGATCCCCAGTACGCCACAGGCCATAACCTGCCACCGAGGCCACCACTAAGCCGCCACCAAAGACCACCATCGATAGCATTGACAAAACCCGCCACACTCCTGGCTGCTGCTGCGGGTTGGGATTGGTTTGTTTATCCTTCTGCTTATCCGTTTTACGAACGCGACTGCGATTAGTAATGCGGGAGGGACGAGTAAACATGATACCGCCTAGAACGCTAGGGATGATTCTAACGTCAGTTGCGAAGAATGAACGTTCAATGCGACCAGTTGTATTAAATGTCCTAATTCACATGCATGTATGGTTCCATACAACCTAGGTAAACACGATAATGTGAATAGGACCGCCCTATTTTGCTGATTCCATGACCGCTTCTTCATCCGAGACCAATCAACAGCGTCTTAAACGCTTTCGCAACAATCTACTGAAGCTCCATAAGCTGCTTTTAGAGTCAGAGCGTGTACGCTACGAACAGGTCAATGGCCCCATTAAAAATAAAGGTGAATTCTTTCAACTGGTGATCAGTGACGATGCGTTTAGCTGGCTACGTCCCATTTCCCAGTTCATCGTCCAGATTGATGAATTTACCAGTACCAAGGAACCGCCCGAAAACCCCGAAGAGACAGCGGCCATTTTTCTAGAGAAAGGGCGGTTGATGTTAAAACCCAATGAAAATTCATCTACGCCCTTAGCTGCCAAATATTTTGAAGCCATTCAGAGTGATCCTCAAATTGCTCTGATGAATGCAGAAATCACTAAAGTCTTTCGAGCCGAGAGGCCTGGTCTTTGATCCAGACTGATGATGTGATAATTCTCTCCCATGCCCTGTGATAGCTTTTGCGAAACATAAATCAAGCCTAATCACATTGAGCATGGATCACGGACCTTGTATTGAACTAGTTTGCTGATTGCTTGTTGGGGGATGTTGATTTCTTTTGCGATCGCACCCTCAATCTCCCCAGGCACAGTCAGATCAAACTGTAGTTTGCGATCGCCGAGATCATTAAAAATAACCCTGGCCTCAGAGGTGCCAGCTTCATTACAAATCTCCACCCGAATGACCCTGATCGCCTCTTTTGAAATGTCTTCTTCAGGCTGCACACCTGTAATCACATAGCGTGATGTGTCATAGGTACGCCCCAGAATTCTGAGCGTCATCAGCTGGCCGATGGTCCAAAAAGCACCCCCTAACACTAGCAGCGATAGCCACAGCCGTAATACTCTCCAATTCAATAATTGAGACAGCTTTCGCAAGGTGATGATGTTTAACGCCTAATGCACCGATCATACCCAGCAATGAGCGACATCATATTTCTGTTATATTCTCTGCCCATACTAAGGAGCGGTAAACTTTATTGGCCCGTATTGGGTATCCCCCATGATTATCCTGCTGGTTGAAGATGACCCCGCCCAACTACGACCGCTGTGCATCGCCTTATCCGAATCAGGTCACTTAGTCGATGGTGTGGAAGATTCTCAAGAGGCTCAATGGTTGATCAACAATAGGGACTATGATCTGTTGATTTTAGACTGGATGCTGCCTGTGGTTAGCGGCGTGTCTTTATGCCAACAGTACAGAGCATTGGGTAAAGCATCTCCTGTGTTGATGCTGACAGCTAAGGATACAACGGCAGATAAGGTGGTGGGTTTGGATGCTGGAGCTGATGACTACTTGGTAAAGCCTGTAGACATTCCAGAACTGTTAGCCAGGGTGCGAGCGTTGGGTCGCCGCTCACCCCAATGGCATGGCGATCTACTGAGCCTGGGTGATCTGCGTCTCCATATTTCCACCCTGATCCTGGAGCGCCAGCAGACACGCATTCGTCTCTCCAGTCGCGAATTTCATTTGATGGAATACTTGATGCGACGTTCAGGCCAGGTGATCACCCGCGATAATATCGAACAAACGCTATGGACCTGGGGTACTGAACCAGAAAGTAATGCCGTAACAGCCCTGATCTGGCGACTGCGGCAGCGGTTGGACGAATTAGATGCCAAAAGCTGGCTGGAGACCGTTTACGGTATGGGCTATCGTCTTAAAATTCCTGAAAAAATTTCTTAAAGGGTTCCACACCTGTCGCAATGTTCAATCGCAGTCGTCTTAATCTGGCTTATTGGTTTGCCCTTTCCATGGGGAGTATTTTGATTGCGTTTACCGGTGTGGTTTACACCCTCGAAGCTGACGATAAGCTCCAGGACTTTGATGAGAAGTTGTACTTGACAGTTAAGGACATTGATAATCGCACCTACTACCGTCCCGATCAGGGAGACTGGCTGTTGGCCAAAGGCACCACACTGGTGGGAGAGAATTCCCTATCTCCCCAGAATGAATTACTTTACGTCCGTTGGTACAACCACAATTGGAAATTAATTCAGTTTGTTGGCTCCACCCATGACCTGAAGCCGGTGATGGAGCCCAAAAAACGCTTTGAGACAATTTATATCAATGGTGTTGCTCCTTCGCAGCAGGCGATTCGTCAACTGACCGTCCCAATTAGATATAACAAACGTGTTGTCGGATATATCCAAGCAGCCACCCCACTAAATCCCCTACAGGCTGATTTAAACCGAACGCTTGTGATTTTGACCCTGGGTGTCCCTGTGACCCTTGGCATTATTGGCTTAACCGGATGGATTTTAGGCGGCATCGCTATGCAGCCTATTCGACAATCTTATGAGCGCCTGCAAAGATTCACAGCTGATGCCTCTCACGAATTACGTAATCCATTGGCGGCCATCCTCAGTAATGCTCAGGTTGCCCTTATCCCTAATCTTGAGTCAGGGTCTCAAGAGGAATGTGTAAAAGAGATCGAAACTGCGGCTAAGGCAATGGGGGGCCTCATTGAGGATCTTTTGTTTTTAGCCCGCCATGAGGGGCCAATTAATGGAGCTGCGCTGATTGAACAGATTAGTGTTGGAGACCTGCTCAAGCCTCTGGTGGACTATGGTCGTACCCAAGCTTTCCGACGAAATCGCACATTTGTTCACGACATCCCAAACCATACCGCTACGGTCAAAGTGAATGCACAGCTCCTGCGCCGAGCCCTGACCAATCTTTTAGACAATGCATTTAAGTACACCAAAGATAGCGGTATTGTTCAGCTGCATCTTCAAGTTCAGGCCAATCATGTGCTGATTCAGGTTGAAGATGATGGTGTTGGTATTCCAGAAGCAGATTTACTCCAAATTTTTGAGCGATTTTATCGGGTTGATGCAGCGCGATCGCGACATACAGGTGGATTTGGCCTCGGTCTATCAATTGCTCAACAGGTGGTGCGTGCCCACAATGGACAGATTACGGCAACAAGCACTGTGGGCAAAGGCAGTAATTTTCAAGTTCAATTGCCACTCAATTAGTCCCCACAGGTCTGCGTCAGCAATACGGACATTAACTGCGAGCGCGCCCAAATCAGCGGCACGCTCACAAAAGCTATGACAATGCTTCAAGTAGTGACAGTATGCCTATGCCAAAACCAAATATTAGTGCCAGTTTTAGCAACCATGGGAAACCCATAACGAGGACTGTCCAGCCGATGGTCACATTCAAAAAAACAGCCAACAACAGACAGACGGCACAAAAGACATAGGTTAACAACAGAAACCCCTGAAGCAACTTGCCCAGCAAATAGTACCAATACGGGTGATGATGAATTTTTCGCATAAACACCTCTAACAGTCATTACAAACAGAGATCATTGAGAGATGTAGAACTCTCTCTACATCTCTCAATGATTAAGCAGCTGCGCGCGCGCTCGGGGTAGATAGTTGTCGGGTGAGATAACGTACCGAGTCTGGCTCTGATAATGGAAAATTGACAACAGGCAGAGGCAGAACTGGCTTGATCAACAAAACCAAACCATTACGATCAATGACCTGCACGGGAGTATCTACCGGTAAAGGATAACGTAATGCATCAGCACAACGCGCCAACCAAGATACTCCCTGCAGTTGCACTCGACCAACAGAACCAGGCTCAATTAACTCAATCACTCTGCCCTGGACTTTCAAAAAGCCTAAGGCTTCAGAAGGAGGTGTAGTGGTGTCAAGGCTAAAGACTTTTTTCCAAAATGGGCGGATAGACATATTAGTTTCCCCCTTAACTATGGCATACAGTTCCTATACATAAAAGCTGCAGCAACGCTAGCTTCTAAGACTTGTTAGAGTTAGTACCTTGGGAGTCTTTGATAATTTCAATTTCTCCGCTGGAACCAGAAAGTACTACGGTTGCAATTGTTTTTCTAGCAGGTTTATCGGATTTAGGCTGCGGCGATTGGTTAAACAGCAAAATCAGTACCCCGCTTAAGCTTAAACCAAGCAACATGTCTAGTGGCATAATACAATCCCTCACTTAATATCAGCACTTACATCGTTTGGTGCTTTGTAATCTTATCTTGCCAAAGAGAAAGTCTAAGTTGAAACCTCTAAAGTCTTGAGAGTTGTCAGTTGTTTTCAAGCCTCTTAGTGTCCCTAATCATAAAAAGTCAGGTGGAAATGAATGACTTTCCATGACGTACTACAGAAGTCAGTACAAATGCTTTGGTAAAAAAGTCATAATGTCATAGTAAAAAGTCATTTAGACGTTTAAAAAGTCATATGACTTACGTTAGACTCCTGGATATACAAGGGTTGTGTGTGTCTACTTTACAGTCAAGGAGTCTACTTTGGAGCTAAAGGATGTCTTAGCCTATGTCGATCGCTGTGTTTTTGAATATGCTGATCGACATCTAAATAAGATTGAGAAAGATATTATCCGCTGGACTTATGAAGGCCTTTCATACGATGAAATGGCAATTCAGATGCAATATGGCTCAAGTACCCTACGTGCTGTATACGGATATCAACTATGGCGGCTTCTGAGACGGGTGTGGCCCAATGAAAATATTAATAAATCGAGATTTAGAGGGATTATAGAGCGTCTTTATCGAGAAGATCTAGACTTAAGTAGAGATAGTAATCAACAAAGCTCTGTCTCAAACACTTCTAATCTGGACCTTAAGATAATTCCTGAAAACAATTCTAATGGTGTTTATAGAAATGAATTAATACCTCGCTTGGTTGATACCCTCAAGTCAGGGTGTCGGGTACTTCTTTTGACTGGAGCTAAGGGTATTGGAAAAAGTTACCTGATTGAATCTTTGGGCTCAGAACTAAGGAATCATTTTGCGCAGGTCGTTTATCATTCAACCCACGAAGCTGCTACCTGGCGAACGTGTTACCAAGAATTATCTGCTCTTGGTTTATTGGATTTAACCAACGAATCTGCAAATAAGACGGCTGTATCAGAGCATCAAATGCGTCAGCAGCTACTCCAAGTACTCCACCAGGCCCCATATCTAATAATTATTGATCAGACTGAGCGCTTTATAGAAGATCTCAAACAGGAGATCTTCTATAAAGAAATAACAACGGCTATCAATCACCAAAGTGCCATACTATGGGTTAGCGCTATTCGCCCTGCTGAGATCAATAGGCGCGTTACTATAGAGACCTTGAAAGGCTTCTCATTTGACGAAGCAAGTACTTTTATAAATGAAGAATATCCACATCTCAGCAACTCACTATCTCAAAATGAGATTCACTGGAGGCAGCTTGTCAAGCTATGTGGAGGAAGTCCTGAGCTTTTACATAAGAGTATTGAGGCCTTGCAATCATTTTATTCTATTAACCAGATTGAGCAGTTTACGACTGTTCTCTCATCGTTTCCACCTTCTCTATTTAAATACTTTGAGAGTTTGACAGATGAGTTATCAGAAATAGAACAAAAATTACTCTATCTATTTGCCTTTAATCCCCTATCCTGGAATGATGTACAAAAATGGCCAATAATAAATAAATTTTCGCAAGATCAGTTGATGCAGGCGTGGAGTATGCTACATCGTCGGCATCTTTTAGAGTACTTTTCAGAAACCGATGGTATCTATCAGATTACTCCACCATACTTGGGCCTTTATTTACTCCAAAAGTTAAGAGAGATATTTCTGCAAGAGTTAAATGTAGAAAACCTAAAGCTTTTCCACACTTACCCGTTGTCTCTACCAACTGCCTCTGTAGAGCAGCAGAAAATCCTTAAAAACTATCTTTTGGTGCCTATGGTCAATACGCTTAGGCATCGGTTGTCGCCAGAAGATTTACATGCTAAATTTGGTCGCCTGATCAGTCAGCTTACTACATTGCCTGCATCCTCTTGTAGCTATGCAGCCGGTAGCCTATTTAATTTAGCTGTCCACATGAGACTATCGCTCGTCGATGTGAGTTGGGCTAACCTAACCCTATGGCATGCTGATCTCAGAGCACCTGGATTACAGGGCCTAGATTTTAAAGGATGCCAATTTCGAGAGGCCGTCTTAATGACGGGAGTATACGAATCTTTTGAGATCGCACTACATCCTAATAGAGCAGCGATGGTCATTGGCGATTCGCAGGGATTTTTGCAGGTTTATCAATGGGTTAACAATCGATTTATTTTGGCCTGGTGTGATGATCTGGGTATCCCCATTCAGCAAATAGTGATTACAGATAGCAATACGCTAATTGTGGTCTTAATCGACCAGAGCATTCTAATTTGGGACACACTTACCCGTAAAGAACAGTCTTATAGTGATGTATCTGGCGTTGCCGCTATTTGCAGTATTGACCTGAAAGCTCATTTACTTGCAATTGGCTTGGGTAATCGAGAAATTCAGCTTTGGAATTTAATATTGGGTGAAAAAATAAGCGAACCGCTGTGTGATGCCAATGATATTGTGAGACATTTGGCATTTAGTCCAGATGGCAGAATTTTAGCAGGCTATGACAACAACAATTCAATACTGGTTTGGCACTACAATGCATCACATAATACCTACACCATGGCTGAGGCTCCACTGCCCTTAAACCCCTACGGAGATTTCTTAGCGTTTCAATGGATGGGGGATCAGCTGAGTGTGATTGAAGCGATGTCAAATGATGATTCCCATAAACGCCTATCTAAGGTCGTAGTTCGCTCCTTTACAGTCACTGATCAGACTATGGCAGAAGATTCAATCGATTTCAAAGTCCAAGAATTGGAGATTAATGCCAGCCAGCCTTACCAGGCTACCTTTAGTAAAAATGGAAGATATCTAGCAGTGTGTGACATAGATCACACGGTTTGGGTTTGGAATGATATTATGTCCCTAATAGAGCTGATTACTTTACCGGAATTGCCCGATACCCTGTTTATCAGTGATGATGGACAACAGCTTCTATGCCAAAATCCTTCTAACATAAGTATTTGGAGCCTTAAGACCCAAGAGATTTTACAGATTTGGGAAACTGTCAGTGATCTAGATCAATACCAGGACTGTAAATTTTACACAAAACAAGGGTTCTCAGACGACGAACTGTATACAGTGCAAAGGCTTGGAGGTGTAGTCGTTGAGTGAATATTACTTGGGATGTTACAAACCCTGAACAATCCTTCGAGAATTACTGAGAAGCACTAGAATTTTCGTATAAATTGCGCTAATACATACTTAAGCTCACTAGGACAGGTCTAACGGAGACCTGACGTTCAATGTATTCCAACAACGGTGAATTTTTTGCTAGCCGACCGGCCACCAGGGCGGAGCGTGAGGTTTACGGCTATGTTCGTCAGCTTTCAAGAATAGAAGATGCCCAGCAGGCAATTGATGCATTTTACGGCCTTCTTTTCAAAGCAAGTGTTACTCTCCCAGAGCTGGATTCTAACTCAGTGCGCCATGCACTGTTGCATATCTTGGAATCTCCCGAGGCTAATAAAATTCTGCCCTATGTGATTAATCGGTGCTTCTATACAATTGGCAATATATGGCGCATGGATACTAGTCGTCATTCTGCTCTGAGAACATTGATCCTCAGGGCCAGTGCCGTCCCTGAGAAACGTCCAAGAGACAGGCGTGTTAGGCAACTGGTAAACGCTATGGATGCCTATGTAAAAAATGGCAGTCTGTATGTTCCTCTACAGCGTCAGATGCATTTGCTATGCGATCTTCCCCAGGAAGAAGACTGCACATCTTTTGCCAATTGTTTCAAGGATTACTTCTTTATTTATGAGTCAGCAGCCGTTACCCGCGATATTCCGCTACATCATCGTAAAAGTATTCAGCTACAGCGCAAGCACCAAGCCCAGCATTTCAACAAACGTCTCAATAACTATTGGCACGATTATCAACAAGGGCTAAATCCAGTTAATCCCACAAGATTGTCCGATGATGACCTCAGAAATGCAATTTGGGCATTTCTCCCCGGGCGAGACGGTAGCTACTTAAAGCAAGCTTGTCAGTTTGATGAATTTTATCGTTCTCGTCAGAAGCGCGAGGACTTTCTGACGCATTTCCATGGGTATGTGATGGAGCCCTTTGTGGAGGCTAACTCACGGTTTAAAAATAATCGGTTTAGCAGTTCAGTTAGGACTACATTAGTTGAGAGTTTGGGGACAGACACAGCACCCATCACCGATGCATCGATTACATACATGTGCAGTCGGCTGTTAAAAATACTGGTGTGTAATACATTGGAGCATCCTGACATTGGTCAGTTTAAGCATCTGATCAAGACCGTAGGCCATCAGGCACTAACGGCAGTTCTGTTAAAGATCGTCCTGTTTAAGCGTACGGTGCGTTCTTGGTTCGAAGACCGCTTTGGCATTTTGTTCCACAAGTGGGAATCATCTTCACTGGATTCCATTGGTTGGTTGGTACAGTCCTTTGAATACATGAATGTAGCGCTTGCCTTAAATGCCCCCTGGGTTAATTACGTACCTAAGGCTAGACACACTGTCGCTTAAGCTCTTTCTAGATAAGGACGGAACGTCAGAAAACATACCAAAGTACCCTTGGGTTAAGGCTGCCAGGACACTGCAGCCCAGATAGCGCAATAGATATCGAGAGCCCGTCCAGCTGTTCTGGAACTAAAGTCCATGTGCTGAAGAAGGCTGGCAGCTCCATGGATGACGACAGCGTGAGTTCGTAGAGAAAGCCTACAACGTTGAGGGCGATGAGCCCGTAGGTTACATAGGGCGTAATCTGAACCGGATTTTCGTCACGAATAGGGATCACGCTGCCCCCAGAAAATCATTTGTCCATAGGGTATTAGGGTAAGCATCGTCTCATGGGCAATATTTCTTAACCCCAAGCATCATCTGAAGTTCATATATAGCTCTTTTGATGAAAATCCTGTGAAATGTCCAAGGATACGTATCAGTCACAACATTTACTGGCAGGGGTACTTCGCTAACTTTTTTGGCGTGAGCAATCGCTCAGATTAATATTCAACAATCTTCTCAACCCCCACTGAAGGTTTCTATTGTGTCTATCAAGATTGAAAAAACAGCTTTTTCCTGGATATTATTGGGCATCGCTGCTCAGCCATTTTTATCATCGTCTGTTCAGGCGGCATCCTTTGGCTTTGGCGAGACTGCCGTTGAGACCATCAACTATCTGGCTGAAAATTTAAAAGGACGGAGTGTAGGTACCCAAAAGGAAGCCGAAACGGTTGACTATCTTGTGCAGCAGCTCAAGGGATTTGGGTATAAGCCTACCTTGCAGCCATTTACCTATGAATGGCAAGGTGAGACGCTAACTTCTTATAATATTTTGGCTGAGCGCACTGGCACCTCGGGTCAGCAAATTCTGTTAGGGGCTCACTACGACAATGCTCCCAGCAGCGCTACGCTAGATCGTACCAATCTGGAAGGCGTTAACGACAATGCTTCAGGGGTTGGTGTTTTGCTAGAACTGGCGCAACGTCTGGAACCAGAAACTAACAACACAATCAAATTTATTTTCTTTGGAGCTGAAGAAATTGGGTTAGTTGGCTCAAATTTTTATGCTGACAGCCTGAGTAAGCAAGAGATTGACGATACGTTACTGATGGCCAACCTCGATAGTTTGATAGTAGGCGATAAGATGTACTTCAATGCGGGGCGGGGGGCCACAGAAAAACCTTCGTGGTTCAAGTATCGAGATCTTGCCCTTGAAATTGCCGCCGAAAATGACATTGCGGCAGAAAGTAATCCAGGGTTCAATGCCTTCTATCCAAAGGGGACCGGCTGCTGCAGTGATTTAGAATCGTTTGATTTTTTGATGCCCGTGTTGGCAGCTGAGGCGACGAACTGGGACATTGGTGCTCAAGATGGCTTTACTCAGACTTCTGATCCTAGGGTACCTAATGGGCGCACTTGGCATGACCCGGCCACTGATAATCGAAAGTTTATCAATACAATTTTCCCTGGTTTGATTGAGGAGCGCACGCGAAATTACACACTAATCTTTGATGATTTTATTGATCGGGTAGATGCTGAATCGGTACCAGAGCCGATGAGTCTGTTGGGGTTTGCGACTCTGGGGGTCGGTGGTTTGTTGCTCAAGCGACACAAAGAAACGGGGAGTTAAAAAAGGTGCGTTAGCAACAGTCTCCTAAAACTCACTTAGAAGACTGTTGTTATCCGTGATTTGTTTAAACATACTGTACGTTCCTGGTTTGAAGTCGGATATTCTTTGAATGTGTCCGAAAGTAGATATAGTCATTGAACTAACATAGATCGAGAAGAAAAGGCTTCTCTCAGAACATAGCCTGCACCTCGTATAGTGTGAATTAAGCGACTTTCACGATTGGCTTCTAGCTTTAATCGCAGGTAGCGAATGTAAACGTGCAAGATATTGGTTTCCCCACCAAAGTCATAGCCCCAGACTTCTTGGATGATGAGATCGCATGATAATACCTGTCGTGGGTGTGAAATCAGATAGACCAACAAGCTAAATTCCTTGGGTGTTAGTTTGATCAAACGGTCTCCACGATAGACTTCCCAGGTTCTCAAATCAATTTTTAAGTCCTGGAAGTTAAGAATATCTCGTCTGCCATGACCGTAACGTCTGAGGTGTAGCCGAATGCGAGCAACCAGTTCTTCAATGCTGGCAGGCCATCGCATGTAGTCATCTGCACCGGAGTCAAATGCGATCGCACAATGATTAACACTACCCTCATCCAGCAAAATAATCGGCAGTGCTTGCTGAGTTGATCGTAAGCGCCGACAAATTTCTAATCCTGATGGCCGTGACAACGCAAGATCTAAAATTGCTAAATCAGGTTGCTGCTCACGCAGTGACATCAAGGCGGAGATACCATCGTCCACTATCTTCAATTGATAGCCTTCGTAGCGTAATTCGGTTGTTATTAGCGTTGTTAAAGACGAATGGTTAGAGGCTACTAAAATCTGAATTGCCATGGATTTAGGATAGTTTACGTCAATCATTGGCATACCCTCACTCCCCTTCAGAGCGATTAACATGGCCTGCCATGCCTGCCAGCACAGGTTCGGATCCCAAGTTGGCATGGTCAACACTGAGATCAGCCTTGAGTTGTCGAGATTTTCGGTAAGTCATATCACTCAACAGACGCATAATGGCTGGAACCACCGTTGGCGTTAGGAATGTTGAAAGAGCCAGACCACCAGTTAATGCAATCCCTAGCCCCTGGTAAAGCTCTGCTCCTTTACCGGGAAAAACAGCCAGCGGCAACATGCCTAGCACACTCGTGCCAGCCGACATAAAGATAGGTCGCAATCGGTCGCGTACTGCGTGGTAAAGCGCCTCATCCAACCCACAACCTTCCATGTCTTGGAGTTGCAGAGCACGATCCACCAGGAGAATCGCATTGTTGACAACAACCCCTGTGAGAATCACAAATCCTAATCCAGTAATCATATCGAGGGGCACAACAACACCTGGAATCAGATTAGCGACCACCAAACTTAAGACAGCCCCAGTCATCCCCATGGGAACCGTCACCATAATCACCATGGGGTAAATCAACGACCGATACAGCGCCACCAATAACAAATAGGTGATCACCAAAGAGAGTAGAAACGCCTTTCCTAGCTGCAACAGAGTTTCTGTCAACACATCGGCAGACCCGGCTAGTTCCGCTCGATAGCCTGCGGGCCAAGACGCTCGCAATGGTTCCAGAATTTCCTGCTCAGTTTGCTCCAACAGAGCACCCAGGGGAGCTTCCCGTGCCACGCTGACCGTCAGCGTCACAGACCGCTCCAGATCTACATGGTTGATGACATCAGGCCCTGTAGTTTCCACCACATCGGCCACATCATCCAGCTGTAGTTGAAAGCCACTGTCACTGAAAATCGCTAGCTGCCGCAGTTGCTCTGGTGATTCCACAAATGCATCCTGCAGCTCCACGGTCACATCGAGCTCGCGACGTCCATCCGAAAATTCGGAGGCGCGTACACCACCAAGGGCCGCCTCGACCAGCGTTCCCAGCTCTAGTTCAGACAATCCTGCTTCAGCCAGCCGTTCTCGATTAGGGATTACCTGTAGTTCTGGTGCACCAGTGACAAAGTCTGAGCGGACGTTTTGGATACCAGGGAGCGATCGCAACTGATTACTAACATCTTGTTGGAGTTGATTCAGCTGATCTAGATCTGCCCCAACAATCTGGACTTCAAACTCTTTACCCGGATCACGAAATATGGGCACCCGCCGTGGCACCAGAAACCGATAGCCAGGATAGTTGACACTGGCCGCTCGCATTCGATTCACCATGCTGTCTAAGTTTCTACCCGTAGCCTCATCTGGCTCAAGGAAAGCTGCGATCGCTTGTAATCCTGGACGATGCACATAAAGGGTGCGAAACACCCCCGGTTGTTCACTGGCAAACTGACGGGGTTCTTCGGAAAGGGCAACCGCCTCTGGAATACTTGTTCCAGGAAAAGGGGCAGCCAGCCAAAGCACCAAGTTACGGTTGCCTTCCGGTAAATAATCTGCTGCCGGTAACAAACGGGTTGTCACCACAAGCAAGCCAATCGGAATAGCCAAGACCACCAGACGTCGACCCTGACGACCTGCCCCCAATGACCAACCAACGGTTGCTAGCAAACCTCGTTCCAGTCGACCTTGCCATCGCCGAAACACACCAGATGTTCTCGCCACCATCCGTTCAAACCAGTTTCCCTGTCGATACACCGGGTCCAGCAGCATTTGCTGAGCTTCAGCCTGGTTGAGAAACAGACCCGACAGCATGGGCACTAGCGTCAAAGCAGCAAAGAGTGAAAACAGAACAGACGCCGATAACGCCATGCCGATGTCAAAGAAAAGCTGTCCGGCTTCTCCTGTGACCAACACAATGGGAGCAAATACCGCAATTGTTGTTAGCGTTGAGGCCAGCATAGCCCCAGCAACCTCTTGAGTGCCGTCAATCGCCGCCTGCACAGGTGACTTTTGCTGCTGCATGTGAGTGAATACGCTCTCAAGCACCACAATGGCATTGTCCACCACCATCCCCACAGCAAAGGCTAATCCGGCCAGACTGATCACGTTGAGCGAGCGCCCCAGGGCCGCAAACACCATAAACACCGCGATTAAGGTGGTGGGAATGGTAATCGCAATTACCGCCACTGTACGCAGCGACCCTAGAAACAGCAGCAACACCAGGGATGCCAGCATAGCCCCGATAACCAAGTTGCCTCGAACAAAGGAGATAGAATCGTTAATGTAGTCATTTTCGTCATAGGGGATATCAAATACGATGCCCTCACCTTCACGATCAAAGCGCTCTTCGAGTTCAACTAGAGCTGTGCGAATCCCTTGAGAGATTTCGGGAACATTTCCGCCCACCTGACGAATGATGCCCACGGCAACCGTAGGCTCTCCATCTCGAATCAACGCCCGGTCGCGAATCCTACGTCCAAATTGTGCTCGGGCCACATCTCCCAAATAGACCGTTCCAGAAGGATCTCGCCGCAGGACAAACGTTTCCAACTGTGCAACATCATTGGAACGACTGACCGTGCGCACACGATATTCTCGCCGCCCCACCACCAAGGGACCACTGCGAATATCTCGATTATTCTCCCGCAGTGTTGCCACCACATCTTCAATGGTGAGATTACGATCGGCCAGGGCACGCGGATCAACAACAACCTCAACCTCACGCTCTCGTCCGCCCGAAATCTGAAATTGCCCCACCCCTTCTACCTGGCGAAACCGGGGGATCACGACGTCATCAACTAAATCGCGGTAGTGATAATCATCCGACGTAAAACCCTCCTTAGGCGTCAGGATCACCCACATCATCGGACTGCTGCTACTGCTCACCACTTCAACATCCGATTCATCCGCCTCAGGGGGCAGGGAACCAACCTGCTGGAGCTTACTCAACACATCCACAAATCGCCCGTCAACATCCACATCCCACTCAAATTCAAGACTGATGATGCTCAAACCCAGGCGGTTAATGCTAGTGATTTCTTGAATCCCCTCGACTTCCTCCATACGTTCTTCGATGGGACGTGTGACCAGTTCTTCCACTTCAGTAGGGCTGGCCCCTGGATAGGGTGTGGTAATGGTAATCTCGGGGCGATCTCCGCCCGGTTGTAGTTCTAACGGTAATCTGAATAATGCCAAGGTGCCAAATAGGGCAATTAGGCAAAAGAGAACGGCGGTTCCGTGTCGCCAGCGGACGGCGGTTTTGATGGGGTTCATGATTTGGGGTGGGGGGGTGGATATTAGGCGAGAATATTGGAGGTGAGTTTGTTATTGGTTATTGGGGGTGGGGGGGTGGATTGGGGCATTTTGGGTTTGGTTTGGTTTGGTTATTGGTTATTGGGGGCTGGTGGAGGATACATGGGTAGGGGGGTTAGGCGTCGCTAAGAAACAACTTCATGACTTGAAATTTCTGCAGAAATTGATCCAGAACATTTATAGTCGCCCTAGCCGTAACCCCCAACTTAATGCTATTTGGAAGGCCTAGTACGTTGGGTCTTAGGGCGGCGTCCCGGCCCTAACCAGGGGGTTTGGGGAACTCGGAGGGACCCCAAGCAACATCTTGAAGTTCCTCATCAGCATTCTACGCAATGATCTAAACAACCAATAACAAAGACCCAATAACCAATAACAAAGACCCAATAACCAATAACAAAGACTCAATAACCAATAACAAGGAACAAATAACACCTACCCACCCTCTTCACCCGCCGATCGATCATCCGTAACATTTACCGTTGCCCCATCCTGCAACCCCTCAGCCCCCCGCACAACAATTGATTGACCCTCTTCAAGCTGATCAGACGTAACCGCCACAGATGTCCCCATATCAGCCACAATTTCAACTTCGATGGCCTGTGCTTGGTCGTCAGTAACTGAAAAGACAATCCATTCTTCAGCCCTTTGAACAAGGGCATCACGGGAAAGGATAAAGCCGGAGGTATTGCTTGCCAGCTCTAAGGTGCCTTGGATGGCCATACCGGGCAGTAATCCGGTGGGTGGATTGGCTAGCTGAAGCCGAACTTGCTGGCGTCGTGAGGCTTCGTCAGCGGTGGGGATGATACCTGCGATCGCACCTTGCCCCTGCCACTCAGGTAAAGCACGGGAGGTGAGTTCAACAGTTAACCCTGGCGTCATTTGACCCGCAAGATCCTCAGGAATTTCGAGAAAAATATCCAGGTCAGAGCGGTCAACCATCGACAGAATTGGATCGCCGATCTCCAAGTAGTCTCCTACATTAGCCATGCGCTCCTCAACAGTTCCAACCGTGGTTGCCTGAATTTGTGTGCGACTAACTTCAAGATGGGTTTGATCCACAGCGGTCTGACTAGCGGTGACAATGGCACGCTGGGCCGCAATTTCTTCTGCGGTGGGACCTGCGGTGGCTTCGGCGAGGACAGCGGCGGCTTCTAATCGCGATGCCTGGGCATCGGCAACAGCCGTTCTGGCTTCGATGAGCGATCGCTGAGGTAGACCGCCCACAGTTACTAATTCTTGCGTTCGCTGTAGATTGTCTAAAGCTTCTGCTTCCCTGGCCTGAGCCGACTGCAATAGGGCTCGGCGTTGTTCAATAATCTCGGGCCGGGTGCCGACTTCTAACTCGGCTAGATTGCTACGCTCAGAGGCGAGAGTCGCCTGGGCTTGGGAAAGGGCTAGGCGTTGGTCAGAGTCATCGAGGACTGCAATGGTTGCACCGACGTTGATCGGGTCTCCCGGCTCAACCAAAATTTGTTGTACAACGCCTGGGGTTTGCGATCGCACCGTCGCACTGGTTCTCGCCTCAACTTGACCGATGAGTTCAACTGATCGGATACCCTCTCCCGTCGTTAATCTTGTTACTTCCACTGGTCTTGGCGGTGGTCCTTGGGCAACAGTCTCTGGGGCGATTACTGCGCTGCTTTCTCGATTGATAAACCAAACCAAGCCACCCCCAGCCAGAATACCTATCACTAACCAGGGAAGCCAGTGATCTCGCCAATTATGCTCTTTCTCATACTTTCCAGGACGAGCTAAGGTCGCTGAATCAAAGTCCGAGGACATCTCCAAAACCTCTGTAACACTGCGTGATAGGTATCAGCTCAATGCTTCAAAACCTTGCTATGCAGTGTTACAGAGAAATCTCACAGAAAGATGATAGTCGGTTCTACCCTTGCTGAGTCTCTTCGTTAGAACTGAATAACCCCAGGGCTGGTCCCAAGATAGCCCCAAATACAAATCCGCCTGCATGGGCCCAGTAGGCGATGCCGCCATCTGCCATGCCAACATTAGTGGGGATACTGAGACTGGCAACACCATAGGCCGCTTGCTGTAGAAACCAGATGCCTAAATAGAATATGGCTGGAATTCTGAAGGGCAAGAACAGGAATCCCAGAGGCACAATTGTTACGATCCGAACCGTGGGAAATTTGAAAATATAGGCTCCCATCACACCTGCGATCGCACCGCTGGCTCCCAAGGACGGAATGTCAGAAAACATACCAAAGTACCATTGGGTCAAGGCTGCCAGGGCACCACAACCCAGATAGAGCAACAGATAGCGAGCCCGCCCCAGCTGTTCTTCTACGTTATTGCCAAAAATCCATAGGTACAGCATGTTGCCAGCCAGATGTAGGGGACCGGCATGGATAAATTGGCTAGTGAATAGGGTGGACCATTCGTAGATGTCAAACGGGATGCTCCCATCACCAAAGAAACTGACGGTTAGCTGCTCTGGAACTACGGCCCATGTGTGGAAGAAGGCGGTCAGTTCCATGGGGGACGACAGCGTGAGTTCGTAGAGAAAGACGAAAACGTTGAGGGTGATTAGTCCGTAGGTTACGTAGGGCGTAATCTGAACCGGGTTTTCATCACGAATAGGGACCACGCTGCACCAAGAGATACCACTTGCTTACAAGATATCAGCTACCTGTAGACAGGACAGCCCTAGTTTATGAAGATCGACGCAAAAGTTTTTTCGCTTGTCGTTGCAGACGATTTGGAAGAGAGGGGGATTGCGATCTCAACAACCCTATTGTTTGTTGTAATTCTGGTTGTCCGCACCAATACTCATAGGCAGGTACCGCCACCCGGTTCAACAACGACACCCAACGCTGAGTAATGGCCTGGGGCGTATAGGCCAGGGCCCGCTGATACCCATGGGTCACCATCGCTTGACGTAAGTTAGAATTATCCCGCAAACAGGTTAACTGTTCTAACACCTGCCAGAGGGAATTAGCCTCTAGATAATCAAGGGAACTTTGACGTTCTGCCCAGTAGGCACTGTCCCTGCCTAAAATAGCTGGAATTCCTGCTAACCATGCATTATAAAGTTTTGTCGCCGGTTTGTTACAAAAATTCTGAGTTTGCCAATGCAGCCGGGGATCAAAACTTCGCACAGCCACAATCGCATCAATCTCACGGTAATCGTGCCACTGATTACCGTGGGGGATATCGTCGTTCCCACTGTTAGAAACTAACCGCCACTGTAACCCTAATTGAGCCAGTCGTTCTTGCCAAATGGGGGACTGGAACTCGGAATCTAGGCTGTTTTGATGCCCTACAAAAGCAACGGTTTCAAACCGATTTTCCCGTTCAGCATCACGGGGGAGTAGTCCTGGCTGTGGCCAATGGGGCATAAAGACTCGACGCGGAGAAGCCTCCACTGGGTTTTGAACAATATGTAGCTGTGCATGGACATGGGGTGGGGCATCTGCCTTCAGACAGATGAACAGTTGTCGAGCCCCTGGTTTTAATGATGCTCCTTGCAATACACTGCTGTGAAACAGAACAATGCCCTGATTCGGGAGTTGTTGGCTCAGTTCACAGGTAAACCCCACATCTTTCAACCGTAGATAGGTTTGCAGGGTCCAAGCGTAAATTTCTAACCTAAATCCAGGCCAATCATCATTAGCATTCTTTGGCCAGGTGGTTGGCCAAAAAGGCTGAGGTAGATAAAAAACGATCTTTGGTCTGGCCATGGGAATTACTCCCTTTAGACGCTTCTGGATATGGAGAAGGTTTAAATGGTGGCACAGTTAAACTCAATGGGGCTAAGCAAGATATGGACTAGAAAGGTTCGTCATAGGTTGTAACAATAGTTGGGGAATGCGTTGCTTAGTTTTAAGAATATGCATCGCTCGCTTAAGCTCATCATTGAGCAGGGCTGTATGTAAAGGGGGCTAGGTAGACCTTACCCAGATAAATCGGTAACGGGCTTTGCCGAGGAGACGTTCTCAACACACCTTTTCCAAAGCTAGAATACTTAAATCTATTTCTTTTGCTTCCATGTGCCGTTATGGTCAGCGTTGCCCCGATTATTTCACAGCCGGTGCCACAGCCTGTTGGTGAAAAACGTTTTTTGTTTCGCGAACTTGATTGGCAGCGTTATCAAATGCTGCGGGATACGCTGAGTCGCGATCGCAACATTCGTTTTACTTACATGCGCGGGACATTGGAAGTAACTATGCCACTTGAAATTCACGAGTTTTCGGCTCGATTAATTGAGCTTTTTATTCGTATTCTAGTGGTAGAGCTAGGAATGAAGGTTAAGACAATGGGCTCAACCACCCTGGACAGGGAGGCCCTGGATAAATCTGCTGAACCAGATGATGCTTACTATATTCAGAATCAACCCCTGGTTGCTGGTCGGGATGTTGATCTGGAGCAAGACCCACCCCCTGATCTAGTAGTAGAGGTGGACATCACCCATACAGACATTAATAAATTACAGCTCTATGCTGCCATGGGAGTCCCAGAATTTTGGCGGTATAACGGCGAGGTTTGGCGCATTTATGCTTTTTGCGATGGTGAGTATGGGGAAGTAGAGGAGAGTCCTACGTTTCCGCTGGTACCTAAGGTGAAGCTGTATGAATTTTTGGCAACAGCCAGGCAAGATGAGGTCGACGCCGAACTAGCTTTGCGGGCATGGGTGAGATCTGTGATGTGAAATCACGGATTTTCATCACCCATAGGGACTACGTTGCATCAAGAGATACACTTGCTGACAAGAGATCAGGAATACGCGAAGTAATATTCAATGAAAATGGCTGCAACGACTAGTACCGTATACTCTCGAATGCAAAGTATACAGACTCCGATAATCCCGCTTATCAAAGAACTGATCAAAAACAATCCTGGCACCATTCCTTTAGATCAAGGAGTTGTTTCATATACACCACCAAATAGTTCCATCGAAGCAATTCAAGATTTTCTAGCCCACCCCCAAGAGCATAAATATCAAGCAACAATTGGCATTCCCAAACTATTAAGTGGCATCCAAGGGAAATTACAACGAGACAACCAAATTGATATCGGCCATGATAATTGTGTTGTCGTTTGTGCTGGTAGCAATATGGGATTCTTAAATGCCATATTAGCCATTACCCATGCTGGAGACGAAATCATCTTAAACACTCCTTATTACTTTAATCATGAGATGGCAATTGGCATGATCAATTGTCATCCTATACCTGTCCAGACTGATGACAACTATCATCCACAAATAGATAAATTACGCCAAGCAATCACATCTAAAACAAAGGCCATCGTTACAATTTCTCCTAACAATCCTACCGGCGTCGTTTATGATGCGTCTATTCTGAGAGAAATTAATCAGATCTGCCAGGATGCAGGCATCTATCACATTAGTGATGAAGCCTATGAATATTTTACTTACGGCAAAGTAAAACATACGTCGCCTGCTTCCTTTCCGAATAGTATGCCCCACACCATTTCCCTCTTTAGCCTTTCCAAAACCTATGGATTTGCTAGTTGGCGCATTGGGTATATGGTTATTCCTAAAAAGTTATTACCATCAATTCTAAAAATACAAGACACTAACTTAATTTGTCCTCCAGTCATTTCACAATATGCAGCCCTAGGCGCATTAAAAACTGATAAAGCGTATCTTTTTACTCATTTATCAGCAATTTCAAAAGTTCGAGAGAGTATTCTCCAAAAACTGAAGGCTCTACCTGAAAATTGTCAAATTGTTGTGCCCAACGGAGCATTTTACTTTTTCATAAAAGTCAATTCGGATCTATCAGATTTAGATTTGGCTAAACAGTTAGTAGAGACTTATAAAGTAGCTGTCATCCCAGGGCAGGCATTCGGTATGCATCAGGGTTGTTATGTTAGAATTTCCTATGGTAGCCTCACTCTAGACAATGCATCTTTAGGCGTGGATAGACTGGTAAAGGGCATTAAAGAATTAGCTTCATGATTGGAGTTTCATGATCTACCTGTTTTGCAAAAACCAGTCAGGATATACGCTATAACCCCATCTATGTAATTAGGGATACCCTAATATGGTGGGTTTTAGAGCAGCGTTCCGGGGCTCGGTCCATGGGAAACTTCAGTGTACCTAATTGGGATAACATGACTACTTCCAGAAAGGGAACTCGAAGGGGCCGTGAAATCCGTTTGAAGACTCCCCCAAGAGGTAGATTTGTCTCATTTATCCGTGAAGCAAAAAAGACTTTACCTGATGGTTAAAATCTCTAGCCTCTTCATACGCTCCGTGGCCAAGTCCTTTATAGATAATCAATTTGCTATCGCGAATTTGCTCTGCCATTTCTTCAGAGGAGTTAAGACCTACAACGTTATCTGAATCACCCCCAATTACTAAAGTAGGGCATTGAATAGAAGGTAGTTCGCTGTAAGTATCATGCTTGATACAGGCATGTGCCTGCTTTAGGAACCTATCAAAAGACTTTGGCTTGCTTACTCTTGTAAGTATTGGATAAAAGGGTTTATACCTTTTGAGCCGGTTTTCAGTAAAGGTTTTTTCCATTGTATCGATAATGAGGTGTCTATAATCACCATGCTCTGCCATTGTTATCCAATTGCCAATAGCAGTCTGAATGGTTTGATTTTGTCTGGCAACAGATACGCCTATAACAAGTTTAGAAACCTTGTCTGAAAAATCAATAGCTAAACGCTGAGCAATCATGCCACCTTGAGAGACCCCAAAGATAAAAGCCTGCCCAATCCCCAATATACCCATGGCCTTATCTAGATTGTTCGCCATATCCTTGATGGAATATCCTTCTTCCATGTCTTGTTTGCGGCTAAACACATAGACTCTAAGGTCTTGTGCAAACAGTCGATAGTAAAGGGCTAACGTAACGGCATTGCCTTTCACCGTTTGTAGCCCATCGCTAAGACCAGGAAGAATAATCAGCGGAGTATCGCCACGCCCAAATGTTACGTACTCCATTGTGGTGTTGCCAATTCTTATAGTGTTTCCCGAGCAGTGATAGAACATCAGAATCTATATCCAAAATCACTAATGCTTAGTTTGATCAATATAGTTGCGAGCCAAAAACTGTTTCATGTTTTCAGCTCGCAGTTGAGATTTATTCCTTCCCTTCTAAGTTGATAATCTCTTGCAAAAAAAGGCACACATCAAGAATCAGTTCCGGGTCTATTAAGCTTGGTGTATCGAGCTGGGTATGAATAACCGTATCTATCAACTCAAATATCCCGGTAGATGTGATGGCAATGGTCGGCACTTTGGCAGAGGCAAACAGCATATGGTCGCCTTGATACCAAGGGGGTATTTCTTGAATACTTTTAAATGAGTGATAGATTGATTCGATTTGTTCAGCATGTTTCTCGGAACATTCCATTAAAGATATTCCAGTTTTATTATCTTTTAGTCCTAACCCATCACAGTTGATGGCAAGCTTTATCTGATTAAATTCACTATTGTATGTGTCGAGATAGGCGATTTGTCCCGGTGTAGAGAAGTAATCTTCTCCATTAAATGCGACTAGTTCAATCCCAACACCTGCCAGTGTGGTCTCTTTTAACATCTCAGACAGAGTAAGCAAAACGGTAACCCCCACGGCATTATCAAGTGCGCCTGGTGTTCCTGACTTGGTATCAAAATGAGCTGTGATAACAATTTTATTTAGACCTGTCTCACCTTTTCTGGCAATAACATTCGCACCGGTTGTCTTTTTTCGTTTACTGTTAACTTTCAAATGAATCGGCAAATTGCTGTTTACAAGCCTATCTATATCATTTTTAGAAAATACAACCGATGGAATATCAAAATCACCATCTTCAAAGACAGGAAGCAGGTGTTTGTCATTTAAGCTGGTTGTCAGGATCGCTTCAGGAGCTTTTTCTTCTAGTAAGCTAATGATTCGTTGATGATGCTCGGGATTATAAAATTTAAAATTCTTTGGCATCAATGGTTCTTGGGTTAGTTCGCCGCATAAAACAGCGATTTTACCTGCCAAGTCAGCCTGCTCAAGCTGAAACATGTTGTTGACCACCTCAATACCAGCTTGAACGTTACAAGGTAATGAATAGGGTGAAGGCTCAACATCAGCTTTAATATCCCCGATGTTTAAGGTTGTTTCGTTTTTCTCCCAGTCGAGGCAGTCAAATTTCTGTAATGTGACCTTAAACTTGTTTCGAGTAAAGACTTGCTTAATATAATCTTCTGCTCGGTGATTTGCAGCGGAGCCGGTGGGTCTTTCACCTATATTTACAGATAATTCGTTGATGTGGTGTTTAATTTGCTTGAGTAATACGTTTTTGTTTTGCATAACATTCCCCTCTGTTGGTTAATGGTATATTTGCAATGTATCTCAAGCTTGCTAAAAAGAATTGTAAGAATGCGACATCTATTGTGGTATTTGACAAGGATGTCTAAAAAACGCTTTGGGAGATAACCCAGTAAATTCTCTGAAATCACGGATTAAATGGGATGGATCAAAATATCCGGCTTCATATGTAAGTGTCGTCAGGGATGTAGCTCTTTCGAAGTGCTTGATAGAGGTATTCAATCTGACAATACGACCAAATTTTTTGGGCGATATTCCGACATTTCTTAAAAATGTTCTTTCTAATTGTCGTTTACTAATATCTAGTTTGCTTGCTACTTCATTGACAGCAATTTGCCCATTTTCACCAACAATAATGTTGACGGCTTCCTGAGCGAGAGAGAAATCATTGGGTATAGACAGTCTGCTAAGTAAAAAATTTTCAATTAGCAGAATACGTGCATAAACCCCATTGGCTTCAATAATACGTTCTTGCAATGCTTTTATTTCCACTGGGAGGATATTGTCTAAAGCAATACTTTGATTAGTAAATTCATTAACCGGATTTGGGAAAAAAGCTCTAAAGGCACAAGGATAAAACACAACAGCCAACATTCCCACAGAACCAGGTGCTGTCATGACATCCTTGTATTCTGTTTGCTGTCCACAAATCAAGCATTGTGGCTGGATGAGGCTTTGACTATGTTTGCTAATTTCTTTAAATGGGGTTCTGTAGTGAAATATGAGTTGCAATTCTCCAGAAGGAATTACTCTTTCCGTATAAACTGTTTTCAAGTCTGAATTGACTTCAAACTGCCAATAGAGTTTAACCAGGCTCGACAAGTAGCTATTTGGTTTGTAAGTTTTATATATTAACAATACTGTCACCTGCTCTTGTTCTAACAGTGATATTGTAAGCCTTCACAAGGAGGGATAATGAAAACCTATAGCGTCACCAAAACGATCAATGCCAGTGCAGATACCATCTGGGCCATACTCACTGATAGCTCAAAATACCCTGACTGGAACGAGACCGTAGGCAAAATTGAAGGTAATATTGCCCTAGGAGAACAGCTCAAAGTCTACTCAAAAAGTAACCCTGACCAGGTATTTCCTGTCAAGGTTATAGAATTTGAACCTGGTAAGAAAATGATTTGGCGCGGCGGCATGCCCCTAGGGCTGTTTGTCGGTGCTCGTACATTTCTCTTGTCGGGTGATAGTCATGGCCCTATGGAGTTTTATATGGAAGAAAAATTTAGCGGTTTGATGTCACCGTTAATAACTCGCTCAATTCCAGACCTGACGCCATATTTTGAGCAGTTTGCCTTAAATCTAAAAGATAAAGCAGAAAACTATAAATAATGCAGATTGCATCATCAAAGTCTTTTTACAGGTATTAAATTTTGTGTTACGTGGGCTAACTCACGCCATAACGGTGCTTCTAACCCAGTTAGAAGCACCGCCTTTTGATCAACACTAGCTCAGCTAAACACCTATTTATTCGTGTCTACGGCTGATGGTAGTTTTTCATCAGCCCAACTCAAACCACGAACAACCCATTGCCCAACGGCAACAGTGGACAAAACCAGAGCAGTGATTTTAAGACCGAAAATAATCAATCCACTGAACGTAGTCGTCAACGTGACCAAAGCAATGGTGAGTACGGCTAGGGCTGCGGCTAGAAGCAATTGAATAGGCTGAGTATTGCGTAGCAGCTGCCAAACGGCCTGCGTTTTCTCAAGGACCAGCGGCTGATACTGAACCCATAGATTAAGAGTACTGTCCGTGGCTTGGGTAGCTAGATTACTCAGCTTGCTTTCGAGGGCAATACGAGGCTGCTCTGTGGCATCAGCGACAGAAATATCAAAACTAGCAGGGCTAGATGTAGGTTTTGCTAACGTCATAGCTCACTCCTTATGTGAGAAATGCAAATGGAAACCAGGGATGTCTAAGCGCTAATGACCGATCCCTTGGGAACTTAATGAGGCATAGGGACTAGAAAATGTAAGTACTAATGTATCACACTAGGGTACATATGAACTAATCAATTAATTACTTAATAAAGTGCCGACGCTATCTTTTATATCTGTAGTAAATTTATTGGTTGTTACATTCAGCATCCTCAAAGTCCCATAGTCATGGTGAGCAAAAAACATAATCCCAAAACATAGCTAGCCATAGGGTAGAAATGGCGACAATAAAGGACCTTTGTCCCAGGAATAAAAGATACCCAGGTTAGCTCAACCAACCATTCTTCGTAGCTTCAAACACAGCCTGAATGCGGGTGCGAACGCCTAGTTTTTCTAGCATGTTCTTGGCGTGGAACTTGACCGTTCTCTCACTGATGTAAAGCTGTTCTGCAATGTCGCGATCGCGATGACCCTGGGCTAGCAATCGCATCACCTCTTGTTCCCGCTCGGAGAGGGGCGAAGCGGCTGTAGTCACCTGGGATGAACTCAACTGTTGCGGTAACCGCAATCGCACCTGGGCCACATCAGTCCCTGTCTGGATTTGAGACTCACCGCCCAGGGTTTGTCCTGTGGCTAAAATATCCTGGAAAACCTCGATCAGAGTTGTCTCATTGAGGGGCTGCGCAGGGGTGGTCGCCAACATGGCCTCTAGGACAACAGTATCTGTATCGTAAACCAAACGACAATATTGACAAGACAACTTGACCAACCGATTTGCCATCTGGAGCAATAGCTGGGTGATCGGCAACGCCAAGGGTTGTTCCGTACCCAACAGACTTAGCCGGTTGCCCCCAAGCAGAGCGGCTAACTGCTCCGATAGGTGAGCGGCATCCGGTGTTTTTAACAAGGCCTGATGGTTAACGGCACTGGCCAGGGCACCAGCCACAGACAAACTGAGGATCTGTAGGACCTCTAAAAACTCAGGTGCCATGGGACGATGACTGAAAACCGCGAGTACACCAATGGCCTGGTCACCTGCCATCAGGGGCAATCCGGCAAAGCCCTGAATATTGTTAGCAATGGCCCATTCTCGATCTTTAACCCAGTCTTCATCGGGCAGACAGTTGCTTAAAAAAGGAATGCAGTGCTGGGCAATTTTGCCAACCTTAAAGGCCCCCATGGGTACCCGAGCAAAGTCACCGTCTAAACGAGTGTAGAGACCAGATGAGGACACTAGTCGCAGAGTACGGCGATCGGGTTCCACCAGCCAAATGCGCGTAAATGCACAGCCAAATTGCTCAATCAGCCCATTGGTAACGCAGACGGCAATCTCATCGGGGGTCAACCAGCCGGTAAATTTGCCGACTAAATCTCCACACCGCTTTAGATCGAACAAAAGCCGTGAAACATCCAAGGCATGGGATGTAAGATTGGGCACTGTGGCAGATATCATACCGAATAGGGTTGAATATAGCTGAAATTGAGGGTGATGGCGGTAATATTAGCCACCGATCAAGCAAAATGTTTAAAGCAACTTCTTTTCAAGTGTAGGTGAAGCTAATGGAGGTTGGAGCCCATTATTGGCCAACTCACTAGGATGCGATCGCACCACCAGCTAAGCAAACAGCTGAGCAAAATCCCAGGCTATGACAGTTATCCAAAGTATCCTTTCACACCTGCCAAGATCGTTTCCATGGCCAAGGCGGCCAGTAATAGCCCTAAAATGCGAGTAACCACATTAACGCCCGTTCGTCCCAGACCTTTTTGAATCAAGTCTGCACATAGCAACGCGATAAAGGTAATGAACAGTACACTCAGCAATGCCAATGCTGTCACTGTCTGGTCTATAAAGCCAAATTTTGTATTGTCAGTCAACAACACCACTGACATAATGCCCCCTGGCCCTGCAATCAGAGGCGTTGCCAATGGAAATACAGCCAGGTCAATGGATGACGCAGGATCCGTGGAGGCTGAATGACCGCCTGAATCCTGTAGGACCATCTGGAGGCCAACAATTAATAACAGAATGCCCCCGGCTGTTCGGAAGGCTGGCAGGCTGATATCCAAAGCCGCTAACAGAGATTGGCCAACGACAAGGAACGCTAACAAAATTAACGTTGAAATGCCTACCCCAAGCAATGCAATACGTCTGCGGCTAACCTGGGGCTCCCTTTGCGTGATGGCAATAAAAATAGGTACTAGACCAATCGGGTCAATGACAACAAATAGTGTTACCGCATCCTGAAGAAAATGTTGAAGCATAGAAATCTATCGTTACTATAGACCTGTGAGATATCTACACTACTTCAGGGTTTATTAGCTGTTCGCTATGATGACTAATTGTAACCTCCAGCTATTGTGCCCCATATGTTGCTAGAGCAAAAACTACCAGGATGGCTCAAGTTTGGACTCATTTTACCCCTCATTTTTCTAGATGGTTGGCTGATAGTTCTGCTCTTTCAATATTTTCAGCCCATTACCAGCATCGTGATTCTGGCGAGCCTACTGGCCTTTTTGCTAGAGTTTCCCATCGTCTTTTTAGAAAAAAAGGGGCTGGGCAGGGGCTGGGCAATTACGTTGGTGCTGATATCGGCACTGGTTGCAGTCAGTGTCATTAGCTTGATTTTAGGTCCTCTGATTTTTCAACAGCTGGTTGAATTTGCCAATCGTCTGCCGGTTTGGCTCAACAAAATCGAAGAGCAGATTCAATTCCTTGATGATCAGAGCATCATGCAAAACTTGCCGGTGGATTTGAGCGATCTCTCGACTCAACTGATCCAACAAACGTCAACGGCATTAAAGTCCTTAACCAGTCAGCTGATAAGTCTGACGGTTGAGACCATTAGCAGCACCGTCAATCTGCTGATTACGCTAATTTTGTGCATTTTGCTAGTGATTTTTGGCCCTGACCTATGGCGCGGTTTGATTAGCTGGTTGCCCATGGTGTGGCGCGATCGCATCCAGGCAGCCCTTCAACCTAGCCTCCAAAACTATTTTGCGGGTCAATCGATTATTGCGTTATTGCTAGGGGCAGTGTTATCGGTGGCATTCACACTATTACAGATTCCCTTCGGTTTGTTATTTGGCGTAGTTATCGGCCTTGCCAGTGTCATTCCCTTTGGTGGCACCATTACCATTTTATTGGTCAGTGGGCTACTTGCTTGTCAAAGCCTATGGCTAGGGCTCAAGGTGCTAGTAGCCGCTATTATTTTGGGCCAGATCAATGAGAATGTAGTGGCCCCTCGTTTAATTGGTGGGATGACGGGGGTGAATCCAGCTGTCGTGCTAATTACAGTACTAATAGGCGCAAAAGTGGCTGGATTCTTGGGATTGTTATTGGCCGTACCCACAGCTAGCTTTGTTAAGCGAATTGGGGATATGCTGCGCAGTACAGATAATCCTGACACTCAGCTGTTAAGCCACAGTGCAGTAACAAAAACTTGAGCTTGTTTTAACACCAATCAGAGTGTTGGCAAAGTCACGACTAGAAAAGCTTTTGAGGTGATATTCTCCTAGAGAGATCCCCCGGTAACATAGCCGCAGGAATTTTAATCGTTAATCAACAAACCACTACGATAAATTCTCTAAATTAAGAGATGTTTATGGGACTGATCAAGTTAACAATTTGCATTATTCCCTGGCTCAGATGCTCGATAGTAAAGACCTGGGCCTAGTCATGAAACAGTTATTTACAGTGGGCCACAAAATACTAGACCTCTACTAAAAACACTATTTTGAGCCCGTGTATGCCTTTGTTTTCTGATTGTTTTCATCGGTTCTCAGATGAATTTATACAGTTTATTGTAATCTAGCTAAAATTAGATGGTACAGAAGCCTTATTGTCTGTAATCCGTTTCCTTTAAATAATAAAAACAAAGTGAACCCGTCACAAAGTGAGCCCGTCATAAAGCGATACTGTTTCCAGGCTAGTCATCCTCGCCAGGTGAATAATCATATCGCTAAGTATGTTCTGGGAGTAAAACACTGATGAAAGTTGAGAATCTTGCAGCTTGCCCTACTGTAGACGTAGAAGACGACCGCACCGGGCTGAGCATAGAAACGCTGCGGCGTGCCCTGGCCGATAACTTGTTTTACGTCCAGGGTAAGTATCCAGGGACCGCGACAAAAAATGATTACTACATGGCCCTGGCCTATACGGTGCGAGATCGGTTGCTACAGCGATGGCTGGCAACCCGCGAAGCCTACGACAAACAAGATGTCCGCATCGTTTGCTATCTTTCAGCAGAGTTTTTGCTTGGCCCTCACCTGGGTAACAATTTGGTCAATCTCGATATCTATGAGCCTATCCAAAGGGCGTTGACAGAGTCAGGTCTGGATCTAGATGAGTTAATTGCGCAGGAGGAAGAACCCGGTTTAGGTAACGGTGGTCTCGGACGGTTAGCCGCTTGTTATATGGAGTCCTTGGCCAGTTTGGAAATTCCTGCCATTGGCTATGGTATTCGCTATGAGTTTGGCATTTTTGACCAGGAGATCCGCGATGGCTGGCAGGTGGAAATTACCGATAAATGGCTACAGTACGGCAATCCATGGGAGATTTTACAGGCCGATATCGCTGTTGAGGTAAAATTTGGCGGACATACTGAGTTTTATGCCAACGACCAGGGGGAACAGTGCGTGCGCTGGTTGCCAAACTATACCCTCAAAGGCATTCCCTACGACACACCGATTTTGGGCTACCACGTCAACACAGCCAATACCCTGCGGTTATGGAAAGCAGAAGCCAGTGAATCGTTTGATTTTCAACGCTTCAACCAGGGGGATTACTATGGTGCGGTCGATGATAAGACGGCGGCGGAAAACCTGACCAAGGTACTTTACCCCAACGATGAACAGGTTCAGGGTAAGGAGCTGAGACTACAGCAGCAGTATTTCTTTGTGTCCTGTTCACTGCAGGATATGATTCGTATCCACTTAGCAGAAGGCAATCGTTTAGAAACCTTCCATGAGAAGTTTGCAGCTCAGTTGAATGATACCCATCCGGCGGTGGGCGTTGCCGAACTGATGCGTTTACTGGTGGATGAACACGCCATGCCTTGGAATACCGCATGGTATGTGACCCAAAGGACCTTTGCCTATACCAACCATACGCTGTTGCCAGAAGCGTTGGAAAAATGGTCATTGTCATTGTTTGGTCGGTTGTTGCCCCGACATTTAGAAATTATCTATGAGATTAATCAACGGTTTTTAGAGCAGGTCCGACAACAATTTCCCAATGATGTAGGTAGAATAGCTGCTCTATCTTTAATTGATGAGTCGGGAGAACGCTACGTGCGGATGGCGAACCTGGCGTCAGTGGGTAGCTATGCCATTAACGGGGTGGCAGCACTGCACAGTGAGTTAGTGAAAAGCACCGTACTCAGAGAGTTTCATGAGCTATGGCCCACTAAAATCACCAACGTCACCAACGGGGTGACGCCGCGCCGTTGGATGGTGTTGAGTAATCCCCAGTTGGCTGACCTGATCACCAGCAAAATTGGCCATAGCTGGGTGCGACAGTTAGGTGAGCTGAGGCAGCTAGAAACGTATGTCAATGATTCTGAGTTTTGTGCCGCCTGGCAACAGGTGAAGTTGGCCAATAAACAACAATTGGCCCAGCGCATTCTCAACTTGACCGGCATTGAGGTGGACCCTACGTCAATGTTTGACATTCAAGTCAAACGGATTCACGAATATAAGCGGCAACATTTGAATGTGCTGCACATTATTACGCTCTACAACCGGATTAAGGAGAATCCGGCTCAAGAGATTGTTCCCCGCACCTTTATCTTTGGCGGCAAGGCGGCACCGGGCTACTTTTTGGCCAAGCTCATGATTAAGTTGATTACCTCTGTGGGCGAGGTGGTCAACCACGATGCTGATGTGGCGGGTCGTCTAAAGGTAGTGTTTTTACCTGACTACAATGTCACCAATAGTCAGCCTGTGTATCCTGCTGCCGATCTCTCAGAACAGATTTCTACAGCGGGCAAAGAGGCATCTGGAACAGGTAATATGAAGTTCTCGATGAATGGAGCTTTGACCATTGGTACGTTAGATGGGGCCAATGTGGAGATCCGTGAAGAGGTTGGCGAAGAGAATTTCTTTTTGTTTGGTCTGACGGTGGAAGAGGTGATGGCGCTGAAGGCCCAAGGTTATAGACCGAATGAATATTGCGATCGCAGCCCCAACCTTCAAAAAATCATTCACCAGCTTTCTTCTGGCGTATTTTCTAGAGGCGACCAAAACTTGTTTATGCCCCTAGTTGATAATCTGCTGTATCAAGATCCTTATCTTCTATGTGCTGATTATCAAGCCTATGTTGATTGCCAGGACCAAGTCAGCCAGGCCTACGCTGAGACTGACCGCTGGACTCACATGTCTATCCTGAATACGGCCCGTATGGGTAAGTTCTCCTCAGATCGGTCCATTCGTGACTATGGGGAGACTATCTGGCAGGTGCAGCCGGTGCCGTTAACCCTCAAGGATTACGTGCAAGCGGATGCTGGGTTACGGGTAGACCAATCATGGGTTTAAGCATTTATTTGCTCCGCCATGGTGAAACAACCCACAGCCAGACTGGTGGCTATTGTGGTGCCCTTAACCCAGAGCTAACGCCAGCGGGGATGGAGATGGCCCAGGCATTTGCAGATGCATATGGAGCCATGGACTGGACAGCAGTATTTACCAGTCCGATGAAGCGCACCATGGCGACGGCCAAACCCCTGTGTGAGGCCCTGGGGATGACGCCGCAGCTGCGGGAGGGTCTTAAGGAGTTGCAGTATGGGGCTTGGGAAGATCGCAGCCAGGATGAGGTTAAGCAGCTATACGGCCCAGACTACAATCGCTGGATGACTGAACCGGCTTGGAATCCACCCACGGGGGGAGAGACATCTCTCCAGATTGCGAGCCGGGCGAATACTGTGATTGCGGAGATTAAGGAGACCTACGAAACGGGCAATGTACTAGTGGTGTCTCACAAGGCGACCATTCGGATTATTATTTGTAGTCTATTGGGGATTGATCTGGGGCGATATCGCGATCGCATCGAAATGCCCGTTGCCTCTATCAGCGTCATTACCTTTGGTCGCTATGGCCCCATGCTCCAGCGTTTGGGCGATCGTAATCATTTGCCTAAAGCATTGCGGGAGCGGGCGGGCACATGATTACGATCGTTCATATCTGGAACACATGCAGCTATGCCATTGGCTGTTGTTAACTCGATAGCACAATGGCGTCCCTACCTGTTCTCCAACAAAAAACAGGCATGGCTAGTGAAAGCGACTACAGCAATTGTCTAGGGTTCAATGCTGAATAATCTTGAATAATGTATTCAACCGTTGACTGACCAGTAAATGCAGATGCTGGCGCTGACGTTGTTAAGGCAACGGCTCTCATGCCTGCATTTTGAGCGGCTTCAATACCAATCACACTGTCTTCAAAAACAACACAATACCTTGGGGCAATATCGAGCTGTTGGGCAATGGTCAAAAAGGTTTCAGGGTGAGGTTTACCCAATGTGACATCGTCGCCACCAACACAGATAGTGAAATAGGCTGCAATATCTAAGCCATCGAGTACTAAATCGATATTGGGTTTCATTGCTGACGTTCCCAACGCCATCGTAATTTCAAGCGATTGAGCTATCTGTAAAAATTCTCTGAGTCCGGTGATAGGTTGAAGGTGGGGTTTATACAGCTCTCGATAAAGGGCTTCTTTCTGATGGGCCAGGGTCGTAACAGCAGCATCGGATAGCTCTTCACCACAAATGCGGCGAATGCATTGTTCAATGGTGCCGTGGGTTTGCTGCTGGACCTCAGCCTCCGTCATTTCCACACCCAGGCTTGACAGAAATTTTTGCCAAGCCTGCATATGAAACGCCATATTATCAACAAGGGTGCCATCCATATCAAAGATGAAGGCCATTTGTTGTCTAGGCATTAAACATTCACTCCAAGACGTTTGTTGATTTCCCCAGCATATTGCTCAGCGTTTAGCCCTACGATCAGATGCAAGACTTGGTCTTGAACTCGCATTATGGCTTCAACACCCGCTGCTTGCAGGGCTGCTTCGTTAACAGTATCAGGGGTCGTAATTTCCACACGCAATCGAGTCATGGCCACCGGATCTACTGTACGAATGTTGTCTGCACCTCCCAGGGCGGCAACCATTGCTTGAGATTTTTCGGCAGCGGCGGGATCAGCTGTCACCTCAGCCATGGTAGTTGCGGCTGCCATTGACTCTTCTGGTATGGGGGCTCCTACCTCATCTGCCTCAGGTCCAGCAGTTTTTAGGTATTCCACCATATCTGTTTTGAGATTTTCTGAACGGGGACCAAAAATTGCCTGGGCATTGTTGCCCACCTGTAGCACCCCTGATGCCCCCAGGGCTTTGAGGCGCGCAATATTGACTTTGCCCATGTCTTTAACACCAATACGCAGACGGGTAATACAGGCATCTAAATTCTCGATATTGCTCCGTCCACCAAACGCCAGGGTTAATTCTTTAGACATGGCGGCAGCATCCTGGGGTAGGTTGCTTGCGAGTTCTTCGTTTTCCTCTTCACGACCAGGTGTGATCAAGTTAAAACGCTTGATCACAAATCGGAAACTGAAATAATAAAGTGCAGCAAACAGGGGGCCAAAGGCAATAATCAGCCATACCTTGGTGCCTAGAGCATTAAAGAGAAAGAAGTCGATAAACCCATGGGAAAAGGTAAAGCCCATGCGTCCGCCCAGGATAACAAACAGTAAGTCAGCAAACCCCGCTAGAACAGCATGGAGCAAAAACAAAACCGGAGCGATAAAGACAAATGAAAATTCAATAGGTTCGGTAATGCCGGTGAGAAAAGAGGTCAAAGCTGCGGAAATCATGATGCCGCCAATTTCTTTGCGCCTTTTGGGCTTAGCACAGTGCCACATGGCAATGGCCGCTGCTGGGAGACCAAACATTTTGAACCAATAGGCCCCACCAAGAATACCGGCTGTGGGATCTCCGGCAAAGAAGCGGTTGATATCGCCCGTAACGAGCTCATTGGTAATGGGATCGGTAAAGGAGCCAATCTGGAAGAAGAAGGGAACATTCCAAACGTGGTGCAGGCCAAAGGGAATTAGCAACCGCTCAATGAAGCCATAGATGGCGACGGTAATTGGAATGTTGTTCCCTTGCGCAGCGGCGTTGGCAAAACTGTTAATGGCACCACCAATCGGCGGCCAAACAAAACTCATGAGGATGCCGACGACAATGGCTGCGATCGCAGTAATAATCGGCACAAATCGTTTACCCGCAAAGAACCCCAGGTATTGGGGCAGCTTAATCCGGAAAAATCGATTGAACATATAGGCCGCCACACAGCCCATAATCAAACCGCCAAACACCCCCGTATCTAAAGAGGGAATCCCCATAATGGGTTTGAGGACGCTGGGGTCAATGTTGGCAAACAGAATTGAGGAGACTCCCAAAGAGGCCAGGAACACCACAAAGCCGACAATGGCAGCCAGGGCAGAGACACCATCGTTGGCGGTGTAGCCAATGGCCACGGCCACGGCAAACAGGATGGGTAGATTGGCAAAAATGGCATCCCCTGAGGCTTTCATAATCTCCGCCAGGGGGGCAGGTAGCCAGCCAAATTTGGCACTTGTTAAAACACCCTCTTGAATTTTCTGAATCTCAATCAGGCGAGCGCTACCTAGACCTAGCAAAATACCGGCCACGGGTAGGACCGAAACGGGTAGCATGAGAGCCTTTCCCATTTTTTGCAGGAGGCCAAAGGCTTGGTCACGCCATTGTTGTCGTTTTGGTAGAGGGGAAGGAGCTGTTGTTGTTGTCATGGGGTTGGGAGTCTTGTTTTGGGCATCCACCAGGGAGTGCCCCTACGAATTGGTAATGGTCTTGTTTTGGGCATCCACCAGGGAGTACCCCTACGAATTGGCTAATGGCACCAGACTACGTACTTCGGCGGCGGTTTCTAACCCCAATGTCCGATCTGCCAGTTTCTGACATTGGTCTAAGCTCAGAGAACGTACCAGGGCCTTAATAGTAGGAATCATCGAGACGCTGACGCTAAGTTCTTTGACGCCCAGACCAATGAGGAGAGGCACGGCTTGAGGATCGCTACCAATGCCACCACAAACGCCAACCCATTTGCCATAGCGGCCTGCACCTTTGACTGCGTGGTCGATTAGTCTCAACACCGCTGGATGTAGACCGTCTACCAAGGGAGCTAATTTTGGATGGCCTCGATCCATCGCCAGGGTGTACTGGGTGAGGTCGTTGGTACCCACGGAGAAGAAATCGACTTCCTTGGCAAACTGCTCGGCCATGACAGCAGCTGAGGGAACTTCAATCATAATGCCCACCTCAATGGGAGGCAAATTAAGGGCCTGGCGTTCTTCTTCTAACATGGCTTTGGCCATGCGTAGTTCTTCGATGCGGCCAATCATGGGAAACATCACCCGCAGTTTGCCCGCAGAAGCTGCCCTCAAAATTGCCCGCAGCTGAGTGCGCTGCAGTTCAGGTTGGTCAAACCCTAGACGAATGCCTCGTTCTCCTAGAAAGGGATTCTCTTCTGGGGCCATGGCCAGGTAGGGTAGAGGCTTGTCACCCCCAACATCAAGGGTGCGAATAATCATAGGTTTATCGGCTCCCAAGACTTCGGCAATACTGCGGTAAATGCCGGTTTGTTCATCTTCTGTTGGGGCTTGGGGTCGCCCCATAAAGATAAATTCGGTGCGCAGTAGACCTACACCTTCAGTCCCTAAAGAGACAGCTTCCTCGGCATCTTTGAGGCTACTGATGTTAGCAACAATCTCAACTTGATGCCCATCCTGGGTAATGGCCGGTGCAAACGCGTTCTCCAGATCAGCGGCCTGTTTGGCCTTGCGGTTAGCAATGCGGGTTTGGGTGTACTCAATGTCTGCAGCTGGGGCGTTTAACCGCAGGATGCCGCTTGTGCCATCTAAAATCACTGGGGTCCCATCGGCCAAGTCCAAAACCTGGGGTTCCACACCGGCAATGGCTGGAATACCCATGGATCGTGCCAAAATAGCCACATGGGACGTGGCTCCACCCGCCAGGGTACAAAAGCCGACCACACGCTCTCGATCTAGGGTAGCCATGTCAGACGGGGTGAGATCCTCAGCCAACAGAATTGTATTGTGGGGATACTTGATCTCTGTGGCCTCGATGCCTGTGAGAATCCGTAACACTCGCATCCCCACATCACGAATGTCATTGGCGCGCTCCGCCAATAACTCGTTTTTTAGCTGGGCTAGCTTATTTGCCTGGTTTGTGTAGGTTTGTTGCCAGGCAAAACTTGCACTTTTACCCTTATTGATGGCACTGGTGGCAATGTCCATTAACTCAGGATCATCCAAAATCTCTTGGTGGGCGGCAAAGATAGCCGCTTTACCCGGATTGCCCTGACCGTGGACCTTGGCGCGGATGGATTCAACTTCTAAGGCTGCTTTTGCGATCGCATCCTCCAACTTTCGTCGTTCTTTACTGGGGGATTCTCCCACCTCTTCAATCGCCAGGGTTTGTTCACGCACCCGATAGGTATTGCCTACCGCTAGCCCTGAGGAAGCCGCCACTGCCAAAATAATATTGGGGTCATCAGACTTGGGCTGGGGCGGCGGCGCTTTGAGGGCAGACTGATCGATACTAGCGGGTGCCGGGGCGGCTCCAGCTTCCCCCAGTCCGGCTTTTATTGCCTCAGTGAGTTCCGTAATTGCGGTCTTCGCATCCGCACCCCTGGCCTCCAGGGTAACCCGGTCTCCATAGGCCACCTGCATTGCCATAATTGCTACGACACTTTTTGCATTGGCGCGTTCACGACTTCGCAGCAGAGACACCTGGGACTGATATTTTTTAGTCAGGTTCACCAAAACTGCCGCCGGGCGGGCGTGCAGCCCTTGGGGATTGCTGATAACAATGGGCTCTGACGTGACGATATCTCCAGTGATTACGGCCTGCTCTTGACTGTCCTCATCCAGCACCAACTCCAGGAAAATATCTTGCCCTGCCGTTACCCGTCCTTGCTGGAAAACAAATTCTGCAATGCGCTCAGGATTGGTAACAACGATTTGAGTCAACAAACTTTTAGCATGGAGAGCGACATAATCAATATCAAACTCCAACAGAGGATACCCTGCTGTGACCCGATCACCCAGTTTTACCTGGGGAGAAAATCCTTCTCCCCGTAGTTCTACCGTATCCAATCCCACATGCATTAAAATCTCGACACCAGCCGCCGTTTTTAGGGTAACCGCATGGTTAGACGGATGAATCTGAATGATCTCACCGTCACAAGGCGCTCTGAGAATGTTAGAGATAGGGTCAATCGAGATACCATCGCCTACCATCTTTTGGGCAAAGACTGGATCAGGTACTGACTCAATGGGTCTTAAATAACCGGACAGGGGGGCGTTTAAGCGCAGAATGGTTTGAACTGGAGTGCGTGTGTCTAGGGGCATGGTATGGCTAATACTCTTTAGCATTAAAAACTGGATAGTGACCTGTTGGACGTGTTTGTTAGACGTATTTGTTGGGCGTGTTTATTGGACATACCTATTGGGTGTACCTATGGATTAATAAGCAAGCAAGATGGTCAAAAAAGCGGTGTTATTAACTATTTTTTAGTATTTGCCAATACATTCTTCAGTAGCGTTGCCCTATGGTGAAACCTGTTTTTT
This sequence comes from Leptothoe sp. ISB3NOV94-8A, assembly GCF_043421595.1. Classification (NCBI taxonomy): domain Bacteria; kingdom Bacillati; phylum Cyanobacteriota; class Cyanophyceae; order Nodosilineales; family Cymatolegaceae; genus Leptothoe; species Leptothoe sp. ISB3NOV94-8A. The sequence continues at coordinate 1,853,450 of NZ_JAXSQW010000001.1, read as the reverse complement.
CTGTTATGACAGGGGTTTCAAAGAACATTTGCAGCAAACATGTCGTGTTTTAGAAGTCCCTATAAAAACCTTAAAACCATTGCTATAAAAGCCCTTAATCATACATAGACTTCTATTTATTGAAACGATAGACAAGCAAAACTATTGCACGCTACACCCTATAAGACTAGAGAAAAACATGCTTTTTCCAAAGCAAGAATCGATCTCAGTCAACAGACTGCAAGCAACTTATCCTATTTTTATACAACTCACATTCTGGCCATGGCCAGGTGTATAAAAAGTATAAATAAGTTGATGTTTTGATGTCAGAAATGACCGTTATTGCAATTAATAACGGCTTCAATTCATAACATGAGAAAACTCATATTTTTAGCATGTAATATGAGAGGATTCACAAGATTACCCTTCATTTCAATAACAAATAGTAAAATCGTAAATTCACTAGTATAGCTGTTGTTTTCTGTGGCTATATAGGGGGACAGTTAACGATTTAGCCTATGGTATAAACTTACAGATTCAGTGAGATAGATAATTAAGTCTGGCCCCACGATCGTCCTAAAAACTGAACAATTTATTGGTGAGTATCTATATGGGAGAAACAATGACAGTCGTAAGAAAATTTGGCTATGGGATAATTGTTGCAGCTACTGCCGCCGTTGCCCTCACCGATAAACCAGCGGTTGCGAAAGAGATGACAATGATTCTGTGCGAAACCAGCGGTACGGCAGTGAGGGTTTATGAGAACAATGACCAGGTGCTGATGCGCGCCTATAACCGTGAGCTCAATCAGGTTTGGCTTAATGACGCGCTAACAGATATTAATGTGGTACCCAACGGCATTGAATATGCTAATCAGCAAGGGCGATCAACCCTACGCCTGACTGTTGATACGGGTGCAGGAGACTGTGCGGTGCAAACTGAAGATCAGTCTGAAGGAGGTGTTATTTATGCTGGTTCCATCATCGGTACGGTGAACTATCTGGCACGCATTGGGTTGGAGCCTGGATCTGTTGTTAAAACAATGCTAGTGGATCTCGACAGTGACGCCATTGTTGCCGAGAACACCGTTGTGACGACTGGTCAACAGGTGCCAATTCCATTTCACCTATCCTATGATCCAAACAATCTTACAGCCAGTCATCAATATGGCCTTACGGCCCAAATTCTAGTTCAAGATGAGGTGCGTTGGCAAACGGTCGGTGATGGTCTGTTAATGACCCAGGGGGTTCCCTCAGCTGTTGCCCTGACGGTTGAACCGGTTGAAGAGACTGCTTTAGATGGAGCTACGGATAAACCCGTTGAACCCGCAGAGGCCGATGGACAGTTGCCTGATGCGATCGCAACTGCCGTGACAACAGCCCTCAGCCAGGAGTTCGGAACTGCTTCACCCCAAGTCAGCCGTTACAGCCGTGAAACCTGGTCCGACGGCTGTCTAGGCCTGGGCGGTCCCGCTGAAAGCTGTCTGGCTGCATTAACTGAAGGTTGGGAAGTAGAAGTGCTTGATACGGCCACGGGCCAAAGTTATATCTACCGCACCAACAGTGATGGCACACAAGTGCGTCGAGACGATGGACGATAGTCACCCGTTGAGCGTAGTCACCCCATTGGGTGATAGTCCCCAAAAAGCGCCAGGGCACCTGTAACAGATGCCCTGGCCATGAAACTATTCCAATGTCTCAGCCTGATGGTTCTCTAGAACCGATCGCCAATATTAAAAATCACCTCGGAATCGCCTTCATCATTGATGCCAAACTCCAGACGCACTGCGCCAATGGATGTCAAAGCCCTGATACCAAGACCATAGCCAAAGCCATCACCGGGTTTGTCCCGTGCCTCTGCGGGTTCACCAATAACATCATCACCACTGCCTAAATCACTGGCATAGTCAAAAAAGAAGGTTCCTCCAACATCGACATCATCGTCGAATGCATTAAAGGAAAACATGGGAAAACGATATTCGGCGGTGGCTTGAACAAAACTCTCCCCTGTGCCAATCTCACCGGAGCTATAGCCTCGTACAGAGCTAGACCCACCCAGGCTAAATGCATCATAGGGAGGCGTATCCCCAAGGATAGTACCCCCTTGAACATTAAGCACTAACGTGCGGGGACCCTCTGTAAAACCAAAAAGATTTAAAGGCAAAAACTGAGTATAGTTTGCACTGAGGCGGGTAAATAGGATATCCGCGTCCCCGATGGGAATGGATTGGTCTGCCCCAACCAAGAGTCTAGAACCCTTGGTTGGATTTTTGGAACTATTGCGACGGTCAATTACACCCGAAAAATTGACTGTTAACAGATCATCTTGACCATCATCGCTGACGGTGAGATCGTTACCCAACTCATCTTCGGAGGCGATATCATCCGAAAACGCATCCTCTCGCACAGAAATGCGCTGATAAGAAATACCTAAAGCCGCATCAAAATCAGACGCTAGAGGACGAAAATACTCAACGCCACCACCCAAGCGATGCACCCAAGGTTCATCACCGCTGGGGGTTTCCACTTCTCTGTCGCCTCCCGTAAATTCAGGCTCCACACCCCGCTGGTTGGCGAAGTTGATGCCGTAACCTGAACCATTTTTGAGAAATTGCCTAAAATCGACATCCACACCCAAGGTGTTTTCACCACCTTCCACACCTAAAGTCAGGGCTTGATTATTGCCACCTATGTTTGTAAACCCCAAACGAGCCCCAGCGGAGAAACCTCTAGCGCTATTAGAGGAAGCGTTGACGACAGCAGGTCGCGAGGGACCTTGCAGTGCAGTGGGTCGTGGCAGGGTATTGCCAAAGCTAAAGAAGAAAGAATCTCGCTCATCCACTGTCACCACCATCACCACTTGATCATCAGCGGCAGGTTCGAGGGTCAAGGATGCCTGTTTAATGATGAACATCTCATCAACTCGCTCTAACCCCTCTAGGGCAAGATCAGAGTCATAAACATCACCTGAGTGCAGGTCAAACTCTCGGGTAATAATTTCGTCCTTAGTATTGCCCTCAATAGGTTCACCGTCTCCATTCACAAAGCGAACCTGAATGTCTGAAATGACCTCTCCATTGCCGCTTGGTACGGTCAGGTCATTATTTTTGAGGCTAATGGCTGAATGGGGAGCTGCTTCTAGATGTTCTTCCTGGTCTTGGGCCGCCATCAGGCTGGAGGTGTCGAGTTCAGTCAATTCCTGAGAACTGACAAGGGATTCCTCAGCTTGAAGCGACGTATTGGTTTGTGCCCAGCCAGGAAACGTCAGCAGCAGGGAACTACTGGTAACGCTTAACGGTATTAATAAGACCCATCCATGCTGCTGAAGAAGATAGGATGCCGACAACAGTTTTATTTCCATAAACTTTAGGATGGCTTTACTTGGTTTTAATAATCAATACAAGCGTTAACTATTCGATTTTAATGGAATATCCGTTGAACTCAAAAAAATCTGTCAATTGCTCCACCCTAGATACTAGAAAAGTGCTGCAAAGCTTAATAGGGCAAACAAACCGCACATCTTAAAGCTTCGTTTAAGACTGTTTCTAATACTACTTCACACAAGCATATTAAACTCTGTAATGCTTGCTACATAGCCAGAATCGTATTAATTCCTTAACTTATTGGCAATACCGCTCTGCTATTACGCCTCTATAGCTTTGATGTTCATCTGATGCAGGCGTTCGGCCATCATTGCCATCATGTCAAAGGCAAAATTTGGAGTTTGCTCCACTAGAAATCGAAATCGCTCTTGACTAATGGGAATCAGCTGGCAGATTGTTTTTGCGATCGCACTGGCAAAATGGGGGCGATTTTCTAGAATCGCCATTTCTCCAAGGATCGTTTTAGGACCAAGGGTAACCATATTTTCACCGTCCCGCTGAATGACAACTTCCCCCTCAATCAGCACATACAGGGTCTCACTGACTTGATCTTGTTCAAAGATAATGTCTCCAGCGTTAACAGTAACAAAGTCTGCAGGGTGAATAAACAAATTCAGAGTTTCCATAGTGCTGCTGCGATCCCAGAAGATTGTGACTGTTGTATGTGCAGGGCCGGTTGTTGGTCTTGATTATAGATCACAATAGTACAGTGCTGGGTGGGCCTGCGATCTCATGTCTTTTTGTCACCCTGGTCAATATCCCTGGGGTGTCAATCTAGGCTGAATTCGCGATGGCTGGTAAAGAGAGCTAATAAAATAGTCTTGAGTCTTGTTTGGAAGCATTGAACAGATAAGATTCAAGGTCGTCTTCTGCGGGCTTCTCGTTTTGCTTCTTGTCAATCAGGAACTGACGGCGACGACCGGGCGGTAGTACTTGATATTCACCGTAGGTTTTGCTGAACTTCCAAAACTTATGCAAAAACGTTTTTAACGCTGACTGTGGGTAAGTATATGCCGATACCGCATCAATTTCAGAAGAATAGTGAATTATTATAAACCAAACCATGATAGCGTTCTCTAAAGTGTTTGTTGTCTTGATTTTAGGAAACCCAAACAAAGACAACAAACACTAAGATCGATAGGATCTATATAAAAGATCTATGCAAACGATCGATAAACTCTAATGCATCTGCGGATGCTTAGGGGGCATTATTATTAATGCCCCCTAAGGCGCTTGCGTTAAATCACCCCGTTACCCCACCACTCATCACCCATCGACAGCCCCAACCGGGGTCTTTAGTTTTGTGTAGTCCCTTAAGCATCCGCAACAACCAATGGATCAAAGGGCTTTCACCGCAGCTAACACCTCCGTCGGTTCAGCCCGAAGCGTGTAGTCAGCATTCGCATAGGCATAGCGAATCGTACCCATTGAGTCCACAACATAGGTCGCTGGCACAGGCAACTCATAGCTGTCATCACCATTGTGCGCTGGAATATCAATGCCGAACCCCTTATAGAGGGGCTGCAAAGATGCATCTAGGGTAAAGACCAAACCATAATCACGGGCCACTCGATTACCCACATCGCTCAGCACAGGAAAACTCAATGCATGCTTTTCCTGCATTGTCAGTGAACTATCTGGCAACTCCGGTGAGATCGCCACCACCTGTGCCCCCAACTGTTGAAATTCGGGCAAAGACTGTTGATATGCGCGAATTTCCAGGTTGCAGTATGGGCACCACTCACCACGATAAAAATTTAACACCACTGGGCCGTTCGCCAATAGGGCACTGAGTTTAATCTGTTTACCAGTTGGATCAGGCAGTTCAAAATCTGGGGCTTGGGCCCCCACCTGCAAACTGTTATTGACAATGCCGGACTGCTCTAAATCAGACGTTGCTTTAGCCATTGTCTCAACAGTCTCTTGAGGGGCTTGCCCCAAAAAGCCAGTTTGAAAATCTTTAAGCTGTGAGGCAAGAGAAGATTGAGTCGTCATAATGAGTCTCCTTGAATGGGTAAAGGTCAACACCATTGCCGATCCCTGCCAACAATGACAGTTCAACAATCACAAAAGACAGGAACCAATTGGTCAACAAAAGGGCAAAAAAATGGCCATAATCAGAACACGGCTAAATCAGCAGCTTCAGCAACGTCTCCACTTGCTGTTGAAGTGCATCAACAGCGACAGCGCATTTCGAGCGATTTACTAAACCCTGAAGCAAATTCAGCACTAATAAACTCAACTCTTCCGCTGGAATGTCAGCCCGAAATTCACCTAGGGATTGCCCTTTTGCGATCGCTCGTGTCAGCATCAATTGCACATGGCACAAATGCTCATCTAATAGCGTTTTTACCGCCTCGTCGTGGGGCGCTAACTCCACCAAAGAATTCAGCATAAAGCATCCCCGCCGCGTCTGATCATTTCCCCGTAGAGAAACAATCACTTGCAGCCAACCGGAAACCCCAGCCCTGGGAGAAATGGGATCATCCAAGTACTGACGGCTCAAATCATTGCTTTGATCTAAGTACCGGCGCAAGGCCAACATAAACAACGAGTGTTTATCTTTGAAGGCCTTATAGATACTGCCCTTTTGCAAGCCCGTAGCCGCCATCAAATCTACCAGAGACGTTGCCTCGTAGCCGCGCAGCCAAAATGTTTGCATTGCAGCATCTAAAACAGCATCTGTGTCAAATTCTCGCAAGCGAGCCATGGTCGGACTGATGTTCTAACTACCAATGATTATAGCAAATTAAAAACCAAACGGTCAACAATCATCTCAATCCTATGGAAGTCATAGGATTGAGCAAAATTCAGGTGGCAAAACATTAGGTCTTGGCCTCAACTATTAATCGAGCTTTAGCGCCAAACAATATCTCGATATACCTCCGGATCAGTATCTCCCTCGGTGGAGAACAATAGCACTTTTGATGCGGACGTTACATTTAGCGCTTGCTTAATGTCAAGAAAGTCGGTATTTGAAAGAATTTCAAACAGCGCACCCAGGGTAACGGCCCCTGATTCTCCAGATATTATGCGCTGATCGCCTGCTAAGGGGTTGCCCAGAACCTTCATTCCCCTGCGAGCCACATCATCGGAACACATTAAAAATCCACTGGTCGCTGACTTTAATAGGGGCCATCCTAGGTGACTGGGTTCTCCACAGGCCAGGCCTGCCATAATAGTGGGTAAATCCCCTTGAACTCTAAAAAGTTTATTGTGGGTCTTTGATGCAAACAGGCAGGGAGCACCCTGGGGCTCTACAACAACAAATTTGGGCATAGGACGGTCAGATAAACCACAAAGACGCGCCAGGATACCCGCAGCTAAAGACCCTACCCCTGCCTGTACAAAAACATGGGTGGGCCAGATATCTGGCTGCTGCTGGCAATATTCAGTGATTAAGGTACTGTAACCTTGCATGATATGGGTGGGTACTGCTTCGTATCCTTCCCAAGAGGTGTCCTGTAAAAGTATCCAGCCTTCTGCCTGGGCCTTTTGAGCGGCATGGAGCACTGTGTCATCGTAATTCATCGTTGTGATGGATGCGTCAGCTCCATATTTTCTGATGGCGTCTAATCGTGCTTGAGAAGCACCTTTTGGCAGATATACAACAGATTTACAGCCCAATAAGTTTGCTGACCAGGCGACCGCCCTGCCGTGATTGCCGTCGGTGGCGGTGACAAAAGTAATATGCTCGTATTTGGATTTTTCGGCAACTATATGACTAAAGGTCAATTCATCCTTGTTGAGCTTTAGTCTTTTACCTAGGTATTTTGCGATCCCATAGCTCGCTCCCAGCACCTTAAAGGCATTTAGATCAAAGCGGTGACTTTCATCCTTGACAAGAATTTCGCTGATCCCCAGGCGACTAGCAAGTTTGGACAGCCTGACCAGGGGGGTTGGGGTGTAATTAGGGAGACTGCTATGAAATTTATTGACATGGTTAGCCGTTTCCCCATTGACAAATGCAAATAACGTTGGCTCAGGTATCTGGGTTATGCGTTGCACCTGGTAAGCAATGGCATCCTTATTCATGGCTAGTCATTTAATAATCTTGCCCATAGGATAACTGTCACACTCCCATAAGCTGATTGGTGCCAGAAAGATTTTGGTTTGGCTAACCGAACAACCCGATACGTAGCAATATTTTTCCTAGAGATTTGAAGACGATTTAATAGAATCAGTGTGTGCTTGAAACTTTTCAAGTTGTTTTAGGATGAGTCCCCCAATCAGGGTACTAAAGGCAGCCGTTATCCATAATCCACGGGCAATGTCTTGATTTTGGTCCAGGGTCCATCCTCCGATCAAGGGGCCAACCAAATACCCAACAGTCCAACACTGGGCATTCAAGGAGAGAGATATACCCAGGGATTCTTTAGGGGCGAGTTCCGTGACTAAAGCGACTGAGAATGGATTGTAGGTGACATTTGCGATCGCTAATACCACCACTACCATCACCATCAGCACCCCCTGTCCCCCAACAGATATGCCCACAAACCAGACTAAGAGAAAACCCATCCCCCACAACAGCATGGATATCATCAAAACAGAAACCCGCCGGTAGGGTTGCATGGCACGAACGATGGGTAACTGGAACAGAGCCGCTATCAGCACATAGCCAGAAAACAAAATACCCACATTTTCTAGAGCCGTACTGGAAGCATTGTGAACAAAGTTAGTAAAGTAAAGCGGCATGGTGCTTTCCATCAGGTTGACATAGGTGGTAAACAAAATATTGGCTGCTGCAAATACCAAGAAAACAGGATTTAGTAGCGCTTTACGCCAGGCATTGCGGCCTGGCGTTTCTTCGAAGGAGTGTGAGCGATCTCGCTTATCTTTAAACACAATTGCCAACACCCCCAGAAAGAGTGCAAAGGTGATGCCATCGGCAATAAACAACTGCTGATACGAATTGTCCATCGTCAAAAGCAATCCCCCCAGAACAATTCCTAAGCCTGAACCGAGAGAATCAGCTAAGCCAGAAACAGCAAAGGCCTCTTCGCGCTGATGATTATTGGAATTATCGGTAATCGCTGCCCCTGAGGCAGGCCAATAGAGACTATCGCCTAACCCCATCAGCACATTTGCCACAATGAGCAACGGGAAACCATGGGCCAACAAAAATACACCATCCGCCCCGATAGAAATTAAACAAGAAAGTAACAGCGTACGACGACGTCCCCAAAACAGAGAGTCTGTCATCGCCCCTGCCAGAAAATAGCCCCCGGCACTAGCCATGGCTGCACTACTCAGACCAATACCCACCTGGGTGGGGGATAGCCCCACCTGATTGACGAAGTAGATGGGCTCGTAAAACAACACAGCCCCCGATCCAACCTGCGAAAGAAAGCGCCCCATGACGAGTATCCAAATCTGTGGATTGAGTCGGGGCAACCAGGAGAATGTACCCATAAAGCCTCCATCGTCGACCGCTGGACCGACTTTCTAAAGTTTTTCCTTTATAAAGTACTCTAGCCACCCAGCTCGACTTTGTAAAGAAAGTTCTTTAGAATGTAGCCATGCCCCCAAAACAACCCAAAAAAAAGCGAAGCAAAAAAAATGAGCCCCGGCGGTCGCGGCAGTTGCGGCAGTCGCGGCAGTTGCGGCAGTCGCGGCGGGCCATTATTCAGTTGCTAAAGCAGTCGGGAGCCATGGATGCCCATGCCATTGCTGAGCAGCTGGGTATTTCGGCCATGGCAGTCAGGCAACATCTCTATGCACTTCAGGATGAGCAGTTAATTGACTATGAAGAAGAATCACGCCCCATGGGGCGTCCGGCAAAGCTCTGGCATTTAACGGCGGCAGCCGATCGCTTTTTTCCTGAAGGCTATGCCGAATTAACCCTGAGTCTGATTCACTCGGTGACTGAAGCGTTTGGGGCAGATGGGTTAGAGCGGTTACTGGATATTCGCACTCGTGAACAGCTGGGGGCTTATCTGGCGCAGATGGATGGGCAAGATTCCTGGCAGGACCGATTGGAAACCTTGGCAGATATTCGTACCCGTGAGGGGTATATGGCTAATGTGCTGCCTCAAGATGATGGCTCAATGCTACTGGTGGAAAACCACTGCCCTATCTGTGCAGCGGCAGAAGCCTGTACTGGATTATGTGATCGAGAACTGGAAATCTTTCAAACTGTTCTAGGCGTGGATGTGAAACGGACGGAACACATTTTGTCGGGGGCGAGGCGATGTGCCTATCGGGTTGTGTTGGATGAGAACCAAGACCAGTAGAAAAGTCTGTGCCATGGGTTAGTGGGTACGGACAAGTATCATTTTGGGAAATGCCCAGCTACCAAGGGTGCTAGATGATTCTTGCAAGCAATCAGGATCTACATAGTGGCAAGTAGTGTTATCTTGACAGATCAAAGTCCACCCGGATTGATCAATGTCAACCAACCGATAGGTTGTATCTTGCACAAAATAACCTTGTTGTTTTTTGAACATAAATATGCCTAAATTCGTAAAGGTTGAAGACCTCCAGCACGTTAAGGTCCCCAGTAATATCCATCTGTGGCAAGTATTGGAGGGTAAACGGAAAAGTTTGACAAACAGCCAAACCATGAAAACCATGGAATCCCGGATGGGATTTATAGAGAGGTCGTTCTGGGATGATTGGCTAAAAAAATATAATGGAACGCTTCCTAACGGCTTCTATTGGATCGATCACCAAGCTCAAACCTTTAATGTAGTTCTAAGTAATACTTGGCATGCTGCTGCGTATCAGTTAGAACAAAAAGGCGTTGTTTTTTCGGGATCATAACGGCCTTGGTGGCAGCCTGAAAAGAAAAAGAAAATCCGTTTTCTTGAAAATGCTTTAATAACCAGGTGGTTGCTGTTTGGAGTTTAGGAGTATTGTCATTGGCAATCTCCAGCAAGATTTGGATTAATGCTGCATCGGGTGAAAGTCGCACAGCAAGAGTTTCGAGAGTATCTGTGTGTTGACTATCAAATTTTTCGAGTTCTGTAACAATATCCATGGCAATTATTAGCATTAAACCACATAAAAAAAGAGGCAAGGTACCCTCCTTGCCTCAAAAATAAACCACACCCGGCCACTACAGAACAAACTTACTTGATAAACAGCATCTCCTGATAAGTCGGCAAAGGCCAGCATTCATCAGCGATTTCGCCTTCTAGCGTATCCGCATACTCGCGCACGTCATCCATCAACGGACGCAAGGTGGACGCACAGTAGCTCATGTGTGCATGGGTGCTGCTAAAGTCATGTTTCTCCAGGGCCTCACTCAACTGCGTAACCTTGGTTACCATCGCATTGGTTAACTCTGCTATTTTTTGAGCAGTCCCTTTTTCAAGGGAAACGCCCAGATTCTCTAAGCTTGAAATAGTCGATGACAGCTTAGACAAATACTCAACAGCTGCTGGGTAAATCTTGGTTTTGGTCATATCGACCACTAATTTAGATTCCACCTCAATCGAGAGAATATATTGCTCGGCATACACCTGAAAACGACTTTCTAACTCAATGGGGGTTAGTACCCCTGTTTTCTGAAACAGATCTCTAATATACTCTTCTTGCAGTATGGGCAGCGCATCGGCAGTAGTCGGTAAGTTGGCTAGCCCCCGCTCTTCAACCGCCATTTTGTGCCACTCTTCAGAATAGCCATTGCCACCAAAAACAACCACGCCATGCTGTTCCATAATCTCTTTGAGCACAGTCAGAATGGCGGTGTTGAGTTCTGCCCCTCCAGTGAGTTCAGCTTCCAGTCGATTCCCCACCCAGGCTAGGGAATCGGCCAGCATCGTATTCAGAACAATTAAGGGGCCTGCCACTGACTGACTTGACCCTACGGCACGAAACTCAAAGCGGTTGCCGGTAAAGGCAAAGGGAGAGGTGCGGTTGCGATCGCCAGCATCTTTAGTCAAATACGGCAGCACATCCACCCCCAAATCCATTAACCCTTTCTTTTTGGAGTCGCTAATGGAGCCAGTTTTGATTTGATCAAAAACTTCTTCAAGCTGGGTGCCTAAATACACAGACATAATCGCTGGTGGCGCTTCGTTTGCCCCTAGACGGTGGTCGTTGCTGGCCGTTGCGATCGCAGCTCGCATCAACGGTCCATACTTGTGCACACCTCGAATCACAGCACCGCAGAACACCAAAAACTGAGTATTATCGTGGGGAGAGTCACCGGGATCAAGCAAGTTACCCTGGGTAGAGTTACTAACGGACCAGTTGACATGTTTACCAGAGCCATTAATACCGGCAAAGGGTTTCTCATGGAGTAAGCACACAAAGCCGTGTTTTTTCGCAGTGTGACGCAGCACCGTCATAATCATCTGCTGGTGATCGCTAGCCACATTTGCCGCTTCAAAGTATGGTGCAATTTCAAACTGTCCTGGTGCCACCTCGTTATGGCGAGTTTTAGCAGGAATGCCTAACTTGTAAAGGATTTCCTCCACATCCTGCATAAACACCTGCACCCGTTCTGGAATCGCACCAAAATAGTGGTCGTCAAATTCCTGTCCTTTGGCAGGGGCTTTACCAAACAGGGTCCGCCCAGCTAAGAGAAGATCAGGTCGCAGGCTTGCAAAATTAGCGTCCACTAAAAAGTATTCTTGTTCAGCCCCACAGCTGGAGTTGACGTGAGAAACTTCGGTATTTCCCAGGAGTTTCAAAACCTTCTGAGCAGCTTTGTCCATAGCTGCGATAGAGCGCAAAAGCGGTACCTTTTTATCCAGGGCCTCTCCAGTCCAAGAGACAAATACGGTGGGAATGCACAATGTAGCGCCGTTGTCCGTATCGATAATATAGGCTGGACTAGTCACATCCCAGGCGGTATAGCCTCGGGCTTCAAAGGTGCCACGAATACCACCATTGGGAAACGAAGATCCATCTGGCTCACCCTGGAATAATAACTTACCGGAAAATTCTGAAATGACCGTACCGTCACCCTGGGGCGCGATGAAACCGTCATGCTTTTCAGCCGTTAGATTAGTCATGGGATAGAACACGTGGGCATAGTAGAGTGCCCCTTTAGAAATCGCCCAGTCTTTCATTGCATTGGCGACAGCGTCAGCAATGGAGAGATCTAGTTTTTCTCCAGTAACAATTGTCTTTTTGATTGACTTAAATACGGCCTTAGGCAGAGTGGCCTTCATTTTGGGTAGATTAAAAACATTCTCTGCCCACATTTCTTCAAGACTGGCTGGTGTTTTGGGGGGCAGTGGCTCCCAATGGATAATTTGGTTAATGGCTTGAATCCGACCTGCATTTCCACTCATAATCACTTTTTTAGGGACCAACTGTCTGATGGTACTGAACGCCCCACATAGAAGTAAATAGCAGACATATTAATGGCAAGAAACGCGGGATATTAAAGCGTTACCGATATTCTCAATGGGACAGCTTCCCGCCTTGCTAATGTGGTTATATCTGTCATTAGTGACGAGGAGCCTCCAGTGCGATTTGTTTTATGTACCTATGATGCACATGCCGATGCCATCTTAGCCATCCTCAACGATGCGATTGTCAATTCAACAGCGCTCTATGACTATAAACCCCGCACGTTAGAAAATATGATCCACTGGTTTGCAGCAAAACAGAACGGTAATTTTCCAGTCATTGGTGCAGTTGACGACAATGATTTTTTGTTGGGCTTCGCCAGCTATGGCACATTTCGCGCCTGGCCCGCTTTCAAATACTCAGTGGAGCATTCTATCTATGTCCATGGGGAGCATCGTGGTCAAGGGATTGGCTATGCCCTAATGCAACAGCTGATCGCAGCGGCTGTTGAGCAGCAGTACCATGTGATGGTGGGTGGCATTGATGTTGATAATCCTGGCAGCATCGCTCTTCACAAAAAACTGGGATTTACCCACGCAGGCACCATTAAACAGGCAGGCTTTAAGTTCAATCGCTGGCTGGATTTAGCGTTTTATCAGCTGTTACTGGAAACACCGCTCCATCCTATTGATGGCTAATGCCCATGTTGGGGAAGAAATCGACCCAGACCATGGGTAAACTGCGACCGTCTGCCTAGAAACTGTCCATGTTGGCTCAGCTGTTCTGCGTCAACTAGTTGCCCTGGTTCCCAAGCTTTCGCATTTGCCGCTGCTTTAGACGTACCCGCCGCCGTATGGGGTCGCACAATAAATGCGGCATCCCCCAGCAGGATCACCCGACCAAATGCCACCTGTGGCACATCGAGATCCAAAATTTCCTGTACAAACGACTCGCGGGTTGCGGCCACCAGCTTTTGCATGGGTGGGGCCAGCACCTGTTCAGCATAGTCCCGCATCTCCTGTTCTACCAGAAGTGTTGCGACAGTTTTAACGGTAGCCACCACCAGCTCAAAGTTGTTATAACGCCAGAATAGAAAACGAAAACGTCCACTTACCAATGCCCTATACGCCAGCCCATACAATCGTCGCAGCCCCTCTGTGGTATCTATCCCAAAAGCGATTGCCGTTGCCATCACTCATTATTGGCTGTATGGCTCCAGACCTGCCATATTTCCTCTATCTAAATCCCATTTATTCCCCCGGCCACAGCATCAGTGGGCTGATTACCCATGCCGTGCCCCAAGGTTTGCTTGCCCTTGGTTTATGGTATCTGTGGTTGGAGAAATCAACCCTCACACTGTTTGGTCTGGCACCATGCAAACGACAGGTTTCATTATCGTGGCTAGGGCTTGTTATTGTCAGTCTCTGGTTAGGAGCCGCTACCCATTCGTTCCTAGATGCCACTAGCCATGAATGGGGGTGGTTTGTACAGCGATTTGCTGGCTTACGCTACCCGCTGGGCGGATTGCCCATATTCAAATGGATTCAATATGGCGGTGGTGCTATGGGTTTAACAGCTATCCTGAGCTGGTACTTGAGCGTTGCCAAAGTACCTAGCACAGCTAATCGCTCCGTGCAGGCTGGAGTCACTATTCTCAGCTTTTCAACTTTGAGCTTGATGGGTCTGGCTAACTGGGTACATCAGTCTCAGGATCTGCAGTCTTTTGCTATCAATTCGGCATCGGGGGCAATGTCAGGCTTTGTTGTTGGCCTATGCCTGTTTTCTGTTTTCTATCGAATACGTCGCTTAAGGGTTTCTTGACTACAATGGGCGTATAGGAGTTCGTTTTAACAGAGAACGTTGCGTTCCCCATAGTATTAATCTCAACAATCTCAGCCATGTCCATGACATCTGGTATTCCTGCATATGCCCCAAGATTTAACCGAACAAAACCGGTTGTCGCCGTTGTTGCAGAGAATAGCTCTACCGAACTAACGGATTACGTTATCCCCTATGGGGTTCTGGCCGAGTCTGGCGTTGCACAAGTGTTAGCGATCGCAACCCAAGCAGGGCCGATCCAAATGCTGCCTGCCCTTAAGCTACAGCCACAGGCCACAATTGCAGAGTTTGACTCACAATTTCCAGAGGGAGCTGACTATGCTATTGTTCCTGCCGTTATTCGCAGAAAAGATCCCACTTTACTCGGGTGGGTCAATGCCCAGGCCAAGAAAGGTGCAACTATCGTAGGGGTATGCGATGGTGTTTGGGTGTTAGCCAATGCGGGTCTGCTTAATGGTCGCAAAAGCGTATGCCATTGGTTCTCGTATAACAGTCTTAAAAAGAAGTTTCCTCAAACTGAATGGCTACAGAATACGCGCTACGTCGCCGATGGCAACATTATCACCACCACTGGTGTAACGGCATCGATTCCTGTGTCCGTGGCTTTAGTAGATGCGATCGCAGGCCATGGGAAAGCGGCCTTAGTTGCCCAGGCGATGGGTATTCAAAGCTGGGGAACAGAGCACCACAGCGAACAGTTTAAATTGAGTGCTAAAAGTATCTTCACGATTGTTGCCAACGGTCTTTCATTCTGGGCTCGTGAAGATATTGATATTCCGATCACTAAAGGTGTTGACGAAGTCGCCTTGTCACTGGTGGCTGACGCCTATTCACGCACGTATTGCTCTAAAGCATTCTCGCTACATACGTCTGATGCAGGTGTAACCACCAGGCGTGGCCTCATGATAGTCCCCGATAAAGTTCACGGCACAAACAAGACTGGCAGCCGAACTATTGAGGTACGCAGTGATCTCCCACCTGTCGCGTCGCTGGACATCACTTTACAAGAGATTGAGACATTATATGGCACGAGCACTGCTGAAGTGGCTGCCTTACAGCTTGAATATCCTCATTGAATAGGCATCGACCTCTTGCTCAAACCGAAAGATCCGTAGCCGTCGATCAATGGCATTTTGGATAATTTCTCTGATATGGCTCATAGGGCTAGTTCTGACTCTAATCCTTGAGAAATCTAATAATATTGGCCTCTAGCTTAACGATGGATAGTGTGAATAATCCAGTAGCTTAGGGACAGGGATAGGATTGCGATCGCAAGACCGATCAAACTGATCCCTGACACTTTATCCAGGTCTAAAATAATAATTTTGCGAGCTACAGCAATGAGGGAAGTGACGATTACCAATTCAACCTGAACCACATGCTTTTTCAGGTAAGCCGTAATATTTTCAAGGATTTCGAGAGCAATTAATACACTTAGAAATAATCCAAAAATATCTTTAAGGGTGTCAACAAAAAATCCTTCAGGGCTAGGATTAAACAGGGCTGTCGCCAAAAACAGTATAAGGTCGACCATAATCACCATAATCACAATCAACATGGTGATTGAAAGCAATTTTGAGACGAGGGTTTCAAACTGATCGATCCCGGTTGAGAATCCCTCGTCACTAGAACGCCAGCGAATATATCGCTTAAACCGTTTCAACATTATTTTTTAGACTAAACGTTTTGAATAACTTAGTCTAAATCTCTGATGAAATCTTTGTATAACCGACTATTTGACCTAATACACCCATTTTCCAATCATTAAAGAGTAGTTCTAATTCAGCCCTTACCTATATAAACGCAAATTTAAGGAATGATAAGTTATCTTTTGACTTCCAAAGATTACGCTATAACAGAGAGACTGACAACACCCAAAAACCTTGCCATTGAGCAGGTTTCAATTATTCTATTCATAGATGAAAATCTATATTAATTTACTTGTAATTGACTTGAGTCTATCTAAAACGAAAATTATGATGAGCGATAATGAACTTTATGACTAAGTAGAGATGGACTCAGATCTGTATTTGTACAAACGATTAAAGTTCTAGTCCATATGGTTAATGTTGTTTAGGCGGGGGCGGTATTCTTTGTTCAAGAATGCTGTTTAAGGCTATGATGCTGTGGCTATTTTTTGCCTTCTTCTCAGGACTTATCTTTGTTGATTACCAATTTAATGATTGGGAATCGGAGTCTTTGGATAAAACGACTCTAGCTGCCCGTAACGTTGATCCGTTGAATTAATCAATCGTTAGCATTAACAAAACCTTAGTCAGGATTTCAGATTAGCAATTCCTTAGACCTTGAATAAAGTTTTGAAGTCCTATAGCTCCATGTTTTGCTAAACATTCAACAGCATGGGTGCCAACCACAGCGATATCTGCCTGGCCAGTTAATTTTTGCACGTCATCGGAAGACCGTATGCCAAACCCCACTGCCATGGGTAGTGAAGTGGTTGCTCTTACCTGACGTAAATATTGGTGAACCATTGTCGAGAACTGAGTCTGTCGACCGGTGACTCCTTTTCGTGCGACGCAGTAAATTAATCCGCTGGTGTCATGGGCGATCCGGTGTATGCGTGTCTGGCTGTTTTTTGGTGCAACTAGAAAGATTGTTGCCAATGCCTGGTCGCGACAGGCGTGAATATAATGTTCTGCTTGTTCGGGAGGTAAATCAGGAATAATGCATCCAGCAATTCCACCCTGGGCAGCAGTTTTGACAAAATCATCAATGCCATATTTAAACAGAATATTGACATAGGTCATGATCACAAAACGAGTTTGGGGATATTGTTGGGCAACCTCTGCTGCAAACTGAAAGCAATCGTGGATCGATGTCCCTGACTGAATAGCCGCATGATTAGCGGCTAACAGGATCGGCCCATCGGCAATGGGCTCAGAGAAGGGAAACTGGAGTTCGATCAGCTCAACGCCAGCCTGGACCAGGGCTGCTACGGCTTGGCGATTATCTTCCCAGGAGGGATAGCCCAATACGGTATGGGACATGAGTAAGATGTCTTTCTGTTGTCGTTGCTGACGGATAAATTCTTCGAGATGCATGGTTATGTGAAGGATAAGGCAAGGAAAAAGGGAAAAAGATCTGAAATCTATATCAAGAGATCGGCTGTGGGGCATAACTCCACGCAGAGTTCAAAAACCAGCACTAATTAGGGGCTGTTTTCAATATCTCCGATTTAAAGCGAATCATCTTGTAGGGGTGGTGCCTTATGCCCACCCTGGGGCGTGGAGTGTTATCAATCAAGATTGCAGGTTAATCTTTAACTGCTCTTCGTCGTAAAAACCTGTGCCAATCAGGATCTTGCAACGCCTCGGCAATAGTAAAAATATCCTTATCCCCTCGGCCTGATTGATTAATGATGATGGCATCCTGAGATGTGTAATTAGCAGCCTCTTTAAAGGCCTGAACAAATCCATGGGCCGATTCTAGAGCAGGAATCAACCCCTCTTTTCGTAGGGTTAATTTCAAGGCCTCAATCACCTCAGCATCCAGGGCCGATGTCACGCGAATGCGTCCTATTTGAGATAAATTAGCCAGAACAGGTGAAACACCCACATAATCTAATCCGGCGGCAACAGAATGGGTGTCTTGCATTTGGCCATCGGAGTTTTGTAGAAACTGAGTCTTATACCCTTGGGCAATGCCGATGGATGCCTGGGCACTGGCCAACCGAGCAGCATGGTGAGGTGTGTGGGTTCCCAACCCTCCTGCTTCGACACCGATAAGTTCAACATCGGTGTCTTCTAGAAAACCGCTGAAGATACCGACGGCATTAGAGCCTCCGCCCACGCAGGCATAGACGGCCTTTGGGAGCTGTTGGGTTTGGGAAAGGATTTGCGATCGCGCCTCCTGGCCAATCACCGACTGAAACCAGGCCACCATTTCCGGAAACGGATGGGGACCACAGGCGGTACCTATCAGGTAATGGGTGGTTGCCATATTTGCAGACCAATCTCGCAGCGCTTCATTCATGGCATCCTTGAGGGTTTGAGTCCCGCTAGTGACTGGCACAACCTGAGCCCCTAACTGTCGCATCCAAAACACGTTTGGATACTGTCGTTCAACATCCTCAGCGCCCATGTAAACGGTGCACTCTAGACCAAATTTTGCAGCCATGGTTGCAGTTGCCACCCCATGCTGTCCCGCTCCAGTTTCAGCAATAATGCGGTGTTTACCCATGCGCTGAGCTAACAACATTTGCCCCAGAACATTATTGAGTTTGTGGGACCCCGTATGATTTAGATCCTCACGCTTGATGTAGATCTTTGCCCCGCCAAAATAGTGGGTCAGTCCCTCAGCATAGGTGAGCGGTGTGGGCCGACAGGAGTAGTTAGATAAAATTGCCACATACTTTTTCCAGAACTCAGGGTCCTGTCGAGCACCATGGTAAGCCGCTGTTAACGACTCAAATGTTTCGTATAAAATCTCAGGAATAAATCGACCACCAAAGTCACCGTAATAGCCCTTTCGGCTTAACAGTGGGGAGGCAACAGTTATCATTTTTCTGCGTTCTAGCGTCTATAGCCACCCTATGGGCAAATTTTTAATATGTCCAATATTGATTAACTAGCAATACTATATTTTTGAGATATAGTATTGTCCTATGGAACTTCGACATCTGAGATATTTTCTGGCGGTGGCAGAGACCCTGAACTTCAGTCGTGCTGCTGAACAACTGAACATGGCTCAGCCCCCACTCAGTCAACAGATTCAAGCGTTAGAAAAGGAATTGGGTGTCAGGCTATTTGACCGCAATAAGCGCCCATTGCAGCTCACCTATGCAGGGCAAGCGTTTCTGCCAGAGGTGAATGGGGTAATGGCTCAAGTGGAGCGTGCCAGGTATATTGCCCAACAAGCCAGTCGCGGTGAGGTGGGGCAACTGGCTATTGGGTTTAACAGTGCCGCCATGCAAACTGCTTTGCCAGAGATCCTTAAAGCATTTAGACAACAGTTTCCCTTAGTCAATATCAGACTTTGTGAGCTGGACTCTCAGATACAGCTAGAACAGCTTAGCAACGGTCAAATTGATTGTGGTTTTCTGCACTTACAACAGCGAGAACAGTTTAACCATCACATACTGCTCAAGGAACCTTTAGTTGTGGCCTTGCCAGACTATCATCCGTTAGCTGAGCAACAGATTCTTGATCTCAATTTGTTAGTGGATGAAACATTTATTTTACCGCCACCAACCATGGGCCAAAGTTTCTACTATCAGGTCCTTAGTCTTTGTGAGACCCATGGGTTTACTCCCAAAGTTATTCAAGAAGCTAGATTGCTACAAACGGTATTGGGGCTGGTGGTCAGCGGTATGGGAATTGCCCTGGTGCCAGAATCAATAAAAAAACTACAGCGCACGGGTGTGGTCTATCGACACTTGGAACATACGTTTGAGATTGAAACCCTACTTGCTTGGAGACAGGAAAGCCTATCTCCAGTGTTAGAACGTTTTCTCCATGTTGCCTTGAATGATTCATAAAACAGGCTATTATCCTGACAAACTCTGTGACGACTCACCGGCCAATTGCCTGATTAGTTGTTCCAATGCATGGGCTGCGGACTCTAAACTGTGGTCCTTGTCTGGTTGGGAGGCAATCCACAATGCCGCATCGATCATTGCACCATTGAGGAGAACCGCCAGAGCTGTCGGATCAATATCGGGGAAAATGTTTCCATCAATCAGATCAGCGATCGCATCCGTCAGGGGCACAATACTGCCCTGGGCATCGATATCGCGCAGCCTCTGCCCCAACACGGCAGGAGCATCCTGGAAAACAATTCGCTGGATCTCCGGATCAAGGGCAAAGGTCAAATACGAGCGACAGACCCTCACAAACGTATCCAGTGACGCATCATCCCCCGCCATAGCCAGGAGACGTTCAACCATTTCATCGTTGATCTCCTGCACAACGGCCTCAAACAAACCATCTTTACCACCAAAATTGTGGTACAGCGCGCCACGGGTAACGCCAGCGCTAGCGCAGAGCTTATCCATTGAAGTTGCAGCATAGCCAAGTTCAAAAAAGCTTTTTCGGGCTGCGGCCAGCAGCCGAGCAGAGGTCTCTGCTTTTTTTTGCGATCGCAAGTTTGCCATCAGCTTCCCCTACTTGACATACGATTCGTATGTGAGATATCACATACGTAATGTAGGTTAAAAGAGGACCTATGAATACGCAACTAAATGACCCACTAAATAGCAATGATGTGGTGCGCTCAGCAGGTCCTCAAGATGTGTCTTTTCTTGCTCAGATTGATTTAGAAGCTACACGAGCGCCTTTTCAGCAGTCTTTTTGGGAAGACATCCTGGAACCGACAGGTACATCACCGTTGCAGTTTTTAGAATCGATGCTGCAGTGTGGCGCATCCCATTGGGGACAGATTCAGGATTTCTTAGTAATTGAGAGAAATGGTCAACCTGTGGCCGCCTGCGCAGTTTTTCGACCCGCTGATATCTCAGCGGCCCACAGTCCGCTAAATATCGATAAACTACCACAGATAGCGGAGAAACTTGGCTGGACCCCGTCCATAACTGAAGATTTTCGACAGGCTTATCTCAAAATCTGGGAAGGTGATCATAGTTTTCTTAAGCCCCAGGCCGACATGATTGTCGAAACTGTTGCGGTATTACCTGAGCATCGAGGGTCAGGTCTGGGCCATCGCCTCATGCAGGCTGCCTTCAAGCGTGCCCGTGAAGCAGGAGCCTCTTCTCTAGGGGTGATGGTAATTCGCGGTAATGAGCCAGCCCAGGCCCTATACGAAAAGTATTTTGAGCGGTTTGCCACCTTCTATCCCGCATTTTTTAACCATACGTTCTCCGGTGTGACCAAGTATCGAGCCACCCTGAATGCATCCAAGGAGAACACTAGTCACGGTAAGGGTAGTCACTAGTGCTATTCCCCCGAAGGACTACACTGGCCCGTTGTTAGCAGACAGACAATTTGATTATCTCTTAACACTTCCCCCTGCTGGGTGACTTGAGCATTGCCTACCAGAATCAGTCTTTGCTCAGTCATAAAAAACTGGCCTTGTTCAGCCGTTCCTTCAAGCTGATGACGGGGATATTCAAAGAGCACATTGCCACGCAGGTTAATGATATTCGCCTCCGGGTTGGTTTCTTGAACGTCAGCCTGCAGGGTAAGTGTGGCTCCTTTTGAGGATTGGGCATGGGCTGTCGCTGTAGACACAAGGCCGAAAGAGACTAAGGCGGCTGTGAGTAGTCTTAAGCGCTTGGTTTGTTTCATCATGGGTAGCTCCCGTTCAAAATAGTGAAGCACTTAGCGTAAAACAAGCTTGCCTTAGTCAGGTTATACCCTATATCTCCATCCGATCAAAATATTTAATGTTTGGTGGTGATTCAAGAAAATGGGCCAGTTTATGTAATACGCCATTTTGGGTGAT
This sequence comes from Leptothoe sp. ISB3NOV94-8A, assembly GCF_043421595.1. Taxonomy (NCBI): domain Bacteria; kingdom Bacillati; phylum Cyanobacteriota; class Cyanophyceae; order Nodosilineales; family Cymatolegaceae; genus Leptothoe; species Leptothoe sp. ISB3NOV94-8A. The sequence continues at coordinate 1,831,588 of NZ_JAXSQW010000001.1, read as the reverse complement.
GGCGTTGATATATCGTTGGTGATGTTCGATAGTAAGCCATTCTTCATCAAAAATCATCCGTTGAGTCTCTGAATCAAAGTAAACGGTCACTTGCAGGCATCCTGAGAAACCTCTGACATTCGGTAAGTTAGCTGCTAAGAATGGCGTCAATGTGTCCATACTTCCAGCTTTAACTGTGGACTCGATTAGCACTTTCGTACTCATGGTTCCTCTCCTGAGACGTTAGAGATTATGAAAGCCACTGTAGAGTAATGCTCAAGGCTCGACTACTCACATCGGGTCAGAAATAACGATTTCTGGTCAATGGGGTGTTTTAATTGGGCATTTAGTGAGGGTCAACCGTTTTTATTTGGTGAGGTGTTTGGTGGTAAACCCGCTTAAATGCGGTAATAAAGTGGGAAATGTTGTCATAGCCCACCTCATTGGCGACAGCCGTGACAGACCATCGTTGCTCGACCAATAAGGTGTAAGCGTGGGCAAGTCGTTGTTCAATAATCCATTGTTTGGGTGTGGTTCCATAGAGTGCCTTAAACTCCCGATTAAAGCTAGAAACACTGCGACCTGATAAAGCAGCAAAATCTTTTGCACTAAGATGGGAGATGATATATTTCTCCATCAGGCGTTTGATGTTGCGTTTGGGATTTTCTTGTTGGTTGACAGACAAGTTGGACCGTAGTTGTTGGTCCTCATCATTGATGTCGATGATGTGCAAGATTTCTAATAATTTTAGCTTAAGAATATGGGGAGAATGATGCCAATGCCTGTAGCTAGCGATCAACGACTCAAAAAACAGAGCCATTGCCGGGCTTTTGTCTACTTTGAGAAATGTGCTTGTGCTGTTTGATAGTTTAGGAAAACTAGTACCAGTCGCTAGAAAATCGGTAACAACATCGTCACTTAGAAACAGTAAATAGGCCCTTAATGAGCCATCGGTACTGATGTAGTCTGAATATAGATTTAGCCCTTTGGGTAAGAAGACAGCTTCGTGCTGTTGCACTCGGCAAGCATGGTTATAGCAGTTGATAATTGTTTCCGTACCTGTTTCGATATAAACAATGCAGGGAGCGCTGGTGTGGAACTCTACATTGATCAGATCTTGCTCAAGGGCCTTATAAAAGATGGCAGAGTCTTGATTGTGAAGGAGAAGCTTTACATCTCTCATGCTGTGTAGGGCAGAGGGAATGTAGAGAATATTATTCTCACAGTGCTGTGCTGTTGATTTCTTTAAGCTCATACAGGCATCTGGGACTTATCCACGGCATACAATGGTAGCAAGCATTTTGATTGTGTGATACTGGGGCTCACATGATAGGGAGACTGCGATGAAAACAATTGGTTTGTTGGGCGGCATGAGTTGGGAAAGTACCGTGACCTATTACCGGGCCATTAACGAAGGGGTAAAACAGGCCCTGGGCGGATTGCACTCTGCCAAAATCGCCATGTATAGTGTCGACTTTGAACCCATTGAAAAATTACAACATGCGGGTAATTGGGACGCAATGGCAAACATCTTGTCAGAAGCCGCACTGGGTGTGCAGGCAGCTGGGGCTGATTTTCTACTGATCTGCACCAATACGATGCATAAGGTGGCTCCCCAGGTGGAGGCTGCCATTGATATTCCTTTGCTGCATATTGGTGATGCGATCGCAACCACCCTACTTCAGCAAAATATTCAAACGGTTGGCCTGCTGGGAACCGCGTTTACCATGGAACAAGATTTTTATAGCGGTCGCCTTAGGGATAACCATGGCCTGAATGTTTTAATCCCCAATCACCATGACCGCAAGATTGTTCACCAAGTTATTTACCAGGAACTTTGCCTGGGAAAAATAGAAGCCCAATCCAAAGCGAACTATCTACGAATAATCAATGAACTGGCTAAGCGCGGAGCCGAAGGAATTATTCTGGGCTGTACTGAAATCGGTCTGCTTGTACAACAAACTGACACTGAGGTAAAACTGTTTGATAGTACCGTTATCCATGCAGCCAAAGCAGTTGAATATGCCCTACCACAGGTATCAATAGATTAGCCGCATCGAATTGACAACAGTCACTGACATGGATGATATGGGTTTGTACCCCCATGGTTATCCTAGATGTCATTGTTGTCTAGGATTGTTGCCAAGATAGTCAAGTTAAACACAAGATAATCATTGTTAGGATAATGTGCTTTAGCTAGACCAAGCCAACTTTCCATGCACAGTGAGGGTATCTGAGGCCGTTGACGGTAGGCCGATTGTAATGCGCTCAGAATGCGATCGCCAAGAATATCGTCGGTACCGGGGCGTAGCAAACAATGGCTCCTCAGGAGTTGAAAGGGTTGAATGCTATCCTGTTGCTGCGCCTGACTAAGTTCCTCTAAAATCTTCTGAACCAATTTTTCAATTACAAACGCCATCACCATGGGTTGCAAGCTAAATGCGGGTTCATCTGCCAAAAAGTGTCGGGTGATGAGGGCAGCGGCGACTAACTTCGATAAGGACTCAATCACCGCTCCTGGTTCACACATTAATAGGTGTGTTTGCAGTCGACATAGGGAAATTGGCTCTTGCCAAATGGCCAGCCAGAAGACAATTGTTTTTTTCAGCCCAGTCAGATGGTTAAATTGTTGTATTAAAGGTTGCCGGATCGGATTGGTTAAGATCACGCTGCCTTGCTCTAGAAACTGGGTGAGCTGACCGCCGAAGGTTGTTTTAATGGTCAATGAGATCAATTTTAAGGCCAGGGGATTATGGCCATAAAGACGAGCAAGGGCCTTGAGCTGATGGGGATGCCCACCACAACCACAGCTCTCTAACAGCTGAACAGCTGCAATAGGAGATAAACCAGGCAGCGATAACGACTGCACTCGATTTAACGTTTGAAACTGCGAGGGTAAGGGATCGTGGCTAATAACCAGAACACAGCTTTGGTGACGAGCGCCGGTAATCTGGTAGAGAAAATCTAAATAGGCTGTGAAGTTATCCAGGATGATCAGCCATCGTTCCTGTTGCATTTTTTTACGCAGCTGTTTTACCCCCTGATCCACGGTTTCTATGGGAGCATCTAGTAGATCTCCGAGTAGTGTTTCGAGGGATAATAGGGAACCGACTGACCGCCAGATGACGCCTGTAAATTCTGGCTGTAGCTGTTCAGCCAGGGCTAAGGCCAGGGTTGTTTTTCCGCTACCACCCAGGCCGCTAATATTGACTAGCTTGGTCTGGTCTTCGAGAACCCACTCCTGCAGCTGTTGGAGTTCCTGATCACGACCGTAAAATTGCTCAATGTCAGGGGCATCTCCCCAATCCACGACAGTTGGGCTAGACGGGGTAGCCTGGCTAGCCTCCGGCAACTGCTCTTCGGCAATTTCTTGCCAGTGCTCAAGGCCTACGGTCTGACAGATGGCAATAAAGGCCTCTTGCTGGATGCGTTCGCCACGCCAGAAGCGTCGTAAAGTAGCCCTCGATGTGTGGGCGTCCTGCCACCAGCGGGCGGTACTCGTTTTAGTCCAGCCACGGCGCTGACGGGCCTGGTTTGCGATCGCAAGTCCCTTTTCCGAAGCTCGTACCGACTGCCCCATGCTGCTCAACTATCCCAAAATCATATAGTCGTGGGTGACCATGTCCATAACTGGTTTGAGTATACCCCTGGTTTTAAGCACTGAGCCAGATATTGCTTGGCTAGGTTTCGACTTGGGTAGTCATCTCATCTCGTCCTAGACTGTAATCAGTATAGTTTGCCAACCATTCGTCATTTTTCCCTCGATATAGCTCAAAAACGCCTATACCCCGATGCAAGCAACGATTTCTCAACTCACCCAGATCCAGTTGTTTGTGGCCCTTGACCCAAAAGAGCTAGAACAACTTCAACCCCATACTCACATTCAGCATTATCAACGTGAGACAATTGTCTTGCATGAGGGAGATATCCTTCCTCAAAAATTACACATCCTGATCAGTGGCATACTGCAAGTTCAAAAAAGTGCCACAACCGGTAAGGAAACAATCCTGCGCACCCTTAGAAATGGAGATATTTTTGCAGCTCCAGCTCTGTTTGGAGATGCTAAGGCCCCAGCCACCGTTATCGCCATGGAAGATTGTCAGGTGTTGACACTGTCTAAAGCCAATCTCCTCGATACCATTCAGCAATCACCAGAAGTGGCACTACGGATACTAATGGTGTTTAATCAGCGACTGCAACGGTTGCATACCATGGTGCATGGCTTGGTCTCAGAGCGAGCTGTGGTGCGGTTGGCCCAGTTAATTCAATATTCTGTCTGGCAGCATGGCACAGATATCACCGATGTTGGAGAACAATTGCGAATTAAGCTGCCCTATTATCAAATGGCTCGCAGTATTGGTATTACCTACGAAGAATGTGCTCGCTTAATGAAAAAACTAGAGGCCATTGTTCAATACGATCGTGGAGGTAAGATTGTCATTCTCAATCAGGATGAGCTGGAGACCCTTGCTGCTGGAGAAATTGATCCCAATCAATAATAGAATTAAAGTGAAAGCTCTCTTTGAGATAATTTTTCCAATCAGAGAGTACCTGTGAAATCATACTGTGCGGGCATCATGTCATCTCTATGGACCGTATTCCTTGCGGCCCAGTAAGACAATCAAGTCGACCGACGTGGATGACGTGTTAGTTTCTGTCAAGATAGAGATGAATGGCTAAGCCCTGGTTTCATCGCTTCATGAAAATGTAAGTGACTGTGAGGCTGAGTCCTAACTTTATCGGCATGATGCTCATCATGGATAGGTTCGTGCTCATGCCAGAGTCCAGTCTGTAGCTGGGTGAGACGTTGAGGTTTTAACCACAGGTATATAACCACCAAAAATACAGATCCAATCAGACTACTGTATAGAAAATGGTAGTCAGGGGAATAGTGACCTAACCAGCCTGCCAGTGGATAGGCTAAGGCCCACCAAAAATGGCTCCAAGCAAATTGAGCACCGTAGACTCGACCCTGGGCTTCTTTGGCTACCCGGCTGGCAATGAGGGTTTGGGTGGGAACATTAACCAGGGTTGTTCCCATACCGGCCAAAGCCCATAACAACAAGAGAACTCCAAACCCGGTAAGATTGGCCGTCATCAGGGTCAGGGTAATCAAAATTCCACCAATACTGGTTAACAAAATGGGGCTGTGCTTCTTTTTGGCATTGCCTAAACCAATGGAAGTGATGGTGGCACCAATACCAAAGGCCGCCATCACCCAACCATATTCGAGCTTTCCTAATTGCAGAGTGCCCTGGACATAGCCCACCGTATTCACAAGAATTTGTGCGCCTGCGATCGCAGCAATCAATTGCAGCATCAGTGCATAACGAATGGGAGGATCGGCAAATAAACAACGAGTCCCGGTTTTGATATTGCGAATAACGGTTTCAACAGCTTTAGCATCTGTTCTCAAATTTGCAGATGTATTGTTGCCTGCTCGCAGGTGTCCTGGCAGGGTGGCAATTAAAATGGCCGCCACCAAAAACGTTATGGCATCTAGAAAAAAGACCTGTCGTGTGCCTACCCAGGCGGCAATACTCCCTGCCAGGCCGGGGCCTAAAACCCCTAACAATTGATAGGTAGCGCTGGATAAGGCAATGGCCTTGGGGCATTCGTCTTCGGTGGTCACTAAGGGAATGGTGGCCTTATAGGTAGGGGTAAAAAAGGCGTAGAACACATTCAGTAAGAATACAATCCCATAGATATGCCAGGGCTGGGTAATAAAGGGCAGCAAGCAGACAATGCCCATGCGGATCAAGTGTGTGGTGATCATCAGGCGTTTACGATCAATCTGGTCTGCGATCGCGCCTGCAATGGGAGCCAACAACACAAAGGCCAATACCCGTAGTGTGAGGGCTCCCGCCAGAATAGTCCCTGACTTCTCCCCCGCTATCTCAAACGCTAATAAAGCAAGACCTAACCAGGTCAGCGATTCCCCCACCAAATTAATGGTTTGAGCTAAATAAAGTCTGGCAAAAACAGGGTTAGCCAACCCCTGTAGCCATCGAGGACGCTGTTTCCACATACTAAAAATCCAAATGTTATTAGAGCACTTTAAAGTGCTCTGAAATGCGTTAATCAGATGCCCCCGGGGGGCATCTGATTAACGCATTTATTATATCCCCCCGGGGGGATCCGCAAGCTAAAAAAATAGGCTGTTGCTACAAGGGAAACACCAACAGCAAAATATTTGCTAAGCCGCAATTCTCCAACTTTGAGATTGCTGCTGTGCATTCCATAGGTTGGCATAGCGCCCCTTTTGGTTTAACAACTCCCCGCTGGTTCCCTGTTCCACAATCTCACCGTCTTCCAACACTAAAATCAAATCAGCGTTGGTAATTGTGGATAGACGATGGGCAATAACAATGACAGTTTTATCAGCAATCAAATGATTGATAGCGGTTTGAACAGCCACTTCACTTTCCGTATCCAAAGCTGAGGTGGGTTCATCTAACAGCACAATGGGAGCATCCTTAAGTATCGCCCGGGCAATGGAAACCCGCTGACGTTCTCCGCCTGATAGGGTACCGCCAATTTCACCAATGCGGGTATCGTAACCATGGGCTAATCTCATAATAAACTCATGGCAGTTAGCGGATCGAGCTGCTGCTTCCACCTCCATATCAGTGGCCTCGGGTTTGGCCATGCGAATATTGTTGAGGATAGTATCGTCAAATAGATATACATCCTGAAACACCACCGAGATTGATGTCATTAAATGAGTGGCATCCACCTGGCCTACATCAACACCGCCAATGCGGATAGCGCCCTGTTGCACATCGGCAAAGCGGCTAATGAGTCGAGTGATGGTAGTCTTGCCACTGCCAGACGGACCTACCAACGCTGTCAGTGATTTAGAAGGTAATTGAAAAGACACGTTTCGCAACGCCCACTCTTGCTGCTGGGCATAGCGGAAGGACACATGCTCGAAGGTAATGTCAAACTGAGTCAGCTGCGTGGAAGCAGGATGTACGGGTAGGGCAGGAATAGCCATGACGGTTTCGACGCGTTCTAAGCCAACTTCCATCAAATCTAGAATGCTGGTGTAGGCAATTAGTTGAGAGATCGGCTCAGTAAATCGCATAGCGATAACAATTAGGGCAAGCAAAACAGGAATAGAGAGGCTGCCTTGCAAAATAAACAAAATACCTAAACTAATGATCAACAAAATGCCAACTTCTACCAATGTTGCCATGGTCACCAGAGGTAGCGTAATCAACCGCTCTCCTTTAGCTTGAACCTGGCGCTGACGATCGAGGGCCGCTTGCAGCAATTGTGAGCTTGCTCCCACTTGTCCAGTAGATTTAAGGACGGGTAATCCCTGGATATACTCAACAATTCGGGACGCTGCCTCGGCATCGGCCATGGAAACATCTCGCAGGGATCTTTTGACTAAATCCCGTGTGTAGCGATAAATGGGAATGGCCAAGGGAAATGTCAGCAACAGTGAAACCGCCAGTCGCCAATCAATAAATAAGGTTACTAGTACCGTCATCAGCGGTACAATTAAGGTCTGAATAATCAAAGTTGCTAAACTACCAATCCAGAGAACAATTTCACTGACATTGCCACTCATGACAATATTGAGATCCCCTGATTGTCGTTTATTAAGTTCTTCCAATGGCATTTGTCGTAGCTTCTCTGCCAACCGCAGTCTAAGGTCATAGGCCATATCGGTGGAGGTCAGCCATCCAAAGTCCAGCTCTCGCCAGCGAATCGCCCCTTCTCCGATCACCAGAAAACCAAACAGGGCAAGCAACCGCCAAACCTGCTGTATATCAATACCAGGAGAAGCCATTAAAGCTGATAGCAGTGGAAAAAAAAGTGCAAAGATAATTCCTTGAATAATAGAAGCGCCAACAGATAATAGAAGTGTGGTTTGCAGTTGAGGCTGATGGGAACCTGCAACACGCATCATGCGGCGATATGTATTAAGCATTTTTATGAATCTGCAAGTGTAGAATACGGCCACCCTGTTTAAAAAGAGGGATCAGGATAGGAGCAATGTATCTTGCCCATAGGGGTAAACGAGCAGTATGGGCAGCAATCCTGGTCAGATAACAATGTTCGCTCTTGAGCGTAATGCCAGGTTCCCAGCTTTCTAGATCTTTGGAGTTGTCAATCCCTGACTTAAATTCAGCATCTGTTTTAGATACGGTGTCATGATTAGCTGAATTATTGGATATTCTGCGGCTAATCACATCGAAGATGAATTCTGTCGGTGATAGGCGTGTGCAAATTTGTGACATCAGGGCTCGATTATCGGCCTCACTTAAATAACAAGAAACGCCTTCCATGACAATCACAAGATGCTGGTTAGGTAATCGCTGGATTTGATCAATCCAGGAAAAATCTAAAACAGATTTTCCAATAAATTGGTAGCGCTCGTTTTCTTCAAAAAACTTACGCCGCAGCTCAATCACGTCAGGCAAGTCTATTTCATACCAACGGACACTGCCGTTATCAATTCTGTCAAATCTTGTACAGAGTCCACAGCCTAAGTTAATAACGGTTGCATTGGGCTTGTCAGTCAGCAGCTCTCTGATGATCTGATCAAATTCCTGTAACCGAACGATAACCCCCAGATTGGACTTCCATCCCTTAGCATACCTATTGAAATCGTAATTAATTTTGTCTAGGACTTCTACTGCTTTAAGGTCTTGAAAAAAGCTATCGGGTCTCTGTGTTTCAAGATATCGGGCATACAGGGTAATTAACAACGTTTCGGTCACCCCTGTTAATTTTTCAGTTGATTCACGTTGATAGGCGCTCATGTCACTTCCATAACAAGTATCGATTCATACTATTCTCAAGAACCGCTGCTGCTGCCAGCTACAGCGTTAGCGCTGATTGATTTTTGTCTGTTTAAGCCCCAATTCTGAGCGGCTTGATGACGCGACCATAGCTGGTTGTAAAGGCCATTGGCAGCAATCAGCTGGTCGTGGTTGCCTAGCTCTATTAAACGACCTCGATCAAGTACAGCAATTTGGTCGACCTGAACAATGGTTGCTAATCGATGGGCAACGACTATCAAGGTTTTATCTCGGGTGAGGGCTGCGATCGCAGCTTGAATCAATGCCTCATTTTCTGGGTCGGCAAAGGCTGTGGCCTCATCTAACACCACAATAGGATTATCCTGGAGAATAGCGCGGGCAATCGTGATGCGCTGACGCTGCCCCCCCGACAACTGTCCTCCCCGTTCACCCACTAAGGTGCCATATCCCTGAGGTAAATCCAGAATAAATCCATGGGCTTGGGCCGCTTGAGCCGCTTCCTCTACTTCTTTTTGAGTAGCATCGGGGCGACCTAGCTTAATGTTGTTGAAAACGGTATCTTGCAACAAAAAGGTATCTTGAAAAACAAAAGAAACCCAGGACATTAGCGTCTCCGAGGTCATCTGACGAATATCCACACCTCCAATTTCAATAGCTCCCTCATCAACATCCCAGAATCGAGGGAGCAGACGAGCCAGGGTGGTCTTACCAGCCCCCGATGGTCCGACTAAAGCGGTCACACTACCCGCTGGCAACTGAAGCGATATATTTTGCAATGCAGGAGCCCCATCGCCATAGGCAAACGTGACATTACGGAAGGAGATCGATGAGTCTGTAGGCTGCTGCGGCTGCATGGGTTGAGGCAACGTCGGCTCCGCTAACACAGCACCAATCCGCAACGCTCCGGCATTGGCCTGATTAATCAGGTAAGAAAGGGTAAAAATAGGTTTAAAGGCACCACACAATCGAGGAGCTAACAATAGAAAAACTAAAAATCTCGGTATTGTTAAACTCCCATGGGAGACCAACCATGTTCCCACCGTAGATACCAATACTAGGGTAGGTAATGGTTCAAATAAGAGAGATCCTAAACGAGCAGAAAACTGAGTCTTATTGTTCCAATCTCGCAGGCTCTGGGTAAAGGCATCGAGAGCTGTTTGAAATCGTGCAAATGAACTACTACCATCATCAAAGGTACGCACCACTTGCATACCCTGAACAAATTCAATAATTACACTATTAATAGACTCATTGGCTTGATCGTAGGCATCTCGCTGATCTTTATAGTCTCGCAACGCTAGTTGAATAAAGATTAGTCCTACGGGTAACACCATTAAGGTTGCCAACCCTAATCGCCAATCAGCAATTAGCATGGCTATCAAAGAGACTATCGGAATGGTGTACGCCTGACCGATCAATGGAGTACTGTCAGCCACAAAGGCATGAAGAGATTTAACGTCGTCTTGCACCAGCTTTTTGATCGCGCCTGAACCAGTGGCAATAACATATCCCAGGGGAACTTTGGCCAAATGTTCAGCAAGTGCGGTACGTAAAATCACCTCAAGGTTAAAGGCCCCAATGTGGGAAACTCTAAATGCAAAGCTGCGAGATGTAAAAGCTATAAGCACTAAGACTACGGCCACTGCAACCCAACGCCAAATCACCTCTGGCACCGGTGCTACAGATAGCAGTTCCGCAGTGATAAAGGGAATAGTCAATAATGAGGCAAGACTGCTACAAGAGCTCAGGGCAGAGAGTGCGATCGCAACAACAATTCGCCCCTTAACCGGAGCCATGGTGCTCCAAATCCCAGTTGGTGGCTGAGTAAAGTGTGACTTAGTCATGGGCTTTTTCATAATGCGGCCATCGTAGCTAATATCAAGCAATACAACATTCTTGAAACGGATTTTTTTATATTGAAAACGGATTTTTTCCCTTGTCTTTTATCCGTTGCTTCACCGTATTTTTAAAACGGACTATTGTGCCAATGTTAGCGTTCGACGCATCAGAAGAATCGTTAAAAAGGCCACCGCTACACCTACTCCGAAAACTCCTTGATAACCGATTGCTGAAGCAACTACACCACTCATACCAGCCGCCATAAAGCTACCCAGATAAACAATGGATGTTTGAGCCGTATAGTCTGTTCCTGGAGCTGCCAATTGACTTTTATCCATCATGACAGTGGATGACACCGTAAAAGTAGCACCACTAGCAAAACCAGTTACTATGGTGACAAAATGGAGAACTAATTGATGACTAATACCCGATGCAGGCAACAGGTATGTCAAAATAGCAATCATTTGTACTCCCCCAAAAAAGATTAGAGAGCGCTTTCGCCCCATGGGCACCACGAGCAATCCTGATATCACAGCGCCTGCAATGCTAGCGCCATTGCCAACTACTCCCAAGAGCCAACCGATATCAGCCAATGACAACCCAATATCCACCAAAAGGGGGCGAAACATGCTATCCGCCATGGTGCCACCAATAAGATATAACGTGAGTAGCATCAGCCAACGCCACACCCCAGGACGACGATAAAAATTGGCCAGATCCATCCAAATAGGTGCTTTATGAGCTACCTTTGAAGAATGTTCCCGATATTGCAATATCGGGAAAAGTGCAACTACTATAATCAATGCCAGGGCAAGCAGACTATTTCGCCAGCCCCACTGATTGAGTAAAACCAGCATGGCACCGCCCCCCAACATCGCCCCCAAATAATTACCTGTCATTTGGATGCCGTTGCCCCAGCCTCTCTCGGTTGGAGTTAGTAGCCTCACTGCCAAAGCATCTGTGGCAATATCTTGGCTAGCAGCTAATGTGGCCATAAGCATCAGTAACCCAAACAACAACATAAAATTGGTTTGGAAGCTTACAAATGCACAGAGGGCAGCCACACCCGCTAACAGTAATTGAAACGTAACAATCCAAAAACGGTAATGTCCCCAGCGGGTATGGCCATAGCGATCAATCAAGGGAGACCAAAACACCTTCAGCAACAAAGGCAGCGCTAGCAGATAAACCAGCCCAATGAACTCCAAAGACACCCCCTGTTGGCGCATAAAAACAGGCAGCGCCTGGACAAAAAACATCAGCGGAATGTACTGCGAAATATACAGACTGCTCAAGAGGAGTAATTTACGGCCCCGTCTGTGACTGTTCATTTAGAAATTAGACTTGAACTGAACACCATAGGTTGCTGGAGCACCAAAGGAACCTGCCCGTTGCCCACCGATATCAAAGCCTTGAATAATATATCGAGTATCAAAAAGATTATTGGCAAAAAGATACACCCCATACTGATCAAATTCATATCCCAGACGAGCATTTATCAATGCATAGGCATCTTGTTTCAAAGTATTAGCCTCATCAAAAAATGTCTTGCCAACACCCTGCAATTCTAACCGGCCAAACAATCCAAACGGTGCTCGATACTGAGCTGCTACATTGTAGGTCAACTCGGGAGCATAGGGTAGGCTGTTGCCATCAAAATCAACCCCCGTATTGGCGTCAGTGAAGTTGGTAAATTCAGCATCAACCAAACCTAATCCCGCTAGCAAATCCAAACCTTCAAGGGGCGTTGCCCTTATATCAAATTCCAAACCCGTGATACTAACATCGGCATTGTTTACACTATCAGTAAATAAGGTGATTGGATTAAATGTAGCCACCTGATAATTGTCGACGGGATTATGAAAAAGAGAGAGATTGACTCCTAGACGATCATCAAACCAAGTAGTTTTAGCCCCCACTTCAAAGTTCCAGGAGCGCTCAGCATCAAACACTAGAGAAGCCTCACTGCCATCTGCAAAAACATTGACACCAGCCGGACGGTAGCCCCGTGAAATGCTGCCATACAGGGTAGCCTCTGGACTCAACCGGTAGTCAATGGCAAAGCGTGGTAAAAGTGCATCAGAACTTTGATCGACATCTTCAAATGTAGCCAAGGAAGTGTCAGGAAAACCTGGAACACGAAATACCTGGTCAAAGCGTGAAAGCTCACTGTCGGTATTTTCGTACCTCAGACCGACAGTGAGACTCAACGGATCAATCGGCCGATAGCTAACTTGGCCAAATGTCGCCCAAGTTGTATCGCGAGAATCTGCGGTATTAATACTGCTAGATCCCGGAATGGTCATTGGCCCCAAAACCGCTGCCGCATCATCCCCAAAAATCGACTTAAAGCCATTATTGTCAAACTCTCTAGACTCAAAGTAACCGCCTACAATCCACTGCAGCTGCTCCGCTGCTTCTGGAGATTGCAAGCGTAATTCTTGAGTCCATACGGTTGAATCCAACTTGCTGGTAGATCGCAGTACATCCGCCACTGTTAGATCAACTTCCCCCAGAGCGTCCTGTTCCGAGAAGCGACGGGTGGTAATCGAAGTCACTCGGAAATCTGGCTGGAGATAGGCAACCTTCAAAGATTGACTATTAGTATTGAGATCGCTGAAGCCATTAAAGTCCTGTTCTATGTCAAAGGGATCATCATCCAACAATACTAACGGATAGGCACCATCTTGATAATCTTCCAAGGATGCATTAATGGAAATGTCCCATGCGTCCGTTGGTGTCCACCGTAACTGTGCCCGACCTGTCCCCCCTGATTTCTCATCAAACTCCTCATCTAAAAAGCTGTTGTCATAAAAGCCATCACGCCGTTCAAAGCTACCGGACAGTCGATAAAACAGCTCATCTTCAATAATCGGGCCGCTTACCCCAGCTTGAAGGTCCAGGTTTTCTTCGCTACCGTAGCCGAGGGCACCATTGAACGACAATTCATTCGTCGGTTTGCGAGTGATAATATTGACTACCCCAGCCTGACTACTGCGGCCATAGAGGGTGTTTTGCGGCCCCCGCAAAACTTCCACTTGTTGAAGATCAGGCAGATCAAGGTCAAGGAAACTGCCATAGTCATAGGGCACATCATCAACATAGAAGGCCACCGGATCCCGAGAGCCAAAGTTTTGGTTAGATAGACCACGCATACTGTAAAACGTAAAACTACGGCTGCCAGTGGCCGAAAAAGAGGAAAAGTTTGGGGTATTGCCAGCAATTCCATCAAGGGTGGTAATGTCTCCATCTTCCAGTTCATCTTCAGTGAGCACGGTTAGACTAATGGGAACATCCTGAACAACTTCAGACGTTTTCTCCGCTGTGACCACAATGCGCAGAGTATTTTCCTCAGCCAAGTTATCCGTCGCTGCTTGTACAACGCTAAACAACAGTCCTGTTTCCTCTACAGTGATATCTGCAAATGGAGCTTCACTGACCCCCGAAATAACTACCCGCACCTGACTGTCGGGTTGATTGCTAACACTGACCAAGGCAATGTCATCCGTCAGATCCACTGCTTGAAACTGTTCACCATCCGCCAAAACTAAAACTGCATTTGGAATATCTGCAATCAAATCATTGCCAACAACAGAGGGGGAAACTGGTAACAGTTGCCCTGTCGAGGCTCGTAAAAACAAATCGACACCCGAGTCGGTAGGAACCAGCCGAACATCTGTAATCTGAGTTAAAGTCTCAACTTGAACCGGCACCTCAATATCAGACCTGGGCGACTGAGATAACCAATCTTCGTTAGCTTCTACCGCAGCATCTACTAGACTCACTGTGGAAGACTCTTCATCTAGCCTTGCCGTTAATCCCACGGATTCAGCATGGGCCGTTGAACAAATAAAAATCCATGATAGACCAGCTAAACATAAGCTCTTTAGCAGATACAGTTGTCTCACGTTATTTCCTCACAACACAATAGGGGCAAAAGTATGAAACAGAAAATGAAAATTATTCTCAATACTATGCTGATGTGATGGTAGGACATGCCAATGGCTATGTCCTCTTCAAGGTGGATTTTTTTCTATTGCAAGCGGATCGCACTCTAACTTAAGAACGGAGTTTGTAGCATCTAGGGGACATTCCGAATTTTTTCTTAAATGCAGCACTAAAAGATGTCGCACTGGTATAGCCGACCGCTTGAGCCACTTCTGTCACCGTTGAATAACTTGCCTCCAGCAACGTTCTTGCTCGCTCCATCCTGTGATGATACAAACAGCCAAATGCGGTAGTACCAAACACCTGACGAAATCCTCGCTTTAACTTATAATCATTGAGTCCAACCTGCTGTGCTAGCTCAATCAAAGACGGAGGGTTTACCAAATTACTCAGCAGTACTTCCTTAGCGTAATGAATTCGATCAACTTCATCCGACTTTAAGGGAGACTGGAGCTGAGTTGAACTATCTGCCGAACGATTTAAAGGCAGTTGCAGAGCAATGAGTTCAAGCGCCCGACCTTCTAGATACAACCGGCGTGTTACTCCTTGGTAAGGACAATTTAAAGTCTGTTCTGCTGCTTGAAATACAGCTTGAGACATGGTTTGGATTCTTGATAGAGGAGTTGCCCTTTGCCCCTGCAAAATAGTTTGCAAGTCCCCAGAAATTTGATCAGTCTGATCAGCCACTAGGGCTTTTAATGTAGAGATTCCAGCAATAACTTCAACATGAATGATGGGTTGACGTGGCTGATATTCAATCCACTGCCCGCAGCGTGCAGCAAAACTCACTCTATTTTGTCTCGGAGTGAGATGATACCCATCTTTAAGGGGTGAAAAATCGCCTCTAACATACCCTGACAGAGATGACTTAAACCCAATTACCTCTCGGTAAAACTGATTTGAGACCTCTACAGTAAAAGGCTCGGGAAACTCAAGATACTCTATCGATATTTCTAAACCCGGCCGCAGCCTAATTTGTCGCCAATACCCCTTACCGACTCGAGGTGATAGCTCTAACACTGCATCAGTGGAATCTAGCTGCACACACGAACCAATCTTCTGCCCCCATTCTGCAAATAAATTATCAACGTTTTTAGCAGAAAAGCTCACTTGCATGCATAAGGCCTCCAGCTAGATTATTTTGCCTGCCAAAATGGCAACCCCATAACAGCGTTGCCATTTTTAATCCGTCTATAGAATCCTACAATTATTTTTTATTATTGACAATTAATTTCAATAATAAAAATTCTAGACCATAAGAGCTATAACCTTTATACATCAAGGTTTTGAGCGAATGTACATATGTATTAATTGAAAGTATGGTTATTTAATGAACTAATAGGATAGTCATTTAATAAACTAATAAATTGAGATTTTTTCATCATTCCAAAAGGAAAACCTTTTGGTTTTTCAAAACTCACCCTAAAGATACATTCACTCTCTAGGGTGCCTATGAAAGGACTGCAATAGTCGGATTCTCATGTACTGAACCTGTGTAAGAGGGTTCTGCCAATGCGTCCGACCCACTGAAAGGATCGCAACGAAGTCAGTGAAAAATGAGAACAACCGTACTTTTTAAAAAATAGGTGTTGAAAATCACACAGGAGTGTGCTAACAATTAGGTGTAAGTCATTTTTCTGAGAATCTTTCGCAATAACTGCTATCAATCAGTAGGTATTGATGCAGTTTCTCCATCTTCAGATGACTGCAATGTTTTCAGGACTTACTCAAAAGCTTTCCAGTTTTAGAGAGTTTATTGCTCTAAGGTTGAAAAGGTTTGAGGATAGAAAGAATATCGGACAACAGAGTGCTGGCGCAGTATAGTTACGCTATACTGTCACCTCACCATTTTTGGGTGATCTAGAAGTATAACACTCTTTACAAGTTATACATCCTGGCTTTGAAAGTTAACTATTTCGCCCAACCAAATAAGTTTAAGGTTGTCAACCAGCATCTTTAATGTGCTGTAGGCCGTTTCTTATTCAAGGTTGTTTGTAATACGGTTCAGGAGGAATAAATAGTACGTCCTTCAGCTGATTGATTTTTTAGTGCTAGAGTATCTGCTTAACAATTATGTTGACAGATATTCGAATGGTGAAGTGTTGTTGATATATGGTGTGTCGGTAAGTCGAAGCAACTAGTCAATTTTTAAGATGTGTTTAATTAGATGAGTACTCAGCAGACAATCAATTCTCTCATGGAGATTCTGGGTGAATTGGGCATTCCTCCAGATAAGATGAAGCCAAGTTCCCTTATTTATAAGGATCTACAGTTAGATTCAACGGAAGTTGTTGAGTTTTCTCTAGCATTGAAACGCCATTTCGGTGTTGGGGTTAAGTTGGAGACTCGTCAAGATAAGACGTTGGAGGAAGTTAGCACCTTGGTCGATTTAGCAAAGGCTCAAGATGCAGGCTAAATAGTTTTTTGCATCCTTTAGAGGATAAAAGATGTGCAATCACAATGCCTTAAGGAGAAACCTTTTTGTTTCTTAGCTCACCATCCATGCTTTGAAGTTAAGGGGCTTGGTATTGACTTAGTCTCTCCAACTAGGATCGCCAGATTGATTGAGCGTTATGCTGATAGCAGTCTTGGCCTTCTATTTACATTGAACGAGCTGCAGTATTGTCGCTTGGCCAGCGATCCTAATTGGGCTTATGCAGTCTGTTTTGGTGCTAAAGAAGCTATCGGTAAAGCCCTAGCCACCGGCCTTGCCGAGATTGATTGGAATGAAATTGAGACAAATCCTAACGGGCAACAACTGACAGTTTGTTTGCGCGGACAAGCCAGAGTTCGCGCTCAGAAACTCAATATACAGCGTTGGTTCCTGAACTGGTGGCATTTAGAAGCTTACGTTTTAGTTCATGCGGTGGCCATTGGAATAGTTAAATCAGGGGAATAGTTTTCTATGATAGGTACCTACCAAAAATTACCTGATACTTTTAATCTTGCTGCTTACTTGCTTGAAAACAATTTCAATCGAGATTGTCGTGACAAGGCTGCCTTTTATAGCAAGTCTGCAGTTTATACCTATGCACAGGTTAGTAGTCTGGTAAAACGTAGCGCGCAAGTATTGTCCGAGCTAGGCATAGAGCAAGAAAACCGAGTGGCCATTCTACTCGAGAATAGAGTTGAGTGGGTATTTTTCTTTTTGGGTGCCATTTGGTTGGGAGCCATACCAGTTCCGATCAATCCTGCTTGCTCTTTGGAGGATGTGGACTATATCCTTCAAGATTCTCGAAGTAGGGTTCTCTTAACAACTCAGGCATGGCAAGAAAAGATCAGTATTACCTCGCTGAGTTATTTGCGTCATGTTTTACTTGTGGATGGGGAAAATCCGTTTCTATCCATAGTTGAACAAAGACAAGAATCGACAGTTCATGCATCGACATCCCCTGATGAGGCGGCCTTCTGGCTTTATACATCGGGTAGTACGGGTCGTCCTAAGGGCGTAATTCATGCCCATCAAAATTTTCTTTTTTGTGCCCAGCATTATGGCCAAGAAACGATTGGGTTAACCCAAGATGATATTATCTATTCCGTAGCCAGTATGGCTTTTGCCTATGGTTTAGGCAATAGTCTGTATTTACCTATGACAGTAGGTGCTGGCTCAATTTTGTCTGATGCTAGCAATGCCTTTGACATTGTTGATGATGTTCAATATTTTCGACCAACGGTTTTCTTCGGAATACCAAGCGTATATGCCAATATATTAGAGATAGAGGAAATCTCTAACTTTAATGTGTCGTCGTTGCGTCTGTGTATATCGGCGGCAGAGCAGCTTCCTAAAAGCATTTGGCAGAAGTGGCTTGATGCTCACCATCTAGAGATTTGCGAGGGAATTGGTACCACTGAATTGCTCTATATATTTCTCTCTAATCAGCTAGGTAAATCAAAGCCAGGCAGTTCTGGACAACCTTTGCCGGGATACGAGGTGCAAGTTGTGGATGAAAATGGATTACCTTGCTCCATTGGAGAAATTGGCGAGTTACAAGTGAGTGGTCCAAGTTTAATGTTGGGGTATTGGAATCGATTACAGGAAACACGTAAGGCAATCAGCGGTTCTACGATGAGAACTGGAGATCGATATAGGCGTGATCGTGACGGATTTTTCTGGTTTGTTGGGCGCAAAGATGAGCTATTTAAAGTAAATGGCCAATGGATTTCGCCATTGGAGATAGAAGATGTCTTACATCAGCATCCACAAATCCATGAGGTAGCTGTTACGTCCTCCGCTGAACAAGGTGAAAAATTGACTGAAGTTGTTGCCTATATTAGGCTCAAATCTCAACAATCATCTACCCTGGAGTTAGAAAGAACCATTTATCAGTTTGCTAAACAACGCTTACCACATTTTAAAACACCTAAGCGAATCTATTTTTTAGATAGCTTACCTCGTACATCCACAGGCAAAATCCATCGTCAACAGCTAAAAAATAAGTTAGCTAATGATGAAGCACTCGCCATTTCCCATTAACTTTTCTACTGAATGTCATTGACAGTAGGACAAGGTTTAAACCATTGACAAATGACGTGCAAATCTAATTAGGAGTTCTCCCATGGTATTGGAATTCAAACCCTCAACTAAGTATTATGAAACATTCATTCCCGGTACAAGAGAACCAACCGTTGTCTTAAATAACCTCCTTCAAGCAGGCATTTTTTCTAAATACGCCATGTATGTGGCAAACGATGAAACCCGTATTGCTGGTGGTGAATTGGCGAGGGTTTCGGTAAGTCAGCAGGAGGTTTCACTAAAAGGCTTAGATATATCCAAATCGGAACCCATTAGCGATCCCCTGAAACAAGTTGAGGATCTTCTGAATTCTTTAGCCCTTGAAAATTGGACAGCCTATGGTTATGTTGCCTTTGACATCACTCGTTTCTACTCTTCATATTCGAAGTCAATTAGTCAACCGCTTTGCCACTTCCTCATTCCTGAAACCGAATTGCATTTTACTAAGGAAGGAGTAAAAATCAAGACAACACAATCCCTAGAAAAAGTTAGAAATCAGCTGTTTGTTAATGCTGACCTACCCAACCTTGAGTCAGTATCACTCACCCTTGATAGTGGCGATCAAGAAACATATCAAAAGTCAGTCAGTGAAATGATTGATGCTATTCGAGGGGGACATTTACATAAGGCGATTATTGCACGGTCGCGTGAATTTACTGGGAATTTAGATGTTTTAGGCACTTATATAGTGGGGGCCAAGGTTAATAATGCAGCTCGTTCTTACTGTCTGGATTTTGAGAATATACAGGCTGTTGGATTTAGCCCTGAAACACTGATAGAAGTGAGCCAAGATGGTTTTGTGACAACTAATCCTTTAGCTGGAACTCGGCCACGTGGGAATACCCTTGAGGAAGATTTAAAATTGAGTGCTGAGTTGTTTACCGATGCTAAAGAGGTTAAAGAACATGCGTTGTCTGTTTGGTTAGCACAGGATGAAATTACGGCTATTTGCTTGCCAGGAACAATTCAGATTTTCAACTTTATGGAGGTTAAGCGATATCGCTGCGTACAACATCTGTCGTCCAGGGTCGGTGGTCAGCTGCAACCAGATAAGACATTCTGGGATGCTTTGAAGGTTTTATTTCCAGGTATTACGGTTTCTGGTATCAATAAGGGTAAAGCCCTGGAATGGATTGATCGCCTAGAGTCTCAACCTAGAGGTATCTATGCTGGTGGAATTGGCTGGGTGGATAGTTGTGGTAGAGCAGATTTAGCGATCGCAATTCGCTCTGCCTATCAATATGGAGACCGTATTTATTTAAATGCTGGTGCCGGAATTGTTGCTGAATCAGTTCCTGAGAAGGAATATACCGAGTCGGTCAACAAAATGAATACCATGCTCACCAATTTAGTACTCAAGCCTTAGATAACAGGTGCTACCAATGGAAATGCCGGAAATGATGATAGATATCGAACGGCAAATTTCTCAAAGTTTATCTGATGGTCACCCTAATTATTCTAATGTGGTGAGTCACGGCATTTATCTAGTAGACATTAGTCGTTTCCAACTACTGAGGGATCAGCTAGGTAAATCGCTAGAGCAGCATTGTTTCACAGAACAAGAGCAGCGTAATGCATTTGTAGGTACTCGCCGTTTACATTTTTTTGCAGGTCGTTTGGCCGGGAAAAATGCAGCCGTCAGAGCACTGGGTCGAGATAATGTTCCTGAAAATTCTTGGCAAAGCATTGATATTCAGAAACTGCCCAGTGGTCAGCCATTAGTGGTTCTTAAGGGCAAAGTTCACAAGGTTGCACGTCAGCTGGGGATTAAAACTTGGTTGTTAAGTATTAGTCACACATCGACTTATGCCATCGCAAGTGCGATCGCCCTTAGTTCAAGGTGAAAAACAAGTTCAACACGAGTGACTACGCTATGTGCCATAACACCATGAACTCTTATTAGAACAAAGAGCTTGATGTCATCATCTTTCCTGTCTAGTCCATGGATTCTATCCATTTTTCAATGAATTTGTTCAAAGACAACGTGATTATGTGAGTGTAAACGTGTTCCATGACTGTCTATCAATCAGGAATTAGCTCACTGGCGGTGAGTTTTCCTAAGACTATTCGCACAAATGATTATTGGCGGCAAAAGTATCCTGAGCTGATTCCTCAGCCGCGTGATCGACGGGTGAGAAAATCTATTCAAGAAAATCCTACGCTAAACAATTTGGATATTTGGTCTCGGGCTGTTGCTCCGTATTTATCGGATCCATTTCGAGGCAATGTTGAACGAAGAGTCATCGATGAGCATGAGTCTTCGCTGATGTTAGAGTGCGCGGCTGCAAAAGCTGCCTTAGATGCTAGCAAGCTTGCATCAAATCAGATTGATCTGATTGTTGTTAGTTCACTTTTCTCTAAAGGTGCAGGTGGGGGCAATGCAGTCGCTCTTGCCAATCAGTTAGGGCTCAGTATTCCTGCCTGGAATTTAGACTCAACCTGTTCCGGAGCTTTAATAGCTCTACAGAATGCCTGTGCTTTAGTTCAGACAGGGGAATATGCCAAGGTGTTAGTTGTCGCTTCTCACCTTGGATCCCATGCTGTCGAACCATCGGATACGCTGGCTTGGTCCATGGGTGATGGTGCGGGGGCTTTTGTGGTTGAGGCTTTAAAGCCAGGTCAGGGGTTACTCGGTAGTAAAGCCGTTAATACGGCATCTACCTGCGGTGCCTATATCCATGAATTGGTGATTGATCAGGCCGGTAACCCACGCTATCTCACCCGTACAGGTGAGAATATGAGTATGTTAGCGGCAACAGCTGTCGATTTTGTCCGCGACTGCTGCACAGAAGCGATTAAAGCAGCAGGAGTCACCCTAGAGCAGATTGACTATTTTGCGTTTAGTACTCCCACACCATGGTACAGCCAGGTGTGTGCCCGAGCCTTGGGCATCAATTCAGAACGTGTGATTAATCTTTATCCACGCTATGCCAATATCGGACCTGTTTATCCCATCGCCAATCTTTACCATGGGGTCCTGGACGGTAAAATTTGCGAAAATGATTTGGTCTTAGTTTATAGTAATGGAGCTGGTGCAACAGCTGCTGCTATGGTCATTCGCTGGGGGTGTACTGGTCTAGGCCCGTCTCCTGCTCCTCCTATTCAAGTTGTTGTAGAGCAAGAGAAACCTGAGCACCTTCAGCAGTGTGCCCCTCAGCCAGTTTCTCTAATTAGTGGCAAGAAAGAAGCTCAAGTCCATCCTTATCGGGAGAAAATTCTAGCTGCTGAATCAAAGGCTCAAAGACCTCTCTTGGAAACTTACCTGTTAGAAATCCTCAGGGAATTGTTGCAGCATCCTGATCTTCACCTCGAATCGGATGAATCTCTTAGATATTTAGTTGACTCTTTAATGGCTTTAGAAATCAAGCGAAGAATTGAGTTTGATCTGGGCATTCAAGTTCCCATAGCCAAGTTATTCCAGGACGACAAGATTTCCCTATTAGCGAGATTTATATTGAATCAATTGATTGTTAATAATTTAACTGCTCAGAGTTCTAGTGCTGATGCTGGAGAAGATTTACAAGAAATTATTCTTTGACATTCAATACTTCAAACAGGGAGCAACCAGGGGGAGAAGCGATGGATTTACAGCAAATGTTACTGGAGCTTTCCGAATTAGGTGTAAAACTATGGATAGACAAAAATAATAAGTCACAACTACATATTCGTGCCCCGCAAGGAGTACTTACCCCAGAATTGAAAAAACGTATAGGACAGCAGAAGTCGGAGATTCTGGACTTATTGGGTAACGCTACTCTCGATACCGTTACCCATGCATTACCCTCTGTGAATCCTGCCCCTCAGGACCGTCATCAGCCTTTTCCTTTAACAGATTTACAACATGCTTTTTGGATTGGCCGTAGTGGTCTGTTAGAACTTGGTGGCGTCTCTAACCATGGTTATTATGAAATTGACGGTGACAATCTAGATATCGTCAGGCTTAATCAAGCACTGAATCAGGTGATTCGCAGACATGATATGTTACGAGCCGTCGTCATGTCGGATGGTCAACAGAAAATCTTAGAGAAAGTACCTGCCTATCAGATTAAGGTAATTGACTTAAGGTCACAACCGATGGACCAAGTTGATGCTCACGTTAAAACCACCCGAGATCAGCTTTCCCATCAAGTGTTGCCAGCTGATCAATGGCCCCTATTTGATTTTCGGGCAACCTTACTACCAGAACAGCGAGTTCGATTACATGTTAGCTATGATTTACTTATCTTTGATGCATGGAGTTTATTTCTCCTCTTTGACGAGTGGTTTAAGCTTTATGAAAATCCTGAGCTAGCCCTGCCTGCATTGGAATTATCCTATAGAGATTTTGTCTTAGGTGAGCAAAAAATATCACAAACCAACTTGTACGAACGCTCTCGTCATTATTGGCTCTCACGGCTAGATAATTTTCCTGGGCCACCGGATTTACCCCTCACTCAAAACCCTAAGGACCTAAAGCAATATCGATGCCAGCGTTACGAAAGTCGATTAGAGTCCCAAGATTGGCAACAGTTACAAAAGCTGGCAAAACAAGCTGGTTTAACGGCAACAGGCATATTGTTGGCTAGTTTTGCTGAAGTCTTGGGGCGATGGAGTAAAAAGCTACAGTTTGTGATTAATGTTGCTTCTTTTAATCGTTTACCGTTGCACTCGCAAATTAGTGAGATTCTAGGGAACTTTACCTCGGTTACGCTGTTGGCTGTTGATAATGCCCAAGGTAAATCTTTTCGTGAACGTGCACAGTCTATTCAACAACAGCTATGGCAGGACCTAGAACATAGCTATTTTAATGGGGTGCGGGTCACTCGAGAGCTAAACCAGAGGGAGCATACTACCCCCAAAGCCATGCCTATTGTGTTCACTAGCACGTTAGGCATGGAAGCATTGGGCCAAAAAATGGCTACGTTTAACCACTTTGGTCAGCTGGTTTATGGGAGTGCCCAGGCATCTCAAGCTTGGATGGATATTCAAGTTTGGGATGAACAAGGGACTTTAACGTTTAACTGGGATGTGGTTGAGGAGCTTTTCCCTGTAAATCTAGTTGGTGATATGTTTGAGGCTTATTGTGCCTTGCTAGAGCAACTAGCTACTGACACAACTGTTTGGGGTAAGGCGAGTCTACAGATTCTGCCGCAGCCGCAGTTGGCGCAACGAGATAAACTCAATAGCAGAGCTATTGGTGATGCTTCCATTGCTAAAGCAAGTATTACTACGTCAGAATGGTTACATACCTTATTTATTAAGCAAGTCCGTCAGCAAGCTCAACACTGTGCGGTCATTGACCAAACCTGTACCCTAACCTATCAACAACTCTATAGTCTTGCCCATGAGGTCGGTCATCGTCTCAGAGAGATTGGGGTTAGACCTAACCAGCTAGTGGCCGTAGCCATGGAAAAAGGATGGGAACAAATTGTTGCTGTTCTAGGTATTTTGATGGCTGGTGCAGCCTATGTACCGATTGATCCTGGCTGGCCTGATCAGCGTCGAGCCTATCTTTTGGACAATAGTGGAGCACAGATTGTTCTGACTCAGTCCTGGCTAAATGAAAAAATCTCTTGGCCCACAGGGGTTCATATTATCAACCTTAATAGGTTGAATCGTGAAGACTGTTATGGGCAGTCACTGCCACCGCTTGAACCGGTACAGACAATTGATGATCTGGCCTATCTCATCTATACGTCAGGCTCTACGGGCACGCCCAAGGGGGTCAAAATTAGCCACCGTGGTGCAGTTAATACGATTTTAGATATTAATAGGCGGTTTTCAGTGGGGACGTGCGATCGTATTCTAGCCCTATCATCCCTCAGCTTTGACCTGTCGGTTTACGACATCTTTGGCACGTTGGCCGCAGGGGGAACCATTATTCTGCCTCAGGCCTCACAACTCAAGGAGCCAGACCACTGGATAGATTTAATTAGCCAACACCAGATCACCCTTTGGAATTCTGTGCCAGCCCTGATGCAAATGCTGGTTGATGCTACAAGCAACCACACGGCTATACTCAGCTCCCTACGTTTGGTATTGTTAAGTGGAGACTGGATTCCCCTCACCTTACCACCTCACATTCAAACCCTCGTGTCTGATGTCCAGGTTATTAGCTTAGGCGGAGCAACGGAAGCCTCTATTTGGTCTCTTTTCTACCCCATTCATACTGTAGAGCCAACCTGGAAAAGTATTCCCTATGGTCGTCCTCTAACAAATCAGAGTTTCCACGTACTCAATCAGCGATTAGAACCTTGTCCCACATGGGTACCAGGCGATCTCTACATTGGCGGTGTGGGTCTTGCCCAAGGATACTGGCAAGATGAATCTAAGACTAATGCTAGTTTTATCACCCATCCAGACAGTGGCGAACGACTTTATCGCACAGGTGATTTAGGTCGTTATCTACCCGATGGCGATATCGAATTTTTAGGCCGGGAAGACTTTCAAGTAAAACTAGGGGGTTATCGCATCGAGCTGGGAGAAATCGAGGCAGTTTTAGGGCAATATCGGGCTGTCAATCGAGCTTTAGTCAGCGTAGTCGGCAAACACCTCAATGAAAAGCGGTTAGTCGCCCATATCGTTCCACATGGGAGCATTACGGTGGATGAACTCAAGCAGTTCGTAAGGGCTCATCTACCTGACTACATGATCCCATCAGTGTTTGTGATTGTTGAAGCATTACCCTTGTCAGCTAACGGTAAAATAGATCGTCAGGCACTCTCATTACCTAACGACATGGTGTCGGGGTTAACAGTTGACTATATTGCCCCTCAAAATGAACTTGAAAAAACAATTTGTGAGATCTGGAAAGACACCTTAAATATAGATAAGGTGGGAGTAGACCACAATTTTTTTGAGGTTGGTGGTAACTCACTGCTGATTACCACGGTTTTCAATAGACTGAAAGAACGCTTAGTCAATGAGGTAGAATTAATATCACTATCTGATTTGTTCAAGTATCCCACTATTCATAGGCTAGCTGACTATCTATCGGCCCATCATCGCCCAGCGTCAATCTCTCCAACCAGCAAACCGTTAGACAAGCAACAAGTAGCAGTTAGTCTCAGTGAAGGTAAACAGAGACTTAAGCAACAGCTACAACGCGCTAAAGCTATTAAGGTCAGGACAAACAAAGTCCGCAAGAATCGATAAGGGTAACTTGAGATCAATAGTCTTAGCAATCGTGCTTTAAAGCACATATTTTGATTCTTCTTCAACCATCCACACTTCCCAAAGTGTAATAACTACAATCCGTATTATTCCATCTACCCCCATAAAAAATGCCATGGCAGTTGAACAAAATGGTTTAGAGGTCGCCGTCATCGGTTTGGCTGGTCGCTTTCCTGGTAGTCGTAACATTGAGGCTTTTTGGCAAAATTTGGTGGCAGGACAAGAATTTGTCTCGATTTTCTCAGAAGACTCTTCAGCCGACTCAGTCAAGGCTGCGGCCATATTGGAGGATATCGATCTCTTTGATGCCTCTTTCTTTGGTATCAATCCTAGGGATGCTGAAATCATGGATCCCCAGCATCGCCTCTTTTTAGAATGTGCCTGGGAAGCATTGGAAAATGCGGGCTACGATCCTGAACAGGAAATGGCCACCATTGGTGTCTATGCGGGCGTTGGTAGAAGCACCTATCTGTTGTATAACCTGTTGCCGAACCATTTGCATCAAACGATGGGATATTTTCCCATCCTACTGGCCTCTGATAAAGACTACGCACCCACACGTGTTTCCTACAAATTAAATCTCAACGGTCCCAGCATCAGCGTTGGCACGGCCTGCTCCAGTTCGCTGATAGCTGTAAATTTGGCCTATCAAAGTCTGCTCAGTGGCGAATGTGATATGGCCCTGGCAGCTGGGGTTTCCATCAAAGCCCCCCAAAACGCCATGACCCTATGTCCGGAGGGAGTTTCCCCCGATGGACATTGTTGGGCCTTTGATGCCCGTGCCAACGGTCCCGTTGGAGGTAATGGGGTGGGAGTTGTTGTCCTCAAACGGTTGTCAGAAGCGTTGGCCGATGGAGATTATATCTATGCTGTGCTCAAGGGCATGTCTGCCAACAATGATGGGGCTGTTAAGGTGAGCTACACCGCTCCCAGCGAACTGGCTCAGTCGCGAGTTATTCAGTCTGCTCAACTAATGGCAGAAGTAGAGCCAGAAACTGTCACCTATGTGGAAACCCATGGCTCTGGCACAAAGTTGGGGGATCCCATTGAAATTGCAGCGCTTACCCATGCATTTGCCACTGAAAAAAAGGGATATTGTGCCTTAGGTTCAGTTAAAACCAATATTGGTCATTTGGATGCTGCCGCAGGAATCACAGGGTTCATTAAAGCCGTGCTCTGTTTAGATCGTAAATGTATCCCTCCGAACGTTAATTTTGAGACACCTTCTCCCCAAATTGATTTTGACAATAGCCCTTTCTTTGTTAATACAACGTTATCGGAATGGAAAACCAATGGCACCCCTCGCCGCGCAGGGGTAAGTTCGTTTGGCTTTGGTGGAACCAATGCCCATGTGGTTTTGGAAGAGGCTCCTCAGAGTGCTTTGGTAGATCGGGAACAGTCGATCGATGGGGATAGTCCTTGGCAGTTACTACTTCTATCGGCTAAAACAGAGGCCGCTTTAGAGCAAAGTACAACAAATTTAATTCAGTATTTACAGCAACATTCCCAGGTTGATCTAGCAGATGTTGCCTACACATTACAGCGGGGGCGTCAGAACTTTTCCCATAAGAGAGCAGTGATAGCCCGGTCGGTCGAAGATGCGATCGCAGCTTTACAGGATCCAAAACGCATCTTAACTACGGAACAAGCCATTCAAAAACGCCCGATTGCCTTCATGTTTACAGGCTTGGGCAGTCACTATGAAGACATGGCTAAAGAGCTTTATCACATTGAGCCTATCTTTGCCCAACAGGTCGACAACTGCTGCCAAATTTTAGACCCTCTCTTAGGGATAGATTTAAGAGAGATTATTTTTCCACCCCAAAGCGCTGAGTCCACAGATACATCTGCTGTCATCTCCGACGCTGCCGCTCAAGCGCCTAAACTTGATTTGCGTCAGATGCTGGGTCGCGATCGCCAGGCTGATGGCAAAGATACCAGTGTACTCAACCAAACTCACTTAACCCAACCTGCTATTTTTGTCATTGAATATGCCCTGGCAAAACTGTGGCAATCTTGGGAGATTCACCCCAGCGCCATGGTGGGCTATAGCATTGGTGAGTATGTTGCTGCCACCCTTGCCGGCGTCTTATCTCTGGAAGAGGCCCTGACACTCGTAGCTAAACGGGCCGAGATGATTGCCCAACTGCCCCCCGGAGCCATGTTAGCAGTGCCGCTTTCAGCAGAAGCTGTACAGCCCCTGCTGAATGAGAGAATATCCCTCTCGGCGGTGAATGGTGCAACTCAATGTGTAGTTGCCGGAGAACCAGACGTCATCGATCAACTACAAACGCAGTTAATTGAACAAGGACTGGCCTGTCGACGTTTACAGTCTTCCCATGCGTTCCATTCCCATATGATGGAAGCTATTGTGCCAGCATTTAGGACATTGGTTGCGGGATTTAACCTACAGCCCCCTAATATTCCCTACGTCTCTAACCTCACTGGAACCTGGATCACGCCAGACCAGGTTACAAATCCGGACTATTGGATACAGCATCTCTGCCAACCAGTGCGGTTTGCCGATCAGGTACAGGCACTATGGCAAGAGCAACAGCCAATTCTATTGGAAATTGGGGCTGGACAAACCCTCAGTAGCCTCGCATTACAGTGTCTAGACCAGGCCGCTGCCACTGAAAAAATCGCCCTTGCCTCGCTGCGTAATGCCTATGAATCCCAATCAGATAAAGCCTTTATTCTGAATACGGTGGCCCAACTCTGGCTAGCAGGCGTTGATATTGATTGGTCAGCTATCTCAGCCCAGCACAAGCGCTACCGCATTCCCCTACCCACCTATCCATTTCAGCGTCAGCACTATTGGGTTGATGCTCCAGATGAGTCATCTATACAGTCACGATTGACTACGCCAGAATTTTGGCAATCGCTTGTATCCATCGCACAGAGCAAGGCGTTAGATGGTGTCCAAACGTTAGATAGCCATACTCATGCAAATTACAGACAGGCCCTTGATCGTCTCTGCACCGCCTATATGAATCAAGCCTTCAGGCAGCTAGGGGCATTTCAACAACCTACGCAAACTTACACCTTAGAGGCACTGTTCGAACAAACCAGGGTTATTCCCCGCTATCAGGAACTGTTAGCACGGTGGTTAGATGTGTTGGTTGCTCAGGGCTGTTTACAACGGGATGAATCGGGTCAATTTAGCCAATTAGAGCCTTTGGCACCTGAAACAATTAGTCATCGCTTAGCCGACGTTCAAGCCAAGTCTGCTGATGTAATCTCGCCAGAATGGATCGACGATATTTATCACATTTATGGCATGAATCTGCCAGTTATTCTTACGGGAGAACGACAGCCCCTAGAATTTCACTTCTCCATGCGGCTACAGGAAGCAGGGTATACCGTACCAGAGTATCCCTCAATGCCTTATTACGAGCCAGTTCTAGTTTCTATCATCCAAACCATTGTTGACGCTCTACCGGCTAATAACAAACTGAGAATTTTAGAGCTAGGGGCGGGTACCGGTAGCGCTACCGAAAAGGTGTTGCCACTGTTGCCAGCCTCCCAAACTGACTATACGTTTACCGATGTCGGCAGCTTTTTCTTGAGTATTGCACAACAGAAGTTTAGTCAATATTCCTTTATTAATTACGGAGTCTTGGATATTGAAAAAGCACCCCAGGAGCAAGGATATGCGGCCAATGGTTTTGATCTTTTGATTGCATTTAATGTCCTTCATGTTGCCCAGGATATAGATGCTACGGTGGAGTATGCACGTTCATTACTGGCTCCTGGCGGTATACTCCTGTTGTGGGAAATTACAGAAGCTCGCTTAGAAGCTGACATCATGGATGGCGTCTTGATGCAGCCGATTGCTGATGCAACGGGGCAGCGTAATATGGGCGATCCTTACTTATCTAAACAACAATGGAAAGACATATTAACTGTCCATGGATTTGATAACGTTGAAGCTTTTTCAGAGTTTCCTGCGTTTGGTGAGCATATTTTAGTTGCCCAAGCATCGGCCCTCGCAACACCCTCTGCTCCTCCAGCCTTTAGTCAGCTTAAAGAAATTCCAGCTGTCTCTTCAGGGAAACAGTCTGTCTCCGATCAGAAGCAGCCAGACATGTCAGACTGGTTCTATACCCCTTCCTGGCAGCGATCACCCCTACCATCCTGGACACCTCAGACCAGTGCAGGGTGCTGGTTAGTATTTATGGATGATTGTGAGTTAGGAGAGCAAATTATCCAGCAGTTGACACCGGAAGAGCATGAGGTGGTTGTCGTTAAAATTGGAGAAGGGTTTGCCAGGGATATTGACCACGACAAGCAGCACACCTATAGCATTAATCCACAGCGACCTGGGGACTATCAAACCCTTTTCAATGAGCTGTTGGCACTGAATTTATTACCTCAAAAAATCATCCATTTATGGCTGGTCAATACAGAAAATGAGCACAAAGTTGCTGAGACCTTAGGATTTTACAGTCTGTTATTTATAGCACAGGCCCTGGGAGAACATAATCTCAAAGACACTCTGGAAATAAATATTGTCTCCAACAATTTACAAGGTCTAACCGGAACAGAAGATATTTGCCCAGAAAAGGCCTTAGTTTTAGGGCCTTGTCAGGTTATTCCGACCGAGTATCCTCACATCCAGTGCCGTTGTATTGACCTTGTGCTACCGACTACAAAGGGTTATCAACAACAGCAGTTGGTGGATCGGTTACTGATGGAATTTAATCATCCCATCTCCTCTACGCCAATGATTGCGTATCGCGGTTGTCATCGCTGGGTGCAAACCTTTGAATCGATGCATTTGGGGACAGTCAACAAGAAACAATCCAGGTTAAAAAAGAAAGGCGTTTACCTGGTTACGGGTGGACTAGGAGGTGTGGGGCTAACATTAGCAACCTATCTAGCCGAAAACTTCCAGGCCAAACTGGTTCTAACAGGACGCTCATCCCTGCCAGAGCGTGATAATTGGTCAAATTGGTTAGCCACCCACGGGCAGCAGGAGAGTGTCAGCCTGAAAATTCGTCAAATTCAGCATCTAGAAAGTCTGGGTGCAGAAGTAATGGCTGTGGGTGCTGATGTGACCGATCTAGAACAAATGCAAACGGTCATTGAGCAGGCATGTACCCAGTTTGGTCAAATTCAGGGGGTAATTCACGCTGCTTTTGTGCGTGGAGGCGGGATTATACAACTCAAGACTCAAGATGTTGTTGCTGTTGATATGGCACCTAAGGTAAAAGGCATTAGAGTCTTGGAGCAGTTACTTAAAGATAACGAGTTAGATTTTTGGATACTCTGTTCATCTTTGAGAACATTAACGCCCGAAGCTGGTCTAGTTGATTACAGCGCTGAAAATTTCTTCTTCGATAGTTTTGCCCATTACGGCACCTATCGATATGGATGGTTTATCAGAAGTGTTGATTGGGATGTTTGGCAGGGGGTTGGCACAGCTGTGACGGTTCAGCAAGAACATGAGGCAACTGCTGAGGAAGCATTCAGAACTGGTATGACACCTGCGGAAGGAGTAGCGATTTTTGAGCGCATTTTATCAAGTAGTACAGAGCCTCAAGTTATTATTTCAACTCAAGATTTCCTAGCGGATACGCGTGAGCAAGCGCCGGTCCCTTTAACGCCCACAAATAGTGAAACACTCAAACCCAAATATCAAAGACCTGCTGGCCTTAAAAATGTTTATATTGCACCCAGCAGTGATTTAGAAAACAAACTGGCTCAGAAGTTTCAAGAATTACTAGGGTTTGAGCAAGTGGGTATTCACGACAGCTTTTTTGCTCTGGGGGGTGATTCTCTAACTGGTAATATTTTAATCAACCAATTACGCGATATTTTTCAGATTGAGATACCAGTTCGTAGCCTGTTTGAGTGTCCTACGGTATCTGAATTAACTGTTCTGATTGAAAATATACTCATTCAGGAATTAGAAGCTTTAGATGAGCAAGAAGCCGAGCAACTTGCTGCCCAACAAGCTTGAGCTGCTCTAAACGAAAATTATAGTTCATGGAATAATTTCTCATTCATATTCGCATCACTGCTTTTTGTCTGCACTTAGTTTTGGAATGACAGTCATGGAAATTAAATCAGTTGGTGTTATTGGTGCTGGTACAATGGGCATTGGTCTGGCCCAGAATCTAGCTCAAACAGGTCACCAGGTTACGCTACTTGATGTTTCTGAACGGATTTTAGAACGAGCTGAGCTTGAGATCCGCAAAAATCTCCGACTACAGAGCTTTTTCTCAGAGTCTACTCGTCAATCTGATACTAAGTTGAGTACATCAGATGTTTTAAATCAGGTTCACTTTTCTACAGATTATCAGCAGCTAGAAAGGGTTGAATTTGTTGTCGAAAATGCGACTGAGAAATGGGATATCAAGCAATCTATTTATCACAAAATAGATTCTATTTGTCCTCCCGAGGCTATTTTTGCTGCCAATACATCAGCTATTTCCATCACTCGATTTGGTTCAGTTACGCAGCGACCAGAGAGAGTTATTGGCATGCATTTCATGAATCCTGTCCCGATCAAACCTATGGTAGAGGTTATTCGAGGTTATCATACCGCCGAAACAACTATTCAAAGTGCCCAAACACTGCTGCATCAGATGGGAAAAGACTCAATTGTGGTCAATGATGCTCCTGGATTTGTAACCAACCGAGTCATGATGTTGACCATCAATGAAGCTATTTTTATCTTGCAGGAGCAAGTTGCTACCGTTTCAGAAATTGATCGCTTGTTTAAGGGATGTTTTGGCCATAAGATGGGACCATTAGAGACAGCAGACCTCATTGGGCTAGATACGATTCTCTATTCCATTGAGGTTTTGTACGAGAGCTTTAATGATGATAAATATCGCCCCTGTCCATTGCTAAAAAAAATGGTGGATGCTGGATTACATGGTTGTAAAAGTAATCGAGGGTTCTACACCTATGTGAAAGGTCAAAAGTTAAGTTGATTTTTTATTCAACTAAATATTTGCTTTTTCAGTTAAGTATTCAGATTGTTGTTGTTGAGCTAAGTTAGACAAATGAAGGAAGTAAAAGAAAAGCTCTATGGATTTCTCTCGGAGCACTTTCAGGACTATCAATTACAGGAAGACGAAGATATTTTTGCCACTGGTTTTATTAACTCCATGTTCGCAATGCAGTTAGTTCTCTTTATTGAGCAAGAGTTTCAATTAACTGTCGAAGATGAGGAACTTGATTTTGAAAATTTCAGAACAGTCAATGCGATGACCCAGTTGATTGAGCGCAAAACTAGTCTCCCAGTAGGTCATTAAGATTTTGATGCTTTTCCTATAGGTGATCTACATGTCTTTAAGAGAAAAAAATGTTGCCAAGAAGTCTCAATTGTCTCTGGCTAAACAGCAACTCCTTGAGAGACGGTTGCGAGGGGAAAGTGGCTCTTCTGAGCAAAGATTCCCTGCCATTGTGCCCGGTTTAGAGCAGCGCTATCACCCCTTTCCACTTACAGACATTCAGCAAGCCTATTGGATAGGTCGTCAGGGTGGACTGGAGTTAGGCAATATTTCAACCCATGGCTACTTTGAAATCGAAACGGATGGGATTACACCGGTCCAGCTCAATCAGGCATGGCAGCAGTTGATTCAACGTCACGAAATGCTGCGGATGATCATCCGCCAGGATGGACAACAGCAAATTCTCTCGGAGGTTCCCGGCTACCAAATTCAGGTAACTGATTTACGAGGAGCGAGTGCTGAAGCAATTGCCCTGAAATCAGAGAGCATTCGCCAGCAGATGTCCCATCAGGTTTTTCCGCTGGAGCAATGGCCTTTGTTTGAAATTCAAGCTGTTTATCTAAACCATGATCAGGTCAGGTTTTGCTTTAGCCTTGATGTTCTCATCGGCGATGCTTGGAGTTGTGAGTTGCTCTTGGCTGAATTAGCAGATTTAGTGAAAGCTCCGCAACGTTCGCTACCGCCCCTGAACTTATCTTTCCGAGATTATGTGCTAGCTGAGCTGGAATTTCATAGGTTTCCGCTTTATCAACGTTCAAAAGATTATTGGAAAAAGCGTCTAACAACGTTACCGCCAGCCCCAGAACTTCCCCTACAGAAAAGTCTTTCATCCGTTGATTCGCCTCACTTTGTGCGACGCGAAAAGCAGATGGATGCAACGACCTGGCGACGTCTGAAGCAACGGGCTCATCGTGCAAACTTAACGCCTTCTGGCATTTTACTGGCAGCGTTTGCAGAAATTTTGACTCTTTGGAGCAAGAACCCTAAATTTACTCTTAATCTAACCCTTTATAACCGCTTACCTTTACATCCTGATGTTGATAAAATCGTAGGAGATTTTACTTCAGTCACGTTACTATCGGTAGATAATACGTCATCGGCATCGTTTGAAACCCGTGCCAAACGGATTCAAGAACAGTTTTGGGATGACTTAGATCACAGTTACTATAGTGGAGTCAAGGTTATACGGGAGTTAGCCAGAATTCAAAACCGTCCGGCTGAAGCCTTAACCCCTGTTATTTTTACCAGTACGCTGACCAACGAAAGTTTAAGTCGAGAACAGTCTGTAGTTAGCTCATCTGATAATTTACCTGACAACCTCAATACCTATGTAGATACAACCTACAATCGAGATATGCTTAAGGGCATGGGTAAGATGACTTATATGATCACCCAAACGCCCCAGGTTTATCTTGATCATCAAGTTTTTTTTAATCCATCTGGAGAACTGTTTCTTAATTGGGACTGTGTTGAGGAGTTATTCCCTGAGGGTGTTTTAGATGATATGTTTGCCGCTTATGGCAACCTCTTAGAGAGATTAGCAACGGAGGAGGAGGTTTGGCAGGCGACAACTCCTGGGCTTTTACCCAAAACTCAAGTAGATCAAATTGCTACAATTAATCAAACCGAGATATCTCTGGGGCAAGATAGGTGGCTGCATGGCTTGTTTTTTGAGCGGGTGGCTAATCAGCCCGACCAGCCTGCAGTGATTGCTAGCGATCGCACCCTAACCTATCAAGAACTTAGCGATCGCGCCCAACATCTCGGTCAACAACTCCGCCGCTTAGGAGCACAGCCAAACCATCTGGTCGCGGTCGTCATGGAAAAAGGATGGGAACAAATTGTCGCGGTGTTGGGAATTTTAACCTCCGGAGCGGCCTATGTGCCCATTGATCCAAATTTACCCCAAGAACGCCGCTGGCATCTCCTGGAACAAGGCAACATTGATCTGGTGCTGACCCAGACTGAATGGGAGCAGACTCTAAAATGGCCAACCACGACCACTTGTCTTTGTGTCGATACCCTGAAGTATGAACGCCCAGAGGCCCCCCTGGAATTTGTCCAGCGCCCTGAAGATATTGCCTACGTCATTTACACGTCTGGGTCCACAGGATTCCCTAAAGGTGTAACCATTGACCATCAAGGTGTGGTAAATACTGTTTTAGACATTAATCAGCGGTTTGGGGTGAGTCAACGCGATCGCACGTTCGCCCTATCATCCCTCAGTTTTGACCTATCCGTCTACGATATCTTTGGTACGTTGGCTGCGGGTGGCACACTGGTGTTACCTAAGGCCGAGGCCAATCGCGACCCAGCCCACTGGCTCGAGCTGATAATCCAGCATCAGGTCACCCTTTGGAATTCGGTACCTGCATTGATGCAGATGTTAATCGAATATGCAGCTGCCGCATCAACACCGATTCAGGCAGTCCTACGATTGGTCTTACTCAGTGGCGATTGGCTACCTCTGAAATTACCAGAACAGATTAGAACAACCTTTACAGAGGCCCAGGTCATTAGTTTAGGGGGCGCTACAGAAGCCTCCATCTGGTCCATTCTTTATCCTATTAACCAAGTTTCCCCTGAGTGGAAAAGTGTTCCCTATGGATACCCCATGGCCAATCAGCGCATGTATGTGCTCGATCACGCTCTAAACACCTGTCCTCTTTTTGTTCCAGGACAGCTCTACATTGGCGGTGTCGGGTTAGCCAAGGGGTACTGGCATAATCCCACCAAAACCGACGCTAGTTTTATCCACCATCCCCAAACGGGAGAGCGGCTTTACTGCACTGGTGACATCGGTCGCTATCTGCCAGATGGGGTGATTGAGTTTTTAGGAAGGGAAGACTTCCAAGTCAAGATCAACGGTCATCGCATCGAACTGGGAGAAATTGAAGCCACCCTAGTCCAACATCCAGCTATTGACGCTGCCGTTGTCACAGCTATAGAGGAGCGACCAGGAGTAAAGCGGCTTGTGGCTTATCCCGTAACGGCTCAGTCAGCAAAGACAGAATCCCAGCTGACTCCAGAGCTACGCAAGCTCCTAGCTGAAAAACTGCCAGCATACATGGTGCCATCAACCTTTATCTTTTTAGATAGCTTACCCCTAACGGCCAATGGTAAAGTTGACCGACGCCAATTACCTCAGCCTGATCTAAGTGAATCACCTTTAAAGCAAGCATACGTTGCCCCCACAGATGAGATTGAAAAACAACTCAGCGATATCATCCAAACCATCTTGAAGATTCCCCAAGTTGGTATTTACGATAACTTTTTTGATCTGGGTGGAAACTCCGTTCACTTAGTTCAAACCCATATCAAAATACGAGAAATCCTTAACCAAGACATTCCTTTAATAGAAATGTTTCGGTATCCCACTGTCCAAGCATTATCTCAATACTTCTGCCGTTCATCCAACGATCACAACATTGGCTATCGGCAACTCACCAGAGCTAAACATCGTAAACAGTTACAACAGCGTCGTCAGACAAAGCGTAGACGCTAATATCATCCAACCTGCTTCATCCAACCTGCTTCAGCTTTCAGAGTCAGCACCTCAGATAAATAGTCAGAGAATCCTATGGTAGACCTTAATATCGAGCCAGACAATCTTAATGCGGCTAATGCCATCGCGATCATTGGC
The DNA here is from genome assembly GCF_043421595.1 of Leptothoe sp. ISB3NOV94-8A. Taxonomy (NCBI): domain Bacteria; kingdom Bacillati; phylum Cyanobacteriota; class Cyanophyceae; order Nodosilineales; family Cymatolegaceae; genus Leptothoe; species Leptothoe sp. ISB3NOV94-8A. The sequence goes on along the minus strand of NZ_JAXSQW010000001.1, from coordinate 1,794,490 downwards.
ATGGCAGGACATTTTCCAGGTGCAAATAATCTCGAACAGTTTTGGCAAAATCTGGTGGATGGAGTAGAATCCATCACCTTCTTTGACAAACAGGATTCGGCAGAAATGCACATCGATCCGGGGGTTTTAGAACACCCAGACTATGTCGGAGCTGAACCGCTGTTAGAGGGACTTGATCAGTTTGATGCCTCATTTTTTAGTTTTAATCCCAAACAGGCAGAAGTGCTCTGTCCAGAAGTCCGCCTGATGTTGGAATGTGCTTGGGAAGCCTTGGAAAACGCAGGTTATGCCGGTGGCGATGGTCCAGGGTCAGTGGGTGTTTTTGCAGGCAGTAATGTCAGTAATTATCTCGCAGCGGTTAACCACAGTAAGATAATTCCCATGACCCTGAGTGGGTTGGAAACCTATTTAGGCAATGACCTAAATTACTTAGCCACCCAAATTTCTTACCACTTGAACCTCAAGGGACCCAGCTTGATGGTTCAGTCTGCCTGCTCCACTGCGCTGGTGGCCATTCATGTGGCCAACCAAAGTTTACTTAACGGTGAATGTGATATGGCCCTAGCCGGGGCCGTGAATTTAATGTTGCCCCAAGGAAGAGGCTACGTATACCAGGAGGGAGGGATTTTCTCGTCGGATGGACATTGCAAAGCCTTTGGAGCAGACTCCCAAGGAACTTTGCCTGGCAGTGGATTGGGTCTGGTTGTGCTGAAACGGTTAGAAGATGCTTTAGCGGATGGCGATACCATCCGAGCCGTGATTCGAGGCTCAGCCATTAACAACGATGGTGCCGTAAAGGTCGGTTACACGGCTCCCAGTATCGATGGCCAGGCTGCCGTCGTTGCCGAAGCGTTGGAGATGGCTGAGGTTGCCCCTGAAACGATTACCTACATTGAGGCCCACGGTACTGGAACGACGCTTGGAGATCCGATTGAAATTCAATCCTTAAGCGATGTGTTTCGGGCCAGTACTCAGAAAAAAGGGTTTTGTAGCATCGGCTCTGTCAAAAGTAATCTTGGCCATCTAGGGGTGGCAGCTGGTATGCCCAGTGTTATTAAAACAGTGTTAGCACTGGAAAATCAGGTAATTCCCCCCAGTCTTCACTGCCAACAAACCAATCCTAAAATAGATTTTGCCAACAGTCCTTTTTATGTTGCTCATCAGTTAACCCCCTGGACCAGGAATGGCACGCCCCGGCGAGCGGGAGTAAGTTCTCTGGGGGTGGGCGGCACCAATGTGCATTTGGTGATTGAAGAAGCACCGTCCCAAGTCCATAGCAAGACGATGGCCGATAGTGTTACTAACAGCGTCGCTGACCGACCTTATCAGACATTAGCACTATCGGCTAAAACCGAAACTGCACTGGAACAAGCAACCCTCAATTTAGCCAATTATTTAGCGGCGAATCCTCAACTCAACCTCACCGATGTAGCCCATACTCTACAGGTGGGCCGTCGTGGATTTAAGCACCGTCGCTGGCTAACCTGCCAGAGTTTGGATGAGGCTGTTGCGGCTTTGAGGAATCCTACAGCGCCCCCAGTTCTCACCGGAAGCAGAAAACTTCAGTCTCCTGGGGTCGTCTTTATGTTTTCTGGGCAAGGCGCTCAGTATATCAACATGGCTCGGGATCTTTACGAGTCTGAGGCTCAATTCAGAGAATCGATTGATCACTGTTCAACTCTCTTAAAGCCCCACCTCAACGTAGACTTACGATCCATTCTTTATCCTGAACCTGACTGTCGAGAAACCGCTAAAGCACAACTACAGCAAACGGCGATAGCGCAACCTGCGCTGTTTGTCGTTGAATATGCCCTGGCCCAACTCTGGATGACTTGGGGGATTCAGCCCAAGGCCATGGTGGGTCACAGCATTGGTGAATATGTTGCGGCTACCCTGGCAGAAGTCTTTACCCTTGAGGAAGCCCTAGCACTTGTAGTGGCGCGGGGGCAGTTAATGCAACAACAACCCAATGGCAGCATGTTATCCGTGCCATTGAGTGCTGAAGAGAGTGCAGTGTTTATGACCGATGAGAGTCTGGTCATTGCGGTTGTGAATGGCGTCAATACCTGTGTTGTTTCAGGGTCTACAGAGGCGATTGATGCATTGGCACAAACCTTGGAAACTCAGGGAATTCAGAGTCGTCGGTTACATACCTCCCATGGGTTCCACTCACCCATGATGGCTGGCATGGTTGAACCATTTTTAGAGCATCTCCAAAAAGTCACATTCCATGCACCTCAGATTCCTTATTTATCAAATGTAACGGGAACTTGGATCACTGAGGCTGAAGCCACGGACCCTCAGTATTGGGCAAACCATGTTAGACAAACAGTACAGTTTGGAGAGAATCTGCAACACCTTTGTCAGAATCCCCATCAGATTCTATTGGAAGTGGGCCCCGGTCGTACATTAAGTAAATTAGCGAAGCAGCATCCTGAAAAACAAGCAGGACAATTAGTCCTAACAACCGTGCGCCACCCTCAGGAAAATTATCACGATGTTTCCTTTTTATTGCAAACCTTAGGTAAACTCTGGCTTTCCGGTGTGGAGATTGACTGGGCCAGCTTTTATGCTGACCAACAGCGTTACCGGGTACCATTGCCTACATATCCTTTTGAACGCAAACGATATTGGTTGACTGACAGCACAAATAATGCGGCTACGTTGAGTGCTACTAAGCTCCGTTCCCCTTCTACAGAGGAGCTATGGCAGCCATTGACCGCAGCGATGGTAGATCAGGCAAACCAGGGCATCTCTCAATTTGATCGGGAGGTTTATGTTGAGAATCTTCCTTCCATGGAGCAGGTATGTCTCTCCTATTTGAATCTTGCATTTCAATCCTTGGGGTTTTGGCAAGATACGGCTCGGACATACTCATTTGACGAGCTGGTTGCTGAGGGTCAAATTGCCCCCCGTTATCAACAATTATTTTGCCGCTGGCTGGATGTTCTAGTTGAGCGAGGACACCTTCAACAGGTTGATGGGCAATATTGTCAGTTTATGCCAGAGGCTAAAAATAGCCTAGGTGATATTTTAGATACCTTTAAAGCCCGGTGGATTAAATTTCCCCAGATGGTCGACTTAGCTCAACAATGTGGCAACAATCTATCAGCGATCATCACTGGGCAAAAAGATCCCCTTGAAATTTTTAATTCCCTAGTCTATCAGCAAGGCAAGGCATCCAATCCAGAAATGCCTCTGTTTGCCTACTACAGTGCAGTTATGCGGGCAAGTTTAGAACAAATTGTTACTCAATTATCTGATAACCCCCAGTTAAGAGTTTTGGAAGTGGGTGGAGGACAGGGGCTAGCAACCACCGATTTGTTGCCCATTTTGCCACCTGAGCGTAGCCAGTATACCTTCACGGATATTGGTCAATGGTTTTTAAACCAGGCAAAGAAGAAGTTTAATGACTATCCGTTTGTTAACTATAAACTGCTGAACATTGAAACGGCTCCTGAATCCCAGGGATATGAGCGCCATAGCTTTGATGTTATCATTGCGGCCAATGTTCTCCATGTGGCAAAGAATCTGGAAAACACCCTGGATTATATACATTCTCTGTTAGCACCAGGGGGAATTTTGCTGCTTTGGGAAATCACGACTCCGCTGTTGTTCTTTGATATTACCTCTGGTTTGCTGATGAATCCCTTGGAGGACAATCAGCGTAGTCGCGGCAATCCGTTTTTAAGCAGTCAACAGTGGCAGGAAACGCTAACCAACCATGGTTTTGCTCAGGTGAGTGCCCAGCCTGAGTCCGATGCTCTAGGGCAGCATATCATTGTGGCTAGGACTGAACTAACAGAAGGGGGGTCACAACCGGCTGCGTTTACTGTGGTCAACAGACCTGAAACAACTGCGACTGTCACACCGGTAACTAGGGGCCAGGTGACGGATAAAAAGCCCCATGTTTCTGATTGGTTCTATGGTCCATCCTGGTCGCGATCGCATCTCCTTCCTCCCCCAAGTCCAGCTGACCAAAAGCCTTCTGAACGCTGGTTAATTTTCAAGGATGATAGGGGCATTAGCGACCAAATTACCTCCCAACTCAATCAGCGAGGCGATGAAATCATTCTCGTCCAGCCAGGAAATACATTTCAGGTTGAAGTCACCCAAGACAGTCATTGCATTATTCTCAATCCCCGCTCCCAGGCAGACTACCAGTCTCTGTTTCAGCATCTGGAACAGGCCCAGTTAATGCCCACCAAAGTACTACACAGCTGGCAGTTGACTCCTCCTACCCCGCTTGATTGGCCCAGGACTGAGCAAGCCCAATATCTGGGTTTCTACAGTTTATTATTTATGGCCCAGGCCCTCCCAAAAGAAACACTTTCCAAGCCATTCCCAATCTCGGTGCTTTCCCATGGTCTCCATGAAGTAATTGGCACTGAGGTAGTCCTTCCTGAAAAAACAACCGTCCTGGGACCGATCAAGACGATTCCCCAAGAAGTCCCCAATGTCTATTGTCGCAGTATTGACTTATCAGAATCTGAGGTCAATGCTCACGCCAACGATTCACTAATTTCAAATTTGATTGCTGAGCTGGATAGTCCAATTCTTGATCCCATTGTGGCCTATCGCCATGGACACAGATGGGTTGAAGCACATACACCCTTATCTTTAGAAGCATCCACTGAAGAGCAGACATTACCCCTAACATCCCAGGGAGTTTATTTAATTGTGGGGGGTTTAGGGAGTTTAGGGTTAGTCATTGCCGAGTACTTAGCTGAAACTGTCCAAGCCAAGCTTGTGTTAACCGGACGATCGCAGTTCCCAGCACGGGAACAGTGGGCCGAATGGCTAAAAAATCATAGTGAACAAGAACCGACATCTCGTAAGATTTTGCAATTGCAAAACCTTGAGACATTAGGGTCCGAGATTCTGGTGGCCCAGGCGGATGTCGCTGATCTGGAAGCCATGGCTGCCGCCGTCAATAGCGCTGAAAATCGTTTTGGCAAACTGAATGGGGTGATTCATGCCGCGGCCACCGACCCCCTAGAGATCTATCGCCCTGTTGCTGAGGCCACTGAAACAGACTGTCAACAGCAGTTTCGTGTTAAAGTTCAAGGGGTACTAGTACTTGACACTGTTCTACAGAACAAACCCCTAGATTTTTGTCTCTTAATTTCTTCATTGGCATCACTGTTTGGTGGAGTTGGCCTCACGGCATATTCAGCAGCCAATATATTTTTAGATCACTTTGTCCAACAGAATCGCCAAACACACTTTCCCTGGCTCAGCGTTAACTGGGATGGGAGAGTGCCGAGCCAGTCAACTAGTGGCACGGTGAGCGGTGAACTCACGGTTACCCCAGCGGAAGATATTAAAATCCTTAAAACTGTTTTGGCTAGCCCAGGACTCAAGCGGGCTGTGGTTTCTACCAGAAGTCTACAGCCTAGACTTGATCACTGGATGCGTAAGCAAGCTTTGTTAAAAGACTTACCGGACACTTCTCTATCGAACTCGGTAGCATCGAGTCAGAACACCCAGCTGTATTCTAGACCCGACTTGGAAGCCGTTTACCGAGAACCAAGTACTGAGACTGAGAAAAAACTGGTGCCAATTTGGCAAAATGTCATGGGTGTTACGCGAGTAGGCATTGACGATAACTTCTTTGAATTGGGAGGGGATTCCCTCGTAGGTATTCAAGTCATTTCCCAGATTCGACAAACATTTCAAATTGATCTGCCCATGACCATCTTATTCGAGGCCCTGACTGTAGCAGGGATTGCAGAATATCTGGATACGACCTATCGAAATACTCCCGCCTCAGCAACAGCCCTCAGTAATGATAGTAATGCTCGGGAGGACATTGAGCTATGAAATCTGCCCCACAGTCTGCCCCACAGTCTGCGATACAGCCTACGACACAGCCAATTGCTAAATTTTTAGATGATCTGAGAACGCAGGATATTCAACTCTATGTTCAGGATGGCCGCTTGCGGTGTAATGCACCCAAAGGTAGTCTGACGGACTCATTGCGACAGTCTATTACCGAACGAAAAGCAGAAATTATCGAATTTATACAGCAACCAGGTGATGAAGACTCAGGCGATCAGCCGAACTTAAATGAGATTTATCAACCCCTACCGCAAATTGTTACCAACGCAGCGGAGCGCTATCAATCCTTTCCATTAACAGAAATCCAACAGGCCTATTTGATTGGCCGGGACGATAGCTTTGATCTCAGTAATGTGTCTACCCATGTTTATGCTGAGATTGATGTGGTGGATTTAGACCTGAAGAAATTTGAGCAAGCCTGGCAATATCTGATCCAAAAGCATGAAATGATGCGGGCGGTGATGAATGCAGATGGCTATCAGCAAATTTTAGAACAGGTCCCTGATTACCAGATAGACACGCTGGACTTACGTACGGCAGCATCAGAGGTGGCGCATGAACAGTTGATGGCATTACGGGAGTGCCTTTCGCATCAGTTACTTCCCACTGACACATGGCCCTTATTTGAGGTGAGAGCAGCGCTTTTAGACACCACCAAAACCCGGTTGTTTATCAGCATTGACTTGTTAATTGCCGATGCTTGGAGTTTGGAGCTGATTATACGAGAACTGGTGGACTATCTCCATAACCCCCAGCCCTCTCAAGCAGCAATGGAGTTGTCTTTCCGAGATTATGTTTTAGCAGAGATTGCCTTAAAAACATCAGCTGTGTATCAGCGATCGCAAACCTACTGGCAAAATCGGGTTGCCACCCTACCCCCATCACCAGAATTACCGTTGGGAACCAATTTGGGATCTATCAAGCAGCCCAAATTTGTCCATCGCACCCGGAGAATTTCTCCAGAACAGTGGAAACAACTTCGACAAAGAGGATTCCAAGCAAACCTAACCCCTTCTGCCATTATCCTTGCCGCCTTTAGCGAAGTCTTATCAGCCTGGAGTAAACAACCGCGATTTACCCTTAATATTACCCTGTTCCGACGACTTCCCCTACATCAAGATATTAACCGTTTGGTAGGGGACTTTACCTCACTAGATTTATTGGCCATTGATAATTCAAGTCTGGCCGCTTTTGTCACCCGCGCTAAGGCCATTCAGAAACAACTTTGGCAAGATCTGGATCATCGCTATGTGAGCGGCATGAAGGTTTTACGGGATATTGCCCATGCCCAACAGCGTTACTCCGGTGCCCTGATGCCGGTTGTTTACACCAGTACCCTCACCAACGATAGTCTAAATCGTGATCGCTTTGCCAACAGCTCCAACACCGAAAGTGCCTCAATTTATGAACTTGGAGAGGTTGTTTACAGTCTTAGCCAAACACCTCAAATTTATCTGGATCACCAGGTGCTTGAGGAACAAGGAGCCCTGATTCTTAATTGGGATGCAGTTGACGAAGTCTTCCCTCCCGGATTGTTAGACGATATGTTTCAGGCCTATGGTGATTTTGTCGAGGCGCTTGCCACCGAGGAAAGCTTATGGCAAGCTGATCCGCGTCAGCTGATGCAACGGCTGTTTCCACCCCAGCAGGCTGCTCAAATTGCCATGGTCAACGCCACTGAGCAACCGTTGTTAAGCTCTCAAATAGACGGTCCTCAAACAAGCAGTCCTCAAACAGACAATCTCCAGTCTTTCCTCCATGGTTTAGTCCTTAGGCGTTTACAGACATCAGCCACAGATATTGCTGTGGTTGCAGGAGACATTACCCTGACCTATGGGGAGTTAGGAAAGCGTGCCTACAGTCTGGGAATACAGCTGCGTCACCTAGAGGTTCTTCCTAATCAGCTAGTGGCTGTGGTGATGAAAAAAGGTTGGGAACAAGTGGTTGCCGTCCTCGCTGTTCTGGTTTCTGGTGCAGCCTATGTGCCCATTGATCCCAATTGGCCCCAGGTAAGACGTCAGCAGATCTTAAAACAAGGGGCAGTCAACATTGTTCTCACTCAACCAGAGTTAGATTCACAATTAGATTGGCCAGATGATGTGCAACGAATTGTTATTAGTCGAGATGAGGTCAATCAAACTGAAGAGCACCTGTCTGGTAGTGATGCTGAAATTATTCAATTCCAGCCCGTTCAAACTCCCAACGATCTTGCCTATGTGATCTACACGTCTGGCTCTACAGGTATCCCTAAAGGGGTTGCCATTGAGCATCGTGCTGTTGTTAACACAATTCTCGATATTAATCAGCGGTTTCAAATTAGTTCTAAGGACCGAACTCTGGCCATTTCTTCCCTCAGCTTTGATCTGTCGGTCTACGACATTTTTGGTACCTTAGCAGCGGGAGGCACATTGGTGGTGCCTGATGCTGCCGACAGCAAAGAACCGACCCACTGGGCAACATTAATCAAGCAGCATCAGATCACTTTGTGGAACTCCGTACCCGCCTTGATGCAAATGCTGGTGGAATACAGTGAATTTCATCCAGAAGTCACCTTAAATTCCCTACGCCTTGTACTACTCAGCGGAGATTGGATTCCCTTAAAGTTACCGGATCAGATTAAGGCCCTCAGCCCTGCGGCAGAGGTGGTAAGTTTAGGCGGTGCCACTGAGGTTTCCATCTGGTCCATTCTCCAGGTCATTAATCAGGTGGATCCTAATGGGAAAAGTATTCCCTATGGGAAACCTATGGCGAACCAACAGTTTCATATCTTGAATGAACATTTGGCTCCATGTCCCGTGTGGGTACCCGGTAATTTATACATTGGTGGGGTAGGGTTGGCCAGGGAATATTGGCGCAATTCAGAAAAAACCAGTCAAAGCTTTATCCACCATCCGGTTACAGGTGAACGGCTTTACCATACTGGAGATTTAGGATATTACCTTCCCGATGGTGCCATCATGTTTTTGGGACGGGCGGATTCCCAGGTTAAAGTACAGGGCTACCGAATTGAGTTGGGAGAAATCGAAACAGCTTTAGAACAGCTCACCGCTGTCAAGCAAGGGGTTGTCTTACTCAAGGGAGATGCTCAAGAAACTAAACGACTAGTGGCCTATGTTGTTTTAGAACAGCCAACACTGACGCCAGACCACTTAAAGCAACAGCTACTAGAGCTACTGCCAGATTATATGGTGCCGTCAACCTTCGTCTTTTTGGAAACCTTACCTCTGACAGCTAATGGCAAGGTTGATCGAAACCATCTGCCCGAACCTCAACAGACTTCTGTGGCATCGAGCCAACTCTCAACATCTAAAGATGTTGCTGATGCAGCTCTTACTCAACAAATTGCCCAACTGATAGCTAATGTGCTCAAGGTTGATACCATCGAACCTAATGCTAATTTGCTAGATCTGGGTGCTAATTCTATTGATATTGCTAGAATTGCTAATCTCATGGAGGAGCAGTTCCAATATCGATTACAGATTAAGGATCTATATAGTCTCTCCACTGTAGGGGCGTTGGCCAAAGACTATGATGATCGGTTAGTTAGGGAAACAACGCCGCAGTCTGCACCTCAATCAGTCGGCGATGGTGCTCTCGCAGGCAATTTTAAGATGATCTTTAATCCAGAAGAGCGTCAACAGTTTAAGCATCTACGGCGTGGACTGCGACAAGAATCTTGGGGGAGTGTAAAGCTAGTGGCCCCAGAATTAGACGATACGCTTAAACAAACGTATCTCAGCCGCTACAGTTGTAGAACCTTTAGTTCAGACCCACTACCGTTTGAACGATTCAGCCTTTTTTTGAGTAATTGGCAACAGTTATTAGTTAATGGTCAGCCTAAGTTGCGCTATGGGTCTGCCGGTGGGCTTTATCCTGTCCAGGCCTACCTTTACATTAAACCCGAGCGCATCTCTGGTCTGAAAGCAGGTACCTACTATTATCATCCCCTGGAGCACCAATTAAAGATCATTACGCCAGACGCCGAAATTGACCGAAGCTTGTATGCCTTCAACAATCAGAAGATATTTGATCAAAGTGCATTCTCTATCTTTTTGGTGGGCCAGTTAGCTGCGATTGCACCCATGTACGGCGAATTAAGTCGAGATTTTTGCCTGTTGGAAGCCGGATTGATGAGTCAGCAGCTGGAGCTAGCTGCGCCTGCCCATGAAATGGGCCTTTGTCAGATCGGCAGCTGTGATTTTGAAACGGTCCGACATTTGTTTGCTCTCGATGAACACCATATCTATTTGTATTGCCTGCTAGGGGGTGCTCTCAATCAGCAGGCAATGCCGACAGTGGATCTGAGTTCTGTAACTACCCATGATGCCTGGGAGGAAGGCACATTATAATGGCTAACCATAATCCTGATATTCCTAACCTGTTACAACGATTTTCTCAAATCGGCATAACATTGTGGTGTGACAATGGCCAACTACGGTTTCGGGGGCCTAAAGGTGCGTTGACACCTGACTTAAAAGCAGAGTTACAACAACATAAACAAGCTATCTTAGCTTTCTTCGGACAAGGCTCAGTTGACACGTCACCGTCCTCACCCTTAAATTTATCCAGTTTTTATCAGAAACCAACCCTGGCTAGCCTCAATCAGGTGATTGCCAATGCTTTAGAGAATAAAGGTACTGAGGGGAATGCGATCGCAACAGCTACCACCACTGAACAGCTACTTCAGGAGGCCATGGCACAGCTGAAAGATATCCCTGATTCCATTCACTTTGTTCCTGCTCAAAAAGAGCCGATGGCCATTTTCTTAACTGGAGCAACAGGATTCCTAGGTACCTACTTACTCAATGATCTCCTGGAACAAACCCAGGCCACCATCTACTGTTTAGTACGCGCACCCAACCTCAACACTGGGCAAGAACGCCTCCAAACCAAACTTAAGGCCTATGGACTTTGGCAAGAAACACAAGGGACCAGAATCATTCCTGTGCTTGGAGATCTGGCAGAACCCTTACTAGGTCTATCTTTAGATCAATTTCAACAGCTTGCATATGCTATCGATATTATTTATCACAATGGAGCCTTAGTTAATTTTGTTTATCCCTATACGGCTCTAAAAGCTGCCAATGTTAACGGCACTCGCGAGATTCTAAAATTAGCCACCATCCATAAAATCAAACCTCTCCATTATGTTTCTACCATTGGTGTATTTTTGTCTTCTCACTTAGCTGCCGATCACGTCATATATGAGCAAGACTCCCTTGATCATGGAGGAACCCTCTATGGAGGATATAGTCAAAGCAAATGGGTGGCCGAAAAACTGGTGTCTTTGGCCAGTGATCGGGGTTTACCCGTTTCTATTTATCGACCCGGTACTATTACAGGCCATAGCCAAACTGGAGTTTGTAGCACACAAGATTGGCTATCCCTGACGCTCAAAAGTGCTGTTCTCCTAAAAGCACTGCCAGCGATTGATACAGTTCTTGAAATGACCCCAGTGGACTATGTCAGTCAAGGTATTATTTACTTATCTAGGCAACCCTCCTCTCTCCACCAATGTTTACACTTAGTTAATCCTTATCCCTGCCATTGGCACCAGTTAACAGATTTCTTAAGCAACTTTGGCTATCAGATTCAGTTAGTTACTTTTGAACAGTGGGCGCAACAGGTTGAAACCTACACTACCGAATCATCGAGTTCCATTGCCAATATACTCCCCATACTCCAAGCCCATGGCAGTGGTAGTAACCAGGTCAAATTTAACTCTGAAAATGCTGTGCATGCACTTGCTAAAGCTCAAATTAGCTGTCCCCCTGTGAGTTCCCAGCTATTGCATCCGCAATTATCTTATTTTATTCACCATGACTTCTTACCAGCGCCACCTGCAAGAATTTCAGTGAATTAAGCAGATCAACAATATCTAGTGTTGCTGATGACTTTGTTTAGGATCCACTCTAAACAGCGAACTCCAAATATCACCGCATATTCATTTGCCATTTATCTTATTGAAACGGAAGGATAATCATGAAACTAGCTACGAAAGTTGAATCCTTTATCAAAGAGCATTCCATCAACGAGACCTATGCCAATAAAGTTAACCATTGTTATTACAAATATTGGGATAGTGTAGGGACCACTCAAATCCGATTTGTAGACAGCACTTCCTATACTCTTATTGATGAGAATGGCAAAGAGTATCTAGACCTTGTAGCAGGCTTTGCCTGCTTGAACTGGGGGCGGAAAAATCCAGAATTAATTACCGCTTTGGAAGATGCTATCAACACTCCAATTCCATCACTCACACAAATTAATGTGCCTACCCTGGCAGCAATTTTGGGTCATGAACTTTTAGAGTTAACTGACCCATCATTTGAACGCGTATTTTTTCTCAATTCGGGTACTGAGGCTGTTGAATATGCCATGAAGATGGCCATCGACTTCACCAGAAAAAAGCGTTTCGTCAGTTTTACAGGTGGATATCACGGACTAACGTTAGCGTCTTTGTCCATTAATGGTGTCTCTAACTACAGGAAGATTTTTGGCGTAGAAAAAGCTCACTTTCAACTAGAGCTAAATAATATAGATGCTCTCAACCAGGTGTTTAAGAATCACCATCGAGAAATCGCTGGAGTTATTGTTGAGCCCATCCAAGGAAGAACCGGCAGTATTGCTAGCGATGAATTTTTGAGAGAGGCTAAGCGTCTATGCCAGAAACACAACGCATTACTCATTTATGATGAGGTCCAAACAGGGTTGGGACGCACAGGAAAACGATTTGCCTATGAGTGGTCCCAAGTCACACCCGATATCATGACCTTAGCCAAAGGACTAAGTGGCGGCATGGTTCCCATTGGGGCTGTGGTTTATACCGCAGAGGTTTATAAGAAAGTGTTTGACAGCATGGAGAAAATCCTGGTATATTCCTCAACCTTCAAAGAGAATAATTTATCAATGGCAGCAGGTTTAGCATCCCTGGAAAACCTGAGAAATTATGATTTAGCCAATGTTCAAGCCGCAGAAGCAAAATTTCGAGAACGGCTAGAACTCCAGAATACTCATCGCAACTACACCTTAGAAGTGGCGGGAAAGGGATTGATGTTATCAGTTTCAATCCAGCAGCAAAAGAAAAAAATTGCCCAAAAATTGTTTGATTGGATGGAAGGAGATTTCTTTTATGGCATCGCCTGCGGTAAGATGTTTCGCGAAAAACAGGTTCTATGTACCGTAGGTAATCGATTTGGTAAAAGTATCGCAATTAGACCAGCGTTGACAATCCCTCCTGACTTAATTGATCAGTTTTGTGACAGCTTATTTGAGATCTTTGATGAAATGGCGGGATACTCAAATGTCAAATTTCTGAAAACGACCTATGAAGACATTAGGAAGGTAGTTTAGACAAAGGATTTTGAGACACATCATCAGAAACTGAAGCCTAAGGAAGACTTGGTGTCTGATCTGGATAAGATGATTCCGTGGAATCAGTCTCACCCAATTTTAGAACAGGTATATGTCAAGCCTCACAAGAGTAATGCCGGTCGTCGTCCCATCAATATCATCGTGATGTTTAATCTGTTGATATTACAGCAGCTCTACAACTTGTGCATGCCACCTTAGTAGCCGTATCCAAGCAATGTAGCCGTCGAGAGGACAATCTCGATTTTTAAGAAGTTCAATCAATAGAGGTACCCACATGAGTATCAGTTTCGACTGGGATCTAGAACAACTTTCCTTTTATCGCTCCATCGTCACATTTGCTCAACAAGAGTTAAATGCAGACTTAATTGAAAACGATAGACGCAGTCACTTTAATCAAGCAGGCTGGCAAAAATGTGCAGATTTTGGCATTTTAGGATGGCCAATTTCCAAAGAATATGGTGGACAAGGTCTGGATCCATTAACCACCATATTAGGTTTGGAAGGTTTGGGCTATGGATGCAAAGACAATGGTCTAGTCTTTGCCATTAACAACCATCTCTGGAGTTGTGCTGTTTCAATTGCCAATTTTGGTACTGAAGCTCAAAAACAACAGTATTTGCCAGCCCTTTGCCAGGGCACATCGATGGGAGGACATGCCATCACCGAACCAAACTCAGGATCTGCTGCTTTTGAGATGCAAACTGAGGCTATCCCCCATGGGGATTACTACATTCTCAATGGCACCAAGACATTTATTAGCAATGCCCCTGTTGCCGACGTTTATATTACATTCGCCCGTACTAATTTAGAGGTAGGTGCTCAACAAGGAATTTCTGCCTTTATTATTCACAAAGATTTGCCTGGATTGACCATCGAAAAAGAGTGGGAAAAATCGGGATTGCGGACAGCACCCATGGGAGAACTCGTTTTCAAGGACTGTAAAGTGCCCGTTAACCATCGTTTAGGCAAAGAAGGCCGGGGACACAATATTTTTCAATCCACCATTAGCTGGGAACGAAGTTTCTTGTTTGCCAGTCAGGTGGGGACCATGGAAAGGATTTTCGAGCAATGTGTTAGCTATGCTAAAAAGCGTAAGCAGTTTGGCCAGCCCATTGGCTCTTTTCAGGGTGTATCCAATAAAATTGCCGAGATGAAGATGAGATTGGAGCTGGCAAAGCTTATATTGTATAAAATAGGATGGTTGAAAAAAGAAGGAAAACAAGCCTTTTTAGAATCTTCAATTTCTAAAGTTTTTATCAGCGAAGGTTTCATGAAAACCTGTCAGGATGCTATCCAGATCCATGGTGCTAGAGGCTATGTGACCGATTACGAACTAGAAAGATATTTTCGAGATTCTATAGCAGGTACCATCTATGCAGGTACATCTGAAATTCATCGCAATATTATCTCTACCCTCTCAGGCGTGTAGATCTTCATCTTCTCAGAACTTGTTTTTTGTTTTTCATTTTCTGGCTGCTTAAATCATGTATATACTCCTCTATGGAGAGAGGCAGCTAGTTTTTCAAGTAGGTGGGTTTGATCCATGAAAATCACCGCAAGCTTTTGATTCCACGCTCTAACAGTGCTCAAATCAGTGCTTACGGAAAACGAGTTTGCAGTTTTACAGAGCAAATTATTGAGCAGCATCATTAGCAAAGTTTTTTGAGCTAATGATGCTGTGTATCAGCTCTTTTTGAGGATAATAGTCGATGCTTTATTTAGTTTCTGTGAGGGAGACAGAGGGAGAAACTCAAAAGAATGAGTACAGACAAACTATTCACTTCAATCTCTATTAGTAAGAAGTTTGATAATAATGTTCATCAGGCTGAAGAAAAATGGATGGAATTTTGCCAAAAATCTATTGAACTTCTGCCCCCTACTCCAGAATTACCTTTAGCCCAGACCTTTAATAAAGGTGACATCAAACTAGCGCAGTATAGTCGACAAATCGATGCCAAAACTTGGGCACATTTGAAGCAACAGGCCTTAAAGGCCAATACATCACCAGGCGACGTTCTATTAGCAGTTTACACAGAAGTACTAGCAACCTGGAGTAAAAGCGCTTACTTTACAATTAATCTGGTTGAAACGAGATCTACAACTCTCAATTCGGAAGAGGATGCCGTTAAACAACCAAATCAAAAGAAGATTTTTAACACCTTGTTAGACATCAATTATTTGCAACCAGATTCTTTCGAAGCTAGAGTTAAACATATCGCAACAAAGTTAAGATCAGATCTGCAACATCGATTAGTAGCCCCGTTTACGCAGTTAAAATTATTACCTAAGGAGATATTAGAGAAATTAGAATCTATATTAGCTATTTCTTTTGTCATTGAGCCAGACAACATAGAAGACGTCTCCAATATCGAAAATGTTATTAATAATAACTCCACTTCAATAGCGCCCGTCCGCCTAGAATGTCGGCATCTTGAAAAGAATGGAACACTGACAGTTAATCTATATGCTGATACGGACTTTTTTCTTCCGAACATGGTGCAGGATATATTGACATCTTACTGTTCATTTCTGCAACGATTAGCCCATGAGGAAGCTGCGTGGCAGGAAACTAATCGCTCAATGATTCCTGCAGCTCAACTTAGCCAGAGAGTTACCGCCAACCTAACGACCGCTCCGCTACCTGAAGAGACACTCTATAGTTTGTTTGTGCATCAGGCTAAACAAAACCCTCAACAGATTGCCATTATCACTTCAAAGCAATCAATTACTTACGACCTTCTATACCGTTGTGCCAATCAAGTTGGTCATTATTTAAATCAATTGTTAGGTATCTGCTCTGATCATACCGTAGCCATCGTTATGGAGAAAGGCTGGGAACAGATTGTTGGAGTACTTGGTATTTTAGCTGCTGGCGCTGCTTACGTACCCATTGATCCTGACTTACCTTCGGAACGATTTCAATATCTGCTGGAAAATAGTGGTGTCAATATTGCATTAACGCAATCATGGTTAGAAGAAAAGGTAGTTTGGCCAGCAACCATTCAACGATTTGCAGTTGATCTAATCCATTTGTTCCCAAACACTGAGCATCAGTTGCTATCTCTCCCAGGCCCTGATGATCTTGCCTATGTTATCTACACGTCTGGGTCTACAGGCTTACCTAAAGGTGTCATGATTACCCATCGAAATGTGGTCAATGTAGTCATCCATACTAACCAACGATTTCAAGTCAGTTCTAAAGATCGGATATTAGCGCTCACCGCCCTCAATCATGATCTATCGGTTTATGATATCTTCGGTCCGTTATCAGCTGGCGGAACAATTGTGATGCCAGACGCTGCTGCTGCTAAATTTGCTCGACATTGGCTGGATTTACTCACCAAAGAACGGGTAACCCTGTGGAATTCAGTACCTGCCATGATGGAAATGTTGGTCAATTATCTCGACATTAAATCTGAAAAATTGCCACAGAGTTTGCGTCTAGCTATCTTAGGTGGAGACTGGCTGCCAGTTTCTCTTGCCAGTCGATTAAAAGCATTATCTCCAGATTTAAATATTCTGAGTATTGGCGGCCCTACTGAAACCACAATTTGGAATATTGGTTATCTTATCCAGGATATTGATCCCAATTGGAAAAGTATTCCCTATGGAAAGCCTATGGCCAATTCAAAATATTATATTTTGAATAATAATCTGGAAGATTGCCCCGTGTGGGTGCCAGGGCAAATGTATTGTGCGGGTGTGCAGTTAGCCAAGGGGTACTGGTGCAACCCTGAAAAAACAGCAGCTAATTTTATTGCACATCCCCGAACTGGTGAGCAGATTTATCGAACTGGTGATTTAGGCCGCTATTTACCAGATGGAAATATTGAGTTTCTGGGTAGAGCTGATTTTCAAATTAAATTGAGGGGTTATCGCATTGAAGCCGGAGAAATCGAATCCACACTAGCAAAGCATCCAGCGGTCAAAAATGCCTTAGTGACCGTCACTACCACTCAACAAAGTCAACAATCGCTCACAGCCCATGTCATTCCTCGCCAGGGGTACTCTCCTGCCATTGAAGAGCTACGCAATTTTCTAAATCAGAAATTGCCTACATATATGGTGCCATCATACTTCAAATTTTTGGACGCGTTACCGTTAACAGCCAATGGCAAAGTAGATCGTCGTGCCTTATCAGGCTAAATTATAAACTTTGCATACAATTACGATAGATTTTGCACTATGGGTAAATGGATCGTTTGTCCCCAGCCAAAACCATCTCCTAAATTAAGGTTGCTATGCTTTCCCCATGCAGGCGGCTCAGCTAGGGTGTTTCATGACTGGCCTGAGTTGTTACCATCAACAGTCGAGGTGTGTGCCGTTGAACTACCTGGACGCGGAAAACGCTTGTTTGAGACTCCCTACACCGATATTATTTCACTGTTGCAAACTCTTGGCCCTGAATTAGTACCTTTTTTAGATGTTCCGTTTGCCTGTTTTGGCCATAGCCTGGGGGCACGGATTGCATTTGAGTTTTCTCGATGGTCACAACAGACAGTTCAGCTTACTCCGCGTCATCTTTGGGCAGCTGCAGCTCGCGCTCCTCACTTACCACCCGATAGAGAATCAATTCATAATTTGTCTAGCGATGATTTTATTCTTGAACTACAAGGGTACAATGGCACACCTGAGAGCGTTTTGAAAAATCCAGAACTAATGGAATTGATGCTTCCTATGTTGAAGGCAGATTTTTCGCTTCTTGAAACCTATCAATACCAACCAAAGGCTCAGCTTGCTTGCCCAATTACCTGTTTTTGGGGAGAACAAGATGAGATAGCAAATCATACTGATGTGGCCGCTTGGCAACAACACACGAACATATTTACGTTAGAGGCCGTTCCTGGTGATCACTTTTTTACCAATCACCCCATGTTTCCCCAGAGATTATTAGCCAAACTCACTGAGCTCATCCAAACCCTATAAAATCACACTTCTTGCAAGTTGTAGTGACCCCCAAAATCAAGACAGAGCTGAGAGAGCGTAAGTTAAAGTCCATATACACGCCCTCAAACGGATGTTCCGATACCAACCGTCTTTATCTCAATCTAGGGTCTAAAAGTGCTAAGAAGTGCCCAAAAATGTCCAATGTATTTTTGGTTATTTTCGGATTGCGATCGCTGAACCCCTTGCCAGAAAATCTGTATCGCTTGCGCTGCCTAAAAGCCAACGGCGGGATTTGAACCCGCGACCGCTCGATTACGAATCGAGTGCTCTATTCTTGAAACTTCCTGGAGGCAATGGTTTACGGGTGTATCATAAGGTATTGGACTAAGGTTGGACTAACAATGCCGGACGTAGACAATCTGATCAAAGCTGCGAATTCTAAGCTAGATATCTTACGAATTGAGCGCAGAGGTCAAAAGCTCAGTCTGCGTGGCACGTTGCCCAAAAAGCCAGGGAAGGGGCGAGGTACTGAACAGCAGCGTATCCCATTGAAAATCTATGCTAATGCGGATGGGGTTAAAGTTGCACTAGCCCGAGCAAAGCGGGCCGAATCCGACCTGAGCCTCCAGCAATGGGATTGGTCTCACTGGACAGGCGAAGAGGTTGATTCTGTTCTATCAGCGCAGGCACTAGCTAAGAAGTTTGCTGAATACAAGAAGCCAAGTATCAAAGCTTCGTCATTCCGTGCAAATTATCTGTATCCATTAGAATCGCTTCCTGATAAACCTCTAACTGAGGAGATGTTAAGAGTCCACATCCAACAAAGAAATGAACCCGGAACTTGGGCACGGAAAAACGATGTAATGGTTTTCACTGCACTATGCAAGTTTGCTAAAGTGCCCGTAGATCTAAAAGATTTAGGGAGGGGGTACGCCGCAAAGCCTGTTAAGCCGGATGACTTACCTACGGATGAAAATATTGAAGCTATTTGGGAGTCGCTGAAGGGTACAACTTGGGAATGGGCATATGGAATGATGGCGACTTACGGGCTCAGGCCCCATGAAATTTTTGCCATCATAGATCCTGTAGGTGTGGCAACCAAGACTGGGAAGATTTCAATAGCTGAGGATAGCAAAACTGGGCGAAGAGACGTTTGGCCATTACCTGATCGATGGAGGAAACGGTTTAGCCTAGCCAACGTGATCATGCCTAACATTCGCTACGAAGGGCGAGACAATCAACAATTGGGCCAACGTATGAGTTCCAATTTACGTAAAAAGATTCCTCACAAACCATACGCATTGAGACACGCTTGGGCAATCCGTTCAGCGATTATGGGAGTCCCTGACAGTATTGCTGCCCGTTGGATGGGCCACTCTATTTCCATTCATGCCGCCACATACCATGCAGCGATCAGTCAGCGACAACATGAAACTATTTGGGAAAAAGTCAATAAGGACGATTCTCAGGAGGAAGAAAAATAACTTTCTCTAACTTGTAATAGATCAAACTTCATCTGACAGAAGGGGGTTATCTGACACTTAGAGACTTGTCAGGTTGTGTTTGATTTTTTACACTCTTTTCTCCGTATTGATCTAATTGTTTTTCGTTTGCTAAATGCGCACTATCGAGAAAGGTTTGTATGGGCGTCTTGCCGTAACAATATCGACCTGAATGGGGTCGTTCCCAATTGTAATACTCTATCCATTCATCCACATCGTTTTGTAGGTCTTCAAGGCTTTGATAGACTTTTTTACGAAACGCAATTTGATAAAACTCCTCCAAAATGGTGCGATGAAAGCGTTCACAAATCCCATTGGTTTGGGGTGATCTGGCTTTCGTTCGCGTATGGTCAATGTCTTCAATGGCCAGGTAGAGTTGATATTCATGGTGTTCGACATTGCCACAATATTCGGTGCCTCGGTCCGTCAAAATCCTCAGTAATGGAATGCTCTGTTCCTCATAGAATGGGATTACTCGGTCATTGAGCGTATCAGCGGCCACCAGCGCATTCTTACGGTCATACAGCTTCACCTGAGCCACCCGAGTGTAGGTATCAATGAAGGTTTGCTGATAAATCCGTCCGATGCCTTTGATGTGACCCACATAGAAGGTGTCTTGAGAGCCTAGATACCCCGGATGATGGGTTTCTATTTCCCCATGGGCTTCCTTTTGTTCCTTCGCCTTTTCGAGGGCTTTTACCTGCGCTTCGGTGAGGATTAGGTTGTCTTGAGCCGCTTTCGCTTCCAGTGCTTTGAGCCGGAGCTTAAACGTTTGAAGGTCATGCCGTAGCCAAATAGAGCGAACACCGCCTGGAGAGACAAAGAGGCCGTGTTTCTTCAGTTCATTCGAGACACGCACCTGGCCGTAGGCCGGTTGGTCTGTGGCAAACGCAACGACGGCGGCTTCTACCTCTGGGTCGACTCGGTTCTTGACGCAGGGCTTTTTACGGTCAATGTCGCGTAGAGCCGCTTCTCCACCGGTCTCGTAGAGTTCTTTATAGCGATAGAACGAATCTCGCGATACGCCCATCACTTTGCATGCCTTGGAGACGTTGCCGAGGGTTTTGGCTAGATTTAAGATGCCTAAGCGATTCTTGACGATCTTGTCTTGGGTATTCATTGTGACACTCCTGATTCAGTGTGAGTTTACAGGTTGTGTCAGATAAAGTCTTAACTATTACAATTTAGTGCAGCTATGATCCCTTCACACGCTTTCCCTTTTTAATTACTTGCGAGCCTTTACTCGCTTCTTCGTTCCTTTTCTGAACCTGCTTCGCTGGACGCTTCCTTTGTTTCTTTGACGCCATCTTCTTCTTCAACCTCAATTTCTACTCGTTCACCTTGCTTAAGAACTTCAGAACCTAAACTTGCCTCTTCAGATCTCTTTGCAATATCTCCTTCGCTTCGTTGTTCTTCCATGATAAATTATCGACCTTAATATATTCATTTACAGTATAGCCGATCTCAATTTGGGCTCAATTGCTATACTTTAATCGTGTAGGTGATTATCACTTACCCAGGCGGACACCGGTTCGATTCCGGTCATCTCCACCAACAAGGGGATGTAATGGCACTCGACGTTTGGGAGATTAGGACGATCTAACCAGCCTCACAGACCATAACATTTAACAACATTGTCACCTTTGCTCGCCCTTTGGCTGTAGCCTAGGCCATTACCCCGCTAGCCCTGAAGCTGGCGGGGTTTGTTGTACGCGCTAGACTGGGTGCGATCGCAACGCTCCTGAGACATCATGCCACTGACTGCTTCGAAGTATAAGTACACCGTTAAGCGCAGGGTTCAACTTGGCGCGAACTTCCGCAAGTTTCGCTACAACAGCACTGAATTGAGCCTAATGCCCAACGCCGACAGCCTGGGCCAAGGCAGCCGAGACATCCAGGAAGCCCAGGGACTCTTCTTTGAGCAATGGCGTGTGTGGTTGGGCGTGTTTGAGAAGACAGAGCACAGCCTTCCTGATGCAGCCTTCAAGTTGGGGGCTAACTGGGAGATCAGTGAAGATGATGGGGCCTCTTGGTTTGGGGCGTTTATTCTCAAGCCACCCATCAGACAACCTCAATGGTACGAGTGTATCTTTGCTCGGTTTATTGCTGACGCGAATCTCACCGTGACCTATGAGGTGGGCCAGGGAACCTACAGCGATGTCGAAGGTAATCGGGTAGAGGATACAGTGCCCGCTCAATTTACGGCTGTAGTATCTCAGGAGCAGAGACCTAGAGACTTGGATTTACCCGGCACCCCAGCCAGCAGCATTTACCTAGAGGGCTATCACATCGAGCCCAAGGCAGCCCCTGATGTGAATAAGCAACAGAAGTTATTGGCAACGTTGAATGGTGTGGCTGGGGAGTTCGTGATGCTGTCCACAGTGCAACCCCCAGCAGGGCAGAGCGCAGGGACGGGGGATGTGTTGAAGGGGATGTTTGTGGTGCTGGGGGGTTAACGCTCCTCACACCCCACCCCATCCTTATCGCCATCCAACCAGTGCGGGTCTTCGCCAATCGTCACCACCGTAAAGTTGCGGTCCTCAATCTCCCCACAATCCACGTCATCCTCCCTGGCCTCATACACCGGGATACAGGCACCGGAGTAGTGCGGATCGCAGTCGCTGGGTTGGGTGGGTTGCTACTGGGTTTGGGGCTGCTGGGTCTGCGCGATCGCAACGCCGGATAACAGATGGACGGCGATGGCAGTGGCAAGGATGAGTTTCATAAGGTACCAAGTGTGTCCTGTATATAGTACACAGATTGGGTGAGTGGATCGCGATCGGTTAGGCTGCTTGCTTCACAAACCTATGCCATGCCGCCCAAAACAGCTTATTGAGCTTCTGATTGAACTCTTCCTGGAACCCGCCTACGCGGTCATCCACCACGTCCCTCATTAGCTGAATAGAGATTGGCCCATCTTTGTCCAAAAACTCGTCATACGAGACCTCTTCGAAGTCCTTGCCGCTAATTGAGTAAATGTCGTCATCAAAATCTCGCTCTACGTACAAATCCAGGTCATCAGCGTAATTTTCGACAAACCAAACTTTTAGCCAAACAAGCGTTTGAGCTTTCATCAGCCCAATTACATCTCGATACTGAGGATCAGTCTCTAAAGTTTCAGGTAACTTGAGCCACCCATTATGGTCGCAGCTCAAACCAAATGTGCCATCAAACAATCGCCTTTTAATTGGCTTAGGGATGTTCGTCTTTCTTAAACTTTCGGCGGAAGATTTTTGACTTTGGCTATTTGAGATACGGCCATTGGGTGATGTATCAGCCTGAGTAGACGTGCAGTTATCCTCTGGCTTTTCTTTCCCAGAATTAGAAAAAAGTTCTTCTTCATGCGAGTGAGTGCTTTTCGAAGAAAACACTGTTCCATATGAATGAGATGAATTGGGTAGATCATTATGGGTAGATCTGCTGTAACGCTCCGTAACACCCCCCTGTATAAAATCGTTACACCCCCTGTTACGCTCCGTTACAGCGTTGATTTTATTGGCCTTCGCGGTTTCGCCACAAGTTTTTACCTCATCCCAATGGACTACGTAGTTGCTATTTCTCCATCCACCGTCATCGCGATAGTTTCTCGTTTGACTAACTAATTTTTTAGCCTCTAGCCGTTTAATGCATTGGTTTACTGTTTTGCGGCTATATCCTGTTTTGTCTGCAATGGTCTTTTGCTTAGGGAATGCGCCGGTACCATCGGCTGAAGAATACTCATTGATAACCAGCAGGACAAATCGCTCATTTGGCGGTAGCCCAGAATCAAGAATAAGTCCCTGTCTCTCAAAGTAAGGCTTTGGCTCTTGTGCTATATTCATAGTGAATTCTTCAATTCTCAGTTACTCAAAAGCACCGAGCACATGGGCCGCTAACCCGCTCGGTGCTTTAATTTTAGCTCGCTTTTTGGTACATGCGATCGCGTTTGTTGTTTGCCCCTGTTGTGCTACATGACGGGTACTGGACAATGCCGATATTACACGGCTGTCACACGCAACCGTAACATCACTGATTCGTTGCCAGGGCTATGCACCAGGGGTTCGCTTCCCTAACTGTTATGGGCTTATTGACTGTACTTTGCTCTAGGCAATCTTTTTTGTACGTTAAGGATTTGCCAAGAGGGCCAGGACAGGGGCAACTGTCTTGACCCTCGCCCACATCTGCACCAAGGCGATGCCATCGTGTGGGAACTTGGTGTACGTTAGTACGTCATGGTAGTTAAGCGTAAAGCGTATAGTTGACCTGCCCCCTCTGGTGACCAATCGGCCAGGGGGGTTTATTGTCTGAGCTACCCTCTAGTCCTCTAAACATACAAGGGGACTAACCAGAATGCCAGCCCCACTAAAGCAGGACCGGCTAAAATCCTCGCTATGCCCACCCCCTATAAGCCGCTCTAACGGACCCTTGCAAGCATTCACTCCAGTGCAGCGGAGCATCATCACCGGCCAGCCACACAATGCAGCTACGGTAGGAGCAGGGATATCGCCCCCAAGACTAGCAGCGGTCTCTTGGTTTGTGAGCGCAGTTCCTATTAGCTGTTTCTACAATGGTAATATTGTTTTTTTAGATATACTTATTTGCTCAGACATATAGTTCGCAGCTGACTTGATAGTGGTAATGAGCAAGGTTCTTGGCCCCCGGACCCCCTTTAGGGGAGGAGATGTCTCTTTTAGCTTTTTCATATAATCCTGAAAAGCTAAGTTTACCGGGTAGTGCAGATAAACTAACTCATTTGACAGACTATTACCGTTTTCCAGACTTTGCAGTATTTTCATCTCCTCTTTTTTCATAGTTTTCTTGTATTCCTTAGCGGTATATTTGTAACCTATGACCTTTAGGGCTGCGATAAAGTTATCTCGACACATGTTGTCATCGACACGATAATGGCCGCTATTTGAGGTGACCCACACGATCCTGCCATTAACATCAACACAGAAGTTGCCAGCGGCTAACACTGGTTGATGCTTAGATAATGCAGCGTGTGGAAGATATTGCAGGTAAGGCTTTGTACCTTGTCCATGTTCGTAATTTTTGTCGTCGTTTGGGAAATACCTGATATTTCCGTCTATACATATGACGAACATATATGTACCAGGATATAGGAATCCACCGTGAGCGCCGACTAATCGACCTTTATTTTTCGAAGTATCAAGACCGCACGACCCCGCCGGAAGTATCCGGACATACTCCCACGGCGCATCATAGTTTATGGATTGGTCCTCATACTCGTTGATGAGCTTGCCGAGCTTAATTCTTAGGGATTCATACATGTCTGAAAGCCTATGCCCGGTATCTAGGGTTTTTACCACAACCCGATTTTCAACAGTTGCATACCATCCCTCATTTGAGTTCCAGGCCACTTTATTCTTAACATCATCATATTTATCAAACCATGGACCGTTGACCCCCTGGAATCCATGCTGAACTTGCCATGCCATTTTGGCTCCGAGGCGCACGTCCTTAATAACTTTTGCTGTAACAACTTGGTTCGAAGTGGCATTCCCTAGCATAGCTTGCCAGCGAGCTAACTCAAGAGCTTCACTGCGTTCATCTCTCATGATTATTCTCCTCTATATTGACATCGGTTCACTGTTCTTTTTGCTGAGTTGATCTCGTATTGCGCTTTCCACACTTAGGACAATCCTCAAGGTTGATTTATGTTTTTTTTGAGTTGAAGTTTTTGAATAAAGCTCTAACTGCGGACTCTAGTAGGAGTGAAACAGGGCTATAGAAATGAAGAAATATCCACTACTCAACGTTCTGTGATCTAGCGCATACTGAAACTAACGTTCTGTCCTAATTCCCATACTTGACACCTATTAATTTCCTAGATTCTTCAACTTTCTCCGAACTCTGCCTCTAGTTCCTCGGCAACTCAGTAGCTCATATTCCTGGGCATAGACATTGCACCCCAGGCTCAAAACCTTAGAGTGGTTGGTTAGGGATTTGAAGGCGTCTTTGATGGCTAAGAGGTGATGCTTTAGCGATTGAGGCTTCAGTAGTTTCCCTCGTACCAGTTCTTAAAAGTATGATCTGTCTGTAAAGTTCATGACCGCTGAAGGTGTGAATCAGCTTTGGCGAATTCTGTTCACCTGTAGTTTTTCGAACGATCCGGAATTTTTCAAAGAGTTAATTTGATTATTTGCCTTAAGTGAAGACACGGATTTTCGCTTGAACCAGTTCGACAAATAGCGTACAAAGAATTTGAAAGGTATGAATCAGGATTCTCTGTAGAGCTTAAGTATTTGTAAGGATAAATTGCTCAGCACCTGCCCCCAACCGCGCAGTTGACGCATTGATGCTTCGAGCAGCATTGCTGCCTAGTACTGAATCCTTATCGTGTCCGTTTCAAGATAGGGAAAGTTCACAGTGTTTACTTTCTCAACATAAGAACTTTGGAGATAGAAAAGATGTTTAAGAAAAGTCTAATGGCACTGACAGGTACAGCCGTGATGAGTTTTGCTGTCGCAGAGTCGGCTGTAGCCTTTACCATTTTTTCAGATCGCCCTACGTTTGAAAATCAACTGGAGACTTTCATTGTTGATGATTACTCAGATCCTGGCTACGCGGCTGGCGACATATTTGATATTGCTGTTTTCGATATACACTCAGACGCCAATATGAGCAGTATTATTGGGGAAACTCAATATACAACAACAGGAGGGGCTGACGACAATTTTATTCCCAGTCAGGCCTCAGATCGTTATTACTGCGCGGGCTGTAATGGTTCTTTCTTACTGGATTTTACGTCCACATCTGTAGGTGATAGCTCTGGAGTCTTTGGTGTTGGTTTTGATATTGAAGGTACAGCAGAAGCGGTCTTTGGGACTTTTGCCTTTGTCACCTTTGGGGATGGGAGTACCGACAACTTCTTCCTGCCAGAGTTTCAAGATGTGTTTTGGGGGATTACGTCTGACCTAAACATCAGCTCTATTGCCTTTGGTTTGGAAGATGGTGGGACCAATACGGATAACGATGTGCAGCGTATGGCATTAGACAATTTGACCATTGGTTCTAATCCTACTCCATCCGAATCAGTTCCCGAACCAGCCACACTCTTGGGTCTTCTGGCAATCGGCGGCCTCGGCTTAGCTACAAAGCGTGGTTCCGTTGCAAAAATCTAGTGATGACGTTTGCAATCTTCGGGTAACCTGAGGCGTAGTCTCACGGACTAGTCAGTTAATCCCTTTTCAATAATCTCTAATGCGGCGAGGACTCTGGCAGGGTCCTCGTTTTTATTGGGAGCTAGTCGTCATACTTGACCTTGAGCCAGCGGTCCTCTAATTCAGCCTTAGAAATCCTTCATGCGCTGCGATCTCGTGGGTTAGTCGATAAGCCCCTTCTCAGTACTGCGATCACGCATCTCATCCCAGCCACACCTCACCATTCTGTCCTCAACGACAAACATGAGCCTTATTAAATTGCTACATCATCCTGCGCTAGCATCCGCTTTACTCTTCTTCTTAAACTCCGACAACTCCTAAGCTCATGGGATTGGGCATAGATGTTGCACCCCAAGCTCACTAACCTGAGAGAGGCCTCATCGTTCAGCACTTTAAGCACGCGAGTATGACCTACAACATTCTCAGTAACCAGGAAACCACACCCAGACTCTCTAAGCAAGAACAACAGCTCTGGATCATCCAGCTCAGTAGCCACTCTCTTTTTTTGGATAGGTTCAATATCCCTGTCCAATCTCCACCGGTTACTCAATCGTCGTTTAATGGTCGACTGACTCCAGTCTGTTGCTTTGGCTAATCCTGCAATTGAACAACCGGGTATCTGAAATCCATTTGAAACCACAACCAAGCTATTTTCCCCTGGCAATTTGTCAGAGGTCGCCATCTCCCACGGTTTCAAAACTGATTTCTTGGCTTGTCCTTTCTTCGCTTTTCTGGCAGCCCAATACGCTTGTCGTTGTCGATACTGGGCTTCCAATGCTGTACACAATGCTTTGGCTTCTGATCGGCCAAGGTGGTCTATGGATACATCTGCGATCGCACCCAAGCCATCCACACCCAAGGTATTTTTGACTGCCCTAATACCCGATAGATAGAGTTCTATTTGGCTATCCATCCACCGACGCCCACGGAACCATCCACGGGTTAATCCTTGGCTCACCCATCGTTGAACAGTCCTCACAGAGACGCCCATGAGGTTGGCTATCTCTGCGTAATCGAACAGGACCCAACCACGGCCCTGGGTATCCAGAGCACGCAGCAGGGTCCATAGCCGACCACATTCGTGGCCATGGTCGAGCAGACGGGTATAGATTCGGACGGTCTTAGGTGTCTGCATAGCACAACAGGCCGGTCCTCCAAAGAGAACCGGCATTCCTCGTTGCGATGGGTTAGGCCTTGATGAACTTGGGTGTTAGTGCTTTGACCAACCGCTGTATCTTCACGATCAGATGGTCCTCAGCCCCCGACACTGCACACGCTTCCCAGTTCAACTCAGACACTTCCAGGCAGAAAAGAGTAAAGCGTACTAATGCCCATAGTACAGACAGGAAAATGAGGCGAATGAGAGTCTTAGTTACACGACTTGGAAGGTTACGAGCAGAGAAAAATAACTGGTGAGATGGGGGTTAGCTCGGCATCAGGACCTCCATAATGAGATCAACCGATTGCCCTTGCCCCGTGAGTCGATGAATCAACTGGACCACCTGTTCGAAGGCATCCCGAGACAAGGAGTACAGTCGCTGGCCGATGGGTTGCTGATTGTGATCAGCAAAGTCAAACCGCTCAGATTTTTGTCCATAACAGCTGGCTTGCTGAAGGGCAGACTGCGCTATACAACTTAAGCAGAAGTGGCGTTTGACCGCTTCCTCGTTGCGGAGCTGAGCGTCTTCAAAGCCCGTCAGCTGTTTGGCAAACTCGTGAAAGGTTTCTATCGGCCATCGAAAGGTCCAGGTAGAAAAGGTCCGGTTGGCATCCCAATGCAGGGCATCGGTTAAGAGAAAACGAGGGGCATCACTGAGGTCTTCAGTTTCATGAACAATGACAATACGTTTGCGACCATATTTTTTGAGACGAACAACTTTAGTAAATGCCCAAACCTCTCGATATTGACTGTTTCGGCAACGAACGTTCTTGTGTCGAAAACTCTCAGGATGACTCTCTTTAAGTTGTTGAGCCACGTGTTGTACCTGCTGCCAGGTGTGGTTCCACATAATCAGTCGCGTCCGTTCAATCTCACTGACCCAATGTTTGCCTTTAGATTCAATCAGTTCGGTTAACGGACGAGTCAACACGCCCTGGTCAAAGGCATAATCTGCTTGAGGGTACTGCCCTTCGGCTTCGATAGTGCGAACACTCTCAACCACCATCTCCGTTCGTTTCTGATAGCTTTGTTGGTGTAAATAATAATGGAGTAATTCCAGCAATCGCTCTCGCACCTGGTCAAGTTGTTCGTAATGCTCTCGTTGTGTCATCGCTAAATACGCCAACTCTGCTTTCTGATAATTGGGCGGTTGCGCCTCAACCGCTAAGCCATCCACCCGATGGGGATTGGCAATGGCAGCGGTGACCACTGTTTGATAGCGACTCCAACCACTATGCACATAATCATAGGCGGACTTGGCTCCATAGATCTTGCGGCTGTAGGGATGATACGAATAGGTCCAGTCCAGACTAATCACCGCTCGCCCACGACCTCGATAGCGGGGGGCCACCAGTGCCCGATGTCGACGCATGAGCTCATCGCGACTCCATCGCGATTCGAACACCGATTCATGCATCGCTCGGCGGCTCACCTGGGTCCCCTCTGGCCAGACGATTTGAGCGTATATTCCTTGTAGAGTCTTATTTGGGCTTAACAACAGGCCATTGATATAACGACTGACATGGTCAAACCCGGCCTGTCGGCAAAAGACCGGACGATAGTTCTGCAGAAACCCTTGTAGGGTAGAGCCAATCCCAACTAACGGACAATGCATCGGGCCTTTCCAACGTCAGTCCGTCTATTGTCCTAGATGGAATACCTAGCTAACCTTCCAAGTCGTGTAGTTACGTTGGTCATCGCTCTGTTCCTCCTTCTGTAGTAACTGGTCAGCCATCACACTCGCCACGTTGATCGAATCGAGGACGGGGCGTTGAATGGTGTGGTCTAATCGAATCTCGTCGTAGTGATGCAATAAGCCCTCGAACATCGCATCTAGGACCGCAGATAACCCGTAGCCATGGATCAGCGCCATCACAAACGCTTCTAGTTGCTTATCTGATTGGTCGGGACTGATAGGAATGGTGATTTGCTTCATGACACCCCCTTCAGCAGTCGAGATAACGGGAATGCCGCCCACGGTTCAGGCTGGCCAGCTAACTGGATGACACAAGGGATTTGTTCGTCATAGACAAACTGCCAGGTCTCCATAGCTTCTGTAACGGTCTCAACGTGAATAACAGGGCCGCCATATTGCTGGGTGAGCTGTTGAATATCTGCCTTTAGGAGTAAGGCTGCTTTACTCACAGCATTGGCCTCATGGGGTCGATTGCAACGCTGTAGCAAAGACTGGGTGAGTCTAACGGTTGCCCACAATGGACACAGGACAGCTAAGCGGGTGAAGTGTGTCATCATCAAGCCTCCGCCCAAGCATTAACAGCGGCTTTGACCTTCGACTCAATCTCAAGCTTCAGATGAACCTCAAGATCACTGAACTGACCTTCGATGTAGCTACCTTTGTCCAAGGCCTGAGTCAGTAGCCATAGGGGACAAACAACAAGCCACAACAACGTGTATAGGAATATTCGCATCGTTCTAAATTCCGTAGGGTTGGTAGGGGCCGCTGTGTAGAGGTAGCGGCCACAAGGCAATCGTTAGAAAGGCATCGGCTCAAACTCATCGTCTGGCTCTGCCATGGCCCAATCAACGATGTGCCAACCCGGTAGGTTGTCAGACACCCAGTCTTCGATTCTGGGCTTGGCTGGGGAGGCTAGCCTCCCCAGCTCCAGGGTTAGCTCTAAGGTTGCATAGCCTGGGTGTAAGGCTTCAGGGTCCTGCCAGATGTCTAGGCGTTGCAGGGTGATGAAGTATTGATCGACGTCGAGAGGGGAGATATCTAAAGCGTTGTCTGCGATCGCGTGATATTCGCTAGGGCTGTCTACCTGACAGGTGGGTGCGGTAATTACCCGGTGCAGGGGGGCGACGAATATTACGTCAGGGGTTAGAGTTTTCATTAGGTCAAATCCTTGTAACAGAAGGTTTTGGTTTAGAGGGCTGAAGGAAGGTGAGAGCTCTTTCAGTCCTTGCTTATAATTCAATTATGGGCCTTAAGTACTTAATGAGTCAAGTTCTTAATTATTTAAGTTTTTAAGTTACTATTTAGGTAGGTAATTAATGCCCTTGATGCCTTACCTAGTGGGTTGTACTAATAGATGGTTGCCTATGATTGTTTTAATAAACGTGAAAGTAACGCTTGAAATCAGGGACATGTGGCCTGAAGGGGTCACCATTGAAAAAGCTGCCAAGGAGCTTGGCATGAATCCCCGATCAATTACGAATATTCGAAAAGGGACTGAGCGAGGGAGCTGGGATACTCTGGTGAAGTTGTCGCGTTGGTTGTCATGGCATACAGGTGAAACCGTGTCTTTGGATGATCTGCTCGTTATTGAAGACGATGATTACCATCCAGAAGAAGAGCGTAGTGATTAAGGCTAATAGGCAGGTACCCGCCGTAATTGGAAGACTAACCAAACCATAGGGCCAGGAATTCAGAAAATCTTTAGGCTTGGCTTGAATCACTTACTACAAAATCGAAGCAGTAAGGTCTATACACATCACTTATCTATCACCTGAACATGGCTCAAGAGCTTTTTATTGGTCGTAGGCAAGAGCAGGAGCAGTTTCGGCAGGTACTACGTCTCTTTCAAACATCCTGGGCTACGAGACAGCTGCCAACGGTGATGAAGCTAATGGGTAAAACCGCTTCACAACCGAAGCAACCCGCCATTTTTCTCTTTTACGGTGAGGGTGGCATGGGAAAAACCACCTTAGTCAAAGAATTACAGCGAATTGCTGAGCAGGAACCCTTTGGGGCAGAACAGTTATCTCGACATCAGTTCCAGACCGTGTACATCGATTGGGAACTGCACAAAAACGATCCAGAAATCGTAGTAAGCCACGATCAGATTCAGCCTGAGGGGGTGCTGGCTGTGCTTCATCGGGCAGTGTCCACTCAATTTGGTGAGTTAAAAGCTTTTACCCAGGCATTAGCAGAAATTCAGACCTTCGAACAGAAGGTTGACGAGCAACTCAAACAACCGCCTCAGGCAGGGCAAGAGGCCTTAAAGCAGGAGATATTAGATTTGGGTGCCAAGGGCCTAGCCTGGGCCGTAAAAACTGCTGCTGCTACCCAAACCGGACCGATCGCAGCAGCATTGGGTGGAGCCACGGTAGAACGGTTAGCCAAGGTTGGCATTACCTTAAGTGCCGAAGGTCTATCTCAAATCAATCGCTTAGTGAGTAAGGCACTCACGACAGAAGAACAAGAAATCTATGCCCGTCCTCAGAAAAAACTGGCGGTAGCCCTGGGAGAGGGACTAGCAGCTGCTGCTAAAAAGCGACCACTGGTCATCGTGTTAGATACCTATGAAATTGTCGATACCCCGCTCTGTGACTATGCACTGCGTCAGGTAATTCAGGCGAGCGGTGGGCAAACAGTGTGGGTCATTGCCGGACGAGCCAACCTGGCAGATAGCGGACAGCGAGGACAAGCCTACTTTCGTGGCTATCGTCAAGATTTTTCAGACCAGGCCTATGCCTATCCTCTGAGGGAATTTGGAGTAGATGAGCTGCAGCAGTTCTTCGCTCGCCAGGTGCCAGAGCGTCCGATTGATGACTCCCAGGCAGAAGCCCTATCACAGTTCAGCAGAGGTATTCCGTTTGTGATCAACCTGGCGGCAGAGCTATGGGCCAAAGGGGTTGCCTTTGACGACATGATTGCTCCACCGGAAGACGCTTCCTTGAATAGTGAGGCACCGCAACCCGCACATTATCAAATCATTCGAAAAATGAGTGAGCGATTCTTGATGCATTGTCTGGGGGCAGAGCACCAAGATGATCGTCAAGCGGTCTCTGCGCTAGCAATGATGCGGCGTCCAGAGCCAAACTTGTTGCGGGCTATGTTAGATGTGGAGCAACTAAACCCAAGACTGCAGGAGTTGCGGCAACGCTATTCATTTATTTTGGATGAAGAACTGCAGTTAGATAACAAACTGAAGTTCTTTTTAGGAGAATATCTCCTTAATCCAGAACAATACTCGGAGCCATTGGTACAGACGTTAAATGAACGAGCGCAAACCTTCCTAGAGCTACGCATTGAACAGACTACTCAGGAACTCACTGATCGGGCGGAGTGGTTAGCCGATGAGGATATTGCCCAGCTGTTGATAGACTATGCTTACCAATGCTTTTGGCAAGATAGCAGTGTTCAAGACCAGGCAGGCTGGCGCAATTTGATTCCCTGGGTAGTGGAAGGCTGGGAATACAATCAGCGCTGGACCCGTCAATTACTGGAGGTAGCAGTCGGGTTTAAACGGCGGTTTTCGACAGCCGAGCAACAACGGTTGAAGCGACTACAGATGGGATTAGCCCCCCAAGCAGAAGTAGAAGCCGAAGCAGACCTACTGGAAGAGTTAGAAAAGTGGTCTAAACGGAATTGGCTAACTGGTGACGGTGCAGAAGAGAGGCAAGCCATTTTAACCCTCAAGCGGGGGCGATTGCTCTCTCGCCAGGAGCACTATGAGCAATCTCTAACCCTCTATTTAGAGGCTCAGCGGAAAATACCTGACAGAGCGGTGATGCTGACACGCAAATTAAGTGACGATTTGGAGAACCTAGGCTTCCAACTAGACTGGAAAGATGGCTCTATGGCCTCTGAACCGGCCAAACAGGCTTTTGAGCTGGCCACCGAATTGAATCCAGACAATAGTTCTGCCTGGTACGGACTAGGAGCAATCCAAAAGAATTTTAAGGCCTACGAGCAGGCGATTGCCGCTTATGAGAAAGCGATAGAACTCGACCCCAAATTCGTCTATCCCCACCATGGCTTAGGCAATGTCTACAGAGCCCAGAATAACTACGAGCAGGCGATTGCCGCCTATGAGAAAGCGATAGAACTCGACCCCAAATTCGCTGCTCCTCACCATAGCTTAGGCAATGTCTACAGCGACCAGAACAACTACGAGCAGGCCATTGCTGCCTATGAGAAAGCGATAGAACTCGACCCCAAAGCCGCCTATTCCCACGATGGCTTAGGCAATGTCTACAGCTACCAGAACAACTATGAGCAGGCCATTGCTGCCTATGAGAAAGCGATAGAACTCGACCCCAAAGACGCTGCTCCCCACGATGGCTTAGGCAATGTCTACAGCGACCAGAACAACTACGAGCAGGCGATTGCCGCTTATGAGAAAGCGATAGAACTCGACCCCAAATTCGTCTATCCCCACCATGGCTTAGGCATGGTCTACAGCGACCAGAATAACTACGAGCAGGCG
The DNA here is from genome assembly GCF_043421595.1 of Leptothoe sp. ISB3NOV94-8A. Taxonomy (NCBI): domain Bacteria; kingdom Bacillati; phylum Cyanobacteriota; class Cyanophyceae; order Nodosilineales; family Cymatolegaceae; genus Leptothoe; species Leptothoe sp. ISB3NOV94-8A. The sequence continues at coordinate 1,760,391 of NZ_JAXSQW010000001.1, read as the reverse complement.
ATTGCCGCCTATGAGAAAGCGATAGAACTCGACCCCAAAGCCGCTGCTCCCCACAATGGCTTAGGGTGGCTCTATCTAATTCAAGATAATCTCCCTACCGCCACAGACTGCTTCAACCAGGCAATTGAACTCAATAAAAAATGGGGGAGACCTCTATGCGGCTTAGGCCTTTCTTTTGCCATCCAGGGCAACCTCAACCGTGCCCGAGAACTGTGGAAACAAGCTTTGCCGCTATACACTGACGATGATGACTGGGACAACGCCATAATTGCTCTGTATACCGTAGCCTTGGGTAACCCTTCGCAAGGCCTAGCTGCTCTGCAAACCTTAATTGATAAAAGAGCCGTGCCAGCAGCTTTACGCAATGCCCTAGAGGATGCCGAACTGCTGATGAAATGTCCTACCCCCCTTAAAGGGATTGAAGACATGATTATTTTATTGAAAAATTCACTGGAAGAGTCTTAGTAACGCTTAAAAAGCCCTTGCAGTTTCCAAGGCTAAAAAAGCATTAGCGAAATAAACTAACGTGTCTATTGCTGTTAAAGCTTAGATTAATTGCAAGGACTTGATATGGGCTTTAACTACCTAATGCCTTAAGAGGTTGACTAATAAAGATTTTAAGATAACATGAGTGAAGAACTGGCTAAGACCCTTATTGGATTAGCTAGGCGAACTGTACTTTTGTGAGGTAATCCATGGATTTGGGAATTGCCCTCGTGAAAGTAACCCTTGATATTAAAGACTTCTGGCCTGAGAACGTAACTATCGAGACGGCGGCCAAAGAGCTTGGGATGAATCCTCGTAGCATCACGACGATTCGCAAGGGTACTGAGCGAGGTTCTTGGGATACGTTGGTAAAGCTTGCTCGTTGGCTGTCGTGGCGGGGTGAGAAAGAAGTCTCTATTGATGACTTACTAAGGATTGAGGGGGAAGAATATCAGCCAGGGGGCGGCAATGATCAATCCAGCTAACATTCGAATTGATGGGCTGCCTTGGCTCCCTCTTGATGAGAAGGGTGCATTCCCAAGACAGCCCGCTATCTACTTTGCGATCGCATCCGACGGGGCAGTTCAATATGTAGGACGAAGTATCAATCCTCGGCAACGATGGGGTAGCCATCATCGGTATGACGAATTATCTGAAATGGGTGGCATCAGAATTGCGTACTTGTTTGCTGATGCAGACTTGCTGCCAGTCATTGAGCAGGCTTTGATTGAATATTTTGATCCGCCATTAAATGGAAAGGCTATCAAGCAGGAATCTGAATCCGTCGCACCTGAGTCAACTGGTATTCAGTGGCGACTGCGACAGCTAATGGCAGAGATTAACTTGTCAAACAATGACTTGGCTGAGATCGCCGGAATTCATCGCGTTACCGTGTCGAAGCTCAAGAATTCTGATGTGGTTAAACAGATTTCAGGCGATGTCCTAAATAAGCTCTGCAACGGCTTGACTGTCGCGTATCGCCAAAAAGAAAGAGACGAGATTATAACGCCAGGAGATCTATTGGTTTTCACTCCTGACGAAGGGCTGTTATTGGAAGGCAAACCAGAGGGTGACTGAGATGTCTAACATTGTCGCTACGCAAACCATATTTGATGAGCTGCGCAGGGTTGATAGCCATGGCGTGGAGTATTGGAACGCCAGAGAATTAGGTGCCCCTTTGGGGTATCCAAAATGGGACCGGTTTGGCAAGGTTATCGAAAAGGCAACGTTAGCCTGTGAAAACTCTGGTAATGAAGTGTTTGACCATTTTCGAGGAGCCTCGAAAATGGTCGAAACTGGCTCAGGGGCTAAGCGAGAAATAAATGATTTCAGACTGACTCGTTACGGTGCATACCTGACTGCGATGAATGGCGATCCACGTAAGCCAGAAATTGCAGCAGCCCAAGCTTATTTTGCGGCTAAGACCAGAGAAGCCGAAACGGTCATTCCTGCCCAGAACGCGAGATTGGAAGAGCTGCGTTTAGAGTTAGCTTTAGCTCAATCCCGTGAGCGTCTTGCCTCGGCCACCCAGATGCTTTCTGCTATCAACCCAGCATTGCCCGCCTTAGCTTTTGGTAAGCCTGAAGCGGTTATTGAGGTGGAAAAGCCAGTGACCGTCATTCTTGATGCTCATGGACGTGCCGAGAAATACGATGGTGTGACCATCACCGAGCTGTCCAGGCGTTACGGCTTCGGTAAAGGTAAAAAAGCTAACGATGCTTGCCGTCAGTGGATTTCGTCCATGGGCACCAATGAAACTCAATGGATTCATGAACCCGCAGCACACATCACCAAGAAGTTACCCAGGGAGATGCTCACGCTTCTGGATCAGAATTTTCAGGGTGCTAGAGGGCAGCGTCAACGGTTGGTTGGGGAGTGAACGGATACGGTTCGTTGCTCAGATTACTCGTCTTTAGAGGGCACAATAGCGATTCAGGCTCATGAAGATCACCTTCCCACGCATCAGATGAATCGTCGTAAACAGGGTGATTAAAAATTGACGATGAGGTTTGCTAAAAGCCTACTGTTCAAAGTAGACCCGGTATGATGCATGTCATATCCATTCAGGTTGGTTTGTCTGTTAATAAAACCTTAGAACCTGAATAGCGTTTCTGCCTATTTATCTCGCTTTTCTGTCCGGACTATTGTTATATAACGCCGCACTGTTTAATTCTCCACATGAGAGTAGAGACTCTTAAGGACAAAAGCGCTATACCTTCATCCTCCCAATTCAAAGTGTCCGTAAAAAAGATACCACACGGAAGATGACCACTTGGAGAAGATATGTCGTATTTGATATGTTCAAGCCAACCTACTCTTTGGTAGAAATGGTAGTTATTAGAACTGTGGCTAATATTGTTTAGGTAAATGTCGCTCTGTATGCTAAAGCCAAACTTCTTATTACTATATTTGCTCCACAAATTGTCAATACTTTTTAGCTCATCACAGGAAACTTTTTCCAGCTCTTCAGGGTTCAAGTGCTGTCCAGCGTCTTTGCCTGCAGTAGTAATCATTAAGCGATATGTTTCGTCGTCCGCTTCTCTCCACTGACCGTTTTTCAAATACTCTTCCAGTCTTTGATAGCGTGAGGACTTCAGAGCCCGTTGCAAACCTTCATGTTCCATTACTATTTTTAAGTCTGGATCAAGACGTTTCGTCGTTTCTTGCCAGCAGGCATATGCCAAATCTATAGCTCCCCTCTTTAGCATTTCGCGAATTAGCTGGGTAGGATTCACCTGAGCAGCGTAGAACAAGATGGTTGGCTTCCACCAATCATCGTCAAAGTGATTATAGAGACTTACTTCTTGTCCTTTAGTTGCAATTTCATTAGCTGCTAAGTACTCTTGAAAACTAAGATGAGCAAATTCGACCTCGTCTTCTGGTTCCACGAGTAGTTCACTAACTCGTATTACCTGTTCCAAAAAATCTTTGGCCTCTATCAATTCTTCTTGCTCTTGTAGAAAACTTTGTAAAAGGGGAACTAATTCTATACGAGAAATTTGCTTATATCGCCGTTCCATCATATCTAGTGCCAGCATTTGCAAGATACTTTGGGCTCTAAAATCAGTTAGCAGTGTTTCGAGTTTGCGAGTACGCGGCCGATCTCGCAGTTGCAGTAAACAAATCTCTTGGTACAGCTCCACTCGTCGTTTTGGTAGCTTTGCCCCTGGATAGCGTCGATGGAAAGCAACAATCATGTTGAGTAATAGAGGATTTTTGGCTAAGTCTTTGAGCTCCTGACGAGTTTCGATTTGGCTCAATAAATCTTTGGTTGCTCTATCAGCAAGTTGTTTGACATCGGGAGTCTCTCTACCACCATGAGCATATTTTTCCTGACATTGATACCATCTGCTCACAAAATCATACCGTTGTTTTTCGTCAAAGTCTTTCACCCACAAGACCGTAGAAAGTTCTAAACGATCAACAGCATCTTGTTCTTTATAAGCTTTTGGGCGCGAGGTGACAATAAAGATGGAACTTCCATAGTTATGCATTTGAGCATGAATCCATCTGGCAACTTTAGGACGTTGATGTTTAGGAACTTCATCAAAGCCATCGAACATGACTATTACTTGGCCGTTGCTCAGAAAATCAGCTACCCAATTCTGAGGTAGTTCTTGGTCATTTCCTTCCTTAGGCAAGTCAGGGATGTGGTGTTTTTCAATAATTTCAACTAGAGTGGGGGAGGGAGCTTGTGTTATTATGGAAGTATACTTTCGTAACACAAGTAGTACTGGTATAAGAGCTGGTGCATTAAATCTTCCTTGTTGCCTAGTGCCATATATGTAGGCAACATGTTTAAGCAAAGTGGTTTTGCCATAGCCGCCCCAGGCCAAAATAGCTAGTTGCCTGTAAGGACGGGTCTTTTCCGCTTCGCGGATAAAACTCCAGATACTCAAAACTTGATGATCTCGAGTTTGTGAAAAGTTTAGACTTTTTAAGTGAAATCTGAATCCTGGTATGCTGGCGTTGAAATCCAGTACTAGCTGTACAAAAACTTCTTCGATCAAGGGAGTAAAGATACCTTCATGCTGAGCCATGCCTTCAGGTCGGTACGATTGGCTATCCCATGCCTGCCACTGCAAATAAGATTTCTTATAGTATTCGTAGTTTAATTGAGCACCTACACGGTCGATTTTTTTATTAAGTTTTTTCCCAACCGTATATAGTCGTTCTTCGTTTCCTTGATGGATGGGTTGTAGTAGCTTGGTTCCATAGGTAATACTCAACCCGATAAACAGTGATGCAATAGCGTTAACAACACTACCATCGTCCTTCATAATCAGTTCCCAAAATGCATTAGCACCACCTGCTGTGAGGCCACCGGCAGCAATAGCCTTTACAGCAATTTCTGCCAGGCGTTCATTTAAGGGAAGTTGAGGGCCAGAAGGTTGAGGCATAGCATAAGTGGGAAAACTCCCTATTATTTTGGCTCAGAATAATATATTTGGAACACTGTCAGCTATTTTCTATAATTTAGGGAGTGCGGATCATAAAAGGTTCCAGGCAGCACACCCCCGGCAAAGCCGGTGGCTTGATGAATAGGACCGCTTCAAAAGCGGGTATCCTTGCCGGGAGTGCTCTATCCCTACAACACTTGGAACCGTTTAACTGAATATTTGAGGTAAGCCACTGGTTTGACCAGTGAGACCAGAAAAGCTTGGCTGATGCAGAGCCTAGCTTGAACCCTGTGTTTGATCCGGAAATAAGCTACTACGAACAATACTTTTCGTCGATAATTCCTCGGAAAGGGTACTCCTTAAAAGGAGGTGTTTATGTTGGGAGTATTTTGCTAACCCCTTCCAGGGCTGTCGCTGAAAAGTGCTTGGCACATGAATTTTTTAAGAATTTATCTGCAGATCAAAAAGCCTGCCTAGTTCAGAGATTTCGGCCATTGGTGGCTCCACCAGATATTAGCCTTGAGAAAGGCTATTCGTTACAGGACCAGCTTAAGCATTGGATAGAGCACGGCAGCTCAATTAGTCCGCTTCATTTCCGCCCTCGTCTTCCTGGGTGTCGATAAGTTCTATCTCGTCAAATTTAGACAAACGTTCAGTAACTCTTTGTCTTATTGAAAGAACTGATGGGGCATTGCCTTGTCCTTTATTGAGTGCATAAAGATTATCTTCTACATCTCTGATAAAAGAGCGGATGAGAACGACTCTGCGCTTTGCGGCTACAGCTTTGATATCAGGTCGATACCTCTGACGGATTAATGAAGACAACAGAACAAGTACTCCTAAGATGCCAACTACTTGCTTAGGTGCTGAGTCCTGAACAAATGATGAAGCAAGCAGCCCACCAATGATGTATTGTCCAAAGGTAAGTAATGAATCAGCCCAACTATTTAGGCGAGCAATTGATTCTTGGCGCTGTAGCGAACTGCGAAGCTCATAAAGACGACAATCCCTAGCTAAATCTTCAGTAGGTTCAGTTAGATCTAGTCGAGAAATCTTAGATTCCTTTATTCGTCTCTCACTAAAAGCTGAGATACCAGCAGATACAACTGTAGCTAATAGACCTGCTATTACACCTAATAAAGCAAAAATATCGGAACCCATAAATTCTTATTGTTGTAAAGTTAGAGTTTTCATGTACTAATGGCTTCCAAAATAATCACTATCATATCAAGGTGCTGTAGACAGTCGGGTAAAGGGATAGGTTTTACATATAGCCTATCCTTCTCCTCAAAACCGTACATGCAACTTTTGGTAATATTTCTAGCCGCTTAGGATGAAATTATTAGGGATATGCAGAAGATTAAGAAAAACTTTTACTTCTTTTAGAGAAGATGGAAGATATCCATGAAATGTTTTATCGGCCATGGCTTTATAGTTGTCTCTTTCAATCTAATTAAGCTACAAAGAAAGTATAAAACTTAGGTCTAGATGCCGATAGTACCCTCAAGGGTACTTTTCGTTTTTATGTAAAGCTGCTAGTGGCAAAAAGGGAGACATGATCACAGAACCTGATGCTGCGGTTCTGATGCGATCGCTGAAGGCCCTGGAAGGCTACAGGCCCGTTGCGGTTGTTAGTAGCTAATCCGCTAATAGGAGCTCTGGAAGATATGTAGGAACTTTCCAGATCTTTATCTAATCTGGGCGTAATATACTGCAAGTTTCCATATAGCTAACCGGGTAAGGTGGATATAGTGCGGACTATCCATATATCCAGCTCGTATGGGGTAGATATATGGAAAAAGTAGATCTAATAAATTGTTAGTCCGCAGAAAACAATTCATATGCAAGTATTCATATCCTGGTCAGGTTCCCGTAGTAAGACACTTGCGGTACATTTACACGAATGGATCAAGACGGTTGTGCAGCGAGCGGAACCATGGATGTCAGAACGCGATATTGAGGCCGGACAACAGTGGAATTCGCAGCTTTCCTTGAGCCTAAAGGAAAGCGATTTTGGTATCATTTGCCTCACACCTGAGAATCTAAATGCACCTTGGCTACTGTTTGAGGCCGGATCGCTTGCCAAAGCGTTAAATACTGCACGCGTGATTCCTCTGCTTCTCGGTCTTAAAAAGGCCGACCTTTCTTTTCCACTTGCGCAGTTTCAGTCCGTAGAGGCCGACCGAGATGGCTTCTTCGCGTTGGCATCTGCAGTTAACTCGTCTCTTCCAGAGGGACAACTCGACAAAACGCTACTAAATAACATCTTTAATGGTCTTTGGTCGGGCATGGACCACAACCTCAAGAAACTACAAGAGACATCTGGCGAAACATCGAAGCAAGAGGAACGTACTGATCGTGAAATACTGGAGGATGTGCTGACGAGCGTTCGAGCACTACAACGGATCACTGGCCCATCTGCACACACAACAGAACAATTTCGCTTTCGAGATTGGGAAGATCACTTCATTCTCGGCATTAATCTTGCGAACAAAAGAGGCGGCGATGAAACTAACAATGAATCCCTACGCAACTACGCTCAAGCAATTGCAATCGCACCGGACGATCTTCCCAAGAATACGCTTTCTCGTTTGTACGCGTACTACTCTGCAATGCTGAAACGGGTTGGACGTCTTGAAGAAGCCAAGAATAGTTTGGTCTTGGCTCAAAAGCTAGCAAGTGAGGACCGCGAGATCAACGACGCAATGTATAACATGGCTTGTGTTCTAGCGATGACAGGGGAGGCTGATGGGGCACTTGAACAGCTCAGCAGCTTGATTGCCCGAGATCCCAGTTGGGCTAAGTACATCGACAGTAACCCGTACTTTTCAAGCATTGCTGAAACGCCGGAATTCAAATCAGTCATAAACGCGGCAGACTAACAAATGCAGGCATCGGAGCCGCCAATTCGGTTGGAATAAGTAGAGCATTGTTAATGACGGACCGGTGAGACTGGTCGTTACAATCTACTTTGATTAGTGCACCGCTAACAGCCAGTCAGCCCCTTGAGAGAAAATCCTTGGCGGACAAGAGCTTGAGTTTATGTGCGAGCAATCTGGTCTGAGTATATTTCCTAAAGACTTTCCGCCATGGCATCCCCTGCATTCCCGACCAGACCTTAGTGGAGCATTTGGGAGGCTTCGGTGCTGAGATACGAGACTAAGGTCGGGGGTGGGGTTGGGTGGGGGGTGGAGTTAGTTAACTGAAGGTCTGAATGTAGTTATCTAATGCTAATTGTTTTGACACCCTGCTGAATAATAAGAGCGCTGGTTTCTGTGTTCTCTTATGTCTGACGGTCAAAAGTTCAAAGCCAAAAGCTTGGTTAGTAAACCCGCTAGCAACTGGAAACGCCCTGCGCTCATTACAGCTGGCTGTCTAGGATTTTTGATCTTGGTCGGCGGGGTGGGCGTTGCCTGGCTGGAGCATCGTCAAACTGAAGTCAGGCGTGCTGAACTTAGATCTGAATGGAAAGCTAGTCAGGGAAACGCAGAATTACAAGAGCAGGCTAGGGCAGCAATAGCAGCACAGCAGGAAGCAGAAAGGGAAAAGAAGGATAAGAGAGGATTTGATGCTGAAGAAATTAGAGCTTTTAAGGATGTGATTTCAGAATTAGACCCTACAGAGGCTTTGATTAATGAGATCAGTATTGAAAATGGCAGGGGACTGGTCGATGTTGTAGTAACTCCGTTGGCTTATAAGCAGAGTGATTTAGAGCTAAAAGAATTTGGTACCAATATGCAAAATGCTGCATCAAAAATTTGTGAATGCAGCCCGATAGTTAGATTTAGGACAGCTAGCGGTAAAACTGTGATTATAGTAAACGCGTTTGGTTATAGCATTAGGGAGAAAAACCGCTAAGCCGAGTAACATATAGGGAATTTGGCAAGGGTGTACGTCATGTGTATGCCCTGTTTTTGTGTGGGTAGTTTCCCCTTCGGGGTAGTGGATTCTAAACGAATTTTTGCTCCAACAATGTCAAGTGTCGATGGGTTTCCGTCCCCTTGTATGTTTAGAGGTGTAGCAGGAGACCGTCATCCCCTAGAACCGATGAGCAAATGTTAAGAACGGGTTTGTTTAGGAGTCTACTCAAATACGCTAAGCGTAGTAGCACTAGACCAGGTCCTCCCGTTCATGATAGCTCATCATAGTCCGACCGCAAGCAAGGTTACCGCTACTATTCATCGAACTGAGAGCTCGAAAAAATCGCCAGGTTCCCATGGGAGACCGGATCACGCAAGGTAGAGTGCAGTGGATGGAGCCTCAATACCGTACTCCTTTAGGAGAGATCATATGACGACATCAGCTAAGGTAACTCCGGTGAATTGGATAGGCATAGACGTCAGCAAAGACAAGCTGGATGTGTATGACCTGAGCGCAGAAACGTATTGCTCATACAGCAACGATGCGGCAGGTATCGAAGCGCTGAGGCAAAAGGTATTAGAACGACCGGATCCAGCCGTTGTCTGCGAAGCCACAGGCGGCCACGAGGCACGAATGGCGCTGAGGCTACATCAGCATGACATCCGAGTAAGCGTGGTCAACCCACGTCCGGTCAGAGACTTAGCCAGAGCCCTGAGTAAGCTGGCTAAGACCGACCCGATTGATGCCTATGTGATTGCCAAGTACGGTGAGGTGACCGAGCCTGCCGCGACAGTCTTTGCCTCTGCCGCCGAAAGCGAGCTAAAGCAGTGGGTCACGCGTCGGCAGCAGTTAGTTGAGATTCTAAGCGCGGAGAAGAACCGTCGGACACTGTTGGTGAAGGGTGCAGCCAGAGATGAAGTGAGTGAGCATATCGACTGGTTAGAAAAGAAGATAAAACAACTTGATGAGAAAATAGCAGACCTTAGCGATTCAGTCTCTGAGTGGAAAGCGCGCAAGTCTATTTTGCGTTCGCCCAAAGGCATTGGCCCGCTAATTTCGGCAAGCTTTCTAGTGTTGTTGCCGGAGCTCGGTACGCTCAATCGGCGACAGATTGCAGCGTTGGTCGGTGTTGCGCCCTTTAATCGAGACAGCGGTCGCTTTCAGGGACAGCGACGTATTTGGGGCGGTCGAGGCGCGGTGCGGGCGCTGCTATACATGGCCACTTTATCAGCGCTGAAGTGCAATCCACCGATTCGTGCCTTCTATCAACAGCTACTGGCCAGAGGGAAAGCTAAGAAAGTGGCGATTATTGCGTGTATGAGAAAGTTTATCATCTGTTTGAACGCAATGGTCAAGAAGAATGAACCCTGGGATGACAACAAAGTCACAGCATTCTTCCAAACGACCTAGTTTCAATGGTCACAGCGCTTTTTTCTGTGCAAATGTAGAACCTTTTTCTGATCAATTTAGATGAGTTGTTGCTCCTTTTTAACACTAGAAAAGAGAGAATAGAGGAGTGTGATTGATTTTCAACATTTGCCGTCAAAAAGACGGTGAGAACCCACTGTTGCAACGCTGTATTCTCACGTTTTTTCAATAACCGCCCTTGACAGCAAACATAATCGCTTGCGGGGTAAGTGGAATGTAAGGCACCTATTCAGACGCCTTACCGCTCAACGACTTCAGCCACCGAATACACACTTCAGAAATCCGAAGCGCAATCCATGGCCTCTGATAGCCTTAAGCCTTAACTCTACGATGCAGAGGCCTTACGGACCAAGGCCTACACACTTCGCAACGACGCTATGCGGTTTTCAAGGATCTGACTGAAGCGTGTACCTCAGCTAGCGATCACCCTAACCCAACCAACCGGAATCGCGCAACTATGCTTAATATGTACGTAATAATCACGGTACGCTTAGGCTTCAGCCCCCGCTGCCTCTAGGTTTCCTGAAAGCCTATGGACATAGCCGAATGGGTTGGCTATGCTGGGTGAAACCTCTACGATTCGTGGGGGTCTGCCGAACCTCGAAAACCGCATTATTTCGTTGACCCCCTCAGATCAATTGCTGGGCAAGGGCTTCAGACGTTTTCCACAGGGCTTTATTGGGAATAGCTTCTATTTATCTGGGCTTTTCCAGACCCCCTCAGAAATCGGGTTCTAGAGGACTTGTATAGTAAGGGTTTCAGAAGGTGGGGGTTCAAAATCTACTACCCCGTAAGGGGACGGAAACCCTCGTGCTCAAGTGAAGGAGCCTGCATGGGTGCGTTCAAAATCTACTACCCCGTAAGCGATTATGTTTGCTGTCAAGGGCGGTTATTGAAAAAACGTGAGAATACAGCGTTGCAACAGTGGGTTCTCACCGTCTTTTTGACGGCAAATGTTGAAAATCAATCACACTCCTCTATTCTCTCTTTTCTAGTGTTAAAAAGGAGCAACAACTCATCTAAATTGATCAGAAAAAGGTTCTACATTTGCACAGAAAAAAGCGCTGTGACCATTGAAACTAGGTCGTTTGGAAGAATGCTGTGACTTTGTTGTCATCCCAGGGTTCATTCTTCTTGACCATTGCGTTCAAACAGATGATAAACTTTCTCATACACGCAATAATCGCCACTTTCTTAGCTTTCCCTCTGGCCAGTAGCTGTTGATAGAAGGCACGAATCGGTGGATTGCACTTCAGCGCTGATAAAGTGGCCATGTATAGCAGCGCCCGCACCGCGCCTCGACCGCCCCAAATACGTCGCTGTCCCTGAAAGCGACCGCTGTCTCGATTAAAGGGCGCAACACCGACCAACGCTGCAATCTGTCGCCGATTGAGCGTACCGAGCTCCGGCAACAACACTAGAAAGCTTGCCGAAATTAGCGGGCCAATGCCTTTGGGCGAACGCAAAATAGACTTGCGCGCTTTCCACTCAGAGACTGAATCGCTAAGGTCTGCTATTTTCTCATCAAGTTGTTTTATCTTCTTTTCTAACCAGTCGATATGCTCACTCACTTCATCTCTGGCTGCACCCTTCACCAACAGTGTCCGACGGTTCTTCTCCGCGCTTAGAATCTCAACTAACTGCTGCCGACGCGTGACCCACTGCTTTAGCTCGCTTTCGGCGGCAGAGGCAAAGACTGTCGCGGCAGGCTCGGTCACCTCACCGTACTTGGCAATCACATAGGCATCAATCGGGTCGGTCTTAGCCAGCTTACTCAGGGCTCTGGCTAAGTCTCTGACCGGACGTGGGTTGACCACGCTTACTCGGATGTCATGCTGATGTAGCCTCAGCGCCATTCGTGCCTCGTGGCCGCCTGTGGCTTCGCAGACAACGGCTGGATCCGGTCGTTCTAATACCTTTTGCCTCAGCGCTTCGATACCTGCCGCATCGTTGCTGTATGAGCAATACGTTTCTGCGCTCAGGTCATACACATCCAGCTTGTCTTTGCTGACGTCTATGCCTATCCAATTCACCGGAGTTACCTTAGCTGATGTCGTCATATGATCTCTCCTAAAGGAGTACGGTATTGAGGCTCCATCCACTGCACTCTACCTTGCGTGATCCGGTCTCCCATGGGAACCTGGCGATTTTTTCGAGCTCTCAGTTCGATGAATAGTAGCGGTAACCTTGCTTGCGGTCGGACTATGATGAGCTATCATGAACGGGAGGACCTGGTCTAGTGCTACTACGCTTAGCGTATTTGAGTAGACTCCTAAACAAACCCGTTCTTAACATTTGCTCATCGGTTCTAGGGGATGACGGTCTCCTGCTACACCTCTAAACATACAAGGGGACTAACCAGTTCACAACCCCCGCCGAAACAGAGCCAATATCCCCCGTAAGCAGCCAACAAAAAGCCGCCCCCGAAGAGGCGGCATGAGGTGCGCGTGTAGGGGGTGAGTCAGTCTGTGACGTCTTGGGGTGCCTCTCGGCCATTGATCCATCGAGACTTAATCCGATCCTGGGCGTAATGCAGCCAGAAATGCCGTTGAAACGGGAACACAACACCCCAACTACTGCTTGGGACCTCCCAGTTTTTACCCAGTATCTTTTTGCCAGTGTGGATGAACGGGAATGGCAGATCGTCGGACAGCACATTTAGCGGGGGAGACTGTGCCCACTGGTTGATCGCGATCGCTGTTCTGGCGTCAATGTCCTCGACTGTTGGCGTTTTTGTAGCCTCAGCGATCGCCCTTAGTCCGAGATTGGTGGCCAACTTTCTCCAGTTCAGGTTCAAGCGGTATCACCTCCCCGGTTCAGCAGAGTTCGTAAATCCTGGCGAATAGCAGCAATCTCTTGGGCGCTGTAACCATCCTTGCCCATCTCGATATAACCTTCCACCTTGCCTCGTAGTTCGTCGTATTTACTCTTCAGTTCAACAATTTCTTTGCCAACGTCGGTAGAGAAAAGCCGAACAAGTGCAGTGGTAATTGCGACGGCTAGAACTGCGTCAATCCCAAACAGTGCGGTGATATTGTCCATGGTGAAATTTTGAAAGCGGAGATCACATCAAGTATGCCTCACGCGTCCGCGAACATGCCATGAAAAAGCGACCGTTTTAAAGGACAGTCGCGAAAGGTTTGAAGTCTGTTAATCACAACAAAGAAGCGCCACCCCGAGAGGCAGCGCCGTATAAACCCTATTCACTCGGATCTTAGATCCGTGTAAATTTACGCCCCCATTCTAGCGAGAAAGTTGGGTGGTTTGGCTCACAGGCATCCGCACCACCAGCCCCTCACACATCGGCTCGTCATCCTCTACGACGACAAAAGCAGCCTTGTTTTCGCTGGGGATTGTATCTGCTGTAATGCGCCAACTTAAACTTGTTCCTTGCGGGCACCACTCAGCCTTGACCTCAAATGAAGAATCAAAACTTTCAACTATTTCTCGGCATTCCTGAACAGTTATAGGGGGTTTTAATAAAGACCCATCTTCGCTTATCTCCAAGAAACCATGGCTACCAAAACGTGCTGTAGTCCCGTCGTAAGCTCCACATTCATCACGGATCAACCCATCAGCCTCTAGCAGATCGTCGCTGTGTCCCCATAGCACGATAAAACCGTGATGCTTGGCTAATTCTCGATCTTCCAATTCAAACGGGTATTCCTGCCCTGTAATTTTTTCTGCAAACTCTTGTGGGGTCATAATCCTATCCTCCAAAAACAATCATCACCAACGCCACCACCCCAAACCCTCGCGCCATCATCGGCAACCGACACCAACAATGGAAAATCCTCTGCACTGGATTCGGATACCGCCATAGCCATGAACAGGGGAGTTTCTGAGCCCGCCTGTTCTGGATCGTTACTGCGCTCTTGTTCATCCCGAGTAGCGGAGTGCCACCCAGAAAATGCACCAACCGGTGTGCTCTCGGAGTGAGTAGCAATAAATTCCAGCCTGGCCGTTCATGTCCATAAGCACCGCTGTGAGTGTGGTGAAAGTTGTACCCACGGTACTTGCCCTGGTGGGTCTTCCCCACGGGTGCGCCAGTGAATTGGCAGGTGTGGCGGAGGAGATCGAGCCAGGCGGGGTGGTGGTGGCGGAGTCTGTAGTATTTAGACATTTGATTTCCCCTAGCTTAAAAATTTAGCCAATCCGTTAAGCATTCCGAGCCCAACACGAATCGCTGGATTCTCAATCTCGTATTCTTCAAAGCGGGGAGCACGCAACGCCCACCCACGCTGGGGGTTGTAGCCTTCGACAATACGAATCTGACCGTTAACAAGCAAAGCATCCCCATGTTGAAGCTGAGCGGGGGTAATTTGTATCGTTTGGCCATTTCTGACCACTTCGATGACATCAGAGAATCTAGTGTTACTCATTGGGTTTAATAGAGCATTACTGCACTATCGGCAGCCACTCACCTCAAAATCCCGTACCCAACCTTCACGCCCCTGGTAGCTCACCTGAACAAAATCATCCTCACACTTGAGAATGCTCACCGCTGCCCCTTCAGGGATTCTGCCCACGACAGCCGAACCATACTCGCCAGCTGAGAACATCGGAATGGCTGAGGATGACGCGGGGGAGACTGGGGCGACGGGGCGGCGGTTCAGTCCTATCAAGAACAGCAACAAGGCCCCGATCATGAGGATTGCAATCCATCCAGAATCACCATCGCCATCGTCCTGGGGATCTGAATTGAAGAGATCAGCAAGGGGGCGATGCCAATCGAAGCTAGGTTCTTCCTCATACTCAGCCTCATGCAGGTCATCCCACGCTTCTTGGAACTCTCGCATCTGATCTACGTACCAAACCTCTACACCCTGGCTTCTAACCCTATCCGCCGTTGTGTAAGAGGCTTCCTCATTACTCGGTGTACAACCAGCAATCACCATGCGTTTGCCAGGGTGATGACTCCCATAGATCTGAGCTTGGGCCATGGCCTGTAGTAAAGCAGATCTCGTGAGTTTTGGCTTCACCTCGATGACTGCACCACTGGTC
Organism: Leptothoe sp. ISB3NOV94-8A; assembly: GCF_043421595.1. Classification (NCBI taxonomy): domain Bacteria; kingdom Bacillati; phylum Cyanobacteriota; class Cyanophyceae; order Nodosilineales; family Cymatolegaceae; genus Leptothoe; species Leptothoe sp. ISB3NOV94-8A. Next base: position 1,745,212 of record NZ_JAXSQW010000001.1, on the reverse strand, counting down.
AGCACATCCACTCGTGAACCGTCGGGCATCTCTACCTCGCGAGCGCCGCCAGTTACTGAGTGGATGAATTCTTGAAGATGATCTTCGTTCTTAAAGTTCATTTCTGCATCTTCCTCAGCATCTCGACTTGATCAGGCGTGAGATTTATCTCTTTGGAATTAGCTTTGTGACCGCTGCCGCCCCTGAGAAAAATTATCAAGACCGCTAAAAATAAACCTGGGATCATTCCTGGTGGCATTAGACTATATACCCCTTGCTTCTAAGTTCATCCATCATTGATGTAAAAATTTCAGAGCCTTCTGACTTGGGCAGGCTCATAAGCCACTGCATAAATTGTTTTGCCATATCAAATTCTTTCCAGCTGCGTAATTTGATTTCTTGCAAGGCGCTGTGAATTGTTGTTTTTCCACACTTCAGCCTTCGATGCTGAAGCAACCAATCTTCCATTTGCCGAACGCTATAGCCTTGTCGCTTGAGGCTTAGTAAATCCCAGCGATAATCAGCCTTTAGCGACTCTTTTGAACAAAGCTGATTTGATGGCTCCCCCATTAGATCAAATGCTTTGTTAACCACACTGGTGGTGCATTCAAAGCGCTTTGCTAGTTCATTAACGGAAACACCTTGGTCTCGGGCCTCAATCAGCAAACACCCATAAAACTCAGCAATTACCTCAGGGATTCCTCTGGTCTTAATATCGTTTTCTCTTCGATATTTCCCAATACCCTGAGTACTTACCAATGGGTGGCCAATGTCTATCAGAGCTTCTTGTATCTGTCGGTCACGAAATCCGAACCCAGCCATCAGGGAAATGAGTTCGTGGTGCTCTGATAATGCCATGAGGGGTTAGTTATTGCCGGACAGGGCTAAATATAACCCGAAAGCCATAGACCCCGCTACAGCAGGGATATACAGCCATCCAGCCGCATTGATCAGCCACAAGCCAGCAGCCACAAACGCAAAAACTGAAACTGAATAAAGCAGAACCTCTAATGCAGCCTGGCGGCGACCTGCATTAACTAGTCGTCCAGCGAGTTTGCCAGCTTGGTCATAATCATCAGGGCAATACCGATCCGCCCACAAAACGATGTTCTCGGTTAGCGTCTGCTGAAAAGCCGTATCCATTTGATGTGTGGCTACGTTCGCTAAATGGGAGCCAGTAGCTTGAGCGTCGTCGGCTATCTCGTTGGCTATTTGATGAAGTCGATCATTTTCCATGTGGGGCCATCCTTAGCATCAGCAATAAACTCATAGACTGGAGCGACATGCTCAACAACAATGTCGTAGGCTGGCCTGACATTCCATGCCACAATGCCGCCTACGACGAACCCGAGCGCTATCCTCACCATTCGCCTAACCCTCCAATCCCGACAGGATCTTGATTATTGACAGATGGCACCTGCCCCTTGAGCCACCGTTGAAGTTCAGTAGACTGCTGCGCGTTAATCGGGTGGCTATCCCCTGTCGTTAACTTGATGCTCGGCGTTGTCCAGTTAATTTGAGTCACATGCAGCAAGTTTATCGACAGCGACGGGCCAATCTGCATCCAATTACCATCAATCATCAAAACCTCCTTTGCAATTTACTTGTGACAACTATTGCCCCCGCGCCTGACAGCAGGCACACAACACCAAGCGCTCGACTTGCACTGTTCAGACTCCTGTCGCGATGGTTATCTAGATTCCCGCTTCGTTCTGCGATCGCAAGATTCCCAGTCAATGCGGTGAGCCCCATCACCCCGATACCTACAGCTATTCGCCATAGCCACTTTTTAGAATGAAAGGGGAATCTAGATGAATCTTCTATCTCGCTAGACAGCACATCAACGTCAACCACCTGGTCTGAGGGATCAAAGCTTTCAAACCAATTTGGGGGCTGCACATTACAGACAAACGGTGGCCCTCCTATTTCAATACCACCTAAGTCAACGTGAATACTCATAGCTCCCTTGATAGTGATTGTTATTGCTATCGCCACATCCCCCGAACAGATACCCCATAGTGAGTAGTAACGCGAAAATGCTAAGGCCATACCCGAGATAGCGTTTTAAGTTGTTTTGCCTATCGAGCCTGGCCTTTTCGCTGTTGGCCTTGACTATCGCACCAATGGCGTCAATCGCAATATAAGCGGGGACATCTCCTGACAAATGCAGCTGGTGCTTACCTTCTGGGGTCACAGAAATTTGAACATTCCCGTGTAATTGATCTGTACTTAGATCAGATCTCCGATTCATTTTCTTCGACGCCTTCTAAATAGCTTGCTGGCTGAGATGGCAACACAGGGTCTTCTTTGATATCGCAAGCTTGCTCTACCGCCTCAGTGAGACTGCCAAAAGCCGCACGGGTGACATCCGCCATGTTGCCAAACACAACAGGTATGTTTTGGCCAAGGCGTGATGCATAACCTTGAGCTGTTGCTTGAGATACCAGATCTGCGATAGTAGCCCCTTCGTCAACAGCTCCCTGAACCATCGAGCTTACCTGCTCCCCTGGGGTCTGCTGAACAGAGACGTCGTTAAGCTGCACTTCATCGCCAGGGACTTGAGCCTGTTGAATACCTGAAGACTCTTTTACCTGAATCTGACTACTTTGGTTTACCTTTGCTCGTCGTCTTCCCATGAGTTTCAAAAAATAAATTTAAGGACGCTGACATCATAGTTAAAGGGGCGCGATAACGCAACCCCTAGGCAAAGAAGTCAGATGAGCTGGGCGGCGATGTCAATCGTATGCCCAGGTAGCTTTTTTTTACGGTTTAACTCAATATCGGCCATCATCTGATCAAAGTGCTGGCGGCTTCCACCCATAGCCTCGGCGTAAGACCGTTTAGCTTTTTGAGGGTCAGGCAATTTATCAAGGCTATTCAAGAACCCGTGCAGATCTTTAGTCGTCACACGTTGACGCCCTTCTATTTTTAGCAACTGACGTTGATGCAAGTAGGTCAGGTACAACTCCCAAGCGACTTCATGCGGCACAACGCGACGATCATAATCATGCTCATAAAGTGCCTGGAGTTTTCGGGTAATCCAACAATGATGAACATCAAACGCCTTCGCCAACTCCTGTTTTGAATAAACCTTGAGTGTGACAATTCGTTGTTTCACGTCCTCAATTGGGAGCAATCCTTTCACAGCCCTTTTGTCCTTTGTGCAGATATTTGAAACTACAGTAGCATGTGAATAAAGGGATGTGCATTATTTGCTAAAAAGAGATTGCTCGTGCAAGCACGTAGCTGCACGCTCGTGCAGCTTTAGTGATAACAACCCCTTGAATAAAGCACATACTCAAATATGCTGAATTGCTTGCAGGACAAAGGCCGCAGTTGCAAACGTGCAATAAATTAATGAACGTGCATTACGAGAGACGTCGAAGACAAAAACAATGGTGTGCCAGTTTATGACAATAAAAAAGCTGCCTCACAGGAAAGCAGCCAAACGTTTTTGAACTTTTATTGATGTATCAACTGATCGTGTGCAGCACCTCCAACCGAGCCCTTTCAAACTCAGGTGTCTTAGCCTGACATCCATATACTTGGCAAATCGCTTGAGTTAATTCAGTGCCAGCCATTCTTAGTTGAATAACTTGTTTCGGTTTAGAGTCTGTAGAGGTTGTCAGGTTTGCATCTTCAAATAACCGCTTCCTCTTGATGTCAGGCAACCAGGGCATTTTAAGGATTTGGTGCCCATGGATATTTGAATAGGCTAGAAATGCTTTCGGCTCTGCCTCAAGTCGGTCCATGGCAGTCTTGTAAATCTCTTTCCCCTGCGCGTGGGTAGGCACTGGAGAGCGACCAATCAAGGCGTGCTCGATCGCCTGTTCGGCTCCACGACTAAACGGGACAACAACGCCAAAGTTCTTTTGAAGCCCAGTGTTGATGCCTGCGTTCTGAACTTGATGATCTTGGCCGAATAGCCAAATACCAACGTTGTCCTCGCGCCCCATGATGGCGATGTTGTTGGCGATCTCAATCAACTTAGCTTCGTAGTCAATCGGTTTGTCCCCACGCTCCTGAGCTGGGGCAGATTGCCACTCACGGATCATTTCTTTAGTGTGAGTTTTGGCTAAGGATAGAGTTGCTAGCCATTCATCTAAAACGATGATCAAAGGCTCTGGGTTGTAAGGCTTCCCTGTCTGCTCGGCTTTTGTTCGTTGGGTCTGACGCTGCACCATTCGGTCGATAATCCACTGAAGTCGCGATACCAAAGGCTCAACTGTGTACGACTTATTCATGTTGAGCAAAATGACATGCTTCTTGCCATCATCAGCCGTTTTGTTCTCGTACCCTAAAAACGGTCCAGGTTTTGCTGTACTGAAATAAAACTCAGACTGCGGTGAAACTTTTTGGTAATAATCAACCAATCCAAGCAGTAGACTGGTCTTCCCCGCTCCAGTCTCAGCAGGTATCAATAAGTGCTTCTTTTTGTTGTTAAATACCAGCTTAAAAATATCTGCTAAGTGAGATGACTCATCAGTAGCAGGATTTGGCCTTGCTTCTGTCGCTACCGATTGCTGGGATTGGTTCTGATCACTTTCAGGGCTAGACGACTCACCCACTGCTGTATGATTTTGAGCTTCTGGCTCAGCAGTCTCAACCATCCCCCCTGCTTCAACAGCTCTTTGCTCGGCGGAGACCAGGGCCTTAACCTCTTCTTCTGCCTCAGCGATTTCAGGTAGCACTTTATAGCGTGCCTGCAACTGAATAGTTCGCTCCCTTTCCTCCTCCTCCCATTGACGCTTAATGGCTGGCAGTAAAAACAGGCCCATAATCGACCCCCCAGACGCCAGTGCTGCGAGCGGGAATTTGTACCACCAATATCCACGGGTGGAATGCCTGAATGATTGCCCTGGCTCTAACCTTTCAACAATCTGGCCAGATGAAAGTTCATACCGTGGCAGCAGGTTCATTGTGGGAGAGATCAATGCGCAAATAGAGCACGTAATTGCCAGTTTCAAAACCTTATCCATGGCGAATAACCTTCTTAGCAACAAATGCCACCCCAACGCCTGCCATAGCCAAAGACAGGATCAACGCCACCCCACCAATCATGCCGCTGACTGACAACAGGACAGATAGATAATCCCACCCACCGCCAATCACCCCGCCCAAGCCCAATAGGCCATACACCGTAGATTTTGCCGATGCGCCTCTCCCAGCTAGTAGTCCATAGGCGATGAGAGCGATCGCACCCCCCGACAAACCCACGACTGTGGCTGGAATCAACGGGGGCACCAACCGCGCCAACATAACCATCGACATGGGTGCACTAAATGAAGCAATGCCCACCAACCAAATCTGCAGCCCATCAACAACGGTGAGACCTGTTTCCGGCGTCGGATCAAGTGACTCCGCTAATGGCTCAGTAAAATTATCGAAATCTAATCCTTCAAACATAGATTTCAAAAACGCTTTCTGAGGACAATGTACACAAAAGAGAACGCTCAATCAAGAGCGCAGTAGTCGATCTTGTTTAGAATGCCAGCTTTTGAAGTTTGGCCAGTAGTCCACTCGCCTGCCTTGCTGAAATCTTCCCGTCCATTGCGTCAGCAAGCGTGCGGTTGTAAGTGGCCCTAGCCTGCGCAGTGCGAGCCTGCAAACGGATTCGCTGTCTCTCTTGATTGAGCGTCTGTTTATGGTTGGTGCCCATTGACTGCAGTTTTAGCTCAGTGCCTTGCCGTAGCTGCAATAGCTTAAATTTCCAATTAGCCCTGTCCAGTCCTGCATTAGCCTGATACTGAGCCCCTTGATATTGCAACGCATTGGCTGTCTTTTCCTGCAGCAGTTTGCGATCTAAGCCAGCCTGGTTAGTCTGTTTGGTTAATTCGGCCACCATCTCAGCAACCTGACCATCTTTCGCTAGACCCTCCTTGAGAATTTCTGCTCGTAGTTCTTCAATGGTGGCCACCCGCTTCAAGATCTCTTTAATCTTCTTGCAAGCGTGTTTAGCGAATTTTTCTTGCTTCGCCATCTCCTCAGCGGTCGCACTGAGTCGTTGCACATCCTCCAGGGATAACTTGCCGATACTTCGTGGATCAAACCCGCCGGTCATTTGCTCAATAACCTTAGATGCGGCGGTGGTTCCGCTAGTATTGCCAACACGGAAGTTCGGAGAATAAGCTCCGCCTGAACCGCTACGACCAGAGAGAACAGGAAGCATAATAAATCTGACTAGAATGGCCTCATTATTCTAACGGTATTGTCCTCAAGCTGCAAACTTGAAACCCACCAAAAAACCCCACCAAAAAACCTGGGAGCCAGTCAACCCCCAGGCAGTCAGTGTGTGTTGCAGCCAGAGCGCGGCGACACCCCTGGCTACGTAACCCAGGCTACCCAAAGTATCCTGATGTATGTCGTACTATAGGACAGTCATTTGCCACCCATAGTGGTTGCGCCCGGTCTTGTGCTGGGCTTTTTTGTGTGTGGGCTGACACCCGATCTCGTCCGCTATCATGAGCGCACCGACTGATGGAGAACCTGAATTATGGCACTTGGTAAGCTAGCTGCTGTCTGCTGCTCCTTTTTATTACTGTGGCCATCCGCTGCAAAATCTCAGCCAACTGAAGGGCCGTGCAGAGCCCTGCATCGATTTTCTTCAATGATTGAGCGAGCGAATGCCCCTGGCGCGGATCTTAGCGGTGAGAGCACTGTTTTCCCGGACGACGATGCAGATCCATTGACCGAGGATTGGGTCATCATTGATGTCACCCAAGCTACAGATGGCAGCTACCCGTATGCTGTCACACTCATAATTGAATGGCGGCATAGCAGCCCAGAAGAAGCGAGGGCGGCTTACAGCGACTTTGTAGTTAAGGGCATAGAGCAGACACACAACGACATCACAGCTTGCGCGGACGTCGTTGAAACATTGCCAAGTAGTACGCGATACCGGTTTTACGACAACGGCGAAGCATATGGCGTGTTCCTTGAGCCTGAAGAACCGGCTGATTTCTCAGATTCCCGGAATACGCTTACCGTGACAATATTCCGTGAGTAATCCACCCCAAACAACCCCCAGGCAAGTGTGTGTTACAGCAGCCAGAGCAGGACAGTCACTCCGGCTGCAACTAGCCTACCCAACCGACTAGTCTATGTCCTATAGTACGATCAGTTTACTTACTTAGCTAGTACTAACGCCCGGTCGTGTGCTGGGCGTTTTTTGTCGGGGTGCGCGGCCTCCGAAATAAACCCCCAGAAGCATTGGCGGACTTCCAGGGGGGTGGTTGTGCTGAATGCGGCTAGAGATGCTTGCTGTGCTCTAGCCGGAGTGCTCATAGTTTGCCCAAGTGGTGCGAGGGAATCGCGGGAGATAGCCTTTCAGTAGCCTGGGAATGCTAACGAAGCCTATGATCACGATGCCTGAACGCCCTTAAGCAATTAGGGGCATTTTTTATAGAAAAAATCCCTCGGCAGGTGCAAGCCGAGGGACATAAATAAGTGAATTTAGAGTCTGGTGAGCACCCTTTTGTCCTGAGGAATCTGTAGTATCGACACCCGAATGTCTTTGAAAGTTGCAAAGGAATGCTCAATGCTATCTATTGAGGGGGTTAGTCGAAAGTGTCGAACACTCAAGACTGGCCTGCTCGTTGAACACACTCCGGTACCCTTGGATACAGTTTCACAAGGCATTACGATGAGACCCCCGGCAGTTATCGCTTTGTTGTCAGTGCTCACTGTTGCAGCCCACACCTCCGTTCATGCCTGCTACATGGATATGGGAGGCGAGCGGATCGATCTCAGCCATATATGTGTGGATGGATCTGCACCGACTGATGATGATGAGCCCAAGACCCCTGCCAGAGATGAGTTAGCAACCTTCCAAGTGCTTCAGATCAATACCGATGGTTCAGCGACAGGACGGGTAAGTTTCAGCCGGTCTACGCCAGAAGGGACCACTGTTTGGGCCTATGTTGTCTTCATGGATGGAGCCTGGCTCTACGTTGGTCGGGCTACCCGCACCCGAGACCAACGTAGGGTGGAGATTCAGTTTGCTTTGCCCCCTGGAACTTTGCTTAGCGAAGTTGAGGGCGAGGCGAGATAGGATGAGGGTATAGATAGCCCTAACTGAGAAAGTTTGTGAATTTTCAGTAAGAAGAAGTCTTTGCGCTATTGTCGCTGATGCCCTGCCTACAAGAAACTACACAGCACCATGTGTGCTGCCAGGGCAAGAAAACAGGTCAAGTTTCTAGATTCTAACTGAACTCAGGGTTTTCCTAGACAAAGATTCTACAAATTAAACCAGCTAACTCAGTAGTTCTACGTTGTTATTAACAGAGTAGATGCACCCATCACTGCTGCCTAGTCGCAAGGTTTTAATACCAACAGCGGATGACAAAGTGTGTGTCTCATCCGCACGAGCACAATCGCAGTGTTCTCAAGTAAAACAACGCAACAAAGAAGCAACGGTAATGTCTAAGAAATTCACTAAGAACAAGAACTTTGAAGTAACCTTTGAGAACACATTCGACAGTGTTGATGACCTCAGTGATTGGAATACGACCTATTACTATGGTAGTCGAACCAATACATTCAACAATGAAGAACAGTATTACTTAGATGATGCCTTCCAGTTCAATGAGGACGGTACCCTCAGTATCGTTGCTACTAGGTTAGATACTCCGATTGAGGCATTTGAAGGTGTCGATCAGTGGCTTCTCGAAAACCAGGGGAAAGATACTTCGTTTGACTGGACTTCTGGGATGCTGTCTGGTCATGATAAGGCAGCTTTCCAATACGGCTACATCGAAATTAGTGCTCAAATCCCGGCGGGGCAGGGGATGTGGCCTGCTTTCTGGATGCTACCCACGGATGGAGGATGGCCTCCAGAAATCGACATTATGGAAGCTCTGGGCCATGATACAAGCACTATCCATCAAACAGTGCATTATGAAACTGAATCAGGTCGAAGCATGCACCATGATCAGACGTCAGGCACTGATTTCTCCGAGGGGTTCCATACCTATGGTGTGGAATGGAAAGAGAATAAGCTCACCTTCTACATTGACGGCCAGAAAACCTATACTCTCCATGAGGATATTCCTCAAGAAACCATGTATCTGCTGTCGAATTTAGCGGTTGGCGGATGGGCTGGTTCTCCCGATGACACTACAGCAGATGAAAATGAATATGTGATTGACTACATTCGTGTCTATCAAGATAAGAAGGGCCTGTTAGAAGGGGGAAGTGGCAATGATGTTTTAGACCGAGCCAATGGTCATATCTCCGGCTTAGGGGGCGATGACGTTCTTTCGTTGAGCGGCAAAGGTGAACTCTATGGAGGCGAGGGCAATGATCTGCTGACAGGGGGTACCCAAAGTAACTATCTAGTTGGTGGACGCCACAGTGACGTCATTGATGGTGGCCGTGGTCGGGATGTACTGATTGGTGTTGAATTTGGAGATTCCTTAGCAGGGCAAGGAGAGGTTGATGTCCTGATCGGTGGCCAAGGTGCTGATGTGTTCAAACTTGGAGATGCTACACAGGTTTACTATAGCGACGGTGATGCATCGACGTATGGCCTTGATGATTATGCGCTGATCAAAGACTTTGAATTGAAGGGTGGAGATTCAATTGAATTGCATGGTCGCGCTGAAGATTATTTCTTAGGAGCCGTTGAGCAAGGTACCGCTATCTTTTCTGAGATGGAGAATACTCCTGAACTGATTGCGATTCTTGAGGGAGTCGAGAGTTCAGCGATTTCGACCAATAGTTTCCAATTCGTCTAAGTTTCTGTTGAGCTAGAGACACACCTTTGCAAAGTGGAGTCGCACATACGTTTGGGTAAAGATGCACTGAGTGTCTCGGGGGCTACAACAAGTAGTCCCTTTTTATGTACCGACACACTGGTTCACCGATTACCCACCCAGGACACGCCAGCATTCATAGTGCGTAGTCCAAACAGGAAACCCGCTAATAGTTCAATGGCACACATTAGCGGGTGATAACGTTATGTGACTCTCTGTGCTACCGAAAAGTTCAGATTTATTCAGGTCTGATGGGACTGTGTGATCTGCTACTAAATATGTTGTGATATAGCGCATACTACGCCTGATTCGTCTGTCCTAATTCCCATACTTGACACCTATTAATTTCCTAGATTCTTCAACTTTCTCCGAACTCTGCCTCTAGTCCCTCGGCAACTCAGTAGCTCATAATCCTGGGCATAGACATTGCAGCCCAATACCAGCAATCTGAGAGAGGCCGATGAGCTCAGCACCTTAAGCACTCGGGTACATCCCAATGCATTCTCCTGAACCACAAACCCAATCCCCGATTCTTTGAGTCTGAATAACAACTCAGGATCATTGAGTTCAGTCGCTACTCTCTTCTTCTGGATAGGGTCAATGTTTCGGTCTATCCGCCATCGGTTATTAAGTCGTCGTTTGATGGTGGACTGAGATCGCCCAACGGTTTTAGCAATGCCTGCCACTGAAGCACCGGGTATTTGAAATCCATCGTTTACCACTGCCATGCCCTTTGCCCCTGGGAAACTGTCAGAGGATGCGGCGTCGTGTGGATCAAAAACTGATTTCTTCGCCTGGCCCTTCTTGGCTTTCTTGGCTGCCCAGTACGCCTGTCGTTGTCTGTACTCGGCTTCTAAGGCTGTCGCTAATGCTTTAGACCCCATGCGGGTGAGTTCGGATAAGGGAACGTCTGCGATCGCACCCAACCCATCTACACCCAATGCACAGGCCACTTTGGCCACACCTGATAGATAGAGCTCTACCTGACCATCAATGCGTCGTCGGCTTCGCCACCAAACACCGAGACCTTGTTTCAGCCATCGGTAAATCGTTTGGGTGCTGACACTCATGAGGAATGCCATGTCAGACACACCAAAATAGACACGTCCAGTGCCCTCAGTGTCGAGGGCTCGTAAGACGTGCCATAGCCTGGCCTGCTCACAGGTATCCAGCAGACGGCTATAAATTCGTATGGTGCTGAGGTCTGACATAGCACAACTCACCGGCCCCCGAAAGAACCGGTGTTGATGGCAGTGGATTAATAGCGGTCCATAATCTTCTGGGTGACTTCCAACGCACCTTTGGCCTCATGCAGGGCAGCATCAGAAAGCACTTCTTCCAGTCGAAGCAAAGCATCAATGATCAGCCCCGCCCCGTACTTTTCGATCACAGGTCGAACCGCATCCATCGCCTCACCGACCTGGCTATCCCAGTCATAGTCATCGGTGAGACTCTGAACGGCCTGCTCTGGTGTGGGCCAGGGTAACGACTCGTAGGAAGCCCCGTGATTCATGCGGGAAGGAAACGCCGCAATGTAGCCGTCTTCGGTTACCTGTAGGGTGAAGTGTGTCATCATTACGCCTCCGCCCAAGCATTAACAGCGGCTTTAACCTTCGACTCAATCTCAAGCTTCAGATGAACCTCAAGATCACTGAACTGACCTTCGATGTAGCTACCTTTGTCCACGGCTTGAGTCAATAGCCATAGGGGACAAACAACAAGCCACAACAACGTATATAGGAGTATTCGCATCGTTCTAAATTCCGTAGGGTTGGTAAGGCCGGTCCCGTAGCGATGGAACCGGCGGTGAAGGGTTAGCCGTTGTACTTGGCCAGAGCTGTTTGCATGTCCTCAGTGTTCTCTTGAGGAGTCGCTAAGACGTGCTCTACCGTCATCCCAATCTCGGCCAGGAACGCCTCAACACGAGTGGTCGGAATGCGATAGTCGGCTCCAGTCTCAGAACACTCTGCGTACAGCTGGCCAAAGGTAGGGTTTTGAGTGAATGTGATCATCGCTAAGCCCTCCCTATGCAGCGATCGCACTAGCGACAAACCGAGGCAGACGAATACCCACCTTACCTAGGTCCTGAAAGCACTCCACCATATCGCCACGGCGCAGAGTTTTAGCAAAACCCAGAGGCACCCAGAGCGTGTCGGTCCACCGGTCATCTACGGGTAGGTCATTCAGGCCTCGGATGCTGACTAACTGCACTTGGCTATGGCCACCAATGAAGATAGGACCATTGCTGTAGCGGCTAGCAGGCTTACTGACAGGGCCAAAGTCGATTACTTCTGCTAGGCAAACATCAGCCTGAGGTGGAGTGTTCTGCTCAGCGTAGTCCTGCTCAGCCTGGGCAACGCAGTCGTCATAGGAACCCATAAAGGTATTGGGGTAGGCACTATAGCGAACGTATTCCCAGTTCAGGCCGAGTTCTGGTGAGCATTGGATCAGTCCGATGGTGAGATCGTTCCAGGTGACCGCATGTTGGGTAAGGCTGGTTTCGGTTATTGCGAATGAGGTTGATTGAGGGTTTTGAGTTAGAGTTTGCATTGGCTCTAATTTGGTAACTGGTTAGGGTCAGCGAGGCTGGTCGTCTTGCCGTGGAAAGTTAGGCGACTGGCCCTTGCTACCCCCAAAGTAACTCCACTATAGGATAATGCCAACTCTACTATGGGTTGACTATGGCTCTACTTGTGGGCTAAGCTGGCGTCAGTTAAGCTCTAGAGTGGAGTGTACTTATATGGTTTTGGCTACGGATAAGAAGAAGGTATCGGCCTACTTGGAGCCCGACTTAAAAGAAGATGCTGAGGCGCTGGCTAAGACACGCAGGATGAGCCTCAGTACTCTGATCGCTGTGCTTTTGGATAGAGAGGTTAAGGAAGCCAGAAAGCAGGGTGAGGAGTTTGGCGCAGATGAGTGAATCAACCAAGGCCACCCGTGCCAGCATCCAGATCGGAGACCTGATTGTAGACGGCTTCATGCTGCCCGATGGTAGCTACCGAATGAGCCAGACTCAGACTGCTGAGGCGGTTGGGTTGCCAGAACGAAACGCCCGCGAATTTTTAAAGTCAAAGGCTATCAAACGCTTGTTGGGTGAGGATTATACGCCCGCGATTTCTGAAGTTGAAATTGAGTCCACTGATCAAGCTAGAGGGCAAAGCCGCATTAATGCATTGTCCTTAGACACCGTATCTGCCTACTGGTTATGGCAATTGTTCAGAGGCAATAAACAAGCCCTGGCCCTATGCATGGCCTTAATGATTGAGACGCTCACCCGTCGTTTTGACAAAGCTTTTGGTGTCCAGCGCTCTGAAGATGAGTATAACCAACTGTTGCGTGATCAGAATGCTGCTCTCCAGGCGACATTGCAAGACCTAGCTGACGCCTACGCAGAGCCAGACTTGCTTAGAGAACATGTGTCCAGATTGGAGCAGCAAATTAGAAGCTTGGGGGCAGAGCCGTGGGACCTGCCTAATGATGGGGGAGACTAACCCATGCTCATCCTGAAACTCAAAGAAGCTCAAGCTCGCTACAACGTCACCAACAAAGACCTAGCCGAATTCATCGGTGTAGGCAAAACCATGATCTCTGATTGGCGGGCTGGCAGGAAGAAACCCAGCTACGATCGCATTGGCAAAATCATGAATGCGATCGCGCAGCTCGGTGACAAGAATCAACTGCAACTTTTCCCATTGTCACTGTCAGAGTTGATCGAGTGGCGGAAAGATTTAAATGAGAAACCCGTAACAAAAAGAGAAGAAACTATCTCTTTTTAAGAGCCTTTGTTCTCTCCTTTTGCGGGTGCTGTTCGTTATAATGAGAACACGAGATTTTTGACAATCAAATGAGGGAAGCCGCCGACAGGTAAATGAGTTGGCGGCAATGGGATTTTAAAGGGACGGGAGAATTTTTCAGGACAGAAATGAAGTTTTTGAGGATTGAACGATGAAAGAAAATGCATTGTCAAAGCAAGTTCAAGAAGCTATCAACGCAGGAACGCTGGCAAAATTCATGCGAGAAAACTTGGAAGGTAAAAACTTGAGCATTGCAGGCGTTGCTGCATTATGCAGTGTTGCCGATAAATCCATTATTAATGGCGGTAGTTTTAATAGCGCAGCATTGGCTGAAAAGCTTGAGAGTAAAGGGTTTGATGCCGGTAGTTTAGTGGAAGAGGGATTTAATTCTGTTGCTACCTGGCTAACGATTGAATATTTCGCATATGAATCTAAAGCTAAAGCAGTTTTTGCTAAAGCTATTGCGAGAACATTCGGTGCGTTTGGAGTAAAGGCAGCATTTGATGAAGTCTTAGGTGTAGCACCCAATGTTCGACAGCTGCCTAGAAGATCGATTTCTGAGATTGACGAATTCGCCACTGTATTAGGCAAGCGTTTTGGCCCGCACGTTGAAGAAAGTTGTTTAATCCTAAACCTTCGGCGGCATTACCCAGACATGGAGGTGCCTGAGATCTCAGCCGAGCAACGTACCTCGCTCCCTTTGCCTGAAGCTCTCATGAGGCCAACAGACATTGGAGAAAAGCTAGGGATTCTTTTCAAGACCGGCAGAGGCAATGCGGCGAAGGTTAATACATTACTTAAAGAATTAGGGTATCAAGTAAAGTCTGATGGCAGCCCACCGTGGACACCAACCGAGAAAGGTAAGCCGTTTTGTGAACTCAAGCCGATAGACACTGGCAGCAAATCTGATAAATTTCAGCTGTTGTGGAGAGTTTCGATTATTGATGAGCTACGCGACCAGAATGAAGGAGGCGTAGCAGCATGACAGACACCCCTAAACGTCGTCAGGACAAGCCAGGTTGGGCGTATGACATCGAAGGCTATGCCATCGCCCAAGAACCTTTGCTCAGGACAATCAAGTACAGCGGCAAGGAGGTCGGGATTGTTACTCGGTGCCGATATGACGCTGAGGTCTTAAATGCACCACAGATGCTGTTCATTGATATTGACCTTGGGGATCCTCGCTATGAAGACGGATGCTTTGTTAAGACTGAGAAAGAAGCCTTAGATGGGTTGCGCGATGCTGTCAAAAATCCTATGAAATGGCTACCTAAATATGGCTTCAGTGTTGAGCGTGATCAATGGATCGATAGGCATAGAAGTGGCCTAGGTTTTCGTGTCTATCGGACGGCAGGTGGGCTTAGGTATATTTGCACCACTCACCAATGGTGGGCTGGTCGTGACTTTGAAGATGATCTGATGCGATTTGTATATACGGATTATCGGTATCGCAGAATATGCAGAAGTCAACAGACTTTCAGGGTTCGCTTAACGCCTAAACCTTGGCGAATAAGGCAAGAGTATATCGAACACTCTGGTCGGGTTGAGTGGCGGAATAAGCCTGGTGAAGGGATTGCTCGCACTGCCAAATACGTCACAACCGTTGGCTCCGATATGGTTCTGCCTGAATTCGGGGACTTACTGAGTGTCCATGACTCAACGACGTTGGCATTGATGGACCGTGGTGTTAAAACCTACCTGGCCTAACCCCACCAAAGTCGAACGCGATCGCACCCAGGTTTCAAGTTGTATAGTTAGCTGCTGTAAAGAGAAGCCCGTCAAGGTGACTCGCACCACTCAATGGGATTGTTACAATCTGTACCCAGGTTTCTACGCTGGTCTGTGTACAAACGATCTACATTAAAGGTGCCACTGTTTCGAAAAGGACACCCTATCCCTATGGCTATGCAACTCAAGGTTTCTTCCATCGTTTGTGATGGTTGCGCTGACACGATTACCAAAGCCATCACCGAGCTGGACCCCGGTGCAAAGGTCAACATCAATGTTGAGACGAAGGAGGTATCTGCCGAAACCAGCGCCTCTGAAAATGCTGTGCGGGAAGCGATTACTGCAAAAGGTCATACGGTGGAGTAAGATTTCTTATCCTGCTTAACAGTTAATCGTCGTGGGGAGCGCCGAAGGCTGGATTCTGAATAAAAGTTTCATCGGTCAACGTATTCAGAAATGCCAGCAAATCCTGTCGCTCCTGCTCGGTTAAGCTCGAACCCCTGAATGAAGGTACTCTTTATGGGATTGGCAGGGGCATCGGTTGGTGGTGGAGTAGCACTCACCCAAGTCCTTAACTTTTCGGCATGCCCTGATACTGAGGTTTAACTCAGATCGCTAGGGAGCCTTGGGTGATTAGGTAGAAAGTTTCCTCCCAATAATGAGTTAGCTTGTCGATATGGCCATTCCACTCACATCTGGTACCCAGGAGCGTCTCGCCCTCCTTTTCGCGCCGAGCGAGCTTGAAGCTGCCATGGCGCTTCTTCTGCAAGACTGCGGAGACAACATCACCGAGCACGTCAAGCTGCTGGAACGGGTGCGATTTGCCGTGCTCAAGGCAAGTGGTGGCACGCTTGACGGTCTAGTCGACGCCATCGCCCTGGCCCAAACAGACTGGCGTGACGCTCTCGTCGGTGCCGGGTTCGCAGACGATCCTGAGCAACATACGCTCTGGTGGCCGGGCGACGAGGCAAGCTAACAAGTGGTTGCAGCTAGATGTGATCTCCTGGCCAAAGCTTCCAAGGTGACAGGAGTTGTTTGATGGGGAGTAGTAGCATAGCCTCTATTTTGGTTAGATGAGCATCAATATAGGCGGTGCAGGATTTTAGTTGAATTTCAAGTTTATTTGCTGTAGTTGACTGGGAATCTTAGCGATGTAAGCCATTTTTTCCTGTTTTCTTCTGTCGTAAACAAGAAAGTTTGTATGCGTTAAGCGATCATCGGCTAGCAATGTTGCTGCCGGTGAATATGGAAGTACCAAGATATTCATCTAGCCATGGAGATAGCGTAATGAATAAGCTGACTGGACGAGTTCAAACTGTTAAAACTAAAAGTAACGATAACGCTATTGTGGTAATAGATTCAACTTCCCATGGAAACCTTCCGCCAAAAGGTACGGACGGGCCTTTAGATAATTATTTTTATTTCCCTGGTAGTATGACAGAAGATCAGTTATCTGAGTTTAAGCGTGCCCAAGGATCGAACCTCGGCGTCACGGTAGAATTTGAAAATGACCGTGTTATTGACAGTATAGTTGTGTTTTAATAACAGCCCACTATGCCAATAGTCCAGCCAGAAAAGCGAGAGAAATAGATAGAAAGGCCATTCAGATGGTTTTGTCTATTAACAAAACCATCTGAATGGCTATGACATGCATGACAAAGGCAAGAAACTTACTCAACAGTTGAAGGGAACTCTGTAGAAGACTCTATGTCAGCTCAATTTACTACGACTGCCGCCCAACAGCAGAGGTTGTGACAGTTGGTATTTCAATGCTCAAAGGACTTGCAGAAACTTAGGAGTTAAGTAATGACCAGCATCCTAGACCAGAACTTCCAGGGTGCTAGAGGTGAGCGTCAGAGATTATTAGGGGAGTGAACGGGCGCTTAGTGCCATGAATGGTTGCATTCATCAGCTACGATGTCCTATTAAACGAATAATTGACACTTTTCCGTAAATTCTGAGTCAATGCCTACATCTTCTTCCCCAAAAAGCCTTTACGCTTCCGAGTTGACGACTTGAATTTAAGTTTGTATTGTGGCAACTATTCTAATTGTTGAAGACAGCCCCAGAATTGCAGCCTTTGTATCAAAAGGGTTGAAAAGAGCAGGCTATCAAACCCAGATAGCCTCAAATGGGAATCAAGCTCTACCGTTAGCTTTATCAGGAAAATTCGACCTTATATTGCTAGATTTAGGGCTACCTGGAATGGATGGTAGGGAAGTTTTAAAGGAGATCCGTACGCAAGCAATGCAGATCCCTGTGATTGTTGTGACGGCTCTTGACAATGACGAAGTTCGAGAAGACGTTCTCTCCTTAGGGGCTCAAGCATTCATTGTCAAGCCTTTCCGGTTTAATAGTCTATTGACGTGTGTTCGTTCCCATCTTATGGAAGGCGTGTGCTCAACTCTCTCAGACCCAATAAGAACTTGAGGGAGTGTGAACCTTTGAAAGGTGCGATCTCTCCCTACAGAACTGGGCACTCTAGACACTGAGGGCAGACATACTGCCTATTCAAACTTCTATAACAAAGCCGCCCCCAGTGCCTTGTGTGTTGGGGGTTATTTAATGCCTGTCTGCACCCCACCCCAAACAAAATAAACCCCCAGGCGCATACTCCTAGGGGGATCAGGTGTTCCGCATTGCGGAAGCTTTGCAGATAGCCCTAGTGTGCCCAGGGAGGGTTGAGGATAGCGGGGGAAAGGTTAAGGCAATAGGAAGGACCATCGTCACTTCGAGGGTACGGCTGATCTCTGAAAGCCCTATGTTTTGGTTGACATCCGTGGGGCCTTATTTGACAAGGGTTTCAGTGGTTACGACCGTAAATCCTAAAGGCTGATAGGATAGGATTATCGGCATCCGTGGTTTGGCTGTCTGGGGCGTGCTCTATGACAGGCTTCTGCTGGGGGTGTCTTTACCGATCAGTTCAGATCGGAATAGTTGGAAACCCCGTCACCGTTATCATCTTTGACGTCGTCACACGATATAACCTTTACCGATCAGTTCAGATCGGAATAGTTGGAAACGAGTAGCAGCAGTAAGCATTACACCAGCAGACTTAACAACTTTACCGATCAGTTCAGATCGGAATAGTTGGAAACTGGCACCCTCAAATGCCTTGATTAATGCTACGAGCTTTTGTCTTCACCGATCGGCCCAGATCCGGAATAGCTATAAGCAACAAAAAGCCGCCCTGGGAATTCTCGGGGCGGTTGCTTTTTATAGCCCCAAACAAAAACCCCCAACCAACGTCAGGGGAGCTGGATTATCACAAGCAGGAATTACAATAAGCCCGTCACAATTATCAGTCTTTCTGAACGTTCAGTCGGATATGTGTGGCCGTTCCTACCCCTACTTCATTTCCGTCTTGATCAACAAAATACATGCCAGGTGAATCACATTCGCATTTAGCCTTCCAAGATAGCATGAGCTCATGAGCAATATAGTTTTGTCTTGAATCCTCTAGCTGCCACCAACCAGGATCGAACACCAATACCATTTGTTCATGATTGCTTTTGTTGACTCCAGATTCAATGATTAGATCATCCAATTCCATCGCAGCCGCCTCAGTCTTGAATGATTCTTGGCTTGCAAGTGTTTTAGCGCTTAGTCTTTCTGGGTCATTGGTTTGCAGGGATAGTAGTACTATGCCTCCTGTCACAAGCAGCAGGGACAAAGTTACAGGCAGCCAGTATTTACGCATAGCAATAGTCCCCGAACAGCAACAGATCAATTATCCATCACTATTCAGGGGCTATCAGAACGGTCGCGGCTTAGTAGACTTTTAGCTTAGCCTGCTACTCAATCTCAATGCTCTGAATCGACCATTCTTCTGGCAAATGGTTGAACGTCGCCACAAAATCAGCCTCAGTTCGCCCGCCAACCTGATCGATAGTGACTTCCCTGAACTCTTCAGACCGTCCTTCTTGCTGAGCACGAATAGTGAGCGTAATGTTGCTAATAGGCGAGGCACCAGAATTCCTTAGAGTCCCCCTTATATTATTGCCGACAGCCCAAACGCCATAGGTAGATAAGTCTGATAGCCTCTGCTGATTAAGCGCGGCAATCGCTTGCTCCTCTCTCGCCTGAGCCGCTACGTCCCGCTCGTTGCACATATAACTCAGGTCCGTGCGCACCCCATACATATCCATGTAGCACACAGGTGTAGCCAATGCCGAGGGAGCAGCAGAAAACAACGCAAACGAAGCGATAACCGGGGTAAGTTTCATGTGTCGTATGTAGGGAAACTACACTAAAAACTTCCCTGAGGCGTTCATCTGTCGGGATGCTTTAACTAAATGAGACTTTTGGTTAACCCCCTCAATAGATAGCATTGAGCATTCTTTCGCAACTTTTAAAAGCATTCGGAGGTCGATACTACAGGGTGTTCATCGGACTCTAAATGCACTTACTCACCTCCCTTGGCTTGTACCTGCCGAGGGATTTTTTTTGGGGGATGATCAATGCTGTCTATTGAAGGGGTTAGCCGAAAGTATCGAATATGTACGACTGACCTGATCGACTTATCGGCTTGTGGATAATGGGGGTGTTGAGTTTGGGAGTGTGGCATGAGTAGCTTTCTTCGTGGCTTAAAGCAAATCCCTTGGTGGCTATGGCTGCTGATAAGTTTTGTTTTGCTAGCAGCGTATGGTAACAGCTTGCCTGAAGAATCTGTAAATTCAAAAGAAAACCCTGACCAAGCCACTCCTGAGCCATCTAAGCCAAAGCCAACGCTGACAGCAGCGGAACTCAGAGAATTTGATGACGTTGTCCTTGAATTAGACCCAGGGCAAACGCTGGTAACCGGTGTTACTCAATGGGAGGATTCGGAGATAGTTGATGTAACTGTAGGAAACGGATTTATTCTGGTTGATCAGACCCAACAAGGAGAGGTTGCGATCGCAATGCGAGACAGATTAGCTAATATATGCGAGTGCAGCCCCTACCTGAAATTCGAAACAGAAGGTGGGCAGCGCTTAGTAGAGATTGGGCGAGGACAGCCCAAGTATAAGCAATGACCTGGATCGCAAAAAATATCGGTTCGTACCCCACAGAAATCACTTTTAAGCTTGCTACTGCAATTACGGATGATGGCGAGGGAGGCACCGCGACAGGCACTGAGGACTTGGTTATTCCTGTGCGCCTAAGCCCCGTCTCAGGGCAAGGTGAAGCTGCACAGATCATTGAGCAAGACTTTCCCGGAGCGTCCAACTATCAATATGTGTTCTACGGGTGGGTGAATGACCCCACTAACTACAAATTTCCCGCAGCACTTCGAAAACAACGCCGACCTATTGGTGAGTGCGAGATAGAAGTAGGCGAAGGACGGATCGAGTGCTCAGTTAGCGGGGTGGTGTTGGAGATGGCCGCCAAGAAAATTGGTGAAAAATTTACAGCGATTTGGACAGCGATTTAACCCTTCTCCCACTCCTCTCTCTTGATCAAGTAGGGCTCACCCTGCGATCGCGTGTAAACAAAAACCATATTTTTATTCATCGATATTGTGTTTATCTCAGACCAATGTAGCGGAACTATCGTTGATAGGCTTCTATCTGTTAATTGAGCTGTGATGAGGATGGCAGCTTTTCTACAGCAAGACTCCCAATCATTGGAGCAAAGCTGCGCATAAAGAAGGTTTACAGCGATCGCCATATTGGTCGCGTTGGTCTGCCCCCCAAGCAACTCAGATAGCTCTTGCCAACGGCTGTGGACCGTCTCAGATAAGCCTGTGGCACGAATTTCTTTGTTGGCCATTGCGATTTTCCAGGATATCTGGAATTTTAGCCCAATGCTGAAATTGTCGGCCATGCTGTAGCCATGGCGAGTGTAACTATTTTCAAACAGAATATAGAGCGGGCATTAACTAGCGGGCTTCAAGATACAGTCCGTGATCTTAATAGTGCCTATACAACAGCCATTGAGGCACCACGCTATGGCTGGCCTGGTAGCACTGCACGACGCTCTGGCGAGTTAGCTGGGACCACTCGAAACATTGTTGACCTGGGTGGGTTTCGGGATTCTCGGGATGTGGAGTTTATTAATCCATTCCTGGCTGAGTTTAGCTGGAATGTACCCTATGCGCCTCAGATCTTCTTTGGCTATACCACCCGTGCTGGCAACACCTTTCCTGCTCGCAACCCAGTGGAAGAAGCTCATAAGATCACCAACCCAACTGAGCTGTTTGGCGAGAGCGTACGGAGGTATGCGTCGTGAGTATCACTCTGGCTGAACTCCGTAATCGCGTCGCTTCGTCCCTGGCGACTGAGTTGGGGACGAAGACGTTTGCTACAGCGGGAGGTGAGGCAACTGTTCAAGCGCTGACTATTGATGATGGCAATGTTCAGACGGTGGGTGGCCAGCCCTGGGAGCAGAAGCCAATTAAACACACTGGCTTGGAATGCGTCATCCAACCAGAAGTGGATAGCAATATCCGGCCATTACTGGGAGGGGATTTTTACCTCACCCATACGACTCGGATCACACTAAAGCAGTTTGATATCACTGCCACAACCAAGACAGCGAGATCTCTATTGATTCAAGAGTTAGGCAATCTAATCGACAATATTGGCCCCCGGATTGGCAGAAATGCGGCGATAGATTCCGTGGAGCAACAAAGTTTTGATGTAATAGATCAAACTTCATCTGACAGAAGGGGGTTATCTGACACTTAGAGACTTGTCAGGTTGTGTTTGATTTTTTACACTCTTTTCTCCGTATTGATCTAATTGTTTTTCGTTTGCTAAATGCGCACTATCGAGAAAGGTTTGTATGGGCGTCTTGCCGTAACAATATCGACCTGAATGGGGTCGTTCCCAATTGTAATACTCTATCCATTCATCCACATCGTTTTGTAGGTCTTCAAGGCTTTGATAGACTTTTTTACGAAACGCAATTTGATAAAACTCCTCCAAAATGGTGCGATGAAAGCGTTCACAAATCCCATTGGTTTGGGGTGATCTGGCTTTCGTTCGCGTATGGTCAATGTCTTCAATGGCCAGGTAGAGTTGATATTCATGGTGTTCGACATTGCCACAATATTCGGTGCCTCGGTCCGTCAAAATCCTCAGTAATGGAATGCTCTGTTCCTCATAGAATGGGATTACTCGGTCATTGAGCGTATCAGCGGCCACCAGCGCATTCTTACGGTCATACAGCTTCACCTGAGCCACCCGAGTGTAGGTATCAATGAAGGTTTGCTGATAAATCCGTCCGATGCCTTTGATGTGACCCACATAGAAGGTGTCTTGAGAGCCTAGATACCCCGGATGATGGGTTTCTATTTCCCCATGGGCTTCCTTTTGTTCCTTCGCCTTTTCGAGGGCTTTTACCTGCGCTTCGGTGAGGATTAGGTTGTCTTGAGCCGCTTTCGCTTCCAGTGCTTTGAGCCGGAGCTTAAACGTTTGAAGGTCATGCCGTAGCCAAATAGAGCGAACACCGCCTGGAGAGACAAAGAGGCCGTGTTTCTTCAGTTCATTCGAGACACGCACCTGGCCGTAGGCCGGTTGGTCTGTGGCAAACGCAACGACGGCGGCTTCTACCTCTGGGTCGACTCGGTTCTTGACGCAGGGCTTTTTACGGTCAATGTCGCGTAGAGCCGCTTCTCCACCGGTCTCGTAGAGTTCTTTATAGCGATAGAACGAATCTCGCGATACGCCCATCACTTTGCATGCCTTGGAGACGTTGCCGAGGGTTTTGGCTAGATTTAAGATGCCTAAGCGATTCTTGACGATCTTGTCTTGGGTATTCATTGTGACACTCCTGATTCAGTGTGAGTTTACAGGTTGTGTCAGATAAAGTCTTAACTATTACAGTTTTGACCTGATCTTTTATGGGAGTTCATAGCCTATGCCTTCACAACCACCTCGTCAGCCTCCCGGTTCAACCCTAGCCCTGGGCTTCATCGATCCTCAGACACAAGAGTTTGTAAGCACTGCATCGCTAACAGTATTGCCTAATGGCGTAATTGAATTTAAAGCGATCTCGGATATTCCAAAGGGAAGCGTTGCCTATCTTCCGACGACTTTTATCCCTCAGCCTTTATCCCCGCAACAACCACAAACGACCACATTTAGCAGCTTTGACCACCCATAACTAATACCCATGCCACAAGCCACCCAACCCATTAGCCCACCCCAGGCAAAAAATACGATTGTCCGCTCAGCCCTGATTGCTACCGGCCAAACATCTCGCCCGATCTCAGGAACCTTTGAAGTTGCAGGCACCGGCAATAGTGGAGCTGTCGCAGTCGAAGGTACTGCCGAAAATATCGATCTAATCCTGAGCGCTGCTATCACAAGCGTTGTCGAAGTCGGCCAACCGCTAGAATTTGTTGCCCCCTCAGGTGCCAGTGTTATCGCTCGTGTACGAACAAAATATGAAGGATCTGGAACGACTCTAGCGGTATCAGCCAATGAAACGATTGTTGATGGTTCTACGGCTGTATTCCCGCCTGTTGCCCGTATTCGTCAGTCAGCTGACATCAACGAATCTGTCTCTACTACCTCGTTCTCTAGCTTTGACCATGCCACCTCTGCGGTGAGTATCGGTGAAGGTACAGCGGATGGGACGTTCAATGGAGGTTACTCGTATTACGATGCCTTTTTCGAAACGCTCACCTACGCCAAGGACAACACTCAGAAGCTTTACGTAGAGCGTGAGCTGGAGTCTCCTGATTCTAATGTGTTCTCAACTGGCCCAATCATCTGGGGCATTTGTGTAGCTACTGGTATCGCCTCTCCAGCGGCTGACGGCTCAGAGGTTCAAGGCAATATCACTGTAGCCTTCGATTCTATTAATCGCATCGCACCTCAGACCTAATGATCGTACTTAGCAACCGTGATGTGTTTCTGATTGGCCAGATTGCTGATGGCGGCGTCAATGCGTTGGCAATCTGGCTGAAGGATAAAGCGATCTCAGGCACCCAACAACAGTTATGGGACCGCCTAGAACAAACCATTCACAGCACGGTTGCCATCCCACCTGAAACCGCCCAAGTTCACACTGATATCCTGCTGCCTTATGTCGTCACCCCTACCCTGGAAGATTGAGCCTAAAAAAAGAAAAATCGAAGCGGATGGGATTGAGTTTGAAATCCCAGATTACGGTTCTTTGTTGGTCGGGGAGCTGGACTATATGAAGGCGATGCCAAAAGACCTGGCTGATCATCAATTTGCTCGTCAGTTCGTTGCCTTCTGTCTTCGATTTCGGCATAAGGATCAGATTCCTCAAGACATAACTGATGAAGATCTGTTAGCTGAAATGCCCGTGGGATTAATCGCCAAGCTATTCAATTTCCTGGTTTATGGCGATGAGAATAAGTCTATTGCGGAGGTCAAAGTCAAGGCAAAAAAGCCAAGGAAACAGACACCGGACAACTCTACTGGCAACTCCAACTCTACTACCCAGGGCATCCCTACTTTGCTACCAAAGCCTACGAGAGGTGTCCAATCAGGGTTATCAATGCCGCCATCAGCAACTATGAAGAAAACCGCCTAAGGCAGCTGAACAGCGAAGCTAAGGCGATCGCGAACCTCGGCGTGATTGTTGCTCGACTGGCAGGCGTAAAACAGCCAGATACGGTGTGGGTGAATGAATTTGAACTAATTGAAAGGAAGCGCCAGATTAATGAGTTGTTCTCTCCTGCCTTGGCCCAAAAATACTTAGAGCTACATGAGGCCAAAATCATCCCAGCTTGGGTCGATGAGCTGACGGATTTGAACAAGATGAAACTAGCCGCAATTGAGTAATGGTCGACGCAGGCAGAGTCTTATTTCAGGTTGGGATTGATCGGCCCTCGTTGGACCGTGCAATTGCTGATGCAGAACGAAGGCTAGGCAGCATCGGTGACATTGATCTCAAGATAGGCAATCAGGGCGCTGCTGCTGCTGTCAGTTCTGTTCAGCGATTGTTTGATGGCATTCGCGTTCCTGAAATTGGAATTCAGATCAACACGAACCAGGCTAAGTCATCTGTCTCTAGCCTCAAGACAGATGTATTGGATTTAGAAACTGCGATCGCTGCTATTAGCGGTAACCGGGCCAAAATAGATCTCGATGTGAAACGAGGTGAGGCAAGCCTGGCTAGGATTGAAGCACAGATTCTTAGGCTAGAACGACAGAAAATTAACATCCCAGTTGTGACACTGGAAGGGGCCGCCCAAGTACGAGCAATTGAAGCGCAGATAGCAAGCTTGAACGCCCGCAAAATCAGCGTAGAAGCCAACACTGAACAAGCCAGGGCACAGCTAAACCAGCTCGACAGAACCCTAGATGACCTCAATAGCAACGATGCGGAGCAAGCGTTAGAACGGCTGCAGCAGGAATTCAGGCAAACCGAGCGTGCGGCGAGAGATGCAGGGGACGGGGCACAATCATTTAACTCCGTACTAGCTGGTTTTGCTGGGGGTGCCGCATTTGCGCTGGTGGATCGGCTGGTCGATGCGTTTGGCAATCTCACCCAAAAAGTAACTGAGTTCGTTGCTGCCAGCATTCAAGCAAATCAATCCTTAAGAGCGACTGAGAATGCCTTAAGCATTGTTCTGGGCTCCCAGGAGGCAGCAGCCGAGAGCATAGACTTTCTGAGAGATGTCTCGGAACGGACTGGTCAATCATTCCAGGCATTACAAACGGAATACTCTGGGTTGACGGCGGCAGCGGCTGAAGCTGGAGTCCCTCAGGAGCAAGTCAATGATCTGTTCGCTGAAACTAGCCGAGTACTAGCTATTTTTGGTAAAGACAGCCAGTCAACAGGCTTGGCATTCAACGCCCTGACGCAGATCACAAGCAAGGGCGTGGTCTCTATGGAAGAGCTACGCCAACAACTCGGTGAGCAACTTCCAGTGGCGTTTGGTGCGGTTGCTCGTGGTTTGGGGATAACGACAGCAGAGCTTAACGACCTAGTAGCCAGTGGTGAGCTCACTGCTGCTGAATTTATCCCCGCATTCACTCGTGGACTTCAAGAAATTGAAGGTGCTGCTCCGGCTGCCCAGCAAGCGATCGCGCGCTTAGAGAACTCTATTCTCGAATTCCAGCAAGGATTGGGGAGGGCTATTGAGCCCCTTGAAACAGCATTCAGCGAAACATTCGCCGCGATATTTAGCAATGTTGATGTTGGGGTGTTAGACCCATTGGTAGAGGCTGGCAACCGCCTGCGCGACTCATTGGCCGAAAACCCAGAGCTAGCCGAGCGATTAGGTGAAGCACTGACAAACTTTATCGGTAGCGGTGCGCAGGCGGTTGCCAATATCCTCGACAGTATTACCGAAGCCCTGAGCGACCCTGAGAATGTAGAGCGGTTTGCTGGATCAATCGAGAATGCAGGGAAATTGCTAGAATCTCTAGTTTCGATTGGTGGGCTAGCAGTTGAAGCGTTACTGACACTGGGTACGGGATTTGACAATGTGATTGGTGATGGCCCAGTTGACGCGATCGTTGGTTTTGTTGACGCACTAGAAACGATTGCCCCCATTGCTGGCGGGGCTGTTGATTCCCTAGGGTCTATTGCCAGCGCAATGGATGACATCTCAGGGAGAATCCCTGGAGTCGTAAACGCAGCAGGAAATCTTGCAAGGTTTGGGGTTCTTGGCGGAACCGCAAAAACAATATTTGATAATCTACCTGGCCAACCAGATCGAAACGCTCAACCCGAGGCAGCGGATACTAGTCAGTTTGTTCCTCAACAGGATGAACTAGACAAGTCTGTGCGTGCGTCGCGGCAAGCGTCTGAGACTATTGCACAAGATTCTGAACGTGCTGCACGGGCTGCTGCCGCTGCCAGAGTAAAAGCCAACGAAGAAGCCATTGCCGAACAAAAACGAGCCCAAGAGCAGGCCCTGATCGATCTCGAAATTGCCCAGAATAATCGCATTATCGGCGTACGCGAAAACCAAAGCGCTGGCAACATCACCGCAAGTCAAGCTGATAGCCAAATAGCGGAGATTGAATCTCAGGCGATTCGAGATCGCATCGCCCTCAGAGAACAAGAAATCGCTCAGGTTCGAGCATTGGAACAACAGGGGGCACTATCTGCCGAGGAAGTCGCCCAGCGTATCAGCGCTGCCAAGCAAGCAGCCAGCGAACTAACCATCCAGGCCATTGAGCAGGAAGTACAGGCGCAGGAAGAGGTTAGGCAAGCAGCACTAGATAGGTTAGACGCAGAATCCCAGTTAAACTCTCTCAGGGCAGAGCAGGTAAATTTGCAGTCTGATTTAGCAGGGACAGCACTACAGGATCAATCAGCCCTGATTAGCGCTCAAGTTGGCTTAGAGCAATCTCGCCTATCACTTTCCCGTCAGTCTCTTGATACAAAATTAGCTGAAGCTCAGGCGGCTGAAGATGTGGTGGCGGTGGAGGCATTGCGAGATCGCATCCTGCTCAACCAACGGCAATCAATTGCAGCTGAATTCTCAGCCCGTCGCCAACAGTTGCGGATTCAAGAGCAACTGGCTGAGCTTGATGCCGACCGACAATTAAGGCTTGGCCAGATAGCCGCCGCTGAAGCCCGTATTGCTGTAGAGCGCGCCCGAATAGGAGGTAGCAGCCAGGAAGAAATTCAAGGGCTTCAGGAAATTGCTCAGTTACGCGAAGCAGAAACGGAGGCTTTGACATTTCAGGCCCAGTCCAAAGAAAATATCTTGGCTCTGCAATTTGACCAGCTGGATAATGAGGAAGAGCTGGCCAACCAGTTAGCTATTCAAGAGCGTCGTCAGCAAGCGATTGAAGAATTTAAGAAGCAACAGAAAGACCTGGCCGATGAACAGGTAAAAGTTGAGAAGGAATTAGCGTCAGCAGCCAGAGATAGAGAATCAGCCGCCCAAGGGATTGTGTCGGCGTTGAGCGGGTTGCAGGATATCTCAGCAGAAGATGCTCTCGGAAATTTAGATCAGCTTGAAGAAAATTTTAGAGCCGCTAGGCGTGCTGGGGCGATTGACAGCAACCAATCTAGCAGCATCCAAAGGGCCATCAATCAGGCTCAGTCTGCTGCTCGTAGTGGCGGAGAATTTACGATTGAAGAGGCGATCCGGTTTGCCCAGCGGAACGAAAATAATGCATTCGCTAGCGGCATTTTGGATACTGCGGGACTGGGGGGTGTAAATTCACTGCTCGACAGTCAGCAAGAATTTGCCTTGGCGGAAGAGCAAATATCGGAGTTGTCTGGCAAGCTAGCTGAAGTCAAAGAGGCAATTCAGTCGCTTCCAGAAAATCTTCCTCCAACCGTACAGAACCTCAATGTAACCACACCTCAACCTGTGGATGACGCGGCATCTGTCGTGTTCAACCTGGGCAACGAAGTAGCAAATCGCAGGGGTATTGTGTGATGGCATACCCAACGACAACAGAGAACGGCATAAGGTTAATCCTCCCTAAGCCAAGCACAGGCAATTACACGCTCACGCTGACAAGCTTTGGCAGATTTCCAGGGCAATACCCCCGATTCGAACCTCAGTATTACGGGATTGAATATAGCGCTCATGGTGGAGTCGCCAGGGTGGGGACTTCGTTTAGGCCTAAAATGTTTTGGCAATTTGAAGCCAGCCTCAATCGTGATCAGCAAGAAACCCTAAAACGCATGGAGGCGGTGTACCTGAGTAGTCCATCTGCTTGGACTATTTACGACTACACCAACCCTCACTCTGAAGTGGGAAGCGCTTCTATGGCCTTGGCCCCCAACAGTACGTTAGCGGACGATGGGGATACTGTTCTTTATTATCCCGTATGGACAGCAGAGCCTGTTGATCAAGGCTTTGAATTTAGAGAAGATCCAAGGGATGGCATAAATTTTGTGTCATTTCGGCTCAAGGAGGTCTGATGGTTGCCTCCGAAGCCCGTTCCCGCCGCCTCCGCATCCTGATCGGCTCCGACCAACAAGACTGGTCAGCACATTGGTCTGTGTTGTCTATCGGTCGTTCTGGGCTCAGCGATGAACGCGACCCTGGCAAAATCCCAGTTACGGGCACCCTGGAGATCAAGGGCAACACAATCAACCCACCCGAAAGCATCGACCCCGCCATTAATCCAGTGCGTTGGAACCCAGGGGTCAATATCTACATCCAGGCTCGGAACGATGCCAATACTGCGTGGATCGATACGTGGTTTTCACGGCTGAAGATCCTGAAAACCCCAAAACGCCCCCGCACCAATGGCAACCTTGTTTTGGAGGTCGGCTGCAAAATCCAATGGGGCAATCAGTCCCAGTTTGAAGACGATCGCTCTGGGATTATCTACGGACAAGCCGAACCCTGCAATGCAGTCGCAACAAGGTTGATCCAGGCCAGTGGCATCGATGGCGGAGTGAGCCTGAGCACCTGGCCCTATTCCATGGATCGACCAGTGGGGAAAAGGCAGAACAGCTTTCTGGAACAGGCAGCGGATCTGGCCTATGCCAATGACTGGCATTATCTGTATCAGGACATCAACGGGAGTATTGTTGATCGGGAATTTACTCTGGCTTCAGGATCTCCGATTGCGACCGTTACTGTTGGGCAAGACGACATCATCTATGAGCCAGCCGACGGTGAAGAGAGACCGGCTGAGACGACCAAAGTGGCGGGTACTGGTTTCCTGTTGGGGTCGATTGAGAATCCGTCTGTGGATATCGAAGACGTCTTAGTCAACTTCAACGACATCAGCCCCAACAGTGTTGGTGACGGCATTGGCGAGCGAGTTATCACCACAACATCGTTCACGTCGGGGGCCACACCTACCAAAACAAAACGAGTGCAGGTATTCAGGGCGGAGGCGTTGGTATTTCAAGATCCTGATATCCCTAGCCAGTTAATTGAGGTTAGCGATACGAATGAATTTGAAACTTATGAGACTGGCAAGGTGGACCCGACCACAGCAAGGCTGACTCAGTTTATAAAAACCGAACTCGTCAAAGGTAGAACCTTAGACCCCACTGATGAAGTGTTCAATATGCGGCAAACGTACCGCAAGCAGGAGGATATGACCTATGGGGCTGGCGAGCCCATGACGCGGTATCAATGTTTAGAGAAACAGGCGGCCATTGTTTTGGATGACAATGCACTGGGTCCGTGGGCCGAAGTTACGACTGAAGATCTTGATTACGAGTGGACTGAATACGCCACTGGCAAATTCGATCGCGTTGACAAAGACAAGCAGCCCCTGATCAGTCTTCGTAGCAATATAAATCGCGAGTTCGCCAACCCTGAGGCGTTACTGACCAGGGTGCGAAAATTCAACCGCAACACCCCCAACAAACCATTCGAGACTGTTTTCTTTGACGCTGGCATAGACGAAGACTCCACCGAATTTGAGGGCTCTGCTGCATACATCGCCCCAGGCGGCCCGAGTGGGGTGGAGAAAGAGCGTCTGTTCACGGTGGCCGATGGGTTTGGTTTTAGTGAGGAGCAAATGGAAGCCTTGGCGATTAAGCACCGAGATTTGATTATTGGTCGTGAGAGATCCTACGAGATCGGACTGGCCATCACTGATGCTCTTTTGCAAGCCCCACCACTAGCACAGATAAATGTGGTGGATGTGGATGGAAGCACGTATGAGTATTTGAGTGATTCCCTCTCGTTTGAATTCCAAGAGGCGAGATCCGAGGCGTTTTGTTTTGGCATCTGGATTGATGGGGGATACCAGAAGGCAATCAACATTGCCGCCACAATTCCAGCAGGACGGCTAAATACAGAGATCATTCAATCCAGCTTCAGTATCGCTACCAGCATCCCAGCAGGACGGTTGACGATCAACCTCACAACCGGGTTCAGCGTCGCCGTGACAATTCCAGGGGGGCAGTTGAACACCACGATTGTTTCCTCGTTCAGTGTCTCTGCCACAATCCCGGCGGGGCAGCTAAATACGCAGATTCAAGCACCGATATTAATTGCTGCATCCATCCCGGCGGGGCAATTAAGCACAACGATCATTCAATCGAGCTTCAGTATCGCTGCGGCCATTCCAGCAGGAAGGTTAAACACGGCGGTTGTTCCATCATTCAGTGTCTCTGCCACAATTCCTCAAGGGCAACTGACATCTGATATTGCAAGTAACAGTGCAGACCCAGATGCAGCCGTTTACATTGCGGCCCTATCGGGGAGTTATTCTCAAGCTCAGCAAAATGCAATTAATCAATTCTTTGTTGACCTTAAAGCAAACGCAACCTGGGATGAGCTTGACGAGATCGTGATTTTCAGGATGCAGGCTGAGGCAGACGCCTTGATTAGCCTTAAGACAGCTACTAGCGTGATCATTAACAACGGGGCAACTTTCACTGCTGGCATCGGATTCACGACTGGATCGGGCGGCTACCTAGATAGCGGGTTCAATCCAGCCCTGGCGACAAAATATCAGCGGGATTCAGCAACAATCGCCTATGAGGTAAATGGAACCAATAGCGGCCTCATTCAATGTGATGTGGGGGGACGTGCGAGCACATCAACATCTCCCGAAGTCTTCATTGCTACAAAAACGTCAGCCTCACGAAATTATCGAAGGCTGAACTCGACATCGGGAGGATCCACCTTTGGGGCTGCTGACGCGGGAGTGTTTGCTGTGCAACGAACTAGCCCAATTCTGACAACTGTGTATAAAGAGGGGGTGTCTATAGGCAGCGAGAGCATTCCATCCACAGCGGTGCCTGACGTCGAGTTGTATGTCGGGGCATATTCCAACAATGAATCTGCGACCAGAATTCGTTCTGCCGATTATGCGTTTGTTGCGTTTGGGAGTGGGAGTGTGAATATTGCCACGCTAACCAACGCTTGGGCCACATTGAAATCCGTTTTGTAAGGAGTCCCTGAAAATGCCACTATCCACCACTGCTATTAATGCTGGAGCCAATGCCTTGGTCGATCTCGTTGATACAGGGGCAGGTACTGGCACCCTCGAACTAGGAGATTCTGCATCGTTCACAAATGTCCTCGTTTCATTCGATCTCGCCACGCCTGAAGCCTTCGCCGCCGCCGCGGGAGGAATTGCAAATTTCAATGGCACCCCAATCTCAGCGACTGCCACAGCAACAGGAACAGCCACTCATCAACGACTCAAAGACCGAGACGGGACTGTTGTTGACGGAGTTGATGAGGTAATAGATGCGATTCTTGCCCTGGTTAATGCTGGCGCAGGAACCGCGACGGTTGAGATTGGGAATTCTGATTTTTCGGTGATCTACATCACCTATAACTTAGGCACCACAGCCTTTGGTGCCTCAAGCGGAGGGACCGCAACCGCGAACGGCTTTCCGAAATCAGCGACAGCTTCAGCCACAGGGTCGGGGACTCATTTCCGAATCAAAGATAGAGATGGCAGTGTTGTTGATAGCCAGACATTGCCCAGTCCGATCAGTTTTGAAACTGGACAAAGCTATAATTTCAATTCTTTCTCGTACTCTACAACAGCCTATTCTCAGGCGCTAGATAGCTCTATCAGCATTACTAATGGAGAAAGCTACATTCTCAATAGTGGCAACTACACCCAACCTGCATCCTGATGACCGCCCGCGATCGCGCCCAACTATCCAACTTAGCCAGACGCCAAGACACTCGTGAGGCATTGGAACTCAGAAGGTTAAACCAACGCGACCCAACTTATGGCGGGAACGGCTATCGCGTGAGGACTCTGGGTGCTGCGGGGGCAATCCCTGGGAGGACTCGCAGTAAAACATCCAGAGGGAGTATCGGGGAACCGCTGGGTCTGCTCAGTGGGGGATTAGGGGCACGGATTGATTCTGCTAGCGATCAGGAGCTGAGAGACATACTGCGTGATATGCAGCAGATGATTCAGGCAGTGGCGAACCGTAGGGGGATCCTGCTTTTCAAAGGAGACGAAACCACAAACCCCAACAATGACCCCAACGACGACGCCAACGACGGGGAAGGGCGGGCTTATCAGAGATACGACAACCAACTCGTTTATACAGGTAGCAGAGATCGAAGCGGGGCACTATATTGTCATCTGCCTGCCATCACAGCAGATGGTGAAGAACAGCCAGAGGTGTTTGTTCCTGTTCAGGCGCAAGAAGACTTAACTGGGTATATAGAAGCCCCTACCGCTGGATTTGCTTATCCACTGGTTGCTTACGCCGAATACAAGTCTAAAATCACCAGCCTCTACGCCAAAGTGGGATCAATCCTTGTGGGTCGCATTGCCATTCAAGGTTCTGGAGATCTTGTAATAGGCGATGTCACAATCACTATTAACAAAGCCATAGGGTCGCTACTAGATGTTGGAGAAGAACTCACACTATCTAGCAGTGACACAAGCGGGAACGACCTTAGGTTCACTGTTGGGATGCTGCGAATATGACTCGACGCTGGCTATTGTTCCCCGCCCTCGGCATCGCCAAACTCGCCTGGCTGTATGCCGAAACACAGGCAAGCACTGTGCAATTCAAGCTATATGGCATTTACCCCACCCCTATCCTGCTATGGGAGGCTCCTGACACAGACCTGCCGTTTGCCGCTGGCAATACAGTCCAAGATTATTCCTTCACTGGGAGCGGCGAATGGACAGAGGAGAATGGTCGCCGCTTCGGGACTGAAGACAATGAACTAAGAAGCCTCATAACCAACCAATCATGGTCAGCTGTGGCGTCCTCCGATGCCTCGTTTACAGCAACGGGGGATTTCCTTCCAAACACAAATGCAAGTGCTGTTGTTATCGTCAATAGCAGCAACGGGGCACTCAGGCTAGATGCAAGTGCTAGTGAGGGGACGTCTGGGAGCGATACAGAGAATGGATCACTTTCTTCGTGGGGCCACTCAGGCTATTTGTGGAGGATGGGCGGCACAATTGGGGGTTCAGGCTCGTTCCCACGGACAATCGATTATACCGGGACTGGATCCATTGCCTACACACTGTCTGGGGATGCACCGCTGACCTATCAGGGGCATCTGTATAGGGATGAGGACACGTTGCATGTTGTGATTAATTACGGACTAAAGCTGAATTCAGCCGCAATTGTCTCAGGTAGCAATGTGGGCGGCGATCAGGATGAAGAGCAATATACGACTGTTGATTCTGGCTATTTATTGCTAGATAGGACGAATGTTGGGCAAGTAGGGCTCGCAGAGCAAGCTTTTCATGGCATGCTCTGGCGGCGGCTTCGACATATTCAAGTATCGGCATCAACAGGGGCTATCCTGGCTACTGGCGACTATGCAACAGACAATTTGCCACCCAAGCCAACCCCTTTAATCCCTAGGGGCATTTGGAGCGATTCTATCCCCAGGAGCTTTCAGTGGGATGGCGACAATGATCGAAATATCCCAGAAGAATCGACCTGTCTAAATGTTCAATATGTGTTTCTCGACGGCACCCACAACAGCAGGATGGCTGAATGGAACTTCAACTACACGGGCAGGAACTCGTTTGCCTCCATCCAGCGGTTTGGCGGCACGTACTATCACGGGTTCATCAGCGCTGCACAGCTAGAAACCCCAACACTCACCCAAGCCCAGGTTGATCTTTTTGTGCAGAATAACGTTAATAACTTTGCTGAAGTAAATGACCCCGTGACTGATAGCGAAGGGTCCACTCTTTGCACATTTCACAGCTACAAGAACCGGGTCATTGCTGGACTCACAGGGCAGCCTGGTGTGTCAGATGGCATCATCACCGCGCTCAAGTCTAGCATCCTGAACAACTCACGACCGGACCGGGATGCGCCAGGGCTCAACTTCAGACTGGATGTGGTGCCGATCCTGGGGTTGGATACTTGAGCCCCCCAACCCTCGCCCCGCATTATCCGGGGCGAGGGTAATGGAGGAGGACTACTCTGAGTAGCGTGATGCGCCGGAAACCCAAAACAAACAGCCGAAAACAATGGACTAATTTTGGACTAGATTTTTTAGTAATTATGTTATTTATGCTCGAATATATGCTTTAACAAGAATCTTCAAGATCATCTGAAAGCATTGAGCTCGCTAAAATCCAGGAAGCCAACGGCGGGATTTGAATCCGCGACAGCAACGGCTATAAACATTGAATTTATTAGGTTTTAGAAGCAGTTTTATTTACTTGCCCTAAAATTGCCCTAATACTGTGAAAAGCTACTTAATCTCACCCGACCGCTCGACCTCTTGTCGAGTGCTCTCTATCTGCCCTCTTTCCTGCGCTTGGACATCTTCTGTTTCACTCACCCCAGGATCGTAGACCAGGAAAAACTGACCATGCTTTAATCTTCGCGCCAGAAAGCGGATGTGGGTTTGTGCGTCCGCTTGGTTAAACGTTCTGCCAATAACCTGCGGGACTTTGTCTGGAAATGCAGCCACGACAAGATAAGGGCAGTGTTGCCCCTGTTGCAGCTCAGGTATTTGGTTCATGGGGACTTTGATGCGTGAACTGCAAAGCAGCATAGCATCTATACGCGCATACGCGCTTATGCGTAACCGAGCAAATGCAGAGAGCGTTAAGTGCTATGACACAATGTGTGCAGCGAAAAGCGGAGCACATGGCGTCAAAGAAGGAATTTCGAGGATATATTCCACCAGAGCTTAATAAACTTATCCGGGCAGTCACCGCACTCAAAAACGGGGAGCGGGATTGGAGCTTAAGCGATGTGCTCACGGAAGCTTTAGAGGATTGGCTCCAAAAACCTGAAAATCGAGCACTGATTGAAAAGCACAACCTATCTGAGTTTCAAGCTGAACGGGATAAGGACTAGCTGAATCAAGTATTACCTTTGTTGGTTCAGAGGTTGCTGATGGTAAGGCTGATGTGGTGGTCAGCCTTGAAATCAAGCAGAGGCTTGGGAATTTCCCTAAGGAGGATAAGGAGCCGGTTAAGCTGCTGGTGATTGGTTCTAAGCAGGCTGTACAGGCGATAGTGCAAGCTCTGCATATGTGTGGGTTTGCTGAAATTTTTGAGTGGACTGATTTTATGCCTGCGCCTACTCCTGAACGGCCTTTGCAGTGTAAGCCTGGGGAGTTGATGAAGGTGCTGGTGAGGTATTTTGCGAGAGGTTAGGTAGCTGATGGCCAAAAGTTAAAGCGGAAAAGCTTCTGAATATTTTTGGCCCTACTAGGTTTGTCTAAGTTGTTCAGGTGATAAGCAATCTTTGTATTGGCGGATTTGATTGACTATTGCCAGCAACCTGCTTATTAAATCTATGAAGTGCTAAAGAATTAACGCAAGCAGGTTTCGAAAGTGTGGCCATTGGAGCTGGCGTTTTAATTTCTTTTGCTACAGTATATACATTATCATTCTGACTTTTAGTATTCTTGTGTAAATCTTTCTATTTTTTACGTCAGTGAAATGTAGTAAAGGCTCTGACGTTAAATTCTATTAATTTAAGAGTTGCGAGTTTTTATAAGAGGTCAAAACTGATTGAAGAATGCTACAACCAGTGCGATCTTAAACTAACAGCAGACTAACAGCAGACTAATATGTACGAATATCTACATGGCTTCTCTAATTGATTTTTGTGATAATCAGTGTTGTAGATTTTCAAGGAAGTATGTAGATGTTGCTGGCAAAGGAAGATGCATCAAGTTAACAACCCAGTAATCGAAATTTTTGTCTCTTCTTGTCCTGAAGATAATTACTATCTGCACAGACTAGATACGCACCTATCAATCCTGAAACGAAACGGAAAAATAAAAGCATGGCATGCTGGAAAACTTATCGCTGGAGACAATTGGGAAGGGGTAAGCAAGATAAAGCTGAGAAGTGCGCAGATTATCTTACTGCTGATTAGTGCTGATTTTATTGCATCAGATTATTGCTATAACGTTGAATTACGAACAGCAATCAGTCAAAGGACTGTCAGTAATACTCGTGTTATACCAATCATTGTTAAACCTTGCGATTGGCAAAGTCTTCCTATATTCAGAGATTTAGAGATATTACCTAATAATCGACAGCCAGTAGCTGTTTGGCCTCTTGAATCAGCTGCTTTTACTGATATAGCGTGTGGTATTAGGCGAGCAGTCGATAATCATACTCATCTTCTCAACTGTCAAAGATATTTAAATTTCTACCAATCTAAATTATTTCAAGATCGAGCCACCATTTCTCTTGAAAATCGCTTTAATTTGTGGAGGTTTTCTCGACAGTTAGAACTGTCGCCAGAAACAGTAGATAATATCGAAAGAGGATATAGTCCTTACTATAAATGTTTGAATATATATGATAGAGAGTGCCAAAAAATAAAATCAAGCTCGATTCCCATAAAGTACTCAGAATTAAAAAAATTATCAGATCTTTGTAAGCAGCTGAGGCTTTATCCAAATCATGCAAGCCAAATTGAAAGGAATTGGGGTTTAACAAAAGACTTAGCATACTACTTAGTCTTTTTTAGAGGTTGTGTTATTGCGATTACAGGAGCAATACTATTCATTTTTATTGCCGTTCTATTTTTGGCGAACAAATCTCAAGATTCCTATAGTTCACTACCATCAACTTTATCTACTACTTCGCTTATTGTTGATGGTAATCAGCTACCGGAGCAGACTAAAGAACTTATTCAAGTGTCTCCACCATTAACTAAAGAGAAAGCAATCAAAATAGTAGAAAATTATCATAAAGTTAAGCCTAAAATATTTGGGAATAACCAAAATCTAGAGAATGCAGAAGAAATAGCTAGACATCTAACCGATGACCCTCTACTAGAGGACATTCTGAAAGGACTTGATAGAAAAGGTGACGGTGATTATGTTGAATTTGATATTCCTGAAATCAAATCCTTTATTTATTTTTGTTCGTTGGGTTCAAGTAAGATTGAAATCCATCTTTTGATAGACCAGTTATATCGAGAAACTGATAGTAATAAGTTGATGAGTTGGAAAGAAAGCTACGGTAGTGACGGAGCAGCTTTTGGTTTGCGATATACCGAAGGAGTATGGAAGTTAGCTCACATAGTGAAGATTGAACAAAAGACTCGAATTTCTGAATTTAGAAGAGTTTTTTGGGGAACAGAACTCTCCATTGTAGAAGATCAATGTAAGTAGGCTTAAAACTTCTAAAAGGATACTTTACTTGTGCTTTTTCACCTATGGCTAGTGAACCTGGATTAAAATCGATCTTGTTTATTGCTGCGAATCCAAAAGGCACTATTCACTTAAGTTTACAGGAAGAAGAACGAGAGATCCGAGAAAAATTACGTTTAGCAGGATATGGCAAAGTACCTATTAATTCAGTTGGAGCAACGCGCCCTAAAGATATTCAACAAGCGGTGTTGGATTTTGAACCACAAATTGTACACTTTAGTGGTCATGGAATAGCTACAGAAGGGTTGATCTTTGAAGATATAAACGGAGAAGAAAAACAAGTTGACTCAGAAGCATTAGCTAATTTGTTTAAGTTATTTTCAAGTTCTGTAGAATGTGTTGTTATGAATGCTTGCTATTCAGAGGTCCAAGCTGTAGCGATTAATCAACATATAGATTATGGGATTGGGATGAGTAAAGCCATAAGTGATAGAGCATCAATTGCCTTTTCAGTTGGCTTTTATAGTCCTATAGGAGCTGAAAAACCAATAGATTTTGCTTATGAATTAGGTTGTAATTCAATCCAAATAGAGGGCATCTTAGAGCATTCTATACCTACTTTTTATTGTAAAGCTGACCTAATCCGTGAATCCGAAATGAAACTGCGTACACAGCAAATATGAGATAAAAGACTATATCAACTCAAGAATATGAATCTTCAAGATTCAAGATTCAAAATATAGTGCGTACATTGATAGAACATTGTCTTATATTCAAAGATGGAATGATTCTTACTATGATAACCAAAAAATATTATGGTTGTTAAGAGAATACAATCGTAAGAAGTATGATGAGCGCAATGATTTTATTAGTCATCAAATAGATGAAGATATTGAGTTGAAACTTGAAATAGTTAGTGCTTAAAACTTCTTTGAAGAAATGGCATTATTGATTCATCGAGAATGAGTCGATGAGAGCTTGTCACGTGATTTTTTAATGGGATTATTACTAAGTTTGTACGAATGCTTTATCCCTGGATATAAATTAGAAAGAACATTATAAGAAATTAAAATATTTATGAAAGGCTGATAAGCCTATATGATTCTTGGACTTCTACATAAGTCATCTAATTATCATCATTAAAGAGCGATAATTGCGAATAGTTAGATAGCTCAAATCAATCATTAAAGACACATACAACGTTTTTCTAGTCGGTGAGGTACAGTCTGAAAGTCGATGCTAACTCAACATAAGTTGATGGTGTACTTCATCAAAATTGAAATTTCTATAAGACGCTATATTCAGCTACTAAACTCATTACGAATATAAAAAAGTGAAGTGTTTGGACAATAAACTTCGCTAGTTTTGGCAATTATTTAATCTAATCAATATCCTAGGTTTGCCCGGTGGTCCCTAAAGAGTAATGATATTTTGCCTAGGCTCCTATTGGTGTGAATTCCGGAAATTATGGCCGGAGTGATTCCGGAAGCCACAATTGGCTTAATATCCATATTCTTACCCCTGATGCACTAGCGTTTGTGCTAGGGATCTATTGGGAGTTATAACTACTCAAAGTAATGATATGGCAATGCTACCCCTTTTTCTCTCAAGTGTTTTAGAAATAGTCAAAGGCTAAAATAGTATCAGCTTAAATACGGTCAGTATTTTAAGCCGTTTTCAAAATTGCCTATATGTATTAGCTCGTCTTTAATAATTACTTCTATGACTGGATCTGAAGCTATTTGGATGACAGCGGTCAATAGTCTAGCTAGTCTTATTGTCAAGACCGGCTGGGAAATGGGAAATAAAGAGATAGGTACCCCTATTCAACAGCAGATATTCAAAGCATCAGGACAATACATCAAAACCTACAGAAATCGCCATGGCAATCTAAAGGTTTTGGGGATGTCAAGGCCAGTTTCTTTAGAATCTATTTACACTACGGTTCAGCTTCTAGATGCAAAAGAACTTACCAACTTCCAGACAATTGAAGGACTAGAGAAGCTTTATCGTAAATTGAATAGTAGGAAATTGGGGGGCAATAAAAAAAACAAGCAAGAAGGTATTAATGTTGTTAATAGAGAACGTTACTTAACTGTTCTAGGT
Organism: Leptothoe sp. ISB3NOV94-8A; assembly: GCF_043421595.1. NCBI lineage: Bacteria > Bacillati > Cyanobacteriota > Cyanophyceae > Nodosilineales > Cymatolegaceae > Leptothoe > Leptothoe sp. ISB3NOV94-8A. The sequence goes on along the minus strand of NZ_JAXSQW010000001.1, from coordinate 1,704,965 downwards.
GAACCAGGAGTTGGAAAGTCAACATTTCTCCGAAAAGTCGGGTTAGAGGTTCTTAAAGGCAAAGAAGGTAAATTCAGATATGACTGTATACCTGTTTTTCTAGATTTAAAGAGTTTTGACTCGGACGGAATAGATATAAGACAGCTTATTATCGAGGAGTTTCGCATATGTGGATTTCCTGACCCAGAGGCTTTTACAACCAGAGCCTTACAGCAAGGTCGCTTGCTTGTTTTGCTAGATGGGCTGGATGAGGTACCTGCGCTGAATCTCACCTCAGTCATTAGTAAGATTCAAGACTTCGTGGATAGATATTATAAGAATCGCTTTATTACATCTTGCCGAACTGCAGCTTATCACGGTTTTTTTAAGCGTTTTACCGATGTAGCAATTGCCGAGTTTGATGATAGCCAGATTAAGCAATTCATTCATAATTGGTTTCAGTCAGAACTAGATAAGCAAGCGCATACAGCGGATAAGTGCTGGGAGCTGTTGCAATCACCAGAAAATTCAGCAGCAATGGAATTGGCACAAACGCCTTTACTGCTAACATTTCTTTGCCTAGTTTATGACTATTCCCAGAATCTACCTGATAACCGGAGCACTCTATATCGAAAGGCGCTCGACATTTTATTAGAAGAATGGGCTGCTGAAAAGCGTATACAGAGAGAATCTATTTATAAAGGACTTCATACAGATTTAGAAAAGGTTTTATTGTCAGAGATTGCTTATAAGAAGTTTGAAGCAGATCAGTTATTTTTTCAAAAGCAGGAGGTTATAAATCAAATCACTGATTTCCTTGCAGATACTCTGAATGCTCCTAAGCACTTAGATGGAAAAGCTGTTCTGCATGCTATTGAGGTTCAACAAGGAATTCTGGTAAAGCGAGCAGAGAACATTTATTCTTTCTCTCACCTAACTATTCAAGAATTCCTAACAGCTAGATATATTGCAAATAATCAAAAATATCTTAAAAAGTTGCTTGCTGAATCACTTACAGATGACCGCTGGAGAGAAGTTTTTTTATTAGTAGCAGGGCTAGTTGATTCTGCTGATGATCTGCTGTTAGAAATTGAAAAACAGGCTCTAAGGTATCTCAATACACCGATATTAAGAAGTCTACTGCATGAAATAGATGAGATTGTAGTCAATATGCAAGGTAATTATAAAAAACCAGCTAAACGAGCTTTAGCTATTACTTCTGTGCTGGCGCGCACTCGCATCCTTGCAATGATGGAACACTTTGATCTCACATTCATTAGTAACTTTAAAGAACCTAAGTTTGCTATTAATCAAGAACTTAGCCGTGTTCAAGAACGTGCTCAGAAACGCGCCCGAGATCTAATCCTTTCTTGCGATGACTTCTGTGTCGAAAACCTTGATCGTATACTCTCTTGTGACAAGATCTGGTCTCAAGATTTCACAATGATTCACAGTCTTGATCTCGTTCGTAATCCTTCTCTCAGCTTCAATTATGACCACAATTTCAAATTGATTCTCTCAAATGACGAAGATCGTGTTCTTTTTCTTGACCTCATTTTTGCTAAGAATTGTCTTAATAACATCCTTATAAGTGCACAAGAGATTAATTCCTTAGCTAATTATTTGACAGCCAATCTCTTGATGGTGAAATGTAAACAATCAGCTGTGAGAGTATCACAGAAAGCTTGGAATGATATTGAAGAACGGATGCTCACAATCCCTAAAGAATAACTGACTAAATGACCTACAAATTATATTTTATAGGAATACACCTTTGAAAAATCCTGGCTGACCGTTGGTTCAAACTTAGTCAGTGATGATTACGTAACTTTGCAATAATACTGAATACTCTGGCGATGTGTGCTGTCTAACACTGAAGTATAAATTGACACTTGTAATTAGGAAGTTCTATATGCCAGGTCAAATTGGCTGGAAGGGTTATCTATCAACCTTGCTACCTATAAATAGATCTTAACTAGACGGCCTCCCCGTTTTTACCTTCTCCAAGCTACCCAGGGTCTTTACCAGCTCAGTATCCGGCATTTTAACCAGAGTGTGTAGGCCCGCTCTAACCAGCTCGCTCTTACTGATACTTTGAGCTAACCCCAAACACCGCTTCTGTAGTACCTTGATTAGCCCATAGTCATCCTTTGGCAAGCTGAAGCTATCGCGGATGACCTTTGACTTTGGCGGTTTCAGTTTCTTAGGCTGCCTACCCTGCTTCCCTTCAGTCTTAGGACGCTTAGTCTTCTTACGCTTTGACCCAAGTAGACTCTCTGCCTTCTCAAACCTGGATCTAACCGCATCATCCTCAGCTTCAAGCGATTTAGAGAGTGCTGCTTTCATATCTTGCTTCATACGAGTCTCTTAAGTGTGTAAATAGCCTGGTGTAAATCTTGGGAATTGCATATACCCTAAGACTTACAAAATTCTGTTAACGGTATAAATTGTACAAACGGTTTATACGATTTTTTATGCTTTGAAAAGGCCCCAATATGCCCGCCAAGATAATTACTGTTGCGAATCAAAAGGGAGGTTCAGGTAAAACAACAGTTAGTATGCAGTTAGCCGGTACCCTAGCCCGTCGAAGCTACCGTGTCCTTGTAGTTGATGCGGACCCCCAAGCTACTGCAACCCGCTGGGCCGCATCAGCGTCTGATGATAACCCCTTCCCTGCTTCCGTCGTTGGCCTTAGTGCTGCAAATGAAAAAGTTCACCGAGAAGTTAGAAAGTTCATTGATGACTATAGCTTCATCATTATCGATTGCCCACCTGCTGCAGATTCCCAGGTGCCTCAAAGTGCCCTGCTGGTAGCAGATTTAGTACTGGTACCTATCATCCCCTCACCTCTTGATATGTGGGCTGCTGTCGGCATCAAACAGGTGATCGCAAATGTATCCGAGATTAACGACACCCTTCAGGCCAGACTTTTGCTCAATCAGTGCCAACCCCGCACTACTTTGGCCCAGGAAGCTCAAGAAATTTTGCCCGCCTTTGGGATTGAAACCGCTACCAGTAAACTCTGCCACCGGCAGGTTTACCGTCAGGCGGCAGTTTTTGGGAAAACGGTCCATGACTTTGGCCGTAAAGCTGCAGCTGCTATTGCCGAGATAGACTCCCTGGCCGATGAAGTGTTTGAGATTCTAGGTGGCAAGACTTCAACGATGCAGCATACAGTTCACACCGTATAAACCCTACAAACGATTCATACGGTATAAATGATATAAACCGTATAAACGGTTAATCCTGATCTTTTCCGATATTCTCACTGCTCTGGCCAGAGGAAAGCTTTCAGAAACCTTGTTAGACGCCCTCAGCGCCTCGTCATTGAACGATCTACCCTTCACCTATACATACCCCGTGTCAAACAATAAAAAACGATTCTCGGGGCTCTGAGGAGATTTTTTCAATTGGCGTGAAATAGGGCTTCTTTGGGAGATTTTCTATCTGTTGGCTCAGATGGCCTGATGTGATACCTATGCGCTGCAGTCTGAAACGGAGGCTGGCTCTGCGGGGACGCAACCATGCCAAGGGATAGGGCTGTCAAAGGCTCATCAAGAATGGGCAGCGGCTGGGTAGGGGATTTCCCCTGCCCGCCGCTTTTACTTGTCCTCTGCAGTGTCGGATTTTTTTGACCAATCGCGCCGTCTACCCGCACGACGTGTCAACGTTTTATCTCCCAGGTGTTTTAGATTCTTGTAGGTGGCCTCATCCTTGAGGAGTTCTATCCCTAGCAAAAACGCACCTAGCACGGCTCCCGTATCCATTCCTCGAAAGCCTGCAATGTCAGCGAGACCTCCTAACTGAATCAGTTCCCGAGTTCGTTTTTTTCTCTCCTGTTTCTTGAGTTGTTGCTGAGCAATCCTCATCTCTTGACGACTTTTTTCTATTTGCTGTCCAATCTTCTTGACTCGTTTTCGTAGTCGCTCTTCGGCCCTATCCATCTATTCCCCACGAGATACCTTAACCCAGTTCAGATAGCGTAAATCCTAAGAGTCTTGCTTGCACTAATCAAATCAGCATGGACGCTCATTCTTGATAGTTCTTTGGCCATGCCTCGATAAATCCTTTGGGGGTTCGGGGGGCAAGCCCCCCGACAATGAAGACGCTGAAAATCTCGTTAGAGATTTTTCCATTCGCCATTCCCTTGACATTGCCATTCACCTCTGGAGTGATCCACCCAACCCATGCAGTGGCACAACCCCCAGGGGGGTTCGGGGGGATGCTCCCCCTGAGTCCATCATGTCCAAAAGGACGTGATGGCGCGCTTAACCGTTTCAAGGAAACGGCGCGTCGGGGAGTGCCCCTGAACCCCCTTGAGCACCTGAGGAGTTCCGTTGGCTATTTATCGCTTTTCGCTAAAACATGGCTCCCGTGCCGATGGCAAAAGCGGAGGTGCCCATGTGCGCTATATCCTGCGAACGGAACGGTACGAATATGGTGCTCACGAACTGACATACACTGAGTCTGGCAATCTGCCCGCTTGGGCGTCTGACCCAACCGAGTTTTGGGACGCGGCAGATACCTATGAGCGAGTAAATGCCCAGGTGTACAGTGAATTTGAAATCGCTCTTCCAAGAGAACTCACCGATGACCAACGTCTTTGGCTGGTTAGGGAATTTGTCAACACTGAGATCGGGGAGAAGCATCCCTATACGCTAGCAATTCATGAGGCTGAGGCGATGGATGGCGGGAAAAATCCCCATGTCCATGTGATGTTTACGGCCCGAGCTTTGGATGGGATTGAGCGACCAAAGGAGCAGTTTTTTAAGCGGGCGAATGCTAAGCACCCTGAGCAGGGGGGAGCCCAAAAGGATCGGAGCTGGAAGCCCAAGGAGCGACTGATAGAACTGCGTCAATCGTGGGAGAACCACTGCAATTTAGCCCTGAAGCGTGCCGGTCAAACAGCGGTGATTGACCATCGTAGCCTTGAGGCGCAGGGCATTGACCGACCGGCAGAACCCAAGCTTTCTCCCTATGAGTCGATGCTTTGGAAACAGGGAATTCTGTCTGAGAAGGTGGAAGAGATTTTGCTGATTCGGGAGCTGACTGCCCTAGAGAAGACTCAGGCAGCGAATGAGGAAATCCTCCAGAAGCTCCGGGAGATAGGCAAATTACGGAATTTTGAGGTGAGGGTAGGGGCAACCTTAGACAAGGAGCGATCGCTTCTAGAAACCGTGCTTACGGAGCGAGAACGGGTTGATAACAAAATCGCAGACTTAAACAACAAGCTGAGCTATGCCCCAGGCTCCCCGGAAGATGCCGTTGATATGGCCAAAGACCGGCTGTATGGACGGGCGATAGATGCCCATCAGCACTCTATCGACTGCTGGCGGAAGGAACGCGATCGCATCGCCAAAGAAATAGAAAACCAGGTTAAACAAGGATGGGCAGTAATCACAGACCTACCCCTTATTTTCCAGGAATCAAAGGACCTTCTGGAGGCCCATCAGCTGCTGAATGCCGCGAAAGATGCCTATCAAGCCCTGCTAGAAAGGGCAGATTCTCCAGAATCCAGGGAGAAGTGCAGTGCCCTGGCGGAAACGCTCTATGCCAGCAAAGTGGAGCAGGAGACCGAGCGGAATGAGCTACTGGAAACGGCATTCTTGCTGCGAGACCAGATACCAGCCCACGAAGCGACTATTGCCGACTTAGACCGGATGCTGACTGACATCCAGCAAGAGCGGTACGCCCTAGAAAGTACCCTATCTCCGGTGGTGAGGATGTGGATATATGCCGAGGATGACGAAATTACGGTAGGGCAGGAGGCTCGAATTGAGGAGTCGCAGACCCAGGGGCAAAAACGGGAGCTAAAGCAGCAGCTATCCCTGAAGTTTTCCCAAGACTCAGAACCAGTTTAGGGCCCGTCGTTTTGATTGAAATTGCTGTTTTCCGCGTTTAACCTTATTCCTGGCGGTCAGGTCGGGATAGTCGAACTGGATGGGGGTGGTCATGCCCTGATACTGCAGAAATCCCTCGCGATCGCCCAGGGACAGAAACTCAGCCGGAAGCACGAGATACTCAGTTTTTCGGTCTTGCCGGTAGCTCAAGGATTCCCCCCGTCTACCCACAAGCTGTGAGGATTCGCTGATCACCCGTTGCTCAAATTCAGGTTCACCAATCATGCGAGCACACCATTCAGCCGAGTCAATCTCAGCGGTTCTAAGAAAAATCTTGGTTTTTGGGGCCGAGAGTATGGGCATGGCCAGCTTATGGTAGAAATTCTCGATCTGGTGTTTGTTCTGAAAGCCCAGCACTAGGCGGGTATTGTAGCTTCTTGCCTGGGAAGCGGCTTGCTCAAGGAAGCTCAGGGTTTTTAGTGAGGCAATTTCATCGATAAAAATCCAAGTGGCCGGTGGACTGGCCTCTGGGGAGAAGTCTAGAAGTTGCTGGATCAGGATATTGAACCAGATGGAAAATAAGGGCTGCAGGATTTGCTGATCGGCAACGCCCGCCGCGCCAATAAACAGCCAACCTGAGCGTTTCTGCACCATTTCAGCGAGTGAAAAGCTGTCACGGCCATCCTTTGGAGGTAAAAGCTTTAGATGGGAGGCCACATTACTCAAGCTACCCAGGACGCCTGCCCGCTGGTCTGGGGCTTCTTTCGGGATGTATTGGGCTACCGGGTCACCCGCTAGGATTTCATCAATCTGCTCACCAGAGCTAAGCCACCTGAGCAAATCGTCTACGGAGGCATCCTGCGATTTCATCTCCAGTAAAAGATGCTCCAGAATGTTCCTCGGACTTTTTACAAAGAACCGTTCTTCTTCACCTGGGGCACAGGGCAAGAGGCTCTCTGCCAGCAGCTTTGCTTTTTCTGGACGGGTAACCTCAGCCGCTAGGTCCCAATAGGGGCAACTGTCTGAGAACGGGTAGAGCAAGATATCTCCCCGTTCTGGAGAGCCGTGGTATTTCCAGAACTCACACTTGGGGTCATAGAAGATGGCTATCTCTTCATCTCGATGCTGAAGCTGGGTAGCAAAATAGTGAAATATGGAACTTTTGCCCGAGCCGGTGTCACCACAGACGAGAAAGTGTTTGTTCTCATCTTCCTGGCGAATTTCTAGAAACAAGGGTTCTTTGGCCTGTCTTTTTTCAGCACTGTTGTTGGGAAGAGCGATGCCATCACCATTGACCTCATCCATAAAGGCTTTATTAGTAAGCATTGTGGTTCCCCGCAGATGCTTTTTTTGCTCGTAGAGGTCGGTTAACTTGGCACTCCCCAATACAATGCCTGATGCTGTAAGAACAAATAACCCGCTGTAGAGGGGGACCATACCCATTTGATAGGCAAGCCAGGAGTCTCGAAGGGCGAATATCTCACCAATGGAGAGCACGGCTGCTATACCGAGATGGGCAGGGAAACGCTGATGATAATACTTCACAGGGCATCGAGGTTAAGACAGGCAGTGAGCCCCGACTATAGGGTTACTGGATTGAAAAGACAATTAGGGGAGAGGGGGGCAATCGTCCAAAATCTAATCCACGAGGCAACCCCATCAAATAATTCTTGATAGCCTTTGGAATGCCTCCAAAATCCTGGGGTTTGGGGCGAAGCCCCAAGTTAATGTCATCTTATACTGGCCCGTTCAATTATCCACAGAAACGCTAGTGTTCTTTAGTGTTCTAGTGTTCTTAGTGTTCAGAGCGAATTTTGTTGTGATATCGATATCTTAACCCCCTGATCGATCACAAATTCAGGCGGAGCGATCACAAATTCGGGCTGACCGACCACAAATTCAGGCGGAGCGATCACAAATTCAGGCGACTTTCCACAGGCCAATTAAAGCAGTTATCCACAGGTAAAAGAGCTGGAAATTCTCTCATTCCTGGTGTTTTTAGGGGCTAGGTCACTCAAAACTGACTTGGGGAAGCCTGATAGGTGAATTTGGCTCGATTGGGTTAAAGCGAAAGCAAAATTTTGTTGGCCTAATTGTTGTTGTTTAGGGTGGACCGATCACAAATTCAGGCCATTGTGCCTCTTGTTGCTCATCACCGATCACAAATTCAGACGATCTGAGAAACTTTCATCTGTTAGAAATCCTCACCTGACACCAATCACGGCTTGCTAGGTGCTAAGTGCCGTGATATGTACGGACCCATGAAACAGAAAGCACCTAAAGCGACGGGTAACCCCTGGAAGGTTAATCCGGACACCTCAGAGCAGGTGACTGTTCCGGTTCCAAAGCCAGTCATCATGGTCAAGGTGGATGGTCCCTTTCGTGAACGAGAGCGAAAGCTGTGGACGTTTCTGCTACATGCTGTAGCTCACAGGCTGGAAGAGAGTCGGGTCCATGAATTACCGGCTGCAGATGTTTGGAAGGTGTTTAATCAGCTGGGTGGAGAGCGTGGAAAAGCTTGGCTCTGGGATGCTTTGGCGTCTTTATCGGATACCAAGGTCACGTTTGAGGGAGTGGATAAAGGCGATGTTCGCTATAAGACCATTACGCGGTTGATTTCAGCCGTATGTTTGAATGAAGGCCGAGGGACTGATACCATCTGGTTTGAATTTCCCCAGATGCTTATTGATGCTATTAAGCAACCCTTGCAATATGCCCGCATTCGTACACACCACCTGATTTCCTTATCGGGTAAGTACTCTGTGACGTTGTACGAAATCTTAGAAGGAGTGGCTAATCAAAAGCATCCTATCCTCGAAGTTTCTGTGGACGATCTCAGACAGTGGCTCAAAGTACCAGACGGCAAACTCAAATGCTGGGGGCATTTCCGCTCCAGATGTCTGGAGCCTGCGGTCAAAGAAATCAACAGTAATCCTTATGGTTCAGGCTTTGAGGTTTCCTATGAGTTGATTCGAGGGGCCAGAAATAAGGTGAAAGCTGTGAGCTTTATGGTGACAAAGACCGATAGTCGTTTGCAGTTTGAGGACTCGTTGCAAAATTCTGGTAATCAGCCGGTTAAATGTGCCTTTAAGCCGTCTACCTATGAAAAGGCTAAGAAACTAGCACCTGGATTGGATGTCTATGTGTTGGAACTTGAGTGGCGAATTTGGATGAATCAGAAAGGACAAACCATCGATAATGAAGAAGCTGCCTTTTTAGGATTCTGTAAGAAACGGACTCGAAAAGAAATATTGCGCAAACCTAGTTTGCAAAGCAGTGGCTAAGGTGTTGTCCTTGCCCATTGATGGGCCGAAATGATTTTGAGTTGCAATGGCCGCAGTGCTCTAAAAAAACGCGGATTTCGACGTAAACTTATCTGCTGAGCCATAATGAAGCCTAGGTTCGACGGAAAGGGAAAATGGCGAAGCTAGGACTGAAGGAAACGGTGGAAGCTCTACGCACAGAGTTGAGTGAAGCTATCCTCGTGGCAGAGGGCAAGGAAATTCGGTTTGAGATGGGAGAAATTGAACTGGAATTTCAGGTTTTGATTGAACAAACATCTGAAGGCAAGGGAGGCATCAAATTTTGGGTCGTTGAACTAGGTGGTGGCAGTACTGAAAAAAATGCTGCTATTCACAAAGTAAAAATCCCACTGAAACCAGTTTGGAAGGACGGAGCGCCAGTACTCACTGGTGATCAAGGTAAGATTCCAGGCTAATCATCACAGTCATTTCCTAGGTCCTGTGTAGTTAATGCCTAGACGTCAGTTTGAACCCAATCGCGCGATTGAGATTATTGCGCCCCGCTACGGTACCGCCTACCGCATTGGTGGTCGGCTGGCATTAACCTGTAAGCACTTACTGTTAGAAGATGAGCAATGCCGGGTGCGCTCTAAATGGCCCCATAACCCTTACGAAGTAGCTGCCAAAGTAGTATGGAAATCACCGAATTTTGATATTGCCCTGGTCGAACTGCCTGAGGAAATTGAGCCCTGCGATGCGATTTTTTTCGGGCAATTGCCTAAGCGACCCTCAAGCCAAATTCTCAATTTTGATATGTATGGGTGGCCTAAATGGGCGCGCACACTGATCTCAATCACAGAGGAGTTAGCTGGTGGGCGACAGATTGACGGCAAAATCTACCTATCAGATTTATCAGGAGAAAACCTTTTAGTTCTAAAACCAGAACGCGTTCCTAAACAGCTTAGCCAGAATTCATCACCTTGGGGGGGCATGTCAGGAGCAGCTGTAGTGTGTGCAGGTCGGGTCATTGCAGTACAACGTCAGCATCAAAATCCTAGTGAGCCTGCTGCTCTAGAAGCAGAATCGCTAACGAATATTTATACTGACCCCGATTGGCAAGAGCAATTGAAGAAGCATGGTATTTCTACGCAACCTGAAAAGATTAACCTACACTCTGGAGTGCCTAACCAGATACCTCCTTTACCACCCAACTATGTAGATCGATCAGAGGTAATTACAGCGGTGAAGGAAATGCTGCTTGCAAAGGATGATTGTCCCCTGGTGGTGAGTGCTATTTCTGGTCTGGGTGGTCTGGGAAAATCGGTCTTGGCAGCCGCAGTAGCACGGGACTCAAATATACAGGAGTGGTTTGATGATGGCATTTTGTGGGTGACTTTGGGGCAAAATCCAGACTTGCTTAAAATGCTACGGGATTGGATTTGGCAGTTGGATAAGTCGCGGGAGAGTTTTTCGGCGAATACATTAGAAGCTGCTTCACGGTATTTAGGAAATTTGTTGGCTGAAAGGCGAATCTTACTCGTGATTGATGATGTCTGGAATGCAGCCCATGCAGAATGGTTTCGGGTTGGTGGGGCTGAGTGTCGGATCTTGGTGACAACGCGGGAGGCCGATATTTCAGGAGCAACACGGTACAGATTAAATGTTATGTCGGAGAAAGAAGCTGTTGACTTAGCGAAACAGAAGTTTGATCTGCCATGGAATGCAGTGCAAACAAATGACTTCAAAGCCTTTGCTAAAGCAGTAGGATACTTGCCATTGGCTATCGATTTGGCGGCAAATCAGGTTCGAGATGGTTTGAGTTGGTCAGATTTGCGATTGGAGTTTGAGGCAGAACGTCAGGCTGTTGCCTTAGAAATTTTAGATTCGTCTGAATCCTTTGAGTATCTATCCTTAGAAGAACAGCGAAAGTACAGCTTGCAAGCTTGTTTTAACTTGAGTTTGTTACGTCTTAAAGAGAAGAAACCAAAGCTACTAAAACAGTTTGCCTGGTTAGGGATCTTGCCAGAGGATGTGACTTTAAGTTGTGCCGTGGCAGAAGTACTTTGGAATATAAGAAAGCCTGTAATTGCCAAAAAAGTGTTGATCGATTTGCGACAGCGATCATTGCTCACAGATGGCGTTACGACTATCGAGGGTGAGCCGACATATCGTGTTCATGATCTGATGCACGATATGGCCTGTAACCTGATTGAAGATGGCATCCTCGAACTACAAAATCTAAATTCCTCTCGTAAATTGGCACAAAGTGTTATTCATCATCTCTCCCTAGCTCATTGTGAATTTCTCAAACGTTATCAAGAACGTGCAAGTGATGGAAGTTGGTATGACCTACCCAATGACGGTTACATTCATCGTTATTTGACCTGGCATCTAGAGCAAGGTGAATGGACAGAAGAAGTTCACTTATTGCTCCAAAAAGAGGATCCAAAGGGTGGAAACGCCTGGTTTGAAGCCTGTGACAAAATTGGACAACCGACAATATTTATCGAGGATGTAGCACGGGGATGGCGAATCGCCGAGAAGTTTTACGATCAAGACCAAGCCCGAACGATTGGGTTGCAATGTAGGTATGCTTTGATTACAGCAACGCTCAATAGCCTAGTTGGGAACTTGCCTATTGGCATGATAGCGGAATTTGTTAAACGCAATTATTGGTCGTTGGAACAGGCCTGGGCGTATGTGGAACAGATTCAGGATGAGACAAAAATTGCTATGGCAATTGGGGCCTTGGCGAATCATTTGTATTTATCAAAAACACTGTTTCAAATGGCTGTAAATAAGGCACGTAAGTTGCAGAATGAGTCCAGTCGGGTTTCTGTGTTGGTGAACCTGACTAAACTTGATGGGGCTTACTTCGATGAGGCACTGAACACAGCATGTGAAATAGAGAATGAGTATAGTCGAGCCCCTTTGTTGAAAGAGTTGGCCCATCTCGATGGGGCGGATTTCGATAAATTGTTGAGTGCCGCGCGTGAGATACGGTCTGAGTCCACTCGAGCCTCTGTATTGAGAGAGTTGGCTAAGCTTGATAGTACTTACTTCGATGAAGCGTTGAGTGCCGCGCGTGAGATGCGGTCTGAGCCTAATCGGGCTGATATGTTGAGAAACTTGGCCAAGCTCGATGGGGCAGATTTTGATAAATTGTTGAGTGCCGGACGTGAGATACAATCTGATTACAGTCGGGCCGAGGTGTTAAAGGATTTAGCCAAGCTTGATGGGGCAGACTTCGAGCAACTCTTAAGCGCTGCGCGTAAGTTTCAGGTTGTATCCTGTCGAGCTGAGGTGTTGGAAGAGTTGGCCCATCTTGATGGAGCAGATTTCAATAAATTGTTGAGTGCCGGACGTGAGCTAGAGGATGCGTCTAATCGAGCCGCTGTGTTGAAGGCGTTAGCCAAGCTTGATGGAGCAGATTTCGAGCAACTGTTGAGTGCCGCGCGCAAGCTTCAGGATGTATCCTGTTGGGCTGAAGTGTTGCGGGAGTTGGCCCACCACGATAGGTCCTACTTCGATAAACTGTTGATTGCCGTGCGTGAGCTGAAGGATGAATCCATTCGGATCTATGTGTTGATAGACTTGACCAAACTGGGCGGGATTTACTTCGATGAAGCATTGTGTACAGTACGTGAACTGCAGGATGAGCTCAGTCAGGCCAAGGCTTTAAAGGATTTAGCCAACCTTGATGGGGCAGATTTCAATAAATTGTTGAGTGCTGCACGTGAGCTTCAGGGTGAGAGTTGGCGAGCTTCTGTATTGAAGGAGTTGACCAACATTGATGGGGCAGATTTTGATCAACTCTTAAGCGCCGCGCGTGAGCTTCAGGTTGCGTCCTGTCAGGCTGACGTATTAGAAGAACTTGGCAACCTTAATGGGGCAGATTTTGATAAATTGTTGAGTGCCACTCGTGAGATAAAGAATGAAAATAGGCGAGCCGATATGTTGAAAGAGTTGGTCCACCTTGACGGGGCAGATTTCGATCAACTGTTGAGTGCCACTCGTGAGATAAAGAGTGAAAATAGGCGAGCCGATGTATTGAAGGAGTTAGCTAACCTCGATGGGGCTTACTTCGATGAAGCGTTGAGCACAGCGTGTGAGATACAGAATGAGTCCAGTCGGATCTACATGTTAAGGGAGTTGGCCAAACTCAATGAGACAGATTTCGAACAATTGTTGAGTGCTACATGTGAGCTAAAGGATGCGTCTATCCGGACCTCTATGCTGAGTGACTTGACCCATCTTGGCAGAGCAGATTTTGATAAATTGTTGAGTGCCGCACGTGAGCTAAAGGATACGTCTATCCGGGCCTCTATGTTGAAGGAGTTGGTCAAACTCGATGGGGCTTATTTCGATGAAGCATTGAGCACAACACGTGAGATACAGGATGAGCCCAGTCGAGCCTCTGTGTTAAGGGAGTTGACCAAACTTGATGAAGCAGATTTCGAACAATTGTTGAGTGTTACACGTGAGCTAAAGGATGCGTCTACCCGGGCCTCTATGTTGAGCGACTTAACTCACCTTGACAGAGCAGATTTTGATAAATTGCTGATTGCTGCGCGTGAGCTAAAGGATGTATCCATTCGAGTTTCTGTTTTGAGGGAGTTAGCCAACCTCGATGGGACTTACTTCGATGAAGTATTGAGCACAACACGTGAGCTAAAGGATGCATCTATCCGGACCTCTATGTTGAAGGAGTTGGTCCACCTTGACGGGGCAGATTTTGATAAATTGTTGAGTGCCGCGCGCGAGCTGCGGGATGCGTCCGATCGGGCCTCTATGTTGAAGGAGTTGGTCAAACTCGATGGGGCAGATTTTGATAAATTGTTGAGTGCCGCACGTGAGCTAAAGGATGAAAATAGGCGAGCCGATGTGTTGAAGGATTTGGTCTACCTTGACAGGGTAGATTTCAAGCAACTGTTGAGTGCCGTGCGTGAGCTACAGGGTGATTACAGGAGGGCATCTATTGATTACAAGCGAGCCTCTATATTGAAGGATTTGGCTAAGCTTGATGGGACTTATTTCAATGAAGCGTTGAATGCCGCACGTAAGCTGAAAGATTCGTCCAAACAAGTCTCTGTTTTGAGGGAGTTAGCCAACCTTAATGGGGCAGATTTCGAGCAATTGTTGAGTGCTACACGTGAGCTAGATCATGCATCCCATCGGGCTTTTGTGTTGAGAGATTTGGCCCACCTTGATGGAGCAGATTTTGAACAATTGTTGAGTGTTGCACGTGAGCTAAAGGATATTTCTTGGCGGGCCCTTGTGTTGAGAAACTTGACTAAATTTGATGAGGGTTATTTCGATGAGGCGTTGAATACAGCGTGTGAGCTGCATGGGTCGATGCGGGCCAATACGTTGAGGGAGTTGGCCCATCTTGATGGGGCAGATTTCGAGCAGTTGTTGAGTGCCGCGCGCGAGCTGCGGGATGCGTCCGATCGGGCCTCAGTGTTGAAAGAGTTGGCCCATCTTGATGGGGCAGATTTCGAGCAATTGTTGAGTGCTACACGTGAGCTAAAGGATGCGTCCAATCGGGTCTCTGTGTTGAAAGAGTTGGCTAAATTCGATGAAGTTTACTTCGATGAAGCACTGAAAGCAGTGCGTGAGCTACGCGAGGCCAGGCGAGTCTCTGTTTTGAGAGAGTTAGCCAACCTTAATGGGGCAGATTTCGAGCAATTGTTGAGTGCTACACGTGAGCTAAAGGATGCGTCCAGTCAGGTTTCTATGTTGAAGGAGTTGACCAACCTTGATGGGGCAGATTTTGAGCAACTGTTGAGCGCAACGTGTGAGCTGCTAGGTAGGCCCAATCGGGCCTCTGTGTTAAAGGAGTTGGCCCACCTTGATGGGGCAGATTTCAAGAAATTGGTGAGCGCTGCGCGTGAGCTGCATGAGTACGGTCGGGTCGATATATTGAAGGATTTAGCCAAGCTTGATGGGGCTTACTTCGATGAAGCACTGAACGCAGTGCGTGCGTTGCAGTCTGAGAACATTCGGGTCTCTATGTTGAAGGAGTTGGCCTACCTTGATGGGGCAGATTTTGAGCAATTGTTGAGCGTAGCGTGTGAGTTGCAGGATGAGAAGAGGCGGGCTGATGTGTTGAAGGAGTTGGCTAAAAAGGTGTATAAAAATTTCTTTCCCATGATAAAGGATGCAATTGATAATCTGACCCAAAAAAACATAGCAGCAAAATCACTAAGTGACTCTCTTACCTGTTTCCAACTCGAAAAATTGTCTTATGCTGATTGGAAATCATTTCTGCATCTACTGTCACACCAACAACGTAGTGAGCTAGTGCAAAACTTCATCACTCTATATCCAGCAATTTTTCACCTGGGTGGTAAATCTGCTATGCGAGAAGTGGTTAACGCTATGCAAGAGGTTTGTAGTCAGTGGAAATAGAAGGCTTTACAGTAAGTCGTTTAGTACTCAAACTTTCGACTTCTCCCAAAAAATGATGTAATCTAGGCGGCACATTGCACGAAGATAGGTCTGCCTAGCCAAACGTCCGGTATGTCTGGAGTTCCACCGAACCCGAAAATCTACCACATCACCCATATCAATAACCTGGCAGGCATTATCAGCTTAGGTGGCCTGGTGTCGGACGCTCGCCGGGTTAGTCAGCAGATGGATTCTTTGGTGGTGGGGATGTCCACCATCAAGCAACGACGATTACAATCGGTCAGCGTGCGGTGTCATCCAGGCACCACCGTTGGGCAATATGTACCGTTTTACTTTTGTCCGCGCTCCATCATGCTCTATATCTTGCATCGGGGGAACCATCCAGAGTTAACCTATCGGGGAGGGCAAACGCCCATCGTTCACGTGCAGGCTGATTTTGGGGCCGTGGTTACCTGGGCTGATCAGAATAGAGTTCCCTGGGCATTTAGCGATCGCAACGCGGGCATTTACCTGAGCAACTTCTACAATAGTCAGAGCGATCTGGGCGAAATCGACTGGCAGGCGGTTCGGTCCACTGACTTTCGAGACCCCCAGGTTAAGGAAGGCAAACAGGCCGAGTTTCTACTGTTTGATTTCTTTCCCTGGACTCTGGTGGAAAAAGTCGCCACAATTCATAGTGCGATCGCAAATCAGGTGCGCTCCATAGTGGAAAATCAAGCCCATCGGCCAACGATTGAGGTGAGGTCAACCTGGTATTTTTGAATGAACGTGCGGTAACCCCATGATTGAGTTTACTCAAGGTGACATCCTCAAAACCGAAGCAGATGCCCTGGTCAATACGGTGAACTGTGTTGGCGTTATGGGTCGGGGGATCGCCTTGCAGTTTCGCAAAGCCTATCCTGAAAATTTTAAGGCGTATAAAAAAAACTGTGATGCAAATCAGGTTCGGCCTGGAGCCATGTTTGTCCATGATCTGAACAGCCTGTATCCGCCACGCTACATTATTAACTTTCCGACGAAACGCCATTGGAAAAATAAGAGCCAGATCGAGGATATTCAATCGGGTCTTGAAGACCTGGTGACTGTGGTTAGGGATCGGCAGATTCGTTCGATTGCCATACCTCCCCTTGGATGTGGTTTGGGTGGCTTGAATTGGGCGCAGGTACGGGAGCTGATTATTGATGCGTTTCAGGCATTGCCAGATGTAAAAGTGCTGCTGTTTGAGCCGATGGGAGCACCTGCAGCGAGTGTGATGGCCAAGGAAACAAAAGTACCGAATATGACGGTGGGCCGAGCGGCTTTGCTGGGACTGATGCGGCGTTATCTGGCTGCGGTGATGGACCCCACGGTTACTCTCCTTGAAGTCCATAAGCTGATGTACTTTCTGCAAGAGGCGGGTGAACCGCTACGGTTGCAGTATGAAAAGGCTCCCTATGGTCCCTATGCGAAGAATTTACGTCATGTGCTGAGTCATATTGAGGGTCACTTTATTACGGGGTATGGGGATGCCGAGGATCGGCCTGATAAGCCGTTAGAGTTGAATATTCAGGCGGCGGACGAGGCGGTTGCGTTTCTGGAGAGTCATCGGGAGACTCAGGAGCGGTTTGATAGGGTGGCTGACTTGATTCAGGGGTTTGAAACGCCGTTTTGTATGGAGCTGCTTTCGACGGTGCATTGGGTGGTGACTAAAGAGGGGACTGAGACTGTTGAGGAGACGGTGAGTAAGGTGCATCAGTGGAATAAACGGAAGCTGATGTTTAAGTCTCAGCATATTGAAATTGCTAGAGATAGACTTTTGGATGACGGATGGTTTTAGAAGTTTGCTAAGAATAGGGACGTAGTTTTTCTATAAGATTTAATTTTAGGTTTTGAGGATACGAGGCGTTTCGTGATGTAGAAGAAGAAAGGCTATATTGCTTTTGGGTTCCATTGTCATCTGTACATGCGCTTTATATTTTCTTCTACTAGACTTGGTATCATTCTTCTTGCTGGTACGTGCGTATTGTTTTGGCCTCAATTAGTGCTGGCACAATCTCAAGATGACTATGACATAAAGATTCAGCTACCGCCTTTGCTGCCTCCAGTAACCTCAGAGCTTGATACTTTATTTAGTCAAGCTAATGCGGCTGAATCGGTTGGCAACTATTCTCAAGCTGAGTCAATTTGGCGGCAAATCTTAAACATTGAACCTAGCAATATTGATGCCTATTATGGTTTAGGGAATGCTTTATTAGCACAAAATCAGAATGCGGAAGCCGAAAATGCTTATCGTGAGGCAATACGCTTAGCTCCATCTTTCGCAGGTGCACATCATGATTTGGGTATTGCGTTAGAGAATCAGAATGAACTCGAAGAAGCGGAAGAGTCCTATCGTAATGCAATTCGCTTTGAGCCTAACGTTCCTATTGGGTATGAAAGTTTAGGCAATCTTCTCTTCAAACAAAGACGTTATCAAGAGGTTCGAAATATATTTCAGGACATGATTCTCGTAGATCCAACGAGTCTCAGTGCACATACAAGACTTGGAGATGTTCTGTATGTCCAAGAAAATTATGTCGCTGCAGAGGCGGCTTATCGAGAAGCTATTCAGTTAGAGCCAGATTATGGCTACGCTTATCAAAGTTTAGGTAGGGCATTACACAAGCAGAACCGTTTTGAAGAAGCAGAAGCGGCTTATCAAGAGGCTATTCGATTTCACCCAAATGCCGCCAGTATCCATCAAGATCTTGGAGATGTGCTATTCGAACAAAAACGTTATGAAGAATCAGAGGCAGCTCTTCGTGAATCTATTCGCCTAGATCCTTCTAATGTATTCTCACATATAGGCTTGGGTGATGCTCTATTTGAACAACATAGCTACAGAGAAGCAGAGGACGCTTATCGGGAGGCTATTCGTCTCAACCCAGATTATAGTTTTACACATTTCTTCCTAGGAACTGCTCTTTCAGCTCAAAACAAGCATGAGGCAGCAGCAGAGTCATTTCGAGTAGCTTTAAGTCTTAATCCTGAGAATGCTCAGGCGTACTACAAACTAGGCATCGCATTACACGATCAGGGAAAATATGAAGATGCTGAAGAGGCTTATCGTAACGCAATTCGCCTTAAGCCAGATTATACATCCGTATACAACGATTTAGGCACTGTACTGGAAGAGCAGGAGAGCTACGAGAAAGCTGAGGAAGCATACCGAAAAGCCATTAGCCTTGAGCCTAACTCTGCAGCTACATCCTACTATAATCTAGGTCGAGTCTTACGGAAGCAAGGCCTTACTGTAGAAGCTGAGGAAGCATATCGGGAAGCGCTCAGAATCAATCCCGATTACTATTCTGCTCACAATAATCTAGGTCTCTTACTCGAAGAGCAAGAACGTTATGCTGAAGCTGAATCAGCCTACAGGCAGGCTATTAACCTTAAGTCTAGTCATGTTAATGCACATCAAAACATAGGAACATTGTTGTTTACTCAAGAACGATATGACGAGGCGGAGAAAGTATTTGGGGAGTTGCTCCGTATTGATCCGAACAATATCCCTGGAAAATTTTATCTAGGCACAACATTTGTAGCTCAAGAGAGTTATGCACAAGCTGAAAACGTATTTGAGCAAATACTAAGTTCTTCAATGCCAATGAATGCTGTTGGTTATTTAGGTTTAGGGATTTTATATCAAGAGCAGGACTATTTGGTAGAAGCTATTGAATATTATGAACAAGCCTTAAGTATACTTCCTGAAGCTGAATCCATTCGTGACGCGTTAGCTGAAGCAAAACGTGAACTCTCATTGCAGGCGAATCCGTCAGCAAACTTAGAAGAAGAATTTTTACCAGTGAATGATCCCCTCTTGCCAGTCTTTAGATCAATAGTAAGAGTTGCTACAGGAATCAACAATACGTTTGAGGTCCCTAAGTATGGCACTGGTTGGGTTGTCAAACGCGAAGGCAATCGTATTTGGGTTCTTACCAATCGTCATGTGGTATCTCAACCTCTATTGGAAATAGGAACAGCTACTGAAGAACAGCAAAGATTTGGGCCACTGAGTAGTGATGTGGCAGTGGATTTTTATAGTGAACCGCCTGCTGGTAGTACGTGGCTCCGCCGCCCAGCTCAAATTGTTCAATCAACTGTATTAGAAGATGGGCTTGATTTGGCTTTGCTCGTTGTCGAGAATGTTCCAAATGATATTCAGCCCCTTGAAATTACTTCTGATGCGATTAGTTTGGATACTACTATAAAAATCTATGGTCATCATGATGGAATACCTTGGTCAGCCTCAGCTCCAGGGAATGTTAGTGCTCGACCTGAAGGTTCTGAAATCCGAATTGTAGGAGCCGATGGTGTTGGGACAGGTAGTTCTGGTAGCCCAATTCTCAATGAGCAATATGAAGTCATCGGTATAGTTAATGATATTGAACCCCCTGATTTTGGAAAGGGGGCAGATGTTCTTGGTGGTTTTATTATTGGTCACCCTGCAACCATATTGGAACAAACATTGATTCGTTGGGGAGTGCTTTAAACTTTTAATATGAAAATAATTCAGCTTCTGATAATGCTCCTGGTTTTTCAGGTTTTCTATAGCTCGCCAGGACTTGCTTGTGAGCTTCTGGAGCCAGATAGTAATGAGTATTCATTGCAAGAGGATAACAGTTGTGAGGGTATCCGAAAACGAATTAGTGTTAGTGGTTCACTGGATTTAGTGTCTATAACAAACACACTTGGAGGTGAATTGGGGCGAAACCTTCAAATCCGGGTTCCTCGTCGCTACAATAACCCTCCCTACTTCAAACTACAAGAATTAAGCTCTCGCTATTTGTTAGATAATATTAACTTCTCGACCAGAGGAAATTTCTACATTCATGAACGATCAACTCGAAGGATGAACCGAAATGGTGTTGAAAGAATTGATGATCTACGGGCAATTGCTGTAAATGGAACTCAACGTACTTACCTGCCTACTTTCTTAGGTAGACCTGCGAATAACTATCGCTTTGTCTTTTACAGTAATGACATCGTCCGTTTCGTTGAAGCTGGTATTCGAAGTAGTGATAAGAGCTATGCAGCCTGGGGATCTCAAGGTGCTCAAGAGGGGCAAAAGGCTTTTGAATGGAGTGGGATAAGAAATGTACCTGCAGGTCTTTATGAGTTTTATTATGTTGCAGAGATTGAGCAGGGAAATCGTGCGCCAGAGCGTATTTCTCGTAGTATTGCCTTTTGGCATGATCCTATTTGGCTAAGGTGATTATTCGTGACTCCTCCTCGACGCTCAAAACAGATAAATAAAACAGTTCAGCCTTCAAGGCCAAACCGTCTTTCTATATGGTTAAGACGCTTAAAGGCCGGGCTTATGCAGGTGTTTTCTGCAAAGAGGATTCATCTGCTAAAACGACATCGTCAGAAAATCTTCAATCTATGTTTACTTATTGCCTTTATTATTATTTTGTTGATGGCGTTAGTTCCTGGAACACGTCACTTTGAAGTTCAGGTGCTTACCAAGCAAATCAGTTTTGAGACCGATCTTCCAACTGACGAATCCAATCGTCGGTTCTTGAACAGTATTCGTAATTTAGATGCATTTAGTCTAACTGGGAGTTATCCTGACCCGATTGTTCTGGTGGGACAGTTTAATAGCAAAGAATTCGGTGATTTGACTGAACTAGCCATTGAAATGCCCTACGAAAAAAGCCAAATTGAGTTTCAGCCTATTAAAGAAACCAATAATGATCTACCTCATGAGCTAGAAGTTCTGGCATTGTGGTTACAAGACCGAACTACGGTGGATGCTTTGCGGTATGTTCCTTTTACCCGCCGTTTAGATCTCCAGTTTTCTCATGTTAGTCCTCCACCGATGAATGAAGGGAGTTTCTTTGAGCTTTACTTGGGGCAACAACCTTTGCAACTAACATTAAAAGGATACCGACTTTCTGTTGCTGGTAAAGCTCTGGATGATCCTGATGCTAATCAGCCCTTAACGTTCACCTATCAACCAGGAATCACAGCTGAACTTGCTTTAGCATTACCTCAATCGGGGATTATATCTTTATCCTTACCTCAGCTGACAGATATTGATACTTTGCCATGGTTCTGGGGTGATTTGCCTGTTTCTAAAATTGCCTTTTCGACTGAATATCGTCGTGAGACAGATTCTCTGGATCGTTCCACAATTATTACTGGTAGGGTTCGTATGGGTGAGCAAGAGTTAGATATTGAATCTGATCAATTTTTGATTCTGAAAGAACCAGGCATTCAATGGTTGCGATATTTAAGTTTGGTAGAGAACCAAGGCATCGAAGTTCGCGCAATGGGAGAAACCTCTCTAGCGCAGGTTGGTCTTGATCCTGATTTTCCTATGCGTGATCTGAATTCGAACCTCATTAGTCAGTGGCTTCGTCCAGATATAGTTGTTGCCATTGTTTCATTCTCTGGTGCAATGGTAGCGTCTCTTATATCGTGGTTTGTTGAAAATCTCTTTAAGGCTACGGATGATGATAACTAACTTGTGAATTGAGAGTGACTGTAGCGGTTTAGTGGTCACATCAATTCCCCACTTACTGCACTGTTTATTGATTTTCCCAAAGGTATCCGTTGGTTTGCCTAAGACTCACAAAATCTCCTTTTGAGACAATGATGTGATCAAGGATAGGAATATTAAGAATCTTCCCACCTTTTAGCAGTGTTTCTGTAAGACTGATATCTGCCTCGCTGGGAGTGGTATCCCCAGATGGATGATTGTGAGCGATCACTAACCGACTGGCCCCTTTCTCAATGGCTTTTCCAAATATTTCCTTTGGGTCTGCCAGGGTCTCAGAACTGGTCCCTTTAGAAACAATATGCGTGGATTTCAGCCTGTGCTTGATGTCCACGCATAGGATAGCAAAGTGCTCCAGATGCTCATAACCGATATCGCCCATGATCGCAGCAGCGGCCACCGCAGGATCATCAATCACCGTTTTCGTATTAGGCTTTGGGTTTGAGATCCGTTTCCCCAGTTCAAGGGCAGCGATAATAATGGCAGCTCTTGCCTCACCAATCCCTTCAATGTCTGTCAAGTCCTTCTTTGTCAGCTGCTGCAGGCCAATCGCCTCATTAGAGTCTTTCTCCTTTGCCTTCAGGAGTATGGAGGCAGCGATTTCATCCGCATAGATTTTTCTATCGCCTTTTGGAATTGCCCCCTGGCCGATAACGATGGTAAGCAGCTCCTTGGTAGACAGGACCTTTGGGCCATAGTTATCCAGACGATACTTTTCCATGGCAGGGGCGAGGCTCATAAAAGGAGCCCCTTGCCCCGTCCGATGGGTGGTCCTTCCAGGTAGTGGAGCCTGGCCTTGGGGAATTATGTCTAACTGCTTTACTGGCTGTACTCCATCTGCCACATTGGTCCTTTTGGTTTACCTGTTGTCTCCATTCCACCTTGGAAGTAAGTTTTACTATTCTCAATGGAATACCTTGTAAACCAATCATGATGCTTAGTCACTTCACAGCAGTTATTCTAAGGGGGCTCCCCCCACCTGAGAAGCCCCCTTAAGCAATGCCTATCACCGCCTTCTACGCCTGGTATTGCTCACCTTCCTGCCAGTGCGTGCAGCGGACTTAAGCAACTTGCTGCCCTTTGCTGCTCGCTTTCCTTTCTGTTTTGTAACAAGCTTATAAGCCCAAACAACCGGCTTGGCTATCACCTTTACAACTGACACCGCTGGTTGAGCACGTTGGATTGTCCGTTCACTCTTCTCATAGGGAGTCAGATGACGGTTTCCGCGTTCTAATTTCCGCTGATTCGCCCAGTTCTCTTTTAACACCATCTCCCCTTTACGATTCTCCTTCCCATGTAAGGTCATGCCATTGTATTTGGAAAGGCCCTTTTCCTGACTCTCCTTGATAATCCGTCCATCGTCATCGGCAACAGTCAGCTTGCCCCCACGCACTTTGTAAGACACTCGATCTTTCTTTTCACCAGGATTTCCAATCCCCCAACGCCAGACAGTTTTTCCCGTTTTCTGTGCCCGAAGCCGTAACTTCTCAAACACGCCTACCTCTTTCCGGGCGTTTAAGCCCTCCCGGACTGCCTCACTACCCTCCTTTGAAGACCGTCTGAACTTTTGCTGAAACCGCTCTACATTGCCTGAACCCGCTTGAATCGGTCGCTCTGAACGATAATTATTGACACTCATTGTCTAGTCCTCCCAATCGATTGAAACATCAAGGAGCTGCAGTCCTATAAATGCGGCCATCTCGGTAAATTTCTCCCTAGAAAACGTCTGAATCCCAGTTCCCATAGCACAATGGGACGTTATCTCATCCAGGTCACTGTCCTCTACTTTGAGAATCCGTAAAACCTCTGCGCGAGAAAGTTCATTAGAAGCGCTTCCAAACCTGGTAAACAGATTGTTCTCCGTTTCTATCTCTTCCTCACCTTCAATCGTTTCAAAGAGCCCCCATTTGCCAAGCTCTTCATCACTCCATGGGGTTAATTTGAGCCCTGGCTCCTTCTCTCCAATCCGGTCATAGGCTGGCACATCCTCATCAGGCGTAACCTGCATATCCTGCACTTCTTTCCAGGAGTAGGTATGCCAGTGATGACCACCCACACCCCCTGCAAAAAATCCGGTGAGCCCATGTTCTGGCCCAGTTTTTGGAATAGAAGCACTAAACAACGCTTCCTTTGGAACAAGGGGACGTTTTACACGCCGTAAAGTGGGACTGACCTCCCGTTCACCCTTACGCTTAAAGACATCGCCAACCTCACGCTCAGCACCGTCAAAGCCTTCTGAATACCCAACCTGGGATTCTATTACCTCCATATCTCCGATATAGGTCTCAGACATGGTTTTCGCGGTATCGCCATCAACACCGCCTAAAACCGCTAACCGGTGAGACAGCTCTAAAATCTGCCGAGACGCCTTCTCTCCAAACTTTGCCTCAATTCCTGCGGTATTCTGTGCTGACAAAACCGCACACCCACCACGGGAGCGAACCATCGTCATAAACCGCACCAGATTATTACCTACAAATCGAGATGCTTCAGAGACTTCATCAATGAAAAGCCAGATGCGCCGTAAATGACTGTCCGGCAAGTCCAATGTGACATTGACTAACCGCTCAAAGATAATCGAGTTTAGCTGCTGTACGGTGGCTCCAGAGGTGTTGTCATTGCCAAGAACAATCACGGTATCGCCAAAGTCACCGCCCTCAATCAGTTTCTTTAGACTCACCTTCTCCTCAGCAGAATGCCACAGCGCAGCCATCACTCGCAGAGGACGCAACCGGGTATTAAGGGTGAGCATGTAGTCATTGGTGCCACTGTGTTCACTCTTGCCCTGTAAACCTTCAGCAATAATGGCATCAAACTCATCGTCACCCACAATCTGTTTTAGAAACTGCTCATTTGAGCAGGCCAACAACACATCCCTTAGGTCCCACCACTTTCCTGAGCGGATAAAGAACCCCATCACGCTGGTAAGCAGATTCTGTGCTGACTGACTCCAATAGTTTTCTTGGCCCTCAGCATCAGGAATGAGAATTTTTACAACTGTGAGCACCTGCGCTTCATTCACCGTATCGGTACAGATATCCCAGGCAACTCTCCGCCTATCTAAAGGATTAAAAACCAGCACCCGTTTGCCCAGTGCCTCTAGGTAGGGCACCATTTCGATCTTGGCATCGAATACGATCCATAGCTCATTCTCTCGCCATCCAAGCCATGACATCATGGCCTTTAGAAACGTGGTCTTTCCACCTCCAATATTGCCAAGCAACATAAAGTGCTCATTCTCAACGTGAAACTCGATGTAATCAGCCCCCCAGGGGAGAAGTCCTGGGGGTAGCTCCCCGCGAGACCGCTTAATATCCCGAGAACTTATAAGCCGTGGTCCCCTTACATGGGGGTCAAACGGATACTCAGGGAACCGTGCTCGTGTCACCTGCAGTACTCCAAACCCTGTAACCGTCACGGCTGTAAGAAACGCGACCTTTACCCCTAGAAAGGGGATCAATAGCGCCTTGATGCCAAAGTAGAGCGATGCGATCGCACTCACCGCAAATAGCCACCAAAGGACATCCCGAACTGTTACCTGCTTCACCCGTCGTGCAGCAGCAGCCACTACACTCACAACAGCACCTCCTGCTGAGAACCGAAGGAGCATCCCAACCGCATTTCCAGGATTAAGCCACTCCAACCCATGCTGCAGTAACTGGACATCTACCTGTGCCTCAACGACCGGCACACACCAGGGTAGTAAGCTCCCAATAAGCACGACAGCAATGATCAACCGAACCGTCATACCGTTCCCTCCTGCTTTAACCGCTCAAAGTGATAAATCTTCCGCACATGCTTTAACCTGCCGTTTGGATACTGCCATCCCCAACCCATAATAAAGAGAAAGACACTGACCGCCATGACAAACGCCAACGGCTCCCACACCACAAACTTGACTGAGTGGAAGAACAAAACTGCGACTATGGGCGCTGCAACCAACAACATTGTTGCAAGGGCAATCCACCGTCCAAACACTTCAAGAATGTAGAGTGGGGACGCCCCACCATAGACAGAGCGAAGCTCCTCAACAGCACCGGTTAGAAATCGCAGACACCAGAGGGTAGGAAGTAGTGTCGTTATCTCGATAAACCATCGGTGTGAGCCCCCAGCAGTCGCCTTTTGGAGCGTTCCTTCTGCATCCTCTAGGGCAAGACCAGTCGGTAATCGAAATACCCCATCAATCCAGAGACACATCCTGTTATCAAACTCAAATTCAGAGAAAAATGCTGCCACAACATCACGCTGCAGCAAAAAGAGGATTGGAAAGCAGACCACCAGCACTAGAAAGAGTAACGCCACCGTTACCCGATTTCCCTTGTATCGTTTCATTCTGCCCCCTGTTCAAAGACACAGACCTCAGGGAACCGCTCGCAGATTTCACTACCTACAAATGAGAGCAGAGGACGACCAAAGAGAATGCCGGTGAGGAGTCCCATGAGAGCAACACCAATCAGTTCCCGTGCAAGCAGCCCGCTATTGCGGGAGGCACGGGGAAGCCTCATCTTTAACCGCTTATCCAGATTTTTTGAGAGTGCGGTAAGTCCTAGCGTGTATTCCCTCAATTCCCCAATCTTCTCCGTCAGGGTATCAACGGTTTCTGACAGCCGTTCTTCTTGGAGAGAAACTGCCTTTGGAATCTCCACCACCGCAGCCTCAATCGACCCCATAGCCACCATTACAATAAACATGGGATCGTCTTCAGCTATCCCGGTCTTGGCTACTATCTCCCACACTCTTTTTTGCTCTGCCTCGCTTTTTCCGTGCAGGAGCTTTTGGAGCAGGCTCTGTTCCGTTGTTGTCAGATGTTCCATTGGTAAAAATCTCTAATGCATCAAGTTGAGAGAAGAATGTGGTGAGTGCTCGTTTTACGCGACTGCGTGCCGCGATGGTGAGTCCACCGTCACGGGAGATAGCCTCCCCGAATGTGAGGGAATGGGCCTTTAGAAAATCAAGGTCCGCTGTACCAAATCGGGGCAGGTAAATGACTGGCACCTGATACGCCTGCAATGCTGTGCCAAGGCTTTCATTCGCCTCAGGATCTGAGTAGTCGTAGGTAAGCCGATCGGTAAAGTGCCGATTTCGAATCAGGATATGGGGGATACCGTCAAACTCCTGCAACGATTCAAGGAACAGCGTTACAGAGTCGTACTCACCAGAGGTTACAAACCAAAAGCAAAGCTTAATGCCTTCCTCGATCGCGAGATCGGCACTTCCCTGCGATAGCCATTGAACTAGCGCTCGGTGGGACTGAGCAGGGGAATTGACTACTGCATCAGTGTTACTGGCCAGCACTTCATCAAGGAGCGTGTCTGCCTTATCGAGCTGATCGCTATCTTCAGTGAAGTAGGGGTAGATGACCCGCTGTTTTCCTTCAAATGCGCGTCCTACATCGCCATTGGACCGATCCGCTTCACAGATAAGCGGTACTTTTTGCTTCTGCAGGAAGTACTCAGCAAGTGCCAGTGAAACGATGCTTTTACCGACACCGCCTTTCTCACCACAAGAATTATGAATCCAGGGCATGACCGTTACCTCCGTACTTTGGGTAACGGCAGGGCACCTGGTTTAGTAGTGCGGGCAGCTCGGTTTAGCTGCTGGACATATTTTTTAAGCGTTGAACATTTGATGGTGATGCCCTGTTCACCAAGTATCTGGGTGATTTCCAGATACTTGTATCCACGGGTGCGTAGATCGTTTATTTCATCTAGGATTTCGGTGATCCTGGATTTGAGTGTCGGCTTTAGTTTCGATGGAAGAGACCGTAAGACTTCCTTACAGGTACTCATAGGCGAATCCTCATGAGACGATGCTCATAAGGATGTCAGTGGGGCAGGGGGGATGTCTTGATCAGAGATATAGGATGTATGTCCCTTAATAGAAAGGAAATTTCTGTAACATGCTTTACACTTGAGTCATAAACTCAGATTCTTGATAGGCTGTCAAAATGGCACTGGTCACCTAGGAGATGACTTCTAGAATGCCTATGATTCCTTTCTTCTGGCCTATGAAATTTCCCATCTTCACAGTCATCAGACTGTGAAAAACAGCACGGCCACCCCCAAAGAGGGTAGTATCCACCAACGCTATCTGTGTCGAGGCTGTCGCAAGCATTTCAACGAACAAACGAATACGTCATTTAGCACCCTCATCTCTTCGGTGCGAGATTTAATGGTGTAGCTGGCCAGTTAACTCGATGACTGTAAGCGAGATATGGGAGTTCCGGTACGTTTATTAAACCATTTTCGGCAGGCTTTACACCGATATTGCTGCAGGGGAGCGCCGTCTTTAAGCAACCTCAAGCCGATTTTACGAAGTGCTTACTCTAGCAATGGTGACAGTCCATCAATCTGATCTTGATGCATCACAAGCTTTATGGGCAGCTCCTGCTCTCAGGTCCGTGCTATCTGTAGCAATCAACCTGGTCTTTGCCTGTATTAGTAATGATGCGCTCTTAGGGAGTTCGTAAATTGATCTTGCTTCCTAAAGCTCTTCATCCTTCTCCTTATAAAAATGCAGGGTTGCTCCGAAGTCAAAAATGAAAGCCTACAACCTGATTTCTCCGTTAGAAACAGCTGTGCTTCCTGCCAACATCCAACAGCAGCAATTAGGGGGTTAGCTTTATCGGTTACAATGATGAAGCATACAACCACTGAAAATTGACGAGTTAGTCTATCCAGAATGATTCTTTTTCATTGTGAAAAACTTCAATCATTTACATGATTATGGAAAACCAATTGATCGAACTTAGAGATGGAATTTTTGTCGAAGTAGAGGTTCCGAAAGATAAGACAAGAGAAATATCTGGCCAATTTGCAGGAAAAGTTGAAACAGCCCTAGAGGATATAAAACCTATTCTAAAGAATGTTTGCAAGCCTGTATCTGACGTATTTCAAGAATTGAATCAGGATGCAGCTATTGAAAGTGCTGAAGTTGAAATAACCTTTGGGTTTGAGGCTGAAGGTAACATTTATATTACTAGAGCGAAAGCTAATTCAAACTTAACAGTAAAGCTAAAGATAAAACCGAAGCAGTAGAAATATGGAAGAGAGAGCTATTACGAGAGCTATATTCTTAATCACAAGTAGCGATCCATCTCTAAGCAAGAAAAATCCATGTGGAACTGGTTTTTGTATCTACAAAGACCAAAAATACTCTTATGTAGTCACATGCCATCACGTGGTCGAAGATGTTGGGGGGAATTCTTTCTTGCTTGTCAACAATAAAAAGGCAGAGCTTATATCGAATAATAAGTCTGTTGATTTAGCGATCTTAAAGGTAGAAAATTTTCTCAAAAGCTTTCCACTAAATTTAACCCCAGGTATAGTAAAGGGCCAAATTTGCAAGATTCATGGCTATGCTGCTTTTGTTAAAGGTAAGTCGCATAGGCTTAGAACGTTAGAGGGTACGGTAGGAGAGATTTTTTTTCAAACCCAAGATAAAGGAGAGGTAAAAGTTGAAAGCTGGGATTTAATCATTAGCAATAAAGAAAATAGAATTCATAAAAACCTTCGAGGAGGTTACAGTGGATCTCCAGTTGTAAACTCGGAAGGTCAAGTTTTAGGAGTTGTTAATTTACAGCTTAATAGTGAAGGCAGTTTAGGTGCAGCTATTTCAATAAACTATGTAGAGATGGTTTGGCCAAAACTTCCTTCTGATGTCAAGAAGCAGTTAAAACCACAGAAAAAGCGCAATCTTTTTCCTGCTACAAACCGACTGGAGTCGATAAACGTTTCTCAGATTCTCTCAAAGTTGAGAGTTAAATTTAGAGAGGCCCCTGAGAATGTCACAGATCCAGATTGGATGCCTTGGTTCAGCGATATGCTCGTGTTACAACGTAAAGCTCTTGAAGAAATTACTTTTTCAATAGGTTCTATGTTAGGCGCTCATAGAACTACTGTTTACTTCTTGAGTTCCTCAGGAGGTCAGGAAATAGGTAGTATTTCTAACAGTAATGAACTTTGGTCACTTTTGGCTCAGGGAGAAAGCTCATTAGAAATTCGTGTTCCTATAGGTGAAGGAGTATCAGGCACAGTAGCCGCCACCCAAGAGACAATTTTTATACCTTCTGATGCATATGAAAAGGCAGGCGAATTAAGTGAGACAATAATAAACCAAGATGAAATAACAGGTTATCGAACGTATAACTTGCTGACTGCTCCTCTCCTTAGTGAAGATGGTAACTTAATCGCCGTTTTTCAGTTTTTGAATAAACTAAATTCTCATGCTAAGAGCCGTAAAGACATATCGCCTAACTTGATTATTGGTCAAGAAGACATTGATAAATTAGGCTTCAGTAACGAAGACTATGAGATCTTCAATAGTCATATGCCTGCGATTTGCCTCATAATTGAACTTTATCAAGACCACTATCGACAGTTTCGAAAGCTACAGTCAATTGTCAATTTCTCAAGTGCAACTTTAAAGCTCAGTCGAGAAAATCAGAGTTTAGAAGATATTCTTAATCAAGTTATTGATGAGGCGTGTAGAATTACTGAAGCTGACCGAGGAACCTTTTGGTTGCTTGACAGCCAGAGAAAAAGACTTAGAGCTAAAGTTCCTTCTGAATCTGGTAAATGGCAAGAAATAAGGATAAAAGTTGGAGAAGGATTTGCAGGTAAGGTTGCAAAAACAAAAAAAACACTCAATATTCCTTTCGACTTATATAACCATCCCGATTCTGCTAAAAGCAGAGAAACTGATGCCAGTACAGGCTATCGTACCTGTAGTTTACTGTGCATGCCAGTTTTTAGTCGGGATGACTCAACAAAGTTGATCGGCGTTACTCAATTATTAAACAAAAGAACTCAGCAAAGTATAAGAGGGCAATATAATGCTTCTAATTTTTCAGATAAAAACCCACCAAGCTTCTTTAAAGCCAGTTTCTCAGATGAAGATGAGGCTAGACTTGAAAGATTCAATGATCAGGTTGCTGCAGCAATTGAAAGTGCGCAGCGACCAATTATGGCTGAACAGTACAAGAACCTGCACGAGCTAATTCAAGTGATAGCTCAAGTGGCCGGAAGTTTTCTGAATGCGCATAGAGCCCGTATCTTTTTTGTGAATGAGGAATCAGAAGAAGCGTGGACAATTGTTGCAAATGAAAATCATGACCCATTTGAAGTTTCGGTACCATTTGGAAGAGAGTCTGTTGGTAAAGTTGCCATATCTCATTCACCTGAAATTTTCAACAAAGTTCACCAAGATGAGCTTGAACTCGCTTTCACTCAAGCTAAAGCAAACAATGAGTGCAGTATCCATAGCAAACTTTTATTTCCGATTTTCTCTCCGAGAACTCATCCTAAAAAAAATCTGGCTATAATTGAGTTTGTCAATAAACTTAAGCCTGATGTTGCTCATGGAGGGCCTTTTTCTTATGAAAATTTAGATGACAATGGATTTACTGAAGATGATATAGCAAATTTCAGATATAACCATGAAGGCTCAATCTTTTATCTGATCAATGGCTTCTTGGATGCTTACAAACCAGTGTATCAGTATCGTGAAGGAGAGAAACTTAGAAAGGCTAAAGAGTTTATGATACAAAGTGGAGCCAATACTCCTGAAGCCCTAGATAAGCTTATGGTCTCAGCCAGAGAGCTTGTAGGGGCACATAGAAGTACTTTGTGGAGAGTAGACCCTGATGACCAAGATATTCTATATGCTTGTGTGCCCTCCTCTGAGGGAGGGACTAAACGTATATCGGTAACTATTGGTGAAGGCTATGTAGGGCAGGCAGCAGATCGAACACTTGAAGCACTTAACAATCTCAAATTTAAGGATATATCTTTTAATGAGATTATGAAAAGATCGTTTCTTAATATTGGCTTTGATTTGTATGATGACCGTAATCGTTCTGCTAAGGCTAGGAAAACTGATAGAGAAACAAAATACAGAACCTGTAGCCTTTTGTGTGTACCTATTCTGTCTCCGGACAGAAAATTACTTGGCGTTATTCAATTATTAAATAAAATGCGGAGAGGGTTTGAAAATCAAGTACAAGATGTTTACAAGTTCGGAGAACCTCTTCCAAGATGTTTTATGGCCTCTTTCACCAAGCAGAATGAGAAGCAGATGGCTGATTTCTGTGCAGATGTTGGAGACATACTGGGACTGTTGGAGGTTCAAAATGAAATAACAAATCAAAGGAAAATGAGAGCTGTGCAGGCCAGAATTGATCGTATCAAGCAGCAAGGCTAGGACTGTTTCCAGTATAGCTATCGCAAAATAGCTGATGATACGTTGATATGGGCTTGAGAGTCATTCCTGTCAGGATAGTCTTAGCCTTCTAGTTCATCAGCCTTTGTGTCGGTAGATGTAAGTAATTTTATCAACGATCCGCCGTGCCTTCTAATGTGACTAATGTGTTGGAATTAATCCGGTCTCTTTGCTAACTGCTCGGTGGCGCTGACTGGGAAAATGGTCTCATAGGCTTCCCAAAAGGGAAAAGACTGAAATAAAGCTATCCCAAAAGCCCATTTACTAAGATCTCTCTATAGACGAATTCTTTCAATCTCATCTAAACTAATAGTCTCATCTCTGCGATCATAGAGGGCAGTTGTTCTAACATCTTCATGGGCTGCCACCCTTTGGGCATTATCCCGGCTTCCTCCGTGCCTGAGAAAGTTCGTAATCCCAGACGCTCTGAACGTATGGTTACATGCATCTGTACTAACGCCTGCAGCAAGCGCCCGCCGCTTTACCATCGCCCAGGCTTCCTGCCGCTGGAGGCGCTTTCCTGTTAGCTTCCGAGCTCTCCCAGGAGATGTCTGAAAGAGGGGAGCATCTTTTTCGTCACTGAAGCCTGCAGCCTCAAGATATGCATCAAGATACTCTTCGGCTTTATGGTGTACCGGTACCTCATGGTACTTACCGCCTTTTTCATGCAGCCGAAACCAGGTACGCTTTCCTTTGTTGAATAGGTCTTTTACATCCATGCCTAAAACAGCCCCGATACGAGCAAAGCTATAAAACATGGTGGCTATAAGTGCCTGGTCCCGAAGGCCAACAACATGAGAGATATCAATGGAGCTAAGAAGCTGGACCATCTCTTCATCAGAGAGAATAGGAGTCTTTCCTTGTTTTACACGGTGTTTTACTCCACGTACCTCAACAGCGGGATTTTCTCTTACGACACCGCCAGAAAGCAGCCACCGAAAGAGTGAACGAATCGCTGAAAGATGTTGATTCCTGGTAAGTGGTGAACCTGAATGGAGTTCAATGTACCTTGCAACAACAATTGAGTTTATCTGGTCGATCTCAAGCCCTGGATAAAACTCTTCAAGCCAGTCAAAAAACTTTGTGAGTGCCCGGTAGTAGGCAAGACGGGTATTGATGTTCCGTATCTCAGCAGCGAAGAACTCGACAAAGCGGTAGGTAGCTCGTTGTCCCGAGCGAACGAAGACTTCAGGCAGCATGAACTGAGTTCCGGGGAGTCCAGGAGCTGTCTGGGGTTTTATGATGAGTTCTGTCATATGTGAAGCCTTTGGATGCGCTCAGTGAGGTGAATTTGAGCGCTTCTATACCATGACATAAAAAGGGATTATGTCATAGGGAAAAGAATAACTGGGGAAGACGGAGTGTGTTTTCAATCATTCAAATAAGCTCGCTCGGGTCCTCAATGACCCAGAAGAGGGAGCTTACAATTTAAGCAAAACACACACTCATTTTCTTGGGGAAGACCAAAAATCAAGAGCTAGATAGCTAATGTGTAATAGTTAAGACTTTATCTGACACAACCTGTAAACTCACACTGAATCAGGAGTGTCACAATGAATACCCAAGACAAGATCGTCAAGAATCGCTTAGGCATCTTAAATCTAGCCAAAACCCTCGGCAACGTCTCCAAGGCATGCAAAGTGATGGGCGTATCGCGAGATTCGTTCTATCGCTATAAAGAACTCTACGAGACCGGTGGAGAAGCGGCTCTACGCGACATTGACCGTAAAAAGCCCTGCGTCAAGAACCGAGTCGACCCAGAGGTAGAAGCCGCCGTCGTTGCGTTTGCCACAGACCAACCGGCCTACGGCCAGGTGCGTGTCTCGAATGAACTGAAGAAACACGGCCTCTTTGTCTCTCCAGGCGGTGTTCGCTCTATTTGGCTACGGCATGACCTTCAAACGTTTAAGCTCCGGCTCAAAGCACTGGAAGCGAAAGCGGCTCAAGACAACCTAATCCTCACCGAAGCGCAGGTAAAAGCCCTCGAAAAGGCGAAGGAACAAAAGGAAGCCCATGGGGAAATAGAAACCCATCATCCGGGGTATCTAGGCTCTCAAGACACCTTCTATGTGGGTCACATCAAAGGCATCGGACGGATTTATCAGCAAACCTTCATTGATACCTACACTCGGGTGGCTCAGGTGAAGCTGTATGACCGTAAGAATGCGCTGGTGGCCGCTGATACGCTCAATGACCGAGTAATCCCATTCTATGAGGAACAGAGCATTCCATTACTGAGGATTTTGACGGACCGAGGCACCGAATATTGTGGCAATGTCGAACACCATGAATATCAACTCTACCTGGCCATTGAAGACATTGACCATACGCGAACGAAAGCCAGATCACCCCAAACCAATGGGATTTGTGAACGCTTTCATCGCACCATTTTGGAGGAGTTTTATCAAATTGCGTTTCGTAAAAAAGTCTATCAAAGCCTTGAAGACCTACAAAACGATGTGGATGAATGGATAGAGTATTACAATTGGGAACGACCCCATTCAGGTCGATATTGTTACGGCAAGACGCCCATACAAACCTTTCTCGATAGTGCGCATTTAGCAAACGAAAAACAATTAGATCAATACGGAGAAAAGAGTGTAAAAAATCAAACACAACCTGACAAGTCTCTAAGTGTCAGATAACCCCCTTCTGTCAGATGAAGTTTGATCTATTACAGCTAATGCAATCAGGGATTGGGACTTTCATCCGGCTGTGTATCAAAAACACCTAATTACTTTCTGGAATATTCGTGGTAGGTTCATCAAGTTTTCTGTAACCAGTATGATAATAGAGCGTATCAGAGAGCGATATTCTTCCATCCGTCTCAAATAGCATATAGTTAACAATCAGTCCGCCGGTGTAATCTATTCGGTTTCCAGAAAATAAGTTTTGTCTTGTTCTTGTGCTTCCGCCTGCTTGGTCAATATTTAAGAACAGAATTGCTCCTTTACCGCCTTCCATTAAATCTTCAATTTGCGAGGCTCTTGCTATAGCATAAAGCGGGCTAACACCCACACTGTCGCTTACGTTACCTAGACTATTAATCAACGTATCGAATTGCTCATTTGTAGCCTTCAGTCTTGCCAACTTCTGCGCGTCTTTAGGCTTGATAGTATCCCCCAATAACGTTAAACGATCAATTTCTATAGAAGCCTGTTCGCTATATCGGAAGAGTTCCTGTAAATCCCCTAGAGCTTTGCCAAATATACCACCAGAAGCATCAGTGCTGTCTAAAAGAAATAAGGAAGGATGATAAAGCCTCCAATTCGTTTCTAGATTAGATTGAAATTCAGAAGCAAGCTGTGAAACTAAAGAATTTACTTCCACCGATAACAGTGAACTTTGGATAACAACATCACTTCTAAATAAAGCCGTAGTTTCGATCACTGATCTTAACAATGCTGATGGCAAGCCTAACGCACTAAAATTTGCAATTTGTGGTAAGTCTAAAAATGGAACATCGGTATCTGGTGGTGCGCCTGTGTCCGGCGGTGAGACTTGAGGAAGCTCTCCTAAAATACTCCTATAACTATTAACTAACGCTATTCTTCGGCCTTCATATACACGGTAAATTGACAATGAATTAATTACTAAAGAATCATAAACAATCAAATTGCTTGGCGTCCCTAGTCCCTGCTCAAGGTTACTAGAGCGAAACGCATTAAGCTGCCTATGCATTTCATTCGCTAGCAGCTCCATTGCCTCATAAGTAAGAATAAAATTCTCAATCCTAGGCTGTTCGGTAGACTGAGCACTAATAGTCCCTTGGAGAGCCTGACTTGCGTCGGTAAATGTGGGCAATATCGGTTGCTGTGCTTCAGATAAAGCTCTTTGAGTTTGCAATAATTCCAACTCAAGCTTAATTTTATCTATCTCATTCTGAAGCTCTTCTAATTCAGAAGCCTGAGAACTTTGATCACTTTCTTGAGCAAAAACAGAAGGTGTAAGCGCCATGGGACAAAGAAAGAAAATCAAGAACAAAAGATTTATCTTCTTTGCGATTTTTAGAAAAGCCATAAAAACACCTTTGTAAAGGAATAAAAACTTACTATGCAATTTCCTTTTGTTTAATTTGAAGTACTACTCTCCATGCTCCAAATTGCATCAAGTGACAATCAGAGAAAAGAAGCATAACGGTTCTCTATGCTCCAATCATCCATACGTCCAAACTTAATCAACTCACAGCCTTAGAATAAGGACCGTCAGATATTGCTCATTAAGTGGAGCATCATTGCCATAACTTTCAATATTGACTAATATTTTTATCTACACAGAAAAATGTAGTATATACCTATGACTAGGTTGTGTATCTATAGCTACCATTTAATTGAAATTCTGAGAATTGTAGAATCTCTTTGCCTTAGTTGTCTTTACATTTTCGTGATTTTGCCTGTTCAAAAAGTGATGTAGAGATTTTGATTCACACCCCCTGCCCGATCCTCCTCGGTTCCCGTGCCTTCCTAACGTCCTGCATCCGGTCACTAGCTAACTGCTTCTGAGCATCCTTACCCATCCGCTCTGAAAGCTTTTCCTTCACCACCTTCCGTTTCTGAGGATCACCCTCGGCATAGATCCTGGTACTATCCTTCGCCCGACTTGCAGCCACATACGCTGTATGCCTATCCCACGCGCCATCACTAGCAAGTACATAGCTACTACTTACGGTAACCCCTTGCGCTTTATGCACCGTAGACGCATA
This sequence comes from Leptothoe sp. ISB3NOV94-8A, assembly GCF_043421595.1. Classification (NCBI taxonomy): domain Bacteria; kingdom Bacillati; phylum Cyanobacteriota; class Cyanophyceae; order Nodosilineales; family Cymatolegaceae; genus Leptothoe; species Leptothoe sp. ISB3NOV94-8A. The sequence continues at coordinate 1,668,053 of NZ_JAXSQW010000001.1, read as the reverse complement.
GCCAAGCCCAAACTGGTCATACTCCTCATGGGAAAACGATACCCGTTGGTTTTTATCAAGTCCTACGGTGAGCTGTTTTCGTAAATTATCAACCCGCAAAATACTCCCCATCTGGCCGTTCTTAACTTTTAAGTCCCGGTCATTCCGCTGAAACATAATCCGGTCACCTGCAAAGAACCGATCCTTTCCAACGATGGCGTGCTTGTCCTTTAATTCCCCTAGCTCCTTCCGCTTTGCCTGAGCCAGCCGATTAAGCTCCTTCACCTCATCATTCGTCTGGGCCAATATGAGATGCTCTTGTGGCTCCTTACCCCCACCACTAACAGCCCAGTCATCAATCAGCTTTGTCTGTAGTTGCTGTTTATCCTCTGCTACCGAGAGCAGTCCCCGCTTATCAAATGCATCAAGCGCCTCCTGAGCCCTCCCATCAGCAAAATCGTGAACTGCCTGCTTTGCCCACGTCTCTTTCTGACGCCGTATCTCTTTTAATTCAACCTCCCCCACCTGCCGAGCAATCGTCTGAAACGCACCGCCCGACTGCACCGGTTGTAGTTGACGCGCATCTCCGACCAGCACCACCTTGGCTCCCGCACTATCCGCTTCCGCAAATAGCCGGGTCATTTTTTTAGTGCCAACCATGCCCGCTTCATCAACCAGGAGCACCGTCTTACTGCCAATGCCAGAATGCGTTTGCTGGCCGACCTTCATGGGTTTTTCTTCCTGCTGCTGCCTTCGGTAATCAATGGAGCCAAAGAAACTATCAATCGTGCGACTCTGCACCTTTGCCCCCTCCTCTAATCCAGAGGCTGCTTTTGCAGAAAGGGAAAGTCCCTGTACGGTATAGCCGCTTTTTTCCCAGGTCTCCCGCGCTGCATCGAGGAAGAAGGTCTTCCCCGTGCCAGCCATCCCACTGGTTACCTTAACGGCTCCTGGGTTTACCACATGAGTAAGGGCTGTCCGCTGCTCCTTTGACATGGTTGGCCGACTGGAAAGTGCCTCATGAGTAAGGGCTGTCCGCTGCTCCTTTGACATGGTTGGCCGACTGGAAAGTGCCTCAAATAAATACTTTGAATTCACTGTATGGCTTTTATCCTGCCACCGATTGATCGTGTGGGTATGGAGCTTTTCCTCAAGGTCGAGCTGCGCTTGCGTGGTAAATTCCTTCCCCTTTTCCCCTTCAAGTGCGATCGCATTCTTAGACTTCATAAACCGCTGCTTTTGCACCTTCATATCGGCATAGGTAAGCCCTTTACCGATTGAGTTTTCAGCCAATGCTCTATCCAACTCCCGCTCAGTAAAGGCGGACTTGTAATACAGCGACTGGTCTAAAGCTTCACGAAGCATTTTCTGCCCCTTTAATCGCCGGTCAAACTCAGAGCGTGGCTTCACCTCCTTTCTTGCAGCCTGTAAATGAGCAGGGGTTACCCCATGCTTTTTGGCACGTTCCTGCCACGATTCTCGAAGTTCATCATCATCAACGTGGAATTTCGCCCGTTTACTTTCAGTTGCAGCCTTCGCCTTATTCTGTGGCGATGCAGAGAGCTTCTGCTCGTTGAGATAGTCCTGAATCTGATAGCTTCTGGTACTAAACTCATCCCGTGCCTTTTTCGGAATGGCGGAAAGCTCGAAGGTGCCGTGCTTAGAAATCGAAAGTTTGTACCCTAACTGCTGAGATTCCGACGATAACCGCCCTCGATATACTGCCCCTGCAGCCATCTTTGCCTGATAGAGATGATGCGACTCTAGAGCACCTGTAGTGCCATCTTTCCTGGTACCGATATTAAGAGTAAGTCCATGAGTGTGAAGCTGTGGGTCTTGCTCACGACTTGTCCCGTGCTGAAAGGTAGCTGCAACAAGCCCTACCTTTTCCTGGGCCTCTTTCCCTCCGGCTCCCCGTCTTGTGTAAGCTGCCGTGTCTTCTAGGTACTGAAACGCATCCAATACCGCCCGCTGCTGGGCCTGTTCCCATTTTGCCTTTAGCTCCTCGTCAGTCACCCCCCAGGCAACGGACACTGACTTTGGTGCCGAAAAGGTAATATCCCACCCCGCACGCCGAGTTTTTGCTCCTGCATTCTGTACAAGCTTTTTGTCCCCTTCAGGGGAATACCCTTGCCAGAGGTTTTCCATATGCTCAGGGGCTACTTCGCCATTGAGCCCAAGTTGTTTGGCTCCTGAGCCAACCCAAACACCGGGCCGCTCGTTATCGCTGTGGTAATAGTCTTTTACAAGGTAGTGAGAATTATGCGCCTGTCCGATGGATGCAGTCATCGCTTCAAAGAGTCTCCTGTAGGTTGTTTTTAGGTAGTGAGAACAGTGGTGAAAAGGGAGCAAGAGCGGTTGCAGTGTAGGTCTCGCTTTGGTCGCGCAGAGGATCTATGCAAGCAAGGAAATCGCCCAAAACCCTTTATCTAAAATGCCCTTCCACCACCGTTCGCGTTTTGTTCTCTTGCCGGTAGCTGCACGGTTGTTTACTGGTCGTTTTCAGCACGCTTGTAGGTTTCAAACTGTGCTCTCACCCATTCCCGTGCGTGATCTTTTGAGACTCCTTTCTGTTTCGCTATCAAGACTGAGAGCGCCTCAATACTCCCCCACCGATTGGCGGCAATCTCCTCTGCCATAAGGGATTGAGCGAGCCTCAGCTCTGCTAACTCCTCGGCTATCTGTTCTAAAAAATGAACGATCTCTGACAGCGTTAACCGTTCAATAACGATATCTCTTGCCTTCCGATGAGGGCTCACTCCCTCATCTCTTGCTTCATAATAGAGTTTCTTGGCTTCATCAGAACGAAGCCGAAAGGTGATTTTTGTAGGTATCATGTCGACGCGTGGAATAGTGGACAGAAAAAGGCTGTTAGTAGCTCAAAGAACAAAAAGAGGAGCGCGTTGTCGGCGTAGGATAACCCTTATGGAAAGAGGGTTTTGGGGCAGCACCGATGAGGTGCGTTCAGGTGTGAAGATAATGTGGTGACAGTTAAAAGGGCTAACATGAAGCTGTCAATGGTAGCGAGAAAGTTTTTCACTTTCAGACTTCCAAAGACAGAAAAAATCAATTTTTCAAAAGATACTGCGCGCGAGTTACTCACATTGTGGATAACAGGAAGTGCCCATACGGAGCACGCGTTATCCATCACTGTGAGCAAGTCGCGCTCCTCTTTCAAAGGAGCCGAAAACTAATGCTCAGATGGGAGATACGCCACCCGTTTTAGCGGTGGTTCAATGTCCTCTGCACTCAAATAGAGCGGTGCAACCCAGATGCTTATTTTCTCCAATGGGAAATCTGTGTAAGAGATAGCATCTTTGTACACCACCTCCCCAGTATCCCATTCACAGATAATGGTTCCCTTTGAATCGTTTACGGTGAGCGTCCAGAACTGCAGCTCTTGCAGCTTTGGATGGTCCCTTATGACCGGGTTTACCTGGTGAGATGCAATGTAGTCTATCAGCCAGTAAGCTTCACACTCTTCGGCTACATAGTGCGTTCCATCGGTTAAATGAAAGAGCGGGAAGATTTGAGGCGAGTGCCGGTAGTACTGCGTTGTACCGCTAAAGGTCTTCAACGTTCGTTCTATTTCTTGCGTTGTTGGTGTGATTGTTTTATTCATAGTGATATTTCCTTTGTTATGGGGTTTGGTGATTAGTCCCACCAGGCCCCATTTTTTGTGGAGTACCTAAACCACCGAAAAGGTGATTTAGGTGTCGCAGGAAGGAGTTTTGTGGTTAGTGCTTGAGCGTTCCGTTTGGCATGACCACATTGCGGTAGCTCACTCCAAAAAAGAAGTAGGATGGGATATTCGATGACCGGGAGAGGTCAGAGTCTACAATTCGAAGCCCCCGTGCTTCCACATCAGTAAAGTCCATCGCCTGAACGACAGAGCCTGAAATCATGGCGTTTGTAAGCGTTGAGCCCTCAAAGCGACCCCCATAGAGAGAACTATGGTGAATGGTGGCATCTTCAAGATTAGACGATAAAAACGAGGTGCCACTTAGCTCAGAATGGTCAAACACCGCTTCATTGAGCGTGGAGCTGTAAAACGAGGTTGAGTACAGCACCGCGTTAACAAACCGTGCCCCGGCAAGGTCAACGTTGCGGAATGTTGCTTCATCAAAGAGGACGTTGCCCGTGAAAATGGCACTCCCCATGTCAGTGCCGTTAAAGCGTGCCCGAACATAGGAGCCTCCTTCGAAGGTGACTCCATGGAGCAACGCTCCATTAAAGATAGTTTCTGTAGCAGTGACCCCAGAGAGTACCTGATTAGATAGATTGACCCCGGAGAGGTCAGCGTGGCTAATATCAGCCCCATCTAAATCAACTTCCCAGAGTTGTGCGCTTGAAAAATCAGTGTGCGTAAGATCTGAATTGTAATAGATCAAACTTCATCTGACAGAAGGGGGTTATCTGACACTTAGAGACTTGTCAGGTTGTGTTTGATTTTTTACACTCTTTTCTCCGTATTGATCTAATTGTTTTTCGTTTGCTAAATGCGCACTATCGAGAAAGGTTTGTATGGGCGTCTTGCCGTAACAATATCGACCTGAATGGGGTCGTTCCCAATTGTAATACTCTATCCATTCATCCACATCGTTTTGTAGGTCTTCAAGGCTTTGATAGACTTTTTTACGAAACGCAATTTGATAAAACTCCTCCAAAATGGTGCGATGAAAGCGTTCACAAATCCCATTGGTTTGGGGTGATCTGGCTTTCGTTCGCGTATGGTCAATGTCTTCAATGGCCAGGTAGAGTTGATATTCATGGTGTTCGACATTGCCACAATATTCGGTGCCTCGGTCCGTCAAAATCCTCAGTAATGGAATGCTCTGTTCCTCATAGAATGGGATTACTCGGTCATTGAGCGTATCAGCGGCCACCAGCGCATTCTTACGGTCATACAGCTTCACCTGAGCCACCCGAGTGTAGGTATCAATGAAGGTTTGCTGATAAATCCGTCCGATGCCTTTGATGTGACCCACATAGAAGGTGTCTTGAGAGCCTAGATACCCCGGATGATGGGTTTCTATTTCCCCATGGGCTTCCTTTTGTTCCTTCGCCTTTTCGAGGGCTTTTACCTGCGCTTCGGTGAGGATTAGGTTGTCTTGAGCCGCTTTCGCTTCCAGTGCTTTGAGCCGGAGCTTAAACGTTTGAAGGTCATGCCGTAGCCAAATAGAGCGAACACCGCCTGGAGAGACAAAGAGGCCGTGTTTCTTCAGTTCATTCGAGACACGCACCTGGCCGTAGGCCGGTTGGTCTGTGGCAAACGCAACGACGGCGGCTTCTACCTCTGGGTCGACTCGGTTCTTGACGCAGGGCTTTTTACGGTCAATGTCGCGTAGAGCCGCTTCTCCACCGGTCTCGTAGAGTTCTTTATAGCGATAGAACGAATCTCGCGATACGCCCATCACTTTGCATGCCTTGGAGACGTTGCCGAGGGTTTTGGCTAGATTTAAGATGCCTAAGCGATTCTTGACGATCTTGTCTTGGGTATTCATTGTGACACTCCTGATTCAGTGTGAGTTTACAGGTTGTGTCAGATAAAGTCTTAACTATTACATCTGAATCGACCAGCACGGCACCATGAAGGTTTGCAGTTCCCCAGGTAACGTTCCTTGCTGTAATTCCTGCAAAGTTCGCGTTCTTAAGTTCTGCCCCGTCAAAGTTCACATCCTCTAACGTCATGCCATAAAATGCGGCACCGGTAAGGTCTGCATCCAGCAAGAGTGCTCCCTTAAGGGCAATATCCTGGAACGCCTTCCCGCTAAAATCCTCCCCCGTGAGATCGACATTTTCACAGTCACCAGACTTGTTGTCCCGAATGGCAGTGATGCAAGTGTGACGACGAAATTTTTTGTTTGCCGTCTTTGTCGCCTCTCTTACTATTGGAGCTGTTGTGGTTCCCTCTACCGTCATAGGTTTTGGCCAAAGCACCGCTGTCCCTCCCAGAGCAATGACTCCAGAAGCAGCCAGAGCATAGGGTACTGAGCGTTTTAGAATCCGTGGAATAGAAGGCGGTAAAAGCCGTTCAAGGAACTGCACTACCTTTTTATCTGCCCCCTTTGGAAAACGATGGAGCCGATAGCGTCCATTTTTGCCCTTACGAACACAACAACTTGCCTCCTCATAGGAGCAGTTAAGAGAAAGCTGTAGCAGCATCCGTGTAAGGTCTGCCTCAGCCTTATTTGAGGGAGTGCCCGTAATCGGTTCAACATTATCAAGATTGATAAGATACGCCTTCCCGGTTACCCGTGAGACAAGGACATCTTCAGCAAAGAGAGACGTAAGGTGGTACCCACGAAATGCTAACCCTTTCATGCATGCAATCAGGCTTTCACCAATGGTGAGCACCCGTTCAACCGTAAGCGGTGTTGTTCCAGGCAGAAGGGTATAAAACTCACTTCCTTGCTCAGGATTGTAGAAAACAAGCGTTTTTTCTGCCCCTGTACCGTAGTCACCAACATACTGAACTACTCCACTGATTCCATAGCTGCCAACGTCACGCGAGCGTTCAATTTGCTCATCGGTCACTACCCGCCGTAGCAGAAAAGATGTTCCACTGCTGCTATCAACGCTTTGAAAAAGCGTATCGTTCCCTAGAGAGAGCTGCTTGGTATTCCGAAGATTTGAAGAGGAAAATGGCTGCATTTACTGTTCCTCCTTTGGTGCATCGAGTAAGAACTGGGAGATGGCCCAGTTGACCATTGGGTTATCAGTGCCGGTATGTCCAAGGTTGTAGCCCCGCTGAAAGCAAAAGAGGCTCCACCAGGTGAGGGTAAACAGGAGCAGTACTAGAACCACTGTATTGATGGCGATTTGAATGGGTGATTTCATTTGTGTGGCCTCCTTAGCTTGCGATCGCATCAAACTCTGCATGAGTGGGGATAAGCCCTGTGAGGTGACTTACTAAGTCGCCTTTAGGAAGCACCAGCCGGATACGCTTTCTCCCAATGGTGAGGTCTTCCCCTGTCCAAAGAAACGGACGAGCATCAAAAGTAAGGGAATAGCTATTCCCAGAAAGGATGAGATGGCCTACTGGAATCGGAGTCCCCTTGTAGTTCGCTTGAATTTCGTACTCGTCAAAGGGGCTCTGAACCTCAACCCACCGAAGGCTGATGTCCGTTACTAGAACGTTCAGTGGAACGCCTAATGCATGATCAGATTTCTTCCAAAAGGGAGAACTGACGCCTCTAATGTCGGGACCGTGAGAGGTGAGGTTTTCCCGCTCCTCGGCCAAAAAGGCTTGTAAAGCCTCATATTCAGCCTGAAAATTAGGTTCTACCGCCGATACCTCCTCTACGGGAAACGACTCCCCAGTGATGCGCTCTACCGCCTTGCAGAACGCAACATGTACAGAGGAAGAGGAAGTAGCTCCCCTCTTAGAGCGCTCTAAAGACTCAACAGAACAGCCAGGCGCAAAGTATGTCCAGTTATCAAAGTTCTCCCCTTGACTCATAAGGGCTGCCCATTCTGGGGAGTCTGCCCCAAGGAATTCGAGAGAAACGGTAGCTGCAAACCGAGTTGAGTAGGCTCCAATACCGTTTGAGCGAAGGAGCGATCGCAACTCTGGAGATACTTTGGGCTTTATCTGGCTATACCGGGTAGAGGGGAAGTTTTTGGCAATAGGAATCCGCGCCCCCGTGCTGGGAGGCCTTTGCAAGTTATTCTTCATCAGAAACGCCTAATAAAGGACTAAGAAATGACTTGGAACTTCCGGAAGATTCCGTATGACTTAGCTAATTGCTAGAACAGCTAAGAGGTTAAGGCCGATATCTTTTAAGAGAGTAGATCAAAAGAGAAGAAGATAGCTTGCTGGAACCGTTGCAATAAAAGGAATACAAAGCCGTTTTGTAATTCGCTAAGTAATTTTTGCAATTACTTTTTCTACTTCAATACAAAGCAAGTTGTAATTTGTAATAGCGTTTGTAATTTATTTGCTAATAAACTACAGAGCTAAAAGAAGTAGCTCTTCTAACCCATATAGGGAAAGGGATGCAGGGTATATCTGCTAAACCGATATGGGGCAAGCTCAAGTCTTAATACAAAGAAATAATCCCGCCCGAGTTGACAGCCTTCCTACATCACACGATGTAGACCACTCAAACAGCTACAGTCTAAAGTCATCGGGGCCAGTAAACAGGTACTTCTTGTAATGCTTTATCTGGATAAAACTTATCCCCAAGCTCTGAATCTAGCTGAGCTTCTATAGTGCTCGCCAAGTTTTGCAAAGGATTGGGGGTCATTGTTGGTTCAGCTTGATCATCTAGACCTTCGTTGATGTCAGGCCGAACCCTCTCTATCACGTCGTGATACCAGCGAAGTGTAGAGACAAGTACCCTCCAATCAATCTCTACATCTGTAAGCGCTCCATCCTTAACGGTCGCTTTAACATAAGAAGGCTCTATCCGGTGTCTAGGCAAAGCTTCTTCTATACTTTCACTATTCGCAGAAATGGCAAATCCTGTTCGTACAAAAACAGAACCAAGGTCTTCAATTTCATCAGGCGATGTTAATGTTTTCTGTTCTGGAGACAGATATTCACGGTGAATTTTGTCGTGATTATCTTCAAGTTCTGCACCAAGTTCTACTAGATACTGTCCAAAAGCCCCTACATTCATTGGAAATTCTATTTGTTGACCTTCATAATGACTGGAAAGACTATGGATGGACACTGTACCGCCACCGATCTCAGAGTAAGAGTCAACAGTCTTTTGTCCCTGGACTAAGGCATCCGAAAACTCTGAAGCATTCATAGAGCTATCACCTGCTTCAGTTATATCAGCACCTCTATTAGGACCATTGGAAGATAATTCATTGTGCTCTGATGGCATATTCAACCTTCTAATCAAAAATTGATAAAAGCTATGCCGTTATGAAACTCTGGCCTTTGAGAGTAGCCTAATTTTTTGACGATCGTTTGAGAATCCTTAGCCTATACACATGATAAATAGCGGATGCATTAGCCAGAACCCCTTTATTTGCGAATGAAAACGTATTTGTAAATGTTTTCGGATAATTATCCCGCCCTCAAAGGATTTATTTTAGAATTACGTATAAAGTGACAGACACTTGCCCTGTTAGACGTTGATGCCAAAAAAGTCACGAGTCGAGCGTATTGCAGAACTCCTTATCGAAGGAGTAGTTTTTGCTGCTCAAGCGAAGGATAAGTTAGAAACCTATGACAACACTTTTCGCAAATGCACATGGAATTTAGAGTCTGGTGAAATTGATGTAGACTGCATATCCTGGGCAAAATTCAAACGTTTTATAGAAGCTGAGTTGCCTGGGTATGGGAAAGGATATTTTGAAAGTGATAAGTGCAAAGACAGATTTGGGAAATCAAGATTTGATGCCTATTATCTTACGGGCTCGATAGACTTTCTTGAAAAATATCAGATAGCTAAAAATAGCATCAAAGAAGGGCAAGGGTCAAAACCCATCACATTCAAGCTTAAAAACTTTTATTCCTTACCTTCCAATACTCCTCTAAATGACTATGCAGTTGCACAGATAAAAGCTGCTTACGATAGGCAAGCTTTGGATAAGAGTTCTTCCTCAACAGGAGAAGTTGCTCGACCCAGTCAAAATGTTAGTCAGATTCAAAGTACTTCTAAAAGAGGCAACCCCGTTTATCCTATCGGGTCGAGGAAAATTGATGGAAGAGACAGAGAGATTGATGAACTCCACTTAAAGTTGCAGGAGTCGGTAGAAAATAAAGACAATCTAACAGCAGTTAATGTATGTGGGATTGGCGGTATTGGAAAAACTGAACTTTGCATCCATTACATCAAAAACTATGAAGTAAAATTCTATAAGGGGCTTGCCAAAAAATAGAATACCCGCAAAACTTAGAAACAGGCCACCCAAAGAATGACCGCTTGTTTTGAGGATCGCTAATGCTAGATGACACCGTAAAAGAGACCATCCGAGATGCGGCTCAAAAACTTACAGGCGCGCGCAAGCGAGCGTTTATGGCAAAGGTTGCTGACGATTACTTTGAGGGGTCTGCTCGCAGAACCGAGCGACACTTAGGTTGGGGTCGTCAGAGTGTTCAATTAGGTCTCCATGAACGTCGTACTGGCATCACCTGTGTTGACAACTATCGAGCCCGAGGTCGTCACCGCAGTGAAGCAAAACTCCCTACCTTAGAAACTGACATCCGGGATCTCGTCGACAAAGACGCGCAAGCCGATCCGAAATTCCAATCGACATTTTACTATGCTCGAGTGAGCGCACGAGCGGTACGCGACGCTTTAATGACGAAGAAAGGGTACCGTGAAGAAGAGCTACCTAATCGTCAAACGATTGGTAATGTCTTAAATCGGATGGGATATCGCTTAAAAAACACAAAAAGTGAAACCCCAGAAGAAAATTCCTGAAACCGACGCTATTTTTGAGCATGTCGCTGACGCCAATCAGGGAGCCGATGCGGATCCCAACACCTTGCGCATCTCAATTGATAGCAAGGCGAAGGTCAAAATTGGCAATCTCTCTCGTGGTGGGAAAGCGCGCGCCTTAGAGGCGCAGAAAGCCGATGACCATGATGACCATTGGGAGGCTGTTTTGGTCCCTTTCGGGATTCTTGATGTTGGCAGCGACCAACTGGCTATTTACTTTGGTCAGTCTGCTGAAACCAGTGATTTTATTGTCGATTGTTTAGAGGCCTGGTGGGATGACTATCAGGAGTACTATCCGGATATCGACATCTTAGCTATTAACCTGGATGGTGGGTCGGCATCAGGACCTCCATAATGAGATCAACCGATTGCCCTTGCCCCGTGAGTCGATGAATCAACTGGACCACCTGTTCGAAGGCATCCCGAGACAAGGAGTACAGTCGCTGGCCGATGGGTTGCTGATTGTGATCAGCAAAGTCAAACCGCTCAGATTTTTGTCCATAACAGCTGGCTTGCTGAAGGGCAGACTGCGCTATACAACTTAAGCAGAAGTGGCGTTTGACCGCTTCCTCGTTGCGGAGCTGAGCGTCTTCAAAGCCCGTCAGCTGTTTGGCAAACTCGTGAAAGGTTTCTATCGGCCATCGAAAGGTCCAGGTAGAAAAGGTCCGGTTGGCATCCCAATGCAGGGCATCGGTTAAGAGAAAACGAGGGGCATCACTGAGGTCTTCAGTTTCATGAACAATGACAATACGTTTGCGACCATATTTTTTGAGACGAACAACTTTAGTAAATGCCCAAACCTCTCGATATTGACTGTTTCGGCAACGAACGTTCTTGTGTCGAAAACTCTCAGGATGACTCTCTTTAAGTTGTTGAGCCACGTGTTGTACCTGCTGCCAGGTGTGGTTCCACATAATCAGTCGCGTCCGTTCAATCTCACTGACCCAATGTTTGCCTTTAGATTCAATCAGTTCGGTTAACGGACGAGTCAACACGCCCTGGTCAAAGGCATAATCTGCTTGAGGGTACTGCCCTTCGGCTTCGATAGTGCGAACACTCTCAACCACCATCTCCGTTCGTTTCTGATAGCTTTGTTGGTGTAAATAATAATGGAGTAATTCCAGCAATCGCTCTCGCACCTGGTCAAGTTGTTCGTAATGCTCTCGTTGTGTCATCGCTAAATACGCCAACTCTGCTTTCTGATAATTGGGCGGTTGCGCCTCAACCGCTAAGCCATCCACCCGATGGGGATTGGCAATGGCAGCGGTGACCACTGTTTGATAGCGACTCCAACCACTATGCACATAATCATAGGCGGACTTGGCTCCATAGATCTTGCGGCTGTAGGGATGATACGAATAGGTCCAGTCCAGACTAATCACCGCTCGCCCACGACCTCGATAGCGGGGGGCCACCAGTGCCCGATGTCGACGCATGAGCTCATCGCGACTCCATCGCGATTCGAACACCGATTCATGCATCGCTCGGCGGCTCACCTGGGTCCCCTCTGGCCAGACGATTTGAGCGTATATTCCTTGTAGAGTCTTATTTGGGCTTAACAACAGGCCATTGATATAACGACTGACATGGTCAAACCCGGCCTGTCGGCAAAAGACCGGACGATAGTTCTGCAGAAACCCTTGTAGGGTAGAGCCAATCCCAACTAACGGACAATGCATCGGGCCTTTCCAACGTCAGTCCGTCTATTGTCCTAGATGGAATACCTAGCTAACCTTCCAAGTCGTGTAAGATGTCGATATCCGGATAGTACTCCTGATAGTCATCCCACCAGGCCTCTAAACAATCGACAATAAAATCACTGGTTTCAGCAGACTGACCAAAGTAAATAGCCAGTTGGTCGCTGCCAACATCAAGAATCCCGAAAGGGACCAAAACAGCCTCCCAATGGTCATCATGGTCATCGGCTTTCTGCGCCTCTAAGGCGCGCGCTTTCCCACCACGAGAGAGATTGCCAATTTTGACCTTCGCCTTGCTATCAATTGAGATGCGCAAGGTGTTGGGATCCGCATCGGCTCCCTGATTGGCGTCAGCGACATGCTCAAAAATAGCGTCGGTTTCAGGAATTTTCTTCTGGGGTTTCACTTTTTGTGTTTTTTAAGCGATATCCCATCCGATTTAAGACATTACCAATCGTTTGACGATTAGGTAGCTCTTCTTCACGGTACCCTTTCTTCGTCATTAAAGCGTCGCGTACCGCTCGTGCGCTCACTCGAGCATAGTAAAATGTCGATTGGAATTTCGGATCGGCTTGCGCGTCTTTGTCGACGAGATCCCGGATGTCAGTTTCTAAGGTAGGGAGTTTTGCTTCACTGCGGTGACGACCTCGGGCTCGATAGTTGTCAACACAGGTGATGCCAGTACGACGTTCATGGAGACCTAATTGAACACTCTGACGACCCCAACCTAAGTGTCGCTCGGTTCTGCGAGCAGACCCCTCAAAGTAATCGTCAGCAACCTTTGCCATAAACGCTCGCTTGCGCGCGCCTGTAAGTTTTTGAGCCGCATCTCGGATGGTCTCTTTTACGGTGTCATCTAGCATTAGCGATCCTCAAAACAAGCGGTCATTCTTTGGGTGGCCTGTTTCTAAGTTTTGCGGGTATTCTATTTTTTGGCAAGCCCCTTATTGAACTCATTGGCTTGACAGACAGCTCTTTCAAGGTTGGCTACCAAGTGGCTTGATGTCGATAGTGAGCCCTAAAGCATTAAGGATGGAGACGGTAGTTTCAAGTGTTGGATTACCATTACCACTTAGAAGACGATGGAGATGTTGCCGGGAAATATCTGCATCCTCAGCAACAGCCTTAACTGCACCCGCAGCATCAACAACATTTTTTAGAGCGAGCAGAAATGCCTCCATGTTGCCATCTTTCAGCGTTTCATCAAGGGCAACTTTGAGATACTGCGAAGAGTATTCTGGGTCAGACAGCCTTTTTAATTGATCATCTCGGTAATCTTTTACTGGCATTGCTTAATCTCCTGCTTGCTCACGTTTGTATTCCTGCCAAAGCCTTTGTGCTGTTTTAATATCCTTAGTCTGCTTCTTTTTCGCTCCACCTGTAAGAAGTAGCACTACCTGATTTCCGGCAAGCCCATAATAAATGCGGTAACCCGGACCAAAGAAAAACCGCAGCTCATACACCCCCTCACCCACTGACTTGTGATCACCGAAGTTACCTAAACTAACCCTGTCCAATCGGACATCAACTCGCACCTGTGTCTGGCGATCCAGTTTTAAGAACCATTCATCGAATGGACAATCACCGTCTTCAGTGATGTATTTCTGAATTTGCCATTCGTTCACCTCACACCCCCGTATCCTAGTATGTCGCATATATGTGACATATTCAATGCCTAAAATTTAGGCACACCTGCAATGTCCAAGCAGAGCCACTCTGCGTTACAGAATAGTGAGTTGATTGAGGATTTCAAGATCAGAGTTAGTTTCCTTACTTCATCTCTGACCAAGACTCTTTATGGGCTGATAGCTACAGTCAATTTGGGGTTAGGCACTCCCTTTCCCATACCGACCGAAATAGCAGAGACTCATCATGTCCCTCGCAGAGCAAATCAGTTTCCTGGAAAACCGTATTTTAATCTTAGAAAGAACCCTCAAGGCTCTTGGGCTTCCCCTCTCTGAATGGGTCTCGCCCAATCAAGCCTCCGGTCTGCTTGGTATTTCCAGAGGCAAAATCCTCTCAGAAGTCAAAGTCGCTGAATATGCACGGACAACCCGTCAAAGATGCGATCTCCAATACGGCAAACACTACCGTAAAGTAGGAAGCGATTGGCAAATCAATTGGCAACTTTTTCAATCAGTCATTAATACGCCAGAGGATGAACGCGCTATTGTGGAGCAACCAGAAGTCCTTCACTGTTAGCCGTGACACTGCTCTTTGCTGTCTGCCACGCTTGTTGATGCTGAGATTCGCTTATGGCCTGATGATAGGTGCGGCTGTGAATTGTGATTGAATGCCCCATCCACTTTGCCGCGATTGAGTCTGAGATAGCACCACTGAGCGCAGTTCTAATGGCATACGCATGTCGTATAAAGTAGAGGGTATGCCCAATCTTTCCCGTCTCCCGAAAATACCGCCCTGCTTTGCTCCCAAGAATCTTGTTATTTTTCCCTACTATCTCAACAGGTGGCAACTCCCCTTCCCATGGCTTCATAATGCTCCACCAGTCTGCTGGCCACGGATATGCTATGTGGTAGCCAGTCTTTGTCTCATCTGGAATTTTTGCAAACGGATCATCAGGATCTGAAGAGAACGTTGCAAAGAACGGTTCGTGGGGACGCATTCCATAGCAGGCAATACGGGCATAGAACGCTTTCCACTCTGGGTTTCTAAGTTTCTCCCACGTTTCTAGAATCTCTTCATCGGTTGGCACTTCGTCTGCTCTTATAGGCTTTGACTTGTATCCTCCGGCAGGATTTAAGGTTCTTAAGTTAACCTCAATACCGGCAAAATCGGCAAGCTGTTGATAACAGCTCACATAGCGAACGCGACTTTTTGTTCTATCTTTAGTGAGCTGTTCAATGAGCACTATTAAAAGTGCTCCACTAAGCTGCTTATCACGAGGTAGTTTTGAGAGCGGTTTGGCGTAATCGTCAATGTAGGTTGATTCTTGGATTTGTCGTGACTTTTGCGCTCCAAACTCTTGTCCCCAGTCGTATGAGGATTTTGAGGTATCAAACGTATTTTTCCGATAGCGAGGGTCCCATTTATCCCAACTAAAGCACTGGCGAATCAGCTCTGACTCTAAGTCCAGGGCAAGTGCCTTTGCTTGTTCGAGCCCTGGTTTGTTTGCTGACTTTCCTGTTGGTAGATCACGTTGCTTTGCCTTCGGTTCTCCAGATTTTGGAGGCAGTGTAGCGCGAAGGTACAACGACTTACCACGTCTTCGAATTCGCACCTTATCGAGACGCTTATTGGTTGTATCAAGTAGGCTATCGAACTTTGACCAAGAGGACTGATTAGCCATGATGAGCTGCAAAAACTTGCCCTAGATTTGCCCTAAAATTAACCTGAATTCAGATCAATTTTGCTTAGCTCAGCTGATCTGATCAAAAATCTTTGAGCGCTGGAAGCCTCTATATATTAACACTTCAGACGAAAGTTAAGGCTTTCAGATTTGAGTTAAAATAAAGCCAACGGCGGGATTTGAACCCGCGACCGCTCGATTACGAATCGAACAAGAAATCTTAATTCAAAAGACTTTCAGGCTCATAATTTTTAATTACACCCAATTTACACCCACTGACTATTCATCATTCAAAAACGTGACTCATCTTTGTAAGGTGCTGAATAGGACAAGTGCCGGTTACAATGTAACTATTGTAATTCTTGGTGTCTTTTTGCTAGGCTTATGCTGACAGATCGCAATTTGCGCTAAACCCATGTCTAAAGTTGTTAGTACCCGTCTTCAGGATGAAACCTTTGACCGGCTCAGCCGCATAGCACGAATTCTAGATAAAACTCCCAGTGAGACAGTGGCCACTCTGGTGGAAGAGTCCTTACGTGAGATTGAATTTGCATTTATTGAATTTCGCAACTCGGCATTGGGGCGTCAGTCCTTTATGAAAGGGTCTTCATTGGCCGTCTGGGAAGTGATTGAAATCGCAAGGACCTATGAAATGGATATCTCAAAGGTAGCCAGCCACTTTGAGCGTCCGGCAGAGTGGGTTAAGGCCGCATTTAACTATGCAGAAGCGTATCCTGAGGAAATTGAATTTGCGATTCAGGATTCGCAAGCAATATCGGCACTAAACGTGAACAGATTATTGCCAAATCTAGAGGTTGTTTCAGTACCGACAACAGAAGAATAACTCATGCTTTCTTTTCTGCTAGATGAGCATATTTCTCCTAAGGTTGCCGAGCAGCTCTGCCAGAAGTGTCCTGATATGAAGGTGCATGTCTTACAAACCTGGGAACAAGGTCGTTACCTGCAGATAGCTGATAATTTATTACTTGACTTAGCGAGTCAATATGACCTGACACTGGTCACCTATGACTTGAAGACGATTCCGGTGCTACTCGCTGAGTTAGCTGAACAAGGATATGATCATGGAGGTGTGATTTTTGTTGACCAAAAAACAATTCCACCGAATAATTTTGGCTTACTAATTAAATCTCTTATTTATTTATGGGAAGCTGAGAAGGAGAAAATCTGGAAGAATCGGGTGATATTTTTAGAGGCACTGAAGGAGTAGCATGCAAGGATATCTAAATTTTCCGAGCAGAGAGTATGTCAATGTTAACAATTAGGCTTTACAGCCTGTTTCCTTCTAGTTTTGCTGACACAATATAATCAAACGCATTTGGGAGGTTTGTGGGCAATGGCAACTCTCAGCGATGTTCTCGATGAAGACTTGCTGATTAATCTGGCAGGTGATCGCTATTTTGAACGAGGTGTTGGCTATTTTGAGCGAGGATTCGTGAGTTCCCTGGCTCAATATGAGGAGCGCATTACAGCTGAGGTCCACGGTACAGAAACTTATCAGGTGCAACTCTGGTTGCAAGACGGGAATTTGCTGTCTCGCTGTACCTGCCCATTGGGAGTAGAGGAAATCTTCTGTAAACATTGTGTTGCAGTGGGACTGGCTTGGATAGCGGAACCACCCCCTTCCCCCCCTACTGGGGAAGCTCCTGCTAGAGTAGGTACCACAATGGAAGATGTCCGTCACTACCTGGCTCAACAGGAGCGAGAGACACTGGTGCGGATGATACTGGATAAAGCAATGGGGGATGCCCGCTGGCGTGAACAGTTGTTGATGAAAGCGGCTTCTTCTCAGACCGGAGGTGCCGATATTACTACGTTTCGAAGAGCGTTGAAAAATGCTATTCCCATCGGTGATTTTGTAGATTACTATGCTGCCGTCAGTTATGCTGATAGTGTACAGTCTGCAATCAATGGTCTCGAAGATTTGCTAGAGTCAGGCTATGCCAGTGATGTTGTAGAACTGAGTGAAGAAGCAATTACCCTGTTGGAGGATGCTCTAAATTCTGTGGATGACTCGGATGGTCATCTGGGAATGATTATCGACCAAGTCCAAGATCTCCATCACCGGGCTTGTGAAGAAACTCAACCTGATCCTAATGCGTTAGCAGAACGATTGTTTCATATGGAATTAGGGTCAGGCTATGGTTTGTTTCACAATGCTTTGGAGTCCTATGCTGATATTTTAGGCGATGAAGGGCGGGAAACATACCAACAGCTAGTAGATGCCGAATGGGATAGACTGCCGGAGATCGGCAAGGAGAAACACCACAGTTTCAACTATCGCCGATCACAACTTAACCGGATGAAAGAGACGTTGGTAGCTGCCACGGCAAATTTAGAAGAACTGGTAACGGTTATTGCCAAGGATTTGTCTCAACCGTCTCGCTACTTGCAGATTGCTCGACTCTATCAGGATACTGACCAAACAGAGAAGGCAATCGCCTGGGCAGAACAAGGATTGAATGAGTTCAAAGACGACTATTTTACCGGTCAGCTTGGAGATTTCTTGATTGCTGCCTACGAACAACAAAATCGATTCGATGACGCAATTAAAATTGTCTGGCAAGACTTTGCTAATCGTCCTTCTTTGCAGCTATACCAAAAACTTAAGCAGCATGCAGACAAGGCACATGATTGGTCCAAATGGCGTGACAGGGCATTGGACCATATCAGACAAAATGCCAAGACTACTAAGCAACCGTCTTATCATCGTAGCTTTGCTCATGTTGGATACTCTCTTCTTGTTGAGCTCTTTTTGTGGGAGGAAGATATAGACCAGGCATGGCAAGCAGCGCAGTCTGGTGGATGTAGCTCACATCTTTGGATGCGCCTGGCTGATATCAGGGCTTCAAATCATCCCGAAGATTCACTGGCTATTTATCAGCCTGCAATTGAACCACTGATCAACCAAACTAACAACGAAGCTTATCATCAGGCAATTGACCTGATCGTCAAAGTCAAAGATGTGATGACGAAACTTGATCGAGAAACTGATTTTGAAACGTTTGTTGCTCAGCTCAGTGAGAGCTACAAACGCAAGCGCAATTTCATCAAGTTTTTGAAACAAAGAAGATTAATTTAGGCAACAAATGTCTTGTGGCTACTATATTCTTCTCAACTACTTTGTTATTTGGCGATGTTTTGTTGATGATTTAGTTCGCTTCTGATTGCTCAATAGCTGTTGCTGATAGGCTGAAATCGCTCTCATATGAACGGTCGGGTTCTCTCGATTATGCAGCCAATCTTGAATCAGTTCCAGATTATACCGTACACACCGACTATTCAGGCGTACCCAATGTATCCCCTCGATCCACTCACCATTAAGTCGATATTTTTTCAATGTTGAACCACTTAAGTTCAGACATTCTGTTGCTTGACGTTTACTGACAAAGAGAAGCATGGCGCTACTCCTAACCGTACTATTTAGCTTCAAAAAGCGGTAGATAACTTTGTAGGGGTTTGTTAACGAGCAATGACGACTCAAACAAGCCCTTATTAGTCCTGATAGTTTCTATATTAATGACCAAATTCAATTGACGCTGAATCTATGCTGACATAGAAACATTGCTTAATTTAGTTTGTGGTTGAATATTTAATGTAGGCGGATCTTCACCTTTTTTAATCTATAGAACAGTTCTCAAACAGTCTAAACATCAGGTTTTTGAAGGGATTTATCAAGGGTGTCAGCATAAAGTGGCTAAATAGGGAAGCTAGCCAGGCTTGATTAGTTATTTGATCAGCATAAATCTTAAAACCACTGATTTAATTGAATTTCAGCCCCTGTAAAAATCTAAAATCACCTATCAAATTGCCCTTGACTCAGTCAGACGTTGTAGTTACTCTAAGCCATAGGCTGTTCGCGGCCTTACCACAGAGCCCATAATTTAGCGCCATCGGCAGGTGCGGGAACACCGTGCCGATGACATACGCCCTCCAAGCTGAGCAAGCAGCCTGGGAACGCAGGTTTAATGTACCTGATGCCACCCCGGATTGCACCTATGCAGGGGGTGGCTAATTTATGGCTCTGGTTTCCTTCTCGTCGTTTATCTGGAGATCAGAGTCAATGTTTCTTGATAATAGTCAGGGTACAGGCGTGCCCACAGACCCACCTGCCAGTGGAGCATTGCCGGAATATCAGTCTGAAGATGTCAGGCTCATGCTGCTGGGCAGTTTGACATCGGTGCAAAATACGATCGCTCTGCTATTTAAGCTCAACTATGCTGAGCCTAATGATTGGAGTCGTCCCTTAGCTACTGGTCGGCCTAATGAAGTGATGGCTATCTTAACCAAACGTGTCAGAGTAGATTAGTCTCTTGCTAGCCAATTCATAGAACAGACGTTATTCTCAGCTCGCGATCCGTCTTCTTGAGGGGACGGATCGCGAGTCCAACCAAGATGCTCAAAAGTGATTTAACTGGTAACGCCTGAATAACTCTGTTTCTGTTGGGGTAAGTATCGTCGTCGTCGTTGTTGTTGTTGTTTGAACTGCATGAACGCGTCGCGCACTGTGTATTTTGCATAGCGAACCATGGCCAGTATTATCACGCCTTTTTCATAGACTTGATACTGCACAAACGGTCCCTGCAGTAGAGTAATAGCTACGTTCACAGCCGGTTTTCCAAGTTTGAGTGCGGTCTGCAAAATCACACTCACTTCGGGCTCTTGGCGACTTTTGGTGATCGCGCTACCCTAGCCTGAACCATCGCCCCAGAAGACTATCTGTTTGTTAAAATTAGTCGCTTAGCCAATAGGTCTAGCTCTGCCCGTCCAAACATTTGTCGTTTCAGCATTTTTAATCGATTATTTTGGCCTTCAACGGGGCCATTGCTAACCTCTAATGTAACGCCAGCTTTGACCGCATCATAGTCTTCGTCCAATCCTTTGGCAAAGCTCTGAAATGCTTTCACTGTAGTATTCTTAGCTTTTTCTAACCAGTTATCTAACTGCGCAGGAAGTCGCTGTCGGACAAGGATGATAAAGTCCTGAGTGAGCCTTATGATCTCCAATAGTTCAGATCGTTGACTAAGGCGTTCCAAGAGCGTTTTTTGTTTATCTGTCAACGTGTCCGGTTTCTGGAGAACTAACCAAGCCGCTCGCCGAGCACTTAACGGTTTCTGGGACTTGATGGTGACCTTTGGGGCCGGACCTCGACCAGGCAAATCCTTTAATGAGTCAGGGTTGGGGCTTAGCTGAGCTTGAGCTGACCGTAGCGTATGGGTATAGCGTGCAAGAGTTTCGTAGGTCCCTGAATAGCCCTTTTCTTGAATTGCCTTAAAGAGCTGTTTGGTGTGCTGACGTCCTTGGTTCCATTGATCGATGAGATATGACTTGTAGGGGTCTAAAATACTCCTGCGTTTTCGGCTGGATGGCTGCCATTCCGGAAACGTCTCATGCGATAGATAGGTATACACCGTACGCTCACCCATCCCTAGATGATAGGCAATATCTTTGACCTTGTATCCTTGCTTCCGTAAGCTGTGGACCTGCTCATAGTTTTCGAGGCGTTCAGCTCGCTTTTGGGCCGTTTTCTGTTGTTGGGCTGTTTGGGGAGTTGAATTCTGTGATGTCGAAACTTCAGACACCGTAGCTCCTTCGGATTGAAGCTGTTCTTGTTCAATCTGTTTGAGGATTTTTGAGTGACTCTTCAGAGCCTTTTCTAGAGTCTCTTCAAGATTGTGTAACAGATGAAAGCGATCTGCCACCTGAATGGCATCGGGAGCTCCCTGAGTCATCCCACGCTTGTACGTCTTGGAACGGTCCCGTGACAAGATTTCAATACCAGGGTGCTCTTCTAACCATGCGGCTAAGGTTTCTGCTGTCCGGTCTGGTAACAAAGCAATGGGATGGTGTGTTTCGAGATCCACCAAGATAGTTCCATAGTGATGACCTTTACGGAACGCAAAATCATCTACGCCCAGAATCCTAGGGGTAATCACCTCGGGTAGCGGCAAGCTGGAGAGAAGGCGCAGAAAGGTATTTCGGCTATAGGCGTAGCCTACTCTGTAACTTAATCTAGCGGCGGCTGACCCAGCCAATTCTAATCCTATGGCGATTAGATGGTCTGTGTAACGAGTCGTACGCCTAGCCCAAGGGGCGACAACACTGGGTATGCGCTCAGTAAAGATCCGTCGCTGACAGGTGTCATTGAGACAGAAAAACTTACACACCTCTAACAAGAGAGTCAGGCTGAACTGAACCAAGGGTAAATCCCTGAGCGTTCGTTGATAACGACTATGAACCCGTCCAGTGGGAGCTTGGCACAATGGGCAATGGGCAATCACCTGAGTGGATTCTACTGTAACGATGAACCGATGGGTTTGGGTATCTAAATCCCAGTGTTTCAGGGCTAAGGCTGATGAGTCAGGGAGTAGATGCTGTAGAAAGTCCATGATGGGATGCACGTGAAGGCCAATCCCTATTTACGGTTTGCCATCCCATTCGGATCACCAAAAGTCGCCAAGAGCCCGAAGTTGTGTGAATCAGCACGGTCAAGGCCACTGAGTCATCTAGCTTGATGGCAGCCCATTCATTAACGATAAAGCGCTGGTATAGCTGGAGATAGTCAATGTCAGGTTCTCCAATCACCCGTCGGCTAACCTCTAAATAATCGTGCCGTGCGACCTGAGCTTGTTGGGTCCTACATGTGTGAGGCTTGGGAAGAGTGTTCATGAGCTTTTTAGGTTAGCTATCCATCCTTCAATGACTCGTTAGTTGATTTCTAAATCAGTCTTTCGAGATTTTAGCGGCTGCCCCTGAGAGGTTGTTGTCTTAACTTGTTGCCACAACTTCATGACAGTCGATCTCACATATTGACTCATGGGTGCAAGCGGTACCTTGTTCTGATGCACCTGGTATTGCATGTAAGGACTTTGATGCAAAATCCTTGCCACTAATTTAGGTGAATGTCCAGTCGTTAACCCCTTCAACGCTACCGCCTCATCCAACTTAACGGCTGCCCAATCATTCTGGGCAAATCGTTCATACAGGGTGCCATAGTCTATCTGAGGTTCTCCAATAACAACCCGCGCCAGCTCCAAATACTGTTGCCGCGCTACTACGCCACGCTCATTTGCCGGTTCTTTAGGGGTTAAATCCATTTATGCCACCGTATCTGACTCATCCAATAATTCTCCCAGGGCAGTCGCCTCATCAAAATCCACTCCCTCGTTCTGGGGAATGGCTTCGCTCACCTCGCTCGGCTCCTCTGCTGTGACTTGTTGGTCCCCACCTTGGGATGCCAATACCCCGGTCACAATAAACTGCTGCAACACTTCACCCATGGTCTGTTGAATCGCCTGCTTCAACTCAGGACTCACCTGAGCCGATTGGGGCGATTCGATGCCAAAGGTTTGGCAAATCAACTCAATCTGACGACTAAGTGCCGCCACCGATTCTCTGGCCATTCCTTGCAGTTCGTCTTCACTAAGATCTTTCATCGCCTGATAAGCAAAGGGTTGCCAAAAGGCCGACATCGCCTCCAGTCCCTTGTGCTTACCCAAACGAGCGGGTATCTGCTCATTCTGAATCAGATACTCAAACACCACCCCGATGGGTTTATCGAGATCCGCATTATAGGAAAACAAAATCCGCTGGCGTTCCGTGTTCGCTTGTCGTTTCCGGGGCATTCGCATCTCCTAGGCCGTTACCTTGCATAGCTTACCGATGAGGCCCTGAAATAGACCGTAACCGTCCACCATTCGTAACGGTAGCGTTGGAATAATGGCCGATTCCGGTAATTGACTGGCAATGGCCGTGAGCTGAGACTGGCTACCATCGGCAAATGTGACACGATCTGTCAGATTCAAGCTGTCAAAGTAATCTTCCAGCCTGGGTCGCAACACATGGGAGGCTCCACCACTGACAGTGATATCCACGGCTGCATTGCCCAGTTGCTTAAACACATGGTCTTGCAAATGTACCTGCACCGCTTGCCAGTAAGTCTGCCGCACCGCTTCAGCCAGATCACCAAAATCATAGAGACTACCACGCGACTGAGAAATCTGCTGGTTACGTCCCGTCATCAACGCATTCATCAAGGCCCCATAGTCAGCGGTCGTGACACCCAAGGAGCCAGCCGTCTTTTCAAACACCGGCCAGAAACCGGGACCATTGGAGCTAGAGGCTGTCACCCGCAGTGAACCCCCTTCAAAATATAGAGCTGACAAATTCCGGTGCCCCATCATCAGCACCATCATGCAGCGTTGAGCAATGGACTGACCCAAGGATTCCAACTGCTGTTTGTGTCTGAGGTAAAGACCAAACCCCTCAGGGAAGAACTTCAGCGATAGCCCTATCCGCTGGGGAGTATCTCGAAACTTAAAGCCCGACTGACAGAGCGCCTGCAGTTGCTCGGCCACCTCATTGCGGGTGCGAATTTCTGTGAGCGGTAATGCCAACCAGACGGTTGCATCGTAGTGGGTGGGGAGTTCTTCGGCGGTTGAGATCGCACCCAATGCAGCAGCAATCTTATAGGCTGCCATCTGCGATTTCTTCGCCATCAAGCTATTGGTTTCCAAGAATGCCTTGGCCGCATCCCCCACCAGCACAATTTCATCATCCAGTTGTAACCAGGCACACTCTTGAGGCCGACCCGACGCATTCAAACTGGGCACCGAAACTGCGGATAGCCCATCGGCCACTTCCGCCCCCATCCATAGCGGCACCGTTTGGCCTGGATGCACCCGATAGAAAAACTTTGAAGCCGACGAACCCAGGTCCGCCGCTAGATAAATGTGTGGATTTGCAACTGTAGTCAGAGTCATGTGTATCTCCAAATTCCGACAACGCCCATGCTAAGGGCATTAAACCAGTATGGATATAAATGGATAAATAATGAAATATAGTTGACCAAAGAATAGACATATTGGTTAGTATTGGAATCGGATTTCAGGTTTTGTCTACCAGGTTACGCCCCGATCCGGGGCTTCACGGGGAGGCCACACAGGACGCCAAATTTTTGGCAATTTTCCCCTATCCACCATCTATCAATAGTTTCAAGTTTTTTCACATCATCTACTCGTTTCGCCCGATTGTTGTGTCGTTTTAGACCAGACTTTCCGTGCTTTCCACGAGTAATCTCTCAGCCCATCAAGCGGCCCATTACTACTCAAAAGAAGACTATTACAGCCAGGAAGAGGGAGTCTCCCCATCTCGCTGGTTAGGGCAGGGTGCGAAGAAATTAAATCTCTCTGGCGATGTGGATACCGAGACCTTTCAACAGCTGTTGCGAGGTCAAACAACCGATGGTCAGAATTTATTCAGCCGTAAAGTCAATGTCGATAAACGGCGAGCCGCTACAGACTTTACCTTTAGCGCGCCGAAGAGTGTGAGCATTGCTGCCCTGGTGCAACAGGATGAGCGGGTGGTGAAAGCGCATCATCAGGCGGTTGCCAAAGCTCTTTCTGTTTTAGAAAAACGCTATGCTCAGACGAGAATTTCAACCGAGACGGGACGGCAGCGGATTAAGACCGGAAATCTCATCACAGCAGTCTTTACCCATGGCACCAGTCGAGAAGTTGAGCCTCAGCTCCATAGTCATTGCGTGGTGTTAAATTCTACTCAGTTAGACGATGGTCGCTGGTTTAGTTTTAGTAATGAGCAGGCCATTGCGAATAAAAAGCTGCTGGGTCAGCTCTATCAGAATGAACTGGCCCACTTGCTCAAGCGGCAGGGGTACGACATTGAGCCCAAATCCCATGGACAGTTTGAGCTAAAGGGCTATGACCCAGAATTGCTGAAAGCCTTTTCTACCCGACGAAAACAGATTCTGTCGTTATTAGAAGAATGGGAGTCTGAGGGGAAGAAGCCCACTGATTCTAGTGGCAAGGAAATTCAGTCGGAGATGCTGCTGCGGGAGGCGGCAAATCTGAAGACTCGGAAGAATAAACCAAAAGTAACCAGTGCTGAGCGATTGCTAAAGGGATGGAAGGCGTTTGTGCAGTTGAAGGGGTTGGAGTTACCAGAATTGCCGGGGGAAGGGATTGCGATCGCTAATCAGAAAATAGTTAAGGCCAAGTCAAATCTAAGACCTGCCATCCAGCATTGTGGTGAGAGGGATGCAGTCTTTTGCCAGACACACCTGGAGCGGTTTGTGTTTGAGCATCATTTGGGGGAGCAGAGTTGGGAGGAGTTGGAGAGTGCGATCTCAACCAACCCTGAACTCATCAAAGTCGAAGAGCAGAAATTCACCACCCAAGCAGCTCTGAACCTGGAACTCAATACCATCCGACTCATGCAGCAGGGGAGGAAAAAGATTGAACCGCTGGCATTTTCAGAATCGTTGGTGATCAATTCCACTCTTACCCAAGAGCAACAGCAAGCTATTCATCTTACCTGCACCACCTCCGATCAGTTCATTTCATGGCAGGGTTCTGCCGGTTCCGGTAAAACCTATGCTCTGAATACGCTCAAGCAAATTGCTCAGGATCAGGGCTATCGGGTACGAGGTTTTGCCCCTAGTGCTGAAGCGGCCCATGGGTTGGGAGAGGCATTAAACATTCAAACAGAAACCGTGGCAGCATTATTGGCTTCTCAAAATCGGGAAACTGCAAATGCTATCTGGATTGTGGATGAGGCTGGACTACTCAGTATGAAAGACGCTCAGGCATTGTTGACTCGTGCCACTGTTGAACAGTCCCGCGTGATTCTAGTGGGTGACACGAAACAGCTCTCTGCTGTGGAAGCGGGCAACCCATTCAAAAGTTTACAGGCAGGGGGCGTTACTATGGCTTATCTGGATGAAACTCTCCGACAGCAACGGCAAGAACTGAAAACAGCCGTACAGCTGATCGCCCAAGGTAAGATGATTCAGGGTATTGACACTCTGGATGCGAATGGATGTATTCGGGAGGTTGAAAATGCTGACCTTAGACGCAAGCAATTGGCCCAGGATTATTTGGCACTATCTTTAGAGGAACGAGAGCAAACGCTGATTCTGGCAGGCACGAATCAGGAGCGATTGGCGTTGACCCAAGCCTTACGAGATGAGCTTCAGTCTGAGGGGAATTTGGGGCAGAACACATTTACTGTTGTGGGTTTGCGCCAGAAGAACATTACCAAAGCTCAGGCAGAGTATGTGACAGTATATCAGCCAGGGGATGTGCTGGTACCGACCCAGGATTATAAAAAGCAGGGATTGTTGAAGGGGCAACAGTATACGATAGTTTCATTGGATCGGGAGAACCAGCGGCTACTGGTGGAGACGCCGAGTGGTCAGGTGATGGAAGTTGATCCAGGGTGGTGTCCGTTGAAGTCTGTATATGTGGGCCAGGAGTTTCAGGTCGCTCCTGGCGATCAGCTGCGCTGGACTAAAAATGATCGGGCTAATAAACGACGCAATGGCCAGCGGTTGACGGTCCAGCAAATTTCCCCCGATGGCATTGCTCAGATCACTGATTTAGAAGGAAATACACAGCAGATCAATCTCAGTGGTCGGCAATATCTGGATTATGCCTGGGTGAGTACAACCTACGGTAGCCAGGGTAAAACAGCAGATCGAGTGATGGCTCTGATGGATAACATCACGACGAATCGTGAGTCCTTCTATGTGACGGTATCTCGCGCCAAGCATCATTTAGCGTTGTATATGGCTGATAAGGTAGAGCTGTCGCAGTGGGCTGAGGTATCGAAAGCTAAGGAAAATACTAGTGATTATGTTCCGTTGGCTCAAGTGGTGGAAAAGAACGTTATAAGCTCACTTGAAAATCCTCAAAGCAACTCTCCAATTATTAAACAGCCTATAGCTACGACAATTACAAAAGAGTCATTAGGACAGGAACAATCTATCGTCCCTCATGAGATTACTCATCCGGATATTGACCTACGTAAAACTGAATCTCTACTCCCCAAATCAAATAGTCAGACATCAGCGAAACAGAAGTACGTGGCTCTTTGGCAAGAATATAGCCAGGGGCTGATAGTCAGTGACCCTGTGAATCTAGACATCAAGGTTGCACGGCGAGCTTTGAAGGGTGGCCAAACCCAGAAGGATATTGCTTTGATGCTTTCGGCAGGTAGTCCTATGGTGCGGCGACTCATTCAAGATCAAGGCAAGCAACCAGCGATGCTCTATGTGAATCAGACGGTGCGAAAAGTTATTATCTGTCAGAGGGTGCAGAATACTCGGTTGCATAAACTGCAGCGTAATCGGCAAATGGAACTGGTATGAGAAGTTGGTTAGGGAAATGTGATGCTTCATAGGGGGTATTTACCACTACACGCGCATCCCTTAAAAGATATGCCCAAAAAAACCATGCATGTAAAAGTTATACATAAATCAAACGTAACAGTAGCAAGAAGCCTAACGTCGGTCACAGATAGTAAGACTATCGCTACACAGGATTTGAAATCGACCGATGACAAGCTTCACCACATCTGCTGCTAACACCTCAGCTACTTTCCACCTTCCACAGCCTGTTTCTAAGCCTCAGGTTTTGATGAATCTTTTTAGAACCTATCGTTTGCAGTGGCCTCAACAGGGACTGTTTGTTGCTCTCCATGGGGCCCCATAGCAGGTCGCCCCTGCACTCGTTGCTCAACTGGCTACACGTCTGGCTAATTCCCCTGTTCGCTATGTTTATATCGATGCGTCTGTTTGGGAAGCCCAGGTAGCGGCCTGGGCTAAGGCTTGTCAGCAAGCGGTTAAACCCATTTATGTGCGTTCTCGGACTGCTGACCAAGCACCTGCTACATCAGCATGGTCTCATCAGCGGTTCAATACTATTCTTAACCCTGTGATTTCAGTGATCGCTGAAGTAGTTAATACGAATAGGTTTGAGCCCGTTCTTTATACGCAATGGGCTATGGGGCAACGGGGTAAGGTCTTCCAGGCATGGAAGTTCCGCACCATGAGAACTATGACGGTTTAAAGGAAGCTAGCTTGATCACTATCAAGATATCAATGGAAAAACTTTTAATATTAGGTCAAACTATATGAAATCCGCACTTCATTACCCTTCTGATAGCCATCTGCATAATTTATCTGCTCTTGTACAACATGAATTGCAGTATCCTCTTAGGAATTTGCAAGGAGTAATTCAGAAGCTGAGTTCGGGTCAGCTGGGGCAACTTTCAGGAGAAGACAATCAGTTACTACAAACTGCCACTCTGGA
Organism: Leptothoe sp. ISB3NOV94-8A; assembly: GCF_043421595.1. Classification (NCBI taxonomy): domain Bacteria; kingdom Bacillati; phylum Cyanobacteriota; class Cyanophyceae; order Nodosilineales; family Cymatolegaceae; genus Leptothoe; species Leptothoe sp. ISB3NOV94-8A. The sequence continues at coordinate 1,639,540 of NZ_JAXSQW010000001.1, read as the reverse complement.
CCTAGATCGGTTAATCCGTCTGGCTAAAGCCGTTAAAACTCAGCCAACAGCTCTCACAGCGTTGTTGTCTCCAAAACAAGCACGTCTGTATCAGTTAAGACAAGATTTACCCATTGCCATCAAGAATCAGGAGATTAATCTGGTTTATCAGCCGATTATATGTAGCAAAACAGAAACTGTATATGGTTTTGAAGCCTTAGCCCGCTGGCATCACCCGACCTATGGACTCATCTGTCCCACTATCTTTATTCCCCTGACAGAGGAAGAAGGAGTAATTCATCAGATGGGGCAGCAATTAACTACCATAGCTTGCCATCAATTGTGCCAATGGCAACAAGCTTTTCCTCAACCCTGTCCTCTGACCATGAGTGTTAATCTATCAGCTCTACAACTTACTCAATTAGTATTGGCTGAACATGTTGAGTATGTCCTGGCAACCAGTCAAATCGCACCTAACACTCTCAAACTCGAAATCACTGAAAGTGCCTTAGTTGAAAATGATCATGTAGTAGCAGCGGTAGTCCAAAAGCTTATAAATTTGGGTGTAAAGTTTCATCTAGACGATTTTGGCACCGGTTATTCGGCCCTATCTCGCCTAAAATCATTTCCACTTAATGCCCTGAAAGTAGATCGCTCATTTGTCTCTAAAAAAGAATGGGATATTTGCGAAATTATCTATGCTTTGGGAGAGAAGCTAAACTTGAATGTCATCGTGGAAGGGATTGAAACCCATGAAGATTTCGAAAAACTTAAGGGTATAGGGTTTCGGTATATGCAAGGGCATTACTTTTCTCGTCCTCTTACAGCTGATGACGCTGCTAATTTCCTATCAGGCTTTTGTCTTAGTGTTACTCCCAACCATTTTTAAACTATAGACTTGTTAGATTGTTGTTAAAAAATTGCTAAATATTTATGCGATTTCCTCAGACGAAAAGTTATTTAACTCACATCGTATAACGTCTAATCCTGGCTAGATATAACGTCTAATCTTGGCTAGGTTTAACTGCTATGTTCAATACCGACCAACTCACCGAGGGAAATTTAGAGTTTTTAGTAAGGACTGCTCCCATGAATAAAGAATTGTCTCTTGATGTAGCGGTGGCTATTGAAAAGTATCGACAAGGTTCTAGCTTATCGGCTGCGGAACATAGACACTTGCAAATCTTAGATAGTGCTATTGCAGATGGCTGTATTATTCCTATAGGGCACCTCGACCATAACCAAGGTATTATGAATTCAAGTTCAAGACTATAGGAATAATTGCTACTTTTTTTGATTTGCAACATGTTGTTTTCCAACCTGAAGTAGGTAATACTATTATAAGAGTTGAATCATCAGTGCATCCTCAATTAACAAGCATATAGAGACACATTAACTCAATAAAATCGTTAGTATTTTGCTCGAGAGTTACTGAAATCTTTAGTGTTTCAGTGGGGGAAGAATAGGTCTATGCCCTGACCCTGAATAGTCTTATCGCGTTTTTCTATCTGGTGAGGTACATGATTGAAACTGAAAAGAAGGGCAATTAAGGATTCCGATGCACCTCATCTGAATGGGAATCGCTATATCTAAATCATTTCTATTGTTTTGCCTGATATTACGCTCTAAGTATGTTCAACAGTCTATCCAATACAACAACTGAAGATGTCTTGATTATCGATGATACACCCGTTAATCTTCAACTTTTATCTAGCATGTTGCTTGAGGCAGGATACCAGGTACGCCAGGCAGTCAATGGTCAACAAGCTCTTAAATCACTCGATAAAAATATTCCTGACTTAATTTTATTAGACATTATGATGCCTGAAATAACAGGCTATGAACTTTGCAAACAGTTAAAAAGCTCTGAAAAGACGAAAGATATTCCTATTATTTTTATCAGCTCTCTGGATGATGCCTTTGATAAGGTTTTAGCTTTTGATGTAGGTGGCGCAGACTATATCACTAAACCATTTCGTGTGCAAGAAGTCATTGCTCGTGTCCAAAATCAGCTAACTCTTCGACAACAAGAAAAATTGCTTCAGAACCGATATGAGCAACTACAACAAGAAGTTTGTGATCTCAAAATAGGCGAAGAAGATCTCTATGTAGACCTTCATGCTTTAGCTCAAGGTCTACATACTGTCGCTAGACAAATGTCGATGAAATTGACAGCCCTACTTAAGGATGCACAACAAGGAGTAATGAAAAATGAAAATCATAGAAATAATTTCGATGAGCAGCAAAGACCCATAGAGTTCCAATCACTGCCAGACATTAGAATTTCCACTCAAGTTATTGAGCAAATGATTGAAAATTGCGATCAACAATTAAATTCAATTGATACTATAACTAGATTAGTTAATCCCACTAAACTTCAGTAGGCATTAGGCTAACAATTGATCTAATATCAATCATTGATCGGGTTTAATAGCCATTTTATGGTAGCAAAAGAAGTAATTTGGCCTCGACCTCACTATACTTTTTGTGAAGTTGAACGTTACACCAGTATGGTTCAGGAATGATACCAGAACGCCCATTTTGTTCTAAAAATTGACAAAGTTTGGATAACCTTTCGGCACCAATACTTGCACTGCTAGATCTAAAACTATGTGCAGACTCATAAAAGACTTTTGAATTTTTATTATTTGCGGCATTTAGAATGGATGTAATTCTTTTAGGTGAGTCTTCTAAAAAAATTTGAATTAGATTAGTTAAAACATCATGAGTACTATTACTGCTGATTTTGCGAATTGACTCAACTGTCTGAAGGTTCAGCACTGGTAATGTCTCAAATGATATTTGCTCTTGCATATTAGATCACCATAGCTTTAATTCAAATCATCCAGGATGTGAGGATAAATCTCTCCCTTAAGTTAAACTACTATTGCTTTTGTTCGATGTGGAAGTAACAGCTTTGCCAAGAGTTCGGAGGTAAAATCAGAGGTGGTTTGACTTTCCTGATAACAATTGATTAAGAACAAGTTCAGTTGATAGTATTGAGCCAAAAGTTTTTTTTTGTTAGAGTTAAGTGTTTGGAATTGGGCTATTTGGCGATGATCAACTAAAATTTTTCGAAAAGTCTCTAACCAATCTTTTCCTGAGTGTTCCCACCACTGAGAGAGAGAAGCTAGATCACTATCAAGTAGCGGGAGTTTCTGCTTGAGGTCATTTAGAGCAGCTTTAAATTCAGGAGTTAATACAAATTTCTGTTCAAGCTCAAAGTTAAAATTTAGAGTCAACATAGTTTTGATATCAAATTTTTGCAGTAGTATTAAACCAATTTCAAAGGTTCGAGCAAGTGTAAGATCAAGACTAAGGTCAGGATTTAAGGTTTGAGCAAGCTTGCTATCCAATGCATTAGCGAGTCTTAAGTCACGATCGCTAAACAGCGTTAGATAAAATGCTCGAACAGCTGCAGGACTATAACCTGTCTGCAGAGAGTTTACTTTCTGAGCAATAGCTTGCAAATACTCCTGACATTCAGACTCAGAACGAAGTAAAGTCTGAATAGAACAATGCATAGCTCCTAGAAGAGGATCAGCTACCGTCATCATATTAGCTGTGAGTTTTAGTACTTCATGCCAATTACTATCTAAAGTATGGGCAGCCAACTCCTGAATAGTTTGAGTGAGTGAATCGGAAGAGGTTTGATAAATAATATTTCGAGCAGTCAGATATTCTTGAAAAGTCAGATGAGAAAATGAATATACTTCTTTTGCGCGCTCAACAAGTAGACCATGTTGGACTTGAATAGCCTGTAAAATAGCTTCACTTTCTAAGTAGCATTTTTCTAAGTTAACAGTGTCATCCCAATCATTTAATGATTTCACATAGTCGACAATAATATCTAGCAACTCAGATTTTTCAAAGAAGTAGTGTCCTTTCTCAAAAGTTCTGGCAGCAATGCTTCCCAAAAGCCTAAGTTTCTCAGGTATAGATAATTTATAGTAAGTCTGATCCCGCTGGATTCCACGGGCTTTATCCCATCGTTCCAATAGGATATCCAAACCTGCTTGGTATAGTTTTGTTCGCTTTTTTGGAAAGTTCGAACGTGCGAGAAAAACTGAACAGAGCAAACTTAAAAGGATCGGCGTTCCCATCAACTCTTTTAAAGGCTGATTTCCAGGTATATCTAGCGATTCCAAAAAAATCTTAGTTTTGAGATGTGCAGCTTCTTGACTAGGAAGATTAGCGTTAAACCATTGTTGAGCAAAAATTTGAATCTGATCGCGGCTAAAGTTATCTACCTCAACATCCAGAAACCCTTGTAAGTAAGGACTATTACTCGTAAGACGGCTAGTGATAACACAAGAATTGTTTGGATATTTTTGCGTAAAACTCTGAATTTCCTTGAGTAACTCTATGCTTTCCTCTGAAGGAACCTCATCTAGACCATCCAACAGCAGGAAAAATCGGCCCTCTTGTAATAATTTTTGTAGGTGTAAACTGGTTAACTCTGTGCCCCGAAAGAGAATTAAGAGATGCTCGAATAAGCCGATTGTAGTTTGCTCAAGTGATATATTCTCATCAGAGGAAAACAAGCCATGGCGTAAGGGAATAAAAATAGGAATACAATCTGAACGATAATGACCAGCTATACATCGGTTAGCTAAATGCTGCAAGAAAGTAGTTTTGCCAGCCCCTGGCTTGCCTAATAGCAACACTTTTTTAGCCTCTTGAAGCATATCTATCGCATCTACTGACTCCGGATATGTTTGGGCTAGCTGGATACGCTGTTGCTGCGAATAAGAAGATTGTAAATCATTTACTTCTAACCACTGTTTGCTTCTCAGATGAGGCACAATTCGGATGGGGGTATACAATTGATCAAGAGGTAAGGGTACTCCTCTGTCTAAAGAGGATTGTAAAACACCGCATTGTTTAGATAGAGATGGTTGTAGATGATTGCGCAGTTGCTGTAGCCATTGTTCTTCAGTTTTCTCTGAAATAATTGCTGAGGCCTTAGTATCTGTATTATTCTCTTTGATACTAAGTGAAGCATTTAGTTTTGGAGGTAAATCTGCTATTTCTTCCCAGTCTAAATTAAGCTGAAAACATAGATCGATAAAGATATGGCGCTCAATAGGTCGTCCGGTTAGAAACTTCCATACAGATTGACGCGTATTAAGACCAACTTCCAACGCCAATTGCTCTTGAGTCCAACGGGTGCGATCAAACATCTGTCTAGCTTTGACTTGCCCCTCTGGAGAAGCTTTTAGTGATCGTTTACCCATACTTTAATAGTGCTCTATAAATCTTTAGTTAGTAATGCGTAGCTATCTACATTGATATTTCAGAACAATACCAATCATTGCTTAGACTGCGCTTCATTGAGAATACCCAGAACCGATACGGAATTCTAGATTAAAACCATGTCCAAGTTGTAGACCAAAACCTCCTCTACGAAAAACCCCCTGGTTTGGATAAGAATAGGCTTTAGTAGTCAGGATAATGATTGATAATACTTACGTCCGGCAATTCCTAATCCTAAAAATCCCCACATTGCCATGCCTGATGCCCCTAACATAAAAGGGCCCAGAGCCAGAATCGAAAATATACTGAGAGTAGCTGCTCGACAAATAGCCAAAAATGAATCGGATTGCCCTAGTTTATGTTCAAATGCACTAAATACTAATAGAAGAAACCCTCCAAGATAGGGAATTGCTCCAAACCATCCCAAAGTAAAAAACATATCGAGAATACCACTGTCCAGGGCTACTCGCTCTAACTTTCCAACCTCGTTAACCCGCCAAGTACCGCCTAATCCTTGACCGTAGGGATTGGATAGAGCAAGGTTAAAATTTTCTTTATAGGTTGCACTACGATCTTCTGCACTCGAATCATTACCACCTGCTGTAAAACTTTCTATACGATCACCAATCACATCGGAGAAAGGTTCAATCATCGTCAGTGGAACAACACAGAGTAACAATGTCAAAATTGTAACAATCAGTCGAATCTGTGCATTTGATTTGAGAGAAGAAATCAGTGTTAATAGACCTAAAATCCAGCCTAACCAGGCTGAGCGAACTAAAGATAACAGAAATGAAAGATACCCTACAGCTGCCGCTGGCATTTTAATTGGAGATTTCTCAATCAACAATACTAATAAAGCAATGGCCATAACACAGGCAAAGGGAGCCGGTGCATTCATAGTACTCCAAACCCTCATGCCCATAGGTTCGGGCTTACCAAAAGATACGGCATCAACAGCCACTAACCAGAATCCATCCCATTCTGGAGCCATTAAATATTGATAAACTCCATATCCTCCCATGACTAAGGCTCCCCAACAAAAAACACGTTTTGTATTGCTGGCCATGGTTGGATATTGTCGCCAGTTAGCCGAAATATGAAACCCCAGTAGAACGGGAGGCATCCAATCAAGAAAGGTCCGCACAACTGTAGCAATACCATTGCCACGCGCAATTCCCACTAATAAGGCATAGGCAATACCAATGGTCGCTAAGGCAAAAGGTAAATTCCCTTGACGCTGACTCTTAGGCAACTCACACACCACCGTAATACCTGCCACAAATGTGACCAGGTAAGGTGCAGTTAACATCAAACTTGTGGAGTCAAAACTGCCTCGATAGTAATCTGCCAAACGACGAATAAACGGTGCCAGAAAAGTAATCCACCAGTTGAACCCTAAATACAGAATAGGATTTCGCTGAAATAGGAAAAGAGCAACTGCTAGGGAGCCTACTGGGAAAAACAGGCGAATCAGACTGCCAGCACGGCCTATTGAACCTATAATGCTGATGCCGAACAAGGCTGCAATTACTAACCATTCGATAGAAATTCGTGATGACTGCAAATCAATCGATGGATTAGAGGACAATGTCAGAACAACCTAAGTGAATTTGAACGTATTATGGCCAGGTTGAGTTGAAAACTATCACCAGGTTAGATACTGACCTTAATCAAGAGGTATAGACCAGGTAAGAATATTGAAACATAAATGCATTTAAGGCAGAGGGTTTTAACGGCTGAATAGTGCTTCTATCCTCAGAAAAGCTTTTCGCATTGAGCTCGTACTCACACCATAGTGAGTGTATGGAAAATATTAAGAGTGCTGTAGCCAGGTACGGTAACCCTGCCAGCGTCCACTCAGGCTTAGCAACCATTTTTGACACGCTAATGTTCCTTCGGATGGCAAAAATCGAATTAGCTGAATTAGGCCAAACGCCTTGCGATTTCCTACTAAAATGGCCCAGATCCAGAAAAAGACCTGGTTAAACAACGAGAAATAATCCAGAAGAGCCAAGGTTTCATTATGCACAGCATTGGTAAATGCTAAGGCGTTAAATTGATGTCTCTGATCTTCGTCAAACCTAGGTCCTGATAAATGGTCGATAGATACCTCGGGGTCATAGATTAATGTCCAACCTGCTTTTTTAATGACCAGGCTAAAGGCCATTTCAAAATGAACTTGAGCACCAGTTCCCTTAAACCGCTCATCAAACTTTCGTACACCAATTGCTTCACGGCGGAAGCTCATATTCGCACCCTTGAGAATTTCAACTGAACGGGCTTTACCCACACCCAAATGATGGTTTCCAGTACGTGCTCCGAACCATCTTAAGCGGCCAACACTGGCTTTTTCACCAGTTTGCAAAACATCGCCAAAATATAACCAATCACGACCACCTACACCACCAACATTAGGAGCATTTAGAAAATGTTGTTCGATACGGTGTAACCAAGGAGAATGAGGAACGGTATCGTCATCTGTGACGGTCAGGATATCACCTGAGGCTTGCTCTAAACCGGCATTAAGGGCTGCTACGACTCCGTGGGTGTAAACCGTTACCACTTTCAGACAGGTCCCATATTCCAGAGAAATTTTGTGCACTGGAGATGTACTTAGGGAGTCTGGTAATTGTTTGAATGTTTCTTTTAATGCTTCCTGGGTTTCTGTATCTGTATCCCTGACAATGACTATAATTTCCTCAGGGAGTCGATCTTGTTTCTCTATAGCACTTAGGCAACGTAAAAGATCGTTGGGACGACGATATGTGGGAATTAATAGAGTCATCTTCATTGTTATTTACCTTTCTCAGTCTCTTGGAAACAATAAAACTGTAAATTGGAAACTAACTCGCAAACTGTTGGCGAATAAAGTTAAGATCTTCAAAGCTAATAACCAGATTAGGTGCCGAATGCTTGAGTATACGGGGATAGGCCATTAGGACTAATATGAGGCGAATAGCTGTTGAGATAAGCAATGCGTACCCTACACCAACAAGGCCATAGTGCGGTACCAACACGAGCAATAATGGAATCGATAACCCTACGCCTAGTCCTTGAAAAAGGGTAACCATACCAGGCTTCCCCGCTGCCATAAAGGCTTGTGCTAATATCCATGTTGCTCCGCCTATGGTAACTTCAAGCAACAGCCAGCGAAACACTGGCACAGCTGCAAGGAACTGCTCGCCATATAAAAACCTCAGCAAAATCGGACAAATCACCATGAGGGGAATGACACAGATAACTGTCAGTGTTGTTGTTATTCGGGCTGCACAACCAGTAAGCTTAACAATTTCCGGAACTGGGCGTGCGGATATTTTTGCGATAAGGACTGAGATAACAGCCTGTTCAAACAGGTTCAACATCCGTGAGATACTAAATGCTACTGCATAAAGTCCCATGGCAGCAGGGCTGAGCAGTCCAATAACAAGCGCCTGGCCTAGCAGCTTTTTAGAAAGGGTTTTTAGTAGGTCAATACCATAACATCGTAAACCGTACTGTATTAGAGTATAGGCAGCTTGGGAAGTTTGTTGCCACTGGAATATCAAGGGCTGAAACCGTGGTGCAATTCTTCGAAATAACCAGCCTGAGATCGCAACACTTGGTAGTAGATAGGCTAATGCAACCGTCACGGGGGTTAACTGTCCCAAGCCAAGGAGAATCAGTAAGCTAATGAGTGTAAACGCTGGCAGGAAGTATTTAGATTGATTGGCAACCGTATAATCATCCTCAACCTCACAAAAGGCAACCATCACTAGCGAAATTAGTGAAATTGGAGCAAATACCGTCAATACCTGGGCTAGGTAAAGTGTTTCAGCGGAATAATTGGATAACCAACTTGGCAGCCCTAAAATCCCAATAATCATAGCAATTAGACCCAGCACCAATGAGACAGACAGTGCTGCAGCAAAAAACTGATTACGTTGTTTAGGATAACGCTTAAGATTATAAATAACAGAAGCAGGCAAACCCAGGGTCAATAAATATGACAACAACTGTGGCCAAAGCATCATAGCAGCAGCTTCACCACGTCCATCAGGACCTAAAGCCCTTGCTGTTAAAACACCCGTGCCCATATTGATACTCAGGATTAAGATACGCACAACAAAGGTTTGCACCATTGCTGCCGCACCACTATCCCCACGCCAGACCTGTCGTAAAAACGCAATCGTTTTTTTATAGATCTGCCCCTTAGAGATTGCAGCCATCAGGGCCAATCTAGATGGATTACTCATAATAGTTGCAGAGAGAGGATTGATGAGAAAACGTACGTTACTTTACAACAGTTCGATCTTGCCTTTGAGATGTCTCATCATCAGTTAATTTATTTTTGAAATATTCATATAGACGCTGATCCCATTGGTTACCCTGCTGATATAGCAATAAGAAGTTTTGATCGGGTTGCCTTTTGGGATGGCTGAATCGTCGCCATAGTAGATCAAGCCTGCCACTCAGAATAAGCTTAAGCACTCGTCGATTTATATGGCTAGATTTATTTTGGTGAATACCTACCGTTTCTAAAGCCCAGCCTAGAAAATTTTTCAATTCAGAAAATTTACCATCCACCTCCAAAACAACTACATGATCAAAGTAAGCAAGCCTTGCTTTAGCCGTTTCAAAATGTTCTGAGGTAAGGGGAAGAATATTATTATTTTGACATGACAATATACGGCAATAATAGTTAAATCTGGTAAAACATTCCCTCGAATTAAGGTATTGTTCTAGAGAACTAAAATCGGTATACCCAGACCAGTAATCAAAATAAAAGTTAGATAACAGACGTTTGAGCGGATTTCTCAAGCAGGTAATCAAAACAACCCTTGGATCAGTTGCTAAAAGTTCAAAATTAACAGCTCCCCATTCATTCGCAATAAATGTAACGCCCGTATTCTCACAGTGATCGATAAACTGAGTCAACTCATCATCAGTGAACTCCCATAATGGAATTTCTTTACTATCCTCATCTAGAGGGTTTCCATTATGATGCTTTGGATAAAGAGTTTCTTTATTAGCCTTGGCCAAATTAACAATAGACGTTCCAGCTGCCTTGTGAAAATGCTGAAACCAAATCAATCGATATTGGTTATTCTTAGGAATATCATCCATGTTTAAAGCGTCCCCCAAATGCGGAGGCTAATATAGTGAAAGTCTGGTCATTACTAATTTGAGATAGATAATCAGACGTTAATCAATACGCTAAAATAATATGCCCTAAAATCAACAACAACTCTCTTAAACCTAAGCATCGTAGCGACCTAGCCTGACTGTTAATAACCAAGGATTCTTCAGTAAGAAGCCTCTGTCAGCATGCCTTTTGCTAACAGAGAATATATTGGTTCTTAGGGAAAAACTATATCTACAGAATTAACTGGATTTGAATCCTGTTAATTCTGTTGGAAAGGTCAACAACAGTAACCGAAAACCACGTTTAATAGACCAAGTGTACAGATAATCGATATCACACTGAGTTACTGATACCAAATCCTACAAGTTGGGCCGAGTCATCGCTTGCCACTTACCAGCGACCCAGGCACTGTCAGCCAAAGCTCCAGACATTTCAGGTACTCATAGTGCATTGTATGATACCCATAGACGAGGCCTATTAAACTTATTTCGCCACAAACTACATTGCATAACCGAAGGGGGTATCCAGACTATATTTATATGGCCAATACCTCAGCAGGAATGTGTAAATCATTGTCTTGTTTATGGGACTCTTTTTGGTAACTCATTACGGTTGGATGGAATGCTTCTAAATTTGTCGCCACCATACAGAAATTCCAAACTGAATAGAGTTTACCTTGATGTCCCACTCGCCATTGACGATAAACAATAGGGCCAGATGCACTAGTCCTTCTTAGGCAAGAGATTAATAATAGCAATGGACTAATTGTGATGACACCGATAAATGCTGTCAGACACTCCAAAGAATCTCTAAACATTGAGTTCCAAGGAGTAACTACTGCCGTGTTAGTAGGCTTGTTAGATGCACGAAGGTACAATGGTTTACCAGTTTTTAGGCAAGCTTCTGCCCACGTTTTCAGATGTTTTTCCCCCACACTTGGGTCAATACAAACATAACGAGCTGAAGAACGCTCAAGTCGTGACACAATTAACTGTACTGGTACATTTTTGTACCATTCTATAGAATCACTCAGTGAAACCCAAAGAATATTTTGCCGCCACTTTAAGTCATAGATAGCAACAAGATTGACATTATAACGATTAAGCGGAACGACAGATTTTTTTTCTAAAATATTAGTAGCGTTAGGAGATTTGTGAAGTGTGTTAGGAGCCAAAGAATAAAGTGGCAAAGTATAACCTGTCATAGCGATATATCCATCAATCTGTAGCGATATATCCAGTATCTGAAAGTCATGTTGAAGATACTGTTCGTGCAAAAGTCATTTTCTGTATATTTTCAGAGAAATTAAGTATAACAATGTATTTATTTTCAGTTAGATACAGAAGATGACCATATCAGTAACTTTTGATTATGTTTCAGTGACGGATAATTCAATAAGAAATCTCCGTCAGCATTCTATTTGCTAACGGAGAATAGATTAGCTTTTGGAAAAAGCTATTGGTTGGGTGATTGCACTAACAGGCACCAAACCCAGTTAGAACTTTTGGAAAGGTTAGCATCAGCAATCGGAAATCGCGTTGAATGGACCAAGTGTGTAGATAATTTAAATCACACTCAGTCACAGATGCCAAATCCCGTAGGTTAGACCGAGCCATCACTTGCCATTCACCTGTAATTCCAGGCATTGCCCGTAAACGCTCTAGACCATTCTCAGGTACTCTTAATGCATCATAAAGTGCCCATGGACGGGGTCCTACCAGACTCATTTCACCACGAAGCACGTTGATTAGCTGAGGGAGCTCATCCAGACTATACTTACGGAGCCAGCGTCCCACGGATGTAATACGTGGATCATTCTCCTGTTTATGAAGTCCGTTTTGGTCACCCATCACAGTATGGTGTAATGCTTCTGCATTGGCCACCATTGTACGAAACTTCCAAACTTGGTAAAGTTTACCACGAGTACCAACACGCCATTGACGGTAGAAGATGGGGCCAGTCGAACTAGTGCTGACCAGAAAGGCAATTAATAATAAAACTGGACTAATAGCAATGGTCCCTAAAAAAGCTGCTATCCAATCCAAGGAACGCTTCAACTTCCAACTCCAAGGAGTCTTCACTGCAGGTGTTTTCCCTTTAGGAACACGAAGATATAGAGACTTCTCTATTTGCAAACAAGCCTCAGCCCAAACCTTTAAGTGAGCTTCACCAACACTAGGATCAATACACACATAGCTTACTGGATAATGCTTTAAGCACTTAACAATTTGCTGTACAGGGATATGAGGTAATGACTCGCTAGCTCCATTAAGAGCAACCCAAAGTATGTTTTGCCGTAAATTTAAATTATAGCTTGCAAAGATACTCTGACGATAACTGCTAATATCAGTAACTTCAAATATATTAGCAACAGATGGCTTAAGTGGCAGAATATAGCTCGTCATAACGATATGTCCAATAATCTGGTAGCGATATATTTAGTATGCAAAAGCCATGTTAGAGATACTGTTTGTGCAACTGAGTTCTTTTGTATAACTTCTGAAATTTATGTATACCAATATGCCTCTACAAAAAAGCTCTATCAGCATTCTTTTGCTGACAGAGCATGGATCAGTTCTTTAAAGATATTTAGAGTCTCAAAACAATTGCTGCAAAACTAACAGCTTTATCTAAGCTATGCACGGGCAGGTGCCACCTTACCAAGGTAAGACATTAGCTGGTTCCGCGTACGCTTTAACGTCCGGGTCCAGGGAGCTACTGCGGTTATCTTGTCATCCTTATGCCCACGAATATGTAGGCGCTTACCTGCTTTCGAACAGGCTTCCTTCCACACATTCAAGTGTACTTCCCCAAAACTTGAATCAATACAAACACATCGCACAGGAGAATGCTGCAAGCGAGTAACAAGCTGGTGTACTGATACAGGGAAAGACATCTCACCAGATGAATGAGGGGCAACCCAAAGTATGTTCTGCCGCCACTTTAAGCTATAATTTACAAAGATATTTTGGCGATAACTACTGCTAATAGCACCTTCAGTAGTGTATTCAAATGTCTTTTTAACAGAAGGTTGAAGTGGAAGAATATAACCTGTCATAGCAATGTGTCCAATAATCTTGCAGCAATATATTTAGTATGCAAAAGCCATGTTAAATATACTGTTTTTATAACTGTTCTTTTTTGTATAACTTTAGAAAATAGGTGCAACAATAAATATACTTCGCGTCTAAAATAACCGAATAGTTATATCAGTGATCTTTGAGTATCTGTTGAATATCGACAAGTAACAGGACGCTCAATAAGAAAATCCCCCGTCAACAAAGAGCCTGCCGACGGGGGAAAAATTGACTTTTAGAATCAGGGTTTTAAAGAGCTTTTGAGAATAGGTTGACTTTTGGGTTAGATTCTACAGGGAACTGATGTAGGGTTTCAAACTCAACAACCATATAATCAGTATCCTAAAGCCATGTTAGAGATAATGTCTGCGTAACGGTTTTCTTTTGTATAACTTCTGAAGACCTCCATGTTGAAAGGGCTAAAACTAAACTCTGTAGGCTATCATGAGCCATCAAATCACACTTATTCCTCTATTGCTGAATTTACACAGTTTTGAAAAATTGATCTGATAATGCAAAATCTGTTACGTTTTCCACAATGCCAATCAATTCACTCTGTCCTGTCGTCTTCAGATAAATACCCATCCCTTGGCTTAAGTTCGTCACAGTAGCTTCTAGTTGATAATTGTCTAATGGTCCATGGAGTTGGATTAGATCACGGTGCCTATAGTTAAAATCACTAATCAGTGCATAGTCATTCTGTCCTGAAGAGAGGCTATTCCCATCGTCATAGAATACGCTGGTTGTATCACCCAAATAGAAAATATCAGCTCCCTTACCACCGGACAGGACATCAATTTCATTGGTGCCGACAAAGGCGGCTCTGGTTGAGGCATTGATATCAACTCCAATTAGGCTATCCCTACCTTGACCGCCAGATAGCTGATCATGTCCTAGACCGCCATGGAGGCGATCGTGACCAACACTCCCCTCGATGACGTCGTTGCCCGCCCCCCCATCGAGTTGGTCGTGGCCCCATCCTCCATCTAAATGGTCATCACCCGCACCACCATTAAGGCTATCACGGCCTCTATCACCAAAGAGAGTGTCATTGCCTATACCGCCATCGAGTTGGTCGTGGCCCCATCCTCCATCCAAATGGTCATTGCCCGCACCGCCATTGAGACTGTCACGGTTTCGATCACCAAAGAGAGAGTCATTGCCCGCACCCCCATCGAGTTGGTCGTGGCCCCATCCTCCATCCAGATGGTCATTGCCCAGGCCTCCATAAAGCGTGTCATGTCCTCGATAGCCAAAAAGCTGATCATCTCCTATACCGCCATCTAAAATATTTTTTCGCTCGCCACCATTAAGGATGTCATTTCCGTCTTCACCATATAAGTTGCCTACCTTTAAAAGACTTAGGGCATCATCACCAGCTCTACCATAGATATTGCCTCTAGCACGGGTTAGGGTATCGTTGCCTAAGCCACCGTATAGAATACCTTTTTTATTTTGGTAAACTCGGATGTAGTCGATGTTGTAGCTACTCGGAAAAGCAGTTGTATGATCTGGTTCTCCAGGCCAGTTACCGCCAATAGCTAGATTTGCCAATAAATACATGGCCTGTTGAGGAATATTCTCGGTAATTTTGAATGCCTTTTGGCCATCCACAAACCAGGTGATCTTGTCCGGCATCCATCTTACAGCGAAAGTATGTTCTCCTTCTGAAACGTCTATTCCTGAAATGTAGTGACTTTCCATCCCACGCTCCTCGGGGGAATCAGGATCTGGATAATGTAATGTGCCATACACAGTATTTGGCTGATGCCCTAAAAATTCCATGATGTCAATTTCAGGAGGCCATTCACCTGTGGTGGGCAACATCCAAAAAGCAGGCCAAAGCCCCTGCCCAATAGGTAGTGATGCCTTCATTTCCATATAGCCATAGGTAAAGGCAATTTTGTCATGGCCAGAAATCATGCCTGAGGTATAGTCAAAGAAGAGATCCTTACCTTGTTCTTTTAAAAGTTGCTGATCAATGTATTCAAAAGCTTCAAGAGGTTGTTCTAACTTGTTAGCAGTAATCTTAAGTTTGTCATCCGCTACGGTTAGAGATTCATCTAAATAATACTGAGCCTCGTTATTAAACGTATTGGTACGACTACCGTAATAGTAGGTAGTGTTCCAGTTATTCTGGTTGAGTTCTGAACCTTCGAAGTTATCTTCAAAAACTAAATTCCAGTTTTTGAGGGTAGATGGATGCTTTGCCACGATCGTTCTTCCTGAATGTCTTTTACTTTAAAACTGTTCATGCATGTTTGAAGTTGTATGATTTTGCGATCGCACCCTCAACCCACTCAAGCAAAACCTAAGCAGACCAAAGAGTACTGAAGAAAATCAGCACCTTAATGACATCGCAGTTGTGCTTAAACTGCGTACTATTTAAGTAGCCTTGAACTTATCAAGGCTGCTGACGATGTTTTAGGTGAGCCAGTTATCGCAAAATTAGATACTTTAGGGCAAGTCTGATATCACCCTTCAACAATTCCTGATACGTTACTATCGTTGGGGAAAATTATCTTTCTAGGGAAACCCTACGAAGCTCTCCTAGCGTTTGCATGAGCCCAGAGAGTCATGAAAAATAATAAGCATATCCCCCAAAAAATCCTGTCAGCAAAGTGAATACTGACAGGAAATGAATGTCTCTCAGAAAATCTTATTTAAAAGCTTAAGTCAACAACTCCAAACCCAGCAATGTTATCGAGCCTATACATGAATGGCCTTAACGCCATCAATATAGGCCACTAAACGTTGACAGGAACGTTTCATCATTCGATTCCAGGAAGTTACCGCAGTTGTCTTATTATTTTTCGGTACACGAACATGCAAACGCTTACCCGCTTTTGAACAAGCTTCCTTCCAAACGTTCAAGTGCGCTTCTCCCAAGCCTGAGTTAATACAAACACATCGTACAGGAGAATGTTGTAAGCGATTAACCAGCTGGTGTGTCGATACAGGAAGAGATATTTTGCCAGATGAATGTGGAGCTACCCAAAGTATATTCTGACGCCACTTTAAGCTATAGTTCGCAAAGATATTCTGACGAAAGCCATCTATATTAGAATCTTTGGCAGTATTTTCTGATGTATTAACAACAGAAGGAGAAAGTGGAAGAATGTACCCTGTCATGGTGATATGTCCAATAATCTTGCAGCGACATATTCAGTATCCAAACACCATGTTAGAGATATTGTTTATGCAATTTATTTCTTATGTATAACTTTTGGATAGCATGTATAAATTTAATGCTCGTATCACTTTATCCCAAAATTTAAATGACTTTAAAGGTCCATAGTCAGCTTCTAGATGAAAGTTATAACAACAGAGCTTAATAAGTTGTCGAAAACCAAGACAAGCCCCAACTATCTAGTTGTGTTGGTTTTGAATGTATACGAAGAAGTTATACATAGCTCAAACAGTGGTTAGACAAGAAGAGTAACACCACTCTGACAAATTGTAATTGTCGCACCCACTAATAGGAATCTTTGAGCTATGCCTACTAACAATACATCCACCCATGACAACTTAATAGCGGATCCACTTGGTAGCAACAATCAGGCATACCAAGTAATGAACAATACAGACCTGGGTAAAGGTCAGCTCTTTGCATTAGATCCCATTACTGGTGACTACTTGCCAATTGGTACGGCCTCTGGCTTCAAGTACAACGCCATGGCCTATGATCCTGGCACCGATTTCCTCTATGCCATTGCCGCAGGGTCCGGTAGCGATGCAACTGGAGTCGCCGTTAACAAAGGGGACCTGATCCGAATTGATGTCGGTGGTGAAACCTTTTTAGTCGGGCCTACTGGTCTTAATACCAGTTTGACAGCAGCTGCCATTATCGATGATTCCATGATTGCCAGCAACAATGGCAAGGACTTGATTGTTTCCATCGACCTGACAACCGGTGCTGCTACAGAGCTGACATACACTGACGACACCCAAATTCCCAATGACTGGGTCGCCATTGACAACAAACTATACGGTGTTTCCAAAACCCAGCTAAAGGTGCTT
Source organism: Leptothoe sp. ISB3NOV94-8A (assembly GCF_043421595.1). Classification (NCBI taxonomy): domain Bacteria; kingdom Bacillati; phylum Cyanobacteriota; class Cyanophyceae; order Nodosilineales; family Cymatolegaceae; genus Leptothoe; species Leptothoe sp. ISB3NOV94-8A. Next base: position 1,622,083 of record NZ_JAXSQW010000001.1, on the reverse strand, counting down.
GAGATTGATGGCAATAATGCATCAATCACCAACTTAACTTTGACTGGAGGCCCCTCAAAGATGTCGGCAGGTGCCATGTGGGCAGCCACCAATAGTGATGGTGAGAAAGAACTCTACGCTTTCGAGAATGCCACTGGTGACATCTATCGCATTGATAATTTTGATGGCGCAACTCCAGACGCTGTCAAAGTTGCCACCGGGGTATCCCCCTCCAATTCCAATGATGGGGCTCGTAATGCAGAGACGGAATTCACGGTGCCTGATACTGGTATCTTCTCAGGCGAAGGTATTTTCACCACTGGTGACGACGGCATCATGGCCATCGACTATCTCTATGATGGAGGGAGCTTTCAAAGTCAAATCGCCGTCTTTAGCATGGACGGGATGGATGCCTATGAGGCCGGTTCCGAAGCCTTTATTCAGGAAGCGGCACGTCGTGCGTTGACCAGTACCGAAGGTCATGTGCTGATTAAAGACGCTAGTGAAGGTGCCCGCTTTACCTACGATGTCGACTGGGAACCAAATTTTGCCCATGGCCAATACCAAGGAATCAAACGCTTTTCCTTTGAACCCGGCACTCAGTTTGCCGTCATGCTGGTTCAAAATACCTCGGTCCAAAACCTGGCAGACGACCCGTCCCTAGCCGCTCAGTTTGGTAAGCAAGCGCTGTTCTCCATTCCAGAAGCCAATACAGATGGAACTGACCAGGGTCGGATTGTGGACCTCAATGGTCTTAGTGCCGAGGGTCAGGGTGCCTATGCTATGGAGGATGTCTCCATTGTTAGTGGCTCTGATCGAGACTACAACGACGTTGTCTTCCAAATCATGGGGGCTACAGCTGAAGCTTCTCCCGTTGAAGACTTTGCCAGCAATCAGCGTAGCTTTAAGGATACTGAGCTCGGTAGCCAGATTGTTGAATATTCGAGCCGGGGTAGCTTCTACAGCGGCGGTACGTTCACCGTGGGTGAGCAAAGCACAATGCGCATCGACTATCTGTTTGATGGAGGTGCCTACGAAAGTGAGCTGGGGGTCTTTAGCCTCAAGGGTATGGAAGAGTATGAGCCTGGTTCTGAGGCCTTTATTCAGGAGGCTACCCGCCGAGCACTCACCAACTCTACCGAAGGCTACTTACTAATTAAAGACAATTCAGAAGGGGCTAAATTCACCAGCGAGTTTACTGTCTGGGAGCCTAGTTTTAATGATGGTACTTACAAGGGAGAAAAGACCTTTGTGATGACACCTGGTGATGAGTTTGCTGTTTTGCTAGTACAGCACACCAATATCCGGGCCATCAATGACGATCCCGCCCTGGCGCAGGAGCAGGGAAAGCGCATTATCTTCTCCATTCCTGAAGCCAACGATGGCCATGCTAAAGGAGGCCAAATCGTTGATATCAACGGAGGGAGTACCAAGGGATGGGGCACTTATGCCATTGAGGACGAAGTAATCGGGTTAGACGGTTCAGACCGTGACTACAACGACATTGTCTTCCAACTGCGGGGGGCAACAGCTCAAGGTGTAGAGGCTGCTAGCGACATTATTCGTCCCACCGAAGACTGGTTAAATACCCCTTTAGGACAAGAGCTGTTGGCTGATGCTCGTCCCTTCAAAGAAGGATCGTTTATGACCGATGACAGCGGTGTTGTCAGTTTCGACTATCTCTATGATGGCGGTGGTTTCCGGGGTGAGCTGGCAATCTTTAGCCTGACGGGTATGGAAGAGTATGCTCCCGGTTCCGAGGTCTTTATCCAAGAAGCTGCTCAACGGGCATTGAGTAACTCCAAACAAGGCTATGTGGTGGTTCAAGACCGCAAAGAAGGGGCTCGTTTTGAGGGAGATGTATCTTGGGAAGACAATTTCAATGAAGATCCCTATCGCGGCGTCAAAACCTTTGAACTAAATTCCAATGAACAATTTGCTGTGATGTTACTGCGCAAAGCATCTGTCACAGAGATTGCAGCTGATCCTTCCCTCGCATTACAGTCAGAAACTCGCGCCCTGTTCTCCATCCCGGAGGCAAATGGTGATGGCACCTTAGCCGGGCAGATTGTTGACCTCAATGGCAGCAGTAGCGATGGACAAGGCCTCTATGCTATGGAAGATATGGCTTTAGACGGAGAAAGTGCGGACCGCGATTACAACGACATTGTGTTCCAAATCCGTGGCGCTGCTGGAGATGTTGTCTCAGTGGACGAGAAAGCAAACAAAACCCTTGACTTTCTCAGCACTAATGTTGGTCAAAAGGTCTTAGACTATGCCAACAGAGAGCATCTGTATACCGAAGGAACGTTTGCCGTTGGTGAGACGGGTGAAGTCACCGTGGACTTCCTTTTTGACGGTGGTGGCTTCCACCACGGTGAGTTAGGCATCTTCAACCTCAGTGGGATGGAAAATTATGCCCTTGATTCTGAGGAGTTTTTGCAAGAAGCCGCACAGCGCGCTATCAGTAATTCTAACTTGGGCTATGTGGTGGTCCAAGACAAAAAGCATTCAGCTCGCTTCCAAGGCAAGCTTGACTGGGAAGCTGACTTTAACGATGGTGTTCACGTGGGGGAACAGACCTTCACCATGAATGCCGGAGACCAATTCGCTCTGATATTAAGTCAAAACGTTGGTCTAGCTAAGTTAGCGCAGGAACCGTCTTTGGCCTCTAACTTCGGTAAGCAGGCGCTCTTCTCCATTGCAGAAGCAAATCCTGGCACTCAACTAGCTAGCCAGATTGTCGACCTCAATGGCCTTGGTGGTGAAGGGAAAGGCGTCTTCGGCATGGAGGATATTCAAGCAGCCGAAGGCGGCTCTGACAAAGACTTCAATGATGTTGTCATCCAAATCGAAGGGGCCATCAGCATGGTCACCTCTGCCGATGGTGAAATTCACTCTGAGCGCGACTGGCGAGAACTTGCTCTGGGTGAGGATATTTTAACTTATGCCAGCAAGGATTTTGATCAGCATCTCAAGGGGGGTATTGGTCGACAAACATTAGTAGGTGGAGATGGTGATGACCTTCTCGAAGGCTTTAAAGGCATTGATACTCTAGTCGGTGGACTAGGTGACGACATCCTCACAGGTGGAGCCGGTAAAGATACGTTTGTCTTGAATGCAACTAGTGGCATGGACATAATTACAGATTTCCAGGATGATTACGATGTGCTTGGGATGGCCGATGGTTTGACCTACAGTGACCTGAATTTTGCAGACAGCAACATTCTTCTGGCGAATAGCAATGCAGTTATAGCTACACTCTCCGGTTTTGATACCACAACGCTAACGGCTGCTGATTTCATAAGTGTTTAACCCTTAGCCAAGCGACAAGTTGGGTAGCGATAGCATTGACCGAGAGTAGTCCATCAAAGCTTTCTACATTAGGAATTGAAGATTTCCAACCCAGAAATCCATTCAATTTGGATGTATCTAGGCGAATTCATTGATAGATAACATTTGGCCAATGTTTACCTTCGGAAGTCTTATTCGTAAATCATTACCTATGAGACTTCCTTTCTTAAACAAGCAAAAACTAAACAGCCATTCCCCTATCTCATAGCTTTTAGCAACGCAGTATCTGCAATCATAGAGTGAATTTCTATAGGCAACTAGCTATGACTAACTAATAACACCTTGACAGCCTACAGGAGAACTTCTATCAATGCCTGCATCTTCTTCTCAAACTAATATTGCTGATTTTCTTGAAACACCTAATCAGCCTCCTAATAAAGATAATAGTGTTGGAATTACACTGGGTGACATTGATAACGATAGAGATTTAGACGCATTTGTTATTAATTACAACAATCAGAAAAATCAGTTATTGCTAAATGATGGTAGTGGAAATTTTGTAGCAGCTCCCAATCAACCCATTGGCAGCAGCAATAGCAACGATGTAGCCCTGGGTGATGTCGATAATGATGGTGACCTGGATGCATTTGTTGTTAATAACTGGCAGCCTAATCAGTTGCTACTCAATGATGGCCATGGCAATTTTATGGAGGCACCTACTCAACCTAAAAATACTGACAACAACGGTAGTTACGGCATTAGTTTAGGTGATATCGATAGCGATGGAGATCTGGATGCCTTTATCGTCAATTACTGGGGACAGTCCAATCAATTATTGTTGAATAATGGTAATGGTGTCTTCACAGAAGCCTCTAGTTCGCTACCCGGTAACTCCTACAGTCAGGATGTCGCACTTGGCGATCTAGATGGTGATAGTGACTTAGATGCTTTTGTCGTCAACTATAGCAATCAGGCCAATCAGGTGTTGCTTAACGATGGTTATGGGAGGTTCACAGAAGCTACGCTACAGCCGCCTGGAAGTAAACTAAGTACAGGCGTGAGTTTGGGGGATATCGACAGTGACGGCGATTTAGATGCTTTTGTCACTAACTATAAGAACCAGCCAAACCAACTGCTGCTCAATGATGGGACTGGTAACTTTACTGAGGCTCTCAATCAGCCTCCTAATAGTCGATATAGCAACGATATCAGCCTGGGGGATTTAGATAACGATGGTGACCTGGATGCATTTGTTGTTAACTATGGCAAAACCAATCAGGTATTACTGAATGATGGCAATGGCAACTTTAGTGAAGCCGTTAACCAGCCACCTGCCCCTGAAAATAGTTATGACGTCAGTCTTGGAGATTTAGATGGCGATGGCGATTTAGACAGCTTTGTTGCAAATTTTCGACAAACTAGTCAAGTGCTGTTGAATGGAGGCACCCACTATCGCGATCCTGAGCCCCTCTATAGGGAAGGTACATTTGTCGTGCAAGGGGGTGATGCAGTAACAGTTGAGTTCTTATTTGATGGTGGCGGTTTCAACAAAGGTGAACTGGGAATTTTCAATCTCAGCGGCATGGAAAACTTTGAGCTTGGTTCCGAGGCATTTCTTCAAGAAGCAGCGCGGCGAGCAACCAGTAGTTCTGCCCTGGGACATGTGGTTATTCAGGATAAACATCAAGCTGCTCGGTTTGATGCCGAAATGGACTGGGAACGAGATTTTAACAGTGGTACCCATAGCGGCAAACAAACCTTTGCCATGAATGCAGGCGATCAGTTTGCTCTAATACTGAGCCAAAATATCAGCTTAGGTGAGCTTGCTAATGATCCAGCCAAGGCTACTAAATTTGGTCGCAAGGCAATCTTTTCTATCCCAGAGGCTAATTCAGGTACACGCATGGCTAGTCAAATTCTGGACATCAATGGATTGGGAACCGAAGGCCGTGGTGTCTTTGGTATGGAAGATCTGCTGGTAAATGTTGATGGGTCTGACCGAGACTATAACGATATTGTATTTCAAATCGAAGGGGCTACAAGTTTGAAGCCCGTTATTAAGGAGGGAATCAATCCTCGACGAGATTGGACAGAGACTTCTGTGGGGCAAGGCATATTAGACTATTCTACACAGACGTTTGATTCAGTTGTACAGGGAAGCTCTTCTGGCGATGTTCTGCTCGGTGACCAAGGTAATAATCTCCTGGAAGGGTTTAAGGGGCAAGACATTCTGGTTGGAGGCATGGGGCAAGATATCCTGACAGGCGGCAGGGGAAAAGATATTTTTGTGTTAGAAGAAAATGAGTCTCTCGATATCATTACTGACTTTACTCTTGGTCAAGATTTAATTGGTTTATCTGATGGTATGAGTTTTGGAGCATTGACTTTTTCAGGCAGTGACATTTTACTACAAGCAAATACCAGTCCGTTGGCCACCCTTAGCGGAGTAGATACAACCACGTTGACAGCAACAGACTTTGTCCTTATGTAATGGCCATCAGCTGACCAAAGTTCACCTGATGAAAGCGAGCATCATTTAGGTGCCGAAGTGGCCATCATCATTTTGCAGGAGTCAACTTATTCCATAGGAAAGTAGCAACCAAGAATCAGCAGCCAGAAATTGTTTGGCTACTGATTCTTGGTTTTGCCTGATAAAAATATGCTCTCGATATCCTGCTTTACCAGACGGGCAAACTTGGAATGATATGACGTGTATTGTTGCTCCGTTTAAACGATCAACTTTTCAATCTATCTACAGAACAAAACCTATACCAAAGCCACAAGCTCTATTTGAAACAACTAGAGCATAGTTGATGGTGTAGCTCACTAGTTATCAGTGAAAACCTATAGGGGTCTCATAGTATGCTTGTTAGTCATAAAAAGCGTTTCATTTTTACTAAAACTGTCAAAACAGCAGGTACGTCTGTTGAATCATACTTTGAACCCTATTGTATGCCCGATGGAGAGTGGCAAGAACTCCATGCCCGTGAGGAATATGTCTCAGAGACTGGCATTATAGGATATCGTGGCAATAACGCTAGGAGCTCAATCTGGTATAACCATATGCCAGCCAAAGAGATATTTGACCTGATTGGTCAAAATACTTGGGAGCGCTATTACAAATTTACAGTGGTTAGAAACCCATTTGATAAGCTGATTTCTGGTTTTTTTATGTATGAGAAGCGAAAAAAAAATTATAGTGTTATACAAAAAACTAAAGCCTTATCAAAAAGAATCTTAGATCTAGGCAACCCAATTGATCGAGTGAAGGGGGAGACTACTATTGAACGCTTTAGATCCTGGATTCAAAAAGGCGGTGAAATTCCTGACAGAGATAAATATTTAATTGATGGGCAAGAGTGTATTGATTACTACGTCCGCTTTGAAGAATTGCATGAAGGGATTAAGCATGTATGTAATTATCTTTCCATTCCGTTTGAACCTGCACGCATCCCTCAAATGAAAAAGGGCATAAGAGATAATAAAATGAACGTTCAAGATTTCTATGACAATAAGACCAGGCAGATTGTTGAAAAGAAGTATGCCTGGGAACTTGAACGGTTTGGATATGTTTTTCCAGCATAGTCAAATCGCCCTGGACAGAATTTAGGAAGTAAAACTATGCACTCACAGGACGATCTCTAGTATCTAAATCATTACAAAGTCATTCTCTGTCAACGTGGTCGTATCAAAACCTGGCAGGGTAGCAAGGACATTATTGTTGCCAGCTAGTAGAATATCATTTCCAGAAAAACTGAGGTTGTTGTAAGTTAGGCCATCTGCTAAGCCGATAACATCATAGTCATCCTTATAGTCTGTGATCATGTCAGTCCACGACTTGGAAGGTTACGAGCAGAGAAAAATAACCTGTGAGGTTAGGGGTTAGGGTTAGGTCGGCATCAGCACCTCCATAATGAGATCGACCGATTGCCCTTGCTTCGCGAGTTGAGTAATCAACTGGACCACCTGTTCAAAGGCATCCCGAGACAAGGAATACAGTCGTTGGCCGATGGGTTGCTCATGGTCATCAGCAAAGTCAAACCGCTCCGATTTTTGACCACAACAGCTGGCTTGCTGAAGGGCAGACTGCGCGACGCAACTTAAGCAGAAGTGGCGTTTGACCGCTTCCTCGTTGCGCAGCTGAGCGTCTTCAAAGCCCGTCAACTGTTTGGCAAACTCATGAAAGGTTTCTATCGGCCATCGAAAGGTCCACGTGGAAAACGTCCGGTTGGCATCCCAATGGAGGGCATCGGTTAAGAGAAAACGGGGGGGATCACTGAGGTCTTCAGTTTCATGAACGATAACGAGACGTTTACGACCATATTTCTTGAGACGAACAACTTTGGTAAACGCCCAAATCTCCCGATAATCTCCATTTCGACACCGAACCTTCTTATATCGAAAACTCTCGGGATGAGTCTCTTTAAGTTGTTGTTCTACGTATTGGACTGGTTGCCAGGTGTGGTCCCACATAATCAGTCGAGTCCGTTCAATCTCACTCACCCAATGTTTGCCCTTGGATTCAATCAGTTCGGTTAACGGACGCGTCAAAACTCCCTGGTCAAAGGCATAATCCGCTTGGGGATACTGGCCTTCGGCTTCAATGGTGCGGACAATCTCAACCACCATCTCTGTTCGTTTTTGATAGCGTTGTTGGTGCAGGTGGTAATGGAGTAATTCCAGCAACCGTTCACGCGCCTGTTCGAGGTGTTCATAGGTCTCACGGTGGGTCATCTCTAGATACGCTAACTCTTCTTTTTGATAATTCGGCTGTTGAACCTCAACGGCTAAGCCATCCACCCGATGGGGATTGGCAATAGCAGCCGTAACCACGGTTTGATAGCGACTCCAGCCACTATGTACATGATCATAGGCGGCTTTGGTTCCGTAGATCTTGCGACTGTACGGATGATACGAATAGGTCCAGTCCAGACTAATCACCGCTCGTCCACGACCTCGATAGCGGGGTGCCATCAGGTCCCGATGTCGACACATCAGCGCGTCTCGATACCAGGGCGATTCGAACACCGCTTCATGCATCGCTCGACGGCTCACTTGGCTCCCCTCTGGCCAGACGATTTGAGCGTATATCCCTTGGAGTGTCTTATTCGGGCTTAACAATAGACCATTGATATAACGGCTGACATGCTCAAATCCGGCTTTCCGGCAAAACACCTCGCGATAGTCCTGTAGAAAGCCCTTTAAGGTAGCCCCAATCCCAACCAACGGACAATGCATCGATACGTTTCCAACCACGGTCCAACTATTGTCCTAGATAGTCGAACGACCTAACCTTCCAAGTCGTGTCAGTCCCACTATTAGCACTTAGGACAAAGGTATCTTTACCATTACCGCCTGTAAGGACGTCATTGCCCAAACCACCCACCAAACCATCGCGCCATTTAAATCCTTCGATCAGATCATCGCCAACGCTACCCGTAAGGATGTCTTTATCATTTGAGCGTTGTACATTGGTATCGAAGACACCTGTGGCATAATCCAAAAGACTCTGACCAAGGGAGCCAGTAAACCAATTCCGTTTACGATGAATCTCACTTTCAGCAGAAATAATCGTACCAGTAGCTCCCTTAATTTGGAAAACCATATCATTATAATCTCGATCCGTTCCTCCTTTATTAAGGTGAATATCTTCCATGCCATAGACACCCTGGCCAGTGGTGGCTAAACCATTAAGATCCACAATTTGTCGAGGCACTCGCTTACCATCCTCAGGCTGATTGGCTTCAGGAATAGAGAAGATGACTTGCTTGCCAAACTTTGATACTAGCTCAGAGTTCTTTTCTAATTGTTTAAGGCTAATATTTTGGCTCAAAATTAAGGCAAAACGATCCCCTGCATTCATTGCAAAGGATTGTTTGCCAACATATGCGCCATGGTTAAAGTCCTCTTCCCAATCAAAACTTCCCTGGAAACGAGCTGCATGTTTTTGATCCATAATCACCACATGACCCAGTTCAGAGCCACTGTTAGCACGGCGAATCGCTTCTAGCAAAAACTCCTCAGAATGGGGGGCAGTGTTTTCCATGCCACTGAGATTGAACAAACCAAGCTCACCTTTACTAAATCCACCTCCATCAAAAAGGTATTCAACGGTAATCTCCGAAGAGTCCTCTACTACAAAGATGCCTTCCTTGTACACATACTCTTTTTTTCTTCTTCTAAAGTGCTGTTTCCAGAGGAAAGTGTTAAGGCGAGAAGGTCTCCATAACCGATGGGTGCAAAAGTATTCCCAAAGGGTGAGATAAATTCATGATTCACGGACTCCGTCAACTCGCCACTTCCATCGTTGAACGTCATCATCAATTGGAACTGGCCAGTATTTAAACTATAGGCATGAGCCAACAAATCCAGGTCGCCATCGCCATCGATATCCTCTAAAGACATGGAATAGGCATTGGCACTGTTATCTAAGGTGGGATGTATGGAGGCTTCCTCAAAGGTTCCTGTGCCGTCATTCAGCAGTAGTTGAAGCTTTGCTGATACCCATGATTTTGCAGAATGACAGCATCCAGGTCACCATCCCCATCCATGTCGCCTAGCTCTCCATCCAGGGCATTGCTTAGCCCACCTGCAGGTTGGGTTGGAGCAGCAACAAACGTTCCATCACCATTGTTCAAAAACACTTGGTTAAGTTGATCAGAATCCTTAACCATGAAGATATCGAGGTCAGTATCGCTATCTAAATACCCTAAGAGATGATCAACAACATTATTGGCAGGCAGAACAGAGGCTGGAGTGAGTCCGCCTATGCCATTATTTATGAGAACATAACTAGAACCCATAAAGGACTGAGTGTAAGGGTTCCAAAATTTATTGGTTGTCAAAGCATCCTGGTCACCATCGTTATCCAGATCTGCAAATTGCATTTGGCCGAAAGAGTTGCTAAAAGGTGATATTGACATGATGAAAATCCTAGGTTTTGGTAGTATTCATTACATGAAAAACGGTAGAACTATTGTGGAAAGTCCATCTGTGAAGAGATTTAGAATCGGTTGATGTCAAAACTTTCTGAATGCACCTATGACATCCGCTCAGTGTATTAAGGAAGTGTTTTTGTTAATGTATAAGTAATTAAATCTCACGTATAACTTTTGTCTTTGCTATCGGAATTCGCTAACAAGCCATCTCATTTTTATAAATTTGATTCAACAGAGAAAGTTCAAAAAGTTTGGAGATTTTCTGTGAGTTTACTAAACCTATTAATAGAGAAACTAGGAAGGGTTGCTGAAGGCTGCACATGATGGTCAGCATATGTCTTTTTTCCTAGGCATCCTGAAAACGGACATTAAGTTAAACAGCCGCGTCCCAGAATGAATATTGGCTGTTCAAGAGGGATGCGTAAGATGTTCAACGTTAGGAAAAGAAATGCAGTAGTTGTAGCTGGCGCTGTAGTTTTGGGGTTGGGAGTTGTCGGCTCTGCACAAGCCATTGCTGTAAGTTTGCAGACGTCTGGAACGTTTGAAGATACTGTTGACGTTGATGGAAATGCAGTAGCTGGTGAAGGTACAAATGAAATTACGTGGGGGATACCGCTAGATCAGCAAGTATCGGGGTACAAATTTGAAGGAATCAACTTAAATGAACAAGATATAACAGAAAGCTTTCTATTGGGTAACTTCACTCACTATAACTATCCTATTTTTCCTCCCAGTTTAGAGAAAACTGATCTAAATCTCGCACTCCAAATAGGTGTCGAAACGTTTAAATCCATTTTTGAAATCGATCATTTTGAAACGCCAAACTCTGCAACTTCATGTACAGCAGGAGGTGTGGCACTATGCCCTGATCTGGTGACGTTTACATCATTGTTAAATACTGAGTCTTCATTTCAGCTTGATGAGAAAACATATAACTTACAAATCTTAGGTTTCTCTACGGATGGTGGAAACACAATAACAGAGACATTTTTAACCTTGGAAAACCAAACTAATACGGCTTCACTGTATGGTCAATTTCAGGTAGTAGAGCCTGTAGAGGTAAGCGAACCACGATCAATGCTTGGCATCTTAGCATTTGGAGCGATTGCATATGGTGCTACTTTAAGACGCAGACCGTCAAGCTCCACTAAGACTTAAGTGCCGTTTTGGAGACATCTTTTTTTTGTAGAAACTTGGAAATATTCCCTTTCTGCAGTTTTTCAATCATTTACACAGTGTATACATGCTTTAGCCATCATTAGATCCTTTGCCATTGAGAAAAGCATTAGGACTAACCACAAGCCGACAGATGGTAAGATGCTACATCTGATTTAAATTGGCAATGATTCCCATTGGCTTAATCAACTGTGTAATAGGCTGGAGCTCATCAATTGTTGCTTCAGTCATCTGATTAAGCTGACTAACCAAACAAACAGTATCGCAGAGAGATGCCAGTTGCAAGGCATCCACCTTATCTAGCAAAGGCATAGTATCGATAATAACGCGATCATAAACAGTGCCCAAATATTCAAGCAGTTGACCAAAGGTCGTTGAACTCAGGAGTATTAAGGCGTCTTCTAAACTAGGTCCTGCCGTAAGAACATCAATGTTAAACTCAGCGGTGAGAATAGGCAGAAAATCTAACATATTTACGATTGACTGCTTATCCACTAGTAGAGTGCTTAGTCCCTTCTCATTAGGAAGTCTTAAATATTTATGTAGCTGTGGATTACGAATATTAGCGTCCAACAGTAAAACTTTTTCCCCTAGACGCGATGCACTAAATGCTAAATAGAGTGCCAGGATCGATTTTCCTTCCTTCTCTAAAGCCGATGTTATCAGGAGTGAAGACCAGGATTTATCATTAGTAAGTAACTGAATCTTTTTATAAATTAAATCTGTTTCATTTAGAAATTCTGTTTTCTCTAACAAGGAAAGCGCACTTTTTTGCTTAGCCTCTGCAGGTAGGACTCCAAGTAAAGGTAGCTGCAGTTGAGTGGAGACTTCATCGGGGGTATGGAGTGTCTTATCAACTAAATTGCGAATAAAAGCTGCTGCCCCTGCTAGGAATAGACCACCAATAATATTTAGTAAAATACTACGTTTTATATTTGGCCCAGTTTGCCGACCTAATTGAGGTTCTTCTACGACTTGCCAATTAAATCCTCCTTGGGCTAAGGCTACGGCAAGCTCCTGACGGGCAGCTAAAAGCTGTTCAATGGTTGCTCGAGTTGTTTCAACTTCAGGTTTTAGATATTCATACTCATTAATCAGTGTTGGTAGATAGTCTAATCTTTGACGCAGAGAATCCTCAGTAAATGCCAGACTGGCTTCACGAGCTTTTAAGTCAAATAATTTCGTTTGGAGCCTCAACCACTCTTTTGTTAGACCTATGTTGATATCACCATACTGACCGGCAAGTAAATAATCATCAGTTAGTTGGGAGTTAGAGATAAAATCTCCCAGAATCTGTTCTATTTGAACTCTTAGTAATTTTAAGAGCTGTTGTTTTTTACCTTGCAGATCAACAATAGGTGGAGCAGAATCTGTATATATGACACTTTGAAGAGCTAGTTCTTTTTCAGCTTCTTTGAACTCCTTGAGCAGAGACTGATAATGGGTGGACTCACTTAAACGAGCCGAAGCCAGAGAAACATCTAAGCTTACACCAAGTTCTGTCTGTACAGATATAATTTGGCTTTGGGTAGCATCTAATTCTTCTTGTAATTCTTGTCGATGCTGCTGTAATTGGTTTAGATTTTTTGAAATTGCCCCAGCCTGCTGATTAGGGTCAATTAAATTGTGGGTTTGACGAAATCTTTCCAAAGCCTGTTGGGCTTTGCCCAACTCTTGTCGTGCGATCGGTAGCTGTGCGTCGATAAAGTTTAGGCCACGGGCTAGCCGCGCCTGTTGCTGCTCTAGGTTATAACTAAGATAAACGGTCTTAACAGCTTCTAAGACCTGTTGAGCTTTATCTGGATCATCCCCAATAAAAACGATTTGAAAGATCTTCGTTTTAATTTCATCCTCTTCAACTTGGCTTAAACTCAATGCCCGTCGCAAATCCTTAATGGTCAGATTTGGATAAACTGACTTGAGTTGATTAATGGCTTGTTGTAATAGCTCCGAGCTACGCATCAGACTAAGCTGAGTTGCATAATCAATCTCAACTGACGAGTCGGCAAACTCACTAGTTAAATCAGGAACGCGGTTTTTAGGGGCCTGATAGTTCGCATCAACCAACAGTTGCATTGAACTTTCATAGGTTGCCTTTTGATTGAGAGTGAAAGGAGTTGTCAGAGCAACAAACCCTGTAAATACACCCAGCACCCAGAAGCGCTGCTGCCACAAAATATTGAAGAGCTTTCCATAACCCAGATCAGTATTTTCTTCTGAGTTTCTAGAATTCTCTGACATAACTGTTCATGATAAAGGGCTAGCTCATGGGAGACCGGATCTGTTTTGTAAATAGATCTTATTGGATTTCATTTTCGAATATGCCCATTTAGTTTCTACCCCTAAACACTACGCAGTAGCAATGGCTGCCTGTGTTGACGGAAATTGCAAAACGTCATTAAATCCTTGTGACTCTAAAATAGTCTGGATTTTTCTAAAAAACACGGGCTCAGTAAAATTATTGAGAGCGTGCTCACGGATAGCTTTATAGTCCCAATCTGTCCTTCCTGCTTCTAACAGTGCCTCATAGACCGACTCTGGAGTTTGGCGTTTGAACAGAACCCCGGTATGGCCAGGAACTTGAGTATCCAGAACGCCACCAGCGCCATAGGCTATCACGGGGGTACCACTAAAATTAGCCTCAATAGGGGTGAGGCCATAATCTTCAAGAGCTGCAATGATTACACCTTGGGCGCTTGACATCAAATCACGGCGCTTAGCATCACTAACATGACCTAAAAATTGAACATTATCTAAGGCCATGGCTTCTAATCGCTCACGTTCTGGCCCTTCACCAGTGATTACAACAGGCCATCCTAACCAGTTAAATGCTTCAACAATAATATCAATGCGCTTGTAGCTAATTAGTCGCGAGGCAACAAGAAAGAAATCCGATTTTTTATCATTAAACTGAAATTGCCGACTATCAATGGGGTAATTAACCATCATAGCCGGTTGATTGTAAGTATCTTGAATACGCTTGGCAACAATACTGGAATTCGCAATATATAGATCTGGTTCCTTCGCGTAGCGTAGGTCTGCTGCCCTGAGATAGTCAAAAACTGGATTGATTAACGCTTCAAATGGGCGAAAAGCAGTATTTTGGTTTAAATAGGTTTTTGTATTCCACAAAAACCGGGTTATATTATGGCAAAAACAGATATGGGTTGCCTGAGGATTCTTTCGTACCCCTTTAGCAAAAGAGGCAGAACTACTTAAGATCAAATCATAGTCTTGCAAATTTAAACTTCGAAAGGCTGGATAGTAGAACGGAGCAAACATTCGAAATTTTTTAGAGGCTGCAGGAATCTTCTGTAGGAATGTTGTGTTTACAGGACGCCCCTCTAGTGAAATTGTATTATCAGGGTCATAAACTGACGTAAAGATATCTCCCTGGGGAACATATTGACATAGGAGTTCAAAGACTCTTTCAGCACCTCCTAACTGAGTCAAATAGTCATGAACTAATGCGATTCTCATAATAATAATTTCTCGTACTGAAATGACTGGGAGTATTAGTCAATGATTCCAAAAGTCAGTTTCTTAGTAATTGATGCTGACAAAAATCTATATCACATGGCTGATTCTAAAGAATCACTCAAAGGCTTAGATATTTTTTTGGTTATTATTTCTTCATATGTTGCAATTGTTTCTTTTGCAACTCTTTCAACCGTAAATCTTTCTAAATTAGTCTGTGCATGTTGTCGATAATTATGGATCTTTTCTGGATTACTCAGCAATTCACTTAAGGCTACTCCTAGAGCTTGAGGATCTTTGGGTGGAACTAATATTCCTGCTTGGCCATGATCTATTGCCTCAGGGATACCATCTACTTGGCTTGCAATAATTGCGCATCCAACTTCTCGAGCTTCAGTGAGAACTAAGCCAAACGGTTCACGATGAGAAGCCAACACAAAAACTTCAGCCTGACGCATATAGGACTGAGGATTCTGCTGGAATCCTTCAAAATGGATGCGATCGCTAACGTTAGTCTTAAGAGCTTGTTGCTCAAAGGCCTCCCGGTCAGGGCCATCCCCAACGATGTAAAGGTGAGCATTTACAAATATATCGGCAACTATTGTAAACGCATCGATTAATTCGACAATACCTTTACGGCGATACATGCCCGCCACCGTCACAATTGCAGGTTTACAAAGTGAAGACGATTGCTCTGCAGTTGATATTAGCTGTCGTGGGCTACCTAGGGAACCATTGAGAACCAACTGAAGCTTAGCTTTTGGAATTCCCCGCTGCTGCATAGCAGTCACAACTGCTTGGCTAATACCGATTACTTTGTCAGCTAACCCCATTAAGATAGCATTTCGTTGAAATTCATTATGGACAGTGGTGACAAGGAGATATGGGTTCACTGTCATCCAGTTACGATATTTATAATACTGTCGGTAAACCCAAGCTATTAAGACTCCAGTCATCATATGGGCATGGACAATATCTGGTTTGAACATCTCCACAAGTTCACTGTAGCGACCTAGCATTGTAGGAATATTCTTCAAAGTGCGCTGCTGCTCAAACTTGAAGTGTTGCACATTTTCTTGCCGCAGCAGAGCTTCATAGTCGCCCCCGGCTGAAGCAATTGCTACACGGTGACCTAATCTAGCTTGAGTGCAGGCTATATCAACTGTCAGGTTAACAATACCATTACCAGTTACACGCACATGATTAAGCACATGCAGAATGCGATGTTGAGAATCTGAAGACATACTAATGAAACCTTTTATCGAAACATATCCAGACTTTTTCTAAAAATAGAATTATTGAATTCTAAAAATATTGGTCCTTATTTATTGACCTTGGTTCTAATATTTTCAAGATATATGTTGTTTTAGAGCTATAACAGTTTTTCTAAGATGTACTCATAAGAGACCTATGCAATCGAAATGAAATTGTTATAAACTCAGCAATACTTTGAATACTTCTTTGTTCAAAATCGAGCCATTTATGGCTGGCCTGATGATAGCCAACAAACAATATTGCTTGAAGAATATCATCCAATACAATTGGATATAGGCATAACGACTGGAACTGAAGTTTTTTACAGATATCTTGATGTAGTGGTTGAAACGATTCACCTGAGGTACCACTCATCCAGCTAGGATATAGTAGATTTTCCTTAGTCAAGGCTGCCCAGAAGCTTTTTGAATCAATCAATTGGAGGTCAGGCAGCTCTTGGGTGTGATCTGTTACTTGTAGCCAAGACTGGGTGGAAATTTGATAGAGCAAAGTGCGATCGCAATCCAAAAAATCACATATTTTTTTCAAACTAAATTCTAGGAACTCGTTCAGTTTTTTAACCTGAAGACTTTTCAAAAACTGGCTTTGCATCTGTTCCCAAATTTGATGGCGCTTTAATACTTGCAGAGACAATTCAGCTTGTTGAGCATTCTGATAGGCATCTAACAAACGATGTACACGATGGCTCAGCACAGGCCATTGAATCGGTTTAGTAATATAATCAGTGGCCCCCGCTTGGAACGCCTTATCTACGTATTCTGGATTATCTAAAACCGTAATCATTAAAATTGGAATCTGGCCTGCATGGGGTAGTTGACGCAACTTATGACAACACTCAAACCCATCCATACCAGGCATGACGGCATCTAATAAAACCATATCAGGCTGTAAGCGGTGATAATCATTCAGACATTGCTCACCACTATTTGCCTGAACAGCTTTAAACCCCTCCTGTTCCATAGCAACTGTCAATAACATTTGCAATGAGCGATCGTCATCAACAATCAAAATTAATGGGTTAGAGCGATTCGGTGAATTTACAGAAGACAATCGAGAAACATGATCCATTTTTGTTCGGCCTATACAGGCTGAATAGTAGGGTTATCTCATTTTTAGGTAGTCCTATTAAGTGCAGGACAGAGAAAAATAGCATTACCCATCATCCTTGGAAAATAAGGGTTTGAAGTAAGGGTGATTATTCTCTAGCCTTCCTGAAATAGGACTGCCCATTTTTATATATCCCAGTTAACTAATAACAATTTCAATTCATCACTTTAAAGTTTCATCTATCCAAAATAGGTAACTTTTCTATTTCAACTGTAGTAGTAGTTGTTTTTGTTGTGTGAATACTCTATTAAAAGCAGCTATATCAGTTGGCTATCAGCATGATGCAATGAGGAGAATGTATAACTTTTTTTTGACCAGAACTTATACGTGATTTCATACCTTGCCTTGCCAAGATAGTGAATAAGCAATTACTGGAGACCGAAGGGGGTAAATAATGATGAACGTCCTACAAATTGGTAAGGGATGGTTCCCAGAAGAATCAGGAGGATTAAATCGCTATTTCTATGATTGTGTGCAGTATCTTCCAAATTTGAATCTAAATCTTCAAAGTCTAGTGGCAGGTTCAGGGCAAACGTCACAAAAATCAGATCAACAAGTTTATTTTTTCAGTCCGTCTAAGCCTTCTCTTTTGCATAGATGGTGGATGCTACGTAATTCATTTAAACAATTGCATCAATTGAATGATTACAATCTAGTTAGTACACATTTTGCACTATATACCTTCCCTATTCTGAATCTATTAAAGCAACCGTTAGTCGTTCATTTCCATGGCCCTTGGGCAACTGAAGGACAAGCGGAAGGCAATAATAAAATAGCTGTCTACTTTAAGAGATATATTGAAACAACAGTCTACAAACAAGCTAAACACTTCATCGTCCTATCGAAAGCTTTCAAGCAGGTTTTAGAATCTTCTTACGGAATTTCTGGGGATAAAATCTCAGTTGTGCCTGGAGGTGTTGACCTGCAGCACTTTAACTGTTTAGTTCCTCAGGAAAATGCTCGTCAAAAATTGAACTTGCCATGTGATCGACCTATTATTTTCACTGTTCGACGCTTAGCAAAACGTATGGGCTTAGAACAGTTAGTTAAGGCAATCTCGATTGTTCGAAGCAAGCATCCTGAAGTTTTATTGCTTATTGCAGGTAAAGGAATACAGGCTAAGCAACTACAAACTCAAATTGATGAATTAGGACTTAATCAGCATATTAAGTTGTTAGGTTATGTTGGGGATGCAGAACTGCCGCTTTACTATCAAGCTGCCGAATTTTCAATTATCCCTTCCCAGTGCTTAGAGGGGTTTGGACTGACTTTACTGGAATCTTTGGCTAGTGGAACACCTGCATTAGGTACACCAGTAGGGGGTATTCCTGAGGTTTTAAGGCCGTTAAGCTCAGACTTAGTTTTAAGTGGCAATCAAGTTTCAGATTTAGCTCAAGGAATCAAGGAAGTTTTGCAGGGCACAAGAAAACTTCCCAATACCATTGAATGCCGTCAATATGTTGAGCAAAATCATAGTTGGCCAGTTATTGCCCAACAACTAAAAACTATCTATCAGTCTGTTAAATGACTTACTTTTTTGTTTTTTGTGAGATAGAAGCATTTGTACAACAGATACGTTGATATTTGCGTTGTGAATATGAACAGCCTGACTCAGTTCACTTAATCACCCAGATAATCCACTATACGAGTACACAATTTTTGGAGCACGGAACCATGCAAAACACGCAACCAGACATCAAGGTCATTCAACCTAACGATATTCTGGATGCATCGAATGCCGATGCACTTTGGAATATCCTGTCCAAAGAAATTTCTTCACACAAATCAACAGATTTGATGATAGATATGAGTAATGTCAAGTCTCTTGACAGTATAGGACTTATTCCTTTCGTTTCCGCAGTTTATGCTGCCAGAGGTTTTAGCAAAAATCTCTATCTATATTCTGTTTCACCTAAAGTTCGAATGATTTTTGAACTTACTCAGCTAGACAGACTATTTAAGTTTGTTGAAAAGGAGCCAGTTCTATTAATGTAACTCTTCTCTTAATAAACTACTTAATTAGCCTTTCTATATCGAGATATTGAGAAAGGCTAATTAAGTCTCAAACAAGATTTCATTATCTGTTTTATTTTATTTAGAATCCCTCAAAAAACATGCAACACCGAATTCTTTTTGTGAGTCATACAGCTGCCTTAGGAGGAGCGGAATTAAGTTTAATTGATCTCATAGTGCCTTATCGTGAGACCAGCGAGGTTTTAATTCTTGACTATGGACCATTGGAAGAGAAACTAAAAGAAAAGGAAGTTTCAGTTGCTGTAATACCTTCTAAACACCTAGTCAGCATTAAAACGAGCAGTCAGTTAGCAGCTCTTCGCTCAATTCCTGAGTTATTCAGACTTGCGCGTCAGGTAGCTAACAAGAGTAGGCAAGGATTTGATTTTATTCATGTCAATACTCAAAAATCTTTAGTTATTACAGCATTGGCCTCACTAATGGGAGGAACTCCTCCTATAATTTGGCATTTAAGAGATATCCTAACGGCCAAGCACTTTAGCGCCTTAAATCGACAAATTGCTGTTATGTTAGCCAATAGATGCATCACTAGGGTAATTGCAAACTCGCAGGCAACAGCATCTGCTTTTATTAAGGCTGGAGGAAAGCCATCCCTTGTTGAAGTTGTTTATAATGGAATTGCTTCTGAACCTTTTGATCTGTTGCCAATAGATCAAAGTGAGCAAGTTCGTAAAGCACTTGGTATTGAAGAAGTTCCTGTAATCGGAGTCTTTAGTCGCCTTTCTTTTTGGAAAGGGCAACACATTGTTTTACATGCTCTTAAAGAGCTTCCAGAGTTTCATGTCTTGCTCGTAGGGGATGCTTTATTTGGAGAAACGGAATATGTTGAGTACCTGCACTCTCTAATTCAAGATTTAGGCTTAGAAGAGCATGTACATTGGCTCGGGTTTCGACAGGATATTCCAGCTTTAATGCAAGCCTGCGATTACATTGTGCATCCTTCAACAGAGCCGGAACCATTTGGTCGTGTTTTAGTCGAAGGCTTACTGGCACAAAAACCTGTGATTGCAGCAGCAGCAGGCGGTGCATTGGAAATCATTCAAGATGGTATCACAGGAAAATTGTTTCCACCTGGTGATGCGAAAGCACTGGCCGAGACAATTAAAACATTAAATTCTAATCCTGAACAAATTAAATATTTTAGACAACAAGGCTATGCTCAAGCACGAAAGAAGTTCTCATTGGCAGAATCGTTAAAAACTTTTGCATTTCATTTGGAGAAATTATCAGAGGTTAATTTATAAAATTGCCCAGAGTGGTAGGTGATTTCCATGACACCCTCAATCTCATCCTGGTTTCATTTTTGTGCGATGACATAGCAGCGAGTCTCCGATGAATTACCTCAAGTACTTACTTTTTAGGTAATTATAATCAGCGTTTAGAAAAGCATGTTTATACATTGAGTATATTACTCACGGCATGCAAAGATGCGCAGCAAATCATCATGGAGATCGCGCATATATCCATGCTTACAGCAGCTGAGATCGTAACCCAATCGTCGCATTAAAAAAATATCCGTATATCAGAATTTTCGGCTCTACACTCCTAGATATGAACTAGATTTTATATCTAGTTCATATCTAGCTTACGCCTTTTGACAATTTCTGGAACGTATGGACGGTGATGGGATCGAACCAGTGACATCCTGCTTGCAAGTCTGGCCTGTTGAAATAGGGTAAGTTTTGTGCCAAGCGAGTAATCAACCTACCGAAGCGACCTCATTTAGCTTTTATTATCCATCCAGGGTTTGCGATCGCTTACGCCTTCCACCACTATCCCCAGATATCTGCAACGACTGAATCGACTGCACCTGAGCAACAGTGCCCTTAGCATACTGGTCCAACGACCCAGCATCCATTCCCTTCACCCCCTGCTGAAACTGAGCATACGGCCCTTGATACAACAAATGAGTCACCGCCTCGGCCGACTCCCCAGCCCTCAAAGCGGCAGCTATAACCTGTTGGTCCAGCTGAATCGCGGCCAGGTCACTACTCACATGCTTTCGATACAAATCAGCGTAGCTCTGAATTTTTCCAGTCACCGCATTTGCATATTCTGTGTACCGCTGCTTCTGAGCCGTATCCACCTGCGTCTTAGCATAGTGCAGTAGCTTGGGCAGAGCCGCTTTCTTCTCATCTGGCAATTGCACCCTCGTCTCACACTGCACATAGGGTCCCTGAGCAACAAACTGAATTACCTGCCGAGGAGAATGCCCCGCTTGCAATGCCACCTGAGCAACCGTGCGGTCCAACTGTTGAGCAGTTTGTTGATCCTCAGGATCCTCACTCGCGTAAGCCTGAAATAAGGTTTGATAATCCTCAAAATTTATTCTTAGAGCAGCCTTTGCCAGCACTAAATACTGTTCTCGTGCTTGCTGTCCCTTTTCTGTATCCGGCTTCCGAGGCAGTAATGGAGCCTCTTCTGAAGTCGTTTCTTTGTCAGCGTTAGGAGACTTTGCCATGAGCACTCCTTACAACACATCTGAAAAGTCGTTGAGTAGATCATCTTGAGCCAACAGAGAAATCTCTCCTGCTGGTACTGCCATCGGGCTAATTGCTGGAAAGTCAGGCTGGTCAGATTCGTTCGATGGGGGCTCAATTCCAAACGTTTCCCGCAAGTGCTGAATTTGCTCTTCCATGCGAATAATGGACTGACGGGCCAAGTCCTTTAGCTCTGCCTCCGAATGCTTACCAGTATCTTTATAAGCAAAGGGTAACCAGAAAGCCCGAGCCGCAGTAGCCGCCTTTTCTTTGCCCTTGTAGTTACGATGAATCAGCCAGCTATAGGTGACACCGTTAGGGGAACTACGGTCTGGCTCAAAAATAAAGCGTACCCGTGATTTAGCGGGCTTATCTGGATCATCATTGCTGGGCTTGCGAGGCATGAATCAACATGTTCAGGAAACTATTTGACCAAAGCCTAGCGCTTGCGTCTATAAATGCTGATATATTGCGAAATAATTTAACATTCAGACACTTTCTATATGTCTGTTGCGGATAAGATGCTGAATTCAAATCCATATTTAGAGCACTATATCGTGCGCCTCTACCTGCCGTAGGAACCAAGACTTTACCCTACCAATAGACCCAGAAGCTTAACGTTCGGGTAAACAGCAAATTATCTATCCTTCAAGTCAAAGTTCCAGACCGAAGTAACTTCTATATGGTTGTCTGGTTCGGTCGCTGCGTCCTTATCCAAATATGTCTAAAAAAGTCTAAAAACACCCAACCAGCTAAGCTAAAGGTCAATTATTGAGATAAAGATTGAGATAAAAAATTGAGATAGAAATTTTTGACACTCGAAACCTTTCCATAACAAGAGCTTAAATTTTGCGAGCACTCGATTCGTAAATAGGTAGTGCACCTGCCGGGGCTGGGACTAAATTTCAGGCACCTGGAGCTGCTCCAGGATACCAGCGTAGTGCTTCATGATGATCTCAGGTGAGTTGCCTACCCATTTAGCCACCTGTTGTACGCTAATGCCTTCTTTCAAACAATGGGTAATAAAAGTATGCCGGGCCTGATAAGGCTTTCGATATCGGATCCCTAATTGTTCCAAAATGGCTGTCCACCCCCGACTGCGAAAATTCTG
Source organism: Leptothoe sp. ISB3NOV94-8A (assembly GCF_043421595.1). Classification (NCBI taxonomy): domain Bacteria; kingdom Bacillati; phylum Cyanobacteriota; class Cyanophyceae; order Nodosilineales; family Cymatolegaceae; genus Leptothoe; species Leptothoe sp. ISB3NOV94-8A. The sequence continues at coordinate 1,599,212 of NZ_JAXSQW010000001.1, read as the reverse complement.
ACAGTTCAGATAGTTTCCATTTGGACTGGGAAAAACAAAATCGTCTGCCTTGACCTTTGGGGTCCGGAGTTCCGATAACAATTTCTGAAGTTGTCGATTAATTGGAAACTTTCGTTTTGACTGGGTTTTCAAGCCCTCTTTCAAGACTCTTCCATAGACAGAATCGACCACTGCCTGGTCAAAAACAATTTCCTCTGGCGAAATATGCTTCCACTGAAGGCCAGCCGCTTCGGATGGACGACAGCCAGTGCAGAACAGAAATTTTACCAGTGGTGCATAGTGGGCATAATATTTACTTTGGGTAAACGCCTCAATAATTACTTGCCGTTCTGCTTGTGTGAAGGGATCAATATCGTTGTTTTCAGCAGACTTTTTGGGGATTTTGATTTCTGCAGATAACCCCTCAAAGGGATTAGTCTCAATCAAATTGGCCCGCTTTGCCCATTTACAACAGGAAGATAAAGCCTGAATAAGCCGTCTGGCTGGATCTGGGTTTAAGCTTGTAACTGCCCAGTCATAGATTTTTTGTGCGTCCTCCAATTTGTTGTAGGGACACCGGGTTAAATGGCGAGTGTTCACACAATATCCATTACGCCACGTACCCGGCGCAACAGTTTGGCGTTTAATTTCACAAAAACTGTCCCATAGCTCAGGTACTGAGGGAATTCTTACTGGAACTTCTTGAGGTTGGCTGGATACAGGCTTGTATTTTGCTAGCGTGTCATCAAAGTTTCCAGAGATAATATCGAGTTGAATCTGACCGGCAGTTTGTTGAGCCACAATGCGATTCGTAGGAGAGTCGGGAAGACCAATGGAGAGATATCGACGTTTGCCCTGACAACGAAATCGAAGCTGCAGACGACCATGGGATGCAACTACCTGAACGGTCCCCTTAGGTGCCTTGCCTGACGGCGTTTTCGGTGCTTTTGGTGGGGGCATAGTAATACATTGGTTCTTACTAGAATTTACACCCAATTTACACCCAAACTAGTCTAAAAATGTCCAACGTCAGAGAATTTTTACACCCAAATGATGTCCGTTTAGACGGATTTTAGTCTTACCTAAACCGCTGCAGTCATTGATTTGCAATGCTTTTGAGCTAAAGCCAACGACGAGATTTGAACTCGTGACCGCTCGATTACGAATCGAGTGCTCTACCACTGAGCCACGTTGGCATGTTGAATGCTAAGTCTAGCTAGTAGATCATGGTACTGCATCCAGGGTGCATCAGAAATTCAGAAATTCATCAATGGGGAATGATAGAGCCTGAGAGGCAATTGCTATGGGGATCATCGTAGTCCATCTTCCAAAAATCCAGGCCCCCCTGTGCTAGATGGGACATAGTTTGAAAAAATGGTACTTATCCCCTCTAAATAAAGGCTCCATGGCAAAAAAGTCTGGCTCTAGCGATCGCACCCCCACCAAACCACCAGGCATGAGCCAGGAACGGTTTGAGCGCCTGGTTCAGGAGACGCAGTCACCTTTCAAAGGAATGCGTAAGGTTATCTATGGTGCTGTGGGGGCGTCCGGGCTGTTGGGGGCATTTGTATTTTTGACTCAGCTGATGGCCGGTAAGGATGTAGAGACGGCCTTGCCTAATCTAGCTGTACAGATGGGCGTCATCGGCATCGTTGTGTTTTTGTTTTGGCTAGAGGGTCGGGGCAAGCGTGACGCATAATCACAAACCAGCGGTTGTGCTGGTCCATGGTCTCTGGAATACCGTTAATATTTTTGGACGGTTGCGTCCATATTTAGAAAATCAAGGTTGGCATGTCTATGCCATTAGCATAAAACCCAATAACGGTGATATCGGTATAGAGCAACAAGCGAAGCAGCTCGATGATTTTATCAGGGCATCCCTGGGAGAGCGGCAACCATTTTCCCTGGTGGGGTTTAGCATGGGTGGCTTGGCTAGCCGTTACTACCTACAGCGTTTGGGTGGTTTGCAGCGAGTGCAGCGATTTGTTGGTGTGGCAGTGCCTCACTATGGTTCAGCCCTTGCCTGGTTTCGGTGGAATATAGGATGTGTACAAATGCGTCCAGGCAGTGCCTTTCTAACGGAGCTAAATCAAGATATGGAACAGCTAGTCACCTGTCGACCGCTGTGGCTATGGACAGCCTATGATCTGTTGGTTCTGCCTGCACACCACTGTTGTTTGCCGATTGGTGAAAGCCAACGACTACCCGTACTGACCCACGATGGCATGGTGTGGGACGAACGGGGTTTAGCGGCCATTGCCCAAGGGCTAAAGATTAAGCCATAGCAACTTCGCCTACTTGAGCATGATGACTCTCACCAAAGATGGCACTTGGATGACAATAGTATTTAAATTCTAACAGATTATGAAATGGATCTTCGAGGAAGAATGTGCGGTGCTCTAAAGGAGTCCCCCTAAAGCGACACTTTGGCTGTTGGTAAAAGGAGAGGTTTTGGACTTTAGCCCGTTCTGCTAAAGCTTCCCAGTCAGCCTCAGTATCGAAAACTAGGCCAAAGTGCCGGGGATAGATACTTCCTTGGTCAGATAGCTGATCTCGGGTAACGTGGGCCACTAGCTGATGGCCCTGAAAGTTCATAATTAACGCACTGGGAGATTCACGACCCGGCTGACAGCCAAGACCGTCCACATAAAATCGCTTGGTGTCGAGAATGTTGCTAACAGGGAATGCTAGGTGGAAAAGATTTGCCATAGCTACATAAGTGAAACACGTTTCTATTATAGAAACATGGGCTGATAACGGGTTCAGAACTCGAAATCTAGACCTGAGCTAAGGGTAGTCTGGCATGAGCTCAGGTCTATCTGGGCACAACTTCTTCAGCGCAAGCGCTTAAATAATCACCCCATTATCCCATCACTCATCCACCCATCGACAGCCCCAACCTGGGTCTTTATTTTTGTGCCGTCCCCTTAATCACCCGACCCAATAGTATGAATTTTGAGAAAGTTAGTGGAGCCAGAAACCTTAATCGGTAGACCCCCTAGAAGCAAAATGCGATCTCCAGGGGCTGCAAAGTGTTTCTCTAACAAACAGGTTTCAACTTGTTCAAACAGTGTTTCAAGAGAACCGTCTAACTGTTCTAACAAAACAGGACGGACTCCCCATACAAGGTTTAGCTGTCGATAAACCTTAGGATTCGCGGTTAAAGCCACGACGGTAGCTTTGGGACGTTCCGCAGCTGCTAAGCGAGCGGTATATCCCGTCTCTGTAAAACCAACAATACACTGGAGATCTAAAACATGATCAATGGCATTAAGAGCTTCACTAATGGCTGCAGGAGCATCAATCTTTTGGGGTGGAAAGTTAGGATAATCGATCTCAGGTTCCACATCAGTGGCAATCCGCGCCAGCATTTTCACAGCTTCCACGGGATAATTACCAACAGCAGACTCTCCTGATAACATCACTGCATCGGTGCCATCCATGATCGCGTTAGCAACATCGCTAGCTTCGGCACGGGTTGGCCGAGGGCTATGGGTCATGCTATCCAACATCTGGGTCGCTGTAATGACGGGAATGCCTCTGCGATTACATAGACGAATAATTCGCTTTTGGATAAGGGGAACTTTCTCCGGTCTCATTTCTACACCGAGATCTCCCCGTGCCACCATGATGGCGTCACATTCATCGATAATTGCTTCCAGGTTTTGAATGGCCTGAGGTTTTTCTAATTTAGCTAATACTGGAATATTAACCGCTTTGGCTGCCAAAAAAGCTTTGAGGTTTTTGATATCCTCTGGGCTCCGCACAAAACTTAGGGAAACAATATCCACCTCTTGTTCTATGCCAAAGGCTAAATCTTCCTTATCTTTTTCAGTTAAGGAGGGTAGCCGCAGATTAAGGCTAGGGAGATTTACACCTTTACGGCTTTTAAGGATGCCACCGGTAATGACACTGCACTGTACTACATTCCCTTGAACCGTTTCTACCCGTACTTCCAACAACCCGTCATCTAACAAAATTTGAGTCCCTGGAGTAGCCTCTTCGGCTAGATGTGGATAGTCAATGGCGATCGCATCTGTCTGGGGGGATTCCTCAGATACGGGCACAAAGGTAATTTTCTTTCCTGGCTGGAGTTCTAGCTCGCCGTTGGGCAACTGGCCCACTCGAATTTTAGGACCTTGTAAATCTTGTAAAAGCGTCAGGGGCATTTCTAACTCATCGGAAACCGCCCGCAGTTGACGAATCTGCTCAGCATGATCTTCATAGGTGCCGTGGGAAAAATTTAACCGGGCTACATTCATGCCGGCGAGCATGAGCTGTTTGATCACCTCTGGAGACCGACTGGCAGGACCCATGGTGGCCACAATTTTAGTGCGATGAATAAGTGGCTTCATAAAGAGTATTTTAAGGACTGCTAGAGAGAAATCCAATGCTTACTCAGCACTATAAGTCAAACCTATACTAATGCTGAGGTTAATCTAACAAGAGGGCATTAAGAGATTATTAATGTTAGGTGAGTTTGCTGAAATTTAATCTAACAAGAGGGCGTTAAGAGATTGTTAATGTTAAGTGAGCTTCACTGCGTTGGAATTGGTCCGTCCTGCTTCCATATCACTGATGTTAGCCAGGGTGACTTGAGCAATGTTGCGCAAGGCTTCTTTGGTGAAAAAGGCCTGATGGGCTGTAATGACTACGTTAGGAAAAGACTGCAACAGCTGAAAGGTATCATCCTGGATAACGGTGTCAGACAGGTCTTCGAAAAATAGACTGCCTTCGCGTTCGTAAACATCAATACCAAAGTACCCTACCCGCCCTGATTTAATGGCTTCAATCACGGCGTTGGTATCAATTAACCCACCACGACTAGTATTGATGAGCATTGAGCCTGGCTTAAAATGCTGTATAGATTCAGCGTTTATTAAGTGGTGTGTGGATGGTAACAATGGGCAGTGGAGAGAAATTATGTCGGAGCGGGTCAGCAATATGGGCAGCTCTACATAGTCCACACCGATATCTGCACAAGCTGGATTGACCCGTACATCGTAGGCTAAGAGCTTACAGCCAAATCCATTCATAATCTGGGCAAAACATTGGCCAATTTTACCTGTTCCTACAATGCCAATGGTTTTGCCATGGAGATCAAAGCCCAGTAAGCCATCTAACGAAAAGTTATCATCCCGCACACGATTGTAAGCGCGGTAAAGTTTACGATTAAGGGCCATAATCAGTCCAACAGCATGCTCTGCCACGGCATAGGGTGAATAGGCGGGCACACGCATGACTGTGATGCCTAGCTCTTCTGCCACACTGAGGTTGATGTTGTTAAATCCAGCACAGCGCAGGGCAATGAGTTTGGTGCCTGTGGCTGAGATCGCACGCAGCGTGTCCTCGTCCAATTCATCATTAATAAAGACACACACCGCTGGAAAACCAGCGGCTAGCGATGCTGTTTTGGGTGTCAGGCGGGGCTCAAAAAACGTGAGCTCATGGTTATAATCTTCATTAATCTCAATAAATGAATGTTTATCGTAGAGCTTAGTGTTGAAAAACGCTGTTCTCATCGTTGGTCTCAGCCTCCTGACGCCACAATCATAAATAGTGCTAGTTCAATCGTCTGCATTGAATACAATCTTTATTGTTCTTAGAAAACAATCCCTTGTATCTATCTAAGTGTTTCATATAAAACTATAGAACTTGGTCAATGAAATTGGTCAGATGTGATTATTTCGCAAGCTTCAAATCTCTCCACCATGAACTGTTTAAATAGTGATATTTAGCACAGTAGAAAATTACAGAGAATAGGATTCTAAGTTCATCAGCTGTTTACCAGGAATCTTAAAAGAATCCTAAGACTCATGGTTCATTATCAAAGACAAAAAATAGAATTTGGTTATGGGAAACTGTAGCTAGATACTGGGGATGTTGTCATGAAAGAGCAACGTTATCAAATACTTAAATAGCGCTTATCATGTGCTTAAACTGGTCTTAGCAGCCAGTTGCAAGTTGTTAAATCGCTGTTGCTAGCAAAGAAGTTAAAAGTATTAAGAGTTGACTTTGTTGTACCTCTTATCTGCACAATTCTAATTTGGAACCTACAATGGTGCATGCATCGTAAATGAAGAACTCTTCTTAGATAGACTTTGCGTTAAAGACTCCTTTCAGGCTACTTATTTGTGACTCTAAGAGAATTCTTAAAAAGAGTCTGTCACCGTATCTTCAGTTAAAAACCTGTGATTTTTGTTAGAGGGAACTATTAACTATGGTTCAAACTCCCATTCAACCAAACTTTTCCCCATTGTCTGCGCCTACGGAAGATGAATTACGTCTCATGGATGCCTACTGGCGAGCCTGTAATTATCTTGCTGTGGGCATGATCTACCTGCGTAGCAACCCATTGCTCAAGAAACCTCTTCAGCCTGAGCATGTTAAGCATCGCTTGCTCGGTCATTGGGGAGCATCTCCAGCCCTGAGTTTTACGTATGTGCATTGCAACCGGCTGATTAAGAAATACGATCTGGACATGATCTTTGTGGCCGGTCCTGGCCATGGCGCGCCGGGTGTGTTGGGGCCTGTTTACTTGGAAGGTACCTATTCCGAAATCTACCCAGATAAGGGCGAAGATGTTGAAGGCATGGGCCGATTCTTTAAACAGTTTTCGTTCCCTGGGTATATCGGCAGCCATGTCACTCCAGAAACGCCGGGATCAATCCATGAAGGGGGTGAGCTAGGCTATAGCGTCTCCCATGCCTACGGTGCGGTGCTGGATAATCCAGATCTGATTGTTACCTGTGTAGTGGGTGATGGGGAAGCGGAGACCGGCCCCCTGGCAACCGCCTGGCATTCTAATAAATTTATTAACCCAGCCAGGGATGGCGCTGTGCTCCCCATCTTGAACTTGAACGGATACAAGATTGCCAATCCCACCATTCTGGCCCGTATCTCCCATGAAGAGCTGGAATGCTTGTTCCGGGGCTATGGTTATACCCCCTACTTTGTGGAAGGGAAAGATCCCGCTGAGATGCATCAGCGGATGGCCTCGGTGATGGAAGAATGTGTGCTGAAAATCAAAGAAGTTCAGCGAGAGGCACGGGTATCCGGCAAAATTGAGCGACCTCGGTGGCCCATGATTGTGCTACGCACCCCCAAGGGATGGACCGGTCCTGCTGAAGTTGATGGCAAAAAAGTTGAGGACTTCTGGCGTTCTCACCAGGTGCCCATGGGAGGCATGCATGACAACCCTGATCACCTGCGCCGATTAGAAGAATGGATGCGCAGCTATAAACCTGAAGAGCTATTTGATGAAAACGGAGCGCTGATCTCTGAACTTAAGGCGTTAGCACCAAGCGGTGGTCGCCGCATGGGATCTAACCCTCATGCTAACGGTGGTTTACTGCGTAAGGCCCTAAAAATTCCTGATTTCCGTGATTATGCCATTCAGATGGAACACCATGGCACTGAGGAGTTTGAAAACACTAAAGTGCTGGGCTTTTTGATGCGCGACATCATGCGGGATAACCCCAATAACTTCCGATTGATGGGGCCCGATGAAACCGCATCAAACCGGTTACAAGATGTCTATCAGGTCACCAAAAAGGTTTGGATGGCAGATATCTACCCGGAGGATGAGGGGGGAACTGAGCTGTCCCGCGATGGTCGGGTGATGGAAATGCTCAGCGAGCATACGCTACAGGGCTGGCTAGAGTCATACCTGCTGACCGGACGCCATGGCCTTTTCCATACCTATGAGGCCTTTGCCCATGTGGTAGATTCCATGTTTAATCAACATGCCAAGTGGTTAGATATTTGTCGTAACCATGTGCCCTGGCGACGGTCGGTATCGTCCCTCAATATTCTGTTGTCGTCCTTGGTTTGGCGACAGGATCATAACGGCTTTAGCCATCAGGATCCCGGCTATATCGACCTGGTGACCAATAAAAGCCCTGATGTGGTCAGACTGTATTTCCCACCGGATGCCAACTGCTTATTGTCGGTGGCTGATCACTGCTTCCGCAGTACGGATTACATCAATGTCATCATTTCAGATAAGCAAAAGCATTTGCAGTATTTGCCCATGGATGAGGCCATTGCCCATTGCACTAAGGGCATCGGCATCTGGGATTGGGCTAGCAATGATGACTGCGGAACTGATCCTGATGAACCTGATGTGGTAATGGCCAGCTGCGGTGATATTCCCACCATGGAAGCGCTAGCGGCAACCGCTATTTTGCGAGAAGAGTTTCCTGAACTGAAGATTCGCTTTGTCAATGTGGTGGATCTGTTTAGGCTAGTGTCCGAAGGAGAACATCCCCACGGTCTATCGGATTGGGATTTCAACTCCCTATTCACCCCCGATAAACCCGTGATCTTTAACTTCCATGGCTATCCCTGGCTGATCCATAAGCTGGTATACCGTCGTTCTAAGCAAGAACGTATCCATGTACGGGGCTATAAAGAGGAAGGAAATATCAACACACCGCTGGAGCTGGCGATCAATAACCAGGTGGACCGGTTTAACTTGGTGATTGATGTGATTAACCGCGTACCGAAGCTGGGATCGGCTGCAGCCCATGCAAAAGAGCGGATGAAGAACAAGATCATTGCATCCCTAGCCTATGCCCATGAGCATGGTAAGGACCAAGATGAAATTGTTCAATGGAAGTGGCCCTACACAACATGAAGATCCTGGTTCTCAACGCCGGTTCTAGTAGTCATAAGCTCTGTTTGTATGACCTAGGTGAGACTCTGCCTGAGAATACTCCTACACCTGTTTGGGAGGCCCAAATTGATTGGTATCCCAAACAGGCTGTGATCGAGGTTAAGACTGAAGCTGGTGAGGCTTTAGAACAGAAACTGGCCATAACGTCTCGGCGAGAAATTCTCTCTCAGGTGCTGGGTTCTCTTTGCCAGGGGACAACGCAGGTTCTCAAGCACCTGGAAGAGGTTGATGTGGTTGGCCATCGAGTTGTGCACGGTGGTCAGACCTACCAAGCTAGCACCGTTGTTACGTCTGAAGTAAAAGCAGAAATTGATTGTCTAAAACAGCTGGCCCCCAACCATAATCCGGCCAATCTCGAAGGCATTGAGCTTATGGAGGAGTTACTGGCAGTCCCCCAAGTAGCTGTATTTGATACGGCCTTCCATAGCCAGATGCCAGATGTAGCAGCGATTTATCCAGGCCCCTATGGCTGGGTAGACCAGGGCATCCGTCGCTATGGGTTTCATGGCATCAGCCATCAATATTGTAGTCAGCGAGCTGCCCAGCTGTTAGGAAATGATGATTTACGGCTGATTATTTGTCATCTAGGCAATGGGGGTTCTCTTTCGGCTGTTCGCCATGGCCACAGCATTGATACCACCATGGGCTTTACTCCCCTGGATGGTTTGATGATGGGTACCCGTTCTGGGGCGGTTGATCCCGGCATTTTGATTTACCTGATGCGACAAGGCTATGGCGCGGATGAGCTGGACCACATGCTTAATAAAGAGTCAGGGCTTAAAGGTATTTCTGGGATATCCCATGATTTACGACACATTAGACAGGCAATTGCTGCTGGAGACTCCCATGCGCAACTGGCCCGAGATGTTTATCTCCATCGTCTTAAGGCCTGTTTTGGTTCAATGCTCATGAGTTTAGGCGGTGTAGATGCTATTGTTTTTACAGCTGGCATTGGTGAGCATGATGCCTCGATTAGAGCTGATGCCTGTGGGGCGATGGATTTTTTAGGACTGACACTAGATCCTAGTAAAAATGAAAAGGCTCCTGTTGATCAGGATATTGCCACTACTGATTCTAAGGTGCGTGTTTTAGTAATTCACACCCAAGAGGATTGGACCATTGCCCAAGATTGTTGGCACTGTTTGAAACAAGAGAAGCCATAGATTAACGGTTTAGGCCTTGACTGGCAAGTTAGGCGCTTGCGCTGAAATAGTCACCCCATTCCCCCATCACTCATCCACCCATCGACAACCCCAACCTGGGTCTTTATTATTGTGCGCGCCTGTCAATCTGGAGTTGTCCTATGCAGCCTGTGATTATACGCGTCTGTCAATCTGAAGTTGTCCTATGCAACCTGTGATTATACGCGCCTTTCAATCTGGTTTGCTATGTGCGGCATCCATGCCTTTAGGGGCGGTGACCTCTCGTTTTTGGCAACCCTCGGGACGGGTTGTCGGTGCCCTGACCGCATTTGGAGCCGGAGCGTTACTAGCAGCAACGATGCTGGATCTAGTCTCCCATGCTGTAGAGGAAGGATTTATTGTTGAGTTGGTGACAGGTGGTATTATTGGCAGTCTCTTTTTTACAACGGTCAATCAGTTTATGAACAAATATGGCAGCTTTTTGCGAAAGCCAGTGACGGCTGCTGCCCATATTGCCAATCATCAGGAGCAACATTTCCAAGACCTGTTAAAACAAGTAAGACGACTTGAGATCTTTCGTTCGCTAACACCCCACGCCCTAAAGCGCTTGACTAAATGTCTACTGGTTAGCCACTATTCCAGTAATACCGTACTGTATCAGCCGGGTAGTGCCTGCGAGACGTTATACATCCTCAACAGTGGAAACGTGCAGTTGCTAGATCCTGACCAGGATATGCAGCCGTTTGCCCAGCTGAAACGAGGGGACATTTTTAGTCGGATGGCGTTTTTTACAGGGGCTCCCCATGGGACGGTTGCGATCGCAACCACAGATTGTGAAATCGCCAGTTTACCCAGAGAGTCCTTCGAAGATCTGCTAGAAACCTGCCCTGAGCTGAATGAAGCCACCCAACATCTAGTGCAGGGAGATGAAATTGCCCAATACCTACTACAGCGTCACCATCTCACCCGTAACGAGATTAAAGCCTGGGTTGAAAAAACAGTGACCTGCCTCCAAACAGCCGCACGAATTCCCGATGCTGTGTCCATCGATAACAAGGCCAACGAATTTATCCAAATTGCCCGTCAGATTAAACGACTACCCATTTTTCAATACCTGCTAAGCGAAGATATTGAAGCAATTGCCAGCCGTCTGCAATATCGACGAGTTGGAGCTGGGCAAACATTCTTTTACCAGGGGGAGGAAGGCCAAACCCTGTACATCATTCATGCAGGACATGTTCTCCAGAGCGATCCCAAAAGTCCTAGTCGAAAGGCGATCAGGCTTCATCCCAAGGATGCCTTTGGGGAACTCTCCTTTTTAACCGGTGCACGCCATACGGTGACTGCTGTTGCCGACAGTAGTGTTTGCCTTTGGCAACTGAGCAAAACCGACTTTGAAGAGCTGTTAAAACAGTCCCTGAATCTGAATCATGCCGTTGAGACATTTCTGCGCCAGGGAGAGATTACTGGCTATTTACAACAAAAGCAAAATTTTTCTCAAAAACAATCTACGGCATGGTTACAACAGGCATTTAATGATTTGCAAGGAGGCGAAACGCTACCCTCAGCCCAGGCCATGATTCAGTCATTAGGGGAGCATAACAATGCCCCTTTAGCCATATGGTTAGGACTGTTAATAGACGGCATTCCTGAGTCCTTAACCATTGGTGCTGGCACACTCGTCAGCGGTGGCGTCAGCGCCACGCTACTGGCTGGACTATTTATCTCTAACTATCCAGAAGCACTGTCCAGCTCAGATGGTATGCGCCAGCAAGGATTCCCGTTTACCCGTATTGTCACCATGTGGGTATCGGTTATGCTGATTCAGGGCATTGTTGCGGGCTTAGGGAGCTTACTTTTGGCAGGTGCGTCCGAAAACCTAGCCTCCTTTATCGAGTCGATTGGAGCCGGTGCCATTCTTACCGTTTTAGCAGAGACGATGCTGCCTGAAGCCTACATGCGTCGAGGTTATTTTATCGGTCTTTCTTTGCTGCTAGGATTTCTTGTGATTGTACTGATCAAAACATTTCTATAACGTGGTGTAGATTCATGGGATCAACTCATACCAGAATTAGAGTCAATGACACCACCCCAGGATTATAAAGAAACTCTGTGCAATGAAGTCATTAAAACTCTATGTGTGCAAGTTCAGTTTGGATAACCCTACTAAATTTTAAGCTATAAAGCTTACTCTTGGATTATCATCATCAGCATAGATTTTAATCTCTTCAAAGACGATTAGTGCTGTTGAAACTCTTAGAGAACAATCATTAAAATTTAATATTTATGGCTCATGGTTTGCAGACATCTGCCTAATTCCATAGGCGGCCTTTAGATCTCCAATCACTTTGGATGAGGGTGATTACAATAAGGACATGGTCAGCCAACAAAATGGAGCAAACTATGGCACAAACTCTCCTGGAACAATTGCGTGAAATAACCGTTGTAGTCGCCGATACTGGCGATATTCAGGCAATTGAGCAGTTTAAACCGCGAGATGCCACAACCAATCCATCCCTGATTACGGCGGCGGCACAGATGCCCCAATATCAAGGCATTGTTGACGAAACATTACAAACTGCAAAAGCGGATGCAGGTCCTGATGCGAATACTCAGGAAATTGTCAATTTAGCCTTCAAGCGTCTGGCGGTTGCCTTTGGCCGCAAAATTTTGGAAATTATTCCAGGTCGGGTGTCCACTGAAGTCGATGCTCGATTGTCCTACGATACTGAGGGGACAATTGCTACGGCGCGCGATCTGATTTCCCAATATGAGAGTGTCGGCATTTCCCGTGAGAGAATTTTGATTAAAATTGCCTCTACCTGGGAGGGCATTAAAGCCGCTGAGATTTTAGAAAAGGAGGGCATCCATTGCAATCTGACCTTGCTATTTGGTTTACATCAGGCCATTGCCTGTGCTGAGGCGGGTGTGACACTCATCTCTCCCTTTGTTGGTCGCATTCTCGACTGGTATAAAAAAGAGACCGGTAAAGAATCTTACGAACCCGCCGAGGACCCAGGTGTTTTGTCAGTCGCTGAAATTTATAACTACTATAAAAAGTTTGGTTACACCACTGAGGTGATGGGGGCTAGCTTCCGTAATACGGATGAGCTAACGGAGCTAGCAGGGTGCGATCTGCTGACTATTTCACCCAAGCTTTTGGCGCAATTGGATGCTGTTACGGCCCAGTTACCTCGTAAACTTTCCCCTGAACTGGCCCAAGATCTGACAATCCAGAAAATCTCAGTTGATCAAGAAACGTTCGAAAAAATGCATGGGGCCAACCGCATGGCTTCAGAAAAACTAGCCGAAGGTATTCAAGGGTTTACTAAAGCCCTGGAGTCATTGGAATCCTTATTGGCAGAACGTCTATCTCAGCTTGAGGGGAACGAGGTGGTTAGCCACGCTGCCGAAGACATTTTTCGTGCCTATGATCTGGACGGTGATGGCTTTATTACCCGTGAAGAATGGATGGGTGCGGATGCTGTCTTTGATGCCCTTGATCTGGATCATGATGGCAAAATTACGCCTGAAGAGATGGGCTCTGGGTTAGGGGCTGCATTTAGGTTGGCGAAGGTGTAAGACGTTCCATGGAACGTCTGTCCATTAAAAAAATTAGCGGGGTTGTTTAGTTTTGACCGCTGGGAAACGGCAGTTGAAAGGATAGCTCGCGGTTATGGGTTTGCCAGTCGTAGGGTTGGCCATCGCGCCAAACCTCAGGTAAACCATTCACCTGGGGGACTATGGCCACCCGCTTACCAGTACTATCCCGATAGTCCACCCGCTCGGCTTCTACACTCAGCTGAGATTGATTGGCAACAGCTTCCTTAAACGCGGCAAAACTGCCATGGGTTTGGGCTTCACCCACCTCCAGGGCAAAGCCTCGCTCAAAATGGTGCACGGCTATCCAGGTTTGGTCGCAGGCCAGGAAGGTGATGCCGTCTACTGTTTCAACACGGGCATTTGGGAATGTCAGTTCGGGAGCTTCTGCGCCATGCCAGATCAGCAGGTTTTCATATTGGGCAATGCTATGGGGGCGGTTGGTGTTAACGGTAAATTCGTCAGTCTTGCTGCTGCCCTTAGCCACCCGTAAGCTAAAGCCATTCCAATCGCCGCCGGTGCCCCTGGCTAAACTGCCTAGCTGGTAGCTGTGGCCGATGTAGATGGTTTCGTAGAAGGCAGGGCCATAAAGTTCTGGCTTCCAGTTTTCGTAGTGGGGGTGGGTGCGCTGTAGTTCAATGGGTTTGAAGAATCGACGCTGTGCGATCGCAACCACATCATCCGGCGGCAAGTAATCACTGGTCAGCCCATAGATCCAGTCCCGCTCAAGCTCATCGGGCACGGGACCATGGCCAAAATACAGCCAGAAAAATCGGGCAGCACTGTCACCATAGGTGCGTTTAGATGGCCCATTCCAGCTACCGCGCCAGTACTTAATGGCCGCTGAACGATAGAGCCAGTCTAGGGCATCGTTAGCCAGCTGTTTAACCTCAGGGTCCTTAGCAAAGTCATACAGGTTGAGATAGGCCGCCGTGGTATACCCGTGGTAAACCGGACTGTCCCATTCCCCCATGCCAATATCCAGCAGTGTAGAAACGTAGCGGTCCAGGTGTTGTTTATAAATCAACCGGGTGGCGTCATTGCCGGTTTCCTCCGCCATCAGGTACACCGAGGTTTCTCTCATGGCCCTTAAATTGTCAGTGTTGCGACAATCAACCGGTGTTTTGCAGTCATCCTTAGAACGGGACCAAAATTTTCGCGGTGGGTCAGCTGTGCGCGTCAGCGGATCAGTCAGGGTGAACTCATACATGGCATCCCACATGCGCTGTCGATAGGCCGGGTCCAGCTGGTCACCAAAGTAAAAATACTTGCGCATCTGACCTTTGAGGGTAAACCCTGAAAGCAGGTCGATACCCTGGGTTTCCGTAGCCTGCTCGTCAATTTGCTGCAAAAAGGCTAGACCTGATGATTGTTGTCCCCACAGCACATCGGCCATGGCCAGCGGGTATGAATTCTTTTCATACTCATAGGCAATGCTGCCATAGGGTTCAACCGCAGCCAGCTGGATTAAGGCCAGCTGCGCCCTCAGCCGAAACATTAAAATCCACCAGATTTCTTGCATGGGTTGTGACTAACGACTTATCCATTACTGTAATCCAGGGATATAAAATCAGGGAATTGCCCTACATCTTGGAGGGTGTACCGCAGTCCCCCCCTACATGGCAACGTTATTTTTTACCCTTAAAACGATGGTAGATCTGGCCTCGACTCGATAGGTTTTATCCTTCACCATAGGGGCAGCATCCAGGGGACAAAAATCTTCTGGAGACGGCAGTGCTGTATCGATAATGCGGTGCCAATAATCGTTATTGTCTAAGGGCGGTAGCTCAAAACTCAGGGGCTGCCAATAGGCATTGAACGCCACATATAGATGTTCATCGTGCTGGGGGTGGCGTAGCGTAAACGCCAAACTGTGGGAATTGTCACCCCAATCAGGCTGACCTAAACGCACACCATGCCAAACAATGTGGGGAGACTGACTACCGTAGGTCACCTCTAACAATTGTTCCTGCTTAAAAATCTCAGTGGTTTGGATAAAGTCAATCAGCCCTGTGACAAATCGCAGTAAAGCCGCTTCTTTTTCCACGGCATCCCAATCAAACCAGCTGAGACCATTGTCCTGACAGTAAGCGTTGTTGTTACCCAGCTGGCTGCGGCGCACTTCGTCGCCCATTAACACCATTGGAGTCCCTTGGGACAGTAACAAGAGGGTAAACAAGTTTTTAATCTGCCGTATCCGCAATGCCTCTATATGTGGGTTTTGCGTGGGTCCTTCCTCACCACAGTTCCAACTATGGTTATCGTTAGCACCGTCCTGGTTATTCTCACCGTTGGCTTCATTATGCTTATGGTTATAAGACACCAAATCATTCAGGGTGAATCCATCATGACAGGTGACAAAATTCACACTGCGATTAATATCAATCCCCTGTCTGCTGTAAATATCGGGACTGGCTAAAATGCGATCGGCCAACAGCTTGACGGTTGCATTATCGCTTTTAACAAACCGGCGAATATCATCTCGAAATGGCCCATTCCATTCTGCAAACCAGTCTGCCAGGCCTACAAATTCGCCAACATGGTAAAGTCCAGCCGCATCCCAGGCTTCAGCAATCAGCTTTGTCCCCGCTAAAGCCGGATCAGATTCAATCACCCATAAAATATTGGTAGATGAGATGTCACCCGCGGGGGGTTGTCCAATATGATCCCGCGTCAATATGGAGGCTAGATCAAAGCGAAAGCCATCCACATGCATTTCGGCAACCCAGTAGCGTAAACAATCTAAAATCAATCTGCCACTAATGGGATGATTACCTTTAAACGTATTACCGCAACCACTGTAATTACGATAATACTCAGGAGACTCTTCTAACATGTAGTAAACAGAATTTTCCAACCCTCGAAATGATAAGGTGGGTCCTGTATGATTCCCCTCCGCCGTATGGTTAAAGACAACATCTAAAATCACCTCAATGCCTTCTCGGTGCAGCGCTTTGACCATATCGCGAAACTCATCCAATGGCCCTAGCGGATCGCGACGAGAACTGTAGCTACGGTGAGGGGCAAAAAAACCAAGGGTGCTGTATCCCCAGTAGTTGGTGAGCCCCGGTTTAGCATCCTCAGCATCAAAGTAATGAATAGGTAACAGTTCCACCGCTGTGATACCTAAGGACTTGAGGTAGGGTATTTTTTCCATCAGGCCAGCGTAGGTGCCACGCTTTTCGGGAGCGACTCCGGAATTTGGATTGCGGGTAAAGCCTCCCACATGGAGTTCATAAATAACAGTGGCAGAGTAGGGGGTGCAAGGGTGGACGTCATTTTCCCAATCGTAGGTGGTCAGATCGGCCACCACTCCCTTAAGGGCATGGGCGCAATTATCTCCAGGGCCAATGGCAGCAGAACGGTTATACCTCTCTTCACCCACCAAGGCTAGGGCATAGGGATCAAGCAAAACCTTACGACCGTCAAAGCGCAATCCTCGCTGTGGCTCAAACGGCCCATGGACTCGGTAAGCATAGATTTGCCCAGCACCGATATTTGCTACAAAAATATGCCAGTAGAAAAAGGTTCGATTGTGTTGTGGGTCAAGGCAAATGATATGGGCTGGCTGTGGGTCGTTGGCATGATCAAATAGCAACAACTCTACAGAGCGAGCACTTTTGGAGAAAAGACTAAAGTTCACACCGTCAGGTTGAACCGTTGCGCCTAAAGGGTAACTCTGCCCTGGTGAGAAATAAAGTTCCATGGTGATGACAGACCTAAATCAGCAGCGTGCGGTACGGTATGGAAAACGTCAGAAGAATCATGGGTAATTTATGGAACTGTTGGAAGTTGGACTGGCCGCAATTGTTAGGGTACTTCAATTGGGTTTTGAAGCTATTTCAGTATTGTGCATTTTACTAGGGCTAATTGCCTGCCTCAGACTGGTGCTCGTTCAACCCAAACGATTGTATACTCCACCGTTTATCGATATTCGACTGACTTTGGGGTCCTGGCTAGCCCTGGGGTTAGAATTTCAGCTGGGAGCCGATATCCTGGGTACAACAATTGCTCCCTCCTTTGAGGCCCTGGGCCAGCTAGCCGTGATTGCGGTGATTCGTACATTCCTAAATTTCTTTCTTAGCAAAGAGATTGAAGCTGAGGTCAAGATCAAAGGCTAAAGCTTATATATATCAACAAAGCTAGTGCTGATGGCATTTTGAATGTTTTTGCTGCCGCGCTAATCACGTTGCTTTTTTCGGCTGAATCATAGGCAATAGCTCTGCATTTAGCTCAAAACTTAGCTAGTGGTTAGCTCAAAACTTGAAGCAGCGATATATCCCCACTGGAGCCCCTGCCAACCCTAAGGGTTTAGAGCAGGCTCAAGCTCAAGCTTATAAATTGGAAGTTTAATGAATTGAATACATAGCAGTCGCCACTAACGTTACTCCCTTGTTGTCCTACGTGACGGGTGCATGACAATGCCAATGTTACACATAGGAAAACCCGCTAATAGTTCAATGGCGTACATTAGCGGGCCGATGTCCCTACTATGGCGAATCTCAAGGGCAGCGAACATACCGAAAAGTTCAGGTTTATTCAGGTAAATGTTCAGGTTTGTTCAGGTCTGATGGGATTGTGTGATCCATTGCCCAATATGCTGTGATATGGCACATGCCTGGCATCTGTCCTCAACGACAAACATGAGCTCTATGGCTCTCTTTGGCTATGCCACTTGCCTCAATATTTTCCGCCCTGCGTTGCTAAGATCCGTCCATGGCAAACCTGTGTCCATCGGCTGGGTCGGTAAGTGTCAGGAAGTTAGCCCTAGGTACTGTAGCCATAGATGGCAGGCATACTGCCTATCTTTGGCTATGCCACTTGCCTCAATATTTTCCGCCCTGCGTTGCTAAGATCCGTCCATGGCAAACCTGTGTCCATCGGCTGGGTCGGTAAGTGTCAGGAAGTTAGCCCTAGGTACTGTAGCCATAGATGGCAGGCATACTGCCTATTCAAATTCCTATAACAAAGCAGCCCCCAGTGCTCAGTACATCGGGGGTTATTTAATGCATGTTGATCAAGTATTGTATTTTATACAGTTTATCCCCAAGTATCCCACAGGGCTGTGGAAAAGGGACAGCGTCAGCCTTGGTTAGGGAGTGAACGGACGTGCAGTGCTATAAGTGGTTGCATTCAGCAGCTAAGATGTCCTATTAAACGAATAATTGGCACTTTTCCGCAAATTCTGAGTCTATACCTACATCTTTTTACCAAAAAAGCCTTTAACCTTCAGGGTTGACGGCCTGAATTAAAGTTTGTACTGTGGCAACTATTCTAATTGTTGAAGATGACCCCCGAATCGCAGCCTTTATATCAAAAGGATTGAAAAAAGCAGGTTATCAAACCCAGATAGCATCAGATGGAAATCAAGCTCTACCTTCAGCTTTATCAGGAAAATTCGACCTTATATTGCTAGATTTAGGACTACCTGAAATAAATGGCAGGGAAGTTTTAAAGGAAATCCGTGCGCAAGCAGTGCAGATTCCTGTGATTGTTGTGACAGCTCTTGACAATGACGAAGTTCGAGAAGAAATTCTCTCCTTAGGGGCTCAAGCATTCATTGCCAAGCCTTTCCGGTTTAACAGTCTATTGACTTGTGTTCGTTCTCACACACGGTAGTGTGGCGAATGAGGAGCATCTGATATCCAGATTCATGAACGACCCCATCTTATAGAAGGCGTGATCTCAACCCCTCAAACCCAATAAGAACTTGAGGTATTGTGAACACCTGAAAGGTACGATCGCTCTCTACAGATCTGGGCACCCTGGATGCACGAATGTAAATATTCGTAACATAATTCGAAATCGATAAAATTTAGCACCTTTATTTTTGAGATGCCTTTAGGTAGGCTAGGCGATACATTGGCCTGAGGGCTTTGTTTGGTCGGTCTTACTCCCTAATCCTCTGGGCTTATAGGACGCATGGATTTAGATCAACAGCTTAAACAATTGGCTATAGAGGCGCAGCAGCATCCTCCCCAAACCCCCGAACGGCAGTGTGCATTGGCTCGTTTGGTCGATACTATATATCGCTCAAAAAAGTTAGTGCGTCCCTATTCAGGTCAGTTTTATGGCCTGTATGAGGATATTTATGCGGAGGCGCAACAGCAATTGTTTCTCTATCTATGTGAGGATATTAGCCGTTATAACCCAGAGTTAGAAGTGCTGCAATGGGCCAATTTTCTGATGAGAAAGCGATTCTTTATTGAGGCGAGTCGTGATTTTATGCCGGTTGCCCCTAAAGGAATGGATCGTTCTCAAGTCAAGCGCATTACTTTGGATGCTTTGGATAAACAGGAGTCGCTGGAGTTGAGATCGCAATCCAACCCATCCCTATCTGAAGAAGTGATCCAGTGCATTCGTGACGATCGCGATGGTTTGTTTAAGGAAACCCATATCCGCAACAAACCCGCAGCCAACTTTCAGCATCTCGCCCTCAGATTTTTAGGTGGCTATTCCTGGAAAGAAATCTCCGATGAATTAGGGGTTAAAGTCGTCACCCTCAGCTCCTTCTACTTACGTTGTCTAACCAAATTTGCCCCCAAATTTAAAGAGTACTTAACCACCCACGCCAACTAGCCCCACTCCCCCACTCCCCCACTCACCGTTTCTTTCAACCACTGTGCGATCACCCCTACTCAACCCTAGAACAATGACCACTCACTGCCAGCCAACAAAATTTAGGATGCCGCTGACTGACCGTTTTCACCACATAGCCCAGCAATTTTATCAGCATCACAGCGATCCTCAAAAGGCAAAACAGGTTTATCTCAACACCCTGAGTTTACAAACCGTGAGATTTTATCTGACCTGTCTTGCCATAGAGACTGACCTGGAACAAAGTATCAGCTGGAATCCTACATTACAGGTGCTCAGTAATGCTGCAGATTTGTGGGTAACTGGGGTCGGTCGTTTAGAGTGTTGCCCAGTGTTACCCGAACAAACTGCCTGGACTATCTCGGAAGATGTGTGGACAGATCGCGTGGGCTATGTCTTTGTTCAGCTGGATAGTGAGTTAACGGAGGCTACACTGCTGGGATTTCTGACTCAACTGTCAGAGACACCGGTAACAATCCAGCAACTACAGCCCATGGATCAGTTCCCCGCTTACCTGGCTCACAATGTAGTGAAGCAGACAGCTCCAAAGGAGCAGCCATCCGCATTGCTACAGTGGTTAGACAATGTAGTCGATGAGGGCTGGGCCAGTCTCGAACAGATTTTTGCTGACTGGCAAACCCAGATGCCCGCCTATAGTTTTAGAAATTCGTTGGCGCATCAAGAATTAATGGAGCAAGTGGCCAAAGGTGTTAAACGAGGTAAATTTTTAACCTTTACGCCAGGCACTCAGGTCTTATTTTTGGTGGGTATTGCCCCGGCTGATGATAGTGTTGCCTTTGACATTACCGTGGAGCTTTATCCAGCAGGGCAACAGGCCCATTTACCGCCATCTCTACATTTGATGGTGATGGATCAGGCCAAAACACCGGTTTTGCAAGCAGAAGGTCGCCAAAGTGAAGGGTTAGAGTTTCAATTTAGTGCTGAACCGGGTGAAAATTTTGCCGTCCAAATTAGTCTTGATCAGTCAATACTGACCGAGCAATTTGCTATTTAAAAATCTGCCATTGCTGAGTCTCGGCAGGATGTAATCTGAAAGATACTGATTTAGAGCGATACTACCAGATCGATTTATCCCCTACATCAGCAACGGCAAGAATCTTATATGTACGTGGCACAATCACGGTTGAATTTGACTGACCCATTATATTAGAGGTCAGTGGTGCCAAAAAGACTATGGCTGGACGGTGGGTAGTTCTAGAGTTAGAGGGAGATTTGGCTACCTCAGGGTTTCGGACAACCCTGGAAATTCAGGCTGAAAATGAACCGCATGCCTTAAAAGTAAAAGGATTTTTACCCCCCAATCCAGGGATGTTGGCCCACCTGCATCGCCACTGGCAGGATGCCTATCGCCCCTTGGGTATGCCGCTACGGATCAAAGGCCACAAGATTATTCACAAAGGATTTATCAATCAGCGTCTGGTGGATTGTCAACAGTCAGCCCAGGTACTGTGTAAATGTTTTCAAACTTGGTTAAATTCTGAGTCTTTTCAACCCATTGATCGGCGTTTGCGAGAAGAACTGAGCCGGGATGACACCATTCGATTGTTGATTCGCACTCAGAATGTTGATGTTCAGAAACTGCCCTGGCATGAATGGGATTTCTTTGATCGCTATCCCTATGCGGAAATGGCCCTGAGCACCCCCGAATATGAGGCCGTACGTCCTTCTGTTAAGTCAACCGTATCTCATCCGGTCAGAATCTTGGCTATTTTGGGCCATAGCCACGGTATTAATATAGAAGCCGATCAGCGTTTACTGGCTGGACTACCCCAGGCAGACGTCTCATTTTTAGTGGAGCCTGATCGCCAACAGTTAAACGATCGTCTGTGGGAAACGCCCTGGGATATTTTATTCTTTGCTGGCCATAGCGAGACCTATCGGGACCAGGGACGGATTTTTATTAACCCCACCGATAGCCTTACCCTGTCGGAGCTACGCTATGGCTTGCGCAAAGCCATTGATCAAGGCTTGCAGCTAGCAATTTTTAATTCCTGTGATGGATTGGGGCTGGTGCAGGCGTTGCAGCAGCTATCGATTCCCCAAATGATCGTCATGCGAGAACCTGTGATCGATCAGGTGGCAGAGGCGTTTCTCAAATACTTTTTAGAAGCCTTTGCCCATGGAGAATCGCTGTATTTGTCGGCGCGCCAGGCAAGGGAACGACTACAGGGGCTGGAGCATCAGTATCCCTGTGCCAGTTGGTTGCCGGTCATCTATCAAAACTTTCTCACCCCTCCCCCTGACTGGCATACGCTGCAGGGTAAACCCGCTGCCCTACCGGCGGCACCCACTGCATCCCACCGATTTAACTGGTTGCAACCGGTTTGGCTTAGTTTGGTGGTGACAATCATGGTCTTGATTGTGCAGCATTTGGGTTGGTTGCAACCCTATGAGCTGGCAGCGTACGATCATTTGTTGCGATCGCGACCCGCTGAAACCATTGATTCTCGCATTTTATTGGTGGAGGTCAACGAGACAGATTTGGATGAATTAGGGGGGTATCCCCTCTCAGATGCGGTACTAGCCCAAACGGTGGATGTACTACAGGAATTTGAGCCAGTTGCGATCGCATTTGATATGCATCGATTTCGCCCCAGGGGAACAGGCCGACAGGCATTGATCGATCAGTTTCGCCAGCATTCTAATCTATTCACTGTCTGCGCCTACGATATGCCTGGACAGGATTATGGTTCACCCCCTGAGTTCTCAGACGAGCAGCAGATTTCCCAGGTGGGGTTTAGTGATTTTCTGTTGGACTCTCCTTTACAAATCTCCCAGGGCCAACCCAACGCAGTAGCCACTGCCCTGACATTGCAACAAGTCAATAATGTGGTTCGCCGCCATCTGATTTCCTATTCGCCAGCCTTAGTTTCCACCCGCCCCAGTTGTGCTACACCCTATAGTTTGAGTTTTCAGCTCGCCTACCGGTACCTATCCCAAGCAGGTGTTACACCACTAAAAACTAACGAGAATAACCACTGGCAATTTGGTGCCATTACTCTTCGCCCCCTGTCCCGTCGGTTTGCCGCTTATCAAAACCTGGACGGTCTCAGTAGCCAACTCATGCTGAACTACAGGGCGGCTCAACCAGGGCAAGCAGTCTCCCTCGATTCAGTATTAACAGGACAGCTGAACCCAGATATGGTGCGCGATCGCCTAGTATTAGTCGGCTATACCGCTGCGGTCGCCAAGGATAACGTTAATACTCCCTATGGAGAAATGCCCGGTGTTTGGGTCCACAGCCACATGGTCAGTCAGCTGCTTAGTGCCGCTCTAGACCAACGACCGCTGATCGGTAAACTACCCCATTGGCAAAATCTACCCTGCTTAGATGGTCTTTGGATTTTAGGATGGTCCCTCCTTGGCAGCCTATTTACCAGCTGGTTATATAACCGACCCCCATTATCGTTCAAACTCATCATCCCCCTAGGATTGACCTTTGGCCTCATCTCTCTATACTGGGGCTTAGAACGAGTGTCCGTGACAGCGATTACCCAGGGTTTATGGCTCCCCTTTATGTCTGCCATTTTTTCCGTACTTTTGGCCATCTGCTGTGTAGCCTTCATGATGGAACTATCAAAAAAACATCGCTGATCAGAATTTCAACCCATAGATGATTCTGGCAATTTAATTGAAATACGCCTATATCTGTTCTGTTGCCCCCGGAATTTAAGATGACTGTTTGGAAACTCGTTATCGTATCTAGCCTGTTAATAGGGAGTTGGAACTTTCCCATAACAGCAGCCCCAGCTCAATCAATCAATCAGACAACCGTTAGCCAGCGACCTCCGGAACCGCCCTCTACCCCCCTACCCCCCAATCGCACAACACCAGGGGGTGGCTTAAATCCACTGGCATCCTCATGTCATGCATTTAATGAGGATCTACGGGCGCTTATTCCTGTTGAAAATCCTGTTTTGACCACAGCTTCCCAGCCCACGTTTTTATTTTTTAATCCGTTTGCAGCAGACCAAGTACGATATGGAGAATTTTCCTTACTCCTATGGCCCGGAGAACAGCAGCGTCATTACCATGTTCGTTTTACCTTACCTGAGTCTCCCGGAATTGTCAGCGTGACGGTTCCCTCACTACCGGAGTATGCCTTAGCAGAAGATCAGCCCTATCGTTGGTATTTTCAGCTATATTGCCACGACAATATTAATGACCAACCCGACTTAACAATTACAGGTTCGGTGCAACGAGTTGCCAGCACCCCTGAGCGAGACCAACAAATTCAGGTAGATGCCCCGAACATTTGGTACGACACCCTAGCGAGAGTGGCTGAGCAGTTACAAGAGTCTCCCCAAGACCCACAAATCCAAGAAAACTGGAATATGCTATTGCAGTCTATCGATGCTACAGAACTCTCTACCGCACCCTTTTCAGGTCCAGTCATCACCTTAGAAAACTGATACAAAATCCCGAACCAAAATGCATAACCCTGTAGGGGCGTTGCCTTGTGCACGCCCTGGGATATGGCATGCAATTAATCAAACAATTCTATAGGGGCGTTATCGTGTGCCCGCCCAAAGACATCGCAGCTTCTCCATAAACTTATGTAAACAGTTTAGATATTTGCAGATTTCCCCTTCTCATTTTTTGAGACCCCTATGGACAACACAAAAGCAATCTGCATTTGAAATACAGTGCGCTAGCGTCCAAATACACACTAGTTTAACCGCACATTCGCTTCTGGAGAAATTTACAATGTCGCTTGAACAAACTCAGGGGCTTTGGCTTTTTACAACGATGGCCCTATGTATAATTTTGCTTTGCCCTGTGCTTTATTGGGCAATGACGTTATCACCCACAAGATTGTTATTACAGGAGACTGAAGGAGTTTCTAACCTATGAAAGCAGGTGGTAAGAACATTGACCTGCCGCTTGAAACGCTGTATGTAGGTGACCAGGGACCCATGGTGATTCAACTGCAAGGGAAGCTGCACGAACTGGGTTTATATAACGGCAGATTAACAGGTCAATTTGACGACCAAACTCAGCAAGCTTTAATTGCTTTTCAAGATCAATATGGCGTCATTGAAACAGGTTTTATGGGCACTAAAACCTGGTATGCCCTCACCTTTTGGAGTCAGGAAACTGACATTCAGCTTTTTCCTGAGGCCTTAAAACAGTTTTTCTACAGAGTTAGATATATTGTCTCCACCTATGCAGACAAACTAACACTACTGGCAAAGTAAGTTTGCCACACTGTCTCCACCTATGCAGACAAACTAGCACTGCTGGCAAAGTAAGTTTGCCAAAATCTCATAATCCCAAAAATTTGGTATTGCTGCTCCTCCAGATGGCTTTAGCTATCAGACATCATCAAATAATAAGGGTCTAGATCAGCCCATCTCTTAAATTAGCAATCGTAAATTGCTTCTCTGAACCTTGAAAGCACTGTATTACTTAGGTTCAGGTTGCTTGGCTATGCTTGCTTAAGGTGATGCCTTTGAGTATGCCACGGTTTAACAAGTGGCAAAAATAAATCAAAAATTGAAAATAGGAGAATTAATCATGTCAACATTAACTGTTCCTCGATTAAATGATGAACTGCTAAATCGCTGCGCTGAACGAGCTGCCACCTACGATCGTGAGAACCGATTTTGTCAAGAAGATTTTGATGAGTTAAAAGCCGCAGGTTATTTGTTGCTGACAGTCCCTCCCGAGTTTGGTGGCAAAGGGTTAACCCTGGCTGAAATGGCTAAGGAAACCCGCCGTCTTGCTTACCATGCCCCTGCTACAGCGGTCTGTTTGAATATGCACCACTATTGGGTTGGGTTAGCGGCTGATTTGTATCGGTCTGGTGACCATTCAACCGATTGGATTTTAGAGCGAGCGGCGCAGGGTGATGTCTTTGCCGCCGGGCATGCGGAAAGTGGCAATGATATTCCGCTGCTCTACTCCACAACAACAGCTACTCACGTTAAGGGTGGCTACCGATTCCAGGGACGGAAATCCTTTGGCAGTCTGACACCGATTTGGGATTGGCTGGGCATTCATGGCATGGATGCCAGCGATCCTGATCATCCCAAAATTGTTCATGCTTTTATGCATCGTGACACTGCTGGCTACCACATCAAACAGACCTGGGATGTGTTGGGGATGAGGGCCACCCGCAGCGATGACACTATTCTAGAGGATGTGTTTATTCCAGATAATTATGTCTCTAGGGTGGTGCCAGCTGGTTTTGGTGGTGCTGACTATTTTGTGCTGTGCGTTTTTGCCTGGGCCTTGATGGGTTTTGCCAATGTGTACTATGCGATCGCACAGCGCGCCTTAGACCTCACACTGGAAGCCGCC
Source organism: Leptothoe sp. ISB3NOV94-8A (assembly GCF_043421595.1). Lineage (NCBI taxonomy): Bacteria > Bacillati > Cyanobacteriota > Cyanophyceae > Nodosilineales > Cymatolegaceae > Leptothoe > Leptothoe sp. ISB3NOV94-8A. Next base: position 1,572,893 of record NZ_JAXSQW010000001.1, on the reverse strand, counting down.
AAGAAGAAAACGTCTATTGCTCTACAACATCCCATGTCTCACCATGCCGAGATTCAACATGGTATTGCCGATATGATTCTAGAATTAGACACCATTGGCCCCCACATCGAAAAAATTGCTGAAGATTGGTCCAATGGCGTAGATCATGGAGGCCAGTGGCCGGAGAAATTAGTCTCCGCCAAATATCATGCCGTCGAAAGTTCCTGGCAGATTGTGGATCGAGCCCTTGACCTCTCCGGCGGCTTTGGCATGTTCAAAAAGAGCGAGCTCGAACGCCTCTTTCGAGATGCCCGAGCTGGACGGTTCCACCCAGCCAATTCGGCTCTCACCCACGAAATTGTTGCCAAAATTGGCTTGGGCATCAACTTAGATGAACAACCCCGCTGGGGTTAGACAATTGCACATAAATAAAATCCCAGTCAAGCAATAGTGTCTACAAGAGTCCTCCCGTTACCAAGGGGAGGTGCCGTAGGCGGAGGGGTCTCGATCGTTTGCGCCAGTTATCCAAACCCCTCCCTGACGGTTCCCCTTGGTAACGGGAACCAGATATCGCTAAGCCTCTCAAAACAGTAGGTTACTTACCCGCACACCCATTATATATAGATGCCTCATATCTTAGCCAGACCACCTCCTTAGCAGCAGAAGCTTTTAACCGTTTCTGAAAATGCCAACCATATTATCTTCCAACAACTTTCTAAATCATTTAAGGAGCCTACTATTATGTCTTTACAACTTGGCGATACCGTACCGAACTTCACCCAACAAACCACCGAAGGTGAAATCAACTTCTACGACTGGGCAGGCAACAACTGGGTAATCTTATTCTCTCACCCAGCGGACTACACCCCAGTTTGCACAACGGAATTGGGCCGAGTGGCCACACTCAAGCCTGACTTTGCCCAACGTGGGGCCAAGGTGATTGCCCTCAGCGTTGATGGGGTTGCCTCTCACCAGGGCTGGATTAGCGACATCAATGAAACCCAAAACACAACCATTAACTATCCCATCATTGCCGATGAGGATAAAAGCGTTTCCGATCTCTATGGCATGATCCACCCTAAGGCTAATGCCAAAGTGACCGTACGGACTGTGTTTATCATTGATCCCAACAAAACCCTGAGACTGACTCTGACATATCCTCCTAGCACTGGTCGCAATTTCAACGAAATTCTGCGGGTGCTTGACTCCTTACAACTCACTGATAACTACAGTGTTGCCACACCTGTGGATTGGGAGAGTGGTGAGGATGTGGTTGTGTCTCCTGCAATCTCTACCGAGGCTGCCAAGCAGACGTTTCCCAAAGGCGTTACTGAGATTAAGCCCTATCTGCGCATGACGCCCCAACCCAACAAATAGTCCCTAGAACACCGGTCCAATACTGTTGAGAAACCCCTTAAACAGCGTTGGGCCGATTATCCACATTTTTTATATTGGCCTCTAATTATGACACTAACACCAACAGCTCCCCCCCATGCTCATCCTAATGAATGTTCAACGCTCAACTCTAACCGGCAAGCAATTGTGATCGGCGAACGACCTTTGACCATTCGCCAGGTTATACAGGTCGCTCGTCACCATACCAAAGTTCAAATTAGCCATAATGAGCAGGTTTTACAGGGAGTACATGGCTCGGCTGAATATATCGCCCAGGCCGTTAGTTCTGGACAACCGGTCTATGGGGTCACCAGCGGTTTTGGTGGCATGGCCAATGTGGTCATTTCCCCTAAGCAAGCCCAAGATCTACAAAACAATCTGATGAGATTTCATAAGGTTGGGGCTGGGCAGAATCTACCCAAGACCCACGTGCGTGCTGGTATGTTGCTGAGGGCAAACTCCCATCTCTATGGAGCCTCTGGCATTCGCTTAGAGTTGATCAAGCGCATTGAAACATTCCTCAATACCAATGTCACCCCCCATGTCAGAGAGTTTGGCTCCATTGGGGCTAGCGGTGATTTGACTCCCCTGGCCTATGTGGCGGGTTCTCTCGTCGGGTTAAGTGAACAGTATAGGGTTGACTTCCAGGGAGAAACGATGCCAGCGCCTGAAGCCCTTAAACGATTGGGCCTACCCCCATTAGATCTGCAGCCCAAAGAGGGATTGGCCATGATGAATGGGACGGCCATGATGACGGGCATCGCCGCCAACTGTGCCTATGATGCCAAAATTCTGTTGGCCCTATCCATGGGCATGCATGCCCTGGCAATTCAAGGGTTACAAGGGACCAATCAGTCATTTCATCCCTTTATCCATCGCCATAAGCCCCACACCGGGCAGCTATGGGCTGCTCAGCACATGCTTGATCTGCTGTCAGGATCCGATCTTATTCTGAATGAGCTTGATGGTGTGCATGACTACCGTGGGGAACAACCGATTCAGGATCGGTATTCGTTACGGTGTTTGCCCCAGTACACCGGCCCGATTGTAGATGGCATTCAACGGATTACGGAACAGATTGAAACCGAGATTAATTCTGCTACGGATAATCCTTTAATTGATGTGGCCCAGCAAGCAAGCTATCACGGCGGTAATTTTCTGGGCCAATACATTGGCACGGCCATGGATAGCCTGCGCTATTACCTGGGTTTGCTGGCTAAGCATTTAGATGTACAAATTGCCATGCTGGCCATGCCAGAATTTAATAATGGTCTACCGGCATCTTTAGTGGGCAATCCGCAACGACCCGTGAATATGGGGTTAAAGGGGCTGCAAATCACTGGAAATTCCATGATGCCCCTGTTGACTTTCTATGGAAATTCTCTGGCTGATCGGTTTCCCACCCATGCTGAACAATTTAACCAAAATCTCAATAGTCAGGGGTTTGGCTCAGCCTATTTGACCTGTCAGTCCATTGAGATTTTTCAACAGTATATTGCGATCGCACTCATTTTTGGAGTGCAAGCCGCGGATTTACGAACCCATCAGCTTGCGGGTCATTATGATGCATCCCAACACCTATCCCCTGCATCGCAACACCTGTATTCAGCTATCCACACAGTTGTTGGAAAATCTCTCTCCGCCGATCATCCTTACATCTGGAATGACGACGAACAGGCCTTAGATGAACATATTGCCCTGATTGCCGCTGACATCGCCGCTGAGGGGCACATTGTAGCTGCCATTGGCCCAACAATCTCTAGTTTAAATTAGCTCTCTTTTAATTTATAACCATACCGATGGAGGTCACCCATGACGTTGCATCAATCTATGCATCAGCCCCATGAACTTGTGGGCAAACATCTGGTCTATACCTACGACAATGGCTGGCAGTATGAGATTTATGTCAAAAATAAAAACACCTTTGCTTATCGCATCCATAGCGGCATTGTGGCCGGTCGCTGGGTAACCGACCAGCAGGCAGATATTGTCAAAATTGCCGAGCACACCTTTAAAATCTCCTGGGATGAACCCACGGGCACCATTGTTTGCGTCACCATTAATCTCGCCCAAAAAGAATTACACGGTGCTATTTTCTTACCCCAATGGATAGAACAGGATCCCCAAAAGACCGTTTGTTATCAAAATGAACACCTTGAACGCATGTATCACTATCGTAAGCAGGGACCCACCTATCCCAAAATGATTATTTGTGAGTTTGCCAAGATTTTCTTTTTAGAAGACTGTGGTCCCGATCGTGACGATGTGATCAACTGTCCGCCCGGTGAGCTGCCAGCCAGTTTTCCACAGGTTAAAAGTGTGGCTTGACCGTGACAGTTAATCAGTATAGGGGCGCATTAGTGCGCCCTACCAGAGATTTTTGATCATGAGAATTGCAAAAGATATTACTCAACTGATTGGGAATACACCCCTGGTAAAACTCAACACCATTCCCCAGACAGAAAACTGTCTGGGCCAGATTGTGATGAAGTTAGAGGGCATGAACCCAGCCAGTTCTGTTAAGGATCGAGTAGGCTTGAGTATGATTCAGGCGGCGGAAGCCGCAGATCAGATTCAACCCGGAAAAACTGTTTTGGTGGAACCCACCGCAGGCAACACCGGCATTGCCCTAGCCATGGTAGCGGCGGCCAAGGGTTATCGACTGATGCTGACCATGCCAGAAACCATGAGTCTAGATCGGCTCACCCTAGTGCAGGCCTATGGTGCAGAAATTATACTCACCCCTAGAGAAGAGGGTATGAGGGGGGCCATTGCCCAGGCCCAGGTGCTGGTGAAAACCTTGCCAGATGCATTTTTATTAAATCAATTTCAAAATTTTGCTAACCCCAGGATTCATCGGGCAACCACCGCTGAAGAGATTTGGCGAGATACGGAAGGGCAGGTTGACATCCTCGTGGCTGGTGTAGGAACAGGGGGGACGATTTCGGGTATCGCCGAAGTGATGAAAGCTCGCAAACCCTGCTTCCAGGCCATCGCCGTTGAACCTGAGCGCAGTCCAGTGCTATCGGGTGGAAAACCCGGTCTCCACAAAATTCAAGGGCTGGGGGCTGGCTTTATTCCCACAATCTTGCGCACCGACCTGATCGATGAGGTGATGACGGTGTCAGATGAAGATGCGATCGCATATGGTCGTCGCCTTGCCCATGAAGAAGGTTTACTCTCGGGCATTGCCACAGGTGCCGTGCTCTCAGCAGCAATCCAAGTCGCTAAGCGCCCTGAAAATGCTGGCAAGTTAATTGTTATTCTTCAGTCCAGTTTTGGTGAAAGATATCTACGCACCGATTTGTTTATAGACCTTAATCATGTTGAAAAAAGATTGCCGGTGTCATTAAAGACTAATCCAGTAGCCGTATCTTGCCCGTAACATTTATCTATAAGCACATACTGTTAATTTACGGACTTTAAGTCCTTAGTGTATTGTGTGGGTAGAAATATTCGAGCTGGAATCTGTCTTTTGTACTCTTTGTTACAACGCTGAGTGCACTATGAAATGGATGGGGGTAAGCGTTTGCATGATGCATCGTTTAATAATAAAGGTTCTTGTTGGTGGTGTGGCGATTGTGCCATTGCTGGTGGGGCAGTTTGGGCCTCAAACCCTTGCCCAAGTTACCCCCGATACTACATTGCCGATCCCCTCTAACGTACCCGAAAATTGTAATGTCTGTACGATTAATGGCGGCACCGTTAGGGGAACTAATTTATTTCACAGTTTCCGCGAGTTTTCTGTGCCAACTGGCGGACAAGCTATTTTTAATAATGGTTTACAAATAGAGACTATTTTGGGCAGGGTTACGGGAGAGTCTATTTCTAATATTGATGGTTTGATTCGAGCCAACGGTACTGCCAATCTTTTTCTACTCAATCCCAATGGCATTATTCTGGGACCCAGTGCACAGCTGGAGATCGGCGGCTCCTTTTTAGCAACAACGGCTGACGCGATTGAATTTGATGATCAGCGAATCTTTAGTGCAACAAACCCTGGAGACTTTCCTTTATTAACCGTCAGTATGCCAGTGGGGTTAGCGTATTGGACCGACACCCCACAACCGATTACAAGTGCTGCGACTGTTGCAGTTGACCCATCTCAAAGCCTTATTTTAGCTGGCGGTGACATTGCTCTCACAGAGGGACAATTATCAGCTGTAGGGGGACGGGTTGAGCTAGGAGGTTTAGCAGGTCTTGGAACCCTTGGACTAGCCATAGATAACGAGGAAATTCGTCTGACGTTTCCAAGTCAAGTGGATCGCGGCAATGTGTCGATGAATAACGATGCTAGGGTTGATGTGACTGCTGACAATGGCGGTGACATTGTTGTATCTGGTCATGATGTCAGCCTGATAGGAGTTAGAACAGGACTATTGGCTGGCATCGATTTCTTCTCGGGTACCTCAGACAGTCAGGCGGGGGATATTGTCATTGATGCTACCGGCAGGGTCACACTTGATCAAGGAAAGCTATTCAACGAGATTTTGCAGGGTGCTACGGGTAATGGTGGCAATATCACCATTATGGGTCAAGAACTGCACCTCATCAATGGTGGACAACTTGTTGCAACATCCTTTAGTGCAGGCAATACTGGCAAAATCACATTGGATATCCAAAACTTGATTTTGGTTTCTGGTGTAGGCAGAGATAGCAACGGCGTTCCTTTACCCAGTGGTTTTAATAGTGTCGTTCGCCAAGGAGGAGTAGGAGAGTCAGGAGGTGTCGATATTACTGTTAGGAACGGTTCTCTAATCATCAATGATGGTGCGTCAAACAGTGCCACTGTTGTGGGTGACGGCATTGCCGGGGACATTAATATTCAGGTTAGTGATGCTGTCATTGTGGATGGAGTGAATGAGCTAGGTTTCCCTAGTGCTATTGGCAGTACTCTGCAAGTTGGAGCCAGGGGGCGCGGTGGCAATCTCACCATTATTGCAGAAACGGTAGCTATTCGTAATGGAGCTAATATTTCAGTAGCAACTGCAGGATTTGGCGACGCTGGAACGCTTACCATTGACGCGCAAGATATCGTATTGGATGGCTCGGACACCTTTATAAAAGACTTTCCAGGAGATAATGAGCGAGTTGGAGGTATTCTGGCCGATGTGCAGCGTTCAACCCTGTTTCCAAATGCCCCTCCTGCGGAAGGTCAAGGTGGAGATATCACTCTGATCAGCGATACCTTGACCATCATGGATGGGGCCATTGTTCGAGCCAGTACCGCCGGCATTGGTGATGCTGGTCGGATTACTGTTCAAACCAATGACCTGATGATTCAGGGTGAATCTGCGGGTGGAGCTCCCAGCGGGATCTTTAGCGCTGTCAATGATACCGGTAGAGGAGAAGGAGGCAGTATCAGAGTAATCACTGATTCTCTGCAAATTCTAGACGGTGGCACTATTAGCGTTGATAGTCGGGGCGAGGGCGAGGGGGGTGATATTCAAGTCACGGCTAATACGGCAATTCTGAAAGATGGTAGCGAAATCTCTGCAGCAACTAACGGCAATACAGGGGGAAATATTAATTTACAGATTGAAGATTTTCTGCTCTTACGGAATGGCAGTTTGATGTCTACCAATGCAGGGATAGAAGACGGAATCGGTGATGGCGGCAACATCTCTATTAATGCCCCAGAAGGCTTTATTATTGCGATCTCTGAAGAAAACAGCGACATCACGGCAAATGCATTTCAAGGGCGGGGAGGAAATGTCGATATCACGGCGCAAAATATTTTTGGCATCAGGCCTCGTCCGAGACGGACACCGTTGAGTGATATTACAGCAAGCTCCGAATTTGGCATTAGTGGTACGATTGAGATCAACAATCTTAGTGTTGAACCTGAGCAGGGAGTCACCTCATTGCCAGCTGGTTTGTTAGATTCTTCTCAGCTAATTGCCCAGGGTTGCGATCCCACAGCAATCGCCGCCCAAGGAGAGTTTTACACATCGGGTCGAGGTGGGATTACGCCTTTAGGAAGCAATGTTCTGAGTGATGCTGAGGTATTGGACGATTTACGATTCCCCTATCCTTGGACCGAGTCTACTGCGATTACAGAAGCAGAGAGTTGGTTTGTGAACGATACGGGTGATGTTATCTTAACTACGTCACCGCCTGGACTATCCCATAGCAACTGTTGGAGACAAAAGTAACAAGCATAAAGCTCGGGAAAACGACATGAGATGGTGTTTATTGATTGGCTTAATAAGCCTTGCGATTACTTTGGTGACACCAGCTGTTATGCCAACAGCTATGGATGTTGCTCTGGGACGTACAAATGTCTCGTTAGCAGCTGCGTCTCCTCAAGAATTACTAAAAAAAGGGTTAGCCTATTATGAGGCTGAACACTATGCCCAAGCAATTCAACAGTGGCAGCAAGCAAACCTATCCTTCAAAACCGATCCTTGGGGACAGGCCCTTATCCTCAGCTATCTCTCTCTGGCTCAGCAGCATTTGGGTCTGTTAGATGAGGCTAGTCAAAGCTTACAGGATAGCCTGAGCCTAATTGATCCGGTTGATTTACGGACAATCTCAGCATCTCAGGCTGTGATTTATGCCAAGGTTCTTAATACCCAAGGCAAACTACGGTGGCTGCAAGGAGATGCCGATGTTGCTTTAGCCCATTGGCGATCAGCAGCCCAAACCTATGGACAAGCGGGAGATGAAGCAGGGGTCGCGATCGCACAAATCAATCAGGCTCGCGTATTGCAATACCTGGGCCTCAACCACCAGGCCAAAACGTTGTTAGAAACTGTTTATCAAGGCATTCAGCAACAGCCCAACAATGATCTAAAAGCGGCAGGGCTATACAACTTAAGTAGTGTGCTGCGACAAATTGGTGACTTAGACACGGCTCTCAGCTTACTGCAAGAGGGAATCTCATTAAACACCCAGCCCAGTCAGACAAGTAATCTCTTTTTAGAGTTGGGGAATACAGAATGGTTGCTGGCCCATCGCGATGGAACCATTGGGCGTCAGGCAGAGGCAGAGCAACATAGTCAATCTGCCCAAGCAGCCTATCAACAAGCCATAGACACCAATAACTCTCCATTGGCTCAGTTAAACCTGTTCCGATTATGGGTTGAGCGTAACCAAATAGCCCAGGCAATACAGCTATTACCCCAGGTGCAGCAGGCTATGAAGCAATTACCTGCTAGCCGCTCTGCAATCCATGCCCATATTCACCTGGCTGAGAGCTTGATGAAAGTACAATCATCTCTCACAGAGAGTTCTAGCTCGGTTATTCATACAACTCTACAGCCAAAAGAAATTGCCAAGCTGTTATCCAAAGCTATTCAGCAGGCTCGTATCCTGAAGGATCAACGGGCAGAAGCCTATGCCTTGGGGCAGTTGGGAACGCTGTATGAACACATGGAGCAATGGGCCGATGCCCAGCATCTAACACAGCAAGCATTGCTCACATTAGAAACCGTAGATGCCCCTGAAATTCGCTACCGTTGGGAGTGGCAACTGGGCAGATTACGACAACAGCAAACCGATCGCCAAGGGGCAATTCAGGGCTATAAATCGGCTATCAGAAGCTTGCAGCAGGTTCGTAACAACTTGCTGAGCGTCAATACAAATGTGCAGTTCTCCTTTCGCGATCATGTGGAGCCCGTTTATCGTGAATATATTGAGCTGTTGCTCTCAGACCATGACGAACAGACGCAGCCCTTAGAGGAGGCGATCCAGACGGTTGATCAGCTACAGCTGGCGGAGTTGGAAAACTATCTGGGCTGCACCCTTGATGCTAGAACTGTGGATCAAGTGCAGGATGACCAGACTGCCATTCTGTATCCAATCATTTTGATCGATCGCATCGCCATGATTGCCCAGTTACCTGGCAAAACTCTGTACCGGGAGACACTGATTGCTAAAGAAACAGCGGACACCACCCTGCTAGCTTTACAGGCAAACTTAGCAAATCCCAGTAAAACACCTGAAGTATTGACCGATGCCCAGACCGTCTATGACTGGCTGATTCGGCCCTTGGCAACGGACCTGAGCCAGGCGTCCATCCAAACCCTTGTATTTGTGTTGGATGGGCCCTTACGAAATATTCCCATGGCGGTGCTCTACGATGGCGAACAGTATGTGATTGAAAAGGGATATGCGATTGCGATCGCACCCCGACTCCAGGTATTCACACCCGAGACTGTCAATCCATCACTGCGGGTTCTCATGGGGGGTGTGGAGCTATCTCAGGAAATTAAACAAACCCAGTTTCCTGCCATTGCTAAGGTGAGAGAAGAGCTAGACGGTATTTCCCAATATGTAGATAGCAGCAATGTGTTGCTCAATGAATCTTTTACCCATCAAAATCTGCAGCAGCAGTTAGAAACAGGTAATTTTTCCGCCATCCATTGGAAAACCCACGGTGTTTTTAGCTCTGATCCAGATGAAACCTATGTCGTCGCCTACGAAGAACAGATTTCAGCCCAAGACCTAAACAATCTGATTTGGCTAGGCAGTCGAGGCGGTGTCCACCCCCTTGAACTTGTTGTGCTGAGTGCCTGTGAAACCGCCCAGGGGGATAAACGAGCAGTCCTAGGATTGGCTGGCCTAGCGGCTAGAACAGGCACCCGTAGCGTCCTATCAACCCTATGGATTGCCCAAGATACACCCAACACCCAATTCATGATCCGTTTCTACGAATTATTGACTCAACCAGGAATGTCAATTGCTAATGCCGTACGTCAGGCACAGTTGTCCTTAATTCACGACTACGGATACACAACCCCCTATATTTGGGCCAATTACCTGCTCATTGGTAGTTGGTTGTGACATTCCATACCTTAGGCTCAATGCCCTCAAGGTCGTCGACTGTGACGACTATGTGTTAGAAACCTAGCACATAGTTATCGTTATCCAGATCTAACCCATGGCCCCTTCAAAATTCAGTGAACTGTCTCCAACAACCTATGCTGATGCCCTTCTAGGACGTGAACAGTTTATGGATATGGGAATCAGGGAAATGTGGCCCCATATCCCCCGAATTGCCGGGCCAGCGTATACTGTCAGCTGTGCTCCAGGCGATAACCTGATGCTCCATGCAGCCATCTATCGAGCAGAACCAGGTTCCATAATTGTCGTAAAAGCCGGAGACATAGACTATGCTATATCCGGTGGTAATGTTTGTGCCACAGCTCAAAAAAGAGGTATCGTTGGTTTTGTTATTGATGGTGTGATTCGTGATGTGGCAGAAGTCCGTGAGCTACGGTTTCCGGTGTTTGCTCGCGGGGCAATGCCAATCCCAGGTAAAAAACAAGGGTCAGGCTCCTTACAAAGCACAATCATTTGCGGTGGTGTACAGGTCGATACAGGAGATATTGTTGTTGCTGATGAAGAAGGAATTGCAGTTATCCCAGCTAAACAACAAGAGACTATCTGGGATATGGCTAAGCGACGGGCAGAGAAAGATGCAACCCAATCTTTAGAAGAATGGGAGAAAAATCACCGCGCTAAGGTTGAGAGAATCTTGCAAGAGATCGGATTTAAGGGGTGATTGTACGTGACTAAAGAACACAGCTCAACCGTCCTAAAGCGTGATAGATTTTAGGCGTAACAAGTCGCAAGATCAACATCCAGGGGAATGCTATGGGCATCATGTCCAGCTAATTTTAGCTTATTGAGAATCTGCTCAAGATGTTGATGCCCTCGGATCAGTAGGGAAAATTCTAAAATTGCAGATTGTACCGGTAGACCGGTAAACATCCGATGGTGCTCTACCCCAACAATATTGGCCTGGGTTTCAGCAATGATCTGAGATACAGCTGCCAAAGCGCCAGGAATATCGCGAATATTCACCTGTAGCCGCACTAGACGCTGATCTCTTACTAAACTACGTTGCAAAATTGAAGCAAGAATCAGTAAATCAATATTGCCTCCACTGAGAACAATACCCACTGTCTTCCCAGAGAATTGTTTATGCCTCTTTAGCAGGGCCGCTAACCCCACCGCACCAGCCCCTTCAACCACGGTTTTCTCAACTTCTAAAAGCAGTCGAACCGCCTGTTCAATGTCTGTTTCTTCCACCAGGACAATATCATCCACCAGATTCTGAACGATGGGTAATGTCAAACTACCTGGGGTTTTGACGGCAATCCCCTCAGCAATTGTGCTGTAGCCAAAACAAGGCTGTTTGCCAGCAATTGCCTGATACATGGATGGATAGCGAGTAGTTTGCACACCAATGATGTGGATACTGGGACGCATCTGTTTAGCCGCAATGGCAATCCCAGCAATTAAGCCACCGCCGCCGATAGGGACAATGATGCTGTCAAGGTCAGGACAATCCTTGAACATCTCTATGGCAACAGTTCCCTGCCCGGCAATAATAAACGAATCATCGTAGGGATGAATTAAGGTAAGCTGACGTTCCTGAGCCAGTTTTTGGGCCAGGGTTTTAGCTGCATCCAGGGTGTCGCCATACAGATGTATCTCTGCACCAAAGCTTTGGGTGCGTTCAACTTTGACACTAGGAGTGAATTGAGGCATGACAATTACGGCTGGAATGCCTAACCGTTGGGCATGGTAAGCAACTGCCTGGCCATGGTTGCCTGCTGACATGGCTACGACACCTTGCTGCTGCTGTGTGGTCGACAGCGACAGCAGTTTGTAGAGGGAACCACGATCTTTGAAAGAACCAGTAAACTGAAGATTTTCAAATTTTAATGCCACTCTTGTCTTGGTCAGCTGTGAGAGTTTGGTGGAGTAGACACAAGGGGTATGGACAATGCCTGAGTGGATTTGCTGAGCAGCCTGGCGAATTTGATCGAGGGTAATGGTCATCGGCAGTTCCTACAATAGCTACGGCAAGACTATCGAGTGAGGTCCATGTCTGCCAGTGCTGCCAACAGACGATTGATCTCAGCTAATGTGTTGTAATGCACTAGACCAATCCGTAACAGTCCACCTTGATCTTCAACTCCCAGTCGTTGTGTCAAATTTAGCGCATAAAAATTGCCATGCCACGTAAAAATTCCTTGTTCTCCTAATGTTTTTGCCATAGCTGCTGGGGGATGCTTTGTCATGCGAATTGCCACTGTTGGCAAACGCCACAGTATCTGTTCTGGTGCAGTAATGCCATACACTGTTATCCCTGGCAGCTGTAACAGTCCCTCGATCAATATCTGACAAAGTTGTTCTCCAGAGTGACGAATTGCCGTCATCGCTGCGAATACAGCCCCACGACGATTGCTCACCTGGGGAGACACAAGCCGTCCTAAGTCTGCTAGGTATTCTATAGCAGCAGTCACACCGGCTAATCCTTCATGGTTCTGGGTACCGGTCTCCCATCGATCGGGAATCACATCTGAGGCTGGTCTCACCTTATAGGGGTGCAACCGCTCCAGGTGTTCTCGTTTGCCATATAAAACCCCCATATGGGGACCAAAAAACTTATAGGGAGAACAAACCAAAAAGTCACAGTCGAGCTGCTGGACATCGATGGGTCCATGGGCGGCATAGTGGACTGCATCCACATAAACCCAGGCTCTAACATCATGGGCGAGTTGAATAATTGTTGGCAAATCATTGAGGGTACCCACCGCATTGGATGCATAGGTGATAGCTAAGAGGCGAGTACGGTGATTAAGCTTACTGATTAAATCTTTAAGATCTAGGATGCAGTTTTCAGGATGTATGTCGACGGTGTGAACGATGATACCCTGTTCTCTTAATGCTAACCAGGGAGCTACATTGGCATCATGGTCTAAACAGGTGACTAAAATCTCATCCTCTGGAAGGAGCTCACGGCCAATGGCACGACTGATGGCAAAGGTGAGGGTGGTCATATTGGGGCCAAAGACAATTTCGTTAGGGTTACATCCCAAAAAATCAGCCAGGGCCCCACGGGCCGCTGCTATAACCTCATCGGTACGCTGACTGGTGATAAAAGCGCCATGGGCATTGGCATTGCTGTGGATGAGATAATCTGTCATGGCATCCATCACCCGTTGAGGCACCTGGGTGCCACCGGGACCATCGAGAAAGGCGATCGGACTACCATTCATTACCTGAGCCAGGGCGGGAAACTGGGGACGAATCCAGTCTAGGGGTAAAGTGGCGGTGTCAGAAGCGGGAACAACAACAGATTGAGACACTGGAAATACTCCTCTACTCAGGGAGATTAAAGGGAAGATCTGGACAGGTGAAGACAAAGACATCGCGGTAACCGCTGTCTTCTACAGGCACAATTGGGGTAGTGTAGTGGAAAAACTGGTGGTCATTAAATACGAGCAGCTCTCCAGGATTAAGTACTTTACGGAAAACGGGGTCAGATCCTTTTAAAATAGACAGTTGGGTTTCAGCGCCTGATACGCCATGGCGAGCGATGCAAAGAATCCCAACCAGATCGACACCGTCATGGTGAATGCCCTCGGGGGCAGGATTACCCGTCTCGCTCTGGTCTGCGGTTACGCGAATCTGATGTACGCCCACTTCATGAAACGGTGAACATTGTCTGCAGAACTCAAAAAATGTGAGCAGGGTTTGCTGAAATGCATCAGATTGAACCAGTGAACCAGACAGTTCTTCATAGTCTCGCGTAACATTACCCAATAGGGGATTGTAGGTCTTGCTCTGATAGAAAAATGCATGGGACAACTGCATCATTTGCTTGTTTGTTTCTTGAAAATGAGAAAACCGCCGAAACCGGTAATGCCCTTCCAAATAGGGATCGGCTGGTAATCTCTCAAAAAAGGGTTGGATAGTCTTGAGATTGCGATCGCTAATGGTTTCAATCGCATAGCTACTCAGACAGCTAAATTGTTTTCTATTTGATATCGTTTGAGTAATCATAGGTCGTTCCTGGCACAGGTGCGGATGTGATTTGAAAATTCTTATCCTTTTAACGTTTTGGCGAATAGAGAGGCAATTTGTTGCGAGGCTGGAGAAACATCGTCGGCTGCGAGGTGCACATCAAAGAGGCAAAAAGACTCAGATGTACACGCCTGATTAAATGCCTGGCAGAGTTGTTCACCCGTTTTGATCACAAACCCCCTACCGCCCATCAACTCAGCTAGCTGGGCATAATCCAAACGAGGAATCTTCACAAAGTCCGCCGTTTGATGGGCCATCATCCGCAATGACGCATAGGCACCGTCATTGGGATATTGGTGATGCTTCACTGAGATATGCTCTGAGGTCGCAGAAATGGCATAGGCTGGCTCTAAGTGAGCGCTAAACAGACCCAAGTTAATATCAGTCAAAAACGTGCCCACGACCAACGGTGACTTCTCGGCATAGGCTCCCGCCACGGGGTTCACCATGTTCAAACCACCCACACCATAGGTGACAACGGCCAGCCCTAAACCTCGAATGCGTGAATAGGCATCAGCTGCAAAGCCAGCCGAGGGTTCATGGGTCATCACAATAGGTTGAATCTCACTCTCAGCCAACGCATCGCAGAGCGTTAAGGCAAAATCTCCAGGAATGCCAAACGCATGTTGCACCCCTTGCTGATGCAACATATTAAAAATATGTGGTGCCAACTGAGGCATCTTACTTCCCCCAAAGGCTTGACTTTAATTTAAAGAATTAAGTCGATCCTAATCTCTTTTCTATGTAGATCATGGACGAACCAAACTAGAATGTGTGGATTTTGTTAAGAAAAAAAATATGATGGAGGACTCGTTGAAAGCAAACGTTTTTCCAGGTATAGAATTCAGGGCTCAGAAGTCAGAAGTCAATCGGTGACTATATTCCGACTTCTATCTTCTGATTTTTGGATTCTTCCTACATCAGATTTTCGGGCGTAGGTGATACCCATAAAAAACTGTGGTGACCATGTTACAAGAGATACCAGAACCCTTGATATCTGAATCATGCCAGCATTATTGATGGTATTCGCCTCAGCAAGGCCCAGCGCTATCGCTATGGTCACAGTGACATGAAAGACCTTGAGACTGCGCTGCAAACCTCCCAGGCAGCAAAACGACGGCTGATCGCCACGGACGGAGTGTTTAGCATGGATGGTGATGTGGCTAAGCTCAGGGAGATTTGCAACCTGGCCGATCGCTACGATGCCATGGTGATGGTGGATGACAGCCATGCTACCGGATTCTTTGGCCCCACTGGGCGCGGTACCATTGAGCATTGTGGTGTCATAGGGCGAGTGGATATCGTCACCAGCACTCTGGGTAAAGCCCTGGGAGGAGCCTCAGGCGGGTTTACAGCCGGGTATCGATCTGTGGTGGAGCTTTTAAGGCAGCGATCGCGACCGTATCTATTCTCAAATACCCTAGCCCCGGTCATTGTCTACACCAGTCTCAAAGCTCTGGATTTAATTGAACAGAGCCATAATCTCAGGGAACGATTAAATGAAAATACGCGCTATTTTCGGCAGTGCATGTCAGCACAGGGATTTGCCATTGCACCTGGCACCCATCCCATTGTGCCAATCATGCTCTATGACGCCCATCTAGCTCAAACTATGGCAGCAGAACTTCTGAGAGAGGGCATCTATGTGATTGGTTTTAGCTATCCAGTGGTACCTAAGGGTAAGGCCCGCATTCGGGTGCAGATTTCCGCAGCCCATAGCCGTGAGCATCTGGACCAGTGCATTGCCGCATTTACCAAGATAGGCAAACAAGTTGGCTTAATCTAGTGTAACTGTAGGATATCTTAGCAACTGGCTTCGCTCGTTACTTGTTACTTGTGACTTGTTACTCGTTACTCGTTATTCTGCAACAAACCCAAGACACCCTTCCCAAACGTTATCTACGCAATCAGCTGTAACCCAGGGCCATGGCGCTTACTGCGATAAGCTGTAGCTCTGCGTATGCGCTGTTCAGCTATCTCAATTGCAATTTGTCGAGGTAGCTTACCCGTACTTGCAACGTTTTCCAACATTAGAGTTGTGTTCTTGCGAATTTTTTCCTCAATGGTTTGAAACGCGATCTCCTTGGTACCGCCGCCATATTCTACGGCACCACAAATCACACCACCCACATTGGCAATAAAGTCAGGGATGACCAGGATATTGCGGTCATGACAGATTTGTTCTGCCTTAGCCGTAAATGGAATGTTGGCTCCTTGAATAACCAGTTTAGTCTTTAGCCGATTGACGTTGTCAGCGTCAATGACATCGGGTCTAGCCGCAGGAATCCAGATATCACAAGGAATATCAATGACAGCATCACGAGACAGTTTGCCTCCGTCAGCATAATCAAGCACACTCTTGCCTTGACGTTTTAATTCAGTCAGTTGATCAATGTCGATGCCATCAGGATTAAACAAGGTGCCCTGGGAATCGGTTACGCCGATCAGAAGGGCTCCCCTAGCTGCTAGAAAACTGGCTGTATGCAGCCCTACTGAACCAGCCCCTTGAACCACAAACTTGGCTGTGCTCAGATCAATAGAACAAAATTCGCTGGCCACATCGGCAACAACGCTAAGGCCATAGCCCGTGGCTCCAATTTCATCTAAGGGAATACCACCGATTGCTGATGGTAAACCAATGGCTCTACCGGTTTCCTCCTGCACCCAGGCCATACAGGCTTCATCTGTGCCCATGTCAGGACCAGGAATGTAGCTAGTTATTTCTTTGATCGCTACCCCAAACGCTCTCATCAAGGTTTCTTTTTTGGCTGCAGGTACTTTTGGGTTAGCAAGAATGGCCGCTTTCCCACCACCATAGGGAAGATTGGCCACTGCATTCTTAAATGTCATGGCTCGTGCCAGTCGAAAGACTTCTTCCGTAGTGACATTGGGAGCCATGCGAACACCTCCCATGGCAGGACCACAAGCAACATTATCTACCACGAGAATAGCTTTTAATCCGCTATGGTGGTCATAAATATGAACAACTTTGTCTGGCCCTAGAGAGTCACCAAACTCAAATATACGTTTCATTATCAGATTTCCTCCGAAGTGACATTTCACTGTCAAGGTATTCGGAGCACATTAGGAGATACCTATAGTGTGAAGAAAATATTTAATACTGTGTTGATTTTGACAAAAAACATAATGTCTTAGCAGAAATCCTTAGACTTCATATTTCACCAGTGCCCACAGGGCCAACATGCGAGATTCTTTAACCTTAAAGACATACTCGCTGTAATCAGCTAAATCGTCGAGCTGAACAAAGGTTAGAAAAACCTCTGTAGCAATTAGAAACAGGGATCTCACTAAAAAGAGGGAATTTGCATCATAAAAACTCCAGATAGTGCATATGTACTTTTATTCTAGCAAATATTATTGAGTGATCGCAGCGAGAACGTGTCCCCGACATTCGCCAAACCCAATTTTTTTGTAACCTGGTGTCTCACAATATCCTCGCAGACTGATTTCGTCACCGTCAGCTAAGAAAAAACGCTGTTCTCCCGTGGATAACTGGATGGGCTTTTTGCCCTGGTGGGTAATTTCTAAGAGGAACCCCCAGGTGTCCGATGTGGGTCATGGGTGGTGTCAGGTAGAGAGGACATAGGACGGTACCGACGCAGGATCGTTGAACAGCTTCAAACGGTAAAGCTCGGCCAAGGGTTCTTGGAAAGAACAGGAACCAATTCCTAGGAAATAACGACTGCGTACACGGGCAAGGCTGTCTAATGGTAAATGTCCCGCTATTGTGGATAGCTCCGATTCCTTTGACCAGAGGGGGCTATGGCAAATAATCTCGTGTTCCGAGAAAATTAGATCATTGAGGGTATCGATTTGTAAAATGCTGGCAATCTCGGCTGCAGTGGCCCCATAGCCATAGGCAAAAGCTGCTGCGATCGCTAGGTTAAGCAAGCCATGCATCTGAACCGAATCACCATTGGGCAAGGTTTGCCAGCTGCGTAATGGCTGGTGTAGCCCGGCAGTCGCTTTAAGGGGAAGCGGTTAGCCCTCCCGTACGGACCTTGACAGCTGCTGGAGTGCCCTGGAGGACAGCAATGTAGTCAGTGAGTGTAGCATCCAGAGGAATTTCAAAAAAGAGAGTGCTGTGGGAAGGTAAGTGGGGTAGGAGAGGTGCGATCGCATCTCTCCTACCCTTACTCTCTAATGCTGATGTTACCCTTGCCATTGCCCATCCTAACGAGCCCATGACCTACTGGTACCGCTTTGCCCATGGGGATGAACTCTTGTTTATTCACCAGGGCAAAGGGTGTTTGGAAAGTCAGCTGGGAGAACTGCACTATCGGTCAGGAGACTATCTAATAATTCCAGCGGGTGTGCTTTGGCGGCTGATACCAGAAAGGGGAGTGGAGCAAATCCATCTATCTCTAGAAGCCTCGGGGCATATCCAGCCACCGCAGCAATACCTCAGTCCCCAGGGACAATTTTTAGAACAAGCTCCCTACTGTGAGCGCGATATTCGACCACCGGAGAAACTATTGACCCATGATGAAATGGGGGTTTTTGAAGTGCGAGTGAAAGCCAGGGGCAGCCTCACCCAATATTGTTACACCCATCATCCCCTAGACGTGGTGGGATGGGATGGCAGTGTATGGCCCTACGCTTTTAATATCAAAGACTTTGAACCCATTACTGGACGGATCCATCAACCTCCATCTGTGCATCAAACGTTTGCAGGACCTAATTTTGTTGGGGAGCACGTCATTGACAGTATGAGAACCAGAAACCTATAACGTAAAAAGACCTCATCTTAGCCTTAGGGGATGGGTCGAAAATGAAATACCCGTAGAGCGAGTTCCAACTTCGCGGTTCGGCTGAGCTCACCATCGAAGCCTCAACTCTCAAAGCTGGACGGTTGAGCGAAGTCAAAACCGGGTTGAGCGAGTGCATCATTTGGCCGCAGCTCCCTTAGCCTCAAAATCAACCTGTTGCTGCAACAACAACTGTAAAGTACTGTTGCGAAAGTAGGGAAATTATGTTTGCTATAATGAATATAAGAAAACACAAGCTTGACACCCATTGTCTATCAAAATAATCCCCAAACACTGTCCAGGCTTGCTCTTTCTTGGAGATAGAAAGTCTTACAACATTTATATTGAAACGAAAAAAGACTGGCCTACCTCTGATTATGCTACGTGTCCCGATAGCCAACATACTCATTTCGCTTCAGGGTCGTTCGTTTTGAGTGTGTCACCTTGAAAATTGGATAGCTATTGAGGCAGTACTATTCACACTTGTCGTAGAGCGCTAACAGCTGTTGGACATAGCCTGAGTCGTTAAATTTCAACAGGTCAGCTCCGCTAGTTAAGAGAGGTATTCTTTGGGACATTCCTGTAAAGGACTCTACACCATACCATGTGAATCAGTCACTAATAGCTGGTATACGTGGGCTTTTGCAGAGCCCAAGGAGGATCTTATGAGTACACCTGGAACACTATCATTAGAGCAAGAATTTCAACTTAAAGTCCTCAGGGAACAGGTTGAAAACCTTGCCCCCGATCAAGCTCAAGAGTATTTGCTTGAAGCCATGCGTCAGCTCATGCTGAAAGATAATTGGATCAGGCACACGTTCAAAGAATGTTACTTGAAGCTATAAAGCCATGCTCAAAGGAGTGTAAGTGGGCTGATCGAGTGACTCGATCAGCCCTTGGGTTAAGGAGGTTACCATGATTAAACAAATGGCCTGGCTACCCCAGGATAACGGGCAAGAAAAGATTCTACATCTGCGCATCGAGCAGGGAACATCCTGGCGTCCTTACACGATGTTCCCTCAGTTTATAAGCCCTGACCATATGGCCATCAGTTCACGCGGGTTTTCCACGTTTCAAAAACTGTTGCGTGAAGGTTGGGAACTTATTGCTAGCGATCAGGCTAGCCAACTGTCGCTGTTTAATGGTCCAGAACCAGCCTAGAAGCTGACGGATACTTTATCTTGATATCGATCTCTGATTACAGGGACACCAGATATTCAAATATCTGGTGTCCCTGTACATTGAACTAGAAATGACACATGATCAGACCAATTCAATTTCGACGTCACCACTGGACACTAAAATTTTGAAGTGAATACAATAGAGCGAGCGCTCGATATAAAATCATGCCTAAGATAGTTGACTCTGAGCAATACCGAAAAAAAATTCTGTACAAATGTTTTAATTTGTTTGCAGAGGAAGGGTATGCCAATGTCACAACAAGAAAGCTATCCAAGGAGCTAGGTATCTCAACCGGGGCAATGTATCACTATTTCCCTAGTAAGCAGGCTTTATTTGAGCAGCTAGTGGAAGAAGTGAGTATGCAGGAGTTTCAGTTATTTAAAGCAGCCACGCGTGGACATACGCTTTTGGATCGCATGCAAGCGCTGGAGACGCTTTTAGTAGAGAATGAGGATCACTTTATTAAACAAGCCGCAATTTGGGTGGATTTTTATCAACATCACGACATAGCGGAAATTAATGACAATCCTGTCTTTCAAAAAATTGATCAGAGAAGTCAGCAGGAGATATCTGAATTTTTAGACCTCACCGATCTGAAACTCGCTCGATTTATTTGGACCCTCATTAATGGCATTTTGATTGAGCAATTAGAGGACGATAGCAGTTTCTCATTTAAGGAACAAGTTCATCTATTAACACAGATACTGCTTGCCTATTTCGAGAAGCATTCTCCCAGTAGACAGTAAATATGTCGTTATAAGTTGCATCGCGCCATAGAAACTTTTTGCGGTCAAAATAAACCAAGCGCTCGATATAAAAACTAAAGAGAGTAAGGAGGATAAGCCCAAATGGACATTGATTTCACCCGTTTTGATGGATTTATGGAAATATTTGAAGCTCTGGAATTAATCGATCTCATCTTTTTTGTGGCTATCATTCTTGAAGCTGTATGGGATATTGTTTTTGTGCGTCGTCGGTCTCAGGGAGAGACTTTTGCGAACTCCGGCATTGCTTTTGTGGGTCTGCTGTTAGATCGCACCTTTTACGGACTGGTCTTTGTGTTAGGTCTATTTGCTGTTGAATATTTTATTCCCTGGAGGCTACCCTTAACCTGGTGGACTTGGGGAATGGCCCTTATTCTGGCAGATTTCACGTATTATTGGATGCACCGTTGGGAGCATGAGGTACGCATTTTGTGGTCGTATCACAGCGTTCACCATTCATCCCCTGAGTATAATCTCACCACAGCCCTTCGGTTAGCCTGGGTTGAAAGTCTAATTGAATGGATATTTTTCATTCCGATGATTTTAATAGGATTTGATGTTATTCAAACACTGATTGCCTTGGTGATAGTTGTTGTTTATCAAACCTGGATTCACACTGAAAGAATCGGAAAGCTGGGTTGGTTAGATAACACCTTTAATACACCATCAGTTCATCGTGTTCATCATGGGGTAGGTCCGAGGTGTATTGACAAAAACTATGGCGGAATCTTGATTATCTGGGATCACCTATTTGACACTTACCAAGCTGAGACTGAGAAAATCACCTATGGCCTTACCAAACAGATCGGGTCGGTCAATCCAATTGTCATTAACTTCTATGAGTTATGGCAAATCATCAAAGATGTTAGGCATAGCAAGCGATTTTCCTGTGCTTTAAAGTACATCTTTGGTAAACCAGGTTGGCAACCCAATGGTAAAAAATAACACTATAGGTAACTAGCGAGAATAAGGTATTCCATTCATTTTCGTGTGATCAAAAAAACGACAACACCTTCAATTCTCATCGAAATCCTAAGCTATCCGGAATAAGAGAATTTGGATGAAATTCTTGCAACCTTGAAAAATTTATGTTAAATTGACGTTAACAACAGAAAAGCTTGACACTTTATTTAATCAGGGTTAATAGGTTTGTGGGATATGTCCACAATTTCAAAGGCTCATCTTCCATAAGGCTTAACGTAAACGCTTGAGAGCTGAGTTATAGCATCGCCACTTGCTTCTCGTGTGGCCTGTTCCTGTGTATCAACTTGCCGATGGATTGAAACTAACGTTGCGCATTGTAGTGGCAGTACGTTTTGACAAGTTTTTCAAGCCACGTGTTCTCTTGGCTATTTATTGAATAATTAAAATACTCGTCAGCACAAGGTTGAGACATTACTGACTCCCTGTAAGGTTGGTTCTTTCAAAAATATTCGCATGTATTTTTCACCAGTCGACACTCCTGCTTGGCTGATGTTTTTGCATGCCCATAGGTCAGAAACGACTCTGTTTTGCCGTAGCAATATCTAACCCCTCATAATTATGTATTCTGTTGAGTTCCTAGAGAATGATCGCTGGAATAGCGGTTTCAATGGTTCCATTACGATTGGCAACCCAAGTGATACACCCCTAAATGGTTGGACATTGGAGTTTGAAAGCAACTTTGAGATCTCTAATTTTTGGAATGCAGAAATTGTTAGTCACAAAGGTTCAAAATATGTCGTTCGCGCATTAGATTGGAATAAACAAGTAACCTCAAACAACAGCATAAGTATTGGGTTTAGTGCAAACGCTGCCAGTGATGTTGATCTAAGCATTAGCAACGTTCAGCTCAATGATTCAAGTATTGCATTAGTTTCTGTTCCTGTGCCAACTCCCGAATCTACACCGATACCTACCCCTGAATCTACGCCGACTCCCAACCCTCAACCCACCCCATCTCCTACACATTCTGCTCCAGCAGACATTGACTTCACCGTTGCAAACAATTGGGGAAGTGGATTTACAGGTGGTTTTGAGATAACAAATTTAGAATCAACGGCAATTGATGGTTGGCAACTTGAGTTTGAAGCAGATTTTGATATCACTAATATCTGGGGCGGTAAGGTCATCAGCCAAAACGGTAATCTCTACACAATAGAGAATGTTGACTACAACAGCACAATAGCAACAGGTGAGCCAATTTTTATTGGCTTCAATGCAAACGGTTCCCCAAAGGATCCCTCAAACTTTGTCCTGAATGAGGATACAATTTTCGATGAGGATAACAATGAGAATGTTACTCCACCAGAGTCTGATCCAGACATACCTGAGGTAACTCCAACTCCACCTAGCCCCCCGAATCTTTCACCACCTGATAACGGCGGAGATTATAACTATGGTGAATCCTTACAGAAATCTCTGTTGTTTATTGAGGCTCAACGCTCTGGCGATTTACCAAAAGAGAATCGCATTGCATGGCGAGATGACTCGGCTCTCAATGATGGTGCAGATGTTGGAGTGGATCTCTCAGGTGGCTATTATGATGCAGGAGACCATGTAAAATTTGGATTGCCCATGGCATCTTCAATAACGCTTCTAAGCTGGGGAGTCATTGAATATCGTGAGGCTTATGAGAAAAGTGGTCAACTGGATGAGGTTCTTGCTGCCATTAAATGGGGAACTGACTATTTTCTGAAAGCACATGAGACCAACAGTAATGGAACAACAGCTCTATGGGGACAGGTGGGTAATGGTGGAACTGACCATGCCTACTGGGGTTCAGCAGAATCTATGACGATGGAGCGTCCAGCTTACAAAGTTGATAGTAACAATCCTGGATCTGATTTGGCTGGGGAGACAGCCGCAGCCTTAGCTGCCGCATCCATTGTCTTTAAGTCCACCAATGCTAACTATGCAGATAAGTTGTTAACCAACGCAAAACAACTTTATGACTTTGCTGATACCTATCGTGGTAAATACTCTGACTCTATTCCCGATGCCGCAAACTACTACAATTCCTGGAGTGGCTATGAAGATGAACTTGCCTGGGGTGCCGCCTGGTTGGTAAAAGCTGGCGAATCGGGGTATTTATCTAAAGCCAAAGACTCTTACAAAGGAGTGAATAAACAATGGACCCAAAGTTGGGATAATAAATCTTACGGGACAGCTGTTTTACTAGCACAGGAGACCGGAAATAGCCAATATCGCAACGATGCTGAGACATGGCTTGACTACTGGAGTAATCGGAATGGGAATGGAATTACCTATACAGAGGGAGGGCTTGCCTGGCTCGATCAATGGGGTTCACTACGGTATAGTGCCAACACGGCCTTTTTAGCCGGAATTTATAGTGACACCGTCAACGATTATGACAACCGTTACAGCAATTTTGCGCAAGGGCAGGTTGACTATATTTTAGGCAATAATCCCAACAACTTCAGCTATCAAGTTGGCTTTGGTGATGATTTTGCCCTGAACCCCCACCACCGAGGTGCTTCAGGCACAACTGACATCAATAGTAGCGCTCCTAACGAACATATCTTGTATGGCGCATTAGTTGGCGGACCCAGTTCACCCAATGACTACAGCTACATTGATGAACGGACAAATTATATTACTAATGAAGTTGCCCTTGATTACAATGCTGGATTTACGGGTGCGGTGGCTCGGTCATACAGCCTATACGGTGGTGAGCCGCTCAATGATACGGCACTCGCTGCTTTGCCAGAAGTGATGGTTGGTTAAACCGATTAACAATTCAAAAGTCTCTTTTCCTTGAGAGACCTTTCTATAGAAAGGTCTCTCAAGGATTAGTCTGATTGTGGATAAAACGTATGAGAAAGCATTGGTTCCGTATCATGGAACATTCATAAGAGTTGCCATGTATAATTTAAGAGATAATAGGTGACATATGATTTTTGTTCAGCCCCCATGGCCACACCCTCTCCAGAAGCAACCGATCAATTCAACAGTTCTTTTGATGCAGCCACCTACGTGCGACAATCAGCACAGCTGTTAAATTTAGCTATTCCGCCAGAACAGATGGCTAGTGTGGTCGAAAACTTTGAGCGTGTTCACACTATTGCGCAGCCCATCTTAGACTTTCCATTACCTGATAATCTTGAGTCTGCGCCAAGGTTTGAACCATGACCCCATCAGCAATCACATCAACCGCCGCAGAAATTACTGCCCATTTCCAACGGGGAGTAATCACAGCCCAAGAGGTGGTAACAGCTACCCTGGAGCGTATTCAAACCCAGAATGAACGCTTGAATTGTTTTACGACAGTCCTAGCATCGTCAGCATTAGAGGCTGCCGCTACACTGGATCGTAAACAGGCAGCAGGAGAACCGGTAGGTCCCTTAGCTGGTGTCCCCTTTGCGGTTAAAAATCTCTTTGACATTGCTGGCACTGTTACCTTAGCTGGTTCCAAAATTAATCAGGCCAATTCACCAGCCACCCAGGATGCAACCGCTGTTGCTCGCCTCAAAGCGGCAGGGGCAATTCTGGTGGGAGCCCTCAATATGGATGAGTATGCCTATGGATTTGTCACGGTCAACGAGCACTATGGTGCCACCCCAAATCCCCATGACTTGACGCGCATCTCGGGCGGGTCATCGGGTGGATCTGCTGCTGCTGTCGCTGCCGGTTTAGTGCCGTTAACCCTAGGGTCTGACACGAATGGTTCCATTCGGGTGCCTGCGGCTTTATGTGGTGTATATGGCCTGAAGCCCACCTATGGTCGGTTATCGCGGGCAGGGGCTTTCTTGTTCTCTAGCAGTCTCGATCATATTGGCCCGTTTGGCCGTTCTGTTGCAGATGTTGCTAATACTTTTCAAGTGTTGCAAGGCCCAGATGCACGAGACCCTATTTGTACGGATCGTCCGGAGATTATCCCTGATTTGTCAGGCGATATGGCTGGAATGCGGGTTGCGATCGCAACCGATCACTTTGCCAAAGGCATGGCCCCCACCGTTGCCCAGGCCTTAGACAAGGTCGTCACGGCCCTCAATGTCACCCGTACTGTGACTATCCCAGAAGCCGCACGAGCCAGAGCTGCAGCCTATTTGATTACCGCCAGCGAAGGGAGTCAGCTGCATTTATCTCGCTTACAAACTCAGCCACAAGACTTTGATTCAGCGACGTGCGATCGCTTTTTAGCAGGGGCATTAATCCCCAGTAGCTGGTATATTCAAGCCCAACGTTTTCGGCGCTGGTATCGAGACCAGGTCCGTGAACTATTCAAAACCGTGGACCTGATTGTAGCACCAACAACACCCTGCCCGGCTCCTCTCATTGAGCAAACCACCATGGAGCTAGACGGTGAGACGGTCTTGGTACGCCCCCATCTAGGATTTTATACTCAGCCTTTATCATTTATTGGTTTACCAGTCCTTTCCGTTCCCGTTCACCTACCTGGAGAGTTACCCGTGGGTGTGCAGCTGATTGCCCGTCCCTATGATGAGCAGTCTCTCTTTACAGCAGCGGTGGCCCTGGAACAGGCTGGCATCACTCAAGCTCCCCTGGCGATGACATCTGCGCTAGAGTAGTTCTTTGATTCAGTTATTAGCCCCAATATTATGAAACCAAGTCAGGGACTGCTAATTGTTGGGATAATCGTTGGCTTAGGAGCGCTGTTTGTCTGGGGCTATCGGGCCGCATCTGCGCCTTTGCCAGAGGGGTTTCCACCCCCTACGGCGAAGGGTGAGATTGAAATTAAGCAGTATCCGGCCTACCGAGCGGCGACGGTGCAGGTGCGGGGCGACTTAGGTAAGGCGGCATCTCGTGGGTTTTCGCCGTTATTTCGTCACATTAGCGACAATGATATTTCGATGACAGCTCCGGTGGAGACGCGGTATCCGACGGCGACGCTACAGACAGGCACTATTTCAGACGGAGATGCGGCAGTTTCGTTTTTGTATCGCAGTTTGGATGTGGTACCGAAAGAGGTGGCGCAGAATGTGCGGGTGGAGGATATATTGCCGATGACGGTGGTAAGTATTGGATTGCGGGGTGGTTATGGCTATGGGGTGTATACGCGGGGTGTACAGCAGTTACAGGATTGGCTGACGGCGCATCCGGAGTATGAGGTGGTGGGGCCGCCGCGACGGTTTTTCTATGATGGACCGTTTATTCCAGATGGGTTAAAGCGGAGTGATATTCAGATTCCGGTAGAGCGGAATTAGAGAGCTGGCTTTAGGCAATGAGGTAACTGAAGATTTTCAGAAACCAGATTAGCAGTTTACGGTTGTTATTCCAGATCCCCTTCAATAAGTTGAATAACCATAATTCTTCGATAAGATTTAGGCAAATTTAGTAATGTTGATCATTCGTCAGGACTAAGCTTATACAATGGTTTCTCAGCTCTCTTCTCTTACAAGTTCATTCTCCCTCGCTGATTTACGTATCAACAAGGAGCGTCTTCTCCAACGGTTAGATCAGCTAGCTCAAATTGGTGCGATCTCAGATGGCGGTGTCTGTCGTCTTGCTCTCACCGACGAAGACAAAGCTGGTCGAGACCTGGTTGTTAGCTGGATGAGAGAGCTAGGACTGACCATCACCATTGACCAGATCGGCAACGTTGTCGCCACCCGTGCCGGTCTAGAAGCTGGCCCTCCAGTGATGACCGGCTCCCACATCGATACGGTGGCAACGGGGGGCCGTTACGATGGCAATTTTGGGGTACTGGCTGGGTTAGAAATCATCGCCACCCTGAATGAAAACAACATTCTAACCCGTCATCCGATCGCAGTGGCCTTTTTTACCAATGAAGAAGGAGCCCGATTTCAGCCCGATATGATGGGTAGCTGGGTATTTAGCGGTGGCTTCCCGGTAGAAAACGCTCTGACCTCAGTGGGAGTTGACGGTACTACCGTTGGCGAAAATTTAGAACGGATTGGCTATGTCGGAACAGTGCCCTGCGGTAGTCAACCGGTAAAAGCATTTGTGGAATTGCACATCGAGCAGGGGCCAGTACTGGAATTAGAAGGTTTCCAGATTGGTGCAGTGACTGGTGTTCAGGGGATGTCGTGGAAAGAGTACACCGTGAAGGGTGTGTCGAACCATGCCGGTACTACGCCGATGCATTTGCGCCATGATGCAGGCTATGGGGCAAGTGCGATCGCAATCGCTGCCCGCAATCTTGCCCTGGACATGGGGGGTAATCAAGTGGCTACTGTCGGTTCCATGCAAGTCAAACCTGGCTTGATCAATGTAATTGCCCAAGAAGCTAGCCTCACCGTTGATTTGCGCAACACCGATGAAACCTGTTTAAAAGACGCTGAAGCCCGAATGAATACTAAAATCGCTGCCATCGCCAAGGCAGAGGGGCTGAAAATTACCAGTCGTTCTTTAGCTCGCTTTGAACCCGTTGTCTTTGACGCTGGCATAATTGACCTAGTAACAAAAACAGCTGAGGGATTAGGACTATCGGTCAAATCCATGCCCAGTGGAGCCGGTCATGATGCCGGGTTAATTGCGCCCATGGCTCCTACGGCTATGATTTTTGTTCCTAGCGCCCATGGCATTAGCCATAATGTAAAAGAATACACAGCTCCTAAAGATTTAGAGAATGGGGCAAATGTGTTATTGCAAGTGTTGTTACAGCTGGCGATATAAATATCTCTTTTTTTAACACAAGACTGTTGTGAAACTTCTCATCTTACGCTCATGGTGGACCGGGCCAACTGACCTAGACCTACTGGTGCAACAAACCCTCAACGACGGCTTTGACGGTATCGAAGGACCTATTCCACAAGACAAGCAGCAACAACAACAACTTCGGCAGCTGCTTCAGGATAATGATTTGGTTTTTATCGCAGAAGCTACCACGGGGAGCGATTCGAACGACCCCAAAGACTGGTGGATACCTCGCCCTGACCGCAGCATCGACGATCATCTGGGTGACTTGAAATGGGTGATTGACCATGCCCAGGATATGGGAGCGCTGTTTGTCTCCACCATGTGTGGTTATGATGCCTGGTCCTGGCAGCAAAATGTAGACTTTTTTGGACGTGCCCTGGAATTAGAGCACACTTCTGGCTGTATCGTCAGTTTTGAAACCCATCGCAGTCGTTCACTGTACAATCCTTGGACGACTCGCGACCTGTTAAAAGAATATCCTTCAATGAAGCTCACCTGTGACTTTAGCCACTGGTGTGTTGTTTGTGAACGCCTGATTGATACAGAATGGTCTATTTTGGAACTGTGTGCTGAACGGGCGCAGCATATCCAGTGTCGGGTTGGTTATCCTCAACATGCCCAGGTTTCTGATCCTCGCGCACCAGAATACCAAGAAGCGCTTACGGCCCATGAACGATGGTGGAGTTTAATCTGGGAGAAACAACGGACAAGAGGTATGGCACAAACGACAATGATGCCAGAGTTTCTCTACGACGGTTACATGCAGACCTTACCGTATACGAACATGCCCGTTGCCGATGTGTGGGAAATCACCTGTTGGATGGCACAACGACAACGACAGCGGTTTGCAAATTGGCAGTGATAAGCACCTATTAAAGACTAACACTCAATTCATTTTGAGACCAACCAGGAGCATTTTCTATTTCAACACGAGGAAATTCAACTGGCTCTATCGTTAATATTTTTGCTAAGGCAGAGGCATCCCCATCCGGTGAAATTAAGGACCACCGGGTGGTGGCCCAATTGCAGTGATTGCTCAAAAACAGGGAAACTAGGGTGGTCATGGTGCAGCCGCTAGGGGTGTGCTTCCTTAAGCATCAGTATTACTCATCTGCATAAAAGCGATAAAACAAATAGTCGTTCTTGAAGTCTTGCTCATCGACAACGTGATGAATAATGCCGCGCTTTAACAAGCGCTGTCCTACACGTACAGCTTCATTGAGAGTCAGGCCCAAGTTATCTATTAACCATTGGACAGCTTCAGACCCAACAAAACACTTTCGATACGTCGTGAGGTTATGCCGACGGTCTTTAATACTAACTCCAGCCGCACTTCGCATCTGAATAACGAGTTGTTTTAAATCTTCTGACGTTGCGTAGGCGGCCAACTTAAGTTGCCCATCAACATAAGTGACATCCCCAGCCAAAATCCATTGAACTAATGTCTGGTAATCATATTGAGGATATTGTTTATGCCATGCTGAGACTAATGCTTCAGCTTCACTATAGCGAATGTTGAGATTCAAGTATGCCACAGCAACAACTTCAACTTTCCTATCTATCACCATGTGATCAGGCCTCGTCATAATTGGAAATCTATAAAAATTAATCTAGTGACAGTTTCTGAGACTGAAAACTGTTGCCCCCCGATTACAAACATGTCGTCAGCGGCTGAGTGCCATCTGACCAAAAACTGAATTTTTCATAAGACTTTTCTGAGAGTAGCTGAGTGACTTGGGTGATGCCGATCAGGGGAGTGGGCCATGGTTTGGTGGAAGCTTTAGAGGTTGAGACGGCGGGTGGTGCGATCTCATTTCCATGCGTTACACATTTCCCGCGTTACATCGGGTAGACTCAGCCTCGAAAGCTAATACCACTCATCGGGGTAGATGCCTGTTTCAAATTCTCCATGAAACAGGGGACTTAAACGACTCACCAACTGCCCAACAAAATCAGATGAAAGTGGATTCTCTGGAAGCCGTTTTCCCCCTGTTGTCTGAGAGTTTCTGCACCGGGACGGTTTGAATATCGGGCAGTGGATTCGATGGTGAATCCTTATCTGAAGAAGCTACCCATGTGTTTTGGGGAGGCCTTAGAACGGCTTGCCGATGATGAGGTCATTAAGTCGGCATTGCCCGGTGAAATGTATCGTCTCTTTGACGAATACAAACGAGATGAGTGGATACGCTTCCTGGCTACCACCAGTGATTGGGATGTAGAAAACTATCTTTACTGCCTACCTTAAGAGTGGGTTCGTAAACTAATATGCTGTCCATCCAAGGGATGCTGTCCATCCGCCGCAAGATTGTGATAGTCCCGCAAGAAATAGACAGCCCTACCTCGGCAGTTTCCATAAGCTGAAACTGTCGAGGAAATTTCTGGGAGTGGCGCGATCGCATCATCTATCAAAATTTTTTTACTCTGTTGCGATTTCATCTCCCTATATAGTTTCTGAAATATCACTATAGCGACCCCTCAAATTAGGAGACTCAACCCATGTCAACCACAGCTAGCTTCCAAATTATCTTACTCTTGGCAACATTGTTATGTTCTCTCGTGACAGGCTTCCTTTTTGCGTTTGCCTCAGTCGTTATGCCAGGAATTAAAACGTTAAATGATCGGGAGTTTATCCGGGCTTTTCAAGTGATCGACGGAGTTATCCAGAATAACCAGCCGATATTTGTCGCCACCTGGGTTGGTTCAATCGTAGCGTTGTTGGTCGCTGCCGGATTGGGTATTGGGCAACTGGATGGCATGCAGCGTATGCTGTTGCTTGTAACTCCGCTGCTCTATATCCTTGGCGTCCAATTACCCACATTCACAATTAACGTCCCGCTAAATAACAAACTCCAAATGCTACAGATCGATGCCATGGAGGGAACGGCGCTCAGAACCGCCCGTCTGCACTTTGAACCTCGTTGGAATCAATGGAACGTAAGCCGAACCCTATTAGCGAGTCTGACTTCAATCTTGTTGATGGTTATCCTCTTTCAACTTTGAACCCTTCACCATTTGAAAACAGCATCAGGAAACAGTGTAAGCCAATGGTGAGCGACCTGTTCTGTAAAGGTGGCGGCATTGTCAGTATGGATAGTTATCTGTTTATGTATTTGCTGGTCTAGATTGGGATAGTGGGTATCAATCCAGTCACTTTTCGCCGTTAGCCAATCCACAATAATCTCTGGGGTAACTTCCAGGTGAAACTGCAACCCATAGATATTGGTGCCGATGCGATAGGCCTGATGCTTACAAATATCGTTGGTCATTAACAATGTTGCTGGCCCTGGCAGATCAAATGTGTCGAAGTGCCACTGCATAATGTGCAGATTGACAGGGCAATTTTTTAGCCAGGGCTCTGTGACGGCATCTGTCACCACCGCCAACGGAGAAAATCCCAATTCTGGTGTACTGTGGAGATATACCTGAGAACCAAAGGCTCGGGCAATTAACTGAGACCCCAGACACACCCCCATGATGGGCTTGTTCTCAGCGTGAAATTGATGAATCAGAGTAACCACCTGCTGTAAATGAGGATACTTGTCATCCTCATGGGCATTCATATGTCCCCCCAGGATAATTAGCCCTGAAAACGTTCCTTCAGGTAAGTTGGGTTGCTGTTCTGGGAGCCAGGTGGTCAGTTCAGCACCCTGATAGATTAAATGGTCTCCTAAAATGCCAACGGGATCTCGAACACTGTTTTGAATAACTAGAATTTTCATTGCGATCGCAATCTTCAACCTATAGTTTGATGCCAACAGGCGGTTAGCTAAAAGCCATGCTAGCGATATTACCCATATCAAACTGTCCTCAAGTTGACTAAATGAATAGTCACTATTGTTACATTTGTTATGACAAGCGACAGCTATTTATCAAGGCTGAACTCTTGTAATCGCTATGATTCATAGGTCAAGCAGCTTGATTAAGTATGATGCTTCATCAGATGGTAGCCACAGCTACAAAAGCTGCCTATTCCTGCTGTTTTACTGAGGGAGCATAGCCTATGGATCCTCAGATTATGGTAGGAACGCTGACGCAAACGCAAACACTGGTCGAAAAAGCAAAAGAGCTGGGCATTAAATTTTTTCTGGTTTCATATACTGACCTGTTGGGCGGTACCCGGGCAAAGCTGGTGCCAGCTACCCAGATCGCTTCCGTAGAAAAGTGTGATTGCCGATGAGAAGGATGTTGCAGAACGTCCTTGCTACGACCAGATCAATCTTATGCGCCAGTTTGATCTGATTTCTACGTTGGTGAACTACATGGAACAGCTGGGTTGGAAACCTATCACCACCATCAAGCTGACGGCATTGTGGCGGTGGGTGGCGGTGCACCCATGGATGTGGCCAAGGCCATTGCCCTGGTTGGTATTTTGCCCCTACGGTGTTAACTAATGTTACCCATGGGATGACGGTCATGGGTTCGGCTCTACACTTTCCACCCTGGGCATCGCTAACTTTCTACAACCCTGTGGCTGGCATTTGAGGAAGGTATAGAAAATGACTGGTTAGAGATTTAGACGACGGGTGATGCGATCGCCATAATTCCTCAACCTAGCCTGCCCATATTGCACCTGACGTCGCCAGTCAGAACAGCTACACCAGGCCTGGTAAGCTGGTATCGCCACCTCATTCAAAAACTGTTGCCATCGCTGAGTAATCACTTCTGGAGTATAGTGAATGGAGCGGATTTGTCCTTTTTTGACAATCCTTGCCCGCAGTAAGCTATCTTGTCGCAGTCTATCTAAACAAGACAACAGTTCTGCCATAGAGTTAGCTTCTAAATAGTTCACACCAGCAGTACCCACCGTTTGGTAGGCCAGCTCTCGACCCACTATGGCTGGAACACCCGCTAACCAGGCATTATAAAGTTTAGTGGCAGGCTTACGACGATAGCCAGGACGCTTCAGATTAAACTGACGCACCGCCACAATCGCATCAATGTTTCGATAATCATTCCAGCGAGTATCCACGGCTTGATGGCTATCCCATACATTAGTATTAATTACAGGTAGCCAGTTCAGGCCGCGCTGCTGTAGCTGTTTCTCCCACTCTGGTTCCATGAGCTCAGCAGCTAAACTGTTGCGATGTCCTAAAAATGCAATAGTTTCAAACCGATTTTTTCGCTCTGCCAAACGAGGCTGTAGTCCAGGTTGCGGCCAATGGGGTATGAAGTAACAACCTAACCATCCAACTGCCTCACAAGAATTTTGCACCACATGGAATTGGGCCTGAGCGCATAACGTTGCCTCTGCCTTCAAACAAATAAGCAACCGATGGGCACCGGGGCGAATATTCCCTCCCCGAGTGGCATTGGCATGAAAGAGAACAATGCCCTCCTCAGGCAGTTGATCAGTTAGCCGACAGGCAACCCCTGCTTCCCGTAGCTTGAGATACGTCTGTACAGTCCAGGCGTAAATCCCTAACCCAAATCCCGACCAGTTCTCAGCACTTGAGGAGGGTAACTGAGTAGGCCAAAATGTCGTCGGAATGTAAAAGCAAATATCAACAGACGCAGAATTCTTCAAACTTCCCCAGGAATTTGTAAATGGTTACGATAATTTTATCAGTTAGCCCACTGTGGACTCAAAGTCGCACGGCTAATCCCATCAAAATCCACTATGGGCGTAAGACTTCTCGAAGAGTAGGGGTTGAGTGATCGGTAAAAGGTCTATATCCAGAGCCCCACAGCCAAGTTGTCGCTTCAGCAGACAGCCCTTGATTAGCGCTGGGTTCAAAACCCAGCGTGGGTTATTGTCCCATCACCAACATGAGTGCAAGATCTGAGACAAATGAAACACCTAAGCCTTGTTCGGGAATCTTAGGGTCAGCTCAAGCATGTTCAGCTTGTACAACATCAACATTATTGTTACTAAGGTTGTTGGTTAAAATGAATAACGTCAAAGAGTCTATTCAAAGCTCACTATCTGTCGATGGTGCGATCGGAGCTGCTATTGGAGATTGGTCTACAGGATTTTCCCTAGGTCAGGTTAGTAAAGATGAAGCTACATTCTCCTCAATGCAGCTAGAGCAAGCAATTGCCCTCAACTCTGAAGTAATTAAGGCTAAAAACAGAGCCCGTGAGGGTCTAGGAATCACATCACCCATCGAAGATATTCTCATCAGCTTGAAGAATCAGTATCACTTAATTCGCATTTGTGAAGCCCTTGAAGGTGTCTTCTTTTACATGGTGATGGATCGAGAAAAAGCAAATTTAGGTCTAGCTCGTATTAAGCTACGCCAGATTGAGCAAGCCCTACAAGTTTAGTAATCAAAGCTAGGTAGCAAAATAAGTTACATTAGGTTGCTCCTAACTACCATAGCGTCAGATAGCTTTCCATTAGTTTATGTCCAGAACGGCTGTCAATCGTTCTGGATTTTTGCTGTTGCTGATCTAGGGAATGCATCGATCTAACAGACTTGTCCGAAGCCAGCATTTTTCAGATTAAACCTTCCCTAATTCAGAGAGAGTGGCTAAACCTCTTAATATTCAATGGTTTCAAATAGTCGCCAAGGGTTTCCCTTATCAAGCTACTGTGTCCACACAAGTATTGGAAACTAGCATTCGTGGTTGCCTCACCCCCTCTAACTCCCCCTTACCAAGAGCAGGATTGTTTCGTGCTCACCAGAGAAAATCTGTAAGGCTTATGACTTCTTTCATACTTAATCGAGAGATGATCGCAGGGAGCCAAAACCGGTTGCTTGGGGTCCCTCCGAGTTCCCCAAACCCCCATGGTTAGGGCCGGGAGGCCGCCCTAAGACCCAGCCTACTAGGTTGTCCTCAATGGCATTAACTTAAGGGTTACGGCGGGGTCGATTAATCAGGTTATCGCATTGTTGTTTGGCCCACCTTCATGTAGAGCATGCCTTTCCTCAAATAAGCTTTCAATGCCTCCAGATTTTCTGTCCAGACAATGAAACAGCCTTGCCTTAGTAAGGGGGGATTGAGGGGGGTAATGCAGGAGTCTGAACTCTCTGCCGAGATGTGTGTACATTATATTGCACATTACCACAACAACAGTCCCATGGAAGAGAACATAGACTAGAATCGCCTGGTCCCCTGATTCTTCTAAACAGAAGA
This sequence comes from Leptothoe sp. ISB3NOV94-8A, assembly GCF_043421595.1. Classification (NCBI taxonomy): domain Bacteria; kingdom Bacillati; phylum Cyanobacteriota; class Cyanophyceae; order Nodosilineales; family Cymatolegaceae; genus Leptothoe; species Leptothoe sp. ISB3NOV94-8A. Next base: position 1,537,279 of record NZ_JAXSQW010000001.1, on the reverse strand, counting down.
ACCAGGGGACCAGGCTGAAACTAAACACCCAGAGCCAAGATTACACTCTCTTACTTGCTAAGACTTTGATTTTAGTAATCAACGAATTTTTAAGTCTTTCATAGTCTGTGGCTGATCCGGAAGTGGGCTTTGGAAAAAAGTCTAGTGCTCCTGCCTGCATTAAGTTATAGATATTGTCTACATCGCCTGGGTGTACAGTATTACTTACCACCAGAATCGGTCGAGGAAATTCAGACATGACTTTTTTCGTAAACTCTAGACCATCCATTTTGGGCATCTGTAGGTCGGTACAGATAACATCTGGCATTGTTTGAGCAATTACTTTCAAGCCATCAGAGCCATCTTGAGCGGTACCAACAACATCTACCTCGGGTGATGAATCGATTAACCGCTGTAGAATTTGTAAGGCAATGGCAGAATCTTCAACTAAAACAACTTTAATGGGGTTAGCCATGGTTAAATTAAACTCCTAAGAGTAGTGAGAAGTAGACTTTGGTCAAAATCACCTTTGGTGATGTAGGCATTGGCTCCAGCGTCAGCACCACGCTGTTTATCTTCATCTTTAGCCAATGTTGTAACTAAGATAATGGGCAATTTTTCATATTGTGCCTCCTGACGAATACGGGTCGTTAATTCCAGGCCACTGAGATTGGGCATTTCCACATCAGACACCACAGCATCATAGGAATCTCCTGTTTGTAGTTTATTGAAGCCATCAAGACCATCGACCGCTGTTGTTACCTGATAGCCCGCCCCTTCGAGAATCCGTCTTACCTGGGTACGAATCGGAATCGAGTCTTCCACTAGCAGGACTTTCGGTTTAACCGCTATAGGCTCCCAATCAGTAACCTTAGCGCCGATTTCCTCACCTCTGGAAGATTTAATCAGGTCCTGGGGGCTGAGTACCATACAGACTTCCCCTGATCCCAAAATAGTTGCGCCAGAAATATTGCGTACTTGTTTAAGGAGTTTGCTATGGGGCTTCAACACAATATCCTGTTGATCGATTAGGTTATCAACAAATATGCCTAATTGGCTAGGTCCAACTTTAAGGACAACACAGGGGACTGATGGGTTAACGCTATTCAGCTGAGGTTGGGTAGCTACTGATACAGGCAATCCCAACAGATCTGTCAACCAGGCAACAGACAATGGATTCTCTCGGAATGTAATTGCCGGATTGCCATCAAGGGTGAAGATATCCTGGGGGATAACCCGCATCATGTTTTCAATAGATTCAACAGGAATGGCATAGGATGCCTGGTTAGCTTCAACAATCAAGGCCGATTCTGTGGCTAAACTGGTGTTGATGGTGAATCGAAATGTACAGCCTTGACCAGGGGTGGAATCCACTTGAATAGTTCCCTTCAGGCGCTCCACATTAACCCGTACAACATCTAATCCCACACCCCGACCAGAAATTTCAGTGACAACCGTTCGAGTGGAAAATCCAGGCGTGAAGATCAAGTATTGAAGTTCCTCATCGCCCATCTTGTCCAACTGGGCTTCGGTATAGAGTCCCCGGCGCAGAGCTGTACGTTTAATGCTTTCTAAACTAAGACCACGACCATCATCAATGACTTCAATTTCAAGGCGATTATTTCGCTGTCGAGCCTTGATGCAAATTGTAGCCATAGAAACCTTATCCATGGCAATGCGCTCGCTTGGAGCCTCAATTCCATGGTCAATGGCATTACGGATAAGATGGCTCAACGGTGCCTTCATCTCTTCTAAGATCCGTTTATCTGCCTGAATATCTTCTCCCTCAATGACTAAATTAATGCTCTTTCTCTGCTGTCTTGCCAAATCCCTGACCATACGAGGGAAAAGGTTAAACATGCTGGACAATGGCACCTGGCGCAGTTTGAGAATCCCTGATTCTAAATCATTAGAGAGGGTCTCTAACTGGGCAGAGTCTTCATAGGAGGTATTTCTGAGCTGCTTTAAGAGATCGCCTAGTTGATCTAGACGCTCGTCTGTGGTTTGTTGTAAGGCCTGTATCGAATTTAGGGCTTGGTCTGTTGATTGTGCATTCTCCAGACTATTCAACGTTAATTTTTGCTTTAAACTATCACGAACCCAGTTCTCCCAGAACAGAAGCACTTGATCAATGTCATCCATCCGACGAGTAATCCGTCGTTTGGTCACAGCTAACTCACTGGCTTGGGTCATTAAGGTATCAAGCCTAGTAGCTTCAACCCGAATAGTGTCAATGTGATAGCCCTCATGTGACATCGTCTCAGACTGAGATGGCTGCTGAGTGCTTTCTTGGGGGTCGTCTGGAGTTAGCGATCTGGAGACAGGGGGGGCGTCAGCACCTATGGCTAAGGCCGTCTCCTCTTCTATGGCCGTCTCCTCTTCTATGGTTGGCGGAGGGGGAATAACAACACTGGTTTCGTCTGGGGTAGGCCGTTTGAGGACAGGGTGCTCAAGATTAGCGCCCATGCCTAAGGTCGTCTCTTCCTTTTCTATGACAGGAGGCGTGATCACGGCAACAGAGTCGTTATAGTCAGGCTGTGGGGGTGCATTGGTGGGCATCCATTCCAGCATGGCCCGCTCCTCAGCAGCAGGGGCAATGGTGATTGGCTCAGAGGCTTCTCCAGCATTGATCAGCTGAGCCATTACATGAAACACACTGACATTTGACGCTTCCCCTGTAAAGGCCTCATGGGCAATTTTGCGGATGGCGTCTAACCCCTGATAGAGACAATCACAGAAGGCAGGTGTGACATCTCGTTCCCCTTTTTCGACACCACTTAAGAGTTCCTCTAATTGATGTGTTAAAGTTTCCGCTTCCTGGACGCCTAACATGCGGGAGTCTCCCTTTAAGGAGTGGGCAGCCCGCAATAGATTTTTTAGATTATTTAGATCATCTGGATTTTTTTCTAAATGTAGAAACCCAGCTTCTAAGTTGTCTAAATGGTCTTTACTTGCGTCTCGATAAAGCGTTCGCAGTTCTTCATCTTCGATAAACATGATATTTCTTGATGGATGGGGTAGATGGGGTGAGATGATTAATCTCTCTACCCCACAACAGAAGGTTAGATTGCGACCTGTAGTTCTTTGGCAATCGTTTGCAGCGTTTCGGTGGAATCTTGTACTTTACTCACTGCACTAACGGTCTCTTTTGCTCCCAAGTTAATGGTGTTCATCGCAGAGACAGCCTGCTGTACACCAACCGCCTGCCGCTTTGCAGTTTGGGCAATCTGTTGAGAGTTGTTATAGACTTCGTTAATCGCTTCTGCAATCTGATTAAAGACATTGGCGGTATCTTTTGCGGTTTCAATACCTGCTTTTGCTGTTTTCGTCCCTTCGTCTGTCACCATTACCGTGCTGTTAATGGAGGACTGAATCGCTTCTACCAGGGTACCAATCTTACTGGCTGAGTCACGACTTTGGTCTGCCAGCTTTCGAATTTCACCCGCAACCACCGCGAAACCCTTTCCTTGTTCACCGGCTCGGGCTGCCTCTACCGCTGCGTTTAGGGCTAACATGTTCGTTTGGTCTGCCACGTCCGCCACCAGGTTTGAAATGATCGAAATCTGGTCGGTTTGTTCACTCAGCTGCATAATCTGATCTGCGATCGCACCCACCTTAGACTGTAGCTCCTCAATCTCCTGCACCGTGTTTTCCACCGCCTGGCTTCCAGTTTCCGATAGGGTCAGGGCTTCACGGGCACCGTCAGCAGAGGTATCCGCCTTTTGAGCCGCCTGGAGTGACGCCGCACCCAGGTCCTCAATGGTAGAGGTGGTTTGGGTTACCGATGAGGTCTGTTCTGTGACAGCCTGTTCCTGCGCTTCAACCGTTGCTGCAATATCTGAAGAACTGTTAGCCACCGATGCAATCGAGGTTTGCAGTAGTTTCGCTGTCCGCAAAACAAGCCAGAAAATAAAGCCCAGTACCGCAATGTCAAAGATAAAAAACGCCAACTGCGTGTTACCTACTTCTTTAATGTGCGCCACCGTAATGTTCTCCGCTGCCTGTACAGCTTTATTAGTGTCTTCAAAGAAGGTTTCACTGTCTTTAATCAACTGAGTCTTTTGACTGGGATCTCTACGATATTCAATAACACCTGCCTTTAATACCTCCCAGTTGGCATCAACCTTTTCCATAGCAGCGACAAACGTCTTATCCTTCTGCTTATGCAGCTTCAGCTCTTCAGAACCGTTGAGCAGACCATCAATATGAGTATCGATTGTGGCGATTAGCTCATCATTGGGTTGACCATGGATTTCCAGTTTAACAAGTCTTTGGCTAGCTCCGCGAACAATACCTGCTTTGTTTACCATAGAACCATCAAACTCACCCTCCTGAGTTCGAGTATTTTCAAAAATGGTTACACCTGCGGTCAAAACAGCCAGTCCGATAATACTGTATTTGAGCTGTGCAGTAATTCTCATGGGATCGATCCTAAGTTAGATTGCAAATAAATTGGTCAAGAACGTTGAGAGTGGTCGGTAGCACCAGGGGCTTGCTAGGCTGCTTGATCAACAATTAACCCCCCATCCGAAAAGAGCTTAGGGAGGTCAAGAATACTCAAGTTTTTCTCACGGTAGCGTGTGGCCCCTTGGAAAAATACTTGAGAATGCTGAGGTAACGCTGCAGGCATAGAAGCAATGTCTGATGGGGGAATATAGATCACATCCAGCACTTGATCAACCGTTATACCAGCAGCAATATCATCAACCTCAATCACAACAGCCTTAGGCACTTCGTCCACTGCCTGAGAGATATTCAACGCCCCTCGAATATCAATTAAGGTCATCACTTCTCCGCGCAAATTAATGTTGCCCATAATGTGGGGAGGGCAACAGGGAATGGCCCTGACATTGCGCACATTAATAAATTCCCGCACCCGTTGCAGATCTAGGCCAAAGTATTCCTCCTCTAATCTGAATACGGCCAAAGGCAACAACTTATTAATATCAGCCCCAGAGCTTTCTAGGGAATGGACGAGGGCATCGGCCCTCTGGCGAAAAATCTGCCGTTCCTCTGACGAAATATTCGGACAATACAATGAGAAAAAGTTGGTGATAATAGGCATCTGTTGGGCTTCAAATACCTGCTCATTTGGATAAGCCGTCGTACCGTCGGACTCGACATCATCCAGTTTAGACTCTAAGGCTATGGTCTCTACTGCATCCGTTTGGCGAATTAATGTCTCTGGGTTCAACAATGTGATCAGACTATCATTGACCTTAGCAATACCTGCAGCAAATGCCGTATGGGCATGCTCCCTCAACTCATAGGTGGGAACCGCTTCAATGATAGATGGCGACAAAGACTGAACGTCGTAAACCTGGTTGACCACCATGCCAACCTGCAAACTTTGCCACTCAATAACAATAATACTGTCACTAAGCTGACAATGGGGACTGCTCTGCCCTAATCGCTTAGCAAGATGCATAATCGGCAGAATTTTACCTCGGAAATTTAGGATACCAATAATATCGCCTGGCGCATCGGCAATCGGTGTTAATTCGGGAAGTTTCAAAATCTCTCGAACTTGAGAGGTTTCAATGCCATACTGCAAATCATCAAGTTCAAAAAACAAGTAGGATTGGTTGTCCATCATAGCTATTTAACGATAAAAGTGTTATGACATCACCGTAATGGGAACATACTTTGTCAAAACCTCCAACAGTTTTGGACGATCAACTGGTTTGGTTAAATAATGGGTTGAGCCAACAATTTGCCCTCTGATTTTATTAAACATTCCATCTTTAGCAGTGAGCATCACAATTGGCAGATCCCGAAATCGACCAATGCTGCGTACGGTTCGACACAGTTCTAGGCCATCGATGTCAGGCATCGTTACATCCAGCAGCATTAGTTCGATTTTTTCCTTATTTAATAGGCTAAGAGCATCCATGGCATTGCTCGCCAGTAGCACATTATATTGCTCGCCAATAGCCCGTTTAATCATGGTTTGTACCACTAAGCTGTCATCAACACTGAGAATCGTAGGCCGATTCTCAGCGACTGCGTTAGCGGTAGGAATGGCGGGACTAGGTGTACTCTTTTCTAAAGAATTAACATTAACTTTCTGCGACTCATTCGTTGTCGGAGGTTGATTAATAACTGTTTTCTGAGGCTTTTGAAGCGCAGCCAGATACTTCTCTTGTTCAAACGTAATCCAGTCCATTTGAACAAGTTTGCGATACTTATGGGCAAGTTCCAGGGGATCTAGATTGATGTGGTGGGCAATATCATACAGCGTGCGCTGACCATCTATCCATTGGGGTACATGTTGCTTGGCCCAATCATCGGTGATCGTTTGGCGACTATGGTTAAGCTGATAAGGAATGGCATTGGCTGCTGGAATTACATCCGCTAGGGACGCCCATACCTGTTGTCGCTGCATGAACTCCAGTTCAAGCTGATCCCACGTAAATCCATGACCATCGTCTCCATAGGTAAGATCCACGGCAACAGACCTATTTAATACGATCTTGCCAGCGTAGGGAAAGATTTGTTCTAGGGTTAAGATGACTTGCTTGCGCATATATCTTTCGATATCGTCCCAGGCAAATAACTTAAGTCGAATAAAAAGTTCTAGATATTTACGTATAGAGGTCTGATCATCAATTCTTTTCTGGGCAAGCTGTAAAGCCGTTGCCATGATTTCTAAATCGAACTGTTGCCCCAGCGCTTTGGAAAAGTTCGTTGGATCAGGTAGTGAGAACCCACAATACGTAAGTTCTCCATTATGCAACACTAAAACAGTAGGATGTTTCTTCTGGAGAACATTTGGCAGTAGCTCTACATAGGCAACTCCACTAAAATTACTATGTTGCAATTCTAAGATTGAATCGCCTAGCTGTTTAGGTTTAAAGTGAAGCATCAATCCTCTCCTATGGAAAATTTGGAAGATTCTAAAATCTTTTTATGGCGTAGCCATTGCCATGATCTGCAATCAGAGTCTCTACGTACGTGAATCTACGATAACTATCAATGCGGCCAGTTAAAAATCGCACCGTCCAAGTAAGCAATGGGTTCTCATTAGCTATCAGACATTGGGGTTTCTTTTCCGATTTTGGACATTTGGCGAGCGTTCAAATTTCGGTTCGAGGAGTTAAGCCGAGGAGACTGGACCCACCCCCAAAGCTTTTAGGAGATGGGGGCAAATCCCAAAAATCAAACGTGTTGTTCACGGTTTATAAAGGGTGAAGCGCAGGACTTAATCAGCGTCAAACTAACGCATTAATTTTCTCTCGCCTAGGATCTAGAAGAGGATAAAAATGATCTTCTGTTGCCAACAAACTGATGAACATATCGACCATTTTGGCAGTGATTTATATGGTAAAGCATTCGAACAAGCGATCAATTTAGCTTGACATTAATTATTAGTTAACAACAAGATTAAGATGAAAATGTTTAATCTCATTGTTGATTTGATATGGTTAAAGTGCCCACTAAATTAAAAGATGAACATGGAAAGTAGGTGTGATAATTTAACCTAAAAAAAACTTAACCAAGGGAGTGTACAGGGATCAGGCATTCGAGAATAGCCATAGCCTATGAAAATCTTTTATTACCAACGACGGGATGGCCAACCTAATTTTGGTGATGAGCTGAATAGGTGGTTGTGGCCCCAACTCCTACCAAATTTTTTTGATGATGATGAATCCACCCAATTTATTGGTACAGGGACGTTATTGAATCATCGATTGCCAGAGCGCACGGCCCATGCACAGCGTCTGATTATATTTAGTAGCGGCGCAGGTTATGAACAGCCTCTGACCGAAATTCCGCCCCATTGGCACATTGCCTGCGTTCGGGGGCCGTTATCGGCCCGTCGTCTAAAACTACCTCGCCAAAAAGCAATTACAGATGGAGGCATCCTGGTGCGTCGTTGCTTCTCTCCTATCGGCAAAAAAGTGTTTTCCCATGGGTTTATGCCCCATATTCACCATGCTAATTTTGCCGATGGCATCTGGAAATCCCGATGTGAAGAGGTGGGTATTGGTTACATTGATCCTCGTTGGCCCATAGAACAGGTCTTAGAGGCCATTAGCTGTATTGATGTTTTACTAGCGGAAGCAATGCATGGGGCGATTGTGGCCGATGCTCTCAGAACGGCTTGGATTCCTATGATTACCAGCCCCAGAATTCTGAGTTTTAAATGGCAAGACTGGTGCGCCTCAATCGCTGTGCCCTATCGTCCCCAGAGATTGTTACCCCTTCCAGACTATCCAAACTATGCGAGGGGATTGCGCTCGTCATTACAGGCAGGATGGCTGCGGGCTAAGTGGGGACAGCAGATATTGTCATCTCAGCCGACAAAACTTCTGTCCCCGTCTGCGGCAGATACGTTAGCCAGAGTTATTAAACATGGTCGACCGGTTTTGAGTACGGACAATACCATTGAGCGATTGACTATGAAATTAGAAGAAGCATTAAGTTCTCTAAAGCAACCTATAGCTTGGTAAATTGTTAGGGGGGTTGCTTAACACAGGGAAGAAAGGCTGACATCAGGAAAATCAACATGAATTGATTCTGTTTAGCTAGACTAAAGGCAAAGCAGAATTTTCCCTTTAAAATATGTCTCTCATCGCCTTTTCCCAGTATGTTCCGCGCAAGCGGGGGCTAACGGTTGCTCTGCTTGTAACGTTAGGGCTGTGGGCGGCTCCAGCCGAAGCCGCCACCCTTGTTTTAGAAAATCTAACATTCAGGGAAGTTACAGGTGATTTTAGAATTACAAGGGGAGAAAGAACGTCTGATGCCTTAAGAATTTTTCAAGATGTTACGGGGCCTAATATAGATCTGTTCTTATCCATTGAAGGACTACGTAGGGAGGGGTTGATCGGGTTTCGTCTAGAGTCAGTGGTGACCAACCGCACTAACACGCCTTGGGTGTTTTTTGACCATGAGCTACAAGAACAGTTTCGGGTGCCTAGCCCTGAGGAAGATGGCTTATCCTTTGCCCAAGGTATTCCCAGTGTTAGGCCACGCTCCAATGCCTTTTCGGTGGTTGATGAAGTTACGGATGTGCGAGACTTTGTGAACTTTACGGGGGGCGTTGTAAATCCTAATCAGACGGTTACCTTTCGCTATTTCATTCTGGACAATGCTCCAAATGATCTATTTTTCCTGAGGCAGCGTCCTAACTTTGCGCCTGGTGGTGTCGGTGTTGTCACTCCCCCCCCACGTCCCCCAAGACCAGCACCGCCACGGCCAACGCCGCCACCAGTAGCACCCGTTACACCACCAGTAACACCCGTTACACCACCAGTAACACCCGTTACACCACCACCAGTAGCACCCGTTACGCCCCCCACACCACCGCCGGTAATTGACCCAATTCCAGAACCTACGCCCCTGACTTCGGTACCGGAGCCAGGGGTATTAATTGGCCTTTTGAGTATGGTGGGTCTGGGCTACTGGTGCCAGCGCTTGAGCTGCCCCTCCTCTAGAGAACTATGATTTGACGATCGTTACCCATAGGGAAAACACCTCAAAAAGGTAAAGTTTTGAAAAAATGATATAGTTGAAATACTTCATAACTATAGAGTAATTAAAGTTAAACCCATTTGAGAACGATTTGACCCATGAGTCCTCCAGTCAACCCATCGCATGCTAAGGCAGCTGTGCCTGCCGCTGATTCTGCCCTAGGGCAATTAGGCGGCCAGACAAAATTTCAAGAAGATAACTGGCAGCGTGATGGCGGTGCTGGTGGCCGTACCCCAGAGGCTGGGCTGACTAATCTCTTTCTCAAGTCCCAAGATTGAGTGCACGGGAAACTCACACCTTGATGTGATTATCAAGCTATGTGGCAAGGGAACATAATAGGTATCTCCAATCATGTAGAGATGAGCAGGAGGGCTCCTAGCTCCTGAACATACTCAACCCATAGTGTCCCTTGCCTTTTCTCTTCCCCTCGTTCTTAGGAATGAGGATTTAACCAGGTTTACTTTTTGTCGTACAAGTTGCGATAAAACGTCTCTTCAGATCCTTTTTAGGATCTTATACAAGCCTTATTCCTTAACAAAGATTGTCTCCGCTGAACCAATATTGACTGTTTGAGGTATTTACAATGGACCATAATTTAGCATCTTGCTTGCGAGAAGGAACTCAAAAGTCTCATACTCTGGCCGAAAATACGGCGTTTATGAAATGTTTTCTCAAAGGGATTGTTGAAAGGGAACCCTTTCGTCAATTGATGGCTAACCTATACTTTGTTTATAGTGCCTTAGAAGAAGAAATGCGCCGCCATGCTCAACATTCTGTCATGGGTTCCATGTATTTCCCTTTATTAGATCGGGTGCCTCAGTTGGAAAAAGATCTCGCCTTCTATTATGGGGACAATTGGCGTAACCAAATTACGGCCTCTCCTGAAGGACAGCGTTATGTGGAACGCATTCGGGAGCTATCTGACCAGAATCCTGCGTTGCTAATCGCCCATGCCTATGTCCGTTATATGGGTGATCTCTCTGGGGGACAAAGCTTAAAGGCAATCACTCGCTCAGCCCTAGGCTTGTCAGATGGTGTGGGGACAGCCTTCTATGAATTTGTAGAGATCCCAACGGTGGAAGCTCGACGAGCCTTTAAGGAAAAATATCGCAATACCCTCAATTCCTTACCGATTGAAAAGAGCCTGGCCCGTCAAATTGTGGATGAAGCCAACCTAGCGTTTCGGCTCAATCACAATGTCATGCATGAGCTGGAGCCATTGGTGAAAGACGCCATCGGCGATCATGTTTTTGATCTGATTACTCGCCAGGATAAGCCGGGTAGTACGGAACATCGCCATCGCTCGTCTGAACAGGCTGCTGAAATGGCAGTCGCAGAATAATCTTTCAGAATTCCTCCGCTCTTATGGATCTCCAATCCCCCTTATGGGGGATTTTTTTAGCCCCTGGATCTCCTTGGACTATGGAATCTTTGCTTCAAACCTACGGAACATTGCCGCCGTGTTCGATACCTATTTGAGAGATCACACCATTCGTCAATTCTCTCAGTCGGTTTGCTTGTCTTTCACCATCACTGCACCCTTTTGATATCAGGAGAACCCTGTATGCGTATCCTTATGATTCAACCCAACTACCATTCAGGTGGGGCAGAAATTGCGGGTAACTGGCCGCCTAGTTGGGTGCCCTACGTTGGGGGAGCCTTAAAGCAAGCGGGCTTTGATGACATCCGCTTTATTGATGCCATGACTAACTACATCGAGGATGAGGCGCTGGCCGTTCTCATTCAGGAGCATCAGCCTGATATTGTTATGGCCACAGCGATCACCCCGATGATTTATAAATCCCAGGACACCCTGCGGATTGCTAAATCTGTTTGCCCTGATGCGATCTCAATTATGGGCGGTATCCATCCCACCTATATGTACCGTGAGGTGTTGCAAGAAGCCCCCTGGGTTGATTACATCATTCGGGGAGAAGGGGAGGAAATTAGTGTCAACTTAGTTCGAGCCATTGCCGAGGGCCGAGACCATCAGGACCGTGAGTCAATTTTGGGACTGGCCTATTTAGATGATGCCGGTCAGGTGGTGGTCACACCGGCCCATCCGCCAATTCGTGATCTGAATACGCTCTCCCCCGATTGGACCTTGCTCGATTGGGACCGGTACATCTACACACCTCTGAATGTGCGGGTGGCCGTGCCTAATTTTGCCAGGGGTTGTCCTTTTCGCTGTCGGTTTTGCTGCCAATGGAAGTTCTGGCGGAAGTACCGGGCCCGGAAGCCTAAGCTATTTGTGGATGAAATTGAGCATCTGGTCAAAGAACACAATATAGGATTTTTCATCCTGGCCGATGAAGAGCCCACCATTAGTAAGGCTCGATTTGTCAGCCTATGTGAAGAATTGGTAGATCGCAACCTGGGTGTTCATTGGGGCATTAATACTCGGGTGACCGATATCTTGCGAGATGAGGCCGAACTACCGCTGTATCGGAAAGCTGGTCTGGTCCATGTGTCGCTGGGAACAGAAGCAGCGGCCCAATTGAACCTCGATGTCTTTCGTAAGGAAACCACCATTGCCGATAATAAACGGGCCGTAAAACTACTGCGTGACAATGGCATTGTGGCGGAGGTGCAGTTCATTATGGGCCTCTCGAATGAAACCCCTGAGACCATTGAAGAAACTTACCGCATGACTCGGGACTGGAAGTCAGACATGACCAATTGGAATATGTTTACGCCCTGGCCGTTTGCGGAACTGTTTCAAGATCTCGAAGATAAGGTCGAAGTGCGAGACTTTTCCCACTACAACTTTGTGACGCCCATTATCAAGCCCGACAATATGACGCGGGAAGCGGTGCTGAAGGGGGTTTTACGCAACTATGCCCGCTTCTATGGCTGGAAGTTTTTGGAATATTGGTTTACCCGTGATCCGTTCAAGCGGCGCTATTTATTGGGATGTCTGTGGGCGTTTGTGCAAACCACCCTTAATCAGCGTTTCTATAATCTCAAACGGGTGAAGCGTAAGGGAATGCAGGCAGAGATTGAGCTGGGCTTTGATCAATCTCGTATTCTCTCTGCTGAAGATATGATTAAGCTTAAGGCGGCCAAGCTGGCAGATGTTGAGTTTGCTGGTGACGTTTCGGCCTGTGGCGCACCCAACACCGTAGCGGAGGCTAATGAGTCTGCCAACGATGCCATAGAAGAAGATGTGCAAGTGGTGATTGTGGATGGGGATGAAGCGGCTCGCATTGCTTTGCGGAAGGGTTTGCGATCGCAAGCCGGCATCGAAATTGCCAGTGAAGCCACCAACGGTGAAACTGGGCTGATATTGTTAGACTCCATCGTTGTTGACATCGTCATCGTCTCCGATCCGCTGCCAGATATGTCCCTCCCAGAGTTTATGCAACGGGTTCAGCAACAAAATAGCTGCCAACCTTTCCGGCTGCTGATCTTGACAGATGCCCCTGAATCCTTGTCAGATATTGACTCCGTGAAAGTTGCCTATAGCCCACACGGCAGCTCAATGGAGCATCTGGCTCAGACCATTCACGCATTCCAATCCGAGGAGATCGTCCTGAATCCCGAAGTTTCAACAGTCCCATCAGTCAAGTCTTCTAGTTTGGCCTCACGTGCATGATTTCTATCCCATCGGCCCTGATTAATCAGGTGTATCGAGGCCAAAGCAAGACCAGTAGTCTCTGGGCCTAAGTAATCTAGGTAATGACCTGATAGGAACCAAAATTACTTAGGCTCCACGTCTCTCCAGTATCAATGTTTGGATCTGATACAATCCTTATCCCTTCGCCAATAACACTAAACCGATGACAGTATTTCCTTCTCTTCAAATTGGTTCATACATCGCTCGTTATCCCATTATTCAGGGGGGTATGGGTGTGCGGATTTCATGTGCTTCATTGGCCTCTGCAGTTGCCAACGCAGGGGGGATCGGCACCATTTCAGCCTCAGGGTTAGGAATTAATTCTCCCTATTTCGATGCCGATGAACCCAATCCTAAAAAGCGTCACCAGCAATTTCTAACCGCCAGTCGATTGGCCTTAATCGATGAATTAAACACCGCTCGCCGCCTGAGTCCAACTGGGATTATCGGGGTGAATATTATGGTGGCCGCCCGTGAATACCAGCTGTTGGTGCGTGCCGCTGTTGAGAACGGTGCCAACGTCATTGTTGCCGGAGCTGGTTTGCCGTTGCAATTACCGGCCTATACCCAGGATCATCCAGAAGTGGCGCTGGTCCCCATTGTCTCTAGCGTTCGTGCCGCCAAATTGATTTGTCGTAAATGGCAACGGCAGCAAGGCCGCTTGCCCGATGCGTTTATTGTGGAAGATCCTCAGGTAGCGGGTGGCCATCTGGGGGCTACGGAGGACACCCTGAACGATCCTGAGTGGGCAGCAACAGCTGTCATTCCCGCACTGGTTGCTTACCTAAAAGACGAGTTTGAGACTCCCATGCCTGTGATTGCCGCTGGGGGCATTTGGGATCAACGTGATATCGTTCGGGCTCTGGCTCTGGGGGCCGATGGCGTGCAAATTGGCACTCGTTTTATCACCACCCATGAATGTGACGCTGACCTTCGTTACAAGGAATTTCATCTCAATGCCAGCCCAGACGATGTGAGGCTAGTGCCTAGTCCGGTGGGGTTACCAGGGCGAGCTTTACTCAACCCCTTTGCCGAAAAAATTATGGCCGGCACCCCTAATCCTCGAGGAAAATGCCTCGCTAATTGTCTCAAGAGCTGTAAATTTCGGGATAAGCGCGAGACCTATTGCATTATACGAGCCCTGGATCGAGCCTCTAGGGGTGATATTGAAAACGGGTTAATTTTTGCCGGGACGAATGCGGGTAGAGCGACACGTATGATGTCCGTTGCCGAGATCATGCAAGAATTGATGACACCGGCACCCGTTCAGTTGACTTGACGCCCCCTGCCCGGATACTTTGCCGCTGCCGCACACCTTAAATGCTTAATATTTGATTAAATTACTATATGATGATATATTCTTTCGCATACGATTGATCTATTAAAATCAATCGTATGCGTTTATTTCTCTGGACCAAGTCGGTGTTAATAACATGGTTCAAGCTTACCTTGCATTTTTTTCTTTAGTAGTTGTCTTTGCGATCCTGTTTGTTGTTGGTGATGTCTAGCCCTGGGATGTTGTCGTCGCTTTTTTAAATATTTTTGCAAGCAAAATAAGGAGGAAATAATGCTGTTTCGTCAGTTGTTTGATCGAGCAACTTGGACCTATACCTATTTGATTGCAGATTTAGTGACCCGAGAGGCGGCGCTCGTTGATCCAGTTCTAGAGCAAGTAGACCGTGATTATAGACTCCTGACTGAATTAGAATTGGTACTGAAATATTGCTTAGAGACCCATATCCATGCTGACCATATAACAGGCACGGGTAGGCTGCGAGAGTTAACTGAATGCGAAGGGGTTGTTCCCCAGAATGCCAATGCAGCCTGTGCCAACCGCTATCTTCAGCATGGAGAGAGCCTGAGGGTTGGTAATGTTAATATTCAAGCAATTGAAACCCATGGTCACACGGATAGCCATATGTCGTATCGGGTGAATGGCACCCATGTGTTGACGGGGGATGCCTTATTTATTCGCGGCTGTGGGCGTACGGATTTTCAGAGTGGTGATGCCGGTACACTCTACGACCATGTGACCCAGCGGCTGTTTACGTTACCAGACGAGACGCTCGTTTATCCAGGCCATGACTATCAAGGGCAGACGGTCTCTACGATTGATGAAGAGAAACGCTTTAATCCCCGGTTCGTTGGCAAAGATCGGGCCAGCTTCATCCAGTTTATGAATAATCTCCACTTACCTAATCCTAAAAGAATTATGGAAGCGGTTCCCGCCAATGAGCAATGCGGCAAAGTTGTTGTAACAACATGACATTGCTGTTGATATAAAGGAACTTCCTGATTAATGATTTGGTTGATTGGTCATCTCTTAGCGGTCTGCATTGGTCTGAGTTTGGGTCTGATTGGGGGTGGCGGTTCTATCCTGGCAGTGCCTATTCTGGTGTATGTCATGGGTTTGGGGTCGAAAGGTGCGATCGCAATGAGTCTCGTCATTGTGGGCATTGTGAGTCTGATGGGGGCTATTCCCCATTGGCGTCAGGGTAACGTCAACCTGAAGATAGCCATAATTTTTACACCAGCCGCAATGCTCGGCGCATACATAGGGGCTCGTATGGCGGGTCTACCTTTTGTTACGGGTAGCTTTCAGCTAATTTGTTTTGGCGTGGTCATGGTGATTGCGAGTACTTTGATGATTCGCCAAAGCCATTCGAAATCGGCGTTAGCCCATGCCGGAATGTCTATCGATAATGCCATGGACAAGGACCAGGGTCATCATTGGCTCTTGATACCTGTAGAGGGAATCGGCGTGGGTGTACTCACTGGATTTGTTGGTGTGGGGGGTGGTTTCATGATCATCCCCGCCTTAGTATTACTGGGCGGCATTCCCATGAAAGAAGCCATCGGCACCTCCTTGTTAATTATTGCCGCGAATTCAGCGACAGGTTTTTTGGGCTACTTAAACCAGGTGAGTGTGGATTGGGCTTTAGTAAGTTCTTTTACCTTAGCGGCAGGCATTGGCACAGTTGCAGGCTCCTACCTGACTCAATTTATTAATGCCAGGCAATTACAAAAGGGATTTGGCTATTTTGTTCTCGCTGTCGCAATTTTTGTTCTGATCAAGCGATAGGTGGCAACGGATTCTGTGACAAGATTATACAAAGTTCTGACTGATAGCATCCGATATCGAATGGCACCCACCAGGGGATGCCCCTACAGATCCTTCCATTTTTAATCGGGTTTGATGAATTCGGATTTGGTATTAGATCTTAGATCGCGCTTCAACTTTGCTAAGGAATGCTGATCCCTAAGGCGCTTGCGCTTCAATAATTCCCCCGTTACCCCATCATTCATCCACCCATCGACAGCCCCAACCTGGGACTTTATTTTGTTGTGCAATCCCCTAAGACCCCTGATGAGGCAGCAGCGTCATCAGGGGAAATCGTGTGATTTGTTCTCTCACAATGATTTTTATCCATTCAGTAACGGATCATTTAACTCGCTTTTCTGCCATAATTAATGAAAATAATTACTATTAAACGGATTATGGTGTTATCCGAATTACAGCGTGGTGAGTTGGCCGTTGTTGATCAAGTAAGTTCTGGAAAAAATAATCAGGCCTTTGTGCACCGTCTGGCTGGGCTAGGAATCATTGTGGATAGTTCAGTGAGAGTGCTTCGCAAAGTGGGCTTTGGCGGTCCCCTCCATATTCGCGTCGGTGCGACTACGGAGGTGGCCATTCGCCGTAAAGAGGCCGACCAGATTGTTGTTCGCAATGTTGAAACCTGTTCCCATAGAACCTGACAGTAACCTAACAGTAACCTGACAGTTGCCGCGAGGGCATTTGCTGACTTGATTCAAGTATTCTTTGGTGCAGTTATGATTCATCAGGGCAGAACAACAACCATTCAACCGGAAAAGGGTGTGAGGCGAGTGGCCTTAATCGGCATGCCTAATACGGGTAAGTCAACCTTTTTTAACCGGATTACAGGGGCGTCTGCCTTTGTGGGCAACTGGCCAGGGATGACGGTGGCGTTGCTACAGGCTCAGGTGGAACTGGGTGGTCTCTGTACAGAGTTTGTCGACTTACCGGGTATTTATAATCTCAAGGGGTTTTCAGAGGATGAGGCCGTTGTTCGACAGTTTCTTCGTGACTTTTCGATCGATTTAATTGTTGTTGTCCTGAATGCGGTTGAAATTGAGCGCCAAATACAGTTGCTCTTGCAGGTGCAGGCCCTGGGTTACCCCACGCTGGCTATCCTCAATATGGCCGATGAAGCCAGGCGCTATGGCATTCGCATTGACAATGATAAACTCGCCCAGCGGTTGGGCATACCGGTTCTCCTGATCAGTGCTAAGTACGGCCAGGGCTACGGCAGAGCCTATGCCGCCATTGCCCAGCAATTGACGGCACCGTTGTTAGCGCATCAAGTTCGGCCTGACAACGATCGCTGGGGTGATGGTGACATGGCGACCACAGCTGAGATTAAGACGCTCTTAGCCGATAGTGTGATCCGGCCATCTCAGTTGGCCATGACGTTAACGGCGCGATTAGATCAGGTGTTATTGCATCCGATTTTTGGACTGCCGCTGTTTTTTCTCGGTCTCTTCCTGGCCTTTTGGTTGATTTGGACGGTGGGTTTGCCCGCCCAGGGGGTGATGGGTCAGCTAACGGATGGCATCCAGGCTTACCTGATTGAACCGCTGCTGAGCTTTTTTCCAAACATCATTCAGAATTTTGTGATTAACGGGGTTTGGAATGGCATCGCCACGGTGGTGTCTTTTGTTCCCCTGATTATGTTGTTTTTTATGCTGATGGCAGTGTTGGAGGATAGTGGCTATCTGTCTCGTTCAGCCTATTTGATGGACGCCTTTATGGAAAAGCTGGGGCTGGATGGTCGCAGTTTTGTGCTACAAATGCTGGGTTTTGGCTGCAATGTACCGGCTTTAATGGGCACTCGGGTGATGAGATCGCGACCGCTGCGGCTGTTAACCATGCTGGTGATTCCATTTTCGTTATGCTCAGCCCGGTTACAGGTGTTTGTCTTTATTCTGGCCGCCGTCTTTCCTGACAGCAGGGGTGCGATCGCACTCTTCTCGCTTTATCTCCTCAGTTTTGTGGCCGCCTTGATCACGGCTGTACTTTTCCAAAAGGTATTTAAGCATGATGAGCCCTTTGTTTTAGAATTACCCCCTTACCGCTTTCCCACCTGGCGTCAGGTGCTCATGAGAAGCTGGCTTGAAGTCAGGGATTTTTTGACCCGAGCCTCAGGGTTCATTCTGTTGGGCTGCATTGCTGTGTGGATCGTGACCCACTTTCCACAAGGGGCCACCGGTTTAGACACCATCGGCGGACAAATTGGGCAATTTCTCAGTCCCGTGATGAGTCCCATTGGCATTGAACCTCAGCTCACCCTGGCGTTAATCTTTGGCTTTGTGGCCAAGGAGGTGGTTGTAGGATCATTGGCCGTGATCTACGGATTGAATGATGCCGCCGTTGGCCAGGTGCTTTCTGAGCAACTAACCTTTATTCAGGGATATAGCTTTTGCATTTTTTGTTTGCTCTATACCCCCTGTTTAGCAACCGTGGCCACATTGAAGAATGAGTCAAAGTCCTGGAAATTCACCGTCTTATCCCTAGGGTTTTCGCTCGTACTCGCCTGGGTTGCCAGTTTTATTTTCTATCAAGGTGCCTTACTGTTGGGGTCTCACTAGGGTTCCGTCAAGACTACAATTTCGGGTAAGACAGAAGATTCGGGTAAGACAGAAGAGCCAAGCGTAAACGATCGTGAACTACGATAGTGAGGGTGTCATTTCGATATCTTTTTTGTAACTCAATTGCTTGGTTGCCACGCCCACAATATGATCCCCCACAATTGGAAATGGAATCTGGAAATGCTCATAGTCCATGGGGACAAACCCTGCTTCGTCTAAGGCTTTCCAGATCTCACGATTGGGATGACAGTTATCAAACAGGGTTTTCCAAGCCGGAGTAATTGATTCCTGAAGATGACGCGCCCAGGTATCGGGTTTTGCGGCCACATGTTCAAGGAAAATGAATGTCCCCCCCGGTTTAAGAACGCGTTTAATTTCTTGAATAGCCTGCCCTAAGTGGGTGACTGAACAGAGCACATGGGTACTGACGACCGTATCAATCGTATTGCTCTCGGCAGGCAAGTGCTCGGCAATTCCTTCATGGATTTTAATCTGTTGCAACCCTTGCCGCTTAGCTTCCCCATGCAAATAAGGATGCATAAACCGATTCGGTTCAACACCCAGCCAATGAATGCTTGGCGAGTAATAGCTGAGATTGGCCCCGGTACCGGGGCCAATCTCTAGCACAGTACCCCCTAGATTCCCCAAAAGCGCCTGCTTGAGATCACCCAAATTAGTATGGTGCTCACAGCCTGTTACTTTGATGGCATGCAGATCGCCCGCAGTTGCTTTTGCCATCCCCCAGGCTATCAATTGCTTTTGCAGTTGAACAAAAAGGGAAAACTTCATAGTGTCCTAGTATTTGCTAAGCCGATTGTTGCATCGGGGGTTGGGCGTCTGGCACGGGGCCAAAAATTCTGTCGCTAAAGCGCACGTACCAGGCCGCTGCCTGTACCTGGATGATGTAGGCCATGGCGATAATCAGGGCAATTTCAGATCCTTGTTCGTTGCCAAAGGCGGTCATGGCAATGGCCAAGGCAATGGATAGGTTACGCATGACAGTACCGTAGACCAGTGCGATCGCATCTCCCCGCTTAAAGAAGAATTTACCGATGAGTGTGCTGAAGAGGAAGTTCCCAACATACAAGATCGCCAGCGGAATCAAAAACGAAAGCAGTACCAGGGGATTGGCAATAATATCTTTGGCTTTGAGGGCCATCGCGACAAAAACGATCCCTAACACACCCAAGGTGGAAAAGGCTGGAAATTTCTTCTTAAGGTTTTTCTGATATTTATCCGCTCCAACAATTTGAATCAGTGTAATCCGAGTGACAAACCCCAAAACCATGGGTAAGAAAACAATGATAACAATTTGCTTAAAAATACTAGCCAACGGAATCTCGACCACTGCCCCCATTAACCACTTGGCATAAAAGGGGGTGGCAACCGAGCCCAAAATTAATCCAATGACCGTCATTTTAATGGCCGCACTAATATTGCCCTTGGCAAAGCCTGTCCAGGAAATGGTCATGCCGCTGGTGGGCAACAGGGAGGCCAACAAAAGCCCCAGGGCCACCAGGGGTTGATCGGCAAAAAACAGCTTTCCCATGCCAAAGGCAAAGAATGGAATCACCGCAAAATTAATCAGCTGGGTGAGTAATTGAACCTTATAGTCTCCTCCCGATAACACTTTCTGAACTTGCAGATTAATCATCATGGGATAGACCATGAGAAAAGTCAGAGGAATGATCAAAGCCTTTAGGGAAGTCGGATTAGCGACAGCCCCAAAGATTAGACCAGCGATCATAAATACAGGAACAGACCAGACTAAATTTTTCTGGATGAACCCTAATACCTTCCACACGACAATCATTCTCCTTTTTCGTCAAGTTTTTGCGAGTCTATCCGTGACCTACTCTTTCACGTGATCTCGATGGGTGGGCAAACCGGCTTTCTGCCAGGCCATCATGCCGCCTGTAATATTAAACACCTGGCTAAAGCCCAGTTTAACCAACATCTGAGCAGCCATTGGACTGCGGTGAGCCGTCAGACAAATCACCGCGAGAGGTTCATCCTTGGGAAGTTGCCAAAACCATCGCGGCAGTACCAGGTAGCGCAACAACGGAACCTGAGCCATCAGAATGCGCGGTAGACTCAGGTTAATGGCATCAGGAGCATGAAAAAGATTGTATTCAAGCCGACTCCTGACATCAATGAATTTCGAAATCTTAGGGGATTGAACAAAGTCTTCTGGAGGTACGTCACTGATAGCTGGCTTAGGGGGTGATGCGGATACCATAGAGTGTTTCTTAGGCAAAGTGTTCCAGGTCTGGGCGATTATCTTGCCATCAAGTCAGAACAAGACAATTGCACAGACCAAGTTGGGTTAGCTGTGAGCTGTGAGAGCAGATGTCATCTCCAGGGCCACGGGTGTTGCCTCCCCATTCGCTAATAACAGGGGAAAGTGATGGGCATTGGGAGCATGCATGGCTTGAATCCCCAGGGTTGCCCGGTTAATCAGATCGGCATAGCTGGGAATGATCCGACCCTGGCTATCCAAGATGGACTGATTAAAGTTGAACCCATTGAGATTAAAGGCCATAGCACTAATACCTAAGGCAGCAAACCAGACGCCGATGGTGGGTAAAGCGGCTAACAGAAAATGAACCGAGCGGCTATTGCGCATGGCGGCACCAGGAATGAGCAACCGCCCCAAATACCCAGCATGACTGGCAAGCAGATTATAGGTGGCTTCCTGTTGACCAAAGCGATAACCAACGTTGGCAGACTCTGTTTCAGAGGTCTCTCTAACCAAACTGGCGGTAACCAAGGAGCCATGGAGAGAACTGAGGAGAGCGCCACCAAAAATGCCAGTTACTCCCAGCATGTGCAGGGGATGCATCAAAACATTATGCTGGGCCTGCAGCGCTAACATAAAGTGGAAGGTTCCAGAAACCCCCAAGGGCATGCCCTCTGAGAAACTACCCTGACCCATGGGATACACCAACAACACAGCGGTTGCAGCTGCCACAGGCGCAGAAAAGGCCACGGCAATCCAGGGTCTCATGCCTAAGCGATAGCTCAATTCCCATTGGCGACCAAGATAACACCAGATCCCAATTAAAAAGTGGAACACAATCAGCTGGTAAGGGCCGCCATTATAGAGCCACTCAGCCGCTGAACTGGCCTGCCAAAGGGGATAAAAATGAAGTCCAATGGCGGCTGAAGTCGGCACAACTGCGGCAGAAATCAGATTGTTACCACTTAAAATTGATCCCATGACGGGCTCACGAATGCCATCTACGTCAACAGGTGGCGCTGAGAGAAGTGCGATCGCAAACACCATGGCTGCAACCACAAGGGTGGGAATCATCAACACACCAAACCAGCCAACATAAAAACGGTTCTGTGTGCTTGTGACCCACTCAGAAAATTGTTCCCACAGGGTATAACGATCAGGGGTGGATGGTCGCTTATATCCCTTATATCCTATTAATGTACTCATCAGTTAAACCTCCAAGATGTGCAAGAGAGTTTGACGGAGCTACCTGACTGATTACTTTGAAAGACCTAAAATCGCAAACACGGGCTATGCAACATGCAAGCTAATCTCAAGTCAAGTAACCTCAGCCTTATTGACTCAACTACCTAGTCTTAAATGCATCGATAATGACTAAGAAGCCTTAAGTGAGTGATAGGACGATGTCGAGCAACTTAATCACTATACAACCAAGTAGCTATTTAATCAACAAAACGATTGATTTTTGTATCAGTCTGTCTCCTAATGCCTCCCGTCATGATATTTCCAAAAAAACAAGAGTTCTTGATTATTTTCATTAATCGCTTTATAGTTATATAAAGCTTGAGTCCATTCCCCCATGAAATCGATGCAGGCATACGCTGATAGAGGCTGAAGTCCTTTGAGGGAAGCCGTGGCTCAGTAGGCCAGAATGATACCTAATCTGCTGTGCAATATCATGGGTGAATTTCAAGGCCCAGGCACCTAACCATTTCTGATCTGAAGAAGGAGATCTGAATCCGATATGCCCTATTCTGCAGTCGATCAAACGCTTGATTTTCATAGTGATACCTATCGCGATGCTTTTACTCGTATTAATGGCATCGTTATTGAAGGAGAACAGGCCGCTTACGACAATTTCCTATGCCTGGCAGATCTGTTGCCAGAACAGGCCGAAGAATTAGTCCGACTCGGTAAAATGGAAGGGCGTCATCGTAAAAGTTTTGAAGCCTGTGGCCGAAATTTGAATGTTATTCCTGATTTGGCATTTGCCAACCAGTTTTTTGCTGACCTATGTCAAGCTTTCCAAACGTCGGCAACCGACCGTAAGATAGCCACCTGCCTGTTGATTCAATCGTTGATCATAGAATGTTTTGCAATCGCAGCTTACAACGTCTATATTCCGGTTGCCGATGCGTTTGCTCAAAAAGTGACGAAAGGAGTCGTTGCTGATGAGTATCACCATCTCAACTTCGGAGAAGTTTGGCTTAAAGCACACTTTGAGACAGTAAAAGCAGAACTCGAGACTGCTAATCGTCAGGTACTTCCGTTGATCTGGCAGATGCTCAATCAGGTTGAAGCTGACCTGCAAACCGTAGGCATGGATAAGCAAACACTAATAGAATCCTTTTTGGTGCACTATAGTGAGGCACTCAAGGAAATTGGCTTTAACAACCGTGAGATTTTACGCATGGCCAGCCATGGTCTGGCCAGCTCTAAACAACGCTGATTTTCTCCATGGGAGCGTAGAGGCCGTTTTGATGGTTGGTGTCGCATAGTTTATGAGTAGTGCTAAGAGTCAGGCCAGCCATTGTGTCTCAACAACGCTCCCTCTCATATGTAGGCTCTCTTCTCGCAGGTCTCTCTATTGTTGAGGCTTGTGCACATATCCACCCGTCGCTGGATCAATGGAAACATACGTCAAACCAGCTTCTTTCCAGGCGCTGATTCCCCCTTCCATATGGGCAATCCTATCAATCTCTGAATCAATACATTTTTCAGCAATCAGTCGCGATCGTCTGCCAGAGCCACAATACAACACGATGGGCTTCTCATCAGCTTGTATGGGTAGTTTCCTTGGGTCAAAGGAGGCCATGGGAAATAGCATGGCTCCAGGAATATGCTCAAACGCGTATTCTTGAGGGGTGCGCACATCAATCAGAACAATTTTGTGCCGTTCAAATTGCTCCTGTACCTCATGGGGAGTGAATGCTTCGAACACCAACCCACTCAGCTGCTCAGCTACGGCCATAGTTTTATACTCCGAAGACTAAAGGCTCTCTATTTTAATTGGGCTTTAGAAGACCCAATACACTATATAATTAATCAGTTATATAGGCAAATCACCAACCTTTGACTCCTCTTGCCATCATTGCCGCCAGCAGGGGAATCAGAATAAACCCCAGCAACTCAATTTTAATAATCCAGGCCAGTTGGTTAACCCTGGAGAGTTCCAGACTTGGCGGATTGCCCTGTCGTAAGTCTTTGATCCAGGTTAAAAATGAAAAGGTTGGATACAGCGAGAGGGTACCAATGGCGACAAAAATGGCAACTTTTGCATAGAAAACAGGGTTGCTCAGGTAATAATCGGCTCCCTTACTAAAATAGAGAACCCGCAACACACCTGTTATGAGCACAACTGTAGCTGATATTCCATAAACGCCATCTGCAATGACTATCTTCCAGGTTTCACTGATACTTAGCTCTTTTTTCAAAGTGACCCCTTCGACAGATAGGGCGGCAAAGATCAGCATGAAGCTGGCGTAGTGCAAATAGGCAACAAGGCTACTTTTCCAGATCAAAATCTATCCCCTTTATTTTTGGTTTATTTTTAGTTTTTTAGTAAGTTAGCTCAGGCTTAAATCTCTGTATTTCCCTGCATCACTGGGCTATGCCTCATTCAACAGCTCCTACCAATGGGAAGGCATTCATCCTTAATGCCCCACCCTGGCGAGGAATACCGTTGGAGGACAATAGGCCAGCGATACATCTGATCAAGCCAGTGCTTGCAGCGGGACAACATCATGAAAGTGAGTAAAGTCGATGTAGCACTCACCCGCTGGGGTTTCATGGATGATATCCATGAGGCGACAGTTCCATAAAATCTCCTCACTATGAAACAGATATTGAGCATGGACAGCTTGAGCAACCGTTTCATCAATACCACTTAAGGAAATCACCACTTGGGCTCGAAGTTGCACCAGCGATTGCGCAGTTTGTCCTTTAAGGGGACTTTCGGTATCAATAGGATGAATAGCTGTCCATGTCAGAGCAAAGGCAGGGGCCTGGCTGCGTAATAGTCGCAACGGATAAAGCCGTCGCATAAATTGTCCCTCCGCACTCACCTCATCCCGCAACAGATATGCCCGTATTTGAGCCTCGACAATCTGATTCCCCCGCTGATTCGCAACCCGAAACATTAAGGTTGGCAGACCATTATAGGGTGTGATCACAGCAAAGTTACTGAAGATAACTCGAGCCGTGGGTTGGGAAAAGCGAGCAAAGGCTAACCCTGTCACCAAAGCAAATCCCACCAATCCTACCAGTGCCTCTACTGCAGCAGCTGTATTCGCAAAGGGAGTTTGGGGATACATTACACCGTAGCCAATGGAGGTCAGGGTTTGTACACTAAAGAAGAATGCATCCCAAAAGTCATGAGTTTGGGCATTGGCAATCCCTCCCCCAACCAAGTAAATAAGAGCAAACCCCGCATTGAGCAACCCGTATATCGCTATAATCAATAGCAGAAACCCTGGCCAGGGAATGAGCAAGAGTAAATGGTAAGGATCACGCCAATATGTGTGCCAAACGTCAGCATCAGGGGATTTCAAAATACCTTTAGCAGAAACCAGGTGACATCTCTTCCTGTTCACATGCCTGATATTGCGTAGTTGCACAATCCTCCTCCCCATCACGCTTTAGAGGATCACGCAGCAGAGGGAATAGAAGCATTTTTCGTAAAACGAATCATCAGATGATCATCTTCTAATTTAGCGCCTGCTGGTTGTAACGCTGCTAACGCCTGTGGAAGAACTAGATTACGACGATGGTTACCAATGCGAATGTTGAGTTCATCCCCCGTCTTATGCAAATGGATTTGCTCTTTGGGAATATTTGGCAGATAAACATCTAGACAATACCCCTCAGACTGTTGCACTACTCGGAGTGTGGTCTCCCGGTAGTAAACCTGGGTCGGATCTTCATCGCCATAGAGAGTGTCTTTCAGTCGCTCTAGGGCAGCCAAACCACAAAGTTCTTCATTGTAGAGCGGAACTTCTTTGATGGGTAACGGTTGAAAGTCTTCTTGAATTTCCTGGCGATACTGTTGTTGCATCTCCTTCCAACGGGCGAAGAAGGGATCGCTCACCTGTTCAGGAATAATGCGGTTGGCGATCACCAGATCAGTTGCCACATTATATAAACTCAGGTAAGCATGCGCCCGAAGTGACTCGCTAATCACCATTTTTTCAGGGTTTGTGACTAATCGCACCGTAGTTTGAGTGCTATCCGTGAGCACTCGCTCCAGTGCTTCAATTTGTTCATAGAACTCGTAGGGGGCATCCATCACCTCTCGATCAGGGAGAGAGAACCCCGTCATGCGCTTAAAAATGGGTTCAAACACAGGGCTCAGGGTATTGGCCATGCCCTGGAAAGGCTTGTAAAAGCGACGCATGTACCAGCCAGAAATTTCTGGCAAGCTGAGCAGACGCAGGGCTGTGCCTGTAGGGGCTGAGTCCACAATTAGGACATCAAAATCTCCCGCATCGTAATGGCGTTTCATCCGCACTAGGGCAAAAATTTCGTCCATTCCAGGCAGGACTGATAGCTCTTCTGCCTGCACTCCATCCATCCCCTGGGCCTGGAGCACGTCTGTAATGTAGCGTCGAACCGCTCCCCAATTCTGCTCCATTTCTCTGAGGGCATCGAGTTCAGCCCCCCACAGATTGGGCCGAATCAGGGTTGGATCATGGGACAACTCTAGGGCAAAACTATCCGCTAATGAATGGGCTGGGTCGGTACTCAATACCAGTGTGCGATATCCCAGTTCTGCTGCTCGCAGGGCAGTCGCAGCTGCAACTGATGTCTTACCCACCCCCCCTTTTCCAGTCATCAAAATAATACGCATTCGTAAAAACCTCTTAGTTGATCACACCCACCAGGGTTGCTCATTAGTACGGGGGTCAGTCTCGTTCCAGGGGTAGATCCAGATGGCATCATCCTTAACCACCACGTGAACTATCTTGAGGGGAAGGGGCGCAGGCCCACGCACAACGTTACCCTCCGGATCGTAAAGCGATCCATGGCAGGGACATTGAAACTGCTGATCTGCAGGATTCCAGGGGAAGGTACAACCCAGGTGAGTGCAGTTATCAACAATACCTCTAGCCCCCAGGGAACCATCGTCTTGGACGATCAAATACGTCGGTTCGCTGGCCAGCCCTGCAATCAAGGCGCGAGTTCCAGGCGGATTAGCAAGGATTTGGCTGGCTGGAATCGGGGTGCCCAGTTTATCTTTTGCGAGAATCCCACCTCCCTCAGATACTTCCCGAGGTGGGATGAAAAACTTAGCGACAGGGTAGAGGGCTGAACCAGCGGTTGCGGCAACCGTTGCCCCTGTCAAAAAATTGAGTAGTTGTCGCCGAGACAGTGATGGGACTTCGAAAGAAAGTGCATCATCCATATCGATCAACCTCCTTATAAAATGGAACAACATATCTATGACCGTCTCAAGAAGAGGGCAACCTCAAGCAGAGGGTAACAACCTGGCTGAAGTGAGACATGGTTGTTAATTGCGATCACTTAATCGAGTCATGTGGCAAGCAAGTGCAAATTTTCTTTACCTTTCTTACTAATCAGTAGTATAACCAATTAGTAATGAAATTGTAAATTATTTTATCTATTTTGTTGTGACTTCCCTGGTGTGATTGAAAGGCTCAACGCCCCATGGCTCAGGAAGGCGGTGGAACTTTGAAACCGAATTATTCAGTTGACAGAATCAGGATTACTACATAACATCTATATAACTATCTAGTAGATAAGTGATAAAGCCTGACCGGGATTTCCCACTTTATCGTCGGGTGATTGGTTTAGATCAGGGAGGAGAGGGTTGAGGTATGGCAAACGTTGTTGTTATTGGGGGTGGTCTAGCTGGGTTGCCCATAGCCTATGAGCTACGTCACTTGCTGCCCAGTGAGCATACGGTGACACTCATATCCAGTGAGTCCAAATTCACCTTTATTCCAGGGTTGATCCAGGTGGCTTTGGGGCTGAAGCCATTGGAGCATGTTCAGTTAGATTTAGCGCGTCTGGCGCAGCGTCATCATTTAAATTGGGTATCTGGCAAAGTGACGGCCCTCGACCCTCACGCTCGTTCTATTACAGTCGAGGGAGAGAAAACGATTGAGTATGATTATGTTGCGATCGCAACTGGGGCATCCCTGGCCTTTGATCAAATTCCAGGTTTGGGTCCCCATGGTGGCTATACCCAGTCTGTTTGCACCCCCGACCATAGCCTCACGGCTCACCAAGCCTGGCTCGACTTGCTTAAAAATCCAGGGCCAATAGTTGTGGGCGCAGCTCCGGGGGCAGGGTGTTTTGGCCCCGCCTACGAATTTGCTCTGATGGCCGATCATGAATTACGTCGTCGAGGATTGCGCGATCAGGTGCCCATCACCTATGTCACACCAGAGCCCTATGCTGGGCATTTAGGTGTCTCTAAGGTAAAAAATGCGAGAGAGCTGACCGCCAATTTAATGCAGAAACAAGGCATTACGGTCATTGAGAATGCGGCCATTACGGCTGTGGATGAACACACCATTACCCTGGACGACGGGCAACAGTTGCCATTTAACTACTCGATGGTCTTACCGGCCTTTCGCGGGGCCAAATTTATCCAGGCAGCGCCTGGGTTAGGAGATGCCAAGGGATTTATTCCGACGTTACCCACCCAGCGTCATCCCGACTTTCCCAACATTTATGCCGCAGGTGTCAGCATTAAACTGGCACAGCCTGATAAAACTCGTGTTCCCATCGGGTTACCTAAAAGTGGTCAAATGTCGGAAGCCATGGCGACAGCGGTTGCCCACAATATCGCGGTTGAGTTGGGGGCGATTAAAAGTCCTCTCCAAGTTCCAACGTTGGATGCTTTGTGTTTTGCAGAATTTGGCGATACTGGTATTGCCTATATTGCCGCCCCCGTTCTGCCTGACCCAGAAACTGGCAAACGGAAACACTCCTATGCTGTTCGTGGCCCATGGGTTGTATGGGTAAAAGCAGCCTTTGAGGAATATTTCATGGTCAAAATGCGTACTGGAGTTGGTATGCCCTGGTTTGAAAAACTGGGATTACGCGTTATCTTCGGTCTACAGATGCTGAAGCCCACCACCACCAACTACGAACAAACAACAGTTAGCCCTTAAGCATTCCATCGATTGAGATTTGGCCTTTTTTTGATACTCCCCCCAAATTATGGAGACTCAGCCGCACCAAGTGGAACCCCTTTCAGCTCTGCTGGAAAACCACTTTGAACAAATAGCAGAGCGATTCAAACTGCTAAGCGATCCCAGTCGGTTACGAATTATCTCTGCTATTTGCAGCCAGGAACGCAATGTCACTGAGATTTGCCAGCGAGCTGGTTTAAATCAGGCCAATGTCTCTAAACACCTACAGTTGCTTAAATGCTCGGGTGTTGTCACCTGTCGACGCGTCGGCAGTTGTCGCTATTATCGGATTATCGATAAAGATCTACTATCACTCTGTGCCAGATCCCTAACGGAGATCGAACAATTTAGCTTATCCCCCAATCTAAGGGACGATATCCATGTTCAGAATTCTATCCAAGATCATACTGGGTTTTTCGCTAATCATTCTCGTTGTTCTTGTCTGCCCAGCAATCGCTCAAGCTCAGCCGGAACCCGCTCAGCTAGCCAAAGCTGTTCAGGAGATTGAAAATTTAGACGCTATGCGCAGCGGACTAGCCGATTACCTGAAAGATGCGCCAGAACCACCGACGGCGGAGACCATGAAGAAAGTGTGTAAACCCGTTGGCATGAAAGCCATGCAACTCAGTCAAGAGAACGGGTGGCAGGTAAAGCAAATGGCCAAAAAGTATCGTAATCCAGCCCATAAACCCGATAATCTTGCCGCTACTAATGCCCTGTCTACATTTGAGCAATCCCCAGAGTTAATGGGATTCTGGGAAAAAGAAACCTTGAGCGACCAAAGTGGCACTCGCTATTATCGTCGCATCAATGTGGAAGCAAGTTGTTTAGCCTGCCATGGGCTCAAAGACAATCGTCCTCAGTTTGTCAAGAATAACTATCCCCAAGATTTGGCATACGACTTCAAAGTGGGTGACTTACGAGGAGTTTATGCGGTGTTTATTCCCGATTCAGTGCAGCAGTCGGTTCAAGCTGCCCTGGGCGAATAAGCTAGTAATAGTATAAACAGGCATCATTGGGAGATTTTTATGATGTGGTCACGTGTACGCCAGCTGATGCTTTGGCTGCTCACTTTCAGCATACTATTAGTCCTGAGCCTGACAGGGATTGAAAATCTCACGGTGCTGCCAGCATCTGCCGCGATTCGCCAATTGGAAGAGGCTCCTGGTCAATTTGTTTATCAGTCACGTCAGACCCTGCACGATCAACATAACAATAGTTGGCAAGCGATCGCATTTAAACGCATTCGCCCAGATGGCAGCACCTTTTTCTATCTCCGGCTGGTTGGTTTTCCCGGCACTGCGGCCATTGATCGTTCACAGCCCCTGGTGTTAACCGACTCTTTAGGCAACACCCTAACTGCAAACGACGCCTCTCGAAAAATTTTCACGGATGCGGATGCACCGGAACCCAATGTTGGTCAATATGATTTGGCACCGATTGTATCTGAGTTAAGGGCGGTAATCCCCTTGAAGCTAAGTCTCCCAACCACTCAAGGTGAGCCAGTCGAACTTCTGGTATCCCCAGCTCTTGTCAAGGAGTGGCAGGTCCTGGTTACTCAATCCTAAACAACCATAGACCCTAAAATTTGCACAACCAAGATATTCAATTTGAGAGAAAAAAGTATGAAACGTAGATGTCAACAAGGTCGTCGGCAACAAGGCCACCGGCAACAAGGCCACCGGCAACAAGGCCACCGGCAACAAGGTTATCGTCAACAACATCGGCGCAGACTAGGTGCCACTGGACTTTGTAGAATGGCGTTCCTAGCATCAGCATCTCCTATATCCGCTAGTTCTAGTCTTGATGAGAGAACTCAACAAGCAATGATTGATGCCATGAATGATGAGTATCAAGCGAGGGCACTTTACACTGCCGTCATTGAAAAGTACGGAGCCATTCAGCCATTTAGTAATATTATTCAATCAGAGGAGCGCCATGCTCAGCGTTGGCACACCTTATTTACACAGTGTGGTCTCCCCATTCCTGAAGATACGTTTGCTGGTAATGTAAAGGCCCCTGAAACTCTGCAAGCAGCTTGTGAAATGGCCGTTGAAACAGAAATTGCTAATGTACAAATGTATGATAGCTTTCTTGAATTTGTTGAGGAGCCTGAGCTGAGGGCAACGTTTACCCAGTTTCGTAACGTTTCAAAAAATAATCATCAGCCAGCATTTGAACGCTGCCTCAGCTGGTTCTCCAGCATCTGAGTGAAGTTCTAGCCTGGGTCAGGACAACATCTCGCCGCACTAGTTATTGTCCTGACCCAGGGTTCATTGCCTAGTACTCTGTGGCGTAAGGTTGCCCATTATCAAATAGTGATGGGGTAGGTAATAGGGTGATTATTTAAGCGCAAGTGGTCTAGCACACCATTGGCACGTTACTAATCGCTATGACGCTCTAGATGCATGCATCTAGAGCGTCATAGCGATTAGTGTAGAAATAAATGACAAAAGTTTTTCCATTTATTTTGTTAAATACTTCGCTACATAGTTATATAATTATATAGCGCTACATTAAGTGCAAATTTCTTTGCCAGTTTGTTTTCGCTACAAACAATATGGACTCATGAATAATACACTTCAGAAATATCAACAGATTAGTCCATGGGAACGCTTTTGCGCATGGATCACCAGCACTGAAAATCGATTATATGTTGGCTGGTTCGGGACCCTTTTGATTCCCACAGCCCTGGTCGCTACGGTTGTTTTTGTCCTGGCCATGGTGGCGGCACCCCCCGTGGATATGGATGGGATTCGAGAGCCCATTAGCGGCTCCTTGCTCTACGGCAACAATATGATTACCGCCACCGTGGTGCCCTCCTCCAATGCCATTGGCCTCCACTTTTATCCCATCTGGGAAGCCGCCAGTCTAGATGAGTGGCTTTACAACGGTGGCCCATACCAGATGATTATCTTTCACTTTCTCATTGCTGCCTATGCCTACATGGGCCGTCAGTGGGAACTGAGCTATCGCTTAGGCATGAGACCCTGGATTGCCGTGGCCTATTCGGCTCCAGTGGCAGCGGCTACTTCTGTGTTACTGATTTACCCCATCGGCCAAGGCAGTTTTTCAGATGGCTTGATGCTCGGCATCTCGGGCACCTTCAACTTTATGATTGTGTTTACAGCCGAGCACAACATTCTCATGCATCCCTTCCATATGCTGGGGGTCATCGGTGTCTTCGGGGGGGCCTTGTTCTCGGCTATGCATGGCTCCTTGGTCACCTCGTCGTTAGTGCGGGAAACCACCGAACTTGAATCCCAAAATGCTGGCTATCGCTTTGGTCAAGAAGAAGAAACCTATAACCTGGTCGCCGCCCATGGCTACTTTGGACGCTTGATCTTTCAATATGCTTCGTTTAATAACAGTCGCTCGTTGCACTTTCTACTGGCCGCCTGGCCGGTGGTCGGGATTTGGTTCGCCTCCCTGGGCATCTGCTCCATGGCCTTTAATCTCAATGGGTTCAACTTTAACCAGTCCATTCTAGACAGTGAAGGGCGCGTGGTGAATACCTGGGCCGATGTGCTGAATCGCGCCAATTTAGGCATTGAAGTTATCCATGAGCGTAATGCCCACAACTTTCCCCTGGATTTGGCGTCTGGAGAAGCGTCTCCCGTTGCGCTGACAGCACCCGCTATCGCCGCATAAGATCAAAATTGGTTCCTTAATTCAAAACTTAAGTCATTCACCGTGGGGAGTTTAATGCTCCCCTCTTTTGTCAACAATTCGTGTAAAGCATCTATATGACAGAAAATTCAGTCTCGAAAAACACAGCAACCAAGCCGCCCTTGAATTGGACAACTGTTACCTTTTTTACACTTGTTCATCTTCTTGCTTTGCTAGCTCCCTGGTATTTTTCATGGCAGGCTTTGGGCCTTACCCTATTGCTCCACTGGCTCTTTGGCAGCATTGGCATTTGCTTGGGATATCATCGGCTCCTCAGTCATCGCAGTTTCCAAGTGCCAAAATGGTTGGAATATTTGATTGCCTTGGTCGGAACATTAGCGTTGCAGGGAGGGCCAATCTTCTGGGTTGCCGGCCATCGTCTACACCATGCCCATACAGAAGATGAACAGGAGGATCCCTATTCTGCTAAGCGAGGATTCTGGTGGAGCCACATGCTCTGGATGTTATATCCCGAAGCAAAGTTTTTTGACTCAGACCTATACAGCCGCTATGCTCCAGAGTTAGCAAGAGATCCTGTTTATCGATGGTTAAATCGCAACTTTATACTCTTGCAAATTCCTCTAGGATTATTGCTCTATGGCCTAGGTGGATGGTCCTTTGTGATTTACGGTATCTTTTTGCGGGCGGTGCTGCTATGGCATAGCACCTGGTTTATTAACTCAGTTACCCACATGTGGGGGTATCGCACCTTTACTACTGAGGATAATTCTCGGAATCTCTGGTGGGCTGCTATCTTCACCTATGGAGAAGGCTGGCACAACAACCACCATGCCTATCCTAATGTCGCTCGAGCTGGATGGCAGTGGTGGGAAATTGATGTCACCTGGTGGGCGATTTGGGTATTGAAAACGCTCGGACTTGCTACAAAAGTTGTCAAAATACCTGCCCATGTGAAGCCAACACTCAAACAGATTTTTTGATCACTCTTTACAAGTTAGCAAGCAGAGTCATCATTCCACTGACCGTAAGATGGAAAAGTCTTTCCCCGAATCACCTCAACAGTATGGGGTAACCGTTCCGAAGTGAATAGCCCCAGACATCGTTTAGCGCCACACCGCTGCTGACCAGGGAGACAGAGCCCTTAACCCTACAAAAGAGGGCTGTCTCCCTGGTCAGTTTTGCCATGGGACTCTTCCAGTAAATACCATGCTTTAAGATTTGAATCTAAGGTTTTTATATGGTAGGGATGGCCGTGCAATGCTGACATTTGGGCGAGAGCTTTGTGGAGATTTGGCGACGGCTGAAACTCGAGAATGGCTGGTAACAAATGGTATGGGTGGTTATGCCGCTGGTACAGTGGCAGGCATTCTTACCCGGCGTTACCATGGCTTATTGGTCGCGGCTCTGCAACCACCCCTGGGGCGCACGCTGTTGGTAACCAAATTAGAAGAAGCAGTCTATACCAATAAGTCCTATGAGTTGAGCACCAATCGTTGGATAGATGGCAGTGTTTCTCCCCAGGGCTATCGGTTTATCGAAAGCTTTCGGCTTGATGGGAGCATACCAGTTTGGACGTTTGCCCTAGACGATGCCTTATTAGAAAAACGTATTTGGATGCAGCCTGGGGCCAATACAACCTATGTCCGATATTACTTGCATCGGGGCAACGCGGTGGAATTGTCGCTAAAAGCGTTGGTTAACTATCGAGATTATCACGGCAACACCCAAGCACGAAGCTGGCAGATGGAGACCGGATGTGTTCCCCATGGCCTTTGTGTTCAAGCTTTTTCTGATGCGGTTCCCTATTATCTTTTTAGCGATCGCGGCCAGTTTCAATTACACCATGATTGGTATCAGAAATTTGAGCTTTCCCTAGAGCGGTATCGAGGCTTGACCCATATAGATGATCACCTATGTGTTGCCAGTTTAGCCGTAGAACTGGCTCCAGGTGAATCATTATTGGTTGCGGCTAGTACCGTGGCTGCACCGTCCTTAGACGGGGAGTCGGCCCTGGCCATGCGGCAAACCTATGAACGCCAGTTGTTGACCCAGGCATTCAACATATCAGAACAACAGCATCCATTATCCACGTCAGGGGAGTTTCAACAGCTTGTTTTAGCTGCCGACCAGTTTATTGTTGATCGCCCCTTGGTGAATGAACCTGAGGGTAAAACTGTGATTGCCGGTTATCCATGGTTTGGTGATTGGGGACGGGATACGATGATTAGTTTGCCGGGGCTAACCTTGGCAACGGGGCGTCCCCAAATCGCGCGTACGATTATTCGGACCTTTTCTCGCTATCTGGATCAAGGGATGTTACCTAATCTGTTTCCTGATGCTGGAGAAACCCCTGAATACAATACGGTGGATGCGATTCTCTGGTATTTTGAGGCAATTCGAGCGTACTATGCAGCCACTGGAGATGATGCGCTGCTGAGGGAGATTTGGTCAGAGTTGGCGGCGGTGATTGACTGGCATCAATGCGGTACTCGCTACAACATTCATCTGGATAGCGATGGCTTAATCTATGCTGGCGAGCCCGGTGTGCAGCTAACTTGGATGGATGCCAAGGTGGAGGATTGGGTGGTCACTCCCCGCATTGGCAAGCCGATTGAAATTAGTGCGCTTTGGTACAATGCATTGCGCTGTATGGAACTGTTTGCGCGGGTTTTAGGGAAGCCAGCACAGGATTATAAAACCCTGGCACAGCATACGTTAATCGGGTTCCAACGGTTTTGGTACGGGGCTTACTGCTATGACGTTCTAGATGGTCCCGAGGGCCATGATGCGGCGATGCGTCCGAATCAGATTTTTGCCATTTCCCTACCCTTTGCTGGCGGTGAGGCTGGGGGTGCTTTATTAGAGCCGGAGCAACAACGATCTGTGGTTGATGTGTGTGGTCGAGAACTGCTAACGTCCCACGGGTTGCGATCGCTAACGCCCACCCATCCTCAATATGTTGGTACCTACGGTGGTGATTCGCTGGAGCGTGATGGTGCTTATCACCAGGGCACTACCTGGGGGTGGCTGTTGGGTCCCTATGTGCAGGCACATTTTCGGGTATATCAGGATGCGGCTCGGGCCAGGGAGTTACTTACCCCCCTAGTGCAGCATCTCCATGGGGGCTGTATTGGTAGTCTCAGTGAGATTTTTGACGGGGATGCACCGATGACACCACGGGGGTGTATGGCCCAGGCGTGGACGGTGGCAGAAGTGCTGAGGGTTTGGCAATGGTTGGGTTAAACCTGGTGTTTTCCATGTTTGAGCATCAGCCAGATGAGCACCGGGGCTCCTAGCAGGGCCATGACGGCATTAAGGGGTAAGACCGTTTGATTGCCAGGCACCTGGGCAATACTGTTGGCCACCAGGGCCAACAGGGCTCCTAGTAAGGCAACGGCGGGAACCAGCACACGATGGTCTTGGGTGCGGCAAAGACTGCGCCCCAGGTGAGGAACGGCAACACCTAGAAATGCAATGGGGCCGCAAAAGGCGGTGACGCTGCCCGCTAGCAAAGAGGCGCTAAAGATCAGATAACAGCGGACCATTGTCATGGATAATCCCAGGCTGATGGCTTGTTCTTCTCCCAGGAGTAAGAGATTTAAGGGTTTACAGGTAAGTTGGGCAATGGCGAGTCCAAAGATGACGACGGAGAGCAAAATCGGTAGTTGTTGCCAGGTGACGCCGCTAAAGCTGCCAAAGGTCCAGTTTAGATAGGTGAGGGTTTGTTCAAGGTGGCTAAAGTGCAACAGGATAGTCACTAGGGCAGTGGTGATGTAGCCCAGCATCAGCCCAAACACTAGCAGGGCCAGGGAGCTACGTATTTGGTGGGCCATGAGCAGGATCAGGAACATTGCGATCGCAGCGCCCACACTGGCGGCTCCGACCACGCTTAGCTCTCCCCACCAGCCAATACTGCCGCCGGTTAAGACAATCAGAGCCGCACCCAGACTAGCACCGGCATTGATACCAAGGACTGACGGTCCGGCCAGGGGGTTGCGGAATAGGGCTTGGAGTTGGAGTCCGCTGATGGCCAGGGCTGAGCCTGCTGCCATGGCGGTTAGGGAGCGGGGGAGACGAAAATTAAGGATAATTTCTTGCCAGGCGGGCTTAGCGGCGGTTCCGCTCAAGAGAACGGTCAGCACTTCGTTGGGGGGAATGGCGACGGAGCCTAGGGCGAGGCTAGCAAGAAATATGATAATGAGCGCCAGGGTGAGGAGGGTAAGGCCACCGAGGTGGCTGATGGAAAGTGATTTAAGTCGGTGATTAGTTAGTTTGTTGAATATTTTTTTTGGCTGGGAGATGGTTGGGTGTTTTGTATGGGTGGAGTTGAGGGTGTAGATTTTGTTGGCCATAGTTTTTGGGTGGGTGAGGTAAGTTTTTAGTGAGATAGTCTTTATGATTAGGAACTTCCCAACCCCCCCTTTTTGAGGTGCACTGCGGAGTTCTTCTCCCTACCCCTCTAATGCGAGGGGCGTGGGGACGTTGAGGTCCCCACATCAGGAGGGTTTCAGGGAGGAAAGCCCTGAGCAACCCCCATCCCTACTCACCGCTCCCCATCCACAATATTCACCCTCCTCACCTCTGTCTCATACCTCCCATCCCCATACAACCGAACCAACCGGAACCCTGGCTGAGTATCATCCATAGCCGCAACCGCTGGTGTCACCTGCAAACAAGTCGACGGACACCCATAAACCCCAATGCCCCTGGCTGTTTTGTGTTGAAATTCATGGTGAATATGTCCAAAAACAACTAACTTCACCTGCGAAAATTGCTCAATCAGCGCGAAAAACTCATCGGCATTTTTCACGCCTATTTGATCTACCCAATCGATGCCCACAGAGACGGGATGATGATGCAGTGCAATTAAAGTGGGCTTGGGCGGATGATGGGTTAAATAAAACCGCAGTTTTTGTAACTGCTGTTCAGAAAGATGACCTTCGCCAAAGGTGGCATCTAGAAAAACTGAATCAAGCAAAATCAGTTGCCATGGCCCCAGGTCAATGGAGCTCAGCCCCTGACTAGCGGGCAGAACCTGGAGTACTTGCTGCAGCATGTCTAAACGATCGTGATTACCAGGTAGCCAGTAGGTGGGAATTTGCAGAGGTGAGAGTGCATCCACCAAATTCCCATAGGCCTCAGCCTCTCCCTGTTCAGCCAAGTCACCCGTCAATAGCAATCCATCAGGCTTACACTGGGTAACTTCCCGTAACACTGCGTTAAAGGTCTGCCAAGTATTACAGCCCCGCAGCTGGTCCGTGGTTTTGGCTAACAAATGGCTATCAGTCACTTGGGCTAAGAGAATAGAATGGCTCATGGTTCTAGCTTTTGGTAATAAACCAGTTCATGGTCAGGTAATAGCTGTGGATGAAAGATCTTAACTAAATCTGCCAGGAGCAGGTGGGGTTTAACGGCCCCACTCTCCCAGTAGTCATTGCCGCCAGTGTCATTGATGCGGGCATTGTTGTTAAAGACGTTGCCCTGCTTAAAGGCATCAAAACTGCCATAGCGAGGGTCGGTTGCGATCGCATCGCCATAACTGAACCAATCTTGACTGACATTTACCCAGACATCAGCTGTCGCCGCCTGGTCAACGACAGACTCAAAGTCAAGCGGTATGGTAACCGTAGACTCATTCTCTTCCCACAGATAAGCAGAACCTGCATCTCTGAGTAACTGGGCGGCATAGCTCTTGCCACCTGGCATGTACCAGGTACCCTCATAACTGAAACCAGAAAAGACCGTTGGCCGGTCTAACAGACCAGCCGTCAGCTCCACTAGAGATTCATACTCAGTCGAAATATCTGTAAAGACCTGCTGAGCTTTAGCCTCCTGGTTAAAGAACAGAGCTGTAAACAACAGCCACTCAGCGCGTCCGAGGGGAGAGTTTTCCACATATTCTCCTGCCAGGACCACTGGCAAGCCTGCCTGTATCAGACGACCGTAGCCATCAACATCCGGGTCGCCTATACCATAGGTCATGATCAGGTCTGGTTCACTCACGAGGAGTCGCTCTAGATCGAGAGTTTTACCAGAGCTAAAGGCTATGAGTTCCCCTTGTTCAATTTTTTGACGAACGCTAGGAGTATACACAAAGCTGAAGTCATCCATACCTACAAGCCCATCTAACTGGTTCAGCAGTTCTAGGTGAGGCAGGTAGGTGGTAGAAAGTGTAACCACTGTATTGACCGGGACTTGTATGACTTGAGCCTCTTCAAACCCTTCTGGAACCGGAGTTCCGCACTGCACTAGCAGATACTCAAAAGTCTCATTAGCCGCTTGCCAGGGCTGAGTAACGGTAACGACCTTGTAGTGGTTGTAATAGTCAACGGAAAAGCCAGTTGCGTATTTAGGCTGAACTTTGTTGGGAAAGTAGTCTGTGGCAGGGTTGTAGTCTGTG
The DNA here is from genome assembly GCF_043421595.1 of Leptothoe sp. ISB3NOV94-8A. Classification (NCBI taxonomy): domain Bacteria; kingdom Bacillati; phylum Cyanobacteriota; class Cyanophyceae; order Nodosilineales; family Cymatolegaceae; genus Leptothoe; species Leptothoe sp. ISB3NOV94-8A. The sequence continues at coordinate 1,498,115 of NZ_JAXSQW010000001.1, read as the reverse complement.
ACACAGGCAGCATTATTATCAGCTGTGGCAGGTTCTGATGGAAGTTGTCGGCAGCCAGCCGTCGCCAACAGCCCTAATAGCAAGACGGTTGTTACAGACTTTAGAATTGATGATGTTGACGTGGTCGAGCCCCCCCTATAGTCCCCCTTTACAAGGAGGACAGAGTCCAGCTTTTCAAATCGATCCATTGTTACCCCTCTCCCTACTTGATCAGAAAGTTCCTTTCAAACCCACCTGAACACTCCGACCTATGCCAGGAAACCCAGGAAACTCTTCAAACTGCTCATCAAAAATATTGTCTAAGCTGGCATTCAATGCCCAGCTGTCGCTCAGAGGCAACCGTAGCTTAAAGTCCAAGGTTGTTCGCCCATCCAGGGTTTCTGAATTACCCCGATCAACAAAAGTATCACTGATGGAGCGTAAGAATAGAGCCGCGTATACCCCATCGCCGGGTTCATAAGCCACACCTAAATTAAAGCTGTCGGCATTGGTAAACGGCAAAGAATTACCTCGATCATCGGGGTTATCACTTTCCCTAATTTCTGGACGATTCCACGTGTAATTTGCAAAGGCAAACACACCGTCAAGCACTTGGTAATTTAGCTCCGTCTCAATCCCGATGGCCTCCACTCGATCAATGTTTTCGAACCTCATGGTATCACTGTCAAAGTTAATGGCATCCTTAATTTCATTGCGATAGAAGGTAACCCTAAATAAGCCCCGGTCGCCGATTTGTTGATCAATACCTACGTCAAAGCTAATGCCAGTTTCAGGTTCAAGGTTTGGGTTGTTGGTGTTGAATGTGGTCAGAAAAAGATCCGATAAGGTAGGCACACGAAAATTGCGAGCAAAGTTAGCCCGAAAATTCGTGGTATCGGTTAAAGCCACCCGTGTACCTAAGTTAAATGAAGTAAAAGAGTCTTCATCAGCCAGATCGTTAAAATCTTGTCGAATACCGGCATTAACACTGACACGAGAGGTGATATCAGCCTGGTATCGAGCAAAAATACCGGTTTGATTAATGCTTTTGTCATAGGCCTCAGTGGTTAAATCTGTCAACAAATTAGTTGTTTCGTTGTCTGCTTGAACATTACGGTAGTCGACACCGTAGGTAATGTTCTGATTATCAGCAAACTGCCAGGTATGCTGCAATTGCCCACCTAGGGAAATTTGATCGATCCTATCTTCTGAAGGCGTATCAAAACTGCTATCGGCAATGGGATCCTTGAAGGTAAGGTCAAGGAAATCACCAAATAATCGTGCTGTTAGCAATGAGTTATCCCCTTGCCCCAGCTTGGATTCATAGGTTAAATCCAGTAGTAAATTTTCTGTATACTGACTATCGTCTTCAGTCAGTGTATTGAACGCACCAAAGCCGCTAGGAGTCGGCACACCACCAGGAACATTTAAATCTTTGGTGAGATACAATGCCCCCAGACTTACCCGATTGCGTTCATTAAGGTCAGCTGCCAACTGAAAATTAAGATTGTTATAAAGCACCTCCGCATTGCTGCGATCACCCTCAAAGTCTGTTGTGCTTAGGCTAAAAGGAAAATCATTTTCTGAATCGGTACGGTTATAACCGAGTCTCCAATCAATATTGCCAGTGTTTCCCCGCACCTGTAGTGCCTGACTGTTATAGCCAAAGCTGCCAAGATCTAAGCTAGTGGTCACCTCTATGCCTTCTTCTTCCAGCGGTCTGCGGGTAATGATATTGATGACACCACCAATGGCATTGGATCCATACAGGACTGAGCCCCCCCCTGGCAGCACCTCAATTTGTTCGACCGCATCGGTTGTAAAGTTCGAGAGATCAAATCCACCGGCTGCACCGATCTCGTTTATTGGACGACCATCTAGCAAAATCAGGGTTTGAGCTGTTCCACCTCCCCGAATAAACTGACCACTCTGAGAGCCCAACTGACCACCGGCTGTACCTTCGCTCAATATTCCGGGTAGATAGAGTAGGGCTTCATCAACAGTGCGGGCTCCCTGCGTTTCAATTTGCTCGCGATTAATCACATAAACAGGTTGTGTTGATTCACGAACAGTGCCTTCACGACGAAAAGGAGAGTAAACAGGCTGATCAAGGATACTTTCAACAACATTAATCCGAATAACGTCATCTACCTCAGGAGTCTGAGCTAATTCAGATTTTTCTAGTTTGGTTGTTTCTCCAGCCCAGGCAGGTGATGCCAATAGAAAAGATAGAAGCGTTAGAGAAGCAGGGAACTTGGACATAGTAGACATTGGTCTTTTGGTTTTAAGTGTGTATTGTGTGGAGAAACGAACAACCAAAGGATCACCTTTATCCCCCAAACCCTTCTCCTGAAGAAGGAAGGCAGTAAGAGAGGAGATTTTTTGAGAAAAACAAATTCTTTCAAGCCAAAAATTCTCTCCTTGAGGAGAAGGAGAGGGATTTAAGGTGTGGAGGCCAAAGCAACTTGCAGACAAAAGTTAAGGCTAGAGCCATGCTTCAGATGACTATTTAGCTATGCCACTGAAGCTAAAGACCGTATGCATAGACTCTAGTCAATTCTGTTTCAAGGGCTATAGACATATCGACAACAAACTCGCCGTTGGAGCCTGGACCGGGCAAAAAAGATTTGATTCACATCCGTACCTCGCAGATATTTTAAGTCACAGCATCGGCGGGCGTTCTGACTGAGAGGCATAAACAAAGTTTAGAACCTCTTTCACAGCTGCGGGACAGTGGTAGATTTTCACTACGCTTTCCCCATTAACTCCAGTGGCTGCTCCCCACTAGAACCGATCCAGAGTAAAATCATATCACACTGATCTAAACTGAGATGTTCAGATTAGATAACTAGATACTGTTGGCCTCCTCAAAAGACTTTTGCCTGAGCCACCTTGTGAGCGACCTTGATAACCAATGCCTATCCAGGTCGCTCCCCACCATTCTATGAATCTGCAACGGCGATCATTAATCTGTTTACTATGCCTCAGCCCAGCTTGACTATTAAAGCGACGTATTCGACCTTGAGTGCATCTGAGCTGTTGAGTAAAGTAGCACCGCAATATAAAATGCCGAATCCTGTCTCCTGCGAGTTTTGGCATAGGGGGCTCAATGACACCTATAAATTATCTTCCGAAAAAGATGATTTTATATTGCGGGTGTATCGACACAATTGGAGGACACGCTCAGAAATAGAGTTTGAACTAGCGGCACTGATGCACTTACATAAGCAGGGGGCAGCTGTTGCTATTCCTATTGAAAGAAAGCAAGGAGGGTTTATTACCCCGATTATGGCTCCAGAAGGAGAACGATACGTTATTATCACTCAGTTTGCCCAAGGAAATATCTTAAAGTTTAACGATCCAAAAGATGCAACTCTCTTTGGTCAGGCAGTGGCAGAAATACACAGTTGTTCTTCAGGATTTGAGTCTAATGCTAGCCGCTATACGCTAGACCTCAAACATCTTATAGATGAGCCTTTGGTCAAGATCCAACCTTATTTAGCAGAAAGGTCCTCAGACTGGGAGTTCTTAAGTGAGTTAGCCAACAGTCTTTTTACAATTGTTAATGCTACAGAGGTAGGTAAGTTGGACTATGGGTTTTGCCATGGTGACGTTCATGGAGAGAATGCCCATGAGCATGGTGGCAAGGTCACACACTTTGATTTTGACTGCTGTGGTTTAGGTTGGCGCGTTTATGATCTGGCCACATTTAGGTGGGTGATTAGGCTGCTTGGCAAAGAAGATGCCCTATGGTCAAGTTTTCTAGAGGGATATAGGTCAAAGAGAGAGATTTCTGATTTGGATTTAAGTCTTGTCGAACCGTTTATTGCCATACGAGATATTTGGTTCTTTGGGCTTAATACCGGTCATTCCCTGGCCCAGGACTGGCTCAATGATGACTATATTAATTTTCATCTAAATTTTCTCAACCAGATATCTGAAAAGATCAGCTCAGGTAACTAATTAGACCTAAGGGTGGACAGGCTAATCGCTCGCAAGCGACTGGACAAACTGTTTACCACAATCCTTACAGAGATAACACTGCTTTCCTCGACGACGACCATTTTTTGATAGCTGTTTTGACTGACAGTGCGGGCATATCATTACTTTCATTACATTGGTGGCACGATCATTCCCAACATGCGGTTCTAAATATGACACTAGTAAGTCCTCAATCTGCTGTGTCAAGCGCTGACGATGCTCTTGGTCAGAGGTGTGTAGAGCCTTCAGAATCAAGGCATTAGAACTGTGCACACACACTTCGGCCAGAAGGTCACATTGGGCTTGCCCTAAGGATGAATTGCGCTGTTGTAGAATGTTGGCCAGGAAGTCAATGGCTTCTTGGGTCATGCTGTCGTCAATCGACTGGAACATATCGCGAGCGGTGTAAAACTGGACAAACACCACTCTAGATACGGGCTGCTCAAACAGCTCTACTGCTGAAGATATAAGGGCATGAATCATTGGCCGCAGGGGTAGCTGCACAATTTCTGGCGTATTAATATGGGCCCAAAACTGCTTGACGCGTTCCACATGGCGCAGCTCCATCGCGTTAAAAATAGCCGCTTTATCTGCAAAAAACTGATACACAGACCCAATGGCTGTCCCAGCTTTCGCTGCAATTTGATGGGTGGTGGCAGCGTTATAACCAACCTCATCAAAAACTGCCGCCGCCGCATCTAAAATTTTTTCCACCCGCTCTTTGCCCCGCTCTTGCTTGGGCTGTCGACGAAGATTTTTTGACAAATGCGACTGGTCTGTCATATTTTTAAAACACGACGGATTCCTCACAATTTTATAACTAACGGAGACCCCCATGAAGTCTATGCTTTTTGGTGCGCCCTGGTTATTGGCGCACAGGTCTATGCTGGCAGTGGATCAACCGCGCAAAATGTCGCTGTATGGCAGTGACTACGTGATGTGGAAGGATGCCATTGGAGACATTCATGCACTGCCCAATGCTTGCCCTCACATGGGAGCCATGCTGTCAGAAGGATGGTGTGAAACCAACAGCGGCACCAGTACGGTAACCTGTCCATTTCATGCCCTTGCCTTTGATGGCAAGGGCTGTACGGTATTGCCTGGGTCAGGTAAGAAAACGCTGCCTCAATTAAAGCCGTTAAAACTCTTTATTCAGGGCGATTTTATCTGGTCCTATGGGGATCATCAGCCAAAAATTGGGATTCCCACAGTGTTGGATGATGTGGCCAAAACATATAACTTTGTGGGTCATACCGCTGATATCAGGGTTGAAACTGATTTACTGACGATGCTGCTCAACATGCATGACTATAACCATCAAAACGGTACTCACCGAGATTTATTTCGGATTACTGAGGTAGAATTTCATCAGTTTGTTGATCAGGGGCATCGCTCCCATGCGTTTTATGAAATGCCCACTGAACCTTATTCTCTATTAGAGAAAGTGAGAAAGCCAGATCTCTTTCTATTGCCTAATAGGCTGAAAGCTCACCTGGAGAACCATTTTCCATCTTTGGTTATTTTTCATGGAGAAACTCCATTGGGTAAAATTGCTCAATGTCATCTCTTTATACCTGAAGCGGAAAACCGAACTCGCACATATATCTTGTTGTTTGGTCAGGCAAAACACCCTCTATTTAATCTGCTAGGTGACAGCTTTCTTAACTTTAGCAAAGTGGTTGTCGAACAAGATGCAGATATTCTGGGCAAAATTTACTCTGATACACCTAGAAAAATCAAGCTCAACAATGAAGTGGGTATGGACTGGGTACGTCGTAACTTTGAAAGTTTTCCAACTGTTGTCGAACCTAATCTTTCAAAGTAATGGAAGGTAACAAGCTATATTGAAATTTTGCTTAGAGATTGTTATCTTCTGACCATTTTTTTAACTCTTCTAGAAAGCCTAGGGCAGTACAACCAAACGTTGTGATTTCGTAAGCCACGGCAATGGGTCTTGTGCTGATTACCTGGCGTTTCACGAGTCCTGCGTCTTCCATCTCTTTAAGACGCTGGTTCACCATTTTCTTGCTAGCACCGCCAATCTGACGAGCGAGATCATTAAATCGCACGGGGCCATCTTTGAGATGCCAGAGAATTGAGCCTTTCCACTTTCCCCCTAAAACTCTCATTCCTCGTTCAATGGAGCAAGGCTCCAGGCAAGGCTCAACTGCCCGTTTACGACCATGACTATCGGTTTCAATTTCTATGGCCAAGCCCATGACTGGTTACTAAAAGTATACTGGTTGACTATCGTATCTTAGATTTGTACGGTATGCGTGTCTGGTTTTTATTCCTTAAAGGAACTCCCATGCACGATATTCATCTGTATACGGCTTCAACGATGAACGGTTGGAAGCCACTGATTTTTTTAGAGGAAGCAGAGGTTGGCTATGAACTAACGCCGATTGACTTTAGTCAAAAAGAACAGAAGTCTGATTGGTATATACGGCTGAATCCGAACGGACGTATTCCTACGATTGTGGACCGAAGTAATGATGATTTTGTTGTCTTTGAGTCGGGGGCCATTCTCTGGTACTTAGCGGAGAAATATGGGAAGTTTTTACCTGAGGATAGAAATTTGCGATCGCAAACCCTCCAATGGCTTATGTTTCAAATGAGCGGAATTGGTCCCATGATGGGGCAGGCCATGTATTTCCAGAGAATCGCCGAACCTCAAGGACATCGAGATGAGTTTGCCATCAACCGCTATGGGGCAGAGTCACGCAGACTGCTTGAAGTGTTAAACAACCAGCTTGACAATAAAGATTATCTTGTTGGTGATGACTTTAGCATCGCTGATATCGCTATGTACCCGTGGGCAAGATCTTATTATTGGGCCAAGGTTTCGGTAGATGGGTTAAACAATCTAAAAGCCTGGTTTGAACGCATCGATGCTCGACCCGCCACTCAGCGTGCCCTTGAGATTCCCAAGCCGTTTCCTGCCTTCTTTGGCAAGGGGGATGTGGCAACATCGGAAGCTGCTAATGCCAACCGTTTCAGAAGCGATGTTAAGTAATAATTTTATAGTCTTTATCTCTGTCTCAAGATCAAATAGTTGATGAAAACTTTCCAAAGACAATGGTCGTATTGTGACCACCAAAACCGAAAGCATTAGATAGAGCAATGTTCACGTCACAGCTATGGGGTTTGCCAACCGTATAGTTCAGGTCACAGTCTGGATCAAGAGATTCCACATTAATAGTAGGAGGAACAACATTGTATTGTGTAGCGAGGATGGTTGAGATCGCTTCAATCGCCCCCGCTGCCCCCAGTAAGTGACCAGTCATACTTTTCGTGGCAGATAGCTGCATCTGATAAGCATGCGTGCCAAAAACCTGTTTAATAGCGTTCGATTCTGCCACATCGCCTAATGGTGTTGAGGTGGCATGCATATTGATGTGATCCACCTTATCAGGGGTAATTTGGGCATCCTGCAATGCCCGTTTTAGTGCCAGAATCACACCAGCACCTGATGGGTCAGGGGCCGCGTAGTGATAGGCATCGGAGGATGCACCAAATCCCAGCACTTCGGCGTAAATCTTTGCTCCTCGGATCTGGGCATGACTCAATGTCTCTAAAACAAGCGCACCAGCCCCTTCACCGAGAACAAACCCATCGCGTGTAGCATCAAATGGACGGCTCGCTGTCTCAGGGGTGTCATTACGGGTCGAAAGGGCACGCATGGTAGCAAAACCGCCCACACCCAGCGGTGTAATCGGCGCTTCACTACCACCACAGACAATCACATTGGCATGCCCCTGTCGTAATAGCAGCACTGCATCCCTAATTGCATCATTTCCAGTAGAGCAGGCGGAAACAACGCCGTGATTAGGTCCTTTTAAACCGTATTGCATGGCAATCATGCCAGAGGCCATATTGCCAATCATCATCGGAATCATGAAGGGGGAAAGGGAATTAGCCCCCTTCTCTAACAAGACTTTTGATTGGGTTTCAAGCACCTGCAGTCCCCCAATACCTGAACCAAAGACAACACCGACAGCATCACGTTCGTCTTGCGGCCAATCGGTTAGGGCTGCATCGTTAATCGCTTCACTGGTAGCTGCCAGGGCATATTGGCAAAATCGATCCAGACGTTTTGCCTGCTTACGATCCATGTAATTTAAAGGATCAAATCCTTTCAGCTCACAGGCAAAGCGAGTTTTGAAGGAACTGGCATCAAAGCGAGTTAGGGGAACAGCTCCACTCTCACCGCGCCCCATTGCTTTCCAGAACGCATCAACGGAAAGACCAATGGGGGTAATTGCACCCATGCCAGTAACTACAACTCGCTCTTGAGAATTCATAAGGTAATCAAACGGTTTTACTTCACTAAAGTTATCGTAATATAATACCGACCAATCGGTTTTTTTGGTGGGCTTGATGGGCAAAGGCGAACAAACGCGACAGGCAATCCTAGAAACGGTAGCCATTCTGTTTAATGAGAAGGGCTATGCTGCGACATCCATGCAGGATATTACCCGCGCTACTGGGATTCAGCGGGGAGGGATTTACAATCACTTTTCCAGTAAAGACGAATTAGCCTTGGAAACGTTTGAATATGCTCTATCTGTTCTTAAAAAACAGTTAATACGCGGCATAGCTCCTCAAAAAACGGCTGTTGGTCGATTAAAGGCAATTGCGACCACATTTGCAGAGCTTTACAGCCAAAATCCACGGTTTCCCTGTGGTTGTCAGGTGCTGAATACGGCTGTTGAAGCCAAGCGACATATGCTACCGCTACGACAAAAGGCACAGGAAGCGATGAATCAGCTGAAAGCCTTAATTGTGGAGACGGTTGTTAACTGTGTTGAGCAGGATGAATTGCCGAATGCGGTTGATGGAGATGAGATCGCAACCATATTCATTGCTACGTTGGAAGGGGCTATGTTGTTAAGCGTTTTATACGATGATTCTGTTCATCTACATCGTGCGGTCAATCATCTTCACGGGTACATTAATAGTTTGGCCACCGGATCCAAAGCTTAGAAGTTAATAGAAATAATGGCTAAGAGAGTCTTCTTGCCACTATCATTTTGCAAAACTCTTTCTTGACTTAACCGCTGGACCAATCAGGTCAATTCGATCGGTCCAAATGCCCCCTGCATAGTTTGAGGGTAAGTCCCTAAGCCGCTCTGGATCATCAAAACCTTGGGAGAAGCCTTCGCCGTTATAGTCGCCAACTAGGAAAACCTTGGTGCCCACATTGTTCATGCGTTGCAGAAATCGGTTGGGCCAGCCCCATAACCAGGGGGCAACGTTGGCAGGGACCAGAAGCATGTTGCGATCGCACCTATCCGGTACCCATCCAGTCCAACCCAAAGCTATATAGCGAATCAAACATTGTTTTAGTCGACGTGGCCACAGCGTCCGAATCGTGGGAAATTGTTCGCGAATAATACCAACCGGCTGGTCTGCACCATACACCATAAATTGTGCCTGACGTTCAGGAGGTAGCATCGCTAATCGCTCAGCTAAAAGCTCACCCTCCTTTGGATCCTGACTTTTCACATTAATAACAAAATTACGATCAGGAAAGGCATTGAACACCTCGTCCAGTGAGGGCATCATACCAACACCTCGTCCACGAAATGGATAGGTTTTTCCGCCATCGGCGGTATACCCATAACCAATGTCAAGGGCCTGTAGACTATCTAGAGTTTGCTCACGGGTAACACCAGCACCATTAGTACGACAGTCAATGGTCCAATCGTGAAATACAGCAAAATGCCCATCAGTCGTTGGGTGAACATCCAACTCAACGATGTCAGCGCCATAGTCAAACGCCGCTTTCATCGACGGCAGCGTATTTTCAAGATAGTCATGGGGCACGGATAACATCCGTTCAGCAGTGCACGTATCATTGGTTAACCCCTGGCGATCATAGCCTTGACTCAACCCACGATGGGCCACCAATATCGGAGAAAGACCAATGGGTTTCACCCAAAAAGAAGCATTACTAAAATAGAGAAAACCGATGGCTGCCATCAGCACAATAGCCACTAGCTTCTGAAATTTACGCCGTTTCCTGACCATAAATGAACAACACCCAATTGTCATTACATGCTTGTTTCCAGTAATGCCTGAACAACAGGATGAAAGTCCTGCCATTGATTAAAGACATCCTCTGCCCACTGGTTTACCAGCTCATAATGCTGGGTGGCATTCTCCGCTCGCAGAATGTCATTAATTGTTAAATGACCTAAACAATCGGGCGGCTCTAACCAGACAAACTGATCTTTGTGTTGAACCACCTTTACCTTTATGTTAGAAAGCTCGCCAGCCGAAACATCTAACTTAAAATAGGCATATAGACTCGATAAATGAACATTTAACGAGCTGATGGTCTGACGACTTGGTTGACCTGGATGTTGAATCGAATAGGTGTCTACCGTCAGATCATGAACGGCCCAATAGGCAAAATCAGAATACTCGCGGGCAAGCACTTCGCCATACGTTGCCCAGCACCCCGGTGTGGATAACAGATAGCTGTGGGCAGCCCCATCAATATCGTCTGTTTCAGCCCCACAGGAGAAACACTTGATCAATGCCATAGCCACGATTCCCATACTTGATCGGGACACCCATCAGTATAGCCATAGCTTTAAAGATGTTGTAATTGCTCAACTCGGTTGCAAGAGAAATAAGGGATATGCTCAAAAATAAAGTCCCCCATAAAAGATTGTCGTAAAAGGTCTAAGGTTCTAGTTTTTAGGTCTACCTTCCAGTCACTTGGATGAGGCTAAATTGCCTAGTCCCTAACACCGAACACCTATCACCTGACACTACCGGGGATTTTATTTATTCACAGATCCCTTAACACTTATCTACTTAACCAAGAAGACCCAACCTACTTAAACCTCTCCCATATCTACCGTGTAGTGTCCCACCAGCGTGATTCTCTCATAGGACATCGGATACACATGCAAAAGATTGGGATTCTCCTGGTCTCGGTGTAGTACAACACCATTGAGACCAATATCGATGCGATAATCAACGACCCGATCATCACCATCAAGCACCATAGCCATAAATGGATGTTCCGTTGGATTGATCCGCTTTAAATCTTCATAGTCTTGCGTAAAGGGTGTCCCAAAGCCTAAAGGTCTATAAATGCCATCACTATAGTCTTCAGGAGCTAGCTGAGGAATTGCGTCCATATCCAATCCAGTTAAGATCAGCTTGCGCGTACCTTCACTGCCATTGAATACAATCTCCACCTCCTTGAGAGGTTCAGTAGCTAAGGGGGAGTCAATTTCCCGCCCGATTACTTTATCGAGAGTTTCAATTTGGCTATAGTCAGACCCCCACAGCCGGTTTTCATCATAGGTACCAGGGGGCACAAAGCTATGAAACTGTAGATCCGAACTGCGGAGATCTGCCCAAGTAGTTCCAACGATGTCGCCAACAATCAGGTTTGACTTTTTATCTTGTTCTCCAAGGGCCATAATCTCTGCATCAGCTAAATCGGTAGCCGTGACCTCCGACTCTTTGACCACATCTCGAAAAGCACCTAAATCAAGCTGCATGCCTTTAAGGAAACCAAATTTTGGCCAAGCCTCCAGATTGCGTGCCTGTGACCAATAGCTAACAGGGTTAAGATCCGAAACGATATCGGCATAAGCACCCCGAGGGAAATCGAAATATCCCTGATAAATAGTTTCCTGACCCGACGGTGTTTCAGCGTAGATTGCCAGTTCCCAGTAACTTGCGCCCAAACAATTATTGGTGAGGCCAATTGACAATTGATCAGCGCTGTAACCACCTAATCCACCCGGAATATCAATGTGTTCAGAGCCAGCAGCAAATATCACCCGCTGGCGATTAAACTCACGTTCGGTCAAAAACCATCGTCTCAATGCAGGGTTATTCTTAGCAAACTCTGGCACTTGGGGAATAAGCCGGCTGAGATCGATATTACGTAGATTAAGGGTTGTTTCTCCATCAGGACCAACAATGTCAAATGTGACATCTGTTTGATAATTATCGCCAACCTGAAAACCAATAGTTGAGCCGACAAAGGTGGAATCTTCGGCTGGCGTTTGGAGCGCCATCTGCTCAATATTCTTATTGCTATAACGACTAATAAACAACAAGAATCCTGAACCTGAAATAATTGCGGGGACTAAAAACCATAAAAGAAAATTTTTCTTACGGGGCAAAACCTCTTTGGAATGAGACGATTTATCAGACAGAATTTGCTCTTGATCTTGGGGCAAAAGAGTCATGGTAGAGCTGAGATTTGTACGTGTACATAAGCGATATTACTTAATATTTATAGAATTTTCTTGATCTAAGACCACATGAAATTTATTACAAAGGGACCCCCTGTTGAAATTACTTAGATAATTCCGCCTTAAGCTTGTCAAAAAAAGACGATTTTTTTCAGTAATATTCCGTATTTTAAAGTTTTTTTAGTAAAAAAACATACTTTAGACTACGCAAAAAACATGGAATCATTAACAATATTATTTTTTTGTAATTTTGAAGCTTATTTATCCTGTTGTTAGCAAAACCCCTGGAAATACGTTGTTATTTTTCTTTTTTCGATAAAAACAAATGCTTTTTTGTACGTATACATACCTGTCTATATGTCTGTATATCTATACAATTTGCGGTATAGTTACGGTGTAATACTGATAATGAAGTTTGTGATTTTTATTGTGTTTAAATAATGAAAAAGAATCCACATTTATAATACTAAATACCTATTATTATAAATGTAATTGATACTAATTCCCTGCAAAAATAGCCTTTAAGAAAGTATTTAGAGCATTTTTAGAAGGATTCGCTGACTATAAGTTCGCTAACGTCTAAAAGCTTGGGTAAATCCAGTATTTGTATAATCTGATCCCCATAAGGCACTTGTCCTTGAGCATAGTCACTGCCCATAATTTGAGCATTATCAGTGACTTCTTGAATATCGCTTAAAGTTGCAGAAAATAGTGCATCACGAATCTCTTCTACAACAATAGCTATAAGACTGTCCTGATACTCTACAACAATAGCTTTAGGCAATCTTTGTAACGCCTTTAGGGGCAACCCTAAGGACTGAGTAATATCGATCACAACTAAAACTTTGCCTCGTAAATTGATAGCCCCAATAATGTGTTTTGGACAGCAAGGAACAGGAGTTGCCTGGCTAATAGTGATAAATTCTCGCACCAGATTGGAGTCAATACCAAAAAGATTATCACCTAAAGAGACGACGATTAAGGCTCTAGACTCCGTAATTGCGCTTTTCTCATCAAGTGACTGCCTCAGGTTTTTAGCTCGCTGATGAAAGATTGCTCGATCCTCAGGAGTGACCGCAGGTGCAAATGTTGTTATAGAAGTATCATCTAATAACTGTGTTTCAGAAAGTGCTTTCTCAGGTTGAGCGCGATAAAAATCATCGGCTAAAGAGCGAGTAACAGAGATGACCTGCTGGATTTCCCCAGTTTTGAACCAGGCTTGGGGAGAGTTTAAGATCAAAATATCGCTTTCATCTGTGACCATGCCTGAGAAAAATCTTTTTAGGTTAAGATTGGATTCCTCTTGTTGTTTATCCATATCAGCTTTGATATCTGATGCAGATAATTCTTTAATTCCTTGGACTGAGTTCACAATGATGCCTATGTTTAAATCTGCCTGTTGGAGAACAATAATGCTGTCGCTCAGATGATAATGTCGCGGTTGGGACTCACTATTAACTTGGAGGTCAACAATAGGTAAGGTGTCCCCGCGTCGATCAAGGACTCCAATGACACCCAGGGGTGCATTCGGAATGAGTACAAGCTCCGGTAAAGCAAATACTTCCTCAACGTAAGCTGTGTCCACTGCGGCTTGACACTGATTGATTTCAAAAAGGCAATAGGATGTTTCCATAATTGTTCTCTAATCGATTTCCTTTGAAGCTTGTTCGTACTGCTGAATAATTTCAGCAGCTGTGAGATTCCCAAATTTGGCGATTCTAGTGTCTCCAGGAAGTTGTCGAAGAAGATTGAGGGCTGTTTTTTGCATTTGCAGGCTAACATCTTCCAGGGAATCATCTAGAACCTGAAGTCTATCCTCAGTTATGACCGTTGCCTGTGGGAGCTGTTGCTGGGGCAGAGCCAATGATTCGCTGGCTATGGGTTTGATAACCGTATCTGCTGGCCGCTGGTAAGTAATAGATTCTTCAAACATTTTGACCCAAAACTTATCAGGATTTTGACTGTGAAGCTCAGTGTGTCCCACCAGGAGATAACCCAAGGGAGCAAGCGCATTATGGAATTTATCTAACGCCGTTTTGACAGCTGCGTCACTAAAGTAAATAAAGACATTGCGACACAATATTAAATCCATATCTCTGAAATAACAGAATGGATTTAAAGATGAGTTATCGAGTAGGTTGCCAATTTGAAAGCTGACCATAGTTTTGATGTCATCGTTAATATGATACTGATTGTTTGCTTGTCTAAAAAAACGTTTCTGAATCTCTGGATCAATTCCCCGAAAAGACCAGGGACGATAGAGTCCTTTGCTGGCTTTCTCCAGTGCTACCGAGTTAATGTCTACTCCTAAAATTGTCAGATCCCAGTCTTTGATATTTGGGATTAAATCGTAAAGCAGCATGGCGATGGAATAGGGCTCCTCACCCGTTGAACAACCGGCACTGCAAATACGAATTGTTTTTGTCTGAGCCTTACGTTTAAGTAAATCTGGAAAAATATGATTTCTTAATAAATTAAACTGCCCTTTATCTCGAAAAAAGAAACTCTCGGTATTCGTGATTGCTGTGGTTAAACTGCCCCACTCCTGCTGACTTTTGTATGTCTCGGTGGCCAGTAATCGATAATAGGCTGTTATGGAATCTGAACCTATGATCTTAGCCCTGCGGGTAATCGTTTCTTTGAAGACTGCCTGATCGTTTTCTCTAATAATGATGCCAGTGCGCTTGACAATCAGCTGGATAAAAGCTTGAGTCAGCTCTGGACTTAAGGGCTCTATGGATGACACAGTGGGTTTTTACTCTGAATTTTAAGATAAGGACTAATTATTGGAGTTCGAGCGAAAACTGTTGAACAACTCTTAAAACGGTCGGCCCAATAGCCTGGATGGGTAAAACCTGTTGGGCTGCCCCCAGGTCAATGGCTTCTTTAGGCATCCCAAACACAATGGACGTTGCTTCATCTTGGGCAATAGTTAGCCCCCCTGCATCGGTGATAGCTTTCATTCCATCTGCACCATCACATCCCATTCCTGTTAATAAAATTCCAATGGCTCTACGTCCATAAAATTGGGCAATTGATTTAAATAAGGTAGTCACAGAAGGACAATGTCCATTGACCAGAGGTGATTTTGAGTGAATAAATCGGCCTTGATGATCAATCTCTAGGTGTTGACGCTCGGGTGGAAAATAAATGTTGCCAGGTTTAGGGCGTTCTCCGGCTGGGGCGATCTGGATTGAGAGGTGACAGGATTCATCCAGCCAGTCTATCAGTCCCTGTAAAAATCCAAGGCTGATATGCTGCACACAGACTATCGGTAGGGGGAAATCTGCAGGTAGCGATGTTAATATCTGCTGTAATGCCAGGGGACCACCGGTGGAAGAGCCCACTGCTAAAATTTTGGGTCTGCTACTTAGTTTTATGGATGAGGCGATTTGATTATGACGGAGCAATGCCTGATGAGGCTTAGATTTTTGTTGTTTTTTCTTAAAAACTTTGACACCAGATAGTATCTTTATTTTATCAATCAGAGCTTGCTTAAGTCGTATATTGTCGCTGTCTAATCCAGCTTTTGGTTTAGGTAAAATGTCCACTGCTCCAGCCTCTAGCAGTTGAAAAATACGATGAGTATCTTCTTCTTCTTGCACTGAAGCACTGACCACAAGTATAGGTAGTGGGTAGCGCAGCATGACCTGGGATGTGAATTCAAGACCATTCATATGGGGCATGAAAAAATCGGTGCAAATCACATCGGGACGTGTGTCAGGAATAAGGTGTAATCCTTCCAGTCCAGTTCGTGCTGTCCCCACAATTTCAATATCAGGTGAGGAACTGAGAATTTTTTTGAGAATTGCCAGGGCAACGGGAGAGTCTTCAACAACTAGAACACGAATAGACATCAGGTGCTAAGAATAAATAGGTACTAAATAAGTTTTGCTAAGGTTTCTAAAAGGGCCTCCTGATTAAATCGACCTTTAAGAATATAGGCACTTGCCCCTGCATCTGCACCGCGCTGGCGATCAGCAGCCGAGTCTAACGTGGTTACTAGAATAATGGGTAAATTTTCAAATTTTTGGTGCTGACGAATTTTGGTGGCCAGGGAAAACCCATCAAGGTAGGGCATTTCTACATCAGAGACAACGGCATCAAATGTGCCACTCTGGAGAGTGTTGTAACCTTCGAGACCATTGTTAGCTGTAACGACGACATAACCAGCACCCTCAAACAATCGTTTTTCCTGAATTCGAACAGGCGGTGAATCCTCCACTAAGAGAATGACAGGTTTTCTCTGGGTGTTTGATTTAGTTATAGTGAGTGTTTCAGATCGCGACTGTTGCTGTACCGACTTAAGTAGGTCTGGCGCATTGAGAATCATACAGATTTCTCCTGAACCCAAGACGGTCGTCCCAGAAACATTGCGCACCCGCTTGAGTAGCTTACCCAGAGGTTGGCTCACCACCTCCTGTTGACTAATCAATCGATCGATAAAGAAACCGACGTGATCATTACCAGCATTGAGGATCATACAAGGTCGGGTATCATCAGAACTTAAGCCTGGTTGAGCAACCCAATCGTAGATGGGAGAGTTAGATAGCTCTAAAACATCGGTTAAATTGGCCACTGGAATAGCCTGGTCGCCTAACATAATTGTGTATTCTCCATCGCTGGTCAGAATTTGCTGAGGAGAGATCAGTAGGGTTGTTTTTAGAAACTCAATGGGTGCAGCAAACATCATGCCCTGGGTTTCCACTAGCACCACATTGGCTGTACTTAGAGCTGTGCTAAGTTGTAGGCGAAACGTGGTGCCTTGCCCGAGGGTAGATTCGATCTGAATATTTCCTTTGAGTTTTTCGACCTGGTTGCGGACAATATCTAACCCGACACCTCTACCAGAGATTTCAGTAATAAAGCTACGGGTTGAAAAACCAGGTGCCAGAATTAGCCGTTGAATTTGGCTGGTGGACATGGTGTCCAGTTCATCTGAGCTATAGAGTTTCCGTCGAACAGCGGTTTGTTTGATTTTTTCTAAATCTAGGCCTCTACCATCGTCTGTGATTTCAATGATTAGACTCATAGCCGTTTGATAAGCTTTGAGCCGTAGGGTAGCCACAGCGGGTTTACCCAGGGTTTCGCGTTCGGCTGAGGGTTCAATCCCGTGGTCGATGGCATTGCGCACAAGATGCATAAGGGAGTCTTTGATGCCTTCTAATAGCCGCTTGTCACCGGTGGATTCTGCCCCTTCAATGGTGAGATTGATGGTTTTAGACTGTTGTTTGGCTAGATCACGAACGACACGCTGTAGGGGTTGAAAGAGGGTGGATAAGGGCAGCAGCTGTAGTTTACGAACCTGATTTCTTAACTCTTCGGAGACCAGCTCAAGCTTAGTGCTGTTGCTTTGCAGGGTAGATCTCAAGTTTAAGATCAGGGTTTCTAAGCGATCTTCATAGGACTGGCCTGGGACAGCCTGCGGTTTATTTTTGTTGGCTTGCCATTCTTCCCAAAGCGTCATTAGCTGATCAGTTTGGGTCGAGGTTTGGGCGATTTGAATACGGGTGACGGCTAACTCTTCTGCTTGGGTCGTTAAGCTATCAAGATCGCGCAGTTGAACCCGAATGGTTTCGGTTTGGGGGGTGTCTTTATTGCCAGCTGGGTTGGCTGGGGTGAGTTCCAGCGTTGGCAGCGCGTTGGTGTCGACGTCGGCTAACGTTGCAACATCGGTAGGAATGTCAACGCCTGTGGGAATGGCGGTTGGCGGTAGGAGTCTGGTAAGGGTTTCCAGGAGCTGTTCAGTGTCGACGTTGGTGGGTATACCAGTGACGGCTTCATGGGCCAAATCAGCGATCGCATCTAGACCTGCATACAAGTGATCGCTGACCACCGCATCCAGCGACAGAGCCTGATTTTGAATACCACCCAAAATGTCCTCCACCCGATGGGTAAGGGCTTCTATCGATTCAAGGCCTGCACTTCTGGCATCCCCTTTCAGACTATGGGCCTCCCGTAACAATACCGATAAAGACTCCTGATCGTCAGGAGTCTGCTCTAAATTTAGAAGATTGGACTCTAGTACTTGCAGTCGTTCTGCCGTAGTCGTTTGATAAATCTGTCGCAGTTCAGGGTCAGCGATCAAATTGGCGCTGACGATCGCATCAGGTGCAGGGAGTGGTGTGGCTGGCACCTCGAACCCTTCTGTCACCTCATCTAACCGTTCAAACACTTGAGATAACACTACCTGGCTGGGTTCACCGGTCGTGGCTTCGTGGATCAGCTGACTGATGGCATCTAACGCATCTTCCAAACAACTGCCAATGTGAGCGGTAAAGGAGATGGTTTGACGCTGAATATTGTTGACAATCTCTTCAATAACTTCGACAAGATCGGCAATCTCGTCCAGTTCAGTCGCCCTAGAGTCACCTTTGAGACTATGGGTTTCCCGTCGCATTAGCTCCAGGGTGGTGGCATCATCCGGACTGTGCCCTAGCTGTTGAAGGCTAGCTTTTAAGGCTTGCAGACGATCATGACTGGTTATCCGATAGATCTCTCGCAGCTCATCATCGTCGATGTAAAGAGTTTTGACCGTGGGGTCTAAGCCAGGGGCTGGTGTAATAGTGGTTGAGGCTACAACCGCCTTGAGAAAATCCAGGGTCTGATTATAATCTATATCAATAGAGTCACCCGTAACCGCCTCGTGCACCAGTTGACCAATGGCATAAATACCCTGATAAAAGCAATCGCTGATATCCGGGGTAAACTCAGCCTGTTGTTGCAGGGCTTTGATTAACTCCTCTAGTTCCTGAGCCAGGATCGCAACAGCATCTAGACCAATGACTTTGGAGTCGCCCTTAAGACTGTGAAATTCTCGCCGCGAATCTTCGAGAATAATTGAATTATGGGGATCTTCTGTTAACTGTAGCAGACTAACTTCCAGGGTGTTGAGTCGCTGTGTGCTGGTTTCTTGATAGAGGCTGCGCAGTTCTGCATCTTGGATCATCATGCGTTTGAGTCATCGGGTTAGAGATTACGGTGAATTCGCCTGGTTCGGCAAACTCCCTGGCTCAGCCAGGGAGCCATGATGCAGTCAGGGCCTAGATGATCTTTTCCAGGTCTAGAGCGGCCTCATTTAGCTGATCTGTACCTACTTTGGTTTGGTTCAAACCACCAGCCGTTTCCTGAGCACCCCGGTTAATCAGTTCCATCGCGTGGACAACCTGTTTGATGGCATCTACCTGCTGTTTGAGGTTCAGTGACACTTGCTGGTTATTGATCACCACCTGATTGACAGAATCCTGGATTTGATTGAAGGCTGATTCTGTGCGCTTGGCGATTTCCACACCTGTTTTCACAGTTTTGGTACCTTCCTCTGTCACCATGACGGTTTCATTAATTGCTTTTTGAATGTCAGACACCAGGTTGTTGATTTTGTCAGCTGATTGCTGGCTTTGGTCTGCCAGCTTACGAATTTCGTTGGCAACGACAGCAAATCCCTTACCATGTTCTCCTGCTCGGACGGCTTCAACCGATGAGTTAAGCGCAAGCATATTGGTTTGGTTGGCAAAGTCAATCACCAGTTGGGAGATATTACTAATTTGATCCGCCTGGCTACTGAGATTAACAATTTGCTCTGCGATCTCATCTACCTTCTGCTCCAGACTAAACATACCCTCCAAGCTGGCATTCAATGAATTCGCCCCTTCTTCCGAGGCCGAAAAAGCCAGTTTTGCGGCTTCAACGGCGGCACTTGCCTGTTCAGCCGCGTGACGAGAAGACGCTTCTAGCTCGTCCATCGTGGTGGTCGTTTCATTCACCGAAACAGCCTGCTGGTTAGCAATCCGTTCTTGCTGGGCCACAGTGGAGGCCATTTCTTGGGTAGACGTAGCAATGTTAGAAGATACTTTTTCGAGCACCAATACTAACTGCCGTCCACGCCAAATCGCAAACGGAATCACCAGCCCCAGAGATAATACAACGGTTAAACCTGCGAAAAGTTTGAATGAGTTAACCGAGGCAAATACTTCGCTACGGGGTACTTTTGCGATCGCAGTCAGTGCATAGGGTCGATCTGGATTAGGCACAAACCGTTGATAAGCAATAATGTGTTGATCCAGGTTAATGGTGCCCGATTCACTGGACAGGATTTGTTCCGCCAGCTCTGGGGAATATTCCTTTGCCAGGGTTTCCTCTTTACCCAAGTCAAAGCCCCACAACTTGTCAGAGTCTGGGTGAGCGAGAAAATAACCTTCCTGGTTAACGAGCTGTAGCTCCTCGTCCTGCAGTTCCTCTGAATCATTCAGAAACTCTAAAAACTTATTGGCAAATACATTGGAAATGATAATTCCCCGCTGCTGACCGGATGCATCTACCACAGGTGTAGCATAGCGAATAACCGGTTTAAAGGGTCTGTCAATCTCTCCCTGTTCCTGGTTGAGATTCACGGGTGATGTATAAACGCTACCGGGTGATAACGAGACCGTCTCAGTAAAATAACCCCGGTCCCCTTTATTCTGCAACTTAGACCTCGGAATGGGAGTCACTGAAGTACCATCAGAATCTACCCGCACCAGCTCTTCGCCAGACTCATCAATATACCGCAGCTGCATATATTGAGGCTTCTCCTCCATGATGCTCTGAAAGACATCCTGTAGACGACCAGCCCATTCATCATAGGAAGAATTATCTTGAGGATCGGTACCACCGTTGGCACGGGCACGGATCATCCCCTGAACTGGAGGCAGCTTACTCAGAAACAGAACATCCTCATTGAGCCCTGTCAAAAAAGTACTAATTTCATCAGTAGTTTCCTGCGCCTCTTCCTGTAGTAACTCGGTCGCATTGTTGCCTAAGGTATTACTGGCAGAGGTTGTACCCAATAGTCCAACGACTGAGGCTGGAATTGCTGCGCTCAAGATAATCAGAAGTAGAAGCTGCTGCTGGATTTTAAGTTTTTGGAAGCTGCCAAAGATGTTTGCAAACATGGTGAGTGCTCTTCTGAGATTAAGAAACTAAAAATTAGACGAAAACTGAGAATGAGGTGCAAAGAATGAGGAGACGCTGCAATTTCGCTGATTCAATGCATATTTGAGACTTCAGCCAATATTGTTGCCTATCCCATTAAGTGAATCTATCAACTTTAATTAGACACACCAAAACATGACTTCCTAATGAGTCAGAATCAGGATAGATATCAAAAAAAAAATAAAAAATAAAAAATAAAACTCAGGCACCATCAGAACAATTAAAACATGAAAGATTTCTCATCTAAAAAATCTATAAAAGCAACCCAAAAATAAAAATTTTCTCATTTATGGGAGCACCTAAAAACGAAAGTTTTTTGTATCTGATCTAACTGTTTTATTTATCCAAGAATAAGAACTATATTTGACTATTAATCCTCTAAAAAAGCCAAAATTAAGCTATAGTTTTAGCAGCTCAGAGAGGGATAATGAAAGATATATGTTCATAACAAAGAACACCAGAAGCCCTCTATTTCAATTGGTTGCAGCTACCTTTCTAGACAAAAGTCTAGTACCTATCTCTACCAAGGATGGCAAATCACCTTTATTCAAAGGATCTAGCAATTTGTATAGACAAAAGTCTAATAGTTATTTCCATTGAAAACCATTAGAAATTCTCTATAACTCACTGCGAAACTGAAAAGTATATTCGTGATTTGGGCTGATTTACTACATCTTTAAAAAAGTTGCTGATAGGATTAAAGTTCAAGCAAGACAGGTGCTTTACCTAGCCAAAAACGATTAGCTTTGAAAATATTACTAATTATCAGTGGAGTGATATTAGTCCGATTGATCTCTAGAATTTATCATCAAAGTCATCATTGGTTAATTGTTAATTCGCATTAAGCTTTTGTTTTTAGTGCGAGATACTTTATTTGAGTTGGCTATAATCCTCTCTTACGTGGATGGTTTGTTGGTTAAACACTATTCATAGTCTTATTTATATTATTGATACTTTTTGGTTAAAGGACTGCCAATGCATTCCCCTTAACCACTATCCCAGCGTGTATTCATCTCAATCGAGAAGCGCTTAAAATCAGGAGCTTCTTGGCAATCATCGCACCCTTAAATACTGTTACCGATGGAAATTACAGAGCTGACTCAGCTGTTAAAGCTTCCCAACACAAACTTGGATGGATACTTGATTTTCAGCAATCAACAGTTGAGCTGGAAGCTCACCGTTATCCAAGGACAATTGCTCTACGCTGTGGATAATACACATGTTGTTCGACGCTGGAACAGAAACTTTGAAAAGTATTGTCCTAACGTGAGTTGGGCTAATACAGAAATACACCCCTCAACGGATGAGCCCTGGCAGATGCAGTGGCTAGATTTTGGAGTGAGTCAAAAACATTTAAGTTTGATTCGCGCCAAACTAATGATTCGTGCAATTATCCAAGAATGCTTATTTGAGTTAAGCCTGTGTAAGTTTCTCCAACATCACTGGCAGCCAAGCAAATTGTCACTGTCCCAAGTATCTCGAAGTCTGGCGCTATCCACTTGGGAAACCAAGATGACGCATCGTACAGTTCAAAACCTTCGACAGCAATGGCAGGCAACAGGATTAATGGGGCTTAACCCTAGCCTATCTCCTGTCCTGAAAACGTTTGTAGAACCACAAATATTGCAATTGCCCCAACAATATTTCACTGGTCGAAACACACTGTGGGATATTGCCGTAAAGCTTGATAAGTCCATTGTCGAGGTCACCCAGCATCTACTGCCCCTGATTAAGAATCAGGCATTAGAATTAAGGACTATACCTGACTTACCACTATCCAAAGCTAAACTCTCCATATCGCAGTCCTCAAAGACTTCAACTCGTTCAACAACGTCATCTGTATCCCGTAAATCAAGAACATTTTCGGCGTCGACCATTTCAGCAAAACTGGAAAAACCTGTCTCATCCTTTATTGAGTCTGCACCGGCTCCCCAAGCCACAGATGACCAACCTCTAATTGCCTGCATTGATGACAGTCCTGTGCTGGCTCACAGTCTCAAGAAAATATTGGCTACGGCTGGCTATCGCACGTTGATTATTCAAGAACCCATGCAGGGTTTTTCTCAGCTGATTGAACATGTACCTAGATTAATACTGTTGGATGTCATGCTACCCAACGCTGATGGCTATAATATATGTCGATTCTTAAGAGACACACCCACCTTTAAAAACACACCGATTATTATTCTGACTGGGCGCAGTAGACCCGTTGATCGGGCGCGGGCCAGTATGGCCGGTGCAACAGAATTCTTGGTGAAACCACCAGAGCCTAACGAACTGCTCAGTATGATTCGTAAATATCTCCAACCATTATCGAATTAGGGATGGGGTAATGGGGTGATTATTTAAATGAGGTGCCCTAACAGTTGAACCTATCGGCGACTATTTCTTAGATGTAAGCACGAACGTAGCGTAAAAGCTCGCTAAATCTAAACGGTTTGGTGATGTAATCACTGGCTCCCAATGATAGGGATTGTTGTCGATCATTATCACTGTCTCGTGCTGTTATGACAATGATCGGTGTCTGCACCCCTTGAGAGCGAGTTGCACTAAGAATCGACAGACCATCCAGGTCAGGTAACCCTAAATCTAACAAAATGAGGTCAAAATTGTTTGAAGTGGCTAGCGATAGAGCTTGAACACCGCTTTGGGCCGTATATATTTCATACCCAGCCCGGCGAAACCCTTTCGTTAGAAAGGCTGTAATTTGAGGCTCATCTTCGACAATCAGGATAGTTGCCACTGTGTATTAAGGCTGTAGTAAATTACTACTTCATTACAGCAGACGGTGAAAGGCTCGGGCAACAAACTTAGATGTATTCAGTACTTGGGCGGTATTTATGGGATAAAAAGCTTAGAAAGACGGAACCACAGGAAATGATGGTTCAAACTATATGCTGAATGTGAATTATTTAAATAGCCCTTGTGTTTTTGATCAAAAAATGTTTAAGAGCATGGGGTTGTACGCCAATACCCATAGAGTAATCAAGACGCCGAGCGCTAAAATCTGACTTGACAGTCTGTTGGGAATGCTAGTGTGGGCAAAATTTTTATATTGTTAGTGACGATACGTTTCTTTGGGGAATTTTGCGTCAGTAGGGCCGGAGCTTCCCAGAAAATGCTCGGCACACATTGAAAGATGTCAATAGTCAATATTGTTTTGTTTGGTGCCCAAGACTTGAGATGAAGAATAGTCAGAGAACATGGCGATTTGCCCCTAATGTATTGCAATCACTGATTGTGGCTATTTTGTGCATTGGCTTGGCTAGTGTGTCAGCCATGGGAGCGCGAATGCCTGCTTCGTTCCCACTACACTCTTCTAACGGAGGAGATGGGCAATCTAGTTTGGAATCTTCTTCTGAATCATCTCAGTCGTCATCCGACGTTAGGCTGATTGCCCGTGCTTTGCCTGGTGTCTATGCGGTGCCATCAACCTGCTCAGTCCCGATCATTCCTTCAATCATTACTGAAGAGGAAATTCAATTACGGCAGTATCAGACTGATTTTGCTAAATATATAGAGGAGCAAGCAGAGTTAGATCGCCAGGCAGCCCTAACTGCTAAACGGGATGTACTGTCGATTGAAAAATTTCGACTTGATTGCGAAATCATGGTGCTGCACGCTAAGCAGTTGCTGGAAGCAAAGGATATGGCATTACCTCTTTCTGAACCAACGGTAACCTCTCAGGAAGTTGCATTTCGGAAACGCCAGTTTCAAATTGCTAAGGAAATTGACAATGACGAAATCATTGCCCATGAGGCTGGTGTTGCATCTCTAAATCGAGTCTGGACTGCCAGACGTGAGCGCATAGATGCCGAAATTTTACTGCTCCAAGCTACGGTTCAGCAGGAAGCGCAGGATAGACAACGTGATTCTGCCATTAATCGAGAGCTAACTACAGATGACATCAATGGGGCTGAGGTTGAGTAGTCTTTAGCGTGTCTGATGGTGGTGATCGCAAACAGGAATGCCCCCGTATGTACTCAATGGTACCCATGGTGTTCTCTCCCTGGGGGTACCATTGCGAGAATATTCAATATTAATCTGAATTATTTCTGGGTACCACATTCAAGCTTCGCAACATCATATTTAAACCAAAAAGAAATGATTGATTAAAAAAGTTTCTGTAAACTTCACCGTTCTATCCGGATTGTTTCCTCCGACGATAACGTTTCCATAAACCCATCTTTACCTGGAAGCATTACTTTGTCTGTCGGGCTAGCGTTTACTACTGCTTGGGGGACACGGTTCTACTGAACTGTTATACGGAGCTAGTTATGCTCATCGCGTTGCCTGCTTTTAAAGTCAGGCTTCCTGTTTATCATGCCAAGTTTTATTCCTATCCGACGGGTACTGCTGATGAGGCTTGGGTGCAAGGTATAACTGCCCTGACAATGAGATCCTTCGTTCAAACGTAACAACAGTCGCCCGCCATGGGGAGCAGCTCATCAGCCTATCTTCTCCCCTGGGGCCATGGAAATGTAGTCCGCTAGCAATTATTTAATTTCTGGGAGAAACCATGACGGATTTTTTAGAGAGAATTGGTAGTTTTACCAGTGATATTGGTGCTGAGATTGCGGCCTTTGATTCAGCTACCAATGCTGTGTTCATGGTGAGTGGTGATACTGAAGTACAGTTGCTGAGCCTGGCTGACCCCCATAACCCTGATCTGCTTAGTGTGTTAGATGTTGCGGATTTTATTCCTAACATTGATGGGGTAAACAGTGTCGCGGTTGCCAATGGGGTGGTTGCGATCGCAGTTAGTGCTGACCCTCAAACCGACCCTGGTTTTGTCGCGGTTGCCGACATCGACGCTGTGATCGCGGGTGAGCCTAACGCATTCCAGGTTGTGCAGGTGGGGGCTTTGCCCGACAACGTTGTCTTTAGCCCTGATGGGACCAAGCTGCTGACCGCCAACGAAGGCGAGCCCGATAACGGTGTGGACCCCAACGGGTCCATTAGCATTATTGACATATCCGGTGGCTTGACCGGTATTTCTCAGGCAAGTGTCACCACTGTTGGGTTTGAAGCCTTCAACGGTCGTGAGAACGACCTACGGGCTGATGGTGTGCGCATCTTTCCCAATGCCACAGTTGCTCAGGATCTTGAACCCGAGTATGTGGCGGTTTCTCCCGATGGCACCCAGGCATTTGTCACACTGCAAGAAAACAATGCCCTGGCTGTGCTCAATCTGGCAACGAATGAAGTTGAGGGGATTGTTCCCCTGGGGCTTAAGGACTTTAGTCAGGTAGGCTTAGATGCTAGCGATCGCGATGGCGGCATCAACATCGATACCGAACCTGTGTTTGGCATGTACATGCCAGACTCCATTGCCTCCTTTGAGGTGAATGGTCAAACCTTCTACATCACCGCTAATGAAGGTGATGACCGGGGAGATGCAGACGAAGATGCCCGTGGCGATGCGATCCGTGTGGGTGATTTAGGTGACGTTACCTCCTTTGGCCGTAGTGGATTGTCCCTCGACGAGCGCTTTGATCCAGCCATCGCTGACGACGAAAATCTGGGCCGCCTAACAATTTCCTCCATCGACGGCGACATTGATGGCGATGGCGACATCGATCAGCTGTTCTCCTACGGGGCTCGCTCTTTCTCCATCTGGGATGACAATGGCAACCAGGTGTTTGACAGCGGTAGCCAGATTGCTGAGATTACGGCTGAACTGACTCCCGATCTGTTTAATGCCAACGATGGTGACCCCGCTGAGGTTGACAACCGCTCTGACAACAAGGGGGCTGAGCCTGAGGCAGTTACGGTGGGCGAAATTGGTGGTCGTCCCTTTGCTTTTGTGGGTCTAGAGCGGGCTGGCGGGGGTGTGTTGGTGTATGACCTGAGCGATCCCACCAACCCTGAATTTGTGCAGTATGCCCGCAGTGATGAGGATATTGCCCCTGAGGGTTTGACCTTTATCTCGGCAGAAGACAGCCCCACTGGTCAGCCGTTGCTAACAATTGCCAACGAAGAGTCCAATACCTTCGCAGTGTATGAAACTAATGTGCAGGCTGCTACCATCTCTGAGATTCAGGGTGCAAGTCATGTCTCTCCGTTAGAAGGTGAGTTGGTACAAACCGAAGGTATTGTCACAGCCGTTGACTTCCGTGGCTTCTATGTGCAATCTGCTGTTAATGATGGCAATGATGCCACATCCGAAGGCTTGTTTATCTCCACTAGCGGCAGTCCCACCGTTAGCATTGGGGACGAGGTGCGTCTGTTTGGTGAAGTCAGTGAAGTGGTTTCTCGCACCAACGAACTCTCTACTACCCAGCTCATTGATCCAGATGTGGTCATCCTCTCCTCTGGAAATGATTTACCAGAAGCCACGGTGATTGGTGAAAGCGGCCGAGTTGCGCCCAGTGAAATTGTCATCAGTGATGATGAACTACCGGTCAACCTACAGGAACCCGGTGGCAACTTTGACCCCGATGAAGATGCCATTGACTTTTACGAGAGTTTAGAGGGCATGCGCGTTACGGTTGAGGATGCAGTGGCTGTATCTCCCACCCGGGTATTTGGTAGATTCTCTGCTGAGGCGGTTACCTTACCTAACCAGGGTGCAGGCGTCACTCCTGAAGATGGTTTGACTGCGCGGGGCAGCATTAATCTCAACTCTGGTCCTGATAATACAGGCGATCAAAATCCCGAGCGGGTGCAGATTCAGTTCAATCCCAACCTGTTGCCTGAGGGCTTTGATACCCCCGCCCTCACCGTGGGCGATCAGCTGGGTGATGTGACCGGTGTTGTTGGCTATAGCTTTGGCAACTTTGAGGTAAATGTTACCGAAGAGTTTGACATTACCCCCAGCGGTCTAGAGCAGGAGGTTACTGATCTGGTAGGTGGCGACAATGATCTCACTGTTGCTAGCTACAATGTGCTCAACCTGGCCGCCGACGGTACTGATACAGCACAGTTTGAACTGCTGGGTCAGCAAGTGGTTAACAATCTCAATAGTCCTGACATTATTGCTTTGCAAGAGATTCAGGATGACAGCGGTGTGACCAATGACGGCACCGTGGATGCGACGGCCACATTACAGGCTTTGGTGGATGCGATCGCAGCTGCTGGCGGTCCCACCTACGAGTTCTTCGACGTGGCTCCAGAAGATGGCACCCAGGGCGGCGTTCCCGGTGGCAACATCCGCAACGCTTACCTGTACAACCCCGACCGGGTCACCCTAGACTCCTTTGCCGCTATCGATCAAGCCCCTGCCTTTGATGGCACTCGCCTGCCACTGGTGGCCAACTTTGAGTTTAACGGCAATCTGGTGACCGTGGTCAATAATCACCTCACCTCTCGCTTTGGTTCTTCTCCTGTTTACGGCGGACCTCAGCCCTTTGTACAAGCAGGCGAAGAAGAACGCGAAGCCCAAGCTCAGGCTCTCAACGATTTTGTAGACAACATTGTGGCCACCAATCCCGATGCCAAGGTAATTGTGTTGGGCGACCTCAATACCTTTGAGTTCACCAACGACCTGGCTGAGATTCTGCCCGGTACTGGCGATGAGCGAGTGCTAACCAACCTGGTGGATCAAGCTGTTGCCGATGATGATGCCTACACCTTTATCTTTGATGGCAACAGTCAGGTTCTGGACCACATATTTGTCACCGACTCGTTGTTAGACGGAGCCGAATTCGACATCGTGCATGTCAATAACGACTTCCCCCGCGATGACAACGGTGCACAGTTTACTGACACTGTTGTGGCTAGTGACCATGAACCTTTAGTAGCAAGATTTACCTTAGAAGAAACTGTGACTGCACCCTCTACCTTTACCCTACAGCTACTCCATGCAGCGGACCAAGAAGCTGGCATTCCTGCTTTAGAAGATGCCCCCCGATTCTCCGCCGTCCTTAACGCCCTGCGGGATGACTTTGATAACACCATTACCCTGTCATCCGGTGATGCCATTATTCCTGGCTTGTTCTTCTCCGCCAGTGAAGAGGCTTTTGGCGGTGCCGGTCGTGCTGACATTCTGATTCAGAATGAACTCGGATTTGAGGCCATCGCCTTTGGTAACCATGAGTTTGACCTGGATACCGACCTGGTGCGCGACCTGATTGCCGGTGCTGAAGATGACCCCACGACACCAGACGTAGATGAGTCATTTGAGGGTGCTCTGTTCCCCTATCTCAGCTCCAACCTGGACTTCAGCACCGATGAAAATCTGGCAGACCTGGTAGTCCCCGACGATCAGGCTCCTGAGCCCAACAGCATCGCAGCCACCACGGTGATTGACGTGGGGGGTGAACAGATTGGCGTTGTCGGTGCCACCACCCCCACCATCAACAATGTGAATGTTCGCATCTCTAATCCTGGTGATGTGACTGTTTTACCCCAGCCCTTTGATGGTGTACCTACGTCTGAGCAGCTGGATGCCCTAGCAGCAGAGATCCAGCAAGACGTGGATGAGATGCTGGCCCTCAACCCTGGGTTGAACAAGGTGATTGTTCTCTCTCACATGCAACAAATTGGCATTGAGCAAGAGCTGGCCACGCGTCTAAGTAATGTGGACGTAATTGTTGCCGGTGGGTCTAACACCCGTCTGTTTGATGAAAACGACCGTCCCCGTGATGGTGACACTGACCAGGGCACTTACCCAATTTTCACCACCGATGCTGATGGTAATCCCGTCGCCATTGTCAATACCGATGGCAACTACAAGTATGTGGGTCGTTTGGTGATTGACTTTGATGAGAATGGCATCATTATCCCTGAAAGCTATGACTCTGAGGTGAGCGGTGCCTATGCCACTGATGAACAGGGTGTGGCTGATCTGAATGCAGAGAACTTGGTGGATCCTGACATTCAGGAGATTGTCGATGCCCTGGAAGAGGTGATTGTTGCTAAGGAAAGCAATGTCTTTGGGGTTAGCGATGTGTACCTCAACGGTGTGCGGGGGAGCGTACGCACCCAAGAAACTAATTTGGGTAATCTGACGGCGGATGCAAATCTTGCGATCGCAAAAGAAACTGATTCCGATGTCGTTATCTCCATCAAGAACGGTGGCGGTATCCGTGATGGCATCGGTCGCGTCGTTGTTCCCGCCGGTGGCACTGGTGAGCCAGAGCTGCTACCCAACGAAGAGATTCCTGGAGTGAAACCCGAAGGTGGCATTTCTGAAAACGACATTGTCAATAGCCTGCGGTTTAACAATGGCCTTACCCTGTTGACAATTACCGCCGAAGAATTGCTTGCCGTTATCGAACACGGTATTGCCGCCAGCAGCCCCGATGACAGCAATACCCAAGGACGCTTCCCCCAGGTAAGTGGTTTAGAATTTAGCTTTGACCTGACAGCTGACCCCAATGACCGGGTACAATCTCTAGTTGTTCTTGACGAAGACGGCAACGACGCCGATGTGATTGTTCAAAATGGTGAACTGGTGGGTGACCCCAGCCGCACCTTCCGCATGGTTACCCTTAACTTCCTAGCAGGCGGTGGCGATGGCTATCCCTTCCCTGACCGCGATGTAGTCCAGCTGGCCCAAGAAGACGATGCGGCCCGTACCGGTGCGGCCACATTTGCCCCCGATGGTTCTGAGCAAGATGCATTGGCAGAATATCTAGCCGCCAACTTTGGCACAGAGGAGACTGCCTTTAACAATGCGGATGCTGGTCGAGAAGAGGATACTCGCATCCAGAACCTGGCCTTCCGTGAGGATACCGTTATTGATGGCGGTAGCAATGGCGGCGGTAATGGCGGTGTTGAGCCCGATGCCGATGTTGTCGGTACCGACGCAGCTGATACCCTCGCAGGTGGTGAGGGTGACCAAACCATTAGCGGTGGCGATGGTGATGACATTCTTCGCGGTGACCTCAACAACCGCTATCCCCAGGGCCGTAGAGGTGGCGATGATGCCATCTTTGGCGGTGCCGGCAATGACCGTATCGGCGGTAAGGGCGGTGACGACCTGCTGTTTGGGGATGAAGGGGATGACCTGATCTGGGGTGACGACGGCGATGACCTGCTCCATGGCGGCGTCGGCAACGACACTCTCACTGGCGATAACTTCTCCGGTGGTCAAGGTAGTGATACCTTTGCCTTTGCAGTGGGTCACGGCACTGACACCATTACTGACTTTGAAGTGGGTACCGACTTTATTGGTCTGCTGGGAGATTTAAGCTTTGGAGCCATCACCCAGACAGTGCAAGGCAATGATTTGTTGTTAAGCACGGGGGGTGAGAATCTAGCTGTGGTTCAGAACGTAACAACTTTATTGGATGAGACGTCCTTTACTCAGCTAATTGCTTAATGCTCTATTAGCAGGCATTCAGGGTGGTTGGTTTAAGCGATAGCATCTTCTACCGCAAACCGATCGTCCCGAGTGCCTGCAAGGAGTGACTTAAAAACAGGTTGATGCGCGAGGCAATGACGCATCAACCTGTTTTTATAAGCGTCCCCTTCGACTCCGCTCATTGAAGTGTTGGCTAACTCTATTGGAGATACTATGCGTTAGGCTTGCCCATGCCCATAGGGTTATAGCAACGGTATAACGGTCAAAACAGCGGCTGCCTAGCCGTATAAATCCCGTAGGTAGGTACAACTGTCAAATGTGACGTATGAGCACCTATCCACCATACTTAACTGTCAAATGTGACGGATAACACCCTGTTTTCCCGAAGTTATACGTCAAGAGTTGCATATAAGTTCTGTAAATAAGGGTGTTATTACCTAAAACTGACGGATAAGATCCGGAAATATGGATCTTATCCGTCAGATCTGACGCTGAATATATAGTTCCTCCGCAGTAGTATGGATGTTTGGAGCTATGTGATAAAATCTCGTAACTGCGGTGTGATAAAATCTCGTAACTGCGGAAGAACAAATCGCTGGAACAGACAACACCTGCTAACCGCACGACGTTCGTCTAGAACGGTGTTGCGGTTCAGCTCAATCGTTAGCTGGTCCTGTTCTTGGATTATAGTATGGCTGAATCGATTATCTGTCAGCATCAGTAAGTCAAACCCAATGCGGAGATTATCGGCTGAGAATTCATCACTATCATCAGTGTGACTGAACCCAGTCACCTGCTACCTGCAAGAAATTATTGATTAATGGTGCTGCTGCTATCAGATCAGACTCCAAAGCTTGGGTTGTGGTTGGCGTTTGTCCCAAGGGTTGTTTCCAGGCGATCGCCAGCCTGAGCACAGGAGCCTCTTCCCGCAGCGCTCGGTAAACAACTCCGGGGCGACTGATGCTCTGCAAAGATTCTGAAACGAAGGCAACGCCAATTCCGGCAGCCACTAAGCCAATCATAGTTGGCTGTGGGGTAACTTCCTGTACCACCTTAGGACTGAATCCCGCCTCGTTGCAAAGCATCATAATTTGGCTGTAGAGATTGGGGCCAACAATTTGCGGAAAAAGAATAAACGACTCTTGCGCTAAATCTTTAATGGATAGACTCTCTTGGTTTACTAATGGATTCTTTGCTGGCAAGGCGATCACCATCGGCTCGCAAAGCACTTCCTGCTGCTGTAGCAGAGAATTAATCGGTGGATGCAGGAATCCCAACTGTAGCTCACCTGCCAGGAGGGCCGCTTCTTGGTCAGGGGTGCAATATTCGTGTAGGGAAAGCTCGACATCGGGGTAACGATCACGAAATCGCTGCAAAATCTCAGGCAAGACGGTATACAGCGCGGGGCCAGTGTAGCCAATCGTTAGCTGACCTAACTTACCTTGGGCCGCCCGTTGCACAGTGGCAATGGCTGTTTCTGTTTGAGATAGAACCTGTAAGGCATCGGTTAAAAAAATGCGCCCTGGCTCAGTCAACTGCACAACCCGTTTAGTGCGATGCAGCAGTTGTAAGCCGAGTAACGTTTCGAGTCGACGGATTTGATCACTCAAGACCGGTTGGGTAATGCCTAACTGCTCAGCTGCTCGACCAAAATGCAGGGTTTGTGCAACCGCCACGAAGTAGCGTAAATGCCTCAGTTCAATTGAAGAGGATGGGTTAAGAGTACTAATAGTCTGAACCTATTAAAAATGAGTTAAAAATCTATTGGACAAATTATACTCGGTCTTTTTATTGTGGTTTTAGTCTTTTACGCACAACACTAAACTAAATGCTGAAAACGTTCGTCCGTTCTCTAATGGTCGGTCTGCTTTGGCTGCCTACCGTTGCCCCAAGTCAAGCTCAAGATCGGGCTGCACCCATGAACTTTCAGGGACGCTATCTGGTTTCAATTTCAGATGCCGACATGTTGGCATCTGCCTATGTGAACGGTTTTCTAGGCCCTCGCGAAGGTCGTGATGCGCTCAGCGTCATTCCATTAGGGGGACATGTTAGAGATCTGCAAGCCTATGAGGTCGAGGCCAGTAATTCGGTGGCTGGCCCTCCGGTTGCGGTTACTGTCACTCCCGATGGACGCTACGCCCTAGTGATCGAAACCTGGGGTCAGCGGCCTGAAGGAGCTGATGAAACGCAGGTGTTTGGTGATCTCAGCCACGGCGATCGCCTCCAGGTATTTGATTTAGCTGATCCTACCAGGCCAACGTTAGTCCAGGATGTGGTGCTTGCGGAGCGCCCTGATTCAATCAGCATCAACTCGGATGGTTCGCTGATCGCTGTGTCGTTCCATCCTGCTGGGGCTGGTAGCGAAACTCCCCTAGCAATTATCCCGTTCAGCAATGGTCAAATCGGAGATCCTGTTTATCCCACTGTCCCCAACGTTTCACTAGAGGAACGCATCATTCATGCTGAGTGGCACCCGAGTCAGAACATTCTCGCTCTGGTCAATGAATCTGCGGCAGAAGTATCGTTTGTGCAAGTCACGCCTCAAGGAAATGGCTGGGAACTACAAGCTTGGGGGAATGTCGTGCAGGCCGAAAAAGCGCCTTACATGGCTCGATTCACTCCAGACGGTCGCTATCTCCTTACCAACGCCCTCTACTGGGGGGCCGATGTCGAGGGGCGATGGAGCGAAGCCCCCAGGGGAAGTCTTGTCAGCATTCGCCTAGAGGCCGGAACTCAAGCCGATGGGTCGCCTCGTCATGCACTGGTATCGAGATCGATGACGGGGGTGAGTCCAGAAGGTCTCGCGATTAGTCCCAATGGTCAATTTGTGGTCACGACGAATTTGGAACGGAGCTATTTGCCCTATGACGACGATCGCATCACCTGGTTCTCCTCTCTGAGCCTCATCACTCTTGATCCTGAAACGGGGCAGCTCAGACATGTTGCGGATTATCCCTACGACGGTATTTTGCCGGAAGCAGCAACCTTTGATGCCTCTAGCCAATATGTTGCGGTGGTGAACTACGACCATTTTGACGCTCGCATTCAGGGCGGCTCGATTGATTTCTGGCGCATTGCCACTGATCCGCTTGATCCGCAACCGATGTTGGTGCAGACCCGCTACTCGGTGCCTGTAACTCACGGTGCTCATTCCATGGTGCTAGTTCCTTAGTGGTGGTGAATTACAGGCGGTGAAACAAAACCGTAGTTTCTAATAGCCCGGTTTCCTGCATTGGTTACCACACGATGATGAGCGATCTCGATCTGTACTACTTAGGGTCTGCTGAAAAAGTCAGACTTTTGAGGCTAGAGGCCACAAAGCTTGAGATCACTGAGCCGAGCGTTCGATATTTTCGATTAATCCAACTATTTTCAAATTAAGTGCAAGGGTTTTGGGCCTATAAAAGCCATAACCTTGCACTTGTTTTTCTAGAAAAGGCTTGAAACCCTCCTCTAGAATAGAAAACGTTCTATACTTTTGCAGCAATCCCTACTTAAAGTGGCAAAGACGGGGCAAACTCAGCATCAAGAAACTGAGTTTGGCAACCTCTGTATACCGATAACAATCATATTGCTCCGGCAATATAAGTTTTCAATAACAATCCAATGTCTATAAGGATTTCCGGCTGTAAAATACATGCTCAATTACTGCCGGTTTAATAAGTAGCCAGCTAACACTGCGTTGGTGTGGACGGGATAAAGGTTATCTGTAAACGTTCAAGCTTATCTGCCGCCGCACAACTCCACCGTTATGCCGCTCCAATTCAAGTATGAATTTTCACTAGCCCAAGTCATACTATGTCCTCATCCAGCACAGAACCTCAAACCATTTTATTTATTGCTGCTAACCCCAAAGACACGGGCCGTTTGAGACTCGACCAGGAATTGAGAGACATTTCAGAAGGGCTGCAACGTGCCCAAAAGCGGGAGCAGTTTAACCTGGAGCAACGCTTAGCAGTGCGTCCCCACGATATCCAACGAGCTGTCCTGGATGTGAACCCTCAAATCATTCACTTTTCCGGGCATGGAGGAGGAGACCAAGGGTTAGTTTTTGAAGATGACCTTGGTGGTAGTAAGCTCATAGACGGAGATGCCCTGGCGGGCTTGCTTAAACTTTTTGCCGATAAAATCGCATGTGTGGTGATAAATGGCTGCTATTCTGAACTGCAAGCAAAAGCAATCGCCCGTCACATTCCTTACGTTATCGGTATGAACCAGGCAATTGGAGATAGAGCGGCCATTGTTTTTGCCTTGGGCTTCTACGATGCTCTGGGGGCGGGGCGTGACATTGAGTTTGCTTATACTCTAGGATGTGCCGCTATTCGTTTGGAGGGAATTGCTGAAGACCTGACTCCAGTTCTACTTAAATGCTCCAATTTTAAAAACACAGCTCTTCATTCATCTCCAAGCCCTTTGACTGCCACGAATGCCTCTACCGAAGATCCGATTGATGCATCGATTACTGGCGTTAAATCACAGCTCACTGGTCTTCAGCGGCAAGACCTAGAAGCGGAACGAACAGGCCTACAACGACGCCACAACTTGCTCAGCCAAAAGATGCAACGGTTGGGGGAAGCTCTTGATATTGAAACGGATCCGGCAACTCGCTTTAAGTTAGAAATACAGCTACAGCAAGCTAAAGCCGAGCGAGACCCAATTAGTCGTGAAATATCGAATCTAAACTGTAAACTTGAAAAATAAGCACCGGTGTTACTAACAGCTTCATGTATGAGCTAGGAAAGCAGCAAGACTTATTAGTTGAAAAAATCCAGCGATTAGGGGAATCGCTAGTGATAGAAAATGATCCCGCAAGTAAATTTAAGCTAGAAAAACAACTGGAAGAAAGCCGGGCAGATCTCGTAGCGCTGAAACAACAAGCCCTCAGCCAGAACCTATATACTTGCCTTCTGCGTTTAGGCTATCAAGAACAAGAAGTTGCGTTTACTCGATTCATCCACAAGGAGTCGGTGGCTGCATTTTTGATTCATACCAGCCCTGACCCTGATCATGGCTGGCTGTATGGGCAACATTGGTTATTCAATCGTCTGAGGTTGCGAGTGCTTCAGGGAATTACTGGGAAAAAGGTTATTTTAGACCTGAGCTGTATGGCTCGTAGCCGCGATGTTAAAGCTATGTGGCGAGAGCTGAGCCGTAGGGTAGGGCTCCGGCAAGATAGCAAAACCGAGGATATTTGCGATCGCGTCTATCAGTGTTGGCAAACCCAAAACATATTTCTGATTTTGGATAGCGTCGATTTTATGCCAGAAGAATATATGAGAGATTTACTGCAAGAATTCTGGTCTCCATTGGTGGCTCGAAGCCAACAAAATCAATCGATTCCTAAATTTAAGTTACTGATGTTTCTGATTGATAAGAGTGGCCTGGTAGGGCAGTGGAATATCCAGTTTGCCGATCGCCCAAATCCATTCTGGCGCGCCGAAATCCCTGTAAAACTTCCCTTAATCCAAAAGTTTTCCAACTCTGAACTAACTAACTGGATTTTCTCGGAGCTTCCTAGTCTACCTCAGTTCATTGATGACACTGATGTGGCCATAGAAACAGTTTTGAACAACAGTGATGGTGGCGTTCCTCAGTGGGTGCTTGAGGAAATCTGTAGCTTTTTAAATTGTGAGTGGTGCGACGAGTGGAACAGATTATGACAAATAATGTATTACGTTACACAGGTACAGTACAACCTCAGCCAAAAGAACAAGATGCGACAGGCCAACTACTCTCTCCCTATTTTCCTGAGCCAGAAGTGGTCGAGATAGTAAACTTAGCGATCTATCTAGGACGTCCATTGCTGCTAAAGGGTGAGCCGGGGTGCGGCAAGACACAGCTAGCCCGCAGTGTGGCTTACGAGCTGGGGTTGCCCCTAGAATCCTGGTACATCAAATCTACCAGCCGTGCTCGAGATGGGCTTTATGTTTATGATGCGGTAGGACGATTGCGAGATGCCCAACTGGCATCGTCGGATCGGTTAACAGCTAGTGAGCTACAGCGAGCCAGTGATCCGACTGTCTATGTCCGTTGGGGACCGCTGGGGCAGGCATTCCAAAACGCTCAGCGGACCGTTGTCCTGATCGATGAAATCGACAAAGCTGACATTGATTTTCCCAACGATCTGCTGCTGGAATTGGATGAACAGCGGTTTTTTGTTGAAGAATTAGAAGTTGCTGGAGCAGCAAGGGAAATTCGCTCTATCCATTCACCCATTGTTCTGATTACCAGCAACGATGAAAAAGACCTACCCGATGCTTTTTTGAGGCGTTGCCTGTTTCACTACGTCCAATTTCCGACGGAGGAGCGATTACTCGAGATTGTGCTAGCTCATTTAAGGGCCACTTCTCAAGAGGTATCTTCTGAATTGGCTAACGCAGCGACGCAGCGCTTCTGTGAGCTACGACAGAGAATGCAAGATCAAGGAACAATTGGCAAGCAGATTAGCACCAGTGAATTGATTGACTGGGTACGAGTCCTGAGTCGGCATTCTACCGATGAAGCGATAGCAATGCTAGACGGTAAGCTGCCCTACGCGGGTGTGCTGCTCAAGAACTGGGATGACCACATTCGCTATTTGAAGCAGGACATCCCCCATGAACAATGACCTGCCCTTATTAGAGCTATTTACTCGATTACGACAGGCTGGTTTCCCGCTGGGCATTTCTGAGTACCGAGCTGTACTACAGGCACTTCAGGGTGGGTTTGGCATAGGGGATCGTAGTGACTTGGCGCGTCTGTGCCGCGCTTTGTGGGTTAAATCTGCTGAGGAGAAACAAATCTTCAACTATCACTTCGAGCAGCTGATTGGCCCCCTGCAGGCTCCTTCAGACAGTCAAATACCAGCGTCTGTTGCGGATGAGCCGGATAAATCTCACTTGTCATCACGATGGCGGCAAAGATTGTTAACCTTAGCCGCACTCCTAATGCTAGGTGTGTCAGGAGCCGCATTTGTCAATTTATTTTTTACCCCTCAAAAATCTCAGCCAAGACAGCGGATAGATATTAGCAACGGCGTTTTGATCGGAATAGGGGTGGGCATGGGTGCCATGGCGGCAGGTGTACTATGGCTAATGGAGCTGCGAGATAGTCCTAAAAAAGAGCGAGAGCCACAAGAAATGGCACCTTCACCGCCGCTATCTCCTAGCGTAAGCGAAGAATTAGAAGATGAGGTACAAGTCGCCCAAGCCGTTCGTCAACGTACAAATAGTATTGGGGACAACCTGCCTGGCCAGCAATTTTTGACCTCTAGGGAGTTCTTCCCCATTGCCCGCCGACAGATGAAGCAGAACTGGCGCTATCTGCGTCGTTTAGTGAGAGAAGGCCCCGCAACTGAACTAGACCTTGCTGCAACCGTCAACCAGTGGGGACGGCAAGGTCTGTTTCTTAACCCGGTCCTAGTTCCCCGTCGTCGCAATCGGATAGAATTACTGCTACTCATTGATCAAGATGGTTCGATGGTACCCTTTCATACCCTATCCTCCCGCCTAGCAGAAACTGCATCGCGGGAAGGCCGGTTGGGTAAAACAGGCGCTTACTATTTCCATAACTGTCCCATTGACTATCTTTACCACGAACCCTACCTAGCCACGGCAAAATCACTGTCTACCGCTATAGCTCAGCTTCACTCAATCCAGTCTGTTGCGCTGATTGTCAGTGACGCAGGGGCCGCTCGCGGTTACCTCAACCCGGAACGGCTGGAATTGACGCAGGCCTTTTTGCAGCAGCTGCAGCAGCGAATTCCTGCCATCGTGTGGTTAAATCCCGTCCCTCAGTCGCGCTGGCATCGCTCCACCGCAGGTGCGATTGCACAGCTCGTGCCCATGTTTGAACTTA
This sequence comes from Leptothoe sp. ISB3NOV94-8A, assembly GCF_043421595.1. Taxonomy (NCBI): domain Bacteria; kingdom Bacillati; phylum Cyanobacteriota; class Cyanophyceae; order Nodosilineales; family Cymatolegaceae; genus Leptothoe; species Leptothoe sp. ISB3NOV94-8A. Next base: position 1,458,869 of record NZ_JAXSQW010000001.1, on the reverse strand, counting down.
GTAGACAGGGAATGAAGGGAGCGATCTCTGTTCTACGTGGCCGTTATTCTCCCATGCAGCGAGGTATGCGGCTATGATTTCTCCCAGCACGTCAACTGTTGCCTCTCCGCGTCAGCGAGCCGCTCAACGGCAAATTATGGCGTTCCACCAAAAATTCGGGGATGCTCATCTTTACTTCAGCTACCACGCAGCATTTCCCCTGGCCTTAACACCCGAATTGCTCTATCAGCTGTGGGCAAACTTTCAAACCGATCAAACCGGAACAGTTCTCAACATTCCATGGATTGCAGTTGCCGATTTATTGCTTTCGGGACTGTGCCGAGAGGTCGGCCATGAGCTTTATGAAATGGATACGACTGTTCGGATGGAGCTCCTAACCCAGTTGCAAAGTGAGCCACGCTTCGGTTTGCCCCGTATCCAGCAGCTTGCAACGTTTATGCTGGCTCACATTCGCCATCAGCTCCGCAGTCCTGACCCCGACATACGAGAAGTGGCCTCCACTCAGCGCTGGACCGCTTTAGTATATGTTCGTCCTGGTACAGTAGCCCGTGAACTCATTGCAACCCTAGCAAAGCTTCGCTTAGATCAATCAGCAGAGTGGCTGCGGGTTACCTCCTTGATTGACACCTTGGCAGACCCGCTAACAGAATTTCAGCCTCTGCTGGCCTATGCCAGTGGAATGAAATCTTTTTTTCGAGGACAGATGCAGGACGCAACGGTTCAACTACAGATACTATCGGAATCAGGACAGATTTTCTTAAGCGGAATGGAGCTTCCTCTACCAGAGCAGATTCGACGGAACCTGGCCACTGGTTCGCAGTCCCTGGTGTCTCAAAACTTGGTTTCCGATCCAGATTCTTTAGAAGGTTATCATCCTGCATCGGGCGCTCAGGATGCGCTTGCTCCCGTGGTTACGCTTCATCTCAAGCTGACTTCTAACGATATGGTCGCAGCCCAGTTTTTCCATGTCAGAAAGTCCTTACCCTTTTTGCTAAAACTATTGATTGCCGTTTTTCTGCTTGCGTTTGGCATTGTTTTTCTGCTAGCAGCGATTGGTTTTTTAGCATTAGGAGACCCTAATTTATTAGGAATAATATTCCCTATACTTTGTTTAGCCTATTTCTTTTATTACTCACTCTTTATTCGTGCTCCCCGCCGAATTCACCGAGACTTTAAGAGATACCGAATCATGCAGATTGGCAGCGATCTGGCCATTTCTCCCGATGTTGTCGAAATCACTTCAGAAGTTGCAATGAAACGCTATCAGATAGCGGATTGCTATATGTATAGGGCAAATTCTAACTTTATTTTGCTCTACCTGGCGATGCCAACCCTCTATTCTTTGGTGCTGTGTCTCACTTTGCCACGCCGCTGCTTCAAATCAGATAACGACTTTCAGCAAGTACTTATCTACCTCAAAGCAGTATTTGGAAAGCCCGGCAAACCCTTGAAACGTGACTCCCTTTATCCTAGAAGCCTACCTTATCAGGCCCATAGTTCCTTTAAGTCAACAATTTCTTTTCGCGTGCAGCTTACTCCGAAAGATTATCTCAAGTCTAATTATCTGCATCTGCGGCCAGGTCCAGTGCGAAAGAGAGTTTATATTGCTTTGCTCGTTATCTATTTGCTCCTTACTGTTTTTACTGGTTACTCTGCTATTTTATCCGCCAATAATGCAGGTAATTTCATCCTGTTGCTACTTTTAGGAGCTTTTGGGATTTACTGGTATTTTATACTAATTCCCCTGGCTACACGTCGTTTAGCTGCCAACAATCCTTACTTCCTGTTTGAGAACCAAATACAAATTTCTCCTGATATATTGGAGATTGTCGACGCCAATGGCACTACAAGAACTCGTTTAACTGATTATGTTAAATATAAATTTAATAGGGATTTAATTATTTTATACATTACAGATCGAGCCTTTCATGTGCTTCCACGTCATTCTTTTCCATCTGAAGAGAACTTTCAGATGTTTCTGACTTATCTTCAAAATAATCTAGGATCGCCTCAACCTTAATAAGGCATAAACATGAATTTTTTTGGATAACAGAAACTGACGTGATTCTAAGTATTGAGAGTGGTCGAGCATAACAAATCGTTGCAGCGACTTAATGAAAGATATTGATCACAAGCTAGGCCTACTGATAGCCGCTGAACTCAATCGTTATTCGGCTAAAGAGTGGGTAGTGTTAATCACAATTCGAGGCACATGAAATACTCATTTGAATCTTTGCCGCGCCTCACAATTGAGGACGCTCACAACCTACTTGCGAAACATAGCTTCACCCACGAGGACTTGGACGATCCTGAAATGGCGAACGGGTTCTTAGGTTCACTCCGCCCGTACCGAGGCTCATTGAATCAAGACGCATTCCTAGAAATCATGGCATGCCTCAAGGCAATCGGACCGGGATTGTCAACCAAAGAACAGGTTCAACGCAAAACAATCAGCAACCTTTGGGGCATTTGCCATTTGGCTCGCGATTGGGCAACTCATCCGGACGGAATGCTTCGACGCAATAACTTGATCTCAGATGCCGATGTTGCAACCATCTCTCAATGGATCGACTGTATTTCGTACGCTACGATGATGTTCTTGGACTGCCAAGACCCAAAAGAGGCATTCGCACAGTTTGAGGACTACTTCGCCACGCAAGGAAACGCCGGATAACAAAATATTGCACCCGAGTCGCGAAGTTGGGTCGTTTTTTAATGGGCAATCACTTGTCGCGACCGGGTCATTGCAGGCGTTAGCTGTCACTGCTGAGCTTGTGCTTAGGGCAGCCATGGGTGCTGTTATCGCTGGCTAAACATATGCCTCCTAGGGGTATAGATCTTCTTTAGATGATTTGATAGTTTGAGGCTGTGTTAATCGCAGTATCAAGCTTATGCTTTTAGGCTGTCGCATAGTTGAAATGCTACATAAATGCATTTTTTGAACTGTTGACTGCGTCTCAGTTCTGCCTGTCCATAGGCAGCATATTTTGTTTTGTTGAGAGAGGATTTAGAACTTATGGCTTACAAGCTTCCGGTTTTACCTTACGACTACACCGCTCTTGAACCTTACATCTCAAAGAGCACCTTGGAGTTTCACCACGACAAGCATCACGCAGCTTACGTCAGTAAGTTCAATGCCGCTGTTCAAGGGACAGACTTAGACAACAAGCCCATTGAAGATGTCATTAAAGCAATCGCAGGCGATGCTGAAAAAACCGGAGTGTTTAACAACGCTGCCCAAGCTTGGAACCATACCTTTTATTGGAACAGCATGCAGCCAAATGGTGGCGGTAAGCCCACAGGCGATTTGGCCAAGAAAATTGAGACTGATTTTGGTAGCCTTGAGAAATTTGCAGAAGCTTTCAAAACTGCTGGGGCCAGTCAGTTCGGCAGTGGCTGGGCTTGGTTAGTCTTGGATAACGGCACACTCAAGGTGACAAAAACCCTGAATGCCGATAACCCCCTCACCCATGGACAGGTTCCTCTACTGACCATGGATGTCTGGGAGCATGCTTACTATTTAGATTACCAAAATAAGCGACCTGACTACATTGGAGCCTTCTTAGATAACCTGGTGAGTTGGGATTTTGCCGCTCAAAACCTCGCAGTGGCCTAAGGAATACAGAGTCTATGCTATCTTCTTCAAATCCTAGTGCCAATCTGACTCTGTAGTTTGGCTTGAGGTCTTACTACACAGCTCTACCTCAGCGGGGTGGAGCTGTTCAATAATGCTTATACAACCTAGTCATGATGTTGAACCCTGATTTCCCTCATATTATTTGGTCGTTTACTTACCGAGAATGGCGGCTAGATGTAGACCAAAGTGAGGAAAACGGTCAAATCTTTTATTCCGTATGGGCAAATTACAAGATGGGCTGTGCTGTCGCTGTCCCCTGTGCTTTAACCCGAACAGATGCTATCAAGAGAGCTAAGAAATACGTTGATGCTCGATTGAGGCACCCTTCTATCAATATTATGTGAGAACGAAATGGTTTAATCATGATAATGACCTTTCTTGTTTATCGGAGTTAGTCAGAAATATCAGTGGAACAGAGAAGCTCGCTCCATTTTGAAAGATCGTCAAGGCGATCTTTGTTACCATTCCCCTCGCTACGATGACCGCTGAGAGTTTTCTGTTTATGGTTTTGCTTCGCTACAATAACGGTCTTATACTTTGAGTGATTCTCTTCAGAATGCGCTGGCGGTCGGTCGGACAATAATTTCATTTACGTCAACATCATCGGGTTGAGATACGGCGTACAAGACAGCTCTAGCGATCGCATCTGGGGTGAGTGAAATTTTGCGAAATTCATGCAAAGCGTCTTTTGCCGACGATTCCGTAATGTCAGAACCCAGTTCTGTTTCTACTACGCCAGGAGAGATCGTGGTAACGCGAATAGTCTGCGACTCCTGACGTAGTCCTTCCGAGATTGCCCAAACGGCATACTTAGTGGCGCAATAGACTGCGCCAGTCGGGACGACAACATGCGCGCCGATCGATGCCGTATTGATGAATTGCCCGCCGCCTTGCGCCTCCATGATTGGCAAACCGGCTGCAATTCCATTTAACACGCCGTGAATGTTGACATTGATCATCTTGTCCCACTCCTCGACTTTGAGAGCATTCATGGGGGAGAGTGGCATGATGCCCGCATTGTTGAAGATGACATCGACGCGACCAAACTGGTCTTTAGCAAAGTGAATAAACGCTTTCATATCCTCACGGTCGGTGACATCCAAAGCTTTGTATTCTGCTGTGCCACCTTGGGCACGAATCGCTGCGACAATTTTTTCTAGCTTTTGGGTTCGTCGTGCCCCTAGAACAACTTTCGCACCGTTCTGGGCCAGCAACTTGGCGCTCACTTCGCCAATACCACTACTGGCTCCCGTGATAGCAATGATTTTGTTTTTTGCATTTAACATGATGACTTTCCTTATGTACGACACAATGGCTCGAACCGGCAATAGAGCCATTGCCTTATCCTTTCATTGCGTTTTTGGATGAGTTCATCATAGGTTTGGCGCAGCTAACTCTAAATACACAAACCTCGCAGATTATTGCCTAATTTTCTCAAGCATGCGATCGCTGACTATGAAGCCGTGAACGTTCATAACCTGTAAATCCAACGTCGCTAAGACTGTATTGCCCATAGCACCGGATCCACAGGGTCAGGAAAAGTAGGCATAGTCAGCCTTAATCCTCCGCTAGCTTTGGATTTTTTGGGTTTTGCCCATGGTGAAGGCTTCATAACTTATTTTTATTTGCCCTTACTAAATTTGACATCCTCTTGATACTTACAGCTTTCAATTTAGTTAAAGTCTTACCAGGGTCAGCATTTTCGCGTAGGAATTGTTTAGCCGTTTTACAGAAACCATGACTGATCGCCTGATACCCTCGGGAGTACACCAATCAACACCTGCCTTTATTGCCTTAGCTGATGGTGAGCAGGTGGTGCAAGACGACACTATTATTGATTCCACGGCTACTGCCATCGTGAATTTCATTCTGGCTGAGGATGGTAGTGGTCTGACTTACAAGATTCAACTCAACGGCCTAGCCCTCAAGGAAGATCCCCTCAGCCGCACAGCAGATAACGATGTTACTAAAATCCACTTCCATATAGGTGCACCCGGTACCAACGGTGGACATACCCTAAATATTTTTGGACGTCCTAGTGAAGACGACGATGATCTCGTTGTTGACTATGAAAACGGCATCATTACAGGTCTCTGGGAAGATAGTGACGCTAGAGACCTGAATGGTGATGGCGATACGGATGATGGTCCCGAGTCAAAACCCCTCAGCGATTTTCTTGAGGCTCTGAAGGCTGGCGAACTCTATATCCAGGTTCACGATGTTGCATCTGATAAGTTGAGGACGCCCGGTGCAGTGCGCGGTCAGATTACGCCTCTAAAATCAGAAAACAGCTTTACTCTCTTGGCTGAAGGTGAAAAGGTGGTGCAGGATACCGCAATTCCTGATGCAACGGCCACGGCCACGGCTACGTTTACGCCCCTCAAAGGGGGTGAGTTGCTGGCCTATCAAATCGAATTTGATGGTCTAGATCTAAAAGAGGATCCAGCTAGCCGCACGGCAGATAATGATGTTACCAAGATTCATGTTCACCAGGGAGGTGAGGGCCAAAACGGTCCCCACGCTCTGAATATCTTTGGGAAGCCTAGCGAAGACGATAATAATCTTCTCGTTGACTATGGGAGTAACGTTATTACTGGTGTCTGGGGCGATGATGATGCCACTGACCTAAATGGTGATGGGGATACCGATGATGGTCCTGAAACCAAACCCCTGAGTCAACTGATTGACGAGCTAGAGGCGCGTCAGCTTTATCTACAGATTCATGATGTAGCTGCCGATAAGCTAGGTACTCCAGGGACTATTCGGGGGCAGCTGGATACTTCGGTGACTGAACCCAAGGCATCATCGCAGGAGATTTTTGTTGCGATCGCAAACGGCCCCCAGGTTGTTCAAGATCCAACCATCACCGATGGCACCGGCACCGCCAAAATCACCTTTATCCTGGCAGAAGACGGCAGCGGTTTAGCCTACCAAATCAAACTCAACGGTTTCACCCTCAAAGCAGATCCCGCCGCTCGCACCGAAGACCACGATGTTACCAAGATTCATATCCATGCGGGTGAACACGGTGCCAACGGTCCCCATACCCTGAATATTTTCGGGTTACCCAGCGAAGACGACAATAATCTCGTGGTGGACTACGAAAACGGCATCATTACCGGCATGTGGGACAACAACGATGCCACCGACCTAAACGGGGATGGTGACACCGATGATGGTCCTGAAACCAAACCCCTCAGCCAGTTTATTCAAGCACTGCGGGCCGGGGACCTTTACATCCAAATCCACGACGCCGCTGCCGACAGACTGGGCACACCCGGCAGTGCCCGTGGCCAAATCACCCCCATCGACTCATTTGACAAGGGCATCATCAAAGCGGTGGGGGACGACCATGACGTCAGCGACTTAAGGGGTGATGGCGACACCAGTGACCCCAATGAGACCCAACCTCTTAGCCAGCCGATTGATGAACTAGAAGCTGGGGATCTTGATCGCCAGATCCACGACGTAGTAGCTGATCAGCTAGGCACACCGGACACCATTCGCGGTCAGATTGAACAACCTCTCAAGGCAAATATCTTTACTCTGGTAGCCGATGGCGCACAGGTGGTTCAGGATGCAGTAATTCCTGATTCCACTGCCAGAGCAACCGCCACCTTTATCCTGGCAGAGGATGGCAGCGGCCTCGCGTACCAAATCAAACTGGACGGGATTACCCTAAAACAAAACATTACTGATCGCACTGAACTCAATGATGTTACTCGCATTCACTTACATGTAGGTCCTGAAGGCGAAAATGGTCCCCATACCCTAAATATTTTTGGGCTACCCAGTGAGGATGACGACAATCTTGTGGTGGACTTTGAAAATGGCATCATCACTGGTATTTGGAACGATAGCGATGCCACCGATCTAAACGGAGATGGTGACACCGATGACGGTCCAGAAACTAAACCCCTCAGCGAGTTTATCAATGAGCTGCAATCCGGCAAACTCTACATTCAGATTCACACTGCTGAGTCCGACAAGTTGGGAACTCCCGGTGCAATTCGCGGGCAAGTGACACCCTTGTTCGACTCAGACAAACCTTTGCTGACGACGCCACCGACAGAAACCATTATTGGTACTGATGCTGGTGACACCATTGTTGGCGGCCCAGGTAACCAACGTATTCGCGGTAAAGGTGGCAATGACACCTTAAGGGGCGGCCCCGGCAACGACCGGATTTTGGGGGACGATGGCCACGATATCCTCAAAGGCGGCACGGGTGACGACACCCTCAAAGGTGGAGATGGCAACGACGAGCTAGAGGGTAGTACCGGTAACGATCTGCTTAACGGTGAGGCGGGTAATGACAAGTTGTTTGGTGGCCAGGACAATGATGCGCTCAAAGGCGGTAATGGCGATGACATCTTGAAAGGTGGCATGGGCGACGACTATATTTCTGGCAACAATGGCGATGATTTCCTCCAGGGCGGCATTGGTGACGACACCTTGAAAGGCGGCAGCGGTAACGATGATCTAGATGGTGGTGTTGGTGACGACTCGCTGAAGGGTGAGGCGGGCGACGACAAGCTATTTGGTGGCCAGGGCGATGACACCCTTAAAGGCGGCAGCGGCAATGATGTTGTAAAAGGTGGTATGGGTAACGACCATCTTTCGGGTAACGTCGGCCACGATATTATTCAGGGTGGTATCGGTAACGACATCCTAAAAGGTGGCGAAGGTAACGACGTGTTACTGGGTAGTTCAGGCAATGACGTCTTAGACGGTGGTGCTGGTGATGATCAGCTCTCTGGCGGTAAAGGCTATGACACCTTTATCTTGATGATTGGCGGCGGTATTGATACCATCACTGATTTTGCAGTTGACATCGACCGCATTGGCCTATCCAGCGGTCTGAGCTTTAATCAACTCACCCTATCGGGGAATGACATCATTGCTGGCAACGAAGTGTTAGCAACTCTGAAAGGTGTGGCCACAGAAGAGCTTACAGAGAATAGCTTTACCAATCTCTAGATTCTGTAGCGCTAAAACAAACGTAGCTGAGGGCTAACTCAGCTGCGTTTGTTTGCATTCACTTCAAAGACCAAGCTAACACTACATAAAAGAAGCTATTGTTGAGAACCGCTGGAGAATACCCCTTTTTACAGATATTTACCTAGGAAATCTAAAAATACAATTAAAACAGCCAGGGATCAAGGACGCATACATTCCTGTGCGCATAGGTTATATTCTTTGATAAAAGCACTTTTATAGCTTTTATCAATAGTTGTCTTTGTAAAAATACTTACACTCTTTAACTAGTTAAAATCTCCCATTAACCTCCCATTAACCTGTAAAAAGTTTGTTTGTGGAACCATAGGCTGTAGGGGATAAATGGGCTGAGCCAGATTACTGGTGCTGTCTGATTTTTTATTACACAAGTACTGCCAAATATGTTGGCTAATCGTCTTTCTATGTGGTCTAGCAAGCTCTTGCTAGGCGGTATCTCTATGGCAGCCTGCCTTGCTGGCACGTTTTCCATAGGTGCGTTTTTCGAATCAGCTTTAGCGAATTCAGATGGGCCAGTTCTTTTGGAGATGCCCATTTATAGTCGGACATCTAGCGATGACTTGATTAGTCGCGCTGAGTCTATGGTGAGCCAAGAAATTAACCAGCACTTTGATGCCGATCCCAGCTTGGCTGCGATCGAAATTGTTGTGTTGGGTAGTCGTAATGGCGATGTGATACCAGTTTTAACCACAACCGTTTCTCGGACACAGTGGCAAGAGAAACCGCAAGTCAGTGCTTGGACCAAGTACTACAGCGCATATGCTTTGATTCGACGACATGATAGCCAGTCGCCTCCCCAGGTGGCCGCTTCGCCATCTCGTCGTTCCTCGCCTGTTGCGTCGCGGGGGATTTCGACCCAGTTTGATCGACAGTTTGACGCCGGTCGACTGAATGGTAGAACTGTGCAGTCCTATGTGGATTTTGTGGATTAGCTGTTCACAACAAGGTGTCTTTGGTAAGAAAGGCTTCTCATTAGGAGACTGCAACTTGTCAGCTCTGAAGGGTCAGCTATGGAGGGTTTAAGCCCCCGTTCTTTGATAGTGCAACTACGATTCAAGAGAGGAGATCAAATTTCCATGCTTCATGATGAAATCCCCAGCAATCGCTCGGGCAATCGCCCTTTCCATGATGTATTGAAGGCAAACATGTCACGGCGCAATCTGTTAAAGCGCAGTGCTGTCTTGTCTGCCGCAAGTTTTGCTAGTGCGCTTGTAGGCAACGGTTTAACCAGTAAAACCGCCGCTGCAAGTTCTCCTGGAACTAGTTTAACCGAGTCTCTTTTTGCTCAGAGTCTTAGCCCTGACATTGGCTTTAGTCCAGTGACTATTGCAGAGGCTATTGTGGACAGCAGAGTGCCCCACATCTCCTCTGATTATCAGTACGATATCCTGATTCCTTGGGGAACTCCACTGGAGTCTGGCGTCCCAGAATATGCAGGGGATCCGGTCAACCGAACTACCGCTGATGCTCAGCTAAAGCAAGTGGGTATTGGTCACGACGGGATGCACTTCTTCCCTGAGAATGGCACCAGCAATACAAAGGGTGTACTGTGCATTAACCATGAGTTTGGCCGTACCCCCCATGTCCTGGGCAAGGATCTTCCTGAGTCGCTGGCAGATGTTCGCACGATGGAGCATGCCCACGGCGTTGCCTGTGTGGAAATTCAGAAAGTTAACGGTACGTGGCAGGTTGTATTGGACAGCCCCAAGAATCGTCGAGTCACCTTCAACACACCGGTTGCTTTCAGCGGCCCTGCAGCCAATAGCTCTCTATTGCAAAACCCTGCTGGTAATGAGTTCAAAGGAACTGTCAATAACTGTGCCAACGGCTTCACACCTTGGGGCACTTACCTGACCTGTGAAGAGAACTTTAACGGTTACTTCAACAACTCTCAAGTCGACCAGTCTAACCCTCCCGATGATCCTGCGTTGGGTGAGGGGAGCCCTCTCACCGGGGCTGATGAGCGCTACGGTGTAACGGCTGAAGGCTTTGGGTATGCATGGGGCGGTAACAATGGCACCGTTTTTGATGTCCGTTGTGATACCTCTAATCCTGGTTATGTGAATGAGCGTAATCGTTTTGGATGGGTTGTGGAAATTGATCCAGAAAACCCAACTGCAAAGCCTGTGAAGCGGACGGCGATGGGTCGCTTTAAGCACGAAGGTGTTGGTGGGACCGTGGGTGCAGGTGGTCGTTACGTTGGTTACATGGGTGATGACCAGCGCTTCGACTACTGCTACAAGTTTGTGTCTCAGGCAAGTTGGCGTTCCATGGTTGCTCGCGGTCTGAGTCCATTGGACTACGGTAAGCTATATGTCGCGAAGTTCAATGATGATAATACCGGCGAGTGGATGGAAATTACATACAGTAATCCTGCCATCCGTGATGCTGTAGACGAACAGGGACAATCTCTATTTAGAAATCAGGGAGACGTCCTGGTATTTACTCGTGTGGCGGCTGACATCTTGGGAGCAACTCCCATGGATCGTCCTGAGTGGGTAACCGTCGGACCAACTGGTGATTGTTTCTGGGCGATGACCAACAACAGCCGACGTGAAACAGCGGATGCTGTAAATCTCCGGGCACCCAACCCCGATGGTTACATTCTGAAAACACGGGACTCAAATAATCACGTTGGCACCACATTTACCTGGGAACACGTCATCTTTGCAGATGAGACCCACGCTGAAGGCGATGAGCGGACGTTTAGCGATCCCGATGGTCTATGGGCTGACCCCGATGGGCGTTTGTTCATTGAAACCGATGGTGGTCAGCAGAAGGGGCTGCAAGACCAGTGCTTGGTTGCTAATCCTGAAACAGGTGAGATTCGTCGTCTCTTTGTTGGTGTGAGCGGTGATGAAATCACTGGTGTCGCATACACGCCTGATCGCAAGACTCTGTTCATCAATACCCAGCATCCTGGTAACGGCGATCCAGTAGCAACCAACTTCCCGGCACCGACGGATGGTATTACAATTCCTCGCGATTGTACGATTGTCATCACCCGTAAGGATGGCGGCATTGTTGGCTCCTAATTAGTATCCCACCCTGTTCTGGTTTGAGCCAGAACAGGGCGAGCTTTGGGGGACTTGACGCAGTTTAGTCCATTTATTTACCTGGTTTATTCATAGACAGAATTATGAAACGAATTGTTTTTGCAGCGGCGGCGGCACTGGGCGTCATGGCTTTTGCAGCACCTGCCGATGCGGCTCTCTTCAAGTGGAGTGTTGACTACACTGGTTTTTTTGCTGAAGATGCTTTCATTAGTGGTTTCTTTATTGCTGAAGGAACAGCTGCCACTGATGGTGTTGTCTCCGGTAATGAGTTTGATTCTTGGCAATGGAGCTGGAGTGGTAATAGCGAAGTAGACGCATTTACTATTTCCTCTTCTGACGGTGAGTTTGCCAGTTTGTTTGACAATACTGGCTTCTTTGTAGACGGTACACCTAATGAACTTGGGTTGACTGACGGTCTTGATCAGGGTCTCTACAGCTCTGATGATTTTGGTCTTGATCTAGAGTTTTTGTTTGTAGACAACTTTGGTGCAGGTGCAATTTCCGATGGTGATCTAACTGCACTTGGTACAATTTCAGTCTCTGATCCTGAACCTGTTCCTGAGCCTGCGACTCTACTGGGTCTTTTGGCCGTAGCAGGAGCAGCAGCTGTAGCCAAGCGTCAAAAGCAAGCGGCTTAATTAAACTGTTAAGCCGAAAAAATTGACTTTTTAATACAAAACCCCAGGCAACTGCCTGGGGTTTCGTGCTTTAAAGATTGTGGTTAATAGTCTTGTCCTAACCCTTTATTAACGTCCTCTTATTGGAATGTTCAAGGCGTTTGCCTAATGTTTGGTGTCTCTTTTAACTAAGTCATAACACCAAAGGATATGCGATGATGCTAAAACTCTTGTCTGGCTTGTGTTTAACTGGTCTACTAGTGTTGTTGGGATGCCGGATTTCAGGAGCAACGACGGTAGCGCAAGTACCGACTAATCAGGCAGCATCCCCATCGCTGACTGTTACCATCTCAGCAGATCAGGTGCGCACCTATGGACGTTTGATCGAGCAGGTGATCGGCACGGCAAATGATACTATTTCTGATGCCTTCGCAACAAATCCTGATGCGGCTCCCATTAAGTTAACTGTCCTTGTCCATCGCAATGGACAGGTGCTGCCCATTTTAGTAGCAGACATTTCTCGTGACCAGTGGCAACAGCAACCTGATATTCAAAACTGGGCTCACTATAGTCCAAGTGTCCGAATGTTGTTGGGATATACCCAACCCAACTCAACGCCCCCTCGTTCTCAGGTGGCGCGTCGTCGACCCATTATTGAAAATGCGGCTTTTATTGATGAGCTTGATTAGTGGGAAGAGGGCGCATGATTAGCGATCGCATCAACTGAAATGTAGCCCCCTACCCAAAGAAGAAAAAACACTAAACTCTCTTTAATCCCACCTTAACTACTTATCCTAAAACGGTTGCTAGAATCTGAACATTCTATTCCATAGGCATGGCAGCTGGTTTATAAAAAGAGTGATTTTAAACTGCTCTTTTTTGATGGATATCTGTAGTGTGGCTGCCGCCTGATATCTCGAAAGCATTCTTATCTTAGTCGTCATAACCATGGCCTCAGTTGCCATCTGTCGATGGGAGTTCCGTGTGAGTTAATGCCTTGATTTTTGTATGTGTTCTTAGAGAGGAGAGAACATAGTGGTTTCCCTATCTCGCCGTAAGTTTTTTGGTTATATGGGGGCTGGTGCTGCTGGCGCACTGGCTATTGCCCCCCTACAGGCCCTTGTCGCTAAAAAAGCCTTTGGGCAAAACCCTACTGCTGACCCATTTGGTCCCCTGGTTCCTAAGCTACCTGCAAATATTGACCCTCGGTTCAGCCCAGTCTACAATCTCCAGTCCGCAGGAGCAATTTTAGAGGTACCTGCTGATTTTGAATACTGCGTTTTCCACGTCAGTGGCATGAAGATGAGTGATGGTAAGCCTTGCCCCAGTGACCATGATGGTATGGCTTGTTTTCAAGGCCCTCGCGGTACACATATTCTAGTGCAAAACCACGAACTCAGCCCTGGTGAAGATGATGGTTCCGGTTTTACTGACGGTACTGGTTTACAGAGAGCCTACGACAGATTTGACGGTGATGGGGGTCCCGGTGTAGGGGCTGGTGGTACGTCCACCATGATCATTACCGATCGTGGTCAAGTTCTACGGGATTATGTTTCTCTAGCAGGTACTATCCGTAACTGTGCCGGTGGTCCGACTCCCTGGGGAAGCTGGATTAGCTGTGAAGAGAACACCAGTGTTCCCGCTGACAACCCTGCCATTACTCAAAAGCACGGCTTTAACTTTGAAGTGCCTGCCCGTGGCGGTTTAGTTAACCCCGTGCCCCTGATTGAAATGGGTCGCTTTAACCACGAAGCTGTCGCTGTCGATCCTGCCACTGGCTATGTCTATGAGACTGAAGACCGTGGCGACAGCTGCATTTATCGCTATATCCCCAACACTCCAGGTAATCTGACAGATGGCGGTGAACTACAGGTACTCACCTTTGAAAGTGGTCTCCAGGACACTCGTACTGGTGTGCTTTCTCTGTTAAACCAGCCCCAACGGGTAAGATGGGTGAGCCTAACCGATAATGGTGTCAACGTTAATCCCGATACAGATACCCTCCGCTTTGATGCTCAGGAACTGGGCGGTGCCATCTTTGCCCGTGGTGAAGGTGCCTGGGCTGGCAATGACAAGATTTACTGGGTCTGTACCAGCGGTGGTGATGCTGGTCAGGGTCAAGTCTGGTGCTATGACGATGTAACTGAAACCGCTACACTCTTTGTGGAGTCCACTGACGAAGCGGTACTGGATAACCCAGACAACATTACTGTTTCTCCCGCCGATGGCAGTCTCTATCTATTTGAAGATGGCGGCGGCGACATCTTTGTTGTTGGAGTTACTCCCGACGGTGGTCTGTTCAAATTTGCTAAGAACATTACGCCTGGCTTTGAAGGCAGTGAGTTTGCTGGCGGATGTTTCTCTGCTGATGGCACCAAGATGTTCTTTAACATTCAAACACCTGGTATCACTATCATGATGTACAGAACCGACGGTCAACCCATCACTGTATAGATTTGGTGTTTGTGACGGATGAGCGAATGGGTCTTGGGATTAGTCCTGAGGCCCTTTTTTATGAGAGATATTGTTTTTCTTGAGCCGAAATTTGAGAGTACCTTATTGTTTCTTGATCCGCTCCCAACAGGGCACTGTATCCTGGGCCTAAGCCGTTAGTTGTGATAATTGCTTGTGCTGTGAATTGGTTACACGCAAAGCACTGCGGGGTAAGACTCTAAAGACCTCATCAATGCTGGTGACACCGGCAAATACTTTTTCGATGGCGGCCTGACGGAAGGACATAAAGTCAGTTTCCCTTAAGTAACGGTGTAAGTCGATCATGTTGCCACTGTGGATAATTTCCCGAATGGGTTCATCCACTTCAAGCAGTTCCACAATTGCCTCACGACCTAGATAACCTGAACCTAAACAATGGTTGCAGCCACGACCTCGGTGTAAAACAGGGTTGGCTTTAATCTGGGATGGCAGTATCCCTAATCGTTTAAAGTCTGTCTCGGTAGCTGGATAAGACTCTATGCAGTGGGGACAAATACGACGGACTAGCCGCTGGGCCACGACACCCAGCAGTGCGTCGCTGATCAAGCTAGGATCGGGACCAATATCCTGAAGCCGGGGAATTGCGCCAACGGCATCGTTAGTATGGAGCGTAGTAAAGACGAGGTGACCCGTTAAAGCCGCTCGCACGGCAGTTTCTGCTGTCTCGTGATCCCGCACTTCGCCTAACATAATAATGTCAGGATCTTGCCGGAGAATGGCCCGTAATCCTGCGGCAAAGGTCATGCCGGCTGCTTCATTTACCTGGGTTTGGGTAATCCGGGGCAGAACATATTCCACTGGGTCTTCCACGGTGACCACATTGACATGCTCTTTAGCGATGGCCTGCAAACTGGTGTATAGGGTACTGGTTTTACCAGAGCCGGTGGGACCGGTGAAGATAATTAGGCCCTGGGGCTGTTCTAACCAGGTTTTGTAGGTGGGCAATACTTTGGGAGAAAACCCCAGTTTATCAATGGTGGAGAACGGATTTTTGCGGGGTAAAAGCCGGATAACGGCCTTTTCTCCACAGACACAGGGAAGCGTACTGACTCGCATATCCATGCCCAGGGCATTGCCATCCCCAGACATATATTGTTCACCAATGCGGCCATCATGGGGTCGACGGCTGTCGGCAATGTCCATGCTGGCCATTACCTTGAGGGCAACAATCACCCGGCGACTAATGTCTAAGGGTAGTTTTGTGACGTTACGCAGGACGCCATCAATGCGATAGCGTACCTGTAGACCTTCGGTGGTGGGCTCTAGATGAATGTCGCTGGCCCGGTTGCGTAGAGCACTGGCAATAATGGTTTTAATCCGCTCGATCTGGCCTGCCGCCTTTGACAAAAATAGCTCTGTTGTTTCGCTAATATCTTCTGCGTCCTGGCTACCGGTGAGGGGGTTAACTAAAGGGGCCGCACCGATGCAATTTACGTCAAAGTGGCGGGTGTGGTGCCAGCAGCGATAGCTTTTTTCTGTAATGGATAAAATTTTGACCTGGGTGAGGGTGCGATCGCAAACCTGCTGTTCTACCTCAGGGGTCAGGGCAACAGGACTGCCCAGATAGTAACAATTGCGCCACAGCAATAGGGGCACCACCGGCGGCAGCTGCTGTGCGTCAGGGAACAGCTGAAAAAATCGTTGGCAGACTTCGTCATCCAGCAGGGTTAGATTCAGGGCTCCCTGGTCATCCCGCAACAGCTGTAATGCGCGCTGACAGTCAATTTGACCATTTCTAAGCTGTTGCCACGCCGTCAATAAATCGGAATCAAGCACCATAGAAAACCCATTGCCAGTTAAAGAGGATGGACATAAGCATGGCCCTACACTGTGTTCAAAAGCGCTGACACCCATGCTTAACCCCCGTTTAGATTATTCCTGATGTGGATGAAGAAGAGATTAAAACAGGTTAAGGTTTAGTCGCCGCTGCCAATAATCGCAGCAACTTTACGAAAATTATTGGCCAACATAATTCTTACACCATTTGCACCACATGCCTTGAACGATAATCTGGCACCCGTAGCCAGTTTGTTTAATGGTTCGAAAATGTTTTGTTAACCTTGCTCCTGAATATTACCTCCTGGGGGATTGTTACCACCCGGAACGACGGAGATTGTTCTTCACTTCCTTACTGGGAGTGTTCAAGTTCTCCACATCAATAGTTATCTACTAATCACATAGTTCAGAGGTAAAGATGGTCACCTTAAGAGGGTTTGCTTCCCTATCAGCCGACACTTTCGCTGATGGTCCTCCGTCTGGGACAGACAACGGTCGGATTGATGCGGCCAATCGCATTCAACCCATCTCTGCAAATGGCCGCACCGGTCCCTTTAATGGCCAGCCAGTGCAGGGGTTTAGTGCCGTACAATTCGCGCCTGATACCGACGCTAGAACATTTTGGTTTTTATCTGACAACGGCTTTGGCGGTGAAAGTAACAGTACCGACTATCTGTTGCGCATTTACCAGGCTCGACCAAATTTTCAGGGTCAAGGTGGTGATGGTAGCGTAGATCTGCAAGGGTTTGTTCAACTGAGCGATCCCGATAATTTAATTCCCTTCGATATTCAAAATGAAGAGAGTGCCGAGCGTCTTTTGACCGGTGCTGACTTTGATATTGAGTCATTTGTTATTGATAATAACGGTGATATCTGGGTGGGTGAGGAGTTTGGTCCTTATCTATTGCACTTCAACAGTGAGGGTGAACTCTTAGAAGCACCCATTGCCACTCCCAATCCAGTTGATCTCAACACCCTTAATGGTCAAGATCCTTTAGTCATTGGGCATCGGGGTGCTAGCGGTGACTTTCCAGAGCACACCTTAGCAGCGTATCGGGCTGCGATCGCAGCGGGTGCTGACTTTATTGAACCCGACTTAGTCACCACCTCTGACGGTGTTCTCATTGCCCGCCATGAGCCGCTTTTAGATGACACCACTAACGTGGCCGAGGTGTTTGGCCCCGAGCGCATGGCCACAAAACTATTGGACGGTGTTGAGATCACTGGCTACTTTGCCGAAGATTTTACCCTAGAAGAGATTAAACAACTGCGGGTCGTCCAATCCCGCGACTTTCGCGATCCGGCCTTTGATGGATTGTTTGAGATTCCCACCTTTGAGGACGTGATCGAACTGGTGCAAGCAGTTGAAGCTGAAACCGGTGTACAAGTTGGCATCTATCCTGAGACCAAGCACCCCACGTTCTTTGACCAGCAGGGACTGTCTCTAGAAGAACCCTTAATTGAAACCCTACAGCGGACTGGATTTACCGATCCCAACCGCATCTTTATCCAGTCCTTTGAGTTCCAGAACCTGATTGAACTTCAGGGCCAGCTAGATGCAGAAGGTCTGGGCGATATTCCCCTGGTGCAGCTATACGGCAACACCTTGCCCGATGCACCTGTAGATAACAGTTTCTCGGCTCCCTACGACATCCGCTTTAATGTGGAGCAGGGTAACGATCTAGAGGCCATTTATGGTGCAGACTTTTTAGCGGCGGTGGAGAATCCCCTGTCTAGCACCACCGTATATAGCGATCTGGATAGCGCTGAATTTTTGCAGGTGATCAGCGAGCAATATGCCGAAGGGGCAGGTCCTTGGAAGAATAATATTCTTATCCGGGAAGCTTTGGAGACTCCAGTGGATGGTAATGGTGACGGTGTGGCCGAAATCACAACTCGTCTCACCGGGGAAGTTACCTCCTTCATCGATGATGCCCATGGCGCTGATTTGCAGGTGCATCCCTATACCCTGCGCGATGAAGAACGTTTTCTCACCCTAAATCCTGACGGCACACCCCAAACACCAGAGCAAGAGTTTCAGCAGCTGGTTGACATTGGTGCCGATGGCTTCTTCACTGACTTCCCTCGCACGGGAGATCCTGTCGTAGATCGGTTGACGTCTGACGAGGTGCGCTCTCCCAATAATCCTGACTTTGACTTTAATACCCTTAATGGTCAAACTCCATTAGTGATTGGTCACCGGGGGGCCAGCGGTGATTTTCCTGAGCACACCTTAGAAGCCTATCGTTTAGCCATTTATCAAGGGGCTGATTTTGTTGAGCCTGACCTGGTGATCACCTCTGATGGTGTTCTCATCGCTCGCCACGAGCCTATGCTTGACGACACCACTAACGTGGCCGAGGTGTTTGGTGCTGAGCGCATGTCCACCAAGATGCTGGATGGGGAAGAAATTACGGCTTATTTTGCTGAAGACTTCACCCTGGCAGAAATCAAGCAGCTACGGGCGGTTCAGTCCCGCCCATACCGCAATCAGGAATTTAACAACGAGTTTGAAATTCCTACGTTTGAGGAAGTCATCGAACTGGTTCAGGAGGTCAGCGCCGCAGTGGGCCGTGACATTGGTATTTATCCCGAAACCAAGCACCCCACCTTCTTTGATCAGCAAGGGCTATCGTTAGAAGAACCCCTGGTGCAAACCCTGGTGGATACCGGATTTACAGATCGCGATCGCATCTTTATCCAGTCCTTCGAAATTCAGAACCTGCTGGAGCTACGGCATGAAATCCTCCCTGAGGCTGGTTTAGACGACCTGCAATTGGTGCAGCTCTTTGGTGATACTGAAGGTGCCTTTATCAATGAAGGCGGTGGCGGTTTCTCCGTGCCCTATGACCTGGTAGCCAATGCCAATCTATCTGAAGCTGAGAAAGGGGCCATCTACGGTGACCTGCTCCCCTTCCTAGATTTTGAAAACCCAGGCTATAACTCCCTGGCCAATACTGAAGCCATTACTGAAATTAGCAGCTATGCCGACGGAATTGGCCCCTGGAAAAACAACATCCTGCTGCGTGAGCCCCTGGCAACACCCGTAGACGGTAACGGTGACGGTATTGCGGAAATCACCACTCGCCTGACTGGAGAGATCTTTCCTCTAGTTGACTTTGCCCACGATGCAGGGCTGCAAGTTCACCCCTACACCCTGCGGGATGAAGAGCGTTTTCTCACCTTAAATGAGGATGGTACCCCCCAGACATCTGGAGATGAATTTCGTCAGCTGATTGAACTGGGTGTGGATGGCTTCTTCACCGACTTCCCTGAAACTGGACGGATTATAGTTGAACAGTTTGAAACCGCTGAAGAGTTTGCTAACCTACGGGGTTCACGGGGTTACGAAGGCATGGGCTTTAGCCCCGACCGGAGTACCCTCTATCCCATGCTAGAAGGCACAGTCCTTGGCGATCCTGAAGGGTCTCTGCGCATCTATGAATTTGATGTAGCCAGCCGCTCATTTGAGGGCATTATCGGCCTGTATCAGCTGGATGCCCCCAACCATGCCATTGGTGACCTCACCCCCATCAACGAGACTGAATTCTTAGTGATTGAGCGGGATGGTCGTCAGGGTGAAGCTGCCGAATTTAAGCGCATCTACAAAATCGATATCTCTAATGTTGATGAAAATGGCTTTGTAGAAAGAGAGCTGGTTGCTGATCTATTGGACATTGCCGATCCTAATGATCTCAATGGTGATGGTAGCACCACATTCTCCTTCCCCTTTGTCACCATTGAAGATGTCCTGGTGCTTGATGAAAATACCATTCTGGTGGCGAATGACAACAACTATCCATTCTCCATTGGTCGTGATTTCTCGGGTACCGAAATTGACAACAACGAAATCATCACATTGGCACTGGATGAGCCATTAAATCTAGATCCGCGTTTAGGTGTGGCATCGATACCAGAATCAGTCACTGTGGGTGATGATTCTGACAATACCCTGGTTGGCACTGTCAGTGACAACACGATTGCAGGCGGTTTAGGCGCTGACATGATCGCTGGCGGTGACGGTGATGACATCCTGCGGGGTGACCTCAATAGCCGCGATTCCCAGCGCGGTATCGGTGGCGATGACCTGATCTTTGGTGGTGCAGGCAATGATCGGATCGGCGGTAAAGGTGGCAACGACGAGCTATTCGGCGATGCTGGCGATGATCACATTTGGGGTGACGACGGTGATGACCTGCTACAGGGCGGCCTGGGTAACGACACCCTAGTGGGTGACGACTTTGGTCGTGGTCGAGGTGCTGACACCTTTGTCCTGGCCGCAGGTCAAGGTACAGATACTATCCTTGACTTCGAAGTGGGCACTGACCTGATCGGTCTGGCCGATGGCTTATCCTTCTCAGATCTATCCCTTGGTCAGCATGGCGATGCTGCGGTAATTTCCTTTGGCACTGAGGATCTGGCTCTGCTAAATGGCGTAGCTGCTTCAGCTCTAACTGAAACTGCATTTACTGTGGTTTAGGCATGTAGACGGTCTACAGTTCAAGCAACTCAAACTGTAGACCGCTTTGACGCATATCCTAACCGGGTTCACAAGCTCAGCCCTAAGGGGCGTTGACATTACGCAAACGTTTTTTGCGCAATTTATCCAAGATTGCATACGTCAAACGACTGAAGCGGTTCAACCATTGGCAACTTTGAACTACTTCATTGGTCGTACTTGATATGAGTGTCCTACTACTCACACTGGCATCGGGCATGTTTATTGCTTGCTAGTTATAGCTCCAACTGTACAGGCCATGATTTTTTATGGCCTGTATGCCAATCGCTGGCAGGCCTGCCGCCGGTTTGAGCAGAACTAGAGACAATGAATTTGTCCGTTTGGAACAGATTCACTGGTTCTCGTGGAAACTCAAGTGCATTAGGAAATGGCTCGTGAATCTTTTTTATGACCAAGAAAATCTTATTAATAACGAGCGATTCATCGCTCTGTAATACCCTTCGATCATGGTTTACCCAATGTAACTATGAGATAGTTCTAGCTACACAAGGGGGCGATGAAGGTATTTTATTGGCAGTTACTGAAGCACCAGATATTATTTTAATTGACACAGACCTGCCTGTTATCAGTGGTTGGCAAACAATTAAAATTCTTAAAGCATCAACAGTTACGCAAAAGATCCCCATAGTTGCCTTGACAGTTTGCACAACTGAAGCTGAGCGAACCAAAGTGCAGAAATCTGGCTGTGATGCGTGTGAGTTAAAACCCGTTGATCTACAGAGTATTTTAGCTACAGTAAAAACGCTGTTAGGTCCTGTTCCTATCGCTTCAGAAACAACAAATTCTCTACTCTTTCCCAACCCTTCGCGCTTATCCCAAGGATTGTTGTCAGCATCTCAAAATCAGGTGGTTTACATTGAAGATAGTCCATTAGATAGCCAGGCCATGGCGGCAATTATTCAAGGGGCAGGCTATGGTTATCAAAATATCTCTAAGCCCTTAGAGACCATGCCAAGACTCTTAGAATTCAGGCCTCAGCTGATTTTTTTAGATTTGGTGATGCCCTATACCAATGGTTACGAACTGTGTGCTCAAATTCGCCGGACTGCATCCTTACGGAGAACACCTGTAATCATGGTAACCAGCAACAATGGCCTGATTGACCGAGTACGCGCCAGATTAGTGGGTGCATCTGGATTCTTTAGCAAGCCTGTTAAGAAAGAAAAGATTCTCAAGGTGCTTAACAAATACCTGGCATCAAATGATCAGCATCTTGCTGAACGATCTTATCAAGGTGAATTCTTGAAGTTAGTGGGTCTAGGATAGACAATTGCTGTTGAATCTAGGGTAGCCCTGAGACCGCTCACATTCTCTCACATTCTATGGATAGCCGCCCTTCCTAAGATTCTTCAAGGACTCCAGGCCAGTTGGCATTGGCGTTGCTGATATGGCCGGGAATATCTTGTTCCCACCGTCTTTGTACCCCTCTGCTGTAGTTAAGATAGAGTTTGCCATCCACAATTTTCCAGGCATTAGGATCAATGGATGCAGTATATCCCTGGCTCACGGCCCAGGCACAGTATCCACCATATTGTGGAGCATACTGTGCGGGATTAGCTGCAAATAAGTCTCGATTTTCTGCACTGACAAACTGCCATGTGGCATTGTTCCAGGTATAGGTAAACTCTGAACTACCCGCAACCGGTCCACCTTGGGTAAAGTAAGCAACGGGGTCAGTGCCACGGATGGCCAGTCCACTATTGTCTGCAAAATATTGGATATTTTGGGTTTCAGGTGCAATAGTTTCTACGGCTGCAGTTGTATCTGGCCCAGCACAGGGATTTGCTCCAGCACAGGGATTTGCACTAGCACAGGGATTTGCTCCAGCACAGGGACTTGCACTAGCACAGGGATTAGGCATAGTTGCAACTTCAGTGGCTATGGCCGAACTGTCTTGGATATCGCTAGTTACAGTGGTATCCACGGATTGACTCGATGGATCTACGGCACAGCCTACTGCTAGAACTAAGCTTGCAAGTAGTGTGGCTGTGAATTTACCTGAGGAATTTATGTACATAATTAAAAGTAGTTTTGACTATGGCCATAGCTAATCACAGAAACCTTAATCTGGGCTTAGACAAAACAATTATTCTGAACTATTTTCACTACCACCATACAAATGATTTTCCAACGAAGCTATAGCTTTGGTAGCATCCTCGTCAGTACCAGCTGTAAAAATTAAATCACCCTGCTCTACGTAATCTATCCATTGGGCCGAAAACACTTCATTACCACCATCGTGCCAATAGACTTGCCCAATGCCGTCTAATTCTTCAACCACAAGCCCATAGCCATAAAAGCTCTCATCGTCTTCAAATTCCCGAATATGCGGCGTTTGCACAATAGTAAGCATATCTGGAGATATGACTTGACCAGCAACAACCGTTTGACGAAATTGAATCATATCTTCCACCGTTGAGACTAAGCCACCATTACCAATGAGATTCCAATAAGGTTTGTCGTTTCCCCAACTAGCCTGGCGAATTGTCTCGTCTTGCCTGGTTTTTAGTGAACGGCTATTGTCATAAACAGACTCGTACCCAGTATTTTCTAGCCCTAGTCCTGCAATCACATCTTCGCGCAAATAGGCTTCATAAGATTTACCAGAGCGTGCTTCGATGATCGCGGCGACAATGCCAAATCCGGTGTTGGAATATTGATATGTTTCTCCTGGAAGGAATTCAAGCGACGATTCAAATGCTCGAATGAGAAATTCATCTTTACTCAGCTGTTCTGGATCTGGACCAATAGATTCGCTAAATCCAGCGGAGTGTGTCAATAACTGATGTACTGTGATGTTCGATTTATCGGCTGGTACGTTGTCAAAAATATCACCAAGGGTTTCATCAAAACTGACCTTGCCTTGTTGCACAAGTTTTGCTGCCATCACTCCAGTCACAGTTTTTGTGATGGAATTGATGTCAATCAAGGTTTGTTCGGGTGGTATTGTGTCAATGGCTGGAGCCCCAAACTCTTTGAATTGAATAGGCTCGCTATGGTGAGAGACGGCGATAATAACATTTAGATTTTGTGCTTCAATTTCTGCTAGGGCAGTATCTAATCGCTGATCAAACGGAGCACTTATCGGCAGTGGTTGTGCTTTTGGCTGGCATCCAGTACCGAACATAATGATGACTACTCCAGCTAACCATAGGGACAACTTTGATCGACACATATAATTGCTTCAGTAGTCTGACTAACTAAAAAACCTTGGTGCCATAATAACTGTACAAAGCCCTATTTCAGAACGACAGCGCTTTGGGACGCAATTTGATTGAGGGCTCAAACCTTAAGGAATCATCCATAAAGGGATTGTATCTAGCTGTAGTGGCCTCTTATCAGCCATAAGCACCCTCAAGTTCTTGAAGCATGCTTTCCTTAATATCGTCATCCAAGTTTTCACCAGACGTTATCCACGACGACTTTATCAATATCGATATCACGCCAGAAGATAGAAATAATTTACCGCACCAGTTTTTGGATGTTATCAAACAGCTTAACCAAAACTACCTGCACTGGAAGCACCTTCGGGATACTAAGCAAGCTACCCACGCCACCTTTTATCTATACACCAAGGATGGCATTAAACAAGCGGTTGAAAAAGCAGCTGAGTCGGATAACCCCATAGAACAGAATGTTCTACTAATCTTAGAAACGAATCTTGCCTTGGCAACGATCAATTCATTATTAATCACCTGTGAAGAATATCTCAAGGCAGAGCAATTGCAAAATTGCAAAGACAGCATTGATACCGCCCTTTCTACGCTATATGAGTTTATCAAAACACGAGAAAAACTGAGTCAGTCACGAGATATTGCTATAGAAAGCATTCGACAAGATATTACTAATGATAACGAAAGCACCCAATATGCTTCTTACGGAGCGAGGAAGATTTCAGGTCTACAACATGACGCTAGAATTGATGACCCCAATCTCTACGTTGTTAGACAACAGCTCACATCCCTACAAGAAACCTTTACCCTGATCTACCCAGAAGATATTGGCCAGACTTCTTCCAACTTGGCAGGGAAGCAGCGACTAAATTCTCTGCTCTCCAATATCTTTATTGAATTGGTTAAGCCCAATGCAAAAATCACCACCAATAAAGCGAGTGCTAGTGATAATTTCTCAACTATTACAAATAGGTCTGATGTCCCAGTGGGTTTCTTTTCTCCCAACGGGGTTTACTATTTGAGGCAAGTGCCTGGTGAAGAAAGCATATCAGCGACCACTGCTAAGATCATTGAGGTGGAAACAGGTGAAGAGCTGAGAACAATCACCTATAAAGGTTGGCTTACAGCCATGTCGTTTTCAACGGATGGTGCGTATCTGGCCATTGTATTAGACCATCTTTTTAAAGTCATAGACGTATCGACGGGTAAAGAATTTGCTGCCGTGCAGCACCAAGGTATTGTACAGAAAACCTGCTTCTCTCCAGATGGCACTCACTTAGCCGCAGTTTCTATTGACAAAGCCATCAAAATTGTTGAGGTAGCTACAGGCAAGACGATTCGTACCCTGGCCCATAGCAAAAATGAAGCAGACATATCAAAGTCCATATGCTTTTCGCCCAGGGGGACATATCTGGCCGTTCCCAGTGATAAAACAATAAAGATATTGGCTGTTGCCACTGGCCATGAGGTTACAGCATTTTCCCATACAAGTTCAGCCGATGTCCTTTGCTTTTCGCCAGACGAGGCTTACATTGCCACAACCACTGGCTCAAACACCGAAATTACAAAGATATCCACCGGTGAGAAAATTACCTCTATCTCTCATCAGGGTAAACTGCGAGGTATATCATCATCTCCCTTTGGTACCTATCTAGCCATTGGCTCATGGAATAATACAATTAAACTCATCAAAGTAGTCACTAAAACAGGCGGCAGAAACGTTTATACCATTAAGCACGAAGGGGACGTTAATGCCATCGCGTTCTCTGCCGATGGAGGATACCTGGCCACAGCATCGTCAGATCAAACCGCTAACATAATCAAAGTTGCTACCGGTAGACGCGTTACCACCATTGCCCATGATGCCCACGCCATTGCCCTATCCTTTGCGGCCAATCGCTCGTACCTTGCTACAGCCTCTTTAGATGGCACAGTGAAGTTACTGGATTTACCCAAGCTTGTTGAAGAGGCAAGTGAAGATGAAAGTACTGCAGCTAATCCCCAAGTCGAAGAGTCTTCCCTTGTTCAAATGAACAAAGCTGAGGTCTTTTTTAAGGCTTGGCGGATAGAACAGGCAAATGTCAGCAGTTTCTATGAGTTTATGTTGGCCAAAGCTGAACAGGGTGGTTTATCGGCTAAATACAATGCACCTATTTTAGAGACTAATCTTTTACTGGAAGCTTTATTTTTCTTGGTAGCCAGTGCTGAGAAGAACTACCAAACCATTAGTCCCTATCTGGCTGATTTGGAAAATGGTGAACTGTATCTGCCTGCGTTGCAGGATCTCAGGGATAATGTTTCAGCAGCATTGTCGTCTCTCTATGAGTTTATCCATAGCCGTATGCGGTTAGATGATGATAGCTATCCCCAGGCGCTGGAACGATTTCAACGAGATATTGAGGTAGATATTTATACGAGTCAGCTGATTCTGACTATTTACGAGAAAATTCTGGCATTTCTGCGGTATGACGGCATAAAGCAGAGCAGTGAGTTCCACACGGTAAAGGGGATGCTGGATAAGATCTTTGACATCATTGATGCATTGTTGCCGGATGAGGTGAGGCGTCAGCGCAATGGTTCGCAAAATGGGATGGCCAATAATATTTCTATTGCAGAAGCACTGCAGGTGATTGAGGCATTTGATTTGACGGAAGCCGAGTTGGTGCCGTTGTTGTCGAAATTAAAGCACAGCGGTGTGATGAATGCGGCAATTGCACTAGCGGCGATGTCTAAAGTGACATCAGCGACGGTGGTGGAGCTATGCCGGGGGTTGCCAAATGAGGCGATTAATATACGGGTGGCATTGTTGGCGCTAAAGAAACGGCGGAAGACCCATTATATTGGGACGGTGATGCCCTGGGTGGAGATTACGCAAAGGGATGTTTTGTTGAGGAAGTTGGAGACAGCTCCTGTTAAGACGTGGTGGCGGCGGTGATAGAGCGTTGTTTGCGGATGGGAGAGATGATCTTCTCCAAGAGTTTCCTTGGCCATGCTCAGCGCTTGATCCAGATACTCCTGAGCTTGGGGCACATCATTTTGCGCGTAAGCCAATGTCCCCAGATTCTTAACTAGGTATTACCTTGATCTTGGTAAATAAGCCCTAGCAAATTTAAGCTGGCAGCCACATCGGGATGAGTGTCCCCATAGGCATTCACCTTCACATCGTATGCTTGCTGGGCCAACTCTGTAGCCAGCCTGGTCAAGCTGTCCCTGTCTTCCTCCATTGACCCACCTCAAGGCTCACCAATTTAGGGTCAGAACTTTACAAAAATTAAGTCGCTATGAGACACCCATTTAACAACCTTATCTTGGTCCAGGCTTAACCTGCGAAGTATAGTATTGCGCTGCTCAATACCGGGATATCTCGGTTTTATTTGGTGCATTTTTTTTCATCCTTGAATAAGCGCTTATTTACTTTATTGTGACTGACTTTTCTGTTGTTATCTGCACCTATAACGGTGAGCGTCGTCTACCTATATTATTAGAGCGATTGCGATCGCAACTCATCCCCAAGTCCCTAACCTGGGAAATCCTCATCGTTGACAACAACAGTCACGACCAGACGGCTCAATGTATTCGCGACTATCAGCACCAGTGGCCTAAGCATATTCCCCTGCGATACCTGTTTGAGCCTCGTCAGGGCCTTGCCTATGCCCGCCGTTGCGCCATGGGCTCTGTCAGCAGTGACCTTGTCGGTTTTTTAGATGACGACACCTTACCTGCCGAGGATTGGGTTGCTCAGGCCTATCAATTTGGTCAACTCCATCCCCAGGCAGGAGCCTATGGCAGTGCCATTGATGGACAATACGAAAGCAAACCCCCAGAAGGTTTTGAGCGTATTGCCAGCTGTCTGGCCGTCATTCAGCGGGGAGATACGCCCTTTCAATACCACACCAAGCAAGGGGTTTTACCCGCCGGGGCGGGTATGGTGGTTCGACGCCGAGCCTGGTTCACCTGTGTCCCCACAGAGCCAGCCCTCAGTGGCGTATGTGGCACGAGCCTGAAAACCAAGGGGGAAGATATTGAAACCCTAAGCCATATACGCCAGGGAGGTTGGCCCATTTGGCATAATCCCCAGATGCGCCTGCTCCACTCAATTCCGGCCAATCGTCTGCGCCCAGCCTATTTGCTAGACCTGTTTCAATCCATTGGTGTCAGTCGGTATCCCCTACGTTGTGTGCGCTATCGTCGGTGGCAGCGTCCTTTGATGCTACTCCTACATGGCCTCAATGACCTGCGCAAACTGATCATCCATATCCTTAAAACCAAACAGTTCCACCCAACCGATATTGTCACGGCCTGTGAACGAACATTACTGGTTCACAGTTTTATGAGTCCCATCCATGGATTATCAGTAGGCCAGACATATGGAAGCATAGATACGCCCATATTCCGAAGCTAAAGCGATAATTTGAACACATCGCAATTCTGCTGATTTGCAATATATCCATCGTATGTACAAGATTAAGTGGATATTTAATTAGTTGGGTATGCTGACTAATGGAAGAGTAGATATCAACGTTTTGCGTAGAAGCTATACTAAAAGCAGTAGTTGGTCATAGCAATGACCCAGATACGACGTTTGCAATCGCAGAAGTCTTAGAACAATGTCTGACTGCTTTAGCAGAGATTAAGCCTCAGGCAGGAATTTTGTTAGCCGCCCTTGATTTTGAGCATACTGAAATCCTTAAGCGTATTAACCAAACATTTCCAGGCATTCAACTCATTGGCGGCACAACTGACGGTGAAATTTCATCTATCCTAGAATTTCAGCAAGACTCTCTAGTCTTAATGTTGTTGTACTCCGACCAAGTGGGCTTTCATGCCGCTGTTGGTCGCCATGTTTCCTCAAACCCTGTTGCAATTGCTCAGCAAACCGTTCAATTAGCCCAAGCACAGTCCCAACGCCCAACAGCTTTATGTATCACCACACCTGAAAGTTTAACGACCAGTGGACTGTTAATTCTGGATGGCTTGCAACAAGCCTTAGGGGAAACAACTCCCATTATCGGGGGGACCACCTGTGACCAATGGAAATTTCGACAAACCTACCAATTTTTTGGGCAAGAAGTCTTAAGTGATGCTCTGCCCATTTTGCTATTGTCAGGGCCTGTACTCTGGGGCCATGGGGTGTCCACGGGTTGGACCCCGATAGGAAAAAAAGGAAAAGTGACTAAAGTCGATGGTAACGTTCTTCATGAAGTTAATGGACAGCCCATTTTAGAGTTTTATCGAGATTATTTAGGCGATATTCGTCCATCTCCTGCCTACCGGTTAGCTGTGTTTGAACCAAATCAAAACAGTTGGTATATGCGAGCGTCTAACGGCTCCTATGATTCAGAGTCTGGCAGCATCACCTTCTTTGCCGATATCCCACCCCAGTCAGAGGTACAAGTGGTTCGTTCCAGTCGGGATGAAATGGTGGCCTCGGCAAATTCATCCATGCGACAAGCCCTTAAGCATTATCCTGGAACTCATCCCACCGTAGCCTTATTATTCTCCTGCACAGGGCGTATGCGGGTTTTAGGAACCAGAACTAAAGAAGAATATCACGTCTTACGACAGGCAATTCCGCCTAACATGACGTGCGCTGGATTTTATACCTATGGAGAAATCGCTCCGTCCCGCACCCATGGCGCAGCCCAATTTCACAATGAAACCTTTGTAACGTTGCTGTTAGGCATGGAGTAGCTTCTTCATGGATAATATGGCCCCTGATCAGCTACAACAACGCATTGAGAAGTTAGAAAAACACAATCGGCTGCTACAGAAAAAATTGGCTCGTTCGGAAGCCAATCGGGCAGAATTAGAAAATTCTTACGAGATCCAATCAGAGTTAGTTCGTCAAATTATTCAAGGATTAGAAAAATCCAGAAGTGAGGCAGAGATTCGTAGTCAGGAGTTACAAGCAGCTTTCACCAATTTGCAACTGATGCAAACAAAATTGATACAATCTGAAAAGATGTCTGCCCTGGGGATGTTGGTGGCAGGCATTGCCCATGAAATTAATAATCCCATCAGTTTTATCTATTGTAATATTGACCATGCCTATGCCTATGTGCAAGATTTAATAGATTTGCTCAATCTCTATCAGAAAATCTATCCTGAACCACACAGCAAAATTACGGCCCTCAGCGAAGAGTTAGAGGTGGACTTTATTGTTGAAGACCTGTTCAGGCTCTTGAATTCTATGCAAATAGGTAGTGAACGCATTAGCAAGATTGTGTCAGGATTGAGAACCTTCTCACGACTTGATGAAGCTGATTATAAGGAAGCAGATTTGCATGACGGTTTGGACAGTACCTTGATGCTTCTACAGCACCGATTCAAAGGGTATGGCCACCGTCCTAACATCACCATCATTAAGAATTATAGTCAGTTACCTCAAATCTCCTGTTTTTCAGGGCAACTCAATCAGGTTTTTATGAACATCTTAGTCAATGCAGTCGACGCTATTGAAGATCGCTACACACAACAATCACAATATCCAGGTAAGCTTGAAGCTGGTCAAATTACAATTTGTACATCTACGATTAATTCACAATGGATAAACATATCCATTGCTGATAATGGCTTAGGAATGCCTGAAGAGATTTACAAAAAGATATTTAATCCATTCTTCACGACAAAACCTACTGGCGAGGGAACAGGCATGGGGTTATCGATCAGCTATCAGATTATTGTTGAAAACCACGACGGTACTTTAGAGTGTCGATCTAATGTAGGATCAGGCACTGAGTTTATCGTCAGCATTCCTATCAAGCAATGAATTGGTGAGGCAATCATCCATATCGCCCCAAGGGCCCGATATCTATAGCCTGGCACCCATAGTTCATAACATCAGTGATTAATGTTTAAGAACCGGTAACATCACCGTAACCGTAGTGCCGGACTTGGCACTTGAAGTTATGGAAAATTGACCTTTATGGGCATTCACGATTCGTTTAACAATGGCTAGACCCAAGCCATTACCATTAGGTTTTGTGGTAAAAAACGGTGTTGTAATCTTCTCCAAAATAGATGGAGGAATGGGATTACCTCCATTATGAATCTGCACTGTCAGGTGATTAGCTTTGGATGGATACGTAATCTCCCAAGTCACGATCTCGCCGGCAGCTGTCGCCTCACAGGCATTGGTCAGTAAGTTAATAAAGACCTGTTTGAGTTTGTCAGAATCTGCCGAAACGATGGCTGAAATTGGATTTGCATGGAATTCGATCACCTGATCTGCCACGGAGGGATGAGACTGTAGAGATTTTAGAAGATCCGCACTCCATGTGTTTAGTTCTAAGGGCTTACAATTCAGCGCTTGCGGTTTAGAGAACAGCAAAATTTCATTGAGCAATCGCTTTAAGCGATCGGCTTCTTCTAGGGCGATATCTAACCGGGCTTTAAATCGACCGTCCAGGTCTAGCTTCTGAAAGCTGGTTAGCCCCATCAGCACCGTTGTCAGAGGATTACGAATTTCATGAACAATCATGGAAGATAGTTCGCCAACTTCAGCTAAATGGGAGAGTGCTTTTTTAGCATGGGCTTCGGCCTGCTGGCGTTGGGCATCAAGTCGTCTTCTCTCGCTAATATCTCTAACCATGGCGAGAATACATTGCCGTCCCTCAAACTCAATGGGTGCAGCAGAAATCTCCGCTGGCAGCTTATGTTTCGACTTTGTTAAACAGGTCAGTTCATCGGTCCAGCCCCGACCGTTGTGAAAAACATTCCGGGTAAATTCCAATAATTTAGGCATTTCGTCTGGATGAACCTGAGAGATTTTAATGGCGTTTAGCAGCTCCTGGTGTGAATAGTTGAGTAGCTGGGTCGCCCTTGGGTTGGCCTCTAAAATTTGATCCTGGGCTGGGTCAATCACAAAGATAGCGTCGTTGGACCCGTCAAAAATTTTGCGAAAACGCTGCTCTAAGGATGAATGGGCAATACTTTCTACCTGTAGTCGAGCTGAGACCCGCTGTAGCTCAGTTCTATAGTGATCTAATTTTTGGGTCAGCTGCTGGTTAACGGTCATCAGCTTTTCCTGGAGCAACTGTAGAGGGTGCCTAGGGCTGACTGTCTCCAGGGTATGGTTGCTGACAGAATGACAGCAGCGTTCTAGCTCAATGGCCATGGCAGCCTGATGGGCCATTAACGTCAAAATCTGTTGATCTTCAGTTTGAAAGGGTTCGATGGCAGGTCTTAGGGCCAGCAAGATACCGCAGCAGCAACCTTTAGGGGTAACTACGGGCACACCGCAATAGGCCACATTCAGATTGGCCTGTAATATATAGACCCCCGTAGCTGAATTTCTCTGAGTTAAAATATCTTCAGCTAAGCGACTCCAATAGGCATAATTTTCAGGTTTACCTGGCTGCAGTTCTGGACTGACAATGAAGTCATACTTACCGGACCCTAAGTATTGACCGAGCATCACGCGACTGGCCCCCAAGCCATGACGCAATCCAGAAACTAGCTCTTCCAGATACGCTTCTAGATGGCCAGCCCTGTAGCGCAGTGACGTTAAGGCTGAAAGCCATCGAGACTGGATTTGATGATTGGGAATACAGGCAACCTGGAGCTGAGATTCATTCATCGCGCTCATGGAATCACTTAGATGAGATTTCCCAGAATTTTAGATGAGTAAACCCTGAGAATCTATGATTCAAATCAAGTTTGTTAAGAAAATTGAAATCCCAGGCTGAAATCAAAAAAGATTCTTAAGACTTACGGTAAGTAGGTTGGTGCAATCTTGCATCAGGCATTAACAAGTTATTTGACTGCTTAGAGTCTGCCCTCAAAGCAGTCAAAAGTGGAAAAAGGGGGCTGCAATATCTGATAGCTAAAGCGATTGCATCCCCCCATCCACCTGTATGTAATAGTGGGCAAACCTACGCCACAGCGTACTAGCTACACCTATCCCTCCAGAAATATAATTTTTCTCTGATTACGTTGAATAATGCCATCGTCTTGCAATTTTCGTAACGAGCGTGAAACCACCTCTGGTGTCAGGCAAATTTGCTCGGCAATGGCTTTGATCGGGCAATTGAGAACACAGATGTTTTGCCCCGGTGTTTTTAAATTGTAGAGATAGGCTAGTACACGGTCACTAGCGGAACGGATACATCGCAATGTCATGAGGTTTTTGGCGATGTGGAGCTGTTCTGTTAATTCACTAATAAAAATAAGGGAAATCTCAGGATCTTGATGTAATAGGGTGAGAAATGCCTGTTTGGGGATAGCAACAATGAGAGAGGGCTCAGTTGCGATCGCAGAATTAGCATAAACGCCATGAAACAAGGCGCTTTCGCCAAACCAGCTGCCATTGTCGATGGCGTATTGGTGACTCATCTGGCCATTTTCCAGATAGCGCACCAGCTGTACTTTTCCAGTTTTGACGCCAAAAATCTTCCCTGCTGGTTCTTCACCATGAAAGATAATCTCGCCGGTTTTAACTGTTGAGAGACTGGGAAGAGCCTCAATGAGGCCTTTCTCAAACAAACGCTTGAGGGCTTCAAGATAACGATCCAATGATTCCATTGAAAACCACTTAGATTACGATGCTGTCCAAAGTAAGCAACTCATCTAAGAGCTTCCCCAATAGCTGTCTAAAACCAGCCTCAATTATGCTGAGGGTTGACTTAAAATTTGCCTCTCAGTGATTCAGGTGGAACTTAAGACGATATCAGCTAATCTGCAAATCCCTTTCTATCTTCCACCATAGCAAACGGAATCAAACTTAGGGGCCAGATAAAGTATTGCAAGAACAACACGGAATTAAAGTATAGGAAGGCCATCATGGTGACTGTAGACGCTGCAAAGATGCCAACCCGCTCTGTTAAGAAACTTAGATAGGCCAGCCCCATTAGAAATAGCATCAGTGCTTTGGCCTTGAGGCCCACCAGCCACGGATAATTTTGAAATAGAATCACATCGATAGATGGGGCACCGCTAATATGGCTATCCCCTAGGCGTGTTGCTGAGAACAAAACAGACTTAAAGAAGCCATCGGCATCCCAAATAATAAAGGGCAGGGACGTTATCAACGGCACACTGAGAATAATCAAAAAGCCAATAATCAGGTTTTTAGCGTACTTATCGCGTTTTTTCCATAGATATATTAGATATAGCGGCAGTAAAAATATCGCGATCTGTTTGATGCCCAGGGAGATGCTAAACATCAGCAGAGCGAGTCGTGGTTTCTCCTTTAAAAGAACCAGGGAGAATACTAAAAAGAAAATGGCTGCAAATTCTAGATGATGGACACGAATAATATAAATACTCCAGCGGCCTAGCAAGAGAACAAGCGAGGCCGCTATCCCCAGTAGCCACAACCGACGCTTTTGAAAGTATCGTAGCGTTAGACCCACAATACCCATGTGGAATATAAAGGCTGTGGGTCGCCAAAAGTATAGCCAGTCGCGATAGTCTAGAAAACCAAGTTTTTGCACTAGCGCAGATACAAGATAGGCAATGGGAAAATAAGTGGCATATTTATCATTTTCCCTGAGGTTGCCTGCCAGAACTCTGGCATAGGGGTTTTCTCCAGCCAGAATTCGCTTGCCTTCTAGCCAGATATAGTACATATCATGGCCCTGAAGCTCTTCAGCCGGTGTGTGCCAAAAACTGTAGTGTATGAAAAATCCTGCAGACGCCAGCAGCAGGAAAATAAGCCAATATCGTTTATCCCATTTGTCTAACCCTGACATGGTAAATGCTTGAAACAACAAATTAGTGACTAGAAATAAGGCTTCAGTATGCCACTAAAATCTGACCATGATATGACCACAGGTTACAAAAAATCCACCCAATCCTTTACGCTGACAGGCTGGGTGGAAACAAGGGTAGGGGTAAGACTTTTTGCCTCTACTGTGTCTCTAGAAAGGTGAGTGTGACAAAAGAGACAATGGCCTAGGCACGGCGTTCGACCACTAGGGTAAAACGGGCAACCAGCATGCCAACGGATGCGATCGCAACCAGCGGTGCAAAAAAGGCCAGACCCACGGCTCCCCCCACTAGGCCCGCTGTCAGGGGAATTTCTAACAAGGTGCGGCCTTCAGCATTTTTAATCAAAATCCGTCGCACATTACTCTCATTAATGAGCTCTTGTACTTTGTTAACCAGGTTGTCGCTATTTACCACAAATTCTTCTGTAGTCGTTTCTGGATCAGATTCCGGTGGTGTTGAGTTGGGAGAAGAGGGATCAGAGTAGCTCATGGGTTGACTAACCTAACTTTAAAAAACGAATGTCTAAAGACAAACCTGTCCCTTTGATACTGGCTAGAGCAAGAGACAGGCTGTAATTCTAAGCTTTCTTTTGAGTTTTACGCTGTTATGCGTAACCTAATCCAAATATTTCTCAAGGGTGCTTGACAAGGTGCTAGCGGGTACAGCACCAACGACCGTATCGGCAACCTTACCATCCTTGAAAATTAGCAGTGTGGGAATGCTGCGCACACCGTAGTCACTGGCACTTTTAGGATTATCGTCTACATTGAGCTTGAGGACTTTGACTCGGCCTTCAAACTTAGTAGCCACCTCATCTACGACAGGTGCCACCATGCGACAAGGGCCACACCAGGGTGCCCAAAAATCGACTAGTACAGGGGTATCGCTGCCCAGTACATCATTCTGAAAATCGGCATCTGAAACTTCATTGACCAATGCATTTGTAGCCATCTTTTTGACCTCCTGAAAAACCAACGCGCCAGTAATACAGTAGCCCTATCGAGGCCCTTCTGCATTTACTGAGTGCATCAATTATAGTTCCATAAAGTTGAACTAACAAAGGACGGTCATCCGCCCACTCCCATTTTTACTGACATAGCCCCGTGTCATAATGCAAGTATGCGTCCAATTTCCCATCCAGATACAAACCAAATAACCCTGGCAGAGGTGCTGTACGCCCTGGGTGATCCAGTCAGGCTAAAAATTGTCAAAACCATCGCCCAAAAAGGCGAGCAAGCTTGTCGCAGCTGCGGTGGTGATGAGATTGCTAAATCCACCCTGTCGCATCACTTTAAAATTCTGCGCGAAGCTGGCATTGTCCATACCGAGAAGGTGGGCACCCAGCATTTGAATTCATTGCGCGTAGATGAGCTGGAAGCCAAATTTCCAGGTGTGCTGGCCTCGGTGCTGGCGGCAGCGGATGATGGGGACGTGTGTGAGGAGTAGGGGTTCGGCTTCGCTCACCCCTCGGGTATCGTTTTGAGTTAAGCAGAATCGGCTTCGCTCACCCCTCGGGTATCGTTAGCTGGTTGAGCGAAGTCGAAACCAGCGGCAACAACGGGTTTTATCCTTCAACAACGATGGCCCGAAAGTCATTCACATTGGTCAATGTGGGTCCGGTCACCACTAGTGCTCCAATGGATTCAAAAAAGCTATAGCTGTCGTGGGTGTTTAGATATTTCTGCGGGTTACGTCCTGTGCGCCAGAGGTCTGGTGTAATCAGGGCTCCGGCATTGTTTTCGCTACCGTCGATGCCGTCGGTGTCGCAGGCAATGGCGGTGATGCCGGTTTCGCCGTCCAGGTAACTGGCCAGGGCCAATAGAAACTCGCTATTGCGGCCGCCTTTGCCAACAAAGTTTTGTTTGACGGTAACGGTAGTTTCGCCGCCGGAGAGGATGACGCAGGGAGGGGCAATGGGTTGCTGATGGCGTTTGGCTTGACGGGCAATGGCTCCGTGCACCAGGGCGACATCGCGGGCTTCCCCTTCAATGGCATCGCTAAGGATCAGGGGAGTATAGCCACTTGCGATCGCAACCTTGGCGGCTGCTTCCAATGACTGTTGCGGCGTCGCAATCAGATGGTTGGTGGTGGTACTCAGCCGCTTATCCTCTGGAGGAATGACGGGGTTAGGATTACGCATTAGATAATCCCGAATGTGATTGGGAATGGTGATCCGATACCGGGCGATGATTTCCAGGGCATCGGCGGCTGTGGCCGTATCTCCCACGGTGGGACCAGAGGCGATGGCACTGAGGCTGTCCCCCGCCACATCGGAAATAATCAGCGATACCACCTTGGCCGGATATGCCGCTGCCGATAGGCGTCCCCCCGAGGAGCAGGACAACGACTTACGCACCGTATTCATAGAAATGATATCCGCCCCTGACGCCAGCAGTTGACGGTTGATGTCCGCTAGATTTTCTAGACTGATGCCTTCTGGTGGCAGGGTAAACAGGGCCGAGCCGCCACCGGAAATCAAGCAAATCACCAAGTCATCAGCGGTCAAGGTCCGCACCCGCTGGAAAATTTGCTGGGCTCCCCCCATGCCGTTGGCATCGGGCACCGGATGTCCTGCTTCGATCACTTCGATGGATTGGGTGGGGACAACGTGACCGTAGCGGGTAATCACTAGACCTTCCATGGGTTCTGTATTGCCTGCCTTTGCCCAGGTATTTTCCACAGCCTTGGCCATGGCGGCAGCGGATTTACCAATGCCAACCACCACCACACGTCCTGTGGGTTTTGTTTTTAGGTAAGGCTCTAGGGCACGGGCCACCTGTTCTTGGGGCATGGCCGCAGCCACGGCAGCATCAAATAATTCTCGCAGCAGATCGGCGGACGACATAGTTTGATTGGGTAGTGCAACAGGATTGGGGGAGAGCATAGCCTGATTTCTAAGTAATCATAGGTGGTTCAGATGTCATCGATAGGCCACCATGAGCAAAATGTTCCGGACGGGCCAATCGTAGGGATATTGCCCTAAAATCACGAATCCATAAAATCGCCAATTTGCAACCATTATCAAACCATCCATCGTAGAGACGTTCCATGGAACGTCTCTACGATCGGTAATTTCCCGTTAGGGTGATAATAACCATAGGGATATTTGGGAGAATCAACACGGTGTTTGACGTATTAATCATCGGGGCAGGGCCTGCCGCACTGATCATGGCATCCGCTTTAGCCAACCATGGTTTATCCCTCCAAGGCCTGGCTCCCACAACGCCAGATACTCCCTGGCCCAATACCTATGGCGTCTGGTGTGACGAACTAGAAGAGCTGGGCCTGAAGGACTTATTAGGGCAAAGCTGGCAAAACACCGTCAGCTACTTTGGCCGAGAAGCCGCCACTCAGCCCACACGTCACCATCGCGACTACGGTCTATTTGATAAAGACAAGCTACAGCAGCATTTTCTAACTCAACTGGGCGACATGACCTGGCACTGTGGCAAAGCTGCGACTGTGACCCACACTAGCGACCACAGCTGTGTGACCACCGAGGCTGGCGAAGACCTTAAAGCCAAACTCGTTATTGATACCACTGGCCACAATGCCGCTCTGGTGCAGCGATCGATATCTAAGAATCCGCCTGTGTCCTATCAGGTGGCCTATGGCATCGTGGGCAAATTTTCAAAACCTCCTGTGGCACCGGGGCAGTTTTCCCTGATGGACTACCGGGCAGAGCACCTGTCAGCCGAGGAGCTGGCCGGTCCACCCACGTTCCTCTATGCCATGGACATGGGCGATGACGTGTTTTTTGTGGAGGAAACCTCCCTGGCCCTGTCTCCGGCAATGGCCTACGACACCCTAAAAGACCGGCTGCAGAAGCGCCTTACGGCGGATGGTGTAGAAGTTAGCGAAGTACATCACACGGAATATTGCCTGTTTCCCATGAATCTGCCGCTGCCGGATTTGAACCAGCGGGTGCTAGGGTTTGGCGGTGCGGCCAGTATGGTGCACCCAGCTACGGGGTATATGGTGGGGGCGATGCTGCGGCGGGCTCCGGATGTGGCGGTTGCGATCGCCACATCTATTTCGAACGGAGACGTGGGGGAAGCGCTTGCCCAAGCAGGTTGGCAAACCCTATGGACCACCGAACGTTTACGCAAGCATCACATTTATCAGTTTGGGTTGGAAACCCTGATGCGCTTCAACCATCGTGAACTGTGCCAATTTTTTGACAGCTTCTTCAAGCTACCCCAGACCAAGTGGGCAGGCTTCTTAGCCGATACCCTATCCCCCTTTGAACTGGTCATGGCCATGGTCACCATGTTTAGCCAAACAACGAACCCAGTACGCGGCGGACTCATGGGGGGCGTCGGCACCGATGGACAACTGTTATTCAAGTCGCTGATGGGTAAAGTTTAACTCAGTCATCGGCTAAAGCCCTTTCATATAAGCGTTTGGCATTATCAGGAAAAGTCTCAGTAAGTTTAAGAGATTTCCATCTACCCGTAATATCTTTATGAGTTTTCCATGAAGGGGCACCATAACTTCACACTCTTTGAGGCAACCTGGAAACATCAAACACTTTTGGTGAGCGATGCATCGTAAACCTTCAGGGCAAGAATTTTTACGTGGGTGAATGAGCCGTTGAATACTCAGCTTTTCACCATCCTCCCCAAAATTGCTAGTACAGCGTCAGGCTTATTCACAAACTGTTTTTATACCTTGTTCCCACCCGTTTAGATTTTAATTTTAAGCTTGGCCATCTACTAATTGACGCAGTGCTGACCCCTTGTTTTGTTGCTAGCAAATCCAGTCACCATGCCACTTCTAACTAAGCCCACCCTCAAACGATTACCTTGTTTGCTACCGCGTCTTCGTCCAGATCAGTCTCCTTGCCGGGTGTTAGTGGTGGATGACCATCCCGTCAATCGCACCTTATTGCTGCGTTTATTGAAACGCAGTGGTTTTGCTGTCAGCCAGGCCGTTAATGGGGCCGATGCCTTCACCCGTTGGGAACAGTGGCAACCCCAGCTCATATTTATGGACTTGCTGATGCCTGGGATGGATGGTCGCGAGGCCACACGTCTGATTCGCACCGCCGAAACCATGGAGCAGCGGCAAAACCTTACAAAAATCATTGCCCTCACCGCACAACCAGCATTGGCCTGTGCCCATCAAGTGAATGTCGGCGGGTTTGATGACATTATTACCAAACCCATTCGGCCATACACTATGTTTGAACTCATCGCTCAATATCTTGATCTGCAATACGTCTATAGCTGTTCTGAAGAATGGAGTGCTAGTTAAATCAGTATTCCTCAATACAAACCTGTCTAATTTCCATGCATCCGGTTCCATGGAATGCGAGAATACCCCTTGACAACAAACGTCACAAGGGAGATATGACATGGCTGCATTTCCAATCGACTTGGGCGCTTACAAGCGTATTAGTCTTGATCCGTCTACACCGACGCTGACTGATGAGCAGCGTGAGGCTATCAAAGCAAATATTCAACTTTGCCGCGATGCCATTGTCTTCTTTACAGCAACCGGTGCTGCGCGGGGTGTGGGCGGTCATACTGGTGGCCCCTACGATACCGTCCCCGAAGTCATGCTCATGGATGCTCTTTTTCGGGGTGCGCCTGACAGCTATGTCCCCACCTTCTTTGATGAGGCCGGACACCGGGTGGGTACCCAGTATCTAATGTCTGCCCTGAATGGCGACCTGCCTGCTGAGCAGCTGATGAACTATCGTGCTGCCGGTTCTCACCTACCCGGACACCCTGAGCTGGGTCTTACCCCCGGTGTAAAATTTAGCTCCGGTCGTCTGGGCCACATGTGGCCCTACGTTAACGGTGTGGCCCTAGCTAACCCTGGCAAAACTGTTTTCTGTCTTGGTTCCGACGGTTCCCAGCAAGAAGGTAACGACGCTGAAGCGGCTCGTCTAGCGGTAGCTCAGCATATCAATGTGAAGCTGCTCATTGATGACAATGACGTCACCATTGCGGGTAACCCTTCTAAGTATTTGCCTGGTTACAGCGTTAAGAAAACTTTAGAAGGTCACGGTCTGAAGGTTCTAGAGTGCAACGGTGAAGATATCGATGCACTATACGCCAACATTTGCGAAGCCATCAATACTCCTGGACCGATCGCTGTTATCCTCAAGCGTCCCATGTGCCCTGGCATTGAAGGCTTGGAGGGGTCTAACCACGGTCATGATGTAATCTCTGTTCCTGCGGCTATCAAGTATCTAGAAGCTCGTGGTCACCAGACCGCAGCTGACATTCTCAAGAATACTGAGAAGCCCAGTAACCCCAACACCTACACCGGTTCCACCGATAAAATGGATGCCAACCGTAAGGTCTTTGGTGCTGCTGTGGTAGAAATGCTCGGTGCCATGGGTGAAGAAGAGCGCAAAAATAGTGTTCTCGTTGTGGACAGCGACCTGGAAGGCTCTTGTGGCCTGAACACCATCCGTGAAGCTCATCCTGAAGTCTTTATCAGCGGTGGTATTCAGGAGCGCGGCAACCTATCTGCGGCAGCTGGCTTTGGTATGGAGAAAGGCAAGCAAGGTATCTTTGCCACCTTTAGTGCGTTCTTGGAAATGTGTATTTCTGAGATCACCATGGCTCGTCTCAACTACTCCAACCTGTTGTGTCATTTTTCCCACGCAGGCATTGACGACATGGCTGACAACACCTGCCACTTCGGTATGAACAACCTGTTCGCCGACAATGGTTTGGATGACAGTCATCCCACTAACATTTACTTCCCTGCTGACGCTAACCAAATGCGCGCCTGCGTGAAGTCGATCTTTAACGCTCCCGGTCTGCGCTTTATCTTCTCTACCCGTTCTAAGGTACCCATGATTTTGGATACTGACGGTAACGAGATGTTTGCAGGAGACTACGCCTTTACCTCCGGTAAGGATGACATTGTTCGTGAGGGTACTGCAGGCTACGTTGTTGCCTTTGGTGCTGCACTTTACCGTGCTCTAGATGCGGTAGAGAAACTTAAGGCAGAAGGCATTGATGTGGGTCTAATCAACAAGGGTACTCTCAACGTTGTCGACGAAGAGACTCTTGCTAAAATTGGTGACACTCCTATGGTACTTGTGGTTGAGTCCTTCAACCGTCGTACTGGTCTAGGTAGCCGCATGGGCTCCTGGTTGTTGGAGCGTGGCCTGACGCCTAAGTATGGCTATATTGGTACTCACATTGAAGGTGGCGGTGGTCTTTGGGAACAGTTCCCTCACCAGGGGATTGATTCTACTGGCATTGTTGCTAAGGTAAAAGAGATGCTGGGTTAATTGCAGCGAATAATCTTTTGATTTTTTCTTGATAAAAAGCGGCAGAGCTCTTTGAAGGCTCTGCCGCTTTTTCTTATGTTGAAATTAATGGCTTTAACTAAGCCTAAAGAGTCTTTAAAGAAAGATAGTGAACCTTAACAATCGACCTCACCGTAACTCTCACTACACCTGCATCATTGCTATGAGCGATCACCCTGTCGGGGAAACCCCAATATGCCTAATTGGGATAGCTAATATGCTTCCGGAAAGGGGAGTTAGGCCCCCACGAAAGGGAGGGTTTCAGGGAGGAAAGCCCTGAGCAACCCTCTTCGCTATGGATCAATTTTCACTTTATGAACCTGAGCTGTTGGTTAAAAGCAAAACCGGTTGCTTGGGGTCCCTCCGAGTTCTCTTTCTGGAAGTAGTTAAGTTATCTCCTTTAGGCATATTGGGGTTTCCCATGGGTAGGGCCGTGACGACACCCTACGACCCAACGTACTGGATTGTTCCTAATCGCATTACGTTAAGGAGTTACGGCGGGGTCGATTATATTTATTTCGAACTTTCTCCCGTAAGACATTTCTCCTTAGTACGGCAATGAAGATGCCGAGATGGGGAGGTGGTAAAAATTTATAGGGTAAAAAAGTGAAAAAAGGAAAGTACCCTTACGGGTACTACGTGAATTTTATTGGGGTATTCCATACTTTAATTGGCATTAACTCGTGAATTATGCGATTTACTGGTTCCCCTGAGCATTTAGATACTCATATCTTACGTAGCTATTCTGTACTGCGCTGGTGTATGAGTGTGTTTGGTTTTATTTTGCCTCTGTTGCTTGTGATTGGTGGGCTTAGAAGCTGGTGGTGGCTTGCGGCACCGCTGCCGGTTCAGAATTCTCTGAGTGCTTACTACCATGCTGGGTCGAGCTGCACGGCTTTAGAGGGTGTTTATCGGGATTTATTTGTTGGCATTTTGGCTGCGATCGCAGCTTGCTGTGTTATTTACAGTGGGTTTGGCAAGCTGGAGAACTGGCTGCTTAATATTGCGGGTATTTGCCTTGCGGGTGTGGCGTTTTTCCCGACGGACTGGCCTGAACCTCAGGTGCTGGCATCATGTAAGGACACGCCTGGTTTTGTGGATTATGTGCCTAGTGAGCTGCTAGGGTTGCCGATGTCAATTCATTTTATTGCTGCGATCG
This sequence comes from Leptothoe sp. ISB3NOV94-8A, assembly GCF_043421595.1. Taxonomy (NCBI): domain Bacteria; kingdom Bacillati; phylum Cyanobacteriota; class Cyanophyceae; order Nodosilineales; family Cymatolegaceae; genus Leptothoe; species Leptothoe sp. ISB3NOV94-8A. Next base: position 1,415,437 of record NZ_JAXSQW010000001.1, on the reverse strand, counting down.
CATTTTTTATTGCGATTATGGTGGTCAACATCTACACAGCAATGGACACGGTCAAAATTATTGAAGATGAAAAAAAGAGAGCTTTTTGGAAGGCTATTTTTAGTGTTGCCAGATTTCTGATGCCGATTTCCATTGGCCTAGTGCTGTTGCTGAGGCTGGCCACTGGTACGAGTATTATCGGTGATCGCCTGGTTTTGTGGATTGAGTGGGCAGGTATATGGGCGTTTTCTCTGTACTGGCTGCTCAAGAGTATCGAAATCCTTGGCAGCAAGGTGGATGTTGATATGGTCAATGGCAGGGTAGAGTGGGACACTCTTTCTAATGGTGATCAAGCCAGCAGGCAACTCCAGCGGTGTAAGGTATCCCATGATGGTCCCTGAACATTGTTTGTTTAGATTAGGTATCTAATGGGCTTTTGACTCCACGACCACCGCGATTAAGCACGTGGGTATAAATCATTGTGGTCTTCACATCCTTGTGGCCTAATAGCTCTTGTACGGTGCGGATATCATAGCCATCTTCTAAAAGATGGGTAGCAAAGCTATGGCGAAAGGTATGACAGCCACCATATTTTGTGACACCAGCACGCTGAAGCGCATGTTTCACCGCCCGTTGTATAGACCGCTCATAAACATGATGTCTTCTGATAATCTTGGTTCGAGGATCGACAGAACGTTTCCAAGAGGGAAACACAAATTGCCATTTCCATTCGCTATGGGCATTGGGATATTTACGTTCTAGGGCATAGGGCATTTCAACCGTTCCGTACCCCATTGCTAAGTCTTGGTCATGTAAACGCTTAGCTTTTTGCAACTGTTGCTGTAATGGATCAACCAATGAGTCAGGTAGCATCGTACGACGATCTTTCTGGCCTTTGCCATCGCGTAATGTAATCTGGCGATACTCAAAATCTAAATCCTTTACGCGTAAGCGCAGCCCTTCCATCAAGCGCATACCTGTACCGTAGAGCAAACTGACTATCAGATGTTGAATGCCGTCTAGATTGGCTAAAATGCGTTTTACTTCTGAGCGCGTGAAGACAGTTGGTAAGCGTTGAGGGCGTTTAGCACGCTCAATATCATCTATGTAAGGCAATTCTATATTGAGAACCCGACGATATAGAAATAACAGCGCACTGAGAGCCACCGTTTGAGTCGATGCTGCCACATTCCGGTGGATAGCAAGATGCGATAAGTAAGCTCTGATTTCAGATGCCCCCATGTCTTTCGGGTGTCGCTTGTTATGAAACAAAATGTAGTCCCGAATGTAATAGACATAGGATTTTTCAGTTGAAAGACTAAAGTGCTTTAGCCGAGCAACTTCCCTAACTTGATCAAGTAAGCGTGGTGGCTTTGATTTTGCCATCGTACATGACGTATAACTCCTGTATGGAGTGACTTAACTGTCAAATCTGACGGATAAGTACCCCATTCACCATACTTAACTGTCAAATATGACGTATAACACCCTATTTTCCCGGAGTTATACGTCATGAGTTGCATATAAGTTCTGTAAATAAGGGTGTTATTACCTAAAACTGACGGATAAGATCCGGAAATATGGATCTTATCCGTCAGATCTGACGCTGAATATATAGTTATCTAGTGGCTCCCGAATCGCTATGCTCCAATGCAATTACCAATAGGGTCAATATGAGCAATTGGACTGAGTTCGAGGCTGAATTTAAGATAGATTATCTTGTTCGCAGAATAGAGCACTATATTACAGAAAGAGGCAACTCTCGCAGAACCAATGCCGATATCACTTGCTTTTTGAGCCATAGTGGAGATGACGCAAAAGAGGTGACTCAGTTCGCCAGAGCACTAGAGGTAGACATGAGAGCGTTAGGTATCGAGGTGGAGGTATTCAACACGTCGGACCCTCGATACCGCTTCGATGAGTTCAAAGGTTACCGCTTCGATGAGTCCAAAGATTTTCTGAAGATGGGGGATGCCTTACAAGAGATACTGACGCGTCCTCTTGATGCACTGGCGCAGTACTTAGCCGACAACTTGATTGGATCCAGATTCTACCTCCTCTATGTAACTGAAAACAGCATCGCAAAGCGCAGTGCTTGGATCACATTCGAGATACACATGGCGAGACGCCTCGCTATCCAAAGTTTAGAGGGAAAACCACTGGCTTTCATACCTTGCGTGACTGCCTCCAGCTCATTCGCAAAATTGCCAAAACTCGCGATTTCCTTCCAAGGTATCGACCTCGCGTCAGAGCCTAAGAAGCTGTCGCAAGAGATGGCTCGGATCCTTAGCCACGATACTTGATCGGCTCTCATTAATGATTGAACAGGGTTATTTGCTACACTGCTCCCGAGACTTGTACTACACAGGTTATTGGAATATGCATTGCAAAAATCAAACGCCAGCTAACAGACACATGTACCAGGGCCGCCAATCTTAGCCAGATTTAAGTGGGGCATCGCCAGCAGCAGTGACTTGGTAATGTTGGGCGTTAGCCGACGTTTACAATCACCATATATGTTATTTGTTTATTTGCTTTCTTAAGTGTGTCAGTATGAATACCCCTCCACATAGCGGTACTTTTTTAGCCCAAGCAGACAACGATATCTTAAGTGCTGCAGTGCTACAGCATTATGACCAATGGGTTCACTCGCTATATCATGGTGTACAAGCCATCGAAAAATATTTAAAGGCTAAATTCATTGCTTTCCATGAAAAAAGAGGTGAGAACGGATACGAGGTCTACAATCAAAATAAAAACTTTTTGAAGACACACAATATTATCAAGCTTTGGAATAAAATTGAGTCGCTTGAACCAAGTTATAAAAGTTTTCCTTGGAAACAAGAGCTTCCAATGTTGTCTGAATTTGATCAGCTTACTCGCTACCCATACGTTGAACAGAAAGTTCATAATGGAATGTGTTCTTCTGACTTAGAGCTATGTCTTTTGGTTTCGTTACAGGTGCGACCGAACACTGTGATTCAGCAAGATAATTATCCCCTTGCAAGAGCACTCCGTGGATACTTAATGGAAAATCCCACAGATGTTAAGCCCACTCCTGCTGCACAAATTCTGAAAGATTATTTTCCAGATGCGAATGCACTGGTATGGTGGCCCAATAAACCACCAGGTGCAACACTTGTGCGCCGCATGCCCTACATCAGGTAGAGTTTCTCACCGAGATTTGAGAGAGAGGATAAAATGTATTCTTTGTATGATGCAGTCAGCTTTGTTTTGCTGAGCCAGCGCGACATGACTGATACGCTGACAACTGCCGTCACTTTGAGCAGGGGGGGTAAGATTGTTGCCACCACCCAGCTAACACTGCGTTGCAACGGCGGAGCATGAGGAGTTGAGCAAAATTCAAAGTTACTACTGCCGTTGAACTCCAACGTTATGCTGCTTGTAATTCAGTGAAGGTAGCCTAAAAGTTATCTGTAAGCATTCAGGGCCAAGCCACTAGATTTTGTAGTATATTGTAGTATGTTTATTGAGGTTTACAGAGTTAACTGGAGTTCACATGGGAATGCGAATTGAACCATACGCCCCCTGCTACCTTGATAGTGTTATTCGTCTTTCGCTTCGGGCATGGACTCCGGTCTTTGATTCGATTCAGAAATCGCTGAATGCTGATGTGTACCGGGCGTTCTATTCCGATAATTGGCGTGTGAGCCAGCAGGAGGCTGTCGAGAGTGTCTGCGCTGCAGAAGACACAAATGTATGGGTTGCTATCGATACAGATTCTACAGTGGGTTTCGTAGCCGTGAAACTACACTCAGAGGACAGCATGGGTGAAGTCTACATGGTCGCCGTCGATCCAGACTTTCAAGGTCACGGCATTGGTGCCGCTCTGATAGAACGCGCTCTTGATTGGATGAAAGATGCGGGGATGTCTATTGCTATGGTTGATACTGGAGGTGATCCCGGTCATGCCCCGGCCCGCCACACCTATGAGAAGGTGGGCTTCAAGTTGTGGCCAGTCGCTAGATACTTCAAGAAGCTCTAAGTTACAGATGTAAGTCTCAATGTATGCTTTGTTTTTGAGCTAATCAATTGCGATCGCCGCATAATCGGGATAGGGAGAATCCTCACGAATCCCCCCTCCCACACCACCCGGCATGCGGGTCCGCACCGGGCGGTTCAGCATCACGGAGCAAACACTAACCTGTGTCATCAAACGTAGCCCTGGGCTTTCATCCACAAGTCACGTATCGACAACAATCCCTGTTGTTCTAACCACTCATTGGTCATCCCAGTTTGCGTCGCCAACGTTCTCGACAAATGCCAATAGCCTCGTCGGCTAATGCCCGTCAAAATCGCATGGCGCTTATCTGTCCCGAGGGCCAAAAGCTTGCTGATGCGAGTACGCGGTCTGCACCACTGTTTCCAGTAACACATCCGGATGCGCCGTCGCAACCAACCATCGAGCTCGGGTATCGGGTGATAATACTGTGAGATGCCAAAATAGCCCATCCAGCCTCGCAGATACTGGTTTATGCGCTCCAAGCGGTAGTCCATTGAGACTCTCCAACTGCAGGCTGTTAATCCCTTCAGTCGGTGTTTGAAGTCTGCAAAGGCTTTATCTGACCAATACACCCGGATTCCCTTGAAATTGAAACCCGAGATATTCCAAGGCATGGACATTCACCACCTGTGACTTTTGCCGGTTCACCTTCAGCCTCAGCTTCTGGGTGAGATATCGGCTGATCTTAGCCATTACCCACTTTCCCGCTCGCATACTTTTGACCAGAATCACCAGGTCATCCATATACCGAACAAAGCGGTGGCCTCGTGTCTCCAGTTCCTGGTCGAGATCATCCAACAATATGTTGGCGAGCAACGGTGAAAGGGGAGATCCTTGAGGGGTACCCCAATCTGTTGACTGGATGATGCCATCCACCATTACGCCTGCTCGCAGATAGCGGCCTATCAGCGTCAAGAGCACTTTTTCGCGCACTTTCCGTGACACCCGGGCCATCAAAACGTCGTGCTGGACCGTATCGAGAAATTTCTCCAAGTCCAAATCTACGGCGATGCGATAACCCGCTTTGAGGTAACCTTTTATCTGCTTGATTGCTCCATGAGCAGAGCGCTGTGGACGACTCCCAAAACTTGACTCTGAAAAGCCAGGGGTTCACTTCACTCTGCACCACCGCGTCATTTACCCTGTTCCTTGGACCGTTAGGTTTCGTTGTGGTGTGCCAACTCACCCAGGAATCCAGGCCTTCTATGACGTTTCTGTACCCTTCGGGAAGTCTTACGCCTACGTCAGCTCGCAGATGTGCCGCTGGCTTCCTTCAGACCCTCCCTCGCGAGAGCGTCCTTGCCTTAGGCTAGTAGTACTCGTCTCTCGGATCCTATGACTTTCGAGCATTTGGACGGGGTCCTCCCTCCTACAGGGGACTTTCACCCCATTAGTTCACGTCCATGCCAGGCGTACACACGCCCATGCACACCGACCGCAGTAAGTGAGTCGGTATGATGCAGAGGTTATCTGCAGCGGGTGATGGGGATCGTTGGACTACCTCAGTTAAACCTTCAGGTGCTTATCCAGAGGACATTTGCGAGAAAACTGCACCTAATCAGTAGGCTATGCTCTATCTCGAACTAGTTTTTTGCCAGCCTCCAAATCGCCATCGCAAAAATAGAAATGAACTCAGTAGCAGAGTAAATAGGATTGCGGCGCTCCATCCACCAAAGATACCTACTCCTAATTGTGGCAGAAAATCAACCAGCCCTTCTCCTTGCTCAAATGTCAGGATATGAGTGAGTGGCACAAAGCCCAACCAACTCAATAGAACAGCAAACAGACTCGGCACCTTGACGTCGCCGGTACCTTGAAGGCAAAAGGCGCTGCCAATATTCAATGCATTAAAAGCGTTGTAGACAACGGCTAGCCAGAGTAATGTCTGGCTCAGTTGAATAACGGCTTCAACGTGGGCATCAGTCGTCGTGACGAATAGGGGTATTAGCCACTGCCCGTTAAAGGCAAGTAAGACATTCACTGAAATCGAGTACAGCACACATAAGGCGATCGCTATATTGCCTAATCGCTTTGCCCAGCGGCGATTACCTGCTCCAATTGACTGTCCGACCAAGGTTGTTCCTGCCTGCGCGATACCTAGCGTTGGCATGTAGGCCGTCGAGGTCAGCATCATGACAACCTGGGTAGCAGCCCCTGGTACGACACCAAGCTTGACCTGCATGATTTGAAAGAAGGCAATCCCGGTTAAATCGGCGGTCATAAGAAACCCGAGTGGAAGACCTACCGCAAAAAGATAGCGAATCGCTTGCCACTGGGGCTTCCAAATCCGATGAGATTGGAAGTCTTGACGAATCTCACGGCTGAGAAAAACCCAGAGAAAAAGCACCATGCCAGCCATGAGCGAAAGGGTTGTCGCCCATGCGGCCCCAGCCATTCCCATTCCCAACTGAAACATCAAGCTCTCATTCAAAACCACGTTGAGGAGGGCAATGGCGATCGATACCCACAGCGTAATCGTAGTTCTACCAACGCCATTGAAGAAGGCGGTCAATCCTAAATTTATAATTGCGATTGTCAAGCCCAAGAGACGGGGTATCCAGTAGTCGATGGCTAGCTGCTCAACGACTGGAGAGAATTGAAACAGCTTAAGCAACTCAACTCCTGAAATAGCCAGTAGAACGAACAGTGGGGTGAGCAAGAGTGCACCCCAAAATCCGGCCCCAACCGCTTGGGCGGCCTGATGATATTTACCCTCTCCATAGGCTTGAGCCACTAAAGTTTGTACATACATGCCGACCCCACCAAACAGGACGAACAGTACCAGGATAAGAAAGTACAGCGCCCCCATTGCAGCGATCGCATCGGTCGAGAGGCGTCCAATAAACCAAGAGTCTGTAAGGTTCAGAACAGCTTGAACCCCGTTACTGAGAAACAGTGGAAACGCAAGAAGCAAAATGCCTCGATAATCCACACGACGTTTGCCTCGCCAGTCAACTTTTGCGACAGGGAGGAGTGATTCCGTTTGATAAGCCATCGTAAAGCCCGCCTTTCCCTTGTCGCTACCAAGTTGTTGTCATCTGGCGAATTAAGTCATGAGTTTTAGCTAGAGACTGCCGACGAGAATCTTCTCTTTCGTTTGAGTTTGCAGCACGAATAAACGTGATGTCGCTCACGCCAATAAGTCCCAAAACCGCACGCAGATAAGGTTCTTGGAAACCATAGCTGACGAGGTCTGTGCCAGCGGCATAGCTACTTCCTCTCTCTCTTAGGCTAGAGTCGCGATGCAAAATATGTGACATGTGCAACTCGTTCCTTGAACGATATTTCAGCAGATACCTAGGAGTATGCAGTGGGTTAAGTCTTGATATCTTGCAGCTTTCTCCGATTTTTTGCACATTCTCACTAATGGTTGATAACGATTTTGGGGTCACTTCAGTCTCTACACAATCGCGTCATTTACCCTGTTCCTTGGACCTCTAGGTTTCGTTGTGTTGTGCCAACTTACCTGGGAATCCGGGCCTTCTAAGACGTTTCTGTACCCTTCAGGAAGTCTTACGCCTACGTCGGCTCGCAGATTTGCCGTTGGCTTCCTTCAGCCCCTCCCTCGCGAGAGCGCCCTTGCCTTAAGCTAGTAGTACTCGTCTCTCGGCTCCTATGACTTTCGAGCATTTGGGCGGGCCTCCTACAGGGGACTTTCACCCCATTAGTTCACGCCCATGCCGAGCGTACACAACCGTTTGCAGCGGACAATATGGAAATCCTGGGGTAGCATAAAGGTTGATTGTTGCCGCTGAACACGACCGTTAGACCGCTAGACCTCAGTGGTGACGGTGGCTTAAAAGCTATCTGTGAGTGTTTAAAGTTAAGTCAGTTTAGACTTTTGCTGAGATGGTGTTGTGAGATGAGAGTATTAATCACTGGCTTTGAGCCAAATGATGATGGGTTGAATGCGTCAGAGTCAGTTGTGGTTTCGCTGCGTGATAATCCCACTCAAGAGCTTAGTCAGTACCTTCATTACATTGATTTCAAGATTATGCCTGGTAATACCAACGGTCTTAGGCAGGTAGTCGATGAAACCCTCAAAGTCGTCTCGCCTGATCTTTGCATTGGGATTGGTCAAGCACGAGGCTACAACCGGATAGCTCTTGAACGAATGGCAAAGAATTTAAGATATTTTGTGACATTGGACAGAGCAGGTAATGCACCAAAAGGTGAGAAGGTTGTCCCAAATGCTCCCATAGCTTACTGGAATTCTTTGCTAGAGCAAGATAGTTTAGTTTCCTTGCTAGAAAGCCGCAATATTCCAGCTAGAATTTCCAATGATTGTGGAACTCATTTATGCAATCAGATTTTTTATCACTTTCTTCATTGGAGGGAAACTCGTAAATCTGACATGAAAGTTGGTTTTGTCCACATTCCAGTACTGCCAGAGCAGGTCATAAAGTATTGGGCAGAGTCACCATTTATGCCAATGGAGATGACCCGTCAAGCTCTCTCGCTAATTATCAGTAGACAAATACAGATGATTAATTCAAAACTAAGCGCGGTCTAACAACCCGGTTGGAGCGAGCTAACAAAGCTGGTCGGTGCTGTAGCAAAGGTTTTTGCAGCCGTTCAACCGGAAAGTTATACAGTGCTGCCGACTATCACTGAACTCCTGCAGTGTGCCATTACAGAAATATTAAAGTGATCTGACAAGCAACAGACTGAGAGTGCAGTTTGGCTCTACGCTGGAAAACAAAACGAATTGGCATCTCGCAGCTTCTTGGTTAACTACTCGCAACTTGAGTTTTCATTCGCTATAATCGGAAAAATCTAAATAAACCTTGACCACATCCAGACCTAGTCGTTTGACCTACGGGAAAAACTTAAGTTTTCAAACTAGATGTGGTCTAACCCCAACAAAGGCATTGATGGGAAAGAGTAATTTTTGTGTCGGTGTAGAGCGAGTCAGGGATGGTGTGAGCCTGACCATACGGCAAAAATGAATATCCTCCCTGAGCCGCCCTCCAAAAGAAGGATCGCTCGCGATCGCATTCGAGTAGACAGGGCCGTGGCCTGCACGTTATAGCAGGAGGCTCTTCCCATTTGGGAGTAGCTGCAAAGACCGACGTTGCAAAGCGTTGGCAAAATTGGGTGGTACCGCGCTCACCTCAGCGCCCCAATGTGGAGGAATAAGGTTGGCGATTGCCGACTTTATAACGGCTCTATACCCACAGGGAGTGCGGTAATCATGTTTCGCGATGTTGAAAAAACGCCCAGTTTCTCCAGCCTGGAGCAGACGGTTATAGCTTTTTGGAAAGCGCACCATATCTTCCAAAAGTCGGTAGATAAACCAGCCACCCAAGGCAATTTTGTATTTTACGAAGGCCCACCCACCGCCAATGGTAAACCGGGTGTGCACCATGTCATTTCTCGGGCCTATAAAGACCTGTTTGTTCGCTACAAAACCATGCAAGGTCATCGTGTTGTCCGCAAGGGCGGCTGGGATACCCACGGCTTGCCGGTGGAGCTAGAAGTCGAGAAGCGCCTAGGGTTTACTAAAAAATCAGATATTGAAGCCTTTGGCATCGCCAAGTTTAATGAACTTTGCAAGGCGTCTGTGTTCGAGCGTATTCAAGATTGGCAGGCCATGACCGAACGGATTGGCTACTGGCTGGATCTTGAAAATGCCTATGTCACCTACGAGAATAGTTACATTGAGTCTTGCTGGTGGCTGATGAAGTCGCTGTGGGATCGGGATCTGCTGTTTGAAGATTATCGAGCTACCTGGCATTGTCCACGCAACAACACCAGTCTCTCGGATCATGAGGTAGCGCAGGGATATCGAGATGCTGAGGACCCCTCAGTTTATCCGAAATTTCCGGTTAAAACCCGTCAGTTAATAGAGCGGGGCTGGTTAGATGAGGTGCATAGCCAGCGATCGGTCTACTTGCTGGCGTGGACCACAACCCCCTGGACACTGGCGGCGAATGTTGCGATCGCAATCAACCCCAATGCGATTTATGGCCTATTTGAAGCCCCTACCCAGCATGGCGAGGAGACCCAAAAAGATTTCTACCTTTTGGCGCAGGATCTAGCGGATCAGGTCTTTGGTGAAGGTCACTACCGTACCCTCAAAACCTTTTCAGGGGAATCTTTGGTGGGTCTGAATTATACCCCGATCTTGCAAGGGCGAGTCCCCGACGGAGAAGACCTCACCAATGCGTTTCGAGTCTGGGGTGACGATAGCGTCATGATCGATGAAGGCACTGGGGTACTACACATTGCCCCGGCTTACGGTGACCTGGACCTGGGTCGTAAATATCAGCTGCCCATGCTGTTTTCAGTTGATCTGCTGGGGCACGTCTATCCAGAGGTAAAACTGCCAGCGGCCTCGGCGGGTGACGGTCCCTACACCGGCAAATTTTTCAAAGACGCGGATCGGCTGATCAGCCAGGATTTGCTGGCCCACAATCTGTTATATAGGGCAGCGACGCTGACCCATACCTACCCGTTTAACTATCGGGACAATACGCCCCTGATCAACTACGCGAAAAAGAGCTGGTATCTGCGGACTACGGCAGTTAAACAACAGCTGCTGGACAACAATAACAAAATCAACTGGCACCCAGACTATATCCGGGCAGGTCGTTTTGGTGACTGGTTGAGAAACAATGTTGACTGGGCCTTGTCTCGTGAACGATATTGGGGAGCTCCCTTGCCGATTTGGGTAAGCGAAGATGAGAGCGAGCAAGTCTGCGTTGGCAGCGTCAAAGAGCTGGAGACCCTAACCGGACAGGATTTATCTGAGCTGGATTTGCATCGCCCCTACATCGACGACATTACCTTTGAACGAAACAGCAAGTTGTTTAAGCGTGTGCCTTACACCGTCGATGTGTGGTTTGAGTCAGGGGCGATGCCCTATGCCCAGTGGCACTACCCGTTTGAAAATCAAGATGTTCTGGCTCAAAGCTTTCCAGCCGACTACATTTGTGAGGCGATCGATCAGACCCGTGGCTGGTTCTACAGTCTACATGCCCTGGCCACGCTGCTGACAGATAATGGAGACGAGCAGCGATCGAGGGGTGCTTTGACCCACCTGGTGGAAAATTCGCCTGCCTTCAAAAATGTAATCGTGTTGGGGCATATCGTCGATGAGAACGGCGAGAAAATGTCGAAGTCCAAAGGTAACACAGTGGACCCTTGGACAGTCCTCAACGCTCAGGGGGCAGATGCCTTGCGATGGTATCTCTTTAGCGCTAGTCCACCGGAGACCACTAAACGCTTTTCCCAATCTCTAGTGGACGATACCGTCCAAGATTTTCTCATGACCCTGTGGAATACCTATGGGTTCTTTGTGCTGTATGCCAATCTTGATGCCCCCGATCTGATCCAAGCGGTGCCTGATCGTCCTGATTTTGACCGCTGGCTAGTGGCCAAAGTACATGCGCTGACCAGAGCCGTTACCGATCAGCTAGATGACTATAACCCTAACCAGGCCAGCCGTTTGATCCGCGATTTTGTGGTTAACGATCTGTCTAATTGGTATGTCCGTCGCAATCGTCGCCGCTTTTGGAAATCTGAAAATGATCGCGACAAAGCATCAGCGTATAAGACCTTATACGAAGCGCTGGTAACAGTGACTAAACTGATGGCACCGATGGCTCCGTTTGTTAGCGAACACCTCTATCAGAATCTGGTCCTGAGTGTTTTTCCAAATGAGCCTGAATCGGTACATTTGGCGGAGTGGAGCCCTTGGGAGGAAGAGGCTATCGATGCTGTATTACTGCAAGATATGGACATCTTGATCCGCCTGGTTGAGTTGGGACGAGCCGCGCGATCGACGGCTGGGGTAAAGCTGCGGCAGCCATTAGGAGAGCTTTTAGTACGAGTTCGAACAGCGGCTGAGATGGCTGGTCTCAAAAGATTTGAAGCTCAACTCAAAGCAGAGATCAACGTCAAACAGGTGACTTATTTAGAGTTAGCTACTGACTTTGTTGATTACATCGTAAAACCCAACTTACCGCTACTGGGCAAGCGATTGGGTAAACAGTTACCGATATTGATCCAAACGCTGACCACGCTCGATAGCCGCGAGATTGTCCATAATATCCGCAATCATGTTGACACCGTCATCGACATAGAGGGAGTCCTTGTTCATCTCGAACCAGAAGCCTTTTTAATCAAGGCTAAAAGTCCAGACGGGTACGCAGCTATCGAAGATCAGGGCTATCTTGCTGCTCTGAATACTCACCTCACTAACGAGCTAATACAGGAAGGACTGATGCGTCAAGCTATCCGACACTTACAGGAGGCCCGAAAAAATGCAGGGCTGGCCATCTCTGATCGGATTCAGCTAGGGTTGCAAACGTCGGGAATCGTTTTAGACTCCTTAAAGGCACACCGTGCTACAGTCGAAAGTGAGGTGTTGGCAACTGAGGTGAGGTTTGATGCGATCGCAGTTGCCGATTATAGTGGAACCGTAACGCTCCATAATACAGAGATGCGGTATTGGATTAAGCGACAAACCACATAGTCGCCCCTGCTGTAGAGTGCGTTCCCTACTAAACCCCTTAATCACTCTGCCGATAAATTCCTGGGAACGTACCATGTTTATGAATTCGTCGGAGCAAGCGATCTCAGCATAACAACGCCCATGCACACCGACCGCCGAAAGTAGATTTGTAGGATGCAGAGGTTATCTTCGGCGGGTGATAGGCAACGTTATGCGCCAAAATACTTGTCCAGTTTTCGGTTGTAGGTAAAATCACGCGTCAGTATACTTACCTTTTCACATAAAAGGAATGTACCAATGTCATTCAAAGCCCTACACAACCAGGAACACCCTTTATTACTTTGCAATGTTTGGGATGCCTCCAGCGCCAAGTTGGCTGAAAAGCTGGGCTTTCAAGCTATGGGCACGTCCAGTGCTGCGATTGCAGCAACGCTAGGGTATGCAGATGGTGAAGAAATAGCATTTTCAGAGCTGTATCAGGTCGTCAAAACTATTCAAAAGCATTCAACACTACCATTAACGGTTGATATTGAGTCTGGTTATAGTCGCGACCCCATTGAAATCGCCGAAAATATTCAAAAGCTTGCTGCTTTGGGTGTTGAAGGCGTCAATATTGAAGACAGTATTGTTGTTGATAGTGAACGCAGCCTTGTTGATACAGTCGTTTTTACTGACTGTATTGCGCGTATGCTTAACAAGCTGCAACAGGATAATATTGCCATGTTTCTCAATATACGCAGTGATGTCTTTCTTTTAGGCTATGATGACCCGGTGGCTGAAGCAAAATCAAGAATTCCCCATTACGAAAGTGTAGGTGTAAACGGTATATTCTTGCCGTGCATTCAGACTCCTAAAGACATCGAAGCAGTCATGCAATTTTGTACGCTTCCGCTCAATGTAATGTGTATGCCAGAATTGCCCAATTTTCAAGTACTCCAGGCCCTGGGTGTGAAAAGAATCAGCATGGGCAACTTTTTATTTAACTATATCCACCAACAGCTTGAGAATACGTTAAGTAGCATTTATGCCAAAGGTTCTTTTTCAGAGGTTTTTAACGGTGAAAATCACTGAGACAAGCCAAGCGGAAAAATACTATCAAGCATTACTCAATAAAGACCCTGCCTACATTGGTATTTTCTATGTCTGCGTGAAAACAACCTCAGTATTTTGCATTGCAACCTGCCGAGCCAGAAAACCCAAGTTTGAGAATGTCGAATTTTATACTAGCTATAAAGAGGCTTTAGAGTTTGGTTACAGGCCTTGCAAGATATGTAAACCAACGGAGAATGCCCATCAGGCTCCATCTCAGGTCGAGCATGCGATTAGTCTGGTGCGTGATAATCCCAAAGAAAAAATAACGGATTATGTCCTTAAACAGAATGGTATTAGCTCTAAGTCAGTGCGTCGCTGGTTTAACAAACACTACGGCATTACCTTCCATCAATTTCAGAGAATGTACCGGATTAACAATGCAGTGCATGAACTCAAAAGTGGCAAACGAGTGACAGACAGCGCACTTGATGGCGGTTATGACTCACTCAGTGGGTTTGGTTACACCTATAAAAAGCTGCTTGGTGTCTCCCCTATCAATACAGACAAAGTCATCCTGATTGACAGATTAACAACACCTATTGGCCCCATGTTTGTGTGTGCTTCAGATATTGGTGTTTGTCTGCTGGAATTTGTTGACCGAAAAATGTTGGAAACAGAATTCAAGGATTTACAACGTTTACTCAAGGCAAAAATTATTGCAGGAGAAAACAGCCACATTGCTCAAGCAAGGCAGGAGCTTGCAGAATATTTCAGCGGCAGTAGGAAAACTTTTAGCGTTGCCTTGGACACGCCAGGTACGAACTTCCAGAGAACGGTTTGGAAAAGCTTGCAACATATCCCGTATGGAACAACCAGTACGTATCAACAACAGGCATTGTCGATGGATAAAGCCAGTGCAATCAGGGCCGTAGCTTCAGCCAATGGGAGCAACAGAGTCTCAATTATTGTTCCTTGTCACCGTGTCATTGGTAAAAATGGCGATTTATTGGGCTACGGTGGTGGCCTGGAACGAAAACGTTGGCTCTTGGAGCATGAGGTGCATAACGTTTGCCTTGCAACTGACCGCCTTCCGCTACGCTCCAGGCGGCGGTTGAAGGCAAACGTTATGCGGCATGAGTTATAGGTCTAGGTACGCTGTTAGATTTATCCATTGATGTTGCAAGTCAAAATATCGTATTGCATTCGGATTTCGGCTTGACGATTCACTTGATGGGGGTCTATCCCAATCGTTAACTCACCCACCAAGGCATAGTAAGCTAGGCGGGCGCGAACCATTGCCTCAGCCTCAGAAAATCCAATTTTGAGAAATAATGTTTTGGTGTAGTTGAGCCTTTGTTGATCAACATGAGCAATGAGTTCAGCCACTTTCTGATTACTCTTTGCCCAAGCACGAATGGCATTCTCAATTCCGCCATCGGCCAAACCAGGCATAAAATCGTTATCTGCGTATGCCAGTTCCAATAGGTACAGTAACTTCGTCTTCGGATCAGCATCAAGTTGGTTGACCTGTTTAATAATACCGTTGGTATCGAGCTCTACCCATTCAGCCAAGATTGCATCCAGTAAATCATTTCGATTTTTAAAGTGCCAATAGAAGCTGCCTTTTGTCATCTTTATCCGCTTCGCCAATGGCTCTATTCGGACCGCTTCTGTACCACCTTCTGCTAGAACCATTAACCCTGCATTAATCCAGTCCTGCCGCCCAAGCTTAGATTCTGAAATTTTTTTACCTTGGTTTTTAGCCATACGCTACCGTATTGACATCTTCAAAATCATAGCTTAAGTTAGTTGCATACGGCAGCGTATGGAGAGTTTCATACACGCTTCACTACAAAAGCGAGCGTTCCAGCTTCTAGGCTGGACAGTCAAGCTCACCGTAGGTTTAGTTATTTGTTTTTCTTTGTTAATGTTTAGTTGTGAGGCTCCATCAATGGCTCAACCTATAAATTCATCACCTATCACTCAGGACTTAAGCCAAGTGAATAAGAAGATGGCTCTTCGGTTTGCGAAAGAAGGTTGGGGTACACAACCAAATTGGCAACAAGTTTGGGATGAGTTAATGGCTCCCGATATCATCTATCACTTCAATAGTTTGCCGGATAAAGTTGTTGGCTTGGAAGCTAATAAACAGTTCAATCAAGATCTGTTTGTTGGATTTCCCAAACTCAAGAACACCATCGAAAATGTTGTGGCTGAAGATGACGTAGTTATTTATCGATCGACCCTAGAAGGTAAGCAGTCCGGCCCCTTTTTAGGGATGCCTGCAACCAATAAAACGGTGAGAGTAAATGATTTTACAATGCTCAAAATTAAAGATGGCAAGATCAGCGAGTGGTGGTACGAAACTAACTTGCTATCTGTGATGCAGCAATTGGGACTTATACCCGATGCTTAGTCATTGTTGAAATTAAGAGACCGATAACACGTTTGGGCGATGTATCTGGAAATTCATCGCCTGATACACTTCAACCTCATGTTCAGGTCAGTAAATCATGCATTGCTTTGATGTGGTCCAGTTACAACAGTCACAAATTCCGGCTGCAAGTGAAATTGCCGCAAATGCATTTGAATCTGATCCAGTTTTTAGTTATCTGACACCAGACGATCCAGACCTACGATTTCAAGCTTTAACTTGGTTGACTAATAGGGTCATGGCCTACTGCAAACAGTATGAACATATCTACACGACATCAGCCTTGCAAGGCATTGCGGCCTGGTTACCACCTGGAGAATTCTCTAGCAACCTGCACCAGCAATTAAAGATTTTATGGCAACTTCAGTTATATCGGTTGCCGATGAAAGTGGGTTGGAATCGATTAGGACGATGGCTGAATGTCTTGTACACAACTGAAATAGCCCATCAACAAGACATGGGCAGTGCCCCCTTTTGGTATTTGGGGCTGATGGTGGTACATCCAGCACAACAAGGACAAGGGATTGGTAGTCGCTTACTACAGCCCATTTTGCGACGAGCGAGTGATGAGGGCTTACCCTGTTATGTCGTAACGTTTACAGGACAAGCAGTACGTTTTTACCAGAAAAATGGGTTCGAAATCGCTCACGAGCAAAGGTTCGCACCCGACGCACCGTCATTTTGGACACTCAAGCGTAATCCATGACCGATTAGCTACTTTAGACCAAGATTGTTGATGTTGCATAATAATTCTGTTACAGTAAATTGCCAAGAATTCATGGTGGAGTTGCGATATCATTTCAACCGCTGAACAGCAACGTTAGCTGACTTTGCGGTCAGAGGTTGCATCAGATCAGAACATGAGCGAGTAGCTAGTTCTAGATTTTTCCATAATTGTATGAAAGTACCAAGCTTCATCACTCATTATCATTTAGCAGATCGCCAACCATTCCTGACTTTATCTGATCTAGAAAATGGTAGTGATAGTCCTATCTTTCAAGAGCTAAGAAATCGACACAAATATGATGCTGGTTATCAGAGAAGATATGGGACTAATTACATTAACACTAGGCGAAAGATTGAGAATGACTTGCGCCGTCTTTTTATAGAACGTGGTGGAAAACCGATTAGAAACTATCCTTTCTACTTTGTTCTCGGTGCATCAACCTGGCTTAAGCATCTGGCTAAAGAGCACCTTGAAGTAAGCATACCAATTTGTGATTTGAATCCAGAAACGACGTCTTTTACTTTTCCAGATAGTTATGTCGCTTTATCTGACAATAAAAAGCCTTACCATGGGAAGGTTTTCCTGCTCCACGAACTCAATAGTTTGATTAGCGAGTATGGAATGCCATGTGATGATGACTACCATAATTATGAACGCTATTGGGAAGGAGATTTTGAAAAGTATATCGAGTTTCAGATTTGGGAAAATAACATAGTTGAACCTTTTATAGATAGATATTACAAAGAGATAGCACACAGGTAGAACTCTACTCAGCTAACACTGCGTTGGTGCTGACGGGCTCAAAGCTATCGACTAAAATCAGAAATACTGACCGCCGCTCAGCTCCCTGTTAGCCGCGCATCTTGAAAATGACCGCAATTCCAAACGAGCTAGCCCGACGAATACAGGTGGCTCTTGAAGTTATTCAAGGTTCTGTTGGAACTGAGGAAGGTGAATTCGGTGCTGATCTGTTTGTCTCACATCACTTAGACGAAATGGACGCTGCCTATTGGTTGGAAAGACTGGGAACTGCTAAGCCAGATTCAAAACAGATCTTGGGACTTCTGATACTGCTCTCTCCCTCCGGTGAAGAGGAAGGCGAATTCGAACAGCTTGACTTTACTCTGCCTGGAGACGTTTCAAACTACATTCTCAGTGTTCAGTTCGACGATAGCGGAAACATCGATGAGATTTGCATGGGATCCTAATATATAAGGATTTAGCTGGATCTCAGCGAAAAGCTCATAAATTCCTTAAAGCAAGAGGGTGAATGTCGCCGTTAGCTTCCAGCCTCGATGTACGAACCTTAATATTCCTTGGGTATTCCATAAATGATTTAACATAACCTCTGAAGTCAATTTCTGGTAACCCGATGGCACGGCTTTACTATCGAGGTATGGCAGCGACGAATGGCAAACCAAAAATAGGTCGTAGCGCTCGTCTTCTAGGCGTGAGACCTGGATTGGATATTGATGTGTCTCATATGCTGCAAGGTTGGCTAGATGCTCAAGGTTATTTGTATCTTGAGGCGGAACGAAATGATTCAGGTGTAGAAGTGGAAGTCGCCATCCGACATACAAAAGGCATGTCCACATCGCTATCTATTGAAGGACTACCGCCTTTTCGGAAACCGAAGGCTTTCGGAGGAACAGGTAGAGATCCATTATGGCAAATTGACAGCAAGCACATTAATGGAGATTTAGAAGCCATCCAAGACAGCGCTACCCATGTCAGCATTATGCCAAGGGTTACAATGCTATTAGAACGGTATGAGGAAGCATTAGCAAAAACTCAGAACTATTGGCAAAAGGTGATTGATGATGGCGTGGGTATTTAGTCTATCGGCGGAATGTGGCTCAAATCAGAACACGGCAGAGCAATTCGCTCAGCATTTTGAGACTGTTTCATGGTCTCTATCAAATGGTTCTCAATCCCAGTGCTGTCCCACTGTTTTTCAAGACATTAATGGAAACTGGTGGTGCCGAATATGTCCTGATGGCATAAGCGAAGTAGGTATTGAGGCACCGGACTCAGCTTACTTAATGACAGAGCTAGGTATTTTGCTTTATCAACATTTGCAGTCTGCTCCAACCTTTCGTTACGCGCTAGTCGGACTTGAAGTTGATGAATTCAGAACGTTTGATGAATTACTAGATGAGTCATCTACCCTGAGTATGCCAGGGTTGGTTTTATCCGAGAGTATTTGGCAGTCACTTAGTTCACCATCTGTATTTAGAGCGTTTAGTTCAGGCTATGTTTGGCAGCCCTACGAAGGTGAAACTTACAAGCCTTTGACAGTATCTCCATTACTGAAAGAACAGATGAGTCGTTTGCTAGCTGCATAATGGTGTCTGCTCAACCTAGCTAACTCAAATGTTAGCCTGCAAAGTTGAAGGACGTGAACTCCAAAACGATAAGATACTAAACTTAGCACCCAATTGAAAAAAGTCACGATGAAGACAACAAATTTGCTAACTCTACCTGACAACCGGCGATTAGCCTATGCAGAGTACGGCAACCCTAACGGGCATCCCGTTCTTTACTTTCATGGTGGCGGAGCTTCTCGTTTAGAGCCGTTGTTGTTAGGCGATGAAGTATTTATTCGATTAGGCCTACGACTGATTGCGCCAGACCGACCGGGCATAGGGCAATCAAACTTTCAACCGAATCGCGGATTTTCTGATTGGACTAAGGACGTTATATTTCTTGCCGATACTTTGGGGCTAGATAAATTTTCAGTGTTGGGTGTTTCGTCGGGAGGAGGTTATACTGCTGCCTGTGCTGCAAAGATTCCTCATCGATTATATTCAGCCGTTATCGTCTCAGGCGCATGGGAATTTACCGCTGCGGATTTGCTGAAATACAAGCGTTGGGATTTGTTTTTAATCAAGTATTTTCCCTGGCTCTATCAAGTCTCAATGAGATTAACACAGCGATCGCTTAATGCCCCTCCAGACAAACTATTAAAAACCTTAAAAAAAGACTTCCAGCAGCAGATTATGCGGTGATAAAATCGCCAGGTCAAATAAAGCAAAGCTGTGAAATTTTGAATGAGGGACTTCGTTCAGGAACACGAGGAACTGCCTGGGATCTTCAGCTTTACTTCAGGAAGTGGGACTTTAGTTTAGATGAAATTCGGATGCCGCTAACATTGTTCTATGGTGAAGAGGATAGGAACGTTCCACTTGATCTGGTAAAGCAGATTGCTGCGACTCTCCCGACGACTAAGCTAGTAATGTATCCAAATGAAGGACATATCTCAGTGGTGGTGAATCAGATTGAATCGATCGCCAAAGCGCTCCTAAGTGAATGAGAACTTTGTATTTGTTACGAACACTTCGGATTAAGATATGGCGATTTTCAGATTGTAATAAAGGCTATTGAGTATTTAGAGCAAATACAACAGCAAAACATTATTGAAGCACTTCGAGAAGCTATATTTTTCCATTAAATAGAGCGAAAGGCGGCATTCAAGAAGAGTAGAAAAAGCTGATTTGTGGCTAAACCACGTCCAATTTGAAACCCGGATTTTTAGCTTAAGGAAAAACTGTGGATCTGGACGCGGTGTATCTTGTGTAACCAGGCCTCACGAAAACAACCGTTAGGGGCAAGGAGCGACTCCCGCCGTACCTTCTACAAAGGCCGCATTGGTGGCAATATCGTTGGGGTTAAAGGTGCCAACATTCCTTGCGGTAACATTTGCCTGGTCAAGCACTTGAAACTGACCGGCCCCATTGCTCACCAATTCAAAGCCATCGCCGCCAGGATTAGTAACACTGTTGTTATCGAGTGCCAGGCAGAGGTCTGTATCAGCC
The DNA here is from genome assembly GCF_043421595.1 of Leptothoe sp. ISB3NOV94-8A. NCBI lineage: Bacteria > Bacillati > Cyanobacteriota > Cyanophyceae > Nodosilineales > Cymatolegaceae > Leptothoe > Leptothoe sp. ISB3NOV94-8A. Next base: position 1,394,968 of record NZ_JAXSQW010000001.1, on the reverse strand, counting down.
GTGTGCTCGATTCGAACACCATTAGCGCCAGGATTGGTAATCGTATTGTCGGTCACCGTCGCAGTGACGTTGGCATTGTCTTCAATTAAGGTGAGTTCAATCCCGTCATCACCTGCATTGGTGATGGTATTACCAGTCACTGTAATCGCTGCTGTGGCATTTTCTTGAATATCATTAAAGAAAATGCCCTCTTCCCCTACGTCCGAGATTTGATTGTTGGTGACGGTAATCGTGGCATTGGCATTATCTTCGATAATGTCAAATTCTATGCCTTGCGTTGCCGCGCCGAGAATAGTGTTCTCTGCAATGGTGATATTAGATACGGTATCGTTTTCAATGTCATCAAAGATAATGCCTTCTTCATTCGCCACCGTAATCGTATTGCCGGTTACAGTAATGGTGGCGTTAGCCCGGTTTTCAATACTGTCAAACTCAATCCCTGTTTCATCACTAAGAATTTGATTGTTTTCAACGGTGATATTTGCGATCGCATCATTTTCAATGTCACCAAACTCAATACCCTCAAACGCTACATTGCTAATTTGGTTATTGGCGACGGTAATGGTGGCATTGGCATTATTTTCAATGTTATCAACTTCTATACCATCCCCCCCTGCGATCAGCGGATCCACATTTCCTGCATCAATCACATTGTCTGAGACTGTAATCGTGGCAACCGCATTGACCTCAATGTCATCAAAGAAAATATTGTCGAGTTGAGCATCCGTAATTTGATTGTTTTCCACCGTGATATTGGCGGTGGCGTCTCCCTCAATGAGGCCAAATTCAATGCCCGCTGCACCAATTGTGTTCAAGGTATTATTGGCGACGGTAACCGTTGCATTATCTGTTCCGTTAATGCCACCAAAGAAGATGCCATCGTCAGTTGTAGTCGAGATTTGATTGCGAACAATCGCCACGGTGCCATCAATATCAGGCAGGTTAATGCCGACATTGGCATTGGTAATTATATTATCTTCAATCGCAATACCCTCACCATTAGCCACAATGCCATCTGCCCCAGCCGGATCAATCGCCAGACCCGAAACTAATGTGTTGTTGCCGATTGTTGCAGTGCCGCTAACGGTCGGTAAGTTGCCGCTGCCAGAGCCTGGCAATATCACTTCCCCAAACTGAGTATTTAACAATTGTGTAGGCCCGACTGAGCGCACGTCTACCCCATCTGGCAGTGTAAAGGCACCGCCTGCATCACCCGCCTGCACATAAATAATGTTGTCGGCGTTAGCTGTGGCAATAGTAGTGGCATTGGCAATGGTATCAAGCGGCGCTTCAAAGGTACCCGTCGCTGTGGCTGCCCCTGTAGTCGGGCCGACATGATGGAAAACAAACGCCTGGTTCGTATCTGGGTTTATAGCAACAAAGGCAGCTTCGAGAATCGAGACATCCGTTCGTTCCTCTACCAAAACAGTGTTGGTCCGCGCAATGGGTTCTCCTGCTCTGGCCCACAGCCGCGCTTGTGAATTTTCTTCCGTATCAGATGGACGTTTTGTTGGGGCTCCTAACAACGCACTCACTGAAAAGACCGCGTTCGTGCCAAATACACCGTCATTCTGAACGCCTAGACCAACACGCAAGTTGTTTTGAATGCGGTAGTCTAGCGAGGCTCGAATACCTAAACTAGTTTGAGAGGCTTCTCCACCCAAATAATACACACCGCCTCGCCCCCACAAGCTACTCCTTTCACCAAAGTCAAACAGCTCAAGGCCACTGTCGAGTGACACGGTGGTCACGGCAGCTTGCACCTGGTCAACTCGCTGCTCATCAAACAACAATTGATTACCGACAAACTGAGGGTTTATGACCTGGGTTTCGGTGGCAATGACCTGACGGGCATTATCCGGAAGGTTGGCATTGAACGTTAAGTCCCAGTTCTCTCCTAGTAGCTCAGTGCCAATGCCCACCTGGGTAAAGGTACGCTCGCCCGTACTGCGAGCATCTAGCCCAGCATAGATCCCCCATATTGTGCTGTCGTTTAGCAGGGCTCGGTAGCCAGCTTGCAAGCCACCGCCAAAGTCGCCGGTATTATCTACGCTCACACGACCATCAATAAAGGTAACATTTTGCCCCGGTGTTTGAAACAGCGGGAGAAAACCACCAAAGCTACTAAAGCCCTTGAAGCCAGCACCTTCGTTGTAGTTGACATTGAAGAAGGGTTGCAGACGAAGCGCAGCAGCTCCTGTCTCTGTTGGGATTGTTTCTGGGGTAGTGGACTGGGCAGTCTGAGCTTGACTAGTCTGAGTTTGAGCGATCTCATCAATGGAAACCGGTGTGGCGATTCTCCCAGGGAGAGGTTGCGCCATCGCTTCAGCTGAAATGGCCAATATACTCGCTAAAGATAAGCAAGAACTCAGGCATAGCTTAACACCTTTATTGCCAGTAATCCGTAGCTTTTGAAAACATTTCGAGAGACGAGATAGATTTTTAGCATCCTGTGTGGGGATAATGGTAACACCATTGACTGTCATGGGATTTTCCTGTCGTAAATTGTTGTGAGCTATAAATGGTTGAACCTTGGCCACATCAAAACCAGCGTCTTCTCCGAAGAAAACTCTCGGGCTTGAAATTGAGTTTGGTTTAAATGAATTGGTGCGCTCTTTAGATGTGTTTAGGTCCTTAAAGAGCCACGCAGAAGGTTACTTCCAGTTATGTTGTTTGGATTCCAGAAACCATGGAAAAATTGTTTTTGAAATCCAAGGTGAGAAGAACTTAATCGATAGATCTTTCTTGCTGGACAGGCTAAAGAAAGAGAGCATTGACACACTTAAACGCCTCTGATGAAGGCGTTTAAGTGTTGTTTTAAATATTCTTTTTTAGGTAGAGCACAGCAAATAAAAAGCAGTTGCTTTTCAATGGCAATTCCATACGCGAAAATCTCACGTATGCATAAAGCTAGATAAGAACACAATTGGTTGTCAGTTATGGATACGAATAACAGTTAAACTTAGATGACTTTAATTTTTAGCACTTGTCGAACTTTTTATATTTAGATTAGACAAACCACCACAAAGCAAGCGATCTATAAACCAATCCTTGATGTTCAACGTGAATCTCCTCATATCAATCAATATTTACCTACTTGACTATCAATACGAATGAGGGGGCGATTTGGATGAAAAATATTTAAATTGACCTAAAAGCTAGCAAGCGTAAGGGTCAGGCCTTGCTGCAGCTTCAATGTCTCACCCATAATTTTTGAGGATCGCGCCCTGCTCATAACTTCCTTGACGCAGGAGATCCCAGGTTAATTCTAAGGCGGACACGGACAAAGCTTCTGGCCTTGACGCCTAACCCTGTGCAGGAGCGAACGAAGTGTCCGATATATTCAAAGCTGTCGGATGGGGAGAAAGGCTTTCGGAACAAGTTAAACTTTCATTCGAAAGAAGCTCCTGAAGTCCAAACCGCTATGCGACCTTAAATCGCATTAGCATCGCATCAGTTATTTTGTTGCAATCTTAGCTTTTTCGATAACGACTAGGAGTTATTCCAGTAGCTTCTCGAAAATGTTTGGTCAAGTGACTTTGGCTATTGAACCCACATTGCAGGGCAATTTCTGCGATCGCAAGTTTTGTTCCTTTTAATAACTGTTGAGCCTGCTCTACCCGCTGCTTAAGCATATACTGATGGGGGGTGATGCCCATCGACTGCTTAAACAAGCGGCTGAAGTGAAACTGACTCATACCGGCTACCTCAGCCAGGTCTGCCAATTGAATCGACCGATCGAGATGAGCCTGAATGTAGTCTGAAATTTGCAAAATCTTGCGATCGCCTAAGTCTCCCTTATACAAAGCAACGCGAGGCTGATCAGCAGAATACTCACGGAGCAAATTGATCGCTAACACATTCGCCAGCGATTCCACATAAAGTTGCCCCACCCAGCCATCACCCTTATGCATCTCGCTACGTAACAGCATCAAAACTTGTTCAAGCTGAGGATCGCGCATACAAAATACTGTGCGGAGTTCCAATCGAGCTGGGTCAAGCTCTACGACAGATTGGGCCACGAACTGCAGAAACTGTGCCGGAATTTGCACATGAAAATAGTGATCGTCCCCCTCAGCTCGATAGGACGCTGGGATCTGAGCTGGGATAATAGAAATGTCTCCTTTGGCATAGAGCCCCGTATACCGGCGGTCGCCCACCACCTGATGAATACGGTGGGGGCGGGGGGCCAAGCAGAGGGCAATAGCATGTCGTTCCCCTTCTAGCAGGTCTGTGCCACCGGGCGGTTCCTGAAATTCTTCCACCAATAACGGCTACCAGCCCAGGGTTTGGCTCGAAGCAATCGGTTTAGGTCCAGAGCTGCTCAGAGGGCTACTGTTATGCTGAGTTGCCTTTGCCATAAGACGTTTAAGACTTTTTCAAAAATTGGCCGCAAGATTCTGATAAATACGCAAGTTTCAATCAGAAAGCTATCTACGGTTCTCTGCAAGGTCTCCAGGATACTCAAGTACCCATGCTGCTGAATATGCTGGGCTACTGGGGCGTTGGGCTATCGGTGGGCTATGTGCTTGGCTTCCAGTTTGGGATGGGCAGTCGGGGACTATGGATCGGACAGTCGGTTGCGATCGCAGCCGTGGCTATCCTCTTCAGCTGGCGGCTTTACCAGCTAATCGGTCGCCGCAAGCATGTATTTTCGGCATAGAAATAGAGGAGACAGATGTGGAAAACATCACCATGAGATCTCCACGATAGGATAGAGCTGATCGTTTTTCCAAGTTTTAGGATTCAGTACAATATAGTGTCGCAGTGTTTGTAGCGCCTCGTTGTCACGGATAATGTGTTCGTAATAATTTCGTTGCCACAGGCGTTGATGGAAAGGTTCCCAATCCTGGTGATGTACCCCGGTAATATAACCGTGGGTCGTAATGGATTTGAATGCGCCAACAATATGTCCCAACGTGATTTTTTCTGTAGGGGCTGGCCTTGTACCTGCCCTGCGATCATTGTCGCCTAATATCGATCCGCTATGGGTAACGTTATTGCAGGATAGATTTGATAGGGATGCTGGATTATGGCATAGGTTGTCCAGGGCACCCACAAGCGATTATGTTTGCTGTCAAGGGCGGTTATTGAAAAAACGTGAGAATACAGCGTTGCAACAGTGGGTTCTCACCGTCTTTTTGACGGCAAATGTTGAAAATCAATCACACTCCTCTATTCTCTCTTTTCTAGTGTTAAAAAGGAGCAACAACTCATCTAAATTGATCAGAAAAAGGTTCTACATTTGCACAGAAAAAAGCGCTGTGACCATTGAAACTAGGTCGTTTGGAAGAATGCTGTGACTTTGTTGTCATCCCAGGGTTCATTCTTCTTGACCATTGCGTTCAAACAGATGATAAACTTTCTCATACACGCAATAATCGCCACTTTCTTAGCTTTCCCTCTGGCCAGTAGCTGTTGATAGAAGGCACGAATCGGTGGATTGCACTTCAGCGCTGATAAAGTGGCCATGTATAGCAGCGCCCGCACCGCGCCTCGACCGCCCCAAATACGTCGCTGTCCCTGAAAGCGACCGCTGTCTCGATTAAAGGGCGCAACACCGACCAACGCTGCAATCTGTCGCCGATTGAGCGTACCGAGCTCCGGCAACAACACTAGAAAGCTTGCCGAAATTAGCGGGCCAATGCCTTTGGGCGAACGCAAAATAGACTTGCGCGCTTTCCACTCAGAGACTGAATCGCTAAGGTCTGCTATTTTCTCATCAAGTTGTTTTATCTTCTTTTCTAACCAGTCGATATGCTCACTCACTTCATCTCTGGCTCAGCAATTCCAAATTCCAATGTACGGACAGGAGTGGTATGTAAGAGAGACTCCTGTTGAGGATGTCAGTCACGATGAGAATCAAGAGGTATTTCGAAAGGGACCCGTCGGCTTGGTATCATCGAGCATGAACTCAATCAATGCGTTCCAACTCTCAAACCAGAGGTACTTGGTCAAGGCGACAATATCTTGAAAAAAGCCTTTTCGGGTACCTCGAATCTGTCGAATTCGTTGATAGCGTTCGTCTACATATCCCAAGATGGTATGAAACAGGAATGCTAACAGATTTAGGGTCAATAAGAACGAGGCTAGATGCTGTTGCCCATGGCCAAAATTGTGCTCTAAATGATAGCCCTTCGTTTTGAGGACATTGTGGTTTTCGTTTTCAGTTTTCCAACGACTGCGAGCCGCCTCAACTACAGCAATGACCTGCTGCGGGGTATTGAGCTCTAGTGGAGTGATCCAACTGTTGTGATAGAGTCGCTTGCCGTCTCGTTGTCGAGTGACGGTGACCTCACACCAATTCAGTACCCGGTCCGACGGGGTGCCACCTAATGGAACATCGGTTAAATATCGGTACCGATAGTGGACGTTCTCCTTACCCTGAGTTCGCGTTTTCTCGATGGTTTTGACCTGACCCTTGGCCGCATTGAACTCAATCCAATCGTAGAGCACTGGATGCGACTCCGGTAAACACACGAAGATGAAACTCATTCCCTGAGCTAGGACTGTTTCACACATCGGTAGACGACTGTATAGATCATCGCCGAGCAAAATCACATCTCGCTGAGCGAACATCTGTCCATGAGTCGCTATCCAACGCTTAGCTGCAGCCTGCTCACAATCTTGCTTCTCATGACCATCTTGAGGATAAATAAATTCAGGGGACAACGAAATCACCGATGATTGGCTCGGCGACACCACCACTGGCAAGATAGCTTTATGACTGTAGGTGACCTGGCCATTGCGATGCGTCTGGATTGAACAACACGGACAACTTACCTCATGCGAACTGTAGTATTGGGTTCCATCTAGGGTGACCAATAGATGCTTGCCAAGTACCTCAAACCCACGCAGATATCCCTGTTTCTCTAAATCCTGATAATTCAAGATGAACACACCCGATAGCCCCCTCGCAGGAAGCGGGTCGAGAATATTACGAATTTGTTCGACACTCGGAATGTTGGTCAAGCCAAATAGACTCTGGGCATTGTCTTGACCATGACGGCTTTGCAACTGTCGTTGGTACTCTAAGAATGACGGGCTTTGCATGAAAAACGCACTAAATGCTCCTAAGACCGCATCTTGAAGGCTATAACGAGTCGCGTTACTAGGCTGACGTCCATCCTTCATCATTCCTATGCATGAGGTCAGACTTCCGAGCACACTGTCGAATCCGAGCACACTTGAGACCATGACGACTATCTTGCCAAGGGCAAGACCCATTCGAATGAATTGACTGTATCGGATAGGGGCACGCTGTGCACAACTCGATTGCTAGCTCCAGGACACAGACACCTGTTCTTAAGTCGGAATTTGGAATTGCTGTCTCTGGCTGCACCCTTCACCAACAGTGTCCGACGGTTCTTCTCCGCGCTTAGAATCTCAACTAACTGCTGCCGACGCGTGACCCACTGCTTTAGCTCGCTTTCGGCGGCAGAGGCAAAGACTGTCGCGGCAGGCTCGGTCACCTCACCGTACTTGGCAATCACATAGGCATCAATCGGGTCGGTCTTAGCCAGCTTACTCAGGGCTCTGGCTAAGTCTCTGACCGGACGTGGGTTGACCACGCTTACTCGGATGTCATGCTGATGTAGCCTCAGCGCCATTCGTGCCTCGTGGCCGCCTGTGGCTTCGCAGACAACGGCTGGATCCGGTCGTTCTAATACCTTTTGCCTCAGCGCTTCGATACCTGCCGCATCGTTGCTGTATGAGCAATACGTTTCTGCGCTCAGGTCATACACATCCAGCTTGTCTTTGCTGACGTCTATGCCTATCCAATTCACCGGAGTTACCTTAGCTGATGTCGTCATATGATCTCTCCTAAAGGAGTACGGTATTGAGGCTCCATCCACTGCACTCTACCTTGCGTGATCCGGTCTCCCATGGGAACCTGGCGATTTTTTCGAGCTCTCAGTTCGATGAATAGTAGCGGTAACCTTGCTTGCGGTCGGACTATGATGAGCTATCATGAACGGGAGGACCTGGTCTAGTGCTACTACGCTTAGCGTATTTGAGTAGACTCCTAAACAAACCCGTTCTTAACATTTGCTCATCGGTTCTAGGGGATGACGGTCTCCTGCTACCCCTCTAAACATACAAGGGGAGCCCCTACGTTTTCTGTATAGATTCAGTATTATGTTGACCATTTTGAATATCTTTGGGCATGGTGGATTTATATAGAGATAACAAGGTATCTGAATAACAAAAGGGCACCCACAAGGGGAGCCCCTACATCAACCATTTAGGTTTTATTCAAACCGTTTACTTGTCTCTATTTGCTTTGATTGTCTAGGTGCTCCAGGCGAGTCTCCTGGATATCTTTAACACTCTTAGACTGGTTATCCAAATGCTCTAAGCGTCTTTGATGTACGCTGTTGCCACCAGAAACATCTGTCAGCTGCTCATCAGAGATTTGCTCATCGGCCTGGGTGTTCTTAGTTTGATCTGTCATGGTGCATGCCTCAAAAAAATTAGGACAGTTACGAGCTGTGAAAGGAGAAACACAATGAACGCTTTTCCTTTCATGGGTATTACTTTATCCAGGCTCCATCGCTGTAGTTTTAATGGTTGCTTAGAAGTGAATGACAAAATGGCATAGGTTTGCTGAGACTCTTCTCATAGAAATCATCCTTGGTAGTGACCCTTGTCACCGGATAAACTCAGCCATTTTAAAGCAGTATTTACAGTTATCTCAGCATTTTGTCAGAAATTCTTCAGATAACTCTGCCATCCTTTGGAGCACCTTGTTACTAGATTGCTAACATGCAAGACCCATCGTCATCTTCATTGCCACTGGGTGCCACCCCCAGTCGCTTTCAGTTTAACCGCCAACTGTGGGAACGATTTGTGGCCATTGCCCAACCCTATTTTTATCCCACTGGCCCCAGACAAACTAGAGTCTATCTGGGGCTATTATTATTGTTGTTATTCGTTGTAGTCGCTGTTGCGTTTTGGCTCACAGTCGGTTTGACTTTACTGGGCAGAGCGCTATTTCCTGACTTTTTTACTACTTTGGCTGGACAACTGGTGGCGCAAGTGATGGCGTTATTGTTGTCTTGGATGCCCTATGGGGCCGTGGCAACTCTAGCCATAGGGGGTGCAGTTGCGTATCGGTTGAGGCGCGGCTTGCAACAGCGATGGTCCCAATGGAGTTTGCTCGGTCTTTTATTATTGTTGTCGTTTATAGTCAACGGCATCAATGTCTCCATTAGCTATGTTTTTAGATTTGTAGAAAATGCCCTAAATCAGCAGGATGCCAATACGTTTTGGCAATTTCTGTCTGTATATGGCGTGATTATTGTGGCGGTTATTCCAATTATTGTGTTGTACCGCTATGTACGCCTGAAGCTGGCATTGCGCTGGCGTATGTGGTTAACGGAACATTTCTTGGAGCGCTATTTTAGCAATCGTGCTTACTATGAGTTAGATTCGAATGCCGCCAATACGGAAATTGATAACCCAGATCAGCGGATTACCCAGGATATTAAGTCGTTTACAGCGGTTACGTTATCGTTTTTGCTCGATATTTTAGACTCGGTGCTGACGCTAGTTGCTTTTACTACCATTCTCTATACCATTTCTAAGCCGCTGACCATTGGGCTACTGGTGTATGCCATTGTGGGAACTGCGATCGCAGCCCTCACCGGTCGTCGCCTGATCAAAATCAACTACGATCAGCTCCGCCTTGAAGCCGACTTTCGCTACAGCATGGTGCATGTGCGAGACAATGCTGAATCCATTGCCTTTTATCGGGGTGAGCAACTAGAGAGAGAACAGGTCACCCAGCGTCTGCTAACAGCCGTCCGTAACTTTGACTTGTTGATTATTTGGCAATCCTTAATTGACATATTCCAGTATGGATACAACTATTTCACCCGGATTGTTCCCTATGTGATTGTTGCGCCGTTGTATTTTGCAGGGGAAACCGATTTTGGCACCTTCACCCAGGCAGCTATTGCCTTTAATCAGGTGCTGCGGGCGCTGTCGCTAATTACTAACCGTATTGACGAGATTGCCGAATTTGCCGCCAGCATCAATCGGCTTGGGGCTTTCTATGGGCACATGGAGCAGCCCTATGTTGCCCATCAGCACGAACATCGCAGTGAGATTCAGACGCATATTGATGCTCAATTGACGTTGGAAAAGCTGACGATTTTGACACCCAATTCTAGCCAGACCCTGGTCCAAGATTTGTCTCTACAGGTAGGGGCAAACGACCGCCTACTGATTGTGGGGGCAAGCGGTTGTGGTAAAAGCTCGCTATTGCGTGCGATCGCAGGGTTATGGACCAATGGCCAGGGTCAGATCCTAAGGCCAGAGGTGCGAGATATGTTGTTTTTGCCCCAGCGACCTTACATGCTGTTGGGCACCCTGCGAGAGCAGTTGACCTATCCCCATAATTATCAGCACCCAGAGGTGACGCTGCTAAACGTGTTAGAGCAGGTAAATTTGGGCGGTTTACCCGAGCGGTTTGGCGGTCTCGATACAATTCACGATTGGCTCAGTGTTTTATCGTTAGGACAACAGCAACGGTTGGCCTTTGCCCGGGTGCTACTCTCTCAGCCCCGATACGTCATGTTAGATGAGGCCACCAGTGCTTTAGATATTGAAAATGAGCGGCATCTCTATCAATTGCTAGCAGAAACTGAGACAGCCTACGTCAGCGTGGGACACCGGCCATCGTTGTTGGAGTACCACCATAGGGTACTGGAGTTAAGGGGCGATCAGCCCTGGCAGGTGGCGTCATCGGCAGCCTATGGCCGCAAATCCTCAGAGAGACAAGTATCATCGCCATTTATTTTTCACAAAGGCTAAAAAGCCCAATACAATTTCTTTATAGGCCAAAAATTACAGACCTATGGCAAACTGCTAACTGCATGCAGTCGTTTGCTGTGCCCATAGCTGCTGCCATCCATAGCTTCCAGCAATCACTGATGCTGTGAACTACATGCGCCAAGCTATTTTTGCTCAAGCTATATATTTACTACAGTTCGAAAAAAAATGATGAACATTAAGAAGTGGACGCCCCTTTCACTCTCTGTTTTAACAACGCTAGTCCTATGCGCGGCTTATCCAACTCCCCTGGTGGCCCAGGCACCAGCCCTGGGAGATCCTGTGACCACAGTGCCGGTGGCTCAAGACGGCATCACCATTCGCCTGGTAAATCAAACAACGGACACCATTACCTATGAAGCATTGGGGGATACTCAGCCTCGCCGCCTCACACCAACAGCAGACATCACCTTGCAACAGCTAAACACCCCAGCCACCCTGACGTTCTTTTACGAAGATATTCCGAAAGATCGCCAGACGGGGGTGGGCTTACTACAAACGGCCATCAACTTTGATGAAACGACCGGTGTCTTAGATATAATTATCCGCCCCACCAATGATTTAGATGCGGATGTCAGTAACCTGACCGTTGAGGCCAACGGCAACGTGTTTGTGTTTTAAGGAGATGCGGTCGCAGCTTATGTGCGGGCGCAGCTTATGTGCGGGCACAGCTAATGCGTACTGATTAATTGGCTAATTGGCGAGGGGCTGGGCTGGGCGGAACGGTAAGTCGGCTACAGCCTCTCCGCTAATGGGCTGAAGGGTGGAAGCCCCTGAGAAGGTTAGCAACGACGAATTACCCAGGGCCTGCGCCAGGGTGCCTAACGTTTGCTTAACCAGTGAGTCTGGATTTAGCACAACCCAACCATTGCTGGTGAGTTGGCGCAGCTCAAAGTGTAGGTGTGGCCCCGTGGAGTTACCTGTGCTACCCACCAAACCAATCACTTCACCTTGTTCTACCCATTCACCGGGCTGCACTAAAATCTGTGCCAGGTGGGCATAGCGGCTCTCCAGGCTGTTGTCGTTGTGGCGTAGTATGACCGTTAAACCGTAACCCCCTAAATATTCTGATACGGTGACGCGACCGGACTGGGTAGCAACAACGGATGTCCCCATGGGGGCGGCAATATCAGTCCCTGAGTGGAAGCGCTGTACTCCAAAAATAGGGTGCATCCGCCAGCCAAAGAGGGAGGATATGGAGGCAGGTACGGTCAATGGAAAAATGAATTTTTCACCCAGCTGTAGCTGCACAACGGCTTGGGCTGCTCTATTGTAATAGTCCCGAGCAGCGGCGGTTGTGCCGCCCGGCAGCGGTAGGCCTGGAATATTAATGGCAGAACCGGCAAAGCCACCTTGGGCTTGGCCAGGGGTTAAACGGTTTGCGATCGCACCTGCCAACCGACCCACGGTGCCACAGGCAGCATTGCTCACTCCATTGCGACCTTCTAACAAAAACTCACAGCCGCTAGAACGTTCAGAAATAACCACATCCGGCATCGTAGCGCCCACGCTATAGGATGTGGTATCAATCAGCCCAGCCCCATAGTCAGCGGGTGAAATCACCTCTACGTCAGGGGCACTGTTAGAAACCTCAGCCTGCCTGCCTGTCCTCAAGGACTCCAGGGTGGGGGCAGCCGCTGGCGCTGGCTCAATAAAAACTGTGCCATAATCAACAGCTCCAGACGATGGAGCCTCAATGGAGCTAGGCACAACGCTGCTGGGTGCTACAGGCTCTACCACTAAGGGGGCGGGAGCAACAGGAGGGGCAACTTGTCCTTGAGGGGTTTCAACGGCAGATTGAGGGGTGGCTAAATCACTGGCCGACCCCATCTCAGCTTGGGCCAAGACGGCCTGAGTACTCAACAGACCAACGACAGCAAAGGTGCTAACCCTCAAAAACTGTGAGCTTTGAAGCGGGAGGTTCTGCACTAGTTGAATAAATGTTTTATCAGAAGCGGTCATGGCGAAATTGGTATTTGAGTAGGAGGCCCTGCCAATCGTTAGAGTTAATTTAGGTGCCCGCTGAGCTTGAGAATTTTAGCGTTTAACTTAGCCATTTAGACTTACGTATAACAGAGTAGCAATAAACTGAAGGAATCATCATATCCGGAGTCCACTGAAACGTGGCAATCGATAGATACAGGTTAGGAATACCTAGTAATGGAGCCAATGTAGGCCCTCTCAGTTATGTATCGCGCCCTAGCCCATATACGGATACGGGATAGCAAAAAATGACATAATTTTTATGCCACTTCTCAAACCGGCATAAACGGCTTAATAAAGCTAACAATCCTGTCCTTAATGCTTGGATAGACGTGCTGAGAAATCTACCTTGAAGCTTTGACAAAGGCTCCTGCCCTATAGCTTCAAAGCGCTTAAGTCGATGCTAGGTTGAATAGGGACATTGTGTGATTAACGTTTCAGAGTTGAACTACCATGAGTCTGCTCCGTTTCTCCCAGTCTGTTGCTCTCCCAAGGGTTCTGGCCTGTCCATTAACAGTTTTAGCAGCCCTCTCGTCAGCCACACCGGCGTGGGCCAATGCTGATGAATATGCGTTTACACTGGTCAACGATACGTCCGTCGACATGCTGGAGTTTTATGCTTCGCCCCAGGTGGCTAACGATTGGGAGGGCGATCTCCTGGGGAATGAGGCGGTTCGAGAAAATGGCGATTGGACTATTATTACCCTGTCCGGTGACCGTGGCTGTATCTATGACTTTCTGGCCGTATTTTCCGATGGTGACAAACTGGAAAAATATGGCATTAACGTATGTGATTTAGAAACCCATACGTACTATGAAAACTAAACTTCTATCTTTGGAACAACGTCCCGCCCTAAATTGATACCCTGTTCTAGTGTCCTTTTTGTCAAGGATTTTCTTAGCCTGCAGCCACACTTGCCGTGTGCCTGAGCTTGATAAGTTCTCCCGTTCACTTGGGCAAAGTGGACGTAGCTGACTCGCCATTTTTCACTAAATGTCATCGTCATGGTTCGTGCGCTTGTTTACAATCTGTATCCGGTGGCTGAAACCCTTAGGGATTGTTTTGGTCACCGTTTGCCTCTGTATTGCCATGGCTGCACCCGTGCAGGCATTCTGCGGGTTCTTCGTTGCTAAAGCAGACAGTACTCTAGAAAATACGGCTTCCCAGGTTGTCATCGCCCATAGTGGAAATCGCAGTGTCTTTATGATGGCCAATGATTTCCAGGGGGATGTTCAAGACTTTGCCCGAATTGTTCCAATTCCGGTGCTCCCAAGTCGCGATCAAGTCAGTGTCGGTGACGGTGCACTCATAGAAAAGTTGGGTGCGTTTACGGCACCGCGATTGGCTCAATATTTTGATCATCCCTGCCAACAAGAATACGATTGGTATCGAGTTATCGTCTTTTTGGCTAGTCCGATCATTGTATTCTTTTTGCTCTCATGGATCTGGCCCAGACTGAACAAACTGGCACTGGCAATCACACTGTTGTTCCTGACGCTTCTGGCTGTGGCTGCTGTACCCTCCTTTCTCAATCAGGCGAATAAAGCAGGGGGGCCTAATCGAACCATTACCCAGTCTATGCCCGCTGTCACCGTTGAAGATGAGTTTACGGTTGGAGAATATGATGTTGTTATTTTAAGTGCTAATGAGTCAGATGACCTGGTGACCTGGTTGCAACAGAACGATTATCAGGTGAGCTCAGATGCAACTACAATGTTGCAATCCTACATTGATGCAGAGATGAAATTCTTTGTGGTGCGGGTCAATCTAGGAGAATTTCAAAAAGTGGGAGGACAATTTTTACGTCCCATTGTCTTGGACTACGAATCGGACGAGTTTATGCTACCCATTCGTTTGGGGACTCTGAACGCCAAGGGCGACCAGGATTTGATTATTCATGTTTTATCGCCTACTGCCTACGCTGAAATAGCTAATTATCAGACGCTGCCTGTGCCGACCGATGCAGAATCTAAACCCCGTTGGCCGTCTGGTCATGAGTTGCCAGCCTTTGTTCAAAGCGAATTTGGCGACTTTTACGAAACAATGTTTCAACGCACCCATGAAAAATATGCCAATGCTGTGTTTTTGGAGTATGCCACCCGCATATTTGGTGAAAATATTAAGTGTGATCCCTGTGCAGTGGCCCCTGAAGAACTGCCAACAGAAGAGGATCTAAAGGACATGGGCGTATGGTGGAGTGAGGAGTTTCCTGAAACCTGGATCACTCGATTGCATGTGCGCTACAACTCAGACACCTTTCCAGAAGATTTACGCTTCCAAGAAGTCACCCTTGAGAAACTGGCAGAAAAGCCTGGAATTGCAGGACGTTCGTTCCCGGAATGGGCGGGTGTGGACTTTCAGGCGAGATATGTGATTAGACGGCCGCTTGGATCTGCCGTTTGTATATCCCGCTGGCGCTATCAACGTACCATGGCTCAAGCTGCTGAGAATCTGGCGATGCTGACGGGCTGGGATAATGGAGAAATTCGGCAGAAAATGACTGCTGATCGTCGCGTTAATGCGCTAGATAAGCAGGGGCAAACTAAACTACACCAAGCCATTAATGAGAATGATCTTGCCAAGGTACAACAACTGATTGAGCAAGGGGCCAATGTGAATATTGTTGGTAATCAGTGGAGGGGGATGACGCCCCTGGTGAATGCGATCGCAAATGATCAGCCAGAGATCATTCAACGTCTGCTGGACAATGGGGCTGACCCTAACGTTAGTTGGCGAGGGGAGCCCATTCTCTTATGGGCCATTGGGTTTAGCGATCTGACAACGGTTGAACAATTACTGGCGGCTGGCGTTAACGATTCCACACTCCAAATGGTTTGGGAGACGGCTCAAACATCAGACAATGAAGCCTTAATTGAGGTGTTGCAACCCTATGTAAATCCTAAAACTTAAGGGGCCACGCTAGAGAGCACACTATTACTAGTCTGGCGTGTTAGCTGCTGATATAGCCGCTCAGTGTTGGGAAAGTTTGCAGCCGGTAGCGTTGGGAACCGACGATAGGGAACCGTATCATTGCCGAAGAACTCAGCATATTCTGGGGTCTTAATCATGGCTTGGATGAAGCCACGAATACCTTGGGTAGCCAGCAGTTGGTTATATTTCCGAATCTCTGTTTGGTTTAAAGGAGCACGTCCTAGAAAGTGCTTTGTTCCCAATTCAATTACTTTAGTGTTGGGATATGGAGCATAAAATTCTTTCATATATAGAGTGGAACAACCTAAGTCTTCAATGAATTTTTTTAGGTTGATTTCACCATGACTCAACTTACTTTCGAGAGAAGTAAACTCAGTTTTAACGATATAGGGAGAAATATCACGCTCAAATATCTGGCAATAGGCGGCTTGTATGACAGACTGTATATTTATCTTGTCGCCGAGGCTAGTGAGCTTGAAGATTCTTGTCTGAATGCGACGAGTATCCACACCCTGGCTAACACGCCGATTTAGTTCAACCTCGCCATAGACAGAATTTACGGTCCCTAGTTCTACAAATCGAGGTACCGGGTAGTGGGTAAGTGGCTTGAGACCTGTCGCTCCAACAGACCCTTGCCGGAGGGCACGCAGCGCTTGACCTGCTGGTGTAATATAACGTTCGTATGGAATGATATCATCGCCAAAGGCCTCGATATATTCCGTACTATCAATTAGGGCATCTACCAAAGCATAGAATCCCTGCTTAGCACAGATATCGAAGTATTTATTGGTTTCACAACGTCCGTAGGTGGGACGTCCCAGTAACCGACGATGGATATACTCCACTGCCTTCATGACATATAAAGGGGTCCAATAGGTCCGGCGAAATACTTCAGATTTGGCAAGGAGTCTCACAAAATCTCGGACACAAATCTCGCCATTCTCTAGACGGATTTCTGCGGACTTAAGCGCTTGACCCGCATACACATCACGGCCAAAAACCTGACGATAAACAGCTCGAATAATTGTCTGAGTAGAGCTTTCAGAGAACTTGACGCTCTGGCTATTTCTAGATGGCACTTGATCCAGTTTGAATACCTTAGGCCCTAAGGTTCCGGGTGGTTTATGCCAATCTCTAGGATTACTAACTTGGTTATCAATACCGGCACCATGGTGAATTAAAATCCGGCGAGTGTCTTTGCTAAAGAAAGCGGGACGAGTGCTGGGGTTACGGGTTTCTTTCGAGAAAATAGCTCCGAACTGGATTTCGAGGGGATCGTTGCCAGAACCATAGGGATGCTGATCGGGTAATGGTTGCCCATAGGCGGCAAATGTGGTGATGAACTGGGGGACTTTGCGAAAAGGCGCACTGTAGTTCAAAAGATCATGCTGAGGTCCCCAATTACTACATTCCTGGGCTTCTTGGCCAAAACCACGCAGGTAGGGAACAGTTTCCTCGCCAAAGTAATCGCTATACTCGTGGGAATTGATCAAGGCATCCACCAAGGTGGGCAGACCACCTTGAGAAACAATAGAGAAATACTTTTGCACCTCTTTTCGAGAACTGGGACCACGCCCTAAAAGATGTTTGAACGCTAGCTCAAGGGCACGGCTATTGATATATGGATCAAAGAAGTTCTTGCGGTAGAGAGGGGACTTTGCGAGGCGGCGAATGAATTCTCTCATGGTGATTTCACCACTTTTGACCTTGGATTCAATGTGGGAGATGTGGAGAGAATAGGTACGGGTGATATCGCGCTCAAATACCTGTCGGTAGGCAGCCTTAATGACTGAACTTTTCTCAAAGCTTGAAAGATCAGTCTTCATGACAAACTTAGGTCGACGTTCTGCTGCATTGAAATAAATCTGAGGCAACCGTAGACCTTGAAGATCCTGAGACGATCGTTGACGAACCTGATCCGAAGGAGCGGGCGCTTTGAATTCGTTGATCAATACATTGAAATATTGAATCACTATTTCTTGGGCTGCCAGATCTTGGCGAAAATACTTTAGGCTGGCTGTCTGCATTATCTGTAGTGCAGCGATCGTAGCAGCGGATGAACAAGCATTTTCAATGATCTCCCGCAGACCGCGCACGTTGACAGACAGAATATTGGGATCACCCGCAACAATGGCATAGGTGAGATAGCGCAGAAACCAACTCATATCGCGTAGCGATTTCTGCATTTTTTCAGGTCCGTAACGACCAATATTGATGGGGCGAAATCCAGGTGGTATGGGTGCATCGGCAACGGTTAAGAAATCGCGAAACCCACCAAAAAGCTTATTGTATCCGTTGACTGTTCTATTTGTGGTGCTAGCCTCTGCTGACAGTTGAGGCTCGGGGGCGAGTTCAATTTCAACTCTTTCTAAATACGAGAGGGGAGAACCACCGGTAAAAATACGGTTAGCTGCCTGGGAAATAATCAGTTCAGAGTATTGAGTGATTATGGTTGCGATCGCAAGCCGCTTTTTCCCCGACTTAAAAAACTCAGTTAGGGTACTTAGCTCACCCCTTTCCATATAGCGGTCTTGTTGTTCAGCCTGAACAATTGTGGCCAATGGTAGGGTCTGATAAAGTTGTGGCTGAACCAAAGGACTTCCACCACTTGCGGTTACAGTCATTCTGTTTCCAAGACTCCCTTGTAATAACGCGTTAGGTTGAGTTTTTTCAACGTGAAGCATTGTTAGCAGTGCCTATTTGCTCTGCTGAATCAACCTTAATCAGGGTCTGTTACCCCTATGGTTCCTTCTGAGATGTTCAGGGGACGAATGTTAACAATGGTACCGCCTAGCAAATGGATGCGCTGCATTTCTTCATTCATACGATGGAAAGGAACTTGAATGAATTGGGTATGACTTTGACGAATGGGGAACTGATGAATAAATGTCACCTCATTTTCGCTGAGCCCACTTAATTCATACACAAACATGCGGTTGTCTGAAGTAGACAACGTACTGGTTGAATATTGTCCTAACATAGTTATCACCTTTTAGTAACAATCGAGTGAAGGATAGTCATAAAGATTGATGACTTTGAATGTTTTACGCACGGGCAATACTGGCAACCCGTCCTCCAGTTTTGTTGATGCGTTGTAGAGTTTGAGATAGAGTTTCGTAGGGCACTATAAAAACTCGATTACTACGGCGAATACTGGGATAGCCTGGTGTACTCATACCAGCAACTTCAATTCGATATAGGGTGCCACGTTCCTGGGTTGTTTGAGGCCGTCCAAAAACACGGTTTTGAGTATTATTTTTCTCGGACCCTAAATACGTACTTACTCCACTGCCAGTACCTGAAGGGGTATTAATTACAGACGTTGTTCCTAGGGCCAATTCTGTTGCCAAACGAGATTTTTTGCCAGCGAGCTGTGAACGATCACTATTGGCATAGCCTCGATAGAGGTTAAACATTCTGGTGAACCCTGAGATACTTTGTCCTACTTCCGTTCTAAAACTACGATAATAGGGAACAATATTATCGCCAAATGCCTTTTCATATTCCGGTGTATCGATGTAGGAATCGATATCAGCATCAAACCCTTCGGTTTCATAGCGATCTAGGTGCTCAATAATTTCTGCTTCGCTATAGGGTGCCCGACCTAACAAATGCTTGAAGTTTAGTTCAATAACACGGGTTTGAAAGTTAGGATACAAAAACTTAGCCTTGTATAGCTCAGATTTAGCAACAGCTCGAACAAGCTCTCGAACGGTTAATGTTTCGTTAACAAATAGAGATTCTAAACCAACGAGCCGTTCTGATTCCATTAAGTAATCATTACCCAAGACATGTCGATAAACACCATGAATAATGGCTTGTATGGTGTCTGACGAGGCATTGGGACGAAACTCTATAGGATCTTGCTCATTAAACGGTGTAGTGCCTAGCCAAGCAGCCGATCGGGTAATAGCCACAGATCAATCTCCTTCAAATTGTTTGACTCGGTAACTTAATTACCTTGATTTAGATATCTGTATGAGGTAACACTCCAAACGTGGAAATATTACGCTGATGTAATATTGATAATGCGACTACCCCGCTGATTTAGTCGTTGCATTGTGGATGATAATTGTTCATAGGAAACTAGATATTCTTGGATACCGCGACGAATTTGCGGGATACGTCCACTAGCGGATTGAGAAACGCGAATGCGATAGAGTTTATCCCGTTTACCCCTGGTGATACCCTGCAATTCCTTACCAAAGCCTGATGTTCTTACAGGAGTGGCTGTATTCGTTGCTAATTCTGTTGTTAAGCATCCCTTTTTATTCTGGGTTCGGGCTCGATCGCTACTCGCATATCCTTGATACAGTTGAAACATTCTGACAAAGCCGACTGTTTTCTGATTCCTCTGGGTAGCAAATCCTCGATAATATGGGACAATTTGGTCACCAAAGGTATCGCGATATTCAGAAGAATCAAAATAGCTGTTAATTTCAGCCTCGTATCCTTTTTTGATATAAAGGTTCACATGTTCGGAAATTTCTGTTTGGTCATAGGGAGCTCGACCCAGAAAATGTTTAAAATTCAGCTCAATAAAACGAACCTGAGGGTTGTTACTAAAGAACTTGTGTTTGTAGAGATTTGACAATGCCAATGCTCTTACAAAATCACGAACATGAATATGTCTTTGTTTTAGCAAAGACTCAGCACTAGTCAGATGTTCTGAACGCATTATGTGATCGTTGCCAAACAACTGACGATAGGCAGCCTCAATAATGATTTTAATATCTGTTTCAGTTGCATTAGCCCTAAACTCAATGGGGGCTACCTGGGCAAATGGTTCAAATCCGAGTGAACTGGCTGATGCTGCGCTTGTCATAATGGCTTCCCAGAACTATCGTTGATTATCAATGCTGTTATGACATCCGCGGCCTGAGCCCTGATTGTGTCAGGCCGCGGATAAGGTTTAACCGTTAACTAAGAGCGTTAATGGCATAGTCAATGTAGGAATTTGCCTCAACGGCTGCATCTCCACTTAAGCCATGGTTCGCTTTGATATGACTGAGAGCTTCAACATACCAGCTTGGGGATAGCTCAAACGCTTTGTTAATTTCTGCTGCCCCAGCAACCAGGTAGTCGTCCATAGGGCCTGTACCACCAGCCACTAAACAATAGGTGATCATTCTCAAGTAGTAGCCAATATCGCGGGAGCACTTGGCTTTGCCTTCCGGTGTGGAGGCATAGTTGTTACCCTGCATTTGTGTGGTATAGGGGAACTTTTGGTATACAGCTTGAGCAGCACCATTCACTAGGCTATCTGCATTTTTTGTCAGGGTTTGAGCAGCCGATAAGCCTGCTTGAGCTTGACGAAAGCGACCAAAAGCAACTTGCATTTCAACGCTACTTAAGAAGCGACCCTGGGAATCGGCTGTTGAAACAGCTTCTGTCATGGGTGTTTTCATGATGCTAAATCTCTCCAAAAACTACTTACAAAATTGACAAAAGAGTTATTAGTGTTTTTTGAAATTAACCAACAGCACCTGCTGCTCGATCAAAGTAGCTACTGAGTTCGGCCATCAAGGAGCTGCAATCGCCTTGGGTAATGCCAGCTCTATCATTTGCGATCGCAATCGCCGCTTCTTTCATCTTATTCACACCTTCTGCCACTGAAGCACCCGGTACACCCAAGGCTAAATAGGTCTCACGCAACCCATTCAAACACCGATCATCCAAGACACTGGCATCACCTATAAAAATTGCATAGGTAACATAGCGCAGAATGATTTCCATATCCCGTAAACAGGCCGCCATACGACGATGGGTATATGCATTCCCTCCGGGTGCAATCAGTTGGGGTTGCTCCTTGAACAGAGCCCGTGCTGCATTGGTAACAATGGCACTGGCATTACCTGTTAGCCGGTTAACCACATCCATGCGCTTACTTCCATCTGCAACGAGTTGAGTCAGCGCGTTAATTTGGGAATCGCCAATGTATTCACCTCGTGCATCGGCTTGGGCAATCACCTTGGTAAAAGCATCGAACATGGAAAAATCTCCTACTTAAAACAAGCATATACAAGTACTGAAGCTGTTAAGAAAAGCTTCAAATTTCACCAACAAGATGTTCTAGATAAGTCAGATTCAAATGAGTGAAACTAATTTCCTTCTATTTGAGTGAGGAGAGCAACGCCCCAGCAGGAAAAATGGAAGAACATCTTAATAGAGAAAAACATCAAAAACATATCCCCCAAGGCACATAGACTTTATCGTCAATAAATCCTTGTGGCACAATGATCTAGGAACTGTTGGAAGGCAGCCTAAACATTGCTGTATAAGGCATGGAATCAATATTGCCTCTAATCTATTGCCGATCAAGTCCACTGTGCTGTAAAACAAAAAAATATTTGCCAACAAACTTTGAGGGAAGAGAGCCTTGACCGTAATCAAGGCCCTGACTTTTGAACCAATTTGATTTAATCAATTTGATCGTGCAGAAGCTGTGCATGGTTTTGTATCTGAATGCTTACAATCCCCAAGCGCTTGTAGAATAAGCCTTTGAGTGATTGATGATAGGCTTATATACCTTATGAAGGTTTACATCCTGTTGTATTTTTCTCAGTTACAGCCATATCTCCGCAGTCAAACAACATAGTCCGCAGATATCGATCAGCCCATTCAGTCCCAAAAGCAGACTCTAAAATTCGTCTGGTTTTATCATTTTTTTGTTGTTGTAAACAATAACGATGTTGTCCTTCTACAACGATTGCTTTCTGCTTCATGGATTCAACAGGACTGGTCTGATTACTTAATTGACAATGAATTGATAAAAAATCACTTGCTTGAGTTAGAAATGACATTTCTTCTTGTTCATTTGTAGGGCTAACAAATAAACAAAACTCAGAAAAAATATCCCCCCAAGTTGGTAGCTTCCTCGGTTTGACAAACCGAGGACTAGAGAGGTTTGTCAAAGCTTTGTGATACTTGATAGGTAAACCTTGGACAGCAGAAACAGGAGATAAGTCGACAATTGCAGCACTAATTTGTCCTCGACCCGCTACAATATCCACTCCAAAAATGGGTAAGGGAAAGTTGGTGCGTGGAAACATGACGCAATGCAGAATATCCAAATGTTGACCCACTTTGGCAAGCTCTAAATGAATTTTGCGAAACTGTACTGTTTGATAACAGTGGTTTTCAATGGTCAGTCTCTCACCTTCAAGGCTCCCTTCTATATAGCCTAAATCTTTGGGTATCTGATAAGGATAGAGTACAAACTGATTTTGCCAGGTTGCTTCAATGGTCTTGGCTAATTGAGCAATTAAAGGATGCTGGTGTTGACATAGGGAGTTATAACAAGCTTGCTTCATGATTGTACGTAAGTCACTGCGAAATCTTTAGGGCAAGGGTTGCTTTAGAGCAAGGGTTGCTTTAGAGCAAGGGTTGCCATTCTGTGTGTAATCACAATCGCCAATGCGTTGTCCTGTCGCATTGTTTAATTTTTTGAGTACACGGGAGAGTAAAAACCGATGGGTTGAGTATTGCAAAGGTATCTTTCTACCATGCCGTACCACTGTGCAGCCTTTGTGCACATCCAAGATTGCATAGACGAATATCTATCGCTAAATATGATGATTATTCTAAGGCTAACGCTATATTTTCTTGATTACACCAAGCGTGATAACGTCTTAATCGATTCAGGATACGGAACACTAAGTTCTGTCCCTGGGTTAATTTAGTGATGTAGTCATCTGCCCCAACAGCAAACGCTTTAGATTGGCTATCTTGATCCCCATGGACGCTCAAAAAAATGATGGGTATATGCTGCCAGTCAGGATGACTACGAAGCACTTTGCAAAGATCAAACCCATTAATTCCAGGCATCTCAATATCTAGAACAATGATATCGGGTATGACCTGGTTAAAGATTGTCCAAAAGCGCTGTGCATTTGCTAAAGGCGTAATTTGCAAATGCCAGGGTTGTAACAATTCCATCATCTGTTGTAAGTAATGACTGTCGTCATCGACTAACATGATTTTGCTGTGACGGTATCTCAGGTATGTTGCCTGATCAATAGCCTCTAGTACTTCTGCAGGACTCACTGGATACTCTAGTACTTTGGTAGCTCCTCGACGAGTTAAATCCAGGCGATTACTAAAATCTGCTTGAGGAGTGATTAATACCATGGGCAGCTGAGGCCAGTGAGTATTCAATTGGGTGCTCAATTGTAATAGCAGTTTTGAGTTAGATTCAGCCAGTACAAGATCGGTATCGCTACTAACCAGGTTGATGAGTACCAGGTCTGGAAGCTCGGTGACAACATCAAGGTTAGGGGTTTTAGAGTCATTTAGGCCTAAAACTTGAGATGCCATTTCAGTGGAGGTGGCCACATCTATGCCTAGGCCCTGGGCTACGGCCAACGCCATCAGTTGCTGAATATAAGAAGCTTCATTGACATCTACTATGAGAATTTTGGGCAAATGAGGGGCGTTTTCTGTCCAGGAAACTAGCTGTGGTGGATTGTCCAATGTATGGCCTAAGGTGGTCACCAATGCCTGAAATTGTTTTACCTGTGTCGGTGATAAGGTCGACACTGCGTCCAGGAGTTGCTCTATCTTTACAGCTAAGCGATGGCTCTCGATCAATCCAAAAATCCCCAAGGTCCCTGCTAGACTATGGGCCATTTGTTTGGCCTGTAGCTGCTGTTGCTCATTGATGTCTTGTTCTTTGAGAGTTTGTGACAAATGTGCTAAGTAATGCCAACGTCTAATGCTTTCATCTTTGTGAGTTTGCCAGGTTTGAGTCAGACCTTGCAAATACTGAGCCTGACGTTCAGATGAAATTGTTTTCGATAGTTTTTGGTGGTGAAGGGATGTTAATGGTGATGTCCCGAGGCGATATCCCAACCCTCGTACGGTTTCAATTACGTCAGCTGAAATTCCAGCCGTCTTAAGTTTTTGCCGTAGTCCCCGAATATGCGATCGCACAGTCGCTTCACTGGGAAATTCATCAGAAGACCAGATCTGATCCAATAGTGCAGATGTGCTAAAAACCTGATGGCCATGACGTAAGAAAAATTCTAGCAGAGCATACTCTTTAGCCGTCAGTTTGATGGGATGCCCCTGATAGGTGACATTACAGCTGGCTGGGTCAAGACAAAGGTCTCCCCATCCCCAAACGGGTTGTGGTTCAGCAGACGTACGTCGTACCAGTACGCGAATACGCACTAACAATTCTTTGATATCAAAGGGTTTGACTAAATAATCATCGGCACCAGCCTCCAACCCTTTGATTTTGTCGACTTGTTGATTTCTAGACGACAACAGTAAAATAGGCACACCGTATCCTTCACGGCGCAACCGTTGACAGAGTTGCATTCCATCCAGGTGAGGCAATCCCCAATCTAATAAAATCAGGTCATAGTTAAAGGTAGACGCATAGGACCACCCCATTTCGCCATCAGCCACCCGGTCAACAATATAGTTTTGTACTGTTAACTGCTGGATGAGAACTTCAGAAATTGCGTTGTCGTCGTCTACCAATAAGATTTTCATTAAATCCCCCTAGAGTTGCCACCCTATCAACTTGGCTATTTGACTGGCCAATGATAAAGGGTTAAAAGGTTTAGTAATAACCCCAGTCACCCCAATCTTTTGAAATAAGCGTTTTTCTGCTGTTCCAGTTTTAGCCGTCAACAAAATAACTGGAATATCTCTGGTCTGAAGATTATTATGTAACTTTTCAAAGGTACTAATGCCATCTACGTCAGGCATCATTACATCCAGTAGAATGGCATCTGGCTGGCGTGTTTCAGCCAGATGAATTCCTTCCTTTCCCGAAGATGCACAAATAATTTGCCAATTAGCTTCCATCTTTAAGCTGAGCCTAACCACCTTCTGAATAGGCTCTTCATCATCAATCACCAGTATCAGTTTGGATTTCATAATGTTTTTAATACCTGATCCTTGGAAAGCGGAACAGTAAAATAAAAGCTGCTACCAATTCCTATCTGGCTTTCGGCCCAAATTGTGCCGCCATGTTGTTCGATAATCTTACGACAGATCGCTAATCCTAGACCTGTTCCTCCCTTCTTACGAGAATCAGAAGAATCAACCTGTTGAAATCGTTCAAATATACTCTCTAGGTTATCGGAAGGAATGCCCTGTCCATGATCTCTCACACAGAAAAGTGCTGCCTCTAAATCAGATAATGAAGGTTTGGTAGAGCCATTAGGTAATTGTGGAGCAATAGAGTGTGATTGCAGGCTTAAGAGAATTGTTTTATTAGGAGCTGAAAACTTAATGGCATTTCCAATGAGATTGGTTAGAGTTTGCACAATATAGTCTGGGTCAGCCCAAATTAAGAGTGGTTCCAGCAGGGTATGGATCTCAATATCATGTTGTTGAGCTATGGGCTGCATGGCCTCAACCGCTTGCTCTGCTAAATCAGCAGCATTACATGTGCAATTATCCATAGTGACTTCACCGGATTCTATCCGCTGTAGATCCAGGACATTGTTGACTAAACGTACAAGTCTATCAGTACTTTCATCCGCCACCGCCAGCATTTGTTGACCTTCTTCTGATAAATGCCCTAAACGCCCTGTAGCAATCAGCTTTAATGAGCCATGCAGTGATGTTAAAGGAGTCCTTAATTCATGGCTAACAACAGCAATAAATTCATCTTTCATTCGTTCAATGGCTTTGCGATCGCTAATATCCGTGGTCAGTGAAAAGAAACCATTGATTATGGCTTGCCCCTGTTCCGTAAGTTCCAGATGAGGAATATAGCTGACACTCATCGAGTGGATATAGCCATCTTTAAAGATAAGTTCACTCTCATAGGTCACCTGGTTACCACTTAAAGCCGCTTCAATATGAGGACGAATTGTCTCATAATAGTCAGGATCCTTAAAAGCTTTGATGGGATTACCATAGAGGTCTGTAGGATCTTGACCTAGCCAGGAATTATAAGCCTGATTGTTAAATCGATAACATTGTTGAGCATCAACATAGGCAATGAGAACTGGCAAATTATTCGTAATCAGACGTATTTGTTCTTCACTTTGTCGCAGTGCTATTTCAATCTGCTTCCGTTCTTGAATTTCTTGGTACAGGGCTTTGTTGGTTTCAGTCAACTCTGCGGTGCGTAATTTGACCCGTTCTTCTAAATACTCCAGCATCTGCCCCTGGGAAAGCGCAATACTAATCTGAGCGGCGAGCTGCTGCATTAACTCTAATTCAAAGTCTGTCCACCGCCGTGGACTTTCGCATTGATGGGCAATGAGCAGCCCCCACAAGTCTTGGTGATTAGACTTATCAACTTTTGTTTGCTTAGGAGTCAGGGGATACACAATTGGAACAATCAACTTAGACTTAATGTCCCACCGCTCAGTAAATTCAACTAAACATTCAGCAACACCAGCCTCGGGGTCATGAACATCGGTAATAGCATGTACACGTCCTTTCGCATAGAGTTGTTGATAATCGGTTGGAAATACCTCTTCAGGAAAGGTCATCCCTAAAACGGCTGGATAGGAGTCCTTAACCGCCTCACTCGTTGCCTTACCCGTACCATCGGGCAAAACTTTATAGATTAAGACTCGGTCAGCATTCAGTAGTTTTTGAACTTCCTCAACGCTTGTCTGTAAGATTTCTTTGAGTTGTAATGACTGCCGAATTTTGAGGGTAATGTCTGCAAAAATCTGGGCCCGTTGATGCTTCCGCTTAAGAATGACTTCAGTATTCTGATAATTTGAAGCCATTAGCAGGCGCTTGTGAGAAATGACGCCCTTTAATCCACTCTGCTCATCCAACACGGGAAGATAGCTAATCTGATGACACTCAAATTGCTCTAGCAGTGATTCTATGGTGGATAATTCAGATGACACAACTGTTATCACAGGCCGTGTCATCACCTTAGATAATCGTAGTCTGGCCCAGTCCGTTCTTTTCGCAATGAGTTTTAGGACATCTTGTCGAGTGACAATACCAACCACCTGAGCCCGACGTAACACAATAATACAGCCAACTTCAGGATGAGTGGTAAATTTCGTTAATGCTCTTGGCAGCGAAGTTTGACTGGAAGCAGTCAATGGTTGAGCATCCATGACCTCTTTCCAGGAAGAAAATTCACTTACGCTAACGTCAAGCACCATCAGCGATAAACTCAATTGCGCTACTTACCAATTTATTAGGTATTTGACAGTTTTTTAATGATTGTTTAGTTTTTTTAAGTTTCAAGTAATTGTTCAAATTATCATTAGCAAAAAAATATTGCTGGTAGGGAAGTAATCACTTTCCTGCCAGCAATAGTCTGCTTGACCCTGGCCAGAGCTACATTGTCCCCGCAAGAGACTATGAGTTCTAACCTTGACGTAGTTTAGAGTTCTATGATGCTTGCGATTTTTCCCCTCTGACGCTGTACCCGTTGCATATGGGGGGTTAACTCTTCATAGGGAATAATGACAGCTTTGTTGACCCGTCGGACTTTAGGGTAGCCTGGGCCACTGATCGCAGCGACCTCAACCCGAAAAAGCCGACCAGACCCAAAAGCTTTGGAGCCACCAAATGTGCTAACGGATGCGTCTCCTTTAAGCGCAGGTATAAAGGCGATACTACCTGCGCTACTTAAAGGAGGCTGAACTACTGTAGCTGTGTTCCGTGCAAGATCTTTGACAAGTTGGGGGGCATTTCCAGTAAATTGAGCTTTGTCGCTACTGGCATAGCCACGATAAAGCTGAAAAAGACGGGAAAACCCTACGGAACGTTGCCCCACCCCCGTGGTCACCAAGTCCCGATAGTAGGGCACAATAGTCTCTCCAAAGTAGGTTTGATACTCAGCTGAGTCAATGTAAGCATCAATATCTGCTTCAAAGCCTTTAGATTCATACAAATCCATGTGTTCTACAATTTCAGCTTGATCATAGGGCGCTCGACCTAGCAGATGCTTATAGTTCAGCTCAATTGTCCGACTTTGAAAGGTGCTGTAGAAAAACTTTTGTTTGTACAGGTCTGATTTCGCCACTTGTCGTACAAATTCCTGTACGGTGATTTTATGATTGCGCAACAATGATTCCGCAATAACTAGCCGCTCAGACGACAGCAGATGAGGATTGCCCAAGACCTGCTGATACACGGCCAGAATAATCGCTTCAACGTCTTTTGCTGTGGTATTAGGTCGTAGTTCTAATGTGGCAGCATCACTAAACGCGGATGTCCCTAGACGAGAGGCTGCTGTTGTAATAGCCATCAGACATTTTCCTTTATTTCACAGAACTAAACAGCAGTTACACTCAGTACCTTATTGCCGGAACGATTTAACTGTTGTAGCTTGGTCGTTAACTGGTCATAGGAAACCAGTACCTCTGTCACACTTTGTCTAACAACAGGAGAACGCGTTGACGCTGCCCGGACCACTCGCAGTTGATAGACATCACCACGAGCCCCTCCTAAGGGGCCAGATAAAGCCACACGCTTAGACGCACTCAGCGGAGCCGGTAAGTTTTTAGCGACGGCTACGGTCAATTGAGGTTGTTTTTGCCCTTGTGCCCGATCGCTATTAGCATAGCCACCATAAAGTTGTAACAAACGGCTAAAGCCAACTGTCCGTTGACCCGGATGATCGGTTTTAAAATCTCTGTGGTAAGGAACAATATTGTCCCCAAAACTATTCTCATACTCTATAGAGCTGATGTAAGCGTCAATCTCAGCTTCGTATCCTTTGGTCAAAAAGAGATCTAAATGATAGGCAATTTCAGTTTGATCATAGGGCGCTCGACCTAGCAGATGCTTATAGTTCAGCTCGATAAAGCGAACATGAAAGTTGGGATATAAAAACTTCTGACGATAGAGATCTGACTCTGCAATTGCCCGGATAAAGTCTCGAACTGAGATGATGCCCTGAGCTAGAAGGGACTCTGGTTCTTCTAACCTATCGTTCTCCATAAGATGCTCATTGCCAAGCACCTGTCGATAGGCTGCTGAAATAACAGCTTGGACATCATTTCGGGTCCAATTGGGTCTCAATTCAACAGGGTTAGCCTCATCAAAGGGTTTAATTCCCAATCTCCCAGCTTCTTGCAAACCAGCCATCTTTTTACCTAACGTCACTACTTAATAAACAAGCCTTGCCATGGATTTTTAATGCTATAGCTCCCACCGTTGTCTAAAATGTCAAAAAATAACGTCGCTAATTCTCTAATCCTCTAATCTGAAAATGCGGTAAATTCTAGTGATTACAGATTCATCTCATAAATCAGCGACGTTAATACAGTCGGACTATGGATTTGAAAGGACCATGACCTCTGAGCGATTACTGGCCTCTAGAGAGCGTTGATAATGTAATCAATGTAGGAATTGAGCTCCAGACCAGGGTCTCCCGTTAAACCATGGTTGGCCTTAATATATTTGAGTGCCTCAGCGTACCAGCTTGGAACTAGCTCGAAACTACTGTGCATTTCAGCCAAGCCTGCCAGTAAATAGTCATCAGCTGGCCCCGTGCCACCTGCAATCAGACAGTATTGAATAATCCGTACATAGTAGCCGATGTCGCGCAAGCACTTGGCTTGACCACGGGTATCAAAGGCATAGTTGCTGCCTTGCATAGTCTTTGTATAGGGAAAGACCTGATAAACTGCATTCGCAGCACCTTCAGCCAATTGTTGTGCCTTAATACCGAGTTCCCTGGCTGCTTCTAAATCGGCTGTTGCTAAGCGTAAACGGCCAAAGGCAATTTGAAGTTCAACATTGCCCAAATAACGGCCTTGGGAGTCAGCAGCTACAACGGCTTCTGTTAATTGTGTTTTCATTGGTATGATTTTTTACTCGTGTTTTAGCAGGGATGATTGAGGAAAGCATTGATTAGAACAAGTTGCTTAAAGGAATAGCTTGTTCAGAGATTATTTGACGTTGTTGTTCAGGGCTAAGGCCAAATTAGCTGACAGCAGCAGCAGCTCGATCAAAGTAGCTAGCCAGTTCAGCCATCAGGGTACTACAATCACCAGGTTGGATGTTGTTGCGGTCATTTGCGATCGCAATCGCTGCATCTTTCATCTTGAGAATACTAGTCGCCATCGAAGAGCTAGGCACACCTAACGCTAAATAGGTTTCGCGCAAACCATTCAAGCAACGATCATCTAAGACACTGGTATCCCCTAGAAATACTGCATAGGTGATATAGCGAAGAATAATATCCATATCACGTAAACAAGCCGAAACTCGGCGATTTGTGTAAGCATTACCACCGGGAGCAATTAATTGAGGCTGCTCTTCAAATAATGCTCGTGCAGCATTAGTGACAATTGCAGAGGCGTTGCCCGTAATGCGATTCACAACATCAGTGCGCTTTGCCCCATCCTTAACGACAGCCAATAGAGCATCAATCTGATCAGGACCCACTAACTGACCCCGATTATCAGCCTGCGACACAACCTTCGTAAAGGCATCTAACATTGATTCAATCTCCTAATTTTTTCTTGTCCACTGAGTTAGGTGCTGAAGCCTGACTTCGCCAATGCCAGCTAACGTCTGCTTGAGTAGTCTAGAAAGATCGCTGACTAACCTCCCTGATGCCACAAAACCGTCTAAGAGTAGAGGCAGTGAACAAACTAAACTGTCAGGGTTCTCTACAGGACTCTTTCACAAGAACCTGATGAGATTTGGTATTAGCTTTATCAACGATAGAGTAGCAGTGTAAGAATCTGAATCTTTCAATACCTGATCTTAAGGGTTTACAAGCTCAAGATTCTAATTCTTGTAAGCTAATCTTATGTCACCCATTAGACCAAGGAAATTGTGCAGGAATTGTGCAGCCCCTAAGAAAGAATATGAAATAAAAGACACTTGAAATAGAAAAATATAGCTTGCCTAAGCTATTCATGGCAGGTTTTTAAGAGTTACTCTAGGCAAAATAAGAGTCAAAAATATTTAGTGATCTTCCCATGTTTGAGATTAAGGTCTGTAACATTTTTTTGATCCATTCAAGATTTGACGAGTTGTTGCCTTTTATAATTCACTGTGAGTTGATATGTTTTGGTTTTTCAAAATCTATAAGAGTGAAGACTTGAAAAAATATGACTATTCCTCTATTGGCTTATTCTCCTTCCTGTCCTAACCAGCGCGTTGATCCACTCGGTGCTCCAGATGACGAAACAATTATCTATTCAACCGATGATTTATTCTCGCCAACAGAAATGGGGGCTCTTATCGATGCAGCCTATCGACAAATCTTCTTTCACGCTTTTAGGTGGGATCGTGAAATTGCCCTAGAATCTCAGCTGCGCAATAGACAAATTACAGTGCGGGATTTTATTCGGGGATTGCTGTTGTCCAATACCTTTATCGATAGTTTCTACAGTAAGAACAGCAACTATCGCTTTGTCAAACACTGCATTGAAAGGGTTTTGGGACGTCGAGTCTATAGTGAAGCGGAGCAAATTGCCTGGTCGGCAGTGGTTATGAGCAAAGGGCTCCAGGGCTTTATTGCTGAGTTAATAAATAGTCATGAATATCTTGAAAACTTTGGCGAAAATGTTGTGCCTTATCATCGTCGTCGAGTTTTGCCTAGTCGTACTATAGGTGAAGTTCCCTTTAATATTGCTTCTCCTCGCTACGATGCTTACCATCGTGATCAATTAGGTTTTCCACAGCCAATCTGGCAAGAGGCGGTGCGTACTTTCCGCTCCTATGAGCTACAACCTAAGGTTGGAGATCCGGCTTTATTTCTCGATATGGCAAAGGGCTTTACTTCCCAAGCGTGCCAACCAAGTATTACATCTACCGATAGCATTGATATTGATGCCACTGTCCCTTATCGAGACAACAATGATATAACATCATCCCCATCATACAGATGGTAGCTGAGAAAATCTGACAACAAAAGGTTCGGGCTGTTGTCTTTGGGAGGTTAGCTAGGGTGCACCAATGAATGTCTTTCGGTGTAACTCTGAATGATGTTTATGTTAAATGCTTTGTGGTTCTGTCAAGTCATTACAGATATCTTGAATTAAACGTCGTAACCACTGGTGTCCAGCATCATTGTCATGGCGAGGATGCCACACCATGTGCATGGGAAACTGTCCAAAGTCAGTGGGTGGTGCAAATACACGATATTGAGGATTGCCTACATAATGTTGGGCAATGCGTTTGGGCAGTGTGGCACAGTAATCTGTTTTGGCAATGATGGGGGCAACTGCTAGAAAATGAGAAACTGCGATCGCAACCTTACGCTGAATCGATTGCTGTTTAAGCATAGTAAACACCCCATTTTCTAGTCGGCTAGGAGATGCAACAATCACATGCTTCATGGTTTCATAGGCGTCTATGGTCAGCATATCTCCGACACAAGAATTTTCAGCCCGCACAACACAGGCAAATTCGTCCTTCAAAATGGTTTGACACATCACTTGTTCAGGAGGGTGGTCAAACTGACTGAGGGCCAATTCAGTGACTCCGCCATTGGGTTTAGCTGCCGCTAAATCAGCTCCTATGGGCACTAGCGTTAACCGTACCTGTGGAGCTTGCTGGTGAACCATTTGAGCTAAACGAGGAATCAACACAGATTCAAAATAGGGATTTGCAGCAACATGAAATCTTCGCACACTTGTTTTTGGTGCAAAGATAGGTTCTCTTTGAACAACAGCATCTAAATCTTCCAGGGCTTTTTGCACAATGGGGGCAATGGCCTCAGCCTTTTTTGTCGGCACAATCCCATACCGAGTGCGGGTAAAGAGCGGATCGTCAAACAAACGCCGTAATTTTGCGAGTGAACCGCTGACCGCAGGCTGCGTCACACCTAATCGCTGACTGGCAGCTGTCACGCTTCGCTCCGTCATCAATGCCGAAAAGGTTCTGAGGAGGTTGAGGTCATAGTTCATCTTAGATATCACTCCCAGCGATATCTAAACTATAGCTTGGTGTACATAGTTCACAACATCAGTGATTGCTGAAAGCCATAAATAGTGGCAGCTATGTGCCCAGAAAGCGACTGCATGTAAGCAGCAGTTTACTAAGCTAGAAATTAATATTTGCTATATTACAGACGAACCACCAATTAACTGATGGAGGAACAGAACACTGGCACAGGATAATCTAGCTAACAGTTAGTAGAGACAGTGCATATTTGTATACTGGCCAGGCGATAGCATTAAACGACCTGAGGATCCTAAGGACCAGGAGATGGTTCAAGTGTGTCGAAATCCATCGCGTTGCACCCAGGCGAACAGATTTAAAGTTTATTTTGGAGGCTCGGTGACTGAATAATGCATGGCTGTTATCATCTAACACCGGGCAAAGATTTTGACGTTTCTTTTGAAGGATTTAGAGGAATCAGCTGTTTCGAGTCTTCCTATGAAATTACTTTAGTGGAGGCATCCTTCCAGCGGACAATCGATACTTTATTTGAAATAATAAATTCGAGACTGCACCTTAGGGATTGCTACAACAGAACTATTCTTCCAAGCTCAAAAAATGCCTTTGTAGTATTTAAACTAGTGGATCATAACTGGATTTATATCAGTGAATTAGCACCACAGATAATTTTTTCGGCACTAGATCTCTGTAGGCTTTCAGAATTAGGTAGTTGCAAAGTTATACATTTTGAGAATGGAAGCAGTGATGGAACAGTCAATCTATCTTTATTTAACTCAGGTATATTAGCTGAGCAATTGGAGTTCGTAGGCTCAAAAATCAGAGGTTATGAGGGTAGTGCTGACGACAATATTGATTCATTGCTAGATCGGCTACAACAAGCAGGAGAACCTATCATCACTGACCACTATTACCGATGTATTAACACCAAGCAGGAACTGGATTCAGTACAAGTTGTTTTTGATGCAGCCGGTATGGCGTCTGCTTCCTTAAAAATGCAGGGCGCATTTGCACCTTGTATTACCTGGGACAGACTGCAAACATCTCAAGAATTGAAGATTGCCATAAAAAACTTAGATGACCAAAAAATACAAAGACTCGATTATGTGGAAGTTAATGAAGCAAGGAATTAGTATTTAGTTAAGCTTTTTTCGTTGTATACCGCTTTTTATAGTTCTAGTTCCCAAAATTCTTGATCAAAATTTTGGCCATACTTTCTAATATTTTTCTTACTGCTCATTAAATTAAAGCCAAGAGTTTTATATAGTTTGCGAGCAGCGTTCAGACAGCTGTAGGTTTCCAAGCGTAATGTCTTGAAATTATGCTTGCGAGAGTGATTGATGATGGCATGCATCATGGTCCTGGCAATGCCCTGCCCCCTAAACTCATGGACTACCAGAACAAAATTCACAAATGCCGTTTTCTCTGATTCTTTTGAAACTGCTATGGAACCTGCTCGATGCCCCTGAAAATAGGGAATTAAGAAGAGATCAAAACCACTGGCATTATCGAAAAACAATACTATTTTTCGAGCAATGTCGATTTCAAATTGTGGCTCTAATTGAAAATCTTGAGCATAAATTTTTCCGTGCATTGAAATGACCCAGCCAATATCACCAGGTGTGGGTTTTCTGAGTACTATGTCCATCTAGCATTTTGAACAATAAGCCAATAATTTTTACCTTTCAGTGGTTGTTTCTAACAACTGAATGATATTCGACCATCCTAGGGAGCGCGCATAGTCAAGTGGTGTCCAGCCCCGATTGCAACAGGTGGTCTGACTGGCTCCCTGTTTTAACAGGACCTTGACGGATTCTATACGACCATGGAGTGATTCTAAGTGTAGCAATGTCTGACCAGTGTCAAATATTGCCCTGACAACATCTGGATTCTTCGCAATTTCCTCTGCTATTAGGTTGGCGATCGTCCCCTCAAATTCGTCATTCCGCTCAGGGATAAACACCGTATCTGGCTCTGGAAAGTCCAACCCCCAGGCCTGATCATATTCTTGACGTTCTACCGCCTCCATCCGCCCCCTGGTTACCTGTACAGTGTGGCCCCCATAGACCTTGCCTTCTAACACACAGAGCCAATCACTAAGATCGGTCAGCGGGCACCGGACCTCATCACCTTCGACCCAGGACGTGAGGTGGCTAGGTGTGTTGAGCAAAATGCCATAGATATCAATGCCGTCAAAGTTGATTTGATCAATCCACATATGCTCGACCGGTGCCTGTGGGTTAGCGGCATCATCAGAAAATGGAGCCTTAACACAAGCCAACTCCAGGGCAGGAATAATTCTGTTGAAGTCCAGAGCTACTTGATTCCAGAAATATCGAAACGTTTCCCTAGCCTGTTGTGATGCTTGTAGTAACTCCGGATCATCATCTTTATGAAAAATAACAGGATCGTCTTTGCTCATGACTGCCTCGTTTTTTATGGGTCAATGCAGTTCTATGCACAATGCCAACATACCTTACCCCCTTGCACCTGACGCGATGTCAGGTTTTAGCATGCAGACATCAACCGCAGCCCTAAGGAGCTGAGATGACGAGCCAAATGAAAATTGGTGAACTTGCCAAGCAAACTGGACTCTCGATCCGGACGTTACACTATTACGACCAGGTAGGGTTGCTGTCACCGTCTCAGCGCACCAAGGCAGGACATCGCCTCTACAGTGAGCGGGATATCATCCGGCTTCAGCAGATTGTATCACTCAGGCAGCTGGGCTTTACATTGTCAGAAATCCGTGACTGTCTAGATAGTCCTGATTATGCCTTACCTCAGGTGATTGATCTGCATCTGGCGCGCCTGCGGGAGCAGATGGCGCTGTCGCGGACATTAGTGCAGCGGTTGAGTGCGATCGCAACTGATCTTAAAACCACGAAATCTGTTGCGGTTGAAAACCTGATGGAAGCAATGGAGACCATTTCAATGTCTGAACAATATTTTACTCCCCAGCAGCAAGCTGTGCTCGCCGACCGTTTTCAGGAGCATCAAACAGAGTGGCAAGAAATGCTGAGCTTAGCCCGTTCTGAAATGACCCAAGGTAGTGATCTCAAAGGCATCAAGGTAAAAGCCTTGGCCAACTATTGGCAAGGCATTATGAACTCCCTAATTTGTGGTGATGAACAAATTTATGAGTCGTTTGCGAAAATATACCAGCAAGAAGGTGCCGCCGCCGCCAATTGGGGCACGATGGATGAGGCAACGTTTGACTATATTCTCAAAGCCATTGCCTTCTCTTCTTTAGCTGAAGATATTGAGCTGCACATATCGGCAAAAAACTATACCCCTGAAGCGATTAATGTCATTACGTTAGGACAAGAAATTGCCCGTCAGCTAAACCTGGGTGTCTTTGGCACAGAGACCATGTTGTTGGGATTGTTGGCTGAAGGGACCAGCCCAGCCGCAAACGCCTTATCCGCTGCCGCCGTCACGTTTGATGATGCCCAACGCCATATTGTGGCCTTACTGGGAGCCCGTCCTGAACCACCGGTCGACATTCCTCCCCCCCCGTCGCTACCGTTTGCCCCGAGGGTGAAACGGGTGTTAGAACTAGCCCGAGAGACCGTCAATGTGCTTGGACAGACTCATGTCGCCCCAGAACATTTGCTCGTTGGCATGCTAGAAGAAACTGAAGAAGTGGAATTAGCGGGCCATTTAGCCGGTTTGGCAGCCCGTGTGTTGAGAGAGAAATTTGGTATAAACCTTGATCGTCTGATGCAACAGTTAAAGGCTAGCTAAACATACAGAAACACAGATTTCGTCATTAGCTAATTTGGACCATCCCCATAGCAAAAATCCTAGGGAGCGCAAAAACTATCAAGCGTGAGCTTATAGACGTGACTAGGATTAGAAAAGACGCCAATGGAGTTTAGATGAACGTAGTACACAAGGGACTTTGGTACATTGAAAGCCACTTCCGTAATTCCGTAGGCCTGGAGGATGTGGCCAGAGCTAGCCACGTATCCAAGTTCCATCTCACCCGCGCATTCTCAGAAGTTATGGGAATGTCGCTGATGAAATACGTTCGTCGTCGTCGTTTGACAGAAGCGGCCAAGGTGTTAGCTGGGGGAGCGCCGGATATTCTCTCAGTTGCCCTTGACCACGGCTACAGTTCCCACGAAGCCTTCTCACGTGCCTTTAAGGAAGAGTTTCATCTCACACCTGAGGTGGTGCGATCGCAAGGGAACCTGAACAACTTATCACTGATGGAGCCAATTGCTATGACTACAACACCACTCCCTAAACTCAGTACGCCACGAATCGAGACTCTGGCCAACAAACGCTTGTTTGGCATTGTAGAACGGTACGATTGCGAATCGGCAGCTGGGATTCCAAATCAATGGCAACGATTTGTCCCGTATCTCGACAGCATGCCTAAAAAATTGGGCAGCGCTGCCTATGGTGTGTGCTACAACTACGACGATGACGGGGTGTTTGATTACCTGTGCGGTGTCGAAGTGCAAACAGATAATGGCTTACCGTTTGGGTTGGTGCAGTTGAATTTACCAGCCCAAAAGTATGCCGTGTTTAGCCACAATGGCCATATCTCAGAGATTCGGTCGGTAATTTCTGCCATTTGGAGTGATGGCCTACTGCAATCTGGGTATGAAGCCGCAGCAGGACCGATGTTAGAGAAATATGACGAGACATTTAACTCCGAAACAGGGCTAGGTGGCTTCGAGATTTGGGTTTCGATCAAATGATCGGTTGTATTTGCTTGCTACTTTGATTGGGTAGCTTAAGTAGAAATAGGCTATGGGCTTAAGTGCTTGAGTGAAGAGCCTTGGGCCCATGGCCTATTGTGTTCCGAGGGAAATATCCAGCATTGCTCTCTCGGCATGCCGCACAGGTATATTTTTACTACGAGTTATTACTGATATGCTTGACCATTTCTTCATATAAAAGCCGACATTATTTATCTCTTTCATACAGTCTATTCATTAGTCTATGGGTAATTGAGTGCTTATTGTTATTCCCGCTCTAACTAAATCAGTTTTCCAGCACTGGCTAGATTGCTTATGCGCTGATTATCGCCAGAAGGCTGACTATGCAAGTCATCTAGCTTGTAGTAGTACATAGCTTTTAGCTGTCGCTGTATTTAGATTTCAAGAGAGAGCGTTACGCGTATAGCTAAGGATATGCTCTCAAACCCAGATCCATAAATCAGACAATTTGATTGATATCAAGGCAATCCTTTGAAACCTGTATCCGGTTAAAATAAAGATGCTAAGACTGACAACTGTTCAAACTCTCTTCAAACGTTCAACATCAAGCATCAAACCTATCTCTAGAAAATTGATGCTAGTTTTCGCATTCAGTCTGCCGCTAATCTTCAATCAAGCAACCGAAACGGTAGGGCAAACTGAAACGGTAGAACAATCAGTTGAGACGCATACGTTCAGTAGCTTTTTAGATTGGTGTGCCAATCGAGATAACCTTGAAGAATCAGCTCGCATGACGGTCGATAGGCTGTTGCTGTTGACCGAAACGTCTGACTGCAATCAAGCGAATGAACGTCTCTTAACCCGAACTCACTTGAGTTTACCGGGCAACCAAGGGTTTAATGGCAGCCCGGCAAGTCCTACGACTAGTGCAATTTCAAACCTTGAGCCGTTGCGATCGCTAACGCATCTCACCAGCCTTGACCTGTCGTACAACAAAATATCAGATTTGAGTCCGCTACAGTCCTTAACTAATTTGAGAGCCATCAGGCTATGGTACACCCCTGTTGCCGATCTCGCACCTCTACAGACGTTAACAAATCTCACTATCCTTGAGCTGATCGGCACTGAGCAGGTTACTGATATTAGCCCCCTCAGTTCACTGACTCAGCTTTCCCGTTTAGCCATTAGCGATAGTCAGGTTACTGACATTAGTGCAGTGCGCTCACTCACTCAGCTGGAAACCTTACAAATTGCCAACAATCAAATTACCGACATTACCCCCTTAAGCGCCCTGAGCAACTTAAAGGAACTCACAATGAGCAACAACCAAGTCACTGATATGAGTCCGCTGCAATCGTTGACTAACTTAGAATTCGCCTATCTGTGTCGCAATCCCATTGATAACATTGACGTCTTACGCCCTTTGGCCGATAGAACAGAAATTCTGTTTGGAGCACTCTGTCCAGCATTTGATATTTGAATTTTGGCCCTACCGTTGCTTGGTGAACATGTCTTGTCAATCTCGACGATGACAACCGCTTTATTGAGATATCCGGTGAAGGTCATTTTCATCACTATTCAGCTTTGGGAACATAACCATGAGGCAGCAATATTGGGTCTTTATCAGTTCGGTGGTAACTTTGCTAAGTCTGCGATCGATGCGGGGGCGTTTATTTGGGATGCCGTCAATGGGATGCGTAGCTTACAGGCTGTCTTTACAGATGAATTTGGCCTTGATTTAACGGGTTGGAAATTGGGCGCAGCGACTGGAATTTCTGATGATGGTTTAACCATTGTCGGCACTGGCATCAACCCAGAGGGAAATTTTGAGGGTTAGATAGCTGACCTCCACGGCGCGTCTTAAGGTGGTCCATTATCGACTGATATGGAGCGAAACAGAATTCCTGCTTAAGGAATCAGAATTTATTAATGCCCAGCTTTTTGCCCTCATCCTAAATTCTTCTCCCGAGGGGAGAAAGACTTTGAATCTGACTCTCTCTCCCAGGGAGAGAGAGTTGGGGTAAGGGCTATCCGAACATCAGCAAAGTCATAGAACTTGAGATCTATGGGTTTCTGCGTAGCGTTATGGAGGTTGCTTAACTATCTTTTCTGTCTTGGCTGCCACCCATCGTCAAATCCCCAACTTAACCATGCAATATACTGGTTAACTAGAACACCGGCAATGTTAATAATCTGACTGGCTTCACGATAGCTAACAGATGTTCCGTCAATGCCAGCATTAGCTAACTTTAATATCTTTTGGATCAATTGTGCTTGTTGCAAGGTTATTGAACCAGCGTCGTGCAATTTCTTGATCAAGCGTCCTCCCGAATCTTTTGGGGTAACATCAATGCCAAAGCCTGTAGCAAGATTTTTAGCCAATACATCAACTTCCAAACGTAATCCGGCAAGCGCAAGGTTTGGATCATCCTCGACAAGATCACGATAATAGTTGACGTTAAGGCCACTTGGCGAAGGCTGCAACCCTAACTTTATCATCCTTAAATTAGCTTCTGTTAGAGGTAAATTTTGTACTCCTTTTGCCTGTGGGGATAGTGGTTCCGCAATTACTTGCTCAGACAATTTTTTCGCTTCGAGGATCTCGGCACGCAGGCTTATTGATACACCTCCAGGCAAATCAGCTTTTTCTAATCGTTTAATAAGGCTTTCGATTTGTTTACGAAACATCAAGACAATTGTCAGAATGACGGATGGCCATGCAAGAACTTTGATATATTCGAGAAGAAGCTTTGCAATTTCCATCAGCTGTTTCAGTAAATAAAAACGACTTCTAAGCTTTCAATATTTTGAAAACATAAAAAGAGAGAAGTAAGCGAAGTAAGCCTGTAGTACTACATCACCAAGTATTAAGCCCGTATAACTTGTAATTCAACTCAGACTTGCTGGATAAGATCCATGCTTCCGCATTTTATCCAGCAGATTTGCGTAATAACATCCCTATTTACAGAACTTATACCGAAATTTTGCTGTATAACTCCAGGAAAGTAGGTAGGCTCTTACCCAGCACTTTTGAGAGTTATCCAGCATTTACTATGGCACTATCCAAGCTGCCCTTAACTGCTAAACCAGCCGAAAAATTTCTCGACCACTCAGTTTTAGACAACCCCTAAAGAGTTTCTTCAAAAGCTCGTAATGCTCGACTACTGCCTACCTGCTGTGCCTGCTGAATCACCCGATCAACCATCACCTTGATAGGTAATCCAGGAAATGTAGGGCTATTCTCAACAACAAGATAATCCTCACCGCCTATCACATAAATTTTGAGTCCCCGATCATAAATCCAAAGCTCAGGAACTTTCACAGCTATGTAGGCATCCAATCTAGTCTTAGACGTATAATCTGACTCAATTGCCAGATCTGGAGGTGGGTCAACCGCTAAATTAAGACGACTTTTGCCAATAACAGCTTCGTAGTTTGCAATATAAAAACAGTCATCCGGTTCTACACCTGCAGTTTTAAGCTTACCTCGAAATGTTGTTGAACCAAGAGATTCCCAATCACAACTTTGACGACGCAACAAAATTTTAACAATGTCAGATATTAAAATCTTGCTACGCCCATGATCAGGCAAAGGAACCATAATTTCTAACGTATTCTGACTATAAGCAATACGGCTATTGCGAGACTCACCCAGCTCCTGCAAAATTGATTCAAATTTATGCCAGCTAATGTCGGGAATTATGATCCGACTCCCCGGTTCTAAGCAAATTTTATGAATGGCGATCGTAGCAACCATATGCACGCTAGCGACGGCAGTGACTTTAGGATAACACGATTCATTAGTACTAATGAATCGCTCCGTAAGTTGGCCATTATCTGCTGCAAACACCATCTGCTTCCCAGCAGATAACCTCCCAACAGTCAGAGGCGTGGGTCACATTGCGCCTAGCAGCAGAGCTAACGCCTCACAATTGATTGCAGAAAGCAGCTCAGAACTGCAAACCTACACAGAAAGCGATAAGCAATCATACTTATTGTTTTATTCTTAGACTGGAATTATTCTTAAATAAGACTAGATTCAGCAATAATTAGACTAATCTTGACTTGGTATAAGCCGCTTTGAGTCTGATTGCGAGTCTTCCAGCAAACATTAGGTTGTTCAGGCATTGGATAAGAGATCACAATGAGAGATGAGAATGATGGCTCCATTCCGGAAGATAGGTCTAGGTTGGCACGAGAAGGACATAACAACGTTGCCTTAGATCCTCGTGCAGAGTTAGGGCATCAGTTACGTCAAATTCTAATCAAAAAAAGGTTGAAGCAGCGAGAACTCGCAACATTGCTGGCTATTCAGCAACCTGAAGTATCACATCTATTTAATGGTCACTTTACTCGATTCACAATCGATAAATTGATTCAGCTTTTTTATCGATTAGGGTGGGTGGTTGAATTTCAAATCCATCCACGCGAGATCGACTAAATATATTTCAGATAAATACAAAAAGAGTGTCTGTAAATTAGTTTATTTTTGCATGCTCTTAAAAAAAAAAAAATTAAGATTAATAGATTTTTAATCCTAAAAATCTAAGTGGATTGGTTAAATAACCTGTGATTATATTTTTAGGGAGAAATATATCTCTGAAAACCTTATTTTTGATGGGCTTTAATTCTAAAATGCCTTTCTGGCAAAAGAATTTATAGAGGTCTAGCTATTTAATTGGTTGATTTCATCTCAAGGATTTATACTTATTTATTCCATGTAAAAACTCCTGTTAAA
Organism: Leptothoe sp. ISB3NOV94-8A; assembly: GCF_043421595.1. Lineage (NCBI taxonomy): Bacteria > Bacillati > Cyanobacteriota > Cyanophyceae > Nodosilineales > Cymatolegaceae > Leptothoe > Leptothoe sp. ISB3NOV94-8A. The sequence continues at coordinate 1,351,995 of NZ_JAXSQW010000001.1, read as the reverse complement.
CACCTATTTTTATAGGAAAAAAACTATAAAATTAAAGTTTTTAAAATTCAGCTATTTTTCATATTCAGGGATTATTATTGGATTAAATATGTTGTTAGCCATGCCAGCGACAAACAACTTGATTAATTTTTTTCGTGCCTATTGGAGCATATTGACGCGGCGTAAAGAAGTTTTCACTACACACTCTTTAGGAGACACTATGACCGACTTAAGCAGTAGCATGACCAGTCAGCCAAGTAGCAGTAAAGGAGGATGCCCATTTACTGGTGCGACCCAGAAGTTTACCGCTGGCACTGGAACCTCTAACCAAGATTGGTGGCCAAATCAGTTGAACCTGAAGATTCTCCACCAGCATTCTCCCCAGTCGAATCCCATGGGTGAGGTCTTTAACTACGCTGAAGCGTTTAAAAGTCTTGATTTAAATGCCGTTAAGAGAGATATTTTCGATCTGATGAGAACATCTCAGGATTGGTGGCCAGCAGACTACGGTCACTATGGACCATTCTTTATCCGGATGTCCTGGCACAGTGCTGGTACCTACCGCATCAGCGACGGACGTGGTGGCGGTGGCACCGGCAACCAACGGTTTGCTCCCGTTAACAGCTGGCCTGATAATGGCAACCTTGATAAGGCTCGCCGGTTGCTTTGGCCCATCAAGCAGAAATATGGCAGGAAAATCTCCTGGGCCGATCTGATGATCCTCGCTGGTAACTGTGCCCTGGAGTCAATGGGGTTCAAAACCTTTGGCTTTGCCGGTGGACGTGAAGATATTTGGGAGCCTGAGGAAGACATTTATTGGGGCTCTGAGTCTGAATGGCTTGGCGACAAGCGCTACACCGGTGACCGCGAACTTGAAAATCCGCTGGGTGCGGTTCAAATGGGTCTTATCTATGTGAATCCAGAAGGTCCCAATGGCCGTCCTGACCCAATCGCTTCAGGCCAAGACATTCGCGAGACCTTTGGTCGGATGGCGATGAATGACGAAGAGACTGTTGCCCTCGTTGCCGGTGGGCACACCTTTGGTAAATGCCACGGTGCTGGCGACGCCGCATTGGTGGGTCCTGAACCCGAGGCGGCTCGCATTGAAGAGCAGGGTCTAGGTTGGAAGAACAGCTTTGGTAGCGGTGTCGGTGTTCATGCGATCACCAGCGGCATTGAAGGGGCATGGACCACCAACCCAGTGAAATGGGATAACAACTACTTTGAAAACCTATTTGGTTATGAGTGGGAGCTAACAAAAAGTCCTGCCGGTGCCCACCAGTGGGTTCCCAAAGGAGGTGTTGCTGACGATGCGGTACCCGATGCCCACGATCCATCGAAGCGTCATGCTCCCATCATGACCACAGCGGACATGGCCATGAGAATGGACCCCATTTATGGGGCGATTTCACGACGTTTCCTTGAGCACCCAGACCAGTTTGCTGATGCGTTTGCCCGTGCATGGTTTAAGCTGACACACCGCGATATGGGTCCCCGCGTACGTTACCTCGGCCCTGAGGTTCCTGCAGAAGAGCTGATCTGGCAAGATCCGGTTCCGGCAGTCACCCATGAACTGATTGATGGGCAGGATATTGCAGTCCTTAAGGAACAGATTCTTGGTTCTAGTCTCTCCACCTCTGAATTGATTTCAACGGCCTGGGCATCGGCCTCCACATTCCGGGGATCTGATATGCGTGGCGGAGCGAATGGAGCCCGCATTCGTCTTGCACCGCAAAAGGATTGGGACGTGAATCAGCCGGGACAATTAGCCACTGTGCTACAGACGCTGGAGGCCATCCAAAGCACCTTCAACACGTCTCAGGCTGGTGGGAAAAGAGTTTCGCTGGCTGACGTGATTGTTCTGGGTGGATGTGCAGCTGTTGAGCAAGCGGCGAAAAATGCTGGTTGGTACGATGTTAAGGTTCCCTTCACCCCTGGGCGCACCGATGCATCAGAGGCGCAAACTGATGTGGAATCATTTGCTGTCCTTGAACCCATGGCGGACGGGTTTCGCAACTACGTTAAAGGCAAGTACACCATACCTGTAGAGAAACTGCTGGTGGATCGGGCTCAGTTACTGACGCTGAGTGCGCCTGAGATGACGGTTCTTATTGGTGGCATGCGTGTTTTGAATGCAAACGTTGGCCAGACCCAACACGGTGTGTTTACTAACCGGCCAGGGACATTGACCAATGATTTCTTCGTAAATCTGCTCGATCTTGATACAACGTGGAAGGCAACCTCTGAAGCGGAAGATGTATTTGAAGGGCGCGATCGCAAAACGGGCGAACTTAAGTGGACCGGTACCCGTATCGACTTGATCTTTGGTTCAAACTCTCAGCTGCGTGCACTTGCTGAAGTTTACGGCTGTGAAGATTCACAACAACAATTTGTGCAAGACTTTGTGGCAGCCTGGAATAAAGTGATGAACCTCGATCGCTTTGATCTTCTCGATTAGTCTCAGTAAATAGGCCTTCAAGGGGGGCTGAGCGTAGCCTCACCCGATGCTCGGGTGAGGCTATATAAACCTTTAGAAATCTTGAACGCAGATGGATGTATTTGCTGTTGGTCTCAGGGTAGTGTCTCTACTCAACAATCTCGTAGGTCAGGAGGGGATAACTGACTCCACTGTTGCCTGCAAGTAAGGAGTTAGTAAAGTGGTATTTAATCATAGGGGCCAGCGTGTTCCCCAAGTTGCCTTTTGGATGTTTGCTGACGGGGGATGGTACAAGACTTCGACGGCAGATCTCTTTAATAATAAAATCGTAGTGGCGTTTGCGGTGTCAGGAGCCTTTATCTATCCCTATGCTTCTATTCAGCTATTAGGCTACAACGAATACTCCAAGGTATTTCGTAGAAACGGTGTGGATGAGATCTTTTGCATTTCGGTCAATGATCCGTTTTCACTGGCAACCTGGGCTGAACAAGAGGGAGCCGATCAGGTCAGCTTTATCCCCGACGTAAATGGCGACTTTACTCGCGAGATGAGGATGATGGTAAATCTTTCCAGTCAAGGAATGGGTTACCGCTCTTGGCGTTATTCCATGCTAGTGAGAGACAGTGTGATTGAAAAAATATTCATTGAACGGGCCCCGATTGAAACAATTCCGGTGATTTCTAATGCTGAAACAATGTTGAACTACATTAACCCAGAGGCTGAAACGCCTGAGCAAACAGCTGTACTGATGCAAATGTGGCGGACGATGCTTTCTGACTAAAAAAGGGTGAATACAGGTAATGACATCGCATGACATCATGCAGTTCTTGGTTGGAATGAATATATCCTGGTGGTGTCAAGGAATAGACAGCAGGGGTTAGGGAGTAGGGTAGGGTCGATTCAATGCGATTGAAAATCGTTTGCTGGTTTAAAGAAATCCATAATGGCCAAAAATGCGCCACCTACAATTAGTAGACAGGCTAGCCAGATCGACCAGGTTGCTTCAGCCAACCCGCAGACGATCAATAGAATGGTCGATAACAAAGGAGCTGTGTAAGAAAGCGCGCCTAACACCTTAATATCACCATGTTTAACACCGTAGTCCCAGGTGAAAAAGGCCAGACCGACGGGACCCAATCCCAAACATAGAATCGCAATCCACTGCCAGCCTGTGGGTAAGATGGTTGGCTCAAACATAAAATGACAGAGCCAGGCCAAAATTGCCGTCGCCCCACAAAAGCCGCCCACGGCATTGGTGGGAATATTGCCAAACCGCCGTGACAATAACGAATAGCTTGACCAGGTCAACGCGCAGATAAGTGCGGCCAAATAGCCTGTAGTATAGCGAGGGTCAAAGCTTAAGGATTGCCCTTTGGTGATTAACAAACCAGCACCGATGAAACCTGCGATCGCACCTCCCACATGAAACCATTTCAGCCGCTCCCCCGGTAATAGTGCTGAAAAAAACACAATCAACAATGGCCACAAATAGGCAATCAAACTTGCTTCAACAGCAGGCGCATTTTGCAATGCCATAAAGTAGAAAAAGTGATAGCCAAACAGCCCGGCAATACCCAGAGCCCACACTGCTTTGGGCAGTTTTAGATGATCCAGCGGATTGCCTCCATCTCGTATCCAGGTGGCAACCCCAATGAAAAAGGCAACCGTAAATGACATTGCCGTCAGTTGAAACGGCGGGATCGGCCCACTAAGTTTGGTCAATAAGGCCAGAGTGGCCCACATTAAAATAGCTGTAAACCCAATAGTGGTAGTTTTTTTTCGACTCACACTCGATTGCACCGCAGCAACTCCCTAATGGTTACGCTGCCCATCATAGAAGCGTAGCCAATGGCTAACTTATCCAGATTTCAGGAATAAGTTAGCTGGATTTCGGATCCGGTGCGATAACGCTTTGGTGAGACACCTTCTAGCTGTTGAAACAAACGCGTGAGGGATGACGCCTGCTCAAAACCGACCTGTTGCGCAATTTGATAGATTGGTAAATCAGTATGCAGGAGTAGATTCTTTGCTTTTTTAAGCCGTAGGTCTTGAATATACACCTTAGGAGATTTTCCCGTTTTTGCCTTAAACCATTCGCTGTAATAGGAAAAGCTATACCCCTCAATCTGGGCTAAGTAAGCCACATCCAGATGACAATGGTAGTGTTGGTGAATATAATTCAGGGAACGAGAGCCGAACGATTGAGCCAGCAAGCTACTGATATAGTGCAACAGATGCAATAACGAGCCAGCTGGAGACGAGTTCTCCCCTAATTCACCCTGTTTATCAATTTCAGCTAACAAGAGTAAACGAAGAGCATGCCACCGCTCTTCAAAATCAGCTCGAATACCCTGGGATATTTCATGTCTGGCCAGATCTGCCACAAGATGAGCAGGAATATCGAGCACTAGAAACTCGTTTGTATCTTGGGCATAGAAATAGTGTGAACATCCAGAAGGTACAAAAAAGACAGACGACTCATCCAGCTCAAATTGATGTACCTGGGTTTTGATAAACAGGCTACCGGTAAGCGGCACAATTAACTGAGCAAAGGGATGATCATGGGTACAGCCCTTTGCAGCATAGGTTCGCTTTTCACCAATAATTGTCTGTAGCATGGACATAGCCTTAGGAACCCCACACTTACAATACTATCTCGCTTAGGTCACTTGCAGCTTGTTAGCCCAATAGGACGATGCGACAACTAGCAACCCACCAATTCCTTGGGCTAAGCTCGGTTGCTCGCCAATCATCACAATGGCACTGGCTACACCAAAAACAGGAATTAAAGCAAGATAAAATGCCGCATGGCTAGCAGGCACATGCCGCAATGCAGTGAGGTATAGCAAAAATGCTAAGGCATATTGCATAATTCCTGAACCAATTGCTAGCAACCAAAACTGTGGTGAAATATTGGCTGCACTGATCCCATAGCTGGGATTAAGCAGAGATAACGCCCCAAAACATAGCACCGTTGTCATCAAACCGATGGTCTGCTGCGATGTGGTGAGCTGTAAAGGATTTGCTGTTTGGATCTGTCGCTTACTTAAAAGAGCATAAAATACTGCAAAAAGTGTGCCCAGGAGTACGAGTAAATCGCCCCTGAGAGACGCATGGTCAATACTTTGAACATCTTTCAATATCAGTAAAGACACGCCGCCAAAACTAATGCTAGCCAAGAGTATTTTTCCTAATGTCAGTTTTTCACCTAAGAAAACGGCTGCTAACAAAATGGTTAGAATCACCTCAGTTGAACCAATTAATGTGGCATTGCTGGCAGTTGTCATCTTGACACCAAAAATACCAACCATATAGGCCAAAGCCGGTTCAAAGATACCGGCCACACCTTGCTTAAGTTGTTGCCAGGACAAGGGAACCTGATGCTCTGTCAGATAACAGACCGTAAAAAGAAAAAGAACACTGGACAGTAATTGAATAATCAGCAGTGTGGTTGCTGAAATTTCTGAAAGGGCAATTTTTGTCAGGGTTACCCCGACTCCCCAGCAAAAGGCATAGCTGAGGGCAATAATAATATTGTTCATGGGTTGTTCAGCAACTGGCAATATTTTTGTTCCACAGGGCAACTATCAGCTGGACACACGTCTTCTTCACAAAGACGACAAATTGCAAAACTTCGTAGCTCGCCAGTAGTCATCGCTGTCAGCATCTTTTCCAGCAACTTTGTTAGCTGTTGGCGTTCATCCAGACTCAGAGGCTCTACAGCCAGGTTCAACTGTTGTCGACGCTCGGTTAAAATTGCTCGCCGTCGACCTTGCCCTGCCTCCGTAAGAAATAGGGCAAGGGTGCGACCATCTGTCCCAGGTCGACGTTCCACTAACGCTTGGGAAGCCAAACGATCGATCAAGCGCACGGTACCTGGATGGGAAAGACTGAGAATTTGACTGAGGGTATTGATCGAAAGACCAGGGTTAGCACCCAATGTTACCAAGGCAGCAGGGGCTTCACCGCCATATCCAGCGTTGACTTTAACCACTGCATTTAAGGCATCACCAAGGCTGAGAGCCAACGCACCTAGAAGGTTTAGGGTTCTTTCATTATCCATAGAGCACATTCATCAGCCTATATTTATTTTATATGTATGCATTATGCATATATTTTTGAAAAATGAAATTGGTTCCCATGGTTTGCCATGGCTACCCTAAACTGCCCTTGATGTTTAATACTGTTTAGTTAGCGTCTGCATTACTCGCATTATGATCTCCGATTCTGCACCTCAACGTCTACCCAAGTATGTCTCTCAGCTCCGCTGTGGTCTCGGTTGGGATGCTCAAGCTGAAGCAGAACTAGATTTAGATATGGCAGTCTTAGCCCTCACTGCTGACGGTAAACTGGCCGCTGGAAAAGAAGGCGTCATCTATGCAGGACATCCGCATCACCCATCTGGCGCTATTCAATTACTCAATGACAATATTACGGGAGCAGGCGAGGGCGATGACGAACAGCTTTTAATTCGTCTACAGGTTGTGCCTGCTGAGATTACAAAGTTATTGTTTGTTGTCAATATTGACTGTGGGGAAGAGCAACAACAGGACTTTAGCCAAACTGAGAATGCATTTTGGCGCATCTTGGATAATGCTAATCAGCAGGTTTTACTCCGTTCCGCATTGTCTAACCCTCAGTGGCAAGGTATTACGACACTGTTTATTGCCACATTGGAACGTATAGAGACTCAATGGCAACTAGCTTCTTGTCTTGAGGCCAGTCCATTAAATAATCTCAATGAACTGCTTTATGGGTATCTGCCAGCCTAAACTTTTGTGTCTAAGACCAGGCAGGGAGTCCCTATCAGCTTAGTTATGCCTGCATTCTCTTTTTTCAAAAAACTGACCTGAACGCTCCCAGCGACTGCATTCTTGTAGCGTCTCAGTAAAGTTAATTTTAATCAGGGAGTGCATTTCTGACCCTAGGGTCTCTGTTGACAGTTCCTGGTTTGATATGTATGCATGGTGTGTGCCTATTGGATTTGATTGTACCCTAGCTATCCATCCGTCTCAAAAGCCTTCCAAAAGCGTTCTGACCGCTTAGTATCATTCAGGCTTTGTCCAGTCAAAATCCATTTGTTTGGCTGTTTTTTGAGCCAAGGCTTGCCCACAAAATTTACTCACTAAATATAAGCTCATATCAATACCTGCCGAGATACCAGCTGACGTCACAACCTTGCCAGTATCAATCCAGCGGATATCTTCTTGCACATCAAGATTAGGATACTGTTGGCGCAGATCGGCGATATCTTCCCAGTGGGTTGTCACAGACTCTGTAGTAATCACCTGAGCTGTAGCGAGTAGGAAAGCTCCAGTACAAACAGATGCTGTTAGTTTAGCGGTTTTGGATTGCTGAGCAATCCAGCTAATGACCGGAGGCTTGAGCATTTCTTCGGTATGCACACCTCCAACAATAATTGGCACATCAATTGGAGGATGATTATGAAATCCATACTCAGGAAGCACTTTATAGCCACCCCGAGCAGTAACAATTTCCCCCGTTTGGCTCACTAAAAATGTCGTGAAAGGTGTGCTGCCAGGACAAATTCTAGAGGCCGTGCAGAATACTTCAAAAGGACCAGAAAAATCTAGAACCTCTGCCTGGTCATAGATGTAAATCCCTATGTTCATAATGACATCCTAGAATTGATAACTGCTTTCCTCTTCTACCATGGAGTGATCGGGGAGCTTCTAGTTTAATGACGTTGCATTACAAGACCTAAAAATAATATAAATCACTTACATGCATGCTATCGATAGCTCAAACACACTTCTAGCTACCCTAGTACACGGTCACAAGTTACACTAGAATTTGAATTTAATCATTTAAATCTAACGGCTGCCCCCTTGACTCTATTTAAAAACCTGCGCGGTGGCGCACTGGTAAGCATTGGGTATATGTTGTCTCCCCTCTCATGGTGGAATGATCTATTTTTTAACCTGCCCATCGCTCTGGCTTTTGGTTATGGGGTGAGTTGGCTAAATTCCCATTGGTTTCTCCCAGGCACAATAATTGGCTACTGGCTCTCCAATGTGCTGGGGATGATTATGATGCAGTTGGGAGCAATCGATATATTTCTGCCCGACGATAAACGGAACATTATCCGAGATACCTTAATTGGCTTGGGCAGTGCCACCCTCTATACAATCATTGTTTCTGCCTTAGTTTACTTCCACGTATGGGATATTCCTGACTTTATAACGGACCTACAGCTCTAATCTCCAAGAACATTTTCATAGAGATTTAAAGACTGTATTGAAGTCCTGTTTGGTCATGTTGGCTTTTACTTTATCGCTGTATAAAATCTTGATTATCTGCTGATCAATCGCTGAATATTCTGTGGTTTCCGTCCACTTTTGGTAAAAAATACTCTCTGGATATTTATATGAGTCATTTAACAATCCTAAAGACTGAGTAAGCTCTTCTCGTAATATATGTTTCTGAGCATTTTCATCGGTAGCCCTCAGTACATCAACATACATTGAGCCCTGGTATATTTCACCATTAGCATCCCAATAAACCCAAAGCAGTCCCCAGTTATCATCCACATAGGGTTTAGCGTTCGGCTCTATATCTGAATACTCTGCTGCACTGCCAAAATGAATTAAATAATTAGACTCTTCTTTAGAGGCTGTTCGTGTCAGCTGAATTGACTCACTTAGCTGGTTAAGCTCGTCGATAATTTTGGTTAACTCTACATCTAAATATGTAGAGTATTGCCCAGAAATAAATATTTTTATATCCGTCTCCCATTTGATAACTCGGCCTGTGGATTCACCAAATTCTGAACTCAGAGCAACCTCATAGAAATAGTCTAGAATCTCGTTCGTTTGCTCCACTGACATATTCGTGATCTCAGCATCAGAGCCATCTGCAGTGGATATTGAAGAATTTTCACCATGGGGCTTAAGACAACTACTAAGGCTGACAAGCATTAGAGTAGTGCCGACCAAAAAACGGATCATCAATTGCTAGGTGGCATGGGATTAACTAGCCGGATCTTAGCCTAATCAGCCGGCGACGTAATCTGCGATAGCAACCAATATTGGAGGCCACTTTTGGGGGCTATATCAGTGTGAATAACTTCAAAGCCAAGGTGCTGGTAAAGGGGAACATTTTTCTCGTTATCCGTTCTCAGTAGACAGGTTGAGTAACCGCTACTATACATGTCCCTCAGTGCTGATTGGAGCATCCGTTTGCCCAGCCCCTGCCCCTTGGCCTGCGGATGCACACCCACGAGCCATAGGTAGGCAAACTCCTTTGGTGCTTTGGACAAAAGCACATGTTCACAAAAGCCATCATGGGCTTGTAAACGATTAAATGCATCAAAACCCATGTTCAACGGCGTCCAAATCAATCCGCTCCGGAGTAGCTGAAATAGATTCAAGGGAAGGACATGCCCTGGTAGCCAGGCAAGTACGCCATGTTCTGGAGCAAATTGAACGTTACCGTAAAGCATAGCAGAACGGATAATGGGTAGAAAAAGCTGTGCCAGATTTCTCTCCCGTGTTGCAGCATCGGGAAATAGATAGGCCATAAAGATGTCTTGGGCAAAGGCTGCGCCTAAAACGTCAGCAGCCGTTTCTTGTTGAGCAGTGGTTAAGGTATTCTCTGATTGTTTAATCATAATTCACTACCAAGCTTGGTTTAGACCTTTCCCCATGATTGAGTCTTGGTGCAGGGCAAGAAGTCTTCTGGCAACAGCAGACCTAGACCCCAACCTAAGAGGGGATAGATAGCCCAGGTAATTGTGCCGCTGAGGGTGACGTTTAGGGCAAGTAAAAAGGCATTGACAACCGCATAGGTTTTCAGACTCTGTTGGAATTTCTGGCGCTTTGAAGCTTGCATAGAGACGGACTGCTTGGGCACGGGTACCTGTTGCAAAGTTTGCTCTGCCTGCTGGAGAACCTCTGGGGAGATGCCTAGGTCAGTAGCCATTTCTATGAGTTGCGATCGCGAAAATCCATCTTCCTGCCGCTGTCCCATGGCCGCCACCAAAATTTGCCGCACCTGCTCAGCTGAGTAACTTTCTGCCATTACTAAACCTCCCTACAAACATCATTCAATATTTACGCTGTCAACTTAAAGATAGCCAATCATATTGACACTGTCAACATGGTTTTTTCGCCTGCCTTGGGGCCATTAGATAAATACGCTAAAGCTCCTTACACCAAGCTTTCAGGGCGCTGTAAGCCGCCAATGCCTTAGAAGTTCCTGAGAATTCAAGCCAATATACAGACCTGTCTATATAATTGAAGTTGTGAGCGACCTTAGACGGCTATTCTTGTCAGCTGTTTTTGGCTTATAAGTACAGACCTGTCTACCTATGCAGTTGCGTAAAGGAGATCCTTGACTATGAAACTTAATAAACGAAATCTCCAAGAACAAAATGATCATATTTACGATGCAGTTGTTGTAGGAGGCGGAGCCGGTGGTCTCTCTGCAGGGATCTATCTGCAACGCTATCTTCTCAATACCCTGATTATTGATAAGGGCAAAGCTCGCTCATTGTGGATGCAGGAATTACACAACTACCTGGGTCTGCCTCCGGATACGCCAGGACGGGAACTGCTTAAGCAAGGGAAAGAGCATTATCTTTCTCTGAATGGCGACTGGCTGAATGCTTTTGTAGAAGACGTGACCGACGCAGGCGACTATTTTATTGTGCGTGTCAAAATTGGACGTAGCAACAGTGTCTATCACAGCTTTAAGACCCGCTATTTAGTTGCTGCCAGCGGTGTAATTGATCATCTGCCCCAGCTTGAAAATATGCAAAATGTCTTTGATTATGCTGGCTACAATCTGCATGTGTGCCTGATTTGTGATGGCTATGAAGTTGTTGATCAGCGTGTGGGTATTTTTGGTGCCAGCGAAGCCAGCCTGGGGGTTGCCGAACCGTTAAGCTGGTTTACTCGCGATATTGTTCTATTGACCAATGGACAGTTTGAGGTCAGTCCAGAACGTAAAAAGTCTCTAGCTGACCAAGGCTTTGAATTAGTTGAAACGCCCATTAAGCAATTCCTCGGTGAAAACCATCAGATGACTGGTGTGGAGCTAGAAAATGGCTCCAAGGTTCAGCTGCAAGCTGGGCTAGTTTCCATGGGCTCTCGCTACCACAGCGATTACTTAAACGGTATTGATCTGGACTATAAAGGCGGCAACCTGATTACGGATGATATGTTGCGCACATCTCACCCACGTATCTTTGCCATTGGTGACCTTAAAGTCGGTATGAATCAGGTGATTGTGGCCGCCTCTGATGGCGCAAAGGCAGCTACCCAAATTTGGCGAGACATTCGCCGGGTAGAAGGTAGCCGACGTGCTGGGAAAGCAATTGCCGCCTAATAAATTTGTTGTTGCTGAGGATCGGCAACAACAAAAATCTCTTTTACCATCTCTATGTCTTTTCAGAATCATGCTCCCTATTACTATTGAACGTATCCTCCATGCCATAGCCCTTACTAGTCTGGTATCTTCATTTGCCCCCGTTGCCGTCGCTCAACCGTCTACTAACTTGGTAGATGCTGTACCTGAAGAGATCGCCTTAGATCTGAGATCGCCTGACGTACGCAACGGAACTTATCTCTTTAGTAGTGACCTACAGCCAACGTCATCCGATAGCCTTGCTGACAGCTCTGAATCTGCAACTGTTGAATATATGGTGTTACAGCTAGAAGAGAATCAAGTAGTCGGTGGATTCTATCAGCCACTATCAGAATATAGCTGTTTTACAGGAACTGTTCATGGAGAGAGTCTGGATTTGTGGGTGTCTCCTCCTGGTACCACAGAGGTTTATCCCTACAGCATTTTGACCCAGCTACAGCCTACCATAGCGGGGCATCCAGAGGCGACTGGTCTAGCCCCCTATGAACTAGAACTCAGAGATGCCCATCGTCTTAGCACGCTGGATCAGGTGAGCCAAAATGTTCTTAATGCTTGTCTGATTGAGCTGAGCGTTCGTTAACCTAGAAAAGGATAGTCGGGTCCCAAAGGCGTAACCCAGTTGCAGGAGGGGTCACCGAAGATTTAACGCGACAAATATCAGAGCATCACAACGATGACCTACAATGAATAGGTTTATGATCATGTTGCTAGAGCTGCCATGGGTTATTTTCGTTCTGCCATTGATGCGATGACGGGGTATGTACCTGGTGAACAGCCGGCACCAGGTACCAGGGTAATCAAACTCAACACCAATGAGAATCCTTATCCTCCTTCACCTCAGGTGGCAGTAGCGTTAAAAAATATCAATCTTGATCAGCTCAGACGCTATCCTGAGCCATCTGCCAGAGAGTTTCGTCAGGCAATTAGCGAGGTATTTCAGATACCTGCGGATTGGGTGATTGTGGGTAATGGCAGTGACGACATTTTGAATCTTTTGGTACGGGCCTGTGCTGAAGGGGATAATCGTAAAGTTGTCTATCCCATACCCACCTATGTGCTTTACAAGACACTGTCTGCAATACAAACCGCCGATATCGTTGAGATTCCCTATCCTCAGAATTTTCAGTTACCTATCGAGGCGCTAATTGCAGCAAACGGTGCACTCACATTTGTTGCCTCTCCCAATAGCCCCTCCGGTCACATGGTGTCCTTGGATGATTTACGGGCTCTGGCTCAAAATGTGTCAGGTGTGGTTGTGATTGATGAAGCCTACGTGGATTTTGCTGAATTCTCGGCCCTACCATTGGTGCAGGAATTTGAGAATGTTATTGTCTTACGAACACTGTCCAAAGGCTATGCTCTGGCTGGGTTGCGGGTGGGTTTTGGCATTGCCAATCCGACGTTATTAGCAGGGCTGTTGAAGGTGAAGGATAGCTATAACGTGGATGCGATCGCAATCACCTTAGGCGCAGCCGCCATCCGTGATCAAAATTATAAAAATGCCCGTGCCAGTCAAATTAAAGCCTCCCGGTCTAAGCTATCCATCGATTTAAAGCGTTTAGGATTTTCAGTCCCTGAATCCCATGGCAATTTTATCCTGGCCACACCCAACAGCCACCCTGCAGAGTCGCTGTATCTAGCTCTAAAAGAGCAAGGAATTCTTGTCCGTTATTTTAAGCAACCTGGCTTGGAGGATAAACTACGCATCTCCATCGGGACTGAGGAAGAAAACAAAACACTCATAGAAGCATTAGCTAGCTTGATTCAAAACAACCCATAAAAATTTCTCTATTGAGTTAAATATAGGGAAAGGTCAACCAATTTCGGTGTAACGTTGCGCCGAAATTGGCTTGCATACTATCTGATATGTGCTTAAACCAGATATTTGATTAAGTAATGTCTCATTTACTGAAAAAAGATAACATGTTCAGAAAGGTCCGTCGGTAATTTCTGTTCTCGCATATGATTAATCTAATAACTTAAGTTAGTGATTTTGCGAAAAGTCGTTTCGCTTTTTCTAAATCAAGTAGTACGAATCTATTTGATAGCGGTGTGTAGCGGGCACTGACATGAAGAGTCCCGCGTGTAAACTTCTGCTCTAACTGTAGTATGCTTGCCATAGGGCTACTGTATTCCTTCTTCTGGTCTGGTTGGAGACAGAGGGTATGACCCAGGAGGACATATGATCATTTTTCACAATGCTTTGTTTAGGCGTTATTCCCTGGCTTACATTTGTTGAAGATAAAGTTGTTCTAGCGAGCTATTACAGCTTTACAGAGAATTAGCGCTCTATAGAATTCTATAGGCGGTCCCTGACAAGGATCAGAGAAATTTTGGTCTGAGACTTCTGTCTGAGCGCGATCTAAGCTGGCGATCTCGGTGAGGTGATCGTTAAACTCTCCTGTTTAGCCTTGGTTTTAAGCACCATGGTGCCAGCTTTTGTTGGTTTCTATTTTAGAGAATATGGTTGAAACATCACTCTCAGTAGAAAACTGGGTGGCTGTTAGCCAAATGTTTGGGTTGACCGATTTAGTTGATGAGGTGAATGGATCAACAACATCGACTTCAACACCAGTTTTACTATCTTCTTTTCTCCACCATGGCCAGTTAACAGTTGTAGCTAGTGACAACCAAGGTACATTATTTACTAATCCCACGGACCTCAGCGCCAGGATAACCTTTATCCCTGATGTCAATGGACGATGGTTTATTGAGCGTCCACGCCCGATAGATCAAGCAGAATCAGAAATATTGGAACTTGATTCCCAAGGCAGTGAAGAGTGGGCCAATGTAGCAACTGTTGACTCTTATCGTCCTTTAGGTGCAATCCTCTTTAGGCGAGAAAGCTGGGATGACAATACATATAAAAAGGTTGGAACACAGATAACAAAAGGACTAGATCCTGGAGAAAACATCTACTTAGTCTGTAATTTCTATCGTGAAGGCTATGAGGTGCCGGGGAATGTCAATCTCGCTACCAATTTGTATTCTTCGAACAGCGATAGTATAACCGTTTGGTGGTTCCTTGAGGTTGATCAGGAGGAACCTACTCGAGGTGAATTTACAGTCAAAGCTACCTCGAGACGTCTATTTACCAATAACTTTGATCGCACATTAACATTTTATTTTGTGGCTGAGGGAACATGGCAAATTTTCCCAACCGGTCAGTTAATTGAATATATCGGTTATACCGCTATGTATACAGAGGCAGCCGCTACATACCTTCTACCTGGGGCACCCGCTGGCTGCGTACTGGTGGGACGAGGAGAAACAATAAAAGTGGAGACTGGTGATTCTGGGTTAGACGGAGATGATTTAGTCCCCCTTAACGATCAAAGAAGTTGGTCGTTAGACCCAGGAGAAACAATTCTTTTCGTGGCCAATGGCGATCTTTCGCATGCTACAAAACATGAGGATGGGCAAGATGGAGATATTGATTGGACGTTTGAGAAGCATTCTGGTGAGATTGCAGTTAAGTGGACTGTAGTGGAGGTGAGCTAACCACAGAGTACCATTTTGAGCTCGATAACATATTGTCATCTGATGATTAACTGAGCGGTATAAAAAACGCTGCTGGCACCGATGATTGATTTTTTATGAAACCCCATATCCTAGTCACCTTAACAAAAGACGTTGCCCCTGGTCAGATTCCTTATTGGGAGGATGTTGCCCAGCATAAAGCAAAGGCTCCTACTCAGCTCACGCCAGCTGTGGATCAGGTGGCGAAGAAATATGGTCATTCGTTTCAGGTGACGCGGGAGTATAGGTCTGCTAAACCTAATGGTTGGGACCAACATGAACAAGAGAGCAAATTTGATCGCACATATCGTCTGATTTTGCAGCAGAATACAGAAATTCCCGCCGCATTAATTCAGGATATTACGGTTATTCCTAACGTCGAAGCTGTCAACTCCGGTAAGGTGGCGACAGCCGAGCTGCCGGTGATTGCTAAGGGATTGAGTTTTGATACAGATATGCGATCGCGCCGGGCCATCTATCTACCAGAGGCCCATGACTACAGCCAGGGCGATTCCAAAATTACAGTGGCGGTGTTAGATACCGGCATCGATCTCGATCATCCCGAGTTAAAAGAGGTGTTGCTTCCCGGCTATGACTTTGTCGATATTCTCGATGGATCTGGAAAGTTTCTCGGAGACTATTTGGACTATGATGAGGACCCGGAAGACGAGGTGGGTCATGGCACCCATGTCGCTGGAATCATTGCTGGCCAGGGCTTAAAAATGCCGTTAGGAGTGGTGCCCAAGTGCAAGATTTTGCCTGTGCGGGTGTTGGGAGCGATGAAACGTGGCTCTAAAAAGGTCGGCGCAGGTTTGGTGGATAACATCAATTCAGGCATTAAGTGGGCCATTGACCACGGTGCAAATGTGATCAATATGAGTCTTGGCATTGAGCACACAGACGGTGGGCTACCCCATGAAGAAGTAGTGAACTATGCTCGCCGTAAAGGCGTTTCAATTGTTGCCGCGTCTGGCAATGATGGCCAGGAACACCTTTATTATCCAGGGGCACTCCCCCATGTGATTGCGGTGGGAGCCTTGGATGAGTCAGGGGAAATCACGTCGTTTTCCACCTATGGCAAACAGGTTGATTTTGCCGCTCCTGGCACAGATATTTATAGCACTTACATCGGTAATGACTATGGTTTTTCCACGGGAACATCCCATGCTTCACCCTTTGTTGCCGGAGCGATCGCCTTGCTCAAGTCCTATGCTCGACAAAAATACAAGACTAACTTATCTGATCGGCAAGTGAAATATTTGCTCAAGCATACCGCCGACAAACTGGATAAACGGTTTAAACATCCCAAGGCAGGCTTTGGCAAGCTTAACTTATTAGATGCCCTGCGACTATTGGACTACAAGCTTGCCTGATAATAAAAGGTTGCTCACGGGGAGGCATACAGTCTTAGGTGAACATGATTATTTTATCTCCAGTTGACTTTGAGATCACTGGTAACTATCCTCAAGCCCACTTCATCGGAGAATAATTTAATGTCAACAACAACGGTCGACCTTAATCTAGTTGTTTACGCAACTCCGGAAGAAATTCAAGCCGATAAGGCTTCTCTTGAAACAGACAACTACACTGCAAAGCTGGAAAATACTGCATATGCTCTGCTCAATGTGATTGAGGCTCTCAAAGACTATCTTCCAGATATTGAGGTATATAACGGTGTTTATCTTCCAGTTACAGTAGCATCAGCTGCCCTGGCAGAGCTTGCGAGGGTAGGAGAGACGTTGAGTCTAGCATCGTCATCAGCAAGTAGTTTTATTACAGAAATACAAGAGTCAGCCGAGTCAGCAGCCTCTTTCGATCCAGGTTCAACCGCAGCAACAGAGGCTCAAACATTACTAAGTAACGCTCAGACAATACAAACAACACTAGAAGAAAGTATCTCAAGCTTTAATGAAGATTCAGGTGAGATAGTTGAGAGTGGTAATTTCATAAAGTCTGTGCCTGCAAATATTCCAAAAATAAAAGAAGTAGCCTTGCTGTATATTTCGCAGCCTACTAAAAGCCCAGCCACCAACAATGATCCTTTAGAAGTAGCCACAGCTACACTAAAAAGTGCCATTCAAGAACAGGTTACTGACGTTTTAAGTGGTCTGGAAGCGAAAGTATTAGAGGCAGCAGCCTTAGCAGCTACAGCAGCGGCTGCATATGATAATTGGGACACCCTAAGTGACCTATTTGGGATTGAGAGTGCTGAGGGGGAGAGTCCTACTGATGGGGAAAGCACCGATCTAGCTCTGAGTGAAGTGGATAATTGGCTGGTTGTTCAACAACAGTTTGGTCTCTCAGACTTACTCGTCGGCTAGGCTACAGGCGTTAGTAGGCTTAGAGTTTGAAGCACTAAGGTTTATTTGATGACAGTTTTTGCCTTGAGAAATTGAAATTTCTGACTTTATCAGTTTTTTATTGATTTATTGCGGGAAATTACCATGGTTCTTACCTACGCTAACGGTTCTACCACCTACACGGAATACACTGCTGAGTTGGTACTACAAATCAATCCACCAAGCGTCACCTTAGATTCCTATGCTGAAACAGCCTTAAGTAATACAGAAACCTATTTCATCAATCAGGCAGGAGATGACGATCCTAGAGATTACATAACCAGCGAGGGTTTGTTAAGTAGAGTTAATACCCTGACTGAAAAGCTAAATGGCTCTGGATTAGACAATATTCCAAAATTATTACTTTCCAGACCAATCATTTATGCCACCTTGATTAAGGCTGCCCGCGAAGACGAGAGCGTATCAGATGATGATCTTGAAGGGTTATATAGCTCGGTACTGCGAAATGTAAACAATATTCCCAAGCGCTATTTCCTAGCCCAGATGCTTACCCTGGTGCTCAACGATAGGCGCATTCGGCTAAAGTCCACTGATAAGCGTTGGGAACAATTAGACGACCTCACGCTGTCCCAGGGGCTGCCCATCACCATTGGCCAGGTGGAGCCTGCCGTTACCGACCTGCTTTCCACTCTTTACACTGAAGGGAATATTCCTTACTATGTAGCCCAGTTTGCTGAAAGAGACGACAATCCAATCTCTCCCTATTCCTTTACGGCCTCGCTTCAGCAGGGAATGACCGATTATTTGGTCAAGCTGGGTATTGAGATTGATGATGACACCTTTACGGCTGGCGGCTACGATCAGTACTTCCTGATGGCCTACAATGAGGCCCTCAAAACCAGTACGGTTGCTGAAGACCCCATTGATGCTGCACGGGTTAAAGGTGGAGAGACTACTTGGGATTTCTCTGTCGACACCTTTGAGAGTATCGAAGAACAAGGGGTAAGCTCGGACAATATTTTGGCGGCGGGCGCGCTGGACTACATCTACTGTATTGGGGAACGCATGCATGTGTTTGATGTGGCCAATGCACTGGTATTACGCTGGGCTAGCGGCATGCTGGATGTACCTGAGGGGACGACAGCTGCTGCACTTTACCGTTACCACAAACTCCGTAGCGAACGCTCCACACCTCAAGAGCGAGCCATGCTCTACCGCCGAGTCCTGAATCGAGGTGCCGGTCGCCTGCTCTCGAATATGGTTCCCAATGAAGATTTTCCTCGGCTATGGCACCAGCTGATGTCTGAGGTGGCTGAGTACATTCGTAAGGCAGAGGGCAGCTACTCAGCAGATGGTTGGGTTTCCCGAGCCCCCATTTACCAGGCAACAAAGAACCTACAGTACAACCTGAGTGAAAACATGACTGGGATGTCTCACCTACAGGTAACTGAAGACTATGCCCACTTGCAAGAGGCGCTAGATATCATCAAGTCTGAGGATGTGGTGATCTCCTACGGTGGTCGCCGTCAGAGTATTTGGACGGTGATTGAGCAGATTGCCAAAGAAGATTTGGGAATTATGGTCTCCAGTGCTCCCATTCGTACCGCTGCAGTGGAGGGCAACAAGGTTTTTCAGTGGATTGCCAACTTTAACGAAGGTTCAGTTCAAGACAGTATTTTCCAGAATTTCCTCTCTTCGGCAGAGGCTTGGATTATTGCCCAGGCTGCCATGGAAGAGGACGATGACTCCTTTGGGCAGGACGATGACGATATGGACGACGATATCGACATGGATGAGGATGACGATTTTGATGATTGGAATTAGGTAACGAGTAACGAGTGACGAGTGACAAGTAACGAATAACGAATAACAAGTAACAAGTAATAAGTAACAAGGACAGAAACAAGTTACAGGTTACTCGTTATGAGTCAAACGGGGTCCATTTAACAGTTCTATTTGGCGTAGAGAGGCTAAAGTGCCATGTCACAATTGATGTATGACGAAAATATTCAGACAGAAGCGCGGGCGCGGGCGCGATCGCTACTGTCCCAATCCCAATCATTCCGGAATATGGATCGCAATGAACAGGCGGCCATGTATAAGGACGTAGTCATGGCTCAGTGTAAAGAATTGGCTGATGAAGACGGTGGTCAATTAGCAACTCAAAAAGGATTGTCAACGGGCTTGGCTGCCAGTGATCAAATCGATGACAAACGCCATCTCAATGAGCGAATTGGCCCAGAAACGGGAGAGATGGCTGCTGACTTTATCAGTGATGTCGATTTTCCTCAATTTGTCGAAGACTTGCTCACGGGTGTTTTTGACGCGAACTTAAACGTCACCGTAACGCAGATGCAGGAATATCAGAGCCTGTTAAAATCTGCGACCAAATCCCTCAGCAGCTTTGTCAAAAATGTCAGTGATGAAGATGCCTTTGCCCACATGGCAGATAGTATGGGCGATCAATTTAGTTTTATTGAAGATGAGCAGGGGCAACCGGCCCTCGGTAATGCCAGTGGACAACAGCTAGATATTGGCGATAACGAAGTTAGAGCCAGAATTATGGACGCTAAACTGGCACTGGCTCAAGAACAACGAGCCCTGCTGCGAGAAACTATTTTGATGGGTATTTCTCGATTAGTGGTCGAACGCGGTACGGTCAAAGCAGCCGTTGTCTTTGATGTTAAAGCAACTGAAAAGATTAGTAAATCTGACAAGGCTGCCGATTCATCTACCACCAAATCTGGTGGCACCCGTGGAGGCGGCCTGTTTGGGTTCTTGGGCAGACGTAGTTCCAGCACGAACAAGCGCAGCAAGATTAGCGTGTCTTCTGCCAAGAGTACCGCAACTACTGATTTAGCTGCGCAAATTACCGGTTCGGTCGAGCTTGTTTTTAAATCTGATTACTTTAAGTTAGACAACTTTGCCTCGATGTATGGTGGGGAAGCACCAAAACCCCAAAAGCAGGCTCAACCAGGAGGACAACCGGGGCAGTATTTGCCGGGGCAGTAGCTGATGTTTTGTTTCTAGACTCTCTCTTGGTTTTAATGACATCGGGTAAGCACAATGGCTCTGGCAATCTTAAGGTGGCAAGACACGGACGACGACTATACCCACGTCGATATTGATATCGGAATTACCAATCGATATTACCGATATCAGATTGGCGATGAAGCGATCCGTCGTTTTAATGGCCTCAAGCAGTTAGAAGATCCAACCTTTATCTCGCCCCTAATGGGGCCGCTGCCAGAGGAAAGTTTGGGCCGTAAGACATTGGAAATTCCAAATGAGCAGTTTGATCGCAAACATCGTTATCTTCAACTCTTTAGTTTTCGAACGGCTCAGCTAGAAGGCCCCGCTCTTTCTGAAATTGTTCAGATCCCCGCTTTCGGTTTGCAACGTGAGCAGGATGATTCCCACAACGCTGTCTCCCTAAGTTTGGAGGACTCTATGCCATCACAAACCATCGAACAGCCTCCGGTTGAGGTGGTCGCTTTTTCCTATAAAGAAGCCTCTCCGGTGAGTACGGCCATGGCCTTCAAAGGCTTATCATCCGTCATTGGTGGCCTTAAAAAATTTGCCCCCCTGGCAAAAAAAGCTACGGCTGTTGTCACCAGTCCCCAGGCTCAGAACGCCCTGAAACAGGCAGGTACGTTTCTCAAGAACCCTCAAAATCAGCAAATGCTGATGAATGCAGGCACGTCACTCCTGTCAAAAACTGGGCTCACAGGACAGCAGCCCATGAATAACCAGGCGATGATGCAGCTCTTGATGAATTTTCTCAATCAGAGCGGTATGGCGGGTACGCCCCAGATGGGCATGATGCCAGGGGCAGGTACCATGCCTGCTATGACAGGAGCTAATCTAATGGGGGCTCAACAAAATCCAATGCTGGCGGCAGGAATGTTTCCAACCCAGCAAATGGGCTCTCAACGGCCCAACTCCTCGGCAGTGAATACAGCGATGTTGGCGCAACAACAGTTGCAGAAAAATCAGCTGCAACGATTCCCCACAGGGACTGCCAATCGCACTACTAACTTGAGTCGAGCCCGATCTTTTTCAACAGCCGCATCCGTCCCCTACAGTGATCAAATGGCCCTGCCAGCCTTGGCAGCCCTGCCGTCACTATTAGGAGGATTAGGTGGCGCGGGGGCAACGGGCGGAGCTTCGGCCCTGATGGGAGGTGCCAACATGAGCGGTTTGGTAACGTCCCTAATGCCTTTATTGCAGCAGGTCTTAACTCCTGAAACGGTGCAGATGATGATGCAAAACATATCCCCCACCAAGATGTTGGGGGCGGTCACCGACAGCGTCACCCAGGTAGCCAAAGTCAGTCTGGAAGATAAAAAACAAGATCAGCAGCACATTGAGAAATTAATCGCGAATGCAGACGATACTGCCATGGAAAAGTGGGCCTATGGAGCGGCGGTGGTCAATGCCCTAGCTTGGTCACCTGAAGTTGTTGACTATCGGCGGGTGGGTCGGGTGCGGCTGGACTTTATGGATGTTACACCCCTGATGCTCCACGGGCGTTCTCGGGTGCTCTACCATCAGGATCACGACATTGCTTTTCCCCTTAAGTTAGAAACACCCCGCCCGATCCGTAAGGGAATTCTCCAGATCCTGGTGAAGGATCCAGAGAGTCTGGAGATTTTGCTTGAGAAGAAGTACAAAGTTGACGATCTCACCAGTGGGCCGTTGGATGTGGTGCCCACCTTAAGGCGAGACCAGCTGGAACTGCTGGAACCCAACGAGGATTATTTAGTGACGGTGGTGCTGGCCTGGAAGGGGCGATCGCAACGAAACCCCAGCCCACGCCGCAAGAAACCCATGGGCACCAGCATGACCCAGATGATCACCCTGATGCGAGACTATTGCTTTAATCGCATTGAAGGTCAGTCGGAAACCGTTGCCCTCAATGATGTGGATCGCTATCGGTCTTACTGGCACAAGGTATGGCAGGGGCAACTCTCTAGTCGACGGCGTAGGTTGACCCTGGACTGTAAGTACTACTACACATTGGAACGCGATCGCACTGTCCTGGCCCGGATGGAAACCCTCTCCCGCATTCAACAGACCAGCGACACCCGTCAGGAAGGAAAACTCAAGGCTGGGATGATGCTCAACCCCGAGCGTTTGAACGAACTGCTCGGTCAAATCTCTGACCATGAGCCCCTCGACGACGAACAGTTAAACGCCCTGTTTAATACCGACAACATCAGTCTGTTCAATGCCCTGGCCCGCACTGAGGTCAAATTTAAAGGACGCAAAGGCAGCAGCGTTGCCCTGTGGGTCTATCCAGAGTTAAAGATACAGCGGATTTTGCTAAAGCAAGCCTCAGAGATTGACGAAAACGGTCATGTCACCGAGCTAGTAGAAGCTCCGGTGTATTTCCCCATGCCCACCAAGGCCCACTTTATCGGAGTTAGCGATGATGACTAATGCAAATTCTTCTCCAGACGACCTCACTGGCCATGAACAGTTTGAGGAGCTGGATCCGTTGTTGCCCTTTGCCGATCTCGTTCATAGCCTGACGGACTACGAAAAACAGCGGGTAAACTCTGAGACGGGGCAGGTATTAACGGTGGAAGCAATTAAGGTGGATATGCCCATCGAGTTGCGGGTCACAGTGGATGATGCCGGCCAGGTCACCCTCAAGGGGGCGGCTCCCACCCAGCGGACGACAACAACAGTCTTGCCAGTGTTTCATCGTATGCAGCTGCGCATAGTTGAGGATCACGGGGAGGAGCGCCATGGCCAGTAGTGGAAACAAATCCTGGAATTTAGAATCTTTTCTTGACTCCTTGATCTTTGAGTTAGACAAGGCTCAAGACACCCTGTCGGTCAAAGGGTTAAACCGTCGGTTGACCTATATGGTGCAAGACATGAACCTAGAATTACAGTTGTTTCCAGAGTTTGATGGCGATAATGTGCGTTTTACCACCGCCAAACCCGGCGAAAAGGGGGCCTCTAAAATCTCTTTCCAGTTGGGGTCCATCAGCGATAGCCAAATTCGTGAAGTCACTCGGCCACCGATCCAACAGGGAGAAACCTCCATTGATGAGGTGGACCTGCCCGAAACTGAGCGCAAAGAGTTAAAAAAACTAGGGATTAAATCCACCGAAGATCTGCGTCGAACAGTCCAAGATCGCAATGTGGACCTGGGCAAAGTCACCGAAAAGAAACTCAACTACGGTAGCTTAGCCAACTTAATTAACAAAGCCCATCGTCAGGAAAAGCCCCCCAGTGTGGCCAAGGCCAGTCTCTCTAAATCCCAGGGCGACACGGTTTTAACCTTAGAAGGTAACAATCTAGCCAGTGCTCAGTCGTTGGATCAGTTTCCGGCAGCGGTGATCAACGATCAGCCGGTGGAGATTCTCTCAGCCAGTGATAAGCAGCTCAAGCTTAAAGTTAAGCAGCAGCATCTGCAAGGTCAGGGAGGGAATCAGCTGAAAGTGGCGTTGGATCCCTACGCAGTATTTACGATGAATTTAGAATCGCAGGTGCAACCACCATAGGGATGGAATTTGGGGGATCGGTTAGTGGCAATAGCGGTTAACCCACCCCGCCTTTTGGGAAGCCCCATTTTGCTATTTGGGATAACACTTCTCGATAGAGAAGCTCTATTGATCCCAGGAGAGGGATTTAAACAGAGACCTTATTAAAATCTTGTTACTTAAATTTTGAACTTTGAATTTTCACTTTTGAATTCACCATGTCTGCCTACATGCCACCTAGCCACAATCGTCTGTTAGCCTTGGAGCAACACATTCGACCCCAGCAGCCTCGGGTCAGGCCGTCGCGCCAGTCTCGCTTAAAACAGCCCCAGCCCCGGTACTATCGAGAGCTGACCACTCCTAACTCAGCGTTACAATCGCCCCGGCAGCCACAAACTCAGCAACCCGCCGGTCCCTATCGTCAGCTGGCGGCCCAGCTTGGTCAGCGTTACTATACTCCCTCCCAGACCCACACATCAAAATCCGACCTCCCCACCATTTCCACTCCCATTAGCCCAGCCATTGTCGAAACCTTTGAAGCAACTCCAACAACAGTTGCCCAAAAACATCGTCGCCAAACCCTCAACTCCCTACTGACATCTCCCCCTTGGGCTGAGGTTTCGACGGTAAGCTCAGCCGAATTACTTAAGCCCAAGGGCTCAGCCGAACTGCGTCAGTCGAAGCCTTCCCCTCGCTCACCCAAACCAAACCCGACTGCTCCCCTAGCCAGCTATAAGTCCCTTGCCACTAGTATCCGCCAGGCAAGACTAGGTCTCTCCACTGCCACTTCAGAGCCCACAACTCCGGTTGAACAGCCTCGCTCATCTGCAATGAATTGGGCTATTGACGAGGTTCTTACAACAGAAGCTGATGCCTCACCAGTAGCATTGAATAGTGTTGTGCAACAAGATGTTATGGAAGTAGAGAGTACACAACAGCCTATGACAAGGGAGACAATAGCATTAGAGGATAGTCTGCAAAATCCCGTCAGCGATTTGCCATTAGAGAATTACTCAGGGAGTGCTCCTGACCATGGGCAGGATACCCAGTCGGATGTTCCGTCGATTGAGATCCAAGTAATCGAGATATTCTCTGATGGTCAAGATCAGTCTCCATGTGAGGCTATGTCACCAGAAGAGGCTTTATCTGAGGATGATATCCTAGCTTCGGCAGCTACGATTGACGTAGTGCCAGTAGTCACTGCCAACGATACCTTTAGTGAGGTTGCACCACCGTCATTCTCTCAACCAATCGCAGATGAGTCCATCACTGTTCCTAAGAATTCTTCTGATGTCCCTCAGCAGGCCCATGAGAAAAGTGTGACTGCTGTTACATCGGCCTCTAATGCGGCAGCAGGATTACGCAACAATATGTTGCTGTTGACCTATCAGCTGGCCTGTCCGCCACAACTAGTGAACTATATGGCCCAGCTAAAACACAAACGCCATAAAAGAAAACGTTCCACACAACCTCCACCAATTACATCACCATTTGCCTAAAAAGTATCTTAATCACCTAATTAAATCCCAACCTCTCGCCCTTTTTACTTTTTACTTGTCCCTTTTTACTTGCCCTTAGGTACTGGTCCCATGAGAAATCGATTGCTGGAGTTAGAACGAAAAGTATATACCTCTCCAGGTAAGCCGGGCAAACCACCAAGAAAACGTCGGGGTAAACGCCGACCAGGCTTGCCCAAACGAGGACCACGCCCCGTGGCAGCCCGGTGTCGTCGTCGAGTACGGGTGAGGGCACAATCATTTGACTGGGATGAACCCATCGAGCTGATCTACAACAGCGAGCGTGATTCCTATGTGGCCCAAGAACCCTATGCAGCCGCCCATGACTATGAGGACGAGGGCTATGACGAGGGTTATGAAGCCAGTGCCTTTGGCTTAGACGAGGACGATGGGGCCGAAGCTTTTGAAGTAGAGTCCTTTGAGGTGGATGAGGATGACGAGTCGGATACACCCGTTGGGCAAGCATTTTCTGCCATTGATCTCGATGAGGAGACATTGGCAGAAGATTTAGATTTTAGTGATCTGGATTCGGCACTAGAGCAAGAAACGCCAAGCAAGGCAATGAGTGATAGCGATTTTGCGGCGGATCTGCAGGCGATTATCACTGGTCAGAAAACCTATGACAAAGACCGTGGTGGCATGGTGAGCGCCAATCCAGATGAGCAACAGATGTCGACAGCTGCTGCGACAGATTCTACATCAGCTCTCCCTGACGACATCAGAGAGACAGCGGATAATCCCCACGATGTATTTTCTCAAATGGCTCAACACATGCCTCACAATCAGATGAACTCCACATCATTGCCCCTGGCAAAAAGTAAAGAGGACACATCTGACGATGAACAAAAACCTCATGATGTATTTGATCGCATGGGGCACAACATGAGTTATGCCAACTCATTTGATTTAGGCAGTATCTCCCTGGAGCAGCGCTTTGATGAATTTGATGACTTGTTAAACAAGGAGAAGACCATACAATCCACAGCTCAATCAGTTCTGATGGATGAGTTTGATGAATTGCTAGACAACGAGAAAAGAGCCCAATCCAGGGCTCAATCAGCTCAACTAGAGGAAGGGGCGAGTGCTCAGTCAGTCAGTGCGTCGTTAGCCTTAGATGAGGCCGCGTTAGAAGAGGATCTAGCACAGATGTATGGAGTGATGACGGAAGAGCGAGAACCTGAACTTCAAAAGACCACGCCTGAAATGCATAAGGCAATGCCTGAGCCGGATGAAACGACATCGAACGCAGAATCTCAATCGAGGATAGCACAGGAAACTGTTTCAGAACTACCCGAAGAAACCTCGAATGGGGAAACGGAGGAAACGAAGTGAATATTTCCTGTTTCAAGTTTTTAGCCGCAATTGCACACTAGCTGAGCTAAGCAATTTGATTAACAAAATTAATCCAAGTACCCATATCCAAACGAGAAAAAATTATCATGACTGACCTCTTTGACTTAGAAAACACTGTTGCTAAAGCAAAGCAACAAGCATCCCCAAAAATTGCGGACTCACAGTCATATAATGGCGGTTCTTCCACACAGAATACTTCAGGCAATCGCTTACTGGCTGTGCAACAAGAGCTAGAAAGAACTCAACTGAGACAATCTCATTTCAAAGTCCACCAATCAGACAATATTTCTAGTCAGCTATCTTTACAAACAGGTCATGGAGAGATTAGCCGTTATAGTCCAGACAAAGGTGTAGGTGCAATCAAGCACAAAAGTCCAAAGAATGGCGAATTTATGGGCCTGAAAACAGTTAAGTTCAAAGATGATAATATATCTGGTGATAGGGAAAAGCTGATTAAAAAAGGCACACTAGTCAAATACAGAATTGAGACAACTAAGATCAAGTACGGAGATGCTAACGTTGTTGGTAAATCTCTCAAGATTGATACTGCCCAAATTGCTCAAAGGCTAGTGGGTAAGAATGGAATTATAATGTCACTTCCAGGCGATAGTAGCTCCGGTAAAATTAAGCAAACTAACGGTACTATAGTCAGCTTTAAATGGGAGAACCTTCTTAACGGTGGACAACTAAAAATAGAATACGACGACGCAAATACTCGACCTAATATCAGGAAATATACGCAGGTTAGCTATCGAGTTGATCCAGACTCCCCTAATAAAGTTGCTGGCAAAACTCTTGAGTTCCGCAATGCAATGGTACGCCTAAATGCTCTACCGATTTTACTTGAGAGGCAGACTCAATTAGAAAGATACCTGAGCCATACTCAAGGAGTTGGTTTCGAGTTGGAGTGTGCAGATTTTTATTTAAATGGCGTGAAAGGGGTTACGAATCATGACACGTATGGAGACCCCGTAATCAGCACAACCCACTTCGCTTCAAAAATTGATGAAGGACTGTCTCTGGTTAACGCTGCAGATCGTTTACCTGTGATTCAGGTCGTGTTGGAAGAGAGAAAAGGTGGAGCCGATCCGCATATAGAAGTCGTCACTGCTCCTTTCCACGAGCGAGGCCTTTTAAGGCAACTCAAAAACTACATTAACAATACTGTTCTCGCAACAGCCAACGGCAACACTGCTGGAACTTGGGCAGCAGCCATACCCACACCAGGCCCACAAATTACAACCTTGTACCACGCTGGTGGCCCTGCTGTCCCCGGTGTTTCAAACCAGGTGAATCTAGCCTGGCAGCAAGACCCAGGCTATCCAGTGATGTTTAATAATCTGCGGTTAGCGAAGAAGAAAGCTGGAGCGCGGCTTATTCAGTGTAATGTGGATCTGTTTTTGGATCAATTTTATCTTGCACCAGCTTTCATCCGCTCCATGATTCATGGCAAGTCACATTTGAAATTCTATAATGCGGCCTGGCGAACGGTAGATGCCTGGAAGCATACCTATCAAAACTTGTTAAGACCCAATGATCCTCGCCATCATGTAGCTGGACTCCTCACCTATGCTTTATACCAAGCCTTTGCTGCACGAGCATACGGTGGCAATTCTAAAGAGTTTGTTCAACCGCTCATCAAGTGTGGCGTTGATGTCCTTGCCAGAGTGGGGTTAAATGCAGCTGAGCGAGGATTGCTTTTAGATATTGCTAACTTTGTGGTTAATGGCTATGATGCAGCTACATCAGCTGCAGGCGCTGCACCTGTGTTGGGAGCACTAGCAGCGCAAACAGCAAGGCGTAATGAGTTAATGACCCCGTTGAATAAGGAGCTTGAAGGAGCTTTCTCTGTGGACGAAGATGGCTTGGAAAAGGATGATTTAGAAGGGCCATTAGACGACGTCCGCTTTTCTTTCGCTACATGGTTTTTAGTCAAGCAGGAAGTTACAAAAATCATCTCCAACAATGTTGATCGAGGCAATGCAACTGACTTAGTCAGTTTATATCCGGGAGGCCCGACTAATGAACAGCTGAGAAATTCTGGGATAAACGATAACCAGGATCTTGACAACTGGATAGATGACATACAGATGACTGATTCAGGCGACAATCTCATTGATTTGTATGATTCTTCACGCAGAGTCAGGACATTAGGCGATAGTGTAGATTGGGATGGCGAAAGGAAGGGAGGTGCTACCACAGCTGGGAAGCATCTAAAGCCAAGATTGCATGTGGCTGCAAACAAAACAATAGTTGTGGTTGAGGTTAGAAAGAGCGAGGCGAAATTCAACAAGCGTATGTATCACAACTTGTAATCAAGATTAGCGCCTCCGTGGGAGTATCCGAATTTTTGTGTCAGTGCGGGCAGCTTGCCTGCGCATCCCCGTCTGATCGAATGCCACCCAGAGGGTCGGTATCAAAAATTGACTACTCTCCCCTTGGGGGGGTGCTAATCTGCGCAACTCAGCCTACTGGCTGTCTACCTCTATTAGTCAGGTAATGATGATGCCCCAGACACCTCACCCTTTTGGTCGAGCTTTGGATATCGATCCCTTAGACGATCTCGACGACCTCACTGAATCCGACTTAGACTCAGCCGATGAATCCAAGTCTCCCGTGTTGCTCAACGGTATGAAAATCCTCTTTGATAAAGCCGTTCCTGTTTCTCCTGTCAATTTGTTACCAAAAATATCACACAGACGCGATCGCACATAGGGTAGACATTGTTATCTTCTTATTCCTTGAGGACGCGGAAGCTTTAGACGGATTGAAAGGCTTCCAAAAAGCCTGCGTGAACAATCCTATTGTATGCGTTTGTCATGGCTGATAGTGCCTGAGAGGCGGTAGAGTCTGGGTTATGTGCATTGAGTATCCCTGTATATAACTGGCAAGCCATATAAGTCAAAATCAACCACAGGATGCAAAGGCCTAGTTTTTTGCATCGATACACCTTGCTGGTCCGTCCCATGCTATTCCTACAATAGGATGCCTTAAAAGAAAAAATGATAGTAAACCATGAAACCCTTAGCCTTATTTGGATTGCCCTGCCCTTATTTATAGGCTTCAGCATTTACCTGCTACCCAAATTAGATCGGGCTCTGGCCATTATCATTTCATTGGTTTCATTCGGCTATGGGTTCTGGCATGTGCTCAATCCGGACCCGGTAACGTTTCAACTATTAGATAACTTCGGCGTCAGCTTACTTATTGATGGTCTGAGCGGCTTCTTTATCCTTACCAATGCCGTTGTCACCACAGCGGTCATTCTCTACTGCTGGCAAAGTAACAAAGGCGCTTTCTTCTACACCCAAGCTATCATTTTGCACGGCAGCGTTAACGCCGTCTTTATTAGCGCAGATTTAATTAGCGTCTATGTTGCCCTAGAAGTCATCAGCATTGCCGGATTTTTGTTGATCGCCTACCCCCGCACTGACCGTTCCATTTGGGTAGGGCTGCGTTATCTATTTGTCAGTAATACGGCCATGCTGTTTTACTTGCTCGGGGCTGTGCTGGTCTATCAAACCAATAATTCCTTTGCCTTCACTGGGTTGGCAAACGCTTCAGCAGAGGCCATTGCCCTCATTTTTATCGGCCTTTTAACCAAAGGCGGCATCTTTGTTTCAGGGCTGTGGCTACCGCTCACCCACTCTGAATCGGAATCACCCATATCCGCTCTGCTGTCAGGCGTCGTGGTCAAAACCGGTGTCTTTCCCCTCGTCCGGTTTGCACTCATGTTGCCTGAGATTGACACTATCGTTCGTTTCTTTGGTGTGGCAACCGCGCTTTTAGGTGTGGGCTACGCTGTATTTTCTAAAGATACCAAGCGTATCCTGGCATTTCATACCGTTTCTCAGCTCGGGTTTATCTTGGCGGCACCAGCTGTAGGTGGCTTTTATGCCCTCACCCATGGCTTGGTAAAATCAGCCCTTTTCCTGATTACGGGCAAGTTGTCCAGTCGCGACATTAAGGTACTGAAGAAAAACCCCATCCCCACGTCTATATGGGTAGCGTTAGCCATCGCCAGTTTTTCCATCTCAGGTTTTCCCTTACTGGCAGGGTTTGGCGCTAAAGTACTGACTTCTAAGAATCTGGTGCCCTGGCAAGTGATCGGCATGAATATTGCGGCCTTAGGCACAGCCATCTCATTTGCCAAGTTTATCTTTTTGCCCCATGTTCATAATTCGGAAAAATCCGAAGATGGCCCCAATGCAGGTTTTTGGTCAGCCCTGGTAATATTGCTGGGCGGATTGGTGTTGGCAAATGGCCTTTATTATGAAGCTTACAGTTTGAAAAATGTTGTCAAACCCCTGATCACCATTGCAGCTGGTTGGCTAGCGTACTTGCTAATTTTTCAAAAGCTATCGATCAAATTTCCCCGTGTACCTGAGCAGTTTGACCATTTGATTGGGACCATGAGCCTGATGTTAACCTTCCTGTTTTGGATGGTGCTGGCATAAGTGTGGGCTGAATCTACTTCTGCGTAAACTCCCAAATGCCTTGCCAGTCGTCGGGAAGTCCCTGTTTTTGTAGCAGCTGCAACCGCTCTAGATAAAGCTGCACCGTCTTATCGGTGGGGTTCGCTTGGCAAACCTGTTCAAAACAGGCCTGGGCTTTGGTTAGCTGGCCCTGTTGATAAAAATTTAGAGCCTCTAAATATTGAGGTAGGGTTTTGAGCTTGTGGGCTCGCAGGGTCTTTTCTTCGGCATCCAGCACTTCGTAGACAGTGATGGGGGTGTGCCGACCTTTGACAATGGCACGATCAATCAGGCGCACTGGGTAGCGATCGCAATCCGTCAGCTTCCGCAGAACATCTTCTGAAACCAGCAACTGAACACCATAGTATTTGGTGAGTCCCTCCAGTCGGGCTGTGAGGTTCACATTGTCAGATAAGGCATCCCCTTGCATGCGATGGCTCTCACCCACAATGCCCACCATCATGCGCCCCACGTGAATACCCATGCCTACACTTAGGGGGATATGACCATGGGCCCGGCGATGTTGGTTATAGTCTCGCAATCGCTGGGCCTGGGCAATGCAGGCCTGCAGCGCATCATCCACCCCATCTGGGAAGACGGCCATTAAGCCATCGCCCATGTATTTCATAATCAGACCGTTGTGATTAGCAATTTCTGGGCTAACGTATCCCAAATAGGTATTGATAAAATTAAAGTTTTCCTGGGGTGTCATGGTCTCAGCCAGGGTAGTAAAGCCACGAATATCGGAAAACAAAATGGCCATTTCTTTGCTGACGTGATCCCCTAGCTGTAGATCAATCACGCTCTCTTTTTGTAAAAAATGCAACAGTTCCTGAGGAACAAAGCGACTGTACGCCTGCAATAGTTGTTCTAAATGTTGGTTAGTCTCCACCAATGTTTGTTCATGGTGTTTGACGGCTAACACTGTTTCTGTAAATACCTTGGCTAGATTACCTAGCTCATCATCACGCTGGGCAATTTTTTCTAAGTGTTGGGAGGTAAACACATTTTGTTGAACTGCTGCCGCTGCTGAGGTAACAATTTTCACCTGGTCAATGTAGCCTAGCATTTCCCGCTTTTGTTGATTGAGCGAATTTTCCAGCACGGTGGAATGTTCGGTCACAATATTAGCTAAGGCCTCTAAACTGTCACGTTCGCTCTGGACGAGCGCTAGTAAATCACGCAATCGCTTATTTTCTGCGGCAAGCTGTTGCAGCGATTGGCCGTCAAGGGCGTGATCATCAGAGTTAGAGGAAAGAACATTCATAGGGGAGAGCAGCACCTTTAGCCATGTTTACATGGATGCTAAAAAAATCCAGGAGTATTTACATAAGGACGACTCAGCCATTTGGCGGATTAGTCATGAATGCCAGATAATGGGGGTCGCAAAATACCTTATCGCACAGTGGAGCTACCTGGATCATTAGGGACCATGGTCCCATAGCGGAACACAGGCGTAGACCTTGGGAGTCCTATAAAGGGCGTTCCTTAAACAATCTAACGTGGGGGCCTGAATTCGCCAATTTAGAACCGGTACGGTGATGATGCGATCGCACAGTGGTTTGAATCAGCAGTTAACCTAAGGTGATAAATGGCACTGGGCTATCTATTTCTTAGTATTTTTTCCAGAGACGGAAAACTCAGGCAGTCAATTAATATTAATCTCAGGGTAATCGACGGTTCGTTTGCTCAGCCACGATAGCTGTCCCTGATCAGCCATGGTGATGGGCATAGCGCTTAGGAAGGAGCCAAAATCAAACGGACAATTAACCTTGGGACATTCCTGGTAAAGAAGCCATCAGTTATCCAGGTCCCCTGTTAGGGGGAAAACTCCGGTCCTCCCCCTTGGTAAGGGGGAGTTAGAGGGGGTGATGCAATCGTCATCGCCATTTTCGATCACTTGTGTGTACACCGTAGCTTCCGTAAGGGGGGCCTTCAACCGATATAGTCTGTTCGAGAAAACCCCTTACACAGTAGTGGGGAGGGACCTGAAACCATGGCTTTACCCACATCATCTAAGTCAGAATTCTTTGGTCAGTTCGTTAGTGAGCTACAGGAAAAAATCTGTATTGTTTTATGAGAGTGGAGAGTAGAGATTGGGGTTCTGGGGACAGGATATGATGAGGTGGCTTATTCCTTAGTTTCTCTTTCTAGTCAATGTCTGCTTCAGATGGTCAGTCAGGTTGGTCCCTGCTCAAGGGTATTCGTGGGTCGTTTTTAGATTTTATTGACGATCCCTTTTATCAGCCCGAGACAGACAGCCTTCGCTATATAGCCGATGGGCTACTGGTACTGGATAATGGCAAGATCAAGGATTTTGGCCATTATGCTGACATAAAAGCTAAATATGGAAATATTTCAATTATTGAATATGCCAATCGACTGATTATGCCGGGTTTTATCGATACCCACATCCACTATCCCCAAACTGGCATGATTGCCGCCTACGGAGAGCAACTCTTAGAGTGGCTCAATCAATATACCTTTCCGACAGAAAGCAAATTTAAGGATAAGGCCTACGCCCGAGAGGTGGCTGAGATTTTCTTGAATGAGCTGTTGCGCAACGGTACCACAACAGCCCTGGTCTTTGCCTGTGTTTTTCCACAATCTGTTGATGCCTTTTTTGAAGCCGCAGAGCGTCGTAATCTTTGTATGATTGCCGGTAAGGTGATGATGGATCGCAATGCGCCTGAAGTGCTTTGTGACACAGCAGAATCATCCTATCAAGAGACTAAAGCGCTGATCCAAAAGTGGCATAAACGAGGTCGGTTACATTATGCAGTCACCCCTCGATTTGCCGTCACCTCGACCGATGAACAACTGCGCTTAGCTGGGAAGCTCTTAGCAGAATTTCCAGATGTTTATCTCCACACCCATTTGTCTGAGAATGTGGATGAAGTGGCCTGGGTAAAACAGCTTTTCCCTGATTATGAGGGGTATCTGGATACCTATGATCAGGCCGGTTTAGTTAAGGAGCGTTCGGTTTTTGCCCATGGGGTGCAGCTAACCGATAAAGAATTTAAACGTCTGGCAGAGGCTAAATCCGCCGTTTCTTTTTGCCCCACATCTAACCTGTTTCTTGGCAGTGGTTTGTTCAAAATCGAACAGGCCAAGTCAAAAGAGTATCCTGTCAAAGTAGGGCTGGGAACAGATGTAGGGGCAGGCACAAGCTTTTCAATGTTGCAAACGGCGAATGAAGCCTACAAAGTCGCCCAGTTGCGTCGTCAAAAGCTGTCTCCTTTTAAAGCATTGTTCTTAGCGACCTTAGGTGGTGCCAGGGCGCTCTGCCTGGATGACGTCCTGGGTAATTTTGACATTGGTAAAGCTGCAGATTTTATTGTGCTGAATCCACGGGCCACACCGCTAATGGCCTTTCGTAATGCGTCTGAGGCCCCCAGTAATCTTCAAGAACTGGCCGATCGCACGTTTTCACTGATCATGATGGGGGACGATCGGGTGGTCGAGGCAACTTACATCTTAGGAGAACGGGTTTCAATCTGATTTGCCGTTACTGATTTAGGCCACCCATGGATTAGCGAGTGTTTACAGCCAGTTGCTTACCCAACTATAGGGAGCCCAGAAAGGGTGATTTGTGTGCTTTTGATTAAGCCAGTCATAAGGTACATAATTTTCCACTTTTGGAAAGTATCTGACCATCAGGTCCTTTACAGTACCAGTAGTTATTCTTATTCGAGTTATGTCAGATAGTGATCATCCAGTCCCTCACGCTGTCGATGTTTCAGATCAACAGGCTGTGTTAGAACATCGATTGTCAGAGCTAGAACAGGAAAAAAATGACCTACAGCTGATGCTGGATATGGCCCTTGAACACTCGGATACACTTTTAGATACCCTACGAGAAGAAAATCAAAAGCTGGTGCTACAACTGGAGCATGCTACAGGCTTAACTGATTTTGAAGAAGCGCAGAAAAATCAGTCAATAGAACAGTTTCAGCTTGTTGCAGAAGCGTTGCCAGTGGGGTTAATGATCGCTCGCCTTGTGGATGGGCATATTGTTTATGGCAATCCGACCATCTGTCAGTTTCTAGGAGTTTCTGTCGAACAGTTAGGGCAACAGAAAATAACAGATTTCTGTTCTGACCCAGGGGACTCTCAGCAGCTAATCATGGCCATGGTTAAGCAGCACACATTCAGTGGTCAATTCCGCTGGGCACAGCCTGATGGTAGCTCTCTTGATGCAACGGTTTCGCTTCAACCGTTTATCTTCAAAGATGAACAAACCATCCTTACTGTTATTCAGCCTGTAACAACATTAAGCTAGCAGCAGTCCAGGTCGCCACAGATTGGCTCGACACACAAAGGCACTGTAGTGACAAATTAACTGGCGTTGCAGTTCTTGAGGTTGACATTGGGCAATGTCGTACTTTGCGATCGCAACCGCAATTGATCGCGCATGTTGCTTGGGAATACCAATGTGGATCAGTTGTTGCCAATAGCTAGAACCCACTTCCTTAATCTTGAGAAACTGCTTGCACTCTGCTGACGTTTGAGGCACTGGCATGGTTGAATCTCCCTAGAAACACACTTGGTTTAAATCTCTTGCTTTGCGGAACAATGATGGGTTGAGTGCAAGTTCGTCAGCCGTAGGCTGTATTGCTCAACCTAAGTGTGGCTTAATTCAATGGAAAAATCTTTCCTTGGGTGGCAATTCGGAAATCTGTTTTTTCCAAATCTGGCAATTTATAGTCCATCGTCAAACAGCGACGATGTGCCCCCGTAGCAATTAATGAATCAAGCCTATTTTGCGAGCTTCAATCTCAATTTGTACCTTTAGATCTTTGTCAGGCTCATCACCAATTAGCAAAGCATCCTGAATACGCACCCAATAGTTGCGAATGGTGCGATCGCTAGTGCCCATGCGTTTAGCCACAGCCTTATCCGTCAGCCCTTCCTGAAACCTGAGCTGCAGCAGTTCCAACCATTTAGGATGAAACTCCGGTCGTGACTTTACCTTTTGGGGTAAATACACCGACCCCCGCATCGCAAAATCAATATAGTTAAGCATCTCCTGTAGCGGCAAAGACTTATCCATGGCAGCAAAGCCCCCCTCATAGCCTTTAATCATGCTCTTCAACCGCACCAGAGGATTAATATCCGTACTAAGCACCGCAATGTTCGGAGCTAGGGTGCTGGTCAATAATTTCTCCACGAGTTTAAGACCCACCTCTGGGGTAGCCACCTCACCGGATGCATGGGGAATGCTCAGATCAACCACCATCAGCCCAGGTTGTACCTGTTGCATCTTCTGAATCGCCGCCCCATAGTCTTGGGCCGTAAAAATATCTGCCCAGGGATAGGCCTTTTGTAAAGCAGGCACCGTACCCTGCAACACAGCTTCATGGTCATCAACGACCAAAAAACATTGCTTTCTTGACATGTCTTCGCCTAAATCCATAGTGTTGCCCGATGGTATTTGGCATCACCATACTGGAGTAGAAAGGTGGGTGCAGCAAAACTGACAGCAAATTTTACCTATCTAGCAAGCCACAACCTCCATTTCCTACCCCATAAGCAAGACGATGCCCTGTGATGGAGTTACGTTCTAAAGCAAGAAAACTCAAAGATCAGAATTTCCAAGATTAGCAACCTAAAAACCAAAAACCAAGAACTAAAAACCAAGAACCAAGAACCAAGAACCAAGAACTAAAAACCAAAAACCAAAAACCAAGAACCAAGAACCAAGAACCAAGAACCAAGAACCAAGAACTAAAAACCAAAAACCAAAAACCAAGAACTAAGACGGCCAAACCAACTCACACCACATCCCCTGGGGCACATTACATCGGCGCTGGAATTTCCCAGACAGAGATTTAGCCAGTCGTTGGGCTTGATGCGTGCCCTGCTGGTCAGATGTGGAGAGCCCTTTTTCCTCAGTAAGGCCCTGGCCATTGTCCACAATGCTCAGATAGTGGCTATCTTGATGGCGTTCACACAGCACATCTAATCGGGTTGTACCTAAGGCATGTTTACCCACATTACATAGGGCCTCTTGCAAAAACAGACAGAGGCCCCGTTTCTGGTCCAGGGATAAGGCTGCCGTCGTCAGCGAGCTAAAGTCTGGCGTGATCTGAAACAGAATGGTCTTAAACCCAGGAAAGTCTCTTTCTAAGGTATGTTCAAAGGTTTGCAATAGTAACCCCGGTAAATCTTCACTCAGGTCTAAGGTCAAGCCACCTTCTAGACAAAGAACTTCATGATGATTATCCACAGCCCCCCGCATGGATTGATAGATGCCCCGCAGATCGGTATTGACTTTTTGGAGTTGCGATCGCAACTGTTCATCCGAAAACGAACTAATATCCGTCCGTAGCAGAACCGCTAATTCTTGCAATGGACCATTGTGCACTGCCTCGTAGGTCCGTTCGATGGTGAGCGAACGCTGCTCTAAAACCTGCCGGGCCAACGCCATCGCTTCTTCCTGCGCCTGCTGACGCTCAGCAATCTCCCGAGCCAAATTCTGATTCGCCGCTTCCAACTCGGCGGTGCGCTGTTTCACCCGCTCTTCTAATACACCATTCAACTCCCTGACATGGCGTTCAGCCAACTGTAGCTCATGCTCCAATAGGGTGGAATGCTCCACAACCGTATCGAGCATGATCTCTGCATCGTGCTTTTGAGCCTCTAACGCCTGTAGTTTCTGGGTTAAATCCTTAACCAACACCAATAGGTCGTCGCGGCTAGCATCCTCAAAAGATGAAGGCATAGGCATCTAAACGGGCCAGCGTCACAGCAAGCTAACACCTACATTACCAATACCGAGAAATATAGCGGTTGTGCACCGCCTAAACACTCGCTTTACTGCCCCTGCCAAGTTTTTCCTCAAAACCTAACCATCTACACCAGCAACCACCATAGACCGGCATATCCAGTAAAAATTAAGACAAAAAAAAATCCCTCAGCATTAACTGTGAGGGATATGTCAAGGTTCATCTACTCATTCACACTTTCTTAAAGACCCATAGCCATCCGGAAAGTTTTGACCATTGTGTAAAGAAATCGCCAATTTTCAATAAATCCAAAAAAATTGAAGTGTATTGATGCTACTGACCGGCACCATCCAATGAACCCTCAGGCGTCTGACCAGACCGGACAAATTCTGCCTGTTCGAGAATCAGCGAAGCAAAGTCCCCTTGCCCGTTCGCCCCATAAAGCTGAGCTGCTTTTTCATAGTTATCCACAATGTCTGCCCGAACGTCTGTCGGCAAACTGCCAGGCCCCGCAAACGATTCACCTTGCAATAACGCCTGTTGACGTAGCAAAGCATCAGCTCGACCCAAATAGGCATTTGGATCCTCAGGCATTAGAACGATGGCTGCCGAATAGGCCTCAGCCGCCTCACCATAGTCCTCAGACTGCATTAACTCTAATGCCCGATCATAAACCAGCTGATAGTCAGAAGCAGATTTGACCGAGAGGCGATAATTCCCCCCAAACTGTCCATAGAACGAGCCTGCTAGCAATGTATATTCACCATCTTCAGGCAACTCTGCCACAATCGTTGCCTGGGGAGTCCCGTTATAGTCGTCATTCTGTTCCAGAATTTCCCCAGCTGGATTTAATAGCGTGACAAACGTATCAAACTCCTCGCTCACCATCTCGATAATGATGGCTTGACCGGCTTCAGCCGTAAACGTATAAGTATCTTGCTGCGGTTGAAACTCAACCTGCTGCTCGTCAAGCAGGGTTTGAGCCGCAACCGGGGTAGCTACAGCCGTACACACCACTAAGGCTGTCCCCGCGTAGATTGCCCGTTGAGCCAGTTTCAATAATCTACCGAGTCGTCCACTAGACTCGCGATGTATCTGACGACCCATTAAACTGAGTATGAAAAAGCTAGGCATAGAACTCCTTAGCGCTGCCCACAGCAGCAATTATGATTAGTAATGCATCACGATAGCGGAAATTTTCCATCTAAACCCATGGTGCCCTGGCAAAAAATCTTAGGTATTAGCATCAGCTGTCTCGGACTCTGGTCTCACCTCAGCACTAATGGATTAGCACAATCCATTAGTCCAGCTATCATGCCCGCTGACGAGCAGCCTGTAGCAAATCCTGCTACCACTTCGGGAGTCAATATAGACCAAATTGTGCTGCCCCCCGCTGACGATGTGCCAGAAGAAATATTGAGAACTGAAATTATCTTTGAAGCCCGCTCGCCATTAGATGGCGCACCCTTATCACCCGCTGACTACGCCCAACTCCATTCAGAGCTCGCCACACGCCAAACCGTCCTCACCCTCAATTCTGACATTCGCTTCATCATTCTGCTATTGCAGGCCCGCCGTGCCTTTAAACCAGTGATTCCGTTTTTGCCATAAATTTTGGGGAGTAGGGCATGGGGTTAGAGAATGAGGGAACTGCCAAAACAACTTTTCTTAGAAAATCAACCTAGCACTTGTTTTTACATAACTTAATCAAGCTATTGTTTGAGATATGGCTTAATGCTACTTTTTTCACACATACGGGCTTTTGCGCAGGGCATTCCCTTCTGGCCTGACCTAATGAAAAGGCAACGTCATATCCAGAAATCATATGGAAATGCTTATGGAGTTGCCAATGGTTTAATCAGTCAGAATCTACGCAAAAGCTATGGCTAAGCAATCTAGGTCAGTTCCCACCGAAATAGCATCCCAGCTCGCCTCGGCAGAGTTAGCCATCCTGCAAGAAGCCCTCGATCATTTTGATGGCAGCTACCGCAGTCTGATGGACCATCTAAAATCCCTCAATGCGCCCCAGGTGGTTTACATGATGGTCAACGGTGCGGCTAAGTTTGAGATGGGTAAGCCCCGTAAGGACGTGGACTTAGGAAATGCTGAAGAAATGAATGTATGGGGTGATGGCTATACCCTCACTGAAGAGTCAATGGATGACCTGTCTGACCCTCGACAGACCACAGCTGATGCATTTGTGATGGCCAAGCGGTTGAATGGTTGGTTACCCTGGGAATAGGAGGTTGATACCATGCGATCTCAAGACCCAAACCCCATCACCCAGCTTAACCAGTTGGAACACCATGATTGGCTAGAAGCAGAGCCGCTAATCTTCCAGTGTTTTGAGCATGGGTTGTTTCAATGGACCAATCCCAAGTTTTTGTACTTTCTAGACAATGTTGTCATTGGTTTGCTTACCCTGCATCGGCATGAGCATCGGCAGCTACGGGGTGTGGTCTATGCCCGAGTGATTGAGGAAAAGATGCCCGTTGGCATTGATGATGGTTTACGGGATCGGATGGTTGCGATCGCAGAGGGTAAACCCCCAGCGGCCAGGCTAAAGAAGAATGGTTGGCATGGGCCGAGTTGTTCGTGGCCATCATATCGGGCTAACCTATGGAACGGTCGTGCTTTTTGGATCATGCAGCATCGGCAGCAGGACAAGAAATTAACCGTTAGCCTACTGCGAAGTAGGGCTAAACTTAAGCGAGAAAAGCGTGATGCTTCGTAGATTTGTTATGGATGAGTATGCGATCTCAGGAATAGCATTTTTGCCAGAAAACAACCATGAAGCATCCTTAGTAATGGGAAGAAGAAGACCTCAACGCGCTTATTACAAAATGAGTGCAGGTAAGAAGCAACAGAAAAGGAGACTATTCAAACAGATTTAAAA
The DNA here is from genome assembly GCF_043421595.1 of Leptothoe sp. ISB3NOV94-8A. Classification (NCBI taxonomy): domain Bacteria; kingdom Bacillati; phylum Cyanobacteriota; class Cyanophyceae; order Nodosilineales; family Cymatolegaceae; genus Leptothoe; species Leptothoe sp. ISB3NOV94-8A. The sequence goes on along the minus strand of NZ_JAXSQW010000001.1, from coordinate 1,310,907 downwards.
GATTTTCAGCTTTTCTAAAAAGTTCATCAAAAGAAATAATGGAAATGTTTTTTAGCTCACTTCGAAAAAGTTCAAAGGCATCTCTTTTCTCAGGGGATGTTAACTCCAAGCTTATATTCCCACCTAAGATCAAGCAGGTAGGGTTAAACGCATTAATCTCTTCATCAGTTTCACGTCTATGATCATGACTCAGGTGAACAAAAGATTTAAGTAATCTATCTCTATACGCTAGCATTTGACCTACTACACCCGATAGTTCAGGAGATATACCATATGTATTTCTATATTTTTTGCCTAAAAGCTTAGTTCCTGGAGTCTTTATTTCCAGTAAGACGACATTCTCGGTTAAACTATTCTTCAAAAGAAAATCGACTTCTCTGCCTCCCTTCTTGGTAAATCTCGTTCCGCCTACAAATGCCTTATCTTGAAATATTACTACTGGATAAGGAAAAACTTGACAAATAAAAGCAGGGTTTTCAGATAATTTGGTTTGCCAGAATTCTTCATCATTACAAGTCTTATTTTGGTTCCAAATATTTAGAATTCGCTTGAGAGCATTGACTTGTGAACCTTGCCAGAAAGTATTGATGAATCCATCATCACTTAAAAATAACGCATGGTACATCCAGAAAGTCCAGTACATAGAAAATGCTGATTTTCTAGTTTTTTCCTCTTGAAAAGATTGCTTTGTTTGAATTAAATTTCTAAGCAAATAAAATGCTAAATATTCTCTTTTATCTTCATTTTCATCAAGATAGCTCTCAATCTCTCCAATATCTATAGAACTCCTTTCCCATACAAAATCTTTTAATTTAGGACTTTCTCGCAGAGTAGTTTCTGCGTATGTTTCATATATTTTCAGTAGTCTATCTAGCTCTTCAGGAGTATTGGGACAACCAATAGCCAATCGAGCTTTCAATAGCTCTAAAGTACCTTGTTTATTCAGTTGAAGGGAAGTTCCACTTCTTTGTGTTAATCTTTCTAACCATTCAGGTAAAGATGTATTTTCTTTAAATTCTTCCATATTTCGACTTTTTGCCTAAACATCAGAAAGTGATTCTACCGGATTATTTCAGACTCCATTGATCCGCTGGTTCGACAACTAACTTCTGAGTTTTCCAGTGGTCAAGAACGTAATCTAGATATTCCGGGTTAGTGATCTAGTACCTGGCAACCCTCGCCCCACCGCAGCCGATAGTAATGTTTACCGTGGCTTGGATACTTAATAAATTCCAAATCACTCAGCATTCTCGCTAATGAAGCTTGCGCCCCGACAACATCACTTGTCATCGCTGTAGCCCAAAATCTGGTCGATAGCAGTCTCCGTCTTGCCTAAAAATTTTCTTAGTTCTGTCAACAGTCGTCGGAGAACCAATAACTGTTGACTACGAGTTCCCCCGGCGAACCTACCGGTATGGCCCCCCTGCCTATTTGTTCCAATAATTCAGACACACTGACCCCATAGGAGTCAGCCATATCCATCAAACCCTGTTTGCCATCCGGCGAAAGGGAAGCATTCAGACGTTCAGTTTTCGGCTGACCATGTTCACTATGTCCAGCTTTCGGCATCTTCAAGAGCCTAATGAAGAACGCCCATATTATACGCATAAACCTGGGAAACCTAATGCTGCAACTGCTTTCGTATTTACACAAATACGTTTGCTTCTAACTCTTGCATTATACACAAGATAAATATTATATTATGCGTAATATAGCTCAAGGGGCCCTCTTTATAGGACATCAAAAAAAGACAGGATCTAGCGCCGCCTGACGAGTCCTCTAGGGTTCAGAGGACGAAACCTCACAGATGCGAGGTCGCGGACTGAATCGCATGGTCTTAAACAGAACACGACCTGGTATGGGTTTCTTGTTACGCCGGACCATTTATCAAAAACACAGCAGCTTGTTATTCCATACCGTGACTAGACGATAAGGAATGGGTTCTCTATGAAAATTGTTGGGTGTGACTGTGGCAAAGACAGTCTTTATGTTTGCGTGCTCGATCAAGTACCACAAGACTTAAAGTCCTTCAGCAGAAGCTATAGACCAAATGTTGTTAAGGCCAGTAAGGAGGGCATTGACTGGCTGTTAGAGCAAGATGCTGATTGTTATGTTCTAGAACCTACTGGCTCTTATTCGTATCTTTGGATTGACCAGCTCAAGAAGCATGGAAAAGACGTCAGACTTGTCAGCCCAATTCGAGTCAGAGCTTATTGCCGTTACAAAAATATTTTTAATAAGGCAGATAAGCCTGATGCGGCTGCGATCGCATCCTATTCACTCGAAAACTATAGCGATGCCCACGCATTTCTAGGCACTGAACAAATGGAGCTGAGAGAACTGTATCTCTCACTGAAAAATACCGTTCGCAACCGTAACCCTTTAGCCAATCGACTAGGACAGCGGCTGACCTATGAATGCCCCGAAATAGCCCCTACAGTTGAAAAATGCCAACGCCCCTGGATGGACGAAAAGCCCCCAGCAATTCTTAGACGTGTAGCAGAGGAAGGCGAAGATAGAGCCCCCTACTGGAAGCAGCGACAGGAACGCATCGAAAACACAATCGGACGCGGATTAAGTCGGCACACTAAAGAGTTAGCCAAGGAACTCTGCAACTTCCACAGAATGGAATACTCACTTGAGTTGCAGATAGCCGAACTAATGTCGAATGAAATATTCGCTAAATACCAATCCATATTCGATCAGTTCTGCCTGCCACCCAAAACCAGAGCAGCCATCCTAGGAGCTATCTACCCCTTCGAATCATTTTTGAATGAGCACAGCAGACAGATTATCGAATACATCCCCGGCGATTTCAGCAAACGCAAGGACAAGCTAACCAAACGAAACCGCAGTGAAGCAAGTTTCAAACTAGCCCTTGGTATAGGAAAAGTACAGGTTCAGTCCGGCAAAAAGCTCGAATGGAAGGCTGGAGGACCCAAGCATGTACGTACTGCAATATGGATATACATATCAGTCGTAATTGTGATCCTCGGCAAAAATAATAAGGCTAAGCAGAAGGATATAGAAAAGCTTGTAGATTCACTAGGCAACTCAAAACAGAGTCATTGGCTGAATAATGAACTTGTCAGAGCCACAGCTGAGTATATGGAGATACCTAGACATGTGGCATCTCTAAGACTGCACTATAAGTTCGCCAGATCCAATGAAAAGGATAAACTCCGTAGAGCAGCAACAGCCTCCAGATTTGTGCGCAGTCTCTATAAAGAGCTCGTCAAAGAATTTGCCGTAAAGTAATGTAAAGTGAGAGGCAATTGTAGGTTAACGCTCCACAGATCTAGCTATGGAAATAATTCCGTTAAGGAACGTCTGTTAACCTAACTTCATAGTCTTTGCTCACACAAAGGCATTAAGAACCACCCTCTCTTTAAAAGCACGTTTTTATATACGGTTATTAGGTTTAGATTTCTATGGCACTTACAACGGCCCCAGAGCAAATTGACCGGATTGTTGGCAATTATCACCATAATCCTTTTGACGTTCTCGGTCCCCATCGCATTCAGATAGATGGCAAAGATGTATGGACGGTTCGTGCCTATTTACCCAAAGCTGAGTCTGCCTGGGTCATCATGCCTGATAGCCGTCAGGCAGTGTCGATGACTAACGAGCATCACGGTGATTTCTTTGAATGCATCCTGGACGTTGATGATTTAGCGAGCTATCAGCTTCGCTATGAAGCGGACGGCCACGAGCATGTGATTTACGATCCCTATGCCTTCCGGTCTCCCTTAGTTACTGAATACGATGCTCATCTATTTGGTGAAGGTAATCACCACCGGATTTACGAGAAACTAGGGGCACACCCCACCACCATTGATGATGTTACAGGCATTTATTTTGCCGTGTGGGCACCCAACGCTCGTAATGTATCGATTTTAGGAGACTTTAACGACTGGGACGGTCGCCAACACCAGATGAATATTGGCCATGGCGGCATTTGGGGCTTATTTATTCCAGAACTGACCGTCGGTGCCCACTATAAGTACGAAATTAAAAACCACGAGGGACACATTTACGAAAAGTCCGACCCCTATGGGTTTCAGCAGGAAGTTCGTCCCAAAACAGCGTCCATTGTAGCTGATCTCAACAGTTATGGATGGCAGGATGACGCCTGGATGGAACAACGCCGTCATCAGGAACCCTTATCTCAACCCATTTCGGTGTATGAATTGCATCTGGGTTCTTGGATGCATGAATCTTCTAACAATCCTGCTCTACAGCCAGACGGGACTGAATCACCGGTTGTAACCGTTGCAGACCTTAAACCCGGAGCCCGTTTTCTCACCTATCGAGAACTCGCCGATCGCTTAATTCCCTACATCAAAGAATTGGGATTCACCCACATTGAGCTATTACCCATAGCTGAGCATCCATTTGATGGATCCTGGGGCTATCAGGTCACAGGTTATTATGCCGCCACCTCTCGCTATGGCTCTCCCGAAGATTTGATGTACTTCATCGACCAGTGTCACCAAAACGGTATTGGGGTGCTGGTGGATTGGGTGCCAGGTCACTTCCCCAAGGATGGCCACGGTTTGGCATTCTTTGATGGCACTCATCTTTATGAGCATGCTGACCCCCGTAAAGGCGAACACAAGGAATGGGGCACTCTGGTCTTCAACTATGGCCGCAATGAGGTGCGCAATTTCTTGGTGGCCAATGCCCTATTTTGGTTTGACAAATACCACATTGATGGCATTCGCGTAGACGCCGTAGCGTCCATGCTCTATTTGGACTACAACCGTAAATCAGGTGAGTGGGTTGCCAATGAATACGGCGGTCGTGAAAACATTGAAGCTGCCGATTGTTTACGCCAGACAAACCATCTACTGTTTAGCTATTATCCCGGTATTCTCTCCATTGCAGAAGAGTCTACCTCCTGGCCGATGGTGTCTTGGCCCACTTATGTAGGCGGTCTTGGCTTTAACCTCAAATGGAATATGGGCTGGATGCATGACATGCTGGACTACTTCAGCATGGACCCCTGGTTCCGTCAGTTCCACCAAAACAACGTCACCTTCAGTATCTGGTACGCCTTTAGTGAGAACTTTATGCTAGCCCTGTCCCACGACGAAGTGGTGCATGGCAAGAGCAACATGATTGGCAAAATGCCCGGTGATGAGTGGCAAAAGCACGCTAACATGCGCTGTCTCTACACCTATATGTTTATGCATCCAGGTAAGAAGACCTTGTTCATGGGCATGGAGTTTGGCCAATGGAGCGAATGGAATGTCTGGGGTGATCTGGAATGGCACCTGCTACAGTATCAACCTCACAAAGAACTAAAGGCATTTTTTGAGCAGCTCAACACCACCTATCGGAGTGAGCCCGCCCTCTACACTCAAGACTTTGACCAACAAGGGTTTGAATGGATTGACTGTAGTGATAACAGACACAGTGTTGTGGCCTTTATCCGTCGGGCTAAGGATAGCGATGAATTTATCGTTGTTGTCTGTAACTTTACGCCTCAGCCCCATAGCCACTACCGAGTTGGTGTACCTGCCAAAGGTTACTATCGCGAAGTGTTTAATAGCGATGCCCGCGAATTTGGTGGTAGCAACATGGGCAATCTAGGCGGCAAGTGGTCCGAAGATTGGGCTTATCACAATCGGGCCTATTCGTTAGATTTGACCTTGCCTCCGTTGGCAACGGTTGTGTTTAAGCTGGATCCCGCAAGAACGTCTTCCGCAGCCTTGTCTGGATTTGTATAAAAAATAAGTCGGGTCCTTCTATAGAAGGACCCGACTTATTTGCGCCAGATCATTTTCTATGGCAGCCCCATGGTTTCCCAATCTTTGGCTCTTGACCCAAACATCTCCGCAGCCTTTTGCTCAGCGGTCTTGAGGGACGGGTGCCACTCTTTCAGGGTGTAATCACCGTCTAATTCTGTCGCCATCAGACAATAGCCATGGCCATCGAATTCGATGGTTAATCGAACAGTTGAACCAGGTGGCAACTCGGCTGGTCGGTTCGGCACATTTTGAGGAATTTGCCACGAACGAATTTGCTTAACCACCATAGAAGGCATGAATGATGAATAATTCGCCTTTAGAGACAAATTATTGCCACAACTTTTCCTTATACGTGATTTAGCGATGGATTCCGTATCGACTTAGTGGGCACTCCATGACAAGAAAGAGATAGGGAAAATCCGAGAAAGTACTTAGTTGTCGCTTCGAATGTAGTCCTGGCCCTGCTCTTCGGCTGTCAAGTCAGATAAAGTAATGTCGTTTCTTAGTACACGTCCGGTGGGGCCAACGATCTGTCGCGGTAGGGTTTGGGTGTCCACCAGTTCCATACGATTCATGTTGTAGGTGGTATAAACGGTTTCGCCAGTCTCAAAGAAAAAGTCTAATACCGTCATTGTTTGCATGGCGGCATCGGTGCGATAGAGCCAGGTGCGAGGACCGCTGCCGAGGGCACCGCAGTGGAGCAGGTTTAGATTACCAACGTGGCCGGGATAGTAAGCGTGGTGGTGACCACTCATGTAGGTGTGGACGTTGTGACGTTCTAATATGGCCTGAAGTTGGTCGGCGTTATTGAGAAACTCACCGTAGCGATCGCGACCTTGAGAAATGGCATACAGCGGCAGATGCCCTAGAGCAATGCGAAACTTGGCAGACTGGGCCGCTTCGCTACTTAGCTGTTGGTCAGCCCAGGCAACTTGATCAGTAGGCACATTCGCCGATGATGCATCCCAGACAATATAAAAAATATCGTTCTGCTTAAAGCTGTAATAGTAAGGGAAATCACCCATATCCACATACTGTAGGTCCAAATCATTTTGGTGGGCCTGCCAGTAGCGGGTAGTTACTTCGCGATCAATGGCATAAATATAGCCGCCCCCCTCGTAGGTCTGGCTAGACCCATCGTGATTGCCAATGGTCAGCGCATAGGGAATATCAGCCTCGCGAATAGGCTTAAGAATGAGGTTATCAAACCCTTCCCACATGGCCTCCACTTCGGAGGTACTTAAGAAAGTGGCTTGACCTGCCACCATATCGCCCATGCACAGCACAATATCCGGTTCCCATTGGGGTAGGATGGAAACGCCTTTTATCACTTCACGGCGATAGTCTACAGACCCATAGCGGGAATTCAGATCACTGATCACCACTGCTCGCACATCACCGCGTTTAGGCGCAAAGAGTTCTTCAGGGCCAATGGGTTGACCAAAGTTGGGATGGCGTTTGGGGACCGCAGGGGCAGCGGGGGAGGAACTGGTGGACACCTCTGGGGTGCTGCTAGTCGTAACCGATTGAGCAATGGGGCGACTGGAGCAGGCTCCAATGGCTAGGCTACTGAGCACGAGAAAGCGACGCCGGTTGAACATGGGGAAAGCGGAGGATACGTGTCTGGTTAGGATCAACCACATCCAAGTTGAAGCCTGTAGGTTCTTCTACTGAAAAACTCTAGTTCTGGACGTGGACAAGGTTTATCTATGGGAAAGGTAGCGCAGGGGATGAAAGACGTAAAGTATTTTGGATGCTGGGGCATTAGAATCCTTTCTCCCCAAAGGGTACTACCCTAGTAGGGTGTCAACATGTTGGCCCCCTACTGTGAACCCACAAATTTCACCAGGAAGTAAAGCCATGACATCGATCAAAATTCAACCCATGCGTTGGACGGTTGACGATTTAGAGGGTCTTCCTGAAAATGGCAATCACTACGAAATCATTGATGGAGCCTTACATATGCCCCGTGCGCCCCATGTGGACCATCAGAATGTGGCTGGGGCCATCTATGCCGAACTGCGAAGCTGGTCTAAACAAAGTGGTCTGGGTCGAGCGGCCTTTGCACCAGGGGTAATTTTTTCACCGACGGATGCGGTGATTCCGGATGTGATTTGGGCCAACAACGAAAGATCCAATCAATTACTAGATGAGGCTGGACACTTTACGGGGGCACCTGAAATTGCTATTGAGGTGTTATCTCAGACTCAGAAAGATAAAGAGCGCGACCGGAAAACTAAGCTAAAGCTGTATTCCAATCAAGGAGTGCTGGAATATTGGATCTTTGAGCGAGAACTCAATGTGATTGAAATTTATCACCGTGAAGAGGGGCGACTAGTTAAGGCAATGACGCTCTATGATTCAGATACTTTAGAAAGCCCGATTGTGCTTGGTTTTAGCTGTAGTGTTGCCACCTTATTTGAGTAAAGTTCTCTTTGGACCAGACTACTGCCTTGCTTACGTTACGGACAAAAGCATTAATGGGAACCTGGATATTCTTCTTGCTCATGAGGACTCATCTCCTATAAAGTCCATAGACTTTATGTTTTCTGCACTAATACAAGTTTTACAAGGCTCGTGTTTTTGTCTAGCCTCTGCATGAGAGTTGTAGCAGCTAATTTTATTCATCTCATGAGGGCGAGCCCTCTCTGGATAAAACTTACACTTTCTACTGAAATGATATTTATTTTTAGTTTTACTCTTCCCCCAAGCTCTATAGGGTCCACCTACAACTGGTTTACCTGCGACACTTTCAAGGAGTACCTTTGTTTTACTAAGAACCTTCAAATGTGGATATTTTTTGATATCACCTTCAAGTTCTTCGAGAACAGACTTAACTAAAACAGCATAGTCATTCTCCTCACCTTCATCTTCTTCATTCAAACGATCTGTTTCTGATTGTGAAAACATTTTTTTCAGATAACCTAGCATTTCACTGAAAAGAAACATACCTAAGATAGGATTTTCTGAAAAAAAATCCAGTAAATCCCAAAGGATGACATGGAATTGATTAGTTAATCCAAGTTCGTTGTTAGGATACTTTAAAAGTAACTTATTGATAATCTTATCAACTTCTCTATAGCGTCTGTCTGAGGTTGTTCTTAAAAATCCAAATCTTTTTTTCCAATTTTCCAAGTTAGGATATGAATTACCTTTTAACTCTTTTAAGTCATTCAATAAGTCTTGCTGTTCATATATTAATTCCACTGCCCATAGCAATCTTGATGAACTTGCTAGATCCCGTGAATCTAGAACCAAAATCGTAATTACCTCAGAAAGGATAGACGCTTTAGATTCAAGCTGATTAATAATCCTGGCTTGCCCACCAGCCTCAAAATCCACCTTAGATAGATCTTTAACAAGTTCTTTTCTCTGTTTGTTAATTTCGTGACCTAAATCTCCAGTTAGAGTGTGTTTAATTAAAAGATTAATAGTTTCAACTGGAAACGCTCTCGGTGCTCTAAGTCCTAATATTATCCACTTAAACAGGACAGATAGCAAAAAACATAGGGCTTTTAGATATGAAGACCACTTTTTATCATTTCTATCTAATCGATTCCAATCTGAGGGAAAAGGCTCAACATTCTCTTGAAGATAATTGGTCCAATCATTATTTGTTCGATGGAAATAGTCATGCACTTCCTTTAGTGCAGGAAATTTTTCAAAAATAACTTTTGGTGATAATGCTTCACCGCCAAGGTCAATTTGTCGATTTCTGCTTTTGTTAATGACCCCACAAATTTTTCCTGTTCTTTGGTTCAACAAAGGCGCGCCACTCATACCAGGACGAACTTGCCCTCCTTTAACCTTAATGAGCTCACGTTGTCTTCCTGCAAAGCCCTCACATTCTAGGGTGACAGGGTCACCGTCGGGATTTCCTCCCTCAGAATCCGTATACCCGAACGCAAAGCAATCATCTCTAAAATTGATTTCGCATCCTATAAGAACGCAAGGATGCGTGAATGTAGGATTTGTTTCTAGGATAGCTAAATCTATTTCAGGCGAAAAAGAATGAACAAGTCTCGCAGGTAATTCCCTGTCGCTCCTTATGAGCGAACAAATTATTTTCTTGTCGAGGGATTGCTTTAACACATGAGCACATGTAACAATATATCCTGGAGCTATGAAAAACCCAGTGCCATAGGTATTTTGCCTTCCTAAGATTCTGATCTTAACAGTACAATTTTCAGTAAGTTCCTCAATAGTTGTATGATTCATTTCTAGAGGTGAATCTATTCTCCCCATTCCAAGTTAACTTCTATATTTGCTTTGCCAGCACCTTTAACGATGACAGCTGTTAGGTTGCCTGAATCAACACTTATTTCTATACCAAATTTGACCGATGCTTTTTGAGGCTTAGCTTTCTGAATAGTACTTTTAATAGCATCCGTTATTCCAAGCAAAGCGTTTTCAACTTCCTTGAATGAAAAATTATTAAAGGAAACTTCTTCTCTACCAAAGCTTGATGTCTCAAATTTAATCGTTGCACCATTTGGTAGATCTACAGCGACTCTTTCTGAGTTGAGTCCAAAATCTGACATATAACTATGAAGTAGAGTGGGTTAATTATCGATTACTACCTTTATTAGAAGAATAGTAACGTCATAATATGCTGATAGGGTATCTACGATATTAGATATGGTCAATAAATTAGTAACTACTAAGTGGTTACCAATTAAATTATTAGAATACGTTAAATATAGCTCGTACTACTTTCCATCATAAAAAAAGCAAGTCAACTGATAATGACTCTATAGGGGTTTGTTCAAAAGCTTTTGCTGCAATGTGCTAATAGTTTAATTAATTATTTTTAATTTTACTACTGAATGTAACATAACCTTTCCAATCGGTACAACATCCTTTACTACATTGCTTCTTGTACTGACAAATCCAATCTGTAGGTCTCCGGTGGTCACATAGCCAAAGATTGTTGCTAAGTTGTTTTCTTCTTGACGGTTAAACAGGTCAGCGGCCATTATTTCTGCCATACATTGGCCTACCCCAGCATTGATGCGGTCGTTTTTGGTCTCTACCAGGGCTAGGGCCGGGACTGAAAGGACTGTAATGTGATCGCGACCGACTAACAATATAATCACAGCGTCCCGTTAACCCCTGGGATTTCTCCACCGTAAACTCAATGAAAACAGACTGATCTGGCGGTTCAGCAGCTCACGCGCAGCGGACAAAATAGGAGCCACAATAAATTCTGACTTAGCTTTCTCAGTACCAATAGCATCGGCCAACGGTAGACGGATTTCCAAAAAGTCCGATAGCCATTGAGGTGGATTTTGGCCCTGAACATCGGTAAACAGTGCCTGATCTTCAATCAAGTTAACGGCAAACTGCTTTTTAACGTCACTGATTGTAAAGTCACCGTAATCCATTTTTGCGGGCATCCAGGACTCCTACACTAGGATAGTAGTTGAGTTTGCCGATCGTTCTCATCCAACCCCCTAAGGAGTAAGTCCAGTGCCTTCGCCATTTCCTGGAATGGATCCATACTTAGAGCATCCGGAAATTTGGCCAGGTGTTCACCTCCTTCTGATCGCAGCTTTAGCAGAGTCGTTGACTCCCCAGCTGCGGCCTAAATACTCGGTTGCAGTTGAAGTGCGAATGTACGAAACAACTGGAGACCAGTCATTATTGGTGGGCATTCCCGATGTCACCGTACAAAAAACACAGCAGCAGACCAATCAGTCTATAAATGTTGCGGTGGCGTCTCCTCCATCGCAACCGATGCTGGTTGAAGTGCCAATGCCAATGACGGTTAAGCAAGGCTATTTAGAAGTACGCGAAGTGACCACTAAGGAAGTCGTTGCTGCCATTGAGGTGCTGTCCCCCATTAACAAGCGCCCAGGACAGGGACGACGGACTTACGAAACCAAACGGGAGCGGGTACTCACTAGCTCCACCCACCTGGTTGAAATTGATCTACTGCGAGCCCATGAGCCCATGCCGATTTTGGGTCAAGGTTGGCACAGTGACTATCGTATTCTGGTCAGTCGGAACGATCTAAGACCCCAGGCAGAGCTTTACAGATTTAATCTAAGGGATAAAATACCCACCTTCAGACTGCCGTTACGTTCGGGCGATCAGGCCCCCACTGTAGATTTGCAGTGCTTGTTAAACCAGATTTATGAGCGTTCTGGCTACGATTTGAAACTGGATTACCAGAAAGAGCCTGTCCCAGAATTCGATGAAGAAACTGATTGGATAAATGATCTTCTGACTGACAAGGGATTACGGGGCTCTTAAACGTGAGCACAACCGTGAATTTAATTTTTACAAGCCCTAAGTTCTATGGCTTGAGGGAATAGACACTGACCCGCTACTATACAGGCGCATATTTGCTGGCTGCCCTAATGATTGATTCAGTGTTGCGTACCCTTACCTTTGGTCAGCTTTCGCTACAGCAGTGGCGAGAGGTGAGCCTTATCCATTGGCTGCTAACGCCATTACGTAAATGGCGTCAGGGTAGCGGGCTACTGCCCCATGGCGACCTGATAGCAGCTGCTATCGTAGCGGTGCTGCTGGTACTGTCTCCCTATACCTCCACCACCCTCATTGGTATTTTGCTGGTGGCCTGTGCAGCGCTGTGGTTTCTCCTCACAGTCAGCGATGAGGCCAACGGTTGGCTCACGCCTATTCATTTGGGGGTCACCCTTTACTGGGCCACCATGGTATTAGCTACGGCCCTGTCGCCGGTCAAAGCTGCCGCCGTTTCTGGGTTGATTAAGCTCACCTTGAATCTGTTGCTGTTTATGCTGCTGGCACGGATACTGCGGCAGCCAAAGTTGCGTACGGGGGTGGTCTCTGTCTATGTGCTGGCGACTTTACCCGTAGCGGTCTATGGTATGCGCCAATATTTTTTTGGAGCTGAGGCCCTGGCCACCTGGGTGGATCCGACCACTAATTTATCTGGGGCAACTCGAGTTTATAGCTATCTAAAAAATCCTAATTTGTTGGCAGCCTATCTGATGCCTGCAGTTGCCATGAGCGTTAGTGCCTTTTTTGTATGGCCCCGCTGGCTACCTAAGGTGTTGGCAGCCATTGCTTTTTTTCTAAATCTTGCCTGTTTGGTGCTGAGCTACAGCCGTGGCGGTTGGATAGGGCTGTTGGGATTATTTTTTGTGCTGGCAGTGCTGCTGGTGTACTGGTGGAGTGAACTGTTTCCATCTTTTTGGAAGAAATGGGCACTACCGATGTTGTTGGGGTTAATGGCCGGTTTGGTTGTATTTGCCGTGCTGTTTGTTGGCCCGGTGCGTGAACGGGCTATGACCATGTTTGCCGGTCGGGGAGACAGCAGCAACAACTTCCGCATTAATGTGTGGGAAGGGGTGATGGATATGATCCGGGCGCGGCCTGTCATTGGCATTGGCCCTGGTAATGAAGCTTTTAACAGAGTTTATCCGTTCTACCAGCGTCCTAACTACACTGCTTTGAGTGCCTATTCAATTTTTCTAGAAACCCTGGTTGAGGCCGGCATTATTGGCTTTACGGCTCTGTTGTGGATGTTAGGAACAACCTTATATCAAGGGTTACACCAGCTACGGCGTCTGCGGATGGATATGAATGGGCAGGGCTATTGGCTGATTGGCGCGATCGCAACCTGTTCTGGTATGTTGGTCCACGGTTTAGTCGATACCGTCTGGTATCGTCCCCAGGTCAGCACCCTCTGGTGGCTGTGCATGGCCATTATTGCCAGTTTCTATGTGCCTCGCCAGCAACGCTACGAAGAATAGGGCTACGTTATGACATCCCCAGAGCCCATGGGCCTGAGGACGATGAAACATCCTGGATAGGATTACCGGAGGAGACTAGTTCTGTTCGTCAGATCTGTTCTCACAGTGTCTTCTTTGTGATGGGGGTGATTATTAACAATGGCAACAGAATCCCTGGTCTATGGGGAGTTCCCCTAGGAATATTGGCAGGCACCCTGCGGGGCAGTGCCCCATTATTATAGTTGGTGCGATCGCACTACTCTGGAGAATCTATCAGCCCCGGGTGATCGTCTGGACGAGGACCGGGCGCAGGCCAGAAAAAGCGACGTTCTTCTTCAGTAATGGGCTTATCGTTAATGCTCGCCTCTCGGCGACGCATTAACCCATCCTCGTCAAATTCCCAATTCTCATTACCATAGGCGCGATACCACTGACCGGCATCATCGTGCCATTCATACTGAAAGCGCACCGCAATCCGATTCTCACCAAAGGCCCACATCTCCTTAGTCAAACGATAATCCAGTTCCTTATCCCATTTTCGGGTCAAAAACTCTCGAATCGCATCTCGTCCCTGAAAAACCTCAGCCCGATTGCGCCAGTGGCTATTTTCTGAGTAAGCCATGGAAACCCGTTGTGGATCTCTACTGTTCCAGGCATCTTCTGCCATACGAACTTTTTTAACAGCAATCTCATAGGTAAATGGGGGGACCAGTTTCGCAGCTGACATGGGCAAGAATCCTGAGTAATCAGTCAAAGAGTGAATTCGGAGTTCATTCTCCCTATATATACCCCTCAGCGTGCCAGGTAGATGGGACGAACTTTTGGAAAACTAGGATTTTCTTGGGGCTCTCAGTGCTCTCTATTTTTATCAATCAATAACATTGACCTTTCACCTCCCAGGAGTTTCTTGTATCTTAAGTAGAGTGATCATTCTACTTGGATAAAATCATGGCCGAAGCAACTACCGTAACCGCTGAGGTAAAGGCACCGCTTACCCCCATTCCTCAAGACGGTCTAACAGATTTAGCCGCTAAGAATAAGGCCAACCCTGCCGATAAAACCCTAAAAGTTAAAACTGTCTGCACAGGCAAGTTTCGCAGCCTTAACTACGCCCGTGATCTGGACGCATTTGCCATTGATGAACCTCCTGTTCTTTTGGGAGATAATACCGCACCCAACCCATCTGAGATTGTGTTGGGAGCCCTGGGTTCCTGCTTGGTGGTGGGCATTCAGGCCAATGCCGCTGCAAAAGGCGTTACCTTAACTAAGCTAGAAGTTGCCCTAGAAGGCGATATCAACATTGTTAGCACCTGGGGGACTGGAGAATTGGCCAAGCCTCAGGCTGGGTTTACTGACGTGCGCGTTAAGGTAGACATCGACGGTGACGCGGACCGGGCAGTGCTAGAGGAAATGGTGACCCATGCGAATACATGGTCACCGGTGTCTGCGACATTAAGCAACCCTATGCCGGTATCGGTTTCAACGGTTTAATTGGAACGGTTGGATTAAATTTATCTAAAGTCGGAGTTTCTACCGTGAGAAACTCCGGAAACTTCTCTTTAACCTTTTCGTCTCTGGCTTAGGGCATTTCTTGCGTATATTCGTTTGGGTAATGTCGATTCTGGCAACCAATACAATATTTTGGCATCGTTAGGTCTCCATTAGGTTTTCAAGCTTCAAAAATCTAACCCAGCGATCATCACATACCGCTTTATCAGCCCAACTCAATACATCGGCCTTTTATAGAGCATCGCCATGCAAACCATTTCAAAATCATCGAATCATAAGGCATCTTCGGCAACCTTAGATTCAGATCCGGCCATTGCTAACCTACGCACTATAATTAATCAAGTGCTGACACCTAAGGTGCAAGACATTGATCTCAAAGGAGAGTATCCGGATCAGATTATGCACCAGCTAGGGACTACCCATGCCTTTGCCCATGCAGTGTCCACCGACTACCAGGGGTCGGGTAAAGGATTGAGAACAGCGATTCAAAGCATTGAAGAAATTTCTAAAGACTGTCTTTCGACCGGATTTATTACCTGGTGTCAGGTGGCCTGCACCTGGTACTTAGAAAACACTCAGAACACGACGCTGAAAGCAGAGATGCTGCCTAAAGTCGCGACTGGTCAGGTGCTAGCCGGTACTGGGTTATCAAACCCCATGAAGCATTTTGCCGATATTGAGAAAATTGCCCTGACGGCAACGCGTGTGGACGGTGGCTACATCGTCAACGGCCTGCTGCCCTGGGTGTCTAATTTGGGGCCTGGCCACTATTTTGGGATTGCCGCCAAACTGGCTGATTCGGAAGACTACATGATGGCGCTTGTTTCCGATGCGCTAGAGGGGATGTCGCTGCGGCTTAATGCTCACTTTATTGCCCTGGAAGGGACAGGCACCTATAGCTGTGTATTCCGTGATGCCTTTGTTCCAGATGAGTGGGTTTTGGCATCTCCCTGTGAGGAGTATGTCGCCTGCATTCGCCCTGGATTTATTTTGACCCAGATGGGTATGGGGTTAGGATTAGCCGATAGCTGTATTGAGCTGATGCGGCGGTCTAATAAGCGTCTGGGTCATGTAAATTGCTATTTGGATGATCAAGTTGAAGACCTGGCTGATGCTTTGCACATGGCTCGGTTGCATACCTATAGCCTGGCTGACCAGCTGAATGAATGTACAGGGTTGGCTGATCCACAACTGGATCGCGAGATTATTCAAGCCCGGGTAACCGGTGCAGAACTCTCGTTACGGTCTGCTCAAGCGGCCATGCTGCATGCGGGAGCCAGGGCCTATGTGCATGGTAGCCCAGCAGAGCGTAAGTTGCGGGAAGCTTATTTTGTGGCGATTGTGACTCCCGCTCTCAAGCATCTGAAGAAGATGTTGGCTGATATGAAGCAGCAACCCGCTTTATCGGTTGCCTAATAGTCTCAAATTGGGAGGGTGGGAATTGCTTACCCTCCTGCAGGCTGCTTGACCGGAGGGGACATTCAAGTTTAGGCAATATAGCCTTTGAATGCATCACTTAGCCGACCTTGCAGGCAGTGGACACTGAGGGTTGTAACGAAAGTCAAAGTCTGTAAAACGGTATCCGTTGATACGAAAATAAGATAGATTAACCGTTCTAATAGATATAATCAGGCTTTAGTTCTACCCAAAAATTAATATGAAATCGGTCACGGATCAGTTCCGCCAGTGGAATAGTCTTTCTTGCCAATATGGTGGGACTAGTACCATGCCGACCCGCTGCGTTGTTTGTGGAAGTTATCATTCTACTCAGGACCACTGGCGTTTGATGGCTGAGTCGGAGATGCCCCAAAATCCGGCTGATCTGATCGATGATCTGGCTAAAATGCGGTTTTATAAGCCGGAGGCCATTGAGACTGCTGATGCTATTAGTCAGGCGGAGCTACGAACGGCTCTGTTTGTGAGTAAGGTGGGCAAGGGTAGCCCTAAGCGAGAGCGGCTGGTTCGAGATTTAATTGACCTGGCAGGCGGTCTGGATCAGGCGTTTGGTGCAGCCTTTGGGCCTAAGGCTGGAGAGTTTTTTAGTGATGCTCAGCGCATCAGTCAGGTAACTCGGCGTAAGTTTTTACAGAACATTGCCGTAGGGGCAGCTTTGGTCACGTTAGCCAACTGTGCCGATTCAGCGGAGGTTACTGATGATCCTCAAGGGTCTGTTGCTGGTGCCCCTGCTGGCTCGTTGGAGAAAACGAGTCTGAAGCTAGCGTTTTTGCCGATTACCTGTGCGACTCCGATTATTATGTCGCAGCCGCTGGGCTTCTATGAGAAGCATGGTCTCGATGTGGAGCTGATGAAGTATGCTAGCTGGTCGGTGGTCAGGGATGCTGCGATCGCAGGTGAACTCGACGCTTACCACATGCTTGCACCCATGCCCATTGCCATGTCCCTTGGCTTGGGGTCCACTCCTTTCTCAATTAAGCTAGCCAGCATTGAGAACAACAACGGCCAGGGTATTGCCGTTGCCAACAAACACCTGGGCAATGTCAACGGTCCCGCCGACTTTAAGGGCATGACCATCGGCATTCCCTATGATTATTCCAACCATAACCTGCTGTTACGTTACTACCTGGCCACTGGCGGGTTGGATCCAGACAACGATGTGAAGCTGTTGATTTTGCCCCCACCGGATGCGATCGCAAAAATGTCCACCGGTCAAATCGATGCCTTTATCCTGCCCGACAACTTTACCCAGCGGGTCGTGCAGGATGACATTGGTTTCATTCATCTCTTAACCAAAGACCTGTGGGAAGGGCATCCCTGCTGCGCCTTTGTTGCTGCTCAGAATTGGATTGATGAACACCCCAACACATTCCGCGCCCTTAACAAGGCCATTATTGACGGGGCTACCTACGCCAACAATCCAGCCAACCGTAAGGAAATTGCAGCGGCTATTGCCCCTCGTGAATATCTGAATCAGCCCTTGCCAGTGCTGGAAGCTGTCATGACCGGTCAGTTTGAAGATGGTCAGGGCAACACCTTTGACATTCCCGATCGGATTTACTTTGACCCCTACCCTTGGAAGAGTTTTGCCAGCTGGATTACTACACAGCTCGTACGCTGGGATTACACGGCGGCGGATAAGATTGCCGATGGTGGTCAAGAGTTCTTCTTGACGGATCTAGCACGGGAACTCGCCCTAGAACTGGGTGTGGATTCACCCGAGGAAATCTCCCGGATCGAAAAGATGAAGTTTGGCGATTTTGACCCAGACAAAGCCGATGAGTACTTGAAAGAGCAGGTTGATAAGTTTGGCGTTTAACTAACCCGGATGACCGATCTCGGAGTCTCGTCTAGGATAGACTCCGAGATCGGAGTGGGTCTCAACAACTGGCAACGACAATGGCAAAATCACCTTAAACGTTGTCCCTGTGCCCAGCTGGCTTTTGACCTGAATATCTCCCTGTTGGAAATCAACAAACTGTTTGACAATACTTAGGCCTAATCCAGTACCTGGAATGTTACTGACATTCTTGCCTCGGTGAAACGGTTCAAATAGATGGGGATAATCTTCCGGCGGAATTCCTAGACCGTTGTCTTTGACTACAAAAACTGCCTGTTCCTTATGGCGGAATAGAGACAAATAAACAGATCTGCCATCCAGGGTGTAGCGAACAGCATTAGACAGAATATTGGTCAAAATTGAACGCAAAAGCGTTTGATCTAGTTTCGCGATCAAAGGTTTGTGTCTGCCAGTGAATTCCAGCTGCCCCGTTTGTGAGGGCAGTTCTGTCAGCAGATTGCGACAAAAGTCGACGAGATTTAGGGGCTCAGGGTTGAGGCATAAGCGCTTGGCTTCCAATTTACCAAGCACTAAAATATCGTCGATCATCTGAGTCATGCGCTCAATATTCTCTTTAATAGTCACAAGATATTGATTTTTCTGCGACTGCGATAATTGTTCGTCATACCGATTTAAAGAGGAGACTGACAGCGCAATATTATTCATTGGATTGCGAAATTCATGGCACACCATGGAGACAAATCTGGACTTGAGGTCACTCAACTCCCGCAATCGCTCATTGGCCGCATAGAGCTCGGCTGTCCGCTTTTTTACTTTGAGTTCTAAATCTTCGTTGGTCTGTTGCAAGACCGTCTCAGCCCACTTGCGTTGGCTGATATCGCGAAAGGTCACCACCGCCCCAATCAGTTCGCCATGATCGTCGCGCATGGGCGTACTAATGTATTCCACCGGGAAACAGGTGCCATCCTTGCGCCAAAAGACTTCATCGGTAACCCTTTGCACATGCCCTTGTTGGAAAACTTCATAGATCGGACAACATTCCCTGGGATAGGGACTGCCATCAGCATGGGAATGATGGAGAACTCGATGCATCGACTGACCGATCAAATCCTCCATCTCCCAATCGATCATGGCAGCGGCAGCTGGATTCACAAAGGTAACATTGCCCTGCAGGTCTAACCCATAGACCCCCTCGCCCACGGCGTTGAGAATTAGCTGATGTTGACGACGTAGAGCTTCAAGTTCGTCATGTTCTGAAAGGCTAGCGGCATCACGTGGTTCCATAAAGCTGTTCAAGACTGTAGTGCACTACACCACGACTGGTTCCTAAAACCCTTAAACCTGTTAGTTAAGCATACAAAATACCCTCAGCAGAGGGTAGGCCCTTGCTGATTTATTGGAGCCATCGGTCTAAAATGATTGGTTAGAACGGGTTAGATTTGTTTTTCCTGGAGGTCAGCAACGGCAAGAGTATTATCTTAATTTCCATCTAAGATGGTAGGGGCCATGGTGAAAACGATTCTGGTCATTGAAGATGAGGCCCAAACAAGAGAAATTTTTCTCCGCTGTTTGAAATTTGAAAAGTTCAAAGGCATTGGCGCAGAAAATGGGTCTACTGGCGTTAGACTAGCGACAAAACATCGTCCTGATCTGGTGGTTTGCGACATTATGATGCCAGACATGAATGGCTATGAGGTATTGACCTCCCTTAGAGGGAACGCGGTGACAGCTGCAATTCCATTGATCTTTTTAACGGCCAAGGTAACAATGGCAGACCTCCGACAGGGTATGACCTTGGGGGCAGATGACTATTTGACAAAACCCTGTACGGTAGAGACTTTTTTGGATGCGATCGCATCCCGCCTAAAGCGTCAAGATGAACTTAAACGCGGGTTACAAGCAACATCTTTTATGGATGCCCAGGGTCAGGATCAGGCTACTGCTGAAACAATCTTTCCTGAATGTCCGCGACTGAACGCTGTTTTCGAATTTATCGAAGCTCATTATCAAAAACCCATTAACTTAACCGATGTAGCTCAGGCTGTGGGCTACTCTCCTGCTTATTTAACGAATCTATCCCAAAGCCATACAGGTCGAACAGTAAAAGCTTGGATTATTGCCCGGCGCATGGCTCAAGCTCGACAATTATTGTCCAATACGGCTGAGTCCATTAAACAAATAGCCAGCTCTATCGGCTACACCGATGCTGGCTATTTCACTCGACAATTTCGCAAGCTCCATGGCATGACGCCACAGGTTTGGCGGAGTGGTCCCAATTCGTAACAATCGCAACAAAACAACGCTATAAACAGCCAACAGACTTAAAAAGTCCTAGTTTTGCAAAAAATAATCCAATGTAATCTCTAGAAGTGATTGGTATAAATTTTACTATCAAATCCCGCATATAAACTTAGTTCGTGTCCAAGTGTGGAGTTCTATGGCAAAGGACATTATCCATTTTCCCTTGGACGCCGTTTAACTTACGTGGATAACCAATAGTCTCAGTCAACGCTAGTTAAGGTGAGTAATCCTATGGTTTTAACCTCCGCACAAACTGATCAAGGGTGGAACAATCTAAATTGCGATCGCGGCAATCTCACCGATTTTCAGACGGCCTGCGTCATCTGTGGTGGAGCTCATCTGACCCATTCCCATTGGGAATTCTTACAAACCATGCCCCAGGACCCAGTGGAGATGGTAGATGACCTGATGAAGATGGGGCTGTATAAGGATCAGCAGCTGCGAGCTGCCGATAATGTCAACGCCTACGAGCTCCGCAAGACTCTGTTGCTCAAAGCAGCGGGCAAAGGTGATCCAAAGCGTGAAAAATTGGTGCTGGCCCTGGCAAGACAAGCGGGCGGGATTGAAAATGCGTTTGCAGCGGCCTTTGGCCCCCAAGCCGGACTGTTCTTTACCGATGCCATTCGCAACAGCCGATTTACCCGTCGAGAGTTTCTTAAGAACTTAGCCATTGGTGCGGCACTAGTGACCCTCAGCAACTGTGGCCCTAATTCCCAGCAAGCGGCAGAAGAAGAAGATGCCGCCGCTCCGGTGGATGTCTCCAACCTGGAGAAAACGGATCTCAAGATTGGTTTTATTCCCATTACCTGTGCTACACCCATTATTATGTCCGAGCCTTTGGGCTTCTACGCCAAGTATGGGTTTAATGCCGAGGTTGTCAAGATGCCCAGTTGGGGGGCCGTACGAGACTCTGCCATTGCTGGAGAATTGGACGCTTATCATATGCTTGCACCGATGCCAATTGCCATGACCCTGGGCCTAGGGTCTGCATCCTTTGGTGTCAAACTCGCTAGCATTGAAAATATCAATGGACAGGCCATTACAGTTGCCGAACGCTATAAGGGACAGATCAACGGTCCAGCGGACTTTAAGGGCTTTACCATCGGCGTCCCGTTCCCCTATTCCATGCATAATCTGTTGCTGCGCTACTATCTAGCAACTGGGGGTATCGACCCCGATGTGGATGTTAAGATTCGCCCCGTGCCGCCACCGGATAGCATTGCCCAGTTGATTGCTGGAGATATTGACGCTTACTTAATGCCCGATCCCTTTAATCAGCGTGCCGTCTTTGAAGGGGCTGGGTTTATCTTTAAGCTGACTAAAGACCTATGGCCAGGTCATCCCTGCTGTGCGTTTGCCGCTAGCGATCAGTGGATTGATGCCAATCCCAATACCTTTAGAGCGCTGAATAAGTCCATCATTGAAGCGGCTGGCTATGCTCGTGATCCGGCGAATCGTCCTGAAATTGCTAAGGCAATCTCCGAGAGAGCATTTCTTAATCAGCCAGTTGAGGTGGTTGAGGCTGTGCTGACCGGTAACTTTGAGGATGGTCAAGGTAACACCCTGAGTGTGCCGGATCGAATTGACTTTGATCCATATCCCTGGCAGAGTTTTGCCAACTGGATTTCTTCGCAACTGGTGCGTTGGGATTTACAAGGGGATGGTAAAGCTAATCAGGTTATTACCAGCGAAACCTATAATCAGATCGGGAAAGATATTTTCTTAACTGACTTAGCTAGAGAGTTAGCTCAGGAGGTGGGGCTTAACCCACCGGAAGATATTTACCGCACTGAGACCCTTGAATTCGATACCTTTGACCCTGCTGATCCAGCAGCTTATGTCAAAGAGCAAATTGATAAAAATGGTGTTTAAGTTCAGCGGTCAGATCTTGAAGGAGGTGCAGATTACATGGCCTTAAGTAAGCCAGCTTTAAATAAAGTTAATGGCGTTGACAGTAGGTCCCCATGGCTTAATGAGAATGTCAAGGCGTTGGGACTATTTGTTATTTCGCTCATTCTTTTCTTAGTGTTTTGGGAAGTTGGTGCCAACCTGAAGTTGTTTGCTAAAGGGATGCCCACTGCTTCTAAAACGTTGCAAGAACTATGGTGGTGGACTACTCATCCCTTTTTTGATAATGGCCCCAACGATTTAGGCATTGGGTGGAATTTATTAATTAGTTTGCGACGTGTGGCAATTGGTTACATTTTAGCCTCTGCGATCGCAGTTCCCCTGGGCATTCTCATTGGCATTTCACCCATTGCCTACAAAGCCTTTAACCCTTATGTACAGCTCCTAAAACCAGTCTCGCCGCTAGCCTGGTTACCTTTAGGGCTCTACATATTTCGAGATTCCGAAAAAACGGGCGTCTTTATCATTTTGATCTCCAGTATCTGGCCAACGCTGATTAATACAGCCTTTGGTGTCGCCAATGTAAGTCCAGAGTATCTAGATGTCTCCAAAACATTGGGAGCATCAAGGTTGCGGACCATCTTTAAGGTGATTATTCCAGCTGCTCTACCCAATATTGTCTCCGGTTTACGGATCAGCATGGGCATCGCCTGGTTGGTGATTGTGGCGGCTGAAATGCTTTTAGGGACCGGGTTAGGCTACTTTATATGGAATGAATGGAATAATCTCTATATTCCGAATATTCTAGTTGCGATTTTCATCATCGGTCTGGTTGGGCTCATCTTAGACAGTATGTTTGGTGCCCTAGAAAAATTTGTTGCGTTTGGGCGTAAAGCATGAGCATTGCTTCCGTCAATTATTCCAATAATGGTGCCGTATCTCCTGAACCTGAATTTCCTTCGGCCCAGCTTTCCATTCGGAATGTTACCAAGGTGTTTGCAGGCAAACGGGATATCTTCAGTAGGTTGTCAGGTAAGACAACCCGAGATTTTGTCGCCATTGAAGACATCAGTTTAGACATAGAACCTAATACATTTGTCTCTATCATTGGTCCTTCGGGCTGTGGTAAGTCGACATTGCTCAATATGGTGGCCGGGCTATCCCCCGTTACTGGGGGTGAAATATTGCTGAATGGTCACCCCATTCAAGGGCCTGGTCCTGATCGAGGCATGGTTTTTCAGAACTATGCCCTGATGCCCTGGATGACCGTTGAAGAGAATATTCGGTTTGCGGTTGAAACCGTTTTTCCCAAGCTGTCACCCAAGCAAAGGACTCGCACCATTAAAGAGCAGATCCAGTTAGTGGGGCTGGAAGGGGCGGAGAAAAAGCATCCCCATGAACTTTCAGGAGGGATGCGGCAAAGGGTCGGCATTGCTCGTGCTTTGGCTATTAATCCTCAGATTTTACTGATGGATGAGCCCTTTGGAGCCTTGGATGCCTTAACTCGTGGCTTCCTACAGAGTGAAGTTGAGCGCATTTGGGAACAACACCGGAAGACAGTCATCATGATCACCCACAGTATTGAGGAAGCCTTACTGCTGTCGGATCGCATTGTGATGATGACTCGGGGGCCAGCTGCTCGCATTGACGAGATCCTCGAAGTCCCATTCCCCCGACCTCGCGATCGAGAAACCATCGATCAGCATCCGGCCTACCACGATCTTAAGGCCGAAATGGAACACCATCTGTTCCGTGAAACCCGTGCTGTTGAAGAGTCTCGTATCCGGGTTAAATAATTAGAGCTGCGTTAAGCGTTATTCCTGTTTAAGTTTTGCAATCAAGAGGTGATTTTTGCGATGGCTATTTCTGAAATCTCTGCCAAGTTTCTCGCAGCAAAGAAAGCCAAAGGGGTATCATTTGCTGATTTAGAAGCCAAGCTAGGCTATGACGAAGTCTGGATTGCATCAGTACTTTATCGTCAGGCTAGTGCTTCAGAAGAAGAAGCCACCAAAATTGTTGAGGCTTTGGGCATGGGAGCAGAATATGTTGAGTATCTCACTGAGTGTCCTGTAAAAGGTGGGTTAGATCCTCTGGTACCCACTGATCCGCTGATTTATCGCTTCTATGAAATTATGCAGGTTTATGGCATGCCGGTTAAGGCAGTGGTCCATGAGAAGTTTGGTGATGGCATCATGAGTGCGATTGATTTCTCCATTGATGTGGAGAAGGAAGAAGATCCCAAGGGCGATCGGGTGAAGGTGATCATGTGTGGCAAATTCTTGCCCTACAAGAAGTGGTAAGACAAACATAAATGGTAGGGGTATACAGCTAGCTGTGCGCCCCTAACGCATGCATATTCACAAGAGTTGTTGTGTTAGCAGCCTTAGCTGGAGTCTTTCATGGCTTTGCCTACGGGGAAGGGATCTGATTATCATTTTGATCATCTGTTGTGATGGGCTAGTGTTGTTACCAGAGTAAATATTTCTATCCCCTCTACTCTCATTTTGCTTTCTTTCTGGGGCTGACTCTTACCCAATCATAGTGGCGCTTCTACCTGGACCAGAAGCGCCACTTTTTTAGTAGTACTAATTTAGTACTACTAACAGCAAATCTGCATTCAGTGTGTTGTTAAGCTTTCTCTAAATTCAGCAGTAACGTGTTCCTAAACTAAACTATCAGAGGTTTTACGAAAACTATCGAGGCTATTAAGCAGCAACTCTAGACCAAACTCAAAGTCATGAATGCCGTTATACCGACCATCCATGACATAATGCGTGAGCTTGTTCAAGTAAGGATAGGTGTCCACTGGGAGCATGGCAACATGCTGCTGCGCTGCCTCTACATACTCTGCTTCTTCAAAGGGAAAATTCAACTTCTGTAGGGTAAAACCATAAATATGGCTATCGATGGCATTCCACACATGATCCGCCATTTCAAATGAAAAGCCCGCTTCCACCAGGCAGCCCAGGGTAGCATCCACATAGCGCAACATTGCTGGCCCCACATTGGCCCGTGACACTATAGCCATGGTTGCCCAAGGGTGACGTAACAAGACCCTATGGGCTGATATCGCCCGACTGCGCATCGCTGTTTTCCAGTCCACTGCCACATCAGGCACCTCTATCTCACTGGCAACAATATCCACCATGCCGTCTATCAAGTCATCCTTATTGGCCACATGGTTATAGAGCGACATAGCCTTCACCCCCAGCTGCTGGGCAAGCTTTCGCATCGAAAGCGCATCGATGCCATGGTCATCGGCCAATTGCATGGCCGCTGCTAATATCCGTTCGCGGTTTAACGGAAACGATGGGGATGTATCTGTGGCATTCGTCTTTTTGCCCATTTAGCTTTTCTTTAGATCAGCCCTAACCCTTCACCATTCAGCTGTTTTTAAACATTTGGCTCGATGCACATCTTGACATACTTACAGCGTAAGTTAAACTTACAGTGTAAGTTTAGGATTTGAGACACTCAGCGCTGATATTGGCTATGGAGCCTGCGCTGCGCTCATCTGCAAAACGACTCTTCGCATGGGAGAGACCCATTATGCAAACGCTAAAGACCTCTGCCTCCGTTCAAGGAAACACGTTGGAAAGTGACAAAATGAAGGCCATTCTCCAAGACGAATATGGTTCGACCGATGTCCTGCGACTAGAGAATGTGGACAAGCCAGTTCCACAGGATAATCAGGTGTTGGTCCGTGTTTATGCATCATCTGTCAATGCAGGGGACTGGCATTTGATGCGTGGCACGCCATTTTTAATCCGGTTAATGTTTGGCGGAATTTTGAAGCCCAACATTAAAACCCTTGGGGCAGATGTGGCAGGATCTGTAGAAGCCGTTGGTAACGAAGTGACGCAGTTTAAACCAGGGGATCAGGTGTTTGGAGATGTGTCCGAATATGGGTTTGGTGCGTTTGCTGAGTATGTCTGTGTGCCACAGGATGCCTTGGTGCTAAAACCCTCCACCGTACCTTTTGCCGTCGCTGCCGCCATGCCAGCTGCAGCCATGGCTGCGCTTCAAGCCCTGCGCGATTGTGGGCAGATTCAACCAGGGCAGAAGGTTTTAATCAATGGTGCATCTGGGGGGGTGGGGTCGTTTGCGGTGCAGATTGCTAAGGCATTTGGCACTGAAGTAACGGGAGTGTGTAGTACAAGCAAGGTGGAGATGGTGCGATCGCAAGGTGCAGATCACGTCATCGACTATACCAAAACCGACTGCACCCAAGCAGAGTCTCAGTACGATCTCATTCTTGATGCTGCCGCCTACCGCTCGGTATCTGACTTTTTACCTGCCTTAAAACCGGGCGGAACCTATGTCATGATCGGGGGTGCCACCGGATCATTCTTTCAGGCAATGCTGCTGGGGCCTTGGTTAGCAAAGCGCAGGGGGTGCAATGTGAAATGTCTGGAGATGAAACCCAATCATGATGATCTGGTCACTGTGGGAGAGCTGATGGTTGCTGGCAAGATTACTCCTTTTATTGATCGTACCTTTGGCCTGGATGAGGTACCTGCCGCCATGCGTCACGTTGAACAGCGTCAGGTGCAAGGAAAAGTTGTCATTAACATCGGGGAAGAGAGCCCATGCGCGACTGCCCGCTAGTCTGGATAATTATGGGTGTTGCTGGTTCGGGTAAAACGCTAGTGGGGCGGATGCTGGCTGAGCGTCTAGAGAGCGACTTTTTAGAAGGGGATCGGCGGCACCCGTTATCCAATATTCATAAAATGTCTTCGCAGCAGCCTCTCGACGATGGAGATCGTCAGCAGTGGCTGTTAGAAATTCAAGGGGATATGCACCGGGCAATTGCCAAAAACCGCGAGACCGTTATCACCTGTTCTGCGTTAAAGGTCGCCTACAGAGAACAACTTTCCGCTTTAGATCGCGTTCAGCTAGTGTGGCTTGATGTGCCCAAGGCAGAGCTAGAGCGGCGACTGCTCAGGCGGTCAAATCACTATATGAAGCCTGAAATGTTAGCGAGTCAGTTCGCGACCTTGGAACCCATTGCTCCAGACGAGACTGTAATTACGGTCGATGGCCGTTTGTTGCCCGCCAGGATTGTTGACGAGTTGTTGAACCAGGCCACTTGGTTGTTTCCAGATTTAGAAAAGCCTTGGTGGAAGAGAGCTGGGGGAGACGACTCAACTAATTCTGATGTGGGTGACGCTGTCATGTATTCAGACATTTATGGCGATGATTTCTAACATCTCAAAGGCGATCGCAACGGTGAGTTTTAACCTGATCGCATACGGTGCCATGTGCTCGCCCTAGGATACCCTACGCTATCCAACAACAGAATATTTCATACAGAACAGGGGGCAGGTACAAGACCGTGCCCCTACCGTGGCCCGTAATAGTTGGGTACCCATGACCCATGCAGACCTGGCACCAGTCGATGATTTAACCACAACCGACATACTGGACCGGCGGCTAAATCTTTTGCATTGAGGATCACCAACGATGAACGCTCCTTGGCATGGTCGTAAACCATGCCAACCAACCAGCCCTCATCCTCGTCCCCACCGGCAGGGACAAACACCGGTTCATCGGTAAAACTGAGACCATCTTCCATCCAGATTTGAGACTTTTGGGTATGCAGATCCACCTTGAGATAACCGATGGGGGGAGACGACTCCCCCACACGGTTGCTATAGGTCATGTAAAGATAGCGCACAGCCTGGGTTTCATACTGAGGGTGGCAACAGGGGTACTCAATGCAATAGTTCTCAAGAACAACCTGGTGATTGACGGTGCCTTGCTGGGGCTGAATGGTTGTTTGCCAAAGATAGGTGGGAGCAATGACATCAAAGTCCGGCGCATACCCCTGCCAGCTACTCAAAAATCCCTGTTCCAGCCCGGCCTCTGGCCAACCGGCACTATAAACCACCACAGACCCATCTGGCTGATCATAGGCACAGGCCTGGTGAATTGAAAACCAGGGGCTGGTCTCAACAATTTGTACTGGCTGCCCTGCCATCGGACCATCGGGACGGGGCACTAAATGTATCCGCGTTGGCTGCTCGGTTTGTAGTTGCAAACAATCCGCCGGGGACTGACGACCCAGGATAAAGGGTAACGGGTTAAAGGTAAGGCGGTTTTCAACAAAGACATAGTATGTGGGTGTGAGGGCAAAATCATGGGGATTCACCATGGCCCCAGGTATCTGAAACTGGGAGCGGGTGCATTCTTGCCATTGTCGGTCATATTCCACAATGTCAATGGTGAGGCCCTTGAGCTGGGCGGCCCAGTGCCATAGGATAATGCGATCGCGCACCGGATCACCATGGGGATGGGCCGTCGTTGCCCACTGTCCCTGAGCAAAGCGTTGTAAAGTTTGCCAACGGGATTTTGGTAATGACTGAGAAACCAACTGCCCCTGGGCATTTTGGGAGCCGATGGTGTCCAGCGTATGGGGATTCACCTGATACGGTAGTCCAGCCTCGTACATCGCTAGCAGTCTGTCGCCCCAAGCCACTGCGTTTACATTGGCCGGTTTTTTCAGATAAAGCTCCAACAGATTGTCTTGAGGTTTGCGAGTCCCAAAGGTGGAGCGAAACAAAAATCGATCAGCCTGTTCTTCCTGTACAAACTCCGCCGTTTGCACAAACCTGGAATCAAAAAACACCCGCCCATCATCACGAAAGGCGATCCGACAGAGATAACCATCGCCATCTAAAAAATGATTGACTCGTTGGTTACCCCGCTCAAACCCACTGGGACCATTGTGAAACCAGGTGGAGTTTAACAATGCCTCCGGTAACAAACCTTCAATTTCGGTGATTTCGTAGGAAAATTCTGCTCGCTGGGACCGAAATGCACCAAACCATGCCGCCTTTTGCGCCTGCCTTAGACGATCATCACGTTTACCCCAAACAATCTGGTCAGCATTAACAGGTCCCTGGTCTGTAATCATATTTGAAAGTGTGCATCCACCGATTGCTTATGTACCAGAATAAAATATAGCGCTACCGTAGAGGTGTAGATACCATGACCGCTAAGGAAATATCTCTATGCTACCGTTACTGCCCACCCATCCTCTGGTGCTCAAGGTGATCAAAGGGGTCTCCTGCACATTAATCGCTGGAGCATTGGGACTCGTGGCAACCAAGCTGAGCGGCATGATTGCAGAACATACATTATTAGAGAGAGTTTTTTGGATTGGTGCAGCCGCATTGTTGTTTCATATTTTAGAAGGTATAGCTGCGGGTATTTTGGCCCATCGCTTAAAGGAAAACCCAGTTAAAGCGGGCATGTATACCTTTTGGACTGGGATTGCAGGCATTACAGAAATCTTGCAAAGACTGGAAGATAGCCGCCAGGTAACAACAATTGAGTCAGGAATTAGGATCAAATAATTTATCAAAAAACACCGTTAATGTAGGCTTTCTTAGGTTCAGGAATCGATTGAATTTGCTTAGGAATCACCACTAGCGTGGGGCGATTACGCACATCCACTGTGCCAAAGACTCCCTGTACCTGTAGCCAGGTATCATTTTCAAAGTCATCAGCGGTATCGATGTGGATCGCTAACCCCAGGGGCACCGTATCCGCCAGGCAACAGCGAATGATACGGCGAGCCAGGACAAATTGGTTAGGAGCCCCTGGAAACTGACGATGAACAAAGCCAACGATGTCAACGGGCTGTCCTGGAAAAATATCTAACGGTTCTCTCACGGACGTAATCAAGCGTCGCCATTGCAAGACATTACGTTTGAGGGGATCGGGTTCTTCCCCAGCAGGCTCGGCATAGGACCAGATGTCGATGGCGGCTTTATTTTCGTCTGCTTCGGCGGTCTTCGCCTGGGTTCCAGTGACCCACTGGGCCAGGTTTTTCAATAGGGGAAATCGAGTAACCATAGCTATTTATTTAATGCGAGTATCCAACATCTCTGCCAGTTCTTGCTCTTCAAAGGCTTTGACCACCTCAGAACGCAGATGATCCACAAACAGATTGCGATGATACTCAAACCCTTTGCTCATCATGTCGCGGGGACGGGACATCTCTACTGGCACCATGGCCAAAGTGCGGCCTGGGTTGGCGGTTAAAATCAACACCCGATCCGCCAAGTAAACGGCTTCATCAATGTGGTGGGTAACAAAAATAACGGTCTTACCAGTGCCTTGCCAAATATCTAGCAAGAACTTTTGCATTTGATGACGGGTTTGGACATCCAGGGCAGCAAAGGGCTCATCCATTAGCAACACATCGGTGCCAAGACAGAGAGCTCGGGCAATGCAGGCCCGCTGTTGCATCCCCCCCGAGAGCTGATGGGGATAGCGGTTTGCCGCTTTTAACAGCCCCACCTGTTGTAAATACTCCTTGGCTCGCTGGTGGCGTTCCCGTTTTCCTAAGCCCTGTAGATTTAACCCAAAAGCAACGTTATCAATCACCGACAGCCAGGGAAATAGAGACGCCTGCTGGAAGATCATAGAACGATGGGGAGACGGTTCTGTGATGACCTCACCACGAAATCGCAGTGTCCCCGATGTGGGTGTTTCCAAACCAGCAATCATGCTTAGCAGGGTACTTTTGCCGCAACCACTGGGACCAATAATCACTAAAAATTCCCCCGGTTCTACGGAGAAACTGATGTCGTCAATGGCTAAATTGGCTTCAGAGCTGTCAGGATTCCAGATTTTACTGACGCGATCGCAAACAATCTCACCCATCCATAAACCCTCCTGTACACCGTTTCTCAACTCCGTTGAATAAACCTCGCTGGATGGGTGGGCCAATGCCCACCCTACTATATTTGCGCCGATCCTTTCCACCACAGCACCCGTTGCTGCACCTGCCGAAATCCAACATCCAACAGGTAGCCCACCACCCCAATCACAGCCATGCCTAAAAACATCAGCTTGGCATTAAACATTTGCCGACCTACCATCACAATGGCTCCTAGCCCGGTATTCACCCCCACCATCTCAGCTGCCAACACCGCCATCCAGGCCGCAAAAAAGTTAATCCGCAGGATAAAAAACAGATCTGGAATCACCGCCGGTAAAATCACCTTAAACATCACCTGACGACGGCTGGCACCCAGAACCCGTGCCGTATTGATATACAGCTGATTGACATTGTTAATAGCATTAACCGTCGCCAGGGTAAGCAAAAAGAAAATGCCAATAAACACCACAAAAATGGCCGCATTATCCCCAATACCAAAGGCCATAATGGCAAAGGGAATCCAGGCAATAGGAGCAATGGGAGCCAGCAGCGTAATCACTGGTAGGGTGAGTTTACCAAAAATCTTAAAGTAACAGGCCAGGCCACCCACCCCAATGGCGGCAATAAAGCCCAGCACCAGACCGGCCACTACCCGCTTGAGGGTGGCCACAATGGCGGTAAGTAAAACAAAATTGCCACCCGTGCGCTCCACACCAATTCTGGGCGCAAGAAACTGTTCCTGATTACCAATTTCAGCAATAAACTCGTGGGGTGGGGGCAAAATCAAAGTGTTCACCCACCCAAGCAAGGTTACTAATTCCCAAATTCCAATAAACAGACCCAGCGAGAGACACCACCACATAGCTGACGTGGCTACAGTCTGCCACCAGCGACTGCGCGTTTTAGAAACGCGAGGTTCGGCTAGACTGACAGAAGATTTTAATTGCATGTTTTTAAGAATTGAGGAGTCAAGTTTGGGCATATACCGTTAACAATTAAGGCATCATTAAACAACAACCTCATGACTTGAATTTTATGCTCCAAAACTTCTGCAGAAACCAGTCCGGAACATATATAATCGACCCCACCGTAACTCCAAACTTAATGCCATTAGGAATAACCTAGTACGTTGGGTTGTAGGGCGGCGTTCCGGCCCTGCCCAGGGGGTTTGGGGAACTCGGAGGGACCCCAAGCAGCCGGTTTTGCATCCAGTCAATATCCTGAACCATCACTGTGAACTTTAAACAGTCACCTTCACCTTCACCCGCTCCCAAAGTTCAGGGCTTTCAGCAATCACATCTTCCAACAAAGAGAAATTAACAAAGTTATCATCCAGATCCATATTAATGTAATTCAACTCCTTCATACTTTCCGCACGCTCATACATAAAGTTACGCTTATCCCGTACATCCACACCGGGAGGCTGAGCCTGGGCAGAGGCCAACAGGCTCTCCATATCGGTCTTATAATACTTATCGATGGTGGCTTGAGCTGCCCCTTCAAAGTTATTTTCAATCTCATACTGAGCTTCAAAGAAGACTCGAATAACGTCTTTCACCATCTCGGGTTCGTTTTCAATGATTTCGTTACGAACGGCGAGAACACAGTCAGGATAGCCACTGCCATAAATATCAACACCATTACCCAGAATATTGCCGTTGGTCTGGGTTTTAGCTTTGGTGGCATAGGGTTCAATGTGGCTGACAGCATCCACCTGACCCGCCAGATAAGCGTTTAACAGTTCAGTTGAGTCACCCAGGTACACCATTTCCACATCGTCGTAGGTCATACCTTCTTTCTTTAAATAGTCATAGACGATGACATCCAGAGTGTCGGCCTGGAAGGTGGCAACTTTTTTACCCTTCAGATCAGCAAAGGATTTGATTTCGGGCTTAGCGACAATGACTAAGCCTTCGACACCACTGCCAGCAACAACTTGGAAAGATGCACCCTGGGTATAGGCTGCGATCGCATTAGTAAACGGAATCACCGCCATTTCTACCTGGCCCGTGGCCAACTGCACCGCCACATCAGCAGGCATCGGCGTCAGAGCCGCTGTTCCCTTAAACCCATACTTGGCAAAGAGTTGTTTCTCAGCAGAGTAAAACAGAGGCATATTACATAACCCCGCCCCATGGGCAAACTTAATCTCACGACCATCCCAACCGCCTGAGCCTACAGGCTTTTTACCCGGTGCGCAACTACTGAGGAAAGATAACAAAGCAGGCGTCATCGCTGCCCCCAGACTCATACCCAGAAAACGACGACGGTTAGTACGGGAATGAAACATGATAAAAGTCTCCTTAGTTTAATGTATTCATCAGATAACGAAGCCAATGGACTGAAGCAAGAACAAGAACTTTAGAATAAAGCTTCACCCTAACGATGGGTGATAGCTCTGACAACTGGTGCAGTAAAACGACTTATAAGCCTCTGGTCTAAACCAGCCGTCATAGACCTTTTTCACATAGGGAAAGACGTCTTTAGCAAGCTCTCGACGGCGTAATTCATCCGGTGTGAGGGGAGCCTTGAGCATTTCGGCCAACTCATCCAGCAACGCATCCTTGTCCACATGGGTAAACGTGCCATTCTCTAGAATTACCTCACCTGCCACCATGACAGCATCAATACCATGGGGGCGACTCCGGTGAATAACAGCTTCCAGAACAGGAATGGTGTCATCGAGATAGGGATAGGCCAGATGCTCCCAATCCATCACCACCAAGTCTGCAGCTTTACCGGGCTCTAATACACCTACTTCATTGGCAAAGCGCGTAGTATGAGCGCCATTTTCTGTCGCCATTTGAAATACCTGGGATGCTGCGGGCACCAGAGAATCCATACCGGGGACTCGATGCAACTTGAGAACCAGCCGCATTTCCTGGAGCATATCGCGGTCATCATTGATGCCTGCCTCATCCAAACCCATGCCCACTCTAACTCCCTTCTGAGCATAATGATTAAGAGGAGCAACACCACTTTGTAGGCGGAGGTTAGAACTCGCATTGTGGCAGATCATCGTCCCTGTTTCGGCAATGAGATCAATGTCTTCTTCCGTCAGCCACACACCATGCCCCAGGGTTAAATGGGGACCTAAAACACCTAATTTGTGAAGATGCTTCACTGCGGATGTACCTGTACGACGATGGGCATACTCCATCTGATAGGGAGTTTCCAGGAGGTGCATGTGCATGCCAACACCATACTTATGTGCATACTCTGTCTGGGTAGTAATGGCATCATCGTCACACCAGTGCAGATTGGCAGGCGCTAACTGTAGGCGAATGCGATCATCGGCAGCCCCTTCCCACTTTTTCCAAAGTGTTTCAAAGAACCAGAGAAAGTCTTCCAAAGGTACTTCGTGGGGCTTGAGCAGGGCCTCCATATCCGCCGCAATACTGGGAGGTAATTTAGCGACAAATTCATCGTTAGATTCATAAACAAAATGGTTCTGCGTACGCACACCAAAACAGTAGGATGCTCGCATACCAATGTCTTCATAGGCTTTGAGTATCTTGTCTGTAATCTCTGGCCACAGGGTGGCAGGTCCTGGCAACCAGCCATGGATATGTTGCACCGTTGTAATCCCTGACTCCACCATTTCAAAAGCAGAGTAGAGAGTATCCAGATAAAAATCCACTTGCCTGGCAGACAGACGACTGGCAAACCAAAGCTCTAGGGGATAGTCCAGCGACCCTAGTTGAAAGGGAGTTAACCCCACATGGTGGTGACTATTAACAAAACCTGGCATCACCACATGGTGAGCTGATCCCAGCATCTTATCAGGTTCATATTTTGCGGACAGTTCCTGATACGTCCCCACGTCTATAATGGTACCGTCATCTACAAAAACAGCACCATCTTCAATAATCTCAGCCTTTGTGCGGCTGATAGCTTTGCAAATAATATATTTACCCCGGATGAGAGTGGATGGCATGGCAGAATTCGCTGAGACAACGAACTTCGAAAGAGAAGTCTAATAAGGCCCCAACTGCTACAGCTAACTGTAAAAAACTAAGCTAATACTGCTCTAGAAAGGGCTTCAGGGAATGTTGCGCTAGTGCCCAAAACACCTTAATGTAAAGCCTAAACCACGCCAAGCTTAGACCGAGCTATGAAAGAAATCATAAGTGAACTGTTTTTGAAAGAACCGTATAAAACAATACGCTTCTCTGAGAATTTCAGTGATTTTTTGTAAACATTACTAAAAATGGGTGTTGCTGATCTTCGGGATGATTTTATCTTTCAAATTCAGACGATTAGCGAGGTCTACCGATCAATTTACCCCCCAAATCAGCACGACAAAAAATGATACTCCCACGATCACCCTTAGATAGTTTGAGTGTTCAAGCGATAGCTAAAAAACTAGCAACAGGGGAGTTAAGCATTACAGAATTATTACAGGCTTGTTTTCAGCGAATTGAGTTACGAGAATTTCAGGTACGTGCATGGACATATCTTGATATGGACCATGCACAACAGCAGGCAACTGTGTGGGAACAGAAATTGCAACAGGAGGGAAGCCAAACCCTGGAAACTTTTCCACTGTTAGGCGTCCCCATCGCGGTAAAAGATATCTTTGCCACATTAGAGATGCCCACTGGCTGGGGAACAGAAATTTATCGTAATCGGTATATGGGTTATGATGCAGCAATTGTCTCAAAACTCAAGGCAGCGGGGGCAATTATATTGGGCAAAACCGTTACCACAGAGCTGGCCACAGCCGCCGCAGGACCGACAGCCAATCCCCACAATTTGGCCCATACTCCTGGTGGTAGCTCCAGCGGTTCGGCAGCAGCGGTGGCAGATGGAATGGTGCCAATTGCCATGGGCTCACAAACCATGGGCTCAATTTTACGTCCGGCTGCCTACTGTGGCATATTTGGATTCAAACCGAGTTTTGGGCTAATTTCTCGCTATGGCATGATGCCCGTTGCTCCAGTCCTCGATCATGTAGGAGTCTTTGCCCGTTGCTTAAATGATATTCACCGATTGTTAACTGTATTAATAGGTACAGATAATCGAGATCCAGATTGCCAGACGACTAAACAGACTTTTTCTTTTAAAGCAACATCACTATCAGTTCGGTCAACAAAAGATTTTCAATCAATCCGCCTGGGCCTGATCAAAACATCTCACTGGCAACAGACAGAGCGTATTGCTCAATCTCGATTAATGCAAGCTATTACAGTGTTGAGACAGGCTGATATTCGAGTGGATTTGGTGGCGTTACCTGCTAATGTTGATCCCTATTGGAATATTGTTCAAACCCTATGTGCCCATGGCTTGTACCAAAATCATGGTGCTCTTTTATCCAAGGCTCCCGATCGGTGTTCTCCCTTGTTACGAGATTGGTTGCAATGGGGAAAATCTATTTCTGCTGATACTTCCCAGCAAGCTTGCCGATGGCGCTATCGCTATCGTGAACAATTACGCCCTATCTTTGCCAAATACGATGCCATGTTAAGTCCGGTCACTCTGGGACCTGCACCTTTGGGACTGGCCAATACAGGTTCACCCATATTTTGTGGGCTGTGGACCCTATGTGGGTTGCCAGCTCTAAATATCCCTCTAGGAAAAACGGTGGATGGTTTGCCACTGGGCTGTCAGTTGGTGGGCTCCCTCTATAATGATCAAAAACTCCTAGAAATTGCCCATCAATGTTGGGCGATTTTAAGTCCTGTTTTTGGAGAGATTACGCTGCCTCCCGTGTCATTCCTGACAGATGAAGGTATAAAACAATGTCAGAGTCATTATGGGTTTGAATTCTCTCCAGGGTATAGCTAAATTTAGCAATTAGGCAGATTGTTGAACTTAAACAACAGCGTCGCCAGAATGGGTTGCCTTTAGTGCTGGATCCGGATAAGGGATCACTATAAAATCGTTTGATCAGCGTTGTATCTAATTAGCTTTTGCCTGGGGTTATATAACTTTTTGTATAAAAATACTCGCCTTAAAAGCAATCAAGATTGTGAGAATACAATGGTTGATGCTACATAAATCCCTGAAATGGGAAATTATCAGTCAAGGTGCTAAATGAGCGTTTTCTTGCAAGATTAAACAATTCCTAGATTTAATCCGCTCACAATCTTAAATTTATCAGTATAAAGAACCTTATAAGCTTTTGTGCCTTGCACTACAATGATTTCAGGTCAAAATCTGTTACACAATTTTCAGCCCTTCCTGGGTGGGGATTAGATGTCAAGTCAAGTGTTTAAGTTACTCAGCATTTAGATTTTCTTAGTGTCGCCTACCGAGGCTCGGCTATGTCAGATCAGGCTTTACCGTCTATTCCAGGCTATATTCTGACCACAAAACTCTATGCAGGCAGTGGCACCGTCGTTTATCAGGCCGTCAGAGAGAATCATATTGTCAAACCTCTCGCTTTCGTCCCCTGGCACCACAACTATGCCCTGATAATGGCAGATGTGGGCGCTATCTCCCTACGGGACTATATACAGAACCACGGTCACCTTCTGAACCAGTATCGGATACTACACAAGGACATCAACCCGGCCAACATCCTCATCCATCCCAATACCCACCAAATCTGGCTAACCGACTACAACTGCGAACTCGAACGGCAAGTAGAAGAACGCACCCGAGCACTGCAGGCAAGTGAAAAACGGTTGCGGCTTGCTATGCGTGCGGCCAACCAAGGCTTTTATGATCTGAATCTACAGACGGATGAAGCCATTGTCAGTCCAGACTATGCCTTGATGTTGGGATATGATCCAGCGACTTTCTGCGAAACCGAGGCAAATTGGCAGTCACGTTTGCACCCAGATGATCGAGAACGGGTGAATCAAGCTTACTTGACCTATAAAATCGGTCAAACTCCCCAGTACAGAGCTGAATTTCGGATGCAGACTCGGCAAGGAAACTGGAAATGGATTCTCACCATGGGACAGTTCATGGAATGGGATGAAACTGGAGAACCGACAAGACTGCTGGGCACCCATACAGACATTAGCGATCGCAAGTTCACTGAAATTCAATTGGCAGCGCAGAATGCGCTTCTAGCAAAAATTGCCCAAGGTCAGCCCCTATTGGACGTGCTGAATGCTTTGATTTATCACATAGAACATAGTTTGGAGACAGTGCTCTGTTCTGTCTTATTGCTCGATAAAGAAAATCGACTTCGTCACACAACGGCCCCGAGCTTACCCACTGCTTATACCCAGGCAATTGATGGCGTGTTAGTTGGTGAAGGTGTGGGGTCTTGTGGGACAGCAGCCTTTCTTAATCAAACAGTTATTGTGGCCGATATCGCCACTGACCCCCTATGGTCTGCTTACAGAGACTTGGCATTAACCCATGGTCTCAAAGCTAGCTGGTCAAGCCCAATTCAGGCCCGTGGTGGCCAGGTTTTAGGGACATTGGCAATGTATTACAAACAGGTGAGATCACCGCAAACCCATGAATTAAAAATGATTACGCAGATGGCCCATATTGCAGGTATTGCCATCGAACGTCACCAAGCAGACGCTCAACTGCGCCAAAGCGAAGCCACTCTACTCAAAGCACAACAGGTCGCTCACGTCGGTAACTGGGAGTTTGACATCGCTAGCCAGACTATCACCTGGTCACCAGAAATGTTCCGCATCTATGGGTTAGAGCCAACCGCATCAGCGCCGTCCTATCCAGACTATCTACAAATGCTGCCGGCTGAGGCTTGCCTGCAATTACAGAGTTATGTCGAACGGGCACTCGCTGAAGGCACCCCGTATACAATTGAATACAGTCGAACTCGATCCGATGGGTCGCTGAGCCATCACGAGTATCGTGCCGAGGTAGAACAAGACGAACAGGGACAGGCAATTCGTTTACTTGGTACGGTCCTTGACATCACTGACCTTAAACAAGCTGAACTGGCCCTACAAAATCTGGTTACGGGAACAGCCGCAACCATTGGTCAGGATTTCTTCCCAGCCCTGGTTCATCACATCAGTGTAGCCCTCGACGTTCCCATCGCCTTAATCACTCAATTTGTGGATCAAGAGCTGCAAAGTCTGGCCTTTATTGTTGACGGTGAACCGCAACCGAATTTTGCCTACGATCTTCCAGAAACCCCCTGTCGTGATCTTGTTGTTAACTATTCCTACCATTGTCCCAGTGGTGTTTCTGAGCATTTTCCCAATAACCCTATGCGAGAGAAAGCCGTTGAGAGCTATCTAGGGGTAGCCCTGCGCGATCGCCAAGGTCAAGTACTAGGAAGCTTGTGCATCTTTGACCGACAACCTTTGCGGGATCCCAAACGAGCCAAACAGATTTTAGAAGTCTTTAGTGGCCGAGTTTCAGCTGAACTAGAACGCCAGCGTGCAGAAAATGCCCTCCAAAATCTGATTGAAGGCACGGCGGCATTAACCGGTCCTGACTTTTTCCCAGCTCTGGTTCAACACATTGCCACCGCTTTGAATGCGTCCCATGCATTTGTTACCGAAATTGTTGAAGGCAATCAATTGCGCTATTTGGCCGCTTGGGGGGATGGCCAGCATCTACCGAACGAGATTGTTGAGGTCGAAGGTACCACCTGTGGATTTACCCTTAGGGCAGGGGTGTATCAC
This sequence comes from Leptothoe sp. ISB3NOV94-8A, assembly GCF_043421595.1. NCBI lineage: Bacteria > Bacillati > Cyanobacteriota > Cyanophyceae > Nodosilineales > Cymatolegaceae > Leptothoe > Leptothoe sp. ISB3NOV94-8A. The sequence goes on along the minus strand of NZ_JAXSQW010000001.1, from coordinate 1,271,281 downwards.
TGTGAGAGAGAGGTCATAGCTTGCTTTCCTCAAAATCCTAGACTGGTGTCGATGGCGGTAGAAAGTTACATGGGTGTGGCGCTACAAAATCGTCAAGGTCAAGCACTTGGAACACTCTGCATTTTTTCACGCCAGTCCATAGTCAACCCGGAACACTCCCAGGAAATTCTACGAGTGTTTGCGGATCGGGCCGCTGCTGAGCTTGAGCGACTAAGAGCGCAAACAGCCTTAGAACAACTTAATCAAAAGCTGGAACAGCGTGTAGAGCGACGTACCCAAGAATTAGCGCGTTCTGAGCAGGACTTACGCACCATCTTTAACAATGTCTACGATGGCATCATGATTCACGATTTAGGGGGTACCGTCCTTGACGTTAACGACCGATATGTGGAGATGCTGGGAGCGACGCGAGAGCAAATTCTGGCTGCCAGCATCGCTGATTTTATGGCCCCAGAGGCTCCTATCGAACAGATTTTGGAAATAACTCAACAGGTGGCAAAGGGTAAAGATCTGAGGGTGAAATGGAAGGCCCGTCGATTGGATAATGACACTACGTTTGATGTGGACGTGTCCTTAAAGAAATTAATGTTAGGTAACCGTCCGGTCATTATCGCATGTGCCCGTGATATCAGCGATCGCCAACGTGCTGAAAGCGCCTTACATTTAAGTGAAGCCCGTGCTCATGCAGCCTTTGAGCAGGCCGCCGTAGGCATTGCTGAAAGCAGCTTAACCGATGGTAAAATCACCCGCACCAACAATTATTTTTGTCAAATGACCGGCTATACAGCCCAAGAGCTTGAGTCTTTGACATCGGCTGATTTAACCTATTTTGAAGATCTCAACGACTCACAACAACAAATAAAACAACTCTTCACAGGCGCAATTGATAGTTTCACCCTTGAAAAGCGTTATATCCGTAAAGATGGCTCCTACTTTTGGGCGACCACAGCCGTTACCCTGATCCAAAACCCAGCAGAAGACTCCCCTCGCTGTTTAGCAGTTATTCAGGACATTAGCGATCGCAAAGCCGCTGAAACCCAACTCCAACGCACCAATGCAGAACTGGTCCGCGCCACCCGTCTCAAGGATGAGTTTTTAGCCAATATGAGCCATGAACTGCGCACCCCGCTTAACGCTATTCTAGGATTGTCTGAAGCGTTGCAGGAGAAAGCCTTCGGTCCCTTGACCAAGCAGCAACTTAAATACCTGAAAACCATTGAACACAGCGGCACCCATTTACTAAACCTGATCAACGATATTCTCGATGTCGCCAAAATTGAAGCAGGACAACTCGAACTAGAGTTAAGTGTCACCAACATTGAGAGTCTGTGTGAATCTAGCTTGGCACTCGTTAAACAACAAGCACTCAAAAAACGCATTTCCCTCACAACAACGATCCCTCCCAACTCCCCCACACTGGCTATTGATGCACGACGCATTCTACAGAGTCTGGTGAACCTACTCAATAACGCCATTAAGTTCACCCCTGAAGGGGGATGTGTGGCCTTGGCGGTGCGTTATCATCACCAGGACGATCCGTCGAAACCATCTCACTTACAAAAACCATCTGAGGTTATGCAAGCTTCCCATGCATGGAGTTGGGAATCTGGCCCCCTCACCGCTAGACACTACCTCAAACTCAGTGTGGCGGATACGGGCATTGGTATTGCTCAAAAACATATCACTAAACTCTTCAAACCCTTTTCCCAAATTGATAGCACCCTCAATCGAAAATATACGGGCACCGGTTTAGGCTTAGTTTTAGTCAAACAAATGGCCGAGTTGCACGGGGGAACCGTTAGTTTAACCAGCGAAGTTGGCGTGGGTAGCTGTTTTAGTATTAATCTCCCCTATGAGTCTGTTGCCCCGCTGATTGAACCAGGCCAATCACCTCATCAGATCAGCCCGCTAAGCCTGCCTGTCTCTGGTCAACAAGACAACTCACCCCTGATCCTATTGGCGGAAGACAATCAAGACACCATTAGTTTAATGGTGTCCTACTTAGAGACCATCGGCTATCGACTGATGGTGGCTAACAATGGTCTAGACGCCCTTGAATTAGCCCATACACATCATCCTGATTTAATTTTGATGGATATCCAAATGCCGGACTTAGATGGTCTCAAATCGATTCAGCGGATTCGTCATCAAGATTCAACCCTCAAATCCGTTCCCATTATTGTCCTAACCGCCCTGGTCATGGCGGGAGATCAAGAGCGTTGTCTAGCAGCTGGTGCGAACGAGTACCTCGGTAAACCCGTCAAGCTCAAACAACTAGCCCTGACCATTCAAAAATTGTTAGTTCAATAAGGTGGTCATTGCATGAAAATACCGATTATTCTTGTTGTGGATGATGAGCCCAATAACTTTGAGGTAATTGAGGCACTGTTGGCAACCGAAAATTACGAATTACAGTCTGCAACCAGTGGTAAAGAGGCCCTTGAGATCCTTCCTTCTGTGCAACCGGATCTGATTCTCCTGGATATTGCAATGCCTGAGATGGATGGCCTGGCGGTCTGTCAAAAGATAAAAGCAATGCCCCAGTGGCAATCTATTCCCATCATCATCGTGACGGCTGTGACAGGCAAGCTGGTTTTAGCCAAATGTTTAGAGACTGGCGCAGATGATTTTATTAGTAAGCCCGTTAGTGGGTTAGAACTTAGAGCGCGTGTGCGTTCAATGCTGCGTATTCGCCAACAACATCAGCAATTGTCCGCATTCAATACCCACCTGGAAGCAACCGTACAGGAACGAACAGAGCAGTTACAAACCATGATTGCTCAAGATAGCTTAACCAAGTTACCTAGCCGAACCAATCTCCTGGAAAAATTAGCCGAATGTTTGGATAGGAAAGACTCAACCTTGGCCGTTATTATTCTCGACTGCGATCAGTTCCACTTGGTGAATGGTTCGTTTGGCCATGTGTTTGGGGATAAACTTCTAGTTGCGATCGCCCAACGATTACTAAAAAAGATTCGCCCCAGCCATATCCTTGCACGTCTTGGTGAAGATGAATTTTGCTGGGTTGTCAATCCAATTTCTGAGGCTAATGCCACCGCCATTGATTCAGTGATCCAAACAATTAGTAACAGTTTCCATCAGCCGTTTCTGGTGGAAGGGTGTGAAATTTATATGACCGCCAGTGTGGGGATTGCCTTTAGTCAGGAACCCTGTCAAACAGCGGCACAACTGCTCCAGGCTGCCGATACTGCCATGTATCAAGCCAAGCTTAGAGGTAAGGGAAGTGTTCAAATATTTTCCCCGCAGATGCATGTTCAAATCCATGATCGATTGACTCTAGAAGCAGATCTCCAACGAGCATTGAATAATCAAGAGTTCACGGCATTTTATCAGCCCATTATTCACCTTGAAACTTTGAAGATAGTCGGCTTTGAAGCGTTAATTCGTTGGCAACATCCTGAGAAAGGCATTCTGCCACCAGGTCTCTTTATCCCATCCATAGAGGCCTCAGGTTTAATTGAACCTGTGGGAATTTTAATCTTCCAAAAAGCTTGTCAGCAACTGCAAGTTTGGCAGCAACGGGGGTGGCCAGAGCTAACCATGAGTATTAATGTCTCACCCCGACAATTCAACTCTCCAAACTTATTAGACAGCATTGATCAAGTATTGACTGAAACCCAGGTTAATCCAGCCTGTTTGAAGCTTGAAATCACGGAAAGTGCCATCATGGGAAATATTGATAATGCGACTGCTCTGACAAAAGAGTTGCAAGCTCGACAGATGCAAGTGAGCATTGACGACTTCGGTACAGGGTATTCATCTTTGAAATATTTAAACTGCTTTTTAGTCAATAATCTCAAAATTGATCGTTCCTTTATCAAGGAATTTACCTCAGAAAGGAATCATTATCCAATTGTGAACACAATTGTAGCGCTTGCTCAAGAATTAGGGTTATCGATTATTGCAGAGGGGATTGAAACACAACAACAGCTTTTATGGCTCCAGAACTTAAAGTGTGACTTTGGACAGGGCTATTTTTTCTCTAAACCACTGCCAGCCAGTGAAATAGAAAAAGTGTACTTAAATCGGGACAGCGATTAAATAAGTCCCAGCGTTGCTGAGCCTCGGGAGGGTTTAACCTAAGAAAAAGCTGGTGTAAAGTCAGCTTACCAGATCGATATCAATGACCCGATAACCGCATAACATAATCATCAAACTCCTTGATATACACCTCCAACGGAGCATGCAATAAACCTGATTTATCCGAACCAAAATTCGCACCTGCCTGCATCCGCTCAACCATTTCCTTATCTTCAATGGTCGCTATTTCAATCACATTGACAATCTCTTTCACAAACTTATCAGGATCAGGTATTGTCTGCATCGCATGGTGAGAGAAAGAAACTCCCCAACGAGCATTTGTCTGGTCAACAGATTTGGGTTCAAGGGCCATCCACCAAACAAAATTTGGTTCAACCGCAACTAAACCATTCGGGAAAACACCCGCCACATAAAACCGTCTATGTTCATTTTCATCTAGCTGGGGGTTATAAATAGCTGGCTGATGTTCATGGGTATACGAATTACTGTGAATCGTAAAATTGGGATCGCCAGTCGGGCCATATTCAACTAACTTGGTTGGGTTCGCAGGGCCAATAGACTTCGTATGGGTGTAAGTGGTGTGATAACTCTCAATAAAGTTGTGGTAGATCAGCTTCCAGTTAGCATTCCATTGTTCCTCATGCACCACATGCCGATCTTCATAACGATCTAGCTCAAAATTCTTAAGTATATAGCTAAGATTTTTCAACCGCTCAGACACTGGCAGCAAGTCTTGTCGTAGAGCAACAAAAATGTAACCAAGATACTCTTCTGTCGCCAGGGTTTCCAAGGAAAGTCCATCAATGTCGCCCGCCCTAAACCCTTCCCGCTCAGGCACACTGACTAACTCACCATCTAATTTATAAACCCAGCAATGGTAAGGGCACACAATACTTTTTGTGGACCCACAGCCCTCTAACAGTTTGACGTAACGATGCAGACAGTAGTTTGCCATTGTCCGAAGGTCACCATCTTGCTGACGCATGACAATAATAGGCCGTGACCCTAAGGATGCCGTCATATAGTCCCCGGGATTGGGAATCGCCCCCGAACGCCCTACCATCACCCAATCGTTATCAAAAATGCTGGTCATCTCATGGGCAAACAGATCAAGATCCGTGAAAGTCTTTTGCTGACGTGCCAGCATCCGACTTGGAATGTTGGGGGCCAGGGACTGATTTAATGTGTAGTTGAACTGTTTAGAAGGGCTCATAATGTATCGCTTCTTTTCCCGTAGTACCGTCTGTGCACAAAGAATATCAAACGAACCAAATACTGCGATAGTGACTATACGGGGACTGCACAAAAATAAAGCCCCTGGTTGGGGCTTTAGATGGGTGGATAAAAAGCAATAACAGGCCTAATGCTTCGTTGAGAGCCCCCCAGCCATAGGAATTAAAATGAAGCGATTCATCAATCGCCGCACCGCCTGGGTATAGCCCTGTTCGAGTTCCATTGCGGGCATCCCATGATCATCCAACACAGTCTGAAGCCGATCATAGGCCTGGGGCAGCTGATTAAATGGAATCGATGGAAAGGCATGGTGTACAGCATGGTAGTTGAGACCTCCCACTAACCAACTAAACCAGTGGCTCGTCTGTAAATTTCGAGAAGAATATAGTTGCGTCAGTTGATGACCGCCCACTTGCTGCCATAAACCATAGTGTTCTAAATGTGCTCGTGTTTGGGCAATCACGCCAACAACTCGTTCTAGGCAAAGCCAAAATAACAAATAACGCCAAATACTTGTGTGGGAAAGAATAACAACCGCAATTAAACAAGCCTGAACAATTCCTATGCCCAAAAAATCAGCAAATAACTGAAATCTCAATCGGGGTAATAAATCCTGACATCTGCGGCCACCCATGAGGGTTTTAAGGATGATTCCTAAACCACCCAAAATCAGAATATCTATCAGCCACTGGTGGCGCATGTACCACTGTACGAAGGGCGATGCATCCTGATATTCCTGGGTAGTCCATTGAATGCGCTCTGGGTCGCGTAAATCTAGACCATTCCAACCGTGGTGTAACCGATGCAGCTTTGCATAAACACCGACGGGCCAGAGCATCGGCCAAGATATGATTCGTGCCAGCGTCTCTTCCACAACAGGCCAGCCTAGAAGTGTATGGTGAATCGCGTCATGGGTACAGATCAGCCAGAAGGCATAAAACACACCTGCGACAACAGTCCATCCCCAGAAACTGAGGCCAGCAGCATGGGTCCAGGCCAAGGTTATACAGCCTATTACAGCAACTCCCAATACACCAAAGCGTAAGCACCCTACCCAGAAATTGACGGCCTGCAAATCGGTAACGGCTGCTTGTAGAGCCTTGTTGGAAACTGTCGGTCGCAAACAGGCCTCTGTCATAGTGATATGTTTTTGATTAGGTAGACTCACCATTGTACCTAGCCCCATTACTATTGACGCTTGGCAACAACAAACCATGGGGCCATTGGCTTGAATGAATAGCCCATGGCGCTGATGGTTTTGCCTATCTTACTAATGTAACGGTAAAAAATGAAGAAATTATGAGGTTTAGTGGGAACACAAAGGCCCTAAAAATTAGAGGGATGAGGTCTGAGATTTTGCCATAGTCCATACTTTGCTGCCATCTCAGGAGAAAGATCTGGAAGCTTTTGCAGCAAGCTATGCCAAGTTTGGTAATTATTTAAAGCGTCTACAACCACTGCCAACGGGGCTGGCAGAATCGCAGGAAAATCAGTCTCTTCTGTTAATCGCGGGCTAAAGGCGAGTTTTTCCTGAGGGGGCATAAACCGTGCATCTATCCCCCCACGGTTTCCCCTCGGGTCAATGCGATACCAGCCGATTTCAGGTAAATAAACGGCATTTAACCCGTGGAGACAATAGGGTGCACCCTGATCATTGACACTTAGGCGTTGATAACAAAAGCCAGTCGGAATGGCATTAGCCCGCAGCAGGGCAGCGAGCAGATGGCTTTTGGCATAACAATAACCCGTCCGATGCCGCAGCACATCGGACGCGCGACAGGTCACCGGGTTTAACTGATAGTCAAAACTGTGACGAATTTCATCCCGCACCCATTGAAAGCAGACCTGGGCAATTTCCGTCGGTTTTCCATGGCCTTTTGCGAGAAAAGCGGCCAGCTCCACAATGGACGGGTGTTGCCAATCAATAATGTTGGAGGTCTGCAAATAGGCGGTTATCGCTGGTTGATCACTCATCTCGACCTAGCCCTTAAAACAGTACATCTTAAGGATGGTAACGGAGATATTAGATAGCTTAAATCAGCCGCTTTGAACCCATCCATCAAATGAGTTAATGGGGTCTGCCCATGAACATGAGCTTGCCCTACAAAAAATTGGCGGAGCTGGTTAACTCACTAATCGCATGGCCTGAGGCGTGCCAAAGCTCGATTGAGAATTCATACCAAAGGCGCGTTGGATATTGTCCATGGTCATCACTGCATGGGGGCGATCGTTGGCCAGCAGTTGCCGATTGAGTAATAGCAATCGATCATAGCGATAAAGATCATCACCCCATTCATGGCTACATACCAGTATTGTTTTTCGTTGGGCACTGAGTTCGGCAAAAATATCGACCATCACGGCCTCAGTCTTCTTATCAATGCCAGTGAATGGTTCATCGAGCAAAAAGAGTTCTGCCTGCTGAGCTAAGGCACGGGCCAGAAATACACGCTGCTGCTGCCCGCCGGAAAGCTGACCAATGGGACGATCTTTGAGAGATAGCATATCTACACGATCAAGGGCTTCACTGGTCATCCGCTTAGCATCAACGCCAGGGCGACGGACCCATCCTAAGGCTCTAGTCTGGGCCATCATCACAACATTCCAGACAGTCACAGGATAGTCCCAATCAATTTGCGATCGCTGCGGTACATAGGCCACCCGTCGCCGCTGTCGTCGCAGAGGTCCACCACAAAATAGCACCCGTCCCTGGCAGGGGGTTAGCCCCAAAATGGCTTTGATTAGAGTGCTTTTACCTGCTCCATTGGGGCCAATTAACCCCACCAGCTCCCCCGGTTGCAAATGCAATGTAATTGCATCCAATGCCGAAACGCCCCGATAGTTAACGGACAGGTTTTCAACCTCTAGCATGGGTAGAAATGATAATCGTTATCGTATGGCAATCGCAACTATAGCAAATTTTTGAGGGCATGCCATGGTAGAGGTTGATTTATTCCTTTAGATATTGGTAGATATCGGGTAAATCAACTGGAAAATGCATAGGATGGCACCCCCAACGCATTGCCCAGTAAACCTAAACGGTAAAGGTTGGCCAACGGTTCCTGAAATGAATTAGCGTTAATTCCCAGAAAATAACGGCTGCGAACATTTGCCAATATCTCTAAGGGCAAATGCCCTGCCACGTTAGATAATTCTGGTTCCGGTGACCACAGGGGGCTGTGGCAGATAATCTCTTGAGCCGAAAAAATCAGGTCATCCAGGGTATTGATTTGCAAAATCGTCGTAATATCAGATGCCGTAGCTCCATAGCCGTAGGCAAAGGCAGCAGCCAGGGCAATGTTGAGGAAGCCATGCACTTCTACGGAATTGCCATCGGGTAGCAGTTGCCAACTGCGTAAGGGCTGATGTAGACCACCAGTCGCCTTCAAGGGAATCTGCCCATTGGCACAGGTTACTAGCAAATGGGCTAATGTATCAATGCTGGGGCAATCGGCAGCAGTTGGCCCACCCATGCGCACCTTAATGGCCGCGCGGCTACCTTGCAATACTGCCAAATAGTCGGGTAGGGTCGCATCCAGGGGTACCTCAAAAAAGAGATCGCTGTGGGGTGGCAGATGGGGAAGCAGGGGTGCGATCGCATCTGCACCTGCCAGCTTAAATTCAAGGGCTGAAATCGTAAACCGGTTTTGTTTTTTTAGCCACGGCGCTAAATTCTCTAGTGCTTGCGCCGAAGGCTCTAAGATGACGCTCAGTGGCCAAAAGGCTGCTGCATATTGTTGCTCTAATTCATCTAAACAGTTTTCAAACTGAGATAATTGAGATAAACATAAGACAAATCGTCCCAGCATCCAACGATGGGAACTGTCACTATATCGCTCATAGGCAGTGATGGCTGCTGCCATACCTAGGCTCGTAGAAGAAAGCAACCCTGCATAGTCAATCAATGTTGAGAGCAGTAATCGAAGGGAAGGAGCAGTCATCTTAAATTAATGAACAACCAGAAAAATAAATTTAATGACTTGTAACAAGTTTTCAGAGGGCGATATTCAGAAAGAAGAATCTTGAACAAACTAGTTTCATTATAGTCTCTCCCATCAAGATGAGGTATCGATATGTGATTTGGACAAAAAATCATGAAGAGATTGCCATCAATGCCTGAAGCCACTGATGGCAATCCACTGTAATGTCGATACCAACTCAGCTTGAATTGTTGTTAGAGATAGTTTGTTATGGCCTCGTTCCCTATCAATTCTCAAGCCTTGAGATATTGATCATTGTCGATTCATTTCCTAAATCAGCCATGACAGAGAGGTGTTCTCTAGTCGAATCTTCCTACCATGGAGGCGGCGTAGAAACGGTCCAAAAAATCGGGTATCAATTTAAGGTGTTGTTTTGGCGCTTAGAAACCCAAAAACGGTGGGTCAATATTCCCTGGCTAGGGCTAAATAGCAATGTCAATAAAAAACAGCTAAATAGGGTCAATGTAATCGCTGGCCCCGACGGAATATCAAGGTAATAGCTCACATACATACCCACCAGGCTAGAAATCACACCCAGGCCTGAACCGACCATCATCATCCAGTGAAGTTCAGTCGTTAATAAAGAGGCGGCAGCCGCCGGGCTAATCATTAAGGCCATCACCAAAATAACTCCCACCGCCTTCATGCCAGCCACAATCGCCAGGGTAATCAGGGTCATCAATCCCACATTGATCCGGGTAACCGGCAGACCACTCGCCTCTGCCCCTAACGGATCAAAGGTAAAGAATAAGAGTTCTTTATAGAAAATTTTGACAGCAACTAGAATAATGACGGTAATCCAGCCAATCTGCCAGACATCACCCATTGAAATACTCAGAATATCGCCAAACAGAAGCCCTTCAAGGCCGATACGACTGCGTAGGATCGTCAGCAGGGTAATGCCCAACGCAAAAAAGCTGGAAAAGGTAATGGCCATGGCCGTATCTACCTTGACCTTGGATTGAGCCTGAATCCAGGTGGTCACAAACGTACTGATAATGCCAGAGATAAAGGCTCCCAGCAGAAGGGGGATGGTCAGGAAATTTGCGATCGCAAGCCCTGGCAGTACCGCATGGGCAACCACATCCCCCAACAAGGCCATCCGCTGCACAATTAAATAGGTACCGACGACTGGGCAAAGAATTCCGATGAGCACACCCGCCAGTAGTGCCTGACGCATAAAATCATAATTCAGCGGATCAAATAGCCAATCCATAATGGACCTCAAAACTGCACCATATCAACCACACTAATCCCTTATTCGTGACTATAATGTCTGTGAAGCTGCCCTAACCTATATCAAAGGGATATACAGCAAACCCTGTAAACATTAAGCAACCAAAATCAAGCAACCAAATTTGGGTTTTCTAAGGGACATCTACCACTACAGTGCCCAACAGTGCCCACGTCCTTAGAAAGGTCCGCCATGACACCTCAAATTTGAGGATTCTATCGAGCAAATCCCAACGGTTAGTCGGTTTCATAGACTGGTTCCTACTCTAAATCAGCAACAGCAAAATTTATCTGTGGAGACGTCTATTTTCTCTACTGATATGCATTAAGAACACCAGGATCTAGTAGATAGCCTGGCAATTTTGTCTACAAAAATCCTACTCTTCTGCAACGCAAGCCTGTTCACAATCATCTAGGACTTAGCCATTGTATGTTTTTTTATATACTTGTCGCCATCTTGTCAGGGCTTGAGACCTCAGCCTATCCCCACATCAGTCACCCTACAGAAATTGTCAGTTCCGTCACAATCGCTGACAATAGCACCGCCAGATCATCCACCACTATTGACATCACTAACCTTCCTCCGGAAGTTTTTGAAGCCAATCCAGGGCTTGATAATGCTGTTGCTAATGACGGTCGAGATGACTCCACAACAATTCAGGCAGCCATTAACTGGCTTACGGCAGAAAGTAGAGCCGATACCACGGCCACACTTTACATTCCTGAAGGTGTTTTTGACCTGGCCAAAACCCTTAACGTCAACAGGGCCAATATCGTATTTAAGGGGGCCGGTCGTGGACGCACAGTTTTACAAAATAGAAGCTCATTTAAGGTGGGTACCCAAGGACTACCCGATGGCGAAACAGTTTTTGATTCCATTGATCAAAATGCCTATTTGTTTAGTCTCAAGAAAACCGCTAATAATGTCTCCTTTACAAATATGACCTTAACCGGGCCAGAGATTCATGGTGCAATTTTTAGTGGGCGTAATCAAGGCCTGGTGCTCAAGAACCTGGAGTTCAAGGACTTTTTGTGGAGTTCCGTTAGACTGTTTCAGGTGAAGAATGCAACCATTCATGACAATATATTTATTGATGCGGGTGGCCAAGGGCATGGGGACAGTGGCATCACCAGCGGCTCGATTTTTGCAACGTATCTCAAAGACTCCGAAATTTACAACAATGACATTTCTAAAAGTGGCCAGCGCAACATCAATGTATATGGCATCAAAGGCCGACAGTTTAGAAATGTAAGAATCTCCAACAACAGCATCAAAACAGACTTTTCCATTGAGCTGCCATTTGAAAACGATCGTTTTGTTGAAATTGATCACAATTATCTCAGTGGCACCATTTCAATCCCAAAGTTTGGCGGGGGCAACATCCCTGAGGATGGCTTCACATTTCACATTCACCATAACTACTTCACTAGCTCCTATTCCTTAGAATGGGCTCGCAATGGTGCTGAGATCAACAATAATGTTTTTGTTTTTGACACTGGCAAAGATCATGGCAATTTAATTTCAAACTTTGGTGAAGAACCCGCCAACGGTCCCACAAAATTCCATAACAATCTGATTGTGAACCCGGGTAGGGGGGTGGTTTGGCATAAAGGCATCTATAACAACTTTTCGTTTTACAATAACGAGGTGATCGCCAATCAAACTGAAACCCCCAGAAAAGCGGGCTTATTTGGTTTCCATAAAAAGACAGACTTCAGCACCATTGAGATTAAAGACAACCTCATTCGGGTCAACGGCATCTCGCGTCCGCTCATGCGTAACCAAGACAGTTATCGTGCTGTCATTGAGAACAATAAACTGATCAATATTGCCGATGTGAATGATTTTAATAACCCTGAGACAGGGTCACCCCAAGGTCTGCTCGAACCCTTGAACTTCAGGGTAGGCGTCAATGGGGAGTTCACAGTGAATGGAACGGAGTTGAGTGCTACCCACAGTGAGACAACCACGGCCATGTCTCAGGACGACCCTGGGATGCCAGGATCCCCCAGAGGGAGGCAATGGTCCCCCAGGCAGTTCGTTGCATCGTGGCTGAAGTGGGTGGGTGCCATGGTCACAGGCTAGGTCACGCTTTGCGGCCTAGCCATCCACTACATTTAACCGGATGTTTGCCGTTAGGGTGCTCTGACCCAAATAGCCGGACTGTAGTCTGCCGGTGATGGGAGCGGCCTGGGTCGGTTCCACTGCGGCTGCTAGGGCAATATGACCATCGGCAACGGCCAAACCCAGGGTCGGGTCAAAGCCCCGCCAGCCACCGCCGGGTATGTACACCTCAGGCCAAGCGTGTAACTCATGGGTCGTTTGGTCAGCATCGCCCCGTTGATAACCGCTGACAAATCTTGCCGCCAGCCCCACCGCTCGACAGGCAGCCATAAAGAGCACGGCAAAATCGCGGCAAGACCCTCGCTGTTTGGCCAGCACCACACCCGCTGGCCAGGGTGGGCCATGGTGGCGGGTTTCATAGGTACAGGTTTGGTAAATGGTTTGGGTAAGACCGGTCAAAAATAGGCCCACATTGCCGTCCACCTGATGCAGCTGTTGTTGAGCCCAGTCAATCACAGCTGGGCTATGGGTACAGGGGGATGTCAGATAAGGGGCAACTAGACGCTGCACAGACTGGGGATAATCTAGGGGAGCCGTCATTGCCCAGTCTGGAGAAAGATAGTCAAAGGGATTAGACCGCAGGGTTTCTACATCACATTGACTGGTGATGGTCAAGGTGGCGATAGGGGTATCGACAAACTGTACCTGGCGACAAACATTGCCCTCTAAATCAAGCCAGTCAGTAGATTTGTCAGGTGTAGGGGCAACCTTACAGGTGAATTGATGCAGACGTTGACTACCGTCTACCCGTGGTTGCAGCCGCAATAGATGCAGTCCTAGCTGTACAGGTTCAACATAGTGATATTGAGTTTGATGGACAATGCGATAGCGCACAGCGGGTTTTAGGGTGAGCGTTGGTTAAGGGCTAATGGGTTTTTAACCAGGGTTATCAACACACCATTGTAGGGGCCTTACATATAACGTCCCTACAATGGTCTATCCCCATTAAGCCAAGACCGAGACCCCAAAAAAATTTTCGGTAATGGCACTACCCACATGGTTCAGGTCATCCTGGAGATGATCCAAAAATTCGTGGAGCCCGGTTTGGAAAATCTCATCTAGGGTGATGTATTCGAGGTGCGATCGCAACTTGCCCAAACGCCGCTCACTACTGAGCCGCCAGGTACCTATGGGTGAGCCTGAGATTTTATTCAAAGACTGCTCAGCCTGTAAAATGCAACAGCGAATAGACCGGGGAAATTCGGGATGCAGCACCAAAAAGTCCACAACGCCTCTGGGATTAATGAGATGCTGACACTTGCGGTACATCTCGTAGGCACTGGCGGAGCGCAATAGGGCAATCCACTGGAGGTTATCTAAAGAGCTACCCACCGCCGCTATCGATGGCAGCAGAATAAAATACTTCACATCTAAGATCCGGGCTGTTTTATCCGCTCGTTCTAAAAAGCGCCCCAATCGGCCAAAGTGCCAGCCCTCATTGTGGGACATGGTGGCATCCATCACCCCAGCAAAGAGGTGACTGGCAAGTTTCACCTCAGGGTAAAACGCATAGAGTTCAGCCACTTCATCGGACTTAGCCGCAGCTTCCACCATCAGGTAAAACTCATTTAGCTGTTCCCACATTTCCGATGAAATAATCTCTCGCACCGAACGGGCATTCTCCCTGGCCGATTTCACGCAGGCACGAATGGAATTAGGATAGTCCGCATCAAAGGTGAGAAACCTCAGCACATTTTCAGCCGTCGCTGCACCATAGCGCTCTTTAAAGATCTCCTGATCGCCCGTGGTTACCACCAGTGGCTCCCACTGTTGTAGCGTACCCATGGGGGTATCAAGCAACAGATTCAAGTTAACATCCACAAAACGGGACACATTTTCCGCCCGTTCCACATAGCGGTTAATCCAATAGATGGAATCAGCAACGCGACTTAGCATAGTTGTTTTTAAGAAAAGTGTAGGGTGGGCACAACCCACCAAAAGGGGAAAAAATAGACCTACTTAATTCGCCGCTGCCACCACCCACGTATCCTTACTCCCTCCCCCCTGGGATGAATTCACCACCAGCGACCCTTTCTTCAAAGCCACCCGCGTTAACCCCCCTGGATTCACATAGATATCTTCTCCGTTCAAAATAAACGGGCGCAAATCCACATGGCAGCCTTGAAACTGACTGTTAACCAAAGCCGGTACCCGGGAGAGGCAAAGGGTGGGCTGGGCAATATACCCCCGAGGATTCGCCTTAATCTGGTCAGCAAAGGCATCACGCTCTGGATCGGTGGCATGGGGGCCCACTAACATGCCGTAACCTCCCGAGGCATTGGTGGCTTTGACCACCAGCTGATCCAGATGGTGGAGTACATAGTCCTGCTGCTGGGAATTTTCGCAGAGATAAGTAGGAACATTGGGGATGATCTGCGCCTCATCGAGGTAATAACGCACCATGGCGGGCACGTAACTGTAGATCATCTTGTCATCGGCAACACCGGTACCTGGAGCATTGGCGATCGCAACCCGCCCCTGACGATACACGTCCATGAGCCCTGGCACCCCCAAGAGAGAATCAGGATGGAAGGTCAGAGGATCTAAGAATTCATCATCAATGCGGCGGTAAATCACATCTACCCGCTGCAACCCTTTAGTGGTCTTCATTTGCAAATAGCCGTCTGCCACAACTAAATCTCGACCTTCCACCAGTTCAATGCCCATCTGTTGAGCCAAAAATGAATGCTCAAAATAAGCAGAATTATAGATACCGGGAGACAACAGAACCACTCGCGGCTCGGGCATTCCGTCGGGTGCCAGGTGCAATAGGGAGGCGAGTAGCTGACTGGGATAATCGTCCACTGGGTTAATATTGAGGGCCTCAAACAGGGCTGGAAATGCCCCTTTCATCACCCGTCGATTTTCTAAAACGTAGGAGACGCCAGAGGGACAGCGGAGATTATCTTCAAGGACATACCAGTTACCGTTGCGATCGCGAACTAAATCAGTCCCAGTGATGTGACACCAGATCCCTTTCGGCGGCTTTAAACCCAAGCAAGGCTTCAAAAAACCCGTGGCAGACTCAATCACCTCCCTGGGAATAACACCGTCCTTGATAATATTTTGACCATTATAAATGTCGTCCAAGAAACAATTTAACGCTTTAATACGCTGTTTTAAGCCTGTTTCCAGCCACTGCCACTCATTGCGAGGCACTACGCGAGGCACTACATCAAATGGAAAAATTCGCTCTGTTCCTTGATTATCGTTATAAACGTTAAACGTTACGCCCAGCTTAAACAACATATTCTGAGCCATCTGTTGGCGCAGCATCAGCTCATCAATGGAAATGTCACTGATACGCTTCACCAATAGTGCCGCCTCGGGTCGAGGCACCCCTCGTCTGACAAATAGCTCGTCGTAAAAATCTCCGGGATCGTAGGAATTAAACACAATCAGCATTCTCAAAGCGCATATTCCACTGATTAGCGGCTATCGGTATCGCAAATTGTAAAAGTCCATACATCTGGCAAAAATTTAATACCAGGTTAAGCCATTAATGGGTAAAACAGCGTTCAGTTATCACCATTACGTTTTTCCATGAAGAACAATAACGCTCAAAACTTTGAACACTATTGTGATATTGCTATGGTAATCATCGAGAGAGTGCCACAGGCATCCAAGCTCAACCCCCAGAGAGCATTTGAGAACAGAGGCAAACAGCCTGCCACAAACACCTCCTGGAAATTGAAAGAATCCAGGCTGACAGAGGATGTAGCATACGAGACTATCCTTTTATACACATTCTGTAAAAACAGTTGTTCAATCCCCGTTTAAACAGAAAGGCTGTGGCTATAAAAGACCTGGAAAAATCTCCTTCAGCTTAAGGCGTGACCACAACTAGAGCAAAAATTATCCCCAGGGGCAACTTTGGCACCACACTGGCTACAAAACTGTCGAGTAGCCGCAGGTTGAGGCGCTTGATTAGCCGCATTCATCTTTAATTCCATATTCCCCATATGCATTTCCATCGGGGTCATCGTCATTTGCATCGTCCCCATGGTCATCGGTGGCATCGGCGGCATAGATGAGGTGGGCATAGCAACCGTTTGTCGCATCGACAACTGCTGTGCACCGACCATAGATACCTCACTACCTGCCAGGGTAATGCTATTACCCTGGATATACACACAGGTTTCACCCTGGGCAGTCAACAACTTAACGATAGCCCCAGCGGTATTTTGATATCCCTCTGGCGGTGCAATCCAAGGCCCCGTAGTCATGCTGCTACTAGCCTGTTGCTGTTGTCCTGGCATTCCCATAGTCGTGGTGACAGTCGTTTGATCTCCCTGATTATCTAAATAAACATGGTGACCAGGGTTGAGTTCACATACGTAGGCCATGATGATCTGATTAGGTAGGGCTATCATTAAATGATGCCTTCCCAGCCGGGAACATGAATAAACATCAGAAAATCTTAATCCTGAGCTATACTCAGCCGTTGACCGCTATTAAATTATGAAAGACTTACGAAAGTTGCGCACTAAAGTACAAACGATATAGCTCACAGCTAGGTATTACCTGGTTACCCTGTAGCTGTATGAGTCCCATACTATCTAACTCATAGGCCAACATCGGATCAACCTTGGTACTCTGCTCCGCAGTCATGACGTCTTTGAGAGCAGCGATTAACTCAGGACGCAACTGCAAAGCCACTAAGTAACCACGCAAATGATCTTGGTAAATGCTGGCCAGGGTCGGTGCATCGCGTAACAATTGCCTTACAGTAACAGCGCCCTGACAAAGGTTATAAAACGCCAGCTGCACGAGATAGGGGTGGCCACCTGTCATCGCTAACAATGAGGAAAGCCAAGTTATATCGGCATTACCTTCCGAGTCATGTAGTTTATAGCGACCTGCCAACTGCTGCATCTGATTCAAGCTAAAATAGGGCAACTTGATTGGCAAGCCGACGTTGCATAAAGATTGGCTGATATCGAGAAAACTGTGAAACTCTGAGCAATAAGTTACCACTAGTCGGAGATTTTGCATTGAAACAATGCGCTTCGCCCGTTCGTGCCATGATCTCAAGACTGAGAAAAAACAACGAGCCATGTCAATATGCTGCAAGAGCAGATCTGCATCATCCACAAATAATACCAGCGGTTTTTTAAGCTGCCTAAGGATATATTGCTCAATATACAGGGTAGAACTTAAACGAGCACCCATTTCTACATCCCAATAATCATCAAGTTTAGGCTCTAGATCCAGCTGATAGCTGATGTTGGCACAGAACCAACGTAGAAATTTAGTCTGGTCCTCTTTGAGACGACCATCAATCTCTTGACAGTCCAAGTAAACAGTCCGATAGTTTTGAACGGCTGCATGCGATAGCATTCTGAGCAGCAATGAACTTTTACCCATTCTCCTAGGAGCTTTAATGCGCACCATTCCTCCTGGCTCACTTATCTCTTGACAAGCCATGTCTTCAATCGTTGGATGACTAATATATAGCGCTGAACCAACGGGAATAGAACCAGCAGGAAACTTACTTTTGAAGCATAACTCTGTTAAATAGACTTGCCTGCCAAGGAGAGATTGACTGTCCTCAAGAAACTGTTTTTGGTGAGGGGCTAAGGATTGTGGTTCAAGGATCGGACGCAGTGTAACTTTACTAATGGGAGTTTCAAAGGTATCCGACAACAAATGCCATAGCTCAAACGCCACTTTTTTTAGATAAGCCGCATCGTAATGCAATTCCTCTGCCATACTGGCATAGGTTTCTCCTTCCCAAGACTGGCGTAAAATCAGTTCCTGCACGGGAAGCAACTGCTTTTGCCCTGTTGCATTAAGCACATGAACTATCTCATCAGGGGTCATAGGGCTCCTAGAGATATGGGTAAGCCATAGGGCATATACGCACTATCATATATCGCTTATGGGGATAACTTTTGTGTACTAAATTAATTTTATTAGAGTTTTTCAAGAAAGTAACCTTTTGGGTGTTGACAAGAATCAGACTTAGTGAATGCATGCCCCT
This sequence comes from Leptothoe sp. ISB3NOV94-8A, assembly GCF_043421595.1. Lineage (NCBI taxonomy): Bacteria > Bacillati > Cyanobacteriota > Cyanophyceae > Nodosilineales > Cymatolegaceae > Leptothoe > Leptothoe sp. ISB3NOV94-8A. The sequence goes on along the minus strand of NZ_JAXSQW010000001.1, from coordinate 1,252,668 downwards.
CAGGCACCCTGACGTGCCTGAGGGTAGAATAAGATTTCAGATTTTATTAAAAAATGTCACAAACCGCACTGAGCCATCATCATAGTTGTTGGTTTTTGTATTGAATCTTATTTTTAAAAAAAAATACGTTTGCGCTATCTAATGGAATAAGTAACCCTTCAAGAGGAATACAAGTAACTTTTGTCAGATGGAAAAATCTCTTAGTTTATATACACTGAGTTGAGACAAGAGTACGGTGACAGTGCGATTGCTGAGCAATTACTATACACAATCAGTCAATGTGAGAGCTCTCTCGCAGTTGAGTAAGTACGATGTGCTCATGATTTCATTCAGTCTCTGTAGTTCGTCAACCGAAAAGCGATGGGAGCATCAATATGTCTAAGGAATATTGAAGTGAAAATCAAAGAAGAGCCTGCATATTAATCTCCTAAGACTTTCCATGGGAAGAGAGTAATTCGCTTGATCTCATTTAATCTAACCCTTTGAATATCTTAGGCAGTTGTTAAAAACCCAGTTATTGGGCAATAGTGCTTATGATTTTAAGCAATTAGGCGTATTGTGCTCTACCACCAACAATACGGACATACTAAAAAAGCCTTCCCTCAGACGGGGGAAGGCTTTTTGCGAAGATTGCAATACATACTACATGCTTCGATAAAGCATCAGCTTAATTATTTATTTAAATTTAATAACAACTTAAATTCAATATTGTTTTTTGTTAGCGTCTCATATATATACTGTTGCTGTGGTGAGTGAGATTATTGCGCATATTATGGCAATAACCCACATTTTCTTATAAAAAACTTCAATTTAACCTAAAACGGTAATAATAAAAAATGATTTTTCCCTGTCAGCTTCACCATAGTCGGAAAGGATTTTTCTTTCTAGAAAGTACCTTACAATATTTATCTACGTACGTTCATTCAATTTTCAATTCATTTCCTAATACACAGATGTTTGTTCCATACAGCTGTGGTCCAAGGGTAATCGGTAGCTAACCTAAAGCTGCTTAGTCCCGCAACTAGATTTCTGTTGCAGGAAATCTAAGAATTTTAGTTCTAAAACTTCCTGGTTTTTACCTGCACACGTTTGGATTTGGGTGATGAACTACTCCTCAGTACCTTTTAATATTGCTGCATTAATTAATGTAGCTTCTGCTATTCCGACTGCTTTTAATCAAGCCTTCCAAATTTGTACATACAAGATAGGCGATGAATTCTTTGCCTATGGGGAAGGTCCTCAAGGTTCTCCGTTATCCCATGAAGAGGGTGCAGGGCTTTATATCATCTGTGATGGTCGTGCTCGTATTGTTAGTGATGCAGAGGTGATGGGTGGCACCCCTGTGCAATCTCTAAAGCGCGGTGATACATTTGGGGTGGAGCCAATATTAAACGATCACAAGCTCACATATCGGGTCGTAGCCGCTGAAAATGTTGAAATTGCTTGGATGTCGTTAACCACTTTCCAACGTTGGATTAACCAGCTACCAGATTTAAAGACATATCTACTTTCCCAAGCCCAACACCGCGAAAAGCTAATCTTCTTCAAGACGATGACCTCTTTCCAAGGGCTCAGTAGTTATGAGCTAGATCCGTTTGTCGGTGCCTGTCAACAGCAACAGGTCCCCTGTCAACAGCGATTAGTTGAATTAGGCGATGACTCTCATTTTTGGTTGAGATCAGGCCATATTCAATCATCTCGCCATGGACATAATCCATTGTTGCCGGGAGATAGTTGGGGGTATCCCCAACCGATTCCGACTGATTGGGTTGCCCGAGAAGCGTTGTCAATCTATAGCCTCCCCAAAAAACAATGGGCTCGATTCCCGTTTTTACACCCCGTAGAATCTACGTTATCCAATGGATTCAAAACAAATACGGTAGAAACACCATCATTTAAGAACAGGATATCTCTTGAAAATGTGTTGAATTCCACATCCACATTAAATTCAGTTACGCCTCCTGCCCATAGAATGGGCTTGCCTGAGAACATTTCTGAGCAAGGTCTAGTGGAGTTTCCTCAACCCCGTTATCGAGGACGCCACCCCTGGCAAGGTTTTCCTTTTATTGAGCAGCAAAGTACAGCAGATTGTGGTGTGGCTTGCCTGGCTATGGTAGCCCAGTACTGGGGTAAACAGATCAGTCTTAATGTTCTACGAGAACTGGCAGGGACTAGTCGAGAAGGGACGTCCTTAAAAGGGCTAGTCAGAGCTGCTGAGAAAGTAGGCTTTGAGACTAGGCCAGTTCGGGCGAGTTTAGATCGTCTGCATGAAAAACAACACCCATTTGTAGCCCATTGGCAAGGAGACCACTATGTTGTGGTCTATCGAATTCAGTCTAAACGTATTTTAATCGCAGACCCAGCCAAAGGTCGTAAATGGATACAGCAGAAAGAGTTTTTAGAAGGATGGACTGGCTATGCTCTGCTCCTGGACCCCACTGACCGGCTACAAGCGTTGACTGCTGAGGGTCAGCAATCGATGGGTAATCTGATCAGATTACTATGGCCCTACCGCACTCTCATTAGCCAAATCATTCTCACTTCATTGCTAATTCAGATTGTTGGTTTGGTAACTCCCCTGTTTACTCAGGTGATTCTGGACCGCGTGGTAGTACAGCGTAGTATCGTTACACTCAATGTGTTTGCTATGGGTCTATTGCTCTTTGGTCTCTGGCAAATTGGGTTAACGGCTGTACGTCAATACCTCCTAGATTACTTTTCAAATCGTTTAGATCTTTCATTAATCAGTGGTTTTGTACAGCACACATTAAAACTACCCTTAAAGTTTTTTGATTTTCGCCATGTGGGGGACATCACAACACGAGTTGAAGAAGGACAGAAGATTCAGCTGTTTCTCACACGGCAGCTAGTTATTGTTTGGCTAGATGTCGTGATGATGGTTGTCTATATTGCCTTAATGGCCTATTACAACTGGCATTTAACGTTATTGGTTTTAGCATTTATTCCATGCATTGCCCTACTAGCTATTGGAGCGACACCATTATTGCGACGGGTATCACGCAAGATCTTTAATGCTGATGCTAAGGAAAATTCGACTTTAGTAGAAATGATGGCAGGTATTGGCACCATTAAAGCTGTCTCTGTGGAACAAGAAGCTCGCTGGCGTTGGGAAAATGACTTAATTCAGCTACTCAATGCTCGATTCCATGGTCAAAAACTGGCCAATGCATTGCAAGCATCGAGTGGCGTTATTCACTCATTAGGGAGTACGGCTTTAATCTGGTACGGTGCCTATCTGGTGATCCAGGATCAGCTAACCATTGGGCAGTTTTTTGCCTTTAACATGCTGATTGGCAGTGTCATCGGCCCCGTACTGGCTCTCGTAGGGCTCTGGGACGAATTCCAAGAGGTGACAATTTCCATAGAACGGCTCAATGATATTTTTTCTGCTAAACCTGAAGAAGCCACCCAACGTTCTATGTTGGAATTGCCATCTATTCAAGGTCACATTAAGTTCGACAATGTAACGTTTCGCTATGCAGAGGATGACGAGCGTAACATTCTACAGAATATTTCTTTTGATGTCCCTGTTGGAGAAACCGTTGCCATTGTAGGACGTAGCGGCTCAGGTAAATCAACACTCATTAGCCTACTACAGGGGCTGTATCATGCGAGTAGTGGTCGTATTCTGGTTGATGGCCATGAAATTCGTCATATTGCTCCCCATTCATTGCGATCGCAACTCGGGGTTGTCCCTCAAGAATGCTTCCTATTTTCTGGGACTATTCTAGACAACATCACCCTACATCGCCCCAACTATACCATTGACGATGTTGTTGAAGTCGCTAAGCTTGCCGAAGCCCACAGCTTTATTCAAGCATTACCCTTGGGATATAACACCAAGGTAGGAGAAAGAGGGGCCACACTTTCTGGAGGGCAGCGACAGCGCATAGCCATTGCACGAGCTTTGCTAGGACAGCCACGTGTCTTGATTTTAGATGAAGCAACCAGCTCACTAGATACCGAATCCGAGCGACGTTTTCAACACAACCTAGCCCAGCTAAGTCGTAACCGCACCACCTTTATCATCGCTCACCGACTATCGACCGTACGCCAGGTCGATCGCATTCTTGTTCTAGATCAAGGAATCCTTGTGGAACAGGGCAGCCATGACCAGCTGATTGCGGAACGGGGCTTGTACTACTATCTAGCCCAGCAACAGCTAATGCTCTGAGTCGCCAGCCCAGTAATGAGCATCAGTTACTAAGCGTTATTCTTTCTTTTTTATCAAGAGACGGGTCGCTATGGTCACGACCCTATGCAAAGCCCCCTTTTTTGGAGTGCAGACCCATGACACACGTATCTAGCATTACCAACACTGCGCCCACATCCACATCATCGCCTGATTCAGCCATCACAGCCTGGTCACCCGCGGTGCAATCCACCCTGGACCGCCCACCATCGCAGCTGCCCTACCGTCTGCTGACAGGCGGTATTACCTTTTGCATTGCATTTGGCATTTGGGCCTATGTGGGAAAAATTGAGGAAGTGAGTTCTGCCCGCGGACAGTTGATCCCCCAGGGAGAAGTCTATAAAGTGATGCCTGTTAAACAGGGTAAAGTGTTAGACATTTTAGTCAAAGAAGGTGAGCCAGTGCAGGCTGGCCAAGCCATACTGAAGCTAGATGATCAGCTTGACCGCAATGAAATCGAACGACTGGAACAAGCCCTAGAAGCTGCCCAAGACAAACTTAGCCAAACCCAAGCCTTGGTGGCAAAAACCCGTTTAGAGATTCAAACCCGACAAGCAGGTGTCCAGGCCAATAGCCTGACCTATACAGTAGCTATTGAGCAGGCTAAATCCAAAGCCACGACGACACAAGCACTAACAACACAAATTCAGACAGAAATTACGGCCCATCAAGAGCGTATTCAGCGGCTGCATTCTCTACAAGAGCATGGAGCAATCTCCCAGGAATATTTCTTTAATGCTGAGCAATCTCTTCTATCACGACAGCAAGCCATGACCCAATACGAGGGTGATTTGCAAGGACAGCTGTCAGAAGTCAAACGTTTAAAGGCAGAACAAAAACACCAACAGGCAGACGGTAAACGTCATGTATTAGAAGTTCAGCAGCGCCTGCAACAGCTAGAAGTAGAAACAACTCAGCTGAGAGCTAACATTCTTGAAATCAAAACTCAACTGCGAGGAGCCTACGCTAAATTAGGCCATAGAACTCTGGAAGCACCGGTGGATGGTGTCGTTCTTAACGTCAAAATTGCGAACCCTGATGAGGTTGTAGATGCAGGCCAACCGATCGCAGAAATCGCGCCAAAGGAGGCTCCATTGATATTATTTGCTAAGCTAGCTAATCGAGATGCTGGCTTTGTACAAGCTGGCATGACTGCGCGGATCAAGTTTGATGCCTATCCTTTTCAAGACTATGGCGTAGTCGATGGAACCGTGGTGACCGTTGCCCCTGATGCCGTCAAGGATGAGAAATTAGGAGAGGTCTATGAAGTTGAGATAGCTCTCTTGAGCCATTATATGGAAACTGAAAAAGGACCTAAAAACTTCAAGCCTGGGCAAACGGCCACCGTTGATATTAGTCTGCGTCGACGTCGAGTCATCAACATTTTGATCGATCCTTTCAAACAGTTAAAAAAGGGTGGAATCAATTTATAGGCTCTAGATTGTAGATGTAATAAAGATTTTCATCAAGGCATTTTAGACGCTTGACAGCTCCTTAAGCTCACTAATGTGAGCATGTCCGTGAAACAAATACTCAGTTCACAATAGAGATTCAATCATTTAACAACAGATAGAGGATATCAAAAATGGATAAACAGTCAGATGATGTCATGACAGCCATTTTAGATGGTAAATACTCATGGGCCTGTGTATTATGGCTACGGGGCAAGGGATATAATCCTAAAGAATACATTCCCTGTCGTACCTACAATCGCTTACTCAAACAGCAGCAAATTGCCTGCAAACAGAACAATAATTCAGCAGGTAGCCAACATCAAAACTCTACCCATGGGACAGGCTCACACATCACAGACCTATCTTATTTAAAGGACAGTCATCAGAACGACCGGTCTGTCCGAGGTGGGTTTAGAAGCGTTTGTTCACGGTTCAAACTGAATTCTTCCAAACCACTATCTCTCCATTAGAATTCATTGATAAGGGGCTAATAGGCAACACTTACTCCAAAATAATTGAGCGTATAAACAGGCAACGATTAATCTGGTTGATTTTCATCAAAAATAGGTCAAACCCTTTATTCAAAAGCTTTTTGAAAGCTCAGCTGAATAAAGGGTTTATTGCTTTTTGTAACAATTGTTACCGTTGGCCAAAATGGCCTGACATCTACCTAAAACCAAGCTATTCTCAAGAAAACTTAGAATTCACGGCCCCATGATTAAATGGATGATCGGTCATCACCATTAACCATAGATGTGGGCTTAGCATTCTAAATAGGAAAAACTCATCAGTTTTACACTTCTCAACGAGAGAAACCATTAAGCTGACTATACACTGGAAGACTCTGACATATGACAGATTTTTCTAAGGCTGATTTCACCTCAGAAGAGATTGTTAGTTACCTTAAACAAACAACTCAACTTAAAGGTATTTACCAAAAACTACTGAGTCAAAAAGTAATCCAGCATGGGGCTCGCATTAGAGATATAACAGTTACCCCTTCAGATGTTGAAGCTGAAGCGGAGCGTCTTCGCCGTGAGTATCACCTAGAAAAAGCGACTGACACCTTTGTTTGGCTAGCTGACCACTTAATGGGCGTTGATGATTGGGAAGCAGGCATATATTCAAACCTTTTAGAAAAAAAGCTAAAGGAAAGTTTATTTGCCTCAGATGTTGAGAAGTATTTTTCACAAAAGCGACTTCAGTTTGATCAAGTTTTGCTCTACCAGCTGCAAGTCAAAGAATCCCACATTGCCACAGAAATACGGTATCAGATTCTGGAAAAGGAAATCACATTCTATGCTGCGGCCCATGTATATGATATCAATTTAGACCGTCAGTTGCGATGTGGCTATGAGGGTAAGCTGTGCCGATGGCAATTGGAGCCCCATGTGGCCGCTGCTATTTTTGGCTCCCCCCCAGATAGCGTTATTGGCCCAATTGAAACAGACTCTGGCTATAGTCTGTTTATGGTTAAAGCCTTTATTGCAGCTCAGTTAACACAGGAGATTCGACAAGAGATTATTCAGGAGCTTTTTGATGAATGGTTGGCACAAGAGATTAACCATTTAGTTTATAGTGACTTGGATTCAAATCTATTGGATCCAGCCTTCACATAACCATGTGTCGAGACGATTGATTTAATAAGTACCCATGTAATTAGGAGAATTGGACCATGAAACGACAAAATTTTGTAAAAAAGCGTATTATTACTGCTAACGGACAGGTGGTTGCAGAGGCGAGTAGCACTGTTATTATTTCGGATAATTCGACCCCAGAGAAGACAAGTTATCAGCAATGGGTAGACGTAGACATATCTCCCAACCAGTCAAGTAGCTGTGCCAGTAGCCATTCTAGCGTGACGGAATAGCTTTGAAATGACTACTCACACACTGGAGGGAATCGATGAATAAAGCAGAGTTTGATGAAGTGATCGAGGCCATTCTTGATGGCAAATATTCTTGGGCTTGCGTTTTATTTCTTTATGGTGAAGGCCATAATCCACTTCAATATATGCCCTATCGAACCTATCATCGCTTAATGAAAGCAAATCGACATCAAGAGAGAGCGTTGCAAGAATCACTAACTATGCCTCAATGCTCTACAGGGCATCAAAACACTGGGCAAAAAATTACCGACCTCAAATACCTAAAGACCGTTGATACGTCTCAAATCAATATTAGAGGTGGCTGGAAACAATGGTTAAGCCAAACCGTTTCGCCCACATTGAAATGGAGTAACTAAAGTATCAACTCACCGGGTATCAACTCCATCACAGGTCCAGGCATCAGAACCTTACTGATGCCTGGCTTCTGGCTACATACATCTGAGGCTTCATCAATTAACCAATACTTCCCGACTTTAAGTTGATGCTCAACTCACCAGTTAGGATCAGCTGTGTAAGGACAATTATTGACTATTGTTTGACACAGCTGACTTTAATAGTGACATTATCTCGTTCCTGTAATGCGGTACGCAATGCGTGTTTAGCATCTGTCAGCGATGAATTCATGCTAATGGCTATGCGATAGGAGTCAATGGCAGCCTGTAGATCACCCAATTCCTTTTGCGAATTGCCCAAGGTGTAAGCCCTATCAGCATACCTTAATTGCTCAGATTGAGAGAGTTTGCCTTGATGATAAAGTATAGTCGCTATGCCTATATCTGCAGTTGGATCAGCAGGGTTAAGATTTAGTGCTTTTTGATAACAAGCAATGGCTTCATCCCAGGATTCCTCACCTTTTAACTGCAGCATTAGAGCCAGATGAGAGTAGGCATCCAACAGCTCGGGTTGCATCAGCGTGGCTTGTCGATAGTATGAAATCGCAACCTCCAACTCTTGCTGTTTCTGATATTTGTTGCCTAGCTCATAGTTAGCCAACGCATATTGATGATTTTCTGACGGTGGTAACTGCTTCTGGTCATATAGTATATTGGCAACAGCAACCTCAGCTTCCCGATAGGCGGGTTTCAGCTGCCACGCCCTTTGATAGCAAGCAAGAATATTATCGTTGTCTACGTCACCCTGGATCTGAAGGGTGAGTCCCAAATAATAAGAGGCTTCTGCCAAATCAGGCTGCATGGCAATGGCTTGTTGATAGTATGCGATCGCAACACTCAAATCACCTACCTGACGTCGCTGGTCTCCTAAATCCATATTGAGGTTTGCATAGTGCGAATATTTTTCAGAGGACAATTTACCTTGCTCATACAGGGCATTCGCCCAAATCACATCAGCCTCGACACATTCAGGCTGTAGGTCTTTAGCTTGTTGATAACAATCAATAGCGCCATCCCAGTCACCTTGCTGCTGTAATAAGTAGCCAAGATTATGGAAAATTGCTGCCGTAATCACAGGTACCGTAGGTAAATCAAGCGCTCGCCGAAAGGTCTGGTCAGCCCTATGTAAATGCCCCTGGGTTTGATAGAGCGTCCCTAAACTAAACCATGCCTTGAGATTGTCAGGTTGAAGCTCTAACAACTTTTTAAAAGATATTTCAGCCCCTTGCCAATCTCCAGTACGCTGACAAATAACGCCTAATCCATAGAGAGCCTCAGCATGCTCCGGCTGTGTATGCAAAATTTGACGATAACACTGCCCAGCCTCAGATAAACGGCCCGCCTGGTGATAAATTGAGGCAATTTCCAGGGCTTGAGGCAATGTCCTTATATCAAGCTGAGGCGATCGCTGTGACTCACCTCGACGTTGTAACGTTAAGATTTTAATATGCTGAGGCTGAGCACCCAACGAAAATTTATAGGCCTCATTTCCCATCAAAAAATCATACACCTCAAATTGGTTTTGAATAGCAAACTGAATACTCAATGCATGCAAAATTAAACCTGACGAGAGATTTTTAACCGCCTCATCACGTCCCCCCAACCAAAAAAGCATCGACTTCTTCTGCCAATCTATCAAATTGGCAATGGCACCCAGGGGTTGATCGTTTCGCCATAAAACTGGCAAATAAAGACAATGATATTCAAAACAACGTCGTAAACTCAAATCAGCATTTTCTAAAATGTTGCGACAGTGCTCATTGCCTTTTCGACCCGACCAGCTTTTTTCCCAAAAATTCAATAGAACTTTAATATGCTGATCCAGTGTTTCAGCTGTCGGTTGCGTTACCCTGAACTCACCATTTTGACTAACTTTTCTTAAAAGGCGTTTGACTTTTTGACGTGTATTCGAGCTTAATTTCTCTTGAAGATAGATATCCCAATTCTGAGGCAACAGAATATGGGGAACAATATTGTTATCTATAGAGTCAACATCACTCGTGTGATGAAGTTCCTGAACAAGATAGTTTTCTTTAGAAAAATCTTCTAATAATAACTTTGATCGAGTATCTGCTGTTGAAAGATTAGCAATGGTTAGAGTTGACCATGCTGTGAAATGTTGTAGCAAATAATTAGCAAAAGCAGAAGCCACATCTTTTTCATAGTTTGGAAGACAGATAAAAGGAATATGCATCGCATCTGTCACACCAATAATTGATAGTTCGTTATATAGCTGACCTGGTAGTTTTTCATCAGTATTAATAACGAGGGGAAAGAAAGCTACATAATTTTGATTGGGTTCAGTTTCCTTTGCAGCTAAAATCATCCAAGGTTGTTCATATGCTTCATGGCAATTAAGTCGACCATTTAGCCAAACCCAAGAAATAAAAAAAAGAGATTTAGGATCAGATTGGTATACCCATTCCCACTCTTCTTTTATTTCCTTAAATTGATCAAGCGTATCAACAACGTCAATTCTCATAGCTATATTGAACTTGTCGGCTATTGGCTGTATACAGTTGGTAGGCCTTGAAGCTTACTGGCTAACGATATCAGGTCAAAAAAGAACCACTGCATTCATCTGAAATCATCATCATCTGAATTACAGTGATTCTTTTAGGGGACTGAGTAGAGCTCTGACATCTAAGCTAATTTGGGCAGCACAGAGGTCTTGTTCAACCTACCTAAACAGTTAAATTGACCTATCCTATGCAACTCCTGAGAAAATTAGAGCGTTGTTGAATCTCGACATGAAACAATCCGTTAAATCTCAACTGTTAGCAAGTTTTACGAACAATTCACTCTCTAAATCAACAACGCTAGAATCGGATGCCAAATGCAAATTAGAGTAGAGGTGCTGATTACTGATTAGTCAACACTAACTTTAGTAATTGCAGTGGCTTTTGCATTCCCTTTGAATGCATAGGCACTAGCTTTTGAAGACGCATTCACCTTTACAACATCGATTTTAATTTTGACGCCACGACGACGGCGACGGCGATGAGAACCACCAACGATATCGGAAGATACAGTTGTTTCAAGATAGCTCAAATCAGAAATATACATTATCTTTCTCTCCAAGTTTTGTAGTATGCTCACCAACCAAGTTTCTGATTGGTGAGCATACTATATCTACCTGTTCTAAGAGAATGTTGCCAACTTGGCAGGAGTTTTTTTATACGTTGCCGTTACTAATCTTTGGTATAGCTCTTTACCTGTGAAATCTAGGCCATTAGCCCGTTTTATAGAGCACTTCATCTTCTAAATCAGTAAGGTTTTGATTCCTAGCTTCTGACGTCTAAGTACTATCCTTAGAAAAAGGTCTCGTTTTAAGGTGATATTCTCTTTATAGCTTCGTTACCCATAAAAATAAGAGTCAGTTACTTGACTGACTCTTAAACTTACTAGCCATGTTCAGATGAAAAAGACTAGATTTAATATTGTGACACAAGGACAATGGCTTCTGTTCAACCTTAGAAATCAGCTTACAGCTGAACAGAAGCAGAGGCGCGTGCCCGACCACCACCCACTGCAGTGGCACTGGCTAAAGCACTCCCCCTCAGGGCTCTGGCAAAAGCACTAACACGGCGAGTACCATGGGGGCCAACATAGGTTGTAAAATCGACGTCGAAATCAGCATCAAACTCGGCATCTAAAGCAACGTCGACACCCCGAGAGCTGCGACGAGAACCACCATGAATATAAAGCTGATTTGATATATCCTTGAAAAAATCAAGGTCTGAAATTATCAACTGACTCATTTTTTTCTCCTTATCGGACGATAAGTTGTTACAACGATGAGAAATGAACCTCGACAGACAGATAGTACAAACAGTGAAACGATCTTGCCATTTCCCCACTCGTTGTTAGAATACAACAGCAATGGGGCATCTGTAAGTTAAGGCTCACCAAAAGAACAATATGGTGCCTGATCTTTTGGTGAGCCTTAAAGGTTCCCATCCTTGCAAATACTAGGATTGTTGAATGGTAAAGCTGATCAAATTAGAAATAGATCAAAGATCCACTCCAATAGAATCTGCTAAACTTAACGACGACGACGACGTCTGCTATTGCTAGCATACGATGTGGAGCTAGCGTAAGAACTGGAGCCAATACCAGCCGCCGCATTAGTTTCTACATAAGCATCGGTTCTAGTGTATTTACCCAGTGCATCTGCAGCCGCATCAGCTGTAGCTTTAGCAGATCCACCGCGATGACGACGGCGACGACGACCACCTAAGATATTTGTTGTTTCAGAAACAGTACCTAGATAGCTTAGATCGTTGATATTCATGAGTTTGGCTCTCCAAAGAAGATGTCTAAAGCAACCTTTTGTTGCTGTTGTAGATACAATATTGTTTTTTTTGAGAAAGATGTGGCCATTTTGGCAGATTCTTGGAAAAATATCGCATTTAGTTCGGCAGCTGACATTTTTAGCAAGTGTGGCCATTTTGGCAGTTTTGACCAATATCAAACTCAGTTAAGTTACCTCAAAACACATTTTCCCCCTCAACGACCTTAAAGCAAAGGAGCGTTAAAGGGGGAAAAGACAAAGAGAAGAGATGTTTAAATAATGTGAGACAATCTCTTAATCAATTAAGATCTCCTTACACTAGCCATGGAGCCTTTTTTTTAATGAGAAGCCAGTTAAGCCTAAGAGTGGTGCAATTAAAGCTAATACACCAGTGGGTTCTGGCACCGACTGTTTACAGTCTTGCTGGCTGGCAGCCGTTGCCACACAGGCAGAACTGGTTTTAACTTCCACCAGTTGTAGGTAGGTATCTGTGTCAAAGCTACGGCTATAGGATCCTTCCACAAAGGCATCGACAAACTCACTTTGTCCGCCAAAGGATGTGTCAAAGAACGTGTCAAATGTCAGCGCACCGCTCGTCTGTGGTTCAGTGAAATTATCGTCTGAGCCAAGTGCGGATAAACGTCCACTGAGTGTAAAGGTATCCAAAAGAGATAAAGAATTGGATTGAGTACCTCCATAGAGAGCGAATGAGACTTCACCAGTTGCCTGGGCAGCTTCAACATCAGGACGATCAATCTCTGTTTCGAGCAGCAGCGAGGCAATAAAGTCAAAGCTAAAACTGTTGCCAGAGGCGACAAAGAAGTCACCAATGACTTCAGAAAAGCTTTCACCAATGCCAAAATAGTTGTTGCCGTCGTCACCTATCGCCTCGCTAAATGCGACATTACAGGCACCAGGATTTCCTAAGCCGAACAAACATGAATCTGCACCAGCCGCATCATTAAAAGCTGCAGCATCTGCTATAGCATCTACCATAACTTCACCATCTTCGGCGATGGCAATAGTATCCGTATTTGTATCTGTTGCGCTACCAAAGAAATCTTGATTAAAGGTTACTTCTAGTAAGCTTTCTGAAAACGCAAGACTAGCGGCCTGACCGGGGGATGAGATCGCAACCACCCCCGACGTAACAGAAGCCATCAAAAGCCAAGAGGCTTTACCTAAACATCGATTCATGGAATCTCCTGACATAAATTAATTTAAAAAGCATGCGTCATGACGCAATTACGTCATTTGAATTGGTATTTGCCACAGGGAATTTCTAAAAACAGACAGCCCGTTCCTGATCTGACTTGGCAGATGTGTTGGGGTATTTGCCAGTTCAATCGCTTAGTAATCTGTTGTTCTCAACGATTACGTCTGTTTTTAGCAATCGAGCCAGGCTAAAGATAACAAGTTGTTCAAATACGTCCAGGCAGTTGTAGACAAATAAGTCTTCGTTGCTTCTGCATTAAATCCAACAGAATTATTTAAATTGAGATGCTCAACAGCTCACTACAATGAGTGACAGATTGGTTATGCCCCCCTCTGTCGCGATGCGACTATGCAAACTATGGCACCCTAAGATATCTTACCGACTAAAACAGTGGCAGATATCTAACTTGACACCCGGTAGTCACACTCTAATGGAGACTTAAATTAGGTTGAGACTATAGTGTTTTAGCGTTTAACTGTTGATTAGCACCTAAGTGCTTTCCCGTAAGTACATTTAACTGTATTGCCAGGGTCCCTAGGCAAAGCCAAAATAAAGTCTGTGGTGACTTTAATAAAGATTACTCAGTAAAGTTGCCCTAACCCACCTGTCCATATATGTTTGATGACTTAGACCACGGAATCAAGCAGCGATTGTAGCTGCCATGTATGGTCTTCTGACAGTCGTAATATAGATTGATGGTATGCTTCCAGAGATTTGCGATGGCCAACACTAAGGTAAGCGGTTTTGGTAGCCGCTAAATGACCATACAGTTGTTGTTCATTGTCACGATCAAGGGCACTGGTGGCTTCATCGAGAATTGTATATTTTGGCTGATGCAGCAGCACTCGGGCAAAACTCAGTCGCTGTTGTTCCCCGAGGGATAACACATCGCTCCATTCTTCTTCAGCATCAAAGCCACCAAAGCGTTCATCTAAGTCAGGCAAGTTAACTTGCTGAAGTGCTGTTTTGAGCTGGGCATCATTTAACTCAATATCGGGATAGGGATAGAGCAACTGCTGCCGGAGGCTACCTAAAATCATGTAGGGCTTTTGCGGTAGAAATAGCAAGTACTCCAGTTCGGGGCGCTCAATGGTGCCGTTGCCAGAGTTCCATAGACCTGCGATCGCACGCATCAGCGAACTCTTGCCACAACCACTGGGGCCAACCACCAGTAGCGAACTTTGGGTATCTAATGCCAACGAGAGATCTTCAATTAGCGTGCGCTGATAGTTAGGCGTCTGCAATGTCAAATTCTGTAGCGCCAACTCTAAACCAATCTCACGATTGATAACGGGGTGGGCAACAACTATTGCCGACTCTGCCTGCTCTATTTCCTCTTGAGTATTCTCCTCTGGTGAACTCTCTGGCTCCTCAATGTGGCCAAGGGATGTGGCAAAGTCATAGAGACGATCAATCCCAGCCCCAAACGCAGTCAAGGATTGAAAGCGGGCAACAATCAGGTTAAGAGAGAAGAAAACGCGAATAAATGCCCCCTGGGCTTCGCTGACCTTACCCACTTCGATATCACCGTTGAATATGCCAGGGGCAACCACCAGCGCCGGTAAGATAAACGGAATAAATTCATAGGCATTGGTCACACCATTCAGTCCTAACTCCCAGCCCAGCAGACGCTTGTAATTATCAAACGCCGCCATAAATCGGTTATTAACCTGGGTCGATTCTTGAGTCTCACCTTGGTAAAATGCGATCGCTTCAGCATTCTCGCGCACCCGCACCAGGCTAAACCGAAAATTAGCTTCCCGCTTCAACTGTTCAAAATTTAGACGAACCAGGGGCTGGCCAAACACACCCACTGTGACCAGGGTGCCGACAATGGCATAGCCCACCAAAAAGAGTACCAGCTCTTTAGAAATTCCCAACAAGACGCCACTAAAGGCAATAATTTCCAAAATTGAATCAGACAGCACCAGCAGTAAGGTCAGGGACTCTTGGGTAAAGTTCTTAACATCCTCAGCAATCCGCTGGTCAGGGTTATCAATATCAGGATCAAACTGATTAATGCGGTAGAACGCTCTATCAGCAAAGTAACGCTCTACAAAGTCGCCAGTCAGCCAGCGTCGCCAGGCCAGACCCAGACGGTCACGCAGGTAGGTGTAGCCTGCCAGCAGCGGCGCATAAACGACTAGAACACTGATAAAAATGACAACGGTTTGCCAAAATCGGGATTCATTTTTGGCAGACAACGCAGAGATCAGCTCCCCCCGCTGATTATTGAGGACAACGCTAAGACCGGTATAGGCCAGGAGAAGTACAACAATGATGAGCAGCAGTCCTCGGGCTTTCCACTTTTCATTGCTGAACCAGTAGGTTTTGGCAATGGTCCAGAAACGTTGAAAGATTTGGAGGTTAAAGCGTTGCATAGAGGAGAATTCATAGCCAGATCCGGTCTTGTTAGTGTAAAGGGTTTAGCGGAGCAGTGGCTATTTACTGGGGCTTTTCATTCCAGATCTGACGATGGATTTTCCAATCTCCCTGCTCTTTTTGCATGAGCCATAGGCCCCGAAACTTAATTTGCACCGATGGGCTGCCATCGTGGGGGTGTACGGTCACCATGGCGATGCCAGTGACGTAGCCAAAGTCTCCCATAACCTGGATTTCTTCGGCGGTGAGTGTGGGAGCTAGATCTTTATCGGCAACCTGCTGCGCATATCCTGCTGCAATACTGGCTCTACCGTAATGGTCAGGAACATGGGGTGGCATTTGTATAGCTGCTTTGGTAAACATGGCGGCATAGGCATCGGAATCTTTGGCCCTGGCGTTTTCGGGATAGATGTCCTCGAATATTGTTTTGATTTGGTTGCGATCGCTAACCGACATAATTCCCTCTCTAATGATTCTTGCAGGTGTAGAGATCTCTTCCGCTGTAACTTACTTGCCTAATCCGCTTAAGTTTTGCACTCTGGTATACATCTCAAACGTCAGCAGGTTATAGCCTTGAGAACGTGCCCAACATAGAAAGACCTTGACCCCCAATATGTAACTATTCGATCTTACGTCCTATCCCTACGCCTACGCTCGTCCTGTCATGTTGGGAACACGGGGGGCTGTGGCAACTTCTCAACCGCTAGCAGCAGCAACGGGGGCAGAAATTTTGAGGCGGCGCTGGTTGTATTTTGTGAGCTTGTGGGCCGCAATAGAACAGGTAGTGCCAAAATTTACACTACTGAGTTGACGATACTGAAATTTATGTGCTCAAGTTTCGCTAGACTATCGGCATTTGAGTACCTAGCGTACAATTTGTATACAGTATATTGATGTAAATCACAGATAGAATGAGATGCAAGTCATATTGCAATCAAACCCAAGATGCATTTGCGTCTGTCTGTCGTTGCATTAACACTGACACTGAATATTCCCAAACGTTGCATCTGCTCAAATCAACCAAAGCTATATTTCTTTATTGACTGATTAAATGCACGGCAAAATAGATATATTGTGGCTGGTGTGCAGCGCTGGTCTGGTTTTTTTAATGCAAGCAGGGTTTCTGTGTCTGGAGGCCGGAGCAACTCGTCGTAAAAATAGCATTAATGTTGTTATTAAAAATATTGCTGATCTCAGTGTCTCAGTCCTCATTTTCTGGACCATTGGTTATGGTCTCATGTTTGGCCAATCCTACGGTGGATGGTTAGGTAACAATAGCTACTGTCCACCCCTAGAACAACTATCTGCCTGGTTTAATGCATTTTTCCTCTTCCAGGCCATGTTTTGTAGCACAGCTGTGACCATTTTATCGGGGGCAGCCGCTGAACGGATTAGTTTTAAAGGTTACATTGCCATCTCCGTAATTATTTCAGGTCTGATCTATCCCCTATTTGGTCACTGGAGTTGGAATGGATTGTTCCAGGGAGAAATGCTGGGATGGTTGGGGCAGCAAGGCTTTATTGATTTTGCGGGTTCCACCGTGGTGCACAGTGTGGGGGGGTGGAGCGCCCTGGCAACTATTTTATTTATTGGCCCCCGCTTGGGCCGGTTTTCTAAAAAGCGATCGCACCAGAGTATCTCAGGTTCCGACTTTCCCCTTTCGTTTCTCGGCACAATGCTGCTCTGGTTTGGCTGGTTTGGCTTCAATGGGGGCAGTGCCCTGGCGTTGAATGATAATGTTCCCAACATTTTGACCCATACCCTATTAGCCGGGGCCGCTGGCATCGTTACCCCCATACTCATAGCCCTCATTCGCCAAAAGACCCTGACCGTTAGTACAACCATGAACGGGGCCCTGGCAGGGCTAGTCGCGATTACGGCCAACTGTCACGCTGTATCCACAGCTGAATCTCTCCTGATTGGTGGCGTCGGCAGTTTGTGCATGTTATGGCTCACCAAACTGATGGAGCACTGGCATATTGATGACGCCGTTGGTGCAATTCCCGTCCATCTAGGGGCCGGTATATGGGGCACCTTAGCCGTCGCTATTTTTGCGGATCCGGTCATTCTCAACACAGGTCTGAGCCCACTAGAACAGCTTAAAGTTCAAGTATCTGGCATCCTAGCCTGTGGCCTATGGAGCTTTACAGCAACACTATTGGCTCTGGTACTTTTGGATCGTTGCTTTGCCCTCAGGGTTACTGCTCGGCAAGAGTATGTGGGACTTAATATCACTGAACACCAGGCTAGAAACCCACTACAGGATTTTTATACAACCATCAGTCACCATGCACGCACGGGTAAACGAACGCGACGCATACCAGTCGATACCTTTTATGAAGAAGGGCAACTGTCCCAGTGGTATTTTCAGGTAGTCACAACATTAGAAAAAGCAATTGAAAAAACAGAAGCAATTTTTGAAACAGCGGGTGAAGGAATTTTATCCGTTTCTGTGGATCAGCTCCTGATTCAAACCACAAACCCTTCAGTTGAGCGTATCTTTGGCAACTCTAAGTCAGAGATGATTGGACACAATTTTTCACACTTTGTCTATTTGGAAAACTGTACCTGGGACAATAAAGTAGTCTGTCTCAAACGGTTACTGCAGCTAACCAGCGACAGTCAACAACCCCATGAAATTTTAGGGAGACATATTGAAGGGCATTTATTTCCCCTTGAAATAACCGTTACCCAGACACAGGTTTTTGACGATCTTTTTTATACCATCATGATTCGTGACATCACAGCGCGCAAGGTGGCCGAGGCTGAACTACGCTGTTCTGAACAACGCGAACGAAATAAGACTATCGAGCTGACTAACACCCTGAATAAACTGAAACAAACCCAGGTCCAGTTAGTGCACAGCGAGAAAATGGCAGGCTTGGGGCAGTTGGTAGCGGGCATGGCCCACGAGATTAATAATCCGGCAACCTTCATACAGGGTAATCTATCCCATGCCGCTGACTATGCTCAGAATTTGATCCAGTTAATATCCCTTTATCGCCAGGGATACCAAGCCTTATCACCCCAGACCCAGACTCAACTACAGGCTCAATCTGTTATTGACGATCAAGAAATTGATTTTTTGCTAGATGATTTTCCAAAGCTAATTAATTCTATGCAGGTTGGTGCAGAACGTATTGGTGACATTATAAAATCACTGCAAACCTTTGCACATCAAGACAAAGCAGATTTCAAAGCGGTCGATCTCCATGCGGGGTTAGAAAATGCATTACTGCTTTTAACCCATCGTCTAGACTCAGCCCATACGCCCGTTGTTATCGAACGCCACTATGGACAACTACCTAAAGTGCCATGCTATGCCAGAAATTTAAACCAGGCGTTTCTCAATGTTTTGACCAATGCGGTGGATGCCGTAACGATGCCTGCCTGTGCTCAACCTAAAATTGCGATCGCAACCCACGCTACCGATCAACTTGTCACTATTACTATAAAGAACAACGGACCAGGCATTCCTCCAGAAATTAAATCCAATATCTTTAACCCATTTTTTACCACCAAACCCGTCGGTGAAGGGACTGGCTTAGGCCTGGCGACAACCCATCAAATCATCGTCAACCAGCATCATGGAAAGATCTATACTACAACAGGAAAGGAAACTACCTTTGTCATCGAAATTCCGTTGCCTTAGAGAAATTTGGTTACATGTAGGTGGTAAGCTTAGCTTCGCAGAGAATCGTTTACAACGAGAGAGTGCAGCCTTTGATAAATTTAGTAATCTCGTAGGATGGCGTGTGGGAGTTATGGGACCAATGACGGATGTAGATTTTAATTCTTCCAAATTTGAGTTTGGACAGGATGACTAGCTCTGAAGATACAAAGGTGGGGAGGTTAGATCTCCTATGCCCATTGCCAACCGTTATATCTGCCCAACTTTTCCAAATCGGTTAGGGTGGGCAAGCATCAATATCGGTAGGGGTTATAACAGATATCCATAGGTGTTTGCCCACCCTACGGTTGTTTTTCTCCATAGAGTTAATAAAATAAGACCAATGGGGGCAAACTCCTGATAGGGTCCATAGGATGGTGTCAAAACAACTGGCATAAAAACAACAATGAGCTATCAGCAGGCAGTGGATTGTGTTGAGCGGGGCGAACTACGTACAGCATTAGCCCTATTGGATCAGGTGATTTTAGCCAACTCGCAACAGACAGAGGCGTACCGACTACGGGGACGGACACGGCTTCAGGTGGGAGATAGTGCGGGAGCGATCGCAGATTACACCAAAGTCATCCAACGAGAACCAACGGCGCAGGCGTACCTGGGACGAGCCCTCGCCTATGTCACTACCGCCACACCGTCATCAGCCATTATCGATGCCCAGCAAGCATTAAAGCTAGATCCTCAGCTAGCAGCAGCGCAACAATTATTAGGTAAAATGTATCGTCAGGTGGGTCAGCCCCAAGCAGCAATCAACGCCTATAAGGCAGCCACTAAGTTATATCTGGCACAAAAGGATAAGGCGAACGCAACCGCTTGCTTGGAGCAGGCGAATCAGTTACAGACAGAGTTAAATCAGCCAGTCACGCCGACCGCTAAGGTATCCCAGACTCCAGGAAAGACCTCTGGAACACCAGCTCCCATGGTGTCACCAACAGAATTTTTGCAGCGGGCAAGGGAAAAAGTGACCCAAGGTCTATTCAGACAAGCATTGGCAGATCTAAATTGGTTGTTGGAGATCGATCCGAATCATCTAGAGGCCCTGTGCGATCGTGCCTATCTCCAAGCCCAGCTCCATCGTTACGAGGCAGCAACACGAGATATGACCAGGGTGCAGCAGCTAGCTCCCGAAGATCCGATGGTTCAGGTGCAACGGGCCAAAATTCGGCTGGCATTGGGAGATGCCTACGGGGCAATGACAACAATAACAGAGTTGATCAAAACAGAGGCGACAGCAGAGCGGCTGACGATACGGGGGCAAGCCTATCAACAGCTGGGAGATATGGACAATGCGTTTAAGGATTATTCGAATGCGATCGCAATAAAGCCATCAGCTGAACTATATGATGCGCGAGCATCGGTACAGTCTGGGAAGGAGGCGTTGGCGGATTATCGGCAGGCGGCATCATTATGGCTAGATCAGGGGAATTGGCGAGCGCAGAAGGTAGCCGCGAATCGGGCGGAGGCAATTCGTCAGGAGTTGGATCAAGAAAAGGCGGAGGTCGAGGCGGAGCGGTTAATTCGGGTGCCGATTAAGGCGATGCGGTCGGGGATGCCGGTGATTGAGGTACGGTTTAATGATCGACACTCGTTTGATATGTTGATGCAGCAGGATTTGCCTCGCACCATTATTACCGAGACGATGGCATCGATGTTGGGGATTAAGGGGACTCCAGGGGGATTTTTGCAGATTCCAGGTGAGACGGCGGTTCCGATCAGTAATGGTTGGGTGCGATCGATTCGGGTGCAGTCGGCAGCCGCGATGAATGTGCATGTTGCGATCGCGCCCAGCTTTTCAGCCGGTCTCCTCGGCCAAGATTTCCTGGCCTATTACAATGTCCGCATCCTGGCCAACGAAGTCGAACTCTACCGTCGTCAGTAATAGTTGTCAGGTCGTTTGGGGGGATGGGGCATCGATGCAGCTCCAGGGGCATTTGCAGATGATTTCGGATTTAGTAGCTCATGGATTGAATTTGCAGGCGGCACTGGATGCAATCTGTTGACAGTTTGATCAGGGTAATCGGGTGTTTTTGGAGCAGACGGTGCCACGGCATGTGGCGTTGGGGGTAAGTGATCTTTACCATGATGTGCAAGTTGTTGCGGACCCAGGGATATTTGGGAAGGGGCAATTGATTTTGCGGTTGGAGAATGGTGTGCTGGCGGCAAAATCGGAATTACAGGCGGATGGGATGGCTCCCAGTATGTAATGCCTATGAGCCTTACATACTGGGAGCAGCTATCTTTGTGATTTTTACCCTAACGTCTTTTTGGTGGTTTCTTTGATTTTTGAGGTAGTTGCGCGCTGGCTAGCGTAGATTTTTGGATTACAGTTGGCTTTCAAAAGGCATCCTAGCCGATATATTTAGCAACGAACTAGCGAGGTTACATATTGACTAAAAATTAGCTATAAAAGCTATACAGACTATGTAATTAGGTGATTGGGAGGAAAGGCTATTAGTGTCCCTCTTGGATTTTTCTTAACAGACAAGCAAGTTAGAAGCAGCATTGAACTGATAACTTGTCAAGTTCAGTCTAGCTCACGAAACCATCGAAGTTTAGACTTGGAAATTCTTAGAAGAGAAAATGCTCTTGCCAGCATAGATGTAGATAAATTTTATGCTGACTACATTCAAAATGATCTTTGCTTTAATTACCCCAATTTATTCTGTTCAACTCCATATTCTGTACCTAAAGGTGATGGTGGAGTGCGTCAATTTCACTTCCTTGAGTTTCCTCTCTGGATCCTTTACTATGCCTTAGCTTTTTATTTTCTTGATTTAACACAAGCAATTCGAATTGAGTTAAATGGCATTCAAAAGCGTGCATCGATCCATACTTACTATGGCGCAAATATTCGTTTAGATGATCCCCAAAGAAGTCAGATTCATTATCAAGAAGACTATCAAGAATTCACAAGAAACATACGCCGAACTGTACGTCAACAGATACAAGGACATAAGGTAGCTGTTCTGCATCTGGACATCCAAGATTTCTTCCGCTCAATTGATCACTCTAGACTTATCGAAGTATTGGCTGAACAGGCTTTACCTGCATCACAGTTGCGTCTTCACTATGATGAACATACAAGATTGGCAATTCGAGAAATTTTATTCCTAATAATGCAACGATCAGAAGGGCTGCCAATATCCCAACAGAATATTGCTTCTAACCTTTTGAGTCATTTATTTCTTTATCCTCTTGATTGTTATATACATGAAATTCAAATAGAAGGTATTCCTTCACTTACTTTTCATCGATATGTTGATGACATGTTTCTTACTGTTCAATTTCCTGATACGGATACCCACGAGGATATTGGAACAAGAATGCTAGATATCTCTACTCGGATTGGCGAATATTTGTCCAGCAATCTTGCTCTAAGCCTAAATCCACTTAAAACTAGGCTAGATATTCTGACAACAGAAGATGAAGTTGATGATTTGATTGAGCGTAGCCGATTAGTTAGTTTTTATCAACCTCTACCAGAAGAAGGTGGAGAATCCCCTCAGGAAACTCTAAAGCGTGCAATTCTGGTGTTAGGTAGCCTAAGAGAGAAGTTTAGAAGTCAAGGCTACATAGATAGAATTGCAGCCAATGATGATTTAGCATTGAAGCAGTGCTTTCAGAAAGCCGTTGTGAACTATACGTGTAGCGAGGAGGCTAAACAACAACTTAAGACTGTTTTTCAAGATTGGAATCCCGTATTAACATTAAAAAGTATCAAGATTTTAGTATTTCTGATCTCACGTGTTCCAATTGTATTGAATACACTTTTAACTCATATATGTGAAGGGTTGAGAGTTCAAAAACCATCCTCAACTACTATTTACTTAGCAGAGCATTTAATGCTCATTGATGAATATAATGGAGAATTTGATAACGAAGTTAGACATCTTTCTCAAAGAAACTCCAATCCACACAGTGGCTTACTTAGCCGTCTTGTCGAGCCTCTTACTTTCTCAACAGCTCGCTATATCGATATAGAAGACGGGCACTTACAAACGCACAGAAGTTTAATGCAACAAGTTCGACGTACTATCCTTGCAGAAAAACGTGGCGTTCATGGTTTAGCCTATAATCATTTATTGAATACTTTGCAAGAATGGTGTTTCTGCAATCAGCAACCCTCAATAAGTCGCAGTCATTATGACCGCAAACAAGTTGTTGCTTGGCTGGAATCTATTGCAAGTCACTCTGAACTTATGTTTGTAATAACTATATTTGATCGCCGTAACCGTAATACCATTTCACATCCTGGTGATGAAAGTGCTGAAATAGCTCCAGTAAGTCAAAATGAATATGAGGAACATTTGCAAAAACTTAATCTTATCTTGCCTAATATTAGCCGACGACTTTCTGCCAACTCTAATAGAACATAAGGTTTTATCCACAAGATATTTCTATTGCTAATTACTCTATTGCTAATTACTTATTATGCCCAAATGGTTCAACACGGCTGGCCCTTGCCAGCCTGAAATCCATTACATGTTACCGCCCACCGCACGGTTCCCAGGCCTCGAGCGCATTATCGCTCAACGCGGCTACTTCGTCGTCCATGCCCCCCGCCAAACCGGTAAAACCACCGCCATGTTGGCCCTGGCCCAAGAACTAACCGCCAGCGATCGCTACACCGCCATCATGGTCTCCACCGAAGTCGGCCAACCCTTCAGCCACGATCCAGACAAAGCCGCAACAACATCCTAGAATCCTGACGACAGGCCGCCAGAGCCTGGTTATCCCCAAACATGAAAATCTCGTATGCATAGTGCCTTTTGCATACCTAAAATATCAAAAGCCACCAGAGCCAACACTAAGAAAACCGTCGAATCCAGATTTGCTATCCTATTTCTATGTCAATCTCAATGAGTAGTCTGACGGAGAAACCCCATGCAAATCATGATCAATCTACCGCCAGATCTCGAACAAGATCTAGTCCGACAAGCAGCAGAATCAAATATTCCGCTCCAGACCTTCATTCTCCAAGGCTTACGGCAGATAACCCAAGCATCAACTGTGTCGATGCCTCAATGGCCAGACACAATCCTATCCTTTAGTGGAGTCCCCGATTTTCCTGCCTTCGAATCCTACCGAAGTGAACTGCTTCCACCTCGCGAGTCAGAGCTATTCTGATGCAATACTTACTCGATACTTGCGTTATCAGCGATTTCATAAAAGGTGAGCCCGGTACTCAAACTCGCCTAAAGCAAACAGCCCCTACCGATATAGCCGTTTCAGTGATTACCGTTATGGAATTGCGTTATGGCCTGCTAAACAATCCTCAGCGTGCCCAGAAAATAGAACCAACAATTGTTACGTTGCTCGATTCTATAACTATTCTCCCTATGGGGATTGAAGAAGCTGAAGAAGCTGCCCAAATTCGAGCACGTCTTAAAGAGCAGGGTCAACCAATTGGGGCTTACGACATATTAATTGCGGCGACTGCTCTACAGCATAGTCTTCTCATGGTCACGGCAAATCAACGGGAGTTCGATCGAGTTCCTGGGCTACAGACAGAAAACTGGCAACAGCCCTAATCGTTTGTAATCTGAACAAATTCAAGAATTCACTACGCTAACGTGTCAGTCTACATTGCTATACTGCACGTATCATTTCGTCGGGGCTTCCTTGATGCCCAAATGGTTCAACACAGCTGGCCCTTGCCAGCCTGAAATCCATTACATGTTACCGCCCACTGCACGGTTCCCAGGCATCGAGCGCATTATCGCTCAACGCGGCTACTTCGTCGTCCATGCCCCCCGCCAAACCGGTAAAACCACCGCCATGTTGGCCCTGGCCCAAGAACTAACCACCAGCGATCGCTACACCGCCATCATGGTCTCCACCGAAGTCGGCCAACCCTTCAGCCACGATCCAGACAAAGCAGTAACTAATATCCTAGAATCCTGGCGACAGGCTGCCAGAGCCTGGTTACCCCCAGACCTACAACCACCTCCATGGCCCCAGGTAGACGGCAACCGCATCGGAGCCGCCCTGGAAGCCTGGTGTCAGGCGTCCCCCAGGCCGTTGGTGGTTTTCATCGACGAAATCGACGCCCTTATGGATGATGCCCTCATCAGTGTGTTGCGTCAGCTACGTGATGGCTATCCCCGCCGCCCTAAAAACTTCCCGCACTCCCTGGCACTAATCGGTCTTAGAGATGTACGTGATTATAAAGTCGCCTCAGGTGGTAGTAACCGTTTACAAACAGCCAGTCCCTTCAATATTAAAGTTAAATCATTAACCCTACGAAACTTCAATCAATCAGAAATCCTTCAGCTCTATCAACAGCACACAGAAGAAACCGGACAACAGTTTACGACAGACGCCATACAGGCTGCATATGAATTAACCCAGGGCCAACCCTGGCTAGTCAATGCCTTAGCCAAAGAAATTGTTGAAGAACTTGTTCCCAATCCTGAGCAAATCATTGACGTTGGCCATATCTACGCAGCCAAAGAAATTTTAATTCAACGACAAGACACCCATCTGGATAGTTTGGCTGAACGCCTGCGAGAAGATCGTGTGAGAGCGATTATCGAACCTATTCTGGCAGGGCAATCGTTACCCGTAGTTCCCAATGAAGATTTACAGTATGTGTTAGATCTCGGCCTATGTAGGCTGGCCAATGGCGGTGGCATCGTCATAGCTAATCCCATCTATCGGGAAGTGTTACCACGGGTCCTGGCCAAAGTACCCCAAGCTTCATTACCGATGATTGCTCCATCCTGGCTAAATGACCAGGGAGAGTTAATACCAAATGCCTTACTCAAAGCATTTCTCTCATTTTGGCGACAACATGGTGAACCATTGCTTAAAAGTGCTCCGTATCATGAGATTGCCCCCCACTTAGTTATGATGGCTTTCTTACATCGAGTTGTGAATGGTGGCGGCACTCTGGAACGGGAATATGCTATCGGCACCGACCGGATGGATCTGTGTTTGCGCTATGGCAAAACCATACTGGGAATCGAACTGAGAGTGTGGCGACAAGGACGAACCGATCCACTAAAAGCAGGGTTAGAACAGTTGGATCGCTATCTGGCTGGATTAGGTCTTAATCAGGGTTGGCTAATTATTTTTGACCAGCGTCAGGGATTACGGCCCATCGCTGAACGAACTACAACTGAGGTAGCAGAAACCGAGAGCAAGCGTCAGGTGACGGTGATCCGAGGATAATCATGAACACATCGATCAATACTCCTGACCCCATCAAACGCATCCGTGGTGAAGGGTTTGTCGATTATACAATTACCCGTCGTCTACCCAAGATTCTGTCTACTATTGAAAAACAACTACAGGATCATAGGCAATTAGAAGCTGCCCAAAGACTGCTTCAGTCTGTTATGGAAGGCAGCCCCATTGATACAAAAATCTTCTCTTGCCCCACAGCTTACTGGGAAAACTATCTTGATCACCTAAGCAGGTTAACCTGGAACAATCTAGCGTTTTTTGATTTAGAATTTCTCTTCTATCACGGATTAAACTCCATCGCGGGCTATTTTGATAATGGTGTAGATGTCTTTTGGCCCACTCGTCAAAGGGCACTAGCCGAAGCAATTCCAGCCCTTGACTCCGGTTTAGAAAAAATTTTACAGCTATCTGACACAGATTTACTAAAGGCAACCATTCGTTGTTCATTGTTTGCTAATGAAGCAGACTACAGTCAACTCATCACCTCACGAAGTGATTCTAATTTATGGAATGATCGTGTGTTACTTGACGAAAGCGACGAGTTTATCTCTTGTTTAGAGCAGCATCCTGTTAAAGGAGACATTCATATAATCGCTGATAATGCTGGGCATGAGCTCTGTTGGGATCTGGTCATGGTCGATGCATTACTCAGATCATTCAACAATATTCGGGTGATCATTCATGTGAAACCATGGCCCATGTTTGTTTCCGATGCGCTCTCCATTGATGTAGAGGAAACCCTTAATCGTTTTGTTGATGAGAATCTTTCTGAAGGTATTTGCCTAATGGGACAGCGGCTTAGGTCCGCTATGGACTGTGATCGACTGCTCATCCAGGCTGAAGCAGATTGGGGTGAACCCAGACACTTCAGTGCTTTAAATGACGACCTTAGCAACACCCTGAGTAACTCAACTATTGTTATTTCAAAAGGTGATCTCAACTATCGTCGATTTGTACAAGACCGACAATGGCCAATGGATACCCCCGTTGAAATCGCCACTTACGGAGTTCCCTTCAAAGCTCTGGCGTTGAGAGTACTCAAATCTGATGCGCTAATCGGTATTGATTTATCAATTGCCGAAACAGCCGCCGCAAAATTTGATAATTGGCGCACTCGCGGTCATTTTGCTGTGATCCAATCCCTGGGTTAATGCTGCTTTTGGCAATCTCTTAAACACGTTATCTCCCAGCCTTATAACCAAGCCGCACTAACTGCTCTCCCGCAATTTGATCACACATGGCAATCTCAGCCTCAGACAGCTTCTCTTTCCAATCCCCCACTAAACCGGATCGGACATATTGCCCATCGCCCTTTTGTTGAACCTGGCTAATATCCGCCGCCTTCACAATCTCCTTAACCTGCTGTTCATGCCATGCCAGGTTAGCAAACTGAAAAATCTGCTGTAGACACCTATCTGGGTCTGCCTTCAGCGCCTCATACCGCACCGTATGTACCCGGTTACTTAAACTGGGTCGCTCCCGAATCAGTTCGCCCCACTCCATACATTGCTTCCACTGTCGAATTGCGCCAGCCGTGCCTATCTGCGCCCAGCGTTGCTGCTTCGCCAGGGCATTGTACGACACACATACATCCCGCCCATCTCGAACCACCTCAATAATCCGAGCTTCTGGAAAACGCCATAAGATCTGCTCCCCATAGCGAATGTGCATCGGTGTCTTTTCTAAAACCACCTGCCCCGGCTTGCCATGCTGCTCAAAAAAACGATCGAACATCGCTGCAATTAGCTCTTCTGCTTGTACCAACCCACGGTTAGTTTCTGGCACCTGCAAGCGAATCGCCTTAATCAGTGACCTTAAGTCTCCATAGTCCACCAGCCCATGTAACCCATGACTATCAGGCCGATTAAGAATCTGATGCTCTCGTAAAATTCCCCGCCAAATGTCCGCAGGCTGAAAACCAAACAACAGTGGTTTCAAACCATAGCGCCGTAAAATACCTTTCCAAGACTGTAACCGTTTCTTCCACTTCCACGTTGGCATCTCCACAAACGGCTCATACACCAGCCGATAAACATGGGTTTCCCTGGGTACCGCTAAAACATCTGGATGCCCTGCAATCAACGATGTCACCCACGACGTCCCAGAACGTGGACAGCCCACGATAAACAGCTTGGGGTAGGGGGTTAATTGACCCATATCAACACTTTCACCGACCTCTTGTGTATGCATAACTCAATAAAAATAAGGTTAGCAAGTGGCTGGCAGACAGACTCTTCTTAACGAATGAGCCCTAAATCCTAAATCCCTCTGTCTAAAAGACCATGACCTTAAGGGCGGTTCTTCTTGTTCCCTTAAGAAAATGGAGCCGGAGAATGGGGCAGGCTCTGTCCTATGCTGACGTCCGTACATTCATCAGTATACATGGCTTGGGTAGATGGAACCGGATGAAGCAACTTGGCAAACTGGATGGCACATTGGGCCAGAGTACGGTTTTGATAATGGGTATAGGCATTATCTGCAATTGCCTGCAGCGTCGATGGTTGGGCAAACGCTTGTAGCGACGATGTCACTAAATAATGATGGTTGGCCACAATCTCATCTTGAGGCTTTAAACCATAGCCATTACAAATCGGCAACAGCCCATGGGAGCAATAGGCTGCATATACTGTGGATTTCGCTAGGTTTTGAGGAAATCGTCGATAGTCAAAGATTCCTGCTAAGGACTCAGCCAGTAGCTGGTTCACCTCAGCCGCTGGTAAGAAACCAGTTCTGACTACATTTACATCCAATCCTTGATCGTCCCACTCAACCGGACGACCCACATCATAAAGGGTGTCGATATTCAATGTGTGACAAATATGATTGAGTGTCTCCGTATTGTTACGGTAAACGCGGGTGCGATCGCTACTGCCAAACACCACCAACGAATGCTTACGTGCAGCAAGCGGCTTCACCTGCCCTAATTCTCCAATTGTTGAAAAGTTAGGCACACAGTGCACTGGCAACTCCGTCCATCGCGCCAGTGTCTGCTGAAATGCCACATTGTTGGTCACCACCACATCAGCTACTTGAGCCAGCCCACGGGATACCCGTCGCTGCACAAAATTTGGACAGCGAATCTGCTTATAGCGCAACGTCGGTAACTCATGAAACATCACCACAATCCGCACCCCCCTTTGCTTCAGCACCTTCAGTGCATCCACTAACCACATCGGCACATCTAGTTTTCCCCGCAGATAGGGATAATTACTGTATTGAAGAAAAATAGTTGATATATTTTCTGGCACACGGTTCAGTAGCCCTTGCACCGTATGGTTTTCGAGTCGATGTACAGGGAACTGATCTACTTGGGGCCGCAGTTTCGGGTTGGGTCTGAATACTAAAAAGTCAGACAGGATTTGGTGGTGATTATATAGCTGGTGGGCCAGCTGTAACGCATAGTCACCGACACCATCCACATCGGGGAAGATGCGAGGCACTATTTGTAGAATTCGAGTTGGTTGAGCAGTCATAAGTGTGTAAGGAGTGTGATATTAGGAATTAATGTGTGAATGAATTCGTATAGAGAAACTGTTCCTTAGGTTGTCCCCCCCACCGTGTATACACATCTCGGAAGTGAGCTCAAAATCCTGCATTACCCCCCTTAATCCCCCCTTACCAAGGGGGGAAACTCCAGTTCTCCCCCTTACCAAGGGGGAGTTAGAGGGGGTGAGGCAACCGAAAATGCTAGTTTTCAGTACTTGTGTGTACACCGTAGCCTTACGACGGGGAACCAGATATCGCCAAGCCTTTGATATAGGTATGCAATTTACCCACATCGCCCTTACTCCAACTTCGACAGATAATCTCTCACCGGCTTCACCAACAGTGGTGTCGCCTGCTGATTAAACAAATTCCCAAAGAATCCCGGAATCTTTGTCACCTCCACACCATCCTTTGCGACCACCTGCCACCCCAGCTCACGGCCAAAATACCAATCTAAAATCTGGATCTCTGCTCGGAACAACCTCACTCGTCCTGCATAGGGCTGGGGCACATAGCGTTCTGCCGCTAGCTCATTAGCCTCTTGCGCTCGAGCATAGCGATATTCGTAGGGAGTTTTGGGCTGCTCGGAATTAGAAGCTTTAGTAACAGGGGAGCTATCTTCAGAATTCACTAAGTTAGAAGAATCCTGACTCGTTTCAAAGTCTCCCAGCATTGGAGGGGTAGGGGGGCCTGCAACCGACCTTAGCTTTTGCCAAATCTTCCCTGGCAACGAGGCTAGTTTCTCCCATCCCCCGTGGTAGTAATAATTCTTTCGTACCCAAAAAACACCTAATTGCAAACGGCTTTGCAGCTTCATTAGCGCTGTTTCAGGTAACTCCCCTGGTCGATAGGAATCAATCAGCACAACGCTAGCAACATCCTCGCCATCGGCCTGTAACTGTTGGGCAATCTCAAAGGCGACTGCTCCTCCCAAGCAGTGTCCACCCACCAAGTACGGACCTTTTGGCTGCACCATGCGCATTTCGTTGACGCAATCTGTTGCTAATGCCTCAACGGTGGTATGGGTCACCTCACTACCATCAAGATCAGGTCGTTGCAAAGCATAGAATGGTCGGTCAGTTCCCAATAAATAAGAGAATCTGGCCCAGGTGAGAGCATCTGCTGAGCCGCCATGGAAGAACAAGGGTGTCTGAGCACCGCTAGTTTGAATTGGTACCAGGCTGGACCATTGAGAAACCGGCTGGTCTTGACTGAGCAGTGCTGCAAACTGACGCACGTTAGGAGCCTGAAACAAGGTTGCTAGCGGTAGCGCACAATCCAACTTTTGTTGCATCTCGTTAAATAGCTGCACTGCTAACAGCGAATTACCCCCCATATTAAAAAAGCTGTCTTCCACACTGAGAGAATTCACCCCTAAAACAGATTTCCAAATTTGAGTGAGCTTTAGTTCTAACGGATTGCTTGGTGCAAAGAAACTGCCTTCTAACTGATCCCGACTGAGATTAACTGCAGAGTCTTCTACAGACTTAAGAGATTGCTCTACCACTAACAGGTCCTGTGATGGCACGATTTCACCAACAGACTGTTCCGGATGCTCAACAATGGCCAATAAAGCCTGCTCGAACTGCTTTAACAGGATAGGTAGCGCCTGCCTATAGGGTTCATCTGCCTGCAGCATTACCGTCAGTGCATCCCCCGGTTTCACAATTACGGTCAGCCCATAGGTGCTCACCAATCCGGACTGCATCTTCTCCACCTGCAAACTACGGGCTACTGCTGTCTGCATTGGGTAGTTTTCAATCACCAACAGACTGTCAAACAAACGCCCCACAGTCTCACTCCAGTTCTGAATTTGGTCCAGCGAGGCATAGGCATAGCGACTGGTCATCGCCTGTTGCGACTGAAGCGTCTGTAACCAGTCAAGTACGGTTTGTTCAGCCACAATCCTGACACGCACTGGCAAGACATTGATCAGCATCCCCACAATGGATTCCACGCCATCTAAATCTGCTTGACGACCAGAGACCGTTGCACCAAATACAACATCAGAATTGCTACTGTAGCCATGGAGAATTAAGGCCCAAATGCCTTGTATTAGGGTATTGAGGGTAAGACGGTACGATCGCAAAACTTCCTGCATCTTTGCAGTCACCTCAGGAGAAAAAGTAATGCGTGGGAGGACGTTTTGAGTTTTGAGCTTTTCTTCTCCTTTCAAAACTGGTAAACCCATCGGTTCCCCATAGCCTTCTAATGCCTCGCGCCAAAACTCTGCTGCTGCCGCTTCATCTTGTTGTTTCAGCCAACGTACATAATTTTGATAACTGGGAACAGCTCCTAAAACTGGCGACTGCCCCGCTAGCAATGTCTCATAGGCATCAAATACCTGATTAAATACCAGCGCCCCAGACCAGCCATCCAGCATCAGGTGATGACAGCTCCACACCAGTTCATAGTCTGTGTCACTCAGGCGAACTAAGGCAAGGCGAGAGATGGGAGCTTGATTGAGGTTAAAGCTTAGCTGCCGATCCGTCACCAGAAAATCGGCCAACGCTGCCTGCTGATCTTCATGACCACGCCAGTCTAGCTGTGTCCAGGGAATAGAAGCCTGACGCGCTACCACCTGTAGCGGCTGCTTCACGCCTTCCCAATAGACCGACGTTCTCAATGCTAGATGACGACCTACGACGAAGTCCCAGGCTTGCTGCAACAGGGTGACATTCACATCGCCACGCAACGTGCAGCGCATATGGATTAATCCATCCTGGATAGAAGTCTGCAGACTATGCCACAGAAATGCTTGCTGTAGGGGAGTTAAAGGATAAATTGTTTCAATATTCTTCTTATCCATCGTTATACCTCCCCAGTAAGTTGGCCAATAAAGTCGTCTAGTTCGGTCTGATTAAATTCCGCGTCAGGAAAGTCGGATGGTGTAAAACCGCCGATGTCTGTGTCAGAGCATTGGACAATAAGAGATTTCAGAGCACTACGGTATTGATTAGCTAGGGTTTCCAAGGTGTCTGGTCGATGAATCTTGGTGTCATAACGCCAGTTGACCTGCAGTTGTCCGTTGGCGACCCAGGCATTGATCTCCAGTAGATAGCCACGCCTGTTTCGTGGATCCCTCAGCGTGCCAACATCAATATCCTGGATTACCTGTAAACCTGCAGATGAGAGATCTTGCTGACCTAAATAGTTAAACAAGACTTCGGAGTCAGATGCTTGAGCCAATTTCTGTCGTATCGTCTCATTTCCTAAATGGCGCAACATTCCATAGCCAATACCCCGATCAGGAATCTGCCGCAGTTGCTCCTTGACTGATTTAAGGGACTCCCTACAGTCTTTAGTATTTCTCACCTGTAGATTGACTGGATAGGTAGTCGTGAACCAGCCTACGGTTCGCGATACGTCGATCTCAGGGGTCATCTGTTCTCGACCATGGGCTTCTACTTCCACCCGGACAGTACCTGATGTTGTGCCCACCCACTGCAACAACGTCTGCGCCAACGCAGTCAGCAATGCATCATTGATTTGGGTGTTGTAAACAGCAGGAACAGTTTGGAGTAATGTCTGGGTATCTTCTTCACTCAGGGAAACCGAAACTGTCTGCGTTGTTCCTTCTATAGATAATGTTGTGTCATCATAATCACGCCGCAATTGGATGGGAGACTCTTCCACCTGGGTTAACCAAAAGTCAGCTTTGGCTTGTTGTGTAGCCGCCCTCAGTGTTTCAGACCAGGTCTTGAACGAAGTTGTCTTCTCAGGTAGTTGTGCAGTCCCACCTAGCAGTGTCGATAAGTCACCCAGAAGAATCTGCCAGGAAACAGCATCGACTACCAGATGGTGCAAGCTAAGCAGTAGCCAGTCCGGTTGGGTTGTATCGCGCATGAACAGAGCTGTCCGCATGAGGCCACCTGCGGCTAAATTCACATCTTTGTGCAGCTTAGTGCCGTGATCAGCAATCGCCTGAACTTGCTCAGATTCACTCAAGTGTGTGAGATCTATTTGAACTAGCTGTGGTGGGCTGCTGGCATCAGCGTTGATTTGTTGGTTAGGGAAGGTCAGCCTAAGGGCATCATGGTGGGTCCAGAGGGTTGCGATCGCACCCTCCACCATCTCACTATTCACCCCGTCAGGCACCTCCACCAACATTGCCTGATGCCAGTGGTGTGCAGATTCCATCTCCTGCTCAAAGAACCACTGCTGAATCGGAGTCAGGGGTACTTCTCCAGTCACCACGTCCTGGGTGGCAGCCACTTCAGGGGTAATATTTACGACTGCCGCTAATTCCGCTATCGTTGGCTGTTCAAACAGCTGGTTAGGCGCTAGCCGTAGTCCAGCCTCTCGTGCCCTAGAAACAATTTGAATGCTCAGGATCGAATCTCCACCCAGTTCAAAAAAGTTGTCGTGGATGCCAATGGCGCTGAGCCTCAGCAGATCTTGCCAAATTTGAGCTAGGGTTTCTTCAATGGCATTGCGCGGAGTCTCACCTGCATTAGAGGTAGCTATCTTTGGTTCAGGCAAGGCGTTAAGATCAACCTTACCATTGGCAGTACGCGGTAGGATCTCTAAAGGAACAATGGCCGCAGGCACCATGTAATTGGGCAGTTTAGATTTGAGGAAATCCTTTAATGCAGAAGGATTTAGAGAATCTCCATTCGTTTTAGGCACCACATAGGCAACTAGCCGTTGGGGAGAATGAGACAGCTGTTGTGCTAACGCCACTCGCTGACTTGGCGAGAGCTTCATCACCCGTTGACGTAGTTCCCCATAGTTATCTTTTGTCATGATGCACCTCCTCCCCGCTGGTTGCTAACAGCTAAGAAATCGCGTTCTGCCCGTTGAGAATCCAATAAAGACTCAACAACCCGAGCGGCGCGGTGGCCATAGCGATGACAGCACTCACCCATGCGCTCGGCCTGTTTTTTATAGGACTGATCACTCAGCAAGGTCTGAATATACTGGCGTATTTTCGCTGATTGATCCTGAACAATATCGCCAGCAATCCCCAGACCGTGGTAAGCCACACGAGCTGCATCCCCATCTTGATCAAAATGCTTGAGGGAATAAACCAACATCGGCACACCAAAGTACAGACACTCATTAATGCTATTAATGCCGCCATTATTGATGACACAGTCTGCATGCTGAATTATCGTTAACTGAGGTACCCAGTTAAAGGCATAAACATTAGGTGGCAAGTTTGGTAGTTTACAAGAACTCAACTTTCCCCCCAAGCCCAACACCAAATCCCATTCTGGACAAGCCGAGACGGCCTCTATCAGCTGTTGAAGAAATCGCTGATCGGTCGTTACAAAGGTACTACAGGCACAATATATAAGAGATCTTTCACCAGACGTATGTTTCTCAAAAAGTTGTGAAAGAGCCGTTTCTGTTGCTGACTCAACCCTTGGCTCCTGACGGTTTTCTAAAACCATAGGACCAACATAATTCATAGAGGAATGAGGGTCATGGGGAAAGTCCAGTTCCAGCGCATTAAAACAGAGAATGGGTAGTGAGCCGTGGGGATACGGTACTAACCACTGATCGCGTTGATTACGCCAGGGATAGCCGATCTGTCGTGCATAGCAGCGCAGTATCGAGACTCGATCAATGCCCATGCGCCGCCAGCGCTCTCGCTGGAATTCCCACCATTTTCTCCAGCTATAGCGCCACCAACTCCACTCAATGGAGATTCGCTGTCCTGACAGTCCTTTACCTGGCACAATACTAGTATGAATGGGCGGTAGATTAGGACGCTTCCAAATAGAGAGAAACTGACATAGCAACGCAACCGAAAACTGACCAGTGACAGCCGCCATGATGTGAGGATGCATCTCCATATCAATTAACAGCAAGTCTGGAGCCAGCTCGCGTATAGTCTCGACAAAGTTCTGCACACCGAGGGCATCAACTGCTCGCTGCTGTCGTTCTCGCAGTGTTCGCCACTTTCGCCAGCGACCCATTGACGGCTCACCTGCTTGAATTACCCAGGGATCGAGCTGCACGTAGGGAATACCCTGGGCGGTAACCGACTCCCGTAGCTTAGCCGGGCTCGCATAGGTGACTCGATGTCCAGCCTGTTCCAGCTGTTTCACCAATGCAAAACTGGCATTAAGAATGCCGATCAGTCCTCCAGTCATACAAACAATATGGGCCATTGTCACCCTCCCTCCATTGAGTTCTTCTGTGCAATCACACACAGATCCTCAATGGGCATGTTGTGGGTAAATGGAACAGCAGCCCAAGGATTCAGCAAATCCAAGCGTTTGATGTTTTTAAACTGATTAACTCTCTCTAGCTGATACTTAAGACCCTCATAGTCATAGCTCCACCGATGGACTTGACCCGGTTCTTCGACTGGCGCATATCCAAATTGGTGAGCATGGAATGAAAAAATAAAGCTTGGCGGTGCATCTTTTGGAATTCTGCGCTGAGCGTATTTCACAAAATAATCCATGTGACGATAGTTTGTGAAATACCCATTGATATGGATTCGTAAGTCTGGGACTGTGATTAATAGATAGCCATCTGGCTTCAGAATACTAGAACAGAACTTTAGAAGGTCTATCCCCTCCTCAAAGCTAAAATGTTCAAAAACATGCTGCATTCTAACTAAATCAAACTGCCCCAATTTCGCACGATCGACCTCTCCTAGCTGGCTGATATTGGCCTGATAATATCTTTCAGCACGGTCAGGAGATAGGCCATCAGCTGAGCCCAAATCCAAGCACATAAACCCCTCTTCAAACCGGCGGCTACCCATATCTAGCCAGCGGGTTCGACCTTCCTTTAATAGCCTTTGCTTTAGGGCACTGTCGCGTCGAAGCTTGAGCTTCTTTAAAGCCCTAACGAGAGTGTATTTTAACCATGATTCCTTCATTAACATGCTAAAAGCCCTCCCCCATTGCGTTGGCTAATAATGTCTCTGTTTTCTCAAGAGGAAGAGAGGCAAGAGCAGAAACTAAACTATCGACATCCGATGGCTGGAATGTGTTGCGAGCAACAACTACGGCTTCCTGAATTGCTTGATGGTCTTGTAGAACATCCTCAATCTCTCCTAGCTCAATCCGATATCCACGAATTTTCACCTGCCGGTCACACCGTCCTAACCATTCCAGGGTGCCGTTGGAACGATATCGGGCCAAATCGCCAGTCTTATACAATCGCCCCCTGTAGGGTGGGCAATGCCCACCCTTCGGCATCACAAACGACAACGCCGTCTTCTCCGGCTGATTCAAATATCCTTGCGTCACCCCATCACCACCGACATAAATTTCGCCAATGGCCCCAATGGGAACCGGATTCAAATCTTTATCCAGCAGATAAATTTGCGTGTTGGGAATCGCCTTACCAATTGCCACAGGTCCGGGCTCAATCTGCGTCGGAATGCGATACGCTGTACACCACACAGTTATCTCAGTGGGACCATATTCGTTATACAACTCCGTAGCAGGCAGTTTGGCATAGTGATTCTGAACAAGAGTACGCGGACAGGCTTCACCTGCCACAATCACCGTGCGGAGTTTAGCTAGCTGTTGCGGATTAGCGGATTCCAACAACAAAGAATACAGCGTTGGCACACAGAGTGTGTGGGTAATTCGCTGGTGAGCAATCAAATCAGCCAACTGCTGCAAATCTTGCTCTATGCGCTCAGGCGGTAAGACCAGAGTTCCTCCCTGACAAAGCGTCCAAAAGATACCGGCAACAGAACTGTCAAAGGCAATGGATGAGAGCAACAGAAATCGGCCAACGGGTTCTGGGTAAACGTGGGTGCGGGCGGTTGTGGAATGCACCAAATTTTGATGGCTGACCATGACGCCTTTGGGGGTGCCGGTGGAGCCAGAGGTGTAGATGATGTAGGCGATGTCTTGAGGTTGAGGGGCAGGGCCAGCAGGGGAGGCAGAGGGGGATGAGGGGATAGGGGGATAGGGGGATCGTAGGGGCTGGTCTTGTACCTGCCCCTGTGCCTGCCCTTGCACCTTCCCATTCCCATCCAAATAAAGAACAGAAACAGAGGTATGCGGCAGGATAACTGAGCGCTGCGTCAGCAAGAATTTTGGGTTGGTGTCTTCTAGGCAGTATTTCAGCCGTTCAGCCGGATATGCTGGATCAAGGGGTACGTAGGCTGCGCCTGCTTTGAGCACGGCTAGAATACTAATGATTCTGTCTAGAGACGGCTTTAGGCATAGGGCAATTCGATCACCAGGGGTAACGCCTTTTGAGCGAAACAGATTGGCCAGTTGATCGGCCTGTTGATTAAGTTCGCCATAGGTGAGTGTTTGCTCTTTAAACACAACTGCTAGAGCGTCTGGTGTTTGCTGTACCTGGGCTTCAATCAGTTGGTGAATAGTTAAGTTACGGAGATAGTCGATCGTCTCCCAGGTGGTTAGCTGCTGCTGTTCTGCTGGTGTGAGACGGGGCAGATCAGCGAGTTTGCTTTGAGGCTGTTCGATAAAGGCAGTCAGCAACAGTTCTAAATGGGTGTGTAGGTGTGCGACTACACCTTCCTCAAACCTGCCCGAATCAAATAAAAGCAATAGTTCCAGCGATTCACCAGGAACCACCAGCAGCGCCAGCGGATAATTGCTCTGCTCCAAATAGCGCACGTCACTGGTATCAAACCCCAGTTCTGTAACTGCTGCCGCTGGATAGTTTTCAAACACCACAATGCTCTCAAACAGGGGACTGCCCTGGGGCACATCACTCCAGCGTTGGATATCGGTAAGGGCTGTGGTTTCGTACTGTCGCAGGTCGAAAAGCTGTTGCTGTCGCAACCGTAGCCAATCGATGAGAGTTTGGTCAGGCTCAATGCTTATCCGCACAGGTAGGGTATTAATAAACAATCCCACCATGGTTTCCACACCGCTCAGAGCAGCCGGACGACCCGATACCACCGAACCGTAGGTCACTTGGTCCTCACCGCTGTAGTGGTTTAACAGTAATGCCCATGCTCCCTGAACCAGGGTATTCAACGTTAACCGATACTGTCGCGCCAGATTTTTAAGGGCTGTGGTTAAAGACGGTGATAGGGATTGTGTCTGTTGCTGGTAGTGTTGAGATGTGCCAGCAGAACGAGCAGCAGGCAGCGGTGTGGGCTCAACAAAACCCTGAAGCTGTTTTCGCCAGAAAGATTCAGCCTTACTGGGATCCTGTTCTTGCTGCCAGGCAATGTAGTCGCGGTAGGGGCGTGTGGGCTGCAGCTGGGGTACGGTTCCCTGAAGCAACGCGCCGTAGTAGGTCAACATGTCCTGCCAAATGAGGGGCAGTGACCAGCCATCAAATAGCAGGTGGTGAGAACTCCAAACAAACTGATGGACGTTGTCGCGTAGGTGAATTAGGGTGAGGCGCAGCAGTGGAGCCTGGTCTAGGTGAAAGCCTTGGGTGCGATCGCACTCTAAAAACTCATCCAACTTAGCCGTCTGTTCAGCATCCGTTACCCCACGCCAGTTCAATGACCGCCAGGGCAGCTCCACTTGCTCACGAACCACCTGCAACGGCTCATCCAACCCGTCCCACAGAAATGCCGTGCGTAAAACCGGATGCCGTGCCACCGTCTGTTGCCACGCCTGCTGTAGGAGTTCTATCTGGAGATCACCGCTGAGCTTACAGGTGTATTGATTCACATAAACACCAGCCTGGGTGTCGGCCAGGGTGTGAAACAACATACCTAGCTGTACCGGCGAGAGCGTATAGATATCGGCAACATTTTCCATTAACCCTGACCTCCTGCACGATCGGCCTTATTTAACAAAGCTGAAAGCTTATCGAGCTTTTTGCTGTTAAGCTTTGCCAGGGGAAAGTCTGCAGCTGTTACCTTGTTGCCTGGTCCCTCCAGAATTGTTTGGAGATGCTGCATTACACCATCAGCGAGTGCCTGGGCTGTAGAGTCGCCTAGACCGCTATAGCACCAATCAATATGGAGTTGGCCTTCTCTAATAAAGGCGCTGATGTCTAGGGGGTGCGATCTCATCTGTCTTGGACTCCGAGATACCTGTAATGGCTGAGCAAATCGGAACATTGATTTGGGTGGCAATAGCTGCTCTAGAGTCCCAAGATAGTTAAATAAAATCTCAGGCTGAGGCTGTTTAGCAACATCCACATCTTGGAAATAACGCAAAATACCGTGCCCAATACCATTTTGAGGAACCTGTTCTAGAGTCGTTTTTACAGATCTCAGTGTCTCATTAGGATCAGCTTGGGCCGTCAGTGTGACCGGAAAAAGTGATGTAAACCAGCCGACAGTGCGCACCAGGCGCATATTGGAAATGATAGATTCTTCTCGTCCATGACCTTCCAGGGCAACTTGCACCGTAGGTTGCTCAGTGTGTTGTTTGACAGCTAAGGTCAAAGCCGCTAACAACAGTTCCTGAGGACGCGCTCTAGACGTTTGCAGAAAGGTTTGAGTCAGGTCATCACTTAACTGTTGAGAAACAGTGCGAGCAGTAGCTTCGGCCTGAGGAGTACCATCTAACTGAGCAGCGGAGTCAGGCTGAGAGAGCCAATAGTCAATTTCTGATTGAGGTAATGAGATCTCTTTAAGCCCATACGCCCATGCTTTAAAAGAGTTAGTCTTCAATGGCAGTGAAGGTTCTTCACCCTGGCTTATCTGCTGGTAGGCCGTCTCTAAATCTTGAATTAGCGTCAGCCAAGACAAGGCATCTACCGCCAGGTGATGTATGACCAGCCCTAGCTGCTGGCGGTCACCCAGATCAAAGAGAACCGCTCGCACAAGATCTCCTTTGGTTAAGTCAAGCTGGGTCTGAAGTTTGGCAATGGTTTTAGTAATGATTTCTTGAGGATGGGGCTGTGCCGAGACATCTACTTCGATAGTGGCCACATCAGACACAGGTTCACCATAACGTTGCTCCCAGCCTGCATCGGTTTGAGTATAGGTCAGCCGTAAACTATCGTGATGATTTATCACGGCTGTCAGGGCAGATGTCAACACTGGCAGGTCTAATATTTCAGCCACATCCAAAACCACTGTCTGGGTAAACTGCTCTGGCTCTGGCGATTGTTGCTCAAAAAATGCCTGCTGGATGGGAGTGAGAGGTATCAACCCTGTCAAATCTTCTGGGGCCATATGCTCATGCTCAGGGGCCACTACAGCAGACAGCTTTGCCAGGGTGGGATGCTGAAAAATCTGGTTGGGAGATAAGCTAAAACCAGCTTCTGACATCCGGGCAGCAATTTGAATGGCCATAATCGAATCGCCGCCCAGCTCATAAAAGTTGTCGTGGATGCCAATGCGATCCACCTTCAGCACCTGCTGCCATAGCTTGGCTAATGTCTTCTCCACAGCCGTAGCAGGGGCAACAAATTCTGCCTGTAGCTCGGGACGACTGGCTTTTGGATCCGGCAGAGCTGCAAAGCTCACCTTGCCATGCACGGTCAAGGGCATGT
Organism: Leptothoe sp. ISB3NOV94-8A; assembly: GCF_043421595.1. Taxonomy (NCBI): domain Bacteria; kingdom Bacillati; phylum Cyanobacteriota; class Cyanophyceae; order Nodosilineales; family Cymatolegaceae; genus Leptothoe; species Leptothoe sp. ISB3NOV94-8A. The sequence goes on along the minus strand of NZ_JAXSQW010000001.1, from coordinate 1,211,106 downwards.
GCTCCAGCTGAATAAAATAGGCGGGCACCAAATTGCTGGGCAATCGCTGGGCTAAAAAGCGTCTCAAGTCTGCTGTCGAGGTCTGCCCCACATAATAGGCCGCCAGCTGGGCTTTGTTTATTTGCGCGTCTTCGTAGCCAATCTCCTGAAGAATTCTCTCCACATCGGCCACGTCAATCTCATCATTGAGTTCGTCGATGGCCGCTTCTGGCGTTTTGTGGCCCATACGTACATCCCAGCTGTAGGGCAGAGCGTAGTTATGATAGCCACGCTTCTTAGTATGCAGATGAATGCCCACATTGTTGATCAGACAGTTGGTAGAACGCCCTGTGTCTGACGGACGAATCCACGGTACCTGCTCCTTTAGGAAAGAGAGCATCTCTGCTAGCTCAACATCGCAGTAACGGTAGAAATCAATAATCTCCACCGCTTCAAAAATGTCATCGGTTTGAAATACCGCCACATCCATCAGCTGTGATACGGCATCGTCAGTGCGATGGTAGGCTTTGCGAGCGGCCAGAATGGTCTCGTCAATCTGGTCTACATCAAACTCAGACTGGCCAAACAGTTCCGTAAACCATTCTTCTGTCAGACGGGTTTCAAAAAACTGTCCCCGTGAGAGACCCGTCACAATGCACGGAATCCCCCGCTCGTAAGCCAGCTGCATACTCAGGGTATAAATGGTCTTAAAGCAGCCGTTACACACGTTACAGTGGCGATTCAGGCTATCGACAAAAATGTCGTTCATCGCCGGTGTGGTGCCAAATTGATGCTCCACACCCAGAGTCTTAACAACACGTCGAATGTTATCTTTTGCTTGCTCAGAGATATAGCCGTTATCGAGGGTAAAGGCAAACACCTTGAAGCCCATGGTCACCAGCTGAGCCAGGGCATAGGTGCTGTCCTTACCACCGCTGAGCAGCATCAGACAGTCGTACTCACCCTGTTTGCGCTGACGGGCTCTCTCTAGACGAGACTTGAATTCGTCAATCGACTTGAAGTATTGCTCGGTGCGATCGCGATAGGTTTCATAGGTTTGACAAATATCACAAACACCCTCGTGATCAAAGGTAATGCCAGGATAGTTGGAGGCAATGCCACAGCGAGTGCAATAGGTCACAGGACCAGCCTGTACAGGACCAGCCGACTGAACTAAGCTAACGGCACTAGCACTTACTTCAGGATGGTCCATCAGGGCCGCTTCGATTTCCCCTAGCTCAATGCGGGTACCGTGAATCTTTACCTGACGGTCACCGCGCCCAAGGTACGTTAGCTGTCCATTTTCCTGCCAGCGACCCAAATCGCCCGTGCGATACAGTCTTTGATCACCTCGATAAACAAACCGTTCCGCCGTTAATTCAGATCGATTGAGATACCCCCGCGCCAGACCAGGGCCACCGATAAAGATTTCACCTACGGCTCCCTGGGGCACCAGGTTTAACTGTCCATCCAAAAGATAAATTTCCGACCCTGCCGCTGGTTTACCAATGGAAACAGAGGTGGGCGCATCGGGCTCCATTTCAAATTGATGAATCATACAGCCAACCGTAGCTTCTGTGGGACCGTACTCGTTGTAAATCTCAAGGGGATGGTCACTAGCATTGGCAATGGCACCTGCCAACGATGTTTTCAGATCCTCCCCACCTAAAATCAGCGTCTTCAACCGAGAGCCAATGGCCATGCCCTGCACCAAGGACAGGTGAGAAGGGGTTAGTTTAATCACATCTACTACATTCTCTTGGAAGATCTGCTGCAGCGAAAGATCAATAGCTTCATCCCCTTCAGGATAAATCACCACCTGTCCACCTGAGAGCAGAGGCACATAGATAGAAGTAACCGTTAGATCAAATGTAAAAGGAGAGAACAGGGGAAACGCCAGGGTTCTCCCTCTCACATACTGTTGAATCGCCCAGTTAACGTAGTTGGCTAATCCACGATGTTCAACTTCTACGCCCTTAGGCTTGCCTGTAGACCCTGACGTGTAGAGCAGATAAGCAAGCTGATTAATGCCAGACGGATTATTTAAATTGTTGTTTGGCTGCGACGTTAAATCTAATGTGTCCAACTGGATATTCACGGCATGACTGTTCAGGTGCACCGTAAACTCAGACTGGGTCAGCACCCAACGTACCTGGGTGTCTCTCAGAATATGGGCAATGCGCTCATTGGGGTGGCTGGGATCAATGGGCACATAGGCTCCTCCGGCTTTAAGCACTCCCCAGATAGACACCAGCATCTCAACAGAACGGCGCAGACAGATGCCAACGGGCATCTCGGGCATCACACCCTGCTGTCGAAGATAGTGGGCCAGCTGATTGGCTCGAGCATTCAGCTGACTATAGGTCAAAGTTTCATCGTTACAAGAGATTGCAACAGCATCTGGGGTTCTCTCCACCTGTTTTTCAAACTGTTGCACTACGGTTTGAGTAACGTCAATGCGATCGCACTTCCCCAGATCTACAAGGTGAGTCTTTTCCGACCCATTAACAATCTCCACCTCAGCAATGGGTTGGTTAAGATCAGCCAACACCGCATCCACCAATGCCAGAAAATGGCCTGTGGCCCGTTCCTGTAGTTCTGGCTCAAACAAGTCACAATTAAAGTCGAAATGTAGCTGCAGACTGCCCCGATCATCAAAATCATGCACCTGTAGCCGTAAATGATGTCGTGGATCGCCAGCCCCTGGATGAATCCATTCTGAAGACACTGGACGACCATCAAAATCCGACAGCCTAGCGTGGATAAAATTCAGTACCACATTGACATCACGACTGGGGGCAAACTGGCTAACACCAGGCTGGGCATAGCGCAGCATACCACCGCTAGCATGACTCACTTTACGTAACAGCGATGCAAAGGTTTCCTCTGGTTCAATGTCAGCTTGTAAAGGAAACAGTTCGATAAATACGCCGATAGTCTCTTTCAACAGTGCGGTAGTGCGACCATGGGCAGGGGTGGCAAATGCTACTTGATTGCTGCCGCTAATCCGATGGAGATAGGCCAGCAGAATACCAGCCACCAGGTTAAACAGAGACAGCTGGGGCGTTAACGCCCGTGCATCCGAGTTCATCGCCAGCTGTTTCAATGCAGCCGTTCTTTCTGGGCCTAGTTCCCATGAAACACGGCGGGTGCGAGGGGATACCTGGCTTGCTGATCGATGGTAAAGATCTACTGAGTTCGCCTGCTGTTGTTGCCAGTAGTCAATGGCGCGAGACGAGGGTGATGGCAACGATACATCACTATATGCTGGTAATGCTGGGGCCTCTGACAAATTGCCCGCTATCGAACGATGATAGAAGTCTCCTACTGTTTGGTAAATCAGTTGAACTGACTGAATATCCGTAATCACATGGTGCTGACTGATATACCAGGCATAACAGTTAGAACTGAGACGTATTAGAGCTGTTTCAAAAAGTCTCTCGGATAAATTGAACAGTGTCTGACTACGATTCTCTGCCCAGGTACATGCCTTTACTTGGGGATTCCCTTGATCGCTGAAATCAAACACCGGCACTTCATAATCCAGTTGAGACAATACCCGCTGCTGCGGCACACCGTCCACTTCCTCAATCACCATCCGTAGAGCATCGCTGCGTTCCACCAATGCTTGGAATGCCGCCTGAAAATGAGCAGGCTCAATCTCACCGGATAGCGTAAACAAAAACGCCATGTTGTAAAGCGGTGATTCTGGTGCCAGCTTTTGCCCCAGCCACAGCAGATGCTGGGCCGTTGTCAGATTAGACTGGGCGGCAGTGGATTGAAGTGGCATTGCAACAACGGTCATGATTACAGGCTCCGCTTAGCAAGGTAGGCATCAATGGCCTTGATGGTCCTAAAGTTAGTGATGATGATGTCCGACTGGGGCACATCACAGCCAAACTTATCTTCCACAAAAGCCACCAGCTGCATCACTCCCATGGAGTCAATAATCTCTTCACCGAGGAGATCATCGTCTGCCTCAACCTGCATCCGACCGTTAAGCAGGGTCTGACTAATATATTGTTTAAGAATTTCTTGGTTATCCATCACTGTGAGTCTTGAATTTTGAGTTAAAGTTTGCCCGCCAAGAGAAATCACCTTATTTCTATAACTAAGAACTAAGAACCAATAACTAATAACTAATAACTAATAACTCTCCTCTCCGCCTGTTGTTGCAACGCCCGTCGATCAATTTTGCCAGTGCCCGTTCTAGGGAATGCGGTCGCGATCGCAATCCTCCTCGGCACCGCATACCCCGGCAATCGTTCCCCCACATAATTAAGCAGTTCACCATCACTCAAGGTAGCCTCGGCCTTCAGAATCACCACCGCTTCCACTTGATAGCTACCGGCCTCAGCCGACACCGCATAGGCCGCCGCTTCTTCCACATCAGGGTGTCCCACCAAAACCGCTTCCACCTCATCCAGTTCAATGCGATAGCCCCGAGTTTTAATCTGACGATCTTTCCTGCCAACAAATTGATAGTTACCGTCCGGTAACTGCTGCACTAAGTCTCCTGTGCGATAAAACACAGCCGTCTGATGAGCAATTTCAGTCCGGTAAAAAGCACTCTTATTTAAGTCAGGTCGCTGCCAGTAACCCATCATCATGGTCGGTGTTCGCACCAGCAGTTCACCCACATCGCCTGACATAACTGGATTGTCCATATCATCCACCACAATTTCCTCTGCATTAGCCCAGATTTGCCCAATGGGAGCCACCTCATCAGGCATCGCCTGGCCCTCAGACAAAGGAGGGACATGGTAATAGCTACACTGGTTGATTTCTGCTGGGCCATACACATTACTAAAACGTGCCTGGGGCAAACGTTCCATCAACCCATACATATATTTTGCCGGGTAGGGCTCTCCACCAAACAACACCCAGCGCAGTGAGCTTAAATCTCTCTCTTCTAGCACACCCCGCAACAGTAGCTGGATTAACGCAAACGGTACCGAGTACCAAATGGTTAACGCTTCATCCTGGGCCAACTGCGAAAGACTAGCAGGCATTTTCATATAGGCTTCAGGGATAATCACCGTTGTCGCCCCTACCAACGGCCCGGAGAAGTAGTCCAGGGTAGACATGTCGAAATGAAGTGACGAGTGATTACCCAGACGGTCTTCGTGGGTTAAACCATAGGTATGGGCCGCCATGCGCGCATAGTTTAGACCACTGCGATGGGTATGCATAATTCCTTTAGGAGTGCCCGTAGAACCAGAGGTATACATGATGTAAGCCAGGTCTTGCTCCATGGTGAGCACCGACGGTGGCGTATCGCTGGGTAGAATATCTGACCAGTCACAATGGTCCACAGCCTGTTCCAGGGCAAATGTTTCTGGCAAACCAATGATGTACTGTAGGGGTGCACCGCTGCGTGCCCTAATTCCATGGGCTCTGCTCCCATGCATGCCCACACCATGGGCCTCTCCCACCAGCGTATCTAACAAATCCGGCATCCGCATCCGCTTTGATTTCTGGGTAATCAGGTGACGAATACCGCAATGGTTAATGGCATAGGCTGTACGGGCAACAGGCGCACTCGGATCAAGCGGCACATAGGCAGCACCGGCTTTCCAAATGCCATAGATTGAGATCGCACTCTCCAAACTCTTATGCAAGTAAATCCCTACCCGGTCTCCCCGCTTTACCCCCAGATCAACCAGCTTATGGGCCAACCCATTTGCACGCCGCAACAGTTCGCCATAGGTAAGACTCTCACCATCACAACGAAATGCTTCGCGCTCAGAAAACTGCTCGGCAGAGTGATCTAAAATTTGAGACAACAAATAAATCATATCCACCTCCTACAATCCCAATGAGCGCGCAATAATGTTGCGCTGAATATCCGAGGTGCCCGCATAAATCACCCCGCCAATGGCGTCCCGTAAATCTCGTTCCACCCCATACTCCGTGAGATAGCCATTACCGCCATGGATCCGCACCGCATCTAACCCTGAGGCCACAAAACACTCGCTCAGATAAAGTTTGAGCAATGCCGCCTCAAGCATGGCCGGTTGCCCGCGTTCTTTTAACCAAGCCACCTTATACAGCAACAGCCGCGCCGTCTCCAGCCGCAGTTTCATATCAGCCACTCGATTCGACACAGACTGAAACTTACCAATGGGTTGACCATACTGTTCCCTCGCTTTGGCATACTCAACCGTCTTCTCTAGCTGACGCTCCATGGTGCCTAGCTCGCTGGCCAGGTTAAAACAACGGTCATACTCCAGCGAACTATGGGAGAAACTAAACCCGGCTCCTTCCGGCCCCAGACGATCTTCTTCGGGAACAAAACAGTCTTCAAAGAAAATCTCTCCAAAGGGCACTGTGCGTAGACCCATTTTCTCCTTGACTGGCCCCGTGGAAAAACCCGCCGCTGTCCGCTCCACCAGAAAAGCCGTCACCCCCCACTTGCCTAGACTCGGATCAATGGTGGCAAATACCAGGGCCAAATCACAGATAGGAGCACAGGTAACGAACTTTTTACTGCCGTTGAGCACATAGCCCCCGTCACACTTTTGGGCATGGGTCTTTAGACTATAAACATCTGACCCAGCATTGGGTTCAGATAAGGCATGCACACCGATCCATTCACCTCGACATAGTCGTGGCAAATATCGTTGCTTTTGGTCATCAGTCCCAAACTGCTGCAAAAGAATCTGCACCGTCCACATCTGGGCATTCAGACCCAGGGTAAGGCCATTATCTTCACAGCCATAGCCGAGGGCTTCCATCGCCAGCACTGCTGTCATAATGTCCAGGGCAGGCGATCCACTATAGTCTTCCGGCATACACATGCCTTGAATACCAAACTCAGCACATTTTTTCCAGTTCTCCCAGGAAAATTTGCCATGGTAGTCGCGCTCAACCATGTCACCATTGAGGTTCTTTTGCGCAAACTGAATGACACGATTCTTAAAAGCGAGTTGTTCGTCTGACCAGGAAAAATCCATGACAAATCTTGGGGGCGAGATGTGGGTAGATTACAGGACAAAACTGTAGGGATTTTTGACCTCAGCGGTGGCGCTTTCTAGCTCAACTAAGGTACCGACCTGCAGCTCAGTTGCATAGTCCAGCAGCATATTCATGGCCACCTGATCCTCAAGGGCAAATCCGGTGGAATCAAAAACCGTGGTCTGTTGCTGATGGTGACGATACTGGGCTGGATGCTTGACTACGTTAGATAGCTCAGCTCCAATCTGCTTCAGGTTCTTAAACTGCTGACATTCGCCTTCGCGAATGGCCTGATCTCGAAAATCAGGACACACAAAACTGCGCTCTAAAAGACTTAAGGGTACCTCAAACTTACCAGGAAAATCAGCCCCCACTGCGTTAACGTGCAGCCAGGGTTTCAGATTTTGATCGGGAAAGACCGGTCCATCATTCACATCCACGGATGTTGCTGTGCAGAGGATATCAGCTGCGGCAACAATATCAGCAACGTCTGCCTGGCAAATCTCTAAAGGGTTTAACCCCAAACATGCCACACGCTCAGCAAATGATTGACTCACGGCTGGATCGCTATCGAAAATGAGCACCTTCTTAAGATCAAAGCAGCGAGAGAGACCATGAAGTTGTGTAACGGCTTGGGCTCCTGCACCAATCAGGCCAAGGACTTGACTGTTGGATGAGGCGAGGAGTTGGGTTGCGATCGCAGATGCCGCTCCTGTCCTCAACGCCGTCAGAAATGTACCATCGATCACCGCAGACAAATGCCCCGACGCCGGATCATAGGCAGAAACCGTGGAAAGGACCGTCGGTAGGTTATGCAAGCTCGGATTCTGGGGATGATATCCCACCGCTTTGATCACAATCTGACGATGCTTTTCGAATAGCGGCATCCATTCCACTAAACCCACATGGGGTTGCTCATAGCTGAACCCAGTACGCACGGGCACCACAGTTTTTGCAGGATCGAAGTATTCAAATGCCTGGGTGAGGCGAGTAATCGTCTCATCCATCAGGACATCTAAACCCACATACTCAACAATTCGTCGGGTATCCTCTACCGTGAGTATCAGCGTTTGTAACGGTGACTTAGAAACCACAACGACGTTATCAACCATGCTAGATTGCGCCAAAGAAACCATGGAAAACCTGTTTGCCAACTTACCATCTTAAAAAATGATGCTTCACCCCACTAGCCACCCTAAAACAGACCCTGTAGCACTGGTAAAACTCGAATATTGACATCAAACGCCCGTTCTATAAACCAATAGAGTGACATTACCCCCAGCATCGAAGCTCCTGTTTTCATGACAAAACTGGGATAAAATTGTTGGTTTCGCAACAAATAGAGCACTGGAAAGACTACAGCAATAATCATCAATTGCCCAATTTCCACACCCAGGTTAAATCCAAACAAGGATAGGGCCGCGTTTTGACTGGTCACCCCTAATTCTGCCAGCACATCGGCAAATCCAAATCCATGGAATAACCCAAAGAGAAAAATGATTAACCATGAGCGTCCCCGAAAGATGGGATAAAAAATATCCACCGCAGCTAGACCAATGGACGCCGCAATAATAGACTCCACTATGCGAGAAGGCACCTGTACAATCTGTAATGTAGCCAGGCAGAGCGTAATACTGTGGGCAATCGTAAAGGCCGTAGCAATCTTGATAATGTACACAAACGCAGTTGAAAACTTGCCCACTGGCTGCCACATTGAATCGTCTCGTCGCCTCAACACCGATGGCAGCAATAAAGCAACTAAAAAGAGAACATGGTCAATACCTTCTACGATATGTATTACCCCAAGATGAACGACCGCCGAAAAGCCCTGCCACAGACTACCGGATGTTAGATCTAAAGTCTGAGTCTGCCCCGGTTGTCTAAATATCATTAGCGGCGTAGACTCATTTTGGAAGGTTCCAGTCATCCAGTTTTCTTCCACCAGCAACATATTTGTATGCTGCGGTAATTGCTCTAGAATCACATCGTAGGTAACATCAATAGCCTCAGGCGTAGTCTGAAAACCCTCTAAGGTATACTCAAGCGTCAGAAACTGGGCAAATGTGGTGTTCAGGAATCCATACTCTTGGAATGTAAGGTTACATGCCAGAGGAGAACAGTCAAGGGTTAGATGTTCATCTACATAGGCTCTAATCTGCTCTATGTGAGGTTCAATATCTCCTCTACGAACCTTCTTTTTACTAGCAAGCCCCAGCTCAAGTACCTCATCTAATTCTTTAACGGGCATTTCTACCCGTGTCGAGACAGCATCTTCCCTAATTTGAAAGTAGACATAGCTTTGCCCTAAATTATGTGCTGACGCACTCGGCAATAAAGATGAGCTAACAACACACAACAAACAGGCCAAAGTAGCCAGTAAAACTCTGGCTGCGGTAGATCGCATCAGCTTACCAAGCATGACTCTTGCTAGGTCAAAATGACCTCTCCTTAAAATATCTCGTGAATATGAAAAAACACTGAATTCTGTCTTAAACCTAACTAATTCCCAAACCTCAACTAATCAGAGACCAGTTAATGTCTAGAATCTCCACACAAGTCCCGCTTAGTGCTTCCCCAAGAACTATACATTAGATTTACTGTTCTCAAAACATCATAGATATAGACCGTTATTCCGATAGTCCAACAAATCAAAGATTTTCTATGGATAGTACGGAAAGGTATGAAAACTGGTTTTAAAGCTCACATAAACTTTATTTGAAGTTAACATGAAGACAATGGTGTCACCATACAGTAACTATTCCAACAGTTCAAAACAGTTTTTATGAATATATTGTGAGATTATTCTTGTAGTCAGCAAAACAGACAGTATATAAGTCTTATGGTCAACAGTATTAGTCTAAATCTAAACAAGCTTTAGGCAATAAAGCATGAGGCGAAAGTCCTAAGTGTTAGGGTGGGTCTTTAGCCCTATGGAAGAAATTGCCAGGAATCTCAAAACATTACGTTAAGACATATTGGAACTATTTCGAAACATATTGAAATATTGAGTTATTTCTTCCGCGTCAATATCTGCCTTGTGTAATATAAGACGCTTGCAAGAGCCAATAGTCAGTTTTATAGAGCTTTGTCGAAGACCCTGAGACGTCACTGCTTGGACAAATTCTCTCTCAGAATCTGCTCCTGTTGTCGTACGGCAGCCAATAGCTCTGCGTTCTGAATGATCATTCCCACCTGATTATTAAAGATATAGAGACACTTTTGATCGCTATCATCAAAACTAGTTCGATACAATTCTGGCACGGGTTGGTCGTACACCAGCGGCAACTCAGGATAGTGCCCTGCTTTCTGTTTATTAATCAGCTGGGTCACACCAATCAACTCACCGTCTTGATTAAGAATCGGCATACAAAGTAGACTACAGGTACGATAGCCGCTGCTAGCGTCAGTATTCCTTGCTCGTTCAGAGGCCGGATGGTCGTACAGGTCAAAGGGAATGTTTAAGGGGTCACGGCTTTTAGCCACTTCTCCTGCAAATCCTTCACCGATCTGGAGTCGAATTTCTTCCACCTGACCATTATCAAACTGGATGCGGCTCCAGAGTTCATTGCGATCGCAATCCAACAACCACAAGGTGCCCCGATCTGCACTCATTAGTTCTTTAGCCGCATCAATAATTCGCCCCAATATCTCCTCTGGCTCAGCTGTATTAAAATCGCAGGAACGCACCGCCCCCATCAACGTGGCCGCCACCCGCTGCCCCCGCGATGTCTTATGGTACGAAAAGAAGCTCTCCAATATAATCTGAATGGCAGCGGAGCTAGCATTAACAGTTTCAATGTCCTCTGCCGTAAACCCCTGACGATCAATGCGCTCTTCTAAGGGTAAATCTGGGTTCAAATAGGGCAATAATTTGTTCAAGAGCTGCACCACGGCAATCAACTCACCCCGATGATTGATCAAGGGTAAAGATAACAACGTGTACGTTCGATAGCCTATTTTTAGCTCTTGCTCTTGGGCAAACGCTGAACGTGGGTCGCCATAAAAGTCGTAGGGGATATTAATCATTCGATGGTGGGCTGCAACCTCTCCTACAATGCCCTGGTTGAGAGGCACCCGAATTTCCAAATCATTGGCTTCGCTATCGGTTTCTGCCACAATGGACCAAAATTCCTGACGGTCGGAGTCAAATAGAAAAATGGTCGTCCGATCGGCTCCCAACGACTGGCCCAATTTAAGGGTAATAGAACGCAGGGTGGTGTCTAAAATCTCATCGAAACCCTGTTTGTCCATGACCTGATTTAACAATTCCAGGGTTCTGCTGACAACATTACGAGGATAGGCCGACTGACGTTCAAGTTCGTTAAAATACTGAACATTTTGCAGGGCAATACCCACCTGGGTATTAAAGACCTCCATATGTTGTTGGCTAGTAATGTCAAAACTGGCCTGAAAACAGGCAGGGGGCTCAGGCCAGGTACTGGGATCGTAAGGAGGGAAATCACCCTGGCGGCGTTTATTGATCAGTTGGGTGACGCCGAGGAGCTGGCCGTTGCGATCGCACACCGGCATACACAGCAAACTACAGGTACGATAGCCCGTCCGCCGATCCGTCAACTTAGCCCGCTCAGACTGAGGATGGTCATATAGGTCAAAGCTAATATTTAAAGGTTCTCCCGTTTGCGCCACCATTCCTGCATAGCCCTGACCAATGGGAATGCGGATTTCTTTGACCTCACCATTTTCAAAGGGAATATTCGACCAAAGTTCTTGACTTTCAGGGTCAACCAACCACAGAGTCACCCGATCAGCATTCATCAATCGCTTGGCTGCATCAATCACCCGCCCAATAATTTCATCAGGATTGAGACTACTCTGGGACACGGATGTTGTCGCTTCCGTCAGGGCCTCAGATGTTTGTATGCGCTGGGTAAGACGATAACAGTAATGACACTGTTCTAAAATCCGTTGAATCGGTTCAGCATAGTCCCTTAATTGCACCTGATCTTCTTGGTTAAAGCCCACCAAATCAACGCGTTCTTCTAAGGGGGCGGTTGGATTATGGGAGAGTTTGAGCTTATTCACTAAATGAACAAACGCGATCAAATGCCCTTGAGATTGAGGCAAAGAAAAAAATAAATCATTATACGTAATATAGTTCTCGGCTTCACGAGCAGACCCTTGAGTAGCTTGAATAAACTGTTGAAATTCTGTCAGCTGGCCTGCACTCGCCTCATTGGTCAAAATCTTAATCGTAGGGTATTTGATATCACCGCTATTGGCTTCAATGGACCACAGCTCATTTTTCTCTGGATCAATGAAGAATATTGTCGTGCGGTCGGCACTCAACAACACACTCATTTTCAAGGTAATATCACTCAAAATCTCATTAAGGATATAGTCAAACCCCTTACCCTCCATGACATTGAGCATGGACAAAAGTTTTTGCTCTTGTTTAGAGACAGTTTTCATAAACTCCTCGTAAACGTTAGACAAAACCCGTTGCACCCATTGGTTATTAAAGACCGTGGCATAAATCCGATTGTAAACACGCAGTTGTTCACCCCGTTTTACCACCAGTCCTGCCAGCTGTAGCTCTAACTGTTCACCACTGTCATCGGCAGAGACATACCGATCTTTGAGAATCCGCTCATACAGCTGTAATAACGGTCCCGTTCGTTTCTCAATATTTAGCAAGCGATCGCGAATTGTCTTTAAATGAGGTGGCTCATCCTGAACTTCCCAGTTATCTAAAACGCGAGCTTCCACCAAAACTTCCACATAGCGCCGTTCTTGCCCTGCCGTAATCGGCTCATTCTCAGCCGTAATGACCTGACATAGCTTCTGAGTCAATAACGGCTGTCCCCCCGTCCAGTTCAAAATACATTTCAGCACCACCTCTGGACGTTCAGCATTAACCAATCCTTTGGCCAGGGTGCGGGCTTCTTGAAACGTAAACCCATGCAGATCAATAGCCCGTCCCACATTAAAGGGGGTGCAATACTTATCTGTAATCAAATCAGAGGGTGTCGTGACCCCTAACAGCGCAAACGTTAGCTGCCCCGAATCGAGACAAGAACGAATACAGGCAAAAAAATCATCGGTCTCAAACGGCAAGCGCCGCATGCTGTCAATCTCATCAATAAAGATAACAATTGGCTGGGTAACATTATCTAACAATATCTGTTCTATAAACTCGTTGAGTATCTTTACCGGTGATAGATAGTCATACTCTTTTAACCACTGACGCAGATTGACAGGCAGGTCAAAACTGGTCACTAAACGCCGCATAATACCGGCATACCACTGTTGAGCCGTAATATCTCGACTACCAATCTTGTTCAGATCAATGGCCACACAGGCAACACCAACCTGTTGCAAACGATAAAGTGTACGCACCCGCAGACTGGTCTTCCCCATTTGGCGAGAGTTAAACACATAACACAGCTCGCCCGCTTTCAATGCTTGATAAAGCGCCTCATCTGCTTCCCGCACGATATAGCTTGGAGCATCCAGAGGTAAATGTCCTCCAACCTTATATTTCATACCTATATCACCCCCTCATTTACACACAAGCCTGTCATCTCTTTGATCACAGCTTCAGACCATTCCCTCTAGATAATCCCCTTTAGACAATCACCTTCAAACGGCCACTAAAGTACTGACGATACAATTCAAAGCGAGGAACAACGCCATTGCCTTCCAGTTTTACTAATCCAAGACTGTGAAGCTTGAAAGCACATTCCGATTCCAGACAAACGGGTTCATGTCGAACCAGCACCTGGCTAAATGAATTAGCCAGAACAGAATTACGATGTAAAACCCACAAATGGCGGCGCAGATGGTCACCATAAATGCCAGATTCTGTTGGCGCACTTTCTAGAAGCTGCTTCCAGGTGAGGCGCTTTTGAGCAATGTGATAAAACGCAAATCTCACAAGATACGGATGACCACCAATCAACGTCATCAGCTGTTCAAGCTGCTCAGCTGTCCAATTCAATCCGTGACGACAGGCCAGATCGGTCACCTGGTCTAGATTAAAATCCTGCAGTTCAATGGGCAGACCGACGTTAAACGGCGACTGGTTAATATCCAGAGGAATATAGCCCTCCGTCGAGTGCACCACCACTAACCGTAATTTTTCCCAAAGACTGCTGCCTGCCATGCCATAACCCGCTTCTTCATACCAGGCCCGCAATAGTCCAAAAAAGTCATCTACAATATTGGCATAATGAAACACCCGATCAACCTCATCCATCCCCAACACCAGAGGTGTGGTAATTTCAGGCAGCAGATAGTCCTCAAAATAAGCCGTACAGTTATCCTTACTGCCATAGGTGTCCGTCCAAAAATCCTCTAGCCGAGGCGGAAGATTTAGTTTGCGAGCCACACGCACACATAGCCAGCGCAGCACCTTATCAAGGCTATTGAAAATCTCCTGGTCCGCATGCTGAAAGCTAAGGGGAATCGTTTGATATCCCTGCTCGCGCGCTTTAGACAAAATCCGAGCCATCAGAGATGTCTTACCCATCTGGCGTGGGGCCTTAATGCGAATCAGAGCCCCTGGTTTGAAAATTTCTTCATAACACAGCACGTCTTGAGGATTGCGTTCAATGTAAAAGGCAGAAGCCAGGCGTACTTGCCCCCTGGGTAGCTCTGGATCTGCAACAGGCCGTGGGGCAGGCAGAGAGGATTCAGACCGCTCTACATCAGCAGAACATAATGATGGACTTTCAATTGTTTTTTCTGTAGAGCTAACCTTAGCAGTACCCACTATGGGCGGTTTGCCAACCTGAATAATTTGTACGAGATCTCGAACCAGTCGTTGCTCATCGTTGGGCTTCACCCAGCTATACTGTCGAGCCTGCGCTAGATAATTACGCAGGTCATGATTTAAAGGAAATGGTGACTCTGTACATACATGCAGCACTAACAACCACGGTTTATGGCTGTAGTAACTAACATGATGGTCCCAAATGCGTTGCAAAATCTCAATGACCATCTCACTCATCGCCATTTGAGATGACAACACCAAAATAAAGTGGCTGCAGCAGATCAGCTTTGCCTCCAGCTGGCTAGCCCAGCTACCGCCTGTACTGGATACCGTATCTAAATTAGCTGAAAAAGAATGGCCTACTGGTTGAACCGCCCGGCTTAAAATCTCAGCGATCTGAGCATCTGGCGTTTGTTGTCGATAAATAATGGCAATCTGTTTCTGTTGTTTAATTGCCCGTTCAACACATCCTTTCAGGCGTTTTTTAGTAATCTTTTCCCCTAAAACATCGGAGAGTTTATGCCAAAGTCGATAGCCGACAGACTTCTCAATGTATTCTGCCTTAAACGGATAAATTTCCTCATAGGTTTTTCCATGCCACGAACCCAGAAAAACCTGACGTTCTAGGTCATTAAGTCGTTTTTCTGTCTTGGCATAGACTAATCGATCAACAAATTCCAAGGCTGCATCTGCATCCATAGCAAAATCGCTGCTGAGCATGGGAGTGACGAATCATGGTAGGTAGTCGAGGCAGGGGATGCACAGTCCTAAGTTACCCCGCTGTTTATTTTCTGACAAAGCTAATGTGGAGGTTTGGAGGGCTTTGCTGAGGTTTTATGAGGTTTAGATGAAGCGAGCGTTTGAGCAGCTATCCTATACTTAGCAAATTTTTCCCCAGATTGTGAGCTTTTCTGGTTACACTCCAGAGCTTAACGCCAGATACTAAGGGTGACGGGGATAGTCAGATAGCACAAAAATACTGGACTAGCCATGGGGTTACTCCCCTGTAGCCTTGGCCCATGATTCGAGCCAAACTATAGACTTAAGCAAACGCCTGTGCAGCGCCAGTATTAAATAGCCCAATGCAAGCATAGTGCCCCATTACAGTGTCAAGCAGCCGCACCTGGGAGGAGAACATAAATGGCACCTGTTCTTTGATATTTCTCTGTTTTTCTCCGGCTATTACTGCTTTTCAAAAGGGTCAATGCCAGCACGGCCAAACCCAAACCATCTTAGCTATCTATCGAAAAGGTAATCGACCTATTCGGCGGTCAGGATGACGAAATTATTATCGTTTATCAAAAGAAACGCTAATGCAAAGAGCAAATATATTCATCAAACCAAGTAAGATTGACATTAAGACTGAAAAGGGTAGGTTAAATGAAACATATAATTTACCCATAGCTCATAGTTCCTTAAACGCAAGCTCTTTAACCTGCAATCAAGTTCCACGGACATTAAAAGTGCTATACCCCTCCACCTCAATGAAGCAAGCTTGTGTAAATCAGCTGCACGAGAAGTATATCCAGATGCTGGGGAAACCTTTGGGCTACCTATCTGCAAAGCCTGAACAAGCGTTTCAATTGGACTATGGTCATTTATTAAGCACGTTTGCTGCTCAGGTATTGGATAGGCTTAGTGCCAGCACAGCATTGTACCACAATGTTGAACACACGATCCTTGTCTGTCTAGTAGGGCAGGAAATCTTGCACGGCAAGCATCAGCTTGAGGGTAATGTCACTTGTGAGGACTGGCTGAATTTTATGGTGTCGTTGCTCTGCCATGATATTGGCTATGTCAGCGGTGTCTGCCAGCAGGATGATATTGCACAACGCCGTTATGTTCGATCGCGGGTTCAGACCTCTGGTTTAGTGCCAGAAACAACCTGGGTTACCCTACCTCCAGGGTCAACAGATGCTAGTTTGGCTCCTTACCACATTGAACGAGGTAAGCTATTCGTGCAAGAGAATTTCAGCCACTATGAAGTTTTAGACCTCCAGGCAATTAAGCGCAACATTGGCTTTACCCGATTTCCGGTACCAGATGAGCCAGTCTATCAGGTTACGGGGCACTATCCTGGTCTGACCCGTGCGGCGGACCTGATTGGTCAGCTTAGCGATCCGGGTTATTTACAAAAGACAGTGGCGCTTTTCTATGAGTTCGAGGAATTAGGGAAGAACCAAGAGCTGGGCTATCGGACTCCTGAGGATCTGAAATTGGGTTTTCCTAAGTTTTATCGCACTCAAGTTTATTCCTACATTCAGCCTGCGTTGACCTATTTGCAAGCAACCCCCCTAGGACAACAGATTGTTGAAAATCTAGAAGCTAATGTGGAGGCGGTAAATATTAAGCAACCAGCTCTCACAAAACGCTAATTTTTTTTGAGGATAATATTGGATGAAATTGCTTCAAATTAATCAATATTATCTCAAAGTTCCAGGCCATCCCCTTGAAGCTAGCGACTCAAGTTTCAAAGCTTATTAAATAGGCTATATCGTAGTTTTCTATCTTCTGTAACAACTTTAAACTTGTATGAAGAATAGAATTACATGTAACTGTTGAATAGTCTAGTTCTAGTCAGGAATACGCTCAAAGCTTCCTTCACGTAATTCCACCAATATCCCATCACCATTACTACGCTCTTCTTTGGATTCAGAAACAACTCGGTTACCTGAATCAAATCTCAACCTACCAGTTGCTCCGTAATCTAATGCGACTTGTGTCGCTAGCTGCTCTTGAACTTGGGTGCGACAAAAAGCAGTATTTTCCATAGTTGGCACACAAGAAGATTTTTCAAGAGCTTCATAAAAAATAGCTGCTGCATCATATGCCATAGCGCTACGCCAGTTTATAGCATTATCGACTCCCCATAATCCAACAGCATAGCGTTCAAATGTATTTCTATAGTCATGCCGCCGTCAAGGCTGGTCTCACGTTGGAGGTGAGTAATGGACCGGTCGAAGGATTAAACAATCGACTGAAAATGTTGAAGCGGCAAATGTATGGCAGAGCAGGGTTCGACCTACTGGCAAAACGATTTATTTTGGCTGCATGAAAATACCTCTCTACTAAACTAGCAAGAGGGCATTGATCAGATAACAACAGTTTCGGTAACAACCTCTGCAAGGTGGACTTCCAAGGCAATAACTGCCTTGACCATTTGCGCTGCCAAGCAACTATGCCTTTGACCTGAAAGGGATGTGGCAGCATCTCTAACGGAAATGCAAGGAGTTCAGATGATAACTGAACGGTGATTTAGGCCAATTTTAGTCACCAAAAGCTCGGAAGAGCCCAAAGTACTTGACATTTAATAGGCGATTAATTTACTGAATCTCAATGCTTTCAATCGACCAGCTTTGAGGTGAGTGATTAAAAGTCGCCACAAAATCAGCCTCAGTTCGCCCGCCAACCTGATCGATGGTTACTTCCCTGAATTCTTCAGACCGCCCTTCTTGTTGGGCGCGAATCGTAAGCGTAATGTTGCTAATGGGCGAGGCTCCAGAATTCCTTAGCGTCCCCCTTATATTATTGCCGACAACCCAAACGCCATAAGTAGATAAGTCTGATAGCTTCTGCTGATTGAGCGCGGCAACCGCTTGCTCCTCTCTCACCTGGGCCGCTACGTCCCGCTCGTTGCACATGTAACTCAGGTCCGTGCGCACCCCATGCATGTCCATGTAGCACACAGGTGTAGCCAATGCCGAGGGAGCAGCAGCAGAGATCAAGGCAAACGAAGCGATAACCGGGGTAAGTTTCATGTGTCGTATGTAGGGAAACTACACTACACACTTCCCTGGGGTGGCTTGCTATCGGGAGCCTTTTACTAAATGAGACTTTCGGCTAACCCCCTCAATAGATAGCATTGAGCATTCCTTCGCAACTTTTAAAGACACTCGGAGGTCGATGCTACATATTCCTCAGGACAAAAGGGTGCTCACCAGACTCTAAATTCACTGTTCATGTCCCTCGGCTGGTAATAGCTGAGGGATTTTTTTCAAAAAAATACCCCAACAAATAACCCCCGAAGCAATGAGCGTCAGGGGGTGTTGCAAGGTGCTATGTCTATCTTGAGTTAGGGTGCCCAGGTGCAGGGTGCTCTAAGCCATCTCCGTCTCCAACCGCTTCCAGATAGATAGGCACGGGGTTAGGCGTGTAGGTTCCTGCGCGGTTTGCCTTCATGCGACCGATAAAGGTAAGCCTCGGTGGTTCCCTTAGCAGGTAAGACAAATGCTGCAAGAGGTTTACCCAATAAAGGTGTTTTATCCTGATGCCCTGTCCTCACTTAACTTGTACTTAACTTCTCAGAACTTGTACTTAAGTTATCAGCTGAAGATCTCACTAGCACAGCTTCTTCCAACCGGTGTAATTCTTCCAGTTCTCGGGTGAGGAAGAAGTTGAGGCCCGTTCGGATCACCGCAAGGATTGCTAATTGGCCCAAGGACTCAAAGGATGGGAATACCGCTGTCGCTAAAATATCGGCGGCTAATTGAAATTCTAAAGCCAGAGCCAGGGCTCGCCCAAAGCGGGCACGGACTCGGGTGTAGTGATAGGTGTTGGGACGTCGTAAGAGTAAGAACGCAAGTCGCCCACTCGTAATTAGCCCAAATAGGATGGTACCAATGGAAATAGCTTCAAAACAAACCTTCAGCGAATAGGCAAATAATCCGATAGTCGCTTCAAAATTTTCGACGAAATGTGTGAGAACGTCCATTCACCATCACCTCAAGAGTTCAGTGTCTTTAGTCTCGTTTAGCCTATTGTTTTATCCACACATTAAACCGATTATAGGAGTTGAAGCTCCAACGAGTGGTTAGGCGCGCACCGAACGTTTGACATACACGATCTCCGGATCGTCGGGATCAAGATTATGGATGACTCCTGACCGTTCGTAACCCAGTTTCTCAAGGACATGTTGAATGTGCGAATTGGATTCGTTGGTCGAGGTGAATAGATCGCTCGATTGCGATTGTCTTTCGAGAAACGCCACCAATTTAGGTCCGTGCCCGGATGAGCGATGGGGTTCTGCAAGGTAGATGAGATCAATGAATGAGCGGCCAAAGAACCCATGGGAGATGACTCCGTAGCCAATAATCTCACCGGAAATTTCGACCACCCAAGCGCAATCACTTTCCACCGTGTTTCGGATAAAGTCCCTTCGATTGGAACTGCCACGGGCAATGTGATCGAGATCGCTTAATGTGGAAGCATCGTTGACGATCGCCCGGCGGATTATATGGTCTGGCATGTGCGCCTAACGTATGGCTGAGCGACGGCCAGTAGTTTTTCGATACCTGGATGTAAATAGTTCCGTCCGCTCCTGCACAGGGTTAGGCGGCAAGGTAAGGGCCTTTACCTGTGTTCGCATCGCAAATATTTTAGGCTGAGAGCGCTTGCTTCAGGGAGTTTATAAGCATGGTGTGGCCCCTAAAATTTATTAGAGAGGTATTAGAAGTTGCAGCAAGAACCACACCTTACAGTTTGTTGTTATGTGGAATTACCATTGATGGCGTTGTGCAATTACTCATACCGGTAGAATACAGCGATTTTATTTCCGTCAAAGTCTCTAAAGTACGCACCAAAGAATGCCCCCTCGTTCCTTTCTCCTGGAACACCTTCACATGAAGCGCCTAATTCGACAGCCTTGGAATAAACTTCTTTGACCTTCTCTATACTTAGCAATTTAAACGCAACCATAGTTCCATTACCATGAGTAGCTGGCATACCGTCAAACGGTATGCTTATAGCTAATTTGGTATCGCTATCCGGAAAGCTGAAAAAGACAACTTTTTCTGATTGATGGATTAGTTTTCCACCAAACAAACCTAGCAATGTTTCATAAAACAAAACTGCCTTTTCGATATTTCCAGTACCAAGCGTAATATGTGAAATCAAAATTTAACCTCAATTACTAGTGTAACGGCTTGGGCTTGAGCGAACGACAATAATGTTTCATTATATCAATAGTGCATATTTCCGTTCCGTTGCAAGTGCTTGTTAGCCATTGATGGTGAATGAGCGTATTTGCTCTTCTGATCGAGGCCATATATAGGCTGAGCACTGTTTATGCCAACCTAGTTTTTCATAAAAGCTGTTTTTCCCTGGTACGGCTGTCAACATTGTAGTAAGAAAAGGCTTGAGGTCGTTTTCAAGCTCACTAAGGATTTTAGAGCCAATCCCATTCCTTTGATATTCCGGCAACACAGCCAAATCAACTATCCATCCATAGTAATATCCATCATCAACTGTTCTACCTACACCAACCAATTCATCACTAATATAAGCAAAGCGTTTAAAGGAGCTTCTTTCGAATGAGAGTCTAACTTGTGCCGAAAGCCTTTCACCCCATCCGACAGCTTTGAATATATTGGACATGTCCTTCCAGTTTGTATTTTCAACTGAAGTTGTATACCTGACATTCATATCAATATTTTTGATAGCTAATAGCTCGTTCACGGATACGGCGTTTATTGATAAATTCTAAGATCTTTTTCTCATCGCTTCTGGCTAAGCCGCTATATTTTTCAGCAAGGGTTAATGCAAATTTGTCATGAACCCAATCTTCTTCAGTCATCTCGGCGAGGGACTTGAGCGGTCGTGTTTTACGGGTCCAACGAGATTGATACTCCTTAAGAGTTTGTGTAAATTGCTCAATCGAATTGAAACATAACATTGAGGTGTCAATGGCAAAAGCATAAAACGCTTCATCAGAATGCCCCTAGGTAAACTGTTCAATTTTGGAGCAGCAATCAACAAATATTTTATCAATGTCGAATGGCATTAAGGTTATCTCTTTGCAGCATAACGCCTAGCTCAGTGGCGCTTGAGGCGGCACCTCCCCTACACATCCTGGCCGCTCGCTTTGGACAACGGTTCTGGATGCGATCTCGGGGCAAGCCTTTTCACTCATGCGGCAATTCTACCCCGCCGCAACACCCACGCCATCAGCGCGTTGGATTGCCGAAAACGAGCCACAAAACCGCTGGAAATCGCGGACAAAACATCCGTGACGACTAACTCATTATTGGGAGGAAACTTTCTGCCTAATCCCCTGATTTAGTAGATTAGGTAGAAATATTTCAGTCTAACACCCCCGATAAGATAATTAGCTGGACAGCTGTCAGCCTAACATGCTGATTTGGGTGATTAGGTGGAAACTTTCTACTGAATCACCTAAGGCTCTATACCGTGGATTAGTTGCACTAGACACAACGGGGCTATGGATTTTTCAGAGCTTTCAGCGATCACAGCAGAACGGCAGCATCAGGCTTTGAGTTTATGTCCCCGTTTTTTTGCCATTAGCGGGCGTCATCATGGGGTATGGCTTACTAATCTCCCCCCCAACCCCTGCCGCTCCCCTTTGCCATCCTGGAGGCTTTGGCTAAGATGCTGAGCATTTCTATGTTCTCAGGAAAGTCATGCAAAATCAGTAAAAAGTCATGCATTCTCAGTCTTGAAGTCGGTCGATGACCCATGACAATAAAGGCGTAATGACCACAATGAATATCATTACGCCTCAAATTAAAGCCTCATAGAAATGGAGAATTGAGATCATGAAATACAAACAAATATTATTTGCTGCTGCCACACTCATTGCGACCGCAGCCTTTCCAAAATTATCAGTCGCTGATACAGGTAACGTGGTTGGTATTGGTATTGCCGGGTCTAATGACCACACCTACTACTTCTACACTGGCGGTCAGGTGAGTTCTGGTACCACTGACGATCCAGAGCATCACCGACAGACCTATAGTGCCAACTACCCGCCTCAAAAATCTGTTATTGCAGTCGGCATTGCTGGATCAAATGATCATGTTTATTACTGGTATGCCGACGGCACGGTAAGTTCGGGAACGACCAATAACGCAACTAGGTATCGAGACTACTATCCAGGTAACCTTCCAGAGGATGAGGATAAAGATCTGATAGCGGTTGCCATTGCAGGGTCTAACGACCATGTTTACTATTGGTGGTCGGATGGAACCGTAAGCTCAGGTACTACAGACAATCCCGTGCTTCACCGAAATTATTATGAGTCTAACCAACCAGAGAATAAGAGTTTGATTGGTGTCGGTATCGCTGGTTCAAATGACCATGTTTACTATTTCTATTCGGACGGAACAGTGAGCGCGGGCACGACTGACAACCCAACCAAACATCGTACGTACTATAACTCGGGGCTTTGACACTCATTCAGCCAAATCAGAGATTATGGTTGATGAGCATCAAAAGATCGAGATACACCTTACCCTTCCAACCCTGGCTTCGGTCAGGGTTTTGTTTTGGTTAGGTGACTGCATCTCCTTTAATCAAGTCCGTTACCCGTTCACTCCACTTAAGATTCTGACCGATTCAAGCCGCTCTAAAGTGGTTGTGCTTGGCTGCAATATTTATGCCCAGGGGTACGAGCTGATGAGTTACTGAGAAACTAGAGGCAGGGTTCGGAGAAAGTTGAAGAATCTGGAAAATTAATAGGTGTCAGGCATGGGAATTAGGATGGATTGTTAGTTTCAGCATGCGCTAGATCACAGAACGTTGAGTAGTGGATCACATAGTCTCATCAGACCTGAATAAACCTGAATATTTACCTGAATAAACCTGAATATTTCGGTCTTTTTCCTACCCTTGAGATTCGCCATAGTAAGGCCAGCGACATAGGGAAAAGATTGTCACTTATCTTGTAATTGCTTTAGGAGATTGAAGGAATGTTTGGTGAATTTTTTAATCAAATTATCGATAGCGGTGTCCGCATTGGAGATGAGGGTAATAATGTCTTAAACGGAACTAATTCAAGCAATCAGCTTTTGGGTCTGAGTGGCAACGATCGTCTTAAAGGAATGGCCGGAGCGGACTTGCTAGATGGTGGTACTGGCAATGACTGGCTGTATGGTGGGAAAGGTCAAGATCTACTAAAGGGCGGTGCCGGTAATGACTGGCTGTATGGTGGGAAAGGTCAAGATCGATTAGAGGGTGGTGCTGGCAATGACTTACTGGTGGGGGGATTAGGTAACGATATACTGGTGGGTGGAGCAGGTAACGATATTGTTGTGCTAGCTCCCGGTAGCGGGTCTGATACCCTGATAGACTTTCAAAATGGACAGGATAAGATTCAGCTAGAGGGTGGCCTTACCTTTGATGATTTGGATATCCTTTCTCAAGGTGCTAACAATACAGATATCTTTATTAACAAGGCTGGTGATCCAAATGATGGTGAGAAATTGGCCACTTTGATAAGAGTTCACCCTACACAGCTAACTAAGGCTGATTTTATCAGTGCTCCAACTATTACCAGCACTTTTACAGCAAGTGTTCCAGAGAATCAGATTGGCGCAATTAACGTAGAAACGTCAGATGATAGTGATTCTGAAGGCTCTGGTTTAACCTATAGCATTTCAGGGGGTGCTGATGCAGCATTGTTCTCCATTAATGCTGATAACGGTGTAGTCACCTTCAACAATGCACCTAATTTTGAAGCGCCTGGGGATACCAATGGTGATAATAACTATGACGTTGAAGTAACGGTGACTGATTCGGATGGGTTAACGGATACTCAAACAGTCACTATCAGTGTGACGGACATAGCAGAGGATGCCGCGTCAACAAATAATATCCAAAGCTTGCAGGCAACAAATAACATCAAAGATTTGAAGTCCTTTCTGAAACGAAATAGGAAAGTTGATTTTCGAACCGCAAATTTACTCAAAGATTCGACCCTCGATAGCTATAATTGGAAAGGCTTAGAGGACAATAAAGAAAGTGTGATTTTTCAGCTTAAAGCCTACCAACGCTTGCTAAGAATTGTTCCCAATGGTCAAGAAGACGTCGCTATAAAGTTACTACAAGAAGGGTTTCACTCTTCTTTGCAAATTGCCAATACGCCTAAAGCAAAGTTTCTCCAAGATACTCATAGCATCTTTAGTGGCGACACAACCCTGGCCGAACAGTTGTATAAGCGTGCGTTGGCGGTGCGTAAACTGGTTATATTAAAATATCTGAACCAAGCCCAGTAGCAGTCTAACCATGCTGTTGCTCCATCATAGTAAGAAGCGTATGCGCTTGGGGGCGTTTGGGACAGAGTTCGGGAAAGAAAACCCCTCTGGTGACCAATCGGCCAGAGGGGAATGTCAACTATTTGCTTTACACAGAATTACCTGACGTATTAACGTACATTGTGGTTCCCACACAGCAACATCAACCTTAGTACAGATGGGAGGCGAGAGCAGGACTATAGTGACCCCCAAAATTAGGACAGGACTGAGAGAGCGTAAGCTAGAGTCCAATAAGGGGAATGAATATGGCCAGCAAACCCAGAAACTACAGTAGCGAATTTAAGGCAAACGTGGTGCTGGAGATCGTCAGTGGCCAGCGGAGTGTGAGCGAAGTGAGTCGAGCCCATAAAGTTCATACATCCGTGATCAATCGTTGGCGCAATGAATTTCTAAACCAGGCGCATTTAGCGTTTGGAGGCAAAGGAGGTGGGCATGAATCAGTCGAGCGAATCGCGGAACTAGAACGCATGGTAGGTCGGCTAACGATGGAATTAGCGGTAGCAAAAAAGCTTCAGACGTATGGAATCTGAGCGGAAACGAACGATGATTGAGCAGTTAAAAGCCGAGTATCCGATCCAGGTAATCTGTGATGTGATTAGCTACAGCCGAAGCCGCTATTACTATCGGACAGAATCAGATAAACAACAGCAAGAGGAGGAACTGAAAAAAGCGATCATTGATGTAGCGGGACGGTATCCCACCTATGGTTATCGCCGGATTACGAAACAATTGCAGCGAGAGGGATGGACAGTTAATCATAAACGTATCAGCCGATTAATGAGAGAATTAGGACTACTGGCCAAGCGGCGCATACGTCGGAAACGAACAACGAATAGTGGGCATGGCTATAAGCGGTATCCTAATCTAGTCAAAGGGTTGGCAGTAGAGCGTCCAGGGCAGGTGTGGGTGGGCGACATAATGTATATTCGATTGAAGGATGAGTTTGTTTATTTAGCGGTGTTAATGGATGTGTTTACCCGCAGTATTCGAGGCTGGCACTTGGATAGAACGATGGAGAAACAGTTAACGATAACAGCCTTGGAGAAAGGACTGAATCAATATATTCCAGAGATCCATCATTCAGACCAAGGGGTGCAATATGCGGCCAATGCGTATGTTCAGCTATTGGAGGAGAACGAGATAGCCATTAGTATGGCGGGTGTGGGCAAAGCCTATGAGAATGGCGATGCTGAACGACTGATGAGAACAATTAAAGAAGAGGAGGTTGACTTATCAGACTATCGCAACTTTAATGAGGTACATACCAGAATAGAAGAGTTTTTAGACGAGAGAAACTGAGAACCTAAGGTTACCTTTAGCGGTGCGGGGGGTATCTTTTAAAGAAACTGAAAAACAACTTATTTATCAGCTGTAAGGCTAGTTAGGCAATACATCTAGACCTATAAGAATATCAACGCATACTCCTTTTTTAAATTCTATCCCGAACTTAGATTTCAGAAGATTTCGATACGCCTTCTCATCTGCCACCATCTGTTCCTGACGCTGCCCTCCAGCAGTTACGATCAAACGATTATTTGAAAGCGTGATACGTCCATCTCGCGTTGCCAGTGAGCAGAGTGATTTTTGTTTGAAAGCTGACTCTAGAGAAGTCTGTTGATGCTCGCACATGGTGCTGAATTCAGCAAGCTGATGGGGAGTCAATGAAAAAACATATTGTGACTCCCAAGTAGACTCTCGTCGACGCTGGAGGAGCCTATCAGTCCCTGATTCTATCAAGCGATATGAACAACCATATTGCACATCCTCTGCTCCAGCATCGAGCCGTAGCGGTTCTAGAAATGAATCTCCAAATCCCACATCTGCAATTAGACGTTCCTCCATCTCAACCAATAGAACTAGATGGTCAAACTCAGGCCCTGGTTGATCGCCATTAAACACTTGTGCTGACAAGAGTACTACCGTAAAACCAAGCTGCTCAAGTAGCCATCCAAAGAGTCCATTCAGCTCGTAACAGAAACCACCTCGCCGATGCTGAACAATCTTGTCGTAGAACGACGCGAGGGAAAGGGTAATCGGGCGACCTAGAAGAATATCCAGATTTTCAAATGGAACAGCAAGCATGTGCGCCCGATGAAGTTGTTTCAGCGTCTCTGTTGTAGGTTCACGTGGCCCGCAGTATCCAATGCGTCTAAGATACGACTCTATATCCATGGCTTTACCTCATGTCGAAAACCACAATGGGCAAGTTAGCAGTTGTTGAATGACTCGAAATAGCATTGATGGCTGAAATAATGTACCAGATGGCTGAACCATATGAAAAACATTAAATAATACCAAGGTCACTTGAGGTTCTTTCGTTGTTAGCTGAATAAGTTGATCCGTATACCAGCCGATCGCTTGTTCTGGCAGAATTGGAGGTTGTGTTAGGCCTTTCACACTGGGATATTTCGCGTCTTGACTGGTCGCTGCGATCCAGGAGTTGCATTGACCTTGGCAAGTTCTTTTTGAAAACGACTAGGTAGTTCTGTTAAAGCAGTTTCTTGCAAACATTGCCGCAACAATATGGCTCCTAATGCGGCTACCGTTATCCCCTGTCCATAGATCGGTGTAAATGAGCAGACAGAATCTCCCAAGGCAATAAATCCTTGTAGCTAGCAGCTAAGACGTTCCGTTCATAGTAGCGTAATCGATTGCCTGGTGGATGATAAATTCCGATTTCAGTTGCAGGCCTTGCATCCTTCACGGCATTGTAAATGTGTGGACTTGGCAAATTTCGCAAGGACTCTAGAAATTCAGCTTCATTTTTAGAAGGTCGATGCGGAGCCGTCGCACAGACACCGACAATCCAATGGTTATTTTCAATTGGATAAAGTACTCCCATGGACGTTCGCTCGGGAGGAGCTGCTTGAATGTACACCCCTCTCCAGTCTGCTTGAAAATTAGCAGGGATTTCATAGAGGCGGCTGGCATAGCCCATTGACGTTGTGACTACTGTCTCTTCTGGGGCATCATAGCCGATCGCTTTCAACCATTTGGGTGCTTGAGAACTATAGCCACTGGTATCAATCACCAAATCTTTAGCAAAATATGTAGCTGCTTACATTGAGGCACGCCTTTTCGAGGCTGAGGACTTGTGGTCGGAAAGCGATCGCACTCCAAAATCAATCGTAACTTGCTCAAAATAGTCCACTTCCTGAATGTGAGGCAGTGCTGCTACCGTTACACTCACAAGCTTAGATTGATTGATAGGCTGTGAATTGGCAGCGATCACAATCGTTCTCTGCAAATTCTATAGGGCACCCTAGTCCAGTCCACTAGAATGGGTTAGCAATAACGCAATGCATCCTAAGATAGAATTCATGGAGCTTAAGCTAGCTGTCGTTTTATGAGCTCTGCAAAAACGCCTGGTTGTTTTGCTAACTCATCAAAGTTGCCTACCTGAACTACACGACCAGCTTTAATCACATAAATGCGGTCGGCATTTCGAATGGTGCTCAGACGGTGGGCGACAACAACACGGGTAACGTTCAGCTGGTCTAGACTTTCACTCACAATTGCCTGGGTTCTATTATCTAAAGCACTGGTAGCCTCGTCCAACAGTAACAGTTTTGGGTTAAGGGCCAACGCTCTCGCAATAATCAATCGCTGTCGCTGTCCTCCAGAAAGGTTGCCGCCTCCCTCACTGACTACTGTGTGTAGCTGCATTGGAAAATTGCGGATATCCTCAGCAAACCCAGCCATCTCAGCCGCTCGCCAGGCATCATCTTGGGTAATCAGTGCTCCACCTGAGATATTTTCAAAAATGGACCCAGCGCTGATGTGACCATTCTGCAACACCACACCCAGCTGTCGACGGATGGCAGTTAAATTTAAACCGCACATATCCCGACCGTCATAGTAAACAGTGCCTGAATGGGGATGTTCAAACCCTAGTAGCAGCCGCAGAACAGTAGACTTACCAGAACCAGATGGTCCCACCAGCGCAATAAACTCTCCAGGCTTAGCCTCTACTGTCACATTGTCTAAAATCAACGGGCCATCTTCCCGATAGCGGAAGGTAACACGATCTACACAAAATGCTCCCGATAGCTGCCCCGGATCGGTTTTTTCAGTAGTAACTTCAGGAGATGCCGCGAGGATAGGTTGCGATCGCATCCACAGCGGAATCACATCCATCACATCGATCATCGTCAAACTCAGATTAGTGATACCGCCGATAAAGATCGCAAAGGCTGCATTAAATGCCAGGAATCGCCCCGTCGATAGTTCAAATGGCCCTACCAGCGTACTTGCCAACCAAAACAGGGCAATAGTTGTCACGGTGGGAATCACCGTATTAAACACATTGACCGAGTCTTCCAACTGCTGGGTGCTGAGCTCTATCTCCAACAGTCGACGATACTTGTTACCCCACTGAGCAAACGCCCGCGACTCCGCCCCAGCAATCCGCAGTTTTGAGACTCCATTGATCAGCTGCACCATGAGACCATACAGTTCTCCCCGAATCTCCAGCATAGGTCGCTGTTTCTTTAGCAAAAATGCGCCAGAAGTGACGGTGACGACCATAATCAACAGCGCTACTACCAGTGCCAGCGCAGCCAATTTACCACTGTAATAAAACAACAATCCCAAATTCAGCAACGCAAACGTCCCTGACAAAATCGCATCTAATGCCGAACCACTGAGTAACCGACGAATCGACGTAATACTTGACACCCGCGACAGTAAATCCCCTGTGGCATAGTCCCTAAAAAATGAAGTCTGGAGCTTTAGTAAGCGATCCCACACTGCTGCTTGCAATGCCACATCAGACCCCGTCTCCAGTCGCATGGTGGTAATCGCCTGCACCAGCTGAAAGCTTGCTCGCCCAATGGCCACAGCCACCAGCGCCAAACCAATTTGCAACAGCAATCCTGCACTACCAAAGGGAATCGCATCATCCACCAGCACCGCCGTCATCTGCGGCAGCACCATTCCCAACAGAGTCACTACGACTCCCGCCAGCCCCATCACTGTCAGGTCTCGTTGACGCCCCTGAAACGCAAACTTCAGTAAATTCCAGGCCGTCAGATGGCCCTCAGGCAAAGGCCGATAAAACATAAACGCCACCGGCTCCACTGTCCTCGCAACCGCTTCAGTCACGGGTATGCGCTGACCATTCGCTTCCAGTAGCTCATAGTGAGTCTGACGCACCGGAATCAATGCCACTGGACGACGCTCATCTTGCGTATAGGCCACCAATGGGCCAACATCCTGCCGCCACCAGCGCCCCCGCAACAACACCTGCCGCATTCGCAGCTGAGATGCCCTGGCAATCGCCTCCAACGGCTCCTTAACCTGTTGCGCCTGTTCAGACTCTGCCGGAGGTTCAATCTTCACTCCCAAGGCATGGCCCACGGCCCCTGCCACCCTTAGCAGCGGCGTGTCTGCCAGCAAATAATCCCCTGAACTTGGCTGCAAGACAGAAACCAAACCCTGCAGTGCCGTTTGTGTCACTTCCTGGTTTAGTTGTTGGCGAGCCGTAAACTGTTGTTCCCCGCGTTGTCGATCTGTCTGCCACCCTTCTTCAATGACTTCCAGCGCATACTGGTGAAACAGATTTAACCCCTGCATAAATTCCTTATAGGAACTCTTAGAGCAAAGCTGATCAGCAGAAACAATCTCTAACTCCACTGACTGATCTTCTGGAGCCTGCAACCAAGTTGTCCGCGAAATCGGAAACAAAGGAGACGAAGGCCCAAGCACAAACCGCTCCACATCTAGCCAATATGCCTGATGGGTCGTAGGTCTCACCCACATCATCGCGGCCTTTGGACTATAGCCCTCGGCAGGCTCACGGCTCACGGTCCCAACAATTTCAGAAGACTCTGCAATCGATCTGCCAGGAAATCCCTTGACCTGAGTCAGTCCACCCACCCATCGCTCAACCTGCCTGAGCAACGGTATGGTCACATGGCCACAAATACCCCCATCCCCATTAGCATCTGCTTCTTTGGCGATAGGTTCTATCTCACTTGCCTCAAACGCCACCGCCACTAAAGCCAGATCACAGGATCTAGCCTCAGTCTCGATGATCAAATCCCCTACATCTACAGTCCACAGATAGCGGCGTTCGCCTACGGGTTCACCATTCTTCCAACCCACGGCAAATATGCCTAAGCGACCAGATTTAACTCGCCACAGTCCGGAAGATAGTAGAGGAAAGACATCATTACTGTTGATGGAATAAATGCCAGAGGTATTAGACGTGCTTTGTGAATCTGCGAGAACCATGGGATCAAGTCGTCGATAAAACAGTTAAACTCAAAACTCTCTAGGCAACCGCCAATGCCGTCCCTGAACTGCGAATCAAGTCTCCATAATGGCCAGCCTCTTGCCAAAGTTCTTCATGATTTCCCCTTTGCACAACTTTCCCTCGATCCAACACAATAATCTCATCCGCATCTCGAATCGTACTTAACCGATGCGCCACAATAATACACGTACACCCACGCCGCCGTAGATTCTGATCAATCATCTTCTCAGTCTCCGTATCTAGCGCACTCGTCGCTTCATCCATAATCAAAATCGACGGGTTATTAACCAATGCCCGCGCAATCTCCAGTCGCTGCCGCTGACCACCACTGAGGTTTTGGCCCCCTTCCAACAACTTGGCATCATACCCATAGGGCATCGCCAAAATTGCTTCTTCAATCGCCGCGTCTCGACAAGCCTGCTTCAAATCGTCATCCGAAACGGTATCATCCCAAAGCGTTAGATTATCCCGTACGCTACCGGCAAACAACAGAATATCCTGTTCTACCATGGCAATGGAGTTTGTTAGTGTGGCTTGGGAAATCTCTTGTCGGGGGCGGCCATCAAAACAAACGTCACCACTTCTCGGCTGATACAGTCCCGCAATCACTCGCGCCAATGTAGATTTACCCGAGCCGCTGCCACCCACGAGTGCGATCCGCTGCCCTGGTTTAATGGTGAGGTTAAAGTCTTCAATCAGAGGAGGATCCAGCGGGCTGTAACCAAAGGAAAGATTACGAATCTCCACGGCTCCAGAAAGACGGTGATTATTGGCAGCCTCCTCTTCTTCAGAGACATTGTGCTTGCAGTGCTGGCAAAAAGCGACATCTGTCTCGTTTTCCAACACGTCATCCAAACGGTCAAGATTGCCCTGTAGGGTTTGTAATGTCCCGGCAAACTGCACTAGGGCATTCACCGGCCCCTGGAAGCTTTGCATTAACAGCTGGAATGCTACCAACATACCGATGGTGAGACTGCCGTGGATGATGCGCCAGCCGCCAATGATGAGCAGCGACAGTGCAGCCAGGGTGGACAGTAGCGATGGCAACAGGCCAATCACACGGTTAGCCAATCCCAGGTTCTGCTGAGCATTGACCGCTTTGGTGTGATACCCCGCCCAGCGAGCAAAAAAGTCAGACTCTAAACCACCTGCCTTGAGGGTCTCCATGCCCTGTAATCCAGCGACGGCAATTCCTGATGCCTTACCGTATTCTTGCACCAGTCGCAGGTTGGCATCCTTACGTTGCCGAGATACCCACTGTAGAACGCCGACATTAATGATGGCAAAAGAGATGACGATGATGGTTAGGGGGACATCGTATTGGAGCATTGCGATCGCATAAAACACGATCATCACCGAGCTAATAATTGTCGTCGTCAGTCTCCCTGACAGCACTGCGGCCACACTGTCATTTAGACTAATGCGACCGCTAATTTCCCCCGCAAACCGCTGGGCATAGAACCCCACCGGTAGCTGTAGTACATGCCACACAAATCGACTGGCCATACCCACCGCCAGCTTGATCCTGAGCGCTCGCAAAAAGCGCAATTGCAGCATGGTCAATAGGCCCTGCACCAGCACTATTAAGGCGATGCCCAAAAGCACATAGGGTAACCAGTCCAAACGCTTAGCCAACAGAATGTTGTCAATATAAATGCGGCTAAACGCAGGCAGTGCTAGCCTTGGCAACACCAGCAAAAAACCTGCCAATGTGCAATAGAGTAAGGCTCCCGTAGATCCGGCCAGTCGCCGTACCAGGGAGCCAATTACGTTGGGTTTGCGACCACCCTTTTCAAAGGTATCCGTTGGCGCAAACGTTAGCGCAATTCCCGTATATCCCTCATCAAATTCTTGACGTGTCACCCGGCGCGGTCCAGTCGCTGGGTCGTTGAGACGCACATGGCTAGCCTCAAACCCATCCACCACCAAAAAGTGGTTGAAATGCCAGAATACAATAAACGGTGGTTTTAGCTGTTCTAAGCTATCCAGACTTTTCTTAAATCCCTTCGCCTCCAGGCCATAGGTGCGTGCGGCCTTAAGCACATTGGCTGCCGTCACCCCATCCCGTGAAACACCGCAGGCATGGCGCAACTCCGCCAAGGGCACATACCGACCGTAGTAACCCAAAACCATACTGAGGGCGGCGGCACCACATTCCACCGCTTCCATTTGCAGAACCGTTGGCGAATTAACCCGACGCGCCATTCAAGTTACCCCTTTGAACGAACCACCTAAAGCTAGTTTTAATTGCTTGGCAGAATAAAAACAGCACCTGAACAAGCATCTAAACAAATCATTAGAAAGCGTTGAGAAGGCAATACTTCTTAACTTGGAGGGTTGTAGAGTTCTGAGTTTTTAATTTTGAGTTGTGAGTGCTCGGTTATTGGTTATTAGCTAGTTGTTTTTAGAGGCATATCCTAGGCAAAGGCTATTAATTCAAAACTAAGCACTCACAACTCAGAGCCACCCTCACCCATATTCATAAGACTAAATAGCTTATATAGTATCCGCGCACTCACATTGCCATCCCACTCATGGTTACCGGTCTCGCAAATGTCGCAGCCAATAATATGCCGCCCACTGCGAACCACCTCACGCCATAGACAATAAGCCTCTTCAAGGTTTAGTCCGCCAGGGACCGGTGTACCCGTATGGGGACATAGCTTCGGATCGAGACCATCTACATCGCAGCTGATATACACATGCTCAGGCAAATGGCGCACAATGTCCTGACACTGTTCCAGCCAGCTTTTCCCAGCATAATTTGCCTGCTTTAGCTGTGTATCTAGATAGGTCACAATCCGGTCATTAGAGTCTTGAATCATGGACATTTCACCATGGGAAATATCCCGAATGCCTACCTGCACTAGCTTTGAAATCTGCGGCAGCTGCATCGCGTTAAACATAATCGATGCGTGGGATTCTTGAAATCCCTCGTAGGCATGGCGCAAATCACCGTGGGCATCTAGATGCAAAATACCAAAACTGAGATATTCCTGAGACAGAGCTTCCAAAGCCCCTAACGGCACACTGTGATCGCCACCAATAACGACGATCTTTTTCTGCTGCTGTAGGGCCACTTGGGTTTGATGGCTGACCCAGCGACTCATGGCGCGGCAGCCTTGGTTAATGCGCTCTAGGGCAGCCGCTAGATCTAGATTATCGTCAGGGGTTATGCCCTGCTCAGCATTGCGGATGATTGCGATCGCATCCGGTCTTAACCGCCGATTCTCCGCCAGCAACCACTGTGGAATCGGCAGCATATAAATACCCTGTCGCCATGCTTCAGGATTATCAAAATCATAAAAATCAAGCTGGGGCGATGCCCGTAGAATAGCCTCTGGCCCCCGACATGTGCCATCCTGGTACGACGTCGTCACATCCCAAGGCACGCCAATCACCACCGTACTGGCATGGGCATAATCATGGGGAAACCCAAACAAATTGCCATTGACAGCACCTACCCCGCCCGGATCAAAGCTGGCAATTTTGTTAGAAATACGTTCCTCTGAATCAAATGACTTCTTTTCAGATTGAGACTGTTTACCCATACTATCCTTCAAGGTGAGCGTTCCTTGAGCGCAGCTAAAAGAGACTACTGTCAAAAAATTTTAGCTTCAGCTCCGCTCGCTTAGCAGAAAGCGCAAACTAGTTAACTATCAAGCATGGTACGAATAAAGGTGGGCAAGCAAAACGCCGCCCCATGAATGTCGCTGTTGTAATATTGCAGACCAAACTCTTTAGAAATTAACTGGGCTCGTTCCCGATCAAAATCTGCAACAGGATGTTTGCCCCCCTTAGTGCAGTAAGTGAAGCTCCACATGCCCGTAGGATAGGTGGGAATAAACGCTAAATAACAAAAGACACTGTCGACATTAAAAATATCCTTCAAACAGTGGTTGAGCTCAACAAATGCCTTTTGGTTAAAATGGGGCGACTCACTCTGGGCCGTCATCACCCCGCCTGGTCGTAAACAGCGATAAACATCTTGATAAAACGATTTGGAAAATAGCCCTTCAGCCGGACCCACAGGATCAGAAGAGTCCACAACAATCATATCAAAGCAGGCATCTGGAGCCTGCTTCACATACTCAATGCCGTCATCAATAATTAAATTGAGCTTGGGATGATCAAAGGCCGACGACAAGCTGGGTAAAAATTCCTTAGAGGCCCTGACAACAGCATCATCAATTTCTACCATGGTCACCCTTTCAACAAGGTCGTAGCGCAAAATTTCACGGATGCTGCCCCCATCACCACCGCCCACCACCAGAACGTCCTTCACCTCTGGCTGCATCACCATCGGCACGTGGATAATCATCTCATGGTAGCCCTTCTCATCTTTTTCGCTACACATAACCATTTTATCAACGGCCAACAACTTACCATACTCAAAGGTGTCAAACACCTCTACCGTCTGGTAAGGGGATTTTTCTCGAAACAGACAGTCTCCTTTATGGCGAATCGAGAGGGCCATGTTTTCATTGCGATCGGTAAACCAAACGCTGCGACTATACTTCGGAACTACCATCTGTTGTGCGGCCTCATCCCTCAGCTCTCCCAGTTCCATACTCGCTTTCTCTAATAAATCCAGTTGACCCCGGTTAATTTCCACCGCTGAGCCATGTTCAGCTTGAAATGCTTTTTTGAGAATTTTATAGGATGTCCATGGATTAACCGAATCAC
The DNA here is from genome assembly GCF_043421595.1 of Leptothoe sp. ISB3NOV94-8A. Taxonomy (NCBI): domain Bacteria; kingdom Bacillati; phylum Cyanobacteriota; class Cyanophyceae; order Nodosilineales; family Cymatolegaceae; genus Leptothoe; species Leptothoe sp. ISB3NOV94-8A. The sequence goes on along the minus strand of NZ_JAXSQW010000001.1, from coordinate 1,175,450 downwards.
CACAGGTAAATAAGTCTACAGCTGCATAGCGGTACTCTGGCCAGGTGTGAATTGCCAAATGACTTTCTTGAATAACGACTACACCTGACACTCCAAAGGGAGAGAAATGATGAAATACCGAGCTAATGATCGTAGCTCCCGACTCTTTAGCTGCACCGACCATGCTTGATTCTATGCATGGCACATCATTCAGCACTTCAGATGAGCAACCATGGAATTCCACTAAAATATGGCGACCAAGAGATTTCATGCACCTACAGCCTCAATATAAGCTACTTAAAAACAGCCATCTTCAAAAGAAACAAATACTTGCCATACCCCTCATGTACCGATAAAGGCTTAAGACCCAACTGGGAATTAGAGAGGTGAGAACCAATAGTAGACCGTCCACATAACTTAGCTAGATAAGTTTATAACTAAATTGACTGAACTGAAACAATCAGACACCATCATAATCATATATTCTTTTGAAAGAGAACTATGATGGTAGTTGGGTCCAAAATTTGAGGACATAACATGCGATCGATTAAAGAGATTGTCATAACTCCCTACGCCCCACTAATCTTCAATCTTCCAACGCTTATTCTGCCTCAACAGCTGCGCAGCTTGGTCTCTAGGCAAAGGTTTTGCAAAAAAATACCCCTGCACATATTGACAACGCAGTTGCTTTAGCAGACAGGCTTGTGCCATGGTTTCTACACCTTCGGCAATAATATCCAAATTCAGACGATGCCCTAAGGACACAATGGTGCCAACAATATCTGCATGTTCACTAATGTTTTCCATGCGGTCAACAAAGGATTTATCAATTTTTAGAGAATCAATCGGCAGCCGATGGAGATAGCTCAGGGATGAATACCCCGTACCAAAGTCGTCGAGACTGATGTGTAAGCCTTTCTCCTTCAATCGTTTCAGCTGCTGAATAGCGGCTTCTACATCTTCCATGGCCACACTTTCTGTGAGTTCTAGTTTGAGGCCACGGGGGTCAATTTGATGCCGCTGTGTAATAGTGGCAATCGTCGTCGCCAGATCTTGTTGAACAAACTGTCGACTAGAAAGATTGACACCAATAAATAGGGGTTGAGGCATGGGAAATTGCTGTTGCCATTGGCGAATTTGATAACAGGCTTCATCTAAAATCCAATCCCCCATAGTTAGAATCATGCCAGTGTCCTCAGCAATGCTAATAAAGTCATTGGGGGGCACGGTGCCACGCTCAGGGTGCAACCAACGAATCAGGGCTTCAAAGCCCGCTATTTTACCCGAGGCTACCTCGATAATCGGTTGATAGTAAAGCTGGAACTGTTCATCATCTCCAGCGTGGCGCAACTCCATCTCCAGTTGAAACTGAGAGACCGAGTGGGTGCGCATGGTTTCGTTGAATACTTCATAGCGATCGCGACCTGATTTTTTGGCTTTACCCAGAGCCCGGTGAGCATCTTGCAACAGTGCATGGGCTCGATATCCCAGCCCTTTATGATGGAGCGCGATCCCAATACTGATGGTGGTGCTGACCAACTGCCCACCAATGTGAATAGAGTGCATCAGCTGTTTTTGCAGAGCAGCCGTGGTGGAGATCGCCTCTTGACGATGGGCCACTGACGGCAAAATTAGGGCAAACTGATTGCCACTTACCCTGGCAGCCGATGCATGGGGCATCAGATAAACGATGCGTTCGGCAACAATTTGCAGTAGCCGATCGGCCACTTGCACGCCCAACGTTTCATTCACTGATTTGAATAAATCCAAATCAAGTAACAGCAGGGCCACCATAGGCTGCGATGCATTACGCTGATTTAGACAGGACTGTAGGCGCTTGAGGCTAGAGACTCGATTGGGCAAACTGGTCAGCGGATCGTAAAAGGTGCGATAAAAAACTTGATAGGCGATGGTACTGCTCACCACGGTGGCAAAGCCCAAAGCAGGTGGCACAATGGGAATCCAACCCTGGTAAAGAAACATCCCCCAGCCGGTAATTACCAGGGAAGCCAGTGCGATCGCACTAGTTAGGGTCAACAGCACAAACCGCTGAATATGCCAAACTAAAACACTTCCCATCAGACACCAAAAGCCTATCCACAGCATTTCCTGCCATTGGGTCCATCCCCAAATCAGAGAATAGTCTCCTTCAACAACTGACAAAATTTGACGCACCGCATGGGCATGTAAAATCACCCCCGGTGTTGTTGCAACCGATCCTGCTTGGGTATTGAGGGAGGTGAAAACAGTGTCTTTAATACTAGGGGCTACGGTACCTATCAAGACCACCTTATTTTTGAACCAATTGGGATCAACCTCGTTATTAAAAACATCCGTCAGAGAGACTTGGCGAATTGATCTGTCGGTGGTCTGGTACTGAAACATGACCTGGTAGCCAGCCATGTCTTCATTCTGATAACCGCCCGTATTTTGGGCCAAAGTAGGGAAAAACCGACCAGCAATGGTGAGGCCTGCTAAATTTTTTTTTAGAATATCGGGGCCATAGCGGTTTTTCAGCACATGCAGGCTTAACTTTAAACCCAAAGCATAGAATTCATCAGGCTTAATGGAGGCAAACATAAAGTTGCGGCGAATCACCCCGTCACTATCAGCCACAAAATCTGCAAATCCCGTACGTTCTAGATCCATCCCTTGCGGCGGTGGGGTGCTGCGGGTGGGATCCAACCCTACATCATATACGCCATAGACATTCTCCACCGCCAGTTGTCGATCTAACTGTTCACGACCGGGAGGATGATCAATGTCTCGATAGATATCCAGGCCAATGGCTACAGGTTCATAGGTCTGTAATTGTTCTAGCAGCTCAGCTATCGTTTGATCACTTAAAGGCCAATGGTTGTAGCGCTTGATATCCATCTCATTAATGCCTACGACCACCACATCGGGCAGATCAACATTGGTCACAGCATGGCGGACACGACTGTCAAATAGTTTAAGTTCTAACTCTTCTAGTCCCCCAAGTTGACGAATACCAATAACAGCAAGAGCTACTCCCAGAGCAATTAATACATAGCCATAGCGCTGCAGCCATCGCCACAGCCACAGCTGCACAGAACGTAGACGACTACGACCGTAAAAGCTACCAAAGTGCAATGGGCCCCCTTAGGATTAGGCAGTCAACTGGATATGATGAATCAGGCGGTAGATTTACCAAGGATTCCCAATCATCGTAAAACCAGACCAATAGGCCGGATGGCTAAAATCCCAACTGCCGCTGGTGCCTAAACCAGACAGATGCCCAATTAGCTGACCATCACTGCCATATACGGTGCCATCTTCAATACCAACCTGGCCGCGCAACATCGCCAACTGGGCCTGACGAAGGGCGGCACTGCGGGTTAAAGGCTGTTCAAGGGCACGATAAAATTCCGCCATCAGGCCCAGGGTGCTCTCATCATCAATGGACCAAAGACTGGCAAACGCTGTTTGAACGCCTACATTAACCGCTAATCCTGCAAATCCAAATTCGGCAGCAGCATCGCCCACTGCTGTGGCACAAGCACTTAAAATCAAGAAGTCAACCGCATCAAGCGGTAATGTCTGCAGCTGTTCCAGGTTCACAGTTTGATCCCAAAGCTGCACATAGGATGCCTCTAAACTGCCAGGCTGAAACACTGCATGGGTAGCTAAATGAACAGTCTTAAAGTTTCCCTGTTCTAAACGCTGCCGTAGCACATCCAGGGTGGCCTCATGATCCAAATATTGCTCATCATCCTGGCGTTGACTAGCCAGTGAAAGCTCAAACGGAACCGCCGCCAGATCGGCATGGGCTTCAAAGTTAGCAACCCCCATAGCCAGGGTAGCCTGTAATGCACCAGGCTCCGTTAACAAGTCTATGGAGGGCTCTAGGGGGGTCAACCCAGCACTGGGCAGTAGGCCAATACTGTAATTCTCGATCAAAAAGCGTTGCCCATCGTGGAGAGCGGCCATCGGCAAAGAGCGTAGCCCAGTATCTAGAACGAAACCAATATGGTCGATATCAGCGACTTCCAACTCGTCTAATATTGGTCGCACTAACCAATCATACAGCTGTTGCGCGGCAGGCAAATACTGAGCAGGGCGCAACACTGGATTTGTAATTGTCTGATGAAACGTTTCTACAACAGCTTTCACGTCTGCGGCAGTAGCCTCAACCGGACGATACACGGGTGCCCCCTCACCAGTGACAAGGACTAACTCGACATGGGTGTCTTTGAGACGAATGTACATCAGAGCCGGTGTAATGGCCTGAGCTTCACTCACCTGCCTCAGAGTTTGCTGGAGTCTCTGTAAGGAGGGTGAGGCGGGCATCGGTAGATTGAGGGCTCTAGCGAACTCAGCTGAGAACGACCTCTCTATTTGAGCCCAAATCAACTCGCTATCGCTAACAGAGCCTTCTTGCTTTTCTCTAGCACCATTGGCTAATGCGTTATGGTTTAGACTGTCGATATTCTCAAGTCCAAGCACAGTGGAAAGATTAGTCAGGTCTGCAACTGGCGACAAAGGTTCTGGGGAGTCAGATTGTGAACCTGACGGGAAAGACTCAAATAAGTTATTGAGTTCAATGGTCTCTAAACTAACTTCTTCAACAGTCTGAGGAGCCGTCAAGGTATCTAAACCGGTCGTAATCTCACCTGCTGTTCCATTTATCCCACCATCACCCAGGGAGAAAGGGATAGCAGGATCACTATTGTAGGTTAAACGAATGGTTCCACCATTTGTTGTCAATAGGCTGGCATTGGTGTCAGCAATCGTATCAATAGCTCGAAATGACTGTTGCGTAGTCACGTTAATATTGCCACCTTGCCCCTCTCCTGTGGCGTTAATAGAGTCCACTACAATCATGCCATCAGCCCTTAGGCCAATATCGCCACCCTGGGTTTGAGCTGAATCAGGGCTAACCGTGATAGACGTAATTTGCTGACTCGTAATGTCTCCTTTACTGGCATTCAACCTAATGGAACCACTATTGCCTGTATTACTGCTAGCCGCCTCTGTATTGGTATTGAGTGCAGCAGTCGTAATATTGCCAGAACGATTAATAAGAGAGATATTACCAGCATCACCAGCGTTGTTAACAGTGGCTTGAACAGATGTTGTCACATCAGCGGTGTTAATGTTGGCAAATGCATCGATAGAAACCTCTCCTCCTGCTCCTGAGTTATTGTTGCCAGAGGTGCCAGCATTCAGAGAACCTGTCACAATGTTGCTTCTGCGACTAATAAGGGTAATATCACCACCGCCACCGCTATTGCTGAGGGCCGTGGTGGCCGTTGTAATATTGCCAACGCTGATCGCACCAGGTGCCGATAAAGCTATCTCACCACCATTGCCACTATTATTAAGGGTGCCACGCGCTGCGCTAATAAGATCGCCACCCACAATACTCCCGCGAGTTGATGTAAGCTGAATATTTCCCGCATTCTCCGAGTTATCGATGGCGGAAAATGCACTAGTATTTAATGTTCCGACCGTAATGTCAGCAGCTGTAATGGCAATGGCTTGCCCTGAAGTGCTCAGACGATCGCCTGGAGCCATGGTAAAACTGCCCTGACCATCGCCATCTGCATCCGCTAAAAAGCTGATACTGCCAGTTCCTTGGCCAAAGGTTAACTCGCCATCGCTTAAGGGTTCAATGGTAATGTTGTTGTCTGCTTGTAGCAACAAATTAATATTGCCGATGATGGAAGACTCTAGGGTGTTTTCATACAATATTTGAGGCTCACCCGTGTCCATACTTCCTGGATCGCTCCCCGCCCGAATTTCAATATTTTCCGGGTCGAGCAGTAAGGTGCCTGGGGCACCTTGCGATCGCAAATCTACTTGTCCACCAAAATACAGCTGCTCCTTGCCAGATACCTCGACTATCCCTCCAGCGGTATTTCCCCGAGCCCTAATCGCCCCCCTAAATTGGGTGAGTCCATCTGACCAGATGACCACTTGTCCACCCGCCTCACCATCAGCAATAATTGTAGAAGCAGCATCGATAAAAGTTGACTGAGCCGTCGGCAACAAGCCCCTGCCCTGATAGTCACCACCAATCAAAACTTGACCACCGTCAGTGGTGCGCAATGTCGCTCCTACAGTCGCCACATGGTCACCAACAATCTGAATACGGTTTAAGCCTAGATTGGTTGTTTGCTGAGTTGTTAGCAGCCCCCCCACTAGCGCTGTTCCAACAGGAACATCGAGCAACTGTCCCCCAGTCAAGCTTAGGGTTCCATCCTGATTGACTTCAATGGCCGTAGCATGGTCAACTCCTGTGGATGTAAGCCACAGGGGTAACGATGCCCTGGGTTGAGCCGCCGCCGCAAACTGCAATCCACCAGCCAAACCAACAATCTCATGGGTGCCAACCGCAGCGATGTTAATTGCTCCACCTCTTATGGTTCCCTGATTAACAACACTATGACCAATTAAGGATAAAGAATTATCGGCACCAACCGTCAGATCACCTAAATTCGTAATGTTACCAGGACTGTCAGGATTGAACTGTAACTGTAAAACGTTACCCTGTACATCACTGGAAAGACCCGTTAGTCCAAAATGTCCCCGCTCAAAATCTAGACGTTCAGCTGTTAAGACGGTAAAATCACCTGCCAAATTGATAGATGCGTCAGTACCGAATAACACACCTGCCGGATTGATCAAATACAAACTAGTTGGACCCCCAATAACGTCTATCAGTCCATTGATCTGCGAGGGCATGCCATTGGTGATGCGGCTAAAAACAGCTTCTACGCAAGATGTCACCTGAAATTCAGCCTGATGATTTTGCTCTAAGTCAAATTGCTCAAAGCTATGGAACAATAGTCTGGCATTATCCGCTGTTGTCCCTCCAGAAATCTCAAATTGATTGTTCTGTTGAACAACTTGAGTTTGTATAGAGTCTTGAGCTGAGATTACCTGGGCATTAGCCCATGGGATCCCTTGCCAAAGAGCTGTGTTAGCGATCCCAGCAGCACATATCTTTTGACCATAACTACGCCATAATATTTGAAGCTTACCCATGACGATTAACACTCCTCAGGTGACGATTTCTGATCAGTACAGTTCCCACCGTCGGTTCTACTGCAGAGTCTCAAGCTGTGGCACTGGAAATAAAATCAATTAACGTCCAAATTTTGGATGTGCAGACGTTCCATGGAACATCTCTGCAACATTTACGTTTGGAATTTTACGTTTGGAATTTATTGATGGCTTGCTCTTGAGCAACCGTTAGTTTATCGCCTCCGTTGTTGGCAGCATAATTTCCACAGAGCTGGCACTCACCGACAGAGGAACAATTTGTTCTAGCCTAGCTGAAGCCATTAGCGTATGCCATTGACTCCATACATCTTGATTGTGTGGATGACGTTGCATCTGTTCCAGCAATACTCCCAGATGGTCATACCAAAGTTTGTTGGCGTCTAAGCTAGAACCCTCAACCCGATCAACCCAACCCTCCACTGAAATATTCTCTGAGCGGTTGTTAGGGTTACAAACGATGGAAGCTGCCCAACGATATCGCTGATTGATTTCTAATTTGGGCGCTCCACCCATGACACCTAAATCTAAACCAACAAGATCAGCGGTAGGTTCAACCGTTAAGTTCGTTTGATAAATAATCTCATCCTGGGCATTAAACAGATAAAACTCTAACTGTTTGGTACTTTTGACATCTGGCACACTAAGCCAAAGTGTTGGTTCCGCTAAGGCCGTTGCCCCTAGATTAGTCTCTGGCACAATGGCCACCAGAGGTGCCGTATTTTGGGCACAGGCAGATGTTGGCAGACGAGAGGCACCACTGATGCGTCTGCCTGGCAAACCTTGGCGAACTTCTTCTTCCTCAGAAGCCTGAACTATACTAGGAGAACAACATTGAAGCCCTAACAATGTTGCTACTCCTATCGCTGTCAAGCGCACTAACCATTTAGAGGCAGGTAAAGAAACTGGGGTAATTGTGTTATTTGTGAGTTTCATGTGAAATAGTAAATTCGATGTCCTGCGGTTTATACGTGTTGTTATTTTTGACAAAGTTCTCAATTTAAATAGCACCCATAGAATAAACAGGACTCAGAGAAGACATACCGTCTAGTTCTTTATGAACTAAAAAGCACAGAGCGAAGCAAAATTAGTTTTACGTTCTATGGATGAGGCTATCTCCTTAATTCCCTCAACATGCCTCTCTTTAACTTTTCTAAGCCATGGGCTACCTGAACCAAAACCGTGGTTGTACTTACCTGATTATGTGTATTATGCGAAAATAAATTTACCTATTTAGACAAAAGTAGAGCTATTTACGCTCTAGCTAACAGGCACTAAAACCCCCGAAATACGTTGCCTTTCAAACCCTAAGTCTTTTATTTAATTTTAAAGTGAAGATTAAAGTAACTGTTTTTAGAAGAAATCAACTAATAATGTTTCGCCATTTGTCGGAAATAAATAATGACGCAATAACAGACATATAAACTCATCAACTTACACAACAATGTTATCTATAGTTTTCAGCAAGAGCTGATGTTGTAAACGATGTGCGCCAAGCTATACATCAGAGTTGAGTCATCTAGACACACAAAAACCGTCCTAGATACTTTTTCTAAGACGGTTTTGTATAGGTGAAATCTCAGTATTTATGAGGAACTATCGTTTAGATTTCACCTGGGTTTTGTGCTTTCTAGACTTAGAGCCAGATTTGCCCTTGTAGTCGTCATCATTATTTCTGCCGTTAGCCTCCCGAGAAATGTAGTCGATCAAGGCTAAGCTTAGTGACTGATCTTCAAAATCTCCATAGGATGTGCGCTTGGTTGATCGTTTTTCAAGCCGTTGATTAGGCTGTTGGAGAATTTTACTTCCTGCTAAAAAGATACCAATGACGATGAATAATGGTAGGAAAGGCATGGGGGTAACCCTCGTAAAATTCAGTAGATGCGCTGATAACAGGGAACATGCATTTAACTTTACCTGTGTGAAATTACCGTGAGGATGATTTTGATCACACGTCCCATAGGATTTTGATAGAGCGTATCTGTGATTAGTAGGGTTGGATACTTAATGATCTCTTAAGCAAGGGAACGTCGCCAGCTGAAGAACCCACGCAGTATATTCTGTAACCGATCGTTTTGGGCATAGCTTTGCTTAGTCAGTTGCAAAGCCGTCTTAGCATTGATTTCTGACAGTGTGGGGTAGATGTGAATGATGCTCTTAAGGGCTCCAATTTTCATTTTGTAGCTCATAGCCAAAACCACTTCATGGATGAGCTCACCGGCATGGGGACCGACGATGTGAGCCCCTAGAATTTCACCGTTTTGACGGGTAATAAATTTGGCAAATCCATGGCCTGCGGCCTCAGCTAAAGCGCGATCGACATCCTTAAACTCGTGCTTTAGTACAGCTACGTCATCCCCGTATCGTTCCTTTGCCTGCGCTTCTGTTAAACCAACGCGGGCAAGTTCCGGTTCTGTAAATGTCGCCCAGGGGATAACCCGATAATCGGCTTTTTTAGTGGCTAGGAATAGCGCATTCTGGATCACAACAGCGGCTTCATAACCAGCGACGTGGGTAAATTGGTATCCACCAATAACGTCGCCAGCACCATAAATGTGCTTGACGCTGGTCTGAAGTTTTTCATTGACCTTAATACCGGCTTTACCGACTTCTACACCGGCTGCCTCCAGACCTAAGGATTCTACATTGGGGATGCGACCTGTGGAGAGCAAGATCTCGTCCACAACAATGACTTGGTCGCCGACATAGAGATGCTTTTTGCCGTCAATCACCTCTACTTTCTTGGCTCGGCTTTTGGTAAGAATGCGAATGCCTTCGGTCTCAAGCTGCTTTTGGACAACAGCCGCTGCCTCAGGTTCTTCCTTAGGCATAATCTGATCGCGGCTGGCAATGATAGTGACCTCAGCTCCCAAACGGGCAAAGGATTGACCGAGTTCACAGCCAATGGGACCAGCGCCAATTACGGCTAGGGAATCGGGTCGCTCTTTCAAGGAAAAGACCTGTTCATTGGTCAAAAAGCCAGCTTCTTTGATGCCTTCAATGGGAGGAATTGCAGGTCGAGAACCGGTTGAAATTAGAAAATTACGTCCTTTTAATTGCTTGCCGTTGACTTCAAAGGTTTTTGAGTCAGTAAACTGACCGGAGCCATAGAAAACATCGACGCCGAGGGCTTCAAATCGCTCCGTTGAGTCATGCTCTTGAATGATACCGATAACGTTCTGAACATGGTTGATGGCTTCTTCAAACTTGATGGTGGGTTTTGAGGTGTAGATGCCAAACTGGGACCCAGTCCGTACATGATGGGCCACCTGACCAGCGTGGATAAGGGACTTACTGGGGACACATCCATAGTGGAGACAGTCGCCCCCCAGTAGATGTTTTTCGACTAAGGCAACACGAGCCTTGAGCTGAGCCCCAGCGCTAGCGGCTACTAAACCGGCAGAACCGCCACCAATAACGACAAGATCGTACTCCACTGCCATAGTTTGCTGCTCCTGTTTGGGTTCATGTTCGAAGCTACAGGCCATTCCTGAAACCTGGCTGAGAACCTCTAGAAAAAAAGCTAAAGGTCATCGCTGTGGCAATTTTTCCCAACGTTGGCTTAGTTTGACGACTGCAGGTGGCAGAAGCAACTAAAAATGCTGCTTTGCCTACCCAGTTTTATTGAACTAGGTTTGTCTAAATATAGGGCTTAGCCCTTAGCTATCTTCACATGACTGTAAAAAGTTCAAAATCAGCTGTTACCGATGCAAAATGCGAGCCTCTAACTGGTTCACTGCCTTTGGGCACTATCATTCCCATAGTGCCAAGTACAGCCAAAATACGGGTCCTTTATAAGGGCCATCGGGTAGGAGGGGTGTTATGTTCGGCATTGGGCAAAAACCGCTCGGGCAGTTCACTCTTGGCCATCAGTGGCTGGGATAGAGGCTGTTGACATAGAATTGCTGTGCAAACCAGCGGCTAAGCAGTTACCAGATCTAAGTCCTGTTTGCCTCGCAATAGGTCGGTTATTTCATGTTTGTACGACTGAAACTTAGGATCGCGCTTCATGGCGTAGGTGCGTGCTTCAGGTAGATCAACGGTAATCTCACGCTGAATGGTTCCGGGACGTGCCGTCATCACATAGATCCGCTGGGATAGAAACACGGCTTCTTCCACATCGTGGGTAATCATCAAAATGGTGCAGCGGGTGCGTTTCCACAAATCCAACAGAAATAGCTGCATGACTTCTTTGGTTTGCACATCCAAGGCTCCAAAGGGTTCATCCATGAGCAGGATTTTAGGATGACAGGCCAGGGCGCGTGCGATCGCAACCCGCTGTTTCATTCCCCCCGACAACTCTTTAGGCAATGACTTAGCAAAGTTAGCCAGCCCTACCACATCCAAGTAGTAGCTAGCCCGCTCACGCCTTGCCTTTTGGGTTACCCCCTGTAGCTTCAGACCAAACTCAACATTGCTCTGTACCGTCATCCAGGGATAGAGGGTGTACTTCTGGAATACCATGCCACGGTCAGCCCCTGGCCCCGTCACTGGCTCAAAATCAACGGTAATCTCACCGCCGGTGGGCGTATCCAAACCAGCAACCAATCGCAGTAATGTTGACTTCCCTGAGCCAGAAGCGCCCACAGCACAGACCAGCTCCCCTGTTTCAACATGGATATTAATGTCTTTAAGAGCTAGCAGCGGCCCCTGCTTCGTTGAAAATTGTTTATAAAGCTTAGAAATTTCAAGATGCATAACTAATCAAACGCCCACTTACAGCTTGTCTTGAGCACCCAACGAAAGATTAAATCTAAAGCAAATCCGATGACTCCCAACATAATCAGGCAAGCAAAAATCTCATCAGTTTTAAAGAAGCGCTGGGCCAGCAGAATACGTTTGCCCAACCCTTCCTCGGCTGCCACCAACTCGGCAATTACCACCAAGTTCCAAGCTGTGGCGACGTTAATACGAAAAGTATCGATAATACTCGGAATAACGTAGGGCGTAATCACTGACATCAGCACCTGCCAGCGTCGTCCCCCCAGAGTATAGGTAGTCTCGATCAAGTCCTTAGGCACAAATTTAACCGCATCCATAATCATCAGAGTGTTGTAAAACACCGTACCGATCACAATAAGTGCGATTTTAGGCTCTTCATTTAGACCCAGATAGATAATTAATAGCGGAATAAACGCCGGAGCAGGCATGTACCGCAAAATCCCAACAATCGGCTCCAGCATGGCGCGAATACTGGCAAAGGCTCCCATACTGATTCCCAACGGTATCGAGACAATCGCTGCCAAGGTGAAGCCAGCCGTTACTCGCCCAAAACTTGCAAAAATATCTTGGGTGATAAATCCTTTTTCCCATAGTCGTTGAAAAGCGCCAGCCACATTCTGAGGACTAGGCAAAAACTTAGGATTTACCCCCGTATAGTTAGACAGTAGCCACCAGGCTGTTAAAGGCACTACTACGGAAGCAACAATTAGAATCCAGTTCAGCGAATCTGGAATCTCTTCAGCAATACGCCAAAACACCGTGGGCTCTAGGCTTTTAGGCGTTGGCTCAAAATCATCTTTGAACGGTTCAGATGTTTGAGTCATCGGTCGTTCTTCCTAAGAAAACATAAAAAACAGGTAGGGGCGCACAGTTCGCCCCTACCATCAGAGCTATTTACAAGCCCTCTGAATAGGCTTGCACGAAACTATCATCTAAGATGGCACCCAAATCTTCAGGACCGGCCTCAATAAAGCCCACATCCACCATAAAGTCGTTCATTTTCTGCGCAGCAAAGGGCATATGTTTCATACCCTCACCCTCGCTAAACGCTTCTAAATTCTCTTCAATGGTGAAGATGCGAGTACCCGCTTTGAAATCTTCATAGTCTTCAACGGAAACACCAGAGCGCTCCGCCATGATTTTATTGGACTCCTCTGGATTTTTGGCGATGTAATCAAGGGTGGCAAACCAGGTGTTAACCAAAGCCTGCACCTGTTCAGGTTGCTCATCAATCATTGTTTGACTCACCACCAATAGGTCCGGAATTGCCCCTGGATAATCCTTGGACGATAACAGTTCTTTGCTACCTTCACGTTCCAGGGCAATCCCCCAGAAAGGTGGCCATCCAGCAAAAGCATCCACCTGACCAGAGGCAAACGCTGCCGCCGCTGCCCCCGTTTCTAAATTCTTGATGGTGATATCAGAACGAGACATACCAGCCTCCTCCAGGGCCTGGGTAAGCATAAAGTCACCCACCACACCTTCTTCTAGGGCAACAGTCTTGCCCTTTAGATCTTCAACACTATTAACCCCTTCGGCAACAACCACTTTGTCATTGCCGGCTGAGTTGTCATTGACCAAAACAGCCACTTCCCCATTGACAGCATCCGCCGCAAATGAAATGGTGTCGTTCAACGTTTGACTATTCCCATCCAGCTGACCAGCAGCAAAGGCCTCCATGGAGGCTAGATAGCCGTCAAACCACTTGAGTTCTACATTGGCTCCATTGGCCTCGAACAGTCCTTTTTCTTCCGCTACAGCCCAGGGTAGCCAGCCGGGCCAATTACTGTATCCAATCACTAAAGGAGCACCTTCAGCCGCAGCTATCTCTGGGGCATCAGCGGCAGGTTCAGAGGTGGTTTCTGGAGCATTGCCAGCACACCCTACAGCAACCACCACACCAAAGACAAAGGCTAAACATGTAGATAAAAATCGTTGTCGTCGCATCGCACACCTCACTAAACTGTGGAACTAGTTAGTAGCTGTCTTGGGTAATCACATCGGCATTGCTGATCCTCGGGATGACTTTAGTTGTGAGATATCGTCAAATAGCAATAGCTCTAGATTGATTCATCCCCTAAATCAGCAATCGCATCACATCCAGGTTGTAGCCAATGGTTTTGTCTGCTGAAAACCTAAAGCTTTGCATAGGGACAAAGCTTTTATACAGGACCTTGGAACGTCATACTGTGAGCTGTAAACGGTTTGGCTGATTAGCAACCGTCTGCTGAACCCACTCAAACCAGCCCGCTAGACCGTCACCAGTCTTGGCAGACACACGAAAGATCATCACATTGGGATTAATTTGTCTGACGTTAGCTTCAATCTCTTCTAAGTCAACATCCAGATAGGGTGCTAAATCTGTTTTAGTGATCAACAAACAATCTGCTTCTCGGAACATCACCGGATATTTCAGAGGTTTGTCTTCTCCTTCAGTCACGCTGAGTAGAGCAACTTTGGCATGCTCACCCACTTCAAATTCAGCAGGGCAAACCAGATTACCGACGTTCTCAACAACAACGAGATCCAGACTGGCGGGATCTTGCTCATGTTGCAGCTGATGTATGCCACCAGCCACCATTTTGGAGTCTAGATGGCAGGAACGACCGGTGTTGATGGCAATGACCGGAACACCGTACTGACGGAGGCGATTGGCATCCAGCTCAGTGGTCATGTCCCCTTCAATCACAGCGATATTTAAGCTCTGTAAGCCGTTAAGTGTAGTTTCCAGCAGCTGGGTTTTACCCGCACCAGGACTACTCATCAGGTTGATACAGGTGATGCCCCATTCATCAAAATGGGCACGGTTGTGATCGGCTCCTTTCTGATTGGCATGGAGCAGATTCATTTCGAGGGCGGCGTCAAAGGTTTGGTGCATTGTATAGGTAATGGGCAATGGACAACGGGGTGTGGAGACGTTCCATGGAACGTCTCCACAAGGGGGGTGGCATTAGGCCACAACACATTCAAGGCGGTCAATTTTTAATTCCCGACCAGATCGAATATCTTCCATGGGGCTATGACAGGTGGGACAAGCATATTGGCTGCCAAATTCAGGTCGATAATCAGCGCGGCAAGTATGACAGTGGGCCACCAGGGGAACATCCTTAATCACCAACTGAGCACCGTCGAGAAACGTTCCCTGGGTCTGTACGTCAAAGGCAAACTGCAAACTGGCCGGTTCGACACAGGTAAATGCCCCCACAATCAGATGAACCTTTTCAATGATCGGGGTTTCCGGCTGAGAGTCCCACCAGTCGCGAATGGTGCCAATTAAGGCTTTGGTCATGTCGGTTTCGTGCATGGTGGGTTTATTGCCAATCGTTGCCGACATCCATGTTGGCCTCGGCGTGAATATAGTCAGGGGTGCCTGTCCTTGGCAGCTGTCCAGATTGCACCAGGTGAGCCATGGCATCACAAATTACGCGGGTGGCCATCAGAGAGGTCATGTCACTGATGTCGTAGGGTGGTGAGACTTCTACCACCTCTAGGCCGCAGACTGGGGCATCGCGAATGATTTTGCCCAGCAGGTATAGGGCCTCACGCGGCAGGAGGCCACCGGGCTCAGGCCAACCGGTACCGGGGACAAATCCGGCATCAATGCAATCAATATCGAAACTGATATAAACACAGTCGGTGCCATCCAGGGCTCGTTCTAGGGCAAAGTCAGCGGCGGCGTCCAGCCCCATCTCAGTAATGTCTGTAACCGTGAGAATGTTGGTGGCCCGCTCACGACATACTTTGACGCCCTGGCGTGGCACCTGCCACCCGCCAATGCCCAACTGTACTAAATTCTTAGCAGGCGCATTTTTCATATTGGTGGCATGGAACCAGGGGCAGGTATGCATGCGCTCATCCAGGTCAGTTTCTTGAGTATCCACATGGCGATCAAAGTGGATAATGCCGACTTTTTTATCCCCCAGGTGACGGCATACACCTCGCACAGTGGGAAATCCGATGGAGTGGTCACCGCCGAGAATGATGGGAAACGCACCGGAACTGAAAATATGGGCGATGCCTTTAGAAATTTGGTCAAAAGACTTTTCGTTGTTGGCAGGAATTGTAAAAATATCGCCCACATCACAAAGGGTAATTTGCTCTCGTAGATCAATCCCCATTTCAAAGTTGTAGGGGGTGTAGAGAGCGGAGATGCGACGAATACCTTGGGGACCAAAGCGGGTACCAGGACGATAGGTGGTGCCAGAGTCGTGGGGGACACCCACAATGGCAATGTCATAGTCACCCACCTTGCGGACGTCCTCGATATAGGGAGCTTTGAGAAAGGTATTAATGCCAGCGTAGTGGGGGAGCTCGCCACGAGAGAAGGTGGGAATGGTGCGATCGCGAATACTATCGGCGGCCTCTAACCCATACTCCAACCCTTGGGCCACTTCCTGCTGCCAGCCCGTGAGGGGCAGTTGAGCCTCACGCTCTAGGGCGCGGTTCGCCTCTGAATCAGCTGGATTACGAAAGGTAGGTGTGTCACTCATGATGTTGGTGCATAGCGCTAAATAGGCAAGGACATTGAACCGTTATGACATTCAACAGGAAATCAAAAAATTAAAAGCCCGAGAGAATCCATAGCAGACACAAGCTGCTGAACGGTTTCTCCCGGGCTTTTATCCCGCCGTGTACCAGAAAACTGGCGGTTTCTCTCGGACCAGACATTTAACATCGAGATATCTCAAATGATTAAATCGGAACCCTAGAAACCTTCCTTGTTGGCTCCAGTATTAAAGGTCACTACCTTTTGAGAAGTATCTTTTGTTACCAAATTTCCTATTAAATTGTGACGTATTATTTTCAGTAAGGAGAGAAATAAAGACTTTCCTAAAAAACAAGATTGGGATACAAATAAATCAGTATTCAAAGATAAAAGGAATGGACAATGGGGATATGGTCAATGCGGTAGAGTACGCCGTGGGCTATCTAATTCGGCCAGCCCAACCATCAGATGTGGAACATCTACCCGCCATAGAGCGAGCGGCAGCCCAACGTTATGTCCCCTATCTCGGTCCATTGGGGCTAACTCCAGGAACACTAGACGATATTGTCTCCGTTGATTTTCTAAATCAGGCATTGCATCAACGGCATCTATGGGTAGCAGCCACGGCAATACCTCAGACCTCGCTCGTCGGGTTTGTAGTCGTTGATCGCTTACCCACCGGCTATTTTGTGGTGGAGCTTGATGTTTTGCCTGATTACAGTCGACAGGGTATTGGCACAGCTCTGATGAAGCAAGTGGTTGAGGCTACCCGTAAGCAAGGCTTTACAACGGTCACCTTAACCACATTTCGCCATATCCCTTGGACAATTCCTTTTTACCAACGGTTAGGATTTGAAATTGTTGTTCCAGAAGACTACACTCCAGATATCCGTGCCATTGTTAACCATGAAGACCATCATGGATTTAGTCGTCAGGTCCGGGTAGTAATGCAGTGCCAGATTCCATCTCTCCCTCCTCCCCAGTAACCAATCCACTGCTTGCTGAGATTAAGCAACAGGTGAAAACATTAGGCTTCCATCGCGTTGGGATTGTGGCTGTGACGCCTGAGCCAAGTGTTCAGGAAAAGACGATGCAGACACGGCTCCAGCAGTGGTTAGACCAGGGGCATCAGGCAGATATGGCATGGATGGCCAACCCAAAACGCCAAGACATTCGCCGGGTGATGCCAGAGGTGAGGTCGATCATTTGTGTAGCGCTCAATTATTACACCCACCACCAGCGACCTGAAAGCCCTGAATATGGCAAAATCGCCCGCTATGGCTGGGGCCGCGACTACCATCGGGTCATGCACAAAAAGTTGAAACAGCTATCGCTATGGCTACAGGCGCAACCGGATGACAACGGTCAGCCTATCCTGGCTCGCTATTACGCCGATACAGGACCGGTGCAGGATAAATTCTGGGCCGAGGAAGCGGGGTTGGGCTGGGTGGCTAAAAATGGCAACCTGATCACCCGTGACTATGGTTCTTGGGTGTTTTTAGGCGAGGTTTTAACCAATCTACCCCTACCGGCATCGCGCCCACACACTAACCACTGCGGCACCTGTACCCGCTGTCTTGATGCCTGTCCGACCAGTGCAATTCGTGCCCCCGGTGTGGTTGATGCTAGCCGCTGTATTGCCTATCACACCATCGAAAACCGTAGTGAGCAGCTGCCATCTCATGTGGCCAACCATCTGGATAACTGGGTTGCCGGTTGCGACATTTGCCAGGACGTATGCCCCTGGAATCAGCGCTTTGCCAAACCCACGGATGTGGCTGAGTTTGAACCCTACCCTGGTAATGTGGCTCCTAAGTTAAAGGACCTGGCCAACCTAAGTGACGAAGAATGGAATCAGCAATTTCCCGCATCAGCCCTCAGACGCATTAAACCGACCATGTGGCGACGAAATGCGGCCACAGCGTTAGCAAACCAGGGTGAATAGATTGAATCTTGAATTTTGGGTGATGAGCCTTTGACTTGAGGCAACCATCTTAAAAGGCGAATAATTCAAAACTATTCCATCTTTAGATAACTAGCTTTGCCGAAGCCTCAGTCAACACATAGGCATAGTCTGAATTTTCTAAAGCAGTATGGACTTCGTCGTAGTTAGCGATGAGATCTGAAAGTCTTTGGTGCACTAATTTTATGGAGTACTGAACCCGCTTACGCTGCTGTAGCGACAAGAAACGACACAGACGCTGGGCTACTGTGTCGTGGACGTTGGGATCTAACAGATCAGTTTCATAGGTGATAGTCAGATGAGGTACCTGGGCAACAATGGCGGCTTCAGAAATGCGTTGCTCATCTAGCTTTTTGAGGATGGCAATCAAAGCTGTAGGGTTGATGTGACGACTACCAGGCTGTTGGGCCTTAAGAACTGCAATCCCATGGCGCATTAAATCTCGCCGCCGCAGATGAATGACCTTATACCCCTGGTCGTAGAGGATGGCCATAAACCGAGAGGGTTCGCTCATACCATGGGTCTTAATCAGATCTGCTGCCGATAGTTTGAATCCGAACAGATAATCGGGACAAGCCAATCCATGGCGCTGAATATGCCGTAACGGGAAAAAGTGTCGCTGTTCTAATAGCGGTTCCATGGTCCACGTCGATGGCAAGGAACCATAGCGAGTGTCGGTCACCACCTGACGTAGCAAATCCGTCACCATGCGCCCACCGCTAAAGTCTTCGCCAAACAACACAAAGCGATGGGATGGTTGAGCCGTTAGATTGCGCTGACCGCGATTTATCAGACCCTGAAGCTGATGGGCAAACCAAGAGGAATAGTGTGTAGATGGCATGTTCTGTCATGATCGCTAACCCTGAGAGGTCTTAGTATTCCCTGAAGAGCTATTCCAATCAATTGCAGCGAAATTTTACCTTCCCATTGAATAGCATGATTTATACCCCATAAAGTACGGAATTGCCTATCCATAGATGTCTTTCAATAGATAAAAATAGGGTCAAACGAGAGAGTAGGATTGTCTATACTGTCTCTCCGCTTGCCATGAGTTTGCTTCGTACCCCGCTTTACGATTTGTGTATTCAAAACAAAGCCCGCATGACTGACTTTGCGGGCTGGGAAATGCCGGTGCAGTTTAGCGGTATCAAGCAAGAACATGCCGCTGTACGTAATCAGGTGGGCATCTTTGATATTTCCCACATGGGGAAATTCATTTTGACTGGGGATCATGTTTTGCGATCGCTACAGCAACTCGTTCCCTCAGATTTAGACAAACTCTCCCCTGGCAAAGCACAGTACACCGTATTGCTTAATCCCCAGGGCGGCATCATTGATGATCTAATTATTTATGACGAAGGTGAACAGGTCACTCTCATCGTCAATGCCGCAACAACTGATAAAGACAAGACATGGCTACTTGAACATCTAGCCAATGTCGAACTGCACGATAATTCCCAAACCCATGCCCTAATCGCTATACAGGGTCCCAAAGCAGTAGAAACTTTACAGAAAATCACAGATATTGACCTCAGCGTTATTCGTCGTTACAACCACGCCTATGGCCAGGTGCTGGGACACAAATCGTTCCTTGCCCGCACAGGCTATACCGGTGAAGACGGGTTTGAAATAATGGTAGAGGCTGACGGTGCTACTGCTATCTGGCAAGCGCTACAAGAACATGGCGCTGAACCCTGCGGTCTGGGGGCAAGGGATACCCTGAGACTAGAAGCATCCATGGCCCTTTACGGTCAGGACATTAACGATGAAACCACACCGCTAGAAGGCGGACTGAGCTGGTTAGTCCACCTAGATAAAGTGCCCAACTTCATCGGTCGAGATAGTCTTGCCCAACAAAAGGCGGATGGAATCACCCGTCGTCTGGTGGGCCTACAGCTAGAAGGTCGCAATATTGCTCGTCATAACTATCCAATTATTCAGGATGACAAACAAATAGGTATTGTTACCAGTGGCACCCTATCTCCCACACTGGGATATCCAGTGGCACTGGCTTATGTCCCCATTGAACTCGCTAAAGTGGGCACAGTAATCAATGTCCAAATCCGTCAGAAAACAGTACCTGCTACCGTAGTCAAAAAACCTTTTTACAAAGCATCAACATAGAGAGCTAGTGAGAAATAACTAAGGATTTCTGATGACGGGTTACGACATCCTAAGCTGCGGCAAAATACAGTCAGTAATCAGCGGAGCAAGCTCAATTACATAATCCTCCGCCATAATCGGTATCCACTGGAGCTCAACAATTTCATTAGATGCCGTAGGAGTACCAATCAAATCCCCTTGAAACACAGTGGCCACCAGCTCAGTGTCAGCTTCATTGGCAGCCGTTGTCACATATTTACCAAGGAGCTCAATAGTGCCAGGGGCAATCTCACAGCTTAGTTCTTCCCGAACCTCTCGCTGAATAGCCGCTTTCGCATTCTCACCCGGCTGGAACTTACCACCGGGAAACATAAACTTGTGGGTATTTTTTTTACGGACAGTGAGCAGCTGTTGGTTCTCAACAACTGCATAGGCAACAACATGGAGTACAGATCCGGACACAGTTCAACAATTTAAGAAGGGTTAAGTAATCCTAACGTTTCCAATTGTCCCAACGTCAATTTCAGGCACTTAGATGTCTTATATCTCGATGACAGCAAATTTACCGCAAATGTCATCGAGGCAAATCCAAGGAACTTTTCAAACCCAGGAATAGACTGTCTACTAAATCCCACTGTCCAACTTCCACACCTTCACACCCAAATGTTAGAAAACCTCCTCTCTTTTCTACTTGGTTGGACTACCGTTAACCATTGCAACGCTAACTTGGCAGGTATTGAAATTCCAGCCATCGTCAACTCAGCATCCTCAAAAGAGGATGATGCATCGGGTATCTCAGTAACCCACGCTTATACCGTCAGCAAAAATGTAGTGGCCCTACGTGTCGAAGTGGGTGAACTGGTTCGGGGCAAACAGGTTGTTTACAATGCTGAACCTGGTGACACCATTAAGAAAGACGGTTGGGTATCGCGGCAGGGGACGTTTCTGGGGCAGCTGGTTCCCGATGTACCCAACATGATTCGATTGGCAGATCAATATGTGGGCCCTAAATTCAACACCAACTGTATTGACAGCCTTAACCAGTACCAAATCCTAACCAGTGATGGTAAAAAGGTTGCTCCTAGCAATGTCTATCGCAAAAGCAACATCAGGTCCATGGCAGAAACTGGGCCCTGGCGGTTTGAGTGGCCTACAACCCACACCATATTCCTAGAAATGCCGGACGAGCTAGTGGTGGGTGAAACCTATCAGCTCAAATTTGGTAAAACCGTCCTGCAAGATACTAGTTTTATCTATAAACCCGAACAAACCCGCAGTGAAGCAGTTCAAGTCTCACACCTGGGGTTCGACCCCGATGACCCGGCCAAAGTAGCCTTCTTATCTACCTGGATGGGGAACGGTGGGGGCCTTGACTATAGTACGGGCAAGGCATTTTGGCTGATTGATACAGCCACGGGTAACAGAGTTTATGAAGGTCAAACGGCCCTATCGCAATCAAAAGACTACAGGGACTCACAGGATCGCAACCATAATGACACCGATGTTTTCATTATGGACTTTAGTGACTTTTCCACACCGGGACAGTACCGTGTCTACGTGGACGGGGTAGGCACATCCTATGAGTTCGAAATTGGTGAAAATACATGGCGTGATGGATTCTATGTCTCGGCCCGGGGAATGTACCATCAACGTAGCGGCATTGCCCTCGAACAACCTTACACCGATTACCGACGACCTCGCCCTTTCCATCCAGAAGACGGCATGGTCATTTACCGCTCCACCGTGCCGCTGATGGATACTCGCATGGGTTTTAACTATTGGGATGGGATAAATTCGTTCGAAGCATTAGTGGAAACCCGCACCGAGGAAGAAGTGCCTGATGCCTGGGGTGGATGGATGGATGCCGGAGATTGGGACCGTCGTATTTCTCACCTGCATGTTAGTCGGTCATTTCTAGAACTGGTAGAACTCCATCCAGAGTTCTTCGACTCAATTAAGCTGAATCTACCTGAATCCAACAATAATTTACCGGACATTATGGATGAGGCCCTCTGGGGTTTGGATGTGTTTCGCCGTTTACAGACCGAAGCAGGCGGCATTCCAGGCGGCATTGAATCCGCTGAGCATCCAATTAAGCCCCAGGGCAGTTGGCAAGAATCCCAGATGGTCATGGTGTATGGCCCAGGCATTTGGTCTAGCTATTTCTATGCCAATGTGGCAACGCGAGCCGCCTATGTGCTGCAAAATTACGATCAGACCTTAGCTAAAACCTATCAAGATAGTGCTATTCGGGCCATGGACTGGGCTGAAGCAGAGCTATCCAAAAAGACTGAAGAACAGCATGAAATTGTGCACTCAGCTCGTAATCTAGCGGCTGCAGAGCTCTATCGACTGACTGGTGATGACCAATGGCATCAGATTTTTCTCGACACAACTGTGTTTACCAGTGCCGATGTCTCCATCTCACCCCATAGCTATCACGATCAGAGCCATTCGGCATTTGTTTATAGCCGTACCAATCAACCAACGGTCAATAAAACTATTCAAAAAAATGCAACCGATGCAATCATTCGGGCAGCTAAAACTGATATCGAAAGTATTGAGAGCACCGGTTTTAAGTGGAACGCAGATCCGAGTCGTTCGATTGGCTGGGGTTCTACGACCACACCCAAAACTCGGGCGCTTTTCCATGCCCACACCCTAACAGGGGATGAGGACTATTTACGGGCGGGCATTTTAGCAACTCAATTTGCAGCAGGGGCCAACCCTAGCAATATGATGTACACCATTGGTCTGGGTCACAGAAATCCCCAAATGCCGCTGATGTCAGATGTACGGGCATTGGGGCAGGATCCACCGCCAGGTATCACCATCTATGGCCCGATGGATGTTCAAAATCCCAATGGCCATGCAGGTCGATGGGAAGCACCGATTAAGAAATTTGCCGATGAAGTCAGTCCTTCCCCCTGGGAATGGCCCACCACCGAAGCCTATTTTGACTCGTACTATTATGTGCCAGTGACCGAGTTTACCGTGCATCAATCCATTGGCCCAACAGCCTATAGCTGGGGATACATAGCAGCCAACGATAAAAACTAAGGCTGGGTCCTAATGGCATGGGAGCATTGTCATGTTCTAGCTCCCTAAGGCCATGGCTCAACCAACGTGTCACATAAAGATCATCAACGGCAATACTTGCCAGCCGATGACGGCGAATATCAATGCCTCAGCCCAAGCTATCAAGTTCCTTAATACGGAGATAATCACTGTACAACCTCAAACAGGACCTGAGTCCATTGAGAGTTTTTATGATGAGTATCTGGCTATTCCTGGGATTTTGGAACAAATTATTCTGGATACTAGCTCTGATGCCTTTATTTTGGCCTGTTGGGGAGATCCTGGCATCGAAGCAGCCCGTGAAATTACGTCGAAGCCCGTAGTGGGAATTGCCGAGGCCAGTCTCTACATGGCCAATATGTTAGCGGCTAAATGGAGTGTTGTTACCACCCTCCACCGTGTACGAGACATGGTGGAAAAAACAATTCAAAAAACAGGGCTAACAGCTCGATGTGCATCGGTACGCACCACAAAACTATCGGTGCTCGATACGGAGCAGGATCGGACTGCCACATTAGATATTCTGATCAAAGCTAGCCAACTGGCTATTCAACAGGATGGAGCTGAAGCCATTTGCCTGGGCTGTGCTGGTATGAGTGGTTTGGAAAAACAGTTAGAAGCACGCTTAGGGGTGCCGGTAATTGACGCTGTGGCAGCAGCGGTTAAAATGGCAGAATCTTTGGTGCACTTAGGAAAAAGTACCAGCAAACACCTTACCTACCGCCTACCGGAACAGAAAGAAATTAAGGGATATAATCCTCACTTTCAGGCCCAGAGTTTTTACCCTTAGAAAATTAGAAATTAAAGAATTATTTCACCATAAACCATCAATTTTTATCCTGATATTTTGGAGATTGTACCAGTGATAAAAAGCGTCATCTTAATAGTATCTAACCCTATTAAAGGAGATACTGTAAGAGTGTAGGGATGCTAGAAATAGTGAGTTATAGCATCCAATGTGTGCCCCTGAGGTGTGACCATCATGTTTAAATCAACAACTTTCAAATCAACAGCATTCAAATTAACGGGTCTTGTTTTACCCTTAGCATTAGCTGCCGTTGCCCAAGCTGCCGATGAAATGAGCCTGGCCCTGGGCTTTACCTCTACTCAAGCAACGGGTGAAACGGTTGGTTCCTATGGTTTATCAAACATCGCTAACCGTGACAGCAATGGTGAGTTTTGTCTAGGATACGCTGACCGCACGCCAGACCATGTTTTGACGTTAGAGGAAGACTTTAGTGAGCTAACGATAGCGGTTGATAGTGGTGGCGCAGACACCACATTGCTGATTCAAGGGCCGAATAACAACACTGTGCGTTGTAACGACAGTGCCAGCCGTCAAAATCGTGACGCTATGATTCAGGATACCTTTACCAAAGGTACCTATCGCGTTTGGGTTGGCTCCTTTGAACCGGAAGGTCGCCATCGTTACGCACTCAAAGTCACCGAATAGAGCTTTTTACCAAGACGTGTTCTAGAGAGGCACGTGCTGGACAGCTATTCATTCTCTTAAACTCGTCTCTAGAAGGTCATCTAGGCTTTGATAAAGAGAGCCCGATAAACAGGTTTGCCCTGCCCTAGGGTGACTCGTTCTCGGTCAGTTTGGGCTGGCAAGGGATTGTTTGCTAACCAGGGTCCTGTGGTGCCAACGGGTGCTGGATGAGGAGGCTCAAAGGAACGCCGAAAAGAGGAATTGGCGGCAAATACCTCAACCATGTCCTCTGCCACAGCTTGCACATCAGATTGCAGCCAAATCCATGCACCGGGCAGCATATACTCAGCCAAATCTGCCACTAGCTGCGGTTGCACCACACGCCGTTTCTGGTGGCGCTTTTTAAACCACGGATCGGGAAACTGAATGCTCACTCGTTGGGGGGGGTGAGGCAAACTTGCCAATAGCGGTCGTAGGGAATTGTTGGCATTACAAAACAGCATATGTAGATTGTGCAGTCCCAGCTGGTCACGATGTTTCAGACACTGTTCTACTAAGGGGGCTCGAATCTCCAAACCAAGGAAGTTCCAATCTGGGCAAGCTTGAGCCATATCGCTGATGAAATAGCCTTTAGCGCAGCCAATATCTATATGTAATGGTTGGGCAGGCTGGGCAAAGACATCGGCCCAGCAAGGCGGGGTAACAGGGGTGGCGTAGCGAATATTGAGTGGGTTAACGTGCTGGCGCACACGGGACATAGTCGAAAACAGGCGATGATGGCACTAGGCTAAGGACACAGTTTTGAGCTTTGAGTTTTAAGGTCTAAGCCAATGGCTTAATTCAAAACTCAAGACTAAGTGCTCACAACTAACTAAGCCTTGGTACCGTTTGCTTATCTACCCTATCAACTCCTATGTCTCTTTTGGCTCGTTTTGCAGTGGTTAGCGATCTGCACGTTGCCCTGCCCCACACCATCTGGGACTCACCTAATCGATTCCATCTTGTGGAAGTCAGCATCCCAGCCTTGGAACAGATTTTGGATCACCTGGAACAGGTGGGTATTGATTTTTTGTTATTGCCTGGGGATTTGGTTCAGCATGGTGAGCGGGAAAATCATCACTGGCTGGTCCGTCGTCTGGAGCGGTTGCCGTTTCCGGTCTATGTGGTGCCTGGCAATCATGATGTGGTGAGACAGGCAGGGTGCGATCGCACCATTTCCTTAGACGAGTTTGTTGATCTTTACCAGGCCTTTGGCTATACCGATCCAACCCGTCCGTACTATCACCACACTATTTTGGATGGGCTCCATCTAATCGGATTAAATTCCAACGGCTTTGATGTAGAGGGCGAGCCCTTTTACACCGGCTGGCTCGACTCAGAACAACTAGACTGGCTAGATGAACAGCTAGATCAGCTCACCAACCAGCTCACCCTGGTGATGCTGCACCACAACGCCCTAGAACATCTGCCCCGCCAATCCCATAGCCGCATGGGACAGCGTTACATGGTCAAAAATGCGCCTGACCTCACCCAGCGTTTGCAGGCTGCTAGGGTGCCCCTAATGCTCACTGGCCACCTACATGTGCAAGATGTAGCCCAAACTGATGGACTCTATGAAATCACCACTGGCTCCCTCGTCAGCTATCCTCACCCCTACCGCATCTGTGAACTGACGACTGTAGACGATCGCCACCGGCTGGATATTACCTCTCACCGCATTGAGGCGGTACCTGAGTGGCCCACTCTACAGGCCACTTCCCATCAGTGGATGGCCGATCGCTCCTTCCCCTTCATAATGAAACTACTCACCAGTAAGCCCCTTAACTTATCTTCAGCCGAGGCAGCGCAATATGCCCCTGTCCTAGAAAATTTTTGGGCCAAAATTGCATCGGGTGATGGTCTATTTAACTACCCTGAGCTACCCCCTAAGCTGCAACGCTATTTTCAAACCTTTAGCGCCACCAACAGCTGTGGACAACCTGACTACATCGATAACAACGCAACGCTTTGGCTGTAAGTCTAAAGCAGGGGCTAAACCCATAAAGTGAAACCCCGACCGCATGTGGGCCGAGGTATTTGCCAAGTTAGTTGTGACTGATTAAATGCACCAAACATTCTTAAGCCACCTTTAAATTAGCAAGGGATTTTAGGAAAAAGCATAGTCGCTGCATCTGAAAAATCATCTAAAACGGATCGTCGACCGTAGACGTTTTTTAAAGTCAGCTTTTAACAATAATCGCTGAAACAGCCTTGACAGCCCCTATGTCATTAAGGACAAGCCATTACTATCCTCAGGGACAGCTGTTCCATGGAACGGCTGTCCCCATTAACCGATCAATCCATGCACATCAAAGCCATTCACCACATTGCCATCATCTGTTCAGACTATGGGCAATCAAAGCACTTTTACGTTGACATTCTAGGAGCTGACATTATTTGTGAAACCTGGCGCGAACAGCGGCAATCCTACAAGCTTGATCTCACCCTGGGCAATGCCCAATTAGAACTATTTTCATTTCCAGAACCACCACCTCGACCCACACGTCCTGAAGCCTGCGGTCTACGCCATTTAGCCCTAGCCGTCGACAATCTGGACGCCAATATTGCTCACCTACAAAAACACAGCATCCCAGTAGAACCCATCCGATTAGATGCACTAACCGGCAAACGCTTCACCTTTTTCCAAGACCCTGACGGGTTGCCTTTAGAGCTTTACGAAGTTTAAGGATGCATCACATTAAGCAACACAGCGTGCTCGTCTAAGTCAAATGACTGATATTGCACTGGCGGCAAATTTCTCAGACATGTATGGGCACCCTATGCATACAGTTCAGGTTAAAAGTGTCCTTTCTGAACACCAGCCGTAACGGCATCTTTTTTTCACCACCAGCTAAGCAAACGCCTTTGTTTACGACTGTTTACAAGGTTTGGCTTGATTGGTGTGATACGAAACTTAAAATTTTGTGATCTGACGCACCGTTATGAACTATAGACGGGAGTAAAGTTAGGACATATAAGAAAACTATATTTCTAAACCGCCTGACCTTAAAAGGCTTGGCGCTATTATAGGCAGAGCCGCTTAAAGGCTAGGGCTATATCTATGACTAAGGGGCGATGACGGTTAACCGTCATTGCCCCTTAGTTGCTGGGTCGCTATTGTTCAGGCAATGTGCTTAGGCGCTGGCATTGGCATTGGATTTAAAGCGGCGCTTACGACGACGAGAAATTGCCTTGCGTTTAGCTTTTTCAATAGGGGTTTCAAAATAACGTTTCTTTTTTATATCTGAGAAGATATCAGCCCTCGATACCTGACGTTTAAAACGTCGTAATGCTGACTCAATACCTTCATTTTCACCAACAATGACCTGGGCCATCTGACCTAACACTCCTTGAGTAATCACTAGATTTAAGCGTTTTAAAATACGTGCGTCGACGGCAAGCAGCATTGTCAAAGTTATGCAGGGCTGACGCTTCAACCCTGATATACATAATCCTATGGACAGCTAGAAAGTCTGTAGGATGAGTGCAGCCCAAGGCACTGTATTCCTAATAGACAGGCAACTTGGCGCTTCTAGCCAACTGCTCTACACAACGTTCAAGATTTTATGACATCCGAAAATTTGTTCGAAGACGACGTTCCAAACAGCTTTGAATATTAATATATTTCAACCGATGCAACAAATTAAGCTTGGTAAAGCAACCGCAATAATTATGTGGGCGGTTGCTCAATCAATGCACCTTTTAGTGTTGCTAATCCTCGGTATGATTTCACCTTTCAAGGCTAGGTTGTTAGCCTGTTGGGTTGAGCCGTTCATGCTCTAAATCAGCAACAGCAATTTGCGTTACTCTGCATCGTCTGCGGCCTCCTCTGAATTGTCATCTGAAGGCGATGCGTTTTCCGCTTCTGCTTCTGCCTGCAGCGCTGCGGCTTGGGCAGCATAGTCTTGCGCCTGTTGCGGCTCATTCTGAGCTTGATGCACTTCAGATAATAAGCTGAGCAGGCCAAACTCGGCTTCACGATCGCCCATGTCTTTAGCAATCACTAAAGCCTGTTCAAGATGACCTTGGGCCGCAGGATAGTTCTCCAGCTGGACATTGGCAAAGCCTAAACCAGACAAACTTAAGCTTTGGAATAGGGGCTGATTACGCTCCTGGGCAAGAACGAGTAAATCGTCAAAGGATGCGATCGCAGCTTCATACTGACCACTATCTAAATAAGTAGAACTTAGACCCAGCAGTGACTGTAGCTCTGCACCCACAGCGTTGGACTCACGACTCAGCTGCAAACGGTCCTCATACAGCTCAACTGCCTGATCCAAATCTCCCTGGTCGTAGAATGCCAGCGCCAATACGTATAGCGCCGTGAACTGCACATCTAGGACCCCTGCCTCTTCAGCCAGCGCCAATGCCTCGGTTTGAGCCTCAATCGCCTTGTCAAGGTTTTCTAAGCGATAGTGGGCCACCCCCATATTGCTCAGCGCCAGGGCCTGCGATCCTGGGCTTTGCAACTGAGTTGCTACGGTCAGCGCATCTTCAGCCGCTGTCAACGCAGTTTCATACTCTCCCAGGGCCAACAGCGAAGAACTTGCCACATTTAAAGCACTCAACAAGGCTTGGCCATTCCGTTCTGATTGCGCCAGGGGAATCACCAACTGGGCCGCCTCCAGGGCTAATACATCTTGACCAATGGTTCTGTAGCTGGTGGCCAAAATGCTCAAAGAATTCAACCGACCTGAGTCAAACTCAAGGCTGTCAGCCAGGGTGAGGGCGTCCTGGGCATAGGTAATGGCATCCGGTAAATTGCCCTGGGATTGGGTCGCGAGTGCCAGCACATTTAGGGCGACCACCCTAGATTCAGGATCATCCACCCCCTCTAACGCCGTCAGCGCCTGCTCACCGTAGTCAGAGGCAGTTGTATAGTCCCCCTGATTAACGGTCACCAGCCCTAGCATAGTTAAAGCAAAAGACTCCTGGGCCAAATTCTCATTGGCCCGGGCAGCGTCAAGCGCCTGTTCAAGGGTAGTTTTTGCCTCCGCCAGATTGCCGTCTTCATACAGGGATAACCCGGTGAGAATTAGCTGATCTACGTCATCCAAAGATTGCTGCTCTGGTGCTGCCTCTTCAGACTCTAATGCGTCTGCATTAGTCTCAACGTCGGCTTCTGAGGACACTTCTTCTGAGGTCGCATTCTCTTCTGAATCATCGGAAGTTTCAGCAGCCTCACTTTCCTCAGCCTGCGCAAGTAATCTAGACGAATCAGCCCAGGCTAGCTGGCCTGGGAACGTAAGTAGCAGAGCAACGGTACTGAACGTTAGCAAGCGAAACAGCATAGTGTGGAGCTCAATATGGCAAGAGTTTATCCACCCTAGCAGCAAATGTTAGAGACGTCGTCATAGAGTAGGCGGCTTTTTAACCCAGCCATTGGAGCATGGTTTTCTTAAGCTGCCCTAAGTCTTTGTAGAACTCTTGTTTAACAAACTGACCAATGGCATCAAAGGCTGTAAATGACTGACCGGGCTGCCAGCGGACATCTTGGGCAATGGGTGTGGTGTGTGTACCTTGGAGAATCTGAATCGCAGTGAACTGGGGAAAGCGCTGGTAGAGCACATCACTGAGATCGTAGGTTTGGTCAATGGTATCTCGGCGAAACTTGATCAGCAGATTATGGCCAATGGCGTAGCGATCGCGAACCAGATTAAGGGTTTGGTTGGGGCTGGGGGTAAATTCCACATCAAAATCTGGAGCAAACTGAACGAACTGTTCTAACAACGGAATAGATTTGCGGGCGGGGTAATTATTAAAGGAAATCAGAATATTGCCTGCTCGCTCGATGTTGTACAGACTGGCAATGAGCAGATGAACTTTGCAGCCCATGCTGTGACCGACACCATATATAGGTATGTAGCGATCGCCAATGATCTGACGCCGGAGATAGATCATGGCCTGGTCAAATGTGGTCAGCACCTCGTCTGCGATCGCACCATGGTCAAAGGTATTGATAAAGGGCGTTGCCACAATGCAATAGCCCTGCTGATAAAGATTTTCCAATAGCCAACTATAGGTTAGGTGCGGCGCAGCGGCAATAAACGCCCCCCCTAAGAAATGAATAATGGCCTTTGGGCGATCGGGAACGAGAAGCCAGTTACCAGAGACTTCTTGCCAGGTCATACACACGGAATCAGGAAACTGCTGTTTTATCCTAACGGTCTGACGCCTAGAACGCAGCCTCAACATTGAAACCACTCTAGATGCTTTAAAGCGGGGTATGCCACCAATAACAACTTATTTCTATGTGTTTTGGCAAACATAATTTCCGCCTAAAAAAGGGTATTGTTGTTTCGTATTTATATTAGTTTGCAAGGCTCTTTTTAGATTGCTCAGGCATCTTTTAGAAAGCCTGCATCCTTGTTAAAAATGTCCTCTGACTAACCGTTTGAGACATTCTAAAAGATCGTGTAAAGACTCTTCTCTAAAGCTATATAGTTTAGTCTTTTTCACACATTAAGTAAGTCTTAAAAGCTGGAAGTTCATGCAATGAGAATGGCTCTTTCAACGGTTGCGATCGCATCCACTCTAGTCGGTTCGACGGTTCTATCCACAGCCCCTGCCTACGCAGCCAGGTTTCAAACAAACTTCTTCGTAGATATTGTCAGCGGTGATTTTCTAGTGGGGGACACATTCTCAGGGCAGGTCACCTATGACGATAGCTTACTGAGCGGCATTGGCCTGGAGCAGGTAGCCCCAGACTTTGGGTTGATTTCCCTCACCTTTGACTATGTGGGTTCCGACCTGAGTACAGCGGTCACCTATAGCAAGGGCGATGACGATACCGACAGCGGCTTTCCCCTGGCAATATTTCAAGACGGTGAACTCGTAGGCTTAGACTATTCTGTTGCCATTGCCTCAGACCTGAGTTTTCAGTTTCGCGAAGAGCCCTTGGGCAGTGGTGATTTTGGCTTTTTTACTGACAATTTTTCCACATTTGAACTCAATACAGGCACCGTTACATTTGCCGAGCCCATGCCTGTTCCAGAACCTGCCATGGTGGCGGGCCTGGTGACGCTCGTTGGCCTGGCCCTACGCCGTCGCCCATAGCCTCAGCTATCAAAACTTGCTGCCGTTACTGATCATTATTCATAGGGCCATCTTGCCAGAGCGAGGCATCCCCTAAATCAGCGGCAACAACTTTCTAACAGTCAGCATTTACCAGGAACATCAGCATGCACCGTTCATCTATTGATCGTCCCATGTCTAATCGTTTCAATCGGCGTAGCCTATTGGCAGGCATGGGTGCATTTACCGGCCTTATCCTTGTCAATCAGCACCCCGTTCTTGCCCAGACAAGGTTTTCCAGCTATCCCTTCACCTTAGGTGTGGCCTCGGGCGATCCCCTACCAGATGGCATCGTGCTATGGACCCGTCTGGCACCGGATCCTCTCAAGGGGGGTGGCATGCCCAATAGCGATGTCACTGTCACCTGCACCATTGCTACGGATGAAGCCCTACAAAATGTGGTCCGGAGAGAGTCTACTTTAGCCCGCGCCGCTTTAGGCCACTCAGTTCACCTGGAAGTATCTGGCCTAGAACCGGATCGGGTTTATTGGTATCGCTTTGAGGCCGGTGGTGAAGAAAGCCTGGTTGGCCGCACCCGTACAGCACCTGCATCGGGCACTCCGTTAAATGACCTGCGGTTTGCGTTTGCTTCTTGCCAGGACTACGAAAATGGGTTCTACACGGCTTATCAACACATGGCCCGGGAAGACCTGGACCTGGTTATCCACCTGGGTGATTACATTTACGAAGGGGGGATTAGCGCGGACGCTGTACGTCAGCACAACAGCGGCGACGTGATTACCCTGGAAGACTACCGAAATCGCTATGCCCTCTATCGTTTAGACCAAAATTTGCAAGCGACCCATGCCGCATTTCCATGGGCCTTCACTTGGGATGATCACGAAGTAGACAACAACTATGCTAACCTCATCCCTGAGGATGAACAAAGTCCCAGAGACTTTGCCATACGTCGTGCTGTTGCTTACCAGGTTTACTACGAACACATGCCGATGCGGCGACAGTCTGCCTCTCGCGGTGCCTTTCTCCAGCTGTATCGACGGTTGAGTTTTGGCAACCTGGTCACCTTTAACATTTTAGATACCCGTCAATATCGCACCGACCAACCCTGCGGCGATCAGTTTGGCCCTCGCTGTGCCGAGGCGTTGAGTGAGGCTGCTACCATGACAGGCCAACGTCAGGAGAACTGGTTATTCTCGGGGTTAAATCGCTCAAATGCGCGCTGGAATGTGCTGGCCCAGCAGACAATATTTTCTCAATTTAACTTTGGTAATACCCAGTTTTTACCGGGGGATTTCTTTAATCCTGACCAGTGGGATGGGTATGTGGCTCAGCGCGATCGCATTATCGAGTTTTTACAAGCTCGCCGACCGTCTAACCCCGTCGTGATCACCGGTGATATTCACTCCAGCTGGGTTTACGACATCAAAGCCGACTTTGACAATCCTGCCTCTGCCACCGTGGGTACCGAATTTGTCGGTACGTCAATTTCGTCGAGCTTTGGGGATGGTGCAGACACTAACGCGCTTGTGTCGCTGGCAGTGCCTGGTAATCCTCACACTAAGTTCTTTGATGGTCTTAATCGGGGCTATGTGCGCTGTACCATCACACCCGATCTTTGGCAGGCGGACTATCGCACAGTGGAGTCCATAGAGTCGCCTACATCAGCAGTGCAAACCCTGGCATCCTTTGTGGTTGAGGATGGGCAGCCAGGGGCTCAGTCTGCGTAGGCTTGGGATGACGTCAAGGGTTGGGTGCGATCGCACCCAACCCGGGACTCTAAAAACTACTCAAACAAATTCTTGCGAAGAAACGTTGCCCTATTTCGAATTACCGTGTTACGCTTATAAGCCATTGAGGACGTATAGCTCAGTTGGTTAGAGCGCATCGTTGACATCGATGAGGTCCGCCGTTCGAGTCGGCGTACGTCCATCCTCTTTCAGCTCAGCCCAGCTAAAGTATGGTACAAACGTGGCCCAAAAAGCTACCCTGAGCCATGCTTGTAGGTGGGAATTCTTCTCGTCTGACTACATCTTGGAATTAGACCAGATGGGGTCTTTATCTCCCATCCCTTGATTGCGTGCAGGTACTCTGCTTTTTCGTGCCATGCGCTTAATGTATTAACTTCATTCCTGTAATGTC
The DNA here is from genome assembly GCF_043421595.1 of Leptothoe sp. ISB3NOV94-8A. NCBI lineage: Bacteria > Bacillati > Cyanobacteriota > Cyanophyceae > Nodosilineales > Cymatolegaceae > Leptothoe > Leptothoe sp. ISB3NOV94-8A. The sequence goes on along the minus strand of NZ_JAXSQW010000001.1, from coordinate 1,141,448 downwards.
TTTCCTGTTCACAGTGATACTTAGTCTTTGTTGATGCGCTATTCATTCTATTGATACTCCTTTGAATACTGCTGAACGCTGAACTGATTGAGGCTTGTAGGCGTCTGCCGATGTGGGTTTCTTGGTAAGCTCCTGAAGCATGAAGCTAGCTCTTACCTTGAACATACTGACAATTCTTGATTTTTATCTAATCGAGTCTTGATTATTTATAACGAACATATGTTATAAATAAATAGAGGGGGGTAAAATTATGTCTACCGTTCTTCACACGTCGTTATGCCTAAAATTGTCGATCATGATCGTTACCGTAAGGAGTTGCTAAGCGGGTGTCTCGACCTCTTCGCTGCACGAGGATACGGTTCGATTACGATGCGGCAAATTGCCAAGGGTCTGGGGGTGTCTACAGGCACCTTGTACCATTACTTCCCAAGTAAGGAGAGTATTTTCATCCAGCTCGTGCAGGAGCTATGTGAGCAAGATATCTATGATTTTCTGGCGCAAGTCCCTGAATTGAATGATTTAGAGGGTCGTCTACAGGCCATCGTGGATTTTGTTTTGCAGAATACGCAGTATTACTATCAACAGCTATTACTGTGGGTGGATTTTTCCCAACAAACCCGCCCTAATCCTGACAGCGATATCCAAGCCTTGCGTGAAGTTTGGCGACGGACACGAGAGTTGCTGGCTGACTATCTGCAACTATCTAAGCCCGAATTAGTGGATTTTGTCATGGTGTTTATGGATGGATTGGTTTTGCAACATGTCTATGATCATGGCTACGATATAGCAACCACAGAGACCCCTTCATTTGAACAACAAAGTCAACTTATGATTCAGATGGTGATACACCATGAACAAAACTGTTCTTAGCCTTAATTCAAGATTGTTATGGCTGATACTGTCGGCACTGGCAGCTTCTGGCGGTATTTTGTATCTTGGCTTCTCTCTCTACAGTCAACCGGTTGTAACCGAGTCTGAAATGGCGGCTATGCCAACGGAGTTGCCGGGGGTTGCAGCATTAGGTCGGTTAGAACCTACGGGAGAAATTGTTCAGGTGGCGGCTCCATTGGAGTTGGATGGAGATCGCCTAGCAGAGCTGTTTGTTGATGTGGGAGACCAGGTGAACCAGGGCGATGCGATCGCTATGCTTGATTCCTACGATCGGCTTCAGAATGCAGTGATCCAAGCTCAACAACAAATTCGACTGGCCGAGGCCAGGTTGGCCCAGGTACAGGCAGGAGCAAAATCCGGCGAGATTTTGGCGCAGCAGGCAACGGTGACACAGCGATCGGCTGAACTGACAGGACAGCTGCGAATACAACGAGAAACTATTGCCCGCATTGAGGCCCAATACGAAGGCGATCGCGCGGCTCAAACGGCTACGATTCGTCGATTGCAGGCAGAGCTACAAACGGCGACGGCTGAACTAACTCGCTACCAATCTCTTTACGAAGCTGGGGCTATTTCTGCCTCTCTCTATGACGAAAAACAGTTAGCGGTAGATACGGCCCGCCAGGCTAAGGTGGAAGCTGAAGCCGTACTAGAGCGAACTTCAACAACAGCCCAGCGACAGTTACAAGAAGCTCGTGCTGAACTTGTTCGCTTGGAGCATACGGGGCAGGCTCAGCTGGCGGCGGCTCAATCGACCCTGGAACAGGTGGCCGAGATCCGCCCGGTAGATGTGCAACTGGCGCAGGTGGAATTAGATGCTGCCAAAGCAGCCTTATTGAGCGCTGAGCATGATTTGGCTAAGGCGACTATTCGAGCCCCAAGTGCGGGTCAAGTCTTGAAAGTTTATACCCGACCCGGAGAACAGATGAGTACGGATGGCATTGTTGCCTTGGGTCAAACTGACCAAATGTTGGTGATTGCAGAGGTGTATCAAAGCGATATTGGTCGCGTTCGCCTGGGTCAATCAGCAACAGTGCGAGGTCAAGCTTTCTCAGGTGATTTGCAGGGGGAAGTGATTGAAATTGGTCGTCAGATTAGTCGCCAAAATGTCTTCGCCCGTGAACCTGGTGAGAATCTAGATCGACGCGTCGTCGAGGTGAAGATTGCCATCAACCCTGGGGATAGTCAGCGTGTGGCCAACTTGAGCAACCTCCAGGTACAGACGGTGATTGCGGTTAGCCGTGCGGCCCAAATCCCACCAACTCCAGCTAAACCTATCGTTGATATTGGTCTTGGTAATCCTAGCTTACAGAATGTCTTGTTCACACCGTTCAGCTCTAATTTGCTTTTTTAAATAACGAACGTTCGATTTTCTTTGTGACCATGTTTAAGCCTCGATTTCTCAAAAAAACGCCGTTGGCCTGGCTGCAGGTCAAGCGAGAGCGGACACGGTTGATGGTTGCGATCGCAGGTATTGCCTTTGCCGACATGCTAATTTTCATCCAAATGGGATTTGAAGGTGCGCTTTACGATGCGGCCATTCAGCCCCACCGCAACCTGCAGGCAGACTTAGTATTAACCAATCCCCAGATGCAAACATTGTTCTCGGTAAAAGATTTTCCCAGACAGCGGTTATATCAAACCCTGGCCCATGAAGATGTGGCTTCAGTCAGCGGTGTTTACATTGCCACCGGGCAGTGGAAAAATCCCGAGACCAGGCTAGAGCGAGCTATTTTAGTCTGGGGGATTGATCCAACAGAACCCTCCTTTAATTTTCCGGAGGTGAATCAGAATTTACACAAAATTCAGCCCCTCAATCAACTGTTGTTTGACCAGGCGGGGCGACCTGAGTATGGGTTTACAGCGGCTGCTTATGGGGAGACTGGTCAATTTTCCGCAGAACTAAATGGGATGCAGGTGGATGTGACAGGGGTGTTTACCAACGGTGCGTCTTTTGCCGCCGATGGGAACGTGATTGCCAGTGACTCAACATTTTTGCGGCTCTTTCCTGACCAGAATGCTGACCACATTGAGGTGGGGCTGGTGCAGCTAAAGCCTGGGGCTGATGTTGAAAAGGTACAGCATGAACTCACAGCCGCTTTGCCTGACGACGTTTTAATTGGTTCACCAGAAGATTTTGCCCAAATTGAGCGGGAGTACTGGGCCAATGGTACCGGCATTGGTTTTATCTTTGGCCTGGGCGTCGGTGTGGGCTTTATTGTCGGCATTGTGATTGTTTATCAGATTCTTTACTCCGATGTGTCTGAACACTTGCCAGAATATGCCACCCTCAAGGCCATGGGCTATACCGACAGCTACTTGCTGAGTGTCCTCATCCAAGAGTCGTTGCTGCTGGCTGTGTTGGGTTACGTGCCCAGTATTGTTCTCGCCTTTGGTCTTTATCAGCTGGCTTTTACAGCCACAATGTTGCCCATTGCCATGACCAGTCGACGAGCCGTTACCGTGCTCATTTTGACCATTGTTATGTGCTCTGTTTCAGGAGCCATTGCCATGAGAAAGCTACGTACTGCCGATCCCGCTGACATTTTTTAGTGAGTTTCTCCATCTAGACTGTTTATTCCCTTTATTGCCTGAGTCTTTTCTATGAATATCGTTGTTACAGCTTAATCACACAGAATGGTTTTTAGGGTATGCCCTACAGCCTACTTAAAACCAACACTGAAGGATATATCCTCTAATTTCCCCTACTACAGCTTCTACGTACATTCTCCTTGCGCCTAACTACTTTACGCTATCTCTACCCTGATTCTCCGGTGTGACCATGTCTCCAGTTATCGTCTCTCAACAATTGAACCATCACTTTGGTGAAGGAAATCTAAAAAAACAGGTTCTATTCAACATCGACCTAACCATTCGTGTTGGCGAAATCGTCATCCTCACCGGCCCTTCTGGTTCTGGAAAAACGACGTTACTCACTCTCATGGGTGGTCTGAGGGCAGCACAAAGCGGGAGTTTAAAGATTTTAGGGCAAGAAATTCTCGGAGTCCCTAAGCCGGTGCTGAATAAACTGCGGTGCAATATTGGCTATATTTTTCAGGCCCATAATTTGCTAAGTTTTCTCACAGCTCGACAAAATGTGCGCATGTCCCTGGAGCTACATCCTCATTTTCTCGATCAAGATCTAGACGAGGTAGCAGCTAATATGCTGACGCATGTGGGGCTGGAGGACCGGATTGATTATTACCCTGATGAACTATCGGGGGGACAGCGCCAGCGAGTTGCGATCGCACGGGCCCTAGCCAGTCACCCCAAAATTGTCCTGGCCGATGAACCCACAGCTGCCTTAGATAAACAATCAGGACGGGATGTGGTGAACATTATGCAGCGCTTAGCTAAAGAACAGGGCTGTACCATTTTGTTAGTTACCCATGACAATCGCATTCTCGACATTGCCGATCGCATTATCTACATGGAAGATGGGCGGCTCAAGCCGAACCCTCTCTTGGAACCTGTTAGTGCTTGATATTCCTATTCTGAGTCGGGGGGTATAGAGCAATTCCCAAGATAGGTGTCGTCAATACCCCCACCAGCCTGTTGATGTTCAGCGGGTCAAGCATTGGGTATAACAGCAGTTGGTATATTACCTGCGATCGCAGGTAAATTAGGTAAAAGCCACCGCTAAACCATCGCCCGCACACACATCACAATATGACCAGTGTCAATGTTTAGGCTGTCAGCGTGCTCAAAACTGTTCAAACCAACCCTCACCGAGGAACGCTGACAGGGTACCATCAAGAACATAATCACAAAGCTGGCAATCCGGTGGCCTTTACCGAGCGTTTTAAGGTTCATGGTTGATTACCATATTTGCCAAAGAAAGTAGCAATTCTGTCCACGGCCTGATCGACATATTCTTCAACATCGTACAGGTCTACATGGGAAGCTCCAGGCACTTCAAATAGCTCTTTTGGTTCGGTACATTTTTCGTAGTAGGCCACTGTCAGTGGACCGGTATCGGCCAATGCTTTTTTCCCGTAAATGCCAAGATACGGTGTGTAAAGATATTGAGCCCAGCTGGTCGCATCGGTCAGCGCATTAATATCGGCAATACTAGCCAGGCTGCGGTTTGAATAATTTGGATAGGTTTCTGCACCGGCACGCTTGGTCATGTAATAATCAAAGCCCTCGCGGGGTGCACCTTCGGGAATCTCGTCTGGTGACTTGCCTTCATATCCGAGGGTATCCATATAAACTGGCTCACCCGTTTCATACTGTTGCTGCCGTGCTTCATTAGCAGCTATGAACATGGAGATTGCCATATCTTTATCCGCTGTCGCCAGGTAGGTAGAACGGTTATCCAGCATGCCACAGACGGTCACAATGGCTTTCATCCGTTTGTCGGTCACAGCGGTCAACGCCATGTAACCACCACCAGCACAGGCGCCAATGCCATAAAATTGGTCGCGATCCACATAAGGGAGTGTCCGCAAAAAGCTAATGGCGTTGTGAATGTCTTCGATTTTGATAAAGGCATTTTCGTAGTTGCGAATGTCGCTTTCGCTATCACCATAACCAGTATGGTCAAAGGCCAGAAACAAGAAACCTTTTTCTGATAGCTTACGCCCGTAGAGTGCACCCATCTGTTCTTTTACCTGGTTAAAAGGCGGTGTAAACACAATGGTGGGATACTTTTGCAAAGCGTCAAATCCCTCCGGCGCATAGAGATTTCCTACCAGCTGGTAATTCCCGCTTTTAAAGGTGACGGTATTCTTGCCCGCTGTAATGTTGGTACTCATAGTTTTCTCCTGTCGGTTAGTCAACCATGAGTTGCTGTGCACTCATGATTAAATTAAAAATTACGTTTCCATCCCCTTCCAATGCATAAAGCTGAAGGGTGGGGAGAGTAAATCACATGTTCGGTTGTGGCTTATAAAGGCCTAGCGGAATCTATTTGCAGGTTAAGCGCTTGAAAAGCTAAAATTCAGCCCCATTCCTCTCATTTTTTTGCCTATTTATCTCAGTGAGGTTTCAAAATAGGAAAAATAGGTCATCCTAAATGCATGAACAAGCATGACATTGTCCAACTTATCGATCGATATGCAGTGACCGAGGGAGTCATCGATACCCCATTGGAAGGATTACGGCTGTTTCGCATGAGTCACTTAGTGGAACGGGTACCGGGAGTATATGAGCCCGGCATCTGTGCCATTGTTCAGGGCAGCAAACGGGCCTACTTAAATGGCACAACCCATGTCTATGATGAGCATCAATACTTGTGCTGTACAATGCCCCTGCCTATAGAAGGGGAAATAATTGAGGCTTCACCGGAAAAACCACTGCTCGGATTCTCCTTGAACTTTGACACCCATGTGATCATCGAGACCGTCATAGAGATGGCAGCCATGGAAAATGCTAGCGGCTCTACTGCCGAGGTTATGCCAGGGTTGACAGTGGCAAAGTGGGATGATGGTTTTACAGAAGCACTGGGACGGCTGTTGGAATTGATAGATGATTCGGTTGCCCTGCACATGCTCAGCAACGGCAGGATGAAAGAACTAATATTTGCTGTTCTTCGAGGTGAAGCTGGTTCCTCAGTGCGTCAAGCCTATGGGGGAATGCAGAAGATATCACGGGCACTGACTTTTCTAAGAGCTAATCTTCATGAGGCGATTTCAATTGACGATTTGGCTCAACAGGCTGGCATGAGCCGCGCAGTATTTCACCGTAAGTTTAAGGAAGTTACGACTTATTCCCCCATTCAGTTCATTAAACTTCATCGTCTCAACGATGCGTCCAGCCTTATTGCCAGTGGTACTACAGTCGGTGAGGCAGCACATCGGGTAGGCTATTCTAGCCAGTCACAGTTCAGTCGAGATTTCCGGCGGTACTTTGGCCAATCACCTCGTCAGTGGGGACACACGACAGGTTCAATAAACAGAGATATTCCACCTACTAAAACAATGTCGAGGGAAGAAAACACCTCTTGAAAAAAGAGCAAGGAGTCCATATAGTCGTCAGTTTTTATGAAGTCAGACGATCATAGCCTCCCAGCCAACAAAGCCAGATCACGACAGGGATCCAATGGATCAATATAGGGGGCCATGCAGAGCCCGTTGTCTCGTACGCCAGAGTACAAGCAAGCCCCAAGAGGGTGGCCTGAATTAGAAAACCTGGCATGAAAAAAGTAGGATCACCAGCTTTATACAACGTTAAAGCATTTAGGGGATGGTAGACCAGGAACAGCAACAGGCTAATGCCTGCATACAGCCACCAGCTTGTTAAAGAGACAGTTTCACTGGGGTGAGGTATAAGTACAATCCGAAAACCAATTTCTTCGATAAAGGCTGGGGCCAAAAAAGCTTGAACACTAATCTGCAACCAATGGTCGACTGGTGAGTTCCCACGAAAGAAATGAGAAGCACTGCCAATACCCAGGGCTAATAGCCCATAAACCAGGAATATACCTGTAGCTATAATCCAATCTTGTAATGTCGGAAAAGTAGTTAGGGCGGTAATGGTGCGCTCCCAAAAAACATTAGGTATATTGCTGGGTTCAAAGATTATGAAGTAAACCATTTGCAATTAACCTTCACCTTCTCACCGAATACATATTTCTTTACCCCAATTTAAAATAGATCATCTCATAGATACTGTTCCTTGTGCGATTCGACAAAGTTCGCGCTGAGGTTCAGCCCTGAGATATCTGAGGCTATCAGCCAGGTTTTCGGATCATAACGTCTCACAATACGCGACAAGCTGATCAAGTCCTTCATCCCAACTACTGCTGTGTTGATCACGAGAAGCTTCAAAGACTGCGGCTTCTGCTTGAGTTGGACTGACCGGCTCCCAAATTAACTGTGGATTTACTGCTTCATACTTCGTGAGTAGCCACATTTCGTGACCATTGGGAGCGGTCATTTTATGTAGAAATGCCCCCCTGGGTGTGATGTCAGCAGAGACGTACTCGCAGGTGAATGCTTTTTAGGCTAAATGGGCCTTGGTACGACTTCGATCTATCCCGTCTTCAATGCCTACATGAATAGCGTGATCACCCACACTTAGCCAGAACCCTCCACGAGCTTGAAGGGTCTTGGGTTTTGGGATTTCTTGGAGCTTTAGTACATGGCAATAGAAGTCTCTGGCAACATCTTCTTGCCGTGATGGAACCGTGATCTGAACATGGTGTAAGCCAATAATCATTTATTTGATAATTTCTTCGGCATTGCTGATCCTTGGGATGATTTCATCTATAAAGTGTGGGCATGGGGCATGTTTGACAGATTGATGCATCCTCTAAATCAGCAATAGCATTTCTTCTGTGTCGGTGTCATACAGTAAGATACCTTCGGTCATTTCATCAAGCTGTCCTACTAGCAATCCATCTTGATTCCAGATAGCTGATTGACCAACACTTTCAAAGTCATCACTGGGTCCCAAACAGTTGGCCATGAGCACAGGCATTGAATACTGCTTGGCAATAATTGGATAGTGTTTGAATGCTTTGGCAATTCCACGGGCCGGTTTAGCGACACTGGCAATATAGACTGTGGCTCCACTCTCAACGGCTTTCGCAACATGTTCTGGCTGTAGCGATTCGTAGCAAATGGCAGGGGCTATATTTTCTTTCTCAATTGTTAAAACAACCTGCTGCTGGCCATGGACAAAATAAGGCAACTCGTCTGAATGTAAGAGTTGTTTTGAGTAGGTTTGTCGGAGTTGATGGGGCTGAAAAACAATCATGCTGATTAAGATGCCAGCATCGTGCTTAGTTGGCATGCCAACCCCGATAGTGATGTTAGAGTTGTCACTAATGTGTTGAAAGTCATCAAACCTTGCATCATCCCGATTTGTTGCCAGGTCTTTGGCAAGTGTGGGTTCATACCCTGTTATAGAAAGCTCGGGAAAGAAAATTGCATCTGCCTGTTGTGCAACGGCTAAGGCAATAAACTTTTTGTGAATAGCAATATTTTTATCGACGTCCCCTTTGATGGGTCTTATTTGTGCTGTACAGGTTTTCATCTTCCCAAATCTCGGCTTCACGCTTGGCGATTTGCACTTTTTGTAACCCTATATTGGTCAAAACCCTCCCACGTTTGCGAGTGATGCGCTGTTGTGGCATGCCTAAAACGTCTCAAACGATAGGTTGGCCGGTGACTCTGTTAATTGTCGTGTTTCGGAGGACTGCTCCAGGCTGATAGCCGTCGTTGGTGTATGATTATCAACGACTTCGAACTGAAGGTTATCCATCCAGACTTGACCATCTCCTGCCAGCAGTAGACCAAACGCAATGTTGTTACTTTCGACCGGTACATCTAGAACAATGTCATAGGGTTGCCACTCTGTCGTGCCTTGAATCGATCGATTTTCCATATTGTCAAAGCTCAAGACTTGACCAGAGGCGCTGTCAACCCGCATCCACAACCCGGCCCAATCTTCAACGGCCTTAGCCTTGATATATCCCGTTAAGCGTAATCGCTGTCCCTGGTACGCACGGGCATCAAAGACTTGCATCAATGTGCCAAAGCCCTCTGACCCATTATGTTTGCCTTGCACGGTACCACTGGCAGTGCCATCGTAAGTAGTACGGCGATCTGCCCCCATTTCATAATCATTAGGATGACTGCCAGCCTCAAACCATCCGTCCAAAGGTTTCACAGTTTTAGACCGACTCCAACTTAAAAGTGGTCTTCTCTTGAACACTGATGAGCCGATGCCAACTACGGGGGCTGCAAATAGGTAGCTGCCTGTAGTTGCTGTTCCAAGGATGCCGAACAGCCATAACAGTCTAAATTGCAGTTTAGATGGATAAAACATGGGGCAAAAAGTGAAGCTTTAAGCCTAGTGTGGCCTCTAGATTAAAAAATGACCATGAATGATTAAGGTTTTAAACATTGACTTAAGGTAAATTTTGATTTTTGATACCTGAGCTTTGAATTATGGATGTAGCTCACAATTTACAATTAGCGAGTGAAGGGATACTTCTATTTAAGCGGGTAATAGGGTGATCGTGGTGGGGCAGTGGAGATTTGCGATCGCACGCTTCTTGACAATCTAGAGACATAGTATTATAAGGTGACCGTTCTAATAGATACTGACAAAAGTAGTCCCTTATTAGGTACCTGAAATAGTGTAGAGATTGGCCCGTCCTTGCTTACCTATCAGCTTAATGAGACTCGCTTTTCGTAGAAAATAAGCTATTTTCTGCGCCAACTCTCTTCTAATATCTCTTGCTTCCGCCAGATCTTTCGTAGTAAATGACTCTAGCCCTTCCGGCAGAAATACTAGCCAATCTGCTGGTCCTTCAAATCGCCTCTGGCCTACGACGTCTAATAACCGACGTTCTTCAGTGCGCCATCCTCGCTTGCGCCATCTTCGCTTTCCCTCAAATCGTCTCACTTCTTCTTCCTGGATCATCAAGACTTCTAGTGAGAAATTAGGGCTCGAAACCAACTGGGGAAGACTCACCATTTCTCGGAATAGATCCTCCACCCGTCCTCTTTTCGGTGACTTGCGGCGACTGCCATAACTCCCCTTAGCCTCGTCCAACTTAACAATCCATTTTTCTTGAGCTATGGGATAGATCAGCCGTATCCGATGGGAACGTGTCAGATTGATCAGTTTCGACTTGACAGCTGAGAAATTGCCGGTCTGGATTTCCAGCAATAGATCATCTCGAACAATGTCAATTACAAACCCATCAACCGCCACTTCAAATCGATCACCTGGCTGTGCGTACCAAGTCTTCAGCGATGCATGGAGCGGCTTTTCATTAAGTAATCCAATACTTGACATGTCGCTCCAGTTCCTCAGCCATCGGTTTATTGGTTAATAATGTACCACCCTGGATTTAGCTACATGTTCAACGTTAAGCCTCCCTCTGTAGAGCTTTGATCTACAGCCGTCGCTAGAGTCGGAACATTCGCCATGAACTGATTTCATCATTAAGCATTGTCCCTGGACATTGTTATATAACCCGGAATACTTTCAAAATCTTTGAACCATCGCCGGATATTGACGTAGGCTGATAAGTCAAATCCACCTTCATCGGCGACATGGGTATAGGCATATAGGCTAATGTCTGCAATTGTTACCTGATCGCCTAGAAAGAATTTATGGTGAGCCAGGTGTTGGTCCATAACCGCAAGGGCCCGATGCCCACCGATCTGTTTGGCATGATATTCTGCTTCTCGTTCTTTAGGTAATCCTAAATACTTATTGATATACCTGGCTGTTGCAATGTAGGGCTCATGGCTATACTGTTCAAAAAACTGCCACTGTAGCACCTTTGCCCTTGCATAGTTCTCTTGGGGAAGCCATGGGGTATCTACAGCCAAATAATTCAGAATTGCGTTAGATTCCCAAAGATACTTGCCATCACCTAGTCGAATGACGGGGATTCTGGCATTGGGATTCATCTGCTTAAATTCTTCCGTGTGGGTCTCACTGGCAAGAATATCAATAGGGACCCATTCATGCTCGACTTTAAGAAACTGCATTAACAATTTTACTTTGTAACAATTGCCCGACAACATGTCTCCAAAAACTTTATACATGGCATTCCCTAGTTAGATTTGACAAGAAGTTATTATGTGTTTTTTAGTAGCCAAATATTTTTTTTCGCAGCACATTTACCTTTTAACCCACCAACAATATCTGTGCTGACCAGGAGATTTAAATCATAACTATCTCCATAATGTTGATTGACTTCCTCGTTACTAACTGAAAAAGGAGGACCTGCCATCAGAGTTTGATCGTATTCATAGCTAATGAGCAGCTGTGGTGCTTTAGACGTAACCTCCATTAAGTGTGCTGTATATTGATTGCGCATGTCTTCGGGCAAGGCTACTAAAGCTGCTCTATCATAAACTGCATCGATTGGGCCAAGTACCTGGTTAGACACATCGAAGATATTGCCAACAAAAATATCGATATTCTTGGCGCTATAGTGCTTGACTGCATCAACGTCTGATATGGTGGGCTCTAACTCAAGTTCCATAAATAATTGCTCAACGGCCATTTCAACCAACTCAGCACCAGCAACACGATAGCCATTAGAGAGCAGCCAAGCAATATCACGGGTTTTACCGCATAATGGCACAAATACACGACTGTCTTTGACTAAAGAAAGCGTTTGGAAATAGTTGACCAGTACAGGGTTAGCGTCACTTCTGTGAAAAGTAATATTATTGTTTTCCCATCTCTGCAACCAAAAACTTGTATCCATACTTACTCCTTTGTCCTTCTCAAGAATCATAAAAGTCTACTCTTGCAGGCTACAATTGTTTTTCACTAAATTTCTAGCTAGATTCATTCGTTATTTCAGTACCCAGTTATAGGAATGTTCAGCACTGGGATAGGCTCCTTCTCGAACTTCTTCAGCAAAACACTTTGCTGCTGCCGTGATATGTCTATGAAGCTGCGCGTATTGCTTAACAAATCTGGGCGATTGTCCCTTGTGTAAACCCAACATTTCAGTTGAGACAAGCACCTGACCATCACAATCAGGCCCTGCTCCAATACCAATTGTGGGAATCTTGAGTGCAGCTGTAATGTCATGGGCAGCCACACTGGGAATTGCCTCCAAGAGGAGAGCAAATATTCCAGCATCCTCGAGTGCCAAAGCATCTTGAATCAACATTTCAACGGCAGCGGTCGTTCTGGCTTGCACCTTATTGCCACTTAATTGATGATAAGACTGTGGAGTAAGGCCCAAGTGGCCCATTACTGGAATACCATTTTGAGTTAAGCGTTGAATTAGTTGATCATGTCGACCTTCTAGCTTCACTGCTTGAACGCCAGCTTCCTTGATAAGTCTGCCTGCATTTTGGACACCCTCTTCCAAGGTTGTGTATGAACCAAATGGGAGATCGCCAATGACGAGTGCATGATGCACCGCACGAGCGACAATTTCACAGTGATAAACCATCGCATCCATGGTCACTGGGAGAGTGGTGTCATGGCCTTGAACAAAAATGCCCAGGGTATCTCCGACAAGAATTAGTGGGATGCCAGTCTCATCAAAAATAGTCGCGGTCAAGTAGTCGTATGCCGTTAGCATTGCGAATCGCTCCCCCCGAGATTTATAGGAAGACAAATCTTGAATAGTGATACGACTCATCTCTTTAAAGCCCACTATACGGAAATTAATTGGCTGCTAGATACGACGACTTTTAGAAGGTAAAGGCTTATTCTACAACGCTGGTTTGAATAAATCCATAATCACCAGAGGCAAAGCGAATATGAATCCATGGCTCCCCGGTGTCTGCCAGAATAAACTGCTGCAGCACAATGACTCTAGCAGGTGGCTCAAACGTTAATGTCTCTCCATAGCCTGGAGAGATCCATACGGTTGCAGGTTGTACGAGTTCTGCCAGTTGATAAACTGTACGAATATCTTCGAGCTCGTCCTGAAAAAATTGTCGAAGTTTGTAGGCCTCCTGACAATCTGCGTTTATTGCTGGATCGATGATGGCTGCACATCCTTCAGCTGTGGGCGTAAATAGGCCTTGAGCTTGGGCACGTTCAGTTTTAGGCGTTAGCGCTAACAGAGCTGTAAGAGTACCCAGTAATAGGGTTTTCATAAGGAGAAATGCGATAGATCTACTCCTTATACTATCGGGAGATACACTGATTTCACCTTTCTAAAAAGGTATATCTACAGTTCAAAGCCCTCTATACTTTGCAGTGTCAGAGTTCTACAACTCAAAACTAAGAACTCAAAACTGAGAACTGATATTATTCCTTAAAAGTTTTTGGCTTGATGGGTCTTGGGATCAAACTTAAATCTATCCTTGCTGTGGGTTTCACCATAGAGGTTAAAGGTGACCAGAGGAGTACTCCCAAAGGCCTCTACGCAGTGAATTGCACCAGGAGAAAAGCTGATAACATCCCCAGGACGAAAGATTTTTTCTCCCACTGGAGTCAGTTTATCTTTGAATGTTTGAGTCGGAGTATGTTGCCAGAATGTATTTTTCTCTTCCCCCTTTAATAAGGTCACAACGCCCCATGTGCCATGATTATGAATGGGAGAAACCATTCCAGGAGGGTAGGTGTTAGTTTGAACCGTTAGGGGATATCCAATTTCATTATAGAGCGTCTGGATTGCAACATCACTTAAGGTACTAAGTTTGGGGTGTTGGGTCTGTAACCAATAGGAGTTAAGGGCCAACTTACGGACTAGATGTCGAATAGCAGGCAGACAGTCATACTCATTGAGCGATTTTTTGAGAACGTCTTCTACCTGGGTTAGAAAACGATGAAAGTGGTAGGGCGTTTCCAGTAAGTCCCATTGCCGAGGGGTGGTACAGGCTTGCACCTGACCATCGTCAGCAACCATCCAATCTTGTCCCTGTGTTGCTCGTCTCTGGGTCACACGTTCACCTCAGACGGATGCAGGCAAGCCTGGTGTTCATGGGGCAAGCCTGCGGCTAAGTCCCCCATCCAATAAGCTGTTACAGCCTGATCTGGATTTGTCTCAGTGGTGGTTAGCAACTCTGTATTTCTCTGTTGTAGCCGACGCCGAACGCCTTCACCAGCGGAAGCAGCTATGGCAATGTCAACAAAATGCAGTGGGTGACGTTCACCGTCTCCTCGTACATGCCATTCATGCAGGCAACCTATATCGGTTAAGTTCAGTGTCCAGGCTAAGCGTGCATTGACTTCATCAGCAACAACATAAACTATCCACTGCAATGCCCTTCCTGCATGGGGCGCAATGGTTCCACCATTCGCGACAGCAACAGCGACCAATTTTTCTGTCATCTGCTTAAAGCCTCCAAATAAGCACAATATCTTAGGCCCAGGGCCTATACCAAAATGCTTGGGGCCCATTTACTCGTCAGGTCAAGATATGGGAATTATAGAAGATGGCAATTGTTAAGTTGTTGGTTCTTGTTAAGCCTGTACTCAAAGGCTGGAAGTAGCCACCAGTCGTGATTTTCAAAATAGTTTGGGCTGATGGACGAGTATTTTTTGGGCAACCAAATCATACTGTCCACCCAAGCTAGGCATTGCTTTGGGCGTTATTCCATGGGCTTATTAGTCGGCGGTGCCAAGGTTGATAGTTTCAAATTGCTTGACCTAATTTAGCAATATGCTGATTGAAATCAGCTTGTGGATTAGCCGCTCGCTCCTCCATAAAGGTGTCAAGGTCAAGTAACTCTCCCAGGGAAATTCCTGACCGTATCTGGGCTGCTAGAGACTCCTCACGTTGGTACGACTGCTCCGCCCACTTCAAGAGTTCTGGTAGATCTAAACTCCCAATGAAAATGACCCCATCAGCATCCCCAAAGGCCCAATCTCCTGATTTGACGGTAGTATCGCCGAGGGTGAGTTCTAAACCGATGTCGCCTATCCCTTTCAAATTTTGGGGAAGTTTCAAGGGACCCATGGGATACACGCCTCTACAGAAGATCGGCACCCCAATCTCAATCAGTTCAGTGGTATCGCGAACCAGTCCATCAACAATGATACCTGCAATACCCTTGCGGCTAGCTTCGGTGGCGATCAGATCGCCAATCAAGGCCACATCATTTGAGTGGTTTGTGATGACGATAACATCACCAGTGCTTGCCTGATGGATCCCAGTCAGGATGGTGACCAGATCATTATTGGCCTGGATGGTAACCATTGGACCTGCTAATTTCATGGCCCGGTCAATGGGCGTGAGACCGCTTGGAGCTGCGTCGAGTGAGATACCTGCCCGAAAGGCAGCATCGGCCAAAAGGGCACAGCTATACTGATTTTGGAAAATTGTAGGGAAGTCAGTCATTGTGCACTCCTTTAGGCTGAATCATCGAACTAGGTTAGCTACCCAAGGAATAGATTATAGACAAAGGTCATTTGAACTGAAATTTGTAATCTGATTGAGGCCAACTAACGGTGGTGTTCAGCCGCGTTCAGTATTTTTGTCTCAATACCCGATTGAGTTTTAAATAACAACTGGGTCGGACGCGAGGCCATAATCTTTTGTCCCACCAAAATGGTGGTAAAGATAATGGCGATCCCACAGAGTTGAATAGGTGTCAGTGTCTGATGTAGCCAGAAAAACCCAAGTAGTGTGGCCATGACCGGACTCAGGAGACCTAAGTAGGACACCGCAGGTGCAGAGAGCTTACCAATACCGCGAAACCAGAGTAAGTATGCCAACCCAGTGCCGACCAACCCCAGATACAAAAGACCTTGTAAATTGGTTGTGGTCAATGGGGTAAACGGACCTTCTATAACCAGGGCAATCGGCAGCAATAGTGCACCACCTACCGTGAGTTGCCATGCGGTAAATACGAGCAGAGAAACAGGCGGTCGCCAGCGTTTTACTAACACCGTACCCAGCCCCATGGTGGCGGCCCCAGCCAGGGCGGCGAGAATACCTAAGGTGTCAAGCTGAGCCGTTGGGTCCAGGACCAAAAGGCCAATGCCAAAGAAGCCTGCGATCGCAACTAAAATCGACCCTTTAGCAGGCCTTTGCTGTAAAATCACCCATGACAACAAGATAACCAGTAAGGGTTGAATTGCGCCAGCTGTGGCAGCTACACCACCGGGCAGGCGATAGGCCGCTATAAACAACAAGGCCTGGAACATACCAATATTCAAACCACCAAGCACAAGAATTCGCCACCACCAAATACCGTGGGGTAATTTTCTGAGGGTAATGGTCAGCAATAGACCAATGGGGAGCGATCGCAACGCCGCTATCAGCAGGGGATGACCAGGGGGCAAAAATTCTGTTGCGACAATATACGTTGTCCCCCAGGAAATAGGGGCCAATGCCGTTATCGCGATGTCGATTAGTTTAGACGTAGGATATTTCATCGTTGTCTGCTCACAGTTGTTTCATGAAGTAGGAAGTTCCGTAAATTCGAGGACATTCAAGTCCGGATCACGGATAAAGATTGACGTTTTACCATCACCAAACGTGACAGGTCCACCTGCAATTTTGATGTTGATTGACTCAAAAAAAGCTTTGGCATCCTCGACCGATCCCACCTCAATGGCATAGTGGGTATAGCCGGGATATCGCACGTCCACATCCATGAGAATATTGCGCCTGTCGTGATCATTATCACCATGGGCAATCAGGTTAATCTCTATGCCACTTGGATGCTTCACGACAAAAACCTGTTCTTTATAATCTTCTCGAATCACTTGGAATCCAAGAGTTTTATAAAACTGCATCGATTTCTCGACATTCATCACCCGAATACCAACGTGATCTAATTTCTTAATCTGCATAGGTTGCTCCGTAAGACTGGCGGACGTAATAAGACGTGACAACCAAAGACATCTTTCAAAAAGGAAAAAAACCTTTGTTTGAAAGTATCTTAATATCAAGATACTTTACATAAAGCTAGACGTCAAGTGTCTTGATATCGAGATATACTGAAACCATGACTCAAGACAACATCGATAAAATTCTGACCCAGTGGCAACGCGAGGCCCCTAGCCTGGATATTTCATCTCTGGCCGTGGTTGGGCGTATTATGCAGCTAGCCCAATTACTAGAGAAGCATCGAGAAACCGTACTGGCCGACTTTGGCCTCACAGTGTGGTCCTTTGATATGCTGGCAACTCTGCGGCGTCAGGGTCCCCCTTACCAACTCAAGCCAACTGCCCTGTATAAGTGGTTAATGCTGTCTTCGGGGGCCATGACCAATCGCATTGATCGGCTAGAAAAAGATGGCATGGTGACCCGTCTACGCGATCCTGATGATCGTCGCAGCGTCATTGTGCAACTCTCTGAGGCTGGTATAGAGAAGATCGATGCCGCAATGCCCGTATTGTTCGAACGGGAAAATCAGTTTTTAGCAGACTTAAGCCAGACCGAAACAGCAAACTTTATCACGCTACTACGGCAGTTTCTAGCGACGGTACATCAGCAAGTGTTGTAGCTAATTCTGGGTACTTTTACTTTTACTAGCTTGAATGTAATCCCTTTTTGAAGTGAGTAATGGCCCATGTCACACCAACACCATTTGGAATTTTCCCATGGGACTCAGTCATTATAAACATCTTTATTTATGCTAACTTCCCCCTATTAGCCAAAGGTGGTTCAGGGCCGTAAGATTCACAGCGATCGCTCCTACATATACGTACTTTCCGTATATTCCACAGCATTTTGGAGGATTGAGATGAGCAACCTTTAACCCAATTTAGCTTTTAACCAACAAGCGTGCGTGTACGTTCTATTATCACTACAACGGGTCAACTAATCCGTATTCCCACGCTTGACTCCTCTTGATTTCCTAACCTCTTCAACATTTTCTGAAACCTGTCTCTAGTTTCTCTGCGACTCATCAAATCATGCTTTTGGCATAGATTACAGTTGCGTCGTAAGTGTCGACAATGACCATCATAATTGCCCCATAAGCCATTTAGCTGGCTATTTTTAGACGTATCTGCACAAGACTATTTCTGATGCACTTTTATCAAATTGCTTTATCAGAATTTGTCAAAGACTGGCATTTTGCGGGGATTTTATTGATGCAAACTTTGTTTCTAATGTCTCATATTTCTGTGTTTTTTCAGCTTCTGAAAGCATTCTCTATAAGCGTTAATAGTCTTAATCAGACGTTGTCCCGTTGCTTTCATTATCAAGGAGTTCAGAATGCTTAATCAATCTAAGGGATATCTTGTTGCTGCTTTTAGTTCACTAGGACTTTTGGCTGCCATGACACAGCCAGCCTCCGCTAACACTTTCCGAGGTATTGAATTTCCCTTAGGTGAATCTTCTTTTGCAGATGAAGTGGTTGACTATAACAAAGTCTACGCCAATGGTCTAACCAAAGAAGACGCCTATGGCAAGAATTGGAAGGCATCAGCCCAGGCATTTGATAATCCCACATCTGTTTTAGGGGTCGCTAATTCCTCATGGAAAGGAAATAAGATGCCCATTGCTCAGCGAGATGACTTTTCTCTAGGTAAGGGTGGTTCGATTACCGTCAAATTTACAGACAACGTCTTAGTGGGTAGCGACGATGATAAAGATGATTTATGGATTTTTGAAGCAGGTGGTCTCGTTGAGGGAATGTTTGTTGAAGTTAGTAAAGATGGCAATACCTGGTTGTCCCTAGGTGAAATTGGTGGGACTCAGCATGCCGGTATCGACCTTGATGCCTTTGGATTTACCTCTAACGATGCATTCTCCTATGTAAAAGTCACAGACAATGGCAAAAATCGTTATAACCAGGGGTGGGCTGGTGTCGATGTTGACGCGATTGGAGCGATCTCTTCTAAAGATGTACCTGAACCGGCTTCACTGCTTGGTCTGTTAACAGTAGGTAGTTTTATAATGACTTCTGTACTCAAGCGTCGCTAAAAGTATCGATGACCCTTTTTGTATAGCTGCGATCGGATGGATTAGCTGTCGTTGTATAGCTACATAGAACCGATCGCTACTATACCTAAAATGTTAATTCCGCATTGCTGCAATTCACGCATTAATTGTTGAAACATTCTTTGTTTGACTGATCTAATCCTAACGACCAGTATTAAGCCCTCCAACTGACTAGAAATTAGTCGTGCCGCCGCCGAACTTTGTATAGGTGGGGTATCAATCACCAGCGCATCATGCTGTGTTTGAAGTTTTTCTAAAAGCGGTTGGAGAGAGTTGGCTGAAAATAAGTCTATAGGATTTTTGATAGGTCTCCCCGCGAGCAACAGGGAGAGATGATCAGTGAGTTCAATCGTTGATGCTGGAGAAATCATGTCAGCGTTGACCAGCAGATCGGCTAACTTACTTCCGTCATGGTCTAATGGCCCAGTCTGAACAGAATCACGTAGATTAGCATCTATCAAGAGCACACGTTGGCTTGATCGAGAGAAGGCTAGTGCCAGGTGCTGTGTAACCGATAACGTTGACGTATTATCGGCAGAACTAATTGCCAAGGTGCTGAGGTGCCTGTCAGGGTATAGTAGTTTAAGATTAGTTTCTAATAACCTAAAAGAATCTAGCAGGTCATGTGAACTGTGAAACTTAACAGACGGATAGAGTCCTTCTTGTGATTTAAATGAATCAAGGGGATATCTTATGCTTAACAGAACAGGTATATCTACGTCGTTTTCAAGCTCTTCAACTGAACGATACGTTTCGTCAAACTGATCGGCTATTAGCACTGTTCCTGAGCCAATAAGGATGCCTGCAAATAATCCTAAAGCAAGGGTGCGAGGTACTGATGATACGGGCTGATCAGGTTCTTCTACATCAGAGATGATCTCCCATGGCGGCACTTTCTTCGCAAGCTCAAGTTGTAAATCCTCTCTGGCAGAAAGTAATCGATTTAAACTATCTGTTGAAATCTGTAGATCACGTTGTAGGTCTGTATATTGGTTATCTAAATAGGCTAACATCTGGATATCTTTGTTAATCCCTTGTGTAACCTGCGTTAATTCTTCCTTCTGCTGTGTCAGTGCTGTTAGGTCGTTTTCAGCTTGCAACAATTCAAGGACATTATCTAGCTGAACAATATCGCCTGGATGCTTAATATCTTCATCGAGGCTAGAAAGAGCAGCGAGTCCTAGCCGTGCTTGCTCTTGGTCCTCGGACTTTAAACTATTTAGCAGCAGCAAATATAGAGACACTCCATTGGCTGCTGCTAGATTCTCATCAACCTGTAAGCGCTCGGTTAGTTCATTTAACAGCGCTTCTGAAGAACGGATGGAAAGATCGACGGTCCGCATTTCACTCGTTGACTCGCCAAGCTGTTGGCTCAGTTGCTGACTGAGTTGTTGTGGCTCGTAAAAGTTGTGGCTTTGCCGAAAATCCTCTAATTTTTCCTGTAACTGTTCAACTCGCGCTTGCACAATTGGGAGTTGTTCTTCTACCAAGGCAGTTGCCTGATCGATACTGCGGAGGCTAGTTTTTCTCGCATAGAGTATGTAAGCCTCTGCCAGGGCCTCTAGGACCTGCTCAACTTTTTCAGAACTCGTCGCTTGAAAACTAACCTCCATAATTTCACTACGGGGTAGATGTTTTATCGTAAGTTGCTTCTGTAATGTTCTATATTCTTCGCCAGGAAAATTTTGCTGAATTTTGGGTAGGGCCGGTGCAATCACCTCATAGCTTTCAAGTAGCTCAATAATTGTTTGAAAATCACGAAACTCCGGTGGTACGTAGGGTCGTTGCCCTCCCTCAGACAGTGACTTAGTGGGTACTGCGAGAAAATCTGGATTGAGTAAAAGCGTTAAGGTTTCTCGATAGAGAGAAGGCTGGATGACACTTTTGAAGCAAGCCAACAAAAAAATAAGCCCCGACATCCCTAAAAAGAGCGGTAGTCTGTATAGAATAAGGCGTGGTAGATAACGCAGGGCTGCAATAACAGTGCCTGAGTGAGAAGTACGAGTCAAGGTTATTACTGAGGACAACTAACGCGATAAACAGTAGTATCCTTACTATTCGCTCGCTGGGGTGAGAGGCTTCATTATATTTGAATTTTGCTATTTGCAGTAGTTGTTATCAATTAAAGTTAAGATTTCCCCAGACAGTCAGACTTGATTACTTCCCATAAGGGATATGTCTGGTTTTCGCCAACCAACTCGAATGCGTATTTCTATCATTACAGCAGTTAAAAATCGAACAGCAACTATCCGCCACACGATTGAATCAGTTATCGGACAAGATTATCCTGATATTCAATATATTGTGATCGATGGTGGCTCCGTTGATGGAACCGTTGATATCATAGACAACTATCGCAATAAGATTGATTATTTTACGTCTGAGCCCGATGGCGGTGTATATGATGCCCTGAACAAGGGACTCAAAATTGCCCAAGGGGATATTGTTGGCTTTCTACATTCAGATGATTTTTACCATCATCACCGGGTTGTACGCTTAGCCGTTGATGCGATCGCACATCACCAGGCCGATATTGTCTTTGGAGACATTGTATTTATTGATCCCTGCCGGCTAAATCATATTCTTCGAATCTATCGCTCCCATCGATTTCACCCCGACTTATTTGCCCAGGGTTGGATGCCTGCCCATCCAAGCTGTTTTATTAAACGTGAGGTGTATGAACACTATGGCCTTTTTAAGACATGCTATAAGTTGGCCTCAGATTTTGAATTATTGCTCCGGTTTATCAAGATCAACCAAGTGAAATATTGCTATTTGCCAGAGATCTTAGTCTGCATGAGACCAGGGGGATTAAGTAATCGTAGCTTGGCCAATCGCTGGACAAATAATCAAGAAATTCTGCAAATTTGTAGAGAACAGAATATTCCAACGAATTTGCTGAGGCTGTTGGCACGTTATCCCGCTAAGCTCTGCGAAAAGCTCACTTGGCTGCCCGCTTATCAAGGGATGCGCAAGCGTAAGTCCGTTATTTCCATATAGTTTTCTGTTTTATTCAATTTGTTCCGTATGACTCCATGGCTATGGGAAGTAAATCAGTGGAATTTCCGAGAAAGGTGATTTTTATCGAACTCAATGAAGTCCCTTTCAAGATAATTGATAATTTTATTCGGCAGAATCCTACTTCAGATCTAGCGCTGGCGCTACCGAAGTTTCACCAGTATCTAACCCACATTGATGACAAGGTTTTGAGTCCGTGGATTTCCTGGCCAACCCTCCATCGAGGCGTCCCGGCCCACAGGCACGGTATTTCTAACTTGGGAGAAAATCTCACTCTATTAGATCAGCAATTTCCCCCAATTTGGCAAATATTATCCCGACATGGTGTGAAAACGGGGGTGCTTGGTTCGCTACATTCCTCTCCTTTACCCCAAGAGCCAGACAGCTATGCCTTTTATCTGCCAGATAGCTTTGCCCTTAGCCCCGATTGTATACCGGCCCACCTATCCAGCTTTCAGGCGCTAAATTTATCCCTGGCAAGTCATTCTGCACGCAATGTGTCTGGTATGGTGCCAGTGAGGCAATCCCTTGAATTGTTAACGAATGTTGGACGTTTGGGGATTTTGCCATCCACATTAGTAGCGCTTGTCAGACAACTGGGGTTAGAGCGTCTGAAACCTTATCGGAAAAATCGTCGCCGCACCTATCAAGCTGTTCTGCACTTTGATTTATTTTTTAAGCAGCTCAAAGAGATTCGCCCTGACTTTGCCACCTGCTTTACCAATCATGTCGCCTCCGCCATGCATCGCTACTGGGCGGCAGCATTTCCAGAGGACTACCAGAATTTTGGGTTTTCATCGGCATGGGTGGCACGATACCGGGATGAAATTGATTTTGCCTTGGGCCAGTTTTCTCGCTTCCTGGGCCGGTTGATCCACTTTGTTCAGCAAAACCCTAGTTATATGCTGTGGATTACCTCTTCCATGGGGCAATCGGCAACGACGGCAAACCCGATTTTGCGACAGCTGTATCTGACTCAGCCCGCAAAACTGATGGGCACCCTCGGTGTGCCTGATCACGCCTGGAAACCCCAAAAGGCGATGCTGCCGATTACCAGCATTTGGGTAAATACCCCCTGGAGAGAATCTGTCCGTAAGGCGCTCAACTCTCTAACCATTGAGGGTGTTCGTGTGACCGTAGAAGAAAAGGCAGACGGGTTCTTTTCTGTCCATCTAGACAATAAGAATCTGGTGACATCTAAAACAACTCAGGCCGTCATTCAAGGACAAGCCTACGGGCTACTGGACTTAGGTCTAGAAAATGTCACCATTGAGGACCAAAGCGGAGCCAGCGCTTATCATATTCCTGAAGGATTGTTGCTCATTTATGATCCACTGACCCAGGCGGTAAACCATCGTCGCAGCTGTGTTTCTGTTCTTGAAATTGCCCCTACATTGCTAGAGCTATTTAACATTTCAGTGCCAGACTATATGCTGCCGCCGTCTGAACGAGGCCGCCTAGCATCCGATCTTGTTACTAAGGCAAATCAGCTAGCAAATCAACCCGCTACTGTGGCGGTATCCTAACCCATTAGTTTGAGGGGGTTTGAGGTTGTGTTAATGGAACAGACGCGACTGTCTGGAGTCTGTGAGTCTTCAGACAGTCGTAGATCAACCTGGTTACCACTACTGGGCTGGCTGCCACTGGCGTTAGCGATTAACAGCATTTTTTGGCAAGGACCCATCGCCTATTGGGGACGGTGGCTAGGTCTGCTTGTTTGGATTGGTTATGGATTTTTAACCCTTGTTACCAGTCGGCAATGGCGGCTGAGAGAGTTTGATGGTCTGGCCATATGGGTGTTTTTACTGATTGTTATTAGCACTTTTTGGGCAGGCGAGAATTTGAGCAGTGACCATAGTCTTGCCGCTGTAGATTTTCGCCAAACAGCTCTCATCAAAGCTTGCTCGCTTTTCTTAGGCTACCTGACCCTGACCTGGGGACTGGAGAGCCTATTGATTTCCCTTCAAACCGTTGTCCAGGTGATCAACAAATTTGTCATTGCCGTAACATTACTGTTGGCAGTTGGTTTGTTGGGTAATCTAATGGGGGCTATTCCCTGGATTGCAGGAGCCGGGGCAGGGCTGTTTGTTAACCCCAATACAACCACGGCGCTGGCGCTGGTGACGCTGCCCCTGGCGATTTGGTTTTATGTTCAACATCCAGGACTGATGGGCGTTTGGCCGAGTTTGACCCTTGTTACGGCCCTGGTGCTGGCTCAGGCGCGCTCAACAGTTATGGTGTGTGGACTGTTGGTGTTCTTCTACTTAGTCTGCTGGCCAGGGCTACGACGGTTACGGCTGGCTAATTTACTGTTCCCGTTGGGATTGATGCTACTGGGCCTGGTGCTCTTTTTGAGCATCGACTTTTGGGGGACTAACCTGGCCGATAGTTTGGTTCATGGGCTGCGCCCCAACTTTGATAATGCGCAGCGACCGGGACTGAGCAGCTATCGGCTAAATTTGTTGTGGCCAGTATTCATCCAGGGGATTGCAGCATCGCCTGGGACGTTCTTGATTGGCCATGGCTGGGGTAGCGAAGAGGCGTTGATGCTATTTCAGGCAGACCAATCCCGTTTTTTTGCCGCCTTGAATCTCATTAGTGCCCACAGTGCCTATTTGGGACTTACGTACCAGATTGGCCTAGTGGGCGGGGTGTCGGTATTTGGGCCGCTGTGGGCAATGGTACTGCGGCAGATGCTAACACCTCTACCCGAGACCATAACCCCATACTTTCAGCTCAAGGTTTCACTGGTGGGTGTTGTCCTCGCTGCCTTGGGTGTGTGTGTGTTTGAGTCTGGCTTTTATAACCTGGGGGCGATTTACATGCTACCAAGCTGGATAGCGATCTATCTGGTGACGCGCTTGGATCAACTGCCTGGGCAATCAGAGGAGAGGAGTCCTGTATGAAAGTACTACATGTAATTCCATCACTCAGTCCAGCTTTGGGGGGACCCACGGTGGTGGCGCTAAGGCTGGTCAGTCATTTACGAGCCTGCGGTGTTGACGCTGAAATCGTCACGACCAATGACAACGGTGGGCAGGTGTTAGACGTGCCTCTGGGTGAGCGGATACTTTACCAGCAGGTGCCTGTGTGGTTTTTACCGCGCTTTAGTTTGCCGATGAAAGAATTTCTATTTTCTGTGGCGCTCACCCGTTGGCTTTGGCAGCATGCGGCAGATTACGATCTGTTGGATCTGCACTATTTGTTTTCCTATGCACCCACCTGTGCTGGCATGCTGGCTCGCTGGCAACAGATTCCATATACCGTGAGAACACAAGGACAGTTAGCCCCTTGGGCGCTGCGGCAGAGTCAGTCTAAAAAACAGCTATACAGCTGGCTGATTGAACGGCGACATTTGAACAGGGCGGCGGCAGTTCACTGCACAGCATCACTGGAGGTTGAGGATGTGCGGCGCTATGGTATTACCGCGCCGACAAAGGTGTTGCCCTTGGGGGTGAGGAGTTTGGCGACTAATCCCAACGCCCGTGGGGAACTACAACAGCGCTATAGTATTCCTCTCAATAGGCCGATTATCCTATTTTTATCGCGTCTGCACTATGTTAAACAGCCGGATGTGCTGCTGCGCGTAATACACCAATTAACTCAGCGAGGGCGCTCAGCTCATTTGCTAATGGCTGGAACCGGCGATGCAGCCTATGTCCATAAGTTGAGGGGGCTGATTATGGCTTTGGGACTAGAAGACACCGTAACCCTAACTGGGTTTGTTACGGGCACGGATAAACAGCAGCTATTACAAGGGGCAGATATGTTTGCCCTACCTTCTCAGACAGAGAATTTTAGTATGGCGATCGCAGAAGCTATGGCAGCAGGATTACCTGTTGTGATTACGCCAGAGGTGCAAATCGCACCGGATATTCTATCTGCCGGGGCGGGGGTCGTCGCCAAGGGTACCTGTGATGACTTTACAGCGGCCATAGCAGGGTTGTTGGCCGACCCGGACCGACGGCACCAGATGGGAGAACGGGGACAACATTGGGCCAAGCAACATTACGACTGGTCCGTGATTGCGGGACAGCTAACCCAGGTTTATTCCGGGATTTTACGACAGCAGTCGCAGGAGACGGGGATGAGCGCACCGGTGGTGGTCCAATGAGACCTGTCTGCGGATGAAACGAGAGAAGATTTGGTACCATACCTATTCTTCTGGGCGGCTGCTATGGCTGAGCTACCTGGGGCTGCCGTTTTATGTTGGCCTGGTAGGGCTGGGGGTGACGCTGCTGTTGGCGGTATGGAATTACAATATGCAGCTGCTGCGTCCTGGCATTGTGCGCTGGCTGGGGTTAGTGGCCCTCTGGATGGTGGGACAGACATTGTTGGCCCATGACCCGGTCAAGGCTGGGTTTGGGTTGGTGCATTATTTGCCCTACTTTGGGCTGTTTGCAGTGCTGCTGGTCCTGGAGTTTTCTGTGGCGGACTGGCGGGGGCTGGCTTGGGGACTGCTACTCGCGTCAGTTCCTGTGAATGTGGTGGGCTTGGTGGAGTACATCCTCAAAGCACCGGGAGTGGAGGCCATTTTGGCTGACCAGACGCTGGTGAATTGGATGTATCAGGGAGAGCATTATCATCGGGCGGCCTCTATTTTTTCGAACCCTAATGTGTATGCCAATTATCTGGTGGTCTTGTTGGGGCTGGGGTTGGGATTAGTGGGGCAGTGGCCGCAGCGCTGGCGACAGCTCACGCTGGTAATCGCACTGGGGTTAGTGGGCATTGGCATTGTGTGTTCGGGATCGCGTAATGGGTGGTTGGTGGCCTTAAGTCAGCTGATGCTGATGCTGTGGCTGGGCAGACTGCGGGGCCGGCTACGCTGGCTGGGGAGGATAGGCGTGCTGGCGCTGGTGGGAAGTGGGATTTTGGGTGGCATCGGCACCTACGAGCTGACACTGGCAGATATAAACCAAAGCTTGCAACATGATTCTCGATTGAATACTTGGTGGGTGGCCTGGCAGTTGGTGCAAGCTAGGCCCTGGCTGGGTTGGGGGTTGGGTAGCTTTGCGCAGCTATATCCGACGCTGAACCCGCTGAAGGACTATTTGCAGATGTCCCACGCCCACAATATTGGGCTAATGCTGCTGGCAGAAGGAGGAGTGGTACTGACCCTGGCGCTGGCGTTACCGGTGGGATATGTGTGCTATCGGGGGGTGCGATCGCTGCTATTGCCTTTGTTCAAGGACGGAACCAGGGCAACACTGCTGGGCTATGGGCTAGCCCTGTGGGGGCTGCTGGGCTTTTCGCTGTTTGACCTACCGTTTTACGATGGACGGATTAATGCTCTGCACTGGATGGTGTTGGCGGGGGTGTATGGGCTGACGGGTAAAGACGAGGCATCAACATCTGGATAAGCTTATGCAACAGGCGCAGTGGCCGAGCGAGATAGGACAGTCCCCAGTGGGAGAAATGCGGGGAAAGCCATGTGCGATCGCGGGAATTGGGAGTCAGGGCATAGCCAACAACATGGGTCAGCAAGCGCAGGTCGGTCCAGCTGGGTCGGTGGGGGTGCTGACACAGTAGCAGAGCACGGAGGCAGGCTTGCTTGCTGCTGCTGATAGGGTTGGATTGCAAAAGGCTGAAGATGCCCTGGTGGGGGTCGCGCTCAGTGAAGAGTGTGGCAGCGACCTGATCAATATGGCGGTTAGCGATAGGGTCGCTATAGCTGGCGTGATCCTCCTGTAGCGGTAAGGGCAGGGTGAGGGGAATAAAACGGTGGGTCAGTTGTAGGGCGCAGTGCACCAGACGGAGGTTGTTACCGGCCAGGGTGAGCACCTGTTCTGGATCAAGCTTGGGCATCAGATCGGCCAGGTCACAAAGCTGCGACAGACGCAGACGGTCAAAGTAACTGTCTTTAACAATTTGGACGCAAAGGATAAGAAAATGGTCTTCTGGACTGAGGGTAGGTAGGGTAGTTCCCAGGTAGGGCAGGGGACGACAGCGCTGGTGTAGGGCAGCAAGATCGAGCCGGTAGGGAAAGCAGGGCGGGGCGATTTGCCAGTGTAGGTCGATGCTGAATTGGCCGTTGGGGGCGGTGAAGTCTCTGCCCCAGGGAGTTCTGTCCCGCAGGCAGTAGCCCTGGGCCAGGAGAAGAGACTGGGCGGCCTCGGCATCTGTCGCATCGACCAGCAGGTCGAGGTCACAGTAGGTGCGGCGGGAGAGGTCACCGTGGAGGGTGAGGGCCAGGGTGGGGCCTTTGCAGGGGAGGACGAGGATATTGGCCTGGTGAAAAGTGGAAAGGAGATGGGTGAGGGTTCTAGCAAGCTGCCAGTTGTAAACCGTGAGGGATTGGGCGGTTTGTTGTAGAGGGCATTGGAGGGAAGGAGGCAGGGTATGGTAGAGCCGAAGCAAGACGCCGTGGCGCTGTGATAGATGAAATAGGGCAGGCCATTGAGGTGACTCTAGTGCGGCACTAGTCACTGTTTGGTTGAGATAGGATAGCAGGTGGGTAATTTGTGGAGAGTGCACGGGTAAGGGTTGCGTAAAGGGGTGACACTAGCAAGGCTTTGGTAACCAAATAAGACTTAAGACAGACCAAGACCAGGACCCATAACACCATCAAAGGCTACAGGAGTGAACATAACGGCAGTGTTCTCCTTGCGGAGCTGTGGCAACAGTCAATGGTTGTTCACTAAACGGTTTAGCTTCAGTAGAAACCTGTAGCCAGTAGGCCAGCCCCAACAGTCTCTCTGTTGCCTCCATAGCCTCAGTTCCTGCCGAATCTGCTGCCCGAAGGATCTTCAACAGTTGCTCGCGATTCACATAAGCCTCTAATCCCGGCGCGGTTCTCACCAACTCTTCTATCCACACCGGCAACATCGCCTGCATCACCGTGGCATAGTCCTTTGGCGCTTCAAACACCATTTTCTTACGGGTGCGAATGGCCTCGGGCAGCTTGCCATACATCATTTCTCGCAACAGCCGTTTATCCACCAGCCAGGGAATCGGTGGAATCGCCATCAGAAACTCCACCAATCGCAGGTCAAAGAAGGGGTAGAGCGGCTTCACCGGTAGCCCAGTCATACCCGGATCGTGCATTTCAAAGAGATTGGACCAAACGGCGGTGTGACCCATGCCGTAGCGAGAGATTTTGTCTAACGCATCGGCCTGCTGGACGGCAAACCGTTGCTTGAGTCGCCAGCGAGCCGCAAAGTTGTGGTCTAACGCAGGGGGCACCGTTGCCCGGTTGCGGATAATGGAGCGCCGCCAGGCCCGCCGCCAGAATACCCTTGGTGTGCGGTGGGTCTTAAAGTAATCAAGCTGTACCTGCCACCAGCGCTGTCGCAGCCCCTGCTGCCACCATTCCCAATGGTAAAACTCACCAAAGCGCAGGGCCGAGTCGCCGCCAAACCCGGTCAGCACCGTGCGGGCATGGTCGCCGCAGCGCCGCATCAATGTTGTTATGGTTTGCCTGCCCATGACAGAGCCCGGTGGCAGCACAGGCGAGCGGGCGGGGTGCAAATCGGGCACCTGGCGATACCTGCCGGTCGCATCGAGTGTGTTTAGGGGAACGCCCATGGTGTGCGCCACCATGGCTGCATAGGCGTTTTCTTTTGGCATTATGATCCGGTCTTGCATTGTGAAAGCCTGCAAATGGCCCGCCTGTCCCCGTTGCTGTAGTATGTGCTGGGCCACAGCAGCAATACTATTGGAATCTATGCCACCGCTGAGATGAGTTGCCACCTGGGGACTGCGCAACCGGTCAGATACGGCCTGTTCAAACAGTTCAGAGAAGTGTTCGACATAGTCTTCTGGGCGCTTGTACAGCGTCAGCGGTTGCACCCTAGGCAGCTGCCAGTAGGGGCGCACCTTGAGCACGCCCGGTTCCCAGGTTAGGGTATGGGCCGGGGGTAACCGGCGCACATCGTCAAAAAGAGTGGTGGGATAGTCCAGATTCATGCCCCATAGCACCTGGTCTGCCATGGCCTGCTCATTGATGCGATCGCTAACGCCGGGATAGCGACGCACACAGTCTAGGGTGTTGCTACACACCAAAGTCTCTTTTACCTGGGCATAGAAAAAGGGCACCACACCAAAATGGTCGCGGGCGGCAAACAGACGCTGTTGCCCCTCATCCCAGATTAAAAAGGCAAAATCCCCCTGGAGATGCTCAACACAGGCCGTATCCCAGGCATGGTAAGCTCTCAGCACTAAAGATGCATCCGAACACTGCGATGAAATATCGGCATAATAGGACCTGAGCTTGGCAATGAGCTCATCGCGGCCATCCAAGCGTACGTCTGCTGAAATCCACACCCACTGATCGAGCGTCAGGGGTTGCTGCTCCTGTTCTGGGGCCGTTCTCAGCAGCGCGTGTCCCAG
Source organism: Leptothoe sp. ISB3NOV94-8A (assembly GCF_043421595.1). NCBI lineage: Bacteria > Bacillati > Cyanobacteriota > Cyanophyceae > Nodosilineales > Cymatolegaceae > Leptothoe > Leptothoe sp. ISB3NOV94-8A. The sequence continues at coordinate 1,110,919 of NZ_JAXSQW010000001.1, read as the reverse complement.
ACCTGCCAGTGGTGTATGCCAACAGGTTTGAGCATCTGGCCCGCGAAAGGCCATACTGTCTGTTATTTGACGCAGCAATGCTTGACTGACCGGCTTACTGGGACGACTAAATAAACCAACTATTCCACTCATGCTGCTGTGCGACCCTTAGTTAATAACAGAAATCATCAATAGACCTTCTTCCACTGGACCGTTCACCGGTGTCTGCATGTCCTGGTTAAACTGTTCTACTAAGAATAGACACTGGCACCACAACCTACTGCATACGATTAAAAATGTCACATTAGAACATTTAACCAGACTATTAATTCAAAAAATCTGTTAGATTGAACTTTCTCTATTGACTGGTGCTAATGGTGTTGATTTTCTGCGTGAAAATACAGTGAGTGTACTGCCAATATTTTTCTCGGATTCTTGGTAAACCAATGGCTAAGGCTTAAGAGGACTACACTTACAAAAATCTTTCTGTTCTATGGGTAAACACTGTTGTTTTCTACGAGAAGGAAGGTTTGTTCAATGTCAGCTTACGGTACTGTGGAGACTTTACTGGTCTTCAACGAAGCAAACTTAAATCTTAGTTAGGATTGAGTCTTGCCCAAGCGTTTGTCCCTGTTTCCAAAAATTGTTCAAATTCTGACTTCATCGGCCAGCGTCGTGGCGGGGGCAACCCTGGCCACCCGGCTGGTTGGTTTGATGCGAGAGCAGGTAAACGCAGCTGTTTTTGGGATTGGGCCGCTCTATGGAGCCTTCCAGTATGCAGTTTTATTACCAAACCTGTTTCTAGTTGTCCTGGGGGGGATTAATGGCCCGTTGCACAGTGCCGTTTTGACTATTTTGGCGAACTATCCTCCGGAGAAGTCCAGGGCCATTGTTCGGGCGTTAACGGTGGTGATCGGTGGCGCAATGTTGGGGGTGACTGGCTTGCTAGTTTGGTTGGCTCCCCAGGGTATTGATCTGATCGCGCCGGGGCTGGCGGTGGGGGCGGGTGACGTCCGAGGCTTGGCAATTCGGCAGTTGCAAATTATGGCTGCGACGGTGTGGTTCGGCAGCATGATCGGCCTTAACATTGGTCTGTTGACCTGGCATCGTAACTATTGGCTGCCAACGCTGAGTCCGCTGCTGTCGAGTTTGGCTGCGATCGCAGGCGCATTTTGGTTTAACCATGGGGTCAAACAACAGTTCAATAGCGCTGACCTAGCGAGCGGTCAGGTGCTGGCCTGGGCCTACTTAGCAGGGGCGGTGCTGCAGTGGGGAGTGCTGTGGCTGGGCCTGCGGGGGTACCCACTTAGTCATTCGTTGAGTGTGGCTTGGCGACATCTGAGCACGTGGTCAGAAATCCGCGTGGCGCTGCGTTTGATTGCCTCTAGCTGCTTATTTATGAGTGTTACCCGAGCAAACTGGTACATTGACTTGGCCTTTGCCTCATGGCTACCTGAGCCGGGGGCGGCGGCCAGTGCGCTAACGCTGGCGTTTCTAGTAGTGCAGGCCCCGGCAGGGATTTTTTCCAATGTGATGCTCGTACCGCTGGTGCCAAACTTGGCGCAGGTGGCTAATGAGCCTGGGGAGCTATGGGAGCGATCGCAGCGAGCTTTAAGTCTTATGCTCCGATTCGTTTTACCCATGGGCGGGCTGATGGCACTGTTGGCCACCCCCATTGTGGCACTGACGTATCGGCGGGGGGCCTTTGACCCGGAAGCGACATTACTGGTGGGGCACGTACTACGCTGCTATGGGTTGGGGCTGGGGGCGTACCTGAGCCGAGAACTGCTGGTCCGCGTCCTACATGTGCTCCGCGCCCATCGAGCATTAGGCTGGCTAAGCGCCTGGAGTCTGGGGTTAAACATTTTATTTAACGGTTTTCTATATCAATCCCTAGGCGTTGCGGGGCTGGCGCTGGGGAGCAGTGTGGTCGATGGGGTGTTGAGCCTTGGCATGTGGCTTTGGCTGCGGGAGCGATTGGTGTTGAAACCCTGACAAGTTAACTTCCATGCCCCTGTGGGCTTGTACTTGAGAGCAAATATCCGTTTCTCTCTAACGATATTTTTCAGCTTGTATTTCAAACAACTGGAAATAAAGCCCTTGATTGTTCATCAGCTCAGCGTGGCTGCCACATTCAACGATTTTTCCCTGTTCCATTACATAAATACGGTCGGCCAGCCTCACAGTGGACATACGATGACTAATCAGAACAATCGCCTGGTGACGAGCTAAGCTTTTTAATTTTTGAAACACAGCATATTCTGCCTTGGGATCCATAGCGGCAGTGGGTTCATCTAAAACCATAATTTGTGAGTCTCGCAAAAAGGCTCGGGCTAAGGCAATTTTTTGCCATTGGCCTATGCTTAGTTCTTCGCCTTGATCAAAGAGTTTGCCTAAAATAGTTTCATAGCCCTTAGGAAGCGTTTGAATAATTGACTCAGCACCAGACTGACGGGCCGCAGCTTCGATCCGTGTAACGTCATGGTGGTGTTCAATATTGCCAAAGCTAATATTCTCGCGGGCTGTGAGATAGTACCTGGCATAGTCTTGAAAAATAACGCTGATTTGTCGTCGCAGCTCGGAAATTGCGTAGTGTTTAATATTTTTACTCTCTAAGTAGATATCTCCTGATGTGGGATCGTACAGCCGACAAAGTAGCTTAATCAGCGTCGTCTTCCCACATCCATTTTCACCGACTAGGGCAATGGTTTCACCGGGGGCAACCCTGAGGTTAATGTTGTGCAGAACCTGGCGTTGAGTGTTGGGATATTTAAAATTAACCTGCTCGAAAACAATGCCTTCCTGAAATGTGGTGGGTATTACTTGGGGCTGCTCAGGTTCCAGCACATGGGGTGTTAGTTCCAGAAATTCGAAGATATTTTTGAGGAATAGATTATTTTCATGGAGTTGCGCCAAACTATTAAAAAACTGTTTTAATGCGGTTTGCCCTCGCTGCATAGCTTGATAATAAAGAACTAAGTCACCAAAGGTAAATTCGTTGTTAAATGCTCGATAAATAATATAGCCATAGCTAACGAGTAACAATACTCCACCAAAGAGCTGGGTGCTAAAGTTGTAGACAGCTTGCTTGGTTGCGATCGCTAATTTTTCTCGATAAATTTTAGTTTGTACTGTGCGATACCGACGTCTTAAAAATGAGCCTAAATTGAACAGGCGAATTTCTTTAGCAAACTTTGCCTCCGTCAGTAAATGACTCATATAAAAAGATTGGCGCTGCAAAGCTGTACGGCGACGTTGCCAGCGGTAAAAGACACGGGTATATTTCAGCCGAACCCACAAAACAGGGAGGGAGGCAGCCACTAGAAGAGCGATAATCTGCCAAGAAATAGACAGCAAAAGTCCACTGAGGGCAGCTAGCAAAACAGCATTTTTGAAGACATTCGCCAGACTACTCAAAATTTGATTACAGCGAAACGATGCTTCATTTTGAGCCCGTTGGAGCACATCATAATACTGAGGATTTTCATAGTATGCCAAGTCTACGGCAATGGATTTTGCATGGAGAATATCTTGCAGGCTGTTGGTTACTTTTTCACCCTGTGCCGTGTTGACCAAGTCAGTGGTGCTTGTTAAGACAATATCAACAATGGCAATGCCCCCAAGTACTAATAACCATGGCATCAGGTGAGTATAGCTATGCCATGAATTGGGAAGGGCATGAGCTGTACTAAAGATAGCTCCAATATTGTCTACAATTACTTTGCTGACGTAGAAAAAGGTGGCAGGCAGCAGACCCTGAAGCACAAGCAATAGGGAGCTTACACATGTCCACTGCGGTGCGCTTTGCCAAATTATTTTTATGGCAATAATAAGGTATATTCCTTGCGGAAGAATGGTTGGAAGCCAACGCTGCATCTCAGTTCCTGACTTGGGTTAGACTGTGTGACCTGAATAGTGCTCAGCGTACTCATTTAATACTATAAAAAGTGTTTTTGACAGTCTGGAAAATTATTCAGGCAACATTCGTATAATTACTGATGGCAACTCACACAATCGTTGAGATCCTCTTGTTGTAAGACCATTAATTTAATAGAGATTTTTGGCTTGCCGTAATCAATCCCTAAGTTTATCTGAAGTCTATCTGCAAAATCTAAATCTAAGATTCTAGTTTGTCACAGGAAAAGAATGTGAATCAATTGCGCTCTTGAGTTTTCTCCAGACTATGGGTTCCAGATCCCGATTTCGTTCAACAATCCTAAAACTATGATGCAATTTTCGTTAGATCAAGGACTATCCGTGACCTCCCATGTGTTGGCTCAAGACTTAGCCGGAGAGTCTGTGTTGTTAAATATTCAAACTGAGGAATATTTTGGACTGGATGATGTGGGGACTCATATGTGGCAAACCTTGATTGAGAAGGAGTCCATTGAAATGGCCATCGCCACCTTGCAAACTGAATATGATGTGGAGCCAACACTGCTACAGCATGATGTGGAAACATTAATTGACGAATTATTAACCCATGGTTTAGTTGAACTGAGTGCTGCATAACCTCCTTGGCTATTCTATAATCATGCTGGCTCGATTGATTAGAATGAGAGCGGTAATGATTTTAATCCCCGTCCCAGAAAAGACTCTTCCCAGTCGAAAGACTCTGGCGCTGTGGATACGAAGGATAACTTAGGTAAACGTTGTACTAAAGTCCCCACGGTGATTTCCGCCACAAGTTTAGCCATATGTTTGCCGATACACAGATGAATGCCTTGGCCAAAGGACAGGAAAGGATTGGGGCTACGTTTAATGTTAAAAACATCAGGTTCAGAAAATTTAGCCGGATCTCGATTAGCGGCAGCGATAATACAGTTCACCACTTGCCCCTGTGGAATCATGTGATCGTCAAGTTCAACATCCACCAGTGCTTTGCGTGAGACACCCTGCACCGGACTGTCGTAACGCAAGACTTCATTAATTGCCGTCCCCATTAAGGATGGCTCACTCTGGAGTAGCTGCAGTTGATGCGGATGTTGAAGTAAGGTGAGCATGCTTATGCCTAATAAATTTGCAGTGGAAGAGTGCCCAACGGTAAACATGAATATACAGGTTGAGAGCAGTTCTGTTTCACTTAACTGATGGTCGGCTACGGCTTGCATCAGGGTGGCAATTAAGTTGTCCTGGCCTTGAGTAATGTTGCGACATTGATCAAACCAACTTTGAAAGTAGTCAGCTAAGCCAGCGATCGCTAACAGTCCCCGTTCTCTCGCCATGGGTGTCACATCCATATCTGCAATTACAGATAAATCTTCTGACCACTGCTTAAACTTGGGATGCCAAGCTTGGGGCGGAATGCCTAAGATTTTGCAGTTCAAACTGAGGGTGAGGGGATAGGCGAGATCTGCAATCAGGTCCATCTGGCCTTGAGCTTGGACCCGATCAATCAGGGTATGGACTGTTGTTTGCAGATGCGATCGCAAGGCCTGAACCCGGACAGGCCGATAGGGATGATGTAAAAGAGAACGAATTCTGCTGTGATCGGGTGGGTTTCTCAGCACTAGCCATAGGCCCATCAGGTTTTGGCTTTCCTGTCGCAGTTTGAAGAATCGATGCAGAGGCCGTTGGCTGCTGATTTGTTGTACCGATGACTGGTGGTGTTCTGTACGACCAAACTTAGAACTTTTGAGAACGTCTGCAACATCAGCGTAGCGCGTCAGTAACCAGTCGTTATGGTCAGACCGATAATAAATGGGATGATGGGTCTGCAGATAACGATAGGTAGGATAGGGGTTGGCCCGAAACTCTGGCAATCGAGGGTCAAAAGGTAGACAGTCCATTTCGGCTTTTTTTAGCAGCTAACGTTAAATGAAATACCTCAATTTGCCACGATGTCTATCAACGGGAAAGACTGACACCAACCTCTGGGCGATCGCAACGCAGTATCCACCAGGCCACGCAAAACGCCAAGCTGTCCAGGGGGTTCAGAATCACCATAGACCCGCTCAAAATTCTGTTGCCAAAGTAAGATCGTCCGTAGGGAGTAAACCCGTCGATTTTTTATAGATTGAATGGTCCAGCCTGCCGACTCCAAATTGCACACCAGTTCAGAAACAGTGCAAAGCACAATGGAGTTACCAAATGTTAAACGATCACCGCTATAACCATCTGCCGCACAGCTTTCTGACAAAATTAAGCGTGCTCCACAGGAACGTAGACGATGTAACAAGCTTAATTTGTCCTGAATATGGGAAATCATTTCAAGGCTAACTATCACATCATAATCGCCAGGAATTCTCCTAGAATCTTGATCTAAATTCTGTTGCCATACATGTAAACCTAGGCTTTGACAATAATTCATTTGGGCCGTACTACAGGTAATCCCAGTGACCGTGCATTCCCGTTCTGCAATTAATAGTTGGGCCGGACCACCCCAACCACAGCCAACATCTAAAACGTTTGAACCCGGGGGAATATGGGGATAATAATTTCTAACCGTTTGTTTTAAGCCTGTTTCTAATGTTTCAGTACCTCGAAAATAACCAAAATGATAATGTAAATCTTCACCAATAATCTGTTTCCAGGCCTGAACCGATTCAGTTGAATAAAAACGATCTAAGTCCAAGACTACTCCAGTGTCCATGGTCATCTAACAATTCCTGGGTTAATGGCATTGCAGCTCTAGACCGCACTCAGCCTCACATCTTCTACAATCGCATCACAGAGTTGAGACAGTGCCTGCAAATTATGACTGCGTTTCACCTTTCGCACAGGTACATCCCTGACCACAGAACTCATCGCTGCAAATTCCCTAGCTTGCTGATCGGCATCCGCGTTCATCAACTGGCCAGCCGATCGATGTCTCATCAGTAGCATCACAGCGGCAGCCGGGGAAATGGGGTCGATTGTTGGCACTGTCGCTGTCAGCTGATCTTGATTCACGGTATCTAAGACATAAATAGCCGACAACGGTAGGGGATGAGGATAAAAGTTCCATGCCGTTTGATTGAGCGCTGGAGAATCACTGGGAGTTAACTCAACAAAACGTTTCTCCGAAAAGCTAAAAACCCTTGTCAAATCAGCTTCTGATCCATATACAGCCTGGATCGTTTCAGGCCATAGCCGTAGACGAGGATAGCCCGGATGGACATGCCAGGACTGGGATGAATTGTCCAGTACCGCCACATCGTCAGCCAGCATTGGGTAGCCTTGACTGACCAAGGCTGCTGCTGTAGTTGATTTTCCGGCTCCGGTGTCACCTACGATGGCAATGGCCTGTTTCCCCATGGCAACCACACAGGCATGAAGACACAACCTACCTCGCAACCGCAACACACAAGCTAAAACGGGTCCCACTAAGAGGCCAGTAACTTCTTCTAGAACCGAGCGATCCCAGGTGGCTGAAATGTCAGTACCCAGAGCATCGATCTCAAAATTAAGCTGTCCATCGCCACGAAACCAAAGTTGGTAATAGGGTACATCGCCCTGGGTGACAACCGTCAATCCTGACGACACAAACTCAACATCAGGAGACGGTATCTGGGATTTCTCCCCACCCATTAAGTCAACCTTGACATCAATGGGTAAATCAGGGCTAGCGGAGATGAGATTAGGCAAACATCGATTTACCTGGAGGGTCAGGCCATAAATCCTGTATGTTTTATTCTGCTTAGAAGCTTGTTGAGGCACAGATATAGACCGTTCAAAACGTCAGCTATGAAGCATATTGGAAAATTCCACTGCCACCGTCTGAACCCACAAATGTTGTGCTAGTCAGCGTAAGCTCACTCACTTTACCTAATTTATCGAATTTAGGAGAATGGTATAGACGCTTGCCTGATTTTGGTGTCTTATTAGGAGTCGTTTGAGACATGATAATCATCCTGTAGTATGGTACTTGAGTGCCGTTATTCTTGACTGAAATGAAACTCAGCCTATGGATGCTATGAATGGCATAGCCAATAAGCAAGTTGTAAAACGCTTGATGCCTGATTATAGCCCAGGGAAGTGAGAGTTTCAGGCTTTTGCAACGTTTGTAATAGTTGTTCTGACTTAATATAAGGTGTTAACGCAGTGGTATGAATTAATTCTGTCATCCAGGGTTGGATGCCTCGCTGTTGCATCAACTTGTAATGGGGAGACTCACCTAAAGGGGTTTTAGGCCGCTGCCGCACAGAATCTGGCAATCGCCCCTGCATCGCTTCCCGTAACAAGAACTTACTTTGGAACCAGGGGACTGGTGGGACGGACAGTAAAAATAACACCAGGTGCAAGTCGAAAAAGGGAAAGCGCGATTTAACGGGGAAGCCGCTGAAGCCAGGGTCAGACCAGCCAAAAATGTTAGACCAAAGGGGTTCAGCGGCCATCCCATAGCGTTCTAGTTGTCGTGATATCGTCAATTGTTCTTGCAATCTTGCGGCTAGGTCCGTTCGTTTAGCAAAATCTGGGTTAAACCAGCCAGGTAACACCATCGTTTGGTCTCTTCCAAGCCATCGATTAAGGCGAGTTCGGAGGTGGAGCTTTGAGCGAAGTGTTCCCATACAGCCCAGGAGATTAGGAATAAAATACTGGTATTGTAGTAACTGAGATAGATTGATGGGCACTGGATAAAGGGCGGGATCCCCGCCAAATCCTTGCAGTAAGACGCGACCATAGGTGGCTACCCGGCGAATAATCTCCACCTCTGCCACCTGGGTGGGAATTAGGAGAGGTTCAGGATAACGATAGTCTGGTTTCTCTGGGGGAGCTTGCTCAATAAAATCTTCTGCAATAAGGTATTCCAGGGGCACTCCAGCCTGTTGAGCAACCTGTGCCGCATAGGTTCCCTCATCTTCTTCGATCAAATGGTCGTAAACAATTGCGTAGGCCCGGAGGTCAACCTTAAAGCCACAAGTTGTTTTCAACAAACCATGGGCCGTGGCCGCAATACTGGTGGAGTCCATGCCGCCACTTAAATGGGTACCTACTTGACCGGTACGCAGCCGATCGGCCACAGACCGGTCAAATAATTCTCGAAAGTGTTCGATATACTCCCGTGGGTCTTTATAGTGGAGCATTTCCACCTGTTCTGGCAACTGCCAGTACTGCTGGATACGCACCTTGCCTGCGGACCATATCAGGGTGTGAGCTGGGGGCAACCGTTGAATATCGGCAAAGGTGGTACTGCTGCGATCCATATTCATACTGAACAACAGTAGGTCTGCGATCGCCTGCTCGTTCAAATAATCGGACACGTGCGAATGCAGCCGTAGACAATTCAAATGGTTGCTGACAATGACACCGTTACCAACGGTGGCATAATAGAGCGGCACCACCCCAAACTGATCCCGTGCACAAAACAGACGCTGCCGGGGACCATCCCATAGGGCAAAGGCAAAATCTCCACTCAGTCTGTCTAAACAATTCTCTTGCCAAACCTGATAGGCCTGTAAAACCAGTTCAACATCGGCGGCCTCTGGTTTTACCATGCACCCAGCCTGGCGGAGTTGATCGATTACCCCCTGGCGGCGATCGAGGCGGATATCTCCAGTTAACCAAACCGTGCCATTTAAACTATGGGGTTGCCATTCTTGCTCAGATTCCCAAGTGGTGCGCAACAGGGCATGGCCAAGCCCCACATAACTTTCACTCCAGATATTCTGGGCATCTGGGCCGCGAAACACCATTAAATCTGTCATTTGCTGAAGCAAAGAACAGTCAAGGGGGTGACCCTCTCCATTGAGAATAGCAACAAAACCACTCATAGTATTAGAAAAAGTTCAAAAATGTGAGCGGATCACATGTGCTCTTAAAGCAAGGACTACAGTTTCTGGATTGCCCACGGTTACGATAATTATGATTTTCGGTTTTTACGCATACTCAACAAAACAAACGAATGATAAGTGAAACATACTTGTAAAAACACTCGTAAAAACACATAAATCACCGCAGTAAAGCAGGCGTAGGCCCCTACGCAAAATTATGTACACCATGGGAGTTATTGAATCATCTAAAGGAAAGATTAACCCGATCTATCTGAAGACTAAATGGGATTACTGCCCCATTATGGTGATCATAAAGACCTAACTGTTGAAGGTCTAACGCTATGGCGCTATCGTATTTATGGCTTAGCGTTAGTTGCTAATCAGCCCATTTCCAGGTTAACGAGGGCATCAGCTAGTTAACTTGCGCATAACACTCCTAAAACCGATGACGGCTGTATTTGCTGAATCCATTGACTTACTCTTACCCCAACTCTCCGCCGCATTATTGGAGCCAAACCAGGTGCCTGGGCTCAAAATCCTTGCCAGTCAGATGGCCCCGATTTTACGGGGTGGATTTGAGTGTCGTCTAGGGGACAACTCACCCCAGGTGGACATTCAACAATGTGTCATATCTGGCAATGATGAACCAGCGCTATTGAAAAAATATCTTGCCGAGCCATCCTTGGCAATTAATCCGCTATGGAACCACATTCAGACCTTCCTCCATCACTGGTCGGATCCCGACTCCAGTCTTCATGACAGCATTCCAGAGATTTGGCTTGAGTTTGACAGTGATGTCTCAAACCCTCGGCTGTTGCCCTCGCTCTTCTTTGCTTTACCCACCCATCTTTCAGATCCATCCCAATCATTTGTTCAGGCCAGCCAAGTATTGGATAGTCTTCTGGGATCCACTTGGGTACCCTGGCAGGATTCGTTAAAACGTTGCTTTACGGCTTGTCCAGAAGGTACTTTCGTCAGCCATATTGGCGTCATGTTGTCCCGTTCTGTCGAGGCATTGCGGGTGAATGTCAAGCGCCTACAGCCGGAGCTGTTGGTCCCGTACTTACAACGGATAAAATGGCTAGGCCAAACCGATGAAATCGAGTCACTTATGACAAAACTAGCGACCCAAGTGGATCGGATCACGGTGTGCCTGGATGTGGGGCAACAGGTATATCCCAAGTTAGGCTTTGAATGTATTTTCCTAAAGCAGCCCCAGGATGAACCCGGTTGGGCCAATTTTTTAGATACCCTCGTTGATCAGGGATACTGTACGCCTGCCAAGCGACAAGCTTTTTTGCAATGGCCAGGACAAACCACCCCCATGACTATCCCCACCCATTGGCCGGGGGAGTTGATTAAGGCCTCATTATTGCGCCCTCAGAACTGTTTTACCAGCCTGAGCCGCCGCGTCAGCCACATCAAGGTGGTCTATCATCCCCACTCTCCCTTGGAAGCAAAAGGATATTTATGGTTTGCCCACGAATGGCTCTCTCCACCCTCAGCAAGTAGGCCAAGCTCGATATCAGTGTCCATGGATTGAACGCTTTGCCTGTTCATTTTCAGTCTTACTGAAAATGAACCCAGCGCATCATCCAGTCATGTCTGTGCGCCTGTTGCAGTTCTTCCATCGTAAATTCAAAGCCATACATAGCTCCGATATCTACCAACGAGGCTAACCCCACCTGTAGATCCGTCGATTCAAGCTGATGTTGAACTGTCTCATTGCTACGAACATGCTGAATAAATTGTAAGGCCGTTTGAATCGACATCTTGTTTACTTAATTTACTTACAAAGAAGAAATGTCAATGGGGCGATCAAACATGGCAAATCTTTCCCGCACATCCTGGCGATCGCCCAGGATCAAGTCTTGCCACTCTACCCAGGCATGGGCTTCAAATTTTTGGGCATCTTGTCGCACCCCAATGCGCAACTGGCCATCAATCCCCTGAGCTCGTAGTAAGCTCCATAATACTAATGATTTTTTTAAACAGTTAGCCCAAGGCTGACAGTATTTTACCGCCAACTGCACCATCCGAGTTGTGGTAATAAGCCGGTGTGAATGATTAGGTGGCGGCGAAGCTGGGATAGGGAACAGTTTTACTAATATTGCTTGGGTGAACTTTAGCCCCCAGAATTTTAAGGATAGGGCCACTGATGGCAAGAGCAGAAAAGTCTGTAGTAACAGCCATCGGCTCTCGACATCTAAACTCCATAGCGTACGGAACTTACGAACTAACCTAGTTAAGATAATAATAACTTTCGATTTTTACACATACTCAACAAAACAGGTGAATAATACTCGACCCTCACCGGTAAAACACTTGTAAAAATACATAAATTTCATTCAATATTAACTTGTTGCCCAAGGGTTTTTAACAGTCCAAAGATTGATTTAGACAACATTCGTATAACTACTGATGGCAGCTTACACAATCGTTGAGATCCTCTTTTTGTAAGACCATTAAGTTAGTACTGAGATCTTGCACCTGGCAAGGAAGCATTAACCCGCCTTAGACTCAAAGTCGCAAGGCTAACTGGCTCAAAACCGCTCAAGCGGTTAAAGAATCCCTAAAAGCTCTCTATTTAGAGCTGCCCAGCCAATCTTGTCCCTTGAGTGGACAGCCCTCAATTAGCGTTGGGTTTTTAACCCAGCGTGGGTTCGAGCTTCACAACCGACCTTAGGGCAAGATCTGAGTAGTAGAGATTTTTAGTCTATTGTAATCGTCTCCTAATTTATCTGAAAAATCTAAATCCAGGATTCTGGTTTTTTAAAGGGGAAAGGATGTGGATCGATTTAGAGACAAAAACCACTGAACAATTGAAGATACGTCTACACCATCCAAACAATCATTTTCATCATTATTGTGGATTTGGGTTGCACATCGTATCGGAGTTCGAATGCCCCGAACTATTGCCCATTGCTGCCACTCACTCACCCCCCGATATTGTCATCAGAGTTGGCCCTGTCCCTAGACTCTTAGAGGGTCACCAGCTTGATGATGGATTTAGTCAGGTTAAACCAGACGCGTATCTATTGCGTCTTGACAATATCGCTAATTATTACGTCACCAATGGCTGTGAGATTGTGGTTCAGCCCCATGCAGGTTGTTCTGATAATCTTATCCGGTTGTATTTGTTTTCCCAATGCATTGGTGCATTACTCCATCAACGCCATCAGCTGATTCTCCATGCAAGCGCGATCGCAACTGACCAAGGTGCCTTAATTTTTATGGGACCATCTGGTTCTGGAAAATCAACCCTGGCAGCAGGCTTGATCGATGCTGGGTATAAACTGCTGGCAGAAGATCTATGTGCTCTTGAGTTTTCTCCAGGCCGTGGGTTCCAGGTATTGCCAGGCATGGCCCAGCTTAGATTATGGCATGACACCATCCAGCAGCTGGGACACAATAAAAAACTGATGCAAAGGGTATGGCAAAAGGAAGATAAGTACTCGCGTTTATTACAGGATGAGTTGGCGTCAGTGCCCACCGCCCTGAGAATGATCTATTTGCTTAACCCAGGCGATGTTGAGAACGTGGACATCACACCACTATCAATGCCAGAGATGACAGCTGCCATTGTTAAGAATGTCTTTCGAGGGGAGTACACCCAAGCGTTGGGCGTACAAAAACGACTCTTTAGGCAGACGGCTGAACTGATTCGTGCTGGCCAGATATGCCAGCTAACACGACCTAGGAATGGTTTTTCACTGATAAATCAGATCACACTATTGCAGAAAGTACATTCTCTTTAAAGGGTTTCTGAGTCTGCGGACAATCAATTTAAATTTTACCGTTAGACCTGGTTTAGACTAAGTTTTCTTTGTGAATTTGGGAAATATGAATTAGTAGCATCTCGAAAGGGATGCTAAACACCCTTTTGCAACATTAAAATCATTAACGAGGATTGAGCAGGATGAAAAACGAAGCATCTACCCATAAAAAACAATGGACAGCTCCCGAGCTAAAGAAAATTAGCGTTAAGGATACCAACAGCGGTCCTTTCATCCCTAATGTAGAAGCTGGTGCTTGTAGACCTTCATGATATCTACTGAGTCAAAACAGTATCGATAGATTCTGAGAGAGATGGGTTGAAGATGAGGGCTTTATTTGCATAATCGAGATGCACTTCACACATGCCCCTGGGAGACGTAAATGCTTGAGCTGACAACTAAAATTGTGCAAAAAGAAGACCTCATCGCAGCTAACTTAGGCAACGAAGTGATGATGATGAGTCTGGAGACAGATAATTACTTCGCGCTCGACTCTGTGGGGAGCGAGATCTGGCATTTAATACAGCACCCTGTAACAATTGCTGAAATTTGTGCTGCCTTGCAGGAACGTTATGCGGTATCAGCGGATACTTGTCTCGCTGATACACAAGCTTTTCTACAGCGGATGATCGATGAAAAAGTAGCCCATGTTGTTGAATCATAGTGCACAGCAATATAGATAGGGCTCTACCAGGATGGCGCTATAGAGTAGGGCGCTACATTAACCTGCCGATGGCAACACAGTTCATGTTGTTGGAAGCAACTGCACTGCTGGCGTTGTCTCGCTGTGCGGTACTTGTTTTACCGTTGCGTCTTCTCGGATCTTGTCTTGGCCATCTGAATTGTGAAACGCCTAAAGTTTGCACGGGGTCTCACCAGCTGATTGCCCAACAGATTGCCACAGCTATCACTATGGTAAGCCCTTACACGCCTTGGCGCAGTAACTGTTTGGCACAAGCTATCTCAGGAAAGCTCATGCTGCGGATGCGTGGGATTTCCAGTACGCTCTATCTAGGACTCAGCAACGAAGGTGCCCAGCTGGCGGCGCACGCTTGGCTACGTGTTGGGGAGCAAACGATTACGGGCGGGGCGATCGCTGCTCAGTATCAGGTTGTTGCATTTTACGGAAAGTAGACACGGTAAGTAGACTATGCGCGGCATTTTTGGGATTTTCCACAAAAACGGCCAACCTGTCACCCCTGAAACATTGGGGGCCATGCGAGCCATCATAAAGCTGTGGGGGCCAACGGGCACTCGCGCCCACTGCACTGAGGAGATCGGAGAGGAGATCGGATTCGGTTATTCTCTTTGTGACCTAGACTCTACATCAAATCCTGAGCGTTTGCCGATTACCCATCCACAGGCTTTAGGACTGTTTATCATAGCCGATGCACGGATCGATAATCGGGAAGAATTATACGAGATATTGAAGATTCCCGTGAGTGAACGTCGCACACTCACTGATAGCCACTTAATTCTATTAGGGTACGCGAAGTGGCAGAAAGCCTGCGTTGGGCAGTTAGTTGGGGCGTTTGCTTTTGTTATCTGGGATCAGCAACGCAAAAAATTGTTTTGCGGTCGGGATCATATGGGGCTGAAGCCATTTTTTTATTATGACGCTCCCAGCTGCTTTGTCTTTGCCTCAGATATCGAAGCTATGCTGGCCTGTTCCTCCGTGCCTCAAAAGTTGAACGAGCCGCTGCTAGCTGCGCATCTCCAAGAAGATACATATTTTGCTGAGAAGCATCAGACATTTCAGGCCAATATTTTCAAGCTCCCCCCTGCCCATCACCTGTTGGTGACAAAAGAGACGAGCCGGCTGTGTCGTTATTGGTCTTTAGGCAATATTCGCGACGTTCGCTTGCCATCCAATGAGGCCTATGCCGAGCAGTTACGAGACTTGTTGTTCCAGGCTGTTGAATGCCGTATTCAAACGAATCTGCCCATTGGTGCGCACCTAAGCGGTGGGCTAGATTCGTCCACTATTGTCGCCATTGCATCGCAGCTGCTACAGCACCAAGACAAGACGCTGAAGGCCTATTCCTGGTCACCCCAGCCAATTCGAACAAACAAACCAGCGGGAAATGAACATGATCTTATCGAAGCACTCTGCCGTCAGTATGCCATTGCTTGTAACTATATCGACCTCAGTGTAGAGGATGTTGTGCGCACGTATCGGCGTGATTTTACCCGTGTGCCCTACGAAATGATGCTGCGAGAAGAACTTGTCTTGCAGCAGGCTAGCCAGGATCACGTGCACGTGATGCTTTCAGGATGGGGCGGTGATGAAACGGTGACAGGACATGGTTGGGGGTGTCTCTCTTCACAGTTCTTGCAAGGCCGGTGGCAACAGCTGCACCATGAATTGTGTGCCTTCACAAAGACAAGCGATAATATCTCACAAGTACGACAAACGGCGCGATATGCCCGTCTGTTTTACGAAAAAGTGTTGATCCCTCTGATCCCAGAGCCCATTGCAGTGCTGCTTGCGGGGCGACACAGCCGCTATCCAGAGAGCTGGATCAATCCTCAGTTTGCCGATGCCCATGGGCAGGCGGTGCGAAGATTACGGGGCGTGGCTTTGCGTGAGCGTCCTGGTGTGCAACAAATGCAGTGGCGCTGGCTAGACAACGGTCACATTACTAAGCGCCTTGAATCCTGGGCCATCAATGGGGCCAGGCAAGGTGTCTCTTATCGTTATCCACTGCTAGATCGGCGGATCTTAGAGTTTTGTTTGGGGGTGCCGCCGGAGCAGTTTGTGCAAAATGGCTGGACGCGTTCTTTAATGCGCCGCGCCGTGGGGGGTATACTTCCCCAAGAGATCCGGTGGAATCGTTCTAAAGTAGAGCAAGCGGCCTTTGATGTGATTGGCCAGGTGATGGTCGCGGCCTTGCCAGAATTGCTCGAACAGCTCCAGGCAGACCCACGTTTCCATGCTGTCGCTCAATATCTCGATTTGAAACGTCTTACGGAAGCTGTAGATCAGGCAACAGGGTTTGAGCGGGGTACGGAAGCGTTAGCCATCACGTTGGCCTGTGCAAATGTTTGTACGAAGGTGGTCGCATGATGGGCACAAACCAGGACACGGTAACTGACTGCCATCAAATGGCCACGTTGTATCTGAATCACCCGCCCGAGCCAAGACTAAGTGTGTTGGCCATTGGCTGGTACGAAAAAGCGTTAACGCTTGAGCCAGAGAACGTTGAGAGCTATTTGGGTCTGGCGAAAGCGTATCATCATCTTGGCCAATCTGAACAAGCTTTGCAATGCTGTGATCAGGCGATCGCACTTGAACCGGATTCTCTAGCCGCCCGCTATTTTGCCTGCATGCTACAGATCCCGATTATTTATCGAACACAAAAAGAGGTATTGTCCAGCCGACATCGATATCATAGTCAGCTGCTTGAGCTGCACCAACGTTTGCAGAAGGCTCCAACACAGGCTGTTGCCGAACTGGCGACGGTTGTCGGTACCGTGAGTCCGTTTTACTTGATCTATCAAGGGTATGACGATACTGAGTTGCAGAGACTCTATGGAGATGTGGTCTGTCATATTATGGCAGCACGCTATCCACAATGGTATTATCAACGCCCATTACCATTTCCCAAGACACCTGTTCATAACACAACAGAGCCACTACGGATCGGCATTGTTTTCGGTCATTTTCACAACCATTCTGTATGGAAAGTGATTTTAAAGGGGTGGTTGCAGCATCTAAATCATGAACGGTTTCAACTATTTGGCTATTCGTTAGGGACAAAAAAAGATCACGCAACAGACCTGGCGAGATCGCTACTGCATTCCTACACAGATGGGACACGATCCATCGAAGCCTGGGGCCAGATTATCAGCACCGATCATCCCCACGTCTTGCTTTATCCAGAAGTCAGTATGGATAAGATCAGCATTCAGCTATCAGCGCTGCGCCTCGCTCCCATTCAATGCACTACTTGGGGCACCTATGTCACCAGCGGTCTACCAACAATGGACTATTACTTGAGTGGCGACTTGCTAGAACCCAGGAATGCACAACACCATCACACAGAAAAATTGATTCGATTGCCCAATCTGTCCATTCACTACACGCCGTCCCAGGTTACCGGAGCGGATCTACAGCGACAAGCATATGGACTGCGATCATCATCTGTTGTTTATCTATGTTTGCAATCCCTGTTTAAATACCTGCCGCAATATGATCGCCTCTACCCTCAGATTGCAAAGGCCGTTGGCGATTGCCAATTTGTTTTCCTCAAGCATAAGTCCTCGGAGGCATTGACACGTATTTTTGAAAATCGCTTGCGACCAGCTTTTTCTGACGCTGAGCTAGATATGGATCAGTTTGTGGTGATGCAACCGACATTGTCAGATGCTAATTACCATCGTCTCAATGCGCTTGGAGACATTTTTCTAGACAGCATTGACGTCGCTGGGACAACCACAACGCTGGAAGCAATCACCCATGATTTACCGGTTGTAACGATGCCAGGAGAGTTTGTCCGTGGGCGCGTCAGCAGCGCAATTTTACAACAAATGGGCGTGATCTCAACGGTGGCAACCAGCGTTGAGCACTATGGGGAAATTGCCATCTGTCTCGGGCGCAACAAGCACTGGCGTCAGGTCGTAACAGAACAAATGGCGCAGAATAAGCATCGCCTCTATGATGACCTGTCTTGTGTTGAGGCATTGGAAAAAAGCTTTTTCACATTTCTAGAACAAACGCCCGTGTTTCAACATGTACTTTAAATATATGGCTCCATGATCCATACCTTTTTACGTGGTCAGCGTGTTCTTATTACAGGCGTGAGTGGCTTTTTAGGCCTGGCACTGTGCGATCAGCTAACCATTGCTGGTGCCCATGTAACGGGCATTGACATTGATCCACCTGCGGCGAGCAACTCAGCGTATGGGCGTTGGCTAAAACTGCCGCATCAATTTGTCCAACTTGATCTACTCACTCCACAGCTTGGTGAGTTTTTAGTCGATCAACGGTTTGATACAATTTTTCATCTAGCGGGCATGGCCAACGCCTCAGGTTCTATCATATGGCCCACTCAAGACTTTTCACAAAACTTAGTTGCCACCGTCCATTTACTCGATGCGCTGCGCAACTGTGAATTCAGAGGTCGTTTTATCTTTGCGTCTTCAGCGGCTGTATATGGTGAGCCCCCCACCCATCGAATTACGGAGGAGACACCTGTTAGACCTATTTCCCCCTATGGTGTCAGTAAATTAGCCGCAGAAGAGTACATCCGCGTCTATTCAGACCTTTATGGGTTTGAAGCTGCGATCGCACGTCTTTTTTCTATTTATGGACCAAGACAGAAAAAACAAGTGGTGTTTGACATTCTGCATAGGACGTTGCTTTCCGATGAACCCATTTCGTTATTTGGCAGTGGTCGGGAAGTGCGAGATTTCATTCACGTTGAGGATGCCACACGCGCACTCGCAACGTTGACTAGCCAGACAAGAATTGGCGCACCCATATTTAATGTATGCTCTGGTAACGGTACGGCAATTCGTGATCTAGCCTATCTAATTGTCACGATGGCCCATCAAAGCATCGAGCGTGTTACCTTTAAAGGCAATAAAAGAGGAGGCGATCCATCTCACTGGGTAGGCTGTAACAAGGCCCTGCTTCGTACGGGATACACGGCAGAATATTCATTATTTACTGGGTTGCAAGCAACACTAAATTGGTTTAATCAATGGCGACATCAGACAAGTAAGGGGACCACCAAAAGTGTGGTAAAGCTTGCAAACGCCTTGAAGTGACCTCCTAGGGTGGTGCGTTTAGCGTTAGCTTGGAGTAGTCAGCATTCAATACGCAAGCATGACTACTCAACCACTGTCTTGGACCGAGCTAGAAGCGCTAGACACAATTCAACGTGATCGCATCAATGGCCCAACAAATCCTCAAGCAACGCTGAGATTATTCGGTCAAAAAGAGCCGCTGCTAACGCTGTTCAGGGACAACCACGCATGGTGCCCTTACTGCCAGAAGGTGTGGCTATGGCTAGAGGAAAAGCAAATTCCTTATGCCATTAAAAAAGTAACCATGTTCTGTTATGGCACCAAAGAAACATGGTATAAAGCCCTTGTCCCATCTGGGATGCTGCCTGCTATCCAGTTTGATGAAAACTTTTCTGCTAAACTATGCCAGGCTGAAGCCTGGTATAAACAGAAGGTGCCTTCAGGTACGCTGCCTGGGGTAGAGTTAGATGGAAAGCGACTTACAGAAAGCGATGATATTCTAATCGCTCTGGAGCAGGCATTTGGACCACTGACCGTAAGCATGTTGGCTCCCCAGGCAATTCCCCTGCGACGGTTAGAGCGCCTGCTGTTCCGTGCCTGGTGTAGCTGGCTGTGCCAACCCGTTCGCTCTGCCCGTCAGGAGCAGTTTAACCGCGAGCAATTTGTGGCTGTGGTAGCTAAGGTGGAAGAAGCGCTAGCGGCTACTCCTGGCCCGTACTTTTTAGAAAAATTCAGTGTTGTCGACCTGGTATTTACCCCCTACGTGGAGCGCATGAATGCCAGCCTGTTTTACTACAAAGGCTACTCCATGCGCGAAGAGAATCCTGGTTTGGCTGCCTGGTTTGACGCTATGGAAACTCGCCCCACCTATCGCGGTACCCAGAGTGATTTTCATACCCATGTCCATGACCTCCCACCCCAAATGGGAGGCTGCTGGGAAAATGGCGAACCCGAGGCCAGGGCTAATCAACAACGGGTAGACCAGGGACCTTGGTTGGGTCTACCGGATGTGGGCTACCCTGAACCCGAAAACTCTCGTGTGGAAGCACTGCATCGGGTATTAAAACATCGTGGCAATATTATTCGCGTCAACCCCACAGACGATCAGATGTTTGATGAAGCCCTGCGCTGTGCTCTCACCAACTTGATGACGGGGGAAGCGTGTGAACCACCCCAGGGGAGCGATAATGGTCTGCGCTATCTGCGAGACCGGGTCAATGTCCCCCGCGACATGTCGATTTATGCAGGAAAGCGGTTGCGGATGGCCCTAGAAAAGACAGCGGCGCTAGTCGGTGATGCTCAAGGACCAGCTATTCCAATACGTAATCGGTATGATCAAAATCCGGCAGAATTCTCTTCAGAAACCCCTGATGGTGCAGCAGAAAAATCTCTGCCGTTTGGATTGAACTGGCTGAGGGGATAATAAGGGGACTGCACAAAATAAAGCCCCAGGTTGGGGCTGTCGATGGGTAGATGAGTGATGGGGTAATGATGTAAGACGTTCCATGGAACGTCTCTTTAACTGGCTAGCAACATCTCAACCGTTTGCTTAATAAAGATCTCGTCTTCAGGATTCTGGTAAGGATTGCCAGCTCGATGGCCCCAAATGGAACGAATTGGAACGTAGTTACTTCCGGAGATTAGTTTGGCCTCTGCCTCACAATCTTCCGGTGTAAAGTACAGATCTGTTGTAGCAGGCATCACCAAGGTCTTGGCCGTAATTGACCCCATTGCTTTAACATAGTCACCCCCATAGATGGGATTATCTCCCACATTGCAGTGTAGCCACGTCTCAATCATTGCCAGTAAATTATGCGGATCGCGCCGTCGATAACCCGCTTCCCAACTCCGCAGCAGATAGTCTTCTAACGACCCATAGCCCCATGCCAGATAAGGCTTTGCTCGATAATAAGCTGGCGACGCAGCCCAGCTGGCATAAATCTGAGTAAACGTGTGAAACCCTTTTTCCGGTATCCCTTCAAATCGCTCACCATTCCAGGTGGGATCACCCTGTAAAGCAGCCCTCAAACTGTAGAGAAAAATCCGATTATGATCAGTAGTTTTAGCGGTGCCACACAATGCTGCAATCCGCTTCACCCGCTCTGGATAAAGTGCACCCCAATGATATCCCTGCTGGGCTCCCATGGACCAGCCGTATACCAGGGCTAACTGATCAATGCCTAAGCTGTCCAACAATGCAGCTTGGGCTCGCACATTGTCATAGTGGGTGAAGCAAAACCCTGGTCGCTTGGCATCCTGACAGGTGCTAGGCGATGTGGAAAGGCCGTTACCAAACATATTTGGCATAATTACAAACCAGTCAGTGGGATCCAAAATACTTTCTGGACGCACCAACCAGTCAACATCACTGTGCTGTGCTCCGTAAGATGTGGGATATAGTACCCCATTACTGCGCTCTGAATTTAACTCTCCATAGGTTTGATAGATAATCTCTGCTTCAGGCAACACTACACCACACTGTAGTGGAAACTCTTTCAAAACAAAGCTGTTAGGAGACGTCATGATTCTGTTTACGAATGAAGTAAATGCAGTGCTCAATGCTCAATGCTCAATGCTCAAATCAAGACGTTAATCTCTTCCTAGACAGGTGACAGGGGGGATTATCCAAAGGGAAATTACCTCTTTTGAGGAGAGAAAGGATTAATGTTCTCTCTTATTGCAAAGCGCTAATAATTGATCGATTCACCTGGAAATATCCTGAATCGACTCGAGAGAAAGAATCTTTCAGTTTTTGGTGAGCCTTGGGCAACGCATGAAATGGAATCGACGGATAAAGGTGGTGTTCAGCGTGATAGGGCATATTCCACATCAAGAGTCGGAGCGGCCATATCGTTAATGTTGTGCGTGTATTTGTGAGAGGATTATCATCATTCGTACACCCTGTATGCTCTGCAATGAGTACAAATCTGAGGAATGGCTGTCCTAACGCCAGTGGCAACAACCAGTAGGTGACAATAAACCAGGGATGCCCTAGGGCTGTGGAAAGTAGTGCGATCGCAATATACGTTCCTAACTGTAGCCGAGTTGACGAGATCACGTCTCCGTAGGAACTTTGTGGCAAAAAGTAATAATCTTCCAGTTGCCTAAAAGAAATCTTTAGATGGCCTTTAATTTTATCATACCACCAAGAAGCACCACTTAGCCGCCATAGATACTGGCCTAGATTTTCAGGTTTAGGATCATCCAGTTCTGGATCTTTTCCGGCAATTTGTGTATAGCGATGGTGCCACTTATGGTAATAACGATAGAACGTGCTGTTATAGAACGATAATAGACCCGCTAACCATCCCACAACATCATTGGTCCTAGAATTAGCAAATGCTGTTCGATGAACACATTCATGGGTTGGACAAAACATCATGGCAAGGCCGATCCCATAGAGCAACAGGGCGGGAAACTTTAGCCAACTGGACGCACTTCCCCACAGGTAGCCACTGACACCAAGCACAACTACATGTAAGGCTAACCTAGCTACACCGTCCAGATTAGTGCGTGTATTCAATGTCTTAAGCTCACAAACATCCAAGATTTTATGAGGTTTCGACACCGATACGTTAGGGGCTTGAGTCGAGTCAGTTAACATCTTTCCAACGTTGATGGGACAAGTGCTCAACGGTTCTGACATCTTGAACTCTTGAAACACTTGTTATAACAAGTAAAAAGTAGCACACCATAGCTGCTATAACAAGGCTAGGTGATATTTCATCAAATCCTGACATAGGCACTCTTCCATATGTCGTCAACATCTGTTCCTTTACACATCAGTATCTCGGAGAAGCTTCGCCAGCAAATTGAGGCAGGTGATTACTTACCTGGTGAAAAATTGCCCAGCGAACATCAGCTGATGGAGGCTTTTAATGTCAGTCGGATTACGGTTAGACAAGCCGTGGCCAACCTAGTTAGTCAGGGGTTGGCACAAGCGCAACAGGGGCGGGGTGTTTTTGTCACTCCCAGGCAAAAGGTCGCCTATGCATTATCTAGCCCCTTGGTTTTTCTAGAACGAGATCTAGCACGTAAAGGGATTCAGTTCACATTTGAAAATCTTACTTTTAGAAAAATTCGTCCTTCTAACGCTGTGCAAACATGCTTACAGTTGCCTGATAAGTCAACAGTTTATCTGCAAAAAAAACTGCTGCATATGGATGGCGTCGTTGGTGCAGTGGATGTCAGCTATCTTGTATTGGAACTGGGGCAGCAGTTTGGTGCTCAGCTGAAGCGGCAAATGACATTTCCAACCCTTGAAGCTCATGGAATCGTCATTGCGCAGGTTGATGCAGTCATTGAATGCACTCATGCTGACTATGAAATCAGTGGTTATTTAGACGTGCCCTTAGGTCAACCACTGATTGTGTATCGCTATACGGCTTACACCCATGATCAGTCCCCCATCTTACATGGGGAAACAATCTCGCGAGCAGATCGTTTTTGCTATTCTCTCTCCTTTGAGAAGTGAAAAATAGTCATCCAGTTTCAGGTGAATAAGATAGGAGTCCGGTGGAATCAGCAAATTATGTTGATGCTGTAGCGACTACGGGCATGTTAGTAGGAGATTCTTGGCTTGATTCAAAGCCTCTAACCCTAGCAATCACTCCTATGACAGCTAAATTCAAAAGTTCTCTAGCCACCGGGATAACTACCGGAGTTAATGCGACTAAACAGCTTGTTTCTATTCGCTGGAGTTTGCCCCTGTGTGTGGTCACCCCCTTAGTGTCTGGCATTCTTTTGACGAGCGGGTTGGCTTTTCGTAACGGTCAGAAAGCTGTAGATGAGCTAGTGGGAAAAATTAGTACAGAAGTTGCTGCCAATATTGAAAAACAGGTTGACAGCTACTTGACCAAACCATCGCTGATTGCTTCTGTAATTGAGACCGAGGTGGCTAGTGGCAATCTCAATATTCAAGATACTCGTCAGTTGGGGCAAACTCTCTGGACGTTCACCCAGTCCGATGAACTGACTAATAATCTTTTCTATGGCAATGAGTTGGGTGAGTTTGTTTACAGCGAACGTCAAGATGATTCAACTCGTATGGATTTTGTCGATAAAACCACAAATTTTCAACGCATTGCCTATGAAGTGGATACTAAGGCTAATCCAACAACCCAACTGACAGTATTCGACTACGATCCTCGGGTTAGAACTTGGTATAAAGAAGCCGCTTTCAACAAAGAACCTGTCTGGAGTCAGGTCTATATTGCCAATTCTAGGGCGGATCTTACCCTGACTCGTGCCACACCCATTTTTGATCAAAATGGCCAGCTACAGGGGGTATTTGGCATAGATGTTTACCTCTTTGAGCTCAGTGACTTCCTTAAAAACTTATTTGTTAGCCCTAATGGCAAAGCATTTATCATCGAGCCATCTGGAGATTTGATTGCAATTTCTGCCAATGAGAAGCCATTTATCGTGCAAGGAGACAAAAAACTACGTCTAGCGGCAACCAATAGCCAAAATGAATTGGTACGAGAAACTGTCAATCATCTGTTAGAGAATATCGATGATCTGAATCAGATGAAAAAGCAGTACTCCTTTAGATTTGATTTAGACGGGCAAACGCAGCACGCCCATATTTATCATCTAAAAGACTTAGGAGTTGATTGGATTATTGGAGTCACCATTCCTCAAGATGACTATATGGCCAAAATTCGAGAGACAGCTCAACATACCCTACTTATTGGTATTGGTATTACAGTGATTGCTTCTTTGTTAGCGTTAACCGCAGCCTTGCATATTATTCGTCCCATTAATAAGCTAAATCAAGCGGCAGATGAGATTAAGCGTAATCGGTTTAATCCGCGGACGTTAGCCCATGTTATTTCACGACCTGATGAGTTTAGTAAGCTTGCTAAACTATTTAATGATATGGCTACTGTGGTGATGAGCCGCCAACAATCTCTATCTGAGCAGGTTAAGTTGTTGAAAACAGAGATTGATCAGCATGGTAACGCTGGTGACGATCGTCAGCGGCTGGAGACATTGTTGAGACATGCTCAGCAGGTGCGACAAGCCTATAGAAATCGCTAGTTGAGACCAGGGATAATAGTTTTGCCGCTAGATTTATCAGCAATTACAGCAGTTGTTGCAATGCCGGTGTGAACAATACCCAAAGTACGGAATGGGTCCATAATGGGATCAATCGCTACGAATAAAACTAAGACAGCCTCCAACGGCAACTGTAACGGCTCTAGCACAATCCCCAGCATCGTTAATGTGAGAATGCCAGTAACCCCCGCTGTTGCCATACCGGCAAAAATAGATCCGACAATTACAACCATGATGCTAACTGGACCTATTGGCTTGTCATATAGCTGCATCACAAAAACTGAGCCCAAGGCAAAGTAAATGACTGAGCCAAATCGACAAAGTGTAATTGACAAAGGCGTAACCAGGTTTACAGTTTGACGACTAAAATTTAAGGCTTCGGTTAACTGGGCAATAGCTGATGGTAAACACGCTAAGCTGCTGGACGTCGCTAAGGCCAGGATGGTCGGCTCACGTAAAGCTGACAACACTTTAATGATGGGCATCTTGGATTGTTGCCAGACCACTATCGTACTCAAAACATAGATGACTAAAAACGTGACTAGGGTAGCTATGACAAAATTAATCATTGATAACATCACATCTAGCCCCTGTTGAGAGAGCTGATAGGCTAAAAGACTAAAGAGGCCAAGGGGTAAAATCATGGTCAGCCAGTCAATTAGCTGATTAAATGTTTTATAAATGGCTTCTAAGATATCGAAACAGGGCTCAGTAACGCGATCGCGAATCAGCCCCAATGAAATACCGACAATAATGGAGAAAATCAATACCTTTAATGTTTCACCCTGGCTCAGGGCATTAAAAATATTTTCGGGCACCAAGCTAATCAGAAATGAGGCCATCCCTCTGGAGGATTCTTCAGGAATTGGCCCTGTCAACGCCATTTCTAAATCAATGCCAGAATTATTAACCAGGACTCCTAGAGATTCCAGTGTTTTGGTAGATAGATTACGCCCAGGTCCCATCATAGCCGCCAGAATAACGGTTAAGCCACTGGCAGACAAGAGACCTAAAGGAAAGATTACCAAAATACGTTTGATATATTGAGCTGCATTGCTGCTCTGCATCAGTCGGCCAATGCTAGTGGTAATAGCGGCTAAAAGAATAGGTAAAACACACATCTTCAGTAACCCCAAGTAAAAATTACCGAGGGGTGCTAGCAAGATGGCAAATTCTTGATGTGTAGTACCGACATAGATTGCTAGTGCAACACTAATGAGAATTGCCCAGGGACTGCGTAACCATTTGAGTGAGAGAGTATTTGACCAAAACTGTTGTTTAGTCGCAGGATTAATCGTCATAATAAGCCCGTATAGATGTTGAACTTGTAGAGGCGCATAGCTGTTGATCCCTACTCTTTTTCATCGGTCTCTAGATGATCGGCATAGTCTTCTAGAACGGTGTCAGCTGTGTAGTCAAGACTATAGGTATCTAAATACTGATTAACAAAGTCTTGTAAATGTTGACTATCCCAAGGTAAGGCCATGGCAATTTGGTCTTGGGTGTCATTTAAGGCAATGGTTTGTAACCTGAGGGCTGCGTCTGGATTTTTATGAATAATCTTTTTGACTTCAAGTTCATCTCGATAGGCTGCCTGAATATCGCCATTAATGACAGCTTCTACAATGTCCTCCCATGTGGGATATTCTTGAATCGTGGATTTAGGAAACTTTTGTTTAATAAAACTAGCGTAAGATGAACCTTGAATAACACCCACGTTGCCGCTGAAGTTACGAATGGCTTCAATGACCTGATTTCCTTCGGTTTGTTTAGCCAGCTGCACCCGATTAACTAACAATCCCTGACGCATGGTGACATAGGGGCGGGAGAATCGCACCCGTTTGGCCCGACTGAGGGTGCGACTGAGCTTAGAAATAGCAATATCAGCCTTCAGTTGATATACCTGATCGACAACATCATTAAAGGTATTCGCTGAGCGGTTAAACTCTAAATCAACATCTAGGGCATCAGCTAATCCCTGGGCAATAGTAATGTCCAACCCCTTTGGTGTGTTGCCTTCTGTAAAAAAGGGAGTGTTATCGGTGCTAAGTAACGCGACGACTAATTTTCCGCGATCAAGAATGCGCTGAATATCAGGAGGCATCTCTGTCCGGGGAGCATGGATAGCTTCTTCTGTACCTGCAAGCTGGCGCTGAGTTTCAGTGCCAGCGATGCCATCTGGCTGTAGATTACGGTCTCTTTGAAATGCTTTAACGGCAAGCTGAGTAGATTTGTTATAGCTCCCGTCAATCTCTGCCTCAAAGTATCCTAAGGTATGCAATCGGGTCTGTAGCTGTTCAACAGCGGTCCCTTCACTCCCTAATCGTAGAGTGTTTAGGGTATTGGCCAGGGCAGGCTGGGCAGCTAGTTGAGCCAGACCAATCAACAGGGTGACAATAAGGAGATGCGATCCCCATCGAGGTAGTCGCAGTGACGATATATTAATCATGGGAAACTCTTGACTGACACAGTGGATGACTCTGAAATTATTCCGTAGGCAAGATCGAGGGTGAGATTGGCCATGATATCCAGGGGATCAATCCAGTTAATGGGTAGCTGGCTGAGTTGGGCAAGACCGATGGATATTTCTGTACATCCGGCAATTAACAGTTCTGCCCCTTGAGCCGCTAGCCAGCGAGAAGCAACGATCAGCTCGATGAGAGCAATGTCTGAAACCCAGGCACCCGTGGCTTTGATTCCCCAGTCCGGTGAGTAAATTGCTTCCATAATACGATGCTGAATAGGAGAACCTAAAGGGGGCAAAATGGGGGAGATCCCATATTGAGCAAGGCTAGTGGTGTAGAGTTGCGATCGCAACGTTCCATCTGTTGCCAACACGCCCACCTGCCGTACATTAGGAAAACACTGAGCAATATAAGCCGCTGTTGCCTCCATCATATGTAGCCAGGGAATATCCAACTGTGCCTGCACCGTATGATAAAACCCATGGGCAGTATTGCAGGTTACCACTAAAAAACCGGCACCCATCGCTTCTAATAAACAAGCACTGCGCACCAGATAGGGAACACAGTCTGGTCCAGTCCCTGTCAAACTTTGAGTCCGATCTGGCGTAGACGCAGCACTCAACAACAACCAGTTAGGATGCTCCTGATCACACTGTGTTCCCCGTCGCGCACTATGGTGTAGCAGGCGTTGTTCGAACTCAATATGGGCCAACGGACCTAACCCACCCAAAATGCCTGGAAGCTTGACTTGCCGCTGGGAATTTTTGGGAAGATTATCTGCCATTATGTACCCATAGCTTTCCTGGGAGTTTGTTACTCCTTGAGGATGCCCAGTTGACTATGGGTTTTAGCAGAAAAATTGGCTATGGAACCTGAACCGTAAACTGTCCGGGATTCATAATTGTTATCACTCCCCCCCAAGTACACATGCACTTAGAACTGTTGTTAAGGGCTGGAAAGTTATTGATATTTACCGTAGGAGAACCTGGAACCCAGGGAGCTGGAATAACAGGTAAACAGGGCATGGGCGTCAGTACGCCCAGGGCAGCGGCAGTAGCGCTCGCCACAGTGGGATTAGCCAGGGAAGTACACATGCCAAAGGGAGGAATATTCACAATAGGCGCATAGTCCATGATGGTGGCGGCTAGAGGGCCAGAAGCCATGACAGGTGGTCCTTTGGGTAAGACATTTAAGACACTGGGTGCCACCCCAAAAGGGCATTTGAGCATGGCTCCAGCAACAACTTGCATTCCCATAATTTACCTCCAGTTAATTCAACTTCAACAAACTCCCTGCCACCTTCGTCATCCCCGAACACTGAACATTTACGGTCGCCTTCCCCTTCACATCCACCATCGAGCCCTCCATTTTCGCCGTTGCATTTGCCTTTATATTCACCTGAGTTCCCGAAATATCCACCCCCGTAGAACTCACAACAATCTTACTACCACCAACCTTAAGCGTAATCTTCGTCGCTCCGGTTAGCGTGATTTCACCGCCATTAATATTAATCTTCTCACTGTTACCACTCGTGCCTGATTTCGCATTAAGGCTACCGGTGGAGATAATATCTACCTTCTTGCCATTATCATCCATCGAAATTTGATGACCATTCTTAGTCTTAAGCTCTATCTTTTTATTCTTATCGTCAAACTTGAGCTCATGCCCGTCTTTCGTTTTGAGGTCAATATATTTATCAGTGTCATTGAAGTGAAGCTGATGCTTATCCACTGTGGTTAAATACACACCTTTTTTACTATCACCCTTATCTTCTTCCACAAATTGCAAAGTATGCCCTAGGCGAGTTTTCAAAGTTCTCAAACGAACCTTACCATTGGCAATGGTTTCCTCTGTTTTCTCCGGTGGTGCATCTTTACCGTTCCACACTCCCCCTAAAATGTAGGGTCGATGTATATCCCCATGTTCAAAGGCAACTAGCACTTCGTCGTTAATCTCAGGTAGCCAGTCAACACCTCGGCTGGGTCCTGCTCCCATAGACACCACCCGTGCCCAGTTACTCATGTGGTCTTCGGTTAGAGTGGGCAGTTTTACCCTGACTCTTCCCCACCCTTTAGGATCTTTGTTATCGGCAACAACCCCCACCATTAGGGTCTGCCCTGGCAATAGCGTATTTTTAGTTTCCAACGTTTGTAACAAGTCGCCACCACGCAGTCCTCGTACCGAAAACTCAGTCATGTAAATGCGCTCGTGGAGCACATGCCGGGTCTCGGTAATATAGTAACTGCCGCTATAGTTACCCATACCCGTGAGTTTAACCACTCGCCCTGGTCGGATTGACGGATCGCCCTCACTGCGAGCATCAGCCTGGACAAACTCTCCACCCACTTCGTCATAGAGCGCCTGAGCCATGGTTTGAGCCTCTTTAGCTTGGGAGATCGGCTGATCAACCATGATTAACGTCGGTGTTTTGGGTTTACCATCAAAGCTGCTAACAGTTTTACTACCGTCACCACTATCGGTATCAGTTAAAACCTGTTTTGCTTTACTAATGGTTTCAGAAATTACCTCTTTTCGGCTATAATCCCAACCCCGCACTTCCACACTTTTGACCTGTTCAGCACTGCTTACGCGCACACGAAAACTGTGGATATCCTGTAGCCATTCTAGGGACAGAGTGCTGTCTTTTGTCGGTTTACGAAAGTTGAGCTTGCCATCTTGAACAAATAGTTCAAACCCATGGCGAACAGCTCGTTCCCGCAAAAACTCCATATTGGTCTGGTTCTGCTGAAACACATAACCACTAGAACCACCGATATCTCCGTACCCATAGGGTCCTCCGGTGGAGTCCACTGTCCCTGTAGAAATACCAACTTCTGAGGCAACGGATTTAACAATATCAGAATCCGTTTTATTTTGAAATGAACGGTTATGACGTCCTCGATGTAAGCGATGGGAAGCATCGTAACCACGAATAATGATAGGAGCTTGGGCTTCACTGGTGAAATGGGTTTCAATCGCTGTGATTTCTCCTTTGATCACCGTGCCTTTGTTCTCTTCGTCAAATTCGTCTGACTCGGTGGTACTGGATGTAAACCCGATTTCTATCGATTTGCCAATCTCAAATAGTTTCTCGTGTTTCCAGACTTGATAATTTTCTTCACCAGCGTAGTAATCATTCTGAATTACCAGGGTAAACATTCCTGGCAGATGTAAACTTTCCTCCACCACGATTTGTAAAAGATCCTCCATTAAATCACTGGAGGCGGCTTTGCCATCGATCTTCAGTGTAGGTGTGGCGACAAACTTGGTGGCAGCCATAAAGAAGCTTCTTACAAAGAGAACTTGATTTTAAAGAGGTAATGTCAACAGAACATGGAGGTAATTACCAGTTTCTGAAAATAAAAAACAATTGCTTTTACGTATTTTCACGTCAAGCTTCTATTACGCCCCTGCTCCCTTGCCATCTGCCTTTCTATAACAAATGGCCAGGCACAAGGCCATCTCCTACTTACTTTCATGCCCTCGTTTTTATCTAGCGGCTACTGCTGCCTCGGCTAGGCGTGCCTGTATTACCTGAGCCACTGGTCTCACCAATTTCTTGCAGAGTTATATCCACTGTTGCCCTTACTGGAGTGCCATCAGGCAAAAACATAGTTAGCTTATAGGAAAGTGACTGAACAAAACAACGTAAATATTCTTGTTTTCCCCAAGTAAAGATATACATAGGAGGACGTTCTTTACTGTCTAAGAATTCAACCGCCTGTCGAAAATTTTCGATGTGTTTGTCGAGTACATTTTCGCCTGTCTCATAGGTGTCAAACATCAAACCACCAAGGGTGATGCTATAGGGGTCCGGTGAGCCAAAGCTAATTTTAGGAACACCATCATCCGTGCGGGCACCACCAGACGAATTGAGATTCATCTTACGACTAAAACTCAATTCAGTTGGATTAAACATAAACTCGATATTGCTACCACCTCCTTGGGCAATGAGTTTGGCTTTGACAAATTGGCTCATGGTTCGATCTAATGTATGGTTCGATCTAATGTTCGGACGGATAACTTTTCAAATTTGATTGAGGTTTATCTAGGGTATTTAGGTCCTCTACGCTCCTGTTCTAAAGAAAGTCGTTGTCGCAATAGGCTATAAACTTCTTGAACTAGCATCTCTAAATACTTGCTGTAGTTGTGGCTATCATCGGTTTGTGCATCGGCTGATACAGTAACCGTAGAGGAATTGTCTGGACTAGCTTGAATAACTGTGGGCTTGGTCGAAGATACTGGGCTTGCTACTTGGTGTTGAACAGTAACTGTAGCTGGCTTGGCAAGTTTGACAGTGGGGCTTGCTGACGTTATTTGGCTAGGTTTTGATGTTGATTTTCTAGCAGTGGGGCTAGACTGTTGAGAAGATGCTTTTTTCGTAGACTGATGACCTGACAATTTACGCTGTACAGGTGTCACTAAATTTTCTAAATTAGACCCATTGCCAGGGATATTGGTAATAGCATGTTGCTGTTGACTAGAACCATTGTTAACGTTAGAGACCTGGCGCTGAATTGTGTCAGAGTTGGTCTTTGATGGTTGCGTTGTAGATTCTGAATCTGTATTTGTAGGTTGATCAAAGGCAGGGGAGTTCTGTGGGTGACTGTTGGTCAGGTCTGCAACTAATGATTCTAGAGTAGACCACTCACCAGGAATGTCGTTGATTGTCTGGCGTTGAATTGTGGAGCTTGATGAGGGTAACTCTGAGGCAGTAGAGTTACCTTTCAGGGATGTTTGAGATGTTTTACCGTGTAACGATGGCAATGGTTCCAACACGCTTAGCGATCTGAGTACCGCTAGCGATTGTTTCTGTCTAGAAGGGGTTAAGACATCTTTATGAGTTGAAGTGATACTCGTGGATATAGATGTCGCTGACTTGTCTTTTGTCTCTGAAGAACGTTGTAACTTTGGGGAATCGAAGGCGATATTCGACGAACGTTGTCCAGTGGATTTCAAGCTTGCAAATTCTCCTCTACCAGACTCAGGCGACTGAATTTGAGTATCACCTAACTGCATCGAAGAATTGTTTGATGTCCCAAACTGAGTAATCTGCTCAGCCACAGAATCACTAATCACGTCCCGTTGGACTGTAGTTGGTTCTATGGGAGTCTGTTTGGATTCAGATAGTGTGTTGTTAGCTAGGCCATGCTTCCTATTCTCTTGCGATGGCTGTAGAACAGGTGGCTGGCCACTTATTGCAGACAAGTTGCTTCCGTTAGGATGATTGGACCGCTGACTGTTTTCTAACGGTGTCTGGTTCAATGGTAATGTGGCTGATTTGCTTACTTCAGACCGGTTGAAATTGGCAACTTGACGCTGTATAGGTGAATCAGGCGTTGGACTGTTTGCGCTATCAGAATGCCGCGTCGTTGGTTCTTGGATATTGGTTACATTATTAACCGACCTCGTCCGAGATGGAGAACTGTCAGTTAGCTGACCTGGCTTAGGCACGCGTTGAACCGATGGCGTTGCGTCAGAGCCTAGCGCAGCATCATGTAGTTCATTAATCTGAGTTTCTGACCAGCCCTTAAGAGATGCTGCATCCGTTTGGTTTAAGACATCGGGATCTGACGCAGTAGGCTGTGTTAGATCAGTAGTACGTTGAACTGAGCCTGTTGAGGTGACATCAGATTGTCCATGACTTGATTTCTGAATCGTCTGGCTTTCCGTTAACCTATCGGGATGATCTGTATCCGTTGAGTTTAAGGTTGATGTTGTTTGACTTGCCTCAGTTACGTGTTGAATCGAAATGGCTGACGTAGCAATAGGTTGAACGTTATTTAATTTGCTAACTTGATTCTCTTCTGATGAGTCATCAAAAGATTGAGACAGACCATAGGGAATTGATTCACTCGGCTGTGTTGAGTTAGGGACTCGTTGGATTGATTCTGTTGGCCCAGAAATGGCTTGCTCATGGTTTTGTTCTTGGATAATCTGATCTATTGATGAGCGATCAGGGGGTGCTATATTTTCTTGGCTAGGTTTATAGACATCTAATGCGGTGGGCTGACTTGAATCGGTTGCACGCTGAACAGACGTTGCTGAGTGAGAAATGGATTGAACATCCTTTAAATTCTGAGTCTGAGCTTCGCCTGATAATTTGTTGGAAGATTGGGTTAGCTCATCAGGAGAAATGGATGTGGTAGTTTGTGTGACTTCGTTAGTGCATTGAATCGGATTGATTGAGTCAGAAATGGAGTGTACATCACTTACTTCTTGAATGATCTGCTCTGCTTTCTGAGGACAAGATATGTCCGTTTCAATTGAGCCTGGTGATGCTAAGTGAACTGACTCATATACACGTTGGACCGGCACTTCCAAACTAGATGTAGCAGCTTGAAGGTCTTTCAATACGTTGACTTGAGTTTCTTTCGAGCAATCATCAGAAGATTGGGTTAGCTCAGGAGAAACGGATGAAGTTAATTGAGGGGAAATAGTACGTTGGATTGAGGTTGGTGAACTAGAAATGGGGCGCTCATCACTCGATTCTGGAATATCCTGGGCCGCTTTCAAGCTGTCAGGAATGGCTACATCTGTTTGGTTTGACTGATGAGAACCTGATGCGGTGGCCTGGTTTAAATTAGTGGCACGTTGAACCATCTCTGTTGGGCCAGATGTTGGATCAGATGTTGGGCCAGATGTTAGGCCAGCAACGGATTGACCAGTACTCGATTTCTGAATAGTAGTCTTGACCTCAGGCGCATGATGAGGGTGAGCGATGTCTGTTGGGATCGGGGCTGATGTGATTGTTTGACGTGGTTCATCCGCACATTGAATTGATCCTGCTGAGGTGGCAACGTGTTGAACATTGCTTGATTCGTTAACCTGAATGTCTGGAAAATTGTCAGGAGACACTCTATCGGCCTCAATTGAGGTTGCTAATGTTGGCTCAACAGTAGTATGTTGAACAGGTTCAGCTGAGGTAGACGTATCTTGAGTATCACTCTTATGATTGAATTCAGTCTCTGCTGACTGCTGAGAAGACAGTTGAGATAATGGCAATTGAACAGCTATAGAATTATTGCCTACATCGCTTGAACTTGGAGACCTTTGAACCTGACTATGGGAGGTATTTTGAGCTATTGTTGGAAGATCTGGTGTGACTGATGCTTGACTGACTGCAGTTCGGTCTTGAGGAGATATCTGATCAGCAACGTTCTTACTTTGTATAGGCTCTATCGTAGAACGCTGAACAGACCCCATTGACTCAGGTGGTATTGCTGGAGTCCCAAGATCTAATGCTGGCCTGTTAAATGTGGGATCTTGCTGATTAGATAGTGTCGGATCCTGCTGATTAGATAGGGACAGTTCTATCTGTGAATATATAGATGGTGAATCCTCAATATTGTCTGGCACGCCAGACAAATCGCTGGGCTGTCGTTGGATTGGGGCTGAGGCCGTTGGAGACAAATTCGCCTGGGGTGATATTTCAGTCTGGTCTAATGCAGTCTGGATTTCAGGGGAAGAGGTTAGTGGATTGGCGGCGAATGCCAACTGGTTTGCGGCTTGAATCCCATCTGGAGCAGCAGAGGGCTGAAGATTTTCCTGTTGGTTGGAATCAGTTGATGGCGCTGATGTAATCTTACTAGGGTTGACAGCTTGCTGCATCGAGATAGACGGCTGCGACTCATCTTTTGATTGAATCTTGTTCTCAGTCGAAAAATCTCTTTGGGGAAGGATTTCATTTGAGTCAAAAGATTGGGATTCAGTATTAGATGCCTCTGAAAAGCACTGAATAGATGAGTCCTTAAGTGGTACTTCTGGAGTGAAGGAAGCACTGGCACCTTTAGTATCAGATAGTTGAGTTGGGTTTATCTGATGTGATTCGTGAGACACTAATGGAGTTAATTCAATCGATTCAGCTGCCCGCTGACTTGACTTGACTGAATTAGAGATAGATTGAATGTCGCTTGAAAACTCATTTGTCTGAGGGTTATTGGGCAACGGTTGAGCCGCATTAGCTGAACCCAATTTGTCAGAAACTGAGTTGGATGGCGACTTGGATTCGGTTACCCGTTGAATTGATTCAGTTTGGTGGGAAAGGGATTGACTCGAGATTGAGACATCAGGCAATGAAGCCTCGGAAGGATTGTTGATAGGGGGTTGTTGAGAAACAGTTGGTTGGTTGGAAGCGCGGGAGATTAGTGTATCGGCTTGACTATAGGTAATATCAGTTGTGGTTAATTCAGAATGTAACTGTTGAACTGAAGGAGATTTATCTGGTTCGATAGTCTGTGGACTCTCTGCTATGTCTGTTGCTCGCTGGAGAGTGCTATGAATATTCGCTGTCGGTAACGTATTAGAGTGATTATTTGATTTGTGTGCGATCGCATCCCCAACCACCTGCGTTGTTTCTACTGGTCCTGAATCATTAGAGACCTTGGGTGACCCTGATAAATCAACTCTCCGTTGAACTGATTCTTCTGAGTTAGCAACAGATTGGCTATGGCCCAAATTCTGACTAGTCTCAGTGTCGGCAAGGTTATTAGCCGATAGCTGAGTTGCGTCCGTTTGGCCAAATTCAATAGGCTGAGTTGTATCTACTTGCGCTGATTTGTTAGACTCCCTAGTTGACTGAATTAAATCCGCTGATCGTTGAACTGTTGCTTCCAAATTATCACCGGATTGATCATTACCTGAATTCTGAAGAGTCTCAGTTTCAGCAAGATTATTAGCCGATAGCTGAGTTGCGTCCGTTTCGGCAAGATTATTAGCCGATAGCTGAGTTGCGTCCGTTTGGTCAAAGTCAATAGACCGGTCTGTGTCTACTTGCGCTGATTTGTTAGACTCCCTAGTTGACTGAATTAAATCCGCTGATCGTTGAACTGGTGCCTCCAAATTATCACCGGATTGATCATTACCTGAATTCTGAAGAGTCTCAGTTTCAGAACGACGATTAGCCGATAATTGGGGGCTGTCTGTCTGACTAATTTCACTCACAACTGAGTCCGAGCCTGAGGACTGAGGTGTTCCAGCGACTCGTTGAATGGGGTCAACCTGGTTAGATATTTTCTCGAAAAGGCTATACTGGCTGGAATTCTCCCCTTTTATGGAAGCAATGCTATTATCCCGACTAGGCATAATAGGGTCTCCCAGATTCTCAGAGGGATAAGACTCAAAGCCCTCAGAATTGGGGGATTGGCTTCGATGTGAGGCTTCGACGGTGAGCTTAGCCGAACCGCTCAGCCGAACGGGGTCTGAATAATGGTTAGCTTTTTTCCTAGAAATATCCTTAGGTATGGACGGGGTTGGATGGGGATAATTGAATAATGTTTCTGACAGATTACTTGCAGACGGCTGACCTGTATCTACTGGGCTGGAGTCATGGGAGCCTTCTATTGTCTGAGATGGTTCGGCTACACGTTGAATCAGTTTGGGTGCATCAGTAACAGATTTCTCAGTGCTCAGTGCATCAATTGAGTCAGCCGCTGACGCATGACTGAGAGACTCTTGCGATCCAGATAGTTGATGGTTTGAAGAGTTATCTATATCACTAAAATTAGGTGACCTTTGAATTTCAGAATGAGCAGCTATCTGATCGGTCGCTGATGGCTCTGATATAGCAAAATCCTGACTGACTGGAGTTGGTCTCTGCGCGGGTGATTGGATACCCTGATCACCGATATCAGATCCAGCTATAGCCCGTTGAATAGGATCTATTGTGGAAGATAATGTCTCAGGTGTCGCTGTGCAGTCGAATGATTGATTAGAATTATCTGATTTCAGATCTAGAGTTTCTACCTGAGTTAGCTCTGCTTGTGAACTGTTATCACCAGCATTGATTGTTTGTTTAGATAACAGATCAACCTTTCTTTGAATTATATCTGGGCTATCTGAATTCGAATGAGACGATGCTTTAGCCTGGTCTAAGGCAATCTCCTGAGTTTCAAGAAGGGCCGATAATCCATTGGGGGCTGTCGGTTGCTGATTGGACGCTAGTTGAATGTCATCATGGGCAATACTCGTTTCACCAGAGGAGGATAAATGGCCAGGTGGCTGCTGCGACTCATCAAATCGTTGAACAGGCGAGTCAGTTGCACGTGTTCCTAAAGTTGGCCCTATCTCAATATTGGGAGACGGATTTGAAGTTGTGGGTTTTGTATACTCTAAGCTTGATTGAGTGGCTACGTCCGCAGACTGTCCAATAGTTGGGTGATGCTGAGTAGCTCGTTGAATCGGAGAAGATAATTCTCGCAGACTCTGAATGGATTGGTGAATATCAGTTGAGCCCAGTCCCATAGGTGGCGGCTGGGCAACCGCATTTTGCTTATTATTGTTGACCGTATCTGCAGCCCTCTGTAAACTGCTGGGGGCAGTTTCTTTTGATGCCTTAGGGATAGTAGTGGATGAATCAACTGTATTTGAACCTAGAGTTGAGCCTGACTCAGCAGTTAGAGACAGATCTAAAGATTCTTGGGGTTTCAACCCTAACCCAGCTTGAGTTTTTACGTCGGTAGATGGCCCAATCTTTGGATTATCCTGGTTAGTCGATTGTTGAATTGGAGACGATTCACGGAGACTCTGAACGGATTGGTTAATATCGGTTGAGCCTAGGCCAATGGGAGACTGTTGAGCGGATGTTGGTAGATGTGGTTCCGGAACAGATTGAGGACTATTGGTAGGGGATACTTGGGGATGATTGGATGTAGTGTTGCGAGTATTCTCATCCGTTAGCCGTTGTATGGTCTGAGCCTCAATTGTCGCGGAGACCTCATGGGTATCAGAAGGGTCACCATCTGTTATTTTATGAGCAGCCTGAAAATTTGATGTAGATGCATGGGTTGGAGATGCTTGGGCAGTAGACTGATGAGGGGAGAGATGAGGGGAGAGATGAGGGGAGGTAGGTGCGATCGCATCAGAACGACCTTCTACCTCTGGCGAAAAGTAACGCTGCAAACGGCTACGAAAAGAGGCAGTCTGCTCGACGGAACTAGGTGTATTTTCTCCCTTAACGCGCGATTTCGCATGGTGAGCTGAAGGTGCTGGCGTGTCTACACTACGCGCAACTGTATTATCTGCGATGCTGGATTGCGATGCATGATCTGTTCCGTCAGAGGTATTGACAGGAAACCCATGGGGATAAAACGTTTTAAGATCTAAGATCGCTAACGATGACGTCCCCAACGAATGTCGCTGTACCCCACTACCCAGGTTACGAAATGCGCCTAAGGGAGACGTATGCCCCAGCTGTCTTGCCATCGATTACTTACTCTCAAAGTAGCCAGTATCAGAGCGTTTTGTTAGCATTGTGGCCCCACCGCCACCGCTGCCAAAGGTGACATTTAAACCTTCATACGCTAGCGTAAGTTCCTCGATGGCAACGGCACTGCCATCTGCCTGTAGAGAAGGTGCCTGCCACCCCACAGGAACAGCACCAATCAAAGTCCAACATTGTTGGGTTTGTCCCGCTTGATTGAAAATTAAGATATTGATGTTGCGGCGATACTGTTGGAGGGCAGTGCCTGACGTGCGCGGTTGAAACAATGTATTAAGCCAGTCCCAAAAGACTTGATCGCCACTCATACCGCGCTTTAGCGTGACATCCGAAAATTCAGGTGTACCCAACAAAATTCGCTGCTGGTCATTTAGGCCTCCTTCCGCGACGGTTTCCTTTTTAACTTGCACGCCAAGTCCACCACATTCTGTAAAACAGGCTGTGATTTTGCTTTCGATCTCCACATAAAATCGATTACTGGTGACATAGTTAGCTGCGGTAGAATTCTCAGAGCTGCTGCTTGATGTAGTGGCCATTTTATCTCCTGCAAGACCGTTCCTGTTGTAATTTCATGTCGTCACACAGGAGTTGGTGGATGCGATCGCAAAATTGTTGCATCGCTAGGGGATTATGGGCTAGCTTCTCAGCTACCTGAGCCATCATTCGTTTTACTTCCAGCGTATGATCACTCTGCACAATGGCGGGTGCCACAAACGCTGCTGGGTTAGAAATATCGCTACTGGGCGGCAAAACAGTTGTGCGTTCAGCCCCAGCCATAGAATCTAAATTAGTCATAACGTATTTACCCCGTTAGGCGATTGATGTTTCTATAAAAGTTCTGTAGATAATTTAAGTCTCCGGCAAATAAGCCCTCAATGACGGTGGGACTGACCTCAGGTAAGGTGCCCAACGATAGAATAACCCGTGCCAAAATAATCACCGTGGCATAGGCTGGATTCATCTGAACCCTTGGATCAGACATGGGTTCAATCTCATCAATGGTGCGGGCCAATCGCATGGTGCCGTGTTGATGCACCTGACCAGCCGCATCCAGATAGCCCGTTGGCAGCCTGAACATAAACTCAGTTTGTATACCAGAGGAGCCATGACTGGGTGCTTCTGGTTGAAAATCTGAGGCGATGGTTTTGGGCGGCAACGGATCAATGGGTTGAATAGAGGGCTTAGTTTTGGGTGGTGCTAACCCTAAATTGTTGCTGAGTTGAATGGCTGTCATAATTCTCTTTCTCAGTTACAAACGCGTTTGAGCGATTCGACAACAATTTCTACTTCTTCAATGTTGTAGTCAGCTCCTTTAACATCTAAATCAGAGATTTTATAGCTGACGGG
The DNA here is from genome assembly GCF_043421595.1 of Leptothoe sp. ISB3NOV94-8A. Classification (NCBI taxonomy): domain Bacteria; kingdom Bacillati; phylum Cyanobacteriota; class Cyanophyceae; order Nodosilineales; family Cymatolegaceae; genus Leptothoe; species Leptothoe sp. ISB3NOV94-8A. The sequence goes on along the minus strand of NZ_JAXSQW010000001.1, from coordinate 1,070,631 downwards.
CCAAGCTCCAGTGAATTCAAAACGAAATTGTTCATCCCCCGCTTGATCATAGATGCAAAGAGCACCGTTGCGACGCTGGTCAATCCAATTACCCTCGCCAATGGTATCCATCCACTCCCAAAAGGCTGTGGAAATGGTCAAACCTCGTTTGATTGTGATGTTGGTATAGGAGCTGTTTCCTGGAATTTTAGATCGAACAATGTGCCCACGGCTGTTTCCCTGTTTCCCCCAAACCTGGGGGGTTACTTCACAGATTTCGATGACATCTTGCGATCGCGCAAAACCACTACATTCCATGAAGTAACCATCGGTTGAATCAACACTACCGTCCAGCCTAAGTTCCAGATAAAAACGAGCTTTAGTTAAAATCTCTGGAAATGTCATTAGTTACACTATTTGTTTCGAGTAACTTGAGTAAAGTACAACTCCAGTGTGTCTTCCGCTAAGTTGCCACCACTATCAACGGCAAGGCTGCCAATCTGTTTCTTACTGCCTGGAAATAGATCGATAAAGTTATAGCGCATGGCCTCTTTCCCATTCGGGTCATAGACCACTAGCGAACCCGTTTTGCGACTATCCATCGCCTTGGAACCACCCCCCGAATAGGTGTCTGGGTGGCAATCGTTATACCAATCTGATAACTTCTTCTGATCAGATTCGTTACCCGCTACATAGGTCAGGGTAACGGTACTGTTGTACTTCACACCGCCAATCGTTGCCTGGGTTTGAGTTTTGGCATCTTTAGTCACACCAATGGCTGAATCTCCACCAGCCACTTCTAACTCAATCTCAGGCCCAGTACAGTTTTTGATTGACAAAGCTGTTACGCCATCAATCTCGAAATAGAATTTTGAATTGGTTAAATATTGGACCATGACTATGTTCTCTTGACTGTTCTCTTGACTGACCTAAAGGTCAAACTACATGGTGCGGTTAAACTTTTCGCAGGTAATGGTATAGGTCTCTTCGATGTAAGCGTCCGCCGTTACATCGAGATCGGCACACTTATATTTAGAAGGCCATGCCTCAACAAATTGCCATTTAGCTACCTCATTGCCATCGGTATCGTAGGCAGTAATGCTACCTTCTTTTTTGTTGTCGCCCCATTTACTCTTGCCGCCATTGGAAGAAGGTAAACAGTTCTCAAACCACTCGTAGAGCTTTTTGCTGGTACTGTCACCATCGCCGCTGGCAATGCAGACACAGTCAAAGGTAAACAGTCCTTCAAAACCCGCTGAGTTTACTTGCCACAAGGTTTTACCACCCTTGGTGGTGCCAACAGCCTGCTGTCCACCCTGGACCTTAGGAGAATAGTCAGGAATATTGACACTCTTGAAAACAGACTTTTCCCCTTCACAAACTCCGGCAAGTTCCAGATAAAAACTACTTGGGGCTATTGGCTTATTGAGATCAGCCATGGGGTTATCTCCTTAAAATTCTGAAAACGTTGACCAAAACCCCTCTCTCTTTCGGAGGGGGATGACGTAGAGGCACTCCATGGAATGCCTCTACATCCTTGATTGATATCCCTTATTGATTAGGTGCCCACTGGCTGATACGGAAGATGACAAATTCTGCCGGGCGTACAGGGCAGACACCCACTTCAACATATAAGCGGCCCAACATAATGGTGTCGTGGGTATTCAGCTCACCATCACACTTCACATAGAAGGCTTCTGCTGGAGATGTACCAAACAAGGCTCCCTCGCGCCATAGCCGTTCTAGGAAGTTACTGACCGTGCGACTCACACGAGCCCAAAGATCAGGATCGTTAGGTTCAAAGACAACCCACTGGGTGCCAATTTCAATGGACTTTTCGATGTAGCTCAACAGTCGCCGGACGCTGATGTAACGCCACTGAACATTGTCAGGTTCAACCAGGGTACGAGCACCCCAAACTTTTAAGCCACGGTTGTAGCTGGAGAAGTTACGAATGCAGTTTACACCCAAAGGATTCAGCAGTTCTTGCTCACGCATATTTGTCTCGTAAGCCAGGCCAATAACACCCCGGGGTGTTTCGTTGGCAGGTGCCTTAAACACACCGCGAGACTCGTCAGTACGACACCAGATACCCATCATGTGACCAGATGGGGGAACCAGTTTAGGACGACCGCCGTTGCGGGGGTCAGCCACCTTGATCCAGGGATAGTAGGTGGCCCCAAACATAGAGCGACGATTGAATGTGGTCAACCACTTAGCCGCATCTGCCGGACGCTGACGACTGGGTTCTACGGGATCCATGCTTTTGCCTGGTTTTACCGGCGGTGGATCGATAATGGCCATGCGATAAGCGGGGCCGGGGAATGAATTCTCACACATGCTAAGCATCATTTCCATGACACCGTGCACCTGATCGAGATCAATCAGACCTTTCTCGTAGGCTAACAATAGGTCTGGACAAGCCACCATAGAGACTTCATCAATCTCATACAGACCTTGAATGCCAGTACGATCGTCGCGGTTGCCTTGAAGATCGCGATTAAAGCGCTCTGGCTTGCCAACATAGGGGGGAGGTGCGATCTCATAGGAGCCATTAGCCGGTCGGCGAGAGAGAGCCTGGCCAGATTGTGAGATGTTCTCAACCACAATATACTCAGAGGGCTCTAGCATCGTGACAGCATAGTCAGCAACATCGGAGGCCACCTCTGGATTCATGCTCAGGTGATCGTACTGCTCTAAGATTTCATCCCCTTGTCTGACGATGACTGTGAAGTACTCACCATTATTAATGGGGGGTTCCGCATCCTCATCGGCATCGTCAGGTAAAGGCTTAGGTCCTCCATCTAGAACACTGACAGTTAATCGACCCGCACTGGATGGAAGCGCCAAGGTGCCTTCTTCCTCAGATTCAGAGGCTTTTAGATAGAAGGAAAGAGAAGGTTTACCACTGGAGGTGATCAGTTTGGTTGCATTCTCAGATGCAGCAGGTTTAGGCGTGCCCGGTAGCTTAGTGCCAACACTTACCACCCAACAGCGACCGCCACCATTCAAAAACCAACCCTGTACAGCAAAGGGAAGGTAAGCGCCAAAATCAGTGAACCCATCGGAGCCTGGCTTGCTAAAAAATTCTAAGTATTGAGCCCAGTTGGTAACCATCATGGGCTCAAACAGTTCAGCGTCTCCTCGTACGTCTTCGGTAAAGCCGATAAATCCGGCAACACTCATGCTGACGCCCTCAATGGGGCGACTACCTCGGTCTACCTCTTCGACGTAGACCCCTGGCGCAAAGTAGTCTAAGGCCATACTAGTTATTCTCCATCCAGTTTGAGCTGTAGTATCTGTGTTTTTCCGTAGAGAGAGGACGTTCTCCTCGTCTAACAGGAAGATAAAAATATAAGTGTTGCTAATTAAGTTTTAATCTGTTATCCGCAAAGGGCAGTGATAACAGGCTAAATCGTCTCTTAACCATATCCAAGCTAAAATCGATTGCTTCTTCTACAAAAACGAATGTTCTGGATGTGGTCAAAGTATAAATCGGCAACAACAATGTGAGTGGATTGACTCCTAGAATACTGTTTTCCCCAGAATCCCCATGCAATATCAATAAAAATCAAATTACGTATATTTAGTTCCCATTACTACGTTTGAACTATCCAAAATTACGGATGGAATAATGGTTTATCCAGATTGCCCAATGGCAGTAGACGCTAGTATTTATCAAACAATGTTGAATTCAATCGTTAACTGGGCACTTCTATAGCAGACGTTTTCATACATGGCTGAATGAGTAATCATCTTGCGATCGCAACTGTCACCGCTACACTACAGCGGTTGCTTCAGGGCGCGATTCAGCGTGATGTAGACGGAGCTCGAGTTACCACCCTAAAGCCCAACAGCATTGGCAGCAGCACCCCTGAGTCAGGCATCAACTTGTTTCTATATCAGGTCGCCCACAATAATGCTCTGCGCAATGGTGATACTGCCACATTTCGCTCTAAAAAAGGCCCCATTCGACGCCACTCCTCTCTGGATCTTTACTATATGTTGAGCGCCTATGGTAATGATACAGAATTAGAACCCCAGCGGTTGTTGGGGAGTGTAGTGCGCACTCTGAGCGATAAAACTGTGCTCACCGCCGATATGATTGACACTGCAATTGTAGACTCGGCGTTCTTAGCCAATTCAGATTTAACCACCCAGACGCAACAAATCAACATCAATCCAGTGCCCATGGATATGGATGAGCTGTCTAAAATTTGGTCAACATTTTTTCAGGCACCCTATTCATTGTCTCTGGTTTATAAAGTCATGGCTGTTGTCATTGATGGTGAAATATCGACCCAGAAAGCCCTGCCAGTGCGAGAGCGTTACTTTGGTGGGATGGTTCCATTTCCCCATCAGCCAGTAATTGAGAAAGTAATTGCCCAATCAGGCCCTCTGTCCCCCATTGATGAAAAAACTCCCCTGCGAATTTTAGGGAAGCTGTTGCAAGGACCCAATACTCAAATCAAAGTTGGTGATGCTGAGATTGTCCCAAACTCAATCACCGACAATGAAATCAACGTGTCGCTTACAGACGCCCCCCGCTTATCTTTACGGGCAGGCATTCAGTCTGCACAGGTGATTCACTATGGAGGTCAACAACAATCGCAACATTCCTCAAAAATCGTTAATCAATCTGTACTGATCAATTCCAATGCGTTACCTTTTGTTCTGCGTCCCACCGTAACATCGATAAAAGTTGTTGATATAGAAGGCGTTGACGACGATCCACGGACGGGGATTTTACAAATCTCCACCTATCTACCTGTCGGTGCTCAACAGCATGTAGTGCTTGCCCTTAATGAGTGGTCCACAGATGCCCCAGTCACCTACCTCTTTACCGCATCTCCCCGCGCAGCAGATACCGACAGTTTGACAATTTCCATTAGCGGCGTGAAACCTGGCGACTATCTTGTTCGTCTACAGGTTGATGGGGCTGATAGCCTATTAGGTGTTGATACTGATCCTAACAGCAGCACCTTTAATTGGTTTAATAGCCCCAGAGTCGTCGTCAAATAAATTGTCATGAGTGACGTTTCCGAACCCAATGCGGACCAGCCAGCCGAACCTGATTTTGAGGCCTTAAAAAATAAGATGAACCTAGAACTCGAAACAATTAGTGTTAATCAGCTGCATAATTTAGCGACCCAAGCAGTTGAGAAAAAACTCATTACCGCCCACGGTTATCGTGGGGGACAGTATGAATTACTCCGCGATGGAGAATTTGTTCTGTTATCTCCGACAGAAGCCATTCAGTATTTGCAGGACCTGTTGCAAACGAATGATTAGAATTTGTTAAAGAGCAATTGCATGATTTAAATTTTATGCCCTGGCACCCCAAACAGCTGGTTTTGCTCTATGCCGACAACTCAGGAAACACAGTTATCACAATTGATAATACTGAGATCTTGCACCTGGCAAGGAAGCATTAACCCGCCTTGGACTCAAAGTCGCAAGGCTAACTGGCTCAAAACCGCTCAAGCGGTTAAAGAATCCCTAGAAGCTCTATATCTAGAGCTGCCCAGCCAATCTTGTCCCGTTAGTGGACAGCCCTCAATTAGCGTTGGGTTTTGAACCCAACGTGGGTTTGAGCTTCACTTTACCCTTCTCGGAGAGTGGGCTCGAAACTGTGAGCAACTCTCCAACTTATGTATACACGGTAGCCTAAAGTGGGGCCTAACTCCCCCTTTAGGAGTAATTAAGTTATCTCTGTTAGGCAAATTGGGGTTTCCCCGAAAGTAGGCTCTCGTTTATCGCCAATATTCAGATTTAGTAAAGGATACGGCTAGGTCGATTAATAAGGTTATGCCTTAATCTCAAACTATTTCTTAACAGCACATTAAATACTCGTCTATCTTGCCATTGGTGAGATATTGCTAATAATTTTACTGAGCCAAACACCATGACTGTTGCATTGTCACCGTCTAAATCTATCCAAAGTTGGCACAGTGCCAATCAGCAATATCTCAGCTATTCACTCGCTCAGATCCGTCAGCGATTAGAACAAAAAAACGAAACACAAACTCCTTTAGCCCACCCCACCCCACCTGCATTAGACAACAACTACAACGGTCAACTATTTGCCCTAGAACTATTAACCCGTTGTCTTGGGCTCACTCACTTTGAGCAAAACATTCTCCTGCTATGCGCAGGCATGGAACTAGATGGACATTGGCCTAAACTATGCCAAACAGCTAGCAATAACGCCTATCCTACCTTTGGATTAGCCTTAAGCCTATTCGAGAACGTCTGCTGGGAAGCGTTAACCCCCAGTGCCACACTCCGAAGGTACCAGCTGATTGAAATCGGTGGCGGCAATGCGTTAGTTGCGAGCCCTCTACGGATTGATGAGCGAATTTTGCACTATCTGACAGGGGTGCAATATCTTGACCAACGTTTGCAAACACTGATGCATGCCGTGCATGCACCCAGTTTGTTAGTGCCTTCCCATCAACGTCTCATTGACCAGATAGAACAGACCTGGACTCAGAGGTTGCCGGGGAGTCTCCTGTCAGTTATTCAATTGATTGGCGGTGATAGCTCTAGCTTGAGAACTGTAGCCTCTGAAGCCTGTCAGCATCTGAACCTGGAACTACAGGAGTTGTCTGCTGAAGCGTTACCTACCGATTGGCAACAGCTGAAAACATTGCAAACATTATGCGAGCGTGAATATCGATTGAGTCGCATGGCAGTGCTTTTAAACTGTGAGGATTTAGAGACTGAAAGTGCGGAGAGACGGAGTGCGATCGCAACCTTTATTGACACTACCAATCTCCCCCTGATGATTACTGGTAGAGATCGCCGTCGGCAGCGGCAGCGCCCCCTTTTCACCCTCGAAGTAGACCACCCCACATCGTCAGAACAGCGTCAACTTTGGCAGTCTGGCCTCGGCCATCGCGGAACGACTTGGCAGACCTCTATCAACTCGCTAGTGTCTCAGTTTAATCTGAGCCCTAGTGCCATTCATACCGTTTGTCTACAGGGGCAAACAGTTAATACCCCTGAGCCCCTATGGAACCTTTGCCGTACCCAGGCTCGACCTCGCTTAGATGAATTAGCCCAGCGTATTGATGCTCGTGCCACCTGGGATAGCCTGGTATTACCCGAAAAAGAACAACAGATAATTCAAGAACTCTCTACCCACGTGGCCCAGCGCTCTCGCGTTTACGAAGACTGGGGTTTTGGTGGCAGAAGTGGCCGTGGATTAGGCATTAGTGCTCTATTTTCTGGTGCGAGCGGCACGGGTAAAACGACAGCAGCTGAAGTGATCTCACGGGATCTCAATCTTGATCTTTATCGGATTGATCTAAGTACAGTGGTGAGTAAATATATCGGTGAAACTGAGAAAAATTTGCGTCGTATTTTTGATGCCGCTGAGGGCGGGGGGGTGATTCTACTCTTTGATGAAGCCGATGCTTTATTTGGTAAACGCAGCGATGTCAGTGACTCTAAAGATCGCTATGCCAACATGGAAGTTAGTTATCTTCTACAGCGGATGGAGTCTTATCGGGGGTTGGCCATTTTAACCACCAACCTGAAGAACTCCATCGATCAGGCATTTCTCCGTCGTTTACGGTTTGTTGTTCAATTTCCTTTCCCCGACGCTAAACAGCGAGCTGAGATTTGGCGTCGTGTATTTCCTGCGGATACTCCCACTAAAGACTTAGTCTATGAGCGTTTAGCAAAACTGAGCATTGCTGGCGGTAACATCCGGAATATTGCCCTGAGTGCCGCCTTTATCGCAGCCGATGCTGATGAGCCTGTGATGATGAAACATCTACTGCAGGCAGCTAAACGCGAATATCTAAAGTTAGAGCGCCCATTAACCGACACAGAAATTAAGGGATGGATATAGGGGTACACCGCCGTGCCTTCTTCTTGACACTAGAAAAGCCTTAGAAAAGAGAGTTTCAATCCCTCTTTTCTAAGGCAATGCAGAGAAAATGATCAGCTATGCAACTATGCTAGTACCCATGGCAGAAACTTGGCAGCGATCGCATCCACCCATCCACATTTGAATTTGATAGTGGGCAAACTTACGCCACAAAATACTCGTGTGACTCAGATGCTTTAAATTCCAGGAATCTCAGAGAGTTCACACTCTAATTCTTCCACCGAGAAATTAGTCATCTCTCGCCATTCTTTCATCGTAAACGAAAAGCCCTTTTGGTTAGCCATCGCTACAAATATCTCTGGGCTAGGTGCTGCACTGAGGGAGTTGCGTAGGGACGGGTTTGTTTGAGCTTCGCGAAAAAGCTTAGCTACTTGTTCTCTAGCCATAATTTAAATACTCGCTAAAGGAATTGAATCAATTAAAATTCATTTGTGTTTACTGTTGTACTCTGAATACCTGGCTAGTGCGAATCGTTAGAATCACGGAAGTTTTCTCACGTTTAGGTGGTTAACATAACAAAAAAAGTTGACAGCAATAAACATATTGGTAAGCACTAAAGAGATTTTAGGACAGGGTTGGGGATTTCCCATGAGGTTAACGCTTCAGGGGGGACTTCAATTTAGTCATGACTATCGTAATCTTGAAGAATCAATTGTCATCATTCTCAGCACTCGTTTAGGCGAGAGAGTCTATCGCCCTGATTTTGGCTCTCGCCTCCATGAATTAGTGTTTGCTCCCCTCAATGATGACACTCTACTGCTGGCCCAGATTTATGCTCGCACAGCGATCCAAAAGTGGGAACCTCGTGTCTTGGTTGAAGCAGTTACAGCCATACCGATGCCTGATACAGCCAGTCTCAGTATCACAGTTAATTATCGAATTCGAGAAACACCTCATCGACGGAGTTTGGTATACCCCTTTTATCTCACCCCATCTGATGAATAGCGAGCCCTATGGAATTTGACTTTCTGCCCAAACTACCTAATTCCAATTTAGACGACCGCACGTTTAAGGAGCTGGTCGAAGAGTGTCTGTTGCGTGTGCCCCGCTACTGCCCGGAATGGACTAATCATAATCCTAGTGATCCCGGCATCACCATGGTGGAGCTATTTGGCTGGCTCACTGACCAAATGATGATGCGGTTTAATCAGGTGCCGCGTCGTAACTATGTAGCTTTTTTAGAGTTGTTAGGTATTCGTTTACAGCCGCCTGCGCCTGCCCATACCGCCATTACGTTTTACCTGGCTGCAAGTTTGCCAGAGCCCTACCAAATTCCTGTGGCAGTAGAGGTGGCAACTGAGCGTACTGAAACAGAAGAGGCCATTATTTTTAGTACTGATCGGCCACTCATCATTGGTCTTCCCTTGATTAATCATCTGTTGACAGCAGATATGGCTGAGCGTATTCCTAACGTTTTACAAGATCGGCTCTCTACCCGTTGGAGTCGTAATACCAGTGGTGATTGGACCGGTTGTGAACAGACTATTTTTAATCCCACCCCTCAACCTGGTAACAGCTTTTATCTAGTGCTTGATCCAGCTCAGTCCCTTGAAGGCAATGTGATCGCCCTACACTTTACGGGTGAAACGGCAACGCCCACTGGTATTCGTCCTGAGACACCACCCCGCCAATGGCAAGCCTGGGATGGTCAAACCTGGGTGCCAGTTCTCATGCAAGAAAGCGATGACGAGACCTGTGGGTTTAGTTTTTACAATACGGGTAGCACCAGCGATATTCAGCAGGGAGAGGTGGTGCTGCACCTGCCTCAACAATTTCCAGTGACCGACTTTGCTAGCTATCGGGGCCGTTGGCTACGCTGTGTTTGTACAACTCCTGACAGGGGAGTTCCCACCTATAGTAATTCTCCTCGTCTCTTGAGTGTTTCAGCTCGTTCCATTGGTGGCACCATTGATGCTAGCCAGTGCCTGCTGGTGCAGGATGAATTGCTAGGGGAAAGTGACGGGCAGCCAGGCCAAAGCTTTCAATTGCAGAGCCAGCCGGTGCTTCCCCGTGATGAAACAGAATTTTTATCGATCATTCTGCCCAGCGGTATTCAGCAAGACTGGCAAGAGGTGACTGATTTTGCTGACTCTGGTCCAGAGGATTGGCATTACACCCTCGATTCGCTGACGGGGATGGTGCAGTTTGGCCCCCTGATTCGAGAGCCTGGTCAGCTAAAAACGGCGACACACGTGCGATCGCAACAACAATCCCACGGCACCACCGTACTCACTACCCCCCCACAGCTGCTGGAACGACAGTATGGCGCAGTTCCCCCCAGAGGGTCCATGATTACCATGCGTGCCTATCGCACTGGGGGTGGACAGCGGGGTAACGTGCAACCCCATACATTACGGGTGATTAAATCAGCTGTCCCCTATGTGGCCTCAGTGATCAACCATGGGGCCGCCTACCATGGAGCCGATGCTGAATCATTAGATAATGCCGTACTACGAGTGCCGCGATTGTTGCGTACCCGAGACCGAGCCGTCACTCCAGAAGATTTTGAAACCTTGGCCATTGAGGCCAGTCAGGGGGCTGTAGCCCGCAGTATTTGTCCTCAACAGATTAACAGCCAGCCGGGGGTGGTGAATGTGATGTTAGTGCCCCAAGCCAACACCGCCACCATTGATACTGCCATGGGGATCTCTCCGGAGTCCTTTGACCTTACGCCTCAGCTGACCCAACAGGTTACCCAGTATCTAGATGAGCGCCGTCCTTTAGGTATCCAGGTGAAGCTACAGTCCCCTGAGTATGTGGGCGTGACTGTCAAAACAGAAGTTGCCATTGATGCAGCCTATGGTGCCCCTGAAGCTCAGCAGGTGATTCTCCATGATCTGCAAGTCGCCCTCTATCGGTTCTTAAATCCCCTTGTTGGAGGCCGTAACGGTCATGGTTGGCCTTTTGGTACAGCGGTGCATCCGTCAGACATTATCACATTGTTGCAGGGGATAACTGGAGTACGTTATCTCGGGGCCGTCATGCTTTATGAATTACGACGTCAAGACAATGGCTGGGTGCGTCAGTTAGCCCCTGATAACGTTGTTAAACCAGGACCATTAGGCCTGGTCTGTTCCTGGGCAGATACTCAGCTACGTTCGGGCCACACCATTAGTCTGATTAATTAGGGAGAGGCCGATGTCACAGGTACAAACGGGACAAATGATGAGTCTTGAGCTATTGCCTCTCCAGGTGCCTGAAGCGGTTATAGACTCAGCTACCGTATTCTCTCGACAAGCGGTAATGCCGCAGTCGTTAATCAGTAAACTGTGTCTACGGCCAGGGGAGTTTAGTGAATTAGTGGTGCGGATCAAAAACCACTCTAGTGAGTCGATCCAACTTAAATTCTCGGTCACTGGAGATATGCCCTCTAGCTGGTGGCAACTGCGCACAGAAGGCTCTAGTTTACCTGGCCATCACCAGATGGAAGTTGTTCTGTATTTTGCGATCGCAGCCGATTTCTTTGAACAGCCCCTCGCCCCTGAGCAACTGCCCCTGAAACTAGATTATACAGGCCAGCTAACCGTTACCGCCATCACCTCCCGAGGTGACAGCCAGGAACAAATTAGCCCTTTCCAAGTGTTGGTCAGGCCGCCAAGCCTGTATCTCGATTTTCTCCCCGACATCTATCGCAATGTTGATTTTGTCGGTCGATTTCTAAAGATCTTTGAAACCACCTTTGAGCCCACCGTTGATATTCTCGATCACCAATGGGCCTACCTTGACCCGCTCACAGCCCCCCAGGCCATGCTACCGTTTCTGGCCCACTGGGTGGGCTGGTCATTTCAAGGACCACTCAGTTTAGCCCAACAGCGTGCCTTGATCCGCTATGCCATGGAGATTTATCGATGGCGTGGCACCCGACGCGGTTTGCGATTTTATCTCCATCTGGCCAGTGGTCTCCCCTTAGACGACCATGTATCCGATGAATCCCAACGGTCCATTGGCATCCACGAAAACTTTAGCCAGGGCTACGTGTTGGGTCAAACCATTTTAGGAGAATCCACCATCCTCAGAGGTAATCTTCCCTATCACTTCAACGTGCAGCTACGCCCTCCCAGGGATTATCCCCTCGATGAGACCCTGATTCGCACCATCATCGAACAAGAAAAACCCGCCTTCTGCAGCTACGACCTTGCCATCGAACCCCAATAACCAATACCCAATCCCCCCCATGAACCCCACCCCCCTCCGGCGTATCCAAGTCAACGACGGCATAATGAATCCCAGCCCCCTCCAGCGCATCCAAGTCAACGACGGCATGCTGATCACCGCCAACCATTGGCAAATTGCCCACAGCTATCACCAACAACGACAAACTATTCATTATGAAGCTCTCCATCGGGGTGGTATTGTTAGCGGCTTAGGAGTGAGTGTGGGTCCCATTCCCGAAGTCGCACCGAGTAAATATCGACAGCCCCGCTGGTTAACTATTCAGCCGGGATTAGCCATCGATGCCCAAGGCAATCCCATAGTGGTTTCTAATTTAGAAAGCTGTTATCTCTCAGCCCAGCCCATTGCTGAGACGACAATTTACATTGTGCTGAAACATTCAGAACGGTCCTCTCAATCTGAGATTGTTCAAGAAGCATTTCAGATTATTGAAAAAGATGTCCCGGCAGAGAGTGATGAGGTAGAACTTTGTCGAGTGCGATTAGGCGTGGGGGACGTTGCGATCTCACCTCCTGAGGATGTCTTTTCTCCTGCGCTTAACCAGCTTGACTTACGCCACCGTCAGTGGGTGCAGCCTCGCCCCCAGCGAATGGCTAGCGTTGCAGCCTGGTCTTACCATAGCTCAATTATTGCTCAGTTCGAAGACCTATTTGCCGCCTTGCCAGGCCTATATCCAGCATTGCAGGGACAGGTGACAGCGCAAGTGTTGGAGAGTGATTTAACCTATCTTGCCTATGAAGATTTTTGTGAGCTGACTCGCCCCGATCAGCGGCAGGTTGCTCAGTATCTTCAGCAAGGGGGTGTAATTTTGGTTGGAGCTGCAGCCGACCAACTGGGTGAACTCTATCGGGTTGAAGCTGAGCTCAATCAAGCTCTCTTCGCCAAGCCTCAAGGCTTAACGTCATCGCTATACACCTCGGCAGAGCAGGAACTACATAACGTTCAAGGTTGCATTGCTGAAGCTGTGGCAAAACTAACTGAGCCATTGCTGGCTTTTCTAAACGCAGAAGGATTAAGTCTTAAATCTGTAGGCAGAGAAGTGCGATCGCACCCCTTTAGCTTTAGTCAGTGGCCCACGATCCATGGTCAGCCCATTGATCTCCACGGTTGGGGTGGGTTGTTACTGCTGGTGGGGCCGTTGCCTCAGGCTTGGAGCCTGAGCACAGACCTAAATCTCTCCCGCGAAGAGATTCGCAGTGCTCAGGAATTGGGGGTTAACGTGTTGAATTTTGCAGCACAGCGGCGGTGTATGTATCAGTGGTTAGCGCCGCCGCCATCATAAGGGGGCATTGCCCAACTTCAGTTTCCTGATGCCTTGACCAATTCTCAACTAATCCGATTGCCTGACCCTATTGCCTGACCATGGCCAAACAAATTCTGACCCAGCTTTCTACCCATACAGTCCATTTAGGCATGGGTAATGACCAATTTGAAGTCATGGTCAATAATCTTAGCGATCGGTTTGCCACCTTTGCCTTAGAACTGTCAGCTTCGGGGCTAGCTCGCCAGACTACACCAGATTGGTATCGGCTCACTCCAGACATCTCGGCAAAGATTCCGGCGGGGGATCAAGTCAATTTTGTGGTGAGCATTCTAGAAACTCCCCCGATCCCCGGTGGTTTCACTGGCAAAATGAATCTCAATGTCAATGTGACCTGTCTGGAGTTGGGGGAAGAAGACCGCCAGCTAGTCAACCTTGTTGTTGCCGGATCTGGTGTATTACCGTCCTCCCTTAGCGTCCCCAAAACTGAATTTCAGGCTGTTCCAGGAGATTTGATTGAGATCCCTTTACAGCTGTTTAATCCTAATCGTAACACCGCACATACGCGGGTTACCCTCAAAGGTTTGCCCAAAGCATGGCTTACCGACGGTCACGAGCGGCGTTTACAAGTGGCCCCCCAGGGAAGTGCCCATGGGGTATTTATCTGCCAGCTACCATCGACTAGTGAGGCAAAACCCTATCCATTTAGCATTGAAGTAAACCAGGCCGAGGCACCGATTGTCAGACAAAAAGGTATCCTCACAGTGTTGCCAACGGGCTGGGTTGAATTTGTTTATGAACTTGAGCAGCCTGAATGCTCAAAATCACCATCGGAGGAGAGAGTAAATGCTGCGTCGCATCGCTATGCCCTGGTCCTCAATAACAAAAGTAATGTCCATCAATCTGTTGCCATCACCCTAAATCGAGTTGATATTCCCTGGCACCAGAAAATTTGGGCGATGTTACATCGCCGCCCACCCATACCTGCATCAACGACATCGCATTTACTTCAGCTCACCCCAGCCCAGGTTGATCTCAAAGTGGATGATCTGGCCCAGATGAGTTTAACCCTTTCGCCAAAATCCCCCTGGTGGGGCTGGCAACGACGGCAACAGTTTCAGCTACGCCCCCAGCTACATCAAACAGAAATACGACCATCGACTCAGATCGTTGAACTGGTAGCCACCCCCAAAATTCCCTTCTGGTTACAGTGTCTAGGTTTCCTTAGCCTGAGTATTATGGCCATTATGGCTGTCTATTGGCCCAGTGGTCATCGCGGCTCTGTGAATAGTGTACAGTTCGACGGTCAGGCGAATGCCGTGATTAGTGGGGCAGACGATCATACTCTATATCGTTGGCAAGTCTCGCCGCGTCTGCAAGATGTAGCAAAGCTTACAGATACGAATAAGTCTGTGCGTGTCGTTCGTTATCGTCCCCGCAATAATGATTTGTTAGCAGCTGGTTTAGAAAATGGAGAAATTCAACTATGGGATTTTTTATCCCAGAAGTCTCCTAAAACTTTGGTATTTCATAAGGATGATCGAGTCTTTGACCTGCAATTTAGCTATGATTCCCAAAGTCTTTTTAGTGCCCACGGTAGCGGGCTAGTACTGCGCTGGGCCATGGATGATTTATCTCACCTGGGTCAGGGCACTGTTCCAGAACAGGAGCAACACTTTGACTTTGCTATTCAAGCGATAGCACCGATTGATTACACTAACCAGCAACATAATCAACAGTCCCACTGGCTGGCTGTTGGCGGACGCTTTAACCACCTGGTTTTATGGAATCTAGAAACGGATCAGCAACACTTCCTGAAGTACCCTGCTGGGGAACCCAATCACTATATCTCTAGCGTAGATACAGCAGATGCTACTTCAACTCGCTTAGCGGTTGCAGATAATCAGGGGCGCATTACCCTATGGGATTTGGATAAATGTCTCCATAGTGTTACCGCTTGCAAAGTAAGCGACCAATGGATGGATGGCCATAAAGGTAAACCTATAAATACCGTAGCCCTGAGTAAAAATGCCTGTTACCTGGCTAGCGGTGGTGACGATGGTCGTGTCATGCTCTGGTTTCTGAATACGGCAGGGCAGGTGATGGAACAGAAGAAAATAGCCCACTTTAGTAAACCCGTTAACAGTGTTGACATTTTGCAACAAGATAAAACCCTGCTAGTGGTCAGCGGCAGTGATAACCATCGTGTCAAGCTGCATCGCACTCAGGCCAACAATAAAATCTGCCCATAAGGATACGTCGCAATGACTCATTTTTCCCTACCCATGCGATCGCTACCCGAGGTAGCTATGGAACCGTCTGAGATTGCCCTATCTCAGCCCATTGGGATTATCCTCTCCTCTTCTGGAGAAGACTCTGTGCTACCGGGCGAGCGTTTAGAAATTGGGGTGACCATTAACAACAAGGGAAACCAGAGTGCCATTATTGATGTCTACCTAGACGAATTACCAACGGCCATTCATAACTGGTGCTCTACGACACAAACCCGTCTGGCGTTGGATCCTGGTCAAGGGGAAGAAGTCACCTTTGGGTTTGATGTGCCAGCGTCAGCTTTATCGGGAGCCTATCGCTATCGATTGATCGTAGACGCTCCTAACCATTATCCTGATAGTCCGCCCCAGCGATACGAACAAGTCTTGCAGGTGTTGCCACCGACCCATACAACCGTCAGAGTAAATGCTCCGACGTTTGCCGTAGAGCCAGTTACCACCACCAATAAGCCAGTTAAAACACTGCCAGGCAATCCGCTTCAGTTTCAAATATATGTTTATAACAGAGCGGACCGAGTGGATCGGTTTCGGCTACAGTGCACTGATTTAGCTGAAGATTGGGTAACCATTAATTATCCCCAGGGATTCCAAGCGCCAGGTTTGGCCATAACAGAACCCTATCTGGATTTGAACCCAGGTATGGAGGGCGTTATTTTATTGACCATTACGCCACCATCTAATGCCCTGGCAGCAACCATGCTAGCTACGCTACAGCTTAAATCTGAGAATAATCCACAACTCAAGCTGCTAGATGTTCTATACATCACCATTGATCCGGTTTATCAGCTGGATACTCGCTTTCGCACCCTGGTGAGTCGGGTACAGCGACAGCCAGGTTTATATAGTATTCAAGCCAGTAATCAAGGAAATACCCCCAGAACCCTGGAGTTCAAAATTTTAGGGCTGGAAGACGCTGATCTTTGTGACTATCAGATTCAGCCTCAATCACTGACCCTAGCTCCGCAACAAACCTTACTCAGCCAGATTTCTGTTCAACCTAAAAATCCCTGGCAGCGACCACTGTTTGGGGGTGGGCGAGTAATCAACTTTGAAGTTACAACAACTGACCCAGAGAAAAAGCCACTCCTCGACATGCCCATGCAGGGGCTTTTAATGTGGGAAGCGCGCCCCTGGTGGCAAATTTTGCCAGTTATTTTATTGTTGCTAGGCTCATTTATCGGGCTAATATGGTTAGCCTGGTATTTTTTTATTCGCCCCCCTGCACCCACCAACATTTTACGGTTTTCAACCGAGGATACAGCCTACAGTGCCGCCCAAGGAGACACAGTACATCTTGGGTTTGACATTGCCAACCCAAGGCGGATACAGCATCTAGAAATCGTTGGCCTATCGGCTGAAGGTAAGCTGTTGAGTGGTCCTTTAAAGTTTGACTTTACCCAGGGTCTGCCTGCCACTTTAGAGCCTCTATGTGTGCAGCGACCAAACCAGCTGACTTGCCGTAATATTCGCACTGATGCCACACGAGCAGGCGAATATACGTTTACCCTTTCATTGATTCCTAAGCCAGGTCGTAATGCTACACCAGCAACAGCAACAGCACTGCCTGTGACAATTACCCCTGCACCGCTACCGGCCATTCTAGAACTGGTCCCGACCTTCGCTTCTTATGCTGAAGCACCGCCACAGCCAAAGACAAAATCTAAGGAGACCCAGGCAAACGCTGCGAAGAAGGCCCAGGCTACGGATGGGAAAAGAGCACAAATGACAGATCTTCCCATAGCGTTTGTTCCATCTCTGCCAGAAAAAGATCCCCATGTTGCCAGAGTCAACTGGAAAGTAGATCATCCAGAACAATTAGAGACGCTACACCTGGTTGGACGAGATGCAGAAGGAGCTGTCGCTACACCAGTGTTTTCATTCGATTTTCAGGCTGGGATACCCAAAGAACTCACTGATTTCTGCCTATTAGACACCCAGTTAATTTGTCGTAATGTCCCCACAAGTCTGCGTCAGGCGGGTATATACACGTTCGATTTAATCGCCATTCCTAAAGGAGAGTTGCCTGAAAAACCTATTTCATTGACCAGTGAACCCACACACATTCAGCCGCGCCCCCCCCGTTTGTTGACGTTCACGCTCAATGGAGAACCGGCTCAGCCTAACTATTTGGTCCCTGTTGATGAGGGACAGCCTTTAGTAAATTTGGAACTAGCTTGGACCGTAGAAGATAATCCGGGTACTCAAGTGATGCTGATGCCAGCCCCTGGAAATGTCCCCGTAGCAGGTGTTTTACCTTTACCCCTCAGCCCAGAACCGGGTGAAACGCTCGTCTCTTTGCAGGTGATTAATGGGGCTGGAGAACAGCTCACCCGCTCGATTACGATTACCACCTATGATCCGACACCAGAGAGTCCCACAATTGTTATGAATACAGGGGATGCAGCAGCTGGTGATGGTGATGGAGCCAATGCTGCTGGCAGTGCTGATGCTGCCGGGAATAATGGAGGCGCAATTAGGGTGCCAGTGCCTAGCCGACCAGGTACAGTATCCCCGCAGGAGCTACCCCCACAGTTTGAATAAAGCTTGTTCTCAAACCATTTATACCAATTCTTAGTTTTAAGGGTTGAGTTTTGAATGATGAAAATTTTAGCATTTCAGACAATGGACGTAACTGGATTTGAACCAGTGACCTCATCGATAGTCAGGATGGAAAGCGCTAAATAACCCTATTTTTGGCATAGAACAGGCTTTCAGTTTGGCTCATTTTTACAGTTTATTGGGCCAACCGAAAATGAGAAAAATTGTCGTTAAGAAGCGTGGAAGCTCACTTGAGTTTAAGTTTATGCTGGATGGTGTAAATTTTCGTAAAGCATGGGGCAACGCAACCAATCCACAGCATGTCGCGTAATATTCAGAACCTCCTTAACTGGATATTTCATGGTTTCGTATTTTGGATTTTCTGGAATTAGTTCAACCTGCTTGCCCTTTCTTTGCCAAAGTTTAAGCGTGGTTTGATCTTCTCCTTTGATGCGTGCGGCAACGATCGTCATATCCTTAAGCTCTTTAGGATTTTCAGGTTGATCCAGGATGACAATATCATTATCCAGAATATGCGCATTAATCATACTGTCACCCTTAACACGCAAAGCAAAACGCTTCATACCTTGAGGTCGTGGTGAAAATAAGTCAGATGGAATAAATTCTCTCTGCGTATCTTTAGGGAAAAAATCGACAAAGCTACTAGCTGCAATGGTTCCTTCAATGGAAATGCCATCTGGTTGTTCCTCGACAAGTTTCAGAGTCCTTGCTTTTTTAGGATTCCCTTCAATCAGTCCTGCTGTTATTAACGTTTTTATGTGATGTTGAACCGGACTAATAGACTTGAACTTGAATCCATCTTGAATCTCTCGATAAGTAGGAAAATAATTCTCATCACTAACAAAATCCTGAATCCATTTCAGAATTTCACGGTTCCGAGGAGTGAGAGAAGTCATAGCTACAGTTACCAAGAACTTAAAGAGTAAAAGCTACTCCTTTACCCTTTAAGTTCAATTGTACTATATTGATGTTTTTTTGCTCAAAGTCTTTTGAAGTATTCAATCACAGGCACTATCAGCTCATCGCCATCAAATTATTTAGCAGGACAGGCAGTAGAATCACTAACCTTAAATTCAACTTGCTTAAAGCCTACTTTTTTAAGAATAGTTCTGACCTGTACTTCAGCGTTGTGAACTGCCGCATTCAAAATGTCTTGAGAGCAAGCTTTATGCCACATTTCTGCATAGGCTTCTTGCTGGGCTTCCTCATAAATGGTTGCACCAGCTTTGTGACCGAACCATTGTCTGTAGTTAGCTAAAGTTTCAGAACGTTCTACGTTCAGATTAATATCTATGTTCGCTGGTGGTAGCAGTAGTTTTACAGTTCGCTTTTTGGCATCAAAGTCGAGCACTTCTATTTTTTCTAGATCGATACCTGCTTGTGATTCACCCACTGCTGCATATACTAAGCTTGTTTCACCAATGGGAACAATTAAAAATTTCTCTGTTTTATCAATCGCTACATTTGCTGTTATGTCTTGGCTAGCAGTAATTAATGTACTCTCAGCCTGGATCGTACCCACCAGAACATCACGGACTTCCTCTGTGGTATCGATACTAAAAGGATTCGTTAGAACAGCATGAACGATAAACCATATGGCAGCCAAGGCGGCTGCTACTATTAAACCCACTGAAATTGTATTGCTTACAAAATCTTCTAGAACATTACGCAAACTTACAGTGCTACTGCCAGCTGACATACAATTTATACCCTCTAAAGTTAGGAAATTACGAACTACTGGCCATTGCAACTAAGGCAGAGCCAATTCAGAAAGTATGGCTAGGGGCAATCTGGTTTGTAATTGATAGAAATACTAATTTTTAGCGGCGATGAATAGGATTGTGATGCTCAATATCGAAGTGTTTTCCGAAAAGCTTTGACGGCTTGGGTCTGGCTAGGAGAACCCACAAACTAGGCCAGCACGGTAAAGTCCAATCCAGGTAATAAGAAGGCCACCAACGCATCATACTGCTGCCAGGTCACGCCTTCTAGAGTCAGGTGCTGCTCAGCGGCGGGCGGATTGTCTTTGAGGTTAATTAAAGATGCAGTCATCGTTTGCTTACCTTCTTGGCTCAGGGTGTATGGCTGGGGTTGGGCTGTCTACACAAAACAAACAAGAGCTAAAACAATCTCATCTGTCCTTCTTCAAACTCTAGCTCAGGGTAACCGTCCCAGAAAGATAAAGAAATCTTAGGGAATATAGGTTTCGAACTTCGCTAAGTTGTGCGTATGGGCGAAGAGATTGAAATTTCAGGAATACAGGTATCCAAAGCGGACTGGGAAGCAACGCCTCCGAGTATCCGTGCTTTGGTGCTGGTATTGAGTGACCGCTGGAGGCAACAAGACGAGCGTATCCAACAGCTCGAAGAGCGTCTGAATCAGACATCGAAAAACTCATCGAAACCGCTATCACTTGATGGCTTCGGTCAGTCGTCAGGCAACACAAAAAAGAGAAAGAAACGCCCTTCTAACGAGATATCAAAGCCATCATCTCGTCAAGCCCGAAAGCTTCAGCATAGCTATCGTCAAGTGTGTGCGCTGATGGCTGACTTGTTTGGCGTAGGTCTGTCGCGTGGGTCGGTGGATCGCTTGCGTGATGAGATGAGCACAGCACTCAGTGCCCCAGTTGCTGCCGCCAAGGACTATGTTCATGCACAGCCCGTCATCCACAGCGATGAAACCAGCTTTCCTCAGGGGAATCGTGATTGTGGTAATCCCAATCGGACCAAAGGTTGGATGTGGGTACTAGTAACGCCGTTAGTGAGCTTTTTTGAAGTGGTCCTGAGTCGGTCTCAAAAGACAGCCAAGGCTCTGATTGGTGAATCTTACCAAGGAGTCGTCACCTCTGACCGCTACAGTGCCTATGGTTGGATTGCATTAGGGCAACGGCAAGTGTGTTGGGCGCATCTCAAGCGAGATTTAACGACCATGGCCGAGCGAATAGGAGCATCCCACGAAATTGGGGAAGCTCTGTTGCGCCGTCAGCGTCGGTTGTTTCGCTGGTGGCATCGGGTTCGCGATGGCACCTTATCCCGTGAGCAGTTTATCCGTCAGGTCACCTATCTACGACAAGGGTTTAAAGCAACGTTAGACGAGGCAGCCGCACTGCCGATTGACCCGAACGAGAAGTCACCCTTAGCAAAAACGGTCAGAACCTGTCGGCGGTTGATTAAGGTTGAACCTGCCCTATGGACCTTTGTTTCAACAGTCGGGGTGGAACCGACGAATAATGCGGCTGAACGGGCCTTGCGACCAGCGGTGATTTGGCGAAAAACCAGTTTTGGTGCTCAATCTCAACGGGGAAGTCAGTTTGTCGCACGGTTGATGACAGTGACCACGTCGCTCAAGGCGCAGGGCAGAAATATTCTCGATTTCCTTGCTCAAGCTTGCTTGGCAGCACGGACTAAAAAAGAGCCTCCTTCTTTGAACCCACAACAGCAACGCTAGGGACGGTTACCAAAAAAATGAATCAAAATCCTGAAAATTATCAAGCGCTAAAAGACCAAATCAGTAATCTGATCGAGTCGTATGATCCGTCCGGTTCTGCACTGCTTGAAATTGCGGTTGATGTCGCTGACAGGTACTCAGCACTCGCGCAGGTATCAGAACTGTTAGCCGCATCCCATAGTCAAATGCGAGTGCTTGAACATCGCCACGCGCTACTTGAGAAGCACGGCATTCCAATTCAATAAAAACCATTGCATCTACTACATGCCTGGAAATCAAGATATGTCACTGAATCAACATGAAAACTACGAATCGAAAACCAGGCTTCACCCGCCATAGGGGAAGCAGTCAGTAACCACATCAATACGCGCTTTGAGCGGTAGCTGTAGATTCGGTTACCGCTCGCTTTTTGAAGAGGGGTACTGAAATGCTTGCAGCTAAAGGCTTTGAGGGTGCGGGGATTGTGCGTTTCTTGCTGTTAGAGGTATCAGCATTCTGATCGAGGTCGCGGCAGAGGATGAAGGCATCATTGATAAAATTATTTGGCTTAAGAAAATACTGGATGGTGATGCCCAACACGAAAAGGAGCTTAAGCAATCTGGCACTGTGAATGATGATTGCGCTTGAGTATAGAGACGAATTACTCAAGGAAAACGGAATTCCAATCGAGTAACCCGCAACTTAGTCTCACTTGCTTCCGAAAAATCACTGCATCTACTTGATTCCTAGAAATGAAATCATGTTGCTGAATCAAAATGAAAAACACAAAAGCAAAACTACGCCATGGCAGACATCGGGGTACTGGTCGGTAGAAGCCTAAGCCATGGATAAATGTAAGC
This sequence comes from Leptothoe sp. ISB3NOV94-8A, assembly GCF_043421595.1. Classification (NCBI taxonomy): domain Bacteria; kingdom Bacillati; phylum Cyanobacteriota; class Cyanophyceae; order Nodosilineales; family Cymatolegaceae; genus Leptothoe; species Leptothoe sp. ISB3NOV94-8A. The sequence continues at coordinate 1,048,185 of NZ_JAXSQW010000001.1, read as the reverse complement.
GGTAGCTATGGACATTTCAGGCTACCGTTCTCCTAACATGTAATAGATCAAACTTCATCTGACAGAAGGGGATTATCTGACACTTAGAGATGTGTCAGGTTGTGTTTGATTTTTTACACTCTTTTCTCCGTATTGATCTAATTGTTTTTCGTTTGCTAAATGCGCACTATCGAGAAAGGTTTGTATTGGTGTCTTGCCGTAGCAATATCGACCTGAATGGGGGCGTTCCCAATTGTAATACTCTATCCATTCATCCACATTATTTTGTAGTTCCTCAAGACCTTGATTAGGGCAAACGCATACTCGGAATGGGAATATCAAGGGGCATCCTCCTGAGCTCATGCCCTATGCCTGCCCCAGTTGAGAATTCAGTTACCCTGCTTGAGCATTGCAGAGCCCTTGAAGATCCCCGAGTTGAGTACCTGGTGGAGCATCGTCTGCTCGATATTATTGGCCTCACGATTTGTGCGGTGATTTGTGGGATGGATAGATAGTATTAGTGGATTGATTGTTGAGTAGTTGAGTAGTTTTCCATTTTTTCTGAATAGATAGGTGGCAGGATTAAGCCATTTTTAAGCCCATCGAAGATCTGGTATAGGCGAAAGCTAAAGAGCACAGCAACTGCAGCGATCGCAACCGACTGTCCAATCCATAGACCCCGACTACCCAGCTCTAGCTGAAACCCTAGACCATAGCTCACCGATAGACCCACACCCCAAAAGCCCAGCACATTTAGCGCCATCGGTACTCGGGTATCTTGCAGCCCCTGTAGTGCACCGTACACAGCCTTTTGCAAACCATCCAACACCATCGTGATCGCCGCAATCGTCAGCAACGGCATTGCCAACGTCACAATGCCTGCATTCTCAGGGCTATTCACATCTAAATAGATGCTAATCAGCTGTTTGGGGAACAACAAAAATGCTAACGACCCAACGGTCATCGAAACCGTCGTCAGCCCCAGACTTACCCAGGTAGCCTGTTGCATACCTGCTAAATCTCGCTTGCCAAACCACTGCCCTATGCGAACTGTGGTGGCAAAAGAAATCCCTAGTGGCACCATAAATACCACCACAATGGTTTGCAGCACCACCTGATGAGCTGCCAGTGCATCGGTTCCCAAGCGACCCATTAACAACATAATGGTTAGAAAGAATCCTGACTCCAAGCCAGAAAAAATGCCAATAGGCACACCCACCCAAACTAGCTTTTTGAGTACTCGCAGTTTAGGCCAGTGTAAGGTATGGAGAATCTGATACTGTCGAACAGCAGGATGCAGACGCACATACAGTGCAAGAGCAATAAACATTCCCCACCAGGTGAGCATGGTGGCTAAGGCTAGACCTGACAATCCCATGGCGGGCAAGCCTAATTTTCCAAACCCCAATATATAGTTGGCAACAATGTTGAACAGGGTACCCACTACAATAGTGACCATAATAGGCTTAGCGTGGGACAAGGCAGACACTGTTGAGCGTAGAGCCGTAAACCCTGCCATGGGCAAAAAGCTCCACAGGATAATCTTGAGATAAGTGTCGGCCAGTTCAACAACAACTGGGTCTTGACCACTGCGAAGCATCCAAACACCCAAATGACCAGTGAACGCCATGGCTGGTATGGCCACCAGTAATGCCAACCATAGACCCTGACGAGATACCTGTTGAATTCTGCCTCTCTGTTCAGCCCCAAAGGCTTGGGCTACCAAAGGACTAACCCCCATCACCACACCGGTGAAGGCGGTCATAACCACAATGTAGATAATGGCGGCCAATCCCCCGGCTGCTAAGACATCTGGCCCCATGCGACCCATCATGATGGTGTCGGCAAAACCAGTAGCGGATTGTGCCACCTGGGCGCTGATTAGGGGAACGGCTAAGTTGAAAAACTCCTTTATTTCAGAACGCAGAGCATTCTGACGAATTGTTATGGGGAAGGTCATGGTAAAAAGCGTTTCAATAAAACCACTGTAAAGACTTCAGGCGGCTATCAATATCTATGGCTTGCAACGGTTCCATCAAAGCCATAGAACTCAGAGGTTAAATCGCCGCAGAATAGGCCTCATCTACTTTGAGGGTGGTACCTGAAATAAACTTGGCATCGTCTGAGAGCAAAAAGGCAACGGCTTTGGCCAGCTCTTGGTAGGTGGCAGGTCGGCCCCACATCAGGTCGTCTGGCACATTCCAGCCTTCTAGTTCGGCCATATCATCGGCCACAAAGAAGGGGGCAATGGAGTTGATGCGAATACGATCGCACCGATACCGTTTGGCATACAGCTTGGTAAAGCCTTCCATCGCGGTCCGCAGGGTACCGCTAAAGGGGGTTCCCAATGATGGTTCGTGGGAGTCACAGGCAGAAATCGTCACCATGGCCCCACCCCCCTGCCGTCGCATGGGCTCTGTCACCAATCGAGCCAGACGAACAACGCTGAGAAATAACATTTCAAAATGGTCAAGCCACATTTGATCTGAAATCTCCAGCAAATCAGGCCGAGGCGGATCACCAAAGCTCATAACTACCCCATCAATACGCCCCCACTGGTCCAATGTGCTTTTTACAAGGACTTCCAAATCAGCTGCACTCGACAGAGAACCCTGGACCCCAATGCCCTGCAGAGATTCTGCCAGATCTAAAACAGACGCTGAACGGGCCAACAGAGAAACGTTGTACCCCTGGGCTGCCAACTCTTTGGCACAACCGGCACCAATGCCCCGGCTAGCCGCCGTTACAATTACGACTTTGTCCCCCATTGTTGTCAACCTCACTAACTGTTTTTGGTCTAACACAGCATTATTTCCACCTTAATCTGTGCTTTTCTAGAAGAGAAGTCCATAGGCAGGCATATCACCTGTGCCCACGGGGAATAAATGCTAAGTGTTTTTAACCAGCTGCCGGAGCTAATCGCCTTTGTTGAAAGTGTTGATGTGGGAAGCTTTAGTGCCGCTGCGCGTTCGTTAGGCACGACCCCTTCCGCCATTAGTAAGCGGGTGGCCAAGCTAGAAGATCGGTTAGGTATACGACTATTGCAGCGCACTACCCGATCACTAAGTCTGACCGCCGAGGGAACGACTTACTACGATCGGGTAGCACGACTGCTACAGGAGCTGGAGGATGCTAACGACAGCGTTATCTCGGGCGGTCGTCCCCGAGGCAAACTAACGGTTAGTGCATCCCTCGATTTTGGGCAACGGTTTTTAATGCAGCGACTGCCTATCTTCTTGAAAGAATATCCAGAAATTCAGGTGAATTTGCAATTAACTGAGCGACTGGTGGATTTAGTGGCTGAGGGCATTGATGTGGCGATTCGACTGGGGGACCTGGAAGACTCTAGCCTCATTCGCAGACACCTGGGCTATGCGCAGTTTATTTTATGTGCGTCCCCCGGCTATTTACAAAAGTATGGCAATCCCGCCACACCAAAGGACCTGGTGCAACATAACTGCATGCGCTATCTCTTTAACGGGCAACCCCTTCCCTGGGAATTTCTCATTGATGGCGTTTGGCAAATAATTCCCGTCCGGAGTTCCTTTAATTCTGACAGTGGTGAATCTCTGAAAAATGCAGCATTAAGCGACCTTGGCATTGTCCGTATGCTGAGTTTCCATGTAAAAGAAGAGTTAAAAACCGGACAGTTAGTGTCGCTCTTTTTTGAACAGCTGCCACCGGGATTAGCAACCCAGGCTGTTTTCACCCACCGCCGTAATTTATCTCCTCGGGTGCAGGTATTTCTTGAGTTTTTGAGCACTCACTGTACTGTTTCTTAAAATCATTCACTGTGTTTTTAGGGCGATCGCACAGGTCGATACATAAAAATGAAGCACAGTGTGAATTACACGTGTAGTTCTTATCGGTAAAAGTGATTTATGATTTGAGACAATGACCTGAAGAAAAACTGGCTCCATGGGTCTGACAATCGCCAGATGGCGTTATGGCAATCAGACGAGGATAGCTGAGAAATCTTTCTAGAGCTTATTCATACGTAAAGCGGTAACCCGTTCCCCTAATGGTCTCGATCAGATGACGACCCAGCTTTTTCCTTAGATAGCCCACATAGACATCAACAATATTGGAGCCCGGATCGTAGGTATAGCCCCAAACGTCATCCAGTAGTTTTTCTCGGCTCATAATTTGCCCTGGATTACGTACAAATGCTTCAGCCAGCAAAAATTCTCTACTAGAAAGCTGAACAGCATTCCCATTAACTCGCACTTCTCGGGTGCGTAAATTTAACTCTATCCCCTTAAAGCTCAGAAAAGTCAGGGGGCTACTGGGGCGACTTTGAGCAACGTGCACATTATGTAGACGGGCTCGAACACGGGCGAGCAATTCCGCAAACTGGAATGGTTTGGTGATGTAATCATCTGCACCATGATTAAAACTGGTGACTTTATGATTGATGCCGTGATGAGAAGAAAGCACAATCACCGAGAGTGGTATTCCCTGTCTTCGTATCTCATCGAGCACAGTAATGCCATGCTTCATGGGCAGTTCCAGATCAAGAATCATGAGATCAAACTGTCTATTTAAGACGGCTTCGATCGCATCTTCGCCATTATGAACAACAGCTGTTTCATAGCCATTGGCCTGCAACCCCTTTTCCAAAAAGTGGGTAACTCCAGGAGCATCGTCCGCAACTAAAACACGTTTCATCATGATTACAACTAAAATTCAAAACTTGAGGCAAGTAGTCTAAAGCCTTAGAGATCACTTGATCAATCATGTCTAAATATTCTATCTCAAAATTTCATTGTACTAAACGGTTTAGTAAGGCGTACATCATCCACAGTCTTTTCCAATATCTGCGCCCGTCCATAGGCTTCATGGGTTAGGGTCTCTTGCTCTTGCCATAAGGTTTCGATCTGTTCTTTTTGAGCCTGGACTTCTTGGGTCAGGGCTTGGGCATCCTCCGGCGTCATCGGATGTTGACAATAGAAACATTTAGAGCTAAGTTTATGTTGTCGATGTCAACATTGATGTTATAGCCTTAGTTTGGGGGTCGATTATGGATGGCCTTAGTGGGCAAAGTTTATTCAACGCTGCGTCGATACTCTGATCATTCTCTTCATTTTGCGATCGCAATCATCATTCGTTTGACCGTTGGAGGTCACCATGAAAACTACACGCAAAGACTACGACCTAATCTTGATTGGCTCTGGTATTGGTGCGTTAACCGTGGCTAGTTTGATGGCCCAGCTACGCGATAAGCGTGTGCTGATTCTAGAGCGCCATTTTGTCCCAGGTGGTTTTACCCACACGTTCCAGCGTAAAGGGTTCAGCTGGGATCCAGGTCTGCACTATGTTGGGCAAATGGAAGCAGGCTCTGAAGTTCGTAATTTGTTTGACCTGATTACGAACCAACAGGTGCAGTGGCAAAAGATGCCAGAGCCCTTTGAAAAATTTGTCTATCCCGAGTTCAGTTTCGACCTCTATGGTGACCCTAAGCAGTTTCAAGCTGATCTCACCAAGCGATTTCCAAAAGAATCCCAGGCAATTCGTCAGTACTTTAAGGATATTCCTAAAGCAGCTGCAGCATTGTTTCTCGATGCGGCCAAACACAACAGTGCTTTTCTGTTCAAAGTAGTCGGTGAAGTGGCAAAACTCTGGCATGGAACTAGTCTCAATCTGACAACTCAAGACTATCTAGATCAACACTTTCAAGATCCCCAACTGAAAGCATTGCTCGCCTCTCAATGGTTAGACTATGGTCTGTCACCAGCAGACAGTCCCTTTGCCCTCCATGCCACGATTGTTAACCACTATCTCAACGGAGGCTATTATCCTGTAGGCGGATCTGGCACCATTGCTAACAGCGTACAGCAGGTAGTTGAAGCTAAGGGTGGCAACGTATTGGTGAGCCGAGAAGTTACTGAAATTTTGCTTGACGGTGACAAGGCTGCTGGGGTGCGGGTGCGTAATTTGAAAGCAAAAGAAGAGACATTTGAAGACTATTATGCACCTACAGTCGTATCTAATGCTGGAGCCTATAACACCTACTTCAAGTTCATTCCAGACAACTATCCCATTCCATTCCGAGAATCTTTGCAACAGTTTGTGGCAGCGCATCCACCAGCCACAAATGTGTCTGTATACATCGGTTTCAAAGATGATCCACGGCGGTTAGGTTTCAAGGGCGAAAACCATTGGATTTACGATACTTTTGACCATGGGGCTGTGGAGCAACAAAAGGGGAGCTGGATTCATACAGGTCAGCCGCTTCAGGTATATCTGTCGTTTCCATCGCTGAAAAATCCTTATGCCAAAAAACACACAGCCGAATTGATCGCCTCTGCCGATTACGCTAGCTTTGCCACCTGGCGCGATCAGCCTTGGTTACATCGAGATCAAGATTACAATGCCCTCAAGCAACGTATCCAGAACGTTTTGCTAGAGATGGTTGAACAACATTATCCAGGGTTCTCAGATCTCGTAGACTACTGCGAAGTATCCACACCTCTCACTAATGAACATTTCACAGATCATCCTCAGGGTGGAATATACGGATTACCCATGTACGCAGAACGATTTGCAGCTAAGAACCGAGGCTGGACCAAGATCAAAACACCGGTGCCAGGGCTATATATGACCGGCAGTGATGTTTGTATGATGGGTATTGCTGGCTCAATGATGGGAGCAGTTTTGACGACCAGTCACTTGCCTGATGGGATATCTATGGCTCAGGTATTTGCAAAGGCGGCGAAGGCCCAGGGGCATAAAGAGAATGGCCTTACAGAAACATCACACACAATGCGTTTAGGAACGTAGATCAAAAGTTCTACGATTCATAGTTCTGCAGGCTGTCAATTTAGATAATCCCCCTAATTATTCACGTTGTCCAAACCCTGTTAATGGATAAACCATATCCCAAAACAGCTCTTGCTCTCCCGCCTGCTGCAGAATGATTTGAGACCCCGTTGTCACCTTGCCAACAGCCTTACACGTTAACCCATGGGGCTGAAACAGTTGCTTGACCTGGGCAAGACGCTCAGGCGGCACAGTAAAAAGAAAACCAAAGCTAGGAAAACTCGTGAGCCATTTCTCCCAGGCAACGTTCGGTGGGTGCGGTACCAAATCCAGGTTCAAGGTAGCCCCCACCCCTGACGATTCAGCCAGCATTAGCAGGGTACCCACCAGACCGCCCATGCTGATATCCTTCCCCGCAGTACACAACTCAGCGCTCGCCAGCTCAGGGAGTAAGGCTATCTGTTGTCGCAGCATCGCAGGCTCAGCCGTTGTTGCAGCATTCCAAAACGGATAGGTCTCGTAGTAACTGCCCGCCATGTTTACCACCATGACCAAATCATCGCCGGGCTGCGCATCAAAACTGGTGATTAGCCGCTGTGCGCGCCCCAATATGGCAACGGCAAGGCCATCGTAGGGGCTATGGCAGTTGGTATGCCCGCCAACAATAGGCACATTATACGCACGGGCAGCCGCCTGCATTCCCTTCCACAAAGGAGTGCAAGCGGTGACAGATTGACTCCAAAGTGTATCCACTACGGCGATGGGTATCCCTCCCATGGATGCAACATCCGAAATGTTGACCATAATGGCACACCAGCCCGCAAACCAGGGATCCTGGGTCACGAGCTGGGGCCACAGACCTTCGGCAGCCAGCAGCAGATAACCATCGCCATCGGGGATGGCCGCACAGTCATCACCTAAGCGAAGAGGTTCTCCAGCAGCCGTTTGCACATATTGCCCAATGGCTGTGGCAGCTGTTTGGATATCCCGTTTGTTGAGGATACTGACAGATTCCTGTAGGGAGTTAACCAGGGTAAATAGGCTGGGTTGCTCGGTTTTAGGGGTGGTGGGTTGCATGGCCTTCATCCCCCGGTCCCTTCTCCCTGGGGAGAAGGCGGGTTAGGGATACTTAGGCATTTTCCCGAAAAGGTTATATCAACTGGAAGTCCTCCTTTTTTGGGTGAAAGTATCTGTGTTATCCCCATTAGGCATACTGGGGTTTCCCGAATTCTGGGGGGAACAAGAGTCAAGTCTAACACTCTACAACTCCCCCTTAAGCCACCTGCGCCAGTGGTAATTCTGGACGAGGCTGATCCGTAGCAGGGTAATATTCCAAATCAGCTTCCATCAGATGGTGGGGGTGTCCCAGGATTTCAATTTCCTCCAGGCTATGCCAATGGAGGCGGGTGAAGAAACGCACGTTTTGCAGTTGAACGGTGGCGAGGAAGCGATCGCACCCCCAAGTATTTGCTGTTGTTACTGCCTTTTGAATCAATCCTTTACCAATGCGACCCACCCGCCGAAAGTCTGGATGCACACCTAAACGCCCACCATACCAAAGCCGAGGTTTCTCCTCATAGATACGCACCACACCGACAACCTGGTCAGGCTGGTCGGGCGTGTGGGCAATGGCCACAATGGGGTACGACGTATTGTCAATGGAATCGCGATCATGCCCCTGGAATAGACCTTGCTCTTCACAGAAAATCTGTTGCCGCAGGTTGAAATAGTTGGCAATATCTGGTTTAGAAAGGGCAAGTTGAAAACTATACGTACGTTTTTTCATGGCTTTGAAAAATTTGTATGAACATAATTCCAATGGTGAAATTATTTCTGAGAACCTCCTCCCCTGACGCTACGCTTTAGCGCATGCCCTTTGGGCTTTAGGGTAGGTGACGTAGGCGACGGGATCTCGACCGATAACGCCAGTTGTTGATACCCCCCTCCCTACTGGTTCTCCTTATTAAGGGGAATCAGATACCGCCAAGCCTCTGACGTCGGTAGACCATTATTGGCCCATAAATTCTTTAACTCTCAAACAAAGACAACGCCGAACAAGCCCCACATTTAGCGCAGCCCGCCTTCATCTCACTGGATAACAGATTCGCCTGCTTCAGCATTCGCCCAATGCCCTGATACAGGTCATACATAAACTCACTGCTGGGAGACTTATGGTCAGCCAATGGCGTGCCCCCAATGGGAACAAAGGGAACAACAAAGGGATAAACACCGATATCTATCAGCCGTTCGCTGACCTCCAGTAATGTCTCTTGGCTATCCCCCAGTCCAGCCAACAAATAGGTGCTGACCTGACCGCGACCAAAGACTTTGGTGGCTGCTTCAAACGCTTTGAAATAATAGGAAAGAGGTACTTTGGCTTTACCCGGCATAATCTTAGCGCGCACCTCGGGGTCTGCCGCTTCTAGGTGCATGCCTAAACTGTCGATGCCTGCTGCACGCATGCGATCAAACCAGATAAAATCATTGGGGGGCTCACACTGGGCTTGAATGGGAAGATTTACACGGGCACGAATCGCCTGTGCACATTCGGTTAGATAGGCCGCACCGCGATCGGTTGTGTTAGGGGTGCCTGTGGTCATAATCATGTTCTCCACTCCGTCCAAACGGACAGCGGCTTCAGCGACCTCAGCCAGTTGTGCGGGTGTTTTTTGAGCAATGGTGCGATCGGCGGCTAACGATTCACCAATGGCGCAAAACTGACAGGCTGTTTTCCGATTCTCATAGCGGATGCAGGTTTGGAGAACTGTTGTAGCCAGAACATTGCGACTGTGGAGCAGAGCAATCTTCCAATAGGGAATGCCGTCAACAGTTTGTAGATCATAAAACCGAGGCTGTTCTGGAAAATCTAACTCGGTGATCACCTGATCATCCTTAGTGAGAACAGACTTGCCAGACTCACAATCCACACCATAGGGTGACTGGGCTGCACCATCCGTATACACCGGAACCATAAAGGTGGTTTCACCAATGGTGACTGCCTTATGGTCGGATGGACCCGCTCCTCCTTTACGGCCCGATGCACCAACGGTATCGGTGACCAAGTTGAGGCCCTTGGTCTGAAGCTCAGTAATCACCTGCTGTGAATTCATGGTGGAAGAAAAAAGAGAAATCTAAAGGGTGAATGAATTTGAGGGAATGGGGAGTGGGGAATCGGCAGTGAGAGCAGCTGGGATGAAGCAGGTTGTCTTGCTGAGGGCACTGTTTTATTCTGGCGTTTCTTCGGGGATGGGCGAAGGATTTAAAACATCAGAGGAGATATCTTGAGTTGTGCTCTCTGGGGATACAACAGAATATGGGGTTTTATTAACGGTTAGTTGTAATAAATCAGGACGGGCGTAGTGGCCGACTGAGTCCATCATGCGCTTACGTTTAGTGATTAGGGAAAAGTCTAGATCTGCGATCGCAATCCCCTCTCCTTCCCGAATCGGTTCACACAACGGCACCCCTTCCGGACTAATAATGGTGGTATAGCAGCCACCCCGCAAAACTTTCTCCAACGCTTCATTGGGAGCAATCTCACTCACCTGATCAGGCGTTAACCACCCCGTAGCATTGACCACAAAACAGGCAGACTCCAGCGCATGGTGGCGAAGCGTTACCTCAGTCTGGTTTGCAAAAACCTCTCCTACCATGGAGCCAGGAAACTGAGCACAGTGAATCTGTTCATGGTTGGCCATTAAACTATATCGGGCCAGCGGGTTGTAATGTTCCCAACAAGCCAGGGCCCCGACCCGACCAACTGCCGTATCGCACACCTGTAAACCAGACCCATCCCCCTGCCCCCAAACCATGCGTTCATGGTAAGTAGGCGTGATTTTGCGTCGTTTAAGCAGACAGGTACCATCTGCATCAAAAATTAACTGAGTGTTGTAAAGAGACCCCTTATCCCGCTCATTTACCCCCAGCACAATGACCATCTCATGGTTACGAGCGGCACGGCTCACCGCCTCAGTGACCGGCCCAGGCACCTCAACAGCCTCTTCGTAAAGCTTCATATGCTCTTTGCCCATCAGCACGGGGGGCAGCACAAATGAAAAGTATGGATAGTAGGGGACAAACGTTTCCGGAAAGACAATTAGATTAGCCCCCTCACGGGCAGCGTCATCAATGGCCTTCAAGACTTTTCCCAATGTACCTTCACAACTATGCAATACAGGTGAAATCTGTACCGCAGCTGCTCTTACGGCTCGAGAATAGTCCATAGATACTTTCTCCCCCACAGGATTTTCAACATCATTTTAGAGTGTTAGACAGTAGGTAATAGGTGTTAGACAAAACTGACACCCAATACCTACTACATAGTACCCGATAGCAGAAACTTGGCAGTTATTTCATCCGCCCATCGACTCATCCCCATTTGATAGTGGGCCAACTTACGCCACAGAGTACTAGTGCCTTTTTACATGGTCCAAGTATCGAGAACAAACGCCCCATCCTTACGATGCATCAAGATAATGTCCAAGACATCCAAAGGATTAATGGGCGTAATGCCAGGGATTAAAGAAGGCTCACCATGGCCATATAGCGCCTGCAAGGCAAATCGGCAAGCATAGACTTTACCACCCTCTTCCATAACCTTCACCAGTTGATTATTCATGGCCAGGTGCCCAGGAAAAGCCTCGTCTCCAATCTTGGGAAAACCGCGCTGCACCCCTAACGTAACACCAGGACCATAAAGCAGAACCGATGTTTCAAAGCCCTTACGGATCAGACGAGTTGCCTGCAATAAGTTAACTAAACCAATAGACCCTTCGAAGGCAACTGTGTGAAATGCGACCAGTGCTTTCTCTCCAGGTTCTGCTTGAACATCAGGAAATACCTTCTCTTCATAGTCAACAAAAAAATCACCGGCCTTATGAGCTGGAGTAGTTACTTCAGGCATCTGACGCTGCTCCCAATATGAATTTGTCAGCAGCTTAAAAGGTCTCAGTCACCATTCTCGTATCTGTTGTTACAAAGTCAGTAAGCCTGACAAATGAGACAGCTAAATCAATTTATTTCCATGAGAGATATTCCCAAAGGACAGTCTCCTGTTCAAAAGTGCAGGTCAAAGGATGTCGGTGTGAATTTTATGCGTCTTTAGACAGGGGATTTATCGTTAACGCCTGACCATAAGCCGAGATTTCAGGTTTTAGTATCTGTTGCTACAGGGGATTCCAGTGCTGATTTTTATGGTTGAACTGTAACCCATTGTCTTCAGGGACTGAATTTATGCGGGCACTCACTAGTTCACATTTTCCCGTTGCTATTGTTGGTGGAGGCCAAGCTGGTCTGTCTATTAGTTATTGTCTGAAGCAACACGGCATTGACCATATTATTTTTGAGAAGAACAGAATCGCTCACTCCTGGCGCTCGAAGCGATGGGATACATTTTGCCTGGTGACACCTAACTGGCAGTGTTTGTTACCTGGCTATCCATACCCTGGCAATGACCCGAATGGCTTTATGCAACGGGACGAAATTGTTCAATATATTGAAGATTATGCTAAATCTTTCAAGCCCCTGATTAAAGAGGGTGTCACTGTTTCGAAAATCAGTAAGCCGGAAAACGTATTTGAGATAGAGACCTCTATTGGTCACTACATTGCAGACCAAGTTGTGGTTGCCACGGGCGGTTATCACACGCCTAAAATGCCTAGGATGGCTGAGCGGTTGCCGTCGAGTGTGACCCAATTACATTCTTCTGAGTATAAGAATTCTGAGACTTTACCAGAGGGGGCTGTGTTAGTCGTCGGTACAGGCCAGTCAGGCTGCCAAATCGCAGAAGATTTACACTTGGCTGGCAGACAGGTGCATCTATGTGTTGGCGGTGCACCCCGTTCACCTCGAAGATATCGAGGTAAGGATGTGGTGGACTGGCTAGATCAGATGGGTTATTACGACATGTCTATTGACGAGCATCCTCAGAAAGAGTCTGTCCGCACCAAGACAAACCACTATGTAACAGGGCGAGGCGGCGGACGTGAGATTGATCTACGACAGTTTGCCCTAGAAGGTATGAAACTCCACGGCAAACTCAAGCATATCCAAGGTGATTCCTTAGAATTTCAGGATGATCTCGGCCACAATCTCGATCAAGCAGATGCTGTAGCTGAAAGTATTAAGCAGACTATTGATAGCTATATCGCAAAGCATCGGCTTGATGCGCCCATTGATCCTCCTTATCAAGCCGTTTGGCAACCTCAAACGAGTCTTTTATCTTTAGATTTGGTAACAGCAAAAATCTCCACAGTTATTTGGTCTACTGGGTATCATACGAATTTTAGCTGGGTAGATATTCCTGTATTTGATGGCAAAGGGTACCCGGGTCATGAGCGTGGAGTTACGACTATCCAAGGTCTCTATTTCTTAGGATTGCCCTGGTTATACACCTGGGGGTCGGGGCGCTTTTCGGGCATTGCTCGTGATGCAACCTATTTGGCAGATTGCATCGCGTTGAAAAATAGAGTGTTACCCCGACATTTGAACAGCAATATCAATGAAGTTGCATTAGGTTCATAAATTAATCAGACATTCTTTGTGGATAGTGACGATGCCCATGAACATGATAAATCGGTGGTTGCGATCGCATTCCATCCCACCACCCGACTACTGGCCTCAACGGCCCAAGATGGTCAACTCTGCCTATGGAAAAGTGCAACCTCCTTACAACAAACCCTAAAACGACGACTCTGCTCAGCCAACGACGACTCCGCTCAGCCAAAAACGGCCCCTGAGCGGCCCCTTCGGCCCCGCTCAGGGGCCGCTTACCATTGATTACTCAGAAAATAGTTTTGACCGCTTACAATATGGGGGTAAGGATAGCTCGGCTCGCTTGTAATGACTGCCATCAATCTCAATTTAGAACCGTTAGTCGAGGAGCTGAGCCATGAGCAGTTCTACAGACTATGCATGGCAAACAGAGATGTTGTCATGGAGCGGAGTTCGACAGGAAAGTTAATTATTATGTCCCCAGTCGGTGGTGAAAGTGGTCGGCAGGAAGCTAACTATATTATCGATTTGGGTATTTGGAATCGTCAAACGGGTTTAGGAGAAGTATTCAGTTCCTCCACAGTGTTTAACCTACCCAATGGGGGTGATCGGTCTCCAGATGCAGCCTGGATTACGTTAGAGCGATGGAATGCGTTGACGCCAGAGCAGCAAACAAAATTTCCTCCCATTTGTCCTGACTTTGTGATTGAACTGCGGTCTGAAACTGACCGGTTGAAACCACTTCAGAAAAAAATGCAAGAGTATCTTGATAGTGGTTTGCGCCTTGGTTGGTTGATTAATCCCCAAGGAAAAACTGTTGAGATTTATCGACCAGGGCAAGCCGTTGAGATCATAAAGTGTCCGACTACGATCTCAGGAGAAGATGTTCTACCTGGGTTCGTTTTAGAGGTTAAGGGTTCCTGATTTCTGAAATTGTGGATTCCTGGGCATAGTTTACTGGGTTAGGAGCTGTTCAACTTCAGCTGATTTTGAGGATATGTCCAGCTCTTGATAAAGAGATAGGCTAGCAGTTAAAAACTCTTTGGCTTTGATATCTGCGTTGGGTTCTTGTTGATGTGCCCAAGCTAGGTACATCTCACCCAGCAGTTTATTGGTTTCTGCTAAATTAACCAAGCTATCTACCGGGCTATCATCTCGGCGAACATAAAAATCTTTCAAATCCTCGCTTACAAGCGGTTCGTCAGGCTTAAATAACCGATAAATAGGCCGCCAGAAACTAATGCCACAATTTCCTGGGCTTGGATGTAGACAAGTAAATGGTTAACCACCCTTAGGTTTTATACACATTCATCCACCCAAGTCATGTAGCTAAACTATATGACCATAATTTTGCTAGTTGCAAACAGTGTCCAATTGCCCAAAAATCATAAGGCTAAAAGATATACTAAGTAGGCTTGTCACCCTGAAGCTCATCTTCCAAAGCTACAATGGCTAACCTGAAACGGACCCGTGAGGACATTTTGAAATCAATTGTCAGCACAGTTCATCGTCAGGGACTGACAGCGACAGGGTTAAGTAAACTGTTTGAAGTTAGCGGCGCATCATCGGGTAGTTTCTATAACTATTTTCAGTCAAAACATGAGCTGGGTCATGCCCTGATTGACTTTGAATGGTCTCAGCTCCAGGCCGATGTATTAGAACCTGCTATCTCCCATAGTGAGGATCCGATCAAGCAAGTCTTCTGGATTTTAGATCGACTAGAAGAAAAGCAAATGAAAGCGCCCAAATGCGGTGGCTGTTTACTCGGTAATTTGATTGTTGACCTGGTGGAGCAGGATCCCTCATTTCGCGACCATTTAATGCAGGTATTTAGCAAATGGGAAGGGGCCATAGCCCAAACGTTGCGTCAGGCTAAACCTCAACTCAGGGATGATATTAATCCAGAGCACCTGGCTGAACAAATCATCACGGCCATTGAAGGGGCAATGTTGATGAGCAAGTTACATCGAAATCAGGCCCGGCTCAAGCGAGGCTTCAATATCGCACGACAGGCATTAAAGAATGCACTGTAGAATCTGATAGGTAATCATCACATACCCTTTGGTGCAAATCCCTGTTCCACAAAGCCTCTACATATTTTTGACTAATGGAGAGCTAGCGATGGGAGAATTTTTACACTTTAGGAAATAAAATCAATTAACTGCCAAATTAGTTGGATGTACAGACGTTCTATGGAACGTCTCTTCCACAGTTACGTTTGGAATTTATTGATGGCTTGCTCCTTAGACATTTATCGCCTAAATAATTTCTTCTCTCTGAAACCTATGACCGAAACTATCAAGCTTGCTGTCAATGGCACTCTGATGCGGGGATTTGAACTTAACCCCAACCTTCTCAACGTCAACGCCACCTTTGAACGCGACGCTCAAACAGAACCCACTTACCGCATCTGGTCCATAGATGACAAATATCCAGCCATGATCAAGGTCAGCTCAGGGGGCGTTGCTGTAGCTGTTGAAGTATGGCAGGTGCCCCTGGCAGGTTTGGGTGTTATCCTTTCCCAGGAACCGCCGGGGCTGGCCGTTGGGAAGGTGAAGCTCCACGATGGCGAAGAGGTGTTAGGCGTGATTGGAGAACCGTTGACGGTGGAAGGGAAAAAGGAAATTACAGAATTCGGTGGCTGGCTGGCTTATCAGGAGGCTAAGGGGACTGCGCAAAAATAAAGACCCAGGTTGGGGCTGTAGATGGGTGGATGAGTGATGGGGTGATTAGTTAAGCGCAACAGACCACCAATCCACTATTCATTTTCACCGATCAACCGAGGTTTTGTATCCACCCTAATACCTCGACTAGCACGATTGGCCAGAGTCTGCTGCCAGTTTGCAGCCAGCAGTGGCAGTTCAGCCAGTTCAGCCACCTGGTCACGGCTAGTAGTACGATGATGCATCGTTTCATTCGCCCGCATCACCGTCCATTGAGGATAGGGACGATTGATTAAAACAAGCGGCTGCTTGGGAGTAACATACCCCTCTTGTAACACTCGAAAATACCAACCCGTTTTACCTGTGCGTTGCACTTGCAGGGCAAGATCTTTAATGCGCCATCGCCGTGACAGTTTCCAACAGGGTTGACGAGGTTGAGAGACCTGCACAATAGCGTCTCCTACCCCATAGGTATCACCAATACAAACCGATGATTCCGTTTGGCCAACCACTGTAAAATTCTCTCCGAATGCCCCATAGGGCAATGCTGGATTCATCAGCTGTTGTCGCCAATCAGGATAATGCTCAGCCGCATAGGCCAAAACGGCTTTTTCAGGCCCACCATGGTGACGTAAGTCAGCCTGTCTGTCTCCCTCTAAATTAGTTTTACCCAACCAAATAGACGTCTCAACCGGCTCTTTAAAAAAGCCAGTTGACCAGGGTCGATCCATGGGGTCAGATGCATTTTTAACCCCTAACTTTTTAACCAAACCTACCTGTATTGACGTTAGGTAGGGCGTCTCTACTAAGCTCATAGGCCTTGTGGTGGCTATATTATTTGACGGCGGCACTAATGGTGTCAAATGATGGCATCAAATGAGAAGATCTTCATAAAATGCACCAAATGCTCTATGGGGGTGACGAATTTGAATCTCTAGTACCCACAACTTAGATGACGGACAAAAGGAAATATCCGCGAGACCGCCTTTATAGTAAACATCATGGGGAAAGTCCCCCAGGCGATGACCACTTAAATCCATATTTAACACCCAACCCATCTGATGGGCAGTATCTTGTGCAAATTTATAGAGGCTATCCCCCCCCAGGGCATCTATTTTCCACTTGTCTGATACCGCTTGAAAGATGTGTTTTACATCGTCAGCACAGCGCCGTAGTATCAGATTTTCCCCTGTGACAAAGGTATCCCCTGCGGCCCCTTCATAGTTTCCCCAAACTGGACCCACATCAATGAAGTAAATATCATTTTCTCCCAGGCGAATGCCAGATACTGAGTCTGCCCCAATTGTTTTGATGGTGTTGGGGCCAAACCGTACACAGGGTTGATGCCAGTTTTGGCGAGCACCCATATTCTGCAGGGTTGCGATCGCGATCTCGTTGGCTTCTTCTTCCAGCATACCAACCTGAATTTGCCGAGAAATCCGTCTGACTGCCTCAAACGAACGGTCACGGCTTGCAAAGAATAGATCCTCAGAAAAATTAGCTTGGGTTCTTTCGAGTACCTGTTGTTCTAAGGTGTGCATAAAATGACGGTCCCTTGAAACGTAGTTATATGAGCCCTTAAGTCCTTCAGGCCTATAGGCTTACAAGCTATTGCTGAATGACACATTACATCCTATAAAAAGATTGGACTCATGTAATGGACCAATTCAAATAAAAAATAGTGTACCAATTATGTTACACCTCCAGCTTGATCGGCAGCGCTCCCATCATCCCTATTACCTGCAAATTATGGAGCAAATTCGTGGAGCTATTCTTGCGGGTCATGTATCCAGGGGGTTTCAATTGCCCCCCAGTCGACAACTTGCCATAGAACTCGGCATTGCTCGACGGACCGTTGTTCTGGCCTATGAAGAGCTATGCGCCCAGGGATATTGTGAGAGCCAGGTGGGCAAAGGTACCAGCGTTGCTGATGTCGCGTTGCTGCATGTAGCTCCCCTGGAACACAGAACAACCACTGGATTACCCCAATGGCTCGTGGGGAAAACCCCTAGGTCAGCTGTCCCTGAGGGTGAGTGGCAACCTACCCTTAACGACAAGAGCATCTCCCCACAGCAATCCTTGATTTGCTTCACACCCAGCCTGGCTCAAACAAATTTACTACCCCTGAAAGCCATGCAAAAGGCATTTCAAACGGTGATGCAAACGGCGTCCATCCATTTACAAGGGTACGAAAAAAATAACGGTCATCCCGAACTATTAGACGCTATTTGTCACCATGTTTTATCAAACCGAGGTATAACGACCTCTCCCGATCAGATTCTTATTACCAATGGGTCGTTACACTCTTCATATCTACTCGCTGAATTGTTTACCCCCCATGGTGGTGGCCTCAGTTATGGTGTTCCAGGATATCTGCCGATCTCTCGAAATTTTATAAAAAAAGGAATTCAAGGCATTCCTTGTGCTGTCGATACAGACGGAATTTGTCTCACTGAGGCGGCCCATTTAGCCCGATTTCACTACGTGATGCCGGAGCATCATTTTCCTACCGGTGTAACATTATCACCTGAACGCAGAGGACTCCTGTTACAACTTGCGAGTCAACAAGATGCATTAATTATTGAAGATGATTATGACAGTGAATTTTATTTTAACCGCCATCCATTACCAGCATTAAAAGCGGCTGAATACAATGAGCGGGTTATCTATTTAGGGACATTCTCCAAAACGTTATTTAATGGTTTGCGGGTCGGATACATCATCGCTCACCCGGAAATAATTCAGCAACTGATGGATTTACGTTGGCAAATGGATGGGGGAACCAGTCTAATTCTACAGCTTTGGTTAGCTGAATTACTCAAGTCTGGCACCATCGATCATCATTTACGTCGTATGCGCGTACATCATCGTAAAAAGCGCGATCTAATTGCTCAATATTTACACCGAGATTTTCCTCACTGGCAATGGCAACCACCCACTGGCGGCTTACAATTTTGGATTAAATTACCACCGAAACAATCTGCCCTCAGGGTGGTCCAACAATGTCGCGCCCTGGGCGTAAACGTTTTTTCCGGTCATCATTATTACTCATCTGAGTGTAAACAGGAAAGAGACCATTTAATTCTCGGATTTGGAACAGTGACTGAACAGCAAATTCACCAGGCCTTTAGTCAACTAAAGAATCTCCCCTGAAGCCAGACCCCACATCTGCTGCAAGCCCTGAAGCCTGTAATATGATCGCTTCGGCTGATTCGCTACTGAAAAGACTGATCAGCAGAGACGGATGCGTAGACCGGATGCATTAACGGGTGGGATTGCAGGGCAGCCAGGCCGCTCCCCGCCGCATAGATAAACTGTCGTCTTTGCATAGATGTGGGGTTTGTGGGGGTGAATCGGCTGGGACGTTGGGTCCAGAATACAGAATTTCCTTCCCTAGGACAGCCCCATAGCCATGTCACTAATCAGCATAACGGGACTTTAAACTCAGCATAGACACACCAGTGGTCACCAACCCAATGCCCACAATCTGTTGTTGCTGCAACGCCTCTTGTAATATCCACCAGGCAAATAATGCCGTTAACGCAGGTGCGCTGGCGCTCAGTAATGCCGTTAAAGAGGCCCCAATCAGACCAATACCAGAGTTACTTAGAACATAGGCAATCAGTGTAAGGGTGGCTGAAAATACGGTCATCGCCAGAACGGGTGGCCAGGCATCTGGGGGTATCGTTATTTGCTGATTGACCAATAGAGTCAGACTGGCCAGCGTTGCCACGATAACAAAGGTATACAACGAAAACGGAATCGGATGTAACCCTGGATATTCAGGGTTTGCTTTGAGGGAGAATTCAGCAACAATACCATAGAGGCCAAAGCTAACCCCGGCACCAATCGCACAGATAATGCCCAATATAGGATTGGATACCCATTCAGATGGCGGTGTCAGGGTGGTGAGTACGACCCCCGTAGAAATGACCACCATTAGCCAAAGCTGATAGGGGCGTGGAGATTGTTTGAACAATTGCCACGCCAATAAAATAGTGATGGCTGGATAGATAAAAAAGATTGCGATCGCAACTCCAGCCACAATCTGACTCAGCGCTGTATACAACAGCGTTAAACCAAAAAACAAACAGACTCCACTCGCTGTCACAGCTCCCCACAGTTTGGGCATAGTTGGCAGTGTTTGCAAAACCTTAAACGTGCTGGGATATAACCAGGGGGTAAGTGCGGTTAATAGCAATGCCATGATTACCATACGCAAAGCCAGCAACAGGACAACATGACTCAGTTGCGGAGTAACAAATCCACCAAAAGGAATCTGACCAAACAGCTGGCTTGGTGTAAAAAACAGCCGTAATACTACATTTTGAACCGAGAGACCCAGGGCGCTTAGCAATACTAAGCCAATCCCCATAAGTTTACTAGAACGAAGTGGCGTCATTGAAGAGATGCAGGATAATGACAGGCCACCTGATGATAGTCGTTAATGGGCTCCAGCGTGGGTGCTGTTTGCTGACAGCCATCATCCCCCTGCGGACAACGACCATACAATCGACAAATGTGGGGTGATGGGTTGATGGGACTGCGCGGCTCCCCCGTCAAGGGAATCCGATGGGGATTTGCCTCAAATGCAGGAATAGCGGAAATCAGTGCCTGGGTATAAGGATGTCTGGGCCGATTAAAAATCTCATCCGTTGGCCCCGTTTCCACCAGCTTGCCCAGGTACATGACCAGGATGCGATCGCACAGCAGCCTCACCACATTCAAATCATGGGAAATAAACAAATAGCCCATAGTCATCTGTTCACGCAGCTCTGCCAACAGATGCAAAATCACCGCCTGCACCGACACATCCAACGCCGATGTCGGCTCATCCAAAATCAGGAGTGTGGGATTTAAGGCAATCGCCCGCGCAATCCCCACCCGTGCCTTTTGCCCCCCTGATAGCTGATGGGGAAACCGACTTAACAACTCTGGCGGCAATCCCACCTGCTGCGCTAACTCCGTCGCCCGTTGTTGTAGTCGCTGCCGATCCTGCCTTGACCCCAACCGCCGAATCGGTTCTGTAATTGTATCAAACGCCGTAAACCGAGGATTCAAACTATCACTGGGATCCTGAAACACCATCTGTAGTTTTGCCCGCTGAGCACTGTGCGCAAACTCTCCCACCGACACCTGACCAATATCCACCCCATTAAACACAATCGATCCAGCTGTCGGCTCTAACAGTCGCGCAATCAACCGCATCAACGTAGACTTACCACAACCAGACTCACCCACCAAACCCACACTTTCCCCCGGCAAAATCGTCAGATCCAAACCGTCCACCGCATGGAGATATTGAGCCTGTTTGCTTCCAGACATCCAACGAGGTGTCTTAGTAGCAACAGGAAAATGTTTTGTAAGGTTAGTGACTTGTAGCATTTTCTCTCTCCAACGGATACCAACACCCCACCCAATGTTCCTCCCCAACCTGTTGATAAGCCAGCCCTTCTTTTTGACATTTCTCAGTCGCCCGATCACACCGACTAATAAACCGACACGGCGGCAAATCCTCCCGCCGCAAATCCGGCAAACTCCCCAAAATCGGAATCAAATCATCAAATCCCTTATGGGGCTCCGGCGTCGCCGCAATCAGCTTCGCCGTATAGGGATGACGCGGCTGAGTAAACAACAGATGGGTGGGCGCACTTTCCACAATGTGACCAGCATGCATAACGATGATGCGATCGCAATATTCCGACGCCAGTGCCAGATCATGGGTAATCACCACCGTCGCCATCCGTTGCTCTGTTGCCAGCTCCTTCAACAAATTCATTACCGTCGCCTGGGTCGTCACATCTAACCCCGTGGTTGGCTCATCCGCGATCAGCAATTGGGGGGAACAAGCTAGAGCTAATGCAATCATAATCCGCTGACACAGACCACCCGATAGCTCGTAAGGATACGCATCATACCGCTGCTGAGGATCAGGAATTTTCACACTGATCAACAATTCCAGGGCACGCTTTTTCAGTTGATTGCGCGGTAAATCTGCATGACAGCGCAGCACATCCACCAGCTGTTTACCCACCTTACGAATAGGGTTCAGCGCCACCCGAGGATTCTGAAAAATCATCGACAGATCCTTACCCCGCAGATATCGCAGTTTCTTTTCAGGCATCTTCAGGAGGTTATAGTTCTCTGCGTTCTGGGTCCAGAGAACTTCTCCGTTGGTCACGTGGCCTGCGCGGTCAAGGATACCCAGGATGGCCAGGGCTAGGACAGATTTACCTGAACCACTCTCACCGACGATGCCTAGAGTTTCACCCTTGTTTATGTGGAAACTGATGTTTTCTAAGGCTTTAACGATGCCGGTGCGGGTACGAAATTCGACTGACAGGTCTCGAACTGACAGCAGAGAGGTTTGAACGGGTTTAGTAGTGGTGAGTGGGGAGATCATGCGTTAGTGCTTACGAGTCTAACTGCTGCAATACTGTCCTCCCCTTTTAGAGGGGAGGCTGTTTCATTGTCTGGACAGAAAATCTGAAGGCATTGAAAGCTCATTTGAGGAAAAGCATGCTCTACTTGGAGGTGGGTCAAACAACAATGCGATCACCTGATTAATCGTCCCCGCCGCAACCCCTATTTATGCAATTAAGGACAACTCAGTAGGGTGGGTTCTAGGGCGGCCTTCCGGCCCTAGCCATGGGGGTTTGGGGAACTCGGAGGGACCCCAAGCAACCGGTTTTGGTTCCCTCCGATCCACCTCTCGATTCACTCTGAATAAAGTCATCATCCTTACAGATTTTCTCTGGTGAATACGAAACAACTCTGCCTTACGAAGGGGAGATGCCGAAGGCGGAGGGGTCTCGACCGTTGGCGCAAGTTTTCCAGACCCCTCCCTGACAGTTCCCCTTGGTAAGGGGAACCAGTTTTTGCCAAGCCTCTGGGAGATTTTGAACTTGATTCCCATGGTTTAAGTCCTCATTCTTGGGTCAATCAAATCTCGCAAACCATCTCCTAGCAAGTTAAAACAAAACACCGCTAACATTAGCACCGCCCCTGGGAAAATGGCTAGCCACCATTCGCCAGAAATAATATAGGTGGCTCCTTCAGCGACCATAATCCCCCACTCGGGGGTGGGCGGTCTGACACCGAGACCAATAAACGACAATCCGGCTGCATTCAAGATAGCCCAGCCCATATTTAATGAAATATGCACCATCATCACGGGCAACACATTGGGAAACAGGTGAGCGGCCATAATGCGTAGATGACCGTTGCCTGCTAGCCTTGCGGCTTCTACATACCCCGCATCCCGACGGACTAAAATCTCGGCTCGTACTACGCGGGTATAAAGGGGAAGATTGATCACCGCCGTGGCATAGATAATATTCTCTACAGTATTACCGAGGGCGGCGACGAGACCCATGGCCAGGATAAATAGGGGGAATGCCATGAGGGTGTCAATGACGCGGCTGATGATGCGATCGCACCAGCCCCCAAAATACCCGGAACAAGTCCCTAAAATACTGCCCAGTGCAAAGGACAGTGCCACCGCTACCACCGCAATGCCCAGGTCCAACCGGGTCGCCACCAGCACCCGGCTTAGCACATCCCGACCCAGGTCATCGGTGCCAAACCAATGGTTGGCTGTGGGGGAAGATAGGGCAACAGCTGCATTGCTAGCGACGGGATCGTAGGGTGCGATCGCATTGCCAAACAGGGCAAACAGTACGAACACAAAGAACAATAAAAATGCCCCAAATGTGACTACATTCTCGCCGATAATATAGCGAGCCTGGGCCAGTGAAGATTTGGAAACTGTTTGAGATCGGGTCATGGCTCCACTCCCGCCCGAGGATCAATCACGGTGTACAGCAAATCAATTAACAAATTCAGCACCACATAAAGCAACGCCATCGTCAGCACAAATCCTTGCACCGCCGCATAGTCCGAAGCAATCAGGGCAGACACCGCATAGGAACCAATTCCCGGCCAGGCAAAGACTTTTTCCACCAACACATTAGCCCCAAGCAAAAAAGAAAACACCACTCCCAATGTGGTCACCACCGGCAACATGGCATTGCGAAAAGCATAGCCAAACAGAATCGTATGGGGCGCTAATCCACTAGCTCGGGCCGTGCGAATAAAATCACTGGACAAGACACTCAGCATTGATGCCCGTGTCACCCTTGCTAAAGGAGCCAGAGCAAACAGGCCTAAGGTGACTGCAGGCAATATTAGCTGGCCAAATGCCGCTTGAAACGTTTTCCATTCCCCAGCCAACAAACTATCCACCAAAAACAATCCTGTCACCTGCTCCGGCGATGAGTAGAGAATGGCCAGCCTTCCTAGGGGAGCTGGTGCCACACCCAAACGAAAATAAAATACATAGATTAGCAATAACCCTGTAAAAAAGGTGGGCAATGACACACCTGTTGTTGCCAAAACTCTGACACCATGGTCAATCCAAGACCCTGGACGAGTAGCCGCCAGAATACCCAACGGTAAGGCCAAAGCTAAGGAAAAGACCAGCCCTGCCAAGGTCAGTTCAAGTGAAGCAGGCAATCGTGTGAATAAATCAGAGACAACGGTTTGCCCTGTGGTCAGAGAATTACCCAAATCTCCTTGCAGGATTTCGCCAACATAAATAATGAACTGTTCAGGCAGACTACGATTCAGCCCCAAAGTTTCTCGAATCTGATCAATAGCTTCTTGGGTCGCAGCAGGTCCAGCAAAATAAGCAGCCGGGTCTCCAGGGAGCGCGCGGGTAAGCACAAACGTGACGACAATGACACCAAGGATGCTAGGAATTGCGGCAATAATGCGACGGATGACAACAGAGAATGTAGAGGGACGAGACATAAGCTTTAGGAAGGGCGTAACCCTGTTACAGAGGCTTAACGATAACTGGTTCTCCTTCGTAAGGGGAACCGTCAGGGAGGGGTCTTCGAGATGCGGCACAAGTTATCGAAAACCCTCCGCCTACGGCATCTCCCCTTCGTAAGAGGAGGACACCCCTAAGCCTTCTTCAACTGCCGATAATCCAACTGTCTGTGGAACCAATACTGATACCCACTCACCCCAGGCTGCATCGCCACCGACAAATACGGCTGCGCCACCACGATCCGGGGCATCTCCTCAAACGCAATCTTCAGGAACCCTTTGACACTTTTCTCATACTCCGGATCTCCTGGTTCTGTGGCCAACGCCTTATCCACCAGCTTGTCTAACTCCGGATTCTGATAAGAACTACCATTAAACGTCGCATTCTGCCCGTGGTACGAATAGAAGAAGAAATAATCAGGATAGTTGAGCCAACCACCAAAGTTGTTAACAATCATCGGGCGATTCTTCTCCACCAGCACAGCCCGAAAGTTGGAGCCAGGAACTTTTTCCAAAGTAGCGTTAATGCCAATCTCAGCCAGGGACTCTTTTACTAATACACACAAGGGTTCAGCCCATTCTTGAGTACCCAAATTAAAAGCCAGTGTTGTATCAAACCCATCCGGGTAACCAGACTCAGCCATCAGTGCTTTTGCCTTCGCCATATCAGTGCTGTAGGGATACGGCTGCGGCCAGTCAATACTCTTCGGCTCAAAACTCTCCCCTCCATACATTTTGACACACTCACCATAGAGGGCCGTGTCTACAATGGCATCGTAGGGCATAGCATAGGCCACCGCCTGTCGTACTTTGACATCGCTAAAGGGGTTAGGAGTACCGTCTAGCTCCGGCTGAGAGTTCAGGTCAATGGTGTAGAGACAGTTTTCAATGGGGGTGGAAACAACCGTGTGCTTACCCATGGCTTTGAGTTCGCTAATGTCTTTTTCAGATACTTCATAGTTAATATCCACATCACCCTTTTCTAGCAAGGCACGACGATTACCTGACTCAGGCACATTCAGCCAAATAATCTTCTCAATAGCAGGGGCAGGACCAGATTTCCAGTCATCATTGCGCACCAATACGACTCGCTCTTCGGGGGCAAAGGTATCTAGCTTATAGGCACCACTACCAGCTGAATTGGCGTTGGTCCACTCCAGTCCCCAAGGGTCTGCTTCACTAGCATTAGGTTCAATTAGAGTAGAGTTCATGATGGCAGGGATGGGTACCGCCATGTCCATAAGAGTAAGCTTATCCTTTCTGAGGAAGTTAACTTGGAAGGTATGGTCATCCACAACGACAAACTGGTCAGGACTTTCCAGGGCTCCTGCTTTCATCTGGAATGAGGGGAAGCCACCGACGGACACAGCCCGGTCGTAGGACCATTTCACATCCTTGGCGGTGACGGGGGTGCCATCGTGGAAAATAGCGTCTTTGCGCAGATTAAAGGTGACGGATAGCTCATCGTCAGCGACGGTCCAGGATTCGGCTAGCTCGGGTTCGATGACGGTATAGTCATAGGAGAGGGAACCATCGTCTAAAGTTTTGGTGCCAAAGGTGACGAGGCGATCGTAGAGGCACCAGGAGATACCGTAGGCGGGGCGGTTGGTGCCCACTTGGTGGAGGTCCAGACCATTGGGAAAGCCACCACCTTGGACGACAGTGAGTACGGCAGGTTCAGCACCTTTGCCAGGATCGGCAGTGGTTGCACCTTCGGTTGACTCAGCGGCAGGTTTGGATGATGAAGCACAGGCATTAATAAGGGCTGCTAGGGATACGCCTCCGGTAAATGCTGTACCGCGCTTTAGTAGGTCTCGTCGCCGCATTGCCTGACTCCTTCGCTGACAAAGATGTTTAACTGGCAGCAGGTTAGGCCAGACAGACGAAGTTTTTCAGGAAAAATTCGGGAAGAAATCGGGAAGATTGAAGTATGGTCTACTTCTAGTTCCCGTACCATTTTTAAGCTTATGCCTGATACAACAAAAAATTATCCTCAAGCATGGTCCCGCTACGTAGCTCAAACTAGTGAACCAGGAAATATCCTCCCTGTAGAATTAGCTGATAATTTTGGACAACTAGCTAGATGGTCTGCACGATTTAGACTAGCAAAAAGCTTTAAAGCCTTAGACTTGGGTGACGGTTATGCTAACGCTGATACACCCCAACTGTATTCAGCCATTACAAGAATCTTTTTCGTTTATTCCACATTTGAAACATATTGCCGAATTATTGGCCTGAATCCAAGCAAAGAATCTCAATTACAGTCCCTCCAAAATTCTCAATCTCAATATAAAGTAATTAAGCGTATTCGTGAATTAGATCCGAACAATGCTTTACCTGAGTTTCTTTTTCAACATTTGACTGGAAACAACCTTAAGCAAATGATGTCTGACTTTCAAAATGGTCAAACAGTGAATGTTAGCTTTTTAGCTAGATGTATACGCCATGTTTTTGCCCATGGCATTCTAGCTGCTAACTCTACACAATTATCACCCAAACGATTCAATCAAATATCTCAAGTCATTTCAGATTTTCTCTTAAATTATATGGATCAGGACTTTGACAACCGCACACCGCAAACAACATGAATGTTCTTTCAGAAAAACACTGGACCAGAATTCAGGAAACCATATTCTTACTGGCTATACCAGGTATGCAGAACTCTATCAAAGAAGGTTTAGCCACACCTATTGAAGAATGTGCAGAGGAACTAAATTGGTGAGTTAGAAACTTGTGAAGATATAATTGATCTTACATTATCCATCACCAGGTTGAATTGATGACAACCGCAGCTGTATCAAGATACGTTACGCGTAATCCAGACATATTAGGAGGGGAACCCATCATCATGGGCACTCGCGTTTCAGTGCGAGCGCTTGTTGGTCAATGGCGATTGGGCACTCCTGCAGAAGAAATACCCACACAGTTCCCTCAGCTGACGCTGGCACAAGTTTTTGATGCCCTCAGCTTTTATCTGGACAATCAAGTAGAAATCAACGAATACATTGAACGAAATCGTATTCCAGAAGAACTCATTCATCCTGCTGTCCGCAAAGCACTGGAAGCAGAATGAAAATATTTGCATCGCTCTACACAGATGAAGATATTGCCAATCTAGTGGCTACACTCTTGCGAAGCAGAGGTTTAGACGTCTTAACAACTGTCGAAGCAGAAGTGACAGGATACTCTGATGCAGAACAATTAGCCTTTGCCACATCTTTAGAACGTTGCATTCTGACCCATAATCGAGTTGATTTTGAAAGACTACATCTAGAATACGTTCAATCAGAAAGAGAACATTCAGGTATCATTGTGACTCCACAGAACAATGCTTATGAAGTTGCCAAGCGAGCTGGCATTATCCTAAATGCTTTGACTGCTGATGAAATTTACAATCAGTTGTTATATGCCTAGTTATTATACCTGTGGGTGATGAGACATTTTTCATAAGATTATATTGAACACTCATTTCTGGTTTGTTCAGTCTGATTCCGGTAAATTCTTCCACACCTGGCTATTAGCTTATAAGGTTTTCAGCAATTGGCGTGGGCGAGCAAATTGAACATCTTCGTAGCGATCGCGATGATGGATAAACATATAATGCTCATACTCATACCAATGGCGCTCTCCCTTCTCCTTATTACAATCTCGACAGATCACCCAGAAATTCCTAAAATCAAGTGAAAGCCAGGGATACTGAGCTCGAGGCAGTTTGTGATCGATGGTAGGACCACCACAATCAGAAAATCGTTGATTGCAAACCGGACAATGACGGTCAGCATTATTGCCAACCCACTTTCGGCTTTCAGGAGTTGTTCCACACTCGCTATTACCATTGATGTAGCGCCAATGGTCAAACTTGCGATAGTCTTCAAAGTCTTGGGTGGTTAATCGGTTGTAACGCTTCTTCCCAACTTTATCAGCCAGGGCAAACAGTTCTTCTAAAGTTTTCTGATTGTCGGTCATAACAGATCACTCCCAATCTAGAGAGAATTTAAAAACTATCGGCGTTTGCGCTTGGACCTTGATTTAGCTTTTGTTCTTGACTGGCTATAGTCAATGAATTCTGTTTCCAGCTCTGGAAACTGCCGATCCACCTCATTAGCAATTTCGTTAGCCTCTGCAGCTAGCTGGCGATTGAAATCAGCAATTTCCTCTGGAGTTTGATACTTATTACCAATCCGATCCACTTTCAGAAACAATTCTTCGAGCGTATCTTCATTCGGATCTGGTTGTAGCAGCAGTTCATTGATTTTTTGATACAGGGTAATGACATTATCCCAACCAACATTTTTATATCCCTGTTCTTTGAGCAAAGTTCGATCTTTTTTAGGTAGCTTGCTACGCCGATCTGAATTTGAACGCTGCACCTCGCGGTAGCCCATACCACTGAAGAGACGCTTTTTGCTTTTTTTTCGTTTCTTGGTAGCCATGGCAATACCCTCTACCCCAGAGTCCATCGGAATAAACGAATCAACGCCTTACGGATTTCACTATCCTCATACTGCAGCAGCATTTTAGTATCTCGGGCCAGCCGTAAGCGGATCTGGTCAACAAAGTTTTTAAGTTCCTTATTATCCTTCTTGAGCTGAGTATTCGCGTCCACCAACTCGTCATTCTGCGTCGTCAAGTTCTGAACCCTGGAATTTAGATACGACTTTTCAGCCGTTAAACGCTTAATTTCTGCCTCAAGGGCCACCGTTTCCTTGCTAATAACCTGCTTCCGTTCAGACAGGTTGGCCTTCGCCTTCTCCATTGTTTCGATTTGCATTTCCAACTCCTGATATTCCGATTGGAGTTTTTTTAGCTTCTTTTCTGCGTTGCTGCGAAGTTGACCGTAATGCCGGTTATTTTTGCCAAGCTCTGAATTCTTTGAGGCGTAGGAATCCACAAGCTTAACGGCACTGGGCTGGCTTTGCAAAGTTGCCAACAACTGCTCACAATCCTCAGTATCAAGGGGCTGACTAATATTTTTGTTAATGCCGTATCGGTTTTGGAGAATGGCCTGAAGCTCTTTCTTTGAGGGCATTTTTCTATATTCTACGAAAACTGGAATATCCGTACCCATAACAGATGTTAACTTAAATTAGATTCATATATCCCCGAACTACATCCGTATAGTTTGGCAATTATTGGTGACTAAAGCGATGTGGCCTTCTCTGCTTAGTAAGCTAGGTTGCCATCAGCATGACCGGACTATTAACGATGCATCTTTCAGACAAGATGTCGGGTAATACTACATCAGTAGCCACACTTTCATCATTGGTGAGCCAAGAAATTATCACACACATAAACGAAAACTATACTAAGGGCACTAAGGACTGATTACACCTGTGTGGATTAAATCGATGACAGCGGCACCTACATCAAGATACGTTACCCGAAATCCAGATATCCTAAACGGTGAGCCAACCATCGTAGGCACCCGCGTTTCAATCAGCGCCATTGTCGGTCAATGGCGCTTAGGAACCTATGCCGAAGACATTCCCACACAGTTTCCTCAACTTACGCTGGCACAAGTCTTTGACGCCCTTAGCTTCTACTTAGACAACCAAGTAGAAATCAACAAATATATTGAGCGTAATCATATTCCAGAAGAACTCATCCATCCTGCTGTTCATGAAATATTTGAACATGAATAGCTTCGATGGCTTCATCCATAAAGCTGTGATAACCTACCAGCTAATCAACGGAGCCCACTATGGAAATATTTGCCGCCATTTTTAGTATTGCCATAGCCCTGACCATCGGAGCCATGAGCCCTGGTCCTAGCTTCGTGATGGTCGCTCGCACCGCATTAGCCGTTTCCCGCAAAGATGGCCTAACAGCGGCGCTAGGCATGGGTGTTGGCGGCGTCCTGTTTGCCACCATTGCCCTACTCGGTCTCCTCACTCTCCTCACCGCCGTACCCGTTCTCTACATTTCCCTAAAAGTCCTAGGAGGAGTCTACCTGATTTATCTCGGCTATAAAATCTGGCAAGACTCTGCCCAGCCGGTCACCTTGAATCCTACCGAGCAACAGACTCAGCAAAATCCAGTCTGGTATTCATTTTTCCTGGGCCTCACCACTCAAATCAGCAATCCCAAAACCGCTGTTGTTTATACCAGTGTTTTTGCCTCTTTACTACCCAGCAATGTGCCCGCCTTCGCAGTCATCGCCCTGCCAATTGTCGTATTTATCATCGAAGCTGGCTGGTATTCCTTAGTTGCTTTAACACTCTCTGCTACCACCCCTCGCGGCCGCTATCTCGCCTCCAAAAAATGGCTGGACCGCATCGCTGGCACCACACTGTCCTTGCTAGGTGCTAAACTCATCTTCGAAGCGAATAACCCATAGGTAAGGCATGTGCGTATCCGTCATCCAACATTACCTATTGTTCTCACCCTTCTTTTAGGCACTGGCCTATCTATTCTGGCCACCCTTGCTGTTGCTCGCTGGGAACATGCCAACTATCGCCTCCAGTTCCAACACCAAACCGATGGCCTCACCACTGCCCTTCAGCGTAGCATCAACCGCTATACCGATTTACTCCTGGCCCTGGGAGACTTCTACACCGTCTCAGAACAAACTGTCTCCCGTGCCGAGTTCAACCGCTTTGTCCAACGGGCACTCAAAACTTACCCCGGCATCCAGGCTCTGGAATGGGCTCCAGTAGTATTCGAACAAGATCGCAACACCTTCGAGACTACTATCCAGACCGAAGGCTATGCCTCCTTTCAAATTACCGAACGAGAAAACCGTGGCGGCCTCACCCGTGCCGCATCCCGTCCTTATTATATTCCTGTTACCTATTTGCAACCCTTAGCAGGCAATGAACTTGCCTTCGGTTACGATCTTATCTCTGACCCCACTCGCCGCACCGCCCTTGAAACCGCCCGAGATACTGGGCAAATTGCAGCCTCCGGTCGAATTCGGTTAGTGCAAGAAAACAAAAATCAGTTTGGTTTTCTGGTCTTCTTGCCCCTATACAATAACTCCACAATTCCCCCATCCCAGACAGCTCGTCGCAATCAGCTCAACGGTTATCTACTAGGAGTTTTTCGGGTTTCAGATGTAATCGAAGAGTCCCTGGAAACCCTCAATTACAACATTGACTTTATCCTAAGAGATCAGAGTGCAGCAGCTTCTGAACAGTTATTAGGTAGCTATGATGCTGCTACTCAAACAGTGACAACAGAGATAGATCAGCATGTGGCTAACAGAACGCCATGTCCCTCATCCACTGACTGCACCCACACCCTTACTACCGGAGGACGTCAGTGGGCCATCACCTTTACTCCTGCTGCCAGTTATCCAGCCCTAGCACCCTGGGGTGCCTTGTCTACGCTAATTATCGGTTTGTTGCTCACGACAATAGTTGCTCGCTATCTCTTCCAAGCCCAAACAGAACTCTCTAGGGCCCGAGAACTGAGCGAAGCTAAAATTCGTCTTTTTTCCATGGCTTCCCATGAGCTACGCACACCCCTCAGTACCATTTTGCTCTCAGCCCAGGCGTTAGAAGCCGATACCCAAGCCAACAATCATCAGCATATCTATGGACGTATTCGAGCCACAGCTAAGCGGATGAATCAGCTACTGAATGATCTGTTGACCCTATCGCGGGCAGAGTCTGGCAAACTACAATTTGACCCCGAAATTATCAACCCAGAAAAGTACTGTCAACAGTTAATAGAAGAGGTTCGGTTTAGCTTTGAAACATCTCCAGTCATTAGTTTTACAATATCCGGTGATTGCCAAAAAGCTTATATTGACCGGCAGCTACTGCGAGCAATTTTGACTAATTTACTCTCCAATGCCATAAAATATTCTGGACCTGAACCCCAGGTAACTTTAGAATTATCTTGTCACCATCATGAGATTATTTTCCAGGTGCAAGATCAGGGTATTGGTATCCCCAAAGCAGACCAGGCCAGACTTTACGAAGCCTTCTATCGAGGGACCAATGTGGGCAATATTGCCGGTACCGGTCTGGGATTATCAGTCGTCAATGCCTGTTTACAGCTTCACCAAGGTACCCTCGCCTGCAAGAGTCAGCTAGGCCAGGGAACAACTTTTAAGGTGACTTTACCACGCATTGATTAACGCCCCGAGGCACACAAATTCCCATGTAGGGTAATATAGGGGCTGGCCTTGCACCTGCCCTGAGATAGCTACACAATCATGCTAGAGGTAGGTATATTATTTTCCCTGTAACCGATACCCTACACCATGTACAGTTTCAATTAATGTTTTAGGTGCGCCAGCCACTTTGAGTTTATTGCGCAAACTTTTAATGTGGGCTTTAACAGTCTCTTCATCGGGTGGACTCTTCATGGACCAAAGAGATTCTAGAATGAAAGAACGGCTTAGCACTCGTCGACCATTGCGCAGCAGCAGTTCTAAAATTGAAAATTCTTTTGGGGTCAGGCGTAGGGCTTGTTTGTTGTAGTTGACCTCATAGGTGCTTGGGTCTAAGCTCAACTTTTCCCAAACGAGAACCATAGGAGACTGTGCACTGCCCCGACGTAACAAAGCCCGGATCTGGGCCAAAAGCTCAGATAAGTCAAAGGGCTTAACCATATAGGCATCTGCCCCAGAATCCAAACCCCGAACCTTATCCTGACTGGTATCCCGCGCCGTCAGCATCAGCACTGGCAGCTCATAGCCATGACTACGCAACCGCTGACATAGTCGAATCCCGTCTAGGTAAGGCAAGGTCACATCCATCAGCGTCAGGTCATAGTCCATCAGTTGCACCTGACTCCAGCCTGATTCCCCATCCTTAACAGCGTCCACCACGTAGCGCTGGGCCTCTAACACCTCTGTCAAAGACTCTGCAAGTTGACTATCATCCTCAACCAACAGAAGACGCATTGCTACCTATACCAACTGTCAATACTTCCTATCTAAAGATGACTAGATCATTACTCCTATGCTGTGTAATTGACTACACCTATTACTGACGATTTGTTACCGCTACATTACAAAACACTTAACTTGCAACAAAGTACACAGTTCTCTACGTAGGTCTCGTCTAAATTAACACCATAGGTCTGCATGGCGAGGATAGGGTGATGGGTGGATGAGGAAGTACGCCCAGATTTAGTGCGCGAGGCCCGTCAGCACTAGTCCGTAGAAAACAATATTTACCTGTTTGGTCATCGAGGCTATGTAGCTGTCAAAGGGGGTGCTCAAGACTGTCCCTATATCTATCAGGCAAGATATGGTGACCGGTAATTATCGGCTGCCTTGGGAAGACGACGTGGTGTATACCGATGGTACTTCATGTGGATTTGACGCTCCAACCCGTGAGTATAAGGGAGAGGAGTGATCTTCTAGTGTTTTGAGCAATGGTTAGTAGCTTTTCTATATTTTCTAAGCTGTGCGGTTTTGACTGGTTGTATTCAACCTGAGCCTTGGTAGGGTGTGGTTATTGGACAACCATAACGTCACCACAAAAATTCCAGCTACTAAGCCCAAGCTGATCAGGGCAGTAATTATAAAAATTTTATTTTCTCTCATGACATGTTCGCTATAGGTGCGATGAAGCTAAGGTGAGATGCCCAAAAAGCTTCGAGAATTTCTGATAGTTAAGTAGCTCAAAGCCACTGCAATCGTAGATGCATTAGATATGGACGTAGACCTGAACACTTGGTTCCCTAAATCAAAAATTAAAATTTGGTTCGTTGCGAACATTTTGATCAGAGATAGAAATGGTATGCCTGCTTTGGAGCGAGTGTAATACCCATGGGTCGTTACGTAACCTCAGCCCCCTATTCCTATCCTTACAATGGCGATCTGCGTCCCGACAATACCGCTGATCATCATTGATATGCAAACGGACTTTTGTCGCATTTTGGTACGTGGTGAAGCAGGCTGGGAAATCATCCCTAAGCTAGCTCCTCTACCAGGGGAAACTGTGATCGATAACCTGGTAAAGGGGCATTTTTTGCGACTGATCTAGACTTGTTGTTGCGTCGTAATATATAAAAAATCTTCTAAGCCAAAGCTTATCTAAGAACTCTTTTTACTCAGGCGAGATTCAGCTTAGCCCTGTTTACTAAAAACCGTCAAGCCGGTCATCGCTGGCAGTTCAAGTCCTTCTGACTATTTTTTCTCAGTAAACAACATGAAACTTACTTACTTTGCAGCCCTGGCTGTTTCTTCTATGCTGACTGTTAGCACAGCGATCGTTACCAACAGTTTTCAACCGGCATATGCAGCTCCCTGTGCTGCTTCAAGTGTAAATCCTTGTGCTGCTAATCCTTGTGCTGCTGACCCCTGTGCTGCTGACCCCTGTGCTGCTGACCCCTGTGCTGCTGCTAACCCCTGCGCTGCAACGGGTACAGGCAGCTTTGTTACTGTATCCAGCGATACCGTTGGTGGCGTAACTATTGTCGAAGAAAATGGTAAGCGCTATCTCGAATTTGACGAGACCTTCAGCACTGATGACGGTCCTGATCTATTTGTATTGCTACACAAAGAAGCGACTCCCCAAAGCTATAGCTCTGACAAGTTTGTGAATCTAGGAGATCTACAATCCATTAACGGTAGTCAGCGCTATGAGATTCCTGAGGATATCTCCATTGATGAATTTAAGTCTGCTGTGATTTGGTGCCGTCAGTTTAATGTAACCTTTGGCTTTGCAGCGATTTAGAACGGGATAATATTTTGATTCTAAAAGTCTCCTAAGTAAAAAAGAAAGGTTTATTACTCGATTTTTGAAGATCCCCCTTAACTCCGCTCTGCCCCTAGCAGGTAAAGCTCTGGGGGATTTTCAATTGTTAGAAACAAGGTAAGGAGTTGTGAAAAAATAAGTTATTTCTAATTGCATATATTCGGGGTTACGACGAGGTCGATTGTGTATGTCAGGAACTGCCATAGATCAAGCCTCAAACGCTAACAGCCCCATTGGGAGAAAATACTTCCGTTGCCATGGATAATGGAAAGGTACGTCAGCAGACGTTTTGTACTTTTCCCGATTTTTGCTTAATGGCAACCACATTACCCGCTGATGTTCAGCATCTAACCGAAGACACATCGGTGGCCCTAGCCAGTCAAATCCAGTTTGCTGATATCTCTACCAATCTCACAGAATCGCCCATAGCCACTAGCTATATGTGTGCTGGAACCGGCAAACCTATCCTATTAATCCATGGATTTGACAGTTCGATTTTTGAATTTCGTCGTTTAGTCCCCCAGCTATCTGCTAATGCTCAAGTCTGGGTAATGGATTTACTAGGCTTTGGGTTTACTGACCGCACTACGGATGCCCCCATTACTCCTACGGCTATCCAGCAGCATATCTATAGTTTTTGGCAACAGCAGATCGGCCAGCCAATGATCTTGGCCGGTGCTTCCATGGGAGGAGCCGCCGCCATTGACTTTACCCTCAATTTTCCAGAAGCAGTGGAGAAACTGGTGCTTCTAGACAGTGCCGGATTTGCTGCTGGACCAGCCATGGGAAAATTTATGGTGCCTCCCCTTGATGGCTGGGCAACCACATTTCTCAAAAATCCTGGTGTACGGCGGCGGATTAGCCAACAGGCTTACTACGATCGCACCTTTGTGACTCCGGATGCTGAACTTTGTGCTGCCTTACATCTACAGATGCCCAACTGGAAAGAAGCCCTGATTGCATTTACTAAAAGCGGTGGCTATAACTTCTTGACTAACTATATTCAAAAGATTGAACCACCGACGCTGATTGTGTGGGGTAGGCAGGACAAAATCTTGGGTACCAAAGATGCTCAACGCTTTCAGCAGACCATCCCCAATAACAAGCTGGTGTGGATTGATGACTGTGGCCATGTGCCCCACCTAGAAAAACCCAGGAACACAGCCCAGGCAATTGTGTCTTTTGTGTAGGTTCAATTGGTAGACCTGGGTAACACCCAAAAAATTTGCCTTTATGGTATGTATATTGGAACATTAAGGTTTACTAACTAATTATCATATAGAAACCTAATGTGCATTTTGTCAGACGCGGGTAGCGCGTCTGCCTAATCTCACACGACTAATACGCCCATGAACCTCGGAATGATTCTAGACATTTGTCCGGAAAATATCAGTGTGAGCCGTTGGGTCCAGTTTACGGGTTCCATCACTTGGTGGGTGGCGAAATCTCCCCTGGCAAGCTTAATGATAGGGGGCATGCTTATGCTCAGCTTCCTAATTATTAGTGGACTCTTGATGCGGGGTTTTATTCTGCTGGGTCGAGGCCGCTCGATTAAGCGGGTGTGGAGCTGGGGTTTTCCCATCGCATTTTTGGTAAGCGTTTCACCATTGCTGATTGGAGAGCCCTTACTGACGCATTTCCTCCCGGCCTATCAGGGACAAACCGCCGATGCTGTTGTCATATTGGGGCGCGGCAGGTCGTTACAAAATAGCCGGGTGATGGCAGCGGCTGAACTCATGGCGATGGATCGTGCCCCACAGGTATTTGTCAGCGGCCATGGAGATGCACCTTTTCTGGCTAATCAATTAGAGCGTGTGGGCATAGCTCCTAGCAAAATCTCGGGGGAAGCTTGTTCTCGCACCACAGAACAAAATGCTAAATATACGGCTCAACAGTTGATGCCCAGTGGGGTTAGATCAATTATTTTAGTGAGTGATCCTCCCCATCTATTGCGATCGCAGCTAGTTTTTCGCAGCCTTGGGTTTGACGTCATTCCTTACCCCAGCCCCCTGCCGCAGACGCTGGGGCTACGGTATCGCCGTCTACTGACCATGCGAGAGACCCTGGGTCTCGTTGCCTATGGTGTGATGGGACGCTATCAACCCCGACCGATTCACTCCATGAATCCGACCGCTGCACAGTAAACTAGTGCGGAAACATGGTTTATCGGAGGTGCGATCGCAATGGGGTCAGCTTCATCACAGTCATCTGTCCGCTGGGTCGCCATCCTTACCGTGGTTTTCACCCTGTTTATTGCCTTTTTCTGGCGTTTAGACAGCATTGGCTTAATCGATGAAACAGAGCCTTTATTTGCCGAAGCCTCCCGTCAGATGTACGCTACCGGCGATTGGATCACCCCTTATTTCAACGGTGAAACCCGGTTTGATAAACCTCCCCTGGTGTACTGGGGGATGGCCTTAGGGTTTCACATTTTTGGTGTGGGAGAATGGGGCGTGCGACTACCCTCGGCATTGGCCGCTGCTGGTTTAACCGGGTTTAGCTTTTACACCCTGCAACGGTTTGGCTATGCCCATGGAGGGCAGTCCGCCGACATTCAAGATAAACGACAAGCCTTCACCCTGGCAGCTGTAGTGGGTGCCGTCTCCATGGCCCTCCACCCAGAGACCCTGGTGTGGGCCCGCACTGGTGTCTCAGATATGTTGCTATCAGGCTGTATGGGAGCCGCGCTGCTGTGTTTCTTCTGGGGGTATGCCCAAGCCCCCCGCTGGTACTACGGCTTCTACATTTTTGTCGCCCTGGCAGTATTAGACAAAGGCCCTGTGGGACTGGTCATTCCAGGGTTAATTGTGACAGTGTTTGCGGCCTATGTGGGCCAGATTCGCACCCTACTCAAAGAAATCAAACTGCTACAGGGTAGTCTCATAACACTGTTGTTGACGGTGCCCTGGTTCATCGCCGTCATCGCCATCCATGGTCAAACCTACATCGACAGCTTTTTTGGTTACCACAACTACGAACGTTTTACCGACGTCGTCAATGGCCACGCCGCCCCCTGGTATTTCTACTTTGCCGTCGTCGCCGTCGGCTTTTTACCCTGGTCCCCAGGGTTACCCTTTGCCATGACCCGCTTGCGCCCCTGGGCCTTAGGTTACTGGCGACATCAGCCCAGAGAGAAACAGCTAGGACTGTTTGCCCTCATTTGGTTTCTCACCATTTTCTGCTTCTTTACGGCTGCGGTGACTAAGCTACCCAGCTATGTGCTACCGCTCATGCCAGCAGCAGCCATCCTGGTGGGGCTTATGTGGGCCGGGCCGCGTCAGCGCGGTACCTGGATCAGCGCTATCTTGAGCATTGTGTTCTTTGCAATTCTCTCCATAGCCTCTTACCTCACCCCCAATTGGATCGGGGGTGATCCAGTCATGCCAGACTTTCCGGTATTAGTACGAGATTCTCAGGCTATGGCCTATGGCTCCATTGTATGGGGGCTAGCCACCCTGGCAGGGCTAGGATTGTTGCTAATGCGACGTGTTCGCTGGGTATGGGCCGTAAGTTTTATAGCATTCATGGCATTTACTGTAGTTTCCATTTTGCCCGTAGCCGCCATTGCCGACAGCCAGCGTCAGCTACCCTTACGACAGCTAGCCGAGACCATCCAAACAGAACAGCAACCAGATGAAACCATAGCAATGGTAGGGTTTATGAAACCCAGTCTGGTGTTTTATACCCAAAGCCCTGTACTATATACCTATAACCCTGATTCAGAGCAATTACAGGCCACTGGTCAAGCCCTGGTCGTGGGTCATCCCGATGAAATTGCCACAGCCATTAGCGCCAGCCAGTCAGGAGAGATTTTACAAACAGCAGGCACCTATCAGTTAGCTCGCGTAATCTTCACTCCAGAGCACTAACGGAACAGCATCTTTGCACGTATCCCGTAATGCCTTAGCTTAACAAACCCTTGTTGGGGTACTCTGTTTAGCTTTGAACGCTTTACTAACGCTTTGGCAACGTTGTTTCCCATAGCCTGTGACACAGACAATATCAGGAACCGCATCAACAAGAATTCAATACTATGGCACGTCAGCAATGGTCTTCCAAAACAGTTTTTATCCTCGCAGCTATTGGTTCAGCCGTTGGCTTAGGGAATGTTTGGCGCTTTCCATATCTTGCCGGTAAATATGGCGGTGGGGCTTTTCTAATTCCTTATTTAGTAGCGCTATTAGTTGTTGGGATTCCTCTCCTGATGCTGGAGTTTGCCATTGGGCAAAAAATGCAGCAAGGGGCAATCGGTGCATTTAAGAAAATGCATCCCAGGTTCCAAGGCTTTGGTTTAGCTGCAGTTATCGCAGGCTTCATAATCATTGCTTACTACGCAGTCGTCATGGCCTGGACCCTTATTTATTTTTTGGCAGCCTTTCGCGTCAGTTGGTCAGAAAATGCAGAACAATACTTTTTTGAGTCGGTCCTGCATCTAAGTGAAGGGATAAGTACAGTTGGTGCCATTAATTTCCCCATTCTGCTTGCCTTGGCAGCTGTGTGGATGATGATTTATTTTTGTATCTGGCGTGGGCCTCACAGTGCGGGTCACGTCGTTCTCTGGACTGTACCATTGCCTATTATCCTACTAGGCGTCTTATTTATCAGGGCCGTTACCCTACCTGGTTTTTTAGACGGTTGGCAGGTCTATCTCATTCCCGCTTGGCAAGTATTACTTAAGCCTGAAGTCTGGTCAGCCGCGTTCTCTCAAATTTTCTTTACTCTCTCCCTGGCCTTTGGCACAATGCTGACCTACGCCAGTTATAAATCTCCTGACAGTGAGATTGTGCAAGACACCTGGATCACAGCCTTGACCAACAGTGCCATTAGCTTATTCTCAGGTTTTGTGGTCTTTGCCGTCTTGGGATACATGGCGTTGCAAACAGATACCCCAGTAACAGAACTGGCGGCCTCTGGACCAGGTTTAGCGTTTGTGGTCTTTCCCCAAGCCCTTAGTCTCATGCCACTACCAGGGGTGTTTAGTGTCCTCTTCTTTCTCATGCTATTCTTCCTGGGGATTGATAGCGCATTTTCCATTGTGGAAGCGGTTAACGCAGCCATCCTAGATCTTAAACCTAACTGGCAGACTCAATACGTATCCATCGGCGTCTGTTTGTCAGGCCTATTGGCGGGATTAATATACACCACCCAGGCAGGTCTTTATTTTCTAGACATTACAGACCACTTCATCACAAATTACACCCTCATATTGATTGCTATTGCCCAAGCAATTTTAGGAGGTTGGATCTATGGAGCTGAAGTACTGCGTCGATACATTAACAACGTCAGCAACTGGCAAGTAAATCGATGGTGGTCCATATTGATCAAGTTTATTGTTCCAGGCTGTCTAACTGCACTCTTAGTAGCTCAACTGATCAATGATCTCCGTGTTCCCTATGAAGGCTATCCAAGCTGGGCGTTAGCCTTTGGCTGGCTGTGGGTGTTGTTCCCAA
This sequence comes from Leptothoe sp. ISB3NOV94-8A, assembly GCF_043421595.1. Classification (NCBI taxonomy): domain Bacteria; kingdom Bacillati; phylum Cyanobacteriota; class Cyanophyceae; order Nodosilineales; family Cymatolegaceae; genus Leptothoe; species Leptothoe sp. ISB3NOV94-8A. The sequence continues at coordinate 1,007,352 of NZ_JAXSQW010000001.1, read as the reverse complement.
TTGTCATCATGGTCGCTCCTTTCATCATCAAACTAGAGGGAAGTAAAACGGAGCATTATTCCGCCACTATTCCCCCCAGGAAATAGTTAGGGTTTCTAAGTAACACAGCCCATCAAAACTGTTCGATTCGATACATTTTGTGTTAACTTTTAAATCTATGTACCTGAAATAAAAAACATTCGTTACCAGCATCTGCTATGAAAAGCTACTTTTCTGCCCTGATTGATCGTGATCTATGTCCCGGTGCGGTCAAAGTTGCGCTTGTCGTTGGTACTCTTCTGTTCAGCATCAACCATGGCCCCGCCCTTGCTAAGGGTAAAATGACACCCACCCGCTGGCTGGCTGGACTGTTAACCTACGTCGTGCCCTACTCTGTCAATATCCATGGGCAGTATGCTTATCGCAAGCGTCAGTCAGCGTCTTAGTTGGATACAGGTACTTAGTTGAATACAGAACACGACCATGGCATGGTTAGATATGCCATGGTCGCCCATGCTAATGGGGGTAGAACGACTGCCGACTAGCCTGGTTCAAGGTGACCTATGCAACCCTTTCCAAAAACTCTCCCCGAGCTAAAGACTCGGCAGTTCAGGCTGCGTTCCATGTCGACTAATGACAAGGCCAGTCTATTTGCTATCTATGGCGATCCAGAGGTGATGCGGTTCGCAAGTGATGAGACATTCTCGACCCCAGCAACAGTTGACGAGATGCTCTCAAGTGTCAGCCAGCTCTTCCAAGAACAGACATCTATGGAATGGGGTATTGAGCGACGTACCGACCATACATTGATTGGCACCTGCGGTCTGCACTCCTTTGATCTGACAAACAACTCGGCAGAGGTGGGCTGCATGCTTACCAGGTCAGCCTGGGGACATGGGTATATGCAAGAAGCACTGCGCGCAGTTATCTGGTATGCATTTTGCGATCGCAAAATCACGCTCTTGCGAGCTGATATTGATACCCTCAACCACCGTTCTATTCGCTTGTTTAGCAAGCTGGGCTTTATCCATCAGGGAGGTACCATCTATGTTTGCAAACCTAAGTGCAAACCTGAGGGAGGCGATCTCTGATCCACACTAAGGATTTCTAGCAGATATGGCTTTGATGCCTGAGTAGGCCTGTAGAATATCAAAATTAAAGTGTTTCAATTATTTGTCAAAGCAGATGTCTCAGGTGTCAGACAAGAAGCTTAAAGAGAAATTTTGCCAGCAACTTTTGTTGACTGCTCAAGAATTAATTCCTAACACAGCGGTAAATAACACTACAGTTCAACCCTTAGCCACATTAACAAAGTTAGTAGTTCGCCATCGAGAGACGATACGCACTCTGAAAGTAACCTACCCCTCGCTTGTTATCATCCTATCAGGATCCAAAATCTTCTATATCAATGAACAACCATTGACATTTGAAGCGGGCGATTTATTTGTTATCCCTCCGCATATTACTTTCGATGTCATTAATCAGCCTCCAATCCAAGGCGAGTACATTGCTCTCATCCTGGAACTATCAAATAATTTACTGGAACGTGTTCGGAGGGCGTATCCAGAAATCATTGAATCTCAGCCAAACTCTCCCATCACTGAAGCACTCTCAACTGTAGATTTCAATATTGTGTTATCGCCATCCCTAGCAGATGCACTCATCCACTTAGTCAAAGGAACGTCCAATAGATATCATCAAATCCTTATGCTCAATGAGCATCGTCTTATAGAAGTAGTCTTGCTATTGCTACAAAGTAATGTTCGAACGCTGCTTTTAAAGTCCATTTATCCTGATTTTGCTACGCATCTTCGTTCGTTGATCAGTAACAATCTTGCAGATGATTGGTCCCTAGAACGATTGGCTCAAAGACTTGATATGAGTGTTTCTACCCTCAAGCGACGGCTGCAAAGCGCCAATTTAAGTTACCGTCAGCTGCTAGATGAAGAGCGCATGCACAAAGCCATGGAATTACTGGAACAAAGTCATCAGAGTGTTGCCCAAATTGCCCTGGCCTGCGGTTATAAGTCTCAATCTCGGTTTGCAGCCCGATTTCGTAAATACTATGACCTGAACCCATCGGATATTCGTTCTGGCAAAGCAAGTCATGTTCACTAATCTTAGGCCATTTGGCAGATTGAGCTTTTGAGGCGCAAAATTGAACTTCCCTGCATCGATCTCTACCTTTGATTGCCTTGATAATCAAAGCGTCTAATACAAAATCCAAACAACAACCCCGAGTCAAACTAGATACCCCGTAGGGGCTGCGCCATTTATTAATCCCGACTAAAGACAATCATCGTCGGGGCACTCCCTTGTGGAGGGCGGCTGAGCGCACCGTTGAAGCCTGCCCTGCAATATCAAGCGCTATCAGTCAGGATTTCATATTGGCCAGGATTTCGTGTAATTCCAAGAGGTATTTATTATGCTGAGAAAAACAACGTTATTTATGTTGGTTTTGTGTAGCGTGATTGTTTTTCAATCTGCTACCATGGCAAGTCCATTCTCTCTCACTAGCCCCCAGATAACCGAGAATGCCACATTACCCCAGTCCATGGTCTTCCAAGGCTTTAGTTGTGAAGGGGGCAATCAGTCGCCAGAACTAAGCTGGACTGGTGCACCGGCTGGGACCAAAAGCTATGTGATCACTATGTATGACCCTGATGCGCCCACAGGTGTGGGCTGGTGGCATTGGCTATTGTTTAACATTCCTGCTGACACGCATAGTCTGCCCCAGGATGCTGGCAACCCAGCGGCTAATTTGCTGCCCGTAGGTAGTCAACAGGGCTATACAGATTACGGTTCCAGTGAATATGGGGGTGCCTGCCCGCCCGTCGGTGATACGCCCCACCGATACCTTGTTACTGTCTATGCCCTGGATGTGGATTATTTGCCCACCGGTCCTGAAACGACTGGTGCTAAACTCGCTTTTTTGATGCGTGGTCATATTCTGGCAGAGGCTACAATTACTGGACGCTATGGGCGATAAATTGATTATCTTCAGCTCACACCGTTTAATCTCCTCAGGTTGACTGCCTGAAACATCTTAGGTCTCCCTATGATATCAAGTACGACACCGTGCCCAAGACCGTGATGCGTAAGTCCTGATAGCGTTTGCCATGTTGGGTCAGCCAACGTTTGGCAGCAGCGACCTCACAGTCTTGTTTATCATGGCCATCCTAAGGCACGACAAACTCAGAGACTAAAGGGAATCAAGTGCTCTCGCCCCGGGCACGCTAGCACCGGAGTAACGACACTATGGAAATATTGGAGCTTTCCGGATTTGAGTTTGCGATGGGAACATTACGGACATTGAATTTGGGTCGATCTAAAATACTCGGTCCCATCGATGGGCATGAGCAACTCATCTTTGAAGCTACGAAACGTCTTTAATTGGTCCGTTGCTTTGAGGAGTTGAGACCCGCATCGAACATGGCAAACAGATGATGGGGAGGAACCTCATCGAGCAATGAGCGAATTTGATTGTCGCTGGGCACCTCATGAGTGCCGAATAAATTCTCGACATTGCTTCGGCCTTTACGGTCTGCCATCGCCTTTTGATGGGCCAGAAACGATGGATCTTGCATAAAAAACGTAAAGATTCAGGGGGGTTAGTCTCCTTCAGGGATCAATGAAGGTACAGGAGAACCATGTCGAGAGGCTTTTAAGGCATCACTCAGAAAGTCAAAGATCGAACGTTGCTGAGCTGTAATAGTTAAGACTTTATCAGTCAAAAACTGATCCCAAAGTTGTGGGCGGGGGCTTGTGTGTTAATGGATAATTGTTCAGTGCATCTGGGTGAAACGGTTCGTGAATTGATTGAGGCTGCCGGAGCTAAATTAATTTACTTGCCTCCCTATTCACCAGATTTTTCACCGATTGAAAACTGCTGGTCTAAACTTAAGAGCCGCCTTAAATTCATCGGTACAAGAACCTATCCCGACTTGGCCAAAGCAATTGAAGAAGCCTTCTCAGAAGTCTCTCTTGACGATATTAGTCCTGGTTCACTCATTGCTGTTACTGTACCTCAGAAGATTAGAAACCGCTATAGCTGAGTTTCTCAAGCCTGACCTACTTACTTTTCATTTCATGCTCATTATGCTGTCAAAGAAAATAGGATTCTCTAAAACCCTATTCATTCTTGATAAGCAAATCTACTACCTCTAGGCTACTGTGTTCAATTGCAACTTCAAGAGGTGTTTTATCTTTGAAATTTTTGAGATTTATGTTTGCGCCATTCTCAATGAGAATGGCTGCTATTTCATGATGGTTGAAAATCGCTGCATTATGGAGAGGGGTATTTTCATTCCAATCTGCTAAATTTACATCTGCCCCAACGCTTATTAGAAAAATTGTCACATCTAGATGATTCCCTTCAACAGAGCGATGAAGTGCACTTGGAACATTTGAATTAGGCTCTTTGTTTACCTCAGCATCCTCATCAAACAAAAACTTCACAAGTTGTAAATTACCTCTAGATGCAGCATTCTCTAGTGCTCTAGATAAGTATGCGCTTTCAATATGCACATCCGCTTCAAATAGGATTCTAAAAATTTTTGAACCGTCATAGTATCCAGCATTAGCAATTAGTCCCCCATCAAACTCAAAAACAGCATTTTCACTCTTCAGAAACAAGCTCAACAGCCTAGGCCGATTGAGCACAATTGTTAGATTTAATGGTGATTCAGCAGCCTTGGAAATATTTATATTTGCTCCATTTTCTAGTAATAAATTTGTAATCTTCATATCCCCTTTTTGAACCGCCATATATAATGCTGTAGTCCCAATATCCTCAGACATAATTGGGAACGGTATAGCTTTTTTCTGAGCATCAATATCGACACCTAGATTAATCAGTTTAGAGACGATTTTATAGCTCCTCGTTTCTGCTGCACACATGATCAATGGTGTTCGGCCAAGATATGCGGAAGGGTTACCACCTGTGGTCAAGTAAGTATTGAGAACTTTGATATTTTCGCAAGCCCTTTGAGGTGGGCCAATACCTACCCAACTTACCCCCCCCCATCGAAACCGATAACCGATAAGGGTCATTGTGATGAATAATAAACACCCCCCAATCAAACATGCTCTCTGCATCTTTTGAGCCTTAAAAATGAGTCTCTAAATTGATTCGAACGATTATTTCAGATGTCAGTTAAGTTAACCATTATTCCTAGCAATTGATTGACTGAATATCCAATAGTTCTGATAAACGGAAATGTGGGCTAGGACTGAACTCGGAAGCCAGAAGTCGGCAGTCGGAAAGGGAAGGCATTGCGTAGGGCTTTGCTCTTCTCGCAGAGTCCTCCTACTTCCGAACTTCGAACTCTAACTTCCTGGGGAAATCGTCCCGCTTTGCGTTGGTAACCTTGATGACGTCTTTGTCCAAACTGTATTGAGTGAGGAAATCGATCCAGGCTATGGAGTTTGATCTTTCAGAAGTTGATTACGAGAACAAGTAACATTGAATAAGAGCGGATTAGGGGACCTGCAACAAGGCCAATTTCTTTTCAACAGAATGAAGCATATGTAAACTCAGCCTCTGATACTGACTTAGTCGAAAGGATTTTGCAGGATCATATTCGGCAGGTTGAAAACCGACAGCAAAGACTCATCGAACAAGCAAATAGATTGTGTCCAGGCGGCTATTGCTCACAGGATGTTGATATTGAAAAAGCGATTATGGATGTTTATGGTTCAACTGGATGCCCAAATGTAGCTACACTAGAGACCTATGTGAGTGATTAAGTAGCCTAATGCGTGGCAAGAAAATTCTAGGTAGATACGTTTCGGATTTTGAGTCAACGCCTATGCCTGATAGAAAAGGATTAGGTGCACTTAACTCCAATGACCACTTAATATTGGTGAAAGCTAATATCGATGAGGTTGGCTTTGCTCTAAAGAAAATAAGAAATTGTGGACTTCATCAGCAGAATGTTTATGGAAAAGATATAACGTTAGGAAATCGAGCATGCTGTTACAGCATACAATTAACTGGTCATGGTTGGTCCGCTCTACAGTATATAAAGGTTGCTCCTGTTCTTGCAATTTTTAATAGAGAGGATGCGCAGGCAATTTCCAGATTTTTGAGCTCGGAAGCAGTTTTCTTCGAGTTCAGTGACACTGGTACCTATTTAAATTATTTTTACTACAGGTTAGGTGCGCTTTTGGAAAGATTGGAGTATGTTGAGATATCCAACAAAGCTTATTACGAATTTTATTCTGAATATCGCTCTTTGGGTTTCGATGTAACACGCGATGATGCTTTTCTTGTTGCGAATGATTTCTTTTACAATAAGGGGATTTATCCTATCGAGATTACTTGGAAGGGTATTGGTCCGTTTGTGGCAGGAGACAATGTTTTATTCGAATTTACGCGACTGGACATAAAGGATGTTGTGCAAGCTGACTACTTTGAAATTTAACAGAGAGTATCGTTTGTAATAGCACTACCCAAAGCAGGCATGGCTCAACAATATAACTAGGAGCGAAATATAATTCTGAAAATACCTACAAAATCATCAACATTTAAGCGCTCATCTACAATCGTAGCAACGTTATTATGTCGAGCCTGCCTAGACCAACAAGCATAAAAAGCGCTGATTTGTTGATCTTTTAAGAAGATGTCTGCAGTTGACCAATCACCTTCATACTCATCTTCTAAATCATCGGAAGGATAACTGAAATGGCTTATGATTCCTGCTGATGTGTAATGCGTGTAGCGGATAGAATCTTCTGTATCACACACCGTAAGGAAAACCACTTCACAATTGAGGCTGGAGACTATACCTTTAATAAAGTCAAACTTCGGCCTACAGGCCAAGAATTCAACATTAATCCACTCATTACCCTTGAATTGATATAGTAAAGCGCTTTGACAATTATTGACCGATACAGTTTTGCTATACACATTACTATCAATGTATATGTCTGCCACCTCTTGAAGATTATCTATAACCCTCAAGAGATGTTCTTTCAAAAAATGAAGCGTCAGGGATGCATTCGTATCAGGCAATCCGTAGTGCACTTCAGAGAACTTCCTAAGTCTTCAAAAAGATGAATGAACATTAGTTGATTGGTACAACCTCAGCGAAGCAAGCTGGATTAACCACACAGCCTTGGATATAGCATGACATTTTGACCTATCCCATTTTTTATTGAGGCAAGATCGGATTTCCGCCCTACTCGTACTACATGAAATCAGTATACTTGTGCCCATAGTGCATTGAAAAACTTACAATGAGATTCCCACCCTGGTAACTTTCTAAAACTCGATCGCAGCAGCATACCTTATCTGTCCCATGGTCACAGGTAAGATATCGTTTCTGTTCGTGGATTCCTCCGCTTGGTCCAGCTGGACAAGAAATTTGAACATTACGTTTGTCATCAAATTTTTCAGGACAGGAGAATTTCACAATGCGATTGACGGGTAAACACAAAACCCTCAAGACGGTGATGAGTTTAACTATCATCTTCTTGATCATTGAACTATTGGACGAGTTAGTTGGGGGTGTTTTAGATCCGGCTTGGCCCCTAATTCGTCAGGATTTAAACCTGTCGTACGGGCAGGTTGGTTTACTGTTGGCCACGCCCAGTACCATCAGTCAGATAATCGAGCCAATTTTTGGCATCTGGGCTGATATGGGACATCGACGGCGATTGATTATAGGTGGAGGCATGGGATTTGCGATCGCGCTCTTCCTACTCTCCTTTAGCCAAGACTTTACCGGATTTACGCTCGGGCTCATGCTGTTAGGTCCTGCATCTGGCAGCTTTGTCAACATTGCCCAAGCCACCCTGATGGATCTTGAGCCCACACGCCATGAACAAAACATGGCACGTTGGACCCTGGCCGGTTCCTTGGGTAATGTGATGGGACCTTTGATTCTGGCCGTTGCGATCGCGCTCAACCAAGGCTGGCGAGGGGCACTGTTTATTTTGGCCGTTCTTAGCGGGTTAATGGCAGTGCTGCTATGGCGATCGCCCAACCTGTTTAAACTCACATCGTCCCCCGAAGCTCGGAAAGTCCATAGTCTTAACCATGGATTCCGCAATGCGATATCCGCCTTAAAACGTCCCAATATCGTACGGTGGCTGACATTACTACAGTTCTCCGATTTGATGTTGGATGTATTCCGTGGCTTTGTTGCACTGTACTTTGTTGACGTAGTGAATACTAATGCAACCCAGGCCAGTTTTGCAATGGCCATTTGGTTGGGCTTTGGTCTCCTAGGAGATTTTCTTCTGATTCCTTTACTCGAAAGAGTGAGAGGCCTAACGTACCTCAAAGTCAGTGTGATTTTAGTGCTATGTCTTTATCCTGCTTTTTTGTTGGTTCCTTCCCTCACCACCAAGTACATCGTTTTGGGGTGTCTTGGTTTCCTCAACGCCGGATGGTACTCGATTCTACAAGGACAGCTCTACACCGCCATGCTAGGACAGAGCGGTTCGGTCATTACCCTCAGCAACCTATTTGGCCTCATCGGTAGTTTAGCGCCCTTATTAATCGGTGTTGCCGCTCTCTACATTGGATTAGGAAACGCCATGTGGATATTAATCGCCGCCCCGATTGCTTTGCTGATTGGCTTGTTGCGATAGGGTAGTTTTCTACAACTCCCATGGATGCACATCTGGAAAATAGCGATTATCGTAGGGCAATCCCTTGTGGTTGCCCCTACGGGATTGCTGATGTTTAATCGGATTTACTGAACGCGGATTGGGTATAAGCAGGATTTTGACCAAAGACTACACATCACTTCCCGCTAAGGCAGGCTCATTTAATGCCCCACGCATATACCCCAACCACTCAATCAAGTTCTCCAGCTGCTTGTCCGGTTTCATCACACCGAGACCACGCACCGTTACTTTACCCGACCCATAGATAAACCGTGATTTCAAATGACCCGGTACCTTCTCATGCAGCAGCTTCCAGGCTGGCGCTTCCATGGGTGTCTCCATCACCACATGCTGCTTGCCCTCCGGCTTAATTTTCGCAAAGCCCAAGGGTTTGGCAATCTGCTTCAGCTCTAACATTTTCACTAGCTGTTCCACTGCCGGTGGAATGGTCCCAAACCGATCGTTCAGGTCCGTCACAATTTGCATCAGCTCACGCTTCGTATCTGCAGCCACCAGTGAGCGGTAGACGCTCATCTTTTGATCGGTATCGCCAATGTAGTTGTTGGGAATAAATGCCGTCAGTTTCAGATCTACCTGAGTCTCGTCCACCTGAGGAATCTCCTGACCACGAATCTCGGCAATTGCCTCCTGTAGCATGTCCATGTACAGGTCAAAACCAATCACCTCCATCTGACCAGACTGTTGCACCCCTAGCAGGTTACCAATGCCGCGAATTTCCATATCCCGCATGGCTAGCTGATAGCCCGAACCCAGCTGGGTAAACTCTTGAATTGCCCGCAGCCGCTTGCGTGCCTTATCTGAAAGTTTGTCTTGCCTTGGGAAAAACAACCAGGCATGGGCCTGAATGCCAGAACGCCCCACCCGCCCCCGCAACTGGTAAAGCTGGGATAAACCAAATTTTTGGGAGTCTTCGATCAGGATCGTATTCACCCGAGGAATATCCAGACCCGATTCAATAATGGTGGTACACACCATCAAGTCTGCTTCACCATTGCTAAAGGCCAGCATAGTGGCTTCCAGCTCGCCCTCTGGCATCTGACCATGGGCAACCGCCAACCGAATAGATGGAATCATCTCGCGAATGCGAGCAGCAATCTCTTCAATCCCTTCCACCCGTGGCACCACATAGAATACCTGTCCGCCCCGATCTAACTCTTGGCGAATGGCAGCCCGCACCTTCTCCATATCGTGGGGAGCCAGGTGGGTCATAATCGGTCGTCGGGATGGAGGTGGCGTTGTAATCAAGCTCATCTCCCGCACACCTGAGAGCGACATGTAAAGCGTACGGGGAATCGGGGTGGCACTCAGGGTCAGCACATCCACCTGGGTTTTCATGGCTTTGATTTTCTCTTTTTGGTTCACCCCAAACCGCTGTTCTTCATCGACCACCAGTAGTCCCAAATCTTTGAATTTAACGGCTTTTCCTAACAGCTGATGGGTACCCACAACAACATCTAGCTCGCCTGTCGCTAACCGCTGAATAATATCTTTTCTCTCACTGGCAGTGCGGAAGCGGTTTAACAACCCCACCTGGATAGGATAGGGGGCATATCTCTCTTTGATGGTGTGGTAATGCTGCTGGGTGAGAATTGTTGTGGGAGCTAGCATTGCCACCTGCTTACCAGCGATTACGGCCTTAAAGATCGACCGAATAGCCACTTCGGTTTTACCAAAGCCCACATCGCCACAGACCAGTCGATCCATGGGGCGAGGGCTTTCCATATCCCGTTTCACATCCTGCGTGGCCTTCAGCTGATCGGGGGTGGGTTGATAGGGAAAAGAATCCTCCAATTCCTGTTGCCAGGGCATATCCACTGGATAGGTAAAGCCTTCCAGTTCAGAGCGCTGGGCATAGAGCTTGAGCAGATCCACTGCAACCTTTTGGATGGCTTTTTTGGCACGGGTCTTTGTTTTTTCCCAGGCCTTGCCAGTCATTTTGTTCAGCGCAGGCCGTTTCTCCGCTGACGCTCGAAATCTCGACAGCGAGCCCATTTGGTCCGCAGCCACCCTGAGCAAACCGTCGGCATATTTGATCACCAGGTACTCTCGTGTTTCCGCATCAATGGTGAGACTTTCTAGCTTGAGAAACTGGCCGATACCATGGTTACGGTGTACTACATAGTCGTTGGGTCGGAGCTTATTAGGGTCGACTTTCTTAGAGGCCGCCCGGCGACGTTTGCGCACATAGCTGGGGGTGGCCAGGGTGTGTTGACCAAAGAACTCCCGATCGGTGACGATGCCAATGCGAAAGGTGGGCAGGATAAAGCCTTCCAGTTCTGCCAGGCCAGAATACTTGACGCCAACGGGCACATATTGACCATGGAGTTTTTCAATGGCAGGGTAGTCTTTGGGATTGGGGATAAACTGGGCAGGACAGTCATGCTCTTGAAGTAGGGCCACTGAGCGGGTGGGCTGGGCAGAGATGAGCCAGATTTGATGTTTGCGATCGCACTCCCCTCGCACCGTTTCCGCCAGCTTGCCAAACTGATGGGGAATGGCCGGTACCGGACGGCTAGATAGGTTGAGTCCTTCCCCCTCCTCAGCAATCTCCGACATCAGGAGCTGGGAAAACAGAGACAGATCGTCCAACGCCTCATCAAAGGAGCGATGCAGACGCGGAACCTGATCCCCCGGCAGCTGAATCTCGTCACTACTGCCCAGGGTTTCATTGACCTCATGCCAATAGTCATCCACCTGCTCATACCAACGACCACTGTGGGCTCGACATTGATCAGGCTCATCAAGGGTAATCAGCGTATCCTCTGGCAAATACTCCAGCAACGATGCCGGTTGATCAAACGCAATCCCCAAAAATCGTCGCAGACCTTCTACCCGCTGACCACTTTCATACCCTTCCCTAACCTCCAACGGCATCAGGTCCATGAGCACGCCTTTCTGATCTAACTTGGAGGCAATCAGCGGACTGAAGTCCGTTGCCGTCAGCAATAGGGTGGAAACTTTATCCAACGACCGCTGGTTTGCCGGATCAAATTCCCGCAGCCGCTCTAACTCATCGCCAAACAGCTCCAACCGCACCGGCAGTTCCGCCGACACTGGAAACACATCAATAATGTCCCCCCGCTGACTCCACTGTCCTTCTGTTTCCACCGTCGGTACCTTTTCATATCCCAGGGTAGCCAACGTCCGTGACAGCTCCTTCAGGTTTAGCTCCATGCCCTGCTCTAACTGCAAACAGTAGGGCTTAAAGGATTCCACAGGGGGCAAGTGTGGCTGCAACGCTCGCTCCGTTGCCACAATGACGCTGGGCTTGTCAGATTCCTTAAGCAGATCCGCCAGCACCTGTAGCTGTCCCCAGGTCATCTCCGACTCTTGGTCAAACGGATCGTAGGGCGAGGCCTCTGATGTCGGATACAGGGATACCCTGGGCCAGCCCATGGCGTCTAGCTGCGCGGCCCAACGCCCCGCTTCCTCTAGCGTTGCTGTTATCACCAGCAGGGGACAGGCCTGGGCCTGGGCCAAGGCTGAGGCCACCAGCCCTTTGGGTAAACGGGGTAACCCATTGAGTACTAGCTGCTGCTGTTTATCTAGCTTTATAAGTAATTCTTGAGCTAAAGCAGCCTTACTAAGGGCACGAACAACAGACGAAAAAGCCATGAAAGCAGTGGAAATGGGTTACAGCATCTATAGATTGTAAAACCTGATTTGCGGAACAGGATTGTCAATGCAGCACAGGATTGCTAATTCTAAATCAGAACACAGTACTGCCCATGGTTAACGCCATATCCCCAGGGATTATCGCAATGTTTCCTAAATTTTGGCCATTTCTGAGGTGACGTTGGGATTAAAGGGAGAATTCTGGCAACATTCAGACATTTATCAGACATTTAGCTGATGTAGATATGGCATAACTAGCCGTATCTTAGAATGTCTAACCATCTATCATATAAATTCCCCATAGGGACAAAGCATTGCCCCAGGGATTAAAGCAGGGAAACTTACCGATAGCTCAAGGGTGCATCCAGTCAGTTGATACGGTTTGGTTGGATCAGTACAACCCATGCCATCTTTCAAACGTTACAGTTATTTTTTAACCGGAACATTTTTAATTGTTCTGCTTATTTCCCTAAGTTTTTTAGGGTTACAGTGGCATGCTGTCTATACCCATGAGCAGATTGTCATTCAAAATAAGTTCTTTGAAAATGCCGTTCACCTGGACGGCATTGTTAAATCGGTTACTAATCAATTGCATATTCTGCAAGTAACCGCCGAAGAGGATCTCAAATTGTCCATTAAAGATCCAACCACGTCACCTCTTCGCAAACAGGTGATCCAGACAAGAGACTCCCGCTACAAATTATTTCCGCAAATCGGTGAATCCCGGGATACCTTCGGCAATATACAAGGAATAGGGGCGCTGTCCCATCAGTCTAATGAGTTTGAACGTGAGTTCAACATGACGCTGCGGCTGATGCCGATCTTTCGAGGCATCAAGGAAAATTTTCAGGAAGTGACCTGGGTTTATTACATCTCAGCCCAGGGGTTTATCAATCTGTATCCCTATAGTGAAGAGATTGAATTTGATCAGGCCATGTTAAAAATGGCATTTTTTGCCCAAGGGCTGCCTGACCATAATCCCCAACGACAAACATCATGGACAGATGCCTACCTTGATTTAGCAGGACAAGGGATGATGGTCACCGCTAATGCACCGATTTACGAGCAAGATCGGTTTCGTGGCACAGTTGCCATTGACATCACCCTTGAGCGTCTTAATCAGGCCATTCAAAATTTTGATTATGCCAAAGGAACACTATTGATTTCAGGGGCTAATCAACAGTTATTGGCCTATCCTGGTCTGAAAACCACCAGTGCTTCCGAAATTCAGACCCTTGATACGGTCTTACCGGACGCTCTCAAAGCTGAAACAAATTTGATTTTATCTAGCCCTAATAATCACGTGCAGGCTATTGGGTCGTTTTTAGTGATTCACCGCAGGATAGCCGATACTCCCTGGGATTTAATTTTCTTTATTCCGAAAAGCGCTATCTATTATGCAGCCGTGACCAATGGTCTCCTAGCATCCATGATTCCACTGATTGGTCTAGGGCTCTGTTTATGGGCAACGAGTCGCATCTTAACCGATAGCTTTATTCAACCCGCCTGCCAGCTAGTAGATCATATTGAGCATGAAAAACAGGCGATCTCGACAGATCTTCCTGACACCCTGCCCGATATTTGGGTGCCTTGGTTTAAAACTATCTCCCGTGCCTTTAGAGAAAATCGAAACCTGTTAGGAGCACTCGAAGTCCAGCTAGACAATTTAAAGAAAACCCAGCTTCAGCTGGTACACAGTGAAAAAATGTCCGCACTAGGGAACTTAGTCGCAGGTGTGGCGCATGAAATCAATAATCCCCTCGGCTTTGTAAGAGGAAATGTGGCTGAGTTACAACTATCCCTCAAGGATATTACTGCCTATATCCAGCTATGGGAACGAACGTTTCCATCCCCGGGAGAAGAGCTCAGAACCGCCCGTGAGCAGCTGGATATTGAGTTTTTGTTAGAAGACTTGCCCCATATGCTGGCTTCGATGAATGCGGGGTGCGATCGCATTCGCAATATCAGCAATAGTCTGCGATTATTTGCCCGCGCTGACCATGACCAAAAACTCAAGGCCAATGTCCACGAAGGCATTGACAGTACCCTACTGATTTTGAAATATCGACTCCAAGCCAACCAGTACCGTCCTGAAATCCAAATTATCCGTGACTATGCCCAACTACCAGACATCATGTGTTTTCCAGGGCAACTGAGTCAGGTGTTTATGAATATCTTGGCCAATGCCATTGATATGTTCGATGAACTCGCCGAAGAAACATCATTTACCGAGCTAGAGACCACACCTCAACAGATCACCATCTCCACCCAACTCACCCCCTTGCGGCAGGTGGAAATTCGCATTCGGGATAATGGCAAAGGAATTCCCACGGATCTATGGGCCAAAATTTTTGACCGTAAGTTTACAACTAAGACCGTCGGCAAAGGTACAGGATTAGGGCTGGCGATCGCCCACCAAGTTGTCACCGAAAAACATGGTGGTCGCCTGGACGTGTATTCTCAGCTAGATCAAGGCACCGAATTTTCAATCCTGTTACCGATTGAAACCAGCGACAGGTCAACGGATGACCAGACCGATGAGCCCAAGCAAGTCAGCATAAGCACGGCCAGCACAGGTCATTAACCGCTGCCGCTGGCCATGCCTCAAACGGATAGCTCACCCAAATTAGAGCTCGCTAGCGAGCCATCACCCGCATCGTGCCAGGATTGCCCGCATTGCCATCAATGGCCACCATGCGACCATTGGCATCCAGATGTCTGATAATTTTATAGATATCCTCAATGGCATCTGGGCGGCCCACCTTATCAGCCACCTCAGCCAGGGTCAGAGAACCGCCGGTTTTACTCAGCACGTCCACCACCATGTTCTGTAGATTGAGAATACTAGCCGCCGCTTTTTTACCCGCTTCTACACCTGGCTGATGATAGGCATTGATATTGACCACTGCGGCATACAAACTCACGGCCCGCTCATATAGGGCAATCAGCGAACCCACAATCACAGGTGTCACCTCAGGAATGGTGATTGTAATGGACTGACGCTTATTTTCAAACAAGGCTTTGCGAGTCCCTTGCAAAAAGCCTGAGAGATAATCACCAGCGGTCACACCTGGGTCAATTTCCGTCGAACTCCCCTCGCGATCCGTCAGCACCTCAATCAGCGTCACGAAGAAATTATTCACCCCTTCCCGCAGCTGCTGCACATAGGCGTGCTGGTCAGTGGAGCCCTTATTGCCATAGACCGCAATCCCCTGGAACACCTTATTGCCGTCTAGATCTGTTTCCTTACCCAAGGATTCCATAATCAGCTGCTGTAGATAGCGGCTGAACAGCAGCAGGCTGTCCTTGTAGGGCAAAATCACCATATCTTTCTCACCCTTACCATTACCTGCGTGGTACCAGGCCAGAGCCATCAATGCGGCTGGGTTGCTTTTGAGATCAGGGATTCGCGTTGCCGCATCCATCTGTTTAGCACCCGCCAGAATGGCACGAATATCGATGCCCTGGAGCGCAGCCGGTAGCAGCCCCACTGACGATAGCTCCGAGGTCCGTCCGCCCACCCAATCCTGCATCGGGAAAGTGGCTAACCAATTGTCAGCCTGAGCAACTTTATCGAGCTTGCTGCCCCGACCAGTGGTGGCTATTGCATACTTCGAAAAGTCCAGCCCCCGCCGTTCATAGGCGGCCTTGACTTCTAACATGCCATTGCGGGTTTCTGGGGTGCCGCCAGATTTAGAAATGACAAGCACCAGGGTGGTTTTTAGCCGATCCCCTAACCTGGCCAGGGTCTTATCGATACCCGCTGGATCGGTATTATCAATGAAATTAATTTGCAACGGCGGATTGACTGCCCCCAGGGCCTCAGCCACAAATTCTGGCCCCAAGGCTGAGCCGCCAATACCGATGGACAGGATATCGGTAAAGCGCTCTTCACCCGGCGGCGTAATCGTTGCCGTATGAATTTGCTGAGTAAAATTTTCTATATCGCGCAGGGTATTAACTATTTCGCTACGCAGGTCTTCATTCGGAGCAAGATCGGGATCCCGTAGCCAGTAGTGACCCACCATCCGATTTTCGTCGGGGTTTGCGATCGCACCCTTTTCCAATGCATCTATCGCTTCAAACGCCTTTGCAAACCGAGGTGTCATCTCAGCTACAAAGGCATCATCAAACGTTACACGACTGACATCCAAGTAAAATCCTAGCTCCTCGTTGTAATAAAGCCAGTCTTGATATCGTTGCCACAACGCAGTCGCATCCATAGTTACCTCTCGAGGGCTGCTAATTTTTTGTCACTAAACTATATTCACATCCAGCGTTGACAGTTTTCGTAGTAGAAAACTCAGAGTTTATGCCTTGAATGTGTTTGGGGCATAGGGCAAAAATCCTGAGTCACCTGGACATTTACATCTGCCAGAGTCGACTGAAACGCATTGTATAAGGGATGCGTCTGAATCTAACCCACAGAACCTATGCCATCTATGCCATCCATGTACCGACTGCCAGTGTAGTGAGCATTTATCCGGAAGACCCCAAAATTCTTGAAGGATTTCACGATTCGTCGAGGAGCTCGTCAAACAGACAACCGCTAAGGGTTCTCTGGCTCCTCATTTCTCTAGTAAAATTGTAATGGCCGTCACACAAGCGGCCAGTACACATCAAATCGCAGGGCTTCACATTACTTCCTAATGGATTTAGTTACCCTTCAAGGACTGCTTGACAACGCTTCTTTTGCCGTCCTATTTCTGACGATGCTTCTCTACTGGAGCAGCCTTGCCTTTCCTGGAATTAACTGGCTTAAAATCCTGGGCACCACTGGCATGGCCATTGCCAATCTCTGCATTGCCGCTTTATTGGTAGCCCGATGGATTGAAGGCGGTTATTTTCCCCTTAGTAATCTCTACGAGTCTCTTTTCTTTATTGCCTGGGGGATTACGGCCATCCATTTTGTTGCGGAGCGCATGGGTAATAGCCTTTGGGTCGGTGCTATGACCGCACCGGCTGCTATGGGGATCACTGCATTTGCCACCATTTCTCTCCCCAGCAACATGCAGGTCTCAGAGCCTCTGGTACCTGCCCTCAAGTCCAACTGGCTGATGATGCATGTCAGTGTCATGCTACTGAGCTATGCGGCCTTAATGGTCGGGTCATTGGTTGCGATCGCATTCCTTGTTATCACCCGTGGCCAGGCGGTTGAACTGAAAGGGAGCTCCGTGGGCACAGGGGGATTTCGCGATCGTAAATACATCCTCAATCGGGCTGCAGAACAGAAAGCCAAGGAAGCTGCGATGGCTACCGCTAGTGCAGGCGGCGGTACTGCCGTGCTAGAAAAACCAGCAAAGACGGCCCTGTCCATACAGCGTCTCACCCTGGCAGATACTCTAGACAACATTAGCTATCGCATTATTGGTCTTGGGTTTCCCCTACTTACCATTGGCATCATCTCCGGCGGTGTCTGGGCCAATGAAGCCTGGGGCTCTTACTGGAGCTGGGATCCCAAGGAAACTTGGGCCCTAATTACCTGGCTAGTGTTTGCGGCATACCTGCACTCACGCATCACCAAAGGTTGGCAAGGCCGTAAGCCTGCATTTATTGCGGCATCTGGTTTTGTGGTGGTTTGGGTATGCTATCTAGGCGTGAATTTGCTGGGTAAAGGGCTACACAGCTACGGTTGGTTTTTCTAGTGTAGGACCGGTGAATAGTTGACCCTGGAGGGGGGAATTGCCCCCCTCCAATTTTTTACACAAAAATTGGGACGCCATCCCATGGGGAATTATCGGACCCCGGCAAACAACGCCCCAAATGGCTGCGCCTGCGCCTCAGAATTCATCACAATCTCGACAATCTTATTCTCAGATTCTGGTTCGCTCAGAGCGGCAATACACACCTGCGCTACCTTTTCTCGGGCGATCCCACCCTCAAACAGGGTATCTGCCGACGCCATTAAAATCGGGTCTCCACTGTCCTCATTACGCAGTCCCCCAGGCCGCACAATTGTGTAGGTCAAGCCACTATTGGCAATATAATTCTCCGCCTGCTTTTTCCAATAAAGCACTAGCCAAAACAGGTTAAGCGGATGGAAGAACTTAGATACACAGAGTGAAGAAACAATCACAAAGCGCTTGACACCGGCTAATTTAGCCGCATCAACCAGATTTTTAGTGCCTACAAAATCCACCTGGTAGGGGCCGGTCATATCAAAACTTGGGGCAGCCCCCGTTGCGCAGATAATGGCATCGCAACCTGCGATCGCAACAGCCAACGTTTCAGGCTTAAGCACGTCCCCGACAACGACTTCCACAGCCTCTGAAAAATCAGCCTTGGAACGATCTCGCACCATTGCCCTCACAGCCACATCTGAACCACTCAGTTGATTCGTAATTCGTCGCCCAGTTTGTCCCGTCGCTCCAACAACCAATACTTTCATTTTCATACCTGTAGTTACGCCCCAACCCCTCTCAACGTAGCAAACTGTAACGTTGGCTGCACCTTAGATACCTCAGCTCTGTTATTACTGACAAAGCCCTGCGAACACCTTGGAACATTAAGCAATTCACACCAGACTCACACTTGATGTTCGTATCTTTGAATTTCATTAAGCCTCTATCGAAAAAATTGTGGTCCTAAAAAAATCGACTAAACTTAACGAATAACAATAAAGTTTAAATGGGGGAGCTATGGCTGATAACAGCAGGGTTTGCCCGTAAGTCCATATCCGTGGTTTAACGATGGTTACTTATTTTTTTAACTCAGTAACCTGGGGGTATAACGGTAAATCAATTATCCCGACAATTAACCCCTGTACTTGCCCACCATGGAAATAGCCAAAAGCTATCGCTAAGCTATCCATTAGCAAGCACCCAGCGCATCTTGACAGTTTACCGATAGATTGTTTAGAACTTTAAATTTTATGCACGTGTCTTCTACGCAGCATTCTCACTCAGGAATTTCTGGCACTTCGCAGACGTCACCTAGTATGGTTTCAAATGACCAAACGTTGAACAGCAGTAATAATTTGGGTGTATCCGACACGATCATTTTTGAAGGCTATTACGTTGGCAATATGGAGATGTATGCCGACGTCGATACCGTAGCCAGCTATCTAGACTCCCACCAGGGTTGGTTTACCCGATGTGCTGAGCCGATGGATGTTAAGCCCATCGGCCATAATGGATACGCCATTTCCCTGGGTCGCTTTGGCAGCCTCAATTTTCAGATCCAGCCAAAAATTGGCCTGCATCTGCTACCTCAAAATCGTGGCGTCTATAAAATTGAGACAATCCCCGTGCCTGGTCATAAACCTGAAGGATACGATGTAGACTTCAGTGCTGCCATGTCCCTGGAAGAAAAGCAAAACAAGAAATTGCCCAAGGGACAAGCCACCCACGTGGAATGGGAACTTAATCTGCAAACTAAGGTGCAGATGCCCAAATTTATTCAGGCATTACCCCAATCCCTGGTGAAGGCCTCCGGTGACAAGTTACTGAACCAAATTGTGCGGCAGATTTCTAAACGCCTTACCCACAAAGTTCAAGAAGACTTCCACACAATGATGAATCTACCTTTACCTGGGCGTAAGGGTTAATCCTCAAGTGTTTGCCTTAATGCCTCGATAGGTGCCAAATAATTCGCCTCAGGCTCTTGGGCTAGCTGACAGGCCTGGCGATCTATAGTCAATAGATCATTACCCCATACTACCTGTCCAACTGCAAACCCTTGCCCCACATCAGGTCGCCAATCTTGGCTGATAAACTTTTGGCTACAGTCGGCCACGCCACCATCGAACAGATGACCGATAGTGCCATAAACATCTTGCAAAATCTGCGGTACTGAAGGTCTATGGAGTTGGCCTCTAGAATGAGCACTGCGGGCTTTGTACTTAGCCCTTGGGAATAAACCATATAGGTTTTTTAAGGTAGCCGATACTAACGGACTTTCTTTCAGGCTAGTCACTTTGAAAGCACTGACAGAAATACGACAGTCCACTTCCTTCAGCAGCTTGGGTGCCCATAGCTCTGAATAACGTACAGGCTGAGGGGAACGGTTGCGATAGGCAACACAGGGCAATGTATCGGCATCAAGTACCGCCATACCATCATCCAAAATGTCGTAGAGGCCATTTTGATTAGCAATTTCTGCTAAAGAGAATTTGGAGCAAACACCCTCTACCACCAAAATCTCAGCTTGAGGGCTGGCCTGGCGAAGTCCCTGTAGCACTTTTGATAAAACCGACATACCAACCGTTACCGGTGGTCCCTTGGGATACCCCAAATTCGGCTTTACTAAAATTCTCGTTGCCCCTTGAGCCGTTACTGGCGGAGTATAAATAAAGTCTGCCACTTTAGCGGTATGAGTAGCAGTGTCAATTTTCTTCGTCTGAGTAGTCTGAGCAGCCATGGCCTTTACGGTAGTAACCCGCGGTTTTAAACAGGAATTTGAACGGTGGACCGACGCACTTGAAACTGCCAACGGTCTGAAACCGCAGCTTAAAAGCTGGTTTGTCGATATTCGTATCTTCGACGGTAAAGACCTGGTGTGGATGTACAGCAAGCTACGTGCTCACCCAGAGTACATTGGCCCTGGCACCTATGATCGACTGGCACGATTATTTATGGCCGAAGGTCAACAGAAGGTGGCTAGCCGCCAAGCCTGGACTATTCGGGGGCATCAGTTTAACTGGGGTGAACGCACCTATCTGATGGGGGTAATTAATATCACCCCTGATAGCTTTAGCGATGGTGGCCAGTTTAACTCCGTGGAAACAGCACTCAAACAGGCAGAGGCGTTGTTAGCAGCCAATATTGACATTTTAGATCTGGGCGGCCAGTCGACTCGACCAGGAGCAGAGCAGATTTCCCTGGGTGAGGAACTGAACCGGGTGATACCCGTGATTGAGGCCATTCGCCAGGCTGACAATGCAGACCTCAATCAAGCCGTGATTTCGGTGGATACCACCCGAGCCACGGTGGCTCGGGCAGCGGTTGAAGCTGGTGCAGATATTATTAACGATATTTCGGGAGCTACCTATGAACCCGATATGCTCAAAGTTGCTGCTGAAAAAGAGGTGCCTATAATTTTGATGCATCTACGAGGTACGCCGGAAACGATGCAGCAAATGACGGACTATGGCGACCTGATGGGTGAAATTTCCAAGTTTCTACGGGAGCAAATTGAGCAGGCTTTAGCCGTCGGCGTTCCTATACAAAATATTTGTATTGATCCCGGTATTGGATTTGCAAAAAGCTATCCTCAAAACCTGGAAATTTTACGTAAGCTGCCAGACCTCGTGGAGCTGGGCTGTCCAATTTTAGTCGGTGCCTCTCGCAAGAGCTTTATCGGTTGGATTTTGGATCAACCTGATCCCAAACAGCGGGAATGGGGCACTGCTGCAGCTTGTACAGCAGCCATTGGGGGAGGAGCTGATATCCTACGCGTTCACAATGGGGCAGCTATGGCGGATGTTGCCCGGGTTGCCGATGCTATCTGGAGACAGACTGAGTCAACAGACTGAGTTCTAGCAACATTAACGAGTCAGTTGACTGCTTCATCAATGTGACGCTATCTGTCACCTTTAGGCAGGGAGCAAGTCTTTCAGAGCGGTGCCCCCTGAAATCAGCAATGGTGAATATTCCAGGCATAAATTTTGATTAGTTGGGCACTCTAATTAACGGATGCTGATGCTCAGCCTGTTAAAAGTTACCGGAAATCTGCGTAAATCCCGGTAGGGAATAGGTTGTAAGGAGTTACCAATAGTAACTAGGTCTGGCTAGTCCTAGGCATAGTATTGGTCCTTTGCAATTAACGTCTTTGGTTGTGATACAGTCAGCACGGAAAATCGGGTTTGTAATAGGCGTCCTTAAGCCAGGCAACCGATGGCAGTGTAACCCTGTGGTGGAGATAAGAGGAGACCCATGCAACAGAAACTAACAACGATTTTGTTGTTGAGTACCGTCATCGGCATTAGTGCAGGTACTTCTGCAGAGGCAAGTGGTTCTCTACTGACAGATCTGTCAAGACAAGAATTACCAACATCCAAATTATTAGATAGACATTTAACTATAGAGGTTAAGCTAGTTGAAGATGCTTCCGCCACAGGTGATCGGGTAATCGATGACAATTCCGCGTCTATTGAGGCTCCTTCCCCTAAAAGTGATTGGGTAGGCGATGCCCATGCCCCATCTGTTGTCACGTCTCCTAAAGCATTTGATGCGACGGAAGCCATACCGTTACCTGAACCCATGGTTCCTGAAGAGATTGGTGGACTAAACCTGCGTCAGTCAGGCGTTATGGTCAGTCAACAAGTGCCTGCTACGCCACCCCCAGCAGATAGTTTGCCAGAGCCATTACCAGAAGCCGAGCCAGAAATAGAAGATCCAGATCCCGTATTACCAACAACACCTGTACCTCCTCCTGAGTCGGCTGAGCCACCTCCAGAAACAGGCCCTACAGTTACGGTTCAGCGGTTTGAAGTGCTGGATAGTACTGTGTTTGATGAATCAGACTTCGATACTGTTCTGTCATCTTTTGTGGGTCGGGCACTAGGAATCGATGAACTACGGCAAGCTGCAGATTCCATCACTCAGCTTTATCTCAATGAGGGATACATTACCTCGCGAGCTGTTCTGCCTAACCAGCCGATTACGGATGGCGTTGTCAAATTACAAATTATTGAAGGTAGCTTAGAGGAGATTCGCATAGAAGAAGCCGATCGACTAGCTAACTATGTGCGATCGCGAATTAACCTAGGGGCCAAAACCCCTCTAAACCAGTTTGATCTAGAAGATCAGCTGCGACTGCTACGGGCCGATCCCCTCATTGACAACATTGAGGCCAGTCTCCGAGCAGGCACAGGTTTGGGGCAAAGTATTCTGGTGGTGCGCATTGATGAAGCCGAGCAGCTTGAAGCCCATCTCACCCTAGACACTGATTCACCCGTGAGTGTTGGTGTGGTTCGTATGGGCGCTAATGTTACCTATCGCAACCCCCTGGGTATTGGTGACCAAATACGGGCAGCTGCCTATCGGGCTACCACAGGGGGATCCCACCTATATGAACTGAGCTATAGCGCCCCCATCAATCCCATGAACGGGACAATTTCGGCGCGTTTTTTGCCCAGTGAGTTTGAGATTATCTCTCCCCAGGAACTAGCCTCATTTGACATTGAAGGCGATGCACAAGTTTACGAGCTAACCTATCGTCAGCCCCTGGTGCGCAATCCTCGCGAGGAATTTGCCCTTTCCCTGGGGTTTCGTCACCGGGATGGCGACACCCGCATTGCATCAACAGATTTCTCTAGCAACAGTGCCAGTGTCATCCAGTTTGGTCAAGATTATTTGCGTCGAGATCCCCAAGGAGCATGGGCGTTGCGATCCCAGTTTAGTCTGGGCGTTGATTGGCTAGATGCAACAAATTTGTCATCGCCCCAAGCAGACAGTCAGTTTGTGGGCTGGCTGGGCCAGGTGCAACGGGCCCAGGTTCTCAACCCAGATCATTTGTTGATTATTCAAGGTGATGTTCAGCTAGCATCAGATACCCTGCTGGGGTCAGAACAGTTTGTCATTGGGGGTCGCCAATCGGTGCGGGGCTATAGTCAGAACGCCCGATTTGGCGATAATGGTGTTCGTCTCTCAGTTGAAGATCGAATCACGATCCAGCGTGATGAATCAGGAGCACCGATCATGTTGCTCAGTCCGTTTATAGATATGGCAGCTGTTTGGAATACTGAATCTGGCACCACCGTTAACGATGATCGTTTTCTTCTCGGTACCGGTGTAGGCTTCACCTATCGCCCAGTTGAGAAATTAAATCTACGTCTGGATTTGGGTGTGCCATTGGTAGATATTGATGACAGCGCTCCTCAAGATGTATTCCTATATTTAGATTTTGATCTTGAGCTTTAGAGGGATATCAACTTAGGCTGGGAAAGCTAGCCCAGGTCAGGAGTCAGAAGTCAGGAGAAATAATCAAACGAGTATGACTGAAACCGTATAAGGTGCTTGCACTTAAATAATTACCCCATTACCCCATCACTCATCCCCCCATCCACAGCCCCAACCTGGGTCTTTATTTTTGTGCAGTCCCCTAACTATATCGGTCTCACTGATTGAGCAGCGTACCTTTTAGAGGATCCCAGCAAGAGTTTTTCAAAATCTTTGGCTGAGAGAGCGGGGCTAAAGAGATATCCTTGCATACTGTGACATTTAAGTTGCTTAAGGATTGATAGCTCCCTAGCTGTTTCTACACCACCAGCAATGGTAGAAATATTTAGCCCTCGAGCCATTTCCATAATAGCTCTGACAATTACTTGATTACTTCTATTATTGTGCAAGTCACGAACAAAACACTTATCTAACTTGAGAATGTTCACCGGTAAAGATTGTAAGTAGCCAAGGGAGCCAAAACTAAAATCATCAATGGCTATACTAAACCCCCTACTTTGGAGGTCAGCCAACAATAACTTAGCCCGACCAAAGTCTTCCATAATTAGTCGTTCAGGCAATTCCAAATCCACCATAACAGGATTGACCTTTACAGCCTCTACTAAGGTCATCAACCGATCTATAAACTGGGAACTGCGCAATTGATGAGCCGATAGATTAACAGCAATGCTAATGCCGGATAACTGTATTCTTTGCCAATGGGCCAGTTGCTGCAGTGCCGTTTCCAAGATCCACTCACCAAGAGGTAACATTAGCCCATGTTCTTCCGCAACTGGGATGAACTGAACTGGCAATACAGGTGGCTCGCCTGGCACAATCCAACGCACCAAGGCTTCTGCCCCAATAATCTGACCACTGCTTAACTCAACTTGAGGCTGAAAATAAAGCTTTAACTCATTCCGTTGCATCGCCCATTTCAGCCGCTCTGCCAACGATGGCTGGCTAGCCGATGGGCTAACTTGATTAAGTGTTGTTTTTAGCGCCTTAAGTGTGGTGGATTCAGGGCTTTGGACAACCTCAATGTGAATGTCTGGAATCAGACGGTGATTATTGATCACCATTGGTTGTTGTAAATCAGATTTTAGCTGGGCAATAGTTGCTTCATAACTGGTCTCCTCAGGCGTATTCAATGCTCTTAAAAAGACAATAAATCGATTTGCTCCCACATAAGCTAGGGTATTGATCGAGATCGTTGGGTGGTTCCAACACTCTCGCCATTGGTGTAGTTGTTGCCCAATTGTTTCAAGAAAAAGCTTCCCAAAGACATGGCCATAGCCAGTTTGCAACACATCATAGTTATCAACTCGAATCACCCATAAACTCGACCAAGGTGACTGTCGAACCACGTCCAACTGTTTTGCTAAATCGGACCACTTAATGGCAGAGGTAAATCTGCAGGATGCATCAACAGATTTAGATTTTAAATACTTAGATAAATGCTCCCGCTTGTTAAGCTGTGCCCGCACCGCACGCAAAAAGCTTTGTAAGTCAATGGGCTTTGTCAGGTAATCATCAGCCCCATGCTCCATACTACGGCGGAATGTGTCGGAGACATCATGGCCAGTCAGCATAATGATGGGGATAGTGGCTGTGGTTGGATGCGATCGCAAACATGCCAACACCTCATATCCATCAATATCTGGTAACCCTATATCACAGACAATCAGCTGGGGTTGATGCAGCTGCGCCAGATGCAGACCATCCTGTCCTGTAGTTGCCCTGAAAGGAGTAAAGCCATTAAGACTAAGCAGATCACAAAATACCGTAGCTAAATCAGCATCATCATCAATCACCAAAATAGTTGTCATTACCGCAGATGTTTCAGGCATCACCATAGACTTAGGGTCATTTACACTCGATTAGCGTTTGCACCAACATTACCTATCGCCATCGATAGAGTACCCAGCCCTTACCCTTGGTGTCTTAAGTTCATCACCCCAGCTCATTTTCAACTTACTCGCACCATAGGTAATTTCTCTGAATCTCCCAAATCTCAAGCTACATATGATACAAACAAAGGCTAGGGATTTTCAGATAAGTTGAAATTAGCTTAAAGCTCACCAGTCCGACCGTTGCTCATCAACAGAACTGGACTGTAACAATCAAGAATCTGTAAAGACTGTGCAAAGATGCCCACACAGACAGGGAAGTAAAATTCTTGTTCGTAAGGGTTAAATATAAGTGAAATATAGGTGAAAATTGACTTTATACCCTCTCAATAACAGCAAAAAGCTAACCCCTTGATTGTGCCAACATTTACGATGAAGACCATCGAACGGTTGTTGGATGGTGTTAGAAAAATCACATTTAATAGCCAGGTCTATTATTAACGTCTTATACTCACCCTCTAGCTATCTTTTATGGATCTACAGCAATTGCGTTTACTTCTGGTGCAAAGTCATGAGCCCTATCAAGAGGGCATGGCGAATGGCACTTTGAATGCTGAGCAGCTAATTATGTTGGAAGGCTTAACCACCTGGGGATTTCAACTACAAGAAGTAGGAGTGTTGGGCTGTGTGTCAGACGCCCCCTATGATCAGGTCCTGAATACGGGTGTGCGCGTAATTGGCAATGGACCCGTTACAACTAATGAGACGATCTTTAAACGGCTGGCAGACTTCTGTCCCACCCATCTGATTGTTGATGTTCCCAATCCTGCAATTTTTCGTTGGGCCACCCGTCAGCACGTACGTTGTATCGGCATGTTTCGAGAAACGCTGACTGCACCAGGTTTTAAACAACAATGGAACAACTATCAACTCTCCAAAGTACTGAACCATAGTGGCATTGAATGGGTTGGGGGACTGGGGCTAGAAAGATGCAAGACTCTGGCACAAATAGGTGTGCGCCGTGACAAACTGATCCCCTGGAATTGGCCGCCATCTAACCGAGCTGAAACGTTTGAACCTAAACAGTTGAGATCGCGTCCCGATCCCCTACAGCTAATTTATGTAGGCCCTCTTTTCTCCACTAAAGGCATTGGCGATTTACTGATTTCTACGGCACAGCTCAAGGCTCAAGGCTGGAACATTCATCTCAAGCTAGTAGGACAGGGCAATATTAACCGATTCAAAATTCAGGCAAAACGATTACAACTCAGTCACGTTGAATTTATTGAAGATATTCCGGACCACAGCCTCGTTCACCTGATTCATCAAGCTGATATTTTTGTGATGCCGAGTCGGCACGAATCTCCAGAAAACTCCAATACTATTCTCAATCACTGTTTACAGGCTCACACACCAATTGTGGCCTCTGACCATCCCATGTTTACCGGCAGTCTAAAACATAATGTCAATGCCATGATATTTCCGGCCGGTAACGCCCGTGCCATGTCTCAACGGATTGATTATCTACTAAATCACCCAGAAACCTACACCAAACTTTCTACAACTATCCAAACAACCTGGCAATCTTTACAGCTACCTGTCCACTGGATATCTCTATTAGAAAAATGGCTGAAAGAAACAAGTACAACACATCAGTGGTTTCAACAGCACTCACTGACAGCTCCCCTTTACCAGCAGCCCTCAACAGCACAGTTTATACATCCCCTTACGTGAAGTTAGACCATACCATTGACTGCGAGAAAACGACACCGTAATCACTAGGTTCAAATTCAGCAAAGGTATGGAGCTACAGACAACAATCAAAATAACCGTAAATTTACGAAACCTGATTGAATTACAAGCTTTAGGACAAATAGTCGGAACAGACACGGGCATGCTGTATCAGTAGGGTAAATACATAGAAATACTCGTCAGCTCTTTCTTACTCTAATCCAGTAAAACTAAAAGAAATTGAAACTTTCTCAGACGTAGGTCAGTCCTATACACCAGTCAACGCGAACTAGCCTGCAATTTTCACTTGCCTACACTTTCCTAAGACAGTCATGGAAATCGTTCAATTCCCGCACACTCATCCCCCATCCGGGCCTCGTTTGAACCTATCGTTACTTCCCTGTGGGCAAAAAGCTATTCAGCCAAAGATCTTTAGTCTTATAGGAGTATTATTTCTCAGTAGCTTTTCCATCAGTCTTGTAGCTTCCCCAAGCTTAGCCCAACTACCTGTATTAGAGCCTACAGGCAGCAGCACTAGCCAACAACGGCGGCTCAGTTCACCTCGTAACGAGTCAACCGTTGCCCTGGAAACTTACGCCCTAGGTCCTGGGGATCAAATCAGAATTGATGTCCTATCCTCCAATGAACTGTTCAAAGAACCTATTGATCAAATTGTCTTATTGGATGGCTCAATCACCTTACCTTGGGTTGGTAAAGTTAGTGTCACAGGGCTGAATCCACTGCAAGCTGAGGAAACAGTCATCGCAGCCTACAGCGAGTACATCCGTAACCCACGCATAACATTCCAGTTACTACAGCCACGCCCGATCAGAGTAGGTATTGTGGGTGAAATCAAACGGCCCGGTGGTTACACGTTACAGGTCAACTCAGAAGCCGGTGAACAATCCGAGGCAAGTGAAAGTCGGACTCGTTTCTGGCCAAGTGTAACCCAAGCCATTAGTAATGCAGGTGGGATTACACGTTCTGCAGACGTGCGCTCTGTACAAATTAAGCGCGAAGGTGTCCCTGAGCTGATTCAGGTCAATCTCTGGGATTTAGTCGAAAGTGGGAACCTTCGCCAGGATGTTTTGCTACGAGATGGCGATCAAATCTTTATCCCCACTGCACAGGATATCAATAATGCAGAAGTGATTGCCTTAGCTAATACGACATTTGCCCCTGCAACTATCACAGTCAATGTTGTGGGTGAAGTCGCATCTCCAGGTAGTCTGGCCGTCGCTCCCGATACATTACTCAATCAGGCCATTCTGACAGCTGGGGGCTTCAATACGCGAGCGCGTTCCAGTCGCGTTGAACTGATTCGTCTTCACCCCAACGGCACTGTCTCCCAACAGAGAGTTGATATTAATCTTGCTCAGGATGTGAATGATCAGCAAAATCCTATTCTTCAGGACGGAGATACCATTGTTGTTGGTCGTTCAAGCCTTGCTGCCACTTCAGATACGGCTGGTCTGATCTTCTCACCCCTGACTAATTTACTTCTCGGGCTTTTTGGCATCCGATAATCAATCCTGATACTAATTTATCTCTTTACTTACTGTTTCTGTTTCATTAATCGTTTGGATGGCAGCCTAACTTACTATGAATTTCATTCGTAACGTTATTGACCTCAACCTGCAATATTTATTTGCAGCAACTCGCCGAGGTATTGTACCCGCAACGACAGCATTTGTCTTGACGGTTTTAGGGGCTGCCGCAGTCGCCAAACTACAAAAACCAACCTTCTTATCCGAAGGCAAACTTTTATTTAAGCCAGACCGAGCAGCCACCCTCACCGGGCTAGAAGAAGATGGTAGCCCTTTACAAACCATCAGTTACGGAACCCAATTGAATTCTGAGATTGAGATTATCACCTCAAAGCCACTGATCCAAAAAACCATCGATACACTACAGCTCAAAGATGATGAAGGCAAGCCCTTAAAAATTGAAGATCTTCTGGAAAATCTTCAGGTAAGCGTTGTATTCCAAACAGATGTACTGTCCTTTACGTACCTAGACGAGGATCCCGTAAAAGCAGCCGATATTGTCAATACCTTGATGGGGTCGTATCGTTCCCAAAAACTAGCAAGTACTCAAATAGACACCGAAAGTGCAGGGGACTTTTTAGACCGTCAGCTACCTGTCAGCGCTGAAAAAGTAAGGCAAGCAGAATATGAGCTACGAGTTTTCCGAGAAACCTATGACATCGTTGACCTCGCTGCAGAAGTAGAAATTTCAGTTGCCTTCCTAAATGATTTACGCCAGGAGGAATCTAGATTAAGGGTCAGCTTGAGGGCACTCCAGGGCGTCCAAGAAGCGCTAAGTAATGAACTTCGTCTCAGTGTGTCTGATGCCATTACGGCAAACGCCTTAAGCCAATCTAAGTCAGTCCAAGATATTTTGACGGACTTAAGCGCGGTTCGTCGAAAAATTGCAGTTCAGCAAGTAGAGTTTACTGAAGAAAGTCCCATTCTACTGGACCTGCGTGCTCAGGAAGCTTCCCTCGTCAACCTCTTAGATGACAAAGTCCAGGGGATAGCAGGGGGGCCTGTTCAAGAAGACTTACTTCAGATGGGAGCTACCCGAGAAAGGCTAGTTGAGGATTATGCTAAAAACAATATTCAACTTGTTTCTTTCGAGGAGAGCTTGAAGGCTGTCGAAAATAATAAACAGATATACCAGCAGCGCATAGATCTGTTTCCAGAGTTAGAACAACGTCAGCGAGATTTACAACGTAAATTAGAAGCAGCCCAAGAAACCTATCAGGAATTATTGAACCGAAGCCAAGAGCTACAGGTTAAAGAGAATCAGTTGACTAATTTCATTCAAATTATTGAACCCGCTGTTCCTCCGGAGAAACCGTCTTCTCAGGTGGCCATTAAGATCATTGCCATGGGAATTGTTGCTGGCTTTGCCCTGGCTTTGACCATTATTGTTGCCATTGACTTCTTTATCGTAGATGTTAAAGGAACTAATAAGGTTTATGATCCCGATGCCTATAACATTCCTTCAGGGCTCTAATAACAAGATATTGCTTGTTATTTTACATATTTTCTTAGAAAGACCATCTATCCAACATATTTCAAAATCCCTATAAGCCTGTTGCCCTATGGTGCTTCAAACTACTCCAGCAAGCGAACCTCCTTCTGAAGAAGTAGAAAAGAAAAAGTCACCCGGTAGAGCTTTATTAGAAAAGATCTTAGAAAAAGTCGAATTCACCTATGTGTTTATTTCCTTCTTTTTCTTCACAGATGCTGTAACGATGGTTCTTCTTAGCGGTGGAGCCAGTGAAGGAGATGGATTTAGCTACGATTCGATTAACTATATTCCCGTTCATCTTTTCTACGTTATTCATAATTGTCTTACGCTTTTTTTCGTGGCGTGCAGATATAAACGAACGCTCTATATTTTGCTGAGCAACCCAGTGCTGATTGCAGCCAGCACCGTTGTGGGTCTGTCATTTTTCTGGTCTTTTGCCCCTGATGACTCCCTATCTGCAGGGATCTTTGCCACGTGTAATATGTTGTTCGCAGTGTATTTAGCAGGACGATACACCTTGAAACAGCAGATCACAATCCTCAGCTATGTGCTGCTAAGTATATCCATCTTAAATTTTGTGTTTGTCTATGCACTGCCTCAGTACGGCATTATGGGCCCACCGGTTCATCCAGGGGCATGGCGAGGTGTCTTTACCCATAAAAACGGTGCTGGGAAAATGATGGTACTCGCCTGTGGTGTCATGTATACCATGTTCAATGAGGTCAAGGATAAACGCCTCAAGTGGCTCTACATCATTGGATTGTTCCTCTCGCTGCAAATGATCAACAAAACTGGATCCGGAGGAGCATTACTCAATTCTGTTTTTATTTTGACTATCGTTACAGTGCTTCAAGTATTTAAAACAGAAACTCGTAAACTACTTCTATCACTGATTTTTCTGATCTCGGGAGCCATATTTGTCTCCGTCGCTTATGTTCCTCTAATGACATTTGCCCTCGGGTTAATTGGAAAAGACGCAACCCTAACAGGGCGTACAGATATTTGGGAGTACATTTATACAATGATTGGCCATCGTCCAGCACTCGGTTACGGTGTTGGTGGTTTCTGGCATGGGACAGCCGGGCCGTCTTTATATATATGGCAGCGGGCGGGCTGGCGTGTACCAGATGCGCACCAGGGGTTTCTGGACATGACCTTGCAAATTGGCCTGATTGGCACAACCTTAGTGTCATTAGTGCTATGGCAAACGTTGCTTAGGGGGCTTGCCAGAACTCGCTTGTTTAAAACATGGGTAAGCAGTTGGCCTGCAGCCTATACCCTCTATATCGTCCTAATTAATCTGGCAGAATCTTCACTGTTAGCACCTAACAGCATTTTTTGGATTCTAATTTGTTCCATGAGCTTTACGACATCATTTGAAGCGAAATATTTGAATGACTTTGACAGATTTAGTCTGGGCAACAACAACAATATTATGGGGGATAAAATCATGGACAAAATCAAGCCCTCAAAAAATGTCCAGACTACCCAAACTAATATTTAATTTATAGTTTGCCAAATTTATCCTTTACAACTG
This sequence comes from Leptothoe sp. ISB3NOV94-8A, assembly GCF_043421595.1. Classification (NCBI taxonomy): domain Bacteria; kingdom Bacillati; phylum Cyanobacteriota; class Cyanophyceae; order Nodosilineales; family Cymatolegaceae; genus Leptothoe; species Leptothoe sp. ISB3NOV94-8A. The sequence continues at coordinate 975,085 of NZ_JAXSQW010000001.1, read as the reverse complement.
AGTCAATGAGGTGAAAAAGATAATTTCCAAACTCAAAGGGATCTTGAGTGGATCCTTAGTAAAAGACAGCATGTGGATGCTATCTGCCCAAGCACTCGGTATATTTATTCAAGGGGCCTACTTTGTCATTGTAGCTAGAGTCTTAGGAGCTGAAGCATACGGCATATTTATCGGCATTGCTGCCTTCGTTAAGCTACTGTTTCCATTTGTTGGTCTCGGCAGTGCGGATATTTTTATCAAGTATGTTTCAAGGGATCCAAAGGTTTTTAGAGGATATTGGGGTACAGCACTACTCACCTCTTTAACCTTTACCGCTGCCCTAGTCCCCATCATGCTAGGCTTGGTCAAGGTCATTTTTGCTCCCAGTACGTCACTACTGCTTGTCTTATTTATACTGCTAGCAGACCTCTTAGGGGGGAAAGTATTCGATCTAGCTGCAACTGCGTTTGTGGCTTGCGATCGCTACAAGGTAGCTGCCCAAAGTAAGGTTCTATACGGTGTAGGAAAACTACTTGCAGCCATTGCCCTCCTGGTCCTCTTCGAAGATGGTAATATTGTTGCCTGGGGTGGTTTATACTGCTTAGGCTCAATCATACCAGCGACTGTATCACTGCTAACGGTGAACAAGTTATTTGGTCGTCCTATATTCAATCTAAAAAAGTATCCACCCAAGTTTGCCGAGGGCTTTTTCTTCGCCATTGCCCAGTCCGCAGAAACTGTAAACGGCCAGATTGACAGAACAATGTTAGTCAGTCTGGCATCTGCTGATGCAGCTGGTATTTATGCTGCAGGGTATCGATTTATCGATGTTGGATACATCATTATTATTGCAGTCATGAGTGCCACCTACACTCGCTTTTTGCGATATGGCGCTTCTGGCATTAAAGCAGGTCTACAATTTGCCTTTAAATTGGTCCCTGTGGCCGTAGGCTATGGAGTTATTGCAGCAATTGCCTTACTGACTCTTTCGCCATTTACATCAAATATTTTAGGACCAGAATACGCCCAGTCTGCTGGTGTATTAATATGGCTGGCACCTATTCATTTGATCGCAACTCTCCAATTCATTGCTGCTGATACGTTAACTGGTGCAGGCTTTCATAGAGCCAGAAGCGTATTGCAAGTAACAGCAGCTTTTATTAACTTTGGAGCAAACCTATACCTCATTCCTCGGTATTCTTGGCAGGGGGCAGCGTGGGCAACGTTGACATCTGAACTATTCAAACTCGTAACCTTATGGCTAGTAGTATTCTTTTGTTACCGACAATCAAAAGAGCAAGAGCAGGTTATTCAGACTGAAACTGCTTCTGACAGCGATTAGAGGAAGACTCCACAGGAACACAGTAAATCTCTTACATGACTTTCTTAAAAATTCTCTGGGATAAAATAGTTCAAAATTAATTAAAATAAAAAGATTTTCAAGAGTATTTAAAGCAAGTTAGCCCAGAAACAATAAGTCTATGTAGACTGACAGCATTAATAAAAGTTTTGTTGCCATCAATCAATATTAGAAGCATATTTATGGATTTGAGGAGACCCCTCAATGAACTATGCCGCGATGATTGTTTACTATATAAGACAGCTTATGACAAGCTTAATCTTTAAATCGCAATCACTACAATTCAATTCTGTTTGCGACAAAGTACGTATTGTCATAGACAACTCTTCCATTCATAATAGAAAAATATATTCCTTAGTTGCAGCTATCAGGGCGTAATCAGGCATCTACCCAGTTACTCAGCAGGTTTTTATCAATTGAAAACTGTTGATATATGCTCAATCCCATTCGTATTCAATGGGCATAAGGATTGTATTTACTTAGTTCTAGCCATCGAGCAGACATTTACATAATTCTCTACGAATAGTCTTCACAACCATTTTTCCGACATCGTCAGCATATTTTACCGCACTAGAGAAGCTGTCATAGCATCTTAAGGAACAATAACTGTATAGTTTAAGTCATTTTGAAAGAAACAAATTGCCTATCTGAGTATGAAGTTCACTTTTAGGGCATTATAGGATTTTTTAATGCCAGGCTAAAGGGGTAGGGCGATTTGAGAAATAGGATGGGAGCATTAGGCGTACATGCTATCTAAGGCTAAAAGATTAAATGTCATTTCCGATGTAATTCCTAGGAAAGCATTAATTTTTTATGAAATCAAATAGTGTTTTTAGCTGTTTTATTGAGTTAAACAAAGGGTTCTCTGAGTAGTAATGAAAGCAACTAATGTTTTGTTCTTAACTACGCTGCTTCCTAGTCGAAGGAAAACTGGAGGTGAAGTCGCATCTCAGGCTTTTATTAATGGCCTGAGACAAAACGGATATAAGGTTTCAGTCGTAGGCTACATGCGAAAGGATGATAGTTTTGAGCCAGAAGCTCATGAAGTGTTAGTAGAAAAGCGGCATATAGAGACAAGTAGTGCCAAAATTGACGCTATCCTCTGGCTTTTACTCAGCTTCCTAGTTAAGTTGCCCTATTCAGCTGCTAAATATTACTCTCAAACCTATGTGAAATTGGTAAACACTCTTCTTAGTGCCAAGCAATATGATGTGGTTTTTATTGATCACTCTCAACTAGCTTGGTTAGCAAAGTTAGTTGCTGGGAAAAGTAAGATTATATTTATTGCTCATAATATCGAGCATGAAATCTACCTCAGCCACTTCAATAACTCTAAGAACTTATTCGAAAGATGGCTCTATGCTCGAGAAGCCAAAATGGTAAAAAGAATAGAATCTGAGCTTTCGAAACAAGCCGCAGAAGTTTGGACCTTAACTGAGCATGATGCCAATCATTTTTCTAGACTCAAAGGCGTTTATAACGTTAAAGCGTTAGCCTTACCCTTAGGTCCAGAGAAAGTTTGTGAAAATGTGATTGAGAAGAGATTTGATATTGGATTAATTGGCAGCTGGACCTGGAAATTTAATGAGGAAGGGTTACATTGGTTTTTTAAGTTTGTTTATCCTGAACTATCCAGTCAGCTATCCATTCACGTTGCTGGCAAAGGTGCTGAATGGTTAAGCGGGAAATATCCAAATGTTAAGTATGAAGGTTTTGTACCAAACTCTCAGGTTTTCATGGCCCAAGCTAGAGTGATCGCACTACCTATGTTGGGAGGCAGCGGTATACAAATCAAAACCCTTGATGCTCTTGCCTCAGGATCAGCAATTGTAGCCACTCCAACCTCTATGCGAGGTGTCTCTCTAGTCTCTCCAATCGTCCAAATAGCTGAACACCCTAAAGAGTTTGCCCATCTATTAGCTGCTGAGGCGTTTAACTGGACCACGGAAAGAACGCGAAGTGCAGAAAAAACAACTTCAAATTGGTTACAAACACGGAAAGAAAAGTTTCTGAATGATATTGCCAGTTCCGTAGAAAACGGAGCACAAGCATTCACCCAAATGGCTAAAAGTCACTAATCTTCTCACCAATATAGTTGTTCTAAATAACGTACAAAAGATATCTTCTAAGGGCATGAATAGATACGGAAAGTCTTCATCTATCAACAGATAGAAAAGAAACTTTGCACCACCTAGTGCGTCAATGTTTGTGTCGGAAAGAGCAGTTTCCACTTCGTCTGATATTTTCACGTTTGCATACCCCATTTCGGAAACACCAGAACCAATTTTTGTAGATGGGACAGGGAAGATTCAGTGGTGTAGCACTATAAATTGAAGGATTAATCTATGAATGATTTATTAGAATACAAGATCGATGCGTCTAATGCTGCAAACTTATTTAATGAACAAGTTAAGGCTCCAGCACCTGAAATGAAAGATTTTTCTGGAAGAGGGTTTGTCATCTGCGCAGGAGGCCCTTATCTAGAAAGCGCTTATGTTGTTGTCCGTCTCCTACGGCACTATGGTGCGACGCTACCGATAGAAATCTGGCATGCTGGTGAAGATGAGATTCCAGCCTGGGCCAGACCAGCATTTATGGAACATGATGTTTCGTTGCATGACATCATGGACTGTTGCAAAAACCGGCCTCTAAAACAGATGCGTGGTTTTCCTATTAAGACAGCAGCCATTCTCCACTCACAATTACGGGAAGTAATGCTCATTGATGCTGACTGCTTTCCCGTATGCAATCTAGAGTTTCTGTTTGACACTAAGGAATATCAAGAGAATAGAGCTATTTTCTTCCCCGATTATCAGCGTCACATACTCCTACCTGGTAAGCCTGTTTGGGATCATGTAGGTATGCCCTATAACGGTGATACAGAATTTGAAACGGGTTTACTACTCTTTGACAAAGTTGCTTGTTGGAAAGCCCTAAACCTTGCTGAATGGATGAATCTTGGTTCGGAGTTTTGGTATCAACATGCAATGGGTGATAAAGACACATTCTATTTATCTTGGCGAAAACTCAACCACCCATATTTTCTAGCTCCAGACTGCTCACGAGTTCCAACTGTTCTGAGTCGACACTACTGGACTGGCAAAAAGCACTTGGCCGATCACCGTACAGGAACCTCCAAATATACGGTGCCTTACAAGAAGGGTATCTTTACAAGCTACCTATCTCCTTATAAAGGTCGTCCTGTATACAAAGATTTTATTGATGAATGTTTACAACGATTTGTCAATAGCAATTATGGATTACATATCAAGTTCTTAGATGCTCTGAAAACCTACAAAGATGCCTCTGAGTCTTCACAATAAATATGCTCAAGTATGGTTAGGGGAGTACACAAAAATAAAGACCCAGATTGGGGCTGTAGATAGGTGGATGAGTGATGGGGTAATGGGGGGATTATCATAAGCACAAGTGCCTTAGTTTAGGCAGAAGCAGTAATCAAGACCTGAGCTATACAACATGTAGCTTCCAGGAACAATCTTTCTGATTTTCATTCGTAATTGTACGTGGGGCATTCTAGATATGTGTTTTACTATGTCCATTTTTTAGCTATCAACTGAAGCAACTATTTCCGATAGGGCCATGCTGAAATGGGTTCGGGCCATCCAATAGTTCCAAATCTAATTTACTTACTTAACTTGAAAGATGCAGGCAACCTCCAATCAACGATCCGATGGTGAGGCTAATATCAATTCCTCCACAACTCTGACCCAGGTTTCAATTTGTGCCGCAACGTATAAACGCCCTCACTTATTGCAAAAATTGTTGGAGTCTTTGAATAACCTTACATTTACTCAGATTCCTATACCTAGTATCGAAGTCATCATCGTTGATAACGACTCTACTCGTTCTGCGGAGGCAACGGTTGAAGCCCTAAAATCTTCTTTCCAATGGTCACTCAAATATTTTGTAGAGACTAATCAGGGAGTGACGTATGCGCGTAATCGTTGTGTTGCTGAGGCATCTGAAGATTCGGATTTCATTGCCATGCTAGATGACGATGAGACTGCAACTCCCCATTGGCTAGAGGAACTTTTAATCAATCAACAGAAGTTTAACGCTGCCATCATTACAGGTCCAGTTCTTGCTGTTTATAAGGAAGAACAGCAAGTGCCTAATTGGATTAAAGCTGGCGACTTTTATTCATTTCCTCGCTATGAAACTGGAAAAAGAATGGATACAGCTTTCACAGGCAACGTTATGTTTAGCACTAAGCTGTTGAAAGATCTGGAGGAAGATGAGCCACTCTTTGATCATCGTTTTGCCCATAAGGGAGCAGAAGATGCTTACCTGTTTTCATGCTTAAATAAACAGGGGTATAAAATTGTTTGGGCTGATGAAGCAGTTCTCTATGAGCCTATTGCCGATCAACGCTTGTCTTTAGATTGGATTTTAAACAGAGGATTCTGGTCTTGGAGTGTTCACAGCTTAATTGAATCAGAGCTTTATCCTTCATTTAAGGTTCAGGCTATTCGAACAATCAAAGGATTGGGGTTAATTGTCATGGGGTTTCTCTCTATTGGCCCATCTATATTTCTAGGTAAGAGTAAAGTAGCCCAGGCATTACTTAGAATGTATCGGGGTATGGGAACACTCTCCGGACTCTTAGGGCGTCAAGGTAACTGGCAGTAGTGCATTACTTGGGCTTGCCTAGGATATATTTGTGCTTTCGAATTTGTTTGAGATAGTTATAGTCATCTCTACAGCATCTTCTAATAACTCCATCTACACAAGCATTCCTATGATTAAATCTACGCTTACCAAACCTTTTCGAAATTATCAGGCAATACTAGGCACAATTGCTAAGGTCGCTGGTGCTGTTACTATTGCTCTTGGTGCACTGAGCTGTTCAGATGGCGCTCAAGAGTCGACGGTTAAAGAGTTTCAAGTTTTAGTAGACCAGTTTGGCTATCGCCCCCAAGATCCAAAAGTTGCGGTTGTTATTGGTCCTTTAGGTGGCGATCAACCTTACGAATTAAGAAATTCTGAAACCGATGAGGTGATTGAGGTTATTACCCCAGTCAAGTGGACAAATGGGGCGGTTCATTCACAGTCAGGAGAACGTGCCTGGTGGGTTGATTTTTCAGACCTGGATGAGCCTGGTAAGTATGTCATCGTCCGTGAAGATGGAGAGACACGTTCAGCTGAATTTGAAATTCGCTCAGACATCTACAGAGATGTCTTAATTGCTGCTACTCGAATGTTTTTCTACCAGCGCAGTGGTTTCTCTAAAACAGAACCCTTTGCAGACGCACGCTGGACTGATGGAGCAGCTTACATGGGTCCTGGACAAGATACCCAGGCACGATTTGTAGATGACAAACAAAATCCAGCAACCGAACGCGCTATGCATGGTGGTTGGTTTGATGCCGGTGACACAAACAAGTATGTTACGTATACGTTGCAACCTGTCCATCAGCTGCTAAGTGCCTACAGTCAAAACCCCAAAATTTGGACGGATGATTTTAATATTCCTGAGTCAGGTAATGGTATTCCTGATTTGTTGGATGAAATTAAGTATGAACTAGACTGGCTCATACGGATGCAAGACGATGATGGTGGAGCCTTTATCAAGATCGGAAATTTGGATTACAACCCGCCAAGCCCTATTCCTAGTAAGGATACTCGGCCTCGGTATTATGGTCCCAAGTGTTCATCATCTACAATTGCGATCGCAAGCGTCTTTGCCCACGCCGCAGTAGAGATGCAGTCTATTCCTGAATTAGAAGACTACGCTGCTGAGTTAACATCCCGAGCCAGAGCAGCCTGGGACTGGTTCCAGGTCCATCCAATAGACACAGATTGTGACACAGGAGAAATCAAATCAGGAGACGCAGATATGACTGCGGACGCCCAGTTGGGAACAACAGTGAGCGCCGCTGTTTATCTGTTTGCAGCAACAGGAGATCCACAGTTCTCCAACTATGTTGTTGACAATATTGACCTGGCACAACCCTACAGAGACGGTCCCTGGTCTCGCTACGATCCCTGGCAAGGAGATGCGTTAATTTTCTATTCCCAAATGCCTGATGCCGATGAGGCTTTAAAAGAGGAAATTTTAACCGATCTAGAAGATAAGTTAATTGACTATCATCCAGAAGCCTATGGCAGCGATGATTTACTAGATCCGTTTCGCTCCTACATGCCTGACGAACAGTATCATTGGGGCAGCAATATGACTAAGGCCAACTATGGGAACATGAATTATGACCCTGTTATGCTGGGCATACATAAAGCGGAATGGCCAGCCTACATTGAGCGGTCCTTAGGTGCCATCAACTATTTTCACGGTGTAAATCCATTAGGCATTGTCTTTCTCAGTAACATGTATGAGTACGGTGCCGAGTACTCCGCTAATGAGATGTACCATCAGTGGTTTGGTCAGGGTGAATTTGAAAACGCACTGACATCGAAAAAAGGACCCGCACCTGGGTTCTTTATGGGCGGTCCTTACAAAGACTATTCCGGAGATGAAGCAATCGCGTCAGGACCTCCAATGAAAGCCTATATCGATGACGTAGAGCCCAATCAACCCACATATGAAATCATAGAACCCGCCATCTACTACCAGTCAGCTTATATCAAGCTACTATCTAAATTTGTTACCGCAGAAGAGAACTAGATCAGTCCCTTTTGTATATCTGTTCTTACACAGCTGATATCTTGAAAACGATAACCACTTAGAACATGTAACAGTCGAATCAGCGTCACTTTTTCTTGATTGCAAGCATCTACCTAAACGTCTATGACTATTAAACAAGTTGAATGTAGATGCTTACATATGTATTGCAATGGTGAAAGCGTCATATTCATATGCCGTCACATCATAGGATAATTATTTATGGCTAAAAAGAGATTGAAAGTATTACTCATTATTGAACAATGTAATCCTGCCTGGAACTCAGTTCCCCTGGAAGGATATCGATTGTATGCAGGTATCAGTAGATTCGTTGACACTACATTAGTAACCCACGCACGCAATAGAGAAGAGCTAGAGAGAATACACCCAGATGCAGACATCACTTACATTGAAGACAGTAAACTGATTGAAAACCTAGAGCTGCTTGGGGATCGTTTGAGCCTATATAAGGGGCAAATCATCTGGCCGCTGCGCAATGCGTTTACATACCCAGTTTACTGGGGATTCAATCGGGCAGTCTATAGTCGATTTAAAGAAGCTATTGTTCGCGGTGACTATGATCTAGTTCATACCATCACCCCAATGATGCCACGCTATCCTGTAAAAGCAATTAAGGCATGCAAGAAAACTCCGTTCATTCTAGGTCCAGTCAATGGTGGAGTTCCGTTTCCTGACGGATTTAAGGAGCTGGGGCGTCGAGAATATTCTTACTTTAATTTCCTACGCTGGATAGGACGCTCTATCATTCCTGGGTACCGGGAAACTTATAAAAAAGCCCACTATATTTTGGCAGGCTCTAGTTATACACTGAGTCTGATTAAAGAGCTATTCCCTAAGACTCGCGACAATCAGATAGAACTATTTTATGAGAATGGTATTACCAGCTCCTTTGTCAGATCTGAGGAAGAAGTAGCCCAAGCGAAAATACCTACAGAAGCGTCAGTAGATAATAAAGTTAAACTCCTATATGTTGGTCGACTTGTTCCTTACAAGGGGGCTGATATGATTTTAGACGCTATTAGCAAACTGGACGAGTCTATAAAGCTAAAGATTCATCTAACCATTGTTGGCAATGGCTCTGAGCAGGAAAGCTTAGAGCACCAGGTAAAACAGCTAAAACTCAATGATCATGTGCATTTCACTGGATATGTTGAGCAGTACCAGACCTTAGAATATTATCGACAGTCTGACATTTTCTGTTTTCCCTCAGTTCGTGAATTTGGTGGGGCAGTCGTTTTAGAAGCCATGGCTAATGCTTTACCTTGTATTGTGGTTGATAACGGTGGCATTGGTGAGTATGTAACAGAGAAAACAGGCTTTAAGATCGACCCTTTATCCAGAGAGTTTGTAGTGAACAAATTAGCTATTTATATTGCCCAGTTGGTTGAGGACCATATTATGCGACATGATATGTCCTATGAAGCACTTCAGCGTGCAAAGGAGTTTACCTGGGATACAAAAACTCGTAAGATTGTCGATATTTATTCAGAAGTTGTAGAAAGAGAAGCAACAACAGTCTAGTAAGACTCATCTGTATTGGCATTGAAAGCACATAAGCCCTTAGCAATGCGCCAAGGGCTTATGTGCTTGGGCTTCTGATATCTATTTATGCCGCCTGTAATGCCATCAACTGAGAAACTGTTTTGAACTGATACCCCTCTTTCTGAAGCCTTTGCAAAACTATTTTGGTTGCTGCCACAGTCTGGGATCGATTGCCTCCGCCATCATGTAAAAGAATAATAGAGCCAGGCTCAACACTGCAAACGATAGACTCAGCAATTTTTTCTGGATCAGCTGTTTCGTAGTCCTTAGGATCAACATTCCAAAGAATATTTGTTTTTTCTCTACGGGCAAGCTCCCAAGGCAACCGAACACGCTTTAAACCATAAGGTGCACGAAAATGTATTCTTGATTCGACACCCAAATCAGATAGTATGTCGTCCGTCTTTTGGATTTCAGAACGGACTGTTGCCAAACTCGTGTCTATTAATCTTTGATGGGAATACGAATGGTTACCTAGCTCGTGCCCTTCATCAATCATACGACGAGTTGTTTTGATATTTTTTTCAATATTTTGACCAATTGCAAAAAAGGTTGCTTTTGCATCAAACTCTTTTAATACATCAAGTAAGTTATCTGTATAAGGTGGATTAGGACCATCATCATAGGTCAACGCTAGAACTTTCTCAGTTGTATCCACACATGTAATCATCTTTCCAAACAGCTGAAACTTGTATGATGTTGACAACCAATTTAGGGTGTAACGGCTTAGAAAGCCTAACAAAACGCCGGAGACAAGGGAGATAGCTAGAAAAGAATTCATTTTATATGTGCGCGAGGTGACTCTCTAGGATAGGCATTAATGTACTTTCAGCCTCAAGACCAAAGGGGTTTCGGTATGATGGGAGCTCAGCTAAAGCAAGGATAAATAGATTCTAGTTCTGAGTGGTTTTGAAACAACAATTTCATTGAAGCAAAAGCCTTTAGTTACTGCTGAGGCCATGTAAAACCAAACGTTCTAAACCAAATATTTTAGTCACTAGTATGGTATCGGATACTATAAAATACTGACTTATAGGCTAATCGAGAATATTTTATCATAGTAACTTAAATATCTGATCCAGCTATTTAGTGAAAAACTTGAAAACATGGCAATAAAATACTATAAGCGATTAATAATAAGATAAAAGCACCGAATACCCGTAAAATTTCGTTGTATGGGTTTACAAACAGTAGGTTCAACTAGGTTCAACAAGCTTGGCAACAACATGAACCCCACATAGGAGAACACAGATAATATTGAAAGGCTACGCAACAGTATGGAAAGAGCAGCATATCAAAGTAATCTCTTGTCTAGTTACCTGAATATCCTCCAAAGTTGTTCAGCCTTGAGGACAATACTAAACAGGCAAATACACAGAAATTGTTTCGACAGTTGGAAGCATTTTCCAGGCAAAATTGCGAACTTTATGCTTGTTTTCAGCGATCGGACTCGATATGCGTCACTCTCTAATGTTTTCTTGACGTAGATGTTTATCGTATTAAGAAACCATGGATCTAGGGGACTTTTATTCTTTGATCAAGTCATACATGAATAAGAATTAAGAATTGGGGAATTGCAAGTAATTATGCCAAAGACTCAAGCAAAACGGCTCGTGCGCAGTATTGGTGCCCAAGCATTGCAAAAGCGAGTGGGCATGCGTCAGGATTTATCTCCCCAGCTCTGGAATATGTCCTATGAAAATAGTGCGCTTACGCTACATGGCGTCAATCTTCAAACTCTTCTGGAGCAATATGGTAGTCCCCTTCATGTATTGAACACACAGAAGCTAGCGCAGAATGCCCATGCCATGATGTACGGGCATCAAAAGCAGCAGATTCTCAATGTTTACTATTCCTATAAAACTCATCCTATTCCCCGCATACTTCAACTCCTGCATAGTTATGGCGTAGGTGCCGAGGTTATTTCTCCTTATGAACTATGGTTAGCGTTACACCTTGGTGTAGACCCTCAAAAGATCATCTACAATGGCCCTGCCAAATCAGACAAGTCCATCGAGATAGCCATTGACCGAGGTATTCGCTTACTTAACGTTAATCATCGCGAAGAGCTAGAGCGTTTTGCTAAAATTTCTCGGCAAGTTGGCAAAAAGGCCAATATTGCAATTCGATTGATATTCGCCAAGGGCTGGAGTGGCCAGTTTGGTCTTGGTGTAGATACTGGCGAGGCGTTAGCAACTTACCGTCAGGCCCTCAGTATGCCTGAGCTTAATGTTATTGGTGTGCACTGCCATCGAGGTGTTCTCTTTGATGGTCTGGATGATGTGGCAGGATACTTGCAAGGTATTAAAGATTTTTTGAATACTTTGTATCAGGAATTTGATTTTCACCCAGAGATTTTGGATGTTGGTGGGAGTATTGCTATTCCAACGGTACGTTCATTTTCAGACTTTGATAAAAAGCTAAGTGAGACCTTCCGTATTGAAGTAAGAGAGCCGACACCACAGGATTATCCTACGCTAGAAGACTTTGCTGAGTTTATTTCTAAGGATCTCACAGGGTATTTTCAAGACGTTAGTCGTCCTATACCGGAGCTGGCTGTTGAACCAGGAAGGGCGATTACGGGGAATACCCAAGCACTACTATCGCGTATTGTTGATACTAAAGAAACGTCCGAAGCATTTACCTATGGAATTTTGGATGCAGGCATTAGTGTTGCTGAGATTGTAAAGTATGAGTTTCATCAGGTTCTTCCTCTACAGCAGAAAGCTCAGAATCCGGAAAAGCTTTATCGCTTAGTGGGTCCTATTTGTCATATGGGAGATACACTCTATCCTGCTTGGCGACTACCTGAACTAGCTAAAGGTGATGCCATTTCCATTATGGATTCTGGGGCTTATTTTGTGCCTGAAGCGCGAGCTTTTTCGTTTCCTAAGCCCGGCATTGTCGGATTAAATAGCAGTGGTGAATCTTTTATGATCCGCAAGTCTGACACTTTCGAAAGCATTATCCATATGGACTGTTTGGCTGACTAGGCCACATGTTTGAAAATTTGTTTTAGAAGAATCTCCTAATTATTTAAGATCTCGTCCTATGGTAGCTATTAGCTCATCTACCCAAGCTCCAATTATGATGACTATGGGAGATTATGGGGGAACCCTCGCAGTTGTGAGGTCCTATGGGAAGCACAATCAGCCTACATTACTGGCTGATCCTAAGACTTCTACACTCACCCATAAATCTCGCTATCTTTCAAAGGCCCTCAAATCCCCACCAGTAGAAGATTTTGAGAGTTTTGTTAACTGGCTAATAGAGTATGGCAAACAAAATCCTGGCGCGTTTCTCTACCCGTCAAGTGATGATATGACATGGTTGATCTCTCGGTATCGTGATCAGTTAAGCGACTATTACAAGCTCTACAGCCCTGATGTTAAAACCATTTATGCGCTGCTGAATAAACCAGAGCTACATGCGATCGCAGAAAAGCTAGGGATTCCTGTTCCCTCTACAGTTGCGCCCACATCCGTAGAAGACCTTAAGGCGCAGGCTCACAAGCTTAGGTATCCAGTATTGATCAAACCTAGAACCCAAATTGGCATGTTGCGACGCCAAAAGGGTCAGGTCTGTGAAACGCCAGAAAAATTACTGGAAATTTACCCAGACTACCAACAAAAATTTTATTACCATCCTCTTCTCATTGACTTTGACCCAGAGGTCAATTGGCCCATGGTGCAAGAATTTCATGCAACCGCCGGTCAAAATACCTACAGCGTCGCTGGTTTTGTTGATGAAAGCCAAGAGATATTCCTAACCCGTGCATCGGCTAAAGTTTTACAATTTCCTATTCGTGTAGGCGTAGGACTCTGTTTTGAAAGCCGTCCTCTGAATCCTAAGGCCATAGACCATCTCAAAGCTATCTGTAGAGAAGTTGGCTATTACGGCGTATTTGAAGCCGAGTTTATTGTGCATGGCAACCAGCTATTGTTAATGGACTTTAATCCAAGATTCTATGGGCAAATGGCCTTTGAATTAGAGCGTAAGTTACCATTAGATCAACTAGTTTTAGCCTATGCCAACAATGATTCTGAATATGGCAAAGTCATTCAAAAACAAGATCAGACATGGGACCATCACAAAGTTTATCGTTTTAGTAATCGATGGCGCTTGTGGTTGATTTTGACAACTCAAGCTGTTGTGGGGCGTTTTTCTTGGGCCGAGCGTCGTAAGTGGCTAATCTGGGCCGGTCACACAGACACTGGCTGCGATCCGGTCTACACAGATGATGATCCGAATCCTCGTCGTGCTGATATCCTATCGGTGGTCAAAAGCTGGATCAAGCATCCTCGTAGTACATTTAAGACTTTTTTTGCAGATCTTTGATGGCCATGATTGTTTCCAGTCGCTACTAGTAGGCGCTAAGTTAACAGTATGAACTACTTGGAATCACCTAACTGATATTGCTCATCACATGCCTAGCAAGAGCTTATGCTGCCGTTGTTAGGCATTAAACTTCATCCATATAACAAGTTGAACCGCGTAGTCACCTGAGGCAGAAGACTGCGTATTTTAACATGACTAGAGCTTAGCTAAACTTCTTGTATACTTTAGTCTTAAAAAAGATAGCACCAAAGTGTCTAGAGAGTGACTTTGGCACTTCTGATAGTAGGGTTTGATAAAATAAAGGATATTTCAGAGATTCTAACCCAGCTCTGAAGAGTTTTCCTCGCTTGAGAAAAGCAACGACCTTATAATAGTCTTTTAGTTTTTTCGTCTCTTTAAGCTTTAGATTTAACGCATCAACCAGCTCTGTATTTTGCTTTAGATAACTAGCTTCATCTTTGAAAAAACGCCTGACCGCTGCACATTCTTCATTTAGTCTTTCAACTTTGTTGGTGCTGGTCGTTAATGCACCATCCCTAGACCGATAGTAATAGTAGGGTTCTGGCAACAGCAGAAATTTTGCACCTCTCACCAAGCAGTCTAAGTCTAACCAAAAGTCCTGTGAAACTTTGATCTCTGGCTTATAGGTGATATTGTTCTCAACGAGCAACTGCCTGCGAAAAAGTGGCTTGCTGAATCCTAGCTCTAGACCTTGTCTGCCCTCAATATCAGAGAGGACAAACGACACAGGATTAATAGCGAGAACATCAACAATAGATGGATCATGATACTTAATCATTGTTGTTCGAGGTTCTGTTTCTCCATCTTCAATGATGTAAAAATCATCCGCCACCATATCTGCTTGATTTTCCTTCGCAAAGGTTAAAAGTCGCTCCAATCGCTCAGGTGCATACCAATCATCAGAATCTAAAACCGCAACCCAATCTCCAGTTGCTTCTTGCAGAGCCCGATTTCGCGCAGCCCCTGCCCCTCCATTTTGTTTTTGACAAACTAACTTTAACCGATCATCCTGTATTCCTTTAAGAACCTGGACAGTTCCATCTGTAGAAGCATCGTCAACAACTATGATCTCAAAATCCTCAAACGTTTGAGACAAAACTGAGTCAATCGCTCGCTTAATATAGGTTTCAGTGTTATATGCAGGAACTATAACTGATACTTCTGGCTTCATAATAGTAGTGTGAACTTATCTAAGTGTGTCTGCTCCCAATAGAAAAAGTGACTGGTGGCCAGTAACCTGACCACCGGGTAGATTAGGATTCTAAAAATACTTTAGTTTCTACACAGGTAACCTACCTGTCTATGTCACGATTATCTCCTTAGCTGTCGTCACTAAAAAACATTGGTCAGAACGATGAAATAGAAACTTGGGGTTGCGATCGCAGCCTATATTCACACTACAGTGGTAATTGCTTTAGAACGGGAAGAAGCAAACAAGGATTTACCATCAAAGTGCTCTGGAATGGGTGCACCCAAGGATGATAGGAACGTAGGCGCTAGATCGACAACGTGACCATTTTGCAACGTTTCACCAGCTGGAATTGCGGCACCCTTAGCCACAAAGAAACCACGAGAACGATGACCACCAGGACGATTAAATGTCACTGGGCCAATCCGTCCTAGAGTAGGGCTATCGACCACATCGGTTGGTAACTCGTGCCAAACAACCACCAAGTCTGCATCGGGTAGAGTTGGATTATCGTCCAACGGATCCTGACGGGTGCGTAAGACTTTTTTCACCAATGGCTGGCCCGTACGACCATCAGTCAGCTCATACAGCATGGCTATAATATCTTCACATAGTGCATCGTACTCATCAGGAGTGACCTTGCCATCTCCCTCTCGTCCCTGCAAATTAATGCGAATGTGACCATCCGCAAAGGCAGGCAGCGCAAAGGCTTTCATGTCTGGCCATAGGGGAGAAAAGGCCATGCCAGGCATCCATCCTAAGTGAGGCTGAGTAGACTGTAGCAATCGTGGTGATGCCAATCCATCCTGGGTTTCACTTAACCACTTCTTAGGTGTCCAAGTATTAATCAATCGCTTGATCGGATTAGGCTCATTAATCTTGCGCCAAACCTCATCTGGCCAGGAGCGACGAATGGGTCGCTTAATGGGTGGAGGTGGTGTGGTACCTAGCTTACCGGGAGCCAGCCCCACCTTACCTGGGAAGTTAAACCGATACATGACTTCTCCTAGGAAAAACATGCTTAACAAATCTGTGAGGTTGGCCCCTATCCCGTGGACAGAGTAGCAAAATACCGTTGCATCCTCTGGAGCGGCAGCTAGGATTTCACCAATAGCCCAGTCAACCTTCTTATAGATGGTCAACAGTGGGTCAGTTTTGCCACGGCGATAGGTGTGCAATGGATGATCCGGTTGGCTTTGATCGTACAGGTCATGGCCAGCGGAGTGGGTATCACCAAAAGTGGTCAAGAATAAATCCCAAGAGTCTCGCTGGAGCAGATCTTTACAGACATCTACTCGCTTCTCAATACTTTCCTGAAGAGCCGTTTGAATCCAATTTACGTAGGTAGGGTCCCACCAGCGACCGTTATCGTTATGCAATACCGGATTACGACCATGCTTTTCGACAATGTCAGAAAACAGTTCTTGGGGTTGAGAATGGCTTTGAACAAAGGGAAAGTGGCCGCCCCAACCCAGGATTTGTGCACCTTTAACTTGGTCACACAGGGCTGAAACTGGAATATCAAATGCTGCGACTCGATAGTCATCGCCTAGCGCATAAAAAGGAGAAAAGTTTTTATAGTCATAGCCACTCTCGACTTCGTCACACACGACGCTGTAGCTTTCTGGAGAATATTCTATAGTGTCCCAGAAGCCTGTTTTATTGGGATAACAACCCGTGGAAAAAACCACCCAAGATGGTTCTGTAGAGGAAAATTCTGCCTCGCCGCTAACATAGGGAACCGTATTTGCTAGCCGACCATAGGTGCCTTCTTTTCTCAGTCGGGCAAGGTTAGGTAGCAGCCCTTGATCCATCCAGGGCTCCAGTAGGGTAGGATCCGCTGCGTCTAAACCAATACCAATAACGGGTGTCTTTGTCATAAGATTAGTCGGGACAGATAATAGAGCTAGGATACAAATACTAGATGCGCTAAACAGAGAAACTGTTTGCCATCCAGGGTGTTATTAATCAATAAAAAACACTAGGGACTGATTCCTAAAGTTAGGCTGAAGAAATCAGCAGATATACGGAGTTTTTGGAATCTAGGGGGTCTTATGTCTGGGTCCTCAATAACAATATTGCCTAACAGACATACTCGATTTTGGAAACAGATGGTGACAAAATCATTTCCTGATGTGGAATAGTTGTAATGTTTTAGACGAATGGATCGACGATGATGTTTGTCTAGATTGTATTTGGTGGGCATCACATGGCAATGGATAGGTAATCCAGAATTCCCCCATAATCATCCCTAAAGACCGAAATCCTGTAGGGGCAATGCCTCGTGCTTGCCCGTCGATCGCCTGCGCTAGGTACCGATGGTGCGATCATATTTGCCGTCCACCATGGTCGGATAATCAAAGGGTTGAACAATGGCATAGGTTATCCAGGGTACCCACAAGGGGATACCCCTAACCACTCCAGGGTCTCTGTCATTATTCCTCGTCTATTTGGGATACTGCTCACGGCTGTGGATTCTGAACTTGCAATTGAATTGATTATCAAATTCTGCACAGATTACGATTTGCTGAAGCGACGGCTTGGAGTAAGCTGCAAATCGATCCGAAGAGCGGTAAACCGATGCGAGGACGAAAAAAATTGGATTTGCCTCTAAGCAATCTCCATGTAGTCGCCTATACAACTGGAGGAGTCTTTTGATTCAGTTTTGGTTGATAGAAACGGATTGCAAGATTTTCAGCACGGTTAAGCAACCAACATGGCAGCTCTATCCATTGGATAAATCCGCTAACTCCACATTCAGCAATAATTTCATGTAATTTATGGTGTCCTTTATTCCAGCGTTTATGGATATTTTGGGCTTGTCCTACATAAAGCACTTCGCCCGTAGCACTTAAAACCTTATAAACACCACTCACCTCAGGAAGTAGATTGAGTTGAGTAATAGGTAGCATCTCTACAGCTCTTCAATATGGATATCGTTATTCAGCTGAGCCTCAAGCTGAATTCGTTTCCAATCCATTTCAATATCTTTGTCACTGAGACCAGACAAACGTCCTACTCTTAATAAAGAACGTTTCAGCATAGCTTCTGATTTATTCAATTCGTCTAAGGAAATATCCGAACTATCCTGAAGCAATAGTTTTAACTGCTCAAGAATTTCTAACCATTGAGCTTTATAGCGTAAATCCCGTCCATGGGTTAAATCGTGACGCTCTTTCCTCAGTTCCTTAGTGCTTGAGGTATTAGTTAATTTATAAACCTGCTGTTTGATAGCTTGCATTTTCATAAGGCTTTCTATGTAGTGATTGCCCTTACTCAGATCTAACTATCTCTTTGCATAGCGTATCGCAGATTTAACCAACTTGAGGATCTCAGATTTTTCTAAATCCAGTAAATCCGCACCTAGAGCAATTGCTTTATTTGAAGAACGAGTGCCATAAATAGCATTAACCTGCTTAGTTACAGAGTCGGAAACGCCTTCACGTTTCAGGATTTCTTTGACAAGCTCTCTCTGAACTCGATAGGTGTCATTCCAGGTTTGGAGGGTTCGTTGACTATTTTCTAGATGGCCAATCTCTTTAATTTTCTCTGACCAAGAATCAAGCATTTGGGACAATGCTGATGCAGTGCCAACACCCAACCGCTGCATTAACCCTTTGAGGATATTACCTTTGCGTTGACTATCCTGAATAACTTTTACATGTTCGTCACGATAAACTTTTAGAATTTTTTCTGCAGACCCTGTCGTTGCCTGCTTTTGCTGCCATGCAGAGACATATCCCTGTTCTGAGCGAATATTATCAAGGACTTCGTCATAATTGGTCACATTATGGCGGTAATGGTTAAAGAGTTCTCGACCATCAGCATCAACATAATCGATAGGACGACCATCGTTTCCGGTTATCCTATAAAGCTCCTCCGGTTGAGTGAGCTTGATTTTATCTCGAATTTGAAAGTCCTTCTCTTTGTCAGATGCCATGGCTGAAAACTGATAGAGTCTTTTGCTGCCCTTGCTTCTAGCACAAGTGCCTCTATAAGGATTCACAGTGATACCCGTAAAATCAGATTAGTTCTACATCAAAACAACAAAAATAAATTTGCAGCTCACTTCTTCAAACAAGTTTTAATAATGATTGAGCGAAATAGCAAAAGAGTAGGATAGGCATGACCATCCTACTAATCGACTCGCGTCAATGTTGCTGCTCTTGGATCAATAATTTTTTTACCTAAGCCAGGAAACTTAATTGCTAGACAAATCTTATTGCCAGCACCAAAAATGTGAGTGATGGTGCCTTCGCCAAAGGCACCGTGTATGACCTTTTCACCCACACCCCAATCATCCTCATGGGTTCCCGGCTTTTGCACTTTGGGTTCAGGATTTCTCAACTTTGCTGTACGCTTAGGTGTCAACTCTAATCGAGGTAGCGCCGTCGCCGTATTGGCCAGGATGTAATCCTCCGGCAGTTCGCCTAAAAACATTGAAGGTGTGGCAATCTCTCGCATATTCCCGTACAAACGCCGTTCCCGCGCATAGGTCAGAAACAATCTCTCCTGAGCGCGGGTAATACCCACATAACAGAGGCGTCGCTCCTCTTCGATGGCGGCGGCATCATCCAATGATCGGAAGCTCGGGAACAACCCCTGTTCCATCCCCACCACAAACACCACTGGAAACTCTAATCCCTTCGATGAGTGCAACGTCATCAGGGAAACTGCATTGCTCTGCTTATCATCGTCCATATCTGAACTCAGCGCAGCACTGGCCAAAAATGTCAGCAATGTGGCATCTTCGTTCTCTTCTTCAAACTGGATGACGGCGTTATATAACTCATTAACGTTCTGGATGCGATCTAGATCTTCATCAGTGCCCTTATCTCTCAAAGCCCGAATATAGCCAGAGTCTTCGATCACCTCCTGCACTAATTCTGAAGCAGGCACGGTTTCTACCCGTTGCTGCCAGCCCTGGATCATAGTGGCAAAGCGGTTAACTGACTTACTGGCACGACCGGCTAAGGTTTTTACGGATGTGTCATCCGACAGAATTTCCCACAGGGGCATCCCTAACTCACCAGAGGCCTTTTCCAGATTCTCCATGGTGGTTTTACCAATGCCACGTCGGGGTGTGTTGATCGCCCGCTTGAGACTTACCGTATCGGCTGGATTGGCAATGAGTCGTAGATAGGCGAGGACGTCCTTAATCTCACGACGATCATAGAACTTAAGGCCACCCACCACTTTGTGGGGCACACTGTAGCGGGTGAGCACCTCCTCAAAAGAACGAGACTGGGCGTTGGTGCGATACAGAATCGAAAAGTCTCCCCACTTTAGCTCAGGATTCTTGTCTATGGAAATGCGAATCTGGCTCACAACATAGTCCGCTTCGGCTCGTTCATCGTCGGCTTTATAGCAGAAGATAGATTCCCCTGTGCCCCTGGTGGCTCGAAGAACTTTATCGATGCGCTCGGTGTTGTTTTCAATTAGATGGTTAGCGACTTCGAGAATGTTCGAGGTGGAGCGATAGTTCTCTTCTAGCTTCACCATGGTACGGGTATCGTCATCCGATAGCCCATCACCAAAGTCGCTCTGGAAATTCATCAGAATGGTGAAGTCGGCAGCACGGAAAGAATAAATAGACTGATCGGCATCACCAACGACAAATACAGATCGCTGATTCCAGTCTTCAAAGACTTTTGTGGTGGGGGCATTATTGGTGGCAAGTAGCCGCAACAGATCGTACTGGGTGCGGTTGGTGTCCTGATATTCGTCCACCAGCATATGGCGAAAGCGGCGGTGCCAGTAGCCCAACACTTGCTCGTTCTGCTGAAACAGCAAGACCGGAATGCGGATCAGATCATCAAAGTCGAGGGCGTTGTTTTGGGCCAGTCCCTTTTGGTAATGGCGATACACATCAGCGATGACGCGCCCTTTAAAGTTGGGGTTCTCCTTCTCGTACTCGTCAGGATCGAGACCCTGGTTTTTGGCATTGCTGACGGCGTATCGGACAGAGCGGGGATTAAACTTGCGGTCGTCCAGGTTGAGGGTACTGACGACGATATTTTTGACCAGGCTCTGGGCATCGGATTCGTCAAAAATTGTAAACGCTTTGGTCCAGCGATGACCGGCACGGCTTTGGTATTTTTCGATATCAAAGCGCAAGATACGGGAACAGAGGGCGTGGAAGGTGCCGATCCACAGGTCTTTAATAAAAGTTTTGTAGACGTAGGAGCGCAGCTGGGTTTGCTCGTAATCGGGCAGCAGGTGTAGGGGCTGACCGTGGCGACCAAGAGCTTCCTGCTCGGCAAACAGCTTTTCGATGCGCTCTTTCATTTCCTTGGCGGCCTTATTGGTAAAGGTCACCGCCAGGATATTTTCGGGGTCCACACGGTGGTTGAGGATCAGGTTGGCAATGCGGTAGGTGAGGGCACGGGTTTTGCCAGAACCGGCCCCGGCGACCACAAGCAAGGGTCCACAGAAATGTTCGACGGCCTGACGTTGAGCGGCGTTGAGCTGACTGAGGAAATCGGCTGGTGTGGTCATTGTGGCAGTGGGTTAGGGGAACGGCGGCCGGGTGATGCGCTGAATCAGTATTCTAATGTAACGGATCTAGTGTGGATGGGAGCGGTTGTATGGTCATAAATGCAACGATTATTGGCTGTGGCTATGTGGGTAAGGAGGTGGCTCGACTGTGGCAGCAGCAGGGCCTGAGGGTAACGGTGACGACGACCAGCCCAGAGCGTGTCGAAGAGTTACAAACTGTGGCGGATCGCGTACGGGTGTTCAGGGGAACGGAGCCAGAGGCGGTGCAGGATTGTTTAGTGGATCAGCAGGTGGTGCTGGTATGCGTGGGGTCAAAGCGCGGGGCGAACTACAAAGAGACGTACCTGGGAACGGCAAAGACCCTGGCGGAGGTGCTACCGAATACGCAGGTGCAGCATCTTATATATACAAGTACGTACTCTGTGTACGGTCAGCATCAGGGGGCAACGGTCACTGAAGCGACGACCGTAAAGCCTGCAACAGCTAATGGTGAGGTGATTGCGGAGACGGAACAGACATTGCTGGGCTTAGGGGGGGTAAAAGTATGTGTGTTACGGCTGGGAGGAATCTATGGACCGGGCCGGACATTGGAGAGGATTTATAGTCGGGCAGCGGGTCAGACGCGACCGGGCACGGGCGGTGAGTGGGCAAATTGGATTCATCGGGATGACATTGTGGGGGCGATTGATTTTGTGCGATCGCACGCCCTCTCAGGCATCTATAACGTAGTGCAGGATGAGATTCCAACGGTTAAGGAATTGATTAATGAGGTGTGCGATCGCTACAATTTAGCCCCAGTGCACTGGGATCCATCGCAGCCTAGTGCAAGAGCTTACAATGCAAAGGTTTCGAATGCAAAGATTAAGGCGGCAGGATACCAGTTCGTACATCCGCAATTTTTTGATTCGTAGGGGCACTGTAACGTTGCAGCACATGCCTATTGCACATTCACATTAATCACCGACCCATCCTGCGGCCCCAAAATCACCTCCAGCGGTCTCTGATCCGCATGGGCTTTAACGGCTTGACGGTAGACCTTATAGCTAGTGGGTAGAGTTTTCTGCTGTCCGGGTTGATCCACCGTCAATGTATAGTCAACGGATTTGATCAGCTCAGGTGATTCGGGCTGCTCGTTTTCGCCCTGGCGAGCTTCAACATCATCCACGGTAGGTTTGGGGGGAAGTTCGGGCCACCAGAGACCTTCGTTATCTGGACCGGTAACGGCCAGGCCAGGTCGAACACCATTTTGGTTTTCTAAGGAAGTGGAGGCGAACTTTTCGAGCCGGGTGTCGTTGGGGCGATCGCGACCGTCGGCGCGGTTGTAGCGTACTTGCCAGGTATAGGTAACGGTGGCATTAGCACTATAATTGGTGGTGGCAAAGTTGGTTGTAACAGGTTCACAGGCTGCGATCGCAATGCACAAAGCAGCTAGGGTGATAGGTCTCATTATTGGTCGCTCAATTTTTGATTTCAGGATAGCCGTTTATGCCTAATTTTTATACTTTAGGTAGGGGTGCTTCAGAGAAGGTCACCCACCCCCACCGCATTATCCGGGGCTAGGGTCAGGGGGATGGCGCATGATGTGGCCAGCGCCAGGATCGGCGCCACATCCAGTCTGAAGGTCATTCGCTTACAAAAGTTTCCTCAAACGTAGCGGAGAATTCATGAAAGGCAACTCCCGACCTCGCTCCTAGGAATCTGAGTCGCCAATTTTTGCAAAAGTAAAGCCGCCGCCCGTCAGGGGTTTCATCTGGCGAAAATCCGAATGGTCTCATTCGGCGTTCTTGCAAAAACTGGTGCAGTTCCAGCCCATTTCTAATATTGCCAGAGACAGCCCATCGACTACGAGATCTCTGTAACTGATTCCGCCTGCCACGAGAGACCATCGCATTTTCAGCCGCTTCGATCTCGATTGGGCGCATTGCAAACGATGAGCGATCGCCGGGTCTGCCAATGTATGGAATATCAGGGTAAGGCACTGATTACTTAACAACCCCCCTCAGCCGAACATCTGTTGACCCTGACGCTGTTGACGCCGCAAACCTCACGGACTGATACCGCGCTACATTTAACTCCAGCCATGCCGACGCGCCACCTGCCAACGTTCGTGGGTCACCAGCCGGAAATCCGATCGCACTCGACGCAATCACGGGGTTCAACACATTCCCAGTCTGCCGTCCTGCATTTGTGTCGTAGTCTGCTGCACTCTGAGCAAATGGATTAAAAAAACCGCCCAGGGCAGAGTGATAACGAGCAGAGCACACAAATGTATTGAGCGCTGTGGCTCCAGTATTCTCAATCTGGATGCCCATCGTTCTCGAATTCGAGACATCCACAATGACAATCTCAGTTGGTGAGGCTCCGACGCTCACCACCCCTGAATCAAACTCAGTCGTTCGGGATTCGCGTAGTAGTGCCTTTAGAATTGAGATCGCGCTAGCATCAACTGTCTCATCGGCTGCTGCAATATCTCCGACTACACCCAGTGCATCACTGTAGAACTTCTGGCCCACAATCTGCACGACACCATCAAGCCCGAGATCTTCGCCGCGAATTTTTAGCGCGGTTTCGTTGCCGTCCAGGACGTCGTAATCAAAGTTGGCCATAGTGTGAGATCGGTGGAACTATTGTTAGTTTAGCTTGAGCCACTAGAATGCGATCGCACTCGCCCTTCTCGAATAATTCAACACCAAATTAGCTTGGGGCGGCTCTCTGACAACCACGGCTCTGGATAAGAGTGATAGCACAGTCGAAGGAACTTCGATTTCAGCTTCGTAGTATGCGCCTTCTGCCCAGTTAGAAAATTTACCTGTAGAGAGTAAGCTAGCAACGCGCACCTGATAGATCGGATCGTACAATACGCCCTGAAAATCGTAGGAAACACCTTGAGTTGTCGCTTGGCTTTGCCATTGACCAAACTGCCCACGCTTGTATTCCAGAATGTAGCCTGACACAAAGGCCGCATCGGCAGGCGGCTGCCAACTAACTTGCAGCACATAGCTGCCAGAGTCTAGGGCCAGCAAGACAACATTGATATTAAATGGCGGTGATGCCACAGCCGGGGCTATATCCCCAGGAATCTCCTGTGGTGAGATTGGAATACCTTGCTCTATTCGCGCCTCTTTATCGGGCAAATAGATAGAGCCGAATACCTCAATCGTCGATAGATCACCTTCTTCTGAATTAATCGTCAAACACCGCCATACACGACCCGGAACCGTTGTGATTGCCCAGCTCGCACCCGGCACCGGAGCCGCACTAAATGCCATTGTTACAACCAGCTGGTTAGTTGAGCCAGCATTGTTGGCCAGCAGCCTACGCTCAACTTCGCCTGAGGGCACGATCACCTCTACATGGACTGCACCACCTGGGATTGTGACGGTACGGTCTAGGTCTAGCTGTGTTGTGGTTGCACTGCGCAGAAGCCCTGCTGCAATACCGCTGCTATACCGGTTGTCGTAGACCGTGAATAGCTTCCCTGGACGGAGCGCCGCCGCTTTACCTCTGGCTTGGAAATTTATCGTGTCCGTTTCATAGAAATTAGTAACCAGTTCATAAAGTCCCGCCCTGACCGCCTGCGACCTGGAGTAACATCCATAGGCCGTAAATTTGGTTTCGCGATACCCAAGAACCTCGAATGCTTCCTCTAACTCAACCGGCTCTACCGTGGGCTTGAACTGGTCATCCGGGTCATGCCAAGTGACCAGGGCCACCGAATACTGAGAATTCAAGTGAGTTGATGGATAGGTGAACTTACCATCAACTACATCAGCATTGGTAAATTGAAACTTTGACGTACCTGGCCGGTCTTGCCAGAACCGCATCTTCTCACCATCAAAATACCGATGCGCGTTGCAGTTGCTCAGCACGTCATCAATGTGTTTAAACCCTTGGGCTTCGGTTTGGATTAGGGTAGACAGCCGGAATCTACGCTCCAGATAGCCCAACCCAGAGTTGATTTTTTGGTTGTTATAAGCGCTGATCTCTGCGAGATCCATTAGGTCAACGTCATTGATCGAATAATCACTGCCATAGCCATACATCGGGTCTGTCAACAGAAACAGAGCAATCCATGCTGGGTCGGATGTTGGCTGCGGTGAAGGTACTAGGCGTCCATTCCATGGAATGGGCTGTCCGTTTCCGCCCAATATTGGATCAAGCCCACCCGCTAGTGGGTTCAACGAATCTGTCAGCCCCGCAACCGCTACACGCATATTGCTCGGAATCAAAATTCTTCCAATCATTCCGCCGATACGGTAGCTACGCCTCGGCGCACTGTTAAATTGCTCTGCCCCAAATTGCATCGCCACGACATGTAGATTTGGGTACGTTGGCGATGTCGTGATTATTTCTTGGTAGCTTTGCCATCGCAATTGACGAAGCTCAGTTTGGTCTCCTTCATCAATGTCAGGACTCGCTTTGACCATCCGTATTGAAAAGTCACGGACACCGATCGTTACGGGGATGAATGCCTCAAATTCTCTAATCTGCGGGAAGCGATCGTTGATCGTCCGGTCATAGCGCAGCACAAATGGGCCAATACCTTGTTGTACAAAAATCTGAACGCGAACCGCGTTGCCCTTTACGTCGCCGTCATCTTCTCTGCGCTCTAGTGCAACGCCAAAACGAACAATAACGGCATCAATCTGATCGTTGGAAAATGTTCGCGTAACAAACTGCGAGTTTTTTACCTCAACGCCAACACCTGTCTCGCTAGACTGATACGTGCCGAAACCTTGCAAAGGAGCTTCGACATTACGACCTGCCCTTTGCTGAAACAGCAGGTCTGAAAAATTTCGGCTACCGTCTAAATTTTCAAGTGGCGTTCCATCTAGGAATACATCCCGAATCGTTCGCACGCCTCGGCACGGCCCTGCACTCAGAATCTCAACGACCTGAGCATAAGAATCAGACGGGTTCCCCGCATCCTGAGTTTTGGGCTTTCGTTGTTTTCTGCCGCCGCCCCCACGACCGCTTATTAAATGCTGATCAACCATCGAGAGCCCCCACAATTAAATCGCATTCAACCAATCCGCCGCATTAAACTCGGTCACTTTCTGAGACAAGAATGAAAATGCAGCAGAGGATGCATCGGCTACATCGGTTACACCGGGCACAGAAGATCCATTAAACTGTGCCAGCCAGCCCACGTATTGGTCTGTCCAGGCGCGACGCAAGAAATAAACTTGTCCTTGAGACAATGCGGTAGCGAATGGCAAGAATCGCTGTAATTTATCACCGGTTGGTTTGTCGGCGCTATAGCTAAAACCAGCTAGCCGATCTCGCATCGTTTGTGACCATTTTAGGCCAGCGCTACCGCCCTCTAGCTCGGTCGAGACATAAACTTCAGCCCCATCCATTTTTGCAGTATGAACAATAAGGTCGTCCCCCGCAATTGGGTCTAAGCGATCGCACAACACATCCAGCACTATGTAGATGCCATCGCAGGCCAGCATTTTCACTCCAGCCGTATAGTAGGAGGTTGTTTTCGTGGTGGCCGCCAAGTCCCAGGCGCGGACAATGATGGGTTTGGCCTTAGGCGTAAGAATCTCGCTAATGTCGTCAATAAAGTGAGGCCATTGGCGGTTAAAGACATTGCCAGTCTGAAATCTGATCTTCCAGTTGCCGCCTTCTAATCGGGCTCGCTCGACGGGATGCAATGCTTGCAGGTTGGCGCGATAGTCGGGGTCAATCTGAGTGAGGATGGGGTTATCACTCAACTTTGACGGGATAAATGTGAATGACTTAGGCAGTGCATTGGGATATTTCTGGGTTAGTTCAGCTGGTGTATCTGCCCAGATTACCTCGTCGTTAATCGTGATGAAATGCCGCACGGCTCCCGATCTCTCTTCTATAGCAAAGCCATCATCGTCAATCCACCAATCGATAAAGGATGCCAACCAAGAATCTGGGTCTGGGTTGCAGGTGAATCGCATATAAGGCTTGACGCCACAGGTCGAACGATTTCGGGAGAGAAGGTAGAAAGTAGTGGCGCGATCGAAGTGAGTCGCCTCATCAATGATAAACAACGGCACCTGCGAACCCTGCCATCGGTAAGCATCCTTCATGCCGTGCTGCATGTGCGAAAATTTGACTGTGGCCCCAGAAGGAAATTTCCAAGTCAAATCATTCTCGCGGGCTTTGCCCCCAAGCGGCATGTAGATTTTGCGCGAGGTCTCCCACAGCCCACCGGGGGCTGTTATTTCGGGGTAGGTTTTACGGAGGATGACGGCGGCAAATTCGGGGTTGTCGATGTGGTAAAGCGGCTCTAAGAGTGCCGAATACGATTTACCACCACCCGCTCCGCCTCCCGTTAGGGCTAAGTCAACATGGCAACGTGCAAACTTATCTTGCTTCCCTTTCTGTGGCGTGATGGTGCCAGCGGGTAAATCTATGCGCTCTGTTGTTCCTTTGTGGGGTAGTGCGATCGTCGAAAACTCAGAAGTGAGGAATCGATAATTGTCAGCGTCGTGTATTTCAAGCCTAGACGATACATCTTGCGGATTATGTTTGATCGGCTTAAGTACCGGAATTGGGACTGGATTCATACTTTTCAACTGTCCATCCTACAGAGTTGTTCTCGTCGGGTATTAATGCCAGCCCATAGCGCTTAAGCGTTGCCCGAGCTTTATTGAAATCATCTCGAATCCCAAAGAAATCAGCCAGTAATCCTAATGCCTGCATTTTGTTGTGCATTTTCAGGCTCTTTTTAATGGTCGTTCCTGACTCGGTAATAGACTCGTTGAAAGTTACAGATTCAATTGCCGCTGTTACATCAGGGGGCAATTCTTCAGAGTTACTAAGTGTTAGTTCAGAGTTATTGAATTTAAGGGTGCTCGTAATGTCGGCGTAGGCAACTCTGGCAATCTCTTCAAGGGTACGCTCTAGCGTGGCAACTGAGCGTGATTCAACTTGGCTGCGGAGATTTGCAAGATAGGCTTGAACGCTACCATTTGCTACCAGCCTTGCTGCGTGGTTCTTTGCGCCTTTTTTAGCATAGCCAGCTCGAATATATGCCGCTGCTCCGTTAAAGTCTTTAAGATATTCACGACAGAATAATTCTTGTTTATCGGTTAATCCTGTTTTGGGGTTTCTTGCCACTTACCAAAAGAGATACATTGCATCCATGTTAACTAGCCAGTAAATATCGACATCACAGGCGGCGCTGCATCATCCGGATCAATGCCCTGCTCTAATAGCAAGTCTCTTAGCTCATCATCAGCGCTATAGCCTGGAGGAATCTCAAACCCATCCGCCAGCCATCTTAAGTCTAGAGCCGCCTGTTCTCGCAGGAACGACTTAATCTGCACGCGGTTACCCGTAAAGCGAATGCCGCCGTCTGCTCGTTCTAGAGTTTGGTTGTCGTAGTTTTGTCGTTCAACTAACGCGGCTACATAGTGCAGCCGGTAGCGCACATCATCACCGCGCCGTGCGGCTGTATCGTCTAGTTTTGCTAAAATCTCAGACTCACGATCTGTGTTGTTGGTTTGGGTGAGGCTCTGAACTCGCTCTAGGGCTGCTGAGAGATCGGAATAGCGATCGCTGATACTCATACGCCACCCCTCGGTACGGCAAAGACAAAATTATCAGAACCCAAGCTGTTGGGTGGGGCATTCAAAGTAATAGCCCCACCATTAGTAGCTTCAGATACGCCCGTTTGATAAGCAATCAAATCAGAGTCCGTATCGTCGTCACCTTCAATGAACAACGCAAACGCTCCTACTGTTTGGGCGTCTGCCACGGCTGTAATTGTTGTGTCGACAAAACGCAGCTCTAGCCGGTCCTCGCTGTCGTTATAGATCACGCTGGCTGATACATCGGGCCGGTCGTAGCCCGTGAGTTCATTGAAGGCGATGTCGCTAACGAATTGATGAGTGGCATCGTAGGTATAGCTCGATAGCAAAATTGCTTTTAGGCTAGGGCTGTTCCAAGCGGCCCCTCCCGAAAATAATGCAATTAATCCTTGCTTAAAAAAGAGCATCAGACTTTCAGTGGCAGTACGATATCTCGATCTCGTGAGCAGTGCGTATTCCAGTTCACCCCAGCACTCAAATCTTGGGGCACATCGACCGTGAGAGAAAGGGGGCGATCGCAGGCGGCAAGCGTAACGCCGCCCCACAACCCACCCCGAATCACGACAACGGAGGTTTTAACCTCAGACGCTTCAATAATGCAATCAAAGCAATACAGAAAGCGGCCATCGGTTAGGCAATCAATCTCCACTAGGGCGCGTAGGTGTATGCGGACGAGACAGTGAACGAATCGCCCTGGAATACAAGGTCAAACGATGCTCGCCGCACTTCGTTCTGGTTCCCTGGCTCCTGGTAGTTTTGGATAAGGCCAGCACCCTCTCTGCGCCCACCATCGGGCAAGGTCAGCGTGGCATAAACTTCACGTCCGTAAAAACCACCACCCTTTAGAGCTACGTTCTGCACCAGCTCAAAGAAGGCGCGGTTGTTGGGGCGGATAATAAAGGAACAGTTCAAGGTCTTTGATGCCCGAATCAATGCCACTTCCGTACCGCTACCTGACTTTGTATCCGTGGTATCGACTGATGTGTCAGACGTAGAAAGGTCAAACGACTGCAAGCCTTCCATCGGCAAGATTCCATCGACAAAGGTTGCAGTAGCACCAACCGGCACGTCTGCTTTTAGCGGGAAAATAGTTGCCGCTACTGGGGTGTCTTCGGTCAGTGTTACATCCTGATCTAAGACTATTTGTACCCGACTATTGTTGGCGGTATCTTCAAACGAGAACGAGGCCCCGGCATTCAGCGTTTGGGTGTCACCAGTCTCTGCAGCAATATCAATCGTAGTAGCACCAGATGTCGCCGCAGAAGCTGTTAGGGTGATCGTTGGCGGAGTACGGCTGCCGATGGGCAACAGCACCAGATCAAGAGATGCATTTTGCAGAATAATTGAGCCGACTGCTCTGGCCATTGTTTAACTCCTTGTCAGAAAGTAAGGGGAATATAGAGAGAAGACGATCTGCTCATACACATCGTCTGATGATGGAGAATGAATGGGCTGACGAAACTGATTAAAGGTCGTCTCAATACGGTTGGCGGCTTCAACTAAATTCACCGACTGCCGATCGTAGTTGACGAGCGTGACGCGGGTGTAAGCATTTTTATGAGCCCCACCAGAGACACGATCGCTACTGCCCATAAGAAAGCGATCGATGCCACAGAATAAGCCCGTCACTGAATTACGTCGTACATCTTCAGGGGGTTCTACGGTAAAAGCGGGTTCACCATCCGAGAACTGGCCCAGTAAATCACCGATCTCATCGCGTAGTTGAGTCGCTAAGGGAATCAGGATTTCATCTGTCGCAATACTAGCCATGGCGCACCTCCTGAGAGTTCAAGAGTTTACCGGTATCTACTTTGTCGCGCAGCCCAGGGGGAATGTATTGACCATTCCGGCGTTGAGTACCACGCGGGTGATACCACCGACGATCGCGCAAGTTGTTTTGCATTTGTCCCGCAACATCTTCTACAAACTCTTGGAAAGCTTGATGAATAGCGCTATCAGAAATTTCAGAGACAACGATTTTTGGCGGCTTAAGTTCATCGACAGTGGTGGCCATCCACGGCGCAGGCGGGATGCTGCCACCGGACTTTAGCTGAGCCCCATTATGGACGATGGGTGCATGCTCAGCGTGATAACCAATCGCGCTGGATGCTTTGGTTAGCTTGGGCGGATTCCAATCCAACATTAGCCACCTCCAACTGAATAAAAGTAGCCAGAGATCGGAGACCCCAATGCCTTGGTCACTGCAACAAATCGGCTTGGGACAATCTGCGCCGCCTCAAACTCGCCATTGAACTCCAATTCAGTTGCCAGTTCCTTAAGAACAGCACGAATCCGTTTCCCCAACGGAAAGTTGTCCGGCTGAAATTTAGGACTCACAAAATAGCCGTCTACTCGAACACGAGATACATCCGGGCCAATCTGCTCACTGAGCTTAGCCATTTCCTCAGTTGGTCTGACAGACGCTTTAATGATTTGTTGCTCTGATGGTACGGCAGGACGAGCCACGCCAAACGCATCCGTCTCAGTTGCACCGGGCACTGAGTAATAAAGAAACAAATTCTCACGCCGTCGCCAAACTGACATTAAGCACGCCCCTCCTGAACTTCAGAGATGCGCTGGTTGATTGCATTGCGGAGCGTCACACGCTTATCGCGGTTGGCCCAAGCTTGCAACAGTTCAACATCATGCTCAACGTCAACAATCTTCTCGGCTTCATCCACCGTTAGATCATCTAATGCCCCCAGTCGAGCCAGTCTGTCAGCTTCGCTCTTGGCTTCCGGCTTGGCCTCAACTTCGCCGCCACCCTTCACCCATTCAATCGCGCCCCATTCTTCATAGCGTGACAGACTGGGATGAGCCTTGATGGTTTCGACTTGGCTTTCGCTTAGGTCGTAGTTAATGCCAGGGTGGACAGGAACGCCATCAAGATAGCGAACTCCCTGAGAGGCTGGTTGTGTCTTTCGCGGATTGTACTTAAGCAACATTTAGCCCCCTATGCTGGTTTGACGACATCAACATAACGGCCCGCCAGCGGATACTTCCACCGAACGCCAGAGATGCAGGAATACATCGGGACAATGTACTGAGCGTTCCGGTATTCTGTTTCGAGTACCTGTGTGGGCTCAATGTGCCGATCTAAGATTTCCGCACTTCGGGGATAAATAGCAATGCGGTCTTTGTTGGTCCCAACACTATGTACTCCATAGCGCTCAAGCTTTTCAGATTTCAGCTCTGGCGAAGTCCCGAACGTCATCCGCGAGAACCCCGATTCTTCGCCGCTGAATAACTTGCGCAAGTGTTCGATAGCGCTGACTGCAGTCCCGCTAAGGCGTTTCGATGATAGTTGCTTCCACAACCGAAACGCCATCTCAATGTGATTGGGGTATTCGGTTTCGTCGGTCGAATCGGTCACGGCTGCAACTTTCTCAACAAAGAAATCAACCAGATTTTCTGCTGTTGTCGCGCCAGCATACGGATCAAAAGACGTGTCATCTACAGGAGTTAGCGGATTGTTTAGCATTCCCGTCAAGCCATACTGAGCGCTACCGAAAGCAGTTAGCTCATTGATGCGGCTAGCGATTGCTCGCCGTGCCACCCGTTGCCGTTCGTCAGTCAGCGGCTGATTAGCAAATGTAGCGGCTTGCAATTCTCTCACCGTGTAGTGAAAAGAACTGAATACGGCTACCACCGGGTCTCGGGTCTCGCTGACATTGTAATCAGCCAGCGGAATATCAAAGGCTTGGTCAGCGACAACAGCAGCCTGTCCACGACCTTCAATCTGTTCCTGCACCAAGACTTGAGCGCCAGGGCTCAGATCAGCAACGGTCGGGACAAGTATTCCGTTCTCATACCGAAAGGGTCGAAACCGCTGACGAATAACGTCAGGTAGTTTCTGTTCTAAGTAACGACTCAGGTGAACTCCATAATCTGTCATCGTTTCAGTACCTCAATTTTGCAAACTTCACCAGCTGCCGCGACTTCTGCAAACTTGAAGCGGGCCGATAAATCTTCAGCGGAAGCAGTATCGGCATCAGTACGATATTGACCGGGCTTCCCTGTCCCACCAAACCGCACAAAAACAGGATCCGCAGGCGTTACATCTTCCTCGACAATGCCGTAAAAGAAACCCTCGACTATATAGCCAACGGGGCGTTTATCGGCATAGCCGCGATCTCCGTTTGCGTCGATAGATTCATGATCGATCTGTTGGATCGTGGTCGCGATCGCTACACCCAACACAGATTGACCCGCTGCTGAAATTACTGTGGCAACAGGACGCTCGCCTCGGGTGGCAGGAGTCGCTTCAACAATGACGCGGCCAAATGGCAAGACGCCATCCATGCCATTGGATGCGGTACGAATGACAGCATGCTCTGTCGTTGCTACTTGTCCTTCAAATCCTTTTCGGTCGGTGACCGTTTGATAGTTGG
The DNA here is from genome assembly GCF_043421595.1 of Leptothoe sp. ISB3NOV94-8A. NCBI lineage: Bacteria > Bacillati > Cyanobacteriota > Cyanophyceae > Nodosilineales > Cymatolegaceae > Leptothoe > Leptothoe sp. ISB3NOV94-8A. Next base: position 941,535 of record NZ_JAXSQW010000001.1, on the reverse strand, counting down.
TAATCGCCATTAGTTAGTTACTCCACGCCTCCGAATATTGCTTGGCTGCATCTGCGCGAGCCTTATCAATTGCGCTTTCTGTAGACGGCGCGTGGTCTTGACGCGACTTCTCTAGCTGCGCCAACATGCCTTTCAGTCCGCTGCTGATTTTCTCCTGCTCGCCATCGTCATCCGCCGCATCTTGCCTGGACTGTTCGGATAGCTCAGGAGCGATCGCACGCCATGCACCCTCAATAAATCCATCGTCCTGGAAATTAGGATCAGCCGCCATATCCGCCCGATGCTTGGCAATCCACAGGCGCTTCACATCGGCGGAAGATGCGGAAAAATCAGGCTCAAAGTTAGCATCCATGTGCGGCAAAATGCGCGACCAGCAATCCAGTCGATCTTTCACTTCACTCGCTACATACTCTTGAACTTCTTTGGCATCCAGTTTTGGAGAAGTTTCCAGGGAATCAGCCTTGGCCTTGTACTTTTTCATATCGGACTTGAGAACTTTATTCTCGCCGTCCATGGCCATGTGCTTTTTCTTCATATCCGCATGGTCTTTGACCATGGATGAAATCGCACTAGATAAGGCTTTGGCGTCGTCGCCTTCGACTTCGTAGTCTTTATTGCCGAGGGTTATTTTCATAGTTTTTCGGGGTACAACGACAGACGTTAGGGGGTTAGAGATTTCGCCATCACGCAGCAAACGATCTACGAGCGCATCATCAACAGCATCGGTATAGCTACGTACTTCAGAGCCATGACGACCGCGCTTTACAAGAGCAAAATGATTGTGCTTTCTAGGCAGCTGGTGATATGGATTTTCTTTAGTGCCATCGCCATCCATCCAGTCAGTTAGGTAGGCGGGCGATATCTCTGGATACTCGCCAGATTCAACAGCGGCGATCGCATCCTTGGAAAACAACGTCCCAACGATACCTAGAAAATCGCCATCAATGACAACGGAATGCCCGGTACTGCCCTGGATATGCTGCCGCACTGTTTCAGGAGAGATTAGTTCGTCCGGGTGATCAAGTGTGATGACTCCCATCTTGGCCGAATCAATCGAATCCCGATGAAATAGCTGTTGCGGTCGAATAATCTCATATCGCACACCGTCCTTCATCTGCTCGTCTTGGTACGCCAGCAATTGATTCGCCTTGCCAATACGCATATAAAATCTCAGCCGACCATCATCGAGCCGCTGCGATTTCAAGATAAATCCAGTGTCAAAACGCGATTTCAAGAAATCATCCAAAAAAGCACTATGTCGAATATAGCACTACTATTGAGAATGGCTGCAACCCCTGCCGATTAAGGCTTTTAAGGGCTATTTGCTGTATACATTTTCTGTTTTTGTCAACTGGAAGTTATGTCTCAATCTATCGGAACGTTGTTTCTTGAGCTTGAACTTAATACAGAGAAATATACGGCGGGGATGCAGGCGGCCAAGGCACAGGCCGAAAAGTTAGAGCGCGACCTAAAAAGAACTCTAAATATTGGTGGACGTAATTCGTTCGATATTGCGCCGAAAGTAGATCTTAGCGGGCTGCATGAACTGAACCGGGTTTATGACTCGAAGATTAAGCACCGGAAGCAGGTGCAGGCTGACTTAGACAAAAATCCCATCACACCTCGTGTTGATAGCTCTGCGCTAGATGCACTAGAGAAGCAGTTAGACCGACTCAGTGGGAAACAGATTCATATTGCAGCAGAGGTTAGAGCCCAGGTCTCGGCAATGGGCGGCGCGGCTGGCGGGGGTGATCATTCAAAAGAAATTGCTAGCACGCTAAAAGACATCAGCGGTGCGGTCAAGGATATTCGCCAGGCGGTTAAGGGCGTTTCAAGTCTGCCGCAAGCGATCGCTAGTCAATTACAGCCAAGCGCAGTTAGTCAGGTTGGGTCAGCGATCGGCGGGGTTTTGTCTGTGCCAGGGCAAGCGCTCTCTGGCGCAGTTGGAACGATTGCAACGGGTGCTCTTGAAAACGTTGGCAGAGAAGCAACGGCTGATTTCTCCAAGGGTCTTTCGTTGGGAATTAATCGGGAACTCTCGTTTTTGATTGGCTCGTTTGACAAAGTTGGTAATCAGCTAGGGCAAGGGTTAATCAAAGGTGTTCTCGATTCGTTTGGCCGAGACGCAGACATGATCACCAAGGTTCTGGAAGCGGCCATTGGGAAGCAAACGATATTAGTTGAAGGGGCTGCTGTTCGGGGTAAACAGTCAGCTGAAGCCAGGTCAAACCGAGGGTTTGCTAGTGCGCAATCGGCAAAGGAATTTGAATTTGTAAAAAGCAATAGAGGTGAGATATCCAAACTTGCTAAGCAACTCGATACTGAATCGAAGGAATTAGCTAGAAAAGAATCTGTTATCCGAGACCGGGTTGCAGAAGCTGAAAATAGCCTGGGGATGGAAGCCGTATCGCAGACATTAGAATCCTCGCGGCGTGATTATCAAACAATCCAAACAGAATTACTAAATCAGCTAAAGCGCCAAGAGCAAGCACGCGAAGATATTGATACTTTCCAAAAGAAGCTTGATACTGCCTCAAATCCTGCTACTCGAAAAGATGCTCAAGTCAGGCTGGCGCTTGCAGAAGAAACGTTTGCCGATAGCTCCGACATAATCAACGTTCTCCAGGCGCAGGCGACTACAGTTAAAGCTGATATTGATACGCTCAGTAATCGCGTTGAGATGATTGCCGAAATCGCGGCTAATCGGTTCCAAGGCTTGATGGATGAGCTTACCAAGGCGGATGACCTGCTAGCCAATAAGCAACGACAATTTGAGCGATATGTCAATGCGGTTGAAACGTTTGATTTGCTAGATGTGCCAAGTGACATGGCAACGTCGAGCCCAGTCGTCAATCGAGCGAGAAAGAAAGATAGCCCTGAAGCGCAACAAGTTTCGAGAAATTATCAAATCCTTGTCGGTGAAGTTGCTAAAAGATCTGGTGTTTCTTTGGCCAATCAAGACATCCCCAGACTGGTTGCCAATGAAAATTTGCAGGGTGCGAACGCAATGTTCGTGCAAGACACAAACTCAATCCAGATCTCATCATCTGTCATTGAAGCGCTTAATCAAGGAACACTCACCAGCAAGCAATTAGAAACATTAGTCCATGAGTTAAGACATGCTGCACAAAGCGACTTTGGCCGCGCTGGCGAAAATATTGCTATACCAACTCTTGACCTTACTCCTGAGGAGCAACAGAGATATGGGCCTGGTATAGAAAGGTCTGTTCTAGGGGGGCGAGGGGGATCAGAAAGTTACCGCAGGACGATTGAATCAGATGCCTATGCGTTTGCTGGTCGTGAATCGGCTGACATTGGTGAAGCCTTATCACGACAAAGGGCGATTGATTCATTGCAGTTAGAAACAGGTATCGGCGGCGGAAAAATCAAAGATGCTTACGCTCAGATTGAAAAACAATATGTCGCTGAACTGCTATCTATCCAAAGCAAATTTGATATCGATTCATCTCCTGAAGCAGCCAAGGCAGTCCAGGCTTTTGCATTAGTAGAGCAACGAGTCAATGACCTGGCAAATAGCGCGGCAAATTTAGATGATTTGTCAATTGAAGAAATATCTAAACTGCAATTCCGACTTAGATCCGCACTAGAAAAGGCTGAGGCTGCACTGAAAAAGCAGGTCGAAAAATTTGAATCCACTGTTCAGGGCAAAGCCGTACTTGGCGAGCCCTTGCAAATGCCGGTCAACCCTCTAAGGGAACCAGAGCTTGTAGAAGTCGCCCAAGGTCAGCCCCAAAAACAACGCCAAGCCAGGCAAGCCACTGCTCAAGCTGGCGTTAGTCAATCGTCCAGCCCCATAGAGAACGTATCTCAGCAAATAGAGGGTGTAGCCGATGACGTAAAAGAGCGACTCACCTTTCAAGATATTGAGGAGATACTTAGCGAACTCAACCAAGTCGCTGCTGGATTTAAGACAAAATACACTGAACTCAAAAAGCAGATTAAGGAAAATGTTAAAGCGGGGCAAGAGAACATCGCTAGAGCCCAAATTGAGGCGTATCTAAAAACATCAGAAGAATCACGAACTGAGATTGAGCAGGTTATTGAAATGCTCAGATCTGAGGGAGTTGATGTTGGCGTTGAATCCGCACTTGGTTCTAGGTTTCAAGGTATCAAGGGCCAACTGGCACAGAAGGAAACGTTTGCTAAACGACAGCTCAATAAACTCCCAGAAGCAACCAGCGTTGGGGGCAATATTAGCGAAGGGATGGCGCAGGGGGTAGAACCGCAGGCCGTTGTCGATGCCATTGAGAATATGGCAGAAGCTGGAATTAAAGCGGCTGAGGACACACTTGAGATTCAGTCGCCGTCTAAAAGATTTTTTAGGATGGGTCTGTTTAGTAAGCTGGGTTTTAATCTTGGATTCTCCAAAGGTCCGTCCACTGTCAGCGCAGATCTTGAGGAAGAACTTAAGGCTGCACAAAAAGCAGTAGAAGAGTTTGCCCGTACCAAGAAAATCAACAAAAACGATACCCAATTCACAAACCGCCAGAGCGCCGCAGAGCAATCCCTAAATGAAGCTGAACAGGCATCAGCAAAATTTGATAGGGCGGAGATGGAGATTGAGCGCCGCTTTGCTAAATCTCAGTCCGGACTAGACAACACACTGATTCAAGCCGAGGCAGGGACAGAAAGTCTTGTTGGACGCATCAACCGAGTGCTGAAATCTGAGGGGATTATCAATGGTGGCGGATGGCTCGCCGAACTAAAGGATCAGGCGCTAGGGGTAGTTCAAGGTTTTCTTGGATTTGGGGCGCTCTCATTTGTTGGCCCCATGCTGGGGGAACTTGCTAATCAATCTGTTAATGTCGCGACACAGCTAGAAGGCTTGCGCAATACATTGAAACTGCTTGAGGGCGATTCCGTTAGCGCGGCTCAAAGTTTAGATGATGTATTTTCTAGGGCTAACGAACTGGGAGTTGATGCACGCGCATCAGTGAGCGGGTTTGTCCAGACTCAAGCCGCCGCGCGCGGGACAAGTCTTGAGGGACAAGGCGCAGAGGATGTTTTTGACGCGGTACAGCAAGCCTCGGCGGTATTTCAGCTATCCGGAGAACAAACTGAGCGCACCCTTTTAGCACTGCAGCAGATGTTGTCGAAAGGAAGTGTTCAAGCAGAAGAATTACGAGGTCAATTAGGTGAGGCGCTTCCAGGGGCGTTCCAAATCGCCGCGCGGTCAATGGGTGTGACAACCCAGGAGTTGTCAAAAATGCTGGAGCAGGGACAGGTTGTTAGTGACGAATTCCTGCCCGCCTTTGCCCAACAGTTAGAAGCCGAAACCTTTAGCGGGCTAGCAGCATCCGCCGATTCTGCCCAGGCTTCGATGAACCGATTCAACAATACTGTATTTGAATTACAGGCGAGTGTTGGAGAAAACCTTCTCCCGGCACGGCAAGTCGGAGTGGAAGCGTTAACGGCAGGGCTGAAACTGGCTCAGGAAAATGCCCAGCTACTGATCACCACTTTCACCGTGCTATCTGCCTCGATGGCAATGAAGCTGGGAGGCGCTGCGATCGCAGCCGCCAAATCCCTTGGTATCATTCCACCCGCAATGATGGGCATCCGAACCGCGACGACAGCCACTATTAAGACGTTGGCGGTCTTTGCCGTTAAAATCGGCCTAATCAATGCGGCACTGAAGCTTGGACAGATTGTATTTAGCGCCTTCGGTGAAAATGCTGGCGAGCTTGGCGATATTGTTGAGTCGAATACTGACAGGCTAGAGCGCTTTGCCGATTCATTAGATCGCATCGCAGGCAGTGGAGAAAAAGCTGCTGACAGCCTGGGCGGGGTAAAGCTGACTGGCCCTATCAGTGTATTAACCGAAGGGATAGGTGGCTTCCTTACGAATGAAGCGTCCAGGAGTGGAGCTAGAGGGCTTGCTGACCGCACTGACATTGTTGGTCAAGCGTCTAATTTCATCAAAAATCGCTTTGCTCAAAAACAACAAAATGATGCTCTTGAAGCAGCGGATGCACTGCAATCCAACACGGCTAATGTGATTGCGCAAGCTGCAGAATTTACATCAGGGCCTCGCAACGATGAACTACAGCGGTTTGGCGAGCTGGATAAAGAACTCCAGGTATTGCGGCAACGACTGAGAGTAACAGAAGCGCTCGACACTGACAACCTAGCTAAGCAAAATGCACTCGAAGGGCAAATCAACCGGAAGCTAGAAGAACGTGAACGGCTGGTCGGCGATGTAGGGACGACTCGCCAGGTGGTTGATGAGCAACTGAAAACTCAGGAGGACGGGCTTGCTGCACTGAAAGTTCTTTATGAGCAAGGCAGTATCACAGCCGAAACGTATAACACGGCAGTTGCAGACCTCACCCCGCAAATCGCATTACTAAAAGCACAGCAAGAGTTATTCAACCAAGCGCTTGACCAATCCGTTGTTGATATTGAACGCATTGCTGATGCAATTTCTGATGCCGCCGCCGCCCTCGATGCCGCCGCGATTAATTCAGCGCGGGCTGGTTCTATTGGTCGCAGTAATTTAGCCAGGGCACAAATCGCTGGAGCATCTGAGGGACAAATAGCCAGTCTATCTCGGGGGCTGGAGCAACAAGCGCTGGCGTCTGAACTATCCGCCACGGCACAGGCCATTGCCAAACTTAATGCTGAGTTAAGTTCAGTCGATTTAGCCGACAGCCTCAATGCATTGGGAGGACGAGAGGCATTGTCAGGGCTCAGAGCGCCTGAACTTGCCCGGATGCAAGATCGGATCGGCGATACAGACCCGGCATCAACAAAAACGCTGGGTCTCCTGATCAACCTAGATGAATACGAAACTCAGGCGCTGGATATCCAGGCTCGAATTGATGAATCTGCAGCCACAGCAGCGATGGACCTGCGCGCGCTGGGTGAATCTATCACGGATTACTACCAGGGCATTTCTGAAAGCTTTGAGTCAACAATGCTCGAAGTGGAGCAAACGTTAGCGCAGGCTGAATTTAACCAGTTGCAAGCCGACCTGACCCGCAGCGTTAACAACATCACCGACGAATTCCTGGGCACCTATACCGATACCATCACCGATACCATTCAATCGATCTTTGATGGTGTGATGGAAGGGTTGCAGCTAGAGGCCACGGAAGCTGGAATCCGACAGCAGCTGGCCGGGACGATACAGCAGGGAGTGGGCTTAATGGGGCAAGTGCCGGGGCAGATGCCTGTGATTACATCAGGTGTGGCTACTGATGTCGTCAATCTTGCTGAACAATGGGATGGGAAGCACTTCAATGAAGGCGTATTTGCTCAGTGCGCTTACTTTGTCCGAGAGGTGTTCAAGAGCGCAGGGATAGAGCTTGGGGTGAGCGCTGACAAACTATCTTCAGGAGACCCCAGGGCGGGTGAACTGGGGGCCGGGTTCGCTTCTTCTTTGATCGGCTCTGATATTGGGCAAGTGGGCAGAACATCCGACCCAACTGCTATTCCCGCTGGCGCAATCGTAGGATTCACAAATACATACGGCAATTTTGAGCAAGGTGCAATCACTCACGTCGGGGTATCCACTGGCGACGGGCAGATGGTTGATAGATCCACTCAGTCTAGACCTGTGCAAGAACGCGCTATCTCTACATTCAAGCCTGACGCTCAAGGCCAATACGTCTACGTAATACCCAGTCAGCTTGCCGCCCCCGCTATGGCCAACTTGCCTCAAGCACAGGCGCGACCGCAGACGGATTTCTCCAACCTCACCGTCAAAGGGCAAGCGGCATCTCAAGAGCAAATCAATAACGCTCGCATCATTGCTGAAGTAGGGCGGTCACTGGGGGCGAATAACGAAGAGATTGCAGGTGCGATCGCAACCGCTATCCAAGAATCCAATTTAATCAATCTCACTGGCGGCGACAGGGATTCACTTGGCTTATTCCAGCAGCGACCATCAATGGAATGGGGTAGTCGCAATCAAATCTCAGATCCGGTCTTTTCGGCTGAATCATTTTACACAGGTCGTGGCAGCAACATTGGACTGCTCGAAACTCAGCGGGGGCAAGATATTTTTGCGAGGTCTCACCAGGTGCAACGCTCTGCTCATCCAGACGCACCACGTCAATGGGACCAAGAAGGTCAAGCGCTGGCAACGGCCCTTACGGGAGGAGGAGTATTCACAACGCCAGCAGTCAACACCAGCGGCATCACGCAGGGTCAGGACCTGGCAGCGCTCGGTGCGAATCAGCAGATCGACGCAGCCCAACGACAATTTGACGCACAGCGAGATCTGAGACGGGCAGAGGCTGAAGCCAATACCCGCAAACTGCAGCAACAGTTGCTAGACGATCGTCGCCGTGAAGATGACTCTCAGCTACAGCGCGATCGCGAAATTGAGGATGCAAATCTTGACCTGGCCCCCGACAATGCCACCACTCGCCGGACTAGGGACTTTATCCAGTTAGACCGCGAACAGGCTGACAGTACTCGTGACCTGCAACGCCAAATCGAAGACATGGAATTGTCTTACGATTCAGCTCAGCAGTCTATTGATGAATTCAATCGCACTATTGAAGCGGCTGAGGCTACTGGCGGCGACCCATTCTTGATTGCTCAATCGCGTGAGCAAGTCGAATCGCTCAGAGAGGCCCAGTCAGACCTGCTCCCAGCAATAGAAAATCGCCGCAAACATCTAGCCGACATGGAGGCACTACACCTTGAGGAGCGAAAACAGCTAGAGGTAGAACATGAATTGGCTGTCGAAGCTGAGCGCATTGCTAAGGCCAGGGCCGAGGCTGATATCACAGGAGATCTTTCACGGTCTCAAATTGAGCTAGCTCGCCAGAATGGAGCCCAATCCGTAGCGATAGGGCTCAACGCCGACATCCAAGTCACGGAGCTAGATCTAGAAAGGGCTGAAGCCTTACTCAAACTCAGGGAACAGCTTGCCAACGAACAGATCACAGACGAAGAATACGAGTTACGGCTGAAGCTGGTCACTGAAACATTTGACAATCGACAGGAATTGCTAGGTCGTGAAAATGATCGAGAAAACCGTGCTCAGGAATTAAGGGATGGGCGTGCTGTTCTTGACTCCAACATGGGTGTTGCCAATGCTGCTCTGTCCCTGGCTGATCAACGCGGCTTTGGCAATTCTCGGCAGATGAATGAACTCAGAGAAAATATGGCGATCGCTGAAGAAAATATGCGATTTGCCGAGCAACTAGAGTCTATCCACAATAATGCCGACCTATCAGCAGATGCGATTGAGCGCATGACAGCCAACGCCGAAGCGATGCACGAGCTTAATTTGGAAGGGATTAATGCGCAATTCTCTGAAATGACGGAGATTTTGCAAATGGCACAGGGGCACGCTACCGACGCATTTGCATCATTCCTGGATGGTTCAAAAACAGCGGGTGAGGCGTTCAGTGGCTTTATCGACTCCATGATTTCTGGCTTAGCTCAAATGGCCTCTCAATTGCTGATGCAAGAAATCTTCGGCGGCTTATTTGGTGGGCTAGGTGGTGCAGCCGGTGGCGGCAGTGGTATCTTTGGCATCGTTAAAGGCTTATTTGGTGCAGCCGATGGCGGCTATGTCCCTAACTTCATGTCGGGCGGCTCCATAGCCGATGCCTATCGTCGTGAGTCAATGGCCCCTGGTCAGCCCAGACTAGCCATGCTCAACACAACTGAGGCAGTGCTCACCCAACGACATCAGGCGCAGATCAACGCAATGCTGGCCCCCATGGGTAGTTCGCTGGATCAAGTCTTCGCTGGGAATTACGCTGGTGGGGGATATATGGGACAAAAGGCAGCCGCAGGGGTTGCGCCAAGTGGGACCAGGGTAGCACCGGCTATTTCTATCTCAAATCAGTTCGCTAGCACTGGCGACTCACAGCGAGATGGTGAATTTGCTAAGAAATTGGAGCGGAGGCAAGCGGCGCTGGTCCGGCAGATTATTCAAGAGGAGCAGCGGCCTCGGGGGCTGTTGTCGCGTTAATACGATTCTGAGATCCAGTAGCTAACGATATCAACAGCGTGGCCAATATCATCAAAGCTGATCGAGCATTCGCTTCAGCTCCTCTAGTTCCACATCAACCGCTGCACAGCTAACAAGAGTGTTCGAGGGTTCAGAATTGGGAGACTGGGGCAATTGCTGGATAGATCCCAATAACTGCGCTTTCATAGCTGCCAGTTCTTCATCAAAGTCATTGTCTGACTCTAGCATGGCAAACTGACTCTCTAAATCGGTTTCAGTAAGTTCTTCTTCTGCCTGCGAACGTGCCTCTATTTGCAGTATTTTCTCTTCCATGCGCTCAAATGCTGTCATTGCAATGCTGGCACCCAAATTGCCTGCTGTTTTTTGCAATTGCCCATTCACCTTAGCAGCCGCAATCTGCGCTTTCAGTCTGGTTTTCATACTTTTTGCTTCAGCGATTTTGGCTTCTAGAAAAGTTAGATTTTGTTTAAGGGTTTGAACTGAAGCTGGTTCTTGATTGATCTGAACTTCAAGATTACTGAGAATTCCAGTGTGCATCTTTTTACGGATCAGCGCTTCCCGTGCTAGATACTCATCTCCTTTTTGCAAAGCAAGATGTGCCCGCCGTTTCCATTTATTGACTTCCGTTTGTGCCTTTTCATACTGCTGTTGAAGTCGCTTTTGGTTGGCAATTACATTGACGATTGCTTGACGTGCGTTCTGAGAGTCTGCTTCCATCTGCTCGATCTCGCTATCTAAAAGCTTTTCTGGATCAATGCCTTGCTGAAGCAGACGATTTAAGCCAACTAAATCCAGTCCAACCTTATATTCAGCGCCAAATTTGGTAGTTGGACCATCGCTAAACTCGTCGTCACCCATTGTTAGTAAAGACCCTCTGCGTACAACCAATACTCAACCGCATCATAGGCTTGGTCTAAATCGCTGAGAAACCCAGCCAATACGCGATCGCTACCCACTGAATAGTCATGACGCTGATTGCCGTGAAGATAATAACTATGTGCTTGAACAATTTTGGTGCTGTCCGGAGTAAAGACAGCCACGCTCGTCATTCTTGATTCTCTGACGAGTTGAATGATTTGAATCAAGTGATAACCATCGCTGGTCATCGAGGTGATGGTGATGGAGTTTTCTTCCTGCCGGAAGCAAACGTTTGGCCCAACAAAAGTAAAGTCAATCCGACTGTTGCAATAGTCCTCAAGCGCATTAAAAAAACGATTCGCCCGCGCCTCACCTTGAAAACCTAACGAGCCAGCCGAGATCGCACTCGCTAATACCAAACTTTGTAGAAAACGTTTCATTTTTACCCCTTTACTATTGGTTAAAGTTTGAAGCGCACCCTTATTCACCTATTGCATTGTTCGCACTTTGGCCAAAAACCGTCCGCCAAGCTTCAACAGTTCCTTCTCCAATATCATTAATTACTTCGCCGCCTCTACCCTCAATGGACACACGGATGATGGCTTCTCCTGCTGGAGCGCTGGCTAAAATCTGTTTTTGCTCATCGTCTAGCGTGAAGTTGCCGTTTACTCCTTCTAGCGAAAAAACGATATCGCCAATTTTTACGTCTAGCGCATTGGTCTCGTACCAAATGACGTTCGTTCGGCAGGAGAAAACCCCACATCGTTTCTCCCGTCTGCGTGCGACAATCCTTACGCCTTTTTCTGACCAAATTGAGATGACCGATTCGTCCCAATTAGACCAGGCAAGATTACCTGAAAAATTATTATCTGCAACGGCTAGATACTCACCATCAAACGGGTGAACGATAAGTAGGGGACGAGACCAGGGTAGGTCAAAAACGCTATCACGCCAGTCGTTTATTTCTAGGCGCTCTATTTCTCCATCATTAAAAGTTTCTTTAGTATCATCTGTTTCACAGAATGCGGACGCTCGATCTTCGCAATTAGCTTGAACTGGGATGCCTGTTAAGAGGATTACCGAGGCTGCGATCGCAAGACAACCAAGACTTTTGTATAAAAATTTCATTGCCTGAGAAAATAGTAAGTACCCCTACTTTCTCAAGGTATTTTTGCTGACAGGACCTATATAGATCGCTTTACAGGTTTGAAATATAACACTGGGTGCCTGTTAGTACAGAGATTTGTAGTACACGCCCGATAACAGCTAAAATTGATTGATTACTGCGAATCATTCAATGTGAAGCAATTAAGTAAGCTGCATAGCAATCAATCAATGTCTACCATCGTTTTATCATTTAGCTCTTCATTGTTGTTTATGGCAGCTTTATGATAATTGCAAAGCTTGCGTCCAATGGCTTTGTAATTTCCTGGGACTTTACGTTTATCGAGAAGCGCTGACAAGAAGCTTTAAAATAAACACTTATGAATTATTTGTACTACGGGGATAACTTGGAGGTGTTAGGGAAGTATATTCCGAATGAATCGGTTGACCTTTGTTATATCGATCCACCCTTCAATTCAAAACGGAACTACAACCAAATCTACAATAATCTAGGTAAAGAAGACTGTGCTCAAGCCCAGGCATTTGTCGATACTTGGATTTGGGATGACTTAGCCATCAAGGGATTTCGGAAAATTGCTGCTAATGACAATGGCCTGTATTCAAAGCAGACATTATTGCTATTGACGAGCCTCGAAAAAGTATTGGGTAGAGGCAGCTTGCTTGCGTATTTGGTTAGCATTACTTTGAGAGTTGCCGAAATTCATAGAGTCCTTAAGCCTACAGGGAGCTTCTATTTTCACTGTGATCCGACAGCAAGTCATTATATAAAAATTGTCCTTGATTCAATCTTCTGCCCTAATGGTGGAGATTACAAAAATGAAATCACTTGGAAGAGGACTACGGCTCACAACGACTCTTCTAGGTATGGAAATAACGTAGACATTATCTTCTTTTATACAAAGAGCAAGGATTACACTTGGAACCCTTCTTACTCAATGTATACAGAAGACTATAAGAAGCGATTTAAGCGGAAAGATGCTAATGGTCGTAGATGGACTGATGATAACCTAACGGCTAAAGGACTGTCGGGGGGAGGGTATGAGTATGAATACAAGGGCTGTCATTCCCTGTGGCGAGTCCCACCAGACAGCATGGAGCGTCTAGATAGTGAAGGGAGACTGCACTTCACGAATAAAGGTGGGATTCGATTAAAGCGTTATCTTGACGAGATGAAGGGTATCCCATTGCAATCTCTATGGGATGATATCTCCCCTATCAATTCTCAAGCCAAAGAAAGGTTAGGGTATCCAACTCAAAAACCAGAAGCTCTACTCCAAAGGATTATCGAGGTTGCGACCAATGAAGGTGATGTAGTCCTTGATGCTTATTGCGGATGTGGTACAACCGTGGCCGCTGCCCAAAAACTAAACCGTCATTGGATAGGCATCGACATCACCTATCAGTCTATTGGTCTGATTATGAAGCGTTTAACTGTTTCTCATGGGAAATCCGTCATAGATAACATTAAGGTGGCGGGTGTTCCTAAGGACATGGAATCCGCGATCGCATTAGCTAATCGAGAGGATGACCGTGTGCGAAAAGAGTTTGAGAAATGGGCCATCCAAACATATTCTAAGAACCGCGCTGTCGTTAATAGTAAGAAAGGTGCAGATAGAGGCGTTGACGGTTTTTTACTTTTTCTAGAAGACCACGGCGGGGAGTATGGGCGCGTTATTTTTCAGGTGAAATCCGGCAAGGTAAGCTCCAGAGACATTCGTGACCTTTATGGCACAATGAATCGCGAAGATGCATGCATGGGTGTATTCATAACGCTTAAGCCACCTACATCGGCCATGCTCAAAGAAGCCAAGCAATATGGATTGTATGACAATAAAATAAACTCAGAATCCTATCCTGTCGTTGATATTGTCAGTGTCGAAGGACTTTTGACTGGGGAAAGACTGAGCGTTCCTATGGCACTTGAAGTCTTCAAAGTCTTGCCCAAAATTGCTGACAAATCACATAAGCAGTTGTCAATCTTGCCTAATGCTATTGACGATGGCTTTGATATTTATTGCCAGAGTGCTTGACATACTCATCCATCCAAATCAAAGATTATGGTCGGAGCACTAAGAATCATCTGCGTAGTCAATGAATCTCCCCAACAAACCCCAGCCTGCTGACTACGACCCGCACCACTCCGGTGCCTGTATCCCGGTGTATGAGACCAGGGCCGTTAAATCCCCTTCACCACAAACACCCCCTTCACCACATCCCCCGTCCCCGCGCTTTGCCCTGCTGGCGGTTGTACCGTAGATGGCTAAATAGAACTCTATCTATTATCGTCAAACAACAAATTAGATAGAATGGGCGAAGTTCCGATTAATCCCACCTCATGCTACCCTTCCGTCAAAAACAAACCTCAACCGCAATCTCATTCCACCGCATCGACGTTCCAGGATTCACCACAATCTACCTGAAGAAGCTGGGATACATCACCGTGAACGAAGCGAGCTCGGCTGAGGTGACGGACAATAGCCTGCTGGAATCTCAGTTAAGCTCTCAGGTGCTGACCCTGGAAGCAATCGCTGAGATCATGGAACAAACGGGGCTGAGCTTTGAGCACGCTAAGGCCAAGCTATTTGGTGAAATGATTCAAGTCGAAGGGGCTGAGGTGGTCACGGAAGAAAGCCAGAACCAACAGCTTGCTCTGTTCCGTAATATGGGTCGAGAGCGATACCTGCAACTCGGTCGCGCATTGGCCCAACAAAACCAAGACCGCAGTCTGATTGACCGCACAGCGACAATCCTGATTCAGGGCCGGACGCTGTACGGAATTCGATTAACCAAAGCGGCCCGTGCTGGGAAGGAGGAACTAACTATTGGGCCGTGCCCCTTCAGCCTGGAAAAAGGAACCTGGTTGAATGCCGATGGGCAATTAATCCAAACAGCAAAAGCTGTAGCAGAAGGCGATGAGACTATCCCCCTCAAAGAACCGTTGAAAAATCGCGTCGGTGGAGAGGTTGCTTTTCTTTGTGGTGAAGATCTCACCCCCCTGGTTGGCTATTCTGATTGGAGCGTTGAAAATACACGCGCCCTGCCCGTAGCACCCATAGATGCAGTCAGAAAGATCCATGAATTTTACCTCAGTGAACGAATGGCGTTCACCCAAAAAGAGGACGACTCCAATATGACAGCGGGAAAGTTAGAGAACTCGTCCGGGACCTCCGAAGCAGACGAGAAATTGCCACAGGAATTGATTGGAGCAGCGTCTACTGGCAGTGCTGCCTAGCCGGGCTCCCCGCCAGCGATCCTAGGTTTAGCTGGGAGAACTTTGGCAACCAGCCCGAATGGCTTGCACTTGAGGCCTATAGTCAGATCCTTAAACAAAAACGACGGGACGCTAATATTGCATCCCGTACGGCATCTTATGGGTTCGCTGGGATTCTGAATTCGTTGTCTGCTTTCGGGGGTGGCAAAGGGAAAGCGATCGCGGCTAATGACCTCCTACCTTTTGAACCGGAAGATAATAAGAAACCGAAGCCGATCAGCGATAAGGCCATTGATGTTATCTGTCGCATGTATGCCAAACTGCCTGATGCTGTGGCAGCTGCTGTCATTCAGATTGAAGGGATTGAAGATGAGGTGAATCGGCGAGCGAAGGTTGGCTAGCTGGCTCTCTTTTGATACTGAATCTTGCCCGATCTCGATGGCATTGCATTAACGAGATCTCTAAACTCGGTCAGCGCCATGGCCCCAATAACAGGCAAATAAGGACGAGCCTTGGACGGGAACATCCCTAGGCTGGTGAATGTGGCCCCCAGTATAAGCCCAGTTTGAATGTCAGTCCATCGGTCATCACGGCTGTTGGCCCCGGTTGCCTCGCTTAGTTTCACCACCCAGCGGTGCCATTGCTGACGATTGTACCCCTGATAACGATCGCTTACTGGAGAGCGATCGCACGAGTCGGATTCATGCCGATGACACACCCATCGAACAAAATTCTGAACGCGAACACGCTCAAACAACACCGGTATGGCCCCTGGGGCTCTGAACAGCCAACCCCGAGAGTCAACTTTGGTAAATAGCTCCTGGCTATAGGTCAGGTCGATATCAAGCCCTAACGGAGCTGCTGATTTAGAGAAGGTAGCGATCGCGTGGGCGTGTTCATCTGGAGATAGATCATTGGGCTGGTAAGCCAAACCGTCTACGATGCCGAATGAGGGCACATCTACCAATCGCCTTGTGACCTTTTGCATTGTTACCATGGTGCTGTATCAGCCCAATGCTAGCAAAAGAACTACGCTGAGCCAGAATGTCAATCACATCAGAGCTGCAATCTCTCGATCAGGACGTCATCATCCAGCTTTTTCGAGTGTTTGGTTATAATCCGGGCGCTGGCGACGAATTCTATTTCTGTGCTCACACTGGGGTAACGTTCCTCTCAAAAGTTTACACACCACGGGCTTGCTCTCTCTCAGGATTCAAGGTTACAAGCCAGGGCACGGAAATGCAGGCTGACTTGACCGTCTCAGATGCCGATCGCTTTCTGACTCAGGCAGATCAGCTATTTCCGCATATTGTTGGCGGGCGAGTTGATGTGTTGTATACGCGCCCTGATTATTTAGATGGTGGGCCACTGGGGAATTTACCGCAGAGCGATCGCGTCCTCTCTCAAGTACGGCTACGCATCATGAGTAGAGTGCTAGTACCAGGAGAATCGGCTACCTACCGGTTGGAGAATTCCATCTCAGCAGAGGGAAGATCTTTGCCAAACCGCAAAGCGCTGAGAAAATGCGATCCAACTGTACGGTATCGAGGTGCCGAATGCGGATATACGGGCAGCAGAATGTTCACGGTGACAGGGCAGCCCACCCTTAACGCAAATCTAGATCGATGCGGGAAAGGGCTAGCTGATTGCAGACTCAGGAATAACCAATCTCGCTTTGGTGGCGTGCCTTCGTTGCGGCGGCAACAAGACTAGCCTCTTACTTCGAATGAACGAATAGTGGCTGATGCAACCAAAGAGCCCACTTCAATCACGTAACCCAGCGCGAGAGGATACGGGATGCCTACTGATGCTGTATTAACCGGACCAGAGAATACGTTAGACCGTGTATTTTCTTCATCAGGATTAGGCGCATCAGGCTTTCCGCCCATTACACCCTGGAACAACAGCAGTCCGCCCATCACCCCAGTCATCAGCGGTGACAAGCCTAGAAAACCTACCCCTGAAATCGCTAAGCCGATCAATGCTACACCAGCAATGATTTTCCCAATTTGCCCGCCGCCGCTGATGACGGGATAGATATGCAGTTCTCCCTGAGATACCGATGCCTCACAGAAATCTATCTCATTTAGTTCTTGCCGGATACCGCATCGTTCTAGGACAACTTTAAACACAACGCCTAAATCTTCTGCTGCCCGCAGGTAAGGCTCCAGCAACGGAAAGTTGAATAAGGCCAAGCGAAATGCTTTGTGTGGTGCGGAGATCTCGGCTTCAAAATCCTGCGCTAACGTACTCAGGACGCCATGAAACTTTAGTGAAATCATGTCAGATGCCGATGCCTCCATGCAGACTTAGTTCGATTCTCCCAGATCGGACCAGAATGAACATACAACTCAGAGACCATGCCTGGCTCTTGCAAATGCAATGCTGTTTTCTTCTCAGGATCTATCACAATCGACACATGATGAGGCGTTACCCCAACCAAGGTAGACAGCAATATATCGTTCGCCCTCAAAGTCGCTCCTTCAGGCAGTTTAACGAATCCTTCACGACTAAAGTTTTCTCGATAAGCGTCCCAGCCCTCCACGAAACAATCTTGCTGGCGCTTGGGTCTAGGATAATTCCGAATTTCTATTCCCAGCTTACCCCGAAAATAATTGCGGAACAGCGTCAAGCAATCGCTACGAGGAAACTCAAAGCGCCATCCCAGATAGAAAGCCAATGAGCTAGGATTAGCCGACCCGCGACGCTCTAATGGATATGGATGTAGCCCATCTGGATCGAACAGATCCCACGACTCAAAATCAGGATGGCAATGATAAACCACATACGGGACATTCGCCGCGATCGAATTATGCACATCGTCCGGCGACAAATAACCGCTAACTTTAGGACTTGTGTGGGAATGGAAAACAGCCTTGATGCGATCTCGGTTTTCTTCAAAAAAGCTCTGAGAGTCTGGATCAATTGCAAAATGCGTTTCGCGGGCATCGCTGTACCCCGGATCACATTGCTTATACTCGTGCGCTATGTTCTCAGCGACATGCAGCGAATCGTCAGCCAAGACGAACCCACACACCTCGTAAGGAGATCCCTCTTGGGCCAGGACTGAGATCTTCTGTTTAACTGAAACAGCGATTTTATTCATTAATCAATAAAACGCGAACCTCACAAGAAGACCCGCGTTGGTACCTGAAAATCGTCAATGCGCCAATCTTAACACTCGCAAAAAAGCAAATAAAAACTAGCACAATTCGGCAAAACTCTCAGAGTTGCCCTCTGTTAAGACTGAAGTAGAATAACAGCAGTTTCGTCAATAGCCCATGTCCGCACCGTCGCCTAGCCTCAGAGTAGAAATAAAAGAAGGGTTTCCACTGTCAAGCCTTGCTGACAGCCCTTTGCTAAAAATACCCCCTGTAAAAGAATGGGCCGCCACAGGGAAAATCAAAGGTGTGGTTTTTATGTCTAGCTATGTTTCAATTAGCTTTTTTGACGAGGCAGATATGGAGTTGGTAGAAAGCCAACTTTCTGAATACGTGCCCTCTAATCAACTCAAATTAGAGGCAGAGAGCAGAGAACCCCAGAGTGTCCGCATCTACTTTAAGCCAAAAGGGTTAGCAGAATAGCAACAGTTCCTTTGATCGTCCATGTCAGCCCCCCAGTTAGAATTCAAGGTTTCTATCGATGTCGAAATGTCAGCGGCATTTGGTGGCTATGCGTTGGAGTTGGGCGACGAATACGTTTCAACTGGTGCAAATTCAATTGTTCCTCGGATTGAGTGGCAAGTTGGGTCAAACGCAGTCCCACAATTAGAGCGAGATCGCCTGAAGGATTTGCTAGACCTGTACCATGGGTGGATCCCGTTTCAATGGCAACCGTATGATGGGTGGCCATTGGCATTAGTGATTTGCAAAAACTATGAATTTGAAGAACTCCGAGGAGAGCCTAACCCACTTTACAATTTTAGCGCCACATTTATTGAAGAGCCGGGCGGCAGCTGCGAAGAATTGAGGGCAGAGCTAGACCCGTCATTGATGCTTGATATACTCGACGGCATTGACGACCATCTTACCCGCTTTACGAGAAATCAAGCGCCGTTCCTGATTAACAATGATGGTGTTTCGATTAACAGCTTTCACGAAGTGCTTGGGCGGGGTGGCTATTTCCCCGCAACAGCAGGAACGACCGAAGGTCAAGCAGTTGGGGTTAGGTCAGCCATCAAAGCGTATCGGATTACGGGTGCGCAGTCCTGGCTTGACCGCGCTATCCTTCTGGCTGAAGCCATTGAGGATTATTACTATGTTGTCCCTCCTCCACCTGTCGGCGGCAATGCTTTCGATTACTTCTACGTGCCGCACTGGTTAATCAATGCGCGTGGCAGTTTCCCGACGAAAGGTATTCAAAGAGATCCACCGATTTCTAATGGCCGGTTTGGCGAGATTTTTACTTTTAGTAATGGCGTTGCTACGATTCCCGGCGGTCTGTTAGCTGATGTTTATAAGGTCTATTCCACTGACGGCTTGTTGCTATGGCCCTACGTCTACTCCCCGCTAATCCAAGGCACTGAGTACACAGTTAATTATTGGGTTAGCGACCTACTACTAGAAGGAGATCGCTTTCGGATTGCACCTGACTACATCCAGCCTGGAGGCACGCCATTAGTACCAACGACTGAGGGTGCTGGCACGATTGCTTTAAACTCCAATTATTCAGGCCAAGCAATTGTTGTTTATTCAGATTATTCAGGTCCCACGGTTGGGGTAAACGAAAAGTTTGAGCCATCGCCATTGCTGCGTCCAGTTGGCGCGACGGAAAGTTTTGCTGCCTTTGATGTGTTTCCCTGGCTATCCGAAGCCTATGATCTGCTATTCGAAGAAACCGGCGATGCTAAATGGGCGCGGGCGCGGGATGCGACCATTGGAACTGCGATCGCGACGGCTACGGTTCCAAATATTTCGTATTTTTATAAAAAAGAACCGTTCTACGACATTCCGCTAAGGTGGCCAGGGTCGCAGGTGTTTTGGATTTTCAACAACAACGAAGGGACCATTGAGCGTATTAACGGAGGTGCAAGGGACCAGTGGTTGCGCATCGTTACCAGTACACCGGATCAGCCTTTCGCTTCGATGGAAGTGCAAAATTTTGCCACCATTGTCCAGCTTTATGATTACGGCACGATATCGATTGAGGTGGTTTGCTCGGTCGATGCGATTCTAGAAATTGTGCTCTCAGCGAGCACGGATGCCTTTGACCAGTCCCAGCTTTATAAGGTGTTCATGGTGGCACAAGCCAATGTACCAATCACACGCACCTTTAACGCTTGGGATTTTGCTCGCTATGGCTATGGCTTTGAGGTGGGCGACTACCGATCAGGCGGCGAACAATATTTAGTGTGGCATCCGCGCCTGGCCGATAATCCTGTTTATCTTTATTCTGACAGTGACCCCGACACGATCTCAGAGTCGGAATTGATCGAAGTGACCGCGCCGTCAGTGCCCGGTTCATCACAACTATCAAGCGGTCTTGCCGTTCGGCTAACACTGCGAAAGACAATCTTCGCTGGCGCTGGCTTGGTGCTGCTGCAAAACGATGGACGCTCTCTCGGCGGTGCCACGAACCAACCACCTCAGCTATATGTGAGAGTTCAGGGCGGGGTTGTGACCTGCTTTATTACAGATGCCGACGACGACAAATACTCACGTGATATCGGCCCATCACCAAACTGGCAATTAATACCGGCGGGCTGGGTGAATTATGTCGGTGGTACAGACGCTGTAAATTCTCAGCAGATTCGCGGAATTGAGTTTGAGCCAGACGACGACAACCAAACCGTAACAGTGGATGTGCTTTGGGCTGGCGAGGTTCCGCTAGAGCGCATTCCGCTACCGTTGATTATCTACAAGGGCTCATTCGTATCGCGGGTGCAGGCGGCTCACACGATTGAGATTGGCGACTTTAAGCCGAATAACAATCCATTTGACGAACTTCCCTATACACCCGGTGTCTGGCCGTTCACAGTCAATACGGACAATGGGTTGGTTGAGGCTTATCGTGGTTCGCCCTATGCCGCATATCAATCGCCATCATTCTGGATTAAGCAAGGCAACAGCGAAGCCGCTGACAATGTGATTGAGTTCCTTTCCGATGCGCAGACGGCTTATTTCCAGCAACATCCCACTGGCAGGACTGGATTATTTGCACCGGTACTCAATTGGGCATCCTGGGACACCATGGCTGTCTCCCAAGACCAGATCAATAAATTTTCCTGGATTGGCGAAGACCCTAATACGCAGTGGATTGGGTACACGGCCAGGACAGTCGTTGAGGCTGCCTACTCCTGGTATCTCAGGCCAGGGGATGCGATCGCACAAACTGTCGCTATGCGAGCTCTGCAATTTCTCAACAATGACTATTATTTGCGTGGTCAGGTACGACCATTGACAGACATTCTGCCAGCGGCTGACCCGGTTTCTCTTTACGAAGAACCACACGCCTCCGCACTGATTATGAAAGCGGCGATCTATGCCAATCTTGCAGGAGGTGACCCAACCATTACCTGGCCGCTCATCATCCATACTTGGCGACATCTTAAGTCTCAGTACATTGATACGATTAGCGATCCGATGCGTGGGTCATTCACTGCTGGGCAGCCTACCTTTGATTCGGGGGGGACGACGTATCGTGAGAATTTTGCATTCTGGGTATTCGAGCAAATTGAGGCGATCTCGCTACTCTATGAATTCCGCAGTGAGCTGACCATCCCGCCATGTGGCCTTACCTACCTGGGGGCACCTTGAATCTAGACGCACTGCCATACAAATGGGACCCCAACATTCAACGGTTTCGATGGATCAATGGCGCGGCGGCTGGCAAACTAGCATCAGAGAAAGCTGTTCTTTCTGTAACCAGCAAGGTCATTGATGCGGAATCATCCCAGCTAGAACAACTGGGGCGCGATTTTTTTGCTGGCAAGCTGAACGCTCGTGAATTTCAACAACAGTCTGGTGAAGCACTACGCCGCATCCATGGGTCAAGTGCAATTATCGCTAAGCGTGGCCCGCAAAATGTGACAAATGAAGACTGGGCGCAAATCACAGAGATCCTCAAGCGTCAGTTTTATAAAGGTCGTGGTGCTGATGGCAGACCCTACGGGCTGAAGCATCTCACCGCTGATGTAGAGCAGGGTAAGGTCAGTGAGGCTCAGCTTGTTGCCCGGCTTAAAATGTATGCAAAATCAGGCAGGCTGTCCAGCGATTTAATGCAGCGACGGGCAGCAGCAGTAGAGGGCAAGCTCTACGCTACCCGTCACCTATCTCCTAATCATGTTCATTGCGCCTCTTGCCTGCGCCACCAGCAGCTCACGCCACGGCTCGCTAGTGAAATCACGCCGCCCGCTACTCAGTGCGAATGTCGCACTAACTGCAAATGCTATGTGTTGTTTATGTCGCTGGAGGATGCAATCAAGGGTGGGCTATCAACGGCTTCGGGCAGGCTGTCAGCTGCGTGACTTGACGCTCATCCAACCAAATCAAAGATTATGGTTAGAGATTCTTCTTTCATAGAGTCTTGGCTAGGCTGAACGACCCCAGCCCTCAACAACCCGTTTCCAAGCTTACGTCAGGGTGAGCATTAGTTATCGTCAGGCCCCATCCCAGTTAGCAACCTAGACTCAATCGCTTCCCATTCCTTGCGAGACACACGGACAGCGGCGTTTTTGCAGTCGATGATCAGCTCGACAGCGTAGAGGTACTTTTCTAAGGCTTGGGCTTCTTCAAGTGAGAAGGTTATAAGTTCTCTGTCTAAGTGAAAGAAGGTTAGGAAGGTGTCAAGTAATTGATCAGCAAAGTTTTGCCAGTCATTAGATATAACGTCCTTGAAAGGAATTTGTTTTTGTAGGTCTTCTAACTCTGTTGATAGTGCACCATAGTCGATGGCTTTGGCGATGGTGCTGGCCCTGGCGATGGCTTTGGCGATGGTGCTGGCACTGGCTCTGGCGCTGGCTCTAGCGATGACACTGTCGCTGTATTTGTCCATGGAAATGGCCCTAGGACTATATTCGTCGCTATCGAGGACTCTGATACAATAGTCGACGATTGAGATTTCGTTTTTGATTTTGCTGGCGATGACGTTGTCGATTTTGCTGGCAAGGTCAAGGGCACTGGTACTGGCAGTACCAGTGCCGCTGTCAAGGGCACTGGTACTGGCTTTGGCGATGGCTTTGGCGATGGCGATGATTCTGTCGGCTCTAGCTCTAGAGCCAGGGAGGACGATAGGTAAGGCACTGGCGATGGCACTGCCACTGTCTTTGGCGATGGCAGATACCAAAAGCCACGCTCTTGAGGCTAGCAATTTGTTGCTAAGCTGTGACCTATCGCTCAGGTTTGTTGCCCACTGTAATAGTCCTTGTAACTTCGGCAGGCTAATAAACGTATTGGCCTGTTGCTCCATCGCCAGCAAAAGCTCATGACTACGCCCACCTACCAATCCTGACACCAATAAAAACACCTCTCGCCAGCGTTTATCTGTCAAATGCTCGCAAACTAATTCATCAATAAGCCATTGACTGCTGATGTACTGCGCTGCAAGGTATTCCTGGAGTGTCAAATGGGAAAACGAGTAAGCATTCGCAGCTCGCTCTACCAATATCCCTTGTTGAAATTCAATGGCATTGAGTACATTGGCACCGTCAAGGTACTTTGGAGCATCCAACGTATCAGCAAGAAACGCTGCAATCTGTTCAGTAATCTCCTGTTCTAAGAAAAAGAGCTGATCGTCTGTGAAATTTTGATAAGCAATCTTAGACAGTAATTCTTTTTCCAAACCAGTATGCAGGCCTTGATAAATTGGGTCTCTTTCAATATTACGCTTCATATCCCACTTTTTCAGCAAGACATTTAGCCCTTCTTTATAGAGTTCGGCTTGATTACTTGGAAAACTGCCTGCATCTTCGAACACAATACAAAGCATGGTAAGCAAAAGTGGGCTGGAGGCTAACTCCTCAATTCGTTTATTTGTTTTCAGGTTTTGAATAAAGCTTTCTGCTTTAACTTCATCATCTTTAGCATAGAACCACTTATTAACAAAGTTAGCGATCTGTTCATCATCAAAGTCGGCAATTTCAACCTCAGTAAAGTGCTCAAAAGTAAATTCCTGTGCAGCAATACGACAAGTGATCACAAATCGATTCCGGTCAAAGCGATTGGTTAGACTCTGAATCTGTTGTATCACTCGAACAGAATCTACCTTTTTTACCTCATCTAAACCGTCAAGTAATATAAGCACCTTGTCTTGTCTCAATAGCTGCTCAATAAATGTTTCGTCCGAGTCTGTTTTGCTTTTCGGGACAGATGCTAATCCATAATCCAGCAACAGCTCATTCAAATAGCTCAGCAGCTCTGGTTGGTTGGGAGCTTCTGCAAACTCTTTAAGTGATACAAAGACGGGGACATATTCACTATGAAAACTATCGGTGAAGCATTGAATTGCCAAATGTTTGAGAAATGTTGTTTTCCCAGCCCCCGGTTTACCCAAAATCATGAGTTTATCGTATCGTTCAGTAGCCTCTAGTCCTGGAATCGAATCTGTCGAGGAAGCATTTTCGGTTAGCTGGTCGACACTTAGCCATCTGCGTCCGGTGATTTTTTCCAGAATTTTAACGTTGGTATAGATATCATCCAACCCAATCGGTTGGGACATATCAAGCACCTTCATAGTGCCGTAGCGCTTTTGCACTTTGTCTTGAATAATATCTCGGACAATGCCAACCAGTTCATCTGAACTATCGGGCCTGTTGTCTCGTGCAGAACCCGATTCCTCAGGTTCTGCGATGTCATCCCAGGCGACTTCGAGCTCTTCACAAATGGGTTGAAATATGCGCCTTTCAACCCGACCTCGGTCAAAGAATTTACCTACTGTTTGCCGAGAGCAATTGACACGACCTGCCAAAAATTCCTGTGTCCAGCCTTTGCGCTTAAAAGCTCGCTTAGCTGTTTCAATGCCTGCGATCGATGCTCGTAATGACCGTGCCATAGGTGTTATCGGAACTCTTACATATGTTTGACATAACTCCAACCCCGTACTTTAACCATGGCTCGTCAACGTTAGCGCACGCTGGAAGAGTCATCCAAGTAACGGAGTTCAATCATGCAAACGGCTATTCAACCTACACCCAATAATCAATCTATTCAAACACAGCTGCCACCAGCAGTGACGCATGTAACACCTACACCGGTATCTCAATCAGGTGATCTGAACACCTTCATCGTCGTTGTGGCCGTTACCGTACTGGCCAAGGTGCTATTGGGTCGCTCTGAAAAGTGAGGGTTATAACCTTGGAAGGCAGGGGTTAGACAGCTGCTAGCCCTTGTCCCACATCTATTAACAAATAGCCCCACCTCCGACCTTAGTCGGACATTTCAGCCCTGAAGTCTCTAAAATGCTCCACCAAGGTCTTGTCGAGCATGAAGGACGATGCCACGACAGAAAGTCTTTAGGAAATATATTTGGAGGGTAACTGTACTGAAACTTTCCACATAGCATGTTCACACTGGGTAGATAGGCTGCAAGGTCGCAGTATAGTAGGCCAATAAGGGCAGATAGACTGAAAAAGTAGATCTAGTAAAGAGTTAGCTACCTCAAGGAGATCGATGACTCACCGACTTTTCGTCTATGGAACGCTGGCCCCAGGTCGACCTAACGAGCACGTCTTAGCAGATGTTCCGGGAAACTGGGAGCCAGCCACTGTCATTGGTACTCTGGTTCAAGAAGGCTGGGGTGCAGCGGTTGGCTACCCAGGTATCATCTTGGATAAACATGGCAGTGAAATCAAAGGTTTTCTCTTCAGTTCGGAGAGGTTGGCTGAGCACTGGTCTCGCCTTGATAAGTTTGAGGGTGAAGGTTACGAGCGCGTCCTAACGACTGTGAAGCTTGAAGACGAGACAGCCATGGATGCCTACATTTATCAACTCCGCGCAAAGCTCTTACATTCATAGATAAGAGTAATCGGTATAAACGCAACGTGCTAAGCAGCAGTAGGTTAAGGCTGAATTTACAAGGTTGTAGCACCCATCAATCAAACCAGCTTTAATAGCTATAGATACAGAAAGCGGCCCCCAACCGCCAAGTTAGAGCCGCTTTCTGTGTGTAGCTGATCATGGTTAAGTATGCTGTAGATATACTGACCCTCAGCTCAGTCATGCCCTAATGGTGAACGTTGTCTGGTTACTCGCTCAAGCCGCTGAAAATGCTACGGCCTCATCACCAGAGGACCAAATTTCGGAATGGCTTAGCAACGTTCCGGGACTTGCCTGGGGCCTGGCAATTCTACTGCTCGTAGGAGGCGTGATTCAATCTATTGACTCAGTGCGAGACTGGTCTAATAGACTGCTTAGCAAACTCCGCCCCCAAAAACGCGAAATCACCGATGAACAGCGGCAGGAATTACGTCGGAAGTTAATAGACATTGCCCTACGGGAAGTCGTCAAACGTCTAGAGGATTCTCTACACCATAAGATTCGTCTAGACCTGAAACGAAAAGAACAACGTGAGCGCGTAGGACGTCGTGATTTGACACCGGTTGACGATTTTGAATCGTCGGATCAGTTCATTCGTCGTGAATTTAATCCCTTTGACTCACCTTCCCCAGCAACCCCTATAGCTTCTGGCATCTCAACGTATGACCTCCTAGCACGAGATGATATTCAGGGTCGACTGCTCATCCTGGGAGAACCTGGTTCTGGCAAAACGAATGAGCTTTTGGCAGTCGCTAAAGCATTACTGCAAACGGCACAGCAATCAACCGATCAGCCTATTCCCATCATTTTTGAATTATCAGAATGGTCAAGCAACAACGAGAAATCATTTGCTGATTGGCTAAGCGATCAGCTCAAAGAGAAGTACAACGTTTCTCCTGATGTATCGAAACAATGGATCGAACAGAATCAGCTATTCCCCTTACTTGATGGCTTAGATGAATTGCGGCGGGTGGATGAGGCTGAAGCGGCTACGTCTGAAAAGATGGATCAAAAACGTCAGGCCAAACAGATCCAATGTATGCGAGCCATTAACGCGTTTTTAGATGTACATCCAGCCATGTCGATGGTCGCGTGCTGCCGTCGTAAAGAATATGAGGCATTAGAAGCCCAAGGAGAATATCTCAAACGGTTAAACGGGGCTATCTATCTTCAAGCACTCGATAACAATCAAATTGAACAATACTTCAAGGATTCTAATCGCGGTCCTTTGTGGGACACTCTGAGAAATCAACCCCAGCTTCTGAACTTAGCCCGTTCTCCACTCTTCCTGCTCATGTTTGTTGTGGCATATCAGGGACAGCCGATTCAGACAACAGAGGAGTTATTGGATCTCTACATTGAGAAACAGCTTGATGATTTGAACAATCAAGGAGCCTATCCACCAGGGCGATCTCCGTCTAAAGAGAAGACCCATCACTATCTCAGCTGGTTAGCCTCTAAGCTTGAAAAGCGAGGTGTTACGGAGTTTTTAATTGAGCGATTACAACCTGACTGGTTGGATCGAAAACAAGATCTGAAGCGATATATAGTCCTTTTTAGGCTAATTTTCGGGCTGGTTGTTGGGTTGATTGTCGGGTTAGGTTTCGGTCTGAGTGGTGGTCTGAGTGGTGGTCTGAGTGGTGGGCTAGCGGACGGACTGATTTTCGGGTTGTTCGGACTGATTGTCGGCCTGAGTGGCAGGCTAGCGGACGGACTGACGCCTATTAAACTACCAGAAAACCTGAGTTTCTTTTGGGGAAAGGCGTTGCGCTATGGACTGCGTGTCGGGCTAATTGTCGGGCTGATTCCCGGGCTGTTTTACTTGTCAACTTACTGGCTGATTGCTGGGCTACATGTCGGGCTGCGTGTCGGGTTGAGTTTCGGGTTGAGTTTCGGACTGATTGGCGGGGTGCTCGCCGGGGTGCTCGCCGGGCTAACGATATTAGAATCTGATATTGATAAAAAACAATCGCCTAATCAGGGAATCAAAAGATCACTAAAGACATCTATGGGTGTTGGGCTGATTAGCGGGTTGAGTTTCGCGCTGCTTGGCGGGTTGAGTTTTGCGCTACTTGACTGGTTAATTGCCGGACTGGGTGAAGAGCTAAGTGCCGGGACGAATTTCGGACTGAGTCTCGGACTGATTGTCGGACTGATTGTCGGACTGATTGTCGGACTGACTGTCGGGATGACTGTCGGGATGATTGCTGTCATCCAACATATCTCCCTACGCCTTGTTCTCCACCAATCTGGCGTTGCCCCCTGGAACTACGCGAAATTCCTTGCCCATGCCGAAAACCATCGCTTCATCCAGCGTACCGGCGGACGCTATCGCTTTGTCCACGCACTACTGCAAAAGCACTTTGCAGAACGTTATCTGCAGCAGCCTACTCCTTAAACAACTCCAGCACCCTCTCCGACCACTTCAGATGCTGGTAGGTAGTCATGTCACCATTACCACCAGTAGCCGCAGTCATCGACGAATATTCTTTACCTCGTTCAGTCGGCAGGTAGCTGGGCTCACCCTTAGCTGGCTTCTGGTTACTGATCTGCAGCCCCAGCTCTTTCAGCAACCGGTTAACCTTAACAGCACTAATACCTAGACGCTTACCCAAAGAGGTCGGAGTTAACCAAACAACATCCTCAGCATCAACCGTATTAGTCGCTGCTAGAAACTTCTGAGCAGGTAAAAGAGACGATGCTAACTCAGGACAAGCCTCTTGAGCCGTCGATAATAAAATTCCCGCCTTCAAGCTGTTTGACTGTTGGGGGTTATTCCCGAATTCAAGATCTGCAAACGCATCTCTGACGATTTCAATCGCAAGCTTTGCCTTTTCAGCTGGGGGTAATGTCAGTGGGGCTGGCTCTGGAGCAATGTTTTTAACTTCGACTAACCCTTTGGCTGCATAACAAGTGGCTCGAATACCCATATCTAAAAACTGATCACAGGCATGCTCAGCTTGCTCGGTACACCATCGGCCAGCTTTGTAGGCATAGTATTTAAGGATGACACCCAATGCCTGATCAGGAATGCCAGTCTCTGAAAACTGCTTTACCTGCGCACCCTTAAAGCCTTTAGCTTCAAGCATTTCAGCCAGCTTACTCTGTCTTGCCTGCGCACCCTTAAAATGTTCTCGCAAGGCGTTTTCACCTCTACCAGCCAATCGTCCTGCGGCTCTGATGCTAACAATTGCTACACCGTCACTTTCACGTATGGTTATCTCGTCTGCGATATTTCGAAACTCGATTATTTCACCGCTCATTTTTTAATCCTCAGAAACTTCATTTCGTAATTCAAAACTCTTTTTTCCTTTCGTCCCTTTAAAATTCCATTGCCGCCAACTCATTTACCTGTCGGCGGCTTTACTCATTTGATTGTCAAAAATCTCGTGTTCTCATTATAACGAACAGCACCCGTTTAAGGAGAGAACAAAGGCTGCTAAAAAGAAGTACTTTCTTCTCTTTTTGTTACGGGTTTCTCATTTAAATCTTTCCGCCACTCGATCAACTCTGATAACGACAGCGGGAAAAGTTGTAGCTGATTCTCGTCGCCTAATTGGGAGATCGCATCCATGATTTTACCAATGCGATCGTAGCTGGGTTTCTTCCTGCCCGCTCTCCAGTCAGAGATCATGGTTTTGCCTACTCCGATGAACTCAGCTAGGTCTTTGTTGGTGATGTTGTAGCGAGCTTGGGCCTCTTTAAGTTTCAGGATGAGCATGTTAGACACTTATCCCCACTTCACTCATCTCATCAGGCGTGAGACTGAATTCAATCACATCAGTCAAAGTGATCAATTTGCTATCAGCTCTTCTGAGTTTGTTTAGCCCGAGTATAAGTCCGTTAAGGCGCTCTCCATTAATTCTTGGCATCTCAGATCCGCGCAGGTTAGTCATGGCATTGGCAGTTACCCCTATCTCTTGAGCGAGGGCTTTTGCCTGAATACCTTCCCTGTCCATTACGTCCCGGAGTCGCCAATGAATCATGCTTGAAACCATGAAAATCACTCCCAGGATGTTACTACGCTCACAGTATAGCCATGCAATAACAGTCTGTCTAGGATAATCTGCAAAAATAGTTGACAATCATAGTTTAACTTGTAATAATAAAAGCCAAGAGGACGACAAAGCATAAACCTCTCTAAAAAATCCTTGCCTGTGTGACCCCGCTTCTACAGCCAATGCAACGTTACGGGGGGCCTGAGCAGCTGAGCCTATCAAAGCTGCCCTCTAATGCAGCCGTAGCCGGTCCAAAGCCCGGATTGAGAAATGCAGATGGGAGAGCAAGGACTGGAGTAGCGCCAACTACGACCAGCCCTCTAATCAAACCCTTATCTAACAAGGATTTGCCTAATGAAAACTCTAACCCGCGACCTAGTATTTGTCGCCCCGTTTACTACCGTAATCACCGCCCCATCGGCCCCGCATTGCGATATCGACACCGCCCAACCCTTCCACGCCATTGCCGATGATGCCCTGGACGCGGTGGCCGATCAGTACTTCATCACGCTGCAGAAGCTAGCGACGTATCAATCCAGCCCCACTCAGCCCGACTGGATGACCTTAGAGCTAACCCTAGAGCTACGCCGCCTTCCTCAGCCAGCAAAACCCCGCATCGAGGACTGGGTATCCGACAACCTACCGGGCTGGCACATCGTTGATTGGGCCATGGCAGAGCCAGACGATGAGTTTGAGCCGATGCCTTTCTAACGATTGCCTTGTGGCCGCTACCTCTACACAGCGGCCTTACCAACCCTACGGAATTTAGAACAATGAGAACACTTGCATTACTGATCGCCTGGGCCTGTGCATGGCTCGCCTGGCAATTGACTCAATTCGCTAAGCCCGACAGCCGAGCACTGTATTACCTGGATGAAGGTTCGGCCATGGTGCAGACCGATGCTGAAGACATGCTCAGCGGGGTTGTTAAAGCGTTGGTGGAGGCTTGAGACGATGAAATTCACCTTTATCCATGACGGCATCCTGCATATCCATGTCGATAGCTTCAAGGCACTGCAGGCTGAAATAAACGCAGACAAGACCCGTGAGACACCGTGCATTATCTGGTATTCAGACGGGTTACCGCTGGCGATGCCTGGCTACTGGAGTAAATGCCTGAACCCGAAGTTCGGGCTGAGAGCATAGGGGGCGGTCATGGAAAACCAAATCACAATCCCTGTCAGTCAGACCCATAGCGACGACCAACTACAGTCTTTTCTCATGGCTCTGATCCATGGGTATGGACTAACCGCTGTATTGGATGCGATGTACCAGGGGCTCCTTATTCACTATGACCAAGATCGGGTGGAGTATCAAACGCAGGGGCCGATCCTGGACTCGATCAATGTGGCACGGACGGTTGCGGAGAAATTGTTAGAGGAGGAACAGAGCGATGACACACGTAATTAAGACTCTTATCCGCCTCATTTTCCTCTCTGTACTATGGGCGCTAGTACGCTTTACCCTTTTCTGCCTGGAAGTATCAGAACTTAACTGGGAAGCGTGCGCGGTATCTGGGGCTGAAGACCACCTGATCATCAAGATGCGCCGACAGGTCAAAGCACTAACACCCGACTTTATCAAGGTATAGCCCATCAATACGAGGAATGCCGGTTCTCTTTGGGACCGGCCTGTTGTGCTATGTCTTTGCAACTGCCAACCACCATACGGATTTATACTCGCCTATTAGACTCGGGCCATGAGCATGCTCGCCTCTGGCATGTCCTCCGCTCTCTGGATACCCAGGGTAGCGGTTGGGTGTGTTTTGATGTGACTGCCATAGCCGATCTGATGGGTGTTTCTGTGCGGACGATCCAACGATGGATAAATCGTGGGTTGGCAACAGGTTGGTTTAGGTCAGCGCGATCGCACAATAGTTCTTTAACACTCTATCTATGTGGCATTCGGGCTGTGAAGATTGCCTTGGGTGTGGATGGACTCGGTGCGATCGCAGATGTTGAACTGCATCATCTAGGTCGATCCGAAGCCAAAGCACTCTGCACAGCATTAGAAGCCCAGTATCGGCAGAAACAAGCGTATTGGGCTGCTAGGAAAGAGAAGAAGGGCCAGGCCAAGAAGTTAGTTTTGAAACCGTGGGAAATGGCGACCTCTGATCAATTGCCAGGGGAAAAAAGCTTAGTAGTGGTTTCAAATGGATTTCAGATACCGGGTTGTTCCATTGCAGGCTTAGCCAGAGAGACAGACTGGAGTCAGTCAACCATCAAACGACGACTCGATAATCGATGGAGACTTGAGCGTAAGATTGAACCGATTCAGAAGAAGAGAGTAGCCATAGAACTAGATGATCCAGAATTGTTGTTCCTGCTCAGAGAGTCTAGCTGTGGATTCTTGGTTACTGAAAATGCTTTAGGTCATACTCGTGTGCTTAAAGTGCTGACCGATTCAGGCCGCTCTAAGGTTGTGAGTCTGGGTTGCAATATCTATGCCCCCTCCCATGAGTTGCGGAGTTGTCGGAGTTTGAGAAGACGGATGCGATCGCAGGATGATATAGCAATTTAATAAGGCTCATGTTTGTCGTTGAGGACAAGAGACCCATCCCTTCGGGTATAGGCGGAGCACTGCGATGTCTATTGGTAGGGATACTGTATAGCGCCCTAACCCTCCGAAAACTCACCGCCCACAGCTTCATCGATCGCTCCCAACGCTCCCTCTACAACAACCGGGCTATTAACATCATTTGCGATCGCATCCCACTCCCCATCTTCGAACGGTAATTCATCCTTGCGGCTAGAGCGGGGATGTCCAGCGGGGAGAAGATCATTGTCTGTGGTGTAGTTACGGTTCTTAGGCTTGTCGTTGCGCAGCAGATAGAGATATGCATTGACGCGACCCATCGCCCACTGGCTGCGACTTTTTGCGGTACGGCGAGGGCTACTTGAAAAAGCCCTCGCTCCACGCCGCCACACTTTTTTCAGCGCCCCGACAGTAACCCGCTTGCCCTTTTCAGGATGCGCTTCATTATGAGCGCGCACTTTTTCCTCCAGCGCGGTGACCGTAGCCTCGTTTAGTTCGATGTTGCCACCGCCTGCTGATGCACTGCCCTCGGCTTTTTTACTAGGGCCCTGGATGCGTTCGTCATCCGCGGCATCCATATGGGTATTAGGGCGGCTCTCTTCCGGTAATTCTGCCAAAATAGCGGCTGTTTCCGCTTCAAGCTTGGCAATCTCCGCTTTTTCTTTATCGCTTAATTGGATCAGGGATTGCCAGCCAAACAACACCCGACCGCCATAGTCTGGTCCATCTTTGGCTGCAACAATTAATTCACTAGCCCGGCGGCGTGGCCCCGTCCAAATATTGCGCTGATACGATGCGACCAGGTTGGCCCACAAACGCTCATCGGTTTTGCCAGATTCGCTGAGGCTGTTTGCTCCAGAGTGATTAAATAATTTAGTACGAGGGTAGCCGGTCTCGGCCAGAAAGAAATTCTCAACACGCTCTAAGATCTTGTCGATTCCACCAAAGTTCCGGGCCAAATAATCCACAGCCTCGTTGTCTTTGTCGATCGCCAGCCCCTTCAGGTTGGACATTGACATTTGCAATGCCGCAAACCTAGAAATTAATTTATCGGTCTCTCCGCGCTGGGCCAGTTGAGAGAGCCCATTTAGCATATAGATGAAAAGATTCGCGTCACTCAGCATCGTTGAGACGCTGGTGAACGACTGCATGTAAATCGAGAATCCGTTAAACAATGACTGAACGACTGAATCGTTATTACCTTGATTGCGCTGCAGCTGACGGCTACGCAACCGTTTACCCGGAAACCTCAATACGCGATCGCTGTGAATTGTCGAAAAACCACGGTCTACTCCATCGAACTGCGGCGCATCTAATTCAACGTTCAGATAGTAAGTCCTAGGATTCCGATAGCCAAAGCTGGAATCGGAGCGCAGTTCATCACGGTCAACAATGCCTGCAATTTCTACTGACTTGATCCGACCCATATCGACCGGCTCATTGATGGGTTTGCCGTCTTTGATGTCCAGTAGGATATAGCCGTCGCCATACAGCCGCCCCAGACTCGCGGCTTCGTTGAAATTGTCGATTAGGTCAAGGCGATCGCAATACAATCCAACATCGTGCGCTAACTCTTCATCGTTATCGTTATCCGGGAAACGCCAGTCGCCCCAACTCGCGGCGGCATCATCCGGTAACAACTCCACCACTTTTTCAATCAGCTTACTTGAACGATGCAGACTGCCAAGCTGTTCGCGATCTAGGATGTACGGGTCAAGGTTGATCTCAACTGATTGCAGTTTGTCCCGGCCCGCTACCCCCATTCCCGTGCGTTGGTTGGACAGCGCAGAGAATGAGTTCATTAGTGTTCCGTCGGCGCGGTAGAGCATGAGGAAGGGCTGCAAAGAGGAGAGATTGCCTCAAGTTTAGCCGAACCCTAGTAATTTCAGCGAACAGGAAGTCTTCCTCGTCTCAATATTTTCTAGAAGTGGGCTTGAACTATTCCGCTGTGTAGCATGTAAATGCTTGAGCAAAACTAACACTGTCTGCGGGGGATAGCTTGATACGCTTTATCCCGTCTATGCCATGAACGTCAAACACAATATTGCCTGCGTCACTAACGGCGATATCAATCATCGCGTCATTGTCAGTGCAACAAATACGAAGAAACAAACCATCACGCTTATCAATTGTTAAGTCTGTCAAACCAACAACCTCTCCACATCAACCCGACACACCCGAGCGATCGCGCCCAGATAGCACCCTGGTACTGTTCCCTTGGCCTCCCATCGGCTGATTGTCATCTGACCAACAGGGGCTATCTTTAACTCAGCCCCAATCAAAGCGCCTAACTCAGCTTGCTTAAAACCAGCCTCGGCGCGAACACCACGCAATAGAGCAGCCATCCTGGTTTCAGGGGTCTGGATTTTCTGAGTTGTTTCCATGGGCGTAACGGGTCAGGAACTGTTTGCAAAACACCAATAAATAGTGCTGTAAACTTTCTCGGATTATAACTAAAACCCTTTGTCAATCAACGGTTAGTCTTGACGAGAAGCATTTCTCTGCATGGTTGTCAGCTAATGCCCAAAAGAACCACAACTGTAACTGAAACTCTAACCACAGCTGGGCGGTTTGGCGTCACGACCAGCAACGTGTCGAATTGCCGGATCATCAACACCGGCTCTCAGCCATTGACTGGGCTTGCAATAAAAGCTTATATCTCAGAATCCGACCCAGGCGGCACTATCATCGACACGGATGCTGAGTTTGCCTCGCCCAACAGCGGTTCCGCCATCCAACACGCTGAACAACGCGACAGCTCAGACGTGCGCGAGACTATCGCCCCCACCACGCTACCCCCTGGCTCTCAGATCTTCTTCGCATTGGCCACGCAGACCTCGTATGTACGGGGATTACACAGCATCGAAATCCTCGCCCAAACCGCAGCGGGCCAAACGACAACACTCGACGTATACGTAGGGAGGGCCTAACCCAATGAGCGCGTGGCGTTCCCCCGAAACAGCCCAAACCACCCCCCTCTCCGTCGCCCATTTGTTGATGGCGGATCAAGGAGGGGTGTATCCGCTCACCTTCAACGACCCCACACTCGCCTTAATCCCGTTCATCCGGACGCCATTCACCCAAGATGCTGGCTTACCATCCGAGGTGACTTCTCCCGCATACATCCTTGGCGACGGAATCTCCTTGCTAGATGACTCCGGCGAGCCCATCCCAGAAGGCGCAAGCACTGAAGGACGAAGGATACGGCTTGACCCAGGGGCATTGTGGGAGATTAACTATCACGTCTCGGGGCAGGACATCATCAACGCGTATGTAGATGTTGGCCTCATGGATGCAGCTGTTTTCGAAGCGCAGATTGCAGCAGGGGTTCCCTCACCTCAACGACTTGGGCTTCTGAATTACGGAAGTGATGCGACGCTCGAACCCGAGGACCGCACCGATAATCTACGCGGAAAGTATGGCCTCGCGTGGATAAATCTCTTGGAGGAAACCCAGCCGATGACCGTATGCCTTGGGGCGTACAACGTTAACAATTCCGCGCCGAAGAATGTGGCGTGGTGGCACACCTACATGGACATAAGGAGGATTTTTTAATGCTCGCGACAGTTCCAGCCAGAACACTAAATCCACAGCAGCAAACCATCGTGAACAATCCCCAAGAATTGCAGATCGGGGACGTGAACATAAAATTCCGTGGTGACTCGGCAGTGATCACGAACGAAGGATCTCAGCCGGTTCTCATTGCGGGCTCTAGGCAAACAGGAGGGGCTGACTGATGGCATGGAGAAAGCAGCCTATAACATTTGCCGCGTCAGCTGGTGACGACCTGGCAATCACTATCGACAGTGTTTCAGATTTTCGATCATCTTCAAATATTGCAGCAGAGGCCACCAAAGTAACTATCCGAGGTTACTACGGTGCGAATACACCTGGCGGCGGGGATTTCTTGATTGACAGAACCGACACAACCTCTACCGATAATAGTGGGACTGTGTTTGTTAACACTGATGGATTGAGAATCAAGCGATCCACTAGCGACGAAGTTTTAGCCAGCTGGTTTGGCATACGCCCTGATGGAGTGACCGATTACTCAAGCCAAAAAAATGCCATTTTTGAGTATGCCCTAACAAACAACTTAGGCATCTGGTTCGATCAGCCAGGTACTTACTTTTTTGCGGGGAACGACACTGCTACTAACGCAAACATTTCCCATGGACAAACATTTTCTGTTCGGGGTGGCCCTGGCGTAAAAATCAAGCTTCAAGGCGGATCTAATTATTTTATAGATTTCAACTCGAATGCTATTGCGGCGAATCTCACAGCAGACGTGAATCGTGGCGACAGAAGCATTCCCACAGATGATGCGACCATTAAAAATGGAGATATTATCTATCTTCGATTGGTGAACGCTGCCAATAATTCAGAGATTGCTTGGGAGCAGCTTTTTGGAGTGACGCTGGATGCTAATGGTACCGTCTACACTCAGGCGAGTAAGTTTTTCTTTCCATCTGCTGATCCTTATACATTGCCTGACGGGACAACTGAACTAAGAACTAGGGTGGTCATCTACAAAAACACCCCTAATTTCATTATTAAAGATTTTGAATTTACCTTTGATTTGGTTGGTGACAATTCTTCAGCTAACTTCCGTAGGGCGATTGAACTTCATGGCGGAAATGTTCAGTTAGAAAATTTAAGCCTTACTACTAACCGAGATGCTACGGCCAGTGAACAGGGCGGCTTTTTCAATCTTCCTGGAATTATAAATTGGCGTCATGGACGAATGACCGCTAAGAATATAAAAGCTAAAAACAGCGGCTATACCCTATGGGTTCAATGGTGCCAAAGTGCGTTGATTGAAGACATTTCGGGGGAGAATATTCGGCATTTCATTACTACCAATAACGCCCATGACATAACAGTAAAAAACGCTAATGTGCACAATGGTGGAGTTCTAGATGCCCATGGAGCATGGGACTATAAAGCTTTTAATATCACAGTTTCCAATCCTGCAGGTGGTGATTTAGATAATGTTCGGGCACAAGGAAATGTAGAAATTTTTGATAGCAGCTTCGATATTGATGAATTGCTTTTAAGTGCTCCGGTAAGTGCTTACACTTGGGACGCTTGGGCAAACACAGAAGCAAATCGGCAATTTTTCTTTGAGAATATGTTGTCAAACTTAAGTGTGAAAAACACTAAAGTGAGCGGGAAGATAGTTGCTGGGACTTATAAAAAAGTGCAGTCTTTTTCTGATTGCGTGTGTAGTGGGGTATCGCCTGGTGAAATGACCCTAGGAAGCGTGGTGAACATAGGAGCCACTGTGGAATTCGATAATGCGAAAGACTGGAGTGGAAATTCGTTACTTCTTCCTGTTACACCAGGTAATTCGCGAGCCGTATTTCCAATTGTTAACAAGTCTAACCCCCAAAATGAAGTTGCGACGTGGGTCGTTGATGCTGCCGATAGTGCGAACGGGAATCAAACATTTATTGGGCTGCTAGAAGCGTACAAC
This sequence comes from Leptothoe sp. ISB3NOV94-8A, assembly GCF_043421595.1. NCBI lineage: Bacteria > Bacillati > Cyanobacteriota > Cyanophyceae > Nodosilineales > Cymatolegaceae > Leptothoe > Leptothoe sp. ISB3NOV94-8A. The sequence goes on along the minus strand of NZ_JAXSQW010000001.1, from coordinate 903,404 downwards.
GTTAATGTAGACAGCCGTTACGGCTGGCAATTTAGCCGAGCCCTGAATGAAAGAATTTACGGTAGGCAGGATACAGACCCGAACACGATAACAATCGTTTTAATAGTTTCATGGTCTGGATTTCCCTACGTATCTCCCCAACAAAATAGAAACATCCAACTTTGTCCATACGGGCGACTGTTGCACTCGAATGGTGGGACAGCAACAAACATGGTGTATGAGGACGAAGCAAACCTCATTTACACCAATTCAGGAGCGACTTTGATAAACAATTTCTCGCAAACTCGTGGAAGTAGTGATTATCAACCTTTAAGTATTACTGAAGTCCGCAGCACCCAAGGAAATGTCGGGGGTGGCCCACTAGAACCCTTGCCTAGCGAAATCGGCACCTACACGAATTTGCACAGAATTGAGTTGGATATAGACATTGATGTCCGGCAAGCCAATGGATCTATTGCTTTCGGGCTCAGGGGAACCACACTGTTCTACCCCATCTCCTAACCCCATGACCCCACTCACCCTCTACGAAATAGCTCCGGGACAGGTCCCCCGAGAGATCCCGATCGCGACCGGGAGTGACGGGGATTTTCCGCTGACGATTGGGCGTGATTCTCATGCCGATATCCAGATTGGAGTGATTGGCTGGAAAATCTTGGTACCACATCCAGATCCAAGGGAAAGAGCCAACGGTGAGAGGGTGCCGATCTCTTCACTGATCTCCCGCACCCAAGCCACTATATTCAGGGATGAATCGGGGAAGCTCAGGATTAGAGACGGAAACAGCCATCCCTCTGGTTCAGGAATTCGGGAGGGACGGACAAATAAACTTATTAGACGTCCTTGGTTGCTCGGCCCAGGTGCGCATATCAAGCTCACGCCTGAAGGAGGGGGCTACCGCTGTTGGCTAGAGTGGCCTGCTGAGAAGTCTGAATCGGAAACGCCTACCCTCGGCTTCGATCAATGGCAAAACGAGAATCTGAATGAGGAATTGGCTGAGCAGAGAGCAGCACTCAAAGCATTGCAAGAGGAGTTGATTACTGCCAAGAATGAGTCCCGCGAAATCGACACTAAGCAGAACCAACGAATCCTTAGCGCTGAGAAGAAAATCTCTCGGCTACTACTCCTGGGCGCGATCGCGGTCGGAGTCTTCGCAGTCAGCTTAGGCATCTCCACCGAGCAGATCCAAACAATCGTACAAGTGATTGCGATCGTGTCTGCGATCGGTGGGGGCGGGTTTATTCTCCAGAACGAGAAACCCTAACAACACTGCATCAAGCCGCCTGAAATCGTTCACTACATATCTGATCCATGATGCACGATGGAGTCTTATGCATAAAGGCGATAACTTCTGCCTTAGTTTTGCTATGGGTTTTAGTTGAATTTAGATAGACTCTTCCATCTATTGCAATCGACAGATTTCTTTCTACTACAGCAACAAGATCGGCGATAGACATTCTTTCGATGTGATGCAACACATTTGGACTGCCGCCATATTCGTTGCGAACCACAGCCCGTAAATAATTTTCGGGTAGCATGTCTACATAGTCGTAAACCATGTCCTCATAGAACCTTTCTATTTCTGAGATAGCGTAACCCATAATAAAAGCCTCTAGTAAAAGTACGGACAGTATTTGCGGCTTACCCAGAGCCACGGGCTACTGCTTGAGAGAAAACGCCCAGTTGATCAGCGCCTCCCCTTCGCTGAGATCGAGTTCGGGGACACTGAAGTCAGCAGCCTCTAACTCTGGCTCCTCGTAACACAGCAGCGTGGCACAGAGGATGTCCAGTCCAGTCACTGCACCAGGAATACCGTAATCTTTCAGCCAACGGTAGACAGCCGTAGCAACAACGAAGACTGCGCAGAAGGCAAGCACCGCCAATAGTGCAGCCATGGCCGCATACACTTTGCCATGGTTCTCCCACCACCGCCGGACAATCACGCCGGAATCATAGGCATCACTACATGCCCCCTTGAACCAACTGATCAGAGTGAGGCAGACAGCGACGGCTTCGACGGTTGCGTCGTTGGTGGTGATGGAATTGATAATCTCTTGGTATTTCATGTGTCGGTTCTCCAAAAAGATAAATGTGTCGTGTGCCCCGTTGCGGTGGGGCTGACCGGTTCCCTTATTCGGGATCAGTGAACTCAAAAATAACGGTGGCAGTCAGCCCTTCGTGGTCAATTTCGATGACCTCAATGACCTTGTACCAGGTGCCGACCTGCCCCCGAAACGGCTTTACGACTGTATCGACGTCGTAATCAAAGTAGCCTTCTCCTTCCGGATTGCGCTCAAGGAACGTAACTTCGTAGGCGGCCTCGCCAACCTGAGAGGCTTGAGTGAAAAGTTCCTCAAAAGAAGCCATGTCGAGGTCGGAATCAAACATAATCGTAACCCTAAAAACAACATCCACAGCAGTGTGGTGCGCGATGCGAACTGCTAGTGGTGTGTCTCTCCTTCCCCCAGCTAACGCCTCGCTGACCCGACACGAGTTAAGGGGGATGGGCCTGCCCGCGAACTGCCCTGACCCGCGAACGTTGGTGAATCCGCCGAAGCGAGATTAAGAACAACGCCCGCATGGGGCAGCCCGTTGAGGGCTCGTTAATAAAATAACTGGGTTCGCCATCGCTGGGATGGTTCCCGGGCACCTATGTCTCCTAAGGGCTCCTTGTTTAACCGGCTGGCCCCCGGTACGTGGCATCCTGCGCCGTTAGATATACTATGCCGTAGACCTACGGCTATGTCAAGGACTTTGCTCGTTTTTTATATCTATTAGCATTCGCTTCACGATCTCAGGCTTCGATAGTAGCCACAACACAATTTTTCTTAGGGCTGGCGCAGGGCGTTCTTGAATTTCGTCTATCAAGACTTGAAGCTTGTCCCTGTCCGAGGATGTCAATGTCAGTTTGACGTACCTGTCCGCGTCAAGCTTTTCGTTAGAGGAGAATTGGCCAGCGTTTGCCTTGTTCCCTCTTTGCTGCGACTCCCATTCGTTATTGGTCTTTTTACTCATCAAAATCAGACTCCGTCCTGAAGACAATGCCTAGCGCTTCACAATGGCGCTCAGCGATATCAAAATACTCATAAACGCTTTCGCCAATCAAGCAGACCATGGGAATTTTTTCAGGGAAGTAGGATGAATAAACCAGAGCTTGGCCGATCGCATGCTTCCAGTTATGGGCCACCTTCACTTCAATAACAAATTCATCTGTGAGCACATCGATCCTGCCTGCTGGGTTAGCGTACTCAGTTTTTCCACCCAGGTTTGCCGCTAGCCGCTGAGAGAATTGCAGCTCAACTTGAAGTTTTTTGCAGGAATTTTGGATTGAAGCTTTTTGAACTTCTGGCTCAGTCTTCTTACTTTCCCGGCTACTCGCACCAACCTTAATGGTTTCTAAGTGTTGAGGTTGAATAGGCTGTTCGTCAACAGCGAGATCGATATAGGGGTTGGAAGAGATGCTTTGAAGCTCTTCCTCTGAGAGTTTCCTAGTGACACATGGGAATTTAAGAGGTTTCTCTGACTCCCATCTGAGTTTTGAAGGGCCATTAGACTGCACGCATGAGGGCACATAGTCAACTCGGCTATTCCTGGGCTCTCTTGTCGACCTAAAAGCTGGACTCTTTGATCTTTTCTTTCCCATGACATTTCAGGTTAATCTCCTCAACATTATAACCGTTGACCTACGGTTATTTCAGTAACTTAAGAGGATGTTTGTTAACCCTTTGTAAAGAATCGGCACAACAAAAAAACCGCCCACGAGAGGCGGCGTGAGGCGTGTGCGTGTGGTGGGGGTGGTTTACTCCAAAACGTTTTGGGGTGCGGTTCTCCGATTAATCCAGCGAGATTCCACCCCTGATTGCCTGTGAATTAACGAGAACTGCCGCTGAAACCACACCCAACCCCAGCTAAGTTTGGGGATTAAGAATGCGTCGCTGAGCACCAGATCACCGTTTTGGACATCAGGGAACGGTTCTTCTTTGATACTTGGATGCGCGAGTGCCCAGACGTTGGCGGCTAATGCAGTTTGGCGGCTGATCTCATCAACACTGCCAGGTTGGGTGGCTCTCTCTAGGGCCGACAGCCCAACCCTGGTAGCTAACTTTCTCCAGTTCAAGCGGCATCACCTCCTGGGTTCATAATTCCTGAAATCTTATCTCGGATAGAGGTAACCTCTGATTTCATTGTCGCTACTTCATTGGGAGTCACACGACCATCTTCAAGGATGACGGCCAAGCCTTCTAAACGCCCCTGGATGTACTCAACAGTTGCCTCAACACTGGCTACTTTATCAAAGACGACACCAGTAGCATTTTCTAGTTTCTCTGCGCGGTTGCCATCGGAAAGAAGACGGGTAGCAATGGCCGTGAGGGCAATAGCCAACAGCCCATCAAAGCCGATGAGTGAGGCGATCAAATCAGGATTATCTAGCATGGTTGATTGTTGTAGAAAGCGAAGACACATCAAGCATAGCTCATACGTCCTGGATGGTTGTTCTTCTTTAAAGACATGAAAAAACAGCCGCGATAAAGACGGCTGCTGTCTTAGATATAAAGTTTCTTGATTCTAACAAAGAAGCGCCACCCCGAGAGGCAGCGCTTTCGTTCCCTATTTGCAAACACACACCCGTGTTTACGGCTCCATTCTAGCGAGGAAGTTGGGTGGTTTGGCTCACAGGCATCCGCACCACCAGCCCCTCACACATAGGCTCGCCGTCTTCTACAACGACAAAAGCAGCCTTCCGTTCGCTGGGGATTGCATCTGCTGTAATGCGCCAACTTAGAGTGGTGCCTCCTGGGCACCACTCAGCCTTGACCTCAAATGAAGAATCAAAGTTTTCAACTATTTCTCGGCATTCCTGGACAGTTGTAGGCTCAGCAGATTGCAAAGATCCATCTTCGTTTATCTCTAGGAAACCATGACTGCCAAAGCGTGCTGTCCTTCCTTCCCAGGCACTGCATTCATCACGGATTAACCCGTCAACCTCTAGCAGATCGTCGCTCTGCCCCCACAGGACAATCAACATGTGGTGCTTGGCTAATTCTCTATCTTCCAATTCAAACGGGTATTCCTGCCCTGTAATTTTTTCTGCAAACTCTTGTGGGGTCATAGCCTATCCTCCAAAAACAATCAACATCACCAACGCCACCACCCCAAACCCTCGCGCTATCATCGGCAGCCTGCACCAGCAATGGAAAATCCTCTGCACTGGATTTGGATACCGCCATAGCCATGAACAGGGGAGTTTCTGGGCCCGCCTGTTCTGGATCGTTACTGCGCTCTTGTTCATCCCGAGTAGCGGAGTGCCACCCAGAAAATGCACCAACCGGTGTGCTCTCGGAGTGAGTAGCAATAAATTCCAGCCTGGCCGTTCATGTCCATAAGCGCCGCTGTGAGTGTGGTGAAAGTTATACCCACGGTACTTGCCCTGGTGGGTCTTCCCCACGGGTGCGCCAGTGAATTGGCAGGTGTGGCGGAGGCGATCAAGCCAGGCGGGGTGGTGGGGTCGGAGGCTGTAGTATTTAGACATTTGATTTCCCTTAGCTTAAAAATTTAGCCAATCCGTTAAGCATTCCGAGCCCAACCCGAACCGCCGGGTTCTCAATTTCATATTCTTCGAAGTGGGGAGCACGCAATGCCCACCCACGCTGGGGGTTGTAGCCTTCGACAATACGAAGCTGATCGTTAATAAGCAAAGCATCCCCAGGTTGAAGCTGAGCGGGGGTAATTTGTATCGTTTGGCCATTTCTGACCACTTCGATGACATCCGAGAATCTAGTGTTACTCATTGGGTTTAACCGCATATAGACCAGGTTTGGAGGGGAGGTTGGCGCGATCGCGCAGGGGGAGTGTGCGCCAGAGAAAAATGGGTTTCATTCTGCTAGCCCTAGCCTTTTCGTGATCTCGCTTTGCAGTGAATCCAGTTGTTCAAATAAATCAGGATGACTGTGCTTTATGGTGCCAGCCAAATAATTCATTGCATCAACACACTGCTGCTGATTCTCTTTATTTGATTTCTCGAAAGGAATGATAGATATCACAGGTTTTCTATTCATCGGATAACTCCAAACAATGGGCTTTCAGGCGGCCAAATAGTAATACTCTGGCCACGCTCATCTATCTTGAGCAACTTCATGGCGGCTGCTTTCTTGGTCAGAATCCGAGCGGTCTCCCTGCCTTTAGCTCGAATATCTTCGTCGTGGCTGCCTAGCTTGAGATACTTTTTTAGCTCATAGCAATTAGCTAGCAATTGAGCCAGGGTGATCTTAGATAGATCCTTGTCTTCTAGATATCGAATGACAGACAAAGCAAACATACGAGCATTAGACTCTATTCCGGAGTCATCAGTTGATGTTTCCTCAGCAGCAGGATGAGGCGCACTGACTGACCAAATATTGTCTAAAGATTTTCTAACTGCATCCATTCCGTCGCTTACAACTTCAACCGACTTGACGGGAACGGGCTCATAGGATTTCGGCTGTACCATGCCTTGCAGTTCAGGGAAGTACGCCAGCAGTGAGCGAACATAACAAGGAGAGCCTTCATCATTAAGCTCAAACTGCAACCAATCAGGAAGGGTAATGCAGTCTTGCGAATCAGCCAACTTGTCAGAATCCATCTCTAAATAGACATATTTGCCGCTTGGATAACGACCTCCATGGGCCAGCTTGCGTCTCTCAGCAACACCAACCGCCTCAGACATGCGCTTAGCTCTCAAGATAGTGGCTTCCTGCTTGGCCTGCTCATTAAAACCAGTCGGTACCCCCATGGCCGACAGAGTCTTTCCATGAATAACTAACCGAGCACTCGCCCTTGTTTTTACAAAGCCAGTTAATAGCTGACTCCATAGTGGTTGAGTGATTGCTTCTCTACTCTGTTTGGTCAGTTCATCAAACAACCAAGAGTGACCAGAAGCACGACCTTTGACCAATTTAGAGACAGCCTCAACCTCATCCTTGTAGCCTTCAGGGCAATCTACTACAGACGCAAATCTAAATGGATAAATATCACTATCTGTAGTGGCGTAATGAATTTCTTTATCTAATAACGCAGACTCGAAAACAGACAGAATCACAAGCAGTGTAGATTTACCTGACTGCTGTTCTCCGGTTACCGCCACAATCGGGTCGTGGATCAGTCCCCTTAAGTCGCAACCAGATAATGCCAAATCTTCAAGTAATTTTTCAGCACGCTCGTGGATAGGGATCTTAGTTAATTCAGTCACACTAGGAGCCCTAAATCTAGCCTGTTCCGCTTTTACCTCTGGGCTCACATCCGACTGACTAGAAACTTTATCTTCAGGAGAGGCATAAACCTCTCCCTCATATCTCGACTTCCTGTTTTTTAACCAAGGGTTATCTATAAACTCATCTCGATGCTGCTGATCTCTAGCCTGCCCAGGCTGGTTCGATTCAAGCTGCTTAAATTGCGCTTCAAGTAGCTTTTCTTCTTGCTGAATAACTACTTCAGCTAATTCAGATTCTTTCCTGTCAGATTCTTTTTTAGCTTGCTTCTTTGAAGTCGCCTTAACATCGCGATACCCCAAGTAGGCTAAAGCCACCAGTGAGATAAGCCCGAAGGGTTGAAGGTACAAAAAAGAACCGATCGCCAATGACGCCCAGGTCCCCATAAGTATCGTGTCATCTTTGATAACGCTACCAAGGGTTGGCTCACTTAAATCGTCCTCAAACTTAATAGCCTCAGTGTATTTTGTTAAATCACTCATGCTGTTTCCTCCGCCATAACCCTTGTTACTCGAATGGCAACAGCCGCCTTCAGCAGAAAATGCAGCGTTAGTTCAACAGCTGCCATGGTTGCGATCGCCCAAAAGAAATTCCCCCAATTCCAGAGAGACGCATCTAGATAAAACCCAGTCGTCAGATCGCTTAACAATCGGCTGGTGTCTCCTCCGGCATAAGGCGGATATTTGATAAAGCATGCGATCGCTTCGACCAAATAGGCGGCATTTCGATACTGCCTGAGACCCTCCATCCAACTACGATTTCGCCCCGCGATACTGTACTGACAAATCATTGGGGCAACCTGAATGATTTGTATCCAGCTCCAGAACACAAAGCCAACTAACTCGCCAATTGCTGAAACCAATGTGTTGGCGCTTAGTAGCAGGACAATGCCGCACATAACCAGCCAGGCTGCCAACCAAGGCTTTTTCTTGAAAGACCGAGCAGCTGCAAACAGGAAAATAAGGCCTAAAACTTTAGCGACCCTGCCACCAATCAGCCAGTCTGCAAATCTAATCAAAATACCTTTGTCAATTTGGGACATGTAATCTACGCCCAACGCAAACCACGGCTGGAGGTTAAGCAACAAAACGACCCCTAATACAGCGGTCGCCAGCAACCAAAAACCGAGAGTAGCAATTTCGCTAGCCCGTCTAGCTCCTGAATTTGAAGTCATTTTTAGTAAGCTCCTGGCTGTTTTGAAAAAGAATCTAAGTATTCGTCGGCATCATTGGGGCCAACACGTTTTACCTGCGCAACGCGACCTTCCCACACCTCAGCCGTATCGCCGGACCTAGTGCAGACAAGTGACCCATCGCCCAGAGGGATAGGGCTGTCACTAGCTGCCTTTACCTGCACTCCTTCGGCTAATCGTGTGTCACCGCCTGTCTCTCTAGCTACAACTGGGACACATCCAGCCTTGACCCTGGTTAGCGCTATCTCTGAATCCTTCTGCGCTTGAGTGGCATACATGCTAGCCATCCGGTCTTTCTGCGCCTGTTCCTTCCGCTGCTCTCTGATCTCAGATGCATCATTCCAACTATCAGATAGTTCGGGAGAACTCAAGAACGCAGGACCCCCTACGCCAATTAGCAAGATAAGCCAGGATGTTTTGATGATCATGATCAAGCAAGATATCTGAGACAGTTTTAATCCCTGTTTTTTGGCTTAGACACGATATCCGAGATATCCAAGATAGACTCCAAGACACGTAGACACCTTTATTTTCAGTATGTCTAGCGTATCTAAGGTATCTAAGATATCTCGGATATCCAAGACAGGTTGTCTAAGCTCCAGGCAATGCCTGTTGAGCCATCTGCTGCGGACTAAGAAACAAGTTCTTGCTCCTAGCCAATGACTCAGGTGTCGATTTTTGCCAGCGACTTTGCTCGGTGAGGGCCATAAATGCTTGCCCTACCTGGGATGCGTACTGATCGGGTTCACTGATCCGGTCTGTTGCACCCATATCAACAACTTCAGCGCACACCTTGTCTAAAATGCGAGCACCCATCTGTGCACGATTGTGAACAATGGCCTTAGCAGCAGCATCCTCAACCTGCTCCTGGGCCACAATCACTTGTTGTACAAGGGCTAACGCTTCATTACCCATAGATCCTTGAATGGCTAGAGCCATATCAGAAGCGTTGGCAGTAGCTTTGGTTTGTTGCTTTGTCTTGGGGGTAGGACTGAAGCCCTGGCCGGGGGTGGACTTTTCGCCGCCATTTACCGCATTTTTAAGCGACTCTGTTTCCTTGAGCATCTTTAATTACCTCGACTATTTGTTGTTCAAATCTTTGAATAAAAGGACCAATTCTACCCCCTCTTTGAAGCCACAAACTAAGCGCAACAAGGGTTTCAAGTTGACCTTTTGTGTACAAGTTGTTTGGAGAAGTCTGAAAATAAAGACATTTTCTCCAGTACCTCAAAGTTGAGTAAGGTACTTTTCTCCCTGTGCGTTCACGAATATTGAGAATCAACTCTGCAGGAGTAAACCCAACTGGATGAAAATCAAATTCTACGCACATGAGCAATCACAAACAATTAGCGCCAATTGCGCTTTGTTGCTCCTATGAATAACGGCAATTGTCTTTGACATTCATCAATGGCATGCATCTCTGGATTAGAGATATTTCAGCAAAATCTAAAATGCCAGGATCTACCGTAAGCCAACCTATACGGGCTTTCATTGGAGAGCATCGCTGCTCCGCTTCTTTTAAGTCCACCAGCAATTTTGGCTTATGAGTTTGCCAGCGTTGCTTTAGATTCATCGTTTTACCGATGTAGTAAATGTCTGAACCTACATAAGCAACATAGACGCAACAAACTATGGGTAGCTTGCTTTTGAACTGCAATGGTATTGATGGCAAAGCTAAATGGTTAAACCCATTTAATGCTCTAGCAACATCTTCATCATTTGCAGGACACTCACGCCTTCTAGCTCTTTCGTCTGGGTCATATATAGCCATGAGCAACGATGAACAACGACAAGCAATTGGCGCTAATTGCTCCTCATTGCTTGTCCATAGGCTAGCACAAAGTTGCTTATATGCAACTCATATAAGTCAATAAGCTTTTCTTAGGAGCCTAATGGCTAATTCTCTGCTTTCGGTTAGTATTCTGTAGTAAATAAGCAACCATGGGCGGTTTTGTGGCTAGTAAAGTTTGGGCGACTGTTTCGGATCAGCTCTCCGTAAATCTTGATAAACGCGCAACCGAAGAAGGGCGTTCTAAAAGTGACTTAATCTCTTATCTCTTGGAACGGTCCATGGATGGATGGCAAGGGCGCGCAGAAATGCTCCAGGCTTTAGCCACTCTAAAGGCGAAACTGGGCGATACTACTCCCGATGTCCAAGCGGCGATCGCAGCCATAGAAAAGGGACTCACCGACTAACTTCATCATGAAGCAAGAAGAACTAGCCATAGCCCTCGTCAATACCCTAATGGAGTACTACGAAGTTAGCTCTGTTGAGCAGCTAATCAAAAGAATTGCCGCAGAGTTTGAGTCTTCGGCGGATGAACAGGGGGCACCCAGGGATGACAGCTCGTGGGTCATGCGAGAAATGCAGATCAAGTTGGAAAAGCTTTTGCTCGACTAACCCCACACAAAAAGCCTGGGAGCCAGTCAACCCCCAGGCGAAATGCGTAACATGCAACCAGAGCGCGGCGACACCCCTGGCTGCGTGATCCAGGCTACCCAAAGTGGCCCATTATATGTCCTATACTACGACTATTACTCACTTAAGCAGTACTAACTAACGCCCGGTCATGTGCTGGGCGTTTTTGTGTGGGTCCTCAGTCTCCAAAATAACCCCCCAGGCGCATGGCAAACTCCTAGGGGGTCAGGGGTGCATCGTGTGCGGCAGTTATATGCCGTTCCGGATTTTCCTAGTGTGCCCAAGTGGTGCGAGGGAATCGCGGGGATAGCCTTTCGTCAGCATGGGAATGCTAAGGAAGAATTAAAAATGAAGTATGTATTAGCACACAACGCCCTTAAGCAATTAGGGGCATTTTTTATAGAAAAAATCCCTCAGCAGGTGCAAGCCAAGGGACATGAATAAGTGCATTTAGATAGAGTCCGGTAGTCCCCCTTTTGTCTTGTGTAATACATGAAATTGACTACCGAATACTTTCAAAAGTTGCAAAGGAATGCTCAATGGATGGTATTGAGGGGTTAGTCGAAAGTGTTGAACACTCAAGGTTGACCTACTCGTTGAACACACTCCGGTACCCTTGGATGCAGTTTCACAAGGCATTACGATGAGAACCCTGGCAGTTATCGCTTTGTTGTCAGCGCTCACTGTTGCACCCCATACCTCCGTTCGTGCCTGCCACATGGACATGGGAGGCGAGATAGGATGCTGGACAATGCAGATATTACACGGCTGTCACACGCAACCGTAACATCACTGATTCATTACCAGGGCTATGCACCAGGGGTTCGCTTCCCTAACTGTTATGGGCTTATTGACTGTACTTTGCTCTAGGCAATCTTTTTTGTACGTTAAGGATTTGCCAAGAGGGCCAGGACAGGGGCAACTGTCTTGACCCTCGCCCACATCTGCACCAAGGCGATGCCATCGTGTGGGAACTTGGTGTACGTTAGTACGTCATGGTAGTTAAGCGTAAAGCGTATAGTTGACCTGCCCCCTCTGGTGACCAATCGGCCAGGGGGGTTTATTGTCTGAGCTACCCTCTAGTCCTCTAAACATACAAGGGGACTAACCAGAATGCCAGCCCCACCAAAGCAGAGCTGGCTAAACCTCGTATTGATGGGCTATGCCTTGATGAACTTGGGTGTTAGTGCCTTGAGCTGTCGGTGGATCTTCACCTGCAAATGCAGCTCAGCCATGCTCACAGCATCGGCCTCATGGATAAGCTCAGACAGCTCTAGAACAAACTGGGTGAAGCGTACTAGTAGCCATAGTACAGAGAGGAAGGCTAGACGGATAAGGGTTTTAATTACGTGTGTCATCGTTACGCCTCCGCCCATGCATTAACAGCGGCTTTGACCTTCGACTCAATCTCAAGCTTCAGATGAACCTCAAGATCACTCAGCTGACCTTCGATATAGCTACCTTTGTCCACGGCTTGAGTCAGTAGCCATAGGGGACAAACAACAAGCCACAGCATCGTGTATAGGAGTATTCGCATCGTTCTAAATTCCGTAGGGTTGGTAAGGCCGGTCCCGTAGCGATGGAACCGGCGGTGAAGGGTTAGCCGTTGTACTTGGCCAGAGCTGTTTGCATGTCCTCAGTGTTCTCTTGAGGAGTCGCTAAGACCTGCTCTACTGTCATCCCAATCTCGGCCAGGAAAGCCTCAACACGAGTGGTCGGAATGCGATAGTCGGCTCCAGTCTCAGAACACTCTGCGTACAGCTGGCCAAAGGTAGGGTTTTGGGTGAATGTGATCATCGCTAAGCCCTCCCTATGCTGCGATCGCGGAACGACGGACGGGAACCTTAGGCCACTTCAGGTAAAGCTTTCCATTGGGGCCATCCGGGCGATGCGGCACAACCACGCTTCCCACCTTCAACTGATTCGCCAGACTCAAAGGCACCCACAGCTCATCTGTCCAGCTGCCATCCAAGCCGCCAATGGTGATGCGTTGGACACGGTTACGGCTGATGTACTTGCAATCGGAATAGAACCCGCTGGGGCGACTCTTGGGACCTTTGGTGATGACCTTGGCTAAAGGTTCGGGGTTGTGGGTCAGCGTGTAATCCTGTTTAGCTGCTTTCAGGCATTCGTCAGCAGTGCCACCAGACACAACCGCTGGATATGCTGAGTAGCGGCTGTACTCCCATTTCAGGGTGGTGATATTAAAGTCAATCTTTCCAATAACTTCGGAACCCCAAAGGATGGTGTAGTTATCCCCATTGGGACTAGTCGAAAACTTGGGTATAGTTTGCATAATCCAAATTGCGTAGTGGTTTGGGTTGCTTAGCCCGGTGTCCAACTTTCCAGGGGAAGACATCGGGCTTTGCTATATCTCGATAGTAATTCACCTATAGGATAATTGCAACACCAATAAGATAATAATTTATCTCCAAAATCAATTTCTTCATGCTATGCTCTATCCAGCCGTATACTGAGGTGGTAGTAAATTGCTGTGAAATTGCTCATTTTCAAGCTCAAAGAAGCTCAGGCTAAATATGACGTCTCTGGCAAAGATTTGGCAGAGCACCTTGATGTTGCTCCAAGTTTGATATCTGAGTGGAGATCAGGGAGGAAAAAACCAAATCTCCAGAGGGTAGATGAAATTCTTGAGGCAATATTGAAACTTGGCAACGAACAAAGACTGCAACTATATCCTTTGTCACTGTCTGAGTTAATTGAGTGGCGACCCAATCAAAGCGTAGAATCCACCAACTAGGGATTCTAAAAGAGAGAATTAATTAACTCTTAGCGAGATTCTTCGCTATAATTGACGCAACAGATTTTGCAACTGAATAGGGATAACCAGCGAGCCAGAGTGCGTTCGCTGGTAGTGGGATTTTAAAGGGACGAAAGAAAATATCTCCTAAGCAGAGCATCGAGGTAACAAAAATGACAAAACCAATATTGACGATAGTCCCGGAGCTAGGGGCTAAGATTCGGCGTACTGAAGATGGCCGATGCAGTGTTTACGATTTGATTGGAGCTGCTGGCAAGGGCAGTCCTCGCGAAGTCTGGAAGCGTCTGGTCGCAACGTATCCAGAAGTTGTCGCATTTTGTGACGACTTCAAATTTCCAGGACGTGGACAAAAGAAAACACCTGTTGTTGACCTTCAAGGTTGGCTTCAAATTCTTGGGCTACTTCCTGGTGCAATGGGCAAGAAATACCGAGAAGAAGCGGCTCAATTAGTTACTCGGTATATCCAGGGTGATGCGACTTTGGCTCTCGATGTTATTGACCGCAATGAAGATCCTGAAGAGCTGAAGCGGATAGAAAAGCGGGCTAAGTCAAAAGTCACCCGCAAACTATTCACAGCTACATTGGCTCAGCATGGTGTTGAGGGGCGTGGGTATGCCGACTGCACCAATAACCTCTATGTTGGGCTCCATGGTGGTACAGCAAAACAGCTGGCGAAAAGCAGGGGATTGACCAAAAAAGATAGTCTTCGTGACAACATGACTGCTAGCGAGATTGGCCAGATAGATTTTGCTGAAGATTTGGCAACGCAACGACTTAAGAAAGTTGGAGCTAAAGGTAATCAAGAATGTGCATCTGAAACATTGTCTGTGGCCAGAAAGGTGGCTGCATTAAAAGCTGAGTTATTAGGAGACTGAAGTCAATGATCTACCCACACGCCCACACACTCCTAACTATCATGGAGCAGCACAATTGGGGATGGAATTTGTGTAATTTCATCAATGCGTCCCGCCCATTTCTGGTAGCCGAGAGTGGTGCTAGCGATACGTTTGGAGTAATTGGTTTTGTAGGGTATCCCTGCTCTGTGGATGAAGGCGTTGAAGAGATACTAGCTCAACTCAATGTTGACCATGATGGGCCAGAGAATCACTACCTACTGTGCTTCTCCGGTGTACCCACGCCTGAGAATTTTACAGAACTCTGGCTTCAAAAGCTGCCCCTAGAAAATGTCTCCATAACTTGGTGCGACACTGCAACCCGGGTGAAATGGCAACGTCAGGTAGCCGCCATGATTGACGAGCATCATCCGGGTGGAGTGCGGCAGTTCTTGTTAGACCATCCCTGCCAAGGTGCTAGAGGGCAGCGTCAAAGATTAGTAGGAGAATAGCAGCATGACCCCAGCAGAACTGCTCGATAAATTTGACCAATGGTTAACCGAAGCCAGTGAAGAATCAATCCGTGAGAATTGCCGGACTGAGGGTGCAGTTTTCTTTGCCTTCATGAAGAAGCGTGGAGTTCAACCCAGCTGGTGTGCCAAGATGATCCAGACAGCTACTGGATATAATCCAGCATGGCTATGGAAAAATGCGACACCTGAGGTCGTCAAGCATTCGCTAGAAGCCTACTTCTATTCAAGGAACTACATTGAGTTACTTGAGGAAGAGCAAAAGCGGCAGCTGGCCCCAGATGAAGCCTTAAAGCAGTCAATCCCGTTTTGGAGGATGTAAACCATGTCAGACCTGAAGACTGAATTTATCAACCGCTGGAACATTGAGCAAAACTGGGATTATGAATCTGGCGATGATTCCAATGGTGAGCTATGGGCAGACAGAAGCAGTGAAAAAATTGCTTTAGAGATGCTTGAGCAAGGCGTATTCTTCTGGGAGCATCGCGGATGGGACCATACTTTGATGCTGGCTATTAGCCCAAGCTTTATGCCCAGCGAAGATAGTCAACGGCTATCCAAACGATTGGTTGACAATGCTCCTTTGGGTTGGGTTGATCTGAACCCAAGGGTTATGGCCTGGGCTAATGGCGATTTTTCAGAGCATGCCAAATTACAGGAAATAGTAAAAGCAACCCAACCTGAATGGCTTGATAGGCTCGCAAAGAACCGTGCTGCTAGGGCTGAATTAGAAACGGCTGTTTAGGATGCGATCGCACTAGTCAAAACTTTCAGGGCAGTAGAGGTGAGCGTCAGCGGTTGGTGGGGAAGTGAGTTGGGGCATCAAGCCTAACGACATGAACAATAGGAATTCAGAAGGGGCGTGCGTCATGCGTATGCCCTGTTTTTGTGTGGGTAGTTTCCCCTTGCGGGGTAGTGGGTTCTGAACCCCTAAAGTTCATGATGGGAGAGATTAATCTGATCGCGTTTCCGTCCCCTTTCGGGGTAGTAGATTCTGAACGCAATCTCAGCAATGGTCCTACACCAGCTATGCAGTGTTTCCGTCCCCTTTCGGGGTAGTAGATTCTGAACCCCCACCTTCTGGAACCCTTACTACACAAGCCCTCTAGAACCCGATTTCTGAGGGGGTCTGGAAAAGCCCAAATAAATAGAAGCTATTCCCAATAAAGCCCTGTGGAAAACGTCTGAAGCCCTTGCCCAGCAATTGATCTGAGGGGGTCAACGAAATAATGCGGTTTTCGAGGTTCGGCAGACCCCCACGAATCGTAGAGGTTTCACCTAGATTAACTGAAGTATTCAGGGATGTCCATAAAAGCTGTTAGAAATCGTTCAAAGGTCCGCATACTGAAAGAGCTCCATGCTTCGAGTTCTTAGGTATGAAAAGACGATTGCTCCCCCTGGTAATAGGTCTTGGCTCTATCGCCTGTGTGTCGATGAGCGCACCCAATCAGCCCGTTGCTGAAGTACCAGTACAGGCAGCACCCTCCATCGCTCAAGCACCAGCGGACGATCAAGCAACCGTTGTCAGCACTGGGGACGGTGACACACTCAGAGTTAGGCGTAGTGATGGCGAAACGATAACCGTTCGCTTAGCCTGTATTGATGCCCCTGAGTCCTCACAACCCTTCGGAAAAGAAGCTGGCCAGCGGTTAGCTGAGCTTTTGCCACCTGGGGAGTCAGTGACTCTACGAACTGTTGATACAGATCGCTATGGCCGCACGGTTGCCGAAGTCTCGGTAGGTAATATTTCTGTGGGCTATCGGTTGATAGCTGAGGGGTATGCAGTGGTCTATAGGCGATACCTAAGCGGATGTCCGGATAGTGCTGACGCCTTGCTCAACGCGGAAGACAGTGCCAGAACATCAGGCTTAAATTTCTGGAGCCAGCCCAATCCTGTCATGCCTTGGGATTTCCGGAGGGGGGTCACTGCCAATGAAGAGCCACAGCCTGAACCCGCAGTAAACGCTGATCTACCTTCCTGTGTTAACAGCGATTGTAACTGTAGCGACTTTCAGACTCAGGCCCAAGCGCAAGCGGTCTTAGATGCTTTTCCAGGCGATCCACACCGGCTGGACAGGGATAAGGATGGGGTGGCCTGTGAGAGTCTTCCGTAGGGGGGATGGTATGGGGTGCGATCGCTCCCTACAGAACTGGGCACTTTAAACACCAAGGGCAGACATACTGCCTATTCAACTTCTATAACAAAGCCGCCTCCAATGCCTTGCGTGTTGGGGGTTATTTAATGCGTATCTGCACCCACACCCCAAAATAAACCCCCAGGCGCATACTCCCAGGGGGATCAGGTGTTCCGCAATGCGGAAGCTTTGCAGATAGCCCTAGTGTGCCCAGGGAGGCTTGGGGATAGCGGGGGAAAGGTTAAGGGAATGTGAATCTCGCCCGCTATCTACAGCTCAATGCATTCATCTGGGCTCGAACGTCAGATGTCTGTACTCTTAACTGCTCTCGCTGATTCATCAAAGGTGCCATCTGTCTCCTAACCTCGGCTATCTGCCTTTGTATTACATGATATCTAGAGGAGCTGGGTGAAAGAGATGACAGATTATTAAAGAGGGCTATCTTGAGATAAGCAAGGCGATTCTGCCTATGGGTTAAGAGTTGCATCTGAAACTCTAAATCGCTTGCCCTTGAGCTCAGCGTAAGCAACTGAACCTGACAATCAGACAGGCCCGGGATTGACTGTTTTTGCAGTACAACTGGCCATGCTGCCTCACTTGCTTTCGATAGGGGCAGCATGGCCAGTAGGAACAAAGCTGCCAAGGAGATCGAAACTTTCATAATACAAGCCTGAGTTTAGCGCTTAAATCCTACCATCCACCCCAAAAAACAAAACCCCCAACCAAAGTCAGGGGAGCATGGAGTTTGCACGCAGGAATACAGTAAGCCCGCCACATCCCCAACGAGATGATGCAGCAGGCGAGACCAGAATAACACAGGGTTTGTTACTGACCTTCAGGCCATCGCACCGCATCTGCCTTACCTGTGAGCACAGCCCAGGCTCCTTTAATTCGGTCTTTGAGCCCTGCCAGCCCTGCCAGCCTCATGGGTCTAGCGGGGGTGGCAGGGTTGATCGTGTGTAAGTTGAGAAACTACTCGACAGAGGTTGGGTAGCCTGTCGTTATGTTGCTAGCCAATTAATGGTGTCTGAAGATGTCACAAAGTTATTTAGCCCTTGATGACTGCTCCATCGTCCTCAAAGGGGCTAAGGTTACTACAGGGAGGACATACACCAGACGGGGTATCCCGAGGATAGAGATCACGATTAGTGAGGATGATCGCACGATCGTTCTCACTCAGGACCAATTTCGAGCGAACTTTATTGCTGCGACGGATACGCCTGCTGCTCAATAACACTCAGGTTACCGACTTCATCCAGAAAAACTCTTAGATTCAGCTGCTCGTCACCATCACTGACTAACCAGTATCCCATTAGATACTATGTAGACTAGGTTCCCTTCGACATTTGTCCCTCACGACTCGCCCTGCGATGATAGTTCTGAAGATTTTCCTAGGACTGCTGGCTGCATGGTTCATAATTGGCTTTTTGGTCTCTGCCATTGGAGTGCTCATCTTTTACTTCAATCTCCCTAAGTACTGGTGACGCTCGAACCTTTCCCCCGATCCCCCCAAGCAATTGTTGTCTCATCCCAAATCATTGCCCTGCGCTTAATCTGTCTGGCTTCCAAAACGCATTTTCTTGTTGCTTTCGGGATATTTAGCTCCTGAGCCATATATATCAAGGAGATCGAACCGTCGGCCCTTGTGTCAATTGGGACCAACTCTGCCGCGATTGCAAACACTGACTCCTGTAAATTAGGCGGAACCGCCTGTTTCGCTGCCCTGATAATATGTACAGGATCATGTCGCTCATAAAAGTGCCTGATTCTGGCAATCGCATCCTCCACTTCATTTTGGGAGTAGCTTTGAAATAATCTCATCTTTGAAATAACACTTGAGACCTTCTCCACTGCGTCTTCAGACATCAAAGTGTCTCTTTTCATTAAAGATGCTAGAAGTAGTGAGATCACTCCCTCAGCCACACTTATCTCGGATAGCCCAGGAATTACAAGTAGATCTGGACAGTCGCAGAATATTTCCTTAAAAAGTGCCATTATAAAGGTTCCAAATAAAGTACAGTGTGGCACTTAGGGAAATGGTCACACTACAGCTATGTGGCAGTAATCGCTACTGGAAGTCCGTCATACTTCTGGGGGTTTTGTTTTTGGGGCCCACAAAAAAGCAACCGCCCCGAGAATTCCCAGGGCGGCTTCTTGGTGCTTATAGCTATTCCGATCTGGGCCGACCGGTAAAGCCGTCGCAGATATCAACCATATCTGTTCCTTGTAGTATCCGACGAGTTTCCAACTATTCCGATCTGAGCCGATCGGTAAAGGATAAGTCCACAAGTAATAGCGAAAAAGCCGGAGGCATCTGGTTTCCAACTATTCCGATCTGAACTGATCGGTAAAGACTCCGGGATTGAACTCGGTACAAACAAGCATGAAGCCAAAGTTTCCAACTATTCCGATCTGAACTGATCGGTAAAGTCAACCCGCACCCGAAAGGGTGTGTGGGAAATTTGAAGAAGGGTTTCCAACTATTCCGATCTGAACTGATCGGTAAAGCATCCTTTCTTTGTTCTCTGCCGTTCAGCGCGAGTTTGAAGGGTTTCCAACTATTCCGATCTGAACTGATCGGTAAAGCCTGGGTGCCATATGAACTCGATCCACCAGAGCAAACTGAAGTTTCCAACTATTCCGATCTGAACTGATCGGTAAAGACACCCCCAGCAGAAGCCCGTCATAGAGCACGCCCCAGACGGCCAAACCACGGATGCCGATAATCCTATCCTACCAGCCTTCAGGATTTACGGCCGTAACCACTGAAACCCTTGCCAAATAAGGCCCCACGGATGTCAACCAAAACATAGGGCTTTCAGCGATCAGCCGATATGCGTGGGTAGAGGCAGTACCTTCTCATTCCTTTAAGCCTCCCCCGCTACCCTCACCCCACTCTGGGCACACTAGGGCTATCTGCAAAGCGTCCGCAATGCGGAACACCTGATCCCCCTAGGAGTATGCGCCTGGGGGTTTATTTTGGGGTGTGGGTGCAGATACGCATTAAATAACCCCCAACACGCAAGGCATTGGAGGCGGCTTTGTTATAGAAGTTGAATAGGCAGTATGTCTGCCCTTGGTGTTTAAAGTGCCCAGTTCTGTAGGGAGCGATCGCACCCCATACCATCCCCCCTACGGAAGACTCTCACAGGCCACCCCATCCTTATCCCTGTCCAGCCGGTGTGGATCGCCTGGAAAAGCATCTAAGACCGCTTGCGCTTGGGCCTGAGTCTGAAAGTCGCTACAGTTACAATCGCTGTTAACACAGGAAGGTAGATCAGCGTTTACTGCGGGTTCAGGCTGTGGCTCTTCATTGGCAGTGACCCCCCTCCGGAAATCCCAAGGCATGACAGGATTGGGCTGGCTCCAGAAATTTAAGCCTGATGTTCTGGCACTGTCTTCCGCGTTGAGCAAGGCGTCAGCACTATCCGGACATCCGCTTAGGTATCGCCTATAGACCACTGCATACCCCTCAGCTATCAACCGATAGCCCACAGAAATATTACCTACCGAGACTTCGGCAACCGTGCGGCCATAGCGATCTGTATCAACAGTTCGTAGAGTCACTGACTCCCCAGGTGGCAAAAGCTCAGCTAACCGCTGGCCAGCTTCTTTTCCGAAGGGTTGTGAGGACTCAGGGGCATCAATACAGGCTAAGCGAACGGTTATCGTTTCGCCATCACTACGCCTAACTCTGAGTGTGTCACCGTCCCCAGTGCTGACAACGGTTGCTTGATCGTCCGCTGGTGCTTGAGCGATGGAGGGTGCTGCCTGTACTGGTACTTCAGCAACGGGCTGATTGGGTGCGCTCATCGACACACAGGCGATAGAGCCAAGACCTATTACCAGGGGGAGCAATCGTCTTTTCATACCTAAGAACTCGAAGCATGGAGCTCTTTCAGTATGCGGACCTTTGAACGATTTCTAACAGCTTTTATGGACATCCCTGAATACTTCAGTTAATCTAGGTGAAACCTCTACGATTCGTGGGGGTCTGCCGAACCTCGAAAACCGCATTATTTCGTTGACCCCCTCAGATCAATTGCTGGGCAAGGGCTTCAGACGTTTTCCACAGGGCTTTATTGGGAATAACTTCTATTTATCTGGGCTTTTCCAGACCCCCTCAGAAATCGGGTTCTAGAGGGCTTGTGTCGTAAGGGTTCCAGAAGGTGGGGGTTTAGAATCCACTACCCCGCAAGGGGACGGAAACAGTTTTCGTCTTTTATGAAGTGATCTGTGCTCATGTTTAGAATCCACTACCCCGCAAGGGGACGGAAACGTAATACCACCCGCATCATCAGTTTGTGTCACTGCTAGGTTTAGAATCCACTACCCCGCAAGGGGACGGAAACGTGACGAGACTGCAATGCCGAGATAAGAAACCACGTTTAGAATCCACTACCCCGCAAGCGATTATGTTTGCTGTCAAGGGCGGTTATTGAAAAAACGTGAGAATACAGCGTTGCAACAGTGGGTTCTCACCGTCTTTTTGACGGCAAATGTTGAAAATCAATCACACTCCTCTATTCTCTCTTTTCTAGTGTTAAAAAGGAGCAACAACTCATCTAAATTGATCAGAAAAAGGTTCTACATTTGCACAGAAAAAAGCGCTGTGACCATTGAAACTAGGTCGTTTGGAAGAATGCTGTGACTTTGTTGTCATCCCAGGGTTCATTCTTCTTGACCATTGCGTTCAAACAGATGATAAACTTTCTCATACACGCAATAATCGCCACTTTCTTAGCTTTCCCTCTGGCCAGTAGCTGTTGATAGAAGGCACGAATCGGTGGATTGCACTTCAGCGCTGATAAAGTGGCCATGTATAGCAGCGCCCGCACCGCGCCTCGACCGCCCCAAATACGTCGCTGTCCCTGAAAGCGACCGCTGTCTCGATTAAAGGGCGCAACACCGACCAACGCTGCAATCTGTCGCCGATTGAGCGTACCGAGCTCCGGCAACAACACTAGAAAGCTTGCCGAAATTAGCGGGCCAATGCCTTTGGGCGAACGCAAAATAGACTTGCGCGCTTTCCACTCAGAGACTGAATCGCTAAGGTCTGCTATTTTCTCATCAAGTTGTTTTATCTTCTTTTCTAACCAGTCGATATGCTCACTCACTTCATCTCTGGCTGCACCCTTCACCAACAGTGTCCGACGGTTCTTCTCCGCGCTTAGAATCTCAACTAACTGCTGCCGACGCGTGACCCACTGCTTTAGCTCGCTTTCGGCGGCAGAGGCAAAGACTGTCGCGGCAGGCTCGGTCACCTCACCGTACTTGGCAATCACATAGGCATCAATCGGGTCGGTCTTAGCCAGCTTACTCAGGGCTCTGGCTAAGTCTCTGACCGGACGTGGGTTGACCACGCTTACTCGGATGTCATGCTGATGTAGCCTCAGCGCCATTCGTGCCTCGTGGCCGCCTGTGGCTTCGCAGACAACGGCTGGATCCGGTCGTTCTAATACCTTTTGCCTCAGCGCTTCGATACCTGCCGCATCGTTGCTGTATGAGCAATACGTTTCTGCGCTCAGGTCATACACATCCAGCTTGTCTTTGCTGACGTCTATGCCTATCCAATTCACCGGAGTTACCTTAGCTGATGTCGTCATATGATCTCTCCTAAAGGAGTACGGTATTGAGGCTCCATCCACTGCACTCTACCTTGCGTGATCCGGTCTCCCATGGGAACCTGGCGATTTTTTCGAGCTCTCAGTTCGATGAATAGTAGCGGTAACCTTGCTTGCGGTCGGACTATGATGAGCTATCATGAACGGGAGGACCTGGTCTAGTGCTACTACGCTTAGCGTATTTGAGTAGACTCCTAAACAAACCCGTTCTTAACATTTGCTCATCGGTTCTAGGGGATGACGGTCTCCTGCTACACCTCTAAACATACAAGGGGACGGAAACTTAAAATCTTCGTCATAGTATTCGCAGATTGCCCGGTTTAGAATCGACTACCCCGCAAGGGGACGGAAACATTCGGGAACAGTGTAAGGCAGTTTGCCGAAGGCAGCGGTTTAGAATCCACTACCCCGAAAGGGGAAACCAACCACACAAAAACAGGGCATACGCATGACGTACACCCTTGCCAAATTCCCTATATGTTACTCGGCTTAGCGGTTTTTCTCCCTAATGCTATAGCCGAACGCGTTTACTATAATCACAGTTTTACCGCTAGCTGTCCTAAATCTAACTATCGGGCTGCATTCACAAATTTTTGATGCAGCATTTTGCATATTGGTACCAAATTCTTTTAGCTCTAAATCACTCTGCTTATAAGCCAACGGAGTTACTACAACATCGACCAGTCCCCTGCCATTTTCAATACTGATCTCATTAATCAAAGCCTCTGTAGGGTCTAATTCTGAAATCACATCCTTAAAAGCTCTAATTTCTTCAGCATCAAATCCTCTCTTATCCTTCTTTTCCCTTTCTGCTTCCTGCTGTGCTGCTATTGCTGCCCTAGCCTGCTCTTGTAATTCTGCGTTTCCCTGACTAGCTTTCCATTCAGATCTAAGTTCAGCACGCCTGACTTCAGTTTGACGATGCTCCAGCCAGGCAACGCCCACCCCGCCGACCAAGATCAAAAATCCTAGACAGCCAGCTGTAATGAGCGCAGGGCGTTTCCAGTTGCTAGCGGGTTTACTAACCAAGCTTTTGGCTTTGAACTTTTGACCGTCAGACATAAGAGAACACAGAAACCAGCGCTCTTATTATTCAGCAGGGTGTCAAAACAATTAGCATTAGATAACTATATTCAGACCTTCAGTTAACTAACACCAACCCCCAGACAACCCCACCCCCGACCTTAGGTCTCATATCTCAGCCCTAAAGCCTCCCCCATACTCCACTAAGGTCTGGCCGGGATGCAGGACGGTGCCACGGCGGAAAGTCTTTAGGAAATATACAGAACCTTTCAGGCGATCGTTCAAGGCTGCATGCTAGGTTGGGCGATGTCTGCCTAATACCCTGATTTAGCAGATTAGGTGAATATTGGCCTTCTAATCAATTGTTATGCTGAGAAGAAAAAATGGTTCGACAGAAGAAACTCCGCCATCTCTGCCGTGCGACGAATGCTAACAAATTAGCTGGAAACATTATTGGCTTTTCGACATTGGGACGACTGAGATGACTGAATCGGAAGCCTTGAACTTTGCCGTCGAAGCAGCAAAAGCCGCCCAAATCGCAGCGGAAGAGGCAGCTGCTCAAGACCCCGATTGGTGGGTTATTGTACTCAAACTCATAGAACTTAGTCCTGGGTTGTTATTGACACTAACAGTAATTGTCACGCTTTGGTTCAACCGAAACAGACTTGGTGCCGTTCTGGATCGGGTGTCTGGTCTCAAAGCTATGGGTGTGGAAGTCCAACTGGATGCCGTCAAATCACTCAGTAAAGCGGTCGCTTCGCTAAGCGACGATCTAAGAATCCAGACCACTGTCTCCGGTGAAATTAAGAATATCCGAGTTACTGAAGACGACGAACGTCGAGCGGTTAAGCGTGCGGAACATGCTATTGAAGCACTCAAGGACCGAACCGTGATCTGGGTCGATGATTGTCCACAAAACAACGTATACGAAGTTCACGCGCTTGAACTCCTTGGGCTCAAAGTGATTCAGGTAACCAATAACGGGGACGCCATCTCGATGATCAAGGACAGTAGCCAGAGGATACATGTTGCCATTTCAGACATTGGTAGACCCGATGGAGCGCCCTCCGGACTAGAATTATTGGACAGTTTTGCTGAAAATAGCTTAGACATCCCTCTTATTTACTACGTAACAATCGTAAACAAGGACAAACCGTGGCCAGCCACCTCAAATCGTGAAACAAAGGCATTTGGACTTACAAATCGCCCTGACGAGCTAGTCCATCTCCTTCTGGATGTGCTGGAACGACGCTGGCCACTTTCCTAGCACTGCGTCACCTATTGGCCACCCACTTCCGCAATCTGCGTGGTAGGTTGGCCAATGTCTACCTGATCCTCTTGTCAGGGGATTAGGCAGAACAATTCTAGATAATCTTCTTGCAGGGGTGTTAACCAGACATTTTCTGAATAACTCCTATGCTCAGAGTATTATCCAGAAAAAATCGGTATACATAATCGTTACGCTGACAAAGATGCTCGACAACAATCACACATCGTTTTTCCCGCCGCAATCGAACTGTACGCTCTGGCGGTACATGGACCTAACGAAATTGCTTAGCCTCCTTGAAACCAGCAAGCTTTTCTTTCCGCGATCTGATAAGTTTGACGATCCCTACGAGGGTGCATGGTCGAAAGCGGGGATCAAGCTGCTCCGTGATCCGGCAACAAACGGAGGGTTACCGCCAGAAGCCGTCGACCAATTCATTGCGGGCACCCAGCGACAGCGACAAGAAATGTTCATTAGCTGCTGGTTTGTAAGTGATCATGAGTCCGCAGCAATGTGGCAACTCTACCTTCAAAGCCCGGAGGGAATTGCGATAAAGACCGATCACGACTCCTTGACTAAGGCAATTGATGCAGCTCCGTTTATGGGGCGCACTACTATGGTTCGCTATATCGACTACGAAACTACACCAATCCCGTTTGGGAACGGTTTTTTCCCTTTCATCCATAAACGACTTAGTTTCGCACATGAGAACGAACTCAGGGCAATTGTCTGGTCCCGAGAAAACGTAAACAAACCGCAAATACCAGCCGGTTCCACGTCATTAACTATCGACATCGAACCAGCTGAATTGATCAAAGCGATCCACGTTTCTCCTAAGGCACCAACTTGGTTCGGCCAGCTTGTTGAACAATTGATAGCGAGATATTCTTTAACAATACCAGTAATTCGTTCCGGACTTTATAATCGGCCAATATACTAGTCGGCCTAATTGGGATTGGGAGAATCCTCACGACTCCTCTTCCCTCAAAACAACTCCAACACCCTCTCCGACCACTTAAGGTGCTGATAGGTGGTCATGCTAATCATCCAAGTGCCTCATTCAAAATCGCTACTACCTGAACTAGAAAATCCTGGTCCAAGCGCTCAAACAATTGCCCTGCGAATGCGCCAGGCTCGGTTGTCGCTCCTACAGAAAACGTCTGCCGAGGCTTGACAATGCCCGCATCAATAGCCGCCGCTCTGGTTGACGTATACTCACCGGCTAGCATCTTCTGGTGGATCTCTGGAGCAGTCTCAGCTATGCGTTGGGCGAGGTATTCAGATCCTCTTTCTTGTTTATCAACGTAGTCATGACTACGTTGATTCTCTGACTTGGGTTTGCCTTTCCGCCCATGAGGGTTGTTGTTGCCGCCAGGCCTGCGTTCAAGTGTCGGATCAGCTTTTGCGGCCACTTCAACGACAGCTAGGCATTCTTTAGCAGTGGTGGGTTTATCAGGACTACCTAGTTTTTTGTATTGAAGCTTGTTAGCAAAACGTTAAGCGCTCGTTGGCGTTGTCCCTTGGTAGGTGACTTTGGTCAGAGGATAGCACAACAAAAACAGAACCCTATAACTCTCTTTCTAACCAAAGTTGTTTTCCACCATTCCACCTAGAACGGTTGGTAATCAAACCGTGCTTTCTGTACAGAAATAGTGAAGCAGAATTTTTTTCGTTAGTGTTTAAAGCCAATAACTTAGAACCTCTCTTCCTTGAACGTGCTATTACAGATTTTAGAAGGTTAGAGCCAATGCCTTGACCTCTATATTCCTGAATTACGAAAACATCTTCAACTTTAGTTTCTATTCCAGAAAGCCAGATAGAATAGTAGTCTCGGCTCTGAGTGTATCCTACAGCATTACCGTTATGCGAAATAGCCAAAAGGAACTCAATACTTGTGTCTGAAAGTGCGATTTCAATAGACTTATAAAGAACCTCTCGCAAAGGCTTATCTTGCTTTAAAAAATCTCTAAACAGTAGGATAAGACCCGTAAGGATAGAAACATCATGGCAAGTTGCTACTCTTACAAGGACAGGAGCCTTTTCTTCTATTGATATGGATTCCATATTGAGATTTCAGTAGAGAACGATTGATAGAGATAGTCGCATAAGCCAGCTAGATTTGAGAAGATCTCGTTCTTTCTAAACCCTTTGGCCATCTTTTAGCCCTCATCTACTAACGCATTATTCAAAATCGCGACCACCTGAACCAGCAGGTCATGATCTAGGCGCTCAAACAGCTTCCCGGCTACCTCCTCAGCCCCAACCCCCTCAGCCCAGGAAACCGTAATTCGCTTTGTCCCACTCAGGCGTTCTCTTACGAACTCAGTGGCCTTTCGCTTATACTGTGGCCGCTCAAGCAGGTTCATGGGGGCTGGGTTCTCCTCAACCCATTTCTCTAACTCAGTCCCGATCTTGTCTACCTGTTCTTTAACCTCTAATTGCTTAGGCGTTGGCTTATGCTGGTTTACCCTGGGGCCTAACTTCACCGCCTCACTCTGGCCTAGCAACCCAGAGTGGTATAACTCCCTGGCAATCTGGGGGGCACGAGCGATCGCACGATCCCTGTCCCTTCGTTCTTTTGGTTTCTCCACATCACGTGGAGAAACCACTTTTTTCTCTGTGTACTGGTTTCCGTTGAAATTCCCCTCTCTAGCATCTTCAGGTGTTAGAGCTTCAATAACCTCTCTGCGCATGTTCTCGAACTCTTCCACCTTTTCTTTGAGTTGATGGCGGAATGGAGCCTTGATTGCATGGTTAAGCACTTCTTTGGACACACCTGCACCATTTGGGTAGGGTTTGGTTAGATACTCCTCTAGCGTCGCCGCTGATTCCTGCCAAGTGCCTTCATGAATAACCCCATGAATCATGTTGATAAACAAGTCTGGGCTGACACCTTTGGCCTCTGCGGCTCTGTGTATCTGTAGGGTGTACCAGCCTGACGTTGTATATGTGGATGGTCGGATAATAACGTCAGCCATATCAACCTCCTTTAGCTGCTGTCTTTGCAAATCGCCATTGTGAAATCTTGGCTCTCAGGTACTCTTCACCTAGAGCAGGAATTTTGCCGACATACCTTAGCATGTTCGTAAGCTGTTCTCTGTCAGCGTATTTGGGTTGAATGTCAATGCCAGTTTCCTGCTTCAGGATGTACCAAGCCGCTTCATAAGAATTGTTTCTTGAAAGCGTTGTGTCTACTTGATATCTCAATAGCCGAGAAATCGCATTCGGATTTCTGGATTTTTCGGTGCCTGTAACTTCGTATAGCAACTGATCTCTCAACTGTTGAAGCGTTTTATCTGGATGCATCGACGGTGGGATGAATCCATCTCGTTTCATGTTTTCAGCAATATTGACCCCTGCATCACGCAAAATCTTTGCAATGGACGTTGTTGCTATGCCCTCCAATCCGTGTTTTTGTTCTAAGTAGGCAAGTTCTTGATGCCCCAAGTCCTTTGACTCATCGGTGCCTTTAACTACAGATGGCAATACCTCCAGATCTGCCATTGAACCAGATTCCTTCTTTTTCCCAGTGCTGTTTTTAGGCTTAGAAGCTTGTTTTTTCTTTATCCTCAACCCTGCCATCGCCTCACTCTTCTTCGCCTCAGCATAGGCGACAGCCTCAGGATCACACGGCATGATTACTCTTGCAGGTTGCACATCGAATGGTAGTTCTTTTCTGACCCTGGCTACTCTGCCAAATAGTTGATCCAAAAATCCCCATTCTCTATAGTTCGTTAGGCAGCACAATACATTGAGGCGATTGCAGCTAAATCCTATAAACGCTTGCCTAACGGTGATCAGGACATCTATTGATTCATCTCGCTTGAACTTTTGAAGCGCTTCAATACTTTTAGGGCCATCACTAGAAATAGCGACCACCGTTTTTAGGTGTGGATAGGTGGTCTTGAAGTACGCTTCAATCTTCTTGGCCTGTCCCTGATCATAGGCAGCAACCAACATTCCAAAATGCTGCCATATAGCCTTAGCATCGTTTAATTCATTGACACTGATATCAATGAGATGTTGATAGAATTCAGCCTCTTTAAGAAAGCGTCCTAACTTTCTCTTCATTTTTGAAACCTGCATCAATTCAGAAGGCTTTCCAACTTTATGCCAAATGCCTTCAGCGTCGGGCATTTTGAACATGACATCGCGCAGATACCCTTGGGCAACACCTTCTTGATAAGAAGCGGTTACATCGTATACCGGGAAAATCTCATTATTAGGGTCTGGCGCTGTATATTGAACACCCCAAACCCGTTCACCGTTACCCCTTGACGTGCCACCCATCACCAAAATATAGGGATAGAACTCAGCTAACTGGTCCATCGTCCCAGCGAATTTGTTGGTGGGTTCACCAGTCTTGGGGTCAATGCCCAGATATTGAGCTTCATCTAACACCAACAACGTTCGCTTCTGCTTAGCAAAATCTCGATGAAACTCAGGGCTACTGATCAACGATGAAAAACAAATTGAATATCCATCTTCTTCGCCAGTACAAAACGCCTGATAAGCATACCTGGGTTCATATCCTTTGAAGTCACGAGGATTAGAGCCAACCGTAAAGGCTTTAAATTTTGGACTATCGAACAATTCATTAAATCCAGAATGCCAAACGCCATCGTCATCGTGATACCCAGACCAATCCTCAGAGAATTGACCACACAACGCTGTTCTTGGGTTAGCGTGAACAACCGCGTCAATCATACCCAGCCTGTAAAGTTCAACCGCTACACCAAACGAAAGAGCCGTTTTACCGCTCCCTGGGAAAGGATTAGCGGTAGCAATTCGCGACCCTTTCTTGTACTTCTTAATAATGAGAGGGATACCCGTCTCTTGAAATGGCCGGTAACGAATAGAATCTGTCATCTCTGTTCAGTCAAACTCCTTGAAATTACGCTTACCTAAAAAGTCTTTTTCCTTTCGTCCCTTTAAAATCCGACTACCAGCCGCACCTCTGGCACCGCTAGCAATCGCCTATTCACTTGCTCATTTCTGTTGGCCACAGTCTAGCACAACAAATCTGAAGAGAGACCTTAAAACACTGTCCTCTTAGTTAAGATTCTCGTCTTTATGTACGCGCCATTCCAATACATCTGACAATCGCAATGGAAGCGCTTGCAATTGTTCTGGATCACCGATCTTCACTAACGCAACCAGTATTTCATTGATGCGGTCTAAGCCTGGTTTTGTCTTACCACTACGCCAATGGGCGATCGAGCTTTTGCTAATGCCTAGCTCGTCGGATAGGGCATTCACCGAGACCTTATAGCGGGCCATGGCCTCAGTAAGGCGGAAGATTATTTGACTCATGGTTATTCCTCATTCTTGATTATTCTCACTTGGAGGCGTCAACAACCTAGCCTCAATCGCTTCCCATTCCTTGCGAGAGACACGAACAGCGGCGTTTTTGCAGTCGATGATCAGCTTGGTAGCGTAAAGATAGTTTTCTAGTACTTCTGATTCTTCAGGTGAGAAGGTTATAAGCTCTTTGTCTAAGTGGAAGAAGGTTAGAAAAGTATCAATCAGTTGATCAGTAAGCTTCTGCCATTCGTCAGACGTAGCTTTACTGGAAGGTATGTGTCCTCTTAGGTCTTCCAACTTCGATGAAAGTGCTTCGTAATCAATGGCGATATCGCTGTCATCATCGCTTTCGTTGGTTCTATAGCTATCGCTGACGGCAGTAATGATACTACTAATGTCGATGACGATGTCGCTGGCTCGGGTGATGACGTTAGTGCTGGCTCTGACTCTGGCAATGTCGCTGGCGATGGCAATGATGCTGTCGCTAGCCCTGGCCCTGGCTCGGGTGATGACGCGAACGCTACGGTTGTCATTGTCATTGGCGATGTCATTGGCGATGTCATTGGCGATGACGCTAGCGCTGTTGCTGTCGCCAGCGATATCGATAACTGAATGCAAAAGCAGTGCCCTTGAGGCCAGCATTTGATTGTTAGGAAGTGACTCATCGCTTAGACTCATTGCCCACTGCAATAACCCTTGCAGTTTTGGTGAGCTAATAAACGCATTCGCTTGTTGCTCCATCACCAGCAACAGGCCAAGCTCATCTCCGCCTGTCAACTGTTCAACCATCCTCAATCTCCCCACCCAGCACTGTCGACAACCTGGACTCCCCCACTAACCCACTAACACCCAAGTACCTTGCTCGTTTCCTTGGTTGCCACCCTTAGAAATCTCCACTAACTCCGATATCCGAATCTGGATATCGGCTGAAAGTCCCTCTAAATAAGCTGTTGTAGACTTCAGCTCAAAATACTTAGCCACCTTTCTGTTGGTGGCTTTAGCCATATCAGTCAGGCAAGTATATCCATCTGATTTGCGCTGGGACATTAAAAAGCCGTTGTAATCGTGCTGAATAATTTCAGTCATCGAACTTCACCCCAAACGAAACACCTAAAGCTTTTTCAATAGCCTGCAAATTCTCAATCGACAAAGTCCCCTTAAGAGTTTCCTTCTCAAGGTCATACCAATAGGTCCGACTAACACCAACCTCTCCGCATAGGGCTTCTAGCGATTTATCAGAAGCTAGTCGCGCCTCCTTAATTCGCTTTCCTAAGCCTTCTACCTCTACTTCAAGGATTTTTCGGACCCGCATTACTAATTTCTGCAACATCGCAATTAGTGTAAACGGATAACTACTAGTGACATTATAACTAAAAACTATTAGTTGACAAGTAGAAACTAGTAGTTTACATTTAGGGTATAGCAAAGCCCGATGTCTTGCCGTAGGAAAGTTCGACACCGGGCTAAGCAACCCAAACCACTTAACAATTTGGATTATGCAAACTATACCCAAGTTTTCGACTAGTCCCAATGGGGATAACTACACCATCCTTTGGGGTTCCGAAGTTATTGGAAAGATTGACTTTAATATCACCACCCTGAAATGGGAGTACAGCCGCTACTCAGCATATCCAGCGGTTGTGTCTGGTGGCACTGCTGACGAATGCCTGAAAGCAGCTAAACAGGATTACACGCTGACCCACAACCCCGAACCTTTAGCCAAGGTCATCACCAAAGGTCCCAAGAGTCGGCCCAGCGGATTCTATTCCGATATGCGCTACATAAGCCGTAACCGAGTCCAACGCATCACCATCGGCGGCTTGGATGGTTCATGGACCGATGACCTATGGGTGCCTCTGAGTCTGGCGAATCAGCTGAAGGTGGGCAGTGTGGTTGTACCTCATCGCCCGGATGGCCCCAATGGGAAGCTTTACCTGAAGTGGCCTAAGACTCCCGTCCGTCGTTCGGCAGTAGCCGCATAGGGAGGGCTTGAGCGATAACCCTTCACCGCCGGTTCCATCGCTACGGGACCGGCCTTACCAACCCTACGGAATTTAGAACGATGCGAATACTCCTATACACGTTGTTGTGGCTTGTTGTTTGTCCCCTATGGCTACTGACTCAAGCCTTGGACAAAGGTAGCTACATCGAAGGTCAGTTCAGTGATCTTGAGGTTCATCTGAAGCTTGAGATTGAGTCGAAGGTCAAAGCCGCTGTTAATGCTTGGGCGGAGGCGTAATGATGACCTACATCAATCATGACGGTACCTTGCTCGTCTACGTCGAAACCGTGTGGGCTGCCCGCCAGTGGTGGTACTTGCTACACGACACCCAAACGCCCTGCATCATCTGGAAGAAAGGCACGGATACACCTTGGGCGGCATTCCCGTTATCTCGACTGTTAAAGGGGGTGTCATGAAGGATCAAATCACCATTCCTATCAGCCCCGACCAATCAGATAAGCAACTAGAAGCGTTTGTGATGGCACTGATCCATGGCTACGGGTTATCTGCGGTCCTGGATGCAATGTTCGAAGGCTTATTACATCACTACGACGAGATTCGATTAGACCACACCATTCAACGCCCCGTCCTCGATTCGATCAACGTGGCGAGTGTGATGGCTGAGCAGTTACTACAGAAGGAGAAACAGAGCGATGACGAAAGTAACTAAGACTCTCATTCGCCTCATTTTCCTCTCTGTACTATGGCTACTAGTACGCTTTACCCTTTTCTGTCTGGAAGTGTCTGAGTTGAACTGGGAAGCGTGCGCGGTGTCTGGCGCTGAGGATCATCTGATCGTGAAGATGCAGCGGTTGGTAAGAGCATTGTTGCCAGGGTTTGTTAAGCCGTGGTCTTAGTCGATGGGGTTTTTGAAAAACACAATGCCTAATAACGCTTCATCCAAACAACGGCAGATATACACTGCCTACATCAATTCTCAAGCCTGGCGAGAAAAGCGATCTCAGGTCCTTGAACGTGATGAGTATCGTTGTCGCATATGCGGTTTTAGCGACTCCGATGGGTTAAGCCTACAGGTTCACCATTCTAGCTACGAAAACCTTGGCAATGAGCCATTGAACCAGTTAGTAACGCTTTGCACGGATTGCCACCCGATAGCCGATCAATGCCAAAAACGACAACGGAAACGACTAGGGCAAAACAATCAAGTGCGAATGGACCCAGGGGCGTTTTTGGAAGAAGTAGAAAGTACAGAAATAGTTGAAATCAAACGAGGTAAGGATGACATTACAAAAGTTTCAAATCCGATTAACAGGGCAAGCACCCCTACTAATGCACAGCGGTCAAACAGCCGATCCGCTGAATCGTTATTCAAAAGCTCTGAAGGCGGTATCGAGCAAACGCGCCAAGACGGACGCCGATTTTGAGGAGATGGCAAAAATCGAGTGGTATGCGAGCCTTTACACTAATAAGAAAGAGAAAATTATTATTCCTGACTTTGTTTTAGAGGCAGCGTTTGTGGCTGGCGCTAGGAAATCCAAACTAGGTAAACAAGCCCAAGCAGGATTGTTTGTTGATGGCCATGCTTTGCTCAATTTTGATGGTGATGATTTACCTATAGACGAGTTATTCAAAAGAGATCAAAACCGTCATTGTGCTGCGGTTCGCGTCCAAAGAGCCCGTGTCATGAGAACGCGAAGTTTCTTTGAGGATTGGACTGCGACAATCAAATTGGTTTATAACGACTCTATGCTGAATAAGCCTGCCGTTATCCGTGCTATTGAGGATTGTGGCGAACAGGTTGGACTTTGTGACTGGCGGCCAAAGTATGGCCGATTTGTTGTTGAAACTATTCAATAAGGTAAACCAAATTTTGCGAAACAAGGGTTTAAAGCCCTTGTCACAGGAGAGTTAACACGACTTCTGTCTGATGAGCTTAGTGTTTCCGGCTTGACAGGTTCTGGCCCGGTGGGGCTAGGCTTGGTTTGGCGTGGCCAATCAAGGCGAGGCGAGGTGGGGCAAGGAAGAGAGGTTCATAAACCATGAACCTCTCTGACCCACGGCGGCTCCATCACGATCCCGTAACGGGGTCGGGGCTTAGAGTTACTGCGTGGGCCTGGTGCGTCGGGGAGGCGGATTTTGGTCATCAGCGAAATACAAAAGGCCAATGAATACCCCTAGTAAAACTGCTTGGGCTCAAGTCAAAGTCCCCAGGCTGAGACTGAAGATCCTTGACCACTGTTTTGCAGTGCTTTCGGAACCGCCACAATCCCACCACTATATTTTTAGTCTTGGGGGACCAATCATTGATTAAGTGCTGTTCATTTGTACACTGCCTGCGAGTTGGTACAGAGAGAACCGCACTGAATAAAAGAGAGCGTTGGGCTCTGTCAATTTTGAGGCAGTCTATCTGCCAATGCGTTGAGGTCTTCATTACTTCAGTCAAGCTAAATTCTTGCCGCCATCCTAACACCCCCAACCCGCGATCACGCCAGGCTTCCGGCCACCCTGCAAGAATCTCCTGAAAAGACTGGTTTTAAAGGGGTTGAGCGAGAAAACTCTGGGTGTGCGATCGCGTGGGGGGTCGCAATCTTTAAATGAGAATGCACCGTCTACTTTAAAGAACCTTTTAAAATCAAGGGTTTTGAGAGATTCTTGCAGCATATAGCAAAACCGCCAGGGCATAAAGCACCGGCGGCTGTTTGTTTTGCTATAATTTGGGAAGTCAGACGCAAGACACCACTAATGCGAATGACTAAATGACACATAGGAAATTCAAGCTGTGTCCTCACAATTCTACCAAATGAAATAGAAGATTGCACTCTGTTTGGCCAATGGGCTGAGCGGAGTTTTGTTGTTTTAAGGAGCAAATTGAATATGGGTGAAGCTAAGCGGAGAAAGGCGACTGATCCTAACTATGGAAATCCGCCTGATCTTATGGTCTCTTGTTTCTGTCAGATTTGCGTTGAAGGCAGCGAAGGGGGTCGGTTTCAAAGGCATGTTGATGCCGCGTTGGATCAATCAATTGATCTGCATCAAGACTTATTAAGCATTTGCATGCTAGAGGCTTGCATTAAATATCCTTCGGTCGGGATAGAAAACATGCGAGACATTGATATTGCAGGCAACTATCTTGGTGCAGCGATCTCCAACTTTAAGGAATGGGGCTTGCACCCGACTGAAGATAATGTCAGCAAAGCTCTTGATCGAGTCGACGCATTTCTAAAAGAGAAAGCACTTAAACATATTGACGAGATAGAGAAAGCGCCCAAGACCGCTATTGAAAGTTTCTTCAAAGCATACGCTTACGCGCAAAGCTAACTCATGACCACCCCTGCTACCACCAAAATTGTCGTCCGTGTTTTCACCCGCATCTTGGACTGTGGCCAGGAGTGTGCCCGACTGTGGCATGTCCTTAGAGCTATGGATGCCCAGGGTAGGGGGTGGGTGAGAGTCTTCTATGCAGAGTTAGCTCAAGTAATGGGCGTCTCTGTACGGACAATCCAGCGGTGGGTGAGTCAGGGTTTAGCAGGCGGTTGGTTTAGAAACCCAGTTATTGCTCACGAGGATGGCAGCCGGACTATCTACCTAGCTAGTACCAAGGCAGTGAGAAAAACTCTGGGGCTAGAAGACATAGGCGCGATCGCTGAGGTCGGGATTGAGCATCTAGGCCGGAGTGAAGCCAAAGCATTATGCACGGCGTTGGAGGCGCAATATAGACAACGACAAGCCTACTGGGCGGCTAAGCGAGCAGCAAAGGGCAGACGGAAGCAATTGGTATTAGACCCGGAACGAATGGCGACCTGTGAGACAATGCCACGGGAAAAGAGTCATGTCATCG
Organism: Leptothoe sp. ISB3NOV94-8A; assembly: GCF_043421595.1. Taxonomy (NCBI): domain Bacteria; kingdom Bacillati; phylum Cyanobacteriota; class Cyanophyceae; order Nodosilineales; family Cymatolegaceae; genus Leptothoe; species Leptothoe sp. ISB3NOV94-8A. The sequence goes on along the minus strand of NZ_JAXSQW010000001.1, from coordinate 867,256 downwards.
TGTCGAGCCCATTTAGCATTCCTGGCTGCTCCCATGCTGGTTTAGCCAAAGCAACCGATTGGAGTCAAGCCACCATCAAACGACGACTCGATAATAGATGGAGATGCGATCGCAACCTCGACATCATTGAGAAGAAGAGAGTGGCTACTGAACTGGATGATCCTGCACTACTATTTGAGCTAAGAGAATCCGGTCAAGATTTCCTGGTTACCAAGAATGGATTGGGATTGACTAGGGTGCTTAAGGTTGTCCGTAGTACGGGCCGCTCTAAGGTTGTGAGCTTAGGCTGCAATATCTACAGCACTGGCTATGAGCTTCTGAGTTGTCGGAGTCTTCGCCGGAGACTTAAAAAGGATGCTTCGCAGTTGGTTAGAGCATAAGTATAAGGCTAATGTTTGTCGTTGAGGACAGGGGACCATGATTACCCAGTTAGAATTGCCATTAAGAGGCATTGCCGAGATAGAGTTAAGATCACGGCTAGACAAGCTGGGTTGGGAGATTGAAGAAACCACAGTGACTGATTTCTTTCTCCTGGAACAAGACCCTGATGGCAACATGGATGCTTTCCAGTTATTGTTTTCCAATCCTCACCACTGGATAGATGTGTTGTGGGTGGGCGATGAGTTTGTGGTTACTGGGTGCGATCGCGCGTTCAATGAATTTGGTGTTTCTTTGGATTTAAATAAGTGAAGTTTATCCAGCAGGGAAAGGAGTCCATGGGTGTAGAGCAGATCAACACGACCGACCAACTCAAGCTTGCACTGATCAAACAATGGGTAGCCGAGTCTCGCTGCTGGGTAACTCAGAAATCAGTCATAACAAGGACTCAAGGGCGTTTCTCATGCCCTTGTGCAAATTGCATGAAATTCAGGAGAGAGGATCATGAGCAAATACGAAATCACAAGCCGAGACTTGCACACCGGCTTCGACATCCCCCAGTCTGTCGCTGTCTGCCCTGAATGTGGAGCTCAGCTGCATGTGGAGTTTGATGAGTGGGAGACTGAAACCAGCAGGCCCACCTATGAGGGAATGGATCTGTGCTGTTTCGAGGAAGATTTCGAAGACCCAGAAACGGCCCATCGGCATTGGCAGTGTGATTGGATGACTACAATTGATAAGGTTTGGAAGTATGTGAAGGACCAACGCAAGGGATGACCGCCATAATCAACCCCGCACCCACACCACGACCCAAGCCAGCGCAATAACCCCAACCAGCAGCCCCAGCGGATCACCCCCGCCCACACAATGCGCCCCGCAGTCGAGCAAGGCATCGGCCTTGGCGTCAGACACGATGGCGCGATATTCGGATGCGGTGAGGCCTTCGGGAGTCATGGGCGACAGAGGTGGTTGGTTGTAGGGTGCCCAAAAAAATAGCGCCATTCCTCAAGGGAGCAGCGCTGGTGTGGTGTGGGTGGGTGGCGACGATTATGGGGTGCCTCTCGGTTTTTCAACAACTGCACCTGGGTTGTCCGCCCTGGCCTCTCTGAAAGCTTGACCAAGAGTCTCGTGCGTATATCGAACGGTCGCGCCGTTGATCCTAAATATGTAAGTCCTCATTGTCTTTTATATGCGTTGTACTTTTCCTTCGCTTTGCCCCTGAGGTCCATTGGATCATTCCCGTCTGCCCAAATATGATTAATCTGAGATGGGGTTAATCCAACGTGCAGCCCAAGCTGACCAAAGTACTCCCAGTAGGAGGAGCAACTGTCAGGCTCTTGGAACGTATCAAACAATGTTGCCTCTGAGATGCGCTCCTGGATGGCAGCAACTAGCCCTTCCCGACTAAATACAGTTGTTGTTGCCTGTGGTTCGTATTTCATCGCACCACCACCCTGTCATTGCTCTTGAATGGCTCAAAGTCTGGCAGCCGAGGACTAAACACCTGTGCCTTAAGGCTCAGTAAATCGGCAGATTGATGAGCCGTGATAGGAGTAGGGACCACTCCAGAAGTTGGTGTGCTGATTGGTTGTGGTTTATTTTTCATCGGTTTTTACCTGTTGGGTGATTGGTAGCGCGTGATTAGGTTCATTTCGTTGCAGCAACTGCTGTCGTCGTTGGTTCCGTTGCTTGGCTACTGCGATCGCCTCCTCTAAGCTGCAATCACCAAAAGCCAATGCGTAAGTAATCGTCGTGAAGTCGTCCATGACCGTCTCCTGTTGTGGTCGGGAGATCAGCCTCTATGATTCTGAAAGCCTTAAAACTCGGGGAAAAAGTCTGGGTGGTCGGCCATCGCCTGGCGCACTACCCGATCTCTTTCCTGCAAACTGGTCGTGGATGCCCCTGTGAAAGCGCCATAGGCCTCAACAGCACTGGCGTAAGTGTTGGTTCTGTCTGGGTCGTTGATCGAAGCGGCCATACGCAGAGCGATCGCACGCTTCATGTCACCCATTGTTATCGGTCTAGCCATTTCTACAGCACCTTCACCCTGTCTGGATGGATATAAATCGGCGGGTCAGGCAATCGGGGTAGTGTGGGTCTGGCTGCCGTCAGCAAACTTGGGTTGATTTTCTCCCTCGTAGCTGGTCGCCATGGTGGGATGGGGTTATTTGCCATAACTAAGCTCAGTAACTTTAATACCTAATTCTTTTGCCAATGCAACTTCACGCTTGGTCTGCTCGCCACCCTCATACGCGACTAATTCGTCAATTTTGCCGAGGAAAAACAGAGATTCATCACCCCAGTTTTTGCCGACAAAATAAACCTCGTCGCACGGGTAAAGATTGTCTGCACCCTTTGCTTTGCCAGCCGCAATGCCAACGGTCCACATTCCGTGCTCATCAGCTAATCGATACGCGATACCAAGAACGCCCATATCACTTAAGCCACTGACTATGGTTAAGTCGTGTTCAGGGTGATTTTTAATAAATTGTCTTAGCTGATTGCGCGCATCTTCATGATCAAATTCTTGCGCGCAATAACCTGCAACACCAACCTTGTAACTAGCCATATTATTTATTTCTCCTTTCATCTAAACCAAGGGCCGGGAGAGCGACCCAGGCTGCATCCTGGACTCGAACCAGGGACCGATCACTTAGGAAGCGATTGCTCTATCCAACTGAGCTAATGCAGTAAGACTGGGCATGGAGCCCAGAGATTTATCGAAGCAAAACCCCGCAGCCTTGGCCTTGGCCTGACCTTCTTTGTCGCTGGGCACAGACCGCCACGTTGCCCATACCTTGGGTTCTAACTCTTTAGCCAACAGTCGCCCTGCTTCAGGTTCCCGCTGGAGAATGTGGGCGATCAGCTGGCAGTCGGTTAGGGCTCGGTGGTTTGCCCACACAGGGATCCCATAACACAACGCCAACTCCACCAAATTGCAACCTTGTCGGGTGGCGCGGGGCCAGGTGATGGCACGGGTGTCGATCCAGGCTTCGTACTCAACCCCAATTTTCTTCTCGACAAAGGCTTTGTCAAAAGCAGCATTATGGGCAACTATCGCATCCGCCCAAGCCAAATGAGACTCGACTAAATCAAGCGACTCCTCAAGACACTGGTGATGAAAGCTATTAGCCGCCCCCGCACTAATCCCATTCAGATGCTCTGTGGGGCTAACATCCACGCTCACGGGCACCAGGGTAGAAATCTGCTGCAATACCGTGTTGTGAGACAAACTGAACAGGATGCAGCCCAGTTCGATCACCTCGTCGGTGGTGGGGTTGAGTCCTGTGGTTTCCACATCAACAATTCCGAGCAAATCTAACTTAGCCATAGCTACACCCCCTTGAGCGCCAACACGGGCACCTTCTCTGCTAACTGCTCTAATCGTTCGTCGTACTGTCGCTGCAGTGCTCGTCCCCTATCCGTGAGTCTCATTTGTTCTAGCCGCTTGGTTAGTGCCTCCAGATCTCGCTCGATCTGAGAGATGGCGGTAGCGTTAGCCTGGACTGCCGCTGCCTTCTCTAGCTCGATCTCTTCATAGAGGTTGTCTAGCAGCTGATCGTCGGTGTGCTTAATCTTTTTGTTGGTAAACCGAATCTGAATTTTGTGACCAGATGGGCCAATAGGGAAGGTCTTTGCCTCCTCCCCAGCCACTCGCTCCATGGCCTCAGCGATCGCTTCACCAGACAGCGCAGAGATGCGGGCGGCGAGGGCTAAAGATTCAAGCCGCAAAAGATACCATTGCTCAATTGCATTCATGCCCACACCCCCGCAAAATCTCCAAAACTTCAGCCCCGTTGATCATTAGTCGGTCCCACCTTCCCGGCGTCCCGAAACAAGCCGCCCACCAATCGGCGCAAGAGCGAGCCAAAAGATCTTTGGCATAAAAAGCTTCCCACCCAGTAGAGCCTTTGAGTAAACGAAACACCAAGTCTTCAGAACCTGGGGCTCGCTCAATAATGTACGGAACCTGTTCGTCGGACTCAACGCCCGTGCTACAGCATGTACGCTTGGCGCTGATAGTGGCGTAATGCCGGGGCCAGAGATAGCAGTACCCACGCTCCATTTGCATCTTTTCGATGGCTTCTTTTGAGAAAAGTTTTTTGAGTGTCATAACTCTCTACTCAATACTTACGTGCTTAAATTTCTCCCCCACCCCCCACCGGAGCCATCCTGAATCCGTCTATGGCTTCTGCGACATAAATCAGACGAGTGACTGTCATGCTGCAGGGGAAGTCGTATAGATGGCAACCCATGGACTCCACCCGAAACCCTCCACCAGGCAGTTGCTGGACGCAACGAACTTGACAGGTGACTGGGACATGACGAGCCGCCATATTGGCCATGGACGGATTTAGGCAATAGGCTAAATCAAGAGAGAGTGTCATGCCCGGTGTCACATGGAATAGCTGGATGGGGGTTTCGGTAGTTTTCATGGGGCTAAAAAGGTATAAAGTCAGGATCAACAGCGCCCCCACCAACACCCACCGCAGCAGCAACAGAGCACATGGCATTGATGTATACCTCACCATCACCACCGGCCCACTCATTAATGGCTGTGAACTGCTTGGGTGCCATGGCCCACTCTTTAGCCTTATCCAATAGTTCTGGGGTGCTATTGGCACGTTGCGCCATATCGTTTAGCAAACGCACCACCCGACATTCGTTGTAACTACCTGCTGCACCATCGGGCATAATGCCGTCATAACCAAGAGGGGCCGCACCATCTTCAAAGACAGCCTCTAAATTCACCTTGGCTTCCTGCCATTCCTTGACGATGCGCTCGTCCAGCGGCTTGGCAGGCTTAGGAATGACTGTGTATTTGGTGTTGATTTTCTCTCCCTCCTTTTTGAGAAGGATGTTGTAGTTCTTGGGGTGACCCCAGTCTTCATCGTTAGCAAACTCTGCTAATGATCCCTGAATGCCAGCTTGGGTGATCTCCCAGATTTTTAGCTGACTAGCGTCGTAATCCCACACCAGCACACACCAAAAATGCTTCACTCTATCCGGCTTGCCATCATCGTTTAAGCGGATATCAGAAGGCGTTTGATCGGGCTTCTCTCGCATCCGCACTGGCTTATTATCCATGTTCCAGTACTGCCACCCAATCACCACATCACTCAAGATACGAAGCCGGTTGTCGCCAGTGACAGGCTTAAAGTAAGAGCCGCCGCCACTGCTAGGAACTTCGTAATCTTCAGGTAAAAAACTCATAATCTGTTCTCCAATTAGTTATGGGCTAACGTCACACTGACTACCGCCCTGGACACTAAACGTCAGCCCCCAAGCCACCGCAACCACTCGGCAGGTTGCGCCATTCTCCTCAAAACGGCTGTTCACACTCATCCCGAAACTCAGGCCAATCCCCCCACAACAGACAGTCATGGATGACGCTGTCTGGGAAATGCTCCTGCACCCAATCCTCAATCTTGGGCCGACGTGGGCCGACAGCAGCCCCTACCGTTAGCCGGATGATGTGTTCTGCCTCAACAAACCGATGGCCGGTCTCTCGGCAGATCTCATAACGGTGAACACTCACCCAATAGTCAGCCGTTGGGGCCTCATCCAGTACCGACCGATGAACCCCATGGAGCAATTCACTCCAGATACCATCTTCGTCGAGGCTGCAGCAAGGGCCGCAGGGAGTGACCTGGGGTAAGGCGAGCTCTGCTGTGGGGTGGGGGATACGCATTAAATTAGGCATTATCCAGAAATCTCCTATCTGTTTTTCAATAGGGGCTCTAACCCTCGTACCACTGCGCTAAATTGAACGGCTTTGGTACATCAACTTCTTCTCCAGCGTCAAGATCAGCATTGAGCGAAGACTCTTCATCCGCATCAAGTCCCAATGCCTCTATAAAGGCGTCTACATTGCCTTTAGGGATTCTTACTTCCTGATTCCCGTAGGTGACGTATAGCTGCCCAAATGTCGTATTCTTCGTGATCTTCATTACTTTCTCCCTAAAAAAACAAACAACAGAAAAGCCCCAGCCGAAAGCCCCCAATGGCTGGGGCAAGACTCTAAAACTCAATAACAGTCCCGTCAGGCGCGACGACCTCAACGTCGTACCCACAGCAACCATTGCCATAGAACCGGGCAACGAATGCATCGTAAGCCTGATCAGGCGTCATCCCTGGAGACTGGCAAATCTCGTCTCCGTCAGGGTGCTGAATCGTGTAAATAAATTCCATCTCTAAAGTTTCCAAAAAACTAAAACTCAATAACTAAGCGGCTTCAGATCCCACCCCGCCAAACAGGCCATACACAAACTGTTCGCAATCCTGCATGGTTCCGCTATCACTTGCAGGGATACCCTCAACACAGGGAACAAACTTCCATCTGGCGTCAGACCAGTACATCACCCAATCCTCAGGGGTAACGCAAGTGATAGTCCCTATCTGGGTCTTGCTTCCGTCCTCGCCAATGCCATACACAGAACGCTCGGTTAATGGATGCTGAACAATAAAGTCTTTCATATTTCTAAAAATCTGTACTACGAAATGAACAAAGCGGGGCCGAAGCCCCCTGAGGATTAAAGATGCAGCCCGGTTGGCTTGTAGTATTTCAGGACCTGCGAAACTTGCAGGGAACCGTACCGCTCCGACCCATGAAACAAGCAATTCACTGTCGTGAACTGCCGCCCCCGACGGGTCCAAGTCTTAGGCTCGGAAACAACGGACATAACAGCGCCGGTCTGACGGTTTTGAACTAGTGTGTCTGGGGCAATGCGGAAGACGGTTGAAGGGGTTTTCATAACTCTTACGAAATAATTGTTGTACTACGAATGAAGCGATAGGGGCCGAAGGAGCCCCCGACAATTACTGGAACGGGTCTAGCGTTGGGTCAAGGACGCTCTCGGATTGCCCCCCAAACGGGTCGGCGGCAACAGGACCAGAAGCGCCCATCACCTGATTAATCTCGTCCTCGGTGAGATTCCCGTTCTCTTGCTGCCAGAGGCTTAGCGCCTGCTGGTAGGTGTTGGCGGTCTGTAGCGTGTTGACCATTTGCTGCAACTGAGACTTGATTGTGGCGATTGACTGGGCGGTGACTGTGGAGGGTGTCATAGCTGCTATTAAGTTCTGAACTCAATCTTGAGCCCAATATAGCAGTTATCCTGCAAATTTGCAATCGAATATCAGATTTACTTGCAACTTGCTGTCTTGCTGTCTAGGGAGACACAGTGATCCGCCTATACCCAAAGGGCTAGGGTTTTGATTGGATGAGCGTCAAGTGTCCCAATCCAAGCTGTAGTTATTTGATCTGCAAAAGTTTCTCAGTGTTGCTCTAGATACGGCCACCTTTGATTGAGTGATCCACTCGTGGTAGGCGTCGTGCACTTCACCAGTAATGACCACAAGATTGTGCTCATCCGCAGCAAGCGCAGGTGCGGTTGCCCTGGGTTCGATGTGGTGGATGTGCTTTTCCTCACCGCGACTAAAGTTGTACCCAGATATCTGGCAGCGTGAATGCTTCTTCTTTAGCCGAGTCATTACGGCTTTCTCAACACTAGCTAAATTCTTGTCCTGGATCAGACTAGCCATCACCAGCTGTGGGTGCCCAGCGACAAGGTAAGCCAGCAACGCAATGCTAGCGCGATAATCCAAGGCTCTTTTCGGCCTATCCTGGGCTAACTGTTCGAGCAAAATGTATAGACCTACAGGCAAAACATAACCTGCGCCATCAGGCTGCCCGTACTGATCCAAGTCGTCAGCATCGAACAGGAAGGTCCTTATAGTGTTTCGGTACTGATTGACGATCTCCCTTGCGTCATCCCTGCTTCTGGTCAGTAGTACGCCATGGAGTTCGTTGAGTGACACGTAGGCAGCGCCATCTTTGATGAGAAGATTCTCATGCATGGCGTTAAACTTAGCAATCTGGTGCTTGGACAGCGTTGTCTTCAGGGCAACCTCGTTGTCCCTGTTGAGTCTAATTTTTCCCATGATGCCCCCTGATCAGAGGCCCATGCCGCCGTTAAGTTTTACGACGGCTAACATTTGTTTCCTGAGTTTGTTGATATTGGCCTGTTGTTCATCTAATCCGCCATTATCTGGGTGGTACCGCTGGGAAAGCTCTATATATATCTTTTTCGCTTCAGATTCCATCTCGGTCGCCTTTTCGCTGACTCCGAAATCCTCAAACTTGGCTCGATCAAAGTTGCGATCGAGCAACCAAAAACCTACCTCATCAAAGGCGTTCTCTCCAGCCTCACGCAGGCGCTTGACCTCTGCCTTCAATGCCTCTACCTGCCCTTTGAGCATAGCGATTTCCTGCTCAGGGCTAGGTTTATTTAGCTTCTGTATCAACGCGTCCCAGCTGCGAGCCTTAATCCCTAGTTGAGCCTTAGCTTCGTCGAAACTTGAGTATCGCCCTTTCAGCTCAGCTACTTGCTTTTCTAGCAGGAGTTCTTCAGGGCTAGGCTTCGGCCTGTTAAGCTTTTCTGCCAAAGCTTTCCAGCTGGAAGCTTTGATACTGAAATGAGCCTTAGCCTCGTTAAAGCTCGAAAACTGTTGTTTTAGGCTTTTTTCGGTATATTTATTATCCATACTAATAACAATAAAATAAAGCGCTTAATGCACTCCTATACAATGACCCTACAAGGCATCAGCCCTATTTATGCAGGGCTTTATGAAGAAATAAAACACAATTAGACCTTAGTCGGTGTTGTCCCTTGCGACCAAATTATGCCTTGAATTAAAATTTGGGGCTCTACCTGTTGCCTCCTATTGAAAAGAGTCTATGAAAAACAGTTTTTAACGCTATACTTCAAGACTAAAATCACACCTTTGGAGAGCTTTGATCACGAGTCACGGTACAACAAAAATGTAGTGTATCGTTATCTACCAATGACAATCGGTGTATCCCCTGAAATCGACGCTAATCGCTACTTGAGTCATGCCAGCCAGAATAACTATTTCAATCCCAGATGAAAACCTTCCTAAGGCGATGCGGCTTCTTCTTGAAAACAGGGCTCAAATCAAAGAGCTTTTAGATTTACCTGGCACAGAGTTAAACCTAAAAGCTGAGGGAATAGATATTAAATGGGATTCAGAGGCGCTTAGCGCTTTGCGTCCCCGTTGTAACTAGTCAGAATATCAATAAGCTTTCCGGGTTGCTTTATTGAGCCCCCTTCTGCATCTCGAACTATTCCGCACTGGGCGATAGCCGTCAACAATATAAAATTATCCCCGGCGCTTTTGCTGGGGTCGTACCCCCATGTTTTGTATCGCCCCAGTAGGGTAACGAATGAATCATGGTAGTAGGGATCTGCGAGCTGATTTAAGCCAGTCTCTTCAGCCATCCACTTGAGCAGCATACTAATAGTTAGTCCGCGCTTGCGCTCCGCCGGGGGAGTCCCCTCAAAAAAATTCCGCAAACTAGGCGGCCAAGCGGAGCGGTCGTTGATGAATGATTCTATATTTTCCCCAAGCGTTTGCTTTCCCCTATCTGAATACACAGCATTAACCACTATTCTGCATCCCCCATTATTAGCCGTAAACCTTAAAATGCAAAGTGTTTGACGATTTTGATCTTCGACGCCTAGATTGACTTGAAAACACATAAATAACCTCCAATTGCAATATTGCAGAGCAACTGCTATATTGGGCTCAACGATGAGTTCAATACATCAGAATGGAAGGCAAAACCCTGAGGATGGACACGGATTCACGCTCCAAGTTTTACGTGTCTGGCAAAGTCAGCTCCAAGGTAAGGAGCTTTCATGCAGAAAACAACGAAGATAAACAGCTTTGGTTCACCGTCGAACAACTGCTGGAAGCTGGCTTGAACGTGCTGTCAAAACAAGAACAAAAGAGAGCTGCCTGACCCATCAATAAAACTAAATGTGTTCTATTGACTCAAATCTATGTTACACGAGGCTCGTATGAAAGCGTCCGCAACAAAGAAAGTGTACGACAAACAGAACAACCCCAAGGTGCGGGCTTCCCTACTGCGGGGTTTGGGGATGAGGGGGTGTGACCATGCCTGATAAGGAATTGTTGATTAAAGAACTCTCTACTCTATTGAGAGAGAAGCTCAGCCCCTTAAGTTGGATGCCTGGTCCCATAAGCCCAATGCATGGAAATCTCCCCTTGGAGATGGCCTATGTGAGGGTTGAGCCCTGGGTTCTAGGTTTCGACGGGATAAGTGAGCGTGGGGCGTGGCAGTTGGCCTCTGAGCTGGCCTTGGGATATTCTCGGGTGCCTGTGCTCGCGTACAAGTCTCCTCTAGAAGACAGTTCTGAGTGCTGGCGCTTTCGGGTGCCTCTATATATGGCTGGGCCAGACTTTGAAGGCCATCCCGAGGCTTGGCACGACTTTAGCCGTACTATCGCGCTCTTTGCTGATGAATTCTCTGGCCTGCTTCTGGATTATCAGGAGCTACGGAGCATCAGGGCTGATTCGGCTGAGATGGTGAAAAGTGTGTTGGGGGTGGATCTATGACCGTCTACACCTTTAACCTGGATGGCCCCATCGTCCCCAAGGCCAGGGCTCGTACTACAGCCAATGGCACCTACCACCCACACCGGTACAACAATTGGAAGAAGAGCGCGATCGCGTCAATCTCCAATCAGTACCAGGGACAGCCCTTAGAGTACGCAGAAATCACGATCAGCCTCAGCGGCAAACACAACCGCCAAGGTGATGCGGATAACGTGGCAGGCTCTGTCCTGGATGCTCTGGTTCAGGCCAAGGTCTTGATCGACGACAACATGAAACGGGTGCCCAGTCTGGCCATCTGCCTGGACTGGCAGAAGAAGGCTGAGCCTAAGGCTGTGGTTGTGTTGAGTACGTCGAAGGAGGTGGCGGCATGAAGCTACTTACTTTTGTCGCAGGTGTTGGGGTCGTCGCACTTATCTGCGATCGCCTGCCTATCCCCACCCTGTGGGCCATGGCCGTTTCGCTGGCCCTAGGGTTTGTCCTTGGGTTGCTAATCGAGAGGTTTTTGTAATGCACACTCACCCACCCACCGAATGCGATCGCGAGTTGATCTTTGCCGACAAAGGCAAGGGTAAGCCTATCAGTATCACCCCTGAGGATATCAACAACTCTGTTTCGTGGTACGAGCAGCACTGGGCTCAAGTTTCCGAAGCCTTGCCTGTGGCCATTGAGGGCGTTACTTACACCCAGAGATGGCAACATAGATTTGATTACCAGACGTTGCCTCAGTGGCGTGCAGGACAGCTGAAAGGCTTGGCCAAGGCCTATGTCTATCTGGCGTTGCGGAAGTTGTGGCGGGGGCTTAGAGAAAGGGCTAGCCCGTAGCCGCAGAAGCGTTATTCCGTGCATCTACTTTCATTGTTGTTTAGTAAGTAATTCCTGGAAATGAGACGAACAGAACAGACCGTGCCCCTGGAGGTGCGGGGGGATTGTGCGGCTGAAATTGGGCCGACAGCTATTCATAGGGCCGTTGATAAGATTTACCAATCCTTTGGCGAGAGCGATCCGATAAGTGCTCTCGTTCGGCAAGATGCCTATCAGCTTTACGAGACTCGCTTGGGGCTTGAGCCTGGAATCATGGGGCGAGCTTATAAAGCTCTGAAGGAGGTGTGAGATGAAGTGGTTTAGGTTTTACCACGAATTCATGGACGATCCCAAAATCGCCATGATGTCAGACTCCGATCAACTGCTCTGGGTAAAAGCATTGTGCCTTGCTAGCGATAATGAAAAGCGGCGCGGTTACATTGATCTGACAGATGAGGAGATTTGCTGGAAGCTTCGTATTAGCGTAGAAAGCTGGAAGCATGCCATTGATAAGTTCAGGTCTAAAGGAATGCTTGAGCATGTTGAGGGTGGCTACAAAATTCTCAACTGGGATAAGCGTCAATTTTCATCAGATTCTAGTGCAGATCGGGTTGCAAAACACCGCGAAAAACAGGCTGAAAAAGCAGCCAAAAAAGCCGCGAAAAAGTTACAGAAACAATCAGCTAAAGTTACTGAAACAGAACAGTCACAGCCATGTAACGTTACAGTAACGCCCCCAGATACAGATACAGATACAGATACAGATACAGATACAGATACAGAACAAGAGAAAGAGATCAACGCAGGCCACAATTCTGCGTTACCTAGCGGCAACACGACCGAACAGGAGAGCGAACCAAAAAAAACGGAGCCTGAAAATGACCCCTACCCCCACATCGACAATGCAGCTTTTGAGGCTTTCTGGAAGTGGTACAAGAAGCACGTTTGCTCGATTAGTGGCTCAAATCCTGGCAGCAAAATTGCAGCCGCTAGAGAGTGGCTGCTTCTGGAGTACTCAGACTTTAACGGCATCGGCTGGACAGAATTCAAGAAAGCCTGCGGGCTTTACCTGAAGGTCGCAACAGACGCACAAGGGGTCGGTGTTCAGCATGCGCTCAGGTTTCTTTCTGGCGGGTCTGCTGGGGTTCCTCAATGGCTAGAGCTGTACCAGGAAGCCAAACAGCCACAGCAGCCGGAAGAGTCCGACTTTGTCCCGCCAGAGGCTCAGGAGATGACAAACCCATGGTTAACCCGAGAGATTATCTCGGACGAAGAAGCCCAGCGGATCATGGCTATCAACCAGTGGCATCGCTCAGACGAGGAAGCTGAGGCTCTATCGGTCTACGGCAGAGTCAAGTGGGAGCGAGAGAACGCAGCAAGACAGGCTGAAGGGGTGGCAGCATGACTAGCGCTCTCCCGCCATTCAACATCCTTGACCATGTTGACAAGCTAAAGCCAGCAGAAGGCCGTGACAAAAAAGGTTACTATCACTGCCCAGTTTGCGGTGACGACAACTTCACGATTAGCAAAACTGGGGCTTACCAATGCTGGGGGCAGCAGTGCAAAGAGCGGGATATTCGTCAGGCGATCGCGCCGCTAGGAGACCTACCCAAGCTTGAGCCCATTAAGCTACAGCACGCCAAAGCTACCAAAGTTGACAAAGAGATTGCGCTTAATACAGCAGAGGTTCAGGCTAAAGCCGAAGAGCTGGCACTGCTGGTGGCAGAGAAAGTTTACAGCCCAGAGCAAGCCGCGATTTCAATGGCGGAGTGGTGCAGGGCTAACCATAAGGATGGATTCTCAGCCAGCAAATTACTCCAAGGTATCCTCAAGCAACTAACCCCTAGCGGTGATTGCCTAGAAGGTGTTCAGGAGGATGCCGAAGCCCTGAAAGAGTTGGTCTTTGCCTACGCTAGCGAAAAGCGATTTACTGAGCGATTTGTCATCCGTGAACGACTACTGAGGAAGTTCAAGGTCAAGGATGACCAGCTAGAAGGACTGCTTGAAGAGTTAATCCCAGATTCTGGTTTAGATGTCGTCAGGGGTGCTGAAGCTACTTCGGATGGCATGACCTACATTCAGCGGCTAAGCATGTTGCGGAATGGAGAGATCCCGCCAGGTGTTGGCACAGGATTGGCAAATCTTGATCGGTTGCTGGGGGGGCTAGGGAAAAAGACCCTTACTTTTATCGGGGGTAAAACTTCTCAAGGAAAAACGACATTGGCTCAGGGCATTACTCGGCATGTCGCTAAATCTACACGGCAGCCAGTCGTGGTCTTCAATCTCGAAATGACAACTAACCAGTGGAAAGACCGATGGGTGGCTAGTGAGCTGGGTATTGACTGCGCTCGAATTAAATCGGGCCGATGCAGCGAGAAGGAGTTTGACTTAATCCTCGACTGTATGGCGCACTTTGAAGAATTACCTATTTTCTTGTCTGAGTGCAGTGGTGTTACCCCCAGGTTTGTTTCCCGAACTTGCGCATCTGTTAAGGCTCAAACTCAGTCAGATATTGCCTTAGTGGTAGTTGATTACATCAATTTGATGACCTTCCCTGGCGAAAAAAACCGGGTTCAAGAGGTTTCAAAAATTGCTAGAGCGTTGCAAAACATTGCTAAGGAAATTGACGCTCCTTTTTTGGTATTAACGCAGCTTAATAGAGGTTCGGCAAACAGAGCAGACAAAGAGCCAATTTTGGAGGACATCAGAGAATCTGGCGAGATTGAACAGGTGGCTGATGCGATCTTGTTTGTCCATCGCCCTAATAAGGGGAAACCAGAAAATGGCCCTGACAATATTGGCAAAATCATCTGCGCCAAAAATCGCCATGGACCGTGCGGTGTTTTCGATACGTTTTTCGAGGGAGCATACCAAAGATTTACAGGGTTTGAGCCAGAGGATAAGCACCGCACGTATCCATCGGATAAAGCGTCTACAACAGCAGAGGTTGAGGAGAGTATTTACGAATGGAATTAACAAAAGGCACCCCCATCCTCAACTATCGCCTTGGCGTAATCGATCGCATCGCCAAGCTTGGTACCAACAAAACCACGGGCGAAGTCGAAAAAATCAAGACTGTATCCGGCGAAGTATGGAATGTTGCCGACCTCACCCCTCAAGGCGACATTATCGGACCACTCGACAGGACCGCGCTAGATACGTGCCTGCTGATTGTCCGCGAGTGTTGCCTGAGTGATGTCCAGGGGGCTCAGCAGTCCGCCCAAGACCTTGAGCTACTAGGATGCCTCACTCAAGAACAAAAACAGCAGGTGTGGGGGCAACTGACGGGGGACGAGAAACAGCAATTGCGAAAGCTGAAGGAGAGTATCGCAAGATGATGAATTTACAGTACTGGGACGTAATCCGCGAAGGAAGCAACGTTTGGGTCACCTATGAGGTTTGCCCTGGCTATGTTTACGACCCTTTAGTCAGCTGCTTGGTGGGTAACCCCAAAGAGTTAGACGGGCTTTGCTTTTCAGTAGCTAGCAAGACTTGGGGCAATCAAGCAATGGCGGATGAACTTAGAGCGATTGTCGAGTCGTTGAAGCAAGAGAAATTAGAAAGGATTTAGTGTTATGCCACAAGACTTAGTTCAACCCCCAGGATGCGCTGGATGGCACCCTGATGAAGTACGGCCCACCGTTGAGGAAGCCAGTAACCCGCTCTTCGACCTAAGTGATGGCGACAATGTTCGCAAATTAGCTAGAGCGATCGCGTCAAGCAACACGATGGAGCATGCGGGTTTCTTGAGTGGAGAGCTTAGCTACGCCTACCAACATCAGTCTTATGACTGCATTTCAATTGCTCAGTCAATTTCTGGACTTGATCCTGTCGCAATAAAAGAAGTTATTGACCTTCTGAAACCTCTAAATACGGATGTTTCAGATTTGCTTGTTGCTGCTCTAGAAGAGGCTTTTGAAGCAGGACAGGATGAATATCAGGCACATCTCAAATACGAATCGGACCCTGAGTACAGAAAAAAGATGGATGAAATGCACAAACAGCTATTCGGAGGCAAAAAGTAAATGGAGTGCAACTTATGCCAAAAACAGATTGAATCGGAGTTTTTTCGGTGGGGCGTTGGCCAATATCAGCAGGATTTGTTTTGCGATCAGCTTAACCCCGAAACTCATCTCGATATTTGCCCTAAGTGCAATCAGCGGTTCCCCGTTGGCGCACTTGGCCCTGAGTGGCACTGGCAGGCTCTGGATGCCACCCAAACACCAAAGCCGCCGCCTTTGGGTAAGTCAGGCGAGGTTTACCTAATCGCTGATGGCAGAGCCGTAAAGATTGGCAACAGCCGCAGTGTCAATAAGAGACTCAAAGAGCTGCAGACGGGAAATAGTCACCCTTTGAAGGTCTTGGCGACCCAGAAATCTGATGATTGCGAAAGACTAGAGGGCTATTTGCATGGAATGTTTGCAGAGCAGCATTGTCTTGGTGAGTGGTACGAGCTGGATGACGGTCATATAGCGACAGCGACATCTGTCCTAGAGAGAAATGCAGTCAGTCAGCCTGATGCGCTTGCGGGATTGGATTATCTACGCCGTTTGGCGAGCGTCTATTTTCAGGGGCTTGGGGTTGGTTCGAGCGTCGTTATCCCCTGGGAAGTTGTTTCTAATCGTTGTGAGGTGACGCTATGAGCATATTGCCGCCTAACCCCACCCCCGAACCAGACGTGACATAGCGAGGACGATGAGTGATGAAAACAAGTAATTTTGCCAACAACGCACACCACAACCTGCAAGGCATCTCGATCAGCCGATACCCAGCCACCAGGCAAGGATTCACCGGGCCTGAATTTCCGCCGTTGTTCCCAGATGCAGGACTACTGAAGGATTACAAAGAGGGGCGTATCGACTGGGACGGCTACGTGGCTCGTTATGAGCAACAGCTAAGCCTTTTGAAAGCAGATGAGACATATGCCTACCTGTGCCAGATCTCCGCTGAGATTGGCGCAGATGAGCCCGTGTTGCTCTGTTTCGAGAGTGCCAAAACGCTAGACAAACAGCCCTGCCATCGGCGGTTAGTTGCGGCGTGGTTTGAGCGGGAGATTGGGGTGGAAGTGCCTGAGTGGGATAAGTCGATGATCGTTCACGACACTGGCGAGGATATGTCCCCAGAGGAGCGACAGGGGTGGGGTCTACCAAGGACATTTCCTACGGGTCGCGTGGAGAGAGAAAACGATTTTAGAGAATTACTGAGGACTAACCAATGAAAATAATTTTCTATCAATGCGAGTCACAGGCGGCTCGCCAGCAAGCAAAATCCCTGGGGCTGACTTACCTGGGCCGACAGCGGTTGAACGTAATGCACATCGATGATGGACCGCTAAATACTGCCAAAGCGATGGAGGTTCTTGGCGCGATTCGAGATGAGTCTGATTACTTTCGAGGGTGGGTGCAAGTGAGTTTAGAGAAGAAGGGATGAGTTCTGATTACACCGACCACTAGAACCCCAACTAAAGTTTCTGAAAGGAGAATTATGAAACCATCCATCAAATCGATAAAAATCAATGGCGATGATTATCCGACCATTGTTGGCGACATTTTCGATAATGGTGCCGACTTCAAAGATGGCAAATGCGAGGGCACTAAGAAGGCCAGCGAAGAGCTTAAAAATGCCATGAATGCTTTGATGTCATTGGTCCATGAGGTAAACGACCTGGGGGATAAATGGCTAGACATGTTAGGTACGTTTGCCCGGGTGTCGGGTGTAATTTTTAAGCCTGAAGGCATTGTTATCACAGCCCAGCTACAGCACGATTACGCCGATGGGGTGAAGGTCGCGATCTCCAATACTCCATACATCAAATACGACGAGTTAACCCAGCAGGAGGACTCTGCTCTAGGTGCGCTCAAGAAAGAAGTTCAGCGCTATCTGGATGCGCTACCTGTGCAGGGGGCTATTCCTGGGCTAAAAGAAGCCTCATCTGAAACTAAGGAAATTATTCACACGCCAGAGCGTGAGGCCAAGTATGGCAAAGCTCACAATGATGCGGTTGAAGCAGTGATGGGGGTGATTGAAAATGCCTGATAACACCACCACACCACAACCTACACTCACTGTACGACGCCTACGTGAAGCTCTGGATCGGTGGGCAATTGAGCAGCCGAACGTGATCCGTTTCGACAATGATGAAGACGCCCCCGGATGGGAGGCTCAGATCTGGTCTCCCCGATGCGACATCCAGTCACCAGACCGCTCTGGCTACCACTGGGAGTTTATTGCATCCCAGCTTCAGAATGGCGGGGCGATTACGTTCGATGTCAAAGATTGGATGCTGTTGCTTGCACTGGCAATTCAGCATCAATACATTCCCTGGCTACAGTTGGCAGCCACCACGCAATGCACCGGGGCAAAAGCGGCGCGGATGGTGTTGGCGGGGATGAATGAGGACTCGGAAGAAACTCCACTAATGAGTCTAAATCAGATTTTGGCAATAGGACGGACGCAGATAGATGTGGCCGCCAGAGTTGAGGAAAAGAATTTAGGAGAGGACCCCAAGTCATGAACAGCAACGAATATCAAAACCTAGCAGCCCGAACACTGATCGATGGCCCTGAGCAGCCGCTAAGCGTTGATGAGGTCGTCATGTTGGCTACTGCATTAGCTCTTCATGCTCGACTGGGGGCATTCACCGAAAAGCTTAAAAAGAATGTATTGCACCGGCATCAGCAATATGATGTTGCAGATTTTTTGGATGATATTGGGGATTTAGAGGTTGACTTAACAGCCATTTGCGAAGACAAAGCTTCAGCGCCTTCATATTTGTCTGATCGAGACACTATGACACTTTGGAACGCCATTGGCCTGCTTGGTGAGTCTTCAGAAGTCGCTCAGCTGCTTTTGAATTACGGGCTAGAGCCGGGTCGTGAACTCGAAATTTATCCTGATGCCCGCAAAGAATGGACAAAAGAACTAGGTGATGTGGCTTGGTATCACGCTGCTATTGCTACAAAGCTTGGACTACAGCTGAGCGACATTCAGGAAGCCAATATCGATAAGCTCAAAAAACGCTTCCCTAAAGGCTTTACGAGTGCCGACAGTGTAGCAAGAGTAGACACCAGCGAACCCTCCAAAGACCTAGCCCAGATCTTGGGGCAGGCACAGCAGGATTTGGGCGGCCAAATTGAGATTGAGGGGGTGGAGGCGTGATGGAACAAGTTTTAATCCCCCGATACCCAGGGGCAAAATCAAATCGTAAAAAATATCCTGTTTGGGATGGGCACACATATGACCAAGCGGTTGTTCCGTTTGCTGGCAGTGGTCGTTGGTCTATCCCAGCGTTACAGCAGGGGCATGTGAAAACTCTGACTGTCGCTGATGCTGATCCAGCAGTGCGGGCGGTGTGGGAGCAATTTACTTACAACACTGATAACGCTTGGCTGGAGGAATGCATTGACTCCTGGGTAAGTGAATTTAAAACCATCTGGCATAAATGTAATGCCGAAGTCTTAGCAGGTAGACTGTTTTATCGGCTCTGCTTCATTCATGACAACCCAACAGCTGGCCATGACTCTGATGGGCAATCGTTTGATAGCTATGATTACGCAGCGTCTAAAATATTGCTTCATAAGCTGTGTTTCGGCGGCAATGTACGAAGCAACAGTCAGGGAAAATTAAACATTTCTCTCCGCTCAGACTGGAAGCAATCTTTAGAGAATTGGGGCTATCAACTGCCCTGGTGCCCGCCTGGACGCAGCGTGATTATCCATAAAGATTGGTCAGAGTGTTTTCAGCAGTCACTCACCGGCAAAACGATAGCCTTTATTGATCCGCCATACTACGCCCCAGGTAATGGCCCACGGATCAAGGGTGGAATGTCAAAGGCCTACGCCATCCACGGCGGCAATCCTAATGATGCGGCCGTACTCGAACTGTTTATGGGAGCAGTCAAAGCCGCTATTGATGCGGGCTGCGATCGCGTCGTGGCTACCAACTACTGGGGACACATGCTTGTGACTGTTGAATACGATTCTTATGGTCAGTCCAGTGTTTATCCTGAGCGATGGGTTGAGTATGAAGAGACGACTGACTTTATGCGGTCAATGGGGTTTGAGTGGTTTCACGATTTAGGCCCACTGCAAACTATGAACAACCGAGAATTTCATATTTCCAAAGCTGGTACCACAGAGCAGCGCACAGTTCGCCATGAAGGTTGGTGGGAGATGGGCGGAGTGAGGCAGCACGGACGAGTTGACCAGTTGAGTTTGTTGGAGGTGGCCGCGTAATGAGCCCCATCGAGAAGCAAAACATAGAAAATTTTAGGGCCCGGCTCGAAGCCTGGTGGGAAGCTCTCCCATGGCATGCGCGCCTGAGACCCCTACTGGTCAGGGCTTGGCGCTTCGTGGTGTGGTGGTTTGTGGGGGATGAATCAGAAGAAGAGCAGGGTGTGGATGGACATGTGGAGCATCTGGAGCGGTGTTGGGAGTTGGCAGCAGCTAGGAGGGTGGAGCGGTGACCTCAGCAAAAGAGATATTTCAAAGGCGAGCTAAAGAATTTTATGCAAAAAAATACGGGGCTATCGATAAAACTCCACCTCCACTCTCCGTGAAAGTGGCAAAGACTTTGCCTTTACAACAGCCCGCTTGACCAGGGTGTCAAGAATTACCCGTAATTCATGCGGTTCTAGTTCTTCCCAAAATTCAGGGTCTGCCGCTACTATTTCATACATTTCGACATCTTCTCTAGTAACAGTTTCTTCAGCGTCCTGTCTAAGTTGAGACAACTGACTCTGTTTGATCCGTATCACTTCACTCAGTAGCGGGTCTTCCATTGACTGAAGTTTTTCGATTTCATTTCCCAGTTTGATTATTTTGGGATCTTCCTCTGTATTTGGTTCGGAAAGTTCCTGTGCGACGCTTATAGCGTGATCGCACACCTGTCTAATTACTTCTTTATAAAAGTCAGCTTCTTTGATTGAGTTTTTATACTCACATGTTCTTTTGATAGCTGAGTCTAGATTCCCTCGGCAGACCAAGTAAGAGTACCGTCGCCCTTTGGTGATTACGCTGCTCCCGTTATGCTTGCCCCCGCATAGCCCGCAAATTATTTTCCCTGCCAGTGGCCTGCGCTGATGCTGTACGTCGTTGACCGGGTTAGGGACTGACGATATGTGTTCAATGGTGGCCTTAACTGCTCGCCACCGGTCAGGGTCCATGAGCGCTTCATGCTCGCCTTCCCGCACTAATTCATTAGGAAGCCCTGGAAAATCAACCAGATAGCCGCGCAATGTTGGGCACTTGATCCACCGCTTCAGTCCATTGGCACTGGCAGGAAAGTTTTTAGCTACTCCTTTCCTATCAGGGTGATGCTCACCATATCGTTTTGCCATCTCCCGGCAAGTTGCCCGGTAGCCTCCGAGCTCAATTAGAGTATCGATCACCTCAATGGCTACTTCCCTGTAAGTTTTGCCATTGCCTCCAGGGAACAAATCCTCGTTGACAATCAATTTTTGCCCTTCATCTTTGGTGTACCCAAACCGAGGATTGACAATACGGTTTTGACTGCGCCGAAATGCATGTCCCTTAGTGCTGTGCTCCCTGGCTTGGTCGCGTTGGTACTGCGCGAAGGTGGCGTCTAAGTTTGCCTGAAGGTTGCCAGCAGCACTAACCAAATCGCGAGGGGATAGACCCTTATCGAGTTCGATTAGCTCGCATCCATTTAATAGGATGGCATCTCTAATCCGAGCCCAAACCCCAATGTCACGATGGAGCCTAGAGTGATACGGAATTACAAAGAAACGTTTATCGGGCTCCTTTAATCGAGCGAGCGCTTTTTGTAGGTCTTCCCGCTCGTATTTGCCCCCAGATTCCGCATCAAAATATATATCGACTGGATTAATCCCTACGGATTCTAGCCGCTCAAGGTATCGCTCGGGACCATGACCCTCCTCTTCTTGGCGCTGGGTGGAAACCCGGTAATATCCGATAGCTTGGCCTGGATTAAATTCGTTCGTCGTCACTCAACCTTGCTCAGCTCACCACAAAGCAAGGTAGCATCAAGTTAGTGCATTGCGAACTTACCGCAGGCTGCGATCGCAACTAAACCACCGATCAATACAGAACCCAAATATTGTCTGGCTAACACCATCGCTTTTGCTTTACGTGAAAGTACTCATCCTATCAAGTAAGCCATGGCCCATTCTCCGCAATACACAGGAATGTTCACTTATAAAATCGCACCTGGACGTATCCTTAACCCTACGGATGCATTTGTGATTTTGAGAGCCCTATCATCAAAAAGTCTTAAAGGATTTTAAAGAAAATCTCTAAATTTTATGGATAACAACCTCACCCATGCTCTGCAACAGATGATTTTTTCCTATGGTTGGCGGGCAGTTCTCGCAGAGTTAGCTCAGCTCTCCATTGACCAAGGTCAGCATACTAATGCTGATTTGTTGTTGCAGGTCTCCTATGATGGTCCTAAACATCCATTGGTGCGTTAAATCCGCCATCGGTAAGTTGTGCTGACCTAATGTTAACCATGTTAAAAAAGTTATGTTTGGCAGGAGAATTACTGGGCCTAGTATTGTTATTCAACTTGTTGCTAGTTCCAGCTATCCAGGCAGCACCCTTATGCCGAACGGTGGATAATCACCAGGTTTGTGTTCTAAAAATCACCCGGAGTGCTAAATATTACTGGGAGTACCGAGCTGTGGTGCAGGTAGACGATACCCGTCGTCCCATGGGTCGGTATAACTGCCATACCCATGAATATATCCGCCGTGATGGTCAGCCCGTAGCCGATGATATTGCGACCCAAGTCATCTGTGCTTTTTTCAAGTCCTAGGGGTTTGACTGTGGTCACCTGATGCAATCACCCCCTAAGTTAGGGATGACCAAGATAGGCATTACTTACTACATATTTATTGATTTGTGGCATACCGAATTAAACAATGAGGCATTTATATTCAATGCTCAAAGGAACTCCATTGACACCTTTCAATTCATCTGAGAACGCAACCACGCCATAGTAGAATCAAAACAATTTGTTAAGCAGCTCTAACAAATATTAAGCAGAGCTGCCCTCCCCGTTGCAGGGGGGTTGGTCCGGCGCATGGCAGCCGTTTCCGGTTGTAGTGTGCTTTTTAGTGGCGTTGTAAATGGCTGCTGAGGACTGCTAACCAAAAACGTCCCAGCACCACCTGGGCGGTAGTTTGCAACGACGATTGTCAATTCAGAGCGTGGAAAATTTTATGACCGCAACACTTGATAGGTTATCAACCGATCGGCTTTCTGATGGGCCGTTGGCTAATGTAACGCTGAGAGATGTGATCAACACCATACCGAAGGAGTGCTTTAAGAAAAATTCTCGCAAGGCATGGCAACAGGTGGGTCTAAGCGTTGTAATGACGATTTTAGGGTATATTGCGATCGCCCTATCACCTTGGTTTTTGCTCCCTTTTGCCTGGTTCTTTGCAGGTACAGCTCTAACGGGTTGGTTTGTCATCGGGCATGACTGCGGTCATCGGTCCTTTGCCAAACGTCGTTGGGTTAATGACATCGTTGGTTACATCTCCTTTGCTCCCCTAATCTATCCCTTCCACCCCTGGCGACTACTCCACGACCATCACCATCGCCATACCAATAAGCAAGATGTCGATAACGCTTGGCATCCCTGGACTATCGATACCTATACATCAGAGAGCAAGTTCATGCAGACGGCTTACTGGCTAATGCGCGGACGTCTTTGGTGGCTGGCTTCCATTATTCACTGGGCCGGCATTCACTTTAATCTAAATAACTTTGCTGAGCGGGATAAGCGTAAGGCTCAAGTATCCATTGCGGTCGTTGTTATATTTGCAGCTATTGTTTTCCCCACAATGATTGCCACCTTAGGTGTTTGGGGTTGGGTCAAGTTCTGGTTGATGCCCTGGATAGGCTATCACTTCTGGATGAGCACCTTTACGCTGGTACACCATACAGCGCCTGATATCCAGTTTTATCCTGAGGAAACCTGGAATGAAGTGGAATCTCAATTGGCCGGTACGGTTCACTGCGACTACCCTAAATGGATCGAATTGTTATGCCACGATATCAGCGTCCATGTGCCCCACCATATTTCTACAGGTATCCCAGCCTATAACCTGCGTATGGCTCACCAAAGCTTGAAGGATGCTTGGGGAGACCGGGTGCATATTCGTGAGGAAAAGTTCACCTGGAAATTTATGCGCAGCATCATTGACCATTGCCATCTCTATCACGCTGAAAAGGCCTATGTACCGTTCAAAGCCGTTCGTCGGTAATAGCCCAAGCTATTAAGTTCCAAGCGTCGATAGCCTTAAATAAGGCCCTGGAATATGCCGGGGCCTTTTTGCTGAACGGGCATCGACCAGCATTTCGTATTAAAGGTAACAAAATAAAGAAAAATGCCTAAACAAATGACATTTAAAAATTAATTTTGTCTATCAATGTGGCCCAGTTTAATCGTATTAATAGATAGCAAAATTATTAGGGTTTTATATTTACTCCAATTTCTTTGAGGGATTTTTCAATTTTTGATAAATCCATCTCTGACACACTTTCTGTCAAAGCACTGATTTGAGCGGACATTGTCAATGATGCGGCCACCTGAAGTCGCTCACCCACTGTCATCTTTTCGCCAAAATTACCAAGTAGCCACTCATCAAAACGACGGAAGGCAATAGTGGTATCGTAAAAAGCTGTATCGGTTACGCTGGGCATTGTCACGCTCTCTTGGGTGTTTACCGAGGCCATAGTTCTCAGGGTAAAATGCTCTTAGGATGAGCATTCCAGTGGCGGGTCAGATTACCTAGCCCTTGAGGATTTTACATAAGTCAATACTTAGCGTGCAAACGCTGCATAGTGCCAAACGTCTAATCCTCATATGAATAATACCCTGGGTCACAAGGTCCTTCAGGCTAATTTCAATCTCCCTATTACCCAAGCAACCGATGCGCCTAAACAGGTACCTCGGGCATTAATGAATGACGGTGACGCCTAATTTGCATCAAACATCCAATTATTTTAACTAGGAAACTGCCAGGTGACATTTACCGGCGACTGGGGAACATTCTAGTCAGTGCACTTCCCTAAGTTCCCATGAGTCAGCAGGTTCTACAGAGGCCTACGCCCTCTGATTATAAGCGTCTGTTTCGCGTCGCTGTTTTAACTTCCACAGCGGCTGGAATGCTTGAGCGGCAGCGTGCACGACTGCGCGAGCGGGTCGAAATTTTAGGGGTGGAAATTGATAATATCTCTCAGCGTCAGTTTTTAGCAGAGCTCACAAGAGGCGTGATTTTCACACCGAATGTGGATCATCTGATGAAGCTCCAGGACGATGCTGAATTTCAGGAAGCCTATCGCCAAGCAGATTACAAGGTATGCGATAGTCAAATTTTGATGTATGCATCTAAGTTGTTGGGCAAACCCTTAAAGGAAAAGATATCAGGGTCTGACTTACTCCCTTTGTTTTGCGATTATCACCGCAACAACCCAGGCATCACAATTTTCTTCCTGGGAGGTGCCAAAGGTGTTGCCAAACAAGCCCAAGTGAATATTAATGCCAGGTTTGGACGAGACATGGTGATTGCAGCCCACTCACCTTCTTTCGGTTTTGAAAAAGATGAGGCTGAATGCCAGTCAATCATTGACATTATTAACGCCTCAGAAGCTACGGTTTTAGCTGTGGGGGTGGGCGCGCCTAAACAAGAACTATGGATCGCAAAATATCGTAGCCATATGCCCAAGGTAAAAATCTTTATGGCGGTCGGGGCCGCCTTAGATTTTGAAGCAGGCAACAAACCCAGAGCACCGCAATTGTGGAGCAGTTTAGGCATTGAGTGGCTATATCGACTAATGTCTGAGCCTAAACGCTTGTGGAAACGCTATTTACTAGATGATTTACCGTTTTTTAAGTTATTGCTTAAACAGAAGCTTAAACAGGTTACGAAGGGAAAGGAGTAGGGGAGTGTTACTGGTTATTGGTTATTAGTTAGCTGTCGACATGGCATTGTGTCTGCGGAGTCACCAATAGCCATCAACCAGTAGCCAATAACCAATAACCAATAACCTCAGAATCTAACCTCCACCCCTTCCAATTACCGAATATTCTCCCCCTTAGAGAACAGCTTAAAGTAGAGCGACTGCATTATTTCCTTAATCGGAAACATGACATAGGTAATCGGGTTGATCGTGACGATAATGTTCCGAATATCTCGCTTAGCTAAAGCAACAATTGCGCCTGCAACCCAGTCAGCCGACATCACACCCACGGGGTTTAACTGGCTCTTAAATGGCCCCAGCACAAGTTTACGAATCACACAGGGTGAATCTTGACGGCGCAGGGTGATTAGATCTCCTAGCAGACGTTTTGATGTTTCGTATAGCGGGCTGAAAGCAGGATTTACCTCAGCTTCAGAGGTATTGATCCACAGCTCTTTCGTGGCAGGACCTAAGCGATTGTCCACAGTTTCTAAAAATACCTCCATCAATCGCCAGGCAGAGAGCGCGTTCACGTCAAGGGACTTGGCGATCGCATCTGCCGACCGCTCACCGTGCACATTGACCCCATGGTTAATTACCAGAATATTCACTCGGCTTAAGGCCTCCTTAAGTTCGTTCTCATGGCCTGAACGCCAGGGAATGACCTTAACAGCCCCTTCAATAACAGCATCCGCCGCTCGGCTGATGGCAATGGGCTTTGCCCCCTGGGCAGCCAGACGTTTAATCAGGGCACGTCCCAGGGTGCCAGAGGCCCCAGTCACAGCGACAGTTTTGCCCTTGAGAGACAGTGCCGTACCCATAAGCTTGTCCGATAGGGTGAAATAGCCTGAATAGTAGGCAGTAGTTTCATCAAAGTGATGCCGCCAGTGATACGCACGGTTAACAAACCATACCTGAGGTGGCGCATTGAACGGACCTGGCTTGTGGGTCAGGTCCGTGCTACGAAGAAACCCTTGCGATCTCAACAGCGCTGCGATCAAAAAAACAGCACCATAGAAAAATCCTAACCAAAATCCCCATATGGGAGTGAAGAGCGCCAACAACGCCATCACCGCCATCATCACCAGCGCCTCAGGCACATCGTTATAAAGCTGAGCCTTACGGTACAGCTCATCGCTCACAACAGAATAGTCCTTACGATAAACCTTGTGATGCCAATTATGGAGTTGAATAAATGGTTGCCAAAAATGGCCTACCACATGGTAGGTATCTCGCACCATCTCTACGAGCAATAAAGACAATAAGCACCATAAGCCTTGGAGCAGCCAGCCTGCTTCAAAGCTGATAACAACATCCCCCACAGAATTAAACCTCTACAGTGACACCGCGCCAGAAAGCAACATAACCTTTGATATTGTTAGCCGCTTCCTTAGGGTCTGCGTAGTACCAAGCAGCATCTTTGTTTTGTTGGCCATCCACGTCAAGGGTGTAATAGTTCGCCACCCCTTTCCAACCACAGGTTGTAGTCTTAGTGCTCGGCTTAAAATAGTCCATATTCAAGGTCTCAGGTGGGAAATATTGATTCCCATCAACCACCTCACAGTTGTCACTCTCGGCTAGCACAGCCCCATTCCAAGTTGCCTTGGGCATGACTCTTGTCCCTTCAGTGTTGCGAATTGTTTCGTATCTGATGGTAAATCTTAATCGAACTAGATGGAAGGGGAGTGACAGGGAGAATAGGCCGTGGGGCACGGGCAATGGGCAGTCAATAACTTGCCCTGAGCCGGTTAGGGGAAATTTTAACTACTTGGTTTTGAGTGACTGAATTACCTATACTGGTCGCAACGGATTGAAGGTCAGCAGCTCAAAACTTAAAATTCACAACTTAAAGCTCTTCATCCGCTATTTCCTTTTCTCCTCCTGAGCTTTGCGCTTGATTCGCCATTGTTGTTCTAGATACTGAATAATTTTGCTGGCAATATCGATATCTGTTGCCCGCTCAATGCCCTCTAGTCCGGGGGAAGAGTTAACCTCAATGACAACAGGTCCTTGGCTAGACCGCAACAGGTCCACACCCGCCACTTTAAGCCCCATGGCCATGGCAGCCCTAACGGCAGTATCTCGCTCTTGGTTGCTGAGTTTGACACGGCGTACGCTGCCACCCCGATGAATATTAGAGCGAAATTCACCGGGCGCTCCCTGGCGTTTCATGGATGCCACGACTTGATTATTGATAACAAAGCATCGCAGGTCCTGGCCTTTGGCTTCCTTGATATATTCTTGGACCAAAATATTGGCATCCAAACCGCGAAACGCCTCAATTACAGACTTTGCCGCCTGGTATGTTTCTGCTAAAACAACACCGATTCCCTGGGTACCCTCCAGCAGTTTAATCACGAGCGGGGCTCCCCCCACCAGCTCAATGACTCCCTCTGTATCTTTAGTGGAATGGGCAAATCCGGTGACCGGTAATCCCACCCCTTCCTTAGAAAGCAATTGCAAACAACGTAGTTTGTCACGGGAGCGCGCAATGGCATCAGAGCCGTTGGCACTGAGCACCCCCATCATCTCAAACTGGCGCACAACAGCGGTGCCATAGAACGTGTAGCTAGCACCAATACGTGGAATCACCGCATCAATATCGGTCAGGGGGCTGCCTTGATAAATTAACCGAGGACTATCAGCTGTTATTTCTATGTAGCAACGCATATGATCGATGATTTTCATCAGGTGACCACGTTTGTTGCCTGCTTCCAATAGCCGGCGGGTGGAGTACAAGGACGCATCACGGGACAGCACACCGATTTTCATAGGAAGCGCAAACTGAGTAAAGGCACCGAAAAACCTATTTAACCTATGATTCCATAGAGTGAGGTTGGAGAGGGCAATTGGCGATGGAGAAT
Source organism: Leptothoe sp. ISB3NOV94-8A (assembly GCF_043421595.1). Lineage (NCBI taxonomy): Bacteria > Bacillati > Cyanobacteriota > Cyanophyceae > Nodosilineales > Cymatolegaceae > Leptothoe > Leptothoe sp. ISB3NOV94-8A. The sequence continues at coordinate 838,824 of NZ_JAXSQW010000001.1, read as the reverse complement.
GGGGAAAAGTTCTTAGTTTTGAATGCTGAGGTCTGAGGTCTGAGTGTTGAGTACACGCCCCTGGCCAGGTTCATACCAGCAAAACAGCGATCACTGAAAATTCAAAATTCCTACTGCATACCTCCTCCTATATTGACTCTTCACTCTTTGACAGCCTCCGACTGCTCTGCAAAAACGAATGACCAGGGTGGACTAAGAAGCGATCGCGAATGGCCTGACGCCCCAGCAACATACGAAATCCCATCACATCTCGATTGGCAAGGGTAAGCTCAATGGGCCAGGTGGCACCGCCAAGAGATACAGCGGTGAGCACCACAGGGCGTTTTTCTGTGTGGCCACCGGAATCCGTCACCGTCCGTTGGCAAAGGAGTTTTGCCTCGGCTTGCACCAGCTGCCGATCATCATGCTGAACCGGAGCAATTTGGAATCGCACTTTTTGGATGCCACCGGCATCAAACTGTTCAATGTTGATGGCATGGATCGACGAGGAACGAGCCCCTGTGTCTACTTTTGCCTTAACACTGGTGATCCCAAATTCAGGTAGCCTTACCCACTCACGCCACCCAATCAGTGGCAGCTGTTGGGACTCCATCTATTCCCTATGCTCCGATTGCGTACAACACCTTGCTCACTCTATGACAGGTGGTGCACGAGACAACCATCACAGGGGTAGCAAATCCTGCTCATATTCAACGATAAAGACGTTGGAGTAAAGGTTAGCAATAATTTGCTTACCCTCTTGAGTTAGAGCGAGATAGCGTAGACTGTCATGGATGTAAGGGTGAACAACGCCCCAGTAAAACTTAGGATAGTTACGGCGCAGATCGTGGGGAGTTTCATATTTCAACTCCTTATTTTGACCCGTTTCGGCAAACTCATAGAATAGGGCACTGATCTTTTTGAGGTAACGGGGATCACTCAGCTGACCAATTAAATCTGCTGCTCGAATTAACCCTGGATAGTTAATTGTGTCTTGATGGTCCTCTTCTTTGGGCACTGGAAAGCGAGTGAGCTCAATACTATGTTGAATCCGTTTAGCATCAATCCGCTCATTGTTACCAAAACGTTCTGCGACAAATAGCTTGCCACGGTCAACGTGATAGGGTGTCAACGCCGCATCAGTGGCACCGGGAGTAAGTTTAATCATATCGCCATGGCCCGTGGCATATAGGTGTTCATGGTCAAGGTCGTCACGACAGACACCTTTGACATAGCCAATGTCATGGCAAACCAGGGAAATGATGAAGTGCAGCCAATCTTCAGCGGTGACGCCTCCTTCACGGGTATGTTTACCCCTGAGGATTTCTTGACCCACCAGTGTGACTAAAATAGTATGCTCGACATTGTGGTACAGGGCATCGCTGTTGGCAATATTTTCAAGGGCCATGCTACCAGCCCAAGCAATAATTTCTTCGTAGTCATGGTGCAGCCCACCGTAGGTGCGTCGATAGCCAAGACGTAGTTTTTCAACAAAATCAGCGATTAGAATCTCGGTGACATTGAACATGGTAAGGGCTGCTTTTATGGGAGGAAATAAGGGCACTGCGTTTAAAGCTGAGCTAACGCTAACACACCGTAGGGCTACCCTTATATAGCCAAAGGTACTGTAACGGAATGTATGCGCAGCGCAGGTTGCATATGGTTTACTGACAAAAATTTAAAATTAGATATTGACAGCCTCTCCCAGCCTGATCCCACTGCTATATCCGAGGTCTTCTCTACAAAAGAACTCCAGGGTGTGGGCAGGGATTGTCTGGCTGCGATCGCAAGTGCGCATTTTTTCAATATGCACTGACTAAGCTACACAGCACGCCATGACACTGACTGGCATATCGCGGATAGATACCTGATGCCGACATGGGCGGCAGTATAGTTAGAAATTTTGCCCCATGCCTGACGTTAGGGTGCCAAATAAAACTGTCACTGGCTGTGATCAAAGTCATGCAAGGATACGCCATAATGGCAACAGGTTTACATTTGTTAAAGATTTCTACTGTTGCTGATCTAGGGGATACATAGCTCTGTCTGCATTGCCCCGGATCGTTATTTTTCAGATTCAAGCCTCCCAGGCTCAGCAACGTCAGATTTCTTATACAGGCATCCGATAAACAGGGGCCCTGTTTACAGGGGGTCCTGTAAACAGGGTTGTCCTTTAGTTGTACTGGTATTTTCTAGGCTGTGACGTATCGAAATTTTCAAGACGACCCTCAACTCAAAGAATCTACCAATGGTCAGTATGCGAATGGTGCTGCTTTGATTAATGCTTCACCCAAGCAGCGCTCTGCCCTGGTGGGGATACGGGGTTTAGGACTGGGACTACTGCTGGGGATTGGGGTTTCCTTTGTGGGAGGGAGACTGCTATCACGGCCAGCATCTGAGCCAGCAGAAATTCCAGCCGCAGCCACTACGGTGGATCCATCTGGCGCTACCAGTGTGACTGCACAACGGCTGCAATCGGCCAATATTCAACAGTCTTTAGCAGCTACGGGAACCGTACAAGCATTTGACTTACTACAGATTTCTCCCCAAGTCAGTGGCTTGCAGATTCGTGATGTGCGAGTGCGCGCAGGCGATCAAGTGAGTACAGGACAGGTGTTAGCCGTTCTGGATGATTCAGTACTGCAAACTCAGATTGCTCAAGCTCAGGCCAACTATGCCCAGGCAGAAGCACAGGTGGTGCAAGAGCGGGCAGAGCAGGCCCAAGCAGAAGCAACGGCTGCCGAAGCTCAGGAAAACTTTAACCGCTACCAGACCCTCTACGAACAAGGGGGCATTAGTTCACAAGAGTTAAACAGCCGCCGCACTGAAGCCATTACGGCTCGCGAAGCCGTCGGTGTGGCCAAAGCCGCAGTCCAAAGTGCCCAAGCCACCGTAAACAGTCGCGGTGCCGAGATTAGCCGCCTAGAGACCCAGTTAGGCCAAACCGTCGTCACAGCCCCGGCGGCTGGTCAAATTGCTGAGCGACAGGCCACGGTTGGGGATACCTCATCCACGGGCACCGCTCTATTCACCATGGTTCAAGACGGTTTATTGGAATTAGTGGTGGATCTACCTCAACGGCAGCTGTCTAATATTCAGGTCGGCACTCCGGTGATGGTGACCGCCTCAACCAACAACCAAATTAAGATATCGGGGTCTGTGCGTTCTATTGAACCTTTAATCGATCAACAAACTCGCCAGGCAGCGGTCAATGTCAGTCTGTCGGCCAATAGCGAATTACGCACAGGGATGTTTCTACAGGCCGAATTCATGACGGGTCAACGCACCGGCATGGTGCTGCCAGCGACGGCGATACTGCCCCAGGCAGACGACACCTTTAAGGTCTTTACGGTGGATGAATCAGGAGCGGCAGAGCTGGTCACCGTCACCGTTGGAGCGCGACTCCCAGCAACCGCCAATCAGCCGGAACGACTGGAAATTTTATCGGGGCTAGATCAGGGTACCCAAGTGATTGTGGAGGGGGCAAGCTATTTGCAACCAGGCGATCCGGTATCTGTTGTGTCATCGCCCTTTACAGGCCCATCAACTCAACCCACCCCAGCGGAATAATCGGAGACTAACCCATGAATTGGAATATTTCTGAGTGGTCGATTCGTCGACCGGTGCCGACGCTGGTGTTGTTTTTGGTGCTGACCTTATCAGGCTGGTTGTCGTTTACCCAGTTAGGCATTGATGCCAACCCGAATATTGATATTCCGGCAGTCATTGTGTCGGTGAATCAGCTGGGAGCCGGTCCAGAAGAGATGGAAACCCAGATCACCAAAACGGTGGAGGATGCGGTTTCTGGCCTTGGCAATATCGACAATGTGCGCTCGACGGTAACCGATGGTAATTCCACCACGGTGATCAGTTTTGACCTGGGGGTGGATACGGAACAGGCCACCAACGATGTGCGAGATGCCGTCACCCGAGTGCGGGCTGAACTGCCTCAAGATGCTCAGGAACCCCAGGTACGACGTCTCAAATTTGAAGGCGGACCGATGCTGACGTATACGGTCAGTTCTGGAACACGATCGGTGGAGGATTTGAGTGACCTGGTGGATCGCACCATTGCGACGGAGTTGCTGTCGGTAAAAGGTGTAGCCCAGGTACGCCGGTTTGGTGGGGTGGATCGCGAGATTATCGTCGATCTCAATCCCAATGAGCTAGACGCTCTCGGTATCACTGCCACCCAGGTCAACAATCAGATCCGTAATTCCAATATCAACCTGCCCGGTGGTCGCAGCGACATTTTGGGCCAGGAACAGGGCATTCGCACACTGGGTAGTGCACCCACGGTGGAACGTCTACAGAATCTGGGTATTCTCCTACCCGATGGCAACACGGTGCCTTTAAATACCTTGGGAGCCGTTGAGGATGACTTTGGTGAAAAACGGCAATCGGCTTATTTAGACAATCAGCCGGTGGTGTCGTTTTCTGTATTTCGCAGCAATGGCAGTCTGTTAGTAACGGTGGAAGATGGGGTGCAAGATGCGATCGCAACCCTTACCGAAACCCTCGACGACGTCGAATTTGACCTGATCTACACCCGTGCCACCGACGTTCGCGATTCCTATAAAGCCTCCATTGATGCCCTCATTATTGGCTCACTACTCGCAGTTATTGTTGTTAGCGTTTTCCTACGCAACTGGCGCACCACATTAATTACCGCCACCGCCCTACCTCTTTCGATTATCCCCACCTTTATTGTTCTGCAATCCCTGGGCTATACCCTCAACAGCATGACCCTGCTGGCCCTCACCCTGGCGGTCGGCAACCTGGTGGACGACGCCATTGTAGAAATCGAAAACGTAGAACGGCACATCGACATGGGTAAACGTCCCATGCGGGCGGCCATGGATTCTACGGCTGAGGTGGGGTTAGCGGTGGTGACCACCACGGCCACCATTGTGGCCGTATTTTTGCCCGTGGCCTTTATGGGTGGGGTGCCCGGTCAGTTTTTCCAGCCCTTTGGCGTCACCGTAGCCGTCTCCACCATGTTTTCTACCCTGGTGGCCCGTCTGATGACCCCCATGATGGCGGCCTATTTACTCAAACCAAAACCAGTGCAAGAAAAGTCTCCCGGTCAAGCCGATGGCTACCGAGCTGGAGATATCTACGTACCCAAGGGGCTACTGCCCTACTTTCGACTGGTGCGGGGGGCACTGCGCCATCGAATTTTAACGGTAGGCTTAGCCATTGGCTTTTTCATCGCCAGCCTGATGTTATCGCGGTTTATTCCCACCAGTTTGTTTGCCGCCGGTGACACGGGTTTATCTAGCCTGGCCATCGATCTACCGCCGGGCAGTACCCTGGCCAAAACAGAGCTGGTTACCCAGTACGTGAGTGATCGGCTTAAAGCAAATCCCGCCGTAGATAGCGTATACATTTCCCAAGAGCCCGCCGAAGCCTCAGCCGTAGCTCGACTCAAACCCAAACAAGAACGCCTATCGCGAGGCCAGTTTGAAAACGATATGCGCCAGGTGCTACGACAGATTCCCGGTGCCCGCATTAGTTTTGAAAACCAGGGTGGCGCGGGTGGTAGCGGTAAAGCCCTGGAGGTGACTTTGCGTAGCGACAATCCTGCAGCTCTCAAGGCCACGTCCGATGCCCTCACCCAGGAAATGCGCCAGATTTCTGGGTTGGTGGAGGTGAGTTCCAGTGCCAACCTGGTACAGCCCGAGATTTTGATTCGCCCTGATGTGCAACGGGCAGCTGACTTGGGTGTAACAGTCAGAGACATTGCCAGTACTGCCTCCCTGGCCACACTGGGTGATGCCGAATCTGACCTGGCGGAATTTGATGTGGGCGATCGCCAGATTCCTATTCGGGTACGGCTAGCCTCAGAGTTTCGCAATAACCTATCCACATTAGAAAACCTCAAGGTTCTCAATAACCAGGGACAGCTGGTTCCTCTGATTGCCGTCGCCGACATCGAGTTTGGCAGTGGCCCAGCCCAGATTGATCGATTAGACCGCTCCCGGCAGGTCACCATTGGTGCCAACTTAGACGGCATCACCCTGGGTCAAGGGTTACAGCAAGTTTATGCCCTTCCCTCCTTTGTCAATCTCCCCGCAGGGGTTTCTCAACAACCCTCCGGCGATGCCGAAATCATGCGAGAGGTCTTTAGCCGGTTTGGTATTGCCCTGGCGACGGCGATTGTCATGATCTACGCAGTACTGGTCTTGCTGTACAACAGCTTTATCTATCCCTTTGCGGTGATGGTCGCTCTGCCCTTGTGTATTGGTGGGGCACTATTGGGACTGATGATTGCCCAGAAACCCTTGGGGCTGTTTGCCTTGATCGGCATCGTTCTGTTAATGGGTCTGGTGACCAAAAACTCAATTCTGCTGGTGGACTATGCCCTGATGGCCCGAGAAAAAGGAATTGCCCTCCGGCAGTCGGTGATTGAAGCGGGTCTGACACGACTCCGCCCAATTTTGATGACCTCTATTTCCACCATGGCAGGCATGGTACCCATTGCCATGGAGTGGGGTGCTGGCGGTGAAACCCGTAGCCCCATGGCCATTGCCGTTATTGGTGGTTTCTCGACAGCCACCCTACTCACCCTGGTGGTGGTGCCGGTATGTTTCACCTTTATCGCTCAGTTTAATGAAGGTATTGGCTCTCTGCTAAGGCGGCTAACGGGGCTGGGTCGAGAGGAAGATAGTGATGAGAAACCAGAGGCGATCGCAACTGGTGTGAAATAGTTCTCGCAACACCATCAACAACGACAAACAGTGAACCAGGGATCTGGTTCACTGTTTTTTAATAGCAACCGACACAATCACCCTCTGAATATGAAACGGTGATCTCTCTTGAAACAATTGAGACAGCATTTAAGAATGGACACATGAAGATGTAAAAAGATGTAAATCCCTGATTTTCAGATGTGCAAACTCAACAAAGATATTGTTCTTCTATATCAATCTCGCATGTTAATCCATAGGATTTCCTGACATTTTTTCAAAACACATTACGAACGCCAAAGGCTTCTTGGACAGGTTGTTGCAAAAAGTAATAGATATAGAAGCCACTAAAGGCCACAGCTGCCAAACTGATGGGGTTGACCATCAGTAGGCCCCCTAAATTGCCAAAAATACCCAGGGCCTGCAGCATTAGATTTAAGTACCAGGCCCATGATTGTAGCGCCCATAGGCCAATTGCGATCGCAGCGTTCGCCAATGCCAGCACTAGAAATATTCCCCCCATCACTTTAGGAAACGTTTCTATGACCTCTGGAGGCAGTTGCTCTAATAGCCCCGACATCTCAGGCTCTAGACGCATCTGCTCTAGAATTATTTTGCTTAGAAAAAAGGCAGCAATCCCCATCAGACCTAGCAATATGGCCTGTAAACCATCAATAATGGCCAAAATTGTCACACCTACGGGTCGTTTCATAACTCTGGGACAGCATCTGTAGTTTCACGGTATAGCAATTAAGGACGATTGGGGGCAAGTATGACTCGCTATAATCATGGCGACTTATTTTCTTAGAAACTCCCTATGCAGTTTGCTCCCGTCATTGCCAAGGATCTATCGGTTCGACCCGCTCAAGTGGAGGCAGCGTTAGAACTACTGGAAACGGGGGCAACGGTACCGTTTATAGCCCGCTATCGTAAGGAAAAGACGGGGGAACTGGATGAACGGCAACTGCGGCAGATCGAAGAGCAGTTTGCCTATCTGACGGAGCTAACGAACCGCAAGCAAACGGTGTTGGAGTCGATTGAAGGCCAGGGCAAGCTGACGGATGAATTACGCGATCGCATCCAGCGTTGTACCAGCAAAACTGAGCTAGAGGACCTTTACCTGCCCTATCGGCCTAAACGTCGTACCCGTGCCACCATAGCCCGTGAAAAAAGTCTAGAACCGCTAGCCCAGCAGATTGCTCAACTCAATAAAACTGGCGAAGCCGTGAAATCGCTGGAAGATCTGGCGGCTAACTTTATCACGGACGATGTGCCCGATGCAGCAACAGCGTTGCAGGGGGCGTCAGATATTTTGGCAGAGGGCGTTGCAGAGCAATCGGATCTGCGGGCCTATGTGCGGCAGACGCTGCTAAAAACGGGGGTATTTAGCTCGAAAATTAAGCCGGACTATCCCGAGGGCAGCACTAAGTATGAGATGTATCGCAAGTATGAATGTGCGATCGCAAAGCTTGCTCCCCACAATTTGCTAGCCCTGCTGCGGGGTGACAAAGAAGGCATCCTTAAGGTTAATCTCACCGGTGATGAAGACCAAATTCTTGACCATTTAGAGACCAGTCAGATCCGCACTAAGCAGGCCAAGGTGCGACAGTTTTATCAAACTCTGATTAAAGATGCCTTCTCTCGGTTGATGAAAAACTCTCTCACCAATGAGGTGATTGCAGAGAAAAAAACCTGGGCCGATGGCGAATCGATTGATACGTTTGCGGTGAATATCAAAAACCTGTTGTTGGCAGCCCCAGCAGGGATGAAGCCAACGTTGGGAGTGGACCCTGGCTTTCGCACCGGCTGTAAGGTGGCAGCGATTGATGGAACTGGGAAGTTTCTGGAGTATAAGGCGATCTTTCCCCATACGGGTAAACAGGAGAGTGCGGCAAAGATTCTCTCAGAGATGATCTCTCGTCATAAGATTCAGCTGATTGCCATTGGCAATGGTACTGCTAGCCGAGAGACCGATGCATTTGTTGCGGAGGTGATTAAAGGTGTAGATCCAAAGCCGATTAAGGTGATGGTGAATGAGTCGGGGGCATCAATTTATTCAGCCAGTGAGGTTGCGATCGCAGAGTTCCCCGATCTCGATATCACCGTGCGCGGTGCCATCAGCATTGCTCGACGACTGCAGGACCCGCTGGCGGAACTGGTAAAAATTGAGCCCAAGTCCATTGGTGTCGGGCAGTATCAGCATGATGTGGACCAAAAACAGCTCAAGCAAAAGCTAGATGCCACAGTGGAAAGCTGTGTGAACTATGTGGGTGTGGATTTGAATATTGCTTCCCGCGAATTACTCACCTATGTATCGGGGGTTAGTTCGGCCATTGCCAATAATATTGTTGCCTATCGCAATGAAAATGGGGCGTTTAACAATCGGCGACAGTTGTTAAAGGTGGCAAAGTTAGGGCCGAAGGCCTATGAGCAGTGTGCGGGCTTTTTACGCATTCGGGATGGAAAGAATCCGTTGGATAACACGGCAGTGCACCCAGAGAGTTATGACATTGCTACAACAATTTTGAAGGATAAAGGAGTGGATGGGAAAAAGGGTTTGAGTGATTTGAACCTGGAGAATCTGGAGCTGCAACGGTATGTGACGGATGCAGTTGGTTTGCCCACATTGCGGGACATTGTGGAAGAGTTGGAGAAGCCAGGGCGGGACCCGCGAGCGGAGTTTACCTATGCGAGCTTCCAGGAGGGAGTAAATGAGATTTCAGACCTGAAGGAAGGCATGGTATTGGAAGGGGTGATTACCAACGTGGCAAACTTCGGAGCGTTTGTGGATATTGGCGTGCATCAGGATGGGCTGGTGCATATTTCGCAGTTGGTGAATCGATTTGTTAAGGACCCGAAAGAGGTTGTACAAGTGGGTCAGGTGGTGAAGGTGAAGGTAATGGAGATTAATAAGGAGTTAAAGCGGATTGGGTTGAGTATGAAAGCGGTGGATGGTGGCGCTGGGAAGGCTGCACCGAGCCCGAGCAAGAAGCAGGCGGTGGAGAAAGCTGCGCCGAAGTTGGCTAGCTTGGCGGATTTGCAGGCGAAGTTTAGTCGGCCAAAACGACGGAAGTAAGCATTATCTGATGGGGCTCTTCTGTCTATTACGATATCCAATTTGCCAGACAGTGTCTGGCAAATTGAGTTGATCCCATTACACTGAGCTATTGATGATTTCTTTGGTATTTGGCTATTTCAATAGTTGCCGAAGAGCCTGCCATTCTGGCAACCAAGTCCATGAAGTTTCAGCCCGCTCTAACTGAACAACAATTCGTTCTGTAAAGGTTTGGATGGATGTTTGGGGATTGGGCAGCCAGTTATCTAAACTTGGCTTCATAGCGCAAAACAAATCTTTGCCAGAGAAATAAATCAGAAAATAATTGTGCCGATGTCCAGATGGAGTGAATTCAGGTAATAGACATCAAATTGCTGTAGAACATTGTCCGGGGTAATCAGCCGATCTCCTTTACTCATGGTGACAATTTCTGTGATTTTGTCGCGACATGACTGCTGATCTAGGCTATTGGGAAATGTGTCAGCAGTGGGAAAACTACTGACATTCTACCCCAACGGTTCCTAAACCCAAAACAGGAAAGAGCTGTTCTCGCTACAGTATAGAATCGCAACCGCTCAACCGCCTGCATCAAAGCTTGATGGTAGTCTTCTAGGCTAAACCATCCCTTGGATAGCCAGGTTTGTTCAACGACGGTAGGATCGAGTAGATAGTTTTCGATTTCTTTGCGTTCCCATGTCCATCCCACTTGAATACTATTTTCAAATAGGGCAATAGGCTGCTGGGTAACGGTACTAGAAGCACAATCAAAATCTCTCCTCACAGTAAAGCTGTGTTACAGACAAAGGGCACCTCCAGTGAGGCGATGTAATTCATGGGGACTAGCAATGGCACTAGCAGCTTCAGAATGGGTGGTGATAATAAACTGACAGCTAGGCTCTAATCTCACAAGCTGTTTCATTAGATGCTGAGCTGCTGGAGGATGCAGATTCAGATCTATTTCATCAATAAGAACGATAGAGTGAGCAATTTGTTGTCTAACAAATTCATAAAGAATTGGGAAAATAGACTGTTCTCCCGCTGACATTTCAGCAATATCGTAGTGATGTTGTTGTTCATCTTCTAGGAGAAAGTAGGCAGTTTCTTCAGTAGGTGAGTCTAGTGTTGGTAGACTTTCAACACCGTAAAATTTTCGTCCAGGAAAGACTCGTTGGTACAGGGTTTCAAGCTGACAAAGGGATGACTGCTGCGCAAGTCGTCTGACTGGTTAGCGTACCAGCGGTGAGCGATATCGCGAGTAGCCTGTCTTTCGGCAGGGGTAAAGGTGACAGTGAGTTCTATTTTGGGTGCGCCGTTGCGCCAGTAGCGCCCAGGGAGAAAGCCGCTCCAGTTGAAGTCGGCAATGTCAGTAATACGTCGGGTGGCCAAGGCCAGGGGTAGGGCAATGGCCTGCAATAGAGTGGTTTTGCCGGTGCCATTATCGCCAAGGATTAATTAGCGATCGCTAATTTCGTCCAGGACCTGATTTTCAAAGGATAGATCCAGGGTCTCGAATCGCTTAAAGTTACGGATGGAAATCGATTTGACTTTCATGGGCGATTGACCGCACAGGGGATACCAGCAGGTGCTCCTAGTTTAGGTGAATCTAGTATAGAATGTGGCCAGCCTTGGGGCATTGATGGCCATGGGGTGCATCAGATTGGAAAGAAAGGTCTATTCAAATCATGACTATATTTTTTGTTTGGGGCGGGACTATTATCCCATCCTTTTTTTCTTATCTATCGAGGGTCCCACAACACTTGGATACGCCCGTTTACTTGAGATAATGCCGATTTTAGTGCCGCTTCCATCAAGCAACCTATCTTCTCTCGTTAACTTAAACGAGTTCATAGTAAAATTGTCCTAATTATTAAACTGCTGCGCTCCAACTCTGTGGCTAGCTATTCTGGATGGTTACGAACAGCAGAGTAGCAGAGTTCAAAGATGATAGAAATTAAAGGTAGCCCGATTCCTATCTTGAGGATAAGCGCTAGTAACTGACTCTGCTGTATCGCGTTCTCCTTGAGATAGACGATAGAAGATATAGTAAGGAATGCTATCGACCAGAGTAATCCAACAAGAACTGTTGAACGAATTTTCTCTTGTAGCAATGCGTCTCGTCTTTCTGAACGAAAAATGATAGTTGCAGCATGAACGCACATGCCGCTTAAAAAGCCAACTGCTAAAGAGATAAAGAAGTACATGTACATGTCTTCGAAAAGTGAATTTCTTCCTTACAAGTCCTTGCTTGGAAGCCCCTGCAAAAAGAGGTTAGGGAAGACAATACTGATTATGCTTGAAGTTATTCCAGAAAATATAGCTAGTAAGGAAATTCGTACATATGAAACATCATTAAACAGGTAAATAGGGAAATCAGTTAATCTAACTAACAACCAAACCATCCCAGCAAAAATTACTATTAAAGCCAATGCTCTACTGAAGTATATTCCTATGAGCCTAGATACTGTTGGAAGGGGATCACTACCTTTACGAAAGACTCCTATCAAAACAACCGACATAAAGGAAGCAGTCCAAAACGAGAACCCAGCGAAGGCTGCTAGATAGATGACTTCACTCAAAGAACGCATATGGCTTGAATTCCAATTGCTGTCAAATTTAATTTTAATTATTAAGCCATAGACATGGCAACTTCAATTCAAAACTAAAGGGCCCAACATAAAAAAGATTACAGAGAGCCTTGAACATGCAACGGTTACTGCACAACTAGGTTCGACCACATTAGAGATTAGGCCAAGGTAACACTCTTGCAATGGCGATGGCCTGTTAATGACCATTGAATGGTCATTAACAGGCCATTAACAATTGTTGAACTCTTCTTATATAGAGGGCTTGAGTATCTCACCCCTTAGCAAAACAGTGCCGAACATAATTGACAGAAACTATCATAACGATTCATAAGCTTAATACATGAGAAAGGGCAATTTTGCTAGCATTACCTCAAGCTTTGTCAGTATATTTCCCTAACAACATTGTTGTTCTTGACACAAATCCCGCAACGATTGCCAATTTAGTGGTTCCCAATTTACATCGCGTAATCTGATCGATTCGCAAAAACAACATGGCACGGCTGTTCTAGCACAATCTCGCAGGACACCTCCTTATGAATAGTCTCCGGGGGAAAATCGCCTTCAAATGGAGCGAACTCCTATTGGGTGTATTCGCAATTTCCATATGGTTATGGATTAGCCATGATGGCCGACTGCACTGGGATGAACCAGGCTATCTCTACACAGCCGCCTACATACCCTGGCAACAGATTCTCTACGAAGGCTTTGAACCCAGCGGTATACCCGGATTTAACGTTTCTCGCCTTGGCCACATAGCAATCATGAAAGGGATCGCCGCATTCCATGGGCCAGGTCTGGATTTTGTTAACTCGGTCATAGTAGTCTATTTGCTAATGCTTGTCGCTCTAGCTGTAACCGGATATCTCACCCTGCGGTTACTCATGCCCGGTGCCAAGGGACTAGGTCAAGCAACACTTCTCTCCCTCTTTGCACCAATGACGGTGTTTCTCGCCTTTAAGACCTGCCCTGACATACCCGCTCTTTTATTTGCTGCCCTTTCCTGTCTCTTTCTACTAATGTCACTTGAACATCAAACGTGGTTCAGGTGGCTAATACTCTCCGCTATTTTCCTTGCACTCACTGGGTTAACCAAACACGTCCATGCATGGATATATATTTCATTCGCCGCAACTATTCTGCTCTTTGGCCAATATAAATGCTCATTACGGAACGCCATCTTGCGCATCGTCGCCATTGGCATTGGCTCCTTAATCCTCTTTGGCCTAACGCTATTTGTATTAAAAATTCCCCTTAGCCAATTTTTAGAATTTATGGCAGTGGCCAATCAGCAAACTAAGCCACTGGTCGCTAAGCTTTTTCAGCTATCGCTCACCTATGGTTTATTTTTACTAGCGTTACCCCTAGCGTTACTCAACCCTAACCGACGCTGGAAATGGTTTATGGTCGTCTGGCTTTGTCTAGCAACAGTACCATTCCTTGTAATTCTTTCACGATTGGAAACCCGATATCTGACCCTCAGCGTTATCCCTTTGGCTGGCCTGGTGTGGTTAGCCCTCGATACTCTAAAGATATGGGCCAATCGTATGCCTAAACCCAGTTATCGAACCCTTTGGGCGGCTGGCATGGTCAGTATTATCGCCAGCGCAGCCCTGATCCAACCCTTAACCGAGCACGAAGTCAGGACCGATCAGTTCGCAACAGCCATCGACAAGATTCAGCTTGACGCAGGTGACCAGCCATTTTCTGTTCTAGTCCCTTGGGAATATGCAGATTTTCATTACCTGCGTGTTGCCTACCCAGAGCTAAGTGTCTTTAGTGTCTATGAAAACAATAACCTGACCCCAGATGAGCTGATTGTTTGGCAACAATTTCAGGATAAATACTACGATGACCGAGTATTGCGCACGCTGGATGGAGTTAATGCTCTACCGGGGTTAAAATACTACATTGGATTTGAGTCAACATTTTCAATTGAAAATCTCAGACAGATGCTAGAGTCTTTACCTCTGGGAAATTTCAACGAAAAAATATCAGCAAAGATCCAATCGATATCACCCTTGAGACAGCTTGAGAAAAGCTGGATGTGGAACCATTCTGCTGTCAACATTCAAGCATTTAGTAGGGTGGGCCACTATCAAATTTTTAGAGTAAGCCTATTGCCACAGTCAGACTCGGCTTAACTGCCTGCACAAAACTAAAGACCCAGGTTGGGGATGTAGATGGGGGATGAGTGATGGGATAATGGGGTGATTATTTAGTGCAAGCGCTTTAACTGCCTGTGCTGGGGTGGTAGATTACTCTCGCAGTCGTTTTTCACTGGCTAAGCCGCAATTGATTTCTCTCTATCTTGGTCCTGTATTCAGGTTTCCATTTTTCGTGCTGCTAGTCTAAGAGCACTACAGTTTCCATGGACCCATCAGAGGACTATTACTATCGGCTTGGGTGCGATCGCAATTGCCGGTTTCTGCCAACAGGGTCTACAGAAATCGGCTTAGGGTCTGGCACAAATACTACGTACATAACCCAGAACTATATAGAACTATAAGTCCTGTGAGTGTGTTCGTCTATTGCCATGACTACCCCAAATAATCCATTTCCTGGGCTACAGCTATTTTTATCGAAATTTGGCACCAATATTGCGATGTCTAGTGGCATCGCCGCAGCACTGATCTGGAGTAAGAAAGTATCCAATTTAGACATCAGCGAGGTTTTCTTTTTTTCCTTCACATCAGCAGTTTTTCTAGAAATTCTCAAAAATCTCTTTCAACGTTTCACAAAAAGACTAGAAACAAAGCTAGGAGAAAAAGTAGACTCTCTGGCAGATTACCTTTTTGACGGAGTCAGCTTATTGATTCAACTGTTACGCTATCAGGCTCCGCTAAGGTTTATAGATCGCTATCAAAAGTTTGTACAAACCCTTTATGGTGATTTTGAGCTCCCCGGATCTAAGGCCAATCTTGCCTTTAACTGTGAGCTAGAAGAAGTCTATATCTCTTTTAACTTCTCCTATGACGATTACCACAAAACCCCCATACGCCCAACCGATGAACATGGTCTATCTGCCATTTGGCAATCGTTGACTAGCAGAGGGCACGGTACTCGAAAATATCAACCCATTATGATTACGGGTAATCCTGGTGCTGGTAAAACCACCCTGCTTAAGTACCTGCTATTGGCCAGTTCAGGCGTAAAACGCACTAAGGCCACCCGTAAGTTTAGGCGATTAATTCCCGTTTTTTTACCCCTTAGAGAAATCACTTCAACTATTTTGAGTGATCCATCTCAAAATTTGGCAACATTGGTCGAAACCCAGGAATCCATTCAAACATTGAACCCTGCGTTGGGATGGTTTCATCGCCAGTTAAAGCGAGGGCGTTGCCTGGTAATGCTCGATGGCATGGATGAAATTGGTAATGAACAAGACCAAGCAAAAATAGGACACTGGATTTCTCAACAGATTCGATTATATCCAGATTCAGCGTTTATCGTAACATCTCGTCCTTTTACAGATCGCAAAGAGATCATCAAAGGAATTACAACATTTCTCGAAATTCGCTCGATCAACTTCAAACAGGCAGAGAGGTTTATTCTTTCATGGTATGAGCATCACGAAGAGATGAAAAGTCAGGGCGCTAAAAACAAAAGAGATAGAGCAGCCACTGTCGTCAAAGCTCATCGTAAAGCCAATGAGTTGATTGTTAGGATCAAGCGAAATCCCTACCTTTTTCAGCTGACGAGTACGCCATTATTACTCATTATGATCATCACCATCTATGAGAATGGGTACGAACTGCCTAAATCACGAGGAGCACTGTATAAAGAGATTTGTAAAGTGATGATCGAGCGTCGCACTGTTTCTGAAGGACAGCAAAAGAGCATCCAACTAACCGCTGATCAAACGCTTTTAGTGCTTCAGGGTTTAGCCTTTGAACTAGTAATGAAAGAACGACTACTGTTCTCGCTTGAGGATCAGACTATTCAAAGCCTTGTACGCAAAAGCTTAAATGAATGTCCAGGGGGTGAAAAAATTAGTGTTGAAGCCTTCATTTCCTATGCCGTCAACGATGTTGGTTTACTGATCTTAAGTGATAAAGTCGGCTTCTATGAATTTAATCATCGCTGTATTCAAGAATATTTAGCCGCTTCGATGATTAAAAATAAACGTTGTGAGCATCTTTTGATTGCGCGTATTTTACATGCATGGTGGTCAGAAACCATTCGTTTATATGCGGCCCAAAGCAACGCAACTCGCATTATTGAAGAGGCTCACAAATTAGCCACATCAGGAACCAAGAGTGTAGTGGCTTTCAAACTTGTCTATGATTGTTTAGCCGAAGCTATGCAGGTTGACTTGCCGTTGCGGACACGGTTAGAGAATGCTCTAGACATCCATTTAAATTCTGATGATCCAATATTACGTACAAAAGCTGCAGAAGTAAAAATAGTTCAGCGGTTTGATCGGTTGGTGCCCGTTGCCCGTAACCTGGAGATTGATCAAACACATGTCATGGCTTGTGAATATCAATTGTTTATTGATGAACAGCGCAGATCAACAGGTGTTGCTCATCAACCAGACTATTGGTTAAAGCCTGTTTTTACGGCTGATATGGCATTGCAGCCAATTATGGGTATTCGGCCTCAGGATGCGACTACATTTTGCACCTGGCTGACGCAAAAATATGGCCACGGTAATTTTGCGTTTAGACTACCAAAAATCACTGAAGAAGTAAGTTTTTTTCAGGAGAGACTAATCCAGCAACAGTCATCTGGCGGCTGGTGTACTCAAGATGACATCTGTCAACTAGCAAATATTAATCTAAACCAAAGTAAAGCCTGGAGACATGCCATTAACCAACAGCTATCCCATCAGATTTACTGGGCACAACAACTTAAAACACAAGTCTCCAGAACCATAGATGTCTGTCTAAAATATCAGCAGATGGATGGCAAGGCTTTTTTCAATCTCACAGAGTTGCTGCCCCATAACAGGTTTAGCTCTCACCACACTACCAGACTCGGGCTTGATGTAACCACTGTTGATAACCTGATAATGGCCTTAAAGCTTGTCACCAGCATCTATCAGAAAATCCAAAGAGCACGCACCGAAGCCAAAGGTTATGGGATCTCTCAACAGAGGAAAGCTATTCTGGAGTTAGCCAGTTGGACCGATCAGAGTCCTATTTTGAGGCACTATCAATTAGGGAATACCTTTCGTCAGTTTGAGAAAAGACTTGGTTTGCACGATTATCCTATTCGGGACTTAGCATTTAAAGTTGTCAAAACTGTTTTAGCAATACTTATTGAGTTTTTGACGTTGACTGAGCATCATATAGTGGCACGTATCCGTGACCTAAAAACAGCTTGGACATTATGTGAGGAGGGCATATCTATAGAGCTACAGGACATGTCTAAATGCACAGCCATTGGTCAAATACTGCTTGCTGATCTCAAAAAAGGGTGTACGGGTACAAAGCAGATGCCTAAGCTACTGAAGCAATTAAGTGGCAATGAGATAGGGCTTATACATCTCATGTATCCTAAGTGGATTACTCACGTTGAAAACGACTTTGAACAAAGCTTTTCACGACAGTTTGCCTCCCAACGAAATGTCATGAATACGTGTGCCCATTTGCTGATGGCATCATCTATGTGGTATTCCTTGGCAAAAGCTCATCCCCTGGGTAAAAACACTCAAATTATTAAACAACTAACCCAGAACAAAAAACTATCTGACATGAGCTACCTAAATAAACGTAACCAGGCACTTAAAGCATATGTGTTAGCCATGCTTTTGGAACAACAAATTCAGGGAAGACTATCTCCTTGGGGCAGCATTCGCATCGTAAGAGAGCGAATTTTAGACTAAAAGGTTATCACTGGGAGAGCTCTAAAATTTTTACTAGACACCCCACTGTCTTACTCAGGGCGTACATTCGTGCGCCCTTTAAGCTCTGGATTCGTCATCACTATCCTACATAAATGCATGACGATAACGCCAGAATTAGCGATGCCGTACCATCCACTAAACCTTAATCTATAATGACACTTAGTCTCTATGTGTGTTAGACCTGGAAAATTGCACAGCTTATCTATGTTTAAACTTCAAATACAGAAGCCATGAACATTAAAAGTCCTTTCTCTAGAACTTGCTTGACAGCAATGCTGCCATTGGCTGCTTTTTTCAGCTTAGTACAACCAAGCCAGGCTGAAGATAAGACCTTCCTATGGGAAATTGAATCCCCTAACAACACGGTGTATCTGCTTGGTGCCATCCATCTTTTAAGAGAGACGGATTATCCCTTGGCTCAGCCTATTGAAGCTGCATTTGAAGATGCCGAAACCGTTGTTTTTGAAGTTAACATTGGTGCATCCGAAAGCCCAGAAACTCTACAAACCTTTTTGGCAGCAGCAGCACCCGATAGCCCAGATGAAGTCATCTATAACGCCCTCGATGACGAGACCTATCGACTAGCACAAGAAACAGCTACCGCCATAGGCCTGCCCTTCGCTGGATTTAACAACTTTGAACCTTGGGCTTTCTTCATCAACCTATCTGTTTTCAAACTCTTACAGCTAGGCTTTGAGCCAGCCTATGGCGTAGATACCTATTTCTTCAATGAAGCGAGCCTAGCCAATAAAAATGTCTTAGCCTTGGAAACCATTGAAGAACAATTTGGGTTCTTAGACGATATGCCTCCGTCTATCCAGGCAGACCTCGTTAAGCAAACCATTTTAGAATTAGATGCCTTAGAAACCGTAATGGGTTCAATGATTTCAGCCTGGAAATCAGGTGATGCCCCTACATTTGAAAGTTTGATACTAGAGGGCTTTGCCGGTTTTCCTGAGGCCTATGATGCTCTGCTGGTACAGCGTAATCAGAACTGGATGCCGGACATTGAATCTTATATTAATCAACCCGAAGACTACTTGGTGGTGGTTGGTGCTGCCCATTTAGTCGGTGACGATAGTGTAGTTCAACTGCTACAAGATAAGGGGTACACCGTCCAACAAACTGGCAACAACTAATAAATATGCCTTAAGTCTGCTGCCAAATCTTAACCGTTGTATCAGCACTGCTGCTTACAATCACTTTGCCATCTAAGCTACAGGCAACGGAGCAGACAGCGGCTTGATGCCCTGTTAGAGTATCAATATTTTGTCCAGTGCTTGCATTCCAAAGCTTAATTGTTTGATCGTAGCTACCACTTACAACAATCTGATTACCTGTACTAAAGACTAAGGAACTTACAGCAGCAGTATGACCTTTGAGTTCAAACAGTTTTTTCTGGCATTGACGATTCCACATCACAATTTTGTCGCCGCTACCGACTGCCAAAAGAGAACTCTGGCGGCTTAAAGCTACAGCTCGATTAGGTTGGCTATCAATGGAGAAAGAACGAATTAATTTGCCAGTTTTAGTGTGTCGTATATGCAGCTGATTACTGTTTCCTCCATAAACCATGGCTTTGCCATCCCACCCCATGGCTAAAGCTAAGATTTCTTCTGGATAGTCCTTAAGGGCATAAATTTCTTTGCCAGACTTTAAGGACCACAGACGCACCGTTGCATCTTGACTCGTACTGACTAAAAACTGGTTATTGGGGCTAAATGCTAGGGCCGTAACCGTAGCTGAATGTCCCGAGATTAAATTACCAAACGAGCGCAGTAATTCCCCTGTGCGCATATCCCAAAGTTTGATGGTGGTATCGGCACTACCACTAGCGATCAATTTACCATCCCAACTAACCGCAACACAGTGAACTGCTTGACTATGGCCACTGAGGGTTCTCAGTAAACTGCCGGTCTTGACGCTCCACAACCGTAGGGTTTTATCGTGGCTGCCCGTGACTAGTTTTTTTCCGTCTCTTGAGATCGCAACAGCAGAAACATCCCCCGTATGGCGCGACAACGTATGAATACACTGCCATCTAGACAAAGATCTAGACGTTGAATGAGAGGACTTTCTCGGTGAGGACTTTCTCGGTGAGGACTTTCTCGGTGAGGACGATGGCCTCGATGAGGACGATGGCCTTGATGCTGGTTCCTTAGCTTGTTGCTCCAAGTCGCGCAGGCGTCTAAAATCTGCATTAGCCTTATCGTCATAGCCTCGACGAAAGTAGGCCTGGCTGCGATACCGATAGGCTTCTATATGGTTAGGATTAAGATGAATGACCGTAGTGAAATGTTCAATCGCAGCTCCATATCTTCGCGATTTGAACTGAAGCACCCCCCGTTGAAATGTACGTTCAACATCAGGTCGGCCATTCACATCAGGGTTTGAGGATGGGGCTGACGACATTTGCTGTTTGAGCGTAGCCACCTTTTCAAAATCGGCTTTAGCTTGCAGGCCTAAACCGAGCTGTTCTAAGGTAAACGCCCTAGCCTGATACGCTTGTAAATAGTTTGGCCTTTTGCGAATAGCTTGGTTAAAACTCTCAACCGCTTGTTTACGTTTACCCGCTCGAAGCAACCCAATCCCCTCTTGATAATGCTCCTCAGCGCTGGGAGGACGTACTGAGATTTTAGTACTTACATTTTTTAATGTATCCCCATAGGGAGCATGAATAAGCTTGTGGTAGGCTTCTTTGATTAACTCAAATTTCTCCCGTGCCTCTGGCAGTTGATCTGGCTTTTTAGAAAATTTATCTGGATGCCACTGCTGGGCTAAACGGCGATAAGCTCGTTTAATATCTTCTTTTGTGCTGCCTGGCTCTAAATTGAGCACGTCATAATAATAATTAAAGCTTGTCATGAGCTTAAAAGTGCCTAATTATTTTATTCGCTAGATGATTCCGCTCAATAATAGAGAGAAGACTAGGTCATTTAACAACAGTTATTCCCGAGATGATCATTCGGGCATTGCTGATCTTCAGCATGAATCTACCTATTAACTGTAGGCTATCAACCCGTTTAACAGATAGATTTATTCTCTAAATCAACAACGACTGAATCCGAGCTACCCAGGGACATGGAATCTAAAGACAACGATAATATAGTAAGTTTGGAGTCATGCTAGCAAATCTTAGACTTATCTGGGACAGCCATCACCTAATTTTGGCAAGCCTCACACCCTTTTGACAGAGCTTTATAGGATATCCTCACATGAAAAAAGCCCTGACGGTTGCCAGGGCAAATGCTCAATGCACATCTGCTGAGTACTTACCAGGCTTTGTAGCGAGCGCCGCGATAAGTCAAATAACCGTAATGACAGCCTCTAATCATTAACAATAACTGAACCAGCAATCTCTTCTACCGCAGGTAGTCCATTGCTAAACGCACCACGTGCCCCTGTTGCCAATGATCGAATATATTGCCCATCAGCTGGTACATAGACACACTGCATCACAGTCATCCCGTCCATCTCAGCCTCCAGCAAGTAACCATAACCACCTGCAAAATCCACAGACTCTTGCTTGACAATATTGACTAATGAGAAGCCTCTAGTACCGCGTAAGAGATGCTCCGATATATCTGTGGTATTTTGCCCATACAGAACATTTTGACCTCTTTCAATCATTACTAGTGGCCTCATCCCAGATGGGCCAGTGGCCTCAAACTATGGTGACGATGCACCAGCCAAATAGCTGCATTTAAGTCTCCTCGTAACTGTGCCACATCCTGACGGTTCTCTTACATTTCCTCTAGGCCCCTTTTATACAGAAAGTTTTGCCTAAAGTCTAGCGCTTAAAAACGGTATTTGATGAAGAGAGACTACTCAGGGGCACCATGTTATCAGCCAGTGTCTGATTGGGTTTACAGCCATATTTCTTTAACATAGCCAGAACACGTTTCTCTCTGATGGGTTTATGCAAAAATCCATACGCACCAACAAATTTGGAGCGCAACCGATCAATAATGCCATTATTATTGGTTACGATGACAATTGGCGTCTTCTTGAAACCCGTAATACGCCGAATCTGAGAACATAGCTCATAGCCATTGGCCATGGGCATAACTAAGTCCAGAAAAATAATCTGGGGCTTTAACTCCAATAATTGCGGCAAAGCTTGTAGAGGATCAGAAATATTAACGTAGCTGTAGCCCGCATTCTGTAGAATCTCAGACATCACCTGACTATCAGTCGGATTGTCATCCACATAAACAACTGGTGTAGAAGATAAGGATTTCTCCAGACTCATCTTCTTTTGTACAGAATCAACTGTTTGAGGTTGCAACGGAATAGGCTGCACCGTACTTGCCTTTCCCTGAGGAGAATCTGAAGAAGATAACAGAATTTCAATTCTTTGTAAAAGGTGCTTGAGGGAAAGAGGCTTCCGATCATAGGCATCAAAGCCGGCTTGAATGAGCAGTTGCCCATCTACTGATCGCTCTGCTATGACAATAACCGGAATCAGCCACGTAGCTCTAGATTGCTTCAGATTTTTAATTAACTGCCACCCATCTACCACGGGTGCATCTAGGTCTACCATCACCAAATCTGGAGCTTCGGTCAGCGCCAACAGGAGACCGTCATCGCCTCGATTGGTTGAAACTACGTCATATCCATATATATTAAGCCCTTGTTCAAGTGTCTGATAGTCTGACTCACCATCACTTATAAGTATTATTTTGACCATGAAAACAAATTATTTTTTTTCAGGTAAAAGCCCAATGAAAGGCTTTACATTCTATATAAAGATGGCAATAACTCTATTTGCTCTCAACAAGACATATTTTTGATCTATCAAAAGAATGA
Organism: Leptothoe sp. ISB3NOV94-8A; assembly: GCF_043421595.1. Taxonomy (NCBI): domain Bacteria; kingdom Bacillati; phylum Cyanobacteriota; class Cyanophyceae; order Nodosilineales; family Cymatolegaceae; genus Leptothoe; species Leptothoe sp. ISB3NOV94-8A. The sequence continues at coordinate 815,859 of NZ_JAXSQW010000001.1, read as the reverse complement.
TCAACCAAATAGAGTCAGGGTCTGCCTTACGAGAATCAGCCTAGCAACATCTCCAAGCAGTGTAAATCAATTTACAACAGACCGTTTAGCTGAAGAAATATATCCCAAATACTCTTGCGGTAGAGCCCAGATGAGTACTGCCAATGTCCCCAAGGGGACCACAACTATCAATTAACTCATAAGAACAATCAAATTTAAACCATATGATCAAAATATTAATAATAGGAGAATAGGAGACTTTTATTCAGTAGATGAACCTTAGCTAAGGGTTCAAGTTTGACTAAGTCCTTTCCGGAAAAATTGGCTTAAGTCTATCTTTTCTATAAGCATAAGAATATAAGTTTTGAAAATAACATTACGGCCATTGATACTAAAGATTCATGTTGTACACGTTTGAACTCGCATAAAAACTTTGATAAGCTCTGGTTTAGCCAAATAAAACCCACAAATCGAGCCAAACACTTATTCTATGCATAGATAAAAAATATAGTTTTTTAGAGTGAAAATAGTCGTCATTTAAGACTAAATAACCTATGGTTTGGCTAGTTATTAGCAACTATGTGACACTAACCAATCCACAATGCAAACTGTAAAAAGAACCAAAATAAGGAAATCAGGTATAGACGAGTTTATGGACAAGCCTTTGAGCCCTGCCGAGTACTGCGCTAAGTGGGTTCCTGAGATGCATAATATTAAGCCCAATGAATATGGATACAAGGGACTTTGTATTAAAGAGCTGCATCGCATTACTGGCTATTCTGAAAAGACGATCAAGAATTGGGGTTCTAATTTTGAACGAGCACCTCAAGTTGCGAGTCGACTTTGCACAATGGCAAATATTTTGAATCAAACATGCTTAGATTGGTCATACTTTGCAGATAATTAATATTTTATTTAAACGCCATTTAAATAAAATATCTGGTCACCAATAGCGACCAGATTCTTTGTATTTCTCATGAGAAATCAGTTGATTATTTACTGTTTTTCATGAGAAATTTCTCACAAAGAAGAAGGCATAGGAAATTATTTTAATACATAAGAAACGTTGGTGACTTTTGATTTTCTATTAGAATAAATTATTATAACTTTTCAGGCTATACAACTAAGGTATAGTCTGAAGATCAGCTAGCATCCTTAAGCAACTTAGCCACGGTCAGACATGATGGGCACATCTATCGTGATTTATGATGTCTAGCATTGTTGTTCCTCAAAAGACTGAAATCTGAACCATCATAATTTAGGGGATCCTATAGTTCGATTTGTCTCCTTAACCAGCACTGGCGGATACCTTAATCTCAATCCAGCAAATCAGCTCGCTCCATATTGCAAGACAATAGATAGCACGTCTTGAATTTATAAAGGCTGATCTGAGTCTCCTAATAAATAAACAAATATGGAGAAATACTGCAAAATATGGAGCAAAGCTTAAGCAGATATGAAGTAACGAATAATTTTTGATTTTTGCTCGTTATCTTTGAGCGTATCAGGTTATACAGCCTGAAACTGTGTTGGCTGGGTGTTGTACCGCTATGTCCCATTATCAGACCTTGAAGGAGAGCGACGTCAAAGGTTTGAGCAACACGCAACCTATAGACTAGGGCGGTGGTGAGTTTTTGTCGCTTCCTCACCTTTATTGTTTCCGAAGAGGGCTTCAACTCCCTAACAGAGCGGTCGTAGGAAACAAACGTTCTAAGTCACTCCTCTCCACTTTGATAGGAGTGACTCGTCTTTGCATTGAAAATCATCGGGCATTGTGGTGCCTTGGCTGGCTGCCTCACCGGGACTTCCACTTTGCTTTGCGTGTGGACCAATAAAGTTCACTACAGACGCCACGGGGTTCCAAACGTTGACGTTCAAAGTGACCGCCCAGATGGTTAGCTAGCTTAGTTGCTTGCTGAGTGCCTCGACCAATCCGTCGATAATTTTGATTAGGATCTTGACTCACCCCGTTATCTACAACGCGAATTATATTTTTAGAGTCTTCTTGACGACAAATTACCACTAAGCGAGAACAACTTCTGGCATATTTACCCACGTTGCAGAGGGCTTCTTCTAAAAAGCGGCCAATCTCTCGCTTGCGATCATCACTTAAGCCTTGTTCTAACATCGGCTCGAAAGTTCTAATGTGGACTTTAATGCCTTCAAAGTGAGGGAATTCATTGCGCTGTAACGTATGTTCATAGACCTCATAGAGCATTTCATGCAGCGGCTGATTTAATCGAATAATGCGGTTACCATCTAGCTGTAAACAACAGCTCTCCTCAACCAGAAACTCTTGCTGCATGGCTTCATAGATACCCCGCAATTCTTGATTGAGGGATCGTAAGTCACGATGTAGGTCAGAAGAGAAATTTGGGTCTTCGGATACACGCGACAAGATAGTCGACAATTTTTGCAGTGGCCCGTTGTGAATTTGGTCAAATGTGCGCTCTATAAGCTGCTGACGATCTTCTAGACGTAGCGTCAGCTCATATTGTCTTCTATAGGAGGGATATAGGGCGACACCATTTAAGAAGAAGGCAACGGCAGCGGGAATGAGCGGAATCCACCAGCCGATGTATAACAATCCATAGCTGATAAATGTTATGCCTAAGACCAGGATGACAAGGCTGACAAAGTAATAGGTGGCTTTAATTTTGAAACGGGCTAAGACAATGCCCAACATACCCCAGCCGACAATCCAAGTATATTCGACCCAGTCGGGCCACCCCCTTAATAAAGGGCGATCATCTAAAACAGCATTGATAATTTGACTAATGGCATGGGCCTGTAATTCTACACCGGTTACCAAACCAGGGTTAAAGCCATCAATAGCAGCGGTATTGACGATATCTTTGACACTTTGGGCGGTGACTCCAATTAAAACAAGGCGATCTTTAAGCAGGGTTGGAGAGAACTCCCCAGTTTGAATATCTTGATAGGTAATGATGTCAAATGGGGTGGAGCCGCTGCGAAAATTGATGAGTATCTGCTCACCCCCTGCATCTGTTTGAACATATCCTCCTGTGTTGGGTTCAAAGGGTACTAGCTCCACAGACCCAAACCGCATAGCGCTAGGGTTACGAAGGCCATTTTCGAGCATTAGCCCTGCTTGAACCAGGTAAGCTTCAGCCAGGCGGATGGTGAAGGAAAAACGATAGTTATTGTGCTCATCTGTTGCCCCTAAGAGACTACGACGAACAAAACCATCATCGTCTAACAGAGTGTCAACAAAACCGATGCGAGATTCTGGAGCATCGGTAGGGGGAGGAATACTGGGCGGTAAAATTTTGTTGATAACAACTAAGTTGTCCAGGTCTTGGATCGTTTTAATAAAATCCTTGTGACCGGGTTCTATGGGGATGTCGCGCAATATGTCCAAACCCATGACGGTGGGTTGATACTGATTCACGTCTGTTAGTAAATCGGACAATACTCCACTGGGCAGTGGGTATTCGCCAATGGCTTGAATATCTTCTTCAGTGATGGCAACTACTGTAATGCGCTGATCGGTGATTTCTGCGGGTCGCGATCGCAACCCAGCATCCAACGCCTGCCACTCAAAGGGTTGAAAAATACCCAGGAGTCGAGCCGCCACCACAGCACCAACAATGGGAATCCCAGGTAAAATGCCCCGGACACCATCAAGCAGCCACCGTTTGAAGACGCGTGTGCCCATTTAATCCAACAGACCCTCCTGACGCGCCCGAATTTCTGTTTGAATGCGCATATTTTTTCCCTCATCTGGATATACCCCCAGGGCATCCTGCACTCTGGTCCAATAGTGTCGTACGGTGCGCTCAGATATGCACATCTTTTCTGCAATTGTTTTATCTTGCAACCCCTCTTGAAACGCCAACCGTAATACCTCTAACCATTCCGGTTTCACTTCTAGTTTGACCCGCATCTCGCGCGGCGTGTAGACCAACCCTTGCAGCGACCAGTCCACCTTGGTCAACATCTCTCGCATGGGGGCACTTTTATCAGAAATGGTGAACCCACCCTGGTGCATTTCAATGGCAGGCTTGAGTCTTACTAAAGAACGTACATGAGCACTTTGCACAACAAAATTAAGCTGTGGGTAGTCCGTCATCAGATCGCGCAGCAGCTGAATGCCAACCTCTGTTTGAGCAGGCGCATTTGCCTGGGGAGGAATAGAAAGATCCATAATCGCCAGATCAGGCTGATCTTGGGCAATGATATCCTTTGCAGATTGAGCATCTTGGCCAGTTAGAAATTTGGTGTCTGGATATTGCGTTTGCAACAGATTGAGGGTGCCTGCCAGGACAGCCTCATGATCATCCACAATCACAATTAACTTAGGGGGCAGCTCTGATGTAGTTGGCATAGTCTAGTAATTGCTCCGATCAAGGTTGATTAGGGACTGGGATAAAGACCCGCAAAACTCACAACTCACCTCGACATCACTCCATATCATCCGACAACGCCCCGGCATAAAGAGTTGAAATATTTGTTGATTTTTATTCAATTCCCATTGAAGCGATGTGGAGTTCATAGTGTCTGGAGTCAGGTTATCTAAACTGAGCTGCAACTTTTCCCTATCCTTTATTTCTAGCAGGCCTAGGGGTATACGCGCTGGTTGTTCAGCGGACTGAAACACTAGTAAACATGTTGCGCCCATACCCCAGCACCCTACGCTGTTGCTCGGCCTGTTGCTGAGGCCATGGCAAAGGTTGCTCCAAACCCAGTTGAACCACCCTATGGTGACTTATCCACCGTTGCATTAAATTAAGACAATCAGTGACGGCTGGTCAATGCTCAGGAGTTGCGATCGCATCTTCTAGAATGGCCAAATCATTCAGCAACGCTCTGCGCATGGCAACCACATCGGGCTGTTCACCCTGGCCCAAAATTGAGATGGCATCATACCAATAACCAGCCATAGCATAGGTTTCAGCTTTTTCCGAGGCGTTGGCCGTCGTAGAAATAGTGCTGACTGACATGGGAACAAACTCAATTTCAGCTTCGTAAACCAGCGCCGAAGACGGGCGATTGGGGTTACACTGCAATACCAACTGCCATAGATACCGTGTTCCAGATTGCAGTTCCACTGGCGGCTGGTACTGGTTGATGCCCGGTTCATAGGACAGCATTTGTAAATGCTCTAGTTCATAGGAGCCCGATGCATCGATCGTGTAGAAGCTAAACTCCACGGGAACAGGCTCATCGTCTGGTAAAAACCAAGTCAGTTGGGGTTGAGTGTTAGCTGTAATCCCAACAAAGCCCTTAGGGGCAAAAATACTCGGCGCAGATTCGCCGCTAAAGCAACCGCCACGTCGGGTGCCGGTGGGTGTGCTGGGGGACTGCGGAGCAGAGGGGTTAACCGGCTGAAAATAACGGGGGGCGGTTGATATGGTGACACCCTCAGGCGCTGAGCCGTCTGATCTGGTGGGCTGATAATCAGCATATGCGATCGCACTCAGGTTGCTAGCCACCCAGACAATGCCTAAAACTTTTATCAAGGAATGATTTTTCATTTTGATTCCACGATAGACACCACCATTCACAACTCTCGAACTCTGCCCCAGTTTTCTTAAATATATAGGACGTTTTCCAGCAGCAGCTAGTTTTCCTTTCACGGATATCTTTTATCCAACGACCCTACGCCATATAAACAGTCATCGTTACCAGTTTGAAGTATGCTTTTGTCGAAAATTTGCCAATGCAATTGCTGATTCAGAGGATTCACCGGTCTAGAGCGATTGCTATTGAACGGTGTCTTACAACTAAAGCTATCCCAAGGATCAGCAATGCCCTGTCAATTCTCAGCATCTCGCAGCTTAATTCAGACCGCTGCCTAGCAACGCCGTCGTCTTCCGCTTACCTTAGTCAACATTCAGTAGTCAGTATTTTCCGCAATGCTCAGCCAGATTCAAGCCATTACCCAAAAAATCACCCCCCGCCTGATCGAAATTCGTCGTCACATCCACGCCCATCCAGAACTGAGTGGTCAAGAATACCAAACGGCTGCCTATGTGGCGGGGGTGATGTCATCCTACGGATTTCATGTGCAAGAAATGATTGGCAAAACCGGTGTTGTTGCCAATCTAGAAGGCACTGGACAAATTTCTGACATCCTGGCCATACGTACGGACATGGATGCTTTGCCCATTCCCGAGCAGGTGGATTTGCCCTTTGTTTCTAAAAATCGGGGCATTATGCACGCCTGTGGCCATGATGTGCACACCACCGTAGGATTAGGTACCGCCATGGTGCTGGCAGAACTGACTGAACAGCAGCCTTTTGCTGGGACCACGCGATTTTTATTTCAGCCCGCTGAGGAGACGGTGCAGGGGGCGAAGTGGATGATTGCCGATGATGTCCTAGCAGATGTGGCGGCGATCTTTGGGGTACATGTGTTTCCCAGTATCAAGGCCGGTAAAGTTGGACTGCGACGCGGCGTCTTAACAGCAGCAGCGGATGATCTAGAGATTGTCATCATTGGCGAGTCGGGCCATGGCGCTCGCCCCCATGAGGCCATTGATGCCATTTGGGTGGCCTCCCAGGTGATGACCACCCTACAGCAGTCCATCAGCCGGCGACTAAACCCGCTACATCCTGCTGTCATTACCATTGGCAAAATTTCTGGGGGCAAAGCGGCCAACGTCATCGCTGACCGCGTCGTCATGCAGGGAACGGTGCGATCGCTTCAGCCTGACATCTATGCCAAACTCCCCATCTGGATCGAGGAAATTGTCGCGGGTGTCTGTGCCATGCATGGCGCTAAGTACGAACTTAACTATCAGCGGCGAGTGGCCTCGGTGATCAACACCGACCACTTAGTGGCCATCGTTGCCAATGCCGCCCAAACTGCCCTGGGCGATAGTCACATCGAATGGCTAGCTGAACCCTCCATGGGCTCTGAAGATTTTGCCCTCTACACCGAACGGGTACCTGGCACCATGTTCCGCTTAGGCGTCGGATTTGAGGGACGACACAATCATCCGCTGCATCACCCTAAGTTTGAAGTGAATGAGGAGGCGATCGCAACTGGTGTGCTGACGATGGCAACCAGCGTTTATGAGTATTGGCAACAGGTTGAGGGGAAGGGGGGGTAGGTATTGGTTATTGGTTACGGGCTCTTAGTTCAAGGCCTTTAATGGGGAGCACCCATTTAACAACAATCAACCAATACCTAAGAACCAATACCTAAGAACCAATACCCCCTATTGCCCCAATATTGCCTGTACCTGCTGTAGCGATCGCAATGCACCTTGCACCAAACCCTGTTGCTGATCTGACCTCACATTAGCGTCATCTGATAAGCCCAGTAGCTTAGTTTCAATATCAAATAGTAGGTTGGTGATCTGGTCTGCGTTTTTCGCAGGCTGGGGTGTTGTCCTCAGATTCTGGGCTGAGGGGGAGCCCTCCCCAATTTGGTGCAAGGTACGCTGAAGGCTCTCGATGATACCGTACATCTCAATGGGATCAAATACTCTCAGCAGACTGGTTTGGGTGACAATGCCCAAACCGCTGCCCCAATTCCAGGACACCACCAGACGGCGCACATGGCGTGTTTGCATTGCTTGATGAGCTGTCCACAAAGAATCCGTAGGCTCTAACAAAAATAGCGGTGTGCTCATCACATCCTGAGCCGTTAATCGCTGTAGATTTAGCTCCAGGGCCTGAAATTGCACAATATCGCGCTCTGTGACAATGCCCATGGGCGTAAAGGCCTGGAGCTCACGGCGGTCGGTATCATGACTATCCACTTCGACAATCACAATGCAGCTGACTCGGTGCTCTGCCATCTGCTGAGCCAGCTGCATCACCGGCGTATTGGGCGACGCATGGATCACATTGGTGGACATCACATCCGCAACCCGCCGCATCCTGAGCAAATTTGCCGGACGCAGTACCCGCCGAATACTATCGGGGGTGACAATACCCACGGGTTTATTGTGCTCATCAACGATGGGCAAATGCCGAATCCGATAGCGACGGAATAAAAATAGGACCGCAAAAATATCTTGAAACGCCGACTGTTGTAGGGTCTTGACCGGCGATGTCATGACATCAGCAACGGTGAGCGCACTTAAATCCACACCATCGGCAGTCAGTCTGACAATATCGCGCTCGGTAAAAATACCAATGGTCTGATCATTATCTACGATCAAAACACAACTAGAATGGCGGTGATTAGAGCTGCCCGTCGTCAACCCACAGTTACTCCGTATAGCACCCATAGTTGCGATCGCCTCACCCAAAGGCCAATCAGGAGATACCTTTAATACCTGGCGATCAATGGCGTCTGTCATCATCGGAGTGACCGTTTGCCATGGATCAGACGGCGTGGCGCTCCCATCAGGAATCTGATAGTCACCCAGCTCAGCACAATTGATGTCGGGCATAGGCATTGAATTCAAGGCCTTATCAAGGGTCATTAGGGATGTAACACATAAACAAGATTAAAACTTTACCAAGCATGGACTTTAGCTACCCTGAGGTATATAGTTAAGGATGTAACATTACATCAACCCAAAAGCCCATATGAATAGCATTTGGAGGGGTTTAGGTTATGCCTCAGCCTCATTATCAGATGCATTGGCAGGCTTGCCAGGCTCACCCGTTACTCTGGGCGTTTTTCCGTAGAGCCTGTCTAGGACACGCTTAACCGATATGCGCTGCCATTCTTTACCCCGCTTAGTCTTATAGCCCTGGGTATTCATCCAGTTAGCAATTTGCTGTAGCGATTTTCCAGACTTATGGTGACGACGTATCAGCTCAATGATTTGCTGTTCTTTTTCGTCGGCCACTAAATTGCCATCGACCGTTTTTTCTCCAAATGGAGGCGAACCGTAGCCAGCATATCCTCCCTGGGCTGCTTTACTACGTCTTCCTAATTCTAGTCTTTCCCAAATGGGGTTCTTTTGAGCGTCGGTAGACATAGGAACTATGAACGGATGGTAATAAGCATGGAACCAAAATGGCACCCAGTACTCCTAGCATATCGGTGTTTGGGATGCGGTTCTGCTAGTAGCCTAACAAACTTAATCGTGGCTAGGCCTACTTCCGCAGGGGAAAAGCAGCTGTATTTTTTGTAGAGAGGAGAATAATTGATGGCGACGTATAAGGTGACACTAATTGGCGAAGATGGTGCACAGCAAGTTATTGACGTGCCTGACGATCAATACATTGTTGATGCAGCTGAAGAGCAAGGCATTGATTTACCAGTTTCTTGCCGTTCTGGTGCTTGTTCTACCTGCGCTGGCAAACTAGTTGCTGGCAGCATAGATCAATCAGATCAGTCATTTCTGGAAGATGAACAAATTGAAGCCGGATTTGTTCTAACTTGCGTAGCCTATCCCCAGTCTGATTGCACCATTCAAACCCACCAAGAAGACAACCTTGAATAAAACTGTTGATGATTCATATAAGAACTAGCAACGCCTAATTTATATGATGGGCCAATCGCCATGCCGGAATTTACACCCTTTTCCTCTCAACAAGTTCATTGTCCATATTGCGGAGCCATTGCTGATCGCTACTTTTTAGACCTTAGTCAGTTATCTGAACAGGTAGCACAGCGATGTGCAGCTGATGACTTTGTGACGCGAACTGTTTGTGACCATTGCGATTATTTAATGGTGCTCTGCACCAAGAGTGATGCAGTCCTCGAGGCCTACATAGCAGGCTTTTAAAACATCAGACATCAGACGTTTTGCCCAACGCCTATCCATAGAAGCTTTTTAAGCTTTTTATTTGTAGATCAGGAGATTTGCGACAATGATGGCAGCAAGAGAAATCATGACCCAGGATGTGGTCTCCATTAGCGGCTCAGCGACAGTGGCTGAAGCTGTTGCCTTGATGAAAGAAAAGGGACTACGAGCACTGATTGTAGATCGTCGCAACGAAGACGATCCCTATGGCATGGTGACAGAAACTGACATCGTGTACAAAGTAGCCGCCCATGGCCATGACCCTAAAGAAATGCGGGTTTATCAGATTATGACCAAGCCCTGCATTGTAGTGACACCAGAGCTGGGGGTAGAATATGTAGCGCGTTTGTTTGCCAATACTAAAATTCGTCGTGCTCCCGTAGTTCAGGGCCATCTACTCGGCGTCATTTCAATTTCAGACATTTTACGCAAGAGCGACTTTGTCGAAAAACCAAAGAAGGATTTCTATGGAAATGATGCCTACATGGATAATCCAGAAGTTCTGCAACAGCGGGAATATGATGTTTAGGCATCAGGCTAAAGATATCAGGTACGGAATAAACGTTAGGGCCTGCCCCTAAAATTCAGCCTATGCTTATAAACTTGAAGCTAGGGCCTAGGGCTTGAATTACCAATTAATTAAAGTCAGACGCAAGAGATTCTCCCAAACTGAGAATCTCTTTTACTTATCTTCTTTTTGACGAGGAACAGAGCAATCATGATGCAGGCAAAAGATATTATGACCGCTGATGTAATTACCATTAGTGGTTCGGCCACCGTTGCTGAAGCAGTTGAACTGATGAAAAACAAAGGATTGCGCGCATTGATCGTAGACCGGAGAAATGAAGACGATCCCTACGGCATGGTGACGGAAACCGATATCGTCTATAAGGTAGCGGCCTACGGTCACAATCCTAAAGAAATGAGGGTGTTTGAGATTATGACTAAGCCTTGCATTGTCGTACCACCAGATCTGGGTGTGGAGTACGTAGCCCGCTTGTTTACCAATACTAAGATCCGTCGGGCTCCAGTTGTTCAGGGACGTCTGATGGGCATTATCTCAGTGTCAGACATCCTCTGTAAAAGTGACTTTGTAGAGAAACCTAAGCGACTATTTATTGAAGATGAAATTGATGTCGCCCGTCAAGAAGCGCGCAAAGTGTGTGAGGACCAGGGTGCCACATCCCCTGCCTGTGCTGCTGCTTGGGATGTAGTCGAAGAACTACAGGCAACGGCAGCCCATCAAAGAGCGACTAAAAAAAGCTAACGTTCGTTCGGACTAATCGATAGCAGCCGTAGAGATTTAAAACCTCTGTTCTGTCTTGGTCAAGACAGAACAGAGGGTAACTCCCTGCACTTTAAAGTTCAGGAACGTGTCAGCTAATAAAGTGACGGATTTGACCCAACTTAAAGCGAATCGTCCAAGGGTGATAGTTCTGGACTGAAGGAACCTCAGTTTTTAAATGGCTAGATGTAGGCTAATGGGACGCTTCAGACGGACTCCAGACCTGGGTGCTTGGGATGCGATCGCGCATTACATCAATTCATTAAGCCACTCAGATCAGCTCCCTATCATACTTTAGTCTAGGGCTCTACACAGGTCACTAGCCACACCATGACCAAAGACTTCATTTATTAATTCATCACCCACACAATAGATACCCGATGGATAATGTCCACGTTTCCTAACTATATAAACTATATAATGTCTACGTTTCCTAACGATGTAGATATTCCAGATTAAGATATTGTCAGAGCTGTAGGGTCTCTCAAGCAGCTTAAACTCTTCAAATCCCAGAATTTAGATCAGGACATTTTTTTCATACCCAGACGACAATCTTGCAATACAAAAAGTATTGATAAATCTACTTTGGTCTACAGGCAAACGACTGGTCTGGTAGAATACTGTATTAAGAACGGAACATCTGCATCTATTTAGAACGGATCATCTACATCGTCTAGAAGTGCACATCGGCTAACCTGTTAGCATCTGCCAACTAGCAAAGCAGGTTTATCTACCACATCAAACACTTCTAGAGAAAACTAGCTACAACATCAGACCATCTAGGCATGGAATAATAAAACCAGTGTCTTTTGATACCCAAACATACTCGGCATCTGAACAAGTAATGATACGTCTCGAGGCATGAAAGATCTCTTATATTTCTCATATAAAAATATAACCGAGATTTCCCTAAAACAACAACCTTTGAATAAGCTTTGGCTGATACAGCCTAAATGCACAATGCATTGCTAGATTGTTATTGGTCAAATTTTAAGGTACGGGACCTTAGCAGGTACATGAATAGGACAGTTATTGCCTGAAGTTCAATATATATGTTGTTCACGACAATACATTGCTATGGTTAATACCTGATCTTGGCCATTAATACAAAGCAATCGCACTTTATAACATCACTAGAAGTCCATCCAAAACCAGTACTAAAGTTTCGACCTAGATTGCCGGAGAAACGACTTCAAACAGTGAATAATTCTTTGTATCGATTGTGTTTCCCTTTGCTTCAAGCCAAAAAATCACATAGGAGTAGATGTATAAAATCTATTTCTAGACTAAATATTAACCTCAAAAAGAATGGGTTTCAAGGTATGTCTTAAGATTTCAGCAAAATCAATGATTTTTGGGATTCTTAGGAACTTTTTAAACCTATTTTCAATCGATAATCGATTTACCAATAGATTCTTCGAACTTTATTCGAATGCTTAAAAATCCTCTGACGTTTGAGAGTTTTTAGGTTTAACGAATTCACATTGTCTCGATTTTTTGATTCGACATTAGGTAATAGCTAATGAATTGAGGCCTACGGGAATTGTAAGGACATGAACTTTATGAAAAGCTTGCAAAAGTCAAGACTCACAAATACCACCAAAACCATCCGTAGCTTTCAACCTCTGGTTTTGCTAGCAAGCTTCGTTCATACCTATGGAAGCGGATGCTTAGAAGTTGATGCAAAATCAATGTCGTGGTGGATTTATTTCAAAGACGGCAAACTTAACTATGCATCCTATGCATCAGATAAAAGCCTCGCATATACATTAAAGTGGCTCAAGCTTAAATTAGCTGCTATGAGTCAAAAAGCATTTGCCTGGCTTGAGGAAAATTCTGAAGAGTTACTAAATATAGAACCTGAGAATACTCAATCAATCCAATATTTTGACTACCAAATCATTTGCTATCTAATCGACCAAAAATATCTCGAATTATGGCAGGCCCAAGAACTGATAGAACAGCTGACAAGAGAAGCCATTGAGTCGTTCCTATCTCTGTCAGGGGGAGCCGTCAGAATTGAAAGAGAACTTTTTGAAATCCCAATATTTACCAGGCTTGATCCTAAGGCAACCATTGAAGATTGCCAGGCACGTATCAAAACTTGGAAACTACTACGTCCCTTAATTACATCTCCACATCAGAGACCTTATATTGTCAGTCAGGATACTTTCTTTAACACTAACAATTCAGATTCTATTTCCCCCAGGTTAAAAAGTAAGTTAGGCAACATTTTACGGGGATATAGCATTCGTCATATCGCAGCTATTTTGCAGCAAGATGAACTGGATGTTGCTAAGTTTTTGCATCCCTACATTGAGAATCAATCAATCCTACTACGGGCACCGGAATCTCCATTTGATCGACTAACAGGGCTAGAAAAACCACTAGCAAAAAAGGCCCAAGGCATAGATCCAATCAAAGGAATAAATTCAAATAGAAGCCCTTATTTATCATCAAACTCCCATAAAAAACAAAAATCTCGCCCTGTAATTGCCTGTGTTGATGACAGCCCAAATACATTAGACCAGATCGAACGTTTTTTAGGTGAAGAAAACTTCTCTGTCTTTAAATTTATTGAGCCCATTAAAGCCACATTTCAACTAAAACGGCTGAAGCCAGATATTATTTTGTTAGACCTAACAATGCCAACAATTAGTGGATATGAATTATGTAGAATGCTGAGACGTCTTCCCGGATTTGAAGATATACCTGTTGTAATGGTAACAGGCAAGAAAGGGATTATCAATAAGACAAGAGCTAAATTAGTAGGTGCTACCGATTATTTGGAGAAACCTTTTAATAGAGCTAGTTTGCTAGATGTGATATCTAGAAACCTGTCTTAAAAGATATCTAAAATAGTCAGTTTTATTTACATATAATTTCTGACTATTTGAATATGTCTTTGATGGATTGATTTTCCCAAACAACATTCAAACAACAGCTTTTGAGGTGAACTAACGTGACTAAGATCTTAGTTGTCGATGACTCTATCAACGAATTGGAACTTATCAGCAATTATCTGAGGAAAGGTGGATACACAGTCATCGTAGCCACTGATGCAAAAGAAGCGTTGAGTAAGGCCATTGAGCATCAGCCAAATGTGATCGTGACTGACTTGGTGATGCCAGGTATGAACGGCCTAGAAATGTGTCGTAATCTCAAGAAAAATCCGGTAACTCAGAAGGTGCCAATCGTAGCGTGCACCTCAAAATCAGGTGAGATTGATCGTCTCTGGGCCATGAAACAGGGAGTCAATGTCTATGTGACAAAACCCTTTACTGAAGATCAGCTTGTTAACGCCGTTCGATACAGTCTAAGTCAATGAAGTCATCTGTTCTTGCCCATCGACAAATTCAATCTGAGGCAACGTCTGGTGCGGCCTGCTTGAGTTTTCAGCTGAATGAACAAACTCCTGCTCTGTTCTCAATGAAGCAGGTGCAGGAGGTGATTGTTCTTCCAGCAAAGCAGATTACGCCTATGCCAAATATGCCCCCCTGTGTGCTGGGGTTATCCACTAGGCGGAGTCGAGTGATGTGGCTAGTGGATTTGGCCCATATGCTGCTATCTACTCCATTACCGTCCAATACTCGTAGTTATAACGTTGTGATTATCCGGGTAGCTCAAAGAGCACAGCAACAAAATATGCTTGTCTCGACAGCTCATAACCAGGCGCTCTTGGGTTTGATTGTCCCTACTATGAAGGGAGTTATCCGCTTTTCACTAGATTTAATTCAAACACCCAAAGGGCATTTTGCGCCAAGCATCGCCCCTTGTCTGCGTGGTTGTTTATTACAGCAAGATGAGATGTTACTGGTTCTGGATGCTGAAGCCATTGCCCGTTCTCCCATCTTGCAAAGTGCTTGGGGTTAATTCTTTAGCGCTTAATTTTCACTGTACCTTCTATCCACTTTACATCTAAGCAATTACCACAATGGCCCCTAACACCGAATTTCCGTCCCAATTGGACAACCTCACCGCCGGCAACGGTACTCTGCCTGACAGCATGGACTCCACTGGCTATTCTCCCGCCGTGACCGCCAATCGTCAGAACGATGAACAGTCTAGGGCTCAGACATCCTCCGCAGGCTTTTGGCAAAAACTGACGCTTAAAACAAAGGTGCTGGGCTTGGCCCTCTCGCTGGGAGTGGCTCCGGTACTGGGGGTAGGTGGCCTGGGATATTTGCTAGTGGAGCAACGGGTAACAACCCAGGTAAATGATACTCGACAAGCAGCAACAGATGACATTGCTAAGTTTACGACAGAGTTTATGGATGGTCGTTTCCAGGACTTGAGAACGTTTTCACAGCTGAGCACATTTGCTGATCCTAAAGTGCGTGGGGCCATGACTACGGCTGAGAGAAATGCGTATCTCAGACGGATGGTTGAGTCGTCACCAATTTATGACGATATTGCTGTTGTGGACCTCAACGGCAGTCCGATTGCGGTCAGAGATCCCTCAGTAATTCAAGGCAATGTAAGTCAACTTGACTGGTTCCAGAATGTGATTAGTACCCAGGATATTACCTGGGTACAACCAAGAGCGCCTTTGGCGGGTGATCTGGCATTCGTGCTGGTGGGGGCTGCGCCAATTTTTGACACCCAAACAGGGGAAATGATCTCTATTGTTCGTGTGCGTCTTGACCTCGAGGAACTAAAGCAACGTATCAGTGATTTTACGGCTCAACAGTCTGAGGTGGGGCTAATCGACGCTAATGAAGAAATCTTTCTGACTAACACGGAAGGCACAGAACTCAACCCAATTCTGGCTAACCTCTCTGATCGGGTGTCCTGGTTGCAGGATAGAGAACCTCAGATTACGGTTCTAAACGCAGGGAATAATCCTCAGCTAACAGCCTACGCTCCTATTATTAACGGTGATGAAGATCCGCAGCTGAACTGGAGTGTCGTTAGTTTGGTGGACACGTCCACGGCCTATGTGGCATCACGGCAGCTGTTGAACACGGTGCTTGTGGGTACGGGGATTACGGTGTTGCTGGTGGCTGCGATCGCAACCCTGGTGGCCACCCGAGCTACCCTACCGATTTTGCAAATTACCGATTCGGTAAAACGCTTGGGTCAAGGTGACTTTGGCACCCGAATCAACACCCAGGGCGCAGACGAAATCGCCCAGTTGGGAAGCAATATCAACCTGATGGCATCACAAATTCAAACCCTGCTGGTGAAGCAAGAAGAATCGGTGCAGCAACAAATTTCTGCCCAAGCCCAGGTAGAACGCGCTGAAGAAGAACGTAAACGTAACGAGGTTCTACAGCGCGAACTGGTGCAGCTTTTGAACGAGATGGAAGAAGCATCTAACGGTAACCTCACGGTACGTACAGAGCTAACAGCGGGTGAAATTGGTATTATCGGTGACGTTTTCAACGCCATTATTGAGAACCTACGTTCAATCGTTGTCCAGGTGAAACAGGCAACTGGACAGGTAAATTCGTCTATTGACCAGAGTGAAGGTGCGATTCGCGAACTGGCCGATGAAGCCCTGGCTCAGATGGACGAAATTACCAACACTCTGAATTCAGTTGAGCAGATGTCTAACTCAATTCAAGAGGTGGCCGACAACGCCCGTCAGGCGGCACAGGTAGCACAGGTGGCATCCAACGCAGCCCAAGACAGTGGAACTGCCATGGACCGTACGGTAGAAAGTATTCTAGACCTGCGGTCTACGGTAGCAGAAACCGGTAAGAAGGTAAAACAGCTGGGTGAATCGTCGCAGCAGATTTCTCAGGTGGTTTCGCTGATTAACGAAATTGCCATGAAGACCAACCTGCTAGCCGTAAACGCCAGTATTGAGGCGGCCCACGCAGGGGAAGAAGGTCAAGGCTTCGCAGTGGTTGCAAGTGAGGTTGGTCAGCTGGCGGAACAGTCGGCGGCAGCCACCAAAGAGATTGAGCAGATTGTGAAAAACATTCAGATGGGTACCCGAGACGTGGTAGAAGCCATGGAACGGGGTACAACCCAGGTGGTAGAAGGTACTCAGCTAGTACAAGAAACTAAAGAAGGCTTGGGACAGATTGTGGAAGTATCGCAGAAAATTGACGAGCTACTACAGTCTATTTCTAAAGCAACCGTTTCACAGGCTGAAACATCCCAGACGGTTACTCAGCTTATGCAACAGATTACGCAAGCTTCTAAACGCACATCAGATTCTTCCCGCGCCGTAGCCGGAAGACTACAAAATACGGTAGAAGTTGCCCGCGAACTGGAATCCGCTGTGGACCAGTTCAAAGTCAAGACAGATATGTAATCAACCATCGCTGGTTTCAGAGTATGGCTTAGGCTGCTTTCCTTCCTCTCTGAGACCAGCAACACGACAGTAGACATCTCTTCTATATCAAAAATTATTCTGCTCTATTAAATTAAAGCCATGTCACATGAAGCAGATCGTGAGGTCTGGCTCAACTTCTTAGATGAAGTTGATGAATATCTCAACACCATTGAATCAGGATTAATCGGGCTTGCAGAAACCGGGGTGGATCCACAGCAAATGGACGCAGCGCTACGGGCAGCCCACACCATTAAAGGCATCGGCTCGATGATCGAATGCCCAGCAATGACCCATTTGGCCCATCGATTCGAAGATTCTTTGAAGATTATCAAAGTTCGTCGAAGCGCCATCCAAGTTGATGCTGCCTTGGAGATGCTGCTATTAAGGGGTCTGGACGGTATGCGCCAGATCAGTTCCCTGCATCGACAGGCCCTGCCCATTACCGATTCATGGCTCAAGGAGAATGTCTATCCCAGCTTTGAGAAGCTACACGATCGCTTAGGCGAAGTACAACCTAGTGATGAGCTGGCATTGCTCGCTGATGAGTCCGACGACAATACAGCCGTTGTCATGTTCGGAACTGAAGTAGAGGAGCTGTTGGAACGGCTAACATCGGTCTTGGACACACCAGGTTCTCCCTGTCTGCGGGAAGAACTAGAAATGATGGTGGAGGAATTGCACGACCTAGGAAAAATGCTAGAGCTAGATAGGTTTTGTCAGCTCTGTGAGTCGATCCATCAACACCTAGTGACGGCTGTTCCAGAACAAATAGAGCCCATTGCCCATAAATCTCTAGAACTTTGGCAGCGTTCTCAGGCACTGATCATGGTTGGCCAATTTGCGAAGCTACCCACTCAGTTAGAGATGCCTTCGGTCACCACAACTAATGAGTTTGACAACATTATCTTTGAGGCAGCTGATGCCATCCCAGATTGGGTAACAGACGTCCCTGAGATAGAAATTTCTGACCTTAAAACATTGGACACAAGCGCGGCAGCTGTTAGCTCTCCCGATATCGTGAGTGATGCTGAAGTCTTTGAGGAGAACCTCAATCAAATTGAGGTCACTATCCCAGAGGAGATCATCGTCGAGCCGGTATCGTCCGTAGACTACTCCATAACATCTTTAGAGAATGCAGAGTCTTTAGAGAATGCAACCCAGGTTTTTCCTGATAGTCCTAACCAGGACTTAGATGAGATTCAGGAAACGCAGCACGCAGCAGTAGAGGCCAATACGGACGTTTCCCCCAGCACCATTGATAGTGTCGATGGTACTCCCGATGACGCTGTAAATTCTGACAGTGCCATTGATTGGGCCAGCATTGAGGCAGCCATCGAGAATTTTGACCCAGCCGAGTTTCAATTTGATGATCCCTTAACTACCAACGAACCCACGGCAGCCCCTGAGAATCTAAAGACAGTTTTAGAACCCGAGGTTGAGTTTTCGTCCTTCTCTGCACCTGTTCAACCAGAGCCTGCTACTACCGCTGAAAAGGAAGTTTTTGAACCTCAAGTTGAGTTTTCGTCCTTCTTCCAACCTGCAGCACAAGCAGAGGAGCACGAAGAATTTGTAGAGATTTTTGTTGAGCCAGTAGAGTCTCCTGCTAAAAACACGCCAGAGGTTCAAGAAAATACCGTTCGAGTCCCGATTAAGCTGCTCACACAGCTAAACGACTTGTTTGGAGAATTGATCATCCAGCGTAACACCATGAACTCGCGCCTGGATCAAATGGAAGACTTAATGAATTTGTTCTCCCAACGAATGGTCAATTTAGAGGGAACAAATACAGAACTGCAGATGTTTTGTAATCAGCTCTCAGTGGATACATCTGTACCCCATATGAAGGCTAACAAGAATGAGGGTAAAGCTCAAGGGACAAAGCAGGGTAAACCCCAAATAGAAATTACAGGTGCGATCGCAACCACTGAACAAGCCTTTGACAGTCTAGAGCTTGATCGATACAGCGATCTACACCTTTTATCTCAGGATCAGCGCGAGACCCTGGTCCAATTACGGGAGGTGACCAGCGATGTCAAGCTTAACATGCGGGAAATCAAGCAGGCATCCAGCAACTTGAACCGCACCGCTAAATCATTACAAATCAACGTTACACGGGCCAGGATGCGCCCTCTCTCCGACATCGTTGAGCGCTTCCCCAGAACTGTACGAGAGCTATCTCTACAGTACGGAAAAGCAGTCGAGCTGAAGATCACCGGCGGAGCCACCCTGATTGATCGCTTTGTCGCAGTACACCTGCGCGATCCCCTCATGCACTTGCTACGCAATGCATTTGACCATGGCATCGAAGACGCCGAGACCCGGCAAATGCAAGGAAAACCACCCCAAGGAACCATTGAAATTCGAGCCGCTCACCGAGGTAACCAAACACTGATCTCCATCAGTGATGATGGTGCAGGCATTAACCTCACTAAAATTCGCAGTCGTGCCTATCAAATGGGCCTCACGGATGAAATACTTGATAGCATGAGCCAAGGCGACCTGCTGGGTATGATTTTTGAGCCTGGATTTAGTACAGCGGCCCAGGTCACCAACCTCTCAGGCCGAGGCATTGGCATGGATGTGGTACGCACTAACCTCGAAGAGATTCGAAGTGAGGTCAAAGTTGATACTCAACCTGGTCTTGGCACCACATTTACCATTAGCGTCCCCTTCACCCTATCAATCCTAAGGGTTCTACTGGTTGAAAGTGGCGGCATGCGACTGGCATTTCCCACCGACGGTATTGAGGAAATGATTCGCCTCAATACCGTGCAGGTCTTCGATTCTCCAGAGCAAAAGGTGATTAACTGGGAAGGGTTGACTGTGCCTCTAATTCAGCTAGACCAATGGTTAGATTTTCGCTGCCCATTACGGCCCACAACAACTGAAAGCACACCCATTATTAATGAGCCATCCATCCTAATCATTAATCGAGGAGAACGCCTCAGCGGTATTTATATTGACCGTTTCTGGGGAGAGCGAGAAGTCGTTATTCGCCAGGTTGAAAACGTTATTAGCTTGCCACCAGGCTTTAATGGTTGCACCATTTTGGAAGACGGTAATGTGGTGCCCTTGGCGGATGCAGCCAAGCTGCTGGAATGGATTGATAATGATAATGATGATACCATCTCCCCAAGAGGCTCCCAACCCTGGCAACAACTTTTACAATCCAGCGAAGAACCTGAGCCACCACGTCCCTTGGCCTTGCCCCAAGCGCAACAAACCAGCGTTCTGGTTGTTGATGACTCCATCAATATGCGTCAACTATTGAGAACAACTTTAGAGCAAGCGGGCTATAGCGTAGAGCAAGGCAAAGATGGTCAAGATGCCGTAGACCAATTGCTTGGCGGACTTGCTGTGGATGCCATTGTCTGTGACATTGAAATGCCACGACTAGATGGATATGGTGTATTGGCAGAGATTAAATCCGATTCTAAGCTGAAGGACCTACCCATCATCATGCTCACTTCGCGTGGCAGTGAAAAACACCGTCAACTAGCCATGCGTCTGGGCGCAACCGCCTATATCACCAAGCCCTATCAGGATCATGAGCTTCTGCAAATGATTGAGCAGGTACTTGAACAACAACCCCTTAGCGCAGTGTAATCAATCCCATGCCTATTCCCTCTCCCCTCAAATCTCGACGTCTGAGATCCCATAAAGGCGAAACAACTCAACAGGTTATTGTTTTCCAAATTCAATGCGAATGGTTTGCCCTACCCATTTTCACCGTCAAGAAAGTTATACCTAAAAGCGATACCCAAGGGAATTACCCTAATTCAGGCGCAGGGTTAACTGTCTACGAAGGCAAAGAACTACTCATTCTAGACATTGCTCAGCAGATTTTTGGCCATCGACCAAACTCAACCAGTTTTCCAGCAGCAGATTCAACCACAGAACCACCAGAAGCCACAGAACCATCACAACAAAAACCTGAAGAGGGTTATCTGCTGATTATCCGTAACCGCCATGGAGACATTATCGGATTACCCGTCACATCTTCTCCGACCGTACGTCGGTTTGCTGAGTCAGAAATTGTCCCCCTACCTGCCAACTACGCAGTTAAAGTCAATATGCAGTGCATTAGTGGGCTGATTATCCAAGCCGACAACCAGCCAATTCTGTTTCTTTTAAATCCAGATCAGCTGCTACATACTCAACCTTTGCTGCCACCAACCACTTAAATGGTGACCCCAAACGTCTGTACATCCAATAGTGGAACCTAATTAATTTTGGTTCTTAAGTAGCGCGGGAAATTTCGGTGACAAAAAAAGCCAGCATCCAGGAGGCAGGAAAGCGCTGGATGCTGGCTCCTAACTCCCTACCTATCCAGGGTGTCCCAGATTAAACGGATACCCCCAGAAAGTTCCAATTATAGTCAAAATCCATAGCTCTCAATCAGCAGAGCCCAAATTCTTGAGTTTTTAATTAAATCAAGTGCTTTAATGGGCCTGTGTGACCCATAGCACGAGATACTTAAGAAGTCAGATACTGATGAAAATATGTATCATAGACTACAAGTAATACTCTGGCCTGGAAAACTCTTAATCAATCATTACAATACGAGCTTTTTAACATGCAAATTGAGGCTGACTAAGTCATAAAGATGCAAATATTTTTGTGTCTTTATATCTCAAATTTCCGAATACAAGTTAAGTCTAGATGTTTTTACTGTTTCAGAAGACATCTACTTCAATCTACTCTAATTATCCTACTATCAAGGTGATTTATGATTTCCTCAACACCAAAAGCATTATTAAAGCTCGGTTCTAGTCACCAAAAAGTAATCAAATTACAACAGCTTCTCAGTCAAAAAGTAGGACCAATTTCTATCACAGGCATTTTTGACTATGAAACCGAGATTGCTGTCAAAACCTTTCAATCTCGCATGTTTCTAAAACCGGATGGAATTGTTGGATTTCTCACCTGGCAAGCTCTCTACACAAATGCCCCAGTCAATATGCCAACGTTGCGACAGGGGTGCCATGGCAGTGCAGTTGAATCGGTGCAAGAATTGCTCTCAATTGATTTATACTACACTGGCGTTATTCATGGTCAATTTGACCATGAAATGTATCAAGCGGTCAAGCGCTTTCAAGCGGATCAAGGTTTACCCACCACTGGAGTTGTTGATGCCCTAACCTGGCGGTTGCTCAGCGAGATTTAGACTCTCGCTGAGCAACAAACTACGGATAAAGCAGTATGCCGATGGCACCTGCAATGGGAATGATCAGGGCTACCTCAATTTTCCACTTGAGTAGCGCAGCCATGGATCCCCCAAAGATAACGGCTGTAACCAAGTAAGCGACCATGGGTTGACCAAGCTCCAACATAGGCTGGGCAAATGATATACCAGCTACAAAAATCAGTCCAACTACCGCAGGGCGAATTCCTTTGAGGGCTGCCTGGATAGCCAATGACTGTTTAATACGCTGAAGTAAGTGCGAGCAGGTTAACATCAACATCGCTGGTGGGAAAAAGATACCCACTGTTGCCACCAGGGAACCCAAAATACCTTTGACTGAATAGCCAATGGCAGCGGCACTAATCAAAATCGGTCCCGGTGTCAGCTGACCCAGTGCGATCGCATTTGTAAATTCTGGTTGAGTAATCCAGCCATAGGTGTTGACCACCAACTCCTGGATCATAGGAATAAACACATAGCCACTGCCAAACAACAGCAGACTCATGCCAGAAAAGGTGATAAATAAGCGAGCCAGACTATCATCACTGATAAATGGCAACGGCACGATATATAGCACCAAAAAGAAGCTCAGAAATACAAATGAGGCAATAATATCGCCTTTAGAAACCTTGGACTCAGCCACTGGTGCTGGGTTTTCATCCAGGGCTGCCTGTCGCTTCACCTCATTGAAATACCAGAAGTAACCGACAATACCAGAGATGGCCACAATCAATAATGTTGTATAGAAGCCACCCACAAACTTCAAAAACAGGGCAGATATAACCGCAATTAAAATCGCTCGCCAGTTGCGAATCGACTTTATTGTTTTCTTACCCATACGCCAGGCCGCAGCCAAGATAATGGCCACCATAGCTGGGATAAAAGCCATAAAAGCCTTCTCTACCGCTGGGATAGACTCGAATCGCTTAGCGTAGATAGAAAAGATAACCAGTATCAGGTAGGAGGGCAACAGCGAACTAACGCTGGTAACCAGGGCACCTAAATTCCCACGAATTCGATAGCCCACATAGGCAATCACATTGGCGGCCATTGGCCCAGGTAAAACGGCTGCAAGGGAAATACCATCCAGCATATCTTCATGGGTCATCAGCTTACGTCGCTGTACCACAAAGCTTTCTACCACAGAGATCAAAGACATAAATCCGCCAAAGGCGGTGCTGCCGATCTTGAGAAATGTCCAAAACAGGTAGCTAAAGCTAACAGCTTCCCGTTCATTTGCAGATGCACTCGGCCCCTCGGGCTGAGTGGCCATAGTGTTCTTAGTCATGGGTAGTGCAGATAAGATGTGCTATTTACTAACTCAACATGATGGATCGGGATGATCCCAACCCACCATTGTTGTTACACTCGGAAAATCATTACGAGACAGTGGTCAGCGGACGACGATCCTTAATTGCTTGAAGCAATGCCGCCTGACGCTCACGGCGACCCAGATCTTCTGCATCCATAGTCTCTTTTCTCTCAGCCTTCAGACGCTGATTCTCAGCATCAAACTGAGCAATCTCCTCAGCACTGAAGGTAGCCACATCGTTTGGGGATGTTTGAGTACGCTCATAGCCCAGGGCATCTAGAACATCACCAGCCACCAATTCAAAGATTTTCACATCCTCTTCAGATGCCTGCGTTAAGAACTTTTTGGTATTCTGATTCATGATGGGCTTGGTCACATTGTTCCAGAGAGAGCTGGATGAAGCCGTATTTTTAGCTTCACTGGACTCATGAAAACTCATCATTGAAGGGCTATATTCCACCTCTAGAAACTTACACAGGGCCTTGAGACTTTCCTCAGGAGACCCGGTTAGAGACTCATAGCTGATGCTAAAGAACTGATTTTCATCAAACTTCTCACGCATCTTTAGGGCTGCACGCTGAGCTTTTGCCCAATCCTGTGCAATATGATAGAAGTGCTTTTGCCCAATAACAGCCTTCTTAAAGGAGACCGCTACATCTCTACCATCCCTATATAGGTAAAGATACTTTGCCTTAGGAAGATACTCATTAATCTCGGGCACATAGTGAACATTAGCCAAACTCTTGCAACACCAGGTTTCTGCCCCCCGGGTTTCTGCTAGAACATCGTAAACAGCAGAAAATACAGCAACTAGAGTATTTTGAGTGCAACGGTTGGTGATGTCTTGCCGATCTAAAACAACACCTTCCCAAGGGACCGGATTAAGTTCAATCAGCCGACAAACATCATCAACTAGCTGAGCAAATGTAGATGCATCCGAGAGATCCTCATAAGCAGACATTAGAGGCATTAATCTCTGCAAAATATGTGGTGGATGAGGTGCCTCAATCATAGGTATCTGGTTCAACATTAATCGCATTAAGTTTGAACCAGAACGCTGAGTACCAATCATTAATATAGACATAGCCCTGTTTTACTCCGCAAAAAACTGACTTAAAAAACTGACTTAAGAGAATATAGATCTTTGCAACAATCCAGCAGCTTAGCAGGCTGTACGCCATAGCGTACTACAGCTGAAGCCGGTTAGCAACCCATCAATGCGCTCATTAAGTGTCAACAACTGTTCGTTGTTAAAATAGCGTATGCACAACAACTTAATCGGCATGCAGAGACTCACTCTGCATGCAAAAACCATCTTGAAGAGCAGTCGATCAAAACACCAAGACACCCTTGAGAACCTTACTTATAGCAAGGTGACGCATTTATAAATGCAGCAAAATTGACAAAAACAACCTGCCATCCCAGAAAAACCGTGATAATCGTGATAATCGTGGGAGTATTGCCAGCACAGACAACAACTACTTAAGAAACTTGCTAAAAACAACTAGTCAACAGCAAAAGCAGCTTGTTCATACTCGAAACAGAACACCAGCCGCCTTTGCAACACAAACGCTAACAAATCGAAATAGCCTACAAGCATAGGCTAATTGTCAAAATTAAAACCACTTTCTAGACGGCTATCAGATAGTATAGAAACCCTTAGCCAAGCACTAGAAAAAGGTGTGAAAAGGTCAACAATCTCTCAAAAACACCTAAGTAAGATTTCAATGAGAAAGATTAACAACCATATGGTTTTTCAATATGCTCAACACATTTTTGTATATTTACACTCCCAACGTTTCACACCACAAAAAGCAGCATACTCCTCCAGAAGGAAGAACCTGTACTTAAGCCCATAATAGTCTCAAAACTTATTCCATCAGCCATTTGGCCTAAAGAACATGAAGCTTTTATAGGACTTTAGACTATCTTAAAAATAAACGTTGTCAGTAATAATACCAGCTTTATTTGATTTTTGTTAACTTTGATTTTTTTTCGAAGTTGGTTGCCCTATTCATCTGGGTAGAAAGAACATAGTCCAGGAATACCAAGGATTTCTCCCTGCTGACAATCTGCTCTTATCAGAGTTGCCCCATGACTCGACATTTCTAGAAAACATTGTTTGTTTATCAAGCTCCTGTAGCATCAATACGTTCAGGATTCATGTTGTATTCGATACAAACTATCAAAGCATTTTTACTGATGAGTCAACGCTACTTTTTATACTCTGGAAGAAATACAGAAAACGACATCAACAATTAATTCTGATCGAATAAAAACATTCATTCCATGGAACTGTTGGCAGTTTTTTAATGATTGAGTTAAACAAGTATTATTGTTTAGGCTACGTTAGAGTTTGTGCAGGGACCATAGTTAGAAAATATGGAAAGGGCTTTGACAGCCATGATGCTTGGCAACGATAGCACCCACATAGGAGTGAAGTGGTCACTAAATGCCGCATAGAGCTATTAAAAATTGCGCTGTATAGACTGTAGTGAATGATGTTCTAGTTGCGATCGCTTACCCAAAAAGTAAGTAGCTGCCAGGCATCTACTGTTTGATAAAAGGGCATCTCACTTGAGCTTTTTTTAAGCTCTAAAGGCCGATACTGGCTTCAAGCGAGTAAAGGTCAATGACATCTATGATTAAACGATGTGTATAACTAAAGACAGCAATTTATATGGCTAGAAGATAATCTACAGCCAGAAGGAAATAATTATGTTGAATATATAGATCTAGACAAAAGGAAGTATGAAAAGGCATAGACAAAGGCATAAAGTATTTGTAAATGTAGGCTTGTTTACTATCATTTCATGACGTTTAAAGCTAACCATTCTCAGGGGTTGGTGTCGTAGGGGTGTGCTTCTATTCAGATAATTTTGGCTAACTGATGTGAGGGTTGTCTCTTGCACATGTAGTTTGCTGAGAATGTTTTTAGCTAGTTGTTTTGTTTTGCTCAAACAAAGACTAGCCAATGTTCACAGTATGCTTTGTGGCCATCCCCCATCGATTTCTCACTGGAATAAACTGCAAAAAACTGCTTAATTGGAGAAGAGAAGAACAATCACAGGCGTATGTCCGAGGCTTGTTTTTTCGATTTTTATTGTTGAATGTATTCTGGGTTAAGAATAAAGACGCAAAGGAGATGAACTATGTCTGCAGGTTTAATTGAGCCCCATGGTAAACAGCTAATCAATCGCTCTTTGGAAGGCCATGAGCGTCAGGATACTTTTGAACAGGCGCATGCGCTACCACGTATTACGCTTTCTAAGCGCAACATTGCTGATTTGCAGTGTATTGCAACCGGTATCTACAGTCCCCTAGAAGGATTTGTAAATGAAGCTGACTATAATTCAATTGTTAAAGATATGCGTCTTAGCAATGGACTAGCATGGTCCATTCCTGTAACGCTACAAATTCCTGAATCAGACGCTGAAAAGTGCCGCCTAGATAGCCAGATAGCCCTAGCTCATCCCAATGGCGAGATTCTGGCAGTCATGACAGTTAAGAGTAAGTTCACCCCTGACCAAGACCACGAAGCCCAGAATGTTTATCTTACCACTGAGGATGCTCACCCCGGTGTGAAGGCCATGAAGGCTGAGGGGCCTGTGTATTTAGGGGGTCCCATCTCACTGGTTAATGATATTCCTTACGACAACTTCTTGGAGTATCGTCTTAGCCCTGTGCAGACTCGCCTGGAATTTGCTAACCGCGAGTGGAATACTGTTGTGGCCTTCCAAACCCGTAATCCTATCCACCGGGCCCATGAGTACATCACTAAAACAGCCCTTGAGACTGTTGATGGCCTCTTTATTAACCCACTGGTGGGTATGACTAAGTCTGACGATATCCCAGCAGATGTTCGAGTGAAGTGCTATGAGACTATCATGAGCCTTTACTATCCTAAGGATCGCACCTTGTTGGGTGTTTTCCCCGCAGCCATGCGCTATGCCGGTCCTCGTGAGGCAATTATGCATGCGATCGCACGTCAGAACTATGGTTGCACTCACTTCATTGTTGGTCGTGATCACGCTGGTGTCGGTGACTATTATGGGACCTACGACGCGCAGACGTTGTTCCGCGAGTTCAATGCAGATGAATTGAAAATTCAGCCCGTTAAGTTTGAGCATGCCTTCTACTGCAAACTGACTGGCGGTATGGCGACGGCTAAGACCAGCCCCAGCGCTAAGGAAGATCGCATTCACCTATCTGGCACCAAGGTTCGCGCCATGCTAAGAGACGGAAAGAAGCCACCTGCTGAGTTCACTCGTCCTGAGATTGCGCAGATTTTGATCGATTCTATGCAAGCTCCCGCGTTGAGTGCCGTTTAGATGCGATTTAGAAAATACGCGATCTAACCAAGATCATGATTCAAACAAGTTTGCCTGATATGGGTAAGCTTTAATCTGAGGCAGCCCCCCGTCCATGCGCAAGCTGACGGGGGGCTGCTAATAGTATGTCTGCCCATCACTCCTACGACTGCAAGTGCTTGTGCTCTTAATTTTACTCCTACTTGTTCTATCTAGATTTTCTGCGCCAATGCTGGTCGTGGTTAGACTCTTGTTGGCAACGATGTCAGCCTAGATGTCAGCCTATTTCTGGCAAGCACAACAACTTTTAGCTGAGCCTTCGGTAACAAGTTAGTTGGCAGCCAAGAGCAACCCATTAGATCGATCGTTTAGGAAAGCTTTGCAAAAACCATGGCCATTTTAAAGCTTGTTGCAAGTATTAGACCGTCTGTACTGAGCAAAGCATAAAGTTCTGTGGAAGTTAGCAAGCTTATGGACCAATTGTTCTGGCAAGTCCGTAAGAATACAGATAAATACTAAGCTTAAAAATCTAACTATGTAATGCTCAAATCAAGGAAGTGGTTGTCCTGGATTTTACCTGGACTCATATTGATATTAGGAATAGGGTTAAGTCTAGGCCTGCAGGTACACAACCGCGATGGAGTATTTTTCAGCAGCGATGCGGGTTTAAAAGCCCTCCTGGCCCAACAGTTTAGCACTGGCACATGGCAGGCCTCCTTAGAGATTCCCCAACCAACCTGGGTGTTAACCCTCTGGCGACAGGGATTGTATCCCTTTGCACCGCCCTATGCCTATGAACAACAGGGCAATTACTTTATTACCTTTCCGTTTGCCTTTCCAGCGATTACCGCTCCGTTTTATGCGCTGATGGGCTACTACGGTTTTTATGTGGTGCCACTGGTTTCCCTGTGGATCATTTGGCTCCGGTTCTGGCAGCTGTGTCGGGTATGGCAAATCCGCTCACGATTCATCGCCCTCAGCTTGGGGCTAATGATTTTGGCATCGCCTCTGACCCTGTATGGAGCCATGTACTGGGAGCATACCCTGGCAGTAGCACTGGCCTTTTGGGGGCTGTCCGGGCTGTTGTTGCATGCTTTACCCCAGGGGGCAAACGATCGCATCAGCATCAATGAGGCCCTAGTGAATGGTGCCTGTATCGGACTGTCGGTATGGTTACGACCAGAGTTTTTGTGTATGGTCATCATCTTGACAGCCATGACAGTGGCCAGCCATGCATCTCGACTACCCAAACGATTATGGGTGATTGTGCCCCAGGGATTAACCCTGGGCTTAGTGATTGCCTTTACCGGGGCGATGGCGCTAACAGTATTGGGCCTACTTGGCGTTAACAGCGTTATTTATGGCCATCCCTTGGGCATCTATGTTTGGCACGCCCCCTTATCCCTTGGGCAAAGGTTCGCTCAGATTGGGCGTAATTATGGGTTCATGGTAATTTCCCTGGTGCGTTATTTCCCGGCGGTGCTCCTGGCGTTGGGACTGCCCTGGATCATGCAGGGACGAACACGTGCTGCCAGCATGGTGCTGCTAGTGATAGGGGTGACGTTTGCGATCGCAGTTCCCCTGATTGCCCCATCTGGAGTCGACGATCCACAGTGGGGGCCTAGACTGTATCTAATCTTGGTACCGCTCACCGGTTTGATAGTGGCCGCTGGGCTCGATAAACTGTGGCCAGATAGCCCGAAACGCTGGGGTGCTATGGCCGCTGTAGCATTGATGCTAACGGTGGGAACCCATGCCAATCTGGTGAATGGCGGTCTGAATACCTACGTCGATCCTCAAACAAACTCTATTTCTCTGCCCAGTAACCATGGGCCTGTGGCCCCTGCCATTGCCGCCTTAGCCACCTATAACGAACCCTGGGTTGCCATGGCACAGCAGCAGATTGCCCAACAACTCTGGCCCAGTGCGCGATTGAAGACTTTTTTTCGCACCGAAACCGATGAGGCCATTGAGCAGTTAGCGTCAGAACTCGTCAACCAGGGCGAGTCGTCATTTCTATATATTTGCTATGCTGACGTCCCCTGTGCTGCCACTGGCAAAGGGACCCTAACCTCCGTATTATTCAGAGGGAACCATGATCATGACACCGCAATGAGTATATCCTTTAAGTCATTGGGTACCTTTGGTAAATATCCGTTCTATCGCGGACTTATACAGACTAAGCAGTAACCTAAATATTAACGAAACCGTAGTCTAAAACAATAGTTAAAGTACTATCAACTAACCCATACAGGTGAGTTGCATGCAATGGACCTGAACGGTAATTTATATCCCGGTGCTGCTGATCCGAACGATGATTCCATCTGTCAAATTTAGGCTTTTAGCAAGTTTTACGGAGCAATTCATCCTCTAAATCAGCAACAGCTATATCTCCTGTAGATATTTATCGATGACTTATATCTCTGAGCTGGTTAAGCCTCCCCAAGGGCCGCTAAGGATCGCATCTACCCCTGCGAATCTACCCTTTTCTCTGGTTATTCCCACCTATAACGAAAGCAAGAATGTCGGCAAGCTGGTGGCGCACCTGGTGGCGCTACTGGACAATCTGTTGCCAGACCAGTACGAGCTGATTGTAGTGGACGATGACAGCCCCGATAAAACTTGGGAAGTGGCCCAAAAGCTCACATCTCACTATCCCCAGCTACGGGTGATGCGGCGGCAGGAAGAACGAGGGTTATCGTCAGCGGTAATCCGAGGCTGGCAGGTGGCACAGGGAGAAATTTTAGGCGTCATCGATGCGGATCTACAGCACCCGCCTGAGACCCTGAAGCACATGGTGAACCATGTGCAAGATGGGGCTGATCTATCCGTGGCCAGCCGTCATATTGAAGGGGGTGGCGTCAGTGACTGGAGCCCGTTGCGGCGTTTTTTGTCGCGCGGGGCGCAGATGTTGGGGCTGTTGATTTTACCCAGGGTTGTCGGTCGGGTGAGCGACCCCATGAGCGGTTATTTTATGGTGCGTCGCAGCGCCATTGCTGGCCATACCCTCAACCCCCTGGGCTACAAAATCCTGCTGGAGGTGATTGGTCGCGGCCATGTGGGCGACATTGCCGAGGTGGGCTATGTTTTCCAAGAGCGTAAGGCAGGAGAAAGCAAAGTCACCTGGAAACAGTATGTGGAGTATTTGGGCCATTTGGTACGGTTGCGATCTCAGGGTCGCATTGCCCGCATCCGTCAGAAATTTCCCATCGGTCGATTTTTGCGGTTTGGCCTGGTGGGGCTGAGCGGCGTGTTTGTGGATATGGCGGTGCTCTATTTGCTGAGCGACCCAAGCACCCTGGCCTGGGGGTTAACCCGCAGCAAAATTGTGGCGGGAGAAGTGGCGATTTTAAATAACTTTTTGTGGAATGATGCCTGGACCTTTGCAGACATTTCGCGATCGCAACAGGGTTGGGGAGCCCGGCTCAAACGATTCCTTAAATTTAATGTGGTCTGCCTGTCGGGGTTGGTGCTAAACGTGCTGCTGCTGAACCTGATCTTTAACGTCATCTTTGGGCAGCAATATCGATATTTAGCAAACTTGATTGCGATCGCAGTCGTTACCGCCTGGAATTTCTGGATGAACCTAAAGCTGAGCTGGCGTGTGACCCAAGTGAAGAAAACAAATTCTCAAGAGAAAAGTTAACCACTGCTGGCTTAGCAGAACTACCCTAGCCAGTAATTTTTAGCTTAAATTCTCTCAAGGCTCGATAATGATCAAATGTCTTGCCACATCACCCCTGAAATTTTCAAGCACCTTTACAAGAAAAACAACAAGGGCTCTTATTAGTCATAGTTTTGTTTTGATTAGTAACAGCTACGGCCATGGGTTCGGAATATTAAACCAGTCTCATGTAATTACTGGACAGTCCTTTTTGAGACTTACCCATGGGTTTACCTATCCTCAAAACTATCTCCGCAACGGTACTGCCAGCCATTGCATTTGATACCTTAGCCCAGGCAACCCAGGATGGGAAAGCAAAGAAAACAGTCAACTACCGTGCTGCTGTTCGGCTAAAAGTAGACGAGCTAATGCAGCAAGGCATTGAACAGTATCAGGCAAGTCTATTGGGGACGGCCCTTAAAACCTGGCAGTTGGCACTCAATATTTCCAGCGAACTGGGAGATCGACCCGGTGAAGGTAGAGTGCTGGGAAATCTGGGTCTGGTGTATAACAGTTTGGGGCAGTATGAGCGGGCGATTGATTGCTACGAAAAGAGTTTAGCCATTGTGCGTGACATTGGCGATCAAAAGCGAGAAGGAAGAGTCCTCGGCAATTTGGGCAGTGTTTACTTTAGCTTGGGGCAGCAGCAGCGGGCGATTCAACTGTATAGGCAACGGCTGGCCATTGTTTGTGGACTCGGGGACCAGGCCGAGCATGGTAAAGCACTGGGAAATTTGGGCAATGCTTATTTTGCCCTGGGGCACTATGAACGGGCGATTGAAGTTTATAATAAACGACTTGCGATCGCCCGTGAAATTACCGATCGCCCTGGAGAAAGCGATACCCTCGGAAATTTAGGCAATGCCTATCTAAAACTGGGGGATTATGGGCGGGCCATTGACCTCTATGGACACCAGCTGGTAATTACGGTTGAGCTGGGTGACCAACAGGGGGAAGGCAATGCTCTGGGAAACTTAGGCGTAGGGTATCGCAACCTGGGACACTATGAAGAAGCCGTAGAATGTTATCAGCAACGGCTTGCGATCGCTCGCGAGATTGGCGACCGGCGAGGGGAAGAAAACACATTGAGAAACTTAGGATTCTTGTTTAAGTCTCAAGAACAACCGGAACTGACCATTCTCTTCTATGGGCAAGCAGTGAAGGTACAAGAAGAGATCCGTCAAGATTTCACGGACAGAACCTTGCTCCGGGCCTATACAGAGAAGGTTGCCGATACATACCATGCCCTGGCTGACGCCCTGTTTGAGCAGGGACATATTTGCAAAGCACAACAGATTCTCAACCTTCTCGCAGTTTAAGTCTCCTCAACTTAAGTCTCTTTAATCTGTTTAAGACCAGGGACTAACCATCGACCAAACTGGGCATAGAGGGCGGGAAGCACCAGTAGTGTGAGGGCCGTAGATGTAAACAAACCACCCAACACAACAATGGCTAGCGGCTGTAGAATTTCGTTCCCGGCTCCGCTTGCCAGGGCCAGGGGCAGCATTCCCAGGGCAGAGGTGAGGGCCGTCATCAAAATGGCATTGACTCGCTCTAAAGCCCCCTGGGCAATCACATCTTTGGAATGCATTCCCTGGGCAAATTTTCTGTTGTAGTTATCCACCAGCAACAATCCGTTGCGTACGGCCACACCAAACAGGGTAATAAAACCGATTAGTGAGGCAACGGACATAACCCCCCCCGTCAACAGCATGGAAACAATCCCACCCACCAGCGCTAAGGGCAGATTGACCATAATAGCCACAGTGGCCGGTAGAGATTTGACTGAGAAAAACATCAGTACGGCAATGGCGATGGCCGCCAGGAGGCTATACACCAGCAAACTGTTGGTAGCCCGCTGCTCAGATTCAAACTGACCGCCATACTGGATAAAGTAGCCATTGGGCAGAGTCACATTTTGGCGAATCTGGGTCTGAATATCGCCGACAACGCTACCTAAATCTCGCTCGGCTACATTGGCTGATACCACAATCAGTCGAGATACATCTTCTCGATTCACCACATTCGCCCCCATACCGTAGTCTACGGTGGCTACGGTCTCCAGCGGAATGCTCTCTCCAGTGGGTGTGGAGAGGGGGATTGCTCGAATCGCGTCCAGGCTATTGCGAGCAGAGTCTTGAAGACCGACGATAATGTCAATCAGTTGTTGGTTTTCAGGTATTTGGGAGACTATACGCCCGTTTAGGGCTGTTTCCACCAGCTCTGAGATGGCGGCCATATTGAGGCCGTAGGTGGCGGCGGCTTCGCGGTTGTACTGAATGTGTACCTGGCGAATGGGGAGCTGAGGTTCTAGCTGCAAGTCGACTACACCTGCAATAGGTTCGATTACATCGCGCACCTGTTCACCGATACTGCGTAATTCTGCCAGGTCAGAGCCAAAGATTTTGATTGCGATCGCACTCCTCACCCCAGACAGCACCTCATCCATCCGGTGGGAGATAAACCCGCCAATATTCGGTGCCACACCAGGCAGCTTAAGAAACGTCTCCCGTAGTTCTTGCACGCTGGCGTCTCGATCGCTCAGGGCCAGATCACTCAGTTCAATATCCACATGGGCCATGTTCACCCCGGCACCATCTGCATCCCCCGGTGCCCGTCCCGCCCGTACCTGCACCCATTCATATAAAGGGTTGTCCTGGAGAGACGTCGCTAAGGCATTGCCTGCACCATGGGTAATATCCAGTGAGATACCGGGAAACAACACCATGGAGTTCACAAGAGATTTCTCTTGAAACTCGGGTAAGAACACTCTCCCCAGGGAGGGCACCACAGTCACCGTTGCCACCAGTGCCGCCAATGCCCCTGCCAAAATCAGCTGGGGTGCTCTGATGGAGAGATTTAACAACGGGCGGTACAGCCGCTCCACCCAGCGCGATACCCAAGTCCCCTCCTGGGGCAGGGGCTGATTTGCCAGGAGAATCGCACAGAGTGCTGGAGAAAGGGTCATGGCCACCAGTGTGGAGGCCGCAATGGAGAACAGATAGGCCAAGCCCATGGGAGCAAAGATACGCCCTTCCACACCCGTCAGGCTAAAAATGGGAGCAAACACCACCACAATGATCACCGTGGAGAAAATCACCGCCAGCCGCACCTGTACCGAGGTTTCGTAAACCACCTGAAAAGGAGATTTAGGACCGCCCTCGGCCTGGTTGCGCCGTAGACCGCGATAGCAGTTCTCCATATCCACAATGGCGTCATCCACCACGGAACCAATGGCTACCACCAGTCCCCCCAGGGTCATGGTGTTGATGCCCAGGCCAAAGGTCTTCATAAACAACAAACCAATGAGCAAGGATAGGGGAATAGCACTCAGGGTGATAATCGCCGTACGCCAGTTCATTAAAAACAGCAGCATAATCACCGAGACAATGATGATGCCCTGCACCAGGGAGCCGCTGACATTGCGAATGGCAGAGTCAATAAAGTTGGACTGACGGAAGGTACGCACCACCTGCACATCCGTGGGAAAAGTGGGCTGCAAAGACGCCATGACAGCTTCCACAGCCTTAGTGACTGTGGGTGTGTCCACATCCGGCTGTTTGTTGATCATCAACACCACTGCGGGCTGGCCGTTAAAGCTAGCATCGCCGCGCTTGAGGGCTGCCCCGGTTTGCACCTGGGCCACATCCCGCAACAGAATTGGTTCACCGTCCTGAACCTTCACCACAGACTGTTGCAAATCGGCAATGGACTGCACCTGACCGATACCGCGCACCAGCAGTTCCTGGCCACCGCCAATCAGAAAACCACCCGGCGCATTGGCATTGGCAGCCTGGGCCGCCTTGGTCACATCGTTGAGGGAGAGATTGAGCGCCCGCAGCTGTTCTGGGTCAACTAAGACCTGCTGCTGACGCTCTTCACCGCCGTAAACGGTTACCTGAGAAACACCGGGTACTGAGAGAATCTGGTTGCTGAGGGTGACCTCTACCAAACGGCGTAGCTCCATCAGTGAGGTTTGCCCGGTGTCTTCTACGGTAAAGGCATACTGCAGAATAGTGCCCAAGGGAGAAACGAGGGGAGAAATCTCAGGGGGATGGGTTCCCTCGGGGAGCTGGTTGGCCACCTGTTGCAGGCGTTCTGTAACGGCCTGACGGGCTCTGTAGATGTCAGCGTTTTGCTCAAATATCACCTGCACCATAGACAGACCTACCTTGGAAGACGATCTCACGGTGGTCACCCCTGGCAGACCATTTACGGCACTTTCCATAGGCACCGTAATCTGGGTTTCTACTTCCTCGGGGGCTAACCCAATGGCTTCCGTTTGAATATCCACCTGCGGTGGGGCAAAGGGGGGAAAGACATCCAGCGGCATCTGGGTGATGCTAAACGCTCCCCAAAGGGTGACGATAATGGCCAACATTACGATGAGCCATCGTTGGGCAATGGAGTTTTTTAGGATTCGATCCAGAATCGAGTTCAACATAGTGATCTGAGGGCGTCTGCCTGATTAGAGGAGTTCTTTTTTCTTGTTGCGACTGCTGACTAGCAGTGCGATCGCACTTCCCACAAAAATGACTCCGCCTGTGGCCAACGCTTTTAGCGGCAGACCACCGGACTGGTCGGCACTAACCTGAGCAACAGGTTGCTCTGAAGTTTCAAGAGTTTCAATGGTTTGGGCGACGGCGGTTGGAGAAGCCCCATCGGTTTCTAAGCCAGTGGCGGCCTGGGTTTTGCGTGATTCGGCATAGAGCGACAGACTGCCCTGGATGACCAGTTGCTCACCCACTGATAGACCTGCGGTGATTTCAATCAGTTCGCCCTGGGTAGGGCCAGTGACCACATCCACCGGTTCGTAGAAACTTTCATACTGCACAAACACCAATTGCCGACCGTTATCGTCCACAAGGGCCGTCACCGGAATTAGGACAGCGGCGCTGCCATCGGTGGCAGGTTCAATTGGGGCTACCTGAATCCCGAGCAGCGGGTCGGTTTCAGCATTGATTTCCACACGGTTCACGCCGCCCGTTGCCTGGAATTCATCCCCATGACCCACATGGGCAAGTGCCCCAGGAGGAGCGATA
The DNA here is from genome assembly GCF_043421595.1 of Leptothoe sp. ISB3NOV94-8A. Taxonomy (NCBI): domain Bacteria; kingdom Bacillati; phylum Cyanobacteriota; class Cyanophyceae; order Nodosilineales; family Cymatolegaceae; genus Leptothoe; species Leptothoe sp. ISB3NOV94-8A. The sequence continues at coordinate 779,116 of NZ_JAXSQW010000001.1, read as the reverse complement.
GAGAAGCTCAAGGCCAGTAGTGAACTAAACAACAAAACGAATTTCATATAACCTCCCAACGGTATCTGATAAAAGCTTCCACAGAGTGCCATAGGGCAGATGAAATCGAGGTGAAATGGACACAACTTCGGTAGTATTGGCTCGTAGTTGATTGCCGTCGTGTTATGCGGGTGCTGCTGGTAGAAGACGAAGAAGATCTGGGTCAGGCGATTAAGCAAGTGCTGATGGACGAAAAGTACGTCGTGGATTGGGTCACGGACGGTGGGCAGGCCTGGAACTTTCTAGAAAGCCAGTGGACCGATTACACGGTGGCAATTTTCGATTGGCTACTGCCGAAACTCTCAGGCTTAGAGCTATGCCAACGTGTCAGAGCACAGCAAAATCCGTTGCCCATCCTGATGTTGACAGCCCTGGGACAAGCAGAAAATCGGATTGCTGGCTTGGACGCTGGAGCCGATGATTATTTAGTGAAACCCTTTGTCATGGCGGAGTTGCTGGCAAGGTTGCGGGCGTTGCAACGACGTTCACCCCAGTGGCGACCCCAACAGCTGACGGTAGGGCCATTTACCCTGAATGATGCCAATACCACCCTGCAAGTTGACCTGGAGGATCAGCCCCAACAGGCAATTCCGTTAACGACAAAAGAATTCCAGGTGCTGGCCTATCTGATGCAAAACCCAAATCGCATTCTCTCCGGCAGTAAGATTCGCCAACAGCTGTGGGATTTGGACGAGGAACCCGTGAGCAATGTTGTTGCCGCCCAAATGCGCTTGCTGCGCCGCAAGTTAGCCCGCCACCATTGTGACTGTCCCATTGAAACAGTGCCAGGCCAGGGTTATCGGTTCGTTCCATGAAGACTAGCCAACAGTTATTTCGCCGCAGTCGTCTGCGGTTAGCTTTATGAAAACCAGCACGAGTCAACAGTTATTTCGCCGCAGTCGCCTGCGGTTAGCTTTATGAAAACCAGCATAAGCCAACAGTTATTTCGCCGCAGTCGTCTGCGGTTAGCCCTGTGGTATGCCCTGGTGATGGGTGGCATTTTAAGTCTGTCGGGGTTGGTGATGTATCGTGCCCTCTTTCAAGCGCGCTGGGGAGCACTGGAGCGAGAAATTGAATCCATCGCGGGGACATTACACGACAGTTTGGAACCCATGCTGCCTGCATCGGCAACACCGGCCACCGTGCTACAACAGATTTTTCCAGATCTGTGCCTGGCCAATCAACCTTGCGATGATAGTCCCACTCTGATCGAGCGCCATACGATGGGGGTGAGCGATCGCACCACATATTACGTACGCCTGTTCGACCGCCGGGGCCAGCTGTTGGCCTTTTCCCCCAACCAACCCCAGCAACCTCAGGATCTGAATCCTGCCCCATGGCAAACGCTCCAGGTAGAGAATGGACCTCGCTACCATCAGTTCACGACGGTTTTGCATGGCGCTGCCCATGGCCATTCCGGTTCAAATGAGGTTCATACCCATGCCTCCTGGGGCTATTTGCAAATTGGCCGCACCCTGGCGGATTTTGATGCAGAAACTCAACGGATTCGCTGGACCCTAGCGTTAGGGTTACCCCTCACCCTGGGGCTGGTGGTGGTCTCTAGTTGGGGACTGTCAGGGGTAGCTATGCAGCCCATTTATCGGTCTTACCAGCAGCAGCAACAGTTCACGGCCAATGCAGCCCACGAACTGAGATCGCCCCTAGCTAGCCTATTAGCCACAGTGGAGGCCACCCTACGCCTATCCCCAGCTCAGCTTCAGGAGATTCCCCCCAGATTACAAACCATCGAACAGCAGGGACGGCGTCTGAGTCAGCTGATTGCAGATCTACTGCTGCTGACTAGCCTGGAACAAGCGGCTTCGGCCTCCTCCTTTAAACCTTGTTGTCTCAATGATCTGATCACCGATCTGACGGAGGAATACCAGGAACTGGCAATGACTGCCAATGTGGATCTAACTTGTCAGCTGCCCAGTGATGAGCTGTATGTATCGGGTCAGGAATCTCAACTTTACCGATTGGTGGCGAATTTAATTGACAATGCGATTCGCCACACACCTGCCTATGGGGTTGTTGCTGTTGATTTAACAGCTAGCGATCGCACCGCTATGATCACAGTTAAAGATACGGGTACGGGCATTCCAAAAACGGAACAGCCCCGAATTTTTGAGCGTTTTTATCGAGTGGATGGGGGACGCGATCGCAAAACAGGAGGAACCGGCTTAGGGTTAGCCATCGCCCAGGCCATTGTCTCGCGCCACCGAGGAACCCTCACCGTTGAAAGTGTTATGGGCCAGGGTAGCCTGTTCACCATCCATTTTTCTTGCCTTGCTGCCCATGGGGCGCACTAGAAAATTGTTGCCTGATGAGTTGAGGCCGCCCATAAGGTGCACCGTTAGAAAGTCAGTTAAAAAATCGCCACAAGTTGGGATTGACAAGATTTCGATACACTCACAATGAAGTAACCGATATCATTGTCAATTTGGATCGCATCATGAAACGATTTTTAGTCTGGAGTATGGTAGCACTGCCACCAACCCTTCTTATTCTCCTATCCCTAAAACCGCTAGAAATTCATTCGATCCGTTTTCTTGGCTTTTTTGCTGCTGCGTTCGTAGCAATCCTGATCATGGCACTGAGGGTAATTCCTGATCTTCAGTCCCAAAGACGCTTTCGACAACAGGCGGCGGTATCACTCATCATGGTGGTTTCTATCATTGTATTTAACTGGCCGCTGAGGATAGCTTACGGGTTTTCCCGTCCTGCCTTTGAGCAAGTGGCAGGGCAGGTGATGACAGGAGAAACATTAGAAACTCCCCGACGCATTGGCTGGTTTCGCATTGAACGCATTGAGGCTCCTGGCCCTGCCGCCAATGGCATTGATTACCAGGGTCTGCGTCTATGGACTGGCGTTCACCCCCATGGAAATACTGGCTTTGTACAAGCGAGTCCCGATAATCTGCGGTTTAATTTGTGGAGCCATTTCAGATTAGATGAGAACTGGCAGTTTATTTCTGAGGACTAATTAAATGATAGGGAGACCGAATTACGGCGTTTCCCTAGAACGAATGGTTTGGGCAACTAGGCTTGCAAGCCGGTGGATATGATTACAAAGAGTCCATTCTGTAGGGGCAATCCCTCGTTGTCATTGCTACGATGCGTCGCTAAGACAGCAGATTAACCATAAAATATTGGGGATATATATCCAATACCTTCATCAGGCCAAAGCCCAGGAGCCCAGTACCCAGGAGGGCTGCGCCGAAGCCGATGGTGTTCTTCACCCACAGGGTGCAAAATTCCACGTATTTATCCATAAGGAAAATGACGAAAAAGGTGCCTGCGATCGCATTGACTACACCTAAGTCCAGAGATGTGGCCACTGCGATCAATAGGGGACCACTGAGACAGGTAACAACGTTTCGTAGCCAATACTTTTCCTTCGCCACCCACTTAGACGACAGAATTAGCATCCCCACAAAATAGACAAATGTGCCAGTGAATAAAGCACCGGTTTGAAACACATCCAGCGATCTGGGTAAATAGTGCTGGGTGAGACCCAGGCCAAACAGGATTAAACAGGCAGCGGCAAAGGTGCCCTGACCAGCTTTATCAGTGCTGTCAAACCCGATGATGATGGTCAATGGCCCCGCTAACAAAATAAACCCAAAGTAGGCCACAAATGCTAGGGATGCCAGCACCCCCAGGGTAATACTCTGGTTCCACCAGGCTGCCCCGGCATAGACCGCGCAGCAGGTACCGGACACAAATTTGATATCTTTTCCAACCCCTTGAAAGAACGTTTTCCAGTTCTCCTGGCTATGGAGTAAGAGCAGGCTTAAAAAGAAGATGACCGCGCCGAAAAAATTTAGGGTGAGTCCCTTTTGCAAAAACATTAAACCGGCCCCCACTCCACAGAAGAGAACTTTATATGCGGTTATGGGTATCTTTTTCAGGAATTCTATAATTGACAGGGCAACGGTCAAGACAAGGCCCGACAGAATTTGGAAAAGCTCTTTAATCACCCCAAAGCAGAGTAACCCCGTGCCTAATACGCTCACCATAACGGCCAGCACCCTGACGATTACTTGAATACGGAAAATTGCTTTAAACTGATTCCAGTGGCGTAGATCATTGACGGCAATGGTTTCACCCCGAATGTTTGATGCCTGGTCTGCATAGAACTGTCGCTGCGCGTTGCCCACCTCAGGAGATAACACATCCCTTGATTCCAGGTCATCTATCGTAAGAACATGGGTTCTTAATAGGGAGATGTCGTTATAGTCAGGGGCTGTATTTGCTGCGGATGCTGGTTGTACAAAACCAGTCAACAGAATGAACAGCAACAGCAGCGCACAGAAAATTCTTTTCATACCAAATCCAATTCGGTAAACCCGATTAACAATGGATAATTCTGTAGGGGCAATCTCTTGTAGTTCCCCTCTATCCACCCATTGATAATTATGATATGCAGGCTAACAGAGTAATGAGTTAACGGACATGCGCCTATCTAATTGGCACACTCGAATAAGGAGGAAAGCTCTGAGTTTATCGCTTACTCTCCAGAGTCTCTTCTAAGCATAAAAAAGAACGGCTGAGGCGACTCTTTAAAGTCCATCAGCCCCAACACAGTACTATCATTTAACTTCCTAAAGGTGTCATTAATAGGCAGATAGTCATAAATCATCGTGGCGCTGACTTTGCCACGGTATTCCATCATGCGCAGTCTAGCCTGACTTTGTTCTGTTTTCAGCAACGAGGTGGATAGACCCAGCAGTGGTTTCATAAAATCACTCTTGATGCCTGGCATGTTCAAAGCCCATTTCATCGCCATGGGCTGGGGGGCAACTTTAATAATCTCTCCCTGGCCATCTAAAAACAACAAGGGATGTACGGTCTCAGGGTCGATAAATTCTTTTCCGTACCAGTTGGATGCTTCTAGCATGCCATCCATAGGGTGGGAGGTGTGCAGTCCAGAGCCTTGCCAGCGACCAATCATAAACTCCAGATTGATGGGGTCTAGAGAATCGAATAGCTGCAAGGCTTTTTCGGTGGTGGTTTTGCCCGTTTGAAGAATTGCCTGACGGTTTTCTGGGGTTTCCATTATTTTTGTTGGGTCGGGTTAACCGAGATAGCCAACAGGATTGGTTTAGGATATCCCATGCTAAATTCAAATTCAGTAGCCCTGATCGAAAATAGCCAATTCTGTAGGGGCAATCCTTTGTGGTTGCCCTGCGACATTTACAGGCACCTGTCCAGAATCCTATTACCCATATTTCATCTTGGAAGATTTTGGCTAATGGCAATAATTACGTCTACTCAACGCCCCAGGCATTTAGCAAAGATGTTGCGCGCTCAACTTCAGCTTCATTCTCCTGTTGCTCATACAGTCGACGAGCTTTTTGCAAAGAATCAACAGCGGCTTCTCGTCGGCCCTGTCCCCATAATGCCAAACCTAGGTTATACCGAGCACCCGCATCCTCAGGAAACTGACGAACAATTTGTCGATATGAAATGACTGCTCGAATATACTGCTCTCGCTCTAGCAGCATCGACCCAAACTCTGCCTGAGCTGGCACAAAACTAGGGTTCGCCTCAATCGTTTCCTCAAAATGAATAAATGCTGCAGCATTATCACCTCGCTCCTGCATGATCAGCGCTAGCTGATAATGACTTTCCCAATCCCGAGGGTTCGCTGAAATCGCACGTCGCAAAGATTCCTCCGCTTGACGTTCCCGACCCTGGTAAATCCAAATTTTAGCCAGGTTGCCATGGATACTACCCCGGTTACTATCAATCCGTAACGCCCGTTGCAACGGCTCTAATGCATCCTCAAAACGTTCTTGCTGCAAGTAAAGGAGACCAATTGCCTCATACACCTGGGCATTATTAGGTGCCAGGCGAGCAGCTTCTTCCAATGCATTGAGTGCCAGATCATACTCATTCTGCCTCAGCAACATATTGCCCAGCCCCAAATAAGCATTGGCCTCACTGGGAGCCATGCGCGTAATCGTACGGTAGGCATCTGCTGCCTCGGCATAGCGCTCTGCCTGATAAAGACCGTGAGCCAACCCATACCGGAATGACACATTGCGACTATCGCGATCAATGGCCTGGCGATAGCTCTCTACCGCTAGCTGATAGTCCCCCTTCAGAATCTGGAGATAGCCAATACCTGAATAAAGCCGCGCATTATTACGATCAATGGCCAGGGCCTCTTGGTAGGCTGCGATCGCAGCTGAATAGTTTTCGTTATCCACATTTTGCTGGGCCACCCGCAGCAGTTCCCCCAGCCGTTCCTCGTCCGCATCCGACAGCTCCGTCAGCTGAGTTTCCTGCTGAATTTCCTCAAGCGCTTCACTTTGAGCCAGCAAAACATCAGGGGGCTCAACCGCATTCGCCGCCACCGGCAAAAGCCAAAGCATCCCAGCAAGGGTGGCCACTAGCCTTAATTTTGGTGCGGGCGATAGTCCCATGGGTGTAGTAACCATTGACATTGATGTAGACTCCTCACTGACTCAAATAATTCTGCATTCAGCTGGCAGAACGCTACCCAGAGTTTGTGTCTTAATATGACGGTGCTGCTAATGGGATAGTCAATGATTTTAGCAACTACCGATACACTTCAAGGGAAAAATATTAAACAGTATTTGGGAATCGTCACCGCTGAGGTGATTTATGGTAGTAATATGCTCTGTGTCTAAGAAGCCTGATTTGCATAACTTTCAGGGCTTGGGGTCCAGGATTGAACTAAATTTGACTTAATTGTCACAGCCCCACAAGCGCTAAAACTAAAAACTGTCACTTCAGTCGCTATCCGCAGGGGTTTCATTGGCCTCGCTATCAAGCCAGCCTAAGTCCTCAGCAATTGCTTGCCTTGCTATTTCTTGCCAGTTCTTTATTCTACCGTCTTTGATTGCCTGTTTCATGCTGGGCGGCATTCGAATCGTCATCTTTTCTGTGCATGGCTCTGACCACTCATATTTTTGCTTAAACCCATATTCTGTAATGTTGGGGTTGCCTCCGGGTCTGCCTTTTGCCATTGGTCCTTATGAATGAACAACGCCCAGATCTACGCCACCCCCAACGCATTATCCGGGGCGAGGGTTAGGGCAGATCTGCAACGCTCGGCATGGGTGGCATCGGAAATAGTCCCGCCAATCTTATTTAAAGATTGAAGGTTCTCAGCTTTCCTTATAAAGAGTCGAATGTTTTGTTCTGAAACACGGGCATAGTACAAGCACAGTAATGCAGACTGTAATACAGTTCCGCATTAATGCCATGCTTAAGATCATCATCCCCCTATCAATTGCCCTTGCTTCTTCGGTCACAATCTCAGGGCAGGCACTTTCCTGCTACATGGAGACTGCGGAAGGACGGATCGATCTGAGTCATATGTGTGGGGATGGAAGTACTACAAATGCACCTGCAACGCCAACAGCTCCCCCACCTCAACGAGGGGAACGGGTGATTGTAGCACCGGTTCCCACTGAGCCAATAGCTACCTTTCAGGTGCAACGGATTAATCGGGAAACCGGCGAAGCTTATGGCATTGTCCGGTTTAGCAATGAGGCTCCTATGGGCACTGTTGTACGTTACTGGGCTGATGTTGATGGCGTAACTCGCTCATTTGGCTCAGTCGTGAGAGAGCGAGGACATCGCAACATAGGCGTGGAATTTTGGCTCCCTGCGGGGACTAGCCTTAATGACATTGAAAATGAAGGGGCGGGGTAGATTCACCCACCCCCAGGTAGTATTTCATCTGCGATGAGTTTCATGGAGGACGTCTGTCCCTGTGACTGCATCGTTACGGGTGCGTGACAATGCCGATATTACACTGATGTCACACGCAACCGTAACATTACTGATGCGTTACCATGGCTATGCACCAGGGGTTACCTCTACAATGGGTTCGCTTCCCTAACTGTCAAGGGCGTCTTGAGTGTAGTTTTCTCTAGGCAATCCTTTTGTACGTGAAGGATTGCCTAGAGAGTCAGGACAGGGGCAACTGTCCTGCTCTCATCTTCATTTCCTACATCTTTCAACTTTCTCCGCACTCTAGTCCCTCGTCAACTCATTAGCTCGTAGCCCTGGGCATAGATATTGCAGCCAAGCACAACCACCTTAGAGTGGCCTGAATCGTTCAACACTTTGAGCGCACGAGCATGACCTAAGGTATTCTCCTGAACCAAGAAGCTAGTGATCGGGCAGTTAATGCTGCTCTGATCAGGCTGGGTTTACAAGTTCAGGCAAGACCGTAAAAAGCCAAGCAACTATTAGAACGCACCAAGACACAATAAAAATAAGGCTCAATATGGAATTCAGGGAGGTCTGTGGCCTGAAGGGATAGACTAAATGGCGAAATAGCTCTGTACCTGGGTTAAGAAATATCCTGAGCGTCATCGTTATCATTGTCATGACTGTGAGAGAGATTTTGATGACCTGACGAAAAGCATCTTTTCAGGGCGTCATCAGCCGCTTCGAGTCTGGGTTGTCTGCTTATATCTAATGGGGCTTAACCTCTCCAATCAACAGATTGCTAAAGAGCTAAATTTGAACAAAATGATGTGCAAAAAATGACGCATAAACTCCGTCAAGCGGTTGTTGATAAGGCCCCTGTAGTCACTCTTTCGGGAGACATCGAGTTTGATGAGGTCCATGTCAATACCATTGAGGGCGTTTGGTCACTGCTACGCTCCTGGTTACGGCCTCACCGAGGGATTTCACAAGGACATCTTCCCGTGTATCTGGGTTTCTTTGAGTTTATGCATAATGCCCGACGATGAGGAAAAGCATTATTAGCCAGTCTATTATGTAGCTACCGTACTCAGCTCACTCCTTAAAACGCATATTGAGCCTACATTTCTTCTTCACCTAGCGTCCTCGGATAGGGCAACTGATGCCGGGCGCAGGCTTTTTTGATGCGCAAAATCAGATCGGTCTTATAGACATATTCATCCCGTGCATCCATGGGATAGGATCTCAGCTTGAGGTGGGTTGCCCAGGTTTCTTCTGACACCACCACCATGACCGGCAGCTTAAGCTGGGTATAGCGACTGCTATAGGCGGCCTGGTACAAAATTTCGACGGCCAGTTCCGTATTGGCTTCGTGGGCAAAGTAAAACTCAGTCATCACCTGGGCTTCGAGTTGACCGCTGTTGGCATTGGAAATGGGATTGGTCCAGGTAACGTTGTGGGGAATGGTAACGGCGTTGTCGTCAGGGGTTTGTAGCCGCACACCCCGCAGGCCATAGTCAATCACTTCGCCATAATGGTCGCCAATTTGGATGCGATCGCCCATACGAAAGGGGCCTTCAAACAGGTTGACTACACCAGCAATGATGGAACTGGCATAGTCTTTAAAGGCAAAGCCTAGGGCAACGGCAATGGTACCTGTCAAGGCAAGCAGATTCGAGCCGGTTAGATTTAGGAATAGGGGCAACAAATAGGCAATGGTGACAATCAAGACGATACCCTTCAGAAAAGGGACTGACTGCTTGATAATTAGCCTGAAGCGACGCGGTACTTGCTCTGAAAGGATGTCAGTGCCAACCCGAATCAGGAATAGCAAACCATAGGCCGCTAACACGGCAAAACTGCCCTGCAGAATCTCTGATGTGTTGGGTCGCTTAAAGATATCGAGGACATCTGCCGATGTAGTGAGGTCCTGAGCTGTGGCAAGACTTGTCAGAGCCAGCAACGCTATGGTGGTCGCGATCGCAATCTTCACTCCCTTAACCATGGCTCCCCCTAAGCTTTTCCAATTAAAAAGTTGTTATTGCCAAGTTCTTTGTAGAGCTTGGGATAATGGGCCGGATGGACAATCAACCGACGACCGCGCTGACGGATAATGCCTTCGCGCCGTAGCACCTGCAATCGGGAGCGGATATTGCGTTCGGCTTCGCCCAGGCTAATGGCCAGGTGCGATCGCGTCATTTCTCGATGAATCAATAATGAATGCAGCAAATAGCGATCCATTGCTTCCAGGGTCATCAGCCCCGGTAGCGTTGGTTTAGTGGGCAACAGTTCAATTAAGGCGGTTTCATTTGCGATCGCGCCTTCATCTGTTAACACATCAGCCTTAATTTGCAACGACTTGAGCCACAGCTGAGCCGCTGTACTAGCGATACCGTCTGCCGTGCTGGCCAGGCTATCCCAATAGCTATCATTTGCTTCCGAAAACTGCACCATGGGACCCGTTGCTTGGGTCTCTAAGTTGGTTTCAAGTAACGGAGCCAGCCAGGTTTTTAGCTCTGCCCCAGACAGTTTTGGCAATGAAATCGTCTGTTCAAAATAGGCACTGATCTGACAAACCCGTTCTAAAAAACTCCAAGACCAGTGATTACAGCCAAATACCCAAAAGCGAGAAGTGTCCTGGGCACTCAGGGTTTGCAAATATTCAATGCCCTCCCACCCTTCAATGCAGCGCAGAAAACAGGGCTCTAAACTAGACACCACCATGATGTTGGGCACATGGCGATCGAGATCTGTCTGGGTAACCGGCGTGGCAATTTCACTGGGCACCTCATCATCAGGCTCTAACTCCCGCTTAAGGTGTTGAGGCACCGTCAGCGGATCGGGTGGCCGATGATATCCCCCTAAGAAAAAACGCACTTCACAGTCAGGTAAATCCTGATGGACACTGGCTTTAAGGATCGGTCCAATCTCTTCCACCGGACGACCTAGCACCACCAGCGTATTATTCTCAACCTCAGGATTTGCCTGCCAGTCCTGCAATGCTTTAGTTAAGGATGCCTGAATAGCGGCTTGGTAGGGTTGAGGTGTCGGTAGTTGAGCCACCTGTTCGTTCACACTGTTGAGCACCCCCGGCGGCGCATTCACCAGTTCTTCGGTCGGCTCAGAGCTAGCAGAATGAGAAAACCGAGCTGGAATCGTTTTTAGTAAAGAGGAAAATTGTTTCCTCACCACGGTTACCTTATAAATAAGAACTGGTACCAATAGTACCGTTCTTTGATCCCTCTCGAATACTGGTTCTTCGTTTTTCGTTCTCCGTTTTTCGTTTTGGAAGCCTGTTGTGGCAAAACCACTTTAATTTGAGAGATGTAGTTGAAGTTTCAAAAGAGGGCTAATTGGATCAAAATTGCTAAAGGGGTTAAGAGATTGGTGAAAGCCCTATTTCTAGAGCTTCACAACCAAGTTTTCGCTACGCTTTGAGAAGTCTTACACCTATAGCAAACGGCCCTCAATTAGCGGTGGATGCGGTGGGTTTTGCACCCACTGTGGGCTTCAGCTGAGAGTCATCGATCGCCAGCCTGGGCTGAATCATATCTGACAAAGACGGATTTAACAAAACAGTTCGAGGCAGCTCTTGTGTTGTGGACAGAATATTTACAACACGTCGCTTTTGATAGTGTTGAACAATATTACAGATAGTGCACATCTCCAGTTCACTCCTTAATTACAACTGCTTAATCTTTCTGAACGATGTAATAGTTATTTTGAAAATCATGGTCTAGCTGCTTAATCGTGACTTGGGTAAAGCCAGCATCTTTTAGCATAGACAGCGCTTTTTCTTCTCCCCACATCGCACCTAAGCCCATGCCGCCCTGGGCCAGAGATACCGTCATACAGTGCATACAAGAAACGGTATAAAGAAAGGGCGCTGCTGGGTGATCCATATTGCCTGCTACGTTGGTGGTAGCTCGAATATCTTGCATCAGATAAATACCGTCGGGTCGCAATGCACGATAAATATTCTTGAGAACAATATCGGGATGGGCCTGATCGTGAATCGCATCAAACGTAGTAATCAAGTCATACTGCTCAGGTGCATCAAAGAACGTGGCATCTTGTACTTCAAACTGAATATTAGATAAAGGGCGATACTGGCTCTCTTCACGGGCTGTGGTGATGGCCGATTCAGATAAATCAATGCCCCGAAATCTGCTATTCGGAAATAGTTTTGCCATTGTGTTGAGGGCACGACCGCTACCACAGCCCAAATCCAATACTTGTATGCCTTGTTTTAGGTCATCCATCAGCCCTGGTACTAAAGGCAACACATATTCTGTTAAAGCTGACACCGTTGTTTGACCGCTATCTTCCGCCATCACCGGATGGAATCGCTTAAATTGAGCGTAGGGCACACCCCCCCCGTCATAAAAACAGTCAATAATCGGATCCTCCACAGTCCCTAACAGAGGGATATATTGAGCAAAGGCGGCAATGTTGTCAGGGCTAGCCGCACGGGTGAGCACAGCCGCATACTCACGGGGTAGGAAATAGGTATCCTCTTCCGTGTCATAGGTGATGAATCGGCCCGTCACCATTGCCCCCAGCCATTCACGCACATAGCGCTCATTAAGTCCGGCAGCATCAGCAATCTGCTGGCTGGTGGCAGGCGGCAGTTCAGCTAGCGTGTCAAATAGCTCAGTAGGTGGCCAATGGAGGTCATCAGTGCCAACGCGCCATTGTTTAGGATATCTAGCAAGCGCTCAGCAAACGCTTCAGTTAAGTCAGCGGATGTCGTCATGGTCAGTTCTCCACATTGCAGGTGATGGTCTAACCCTAATCAACCCAACGTTCTACCTCCGTTCCCACACCGTTCCCACCCAAATGTAGAATCCTCAACTGAGGTTATATGAGGTTCACTCAAACAAATTACAATGGACTGCAAGGACGATTGCAGCTGTTATAAGGTGCGAGTGTTGACTGTGGGCAAGCAGTTCCTAAAGGTGTCTTTGCTGGGCAGCTTTCACATTGTCCAAGCAGGAGCAGGCAGTGTAGAGTTGCGATCGCGATCGCAACACCTGCTCGCCTATCTAATTTTGCATCGCCATGCCCCCCAGTCTCGTCAACGTATTGCTGGACAGTTATGGCCAGATTCCGCCGACACTCAAGACCGCACGAATCTAAGAAAAGAACTGCACTATCTGCGGCACACCTGTCCTGCCATCGAGCAGCTCATCACTATCACCAAATCCACACTACACTGGCAGCCACAGATTCCCTGTGAAGTGGATCTTGATATTTTTGAAACTGCCCTAGCCTCAGCAGCGGAGGCAGACGGAGCTGCCGCTGTTGGTTTTCTTGAAACTGCCATCAAAGTCTATCAAGGGGATCTGTGGCCAGACTGTGATGCTGACTGGATTTATAGCGAGCAAGAACATCTCAGAAAAAGCTATGGCCAGGCCTTGGCTCAGCTGACTCGACAGCTGCAGGCCCTGGGTGAAATAACCAAAGCGATCGCAACGGGACAGCAGTGGTTACAGGCTGAACCTCTCGAAGAAAGTGCTTATCAGACGTTGATGGCCCTTTATGGGAAAATAGGAGACCGCTCCACCGCCTTGCTGTTGTACCACCAGTGCATGACTACCCTGCAAACGGAATTAGGGGTACCTCCCAGCCCTACAACAGCGAACATTTATCAGCAGCTATTGTTAGCAGAGGAAAGTGCTGTTAAGACAACAACAGAAGCTCTTCAATCTGCACAGCCTGCTTCAGCTATACCATTGTCTCTGGCTGCCCCCAATGCTACGAGCACCTTAGTTGGACGGGAGCAGTTGTTTGGCAGCTTAGAGCAATGGCTGTTATCGACCTTGGACAAGCCTGCACCTTTATTATTACTAACCGGAGAGCCTGGCATTGGCAAAACTCGACTGCTGGAAGCCTTAGCGAAGAGTGCGGCTCAAGACAGCTGGCATACTTGCTGGGGAAGTGCCTTTGCAGCAGAGCAGCTGCGTTCCTACGGCGTGTGGATAGATTTACTGCGTACCGCCCATCTCTCTGAGTCCTTTCCCCAGCTAGGGGATACCTCAAACAATTTACAAAATCGGGGACAGCTGTTGGACGCTATGGTGCAGAGCTTGAGGGCTATAGCCAGTCCTGAACAGCCTCTATTGCTTTTATTTGATGATATTCACTGGTTAGATGACGCGTCAACGGCACTGCTACACTATGTCTTTCGTCTAATGGGGCAAGGGCCATTGCGCATTGCCTGTGCCGCTCGACAACAAGAACTGCAAGAAAATTCAGCCGTTCTTACCTTAATCAAGTCCCTACGGCGGGCTAAACGACTACAGGAGATAGCCGTTCCTCCCCTGTCGGCTAAGGCGATAGGGGCACTCGTCACACCGCTGCTCAACTCCGAAGATGGAGCCAAACCACTAGATACTCAAAAAATCTCTCAACAAATCTACAGCGACAGCGGTGGTAATCCGTTATTTGCCTTAGAAGTCGCACGGGCCAATACTGGAGAGACCAGTGATCTACAGGGATTAATTGACGATCGTTTGCAGCGACTGGATGGAGCCGCAAGAGACTTGATTCCTTGGGCCGCAGCGCTAGGACGACGCTTTAATCCAGAGATTTTGGCCCTGGCGGCCAGCTACCCACCCATGCAGTTTCTGTTGGCCATGGAACAATTGGAACACCAACAGATTGTGCAGCCCGTTAACCCAGGGGCCTCAGCCAGCTTTGATGAACAGGGTAACTATGATTTTGTTCATGATTTGGTGCGCCAGGCAGCCTACAATCAGCTGTCGTTGCCCCGCCGTCGCATTATCCATGGTCAACTGGCTAAAATCCTGGAATCCCAAATGGTGGAGGATGATTTAGCCAGCCAGGTGGCCTACCATGCGGGTCTGGCGGGTAACCATGCCTTGGCGGCTAAGTCCTGTGTCACTGCTGCCAGCCGCAGTTTACGGCTGTTTGCCTATACAGATGTGATGCAGCTGGTAAATCGGGGGTTAGAACATAGCCATTACTTGCCCAGTTGCGATCGCATCTTCTACTCCACCCAACTCCTGCGCACAAGAGTTTTAGCCGGTGTATCCACATCAGACGCCACCACTGTAGAAGCTCAAATCCAGCAACAGTTAGCGGATTTGGTGGGTCTAAATCTGCCAGAAGCAGAAGCCGCTGCGCGACAGGCCCTTGCTTTCTTAAAGTACACCCAAGAGAACTTGACCGATGTGCATCAACAATGTTTAGAAGCCATAGAGGTTATGGCTCCAATTCCCCGGCTACAGGCAGAAAATCTAGCCGCGAATGGCTGCTGTTTAGCTGAAATTGAACGGGATATGGATCGGGCTGAAGCCATTTTATTGGAAGCCCAATCTCTGGCCAACCCGCTGGGTGCATCCATCAGCGACATTCATTTAGGACTAGGCTGCATTTATCGTTACCGTGGCGACTATGACCTAGCTCAGCAGCAGCTAACAACCGCCCTGCAAGTAGCTCAAAGTCACACACCCAATCAGCGCGATCAGCTAAATGAGAGCCATAGTCTCGCCAATCTGGCCATGAACAGTTGGGACCGCCAACAGCCTGACCCTGGCTATGCCAACGCCCTACTGGAGTTAGCGCCTAACCTACCCCAGGGGAGTAATGCCACCTTTGCAGACGCCTTAATTGCCCTATACGCCTATGGCAACAACCCAGACCAGACAGGTCAAACAGCTCTGACGGAGACATTGAGCCAACTTGATCAGCTGGATGCTCAACGGAAACGAGTTTTTATCGCCAGCCATGCTGCTGAGATTGCCCTCCGGCAAGAGGACGGGGTCATCGCTCTCACCTATGCAAGCATAGCTAGCCAAGCGGCTAACATTGTTGAGCATCCCAACGATATGGCTGTGGCAAATGCCCTGTGTGTTCTCAGTGCTAGTCTGCTAGACGATCACACAACGCGGCATCACCATTGGCAATTGTTACAGGCATTGCCTGCTACTAACTTAAGTAGTCGGGCTCAGCTGTTAATCGCCGAAGCTAAACAGACTGTGAAGCAAGGGGAAAAACGAATCTCAGACTGAGATAGTATCCCCATAACGCAATTTCTTTGTTTACGGATGACATCACCATGGCCCTTATTGTTGTCGAAACTACGTACGATCCCCCCATTGACCAGGCACTGTGGGATGAGCTAGTGGAGCGGTCAGCCCCCTGCATGACAGAGCGTAATGTCACGACTTGGAAGGTTAGCTAGGTATTCCATCTAGGACAATAGACGGACTGACGTTGGAAAGGCCCGATGCATTGTCCGTTAGTTGGGATTGGCTCTACCCTACAAGGGTTTCTGCAGAACTATCGTCCGGTCTTTTGCCGACAGGCCGGGTTTGACCATGTCAGTCGTTATATCAATGGCCTGTTGTTAAGCCCAAATAAGACTCTACAAGGAATATACGCTCAAATCGTCTGGCCAGAGGGGACCCAGGTGAGCCGCCGAGCGATGCATGAATCGGTGTTCGAATCGCGATGGAGTCGCGATGAGCTCATGCGTCGACATCGGGCACTGGTGGCCCCCCGCTATCGAGGTCGTGGGCGAGCGGTGATTAGTCTGGACTGGACCTATTCGTATCATCCCTACAGCCGCAAGATCTATGGAGCCAAGTCCGCCTATGATTATGTGCATAGTGGTTGGAGTCGCTATCAAACAGTGGTCACCGCTGCCATTGCCAATCCCCATCGGGTGGATGGCTTAGCGGTTGAGGCGCAACCGCCCAATTATCAGAAAGCAGAGTTGGCGTATTTAGCGATGACACAACGAGAGCATTACGAACAACTTGACCAGGTGCGAGAGCGATTGCTGGAATTACTCCATTATTATTTACACCAACAAAGCTATCAGAAACGAACGGAGATGGTGGTTGAGAGTGTTCGCACTATCGAAGCCGAAGGGCAGTACCCTCAAGCAGATTATGCCTTTGACCAGGGCGTGTTGACTCGTCCGTTAACCGAACTGATTGAATCTAAAGGCAAACATTGGGTCAGTGAGATTGAACGGACGCGACTGATTATGTGGAACCACACCTGGCAGCAGGTACAACACGTGGCTCAACAACTTAAAGAGAGTCATCCTGAGAGTTTTCGACACAAGAACGTTCGTTGCCGAAACAGTCAATATCGAGAGGTTTGGGCATTTACTAAAGTTGTTCGTCTCAAAAAATATGGTCGCAAACGTATTGTCATTGTTCATGAAACTGAAGACCTCAGTGATGCCCCTCGTTTTCTCTTAACCGATGCCCTGCATTGGGATGCCAACCGGACCTTTTCTACCTGGACCTTTCGATGGCCGATAGAAACCTTTCACGAGTTTGCCAAACAGCTGACGGGCTTTGAAGACGCTCAGCTCCGCAACGAGGAAGCGGTCAAACGCCACTTCTGCTTAAGTTGTATAGCGCAGTCTGCCCTTCAGCAAGCCAGCTGTTATGGACAAAAATCTGAGCGGTTTGACTTTGCTGATCACAATCAGCAACCCATCGGCCAGCGACTGTACTCCTTGTCTCGGGATGCCTTCGAACAGGTGGTCCAGTTGATTCATCGACTCACGGGGCAAGGGCAATCGGTTGATCTCATTATGGAGGTCCTGATGCCGAGCTAACCCCCATCTCACCAGTTATTTTTCTCTGCTCGTAACCTTCCAAGTCGTGTAATGTCATCTGGAAACGCACCTATTTATCGCGCGATCGCAAACGCAGTATCTGTGAGCTTGACGCGGCTGATGCTGACACAGTCCGGGCTGCTTATCAACGAGGCAATGTCCCCTATGACACCATTTGGTCAGCCGATTTAGTGGATGAGCTACCGGCAAGTATCGAGAAATCATAGGGCCTACACCCAGGGAACGCCCAAAAGACGGTTAGGGAACGCAGCAGTTTCTATTCTTGAATCATGAAAATTCCAACTCTTTTTGGAGCCCATGATGACAACGATAGACTCCCTAACCTCACTGACCATTGAAGGTAATACTCCAGCATTTGACACCGACAAGTCTGCAGGCTTTGCCGAAAACTTGCTCAACATCCTCAACAGTGGTGCCCTGGCCCAAATGCTATCCATTGGCCATCGCACCGGGCTATTGGACACGCTAGCTGAACTGCCGCCTGCCACCAGTCAACAAATTGCCGATGCGGCCAAACTGACTGAACGCTATGTTCGCGAATGGTTAGGGGCCATGGTCACTGGCCACATTGTCATTTACTACAGTGGCAACAAAACCTATCGACTACCGGCTGAACATGCCGCCTGGCTTACCCGCAGCGCCAGCCCTAACAACATGGCCACCACCATGCAGTTTATTCCCCTCATTGGGGGTGTCGAAGATGCCATTGTCGATTGTTTCCACCAGGGTGGCGGCGTTCCCTATGCGGCCTATCAGCGTTTCCATACGGTGATGGCAGAAGAAAGTGCCCAAACTGTCATCACCGCCCTTGAAACCCAAGTTTTACCCCTGGTCCTTGGCTTAAAGGAACAACTGGCTGAAGGCATCTCTGTCGTTGATATCGGCTGTGGACAGGGACGTATATTACACACCCTGGCCAGCTGGTTCCCCAACAGTCGCTTTGTCGGCTATGACCTATCTAGCGACGTCATTACCTGGGCCAAGGCCGAATCACAACGGCTGGGGCTACAAAATGTGACATTTCAGGTACAAGATGCAGCCTTGATTGTGGAAGAAAATCAGTATGACCTGGCACTCTCATTTGATGCCATTCACGACCAGGCACAGCCAGGTATCGTCTTACAAAATATCTACCGAGCCCTGCGACCAGAAGGGCTCTATCTCATGCAGGAGATTCAAGCATCTAGCAACCTAGAGGATAATCTAAATCATCCTGTAGGACCATTGTTGTATAGCATTTCCTGTAATCATTGCACTGCCGTTTCCCTAGCAGCAGGCGGTCCGGGGCTGGGAGCCATGTGGGGTCAAGAACTGGCCCTGGAAATGCTACAGACTGCGGGCTTTAGCAACATCGAAGTACAACAGCTGGAAAACGACTTCCAGAACACCTATTATCTCGCCCGCAGGCTCTCTCAATAGCGCCAGGTGCATGGGCGCTAAAGCACTCACCACAGCAATGATGATCACCTAAAAACCAGCGAAATTGATTGATTAGCCCCTGTTTCTTTAAGTCTGGCCACATGAAAAATTTTCTCTCTTCCATTATGATTTCCCACCGTAAACAGCTGCTGATTGTAGGCCTTGGTCTGGGCCTAATGGTGATAGCGGCTAAGTTAACCCAGTCAAACGTGTATGCATCAGACCCTGTTATTCAGAACGAACAACAGTTAAACACACCACAATCGGATACGGATGATTTCTCAGAAATTATTCATCAGATTTTTCCCTAAAAGCCTTGCAATTAGATTAATTCAGCAGCGTAACACCTGCAGTCATCCCTATCAAACTTATGATGCGACTTTTGCAAACAGGGGTTAGTGCAGCCCTAATTTCCACCATAATCAGTGCTCCAACACTGGCTGCCACCCTGACACCAACCGAACAGGTGCAGCAGGCAGTGAACTGGTTCACGGGCTTCTTTACCAACCAGGCACAGGTTAACAGTGACCCTGCCGTGCCGCTGCTGACCATGGAAAACTGTGCCGTACCGACCAGCAGCACAACGACCTCGCAATATGTCCATTTAGAACAATTTTTGGGTGACACAGGTGGGTTACTCCGCACCCGAGCCTATGAATTTAGCCCTGGAACCACAGATGTTGACCTGAGCATATTTAGCTATCGCAATCTCGGCACTGCCCTAGGCACCTGTGACCAAGCAACGGCCATTTTAGACCTGAGCGATCTCCTCACACCCAGCTGTGACCTGACATTAACCTACAGAAAAGACGAGTTTTTTGGCACCAATGTCCCAACGGGCTGTCCCACCAGCTTCCCAGTGCCCGGCAGCACCGTAGTTTCAACAGTGACCATCGCCGCCAATACCGTTGACTCCACCGATACATTTCTCTTACCCAACGGCGGAGCCATTGGCACTCCTATCACCTTTAATCGCGTGAGCACACCTGAACCGACATTAATCGTTGGCGTTATCGCGGTAGGATTACTAGCAACCGCTGGTTACAAACGACCATAGGACTAAGCGTCAGCAAATTCTCCGTTTCTGCAATTTCAAGTTGCGAACTCAACTTAAAATTCAAAATTCAAAACTCGCCTTAGTCTCCAAACATCTGCCCCGTACCAGCCTGCTGCAGCTTTAGAGAAGACATCATGGAATCAAGTTTTTTAACCGCAGTTTTTCTACCGCTAGCCCTATTTATCATCATGTTAGGCATGGGGCTGAGCCTGACAACTCGCGATTTCCAAAGGATTCTGACCGAACCTAAAGCTGTCATTCTTGGACTGGTTGCTCAGCTAATTATGCTGCCAGTGGTTGGCTTTTTGTTAGCTAGCCTTTTCCCACTCTCACCGGAGTTGGCCGTTGGTGTGATGATTTTAGCCGCATGTCCAGGCGGTCCCACATCCAACATGGTGACCTACCTGGTGCAGGGAAATGTTGCACTTTCCATCACCCTGACAGCTATTAGCAGCCTGATTACAATCGTTACTATCCCCCTCGTGGTTAACTTTGCCATGCAACAGTTTATGGGGGAGGCAGCAGCTATACAACTTTCTTTTTTAACAACGGTTATTCAAATTGCCGTCATTACCCTCATTCCTGTTTCCATCGGCATGGCGCTTCATCACTACGTCCCCAGGTTTGCCGCCAAGGTGGAAAAGTGGGTTAAGTGGCTGTCGTTGTTTTTCTTAGCGCTAATTATTGTTGGTCTGCTGGCCAAGGAACGGGCCAATGTCGCCAGCTTTTTTGTCCAGGTGGGTGGAGTCACGCTGGCTTTAAATGTGCTGACCATGGGATTGGGATTTGCGATCGCAACCCTCGCCAAGCTCGACGCCCGCAGTGCAAAAGCCATCACCGTTGAAGTGGGTATTCAGAATGGCACCCTAGCCATCGCCATTGCCAGTGCACCCACCTTTTTAAATACCCCCAGCATGGCAATTCCCGCCGCCATCTATGCCCTAATCATGTTTGCCACCAGTGCAGGTTTTGCCTGGCTAATCCGCTACAAGAAGGCGGTGCCTGCCAGTTCACAACAACAGACGCCAGAGAGTAGCGAAAGTCGTTTATGAAGCTGTCCATCTACGGCCACCGTATATACATAGAGCATTGGCAAGAGCATTGGCAGCACGAAAGCTGGTTTTGCTGACTTTACCTCAGCTGAACGTGTTCAGGGATCAGAATCTAGCCCATCACTAAGGGGACTGTTACTCCTACGACTGATGTAAAAAAGGCAATACAAACCAGAGGGGGGCCTTCTGATCGAGAGTTACCCTGGCCGTTGCATGCATACCGGCCAAAGGAATCATATTGAGACTGCTCGCCGACCACTTATAACCACTACTCGTATCAGGATCAGGTGTCAGTTCTATCAACACCTCAATCGTTGCAGGAGCCGTTGGATCTTCTAATTCACGTACCCCATCCAGGGTCATTACCATCGGTAGTGATACTTCACTGACTTTACCCTCAATGCCACCAGCCGCTTGCTTATTACCTTCCACATCCGGGATCAGCAGTACGTCCATACCGCGCTCAATCTGAGCCAGCTCCCCACTGGGAAAATGAGCCACACCCACCAGCTCACCAGACGCCCCCTCAGCATAGGCCAAAATGGCATGGCTGCTTGTAGTTACTGGGATCCGACCCTCACAGGCCCAAACAATAGTAGCCCCCAGCAGCCCACCAATCGTCGCTAGAGGCAGCCAACTGCGCGGAGAAACGATTTGCATAAGCTGATCAAGCTGCTCTGGCGACGATAAACGCTCCAAAGCTTCTTGACGAAAAATACTACTGTCGCCCATCCGAAATCTGGCCTCTAATAATGAAGGTTGATAATCCAGTAAAATTCACCTATTATCTATGCCCTTATAGCAAAAAGTTTAGCTTTTTTGGAGATACTCAGGAGATTTTAAGTATTCGAGATGCATTTACGTAGAATCTCTGACAATTGGCTTTTTATCTCTTAATAAATCCTCAGAAAACTCGTTGAAAGCCAACGGATCATTAAAAGTTCATGAGAAGTCACCAAAACCTCTTCCATTTTTTGACATGCTCGATATTATTGGAAAGTCCTGCATTGTGCATTTGACGATTGAACAGGACTTCCGTTGTTTCTACATTGAGGTAACTTCCATGGAAGAGCAGAACAAGAACGTTACTGACGAGCAATTGTCTGATGATCAACTAAAGGATGTTGCAGGCGGTAACAAGCTTCATGAGCAGCGTCTTGAGCACTTGGACAACCAGTCCAAGAGCGTTAAAGATATTCAAGCAGAGCGCCTTGATCAGCTTGATGAGCGTACAAAGTAAGTCCAGTAACATCTAGATACAGTGACTCAGACCATGGGTTATCTGTATTAATGCTCAAAAAGTAATAGCCCTGCTAGTTTTTGAGCTAGCAGGGCTATTTTTATGCCTAATATGTCTGCAACTCCTAACACCTCTATCACTTCTGCCACTGTTGTTTGTTGCTTTTTTTATCAAAATATTGTTGATGTTCTTCAGTGGCTAACCAATAGGCAGTCGCCGCAACAATTTCAGTCACTATTGGTTTACTATATTGCTTCGCAACAGTTCGCTTAGATTGGTGGGCTAGCTGTTGTTGTTCTTCGGTGTGATAAAAAATTACTGAACGATATTGTTCTCCACGATCAGCACCTTGACGATTAAGACTCGTCGGATCGTGGATTTTCCAAAAAGTTACTAATAGTGCTTCATAGCTAATTATGGCCGAATCATATTCTATTTGGGCCACTTCAGCATGGCCAGTAATGCGAGAGAGTACGTCCAAGTAACATGGGTTTTCAAAATGTCCCCCCATGTAGCCCACGGACGTTTTGGTTACCCCTGACAGTGAGCAAAATGCCCGTTCTACTCCCCAAAAACAACCGGCTCCAAATGTTGCCACTGCAACCATTTCAGTAATCTCCGACACATTATTTTCACTGAGATAAGTCGAGTAAAGCTGACTCACCTATCTAGTAGTGTAACGGTCGATGAAACCAAGGTAATTGTTCAAACTGTGTTCACAGGATTGTCTTGGCATCTGTTCAACTTCGAGATGCTACTGTCCGTGGGGCTCTATCTCAAAAGCAAGTTAATTCAAATCGTTCTTACAGAGCACCCATGGGGCTTAATTCACAGGCCAGCACACTAGTTTTAGCAATCGGCATCATACTCACAAGCTGTGGCGGTGGCGGCGGCAACGAAGACAAGGCTAGCAGCGGCACAACAGAACCACCCTCTGCCATCGAAAATAGTTGTACAACTATTTTGGCAGAACTGTTTGCCGACCTGCTGACCGAAACCAATACTATTCGTCAACAAAATGGAGCAAGGCCACTGAGTTTTTCTTATCGGCTAGGCAGAGCGGCGCAAGCCCATGCCCAAAATATGGCGACTGAAAATTATTTTAGCCATAGAAGTTCCAATGGTTCAACCCTTGCGGATCGGATTACGAGAGTCAACTATGATTACAGTACCGCTGGTGAAAATATTGCAGCTGGCCACGATTCAGCTGCCTCGGTGGTAACAGCCTGGTTCAATAGCCCTGGCCATAAAGAGAATTTGCTCAATACAACCTATACCGACATTGGTTTTGGTTTGCATTTTGACAGTCGTTCTACCTATGGCAATTATTGGGTACAAAACTTTGGTCACGCTGATAGCCTTGCCAGTCATGATGAGCGTGCCTACATTCCTGATGAGGGTGGCTGCAGCATTGGTGACAATATCGCTAGCAACTATACAGCTGTTCTAAACAATGTAATTGTGGCTGATGTTGCTCCATTATCGAGTAGCCATCACCATCAGCCCGTGAGTACTATGGAGCCTACCCTGGGTTTAGGAGTTCTATTTGCGGCCTTAGGGTTCAGCTGTTCTAGAAAGAAAGTTTAAAGGACTTCCATCATTTAAACTTTAAAGAAGGGTATCCACAAGGGAGTGCCCCTACAGGATTGTTCATTTTTAATTATGTTTACTCTTCAACCTTGGGATCAAAGAGTTCTTGCCCTGATTGATAAAACGTCAGACCGCTAACAGTTTCTGCTATAGCACCCTGAGATACATCACCCCAAAAATGGCGGTAAGATGCCTGCTTAACCAAGTGCTGCTCCCCCGAGTCCGTACCTTAGTGCAAGAGGAGTGTAGCGGATGATAATGCTTTAAAGTAGCCCCATCTGGAGTTTTTTGATACTTCCCAGGAATAAGTCTGATGATGAATGGTTCGATTTAGGTAGCTGGCAAAATCCAAGGCTACTGCACGCCGATCCGTTCGACCGTATCTTGCTCGGTCCGATCACATCAGGTGAGGGTGACCATCAGAATAGCTTTGTCAGGTATTTGCGTCTGTTCTTTGGACTATCATCCTTGTTCCGGCGCAGCGCGGTTGCTAAACAGCACTCATAATGTCCTCGTATTCTTGGCAGCTCAGTATTTTGGGGCTAACGATAGGAATTCCGGAGTCTACCAAGAAGAAGGGCGTCTGTTTATAACTTCCATCAATACGTGCCCTGAAAATTCTAGTTACATTACGGATGATTGTAACGATGAGGTCTACTGGGTTCGATTTTATTTCTCCTTTTGAATATGTTGTATTAACAGGTATGCATGTAGCCCCAAAGGCATTATCCAGTGTGATCTCGGACGACTCTAAACAGTTATGGACAAGGCCAATGAAAGACATTTTATAGATTGGTAAAGTATTTCCGATCGGTGTATTACAGCAAGTCGTATACCAGCGCAGTAAACCAGTTTCAGTAAGTCGCACACATGCTAATACTTCAGTTCCTTGAGTAAAGGAAATATTTTTTGGCAGCGTCTGAACAATGTCTGTCCCACCATGACGATCAAGGATTTCACTCCCTTTGCCTAGAAAGTGAGCAAATGCCTGACAATCCTGGCAATAGCAGATGACCCGATTCGCATGGGTGACATCATCAACAGTACCTTTAAGGCAACCACATTGACACTGTATTGGATGGCTCATGTCTCATTTCCCCAATAAACAGAACTTAATTGCTTTTGCTGTCTAACTGCTGTTTATCTATTATTAGATCCACGATCTACCTTTTCCATCTATCTCCCTACAAAGAGTTGCTATATTGCAAACGTTCAGTCTATCCAGCCCAATCAGGAAGATAGGCTACAAACTATCCCTAGGGAGACACGGAGACGGGGAGAGCTTGAGCACTAACCGATCTCTGCGTCTCACCCTGCCCGTGTCAGTCCTACTCACAATTTAGACCTTGATAGACTACTCGGCTTTTTTTAGCAATGTTTTGCTGTAAGCAAATTTTAGATGAATAATGATCTGAAGTTGATTGTTGGTGGCTGATGTCTAAATTACGTTTGGGCTTAGAGTGGTTTTTAAATCCAGATCATGTGCCTCTATTAGTAGGTCTTGAGCAAGGATGGTTTGCGGACGTTGGTTTGGACTTAGAACTGGTTGAACCCTCAGAGCATGTGGATGCGATCGCAGAACTGCAAGCTGGCACCCTCGATATCGCGGTTACAGAGCCGGTTCATCTGGTGGAAGATCGAGGTAAGGGCCATGCCGTGGTGGGTTGGGCTCGCTTTTTGCATACCAACGGTGGCGTCATGTACTTTACAGGACGCGGTATCGAGCGGCCTAAGGATATGGTGGGCAAGCGCATACAGTACCCCGGTGCACCGTCTGCGTTAGGGCGGGCCATCGCTAAAACCATGATTGAGGCCGATGGCGGTGACTTTACTGAAGATGCCATCACCTCTGTCGATAATGGCTTTTTGCATACCGACGCACTGGTTGAGGATAAGGCCGATCTGGCAACGCTGGTGTTCTACAACTTTGAAGTAATCGAAGCTCGACAACGCGGTTATGATGCTCAGTTTTTTGCACTCAAAGATTGGGGCGTTCCTGATTTTTGCCAGCTTATTCTGATTGCAACGCCCGAATTGTTGCAACAGCGGCGACAAGACTTGCAGGTATTTTTGAAGGTATTACGACGGGGGATTGACTTTATTCACCAGCACCCTCAAGCGGCCCAAGCCATTTACGACCAGCGTACCGGAGCCTATGCAGGCGATCAGACCGGGCAAGCCATCTACGATGCAACAATCTCTTGTTTTACCCACGACTTTTCCATGAGTGCGGATTACTACGATCGTCTACAAGCCTGGATGCACAACACCGGACAGATTCCCCAATGCTTGTCAGCTAACGACTATTGGACTAACGCACTGGCACTTTAGATGTTTTTATTTTTTATTCAGAAACCGGCTCACTGATGATAAAACGACCCACCAACATTTACGACCAATACCACGCCCACGTTTATTTCGATGGCAGTTCTGTGGCAGCAGCCTCCTCACTATGTCAGAAGGCTGGAGAACTGTTTGGAGTGAAAGTAGGCCGATTCCATCAGAAACCCATTGGACCGCACCCTTGCCGGAGCTGTCAACTGGCATTTGATAAAACCCAGTTTGATCAGCTGATCCCATGGCTGGAAAATAACCGAGGAGATTTCACGGTGCTTGTCCATGGGCTGACAGGAAACGATCTGCAAGATCATACTGAACATGCTTCCTGGCTCGGAAAGCCTATGCCACTAAATCTATTGATCTTCGGGGATTAGCATGGGCCTAAACAAAGCTCTTTAAGCGATGGAAACTCACTCTGGCCATTGTGCCTTAGGGAGGAAAAACTGACCCCTAACGTAACTAATCAAAGCCCATTCAGCCAGTTCAAAATTGATTCATTGACCACCTCTGGGCGTTCATCATGGGGACAATGGCCAGTCTGAGGGATGGCCTGAAAGGTCGTTGGTGGCTGGGCACTGGGGGACTCACTGAGAGTCTTATATACGGCTGCTCCTTGAATCGGAGTCCAGGGGTCATTTTCCCCCCAGAGCACCAAGAGGGGCTGCTGAATTTTAGGTAACAGATCTTCGGGCTTTGGGCCAGCAGGTGCGGTCACAACAGAGGCAAATACTTTTTGGGCCCCTGGATCACAGGCAGGGCGATGTAGCATATCGACCAGTTCGTCTGTAATGGCGTCTCGATTGCGATAAACCTGCTTTAAGGAACCCCGAATTCGAAACTTACGCCGCACTTCATTAAAAATAAAGGGACCAAATAGGTCAGAACTAACGAGCTGTGTAAATGTTCCCATAACAACTCGTAGGGGAAAATTCAGTTCATCCGGGCGATGGTTAAGGCCCCCGGCGCAGTTGAGGAGTACTCCCCCTTGGGTCATGTCTGGCGCATTAGCCAGCATCATCAGGGTAATGAGTCCACCAATGGAATTGCCAATAAAGACAGCCGGTCGCCCAATGTGCTCTTGCCAATAGTCCTGCAGCAATGATTCCCAAATTTCGAGAGAGTAGTCGAGGGCCGGTTTATCCGATGCACCAAAGCCTAAGAGATCCAGAGCATGCACCTGATAGCCAGCTTCAGCCAGGACAGGGATATTTTTGCGCCAATGCCCGACCGATGCGCCAAAGCCATGGACTAGCACAATTGGTAATCCAGCCCCCTGAACGATATGACAAATGCGGTGCCCTCGCCAGGTCCAATATTGCTTTTCAAGAGCGGTGGTTAATTGAGCGGTCATAGATGCTTTGTTAGGAGAAGAAATGAAAACGAGCTGCGTTGACGGCAGAGAGTCCTTCTTCATCATAAAGCGGTTCTTGTTAGAGGGGGGTCCCAGTAGTGGGGTGGTCTGGGTGATTTTGGGCAAGACCTGGTTGCTTGAGCGCAGGCTGTGGCTGTGTGGTGAAATGTGCGATCGCGATCCCTATGATCAAGATTGACTGTGCAAAAGGTATTAATTCTTATTTAGCTAATGCACATGTATCGCAATCTGGCAAGAGCCCTATACTGAAAACTTGATGAAGCTGTCTGGATAACTCCGGCATTAGATTTTTATCCAGACAGTTTCGGGATAACTCCGACTGGGAGGTATTTATCTAGACAAAGTCTGGATAACGCATAGGTAGGTCCTAGTGGGATAGGCTGCAGATATAATTACGACCTTGTGAAAAGGTAGAGCACTGTTGGGACAATCATCGGAAGGTAGATTATCACAGCAATTGTTCGTAAAAATGGACATCTGAGCACAACTTTAAGCAGATTTGGTCTCGTACTGCCCTAGTTGCTTTCTGGGAAAAATTCTCATTTTTTGATACCTCCTGATCTTTGCTCAGGCATGGCGAGAATTACTATAGTTGATAGTATGGATCTATTTAACTCAATAGAATTGACTTCTAATCTCTATATGGCGTACCAGGAAGAAAATACAAGTCAAAAGCAGAAGGATTCCAAAATTCAAGGCTTTCTTGCTACTCTTAATACTTTCAAAGTCGGATTTATCAGTGGTTTACTGATAACGTTCTTGGCATCAATTGGCGTAGGACATTTGTTCCTTAACATCTTTAAACTAGGTTCTGTATCTATTGGTGACAAGAGCTTCGGTCAAGTAGCATCTCCCGTAAGCAGTACAGATGACTCAAACGTACAAGACGTTGAATCTAGTCAAATTGAACAAAATGATGGTGAGGTTCAAAACTCAGAAGGTATAAATCAGGCTATTGATGGGACAATCAACCAGGAAAGCTCAAATAACCGAACTTCTAATGAATTAGGGAGTAATCTCGAAAACAGTGAAATCAGTGGAGAAACTGTATCAGTAACAATTAACTATAACAGTAACGCAGACCTTCCAGGTTTTGACCCTAATAAAGGATATGTAGAGACACCACCGGACATTGGTCAATTCAACGATGCCATATTAATTACGAATGTTGGCCTAGGATCACAATATGCTACGTTCTCGACTAGAGAAGTGTTTATTAATAAAAAAAAGTATGATTCTACCTTTTCTCTAATTACTGATGGAAATTTGCCAACTAGAGTAAGCTTTAACCTAGAGCTCCCAGGCGTCAAGGCAGACGGTGTTTTCTTGCAGTTTGGATTAGCAGATCTTTCTTCAGGAACAACAACACTCACCTATTTAGTAAATGTTTTTGGTGATGGAGAAATTCTATGGTCAAACCAGATCAAGTATGAAGAGTCACAAATTTCTTCTGTAGTTCTTAATACTACAGGCATACAAGACATCTATATTGAATATCAAGTTGTTGAGAGTGCTGGCATTAGTAACTCCAGACTTAGAAATTACCCTCTTTATTTTACGGAAGCTAAAGTTCTAGAAAATTAATGACTCTAGTGTTGCACTCTCCTCACTATTTATCCAGAAAACCATGAGGAATGACTGGACTCTCTTCCTCGCACTAATCAGACGGGTAAATGCCCTCTGCAATAAACTGATGCACACTGGAATATTTCCACTCTTGTGGCCTCTTACACAATCCATGATGGGATAGATCGCTTACACAAGCTTCTGTACAATCTCTATAGTTCCGAATTCTTTAGCTAAATTCTCAAGCGAAGCTGTTCCCCCTGCTAACTCTGGTTAGACATAGACAGAATAATCAAACCGCTAAATTTACCAAGTTTAGCAAAATCAAAAATCATCGTATGACCCTAAAAGAACTACACCTTCAGGAAAGGTATAGTCAGCAGAGTTATAATCATCTAAAGGGTTATCTCTAAGATCAAGCTCTTCCAAACTTGTAAGTTGATTAATACTCTGAGGAATATTTCTTAATTGGTTCCAACCCAATATCAGGCCAGTTAAGTTGCTAAGCTGAGCAATCTCACTAGGTATTGATTGAAGATTATTACCCAACAGATCAAGATGAACCAATTTGTTAAGTTGGCAAATTGATAATGGCAATGATTTGATCTTATTAATTCCTATGTACAGAGCCTCTAGAGCTCTCATGTCCGATATCTCTGCAGGTACGGCGTCTAATTGATTATCCTCAAGCCTTAAGTACTTCAAAGATTGCAGTTTCGTAACGCTAATGGGAAACTTAACAAAAAAGTTCTTGCTAAGGTTTAAGTCCTCAAGGGCATCATTCTCATCTATTTCAATAGGCAGTTTTTTGAGACGATTATCATCCAGTAGAAGAATTTTGAGGGATTTCAATTGAAGAACTTCTGAAGATACTACGCAAATTCGATTAAAAGAAAGATTAAGCCATTCCAACCCCTCTAAACTAGACTTGTCTAGATCGATTACAGTGAGCCTATTTCTAGAAACATCTAATTCCTTTAATCTAATTAAACTTGAAATCTCTTTTGGAAACAGTTTGAAATCATTATTGGTCAAAAAAGCTCTTTCAAGCTGCTTTAATTGAGAAAAGGAATGTGGTAGATGTGCTATTCTGTTGGAACTTAAATTGATTTCCTCTAAGCTACTTAAATTACCTATCTCTAATGGCAGTTCTACTAAATGATTAGACGAGAGATTGAGTTTTATGAGCTGATTAAGCTCACCTATGTTAGAGGGCAACTCGTCTATCCGTTTGCCTGATAGGTCGAGACTCTTTGTGCCATTACGGGCAGCTTGTTCTAGAACTTCAATTAACTCTGACTTCTCCAAAGCTCCTTTTTCACCATTAATAAACTACATACTGTTAGAGAAATCTGGGTCAAATAAAGAAGTAGGACATGAACCGTTCTCAATGCAGAATCGCTCTAACTCGCGAGCATACTCTTCTTCAGTATTACAGTCATCGAAGTCGCATGGGAAAATTGGCGTCATCATCTGGCAACGTTAAGAGGCGATGAAAATGTTCCGGCAATAATACAATAGCCTCGATTGAAAATGGATGGTGTTTTTTAACGGTAATGAAGGCGTCTCGAAGTGCTCGACGTACCATATTACGACATAATCAAGGAACCCGTTGATAGGTGACTTGGGTGATAAAGTAGGTACCTCCAGCCATGTAGGGACGACGGTAATTTAGCATCTTGAGAGCGACAGTGATTATGTTCACTAGGGTGCCCAAGATGGAGTGGTGTTCCCGAAGGCGGTGCGTTCCAATTCTGGGAGAAGTATGAAAAATGTCTGTAGTCAGGAACGCACCCTACGCTTGCTTCAAGGAAATCCATCTGAAATCTTTGATCTGCTAAAGCTTAAAATTTTTCGAGAAAATTATTATAGTGGTCAAGGTCCTAACGACAGCGAAGAAGGATCGCCTTAAAGTAATCAAATCAATGTAAGAAAATAGAGTTATTTTGGTAATTGGCATCGGTTAACATTGCGTTGGTGCGGCGGAGCAAAGATCATCAACTACAATTCAAGATGCTGACCGCCGCACAATTCCAACGTTATGTGACAAAGGCATATGGATGACATCTTCGCAGATGCAAACCGCCGAGAAGACCAACTCTACAATGAACTCGCAGCTAGCCCCGTTAGCGAGTTGACCGGCGTTGTCAGCTCTAATGGCGTCGGTGCTGGAAAATCCGGTGGACAAGAACTTTGGTCGTTGCTACTCACCTTCGATGCGTGGCGCGTTGGCTCAGACCCGGTCCGAACTGAGTCCCTCACGCTTCGCCGTCGAGTCACCGATGTCGAACTTCGGACGTTTCAAGCTTTAATAGATGCAGAAACGATAATCAGAATTAGGGCTCGCATCGCCGAGAACAATGTACTTGGTAGCCCCCAGGGGCAGCTTGAAGAATTCATTCAAGTTGATCTGGCAGACTCCGAGTTGCACACACATTTGGCCGAACTCCAGAAACCAGTAATACATCAAGACAAGCGATTTGGCACTCTTACGTTCGATCGACAGGTAAGCTGGTATTCCGGCAATGTGAAATGGCATGGTGAAGCCGTCGACTTGAATGTGAACGTTGAAGAAGCTGACGAACTCATTCCCGCACTCCATGTCGCCTACGCGCTCTGGGATGCCGAATCAGCTTGGAGTAAACGAGTCAGCGACTATGCTGTTGAAAAACTCTTGCCACTGAAGAACGACAACTGGCTTAGCGATGAAGAAATGGAATTATCACCAGAGAAATTCAAGAAGAAAATGATTTTGCAGGCTATCTCTGTCTATCCGGATGGCGAATTTGAATTCTGGCACGACGATGGTGATTTATTCTGGGGGCACTCAATCCAGATATCGGGCAACCTGACCGATGGGCTAACCCATGCTGACATTCCCGGATAGTCACATAAGACAGACGTTAGGTGTCTTGAGTTACTGGTTAAGACGTAGCATAAAATGGCTCCTCAGAGCCTAGTGACAGGTCATCTTGGTATGCGAAGGATACGAGATATTGAGATTACTGCTCAAGGAGTGAAAAGTTACTTCATCGACTGGGAAGAGGGATTTTTTACAGGCAACTGTTGCCAGGGAATTGAGTTAATAGAGACTGAGCAAGGACTGACATTTACGCTTGATGTACCTGGAACTTTGCGAGTCGCTTGTACTTCGCTCGAAATCTTGCAGCACCCGGACAGGAAAGAGATTGTTCAACCTTGGTTTAGCTCTACTGATTTCTCTGCTTATGCTGTATTGCAGAAATTACCAACCCCGGAAGATTGGATGAATCACTTTCACGAACAAGGCTGGGATGTAGTTTGGCGTTATTACCATAGTAATGAACAAGCATTGGATCGAGTCCCAAATGATTACACAGGATGGTTCCTTCAGCTTCGTTCTCGCTTAGATGAAAATCCACAAGGTTTATTTTTTAAGCACTGTCAGTTAGAAGGAGAGAAATTTTCACTGAGCTTGTATAATGATGCCCCTGCCATACAAAGGTTGTGGGTTGAGGCAGGAAAGTATGTTGCAAATTTCCCAAAAGTATCGGTTTGGTGCGGCAACACTATTATGAACCAAACAGAGTGGCTTGCCCATCTCGCGCAATTCGACACCTAATATAGGATCTGAGGTGGACGCGGACGCTTATTCACTGGGCGTCGTTCGGTATTTTAGCTGCGCCGCTAAGTTCGAACATGTTAGGCAATGTCGGAAGTTCCACAAAATAGTCGGACCTGAGAGCAGTATTCTCCTTAAGCGCAACAAAGCCGTCTATATCGAGATACCTAAAGTCGCCTGCACGAGCCTAAAATCGCGATCGCACCGCTTGTGGGTGTCGACCCCAGAGCCATCATCGCTTCTACTGCGAAATACCCGGCAACAGCGATGCGGGTCGGCTTAACTGGCACATCCGTTGAACCCTCAACCAATGCTAATGCAAACTCACTATTCTGTTCCCGTCACCCAAGGAGCATATTCTATGGTGTTAGTGCCTTAGCAAGAGACAATCAAAGCATCTGGCATTGAACCAGCCAAAAATATAAATCGTTTGCTTGTAGCATGGATCGACTTATATATAATAGGCATAGATATACACAATCCAACGAGCGTCATCCGTAAACGATTATAAGTGAGCAGAGTATCTCTTTGTAAGGAATACTACAAATACAAATTTTGCCTTAATTGGCTTAAAGGAGCGGTTATCAAAGCTCAAGATAGCTTTATCACCCCTTTTTTGTTGATGCTCGTTATGAATATTTGTTTCAAAAAGAACCCGAAATCGTCGCTCTCTGAATAAATTTACAATAATTTATCGTACTACATCTGGCAAAGCCGATAAAATTCGTCTATGCGGACGAAATCACCCTCCATTATGGATGGATAGAATTTTCACAACGTAAAGTGCTGCTTTTCGACAATAGCCTTTGTAATGTATTTTACATGGAGTTGAATCGATCTATGCACAATGATTACCCAACTCGTTATTCTGTGCGTGAGCTAGAACGATTACATGCTCGTGGTAATAAAAAGCCGCTTGAGGATTTGATGCGTGCCTGGAAAGGTATCAAAGAACTTCCCCCGGATGACCTGGACTCATTTTTTCGGATTGGGGGATATCATGGTGAACCCTTTATTTATCGACCTTGGGTTGATAAATTATCAGAAATCGATACTTATGTTTACTGGGGTGGATATTGTAATCATGGCAATGTTTTGTTTCCCACATGGCATCGAGTCTATGTCTATCGTCTAGAACAAGCGTTACAACGTATTGTTCCAGGCGTAATGATGGCGTACTGGGACGAAACTAGCGTAGAATCTCTGGCTGAGGGCATCCCCCATTCCCTTACTGCTGAGAAGTTTACTTTTAGCGATGATGACTATAACGGAGAGTTAAAAGGTAAAACCATTGATAACCCTCTTCGCTCATTTGTTTTGCCTGTTGCAGTCTCTGATGAAATGAATGTCCCTAGTCAAGGAGATATCAATCATCAGTATGCAAAACCCAAAGGCTATGAAACAGTTCGCTACCCGTTATCTGGCCTAGTGGGGACGCCAGAAGCTCGGCAGGCTACTAAAGCCCACAATGATCAGTATCCTGATCCAATCGGTCGGACCCAAAAACTCAACGAAAATGTAATCCAGTGGCTAATCGGAAAACCCCCGACAGAAGTAACTCAAATGCCACCTGGGCAGCTTCCAAAAAAGTTGGATGATGAGCCACAACCAGCAGAGGAATTTAGCATTTTTCTCAGGTATCTCAGATGTTTGGATGCTCCAAACTATACTGTTTTTTCCAACACGACATCCGCGGCGGCATGGAATCATGGTTCAGAACAGGCAGATATTGCGATTCCATTAGAAGATCCCCATAACGATGTTCATCTTGCTGTGGGAGGCTTTGATCTAATCATTGAGGGAAAAGAAGATCAAGATGGACTATTAGCAGGCGCAAATGGTGACATGGGCGAAAATAATACGGCTGCCCTAGATCCAATTTTCTTCTTCCATCACTGCAATGTTGATCGTATGTTTTGGGTATGGCAAAAGAAACAACAGCAACAGCAAAAACTTGAAGTTATTGCCCAGTATTCTGGCACTAGTTCAACCGATTCACAGGGACCGACGCCTGGTTTTGCTCCGAATTCCAGCCTTGATCTGAACTCGCCGCTTCACCCATTTACTAAGACTATAGATGGTATGGAGGTTCCGTATACATCTGAAGACTGCATTGATATTGAAAACCAGCTTAACTTTACCTACAGTATTGGGTCGCTTGATCCAGATGGTGAAGAGATGTTTCAAGCAGAGAAAGCAAGCCATGACGATCGGTTTAGCTCAAAAACGTTGGTGGTTACAAAAATTGACCGGGCCTTATTTCAGGGGTCGTTTGTCTTAAGAGCCTATGCAGAAGTTGGAGACGAGACCTACTACCTGGGGCACCATTCTGTTCTCAGTCGTCGGAATGTGGTGAAGTGTGCCAATTGCCTGACCCACTTGGAAGTGAATGCGTTTTTCCCCTTGAGCAATGTCCCGGCAGAAATTGTGGATAGTGGGCCCATGAACTCTGCAGAAGCTACAGATAGTGATCCCATTCACTATAAAGTACAAATTCATCATCGGGGTGAAAAGTTACATCCGAACTTGGACATTGCCTTCCATATAAAAGGCTAGTGACTTTTGCAAACTAGAATTCAGGGTAAATCTATTCAGGGTTTACCCTAATTAACTTGTGATGCGGAAAGATCGCTTATGGTGCTCTTTCTTCTAGCCTTTGAAATACTTCTGAAGTATTGTTCAGTTTCCTGCGTAAATCTCACACTTACTTATTGCAATTTCTTAATAAGGAGATACCTCTCATGAGTGCCGTTTATCCCCCACTGACTGAGAAGATGAAGCAGTTGATTGCTGAGTTGCGAGATATTGTTAGTAATCCTGTTGTAGAGGCAGCCTATAATGATGCGATCGCTAATGTGACTCCCCTCATTGAACCCACTGGAGAAAGGAACCCGTGGATTGGTCAAACTATTGATTACTTTGTTGAATATTTTGAGCAATGGTTTACTTTCTTACCACAGCCGAATGGTGGGCTTGGCAAGATTGTTCCCTTTACCTATTTTTATCGGAATAATGAAACCGCATTTTTCTTTCTCAATCAGTTGAAAAGTCGAAGGAAAAACGCACCGTATACTACTGAAATATTTAACTGGACGGTAAAGTTTATTCTTGCTCGTGGAGAGTTTATGGACTCTCCAGAATCTAAGCAGTACATCAAAGAATGGGAAGCGGCCCCCGCCACCCAAATACAGGACTTTATTATCCCAAAAGGTGGATATCAGTCTTTTAATCAGTTCTTTACAAGGGAATTAAATCCTGAGGTAAATGCTCGTCCGATTGCAGCATATGACGATGATTCCATATTAGTGGCTCCGGCTGATTCAGAAATCAATTTCATAGAGTCTGACTTGACCTTGACCACTGATCTTCGGGTTAAGACTAGAGAAATCAACGTTTTCGAACTTCTAAACAAGTCTCAATACGCTCAACATTTTGTTGGAGGAACTGCGGTTTCATGTGTATTGATGCCCAATAACTATCATCGATTTCACTCTCCTGTGGCTGGCAATATTGTTGAGTCGATGGATGTCCCTGGTATTTACAATGGCATTACGGATGGTGAACATTGGTTTAATCACTTCAACGTGGGTGAAAGCACAACGAATTTCAGTATTTTTGAAGATTTTCATCGTGCTTATTACATTATTGAAACCAAGAAATATGGTTATGTTGCATTAATCCCCGTGGGATTAAATACCATTAGTAGTATTAGTGCATCACTTGTCAACAATCAATCCACAATGGTCCCTCCTGACGCCTGTCCAGTAGCTGTTAAAAAAGGAGATGAGTTAGGGCACTTTGCCTATGGTGGCTCCCTGAATATTCTACTGTTTCAGTCAGGTGTATTTAATGCAATTTCGGTATTAATGGGACAGCGGTTAGGAAGTTTATCGTCGGTTAGCAACTGACAATTACAATGCATCTCTAAAAACAAGCACAAGCCTTTCAATTAAAGCAATGAAACATTTGCCTAGAGTTTTAATGACTCTCTTTTCGGTAGGCATATTTTGCTTATGCCTGAATAGTCCTGCATGGGCAACTACTGAGAGTAGTCCGTCATCCCAGTATTACAAACAGCCGTTAACGGCTCCTGCCCAAATCCAAACAAAACTGGGTGAAACAGGAATTGAAGCCACCATTTCAGTGGACTATAACATTCTAAATAATGCAGGTTATAAACCTGGTCATTCCTCTCTCAATCCTCATTCTACCATTGGTCCAGATGTGGTTTCCCTACGGAACTATACAATTCTGGATGTGGCTCAAGGAGAATTTACAGTTGCAAACCTGAAAAGTAAAATTCCAATCCTCAATAATAAAAAAACGTGGGTTACTGATTTGATTGGACCAACCCTTCGCGTCAAACCTGGAGATACTATCACCCTGCATCTGATCAATAACTTGCCTGATGATAGAGAGGCTGGCTATAAGCAATGGCTAGACCAAGGCTATCGGCAAATCAGCAAGAATCATCCTGAGATTACCTTTAATGAATATCGCCAATATCATACTCGCCAAGATTATTTTGATGAGGGAAATGTGTCATGTATTGGTAATGGTTTAGTGTCCAATGCCTCCTGTAACATGACGAATTTTCATACCCATGGTCTTCATGATTCACCGATGACTGTGCCAAAGATGAAGGCAGAATTAGCGGCTATAGGGCAAGCCCCTGACACCATTCCAGAGGAACTGAAATACTGGATTGGTGATGACGTGATTGATAGCCTGTTACCAGGAGGCAATCAATGGGATATCAAGATTAAAGTTCCACAGGAGCATCCGGCTGGAACATTCTGGTACCATCCCCACCAACATGGGACCACATCGGTGGATTTGGCCAGTGGCCTAGAAGGGGCCATCATCATTGATGATATCGGTCCAGAAATCCCTAATTTTAATCCGGATCAAATGGAGAAGAACGATGGGAAGAAGGTTAAATCGTTAGATGCCATTCTGGCCGATGCAGGAATTCATGATCGCCTCCTTATGTTTCAGCACCTGCCCTATGAGGCCCCTGATGGGAAAAGTGCTTGTATAACAACAACTCCTTGTGAAGTCGGTTGGGCCGAAAATGGAGCACAGGATGCCAACTTTGCAGGGCAAACCTTTACGGGGTATACGTTGGTGAATGGCCAAACCTATCCGTTAATTGAGATGGCTGCTGGTGAGATTGAACGGTGGCGTCTGATTAACGGAGGAGTAGCAGAACCACTTTCCCTATCTATTGTTCAATTAAGCACAAAAGGCATTGGTAGCCTAACAGGTACGCTTGATGCTCTGGTTGCACCTAATCGCCTTCCTTTTCTGACCAATACCAATACTAATCAGGTTGTTATTGGAACCGGGGCAACTACAGCAGATACATGGTTAGCCGATACCCGTAACTTTACGCCTCGCCAGGAAGATACAGGAATTAGCAGCTTACCGCTAAATATTATTGCCTATGATGGCATCACCACGGGGCAGATTGAGCGTCACACCACCTGTCCCGGTATTAGTGGGAGTTCCTATGCAAACTGCGTGACGATGGGGCCGGGAAATCGTGTGGATGCGCTAGTTCAATTTCCTACTCAAGGAACGTATTTGGTGCTCAAAAGCCCTAATTATAGGTATTTGAGCAATGCTGTTGCCGCCAGCACGGAAGACATTGCGGCAATTATAACGGTGCAGGGCCGAAACACCGATCAAGTGCTACCGCCAGAGAGTGAACTTCTGGCCTATGCCAATTATCAGTACTATCCGCCTGCCCCCAAAATGGCTACTGTATCTCCAACCGCTAAGTATGAAGGACACTTTATTTTCTTCCCAGCTGCAAAAACAGGGCCTGCTCCAACACATCCAGATGAGACACGGTACATTAACAATATTACCTTTGGCTTTGCCTTTAGTTGTACCG
Organism: Leptothoe sp. ISB3NOV94-8A; assembly: GCF_043421595.1. Lineage (NCBI taxonomy): Bacteria > Bacillati > Cyanobacteriota > Cyanophyceae > Nodosilineales > Cymatolegaceae > Leptothoe > Leptothoe sp. ISB3NOV94-8A. Next base: position 740,624 of record NZ_JAXSQW010000001.1, on the reverse strand, counting down.
ATGAGAGCAGGGACAAGAATAAGTGGTGCATGGCAACTGACTTTTCATCAGCGTCTGAACTCGAGTTTGATACCCCTGAAAAGGGGCTAGATTATGAGATCTTTACGGAAGATATGAGGCCGATTGTACTGACGAAAGAAGCATTGGGAGAATGGACTCTGAAGGTGGACGATAATGGTACGATTCAATCCGCCCATCCATTTCATATTCATACCAATCCATTTTATTTGAAGGAGATCAAAACCTGTGAGAAGGCTGTAACCACCATTAAAACGCTCAAAAACACTGCAGCCACCTATCAAAACACCTACGCAGATTGCACATCGACAACTCCTAATCGCTGGCAAGATACCCTACTGGTACAACCCAATCAGATTTCGACATTCCGCTATCAGCCTTTAGATTACGAGGGATCGTTTGTGTTTCACTGCCACTTTGTCGATCACGAAGATAATGGCATGATGCGTTGGGTCAAGGTCTGCGGTAAGGATAATATCCAATGTATTGAACAAGAAAAGTATGGGCTTTTGCCCGACTTTACTCCAGATGATCTGTAGGCTTGTTATTTGGATTAAATCTGTTGCTACAACTTTGTGGCTTTCACAATTTAGGAGTAGGTTTGTTTTGTTTTATACAGGTCGTGTCATGTTGGGTTGTAATAAATATAATCAAAATAGACTGTAAAATTATGCTCATTAACGTGCTGAGACGTACCATCGCTAATAACGGCAATATATCCCGCAAAAATCAATGACTGCCTATTTACACTGTCTATGCACATCAAGTAGAGAAAATTGAACTATGCTAGATGCCATTTTTGACAATGCTTCTGAAGCTGATTTAGGACTATTAGAACAAGAGCTTAGTAAAATACTTTTGAATGGCGAGAAAATCATTAAAGGTTTCAAATTGATGCGAGACTTCTTTGTTTTTACAGAGCATCGCTTGATCCTTGTCGATGTTCAAGGACTGACAGGTAAAAAGAAGGAGTATCACTCGCTACCCTATAAATCTATTACCCATTTTGCAGTGGAGACTGCTGGTGGTTTTGATCGAGATGCTGAAATGAAGATTTGGATTTCAGGTGAGTCATATCCCATTGAGCGAGAGTTCAAACGTAGTGAAGGAAAGATCTTTGAAGTTCAGAAAATTTTGGCACACTATGTATTAATGAATTAGTCAACCGATCAGGAAAGTTAGCAAGCGTAGCGTGACTAAAGCATCACCTCCTTCTATCCTTCTCTCTCTCTGCAAATAGATTCTTGAGAACGCACCATGTTCATGAATTCCTTGAAGGGTGTGGAGATCGCACCTGAGCAGATGCGATCGCTAAGCCCTAACTAATCTTCACCTTTTTGGTCAAAATCGCCATTACCTCATTGGGTCGCCCGGTGGGTAGCGGACGGCTCCAGTCGTTGGGCTCGGTGTAGTTGAGCTTATGCAGTAGTTTGATGGTGGTTTGCACAAAGGTCAAACTACCCAGCAGCAGATGCCGTCCGGTTTCATAGGAGGATTCTGGCAGTGGGGCAGGCTGACGGGTGAGCGCATCTGCGCCCTGGGTTGGGTCTTGAAACATGGTTCTGGTTCTCCAGAGAAACGACAAGGAAAGCCAGAACCTAATCTCTCAGCCCCCACAAGATGCATGGCAAATCGCAGGGGTTGAGGCATAATAAGCCCAGCCCAAAGATTGCTTAGGAATCTGCGGGTTAGCCATCGGTTAGGTGTGTCAGCACCTACCGATGGTGCCAAGGTATTAGGTTCTAGTAGAACAGCTGCACCAACAGCGCAGCATTGGGTAACTGTAGAACGGGCCTAAGGCTTTCGTCAAGCAGGCTGTAATAGGCTGTATCACTCTGTTATCAAAGCACTTAGGGGATACTTTTGCTCTGGAAAATGCTCATTTCACTGGTTTAACTGTCAAAAACGGCAGATATTGAATCCATCGATCAAGGATGTTCGAGATGACGTAGCCCCGTAAGCAATATATGTATCATCGGTTACGCATTTTTGTGGGCGTCTACAGTGCTTGACTGATAGATAGACTGGAAAAGTAGATCTAATATATTGTTAGCCAGACCAAGGAAGTGCATGGAAATTCGCCGCACCACTCTCCGTAATCGAATCGTCAGTGCCTTGAGCAATGCGTTAAGCACCCTGCCTTTTGTTCTGGCGGGCTGGGAAGGCGGGAGTGCCGCGTTCGATCTTGTGGATGAGTACTCCGATATCGATTTAAATTTCCTGTTGGATGGTGCAAACGCAGAAGAACCCTTTTACGCCGCTGTCCAGTTGGCCTTAGAAGAGGTATCGCCCGTAGTAGCTTGCCACTCCGAGCCTCCTGGCCGATACTTCAAGCTGGCTGCTAGCGGAGACTTTCTATTGGTGGATGTATGTGTTTTCCAGAAAGGAGACTACGTCGAGTATCTCGATCCTGAACGCCACGGGAAGTTGCAGCCACTCTTTGACAAAGGGGAGTGGCTACGGTTTAAGCCCTCAGAGAGGGACTCGCAGGAAACTCGCCGGGCCAAGCGCAGTCAAGACCTCGAAGAGTGGTTTTCCGTGAGTCAGAGTTTTGTCCAAAAGGCGATCGATCGCGGTCAAGAGGCAGAAGCCCTTGCCGCGTTTTGGGGGTACACGCTTAAGCCACTCGTGGAACTGCTTCGCATGCGATATTGTTCCACACGCTGGGACTTCGGGATGCGTTATCTTCAGCGAGATCTTCCAGGCCCCGTATACAATCAATTGCGAGACATCATGTTTGTAGGAGAACCTTCTGACCTAAAAGAACACCACGCGAAAGCGGTGGTTTGGGGGCAATTGCTACTTCAAGAATTGGAGCTATCCAGAGCAGGCGATCCGCCGCCGAAGGCTGGCTAACACTACGCTGCATGCAGGTGAGCTTGAACGTTATGCGGCCCAAATACATTGAAGTCATCCTAGTTTTTTCGTTAGCATCTCTTGTGGAATGGATTTGAAGAATTGAAGCCTAGGAAGCAAAACGAAAAAATCCATTTCTGGATAGATCCGCTGTTAGGCGATCTAGAACTACTACATGCAAAATATTTGACTCACTCTTTTGGCCGCCATGCTCACGAGGAGTTTGCGATTGGGGTTATCTATTCTGGAGTCCAGGCTTTAACCTATCGCCGCTCTGAACAATTATTAATGCCAAAGGGTAGTATCGCTGCGATTAACCCAGCAGAAATTCACACCGGCTATGCAGCTAATATTGAAGATGGTTGGGCGTATCGTATGCTGTATCCAGCTTCTGAGTTGTTGCAGCAGATTGCTGTTGAGATTACAGGCTTTGAGCATGATGTGCCTTTCTTTCCTACACCCGTAATTTTTGATCAGAGATTAGCGCATCAAATTTATCAGATGCATTGGGCTCTTGAAGATCCCCATACATCAGCCATAGAAAAAGAGACATATTTATACAATGTTTTATCCAAGCTGATTGTGCGTCATGCGGATAGACAGCCTTTGGTGCAGTTAGTGCCTAAAGATAATCGAACGGTGCAGCTCATTCGAGATTATTTAGAAAGTAATTATCAGCGTAATATTTCATTAACTGAACTATCCAACCTCACTACTCTGAGCAAATTTCATCTTTGCCGAACTTTTCAACAAGTGATGGGTTTACCACCCCATGCTTATCTTAATCTAATCCGTGTACAGCAAGCTAAACGGTTACTGAAATTAGGAATCCAAATTTCACAAGTTGCGCTAGATGTTGGGTTTTATGATCAAACCCATCTAACCAAACGATTTAAGGCATTTTTAGGCATTACTCCTCGTCAATATGCCATAGGCACCGCAAAAACGTACTAGAATCCTGATGCTCCTTTTATCTAGGCTTGTGGCTAGTCTTTCTATTGATTGCAACATGCCTACTGACTCACGTACCATAGGGCGTTTACCTATCTTCTACCTTGCCTATTTAGCCCTTGGCATTATCTGGGGGACTAACTTTCTCTACATGAAATGGGCAGCTCAGCTTATCACCCCTTCACAGATTGTTTTTCTGAGAGTACTTTTTGGCTTTTTCCCAGTGCTAATCTATGCCATCTTGCAGCAGCAAATTCGGCGATCACACTTGAAGTCAGCTCATCATTTTTTGGTGATGTCCCTACTAGCAACAACCCTTTACTTTTACTGTTTTGCTCAGGGGACAGCATTACTTAACTCTGGAATCGCTGGCGCACTGAGTGGTCTAATCCCCATTTTTTCGGCCATGACAGCAACACTATTTCTGAGAGAAGAAAAACTGTCTCGACTAAAAATGCTAGGCATTCTGGTCGGTTTTGCTGGCGTACTCATCATTGCCAGACCTTGGAGTACAGAAGATTCTATCATCAATATTTACGGTGTGCTTTTCATGATGCTGGGCTCGTTGAGTGTCGGCATCTCATTTATTTATGCGAAGAAATTTTTGACCGGAAAGCAGATATCACCTGCAGCACTCACGTCATATCAGATGTTATTTGCCTTGTTGAGCATGACACTAATAACAGACTTAGAGGGAGTGGCTCAAATACAGAGTGATGAAAAAGCGCTGATTGGTCTAGTTTTTGGGCTTGGTATTTTAGGAACTGGTGCAGCTTACATATTGTACTACATAATTGTAAACAATCTGGGGGCTATCACAGCATCTTCTGTTACCTACATTCCACCTATCGTAGCTTTATTCATTGGTTTCTTCATTGCTGGAGAAATTATTGTGCTTGCCGACTGGCTTGGCATGGCGATTATCCTGATTGGCGTTTACATTCTAAGATTAGGCACGAAATAAGTAGGTTGATAGATATCTCACTTTTCAAATGGGCCATAACACTACGCAGGAGCAGACAGATGACAAAATCTGTAAGTTGATATAAAGCATGAGCCGCCGCTCAGCTTCACATTAGCCCGCAAGAATACCCATATGAGAACCAAGAGATACCTCGTCACTCAAGACCATACGAGTGAGTACCCTGAGCCTATTACCTTCACGAAAGGTGCCCCTCTTACTGTCGGTGAGCGGTATGAGGGTTCGGAAGGCTGGAAGGACTGGTTTTTCTGCAGTACACCAGGGCAAGAAAGTGGCTGGGTTCCAGCTCAGATCATTGAAATCATTAACGGTAATACTGCCCGTGCTCGTGAAAACTACACGGCAAGAGAGCTGAGTGTACAAAAAGGAGATCTGCTTCTCGGTTCGAGAGCGCTGAACGGCTGGGTCTGGTGCGAGAATCCTGCCAGTTCGGAGTCCGGATGGGTTCCACTTTCAAACCTTCAGGAAGTAAATCAGTGACTTCTGTCCTGCCGTATTGGGCTAACAATCACTTCAACCGGACTGGCTTTGTCGCTGACGCTCTAAAGCTGGCCGGTTAGGCGGGGCGTTATACTTTGCTGTGCTTTTGGGTACTCCAACATGAATTGGGGGAAGAAAATTCCATGAGTTATGAATGCTGATTTTCTAATGATGGCAGCAGAGCAATTTAGCCACTTGAAGACTACTTCCGGTGATGATGATGGGTTCTTCTTTTAGGTAAGCTCTTGTCTCAATCTTCGGTACGGCGGATGATAGGTACTACTTTGTCGCGCGCACCAGCCCCGAAAATATGATTGGGGTCGGGGATCGCGCCGAATACTCCCCCGCGATCGCACTAAACCTCAGCATCACCATGTCGACTCAAGACCACGCTGCCCCCGACCCCAAGACAACTCCAGAAGCCGGAAAATCCCCAGAAAAAAAAGAAAAAAAACGCCAACTCCTCGGTATCGAGCCCGTAGAAAAGCAGCATGAATTAGCACTGCCCGATAAAACCCTGGAATACACCACCCATGCAGGCTCGATTCCCCTCAAGGATGAATTTGGCGAAACCGAAGCCGAGATTTTCTTCACGGCCTACACCCTCACCAAAGCGAGTGTCCCTCGACCGCTGATTTTTGTCTTTAATGGCGGTCCGGGCTCTTCATCGGTGTGGCTGCACCTGGGTGCCATCGGCCCCCAGCACGTGGTGATGACACCCGATGGCTTTCAGCCGCCCCCACCCTATCGCCTGCAAGCCAATGCCTCCACCTGGCTCGATCGGGCCGATTTGGTCTTTATCGATCCGGTAGGCACGGGCTTTAGCCGAGCCATCGACAAAGACAAGGATAAAAAATTCTGGAGCTTTCAAGGCGATATTCACTCTGTTGGCGAATTTATTCGCTTGTATTTAACGCGCTATCAACGCTGGACGTCACCGCTCTATTTAGCTGGAGAAAGCTATGGCACCACCCGTGCCGCAGGCCTCGCCAGTCATTTGATCGATCTTGGCATTAGCTTCAATGGTATTGTCCTAATCTCTAATGCGATGGATCTGCGGCCAGTCTTTTTCGGACGCAGTGACGATTTGCCCTTCTCACTATTTGTCCCCACCTATACAGCCGCCGCCTGGTATCACAAAAAACTCGCCCCCGAACTCCAACAGCGATCGCTAACGGATATCTTAGCGGAAGTCGAAACCTGGTCGGAGCGTGATCTCACCCTCGCCCTAATGCAGGGCGATCGCTTACCAGAGAGCGAGCGACAAACCATTGCTACCACCCTCGCCCACTATATTGGTGTGGATGTGGACTTTGTGCTGGGCTCGAATTTACGGATCGATATTTCCCGATTTTGTAAGGAATTACTCCGCACTGAAAAACGCAGTATCGGCCGCTTTGACGTGCGCTACACAGGTATTGAAGCCCTCGCGGTTACCGAGCGCCCCGACTTCGATCCGGCTGTTTACGCCATCCAACCGCCGTTTACGACCACATTTAATGACTACGTGCGTCGCAACCTCGGCATCGAAACCGATCTCAACTATGAGGTCATCAGTTGGGCTGTCAATAAAGCCTGGCAATGGGAAAATGGAGAACTACCCACCACGGCGGCGGCCCTGCGGGAAGCGATCGCAAAAAATCCCTTTATGAAAGTCTTTGTTGCCCAGGGCTATTACGATTTAGCCACACCCCATTTGGCAACGGACTATACCCTGGCTCATATGAACCTTGACCCAACGCTCCGGGATAATATTCAAGTCAAATGCTATGAAGCTGGTCACATGTTTTACCTCGATGAAAGTTGTTTGGCAGCTTTCAAAGCCGATGTCGATCGCTTCTTGGCCGCAAGCTGGATGCAGTCAGAAGGGAGCCTCTAAAGATAACATCTCCTTCAATTTAGGTGTTTCAGATGGGTAGAATCGAGATACCCAAAGTCGTCTGCATGAGCATAAAAGTCGCGATCGCACCGCTTGTGGGTGTCGACCCCAGAGGCCATCATCGCTTCTACTGCGAAATACCCGGCAACAGCGATGCGGGTCGGCTTAATTGGCACATCCGTTGCCCCCTCAACCAATGCTAATGCAAACTCGCTATTCTGTTCTCGTTACCCGAGGAGCATCTTCTATGGTGTTAGTGCCTTAGCAAGAGACAATCAAAGCATCTGGCCTGAAACCAGCCAAGAATATAAATCGTTTTTATGTAGTATGGTTCGATTTATATATCATCAGCATAGATATACACAATCCAACGAGCGTCATCCGTTTGGTCAACGATGACCCTGCTGTAGTAAACAAAGTCACACTTATATTCGGTATACTTTTCAGCGATATCTGGCTGCCACCAATTTGGCAACCTCGACGACCACTGACTTTTGACAAGCTCACTAATGCCAGTTGTTCCTCGAAAACAGCCATTTTCAGACTGGAGCCAATTAGCCACATCCTCTGAAGCCGCCTCAAAGCGGATTAATGCTCTTGACCAGTCAATATGCTTTACACTAAACGAATTCACTAAACGAAGATTAGTAAAACTGTCTGGTAGTTCAGTCTTAAGGGAGCCGTGAATTCTTGATTTTGCTCCAACCCGTGCTGCTAACTCTGGAAATACTGTATAGATAATAAACAAGCCATAAATTGTAACCATGGCTATGATAAATGGGATTATTGCCCATCTTGATGGGCGAGCATTATCACGTCTCGGATGTTTACGCCAAAGTCCCACCTGTCCCAGGACACCAGAGTGGTAACCCAGGGCTGTAATTAACATGAGACCCATGCTAATCAATAGAAGCCAAATATTGAAGATGAAACTACTTACACCCACATCACCTATTCCAGGAAGAGAGTAGTTCAACAAGGGTAATGCCAGAAAGCCGTCTAAGAGCAATATGGTAGAAAATATCAAACCTATAATCGCAGTTAGGTAGACTGCGGTTACCAAGGGTGTAGTTGGTAAACTCGTAAAGATACTGAGTAAGATTAAAAGAACTATTAACGGTAAGGCAGGTAGCACAACAGAAATAAATAGCACACTGTCATTTTTATCAACCATTGCCCTGAGTGCGAGCATGACAGAGATTATGATGATCAGTGTAACTGCAACTCTAAGGCTAAAACGCGCTACCTTTTTCGCTTGCATGTGACGGGCCTCTTAATAACTGTTTTGATTTACAATGATGCATATGTAGGACAAATTCACCTGTATCTCGATGGTAGGCCATCGCCATCGCTACACTAACAACTGTTCTCTCTACTCTTTTATCGTGCTTGTAGTATGGCTCGACTTATATATCGTAAGCATAGATATACACAATCCAACGAGCGTCATCTGTTTGGTCAACGATGACCCCGCTGTAGTACATAAAGTCACACTGATATTCGGTGTACTGTTCAGCGATATCTGGCTGCCACCAATTTGGTAACCTCGACGACCACTGACTTTTGACAAGCTCACTAATGTCAGTTGTTCGTCGAAAACAGCCATTTTCAGACTGGAGCCAATTAGCCACATCCCCTGAAGCCGCCTCAAAACGGATCAATGAGCTTGGTGAGTCAAAAGCCTCTGCACTAAAGTCATTCACTAAACGAAGGTTAGTGGCACTATCTGGTAATGGCGTATTGAGTGCACTGTTAATCCTTGCTCGTTTTCCAACGTGGGCAGGCACCTCTGGCAGCGCGACATAGAAAAAAGAAACGCCATAGTTAATTATCATGCCTATGATGAATGCAACAACTGCCCATGGCGACAGTTGAGCATGGGCCCTATTCAGCGACTGCCCCCAGACTGTTTTCCTTAACACAACGGCACGGTAGCTCATCGATACAATGACCATGGCCCCTGTCACCATCGGCAGGAGCACAAGACCCAAGATCAGCCAACCTAACCTTCCCCATGGCAGAGGCAATGCCAGAAAGAAGTCTAGAATAATAAGTGTGAAAAGTGTTTGACTGATAATTGCAGCCGGATACGTTATCTTCACCAGAGGTGTAGTGGGTAACCGGGCAAAGATACTCAGTAAGAGTAAACAACTCGTTAATGGTACAACAGGGAGTATAACAACAATAAATAGCACGTAGCCTTCTTTACCAATAGCTCCCCAAAACTTGAAAATTCCCAGGGCGATGCCCATCACTAAAATCGCCAGCCAGAGGCTTAAATGGGCAACCTTTCTCCTTTGCATCCAGGGGACCTCTTATAGTTATTGTTTTAATTCTAAAAATGTCAGTTGACACTGTCGGTTGACACTGTCAGCAGTTCCCCTATTTATAGGCTAGACAAGCCGTCGATTTTTGGTACATCATTTGAGTCCATGTTGTGTAACTTTACCAATATCTCGACAGTAGGCCATCATCCCCGCTATACTAAGAGCTGTTCTCTCTACTCTTTTCAGGAGCTGAACCTTTATGTCTGAGTCGGTAACCCTTGTCGCTACATCTCTAAATCCGTAGGGAATGCACCCTTGAAACTGCTGGGATAATCCCTGACAGCATTTCTTTGCACCATTCCTCTACGGTTATGGCCTATGGGCAGATGCCCTGTAGGTCTCAGACTCAGTTGACCTAGAGGATTTTTTCCTATCATGACTTTAGCTAATTTAGGCTGGAGCGATACCTTCGCTTGCAGCTTTGCACCCTACGTGGAACAAGGGTATCGCGTAGGACGTGTTGCTGTGGTTCATCGCAGTCAGTACCATCTCTATACTGAACAAGGTGATACAACAGCAACTCTAACTGGCAGATTTAGACACCAGATTCAAAGCTCATCAGACTTTCCAGCTGTGGGCGATTGGGTTGTACTTCACCCCCAGAGTCAAGCAGATCCAGCGTTAATCGAGGCTGTACTACCTCGTAAAAGCCAATTTCTTCGTCAAGCAGCCGGTAACCGTACCGATGTCCAGGTTGTTGCCGCTAACGTAGACACTCTTTTGCTGGTCAGTGGTCTAGACTTGGACTTTAACCTGCGTCGCATTGAGCGCTATTTGGTGATGGCTTGGGAGAGTGGGGCTAGTCCAGTCATTGTGCTAAATAAGGCCGATATTTGTGAGGACCTGGACCACAAGCGTCGGCTTGTGGAAGACATCGCGTTTGGTGTGCCAATTATTACCCTGAGCGCGTTACAACACAATAATCTGGAGGCATTAAAGCCTTACCTTAAAGTAGGGCAGACCCTGGCTCTCCTGGGTTCGTCTGGTGTGGGCAAATCTACCCTGACAAATCAGCTGATGGGGAGTAACCTACAGGCGACTCAAGCAATACGTGCAGACGATAGTAAGGGACGTCATACTACCACCTCTCGGACTATGCTGCGCCTGCCCACCGGAGCTCTCTTAATTGATACTCCGGGTATGCGTGAGTTACAGCTATGGCTGGCTGAGGATAGTCTGGATAATCGTGTGGATGAAACCTTTGCTGATGTCGAAGCCCTGGCTCAGCAATGTCGGTTCCGCGATTGTCAACATCAGTCAGAGCCGGGGTGTGCCATCCAAGCAGCGTTAGCCTCAGGAGATTTATCTAAGAAACGCCTGAGAAGCTATCACAAGCTGCTAAAAGAACAGGCCCATTTACACCGGCGACAACACCAACAAGCTCAGCAAAACAGCAAAGCTCGTTGGAAATCGCGCACTCAAACCATACGACAATTTAAAAAGAGTCAGGGCGATAGGTAATAGGACGTGCCCACGGCTTTCATACCCACGGCTTGCGTGACAACTGCTTTGTGTAACTAAATATTGCCAATTTCCAGGCCATCACTACTGCCATTCCTATGCATTGACAATCCAATTGACACCCCATAGGAGTGGCAGTTAACACTTGATATAAAAAAGTTTCAGAGCTTTGCCAACAATCCCTAAGCTCCCTAACATACACATTTCATGCTTTGGATAAATAGGTAATCATCTCTATTGATGAATTCCTATTTTAGAATTATTCTGATTTAAATATGAATCTAATTCAATAGTTAGCTAAAGTTAAGATAATTCCTGGCAAAGATATTGAGCGATTGACTGTACTTTTAGACGATCTGTGCCCTTAGCCAGAATCATCAGGTACATCATTTTTTCGTCAACTTGTTCTAGAAGAGTCTTTTCAGGCTGTTATCAACAGTCTGCTTTAGCTTGTCTAATGATACAAACTAAGGACACTACCACTATGAAACCCCCAAGTTTCTGGGCTAAACTTCTCAAAAAAACTCGGCCAATTTTGATCTTTACAGTCACCATGGCATTGATGGCTAGCGTGTCCACGTTAGCCATCGCTCAGGTTCCCTTACAAACCCGTGATAATGGTGCCCCTGTTGGCGATAATCAAAACTCTCAAACCGCTGGTTCAGGGGGGCCTGTTCTCTTACAAGATGTGCATTTAATTGAGAAACTAGCTCGGTTTAATCGGGAGCGTATTCCTGAGCGTGTTGTCCATGCACGCGGCACAGGTGTGCATGGTGAGTTTGTGAGTACGGCTGACCTGTCGAGCATTACGATGGCAGCACCCTTCCAAGGCAGAGGCAAGAAAACACCAGTCTTTGTCCGTTTTTCAAGCGTGATCAATTCTAAAGGGTCACCAGAAACGCTGCGTGATCCACGGGGATTTGCGACTAAGTTTTACACGGACCAAGGCAACTGGGATTTGGTGGGCAATAATCTCCCTGTCTTCTTTATTCGGGATGCGATTAAGTTTCCCGACATGGTGCATTCTCTCAAACCGTCACCCATTACAAATCGACAAGATCCTAACCGCTTCTTTGATTTCTTCAGCCATGTGCCAGAGAGTACACACATGCTGTCTCAGGTTTACTCTGATAAGGGCACCCCGAGAAGCTATCGCGAGATGGATGGTAATGGGGTTCATGCCTATAAGCTTGTGAATCGCAATGGTGATTATCAGTACGTTAAGTTTCACTGGAAGAGCTTACAGGGTGAACATAATTTAACTGCTGAGGAAGCAAAAGCTATGCAGGCAGATGACTTCAATCATTACACAGCTGATCTGTATGCCCAGGTAGGACATGGCAATGCACCCAAGTGGGATCTTTATATTCAAACCTTAAGCCCAAATGACTTGGACAAGTTTGACTTTAACCCTTTGGATGCTACCAAAATCTGGCCAACAGACTTAGTGCCTGAACGCAAAGTGGGTACCATGACACTAAATCGAATGCCAACTAACTTTTTCCAAGAGACCGAGCAATCTGCATTTGCACCCAGCAATATCATCCCTGGTATTGAACCCTCAGAAGACCGTTTGCTACAGGGACGTTTATTCTCCTATGCCGATACTCACCGTCATCGTTTAGGGGCTAACCACATGATGCTACCCATTAACCGTCCACAGGTGGATGTTATTAACGGTAATCAGGAAGGCCCTGGCAATATTGGTCGTTCTAGTTCTGATGTTAATTACGAGCCTAACCGTCAACAGACCTTTGGGGCTAACGAAGATTATCGTTTCTCTCAGTTACCCATTGCCGGTGTAACGCAGAATGTACCCATCGAGAAAACATTGAACTTTGCCCAGGCAGGTGATTTCTATCGGGGACTCAATGCAACTGAGCAAGCGCATTTGGTTTCTAACTTAGCCGGAGACTTGGGAGATGTTAAAGATGCTGCCCTACGCACCAAGATGACGGCGTTCTTTTATAAAGCAGATGCGGACTATGGGACTAAATTAGCTAAGGCAGTGGCTGTTGACCTTAATGCAGTTAAGCAGCGTGCTTCGACGTTGTCTGAGTAGGTGGTGCTAGCTGACTAAAGCGATGCCTGTTTGCGGTTTCCCTTGCGAAGGCAGCCGTGTATACACATCTCGGACTTGTGTGTACACCGTAGCTTGCAAAGGGGAACCGTTTTTAAATCTCTTCAATCTACGGAGGTGACCAAAAACCGTTGCGGCTAATTCTTAAATATACAGATGTTGTATGCAACGTCTTTTCAATTTGCCTTACTTTCAACTTGAGGAAACATGCAAACTCACATTCTTTTGATCGGCATACAACCAGAACTGGAAAAAGTTTTAGACGCGATTCTATGTCAGCAAGGATATCGTATCAGCTTCCTGGCTCACCGGATGGCAACAATGGAGACAGTCTGGCAGTTACGCCCAGATCTTTTGATTATGGGTTGGCCGACTGCTAATAGACTTGATTTGGAACCCTGTCGCTATTTGGCATCGTCGATGAAGAAAACACCGATTATGCTGATAGGTAATGGTAACAGCCAAGACCAAATCGATAGTTTGAATATTTGTGCCAATGACTATCTGTCTGTTCCACTGGACATGGACGATTTCTTGGCCCGAGTGCGCGCCCGAATTCGACGGGTAGAGTGGGAGAGAAAGACGGCGATCTTTGCCTTCGAAAATTTAATGCTGGATACTCAATCCTATGAAGTTTACTACAACAAACAGCTGATTTCGCTAACTTTAAAGGAGTTTGAGCTATTGAAATACTTTATGGAACATCCTAAACAGGTGCTGACCCATCAGCAGATTATGAATAGCGTTTGGCCTGATTTTCTGCCAGGAGAAAGTATGAATATTTTGCATGTTTATATTCGGTATCTTCGCCAAAAACTAAAATCAGCAGGCAAGTTTATCTGCACGATACGCAATGTGGGTTACATTCTCAGCACTCGTGGGGCGTAGTGATCAGTAGGTCTTGGCAAGACTTATCTGGTGGGGTGACTTTTAAGGCGATAGCCCATGCCCCGTACTGTTTCAATGTAATCGCTGCCAAACTTTTTGCGCAGATGTCGAATGTACACTTCAATAATGTTAGAGCCTGGATCATAGTCATACCTCCAGACACGATTGAGTCCATCGCCTGAATTTAAGCTGAAAAAAATTCAGGTTGGGTTGCCAGTCCCTATTATCAATTTTCGAATGAAAGGGGGCAGACGTTGTGATCTGCCCCCTTGTTTGCTTCACTTTTTACTGAGGCACAACCGGCACAAGCACCGTCACGTATACGCCACTTACCTGGAACTGGTAATGGGTTGCTCACGAATCATGGATTCTGCGATCGCAACCAATTCTGCGGTATCGATTGCAGAATCTAAGGCACCAACACCATAAATTTGCCCATCTTGCCGCCAAAGAATATTGTGGGTTTTGAAAAACCCTTGGCCCCAGGTCAGATGATAACCATCCAGCTCAGAGGTGATGGCTATGGGTGACACCGTATCTGCCGGTGGGGGCCAAGACTCTGTTTCAGTCAGCACCCCGATGGACCCCAACGCACAAGCAGATGCCCGACAATTAGGGTCAGCTGATACATTGACTCGGAAGCCATTATCATCAGATTCAAAATAAGGGTAGAGATCAATTGAAGAATTAGGGAAATAGGCGGGTAAGCGTAAACTTGTCCCTGAAGGAAGTTGTTGACGAATAGTCGAAAGTACGGGGGTGAAAATGTCAGCGGGTGCGGCCACTGCTTTGTCAGCAAGCCCTAAAGCACCACTGAGTATAATCGTAAAACCTGCCAACAATGATACGTTTCGTGAGATTGTCATACCGTTGACTCCAAAGGTGACTTTGATGTTTTTACGGTAGGTTGATTTCTCCTAACCTGCGAAGTCACACCCGTCATGCATCACCATGACATCTGTCATTCCTTTGGGAATTTTGCCGGAATTCAACCCGTCATAAGGCACAATCAAATCAGAATCAGTCGTTCAGGGCAAGATTAGTTCTGTAAACACAGCTAAAGAGCACAGAGATATGTCGCATACAGCCGTTCCCATCTCACCAAAAGTGCGAAAAATTATGCGCTGGGTGGAGTGGGTCATTCTCATCCAATGTGTCATAGACAATGTGATGGGCGCTCAGATTGACCCACGGTTTGGGCAACCTTGGCAGCTGGCCCTGTTTGTTGGCATGGTTGCCGCCTTGAGTCTGCGGTTTCCTAACCAAGCTTCTCTACAGCAGCGTCGTCTTTATGTCGCCCTAGAGATGACTCTACTGATTATTGCGCAGTTTTCTCGGATTTCATTTTCAAGTTTGTTTGAGTTATTCATTATTAAAGCCTGTTTGTTGTTGCCGATGAGTGATGCAATCATTGCTACAGTTGCAACCACAAGCATACGGATCATGCAATTTACTTGGGGTTTACCCACCGCCATTGAAGAAGTCCAATTGCGCGGTCTGGACTTTTATTTGAACCCCCAAAGGATTTTGATTAACACTCTAACAACAGCCATCACAGTTGCTGTATTCGTCGTGACGATGGGTTTCTTGTTTGCATCAGAGCAACGGAACCGATATCGAGCGCAAATCTTAACCCAAGAGGTTGAGTCACTAGCAACTCAATTGGAACGCTCCCGTATTGCTCGGGATATCCATGACTCTTTAGGACATTCCCTCACCACGTTGGATGTGCAGTTAGCCCTTGCCCAACGATACAGCCAAGCGACTAACAACAGTACTAAGTTGCAACAAACATTGGAAACTGCCCAACAGCTTACAGTTCAGTGTTTGACAGAGGTGCGTCAGTCGTTACAGACAATGCGCGAGTCTAACTTTGAGCTCAATACGGCCCTCCACACATTGGCGGAGCAGCTACGTTCGTCCTTTACCATCAACCTAGACATTAAACTACCCCCGCTACCTCAGCAGCTCAGCTACCAGCTTTATCTAATGGCTAAGGAGGGGTTAATCAACGTCCAAAAGCACGCCTATGCGACTCAGACTCATCTTTCGATGCTGACAGTGGACCATCAGCTTGTCGTCACCCTGCATGATAATGGGTGTGGTTTTGACATCGGCACTCAATCCTCAGGATATGGGTTACAGGGAATTAAGGAGCGATCGCAACTTTTAGGCGGACAATTTATCATAAATAGTGGTCACCAGCAGGGGACTACATTGCTCATTACTATTCCGCTGACGACAGCAGCCTGATTTAAACCATGATTAATCTCTTGTTGGTGGATGACCAAACAAACTATCGACAAGGTTTAGCTGAATTGTTGTCCCTAGAATCAGATCTGACAGTGGTCGGACAGGCAGAAAATGGAAAAGTGGCCATTAGTCTCACTCAGCAATACCAGCCCGATGTCATTTTGATGGATGTGCGGATGCCCCTATGTAATGGTGTCGAGGCAACGCGCATCATTCACCAACGTTATCCCTGGATTCGTATTTTAGTGTTGTCCACTTTCGACGAAGACGAGTATATTTGGCAATCCTTGCAGTATGGTGCTTTGGGCTATCTACTGAAAAGTACTCCCGCTAACCAGCTGGCGGATGCTGTTCGTGTTTTGGCCCAAGGGTACAGTCAGTTGGGGCCAACCATTGCTCCTAAAGTATTTGCCCAGCTGAATCCCAACATCACTCTACGGCCAGAGCAAAGTAATGAACATCAATTTAAACACTCATTGAGCGAGCGTGAACAAGAAATTGCTAAACTTCTAGGAGAGGGTAAAACGAATAAGGACATAGCCCAAACCCTTCATTTGAGCCATGGCACCGTACGTAATCATATTAGTCGAATGTTAAGCCAGTTAGAATTTCGCGATCGCACTCAGATCGCACTCTGGGCACAAAAACACTTGCGAATAAATGATGGAGCCAAGACCTTACCTCAAGAAAATTAAAGAAGAGACTGAGCATTTCAAAGTGACTAGAGACTTCCTAAACCGATATCCTGTCATGCTTAAACATTTGCTAGATGAGCCAAATTCTTAACTGCTTTAAACAAATGGTAAGAATTTTCTGGCTCTATTCTCTTGTGAAATTTTATGACCTTTAAAGCATCTTGAGCACGAAACGTAGAGGGGCAATTAAGATAAACACTTAACCTGCTGTACAACATAGTGATGCTATAGGGGGATACGATGGGTCGCAGATTGATAGAGAAAAATCCTAAGGTTCGAGCAACAGCTGCTATGTGGACTTTATCCATGGGCATGTTGGGTGTATGTATTCCCCTAGTCGCTATTACCAACAGTGGGATTATCTTACCGTTACTGGTAATTCTCAGCACAGGAGGAGCGACAGCTGCAGTGTGGCTTAGCCCTGGCAGACGTCGACCAGAAGACATCCAGTTAACACAAACTGTAAAAGCATTAGAAGAACGAATTATCAACTTAGAAACAATTTGCACAGGTCTTGAACCTATTGATGAGCCTCGTAGTCTATCTGAGATAAAATAGTGCTCTTATTCCTCATGACACCATTCCAATCGATACTCTTCTGGAAACGGTCCGCCCTTATAGTCCACTTTGCTAACAGCTTTTACTCCTGGCAATAAAAGCACCTGTCGAACAATCTCTGTAATCATCTGGCGGCCAATGTGACGCCCTAAGCATTCATGCAGGCCTTGACCAAAGTGAAATGTGTTAGTTTCGGGACGGGTGGGGTCAAACACCTGGGGCTGTAGGAATGCCGTCTCATCAAACATAGCGGAATGGGTAATAGCGATGACAGTTGTACCGGGTTTAATTGTGCGAGCATAGTCGGTGCCGGTTGCCAACTGTGTTTCCTGTTCACAAACTCGGAAAAAGTATGGCAAAGATGGATTAAATCTCAATGCTTCCAGCACATAACCGTCAAACTCGCTGGGGTCATCTTTTTGGGCAGCAGCTATGGCCTGTTTTAGGATCTCAGGACGTTCAAAAAGCTCGACCAGGGCATTGATAGCGGCATGGGATGTCGTCTCCACAGTTCCAATTAACAATCCGCCCAGGTTTCGAATGACTCTGGCAGGGTCAAACTTTTCCAAAGCACCTGACATTGATAACTTCAGTAATCGTGTTGCTGGATCATTGTTATCCTTGCCAACTTTTAGCTCTGCCCCTCTACGTTGAATCAGTTTGATTAAATAGGCCCCTAAGTTCTGACCAGCTGCCTCACGATTAGCCACAATCTGAGTAGGATCCTTGACCACTACAGAATCAAAAGCTTGATTATGGAACGCATCGTATTGGCTCCAGTATGACCACTCAAATAAATCGTTAGGATCACTTTCATCAAAGCCAAATTGCTCCTGTACAAACGCAATGGATACGGCTCGACACAGTCCACCCACGGCATCAATCGTACCTTGAGCATTGTGCAGCAGTGATGAGGCTTTAGCCGCAACATATTGACGAGTAGAGGCAAGCTGCTCAAGATCCAGCACAGAGCGCATAATCGCTTTTTCTCGCCAATGGATCGCTGTATCATCCTGCGACATCCAGAAATCACTTTGTTTCGGCTTATAGAGTGCCACGCTAAAGACATCGTATTGACGTAACACAGATGTGCAATCACTAAAGCGGGTAACAATTGTTAGTTCTGGTAGCTCCAGAACAGGACAAGACTCTCGCAGTTCTTCATATAGGGAAAGCGATTCAGTATCCATCCACGCGCGCACCTGCCGCCATCGTTGTTCCAATGGTAGTTGCTCAATCTTTTTAAGATAGCCATTTTTTGGGCAGAATTTCTTCAAGTATCTTTTCATCATTTGTTGCCATGGGTTGAACGTAATACTGCGCCAGCAGCCTATGCCAGCAGCCTATGCCAGCAGCCTATGGAGGATAGTTTTTCGGTGATGACGGTATGGGCATCAAAGGGATTTAAGATATTCAATCAATGCTGTCTTGTCATGGGGAGAAAGTTTAGTCCCAAACAAGTGGCCGCCATTACTTTTGCCTTCCTCTCGGGTGTCGTAGAGGAAGGAGCCTGCTGCCCTTAACCCAACATGATCTGGATCAAACTCATTCCCTCCAGTTTGAAACGTTGTGGGGCGTTGCTCAGGTACAGACAGCACATCCCAAAGTGTAGGTACTGAACCATTGTGAAAATAAGGAGAGGAGGCAAAGATGCCTGCCAACGGAGAGGCCCAGTAAACGGCTCCGCTCTTTTCCGATGAATTATTGTCTAAGTTGCTGTACTGTTCTTTTGCGATCGCAAACTTATTAGGCCTACCCTTCGAATCATGGTTTTGATAGTTTGTCGCTATCCTGTAACCAAATTCTTTCCAGAGTTTGAATTTACGGAATCGCAACATTTTTTTAGATAAATCCAGCAGACCGTCTGCACGCTCTTTTCCATGCTCATTAAATATTTGGTAGGCAACAGGATCCGTGCCTACATCGAATGCTAAGCGCTGATTAAACTGTATGCCTAGCCGATTTGGCGGTTCACTGGTTCTGGTATGGCATTGGGCACAGTTCTGCTCGAATAGAGGTTTACCCTGCGCAATCAATGTTTGATCGAACTGCCCTAAAACTGATTCAGGCCACTTTGGAGTGCGTAGTCTCTCAAGAGAGTTTTGTATTTTCTCAATATTATCGAAGTCAATGGATTCTAGAATTACTTTCTTTTTAAACGCCTCGATCATCTTTGGTGGACGAATCGGCGATGTGGAAACAGACTGAATCCAGTTTCTGGCGCTCGGATGGTGAATTTCAGCAAACCACTGTGCCCATGTGTCTTGATGAGCAAACCATAGGGGCGGATAATTGGTACTGCCTTCCAGTTGAATCCTTAAGGGAGTTTTACCGCTAGATTTTATAATCCCTTTCCGAACCATCCAGCCGATAATGCCAACATTGTTGTAGTAACCTCGGGTAAGGGCATTCAGATTGCCAGGGCCAAACTCTGCCGCTGGAATTTGCAACTGATCCATCACCTCGGTAGCAACTCCATAGGGACCAATAAATTCACTAATTTCATCTTTTAGCTGGTCTAGTTCCACCTGGGTTGGAGTGTTTCCTAGAACATCTGTCGCAAACGCTTTGATCTGAGCATCATCATCTAACAGAGTGTAGAAAGCCCCATACAAATCTTCTAAGAACTGGGGAATATCCACTAACCCTGGCCCACCATAAACTGGCAGTATCCATGGTGAATTAGACCTAGAACCATCATTTGGACGATAGGTCAATTGTCGAGCATGGCAGGCAGCACAGGTGATACCTACGTAAGGTCGATCACCAAACTGTACGGGTCGTTGATCGATGGCAAACCCGATGGGCAATCCATATGGGTTAAGCTCTGATTCCTTCGACGGAATAAAACCATACCCTGGGCCGAGTTTGTCGATAAATTTTGTATCCGGCGCTTTTGGATCAGGAAGATTGAGAAAGAATTCAAGGGGAGCAAGATTTGTCCCCTCCGAAGCATGATTGAAAAATTGAACTTCCTGCTGTGACCAACCCTGGTTTAAGTCTGCAACCTTGGGTTTTATATTTGCTGACGCCTCTCCATAGAAAGAGAATAGGAAAAGGATCAAAGCCAAAAGACAATGTAATACTTTAGTTAACATCTCCGTCAGTATTTAGAAGAATTTCTTTAACATACTGATTTATTCATAATGATTTGGACAGCCTAAAGTTATGCCTATTGATTAGATAGGTCCATTGCACAAAGGTAAAATGGGTGGTGCGATCGGAAGTGATACGACTATATTTTTACGGAATAAACATCTCCCAACTTGCAATAACTCTCTTATAAGAGGTTTTTAAATTCATCACCTGCGTAATTTCAACGATTTTTGATGGGAAGGACTTTGTTCACTATCACCTGAGCCTTAGGATGACAGCTCACCCCCATATCGTTTGAAGGTCAGTAAATCTCGTGATTTTTGCACTTATGAACGTTTAAGCCTCAATGAGTTCAAATGTCAGCGATCCACAGGCTTGACCATTAACCTGTAAAATAATTTGGTGCTCGCCAAGCATTAAACGTCTTGTCGTCATCAAACGCATAGGATGTTTCTTTTTGAGGGCAACGACCTCACCCTTCTTAAGGTCAACTTGCTTAATCTTAAAAACTTTTTGGGTCCTCTTTTTGCCATCATTGGCAAAGTACATCAAATAATCAACCAAAAGCTTTTGGGACTTATGAGCACGAATATCGAACGAAAATTCAAATGCATCACCGACCTTCACTTGGGGAGTGCTGGTAGAAAAATTGGTAATAGTAATATCTGGTTTACTGCCAAATCCAATGAGCTTTAAGGCATCTTTATGCCCCTGTTTAGTCAATGTCCGCAGAGCATGTTTTGTTATAAAAGAGATCTCTTTCTCTGTTTGTCGTTTGCTTTTTATCCAGCTTTTCAGAAGATCAATCACCAAGTTTGGATCAACCTTACTAATATCATTCAGGTGATTAGCCACTGAACGCGTCACATAGCGAGTCTTATCTGCATAAAGGCTTTCCAAAATAGGTAAAGGCTTTTGGTAATCAATCGTTAGCTTTTGCGCCCAAGGAAGCTTGGGTCTTGTACCTTCACTGGCCCAGCGGCGCACATGATAATTGTCGTCATCCGCACAATCCGATAAAAAACCAAGCGTTTCGTCAGGAAACGCATTAATAAAATAACGGATAGCGTATTCCGCCGAGAATCGTTTCGTAATCTCCTTCAGACCACTTAGGGATACGTCTAAATACTCTGAGCTACAGCCATGGAGGGCAACATACAGAGAGAACGGCGCAAAAATAAAATCACCAAAGTCATCATCTGTTTTAGTAGGATCAAGCTCTGATGGCAGCGACTTTAAGATAATTACCAACGACTCCCCATAGTCATCTGGCAAATACCTATGCAAGCAGGTTGAAATGTGGGCAATACGCTCCTTTAGTTCCAGCTTAGGAAAGGCTTTAACAACATCCTGATGAAATTTTTCTTGAGCAAAATCAGGAAATGCCTGAACCATCAAAGTCGCTAAATATTCAACCTTATCTGAGTTAAAGAGCTGGTCTTTTAGGGAAAAGGAAGATTTTGCTTTCACGAATACAATTTCTCCTGGCACATCAAGGAAGACGGTTTTCAAGATATCAGTTGTTTTTGTAGGGACACACCGATGTGTACCCTTCGAGATACAGACAAATTACCGATGTCCTGCATTGGGCGCATGGCCATGCGCCCCTACAATGGCATACCTAATTTTGCATAAATTATTCATGATCAGAACTCTCAGACCATACCATTGAAAATAGCCAGTATTGAATAGGTAGCATGACCTTCCTTGTAGCTGTCCCTTGGATATTTTCCTTAATCATAGGCGTTATTGTCGGATGGTTTATCCGCCGCAAATCCATTTATATTCGGTTGCTATGTGCTGGGCTAAATGCCATCGTTCTGGGGGTATTTTCCGCTGCATTTTATGCTCAGTTTGCTGACATCGTTTTTGGCTGTTCGGGTTGGGGCTGCATAGGTGTAGTCCCTATCGCCAGACAGGTAACGATAGTGAGTATGATTCTAGCCGCATTATCTGTCTTAATCGTCAGATGGGTGACACATTTATCGAGAAATCACCCTTAAATCAAGCGTATTTCTCTCTCTACACATTGGACGCTGATTATTCTCCGCGATATGTTGAATGGCAAAAATCGTTTTTCAGAGTTTCTGGACTCCCCAGAGCGGATCACAACCAATGTACTCACGGATAGGCTGGTGCTGATGGAAGAGACTGGTCTGGTGAATAAAATCCCCTATCAGCTACGGCCAAAGCGGTTTGAATATGAGCTTACGGAAAAAGGATTAGGACTACTACCTTTACTACAAGAGATGTGTCGTTGGGCCAATCATTTCATGTCAGAAACATGGACAGCACTGTCAAGTTTTATGAATCGTAAAATATAGCAATCAGCCGCAGACAGTGATATGGCACTTAGATAGCAAGCCTGGACCATAAATAAATCTTAAACAGCTCAATTTCCATCTAGGGCGGATGTTTATACTGAAACTTTCAGCCTAATCACCCATATTGGCAGATTAGACTGACATATTTCCACCTAATCATCTATATAGGGATCTTAGGCAGAAATATTTCTACCTAATCCGCCATGTAGGATAGATAGGTGGAAAGTTTCCCTCTAAGTAATTGTTATGTCGCCCCAGCAGGAAAAATTGAGATATTGCCATGAGCGAAATCCCAATTATCACATCTGAAATATTTGTTGCATATTCACAATGTCCCCGAAAAGCTTTGAGTTTGTTTACATTTCTTGAATATGACTCCATCCCATGGCATAACAATACAGCGGAAAGGGCTCTTCGTCATATCGCTATTCAAAGAAAGATATCAGGCTATTTTTTTGAAACTGGTGCTAATTCATATCTGACTCTACTTGGAATTATGCAAACTTGTAAGTTTCAAGAGAAATCATTTTTGAAGTTTCTAGTTTCAGGTGAGAAAGATGTTGATGCTTTTAAATCACCCAAGGTAAAGAAAAGAACCCAAACTGCAAAAAGTCATACTTAAATCGATGAGTAATGCTATACCTTAAGGCTATTTTAAGTTTCTTGAAATAGTGATAAGACCTTGAATTTAAGTTACGATCATTATGCAGATGATGAATAGGATTTAACTGATGAGTCTTGTTTTAGAGCGTGAGGCTCCTCCTCTTCACGAGGATGAAACTGGAGCAGTTAGAGTTGGCAATTCAAGAGTCTTGCTGGAAATTGTAATCAGGGCGTTCCAAGATGGGGCATCCCCGGAATCCATTGTCAATCGTTACGATACATTGTCCTTATCTGATGTCTATAACACGATTGGCTATTACCTTAGACATATGGATACTGTCGAAGCCTATTTGAATCGACGAGCAAAGCTGGCTGAGTCCGTACAGCAGCGTTTGTCTGCAATTCAACCTGATCTGAGTCTCATTCGCTCACGTTTGCTGTCTCAACAGAACCCCTAATAGCGAATATGTTGAGTTTATTGAGTGATGAAAACTTTAATGGCGACATTGTTCGAGGCTTACGACTTCGTCAACCTAGCCTTGACTTACTTCGAGTTCAAGATGTTGGTTTGAGGGAAATAGACGATCCAGCAATTTTAGCCTGGGCTGCAGATAATGAACGTATCCTACTCACCCATGATCGTGCGACGATGCCAGATTTTGCTTACGAGCGTCTAGTTCGAAAAGAACCCATGCCAGGGATGTTTGTGATTAATGATCGAATGCCTATTCGTCAGGCGATTGATGAGCTGCTACTGCTGGTAGATTGTAGCGAATAGGCAGAATGGAAAGATGTAGTATTGTATTTGCCCCTGTAAAGGAAAAGTTGACATCAAGCACAACGTACATAACGTTGCCCATGCACACCGACCGCCAAAAATGGGTCGATGTAATGCAAAAGTTATCTGCGGCGGGTGATGGGCAACGTTATGCGTCGAAATCATCCCTCTCATGCATAGAAGCGTATGATTGATCGTCAACTCCCTTACATCGATTTCCAGGCCATCAACACGCAATGCCACACGCTTGCTGATGGGCGAATATTAGCTTTCGCCCGCTATGGAAAAGAAGGCGGAACGCCCATTTATTACTTTCACGGGTGTCCGGGATCCCGATTTGAGGCAGCGCCGATTCACCCATGGGCACTCGCATCCGGTTTTGAGATTTTCGCCCTCGATAGACCGGGTTGCGGTCGCTCCTCTCACGCAATGAACTATCATGTGCTCGACTGGCCGAAAGACGTCATCGACTTTGCTGATTATAGGTCGCACGAACGATTCGGTCTCATCGGCTTGTCTGGGGGTGGCACGTACATCAATGCCTGTGCCTATGCAATCCCTAATCGGCTGCTTTTTGCCTACGATGTGGCGGGCTGGGCACCTGTGGCTCAAGTCGAAGACCTGCGAAGCTCACTGGCACCCCTGGATCTCTTCTTCTTGAGGATCGCGCTAAGCTTCAAACTCTTGTTTCAGATTCCCTTTGCGCTCATAGGGCTGGCTGCCCGACATTTAAGCGACCGAGGCTTCGCAAGCTTGTTACGCTCGTCAATGAGTGACGACGATAAAGCGTTCATTCTTGGTTCCGACAATAATGCGCACTTTTTCCGCAGCATAGTCAAAGAGAGCTTTGCCCAAGGGAGTCGTGGTCCTGCAGACGATGCGACCCGATGTTATCGAGATTGGGGATTTCGCCTAGAGGAGATAAGCTACCCGGTGGAGATCTGGCACGGAACGGATGACTTTTTTGCGAGCTTTTGCTTTGCTCAGTATAAGCATCAGGCCATTAGGGGCAGTGTGCTGCGAGTCTTCAAGGGACGGGGCCATCTTCATCCGGTAACAGAGTATGAGGCTTTGTTTAAAGACATTAGACTTAATCAGAAATTGTAGACCCCCTGCACAGCAAGGGTTTCAAAAAGCACTTGATTTGATAACAACCCAACGTCAAAGATTGTTCAGATTTTGAGAGATAACTTTGCCGCCATCAGGCAGTTTGGAGATAGAGAATCGGAAAGTATTTTAGTGTTGATATAGTATGAAGCCGCCGCATAACGTTAGCTGCAAGCTTTACTCTGAAAAAGGAATACTGTGAATATTAATATTCGTTTAGAAACTAAAGATGATTATTTCAAAGTCGAAGAACTGACACGAGAAGCGTTCTGGAATTTATATACGCCAGGATGTGATGAGCACTATTTGTGTCATATACTGCGCGATCACAAAGACTTTATTAAAGAACTTGATTATGTCGCAGAAATCGATGGAAATGTAATAGCTTCAATCATGTATACAGATTCGTACCTTTTTAGTAATGACCTAGAGAAGGTGCAAATCGTTTCATTTGGCCCTTTCTGTGTTCATCCTGACTATCAGAGGAAAGGCATAGGTACAGCATTAATTGAAAAGACAAAATCGCTAGTAGAAAAAAGGAA
The DNA here is from genome assembly GCF_043421595.1 of Leptothoe sp. ISB3NOV94-8A. Classification (NCBI taxonomy): domain Bacteria; kingdom Bacillati; phylum Cyanobacteriota; class Cyanophyceae; order Nodosilineales; family Cymatolegaceae; genus Leptothoe; species Leptothoe sp. ISB3NOV94-8A. The sequence goes on along the minus strand of NZ_JAXSQW010000001.1, from coordinate 714,746 downwards.
TATTCCAGCAATTGTTATTTATGGAGATCCTCATAACTACTGTAAGTATGGGTTTAAAAATGGTATTGACTATCAGGTCAGCAATATGGATGGAGAATATCCTTTAGGTTTACTAGTTTTAGAGCTTCAGCCTGGATTCTTTGGAAATAAAGAATGGAAGGCGAAGCAAAGCGATGTATTTGTTTTTGACCATAAGAAAGTCATAGAGTTTGACAAAAAGTTTAAGGAAAAAGAAAAGAAAATCCAATACAGTCAAGAGATATTTAAAATGCAGATTAGGTCTTTCTTGAAAAAAAACAGCTAACAATCATTTCAACCTGACGTTTTTCGCCGCTACGCTCTGAAAAGCGCAGGTTAAATGGGCGGTTATGCGTCACTTGGGAGCTGCTAGGCATGTGCCTTCAAGATTCTTGGAACCTAACCAGAAGATATCTAGATGCAGCAACGGCATTACTACCTGCTGCCTTAGTACCTGGTGAGGATGTTCGAATCGATTCATACAGTTCCTAATGTTGTACTTAGTAAAGGTTATTTATAATAGGTTTGCAACTGAAAACCGATAGATGCCTATATTATGCTGCTAGCCACTAGTGAATCCCTCAAACAGGATATTGAAAAGCTCACTAACAAGCAGCTTCAGCAAGTTGCTGAGTTTATTGCCTTTCTTCAATTTCAAGAAAAACGGCAACGTATAACCCTTGATCCGGTCCTTTTAGCTCCCCTTGCAACTGAGTTTGCAGAGGAAGACCGTGTGCTTGCAGAATCAGGTATGGACGACTACGCGGACATGCTGGCTAAGGAAGACCAATTATGACCCAGCAGTTGAATCGTGGAGAAGTCTGGCTGGCAAATCTCGATCCTACTCAAGGTTCTGAACAAGCAGGTATTCGTCCTGTCATAATCTTCCAAAATGACATGGTTTCAAAGTTTTCTACGACAACAATTACTATTCCTCTTACAACAAATAGTACGTCTGGCCAATCCCAGGCGATCGCACCAGGTCACAGAGGCCAGAGTGTAGCCCAACCGGGGCTCCCATTACCTCCAAGAGCCCCTGTCAAGGTGGGTACGAGCAGCGCAATATCTAAAGGTTAGCCTGTTATTGACGATCTAGTTAACTCTACCTTTAGATTAGGTTGACATGTTGATGCATCAGCTGTGCAAAATAGATAAATAAAAAATCTCCTTTCATAAAAACTCTGGCTATTAAGGAAGCGACCGATGGGCTATTACATGCGCTACATCGTTAATGAAGACAAAGAGATCAGCCTTGGTATGATCGAAACTGCCCTCAGGCGTAAAGACCCAAACTATAGTCTTGCTAATCAGGCTCCTACGCAAGAATATGCAGAACTCTTATTAGGAACAGATGTCTATGGAGCATTAGCAATTAATCGTCGTGGTTCAGAGCTAATGGATGAAGAGCTTGAAGAATTACTTGAGGATATAGATAACGAAGAGGTTGGAGATCGCCAAAGAGTCCAGCATTTGCTACAGAATGCTCATTTCACCGTTATACTACAGGTGCTCTGGCAAGGCAGGGGATTGGAAGCAACCCTTGAGAAAATTGATCCTCTTTGGGAGTGGCTTTTTGAGCAATATCAAGGGCTATTGCAAGCAGATGGTGAAGGCTACTATGACATAAACGGGCAGATTCTCGAAGTAGGAGAAAGTAATTAACACTCTCTATAAAATGACAGGGATAGAGTCTCGATGTCTACCTGGCATGATGGGCACAATACTGCACTTTATAACCAATTTGCCCGTCGGTATAGGCTGTATAGGGATAAAGGAAACAGCCACGGAACTCGGAGCATTGTCAATTAAGCTAATTCACAATCCCTTATGACTTCTTTGTTTGTACCGGGTCGCCTTTGTCTGTTTGGTGAACATAGCGACTGGGCCGGAACGTATCGCACAATTAACCCTGACATTGAAAAAGGTTATGCCTTGGTTGTCGGCACCAATCAAGGCATTTACGCCAGCATCAAACACCATCCTCAAGATTTAATTTTCCAAGCCACCCTCAACGATGGCAGTCAATGCGCACCGATTCAATTACCCATGCAGCCTGATGTACTTTTAGAAGAAGCCAAACAAGGAGGATTCGCCAGCTACATTGCTGGTACCGCTTATCAAATTTTGAGCCGCTACGGGGTCCAGGGCTTGGCAGTCAATAACTATCGGACCGATTTGCCCATCCAAAAAGGATTGTCATCCAGTGCTGCCATCTGTGTGCTGATTGCGCGAGCATTTAATCAGCTGTATGACCTACAGCTGACCATTCAAGACGAAATGGAACTGGCCTACCTGGGCGAAAGAACCACACCAAGCCTATGTGGCCGTATGGATCAGGTTTGTGCCTTTGGCAATAAACCGATCTTGATGACCTTTGATGGCAAGCGGGTAAACCTGGAAGCACTGCCTGTACCAAAGATGTTGTTTTTAGTGATGGTTGATTTGGGTGGCTCTAAAAATACCCAAAAAATCCTGAGCGATTTAAATAATTGTTATCCATATCCTAAAAATCAAATTCACCAACAGGTTCAGCAATATCTAGGGACTATCAATGCTAAATTTGTTCAGCAAGCGGCTAGCGCTATCAGGCAAGGAGATGCAAAACGTCTAGGCACTTTAATGACCCAGGTTCAAGCTGACTTTGATCGCCATGTGGCACCAGCTTGCCCCGACCAGTTAACGGCTCCCAAGCTCCATTGTTTACTCACCCATCCAGCCTTGCAACCCTTTATCTATGGTGGTAAGGGGGTTGGCTCTCAAGGCGATGGTACAGCTCAGTTAGTGGCCAAAGACCAAGAGAGTCAACTGGGTGCGATCGCAATTATCCAACGAGATTTTCCAGAAATGCAAGCCCTAAGTTCCACCATTTCTCCCCAGTCAACCATCAAGAAAGCCGTTATTCCAGCAGCTGGTTTTGGTACAAGAATGTTTCCTGCCACCAAAGTTGTCAAAAAGGAACTGTTGCCGATTATTGATCACGATGGCCGAGCAAAACCCATTATCCTCAAAATTGTAGAAGAGGCTGTTGCAGCAGGCATTGAAGAAATTGGTATCGTTGTCCAAAAAGGGGATCTGGAAATTTTCCAAGCATTTTTCCAAAATCCACCCAAGCCAGAACTATTGGCCAAACTTTCTCCAGAAAATCAAAAATATAGCCAATATCTCCAAAGCCTGGGTGACCGCATTACGTTTCTCATTCAAGACCAGCAAGAGGGCTTTGGCCATGCGGTGTACTGTGCCAAAACCTGGGTTAATCATGACCCTTTTCTGCTGTTGCTGGGAGATCACATCTATCAAACCCAAGAGCAACGCTCCTGCGCACAACAGGTGTTAGCAGCCTTTACCCAAACCAATAGCAGCGTTGTTGGGGTAACAGTGATGTCTGGAGACATTATCCACAAAGCAGGCTGTGTCACCGGCACCTGGCGAGAGCCAGATACTATTCTAGACATTACCCAACTCTACGAAAAACCTGACCTGGACTATGCTAAGACCCATCTCCATGTGCCCGGCATGCCAGAGTCAGACTTTTTAGGAGTTTTTGGCATGTATGTGCTCAAGCCAGAAATTTTTGATGCTCTACAAACAGAAATAGAGAATAACCTGCGGTCTAAAGGAGAATTTCAGCTAACCACTTGCCTGGAGCGATTGCGGGCGGAATCTGGCATGGTGGGTTATCTAGTTAAGGGGCAATATTTTGACGTGGGCATGCCTCAGTTTTATCGGCAGACTATGTACGATTACGCGATGTCTCAGACTCCCTAAAATATCTAACGATGAGCCATCCGACTGAGATTAAACCAGCGATGCCCAGGGTTAACCCTGTATAGGGTACTAACATAGCCGCAACAGGTAAAACGGCACCACTCAGCGTAATGGTGAGCACGCCCCAGCGCTTTCTTTGCTGGGTTCCCAGCCCAATGCTGAAGAGCAAGAAGAAGGGCAATAACAGCCCCCAGGCTACGCGGGCATCAAACAGGCGGCTGGCATAGGTGAGGCTTAATAGACAGGCAAAGAAGATGGCGGCTGCGATCGCAACATCCTGCAACCGCATCGGCACCGTCAAATAAAGCAGCAGCAACCACCACAAAAAGAGACCGGGAGCCAACAATAACAATCGCGGTAATATCCCCGTCTGACGAATGCCCTGCGTTGCCGTAAATACCCCAAACGGATTACGCACCGAAACATTCTCATCAAACTGCCAGGTAAATCTCGTACCCTGGCCTTCTAAACTCGCCTCTGTTGGCACAATGCCGCTGGCAAAGTCAGCATTGGGAAAATCAGCTAGTACCGTTAACCTAAACTGAGAAAGTAGTCGCCCGTAGGCGCTATAGACCCAACGGGGTGCCCCCTGGGCCTGATAAGAAACCGTATACTGGGTGGACTCTCCTGGGGCCAGCTGCAACGGAAACTGATACTCTCCCTGGTTTACAGGTTCTAACCGCTGGCCTTCCCGTTCTATCCGGTAATCTTGTAATAGACTGTATCCATCTGGTGGAGGCACTTCAAAGAAGAAGTCTTGGGTAACATCCAGGGTATTGGTCACCTGATACTGGCTGGTAAAATCAGATTGATAAATCAAACGCTCGGTGGCGGGGTCTACGACCTGAGTCAGAGTGACCTCAACATTAGAGGCACTGGGCGACAAAAAACGATCGATCTCCTGTAGTCTTTCAACTTCGGTGGGTTGCCCATCAATGTAAGTGATAGTGGTGTAAGGTTCTTCAATGATATAGCGCACGTAGGGAGCGCGTTGTTCTACCCTGGCCCCAGCGACACTACTGGCAACCTGTTCAATTTTGGCTTGTTCCCAATGATGATACCGATTAGCTAGGGTGGCGCAGAGAAAATAGCCCCCGACGAGTATGGCCACCACAAGTAAGCTATGCAGGGCCACCGTCAGCAAGCGATCATAGCCGAACATGACTGGAGTGAGCCAGCCAGTGCGATCGCTCCGGTGCGCAAATCTTAAAGCCGCCAGTACGATACCAAAACTGGCTAATATCCAGAGCAGCCACCGTCCCACCAGCAACAGTTGTTGACCAAACGCCTGTAACTCTTGGGGGTGGGTAAGATCAGGGATGGTCGGGATGCCATTGATGCTGAGCAACATATTGCTAATAAGGAACGTACCATACATCCATTGCTAACACACCAAGATTTAAAGAATGCAAATCGGTATATTTTGTTAGAGTTGCCGACTCAACGTTGACCATTCAATAACCTGAACAAGCAATACTCAGCTAACTAAAGCACTGACCACCAACTAGTAGCCGATGGCAGAAAACCTGACAATGTCCCTGAGGTATCATCTGCATACTAAAAACTTAGACCACACCATCACGTTTTCTAACTTGTAAGATAGGATAGTTGTTCCAAGCGATGGAATAAAAGATAAGTAGACAAGGCAACTCAGCTCAAAATATTTCTATGATCAAATGGCTAAGACGTCTCACCCTTGTTGTCGCTGCAATACTTTTTCTGACCCTAATAACAGGGTTTGTTTATGAACAATGGTCGCGCCATGCGGTCGCTCAAGCGTTTTCTCCCCCTGGGGAACTTGTGGCAGTCAACGGAAAACTATCCCACCTTTATTGTACGGGTGAAGGCAGCCCCACCATCGTTTTAGAATCTGGCATTAACGAAGGTGGATCACTAGTTTGGGAAGCCGTGCGACCGGCCATTAGCCAGGTGAGTCGTGTGTGCGCATACGACCAGTCTGGAATTATGTGGAGTGAGCGTCGAGAACAGCCAAGAGACGCAGACCATATTGCGGAAGACCTGCATAACTTATTGATGGCCGCCCATGAATCTCCCCCCTATGTGATGGTGGGCCACTCCCTGGGGGGGCTGCTAATCAGAGTCTTTACCGACCATTTCAGTGATGAAGTTGAGGGTCTTATTTTTGTTGACTCATCTCACCCAGAACAAAATCAACGGTTTCCTGAAGATCTCATGGAAATAATGGCCTATCCTCCAACACTGCTGCTCAGAACTATTTCGACACTGGGCATCTTACGTCTACAGTCTCCTCCTGCTCCCAGCGCGCTCCCCAAAGAAGCTGGTAAGGCAATTCATGATTACCTACCAGAGAGCATGACAGGCATTGCTGATGAGATTGCAGCCATGGATAGCATTTTTGCTCAGGCACAATCCACTGGTCCATTTGGAGATATGCCAATGGTTGTGCTTACAGCAGGCCATTTTCCAGATGAGTTACCCTATCAACTTGATGAGGATGGGATGGCTAAACTCCGGAAAACATGGTCCGAAATATGGCCTACCCTACAGACAGAAATTGCAACCTTATCCACTAACTCAGATCATCGCACTATCCCAGAATCATCACACAACATTCCCTATGAGGCTCCGGAGGCTATCGTAGAAGCCATCAAAGATGTTGTTATGGCTCAGCGTGAAGGTAAACCTGTGGATCATGGTACTGGAAATAATGAGGCTCTTTAGAGGTTGGAAGTCTTACATTTATCTCCTACTCATTGATGTTAAAGACTCTAAAGTCTTACTTCAGTCAAATAGAGATAACTATTCCCTACCCTGCATTAAGCTGAATCAAGGCCTCTCATTTGATGATGTGGCATCTGTTAAAAATGCAGTCAATAAAGATTTTGGCATCTCTACTAATGTCTTATACTATGCCAGCTATGAAGTTGATCAAAACAAGCACACTGTTCAAGCCATATATGTATTAGAACAACATCCACCTGGTGAAACAATACAGATCGGTACCTGGTTTGATGTATCAAGCCTGGCAGGGGTTGCGCTTGATCATCCTGAACACAAAACAATGATCGAACAATGTTTGACTGAGCTTACAACAGGTCAAACGCCAACGCTTCGCCCTCCTTGGGCAAAACCTGGTTGCCTACAGCAGGCTAGCAACTGGGTTGATGCGCAACTAGAAGACTTGGGGTATTCATCAATCACAGCCATAGAATGTGTCAGAAACTGGTCAATATCATGGGTTTTAAGCATTAAAACTGCAGAAGGGACTCTATACCTAAAAGCAGCCTCTCCAAACGTGCCGCTATTTTGTGATGAGCCCGTTGTCACTCAAACACTGGCATGTTTATTCCTCGATCAAATACCCACTGTGCTTGCTATTCATCCACAACATCATTGGATGTTGCTAACTGATTTTGGTAAGCCCATCGGCCATCGGATTCCTCTTAGAACAAAGGAACATATTTATCGTTCATTTGCTAATCTTCAAATTCAGGCAACCCAGCATTGCGATCGCATGCTAGCTGCAGGTTGTTTAGATCGAAGGCTACATGTTTTGCATACACAGATTGAGCCCTTCATCAACGACGAAGAGACCCTATCAGCATTATCAGCGGCTGAGGTTGAAATTGAACAGCTCCATGCCGTCGCACCAAAACTCAAAGATTTATGCTCGCGGCTAGCTAGCTATAATATCCCTGAAACATTGGTACATGGTGATTTACACCTAAACAACGTCGCCTTCCATCAGGAGCATTATTTGTATTTTGATTGGACAGATGCCTGCATATCCCATCCTTTTTTTGATTTGCTGAAGTTCTCTCTAGCGGATAAACAAATATCTCTACTCAGCGACGTGACAAGGCTATGGCAACAGCGAAGCATAACGCGTCTACGACATGAATATCTAAAACAATGGCAACAATATGAATCACCTGAACGTTTATCAGCGGCCTGGAATATCGCAAAACCTTTATGTATATTGCACCATGCCATCACCTATCAAACTATGATCAAGGCTCTAGAAGCAAGGACAAGGCCTGAGGTTAGCCATGTTCTACCTTACCTTTTACGGGAGCTCATCAGCATGTGCTGATACTCAAGCTAGCGGGTATAAAAGGCATGTATACAAAACATTTTATACTCTCACCATAGTCGCAGGCTATACCAAACGACAACAGGATATTTTTCTTGAACTTAATCTAAATCAAATCAGATACGCAAACGAATAAAAATTCTTTGAATTGAATTTGGGATTTTCCAGATTTTATGGGCCATAGGATACCAAATCTGAATTCATCAAACCCGATGAACAACGGACCATCTTGTAGACGTACTCCTTTGGGGACGTACTCCTTTGGGGACGTACTCCCTTGGGGATGTCCTTCGATACGGGGCGCTATCAATCACGCTTTCTGTAAGTTCTTTATTTTGTTTATTTAAATTCTCTACTGATTTTTCGGAAAATTCTCTTTAGAGGTGACCAAAACCTGTAGTTTTAAATATCTATTATTGTTTAATTATGCAGGCACTACTCGATAAAGTTAAGACTAAAATTGCAGATAAGCGATATAAGCCTGACCCTTTAGAAATCTCCCGTGAGTCACCGGATATGCCCATGGCATATACCATTCTGGGCAATACCAACTTAAAGGTGAGTGTGGCCGGTTTAGGTGGCGGAGGATACAGCCGCTTAGGTCAAGGCTATAATCGCCCTGTGGATGAGTCTATTGCCATAGTTCATAGGGCTTTAGATTGGGGTATTAACTTATTGGATACAGCAGAATCCTATGGAACAGAGCACATTATAGGTGAGGCCATTGCCTATCGAGGGCGCTCTAATTTAGTGTTATCGACCCAGAAAAAGATTTCTGTCGGTGGTCGTTTTAGGCCAAGAACCTTAATTCGTGCCAATGAACTTGAAGCGGGGTTAAACAATAGTCTTAAAAAGTTAAATACAGATTACATCGATATCTATCATCTGCATGGGGTTCGCCCTAGTGACTATGACTATGTGAAGGCTGAATTTTTACCAGCCCTATTGAAATTTAAAGACGCTGGAAAAGTAAGATTTATTGGCATCACGGAGGGGTTTGCTTCGGATCCTGAGCATAAAATGCTGAGTCGTGCGGTTGAAGATGACTGCTGGGATGTTTTTATGCTTGGGTTTAATATCCTGAATCAATCTGCCCGTGAACGAGTTTTACGGAAAGCATTAGCAAAAAATATCGGCATTCTAAGCATATTTGCAGTTCGGCGCGTCCTCGCCAGCCCAGCAACCTTAAAGCCGTTAATCGATGAGATGATCGAAAAGTCTCTCATTGACCCCCATAAGATAGATCTCAATGAGCCCCTTGGATTTCTGATGAAAAGTGGAGAAGCTGAAAGTCTTGCTGATGCCTCGTATCGCTTCTGTCGCCATGAACCGGGCGTTCATTCTGTGCTGTTTGGCACCGGCGATGGCCAACATTTAGAAGAGAACATTCGCTCGTTGTTACGGGGGCCGTTATCCCAGGCCAGCAAAGAAATGCTCAACCATGTGTTTGGCCACATCGATCAAATTTCTGGCCAAACGGATTAGAGGGACCTACACTGGTGTCGGAAAATTTACGTCCTCTAGAAACGAAAGCGGGTTGCCCATGTTGGTGGCAAAGCCGAGGATATTGCGATCGCAATGTTGATAAATTACCCCACCATCAGCAATTACGTAGGTTGCTCCCCGCTGGGTAATGTGGCTCACATCCGGCACATAGGTAGTCCATTTACCCAGCACCTCTGCCATATTTCGTAACCGCAGGGTAGCCAACTCAAAAGGCCGCTGAAACCCTTTACCGCCAGCCCGTTTGAAAAACTCTCCTTTGATGGGTGGCAGGGGTGTTGCTTGCACCACGTCATCGTCTGCAATCAGCTGGGGGGCGTTGCGATCGCCCAGATAGCCACGAAATACTTCCGATAAGGTGCCAGGGCTGCCAATCCCAGCGCACATCAGCAATAGGTTCAGCCAAGCATTCTGGCGCTGATTAAAGCCGGGAACCGATAATGTTAGCCCTGGGTAAAGGCCTAACTCTTGGTGAAGCGTACCGTCTGGGTCTAGCAGTAGAGACTCTTCGGGGAAACCAGTGTAGGCACAGAATGCCTTGCCTGAGTTGCGATCGCCAATGCCCACCGCCCGGACCACCACTCCTTTTTGGGTCAGCTGCTCAGCGCAGCGCCGCAGCCACCAGGCATACTCCAAACTATCAAAGTCGCCTAGCTGGGGCCATACCAACACCAACTGCTTGGTAGCATTTATTAACAATGCAGTGTCTGCACCATCACTGACCCGTTGTCGTCGAGTCTGATGTAAAACCTCATAAACAGCTGCTGGAGTTTTATTGTTTGTAAATGTATCTACAGCCATTGTAATAATTGCTCCAACATCGCTGATCGGTAACGCAACCCATTGAAAAGGAACTCAATACCTGGCTTATAGATTCGGAAACTGAATAAGCGCAGTTTGCCGTTGATGACTTAGAGTATGAATCGATCAACCTCATAAGTTACTAACTTATGACTTGAAAGATAAAACCATACGGAGAAAGATAAAACCATACGGAGAATTAGCAACAACGACGAGTTGAAGTTCAAACTCAATTTTACAATAGGGAAAAATTTATCAGGTGTTACATTTGCCTATTCGCTAACAAGCAAAACGCCCTGCTCCCATTCAAAACACTGATGGATAAAGATCTGGAAACTTATCAGCAACGAATGGCTGAGCTAGAAGCAGCTAACCAAACCCTTCGAGCTCAACTAGCTGCAGAGCACCAGGCACATCAGCATACCACCCAGGAGCTTCAGCAAGTGCGCCATGAGCTGCAAACTTTGCAGACACAGCCATCGGCACAGGCGCTATATTGGGTCCTGGATAACCTGCCAGCCGCCGCTTTCTGGAAGGATCACAATTCTGTTTATCTTGGTTGTAATCAGCAGTTTAGTAAGGCGGCAGGTTTAGCATCTCCCGCCGAGATTGTTGGCAAAACTGATTTTGATCTGCCCTGGAAGCGGGAAGAAGCTGAATGGTTTCGAGCCTGCGATCGCCAGGTCATGGAGTCAAATACGCCTGAGTTGAACCTTATCGAACCTCAACGGCAGGCAGATGGTAATCAATACTGGCTGGAAACCAATAAAATTCCACTGCATGATTCCCAGGGTGTCGTTGTTGGCATTTTAGGAACCTATATGGAAATTACAGCCCGAATTGAGGCTGAAAACCAGCTAAAACAGCTCAATGAAGCATTGGAACAACGGGTTGATGAACGCACCCAGGAACTCCAAAGTAGTGAAGCCCGCTTGCAAAAGTTGGCGGCCAACCTACCGGGGCTGATTTTTCAATTTCGGCTGGAGGCGGATGGCACCCGGTCATTTCCCTATGTGTCTGAGGGCTGCCGTGATATCCATGAGCTGGAACCGGACGATTTTGTGCGGTGTTTTGATTTAGTGCACAGTTGCGATCGCGATGCCCTAGAACAGGCACTTCAGGTGTCGGCCCTAACGCTTTCTGGTTTTCACCACGAGCATCGGATCATGACTCCCAGTGGCAAACTTAAGTGGGTACAAACCATCGCCCGTCCTGAACAGATGGCAGATGACTCGATTTTGTGGGATGGATTGATCATTGAGGTTAGCGATCGCAAGCGAGCCGAAAAAGAACAACAGCGGCTACTATCCATTCTCGAAGCCACCCCTGATATTGTGGGCATTTGTGACGCCCAGGGTAACCACCTCTACCTGAATCAGGCTGGCCAAACAGCCTTAAAAATTGCCGCCGAGGACCTTGGGCAGGTCAAAATTCAGGCCTGTCATCCGCCAGAAATCCTGGAAAAGATCGAAACTGAAGCGCTGCCAACCGCAATCCAAACGGGCATGTGGCAAGGAGAATCGTATCTACGTAGTCAGAGTGGACAAGACTTTCCTGTCTCCCAGGTTATCCTGGCCCATCGCGATGAGGATGGCAACCTGGAGTTTTTATCTTCAGTCATGCGAGACATCAGCGATTTAAAGCAGGCTGAAGAACGAATACGTCAGAAAGAAGCTCAATATCGTCAAATTTTTGAAACTGTTATCGATGGCCTCGCCATTGTCAATTTGGAAACAGGAGAAATGTTAGAGGCTAATCCGGCCTACTATCAAATGCATGGCTATGTCGATCAAGCATCTATCCCCTCACACCCTGGAGCCTATATCCATCCAGATTCCCAACCTATCTACCAAGAATTCCTGACCACCGTACAAGCAGGCCATACCTTTAGCGGCCAGACAACCAATATTCATCGAGATGGAAGTTTAATTGGGCTTGAGATTAAAGGCCTTCCCTATAATTATCAAGGACAACCCCATGCCCTATGTGTCCTGCGGGACATTAGTCAGCGAGTCAAACTGGAAGCCGAACGACAACATCAGGAACAGGCCCTGCGTTGGATTGTAGAAGGAACCGCCACCCAGACAGGTGAAGCCTTCTTCAAAACCTGCGTTAAACATTTAGCGTTAGCCCTCAATATGCAATATGCCTTAATTGCTGAGCTGATTGAGGATGGAGATCAACAGATTGGTAAAACCTTAGCTTTCTGGAATGGTTCAGATTTTGGCGAGAATTTTCAATACAACCTGGCGGGCACCCCTTGCTATAACGTTGCCCACAACCATGCAATCTGTTGCCATGATCACTCGATTAAAGAACAATTTCCTGAAGACAATGTCCTCGTCACCCTCAATGCGGAGAGTTATGTTGGCATTCCAGTTTTAAACCCTGGTGGCAAGTTCTTGGGATACATTTCTGTCATCAATACCGAGCCCATGGAACAAGATGTGGAGCTCCAGGTATTTATTTTAGAGATTTTTGCGGCCCGAGTTGGAGCAGAGATGGAACGGATGCAGTTCGAGCAAGCATTACTGGCCTCCACTGAGCAAATTCAACAACAGGCCCAACGAGAACAGCTACTGAACCAGATTGCCAACCAGATTCGTATATCCCTCAATCTTGATAATATTCTGGACACAGCAGTTCAAGAGATCCAACGGTTTCTTGAGGTAGATCGGTGTCATTTTGCATGGTATATCGAGGCTAATCATAACAATGATGGTTACTGGCACATTACGTCTGAAGTACAGGTGGCGGGACTGTCCAGTTTTATTGGCAAACATGCTGCCAGCAGTTTTGGTGCCCTCACAGACAGATTGTTGCAACAGGAAATTTTACAGTTAGATGACATCTCCACCGTAGACGATGATGAGGTGAAAGCGGTCTTAACGACCTTAGGCAACAAGTCTATGTTAGTGCTGCCTGTGTACGCAGAATCTGGAAAGTTTGGCGTTATTTCCTGTATCCACAGCCAAGCTGTGCGCCCCTGGCAGGATCACGAGGTAGACCTGCTTAAGTCAGTGGTAGCTCAACTCAAAATTGCCCTAAACCAGGCAGATTTACTGGCCCAAAGTCGTGCCCGTGCCGAGGAACTAGAGACGATCCTGACTCAGCTCCAAAAAACCCAGTCTCAATTGGTGCAAAGTGAAAAAATGTCCAGCCTTGGGCAGATGGTGGCTGGCGTCGCCCATGAGATTAATAACCCGGTTAGCTTTATCTATGGCAACCTCACCCATGCCAAGAGCTATACTCAAGATTTAGTCACACTGATCGAAAGCTATCAGCAGCATTATCCCAACATCCCCCCTAAGATTGTAAACATCATTGATGAAATCGAACTGGATTTTCTCAAAGATGACTTGCCTAAATTATTTCAATCCATGGAAGTGGGTACTGAACGCATCCGCGAAATTATTAAATCTCTGCGCTTATTTTCCCGGCTGGATGAGGCAGAAATTAAGCAAGTGGATTTACACGACGGCATCGATAGTACACTGACTATTTTGCAAACCCGCCTGCGGGCGCAGAGCTGGCGGCCCGAAATTCAAGTCATAAAAGAGTATGACGATTTGCCGCAGATCGAATGCTATGCCGGGCAGCTCAACCAGGTGTTTATGAACCTGTTGAGCAATGCGGTAGACGCCCTGGAAGAACTGGATCAAACACGCACCTGGCAACAGATGGAAAATGAGCCGAGCATCATTCGGATTCAGACCCAATTACTGGGGCAGTTGAAGCATCCAGCGGTTGCGATCGCAATCACCGATAACGGCCCAGGCATCCGCAAAAATGCCATCGAACACCTGTTCAATCCCTTCTTCACCACTAAGCCAGTGGGCAAAGGCACGGGTCTGGGTCTCTCCATCAGCTATCAAATTATTACCGAAACCCATGGCGGTACGATCACCTACAACACTGAAACGGGCCAGGGAACGACATTTACGATTACATTGCCCATCAGGCAGTAAGTAACGCAAAACGCTACAACCAGGGTGTAGTCACCGCCCTAATCTTTTCCTGCTCTTCTGGCATCATCGACCACCCCAATGCCCCAGCATTTTGTTCTGCCTGTTGAGCATTCTTGGCCCCTGGAATTGGCACCACATCCCCCTGGCCCATGAGCCAATTAAGAGCAACCTGGGCAGGGGTTTTATCATGGCACTGACCCACTTCCTTCAAAACAGAAATCACCGGCTCAATTTTACGCAAACCGTTCTGATTAAATCGTGGGTCAATTCGCCGTGCTCCAGTGGGTGGCTGATAGGTCTCCACGGTATACTTGCCAGTCACCAGCCCCTGGGCTAAAGGACTGTAGGCCAAAATTGTCATGCCGAGTTCCTTGGCCGCACTAAGCACACCATTGGACTCAATCTTGCGGTGCAAAAGAGAATATTGCACCTGGTTCACGGCCAGAGGAATGCCGCGCTCGGCTAGATAACTATGGGCCTGATGCATCTGGCTGGCAGAATAATTACTCACCCCAATGGACTGAATGCGTCCTTGTTTAACTTCGTCCGCCAGAGCATTCATAAGAGTTTTTTGACCCATCAAAAAATCAAAGGGCCAATGGACTTGATAGAGAGCCACCATGGGCAGTTGTAGTCGCTTCAAACTAGCCGTCAACGCATCGGCCACCGCCTGAGCATTAAACCGCCAGGGCAATGGAAAGTACTTGGTTGCTACAACCACGGGAGTCGCTGTCCCCTGGATAAACTGGCCCAACAGCTCCTCTGACTTACCCAAGCCATACACTTCCGCCGTATCAAAGAAGCTCACTCCTGCGGCCAGGGATGCATCAAATGCTTGCTGCACATCACTGGCACCATAGTCTTTGCCATACTGCCAAAATAAAGAATCTCCCCAGGACCAGGTGCCCACTCCTAAGGGGGCAATGTCAGGACCATTGGGAACAAGTTTCACCATTTGATATTTACCGCTTGAAACAACGTTGCCACTTTACCCATTCTCATCTCCATCCTGAGCAAAAACAAAGGATGCGTTGTTGGCGCATCCTCCGATAAATCCTTGATGTACAGACGTTGCGTGCAACGTCTCCACTTTAGCTAGCCAAATACTCACGCATATCAGCCTGACGCTTCCGCAAACGCGTCAGCGCTTCCCGCTCAATTTGACGTACGCGCTCGCGGCTAATGCTCAACATCTCACCAATCTTGGCCAACGTCATATTCTTACCATCATCCAAGCCAAAGCGCAGATTCAGAACACGCTGTTGCTGAGGGGTTAATTCTGCCATTAGGCGATCTAGATCTTTACGCAATAACGACTGAGTCGCATAGTCCTCAGGAGACTGACCAGGGTCTTCAAGCAAATCACCAAGATTAGTATCTTGATTATCGCCAATGCGCAAATCCAGCGATAGCGGAGAACGAGACTTTTCTAAATAATCCCTGACCTGCTTTGGTGTCAGCTTAACTTCTTCAGCTAGCTCAGCCACCGTAGCCGCCCGACCTAGCTTCTGAGACAGCTGACGCTGGGCTTTTTTAATCTTATTTAGCTTCTCAGTAATGTGAATTGGTAAGCGAATTGTGCGGCTTTTCTCAGCAATTGCACGGGTAATGGCCTGACGAATCCACCAATAGGCATAGGTAGAAAAACGGTATCCCTTGAGCGGGTCAAATTTTTCCACACCGCGCTGCATACCAATGGTGCCTTCCTGAATTAAATCCAGTAGGTCCACATTGCGCTTGATATACTTTTTAGCAACGGACACCACTAAGCGGAGATTTGCTTCCACCATACGGCGCTTCGCAAGGTCACCAGCATCAATGGACTGAGTCAGCTCATCCACTGATATACCGGCAGCCTCAGCCCATTCCAACTTGCTGGGCTCACGCTCCAAGCTTGCCTCAAGCTCAGTCCTGTAGGCCTGCAGAGCAACAAAGCGCTGAACCTGTTTTCCATAAACAACTTCTTGCTCATGGGTTAACAGTGGCACTCGCCCAATTTCCTTAAGATATGTGCGAACTAAATCGCTGGATGTTTGAGCAGCTTTCATAAATACGAGAAGTCACGGACTACAGAGAGAAATCAAAGTGCCCTTTTAACAAGAGCAATGGCAGACATAATTCACAAATGCGACGCAAACAAAGACGTATGGGTAACGAAAATATCTGAAAACTTTTGAAACATCAGTCGTATCGATCCGCAGGATGTTTCGCAGCGATAAAAACGCTTACAGATATAGATAAAACTACATAGACTACAGTGATAACAACTTAGATTGTTACATTAGGGGTAAAACCATACGTGCTGTTCAACTGAAGTAGTGATGCTGCTTTGTAGTAAGCCTAGGTTAGCATAATTTAAGTAATGTAACTTTTATTAGAAATATTTTTTTATTCCTTTGTTGTAATTTCGACTCTTGGCTGTCAAGTCTTGCTTTGGTGAATCCTAAGATAATTGATCTATATGGGCTAGGCTGCATCAATCGTGACAAAAGCGGCATTAAGTCATTGATCATTTTCTAAGGAATTTCAATGGAATTTGAGGCAGCGCATCAGCCCTATAGACATCCGTCAGATGATTTTGAGCCAACCTATCAGGAAATTAGTCAGCAATGTGTGTTAAGGGCGTTTTAGCTTATGGGTGTTCTGTCGACTGTTTCAATGAGGTTTGAATTTTTAGTTTTGAATAATTGATATAGATAAGGTCAAGGTTAGCTGGTCTTGAAATATGGAGCCTCCGCAAGAGTAGGGTTAATGCCCACGGTTTGTGTCTCCTGGGATCAGGTGTTTTTCAGGAATGAGTACTCTGTGGTGTAAGTTTGCTCACTATTAAATGTGGATGGGTGGATGGGTGAGTGGGTGAAGGCAATAGCTGTTAATGCTTTAGCTTAGCAATAGGCTATCGTCGCTGAGGCCATCACTGGCAAAGCGGTTTAGCAAGTCGTTAACTGATAGGTGGGCTTTCTCAGAGGCACTGGCATCATAGACAACGCGGCCTTCGTGCAACATCAGCAGACGATTGCCTACGGTCAGGGCCTGGCGCATGCTATGGGTCACCATCAGAGTGGTGAGGTTATGTTCAGTGACCAGTTGCTCGGTCAGCTTCATGATGAAGTGGGCTGTTTTGGGATCGAGGGCGGCGGTGTGTTCATCCAGCAACAGGATAGTGGCTGGAGCCAGGGTGGCCATGACCAAACTCAGGGCTTGACGTTGGCCGCCAGAGAGGAGGCCGATGCGATCGCAAAGTCGATTTTCCAATCCCAGGTCTAAACTCGCCAGCCGCGCCCGAAACTGGTCTCGCAGACGATTGTTTAGCGCCGGTCGCATGCCCCGCAGCTTTCCCCGCCGAAAGGCCAATACTAGATTCTCTTCGATGGTTAGCTCAGCACAGGAGCCAGCCAGGGGATTCTGGAATACCCGTGATACTAGTGTGGCTCGACGCGCTGTGGACCAAGCTGTCACGTCGTCGGTACCCACGGCAATGCGTCCGCGATCACAGCTAATGTCGCCACTAATAATATTTAGCAGGGTGGATTTCCCCGCTCCATTACTGCCAATAACCGTAATAAATTCCCCAGCGGCAATATCCAAGTTAATCCCCAACAGTGCCGGTTTCGCCAGGGGAGTACCAGGGTTAAAGGTGACGTGGATATCGTTCAGGGAAATCATGGGGCAGGGGGAAGAGGGAAGAGGGAAGAGGGCAGGGGAGAAGAGGGCAGGGGGAAGGGGGTGGCTCACTAGAAAATCTAGCGCTTAAACCTGGCTAACAGATTGGCCTGAGGCAATACCAGGGCCAACACGACAATGATGGCCGTCACCAGGTTAAGGTCCTGGGCTCGTAAACCGAGGAAATCTGCATTGAGCGCCATGGCAATCACCAGGCGATAAATCAGACAGCCTAAGATAACCGCCAGCGTTGCCCAGCGTACGGTACGACTAGGGAAAATTGCCTCACCTAAAATTACTGTGGCCAGGCCGACCACAACCGTACCCACGCCCAGGGCTACATCCGCAAAGCCATTCACCTGGGCAAACAGGGCACCGGACAGGGCCGCTAACGCATTACTCATGGCCATTCCCAATAAGATCAGCCGGTTGGTATAAATTCCCTGGGCATTGGCCATAATCGGGTTCATGCCAGTGGCCCGCATTGCCAGGCCAATATCTGAGGTCAAGAAAAAGTCGATGGCCAATTTGGTTAACCCTAAACCAATGAGCAAAATTGCCCAGATGGGTAGCACTGTTTCCAGCCCATCAAACAGTGTGGGCTGGTTTAGCAAGGGCACATTGGGTCGCCCCATAACGCGCAGATTAATGGAATACAGCGCAATCATGGTGAGAATACTGGCCAGGAGATTAAGGATGTTGAACCGTACGCTCAGAATAGCGGTGCATAAACCAGCCAAAGCCCCAGCCACCATGGCCACTGCTGTCGCGACCCACGGGTTTACTCCCTGGGTAATCAGGGTGGCCACTACGGCAGCTCCCAGGGGAAAACTACCGTCCACCGTCAGGTCTGGAAACTTAAGCACCCGAAAGGAGAGGTATACGCCCAGGCTGAGAAAGCCATAGAGTAAACCCGTTTCGATAGCTCCAAGGAATGCGACAAGGGACATGGAAAAACAATCGGTATAACGTAGATGGGCTGGAGCGCAACATTTTGCGCCCCTAGGATAGACTAGATTATCGGAGGATGTCGTAGTCCCATGGCCTGCAGTGACTTTACACTACGTAAAGTAAAAACTGACTTTGCGATCAAGTTAGTTGAGACGGGTTCATGTTTGCGAGGATTTCCGCCGGTACAGCCCAGTGATTACCGGAATCAGACCCTGGAACGCAATCTATCAATGGCCATTGCTGTCGGTACAGAAAAGGCCAGGTCTGAACTGTTGATTAGCCCTATTTTTGTTGGGAATTTTGAAGGATATACGGAGCGTGTAGGGCCATTGTGCCGGGGTACACCATGGTGTACCCCGGCACAATGCGTTATTCAAATACCTGGTTGGCGCTGTCTTTGATGGCGTCAGAGACGGTGACACCCATGGCTTCTGCAGCGGCTAGATTTATGGCTAAATCTATGGTGTTGGCCAGCTCGACAGGGATATCGCCAGGACTCTCGCCCCCCAGAATGCGGGCAACCATATCACCGGTTTGGCGACCAACTTCGTAGTAGTCAAAGCTGGCAGTTGCGATCGCTCCCCGCTCCACCGAATCCGTATCCCCAGCAAATACGGGCAGCTGGTTGTCATTGCCCACCTGAATCACCGATTCCAACGCCGACACCACCGTATTGTCAGTGGGAATATAAATCGCATCCACCTTACCCACCAGGCTTTCTGCTGCGGTCGCCACATCGGCAGAGCTCGATACCGTTGCTGCTTCAACCGTGAACCCCTGCTCATCTGCTTCTGTGTTTAGCACATTCACCAGGCTGACAGAGTTGGATTCTCCCGCGTTATAAATCACACCTACGCTTTTTGCACCGGGCACCATATCGGCAATCAGTGCTAGATGTTCATCAACCGGGGACAAGTCGCTGACGCCAGTTACCGTACCACCGGATGCTTCTAGACTGGGCACCAATTCTGCTGCGACGGGATCGGTTACGGCTGAAAAGACCACGGGAATAGTATCGGTGTTACCCACAACCGCCTGGGCTGAGGGGGTGGCAATGGCCACAATCACATTGGGACTATCGCCTACAAATTTCTGGGCAATCTGGGCTGCATTAGATGCCTGACCCTGGGCACTTTCCCACGCCCACTTAAGAGAACTATCAGCTTCGTCGTAGCCTTCTTCTTTGAGTTTGTCCTGCAGACCATCCCGCACCGCATCAAGGGCCGGGTGTTCCACAATTTGGGTAACAGCGACATAGGGGACATCAGCCGTGGCAACCGGATCGCCGTATTCGTTTTGTTGAACGGTGATGGTGCCGCAGCCAAGCAGTGTCGCTGAAAGCAAGCCAGGGGCGATTAGGGTTTTGGTTAAAAAGCGGGTGCTTGTCATGGTTAATCTGGTCTTTTAAGGAAAAGAATTTTTAAGGATATCCTCCCATTACCAAGGGGAGGTGCCGTAGGCGGAGGGGTCTGCTCTCCCAGGCGGGGATGGATGGTGTGGGGCCTTGTCCCTACTCTCCACCGTATTGGGCCTTAAGCTCAGCTACGCGATCATCATCGAGCTTTTGAAACAGAGGTGCAGGCACATCAAATGGACGGCCAGCGGCCAGAATGGTCAGGTCCACCGCATCGGCCATGGTGCTATGGCGCTCGTCTTCGGTGAGCTGGAGGGCATCGTACAGGGCCTCGGCGGTGTGGGGAATAAAGGGGGCACTTGCGATCGCATACAGCCGAATCAAATTAATACAGGTGCGAATCACCACAGCAGCGTCTGCTTTATCGGTCTTAAACAGCGCCCAGGGGGCACGCACATCAATATACTGATTGCCCGCTGTCCATAGGGCATTTAAGGTTTCAGTAGCACGGCGGAATTCTTGCTTACGCAGATGGCCCCGCAGTTTTTCCACCAGCTCACCACAGGTCTTTTGCAGCTCAGCTTCCGCTTCGCCAGGGGTGCCACCCTCAGGCAATTCTTTACTAAATCGAGACGCCGTGAACTTGAGAATGCGGTTGACAAAGTTGCCCAGGTTATCCGCCAGTTCTTTATTGACACGATTCTGAAACTGCTCCCAAGTAAACGCAGAATCAGACGACTCGGGGGCACTGGCCATCAGCATATAGCGCCAGTAATCAGCCGGGGCAATCTCCAGGGCCTGGTCTAAAAAGACACCACGCTTCGAACTGGTGGAAAATTTGCCACCATAATAATTGAGCCAGTTAAAGCCTTTGATATAGTCCGCCAGCTTCCAAGGCTCACGGCTACCAAGGATAGTTGCGGGCCACATAATGGTGTGGAACGGCAGGTTGTCCTTAGCCATAAACTGGGTGTAGTGGATATCATCGCCACCCTTCCACCAGCTTTCCCAATCGTTGCCAGTGGCATTACCCCAGGCTTTTGTGGCCGACACGTAGCCGATGGGGGCATCAAACCACACATAAAAGACTTTGCCTTCAAAGCCGTCAGCGGGTACGGGCACACCCCAGCTGAGGTCGCGGGTGATGCCTCGACTCTGTAGACCTTCATTAAGCCACTTGAGGGCAATAGATTTAGTTAGCGTCGGCCACTGTTCTTGCTTTTCGACCCAGGCACGCACTTCGTCACTAAGTTTATCGAGCAGCAAAAATAGATGCTTAGAGCTGCGGACTTCCAGGTTAGTGCTACCAGAAATGGTGGAGCGGGGGTCAATCAGTTCAGTCGGCGTCAGCACCTTGGTGCAGTTTTCGCACTGATCGCCTCGGGCTTTATCATAGCCGCAGTGGGGGCAGGTACCGGTAACATAGCGATCGGGTAGAAAGCGTTCGTCGTCTAGGGAGTAAATCTGGCTGATTTCCCGTTCTTCAATAAAGCCGTGTTCGGCCAGCTGACGATAGAAGTGCTGGGTGAGCTCATGATTCTCTGGGGCGGAGGTACGGCCAAAGTAGTCAAAAGATAGGCCAAAGCGTTCGTAGATGTCTTTTTGCTTTTCGTACTGGCGGGTGCAAAATTCGGCTACGTCTAGCTCTGCTTCCAGGGCGGCAATTTCGGCTGGGGTGCCATGTTCATCGGTGGCACATATATATAGGACGTCTTCACCTTCTTGACGTAGAAATCGAGCATACACATCGGCGGGCAGCATCGATCCCACCAGGTTGCCCAAGTGCTTAATTCCATTGATATAGGGAAGTGCGCTGGTGATCAGGTATCGCATTCTAGGTTTGCTTTATCGTAAGCCGGTGTGCCCTATACACCCTAGCGGTTTAATCGCTTTGGCTCAATAGTAGCGAGCCTTTTTAAGACCGGCCAATCCAGATCTCCCTCTAATGACGATTTCTCAGAAAATTGCGCATGGGTAATGAAAAGTACCCGTCAGGGGCATGACGAAGCTTTATAGCTAATTTCATACTGAAATTATTAATCACTCCATGACAACACCCGCTAGATGAGGCAGGAATAACCATGTCAGACAATATTTTTCAAGAAATCTGGGATGCGGACCAGGGTGGAAATGGGGTGCCTGCCCTCAGACCTGGTGAAGCCAGGGATGAAACTCAGGGGTATGTAGTTGTGGATGAACGCGCCACTGAGGTTGATGCTGAGCACCGGGTGCTCAAGGAAGTGGTTATCCCTGCCGATAAGTTGGAAACCTATCAGCTGTGTGAGCGAATTTTTGATAACTATGCCCTTGAGCGCGCCGTCCGTGAACAGGTTAGCCCAGCCGAAACCCAGGAAGAACTGGACTTTATTGATGCGATTCTGCCAACGCCACCGATTAAAAAGGCGCAACAGTTTTTAGAATCTTCTCTGGATTTAACCATTTCTCAAAGCTTGATGGCAGCAATGATCAAAGAGACCTGGTTTGACATGGGCACCTCGGGTGATCAACAAGATGCATCAGGCTTTGAGCATGTTTTTGTGGGGGAACAATCCAGTAAAGCGAGTAAAGCTGGCGGGTATCATTTTTGGTATAAGTACCATTTAGATGATGCTGGCCAGAGCGTTATACCTGGCAATGATGGTCAAGATAGAATCCAGTATTTGGGTACTCGATATGAAAAAGCCAAGGAACCTGAAAAGGGAGTGCTGGTTCCTGAGGTTGTTACCTTAGAGTTAACGTGGCATGCTCCACTAGGTGATGGCAGTCACAATACTAAGCCTTTGCATAAGCCCATTGGCGGCTTTTTTGTTGGCTGTAGCCCTGAGGGGTTAATTGCCCTAGGCTTGGTCAGGTGTCGTACCCAGAGTAATAAAATCACTCGGATCAATGGTGCTGAGTATCAGCTTGACTTGCACCGTCTGGACAATAACCGTAATGCCATCCGCACCTTTTTCCCTCGGTTTCGCCGCGCCGATGTGATTGATATTGATGATGGCAAAGACAAAGACAAGGACAAAGATAAGGATAAAGATCAACCACCTGGCAACACAGAGTCTAGTCCTTTCAGGGTTGTTGCTGCTATGGTCAATCCCCAGAATCCAGAAGGTGGCAGAGAATTTATTCAGATTATTAATGCATCTCAACAGACGGCTTCGTTACTGGGTTGGCAAGTCATAGCCCCTAATGGCACCCGCTTTGAGCTGGCGGATATTGAGGTGGCACCGGGGGATGTGTTTAAGTTTATTGTCCCGACAAACCAGGGTGTATTACGCAATAAGGCTGGCACCATCCGACTACGCAGTCCAGAAGGGAATATGGCATTAGATTATCCCTATTCTGGCGATCAGGCGCGGGAAGAAAATCAGCCGATTTTGTTTGGATAAGGGGACTGCAAAAAAAAAGACCCAGGTTGGGACTGTGGATGGGTGGATGAGTGATGGGGTAATGGGGTGATTATTTCAGCGCAAGCGTCTAAGCGGTTAAATAGCTATAGAAGGGTTCTGTGTGACACTGTGGGGTTCAGGGCCATTGTTGGCAAACGTCGCGGATGGCTTGCAAAATGTCAAAAAATGCTTGCTCGTTGCCGAGGCGAATAATTGTGGGTTTGCTCTTTGGCAATGCGTCAAAGAGATCTTCACGATTTTGATAGGCCAAAATATTTAGGACATTAACCCAATCGGTAAAAGGAATGGATAGCTGTTCTAAGTTGGGCAAAAACGCCTGTAAAGCAATAGAACAATAGTATTTATCTTTGATGGTCCAGACGATCTCGAGGGCTTTGGGCCAGAGGTTTTCAGGCAGGTGCTGAGCCATCCCACGCAGGGCACGCGAGCACGATGATTCATCTTTGATCTGTCGTGTAATCTCCAGGGCTTCTGGCCAGAATACGTCCGGCAGATGCTGGGCCATCGCACTCAGGGCACTCGAGCACAAATATTCATCTTTGATCTGTTGAGTAATCTCCAATGCTTCCGGCCAGAGTTCCGGCAGATGCTGGGCCATCTCAATCAGGGCACGCGAGCGCGATGATTCATCTTTGATCTGTTGAGTAATCTCCAGCGCTTCTGACCAGAATACGTCCGGCAGATGCTGGGCCATCGCACGCAGGGTACTCGAGCACGATGATTCAGCTTTGATCTGTCGCGTAATCTCCAGGGCCTCCGGCCAAAGTTCGGGCAGATGCTGGGCCATTGCACTCAGGGCACGCGAGCGCGATGATTCATCTTTGATCTGTCGCGTAATCTCCAGGGCTTCTGACCAGAATACGTCCGGCAGATGCTGGGCCATCTCAATCAAGGCATTCGAGCGCGATGATTCAGCTTTGATCTGTCGCGTAATCTCCAGGGCTTCTGACCAGAATACGTCCGGCAGATGCTGGGCCATCTCAATCAAGGCATTCGAGCGCTGATATTCATTTTTAACCTGTCGCGTAATCTCCAGGGCTTCCGGCCAGAGTTCCGGCAGATACTGGGCTATCGCACTCAGAGCACGCGATCGCGATGATTCATCTTTGATCTGTCGCGTAATCGCCAGGGCTTCTGACCAGAATACGTCCGGCAGATACTGGGCCATTGCACTCAGAGTACGCGATCGCGATGATTCATCTTTGATCTGTCGCGTAATCTCCAGGGCTTCTGGCCAGAGCTCTGGCAGATATTGGGCCATCTCAATCAAAGTACGCGATCGCGATGATTCATCTTTGATCTGTCGCGTAATCTCCAGGGCTTCTGGCCAAAGGTCCGGCAGATGCTGGGCCATCTCAATCAAGGCACTCGAGCACAAATATTCATTTTCTATTTGTCGCGTAATCTCCAGGGCCTCCGGCCAAAGGTCCGGCAGATGCTGGGCCATCTCAATCAAGGCACTCGAGCACAAATATTCATTTTCTATTTGTCGCGTAATCTCCAGGGCCTCCGGCCAAAGGTCCGGCAGATGCTGGGCCATCTCAATCAGAGCACGCGATCGCGATGATTCAGCTTTGATCTGTCGCGTAATCTCCAGCGCTTCTGACCAGAATACGTCCGGCAGATGCTGGGCCATCTCAATCAGAGCACGCGATCGCGATGATTCAGCTTTGATCTGTCGCGTAATCTCCAGCGCTTCTGACCAGAATACGTCCGGCAGATGCTGGGCCATCTCAATCAGAGCACGCGATCGCGATGATTCAGCTTTGATCTGTCGCGTAATCTCCAGGGCCTCCGGGCAGAGTTCCGGTAGATGTTGGGCCATCGCACTCAGAGCATTCGAGCGCTGATATTCAGCTTTGATCTGTCGCGTAATCTCCAGCGCTTCTGGCCAGAAGCCTTCCGGCAGATGCTGGGCCATCTCAATCAGGGCACGCGAGCAATGATATTCAGCTTTTATTTGTCGGGTTGTTTCCAATACGGTTGACCAGGGTATTACTTGCCGCTGGGCAAGTTCAGTCCACACCATTACACGGTCAGAAGGATCGCTAATTTGATGGGTAATATCGATGACCTCAGAAAAATAGATGGAGGGTAACTGAGCAACAATTCGGCTCAGTGCCAAGCCTTTATAAGAGAAACCCTCGGTTTGGTCTCGATGACTTCCATAGCGGTCTTGAATTTGTTGAATAGTTGCAAGCACAGCAGGCCAAACACTCGAAAACTGTTCCGCCAGCTTACTTAAAGCATAAGAACGATAAGCAGCATCGTTGATTTGTCCGACAGTTTTCAACACCTCGGGCAGTAGAGCCTTGGGCATATACGGCACAATTGCCGAAATACATGCTGCCCTATGCCATGGGTCCTGGGCCTGCTGTGCATAGGCCAACCCCTGAGCCGCCTGCCAAAATCCGTGTTTCACCAATCCCCTCACCATCTCGGCTGGCACATTGCTCGCCAAACTATTCAGCGATCCACGAATTAATGCATAGCGATACAGCAAGGTAACAGAGTTACCAGGAGATTTCTTATAAGCCTCCACTGCTAGCTGCCATGCCCGCCCTAAATCATTCACAAAGCCTGCTGGTTTACCAATTTCATCACAGGCTTCATACCAACCATTACGTCCTTCTTTATTGCTTACCTGCAACAGCGTATGAATCTCTTCGGTTTGTTCCGCCTGCTCCATATGCCAGGTGAGATGGGCATAAATGTAGCCATCATCTTTTAGCGTATACCACTCACCATTCTCCGCTTTCTCTCGATACTGTTCCAGCAATTTCCCATGGGCCTCAGATTTTGTTAATCCCAATCCTGGCAATTCTCCGTCGCGTTCCGGCTCTTGCGAACTCCTCAACAACCGCTGTGCCAAATCATGCATCAGGTCATGCATCCGATAACTGGGCTTATCATCGGCTAGCTGTGCGCCCTGTAACACCAACGCTTTGCTCCGAAACGTGCGTAAGATAGCTCTAGCCTGCCGCGAAGTTACCTGCCAAAGCGTTTCTGCCATCTCCTGGGTGAGATTCACATCCTCTGGCACCACCCCTAACCAGGCAAACTGTTTCAGCTGCTCTGGCGAGAGTTGTTTCAAACTCAGATTAAAACAAGCCAACAGACTATACTTCTTTCGCTTCGCATCATCGGGTATCTCTGCTTGACCATAGATATCCAACGTCTCTAAGCGAGCAACTTCATCCTGTAAGTCTTCTAATAACTCTGACCAAGTCACCCCTTCTTCAATTTGAGACGCGGCTAACTCTAACGCCAGGGGTAAATATCCCACCCGCTCAGCAAAGGCAAATGCCTGCTGCCGATGCGCATCGCTCAAAGTCCCCGATAGCTTCTGGGTCATTAGCTCCAGAGCCTGATTCGCGCTCATCACATCCAGGTCATATCGCTGGGCATCTGAGATTCTGGCCTCCCGCGTGGTCACTAAAACACAACAGCCACCACCCCCCACCCGAAACGGATCTAAATGCGCAGGGTTCCAAACGTCATCCACCACGAGCAAAATATGCTTGTCATACAGCAGTGTGCGTAAATGATTGGATGCGGATTCAATCGCAGTCGGTTTATAGTCATGGTCCCCCAAAGCCTGAATCCAGCCGCTTAGCAAGGGCAAGATATCTGGATTTTGACCCAGCGTTGCCCATAAAATACCATCTGAAAACCGACACTGAATCTCTTCATCATGGGCTAACTTTGAGGCTAACACTGACTTGCCAATGCCCCCCAGACCATAGATAGCACTAACAACTAATGTGCCAACCTTAGTCTCCTCGCACAACAGCTGTTGTTTTACCTCTTTTTGATGCTCCGAACGTTCAACAAAGTGATCCGGTAACGGGGGCATTTGCAATGGCATCCTAGGCAAATTAGATTGCCTGACAGCCGGTTGCGGTTTTGATGATGGCACCCTATCCGGCAACATGTCTGGCGGAAACTGCACAATGGATAGAGATCGTCCTGTCCCAAACCGCACAGGTTCTTGACGACCACCTTTGAGCGTTTGCCGCACCTCATCAAATAAACGGTCGCTACTGATTTTGCCATTAACATCTGCATTTTCTGGAACCAACGCCTTGAGGATGGCTCCTGTAAACAGACTGTGGTCATCATTCTTTTTTGCCAATGCCGCCTCAAAGCCTCGACAAGCCGTAATTAAATAATGGTCTTGCTTGGCTCCAAATGTAGAAAAGCTTTGCTTTACCAGAGTACGCTCAATAAAATCGCCACTGTGGCAGGCGTCGATCAGCATTACCAAATTACTCAGATTGGCTGCTTGGATCAGTTTATTGAGGCTATCGAAAGAAATCGCTTTCTTCTGATCAGTGACCTGGCCATCACTATCGACGGTGACGTCGCAATCGGAGGTGGTTAAACAGCCTTCGGTATTACCTAAGGTGTCGACCACACTAATGCCGTGGCCTGTAAAATAAATGATGGCTTCACTGTTAGCAGCCTGTTGGGTTAAAAAAGTGCGCAGTGCTTTCCCCAACTGCTGCGTGGTGACGTTTCCCTTTAAGACGGTCGGCTCTTTGTCGCATTGCCCGTATTTCTGTAGTATTGTGGCAATCGATGCAGCATCTTCAGCTGGTTTACTCAAGTTTGCCAGATGTTTACTTTTATACTCAGAAATGCCAATAACCAATGCGTAACGAGCCATAGAGTCTAGACTTTTCCAGGGACAATGCACTAATAGCGCTAAGTTTTCCCTAACATAACCGATGTCAAAGCTACAACCCAGGCCATGTTACATGTAGAACGGCTGAGGTATGTTTCCGGTTAAGTTAAATGACCTTTGTCATGGAGGCGTTCCGGTAAATGGTCTAGTATGCAACAGCCCCTTTTAAGGCTAGACACATTTATGAAGCATATTTCTCACATTTCTCATTGGCTCGGCTGTTTAACCCTAGGTAGTTGCCTGATAGCCCTCCCATCATTTGCGGCCACACCTTCCCCACCAACATCGACCATTGCCCAGGCTCGGCGCGAATTTGTGCAACCTGACTTTCAACAACATTTCGAGGACCTGGACATAGAAGGGTCAATTATTATTTATAGTCAAAATCAGGAGGTGGCGTTTGAGTATAATCGAGATCGCAACACCACCCCTTTCTTACCAGCCTCCACCTTCAAAATTCTCAATTCTCTGATTTCATTAGAGACTGGTGTTATCGCCAACGATCTGGCAATTCTCACCTGGGATGGAATAGAAAGAAGCTATTCCACATGGAACCGTGACCTGAACTTAAGAACAGCGTTTCAGATATCAGCCGTATGGTTTTATCAGGTGCTCGCCCGCCGGGTTGGCCATGAACGCATGCAACAGTGGGTGACCGACGCTAACTATGGCAATCAAACCATCGGCAGTGCAGAAGAGATTGACACGTTTTGGCTCACGGGCGATATCCGGATCACACCTCAACAACAGATTCAGTTTTTGCGTCGTCTGTACAACAACGACCTGCCATTCTCAGAAAGAACAGTGGCCATGGTCAAAGACATTATGATTGTTGAGCAAACGCCAGACTATACCATGCGTGCCAAAACAGGCTGGGCCCTGGCGGAAGAACTCGGCTGGTATGTCGGCTATGTGGAGCAAAATAACAACGTATATTTCTTTGCCACCAATATCGATATGCTTGATGGGGTAGATCCCAGCCTGAGGGCAGAAGTCACACGACGTTGCCTGGCCATGCTCAACTTATTATAGGCGTATCGTCGGGGCGCACATTGGTGCGCCCCGGAAGCATTGATTATGCTTTCGACAATTTATGCCGCAGTCGCTATAGGTGGCTCGGGTGCATGAATCGTATGGATCGCTGGAATATCCCACGCTTCCGCAATATAGCCATTGACAATTCGCCAGACAACAACGGCATCTAGCTTGATGGACTGACCGTCCAGAGTCATGGTGTCTTGCACATGGGTCACCACTAACTCATCGCCAATGGGAATAATGGCAACGGGCTCCACGTGAAACGTTCCCCCCGTCATCACAGCCAGCTTTTCAAAGAAGGCTTGCAACCCCTCTACCCCAAGATAATCACCCTGCATGTCAGGCAGCTGAGAATTGAAAAAATGCCAGACAAATTCTTTTGAGAACAGACCTGATGCACCAGCAATGTTGCTATTGTCTAAATACTCGTCTAAGCGTTTTAAAAGAGTTACATTTGCATGTTCCTTAGCCATGGTTCTGACTCCTGAAGGGGACTTTTGTGCAGAATGCTCATACCCTAGCGAATCAAATAAGGACCACCCAGAGTCCATGGTCATATATTTACATGACTTTTGTCATTGTTATTGGCCAATCAATCGAGGATGTACTGCCATAGGAGAAAAAATAAAGCGCTATACCAAGAAACAGAAAAGACTACAAGCCATACTCCACAGAGACCCACAGCCTTGAGAAAGACAGAAAGTGGGTTGCGATTTATCCAACTCAGGCCACTTCGATGGCCACGCCAGTGAGACCAGGTTAATAACGATATATTAGTGGCCAGGGCAATGGCTAAAATCCTTATTGTTGTGATCCAATATCGCTCAGGATTCAGCCAGCTAACTCTGGCACCAGCATTAGTCACCTGAGGTACAAAGCTAGGATCGCGTAGAGGAGATACCTGATACGCTACCAAAGCAAAGCCCACTGTAAATAACAGCAACACATTCAAACTGACGATTAACCCATGGTCAATGCGTTGTCCATGCATCTGTAAGGCTCCAACTATTTTAAGATTGAGTTGCTGAAAGTTAGCTAGCCTAGCCTTTAATTCTTACCCTACGGGGAGCATACTTTAGTTAAGCTTACTTAGGCGATGGGAGGTAGGGATTCTAAAAAATTCATCATAGGCTTCAAAAATCGTTTGCCAAATAGGGCCGACAACGTGCCACACAACGCCACAATGATGACGACTGCTGTAATGTTCCCAGTGGTTAGAGCGGGCCTAACGACTGCCAACGGCAATAGGGACACAACGAATCCCAGTAAAGCTCCTAATAAAAACTGATAGGCAAAATCAGTTAGAGTACGAGGCTCTGAGGGTTTTTCATTAGGGGTCATGGTGGAAAATCTAGCTCCAAACTAATAATTAGGGAAATACAAGTCTAGCGAACGAAAACCTGCGCAGGGTAGCGCTAACGAAAAAACACAGGGGAATACCGATCAGGGTGACCAGACCAAATTTAGCTAGGGGGCCGATGGGTAAAGCAACCATCACCACTTGCAGACAGATAATCAGTAACAGATGGATGAGATAAACCGCATAGGCATTGTCAGCAAGCATCTGTAAAAACTTGTTCTGACTATTAATCTTCTCACGAAATAAAACTAATAGTCCAATGCATAGGCCAACACAAATTGTGGCTTCCCAGGCACTCCAAACAACAGAGCGCCAGTCTAAACCACCGCCAGCAATTAGAGCAGGCAACAGCAGCCTGCCGCGACTGAGGCTATAGCCATAGCGCAGCAGGACAGCCCCCAATCCTATGGCAAGCCAGATAAAGCCCTGTCTTCTGGGCATTTGTTTAAGCCAGTTATAGCGATAGGCAACAACTCCTAATACAAAGAGACTGACGTACTGGGGAAAATGGGCAATCTCTGTGGGTAAAAATCCGCACAATTGCACCCATCGATCAATCGGATAGTCAATCCGCACTATGGCTGTTAGCATCGTCAGGCTCAGCAGATAGGCGAGAATGGTTTGATGGCTGGGCACAGGCCAAGGTGCCCCCATAGCCTCTGACACCGTGGCTCTGCGTCTCATTACCTGCTGCCATAGGGTGTAGCCCAGGGCATATACCAGTAAGTGTAACAAAAACCAGAGGTGTGCCACTTCTATCTTGAGGGGGTGAATATAGGTTTGGCGGATAAAGGTCAAAAAAGAGTCTGACGGTGCTGTCAGGTGATGTAGCACGGGCGGAAAAACAACCAAGCTAAAAAATATTAAAGGTATCCCCAATCGTTGAAACCGGGTCAAAAGAAATCTTCGTGCTCCTTTACGTTCATACGCTACAGGGGTTAAGTATCCGGCAATAAAAAAGAACAGGCCCATAAAAAATGCCGCATTGATTGCAAAAAAAGATCCTAAAATCGCAGCATGTTCCGAATTAACTATGGGCCAGGCTCCCCCGGTCGGACCATAGGGCTGGGCAGCATGATGGGCTAGCACCAGCATGGTTAAAAAGACTCGCAAATTGTCGACAAACACTAGTCGGGCTGAAGGAAGTGTGTGCATGACTCACCCACGAGGGTTACGGCTGCTGACAGACAGTGATGATTCTCACTGCTATGGTTCTCACCGCTGTGACACAGGTGTATTCAGTACGGTGATGGCAGTTGCGATCGCACGTTCTTTCTGCGGATCACTGCCCTGGGCATATTCAATGGGAAAGGGCACCACGTCATCCGGCGTGACGCCCACCCCTTCTAGACGAACGGTTTCATCCACATAGACATCGGCCACCGCCACATATAGCAAACTATCGTCGGGCATAATAAACGCTCGCCCGGCGGTCACAGCACCAGCGGTAGTCGTACCCACCACCGGACCGATATCATATTGCTGAAAGCCATAGGCCAAAACCTCTTTTGCACTTCGACTGCCCCCATTGACCAGCATGACCACCGGCTTTTTCCATTGGCTATGGTGAGTCACACGGGCGCGATCGCGACCAATACTGGTCAGACTAGGTCCCCTGGCCGTATACAAATTCAACGCCGTCAGGGGGGCACCCCCCCAACCATCTCTCAGGTCCAACACCAGCGCATCGGCCTTGCTGAGGCGACCGTACAACAGCTCCTGTTCTAGTTTTTCCTGATACTGGTCCCCCGCATAGGACCAAATATGAACATAGCCAATCTTTTTGCCCGCTTTTTCAATCACCTCCACACTGTCATCCATGATATCTAAGAACATGGTGATGCCGTCATACAGCTTGGGGGTGATGGTAATCTCTTTCTGGCTGCTCGCATTTAACGAGGACTGCACCTGCAAGCTAACGGGCTGTTCCGCTTTCCCTAAAAAGGACTGAATGGGATGAAACGGCTCACCGTCCACACCGAGAATCTGGTCGCCCACCTTTAACCCAGCCTGATCAGCAGGGCTACCCTTAAAAATTCCCGTGATAAAGGTTTTACCCGCTTTCTCACGGGTCACAATACCGATATCGGCATACTCCAGCTTGCCTTCAGGAAAGCGTTCTTCCAAGCGGGTTTGGAAGTCAGATACCCGCGGATAGAAAATCCCCAATAACTGATAATAGGCGGGTTCATCCGGCGTATAAAAATGGGTATGGGATGTGTCCAGCGCACCGAGCATTTCATTAATCAGAGTCGCCTTTTCTTGCTGAGACGAGGCCGCCGCCACCTGAGGGCGATACTCTTCCCCTGTGGCTGCCCAATCAATACCGTTAAACTCAGGATCATAAAAGTTGTCATTAACGGTTTCCCACACGGTATCAAATAGATCTGGTTGCTGCGACGCAGCCGGTATGGTCAACCGATGGAGCATGCCGATTAAAAGGCCAATCAAGGCGACAATCAGCAGGCCCCGAACCCAAATTTTATTTCGCCTAAGCATCATGAGTTCGCCCTCAAACATATCGTGGTATTAGACGCTACCAGCCCCAAAAACGTATCGATCAGGTCTTAAGGAAGTGCCAGCGTATCTGGCGGAGAAAAGGGAATATGAGTCTGGAGCACTCGATCCATGGCATCGCGATGTTCTTGAGGCACCTTAATGCTCATGGTGTGAGGCAAAAAGACTACCCGAGGTCGCACTCGAATGGTCAACGTATTAGGATGGGTTACCTCCCAGCAATAAGACTTCATTCGCTGCCAGGGGATAGCATTATACATAAAGCACAGGCCATTTTCTCTTAGTTCAAGTTTGTTCAGACCAAGAGAGATAATTAACATAGCCAACGTCCACCAAAAGGCTATCTTAAGAGGTATGTATACAACCACATTTGAAGTATCTGAAATCCCAGCTGGAGAGGTCACCATAATCCAGGTAATAACAAGGGCAACGACAACCTCTGCTAAGCCAATCCATAACAGCATCTTATTGTGCCAGGTGCGGCCAGCGTCAAGCAATAGGCTGCCAGCCTTACGTTTACGCACGGGCCAGCTAAATAGCCACACACCAATGCTAACGATATAGCTGATGTAGAAAAAGCTCCAAACCAACTGTCCGCCGATGGTTATTAGGAAGGGGGTGAATGCGATCGCAACCCCCACTAAAATCCAGGGCAGCGCGTAGCCCATATTACGATTGGCGGCTTCTTTACCAACAGCGTTTGCCAATAGAAAATAGCTACCCAGTAACGCCAGACTGACAACAACGATATACCCCAAAAAAGCCATAAACAGCTCCTTAATCATTGGCAATACCTTCAACCCTAAAAGCTTCTATTTCGAATTCCCATGACAAAAGTCATTCATACCAATGACCTTCTGACATGGACCTAACTTTCTTCATGCAGGACACTTAATATTTTCAGTCTCCCCATGCACGAGCACCATGGTTAAGTACCTCACTCTACCAACCTTACCGGTTGCTAGCAGTAACGAACATCCACTTATGCATGAGTCACAACAGGTTTTGCATAGGACTCTGCCCGCAGCTCAATCCTAAACGGTGTCTAATACCTAAAGTCATCCCCAAGCCCAGCAATGTCGCGAAGATTAATCGTTCATCATTAAGCAGTATTGTGATAGTCCAAAACCCAGACAGTAGTACAACATATTATCTAGAACTAGGCGATCGTTCGTCAGAGACTCTGCTGTTGTTGCATGGGATTGGTGCCGATCATGGGATGTGGCAGCCACAAATGCAAACCTATGCAGATGAGGGATTTCATGTGCTTATCCCAGATCTATTTGGCCATGGCCAATCCTCTAAGTTAACAACTCCACAGCTATCTAGCTGGCATAATCAAATCAACTGGCTGTTAGCCCACCTTGCCATCGAAACATGTACCATCATTGGCGTGAGTATGGGGGGGGTCATTGCTCAATCATTTGTTGTTAACTACCCCAACGTGGTGACAAGGCTGATCGTTGCTGACTCATTTGGGGAACTGCGTACACCTCAAGAAAAACTATTAGGCTTCTCTCAAATCATTGGGTTTAACCTGTTCAAACTATTGGGCAAACAACTCCTGGCAAAAAGCATCTGCCAAACATATCGAGCTAGCTATGCCAGAATGGCCCAAGACTATTTTGGCCAGGTTAGTTTAAAAGCAGATCTCCAACAGCTGATATTAGCAAGAAAGGCCATTAATCGCATTGATGTCTTGCAGAGGTTACAAACTATCACAGTTCCTGCTCTGATTATTGTTGGCAAAGACCTGGGAGAATCATTTATTAGCATCAATCAAAAGATTGCTAATGCTCTACCTAACAGTGAGTTGGTCATATTAGAACAGTCTATGGATCCTTCTAATTTGGTGAATCCATCTGGATTTGATCATCAAGTCTTAACGTTCTTGAACTCAGAAACTACAAGCAAAGAACAATCTCAACCCTCTACTCCCTACTCACCGTCTTAACCTAAATTTTGAACTTGACGCACTACATTAGGAGCAATCACCCATGACCACAAGAACATTACCGAAAAAGAAAACACAATTATTCCTAGCCTGGATTTTTGCCAATGCAATCGGAGGATTTCTAATTGGTTTCTTAGAAAACAATGGTGCCCAGTTTATGGCAACACTTTTTTTGTCAGGAGCCATCATTGGCTCGTTGCAATGGTTAACCTTTAGATTGATGCATCTGCAAGGGGGACGCTGGACGCTGTGGCCCGTGGCTAGTGCCTTAGGGTGGATTGCCAGTACATTACTCAGCATATTACTCAGCATGCTGCTGGTGTCGCTAACATCAATAGTGACGTCTTCCACAGCTGAGGCAATTGCCTGGGAAGAGTTCTGGCAAAATCTGCTGATGAATCCGTCAATTTGGATATGGGGTATGGCCATCGCCCAGGGCATGATCCTGAGTTACCATGCGCGTCAACGTTGGCGCATACTGGGAGTTTGGCTATTGGCAAGTTGTTTAGGAGCCGCCTTGAATGGAGCGGTCAGTGCCATACTCTGTCGTAGTGTGTGCCAGGCCTTACCCAGTTCGCTGATCGGTCTTGTTGATGGAAAAGGGTGGGCTGTCTATGGGGTGATCACTGGGTTTGCACTGTTGTGGGTCTTTAGGGATAATTCTGTTAGATTACAATCTCCTGTACACCGCCCAGATTAAGGCTATTGCGGCTTTAGTAGTTTATGTTCGGCCCCCTGCTAACGCGACGTGACTTTCTTCAGCTCAGTCTTGCAAGTATTCTCTGGGGCTATGACGGTGATCAAGGGCCTGCCCACTGGTCTACGCTATCTAGTGATTACCACATCTGCGGTGACGGTCAGCGGCAATCTCCCATCAAGATCGACAAAACTACGGCGACCGAAGAGACAGTCAGTTTTGACTATCGACCCATGCCCATTTCCCTGCTCAACAATGGTCGTACCATTCAGGAAACTGGTAATGACCGCTGCTCTCTCACCCTTGATGATCAGGTCTATAATCTGAGTCAATTTCACTTTCACACCCCCAGCGAACACACTGACGGTGGCGCGCCCTATCCCATGGAATTGCACCTGGTGCACCGTCATGCCGAGACTCAAGCGTTAGTCGTTGTGGGGGTATGGATCACGCCAGGCTTAGAACAGCCGGAACTCGCTGTTCTAGGCCAGCATCTGCCTAAACAATCGGGAGAACAGATTAGTGCTTCTGCCATGGTGAATCCGGGCAACCTGCTACCAACGGAGCGAACACTGGTGCGCTACAGCGGTTCTCTGACAACACCTCCCTGTTCTGAAGGGGTAACCTGGCTAATGATGGTGAACCCCATCGAAGCATCGGCCCAACAGATTGAAATGTTTCATCAAGTGTTGGGTAATAATGCTCGACCGCTTCAACGACCTAGTTTTTGACGAATTTGGGTTCGTAATGCCTGGGCCTCTGGATAATCTGGCTGTAGTTCAATGGCTTTTTCGATGGATGCGATCGCAGCATCAAACCGCCGCAGTCCCCACAGGGCTGCTCCCCGATTACTCCAGGCTTCTGCAAAATTCGGATCCAGTTCAAGGGCACGATCGTAGGCAGTTAGCGCATCCTGGAACCGTTGCTGTTGCAACATAATGCCGCCTCGATTGTTCCACGCTTCGGTGTAACTGGGGTCGATGTCCAAAGTCTGGTCATATAAAACCAATGCGGCCTGGGGTTGTCCCTGCTGTTCCAGGGCATAGCCTTTACTCCACAATGCTTGGATATTGTCAGGGGCGATTGCCAGGGCCAGCTCACAAGCTTCAACCGCCTGACCGTAGTTCTGCAATTGATTCAGGCTATAGCACCGTCCCCAATGGGCTTCCACCTTGTCGGGGCTGCGTTCCACCAACTGGTCATACACCTGAAGCGCTTCTTTATAGTGGTTGCGATCGCGCAAATCACTGGCCTTGGCGAAAAGCTCATCTAAGGATGGTTGGGCAACGGGCTGGGCAGCGGGCTGGGCCGGTGCCGCCACTTTTGTGGGTGTCTTGGGTGCTGCGGTCGGTGCTGCGGTCGGCACTGCTGTAGCCCCTGGAGTAGCGGGTTCTACGGCGGCACTCCCAGGCTCAGAATCCGCCGATGGACTACCCTCTGCAGTCTGGGGAGACTCGGCTTCAGATGCCGGAGTCGCTTCAGCAGGAGCTACCGCTACCGTAGGCGCAGCTTCAGGCTGGGAGGTGAGGTTGGCAGAGGTTTGGCCATTGCGTACCAACCCCAATGCCACGACGGCCACAATGCTTAATCCCAAAATTGACCAGCGGCTTTGGCGACTATTTAGCAGGGTGGGCAACGCCTCAACAGTGGCCTGGGTGGCATCTTGCAGAGAGCGAGTAACTGCTTGAAGCTTTTCAATGGGTAACGTTTGAGTTGGCGCTGATATGGAGACTGTTTCAATTTGGCCCTGGTCCGAGGCTGGTGTTATCCCTGGGCTATTAGAGGGCTTTGCGGGCGCAGCCATCTGGGTGGGTAATCCACTGACAGCACCAGTCGCAATCGGTTCACTCGCCATCGCCGGTAAAGACCGTAGGTCAGTCAAAACCTCCGTTGCCGTTGGATAGCGATCGCGATAGTCATAGCGCACCATGCGCGCCAAAACGGCCTGAAAGGCTTCACTAATATCTAAATCAGGACTTTGCCAGAGAACTTCGCTGGTGCGAGGGTCACGCTGTAGCAAGTGGGGTCGAGTCCCCGTCAACGCCTGCAAGCAGATCATACCTGCAGCATAAATATCGCTACTAAACCAGGGATTGCCAGCCAGTTGTTCATTAGGCATATACCCCTGGGTGCCAATGGAAATAGTGCGCGTAACTTCGCCGTTTTCCCGCCTCTCACTGACCTGTTTAACGGCCCCAAAGTCAATCAGCACCATATGACCATCGGCTCGACGGTGGATCAGGTTAGACGGTTTGAGATCGCGATGAATCACCCCTTGCCCATGGACAAAGGCCAGGGGGGTCATCATTTCTATCAGCAACTGACGAACCCTAGCTTCAGACCAGGGTTGCCCCGGTTGAATCAACGTAGACAGAGACTCTCCCTCAATCAGCTCCTGGGCTAGATAAAACTCTTGGCCATCTTCAAAGTGAGCCAGCAAACGCGGAATCTGAGAGTGCTCACCCAGCTGGTAAAGCACCCGGGCCTCCGTTTCAAACAGACGTCTAGCCGTCGTTAAGCTCTCAGCATCCTGTAGATGGGGCTTGAGCTGCTTAATGACACAGGTTGGATGATCAGGTAAATGTAAGTCGGTTGCTAAAAAGGTATGGCCAAACCCACCCTGACCAAGGGGTTGGATAAGTTTGTATCGGCCTCCGAGTGTTTCTTTAGATTTAACACCCAATAGTTGTATCAGGTTCATACGGCGATCCCAAGAGCAGTAATGCCTGAAGTGGATTTAATATAATTGCCCCCATACCCTCAGCAAACGCATGATGGGCAGTCGTTAATAGAGTTACTAAGTTAGGCAGATGTACGGTCCTAACCTAGCGATTTCACCTAGGAACTAGCCTGCGAAATAGACAGTCCTGCTGACCGACCACTACCTCTGAAATTTCTGAACTGACTTTTCTGAACTGAATTTAAATACATCCCGTCTTTATAACGAGTAGAGTAAGATCGTCCTCGAAACCGTCGTATCGTTAGAACAAACGCCCCCATGTCAGGTGAACCGGTCGTTATCCAATTTAACTGGGAAGATCCGGTGACGGGAGAATCCCAGTATGCCTCGCGTCAACTGCCCGTTGCCATTGGCCGTGAAACTAGCAAAATGCCAACACAGCTAGAAAATCAACCGGTGTCTCATTTGGAATTGATCCACCAGCAGGTATCGCGATGCCATGCGGTGATTTCCATGACCAACCGGCAGCTATACCTTTCAGACAAAAGCGCCAATGGCACTTTTCTCAACGGTCGGCCCATTCAGAAAAATGGTCAAATCTTTAAACCTAAAGACACCATCCGCATTGGTCCGTTTAAGTTAACGGCCATGATTATCAACACCACCGATGCGAATTCTACTGAATTAAATCGTGAGTATAGCCACCTGGCTAAAAGTGAGATGGCAACCGCAGAGCCCAACGCTATTCTAGGATGGCTGATCGGGGGTGGCATTCTACTGTTAATGGGCATCGGTTTATGGCTGGGAGGCCAGGCGTTATTAAACCGAGCTCGCCCCACCCTTGACGACCCGGCAGAATCATCTTTAAACCTCTCCAATATGGAAATTGGTGCCCTTGAGATTCCCACAAAACCATAGCCCACAAGACCATAGAGTTACCCCCCTGGTGCGCCGCTGCAAATATTGGGTTTTGCTTTGTCTATCCCTGGTGGTTTTTACCTGGGGAAACTTGACACTACCGGCTCAGTCTCAGACAGTTGAGGTGGACGAGCCAATAGACAGATCGACAGCAGAAGTTGTGGTCAATGGACGGAGAGTTTTTGATGTCCGTGGAGTGGCTGATTTCACTCCCCTTGAACGAGCCAACAGCATTAATAAACGGTTAAGGGAAGAAGTACAGAAACCTGAACCACCCAATATTGAAGTTGTTGTTGATGAAGAGACGGGGTTAGTTTATCTCCAAAGCCAGGGTGAAGACGGTGAAGACCTGATAGCCACCGTCACCCAGGTGGATTTAAGTAGGCCTGGCTATCGTCTGGAACAGCAGGCTGAAGATTGGGCAAACGAGCTAGAAGCCGCTATCCGTAGAGGGCAGTTAGAACGACGGCCCAACTATTTACGCCGGGCATTACTTTACAGTCTAATGGTGTTGGGAATTGCGATGACAATTCACCTCTTCCTCCGCACCTTTGGTCGCATCAGTTCTCGCTTCCTAACCCAGTGGTTTACCACCACCACCGGCCCATTCACCGTATGGGAAAGACCCATTACGTTCTTCTGGCGGCTGGGGTTAATCAGCTTAAAAGGAGGCCTGTGGCTGACATTTGCCATTTACATCACCGATCTGTTTCCAGAGCTACGTAGATGGCGTCATACCATTGCCACCCTGCTGACTGCCGAAAGCATCACCCTGGGCGACAACCAATACTCTGCCTTAAGAATGGTGCTGCTGCTAGCCCTCACCATTGGACTTTGGTTTGCCGCCCGGTTAATCTCTAGACTCTTCCGCACCTATATCCTCCGCAGAGCCCAAGTCGAAGCCCGACTGCAAGATATTCTCAGCGCTCTAGTTCAATATGTTCTGCTGTTTTTGGGCATTATTGTTCTGCTACAGCTGTTGGGAATTGACGCCAGCTCCCTGACAATTTTAGCCAGTTTGTTGGGTCTAGGTATTGGTTTTGGTGTTCAGAACATTACCAACAACTTTATCAGCGGCTTTATCATCACCCTAGAGCGCCCGATTCAAGTGGGAGACTTTATTAAAATTGGTGACTTAGTTGGCATTGTCAAACAGGTGGGAGCCCGTAGCACAGAGATTAACACGTTAGATAAAGTCACCATTATTGTGCCAAACTCTCGTTTTCTAGAGAGTGAAGTCATTAACTGGAGTCACGGTGACTCGATCTCTCGTTTACGGGTGCCGGTCAGTGTTGCCTATGGTTCTAACATTTCCCAGGTAAAAACCGCCCTGTTAGAAGCCGTTAAACGTCATCCTGAAGTCTTGTTGCGACCTGAGCCAGAAGTCTGGTTTCAAAGTTTTGGCGATAGTGCCCTAAATTTTGACATTATGGTGTGGACGGGAGAACCTCGCAAACAATTTCGCGTCAAAAGCGACCTTAACTACGCCATCGAGGCCAGCCTGCGCCACTACGATATTGAGGTGCCATTTCCTCAGCAGGATCTACACTTGCGATCGCCCCAACTAGACGACATTCTAGAACTCCTTAAACAGCAGTCCATTGGTATTTCGGACGGCTACCGCAGTATCCCCTCCCCCTACATTCCCCCAGCCACCGACACGACAGCAGAAGTCCCCGAGGACCCCATCGAGCCACCCGTTGAGCAAACGGTAGACCCCAAGTCACCACTGCCTGACTTTTTGGTAAATCTTGATCTAGAAGCCCTGGCCGA
This sequence comes from Leptothoe sp. ISB3NOV94-8A, assembly GCF_043421595.1. Lineage (NCBI taxonomy): Bacteria > Bacillati > Cyanobacteriota > Cyanophyceae > Nodosilineales > Cymatolegaceae > Leptothoe > Leptothoe sp. ISB3NOV94-8A. The sequence goes on along the minus strand of NZ_JAXSQW010000001.1, from coordinate 673,620 downwards.
TGCCCTGCAAGGACCACAGGGTATCACCCTGCAACCTCATCCAGAGGAACCGGACAGTGACCCCACATACTTTACCGGCACGGCGGCTGTAGAATGGCTAGAGCAAAAACGGGATTACACCCATGAAGGAGCCACATTAGTCGGCAAATGGTTACTGCATAAGGGGCTGATCGCCACCACCATCGAAGGTCAAGACTTCGAGGCCAGCCAGGCCCTCTATCAGTTTTATCAAGATTCACCAGCTGCCCTGGAGAAAGATATAGAATCACCCTCAGATCCAGTAATTTCAAACCAAGACATCACGGAGAGCGACACCGAAATTAAAACCGAAATCGTTGTCCCCAATCCCAATTACCGCCAGGACACCACCCATTGACCCCCCTTGTTTTCCTTTCCTGATTCTGCTGCTCACTCTGCCTGCTAATCCCCATGGACCTAAACTTCCTCCGATCCCGCCAATCCGGATCAGACCAACCCCTAGGTAGCCGGTACAAAATCGTCGAGCAGTTAGGCAGTGGCGGCTTTGGCCAAACCTTCCGAGCCCAGGATTTGCACCTGCCAGGGCATCCATTGTGTGTGGTCAAGCAGCTCAAACCCCAGGTGGAAGATGCTAAAGGATTACAGGTTGCTCGGCGGCTATTTGATACAGAAGCTAAAGTTCTTTATCAGCTGGGGTCCTATCCACAGATTCCTCACTTACTGGCCCACTTTGAAGAAAATCGAGAGTTTTACCTGGCCCAAGAATTGATTGAAGGCCATTCCCTGGAGGGCGAGTTCAAAACAGCCCCCTGGGACATTCCTAAAGTCATTGATTTCCTGGCCGATGTGCTAGAAACCCTGGCCTTTGTCCATGACAATCGGGTGATCCATCGAGACTTAAAACCATCCAACCTGATCCGCCGACAAAGCGATCATCGCATCGTTGTCATCGACTTTGGCGCGGTTAAGCAAGCCGGTACTCAACCGGCAGGGTCTGGCGTTAGCCACACCATTTCCATTGGCACCCAGGGCTACATGCCCAATGAGCAATTAATCGGTCAACCCCAGTTCAGCAGCGATGTGTATGCCGTTGGCATTATGGGCATTCAGGCCCTCACCGGCCAACCGCCTAGGCAGTTAATGCCCAATGCCCAAACCGGAGAACTGGAATGGCATCGCTATGTGCCCCATAGTCCCCTGGAGCTGATCACGATTTTAGACACCATGGTGCGTTACGACTTCCGTACGCGTTATCCATCAGCTAAGGAAGCCCTCAGGGCCCTACAGTCTTTGCCGCAGGGCCTAGGGCAATATGTAACTGGCACCGGGGCAAGTGCCACATCCGGCGCACGCAGACCGGCTCCACCAGCTCAGCCCACCGCGCTGACGGTACCGGCAATGGCCCCCCAGCCCCAGCCGCCAAACCGGGCCAAAACCTCCATGGCTACAGAGGTCGTACCGCCGCCGTCCACGACTAATACGACTAACACGACTAACACGATTAAGAAGATACCAGCCATTATCATCGGTGTAGCCATCTTGGGCATCGGCCTCCTGATGGGGCGAGCCTGCACATCAGCCACCTCGAATACCGCTGAGGTTCCAGTCGCCAGTCAATCGCCCACGGCACCAATAGAACCAGCTCCGGTTGAGGCTCCGGTTGTTGAGCCTCCTGTTACAGAGGCAGCCCCCCTTGAGGACCTGGAGACCCCAGCTCTAGACACCTCAGAGAGTCCCCCCATGGAGGAACCAGTTGCCATTGAAGCAAGCGAGCCCCCTGGGGAACTAGACGCAGAAATAGTGCCGGATGAGGCTCCGACAACAGAGTCACTGGAGCAGCCAGCAGCAGCCCTGACGCCAGCCACGGCCCAAACCGTTGTCACGACTTTTTATGCCTATCTATCCAGTCAGGCCTGGGATCAGGCCAAGGCACAAACCAGTGGCAGCGTAGCCCAGAATTTTAACCCCGAATTCTTTCAACAGTTTCAGCAGGTCTCGGTTGAGAATTTGCGAATCAAAAACCAAACCTCCGAAGGCATCGAGTTTGAGGGCCAGAACACCTATGTGTATAGCGATGGCGCAATCCAGAGAGAAGCACGCACATTTACAGTGCAGCTGATCGACGGGCAGCCCCGCATCGTGGATTCATCGTTTGTGCGGGTCATACAGGCTCGTTAGTTTAGCCTGCACATAGGCTGAAACTATCAAGCCTACAGATGTATTTGGCGATGCCCCCCTTGCAAAACTGTCATTTAGCGCTAAGCTATGGCGCAAGACCAATGTGTTTCTACGTTAATGCCATCGTCCAGCCACAATGCAAAACCATCCCATGCCCTTGCACTCAAGCAAGCGGCAAATTGGCAATGCAGGACCTGTGGACGACACTGTCGGCGTCATGACGAATCCCTGGACGATTTTGCTGCACGCATTGGTAATGAAGTAGAGGCGATCGCAGCCCACCCACGCCGCTGGGCCCTCCACGTGACCAAACTGCAGAAGCATACCCCCACTGTTCAGCACAAGACTGCATCAAAACAAACGGGCTCAGACCCGGTGGCTTTGCTTTGCGGCTCCTGTCATCGCAAATATCACAACTCTCACCGTTGGAAAAACCGACAACGGCAGTATCACCAGCACCTGGAACACATTGGCCAGCTCACCCTCAACGACATTCGCTTGCCCCTAACAGGTCTACAGCTATCGCTCAGTGAATGGAGTGATCCTTATGAAATTGTGAATCCTTTACAACCGCGCAAACGGACAAAAACGTCTAAAACGTCTGGTAGTCCGTGAATCGGGCCGTAGCAAGTCGTTTAATGCAGCATCTTTAATGCCTTTAATACAGTCAGAAATCTAACTCCTAAGAACCGTAGGAATTAGAGATTCTTGGCAAGATTGTCTGCAAGATTGTCTGCAAAACCGCTCAAATTGTCTTATTTTTAGCCCTATTCGTTAGCACTCCCATGGCCCGACGTACCCAGTTCACCATTGCGACATTTAATCTATACAACATTAACCGTCCAGGCCTAAGGATCTATTCTGATTTAGACGGCTGGGATAAAGGAGCCTACGAACGCAAGCTAGAGTGGAGCCGTCGTACCATTCTCAACAATGAGGCCGATGTTTGGGGATTCCAGGAACTCTGGCACACAGGTGCACTAGAAGATATTTTCGACCATAAAAAACTGGACGATTATCAGCTCTTAGTGCCTGAAGACCATCGTGGACAGCGGATTGTCTGTGCCGGGGCAGTACGCAAAGATATTCTGGTTGGCGAGCCCCAATGGATCGACGCATTTCCAGAGAAATTTATTTTGGAAAGCGGTGGCGATGACGCCCAAACATCAGGCATCTCTGTCAATGTCAACAGATTCTCCCGACCAGTCCTGCATTTTCAGGTGCAGGTGCGATCGCAATCGTCTCCCATCTCCGTCTACGTCGCTCACTTTAAGTCCAAAGCCCCCACTAAGGTCTACCGCGAAGGCTGGTACCGGGATGAAGATGAATACTATAGACAGCATAGTGAAGCCCTAGGCTCAGCCATTTCCACCATTCGCCGTACAGCCGAAGCTACGGCCCTGCGGATGATTCTGACAGAACGCATGAAAAATACCCATGAGCCAGTGGTCGTTCTGGGGGATCTCAACGATGGGGAAAGCAGCAATACCCTAAATATTTTGACTGGACAGCCCAACTATATTTTGAGTGGATTAGAACAGGGCGGTAGCGATGTGGACCTTTATGCAGTGAGTCGGCTACAGCAGTACCGTAGCGATCGCAACGTGTACTACACCCACATCTACCAAAACTTCCGAGAGTCATTAGATCATATTCTGGTATCCCAAGAATTTTACGACAACTCACGCCAGCGTCTGTGGGCCTTTAAGGGCATGGATGTCAGCAACGACCACCTCAATTGGGACAACCACAAAGAAGACGGCTCCTCAGACCACGGCATTATCCGTGCCCAGTTCGAATACCGCCCCGCCAAGTAATCCCCATGCCCCCCTTCGACACGCTCAGGGTAAGCTCCCTCACCCAGTAAAGAATACCTAAAATATCCCGAAGCTCCCCATGAGCGCGGGTAAACTGAGGTAAGAGGCGATACTGTACCGTATTGCTCAATTTTTCAAAGGCTTGAGCTTTTATTGAGTATGGCTAACGCTCTCTAACCATGATGATGCGTTAGCCCTAAACGGTATAGAAATCGGCACTGAAAATATGCACCCCACTCCCCATTGGTTTATTCCCTTAAATGAGTTAGATGCAGCCACAGGAGCATCCCTCAGGCCCGCAGATGCCAAGCCATCTGCGACAGATCCTGTTGCCAAAGAAGGAGATTCATTTCTCGTCACCTTAGAGAGTCTGTTAATTGTAAAAACCTACGACAGTAGAAGCGATAACGATCTGCTGGTCCGTTCTCGTCTCAAGTATGGCAATGCTCCCATGGTAGAAGCCATTAACTTCTTCGAGAATGACGTTCCAGCCGGCATCGTCAGAGACAATCTGCTGTGTGAGTATATCTACTCGCAAGAAAAGTATTCCACCCTGGACCGAGTCCATCTGGAAGTGGAGATCATGGAACTCCCCGGGGAGATTAGCCTGAACAAAGACATTGGCCAGGGTCTTCAAACCATCAAAAATACCTTTGGTATGGTTCTCAGCTCCTTTTTACCCTTTGGTGGTGTTACCTTCGATGTTATGCAGAAAGTAAACACCGTCAGAAAAGAAAAACGCCGCATCTTTCTTAGTAGTCTCGATCTATATGGCGATGGGGGAGAAGGGGAAGCACGTCTACGGTATGGAGCCTATGTCTTTTTCAAAGAGACTGTAGATGGCTCTAAGTTTAAGCTGCATAAGCTACAGCTACAAACTCCCGAAGATGGCACCCAGCCATTTCCCCACGACTATATTGTTGTCAAAGTGGTGCCAGCCCCCATCCGGGTGGGCAGTAATGAAGCAATAGCCCTACGCCACCAGAAATTAGCCGCTGTCCTAGGCTCCACCAATGGGCAAATGGATAACACAGCCAGGCATCCAAACTTTGATCATAATTTAATTCCCGATGCCGATCAGCTACGCAATCTAGCCCTGTTTTATAGCCTCCAAAAACGCAAAGACGCCCGTGAGGCCCTGGGCGAAACTCAGAATCAACTTTATCAGAGACTACGCCAGGAACTGCAAGCGTTTATCTAATAACAGATTAGTTGATATCATCTGCATCCCTATACTGGTAAATGTTGATGCCCTCAAAACTGTGATGCAAGCCCCCACGCGAGATCGCGACACCTTTGGCCAAGGTAAACCCCTCTGGTCTCGTGCGATCGCAAAACCTGCCGTCGAATTTGGTCCCGTTACCCTACCCGTTCTAGCGGGGCAAATCCCAGCAGACTTGAGAGGTAGCCTGTACCGCAATGGAGCAGGCCGTCTACAGCGTGGCGGACAAACCACCCACCATTGGTTTGATGGCGATGGCGGCATCCTGGCCATTCATTTTACCGACGCAGGGGCAACCGGGCTGTATCGCTACGTTCAAACCCAGGGATTCCAGGCAGAAGCCGCCGCTGACGAATATTTATATGGGGGCTATGGACAAATGGCCCCCGGCCCGTTTTGGAAACGCTGGGGCACTCAGCCCAAAAATGCAGCCAACACCTCTGTGTTAGCCCTACCCGATAAGCTCCTGGCCCTTTGGGAAGCGGGTAACCCTCATGCCTTAGATCTAGACACCCTAGACACCATCGGCTTAGATAACTTGGGCTACCTACAGCCAGGGCAGCCCTTTTCAGCTCACCCCAAACGGGATCCAAAAACCGGAGACATCTACAACTTTGGCGTTGTCCTCGGTCCTAAAAACTCCATTCAGCTATACCGCCTTGATGCCTCTGGCCAGATGCGCCAACAAAGCCAGATTCCACTACCTCGGACTGCATTGGTTCATGACTTTGTCATAGCAGGCCCTTATCTAATTTTTCTGATCCCACCCGTAGTCTTATCAGTATTGCCCATCCTGTTAGGAACCAAGGGTTTTAGCGATGCCATGGCGTGGAAACCCCAACATGGCACCCAAGTTATCATTGTTGATCGCAATACCCTCACAGAAGTCTCACGGTTTGCCACCGATCCCTGGTATCAATGGCACTTTGGCAACGGCTATCAAGCAGACGATGATTCCATTGTGATCGACTATGCCCGCTATTCAAATTTTGATACCAATCAGTGGCTCCAAGAATTTGTCACCGGATTTCCCAAAACCCAAGCCTCATCAAGACTTTTTCGATTACAGATTGACGCGATCGCAGGCAAAGTCTTATCCAACGAACCACTGTTTGGCCTAGACAGCGAATTCCCCATGACATCTCCCAATGATATAGGGCATCACCATAAATCTCTCTTTTTCTGCTACAAAGCCAATCCCAAAAACGAAGAATACTTCGACAGTATTGGCTGTTTAGACCCTGATGATGGCCATACCAACCTCATAACATTTCCCAAAGGCTGCTATCCCATCGAACCAATCTACGTCCCCAATTCCCAAGGCTCCGGCTGGATCTTCACCATCGTCTTCGACGGCAACCACGACCAAAGCACAGTCCAGATTTTACAAGCCGACAACCTAGAAGCAGGCCCAGTTTGTGTGTTGGAACTCCCCGAGATTATTCCCTTTGGATTTCATGGAACTTGGAAATCTCGGTGATTATGACCTGTTTAATCCTGGTTAATAGCACATGATGTCACGGGGCAGGCACAAGGCACAGCCCCTACAGGAGGTCAATGCAGAACAAATACAAGCGACCTTGCTGTAACCTCTGAGCCAGGCAAATTAGGCTATCCCAATATGAGGTCAGAAAACTACAAAGCTAAGTGCAGCGATTGCAGAATTCATTAGAGCATCTGCCCAAATCTTCAAATAAAACCGCAAAACATCAAACAGCCGTCATAAGCAGGTGACCTATGTAAACAGATGTCTTCGGAGTAAGACATCAACTAAAATTTGTGTAATTTTAAGTAAAGGAATAAATTTCTGATTGGCCACTGCTAAGCTGTCTTACTATGCCCTTAAATGCCAAACTACCATTGCGCAAAATTTTGGTGCTGGCGGCCAATCCTAGTGATACAGCCAGGCTGAGTCTAGATGAAGAAGTGCGTAGTATTCAGCGCAGTATCCAGCTATCCAAAGAGCGGGATCAGTTTCAAATCGTTTCAGAATGGGCTGTCCGCACTGAGGATCTAATTCAGGCACTGATGTCCCACCAGCCTCACATTGTGCATTTTGTCGGGCATGGTGTTGGTGATCATGGCTTAGTCCTAGATGATAGTCGAGGTCGGAGTCAGCTGGTGCCGACGCGAGCCCTGGCACGCTTATTTCAGCAGGTCTCCAATGTGGAGTGTGTCTTGCTCAATGCCTGCTATTCCGATAGTCAGGCCCAAGCTATTAGCCAGTTTGTATCCTGTGTCATTGGCATGAATCAGCCCATTGGCGATGTAGCGGCCATTAGTTTTGCACGGGGATTTTACACTGCCCTGGGTCATAGCAGCTCCTATGAAGCCGCTTATGAAATGGGGCGTACAGCCATTGATTTAGAAGACATTGCTGAGGAAGTAGCCACACCCGTTCTACGGACCCGTGCTGGCAAGGTCATTGATGATCGGTTCGGCAGTAAAGCTAGCCCTTCAGACAGTCGAACTGCCACACGGCGGATTTTCATTAGCTATCGCGATGAGGCTCCGGATAAGGACCTCGCCCAGGACTTTTACGATGCGTTTCAGGCAGCTGGCCATGAAGCCTTTATGGCGGCAGAGAGCATCAAGCTGGGAGAAAATTGGCGTAAGCGCATTAGCACTGAGCTGCACCAATGTGACTATTTTTTACTGCTGCTGTCGCCTTTGTCAGCGACCAGTGAGATGGTGACTGAAGAGGTAAAGCGGGCGCGGAGTCTGCGGGATCAGCGAGAAAACAATCGCCCGGTGATTTTGCCCATTCGGGTGCAGTTTCCTCTAGATGACCCGCTAAATTATGAGCTGCGGGGGTATTTACAGCAAATTCAGCAGAGGGAATGGCACTCAGCCGCAGATACGCCTGCCTTGTTGCAGGAGTTGCAGTCGCTAATGCAGGAGCACAAGGCGCAGCGGGACATTGCCCCGGCTGAGACCGAGTCTGTAGTCCCCATCCGACCGGTGGCCGATAGCATCGATCGACCGCCGCTACCGGTGGCTGAACCGGAGCTACAGCGAGAGCCAGGAGGTTCGGTACCGCTAAAATCTGGCCTTTATGTAGATCGTCCACCAATAGAAACGGATTGTTTTGCTGAAATTGAACAGCCAGGCTCGTTGATTCGCATTAAAGCACCGCGACAAATGGGTAAGACATCCCTGATGGCGCGAATTCTGAACCATGGCAGGGAGCTTGGGTATGCAACGGTGCCGGTGAGTTTTCAGCGGGCAGACAGTCGGTTATTCAATGACTTAGATTTGCTGCTGAAGTGGCTGTGCTCCCAGGTGGGCAGACGATTGAAAAAGCTTAAAGAACTAGAAGATTATTGGATGGGCTTTGGCAGTAAAGACAAATGCATTGCCTACTTTGAAGAGTGTTTGCTAGAGGATTTAGATACGCCCTTGATTCTGGCACTAGACGAAGTAGATATGGTGTTTCCCCATGCCACCGTGGCGGATGATTTCTTTGGGTTGTTGCGATCCTGGTATGAGTCGGCCCGCTATGGGGATTTTGGTAGCGAACTATGGGAGAAACTGCGGCTAGTAGTGGTACATTCCACAGAGGCCTATGTGCCGTTGAATATTAACCAGTCACCTTTCAATGTGGGCAAAAATGTAGAGTTAGAGGAGTTTTCGGCGGAGCAGGTGCAGGATCTGGCTCAGCGGTATGGGTTGTCGGCCAGTGCCAGTCAGACTGAGGCGCTGATGGAGTTGGTGGGGGGACATCCCTATTTGATTCGTAAGGCGCTATATCATCTGCGGCGGGATGATTTGAGTATAAATGCATTAACTGAAACAGCGGCGACAGAGGCAGGGATTTACAGTGATCATCTGCGGCGGCATCTCTATGTGCTACAGGATTATCCACAGTTGGCAGAAGCGTTTCGGCAGGTAGTAACCAAGCGTCGTCCGGTGGATATTGATGCGGAATCTTCGTTTAAGTTGGAGAGTATGGGGTTGGTGACGCTATCGGGGAATCAGGCATCGCCACTATGTGAGATTTATCGCGAGTATTTTAGAGAGCACTTGGAGGGGTAAGCTATGGCTGCAGCATATCAGTACACAGTCGGTGGTGCTCTCAGGCAGGATGCGCCAACCTATGTGACTCGCCAGGCGGATCAGGAGCTATATGAGGCTCTGAAAGACGGAGAGTATTGCTATGTATTTAACTCGCGGCAGATGGGGAAGTCAAGCCTGCGGGTGCAGGTGATGCAGCAGCTGAAGGCGGATGGTGTGGCCTGTGGTGTGGTGGAAGTGAGTGGAATTGTTGGAGAAGGAGCCACGGCTGAGCAGTGGTATCTAGGTTTAATCCGACGGTTAAGTCGAAGTATAGGGCTATCGATGAAGGTGTTGCCCTGGTGGAGAGAGAGAGAGGGGCTATCGCCTGTACAGCGGTTTAGTGAGTTTGTTGAGGATGTATTGCTGAACGAACTGCCTGGACCGATTGTTATTTTTATTGATGAAATTGACAGTCTGTTTAAGTTTGACTTTAATGATGACTTTTTTGCGCTGATTCGGTCGTTTTATCAAGAGCGGTCGGACCTGAATGCGTTTGAGCGGCTGAGCTTTGTGCTGTTGGGGGTAGCAACGCCAAATGATTTGATTCGCGATAAGATGCGTACATCGTTTAATATTGGTGGTCGGCTGATTGATCTTAAAGGGTTTCAGACGAAAGAGATAACCCCTCTAACAATAGGATTAGAGGGTGTGACCGAGAATCCGACAGCAGTGTTGCGTGAGATTTTGCGCTGGACGAAGGGGCAACCGTTTTTGACCCAACGATTGTGTCAGTTAATTGCAGAGTCGAACTTTATCCTTACCGCTGGAAGTGAGGCAGATCTGATCTCACAGCTCGTACAGTCGCAGGTGATTGACGACTGGGAAGCCCAGGATGTATCGGTGCACTTGAAAACGATTCGGGATCAAATTTTAACGAACGAAGAGAGAATGGGGCGGCTGCTGGGGCTGTATCAGCGAATTTTGCAGGCAGAGCAGATTGCGGCGGATGGCAGCGATGAACAGATTGAGTTGCGGTTATCGGGGTTGATACGGGAAGAACAGAATTATCTGCGGGTGGCAAATCCGATCTATAAGGCAGTATTTGACCAGGAATGGATTGATGCTGGATTGTTAAAGCTACGTCCTTATGGAACGGCCATTGCTGCGTGGGTATCCTCTGGGCGGCGAGATAGTGCCTGGTTGTTGCAGGGTGAAGCATTGCAACAGGCACGGACCTGGGCTGCTGGGAAGCGGCTGAGCGATGATGATCGGTTATTTTTGGATGCGAGTCAAGAACTGAGGCAAAGAGAACTCCACAAGGTGTTATCTGTTGAGCAACAGGCCAAAGCAATTTTAGAAGCTGCTAATGGGGAAGCTGAAATGCGTCTGAAAAAAGCAGATGAACAATTATTGGTTGCAGATGAGCAGCTTCAAGAAAAGGAAAATAAATTAGCAAAAGCTACACGGAAACTTTCGTTAGTTAGATTCGCTCTGGCAGCTACTGTTGCAGGGGTAATTGTGACGGGCAGTATTGCAGTTTGGCAAATTAGCGCAGCAGAAGCAAAGTTAAGCCGAGCTAGGAAAGTAGCGCAGTTAGAGAGAGATGGAGCCTTTGCTCTACGACAGTGGCAACAGTTCCCCAACGTAGAATCATTGCTAGTAGCTATAAAATTTGGGCAAGAACTTCATGAAGTGGCTAAACAATGGAGTTCTAATGAAGCTTACCCTGCCTTCAGTCCGATTCAGGCTTTAGCTAGTGTACTCCGAGAAAATATCCCTGAACTGAATCAACTTTCAGGCCATACAGCCAGGATCCTAAACGCGAGTTTCAGTACCGATAGTCAACACATCGTCACCGCTAGCGATGACACCACTGCTCGCGTGTGGGATGCCACCTCTGGAGACCTCATTACAGAGCTTAAAGGCCATACAGCCAGTGTCTTAAACGCGAGTTTCAGCCCCGATGGTCAACGCATCGTCACCGCCAGCTCTGACACCACTGCTCGCGTGTGGGATGCCACCTCTGGAGACCTCATTACAGAGCTTAAAGGCCATACAGCCAGTGTCTTAAACGCGAGTTTCAGCCCCGATGGTCAACGCATCGTCACCGCCAGCTCTGACACCACTGCTCGCGTGTGGGATGCCACCTCTGGAGACCTCATTACAGAGCTTAAAGGCCATACAGCCAGTGTCTTAAACGCAAGTTTCAGCTCCGATGGCCAACGCATCGTCACCGCCAGCTCTGACACCACTGCTCGCGTGTGGGATGCCACCTCTGGAGACCTCATTACAGAACTCATAGGCCATACAGATATTGTCTTAAACGCGAGTTTCAGTCCAAATGGTCAACGCATTGTCACCGCCAGCGATGACACCACTGCTCGTGTGTGGGATGCCACCTCTGGAGACCTCATTACAGAACTCATAGGCCATACAGGTATTGTCCTAAACGCGAGTTTTAGCCCAAATGGCCAACGCATTGCTACCGCTAGTTTTGACACCACCGCTCGTGTGTGGGATGCCACCTCTGGAGACCAACTTGCCGAGCTTAAAGGCCATAGATTCAGTGTCCTAAACGCGAGTTTCAGCCCCGATGGCCAACGCATCGTCACCGCCAGCTCTGACCACACCGCTCGTGTGTGGGATACCACCTCTGGAGACCTCATTACAGAACTCATAGGCCATACAGGTATTGTCCTAAACGCGAGTTTTAGCCCAAATGGCCAACGCATCGTCACCGCCAGCTCTGACACCACTGCTCGTGTGTGGGATGCCACCTCTGGAGACCCAATCGCCGAGTTCGCAGGCCATACAGATATTGTCCTAAACGCGAGTTTTAGCCCCGATGGCCAACGCATCGTCACCGCCAGCTCTGACACCACTGCTCGTGTGTGGGATGCCACCTCTGGAGACCTCATTACAGAGCTCATAGGCCATACAGATATTGTTCTAAACGCAAGCTTTAGCCCCGATGGCCAACGCATCGTCACCGCCAGCTCTGACCACACCGCTCGTGTGTGGGATGCCACCTCTGGAGACCTCATTACAGAGCTCATAGGACATGCAGCCAGGGTCCTAAACGCGGATTTCAGCCCCGATGGCCAACGCATCATCACTGCGAGTTTTGACACCACTGCTCGTGTATGGAATGCCACCTCTGGAGACCTCATTACAGAGCTCAAAGACCATACATTCAGTGTCAGAAACGCAAGTTTTAGCCCCGATGGCCAACGCATCGTCACCGCCAGCTCTGACCACACCGCTCGCCTGTGGGATGCCACCTCTGGAGACCTAATCACTGAATTCAAAGGTCATACAGCTAGTGTCCTAAACGCGAGTTTCAGCTCCGATGGCCAACGCATCGTCACCGCCAGCTCTGACACCACTGCTCGTGTATGGAATTCTACCTCTGGAGACCAACTTGCCGAACTCAAAGGCCATATAGCTAGGGTCCTAAACGCGAGTTTCAGCCCCGATGGCCAACGCGTCGTCACTGCGAGTGATGACACCACCGCTCGTGTATGGAATGCTACCTCTGGAGACCAACTTGCCGAACTCAAAGGCCATACAGTCAGGGTCCTGAACGCGAGTTTCAGCCCCGATGGCCAACGCATCGTCACCGCAAGCGACAACACTGCTCGCCTGTGGGATACCATCTCTGGAGCCCCACTCGCCGAGTTCAAAGGCCTTACAGACATTGGGATGAACGCAAGCTCTGACCACACCGCTCGCCTATGGGATACCATCTCTGGAGAGCCAGTTGCAAAGCTTAAAAGCCATAGAGGCAGTGTCCTGAACGCGAGTTTCAGCCCCGATGGTCAACACATCGTCACCGCCAGCTCTGATAACACTGCTCGCCTGTGGAAAACCGATGACTTAGATAGCCTATTGACTCTTGGTTGCAATCACCTGAATTCTTATTTTGTAAGCCATCCCGCAGATTTAGAAGCACTCTCTTTCTGCCATACTACAGCTCGTAAGTTGTCAGCAGTCCCCACTCTAATCAAAGAAGGGGATAACTTGGCCGCCCAAAGTCAAATTGATCTAGCGGTAGAGCGCTATCAAACTGCATTGGATTGGAATCCCAATCTACAACTTAATCCTGCACAGCGTGCCCAACGTCTTGCTAATGAGGCTAAAGCTAATGGCAGAGGAAATGTTCGATAACTACAGCAAAATATTGCTGAAATGTAACCCCTATGAGTAAACTATCCGCCTACCAATACACCGTTGGCGGAGCCCTACGCCAGGATGCCCCTACCTATATCTTTCGCCAGGCTGACGAAGACCTCTTCCAAACACTGCTGAAAAGAGAATACTGCCATATCTTTAATGCTCGCCAAATGGGCAAATCCAGCCTACGGGTGCAAACCACCCAGCGCCTAAAAGTCCAAGGCATAGCCTGCGGGGTCATTGAAGTTAGCGCCATAGTCGAACATGGCATGCCCTCCGAAACCTGGTATCTTGGTGTCATCCGTCGCCTCAGCCGTAGCCTGGGCATCAAGTTAAAAGTTATCCCCTGGTGGCAAGCGCGAGACGGTCTGACACCAATTCAGCGCTTTAGCGAATTCATCGAAGACGTTCTCCTAAAAGAAATTCAGCAGCCCATCGTTATCTTTATCGACGAAATCGATAGCCTGTTTCAGTTCGACTTTAGTGACGATTTCTTTTCCCTCATTCGTTACTTTTACCAAGAACGAGCTGAGCATCCTGACTACCGCCGCCTCACCATCACCCTCATTGGTGTTGCTACACCATCAGAGTTAATTTCAGCTCGCGATCGCACCCCCTTCAACATCGGCACCGCCATCCAACTCAGAGGCTTTACCCTAGAAGAAGCCAAACCCCTCAGCACCGGTCTGGCACACCTATCAGAATATTCAGAAGGACTCATTCAGTGCATCCTCCGCTGGACAGGCGGGCAGCCATTTTTAACCCAAAAACTATGCCAACTCATCGTCAGCGAAGCCGACATTGAACCTCGGGCCTATCCAGCCCCCTACGTTGATAAACTCGTCGAACGAAAAATTATCCAAGACTGGCTACAGCAAGACACCCCTGAACACCTCAAAACCATTCAAGATAGACTTCTCCATAGTTCCCGTGCCCAGAGACTGCTAGAAGTTTATCGAGACATACTACAGTCGCGCATTGTCTTGCTCGACGGCAGCCCAGAACACAACGAATTACAGCTGACGGGTCTTGTCGTCAAAGAAGGAGCCTATCTGAAAGTCGCGAATAAAATCTATGCCGAAATCTTTAGACCCTGGTGGGTTGACCGCCGCCTCACATCCCTATGTCCTTACCAAAAAATGCTAGACAAGTGGCTTTCTTCAAAGTGTGATGCTCGGTGGTTACTCAATGAGCAAACATTACAAGAAGCCAGAACCTGGGCCGGCACCCAGAGCCTAAGCGAAGAGCATCATCAGTTTTTGATGAGCAGCCAGTCCCATATTTATGAGCAGACCATTGCCCGACAGGAGGCGATTCGCAAACGAGAGAAAGAACAAATGCTGAAAGAAGCAGATGCGATCGCAACTCACCGCATAGCCAAACTCAAACAACAACTCACCCTCAGCCTAATTATCTGTGGCATTTTACTATTATCCATAATAATCCTAATTTTTACCCGCTAATTTGTAAATGTACAGACGTTCCATGAAACGTCTCTCAATACTATTGCTTTGTCTTAGGCAGCTGCCCCTGCGGTCTCAGCCTACGCTCACCCTGGGCAAGAGCCTTTTGCACTTCAAACAACTGTTCCTTATCTATAGCCTCTACAAAGATCCTCAACAAAAACAAACTAGCCCCATCTGATAACGTCTCAATACCGTCGGGATAAATCACCAAAAATTTCTCCTTTTCGCTCTCACTCATCCCCAAGGCAATACTTTTACCATCAACATAAATCTCTTTCCGCCGCCCAACAACCTTCGACTTAATCTCAAACTTTTTATCCCATATCTGCCAGTTAATCCATACTTCTTCCTGTTCCTGCAGACCTGGATCAAAGCCATAACGACCAACAATATAATATGTCGGCTCCTGAGCAACAGGATCCAAAGCCTGCATTTCAATTTGGCATAACAACATGGTGATTACTCCTCAAAACAAATGGCCAACAAACCTTGATAGATCTTGACTAATACAAAATCCTGGTTACCTGTCCCCGATATCGAAGGGCAACCATAAGGATATGCCCCTATGAGATTATCCACTTTTAATCGGGGGTAATGCATTCGGATTTGGTATGGATAATCCTGTAGGGGCTGTGGCTTGTGCGTTCGACTGAGCGTTCGACTGAGCTCACGCCGAAGTCTCACGCCGAAGTCTCAAGCTGAAGTCTCACGCCGAAGGCCAGCCCAGCCCCTAAAGCCTATTGAGCCGCCTCTTGCAACTCGGCAGGTCGCACGGTCAGATTCTTCGTTTGATCACCCCGAATTACCTCGAATTTCAACGCCTGACCAATCTTGCTACCCTCAACAACATCTTGCAACTGTTCGGCATTAGTCACAGCGGCATCATCGATTTTAACAATCACATCACCACGCCGCAGTCCACCTTTCGCCGCAGGGCTATCTGGCACCACCTGCACAATCAACACACCTTCCGTCTCAGGCACCATCAGCACAGAGTTTGGATCTTCATTGATCTGCTTCGCCTGCTCCACCGTCAGATTGGTCATCTGGATACCAATAAATGGGTGAGGCACCCTCTTACCCTGAGCCAAAAAGCTTTGAATTTCCTTCGCCTTATTGATGGGAATTGCAAAGCCAATCCCTTCTGCATCAGCCCGAATAGCGGTATTAATGCCGATGACCTCTCCCTGTTCATTGAGCAAAGGACCACCGGAATTCCCCGGATTAATGGCCGCATCTGTCTGCACAAAGTCCAGACGCTTATCTGGGATACCCACCTGAGAGCTAGAACGGTTGAGAGTACTAATAATCCCTAAAGTAACTGTATTATCCAGACCTAGCGGGTTGCCCACAGCAATTGCCCAGTCGCCTACCTGTAGCTGGCTAGAATCTCCTTCAGGGGCTACGGGTAAGTTATCGCCTGTAATCTTAACAACTGCTAAATCAGAAGGTTCGTCAGTTCCCTTCACTTCGCCATCAAAGGTACGGCCATCCCGCAGGGTAATGGTGACCTTGTCCGCGCCATTTACTACATGGGCATTGGTCAGCACCAAACCACTGCCGTCGACAATAAAGCCAGACCCTTGCCCCTGTTTACGATACTCCTGGGGTAACTGAGGAAATGCATCTTCGCCAAAGAAACCACGGAAAAACGGATCGTTAAAAAATGGATCAGGCCCACGGGTAGCAACCGTACGTTCCGTATCCACACGAACAACGGCTGGACCCACACGATCAACCGCCGCTGCAACAAAATTATGGGGGCTATCTGGAATCCTTGAAGCCTGTACTAGCTGCGCTGCAGGCGCTCCCACTTCCGCAATGGTTGGTGGGATGATCCATTTAGAAAATAGCCTCAACGAGGTTAATGTCAATGCCACACTGAGGACAATAACTAACGCGTAGTTCCTGATCTGACGCATGGGACGTGCTCTCAATTCAACGGGTTGCGGTCTGACCGTCCATGGTCAAACCTGGTTTAAGTCTTTCTTCATAGTTTGCAACGTCTTTAAGACTTTGAAAGTCAGGATAACCCTACAAAATAAGGAGTGATGTCTTCCAGATGCAGTCACATGCAATGCTTTCGGAGCGCTGAACTGTCCCTTATGGAGAAAGATCAGAATAAGGCTTTAAATGCAACATTAAGTTAGATGCTCAAACAACAAAAGAGCCAGGCATAGCTATGCCTGGCTCTTTTGTACCTAGAACAGATATAGTATCTAATCCGAATTCATTAAGCTCGATTAAAAATGGACAATCCTGTAGGGGCACCCCCCTTGTGAATGCCCTTCGGTACCGGGCGCTATTAGTCAGGATGTCGTATAAGATCTGCCCTTACGGGATTATTCATACAATCAGGTTTGCTAAATTCGGAGCCTTGGCACCTGAAACCTAAAATCCAGGCGTCAGCAATTGCCTCTTACTCACTACTTCTCAGCATTATTTAACAGCTTCAAAATCTGAGCTGTAACCGCCAAACTCTCCTCAAACAGCACATCTTCACCCCAGCGCTGTAGCTGCTGTTCTAATAACAAATCAGAACGTTGGTCAGAGATAGCTGTTACTTCTTGGATATAGCAAGACTGCGCACCCCCACCAGACTCCATTCGCATACAGCCTGCCGTCTCAGAGCAGAGAATGGTGCAGCAGTTAGCATCAAGATTAGTCGATGACATCCGCAAGCCGGTCAAATCACCCAGTACTTCCCCCACATCAGCCACCGGAATAGCAGCTAATTCCACATCAATGGAGCGGCCATGGTTACCTTTGAGGGTAATGCGT
Organism: Leptothoe sp. ISB3NOV94-8A; assembly: GCF_043421595.1. NCBI lineage: Bacteria > Bacillati > Cyanobacteriota > Cyanophyceae > Nodosilineales > Cymatolegaceae > Leptothoe > Leptothoe sp. ISB3NOV94-8A. Next base: position 656,008 of record NZ_JAXSQW010000001.1, on the reverse strand, counting down.
CGTAAATCGTAGTCGCCGCCTTCTAATTGATAATCTTCAGGCTGCCACTGTAGACGACTTGCTAACCAGCCAAGATACAGTAGTGCCTGGGCGGCATTACCTTTCTCGTAGTCGACACCCACCTGGTCCATTTCCAACAATGCCAACCGTCGCTCAGGTGGATCGAAGGAAGCGGCAGATAGTTCTTGCCACGGAGCTAGACGATACCAGTTTAAGTCAGCCACTTTAGTACCGCTGTCCACTAGCTGATGGATCTTTAGTAGCTCTGACTCAGGATTGCCATAGTAGCTGGAGTCTAAAATTATGCAGCTACCGAGGGAGGCCATGGACTGAAAGAGAAGCTGCTCTGGATTAGGGGTAGCTTTCCACCAGATAAATTTAGGCAGATCGTCAATCACTAAAGATTTAACCAGGTTATCCACCCGATCCAGCGCTTTCTTCGTACCTCGCAACGTAATGTATTCACAGCACACTAGACGACTGTTACTACTTTTCTGAATCGGGCAGTAGGCAGACACCTGGGCCGTAACGCCAGTATCTTCATCGCCAAAGGTGGGGCAAAGGGTAATCACCCGACAAGGGTTTTGGGCCGCTAGGGCTTCGTTAAGGCTAAAGCCCCGCAGGTCGGCATTTGTATAGCGACGCAGCTCAGGAGATAGGGCCCGAAACTCATCGCGCAGACGCTGTAAAGTTACTTGATCCACCCGGTTGGTAATGGGTAAGCCATAGGTTTGCTGGGCGATTGCGATCGCACGTCTTGTCTCTGGCCCATGCTGCCCATCAATAGGCTTGGTATAAAAGCCTAGAGTTGCCAACAACTGCTGAATCTCTTCTGGCTCATAAATGATGACATTAAACGTCGTGGCTCGCGTCGCTACACCGGAAGCATCAGCAGCATAGTTATGCCATATCTCCCGAAGCTCGGCTTCAATATCGTCAACTGAAATGTCTTTAGGCTTTTGTAGCGTAACTAGAGAGGTCACCATGGCTTTAACCGCGCAATTGAATAGTAAGGTCAGGGGGTGGAAGTTTTGAGGTTTGAGGTGTTGGGTCCTAGTTATTGGTTATTGATTCTTTGGGTTGAAATGGCTAATAACTAATAACTAATAAACGTATAACTAAAGTCTTCGCCAACGACGACCGACTTTATTCAGCAAGAATTCGGCCTCTACTGGCTCCCATGTACCTGCTTCATATAACGGAATCTGGGCAGGATCGGCTGGGCTATCCCAAGCTTCTAAGACTGGTGTGAGCACCCGCCACGATTCTTCTACTTCGTCTCCTCGGGTAAATAGGGTTTGATCCCCGAGCATGGCATCCACCAACAAGCGAGCATAGGCATCGGTGCTGGGTTTACCAAAAGCTGCATCATAACGGAAGTCCATATCCACTGAGCGTGTCCGCAAAGAACTGCCCGGTGTTTTCACTTCAAACCGCATGGAAATACCTTCATCGGGCTGAATTCGCAAGGCCAGAATATTGTCATTCATCTGCTTTGCCGCCGACTGGAACATTAGGTGAGGCACCTGCTTGAAGTGTACTGAGATTTCCGATACTTTTTTTGGCATCCGTTTACCCGTACGTAGGTAAAATGGCACCCCTTGCCAACGCCAGTTGTCGACGCGCATCTCAATGGCGGCAAAAGTATGGGTCGTCGATTGTTCTAACCCGTCTTCTTCTTGGCGGTAGCCAGGTACAGGCTGTCCTTTCATCCAGCCATTGGTGTATTGCCCCCGCACAACACAACGGTCCAGGTTAAGAGGATCGGCCAGTCGTGTTGCCTGCAATACTTTAACTTTCTCGTCCCGCACACTGGAGGCTGCCAGAGAATTGGGCGGTTCCATCGCCGTTAGGCAAAACAACTGCATCAGGTGGTTTTGCACCATATCCCGCAGGGCTCCAGCAGTCTCATAATAGCCAGCACGCCCTTCTAGACCAACGGTTTCTGCCACCGTAATCTGCACATGATCGACAAACTGCCGGTTCCACAATGGCTCAAAAATGGCGTTAGCAAATCGGAAGACCAGTAGATTCTGAACGGTCTCTTTACCGAGATAGTGGTCAATACGATAGACCTGCTCCTCCGGCACCACCGCTCTTACTTTTTGGTTCAAAGATTGAGCCGATGCCAGGTTACGGCCAAAGGGTTTTTCAATAATTAAACGCTGCTTGGTTGGGTCTGTCAGCATGCCCGCAGCCCCCAACTGTTGGGTGGCTTCAGCAAAAAAGCGTGGAGCAACCGACAGATAAAACAGCCGATTGCCTCGCGTATATCGTTTCTCATCCAGCTCAGCTAAAAAGACTTTCAGCTTCTGATAGCTCTCTGGCTTGTCAATATTACCCGGACAGTAAAACAGTCCAGCGGCAAAGTTCTCCCAGAGCATCTGGTTATGAATACCACCACCGTAGTCTTCAATACCCTGTTTTAAATGCTCACGGAAGAATTCGTGGCTCCATTCTCGACGAGATACCCCCACAATTGTTAGCTCTGGTGGTAACCGACGCTCTTGGCGCATTTTATAGAGAGAGGGCACCAGCTTACGCTGGGTTAAATCTCCCGACGCACCAAAAATAACTAAAATCTGAGGCTCTGGAATACGATCTTGCTGGAGACCAACGCGGAGGGGATTTTCGAGGAGAGAAACCATTTGGGGGTAAAGGGAAAATAAAAATGGTAGGGGCACCGCTTATGGGTGCCCTAGGCTGCGAAGTGGGCACCCACAAGGGGGATGCCCCGACGTTTATTGTTATGCAGGCGACAGCTGCTTAACCTTCATCACCAATGAATCCATCAGCTGGTCAAAGGGTTTAATAAACTTATCGATGCCTTCAGCCAGCAGCTCATCCATCACCTGCTCAAGGTCAATGCCCACGGTGGGAAGAGTTTCAATTACTGCATAGGCAGCATCCACATCACTTTCAATGCGGCTGTTCACATCACAGTGATCGGCACAGGCTTCAATGGTCTGGGGAGGCAGGGTATTTACAGTATCTGGACCAATCAGCTCATCTACATACATGACATCGCTGTAGGCAGGGTTCTTAGTGCTGGTGCTAGCCCACAGTAGGCGCTGCACGTTTGCACCGTTAGCAACCAGTGCCTGCCAACGATCGCTTTGAATGATCTTTTTGTATTCTTGGTAAGCCAGCTTGGCATTTGCGATCGCAACCTTACCTTTCAAGCCAGCAATCTGATCCCGCTTACTCTTATCGGACTCCGCCAGTTGATCAAGGGTATTGTCAACCTTGCTATCGATGCGGCTCAAGAAGAAACTAGCCACCGATGCCATGGCGCTAATGTCATGGCCATCCGCCAAGCGACCTTCTAGACCCCGAATATAGGCCCAGGCCGTATCGATATAGCTCTGTACTGAGAACAGTAGCGTCACATTGACGTTGATCCCATCGCGGATGGTCTGCTCAACGGCCTTTAGCCCCTCGGGTGTACCTGGGATCTTAATCATCAGGTTGGGACGCCCAATCGCAGCTGCATAGCGACGGGCTTCAGCAAGGGTGCCTTCAGCATCATGGGCCAGATTGGGGGGGACTTCTAGGCTGACATAGCCGTCCAAACCATGGGAGGATTCGTACACTGGCTTAAGCACATCGCAGGCCCGTTGGATGTCATCAAAGACCAAAGTCTCGTAAATTTGATCAACGGACTGACCAGCCCGTACCCCCGCTTCAATTTCTTGATCGTAGATTTCATTACCTGCGATCGCTTTTTCAAAGATCGCCGGGTTAGAGGTAATCCCATGTACATCTCGACTGTCAATTAGCTTGACCAGCTCGCCAGAAACAAGCAAATCTCGGCTCAGATTATCCATCCACACACTTTGACCATGGTCTTTTAGATGCAGAATTGGACTGTCATTCGCTGTAGTCATAGGGTAAATATCCTATATGGGTGTTTCGTGTTTTCAAAAGTTTTGTTTGTACAGAAAAAATTCCGCTGTCGACAACAAGGAGTTACCAATTAAGCTTGGCCAATGGCAGCGATTTCAGCTTCACGCTCGCGAAATCGATCCTGAATAAACGATTTCACTAACGCCACATCTTCTGTACTGCCCAAAACTAAAGGCGTACGCATATGTAACCGATCGGGAAGCACATCTAAAATTTCCTGGGTTCCCGTTGAGGCCTGTCCCCCCGCCTGCTCTGCCAAAAAGGCCAGTGGAGCCGACTCATAAAGCAAGCGCAATTTACCATCCGGGTTTTTCACAGTGCCTGGATACAGGAAAACTCCGCCCTGGGTCAAAATACGATGAAAATCTCCCACTAACGCACCACTGTAGCGAGCTGAGTATCCCTCATGGCGGTGTACGTAACGAATATAATCTCGGATAGAATCATCCCACTGCCAGAAGTTACCTTCATTTACACTATAAACAGGCCCATGGGCAGGAATTGTAATGTTCTCTTCCGAAAGAATAAACTCTCCCAGGCTGGGATCAAGGGTAAACATATGGACCCCTGTACCGATGGTATATACCAGTACCGTACTTGGGCCATAGAGAATATAGCCTGCCGCTAACTGTTCTCGTCCTGGCTGCAACAGGTCTTTGCCCGTTTGCCCTTCATCGTTACCCCGTTGCTGGCGAATGGCAAAAATTGAACCAACATTGAGATTGATATCTACATTGGATGAACCATCAATGGGATCGTATAGCAACGTATATCGCCCAATGGGACAGTTCTCAGGAATATAGAATGGAGCCTCCATCTCTTCAGAAGCTAAGCGACAGACCAAACCGCTTTGCTTAAAGACATAAATAAAGACGTCGTTGGCGTAGACGTCCATTTTCTTAACCGATTCCCCCTGTACATTTTCACGCCCGGTAAACCCGAGGGCATCTTCGACTAAGCCCGCTCGCGATAAGTGCCGAGCAATCAGCTTGCCAGCCAGGGCAATGCGATTCATCAAAGCGCTTAGATCTTGAGCATCTGGCCCAAAGCTTTGAAGTTGCTGCAATACATGGCGCGACAGCGTCATTGAGTCACGATCTAACGTGGCCTCGTGAGATGGTTGATAGGTTTCAACCATAGAACCTCCATTCCCTCTTGTGATTGAGGTGGGTGAGCGAATGAAGCATCTATTGGCCATCGGGACAACATCCGAGTAATTAAGAAATTATTTGGATCGCTTACCAATGCCATTAGATACTTCTATTGCCCATGTTAGAAACCTGATCTAGGAAATGAAAAAAACTTTTAGATCAGTTACAGAAACACTCCTAAATTTGTCATCCAAGGTGCTTACAAAGTTTTAAATAGCTTTAAACAAATAAGAAATAGATGAGTCTGGCCTGAGTCACATTTCATAGGTCTAACAACATTCACCCCCAGGGATCATTTATTCATTACAAAACGAATAGGGCGATAAGCAAATGTACGTAAAAACAAGTAGGTAATTACATCTACTGCGCCGTTTACTATAAATCTTGTTACTACTGTAAGCATTTACACCGCCATCGCTTTCACAGCAACTTTAGGATAAAAACCCGTGTCATTAGGGTTACATTTCATCGATAAGTTAGCTGTGATTAGAAAGGGGGAGTTGTAATAATTACAACCTTCTTTTGTCAGGCTTCAGCATTATCAACATTATGGGCTATTCGGGATGGCAGCAGCCCGCTAAATATGTCTTACAGTTAGTGGGCTGGTTAGGTATTTTTACCCTAAGTAGCCCTCCTGCCTGGGGGCAACTACAACCTACAGGAACAACAGCTATCACCACGGCAGGGGATCAGATTCAAATCACTGGGGGTACTCAGTCAACAGATGGAACAAATCTCTTTCATCAGTTTGAAGCGTTCAATGTAGCCACTGGCGAAACGGTTACATTTGTTGCTCCTGACTCAGTGGAAAATATCCTAGGGAAGGTTAAGGGAAATCAAGCATCCATTATTGATGGTGGCTTAGCTGTTCCAACCAGTGCTAATCTCTGGTTACTCAACCCAGCTGGCATCCTCTTTGGCCCCAACGTTCATCTCAATCTCAATGGAGATTTCACGGCCACAACGGCTGACACCATCGGATTTGATCAGGGCTGGTTCACCCATGGTGCAGATCCTCAAGCGTTAGTCGGCCATCCTAACAGTTTGGCATTTATCTCTCCCCCCGCTCATCTGATTAATTTAGGAAACCTACAGGTCGATCCTGGGCAACATATCCGGCTATTCGGGGGCAGTCTTACCAATGTAGGGACGATTACGGCTCCTGCAGGCACAGTTACTGTGGCTGCCGTGACAGATAGCAACCGAGTTAGCTTAAGCCAGGCGGATCAAATACTCACCCTGGAGGTTACACCCTGGGCTGAGACAGTTTCTGGTCCTAGCGTCACGCCTACCAGCCTGCCAGCCCTCCTCACCGGCAATAACATCGACAATGCCGATACCCTAACCGTCAACACAGACGGTACGGTCAGCCTCACGCAAACAGAAACCATTACCCCCTCAGCAGGACATGTGGCCATTACTGGCACCATCAGCAGTGCTGGTAATCAGGGTGGGCAAATTGCACTTTTAGGCGACCGGGTCTCCCTGGTCGATGCAGCCATTAATGCCGATGGGATCAACCAAGGCGGCCAGATCTATATTGGCGGTAATTATCAAGGCACAGGTCCTCTACCAAACGCAACGTACACGTGGGTAAACCAGGATTCTGAAATCAATGCCAGTGCCCTACAGCAAGGCCATGGGGGCCAGATAATTGTTTGGGCCGATGACGCCACGGTGTTTAGCGGCGGTGCCTATGCCCAGGGAGGACAGCAAGGGGGTAATGGCGGCTTTATTGAAATTTCTGGGAAAGACCATCTAGGGTTCGATGGAGAATTTTCCCTCAGCGCTCCCCAGGGTGAATCAGGTACCATCTTATTTGATCCCGACAATATTCGCATTGTCAGCGGTGGTACACCTGCTGAAGTTGCAACAGAATCGCTTTTATTCCCCAATATCAATGCGACTGATAACGACCTCGGTACGTTAACCCTACACGCCAATACGTTAGAAAGCTGGAATGGCAATGACAACATTATTCTACAGGCCAATACCAACATCGACATTGATTTAGGTAGCAACAATGAACTGACGTTTCAACCAGGAACAGGCTCCATTACGTTTATAGCTGACGCTGATAACAACTTTATCGGTAGCTTTTTCATGAGTGGAACAGACAATACCTTGAAAACGTCGGGGCGAGATATCAGCATTTCAGGCACAATTATTACTCTCCAGTCCCTGGATACAAGAACAGGAACAGGGGCTGGCAATGTTAATCTTGCAGCTCCACTGCTCACATCTGTATCAGGTAGGCTAGACGCTGAGGACATTACCGTCAGAAGCAATGAGCTAAATTTAAATGGTGGCAACAACTCCATTAGTGGCACAACGTTATCAATTGCACCTGACAATCCAACCCTAGCCATTAACGTAGGTCCCAGCACTAATACTTTATTCGATCTGGACCTTTTAGAAACCGATGTTTCAGCCCTGCAAGATGGTTTTACTAACATCACCATCGGACGCTCCGATGGGACAGGTACCATTACCCTCAATGATTCTGTTACGGATGGAGGCACAACTCCGTTTCAAGATCCTGTCACTCTCCTTGGGGCAAATGTTCTACGAGGTCCCAATCGGGTAACACCTTGGGTGATTACAGCCAGCAACCAAGGTCATCTCAATGGTCTTTTTAGTAATGGTCTTAGCTTTAAAGAGATTGAATCAATTGTCGTTGGCAATGGTACCAATGATACTCTTTCAGGGGCTGATGGCAATGACACCATCACGTTTTCAGGGGTGGATGCCGGCACGTTTAATGGCATAAACTTTGCTGGCATTCAAACAGTTAATGGTGCCGGTGGAGACGATCGCTTTATTTTTGGAAATGGAGCTGTTATTAGCGGCATCGTTGATGGTGGGACGGGTAACAACACTCTAGATTACGGTGCCTACATTACAGATATGACCCTCGACCTGGAAACTGGTAATGCACCGGGTACTGGGGGCATCCGCAATATTCAAAATATAATTGCTGGAAGTGGTTCTAATACACTGCAAGGGACAAACACTGATGATGTGGCTACACTCACGAGTGCAGCCACTGGCACCTTAAATGGTACTAACTTTCAAGGCTTTGAGACTATTCTGTTAGGGGATGGTAACGATCGTTTTATTGTCAATGGAGGAACGTGGACCACACTGGATGGAGGATTAGGAACAGATACCCTAGATTACGGGTCTAGTGCCGTTGGTGTCACCATCGATCTTGAGAATCAAATAACAACAAACGTCGCAGCATTCACCAATATAGAAGACTTTCGAGGTAGTGGTAATACTGATACATTACAGGGAACAAGTGGTAACGACGACATTACTCTCACTGGTACGGATATTGGCACTATCAACACCCTAGCCTTCAATGGCTTTGAAAATTTAAACGGTCAGGCCGGCAATGATAATTTTATCTTTAGCAATGGTGCCTCAATCACGGGCACCCTAACTGGCGGCGATGGCAGCGACACAGCTAATTATAGCGCCTACACCACCAATATTAATGTTGATTTTCAAACCAATAATGCAACCGGCCTTGGTGGATTTAATACACTGGAATCCTTCATTGGCGGCAACGGTAACGACACGTTTAGGCTTAATGCAAATACCCCCATTGAGTTTATAAATGGCGGAATCGGTAGTAATACCTTAATCGGTGACAATGTTGACAGTACTTGGAACTTAACAGCTAGCAATACCGGTAATGGCACAGGAGTAGACAATTTCTCCAACATCCAAAATCTGATCGCAGGCAATCAATCCGACCAGATCAACATTCTTACCAACGGTGCCGGATTTACTGAAGATTTAGATGGCGGTGCCGGTCCACTTACCTATATAGGAGACACTATCAGTCTAGGCACGGCCCTTGTAGGGACTGAAGCATTAAATCTTTCTCCCTTGTCAACCTCCAGAGATATTCAACTAGGCGGTTCTGATACCCCCTCTGCTCTGACAATTTCCACAGCTGAATTAGCAAGTATCTACAGTGGCTTTACAGCTATTACCATTGGTCATGCGGAGGGTAGTGGCACCATTACCCTAGGAGACAATATAACCCTACTTTCTCCCACTACGATTATCTCTCCTCAAGACAATGGAAAAATTGATACCCAAGGCTTTAATCTGACAGCACCTGACCTTACACTATCAGCGGCAAAAGATATCACAACTGCTAATCTCACAGCTCCAGGAGGTGTGATGCTCAACAGCGGTGGAGCTATCAGGACTCAAGATATTTTGACCACAGGCCCTCTGGATGGTGGTGATACCATCGTTAATGCAGCAACAACAATTACCTCACAACAGATTGACACCACTGGCACTATAGGGGGCAATGTCACCCTGAATGCAGCAGATACTATTCAGGTTCAAAGCATTCGAGCCGAGGGAGATAGTGCAGGCGGCAATGTGGATATTACCACCGACCAATTCTTTCGAGCCACCAACAGCTTTACCAGTTTAGACGGATACGTCGCCAGTATTTCCACAGCCGCCACCAATGGCACAGGTAACATTACTATTCGCCATGGCGGCAATAGTGCTACCCCTTTTCGAGTTGGTGATAGCAGCATTTTAGGCAGTGATGCCCTGATCACCAGTGGTGAATTTAAAGTTGCCATAGACAACTCGTATTTAAATAGCTATTCCCTTGGCAATATCAGTTTTTTAACCCAAGATATCTTAGCACCTCCCACTCCTCCCACTCCTCCCACACCGCTCACCCGTAATCCTTCTCTCACAGTTAACTCCCCCCTAAGTACTAACCTGCCTACGGTTATTGAACTACCTACAACTAATTCCCCATTTACTACCGATCTGAGGTCTCCGCTCATTAACAGCCGCGCTACCCCCTTAGATGAAGCAACGTCTTCAGTGGGTGCCAATGATTCTAACAGTGCGCTGTTTGAACGTTTAGAAAATTCATTTTCCGATCAGTTTAAGTCTCACTTAAATCTATACGAGCGTGTTAGCATCTCATCCACCAGCCTGGCCTCGGCCCAAGAAACCCTTGGTAATGTTGAAGAGATTATGGGGATAAGGCCCGGTGTTCTATACATATACTTTTTGCCACCGGAAGAGAACACTACAGCAGCATCCGAGTCTAGTCCCTTAAACCCCAATAATGATGAATTGGGACTCCTTCTACTCACTCATACAGGACAGACCATACGACGAAAAGTTGAAGGGGTTACCCGCAGTGACGTAATGGCCATGGCAGAGAATTTTTACGCCCAGGTAACCAACTCCATATCTGTCCCATCCCAATACTTGCCCCCTGCTCAACAGCTATATAGCTGGTTGATCTCGCCCATAGAAAATGAATTACAAAGCCAAGGAATCCAAAGCTTAGCCCTGGCCATGGACACAGGTTTACGTACTCTACCCGTTGCCGCACTTCACGATGGGAATGAGTACTTAGTTGAACGTTACAGCTTAGGAGTGATTCCCAGTTTTAGCTTGACTGACTTTAATCCTGAAAATTTTCTCTATTCTCAACTGGAGAACACTCACCTGCTAGCCATGGGAGCGGCGCAGTTTCAATCACAACAGATTCTACCTGCTGTACCTGAAGAACTAAACATTGTTACCGAAGCATTTCATGAGAGTGAGGTATTTCTCAATGAAAGATTTACCCTCAATAATTTGCAAACCCAAGTTGCCCGCAATCAGTATGGGATTGTTCATTTAGCGAGCCATGGTGTGTTTGCCCCCGGTGAACCACACAATTCCTATATTCAACTGTGGGACCAGCCCCTACAGTTGGATCAGGTCCACACCTTAGGCTTACAGGATGCCAACATTGCCCTGATGGTATTAAGCGCTTGCAACACGGCTCTGGGCGATCGTGAGGCCGAATATGGCTTTGCTGGCTTAGCGGTGAATGCGGGGGTACAAACCTCCGTTGCTAGTCTCTGGCCCATCAGTGATGAGGGAACGCTAGGGTTAATGACCTATTTTTATGACAATCTACAGGAAAATTCAGTGCGAGCCAATGCCCTACGCCAGGCACAGCTAGCTATGTTACGAGGTGAACTGTCGTTTGCAGATGGGACATTATATGGTTTTGATGGGGAAGCATTAGCGCATTTTCCAGAACTGGAATATCACGGACGTTGGGATTTTGACCATCCTTTTTACTGGTCGACATACACCCTGGTGGGCAGCCCCTGGTAGAGATATGCTTTATATTCTAGAGAAATTCTTCAAGGTCTGAAATTTGCCTTAATTTTATAGCAGAAATTTTAAAAGTATCATTAATCTCTAATCTCTACAAGACCTATAGAATTGAGAAATAGTTCGATTTTCAGAAAATTGACTTTGAAGAAAAATCATATTTCTCAAAACGGCTTAAGAGGTTATAAAGCACCTAAAGCTGTTTCTACTTCAAGCAAGGCTTTTCGAGTTTCTGTAACCCTCTCTCTACGTCCGATTCTTTCGAAAATATCTAAAGCATCACTAAGTTGTTCTAAAGCTTCTTTCAGTTTCTTCTTCTTTTTACGTATCGATGATTCATTCTTAGCTAATCGCCTAGCAATTAAACCATATCCACGATAACACCATGCAATGGTATGGTCTCTACCAATATATTGAGCTATCTGGAGTGCTTTATCAAAACGTCGTTTGATCTCCTCAAGAGGCTTCTGACCTAGCCAAATTTCAACATGACCTAAATTAGCTGCACTAAATGCTATAAATGCATCTCTGTTTCTCCAGTTACTATTTTGTGCATCATCTAAGACTTTAGAATATAATTTTTGAGCAATCTCATAATATTTTATGCTCTCATCTTTTTGATTAATAATGTTATTCCAATGACCTCTATCAACAGCCAAATCTCCTTGATTAGAGTCAGTAATTGAAATAGTGTACTCCGGTTCCTCTGAAGACCAAGTCAGGCCATGTTCCTGTAGATACTGTGTCAGTAGCTGACGAGCCTCATCATGATAATTGTTTGATTGTTCAAAGAGATTATTGATATCTCCAATCATTTCAGGAATTGTAAGTTGTTTATATTCCTCTACAGCCTCTATCGCCTCGCCATGGGCAATTAGAGCACTCAATTGAAGGTTTTTGGCCTGATAAAGCTTATAAAAAACATTATCTGTTGCAACTTTTTTCAAGCTTGACTTAGCTTTTTTTCGCCACTGCTTAGCTTCTTCATAGTTGTTTTGACGACTGCAAACCCACCCTGCTCTGAAAGCTAACCTCCATGAGATTTCAGGATTCCTATCTGTTGAATCATCTTCTAGATTAAATGCAGAACTGCATATCTGAATACGGGTATCCCAAAAACCTCGTTCAAACAGAAAATGATGTAATGATTCGACAACTTTAAACGTATTTGCAAAATCTCTTTGAGCTTTACACCAATCAAATGTAGCAATACAGTTCTTTAAATCTTGCTCCAGTTTATTGTATTTTGTTAATTCTAGGCCTGGACGACCTAATTCCTCCATAAGTTCGGTAAAGTAATCAACGGCCTTACCATATATTTCTTGTTTTAAATTTGTGTTGCTGTTTATCTTTTCACTTGCGAAACTACGAATTAGGGGATGAATAGAATATCGAAACTCATCGCCACCCATTTGCTCACGATGAGTATGTAAAAGTGACAACCTTATTAGATGATCAATTTCAGAACGAAATTCTTCTTGATCAGTATCACTAATAATTTGAATAGCTTGTTCTGAAGCAGGTGCCGCAAAAAATGTCATCCCCATTAGAATTCTTTGAGCATTATTGCTAACAATTTTCCATGATGCACCAATTAAGGTTGTGAACATTGCCTCTACCTTAGAGACATCTGCTGATAATGCTTCATCTGGACTGGTTCCTCGACCAGTTAGGCTATTAATAATTACATTGAGAGACACATTTTCGGAAAGAAGGCCAATTATCACCCCCAATGCAAGTGGCAAACCACCAGTCGCACTATAAATAGCCTTCACTGTGTCCGTTGTAAAAGCGTGCTTCACTCCTTTCTTTAGTCTTGCTCGCTCCAGCATTCGTCGTGTTTGCTGACGTGTTAAACCTTCAAGCGTTATCAAACAAGAAGCTTGAGGATAAAATTGTCTTGTTGTGATAAGAATCTTACTTGGATAAAAGGTTTTATCACCTAAAAACTTATCAATTCGATCATCTCCTATTCTTTCAAAACTATCAATCACTAATAGATATCGTTTTTTTCGAAGTAAATCATTGACCTGTTCTTGCTTCTGAGCTAAGGTTAATTGATCAGAACGATAATCAAGCTTTCTCAATACAATATCCAGTAAATCAGCTAAATCAATAGGCGACTCATTTGCTGAGGCCCATATAACTTTCTCAAACTTATTTTTAATATTTCTAACAATTTCAGTTGCAAGCACAGTTTTACCTGTGCCACCCATACCTTGAATAACAACAGTTTTGACCCATCTTTCTCTAGATTTTAGTGGTTCTTCAATAGTTTCACGCTGTTCTGGTCGATCAATAAATTCCACAGGTAATTCAGGTATCCCGTAAGAATCTTTCAAGAAATCTTTCTCTGCTTTATTACTCTTTTGATCAACATCTTGATTGACTTGTTTTAATATTTCAACTTCATCTCGGAGAGCTAAAAAATCTAAGAATATCTCTTTGGGAAGACTCTTAACATCTTCTGATGAGTCAATCAGCTTCTCTAGTTCCTTTAATTTTTGGTCTTTTCGCTTTAAAATTTCTGCTTCAACATTTTTAATATCATGACTGTTAGCTTTACCCTCTATCAATTCCCTCCTTTTCTTGAGGATCGGAATACTAAAGTCTGGCCAATCTTCCATTTGGATAGAATTACAGCCTAACTCAAAAGCTTCTTCGTAACTCCAACCATTTCCTAAGGCATCATAAAAAGCTACTGAGAAAGATATAGCAGCTTCATCATCAATATCTTTACTCATGCCAATCACATAATCTATGTGCTGACTAATAGCATCAGCCTGTTTCTCTGAATAGCAGGCATTTAGTAGCACGCACTCAACCCCCCTGCTAGAAAAGAGCTTAAATAAACTTTTCAGAGCTTTAGATGAAACTAACTGTATATCGCCTAACTCATCTTCTAGTACAATCCCATCCTCGTGAACTCCATGTCCAGAAAAATGAACTATTTGTGGGTTTATGTCTAGTAAATGCCTACGAAAATCTTTTGGCCTTACAGCCCATCTTGAAATTAAATTAAAGCTATCTCTATGAAGTGAACGCTTAAGCCCTTCTTCAATTTCTCTCACTTCTTCTCCTAAGCGCAACTCTGAAGATTTCTTAGGATGAGCTGCCAATACTAAGATCTTTTTAGATGTAGAATGGCGATTCATGAGCTTAAAACGAGCATTATATTGGATTTAGCTTAGCGTTCTTCAAATGAAGCGTGTCATAATTTCAATTATAACTTTCATATTCTGAAACATATTTTTATCATGTCCCCCTTTTTACATGACTATTTGTAAGCTGTAGCAGTTTGGTCCACTACCTGAAGAGGTTGCTATATAGCAGAATGGCACTGACGTAAAAGTCGCGGAAAAGGCCTCAGGCATGATGATCTGAGAAGCTTACAACCTGGAAGCCCCAATATACTACTGCCTTTACTATGCCGAATCGTGTGGAGATTCTCAAGCAAAAGTATCAAGATAGTCTCGGTCTGCCCTTTGCTCAGATCTTGAGTAAATGTGAAATGGGTGTGACTTTTTCCCAGAATGTAGCAACCGCGTTCAGTGCTTAAAGTTCAACTGATGGCTTGATTCGACCTACGTCCGTGCCATTCGGATGTAGCATCTTTTTCTCGCCCCAAACTACGACATCCAGGACTTTGTAGCATAAGTTAAAGATGTAAGAATGTAGCATATTCTCCCTTGAATGGATATATCAATGCGTCCTATGCTCTATTTGATTCCAATAGTTATCGCTTGCTCTAACGTCTCTATAAAAAGACATCGCATTGCTTAAACGCGATGTCTTCAAGGATCATCAAAGATGTCAAATTAGTTGATGATTTCACTACTCTACAGAGGACAGAAACAAATCCTACAGGGTCAAGGACTGAGGATTGTTTTCAATTAGATCCGCCAGGTCTTTTAAGAAGGCAGCACCATCAGCACCATAGATAATGCGGTGGTCACAGGTCATATTTACGGTCATCTGCTTCTTAACACCGATCATGCCGTTCTCGTCAGCAACCACGGTGGGCTTAGCGCCGCCAATGGCCAAAATTGAACCAGTGCCAGGGGGCAAAATAGCATCGAAACTGTCAACACCAAACATCCCCAGGTTAGACAGGGTAAAGGTGCCAGTAGTGTACTCCTCAGGCTGTAGTTGCTTACTACGGGAGCGAGCAACGAGGTCTTTCCAAGCGCGGGATAAAGAGTAGATATCCATCTGATCAGCGCCGCGCAGAACTGGGGTAATCAGACCGCCATCGGGCATAGCCACGGCCACGGCCACGTTAATACTGCCGTTGTATTGAATACCGGCGTCGGTATAGCTGGCATTGACGATGGGGTGCTTAGTTAGGGTGACCGCAACAGCTTTTGCAAGCAGACCAGTCATGGTCACGCCCTTAGGCTTGATCTGCTGATACAGCGCATCTAGGGCATTAGTGGTGATGCTGTAGCTGACGCGGAAGACAGGTACGGTCAGGCTAGCGTTCATGTTGCGAACGACGGCCTGCTGCATGGTGTTAAAGGGAGTCACCTGACCAGGTACCGGCGGGGGTGCAGTGGGTGCAGCGGGAATCGAAGCAGCGGGTGCAACAGCGGCGGCAACGGCAGCAGGTGCAACGGCAGCGGCAGCAACGGGCGTAGGTGTTTGACCGGCCGCTTTTTCAACATCCTGAGCGACGATGCGACCGTGGGGACCAGACCCCACTAGGGTTTTGATATCAACTTTGAGTTGCTTAGCCAGCTTTTTGGCACGGGGTGAAGCGATGAGGCGGCCACTGGTGACGGTGATGGCGGTAGCAGCAGCACCATTATCGTTTTGTGCAGCAGGCGCGGTGGCGACGGGTTCGGGGGTAGGAGCTGGAGCAGTGGCTGGGGCAGCGGCAGCGGCAGCGCCTTGCTTTTTGGCTTCTTCAATTTCGGCGTCGGTTTCGGCTAGGAGTGCGATCGCACTCCCCACTGGCGCAACACCACCAGCTTCTACAACGATAGTGGCCAGATACCCTTCATAGAACGATTCGACGTCCATGTCAGCCTTGTCAGACTCAACGATGACAACGGTTTCACCCTTTTCTACCTTGTCACCAGGGCTTTTTGTCCAAGAAACGATCTTGCCCTCAGTCATGGTTGAGCTAAGGGCGGGCATGAACACTTCGCGAATCATTGGAAAATTCCAGGACGGATGGACAACAAATAAATTAACGAACCGTAAAGGCGCGCCAGCATACGCCCTAATATCTTAGAACGAAAGATTAGGGGTTACAGCCTAAGCATTATATTAGCCAAGCTGTACCAACCAGCTAAAAAATTTATCTATACTCTGAAAAGGTAAGGTATATGGGTAATTGGGGGAGACACCCTTAGAGTCGATGAGATCCCATGACTACGTGGGGAAAAATCCTCAATCAATTTCTGGCCAGCCACTACTAAAGTCGTAGTTCAGCACAGCATCGATTCCAGTTAGTGCTGCGATCGCATCCAAATGCTTACGCTTAGTCCCAGCGATCTGAGCTTCTAGCCCATAGAACACAGTAGCCTTAGCATTAACCGTAGCTGCCAAATCATGGAGGGCAATACCGCCAGTGATAGCTTCAAGCTTAAGCAATGGGGCAACGCTTTCATCGTCTCCATCAGCTGCAAGATAATCAGCTGCTTCCTTAGCCTTGGCTGGCCAGGCTGCTCGCTCTACTTCAGAAGAGCCTGCTAGTACCTGCGATCGCAACTCATCAGCTTGTTGATTGATAAGAGTATGGACTTGAGCGATTGCATCGGCCACCGTTTCCGGTTTAGTGAGCAATGACAGTTGTTCTTCGCTGACCCGCTGAGTAAACGGAGGAGAGGGACAACGCATAGCTCCTCCAGCCGGATTATTCGGATTGATGTACCAATAAGTGGTCATAATGGCCAGTACCCCAATACCCACAGATCAGTCTGATAAATACTGCTAGAGTAGCTGCCGGATCGAGAGGCCCAAATTTGTCCATCAACCGCTGGCACTATCAGTTGTTGAGGAATGATAGTTGTTCCAGTACTAGTGAGGCTAGCGGAATAGTCTTCATTTTGTGGATGATTAAAGTAACGCTCGGCAATTGGCTTAGTAATAGCTGGCGATTCAAAATAAATCCGCAACGTATAGGAAGAAGCTTTGCCAGGGTTACCCAGTAAATGAACCAGACAGTTTCCCTCTTGAGGAATTGAGCTAAGAGTATAGGTCTGGCCCGAAATAACGCTAAGGTTATTCCACTCCTTTACCCGTGGATCAAGCCGAACGTAGCGACCACCCCCTTGATTGTTGCTACCCAGGTTATTACCAAGAACATCAAGCAGCTGTATGGAATGTTCTTCAAAATTGGTCGGCTCAGCCATAGCCAGAACTGTTCCTCCCAGCGTAGTTATCATGTTCTCGATTTTGTCGAGAAACGTAGTTTTATAGTTTGTCGCTGACATCGGATTTTTCAGCCTCAGCTCGTGCAATCGCCACGGTGATATCAGCCTGTTTCATCTTGGAGTAACCCAAGATATCCAGCTCCCTAGCCATAGACTTTAGTTCAGTCATGGTTTTGGTATCGGCCAGCTCAGTGGACCGAGCTGTGATTAAGTCATCTGCTACAGGCTGCTCGGTATCGGCCACCGGTTCAGATTCGTCTAGATCACCATCGGCATAGTCGTGAAAGCTGGGTTCAGACTCAGGCTCTTTCCATAGCGTATGCACATCAGGGTCATAGTCACTCTGGTTGATAATGATGTAGTCAGAGCCATCCTCATTTGAGATCACAACCGTTGCCACTTTAACCATCATTCACCCGCTCCTTAAACGCTTTGCCTGCCCGGAACACAGGCTTAGTTCGCTCAGGAATAGTCATCGCTTTCCCAGTACGTGGATTACGGCCTACCCGCTCCTTGGCCTCCACCGATTCAAAAGTACCAAAACCCACCAGAGTGACCCGATTCCCCTCAGTCACCTGATAGATAATCACCTCGATCACCTCAGACACAATCGCATCAACAACAGTCCGCGTCGCCCCAGTGCGATCGCAAATCGCCCCGACCAGTTCACCTTTATTCATCAGCCCGCTATCCTCGCCGCTAACCGAGCATCCACCAATTCAGCACCCCACAGGCAACTCAGATAGAACCCAGTTTGGTGATATTCATCTCTAATTTCCAGACGTAGGACCACACCCGTCATATCGTCCACCCAGGTCATAAAGCTAGACGTCATACCAGGGATGCGCAATCGTGCAGCAGGTCGCGAGTCAAAGGCAAAGGCCATGGGATGAAAGGCCAGATTAATGGCGTGATCACCCTTGAAAGTAAGAGCCGCATTATTGACCCAGGCCACCTTAGCCTTAGGAGCATAGGTGAGAGTGCTACCGACACCAAAACCAATCACAACATAGGTTTGAGTATCCCCTGCGACAGTAAAGATATCGCCTGCTACCGGTGGGCCATCCCCCGTGTCAATCACAACTGTTGTATCGTCTACAGCATGATTAGCCTGGTTTACCAACCAGCCTGCTGGGGTGCCATTAGGATTACTATGATTGATGTCATCCAGGCCAACATCTTCGTACCAGTCAAAGCCATAGGCATGACTAATTTCACCTTCCCGAATCACCTCAGTAGAGCCGAAGTTCAGCGCTCGAGCAAAAGCATCTAGACCGGTAGCATTACCGTAAGCATCGGTATTGAGCACCAGGCGACGCATAAATTTAGGGCACTTCTGCTTAGTAAGTACCTTTTTAGCGTTCTGGGCATCGGTGGGAGTAGCGGCAAAGGGAGTTGTTCCACCAGTACCGATATAACCATAAATACCTTTGTACTGTGCAGCAATGGCCGCCGTAATGTCTTCAACAATGGGGCTCACGGCATTGGCGAGAAACATGGGCACCTGGTCATCTGCTGATTCAATCAGTGAGATTTGTTTCTCGGTCAGGGGAAAGTTGACCTCTTTCCAGTAGTTGAGATTGACCTTGACCGTACTCGGAGCCGGAGCGGACTGACTAGTCGGTGGTGTTGGCCCTGGCACCACATCACGGGAGGCAAACTCAGGGGGGACAATCACCTCTGTCACGCCACCAGGACTGTGGGCCTGTTCTCGATCTCCAGCTGGAATGTTGTTGACCAGCATGGGTAAACAGGTGTGCTGACGGATGGTCTGGGCACCAAGCGCCAAAACTTTGCCGTATAAATCTTCAATTGCCATGGGATAAACTCCTCTATCAATCAGGCCTTAGCCCAAGGACACACGCACTGAACCGCTGATGACGTCATCAGGGTTGACGCCGCTGACGATGCCGTCCTTTGCCGTCAGCTGTTTCGGTGTTTCTTCTGTTGAGTTGCCCTCACCGGCACTGCCACCAGTGCCCGCTGCATCATCCCCAAAAAACATGGCGGGGTATTTGGTTTTGAGACCGTCATAGAATCCTTCAGGAGCAGTGATGTCGCCGTTTTCGCCAACGTCAAGACTATTGGCGACTTGCGGAAGCAACAGCTCCTCATACTCGGGTCGCAGCTGAGCTGAAGTAAGTCCTCTTAGGGCGGTGAATTGTTTTTGACTGGTGACCAGCTGTGTTTTTGTGTCTGCAAGCTGTGTTGTTAACTGGTCACGTTCGTCGGTCAAGGTTTGTAGCTGGTCCGCCTGGGTTTGGTACTGGTCCAACTGCTGTAAAGCGGTGCGGGCAGCTTCTGGGTCAATGCCGTCGTATAAATCGGCCTGGGTGATGGCCTGGTCAAAACTGGAGAGTATTTCTGTATCAACTGTGGGTATGGCCCCTAATTGCGATCGCAATTGAGTCAGCGTTTCTTTTAAACTCATCGATCATCATCTCCGGGTAATAGGTGTTTACGTTGGGCAACCGCCCGCAACTCCTCGCGAGTAATATCCTCACGTTCTCGCATTTGAACTAAGACCTGTAGCAACTGGGGGTCAGCACTCAGGTCCCTAAAGAACTGGGTATCCAGTTCAGCTCTACCGCCACTGGGTAGACCCAGATATTGAGCGTGCCAGCTGAGACATTCGGTAATGCCCAGGGCAAAGTCAGAGGCGAACAGGTAGAGCTCAGACTCAATGGTGGTGGCCTGGATAATTGAGGTCATGGCCGCCTGGCGATCTGAGGGTTTAACCAGAAAGTCCGCCCCCAGAAAGTTCAACTCTTGCTCGATGTCCTGCACCTCTTGCCGACTGGCATACAGGCTATTGGCATTGGGTTCTGCCCAGGCGAAGGCTCCGCCGATGGGGACATCCACCACTGACCTTGGGCCCAGGGTGAGATCTGAACCATCACCACCTACCCGCACAGGGGAAGGAAAACAGCAGTAGTGCATCTTTTGTCGGTGGTCACTTTTTACCTGGTAGTGGCTGATGTTGAGCTTGGCCATACTCAACAGGGTGGGATTAGATTCAAAGAACCCAGTGCGATCGCCACCGTATAAACAAACCAGCGGTATCGCCTTAAAAGGAACTAGCCGACCCCGCACCCGACGACCCATAACACCTGATTTCTCAGGTCGATGCACCTGCTGTGGCTTGCCATCACGACCCTTAACCACCTGGTAGGTGTCAAATCGACCGGGTCGAAGCAGGCAATAGTACGTTTGTTCAGACTCTCCGTAGGTGCCGTCGGCTTCGATGACCTGCGATCGCAGTACCGCCCAGACCAGAACCTTACGGTTGCCCACCATGTGATAGCGCCAGTTGATCACCTGCATGGGAGAAATGGGCGACCAAAAGGGCTGGCGACCGGCGCTCAGGGTGTCGGCCAGGGAGACAACAGAATCGTCTGCGGGTGGAAAGTCAATCAGGCAAAAGGTATGACCCAGCCGTAGAGAGCGCATACCGAGGAGGGCACAGAGCCTGTCCCCGGTCATGCGATCGCCATCGAGGCTGTGCCAGTGCTCACGAATCGGGTCGGGCACAGCCACCAGGCGCACACCATTGTTGAAAATCATGCCAACAAAGTCGCGCACAGCCTGGCCAAACCGGTCGGAGAAGTGAGACTGTACTAGCCGTGATTGGTAGTCGCCATCACTTTCGCCGGGCATTTGGGGCAGGTACCGCCGGGCGCGGGCGGTGGCCTTGGCAGTGCCGTCTGGCTGGATGTCAATCCAGGCTGAGTCACCTTGATAGACGTCTTCGACTAGTCGCCAGTGGGGTAACTGGCGGCGGTAGGCGTTGCATTCATAGTTGATGAGTGTCGTCATTCTCAAAATGAGACTCATGAGACACCTGTCATTTAAGCGCAATCACTAGGGGCATGCAATCAGTAGCAGGAAAGTTGGGTGTTTCTACGGGTTGGCCCATGGACGCGGAATGGAATGATGCAACTACGAACAGGGCGCGTCACACTGTCTACCTGTTAGTAATGCAGGATTTATACCATTGGGGATAACCTCCCCTGGAGAGAGTTTCATTCCGCAAGTCGTTGGAACACAAGTAAATCCTTACAGGAACAATTTTTAAGGCGAATCTCGATACCCAAATCCCTGACCTCGCCGTACCCCCTTTTATGCAATTTAGAATCTCCCCTTCCGTAGGGTCCTAGGGCGGCGGAACGCCCTAGCCATAGGGGTGTGGGGAACTCGGAGGAGCCCCACGCAGCCGGTTTTGCTCTCAACCAACAGCCAAATCAGCTCACAGTTTTAAGTATTAGATGGCTATACCCCCATATCGACTTTTTAATTGCTAAGGCTGATAAGTTTTGCCAGTAGTCTTAATTTCTATTGGCAGCCTATGAATCGCAGGGAAAGACTTCAGCAGCGCCGGGTTGAGATGACCGAGCGCATTGCCTATCGGCTTTATCAACGACGGTTAATGCATGGGTATGAAGGGAGTAGTGAACAGGATTGGCAAGCAGCAGAGAAGATTGCTCGGAGTCCCATTGCTTGTAATAGCTTTCGATTAAATCAGTGGCTAAAAGGTCGATGGCGGCGGTCAATCAGTTGGTATGAATCAACGCCTGTTGAACATGCATTAGAGACGCTAACAGAGGATCTAAAAAACCTGGCAGTGTTTGACCTGTTGGCACTGTTGGCAAATCTGACCATCATTATTGGCTTTGGAGCATTTTTAACGAATGGGGAGCGACAGCGGCATGATCAGCAGGTATATGAAGCGTGGCAGGTGATTACCAACGCCTATGGCCAGCCGGGGAATGGGGGACGACAACGGGCGTTGGAGTTTTTGAATTCGACGCCAGGGACATCGGGGCGACGGCGGTGGTTTGGGGTGCCTTGGCCACAGGAGAGTTTGCAGGGGGTGGATATTTCGAAAGCAAGCTTGACCGGGATTGAGTTGCCTGGGGCCTATCTAGGATCTGCCAATCTTCAGCAAGCCAATCTATGGTCTGCTAACCTTCAACAAGCCAACCTATGGTCTGCCAATCTTCAGCAGGCCTACCTTAGGTCTGCTAACCTTCAACAAGCCAATCTATGGTCTGCCAATCTTCAGCAGGCCAATCTATGGTCTGCCAATCTTCAGCAAACCGACCTAGGGTATACAAATCTTCAGCAGGCACTACTATTAGCCACTGACCTGCGAGTATCTAAAAACCTAACTAACCAGCAGCTAGCCACGGCAAAGCTCTGCCATGTGGCATTACCTACCTACATTCAGAACTTGAATCCCGACCGAGACTGTGAAACCATGCCCCAAGCCTTGGTTGAATACTTTGAGCAGAGATCACAGAAAAATCCAGACCGCTTTCGTCCGTTCTTATTAAAACACGCCAAAGAAATCGTTGAAGCTACTCGCCAGAATAAATGGGATGATCTGGAGTAGAAGGAATGTTAACAATTTTAATACTACAAGATAGATAATCTTATAGAGGTGAGATTTTGCACCCAACCTGAAATATAGATTTCTATCAATAGTGTTCTCTCAGCTAGTCTTTAAATAGCGTTAAGGCCCTAGATGCAGACAAAAAAAGCAGTGATATATTGACAACAACTTACTTTTTCCAGGGCTTGAATTTGCTTACGCACACGTGCGATCTAAGGCTACCGGAGATATCTAGATATGAAAGGTTGCTTAAGGCAGAATGAACAGACTAGTCCTTGGGTGCTGGGTGCCCTTCTGATGGTAGGGACTACCCTTGGATGGTATGCACCAGTGCGGGCTGAGAGCATAGTGATTCCCGACAATACGTTGGGTGCTGAGAGTTCATTCGTTAATGACCTGGATGCTCTGACTCAGATTGTTGAAGGTGGTGCAAGTCGAGAGGGTAATCTTTTCCATAGTTTTTTAGAATTTAATGTAGCGGAAGACCATGGTGTGTACTTTGCCAATCCAGCAGATATTGAGTCTATCCTGACGCGGGTGACCGGGGATAATTCGTCTAATATTTTTGGGCGATTAGGGGTTTTGGGAGAGGCTAATCTGTTTTTGCTGAATCCTAATGGCATTGTGTTTGGTGAGAATGCATCGTTGGATATAAATGGCTCGTTTTACGCATCAACAGCAGAGTCAATCTCGTTGGGGGAAGGCGTTTTTAGTGCGACTGTCCCTGAGAGTAGTCAGTTGCTGACGATTGATCCAGAGGTTACGTTTTTTAGGTATTTGACGCCAGGACTAGGAGAGATTAATAACAGCGGTGATTTGTCTATTGGATCGGGGAAGACTCTTACGTTATTAGGAGATACTGTTCTGAGTAGTGGTGCTCTGACTGCGTCGGGGGGAACGGTACAGGTTTTAGGCAATCTTGTAGGTTTGATCGACCAGGCGACTGTTGATGTTTCGGGTGCTACGGGTGGTGGCACTGTGTTGGTTGGTGGAGACTATCAGGGGCAGGCACCAGTGCCTGCTGCGGAACGGACGTTTGTGGGTTCTGAGGTAGTGATTGCTGCAGATGCTCTGGATGTGGGTGATGGGGGGCGAGTAATTGTTTGGGCGGATGGGGCAACTCGGTTTGGGGGGCGTATTAGTGCTCAGGGGGGACCTCAAGGGGGAGATGGTGGTTTTGTTGAAGTGTCGGGTCTGGAGTTTTTGGATTTTGCAGGTGAGGTGAATACCCAGGCGGTAGACGGGGAGGCGGGTCAGCTGTTGTTGGATCCGGCGAATATAGTTATTGCTGATGTGGCTCCAGTGGGGTTTGTCTCGGTGGGACAAGGGGATGGGGTCTTTGATGATTTTTTGTACGGCGAGGCGGAGGATGCGGTGCAGGATAGTCATTTGACGCCGGATACTGTGGAGGCGTTGTTGGATTTAAATGACCTGACGTTGGAGGCAACAAACGTTATTGTTGTTGCGGATGATGTAAATGCGTTTAGTAGTAATAATTTAACACTTCGAGCTATGCGTATTGGAGTTCTGGATGCTCGTTTGAGGCAATCGGGAGGAGGGATTATTTTAGAAACTCCTCAGGTAGAGGGGAGTCTTGTGCTTGTTAGAGGTGGGGTGGTTGATACCATTGTGCTGCCTGGTGTTCGTTTAGAGGGAGGAGATATAAGCATCACCACCCATGATTTAGTAGTTGATGGTGATGGCTTGATTAGTGCTAGTACAGGTGGTGAGGGCAACTCCGGCCAGGTCAAGATTGAGGCCACAGGCGATATTATTGTCGATGGAGCAAACTCTTTTATTGGCAGTGAAGTAGTTTCAGGTGCAGTTGGCAATAGTGGTGGCATCTCGATTACTACTGGCAATCTATCTGTACTGAATGATGCGGCAGTCAGTGCCAGTACAGGTGGTGAGGGCAACTCTGGTCAGATCAAGATTGAGGCCACAGGCGATATTATTGCTGATGGAGCCGATTCCTTTATTGGCAGTCAAGTAGTTTCAGGTGCAACTGGCAATAGTGGTGGCATCTCGATTACTACTGGCAATCTATCTGTACTGAATGATGCGGCAGTCAGTGCCAGTACAGGTGGTGAGGGCAACTCTGGTCAGGTCAAGATTGAAGCCACAGACAATATTGTTGTCGATGGAGCCGATTCCCTTATTGGCAGTCAAGTAGCTTCAGGTGCAGTTGGCAATAGTGGTGGCATCTCGATTACTACTGGCAATCTATCTGTACTGAACGCGGCATCTGTTGGTGCTAGTACAGGTGGTGAGGGCAACTCTGGTCAGGTCAAGATTGAAGCCACAGGCGATATTATTGTCGATGGAGCAAACTCTTTTATTGGCAGTCAAGTAGTTTCAGGTGCAACTGGCAATAGTGGTGGCATCTCGATTACTACTGGCAATCTATCTGTACTGAATGATGCGGCAGTCAGTGCCAGTACAGGTGGTGAGGGCAACTCCGGTCAGGTCAAGATTGAAGCCACAGACAATATTGTTGTCGATGGAACAAGTTCCTTTATTGACAGTGTAGTAGGACCACGTGCAGTTGGTAATAGTGGTGGCATCTCGATTACTACTGGCAATCTATCTGTACTGAATGATGCAGCCATTAGTGCGAGCACCTTTGGTGAGGGCAACTCTGGTCAGATCAAGATTGGGGCCACAGATAATATTATTGTCGATGGAGCAAACTCTTTTATTGGCAGTGAAGTAGTTTCAGGTGCAGTTGGCAATAGTGGTGGCATCTCGATTACTACTGGCAATCTATCTGTACTGAATGATGCAATAGTCGGTGCAGATACTTTTGGCAAAGGCGACTCTGGTCGGGTCAAGATTAAGGCCACAGATAATATTATTGTTGATGGAGCCGATTCCTTTATTAGCAGTGAAGTAGTCCCAGGTGCAGTTGGCAATAGTGGTGGTATCTCGATTACTACTGGCAATCTATCTGTACTGAATGATGCGGCAGTCAGTGCCAGTACAGGTGGTGAGGGCAACTCTGGTCAGGTCAAGATTGAGGCCACAGGCGATATTGTTGTCGATGGAGCAAACTCCCTTATTGGCAGTCAAGTAGCTTCAGGTGCAGTTGGCAATAGTGGTGGCATCTCGATTACTACTGGCAATCTGTCTGTACTGAACGCGGCATCTGTTGGTGCTAGTACAGGTGGTGAGGGCAACTCCGGTCAGGTCAAGATTGAGGCCACAGGCGATATTATTGTTGATGGAGCCGATTCCTTTATTGGCAGTCAAGTAGTTTCAGGTGCAACTGGCAATAGTGGTGGCATCTCGATTACTACTGGCAATCTGTCTGTACTAAACGCGGCATCTGTCGGTGCGAGTACAGGTGGTGAGGGCAACTCCGGCCAGGTCAAGATTGAAGCCACAGACAATATTGTTGTCGATGGAACAAATTCCTTTATTGACAGTGTAGTAGGACCACGTGCAGTTGGCAATAGTGGTGGCATCTCGATTACTACTGGCAATCTATCTGTACTGAATAATGCAGCCATTAGTGCGAGCACCTTTGGTGAGGGCAACTCTGGTCAGATCAAGATTGGAGCCACAGATAATATTATTGTTGATGGAACAGATTCCTTTATTGGCAGTCAAGTGGTTCTAGGTGCAACTGGCAATAGTGATGGCATCTCGATTACTACTGGCAATCTGTCTGTACTAAACGCGGCATCTGTCGGTGCGAGTACCTTTGGTGAGGGCAACTCCGGCCAGGTCAAGATTGAGGCCACAGATAATATTATTGTTGATGGAACAGATTCCTTTATTGGCAGTGGAGTAGCCCTAAGTGCAGTTGGCAATAGTGGTGGTGTCTCGATCACTACCAATCACCTTTTTGTGCTTGATGGCGCTTCTGTAACTAGTCGTACTGAAGGCAATGGTACGGCCGGCATTTTGCGCTTACAATCTAACCTTGATACTGACCTGAATATATTGCTATCGGAGGGTAGCTCAGTTAGTGCTCTAACAGACAGTCAAGAGGATGGAAGAGACCTAATCATCCTTAGCGATCGCACACTAACAATCCAAGGCCCAGGAGAGTTAACTACTGAAAGTTTGGGCACCAACACCGGAGCCGCAGGCAACCTCAATATTTTTGCTGACTCAGTTCTCTTAGATGACGGTGTTGAACTCTCTACCCAAACTGCTTCTGCTGAGGGGGGAGGGAATATTAACTTCTTTGTGGATGGAGGCATTATTCTGCGGCGAGGCAGTTTTATCAATGCTGAATCCACCAATGAAACCCCCGGCAGCGGTAGCGGTGGCAATATCACCTTAAATGCAGGTGCTGTTGTAGTTATCCCGGCTGAAAACAGTGACATTATTGCCAACGCTATGGGCGGCGATGGGGGAAATATCCGCATCAATGCGGCTGGTATCTTTGGGTTTACAGAACAGAGTGACTTTAGAACCACTGATGAGTTGCGTGCCAATGGCTCCAGCGACATTAGTGCCAGCTCTCAGTCAGGGCAGCAGGGGACCATCAACCTCAATGCAGATTTTGAGCAGACTCAAGCACTGGATGAACTGCCTGATAATTTTATCAACGCCGATCAGCTGGTGTCTTCAAGCTGTATTGCTCGCAGCGATGATGCTGAAGGTGCTTTTGTCGTTGCAGGCAATGGCGGTCTCCCCCAACAACCAGACAGTACTACAAGCTCTGGATATTCTACCGGCACCATTCAAACCGTCCCTGAGGCTACAGCTTCCCAATCTTTTCAAGAACCAGAAGGTGTTTACCAACTAACTGACGGTCGTTTGGTGATGAGCCAACAGTGTCAGGAGTAAGTGTTGCAGCAACAGCCTAACCTCCCAATCACTCATAGCTGCCCCTCCTATGCCCGTCTAACTTGAGCATTAGCAGTTGGTGCCGCATAGATATCACGATAGATATTCAGCTGTAAAAGCGTTGACAGTTCCTGGACCTGCCGCCTGGCTTCTGCTTTTAAGGGCTCCAATCGCTGACCGGGCAAATACTGATTTGTACCCCCAGCATTGCTGGAAAAGGTTTGGGAGGCAAACGGTGTAGCCTGGGCGAGTTGTTTGCCTAGCCGCTCTAACGCTCTCAGTAAAGTCTGGGCCGTTACCACCGATTGAGGACTAATGTTTTCGACAGTAGCGCAGCGAGTCTGGATTCGCTGGATAGAGGCCTGGTCCACCGGGTAGCCCATATAGCGACGAATAGCTTCTTTGTCGGTGTCTGTAAAGGTGCTCATGTGCCGCTCGTTCCAAAGATATCGATTCTTACGTCCAGGCTGAGGGCATTGGCCACAATTTGCACATGTCGCCGTCCTTCCCGGCGTAATTCTGGCAAAAGTGTGGAGCCTTCGGTGGTTCGTTCGGTATTGATGCTGGTCTGGATGTTATCCAGCTGGGTCAGCCAGCCTTCTACCCGTACGATCGCATTTGTCTGAGTTGTCCCATCACTAATCGATTCCACCTGTGTTAAGGCTTGCGACACCAAGGATACACTCGTACTATCTAGGGGATACCCTAAATAGGCCATTATCTTTTCATCTGTAGCCGCTGCAAACGCCATGGTTTCTAATCCCACCGTTAGCCTTGATAGTACCCAGGACATCAAACGGATTGCGATCGCATTAGAAGCCTGGATGGCTATGCAACAGCGGGGACCTGAGATGGAATATCCAGCCAGTCAGCTCAGCACGTTTGACTGGGAAGCTATCGGAGGTCAAATAATGGAAGCCGACGACCAGGGAGCCACTTTAGTCAATTGGATGATGCATAATTGGCGACGATCAACCGTAGGAAAAGACTTCATTTTTGAAAGACCGGTCAACCAAAGTTGTCGGGCTATACTGGCCGTGTTTAGCACAGCAATCACCTCATGTGCTCAGAGCACCATAGACTGAGCGGTTCTCGTTTGTATACTGAAACCGTCGGTTAAAATAGCGTTGAAACTGTTCTCGCTCCATATTCCGTCCGGTATAGTCCATGTAGCCCCGTTGTTCTACAACATACTCTCTGGTTAGATGAGGGACAATTACCCCATAGGTTCTCATCCGGCTAATAGTATCCAGTGAACGATTAAGTTGTCGTCGTCGTCGCCGTTGGTTTAGCGTCCGGTTCACATCATCCCAAAAGTCTTTATGGTCTTTCCAATCTGGATTCATCCGGTGTAAATTACGGCCAAACTGTTCAAACTCACCCACATGAGTCCTACCCAAGTTGACAGTCGGAAGATCATTGCCAATATTGACGCCACTCAAAAACTCTCCATCATTGAGCACCTTGACTGCTGAGATAATGTGCTTACAAAACTTGGGTGGTCCTGGCAATGCCCCCGCATTAGACTTTACCCAGCTGCGATCGCAATAATCACTCGGGTAGCTTGGCACAAATAGCTTAGGCTGAGTCTTAGAATAATCTGGGCACGTGCAGGTATAGGAATACTTTCCATTCCCATTATCACCGCCACCCCCATTACCGCCACCGGCAGCACCTAGCCAAGGAAGAGAACCGCAATTATCCTCTGCCCCCCCTAAGGTTTGTATGTCTAGAAAATAAGGGGTTTGGACAAAGCGATACCTAAAATTTGTCCTGCCATAGTTGGCCATCAATGGATTGCCCGAAGCGTTGTACCATGGCCAGTTAATTTTCAGCACCTTATTGGTTATGCGCCATGTCATACGACCAATCGGGCCATAGGCAAGATACCAATGTGACGTATAAATAATTTCACGCCCCCGAGACAGATAAGAGTATCGAAACTTTGCACCGTAATTAAGGCCGGCGCATTGGCCACCAAGTACAGAACCTGCACCACTTTCATAATGACCATTACCCGGATCAGGTTCTACGGGCTCGTTTTTGGTAGCCGTAACCTTCCACTTACCGTGATTGTTAGCCGGACCACGAGCACTAAAAAAGCCGAACTCATAGCCATTAGGAATTGTTTTTTGACTGGTTGGTGTCAGTAATGAACCACGCTGAGAACGGGCTAAACGGCTGACATATTGAGCGGTCTGAAATTTAGTGTAGGTACCCTTTTGTCCTGGCTTGCGGAAGTATTTACGAGACATTTGCAGCGGTATAGGCTGACGCGAACCGACGGCAGCGCTGGTAAAACTGTTGGATGTACTGTTCTAGAGGTTTCCCGTTTCTAACCTCTGCTGTGAGTCCATAAGGTGTGACAAACACCACTGCAACCGCAGTTGCTTTGAGAGCGCATTTGTTCAGGTTCCAGGCAGCATAATAGGCAGCGGTCTGAAGCAAGGCAGATTCCAAGGCTTCGCCATGGATTTTGTAGGCGGTGGTTTTGATATCCACCACTGTGATACCAAACCCTGGCATGTTATAGAGCAGGTCAAGGGTGCCAGCATAGCCATGGTCCAGGTCATAAACCAGCTGATCGGTCCAGATGGGGGACAAGGAGTTAAGCAACGAGGTCAGCCATGGATCAATTTGCTGTTTGAACTTGGCATATTGGGGGCATAGCCTGGCAGGTTGCTTGGTGAGCCGGGCTTTGATATAAGCATCAATAGCACTGCCTCTTTGCTGGGCGGCCTGGCTTTTCTGCTGATACTTCAAGGGGTTTTTCGCCTGGGCAGTCATAAGTTTTGCTCGGGCGTTAACGGGCATAGTCACCCTCAGAATAGTGGTGACAGAAGGGAGGTTTACAGGTTGATCGGTGTAGTCAGTGACTGAATACCAGCGATTCATCATGGTTTATCGGAATGAAGCGGTACCAAACTTAAAAGCACCTTCGCCGCTAAGGTCTAGATAAGCCCCAGCTGCGGCATCTACCTGATCATCGTGACGACCATCGGGAAACTGGCTAAGCTCATTGAGTAAACTAGCGTTCCAGATGGCCTGCACTATTAAGACTTCACCAAATTCAGCAGATCTGGCTAATGGGGCAGCTCGTTGGGATTTAGAAATTTGAGAGATGGTGCCTTTGGCATCATAGCCACGCAGTAACCCCCTGAGTCGTTGATCTTGATACACTCCAGCCTGGCCCGGATCGCGTTGCCAGCGCTGGGCAACATGTACGCCATCCGCAGCAGCGGTGGTGATCAATGCCTGTTCTGCAGCGCCAGGGGGTAATCTAGCGCTGGTCATCTCTGCTATAACCACACGGCCATCGGCCAAAAGCCCCATTTTGCAGCTGGCTGTAAAATCTGGATCGCCCTTTTGCTGGTCAGAGCTGGCGGCAAAATCCCAGAAGCGTACCCATCGACTAATACCTTGGGGGATGCGAGCACAAAATTTAAACCACTCACCCTTAAAGAATTTGCCTGCAGTCCGTTTGATACGCCAGTTGCCGCCAAGCAGTTGCAATCGCTCTACTTCAGGCAAGGCTTTTAGGTTGAGCAGGTATTCTGGATTAGTCTTTAACAGAGCCGGATTGTTATAGATACTGCTCGGAATAAAGGTGAGGGATTTGGGAGGTAGCCCAGTCTCACTGTCTCGATAGGTCTCATCCACCCATGCGATCGCACCATTCTCCCGCATAAAATATCTCAGCTGGCCTGCCTTTTTTGGATCAGGGTAACCTTCATCATCAAGGAACCAGTCAATTAGCCCGGCTACAAAACTATCAGGGTCCGGGTTACAGGTTCCCCGAATGTAGGGTTTAACACCACAAGTCGAACGGTTACGGCTTATCAAATACCAAAATTGAGACTCCGTAAAATGGCACATTTCATCCCAGCAGATTAGGGGCACTTCAGCCCCCTGCCAGGCAAAGCAGTCTCGGTCTAGTTTCAAATGCCGAAAAACCACCTTGGCACCACCAGGAAAAAGCCATTCTAGTCGTGCGCGCTTGAGAACTCCACCCAGCAGGGGGAACAGGTCCATTGAGGCATCGAGCAGGCCACCAGGGGCTGTGATTTGTGGTGATGTGCGTCGAAAAATGACAGCACTAAATCTGGGATTAGCAACATTGCGCATACACTCCAGCAGCAAAGACCAGGTTTTACCGCCTCCGGCACCACCACCATAGATGACGATATCAGCGGGACTGCTCAGGAAATTGGTTTGTGGTCCAGACTGTGGCCTTATCTCTACAGCGGCAATTGGTACCACCTCCATTGTTGTTGTAGGGAGCACAGCAATGCATTAGAAAAAGTTGTTGTATATTGCTCACCCAGGGGCTGCAACAACTAAATTCAAAAATTTTTATTTCCACTCTAAAAAGCAAAAGAAGGGATGGAATGGGGGGACACCCCAGAGTCGATATGCGATCGCACCCTAATGGGGTAGCTACTGTCTTACAAAATCATCAATCCCAAAAAATAACGCTCACTATGCAGCATTCCCTCTCTGGTTGTCTGGAATGTAGACAACGACCTGGGCCGTATCAGTTTGCTCGGGCTGGGGCTTATCGGTCCATCCGGCTTGAGCCTTAAGCCAGAAGATAGCGGCGGTGACGTTTCCGGCCATGGCCTGGTCATACAGTGACTGGGCGATATTATCGGTTGAGATCGCACGTCCTCGCTCATAGGCAGCTCTGATATCTTCCCTCGTTAGCCAGCGGTCCAGGGTGCTGGGGCTGATGCCAATTACAGTTGCGATCGCATCCAGCTTAGCCCCTCGCCCCGCCATATCTTCCACAATGCGCAGGTCTTTGGTTTCGACTTTCTTTTTGGGTCTGCCAGGCTTTCGTTTGGCTACCTTGTCCGCTTTTGTAGAAGGCATGGGATAACTAATGTTGTTGAGTTGATGTTGTTTATCAGCGACAAGGTGATACAACATCTAGAGTTCCCGTGCCTTAGAGGGCGTTATGACAAATTATGCTTGATGGGTTATCTACGGTTATCACGGTCATTATTGGCATTGCCAGCTTAGTTAGCCTGGTCATTGGGGTGGCTACCTGGTATGCAGGAGCAGTTAAAAAGACCTACGCAGCCGAGAGAAGTTTTAATCATCTTCAGAATGACCTACGGCAGCTGTCGGGCAATGTAGCCTTAGTCCTCGACGATGCGAAGGATCGGTTTGATGCCATCGATAGAAACTTAGAAGAGATTAAAGAGAACATTGAAGAGATAAAAGCAAAAAGATTTTTCAGGTAGGGTGGGCACTACCTAACCTATACATATCTGTCTGCTGCCCACCATAGATATATCTATAAATCGGAAAGTTATTGGAACAGGTAACCCAATCCCCTACACCTTCGCTTAAAATTGCCATACCCCATTGAACTTAGATTCAGTTCTATAGCCTGCTGGATGGTACCGCTGTGAGTGAAGCCCTCATAACCCAGATTTATAACGCCTTTGACCCTAAGCGTCCATTGGAGCCGGACAGCCCCTTTTATGTCACCTGCCATAACGTCCGGGGACAGGAAAACATTCTCAACGAAGTAGGACGCAATATCCTACGTTCAGATCAACCAACCTATCAGCTTTATACAGGTCATCGGGGGGTAGGCAAGTCCACAGAACTGCGTCGGTTACGACAATATTTAGAAAATAATCAGCGCAAGGTTATCTATTTTGAAGCAACAGATGATCTCGACGACACGGATGCGCAGTACACAGATATTTTACTTTCCTGTACACGCCATCTATTGGAAAAATTGCAGGCTGATGCCAATCCAGGACCATTAGTAAATTGGTTGCAATCTCGCTGGCAATCGTTGAAAGATCTAGCGCTGACAGAAGTTGCCTTCGAAAACCTTAAACTTGACGGACAAATTGCCCAGTTTGCTAAGCTCACGGCAACCCTACGTCAGATCCCCAGCACCCGTCAAAAGATTCGAGAACAGGTCGATATTCATTCAGTGTCCCTCATTGAAGCTTTAAATGAATTTATTGCCGAGGCACAGCGAAATCTTCAAGCCAAAGAGTTGGTCATTATCGCTGACAACCTTGACCGCATTGGGCTGATTCCCCGTGACAATGGTAAAACCAACCATGATGAGATTTTTATTGACCATAGCAGCCAGATGTGTCGACTGGCCTGCAATGTGATTTACACAGTGCCCATCTCCCTGGTGTACTCCAATCGTGCGTCGCAGCTACGGGATAACTATGGCAATTGCCATGTGCTACCCATGGTGATGGTACGCCTACAAGATGGCACCATCCATCCGCCCGGACTAACAACCATGAAGCAATTGATCCAGCAACGGGTAGAGAAGTTTACGGACATGGCCTTAGTTCCCGATGTGTTTGAGAGTGACGCACTGTTGGATAGCCTCTGTCTGATCAGCGGTGGCCATATGCGAGAGCTCATGCAGTTAGTCCAGACAGCCCTAAACTGGACAGATCAGCTACCTATCCGGCGACCAGCAATATTACGAGCCATTGCCAAAGGGCGAGATGACTATCGTAATACGGTGGATGAGGTGGACTGGGATAAACTAGCAGAAGTGGCCCAGACAAAGCGAATTCCCAATGACGATGATTATCGGGGACTATTGTTCAACCGCTGTGTGTTGGAATATCGCATGGTGCAAGAAACCGACGATGATTTCCAAACGATTCGTTGGCATGATGTCCATCCCCTAATTCAGAAACTTGAGGCCTTTGAGCAAGCGGCTAAACGCTACCAGGCATCCCATCAGGAGGAGTAGGCATGATGTTAGATCCCCTAGAAAATCTAGATTTGTCCGATCTGCCAGATTATGACGCCGATCAGGAGTATCAGGCCCTCTTACGTGCATTACGGCGACAAGTAGGATTTGGG
Source organism: Leptothoe sp. ISB3NOV94-8A (assembly GCF_043421595.1). Classification (NCBI taxonomy): domain Bacteria; kingdom Bacillati; phylum Cyanobacteriota; class Cyanophyceae; order Nodosilineales; family Cymatolegaceae; genus Leptothoe; species Leptothoe sp. ISB3NOV94-8A. Next base: position 621,341 of record NZ_JAXSQW010000001.1, on the reverse strand, counting down.
ATTGTTTTTGTACGCTGTTCCCCCGATCGAGGCCAAAAGTTGGTAGACGATCTAAAGCGAGATTTACCAAGGAAACACTGTGAGTTATTGACATTGACAGAGCCTTTGCCAGATGGAGATTTTTTGAGATGGGCCTCATCGTTTTTAGCCGAGCATCCAGCGGATATGTTATTTGTGCAGGGTATTGAGCATTCTCTGCTGGAATATGAAGAAACTAAGCGACAGATCGGCTGGACGTCATCAGAACGTCAGGGCTACAGCTGGAAAGATGTGCCCCCCATTTTGCGTAACTTAAACCAGCAACGCGATCGGTTTCGCAATCAGCTTCAGACATGTTTTGTGTTTTTAGTGCCACTGTTTTTGGTACGCTATATAACGCGACGGGCTCCTGACTTTTTTGATTGGCGCTCAGGGGTATTTGAGTTTAAAGATCCACAGGACTCAATTACACAGAAGACCCAAGACTCCTTTTTGAAAGATTACGAAAAAGTCCAAGAAATGGACCCCAATAAGAGAGTTCAACAAGCACTTAGAATTAGGGATCTACTAGATGAATCCTCTATATCACCCAATGAACGATTCCATTTGTTGTTTGATCTAAGTATTTTTCAAATTGTTGATGGCTCCTTTAAAGATGCGTACATTAGTTGGGATAAGGCTTTAGAGGTTCCTATTTCTACCGCAGACAATCTAAATCGTAAAGGACAGCTTCTAGCTGCTCGAAATCAGTATGAGGAGGCGATTGCCAGCTACGACAACGCCGTCGAACTCAAACCGGACTACCACTTAGCCTGGAACAACCGGGGCATTTCTCTCGATGACTTAGGGCGCTATGAGGAGGCCATTGCCAGCTACGACAAAGCCCTCGACATCAAACCGGACTACCACTTAGCCTGGAACAACCGGGGCATTTCTCTCGATGACTTAGGGCGCTATGAGGAGGCCATTGCCAGCTACGACAAAGCCCTCGACATCAAACCGGACTACCACGACGCCTGGTACAACCGGGGCATTTCTCTCAAGAACTTAGGGCGCTATGAGGAGGCGATTGCCAGCTACGACAAAGCCCTCGACATCAAACCGGACAAACACGACGCCTGGGGCAACCGGGGCATTTCTCTCGATAACTTAGGGCGCTATAAGGAGGCCATTGCCAGCTACGACAAAGTTATTGAGTTCAAACCGGACTACCACGACGCCTGGAACAACCGGGGCAATTCTCTCAAGAACTTAGGCCGCTATGAGGAGGCGATTGCCAGCTACGACAAAGCCGTCGACATCAAACCGGACTACCACGACGCCTGGTACAACCGGGGCATTTCTCTCGATAACTTAGGCCGCTATGAGGAGGCCATTGCCAGCTACGACAAAGCCCTCGACATCAAACCGGACGACCACTTAGCCTGGAACAACCGGGGCAGTTCTCTCTATAACTTAAGGCGCTATGAGGAGGCCATTGCCAGCTACGACAAAGCCCTCGACATCAAACCGGACAAACACGAAGCCTGGAACAACCGGGGCAGTTCTCTCTATAACTTAGGCCGCTATGAGGAGGCCATTGCCAGCTACGACAAAGCCCTCGACATCAAACCGGACGACCACGAAGCCTGGGGCAACCGGGGCAGTTCTCTCGCTAACTTAGGGCGCTATGAGGAGGCCATTGCCAGCTACGACAAAGCCCTCGACATCAAACCGGACGACCATGAAGCCTTAGCCAATCGTGGTGACATTCATAGGCGTTTAGGACAACATCAGCAAGCCCTGGCAGATCTCAATCACGCTATTGACCTCAAACCTGATTATGATTGGGCAATTACCACCAGAGGCCAGACCTATGCCCAGCTTCAGCAGTACGAAACCGCCCTGCAAGATCTCGACCGCGCCATCGAAATTGACCCTGACTACACCTGGGCCATTGGCTATCGAGGCGAACTCTACCTTTGGCTTCATCGCTATCAAGCAGCTCTCACAGCCTTCAACCATGACCTAGAAAAGAAATCTGACAGTGACTGGACTCTCTACTGCCGTGCCCTCGCCCTTGCCCTAATAACCAACCAGGAACTCGCAACCGAGCATCAACCCCCTCCACCAACCCTGAGCATATCAGATGCCGCCCTCTCAGACATCACCCAGGCCATCCACCTCGCCCAAACCGAACACCAAAAAGACCCAACAAACTGGCAAACCCACTTTAACCTCGCCCTCTACCACCTCGCCGCAGGCCACCCCTCAGACGCCCACACCCTCTACGAAACCGGCCTCAAGACAGCCCCAGCTTGGGCCATCACCATGGCTCACCACGACATCAGAGACTACCTGCACCTCTTTCCCACCAACAAAACCGCACATACTTATGCCAATCTCCTACATCCCCCTCTCACTCCATAAATTGGATTAGCCCGTAGGTTGGGTTAGCCCCAAGCGTAACTCAACACCCCGATTATTTTTAAACTCAACAATATTCGGTCTATCACATGCCCATCTACACCTTTAGAGATAAGCAAATTTCTGAAATTAACCGCACTCAATTTGGCATAGAAGGGATTCGAGAACGCGCCGACCTCCAGGCGGCATTAAGGGACAACATAAATGTGATATCCCCAAACACCCTAGTAATTGCCGAAGAGTTTTCAGGATGGACAGAGGGTGCTAGAAGAATTGACCTACTGGGCATCGACAAACAAGCCAATTTAGTCGTCATTGAACTTAAGCGAGATGAAACGGGTGCTCATATGGAGCTTCAAGCTCTACGCTATGCAGCCATGGTTTCTACAATGACGCTTAAGAGAGCCTTTGACGTGCATCAACAGTATCTTGATCAACGTGGCATAGAGAAAAATGCCGAAGAAGAAATTCTCAATTTTCTAAATTGGAGCGATCCCTTAGAAGATCAATTTCCCACAGATATCAGAATTGTACTGGCATCAGGTGACTTTTCTAAAGAGCTAACCACTACCGTAATGTGGTTGAATGAGCGAGACTTAGATATTCGCTGTGTCCGGCTACAGCCTTACAAACTCGGTGAAGAACTCCTGCTTAACATTGAACAAATTATTCCTTTACCAGAAGCAGAAGAATATCAAGTAAAAGTACGAGAACAAGCCGAAGCTAAACGCGCTGCTGCTAGATCTACTAAAGATAAAACGCAGTATCATTTTCTCGGTAAAACATATAACAAACGTCAGCTAGTATTGGCCATAGTCACCCACTATCTCCAAACTCATCCAGATAAAACGTTTGAGGAGTTACGTCATATCTTTCCTGATGAGATTCATAAAACCTATGGCGTTGTTGCTTTATACGAAAAGGCCAAAGAAAAGACCAGCCCAGATCGTTACTTTTTAAATGATGACCAGCTACTCAAAACTGGTGATGGTCTCGTAGTAGCTGTTTGTAACCAGTGGGGAATTGGCAACATTGGTTCCATCCTCAAGATTGCTGAGGATTTAGGATACCAGATCGATGAAGTGTAAGAGTAAATACTGCTAACCTAAAAAAGCATCCTGGTAGGATGGGCAACGCCCACCGTAAGAATTCCACTCTGAAAAGCAAAGTAAAGAGTCGGTTGGGTGGACATCATCGGAGTCGATGTAGTTGCGATCGCACCTTAGGAACACCACAGCAACCCAAACAGCATAAGCAACAGCAAATGCGAGAGCTGATCTATGCCCAGCATGTAGCTAAACCTATGCCCCATCATACTGATGAGAATATACAAAAATCAAGAATCTCTTATTGGCTCAGGTGCGATCGCAGCTAGAAAACCCCATAAGATGGGGTAGCGATTGAGACTCACACTGAGACTGACAAATAACACAAAAACCCTTAAACAATTCAACACAGCTTAACCATGCTTCCCCTCACTAAGGCTACTGTGCACATATAAATCAGAGAAAATGGCTATATCCCCCTAGAGACAATAGGTTCAGTCAAACCTAACCAAGGGTTCCCCTTGGCAAGGGGAACCGTCAGGGAGGGGTCCCGGCAACTAACGCTAGTAACCATCTCCCCCAAAATAACCATCCCAAAAAAATCTCGGCTAAAATTGCACTAACATGCCCGATGAGCCCATGCCCTCCACCCAAAAGCCCTACGTCTCCCGCTCAGAAGCCGAAGAATTCCTCGCAGCCATTGCCAAGGCCCTGGCAAACCCCACCACCAGCCCCACAGTCTTCCACATCTATGGCATCGGCGGCGTCGGCAAAACCACCCTCCTCAGCACAATACAAGACTCTCAGCAACATACTGCCAACCTAGGGCAAGTAAGCTTTGGCCGCACCGAAGGCATCGACCAACCCATTCCCCTCATGGCCAAGCTCTACGAGCAAATCGCCCCCCACGATGCCTGGAGTAGCGATCCATTCTGGGAACGCTATGACCTCTATTTCGAAACCATCCACACCCTCGAAACCCAACCCAAAAATCGGCTAGGGTCCGTAGACGATACCCAGCTACAACACGTAAAAACCCTACTAAGACTAGGCGTAGATGTCGCTGGCAAAATGTTCCTGCCTGAAAGCCAGGAGAAACTAGCAGAGCAAATCGTAGAGCGCGGCACCGCCGCCGCCGTTGCCGGTCTATCCCTCAAAGATGACGTCATGCAGCTTTTGCAACAGCACCGGGCTACGAAACGTAACACCGCCCTGCAAAAGCTCATGCTAGACCCCCTGGCAGAACTCACCCAGGCCTTTGCCGACGGGCTAAAGCAACAGGCCCAAAAACGTCCCGTCGTACTGATGCTAGACACCTATGAAAAAGTGCCCCTGGTATTAGATACCTGGCTATGGCGTACACTCCTGGGTAATACCCGTCTGATGGACTACCCAGTCAGGCTCGTCATTGCCGGGCGGCGCAATATTCGCCGGGAGGAAGGATGGCGTAAATTACATCAAGATACCAACTGCATTTACGAACGCACCTTTGACAAATTTACCCCAGAACAAACCACAGACTACCTCAGTCAGATCGGCCTCACTGACGAGACTGAAATTCAAAATATTTATCAGGTCACCAGGGGACTACCCTATTATCTCAACTGGGTGCGCGAGCAGCGAGAAAAAAAACTCCCCCTCAACCTGACAGAAGGCAATCAGGAAATTGTCCGGCTACTGTCAGAAGGCCTCAGCAACCCACAGAAAACCGTAGTACAACTATCCGCCTGCTGCCGTTGGTTTGACCTATCCGTCATCCGCCACCTCACAGAACACTATGATCTGGATTTTGCCACCGCCGTTGACGACACCCGCAACTGTTTTGGTTGGTTAATTCAGCAAAACTTTGTCGAACCCGCAGGTAATCGCTGGCGGGTAGATGATGTCGCCCGAGATGTTTTTCGCATGGCCCTACGCCAGACTGACCCACAACAGTTTGAACAGATCCACAAACAGCTGGCCGACTATTTTCAACGTGCCGCCCACCAGGAAGTTCCACCCGAGGCCCCACCACCCGACAAATACGAAAATCCAGACTGGCATACACTCCAGACCGAGTATTTATACCATTTGGCATTTGCCCGACAGCCCGATTTTCAGACTCAGATTATCACTAATCTACTAGAAGCCAGATTTTTCAACCACGATGAACTATTGCAGATGCCCCCCCAAGCCATCCTGGCAGAAGGCGCACTAGACAACGAGCCCACCTACCTCAATTACACCACCCGACAATTCCTAAAAGAAATCTCCCCCGCCATTGTCTACGGCTGGGCTGTCTTGGAAGAGTTTCCCATCGACTATCCCTACAATCAAGCAAACTATGGACTTTCCAAAGCGGCAATAGATAAAGCAATACAGCGATGCCTGGCAGCTCCCGATCAGCTTCAAGGGTTAGCCAAATTCATGGCATGCCTGTGTAAGGCAAAACGTTGCTCTAATGCCCAACAACCAGCCTGGCTAAGTAAGGCTCAAGACCAGGCTAAAATTTTAAGCGCAGTCTCTTCCCCTGATTTTGTCGTTAATTTATATCTTTGGAAACTAGGCAATTCTCTCTCTGACTTAGGGCGCTATGTTGAGGCCATTGCCAGCTACGACAAAGCCCTCAACATCAAACCGGACGACCACAATGCCTTGATAAATAGAGGCACTGCCTTAGAAAAACTGAGAAAATATGAAGAAGCACTTATTTCCTATAACAAAGCATTAGAGATCAAACCTGATGATGCACTCGGTTGGTACAATAAAGGAGTCCAACTGAGTCAACTAGGTCGCGATGAGGAAGCCATTGCCAGCTACGACAAAGTTATTGAGATCAAACCGGACTACCATGAAGCCTGGTACAACCGGGGCATTTCTCTCGCTAACTTAGGGTGCTATGAGGAGGCCATTGCCAGCTACAACAACGCCGTCGAGGTCAAACCGGACTACCATAAAGCCTGGTACAACCGGGGCAATTCTCTCGCTAACTTAGGGTGCTATGAGGAGGCCATTGCCAGCTACAACAACGCCGTCGAGGTCAAACCGGACGACCACTTAGCCTGGCACAACCGGGGCATTTCTCTCGCTAACTTAGGGTGCTATGAGGAGGCCATTGCTAGCTACGATAAAGCCGTCGAGGTCACCCCGGACAACCACTTAGCCTGGTACAACCGGGGCATTTCTCTCTATAACTTAGGTCGTTATGAGGAGGCTATTGCCAGCTACGACAAAGCCGTCGACATCAAACCGGACTACCACAAAACCTTAGCCAATCGTGGTGACATTCATAGGCGTTTAGGACAACATCAGCAAGCCCTGGCAGACCTCAATCGCGCCATTGACCTCAAACCTGATTATGCTTGGGCAATTACTACCAGAGGCCAGACCTATGCCCAGCTTCAGCAGTACGAAACCGCTCTGGAAGATCTCGACCGCGCCATCGAAATTGACCCTGACTACACCTGGGCCATTGGCTATCGAGGCCAACTCTACCTTTGGCTCCATCGCTATCAAGCAGCTCTCACAGCCTTCAACCACACCCTAGAAAAGAAATCTGACAGTGACTGGACTCTCTACTGCCGTGCCCTCGCCCTTGCCCTAATAACCAACCAGGAACTCGCAACCGAGCATCAAACCCCTCCCCCAACCCTGAGCGTATCAGATGCCGCCCTCTCAGACATCACCCAGGCCATCCACCTCGCCCAAACCGAACACCAAAAAGACCCAACAAACTGGCAAACCCACTTCAACCTCGCTCTCTACCACCTCGCCGCAGGCCACCCCTCAGACGCCCACACCCTCTACGAAACCGGCCTCAAAACAGCCCCAGCTGGGGCCATCACCATGGCTCACCACGACCTCAGAGACTACCTGCATCTCTTCCCCACCAATAAAACCGCCCAAATCTGGTGCACACGCACAAAACAAGCATTTGCCCCATAAGTTGTTGCTACGCATTTCAGTTTCGCTCGTTCCTCGCTAGTGGCCAAGGCACAACATTGAGTGGTTGGGCGCTTGTTTGTTTGTGCGTCCAGAGCAACGCTACGGCACCATTCTTCGGTTGGCACACTATCCCATAATTAAAGTTGTTGTGCCACTTATTTTGTTGTGCCTCCGCGTCACTCTTCCCACACTATTGTTACGCTGCCCGTTTTTTTATTTTCCGCCCTGCGACCCTTAGCCCCTCGCCCGCATAGGCTAGCACCGCAAACCCCCATCATCAAGCACTTATAACAATCCTGACAATAAGGCAAAAGGTTATCGTAGCGCTTGACGACGGGTGCCCGTTTGCGGTGCTTCTCTGTGGCTGGGCGGCGTGCGGTGCTCGGGCGGGTTATGCCCTGGCTATTGTCGTGGTTTGGCTTGTTATCTTTTATGGATAGCTTACCAGGGTAGCAGATTGCCTGCTGTTTCACTCCCCTGACTCTGCGGCCTATCCAACCATAGCAACAGGTTGCCTACATCTCCCGTTAACAGTGCGGCCCATTGGCCCCTATCCTCAGCTATGGCGACCACGCTATAACCCTGACTGTCTAGCCAGGGTTTAAGACCATAGGGCAGTGGGCAGGGCACAGCCAGCACTATACCCAGGCTTGCGCCATCTCGGTGCGGCCTGGCCCATGGGCAACAGTTTAGTTGTTGTGGCTTACTTAAAGTTAGCTGTTGATGGGGCATTGGCCTATCTTATCCTACTCTCCTATTATACACCTTTTAGGGTGTAAATCAATATATCTAAACAACATAAAACGGTTATATTTACAGTCTTCAAGGTGTATAATAGGATAAGCAGCCTAACAGGCACAGCAATCATGCGACAACTTGAATTAAACCTGAAAGTATCGGAGGACAATCTCATCCGGTTAATGCTGCAACGTGCAGCTGTTGTTAACAAAAAGATTCCGGCAATCGGAGAGAATCTCAAAGCAGCTGAAAAATACAACTTTTATCGAGTTGGAAATGTATATGTGAATAAATTTGATTGATGAATACCTATCTTATTTGTTTTGTTCACAATCCCTTGCATCACGCTAAACACTATCTTGGCAAAGCGAAGGATGTGACCAAACGGATTCAGCCGCATAGACAGGGTAACGGTTCAAGGTTGTTATCTATTGTTGTCTCTAAACAAACCGAAGCCACCATAGCAGCTTGTCAACAGATGTTTAAACCGGATGCGTCCACCGAAAAAAACTGCCAGTACTGCCAGCACTGGCAGCCAATGAGACTCATTTTTACTAGAGATACTGTAGTGCCAATTGGGGCATTTTGCACATTGAGGGCAGCTGGCGAGATGCCTCAACGATCTACAGATTACGCACAACGTTGTTACTTTTATTGGACAAGAAACAATGATTAATTTTGTCGAAGGCAATGCAGTTGATAAGCTTGCGGAACTGCTTAATACTCAATTGCGTTGGTGCTATTGCCTGACGAGTGTACCTTACTACTCCCAGATAGATTATGGTTTCGAACAACAACTTGGCTTAGAGCCCACTAGCAATGCCTATATAGAGGCTATGGTCAGTGTGTTTCATCTGATCTATCAGGGAATGGATGAAGGTGGCGTGTTATGGCTCAATATTCAAGACACTATTAACGGCTACAGTACGGTTAGGTCTGGCGGCAGACGTCAGGGAAACATTAGTTTTAGACGGAAGCCCGAAGAGGGGTATCGTAGCGGTGAGCCATTGCGGATACCTGAGCGATTAACCGAGCGACTATGTCAGCAGGGATGGTTTTTGCTTGAGACTAAGATATGGGACAAAGGACAAAGCAGCCAGCCACACCGGGGACAGCGCACCGGCACAACTCACGAATCCATTATTATTATGGGTAAGAGTCGCTACAGTCGACCTAAGCTCCACATCAGGGCCGATGTTGAAACCGTGCTCCGTATTGCACTAACAAAGCATCGTAATCACCCCTGCCCAATGCCTTACGACCTGGCCCATAGGTTATTATCTTGTGCTACGCGGGACAGGGCAACATTGATTGATCCGTTTTGTGGCACAGGTACCAGTCTGATCGCCGCCCATGACTATGCCTATGATGCCATTGGGATTGATTTAGATATCGGCATAGCCCAGGAAGAAGTACGGCTGAAGTGTACAGATATTTTCTGGGGGATATCTCGCTATGCGTAGGGGCTTTTACAACATTAAAGAACTCGGGGGGGAGCCAAATGAATAGCAGAATTGATCTAACAGTTGAAGCTATCGCTGCATTTAAGGCTATCGCCTCTACCCAGCCACCCAACTGGGTGCGCCCCCTGTCAGCTTATACCAATGGCTGGCCCCAGGCTATTGGGGCAACCGTTATGGCCAGTGATGACTACGGCCCCACAGTTGTTGCCTGGTGTGGTCATATTTACACCAGGCGCAGCGGACAGAATAAAACCTATGGTGCAGCTATCTGGTTTAGTCGGGCCATGGGTAAGAATGATGCCGGAGAGAATAATTACGTTCGATTAATTACATTTAAAGAGAAAGCCATACCCCACGCAGAACCGTTACCAGAGTATGTACAGCAAAAATTGAATAGCGTTACAAAATAATGCTTGACGCTACAAAGCCCTGATGTATAATCGGGCTGTCTACAAACTTTAAAATGTATGGGGACTAAGGAAGTACTAGCAGCGCTGACAGAAGGGAAGAACATTAATGAGCTTTCCATATAATGCTTGACGCTACAAAGCCCTGATGTATAATCGGGCTGTCTACAGACTTTAAAATGTATGGGGACTAAGGAAGTACTAGCAGCGCTGACAGAAGGGAAGAACATTAATGAGCTTTCCATTGCTTACGGAATTGCCAGACATGGCGATAGTTTTGTTAAAGAACGACGACAAGATTTTTACCGTAAAACCATAGAGCGGCTATTGGAAAATCCTAATAACTCCCGATATGAGAATGTCATTTTGATGTTCAAAGCGTTGGGTGTTGATATTGAGACAGCCATCTCAATCGCAGCTAACGCCAAGCTACAGGCAGAGAAATAACAAAAAATTTTCTCACCTCTGAAAAGGTAAGCAGCAGAGAATGAAGGCCCCCCATGAGTCGATGTAGGCTACGAGCCTCTTTGGAGAGCTTCACCAACGCAACGGGGAAACTATGGCACGAAAACGCAGAGACATACCAGAAGATATTGCCAAGCTGATCACAGATGATCAGCTAGAACAGCTGCGTGATGCGCTAGAACATTTTGACGGTAGCTATCACGAACTAATGGATCACCTAAAAGACTTGGGTGCCACCTCGATTATTTACATGATGGCTAACCGTGGCATCAAGCGTACCATGGGCAAAGGCCGAGGCGAGGTAAGTCTAAGCGACGACGAGGAAATGAATGTATGGGGTGATGGCTACACCATCAGTAAAGATAAAATGCATGACCTCGAAGACCCAGAGCAAGTTACCAGTGACTCATTTATTGAAGCAATGAAATTAAACGGCTGGCTTCCATGGGACTAAATTATGTTGAGATCGCAACCCATGCAACAACCTGAAACCATACACTAACTAAGCAGTAGCTATGGAAAGATAATCACAATGTCTATACTATGTGGTGTACACCTTAGCTAAATGCTACCAACGACCCAGAGCAAGTTACCTGGCCAGAATGCAACAGTAAGCTAATCGAGTTGCCGCCCCATGAAATCCGTTGCCGCCCATCACCCCATCATTGAACAGCTTAACCAGCTGAATGCGGCTGACTGGCTTGAAGCAGAGCCACTGATTTTTCAGTGCTTTGAAGAAGGGATATTCGAATGGAGCAATCCTAAGTTTCTAGCATTTTTAGAAGCTACCATTACAGGCCTGTTGACCATTCCCAGACATGAGCGTAAGCAGCTGCGAGGGATGATGTATGCCCGATATGTGGCAGAGCATATGCCAGTGGGTATTGATGATGACATTAGAAATCAGATTGCTGCGATCGCAGCCGGTCAGCCAGTACCCAAACTAGTTCGAGGCATATGGCGGGGTCCTAGCTGCGTATGGCCATCCCACCGGAGTAGTTTGTGGAGCGGTCGAGCATTCTGGGTAATCCAGCAGCAGTTTGTTGATGGTAAGTTAGCCGTAGATCTGCTCAGAAGACGGGCTAAGCTCAGACGACAGCAAAAAGCCTCGTAGATTGGGTTAGCGACCAGCGTAACCCAACATTTCCTGTTTTTCTATTGATGGTTATTTTTTAGAGAGTCTTAGCAACAACTTCAAAACATTCGGCATATGCTCACCTTGCTCAATATACCAAGAGCCTCAACCCTTCTTAACTCGTCTAGGTTTGTTGCGAGTATCCCCCTTAGCCGTCTTCTTATCCCAAGAACTCACCAGCTGCTTACACTGCGATAGCTGACGACCTTCTCTAATCCACTGGGCCAGTCTACTCGCTCGATTCTCAACCAGTTCATTTCCCACAGCACCACCCCTCACATGCAGCTGGCCCAACACCTTGCGCCCCATCCCCCACTGCAACCGATAGTAATAGTTGCCATGGCTCGGATATTTGTAGAGCCCAAACCATTTAGCATTGCCCGCTAGCGAAGCCTGAGACCGAACAGCACTATGCGCCATGGCCTAACATCTCATCGATGGTTTCTATAGCCCGGGCTAAAATCTGCCTTAAGTGTGCCAGCAGTTTAGGACTTAGGTACTGCTGGCCAGGGGTTCCCCCGGCTGTTTTATCTCTAACTCTCCCCTCCCTAATAGATCTAGCAGTTCTGACACACTGACTTGATAGTCTTTCGCAAGGGCGGTAAGACCTCTTTTACCTTGCTCAGTGAGTAAGGCATTGACACGTTCTGTTTTTGGTTGACCATGCTGTGAATGGCCTGCCTTTGGCATCTGTCTATAGAGATGATTAAGGAACGACCACATTATACTCACAAACCTGAAACGGCCTGTGAAATCCATCTTTCGTCTGTTGTGTAAAGTCACATTAATCTATTGAAAAATGAGTAGAATACACCTATATTATACTCATAATAAAGTTAAGTTAGCCTTTTATAGGGCATCAAAACAGTGAACAGGTTATCTATACTCAGCCTCCTGCTTGCGTTTGGGCCAGCGCTTACGGCATCTAGCTGTGAGACCCTGCAAGCGCAATCTAAGATCGCTTTGCAGGGTGCATCCGTCCAGGCTTCCGCCCCAGCAAACACAGGATTCGATGTCACTAAGTCAGCGTTTCCTGAGCAAGATTTACAACCCTATGGTGTAAACGGCTCCATCGATGCGGCTGACACCAAAGCCTTGTTGCATCTTGCCTGGCCCCAATCCTATGACGCCATCATCAACAGATTTGGGTTTCCCAGCTATCGCAACACCACCCAAGATTTTTACCAACTGCCCAATGGTCGATGGGTAGCCATCAACTATAGCGGTCGTACAGCGCTGGGCTATTCCCTCAGCGATAGCCAATGATTGAACCACTAGAATGGCGTGCGATCGCAATCAGTGAACTAATAGACCTGCTCTATCTACTCAACAGTGATCCTGAGTTTAAACAAGCAGATTTCCAACAACGAGTTTTGATGCTCTCAGAGAATAAGTAATGCAGTTTCAGCCAAATAGAGAGATTCTAGACAGCACTCTCCAACAGCTAAAGGGACAACCTATTGAACTGTGCTTAGACGGGATAGACGCCCTAACAAAACACACACAAATCACCTTAGCCCCTTAGCCAATGGCAGCAAAGACTCAATACACATATATGTTTTATGGGTTTAAGAATATGCTGGCCACCAGGCTTGAAGAAAACATGCCCTTTAACCGCCTGAAGAGATTCCCTGGGAAGAATCGAAATCTCACATTTCACGAGATAGCGGGGTAACCCGTAGGAAGCAAAGAGTCTTAAGAATAAGATGATCGGCAAAACCGATTTACCAGCATATTGGACAGCTTCCAAAAAGTCTTGCTTTGAGTGGCAGTATGGCCGTTTCGGCTTCAAGAAATAGAGAACTAGACTTTATGACAACAAAAGTAGTTGGATGTGACTGCGGAAAAAGCAGTCTCTATGTTTGTGTAATTGAAAAGAAACCTAGAAACTTCAAGCAATTTGCACGTTCCTATAAGCCCGAGATTCTAAAGATATCCCAAGATTCAATCGATTATCTATTAGGTCTTGACGCGGATACCTATGTACTAGAACCCACAGGTTCGTATGGCTACATTTGGATAGACCAATTAACAGCACATGGTAAAGACGTTCGCTTAGTTTCACCAAGACGTGTGACCGCTTATCGCGTCTACCAAGGCGTTACCAATAAGCAAGACAGGCCAGATGCAGCAGCTATAGCCTGCTATTCATTTGAAAATTACGACGACCCATCAGCTTTCATTTCACTCGACAAAATCAAGTTTAGGCAAAAATACCTATCGCTAAAAAATACAATTAACAACCGCAGCCCGATACACAATAGGCTATGTCAACGGTTAACATTCGAGTGCCCCGAGCTAGTAAAAACAGTAGAAAAATGCGCACGGTCATGGCTAGACCCTAATCCACCAGCCACCATCCGCGCAATCGCTGGCCAGGAAGTTAAAGGACCATGGTCCACATTACGCGAAGAAAAAATAGCCAACACCATCGGTCGAGGCATATCAGCTCACAGTAAGTTCCTCGCAAACCAGTTATGCAGCTTCTACGAAGAAGAACTTCGTCTTGAGGAGGAGCTAGACGTGCTCATCTATCAAGAAAAGCTAAGAGCCTATAACTCAATATTCGATAAATTCGAAGTAGCCCCAAAAACCAGAGCCGCTTTACTATCCGCAATTTTCCCCTTTGAAGCATTTCTCGACGACGACGGAAAAGAAATTATCGAGTACGTATCCGGCAAAAAAGGCCAATCCTCACGCAGAAATCGCAGTGAAGCCGCCTTCAAACTAAGCTTAGGCATGGGCCTAGTCTTCAAAGAATCCGGCAAAAAGCGAGGATGGATCAAAGGCGGTCCCAGATACCTCAGAGCGATACTGTGGACCTACGTCAGCACGACCGTGGTAATAGGTGGCGAATCCGCCAAAGTCAAAAAAATAGCCACAGACGTCGAGCAATGCATACATACCCTAGGCACTCAAAAAACACCACACTGGCTAAACGGTGAGTTAGCAAACGCGATCGCAACGATTACAGACACCACCAGAGAAGTTGCATCACTGCGGTTGCATTACAAATTTGCCAGACCAGGTGAACCAGACTTCAAAAGGCGAATGGCAACCGCTTCCAGATTCGTGCGGCAACTCTACAAAGCGCTAGTCAAAGAAATCGCAAAGCGATAGACAAAAGAGCGGTCTGACCAGTAGGAAAAGTCCTACGCTGTAAAGTCAGGCTAATAGCATCTTATGGCAAAGGCCCCAGAATAAAAATATTAAGAAATCTTATTCTAAAAGACTTTGTGTCATTAAATTAAATGGGCAGCAAAATAAAAAACCAACCGCGAAGTCACGGTTGGTTTCGAATATAAATTTTATGTTTGTGCGTAGGCTGGAGCTTACTTCTCTCTTTGGATTTAGGGATACACACCTAATAATGGGTAAGCCCCAACCTATAGTTCACCGCGAATTTCTTCAATGACACCGTCACGTAGTAGGATTTCTACTTGCATTTTTTTGACGAGGTTATCGCCAGTGGACACCTTGAAGAAACCATCGATCTGGCCTTGGCTGACTTCTTTGTTGAGTTCTAGGGTTTGAACTTGCTGTAGCTGTTGTAAAACCTGGTTCTTTTGCTGAAGTAGCTTGTTTTTGTCTTCGTTGATTTTATTTTGTACAGCGGCCATTTGTTTTTGCACAGCTTCGTTGGCTTCTTGCTTTTGTAGCTCAGTTACCATGCGCTGGCCTTGCATTTCGAGTTGTTGTAGGCGACTGTCAATGCCGTTGATCTGCTTTTGTAGTTGATTTTGGGCTTCTTCTTTCCAAAGTGGGGTAACGACGGCTTTGACGTTGATGACTCGTTTTAGGAGTAGTTGGGATTGCGAAGCGTCCATGAAACTATAAATAAAGACTGGTTTTAGTGATCAATTTCACTAGGTATATTACCCTCTCCGGTAGGAAAGGGGACTTTTGCAAGATTTTCTATGGGTTTGAGGGACTCGGGGAGGATATTTAAGGGGTTGATTGGGGGCCATCTGTGTGTCCTTTCCGGAAGTAGTTAGGATCTCGTTTAGGCAAACTGGGGTTTCCCTGGGTAGGGCCGGGACGCCACCCTACGACCCAACGTATAAGGGTATCCCACATTGCGTAGACAGACGTTACGGCGGGGTCGATTTTGTAGATTCTGACCTGCATATCTTGTAGGGGCATCCCCTTGTGGGTGCCCTGGAATAACCTATAGATTCTTTGGATTTTCTCTATCGCTCCACATATATATCTTAGGGACATCCCCCTGTGGGTGACCCGGGATAACCTATACGATTTTTCAACCCCGTGATGGCATGATTCTGTCATTACGCAATCACGGTAATTGTTAGATATCCCCTATTTGAATAGCCCATCGATAACGTCTTGATAGTTGCGGGTAACGACTGGACGCTTGATTTTCATGGTTTGGGTTAGCATACCGTTCTCCATGGAGAACGGTTCGCCTAACAGCGTAAAGGGACCAATGCGTTCATCGGGGCGATGGCCAGGGCGAGCTTTGACTTCGCGGGTGAGTTCTTGTTTAAAGAGGGTTTGGACTTTGGAGTTATTCAGGGATTCGACGGGGTTGGCTTCGTCGATGGTAATGTCCTGGGTGGTGGCCCACTGGCTGAGGGCTTCTAGATTGGGAACGATCAGGGCTCCAAGGACTTTTTGGTCTTGGCCGACAAGCATGATCTGATCGATGTACTTGCTGCGGGCACAGGCGTTCTCGATGGGCTGGGGTTCGATATTTTCACCGCTGGTGAGGACAATGGTATCTTTGGCACGACCGGTGATGACCAGATCGCCGTTGGCAGTAATTTTGCCAAGGTCACCTGTGTCGAACCAGCCGTCGGGATCGATGGCTTTGCTGGTGGCGTCAGGATTTTTGTAGTACCCCTGCATGATTTGGGGACCACGGACTAGTACAAGGCCTTTCTGACCCTGGGGGACGTCTTGACGGCTGTCTAGGTCGACAATGCGGGTTTCGGTGCCGGGTAGGGGTTGACCGTCGGCCCCTCGCAGGTTTTGCCAGGGGCGACGTACGTGGGTGATGGGAGAGGTTTCGGTGAGACCATAGCCACCGAGAATGGCAACGTCGATGATTTCATAGAAGTCTTCCAGGTGATCGGCAATGGAACCGCCACCGCTGACGACGAAGTTAATGTCGCCGCCTGTGGCTTCGCGGATTTTTTTGTAAACCATGGAGTCGCCCAGCTTATGGAAGGGTAAGAGGACGGCGCACTGAATGCTGGCCATGGCTCGGTCAAAGGCGCTGGGGCTATAGTCGAGGCTAAGGTTCTCGGCAATGCGCTTGGCGGCTATGTAGCGCTGGCTCTGGTGTAGAAAAAAGTTGATCAGTTTTTGCTTACTTTCGGGTTGCTCGCGAAACTGTTTTTGTACGCCTTCATAGATGGACTCCCACAGTCGAGGGACACCCACCATGTAATTAGGTTTGTAGGCTTTGAGGTCTTTTTTGACGTGGCGAATATTGGTGTACACCTGTTGTACGCCCTGGGACAGGGTGAAATATTCAAAGGTGCGTTCATAGCAGTGCCAGATGGGCAGGATGCTCATGACTTTGGAGCCCGGCTTGGGATGCACGACACTACAGGCCCCTGAAATTTGGGATAGTAGGTTATCTTGACTGAGCATGACGCCCTTGGGTCTGCCGGAGGTGCCAGAGGTGTACATTAAAGTGGCGAGGTCGGTGCGATCGCATTTCACAGCTTCCAGCTCCACACCGACCCCCAGCTCCATCAGCTGTGTAAAATTCAGCAGTTTGGTCGTCGTCTCTAGCTGAGGCGTTTCATCCGACAGCAGCCCAATAAACCGTAGATTTTTATCCCCAAGGCAGTCGGCTAGCTTATTCAAGGTGGCTTGATCCTGCACAATCATCGCCACAGCATCACTATTTTCAAGGATGTAAGCGAGTTCATCTTTATCAGCTTGGGAACCGCGCACAGCATCCACCGCTCCAACGGTCATGATTCCCTGGTCAGCCACTAGCCAGCGGGGCTGATTATCTGAAAAGAGAGCAATTTTGTCCTGGGGGTTAATGCCCAGTGTTTGTAGACTGGCAGCAAACTGTTTAATTTGTTCGTTTAACTCACCATAGGTCAGCTTTAGCTGGGGGGTACTGTGGGGATCTTCCAGGGCGATTTGGTTGGAAAAGCGCTCAGCAACGATGGGCCAGATGCCAGCCACCGACTGGACATGACTGTAGTCAATCGCTTGGGCAAGATTACTTTGTTCCTGGGGCGTAAGTGTGGCAGCAGTCATAAAAACGTCCTGTAAAACGGTATCTAAAAGTGCCTTGGGTGAGTTTAGTTTAAAGGTATCAACTCAAATCAGAACGTTTCCCCCAGGATAATGCTCAGGAATCAGAAGCTAGGAATCGGGACATCACTGACTTCTGATGCTTGATTCCCTACCTGGTCAGAGTTTTTCAGTTTAAGTTGATATCCAAATTTATTTAGAACTAAGAACTCAAAATTAAACTCACGTGGATTTTATAATTTCATCGATAAACTCTGCACCCATAGCCTTACATAGACCAGTCCGGCAACTGTCAAAGTTGACAATGGGCCATGACAAGCCACCATGGTCAGGCTAAACATCAGAAGTTAAGTTAAGTAACGAATCTTTCGTTCCTGAAACTATGCGCCCTTTATTTGTTGGTCCGCTGACGGTTGAAACCCTGGAAGTACCTATTCGGGATTTACCTGAGCGACTCCAGGGCACGGTCATTGTGCAGCTATCGGATTTTCACTACGACGGAAAGTGCCTGGCTGAAAAAACATTGGCCGATGCGATCGCAACCGTCTCCACCCTCAACCCCGATTTAATCGTCTTCACAGGCGATTTCATCACCGCCGAACCCGACCCTATTTATCCACTGGCCAAGCAGCTAAGTCCCCTCGCCAAAGCCTTTCCCACTTATGCCATCCTGGGCAACCACGATAATTACTGGCCCATGGCTCGAGGCATCGTCACTAAGGCCCTAATCGACATCAATATCAGAGTCCTTTGGAATCAAATCGACTATCCCCTCGGAAATGACCTCGCCTTGGTCGGCCTAGCCGACTACTACAACCGCGACTTTACCCCAACTGTCCTAGACCAGCTACCCACCACATTGCCGCGCATCGTCCTCTCCCACAATCCCGACACCGCCGAACACATGATGCCCTGGCGCGTCGATCTACAGCTATCCGGCCATACCCACGGCGGTCAAATCATCCTACCCGGCATCGGCAACGTCGCCCGTCACTGGTTCCAGTTCCGCAAGCGACTGCCCACAATACTCCGAAAAAGCAATATCCCCTACCTGAGCGACAAATGCGCCAGCGTCGTCGACCACTGGGAATGGGCCATGGGCCTGCACAGAGTAGGCCAGAATTTACTCTATGTAAATCGTGGCCTGGGCAGCTATGCCCCAGGACGGTTGTTTTGTAATCCAGAAATTACGGCGATCACTCTGATCTAATGTTTAGTTTTGAGTCCTAAATCTTGAATTTTGAGTGAGTTGCCTGAAACAGGGTATTACCAAGCCAATGGGCATTAACTCAAAACCAAGGAAGGAAAATTACTAAGGTCCAATTTTTGAATGTAAAGACGTTCCAGATTCTATTAATCGCTTACTCCTAATGAACTCAAAACTTTCCCTCTCCAAAATCTTAAGGAACCCCAACATTACCCCCTACCAACTTTCCGTTTACTCAAGAACTCCTCTATCCTAGGTAGAACAATTTCTTGAAGCTGCCGAGCCAATGCACAACTTTCTGCCGATTTCCTATTTTGAGGGTCAGTTTTGTCCATTTGAAGATGCCAAAATTTCCATTGCCACCCATGCATTGCACTACGGTACAGGTGCCTTTGGTGGCTTACGCGGCATTCCCGATCCTCAGAATGAAAATCGGGTCTTGCTATTTCGGTTAGATCGCCACTGTACCCGCCTAAGTAAAAGTGCTCGATTGCTGAATTTTGATTTACCGGCGGACAAAATTCAGCATGTAATTACAGAATTTGTAAAGCACAACAGCCCCAAAACATCCTTCTACATTCGGCCCTTTGTATACACCTCAGACCTGGGCATTGCCCCTCGACTACATAACGTAAAAAAAGACTTTTTCGTCTATGGTCTGGAACTTGGGGATTATCTCTCACCAGAGGGTGTCAGTTGTCGGGTTAGTTCCTGGTATCGCCAGGAAGATCGCAGTCTGCCGTTGCGAGGCAAAATTAGCGGCGCTTACATTACCTCTTCCCTAGCCAAGACTGAGGCCGTCGAAGCAGGCTTTGACGAAGCCATTTTGATGAACTCCCAAGGTAAAGTCAGCGAAGCCTCAGGGATGAACATTTTTATTGTGCGCAATGGCAAACTAATTGCCCCCGGTTTTGAGCAGGACATTCTAGAAGGTATCACCCGTGACAGCGTACTCCAGGTCGCTCAAGATTTAGGTATCGATGTCATTGAACGCCCTGTAGATAAATCAGAGTTGCTGATTGCCGATGAAGTATTTCTCAGCGGTACTGCAGCCAAGGTAACCCCAGTACGACAGGTGGAGAATTACACGCTATCAACAGTGCGACCCATCACCGATAAAATTCGCGAAAAACTCTCAGCTATTACAGAAGGACGAGACCCACAATACAAAGACTGGGTATTTGGCATCGACCTAACCTGATCTTCCTAAAGATAATTACCTCTGGTCCCCAAGAATAAGCAATCAGTTAGGCCCCACCTTTTGATGTACAGGCGTTCTATGGAACGCCTCTCCAAACAATAATTTTTTCCTCATAAAATCCTCGTCCCACCATGCGGTCGGCCATGCGGTCGGCAATACTGAGAAGAGTTTGAGACCGTTTTGTCACTGGCGTTTCTGCCCAGCTATCTTTAGCAGCGTGAGTGTCATTTAGGGCCAGTCCTACATCGGCTGCCATAGAGTATAGAATTTGGCAGAGATTTTTACCATTTACTAGGACAGATTTTCAACATACTGAGCTGTGTGGGCGCAATCCGCTGGTCACTAATTAAAGTTGTCGTAGTGAACAGCCAGATATTTTTGTTTTTTTGACAACAGATTGCACCATAATACTCAAGATTTTTCATAATTGATTGATTGTTTTTATGTCAGACTAAGGCGAAACAATCAATAGAGCTTGTTTTTTGATAATACTGGCTACGCTATAACAGGCCTTGAATAAAACACAGCGAATGGTAGAACTTGTTTAGGGTTGGAGGTACTGTTTGTGTGGTTTGACTGAGCTACGTGACGAGTATTATCAATGCTGCTCATTAACAAACTTTTCTGCTGCTTCCAGTGATTCAAAGGTTTCGGGATAGCGATCTCTAAGCACAGCAGACAAACAGTTGAGATCGCGGTCTTTATAAGTCGTTAAAGCAAAAGGCAAAGCTGCATTGAAAATCAGAGGAAAGTCATCTGTGAAATTAATGCTATCAAGGATTAACAAGCTGAAATATGGAGAAACATTACTGTAGACCTGAAACCAGAAAAAATTGATGAATTTGGTTAAACAAGGACCTCCCTACAGTCCTTTGATTTCCTAGCAGGCCATACCCACAGCCAATTCTCTTACCTCAAAATTCAGATTTTGTAGCCACCAGTGGACACATAAGCCCATGGTCTTGATCCGTCATAGTGTCCAGTGAGCAGTTGTTAAAGTACTTAAGGTGCTAGTTGAGCCAGGTCAGAATTCTGTCTCGACCCAGCAATCATCTGCTCAGGACATCTACTACGATCTTTCCGTTCCCAGTAGAATTCGCGAGGCGGGTTTCGGTTACTAGTGTTAGCAATCGAAACCCACCCCGCCTTCGCAATAGCCTTCCCACGAAGAGAAATTTTTATTAACCACAAATAATTTCAAGACTACACTACACACCTCCAACACCCCTAGGAATCACTTCATCCCCTCCTGATGAAGTGTATTTGCACTAATAAAACTTGGAATCCTTAGGTGGCAAGGTATTGCTAACTTTTTGAGGCTCAACGTGAAATCCCCATAAAGTTTCCAGCCTTTGCCCGTAAAGCCCTTTAGCCGGGTTGTGTCAAACCAAACAGTCTGCGTTATTCCTTGCATAAGTCATGAAAACCGCGCTCCACTGGCTATCTCACACAATCTTCTGGACCTGGAACATTGCCTTTATTGGCTTTATCTATTTCTGGCTACTGCCAGTGGCAGGACTCCCCATCCTCGAAGCCGCTCGCATGGGCGAAATTCCACCCGCCTTTGTCGCTAGCATTCTTGGCATGCTGGTGGTACCCCCAATCTGCACCGTGGTCGGCGGCAAATGGCTGCGCAAACATCCGATATTACTGATGCGGTTGTTTTACGGTGTGGAAGTGCCCCTATTTGGCCTGTGCCTGCTGCGGTTATTCCTTATTCGTGACACCACCCCAGCCAGTGCCCATATCCTAATAACGGTGCTAGCTGCCATTGCCATGTTTGCCATCGAAACTCTGGCTGGCTATGCCGCCTACCGACCGCGATTGGCCTGGGCACAAATGATTGGCCACAGCTTAATCCTGGTCACTGGTCTGTATGCAGGCACACTACTGCTGCTCTACACCGTGCCTGCCCTATGCGTTCTGATCTACGGCACCATAACGGGGCTCTTGAATATTAATTGGTGGCTGTGGTTACAAGATATAGGGCAGATGTTAAGCCAGCCTCACTTAATTCTTGTCGGTTTTCTCTTTTTTGTTCTGTGGGGTTCAAGCGCTTTGGTGCTTGTTTCCATGCCCTACGTTTTCGTCAATTTTTATGTGCTCTCCTGGCATCGCATTCGTAAAGCGTTTGCTAAACAGCACGGCCATGGCTGGGCTGTTACTGGCGCTGTCGTTGGCATCAGCTGTTTGCTCTTCGGACTATTGCAACTTCCCCAGCCCCAGGCCAGAGCCTTTAGCCTGTTAGATGGTCCTGCACCGCAAACCCCAGCCGACCGTTTAACCCTGGTCAAACAGTCAGAAACTATTCGTAAGGGCCTGGTTCATGGCTATCTCTTCCGCTATCGCTATCTCGGTACTGCCGAAGAAAGCAACCAGCTGCGAGAAATGTATAAGGCGGTTTTTGACATGCCGGAAACCGATGCTCAGGTATTCCAAGACTTTCATAATGGGCTGCTGTCACCGTTTTTGTATAAAGGCGATCGCAACGACGATGACAAAGCAGAAGCACTCTACACCAGCTTCTTTGACACGCCCATTCAAAAGGCAGAACGCACCGAAATTCGCAGCGCCCTCCAAGCAACCGCCAACCGAGACGAAACCCAGGCTGGTGTGCTTAACCTGGACCAAAAGGTCATTCGTCTGGCAGAACAGACAGTCACTGTAGAAGAAAATGGCGACTGGGCTGAACTTGAAGTTTACGAGCAATACGAAAACAAAACTGCTGACGCCCAAGAGATTTTCTACAGCTTCTCATTACCGGAAAGTGCCACCATTACGGGTCTCTGGTTGGCCGAAGCGAAAGATGGTTCTCGCTTTCCCTTCACCGTATCGCCCCGTGGTGCTGCCCAACAGGTCTATAAAGGTGAGATTGAACGGGCAGAAACCCAACGGGCAGAAGACCCGGCATTACTGGAACAAGTTGGTCCCCGTCAATATCGTCTGCGTGTCTTTCCGATTCCTGCTGCCGTATCTACAAAAGAACCTGGTGAGCTACACCTATGGATGACCTATCAGGTACTCCAGCAAGACGGTGCCTGGCCTTTGCCCCAGCTCACCGAAAAACGCAATATCTTCTGGACTGACAAAACTATTCATCAGCGGCGGGGCAAAAACGTCCTGGTGAGTGAAGATACCTGGTTTGAACCCACCCTTCAGGCTAGGAAGAAGGCCAAACCCACGGCTCACCAGGTGCAGCTAGCGGAAGGCTATCAGGTTACGGCAACACCGGTAGCCAAAACTGTCGTACCAGGCGGAAAAAGAATCGCAGCTATCTTAGACACTTCCTACAGTATGGATAACGGTGCCCATGCTGAAGCCTTGCAACAGCTTGAAACGATCCAAACGCAAAACACCATAGACTTTTATCGGACAACGGCCACTGGGGAGACCTTGACACCTAGCGACGATCTCAACTCCTTGGACCTGATTGTTCCCTACGGCAGTCTGCAACCGGCAGAGATGCTGCAACAGTTTGAGGCACAGCGCCTACCAAAAACTTACGACGCTATCTTGTTGCTGACCGATGCAGGCAGCTACGAGCTAACGGAAGAGGAGCTTGAGCTACCCAAACTGTCTGCGCCCCTGTGGTTAGTGCACATGGGCCATCAGCTACCCTCTGCCTATGACGACAAACTGTTAGAGGCCATCCAAGCAAGCGGTGGCGGAGTGGCCACGGATGTTACCGCTGTGCTACAGCGTTTAGACAAAAATGTGATCGATGGTTATGAATGGTCTGTAACAGCCAGTGATGGCACTGATCAGACAGATGAGTTTGCCCCTGTGGCTGCACGGCAGATGATTCTACAGCGCAGTCGTACGGCGGATATGACCCAGTTGGAGAATTTGGATGGGGTACACGCTGTTGCAAAACGGACTCAAATCGTGACGCCTTATTCTTCCATGCTCGTCTTAGTTAACGACCGTCAGCGAGAGCTGTTGCGTCAGGCTGAGGCTGCTGCTGATCGCTTTGACCGTGAAGTGGAGGATGGTCAGGATGATCTGACGGATCCGTCTAACCCGCTAAATTCAGTCTCTGTACCTGAGCCGGGCTCCGTAGTGGGCATGGGAATCATCGCTGCTGGGTTGATTTTGCTAAAGCGCAAACAATCGGCTAGCAAATAGCGCAAAGGAACGATGTGGTGGCCTCATCACGTCTTGACTATGGAAGGTCTTGAAAATGGCGTTTGCAACTGTAGGTAGTCGTTTGCGATCTCATTCATTCACTAGCGCACATTTACCACCCCGTGGAGTTCCCCTATGAGTCGCCTCCCTGACAATTCAATACAGAGCCCAAAATCACAAACTATCGCTGATACCATTGTCCAACGGTTGAATCAGCTACCTTTATAAAGCCAGCATCAGGTTTTGGATTTTGTGGAGTTTCTGCTGCATCGTCATAAGCTAAACAAAGCAGTTGAAGCATTTAATGATGACGTTGAGGAAGATTTGACAATCTGGGAAGCAGCTAAGGATGAAGATTGGCTGGCGTTAGAGGCTGAGTTAGCTGCTGCAAAAAATAGCTGACGTTTAAAAATTATGGGTACTTGGGTAGCGCGATCTCATTGATCACAACCATGACTGACTTGTCTGAAATATCCTAGTGCAGGCATACTAAAGCTTACAAAGCGAATATGTACAAGGATCTATAGGAATGGGATTCCTAAACTTTTTTCAGAATCAACAGACTAACGATAGTCAGCTAGCACTGTTAGAAGGGCAAGAAGCGACCTTAATCGACAGTACTGAGCCAACTAGAAAGTTGGCCAATGAGCGACTGCTTAATGAAGCCACAAAGCGTGGTGGTAACCAGCGAACTTACAGACGGATTAATGCCGCAGCCGTTCAGCAAATGCTAGGAGAAAATCCAGCTCAGCTTTACGATGCCCTAGGTATTCCTCGTCATATTCGCAAGAACCTTCCTCAGGAAGCTAAAGAAGCGTTAATGGTTGGCGATATTGCTGCCTTTGAGCAAATTTTGAATGATAATGCTATTGGGCATGATTCATTGGTTGAATCTGCAACGGAAGGCTATCGAAAGGCCAGAGGTATATTCAGGTGGAACCGATGACGCTGAGTATTGCGACCCTTAAAAACGAAACCTATCTGGAGTGGGAACTGCTGCATGATGAGCAGGGAGCCTATGCTCAGGGTTTTAAGGCGGATATCCGCAAGCAGTTTGGTGACTTGCGTAAGCGTGAAACTTGGGAGCGGGCAGCGGTTTATTACACAGCCTTGGGTGTGGCTGAGACGCCAAATCTTGAAGATTGGCAAAAGGTTTGTTGGATAGCTATTCCAGGTTACTTGGGTAAAGATTTGCTGATGGAGCATTATCAGCCTGAGTTACTGGACTGCTTGATGCAGATGCCTAAGTTTGTTGAGATTGTCAAACTCGGTCTTGAGCAGGTTTACCAGCGAGAAGACTTAGACAAAGAGCAAGCGCAAATTGAATCCTTAAAAGACCAGTTGTTGGCAATTGCTTAAATTAAAGTGTTACTCCGCAGGTGGATACTGTTCATTAATATATTTTTCTGCTGCTTCTAGAGATTCAAATTGTTTAGGGTATCTTTTGTGTAATATAGCGGGTAAGCGATTGCGATCTCGATCCTGATAAGCTTTTAATACTGGCGGTAAGTTCGCATTACAAATTATAGGAGGTGTGTTGCCTTCAAGCTGCTGCCTTGTTAGATTTTCAACTGTCGACAATAGGACGTTCAGCAAGATAGCATTAGTGAAGTTAGCACTGCTAAGGTTAGCATTAGCGAAGTTAGCACTGCTAAGGTTAGCATTAGTGAAGTTGGCACTGCTGAGATTGGCTCTGACAAGACTTGCGTTGTTAAGATTGGCACTATAGAGATTAGCATTTTCGAGGTCAGTACTATATAAGTCAGCACTATCGAGCTTGGCGTAGTTTAGATCAGCCCTATCAAAGTTGGCATTTGAAAGGTTAGCATTGCAAAGATTTGCCCTATCAAGGTTAGCACTAGAGAGATTAGCATCACATAGATTAACATTGGAGAGATTAGTGTATTGGAGATTAGCTCTAGAGAGTTTGACCTTGAAAAGGCTGGCTATTGAGAAATCAGCTTCTTTAAGGTTGGCTCTGTTAAGATTAGCTCTGTTAAGACTGGCTCCTCTGAGATTAGCGTTGGATAGATCAGCTCTATTAAAATAAGCTCTTTCAAGATTTGCTCTATTAAGATTTGCTCCACTGAGATTGGCTCTTTCAAGATCAACTTTAGAGAGATTAGCGTTAGAGAGATTAGCGTTAGAGAGATTAGCGTTAGAGAGATTAGCGTTAGAGAGATTAGCGTTAGAGAGATGTGGCCCAACTAACTCAGAAAATGTGCCGCTCCCCAGAGAATCCCCATAATGTATAATTTTGAGCAATCTTTCTCTATCAAAGTTTTCTGTACTTGGCTTTTCACAAGGATGAAACTGAATATCAGAAGTTAAGTAATCATTTGGGTCCACTTCACTATTAGGACGCTTGGCCGCAGCAAATGTTCTAGTTTCTATGAAGTCTGGGTAGTGCACAACTTCAACAAACCCTTTTCTCTCGAATTGTTTTGCAATAAATTCTCCATAGGAATAAAATCTCTGGATATGGGGAGTTGGAGCATTTTCTGACATGTTAAGGGATCCATTAAGTTGATCAACTGCAGCAAGCTTAAATAAAATGATTAATATATTTAACCCAACAAGCGCATTAATCTGATTGAGACTAATGGATACACTGTAGTCCTTAAGCTGTAGAAGTTTTTTCTGAGGCAAGTTCCCAGTTGGCTCCTGATTTAAAAACTCGCCTTCGCACCAACACTCATAAAAAGTATGTAGCCGCTGAAACAGCCCAACTCGATCAATCTCACTTTCACCCAGTAGTTCAAAAACATACTCCACAATTTCAACGCTAAGACCACCAAATCCTAACAGATCATAAATTTGTTCGTAAAGGGTCTGATCATTCAAACGAAAGGATTTGCTGCGCTCCAATTCAGTCCAATTTTCAAAGGCTGTAATCAGCCGTTCAGCAAACAAATACTCACTAAAACTGTTATGAGTAAACTCCACTGAGCCTCGTTTATCTCCTCCGCCAGGCCGTAGATAAAATGTCGCCAGCAAATTATTAAGAACCTTATCCTCTGACTGTTTTGTTGTTTCTTGAACAGTTTTAAGTGATGTAGCCACTGGGTTTTCACTGTCTTGAAAACGTGCTTTTAGCATTGACAGTTCAGCTACTTTATTCCCTGATTGCACCACACAGAGAGCAGCTTCTTGTAAAACTTCTCGCAAATCGTCAGAATCATCTAAACCAGAAAGTCGTAAATTTTGATCCTGACGTTGCTTTTCAAGAACCCAATTAACTGACTCTCGATATATTCGCAGCTTTGCCTGACTTTCTTGCTTAGCATCAGCGAACATCTCACTAGTTAACTGGTTTTCTCGATGCAATCGTGCCAACAAATAAATTAATAACGGCTCCCTAGCTAAATTAGCATTAATTTCTTCTGGACAATTTTTCAAAAATTTTTGAAACTGCTTTGCATCATTTTCACCAAAGATTTCTTGCCAATTGCATAACCACTGTTCCCTCAGAGAATCATCCATAGGCTGAAGCTTTACCCGGTCTAATTTTTCATCTTGGATAATGTGCTGTGCCACCCCCTGTAAAGCAAGAGACCTACCTGTAAGTAAACATTGGTGATGGCTATTCTTTTGAAAGTCTAAGACCCGTTGTAAAAGTATTTGTAAACTTCTTGCTGAACGGCCTTGAAGTAACAGCTCATCAAAACCATCTAAAATAATGAGAAACCGTATGTTTTTATCCTTGAGCCACCCTTCCCGACCAACAAACTCTACAAGTTCTAATTCAGGGCAGTCTTCCAAAGTCTTGGTCAGGTTATTTTCAATTACTCGCAAGTTCCGTAAACGTATAAACAGCGGAATATAGAAAAATGCAGAATCTTGACATACCTCAGCCGCAAACATACGGCAAAAGACAGATTTTCCCTGGCCAGCGTCCCCTTGGATAAACATTACCTTACGAGGACCAGTTTGCTCCAAAATACCTTGCGCCCAGTCATGAATATTGATAGGTCTTACGTTCTTTTCTTCACCTGATTGCTCTAGTGGTTTCACCTTAAGCGGCACATAGATATCATCAAATGTAATTGGCGGATTGCTTTCATCAAAAACCTGTTCTGTGGGCAGTGGCGCAATTTTCTCTTTTAAGTAAGCATCAATGCTGACATATCGATCCTGTTCCTGCTTTCCCCCAGTGCGGTAAAGCTTCGCCAAGGGTTCCACGCTATCCCCTGCTTCAGCTATGGCCTGATACAAATACCGAGGCGTTCCCCAACCCACATCTTCTGCTAGCTTCTGTGCCGCTGCTGCTTCTAACCCAGCCTGCTGCAGCTGTTCTGTTAATGCGCCCTCAAACTGTTCCGCCAGTTTAGACTCTCGAAACCGGCTAGTGACAATTTTTAGCTCACTAGAACTCAGCTTATCAGTCTCCAATTGAGTAATCTGCTTTTCTAACAGCTTTTGCAAAGAGACCTTGGCCAGCTTATCCGTAATCGCAGTATCGGTAACTCGCTCAAGCACAGCTTCTAAACTTTGCAAATAGGCCAGTTGCGCCACCAGTATTACAGAACTTGCAAATGTAGGCTCCGTTTTACTCAGGTTTAGATAGAGCTTCAGTAAACCAATGCCAACTGACACAAATGGTAACCCTGAAACAACCATCTGAGCATCTGGATCGCTCAATATCTTAAAAACCGGCTCTACCTTCTCAAAATAGGGTTCTAACTGATTCAGGGTATTCTTATGCTCTTCCCACTTTTCCCCCAGCTCACCTGCTGCACTAACGGCTTCAATACCTTTCTCGGTCAGTTCACCCCACGGAATCTCTTTTACATCCGTATTCAGAAACCGCCAAAACCCTTTCAGACTAGCCATCAATGATTCTTGATTAGGATGAACTGTCTAGACCATAGCTAGCTTTTTTGCGGATGGCAAAGGCATTAATAATCTGCAATGTGCCCTATTCCCTATGGAAGGCTGTGCCAACGACTCCGCTCAAGGCACATCCACAAGTGCAGGGGCTGGTCTTGTACCTGCCCTGGGATAACCTATGCTACCAATCCAAAAGCCATATCAGTAAAATTTAGCAACGTGAACCTAAAGACAAAAACACCATGCCCATAATTCGTGTTGAGATTTTGCCTGGTAGAACCGTTGAGCAAAAACGGGAACTGGTTGAGGTGTTGACTCGCGAGACCTCTCGCATTGCGGGCTGTAGTGAGCAGTCTATATATGTTGTTATTGAGGATGTGAAGAAGGAGAATTGGGGTGTCGGTGGGGAGCTATGTTCGGATAAGTTTCCTGATTAATAGAAGCGCCGGGCTTCGACTCCGCTCAGCCCTCGGATTATGACTCGACTCCGCTTAGCCTTCGGAGTATGACTCGACTCCGCTTAGCCCTCGAGTGTCGACGTTGACTGAGCGGAGTCGAAGTCAACGTTCCACAACTCCTTATTCCTGCCATAATACTAAGGTTTTACTCGACCTTTTTAGCGCACCCATGGCGACCTTCTTACTTGAAGTCGGTACTGAAGACCTCCCAGCTAGTTTTGTTAGCGATGCTCTTGAACAATGGAAAGCGAAGATTCCTGCGGAGTTGGAGGAGCAGTTGCTTAGTCCGGAGAGCATTGAGTTCTATGGCACGCCACGGCGGTTGGCATTAGTGCTGAACGGGATACCTGAGCGTCAGCCTGACCGTGAAGAGGAAGCCAAGGGTCCATCTGTGAAGGCTGCTTTTAAGGAGGGGAAACCGACTAAGGCGGCTGAGGGGTTTGCTCGCTCCCGTGGTGTCAGCATCGATGATTTTGAGATTCGTGAAACTAAAAAGGGTGAGTTTATTTTTGTCACTCAGAAAATTGCTGGGCGGGCGGCTACTGAAATTCTGGCTGAGTTGATACCTCAATGGATTCTGGGTCTAGAGGGTAAGCGGTTTATGCGTTGGGGTGATGGTGATCTGAAGTTTCCTCGTCCGGTGCGCTGGTTGGTGACGCTGATGGATGACCAGGTGCTGCCGATTACGCTGACGAATGGGTCTGAAACGTGTAATAGCGATCGCACTTCCCAAGGTCACCGTGTCCTTCATCCCGAACCGATTACGCTACAGAGCGCCAGCGGCTACGTTGACGCCATGAAGTCCATCTATGTGGATGTGGACCCTGAAGAGCGTCGCCAGAAAATTGTGGCTCAAGTGGAAGACGCGGCGAAGTCAGTCAGCGGCGAAGCTATTGTCAACCCAGGCTTGCTGGATGAGGTGATTAACCTGGTGGAGTGGCCCACTGCCGTTGTTGGCACATACGATGATGAGTTTCTAGAACTGCCCTCTGAAGTGGCCATTACTGAAATGGAAAGCCACCAGCGCTATTTTCCGCTGAAGTCGGGCGATAGCTTACTACCGAATTTCATCACGATTTCTAACGGTGACCCAGAGAAATCAGCCATTATCGCTGAGGGTAATGCTCGGGTGATTCGTGCCCGTCTTTCAGACGGGATGTTTTTCTTTAATGCAGACCGTACTCAAACCCTGGCGGACTATCTGCCTAAGTTGGAGATGGTTACCTTTGAGGAACGGCTGGGTTCCGTGCGCCAGAAGGTGGACAGAATTGTCGGGGTGGCAGGTGCGATCGCAACCCAACTCAACCTGGACGCTACCCAAACCGAGCTTGCCAATCGGGCTGCCCTGCTCTGTAAAGCCGACCTCGTCACCCAAATGGTGGGCGAGTTTCCTGAGCTGCAAGGCATCATGGGCGAAAAATATGCCCGCCACAGCCAAGAACCAGACGCCGTTGCCACGGCTATTTCTGAGCATTACCTACCCAAAGGTGCAGGGGACAGCCTGCCCCAGACTTTAACCGGTCAGGTGGTGGGCCTCGCTGACCGAATTGACACCCTGGTGAGCATTTTCAGCCTGGGCATGAAGCCAACGGGTTCCTCCGACCCATTTGCCCTGCGTCGTGCCGCTAACGCTGTTGTCCATATCATTTGGGCGGGTGAGCTGAGTCTAAACCTGAGTGCATTGCTCAAAGATGTGATTGCCAGCTTTGCTGCCGACCGTGATGGCGTCAATGCCGATGAGCTGCAGCACGAGCTAGAGGATTTCTTTGCCCAGCGTGTACATACCCTACTGCAAGACGATGAGGCCATTGACTACGACTTGGTCAATGCCGTCGTCGGTGATGGGGACCTTGACTACCGTCAGCGCATGCTGAGCAGCCTTCTCGATGCTCGCGCCCGCGCCCGTTTCCTTGAGGAAATCCGCACCAATAGCACCCTCGCCAGCGTCTACGAAACTGTAAACCGGGCGTCTAAGCTAGCCACCAAGGGCGACCTAGACACCGCTACTCTGGACCCCGCAGGTGTTGTTGATGCCAGCCTTTTCCAATCTCCTTCCGAGACAGCCTTCCACGAAAGTCTGCAACAGCTAGTGCCCCAAACCCAAGCTGCCCAGGCAGAGCGTGACTATCAAAAGTTAATTGACGGTCTTAAGAAAGCGGCTCCGGTGGTGGCTGAGTTCTTTGATGGTCCCAATAGCGTACTGGTTATGGATGATGACGCTGCCATTCGCCAAAATCGACTGAATTTGCTGAGTCTACTGCGTAACCATGCCAGGGTACTGGCGGATTTTGGGGCGATTGTTAAAGGCTAGGGAATAGGGACAGGGAGGGGAGTGATTCCCAGTGAACAGGCTTCACAGAACTAAATCTGCTTCATAAGTTTTAGGGACGCATATCCTAGTTAATGTAGGCAACGTTGAACTGTAACGCTTTAGCAGATTAGAGCAGGGCCAAAAAATTTCCTTTATTCTTTACGGCCCACTCTCTACTGCCCACTCTTCCATCTAATCTGCTACATTTACTGACTTGAGATAGCAGGGAATCAACCATGGAATCAGCCAAGCTAGGTCAGTCCGAATCGCAGCCCATTGCCTATGTCATCGGCCTAGGGCTGTCTGGCGTGGCTGCAGCCCGGTTATTGAAAAAAGAAGGTTGGCACGTTGTGGTTAGCGATCGCAACAATGGCGAACGCCAACTTGCCCAACAGGAGACATTGACCGCTGAAGGCATTGACGTCAAACTGGGTCACACATTCCCTGGCGATGATCCAATGGATCTGGCAGTCGCCAGCCCAGGTGTCCCCTGGGATGCACCTGGGCTAATGAAGGCTAGAGAAAACGGCATTATCACCATTGGTGAAATGGAGTTAGCCTGGCGGGCTCTGAGCCATTTGCCATGGCTTGGTATTACTGGCACCAATGGTAAAACGACCACCACCGAACTTGTCGCAGCCATTTTCAAAGCCGCCAAACTAAATGCCCCAGCCTGTGGCAACATTGGCTACGCGGCCTGTCAGGTTGCCCTCGATCCAGAACCTGACTGGGTACTGGCAGAACTCAGCAGTTATCAAATCGAAGCCTCCATTGGTCCTAAACCTAAAATTGGTGTTTGGACCACATTTACCCCCGACCACCTGAGCCGCCACAAAACCATTGAGAACTACTATGGGATTAAAGCTTCTCTATTAGAACGCAGCGAAAAGCGCGTTCTCAATGGTGACGATCCTTGCCTGCGAGAAACCCTGGCCAATCGTTGGGAAAATAGCTATTGGACAAGCATTGATGGTCCCAATGCCATCATGCCCTTAGTTCCCAGTACCTACATTGACCAACAAGGCTGGGTGATCCATGAAGATGAGAGAATTCTTGCTGTAGATAGCCTCAAAATGGTAGGTCGTCACAATCTGCAAAATCTTTTGATGGCTGTTGCGGCTGCCAAGCTTGCGGATATTCCCAATGAGGCCATAGCAAGTGCGATCGCAAACTTCTCTGGTGTCGCCCACCGGCTAGAATACATCACCACCTGGGAAGGTATAGATTTTATCAATGACAGCAAGGCTACCAACTACGATGCGGCAGAGGTAGGTCTCAGCTCTGTTAATAGTCCCGTCATCTTGATTGCAGGCGGTGCAGCCAAAGCAGGAGACGACACAGCTTGGCTAGAACGCATCCAGGAAAAAGTGGTTCAGGTGCTCCTCATTGGTGATGCCGCACCTCAGTTTAGCCAGCGTTTAATTGATGTCGGCTACGGTCGCTTTGAAGACGTTGGCACCATGGAAAATGCGGTGCAACGTAGTAAAGAAATTGCACTGGGCCTCAAGGCAAAAGTTGTTTTACTGTCTCCCGCTTGCGCAAGCTTTGACCAATATACAAATTTTGAAGCCCGTGGCGATGACTTCAGAAATCAATGCGAGAGATTTTTGAAATAACAGAACAACAATTTACACCCCGTGTAGGGACGTTCCATGAAACGCCCCTACACGAGATTAATTTAATCGTCTGGGTCGTTTACCTGCATCAAGGCTATAATCGCCCCTTGCGGATCTTTCACCGTTGTAAAACGCCCCGGTTCAATATCGATGGGGTCCATCAAGGCTTCTCCACCCAAACGATTCACAATTGCTAGAGATTCATCCAGGTCAACAACATTAAAATACACCGCCCAAGTCGAAGGAATCTCTGGAGGCAGCTTTGCCTTATCCATGTCAAACATGCCACAGTTATCGTGGCCCTTCACCTTAGTTGAAATGTAATTGGGTGGTTTTTCATCCACCTCAAGATCCCAGCCAAAAACAGCCTTATAAAATTCCGCTGCCTTCTCTGCCCCTCGGGTTTGCAGTTCTGTCCAACAGAAGGTGTTTACCTCGTTTACCAGACCGGCACCATAAAAGTCTTTGGCTTGCCAAAGACCCACAATGGCTCCCGTCGGGTCTTTCACCATGGCCATCCTACCTGAGTCCATAATGTCACAGATGGGCATTTCAACTGTGCCACCATGGTCTTGCCAACTTTTTACAGTTGCCTCTATATCATGGGCTGTGATGTAACTACTCCAATGGGGCGGGACCTGTTGCATATTATCGGGTCTGGCAAACAGCGCGGCTACAGGGCGCTCACCCTTGAATGCCATGGAATACACACCACCTGTGTCCACCGGCATATCTTGAAACTTCCAGGAAAACAATTCTGTGTAGAACTGTTTAGCAGCTTCCTGGTCGGTGGTCATCAAATCGACCCAGCTGAATACACCATTCTCGTAACTGTCTCTGATACCCATAAGTGTCGTCTCCGGACTCAAGACAATACAAATATACTAATCATAATTCAAGCAAGTGGCTAGGTCCCCACATTACAAAATGTAGAGGCGTTGCATGCAACGCCTCTACATTTAAGGCAACGCCTCTACTAGGGCCGATGGTGCTCATGCCAATGCTGCGCAATCTCCACCCGCCGACATACCCAGACGTCTGGGTGCTGCATCACATAGTCCAAAAATCTTCCGAGAGCAGCTGCCCGTCCCGGTCGCCCTGACAATCGACAGTGTAATCCTACACTCATCATTTTGGGTGCCGTCTCCCCTTCGACATAGAGCACATCAAACGCATCCTTGAGATACGTAAAAAACTGATCGCCCGAGTTAAACCCCTGATAGGTGGCAAACCGCATATCGTTGTTATCCAAGGTGTAAGGAATCACCAGATGGGGACGACCATAGTCCTGATTCCAGTAAGGCAGATCGTCTGCATAGCTATCAGCATCATAGAGAAAGCCCCCTGCTTCCACCACCAGACGCCGGGTATTCGGGCTCAGTCGGCCTTGATAAAAGCCTAGGGGACGGCTACCGATAACTTGAGTGTGAATTTCAATGGCTTTGCGAATATGTGCCCGTTCAGTGTCTTCGCCCACATATTGATAATCAATCCAACGATAGCCATGGCTGGCCACTTCCCAGCCTGCCTCCATCATGGCTTTGCCAGCGGTAGGATTACGCTCCAGGGCCATCGCCACCGCATAGACCGTCACCGGCAGGTTGCGCTGGGTAAACAGCCGATGCAATCGCCAAAATCCCGCACGACTGCCATACTCATACATGGATTCCATGTTGATATTGCGCACCCCTGGTAGTGGAGCTGCCCCTACGGTTTCAGATAGAAAAGCTTCAGAGGCTGGATCGCCATGCAGGATACAGTTTTCGCCTCCTTCTTCATAATTGATAACAAACTGTAGCGCTAGTCGAGCGTTATTGGGCCATTGAGGATGGGGAGGATTTTGACCATAGCCAATGAGATCACGGGGATAGCCAGCAGACATATAGCAGCAAACCTCGATAGTGAATAAAGGTTAGCCAGAATATTAGCGTAAGGAGAAAGTAGAAACGGATTCTGTATAGATTGTGTACGGAGGCAATCGGGCAACAAAGCCCATAAAGATTCCGTGGTGGTGTCCCAGATTGCATGGCAAAAGGACTATCCTATGGCAGTGTTTAGAAGCAACGCCCCGAGGAAACCCCTATGAGTACTATTACGACTGAAAAACAGCAGTATTTAACCTATTTATTGACTGATGGCGATTCCCAGGTGGCTGTAGTACCAGAGCGTGGGGGCATCGTCACTAGCTGGCAAATCCAGGGAAAAGAGGTCTTCTATCTAGATACAGAACGATTCAAAGATCCTAACCTCTCGGTGCGAGGTGGTATTCCATTACTATTTCCCATTTGCGGCAACCTGGTAGACGACACCTATACCCTTGCAGGCGAAACCTACATGCTTAAGCAGCATGGCTTTGGCCGCACATCGCCGTGGGAAGTAACCCAAAAATCCACCGATGATGGAGCTAGTTTAACCATCACGCTCAAAAGCAACGATGAGACTCGCGCTGTTTATCCTTTTGATTTCCAGTTAGACTTTATTTACACCCTTAAAGGCAATACATTGGAGCAGCGTTTCCGTCACACAAATTTGTCTGGCCAGCCCATGCCTTTTTCGACGGGCACTCACCCATATTTTGCAGTAGCCGATAAGACCAAGCTCGTCTTCGAAATCCCGTCTACCGATTATAAAATCAAGGGTGGTAGAGATGTATTTGCTTATAATGGTCGATTTGATTTTGATCAAGAAGAGATTGACTTTGCTTTCATTAATCTTGAAGGACAAACAGCCACTGTAAAAGATGGTGATACTACATTAACCATCTCCTATGACGAGAATTATTCCACCCTGGTTTTCTGGACCGTAAAAGGAAAAGATTTTTATTGTCTAGAGCCTTGGAGTGGTCCTCGCAATGCTATCAATACCGGCGACTTTTTGCTAAGTGCAGCCCCCCAAGAAACTGTGGAAACTGTTATTTCTATGACCATTAGCTAGAGGGTATCAGGAAGTTAGGGGTCAGAGTTCTAGTAGCTCACTGAACCCTGACCCCTAACTCCTAAGCCTGCAAGCTGCCATCTGACATCCATCCGAATTCATTAAACCTGATTAAAATGGACCATTCTGTAGGGGCACTCCCTTGTGGATGCCCTGCGATACCGAGCGCTATCAGTCAGGATTTTGTATGAGAGAAAATTGTAATTGGTGACAGTCGTTATCAGCAGTACTCAGCTTAATTGCCTGGTGTAATAGGAGCTAGGTGAATAGCCCGGTTAACGCTTGCTTTATGCTCAAAGGGTGTGAATGTTCTAACCATCTGTCTTGCAACTGAAGAGTATTTAAGCAACGTTTCATCTACGCTATGGAGATCCATGATATAGACCTTATTGCCTAGCTGTCGGGCAATGCGTTCCCCTTTTACCGGCTTACCCCTATTATCATTGCCGTACCAAGCTTTGCACACAAAGCCTTCGGGTGGAGGAGTGCAAGCACTACCATCGCGGTATCGAACATGTTTAAAGTCGGGTACATCTTTTAGGACATATTCGCTGAATTCATCTGTTGGTATAGGACTTTGAATAGTTGTTACATTAATTGTCCCCGTAAAATGACCATCTAATGATTTAAAAACTACTTTGTCTATGGTGTCAGATTTAATCTCTTCCACTGTGTAAGATTTGGGAATGACGACTTGATATAAGTTGTGAGGGTGATTATAAAGCGTTGAAGAATTAGATATTAGTTGTGGATTGCCTATGGGTGATTCGGTATCGGGAATTTGAGCATCACGATCCTGGGTATCGGGAATCTCAATAGTGGGGATATCAGGATTATTGATAGTTGGGTTAGAAGAGACGTTTGTGAATAGTGCGATCGCACCAACGATAACCCCAACACCTGCAATACTCCCCATTAACCACAGAAAGTTAATCGACTTAGACTGTGGTTTCTCCTCAGGAGACAATAACGGTGAGATTTGCTGAACTACAGGTGCTGGTTCAGGCTGAGGGGCTGGCGTTGGTTCAGGTGAGGGGGCAAATTTTGCCTCTATCGGCGCTACATCCACATTTTCTAACCCTAAGACCTGTTTAAACCGATCGAGTTCGCTACGGGTTATTTGGGTAATCGGTTGCTGCTTTTGAACGGCTTGAGTAAACGCAGTTTCATATTGCTGCAAACGTTGTTGATATTCCTGATAAGGATGCAGGACTTCTGCCTCAATGGTGGCCGCCTCATCAGCTGAAATGCCCAACTGCTTTTGTAAGACATTAAGGGTGGAGCGACCAATGGCTGAGATCTCACCACGGCTAGCAAACTGTTCTATTTCTTTGCGATAGCGCAGTTTAGGATCATTTATCGGTGCTTGAGCCACATGAATTTTAAACCCTTCTTCTACGATGTAGATTTTGGGCCTCATTGCTGGAGCGGCTTCTTGCACCTTGGCGCTGGCATATTCATGGAGCTCATCAATGGAGATAAACCCATCATTGTCAGTGTCGGCTGCACCAGTTTGAATGCCTTCGATAATAAATCGGGTATAAACCGATAGGGTTTCTTGATCTTGTTCAAAGGAATATTGTGTTGAAGAAGAAGACGTGAGAACGGCCCGACCTTCTCCACCTAGCTGGGTTTGCAGGTCAACCGTATCATCACTTTTAGCCTGCATCCCTTCTGCAAAGGCCCCACTAAAGCAACAGTCTAAAATAATGACTTGCCGTTTACAGCGGCTATTGTCCATGATGTCGTGGAGAAAGCTAGCTGGCACTGCCGTGGCTTTCACCAGCTCGCCCCTAGCATTTTTTCGGGTTAGACGGGTAGCAAAATACAAGCGGCCCCTATCGTCTTTAATGCCATGACCCGAAAAAAAGACTAATGCCAAGTCTTCTTTTTTTCGGCCTGAAAAAATAACTTCAACCGCTTCCTGTAACTCTAGGGGGTCAGGGTTTTCAAGGACCTGAATTTCATCAAAATTGCCCTGCTGCTCCAGGACTTGTTTCATGGCAGCAGCATCCTTAACAGCGCCAGGGAGAGGGGCCAAGCCAGCTTGATACTCACTGACACCTACAATTAAAGCGACCTTAGCCATACTTACGCTCTCTCCCTATGTGATGCTAGCCATTAGGCTGCAATGAATGCCTGAGCCTGTTGAATAGCAGCTTCTAAGTCGGCCCGATTGCTGGCACTGACCTTGAGCTTTTTACCGTTGCCTTCTACCTCCAGCTCAATAGTCTTTCCACCTAGACGGTCGCGCAGAAATTCGAAGGCTTGTTTAGCATTGGCTGCATTGACTTCAGCGGTGAGGACACCCACTAAAAAGCCACCCAAAGACTTATTCCCAATGGGTGGGCTAGGATCTTTGACGCGGGCAACGACTACATCTTCCAGCTCTCGAATTTGTGGCAAGAGCTTATCCACTTCCTCATCCCGTTCTTCGTTGTCTAGTTCGGGGTCATTAAAAATGATGGTGTACTTAACAGTGGCGTCTGACATGGGTTGGCGTGAAAATTTATTTAATTTTCTAACCCCCACTTAAGGGGTCTCAGGTTGATACACAAAGCATAGTGTGCATTCCCTATGCCCATGTGGAGCAGAGTGAATCTTTGTAGATTGTCTATTGGCTCTAGGCTTTTTTAAATTGTTTGACGGTGCTCAAGTACTGGTTCAAGAAAGGTAAGCCACCGATGGCGGGTAAGAAATAGCGAGAGGTGCACAGAACGCCTAAGGCAGCGCCAGTTGCTGCACTAAAGTAGGGCGCGTAAAGAGCAACTAAGGCGGCATCACGGGTGCCGACACCGGCAAAGGTGAGAGGCAACAAACCAGCCAAAATTGCTAAAGGCGAAAGGGCGAAACTTATCACAGGTGGTGCCCAGGCATTCAGCGCCAGGATAAAGAGCCAAATCTGCAATAGGTGCAGAAACCAAACAAAAATTGACATGCCAGCAATGCGAGTTAGCTGGGTAGGATTACCCCAAAAATAATCATGCATTTCGTCCCAGGAGTCTTGAAACGAGGCCAGCTTTTCGGCAATTTTTTTAGGGGCAATGCGGCGCATTGTGGTGAATCCTATTCTGGCAAACCTTTTGGACCCCAGCATCAAAAGACCAAAAATTAAACCGCCGAGAATGCCTGCAGTCATGGTCCAAAAGAAGGCATCTTTCTGGGGGTAAAGAATGAGGCCAAAGGCACACCACAGTAGCAGCGATAACATGTCGCAGGCTTTTTCAAAAATGACAATAGATAGAGACAGGGTACCGCTGAGATGACCTCTCTCTTTCATAAAGTAAGACTTAGCAATGTCGCCCATTTTTGAGGGTAGCACCATGTTGAGTACGCTGGCGGCCAAGATTAGTTTGTTGGCCTCCCAAATGCTGAGTTTTGCCTGTACAGGAATCAGCTGCTTTAGCCGCCAACCGGTGAAAAATGTAATGGGAATAACCATACCCAGGCTCACCACCATCCAGAAAGGATCGCACTCTCGGAAAACCTTAATGAGCTCGGGAAAATTGATCTTGTTGTACAAGATCACCAAAATGAGGGTGCTAACAAAAATAGATATAAAACGTTTCATATGATTTTTAGGTGGAGACGTTCCATGGAACGCCTGTACATTGGGAAAATCAGCCTACAATTGCCGTTCAACCTCCAGAGGCTGAGTCGACGAAAGAGAATGCACCTCATTAGTTAAATCTTTCCAGGGTTGCAGCTGACCTGACTGAAATGTACGGCTCATGACGACATAGATAGAGGTCTGGTCACTACCGATACCAGCGGTGAGAACATTGTTCCAGCCGCTGGTAGCGATAAGCTTATCTGTGAGCATCCAATGACCGTCTTGCCATTGAAACGTTCGCTGAAATCGGAATGGAGCGTCATTTTTGCCGGTAATCAGCATCTTTTGCAATAGCTTACGGATCAAATTAGGGAAAAATCGACCAACCGTTAGCATCACCACCCGCAGAATCATTAGATTTAGGGGGGTCATTTGCTTTTGTTTAGCCCAACCTAAAGGGCCTTCGATGGTGATTTGGTTCTCCTGGATGTCGTATTGATAATCGCCGACTAAATGACCAACGGCATTTTTTATCTTGCCGCTGTCTTTTACCTGTAATGAAAACTGGGTATCTGAAAGGACCAGCTTGTTATTACGGAAAAACTTAAAGGCTCCACCTTTATTTAGGGCCAGGTAAAGCTTTGTGTCGGCTCGCTGGTCGATCAGAATGCGGGCATTGGGGAACCACACGCGCCCCAGATGTGGGGGCTGCGTCGGTGGGCGAACATCGACAAAATCTTTCCAGGTCAGCAAATAATTCCAGGTGTGGTGACCAACAATGTGGTCATCGGCATAGCAAGAGCCACACCCATTTTGCAGACCTTTGAGAAAGCGGTCGTTGAGACTCAGGGCTTCAGGCATCCAGCGGCCCACTAGCTCGAAGCCATGGGGGAAATAGTTGTAGGTGTTGCGGCTGGTGTACTCACCGCCATAGGAGCCATCGGGGTGGACAAAATGGCTAGCAAGACGGACACCGTTTGCGATCGCATCCCTTAACCGCTCATCGTTGCGATCGCCCAGGTCATACACCCGAGCCAAACAAGCAATCGTCAGGGTGTGATATCCCGGATCGCAGCCCTCATACTCCTGGAACCATCCCTCAGAATCCTGCCAGGACAGCACCTGCTCCAATCGTTGCTGAATTGCCCCCTGCCATTTCTGCGTATTCAGGACCCGAGAGGCTAGCTCTAAGCATAGAACAATCAGTGCCTGGTGATTGGTCAGACGACCGCTTTCTTGGTGGTGGGCTAACCAATCAGCCCGAGTTTCAAAAAATTTGAGAGCCTGCTGATTCTCCAGTTTCAACAATCGATAGCTTTCTAAACAGGCTAG
This sequence comes from Leptothoe sp. ISB3NOV94-8A, assembly GCF_043421595.1. Classification (NCBI taxonomy): domain Bacteria; kingdom Bacillati; phylum Cyanobacteriota; class Cyanophyceae; order Nodosilineales; family Cymatolegaceae; genus Leptothoe; species Leptothoe sp. ISB3NOV94-8A. Next base: position 579,971 of record NZ_JAXSQW010000001.1, on the reverse strand, counting down.
TAACGAAAACGCAGCTGCCCCACCCGCTCGCTCAAAGGGGAAATAATCATCACAGGACCCATCCGGGTGGGCACTCTTCGCCGCAAACAAAATTCCTGCTTCTACCCAGGTCTTAATATTGGGCTGCTGATAGTAAGGATTATCCGGCAGTGGCATGTCGTAGACCAATGCTAGGGGCCAGACAAACTCCTGGGACATGCCACTGGGAAAGTCAATAATCTTGTATTGCCAATAATTGCGATCAAAGCAGCCGTAGTTAGGACTGTGGGGGTTACGGTCCTGCAATGTCAGAATTTTAGGAATTTCAGCGAGGGCGGCTTTAGCAAATAAGTCTTTCATATAAGCGGGGGAATAAACATAGGGTGCGGTTGAGGCACAAAACCCAACAAGGCAAAGAAATCCAGGAGCGCAGGAGGGTGGGCACCGTCCACCAAAAAGAATAAAGCGTTACCTCATTTCTTTCTCTCGATGCTTGTTCATGTGCTCCTCAATCTCCGACCGTCGCAGACGCAGCTGAATATCCTCCAGCAGCTTCCGGTTCGCCGACATCAAATCGGCAATCAAACCAAAGATCCAGCACTGAACGCCAATTAAAATCAAGATGGCTGAAAAAATCAGACTGGGCACATGACTGCGCCCGGTTTGCTCAAACTCAGTGAGAAACAACCAGATCCAGCGAACACTCAGTAAAAAGCCTAGCCCAAAGGGAATCGCCCCCAGAATCGTAAAAAACGACAGGGGACGATAGGTGATAAAGATGCGCAGAATCGTAAATAGAGACCGCTGCACATAGGACGTAATGCTTTTAACCAGACGAGAGGGCCGCAGATAGCCGTTGGTACGAATAGGGACCGATGCAACCGCCATACCCTTTTGCCCAGCTTGAATGATGGTTTCTAGGGTATAGGTATATTCGTTAAAGACGTTAAGCTGCATGGCCGCATTGCGACTGATGGCGCGAAAGCCGCTGGGAGCATCGGCAACGGGGGTACTGCTGGCTACCCGCACAGCCCAGCTACCGAGGCGTTGCAGTATCTTTTTGATGGGCGAAAAGTGTTGGATTTCCATGATCGGACGCTCGCCAACCACAATTTCAGCCTCGCCATGGAGAATTGGCTCAATTAGCTTAGGAATATCCGCTGCACAATATTGGTTGTCAGCATCGGTATTGACAATGATGTCGGCTCCAGCTTTGAGGCAAGCATCTAAGCCGGCCATAAATCCACGGGCCAGTCCTTGGTTATGGTCAAAGTTGACAACGTGGTCCACCCCCCACTCTTTGGCGACATCCACCGTGCGGTCAACACTGCCATCGTTAATGATCAGCCATTCAACGTGATCCACACCAGGCACCTGCCGTGGCAGTTCCGACAGGGTAACCCCCAGGGTATTTTCTTCGTTGTAACAGGGAATTTGAATAATAAGTTTCATAGGAGATGCCTGTGATGCTTGCCTAGAAGGGGATTTGGCTCGATTTTAGTTTAATAGGGGGCTTTAACCCGATCTGCCAGCTGAGGCGTAGGAGTGCAATACCGATGGCTACCATGGTGGCTGCGATCGCAACTCCAACCCATATGGGAAGACCCACGGCGGGTAAAAACCACCACCATACGGCCACAATCCTTAGCAACTCAGCTTTCGTAAATTCACCACGCGGTGGCGGTTCACCGACATTGCTAATGATCTCTTGCACAGGGGTATTAAATGCATCCGTTAACTGTCGCCCAGCTGCACCCCAAATATTAAAAATCGGTGCCTGGGAAGGCTCACTCCAAAGCGACACGGTTTGCATCAGCAAATCCATACTTTGGTCGGAAACCTCAGCAAAATAACGCTGATAGTAGGTCAATAGTATGGGGGCATTGACCAAGAAACCCAACACAATCAGGCCCACTAACGGCATCCGCCAACGCTTACCCAACAGACCAACAGCGACCATCATCGCCGGAATGATGGGGACTAAGAAACGAGGCCCCCAATTCCAACCATTAAAGTCCCAGCCGCTGTGCAGCAGCCAAAAGCTAGCCACAATGCCAAATAGGGCAACAAACTCCAACTTACGACGCTGCCACAATACCCAAAAACCAACAATGGCCAAAATTGTGGGAGGGCAGTACCAAAACAAACCACCGCCGCTACCAGGACTAACTAACTGCCCCAGAGCCCGCATCAAAAAGCCGTCTCCGCCTAACTGCGAGGTGTCTTGCCCCGATGAGGTAAAACTGCCAAACCGGACATAGTTATAGGCCAGAAACAGACCAACACCGATGGCGGTGCCAAGGCAGGGGGCCAAAATGCGATCCCAGCTACAGCGTCGCAGCAAAAAATATAGGGCCAACACCGGACCCAGGAGAATGCCAGCCGGTTTAGCCGCAATGGCCAAGGCAACCAATAACCCGCTTGTCCAATGCTCCCAACGGTATTTTCCAAATGCCAGATAGAGGGCCAGGGTAATGATGAACGCTAAAAGCGGCTCAGCAAAAAACTCACGGGCATAGACCATGGCCGTGGTGCCAAAGGCATAGCCAATGACGGCGATAAAGGCCCCCCGACGCTGCCCTCCCAGTCTTAGAGTTAAGGCATAAATCAGGATAGCGGTAGCAGCTGTTAGCAAAATGTTGAGCACCAGGCCTAAACTTGCGGATGTGTACCTCACAGGCAAGTTAAACGCCTCGCCAAGGATCATGCCGAACCAAACAAAGGGCATGGCAATGATGGGCAGTAGTGGATAACGAATAGAGTAGAATTGTCCATCCGGTCCCTGGATGCCCCCTGTTCCTTCAGGAATAGAAAAGTTACCCTTTTGAATCAGGGATTGGGACATGTGCAACATATCGTTGCCATCCACCCCCCAAATACCTGGTTTGAGGAAGGCCAAATAGATCAGACTAATAGCAACAAATAAAGCAATGGTCGGACACCCAAAAAGCTGATGGTGTTTTGCTGGTGGATCCTTTACCTGGCCAGTCATATGGAAATTTAATTGGTGTTCGCGTGTTTAGAAATCAAAATAAGAACCAGCCTAAATCTTGAGGATTAAGCCAACAGCTTGCTCAAAATTCAAAACTTTCTAATACATGGTGCCCGCTGCCTCAATGGGAGACAGCAGCGGTATCCCCTTTTCTATTAAATCGGATATTAAAAGAATTGATAGGAAGAATGCAGGTGTTCTCATTCTCGCCATAGGGCAATTCCACCCAGCAGCCCCAATACGTTTGGTACAATGGCAGCATTAGGTGGCAGCTTCAGAGTGATGTGCTTGGTTTCACCACCACCGATGTAGAGGTGATCGTAGTTGAATAAGTGCCCAAGGGAATCCATGGCCTTTTGCAAGCGGCGGTTCCATTTTTCCTTACCCACTCTTTCAAGGGCAGCCCGGCCTAACTGCTCTTCATAGGATTCTGCTTTGCGAAAGCGATGGTGAGCCATTTCTAAGTTAGGCACCAGATGACCATTGACGAATAGGGCAGAGCCAAATCCAGTGCCCAGGGTAATGACTAACTCCACACCTTCCCCTGAGATTGCCCCAAAGCCTTGAATATCAGCGTCATTGGCTACTCTCACAGGGCAGTTTAATCGCTGAGTTAAGCGTTCGGCTAAGGGATAGTTAACCCATGATTTGTCCAGATTGACGGCGGTGTAGGTGATACCGTGACGCACCACACCCGGAAAACCAACGGAGGCGCGGTCAAAAGCGGGTTGGTCAGCAGCGAGTTTTGCGATCGCATCCATCACCGTCTCCGGTTTAGCTGGTGATGGGGTTTTGAGCCGTGCTCGCTCCCCCAGGGGTTGACCCGCTGCATCTAGCAGGATCACTTTAATGCCGCTGCCACCAATATCGATGGCCAATGTAACCGCTGCTTTTTGATCGGTTGCGGCTTTCTGGGTGTCAGGTTGATTGGGGGCAGGTTGCTTAGTGGTTAGCATGGAAACTCCTTGGCCAGGTTAGGTGGTAATGGCAAGTGCCTCCTATTCTGCCCCTCGATCACTCACGCCAACGCTGGGGTGGTTCGAACCGATAAATTTCTTCCAAAACTGTTACCCAGCCAGTTGCCACATCGGCCAAAATTTGCTCGCCCTTTTCCGCCGTGGCTACGGTTGCATCCCCGACAACGCCACTTTTAGAAATGTCACGGGTGGTCCAGCTAAAGGGCAGCGCACCTTCCAAGCTTAAAAGCGTTTCATGATCAGGTTTAGGTGGATATTCTTTAACGGCTCGGTCCATGTGAACCTGGTCGGGTAAAATCGCCAGCATCAAACTGGTTTCAGCATCCCCGGCGTGAATACCCTCCTGACGCTCCTGGGGGTTTAGCAGCTGGCCTACCTGGTGGGGCACTTGCCAGACAAAGTGGGGAAATACCCAAAAATCCGGCTGTCTCTGATGGATATCGCGGGCCACAATGTCCAGGACCTGGGGTTGTCCGCCATGGGAGTTAAGGAATACTAGTTTGCGAAACCCAGCACGATAAACACTCTCTGCTACATCTGTGAGCACAGCCATTAGGGTTGACGCTGATAGGGTAATGGTGCCCGGAAAACCCCAGTGCTCGTTAGATTTGCCATAGCAAAGCGGCGGCAGGCAATAGGCCGGAATCGATGGCCCTAATTGCTCCAGGGCACGGCCAATGATGGCGAGTCCCAGGGCTGTATCAACCGCTATGGGCAGGTGAGGGCCGTGTTGTTCAATGGCACCCACAGGTTGGATAATCACAACCTGCTCCTTATCAGCCATGGTGTCGATGTCTTGCCAGGTGAGGTAGGGGTAGAAGCGATGGGACGGAATAGTTTGGTTCATCATAAGCGGGGTAGAGACTGTAGAGGCATTCCATGGAACGCCTCTACAGTCAGAAATTGGAGCTCTTAATTAATTCTGTGCCCTAAGCCAATACACGTAAGCTTCTAAAAGAAAACAAAAAAAGATTGACAATATAATCTTGCCTTCTGTATATTTAAATACAGAAACGAAACGTTCATTCCTCTCCGGATTAATTGCATCTACCAGTTGCGTTTGGTCTTGATGGGAACGGAAGTAGGAAGGGTGGCCATTGACTGTTAGCCATTGACTGTCCAACTGAAGGAACGCGCCTCATCTTAACTCTCTACGCTGATTATTAAGGAGGCGAAATCCATGCAACTGTCTTACCGTGGAGTTAAATACACTGTTCCTGAGCGCAACGTCGCTGTTGAAGATGGTGATGTTGTTCGTTACCGTGGCGCATCTTATCGTGTGAAAAAGGCTGTAGGCTCTGCACATGGTCATGTACATGGTCTAAAGTATCGCGGTGCTCAGGTCCGCTAAGGTTTAGCGTTTCCCTTTCGTTACAAGGGTGCGTATAGAACAGCTATACTGTTCCATTCAATTTGTTTTGATTTCACAGGTTCCTTCTAGTTTGAAGGAGCCTTTTTTATTAGACAATTGAATATCATTCTTGCTTCTTGACCTGGGGTATTATGCTGAGAGCCATAAGTCTGTTGTGCTGTGCTCTCTTTCCTAGCAGGTTTATCAATAGGATTATTGTTTCTTTTGGTTGCCCGCCTACGTTCTGGTGCTAGGCGGAAAGCTTTGTTTGAACGTATCAGTATCCAGCCTGAGGCCCAATTTTTTTCTTACGAAGCTCAGATTGCCAGCGCCATTGCCAATCAGAGCACACTGGTGGATGAGCTACAGACTGAAGTCGATGAAAACAATCGGGTTCTACAATATGCACCGTTGGGGTATTTGAAAATCGATGAGGAAAATCGTCTGCTCTGGTGTAACGCTAAGGCCAGGCAGCTTTTAGGGATTGAGCAGACTGACTACACATCCCCCAGATTGCTCCTGGCGATCGCAAGATCCTATGAGTTGGACCACCTTGTTGAACAGACTCGTGAAAGCCAGATTGAGTGCAAAAAGGAATGGACACTCAGGTCGATTTCCCCTGATCCCGCCAATGTTTTAGAAGGACCGGTCTATCCCTTGAGCGGTTACGGCATTCCGTTAAGTCGTGGCCATGTCGGCATATTTCTGGAGAACCGCCAGGAAGCCGTCACCCTGGCACAGCAACGGGATCGCTGGACGTCAGATGTGGCCCATGAGTTAAAAACTCCGCTAACGTCAATTCGTTTGGTGGGCGAAACCCTACGCAATCGGATTGATCCCAGCCTCGTCAACTGGGCCGATAGACTATTGCGGGAAGTGAATCGTTTGAGTGCGTTAGTCGATGACATGCTGAGCCTAAGTCATATAGAACATCGCCAGCAGGAGCAATTAGAAGAAACCGACTTGGTTAAGTTACTACAGCAGGCGTGGCAAAGTTTAGAACCCCAGGCAAAACAGTGGGATAAGCATTTGGAGTACCAAGGGCCTGACCATGCGATCGTAGCCGTTAACAGCGGATTGATATATCGTATGTTGCTCAATTTATTGGACAACGCACTGAAATACAGTCCCTCGCATCAGACTATCTATGTCCATTACCAACCTTCTGATAAAGCCGGTATTCAGGGCATGTTACTCGATGTTTTTGACTGTGGTGAAGGGTTTTTAGAAAAAGATTTGACCTTTGTTTTTGATCGTTTTTATCGCGCCGATGTATCACGCACTCGTTCGGGGGATGATGCGATCTCAAAAGGCACAGGATTGGGATTATCCATTGTTCAAAAAATTGTGGAGTTTCATCAAGGCACTGTACAAGCTCGCAACCACCCTGAAACTGGAGGCGCTTGGCTACAGGTTTGGCTGCCCAAGTCTCTGAACAGGACAGATGCAGACTATTCGGTGTCTAAGTAACGTGTTCATTACGTAGAATCACTGATGTACACTAAGACAGAGCTTCAAACTTTTCTGTATTAACAGGCTTAGTTAAAGTGCTGTAACATGCACCCGAGGTTGATCTTCAAAAGAATATATTTGGTTGGGAGCATTGTCTAAGCTGTTATTGTCTAAACCCGTGTCATCCGACGAAAAACTTCAGAAGCTTCTGTCACAGTGGGGTGTGGCCTCACGACGTCAGTCGGAGTTGTTGATTTCTCAAGGGCATATCACCGTCAATGGTGTTAAGGCCCACATTGGTCAACGGGCCAATCCAGCGGTGGATGATATTCGGATTGATGGCCGTTCTCTCAAACCAGACAATCGTCCAAAGAATCACTATGTGCTGCTAAATAAGCCTCGGGGCGTAGTTTCCACCTGCGATGATCCCCAAGGTCGCAAAACGGTGATTGATTTGCTTCCCCAGGAACTACGTCAAGGCGATGTTCGTTTACATCCTGTAGGTCGTCTAGATACGGATTCTACTGGGGCACTGTTACTCACCAACCATGGCCAACTGACTCAAACCTTGACCCATCCCCGGCACCATATTTCCAAAACCTATCGGGTGAGGGTACAAGGTTCTCCCAATCAGGCCAGTTTAGACCAGTGGCGTCTTGGTGTGAATTTAGCAGGCAAAATGACCGCGCCTGCAGAGGTTAGGGTGTTGCACCCTAACGCCCCTACGTTGCTAGAGATTGTTTTGCGTGAAGGTCGTAATCGTCAGATTCGTCGTGTTGCTGAGCAATTAGGTCATCCTGTCATTAGTCTTCATCGCAGTGCCATTGGTTTTATCTGTCTAGGAGATTTACCGTTGGGGCATTGTCGTCACCTAACATCAGAAGAGACTAAGAAACTCTTGAGTCTTCTCTGATTCACCATTTCCAACAACGTATGCTTGGATCACGTCAGTGTGGTTAAATTGTTAAGAAACATTTTGAACTTATGAAACGGCAAGGCTACACGAGTAAACCGCAGCATGAGCAGTTATTGGCCATAGGGTCTATGCTACGTGATGCTCGTGTTGCAAGTGGTCAGACGCTAGACGAAGTGGCCGGTAAAGTTTTAGTTCGTTCCAGGCTGTTAATGGCCCTAGAAGAAGCTCAAACATCTGAGCTGCCTGAGCCTATTTATATTCGTGGTTTAATCCGACGCTACGCGGATGTGTTGGGTCTTGACGGTAAGGCTCTATCTCAGAACTATGTGGCAATGCCTGCCCTGAAAGGAGGGGGTCGTAACTGGTCCTATGAGTCTGTCCAGCTGCGTCCCTATCACTTGTATGCTGCCTACGTGGCCCTAATTGCAATCTCAGTCAGCGGCTTGTCATACCTCATGCAGCGTGCAATTCCGCAAAATGCCGCTGAGCCCATTGTGGATTCTGCCACTGCTGAACAGTTAGCTCCTCGACAAGCTGCGCCCACGGCACCTGCTCAAGTGTCACCTGAGCAGGCCGAGACAACGCCGGCTCCTAAAGAGCCAATTGTGGTAGATGTCGAGTTCGTTCAACAGTCTTGGGTACGCGTGACGGCTGATGGCGATGAGGCGTATGAAGGGATTTTGCAGGAGGGAGCTGAACGTTCCTGGACGGCTCAAGAGTCTCTGACTATTCGTGCCGGTAACGCAGGGGGCGTGGTTTTGACCTACAACCAAGGAACGGCCAAACCCATGGGTAAACCTGGCACCGTCGTTGAACAAACGTTTACTCCCAGCACACCGGGTGAGCTAGCCAGTTTAGTCTGGTAGTAGCATGCCCCTACTGGGTTATCCATGGTTAATCGGGTTTAATGAATTCGGATTTTATATGACAAGGCAGCGTTGCCGTTACCGTTGTTCCTTGTCCAGTCTGGCTCTCTAGCTGGATGCGGCCTTGGTGGTTAGTGATGATGGCTTTTGCGATCGCTAATCCCAACCCCGAGCCTGCTCCATCACGACGGCTGCGGGCCTTATCCACCCGATAAAACCGGTCAAACACTTGGGGCTGTAGTTCTTTTGAGATCCCAATACCAGTATCGCATACGGTTACTTTGGATGCCTCTTGGCCTTGCCATTGAGTAGTGGCTAGAGTGACGGTCACCTTCCCCTCGGGGGTGTACTGGATAGCATTGCTAATCAGGTTCGTAAATAGGCGAATCAACTGGTCGCGATCGCCAGGCATGGACACCTCAGATGGCATGGGATTATAAATCAAATCTAACCCCTGCCCCTGAGCTACGAGAGACTGTTCTTCAATCACGTCTAATAGCAGTTTATTAAGGTCCAGGTGCTCCCACTGCATCGGTATTAGCCCCCCATCCTGTCGAGCCAGAAACAGCAGGTTGTCGACTAGGCGACCCAAGCGCCGGGTCAACCGTTCTACCACCTGTAGCTGACTGTGCTGAAACTCCACATCCGGCTCAGGATCCGCCAGCGCCACCTGCACATTGGTTTGGATGACGGCAATGGGATTGCGTAGTTCGTGGGAGGCATCCGCCGTAAACTGCTTGAGCTGCTGATAGGACTGGCGTACCGGGGCCATGGCTAGCCCCGACAGGAGCCAGCCAATGGTGCCAGTGGCCACCATGACCAGCCCAGACCAAACACTGAGATCGATTACCAACTGACGGCTGGGTTTGCTCACCTCAAACCAGGGATGACTAACCCGCAAATAGCCCAGTACCTGGTTGTTGATCTGCACTCGGCGGCTAATTTGCCGGAGTACCTGATCGGTATCCTCGCCATCGTTCTGACCATTGTTTGAACGATGTCTAAGATGCACCGTTTCCCCAGCAGCATTTACCTGAAGTGGCAGGTTGCTAGGGACTGACAGGGTACTCCACTGTAGTTGACCGTTGGGGCCAAACCATTCAATGTCAATGTGGTCGTCTTCTAGGGTCTGGGCATTATCGCGAAAGCTATCTTCCACATTCACCTGTAGGGGAGCTTGCCCTTTAACACCTGCAGCGGTCAGCACCCGACCTGAGGATGGTGCTGCGGCTTCGATCACCAATGAGCGCTGCACCACCTCTACCACATGATTTAGGGTGTCATCTACCCGCTCCACCAGCGTATTGCGCACATAGAAGTACACGCCGCTGGCAAAAAGGATCAGCAGAATACCGGTGATGGCCGTGTACCACAGCGCCAAACGGCGGCGGGTGGTCTGGAACATGGGAGATTGTGTCAATGAAAAACCTCAGGATTAAAATGACAGCAGCAGGATGATTCTGTTTTAAGCCTGACAGAAAACATGCTTAACAGAAGCTGGTCAGATAAGTGAGTTCACGACATCATAGATTGTGTAACACTCTAAACTTTTGCTCCATCTGCCCTACTGAACTATGACAGCTCAGCTGACAAAATCTTTTCCCATTCCCATTGCCCTTGAGCAGCAGCGAGCTTTCTTTGCTTCGGGGCAGACTAAACCTTTAGAGTTTCGTCTAGCTCAGCTGGCCAAACTCAAGCAGGCTATTATTGACCGTCAATCAGACATTGTAGCTGCGGCTAAGGCTGATTTAGGACGACCTGAGTTTGAAGCTTATTTTGAAATCGCCACCCTTTCAGAAATTAACCTGGCGCTCAAAAAACTCAAACGTTGGATGAAGCCCAAGCGGGTCAAGTCAACGCTGGAGAACTTTCCGTCGTCGGCATGGGTACAGCCTGATCCGTTAGGCGTAGTCCTGATTATTGGTCCCTGGAACTATCCGTTCCAGCTGATGGTATCGCCGCTAGTGGGTGCGATCGCAGCTGGAAACTGTGCCATTCTGAAGCCATCTGAGCATGCCCCCCATACAGCCAACGTTGTTTCCGACCTGATTGCCAATACCTTTGACCCCAGCTATGTCACTGTATTTGAAGGAGATGCCAGCGTCAGTCAGCAGCTACTGGCCGAAAAGTTTGACCACATCTTCTTTACGGGTGGCACTGCCATTGGTCGCATCATCATGGCAGCTGCGGCTAAGCACCTCACGCCTGTAACCCTGGAGTTAGGTGGCAAAAGCCCCTGCATCATTGATGCCGATATCAACCTTGACCATGCCGCTAAGCGGATTGCCTGGGGCAAGTTTATCAATGCTGGCCAAACCTGTATTGCTCCTGACTACCTGCTGATTGACCGCACCGTCAAAGATGCATTTTTAGCCAAACTCACAGCAGCGATTCGTGAATTCTTTGGTGATGACCCGTCCCAGAGTGCTGACTTAAGTCGTATTATTAACCAGCGACAGTTTGACCGATTAACCGCTCTCCTCGATAGCGGTGATGTGCTTATTGGGGGGCAAACGGATGCTGGCACTCGCTACATGGCTCCCACCGTGTTGAATAACGTCACTTGGGAGTCTCCAGTGATGGAGGATGAAATTTTTGGTCCCATTCTACCGATATTAACCTACGACCAATTTGACCAGGCCCTGGCTCAAATTAATGCTCGCCCCAAGCCTTTAGCCCTTTATCTCTTCTCTCGGGATCAGGCTAAACAACAACAGGTATTAACCGGCACGTCATCCGGGGGCGTTTGTCTCAACGATACGGTGTTGCATATTGGTGTTCCCGATCTACCTTTTGGAGGTGTGGGACAAAGCGGTATGGGTAGCTATCATGGCAAAGCCACGTTTGATACCTTTTCCCACTACAAGAGTGTTCTCAAAAAGACATTTTTGTTTGATTTAGACTGGCGTTATGCGCCCTACAAGCCAGCTAAGCTAGCCCAGATTAAAAAGCTTGTTACCCGGTAATTACAGAGGAAAACCTACCTATGGCCTATGATTTTGACCTGTTTGCGATTGGTGCTGGTTCCGGTGGCATTGCGACCGCTAGACGGGCTGCCCAGTATGGGGCAAAGGTCGCAGTGGCAGAATTTGATCGCTTGGGCGGCACCTGTGTAAACCGGGGGTGTGTGCCCAAAAAGCTCATGGTGTACGCCTCTCATTTTGCCAGCCATGTGCAAGAGGCCGCAGGCTATGGTTGGACGTTTGAGCCAGGTAAATTTGACTGGTCTCGCATGCTTACAGCCGTCAACGACGAAGTCACTCGGCTAAATGCCATCTATCAACGCATGATTGACAATGCGGAGGTGACTCTCTTTAAGGGCCATGCCCGAATTATGGATCCCCATACGATTGAGGTGGCAGGACAAACAATCACAGCGGAGAAAATTTTGATTGCCGTTGGCGGCAAGCCCAGTAAACCCAACATTCCGGGGATTGAGCTGGCCATCACCTCCGATGAGATTTTCCACTTAGCGCAGCAGCCCAAACGCATGGTGATCTTTGGCGGTGGCTACATTGGCTGTGAGTTTGCCTGTGTCCTCAATGCTTTGGGAACAGAAGTCACCCAAATTATTCGACGCGATAAGATTTTGCGAGGCTTTGATGAAGATATTCGCACCGAGGTCCAAGATGCCATGCTGCGCCACGGCATCCGCATTATTAATGATGAGCTGGTTAGCCTTGAGAAAACCAATGAGGGACTTCAGGTTAATCTCAAAAATAACAACCTGGTATTGACTGATGTTGTTGGTCTTTCTGCCCTGGGGCGTATCCCTCGACTAGAGAATCTGGGTTTGGAAAATACTCGGGTAGAGGTGAAAAATGGAGCCATTGTTGTCGATGCCCATAGCCAGACAGCAGAATCCAATATCTATGCCGTAGGAGATTGCACAGACCGCATTAACCTCACGCCTGTCGCCATTAATGAGGGGCGGGTGTTTGCCGATACCCACTACGGTGGCAAACGTCGGGTAATGAGCCATGAAAATGTCCCTTCAGCCGTATTCACTACACCAGAGGTGGCCACGGTGGGTATGACTGAAACCGAGGCCATGGAGAAATATGGCGAAGTCGCCATTCGGGTGTATCGGTCCCGATTCAGACCGATGTACTATACCCTGCCTAAGCTAGAAGAAAAAACGCTTATGAAACTGATTGTGCATGTGCAGACTGATAAGGTTCTGGGGGCACATATGGTGGGTGATGCTGCCGCTGAGATTATTCAAGGGGTGGCGGTGGCGGTCAAAATGGGGGCAACGAAAGCAGATTTTGATGCCACCGTAGGGATTCACCCGAGCTCGGCAGAAGAGTTTGTCACCATGCGGTAAACAAGTGAATACGGGAAATCGTATTCCTGGTGTAGGGATGTTCCATGGAATGTCCCTACACCAGGAACAATTAACCCCCTAATTTGTTATTAGTGCCTCGATATCCTTAGCGTGTGTTGGTAGATCTTTTGTGATGACCTCACAGCCATTTTCGGTCATCAGCACATCATCTTCGATGCGGATACCTCTGACATCACTAAACTGGGCTAGGCGGTCCCAGTTGACGATGTGGGCATAGCGATCGCAATTACTTTTATCCTCCAAAATGCCCGGCACCTGATAAAAACCAGGTTCAATGGTCACGGCCATGCCCGTCTGTAAAGGCCGATCAAGACGCAGAAAGCCGAGGCCAAAACGGTCACTACGACTACGACCGCTGGCATACCCTGCCAGATCACCCAAATCTTCCATATCATGCACATCTAACCCCAACAGATGACCGACACCGTGGGGAAAGAACAACGCGTGGGCATCTTGTTCCACCAGGTCATCAGGCTGGCCGATGAGAATACCAAGGTCTACCAAACCCGCTGCCAGAGTTCGACAGGCCAAGAGATGCAACTCCCGATATTCCACGCCAGGTTTGGCCGCCTCAATGCAAGCATCATGGGCTGCCAAAACCACATCATAAAGGTCCCGTTGAGTCGATGAAAATTTGCCACCAGCAGGCCAGGTACGGGTAATGTCTGACGCCCAACCCGCCTTGGTTTCTGCCCCCACATCCGCCAACACTAAATCGTTTTCCCCTAGGGCATAGTGGTAATGGTTGTTGTGGAGAACTTCACCATGGACCGTCACAATACTGTTATAAGCACAGGCCATGCCATGGGCCATGATCACCTGTTCCATAGCTGCCCGAACATGGGCCTCAGTCAGGTTTTTTCCCAGTTTTGTTGCCGCCATGCCTGCCCTGTGGGCTGCGACTGAAACCCCTGCGGCACGACGCATCTCATCCAGGGCATAGTCATCGTGACACATGCGTAATTGCACAATAGCCTGGAGTAACGCCAGATCTTGATCCTGAGATTGTTTGGCGATAGGAATCGAGCGATTTAAAAGTTGTTCCTGGTGCACCGCTGTGGCATTATCTTGTACCTTGAGAGTTGCCACCTGATCGCCCACAAAATGTTTTAAGTCTTCTAGGGGCAGGGCTTTGCCAGCACCAATTTTATGGGCCAACTCAGTGCGACTAGGGCTAGGACCATGCCATAGTGCTTCAGCCGGTGTCGCCTCATCCATAAATAACGTTAAGTGCCCATCTGCCATATGAATGACCGCATTTTCCAAGGGCAGCCCTGCAAAATAAAGAAAGTGACTGCTAGGTCGAAACGGATGGGTGTTAGCCGGAAAGTTGCGTGGCGTTGCTTGCCCCGACCAGAGTAAGACCGGGTGATCCAGGTGCTTTGCCAATTGCTGGCGACGGTGTTCAAGGGATTTTGCAAGGCTGGAAGCAAATGGCATGTTAGAAAACAGAAACGATCAATCCGAAGGGTAGGCAACGCCCACTCTCCTATCGTAACCGGAGCCTTTGATATGGTTAGGTATGACTGATACGGAGTCTGAATCAAAATTCAAAGAATCAAAATTTAAAATTAAAGCCTATGGTGCCTGCAAACGATGCGGAAAAGTTGATCCTAGACCTGGTAACCCCTGTGGAGGCGTTAGAAACAGCGGCTTTAGGGGACTGTTTAGGACGAGTTTTAGGCCAACCCATAAGTAGTCAGCTGGATTTTCCCCATTGGGATAACTCAGCCATGGATGGCTATGCGGTGCGGTACGACGATGTAAAAACAGTACCCGCCACATTGACCGTTGTAGAGGAAATTCCGGCGGGACAGGTGCCTAAATGCGAGCTACAGACGGGGGAAGCAGCTCGCATCTTTACTGGGGGCATGGTGCCCACGGGTGCCGATACCATTGTGATTCAAGAAAATACCCAGCGTCAGGGACCGCAGGTAACTGTATTGACCGCTCCTTCAGCCCAGGCTTTTATCCGTAAGCAGGGTAGCTTTTATCAGGCAGGTGCAGAGTTATTAAAGCCTGGCATCAAAATTGGAGCTGCTGAAATAGCCGTGCTGGCGGCAGCGCAGTGTGTGTCAGTGCCTGTGTATCGACGCCCCCGTGTGGCAATTTTATCCACCGGAGATGAGTTAGTTGATGTAAACCACCCCTTAGCACCTGGGCAAATTGTGGATTCTAATCGCTATGCCTTGGCAGCTTTGATCGCTCAAGCAGGTGCGGTGCCTGTGCCGTTAGGAATTGTGCCAGACCAAAAGGCAGCCACGCGGCAGGCCATTGCTGATGCCCTCAATCAAGCGGATGTCGTGATTTCATCCGGTGGAGTGTCTGTGGGTGACTATGACTATGTGGACCAAATTTTGACTGAATTAAGGGCGACTATTCACATTCGTTCGGTGGCCGTAAAGCCTGGCAAACCCCTGACGGTGGCTACGTTTGGGAGTGGGAAGAATCAGCAACTTTATTTTGGCTTGCCGGGTAATCCGGTCTCATCGCTGGTCAGTTTTTGGCGATTTGTACAACCAGCCCTGCGTAAGCTTTCTGGTCTGGAGACTCGTTGGTCACCGACCTTTGTATCGGCAAAGACAGACGATGATCTCAAGGCCGGTGGTCAGCGGGAGACTTATTTATGGGGGCAACTTTCCCTAGGTAACGATGGCTATCGATTTACCCTGGCGAAAGGAGGACATAGTTCTGGAAACTTAATTAATCTGAGTCGCACCAATGGCTTAGGGAGGGTGCCGCTTGGGGAAACCCTGATTCAGGCAGGCAGCACAATTAAAGCCATGGTTTTAGGTGATGTGTAATCTTCTTAAGCAATTGTCTTGATAAGATGCTCAGGGGACGAACAGTGTAGACAGGGCAAGTAAGACATGGTGTCTTTGTCCTTTAAGTTGGATCACTTTAGCGAATAGCGTATACACTACTGAGTCATTGCGCTAAAGTATCGCCATATTCAGCGTATTCTTTCTCTGGCTGATCTGTTTATGAGCTCCAAACGCAATCGTCGCCGCCCGTCTAAGCCTATTTCTGTGCCCCGCAGTCGGCCTCAGCGTATGCCAGTGCCGCCTACTCGTCCGGCACCCTCTCCGTCCTATGCAGGGGGATCTCCTGTAGATGCGGCTCCTGCTGAGACTGCACCCCAGCCATCTGACTTAAAGGGAATGGTGGTTTTTAGATGGGTTGGTAGCTGGCAGTTTCTATTGTTAACGACCTTGATGATTCTGGCAGGCAGTTTGGCCTTTGCGGTAACTAGCTTGTTTCGGATGCCGAACCTGCCCAACTGCCGAGCGATTTTTTGGCCCACGGCGTCGGCAGCCATGCGCTTGCAGTGTGCTGAATCCTATGCAAATCAGGGAAGCGTGGATTTCTTGTTAGAGGCCATTGCCCTGGTTGAAAGGCTACCGGATGATCATCCGCTGCGGGCTGAGATCAATGCCAAGGTGGAAACCTGGTCCAGTGAAATTCTAGAAAGGGCTGACGATCTATTTCATCAGGGAGAGCTTGAAGCTGCGATCGCAACCGCCAATAAAATCCCGGCCAATACAGCAGCAGCAGATCAGGTTGAAACAAATGTTCGTCGCTGGCAGCGGGTCTGGGGAGAAGGCTCAGAAGTCTTTGAAAACGCCAAAGAAAAGCTAGTTGATGGCAATTTCAAAGAGGCGTTTCGCCTATCAGTTTTGTTATTAGATGTCAACAATGACTATTGGTCAGACACCAAATATACCGAGCTGACTAAGCTTATTGCCATGGCGCGGGAAGATAGTCGTAAGCTCGGCAAAATTAAACGCCTCGCCGATAAGGGAACGGTCAAAGGCTTTCAAGATGCCTTGAAACTCCTGGCTTCCATCAAGCCTGAGAGCGTGCTCCATGATGAAGCAAAGGCTGTGAAAAAGACTATCGCTAGGGACATGCTACGGTTGGCTGAGAGATTCTTAGCCCGTCAGCAGCTACCCCAGGCCGAAGAAATTTTAGGGGCAATTCCTAGAAATGAAGGATTAGATCAGGAAATTGCTGATTTTCAGGTCTTTACAGAAGCCTATCGGCGCGCTTGGAGTGGTGATGCCCTGGGGTTAGATTCTGCCATTACCCGCTTACAAAGTTTAGGCAAAGATCGGCCACTCTATGATCGAGCCCAGACGTTGATCGGTCAGTGGCGTTCCGAGATTAAGGCCCTGGCCCAATTGGATATTGCTCGTCAAATTGCGGCCCAGGGGAATATCAATGATCTGCGTTCAGCCATTGTTGAAGCCAATCAGGTGAATCGCGATAATCCTCGCTGGGATGAGGTTTCCGACCAGATTGGCCAATGGGAAGATCGGGTGGAGACAGCGGAAGATTTACCCATTTTGAATCGGGCTGACCAGCTAGCGGCTGTGGGCACCCCTCAAGCACTGCGCCAGGCAATTCAGGAAGCTCGCAGAATTGAGTCTGGTCGAGCCCTGACGGATGATGCTAAAAAGCGCATTGACGGTTGGCAAGGACGGATTGAAGCCATTGAAGATCGGCCCCTGATGGATCAAGCCCGTCGGCTGGCGGCAACGGGAAATTTATCGGGTGCGATCGCAACCGCATCTCGTATTTCTCCAGGACGTTCTCTCTACCAAGAAGTCCAAAACGATTTAGCAGTCTGGCGTGACCAGCAACAAAACCAAACCCGGATGCAGGAAGCCAACAGTATTGCCCGTTCTGGCGCTGCCAATGACCTGGCCCGTGCCATTGTTACGGCTAACCAAATTCCTGTCAGTAGCAGCCAATATACGGATGCGCTGCAACAAATCAACCGCTGGAGTTGGGATCTCTTAAATCTGGCCGACAGTGAATCTCGCAGTAATTTAGATCGTGCCATTAAGCTGGCTACGCAAATTCCCTCTCAGGCCGAAGCGTATACGACTGCTCAAGCAAGAATTCAGACTTGGCAAGCGGCGAATCAACCGCAAGAAACAGACGTCATCGAGTGGACTGAATCAGAGGCTGCACCTGTGTTTTTAGAAATGGATGAGACTGTTGACGCTCAATCTTTTAGATAATAACATCTGAGAAAAGATGAGAAGCCATTCGCGGGATAGAATCGCTAGATAACTGGCGCATTTCGACGTTTTTTGGGATCAGAAAATGGGAAAGGACCCGTAAACTCCCCCACATAAACCGTGTGGGACACCAAAATATCTTGATGCCATAGGTGTAGCTGGTAAGCAGCAGGTTCCATGACAAAGGTTCCTGCTGCGTCAGGTTGGAGATCGAGAACGACCTGGTGAACCAGACTGGACTGGGTGCTAGCGGTGGTCCCGGCCCACTGGCAATGAATACTACGGTGCAGATGACCACAGCTCACACGCACAATCTGGGGATGGTGGCGGATGAGATTTTCCAGCTCTGTACGTCCCTCCAAACCGATATTGTCCATCATGGTAATGCCCGTCGGAAACGGCGGGTGATGCATAAAGAGAATGGTGGACTTGGTGGTATCAGCGTTGAGTTGAGCCTCTAACCAGGCGAGACGGCCAGCATCCACCAGACCACTTCCCTTACCAGGAATAGTAGTATCTAGCAAAATCATCCGTACTGGATAGTCTTCTAGGGTGTAACTCAAATGCCCTAGATGATGATGGGGTAAATACGTATGATGACTAAATACTTGTTTTAAAGATTCTCGGCAGTCGTGGTTTCCTGGTAACAAATAGATGGGGGCATTGAGCTGCGAGAGAATGATTTTTAGTTGTTCGTATTCAGCTTCCGTGCCTTGATGAACTAAATCTCCTGTGGCAATGACTAAATCGGGTTGAGGGTTCAAGTCGTTGATATGGGTAATGGCATTGGCCACTAGGGCATTGGTATCCACCACACCGTAGGCGCGATCATCAGCTACTTGGACATGGAGATCACTAATTTGGGCAATGAGAGTCATATTAAGTCGTGGGTTATGCAACACATCATAGGAGATCGCCAGGCCAGTTGCGATCGCACAACCTAACAATTTCACCACTCTGATTATCAAAAATCACCGCTCCTAGCTGCAACGGTCCTGGTGCCAGATCAAAATCTACAGGTGCATCCGGCTGATTTTCCTTAGACAGGAAATATCGATTGCCCATGCCCAATACTCCACCCGTAGGTCCATTCATACCCACATCGGTCACAAAGAAAGTCTTCTGGGGTAGACGATATAGATTTAACGTCGGTTCGTGGGTGTGGGTGCCCATTATGGCCATCACCTGACCGTCTAAAACGCGGGCCAGAGACCATTTTTCAATGGGAGTATTGGCGTGGTAATCGATAATAATTAAACTGTTTTCTGAAAATGTTTGAGCCTGAAAATAGTCAAACGGTCGCTGGGTGTGATAGCGCTTCCCAGCGGCAGTATCGCCAATTAGGTTAACAACGGTGACTAGTTCCCCGCTCACCTCCAGGGTGATATGCCCACGTCCGGGTAAATCATTGGTCACGTTGCCTGGGCACACTATTTTTGGATGAGCCATCACAGCATCGGTATTAGGCGCATCCCAGGAGTGATTCCCCCCGGTCAGCACATCTACCCCTGCGTCGGTTAAGCGAGTGATCACATCTAGAGAGATACCGAACCCACCCCAGAGATCCTCCGGATGACTAACAATGGCATTTTCCATATTGGCAATAACCAAATCAATGGAGTGCTCTTGTCGCCAGCGGGGGATATCGGTGACTAATTGGTCAACTGCCTGTTCACCAACAATATCACCAAAAAATAATACACGCATTTTCAGACAATATAAGAAAAGGAGAAGCCGCATGGACGACATCTCAGGTGAGGAGACAATCTGGCTTCCCCTAAAGAGTAAGAGTATGTGAGAGTAAGAAAGAACAGATGTCTCCCTGTCTGAGAGACATCTATTTCAAAGGAACGCTTACTTCACCAGGTCCTGAGCCTGATCAGCCGCCTTGGTAATCGCCGCTTCAGGGGTTTCCTTACCAGAAACAACCGCCTGTAATGACTCCTTGATGGTGTCAATAATCTTCAGGTTATTCTCACCGGGGAAGGAGTACCAGCGGAAGATGTAAGGAATCTGATCAATAGACGCCTGGTAGTTGGGGTTAGCCTCGTAGAATGCTTCGTCAACGGCTTCTTTGTGCATGGGCATATAGCCAGTGCCGTTCACCATAATGTTGTTACCAATGGGACCAGCGGCAAACATAGCATACTCGTAAGCGGCTTTGGCTTCTGCGGGGTCATCGGTAATGATCACAGCGGCGTTACCACCGGTAGGTAGACGACGTTCGCCACCTTCATCCGTGGGGAAGAGGGCAGTCTTGAGGTTAAAATTAGACTTCTCTTGCAGGTTAGCCAGAGAGGAGGTGGAGCTAAAGTAAAACCCTACTTTGCCACTGACAAAGGACTCAATGCCCTGCTCACGACTCCAGTCCTGCATCACCCCTTCATCCACAAAGCTACGGAGCAGCTGAGCGGCTTCTATACCAGTTTCGCCACCGAAGGTGATGTTGCTTTCACTATCGTCCATCATGCTGCTGCCCTTGGAGTACACCAGGGCTTGATAGGCCCAGTTACCCGTAATCAAGTAGTCATACCACATGCCAGTGACGTCACCACCCAAAGCCTGAACTTTCTTAGCTGCTTCGATGACCTCAGGCCAGGTTTGGGGAGGATTCTCAGGATCAAGACCGGCTTGCTCCAATAGCTCTACATTGTAGTACATGATGGGAGTAGACACGGCAAAGGGAATGGCATACTGCTTGCCGTCGAATTCTCCCAAGGCCATCATATTTTCATAGAGACCACCGTCGGTCCAACGGGAATCTGCCGCCACAAACTCACTCAGGTCACTGGCATGGCCTGCATCTACAAACTGACGCACCTGGTTAATGCCCTGGAAAGAAATGGTGGGGGCCTGTCGCTGGGTAATGCCCACCAGGGTACGCTGGGCCAGTTCTTCGTAGTTCGCCAGGGGGGCCTGGAGGGCGATGTCGATATTGGGATTCTCGGCCTCAAACTTTTCGATTGTCTCCCTGTGTACATCGGTAAATAGATCACCGTAGGGATAGGCCAAAGTGATGGTAACGGGGTCTTGACTATCAGCGGCGGCTGTGTCAGGGGAGGCAGTATTCTCGGAGGTAGTAGTAGTACCGCTGCAGCCAACAGCTAACAGCATCAGTGTGGCGAGAGCACCACGGGTTAATGTTTTTGTTAACGGTAGAGTCATAATCAGGATTCCTTACAACAAGTTAGTCGGAGATTATGCAGGAACTCAAAAAACAGAGGAAACACAAAGGCAAAGACACCAGATATCAGGCATTAGAGTAGAGATACTGCTAAGACCGGGTATCAACTTAATCTGGAAAATGTTGGTTGGGTGAGGTGTTGGGTATCGGGTGTCCGAAGACCTATTGACTGGTATTTAGCAGATTTTTACTTGATGCCAGTCATGGTAATGCCCTCAATAAACCGACGACGGGCAACTAGAAACGCAATGGTGAGGGGTGCCACAATTAGGGTGGCGGCGGCCATCATTGCCCCCACGTTGTCGCCACTGTCCCCACCCTCAAAAAAGGTAATACCTAGGGGAGGGGTAGCCTTTTCCCAGTCATAAATCACCAGCAAGGGCCAGAACAAATCGTTCCAGTGGACCACGATGGAGAAAATGCCAAAGGCTGCCAGGGTGGGTAACGAGAGCGGTACAATCAGGTTCCAGAGAATGTACAATTCATTGGCCCCATCTACCCGAGCCGCGTCAATCAGATCTTGGGGAAAGGCTTTGAAGCTCTGGCGGAAGAGAAAAATGCCAAAGGCGCTGGTGGTAAAGGGCAAGATCAACGCCCAAGTGGTATTGATTAATCCTAATCTACCCATCAACAAGTATACCGGGATGGCGGTCACCTGGGGAGGAATCAGCAACACCCCCAACACAATGGCAAACAGCACCCCCTTCAAGCGAAAATCTTTACGGGCCAGAACATAAGCTGCTGGAATGGTCGTGAGATATTGAAACAGTAAAATCCCCAGGGTAACAATGGCCCCGTTGACAATAAACGAGCCCACATGGGCGTCAATAAAGGCTTCAGTGTAGTTGGCCCAATCCCACTGCTGGGGGAATAGCCTGATCTGAGCGTTATAAATTTCGTTCTCTGGCTTGACCGACAGACTCAGCATCCAGATAAAGGGGGTGAGCATGACCACCCCACCAATGGCCAAAATAAAATGCAGAAAGAGTTCGTGCTTTTTCATCAGAGGCTCCCTAACGGTAGTGGACGTATTTTTCAAATACCCGCATCTGATACATGGTCAGCAGCAGCATGATGGCGAAGAACAGTGTGGCGATCGCAGATGCCAATCCTGTCCTAAAAAACTCAAACCCTTCACTGTAGAGGGTATACAGCAGAATCTCACTGGCGTTGTTGGGGCCGCCTTGGGTCAGCACCTTCACCGTGTCAAAAATCTGAGATGACTTGATGATGGTGATGATAAAAATAAACAAACTGGTGGGACCCAGCATCGGCCAAGTAACGTGGCAAAACTTATCCCAGGGAGAGCGGGCACCGTCAATCAGTGCCGCTTCGTACAGCTCTTTGGGCACATTTAACAACCCGGCAATAAACAGCACCGTGTAGTAACCCACCAGCTGCCAGATGGAGATAAAGCCAATGGTGTAAAGCACCACGCTCTGGTCGTTGAGCCAGTTAATGGGGGTGAGGCCAAACAGTTTGAACAACTGGGCCACCATGCCAAACTGGGGATGCAAAATCCAGGACCATACCTGGGCCATGGCCACCAGCGTCGTGGTTACGGGCAAAAAGTACACCGTTTGCCAAAAGCCTTGAAAGCGATTTAACCCATTGATGGCCAGGGCCAGTCCCAGGGCCAGGAAGAATGACACTGGGACGACAAACAGGTCTAACTTGAGGGTGTTGATCAGACTTTTACGATAAACCTCATCTGTAAACAGTTCTTTGTAGTTGTCTAACCCGATGAGGTCAATGGAGGATGACCCCAACTGCCAGTCGGTAAAGCTAATACCAATGGTGGTCAAAGCAGGTACTACAAAGAACACCAGCAACAAAAAGAAGGCAGGCAGCAGATACAGGGGGTAAATTATCCAGGGGGTGCGATCGCGACTCTTCACACGAGTACCTACGCGATCTCGACCGGGAGCAACCAGGGTCATACGCTTACCTCCTCTAGCACAGTAACTGTGGCCTGAGAAAGCCGGAAGCCATCCTGGTTAAATAGCAATGCCTGGGACCAGTCGGGTTGTAGATGAACAGTATCGCCCGGGTGCAGTTGACGCCCCACCATAGCCGCCACCCGAGCCACTAATTTCATCGGCTTTGTCGTATCATCCCCACTATTTTCCACTTCACCGATGGGATGAACAATGACTAGAAACTCGTTACCCAGATTTTCCAGGATGTGAATGCGTCCAGTGAAGGCATCTCGGGCCTGAGTGGGCAACAACCTCAGGGCTTCAGGCCGTAAACAAAGTGAGAGGGCCTCGCGCACCGGCACAGCAACACCATCAATGTGTTTCGGCACCCCCTGCAAATGATTACCAAAGCCATAAAGCTCTCCAGCCGTTGGAGAGCTTACTGCCAGGGTATTAATTTTGGGACTGCCAATAAACTCAGCCACGAACAGATTGGCAGGGTTGTCGTACAGCTCACTGGGGGCAGCAATCTGCTGAATACTACCCTCATGCATCAACACCACTCGGTCCGACATAGTCATGGCTTCACTTTGGTCGTGGGTGACATAGATAAATGTGCCCCCCAGCTGCCGCCGTAGTTCAATAATCTCCGCTCGCATATCTGCCCGCAGCTTGGCATCCAGGTTAGACAGAGGCTCATCCATCAGGAACAATTGGGGAGATCGCACCATGGCCCTGGCCAGAGCAACCCGCTGCCGCTGGCCTCCAGACAGTTGCCCTGGCTTACGTTTTAATAGCTCCCCCAGGTGCATCAGGTCAGCCGTTTGGGGAACCTGTTCTTGCAGATGGGCTTCCAGGGTTTTACGAGCTTTGAATAGGTGACTAATAATGGGAATGCGTGTGAACCAGGGGGCCTGCATCCTCAGAGGAAAGGCAATGTTCTCAAATACACTCTTGTGGGGATACAGGGCATAGGATTGGAACACCATGGCAATATTGCGCTGAGCTGGGTCCAACTCATTGACGGTCTGCCCTGCAATCATCACGTCACCCTCGCTGACGGTTTCCAAACCAGCAATAATTCGCAACAACGTGGTTTTACCACAACCCGATGGTCCTACCAGAGAGACGAATTCTCCATCGTCAACGGTGAGATAAATATTGTTCAGGGCTTGACTGGCACCAAAATATTTGGAGATACCTTGTAGCACAAGATTAGTCATCGTTTTGGGGGAGTGCGATCATAGATGCTATGCCCAGAAACAGACCAAACATCTATGTTGTATAGATGTTTAGACATTAATTGTCGAGCATTCAATCCACATCAAGAGAACTTTAAGTTTGGATTAAGGTATGTATTTCAAAGAAAGCGAACGCTGCCTGGTAAAGCCTATGAATACAGACCATAGACTGTGTCAATGGCTTTGATTGAAGAACTTGAATAAGACAATTTTCTAGTGGACTGTCAAGACTAAGATTTAGGATAAGCCGTGGGGCGAGTAAAGAGTGCAGAGAGGGCACTCCTTTACCCTTTACTCTTCATCAATACATAGTCCTAATTTTTAGTTTGACACAGTATTAGCCCCAACTCTTTTGGTTACTTTAGGGTATTTCCCTTTAAGAGCTTTGGCCTGAATATCAATGACTTCCACCTGATGCCACCAGTCATCCCCAACATCAAACCAGTACCCAAAGAAATCTCCCTAACTGAAATTCATAGAAATGTTCTTCTTATCGATCAAAGGCACTAAACAGGAGCTTGTGTAGGTCCTTAAGGGTGTGGTCACCCTTAAGTTGAATGATGCGTGAGTTTCAGGATTATCTTCTATAAACTCTTCTGTTACTGGGCCTCTTCTGTTACTGAGCCATCAATGATGACGACATACAGAACAAACAATATTTCATCCGATTGTTTCGTTGCTTTTGTTTTACTAGCGATTATTATTGCTCTGTATTAAAACATTAAGGCGTTAGATACAGGAACATATACAGCAGGGGTGATTACGGAAAGTGTATGAATGTTCATAGCTTTACGAACCGAATGGTATTTGATGTCTCATAGCTAAACAGTCCATCTTCCAAGTGACGAGATTTAATCTCAGCTTTGACCAGTTGCTGATCAACAGCCTGTTTCAAATAGCGTTCAGGTAGTTCTTCCAAGGGTACCAAAGGTTTAATTTTTGTTGGTGTGCGGTACAGTTTCACCTGCTTGCCATTGCTCAACGGAATCGCCTCAGCACCGTTATCAATCAAATATTGAGTCACCTGGGCCTTCAAGGACTTCACCGTTGCATCCAAGGCATTGCGCTGAGCGGTCAACTCTTCTATCCGAGCCTGCCACTGTACTAGATCTTCTACGTCCTGAATATCCACCAGGTCCGGGTCGTCCTCTAATGAACTATTGGCTATTTCCTTAATTCGTTCCAGTGTGGCCAGACAGTCACCCAGAGCACTGTGATCACCCTCCAGGGCCTCAACTTTGGTAGCGCCCCGAAACCGTTGCCATAACCGCATGGCACATAGGATATCGCCAGTGTGGGGTGTATCCCTACCGTGGAGTATGGCAGTGGCATCCAACATGGCCATATCAAAAACAGCGTTATAGGCCACTAAGGTTTTACCATCCAGGTGCTCCACCACCTCATCATGGATTTCAGGCCATGCGATCGCACCCTTTGCTTTTAGCACGTCCTTCGTCAGTCCATGAATCGCCGCCGCTGCCGGTGCAATGGCATGCACCGGGTCCAGAAAATAGTTGCATAGAGTAGCCCCCACCGGGTCAATGATGGCAATTTCCAAAATCTCCGCCGTCTTGCCTAAACCAGAGGTTTCAGTATCGAGAATGACGTACCGATCTGGATTTGCCAAAATTGCCTGGGCTGTTTGGATAGCATTGTTTCTCGCAGCGATAGGCGTCATAGCTAGATATCCGGTTAGATGTCTGTGGGTGACTAACTATGTATAAATCCAACTGTAGAACCTATACCGACATCTACAGAGAATCTACATGTTGACTTGACACTCACTATCTACGCCCTTATGTGCCCATGCCAAGGTCACCTTCAGCTATCAGGGCGGTTAAACTGAAACGTATAATGGAGAGGGAGGGATTCGAACCCTCGGAACCTTGCGGCTCACTCGATTTCAAGTCGATATATGCGATCTTTGAAAGGGCTTCTGGGAAAAGATTTTAAGAACCGTTCAAAAAGACTGATCTAATCTTGACTTAAATGTGCCAATTCAATGTGACGCTTTGATCCGCTCTCAACGAAAGATTTAGGTTGATCCACTCTGGATCATCTAGTTGATCCACTCTCTAATAACCATATATCAATGAGTTAGATATATTTTGATCCACCTACTCTGTGTAACTTACACGAGGTTGATGGAGCAACTATGAAGGCCTTCCGAAAGGTTTCCAGGCTCCCCTGGTGTCGCTAGTGCTATTTGTAGGGACGCCAGCAACCTCCAGATAATTACATACCTAAGGATAGGTGAGGTATTTGAGATCGCAAAGCCGCATGCCTAACAGCAGCAATCCCTTAGTAGTTTTAGTCAGGATTTAAACGCGATCACAACTTAGCTCATCCAAGTGTATCTATGGTGAGAAAAGTAGGTGGGTGCATAGGAATTACAGACTGAAAGTTCTTTGCTATGAGTTGTATGCCATAGCAAAGAACCTCAACGACTTGCGCGTAGAATATGCCTTTTCGAAAGGATCTATAAAAACCTCAATTTATAAGGCCTTAAGGAAGGTTTGGATGATTTGCCATTTGGATAAACGGGGACGGAAGCGCTTTGATTGTGCCTGGGAGAAGTAGCCGTTCATGCTGTACTTTTCGGAAGGGAAGGGGATTACGGCAGACGTTGAGCCACTGCCTCTTAAGGCAGAATGGCCGGATGCGTTGTTGCTGTCTGTGCTGGAGGACCGTGGTTCAGAGGGGCTGACAGATGCATCGGTTTGGGAAAAGGACTGACTCCGTTGCAAATAATTGAGTTCAGCTTTGATTTCTTGGTTTTCTTTGATTAGGTGTTGGATGGCTTGGGCTTCACGTTCGGATTCTTTGGCTAGTGTGGTGACGATGAATGGGGTACTGACACCAGTGTAGAAGGCGGCATAGTTGCTGGTGGGTTCGAGGATATAGGCAATGAAGCCACCTAGTAGGACAAAGGGAATTGAGACAAGTAGATAGTCCCAAGACCAGCGCACAATTGGGCTAGAGCGAAGTTTGTAAAGACGGATGATTTCGGGGGCAAGGGCTCCGATACAGCCGATGAGAAATGGGTGAAAGGTAGGGTAATTCATGGGAGAAACTCTTTAGGATGAGGATAGGGATATCTGGTGATGTATCCGGTTTCACTAAGAGCTATCCTTCAGGTGATAAGCCTATGTAATTTCAGCAGCGCAGAGTGGTAACCCTTATTCTGCTTCACCGACCAGGGTAAATGCGGCCCAATGCTGAGGATTGTCGTCACCCTGTTCAATCATTTGAAGCATGGCCTGGCGAAGTGCCTGGGCTTTATCCTGGTCTTCTTCGAGAAATTGGCGATAGAACTCATCCATCAGGCCGGCAGTGTGATGGTCAGAGGCATTCCACAGCGACACCAGCATGGTGGGAACGCCTGCGGTGAGAAGAGTGCGAGAGAGACCGTCAACGCCGTCGCTGGTAACGCGGCCTTGTCCGGTCTGGCAGGCGCTGAGAACCACGAGTTCGGCATTAAGTGGGTTGGTGCGGGTAAGGTCTCGGAGTTCATCGGCGGTGAGACTGCCATCGTCTTGGTCAGAGGCGGCCAGGGCGAGTAGGCCTGGAATAAAGCTGTATTGAACACCGGGTAAATCGGTTCGTTCATTGACGGAGACTAAGTTGCCGTGGGTGGCCAGGTGAATAAAGCGAGCGGAGTGTAATTGTTCTTTAACCTGTGTTTCGGTGGCTTGATCGTGGAGGAGAACCGTGGGAGAAGTGCCCAGATACTGGCTGAGGTAGGTGCCTACGTTGCGTGCTTCTCGTTCTGCGCCTGGTAAGGTCTGCCAGCCATAGGCGGTTGTCAAGGTGTCGGGAAAGTAGGGGTTACCGACGATGAGTGCGGCTGTCGTATTCATCGATTGGATGCGGGTCCGATGCTGGCGAGCGAGTTCGAGGGATTGGATGGAGGGGGCCGTGAGAATGATGTGGTGTTGAATCAGATAGTTGCCTTCACTATCTCGCAAAGCAGCAAAGGGGACGCGAAAGAGTTCTCGGTGAGGAATGAAGATCACTCGTTGTTGGTCATCTGTTGGGAGCCACTGGGCAATGGGCTCAATCAGCACCTCATGGAGTTGTTGAAGCTGGGTGTCAAGCTGTTGACGAGAGAGTGATGAGACTGAGTCCGATGAATCGCCACGAGTCAGGGCTGCTTGGGTGTCTTGAACAAGGGTACTCAGCGGTGTTTCAGGGTGCTCTCCCCCGCGGCTACCGTTTTGACCAAGCGTGGCAAACTGGCCGGTGGTATCCATCAGGGAGTCGTCTAATGCGGCGGCATCGCTCTCGGTCGAGTAAATCGTGCCATCAGGTTGGATGACCCAGATGAGGAGGCGACCAAACGGCAAGACAGAATACTTCACTAGGGTAGCGTTTTGTTCTGCAGCAATAGCTTGGATACGCTCAAGGTTAGGTGGGGTAGATAGCTCAAACTCATCAGCTGCCGTGTTCAGCGAACGAGACATTCTAGTGACTAGCGCTTGAGCACGACCGCGTTCGGCCACTTCTAAGGCCAATTCAGGTTGGCCTTGAGCCATTAGCGTCAGTTGCCAGAGGTGATAGGTCTGCTGTTGTGAGTCAAGCAGTGAGAGACGATTGGTATCAGTCAAGTTGGCGGAGTGGAGGGACTCTTTGATTTGAGCGGACGTCTTCAAGTAGCGTTCGGCTTCAGCTAGGTCTTCCAAATCCCAAAAGGCCAGCCCCAGATTGTGGAGTGAAATACTTTCACCTCGGCGGTGACCAATCTGCCGAACGATATCGAGCTGTTGCTGATAGAAATTGATAGCACGCGTGTACTCGTCCAAGACGTGATAGGTACTTCCCAGATTGCCTAGGGAGGTTGCTTCGCCTTGTCGGTCGCCGATCTGGCGTTTGATGTCAAGCGATTGCTGGTGATAGTCGATGGCGCGACCATACTTCCCCAGGGCGCTATGTGCACTCCCCAGATTGCCTAAAGAAATTGCTTCGTCCTGTCGGTCACCGATTTGGCGGAAGATGTTGAGTGCTTGCTGGTGGAAGTCGATGGCGCGATCATACTCCCCCAGGGCGCTATGTGCACTCCCCAGATTACCCAAAGAACCTGCTTCGCCGCCGCGGTCGTTTGTTTGTCTGAAGATGTAGAGTGCTTTTTGGGAGAAGTTGATGGCTTGTGCATAGTCACCCAAGTCACTGTGCACAAGCCCCAGATTACCCAAGGCGTTGCCTTCAGAGCGGCGGTCGCCGCTCTGAAGGGCAATAGTAAGATGTTCTTGGTAGAAGTTAATGGCCTGAGCATAGTCGCCCAAGGTATGATGTGCAAGCCCCAGATTGCCTAGGGAGGTTGCTTCGCCTTGCCGGTCGCCAATCCGTCGGGTGATATCGAGCGATTGCTTCTGGAAGTCGATGGCGCGTTCATAGTCGTTCAAGTAATAATGCGCCACTCCTAAATTGCCTAGGGAGATTGCTTCACCTTGCGCACTGTCTTGTAAAAAGGTGATGCGCACATTCTCTGTACGAAATAGGGCCAAGGCTTCTTCCCACAGCATCAAAGCAACTCGAAACTCGCTGCGCTGATAATGGGCATTGCCCGCTTGGCTTCGCTCTTTGGCTTCCAACAGCGTCACCTCAGCTGCACTCAACAACGGATTAGGCTGACCTGCTGAAGTTGAGTGAATCGTTAATTGGTAAGCTCCTTGGCCCTTAGTGTCTTGTGCGCGCGTGATGACTCGGTAGCGTGCCGCGGCGGGAAGTGCAATGACCAACGCTGCATTGGAATTAACAGAACTAACATCGTTGTTTGTCGCGATACGATCGCCCTGATCGTCTTCAAGAATAAGATAAGGATCAAAAGCCTCACTCTCTAACAGAATAGTAACGGTTTGGTTCGCTTGCCCTGAAAACTCATAACTATCGTAAAATCTGCCACTTTCTAAGGTATCATCTCCATCTTGAAGGGTTCCTTCCACCTCTATTAATGGAGCAGGTGCGGTGGTTTGGGCCATAGCGCGGGGACCACCAAGGACTGATAACATTAGTGCCCATAGCAAGGTAGCAAAACGAGGGTGAAGAGGCATCTTTAGGAAACTCCGTTGGGGGGCATACAAACTCAAGAACGACCACGACTCGAAAAACTTATATGCCCATGGTCGTTCCAAACCTTTCAATCAGCTATATCCGTACCCTTGCAAGCCTATGCAACTGGCAATCTGTATTACATTGCCAGTTGCATAGACTAATCACCTGACGGCTGAGCGCAGAAATCATGGCCAGCGATCTCATCTTTAAGCGCTACCAAATCAGCCGGTAATTCATCAGCCGTATAGACTTCTCGAACCACATCAGCCCACAGGCCTTCGTCCGCAAAGAACTTCACCCGCTTGCTCAACGCATCCTCAGACGCATTAATCTCTGCCAGCGCGGTCTCTAGTTCTAACCGGTTTTCTTCATGCAACGTCCGGAAACTTGTTTCCCCGAAGATTGTCATTGGACCAGCAGGGCCATCCTGCGATAGCTGCCAATAATATGAACCACCTGGCTCTAGCGGAATCGCATCCTCTACATCGCTATAGGCTAAATGGCGTGCCTCTGAGTCAAGTTCCTGGCTCAACAAAACCTCATGGGTTCGAGAATGAAGTACCTTGATGTGAGACCATTCTTCTTGCCAAACAAATACCGGATTTAATCCCCAGATTTGTAATGAAGTAGCCTCGTCAGTCTCTTTATCAATGAGCATTCCTGGAACAACAGCACAGACATTCTTCGATTGATTAAGACGGCCTCGAGATCCACCAGGCACTTCCTGACGTCGTAACCTATCCCAAATCTCACTCCAGGTAGAGGCTAACTGAGTAGTTGCGCCCTCTAGTAGAACGCTAGGAGTACGGTGCTCGATGGCAGCATGCAATGGAAACGCAGATACCATTGCAGCAGCCAGAACAGTCACAACAACCAGAGATCTTTGTCGCTTGATTTTCACGGAATGTATGCTCCTTAAAGATTGAAAAGTAGTCAATAGAGGGCGTTTAACCATTCAATACACAGTTACCTTGAGCGTTTCTTCATCATCACCGGCTTGCTCCTGATTCTTAGAGAAACTCGCAATAAGTAAGAATTCTAATTAATACTCATCCATGTACTGCCCCCTGTAGTAACGAATGAAAAATGATCCTAGGCAACACGGCGACCATCACTCCCAGATCGGTAAGCCAAGTAGGCATATAGCCATAGCACCGTTACCGGTAAGACAATTGGCACAATCACCCCGGCCACTTGGAAGATCTGCAAGCATAGGAATCCATACCCCAGAGAGGCTAGGCTAGGGGCAAGCGCCCATTTCTTTCGCTGGCGGTTGTAGGGCACACGTAATCGCAATTCTTTTGCCGCGATCGCAACCAACAAAATCATCCACAAGTCAGGAATGGGATAGACCCGATGGTTAGCTAGCAAGTGATGCAACATGTAGGCATGGACTTCACCACCAGTGAAAAGGTCGTCATTCTTCCATATCGACCATGCCGCTGGCGGCGGAAGATTGTCATCTGATTTTTCAATTCCCGCCTCGTCATATCCACCAGGAACAATCATCACAACGGTATTCGTCAAATCCGTGAAGGTATTTCCTTCGCCTGTGCATTGGTTCAGCAGCTCACAGGCCGAAATCGTGCGATACGCCCGATCGGGTGGGAGGGAAAAGTCCAGGATGGGATGGAACCAGGCTTGCAAGAAATTTTCAGAAAAACTGGTGATACCAAACAAGTTTTCAGGAGCAAGGGACGATGGTTGGGTGGTGGCAGCGGAAAACGTATATCCCCAGGGGAATGAACTCGACGCTTGCTGTGCTAAAGGCGCTGATGTTTGCGGTGAGGGTGGTTTGGTATACAGACGAGCCAGTTCATAGGCAAACGGGCAGACATTTTTTCTGGAACCGCAGCTGGTGCCACTGGCCGGTAAATCCAGTAGGGTGGGATAAAAGTTAATGTCCCCGTGGCGGGTTTGGTCAAAGGGAATCAGCTCTTCACTGACAAATCCCTGGTCTGTATAGACTGAACGCTCGTTTTCGTCGTGGGCAAAGACCAGTTGTGTTTGATTTTGGGTGGCCTCTTCAATGGCCTGTTTCAGTTGGGAGCGTTGCTCCGGCGTTGGCTCCCCCTCACCATCATCTAGCAGATAGTCAATACCTACGATAGAAGCATTGCGCTCAGTGGCAGCTTCAAGCAGACTGGCAAGATAATCTTGGGGGATGGGACGAGGTTTCTCGATCTCAGCCTCTTTCAACGATAGCGGGTCAACTTTTACCAGCAGGATAGGAGATTCCACCTGGGCGGGAATATCGCCTGTAAGCTGGCGACTCAGGGCCTGTACCCAAAGCCGCCCATCCAATAGCAAGTCTTGGACCGGGGGCAGCAAGCTGGTGAACAGACAGGCCGCCAGCCCGATGGCTTCACCACGGCTGGGTAAACGACGCTTCAGCTTATTTCGCAAACCAAAGGGCTGAATGCGAAACAGGTCTGCATTGGGATGGCGAAAGAGAGACGGCACCCAATGGGCCGACGGATAGTCAAGCTGATTTTCCTGTTGTTGGAGGCACTCACAGGCATCCAACAACGCTTCATGCACATCTTTATACTCAGTCAGACTGGCCAAAAACTGTTGGATGAATAGATGAGCAACACGGTCATGAATCGGCTCCCTCATAATGGCCACTTGACTCAGACCCAGGTCAATCAATGATTCGGCAAGATTGAGACCTTGGCAGGAGTTAAAGACCGCAAACTGCAAGCCATTCTGTTTTACAGTTTGTAGTGAGGGAGCAATGTCTGTGACGGCGAGAGAACGGTTTTTGGCAAGGTGAATCTCGCCACCTGTGAGAGATGACTCATTACTGTGGCCTGCAAAAAAGAGAATGTCCCAGCCTGCTGGATCGGCAATTTTTTGACAGATTTTCTGAATTAAATCCGGTGAATTGCCATACTTTTGACAATCAAACAGCTCCACCTTGGCGACGGTACTGAGAGAGTTGATAGCCTGAATATCTTTTTCCAGATTCAGTTGTCCATCGTTACCGAAAATGGCTAGAATCCTGGCTTGGCGACGAATGGGATGAGTACTGCTATCTTGAATATTTTGAGGTTCTCGAGCGATTCGAACCCGTCTAGGTACCCCTAACTCTTTCCCAATTTCCCAGGTCTCCCAGGGTAGCCGAGCTAAGTCCAGGGGAAAACAGCGCAAACAGACATCAACCCGATAGGGTTTAGTATCAACAGCTTTGTGGGCTGCAGTAGCAATCGCTGTTCGAATATCGTGTAGTTCAGAAGACCTAAGCCAGCGGTGGAAGGCATCCAATAGTTGAGCTTCGGCTTCCACCAACTGTTTCCGATAATTAGCTGGGGCTGGCAGGGACGCAGATGAAACCTGACCACTGACAACCTTTTCGCCCCGCAGCTGCCGGTAATAGCCCAGATAAGCACTCTGCCAATCCTGGTACAACTCATCGAGGCCAGATGGATAGCCAAGTTCACAGGCTTGACGGACATCCTCACCGGAGAGTTCAAACGTACATCGATGGTCGATGCGTCGGACACTTAGTTGGAACACACAAGTAGACATCATGACTTATTCCTCCGGCTGAAACTGAATGGCAGCAGACCACCGATGGGGGGTGTCCGCGGCTGTGTCATCCGCCACAGCAACCGTGATGTCAAAAACATCATGACGATTGCCTTTTACCTGGGCAAACAAGGCGGTTGTCTGATTCTCAACTGCGAGGGTTTCGCGAGCCAGTTCGACACGGGGACGCTCAGGGGTGATTTCGTCGATAATCAGGGATACGCCTGGGGGGAACAGCTGATCAGGTTCAGGACACAGAATCGTCAGCAGCATCCAGTCCTCAGACCCATCGGGCTCAAGCCAGGCAGCTGCAAACAAACGGAATGTATGACCTGCTAGAACAATGACTTGGTAGACCTCACCAGCTTCTGCTGGCAGTGTGAGTAAGGAATGGTCCCGTAAAGCCGCGGTTAACTGGTCGCGAACTGATGCGGTGTCAAACCGCAGAGCCATGACGGTAACAGGCTGCCAGCCATCGTTTGGCAGCAGTGAATTTGCCTGTCGCTGTAGCCAGGTACCCGCATTGGCCAGGGGTTGGCGGATGGCTTCTACCAGGGAGAATGGGTCCGGCGTGGTTGGTACAGGTAGTGCGATCGCACCCGGCGAAAGACACTGTAAAAACAACAGCAGTGCATTGCCATCGCCATTGAGCCCCGCTGCTGGGAGGGGGTAAGTTTGGTCGGCATCGGCGGTAATGTCATCACAGACGGCTGTGAGTTGGTCATAGGTCAGAAAGCCTTCTAGACTGGCTACCTCGGCTTCTTCATCGATTGAGATCGCTACATAGAAATGAGCCATGCTGTCCGGTTGCTCTACGGCCACCTGGGGGATAGCCACTTCATCATCCGCCAGACTGACGGGAATCAGGCAGACTTTGAATGGGCCAACCTGCCCTAGGGCAGTAGATGCGGTTGTGCTTTTAAGCGCAGTAAAGGACAAGCTTGGCTCTCGTTCCTGTAACCAGCGCTCAAAGCCCTGCACTGCCAATTGCTGTAGGCCATAAGCCCAACGGTCTTGGGCAGGCACAGGGGACAGATCAAGACTGTCTGGGTCAAGGGGGATGACATCGGCGGTGTGCTCCACGGCCACCCAGTCATCTAACCAAGTGGGTGTTGTCATGATGATTTCCTCCGGGCGGTGGCACATTGACAGAGTTGAGTGGCATAGGCACTGGTCATCTGTCGATGCTTACTGGTGTAACCTTCTCGCCGGTCGGCGGCAATAATTCGCTCAACATAGGGATCGAGAAAGGCTGAAATCTGTTGGTCAAGGGCTTGCAGGCTGTCTGTAGAACGGGTGGCGGTGGCCAGCTTGTTAACGCGCTGGAGTAAACAGGCCAGCACCTGGCGACGGATATCCGCCTGCAGGATGTCTCGCTTTAGCAGCCGACTGACGCTGGGTTGGTCCCGCAGGCCAACGGTCGCTGCAATTTCTTTCATCGGTTGGCTGTGGCAGTAGAACAGCATAAGTGCATGTAAGAATTGCTCAGCTTTTGTCGCACCCTGACGTTTTTGCTTCAGGTATGTGAGGCGCTGGTCAATGGTGTGGTCAACCGCATGGGTCAGGCAGGGTTGGCAGTAGCTTTCTAACAGAGTTTCAATGCCTGAGTCGGCAGGTTTTTCCGAGTCCTTGTGTGGCGGTGGTGAAGGTCCCCGGCAGCGGTCCTGGCGGACATACTGGGCTAGTTTTTTTAGTCGGTTCAGAATAGCAGGGGGATCGACGGGTGCTGGTAATGATAGGCAGGTACTAATCTCAGTAAGCTGCTGTTCTGTTGGGGCAGGGTAGGGACGGCGACTGGGATTGATCTGACGCTGTTCGAGGATTTGTGCTTGATAGACCTGATGAAAGGCGTTTAGAAGCTGGATGTGGCGTTCAATTTCAGCAGGTGTGCAATTTTCAGCAATGAGGATGCGTCGGCATTTGCCTTCACGAATACGGCACAGGAGTTGCCAGTCGGTTTCTAGTACAATCCCGTGGTCTCGTAAGCATCGTTTGATGGCACGGCTGCTTTGAAAACAGGTGGTACACCAGCTGGCGAGGCCGCCTTTTTCAGGATTGAAGGTGTCTAGGATTTTTGCGGTGAGTGGGTCGTAGAGTTCTCGATCCGCGGCCTGGCTGGGTGAGGTGAGAGGTGATTCGAAGATGCAGCAGAATAGTTCGATGGCGGTAAAGGGTGTTTGGGTGATGGGGGCATTAGGGTTGGCCGGGCCTTTGCCAAATCGATGATGCAGGGTGACGCAGCGCTGATGGAGGGCGTGGGTAATAAAGTTACGCAAACAGGTTTCTGCCAGGGCTTGCTCTGGGGAGGTGCTTCGGTAGGTTGTCAGCAAGTACTGCTGTAAAGCACGCTCAGATGTAGTATCTGGAGTTTGCTCAGCGTCTAGACGCTGGATGAAGGCTTGGGCCTCAGGCTGAACCAGCCGCTCAATGTTTCCACCGCTGGTTAGGGTTACTTGTTGCCAATAGGGGGCGCAATCTTCCATCGTTGCTACTCTCAAGCGTCATAACCTGCGAACCATGCTATCGTCCGCAGCAATCACCCAGTTATATCCGCGCTTGGCGGACCCTATGCATTTTTTCAAGAATAATCTCTGAATCAGTCTGTCTGAAAGGTTTTGGCTAGTCTAATTAATTGCGAGTAGTACGCGTATCGCGGGGCGGCTTTTTTTCCCATTAAGTTAAGGCTTTAAAACTGCATAGGGTGGCGATCTCGCGGATAGATTGGGTTAAACGGCTGGAAACATGTGTTTCAGAGATGGCCTCGGCCTTATCGCCAGGCTTATCTTTTATTTATCGCCGTTGTTCCCCTACGGAGTTCTACAGATATGCCCTCTGCTTTGCAATTTGCCACGTTGCTACTAGCAATGACTGGAACGGCCCTTGGGTCTGGATTGACTGCTCGCGTTATGGCTCAATCCGCTATTCCGCAGCCCTTGCTGCAGGTGGAGGGTACTCTTCATGCCGATGACGCCATCCTAAGCAATGGCAGTTTCTATGATAGTCATGAGTTTACGGGACAAGTCAACCAAACCGTTACCCTTCTATTAGAGAGTGAGGCCTTTGACGCTTATATAACTCTTGTAGACGATCAGGGAAACCGCATTGCGACGAATGACGATATCAATTCCACGACTACCAATGCAGCACTAGTAACGACGCTGCCCAAACCAGGACGCTACAGAGTCATCACCTATGCCTATCAAGCAGACGTTCAAGGAGCTTATCGCTTGACGGTGCTTCCCACTCCAGCTGGTCAGCCCAATCCTTTGTTAAGTTCAGCCGAGGTAACACTACTTGAGGCCAACCAGCGAATTGAAGAAGGTAACGAACAATTTAGTCGCAGCGAGTATCAAAGCGCCTTAACTCAATGGGAGAGAGCTTTAATACTGTTTCGTACAGAGGATGTACGCGCTAAGCTTACCCAGGATAGTTACCAAGGTGAAGTGTCCTCGTTGCGTGGTTTAGGAAATGCATATTATTCCTTGGGTGAATATGGGCGCGCCATCGACTTTCATCAGCAGTCCCTCGACATCGCCAAAGAGATTGGAGACCGTCGTGGCGAAGCGTATTCATTGGGCACCTTGGGGCTAGCGTATGATTCCTTGGGTCAATATGAGCGCGCCATCAACTTTCATCAGCAGTCCCTCGACATCAAACGGTCGATCGGTGACCGTCGTGGCGAAACCAACTCATTAGTCAATCTAGGGAATGTGTATTTCTCGTTAAGTGAGTATGGGCGTGCCATCGATTTTTACCAGCAGTCCCTTGATATGGCCCGAGCAATTGGCGACCGTTACGGCGAAGCGAATGCCTTAGGCAATCTGGGGAATGTTTATGGTGCCTTGAGCGAATATGGACGCGCCATCGACTTTCATCAGCAGTCCCTCGACATCGATCGGGCAATCGGTGATCGTCAAGGCGAAGCGAACACGTTGGGTAATCTGGGGAATGCATATAATTTCTTGGGAGAGTATGGACGCGCTATTGACTTTCACCAGCAGTCTCTTGACATCGCCGTAGCGATTGGTGATCGCTACGGCGAAGCGGTCTCCTTAAACAGTCTGGGAAATGCATATTATTTCTTGGGCGAGTATGGACGCGCCATCGAGTATCACCAACAATCTCTCGATATCAAACGAGAGATTGGCGACCGACCTGGCGAAGCGGCCTCCTTGAGCGGCCTAGGGAATGCATATGACTTTTTAGGAGAATATGGCCGCGCCATTGAATATCATCAACAGGCACTTGACATTGCCCGAGAGATAGGGGACCGTCAAGGCGAATCGGCCTATTTGGGCAGTTTGGGGCTGGCGTATCAAGCCTTGGGCGAGTATGCGTCAGCCATTGACTTCCAACAACAGGCACTCGACATCAACCGCGCGATCGGAAACCGCGAAGGCGAAGCCAATTCCTTAAGCAGTCTGGGGTTGGCTTATTTCTCCTTACGCAAGTATACGCAAGCTATCGATTTCCAACAGCAGGCGCTAGGCATCAATCGAGAGATCGGTGACCCCCGAGGCGAATCGGTCTCATTAGGTAATCTGGGGCTTGCGTATGATGCCTTGGGTGAGTATGCGCAAGCCATCGACTTTCATCAACAGTCCCTCGAAATCACCCAAGGGATTGGCTACCGCCAAGGTGAATCGGCTTCATTAGGCAATTTAGGGAATATATACAATGACTTGGGCGAATATGGCCGCGCTATCGACTTCTATCAGCAGGCACTCGAGATCGCCCAAGCGATTGGAGACCGCCAAGGCGAAGCATACTCATTGGATAATTTAGGGGTTGCTTTTCTGAATCTAGATGAGCTAGCCGATGCCGAGCGATACTTACAAGCCTCCGCTCTTGTTAAAGAATCGCTCCACTCTACTGGGCTTGAGGATTTCAATCGCCTCTCTCTGCTCGACTCGCAACAGATCACATATCATGCCTGGCAACTGGTCCTGATTGAACAAGGTCAGCCTAAATTGGCATTAGAAGTGGCTGAACGTGGACGCGCTCAAGCCTTGGTGGCCAGCATGACACGTTTACTAGATCGAGAGACCGAGATCTTTGAGTCATCCATTCCACTTAACCTAGAGCAAATCCAATCCATTGCAGTCGAACAACAGGCCACCCTGGTGGAATATTCCGTTCTACTCTCTGGTCGCATCCTCATCTGGGTTATCCAACCCGATGGCACGATTCAATCAACATACAGCGATGTCGCCGCCTTAGAGGATTTCCTGATTGATGCCACAGGCCAATTTGCCACTCTTGGCGAAAACGGTAGTCGCGGGGATAAGTTACCTGAAACACCCCTGAGCACTCTCGTTCAAGATACCCAGACATCCCTGACTCGTGGCGGTCCGTCAGACTCGTCAACTCAACTCTCTCGTCAACAGCTCGATACCCAACTTCAACAACTCCACGAGATTTTGATTGAGCCCATTACTCAATGGTTACCAAACGACGACCAACAACGAGTGATATTCATTCCGCACCGAGAACTCTTCCGCGTCCCCTTTGCCGCCTTGCAAGATAGCGAAGGCAACTACCTGATCCAAAAACACACCATTCTCACCGCCCCCTCCATCCAATCCCTCGAACTCGCTCGCCAGCATCGTACCCGCATCCAATCCATAAATACAACAGACGCCCTCATCATCGGCAACCCCAACTTTCCCAATACCTTGACCACCGCCTATGGCTGGCAACCGTTACCAGGTGCAGAACGAGAAGCACGCAAAGTAGGCGATCACCTAAGCCAGCATTTAGGCAAATCTCCCACCATTCTCATTAACGACCAGGCCACCGAAACACAGGTTAAAGATCGGTTGCACTCCGCTCGCTTTATTCACCTGGCCACCCACGGCAACCTAGTCTCCGTCAATGAAAAAGTCGGTCTACCCGGTGTGCAATACAGCTTTCTTCCAGGCCTACTCGCTCTGGCTGCCTCTGACCAAGACGACGGCAGTCTCACCGCCGATGAACTCCGGGATCTCACCCGCACCAACCCCCTCAATGCCGAACTCGTCGTCCTCAGTGCCTGTCAGACCGGCCAAGGCCGCGTCACCAGCGACGGCGTTGACGGCCTCTCTCGCACCCTGCTCACCGCAGGCGTTCCCACCCTGTTGGTATCCCTATGGAATGCCTCTGACCATCACACCGTTAGCCTGATGGATGAGTTCTATCGCCAATTTCTCATAGAAGAACAAGACAAAGCCCAAGCACTCCGACAGGCCATGCTGCAAATGATTGAAAAAGGCGACGACAATCCCCAACATTGGGCCGCATTCACCCTGGTAGGTGAAGCAGAGTGACCTGAAATTACATAGGCTGGCAACTACGCGGATAGATTTGATTAACGGCTCATAGCACGTCCTTCAGAAACCGCCTCACCATTATCGCCAGGTTCATCCTATGTTTGCTGACGTTATCTCACTACGGAGTTCCCTAGCCATGCCATTCCCTCCGCGTTTCGCCACGCTTCTGATAGCCCTGACAGTATCTGCTCTTGTGCCTGGACTGACCGCCCGCGCCATGACCCAACCCACCGCATCGGCTCCCCTACTCGATGTAACAGGAACACTCCAAGCCGATGATGACACACTAGGCGATGGTAGTTTCTACGATAGTCATGAGTTTTCAGGGCAAGCCAACCAAATCGTTACTCTCCTACTAGAGAGTGAGGCCTTTGACGCCTATCTCATCCTTGAAGATGCTCAGGGGAATCGCATTGCGACGAACAACAATATCAGTTCCACGAATACCAACGCAGCTTTGGTTGTTGAACTGCCCACTGCAGGACGCTACCGCGTCATTGCCAATGCCTATCAGGCCAATACCCAAGGCACCTATCGCTTAAACATTCAACCCACCCCCGCCGACCAGCCCAATCCGTTGTTGAGTGCCGCCGAGGTAACGCTGTTGGAGGCCAACGAGCAGTTTCAAGCAGGTATTGCACACTTTAATCGCGGTGATTTTAGAGCCGCCCTGTCGCTATGGGAAGAGTCCCTGGCATTATCTCGTGCAGACGCGGTGCGCACCGCCTTCTCCCAAGACAGTCGCCACGGCGAAGCAAACTCGTTGGGTAATCTGGGGATTGCGCATCATAACTTAGGTGAGTATGACCGTGCCATCGACTTCCACTACCAGTCCCTCGACATCAAACGATCGCTCGGCAACCGCCGCGGCGAAGCAAACTCGTTGGGCAATCTGGGGAATGCGTATCGTAATTTGGGCGAATATGGTCGCGCTATCGACTTCTACCAGCAGTCCCTCGACATCGTCCGAGTAATCGGCGACCGCCAGGTCGAAGCAAACGCTTTGGGCAGTCTGGGGAATGTGTATGGTTCCTTGGGTGAGTATGACCGCGCTATCGACTTCCACCAGCAGTCCCTTGACATCGCCCGAGCGATCGGCGACCGCGAAGGCGAAAGTATCTCACTCCATAACCTGGGGGTAGCCTTTAGAAAACTGGACGATTTAACCGCCGCTGAACAGCACTTTCAAGCCTCGGCTCAGGTGAAAGAATTACTCCACGAGCAGCTAGCGGATGCCAATCGCCTCTCACTGCTCGATTCCCAACAGAGCACCTATAGTTTCTGGCAATTGACCCTGATGGAACTTGGTCAGCCCAAAGCGGCCTTAACGATGGCTGAACGAGGACGTGCTCAAGCCTTAGCCGTCAGCATGACACGGTCACTAGCTCCAGAGACCGATGAGTTTGAACCAACCACCTCACCTGACCTCGAACATATCCAATCCATTGCGGTCCAACAAAATACCACCCTGGTGGAATATTCGGTTCTACCCTCTGGCCGCATCCTTATCTGGGTGATCCAGTCCGATGGCACAATTCACTCAACCGAGAGCAAGGCTGCTGCATTAGACAATTCTTTGGTGGATACTACTGACCAATTTGCCATGCTTGGCCAAAACGGTAGCCGTGGGGGAGAGTTACCTGCAACACCTCTCAGCAACCTCATTCAAGACACCCAAACATCTCTGACTCGTGGAGGTTCATCAGACTCGGTCTCTCCACTTTCTCGTCAACAGCTCGATACCCAGCTTCAACAACTCCACGAAGTACTAATTGAGCCCATTGTCCAGTGGCTTCCCGAAGACGACCAACAACGAGTAATCTTCATTCCCCACCGAGAACTCTTCCGCATCCCCTTTTCCGCCTTACGAGATCGTAATGGCAACTATCTAATTCAAAACCACACCATTCTTATCGCTCCATCCATCCAATCCCTCGAACTCGCCCGCCAGCATAGCGATCGCATCTAAACAGCTAATGCAACAGACGCCCTCATCGTCGGCAACCCACACTTTTCCGACACCTTAACAACCGCCTATGGCTGGCAGTCGTTACCTGGATCAGAACGAGAAGCACG
Source organism: Leptothoe sp. ISB3NOV94-8A (assembly GCF_043421595.1). NCBI lineage: Bacteria > Bacillati > Cyanobacteriota > Cyanophyceae > Nodosilineales > Cymatolegaceae > Leptothoe > Leptothoe sp. ISB3NOV94-8A. The sequence continues at coordinate 537,753 of NZ_JAXSQW010000001.1, read as the reverse complement.
CAAAGTAAGCACCCACCTCAGCAACCATCTGGGCAAATCTCCCACCGTTCTCCTCCACGACCAAGCCACCGAAACACAGGTTAAGCAACAGTTACACTCCGCTCGCTTTATTCACCTAGCCACCCACGGCAACCTAGTCTCCGTCAATGAAAAAGTTGGACTACCCGGTGTGCAATACAGCTTTCTTCCAGGCCTACTCGCCCTAGCAGCCTCTGACCAAGACGATGGCAGTCTCACTGCCGATGAACTCCGAGAAATCACCCGCACCAACCCCCTCAATGCCGAACTTGTCGTCCTCAGTGCCTGTCAGACCGGCCAAGGCCGCGTCACCAGCGACGGCGTTGACGGCCTCTCTCGCACCCTCCTAACCGCAGGTGTCCCCACCCTGTTGGTATCCCTATGGAATGCCTCTGACCATCACACCGTCAGCCTGATGGATGAGTTCTATCGTCAATTTCTAGAAGAAGACCAAGACAAAGCCCAAGCACTCCGCCAAGCCATGCTCCAAATGATTGAACAAGGCGACGACAATCCCCAGCATTGGGCCGCCTTTACCCTGGTCGGAGAAGCCAAATGACTTGAAATGGCATCGGTTCGCGATCTTGCAGATAGAGTTGATTGAAAGAATTGATTCACTCATACCAGAGACAGTTTCACCACTACAGCCAGGTTCTTGCGCAGTTTGTCAACGTTATCCCTCAAGGAGTCCCTAAGAGATGCCACTGTACCCTCGATTCGCTACGCTGCTATTGGCACTAACGTTACCAGCCCTTTTCCCTGGACTGTCCTCTCGTGTTATGGCTCAAACCATCGCATCTGAGCCTCTACTCCAGGTAGAAGAAACACTCCAAACCGGTGATGAAACTCTGGGAGATGGACGCTTTTACGATGTCTACGAGTTTACAGGTCAAGCTGACCAAACCGTCACCATCTTGTTAGAAAGTGAGGCCTTTGACGCCTATCTCATTCTTGAAAATGAGCAGGGCGATCGCATTGCCACGAACGACAATATTAGTTCTAAGGACCCCAACGCGGCCCTGGTGATTGAACTGCCCGTTGCAGGTCGCTATCGAATCATTGCCAATGCACGACAGGCCAATACCCAAGGACCCTATCGCTTAACGGTTCAGCCCACACCAACCGACCAGCCAAATCCGTTGTTGAGTGCAGCTGAGGTAACGCTGCTGGAGGCTAAAGATCGGTTACAAGCAGGTGATGTGCACTTTAATCGCAGTGAGTTTCAAGATGCTTTGGCGCTGTGGGAAGAGTCCCTAACGTTATTTCGTACAGATGATGTGCGCACCAACTTCTCCCAAGATAGCCGCCAAGGCGAATCGACCTCGTTGGGCAATCTAGGGAGCGTGTATGCTTCCTCAGGTGAGTATGAGCGCGCCATCGATTTCCTCCAGAGATCCCTCAAAATCGAACAAGAAATCGGCAACCGCCGCGGCGAAGCAAACTCGTTAGGCAATCTGGGGACCGTATATTATGCCTTAGGCAAGTATGAGCGCGCCATCAGTTTCCTCCAGCAGTCCCTCGATATTGCCAAAAACATCGGCGAGCGAGATTGCGAAGCTTTCTCGCTGGGCAATCTGGGATTGGTGTACAATGCTTTGGGCGAGTATAGCCGTGCCATTGAACTTTTCCAGCAGTCTCTCGAAATCGCTAAAGAGATTGGATATCGCCGTAGCGAAGCCTCCTCTTTGGGTAACTTGGGCCTAGCTTATCTTAGTTTAGGTGAGTCCAGCCACGCCATCGACTTCCTCCAGCAACAGCTCGACATCTTACAAGAGATCGGCAACCGTGGCGGAGAAGCGAATTCGTTGACAACTCTCGGGGATGCGTATTACGCCTTAGGTGAGTATGAGCGTGCTATCGATTTCCATCAGCAGTCCTTCGACATTGCTAGAGAGATCGAATATCACCAGGGTAAAAGCAACTCGTTAAGTGGATTAGGGAATGCGTATTATGCATTAGGTGAGTATGAGCGTGCCATTGATTTTCACCAACAGCGGCTTGACATTGCTCGAAAGATTGGGAACCGCCGTGGCGAGAGCAATTCACTCCATAATTTGGGGATTATCTTTAGGAATCTAGACGACTTAACCACTGCCGAACAATACTTTCAAACCTCTGCGCAGATACAAGAATCTTTTCACTCTATCGAACTATTGGATGCCAACCGCCTCTCACTACTCGATTCCCAACAAAGTACCTATCATGGTTGGCAAGTGACCCTGATGGAGTTAGGTCGACCTGAGGCGGCCTTAGCTGTCGCTGAACGCGGACGTGCTCAAGCCTTAGCCGTCAGCATGACACGCTCGCTCAACCCAGAGACCGAGGCATTTGAGCCATCTACACCCCTCAACCTAGAGAGCCTTCAATCTATTGCGGTCCAACAACAGGCCACCCTGGTGGAATATTCAGTTCTACCTTCTGGCCGCATCCTTATCTGGCTTATTCAACCCGATGGCACCATTCACTCGACTGAGAGCGATGCCGCTGCAGACGATTCACTAGTGGATATCACAGGACAGTTTGCTACGCTTGGCCACAACAGTCGCGGGGGTGAGTTACCTAAAACACCGCTGAATAACCTCATTCAAGACGCCCAAGCAGCCCTGACTCGCGGTGGGCCATCAGACTCGTCACCTCACCTCTCTCGTCAGCAGCTCGATACCCAGCTTCAACAACTCCACGAGATACTGATTGAGCCCATTACCCAGTGGCTCCCAACAGATGACCAAAAACGAGTAATCTTCATTCCCCACCAAGAACTCTTCCGGGTCCCCTTTACCGCCTTGAGAGATAGCGAAGGCCAGTATCTAATTCAACACCACACCATTCTCACCGCCCCCTCCATCCAATCCCTCGAACTCGCTCGCCAACACCGCAACCGTATCCAATCGGTAAATACGACAGACGCCCTCATCGTCGGCAACCCTCACTTTCCCGACACCTTGACAACCGCCTATGGCTGGCAGCCATTACCCGGCGCAGAACGAGAAGCTCGCAACGTTGGCACCTACCTCAGCCAGCATCTGGGCAACTCTCCCACCGTTCTCCTCCACGACCAGGCCACCGAAACACAGGTTAAAGACCAGTTACATTCCGCTCGCTTTATTCACCTGGCCACCCACGGCAATCTAGTCTCCGTCAACGAAAAAGTCGGTCTACCCGGTGTGCAATACAGCTTTCTTCCAGGCCTACTCGCCCTGGCCGCCTCTGACCAAGACGATGGTAGTCTCACCGCCGATGAACTCCGAGACCTCACCCGAACCAACCCCCTCAACGCCGAACTCGTCGTCCTCAGCGCCTGTCAGACCGGACAAGGTCGTGTCACCAGCGACGGCGTTGACGGTCTCTCTCGTACCCTGCTCACCGCAGGTGTTCCTACCATGTTGGTATCCCTATGGAATGCCTCTGACCATCATACCGTTAGCCTAATGGATGAGTTCTATCGTCAATTTCTCGAAGAAGATCAGGACAAAGCCCAGGCCCTCCGACAAGCCATGCTTCAAATGATTGAACGAGGCGACGACAATCCCCAGCATTGGGCCGCATTTACCCTTGTCGGCGAAGCCGAATGACTTGAAACTGCATAGGCTCATAACAACACAGATAGTTTTGATTGAACGGCTTGAAGCACGTATTCCAGAGACAACTTCACCGTTATCGCCATATCCTGTGTTTGCTAACGTTATCCCCCTACGGAGTTCCTTAGCTATGCCATTCCCCCCGCGCTTCGCTACGCTGCTAGTAGCCCTGACGGTATCTACCTTTGGGGCTGGCCTGACCGCCCGCGTCATTGCCCAACCTACTGCCCTGGCTCCCCTGCTAGAAGTAACAGGAACACTCGAAGCCGATGATGACATCCTAGGTGATGGTTTTTTCTACGATCTCTATGAGTTCACAGGGCAAGCCAACCAAATCGTCACCCTCCTGCTAGAGAGTGACGCCTTTGACACCTATCTCACTCTTGTAGACGATCAGGGAAATCTCGTTGCGACAGGTAACAATATCAGTTCCGCGACTACTAACGCGGCCTTGGTAATTGAACTGCCCACTACGGGACGCTACCGCGTTATTGCCAGTGCCTCTCAGACTAATACCCAAGGCCCCTATCGCTTAACCATTCAGCCCACCCCCGCCGACCAGCCTAATTCGTTGTTAAGTGTTGCCGAGGTAACGCTGCTGGCGGCCAAAGCGCAGTTGCAAGCTGGTCTTGAGCGATTTAAGCACAGCGACTTTAGAGCTGCCCTAGCGCTGTGGGAAGAGTCGCTGTCATTGTATCGGGTAGATGCAGTGCGTACTCGCTTCTCCTCAGACAGTCGCCAAGGCGAAGCAGTCTTGTTGGACAATCTGGGGATTGCATATCATTCCTTAGGCGAGTACGGCCAGGCCATCGACTTACACCAGCAGGCTCTCGATATTAAACAAGCGATTGGCGACCGTAACGGCGAAGCCAACTCGTTGGGCAATCTGGGGCTTGTGTATTATTCCTTGGGCAAGTACGGCCGGGCTATCGACTTACACCAGCAGGCTCTCGATATTAAACAAGCGATTGGCGACCGTAACGGCGAAGCCAACTCGTTGAGCAATCTGGGACTCGTGTATGATTCCTTGGGCGAGTACGGCCGGGCTATCGATTTCTACCAGCAGGCCCTCGACATCGACCGAGCGCTCGGCGACCGCCAAGGCGAAGCGGCCTCGCTGGGCAACCTAGGGATTGCATATCATTCCTTAGGCGAGTACGGCCGCGCCATTAACTTTCACCAGCAACAGCTCGACATCGCCCGAGCGATTGGCAATCGCCAGGGCGAAGCGACCTCGTTGGGCAATCTGGGGCTTGTGTATGATTCCTTAGGCGAGTATGGCCGCGCCATCGATTTTCACCAGCAATCCCTCGACATCGCCCGAGCGATTGGCAATCGCCAAGGCGAAGCGACCTCGTTGGGCAATCTGGGGAGCATGTATGATTCCTTAGGTGAGTACGGTCGCGCCATCGATTTTCTCCAGCAATCCCTTGACATCAAACGAGCGATCGGCGACCGCCAAGGCGAAGCGACCTCGTTAGGCAATCTGGGGCTTGCGCATTATCTCTTGAGCGAGTACGACCGTGCCATCGACTTCCACCAGCAATCCCTCGACATCGCCCGAGCAATCGGTGACCGCCAAGGCGAAGCGACCTCGTTAGGCAATCTGGGGCTTGCGTATTATCACTTGGGCGAGTACGGTCGCGCCATCGACTTCCACCAGCAACAGCTCGACATCGCCCAAGCGATCGGCGACCGCAACAGCGAAAGCATCTCACTTCATAACCTGGGAGTGGCCTTTAGAAATCTGGACAACTTTACCGCCGCCGAACAGTACTTTCAAGCCTCGGCTCACGTCAAAGAATCACTTCACGATCAGCTAGCGGATGTCAATCGCCTCTCACTGCTCGATTCCCAACAGAGCACTTATCGCCTTTGGCAAGTGACCCTGATGGAGCTTAATCATCCTAAAGTGGCCTTAATTGTGGCTGAACGCGGCCGTGCTCAAGCCTTAGCCGTCAGCATGACGAGATCACTAGACCGAGAAAACGAGACATTTAAGCCCCCTGTCCCCCTTACTCTGGAACGTATCCAAGCTATTGCGGTCCAACAGCATGCCACCTTGGTGGAGTATTCAGTCTTACCCTCTGGCCGCATCTTCATCTGGGTCATCCGGCCCGATGGTACGATTCACTCAACCGTAAGCGATGTCGCCGCCTTAGACAATTCCTTAGTAGATACCACCGGCCAGTTTGCCATCCTTGGTCAAAACGGCAGCCGCGGTGGCAAGCTGCCTGAAACACCCCTGAATACCCTCGTTCAAGACACCCAGACCGTCCTGACTCGCGGCGGTGGTTCATCGGACTCTCCACTCTCTCGTCAAGAACTCGATAACCTGCTTCAACAACTTCACGAGGTCCTGATTGAGCCCATTGCCCATTTGCTTCCAACCGATGACCAACAACGAGTAATCTTCATTCCCCACCGAGAACTCTTCCGTGTCCCCTTTACCGCATTACGAGATAGTGATGGCAACTATCTAATTCAACACCACACCATTCTCACCGCCCCCTCCATCCAATCCCTCGAACTCGCTCGCCATCACCGTACCCGCATCCAATCAGTGAACACAACAGACGCCCTCATTGTCGGCAACCCTCACTTTCCCGATACATTAACAACCGCCTATGGCTGGCAGCCTTTAGCAGGAGCAGAACGAGAAGCACGCAACGTCGGCACCCTCCTCAGCCAACATCTAGGCACATCTCCCACCGTTCTCCTCCACGACCAGGCCACCGAAACACAGGTTAAGGACCAGTTGCACTCCGCTCGCTTTATTCACCTGGCCACCCACGGCAACTTAGTCTCCGTCAATGAAAAAGCCGATTTACCCGGTGTGCAATACAGCTTTCTTCCAGGGTTGCTCGCCCTGGCCGCCTCTGACCAAGACGATGGCAGTCTCACCGCTGATGAACTGCGAGACCTCACCCGCACCAACCCACTCAATGCCGAACTGGTAGTCCTCAGCGCCTGTCAAACTGGACAAGGCCGCGTCACCAGCGACGGCGTTGACGGCCTCTCTCGCACTCTGCTGACCGCAGGCGTTCCCACCATGCTGGTATCCCTGTGGAATGCCTCTGACCATCACACCGTCGAACTGATGGATGAGTTCTATAGTCAATTTCTTGAAGAGGGGCAGGATAAAGCCCAGGCACTCCGACAGGCCATGCTCCAAATGATTGAACAAGGCGACGACAATCCCAAGCATTGGGCCGCATTTACCCTCGTTGGCGAAGCCGAATAAGGCGGGCTTACCCTCTATTCATATTGACTTGAACGCTGCGATCGCAACCCGCGCAGAAACGCATCAGTAAGAGAAACTTGTTACTGTTCAGTTAATTAGTAAGTGCCAGCAGTAAAAATTCTGACAGTTAACATGCGTGCTTTGAATGTTAACTGTCACACTCAGTGAAATTCAACTTCACAATCAGAAAACTAAATTGGCACAATGACTGGCACATGAATTTAGTCCAAAACTAGTCCTTTTCACTCTCTGGATATTTTCAAAAGTCGAAAAAGTCTTTCTCATTAAGACTTACAGCTTTTCAATAGAAGATATGAATAGGTGCTCAACTCGCAACTAATCAAGCCTAAAGAATGACTGAAAGCCATATTCATCAATTGTTTTAGACTTTTAGATGATTTATTCTATTAAGCTAGCACTGGACTACTCCTATTAATTCCGAGTACCGAGGTTAGAGTAAGCAACTGTCACATCCCATGGTCAAGGTAATGTGGTGTCTATGCGCGAAGCTATAATTAAGACCTGTTAATGGGCTAAACCCATGACTCAAGCCAGACTTAAACCGCTAACTTTTGCAGAATTTTTAGAACGCAATGATGCTGATGGCATTCGCTATGACCTGTTGGCCGATGGAAGCCTAGTAGCCGTGCCTAGTGAAGCAGAAATCAACAGCGCCATCATTATGCTGTTGCTAGGAAAACTGATGCCATTTATTCAGTTGAGGTTGGCAAAAATTGGCGTCCTAGAACTCGAAGTTAATCCTGTTGGGGATGGCAAACGCAACCGTCGCCCTGACCTGGCCATTCTTGAGCCAGAGCACTTAACCATTGATAGTCTGAAAACCCGTACAGCCCTATTTTTAGGAGCATTGCCACCTCGATTTGTGGTTGAGGTAGTCAGCCCTGGCAACTCTGACAGCGAGAACTACAAACGAGACTATCTCTGGAAACGTCAACAGTATCAGGACTGGGGGATTCCTGAATATTGGATCATTAACCCTCATCAGGCACAAGTAACAGTGTTGTTGCTGGTAAATGACACCTATCAGGAAAAGACCTATCGCAGTTCTGAATTGATTAGCTCAGCGGTATTTCCTGAATTGAGCATCACTGCCAATGAGCTACTGACCATTTAACGGCACGCTAAAATTCAACTAACAGCTCCTGTTAAGATAGTACACATACACTAGCTAACTGCGGTTTAATGAAACCTCCTAGCACGGCTGAACTCGCGTCCACATCAGCTACGGCTGCACCCCATAGTGGTGATAGCCGAGAGTTTAGTGTCTTCCCAACTGGAGACTTTATTGGTAACGAACCACCATTGGAAAGTTCGTTACATCTGCAGCAGATGTTGCTGCTGATTAGCTGTCTGGAATGGCTGTGGCAGGACCGGAACGACTATTTTTTAGCAGGCAATCTGACGGTTTACTACAGCGACCGTCAGATGAAGTCTGAAAAGTTTCGGGGTCCCGACTTTTTTGTAGTGCTGGGAACAGAGAACAGGCCCCGCAATAGCTGGGTAGTATGGCAAGAAGAGGGAAAATACCCTAATGTGATTGTGGAGTTGCTGGCTGATTCGACGGCCTATACAGATAGGGAAACGAAAAAGGTAATCTACCAGGATGCATTTCGCACACCGGAATATTTTTGGTTTGACCCCAAAACACTAGAGTTTGAAGGGTTTGAGCTAGTAGATAGCCGCTATATTCCAATTTAACCAACAGCAGAAAGTCGGCTGTGGAGCAAGCAACTACAGCTATTTTTGGGTATCCACGATAATCAGTTGCGATACTTTTTACCAGATGGAGAGCTGGTACCAATTCCAGAAGAGACCGCAAAGTTAGCCCAGGTGCAGGCAGCAGAGGCCCAGACAAAAATGGAGCTAGCCGAACAAGAAACTGCGATCGCAAAAGCTAAGGCAGAACAGTTGGCTCAAAAATTACGGGAATTAGGTGTGGACCCGGATTCTCTCTAACTCCTATAGATAGTCAGTGGCTCCGATCGACAGCGTTATCATGGGACCATTAGAAAGCTGGCGCTCAGCGAGGTTTGCCATGACGGTTGCTAAATCTAAGCCCATAAATCAGACTATGACGCTGGAGGAGTATTTAGCCTATGACGATGGCACCAATACTCGCTATGAACTAGTGGATGGAATTTTGGTGGACATGGGTGCCGAGAGCGATATCAATGTGATGATTGCGGGCTTTTTAGTCTCTGTCTTGTTGCAGCATTTGCCCCACTATTGCATCCGGCGAGGCACCGAGGTGGAGGTGTTCGGCAGCGAGGCCAACACACGATATCCAGACCTGATGGTATTGACGGAGGCTGGTGTGGCAGCCTTGTCAGGCAAAAAGCGATCGCTGGTGCTCTTAGATATGCCTGCACCGGCTCTGGTGGTTGAAGTCGTATCGAGCAGTGACACGGATAAGGAATCACGTGATCGTGACTACGTTAAAAAGCGCCAGGAGTATGCCCAGCGAGGCATTCCAGAATATTGGATAGTTGATCCGATTGCAGAAAAAGTATTGATACTGAGCCTGACAGATAGCACCTACACAGAGCAGACATTCGTAGGAGATAAGCCGTTAGTGTCACCAGGCCTGCCTGAACTTACCATCAGTGCGCAGCAAGTACTGGCAGCAGGAATGTAAGTAACTTGGTTTTATTGGGCTTTCTGCATTCACGTAGAATCCACATTTGGATCTACGTGTTGAATCTACATGCATATCTGCAGTGAATCTACATGCATATCTACATGTTGAATCTACATGTTTATCTACACTCACTATCTACGCCCACACAGTTGCAAGAATATTGACATTTGTAAAACTGGCTAGAGGAAAAGACTGTTTAGGAGACAAAAACTGAACGTATCTGTCTCCCACAAGCCAAGAAATCTTCACCTATGCCTACCTCAATGGTTAGCCAGCAAAAGCTGATCAATCAATCGCTTCGCGCCAGCATAGTATTTCCCCTGCATTCCCAAATCTTGCTTGATGAATTTGGACGTCAAGTTACCCTGCTGGTGAGCCTGAAAAATAGCTCTCAGGGCAGCAGATTGGACCATAGACGCGCTGGGGTAACCCTCCAGAGTGGGAAATTGAATAACTTGCCCTGGGCCAGCCTGAGCAGTTACCCCAGTTGTTAACTCCGAATTAACCACAATCAGACCGTTACCTGGTGAGTTGCCGCCATCATGACCATTACTGACACCTGGGCCATAGTGTTGACCGTGGCTAATGAGAGGGACAACCGCCGGAACGTCTTCCACCATGGCAGGACGGTCATAATCCGAAAGCCAGTCTGTTAGACGCTGATCGATCAACTTTTTGGTGACCAAAGACTTGGCGTGGTCTTTGGCGTAACTGCCCAGGCGAATGTAGGTCAGGTTTTCCCGAACACTGCCCTGTCCCTCCAGCTTGAGCACCTTCACCGAGTCGGCCTGGGCTAACACAATCAGTCGAATCCTGAACTTACGGGCCTCAAAAATTAGGCTGATCAGGTGTTCAATGGTGGCATCGCCGCAGTTCTTGGCAATGGCGGGTAGCTCGTCCACCAACACACTCAGCAAAGGACAGGCCCGCAACTCGGCTTTGCCCAGCTTGGCGCGGCGATCCATCTCTTCCACCAGGCCGCTGATATATTCGCCAATGGCATCAAACCGGCGGCCACCGCCAATAATTTGATCACAGTAGTCAAAGTCTGAACGCTCACCTGGCCCAGCAGCTTGCCAGTGGGGATGCAGGGCGATGCGCTGACCGTCCATCATCTGGTGCAACCATTCAGCCAAGGTGGTCTTACCGTCCCCCGTATTGCCCAAAATCATCAGGTGGGGGTACTGGTTTGCTTTGAGGCTCAAATCCACCCAGTTAAACAGCTCTGGACGGTAGGGCGTTTCAGGTGTTTCGTCAGCCACCGGCAACGTTTCCACGATGGGTTGCATGGCTTCGTACAGTCGCTGCTGGCGAGAGGCGTCGCTGATGTCGGAGAAGTCGAGAACAATCCGTTCCTTTTCTACTTGGGTAGTCACGGCTAAGCGAGAGGCCCCAATGCTGGCCATGGCCGACAGCAGTAAGCCTAGTCTTACTGCGTGGTTGCTGGTGCGTAGACTGCCCAGGGTGAGGCTGCTGGCGAGAATGAGGGTTGCGATCGCAACTCCCTTCGCCCGTAACCCAGACACATAGTGGTTCTGATATTCCGATGGATGCAATGTGGCTTGGCTCATGCCCCAATCCCCCAAATCGCGACAAAAATTCCCAGGACCATCAACGCCCCCCGATATAAACAGGCCCCGCGCAACGGTGGCAGTTCCCACACCACCTGGAGCATGGCCAGTAACACAGGCGAAATCAAAAGAGACGCAATACTAGCGGCAGCGGCCTGGGGCAGAAGGCCGACAATTACAGCTGAGTTCAGTAGGCGGATAAGCACGGCAGTCGATAACACCCACAGCAGCGCATCGGTATAGATACCTCGGCTGGGCAACGCCACCATATTGGAAAACCGATTGAGGCTTTCTCTATGAATTGATGGACGGTTATTGTCCAGCTCGATTTGTTTAACCGACTGCTGGCCAAACGCATTAGAAACCGGAATTTGAACCTTAGGACCGTTATTCATTTTTCTTTGGTAGTTGTGGAGTGGATGCGATGAAACTATTGATTTGTCTAACTTCTGACTTGATTCGCTCAACGGGGTTTTGACCGTTTAGTAGACAACCGGCAACTACAGCAGCCCCGAAAAGCACACCTCTTTTCATCCTTCAATCTCCCGGATAGTTGTAGATTTCTCGACTCATCCGTTCACCGTTCCAGAAAATCGCATTGCCTAAATGCACTATGGACAGGGCAAGAACAGCGCTGGTGGTGATGAACAGAGCCAGGAACATAAGCACCTCTGCGAACTCGTGGAGCTGGGTTAATGGGCGTTGCTTTATCCCTGGTGATGGCTGGTAATGGCTAGGACGATGTTCTGACAGCTGTTGCGGTGACTTATAAACCACGATGACTGGCGGCTGGTGCCCCCTTGGTCTTGGATGTAGCTCAGGCGGTTGCTGAGGGACGATGGCCCTATTGGCTTTGTTCATGATGGGTAAGTCCTACTCGACAATGGGGCAGCAGGCATAGGTTATGGCTAACGGCACCTATGCCCATCAAGAAGAGGAGAGCGATCGCAACTATTCCCCACCAACCCCAGGGGCGGCGGTAGGGGACTTTCCCGACAGTTCAGCCATATTGGTTTGCAGCTCAGTGTCTAAGGTTCGATTGTGCAGGCTCAATGTTTCAGACCGAATCTGATAACGCAGCTTCGCGGTACGGACCTCTTCGACCTTGGCCTTCACCTTGGCCACCCCCTGCTCCTTTTGCTGGGTCACTGCTAGCTGGTTTTGGTAGTCCGTATCCACTGCCTCAAGAAAGCCATCACAGGCATCCAAAAACCGATCAATATCCTCAGTCTGAAAAGAACTCAGAGGCACTTCCCCGCGCACGTTTTCCAGGTTAATTTCACTGGGCACGGTCGGCAGCGCTAATTGCCCTCGGTGGTTACCTGTCAGGACAGTTAGGGTATTCGGGGCGGACTGCTGCGGCTGGGTTGGCAATGAGAATTCAGTCCTCAGCTGGTTTACAGCTGCCACATCCAGGCCATTGCTGGTGACAATGCCCAACTCCTTACAACGGTTGAACACGGTACTTTTAGCTAGGCCGTTATCCTTACAAAATTTGGTCAATGAAATCATCTTGAACACTCCTAGAACGTTGTCAGCACTAGCCCCGCACAGTTTTGGAACGCAGCACAACAGGTGAATCCGTGCGGGCTCAGTTTCATCAATGTTTTTGATCGTTTTGTGATTTCGATGGTAGCATCACAGTACATGTACTGAACAGGTACCTAACTTAAAAGAATGTGTACGGAGTAAGATTATGGCTGTCAAAGCGTTTGAAATCCCTGTGCCATCAGACAAACCCAGAGTCACGTTATATATCGATACTGACCTTAAGCAAGCTCTTGAGGTCTTAGCGGAACGTGCTGATCGGTCAGTGAGCAACTATGTCATTCAGTTAATCAGGCAGGACATTACCAGAGCGCAACAAGCTGGTGAACTTCCTGCAGCTGATGAATCCAAAAATCAGAAATCCTGAGATCTTCTCCAAGCGTTTTTCGATTACACAATTATTGCTGTTCGCCTACTTTACAAATGTCAATATCTTGGCCTCTGTGTGGGCGTTGATTGACGTTGACAACGTTGATAAACGTTGATCAGTGTTGACTTAATGTTGATAAACGTAGATTCAATGTTGATTCAACGTAGATAAACATAGATTCAACGTTGATTTTCACTATCTATAAACATGTGATTTATTTTCATTAGAAAAATCTTTATTTCTCTGAATAGAACAGAATTGATTTAAAGGCTTGACATGAGAGATAAAGACTTAATGAAAACGAAAGATTCCTTCAAATTTATTGATAATAAAGGTTTTTGATTTTGAATAACTTGAGTCTTTAAAGTGAATAATTCTTCAAGAAACTGGTTTTCAGATAGGTGTGGCATGGATTTGTATGGATTTAACTAACTTTTTGAAAGTTGAATAGAAGCTCTTGAAAAATATTTTCTAGTCGCTAGCATGAGAGAGTTCATATCCTTTTGAGGTATCACTATGAACAACAAGTCTTCCCAAAAGGCTCCTTTGGTCCCTATGACCATTCACCTGCGCCCCAAAGATGTCACCCTAGGGCGTCAGCTGGAAGCGCTGACGGGTGTCAGTTTTCGAGTCCATATCAGGTCTGCAGTGGCGCAATATCTGAGGGCGCATCAAACCACCTTTGACTCTACGAATCCGTTGAATTTTGAGCTGGAGACCACTGTCCCCGGCGAAAGTTCTTGAATCTCTGGGTCTGATCACTGTCCCACCTGATGATCAGGCCCGATTAGGCAAAAAAGCAGAAAACTCAACTCGTACCAGCTCCTACCCCGGACGAATTGAGTTTCCTAAAGTTCAGACCCGAAACCCTGGAGGTATTCGAGTAATGTATGACCCCCATAATAGCCAATCTTGCCCAGCGGTAACCGCTGCGGTTACAAATCGTTCTGCACCGGCACTCTCTTCCCAGAGTTTGCCTGCTGAGTGGCAATTTACACCTATTCGCAAAGGTGCTAAAGCTCCCCTTGGAAAAGATTGGCAGAAAACCCCTTACCCATGGCAAACCGTCGCCCATGTTCTCCAAACGCAACAATTTGCAAGCAAACCCGCGGGAGCCGTTGGTGTTCTCTGTGGTCCCATCTCGGGAGGGTTGTTGATGTTTGACCATGATGGCCATAGCTGTGATGCCCTGATTGAAACGCTATCGGGTTTACCTCTGGCAGAGGCACTACCCCACACAGTCAAGGTCACCAGTGGACGTGAAGGCCGCTATCAGTTGGCCTACCAAGTTCCTGAAAAGTACTGGAGTGCCATTCGTAACCGTGACTATCAGACGGGCACTAAAGACGACAACAATAAACCTGAGCAGATTGAATTTCGGTGGCAAGGGCGACAGTCGGTGACTTTGGGTGAACATCCCATGACGGAAGGCTACCGGTGGGTACATTCTCCAGCGGATACGCCCGTAGCCGAGGCTCCCCTCTGGATGATTGAGCGAATGTTGTCACCAGAGTTCACGCCAGTCAATACCCCGCCCAAGAACCATCGATGGAGCGATCGAGAATGGGCACTGTCCTACCTGGAGGCGATTAATCCTGACTATTTGGATTGGTACACCTGGCGCAATGTGCTTTTGGGTGCTCATGCAGCAGGTTTGAGTGAGGCTGAGGTTAGCCAGTGGAGTCAGCGTAGTGCTAAGCATACTGACCGGGGCTTTAGTGATGTTTGGCGACACATTAAGGGTAAAGCTGATGGTATTGGCCTGGGTACGCTGGGGTACCTGGCGAAGAAAGATGGGTGGGTATCGCCGTTTGGTCAGGTGGGAGATGGAGGGGAGTTGCGATCGCAACCCAACTCATCCCAAATGACTGCATCCCCTAAGCCTTGCTCTCCCAGCTTTGAGGAAGTCAAGGCAGAACTCAGAAAGTACCTTGAGCTAGAAAGTCCTTCAGAACAGTGGCGAGTCATGCAGGAGTTGTCCCGTGCCTCTGGGTACCAGGTAAAGGCACTCAAGGAGTTAGCCGTCACCCTGGATGCAGAAGTCTCAGGGGAAGATTGGGTGCTATCGGCTGGCCAGTTTGCCCAGCTAGATACGGGCTGCAATGAGTTTTTGATAGAAGAGTTTCTGCCTGCCAATGTGGCTATTTTGTTTGGTAGCCAGGGTGGCTTAGGCAAAACTCTCCTGCTCAATGACCTGGTGTATGCCCTGGCGACAGGAACTGAGTGGGGTGGCTATCAGATACCTAAACGGCGGAACATTCTCTTTATCCAAACAGATGAGTCTGAAAGCAACACCCAGGAGCGCTGGGAACTGCGGGGCCTATCTGAGCTAGATAACGTCTGGATTATTCGCACGTTTGTGCCAGCCCAGATGAACCGGCTAAAACGCACCATCGAAGAACTCAACATTGATGTGGTGGTTCTAGATTCCCTCACCAGTGTGCAGATGAACTCAGGGATTAGCTACAAAGATCCGGAGTATGGACGATTGATCTATGAGTTCAAGAAGCTGGCCTCTGAGCTGCGGGTGACACCTATTATCATCGTGCATACCAACAAAAGTGAACGGGCTGATGACCTGGAGAAGATTGCTGGTAGCTATGCCATCGGGGCAGCTGCATCAGAGGTGTTTATTCTCTCCAGACCCAAGGAAGGTAATGCGGATCTACGAGTGCTGAGCCGGGTGAAGTCTAGAAAATTTCCTCTAGAGTTTAATCTTCTATTGCTGCATCCAGACGATCTCTCTTTCGAGAATCAGGGGGCTTGCGATAAGGATGGGAATTTACTCAGCGATAGTCCCAATACGCCAGCTATCGAGGGGTCAGCCAGGGAGCGGGTGAAAGCATTTCTAATACAGAATCCGGGTGTTCGTTTCCATTCATTGGAGGTGGCCAACCATTTGGGGATAGCACCACCGACGGCCCGGAAGTTGCTGAGCGAGATGCACCGTCACCACATTATTAAACGGTCCAAATTGCAGGGGGGCGAGTATGCCGGAAAACCGGGCTATTACCTGCCTTTGCCTGCGGTGGAAACTGAGGACCTGGAGCAGGGGGAAATTATACGGCTGCTCAACCTTAGTGCGGAGAATCTAGAGGAGTTCGAGCAACAACAGTCACGACTGACGCCCACCCAGCGAGAGAGTCTGTATGCCAGGGCTCCACATATTGAAAAGGGGAGGCATGACAGTGATTGAATCTATGCTTTCTCCAATCCTGCATCTACACCAAGACATATTTGTACTGCCTGTTAGATATAGGGAGGCTCACCATGCAGCGTAAGGATTTTGAGGCGTTGGTTGCCCGTGTGGCACTTCTGGAAAGGTATCTACGGGCATTGGGGTTGCCGGTAGCGCCGTGGACGTCTCCTCAGCAGGCGGCGGATTTGTTGAATACAAGTCGTACTCGAATTACGGCTGAGATTAAAAAGGCGGAACATGCTCGAATTCATAAGCTGAAGTATGACCTGGCCTGGAGTGTGCATTATCGGAAGAATGGTGAGCACTGGCAGGTGAATCCGGTGGAGCTGGAGAAGATCATTTTTCTGCCGCCGGATCAGCGGCCTTATATTGAGTTGTCTAGCTGACTTGAAAGTGACTGAGCCCCTTCTCAATCCTTGATTTCTGCAGAACCGTCGTCTTCCTTTCTATAATCTTCGGGGTCATAACCGATATCACCAACGAAACAAAAAGACAACACTAGGTTGAAATTTTCTTCACCAATGTCCCGCAGAGTCAGCTCCAGAGGGGTAATAATACTCTTAACGTCACGAAAGAATTTTTGCTGTTCACGCTTGAGGTAGGGGTCTTCAATTCGCTCCAGGTGTTTGAGAGGTTCTTCAAAACATTCATTCAGAGACTTTGAAGTGGAATGTTCAGGCTTATCTTCACGATGTTCTTCATAGTGACAGGAAATTGCTGCCACTATTTCCCGCATAAAGGTGGGATAGCGTCCCGAAAGAACAAGCATTGCCAACACCGCTTTCTTAATTTGTTCAGCATTTGGTTGTTCATCACGCTTTGAGCGGAACCAAAGAATTTTGAGGATTTTGTAGATATTGATCAATCGCTTTGCTGTTCTGGGCGATAGATCAACTTTTGTGCAGATATCTTTAAGCGTTTGGAATTCAGCTTGGGTAAATTTGGCGACTTGAGGGGGAGGCGGTTCAACCTCTGGAGCAGGTTGTAAAGCCTCTGCTTGGGAAGTTTCCTCAATGTTACTTACTATTGGCACTTCAGTATCTATCAAATCCATTGCTGATTGTGAAACTGAATCCGAATTCGTTATTAATTCACTTTGGACACTTTTTCCTGAAAGTTCAGCATTGTCCTCTTCGATTTCAAGATGACTTTCAAGATAAGTGCCGATGACATTTCCATTAATAGAACGTGTTCGATAGGGAATTTGAATAATTTTCTCTAGATAGTCTATGCCTGAAGGACTAGCCTGGCGTTTAAGAACACCTTTGTAAGTATTCTCTAAAGCACGGGAAATGTATCGGTCGTCGATAGCCAATACGACAACAAACAAAGGGGTCTTGATAAGGAGTTGAACAGCTTCTAGAACGTCCACAACTCGATCAGGTGGGCAACGATCAAGATCATCAATGTAGAGGATAACGCGAGCAGGTCCTCTAGGAAAAAGTTCTCGCAGATGTTCCCAACTTTCAAGTGGCGAAGGTTGAGCTACCTTGTCTGGCTTTTTATAAAGGCGTTGGGATAACCCATCAAGATCACGACTAATTTGGTGAATTAGAC
The DNA here is from genome assembly GCF_043421595.1 of Leptothoe sp. ISB3NOV94-8A. Classification (NCBI taxonomy): domain Bacteria; kingdom Bacillati; phylum Cyanobacteriota; class Cyanophyceae; order Nodosilineales; family Cymatolegaceae; genus Leptothoe; species Leptothoe sp. ISB3NOV94-8A. Next base: position 520,009 of record NZ_JAXSQW010000001.1, on the reverse strand, counting down.
CGAGGCGTTGACCATAGTCATTATCTTGAATTCGATTATTAACAAAGTCGAGTAAGGAAGACTGATTAGCTATTAACCCTACTTGACGGCGTTTTTGTTCAACTTGGAGTCTTAGAACTTCAACACCTTGAGATAACTCTGCAATATTGGATTTTTCTTGGGCCTCTTGTAGCCAACTTTGATACTGATTATCGAGCTGAGCTTGAGCTTGTTTCACTTCATTGAGATATTGCTTGGCAGTTTCCCAGATTTTCTGCAGCAATATTCCTGTGATTGGTAATGAGACTGGCCAATAAGCAGTGTACTTCTCGCTTAACCAAATCCGACTGACATTGAAGTATGCCTGAATAGTATTTTGGAGTGCGGTCATTCGTTCTGACCAACTAGGCGATGCACCTACAATCATTAGGCATATCAGACTCGCAAGCGCAATGTAGGCTCTCGGAGAATGGCGTAGCTTTTTCAGCGATGATTGCCAGTTATCGATTTGGTCTGGATCGATACCTAATAACCGATATGACAGGTTCAAGACCGGCTGCCAGATAATGGTTGTTTTCTGGCGCTCTAGCTTTTTCTGAGCTACCAGTTCAGCAATTCTTTTTTGACTCTCTAAGTCGGTTTCAGTAGCCCGTAAGCTTTCCTCAATAGCAGCTAGTTCCTGTTGATCATGCTTACGAAGATTGCTAAGTTCTTTCCAAACTACTCCTTGAGTTCTGGAATTAGAAATTCTTTCCTGCCAAATCAGTAGCCCTAGCTCACCAAGAGACTGCTCCGCTTGAATAAGATTGTCGCGTTCATTTGCCGTCAAGTCACTGTTGATAACACTCCAAACCTTACCTCCATCTCGAAGTTTGCCAAGAGCATATTTCTGTGCGCGTGCCCATATATCAACAAGTACCTGGATAGGCAAAGATTGCCACTGATCTGTGGTACCGGGTGCGATATGGTCGTCTATTTTTTCTTTAAAGTCATTCCATCTAAAATCTTTCCAGACTGAGGGTATGAGTGTTTCAGGATTTTCAGATTGAAGTAACTCAGACGTATTTTTCTTCTGAGCTATCTTCTGTCGATATTGCTCAGAGTAGTCCTGCCAGAATTTGGGCTCAAGAATTTGCAATAATGCTTCTGCTTCTTTACGGCGATCTATCAATGTCTTGATGAACGTTTTGACTTGGTTATTGTTGATTGCAGGTCTTTGCTTGGTGTTAGAGGCTAACCTATCTAGTAATGCAGTGACAGCGAAGTGGATAGCGAAAGTATCTCTGAGGTGCTTTTCAAGCGTGAGTTGATAATTGAGTTCGTAAAAGATAGTTTGCATCAAGCTAGACCATAAATCTGCCTTGGCATAGGTCCAGGAGTTGAAATAAATTTGATAGAGATGCCCTACATAGGGGCACTCTTCACCAAGAGTATTGTTATCCTTTAGCCCCCAGGCACGTTCAGCAGAAACAGACTTTTGGTAGATGGCCTTTAGTTGTTGACGCATTAAGTGCATCACAAACGACTTGCCGCTACCCCATCCTCCTAAAACTCCGACGGTCAATGGCGGATTAAGGGCTCTCATAGCCAATACTTCTGCCAAAGCATTGACCTCAGATTCAATACCAAGGAGATCTCTACCTTGGACCTCATCATTTCTAAAGCTTTGGGCAATGCGATTATTGCTGAGAGGTTTCTTGTTGAATATGTCTACCTTTTGCTGAGCTTGAATTTCTTCGATTAGCTCTGCTTCTAATGCCTGATCTGGTAATTCCCAGGTACGGGTTAAATTAATTGCTTCACCAAAGTTGGTACAGACCGGCGTTTGCAACTCCCCCTTCAATGCTTGGTTCACATAGTCCACCAGGGCAAAGGTGTCAATCCACCGTCCTGGCAACCGAGAAGGATTTAACCCCTCCAACAATGCTTTGGTCAGCACGCTGTACTCACTTGGTAGATCTTCCCAGGAAGTTTCAAAATCCCGAGACGACGCGACAAAACATCGATCTCGACTCTCACTATTTCCAGGATTCGCAGCACCAACATTGATAATTAGAGAGCCACTGTGACTGCAATCCAACCAAATGACTTGCTGCTTTACCTTGCTTTCCGATAATAACCACTGTAACCATCTTAACGACAGGCCAGTCCGAGGATTTGTTGGATTGGTATCACTCGCTGCTAAGTACCCCTTATCAAATCCATCTTTATCTGGAAGTCCATGACCAGAAAAATAGAACAACGCTGTTTCTGGTGCCTGTGAAAGCTCAGGACGAAATAGTTGCTGTAAGATATTCTCGAGATGTGATTGTGGGACCATATGGGTCGCTGATACTACGGGCTTATTGATATTTGCCTGACCATTTCTCTCTGGTACTCGCAGTACATTAAATTCCCCATCTTGTTCTAAACGCTGCGCAATTGCCTCAGCATTTGAAACTGAAGCCTTAAGTTTAGGCAGATATTGATAATTATTAATCCCGACGATCAGTGCATCGCGGCTCATAGAGGGCTGCTAATGATTAGATATAGTGCCAGCATAGTACCTAGCTGCTCATACAACAGCACCCGCCTTAGTCTTATTTTTACTCTTCTTTGTATGCCACACCTCAGTTAGCCCCATTCAACTCGAAGAAGGCACCGTATCTACATCGAAGTCCGCGAAACTGTCAACGCTCCCCCTACCACATCTGAAGGCCCTACCCGCATTCCCAGAGGTTCTGGCGATCAGGCCATCCGCAACTTCCAGACCATGCAGGACACCATCCGCACCTACACCGCCCACACCTTCAACGCCTTCAACGCCTTCAAAAGCATGGCCACCACCAACGTAGACAAACGTAGACAAAGTCACCCTAGAATTGGCATCAAAGTCGCTGGCGAAGGCGGTGTCCCCTACGTCACCAAAGGCAGTGCCGAGCGCAATCTCAAAATTACCGTTGAATGCTCCTTCCCCAATCAGGACTGATTTAAATTACTCACCTGATTAGCCCGTCGCCAAATCGCCTCATGCTGCAGCTGATTAATCGCAGCATGATACGTCTCCGCATGAACCGCGACACTATGTCCCATCCACCGAGCCGCAATACTATCCGGCACTCCCAGCACTGCTGACCGTATCGCCCAAGCATGACGCAACGCATAGGGAGTATGAGGAATCTTCTTGCGTAGATTGGCACTCATCCGCTGTCCCAACTGTTGGTTATCCCTACCCTCAAATCGGATATTCGGCATAACAATAGTCTTCAGATTGAACTGATGACGCCATACATCCGGCAGTGGCCACACATCTCGACGGCCCGTCTTAGAATTATCCTGGATCGTAATCTTGCCAGTCTCCGTAGCAATCCCCTTATGATTCACAATGGCAAAAGCCTCATGGGGACGTAGGCCATAGGTGGCAACCATTCCATACACCCACTCCCACCCAGACCCCTGCAGCGACTCCCAGATCTGAACAATCTCTTCATCAGAGGGCAAATCACTCGACCTTACTGGCTTAGGGCTGTATCCCTTGCCCAAGTCACTCAGATTAATAGACAGGCCCGCAAACTTGCACAGGGCACTGAACACCATCACATCATTCTTGCGGGTCCAGCTACCTGGCTCACTACGGTCCAGGATATGCGCCCGGAGCATATCTTCTGTTAATGGTTTGTCTGGCAATGACTCCAATGGAAACTGGTAGTTGCCCCGGTAGGAACTAGCTTTAATACTGGCCTGTTTCTGCTTGGCAAACTTACGGGCAATGGCAACCGCTGATTGAGCACTGCCGTCGCCGCCACTTTCTCACTCAGACCAGTTCCAACGCTCCAAGTTAAGTTCACTTTCTGCCTTCTGTGCCCGTGCAAAAGCCACCTTTACCCCATCAGGGTTGGCATAGACACCCAGGGCAATAGTCTGTTGTCGGTTACCTCGCCCCTTGCCTGGCTTCTTGGGGAACGAAGCTCGGATCGTCAGCTTGCGATCGCGACGCATAATAACCACCCGATTCAACTGGCGGTTAGCATCCTTAATCAGCTGATCCACTCTCTCAAACTCCACGCTTCCCCCTTACACACACCAGGTGGATCAAAACCACTCAAAACTCCTTGAAATAGAGGGTTAGAAGGTGGATCAACTATTAGATCCACCCCGGATCAAGCAATATTTTCATACTTGATAGATCAGAGTGTCACACTCTAACTGGCACAATAAACACCCTGAAATCCTGATCTAATTTTGATCTAATTTTTGCGTTAAATACAGCATTTTTGCCATAAAAAGCTGCCCTATCTGACAGGTCAGATAGCAACTCAAACAACGCTGTAATGCCTGAAATAACTAACGGAGAGGGAGGGATTCGAACCCTCGGAACCTTGCGGCTCACTCGATTTCAAGTCGAGCGCAATCGACCACTCTGCCACCTCTCCAGGTAAGATAGCTTGCTGACAAGCGCCAGAAGCATCAGCTAGCCATGCTAGCCCAAATTCATCACTAAGTCTAGAGGGGGGGTAGTTTTTGATGTAGAGCCATAGAGATATTCTTCAGATACGATGGTGTCTATGTTATTGACCCAAACCAAACGGACCGTCTGGACAATACCGTGTTGCAGTGTCACCAGAGTAAAGCTGCGATGCCGGCCACTGTTGATTTCAATCACCCGAGGCACCTGGGCTCCGTTGATATACACCGTGCCGTAGTCGTCTACTACTAGACGCTCTCGCAGTCGGGTTTTATCATGCCTGAGTTCGTGGTGCATATGGCCAAAGGTAACCAGGGCTACATGCCGGTTAGATTGCTGTGCATGGGCGATCGCATCTGCAAAATCCGGATCGCCATAGTCACCGCCGCTACGTTTCCAATCTCGGCCACAGATATTATGAGCCTGGCTGCCAAAACCGGCTGGACCGTTGTGCCCCAAAAAGATGAGCGTGTCTTGTCGTGCTGCATCTACTGATGCACAGATTTTAGCCGTTGAGTCGGCAAAACTTGAAATGTTGTATCGTTCTCGATAAAACCGTTTGTAACGCCAGTTCGCACCGCCCCAGCTAAATGGACGTGCACCGACTACAGTCAGATTGCATTGGGGCACCTCCAATTTGCCAAAGCCGACATGGGAGCCACCCAAAGCGTCTAGCTGCTGTTGGACACGGTCCTCTTTGGTGTGATCATAAGGACTTTTTTTGCGGTTTTGCCGACTGGCTGTGTACCAGGCGTCGTGATTACCCAGAATGACAGCCTTAGGCACTGAGACAGCGGCTATCTGGCGGACAATGTCGATCGCTTCATTGCCAAAGTCACCGACAAACAGGGCCAGGTCTACGTTCAAAGCTTGCAAAGCATGGGCATCTGCATCGTTCCATTGGTCATGGACATCGCCGATGATAGCGATGGTTGTGGGATTTGAGATCGCGCCAGCTTTATTTGCCTCTATCGGCGTCATAAATCATTGTTTAATCTAAACATGTTCTGATTGGTCCAAGGTGCTTTTAATTCCGATGACCCAGCTGATTATTTTTACCGACCTCGACGGCACACTACTCAACAGCGAGACCTATGATTACGCTGCGACCGTACCTATTATCCAGCAATTAAAGTCATTAAAGATCCCGGTGGTACCGGTCACCAGCAAAACGCGAGCTGAGGTCTCTACGCTCCGTAAAGATGTGGGGCTGACGGATCCATTTGTGACGGAGAATGGCAGTGGTATTTTTGTTGAAGTTAATCATAATCCCTTCCCTGAACCGCCAGGAGAACAGGAGGCAGACTATTATGTAGTGGAGTTGGGCTGTCCCTATGTCCAAGCGAGAGCTGGTTTACGGGTAATTGCGAATGAGTTACGTCATTCCTTACTGGGATTTGGCGATATGACGATTACCCGATTGCAGAAGTATACGGGGCTTTCGGCTAACGATGCGCAAGAGGCTAAGGCACGCGAATTCAGTGAGCCCTTTATCACCCCTAAAGCCCTGACCGCAGGACAAATCGTTGAGGCGGTTGAATCCATGGGGTTCAAGGTCGTGGTTGGTGACCGATTTTCCCATTTGATTGGACCTGAAGCTGGTAAAGGGAATGCTGTGAAGCGTTTGGTAGCACTTTACCAAAGTATCTTGCCACCTGAGGAAACCATCGTCACCATTGGCTTAGGTAATAGCCCGAATGACTTAGATATGTTAGAGCACGTGGACCATCCAATTGTGCTGCCAGGGGTTCAAGGACCCCATCCTCAACTAGGAAATCGTAGTTGGGAAATTGCGCCATCACCGGCCCCCCAAGGGTGGGTAGAGGCTGTGACATCCATATGCCAGCAGTTTGATGTGGTTTTGAAAAATTAGGGAATGCACACTTAAGCTGGGACATCTTCTGGGTTATGCGGGGGGCAGTAGTCAGTGAGGCACTGTTCTCTGGCCTCGACTGACACCTGATCCCTACTAACTCCTGATCTCTGCTCCCTATAAAACAATTGCTCTATCTTGAAACCAACTACCTATTGAGGGCTATTTAATTAAGACATACAAAAGACCCTGCTGACATTTATGGTTAAAATAACTATAATTAAGTCACGTTGCAATTAAAATCAAACTAAAACTAGGCACGAGTTTATCTCTATGTTCACAATCGCATCAGCATCGGCCACGTTACCTAAGGATCTGTTTAGGGCCATTGAAGACTTGAAAAAAGAACTCAATGCCATTGTGTTGGCCCATTACTACCAAGAGCCTGACATCCAAGATATTGCTGACTATATTGGGGATTCGCTGGGGCTATCTCAGAAAGCGGCGGCCACTGATGCCGAGGTGATTGTGTTTGCTGGGGTGCACTTTATGGCGGAGACGGCCAAAATATTGAACCCTGACAAGTTAGTGCTGTTGCCAGATTTAGATGCAGGTTGTTCACTGGCGGATAGCTGTCCGCCGACAGAGTTTTCCAAATTTAAGGCCGCCCACCCTGATCATATTGTGGTGTCCTACATTAATTGCACCGCTGAAATTAAGGCCATGAGCGACATTATTTGTACCAGCTCAAATGCCGTAAAACTTGTGAACCAGATTCCACCGGAGCAGCCAATTATTTTTGCGCCTGACCGTAACCTAGGGCGCTACGTTGCAGCTCAAACTGGACGCGATCTAGTGTTATGGCAAGGCAGCTGCATTGTGCACGAGACCTTTTCAGAGAAGAAAATGCTGCAGCTCAAAATGGAATATCCCAATGCCGAAATTGTGGCTCACCCTGAGTGTGAAGAGGCCATTTTGCACCACGCCCACTATATTGGTTCAACCACGGCTCTGCTCAAGTATGTAGAAAGCAGCGAGATTGAGCAGTTTATTGTGGTCACAGAGGCTGGCATTATCCACCAGATGGAAAAGCAGGTGCCTCATAAGTTATTTATCCCTGCCCCACCCGATGCTAATTGCCAGTGCAACGAGTGCCCCCACATGCGTCTAAATACCTTGGAAAAGCTCTACTTAGCGATGAAAAATCGCACCCCTGAAATTACGCTGCCTGCGGACATTCAGAAAAAAGCGTTGGTGCCTATTCAACGTATGTTAACGATGAGTGCTTAGCCATGGATGTTGAGGTTTAGCCCTTCAAATGTTCTCGCAGCTGGTACGTTAGCAGATCAACCACATTACTACCCTGGGCTTGATTTTGACCAAGGGCTATTTGGGCTGATTGCTCAATCCGCTGAACGGTGCCACTCGGCAGCCCTAGCAAGTCTACTAACTTTTCATAGGTGGCTTGTTCGTCTTGGTTGATCAGATCTTCATCTGGTGTTCGAGCACTAGCACTGATCACCTCATAGCCCAGGCGTAGGACAAATTCCTTTTCTGCCTGAGTTGTGATGTTGGGGACTACCTCTTCTAGGGGAATATCCTGTACTAAATAACCTTGGAGTTCCTGTTTAACGGCCTCTTGAGCTTCAGGTGTATTGGCAAAAACCTGACTAAAGTTAGTGAGCATGACATCAGCCTCTTCTTTGGCTAAGTTGCCATCAGCCCATGCCAGTGCTAGCACGATGCGGAGCAGATTCATTTGACGAGGGGTAATAGACGGAGGCAGTTGAGTACCCATGAAGCTTCACTGTGTGGCACGGCATCTTAAGTATCTGCCTAACTTTAAGAACACCTCCGTGGGGCAAGATTTTTTTCAATATGTCGCAATAATTTGTAATCAGACTGATGCATCAGGGGGCATCAATTTGAGCTGGGAGATCTTGGTTAGTTAGGGCTCAGAAATCAGAAATCAGAAGCCAGTACCCTCCTGACTCCTGACCCCTGATGGCTATTTTGTTGGGAGCTGTCCTGATGTGAGTTGATACCCTATAACTACTTCTGTGCCAGCTGAGTCAGATGATTAAACCCTTTTAACTGAAGTGTCTGGCCATTATCACTGATGACAACCCAATCCTTTTCATGCAGCTTTTCCATAATCTTGGTTGCGTCATCTTTAGGAATATTGGCAATGGCGGCTAGATCATCAATCGTCAGGTTGAAAATTTCTGGAGCAGCGTTTGTCTTGTCGCCATAGGCTTCGGCTAGGGCGACAAGGGTATGGGCTAGCTTTACCGCCATGGGCTTGCGTCGCCGCTGAAAATGACTATTGGTATGGCGTAGTCGCTGTACCATCATCTGTAGCATGCGATGATGCAGGTGATGATCTTGAAAAAGGGTGTCGATGAAGTGCTGAGCTGGAATGCTTAGTAACTTAACCGGCGACAGAGCGACGACGTCCGTGGAGCGGGGGGACTCATCCAGGATGGCCATTTCCCCAAAGAAATCGCCTTTACCTAAAACGGCTAATGTAACGTAATCGCCACCGGTGTCATGGCGTACTTTAATCCAGCCAGCCACAATCAGGTAGATAGCATTACCCCAGGAGTCTTCCATGAGGACAGTGCGACCGGCTGGATACGTAAGTTCGGTGGATGCAGATAAAAGACCCGTTAAGGTTTCAGGATTTGCGGCATTAAAGAGTGGAAATAGTTCACTTAGGAGATCGGGCCGCATGGACTTTTTCAGGGTAAGTGTAGTCATATAGTAGATCTACGCGTGAGCAGCAATGCCACAAAAAGCAGGGTGGATGTATTTTCTTAGATACTCTCTGTGTTTGTTAAAAAATCGATAAAGTTGAACAAATAACTAGGTAGGGTTACGGAAATAGCTGTTGGACATCAACGAGCGATATTCGTAATTTTCATTACAGAGGTTAGGAAATGTGACATCCCATAGTCTACCCAGCTTAAGTGCGTTATACACGTTATCTAGGGGGAGGGGTCACAGCCTCAATGGGTGAGGGCCAATTGGTGGGTATGCTAAAAAAAATACATCCTGGTTTGGTTGCTGTCAGTGTATTTAAGGATTTTATTAGCCAGTTGGAATAAACGAACCGCCAATGGCTATTCCTTGCTCAGAATTTCTAATTTACAGCAAACGCTATCCCTAAAAAAATCCCAATGAGCTAATCGGCTCATTGGGAATATAGATGACACAAACGTGTCAGAGGATTAAAAAAGGGAACACAAACCAGCCAAGTGTCAAGCAAAAAATCGATAAGATTAACTGCAAACTTGCTTGTTGTATTTATATGTCCTTAGTTTAGTCGGATAAATTAAGGGGTGTTTACGCAATATAGCTGAAGTTTTCTTGATAAAACGGCTGAAATGTTGAGTTCGAGAACAGACAATGGGATGCCAATGCTGACGACGCTACTTAAAGCCTTGCCTAGTGGGCATATTCACTCACGTAGCTGTGCTGGGTGCATTTCTAAATCAGCAACGGCAAAGTTTGCCTAGCTGCTAACTGGCAAACTCCTTTATAGATGCTTTTCTAGGGTTGCACTAAACTCGCTGTAGGGCTTGGCTCCGATGACGGTGTCTATCTGTTCCCCTTGTTTGAAGAATAGAACGGCGGGAATACTTTTGATGCCAAATCGCTTAGCAACGGGCTTATTGGCATCAATATCAAGTTTGGCAACTGTAATTTTCTCACCGTACTCTTCTGCAAGCTGATCCATTAATGGGCCAACGAGTTTACATGGACCACACCAAGAGGCTGTGAAGTCTATGACAACTAGAGGCTTACTGGTAATGAGATTGTCGAGAGCGGCTTCATCGGGGATGTAGTCGGTGGCCATGGTGGAAATGCTCCAAAGGTGCAGAATATTGCGATCGCAACTCCTATCATAACCATAGATGGTTACATTCACCTAATCACAGCTACTTTCAGCTATTCCTTGTAACATCCCTCGATGAAACCGTTTAACTGCAAGGGCTTAAACAGCCACGAAGTTCACCAATTTACCTGGCACCACAATTACCTTTTTAATCTCCTTGCCTGCAAGATGTTTTTGGGCAATGTCCGATGCGCGGGCATACTGCTCTAGCTCATCCTTGCTAGCACTGGCAGGAACGGCAATGGTGCCTCGGGTTTTACCCTTAATTTGGATCACTAGGGTAATCTCATCGGCTACCAAGGCACTTTCCTCAAAGGTAGGCCAGCTTTGGCGGTGAACCGACTCGCTAAAGCCCAACTTTTGCCACAGCTCTTCGGCAATGTGGGGCGCAAAGGGGGCCAAAAGAAGTACTAAGGTTTGCACACCCTCAGCATAGACATCACTGTCTTGTTGTTTGGCATCTTTGAGAGCGTTGCTCAGCTTCATCAGCTCAGACACGGCTGTGTTGAACTGGTAGCCTTCCTCAACATCTTCTGAGACTTCCTTAATAGCCGTATGAATAGCCCGCCGCAAGTCTTTGTCAGCCTTGTTGAGACTGCTTTGATCCACATTGGTAATCCGTCTTTTGCTGCCATGGGTCTCTGCAAAGCCGTTTACCAACAGCCATACTCGATTCAAAAAACGGAACTGACCTTCCACATCGGCATCATCCCATTCCAAATCTTTCTCAGGTGGTGCTTTAAAGAGGATAAACATGCGGGCGGTGTCGGCCCCATACTTGCCGAGCACCACACGGGGTTCCACGCCGTTATACTTCGACTTGGACATTTTTTCGTAGAACACCTGCAGTGGGTCGTCGGTTTCAGGATCTTTGGGCTCGTTTAGATCGGCGATGTCGCCAGGGGCGATGTACTTACCAGTGGTGGGGTTTTTGTAGGTGATGGCCTGCACCATACCCTGGGTCAACAGTCGCTGGAAGGGTTCGTCAATGGAGACGAGGTTGCGATCTCGCAACACCTTGGTAAAGAACCGGGAATACAACAGGTGCAAAATGGCATGCTCAATACCGCCCACATATTGATCTACTGCGAGCCAGTCATTCGCCTTGTTTTTTGCAAAGGGCAACTCTTCATTCTTGGCATCGGCATAGCGCAAGAAATACCAGGACGAATCGATAAACGTATCCATCGTGTCCGTTTCTCGCTTGGCATCTGCGCCACAGCTGGGGCACTGGCAATTAATCCAGTCGGTCATCTTAGCTAACGGTGAACCACCGCGAGCACTAAATTCCACATCCTCAGGCAAGACCACGGGGAGCTGATCGGCAGGTACGGGCACCGTGCCGCAACTATCGCAGTAGATCATGGGGATGGGCACACCCCAATAGCGCTGGCGAGAAATCAACCAGTCTCGCAGACGATAGTTGGCTGTGCCTTCCCCCTTATTGTTATCCTCTAACCACTTAATTGCGGCAGGAACACTCTGGCCTTCCCCTTTACCCGCAGGAATCCCGTCCAGAGGACCCGAGTTAACCATCACGCCATCGTGGGAATAGGCTTCCTCCATGGAGTTCGACTCCAAGGCTTCTCCCTCGGGTTGCACCACCACATGGATCGGTAAATCAAACTTACGAGCAAACTCAAAGTCTCGCTGGTCATGGGCAGGCACTGCCATAATTGCACCAGTACCATAATCCATCAACACATAGTCAGCAATCCAAATGGGAATTTTCTGGTGGTTAACTGGATTGATGGCATAGCTTCCAGTCCACACGCCAGTTTTCTCACGGTTTTCAGCAGTGCGATCCATCTCACTCATGCCTGCTGCCGTATCTTGGTAGGCCTTAATGGCATCTGTCTGGTCAACTGTAGTGAGTTTTTCCACCAGCGGATGCTCCGGAGACAGCACCATAAAGGATGCACCCCAAAGCGTATCTGGGCGAGTGGTGTAAATTTTGATATCGTCACCGTCCTCAGTGGTAAATACCACGTGGGCTCCAGTGGACTTACCAATCCAGTTGGCCTGCATAAGCTTGACTCGTTCGGGCCAGCCATCAAGCTGATCGAGATCGCTCAACAACTGGTCAGCGTAGTCCGTAATTTTGAGGAACCACTGACGCAACAACTTACGCTCCACCTTTGCACCCGAGCGCCAGGATCGGCCTTCACTATCAACCTGTTCATTTGCCAATACAGTCTGGTCGATGGGGTCCCAGTTAACAGCGGCTTCCTTTTGGTAAGCCAAGCCCGCTTCGTAAAACTGCAAGAAGATCCACTGGGTCCAGCGGTAATAGTCTGGCGAGCAAGTAGCCACTTCCCGTTCCCAGTCATAGGAAAGACCCAACTCTTTAAGCTGCTCTCGCATTTGGCCAATATTCTGATACGTCCATTTGGCCGGAGGAATGCCACGGTCAATAGCCGCGTTTTCTGCGGGTAGACCAAACGCATCCCAACCCATGGGATGAAGCACGTTATAGCCCTGCATGCGACGCACACGAGCAATGACATCCGTAATCGTGTAGTTACGCACATGCCCCATGTGCAGGTTGCCAGAAGGATAGGGGAACATGGATAGGGCATAGAATTTTTTCTGCCCTGGGTTCGCAGGTGTCTTATCTAGCCCCTGCTCTACCCAATGCTGCTGCCATTTTTTCTCGATGTCTGCTGGATTGTATCGAGACTCCACGTTTGGTTTCCCCTTCCTAATAAATGTTTTCCGTTAGATACATCTGCGGATGCCCACTTTCGGCAACCTTGCAGAATTGCATAATCAATTCTAGTCGTCTGGTGACCATCTGGATGGAATTGGAACTGCATCGAGCAAAAAAGTTTTGAGTGGTTTGGCAAGTAGTCGTTGAATGTAGGCGTTATCAGAAATGATACGTATCGGTGAGCTAAAGGCTAAAAATTGGCTTATCAGCTATATAAATGGAGGTTGTTGCCGATCCAAATCATGATTCCATCCGGCAAATTTTAAGTAGATACGTTTCAAGTAGATACGTATATGACGGGAGTGGATGATGCCAATGCGTTCACCGCCGCAATTCTGTTTTAAGGTATGCGCAATGGGAACCTTCGTTGAATCTAGGCAAGATTGGATTAATTCTATAGATGGGATAAATGGTTGAGGGTACTCATCTCCTAGAGAGAAGGGTTTAGGATGAGAGTCAAGTCAAGATTCAGATTATCTTTCAAGTAATAATCTTCTGGATTTACATGCACGATACCTTCTAAACATAAGAATGCCTTACAACCAAAATCTACATTAATTGCTCGGCTGGTTAGCCTTTATTCCTGTTACTTAGCTTTGGCCTCGTTTCCTATCTATCTATCTATGTCAGTCAGCATCAACGATCCGATCTCTAAAGTTACTTCTAATTTAGTACCCGACTACATTCAGGAGCGGCGTGCTGTAGTCTTTCTAGTCTTATCAGGCTTATTCCTTGGCACCTTGGGAATGCTGAATATTCTTGGAATTAGCCGGTTTGTCAACATTTTCACTTGGAATGATTTTGCCATTACTGTGGCCGTAGGAGCACTACCCTATCCGCTTACATTTTTATGTACTGACCTAATTTCTGAACTATATGGTCGTAATCGGGCCAATCAGGTAGTTTGGGTAGGACTGTTGCTTAACCTATGGGTTGTATTTATTGTTTGGCTGGGGGGGGTTTTACCAGGGTTTGAAGCAGTTGATCCCACCACAGGGGAATTGGTAAAGGATGCAGCTGAACGTCTTCCCATTTTCTTCGAGATTCGGAATCTTACCTTTGGCACAGTAACAGCCTCAATGATCGCATACCTAACGGCTCAGTTTGTGGATGTGCAGCTGTTTCATTTTTGGAAAGAGTTAACCCAGGGAAAATATTTGTGGTTACGAAACAATGGCTCCACATTGATCAGTCAGTTGGTGGATACGGCGGCGGTGGTGCTGATTACTCATTTTTTTGCTGGTGTCTTGCCAATTGATCCGACCCAGGATCTTTGGACTCAGCTACTGCTGTTTATTGGTTATGGCTATGTATTTAAACTGGTAGCAGCCCTATTGGATACGGGGCCATTTTATCTGTGCGTGTATTGGTTATCGAACTACCTGCAATTAGAGTCTCCGGTCTTTAGAAAATCATTTAAGTGAACAGCAACTAGTGATCCCAAGTTCACCTAGAAGACACCTGATCAGGCATCTAAATTCTTGGAGATTTCAAAGCAATCAAACGCATCACTCACCAGGGGACTCGAATATGACGATACCAGGCCATAGGGAGATTGGCGCAACGTTGGGAGTGGCAGAGTTTGAGGTGATTTTTGAGAGACCATAGACACTTAACTCACATTTTGCTAAAAAGCCCACGTAGATGGCTTGAGTGTCTATATCTATCTATGGTTACTCAAGCATATTTGAACAGATTGCTTATTAAGGGGCTGCTATTACCAGGTTTGCGCTCTTAAATGAGAAACATTAAAGCCCATCAGAAACTTTGATGAAGCTATTCTTACCTTTGACCTAAATATGCCGTCAAGCAACCATCTGCAGAGGCTTTCATAAGCACACCATCTCGGTGAATTAGATTATTGAAGAATCTCAGAGATTTGAAGAAACGCTAGGATAGCAACTAAAAAGTAAGTATCACCCTTTCGAGGATTTATCTAGCCAATTAGTTCGCATGAACTACTTCTCATTTGTCAATCAATTGTCGATCAAAGAAAATTATGGGAAAAGCTGCTCACTGAAGCGGATTATGAGGTTTTTACTGGCCTCGATCTCACTGATTTTGATCTATTGTCGTTGGAGGAAGCTACACATTTTATATAGGTTTAGCATCTAAAATATTGCCAAAAGTCAAATGGCTGTAGAGAATAAGAAGTAGGATAGAAGCCCTAACCTACTTACGAAAAGCAATCTGTGGTTAAAAAAGCATTGAAATTTATTCGCCTTCGAGATTCAACTGTTTGTAGAGAAAAAGAGAGATCAGGGAAAACTTTAATCTGTCAGTATTTTGGTGATTAGTGTTTTGAAGTGCTGAGATTGCGGTATGCTTGATTACTCTCCAAAGTCACACATTAAGACGTCAATTGACTTCATCTTTGAACTTTAGACCCCATAGAGGAAACGTAACATGTCAGTAACTGTGCTTCCTCAGCTTGTAGAAGCTGAGTCCCTTTTGTCTTCGCAAGAAGCTGCATTAATGCAACAACTTGCTGAAATTCAGGAGCAACGTAAAGGCTTACAGACAGTCATTGCAATGTTTGACTCATCAGCCGATAACGGTCAACTTGCTGCCGTGGTAGCTCCTGTTATTAAAGAAGCCATTGCATCTACTAAAGCCGAAGCTGCTGAAGAGACTGTGGCTGCGAAGCTCGCCAGGGTGACAAAATCAAAGATTGCCGCTGATGAACCAAAGCCCACCAAAGCACGGCAAACAAGCACTGTGAAAAAATCTGCTCCAACCAAAAAGGCAGATGGTCGATCAGCGCGGTGGCAACGGTATGTACTTGAGAAGTATCGCCAGCAACGGTTGCCTGATGTTGTGACTGATGTCTTAAAGACTAAGCCTAAGGATAGCTTTAAGATTACCGATGTGATGTTGAGTATTTTTGAAGAGGATATGCCAAAGCCTCAGTACTTAAAGGCACGTAGCCGCGTTTCGAATATCCTGTCGGCAGGTGCTCGTGATGGTGACTGGTATCGTGGCCGTGGCGGTACTTATAGCCTGTCTAAAAAGGCAGTTAAGACTAGATAGAGCCCCACACGCTCTCTGAATAATAGGAAACGTGCTGTCGAAGGATTTACCATCGGCAGCACGTTTCCTGTTGTAGCGGTGTATGTTTGAGTGACGTGAGAAATAGTATCTCTTTCCTCAATCCATACGTTACTTAATAATGATTGGAGAACTCATGGAAGAGGCAGTACCACTCCTTGGACTCAATGTATACGGCTACTGTGCTGTTAAAGGTAGATTTTCCAGATGGGAACCATTGATGTTTTTGTTTACGGTACGCTCAAGCCGGAAGGCATCTATTATCAGCAATATTGCGCCGCTTATTTAAAGCAATCTCAGCCTGCCCAGGTGCAGGGTCTGCTCTACGACTTACCGCATCTAGGCTACCCAACTATGACAATGGGAGATGGTTGGGTTAAAGGGTATTTATTGACCCTAGATGCAACCGCCATGGCAAGACTGGACTATTTAGAAGGTTATAATCCCGATGAGTATCAGAATATGAGCATTGATGATATTGAGGAAGAATATACACGTCAACGGACAATGGTTTTTAATTTAGCTGGTCAGCCTATTGGTGAAGCTTGGATATATTTAATGGATAAACCACCTGTAGGGGCGGTTTGGGTAGCGTCAGGAGAGTGGGAAGCGTACGCTAAATAAAGAAAATTTAACTTCTACAAATCATGATTACTAGTAACGCATCAAATTCAAAATTTGCGTTAGGGCAGTGAATCGTGGGTAATGATTAGTGATGTGTTCTTTTTATGTCATCCGCAGTCTGAGATTTTAAATTAATTCGTAAATTATGGGTAAAACAGAATGGGAAAAGATGTTAGCAAATGAGCCCTATCTGTCGACCGATCCAGAGTTGGTATCTATGCGACATAAGACACAGGGTCTTTTGCATGTATTAAACATGACCCCTCCTGATAATTTGAGGGAGCGCCAGAAAATCATTCAATCACCTTTTAGTGATCTTGGACCTGGGTTTGAAATAAATCCACCTTTTTACTGTGACTATGGCCACCATATTCGGGCTGGCAAAAATCTTTACATCAATTTCAACTGCACTATTCTCGATTGTAATTGGGTGACCATTGGTGATGATGTCTTAATGGCTCCGAACGTACAGATTTATACAGCCTATCATCCGACTGATCCGGCAGTGCGGATGACGGGTGTAGAGATGGCTGCGCCTATTACCATTGGCAATAATGTGTGGCTTGGTGGTGGAGCAATTATTTGCCCCGGTGTCACTATTGGAGATAACAGCAGTATTGGTGCAGGTAGTGTTGTTACTAAAAACATTCCGGCCAATAGTGTAGCTGTGGGTAATCCTTGCCGCGTGATTCGACTTTTGCACAGAGAGCCCTAGGGCACTGAGCAGCACTGAACTAACACCTAGCCATTGGATAGCATGCGTTTGTGTTATTGAGCAGGGGCAGGATAACGATAAGTTGCCTGATAATGGTTACTCATGAGCTCTAAATCAGGCAATGTTTGTTGACAGTGCTCAATTTCCTGTTAGAGACTAGTCTTTTAGAGCTTCCGACGCAAAAATGTTGCTGCGATTGAATGATTCAACAGCTACACGAATATAGGCTGAGATAAACTTAAACCGATTGGCAGTTTGATCAGGCACAAAAGTCTTACTAAACAGAATAACTGCAAACAGCTCATTAGATGGCAACATACCGCCAAATCCCAGAACTGATTTTACCCGATAGGGGACAACAAACTTTTTCTGCGCAGGAATATAGGGACTATTTAGAGCAGTTGGTACATAAAAAACATTAAATGCTTTATGGGGACTTTTGGTAATTAAGGAAGAATTGGTATCAACTACTGTACTGACTTTTAATCCAAACTGCTGGATCAGTTGAAAAACCATTGGTGCCTGTCGTACAAAATCTTCGTCTATCAGAGGAATAGCCTGATGACCGTTAGATTTGTATCGAGAATTCCATTGAGGCTCATCACCTGCTGTGGCCATTAATGTCAGACATTTTGTCGAAGGAGGAACATATCGTTCTTGGGCGATTGATTGCGCTTCTCTCTGGAGTTGTGGATTCAGTTCTCTAAAAGGGTGAGTTTTAAAGAAGCGAACAAGGGCCAATTCCTGATCGCCAGTGCGTGAGTCAAGAAAACTGTCGTAAATATAACGCACAATGCGATTGGCAGCATCTTCCATATTCTGTGACTCGTACTCTAGGTTGCGAAGAGCAACAGCGCAATGGGAAACATCGGCATTTGTAAAGGTTTCAAGACTGTACATTGTTTAAATGACTAAATATTTTTTTGAATATGAGCGCTTGTCTATTGTTCTTATGAACAGATGTTAACCCGGAGATTTTTTTAGAAACTCAGAGGTAGACACTAGAAACTTGTTACTCAGAATACCTATATTTATCAAGCACCTAAGACATCTACCTATTTCTCACTGACGGACCGCATAGAGACTTTTAAAATAGATGCATGGAATTGATATGATGGCTCCACAGAATTGTATAATAGGCTACCGAAATAGATATTTAGATATCTCCATTAACTTGTTGCATCTCTATTCAAAACATAGAAGTATGTCTTTGTTGTGATACTTCTATGAATACTTTCGATAGAGCTATTAATAGACCTTTGATAGGCTACCGGCTAACCAACTGAATCGGCCATGGAAAGAGTTGCTTCAATGGTTAGCATTGCAGTTGTCCTGGGAGTCGGAGCCCATGGGCTCTGGGCTTAGCTTTGTTATGGTGGCTCAAATGGAACAATCCTGTCACTGCTAGGTGCGAACCTTATCTTCGAGGCGAATCCCCCATAAAGCTGGGTGGAGACTAAGGCTCGGTAACACCAGCAATAGCCATTTGGCGAATTTAAACAAAAACAACACCCAAACAGTTATCAAAACCATTTCTCTCATACCATGCGCTTAACTTAGAGATGTGTTGAAATCGGTTAAATAGCAACAACAGTGCTCCCATTAGCTTATTAGAGAAAATATTGATAACACAATTGAGTGCTGCTTTTGATTTGACGAGACAGATTCTTGTGATTCAGCTATGTTAACCTCCTCAGCCTTTACAGGCCTTTTTGATTTAATCTGTCAGGGGAACTTTCGCTCCACCCACAATATAGATCCCTTCACCAATAGGTTGGGACTGATGAGATGAAAGTTCACAGTTGTAAGTTGTAATATATAGCTTGGCACAGCCTCTCTTTTGGAAATATGCATTCAGCAGTTTGCTATACATCTCTCCGCAGAATATGTAAGCCTCTGGAATAACCTGGGTTTGCAAGTTTGGGTGAGACTATTTTTTCACAGAGGCATAATTGTTGTGAGCTGCTTTAAGTAAGTCTTTTATTGCTGGCAAAACAGCATCAGCCTAAACCTAAGGTTAAAGCTATAGAACTCAATCAATTAATCTTGCTACAGAGATTAGTCAGTCAGTGCAACATCACACTACAATTCCACAGCTAAGTTGTTGTTTTGATAGGTAAGTTTACTCACCAGTAGACAACATTGAACTGTTCTGTAGCAACGTCGCAATTTCTGTATGGCAAGTTTGGGTCAACCTTTTAACTTCAGTATTTGAACGACTATTTCGATAGCTCGCTCTATGTTTAGCGGTTATCCATAGAGGTTGTCCAATAATCACGTGGACCTGCCGATAATAAATGGCAGGGTGCTATCCAGGTCGATGGAATAAGGGTTCAGAGGGAGCTAACCATTGGAATAATTTAAATGGAGCAATGGGGGTAATGATTTCC
The DNA here is from genome assembly GCF_043421595.1 of Leptothoe sp. ISB3NOV94-8A. Taxonomy (NCBI): domain Bacteria; kingdom Bacillati; phylum Cyanobacteriota; class Cyanophyceae; order Nodosilineales; family Cymatolegaceae; genus Leptothoe; species Leptothoe sp. ISB3NOV94-8A. Next base: position 500,388 of record NZ_JAXSQW010000001.1, on the reverse strand, counting down.
TTGGTAGGTGCGATCGCAACCGGTATAATTGCCAAACGCTCCATAGAAGACTGTAGAGCCAGATGAGCAAATCCTCTATGGAAAGGTCCCACTTGCCGAGTTAGTAGGGGTTGAATCATCGGTCGGGCTCCTTCAGGAAAGAGACCCACAACCTCACCGGCCTGCAATAACGGCATCGCCTTTTGGAAAAGTGCCTTGGGATGTTGCCCCGGAGGAGCTAAGGGAAAACATCCCAAGGCATTTATCACTTGCTTGATGCCCTGGGTCTGTCCCATAAAATGATGACAGGCAAACCTCACTGGACGTCCCACAGCCGTCATCAACAACGGCACATCCAGCAAACTTCGGTGGTTGCTAATAATGATCAAGGCCCCCGTTGTCGGTATTCTCCGCTGATGGTGAATAGTTAGTTGAGAGCCAGCTAGCCTGAGCAGATTTCGCGACAAAGGTAGGAGCGTATCACCTGCCATAGTGGAGCTATTCAACTACACAGGTAACCTTGAAAATTTGTTCAGACGGCTTGCTAGCAATCACCGTTTCCCAATTGAGACCCGCTAAAAATTGCTCAGGCGATGTTGTCTCTACCACATCCACACCCCACTCACCGGTTTGCAATGATGTAGGCGAAGTACCCATGGCAGGTGTGGTTTTGACACCGCCTAGTAACATCACCGTGAAACTGTCAATGCTTTTTGCCGGGTCCGCCAAACGTTGAGAGCTAAGACTCTGAGCACAGAGTGTGGCCACCTCAGTGGGAGACGTTTGCTCTGCATCAAAAAGAACTTCCACCATCCAATGGGGGTTGTCAATTAGGCTGCATGTAATATCAGTATGCACCTGAAGCCCTTTAATGAATACACTGGCAAAGTCGTCACGACTAAGGCTAGATACTTGGCCATCAGGAAGTGTGCAATTGTGAGAGAGAAGCATCCGGGTAGTCGCTGCCATATCTGCTTGGTGAAAAAATGTTACGACGTTAAATAGGATATCAGTGGTAGGTCAATCAAACTATTGATGTGGTTGAATTAATATGGCTGATTTGCCTGTATTCACAATTTATATTGTCTGGGTTTTATATTGTCTGGGTGTATTTGAGACAGGCTGATATTGATAGCCGACTATGCCACTTCAAAATGCGGAATGTGGGTTGCGGGATTTATCTGCCCAGTGGTGTTGACACACTTAGTTCAGGACACCATTTATACCTGTGCCTGACTGGGGGCAAAGCCAAGTAATCTGCTTGAAATGATGACTATGCTTAATCAAGAACTGTCCGGTGATCATTACTCCATTACTTATAACGCTGACACAGCGACCGTAAAATTCAGGGGACAGTTGGTGCTCAGGGGATATGCGGAATATACACCGATTATGCACCTGTTGCTGAAGATAGCAGCGACTCAACCCGCTGCCATAACGCTGGATCTGAGGGATGTGTTATTTCTCAACAGCTCAGGCATTAACATGTTTTCCAAATTCTTGTTAAGCTTACGCACGCAAAAAAATATTGGATTAATTGTTATTGGAGATCGAGGGATTCCTTGGCAAGCTAAATCTCTCAAGAATATGCCTAAACTTTTACCCAGAGTACAGCTAATCCTTGATTGATTAATCTAAAGGTAACTTGCCTAAGCTGATTTCATTGGCTGAACAGTTTTTGACAGGGGAATTAAACGAGAGTTAACGTTGTCACCCTGTTAAAAGAAATGTTTTTAGACAACAAAGTTTTTAGCTGTTACGTCTGTAGCAGTCACGCTCTCTAATACAACAATGGGATTGACTGTCACAAACAGAGATCAAGAAAAGATGAACATCACGCTAAAGACTGAAGCTTTTTAGATGGGCTTCATGCTTTTTACTAATGCTTCATTAAGTCCTTACTATTTTTTAGGGATGTATTTCTTTAGGACGTGCCGCTGCATCGGAGTAAGCCGGTTTTCGTCGTTTGAGTGTTTCCACCAGTAATCCGATGGTTCCATCTCTTCACCGATACACTGATGGCTGGACATATCCATTGATTGGGTTTAATCATCCCTTAACCTGATGCTGAGACCTGAAAGTTCCGTGCATTTAGATATATCCGGGGAAAAAACAGATTTTGGCAATAAACTTATCAATTCTGGCTGGAATCTTTATGAAAGCCTAGGTAAGGCGTCGAAGCTTATGAAAAGGAGCGGTTTCAAAAAATGCGATCGCAAAAATGACGGAATTCAGCCAGCTATAATAAAATTATTAATTCTGATATTAGACTTTACAGGCGGTAGATCTCAGAGATGCTGCCTGATTTTAATATGCCGGCCGCTCCTATTCCCAAAAACGATGCTGACCGCCTAGCGGACCTAAGTTATTACAGGATTTTAGATACCCCTTCTGAAGCCTCCTTTGATCAACTGACTCGTCTGGCTGGCTATATTTGTCAAACCCCTGTAAGCTTAATCAGCCTGGTTGATAAGCATCGTCAGTGGTTTAAATCTGTTTGCGGTCTTGATATTAATCAAACGCCCAGGCAACAAGCATTCTGTGGATATACAGTTCTGGGCAAAGTTCCATTCATCGTTGAGGACGCCACGGCTGATGAGCGGGTTAAGGACAACCCCTTAGTATTGGGCAATCCAAAAATTCGCTTTTATGCAGGTATTCCGCTGGTTACACCTCGGGGCCATAACCTCGGCTCCCTATGCGTGATCGATTTTGTTCCTAGAAAATTGAACCAGCATCAAATTGATGGCCTCAAAACACTGGCATCGCAAGTGATGTACTTGCTAGAAGCCCGGTTATTTTCTGAGAAGATTACCCACTATACCTGTGTTCTAGAAGAGGCTCATTTTCAGGCGCTGGAGGCGAATCAGGCAAAATCCCAGTTTTTAGCCATGATTAGCCATGATATTCGCACGCCGCTCCACGGCATCATCGGGGCATTGGACCTGCTGTCCGATACCCAACTGTCGCTAGAGCAGCAGCAGTATGTGGATACGGCCAATACCTCTGCACAAATTTTGCAGGCTATTATCAGCGATGTTCTGGATTTCTCAAAAATTGAGGCTAACAAATTAACACTCAAACCGACCCCAACATCATTGAGCAATCTTTGCACAATCATCGAAGAGGTTTTGCAGGATGAGATTTTTCAAAAACAGCTGCAATTTTCAATTGACGTTGACCCGTCCATTCCAGAAAGGCTTTTAATCGATAAGAATAGGCTCTCCCAAATTTTGCTGAATTTATGCAGCAATGCGGTTAAATTTACACCTCGCTATGGGTTGATTAATCTGCGCTGTAGTTTACAGCACATGGCCTCTGATGTTGTAACTGTCAAAATTTGTGTGTCAGATACGGGTATTGGCATTGCCAACGATCAGCAGCAAGACATATTCTCACCGTTCGTCCAGGCTAGTAACCATAATCGGCAAGAACATGGCGGCACCGGCTTAGGGTTGGCGATTTCATCACGGCTGTTGGAGCTTATGAAGTCGAAACTACACCTGAAAAGTGAGTTGGGAGAGGGCTCAATTTTTTCGTTTACCTTGACGTGCCCAATTATTCAGGCTGCTGCAATTCAGGTATTGCCCGACAATCCTCTCAAGGATGTGCGGTTGCGGCTGCGTCGTTCAATTCGTGTTTTGGTGGCAGAGGATAATCCCATTAACCAGAAGCTTTTGGAACACCTGTTGCAGAAAAATGGCTGTATTGTAAGCTTGACTAACAACGGAAAAGAGGCATGTAAACAGTTTTTAGAACATTCTTTTGATCTGGTGCTAATGGATCTTGAAATGCCTATCATGGGAGGGGAAGAGGCTGCTCAAGAGATATTTAAGTACTGTCAGAAACAACAGATACAGGTGCCTGTTTTGATGGTTACAGCCCATGCGATCTCAGAAACCCAAGAGCGGTTAATAGCACAAGGGATCGATGGCTACTTGACTAAACCGATTCGGGCTCAGGAATTGCTGGGTGCGATCGCACAAGTACTGACTTAATTGCTTGTATTCAGACCGATCCTCAAACGATGTGTGTTGGGCCAGGGCCTACTCTAGGTTAGAGTTCTAAAGCCATTGTGGTATTGCATTTTAAACTGTTCAGGCAAAAAGTGTGGTGTTACATATGGGGCTCACCAAACAACACAATAGAACAGGTCAGTTCTCGGATTAATTGAGTCGTGACATCACTTACCATCAGTCCCCCTGCGGTCCGACGTCGCATGGAACGCAGAATAACCAAATCGAAGTTGTCTGCAAGCCGGAGCAGAGTTTGGGTAACATTATCGTGGGCAATGGTCTTGATGCGATCGACCGCTTTCAGTTCATCATGGGTAACGAATGGTGCCGCCACATGGGGCAAGCACAATGACCACATGGTTAATATCTCATGCCAGCTATACCGGTACATCAGCTTAGCCAGATAGGTTCCCAGAAACTTACTGATGACCACACCACTCACGATCGCGAAGGTAATACCTAGGGATGATGTGAGCGATGAGATAAAAACTGGCAAATCAACTAAAAGACCAACATGAACAAAAAAGAATGGGATAAATAAAACACTGCCAACAAATTCAACTTTCTCTTTGATAGAGAGAACTCTCCGGCATGGATAGAAACAGAAATTGCCAGGAGTAAAAGCCCCAGAATAGCGGTAAAAATGGTGGCACCAATGGTAACGGTAATGGCTTCATTACTCATTACCCCCAGCCGATTCACAATTGGATATCCCAACAATGTATGGGGGGCAGCTCCCATCAGTAGGGCCGTATTCCAGCCAAAGCCCAGCAAGCGTCCAACAAAAAGCCCAGCGGCTAGCGAGGATACAAAAATAAATAATCCAAAGCCTTATGTTGCATGAATAATGTTTGTATCACCTGACAAGGCTTGCCGTAATGTGCAAAAAAACAACGGGTGAAGCCCCTCAGAACCCCACCCGCTGCTTTTATCCAAAAGACGTCCGTAACCCTACTCGTCGTCGTCCTCATCCTCATCATCTTGAGGATACTCAAAACTATTGGACCGATTAGTCAATACCGACTTGCCAAGGCTCAAAGCCCGCTGAGCCTGTAATTCTGCTTTACGCTTCCAAACAGCGCGGTGCATGTTGCGCTTAGACTTGGAGCGTTTCTTCTTAGGAACCGCCATGGACCTGTTGGAAAATTAGACAACCTATTGATAATAGACCAAAGTTGTGCGCAGGGGCTAGTTTCTAGTGAGGAAATTTAGGGGCGTTGTAGGGGCTGGTCTTGTACCTGCCCTGGGATATCCCTAGTCATTAGCAGGCTGGTCTTGTACCTGCCCTGGGATATCCCTAGTCATTAGCAGGCTGGTCTCAAAAATTCCCTAAAACGACGATCCCGACGAAGACTCAAGTAACGTCTGAGCCCCCCGAAAATATGTCGCCCAATATTCAGTCATCGGCTGCTGACCCCACTCCTGACGGCTGACCCGTAGGTTCAAAATAGGCACGGCAATACCGTCGCTATTTTCCGCAGTCACACTAATCATCACTTCCGTGATTAGCAAATCTTGGTCAAAACTACGCTGTGCGCCTGCCCGAGCTGCCATATTGGCCCGCGTTACCAGACTGCTGTAAGGTTCACCGTCTTCCAACGTCAAAAATAAATTTAACCGAGACGTATAGGCATAGGATGCCTTAGGCATGATCAAAGCTTCGGTTAGCCACAAAGCTCCAGAGGTCCCCAGTAAGACCGCTAACCCAAGGGGGGCGCATGAGGCGCTGAGGTGTTGCGCTAGGGTGCGCTGGCGTCGCCGTCTGGAATAGGGTCGGTAGAGGGATGTCGTAGACATGTAGATTAACAAATGCTAGGAGTAATGCCGTCCGGGTAGAACTGTAATATAAACTGCGTTCATGTACAGAATTGCGGTTTCGGGAAAACTCAAGGGTTTACTCCGATATGACAGCTAAGTAAGACTATCGTCAAACTTTCCCACTTTTGTAGCTTGAATGAACAAGAATAGCAAAGCTGTGCAGGCCACAATTTTGACTGGATAAGGAAGTCACTCAGTGATTGATCTATAAGTTGATGCCGGATCCCAACGCAAACGGCTCAACTTGCAGTAATATATGGCGCTGAAAGCTTCTGTTCCCTTCAACGTCCAATCTGTATTTGGTGGTCTCTGATGTCGAATTGCTGGGCAATTATTATTGGAATCAATCAGTATCAGGGGTTTCAGCCGCTGATGCAAGCTCAAAATGATGCGGTGGGTATTCGCAGATATCTAATTGAAGATGCTGGTTTTGCGCCGGAAAACTGCATTTTGCTGAGTGATTTGTCCACCTCGACGGAACAGGAAGCGGTTGTCCCTGACCGGGTGGCTATTCATGATTGGTTAGAGACCATTTGCCAGGGCCGGGTGCAACAGGATGACACCCTTTGGTTTTATTTCAGTGGCTATGGGGCTCAAGCTGATAACAAAGACTATTTAATGCCTGTGGATGGTGATCCGGCCCAGGTGAAACAAACTGGGATTGCGCTACAGGATGTGGTGCAATATCTCAAACAAGCACCAACTGACAACATCATGATGGTGCTGGATATGAACCGTAGTCAGAGTGCGCTAGCGGGTCAAGCCATTGGTGAACAGGTGGCTAAGTTGGCTCAAAAGGCTCGGATTCCCTTAATTTTGTCCTGTCAGCCCAACGAGTTTTCCCACGAGACATTGGCGGTGCGCCATGGGTTATTTACGGCAGCCCTATTAGAGGGCCTGCGCTACGACGGTTGTGCCACCCTCAGTCACCTGGAGCGCTATTTGGTAGAACGGATTCCTGAGCTGTGTGAGCATCATTGGCGGCCCATTCAAAATCCGGTGGTGATACTCCCTGAAGAACAAAAGTTTCAGTTGCTTTGGCATCAACGGGAAACAATGGCGGCTCAGTCAGTGGAGTCTACGGCTGTTGCTGGAGCAGCAGGGTTGGCGGCGATGGTGGATGCTCCGAATGCGATCGCAAACGATGAATTCACAGATGAATTTACAGATGAATTTACAGAGGATGCGAGCACACCAATAGACACACCAGAATACATGCCGGAAGAACCGCCTTTGATTCCTGAAACGTCAGCCATGGATGCTGGAGCCATGGATGCGGGGCTTGTTCCCGACAATCCAGATGCCGGTGACGATGGCGATCTAATCCCAGAGCCTGTACCGGAGTTTGTACTGGAAGACGAACTACCGGAGGAGCCACCACGGGAGCCGTTTTCGCTGGATACCGACACCGATGATGAGGGCGATATCTATGGCAGCACAACGGTGGATAATCTGCCAGAGGATCCACCTGCTAAGAACCGCACGGGAGGCTGCCTGGGTGCGTTAGGTGTGCTGGGGGCTCTGTTGCTATTGACGGCGGTGCTATTTCGTGATCAGCCGTTGGTGCAAAGTACGCTGCAAGAGCGCGTGCCGCCGGAATGGTTGGCTCGCATCGGTATGGATCCGGAGGGGGCTGATGATCCGGACGGAACGGTGCTGGATGATCCGGATGCCGATCCTTCAGTGGGTATCCCTGATGGCACTGAGGTTCCTGATGGATCCGATGTTGCTGCTGACACTCCTGATGCGGAGGCTACAGCGGACCCAGAGGCCGAAACGTCTGACGACCCAGATCCTGAAAACCCTGACGACCCAGAGGCGACCACCGATGCGGAGGCAGGGGATACTGGGCCAGAGGTAGACGACCCAGATGCCGATGATACAGCGGATGAGCCCGATGATACGGCAGAGACTGAGACGCCGACGGCGGCTGCGCCCAATACTGTACCTGCGGCTGGCAATACGACAGGTGATGGGTCTGACAATGGTGCTGATACGGCTGCAATTTTGGAAGAGGCACGTCGGTCACTGCGCCCAAGTCAGGCATCTCGGTTTGCAAGTGCGATCGCAACCGCCCGCCAAATTCGTCCAGGCGATCCCAACTATGCTGAGGCCCAGGCTGACATCCAACGCTGGAGTCAGGTTATCCTCGACCTGGCTGAAGGTCGTGCTGCTGAGGCTGAACTCCAGGCTGCCATTGACGCAGCAAAGCTGATTCCCAGTGAGCCTGCCGATATTTATCAAGAGGCTCAGGAACGCCTTAGCCTATGGGAAAAACGAGCGGATGCCCGCGCCCTGATTCGCGAAGCCCAATCTATTCCACGCATAGGTCAGGCAAGCACGTATCAAAACGGCATTTTGAAGCTTCAGGAAATCCCAGAAGAGCTGTCGGTTGAGTACGCCGATGCCCAAAGGTTGATTGGCGACTGGACAGGCAAAATGTTGGCCATTGCCCAGACCCGTGCTGACCAAGGCCTCTTTTTTAGTGCCATTGAGGCTGCGGAGCTGATCCCCGAGGGCACTGAAAATTACGACCAGGCCCAAGCCGAAATTCGACGCTGGACAGGCGAATAGGAGACTCTACATACAGATGCTTTCTCGACGTATTCCACCTGGTCCAGGCCAGGAGTCTGTTTGGGACTATCCACGTCCGCCCGCATTAGTGGATAGCCCCAAGCACATTAAAATTGTCTTTAACGATCAGGTAATTGCTGAAAGTAATCAGACAAAACGAGTCTTAGAAACTAGTCACCCACCGGTCTACTATATTCCTCCTGGTGATATTGCCATGGAATATTTGACCGGGGCATCTGGCACCTCGTTTTGTGAATGGAAAGGACGCGCCCACTATTACTCGCTCACCGTTGGTGAACAAATAGCGGAGCGGGTGGCTTGGTACTATCCCACCCCTACGGAGCGATTCAAGTCAATTGCTAACTACGTGGCCTTTTACCCAAGTGCCATGGACGCTTGCTACGTCGATAACGAGCAAGTTCAAGCCCAGGCTGGGGATTTTTACGGCGGTTGGATTACCTCAGATATTGTGGGCCCTTTTAAGGGCGAAGCTAATACCTGGGGGTGGTGATTTTCAAACGTCGTGTAGGGGTGTTCCATGGAACACCCCTACACGACATTGGTATTAATCTGCCAATACCATTTGTATATCCCCTAAAAGCTCCACAATGGCCTGCAATTTTGCTTCAATGGCCTGCTTCTGCTTGATCAACTGGTTGAGCCGTCGATAGCGAGCAATGGCCATACTCAACACCGGCACTTGATCGGGTGGGCATTGTTCTGTTTGAATTTGCCCGCTACTGTTCAGCCGACATAGATAATACTGGCTAAGGTTACCGTTAGCCAATGAATTAGAGGGAGATTCTGCAGCCAAACATGTGTTTGCGTTAGCCACTGCGCCATTTTCTAGCATGGCACTTTCTAAGGCTGACAGATAGTTCATCAAATCATCCGCATCGCCATGGCGAAACAAAGCAACATCCATGGCCTCTAAGGAGCGGGATGGGCTAGCGTGATCCCTTGCATAGCAGGTTTGAGCATGCTCAGAACGATTTGAGTATTTAACTGCCGCATTTAAGCTGGCTTCCGAGGCCAACCAGCCAGATACCACGGGCCCTTCCGCATAGACCTGATGAATTTTATTGACTAGCTGTCTTAGTTGTATCTGATACTTCTGGACCTGCTTGTAGATATCGGTCAAAGTATTAAGGGCAATAGCCGGATTCACTTCATAGCGAACGCTATTAGTTTCGCCATTGTCTGTGGGTGGGAGCTTGGGGACTCTAGAAGTAGACATTACATGTTCTACCAAACCGCCAATGGAATAATCTGTAGGCTTTGCTGAAGATAAAAGAGATGCTAACCCTGGCGCGCTCTAATCTTAAAACAATCAGGACAAGACCGTCGGAACGCCGGAACACTTAACAGAATCTTTGAATATTTGGAGTTTTAGCAAATTTAATTGTGATGAAGGCTTCCTCGGTGTCGATTAAGACATCCTGTGTGACCCCATATCAAAACACTACTCCGGAGTTGAGTTCAGAGAAATAAAGTAGCCAATACATGCCACTCACCATCTTTGTAATCAGCTTGAGAAATTTAGCTAACTACTTTTTTCGTCCCGAAGGGAGCTTGCTAGAACATCCAAATGGATTCCTGCCCTAGTATACTCCTGCTTTATAGAAGCGCCACAGTGAACCCAATAAACCCTGTAATATTCACGGAGAATTTTTCCCATGACATATAATCTTTTACAAGCTAACCTTTAATCTTTTACAAGCTAACTTTTGTGCTTGTGCCACTGAAGCTATCGTTACGTTTCTAAAGGCAAGATTTTTTGATACGTGCCAGCATAAAGGTGGGTACTAAATCTCTTTAGAGCGTCTGTGTTCCTAGTTCATTGTCTGCTGATTTTTTAGCTGCCCACACGATTACCATCGTTATTGGGGTCATTGACTTATGCGATTACCTCCATCTGTTCGATACTTCCCATCTCGCTTACAGGTCCTCTTAAATCCATGGCTTTGGCTTGGCATTCTAGTGACCGGAGTTGTAGGTGTATATGCCTGGGAGTATCGTCAAAACCCAGGCCAGTTACCATGGCAAATTGGTTCTACGGGGCTAGGTAGTTCCGGTGATTCCACCTCTAGTGATGTGTTGCTAGAGTCTCTGACTCCTGAGGAACAGGCCGTAGCTGCGGAACTGGACAACATAGAACTGCTGCTGGCCCAACTAGATTCAGATGTATCTGCCTTGACGTCTGGTGGTGAGCTCAGCGCTGCAGCATCGCTGAATGAGGCATTGGGTAATGCTAGCGGCGTACCTAGTGAGACAGGTGTGGAGCGTTTAACTCGCTACATTGACGAATACAGTTTCCTTGGAACTCGGGCCAGGGGCTCTAATACTCAGTCGGACAAAGGGGCAGGGGCGATACCGGTACAGCGTCCTTCTGAATCTGTTTTGACATCACAGCCTAACGCTAATCAACCCACCACTGTTTTAGCTCCCAGTGCCTTAGCTGACGCCTTGGCTCGACAAGAGGCGGAACAAGCAGCTGCAACCACATCTGCTCAGACCCCTGAGGTAGATTCTAGAGGTCTGCCTGTTTTACCTGCGAGTGATGCTGCGGCAGCTACAGAACAGAGCAATGTCGACACGCAAACATTTTCCTTTGGACAGGTGGATACGGGGGTAGTGCCTGGTAGTTTGAATGGCCTTGATCGGTCCTTTATTCGCACGACTCCCAACATGTCTCCACCGCCAGGGACAACTGGCTACACCCCCCCGGCGTCACTTTCAACATTTAATGGTGCACGCCAAGGTGCTAATAGTGCCAATCCGTTCCCAGCAGCTCAGCCCGCAACGGGGGCCTTTGGTAATCAGCCGTCAATCAATGTACCTGACCGTTCCCAGGTGTTGCCATCGGCGGATACGTCAGTGGCTGCACCTCTAGAAGTACCTACTTTTGATGGCACTTCTCAAGACACGTCGAATCAACCGCGTAATGCGTGGGAAGCCTTCTGGGATTAGATTGTCCGAGCCAAACTTATGGGTATGCCATTAGGGCGAAAGCTTGCCCTGGGCCTTTGGATTCAACCCTTATGAAGGGTAGTTTAGAGTCATGTTGCCTAGGCTGTATGCTCTAGGTCTGGCTGGGTTGAATGTTTGGGTAGAAAGGAGCACCTTAGATGGCGAAACACAAGGGTAAAAAGACAGATCAGGCAACAAACCGGGTTGTGTATTCAGAATTTGGTCAAAACCCGGCTATGGCCAGGGCAGTGCCTGACCGCCCCCCGACAGAGCAAGACCTGCGGGTGCAGGTGAGTGGTAAAGGGCGTAAAGGCAAGAAAGTAACCATTATTAGTGGGTTTCAACATGCCCCTGAGACACTGACAAAGCTGGCTAAGACCCTCAAAGCTCAGTGCGGCTCTGGCGGAACAGTGAAGGATAACACCATTGAAATTCAAGGGGAGCATGCCCCTAAGTTGGTGGCACTGCTAATTGAAAAAGGCTATCGCGCCAAGCGCAGCGGAGGCTGAAGCAGGCGAATGTCTTTTTGGGGATCTTTTTTGCGAGCAAAATTCCTGTGCTATGGGATTTTGAGTTTTTTCATTTGTGCTTGGCTTGGGTGTTTCGGTTTGGGTGTGCGGGCTGCAGACTGGCGTCAACAGCCTTGTGTTGCCACCCTTGGCCAGCGCCAAATCTTAGATACTAGTGCGATACGCCAGTCGTTTCAATCGATTTCGCAGCAGACGTTTGCTTCGGCAGTATTGGTGACCTTTCCAGGTAAGTTTGCAGCCGCTAATGAGTCGTTGGGATTGACGTTTGAGGGGGATACCGAGGTCGAGCAACTGTTGGATGCAGCCCTGGGTGATGAGGCTAATGGACAGCGGGCACTTTTGCGATCGCAAGCCCTATCCATTCTCACCACCGGTGCGGCTTTACCCTATGAATCCCAGGCCACACAGCTATTAGACGCCACATTTCGTGACAGCGCCCTCATCGCTTACGAAAATCGTGAAGGTGTGGCAGCAGCGTTAGGCCAAGGGGTGATACCGACTGAGTCCTATGGCCGAGCCTCCCAGGAACGGGTTCGTTTTTACCCCAACCGCAGTGCCACCTATGGTATGGCCGCTAATCTGTTGTGTGCGGCGAGCCCAGATCAGACCGTGGCTGCGTTGGTTCCTGATCGAGTGCAACCGGGGACCATGGCTGATGCCCCCCTGCCCGCAAGAGAGATTCGCGGGGTGTGGATGACCAATGTTGATAGCCAGGTGTTATTTTCGCGGGATGCCCTAGAGACCAGTTTGCAGCGCCTAGCCGATCTCAACTTTAATACGGTATATCCAACGGTGTGGAATTGGGGATATACCCTGTATCCCAGCGATGTGGCCAAACGGACCTTTGGCTATCAACAAGGTCTGTACCCGGATGTGGATGATACTGGGGAGCGTAATGAAGCCCTGGAAGCTGCCCAGGGCGATCGCGACATGTTGCTGGAGCTGATCAGCTTGGCTCGTCCCTTAGGGTTGCGGGTGATTCCCTGGTTTGAATTCGGGTTTATGGCTCCAGCTGATTCGGCTTTAGCACGCAGCCACCCAGACTGGCTCACTCAAAAAGCTGACGGCAGCACGGTGAAAGCAGAAGGTACCCATAATCGAGTTTGGCTCAATCCGTTTCACCCTGAAGTGCAACAGTTTATGCTCGACATGGTGAGCGAGTTGGCAGCTAATTACCCCATCGATGGCTTCCAGGTGGATGATCATTTTGGGTTACCGGCGGTCTATGGCTATGACCCTTATACCGTTAACCTGTATCGCCAAGAACACAACGGTAAGGCTCCTCCAGCAGATATCCATGACCCAGAGTGGACTCGCTGGCGGGCTAACAAAATTACCGACTTTATGGGTCGCACCTTTGAAGTGGTGAAGGCCCAACAGCCCCAGGCAATTGTGTCAGTGTCTCCCAATCCCCAGGAGTTTGCCTACAAACACTTTTTGCAAGATTGGGATACCTGGGTGAATCGAGGCTACATTGAAGAACTCATTGTGCAGCTTTATCGCAGTGATTTAGGGCGATTCGTTTGGGAAATGAACCGTGATCCTGCTCAGGATGCGCGCCGTCACATTCCAACGGCGGTGGGTGTACTTAGTGGTTTACGAGGCCGCCCTGTGCCTATGGCGCGGATTCAAGAACAGGTGACAGCGGTGCGCGATCGCGCCTATGCTGGCGTTTCCTTTTTCTTCTATGAGTCTCTCTGGTGGTCAAATACTGAGACGTTAGAACAACGTCAAAACTCTCTTCTACAGATATTTCCTGAGAAAGTGATTGCGCCTCAAATATAACAAGGACAAATATAACAAGGACAGAGGAAAGTTGTTTCCTCTGTCCTCTTCTGCTTGGCCCATGCCTTACGTATCTGGCGTATCTGGCGTATCTATTGTTAGGTCCCTGGGGGTGCGTTCACCGGCGCTGTTTGTGCCGGTGGCTCCACAGGTGGCTCAGCGACAGCGTCTGGCAGACGGTCTATTTGGACCTCAGTCTCAGGCTGGGGGACCACCTCGATGGGGCTTTCCACAATATTTTCAACGTTGTTATCGGGGGGTATGACGGCTTCAGGCGCAATCGGTTCAATGGGGGGTGCAGGTTTGTCAGGAGGTGGAATCACCCCAGGGACAGTAGGTTCAGGGGTACCTACGATGACGGGAGTATCAATCACAGGTGGTGAAGGTGCCGGTTCAGGAACGCTCGGTTCAGGCGGTGTTTGAGGCGTTGGCGCAATCGGCTCAACACCTGGATTCGGCTGAGCAATCGGTTCTCTAGGCTCAGGGGTAACGGGGGCAGGAATATTTGGTGTTGGTTGGTTAGGGGGCTCAATCGGTAGATCAGGCTTGTCGCCGCCACCAGGTGTTGGGCCACCAGGGCCACCGGGGGTCGGGCCACCGATAGGATTGGTCGGCTCAACGGGTCTAGGTGCCACGGGTGGTTTAGGCGTTGTCGGTGGATTGGGTCTAGCGGGGGGCTGAGGATTAGGGCGATCTACCCCAGGTGGGTTAGGCCGTCGTGATTCTATATCCGGTTGATTCACCGTAGCATTAACCGTATTATCAAACCGCTCATTGATATTACGCTGTTGTAAAAAGTCAGCAGCGGGCGATAAGGAAAAGTCCGGTATGGTTGTGGACGACGCTATACGGCTAGATGAATTGGCCGAAAGGAAGGCTGGATTTTGAATGACATCGTCACCATCCTCAAAACTCTCTTCTTCCAGGGCCTCATGAATTTCTTGTCTGACCGCATCAATGGCCTCATCACCTGTGGATGCTTCCGGGTTATCCAATAGGAGGCCAGTGACTAAATCGCTGGTGGCATAGAACTCGTGGAGGTCAAAAGAAAAAAGCTCTAACCTGCCATCTTCATGCAGTACCGCCATCTCTCCAGCGTAGAGCGGCTGTTGGGCAGAACCATCCTCATTAAAGGCCATCATCGGACCTTCTGGATTGTTTGTCAGGGCACCAATAATCGTGGTGTTGGTGTCAGGGACAAAGCGCACAAACAGCGCTGATCCATGGATACCAGTGACAGCGTTAGGTGTTTGGATAGTCGTCCGCCCCTGGCCAGGTGGAATTAATAGCAGGACCGTACCGTTGGACAGCCGAAAATTACGGGTATTGGGGGTAAATTGAAACACCGCACTTTCGCCAATGCGGGCAAGGGAGCCATCATTAAAACGCAACTCTGCTCGTGCCCTGCGAGCCGTGCTCAAGGCGTCGCCAACGCCAAGCACATCGGAGACCCGTGCCCTACGAGATCGACCATCGGTAAATAGCTGTACCTGATTACGTGTAAGTTCTATTCTGGCCCACGTCAAAGCAGATTGAGCACTGGCAGACCCGGGCAGAGCCAACAGTATGCCCAAGGATGCGCAGACCAAGGACAACCAGCGGCCCGTTGCCGTCACATTCAGTTTTTCCATTACAGTCGGTTAGTGAACCCGCTAAACATTAAGGACTATTAATCAGCCATCTAAGTTCACACCAGAGCTAATGGGCTAGATCAAACCGGATCTGGCTATCTGGCTACAGGAACAATAAGACAGCATTAAACCCCCGAATATGTAAAGTTCTTGATACACCCTTGAACTTATGCTACTGGCCTTGTTTACAAAGATGGGCAAGATTTGATGAAGTGTCCGCAGTTAGTTTACGTTTTTTTTGAAGATTGTGTTTGCAAAGCTATTAATTTTCCGGTGTGGCTAATCCTCAGTCGGATTTTATGTCTCCAGTTTTGGTGGGTACGCAATTAGACTGATCGGTTTATTATCCTCTGAATCAACACCGGTAATTTCCCAGTTTAGAATTCCTCCAATAGAGGACCCAAGCGATTAAGTACCGGGTCATCGGTCACTGTCACCGCATCGGCTTCTTCGTCTGGGACTGTGGCCTGCTCTGCCGGAATCTCATGATGAGTTCCCCTGTTAGGATCCCCATGCTGACTATCTGGTGGGGGAAAGGCCGCTGCAAGGCTGCTGTTATCTTCGAGGGTGGCTACACGCACATTCAATTGGGCAATCTGATGCTGCAATTCCATAAACAGCATTACCGATTGCGTGGGTTCACGGCTTAATAGATATTGATGGAGTGCCTGCTTACAGAGATCGCTAAACGATTGAGCATGCTTAGACTGGTGGTTTGCGATCGCATCCAGCAAAACCCGATCCCCATCACTATCGTCAAAGGAAACACTCTTACGGATAGATTTGGCAGGCATGATCGAGCAGCGGCACAAATAACACTGCCCCTAATAACGCATAGCTGGGGGTTACCCGTCAATCTAAGGTTCGATTAACCTTTATTAGCTGGAAATTAAAATTACTTACCCAGAAAACTACCCAGCAGCAGCTTTTAGATTAGCTAGCTGGGCCTCACCGTAGATATACTGGCCTAACGCATTAGCCTGTCGTGAAGGCTTAGCCAAATGCCCCTTAAGTCTGGCCTCTTTTAATAAAGGACGCAGATCGCTCCAGAAAAATTCACCGCCACCACCCGTCACAATCACATCTGTAGCGCGCTCTGGCAACCAGCTTAGAAAACGTTGGGATAGCTCACGGGCAAAGCTCTTTCTTAAGCTAGGCAGAATTTCATCCAAATCCGTTGGCCGAGAAGCCCCCTTGGGACGATAAAAACGCTCCCCTTCGAGATTATGTACAGCCGTAATTAAGGAAAGGGATTGACTATCAGCTCCATCAATTTGCGCCGCCACCCGCTCATAAAACTGAGCCATCCCAAACGATTCACTTTGGGACGCCCCACGGGCAAACCGGAAACGATCAATGGCCAGAAAATCCGTCGTTTGATGGCCAATATCCACAATGGCGACCGATAGATTTGGGAAATCAGGACTGGAAGTGCGCTTATTTTGAGCCTCACTCCAAATTAGACTGCCGTACCCCTCTGGCATCACCCAAACCTTGTCTATATTTATTTCCATGGACTGGCCTCGATAAACCATGACATGGGGAGATGTCAGTAAACTGATAATTTCTGACTTTTCGCTATCAAACTGCTCCTGGGAGTGATAAGGCAAACCCAATACAACGCCCAGGTTGCCCTTGAGGCCAAAGTAACCTACACAGGCCAACGTTTTCACCAGGGCATCATCTACTTTAGATTGCCCCACACCTAGATCAGCCCCAAAGTCAGCAGCCAAATGCCCAACGGCATATCCCTTGCCCTGGTATTCCAACCACATATCAAGCAACGGATCGCTGGGTTGCGATTCAAAGCCACCCCGTCGAGCTTGCTCTACTGTCAGATGGGCAACATTCGAAGGAACTAGTACCACATCATTCTGATTTCGCTTAATACAGGTTTTCGTGGCTGTACGACCCAGATCAATGCTAAGGAGCTTCATCGTAGAAGTAGGCATAACGCAAGTTGGGAGCTAAAAAACTTTTGACAACGAATAACTAACTCAAACCGATACTAACTGTGAAGATACTGCTAAGTAAAACCCCATATCAAGGTCGGCAGCTCAAGTTCTGATACATCATGCCGTACCCCTGGATAACCATGGGTCGTCTTCGTGACAAAGCTGTCATTTCAATTAAAATTAGTACATATACAGACCCAATAGCCAGTTCAATTGTACTATAAGATGTAAATCACACTCAACCTCCCGAATAACCGAGGGTTTTAGTAGCAAATAAAACCTTGAATACAGGGTTATTACATGGAGTTTGAAGAAAACCTATGAGTCCGTCCATGTTTTAGAAAATTGTGTCTACGCTGGTACCCAATGACAGCGCCAATATTACATCGTAGACACTAGGAAACAGGTTATGGCACAAAGTTTTGGAGTAATTGGACTGGCGGTGATGGGGGAAAATCTAGCCCTCAATGTCGAACGCAACGGTTTTCCGATTTCTGTTTACAACCGATCGCGCGAAAAAACCGATGCCTTTATGGCAAATCGAGCAGTTGGTAAAAATGTTGTAGCTGCCTATTCCCTGGAGGAGTTCGTTGCTTCGCTAGAGCGCCCTCGTCAGATTTTACTGATGGTTAAGGCGGGTAAGCCAGTGGATGCTGTGATTGAGCAATTAATGCCATTGCTTGATCCCGATGACATGATCATCGACGGTGGTAACTCCCTATATGAAGACACCGAGCGTCGTGTAAAGACCCTGGAAGCGGCAGGTTTTCGCTTTATCGGCATGGGTGTAAGCGGCGGTGAAGAAGGAGCCCTGAATGGTCCCAGTTTGATGCCCGGTGGTACCCGTGCTGCCTATGAGTCCATCGAATCCATTGTCAGAAAAATTGCGGCCCAAGTGGATGATGGTCCCTGTGTCACCTACATTGGCCCCGGCGGTGCTGGCCACTACGTCAAGATGGTGCATAACGGCATCGAGTATGGCGACATGCAGCTAATTGCCGAAGCCTATGATCTGATGAAAAATGTCTTGGGTTTGGGACATCAGCAGCTCCATGAAATCTTTGCCCAGTGGAATACAACTGAGGAGTTGGATTCCTTTTTAATTGAGATTACGGCTGATATTTTCACCAAAACCGAAGGTGATACGGCTCTGGTAGAAAAAATCTTAGATGCTGCTGGTCAAAAAGGCACTGGTCGTTGGACAGTGATGAATGCCCTGGAAATGGGTGTGAGTATTCCCACCATCACAGCAGCGGTCAATGCGCGGATTATGTCTTCTCTTAAGGATGAGCGGGTGGCCGCATCTACCCAGATTAGCGGTCCCGATGGCACGATCACGGATAACACCACCCTGTGGATCAACAAGATTCGGGATGCGTTGTATTGTTCTAAAATTTGTTCCTATGCTCAAGGAATGGCCCTGTTGCGTAAGGCATCAGAGACCTATGATTATGACCTGGATCTAGGCGAATGTGCCCGCATTTGGAAAGGTGGCTGCATCATCCGCGCCAGATTCTTGAACAAGATTAAGCATGCATTTTCTGAGAATCCTGCACTGCCTAACTTGTTGTTGGCTCCTGAGTTTAAGCAGACAATTTTAGACCGCCAGTCTGCTTGGCGTGATGTGGTTGCCATGGCCGCCCAATATGGTGTGCCAGTGCCTGCCTTTAGTGCATCTTTAGATTACTTCGACAGCTACCGTCGGGCTCAGCTACCCCAGAACCTCACCCAGGCTCAGCGCGATTACTTCGGTGCTCACACCTACAAGCGTGTGGACCAAGAAGGTACCTTCCACACAGAGTGGACTAAGGAAACAGCCACGGTCTAACGCTTTACAGTTCATGTAATAGTCGAACAATCTATTTAGATAAAGGGACTCATTGGTTTTGGCAGTGAGTCCCTTTTGTTTTCTGATTTGAAAAGAGACTGAATCATTTGATACAGAACTCGATCTGAGAAAAGCATTCATCCTCAAAGGCTCGGATACACCTCAAGTCAATAGAGCTAGGCAAAATTAACGCATATTAAAGTCAGTAGAACCGTACATAGTGGTATGTAATCATAAATTCAGGGTGTTTAAGTACAAATCCTGAGCCCTAATTCGTAGCTATCTAACTCTCTGTAGCCATTGGTACATCTGCCATGAACGATAAGATTGAGTTGTTTATTTCTTATTCACATAAAGATGAAGAGCTTCGTGATCAGCTGGATACTAGCCTTGCTTCTCTAAAATGGAAAGGCATTGTAAGTACTTGGCATGATCGTCAGATACCAGCAGGTAGCGAATGGAGTGGCGATATAGATAAAAATTTGAAAAAAGCAGATATTATCTTGCTTTTGATTAGTCCCGATTTTATAGCCTCGAAATATTGTTACGAGATAGAACTTCAAGAGGCAATGAATAGGCATAAAAAAGGAGAAGCAATAGTTATTCCAATTATCCTAAGGCCAGCGGAGTGGACTGATATGTCTTTTGGTATGCTTCAAGCTTTTCCAAAGGATGCGAAACCTGTAACTACATGGCCTAACAGAGATGCGGCATTTAAGAACATAGCTGCGGGTATTAGAAAAGTTGTGAAGGAGCTACACAAGAAACGTCAAGAGCTAGCTGAACAGAAAGAGGCTAATAAATCACGGTACAAGCAAAAAGTCGAGGAGCTCTTGTTGCGAACAGGAGGAGAAATAGGAATTGTTGAAAGACGCACTTTAGATGAGCTTCGAGAAGAGCTTAAATTAACCCTTCAGGAGGCTCTAAAGATTGAGAGCGAGGCTTTTTTACCTATAGAGGAATATCGAAAGAATATTCTCCTTTATGAAGATACCTTACGCGATCTACTTGAGAATGGAGAGAGTTATCCTTTCAGCGAAAAAATCAGAAAAAGCTTAGAAGGACGACAACAGGATAAAGGGATTATGCCTGTAGATGCAGAAAGAGCAAAGTTTAAGGTACTTGAAGAGTTTAATATTGAACCTATTCAAGATCAGTCTACTGACTTTGAACTGGTTAAGAGTAAAGTAGCTACAGATGTAGCTACGGAGATAAAAATAAACAATGTAGATGGATCAGGAACCAAATTAGATGAAACTGACATTCCTGTTGAACCTACAGCTACTGAGACTAAAATTGCTGACGAGATATCATCTGTTAGAGCTGAGCTGGTGGGTGAGAGGGACAAGGAAGTTACGGTAAATGGTTCTTTTTCAGTAAATGAAAGAATCAAGAACTTTGGATTGAAATTCTTTTCCAATCCAAAGAAATTAACTGTGCTTGTTTTTGGCGGAGTGTTATTGGGCGTCTATGGTGTCTTAGCAGTCTTCTTAAGAGATGTAAGCCTTGATAAGGAAATCAAACAGAAGTTTTCATCGGAATTACTAGATAGGCTAAGTTTAGATGGAAATCGTCTTCTCAAAGATTTTGACGGGCCCGTCAATGTTAATCCTGAAGAGAAAATCCACACGCAAAATAAGAAACTTGCTAATAGAGAAATATGTAACGGTAAAAGCTACACTGTAGCTGTTCCAGTACCTACTAGTGGAAAGGAACCTGGCAAGGCCGCAGAAATGCTTCGTGGGTTTGCACAAGCTCAAAATAAGATAAATGAAGAATGTGCAATTAGAGGTGGAGGTTTAAGATTGTTAATTGTTGATGATGCTGACGATCCTGAAGTTGGAAGAAGAATCAGTGAGGAAATTCTTAAGCTCAATAATATCTTAGCTGTGGTGGGGCACTGGACAAGCAACGTTAGCCTAGAAGCAGCAAAAGTCTACAAGGATGAACTCGTACTCATTACGCCGATTAGTATATTAGATGATTTAGAAGGCTATGACTACGTCTTTCGCATGAATCCTGCCAGCAAGAGAGGTGCAGAAAAATTATCCCAATATCTTTCAGATAATGGCTATATCAAAACTTCAGTGGTTTATGCGTCAGAAAATGACTACGCCAATGAACTGACCATCAATTTCAGAAATGAGTTTGAGAAGCATGGAGAGGTTATACAAGAGATATCTTTCGACTCTCTAGTAAAAGATGATGATTCAGTTCAAAGTAATGTCACGGACCCTTTTTTGCAAGATGTTAATGGAGCAGCCAAAGCTCTAGTTTTATTTCCATCAATCAGGGCCACTAGTAAAGCAATTAAGCTACTTGAATATATAGATGACAACGATTTATCAGGCGATATTTCGGTTGTTGGAGATATGGCAAATCTTTACACTCCAGATGCCCTAAAACAAAAAGCAGCTTTAGATATGGTTCTTGCTATTCCTTGGCACTTTGATAGCGATCCTTCAGGTTTTGCTTGTGAAGCATACAATTTTTGGAATAAAAAAATAGTGAACCATGCTACTGCAATGTCTTACTTTGGATTGATAGCTGTTGCTGAAGCCATTAAGGAAACTAATTCTTCTATTCCATTCTTTAACTCTCCTAGTCGTTCTTCTATTTATATGGCTCTTAAATCGGGTACTGAAGTAGATTATAGCGACTCAAAAGCTCTGAAATTTGAGCAAAATGGCGTCTCTAACTTAGAACTGCAACTTGTGAAGGTTCAGGATACTTCTCTCAATCCAGAGAGAGCTTCAACATCTGGAGCTAATGTAGATTTTGACTTTGTACCAATTCATTCGGATGATTCAGAGATTCCCCAAAAAAACTGTCCAATCTAAAGAAATTTCCTGTTTGTTTGAAGGCTGGTATGGAATTGAATAAAATCCTGGAGATACCTCTGGTTTAAGCCTAACTCCAGCACGTCAAAATAGCTGGTCAATTGGTCCTGAATCTTCCTAAACTTTAAAATATTGTTTTAGTAGAAGTTCAGAAGGGATTAGTAACTGCTGAGCATGCAGCTTTTATCGAGTAGTTAAAAAATCAGCAGAAATTAGAGCTTTCCTAAAGGGTTCACCATGACAGTGATGGTGAACCCTTGCAATAAGAAGAATATGGATTGAGACTCTATGGTTGTTGCTCTGTTGGGTTTTGTGTGAGATGTACTGGATCTGTAATATCCACAACGGCCAGATACAAAAAGCCAGAGAATAGGCAAATACAGCTGAGGGTAAACCAGGACCATCGAATGCATGGCTGTTCGATGTTGGGGTCTTGAGGGTGTTGCATATGACCAGTATAGGCAGAGGTATAAAAAGACACATCTATCTCAAGCTAAACATGCCCACCTGGCTTCACTGACTATCGATAACAATATCGATTCACTAAAGTTTCAATTATTTCATTTTTAGGAGAGTTCATGGGTGTTTCTACTAAGCTGGTAAAATCTATCTATCCGCAATTATCCTGAGATTTCTCAGTCGATTAATGACAGCGGCGAGTTCATAGCGACGAAATTCACTGAGGTCGGCCATGGGATAAGGAGTGAGTGAGTCAAAGTCTCCTCGGTTTACCCAGTCCATGATGTCGTCTAAGAGACTTTTTAATGAGTGGGAACGATTTTGCTGTTGCCAGGTGAGAATGGCGTGGGCAATGGCTCTGGTTTGATTGGGCTCTATGAGTTGTTCAATGCCGCGTAGGTCGATATTTTCTTGGCCGATGGTTAGGGTGGTGAGACTTTGGGTTTTGACTTTAGCCGGTTTGCGATCGGTGTCAAATTTAGGTAGCTGAATGTGTCGTTGGGTGATGGTGCCAAAGTTCTGACCGCCTTCTATTTTGCGATCGCTAGGATACTCAGCCGCAATTGCCTTAGCCTCAGCAGTGACATCCTTAGCCCCATAGTTATCCAGGGCAATCACATGGTCAGCCACTTCAAAATAGTCACCGCTGCCGCCCATGACCAAAACTGTAGAAATACCGTGATCGGTGTAAAGCTGTCGGACCTTATCAATAAATGGGGTGATGGGTTCTTTATCCTTGGCGATGAGCGTTTGCATGTTGCGATCGCGAATCATCAAATTCGTCGCCGCCGTATCCTCATCAATCAACAATACCTGCACCCCAGCTTCAATCGCCTCTAAAATATTGGCGGCTTGGGATGTACTGCCGCTAGCGTTAGTGGTACTAAAAGACCGGGTGGATATTCCCTGGGGCAGCCGATCAATAAACGGCGAAATATCCACACCGGTCACACTGCGACCATCCTCTGCTCGAATCTTGACGGTGGCTGTATTGGCTACTACCTGTTCACGACCGTCACCAGGGATATGATTATAGGCCCCCTGGGCAATGGCTTTGAGTACTGTCGATTTGCCATGGTAGCCACCACCGACTATTAACGTTACCCCCTGGGGAATACCCAGACCTGTGACGGGTCCACCATGGGGGGTTGGTAGGGTAGTCTCTAAAGAACCTGGCGATTTAAACGGCATGGCTGTTGCTAGAGGTCGAGAATCGACACCGCTACGTCTGGGTAAAATTGAGCCATTGGCGATAAAAGCTACGAGGTTTTGAGCCGACAACTGCTGTCTGAGGGCATTGGCATCTTCGACGGTCGCAATATGCTGCTCCACAGCCTGACACCATTGGGGCTGATAGTGTAGAGCCGTAGCCACAAGATGCGGTAAATCTTGAATTAGCAAATCCCTGACAGCGTGACCTGCGATTCTGCGGCCAAAGGCAGGTAAACCCACCCCCAGGCGCAGCTCTATCCCCTCGGCAGTGACCTGCACAGCTGTGCGCGCCAAAACAGCCTGGCTAGTGTCTGCAATGATCAGTCGACCGCTTTTGCCGGAGCCCCGCCGTTGCTGAATTTTGGGGATGGCCTGATGAATTTGCCGATGCAGAAAATCGGCTAGCACGATGCGTCGCGTTTGGTCATGCCAGTAGGTTTGTGGCCATTGACTGTGTTGGTGACTGGTCCAGAGGCTGACCCGACTGGGGGCAGCAAAGGGATCTCCCTGAATATGGGCCAGGATGAGCTTAAACCCAGGGAAGTCATAGCTGCCCTTGAGGCGTTTGTAAGCAGAGTAGCTGCGTCCATCAAGCTGCTCTAGCTGTTGCCTAAGGGCATTGTGTGACGTCATGGGTGGGATGTGAACGGCATTTGCGTCAAGCAATCATGATTTTACGGTTAAAGCTGATCATTTTCACCGCGTTAGATCTGTATAAGTCTTGCAATACAAGCAATACAGTTCATTGTGACGTCAGTCACATGACCCAGTGTTAGACGTCATCAGCCATGTCTAGAGGTATCACTTAGCTAGCCCAAAAATTCATCAATACTAGTTACATAAGAGGTGTAATCACGTATCCCATGGCTTATTTGTCAGTTCACCCCCGTTGCCCGAAATTCGTCAAGTCTGCTCTCGTTTTCCTCGGTGCTACTTTGCTAAGCTCAGCTAGCGCTCTAGCCAGTCCTTTATCTAATGCCCCCCTGGTCGACGGTGTTTATCTATATGGTCAACAACCAGCAGCGGCTCAACCTGGGTCAGTTTATATGGTGTTTGAAGTAACTGGCGATCGCACGGTTGGTGCTTTTTACATGCCTAGCTCTTCATTCGACTGTTTCCATGGTGATATCTCTGCGACCCGTTTAGACTTAATGGTTGTGGACAGTTACGAGCAGACAAGCCATCCCTACTCTCTTGCAGTTGAGACTCAGCCGACGCTAGCTGCCGGTGGTGCCGCTCCTGAATTTGGTATTGATGGATTTACTCGTATCAATACCCTATCTGAGCTAGATGAAAGAATTTTAGAAACTTGTCATGCCGATCAAGCTGGCGTTATCTAGGGTGTCTCAAAAGTAGCTGACAGACTGCCACACAAAGACGGTTCATGATTGAGTTTCTAAACTAAAACTTTGTTAAAACATTTGACATGAACAGACCGTAGAAAGTTGTGTACGTGTAATGGATATATAACTGGGCGGTTTTGCCCTGAGTTTTTATTGCTAGGTCTGATAGTTTTTCCTCTTGATTGATTTTTTTAGGTTATTTTTTACGGCTGATAGAATATTGCACCGTACCACTCGCCCTCTTGATAAATTCTTTCTAGAATTCTTCTTTTAAGCTGAAAGAAAATAATCAATTTAAATAGATTCCGTCCGGATGCCCCCCTGCTGACCACGAGCAAACATCAGTGAGGGGGCGATTTCTTTATCAATTTTTTATCCACCCTGCATAGATATGGAGATTCGGTCTTCGTTGATTCATAGACCTATAAATTCCTTTATCCTTCGGGCAAACTGAAACCATATCTGTTGTCTACAGGGCTATACGGATTACCCCACTTTCTCAACTTCGGCTCTCCAGGCTGTCGAGATGCAACGAAGATGGGTATATTTTTATTACATAGTTAAAAAACTTAATGTCTGGAGTAATCTTGGTTAACACCGATTACTTAATGTCTTTTATAGGTTTCGACTCCATATCCTGGCAGAGGTCCACAAAATATGTTTGAACATTTCACCAATGCGGCAATTGCGGTGATCATGCAAGCTCAGGAAGAGGCAAGACGCCTGGGTCACAATTTCGTTGGTAGCGAGCAGTTACTACTTGGGATTGTGAAGGAAGGCTCTAGCATTGCCGCTCGAGTACTCAGTGATTTTGGAGTCAACCTGGCCAACTCTCGTGCTGAAGTGGAGTCTATTATTGGTCGTGGATCTGGTAACGGGCCTACTGAAATTCCTTTTACGCCTAAGGTTAAGCAAGTTTTTGAGCAGGCTTTCCAAGAGGCACGTAAGCTGGATCATCCCTACATCGAACCAGAGCATTTACTGCTGAGTCTGACTCAAAACGTAGAAAGCGTTGCTTATCGAGTCCTGACTAATTTAGGTGTAGATCCTACTCAGGTCCGTACACAGTTGATTCGCACCATTGGCGAGGTGTCGGCGGTGACGGCTGGTGGTCGTTCCCGTGATGGTGAGCGACCGGAACAGGCCTCTAAGCGCAACAGCGGTGTCCTGGCTGAATTTAGTACTGACTTAACGGAGCTAGCCGCCAATGGAAAGCTAGACCCAGTCATCGGTCGCTTTGAAGAAATTGAGCGGGTGGTGCAAATTCTGGGTCGGCGCACTAAGAATAACCCCGTGTTAGTAGGTGAACCGGGTGTAGGTAAAACTGCGATCGCAGAAGGTTTAGCCCAGCGCATCGTCAACCAAGATGTGCCTGAGGCGTTATTTGACCGTCGCGTTATCAGTCTTGACCTGGCAATGCTGGTTTCGGGTACCCGCTTCCGGGGTGACTTTGAAGAGCGTCTCAACCAGGTAATGTCTGAAGTACGGGAAGCTCAAAACATCATTCTAGTGATTGATGAAATTCATACCCTGGTCGGTGCCGGTTCGTTAGAAGGCAGCATGGATGCGGCTAACCTGCTAAAGCCCGCCCTGGCTCGCGGTGAACTTCAGTGCATTGGAGCGACGACCCTGGAAGAATACCGCAAGTACATCGAGAAGGATGCAGCCCTAGAGCGTCGTTTTCAGCGAGTGACTGTGGCACCGCCTTCCGTCGAAGATACGTTAGAAATTTTGGGCGGTATTCGGGGACGTTACGAACAGTTCCACCGGCTGACCATTACAGATGAAGCCCTTGAGGCCGCAGCGACGCTGGCAGATCGCTACATCAACGATCGTTACTTGCCTGATAAAGCTATCGACTTGATTGATGAAGCCGGCTCACGGGTGCGTTTGCGATACTCACAGAAAATTCCGGCTGGGGAGAAGCGCACGGAGCTGCGTCAGGTGCAGGGCAAAATTATGGAGCTTTTGGAAAGTCAGGCCTTCAATGATGTGGCAGCTTTAAGGGTTAAGGAACAGGGTCTATTGGCAGAGTTATTGCCCAATGGCACTCCCCATCCTGAGGTCACGAATGAAGACATTGCCGACATTGTGTCCTCCTGGACTGGCGTACCCGTTAACCGCTTGTCTGAGTCAGAATCTGCCATGATTCTGCATCTGGAAGATACGCTGCATGAACGTGTAATAGGCCAGAACGAAGCGGTCGAAGCGGTTGCTAAGGCGGTGCGACGTTCTCGTGTGGGCATGCGTAACCCCAATCGCCCCATTGCTAGCCTGATTTTCTCGGGTCCCACGGGTGTCGGTAAAACTGAGTTAGCTAAAGCGTTAGCAGCTTCTGTCTTTGGTGCAGAAGACGCCATGATTCGCGTCGATATGTCGGAATTTATGGAACCTCAATCGGTGTCTAAGCTGATTGGCTCTCCTCCGGGATATGTGGGCTATGACGAAGGCGGACAGCTAACCGAGGCCGTACGCCGTAAGCCTTACACCGTCATTTTGCTGGATGAAATTGAAAAGGCCCATCCCGATGTCTTTAACATTTTGCTACAGCTGTTGGATGATGGTCACCTAAATGATGCGAAGGGCCGCAAAGTTAGCTTCAAGAACACCTTGATCATCATGACTTCGAACATTGGTTCCAAGGTGATTGAGAAAGGTGGCGGTGGTTTGGGCTTTGAGCTCAGTACCGATGATGAGATGACGTCTCGCTATAACAATATTCGTAACTTGGTTAACGAAGAAATGAAGCAGTTCTTCCGCCCTGAGTTGTTGAACCGTATTGACGAGATTATCGTCTTCCGTCAGTTGATCAAGCAGGAGGTTGCTCAGATTGCCGATATCCTCCTTGCTCAGGTAACTGGACGCCTGGCTGAACGCAACATTACCTTTGAACTCACCGATGCCTTTAGGGAGCACCTGGTGAATGAAGGCTATGACCAAACCTATGGTGCTCGCCCCATGCGTCGAGCCATCTCTCGTTTGGTAGAAGATTACCTGGCTGAAGCCCTGCTGGCAGGAACGATCACAGATGGCGATACGGCTGTTTTTGATCTGGATGATGATGCTCGAGTTGTAGTTAGGTCTGCGAAACAGCCTGCGTTGGTGGGTGTTAGTCGTTAGCGACTTAGGTGCCTTAAGCCCTTAGGGCACCCCAATTTCTATGGGTGCCCATCTTTTCAGCTTTGAATTAGCGATTGCTCGGTCATCTATCCCAATGGCTGAACCCGACTGGGTGGCCAGTAGATTTTGTAGGCTGCCCCTAGAATGTTGGCTTCAGGAACATATCCCCAGACATGGGAATCCTGACTGTTGTTTCGGTTATCGCCCAATACAAAATAACTGTTTTCGGGCACGGTTTCCGGTCCCCACCCATAGGCAGATGTTGCTTGAGCGTAAGCTTCTGTAAGCGGGCGATTGCCGACATAAACACGACCCTCTTTAACGGTTATTTGCTGACCCGGTAAGCCAATCACGCGCTTTACATACAGTAGATTCTCGGCTGTCTCTGGCTCAGGAAGATCGAGCAGGGCCTCATCGGGTGGGGTAAATACAATAATGTCGCCAATGTTAGGGCGATACGTTTGATCACGCCGTACAAAAAGGCGATCGCCCACTTGCAGGGTCGGGGCCATGGACTCACTTGGGACAATACATTGCTCAACCGCCCGTTGAATCCAGCCTGGTATTGAACCTAAGCACAGTCGGATCACCAGGAGACCGATAACGAGGCGTGCGATCGCGTCAGCGCTGGCTTGGTAGTTTGCACCTGATTTACCCCTGGTTCGATGGGGAAAACTGGCATACACGTGATAACAACTCAGTGCCCAAATCAGCGGTGGAATAGGCACCAACTGGGGAATAGAATTCGCTAGCCAAGCCGTCAGCAGACCTGTACCAAGAAATAACCCACCAGCCAAAGCCTGCTGTAGATACAAATGGCCTAATCCAGGCAACAGCTGTGATAAAAAAACGGCATACCAAGGATCGGACCTGCCCTGAGGTACTGAAATCCGGCTGGCGTACCCCGGTTGAGTGCCACGATAGGCATCCAAAATACTAAAGCTATAGACCATGAGGAAGCAGCCTATCGTCCAAAATCCCCACATGGTTTGGCCATGGGCCCCAAAAATAGACCATGTGGCATAGCCGATCATGACAACTGCCATTAGCACCAAGCTGATTCCTTTCCACCAGAAAGCGCTGTATAACTGCCCCAGCCCTGGAAACACCAGCGAATAATTCACGGCTAGCCAAGGGTTCAGATGGGTTGACCGGCTTGACTGAAACGATAGTTTCATGCTTCAAGTATCAGTAAAAATTGACGATAACCTGTCAAGGAGCGCAAACGTATAGCAACCAGTTGTAGGCTAACAACGTACACGGTTAAACCTGTCGTTATTTAATAAATTTAGGCAACGGTGAGTCATCATAATGAACGATTTCTACGATCGCCTCGCGCCTTTTTATCACATTATTTATAAAGATTGGGATACAGCTGTTGAAACGCAAGCAACACAGCTATCCACCATTATGCATGACCATTGGGGTGAAAAGGCTCAGCATATTCTAGACGTATCCTGCGGCATTGGCACACAAACCCTCGGTCTAGCCGCCAAAGGTTATAGCGTTACAGCCTCCGATCTCTCACCTAAAGAGATTCAACGGGCAATAGAAGAAGCGCGATTACGTCACCTCAATATCAGCTTCTCTGTGTGCGATATGCGAGAGGCCTATAATCACCATCAAATCCGGTTCGACGTTGTTATTTCCTGCGATAACTCAATTCCCCACCTGCTCAGTGATGGGGAAATCCTCAAGGCACTTAAACAGATGTATGCCTGTACTTGTACTGGCGGTGGTTGTCTGCTGACCGTGCGAGATTATGACAAAGAAGAAAGAGGTCAAGGTCTTGTCAAACCTTATGGAGTTCGTGAAGATGCTGGCAAACGCTACTTTGTCTTCCAAGTATGGGACTTTGAAGGCGATATTTATGACGTGTCAATGTACTTCATTGAAGAAAATCGACAATCTGATATCGCTAACACCCACGTTATGCGCTCTCGCTACTATGCAATCACCCCCACCCGCCTTATGCAGCTAATGGAAGCAGCAGGCTACACGTCAGTCACTCGGCTGGATGAACCATTTTTCCAACCCGTTTTAGTCGGCACAAGATCAGCATAACCCTTGGATAGAGCTATTAAATATGACGACAAAAGACATTAGTAACATTCTTCGAGACCTTGCTGATCCTGTTATAGCAGAACATTCACAACGCTTCTTTAAGACAGGAAAAGGTGAATATGGCGAGGGTGACCAATTTCTCGGCATTCGTGTTCCTGCGCTTAGAAAACAGGTGAAAAAGCATCAGGCAACATCACTACCAGACGTCAAAAAACTGTTAATGTCCCCTTTTCATGAAGAACGCTTGTTTGCGTTGTTACTCCTGGTGCACAAATTTAGCCAAGGTAACGATGCCGAGAAAACAACGATTTATCAGCTATATTTGGACCATACTCAATACATCAACAATTGGGACTTGGTGGATAGCTCAGCTTACAAAATTGTGGGTGTTTACCTCGAAACAAGGGACCGACAAATTCTCTATCAATTAGCTCAATCCTGTAATCTCTGGGAAAGACGAATTGCAATCATGTCCACGTTTCAGTTTATTCGCAACGATCAGTTTGACGATACGCTACAGCTGTCAGAGTTGTTGCTAAATGATTCAGAAGACTTGATCCACAAAGCTGTGGGCTGGATGTTGCGAGAAATTGGCAAGCGGGATGTGGCAACTGAAAAAGCGTTCTTGAAAACCCATTACAAAACAATGCCTCGCACCATGCTGCGCTATGCCATCGAGAAATTTCCAAAGCAAGAACGGCAACAGTATTTGACCGGTGATTTGACCGGTGTAGTATGAAAATGAGAGTACATCCTTCACGCTATACCTACCGCTCCATGGCATCAATCTGCCTCACTGCGGTTAAGGCTGCATAGCTAACGCCAGCGGTTCCTTCCCCTGGATGCACACAGTCTCCTACCAGCCATAGCTTAGGAATCGGCGTCCGGGTGGCAAAGCCAAAGGGACCAAAGGTCGATAACCGCTGACCGATGCCGCCTACCATGCCCTGGTGTCGAGCTGTGTAGCGCTCAAAGGTGCGGGGAGTGCCCGATTCAGCGTGGATAATGTGCTGTGGGTCCAGGTTGAAGTATTGGTTTAGTTTTGCGATCGCATCCCGTTCATACTCAGCCTTCAAAGCCCCATAGTCATCACACTTTTGCCATGCCTGCACATCCGTAAATGACGACGCCACGATCGTTGCCTTGCCTTCAGGGGCACGACCATCTCCCGATCGACTGACTGACACAAACAGCGAGTTATTCTCCCCAATTGGGCCATCATAGTCATAGAGAAACTGTAGATGCGGTGGGCAATTTTCAGGAATCGCCGCTTGATCGACACCGAGGTAAACCACAAACGCTCCCGATGACGGCATCAGCTTATCCACCCGCCGCTGATAGCCTTGGGGCGTTTGCTCACCCAGCAATGTGGTTAAATTCTGCACGGTCACATTAGCGACGATATGATCGGCAGACTCTAACCAGATGTCATCCGTTTTCTGATGGCGGACCTGGGCAAACCGGGGTCGATTATTCTCTAGCTGAATTTTCTCAACGGCATGTCCCAAAAAAACCTGACCGCCAAACTGTTTGATTGCGTTTACCAATGCAGTGCTCAACCCCTGCATACTGCCCTGTAGATGAAATAACCCCTGCGGCGCTTGGGATACGCCTAAGGCTGTTGCCGCATATAACAAAGCTGTTTCATCTGCACCCACCTGGGAATAGAGCTTGAGCTGTAGGTCCAAAAATGTTTTTAGTCGACGATTTTCATAGAGGCCATAGCCTTTAAGCAATTGGCCCACGGTTGAGAATGTGTAGGGCACTGTCAGCAGCGTGTCCGGTCGCAGTGCATTGCCCAGCTGCCAAGCATCCCAAAGATTGCGCGGTGGCAACACCGGCTGTCTGGCCTGAAATCGCCAGCTATAGCTAAATAGATCGCTCAGCTTTTGCCAAAACGGTTCACTACCTGGAAACTGCTGTTGACGCTCGGTTTTCCACCGCTGCGGATCCCGCCAAACATTGATCGGCGTCGTTTCTCCGGGTAAGAAAACGGCACAAGCCGGATCGCAATGCTCAGCTGCCGGTAGATCTATCCCTAATTCTGAAAAAATTTGATGGTGAATTCCCCCTGGTTCTAAGCCAGCAACCTGGGTCGCACCGACATCAAAGGTAAACCCCCGTCGTCGAAAGGTAGACGCACAGCCCCCCGGCACCAGGGCCTGTTCAAAAACACGAACCTGGTAACCCCGTTTGGCCAGTAAAGCTGCAGCTGTCAGCCCGCCAATACCCGCCCCGACGACAAGCACCTTGGATGGGCCATAGTGTGTGTGGGATTCTACCAATGGGGTCATGTTTACATTTGTTTACCTGACCCTAGTGTAACGGTCTGTGCTGACCACTAGATATCTAGATCAATGATGCGGTGCTTGTTATCGACAGCTAGAAAATGCATCTGACCAGCAAATACAATCGTCAGCGTATTGCCTTGAACATCGTCAATGACTAAAACGGTTTGATCGTCTACTTCAACATGCTCTGCCTTAAGGATGCGTTGGGGCTTTTTCTCCGGTTTAGGCAATGTCCCTTCAGATAGGGCGATACCCAGGGTTTTAGTGGCCTTAATCAGTAAAAAAATCGGTTCGTTCTGATTGGCTTGACGGGTGATGGCTTCGGGAAGCCACAATGAATCCCATAGTAAACAAAGAACAGTTTCACCATAGGTTTCTGCACTTTGATACGTTCCTAGCAAATAGGCATCGTGCAATGTGTAAACCTGGCTGAAATGACTGTAAGCCTGACATAGACCATGTTGCCAAGGTAGATTCCCTAACAAAATATTTTCGCAGAGCCAGCGTGGCAGGGTGGGTTTGGTGCTAACAAATACCATAGTCAAGACGTATGGACTAAAGAAACGGCAATAATATGAGTCCCCTAGATGCCTCCAAAGACCTTTGGCATAGAATCAATCTTGAGCCATTGCATTTATTGATCATGCAGCGGCTCAAGCCATATATCATCCATGGGTAAGAAAAAATCCTATGCCGTGTTTGTCCATAGAATTATTCCTACTAACTTTATGAATCCAGTAGCTTCTTAATGAAATCTTTTTGATAAAATTTCCTTCTACTAGTGAAATAAAGACTCGTATATCTCACATAGGTAAATTACTGTATTCAGCATCTGACAGGTATCACAGGTGCTTTAAGGAATATTAGCTTAATAATTTAAAATGTTGCTGCTCCGAACTATGATTCTATTCAGCCGGATCGGTAACAACATTTTATAATAAACCCATAATTGTGCTGATTGATGAGGCCAGTAAAAAAATAGGAACATTCCTACGCATGGGAGAATTAAGTGACACTAGATCCTCTTGCACAACAATAAGAAGTTATTCATAACTCTCTGTCCATAACAGTTTCAGCGGCATCAATTGAAGCTGGGATTTTTGGCTACTGACTTCTTTCTGGCTACTAACCTCTGAGTACCATGCTTAGGAAAACGTCTCGATTTGAGTTGATACCCCGTTTTCAGAGAATAAGATCTTTGCCATTGCTGATCCTTGGGAAGATTTAAGTGAAAAAACATTGATGTAGAGTGATCTTGCCAGATCGATCCATTTTCTAAATCAACAACGGTAAGTCTTGCTGATCTCATCTAAATTCAGTAGGACATTAGATGAGGTAATTGTTTCTCGTCAGCGATTTTACGTTGTGCCTTTTGTCACTTCGTTAGTGCTTACATCAACTCACAAAAGAGAATGTGATTGCTATTTCCACGTTGCGGTAGGTCTTCATCACTTGCAAAGTTCTCTAATAACTAAGGCTTTAAATATTTTTTAGCAAAAATGTTTTCTCGGCTGTCTAGTTATACAGACAATCAAAAACATAGGGTTCTATGTCAGTGATCATTGCAACGTACTCAATGTTATGCTAACCGCCATAAACTTCGTAAGACCTACTAATAATAATGTCGGTCATAACAGAGTAAAAAAACTGGCTTCGCTGATCCTCGGCATAATTTCATCCTTCAGGTTATGGATTGATATTCTAATAGATTGCTCAGTTTCTCCCCTAAATCAGCAACAGCAAAAACTCAATCTAGTTGGATGTTTTTTCGAATTGATAGACCGTTGATCCGTCAACTTGCCGGTTTTCCTGGTCAAAGCCTGATTAATTATTGGAGCCAGACTTCCCTGATATCAGGATTTTAGCTTGTGACACTAAAAAACTAACATGGCAATACTGAGTGAAGCCATGGCCGCCTAAATAACACTGAAAACATGTACCAAGATCATTGCAATTATTGTTTTTTGATGATAATGAAAAATGTTAAATAGGTAACTTTTTAGGCATTAGCATTAGCAAAATCTGACTTTACAGAAACTCCGCACAAAGAATATAAAGATACGTAGCTCATTTTTAAAATTTAGGTTATGTTAGACCCAGATATGCAGTTTAATTACTAACGCTTAGTGCTTCAGAATGTTTATCTGTTTTCATTTCTGAAAGCCCCTAAGAAAATTTTTCTTGTACGCATCTATGGTTAGATACAGTCAACAATGTCTATGTGAATCTAAAAGTCTTCTATTTTTGCTAGATACCTGATAATCGTCATTCATGCTCGTGGCTTTTAAGTTTTAAGCGTGGTTTCCCCATATGAGAACGCCTAAAAGCCAGAATGGCAAGCAAAATTTTGACTAGATGACATTTAAGTACTATGTTTACATCGACTCCGTTTCCCTTCTTGGGGTGAGTGCACAAGCAGATTGTGTCGGTAGTCCACGAGTCACTGTTTCCTGAATGGTTAGTTAAGGCTAGATCTTATTGTTGTCCTGTATGTAAGCTTACGAAGACTGGTTTTTCATCTATAGTGTGTGATCCCAAAAAATAAGAACTGTAGTAGACGGCAGAGTTTTAGTTAGATATCTGTAGGATACCTATGGGTATGTGGCTCTGTTGATTCTTAGCGTGCAGTTCTTGACGATTTTTTCAAGTTTCAATGTTATCACTGCCTAAATTCTCTAGCCCTGTGGTGGGAAGAGTCTTGCATGTGGTTTACATCTGTGATCAGTGATGATGCGATCGCTTTAGGCATCTAGATGTTTGTATTTATTGTTGGCAGTCATCATGAAAAAGCATTTTTCAACTAGAGGAATATTTCTGATTAAGCTGACTCTGATGTGCCTGGTTCTAGGAGAATCTGCAGGCCGCTATGCGGTTGCCCAGTCTACGACTCCAGCTGAACCGTCGTTACCCCCCTTGCCTGTCGAAACATCAAGTTCATCAGAGTTGGCGGCCCCTGATCCTACAGTAGGAGAATCCTACATCCTGGGTGTTGGTGATTACTTACGCGTAGATGTGTTTAACATCCCTGACTACAGTGGTGAATTTCGAGTATTGTCCAGTGGCAATCTAAATATTCCCATCGTCGGAGCCATTGATGTTGAAGGTCTTTCTCTCCAGCAAGCAAAAGTTCAGATTGAACAAACCCTTGAACCCTATGTTCAGCGTCCTGTGGTTACCCTGAGTGTGCTTGAGACGCGTCCTATTCAGATTGCCATCGCTGGTGAAGTCCATCGACCTGGCTCTTATCGAATCTCCGCGCAGAGCGGTACAAATGTTGCAGCTGAAGATATCCCCACCTTGACCCAGGCAATTGAGTTAGCAGGGGGAATCACCCAGTTAGCAGATATTCGCCAAATTGAAGTGCAACGTCGGCTGCCGCGCTCATCAGCTGCCTTAGTATCGAGTGCTACTTTATTAGCTGATCAACGTCATAAGGAAAATAAATCCCAAACAGTTGCCGTCAATTTGTGGAATCTCCTAAAAGAAGGTAATCTCAATGAAGACTTGCAGTTGCAAGATGGCGATCGCATTATCATTCCTACGGCTAGCAATCTGAATTCAGATGAAGCAGCTGAACTAGCCACGGCTAGCTTTTCACCTGATGAGATTTCCGTAAATGTTGTTGGGGAAGTAGAATCTCCTGGCAATATTCGGATCCCCCCCAATACACCGCTTAATCAAGCAATCTTAGCTGCAGGTGGGTTTAATAATCGGGCTCGAAAAGGAACCGTAAGACTTGTTCGCCTAAATCTCAACGGTACAGTATCCCAGAGCGATATCGACATTGATTTTGCTCAAGGGATTAATGAGGAAACTAACCCATCCTTACGCCCGAACGACACGGTTATTGTCCAACGTTCTGGAGTTGCTAGTGTAGGCGATGCATTCAGCTCGGTTTTATCACCTTTAAACTTTGTTTTGCGTTTGTTGGGCATTTAGGAAAGTGTGGGCATTGAGTCGACAAACAACGACCTTCAGTACCATAAATAGAGATTCTTCAAGGATCTTTGTTCCCTCTAGATTGTTACTAATTCAACATTGTGATTATTTCTAGAGATTGGTTTTAGTATGAAAATTGCATTGGTGCATGATTACCTTACCCAGAGAGGCGGCGCAGAGCGTGTATTTGAGCTTCTTTGCAGACGATTTCCAGACGCAGATATTTACACCTCATTATATAGTCCGAAAGATACGATTAATCTGGGTGACCGACCTGTTCACACGACTAAGCTTCAGGCGATCCCCGGAGCAAGTCAGAATTTTAGATTGCTGGCTCCCTTTTATTTCCCAGCTTTTGAAGCCTTAGATTTGCAACAATATGAGCTGATTATTAGCAGTACAACCAGCTTTGCAAAGTCAGTGATCAAGCGTCCTAATGCGTACCACATTTGTTTCTGTCATAATATCACTCGTTTTCTTTGGGATACGCGTACCTATATTGATCAATACAAAAATTATAAGACTTTGATGCCAATCATTCAGCCAATTTTCCAAAAGCTGAGAGAAGTGGACTTTGTACATGCCCAAAAACCAGACCTGTATATTTCTAACTCATCAATTGTCACTGAGCGCATTCAAGAAACCTATAAGCAACCGGCAGTTACCGTTAACTATCCAATTGATATCAGCCAGTTTGAATTTTCGGATCAGAAAGATGATTATTACCTGGTGTCATCTCGGTTATTGGGATATAAGCGTGTAGATGTAGTAGTAGAAGCCTTTAACTGGTTAGGGTGGCCACTGATTATTACGGGTGATGGCCCAGAGAGAGAGAGATTAGAAATGGCTGCTCTACCCAATATTTCTTTCTTGGGTCATGTCAGTGATGATCAGCGTAAAAGCTTGATGTCAAGAGCTAAAGCGGTAATTGTTACAGCCCTGGAGGATTATGGGTTGGTGCCTATTGAAGCAAATGTTAGCGGTACCCCTGTTGTTGCTTACGGTGCTGGAGGGGTGTTAGACACACAGTTGCCTGGGAAAACAGGCGTCTTTTTCTACCGCCAATCTCCAGAAGCTGTCCATCAGGCCTTGCTCAGAGCCGATACCATCGACTGGAATTATCGTCAGATTCGCGAGCATGTGCTCAAGAATTTTACTGAGAAAGTTTTTTTTGAACGGGTGCTGAAAATTATTGAAGAAGCTTACGCGAAACATAAAGCCGTTGCTCCAGTTTTAACTCCATCTGCATAGTGGCCACGATAGTTAGCGCAGCTCGATAAATCTGATGGCGAATAACAACACAGATATGCGAACATCACAATTTTCCTCCTCCTCAGATAAAACAGAGATTGGCTATGGTCAGCTTCTGAATATACTGCTAAGACGCTTTGTCTGGTTTGGTGGAGCCGTTTTAGGGACGGTGGGGATTGCGATCGCATTAACTTTAAAAGAAGATCCTCTTTATCAAAGTTCAATGCAGTTATTAGTTGAGCCTAACTATCGTCAGACGGTTGATATCACCAACGGACAACAGCAAGGTCGACGTTCATCCTCTTCCCAAACAGACTATGCGACTCAGCTCAACCTGATGCGCAGTAAGTCCTTTGTTGAAAAAACGGTTGAGCAGCTTCAGCCTGAGTATCCAGAGCTATGTGATGCGTCAGCCCCACTATCAGAATGTGCTGATGGTTTTCAAAAGGCGTTGACCCTATCCCAGGTGGCTGAAGGCGATGCCAAAACTGGTATTTTCAAAGCAACCTTTACTGGTAAGGATCCAGAAGTTGTTCAAAGGTTTTTAGAAAAATTAGGCGATGTCTATTTAAGCTATAACAAAGATCAGCAAGAGCAGCGCCTTAAGCGAGGATTAGCCCTGGTTAATCAGCAAATAGAAAGCGTGCAAGAAAATCTTGCTGTGTCTCGTCAGGCCTTAAAAGAGTTTCGCGAATCAGAGAACCTGATTGATCCAGAGCAGCAATCACTGACGGTTGCTGAATCCCTCAGACAGATTGAGCAATCGAAAGTGGATGTCGAGACTGAATTTTTAGATGCTCAGGCTAAATATAATTCCCTGCAAGATCAACTGGCTGCCGATCCTCAATCAGCGATGATTGCTTCACGTTTAAGTCAGTCATCGCGTTATCAGCAGCTTTTAAATGCATTGCAGGCAACCGAGCTAGAGTTAGAGGAACGGCGATCACTTTATGCAGAAGCTGATCCCGGAGTGCAGGATCTGGTAAGTCGACGGGAGGGAAATATTTCTCTGTTGCAATCAGAGGTTGAACGGGTATTAGGTGATATTCCACAACAGATTAATCTGGATGAAACGGCGTTGTTAACCGAAGGGCAGTTGGGTGAAATTGAACTGGGATTGGCCGCTGAGCTGGTGCAGGCTACGATTAGCTTACAGCGTTTTAAAGCACGAAAAAATGGTTTAGAACAGGCTGCGCAACAATTAAAATCTGAACTCTCTAAATTCCCTAGCTTAATTGCAGAATACGACCGCATTCAACCCGAAGCTCAAATACAACAGCAATCGTTGGAACAACTGTTACAACTACGCCAAGAACTAAGTAATGAATTAGCTCAGGGTGGTTTTAGTTGGGATATTGTTGAACCTTCGCAGCTAGGTGAACAAATTTCACCTCAACCCAAGCAAAACATACTGTTGGGTGTAGTGGCTGGTATATTCATTGGCGGTGGGTTAGCCTTTGGTCGAGAAGCGATAGACACGGTGGTACGTACATCGGATGAGCTGAAAAAACAAGCTGCCTTGCCTCTCTTAGGGGTGATTCCTGAAATACCCACCCGCAAAGCCGATGCCTTGCTGACCATTCTGGATGCTGAGCGGGCTCCTGCGGATTCTCCTGCCCTCAGTCAAAGTCAGCCATTTCGAGACGCTGTCGATCTGATTTATAAGACTATTCAGCTGACCAATTCTCAGTCATTGTCTTCTTTACTCGTCACATCGGCTCTGATGGGAGAAGGGAAAACAACATTATCCATTGGCTTAGCGCTTAGTGCAGCCCGATCTCACCAACGGGTGTTGTTGATTGATGCTAATTTCCGTAATCCATCGTTGCATCAATATCTGGGTCTATTAAATGTTCAGGGTTTATCAACCCTGTTGCATCCAAATTTGGCACGGTGGAATAAAACAAAAATTTCTCCTGTTTCTCTGTCTCATTCCGGCACCAGTGTTGATGTTCTGCTGGCAGGAGCGGTACCTGAAGACCCCATGAGGCTTCTAAGCTCACAACAAATGCGACAGGTGTTAGAAAAAGCTGAAGCAAATTATGATCTTGTGATTGTTGATGCCCCTGCTATTTCAGGCCTGGCTGATGGACTACAGCTGGCATCCATGTGTAACGCATCCATTATTGTCAGCCGCCTAGATCGCATTACTCAGGCTGATTTAACCCATACCACTACCATGCTGGATCAAGTAAATACCATTGGTATTGTCGCCAATGGTCACCGCGAGAGTATGCGACCTATGAAACATTATGAGCGAAATGGCTCTTCAAAACTCTCCAAAGAGCCCGTAATGCTCTGGCGCAGCTAGACTTTACTCTACTAGTTCAGTCACTGAATTGACACAATTGTAGTTAATCGGACATCCCAAATGGAGATTTATTTGCTATAAGTTTATCTAAGACAAGTTTTTAGGCAACAGGCTTAACTTGAATCAGGCTTTCTATTAAGAGACTCTTCAGACGTATGACAACTTCTACAGTTTTGTTAAAGGCTCCCATTGTTTTTCAAGTGCCACCTACCAAGAGAACACCACCTGCATTTGAAAACTGTACATTGATTTGGGAAAAAGATGCATTAATCGTAAAGCCTCGCTCGTCTAAATTAGAACCCGAGATTCCTGCTCTCAGCAATAAAGTGTGGTTGCGAGACTGTCTGCGCCGCTCACCTGTCAAGCGAGTATATCTTGACCCACAGTTAGAATCATCGAAGTTTACTGCCTGGGCAGATATTTGTAGCGCTACTAAAAAGCAGGTCTATTTGAGAGTACCTTTGGCTCCCGATTTACCCCAGGCTCGACAACCCATCCTCTGGCGAGTAAAACGGTTGGCAGATTGGTTAGTTGCATCTTTCCTATGTATTCTACTCAGCCCATTAATGGGGCTATTGGCTTTATGGGTTCGATTAGATTCTCCTGGGCCTATCTTATTTCGTCAGTGGAGAGTGGGTTACCAAGGCAGACTGTTTCAGATTTGCAAGTTCCGCAGTATGAAGACAGATGCCGAAGCACAGCACCATAAGGTTATGAGGAATCAGACCGGCCTACATAAACTGGAAAAAGATCCACGGGTAACAGGGGTGGGTCGTTGGCTACGAAAATTTAGCTTAGATGAGCTGCCTCAGCTGGTTAACGTGTTGCGCGGTGAGATGAGCTTAGTAGGACCAAGACCTTGGGCTCTATATGATGCGGTACGGATTGAGCCAGTATTGCGGAGACGATTGAGAGCGTTACCTGGTATGACCGGCATGTGGCAGGTAACGACCCGCTCTCAAGGATGCGATCTGACATCGGTCAATCGAATGGATTTGGATTACCTTCGACAGTGGACATTCCAGGAAGATTTAAAACTGTTGCTAATGACAGTCCCTAAAGTCATGACAGGATTTGGTGCGTTCTAACGTATTGCTTACTTACCTTGTTTCTTTTCTTAGATGTGAGTAGTTTCTTATGAGTTTGCGACAGAAAGCAATTCAAGGGGCAATGTGGTCCGCTATAGAAAAATGGGGGGCTCAGCTTGTCTCAACTGCAATTTTTCTGTTGCTAGCTCGGCTGCTCGGTGCTGAAGCCTTTGGTTTAGTAGCTCTGGCAAATGTATTTATGTATTTTATGCAGATCTTTTTGGATCAGGGCTTTGCTCAAGCCATTATTCAAAAAGATAAGCTGGAGCCGGAGCATCTAGATACAGCTTTTTGGACCAGTGTATTGATGGGGGCATTGTTCCTCTTAGCTGTTTTAGCTGGAGCTGGAGCTGTTGCAAACTTTTATAGTGAGCCAGAGCTAGCACCGATTATTCGGTGGATGTCCATCAGTTTTCTATTTGCAGGGCTAAGTAGCGTGCAGTCTGCAATCTTGCAACGCAATATGCAGTTTAAGGTTTTTGCAGCACGTTCTTTAGTGGCAACGGCAGCCTGTGGGGTAGCGGGCATTGGGGCTGCCCTTATGGGGTTAGGGGTTTGGAGTCTGGTTATTAAAGAAATAGTATTTGGCTCAACGGGAGCCTTAATGTTGTGGAGTTCGAGCGACTGGCGGCCAGGATTTAGGTTTTCTCCTCAACATTTTAGAGAACTCTTTGCGTTTGGCATCAATATCATTGGCTTTAACTTTCTCGATTTCTTTAACCGACGCTCAGATGATTTATTGATTGGTTA
Source organism: Leptothoe sp. ISB3NOV94-8A (assembly GCF_043421595.1). Classification (NCBI taxonomy): domain Bacteria; kingdom Bacillati; phylum Cyanobacteriota; class Cyanophyceae; order Nodosilineales; family Cymatolegaceae; genus Leptothoe; species Leptothoe sp. ISB3NOV94-8A. The sequence continues at coordinate 458,634 of NZ_JAXSQW010000001.1, read as the reverse complement.
TTTTTTAGGAGCCGTTGCCCTAGGCTATTACAACGTAGCCTATCGATTGCTGCTGATTATGATTAAGCTATTGACCAGTGTGACTACTCAAGTAGCACTCCCTACGTTTTCGAAACTGCAAAAACAGCCAGCAAGAATGAGAGATGCTTTTTATAGGGTTACGCGGTATACCAGCTTAGTTTCATTTCCTGCATTTTTAGGCGTCGTTGTTCTTGCACCAGAGTTAATACAGACTTTGTTTGGAGAAGAATGGCTGCCTAGCGTTCCAGTTATGCGTATTCTTGCACTAATCGGTATTCTTCAATCGGTGCAATACTTTGCTGGAACGGTTCTCTTAGCTATGAATAAACCTCTATGGCGATTACGGGTTGTCTTTTTAATTACCCTTTGTAATATTGCTGGTTTCTTTGTAGCGGTTCGGTGGGGAATAACTGCGGTCGCCTTATCTTATGCCATCTGTGTTTACTCCTTCTCACCTATATTCTTAGGTATGGTGAGAAAATTAATACAGATAGACTTCAAAAAATATTTTCTGCAATATACGACTCCACTGATCAGCAGCTTGTTAATGGTGATCTTCATCTTGGGAGCTAAACAGATATTGCGTGGCTGGACTAACTCATATGTAGTGCTTGGCATATACCTAGCAATAGGAGTGCTTGCATATCTATCTGGAGTAATGCTTTTATCTCCTAACTTGTTTAATCAAACCTATAAATTAGCCTTGTCTTCACTGCCAAGATCAACACAGAAACGGGATTGAAGTATGCCTCACCTTAAAACTGTATAAATCTGAATCGATCGTCATCAGCTGTATAAGGAACTTTTGATTATGAAGTCACCGATAAGCTCGCTAGATACCGATAAACTATCTTTCTACAGAACAAAACATCATTTTGAAAAATATGGTGAATTTCATACTGTAGATGAGTTCATTCAATATTGTCAGTGGGCTCAACAGCGTGACGTGCCCTTGTATGTTTTAGGGAATGGTTCCAATGTACTCTTTAAGTCAAGGAAAATATCGTCTCTAGTATTAAAAAATAAACTCAATAAGGATATTAAGCCTTTAGGGGAAGGGCGATTTGAGATCTCCTCCTCTACGCAGGTGATAGATGTACTAAGATACTGCTATGCTCAATCCCTAGAATCTTTCTACTATTTATCATCGGTGCCAGCCACTATTGGTGGTGCTTTGGCAATGAATGCTGGTCGCGGTCGGCAACAAAACATGACAGTTTATGACTTTGTAGAGAGCGTTACCTTCTTTGACTTTGAGCAAAATCAAATAAAGACTCTGCTGCCCAATGAGATTGTTCAAGGATATCGGCAAACTACTTTTACAGGAATTCAGAAGAAGCTAATTCTCAAGGCGATATTCAAATTTGAATCCATCAGTTTTCAGTCTGATCCAATATTAGAAAGGAAAAAATGGTCAAAAGAGTTTCAGGACTATTCAGCCCCAAATTGTGGATCGGTTTTTAAGCAGGCTGACTACCGAATCTTGAGAAAACTAGAAGGGTTATCCATTGGGCAATCTGCGTTCTCTAAGAAAACGACCAACTGGATTTTAAATAAGTCAAAAAGTAGCTTGCCCATTAGATTTTTAATTTCAATGGCTCAGATTTTACATGCTTTTCTCGGTAAAAAAATTGAGCTAGAAGTCATCGTTATTGAATAGTAGAAAATTTAGATAAAAAGTCGTATCACTTTTTTATAAGTAACACTATGAAGATTGGCATTATCACCTTTCATCACACAACTAACTACGGCGCTACCTTGCAAGCCTATGCGTTGTCAAAAACGCTAGCTTCGTGGGGACATACTGTAGAAGTTATTGACTATAGACCTAAAGGAGCAGTTGCTTTTTACCTAAGACAGCTGCTGCCTGTTCGCAATAGAAAGCTTGATTGGAATCTAAACTTTCATAAGCATATTTTGAAGGCGCTTCAGATGCGTAAGTTCTTAGTCTCTTCGTTGAGTCTAAGTAAATTGAAGTGTTACTCAAGCGATAAACTGCGGGAAATTTTTGAAGGGTCTAACTACGATGCAGTGATTACTGGCAGTGATCAGGTGTGGTGCCTAGACACAAAATTCCGTGGTTTTGATGCTTCCTATTTTCTTGATTTTTTTGGCAAGACTGACAATTGCCTCAAAGTGAGCTATGCCCCTAGTGTCGGCGGGACACAATCATTTAAGAACAATAGAGAACAGGTATCGAAGCTGCTTGCGGAATTTGATCATGTGTCAGTTCGGGACTATCACAGTGCAAGGGTGATCCAGGAAGAATGCGGTATAGCACCCACTAAAGTTCTAGATCCTACATTTTTAGTTGATTATGAAGATGTTTTAGTGCCACCTAAAGCGAAAAATCCATATCTGTTGGTTTATAACCATAAAGAGTTGGGGCATATACAGAAGAAAGCCATTCAAGGGATTGCTGAATCAAAGAATCTTAAGGTGATTTCCATTGGTGATGCTTGGGATGTTGCCGATGATAGCTTCATCTCTGTTCATCCACGTGAATGGATAGGCTATTTCAAACATGCATCATATATTTTTACAAATACATTTCATGGCACTATTTTCTCACTTCTCTTTCGGAAGGATTTTACAGTTTTTGTAGGTAAAGGAAAACGTAATAAGGTATTCGATCTGCTCACTCCATTGGATCTGAAAGGACGAATTATTACTGAACTGACAGGCGATTATAAGGTTGATGGATCGCAGATTGATTATGACTTTGTCTATAAAAAACTTAGTCCTCAAATTGATAACTCAAAAGCCTTCTTGGCGAAAGCTTTAAATCGTGTCTGTTTGCCTGTCTAAGGAGGCTTGAAGTCATGGGTGATTTTCACAAAAAGATTTTATCAATATCCCAGAAGTTTCCGCCAGAAACGACCCCTACTGCCATTCGCTCTAGTAAAACACTAAAGTATCTGCCAGATGCTTGGCAGGTTCATGTTTTATCTGGCAACCAAAATGCGACCCTAGAGGGGGCGCAGACTCACTTTGCTCGATCTTGGCTGCCTGAAAAACTGCTTAATTTTATTAGATCGATTAAGTTTGGCAAATTCCTAGATTGGTTTGTCTGGCCTGATGAAGATATTTTTTGGTTGTTGCCTGCTGTTTTCAAAGGCATAAACGTTATCAAAACCTATGATATTGATTTAATCATTGTCTTCCTCAAACCCTATTCTGCAGGCCTCATTGGTATTTTGCTGAAATGGCTAACGGGTAAACCTCTGGTTATTAATGTCTGTGAACCTTCAACCTGTGATGATCTCTATGCGGTTTTTCCAACTAAACTTCACTACTATCTCAACCGTTGGCTCGAAGACATTTATGTTAGACAGTCTGATGCTATTGTTTATGTATCACAACTAAGTTTAGAACAGGTATGTTCTAGGCAGACTAAAGAGCAACATTCTAAATTTCACCTTATCCGTGGCGGGGCTGATCCTCAAGATTTTCAAGGGATTATTGGCAGTAACGCTGTCTCAAATGATTTTAAAATTGTCTTCACAGGTGGTATGACAGGCTGGGAAGAATTTTTGAACTTCCCGAATCAGAGCGTTATTAAGAAGCTACGTCACGCATGGATGAACTGGGGACGGTACTTTAATGTCAATGTTAACCCTGCTAGCTCAAGCCCTATTTTTATTGGTCATGCTATTAAACAGGTTGTTGCTCAGAATCCTGATTGGGCAGGTAAGATCAAATTAAAGATCTACGGCAATAAATTTGAATCAGCATCAGCCGTTTTAAAGGATCAGGACCTATCTGATGTGGTGACTGTAACCGGACCGGTGCCATATAGTGACGCACTCCAGAAACTGCAATCGGCAAATTTGTTATTTATGCCTTTACCCGATCGTCTTGACGGAACTCCTGGCGATCGCATATCGCTCAAAACCTACGAGTATTTGATGACTGACCGCCCCATTTTGGCCGCTGTGCCACCCGGTGAGAATCGCAACTATTTGAGTGATAAGCCAGGTGTGCATTTAGTTAATCCCTTTGATGTGAAGGCGATGGCTCAGGTGCTTGAGCAGCTAATGGCTAAACATATGGTAGGCGAAACGTTAGTGGTCGATAGGGTCGAGACGCAGAGAAAGATTAGTTATTCTAGGCGAGGAGATGAATTAGCAACGCTAATTCTTGATGTTTTGCATAAGGCAGATGATGGCAAGTCCTTGACAGGGCCACTAGTCATGGGGACGACAAATATTTCTGGGCAGAGATGAATCCTTTTCCAGGCATAGGTTAGAGAACTATTTAGCGTATTATTACATCGATGGAATCTAGTCCTAAAAAGCTACTCATGATTTTCCCCTCCACATTACGTGGAGGTGTGGAGCAATATAACCTCACAGTTTCCGGAGGGGCTGTAAGGCATGGATGGGATGTGCATGCTGCGTTTCCCAATGTGCATGGGACGGCTTCACTAATTCAAGATTTTGTGGAAAGCGGTGTAACCTATCACCCACTCTCCATTGCTGAAGATAGAAACTGGCTGCCGGGCATTGCTCGACATGTGCCTCGTTTTTTTAGAACATTACGGTTGTTGATGACGCTTAAACCTGATGTTGTTCAAATCACCTTGCCTGCTCCAGAATATTGTTTTGCCAGTATCCTTGCCTGTGGACTGTTGAAGATTCCAACGGTTGTACGATTTGGATTGGTTTTGCCACTGGAGATACCGGTTAATCAATGGCGAGTTAAGCTTTATAACTGGGTTAGAACTCGTCAGCAACAGTGGGTGGTGATTTCACAAAATAATAGACGTTTACTATCTAATCTGTTTCAAATTCCTGAAAGCGAACTTACGTGTATCTATAACGGTGCTAACTCAGATGCGTCTCTTCCATTAACGGCTGCTCAGCAGCAAACATGTCGTCGGCAAATTCTCGACGAGCTGACGTTACCTGATACGACCAAGTTACTGATCACCGTTGGTCGGTTGAATTTTCAAAAGGGCCATTGTGATTTAATCCCAGCGATTTCGCACATTATTCGAGATTTTCCCGATGTGCGATTCATTTGGGTTGGTGATGGCGATTTGCGAGGGACTCTAGAGAGTCAACTAAATGAGTATCAGGTTACAGATAAAGTCTTTCTTTTAGGCTATCGTTCAGATGTGTCCCAATTGTTACAAGCATCTGACTTATTTGTATTTCCCACTCATTTTGAAGGGGGACAATCATTTGCTATAGCAGAGGCGATGGCGTCTGGCTTACCGATTATTACCTCCAATGCCAGTGGCATTCCAGAAGTGATCCACCATCAAATCCATGGGCTTGTTTTTAGAACAGGGGATAGCTGTGATTTGCTGGAGTCTGTTCGCTGGGCGCTTAAACATCCTGACGAGATGAAGCAGATGGCAAATAATGCCTGCGATCGCGCTCAGAACTTTACTGAAGAAAAAATGCTCCAGAACTATATAGAGATTTGGCAAAACCTTTGCCGGGCTGTCCCTAGTTCTGCCCAAACGTTGTCGCCGTTGCTCAATACCGATCGTGCTTAGTTCCATGAGAATCTTACTTATTTCCTGCCGATTTCCTACGGATCTTAAACGAGATGTTCAGGGCACCTTTAGGCGGTTTAATTTATTTCTGGATGCGTTGAAGGCGATGGCACAGCTTGACGTCCTGTTTTATGTGCCAGCGGATGTCGATTGTTCTGTGGATGCGATCGCAACTCACCAAAAAGCCCTATCAGAACATTGGGGAGCACCCATTAACCTGTTCCTATGCCCGCAACACACAGCTGATAATTCAAGACCCAAATGGCAGCGACAGTTTGCCCCCATCTTTGACTATCGTGCCCAGGGGAATTTTGTGGCAACTAGCGCGGCTAAACAGGTAAAGGCTTTAGAGACTTGCTTAGAACGGCAGCCCGATGCAATTTTCTGCCATCGCCTAGAATCAATGACGCCTATTTTGCAAACTCAGAAAACCCTGCCGCCATTGTTCTTTGACCTGGATGATGTTGAACATATTTCGTTTGCCCGTCAGATTCGTCAGCCGCCTACTCGATTGATAACAAAGCTTTATTACTTGCAAATTCCTGCCCTCTGGTGGGGAGAACGGCGCAGCGTGCAAACAGCTCTACGCACATTTGTTTGTTCTCAGTTAGATCAGCAATATTTGACTCAGCAAGGACGACTAAAGGGAGTAGTGAGCGTGCCCAATGCAGTGGCAATTCCCAAGCCACAATCCCTCTGCCCTGAACCTACCATCATGTTTCTCGGCGGCTATTACTATTACCCTAATCTCAATGCCGCTAACTTTTTGATTGAGCAAGTCTGGCCCCAGATTACCAAGGTCAGATCCGATGCTAAGTTAATCATTGCTGGCACCCATCCTGAGAATATTCGCAGCTATCACTCAAGAATTCCGGGAGTGGAGTTTACTGGCTTTGTTGAAAATTTGGATGAGCTCTATGCCCGTAGCCGAATAGTCTGCTGCCCAATTTTGTCGGGTAGCGGCACCCGTGTCAAAATTATTGAGGCCGCAGCCTATGGCAAACCCATTGTCTCCACTTCCATTGGCGCTGAAGGATTATCTCTCAATGACGGTGACGATGTACTGATTAGAACGTCAGCCCAGGGGATGGCGCAAGCCTGCATTGACTTGTTGAGCAACGATCATCTCTGTCAACGTCTGGGCTCTGCTGCCCACCAACAAGCGTCTCAGCAGTACGATCGCGCCAACGTTATTCAGCTGATTCAAAACCATGTGCGAGCTGCTTTGGCACCAGATTCAACAGTTAACGTGCCTTCATTAGCCACCTCTTAGTTCAATACTCTTTTGATGATGGATAATCCTTTAGAAAAAACGCATAATTCAGAACTGCCACTGATTAGTGTGATTATTCCCACCTATAATCGCCCGGCTTATTTAAAAGAAGCGATCGCAAGTGTCGTTAATCAAACCTATGCCAATCTTGAGATCATTGTTTCGGATGACTGTAGCGATCACAGTCCGGAAGACATGGTTAATTCATTTCAAGACCCCCGCCTGCGCCTCAGACGTAATTCTAGAAATCTGGGTGTTGGCTTAAACACGAGCTATGCTTTTGCTGAGTCTAATGGCAAATATGTGGCCAGTCTCAACGATGACGATCGCTGGGCCAGCGACTTTCTAGAAACACTGGTGCAGCCGCTGGAAGAAAATTCAGAATTAGTGCTGGCGTTCTGTGACTATTACGTGATTGATGACAATGGTATTGTCCAATGGTCAGCCAGTAAAAAACAGACTCAAAAAGAAAAACGTCATCACCTACAAGAAGGTGTTTATCAGCCTTTCTGGAAGATTGGTTTAGTTGATCAGGCGGTCTTTACCGCATCCGCTGCATTAATTCGTAGGGCTGCTGTACCTTGGGAGCAGCTATTTAAGGCAGGGGTGTTTTGGGATTACTACATCGCTTATCTAGCCTGCCGTTCAGGGAAAGGGGCCTACTACTGCGATGAGCGCTTGGCCTATTATCGGGTGCATGCTCAGTCTGAAAACATGGTTAGTGGAAACCGTAATATTCAGGCAAAAATCCGTAAGGGCAAAGCTGCTACATTTTGTCATCAACAGTTTATGGAGGATGAAAATCTCCAAGACTATCGGCCTTATTTTCAACGGGAATTGGCCCACGCCAGTACTACCTTAGGAATTGGTTTTCTGCGGCTTGGGCAGCTTGACGATGCCCGTTTTCATCTGAAACAAGCCTTACGGCATCAGACTTTCAATTTGCGTACGCTGGTGGCACTTAGCGCCAGCTACCTACCACAGTCCATGGCCTACTCCTTAGCCCATATGCGCAGTCCTGGACTGTTCACAAGATTCCGATAGCAGACAGCGCCGGCTATTTATTTTCTGATGCTAATAATTCCAAGACAGATTTCTGAGATAGACCTCTAACGCCATTAGATGATCTTGCAAGAGCAACAACCAGGCAATTATTTCCCGAGCCATGGCACGTTTTCATGGCTGCGTTTTCGGCCTGCGTTAGCCTGGACCGGTATTCTGAGCTTGGTGCTAATCACAGGCCTGGGCACGGTTGCTGGAGCAGGCAGCCTGTTACGGCTGTTATTTCCATTGATGGCCACTGCCGTCGGTGTTTTGTTGTATGTGCGTTATCCCTTACTCTACATAGGATTTACCTGGTGGATTTGGTTTTTAACGCCCCTGGTACGTCGGTTAATTGATCAGCGCAGTGGTTGGCAAGATCCTAGCATTGTCTTATTGGCACCCCCTTTGGTGACCTTAATCTCTGCTGCCACACTGGTGCGCTATTTGCCGAAGATTCATCGTCAGGGGGGACTGCCCTTTATTCTCTGTTTTGTCAGCGTCTTTTATGGATTTCTGATGGGCCTAGTGCAAAACTCGGTAGCAGGCACCCTTGTTGCATTGTTAAACTGGCTGCCCCCACTCCTATTTGGCTTTCACCTATTTGTTAACTGGCGTCAATATCCTGTGTGTCGTCAAACAATCCAGCGCACCTTCCTCTGGGGGACTTTGGTGATGGGGGGCTACGGCGTATGGCAGTATCTAACAGCTCCGGAATGGGATCGCTTTTGGTTAAGCAATGCGGTGGATACAAATGTGTTTGGTTATCCAGAACCCTTAGGGATTCGGGTATGGAGCACGATGAATTCTCCTCAGCCGTTTGCAGCTGTGATTATGGCAGGGCTGATTTTGCTGTTGAGTAATCGCGAAAGCATAAAGTTTGTTGCCACTGGCGTCGGATATCTCTCCTTTTTACTGACCCTGGCTCGCTCAGGGTGGCTGAGCTGGGTGGCTGCGCTAATGCTTTATCTGCCCTCACTTAAATCACACTTGCAAGTTAGGTTGCTCATTACTCTAATGAGTATGGCTTTATTGGTGGTTCCATTAGCCTCCGTAGAGCCCCTGGCCAGCGAGATTGCTCCTCGATTAGAATCTCTGTCAAACACCCAAGAGGATGGTAGTTATCAAGCCCGTTTGGATGGCTATAACGAGTTGCTCGGGCAGGCTCTTACTGAAGGTGTGGGTCGCGGTTTGGGAACGGTGGTAGAAAGTAGCCGTTTAGGAAGCCAGGACAGCGGTATTTTGACATTGTTATTTTCTTTGGGGTGGATGGGAACAATTCCTTACATTACCGGAGTATTTTTGATCTTCTTCAAGCTGTTTGAGGGAACCGAAGCGAGTTTTGATACATTTGCCAGTGCATCGCGTGCGATCGCATTTGGCATTTTTGCTCAGATGGGTCTCAATGTCTCCATGGTGGGTGTTGTTGGCATGGTGCTGTGGGGCTTTTTAGGCATTGGCCTAGCGGCATCCCGCTATCATGCCAAATCCAAATTTGAGCGTTATGAAATTTGGGACCAAAATTAACTCCATAATCTAAACAGTTAAAATCATGATTGCTAAAGGCCTGATTAAAAATACAAAATATCGAACAGGACACATCATGGGACGCCATGAAATCCTGTTTCAGTTCCTTCCTTTTTCTGAAAAAAACCGATGGAAGAAAATATCACCTGATAAAGATATTTGTATAGAAGGGTTCCCCCGCTCGGCGAACTCTTTTTTTGCGAAGATGTTTCGGTTGTATAATCCGACTGCTAAAGCCGCGCACCATATGCACGCGCCATTGCAGGTCATTAAAGCTGTCAACTATGGCATTCCCTGTGTTGTGTTGATTCGCAATCCCATTGATGCTATCGCTTCTGTTTTGGTGGTTGATCGTACTCTGTCTACACGTTTTTCCATTCAAAGCTACATCAATTTTTACGAGAAGATTTGGCCCGTTCGCGATGATGTCACCATTTCAGACTTCAAAGATACAACCCAACGCCCTCAGTATGTGGTGGAAAGAATCAACCAGCGCTATGGCACTTCATTTCATATGGAGCCCATTACCCCTGAAACCCGAGATACGATTTTTAATCAGCTACAGGAAACTCAAAAACAACTGAAACAACCTGAGCATTTAGTTGCTATTCCAACTGTAGCTAAGGCTCGAATTAAACAGGATGTGCTTCAAGAACTGAAAGAACATCCGCTCTTACCCACCGCTAATTCGCTCTATCGGAGATTTTTGGAAATCTAAACCTATGAAATCGTTGTTGTCACCCTGGATTCAGCGTCGTCAGTATTTGCTTGTGTTATTGGTGAGCACTGTATTTGCCTGTAGTACGGTGCTGCCAGGTCAATCCCAGAACCCATCCGAAACGGCTCACGCGGCTAGCTCATTTATTGATTCACTGGGTGTTGTTGTCCATCTAAACAGATCCAATAGTGCCTACCGTAATTACGATTCCATTATTAAGCCGAGATTACAAGAACTGGGTGTGCGTCATATTCGAGACGGCGTTCGGCTAGATGATCGAGAAACCCAGCAAAAATTTGTGGATCTTGCCACCGTCGGTATCAAGTCCACGTTAGTAATAGATCCCAGAGATCAGCAAGATGCCTCCGTTGCCGTTGATATTGTGAAGGCAATACCCACAGCGGTCGAGGCGGTTGAAGGTCCGAATGAGTGGGATGTTTGGCCTGATTTATCCTACAAAGGACAGCCCTTTCCCCAGGGAGTAAGATTGTTTCAGTTTGAACTTTTCAATGCTGTCAAGCAAGATCCAGCCACCGCCAGACTTGACGTACTGAGCCCGACGGTGGCCCTTTGGCATAATGCCACATCGCTGGGTAAAGTTGTTTGTGATTATGGAGCGATGCATAGCTACCCCGGCGGCCAGCCTCCGACAGCGGGCTTAGATTGGCACTGGATTCCATCTACACGACAAATCTGTCCTGATAAGCCTCTGATCGCAACAGAGACTGGCTGGCATAATGCAGTTGCAGCTGAATCTGGTCAGCCAGGCATTTCAGAAGCAGCGGCTGGAAAGTATGTCCCTCGCCTTTGGCTGGAATATTTTAATCGCGATATTCAGCGAGTATATATCAATGAGTTCATCGACAAGTGGCAGACGGCTGATAAGGAGGGGAATTTTGGTATTCTGCGGCAAAATGGCACCCCTAAACCAGCGTTTACTGCGCTACAGAACCTAATAGCGCTATTGCGAGATGGGGAAGGTGTATTCTCGCCAGGTGCTCTCAGCTACACTATGGTTGGAGCAACAACAAATGTGCATCACACCTTGCTACAAAAACGGGATGGACGCTTTTATCTGATTCTCTGGCAAGAGGTGCCAAGCTTTGATGTATCCAACAAGCGAGATATTTCAGTGCCAACCCAGGCAGTGACAGTGAGATTAACCACGGCCATTAGATCCGCCAGCCTCTATCAACCCCTAAGGTCAACGGATGCTACGGCCAGGTATAACAATCCTCGGTCACTGGTCTTAAATGTTGCTGATGAACCCTTGGTGGTGGAGCTTACTCCAGCGTAGATGCAATATAGCTTGTGCTCTCTACGGCTTAACGAGTAGCGATTGATGCCAGAGATTTTGTATTCGATCTTTAAGAGTCAAAATGCCAAAACCATTTATTAGTTTATTTATTCCCAATCTTGATGGCGGCGGGGCGGAGCGAGTCATGCTCCACCTGGCGGAAGGATTTGCTGAGCGAGGATTTGCTGTTGATCTAGTGGTTGCCAAGGCTGAGGGAGCCTATCTATCGAATATTCCAGACAATATCCGGCTGATAAATTTAGAGGCCAAATCACCTGTACTTCTGTTTAAGACATTGGCCCTAAAACAGTATCTGAAGCAGGAACAGCCTGCTTTCTTAATCTCAACGCTGGATATTTTTAGCTCTGCTACTTGGGCAAAACTTTTAGCGGGGGTGAACACGCGGGTGGTGATGTGTGTTCAAACCAATCTGTCCCAACAGTTTCAAGATCGCCACGCCATGCTGATGCAAAAGATTAAGTGGGCGGTGGTCAAGCGGTTTTATCCATGGGCCGATGCCATTGTGACCGCATCAGAGGGGGTGGCCCGTGATTTGGAGCAACATACCCAAATCTCAATGCAGCAGATGACGGTTATCCATAACCCCGTGGTTACCTCAGACTTTACTCAGAAAGCGCAGGAAACCATTGCTCATCCATGGTTTGAAGAAGGTCAACCGCCTGTGTTGTTGGGGGTGGGACGGATTGTTAAACAAAAGAGTTTTGCCACCCTTGTACAGGCGTTTGCCCTTGTGCGTAAACAACATCCGGCACGGCTAATGATTTTGGGAGATGTAGATCCGCGAGAGCCTGAGGTTAAGCCTGAGTTGGATGCCTTAATTGAAAAGTTTGGATTACAGGACGATGTGTTGTTTCTGGGCTTTGTGGAGAATCCCTATGCCTATATGGCGAGAGCCAATGTCTTTGTGTTGTCGTCTATCTATGAGGGCTTTGGCAATGTGGTGGCAGAAGCGATCGCAGCTGGCACCTCGGTGGTATCCACTGACTGTGAGAGCGGTCCGGCGGAAATTTTAAACAAGGGTCAGTACGGTGCACTGGTGCCGGTGGGTAACTATGAAGCGATGGCTAATGCTATCGTCTCGACCCTGAAAGACCCCATGGATACCACGGTGCTGAAGGCGCGATCGCAAGCCTTCACCATAGACTGCATCGTGCGCCAATATCTAGACGTCTTGAACAGTTTACAGGCTATGCAACAAACCACTGCTGGAGCCATATAATGCGAGTCCTACACATCCTCAACCATATTCAAAAAGTAGGGAATGGGATTGTCAACGTTGCGGTGGATTTGGCTTGCCTTCAGGCTCAAGCTGGATATGAGGTCAGTGTTATCTCTGGTGGCGGTGAATATGAAGCATTGTTGGACCAATATCAGGTGACCCATTTTCGGTTAAACCAAACCCGAACCTGGCGTAATTTGATGCATGCAGCGTCCCAGTATCGTACAATCGTGCGTCAGGTAAAGCCTGACATTGTCCATGCCCACATGATGACAGGGGCTGTCCTGGCTCGCGGTTTAAAGCTTTGGAGTAAATACGGTTTAGTAGCAACCGTTCACAACGAATTTCAAGAAAGCGCCAAGTTCATGGGTCTGGCCGATCGCGTCATTGCCGTGAGCCAGGCGGTGTCTAAATCGATGCAGCAGCGAGGTATTCCCACACGCAAGCTGCGAGTTGTCACCAACGGCACCCTTGAAAGTCCTCGGGTAGGTGCCTTAACAGAGTGCTCTCCTGCCTATTTACAGCGCCCAGCAATTACCACAGTGGCTGGCATGAACTCTCGCAAGGGAATTTCTGAGCTGATTGCGGCATTTGAACGAGTGGCTTCAGATTTTCCAGAGGCCCATCTGTACCTGGTGGGCCATGGTCCGGAAAAAGAGCAATTTCAGTCCCAGGCCCGCCAAACCCGTGTAGCACATCGCATTCATTTTGAAGGGTTTCAGTCTGATCCTCGCGCCTATCTATTATCGACAGATGTTTTTGTTCTAGCCTCCCATCGAGAACCCTTTGGATTGGCTATCTCAGAAGCCCGAGAAGTTGGTTGTGCCATCGTCGCTAGTCACGTTGACGGCATCCCAGAAGTATTGGAGCATGGCAAAGCCGGGTTGTTAGTGCCACCAGGCGACAGTCAGGCCCTGGCCACAACCATAGCCGATCTGCTGAAGCATTCTACCAAACTCAATTATTGGAAAGAACAGGCTCAAAAAAATCTTGACTGGCTTAATGCTACCCGTGTTGCCACCGAAACTCTCGGAGTATATGACGAGCTCAAACCCAATTGACTGATATAAAAAACTACTCCCTATTACCTATTACCCCACTCCCTACTCCCCAACTTAAAGCAATACCAGGGATCTATGACGTACGCCAATAAGATGATAAAACAATCCCCTCAAAAGTTGGAGCTTTTAGAAAGTCTCAGAGGGATAGCGGCTCTACTTATTGTTGCCTTTCATGCAGCGGAGTTATTTGCTCTCAAATTTGATCAACCCTTTTTACTATCTTTATTTGATTTTGGAGATTCGGGCGTTGATTTCTTTTTTGTCTTGAGTGGCTTCTTCTTAGCACTGTCGAGCTTTAAATATATGGGTCATCGGCATACGGCAAAAGCTTTTCTAATCAAGCGCTGTGTTCGTATTTATCCCCTCTATTGGTTGCTGAGCCTCTGCGTAATTCCAGTTTACTTTTTAGTTCCATCCTTTGGAAAAGGTCATGAGCAAGATATTGGTGTCATTATCAAGTCATTGCTACTTATTCCCCAGGAGCATCCGCCCATACTTTCCGTAGCCTGGTTCCTAAGCCATTTAGTATTATTCTACTTAGCGTTTACTGCTGTTATTCTGTTGCCTAAAGTGGCATCTAAACTTATTCTTGCTGGTTTGTCAGTGTCAGCAGTTTTTATGTTAACTGATATACTCTCAGGTTTTCAGCTTCGGAACAACAATCACTTTCTGCTAAATTTTATTTTCTCTTACTATAATTTTGAATTTGCAGGCGGATGGTTAATTGGTATTTTCTTTAGACGAATCCAACTGAAAAAGTCGGTCAGTTTATGGATATTATTAACGGGCTGCTGCACCTTTATGATGTCAGGATTATTAGATGTGTATATTCTCCAGACAAGTGCTAATAACTCGGGCTTTGCTCACTATTATGAATTTGTAGCCTATGGCCTATCGTCAATCTTAATTGTAGGAGGTGCTGCTTTTCTAGAAAAGGATCATAAGCTGTCGGTTAGTAAAGGATTCGTGGTTTTAGGAACAGCTTCTTTTTCCATTTATCTCACCCACTATCTGATCTTGTCCATATTCACCAAAGTGATTCAGGTCATAGGTATCAACAGTATTGGTTTTTATACAATAGGGATGATGTTGGCCTGTGTGGCAACGGTTTTGATTGGGTGTATTATCCACTTTTATGTTGAAAAGAGACTCGCGTCAATATTTAAAAATCGTCTAGCGTATAAACGAGCATGAAGATTCTGTTTCTAGACCAGAGTGGCAAGCTAGGAGGTGCTGAACTTTGTTTAGCCGATATTGCGCAGCAGTTTTCTACAACTAGCCTGGTGAGTGTGTTTAATGAGGGAACATTCCCGGAGCACCTACGCCAAAACAATATTCCGATCAAAATTCTTGCTGACCAAGCTTTGCAGGTACAAAAGGCAAGTGGTCTGCTGGCAGGACTCAAGAGTCTCAACCGGTTAATCCCTTTGATTATTAGGGTAGCCCAACTCAGCAAGCAATATGATGTGATCTATGCCAACACCCAAAAAGCTTTAGTGGTTGGAGCCTTTGCCAGTGTTTTAAGTGGTCGTCCTTTTGTTTATCATTTGCACGACATTGTTTCCCCTGACCACTTTAGTTCGGTCAATCGTCGCATTATTATTACATTGGCCAACCGAGCGGCTTTAGTGATCGCTAATTCTCACGCTAGTTGTGAAGCATTTATTCAAGCAGGCGGACGAGCAGATCGAGTGCATGTTGTTTATAACGGGTTTCGCCTGGAAGACTACGCTGATTGTAGTAGCCAGCAAGAGTTTTTAAAAGGAGAAATAGTCTCCGAACTATCTGATCTCACAGAGGGTATTTCTCCATTTGTGGTTGGACATTTTAGTCGTCTTTCTCCTTGGAAAGGTCAGCATGTGCTGATTGAAGCTCTGCAATATTGTCCAGAGAATGTTATGGCCGTATTTGTGGGTGATGCCTTGTTTGGTGAGCAAGAGTACGTGCAACACCTACATCAACAGATTCAGGGCCTTAATCTGGAGCATCGAGTAAAGTTTCTGGGGTTTCGGTCTAATGTTCCTCAATTGATGGCAGCCTGTGATTTAGTCACCCATACATCTACAGCCCCTGAGCCCTTTGGGCGGGTGATTGTGGAAGCGATGTTGTGCGGCACCCCAGTGGTGGCTGCCGCAGCCGGAGGGGCTGTGGAGTTGATTAACCATGGGCAAACAGGCTGGTTAACGCCTCCTGGAGATGCTGAAAAGTTGGCGGATATTATCAGTACCTGTCAGGATCAGTCTAGTCAATCGGAAGCCCTTGCACAAAAGGCACAGGTGCAAGCTGGTCAAAGGTTTAATTTAGAAACTACTAACGGTCAAATTTCACAGTTACTCAGTGAGATGATCAAGGTTTAGCTTTGAGCCACTTAAACCTTACCGCATAAATACTTGTGCATAGACTCTCTAAAGAACTAGAGACTCTCTAAAGAATTAGAGCATTATGCTACTTCACCTGCAGCTTTAACCAGCTTAAATTGAAACTGAATGGACGGTACTGGGCTCGAACCAGTGACATCCTGCTTGTAAGGCAGGCGCTCTACCAACTGAGCTAACCGTCCGCAATTGCCTGTGCCAACAGGACTTAAGTGACTTACCTATAGGGTAAGTATGGACGGTACTGGGCTCGAACCAGTGACATCCTGCTTGTAAGGCAGGCGCTCTACCAACTGAGCTAACCGTCCGTAAACTGCGTGTTTGCACAGGAATAGATATTAACAGATGACAGCGACTAAAGGCGAACTTTTTTTCAAAGAAAATGTAATTCAGGTGACAGCGGTCAAAGGTAATCTTTTTTCAAAACAGCGGTAATTCATTTGTATTATTAAAACCCGAGGAACGGGCGCTGTGCTGTTGAGGACCTATGCCATCTGGAAAACATCATGACCGAATTACGCTGTGGCTATTACCTCTGGTGCTGATAGGCGCTTTTTTCATAACCCTTGATATGCCGCTAACCGTTATTGTCGGTCTCAGCTTTTTGCTCAGTGGCTTGATGATGGGTCCCGATCTAGATATTCAGTCAGTGCAATATCGCCGATGGGGTCTGATGCACTGGATTTGGTATCCCTATCAGGTGGCTATCAAACACCGTTCTAGGTGGTCCCACGGCCCTCTGATTGGCACGATAGTTCGGGTGCTTTATCTAGGTGTTTGGATTGCGCTGTTTACAACTGTAGGGGTACTTGCAATCAATCATTTCTGGCAGGCCCAGCTATCTTGGCAAAGGCTCGAACCCATCTTAGTCAGCCTGTTTGTTCAATACTGGAGGGAGTGGCTAGCGTTGCTAGTGGGCCTTGAACTCGGGGCACTGAGTCATTACACCAGCGACTGGCTAGTCTCCGCATATAAGAAAAAGCGGCGTCATCAGGGCCGTCGTAAACGATAGGCTGAGCTTAGTCACAACCTGCCTCTATTGCTAAAATCCATGACCATAAACCTGCAATCTAAAACATTAGAATCCCTCCAGCGTCTGATTGATGTCGTGGCTCAGCTGCGTAACCCTGAAGGCGGCTGCCCGTGGGATCTGGCCCAGACGCCTGAGAGTCTGACTCCCTACGTGCTGGAGGAAGCCTATGAGGTGGTCGATGCAATTCAACAAGGTGACCGTGATCATATGGCTGAGGAGCTAGGGGACTTGTTGCTGCAGGTGGTGTTGCAGTCGCAAATCTTTAGTGAGACAGATGCGTTTGACCTTGGAGATGTGGCTCAAGGCATTGCGGAAAAACTGATTCGACGTCATCCCCATGTATTTGGTGACAGCCAAGCGGCAACCCCCGAAGAGGTGCATGTTACTTGGGAAGCTATCAAAGCGGCAGAGAAGGGCAATCAAGATGAGCAGACCTTAACCTCTAAGCTGGCTCGTTATGGCCGTACGTTGCCTCCAATGACTGCCACCATGAAAATTTCTAAGAAAGCGGCTAAGGCTGGGTTTGAGTGGGAAACCCTGGATGGTGTGTGGGAAAAGGTGGAGGAGGAACTGGGAGAATTTCGCCATGCTCTGGCCCATGAAAGTGCCGAGAACCAGGCAGCTGAGTTTGGTGATGTGCTATTTAGTTTAATGCAGGTGGCCCGCTGGTGTGACATTGACCCGGTGGCGGCTCTACAGGGGACAAATCGTCGCTTTGTGCAACGGTTTGGACTGCTGGAGCAGTCAGCGGAAAAGCCTTTGGATGATCACAGCATTGAGGAACTAGAGGCGCTCTGGCAGCGCGCAAAACGGAAGATTGCGGGGGAAGGTTGAGGACGCATAGGACGCGTTATTCTAGGTAACCTAGATGAAATGAGTAAACATCCCACGGAACCCCATGTCTGTATCTTCGGCTGCTGTTGAGAATTCTTTGGTTGCGATCGCAACCAGCACACGTCAAGCAGCCCGCACCCTGGCCAGTCTGTCCACCCAGCAAAAAAACGAGGCCATTGAGGCCATTGCCCAGGCGTTAGAAGCGGCGGCGGCAGATATCACAGTCGCCAATGAAGCTGATTTGCAGGCGGCGTTAGCCGATAACCTGGCGAAGCCCCTTTACGGACGGCTAAAGCTGGATGCTGTGAAGCTAAATGGAGCGATTAAGGGTGTCCGGGATGTGGCTAAGCTGCCCGACCCAGCTGGTGCAGTCCAGATTCATCGGGAATTGGACGATGGCCTAGAGCTCAAGCGGATAGCCTGTCCGCTGGGAGTACTAGGGATTATTTTTGAGTCCCGCCCCGATGCTGTCATGCAGATTTCCACACTGGCTGTGAAATCTGGTAACGGTGTCATCCTTAAAGGGGGGAAAGAGGCTGTACGTTCCTGCCAGGCTCTGGTTAAGGCCATTCGTCAGGGATTGACCAATGCAGGGGTGGACCCCAATGCGGTGCAGCTGTTGACTACGCGGGAAGAGACGCGGGCGCTGCTGGAGCTAGACAGCTATGTGGACCTGATTATTCCTCGCGGATCTAATGCCTTTGTCCGTTTTGTTCAAGAGAATACTCGCATTCCTGTGCTTGGCCATGCGGATGGTATCTGTCATCTCTATGTGGATGTGGCAGCCGACTTAGAAAAGACGGCCAAAATTGCTGTGGATGCCAAAGTGGGCTATCCATCGGCCTGTAATGCCATTGAGACGTTGCTAGTTCATAAAGATATTGCAGTTCAGGCCTTGCCCGTTCTAGCTGAGGCTCTAGGGAAAGAAGGGGTGAAACTGCTAGGGGATGATGCTACACGACAGGTTTTAACTGATATTCAGGCAGCAACGGAGAGCGACTGGTCCACTGAATACAGTGATTTGATTTTGGCGATTCGAGTGGTGGATTCAGTGGATGCGGCGATTGACCACATTAATACCTATGGGTCACGGCATACGGATGCGATCGCAACCGAAGACCAAGCCACTGCCGATCGATTTATGGCCCAGGTGGATGCCGCAGGCGTTTATCACAACTGCTCTACCCGCTTTGCCGACGGTTTTCGCTATGGCTTTGGCGCTGAAGTAGGCATCAGCACCCAAAAGATGCCTCCCCGTGGCCCGGTTGGGTTAGAGGGTTTGGTGACCTATAAATATCAGGTAGTCGGCAACGGTCATGTTGTTGCCACCTACTCAGGAGAAAACGCTAAACCATTTACCCATCGCGATTTAGCCTGATTGTTAATGGATGTTGTTAATCGACAGCTGGATTATGGGGATAGCATCAGCCTTTCTATAGACCATTTAAGCCCCTTCATGACTTTAGTCACTAGATTGTGGCCACCTATGGCCAACCCCATATTGTGTCGCCTAGAATGAAACGTCCCCACAACAGAACAACAAAAAGACTTTCATGATTGCACTGATTGGCACGGCTTTCCTGTTGATAGGAGCTGTCAATATGGCCTGGTTTCTCCTATGGTTTCTATTGGCATGGAGTAGCACGCTTGGGGCAAAGGTTTCCAAAAAAGTTGGCACCGACAATGAAAGTACAGATAGCAATATTCAACTAGGAGAGGCTTTTAAAAGAGAAGCATTACAAAAATTCGCCATTAGTACAGCTCTTTTGATAGTGGGTTCGGTACTTTCCCATATTGGCAGCTGATTTTAGTGGCCGCTGACTGTAGCGGGTTCAGTCAGCGGCAAGACTAGGACCCATAGAGGTTCACCCGGCAGTGGAGATTCCTTGATTGGAAATAGTTTAGATAACTGTTAAATGGCTGATCGTATTAATGTGACCGGCATCCGTGCCTATGGCTACATTGGGGCCCTGCCCGAAGAGAATGTTTTAGGTCAATGGTTTGAGATAGATCTGACGCTGTGGATGGACTTGTCGGTGGCGGGCAAATCCGACAGTCTGACAGATACCCATAACTATGCCGATATTATCCAGCAGACACAGCAGATTATTCAGACGGAAAAATTTAAACTCATTGAGCGGCTAGGAGATGCGATCGCAACCCAAGCCCTTGCCAACGATGAACGTCTAGAAAAAATTCAAGTGACAGTCACTAAACTGACTGCTCCAGTGCCTAATTTTGATGGACGAGTGGCCATAACAATGGTGAGAACCCGTTCTTAATCTGGAGTGAATCGGCTACCATGCTGGGGGCACCATTAGCGAGAGCAAACCATTGCCTAAGCTGAGGCTAAATCAACAACACCCTTTAGCGCTGATTTTATTACTGGCAGCGCTCCTGCGATTGTGGCGTCTAGCGGCTAAGCCCCTTTGGGTGGATGAGCTTTACACCACGTTCTATAGTCTTGGGAAGAATCTGAATGAGATTCCCATGAATACGTTACTGCCGCCGGAACGTTACTGGGCGCTATTAGATACTCCCGGTTCTACCCTACAGGCCGCCCAGGCATTAACCACCTATAGCAACCATCCACCGCTGTTTTTTATGGCGATGAATGTTTGGTTACACGGACTGGGAATATCCATTTGGACGCTACGAGCCTTTGCCGTGCTCTGGGGGATTGTGGCTGTCGCTGGCGCATTTTACCTGGGACGTCGATTGGCGGGAGAACGCGTCGGCACCATAGCCGCCCTGCTGATGGCAGTGTCGCCCTACGGCATCTACCTATCCCAGGAAGCGCGGCATTATAGTTTGGCCGTTGCGATCGCACTGTTTGCCCTCACCAATTGGATGGCCTTACTCCAGGGTGATCGGTCTCCCTGGCGCTGGTTGAGCTGGGTTGGCTTAAATGCAGTAGGTATTTACGTTCACTACTTCTATAGCTTTAGCATTATTGCCCAATGGTTGATCACCGCTAGCCGCATCCTCTGGCGTCGAGACCGACGCTCTGAAGCCTTGCCTTGGTTGCTAGCGATGGCAGGTACAGCGCTGTTGTATGTGCCATGGTTGCCCACCGCCTTCATCCATTTTCACAGAGAAGGCGGCACTGGTTGGCTGAGTCAGTCGGCCCCCCTTTGGGAAACCCTGATATTGCCCTGGCTACAGTCCCTGGTGACCGGGCTGTTTATGCTGATTTTGCTGCCTGTAGAGCAGGTGCCGCAATGGGTCACCATTGGGTCAGCCCTAATTATGCTGGTGGTTTTTGGCATTGTGCTGCGTCCGTTAATTAGGGGGTGGCATTTGGAACCGCAGCTGGATTTAGGCGCTCCACTTGTAGGCTATGGTGTGGCCGTATTTGCCATCATGATTGCCATTACCTATGGTTTGGGCAAAGATCTCACCCTGGCCCCCCGCTACTTTTTTATGCTGTATCCAGCGGTAACGGTGA
Source organism: Leptothoe sp. ISB3NOV94-8A (assembly GCF_043421595.1). NCBI lineage: Bacteria > Bacillati > Cyanobacteriota > Cyanophyceae > Nodosilineales > Cymatolegaceae > Leptothoe > Leptothoe sp. ISB3NOV94-8A. The sequence continues at coordinate 437,260 of NZ_JAXSQW010000001.1, read as the reverse complement.
TGGCAGCCATGGCAATGGCTCGATGTAAACCCTGGGTATTGGGGGTTGCAATCGCAGCTGGTGTCCTCAGCCAGGTTTTGATCAGCTACGATATCGCTTTACTCAAACCCTACCTGCCCGGTCAAATTGGTCGACGTATAGGGGCAGATCCTGAAGCTACGGTTGTTTTGGTAGCCCCCCAGCGAGACGGCTATCGTGCCCGTGCCTTAAGCTATGTGTTAGCTATTCCCCAGCGTGAAAATATCCAAGTTGCCTTTACGGGGTCGGCTGATGTCAAAACTTGGCAGCCCAGCCTGAACAATAGCGCAGCCATACCAACCAATAATTTCACCCTTTGGTTAGTAGAACCACAACGTCAGGGGCCATTTCCACCCACTGTTAGCCTGTCTCAACACAGGTGTTTTCAGATAGGCAAACGGGTTAAAACAGAAGGCACTCGTCAACAGCAATATCAGTGTCATACAACGACTTAAGGGGCGCAGTTAGCAACGCCTCACACTATGACAGCTTAAAGAGTTTCATAGATTACCAGTAGTTTATGAATCAAGTCGCTATACTCATTTCTTGAAAGCGCCCATGCAAGCGCTGCCATCGTTCACAGCGCCCACTTCATTAGGATAGGCACCATGACGTTTCGAGTTTTGAATTTTTTTAATCGTCCCAAACGCTCTTTAAAGTTCTTCGGGGCGCTAATGGCCGCAACACTGACCATAACGACGTCTCCGGCGTTAGCTGGCGACCCATTTCGCGCTGGTGACGAGCGCAATATTGGTCCCCATGCCGAAGAGGCCTTTGAAGCCTTCTTTAAAGAAGGTGACTATGTGGGAGCCCGGACTGCTTTGGAATTGGCAAAGGATTCTGAAGCAGGCGAACCTTTGGTACATAGCATGGCGGCATCCATGGCCTATCTTGATGAAGACTGGGACAAACTAGAGGAAGAAGTGGCATTAACCAGATCCACCGCTGAAACTCTGTTGGAAACGGATCCATTACGAGGACATATTTACTCGGCAGTAGGTATTTTTATGGAAGGGGCTCACATGATGAGCACTCAGGGTGTGGCCCGTAGTACACCGGCTGCATTGGCAATGTTACAACAGGTTTTTGGCCATATTGGTGAAGCAGAAAAGATTGATAGCACTGACCCAGAACTTAACCTGGTCAAAGGGTTTATGGATTTAATGTTGGCTGTTAATTTACCTTTCTCCAATCCTGAGGACGCCATTGAGCGCCTGTCACAGTATGGCAACCCTAGTTATCTAGCCTACCGTGGTATTGCGCTGGGCTATCGCGATTTGGGTCAGATGCCCGATGCCATGGAAGCTGTAGAACAAGCGTTAGAAACAGCCCCAGAAAACCCAGAACTGTTTTATCTCAAGGCACAACTCCATCGACGCCAGGAAGAGACTGATGACAGTGTTGCCATGTTTGATAAGGCACTGGAGTATGCGGCGCAGCTACCCCCTAGCCTTACTCGCAAAATATATAAGGAAAAATGTCGCACTTTAGGTGGCTCCCATGAGACCTGTGGCAAAGAAGCAAGTGACTTTGTTGCGGAACTAGGTAAGTCTGAATAATCACCTAAAAACCGTTACTGATTTAGAATGAGACGCGGAGAAGAGGAGATATGGAGACGCGAAACGTTTAAGCAATCAATGTCTCCGCGTCTCTCCCTCCCCGTGTCTCCGTGTCAGCCCTACCCAAAATTTTGACTTTGACAGACTACTAGTTTCTGGTTAAACCCGGATTTCAATAGTTTAAATAAAAATCCATGGTTGATATTGATCTATCTAAATCAATTAGGAATAAAAAACTACCATTTCAATTTATAAAGAAATAAGAAATAACGTAAAAATCAATACTGAATTAGCTTTAAAAAAGTAGCAGCCCTGTCGATAAATTAGCCGATACGGGCTTCAACAGGGCTGGAGACGCAGTTAGGAGGTATCTTGGTTACTACCATAACCGTCGTAATAGTGATTGCTCCCTAACTTAACAAGTTCTTAACCGTCACCAGATAAAAACCATCGGCATTTGTTTGGAATTGTTTAAAAAAGTAAATAATCAATGCAGAAACTGCTTTTCTGAAGACGGAAATTGTCACATTTGTCACATTAGAGATACCTTCTGGGTTTGGGTTGGGTAAGCCAGCTGATGGAAAATGTGCAGTGTATCCGACCTTGACTGTTTTGCTACATCTGACCCACCCAATGGATGATGGCCTAGACCTAGGCCAGATGAGAAGACCTACGGGAGGTCCGCGATGGCAATTCAAAGTATTAACCCGGCCACTGGTAAAGTTTATAAAACCTATTCTCCTCTGACATTAGACGAGATAGAGCAAAAATTAGCAGCAGGAGAAGCACAATATCAGCACTATCGATGGACATCATTTAGCGATCGCAGCACTTGGCTACAGGCTGCTGCTGATTATTTAGAAGACCATGCTGAGGTGCTGGGTCGCATCATGACCCAGGAAATGGGTAAGCCCATCGGGGCTGCGATCGCAGAAGTAAAAAAGTGTGCCTGGGTTTGTCGTCACTATGCTGAGCATGGGGCAGATTATTTAGCAGATGAGCGCTCAGCCATAGGCTACGTCCGCTATCAGCCCCTAGGGATTATTTTGGCGGTGATGCCGTGGAATTTTCCCCTATGGCAGGTGTTTCGGTTAGCTGCACCCGCTCTGATGGCCGGTAACGTGGTCGTACTGAAGCATGCCTCCAACGTCCCTAAATGTGCTCTATCCATAGAACAAATTTTTCGCAAGGCTGGTTTTCCTGAGGGTGCATTTCAAACGTTGCTAATTACGGCTGAGCAAACGGCTACAGTGATTGCCGATGAGCGCGTCCGTGGCGTTAGCCTCACTGGCAGTGGCCCTGCTGGCTCCCAGGTGGCTGCCACCGCTGGACAGCATTTGAAGAAAGTAGTGTTGGAGCTGGGGGGAAGCGATCCCTTTATTGTCCTACCCAGTGCTGACTTAGATCAGGCGGTGGAGACCGCTGTTATGGCCCGTTTGCAAAACAATGGCCAATCTTGCATTGCGGCTAAGCGGTTTATCTTGGTTAGCACCATTGCGGATGAGTTTGAGACACGCTTAGTGGATAAGTTTAATGCCTTGAAAGTAGGCGATCCCATGCAGTCTGAAACAGACATTGGTCCATTGGCAACACCGTCTATCTTGCAGGACATTCACAAACAGGTCCACGATTGTCTGATTTCAGGGGCCAAGGCTCTAGTGGGAGGTAATCTAGAAAAACTAAAAGCCACATTACCCCCTGAGTTAGAGCTGGGTAATTTTTACCCACCGACGATTTTGAGCCATATCCCCCCCGGCACCCCGGCTGATCAAGAAGAGTTTTTTGGTCCTGTGGCCCTGATTTTCCGGGTCCAGGATCTAGACGAGGCGATTCAGTTAGCTAACGCTACTGCCTTTGGCTTGGGTGCTAGCGGTTGGACGCAAGATTCAGCGGAACAACAACGTTTGGTCAATGAGATTGAAGCCGGTGCTGTATTTATAAACAGCATGGTAAAATCCGACCCACGTTTGCCCTTTGGCGGCATTAAACAGTCAGGTATTGGCCGTGAACTTGGCAGACATGGCATTTTAGAGTTTGTCAATGCCAAGACGGTTTGTGTGAGTTAGGGCATTTTGTTGTTTTGTAGGGGCGTTCCATGGAACGCCGCCACCTATGGAACGCCCCTACAACTGAAATTTTGACGTTGCATTACCCATTTCCTAGGTATCTTTTATGAACACTGCAGAACTCCTTGTCCGTTGTCTCGAAAATGAAGGAGTGGAGTACATTTTTGGTGTGCCCGGAGAAGAGAATCTCCAAGTACTTCAGGCGTTGAAACAGTCTTCTATACAGTTTGTCACTACTCGTCACGAGCAAGGGGCGGCGTTTATGGCCGATGTCTATGGTCGGCTAACGGGCAAGGCGGGGGTGTGTTTATCCACACTGGGGCCAGGGGCAACCAATTTAATCACAGGGGTGGCCGATGCCAATCTAGATCGTGCTCCATTAGTAGCTATCACCGGTCAGGTGGGGACTGACCGCATGCACATTGAGTCTCACCAATATTTAGATTTGGTGGCGATGTTTGCCCCCGTGACTAAATGGAACACTCAAATTGTGCGACCTAGTAATACAACGGAAATTGTGCGTAAAGCTTTCAAGTTAGCGCAAACGGGCAATCCAGGGGCTGTGCATATTGACTTACCCGAAAATATTGCCGATATGGAAGCGGAGGGAAAACCGCTGACCTGCGATCGCAACGGTAAAACCTTTGCGGCCTTTGACACCATTCAGAAAGCGGCGGACGCGATCTCTCGGGCAGAACGACCGCTAATTTTAGTGGGTAATGGGGCTATTCGAGCGCGGGCTAGTGGAGCGATCACTAAACTAGTGGATGAATTGCAGATTCCTGTTACCAATACCTTTATGGGTAAGGGAGTCATTCCATATCAGCATCCCCTGGCCCTTTGGACTGTTGGTCTGCAGCAGCGAGATTTTATTTCCTGCGCCATTGATAAAAGTGATTTAGTCATCGCCGTGGGCTATGACTTAGTAGAATATCCACCGAAAAAGTGGAACCCCCATGGACAAATTCCCATTGTGCATGTGAGCTTGACCCCCGCAGAAATTGACAGTAGCTATGTCCCCATGGTGGAAGTGATTGGGGATATTGAAGATTCCCTTGAACAGATTTTGAAACGGGTGGAACGTAATGCAAAATCAAGCTATCCATTCCAAGCGGTGCGGGATGAGATGCGGGCTGACTATGAACAATATTGTGACGATCTGGCATTTCCCATTAAGCCCCAGAAACTACTCTACGATCTGCGTCAGGTAGTAGGACCCGATGACATTGTGCTCTCAGATGTAGGAGCCCACAAAATGTGGATTGCCCGCAACTACCATTGTGAGCAACCGAATACCTGTCTGATTTCCAATGGGTTTGCCTCCATGGGTATTGCCATACCAGGTGCGATCGCAGCTAAACTTGTCTATCCCAACCGTAAGATTGTTGCGGTCACAGGTGATGGCGGCTTTATGATGAACTGCCAGGAGCTAGAAACAGCGCTACGTTTAGGGACTCCCTTTGTCACCATTATCTTTAACGATGGTGGCTATGGTCTAATTGAGTGGAAACAACATAATTACTATGGTGAATCTGCGTTTATCAAATTTACCAATCCTGATTTTGTTGCCCTGGCCAAGAGCTTTGGTCTCCAGGGTTATCGAGTAACGTCGACAGAAGACTTTATCCCCACATTAAAAGCAGCTCTGGAAGCTGATGTACCCGCTGTTATTGACTGCCCCATTGACTATGGTGAAAATCTTCTATTCACTGAAAAGTCACGGGAACTGGCCTGTATTATTTGATAGCTAGAGTACAGTCCCCATACCCAAGTCCATACCAATGGTGTATTTAAAGTTGCCCTCACCAACGCTTTCTCTGAGTTTGGCAATAATTTTATCTGGATTGTCATAGGGGCCAGCAAAGTAATAGGGCTTACCGTTTTTACCAAATTCATGGCGAGGCAGATTATCCATGCGAGGGCCGAGATTATGCTTGGCCCGTTCGAAGTCTTCATGGGGGTCAAGGCCTAGACGTTTAGCATAGTCCACAGCACCGTAGATAACTGATTGAGCCTGTTCCAGAGATATCGTTCTATAGCTATCATCCATGGTGTGGGCATAAGCATTCTCTCGCATTAACGGATAGTCAGTGGTTTTAACTTTGCGAGGTCCCATGGCATCTTTTACCCCCAGACACCATGCATCAATAAGAAAAGTGGTGACCAGATAATGGGTGCCATCGGCACGGGTCACCATAATCTGGGACAGCCCTTTACGATCTTTGCGAGTATTTCGGCTACCAAAAAAGCGATCAAATCCTTGGGAATCAACTAAGCACTCTTTAAGCTTAGAGTGCTTTTTAGGCTGACTATGGTTTTCAGGATTCGCGCTTAACTGGGTTTGGATAATATTGTTGACCTCGGCGGGTCGTAGACCTAGCTTACGGGCGATTTGTTTGGGACCTACTTTGCGATCGCGTAGCGCTAAAACTTCTTGGATTTGCTCGGGAGTAGCTGCCATGGATACAGGTTTCAGATGTGCTCATCGTAGTGCCCATTCTTGCGCAGGTCTTGAGACATTGTACAAATGGTTTGCAAGTTTTTACCTAACCGGTTTATCACTTCAGATGTAGTTGCGAGGAACCCAGGATAAGAATCCCGAGGGGTTTTGAATGCTTGATCAGTCTGCAAATGCTAGCATTCATTGCCATATTGCCATCATCGCCCTATTGCCATGAATTATAAAGTCATTCCGTAAGTCTACTGAAATTGTCAGAAACTGTATGTAACTTAAGATGTAGTAAATTAGCGTAATTTAGCGGCTTAATATGTATTTAGCCCGTTGCTTTACTTTAAGCTCATTGGTCTTTTCGATAGCCTTTGGCACAGCGTCGATTGTGCTATTGGATACCATCGGGCCAAAGTTGGTAAGGGCACAAACAGATTTGAATCGTCAGGCCGATAGACTTTTCGATGAAAGTATCGAATACTATCAAACGGAGCAGTGGAAATCAGCCCTAGAAAAACTGCAAAAAGCTCTGGAACTCTATCAGCGAACAAATAATCTGATAAAAGTAGCTCATGTATTGGAGTACATTGGCGTCTTTTATCAACGCCTTGGCAATTATCCCGAAGCCCTTCAGTACCATGAGGAGAGTTTAGAGCTCTCCCGTAGATTAGGTAATCGTTTAAATGAAGCCATCACCCTAGGTAACATTGGCGTTGTTTACGAGAAGCTAGGCAATTATTCAGAAGCGTTACGATACTATGAGGAGAGTTTAAGCCTCAAACGAGAACTAGGTCATCGGACAGGCGAAGCCACTACTTTGGCAAATATTGGCAATATCGCATATCAACATGGAAACAATTTCGAAGCATTGCAATATTATCGAGAGAGCTTGACGATCTCTCGTGAGATGAATAACCGTGCAGGTGAAGTTAATGCATTATCAAATCTTGGGACAATCCTATCCAATATTGGTATTGCTGCCCATCAAAGTGGAAAAATCTCAGAGGCACTTCAATACTATGAAGAAAGCTTAGCGATCGCTCGTGAGGTGGGCGATCGCATAGGCGAAGCAGTCACTTTAGGTAATATCGGCAATATTTCTCGACGGCTTGGAAATCATTCAGAAGCATTACAAAATTATGAAGAAAGTCTGGCCCTTAACAGGGAACTTGGCAACCGTTCAGGTGAAGCCAATAACTTAAGTAATATTGGTTATTTGTTTGAAAAGCAGATTAAACCGGAACTAGCAATTATCTTTTTTAAGCAAGCTATCAACATCTATGAGTCCATTCGAGAAAACAATCAAGCTCTTGAGCCAGAACTTCAATCATCTTTTACAGCTACAGTTGAAGATGAGTATCGTCATCTAGCTGATTTACTCCTCCAACAAGATCGTATTCTCGAAGCTCAGCAGGTAATGGATTTGCTAAGAGTCCAGGAACTTGACAACTATGTCCGTGGCATACGAAGTGATTCAAGCATACAATCTGGTATTGCCATTCGTCCTGATGAACAGGCTATTATTGAGCGTTACAAAGCCAGTCAAGACAAACTGATTGCTTTGGGACAAGAGCGAGCGAGTTTAGCTAAAATCTCTCCTGATCAGCGCACACCTCAACAACGAGATCGTCTGATAGAGTTACGCCAGTTAGAGCAGACAGCTTTACTTTCCTTTCAAGCATTTTTTGAGCAACCTGAGATTGTCACACTAGTCAATCGTCTGCGGACTACCGTAGGCGCTGTTAATGTTGAGTTAACAGAGCTAAATGCTCTACGAGATAACTTATTAGCCCTCAAGGACACCCATAACCAAAACGTGGTTATGCTTTATCCCTTGGTTCTGGATGACCGATTAGAGCTAGTGTTGGTTACCCCTAATACCGCCCCGATCAGAAAAACGGTACCCATAACACGAACAGAACTGAACCGCATCATTGGTAAACTACGTTATGCTCTTGAATACCCAAGCAGCAACGCTATTACTCCTGCACAACAGTTATACAATTGGCTGATTCGCCCAATTGAAAATGATTTAGAGCAAGCTCAAGCTGATACCATTATCTATTCTCCTGATTTGCGATTGCGCTACATACCCTTGGCAGCGTTACATGATGGCAATAACTGGCTGATTCAAAATTATCGCGTCAACAATATTACTGCTGCCAGTCTTGCAGATTTCGACAATCTTCCTTCCAGGGAGAACGTTAATGTGTTAGCCGCAGCGTTTACCGAAGGAAATCATGTTGTTCAGCTAGGTGATACCACGATTTCCCATGCTGGTTTGCCGTTTGCTGCGCCTGAAGTTGAAGCCCTGTCTAACCTTATTCCTGGGACTGTCAAACGGCTTAATGAAGAGTTTACCCCAGACATTATTTTTGAAATGGATGACTACCGCATCGTCCATTTAGCTACCCATGCAGCTTTCAACCCTGGTTCGCTGGAAAACTCCTATATTCTATTTGGCAACGGTGACTTAGTTACTCTAGCTGATGTCAAGGGTTGGAGTTTTCCCAATGTAGAACTAGTAGTACTCAGTGCTTGTGAAACCGCAGTAGGAGATGTTCTCTTGGCAGAGGAAAGCCTTGCCCAAGGAGAGCTCTCTGAATCGATTACTGGAGATGAGATTCTTGGGTTTGGCTATTTAATGCAGAGGGCTGGGGCTGAAGCAGCCATGGGCTCTCTCTGGCAAGTAGACGACGGGGGAACCCAAATTCTTATGAATGCGTTTTATGATGCTCTGAGTCGAGGAGGAGTGTCAAAAGCTGAAGCACTACAGCATGCTCAACGTCGCTTAATTAGTATGGCTGACGACAGCAGTCGAGCAGCACTGCTGACACTTTCAATTGATGGGAATCTTCCAATCGATGCGACAGATCTAAGCCATCCCTACTATTGGGCACCCTTCATCTTGATTGGTAATGGCCTCTGAGGCTATGTTTTTTCTAGTTTACAACAACAATTCGAGTGCCATATCGGGTGTGGCTAGCCTCAATGCTTTCGAGCATGCCATGGAACGAATGTTGCCGTTGGGATAATGGTCTACTTCTGTTGTGTAATTTCTTAATTAGAGTTCAACACGGCCATCAGCATATACTTTAACTTTAGTTCCTGGCACATTGCAAAGGTGCCAAGTAGATTTCCTGCATTATCTACATACAGGGGCTGAGAGTCCGGTCTTCTTAACATCTGCAGACAGTTATGGTCAGCCCTGCCACCTTATCCAATTTTGATAGCCAAAGACTGTTAATAGCGTTAGCGCTTTTTGAGCAAACCTACGGTAAGGCCAGGTCCGACCTGGAATGCCAGGCTATTCTGGCAGCGTTAATCATAGTGATGGACATCACAGGCCAGGAATCGGGCCAGGAATTGGGCATCTCAATTTACAAACTGCATCATGATTACCGTCAGAATTACCGACAGATAGACTGGCTAGAGCGTTTGGATAAGTACAGTGATGCAAACGGAGACGCTGTTCTTGCAGCCGCTGTTCATCAAGTAAAAGCTCGTTTAGATGATGCAGCAAAAACGCTCATCTTCTTAATTCGCACCTATCTACAGCGGATTTCATCAAAACTATCGGCATTAGACTTTGTCAACTTGACTAAGGCTGCGATCGCGATACTCAATAACGCTCAACCAGAGCCAAAATTGAGCCTGCCTGAGAAAAAACGCCTCCTATATATTGCCCTGCAAACGTTTGGTACTCAGTTATCCCAACCCATTCCTCCCCTAGGCACAAAAATTCCAACACAAATTACGGCATTAGTGACTCAGCTGGTGCAGCATCAAAAAATAATGCTTACCGATGGCGTAAAAGCTTTCTGCGCCAATTTTATTGCCCAACTTCCAAACAATCAGTCCCATCCACCAAGCGTCAGATTTATCCGCACTGCCCTGAGAAACAGCAACGTCAAAATTTCCAAAACATTGGATACCCAAGAAAATCTATACGCCTTAGCCAGTATTCTTTTTTTCGAAAAACAGCTGCAAATCCAATCCCCCAAAGCCCCTAAGTCTGAGCAAGAAATTATCCACCAAATAAATCAAGCAATTGCCCAATTCAGAGCGAATTACCAATCTCTAGCACAGATCAGTCAGCCCCAGTGGGATAACGAACTATCAGTCAGCAGCCAACTATTTACGGCCAATAATTTTGAAACCGCTGACCAAGACTTGACCTGGTTCCCCCAGAATCACATTGCGAACATTTCAAAAGACGAAACAAATCCTTAGCATTCTGTTTTATTTATTTTCAAATAAAACATTCTTAACATTATGCTGAGTGATAACTGTCGAATATTCTTTAGCCAGATCCACATCAGCCATGGGTAAGTCTAACTGAACCCAGTATTCATTCCCCAGTCAAAATGGATCTCCACTGTAGGGGCTGTGCGTCGTGCCAGCCCTACAAAAGCTGAGGATAATGAAGTGTCTTATCAAACTAAATCTTAGGGCACTCCCAAGGGAAGACTCTACGGAATAGGTTCAAACAACCAGACATCTTTTAGCCTGAAACACCCTTTGAAATGGATTTATTCAGGTCTATATAAAACGACAAAAGTCTTTTAGGAGAAGGAGATAGAAGCATTTCAAAAATTTGCTTTTTGATCCATATTTTATTTAATTAGACCCTAAAAATAATATTAGTGGCCCAAATATCCTTTTTCTAAGATTAGAAAGTCTGGGGTGATTATTTTGAAATAAATTCTGATTCAGAAAGCATTTTTGGTAGTCATCCATTTTCTTGAACCCTATCCAATCAGCCGCTGATTACCCACAATGACCCACAGACATGGTCGCTTAGACCAACCCACCAGAAGGAGACAACGAGCGTGAAACTCTCGGTCTATGGAAAAGGCGGCATTGGCAAATCCACCACCAGCTGCAACATCTCTGTCGCACTTGCTAAACGCGGCAAAAAGGTCCTGCAAATCGGTTGTGACCCTAAACACGACAGCACCTTTACCCTAACGGGCTTTTTAATCCCCACCATTATTGACACGCTACAGGAACGGGATTATCACTACGAAGATATTTGGCCCGAAGATGTTATCTACCAAGGCTATGGGGGTGTGAGCTGCGTAGAAGCGGGCGGTCCCCCCGCAGGTGCTGGCTGTGGCGGCTATGTGGTCGGCGAAACCGTCAAACTCCTTAAGGAGCTCAACGCCTTTGACGAATACGATGTCATTCTATTTGACGTCTTGGGGGACGTGGTCTGTGGTGGCTTTGCCGCACCGCTTAATTATTCTGACTATTGCATGATCGTCACTGACAATGGCTTTGATGCCCTGTTTGCCGCTAATCGCATTGCGGCATCCGTCAGGGAAAAAGCCCGCACTCACCCGCTGAAGCTGGCTGGGCTCATCGGTAACCGTACATCTAAACGGGATCTGATTGACAAGTATATCGAAGCGGTGCCGATGCCGGTGCTAGAAATTTTGCCCCTGATTGAAGATATTCGTGTTTCACGGGTCAAGGGCAAAACCATGTTTGAAATGGCTGAATCTGATCCATCATTGGAGCCAGTGTGCCAGTACTATCTGAACATTGCCGATCAGCTCATTGCTCGTCCTGAAGGTGTGGTACCTAAAGATGCTGCCGACCGTGAGCTCTTCTCACTGCTGTCAGACTTCTATCTCAACCCCCCTGAAAACGCCCCTGTTCAGAAAAATGAAATGGATCTAATGATGGTTTAGCCCAACATTCACGGGTTAATCCGATAGGTTGCTAGTCATTTATTTGCTTTGAGTTTCTCAAAAGACTGGCCATTCTGACGCTGAGGTGCTAAATTGCTGCGTGCCCGCTGATTTAAAATCTCAAGATATGGCCTTTTTTGAGAATTTCACCACCGCTATCCGCGACAAGTGGTTGAACTATGTGCAAGACAATCGCGCCTGGTTAGAGCTACAGATGAACAACGTCTCCGTTAGAACGCCTGACGGTGGACGGCGGCCATCTTCGCTCCTGATTTTAGGGGTGATCAATGCCATAGAACCTAAGCTATCAAATTTGATGGTGCCGTTCTATAAGCTCAACTCTGACGAAGATGCACTAGTCGAAGTGTTAGGTCTTAATTTTGATCCAGAGATGGCCTTAAATGGCACAGGTGAAGATGGTCCAACACTGGATGCTTCATCTGGTGACGATCCTCCTCTTTTAGAAGGTTTGGAAGGACTCTAAAGCGCCATCTCAGTCACAACCTATCGGATTATTGCCCGGTGAACCATCGCTACAGAGACTCAGTTACCCCCCTTTTCACCGTTCCTCTTTAGCGAGAGTTATTACTGCTCTAAGGACGATAATCACGATGACAACACCTGCTAACACTCCCTCTCTTGAATTTGACTGCGATACGGGCAACTACCATACGTTTTGCCCGATTAGTTGTGTTGCGTGGCTTTACCAAAAGATTGAGGATAGTTTCTTTTTGGTCATTGGTACAAAAACCTGTGGTTATTTTTTGCAAAATGCCATGGGTGTCATGATCTTCGCTGAGCCACGCTATGCCATGGCTGAGTTGGAAGAAGGGGATATTTCTGCCAAGTTGAATGACTATGAAGAACTGAAGCGGTTGTGTTTGCAAATAAAGCGCGATCGCAACCCCAGCGTAATCGTTTGGATCGGCACCTGCACCACCGAAATCATCAAAACCGACCTCGAGGGCATTGCCCCCATCCTAGAAGATGAAATCGGCGTTCCCATCGTCGTCGCCCGTGCCAATGGCCTTGACTATGCCTTTACCCAGGGTGAAGACACCGTACTCGCTGCCATGGCCCAGCGCTGTCCCACTGCAGAGCCCGCGACTAAAGCCATCGAACCAGAAAAGCAAGAACGCAATGGTCTTGGCAAGCTATTATCCCTAGGTCGCAAAAACGAAGCCGTCGCTCCGGACGAAGCCCCTGCTGCAGGTGAGTATTACGACCACAGCCCCCTGATCCTATTTGGTTCGGTCCCTAACCCAGTGGTCACCCAGCTTAATTTAGAACTTAAGAAGCAAGGCATTAAGGTATCTGGCTGGTTACCAGAAAACCGCTACACCGATCTGCCCGTAATCAAAGAAGGCTACTTTGCATCTGGCGTAAACCCCTTCTTATCTCGCACTGCATCTACTCTAATGCGACGGAAAAAGGCAAAGGTCATCGGTGCCCCCTTCCCCATCGGTCCTGATGGTACCCGTGCCTGGGTTGAGAAAATCTGCTCAGTCTTAGGCGTTGAACCCAAGGGGTTAGCCGAACGAGAAACCAAGATTTGGGAATCCGTAGAAGATTATGTCAGCCTTATCCGTGGCAAATCTGTTTACTTCATGGGTGACAATCTCCTGGAGATTGCTATGGCCCGCTTCTTGATCCGCTGTGGCATGACTGTACCGGAGATTGGTATTCCCTACATGGACAAACGCTTCCAGGGAGCTGAGCTACAGTTTCTAGAGCGTACCTGCGAGGAAATGGGTGTACCCAAGCCCAAGATTACGGAGAAACCAGACAACTACAACCAGATTCAACGCATTCTAGAAATTGAACCCGACCTGGTGATTACAGGGATGGCCCACGCCAATCCCTTAGAGGCCAGAGGCATCAATACCAAGTGGTCAGTAGAATTCACCTTTGCCCAAATTCACGGCTTTGGCAACACTCGCGACATTCTTGAGTTAGTGACTCGGCCCCTACGCCGCAATAGCAATCTCAAAGATTTAGGTTGGAATAAGCTAGTGAGAGAAGAAGCAAATGCCTAGCGACTAAGCTTTAAGATACATTTCACCGGCTGCTGTTTGAGGACAATTGCCGGTGAAGAAGAAAATCTCAAACGATACAAAAGCTTAAGTCAGGCTAAAGGGTTGGCCTATATACAACTTCAACTGTTATTATTCAACTCCAGTGCGGATGTAGTTCAGTGGTAGAACGTCAGGCAACTTCAGAGGTGCTGAAATTAAAGGGTTTCAAGCTTATTTAGATGGACTTCCTTAAAATTCACATTAAAACGATTCCACTATCATTTAGAGAGAGAATTTGAACTGTTAAGCCGATAATGTGTGTTGCTTGAGAATACGATCGCACCACTCCTGAGCAAGTCGTGCCACCTCCTGACATTTTTGCTCATCACCCCACCAATCCGAGCAATTTAACTTCCAGCGACTCAGCAACCGTTGCAGGTCAGCTAACTCAACAGCTTGGTCCAGACCAGTCTCTAAATCAATACCTGGCACTATCCACTCAATAAAAAACTGACTTTCCCTAATAAGGTGTTTAACCACTGATTCACCCGTAACGCTGTCAGCAAAAAACTGAATGCGAGTTAAATTCAACGCAAGACTTTCCAGCTGAGCTGTTTGGTCAGCCTGTAGGAATCGTTTTTTGAGAATGTCCCAATTCACTTTTAGCCCAAATAGTACTGGCGCTATGATGACATCTCCATGGCAAAAAAGCAGAGGACCATAGCCCCATCTACATGCCGTATTTCAAGGATGACTCTATCGTATGGTTAGGTTGGCTATGAAATGCCTTCAATGCATCCAAATCGTTTCAAGACCAGCAGTGTTTCAATCGTGATCACACCACTCCAATCTTGATGGGCCTGTTGCCATGCATCTGGGAACATATCTCCCCAAGACCATGTGGGTAACCAGGCACCATCTTTACTTTTAGTAGCAACCTCGTAAGTTAAATTTGCCGCCACAGCGTCTTCCATTCCAGCCATAAAGGGAGAGTCGGGAGCATCGATTACTTGTAATGGTCGCAAGCAATAGCCTTCCCACTTTGCGGGATCTTGTTCAATGGTTCCATCAAGCTGATGGACCAATGCTTGATGAATCTGTTCACGGAATTCATTGGGTAGTGTTTTTGTCTTCATTAGACGTAGGCAACACAACAGGTCATGCATCTCTATCTCATTTGCAGGTGATAAGGCACCCATAACCCGCTCTGATACCTGAGAGATAATGGTTTCCGGAACAAGATGTTGATAGTCATACAGATACCCCAGAATCTCAGCGGTGGGGTTAAGAGAGAATGACTCCGGTTCATCGTCATCATCTGATTGGTCCCACCAAGGAGCGTGGGGGCTCTGCTGAGCTGATTTAGGAATGATCGGCCAGTGCCATTCTTTTTGATCCAGTGTTTTTAGCAGATAAGAGATCGCAACTGAGACTAACTCATGATCTGAGGTGCCGTTAATAGAGCGGAGTACTTGAAAGGCTATGGATGTGCAAAGTGCCGAGCTATCGTTTGTGCGCAAATCAGGTTCTAGTCCATGACCGAAACCGCCATCTGGATTCTGGAATTCCTTCAGTGCAGCAACTACTGAGTCGGATGATGCTCCGTTAAAGGCATAGTGGAATCTAGCGATTTCTAATGGCCGTCCCTTTTGTTCAATAAACTGTCGTGAGGCATCCAAGGCTGTCCTGGTTAGAATTGGCTTGGTCATTATGCAGCCCCTCTCAATTTAATTAGTTTATTTGTACTATTTTAGAGGCTTTCAGTTATGCTGGCTAAAACGCTGTGATTGCTTGAGTGAATTCAGCACTCTGTCCGCAATAGGTATCTCAGTAATACTTAAACGTTAATTTATTTAGCAATCCATCAGCATTTATAGGTGCAAGCGCTAGGCTTTGGTCAAATAGTTTCCTGAACATGCTGATCCATGCCTCGTAAACCCAGCAATGACGATCCAGATAAGCCCACTAAGTCTCGGGTGCGCTTTATTTTTGAGCCAGACCGCAGTTCTCTCAATGGTGTCACTTATAGCTGGCTGATTCATCGTACTTACAAGGGCAAAGAAAAGGCTGCTACTGCGGCTCGGGCTTTCTGGTTGCCCTTTGCTTATAAGGATACTGGTAAGCATTCGGAGGCAGAGCTAAAGGACCTGGCCCGTCAGTCTATTATTCGCATGGAAGAACAAATTCAGCATTTGCGAGAAACGTTTGGGATTGAGCCTCCTCCAAGCGAATCTGACCAGTCTGAATTTCCAGCAATTAGCCCAATGGCGGTACCAACAGGAGAGATTTCTCTGTTGGCTCAAGATGATCTACTCAACGACTTTTCAGATGTGTTGTAGGGAGTAATCATGGCAAAGTCTCCTAAGGCTGACAAAGAAGCGACTTCAGAAGAGGCTCCATTACTGCCTCGGGAGCCTGATACGGAAAAGGGGCAGCAGGCGAGAGAACAGTATTTGGTGTTGGCAAAGGCTGCTCTAAGAGTAAATTTTGAGAATTATCAGGCGTTATTTCAGGCTTACGCGAGTGAGGCCCCTGAAGATCAACAGACGGCTCAACAGCTGGATCGTACGGTTGCTCAGGTGGCATTACAGGCGGGGCATTCTCCTCGGCAAGTGATTCAGTTTGTTGCGCAGGGACCCTATGTGCAGTGTGAGACGAGGGCGCAATCGCCAGATGAGAAGAAGGCGGCTCTCCCTAAGCTGCTGCATTATGCTAAGACGCAGGTGGATACGGCTCAGAAGCAGCGGTATACGGAATACGCAAATGCGGTTACTGGCAAGATTCAGAGCTACGCTGATTTGTATCGGGAGCATGTGAGTAGTGACCTGGCGGCAATTCAGCTGGACCAACAGGTGGTGGCTGCTGCGCTGAGGGCTGGGGAGTCGGCTGAGGCAGTGACTCATTTGTTATATCAGGGGCCGTATGCTCAGTTTCAGCAGGGGGTGAAGGGGATGGATGCTGGGGCGTTGGATCAGTATGCGAAAGGTACTGTGGCTCAGGTGCAATCGATTCAGTCGTTGCAGATATCGGGAGATAGTGGTGGAAGGCGTAAGAGATCGCAATCCCTGGATCGATAATACAAATCAAGTGCGATCGCCTCGCCAGATTGATTACCCACCCGGTGCGAAACCTACCTTATATCAGGAGCTTGTTGAGTATTCAGTACATATGCATTATTGTTTGATATCCGTCTATAATGACGCGGTGTTGCACTTTTAGAACAAAAATAGGTCTTGAGTCTGATACAAACAATTGAATTGAGCCTAGGGAACAGTGGGGAATTAATCAGTGCTGATCTCGTTAACCTCAGCGACAAACATGTAGAGGATTATGAGCAGCATTGGCAACCACGGTTACAAGAATTTTCTCAAGAGGATCAGGACCTTAGCTGGCGATTTAAAGAGCAGCTTGCTAATCGACAGGCGAATTATGAAAGTTATGCTGTTGAGTACGATGGCATGACCCAGGGGATGATGTTGCTTGAAACGCAATATCATTGGTCTATGTTTACGCCAGGTCAGCGATTGGTCTATGTCGAAACCGTAGTGTCAGCTCCCTGGAACCGCGTTTATATTCAACGTCCACCCCACATTAATGGCGTTGGGCGAGAGCTAATAGAATTTGCACGGCAAAAAAGCCGGGCACTGGGTTATAACGGACTTGTTGGGTTACATTCCTTGCCTGGGGCTGTTCAATTTTATGAAAGGCTTGGCATGATGCGTTTAGAGCTAGATCCACAAGAAATTGTGGATGCTGACGAGGATATACCCTATTTTGAATACATGGGCCAGACTCAAGAGCAGGAGAGCCGTGATGAGTAACCTTAACCCTATATCCCAGTCTATGGCTGACATTTTGGATGCGGAAGCCGAAGTTACAGCGCCTATGCTAGCTGGTGTAGGACAGGTTGGTTGGATGAAAACCTGGCCTCAGCTTGCTACCTACTCCCACTATGCTCAGCTTAAGTCGCTGGTACTAAGGGGACTAGCGGCTGTGCTCAAAGACTGTAATTTGGGGGCAGGTTATGATGCGGCTTTGGATTGTGCTAAACCGCTGATCATGAAACGACTTAGCCAGCCATCAACCGATATCCAAAACCGTCTCTTAAAGTTGGTTGAAGGAGAAGCCCTTGGTCCCAGGGTTGAGTTAACGACAGAACGACTTACCCAACTAAAGGTGATCTTTAAGGAAACATTGTTGTCAGAAGATTGGCAGGCAATTGCCAAAGCTGCAGCTGCAGAGGTTCAGCATCAGGTCCTGGATTTAATGGTGGCTTAATGAGCGCTGGCCACTCAAGGTAAAGACTTTTGAGTTTACTTGGTTTACTAAGTAAGCAACATCTTAAGGCAAGCTTCCCAGCAAACATTACTTGATTTTTTGTTTTTACAGACTTTAGAATTACCCAAAGCGCCTGTTCTACAAAACATTAAATTGAGTAGAACCTGGAGAAATTTGTAGTGCAGATTATTGGTCACGGCATAGATATTGTAGAAATCGCCAGGTTCAAGGCAACATTAGCCAGACAGCAGAGTCAGTTTGAACTCAACTGCTTTACCGTCTTAGAGCGCCAGATTGCTGGCGAAGCAGGTGTAAATCGAGTTTCTTGTCTTGCAGGACGCTTTGCTGCTAAAGAAGCAGTACTAAAAGCTCTTGGCACCGGATGGAGTCAAGGCATTACTTGGACAGATGTAGAGATTCAGAGATTAGCAACGGGATGTCCTAGTGTTAACTTGCACGCAAAAGCCGCTCAGGTAGCTAATCAGCTTAGTATTACGAACTGGCTTTTGAGTATAAGCCATGAGGAATCATATGCGGTGGCCAGTGCAATCGCTATTAGTTCTGATTAGATGTCACAGGAGTAAGTTTCTAAAATCAAGAGTTTGAATGACTTAAGCAATGAATGAATTGCATGCGGTCATAACTCTGTTGTTCGGTTAGCCAGTATCTACAGTGGGTAATAGTAAGGTTTTGCAAAACTGATCGTGAGTTGACATTTCCTTTTGAAATCGGTAAGATTTTATTACCGAATACAGATTGATTTTCTTACCAACAAGGAGGTGAAAATCCTTTTGGCAAGGGGCGTAAGATTTTCTTACCAATATTGGTACAAATATACTATACTAATGTTAGGCTATGGATCTTAAAACAGTGAAGTCTGCCCTTATAAATGTTGTGAAAGACATTCAAAGATTTAGTGGTCAGGATGAGTCTAAAGTTTCAGGAGTTACATGCCCAGTGAAAGAGCTTTCAAACTTTGATAGCCAGATTTGTATTGAGGCCATGAGTATGCTCTCAACTGCATTAGACATAGAAATTCCAGTTGACAGAAATATCTTTGCCACTGAAGACAAGAGGCGACTTCTCACGCTTGATGAAGCATCGGCTGTAGTCTACGAAGGCTTAACTAAAGGAGAAAAATGATGTCTGAAACACCTGATGTTAGGGCAATCATTGCTAAACGAATTCGTAAAGCACGCGAAATGGCAGGCTTGTCTCAAGGACAGGCAGCTAAATTACTTGGACTTCATCGTCCCTCAATTACAGAGGCAGAGGCCGGTAATCGCAAAGTATCTGCTGAGGAAATTACTAAGTTTGCGGAACTATACAAAGTGGAGATGTCTTGGTTGTTGGGTGAAGGTGAAGACCAAATAGACCCTCAGGACAGTAAGCTACAACTTGCCGCGCGAAAAATGAAAAAACTAAAGCCAGACGAGCTTGATCTTGTTTTAGCGCTTATAGCGTCTATGCGTGGAGGAAAACAATAGATATGAAGATATCTAGGGAAGATCTTGCCAGACAGGCACTTGGTAAGGCTTTAGAAATCAGACGGAAATTGAGAATTCCACCAAATTATCCCGTAGATGTATATGAAGTTTGCGACAAATTAAATATAACAGTTCAATTTGTTGACATGCCAAGCATCGAAGGGATGTACTTGAGTGAAAGAAATGAGGAAAGAATTTTAATTTCAGCTTATCGCCCTCTTCCACGAAAAGCTTTTACATGTGGGCATGAGTTGGGGCACCATCTTTTTGACCATGGCTCCACGTTGGATGAACTAGGGGAGACTGCAGAAAATAGCCAGTTTGAACCACAAGAATTTTTAGTTGATTGTTTTTCCGGTTACTTGCTAATGCCTAAATTGGCTGTCCAAAATGCATTTAATCAACGAGAATGGTCGCCAGCATCAGCCACACCACTTCAATTTTTTACTGTTGCCTGTAGTTTTGGAGTTGGCTATGACACTCTTATCAAACACATGGCGTACTCGTTAAAAATGATTACTGTAGCCAAAGCTAAGGAGTTGCGCAAATTAAGCCCGAAAGTTATTCGTGAGCAATTACTTGGAGATTTATCAACAGGGCCTCTCATGATTATAGATGAGAAATGCTTACTAAAAGCTATTAATGTTGAAGTTGGCTATCAACTACTATTACCTAAAACAATACAGGTTGAGGACTCAGCTGTTAACCTTCAAACGCAGCTTAAGGAAGGCAATCTCTTTTCTGCTAATTCTCAAAATATTGCTCGTTTATACTCTTCTGAAAACGATTGGGCTGCATTTATAAAAGTCACTAATCCTGAATACACTGGATTCAGTAAGTTTCGAAATCTTGAGGAATGTCATGAGTAATAATGCACCTTTACTAATCGAATCTGAAAATCTTTCTCATGCTTGGGCTAACTTGTTTCTGAAGATACTCGAAGCTCCAAAGAAGGAGGTCTCTACAGTATTAATAAGCTTGACAAATTTTGAAGATAATAAAGTCCCTGAAGCCTTAGCTATTCGTGAATCTTTAGATAACTGCTTAACCACGATTGATGAGCAATCAGTGCATACAGTCTCGAATACAATTTTTCCTGAAAATCTTTGGAGGCTAACTGGTCTAAATCGTCATAGTCTCTTTGAAAAATATATTCATAACTTCCCTCGAATAAAAGCCTTAGCTGCATGCAAAAATAATCGAGGAACCTACTTTAAACGGTTAATTGAATTTGATAATTCGTCAATCCATACAAATCAACTTGAACATATTATTTCTGAGTACAACTCTCGTCCAGGTGTTAGACGTGCTATGTTTCAAGCTTCAATTTTTGATCCACGTCGTGATCACACACGCTCTGCACGGCTTGGGTTTCCCTGTCTTCAACATCTTCAATTTACGCCTAATACACAGGATAAGAAATTAACCGTCAACGCTTATTATGCGACCCAGCAAATTCTTGAAAAAGCATATGGTAATTATTTGGGAATATGCCGATTGGGCCATTTTATGGCGCATGAAATGCATCTTTCCCTAGATAGAGTCAATTTTTTTATTGGTGTTGCTAAGCTACGTAGCAATAAAAAAGACTCTTTTATTATAGATCTGCAAGAAAGGGTTAGAGATGCGACAACCGTGTCAAATGGGAGATGAAATGGGGAAAACTAAGATTTCTAAGCAAGAAAAACAGTACGGTAAGCTCATTGTTTTTGAAGGTCCTGATGGGGTAGGAAAAACAACAATTGCACAGAAAATAGCCCAGTGTCTCAATGATTCTGATGAGAAGTGTAAGCTTATGGCTTTCCCAGGCAAAGAGCCCGGTACACTTGGGGACTTAGTTTATAAACTACATCATGATCCATCAAAATATAATGTTGAAGATTTTACGTCAGCCAGTAAACAAGTTCTTCATATTGCTGCTCACTTAGACGCAATTGAGCGTGTTATTTTGCCAACCTTATCAAGTGGCTGCCATGTCATTTTGGATAGATTTTGGTGGTCTACTTGGGTTTATGGTGTAGTTTCCAATATTAATCGCAATGTCCTTGAAAAAATCATTGACATAGAGAGGGAGTTCTGGGGGGATCTCAAACCGACAATAACAATTCTTCTGCGTAGACCTGCTCCCATAAATCGTAAAGTCTCTCTTCAATATTGGAGAAGTCTGAGTTATGAGTATGATGCCCTTTCAGAAAAAGAGAAATTCTATTATCCAGTAACCACTCTTACTAATGATCTAGAGTTAGAGGTTATTACTCGAAAAATTCAAGAGTATATTGTCGATGCGATGAATGGCTCTGACATAGTATCTGGACATGTAGCTTCTTCTGAACAAGAACAGTTAGATCTCAATTTTGGACAAGATGAAATTGTGAACAGTTCCAGTCCTACTGTGATTTCGCATATTCTACCTGCAAAACCTACAGTAGTATTTGATACCTACTGGCGTTTTGCGACTGAAAGGCAAGACATTTTCTTTCGTAAACTTAAAGGTCAGAAAGCTCCATGGACAGACGATCCTATTCTTTCAACATTTAAGTTTACGAATGCTTATCGAGCATCCGATAGAGTAAGTCAGTATTTGATTCGTCATGTCATCTATCGACAAGATTTACCTACAACAATAGAAGAGGTGTTTTTTCGGATTATTCTATTCAAACTTTTCAACAAGATAGAAACTTGGCAGCTTTTAGAAGCATCAGTTGGAGAAATTACTTATAGTGAATATTCTTTTGATAAGTATGATCAAGCTTTAACACAGGCAATGGAAGCAGGTAAATCGATTTATTCTGCTGCTTATATCATGCCTTCAGGTGGACGAAAGTTTGGGTACTCTACTAAACATCGTAACCATCTGAAATTAATTGAACAGATGATTGATGATGAATTGCCTAAAAGATTAGCCGATGCTCCTAATATGAATCAGGCTTTCCTGCTGATTCGTGCATATCCAACAATTGGTAATTTTCTTGCATATCAGTTTGTTACCGACGTTAATTATAGCGAAATCACGAATTTCAGCGAAATGGATTTTGTGGTTCCAGGGCCAGGTGCATTAGATGGAATTCGCAAATGTTTTGCTGATCAAGGAGGGCTTAATGAGCCGGAAATTATCAAGTTTATGACTGACCGGCAAGAAGAGGAATTTAATCGATTAGGCCTAAATTTTCAGTCTCTTTGGGGCCGACCATTGCAACTCATCGATTGTCAAAATCTTTTTTGTGAGGTTGATAAGTACTCAAGGGTATATCACCCAACTGTCACTGGTATTTCTGGTCGCACTCGAATTAAGCAGAAGTATTCTGCAGTTCCCCAACCAATTAATTATTGGTATCCACCTAAGTGGGAAATCAATCAGTTTATAGAATCAGGGGCTACTGAATTTAAGAGGCAGGAAAAAATTTTCGAAACGTATATCAAAACAAACAAGAGTTAAAAGGAGAAAATGATGAATTTTCGAGAATATCAGGAACAAGCCACTCAAAAAGAATACTCTATTCAAGATGGAGACAGTATAGCTGATCCACTTCTTGGAGTAGTATCTGGGGCTGGTTCTTTATCTGGGGAATATAAAAAGTTTTTGAGAGATGGCCTAGGTCATCAATTGTTTACAGAAAAGGTTGCAGAAGAACTTGGTGATATTCTTTGGTATCTTGCTGTGTTTGCGAATAAGTTAGGGCTTGATCTAAACTTGATTGCTGAACAAAACCTTGAAAAGTGCCGTAATCGTTGGGGATGGCTCCGTACTCAGGAGTGTAGCTTGGTCGTATCTGACTTTGATAGTGGTTTTTCCAAAAAAGAACGTATACCCAGAAAGTTTGAAGTTGAGATTAAGGAGTTCATTGAAAATGACGTAGCCAGTGTAAGTACTTTTTTGAATGGAAAGCAAGTAGGTAATGATCTAACTGATAATGCCTACAAAAATGATGGTTATCGCTTTCATGATGTTTTTCATTTATCTTATGCCGCAGTTCTTGGGTGGTCTCCTGTTGTTCGAAAAATGTTGAGTTGCAAACGTAAAAGCCATCCTCAAATCGATGAAGTAGAGGATGGAGGGCGAGCAATAGCTGCTGAAGAAGCTATTTCTTTATTGGTATTTCAATATGCTAAAGAGCATAATTTTCTTGAAGGAATATCAGTATTAGATTGTGATTTATTAAAAAAAATTGGAAAATTGACTTCAGGTTTAGAAGTATTCCAATGTTCTCCATATGACTGGGAGAAAGCCATCTTCGCTGGGTATAGCGTTTGGCGTCAAGTCATCCAAAATAATGGTGGAATTGTTCAAGTTGATATAGATAATCGTTCTATCATCTATCGCCCTCATAAGGCTATTTCGCAGCGCAAAATGAAAAGTGAAAAACCTATTGAACATCCTACACTGTTTTATTTTAATCAAAAGTGTGGGTAACTTTCAGAAAACGAGAACAATGAAACTCTCATCCAAACCACCTTCAATTTATTCGGATGTGCAGGCAGATGAGATCGCATTAACAAAACCGCTCCAGAGAAGTATCGCACTCTCAAATTTGCGGTAACCCTATGATTTTTGCCAAGGTTAGTCTATAGGATGGGTAGTGGCATCATCCAGGTCGGACCTGAGCTGAGTCTGAGATCGCTAGGAAACCGAAAAGTTCAAAGCCTTTACCTATAACGAGCTAGTACAACGCGACAAAGCCAACCTCGATATCTTCTGGCTTCGTGACGAAAGTCTGGAAGACTCAGAGAATCTATCCGACCCAGATGTACTTGCCCTAGAAATAGCCGAAGACCTAGAAGCATCCCTGGAACTATTCTCTAGCATCACCGAACAGCTGGAGAAAGAATCATTACCCTCACCAAATTCCTAATTTGAATAAAACCAATTTCTAGCAAATCCTTGGCTAGACGCTAGCGTGATCAGGGGCATCATCACCTTCTCATAGGCATGGTACAGCTTGTCTACATCCAGCAGGTCGTCCTCACAGCCAATAGCCAAGTCATTGATATAGGGCTCTATCTGACGAGTCCATTTTCCATCAGAGAACGTTGCATGGGTGACCGTTAACCCAATATGCTGTAGTTCCACAAATTTTCTAAAATACTGGTCGGCAGGCAGATTATTCGACTTTGAAGAATTCACTTCCGGCAATGTGGGAACCAAGTTCCATACCTGGTCGTGGGCCACAAACGACCAGGGTAGGTAGTGATCCAATGAGAACTTACTGGTATCAATCAGGCGATCAGAATAAATGCAATGTAGCTGTTGAGACTTGAGGACCGTGCACCAGTAGGTAGTTTGCTTAGTCAGAGAATCGCGCTTAATCGGCATAAATAGCTTGCGGGAAATCGCAGGCGAGCAGGGATTACGTTGCTGCATGTAGATCAGCCATTCCCATGCGGCCCACCCACGAATTACTTTGTAATGTTGTTCAAGGTAGCTGGCCCAATCCGAATGAACAAGAATCCCATGACAATCTTTATGCTGGGTTGAGTCAAATCGATAAAGGGGTTTGCAGCTCTCAAAGCACCTTTCTGCAATGGCGGGAATGGCCATGTCGATTTGATTGCCTTTGCCACGACTAATGCCATCTAATTCTGTTTCCAGGAAGGGGATAATCAGGCGAAAGGGAACGTATCGGCGCAAGTGAGAGATAGTATCTTTCAGGTTTTGATCGGCAATGGTTTGTCTAAGCAGTTTTTTGTCTGGGTCCTGAAGCTGAAAGATTTTGTCTGTGATCACCAGGTCTAGAGAATCTAGCTTTTGGGCAATTTTGTCTTGGGTGCCAAAGGATAGTTTGAAAAAGGTGTGGGGGTACCAGGCATTGGCCAGCATCTCGATAATCAGCTCGTGAAAACTGATGGGGGCCTGGGCATCGAAATGACGTCTGAATAGGATATCTAACAGCGACAGGAAGAACAGGTATTTGTAAGAGTTGGTGGTATCTACAAAAAGCCTGGATAGGGCTGAAATATTTAGAGTTTCTGATAGTGGTAGGTTCAATGGCTGTGACTGCATTGATCGGTGGGGTGACTACCCCAAGCTACCCCCAAAACGTTAGGAAATATGCGATCGCACCCCCAACATCCCCCCACCCCCTTTCGATAATCCTATGATTTTCGCCAGGTTTAGTCTTTGGGATGGCGGGTGGCATCATCCACTCCTGCTTCACCATGAACATAGCTGGTCAATAGGAAAGGCTGAAGGGGGCTAAAAGCGAAAGGCTGAAGTGGAGACTGGAGGGGCTGAGGGCTGAAGGGTTTGCCCTACATTAGATTCCTGTCCTTAAAGAGTTCTATTAAGCTAGGGATAGCCTGTTTAACCCATGGCATCCCTGCTTTACACCGATGACTGCATCCTTAATCAACCGCCAGGAAAATCCACCTGCTGCTGAGCAGTACCTGACCCTCGAAGGAGTGACCTGGCAGCAGTACGACGCCCTGGTAGCCTTATTTATTGACCAATTCCCAGCCCTGCGGATGACCTATCTGGAGGGAGTCCTGGAACTTAGGACCGCATCTCCCGAACACGAGCGTCTTAAAAAAATTATTGCTCGGCTAATAGAAGCCTTTGTCGAGGAAGCAGACATTGACCTGAATGGCTACGGTTCTGCCACCTTTCGCCGCAAAGCCGCTGCCCGTGGCTTAGAACCTGACGAATGTTATAGCTTGGGAGAACTGGGGGAGTCCCCAGACATTGCCATTGAAATCGTTTTGACCAGTGGCGGCATTGATAAGTTAGCGGTCTACAAAGGCCTGGGCGTAAAGGAAGTATGGTTCTGGGAAAACCAAACATTTAGCTTATATGGTCTGATCGATTCTGAAACAGGCTATGAAACCTTGTCAGCCAGTCGCCTTTTACTTGGTCTGGACCTATACGTCCTAGCTCAGTTTATTGACTATCCCAGCCAAACTCAGGCTGTTAAGGCCTTCCGTAAAACACTCAGAGGCTAATGAAACCGCTTAAAGCCTATAAGTTTCGTTCAGTTGTAGCATTGAGTTTTCGATTGCGATCGCACCGTTCAAGTCAAAGAAATGTGCGATCACAACCCCAACATCCCCTACCCCCTTTTGGTAATCCTATGATTTTCGCCAGGGTTAGTCTGTGGGATGGGTGATGGCATCATCAAAGATTGGGTCTGAGCTGAGATCTGAAATCTCAGATACAAAAACTATGTCAAACCAATCGCGAAACATTGTAAATGTTCGGTTGGCAGGCCAGTCTGATATCCGTGTGTGCCATGCGTGGAGTTCAGCGTCGAAAATGGAATTGTAAATCTGTTCGAGTATTGTCCAGGCAGATGAATCATCGTTGTATTCAGGTATCAGGTATATTGTTGGGTCATCGTTTTGATCAGGCGTAATGTTGGAGTTGTCTAGCTGAGAGGCCCAATTTATGTATGGTTGTTTTGGGCAGATAATAACAGCACTTCTATTAATCATGAGATGGACTCACTTCATACAATTCGGTACGCTATAGGTTGTATAAGATTCCTCAGGAGTGGTCATTTTCAAGTGTGCACGGTTTACTGCGGAGGGGATTTATCCTTCTTATTGGGGGCAAGATAAGAACCCGGTAATCCCTCATGATGTTTGGGATAAAGCGTAGGGTGCTGTGAGCGAAGCGTAACGCACCCGATAAAGGGGGCTGGCACCAATGATATCCTTGCTACTGCTCGCTTACTGCTGCTGGTTTGGCCTTGATTTTCCCTAATAGTGGAAATAGAGTACTTATCAGTGTAATAGGGGAAAACGAATGACAAGGTTCTTAATTTTTTTGTGAGTCGATGCAATGCCTGACTCGAATGAATCTGATAAACTTGTGTCAGCTACTTGACAAGTAGAATTCAGAACAATGTCTACACTTACTATAAATTAAAGGCTATAGCTCGCAACGCGAGAAAAGAAGTCGCCACTGCCCGGTCCACCACATCTCCAAATCCCAACTAAACACACCAGGGAGGTATCCCATGGGTATGTGGTCAATAGGTATGTCGTAGGCTTTTGTTCCATCCACCAACTCTTCTGGCCATATCATTGACGGCAACAGCCACTCAATTCGCTCGTCGTGTGAACCAAGGAGCTCCTCAATATTCTCATTAATGCGATTCCAGCCTATTTCATGAGCGAATCTGATCCAAGATGCCTCACTAAATTGCGCTGAGATATTATTTGTTTCCTCGTAGATATCTTTCTGAACTCTGAAACTAAACCGACCGGCGGAATGTTCGAACCAGAGGGCATCTATCTCCTGCAAACTAGAACAAGCGACATTAGAGTACGCAAAACTCCCCCCCCATCGAATCGAGTATGCCGAAGCGACAAGTGCCTTAGTGGTTAGGCGATCAGCGTCTCGCCACTGATATTGCGCTAACACTTGCTCCAGCTCTCGAATTAATTGCTTTGACTGAAAGTCATAATGTTTCTTTAAAGTAGCAGCGAGTAATGTCTGGAATCGCACGCTCTTTGACTCATCAGATGAGAACGAATATCGTAAATTTTCGAAGGTATGTTCAACAGATTCTGAATTGAAGTATGGAGTTTCAGAAATATAGCGGAAGGCTTTTTCATAGGATGGATAAGCACTAGTTGGATCTTGCTTTTCTCGTAAGTAATCTTGCTCTTCCCGCAAATTCCCCTGAACCGCAAAGGTAAAGAAGGCGATCGCTCGTCCAGATACCGATGAATTAAATAAATCAGGATTAGCTTCGATTAACTGAATATTTTGCTTAATAAGTGTTTGCGCATCATTAACCTGCTTTTGTGATTCCTCATTGGCATCATTCGACGGGAACGGAATGAGATGGAGGTGAGCCAGAGCCGTACTGCTATTTAAGAGCACTTGCTTCAACTCAGAACTATTGCTTGTAAAGTCGGTAAACGATAAACCAATCAGTTCAATGGAATCCCTTGCTACTTCAGGCTTGTCAATGGCATAAAGGTCATCGATTAGCCCCGAGAGCGCTTTAGTCGTACTATTCAAGACGGCGATCTCTTGTTGCTCTTGATTGACTTTTTCTAGCTTTTGTTGCGCTACCACCAGATCATTTGCCACTTGATCAGCTTTTCGTTGAGCCTCTTGTTCTGCCTTTTTTGCTTGGGCAACGGCGACATCAGCATTAACTAAATCTTGCCTCAGCTGAGTCAGTAACGCTTGCTGTCCTTGTGTTGCTTGCTGGGCTTGTTTCAGTTTCTCATCTGCCTTCTGACGCTGCGTTTCGACAGCTTGTAAGTTCTCTTGAGATTGTGCCAGTTCTTTATTGGCCTGATCACGTTCCTTTTGTGTGGTTTTGACTTGTTTTTGAGCTTGTCTCAAGTCTTGATCGATTTGCTTTTTTTCATTTTGAGACTCTACAAGCTGATTATTCGCTTCACGAAATCGATTGCCTGCCCCTAATGCCAATCCTCCTAACACGAGGGCCACAGCTAGTGTACCCCCTAATACCAAACTCCCTCGACGAATTTTTCGTTGGGCCTCTCGGGTTGCCTTTGCCTGAATCTGTTCTGCTGCCTCTGCTGCTCCCCGTGCTGTCCTCTCTCGTTCAAGTTCCGCCACACGTTCTTTGATCGCAATTTCCTCTTCTCGCTGTTGAGCCCGACTAGCCGCAAGAAACTCACGATCCTCAGCACTCAGAGTCGTTTTCTCAGAGGCCCATTCCTCCGCTTCCGTTAGCGCCCCTCCTCGTAACAAACGAGAGTTGTCTGCCTTCCCAGAAACAACCCAGGCTCTAAAACTTTCCGCATAGGGCCGTAACTTTCTCAGCTCACCATCAATCCAGGTTTCATCAAAAACAGCCTTATAGATCGGGTTATAGACCCGTAACTTACCGTCTCGCTTTACAATTAAGCCCGACAATTGTAGCTCGCGCTCTTCAGGCTGATTATCAGCAACCAGTTCCCCTGCTTGTCGAATTTGCCGATATAGCTCCAGCAAGTATCCCGCTTTCTGCTCATTATCCAGCAATCGCTTACGAATTGTCTTTAGGTGCTCCTGATTATCTTGAGCCTCCCAATTATCAATCAATCGCGATTCAACCAATCTATCAATGGTGACAGCTTCACTCCCTGTTTCAATTACCTCATTTGAATCAACCACCAACTGACATAACCGCTGCGTCAAAAAAGGCTGTCCCCCCGTCCATTGCAAAATCTCTTGCAAAACCGTCTCTGGCTGTTCTGCTTTCCCCTGCAACCCGGCTACTAAAGGCAACGCCTCCTCAGGCGTAAACCCTTTCAAGTCAATGCTTTCACCTACGTTAAAGGGAGTTCGCTTAGCATCTCCAATTAACTCAGATGGGGCTGCCACCCCCAGCAAAGCAAACGTTAACCGCTGATAAGCAGAGTTCTGTGGCCGCTTATTAAAGCAAACCCGAATCAACGCAAAAAAGTCGTCGGTAAAGGGTAAACCGAGGGTACTATCGATTTCATCAATAAAGATAACAATCGGTTGTTCAATAGCTGGCAGCAGAACCGTTTCAATAAAATCTGCTAACCGCTCCACTGGCGCAATAAAATCTCGTTCCTTTAGCCAGGTCCGAAACGTTTGCCATTCAAGCAATTCAAACTGATTATTCAGCTGATTAATAATGCCGTTGTACCAACGATCTGGCCTATCAACCTGACTGTCCTTCCCAGAAAAATCAATAATACTCCCCACCCAGCCATCTGCCTCTAGCTTAGCCAGGGTTCTCACCATCAGGCTGGACTTTCCCATTTGCCGAGAGTTGAGCACATAGCAAAACTTCCCTGCTTTCAGTGTTTCATACAACTCAGTATCACTTTCCCGAGTCAAGTACGAAGGATCATCCTGCAATAACGGCCCGCCAACACTATAAAACGAGGAGTTTATGGGTAAACCACTCATACTGCCCTCCTTAACCGCGACCGAAAATAAGGCCGATACAGACATTCATGGCGCAGCACCACCCCATCACTCCGTAGGTTCACCAACCCCATACCATTGAGCTTAAACGCCAGCATCGAATTCAGCTCCACCGGATGTTCAGACACAATCACCTGCTCAAATGCCTGAGCCAACTCCGGGTGTTGTTGCAAATTCCATAGATGACGTCCCAAGTGTTCTCTGTAAATGCCAGCATCTGTGGGTGCTTCTTTTAGCAGTTGTTGTAACGTTAAATCCTGCTGAGCAATATGATACAACGCCAGTCGCACTAGATAGGGATGTCCCCCCACCATGGCCATTAGGTTATCTACCTCTGTTGCAGACCAATTCAGCCCATGGTTCGTCACCAGCTCCAGCACCTGTGCCGCCGTAAACTCCGGTAGCTCCACCGCCAGCCCCACGTTAAACGGCGACACATTGCTGTCTAAAACGATGTAAGATTCTGTCGAATGGGCAATGGCCAGCTTTAATTTGGACCATATCGGGTTCACCTTGGCTTTTCCATTCCAGGAACGTAACAACATTAGAAAATCCTTGGCGACCGTTTCATAGGGGAAAAGGCCATCCAGTTCATCTAGTCCCAAGAATAAAGGCGTCTCAATCTTGGAGAGAATATATTGTTCAAAATAGTCAGTGCAGTTTTCCTTGGGGCCAAACAACTCATCATCCCAAAATTCGTTCACCTGGCGAGGAGAGAATCCTAATTGTCTGCTAACCATCGCACAGAGGCGTTTCAAGAATATGCTGGAATCGGTAGCGGCTTGTTTATCGGGCACTAGAAGTTCCCACATAACCGTTTGATAGTTTAGTTCCTCTGCCCTAGCCTGAAGACGGGCCAGTAGTGAGGTTTTCCCCATCTGTCGAGGAGCCTTTATCCGTACCAGCCCACCGCGACGCTCAATTTCTTTCAGACAGCGCGTATCCCAGGGCTCCCGTCGAATATAAAATTCAGAATCTAGCAGTACTGTCCCACTGGGATACTCTAAATCCGCTACGGGCAAGGGCGGACGCTGGTGGGTAGGCGGTGTCAACGACCGTTGATCGTCTTCTGCTGCTGCGGGCACCTGCCCAGAAGCAATCAGCGTCAGAATATCTTGCACCAGATTGGGCGTATCCCCAGGCGTTTGCCAGCTCTTTTGTTGAATGGTCTGTAAACTGCTCCTCAACTCAGCGTTCAGCGGATCATCCATGGATAGGTTAATCCGAATGGGTAATATGGCAGGTTTGCCCGTTCGATTCTGCAGTTGCTTAGCCGTTTGCACCTCGCCTGCCACCATGTCACTGGTCACCGACTGCTCCGACAGCAGCAGCAAAAAATAATCACACCGTTTTAGCTCCTGATCGATTCGCTCAACCCAGTTCTCACCCCAGTCAATACTTTGCCCCGCCATAAACACGGAATGCCCTGCCGCCGTTAAAGCCTTATGCAGGTCCCCTGCCAGACTTAAATCCGGTTCTGCACTACGGTAGCTAATAAAAATCTGCTGGGCCTGCACGGCAGCAGGCTTTTTACGCAAAACCGGTGTCTGCTCCTCTGGAATATTCTCCAGCGCAATAGCATTACAGCCAAAGCCATAAGCATCCTCATAGGAACGTCCCGCCCCCAGTGCTCGATAGAACCCCGCCGCAAACTGAACAGCTGCTTTATCTCCAATCGCCTGCCCCATACCCACCACATAGTCAATGTGCTGATAAATCGCCGCTGCCTGGGTATCTGAATAGCAAGCATTGAGCACCACGCACTCAATCTGGTTAGCGAATAGCTCAAATAGCTGACTTAGGGCCTTAGTACTGACGAACTGATGCTCGCCCGCTTCATTTTCAAAGATTAAGCCATCCCCATCCCCACCATGACCAGCAAAGTGAACGATATGGGGTTCCACATCCAGCAATACCCGCTGGATATCCTTAGGCCGCACCGCCCAGTGGGACACAAACTCAAAGCGATCGCGCAGGTTAGCCCGTTGCAGCTCTTCCTGAATTTCTGCCACCTCTTTACCCAGCCGTAGCCGACTCGTATCCAATGGATTCGCTGCAAGGACTACGATCTTCCGCTTGGTCATAGACTGGGAGGCTAGAACTCAGGGACAGCTTGTTTAGCTATGCTACAGCCCCAAACAAGCAAATTACGTTCTTTAAAGGATCCCTTTGGTTCTAAACCACGTCCAAGTTGAAACCGATAGTTTCCTCTACGGCAAGACAACCGTTCTGGACGTAGACAAAGTTTAGTTACCAAAACAACCATCAACCTAGAGACAGAGATGACCAAACCTTACTCTTCTGCCGCTAAGATTTGGTCTACTGTCAGAGCCAAATCAGGGAATGTCTCACAAGGAACAACTTCTCCCTCTAAATACTCAGCCTTCTGATAAATCTCATCCGTGAGTTTCAGAACAACAACTTTTGGCCCCTTACCCCGTAAACAATATTTAGCTGGGATCTGTCCTCGATAATCTAC
Source organism: Leptothoe sp. ISB3NOV94-8A (assembly GCF_043421595.1). Lineage (NCBI taxonomy): Bacteria > Bacillati > Cyanobacteriota > Cyanophyceae > Nodosilineales > Cymatolegaceae > Leptothoe > Leptothoe sp. ISB3NOV94-8A. Next base: position 404,352 of record NZ_JAXSQW010000001.1, on the reverse strand, counting down.
TATCCAATATTCCTCAACCTTTAGAGCCTCATACTCTTCTTGTTTATCAACCAGATCCGTACTCCAGTTTCCAGACGCAATCTCCACAATAAATTTGGGAACAGTACGAATTCCTGGCTTACGATCCTCTCGTCGAGTAGGAGGCCGATCAATCACCGCCACATCAGGTCGTCGCCCTCGAACATTATCAATCATTAGCGCATTACGTTTACGCACTGAGTAGCTCAACTTATTTCGCCGATACTGGAGTTCAAACATAAACGACAAGAACTCAAGAATTTCCTCATGCCAATCATCGGGTTCAGGCATTAGCAGTAACCTACCACTGACTAACTCATATTCATGGAGTTCGTTGCCATCTTCAAAATCAACAAACTCCATAAACGATAAGGGGCGCGTAATGGCTTGGGTCATAGCAATCAAAGCCTCTAGCAATAGCCATGCGATAACCCTATCTTAGCCTTTAGAGCCAGCAGGAATCACCTACCCCAGATCGATCAATCCAGATGGCAAATCGCGGGTAACGTCGCAGTAATATCCATCCTCATAGCCCTGGCCAACCCGATAGAGTATGGCTTCCCTATCAGCCTCAAGTACAACCCTCAATCGCTCCCAGGTTTCAGGCTGAAACTGGCCTCGCTGCTCTCCACGCCAGATCACTGCCCGATTTAAGATCTGCCTGACTTCAGCCAGCAGTGGCCAGCCACACTCCGGCTCAATCACATCACTTTCCCACACCTCAGACATTAGCTGTGCGGCATCCGATGCTAAGCCTTGTGGTTGTGGTGCTTGAGGTAATCCAATGGCTGTCGTCATTTTCAGGTCAGACCACCATGCCCACCATTCAGTACGGTGGATCAATTCCACATCAGACGCATAGAGGATATCTTCGGCAGGTGTTCCATCCAACCCTGCCAGTCGTAACGCATCAGCCCAAGAGATCGCGACATACCGCCGCGTCCTATACCGCTCCATAAGCACCCTAATCCCCTATGTGACTGAGGTGCTCCATTTACATGAACAGATGCCTATAGCTAGGCGAAATCGAGATCCATGAATCAGATAAGCACTGACCATTTCAACGTGACTATTCAGGACAATTAGCTCACAAAAATGTCCGTAACCTAGTCCCCCGATTCCGTCAAAATGCTTGTCAAATATTAATCGTAGCTGACAAACAAACTGTTACGGCTATTTCTTACTGCTTGCCGAAAGACCCATATCCGGATTTATCCTTATTTGAAGGTTAATAAATAACTAGGTCAAACCACTGCTGGCATCAATTTCTGCTTCCATCCGGGCAATGGAGCGCTCATAAACTCTGAGCCCCAGCAACACCAATCGCACCAGCATCTGGTCTGGGTTTCGCTGACTGGCGGCTGCTAATTCCGCAATTCGCTCTGTTGGAATGTGCTCATTAAAAAGCAGTAGATTCGCTTCCAGCTCATGCACTAGCCCACGCCGGTTCCGCTCAGCATTTTCCCGAAGCTGCTGCCCCATAGGCGATGTCAGCACTAGCTCCAGCAATTCCACCAAAAACGGAGACCGCTTCTTACTTCCCTCCGCCTCACACTGAGCATTGATCTCAGCCAGCAGCTCAGTACTCATATAGAACGTCGGTCGGCACCCTGCCTCTTGAGCGTCATCATCGCTCGCTTTTGCACGTTTTCCAGACGAGGCAGACTCTACCATCAGATATTTGTTTCCAAAGATTTACTTTTATCCTACCCCTTAGGACTTTGAGAGCGTCATTACCATAATTAGCTTCATAGAAGTACTAAGGTTCTTCAAAGTAGCTATAAAGCCGATATAGATTTCCTTGATCCTCAAAACGTAGTACTTGGCCTTTCTAAATTCCTGCAATATCTGACCCTAAACAACTGCAGGTGCTTGGGAGCAATCATCACACATTGCTTCGTAACCTTTGATAAACAATCCTTAAGTAAAGCCAAAGAATAAGGTCTATTCTGTAGACTTCGATCAGTATTACTAAGTAGTACTTTTTATGATTTAGTGCTACTCACTCATGTCCCAGGGTGATTACTGGTCATCTCACGGACCACACCACACCTTGTCAGGGTTCTATCTACCGACTTCCAGGCTATTCCATCTACAGGAGTCGGACCATGATTCAACGTTCATTACGATTCAATGTCCCAGCCTTGGGGCATCTTCCATTTGCTAAACCACTCGCCAATCTAAATGCTCGCTTTAGTCGCCTGAGTCGCTGGCGCATGATGGGCATCATCGGCGGCACTTTATTGTTCGCGTTTATTATCTTCCAAGCCAATCCCGCCTTTGCTCAACTATTCGGCACCGCAGAAGAGCAGGCCCAGACCATCTTTGGTCAATACATTGACCAGGGCATCATTGATTTCTTGTTCGGCATGTTGCGCATTGTCGTGTGGATCTCGGCAGTGGGCTTTGTCTTCTTCGCCATTTACCAGGCCCAGCGAGGAGAACAATGGCAACCGCTCCTCCAAAATGCCTTCATTATTATCGCTGCGGTCGTGGTGGTCGAAGGCTTGAGTCAATTATTCTTTGGCGTATAGCCCATGGCCGAGGACTCCAATCTGTTCTGTCCGATTAACCAAAGTATTGGACAGACGCCCAGCCTCGGCCCCATTCCCTCCAATCTTCTTGCCCCCAGCGGTGCCATACTTGTCGGCTCCTATATGCTGATCCAGGTGGTTCTGCAGCTTGGCTTTGGACTCTTCCTTTTGACCAGTGCCTGGGGCATGAGTACCTGGTGGGTCGTGGTGGGCGAGAAAACCTGGAAATTTACCCATAAGTTCGTGCCGGTTCCCGACTGGAATCGGGGCCATGTGGTCTATCAACCGCACTTACACCATGAGCACAACCAAACAACGCATCGGGGCTCAACGCTACCGATTCAAACCCTTTGAAGATGAATCTCATCTGGAGTGTATCTGTCGCCTCCAGGTGAGAGATCGGGATGTGGGAGCCTATTTGCTGAACTATCGCAAACAGCTCAGTGTTGTCTTTGGCTTTCAAGCAATAGGCATTCACACCCTGTTAGCAGACGGCCAAGCAGAAACTGTTTTGGCTCGCTTAGAATCGGGTCTTCAAGGCTTTCGACCCGGTGATCGGTTGCGGATTCATCTGCGTTCTATTGGAACGGATCATCAACGACAACAGGAACTCTCTAATCGCATAGAGTCCACATCAACCCTGGAATCTCAGTTCCTATTGCTGGCTCAACAACGGGCAACCCGAGATCGAACAGCCGCAGGGCAACGACAACCCAAACGTCTCTATCTGTTTGCCACCTATGTTTTAGAATCGGGTAAAGAAGCTCGCTCAGATCGGCTGGAGCAGGCCCTTGCCTGGATTATCAGCCGGTATGACACCTTCAAAGGACTCAAGCAAGAAAAAGAATCTCAGCACTACCAGCAGTTATTGAATCAAGCCTTTACCGATGGCTATCTCCATTGGGAACAACAGCTCAATAGTCGCATGGGTCTGCAAGCCTCACCCATGGATGCCGATGCTCTCTGGAACTATCTCTGGACTCAGTTCAATCAGTCGGCTGCTCCACCTGTTCCCCAGTGCCTCACCTTGAGCGATCAGACGGGACAATTATCCCTTCAAGAAACCGTCACCGTTCCCCTCCATGCTAGTTCTGTTTTAATTCGGGGAGAACATGGTCATCCCACCCACCCAAAAGCGGATCGGCAATGGGTGCGCGTCAAAAGCAAATGTATCGGTGCCGTTGTTCTCGAATCCAAACCCGCAGGTTTTATCTCTCCAGAACATCAGCTCTATTACCTGTGGCAGGCCCTGTCCCAATTTGCCGATTATGACTGTGTTTGTGAACTGGCAGCCGCTGACCGGACCATGACTCGCATGAGTCTCCAACGGCTTACCCGACAGAATATGACCGCTACGTTCCGAGCCAATCTACTCAAGGATGTGGATGTGGCCTCCCAAATGCGATTAAAACAGGGTGTGGCTGCCCAAGAGAAAATCTACGAAGGAGCCTTACCCATCTGGGTCAGTGTTGTCGTCTTTCTTCATCGCAATAATCCCACTGAACTGAATGAAGCCAGTCAGCAACTCACCAATGCCTTTCACCAGGGAGACTTTATCCGTGAAACTGAAGTGGCCTGGCAGCTATGGCTCAGGTCACTCCCTATTGTCTCTGGCTGGCTACTGGAAGATGGTCGCAGGCAGCTCTATCTCACCCATGAAGCTCCGGGGTTAATGCCAGTCGCCTTTCCTCGTCCAGTGGATAGTCGAGGCATTGAGCTGATCACCCATCAGGGCCGAATGCCGATTCAAATCGACTTTGCTCAAAAGCATCGCGGCATCCTGATCTTTGGTGAAACCCGCAGTGGTAAATCTGTCCTGGCTGCTGAAATCTTTGTTTGGGCTATCGCCTGCGGCATGAACGTGATTTCCCTGGACTATCCCAAACCCGATGGCACCACCACCTACACCGACCTGGTGAAGTTCTTTGGTGACCAGGGAGCCTACTTTGATATCGGCTCTGAATCCAACAACCTGTTTCAAATTCCAGACCTACGCCACCTGGATGAGAAGCAACGCCAGGAACGACTTGACGACTACAAAGAATTTCTCGTCAAAGCCCTGGACACCATGGTGATGGGGACTGAAACCGAGAACCAGCTCGGCAAGCGGGTACATACATTGCTATGGCAGGGCCTGGCAGATTTTTTCACTAATACAGCTATTCTCAGCCGATATGATGCCGCCTTTGACGACGGCTTTGGCAGCACTGCCTGGCAACAGATGCCTACTCTGGCCGACTTTGTTGAAACCATAGTCGGTCTAGAGCTGGAGGTAGATTCTCCCTTAATTCAGGAAGCTCTAGCCACCATTTTGTTGGAATTACGAGGCTGGCTATCCAGTCGCGTGGGTCGAGCCATTTCTCAACCTTCGACTATTCGCACCGATGCTCAGCTCACCGTCTTTGCCCTGCGCAATGTGGGCGACAACATTGAAGCAGCAGTGCTGGCCCTATCTGCTCAGTCCATGGCCTTTCGTCGAGCGTTAGAAGTGTCTGACTCACTCCTGGCTATCGATGAAAGTCCAATTCTGTTTAAGTACAACGGCATTGCCCAGATTATTGGTCAAGTCTGCGCCAACGGAGCCAAGTCTGGCATTCGTCCCCTGATCATCGGTCAAGACCCAGACACCATTGCCAACTCTGTTGCCGGGTCTCAAATTCTCCAGAACCTTAATACCCGCTTTATCGGTGCCATCCAGCCCAACGCCCTGCCATCTTACGAAACCCTGTTTGGCTACTCGCCCCAGGTACTGATGCCCAACACCGATGAAGCGTTTCGCATTGATCCAGTGCAAATCTGTTCTCACTGGCTGGTCGATGCCGATGCTCGACTCACCCCTTGCTCTCACTATCCATCCCCTGAACTGCTGGCCGCTGTGGCTAATAACCAAAAAGAACAAAAGGCCAGACAGCGAGTATTGGCCCAACACGACAACAAGTTTGCAGGCTATGCCGCTTTTGCTCAAGCCTATGTCCAAACCGTGCGAGCAGGTCAGTCCATGGATCAAATTTCTCCCAATTCTTAACCTATAGGAGGTTCCCATGACACCCAAAAAACGACGATGGCGATGGTTACTGATCGGTACTGGCACCCTGGTACCGGTCCTCACCCTTGGTACTGCAGCTGCCTCCTTATTACCCGGTGGTTTACCCGATGGCTGGCATCAGGGTGTATTGGATGACTATCTCAATCCATTAGAACAGCTTGTCGGCCAGTGGCAGCGAGCAGATCCCATTCGAGAAACCATTATGGAAACCGCCTTGGGTGTGCTGTGGGATGACCTCAAGGGCAGTACCCAAACTGAGATTCCAGATCCCTACAAAGTGCGCACGGCTGAAGATGTGATCGGGGCTGGAGTCCTTACTACCAGTCCTGTGGTTCAACAGCGAGACCTAGGTAATCTGGTGGACCAGGAAATGGCCAGATCGTTAGCGGCTCCCGTTATCGGTGAAGAAGGTAACACCTGGCTAGAAGAATCGGCCCAGCGCACAACGGATCTGGTGAACCAAAGCGTGCAACAAACTGAAGAAGTAGTCTCACTGGCAGACAGTGCTCAGGGCATGGGCGTCACCCAGGATGTGATGAAACAAAGTGCCCAGATTGATGCCGAGATTGCCAAGCTGCTGACCCAGCAAACCCAGCTCACAGCTGACAATCACACCACTCTATTACAGCTCCAACAGCTTCAAGGCATTGTGGCCCAGCTCGCTGCCGATACCAGTGAAGGCATTGACGAATCCAATCGCCGGGAGCGGCTGGAACGTCAGGTATCCATCTCCGGTTCAGCTCAGTCTCCCATCTATCTGCCCGGTGTGCTGGGCACCCAGACTTCATCAGAGGAGTAATGCCGATGACATCCCATGTCCTGGCCCAGGTAACCGGGGGCCTTAGCATCATTGAAGATAGTATCCAGCAGCTTGAAGCCGTCCAGCAAGCCTGGGATGATCGCTGGCAGGAGATTTTTACCCAGTCCAATGGTCTCTACATAGGCATCAACCAGTTTGCGGCGATCATTCTGGTGGGCACCTTTATCTTCTTTGCTGTGGGCTGGGTCAAGGATGCTATGGAGCGAGGCATTTTTCCGGCATTGCCCCATGTGCTTTGGATGCTGCTGATCGCGGTGCTGTTGTTTGATAATGGCTCTCTGCTCGGGTCAGTCACCCTGGGATTACGGGATGTGATCAACGCCCAAACTCAGGTGGTGTTGGCGGTGCAGATTGGTGAAGTCTCTATGGTGGAGGCCCTCAACGATGTGATTGTCTCCCAACAGGCTAAAGCATTGATCCAGCGAGAATATGCCGAATGTGATGCTAAAGAAGGTCAGGCCCAGATCGATTGCTTTTTAGACGCCGGTGAACGGGCACAGCAAATTCTGGAGCAGGAGTATCGTCGTAACGGATTCTGGAGTGCCGGACTCCAGCGACTGTCCCAGCGACTACGACAAATTGGTGAGCACATTCAACAGGACTACCAGGATGGTTCACCACCTGCCGGAGGAGATCCGCTAGGTGACTTTCTCGTCCATAGCCTGGTGCAGACCGGCAGTCATGCTCTGGCTGAACACATTCTTAAGGGCTGGCAATGGGCCTTTGCCAACATTCTAGAGCTGGCCATGTTGTTAACAGGGCTGATGGGACCGATTGCCGTAGCAGGTTCAGCGGTTCCCCTTCAAGGTCGTCCCCTATGGGCCTGGTTAACCGGATTCTTCAGTCTCGGCATGGCCAAATTCTCCTACAGCGTCATTGTGGGTCTGGCCGCCACTGTGGTTGTCACCGCTGAGGTTCAGACCCAGAGTGATTTTGGTTTTCTTCTACTCATCAGTGTGCTGGCTCCGGTGCTAGCCCTATCCATTGCCGGAGGAGCTGGAATGGCTGTCTTTCGCGGCATCTCCGGCGGTGTTACTCGCATTATCGCCATTGGTTCATCGACCCTGCCGTTACCCTAAACCGCACCATGCAATTTAGCGATCTCACCCGTCGTGGGCGACTCCCCAGACTGGATTCCACCGATATTTTGCCATTGGCCTTTGCCGGGCTATCGGCAGGTGGTGTCATTCTGACAATCGCACTGCTCTGGCTGGCTGTTTCCTTTTCCAAACTGGCCAACAAACCGTCTCCCACTCTGGTGCAGCAGGTGGATGGTCGTGCCTTTACCGTGCGACCTGCCGATGTTCACTATCGTGAACCCGAAGTCATTCGGCGGCTGGTGTCTGACTGGGCGGTGATGACCTTTACCTGGGGCTCCATCCCTGGCAAAGAAACAGAGACCATTGATGAAGGCATCAAAGTCAAAGGCACCGATAGGGTCACTGAATCCGCCTGGGAAGCGGGGTTTCTATTGTCTAGTGACTTCCGTGATGTCTTTCTGGCACAGCTGGCCACCGAGATTATCCCCGATGCGGTTTTTGATGGTCAGGTCTCAGCCGTAATTATTCCTCAAGAAGTCTCACCGCCTCAGGTCGTGAATGAGGGACTGTGGCAGGTGGACCTGATTGCCACACGCATTGTCTTTGATGACACCAATCCATCTGGGACAACCATTCCGTTTAATCGACGGTTCTATGTGCGGGCAATTGAGCCCCCTAGAAAACCTCTGATCAAAAATGCATCGGACTATCAACAGGTGGTGTATCGCCTGCTGGAAAGCGGGTTACAGATTGATGAAATTCGACCTATTCATGGAGAGGAGATCAGCCAATGAGTGATGAACCGACCCTGGAGAGTTTACGCGAGATGACCGGGGCACCCAACCTGGATGACACATTGGTGAGTGAAACCGCCTTTGATGCGGTGGAAATGAAATCAGAACGACCCGCCTGGAAGATGCCGGGACCAAAACTGATAGCCGTCGGCATAGCGCTGGTGCCTGTCTTTGGTATCGCTGGTTATTTCATGTTGGCCAGCCGACAGACCGATAAAACGGATATAGCAGCGTCTGAGGCTTCCACAGATACGGAGGTGGCTAATGAGATACCCAGCATCACTGAAGTCGCCCTGGAAGAATCTCGTAACGAGGTTGCTCGGTTGAAATCCAATATGGCCTTGAGCGATCAGGCGTATGTTCAACAACAGTCTCAGGAAGCTGCCAAGCCGAAGTCATCATCATCGCCCACAACGACACCAGCACCACCCAAGGTAACCACTAAACCTGCGGTTTCACGACCTGCACCCGTTGTTAGTGCCAGTCCTCGACCAGCTCCAGCTATTGATTATCGACCCACTCCCAGGCCTGTGCAAGCAACACCACCGAGACCTGCACCTGCAGTGACAGCGGCTGCCTCACCTCGGTTCTCAGATACAGATCCTACAGAACGTTGGCAAACACTGGCTCGCCTGGGTAGCTATGGCACAGTGACACCGATTGAACCTGCCGAGGAAACAGAAACTGCTGATGGAGATAATGGTGTCGAAACCATTCCTGTGGCCCAGATTTCTCCTCACTCGGTAATGGCTACCGTACCAACACAATCACCGCCTGCTCCTGAAGAATCAGAACCAGAAGTGATTCCAGAAGAACCGGCACCGTTAGAACTATCCGAACCTATTTTGTTGGCAAACACACAATCATCTATTCCTGAAATTTCTGAACCGTTACCACTCGAAAACACGCTCCAGGCCCAGGCTTCTCCTGAGGCTTTACGTGATGCTGAAGCCCGAATCCTTGAAGAACCGATTCAGCCTCCGTCGCTGATGTCAGGCACCTATGCGTCTGGAGAACTGACCACACCTGTTGTTCTTAATGAGTCCGAACAATCCAGTCGTTATGTGGTGCGTCTAAATGAGCCCTTGATGGATAACCGGGGACGCACGGCCATTCCCAGTGAAAGCGATCTCACGGTTGAAGTGGAACCTGTGGGGGATGACCGGCTGGTAGAAATCTCAGCCGTATCTGCCAGCTGGCAAGAGGGTAACAATCAACAGGAAATTCTTTTGCCCGATGCCGTTGTTCAGATTCGTGGTGCCGATGGTCATCCACTGATCGCCCAAGGCTATGGAGATCCCGGTGGTGAGATTGCCGCACTTGATGCCAGTGAAGTGGCCCTGGGTGCTGTTCGTCGGGCATCAGAACTTTACACTCGACCCAATACCCGTGTTCAAACCAATGACAACAGCACGGTGGTTACTGAAGAGAATCCAGACCCGAATATCTTAGCCGGTGCCCTGGAAGGAGGCACAGATGTGTTGCTAGACATCCTGTCTGAACGGAATCAGCAAGCCAGGGATGCCATAGCCCAACGGCCTCAGGTGTTGTACCTGGAGGAGAACACGCCAGTGCAGGTGTTTGTAAATGCCTCAATGCAGTTGCCCATGTAGCCGGAGGTAAATGATGCAGCGTTTGATAAAGCTATCGATAGCTCTATTGCTATGGGGATTGGCGCGACCCGCCCTGGCCCAGACTCGTTCGGTTGAGATGCCTGAATCGAGGGCCATTGATGTGGAATTACATCGGGGCCATGGGGTAACCCTCAACTTTCGTCCTCTGGATGCCACCATTCAACGCGCCTGGTTAGATGATCTCTCCAAAGTCACCGTAGACTTTGACGATCCCAGATGTGGTGTGGTGGAAGCTTCAGAAGGCTGTGCGGCCACTGTGATTCACCTGCGGCGGATTCATCCCATTGAGTTTCCTGATTTACCTGCCACAGCTACGACAACACTCACAGTTCTCACAGATGCTGATATTTATACCTTTCAGCTGAGTTTCCCGGATGGTGGAGTACCTGAGTATTCCGTCCTGGTCCTCCAACAGGAACAGCCTCCTGCGCTATCGGATAATCCCACACTCACAGCAGTCACACAAATTGAACAAGGGTTACAGGTAGCTCAAATCCGTCGCCTGATCTCACCCAGCGATCCTCTCTGGCAACGTATTCAGACCTGTTTACAACTGATGCGAGATGGTGTCGCCACGGCTGATGCCGCCCAACGAGCAGGTATCTCACCAGACTTACTTGCTCGATTGATGGAATTTGGGGCAAGGAGGTAGACAATGCTAACTCCAATCTTGAGAACAGTACGCAATTTCCTGATCATCGTTGTCGTTGCGCTAGCCGTATGGCTACTGCCGGGTGCGATCAGTACCGCTCAGGACTATGGCATTCCTACGGTGGGTGTTACCTGGGAGAACCAATATGGCCAGATACCTGACTGGTCTCAGCTGACGTTTCGCACCCTGCCACCCATTCTCTCTGATGGCATATTTGAGGCTCCGTCAGAGATGAATGATGCCCTCAACTATGACCTTTCTCGGGTGTGGCAGGCGGGTCAAACCGCTGATACCTATCTAAAGCTGGGAGATTTTCAAACCAGTCTCTATCTCCAGCTTTTTAATCTCTATTCTGTTGCTCAGCTGACTCAGTTGGACCTGGAGCAAGTGGCTCTGGGATCCCTGGAGATGTTTGCATGGCAAAGCCTGGATGATCTGGTAACGGCAATTCCAGGATTGGGTAATTTTGAGCTTGGTGCAGTTCCACCGATTCAAGAACTGATCTCAATCCGCTGGCCAGGAACACCGGGATTTAACCCTCAGGCCAATGACACCATTGCTGAGTTGCTTGGTGAGTATCCAGAACTGGGACAGTTAAATCTGGGTGACCTGGGCGATCAGCTGAACGGCTTTGCGATTACCGATATTCCCGGTCTTGACACTGTGCCTCTGCAGAACTTTACCGACTGGGGCAATAGCACTCTGGGCGGAGTTCCGGGTTTAGCTGATGTCCCCTTTGACCAGATGCCCAATCCCATTGGTTCTGTAGGACTCCTGGGTCAGGTGGATGTAGCGTATGGACCTGCGGAACAATCACGACAGAATACGATTTCAGGTAGTTACCAGGCAGGCTTTAATGTGGCCTGTGAGACTGACTGTGCCCATGTGGAACTGACGGCCAGTCCTGCACTCCACGGTAAGCAATGGATCTCAGGTAAGTATCAGGAAGTACGCGGTGGGGAAGGCATCCTGGGTCAGGTCAATGGTGGCAAAGAACCGACTGGCAGGCATCCCTTTGGCAAGGTGGCTAAGGTTGTTGTCTGGGATGTGGATGAATCGACAGGGACTGTCAGTACAGCCTTATTTTTCCGTATCTGTAAGCGGGGCATCCCGGATTTGGGCTGTACCCCTTACTTTATCGGGCCGGTTCCTTTTCTAAGCTATAGCGAAACCACGATGATACTGGTGGGCCTGTTAGATGGTCAGGGGGGCAGCAGTTCGTCTGCGTCTTTACCCACTGAAGTCTTAGACCAGGCACGACAACTGGGCATTCCCACAGAAGCATTACCCGGATTTATTAGCGATGGGTTTGGCCTCTGTGGCGATGGTCCTGGTGGGGTGAATTATTCAGCCCTGGCAGCCGCATTCTCTAGTATTGAAGGCCACTATGATTCTGTGGGTGCCTATGTCTGCGATGGTGATGGTAACTGTGGTCGAGGGTTAGGCCGCTATCAGTACATGAGCTATCGTAGCGATGTGCGATCTACCATCCGACAACAGTCCGGTGGGGCTGCATTTCTCGCCAAAGTCGATTCGGGTAGTGCGATCAGCAACGCTGAGATTGATCGGTTCTTTCCGGCCACCCGTCAGGATGGCATTTTCAAACAGGACCAGAATCGCAATATTGCTCAGGCTCAACAAGAAGGATTCTCCGGTGGACGACTGATTGAGCGGGTGGGCCAAATTCACTTTGGTGGACCCGGTGCCAAGATTGATGGCGGCTCATCGGATGTCCATGGAAGACTGACGCTCAAAAGCTATGGTGAAAAGCTACTCCAGAGCTATGAGACGGCCCTGGCTTCAGGGGGTGGAAAACGCTGTGCCAAACAGGCAGGCGGGGATCTAAACCAACGAATCTTCCAATCCATGGGAGAGATGGGCCGGTTTGATAGCTCGTCTGGACCCGATGGTGGCAATCTGGCCTGTGCGTGGGCGGTGAATCGAGTGCTGGCCAATGCAGGCATTCAGCCCGTGGGTGCTAATACCAACTATGTGCCCTCTGTTGAAGCGGATTTACGAGCAGGGCGAGGGGCTCAAATTAGTCAGTCTCAGGCAGCACCTGGTGACATTGTGATTGCCTCTACAGCAGGTCATATCGGCATTTGTATGAACCAGGGCTGTACTCAGGTGAGATCTAATTCCTCCAGTCGTGCCCGATTTACCTGGGATTCGGACATTAACTTTGCCGGTGTCTACGGAGCTGGTCAAAGTCGTATCTATCGTTTGAAACATTAGGAGAGTCTTGCAATGAGCTTAAAGCACTATCGTCTATGGACCATTCTCGTTTTCACTATTCTGCTGGTGGTGATCAGCAGTCCAACCGTGAACGCGATCACCCCTTCCAGTCATCCGATTCAGATTGCTCAGGCTGTTGAAGATGCTTCTGAACAAGTCAGCCAAGCTACCCTGGATTATCTTCTAGCTGATGTCACTGCCCCCCCCCAACAACCCTCGGTTACCCGCACAACGATTGTTGAAACTTATGCCCTGACTACCTGGCAATGGGGAGAGACGGGCGGTCAAACCGTATTGGAACTCACTGACGAAACCTGGCAGGTACTTGTGTCAGGGGGTGGGGCGGTGGATGCGGCCACATTAGTCAGCTTTGGCGTACCGGCTGATATTGCGGAGCAGCTGATGACCCAGGATGCTGCAGGAGATTAGTCATGGGGTATCGGAGATGGTTAATGCTGGGTGGCCTTTCAACAGCTCTAGCTGTTGGGGTGTATGCCAAAACATCATCTACTGCTCAAACTACCTGGCAACTGGCGGGGGAGATTGCGCCACCTGAATTACTGAAACAAATCGGAGAGGAACATTTGTCTTCACCTGAGCCAGTGAATCTCGGCCAGATGCGGGTGTTGAAAGTGCATCAGTCCAGGCAATCGGTACCCCTATATCTGGTGGATACCCGTTTAGCTGATAGCGATCAGCAACCTTTATGTGGAAAAGCAGGCTGTGCCTTTCTTGGTTACATCCCAGGGCAGCAGGAGTACCAAACTGTGTTCAACACCTATTTAGATCCTCATCTGCCACCGGATACCGACCTGTTATCGGTGACGGATACCTTGCAATCAGGTTTGCCCATACTGACCCTGCATCAGCTTGAAGGGCAACAGCTACAGCGACTTACCGTTGCCTTTGATGGCACCCACTATGCCGTTGTTACGGTAGATAATCTGTCTTCACCCCATGAGTAATGTTCTCCTACAGACTCAATCTCTAGATTTAAGAGCGTTACTGAAACCGCTCTTAGATTCAGGTATGGGATTTTTGCTGCTGGGTCTAGGGATCTTATGGGCAGGCATGAGTCTGCTGGGAGGAACCGCGTCAAAGGGACAACTCTCAACGGGACGCTTTGGCGGACGACAAGAACGACTGAAGGCTAAGGCAACGGCTCGACAGCAGCGTAAACAAGGTAAGACGGCTAAAGTCTCTCTTAAAGCCGGAGACCTGGAAATCCCCCAGGCGCAGCAAAGTATTGTAGTAGCGGGTGCGCCAGATTCAGGTAAAACCTTTAGCATCATTGATCCGGCGATTTGTTCTGCGATTGAACAGGGCTTTCCTATTCTGGTGTATGACTTTAAGGGTTCTCAAGTGGCAACCCATGCGGCCTGGGCAGCCAGTCAAGGCTATAAGGTGTCTATCTTTGCGCCAGGACAGCCCTACACCGGCATCTGTAACCCTCTCGATTTTCTCGCGGATGCGACCGACTCGCTGATGGCAGCGCAACTGGCCAATGTGATTCAGCGCAATACCCAACGAGACAGCGGCTACCGAGAAAATGACTTTTTCAACTCGGCGGGTACCAATCTGGTGGAAGCCGTGATGCTGTTGGCCAAGCTGACGCCTTATCAAGATCTGCTGATGGCAAGCAAGATTTTGAATCTTGCAGACCTGCCCAAGCGGATTCGAGCGGCGGGTGAAACGTCCTGGATGCCATCCTGGACTCTAGATAGCTTTAGCCAGCTGTTAGCGTCCGATGGAGCAGAAAAGCAAATATCCGGAATTGTGGCAACAGCTCAGCGTACCTTCAAGACATTTACTGGAAAACAGCTGGTGTCTAGCTTCTGTGGCAAGACAACCATTCCGTTGGACCTCACAGGGAAACAGATTCTTTTTCTTCAGGCAGATATCCAAAAACGAGATGCGGTCAATCCCCTGATAGCCGCTGTTCTGCACCTGATCGTCACCCGTAATTTTGCGACACCTCGTAAACAACCACTGGTGATCGCTCTGGATGAGCTACCCACACTCTACCTACCGGATTTACCCAAGTGGATTAACGAGTTTCGCTCCAATGGATTTGTAGCTCTACTGGGCTATCAGAACTTTGCTCAGCTGCAACACATTTATGGACGTGAGCTATCCCGTGCCATCTTTGCCGCCTGTGGGACCAAGATATTTTTTAATCCCAAGGATCGGGAAACGGCTCAAGAGTTTTCAGGGTATTTGGGGGATAAGGAAGTGAAATACACCACCCGGTCCCGCAGCTATGGCCAACATACGAGCCGTAGTCGATCAGAGCAATTACAGAGAGTGCCGCTGCTCACACCTGACCAGATTTTGAAGCTGGACCAGGGGGAATGTGTCTTTATCAATCCGGCTTATCGCAATGGCAAAGAATCGTCGATTCCGCTACGGCTGAAAGTGAAACTGAGTCCGAAACACATCAAACGCCAGCACCGCAGTGAATTGCTCTGGCAACAAAGTGTACGAGACCGACTGATTGAACGGTCGGCTCAGCAGGATGACATGGCCAATTTGAGTGAAGCCAATGAAGTCAGACAAACCATTGCTGAGACGTTTTTTCCGTTGCCAACAAACGTGGATATCCCTTACGAGGGTGACCTGACTGAAGATGAATTTAGCGAGGTGTTGTAATGACAACCAAACCATTATCTGAAACTGTTTCACTCCAAGCCCAGGATCTGCTGGCAGAGATGCCCGAGATTTTAGAGGCTGTAGCGGAAGCTCAACAACGACCACCGTTGCCGTTGGGCTATGTCCCCAGTGTGATTGAAGTGTTATTTGAGGATGTGTTGTACCTCAAGTCCGTAGATGGGGTGTTGCTGCTGGCCCGAGATTGTTTGGCCGACTATCAGCCTCGGTTTGTGGAATATCGCTTTGACGATGAGATAGCCCTATTTCAGGTGGGCCGAGATGTATTAGTCAACCGGATTGCATCGTAAGGAGAGAATCACTATGCCATTTACGATTCGTATAGAAGACGCCCTGGCGATGCAGGAGGATGAGGCCCAACTGCTGATGGCCATTGGTCAGGTCACCCAGCGACTCTATGCCACGCTACACCGTCAGACTCAACAACCGTCTGTTCCTGTTGAAGACAGTTTGCGTATCCAGATGGGACGTCGGGTGGTGTATGGCATCCTGGCTGATGGCACCCAACGGCGGGAGCTGACACCCAATACGTTGAAGGTGATTGTGGATGCTCTCCAGCGACCGGTTACACCCGATAGCGATCCAAACGACTATGAGGGCAAAGTTCCCAATATTGAAATTCGAGATCAGGGGCAGGTTCTATTTCGAGAAGAACGGGACGGCACGGTCACAGTTAATCAGATCCAGCTAACCCTTGAGCAGACATCGCCTGAACCTGAGCCAATTGCTGAACCAGTTGTAGAAGAGGAACCATTACCGGCATCCACCCCAATCACATCAGACCTGGCCAATGATGTGGCTATAGCAGCTCAGCAGTTGCTGAATCCTCTGGGGCAAGAAACACCCACCTATCAAGCGGTTGCAGTCGGTCAATACACCATTCAACAGCAGGGCGATCTCCTCTTAGTGTCCCGAGAAGAAGAAGTCATTCTGTCGGCACGACAAGGCACTATTCTGGATGAGCAGGTGACTCAAACTGACTGGCAAACGTTTCATGACATCACTGAACGGATGCGAGTGGCGCAGTTGGGAGAGATGCCTGAGCCTGTTACAGCCGAACAAACACCAACTGAGGACAGTCCACCTGCTCTAGCGGTTTTAGATCGAGAGATTGCTAAAATCCCCCATGAACAAACTCGTCAAACCCTACAGGCAACGGCAACAGACTGGAAACAGCAAGTTAAGACCCAGATGAAACGGGGGACTCAGTGGTTAGCGCGACAGCCTCAGGTACTCCAAGATCAGCGATTGGCCCATGCCGTTCTGGGCCTTTTCCACCGTAGCTATGAGCGCACAGGAGAACATCACTACCGACTGGGTAACTATCGCCTTTCATTTAAGGGCACCAATCTCTACACCTTGCGAGATCAGCAGGGGGTGTTAATGCAGTTTCAGGCATTCCGACAGCTGGGGCTGGGCCACCGAATCAAACTGCTGGAGGTGAGTGACC
The DNA here is from genome assembly GCF_043421595.1 of Leptothoe sp. ISB3NOV94-8A. Lineage (NCBI taxonomy): Bacteria > Bacillati > Cyanobacteriota > Cyanophyceae > Nodosilineales > Cymatolegaceae > Leptothoe > Leptothoe sp. ISB3NOV94-8A. The sequence goes on along the minus strand of NZ_JAXSQW010000001.1, from coordinate 387,462 downwards.
GACTCAGTGACTTTCAACGACAGGACCTGATCTCACTTAAGCGAGATCAGCGAGTAATGCCTCAAGGGGCACTGGATGTTGAAGCCAACTACACGGCAAAAACAGATCGGGTGGAACGAACGGTGCGTGTTTTCTTGCGCAATATTGCCCGTGCCCATTGCTGGGACAAAGACGGTGGCCAGTTCAAGCTGGAAATGGGAGCCGGTAACCTGCTGCGGATTACGGATAAGCGTCAGGGACGGGGTGTCGTCTTTCAGAGGCAGTCAGGGGAAGTGTTCTCCAAGCTGGGACCAAAGGACTTTGCCCACTTTGATCGGCTGGCCCAGCGGATGCGGTCGGTGCAAATGCGGCCTTCAGTATCCGCCATTAAACCTGTAGCCTCACAACAACTGGAGATGGGCTGATGCAGGCATCTCTGGCAGCAGCATTTACTAACCATTTTCAAAGTGGTCAGGGCTTTGCCACGATTGTGGCAGCGCGACAGTTTGCTGCAGAGATTTTAGGTGAGCCGGTACGGCCAGGAACAGCCCTGGCGAAACAGGTGGATGAAGCCATTGAAGTGGGGGTGGTGCGGTCTGCACGACAGTTGATTGCTCAGGCGGAGACTACTCATCAAGCCTATGAGCTTTTGGTCAACCTGCTTCAACGACAACCCAAGCTGGGGGTAAAGTCATCCACCTCAGTTCTTCAGCAGGCATATAGCACTCCGGTACCCATTGCCTATTTTGCTGGTGTGCTTGCTGGGATTACATCCGAGACCACGGTGTATGAACCCACTGCAGGCCATGGAGCTTTGTTATTGGGAGCAACACCCGGTCAGGTGATCGCTAACGAGATTAATCCAGATCGCTATGGTGAACTGGCGACCCGTGGTTACCGGCAACTCACCCAGGAAGATGCACTGGTTTACCGTCCGACAGAACAGGTAGATGTCGTTATCTGTAATCCGCCTTTTGGCACCGTTGTAGACGACACCCGACGTACTCGCAGATTTCGGATGTATGACACCTGGACCAGCCAGATTGATCAGGTGATCTCACTCAATGCCTTGCAAGCCATGAAACCCGATGGTCGGGCGGTTTTGATCCTGGGTGGTAAATTAGGACGTGACACAGACCAGCGATCTGAGCGCTATAACAGTCGTGAGAGTCGGGCCTTTTATCATCTGCTCTATCAGCACTATCGCGTTACCCAACACCTATCGCTCCACGGCGATCTCTACCGCAAACAAGGCGCAGGCTTTCCCATCGATGTGATTGTGATTAACGGCACAGGCACTGCCGAGCGGTCGTTACCAGCGGCTGATGTACCCCCCATCTACTCGTCATTTGATGATCTTAAGGAGTGTTTACCCAATGACCCCATCCACCATGATTTCTCCCTGGACCTATCCATTTATGACCCAGCGCTATCCCAGCTTTCAAACGCTGTGGAAACCTCAGTGGCTGCCGTCCCTGTTTATCGTGCGACTGCCCCAGGAAATTCAATCCCTGGACGAGAAAACCTATCTGGCGCTGATGCAAACACGACTGGACCGGATGATTCAACAATCGGCTCAGGCAACATCGCTCAAAGAGACTCAGGCAATGCTGGCCAACAGTCTGGAACAACTGGATTCAGCGCAGACAGTGCCGCTGCTGGAGGACAACGATCTGGACACCTGGCGACAGCAGTGGAGCGAGACGTTGATTCTCAACAACTGGCGATTTCAGGAACAGCTGAGACATTACGGCGTGGCCTTCCCCGTGACGGACCTGATTTTGCCCAATCATCCCGACTTTCTCGACTGGCAAGCCCTGCACGACGACACCCCTCTGGAGGACTGGCTGGTCACCCTGACACCCTAACCCCAGGACCCGCCATGGATGCCCAACCGAGACAGGTGCCCTATCTCCCTAAAAGCCAGGGCACCACAACCCAAACCCTGATTCCGTTCAATATGGCCAGTGCGGCCCAGGTAGCTCTGGAGCGCTTTGAACAACACTACGGCAATATTGATGACTATCTGGCAGCACGGTTGGGCTATGGGTCTCGTTCAGAGCTGTATCAGTATCTGAGTGCAGAACAGATTGATGCAGCCGCCCTGGCCATTAGCCACATTGAGCAGGGAGCAGGCTTTATCACCGGAGACCAGACGGGCATTGGTAAAGGGAGAATCTGTGCCAGTATTATTCGCTATGCCCAGCAGCAGGGCAAGATAGCGGTCTTTGTCACCAAGGATAAGCCGCTCTATGCCGACATGATGCGGGATGTGACGGATATTGGGATGCGAGGCTTTCGGCCTTTTATTACCGATAGCAGTACCGAGATCCCTCTGGCTAATGGTGACAGTCTGAAGACCAGCGGTTCCGCTCAGCAAAAACAACAGATGGGCGACATGATGCGTCGGGGGACGGTGCATCCCTATAGTGCGGTGTTTACCACCTACAGCCAGCTGCAAACAGTGGGTAAAAAAGAACCGCTGCGGCGACAGTTTTTGCGGACGATGATGCCCAATGCGATTTTGATTTTGGATGAGGCGCACCAGGCAGGGGGTAGTCAGCAACGCTGGCAGGTTAATGGTCCGCCGGACCGGGCTACATTTGTACGAGAGCTGATTGATAACTCGGCTGGGGTGTTTTATTCATCGGCCACCTATGCCAAACGGCCTGATGTGATGGACCTCTATGCCAGACGGACGGATTTGCGGCTGGGGGTAAGCAGCATTACGGCGCTGGAAAATATTCTGACGCGAGGTGGAGTACCGCTACAGCAGATTGTCGCCAGTAAGTTTGTCGCTTCTGGTCAAATGCTGCGACGAGAGCGCTCCTATGAGGGGATTACGTTTCAGGCGCAGACGGTACCGGTGGACCGGGAGGTGGCCGACCAGTTCTCAGCAGCGATGCGGGCAATCAAAGATTGTGATCGAGCTAAGCAAAAGGCGATTAAAGAGCTGAGCAAAGAACTCAAAGCGGCAGCCAAGGCCCTGAGTGAAGATGGAGCGATTGGGGATGTGGGGGCAAAGAGTACCAACTTTACCTCACTGATGCATAACTGCATTGAGCAGGGATTGTTGGCTCAGAAGGCAGAGGTGACAGTGCAGGCAGCAATGGAAGCCCTGGAACGGGGAGAGAAGCCCGTGATTGCGGTGGCCAATACCATGGGCAGTTTTATTCAGGCCTATGCGGATGCCCATGATCTCAAGGACCGTGACCCGATTGAGCTATCGTTTGCTGATTTGCTAGAGCGGTATTTGGAACGATCTCGGGATGTGATCACCCGTGACTATCGCGGTGAGATGATGCGCCATCGGTTGAGTGATGACCAGCTGGGTATGAACGGGGTGATGGCCTATGAGGATGCTCTGGAAACGATTCGAGAGGGAGACTTTAGTTCGATTCCCATTAGCCCCATTGACTACATTGAACAACAGCTAGAGCGGGCGGGTTACCAGGTGACGGAAGTGACCGGGCGTAAAGCGGGGATTCATTATGATGCGGATGGGACAACGGCCTATAAGGTGAGACCGGACCAGGAATCGACGGCAAAAGCCAAGATTGATGCGGTGGCTCGCTTTAATGCGGGGGATGCGGATGTGATTCTGTTGAACTGTTCCGGGTCTACGGGGATTTCCCTCCATGCCTCAGAGAAGTTTGCGGATCAGCGGCCCAGGCATATGATTGTGGCCCAGGCAGAGCGAGACATTAATGTGTTTATGCAGATGCTGGGGCGGGTGCATCGTACCGGACAGGTGGAATTGCCGCGATACACCCTATTGATGGGGGATATCCCAGCGGAGAAACGACCGGGAGCGATTCTGTGTCGGAAGATGGCCAGCTTGAATGCCAATACTACCGCTGCAAGAGAGACCGATATCTCCTTGAGCAATGTGGTGGATTTTATGAATCTCTATGGTGAGCAGGTGGTCACTGATCTGCTCAATGATGATCCAGAGCTGAATGCCAAGCTGGATTTTCCCACCGCCCAGGCCAGTGGGGATGCGTCTGAGATTGCCTTGGTGAAGAAGGTGACGGGACGGATTCCGCTGTTACCGGTGGCAGAACAGGAAGCAGTCTACAGCCTGATTGAGTCGGAATATCAGGATTTGGTGGACCAGGCGCGGTCCATGGGGGAGAACATTCTAGAGGCGGACCAGCTGGATCTGGATGCACGACCTCTGGCGCGGATGGAGGTGATCGCCGATGAGAGTGAGACCCAGAGTGAATTTACTGGGCCTGTGTATCTGGAGGTGGTGGATGCAAAGAGTGAGACGAAACCGCTGACTCAGCTCCAGGTGATTAATGCGGTGCGAGAATCCTTGGGGTTAGAGACGGTTGAACAAGTTGCAGACCACGACCTGGATGATCTAGATGCAAAGGCACAACAACAGGTATCAGATACGATCAATGCCCTGACAGAAGAAATAGAGACCTACCGGGCCACGATGATACAGAAAAAGCGGGAGCCGGAGGCGATTACCAAGTTTAATGACCGATTGGATAATCAGGTATTGCAGGTGGCTGGGGCACTACAGGACTTTGCGCCGGGGGCTACGGTACAGATACTCACAACGGGACAGCGGCAGACATTCTACGGAGTGGTTGCAGGCATTGAACAGAAACATCGCTCAGGTAGTCCAGCGGCACCCAACAATTGGAAGCTGCGGATATTTGTGGCAGATGCCATGCGACAACTGACGGTGCCGCTCTCTAAGATGAATAGCCACCGGGAAGGTGCCTTGAGAATCAGCCGTGAGGAAAAAGACTTTTTTGGTACGGATATTTATAAACTGTTTGATACCCGACAAACGGCTGGACGAGTGAATCGGCAAATCTTTACGGGTAATCTGATTCGGGCCTTTGAGAAATACCCTGGCGGCAAGCTGGTGAACTATACCGACTACCAGGGCGATGTACGCCAGGGGCTGATGATGGCTAAGGGTTTTGACATTACCGAGACTCTGAAGAAAGAGCCGGTGGTGTTTAAGCAGCCCTATCAGGTAAAGGCATTTCTGACAGACCTGACTCAGCGAGAAGGTGTGGTGAAGACTTTGGATGAGTTGTTGCTGGTGAAGGCTCAGCGTAATGGGACTGGCTTTGTGGTGCAGGCTCCTAAGTCGAAAGAATCGGGTGGCAAATATTTTCTGGATGAGGGATTAATTGAGGCGGCAGGGTCGGACTTTTATTCGGTGAGTAATCGGATGGAAGTGGTAGTGCCATCGGAGCGGTTAGAGTCAACGCTGACGGTATTGATGGTGGAGCGGGGCTATGTGCTAGCAGCCTTTGAGCAGCAGGAGATTGCGCGGGAGTATTTGGGCATTACGTTGCCGGAACTGAAAACGGTGGAGACGGAACCGGTGTCGCCAGTAAGTATCCTGCCAAAAGTGGTAGAGCCAAAGCCGATTCAGCCCATTCTGAAAAAGAAGGCGGTTAATCCAGAGCCGGTGGCAGTGGCTCAGAAATCTGAGGTCGCTGAGAAGACGATGCCCATGGGGTATCTGGAGAAGCGGGTGATTCGGTTTCTCAAAGAAGCAGGCATTTATCAGGTGGTATTAGAGAGTGACGACTTTCATTTCAAGATTGAGAATGAGCCGTATATTCCTCTGGTGGTGGAACGTCATGGAGAGGAGCTGTATCTAACGCATTATTTGAGCCAGAACGGAGACACCTTTATCGATACGGAAATGGTGTTCTTGTTTCAAGAGGAGTGTCTGGAGTTTAAGGAAACGGCAGTACAGAATCCATTACAGGGAGGAGAGCTACGGGCACCCGACCGCAGTTTTGCCCAGGTATTCTCAAAAAATATTCTGGCCCAGGGATTTGCGGAAGCGGCTAAAGCACAGTGGCAGACTCAGAAAAGAGATAATCAAAGCTCTGAGGTGGCGACTGTTGTTGAGGTAGAAGAACAACAGACTGAAACAACGGGTGAGGCCAATCTCTTTGATGTGGAGCAATTCTCGACGACAGCAGGTCAGTCCCACGATGAAGCAACAGGGCCAGATCCTACCTGGAATACTTCTTCAAAGACACCTGAGGAGACGCCATCTGCTGAGAAGCCTCTAACGCCTGCCAAGCAGGTGATCAATCATCCGATATCAAAGCCGTCGTTGCAGGAGGTGGCGGATGAGGTGAGGAATCTGGATTTGGAGGTGATAGCGGCCAATTTGGGGCTAGAGCAGGACCGCTATGACAAGCACAAGTGGCGGGATGGGGACCACATTATTAGCATTAGCCAGACGCTGTTTATGGATTGGCTGGCGGATAAAGGGGGCGGTGGGGCCATTGACCTGGTGATGCATGTGCAGGGGGTGGAGTTTCGCTCAGCAATGGAGTGGCTGTCTGGGCAGGACCTGTCGGCAGTGCCGGTGATTACGCCAGTGCGACAGACGGAAACTGAGGCAGAACCGAAGCGGTTGGAGCTGCCTGACCCTAGTGAGAAGCGCTGGGCGGGGGTGAAGGAGTATCTGGTGAATCGGCGCAAGCTACCGGAGGCGTTGGTTGACCGGGTGCATGAGAAGGGGCTGGTGTATGCGGATGACCATCAAAATGCGGTGTTTGTGCGCCATGGTTTGCAGGGTGGTGGCTGGCAGCGGAGTGAGGTGACGGGGGCCAGTCTGCGGGGCACCTGGGGGGAGCACAATAGCTATCATCGGCTGGTGCCAGGGTCGGTGCGGGAGTTGGGCTGGTTTCGGATTGGCACCGGGCAAGGGCCAGTCCAGCGAGTACTACTGACGGAATCGCCCATTGATGCGATGTCGTTGGCGGTGCTGGATAAGGAACGGCGGCAGCAGAGTGGGGTGACGGTGTATCTGTCTACCGATGGGACGGGTGGGCTGCCGGTGGAGGCGCTGAAGGCAGTTTTGCAGCGCAATGGGCAAGTGGTGGCGGCGTTTGATGCGGATAAGGCTGGGGAACTGATGGCGTGGCGGGTGGTGGCGCAAGTGCCAGGGGTTAAGCGGTTACGGCCTGCCTATGGGAAGGATTGGAATGAGCGGTTAGTTAAGCATAGGCAGCTAGAGCAGGGGCCGCAGACTGAACTTGATCACGGGCGGCTACAACCGTTGTGGCAATGGCATCAGATGGCCTGGAAGCTGGGGCGATCTGAAAAGTATCTGATGCGGATTGCTGAGGTGGCTACAGATGTAGTAAAGGGTAAAGCTTTATCTGGGAAGGCTCAGGCGGCTATGCAGAAGGATTTAGCCATGGGGCAGAAGCAGGCTAGACGGCAGGTAGGCAATCAGACAGGTCAGATGTTGTGAGGGGTTGATAGGGTCCGATTATATTCAGCAACATTGAATATTTTTATGTCGACAGTATTAGTTTTTATGTTGCATTAATCTGAAAATTTTAGATGCAATAGTCTTACATATTTGTTTTGCATAAGGGCACCTCGATTAATTCAAAAATAGAGTCTCAATATGAGATCATGGTTACGGATTAGGGTTGACAGGGAGACTTCTGATGGGACAACAAGGATTTTGGGATTTTGAGATCCGTCATCAAAAGCTGGAATCAAAAAAAGACCTGTTGACCTGCCTGGACGAGCTGATTCCGTGGGATGAGTTTCGACCGCTGTTAGAAAGCGTGTATGTCAAATCCCGTAAGCGTAAAGCAGGTCGTCGCCCGATAGATGTCATCCTCATGTTTAAGTTGTTAATCCTGCAACAGCTCTACAACATTGGTGACGATGAGCTGGAATACCAAGTGAATGACCGGTTGTCATTTATGCGATTTCTACATCTGGGCCTGGAAGATGCGGTGCCAGACGCGAAAACGGTGTGGTCATTTCGGGAGCGCTTACGCCAGGCCGAGTTAGAGGAAGGACTATTTGAGCAGTTTGGGGCCTATCTGAAGGCAACGGGCTACCAAGCCCAATGTGGTCAAATCGTCGATGCCACCTTAGTGCCAGTGCCTAAACAACGGAATAGTCGAGACGATAATGCCGAGGTCAAAGCAGGCAAGGTGCCTGAGGATTGGCAGGACAAGCCTCATAAGCTATCCCAAAAGGATGTGGAGGCTCGTTGGACCAAAAAGAATGGCACGTCTCATTACGGGTATAAAAACCATATCAATCGGGATGCGGGGCATGGGTTTACAGCATTTTTCAGTCTTCTGAGGTACAGTAGCAGCAATGAGTGAACCAGCTTCGAATATCGTCAAGAGAGACTTGAGAAAAGGCTGTCTCAATTGCATTTGCTAAGTCAGGGTAAGTTCTCGGTCCTAGTGTTCTGAGAATACTTTTGAGCTTAGACCAGCAGTTTTCGATAGGTGAGAAATCAGGTGAATAGGGAGGGAGGTAAATTAATCGAGCCTGTGCTGCTTCAATCAGGTCACGGATGGTTTGGTCGAGATGTACCGGACAGTTATCCATCACCACACAAGCACCTTTCCATAGTTTTGGAACTAACGTTTGGCTGATAAAGGCTTCAAAGGTCAGACCGTCCGTAGCGCCTAGCAGACTGTAGTCTGCAATCACACCATTCAGCCCAAGGGCACCAATAATAGAGACGTTCTTTCCACGTTTGCTGGGTTTGCTGCTGTAAGCACGCTTGCCCTTAGTCGACCGAGCTCTCAACCGGGTCATCGCTAAATTGACACCCGATTCGTCGATGAAAATAAGATCTTTCGCCAGAATTGTCTGGACTGTCTTCCAGAAATCTACCCGTTCCGTTTGGACTCGTTCGCTGGCTTTAACATCAGGGTAGAACGTTTTTTTTGACCGTTAGATTCATCTGCTTGAGCGTATTGTGCATTGTGGTTGTACCGACACGCACCCCCGTTTTCTCATGGATCTGATGGCAGAGTTCTGCCAACGTCGCATCATTGGTTGCTTCGACTAACTGAGCCAGAATGATTCGATGGTCGTCATTGAGTTTGGGTGGGGTTTGCTCCTCACGGACCTTGGGGGCAATTGAGCCCGTCTCTCGACGCTGCTTGAGCAGTTTTTGCACAAAACTTTTAGCGACACCAAATTGTTTAGCAAGACTACGTTGAGAGAGGTCACCTCGGTCATAGGCCTTGACAATCTTCTGACGTAAGTCCAATGAGTACGGCTTAGGCATCAGTTCTAATCATCTTAGGTACACTTAATTTATGATGACTAGCGTACCTCACCTGGATTGAAATTGCTATATTCGTCGGTATACGGTCACCGATGCCTCGGTTCATGATTCTCAGGTATTGGGTCAACTGCTAGATGCGGACAATTCTGATGATGAGATTTGGGCCGATAGCGCCTATCTCTCGATAGCGATTGTCACCGTGTTAGAGATGATGGGTTTTGAGAGCCATCTTAACGAACGAGCCTATCGCAATCGCCCCCTAACAGAGGTGCAGATAGCGGACAATCGTGAGCGTTCAAAAACCCGGGCCAAGGTTGAACATGTATTTGGGTCGATGGTCAATGAGATGGGGGGCAACGTTGTTCGCACCATTGGGTTAGCCAGGGCCAAAACCATGCTCGGCCTCAAAAACTTGACCTACAATCTCAAGCGGTATGTCTTCTGGCAAAAACAAGACATGGCTGAAGTATTTGCCTAAAGGATGGGATATTCAGCTCTAAAACGGACACAATGCATGGGGGGTGTTTATTTCATATTCTGATTTCCAGAAACAAGGCTGGATAACAGTCTTATTTGAGACTCGATTCCTCAAAAAATCAATAAATAGAGGTGCCCATAAGAAATTACCGTACCATGAGAGTCTAAGCTCCTAATCTCTAATATCAGGCATATTAGATATCATAAGTGAGTTTTCTAAATCTTTTCTAACACTTCGTGTCAGATAGCAGCCGCTATTTAAACAATCAAACAATAGTTTTTGAGAATTGTAATATCGTTCAATATTTCTTTCTTGTCTTCGATTGAACCTCCAACTATGACAAATATCAAAATCGCTAACTAAGACTCTCTTGAGCCTGCTCAGCCATATTTTACTTCGCTCTTTCCACCACACATCCCAAGGAATTCCATCACTTTCTTCTTGACTAGGAAATGGCACTTCGGATATTAGCTGCATTATTACCCCAAAAGTCTCAACATCTGATTGCTTATTCAAACTTTTGAGTAAGCGTAATACGTGGGTTATTGCCGAGTAGAATATACTAAGTTTTTCAGAGGTTTTTACTTCGTTTTCTTCTTTTGAAAAACGTTCATTCAATAACTCAGTGGTTGGGAAAAAACTTTCAAAATTTGCATCAAGCAAATATATTTCTTGGTTAATATCATCTTCTAGACTTTCTGGAGTCAGAGTATCAAGTAGTATTGATTCTGCGTACTCATCTTCATCTTCTATATCAGAGAAGATATTATCATCTTCATCTAGCTCATCATCTTCATCTAGCTCATCATCTTCATCTAGCTCATCATCTTCATCTAGCTCATCATCTTCATCCTCAAGCATATCAGGACTTTCATCAAAGTATGGGCTGTAAAGATTTAAATTCAAATCTTTAGAAATCGAGTAAAGAAGCGTAAGTGTGAAATCCAAATCAAGCAAACGATTGCGTGTTATATCAAATTTTTCATCAAAAGATTTAGAGTTAGAAATAAGGAGCCCAAGTTCATTTAGGTAATCATTACTTTTATTGAGTTTACGTCTATTCAAGGCAGAATTTCTTGCTAGCTCAAAGTAAAATAATCTAACTGCTGCAACTTTAGACTTGGACTTACATAAAAGTGCTTTTTGATTAATCCATTCAAAAAAATCAACTAATTGAGAATCAGACTTCAAGAGATCATCCATCTTCTCCTTCATCAATAGGAAGAGATGATCGGCTCGGTGCAGCATTTCTCCAGAAAGCAAAAATACTTCACGCCACCGTGGTTCAAAAACATGTTCTGAGAGACTCTTCAAACTTAATTGGGTGTCTGTACCAAAGACAATACCTCTAGCAGTAAAGTACTCATGGAATGTCAAATGCGAAAATGAGTAAATCCCTCGTGCTCGTTCAACTAATAGGCCATGTTGAGCTTCGATAGATCTTATTATTGCTTCACTATCAAGATGTAGTGTTTCAGAACTATTTTCAACAGTAGGTAAATTTTGAATATAATCTGATATATAGCTTTCTAAATGCCTCTTTTTGATAAAATACGTTCCTTCATTAAATGTTGACAAGGCAATCTGGCTGAGTAAATCCTCTTTCCCTTTTAGTGAGAGTTTTTTATATATTTGTTCCCTTTCAATATTTCTCTTGGCGTCCCATTTCTTTAAAAGTACATCTAAGCCTTCTTTGTATAATTCATACCGGCTGACTGGAAAATCCGATGTCTCTTCAAACACCAAACAAAGAAGTGTTAATAGTAAAGGATTTGTTGCAATTTCTTGAATAGGCTTATTACTATTCAATTTATTGAGAAATTTTTGGAGACTTTTCCCATCAGTATCACAAAACCACTTTTTTGCAAAACTGGTGATCTGTCTTTCATCAAAATCAGCAATCTCTACTTCTATAAAATTTTCGAATGTGTACTCTTTTGCTGCTATTCGACAGGTAACAATAAATTTATTTTTGTAAAACCGCTCGACGAAACTTTGAATTTCCTGAATTGCTTTGCGGCTGTTATCTTCCTTAACTTCGTCTAACCCATCCAGTAAAATCAAAGCCCCTCCATAGTTTAAGCAATCCATTATTTGTTGAGATTCAATATTTAGATTGCTAAATTGATTTAACAAGTAATCTAACAAATCATTGTTTCTTTTAGATTCTGAAAAACTCTTTAATGTTATGAATATAGGTGCTCTAAAAGTGTTGAAGTTTCCTTCTGCACATTCAATTGCCAAATACTTCAAGAACGTTGTTTTACCTGCTCCAGGCTTTCCAAGAATTACTAACTTACTATATTGTTCTGCGGCTTCTAACGCAGGTAGCCGTTGCTCGACTACGCGACCTAATCCAAAGCGTTCAACTTTTTGAGGATTGCAAATTTGTAAAAGATCATCAATCCCTAAACGTCTTGTATTACTGACTTTCTCCAAGATATTAACATCTACATAGAAATTACTTACTTCGATTGGATGCGTCATATCAAGTATTCGCATCTTTCCACATCTCTCTTTGATGTTTGCGTAAGACTTACCTCGAATATCCTGAATGATTTTTACAATCTCTTCAGTATTAATCGCAGCTCTTTTCTTCAAAATAGGAACATGACTCGTAGAAGAATTAGATATCCTCGCTGCACTACAACCGAGGTCATAAGAATCTTTAACAGTATCTCCGAAGATAAAGGCTTCATAAAAGACTGTAATAAATTCAATAGCTACATCTTCTTCGGTACATGAATCAATGCCAATCAAATAATCAGAATAATCAGAAATCGAGTTTACTTGAGAGTCTGAGTAGCAGTTTTCTAAAAGAACGTATTTTGATTGCTTGGAAAGTAGCCGAAAAAGACTTGATAATAAGTCAGCGTTAGCCACATTTATATTTCCACTTGAGTCTGAGAAACATATCAGTTCTTTTTTAGTTGATTCTCCAAAAAAATGAATGAAGTCAGGCTTGAATTCAAGTGAAAAGCGATATATATCTAAGGGCTCTTTAGCCCATAAAGATTCAATTAAATAGTCCTCTCTTATACTTGCTTTTCTAAAATTTTGTTGAATCTGACGAGCCTTCTCTGCAAGTCTTAACTCGCTACTATTTTGAGGATTTGCTGCTAAGACTAGAATTTTAGTTGGCCCTGAACTGTTGATTTTATCTGTTCCGTGATCTATCGTTGGATGACCACGGCTTATGACTTTTTTACAGCGCTACTAATTAGTCGTCTGAATGTTGGGAAATACTTCTGAAAAAATCTTTCAGTATCTAACTCAGCTTCATATGAAACGCCAATAAATGGTGGGATAGAGGAAATCATTCCCTTCAACTTTGCTTCTGCTGCTGTCTCAGGCTGACTTAGCTGTTCTTTGATTTCCTTTAAAAGTGTGAGGACTTCTCTTGAATATTTTTCAGTTTGAGAGACTTCGATTACCTTGATTTGAGAAATGATTTCTGAGACAACTATTTCAGCATCGTCTTCTGAGATTTGTAACAAAGAATTTGAATGACGTGCAAAAATTGACCAATATTCTTCTTCAAAGGGTAATAACTCTGAGCGTAGATCATCTATTTGTTGTTTGATTCTGACCTTCTCTTCTGGCGCAATCGTAATCAGAATATCCTCTTTCCCAGAAATCTGATTTCGCAAACGTCTTATATTTTTCTCAAGCTGGACTAACCTATCGGATTCTATCATCGGGTTCATGAGTTAACAATTTTTGATACTAGACTTCTTCGAAACTTAAATTTCAGAACACAAACTGATAAGTGGTAAATAAGACTTTAAACTTGGCTTAAGTCCAATTATCTTTAGTATAGTCGACGAAAATCATCAAATGCTTACAGGTGATCATGCTTATCAGCTATACCTGAGCTCAGATTCTTCTTGAATTTGCTACGTAATTGCCGAATTAACATAATGCCCAACAATGCTAATTGAGTTAGACACTATAAACTTGTAATCTCCTACTTATAACTCTGCATCGGTACTAGGCATCTCCTTGCTTCGATAATACCGAATAAGTAGCCTAACCTAAGTATTGAATGTATTTTTTGATGTAAATTGCGAATTGTATAGGTTTGGTCTCCTAGGATTTCCTAGCCTAATTTTAAGCATTGACTCCTTAAAGTTATATACAACCTGTTCAAATTACAAAAAATTAGCTTTCATTAGAAAAACTGGAGTTGAGGAAAGCAGGGTGTTTGGACTCGATAACCTGATAGACATGCTCTTCGATACTGCGGTGGAGAGCATTAGCCGAAATGAGCGGATTATCAAGCTACTCAAGCACCTAAAGCTTGATCCCGAGCACCCGCCAGAGGATTTTCCTGGTGTCTATAGATATGCCCTGGTGGAATACGGGGTAGGCAAGCCCCGCCCTGTACTGGAAATTTTCAGACAGGATAAGATTCAGGCGCTTTTCCGTGAAGCCCTGGAACGCAATACCCCCTCGATCCTGCTTAAAAACGGAGAAGCCTTTCTAGACGATCACCCTCTGCAGGCTGATTTACAGGCCAATAATGTCGATATACGCCGGGAATTCTACGAGTTCGCAGCTGTATTTATCGAAGTTGCCAAACGTACCCGTACCCCAGCCGAAATTCTAGCTGAGCAAAAACTGGACTCCTTGCATCGACAAATTGGTACCTTACAAGAGCGCCTGAGCCGTTTACCCACTCTTGAGGGGATGCGTACCGAGATGGCACGCTTAGCAGCCCAAGATAATCCCGCATTGCCAGCAGGTGAAGCCTTTAGCGCAGAGCAATGCAAGGCATTTGCCCTAGCTCAGCAGATGCGTGGTTGGTTCGAAACGCTGGGCTTTCGTTTTGAATCCCATGAAGTTTGGCAGGATGATTACTTTGAGTGGATTATCAATATCCCGATACGACGGGGACGGTACGATCGCATCCTGGTACGCGGCATTGATGGGGAAGCTGGACTACGAGATGTACAGGATCTAAAGCAAGTAGTTGAAACCCACCGCACTGATGAAGGTTGGCTAGTCACTGCCCGGCGCATTAGTCGGGCTGCCCGCGATGAAGCCAATAAGGAAGAAAATGATGGACTGGGCTGCTATACCCTGGATGAACTCCTTGACCAGGATGCTGACTTTAGTGGTTACCTTAACTGGCTAGAAGCTGAGATTCAAAAACGGGGTATCGCTCAGAAGTATGTGCCGTTGGCCTGTCTCAAGGAAGAAGTTGACCCTGATACTAAACAACGCATCGGTGTCAGCCGTTACGATGATCGCGATGGCTGGATCGATGGCTATATAGACCTTTGGCTAGATGACCCTGCTAAGGAACATATCTCTGTCTTAGGTGAGTTTGGTACGGGCAAGACCTGGTTTGCCCTTCACTATGCCTGGAAAGCCCTTCAGCACTATCGTGAAGCCCAGAAACGGGGGCTAGATCGACCTCGTCTGCCATTAGTGATTCCCCTGCGGGACTACGCAAAAGCTGTAAGTGTCGAATCGTTATTTTCAGAATTCTTTTTCCGTAAGCATGAGATCCCTATTCCTGGTTATTCTGCCTTTGAGCAGCTCAATCGTATGGGCAAACTGTTGTTGATTTTCGATGGCTTTGATGAAATGGCAGCTCGTGTTGATCGTCAGGAGATGATCAACAACTTTTGGGAGCTAGCAAAGGTAGTGGTTCCTGGGGCCAAAGTCATCCTTACCTGCCGTACTGAACATTTTCCAGATGCGAGGGAGGGCAGGGAGCTATTAAATGCAGAACTACAAGCATCTACCCGAGATTTAACTGGAGAGACACCTCAGTTTGAAGTTCTTGAACTGGAAAAATTCAACGATGAGCAAATTTGTCAGGTTTTGGAATACCAAGCCCAACCAACAACAGTAGAACAAATCATGGGCAATCCTGAATTGCTAGATTTGGCCCGTCGTCCTGTATTGACTGAGCTGATTCTAGAGGCATTGCCTGATATTGAAGCTGGTAAGCCAGTAGATATGTCTCGGGTTTACCTCTACGCTGTACGTCACAAAATGGAGCGTGATATTAAAGCTGAGCGTACGTTTACCTCTATGGCGGACAAGCTTTATTTCATGTGTGAACTGTCTTGGGAAATGCTTAGTACTGACCGAATGAGCATTAACTACCGAGAGTTTCCTGATCGTATTCGTAAACTATTTGGAGCCACTGTCGAGGAAGAGAAAAACCTTGATCATTGGCATTACGACATGATGGGACAAACCATGCTGATCCGTAATGCGGAAGGGGATTATACTCCGGCACATCGATCTCTTCTGGAGTTCTTTGTAGCTTATAAATTTGCTGCGGAGCTGGATCTTTTAGCTAATGATTTTATTGAAATAGCTAATCCAGATTACTTCAGAAATCAAGTTGATTTACCTTTGAGCTTTGGACAAAGTCCATTAAGCAAAGCAGTCTGTGACTTGATTCTGCCTATGCTTAATCATGCAAAAAATAGTGAGAAAGCTCTTTTAGAGATCATTGCTGAAACTCGAAATAAGACCTCAAGCGAAGTTAAATTTACAGGTGGAAACGCTGTTACGTTATTACTGAAGCTCAATCCCTTGGCACTTAGTGGCAAAGATCTAAGCGACACTTCTATTTCAGGTTCTGATTTTTCTAATGCATATCTTAGTGATGTTTGCTTAGTCAATGCTGACTTAACTGCTTCTATCTTTTCAAAGAGTTTTGGCTCGATTTTAGAGATTGCTTGTAGTCCAGACAATCATATTGTCGCTGCTAGTGATCGCAGTGGTGGGGTAAGGCTTTGGAACCTTGACAGCAAGCAAGAAATTGCAAGATTTCACCAGGGAGATGTTGATAACCAACATACTTCATGGGTTAGGAAACTGATTTTCACCAAAGATAACCAAAAATTAGTTTGTGCTCGGAATAATGTCATTGATATTTGGGATATTAAAACCCGTAAGTGCATTAAGACTCTGAAAGGACACTCAAGAGAAATCTGTAGTCTGACCCTCAATCCAGATAACTCATTGATCATAAGTGGTAGTAAATTTCCAGAAATGGAGATTAGAATTTGGGATCTTCAGACTGGAACATGCCTCAAATCTCTAATAGGGCATGTAGATTCTGTAAGAGCACTTGCTACAGCAAGAGAAGGAGCACTCCTTATAAGTGGTGGTGCTAGTGAAGATACATCCATTAGAATCTGGGATATAGAAAGTGGTAAATGCCTCAAAACTTGTTTAGGGCATGATAGTTCAGTCCGATGTATTGTCACTCTTCCTAAGAGTGAAAGATTTATAAGTGGCAGCTTTGATTCATTCCTTAAAGTTTGGGATATTGAAAGTGGTGAAAATATTGATACTTGGGTTTCAGAGTCCACATCTGCATCTTTGTTTTCTATGGATGTTAGTCCTAATGAGAAAATTTTAGCAACCGGCAGTAATGACCATATGATAAGGCTTTGGGATATTCCTACTAGAAAGTGTGAACAAGTTATCCAAGGTCATACTGATTGGGTAGAGACTGTCACTATCATTAATGATGGTCAAAATTTACTAAGTGGCGGTAGTGATGCAACTATAAAAATCTGGGATATACCGACAGGAAAAAATATCCATACTTTTCAAGGATGTACCAATTGGGTGTTATCTGTTTCGATTAATCAACGTCAGTCTTGGATAGCTAGTGGCCATGATGATCACACTATTAAAATTTGGAACTTAAGAACCTATAAATGTGAAAAAATCTTGACTGATCATAATGGTTGGGTAGACTACGTTGCTTTCTGCACTGATGGCACTATGCTAGCTAGCTGTGGCGCAGATAATTTAGTCAAAGTATGGGACCTTAAAAAAGGTCGTTGTATTTATACCTTCGAAGGTCATACTGAAAGAATCTGGTCTGTAAGATTTAGCTCAGATCAACATTACCTTGTGAGCAGTGGAAGAGATGGTATTGTCAAATTATGGAGCCTAGATAATGGTGGAGAATGTGTAGGAACCATTCTTGCTCATGAAGGTGCTGCTAATGATGCACTACTGACTCATGACAATAAAAAATTAGTTAGTTGTGGAAGGGATACCTCTATTCGTATTTGGGATGTGAATACCCACAAATGCATTGGTGATTTGAAATGCCATACAGAATCTGTAAATGCTTTATCCTTAACTACCGATGAATCAATTCTTGCGGGCGCGGGCAAAGATCATAAAATTTATCTTTGGGATTTCTCAAAACACGAATTTATAGCTACTTTGGAAGGACATTCAGAAGCAGTTGAAGCAGTTGTTTTTTATCCTGATGGCAAGACCTTAGCAAGTTGTGGAAGAGATAACACTATTAGAATTTGGGATATTGCTTCCTTGAGTTGTACTGCTGTTTTCACAGAACATAGCTCTTGGATTTCATCACTCGCAATTGGTGAAGATGGCAGTACATTGGTAAGTGGCAGCTGGGATGAAACAGTTAAAATTTGGGACACGCTCAAGGGTGACTGTTTACAAACACTCAGTAACAAGCCATATATAAATGCTGATGTCAGAGGTGCTAAAGGCTTACTTGATGCAGATAAAACAGCCCTAAAATCACTTGGTGCGATTTTACAATAAATTTGTTCCTATCGCCGCACTATAGAGCTATCTGCCGAAAGCATTAGCGCAATACCCCTCTGGATTTGACCATCCTTAAACGCTCGTCACGTAACCTGGAGTAAGTGGTCCGTCCTGGCATTATTTTGGAGATCTCTCTATACGTAAACTTCTAAAAGCGCAGTGTAAGGCAACAGAATCCACCTCTACCAAAGCACAAGTAACTAAATTACACATTTTTGGAGCAGGAATAGTAACAGCTGAGAGATTTTTACAGGAGGCTATCGCTAAATTTCTGGAAGTGTTTCGGAAGGGGAATCGACCGCTCCCAACACAATTAGAGAATCTCGCTGTGCATCATTTAAGCCTTTCGCTCCGGTAATGTTGGTGCCTTCATAAGGACGAGGTGCACGCAAAAGTGATTTACATCTTCCGGTCTCAATATCCCAGAGCCGAATCGTACCATCGTTACTACCAGTTGCTAGAACTAGACCATCAGGACTAAAGGTCGCTGAACGAATCCAATCTCCAAAAGTAGAAAATTCGTTTATACAAGCCTGTTGTTGAATATCCCAGAGCTTAATAGTATCGCCGCTTTTGCTAGCCAACTGTCGGCCATTAGGCCTAAAACTCACAAGCCAGACAGGAGCAGAGTGATTAAAAGTATGTACACAAGTTTTCTTTTGAATATCCCAGAGTCGAATTGAAGTATCGAGGCTGCTACTAGCAAGCAATCTGCTGTCAGGACTGAAGGTAATTGACGAGATAGAATCAGAATGGCCTGTGAATGTATAGAGGCAAATCTGCTTTTCAATATCCCACAATCTGACGGTTTCATCCTTGCTTCCGGTAGCAATCCATTGTCCATTTGGACTAAAAGCCACAAACTTAACCCAATCGTTATGGCCAGTAAAAGTGTAGATATGCTTGATTTTCTGAGTATCCCAAAGTTTGAGAGTAGATCTTCTATCACCAGTAGCAATCCATCGTCCATTAGGACTGAAGGATAATGATGTTATCAAATTGTTGGGCTCCGTAAAGATATGGATACATTTTCGCTGTTGGATATCCCATAGTCGAATGGTGTAATCTCCGCTGCTACTGACAATGTATTGACCATTAGGACTGAAGTTCGTGGCCCAGATCCAATTACAATGACCGATAAATGTGTCTACACATTCAAGTTTTTGAGTATCCCAGAGTCGAACAACAGTATCCTCACCGCCAGAAGCAAGCCATCGACCGTCAGGGCTAAATGTCATCACTCTAATTCGATTGGTATAGCCAGTTAATGTATGAACACATTGATACTGCTGAAGATTCCAAAGTCGAATTGTCGCGTCCTCACTACCAGAAGCAAGCATTTTTCCATTTGAACTAAAGGCTAGCGATAATACCCAGTTGTCGTGCTTCGTGAAAGTCTGGATACATAGACGCTTTTTATAGTCCCATAATCGAATAGTATGATCGCCACTACCACTAGCTAAAATCTGACCATCGGGACTAAAGGCAACTGTTCTGACTAGATTTGTATGATCTGTGAATGTATGAATACATTCATGATTTTGAACATTCCAAAGTCGAATAGTGTGGTCTGCACTACCAGAAGCAAACCACTGACCATCAGGACTAAATGCGATTGCTCTGACAGCATTTGTATGGCCTTTCAACACATGAATACATTGACGATTCCGGACGTTCCACAATCGAATTGTGGCATCCTTGCTACAGCTGGCAAACAACTCACCATTAGGGCTAAATGCTACTGACCAAATGACATCAGTATGGCCCTTAAATTTATAAATACATCTATGCTTTTGAATGTCCCAAAGCCAAATCATCGCATCCCCACCGCCAGCGATAAGTAAGTTACCGTCAGGACTGAATGCCACTGACCAAATCGCATTAGTATGTTTTGTAAATTCATAAACACATTCATGTGTTTGAGAATTCCACAAACGAACTGTGGCATCTGCGCTGCCGGTAGCAATCCATTGACCATCTGGACTAAAGCTAACTGATGAGACGAAATCAGTGTGGCCTTCGAGTGTGGAAAACCTTTGAGGCTCGTTGATATCCCATATTCGAACTTGTCCGTTACTATCACCAGTTGCCATAAGTTCTCCGTTTGGTTGTAAAGCAACCGAACCAATTCGGCCAAACAAACGGGTAAAGGAAGAGTTGATAAATGATGTACAAGCTAAGTTGATTTTATGAAGTTGCATTCCTTCTATATAAGCTTGTCTCAATGAAAGATTAGAAAAATCAAAATATGAGACTTTAGGCTGAGTCCGACATAGCATATTCATTAAACTTCCAGCTATGTAACCATTTGGCCAATCCTGATGTTTGCGGATGGTTTTCAGAGATTTATTGACAACCTGCTCTATGTTGTCAATACAATCGATCACAGGTTTCAAAATCAGCCGAATTTGGGTCTCGCGGATATAATCTTTTGTCGTAACTTTAATTAGGGAGTGATTGTGAAACAGATCAAACTGTTGCCTTTCCAGCTCTTTACCTACCCTTTCAACAAAGCGATCAGTGGCAAATTCCATGATCACATTTTGAAGGGTAAACCGCTTACCTGTCGCTTCTATTAAATAGCGATCGCACAATCCCGTTAACGCACTTCGTACATCTCGTTTAGTTACTGGCGGCAACAAATCTTCCATCAACTCCTCTATCCCAACTGGCTCACGGTTAATCGCTAGCCAGAACAAGATAGAACGCTCCAGTGGGGCCAGACGGGTTAGATGCTGGTCCAACAGGCTACGTACATCCTCAAGCGCTGCCCCCTCCTCTTCAAGAAAGTCCTCCACATCCCCCAAATACTCTCGTCGAATAGCCGTAGCTACCAGGTGCAATGCCTGGGGATTACCACTGTAGAGACGAATCAGTTCCTGGCCCTGATTATCTGCATCCTCTAAGTTCAATCCCTTTGCTTTTAGAATTTCCTGTCCAGCTTCGTAATCAATACCCTCTACTGGCCACAAACGTACAGGAAGATGATCTCCTGCCATTAGAGCCAATTCCCGAGGACATTCCCGACTGGTTAGCAGCAGACAGCTTTGATGTTCCGCTCCTCCAATTCGATGAATTAGCTCCCTGTAACCTTCATACCCATCGCGAAATTGCCCTGCTGATTCTGCCTGCAGAATCGATTCCAGGTTATCTAATACCAGCAAACAGCTATGCTCTCGCAAATAGTGAAGTAAACGAATAATGCGTTCGCCCAGGCGCGTTGGCAGATTTATTTCTGTTTCCTGCTGGTTAGACAGAAACTGAATTAGCCGCACTAGAATTTCGTCCAATGGCGGTGCTTCTCGCAAACTGCGCCAGATGACATAGTCAAACTGCTCGTAAATCTGGTCAGCTAATTTTGCGGCCAGGGCCGTTTTGCCAATGCCCCCCATCCCTAGCAACGTTATCAGTCGGCATTGATCCGCCATTACCCATTGGTCTAGGGTCGCCAAATCATCTGTGCGCCCAAAGAAAGTCGCCGTATCTGGTTTTTCACCCCAGTCGATTTTGGTCGTTAAGCAAGTACCTTGAGGAGTTGGCTCACTTTCCACTGATGGTGAGGGCAACTCAGGCAGACCATAATCAGCGGCTTCCAGCGACAGCTCAAATGCTTCAAATATCGTTCGGACCGATACTTCATCTACAGGTGCTGTGCGATCGCGAATTTTCTTAATGGTCTTAATGCTGAGCTTGGCCCGTTCGGAAAGTTCCGCCTGAGTGAAGCGCTTACCGTACTTTTCCTTGTCTTGAGCCGTTGCGATCGAAGCTTCGAGCCGTTCTATCCCTTGCTGGGTTAATACAACACCTCGATATCGCTTGGGGGATCGGCTCATAGGTCTAGTGATGTAGATGGCAACTTTGAAAAATCGGGAACTTAAGGGAAACTTTTCGGCACCTTATCCGATAGTAAGCGATTGCATTAGACCTTGATTTTGGGCTGTAATGCTTATTTGCAGAGGGTTTAGAAAAACCTAATCAAAAATTCTGTCAACTTTCTCTTAAGCCTCCGAAGATCCCTCGAATCAAAAAGGATATTCCCGCATAGTAAGCCTATCGACTTCATTTGCAGGAACATCATTATGAACGGCTTAATCCCCTTCCCCAGCCAAGAACTATCACTATCCCAAAGAAAAGGCAGGATTGATCGCCAGGTCACAGTCCAAAATCCTGGACGAGTTTATTTCTATGCCACCTATTGGCCTGCTCGCTTATCTCAGACCGCTACACTTAACGAACTAAACCCTGGTGACCAGGTTGAAGTAGTTGGTCGAGAAGGCCTTACGCTTTTGGTTAAGCCACTTTCTCAACGGAGCGAATTGTCATGAAACGGCAGCCGAGCAGAAACTGGCTGATGATGCTAACGATCACAGCAGTGAAATATTTTTTGTTGAGTGTGGCAGGTTGCACGATCTCTTATATGGCCTTGGTTGTTCTGAAAATGAGCTTCTTTACTGCAATTGTTGTCTTTTTCCTGGAACAAATTCTGGGAAGAGCATTGATCTTGGTTCTCTGTCTGGTTGCTATTACTGTGATCACTGAGTCATTGAGGTGTTAAATACTGTCCAGTCTTCGAAAGGTATGAAAAACAATCAATCACAATGCCGTCATCATTTCTAAATTAGTTCTACACCTATTTTTAAGGCGGCTCGCCTAACTGAGACGTTTGTGGGAATGAGCTAATCTCATTTATTCACCAAGCTTTCGCAAGAGTAATCAACTGCACCTAAGGTAATCATTGAGATACGTTGAGCCTCTGTTAGACCTTTCACACCAGTGATATTAGTGCCATCGTAAGGGCGAGGTAGTTGCAAAGCTGGATAACATCGCCCTGTTTGCGTATTCCACAGAATAATCTGCCCATCGTTAGTACTTCCAGACAGTGTCATACTATCTGGCGAGAATGACACTGATGTAAACTCGTTGCCTCTTAGCTCTTCAGCTTGCTCTAGGAACAGATGTTTCTTTTGATCTTTTTGAATATTCCAGAGTCGAATTGTTTTGTCTGCACCCCCACTCGCTAAAAACTGCCCGTTAGGACTAAAGGCAACTTTTCTTACCCAGTTAGTGTGTGCGCAAAATTCGCGTATACATTGACGAGTCTTAAGATCCCATAGCCTAATAATCCCATTTTCACCACTACTAGCTAGAAAATTACTATCAGGGCTGAAAATAACAGAGAGTACTCCCGTATCATGCTTATGAAATTTGTATAAAAACTTTTCTTCTCTAATACTCCAAAGTCTAATAGTGTTGTCAGCACTTCCACTAGCCAGGAGCATTCCATCTGGGCTAAACGTTACCGATCGCACCCAGTCGGTATGTCCCTTAAATACTTTTGAACAACAATCATTCTCAATATCCCATAGCCGAATCGTGTGGTCATTACAACCGCTAGCTAGGAATTTATCATCTGGACTAAAAGCTATTGATCGCACCCAATTATTTTGCTCTGTAAACTCATTGTCGCATTGAAGTTTTTGCATATCCCACAAACGAATTATTGAGTCCTCGCCGCTACTAGCAAGGAATCGACCGTTTGAACTAAATGCTATGGATAACACCCCTCTCTTGTGACCCACTAATGCATGAATGCATAATCGTTTCTGGACATCCCAAAGTCTTATGATTCCATCAGCACTCCCACTAGCGATGTACTTACCATCTGGGCTAAAATCCGTGGCCGAGATGCCATTACTGTAACCAGTCAGGATGTACAAACAAAGACGTTTGTGCACATCCCAGAGGCGAATCGTCGAATCTCCATGGGCACTGGCGAGGAAATTACCGTCTGGGCTAAATGCAACTGCCCAACCTCGATGGCTTCTTTCAGCAATAGCATAAAGGTACTGAAACTTTTGAACATCCCAGAACCGAATTGTTTCATCAGCACTACTAGTGACAAGTAACTTGTCACTAGGACTAAAGCTAATAGACCAAATCCAATCAGTATGCCCATAAAATGTATGTAAGCATTTAAATTTTCTGGCATCCCAAATCCGGACTGTTTTATCAGCACTCCCACTAGCAATGAAATGTCCATCTGGACTAAAAGCAATAGATGTTACTTCATCAGTGTGATCTGCGAATGTGTATAGACTTCGATACTGTTTAATATCCCAGATAATAATTGTCTTGTCGGCACTGGCACTAGCTATCAATCTCCCATTTGGACTAAATCCAACTGCCCAAATCCGAGCTTTATGCCCCTCTAAAATTTGAAGGCATTGGCGGTTCTGCACATCCCAAATTCGAACTGCTGAATCGTCGTGCCCACTGGCAATTAGTTCTCCGTTTGGACTGAAAGCTATTGACCATATTCGATGTCTAAATGTCTCAGAGAATTTTGAGGAACTTCCAGTGTGAATATCCCAAATCCTGATCGTGCCATCCACACTACTGCTAGCAAGGACTCCTTCTACAGGACTAAATGCGAGTGACAAAATACCATTTGTGTGTCCGGCAAAACTTTTTAAGCTCTCAAGAGTTATTGAACTCTGTTTCTTCTTGACTTCCCAAATTCGAATTTTACCTCTTCCTTCTCCGCTTGCTAATAGGGTGCCATTATGGCTAAAAGCAATAGTTCTGACCCCATCGAAAATTTCAGTGATTGAAGGAGCAATGAAATTGCTTTCAGACAGATCTACAGAATCAATAGTCATTCCCCTCAAATGTGCTTGTCTGAGAGTTACTTTGGAAAAGTTGGCAGATTGAATTTCAGTTTGGGTTTGGCATATGAGGTTAAATAGATTGCCAGGAATATAGCCGTTTGCCCAATCTGAGTTTTGACGAATTGCTTGTAGTGAATTTCGAATTTGTCGTGCTAGGTCGTGGAGGTGATTGGCTACTGGCAGCAAAATCACTCGCAACTGTGTTTCTCTAACATAGTTTTTGGCAGAAGCTTTGATCAGAGCATGAGTATGCAATAGAGCGAAATTCTGAAGACTGAATTCTTCGATAATACGTTCAATAAATCGATCTGTAGCAAACTCCATAATCACGTTTTGCAGTGTGAACTGCTTGTCCACTGTTTCTATCAGGTAGCGATCGCTCAATCCCCGTAAGGCATTCCTTACTTCCCGTTTTCTTACAGGTGGCAACAAATCGTCCATTAACTCTTCTAGTCCCACCGGTTCACGATTAATAGCAAGCCAGAACAACAGCGTTCTTTCCAGAGATGTCAAACGACTCAGATGCTGCTCTAACAGACTTCTCACATCCTCAACCGTTGTCTCTTCCTCTTCTAAAAAATCATTCACATCGCCCAAAAACTCTCGCTGAACCGCAGTGGCTACCAGATGCAGTGCCTGAGGATTGCCACTGTAGCGAAGAAGCAATTCTTGGACTTGGGGATCTGCTTCATCCAAGTCCAAGCCCTTCGCTTTCAGAATTTCCCGCCCGGCTTCGTAGTCAACACCGCCTACTGACCATAAACGTACGGAAAGATGACTCCCTGCCATCGGAGCTAATTCACGAGGACATTCGCGACTAGTAAGTAACAGACAGCTTTTATGTTTTGCTTCTCCAATCCGGTGAATCAATTCCCCATAACCTTCATACCCGTCTCGGAATTGCCCAGTCGTTTCCGCCTGCAGAATCGATTCCAGGTTATCTAATACCAGCAAGCAGCGATGCTCTCGCAAATAGTGAAGCAAACGAATAATGCGTTCTCCTAGACGCGTTGGCAAATTGATCTCCGTTTCCTGTTGATTGGAGAGAAACTGAATTAGCCGCACTAGAATTTCGTCCAACGGCGGCGCTTCGCGCAGACTACGCCAGATGACATAGTCAAATTGCTCGTAAATCTGGTCAGCCAGCTTTGCGGCCAAGGACGTTTTGCCAATCCCCCCCATTCCCAGCAGCGTCACCAATCGGCACTGATCCGTCATCACCCATTGGTCCAGAGTCGCTAAATCCTCAGTACGTCCAAAGAAAATTGCCGTATCTGGTTTCTCACCCCAGTCGATTTTCGTTGAACACTTTTCCTTAGGTATTGGCTCGCGATCTGCTAATTGTGAGGTCAATTCAGGTAGGCCATAGTCAGCTGTGTCCAGCACTAACCCAAAAGATTCAAATAG
Organism: Leptothoe sp. ISB3NOV94-8A; assembly: GCF_043421595.1. Lineage (NCBI taxonomy): Bacteria > Bacillati > Cyanobacteriota > Cyanophyceae > Nodosilineales > Cymatolegaceae > Leptothoe > Leptothoe sp. ISB3NOV94-8A. The sequence continues at coordinate 361,295 of NZ_JAXSQW010000001.1, read as the reverse complement.
GGTTTTTACCGATGTTTCATCTACAGGTGCAATGCGATCTCGAATTTTCTTAATGGTCTTAATGCTGAGCTTGGCCCGTTCGGAAAGTTCCGCCTGAGTGAAGCGCTTGCCGTATTTTTCCTCGTCTTGAGCCGTTGCGATCGCAGCTTCTAGGCGATCTATCCCTTGCTGGGTTAATACAACACCTCGATATCGCTTGGGGAATCGGCTCATGGGGCTGATGCGGTAGATAACACCTTCAAAAAATCGGAAAGTTAAGGGAAACTTTCTGACACATCCTCCGATAGTAGGCGATTGCCCTTGAACTTGCTTTTAGGCTGTAATGCTTGTTTGCATTGAGTTTAGAGGTGAGATCGCACACCTTACTCTAATTCCATTGAGCGATCACGTAGTGACTGAGGCGAACGCCTATTCTGCACCATCTGACGGTTAAGAACCTTACGTACCGTCTGATTTACATAGACCATTGCCTGCTGCTTACCTTGATCTTGAATAATTCGTCGCACCATAGGACTTCCAGCCGAAAGCATTAACGCAATATCCTTCTGGCTCTGTCCATCCTTCAAAGCTTTCCTTGCAACCTGAAGATCTAGGTTTACAGGATCCCTGAGCGTAAGCCCCTGACTATATTGTTGCCAAAGGGCCAAAGACTTCTGTTTTTTCGATGGCTGAGTGTTTGGCTCAGCTGCAGATACTTGAGCCTTAAACGACTCAGTCTCTTTGTGAGTTACCTCATCAGGAACAGCAAATGACTTTGGTACTGGTGGATTACTAATTGTTGTAGTTACAGGCTGTCTAACCGTCGGGGATACGTTGCTATCTTCCCCGAGCGCACTAACCACCTCTTTTTCTACTGCTTGAGCCAACGGAACATAATCACTCGTATTTTCCTTCGCTTTCGACATCTCAGCCCATTGTGACAACGCCACCTTATCAGCCGTATACAGTGCCAAATGATGTTTCGCACGGGACACTGTCACATAAAAAGACTCCCGATTCGTTGTCGTGCTATCCATCAAAGCCACTACTCGATCCGCTGTCTTACCTTGGCTGCCATAGGTCGTACTCACCCAGGCATAGTCCACATACTGCCGACTACTGAGATTTACCTGCTGCACGGTTCCTTCACTATCAAGAATCTCAGCAATGCCATCAGATGTAATTTGCTGAACCGTAAATTGTTGGCCATTACGTCGTTTATTGGCTCGATCATTTTTAGTCCATCGCAGCTGATCGCCGGGAGCGATCGCCACCTCCTGTCCCACATACACCGACTTCAACGGACACCGCGCCGGATCAACACCCATCACCTGTCCCCCAGGCGTCTCCACCAGTAGCCGATGTCTCTCCCGATCCACCGAAACCACCGTATACTGCTGCCCCTTCAACAATCCCTGCTTCTTATAATTCTGCGTCGGCACCAGCACATCCCCTGGCTGATACACCGTCACATAACCAGCCTGGGCCTTGGTGATATTCTTCTGTCGCAAACCCATAATTGTAAAAGCATCCTGCCCCAAACTTCCTTCAGCCTGAAGCTCAGTCCGTAAGGTTTGAGTCAGCGCCAACCGCTCTTGATTGGTGCCTGCCAGAATTAATGTCTGCTCTCGTTCTTCCGGTGATAAAGCCAGATAACCCTGGGCCAAATGCTTACGTCTAAGATCAGCATTTTCCACTTCTTGAATGCACCCAGCTGCATCAAGAGTATCGATGCCCTGAACCATCTTGCCCTGGGCAATTAACTGTACCGCTGTTTTCAGTTCCTGGCGCTGCTGTCGTAGGGTTTCATCCAGATAGACAGTAGTAATGCCCCCTGCCTGCAGACTCTTGAACGGGTTGCCCGCTTCAACGGAAGAAAGCTGCTTTGTATCACCCACCAAAATTACGCGGGCCTGTTCGACTGTGGCACGGGTCAGTAAAGCACGAGCATCTTTCATGCTCAGTAGTCCAGCTTCATCCACAATCCAGACAGCATTTTCGGTTTCCCGATTTTGAGAAGCCAGTAATGCCGCCACGGTTTCTGTCTGAATATCTAACGCCTGCCCCAACCCATGGGCCGCTTCGGCACTGGGAGCAAAACTTCGCACCTGATAGCCCTGGCTTTGAGCAATTTGCTTGAGAGTATTCAGAGTGTAGGTTTTACCGGAACCGGCAGACCCTTGCCATGCAATGAACTGATCCGGTGTGGTGCAGGTGAGGTGGATAGCTTGCCGTTGCTCCTGGATAAGGGAGGAAGTGCTAACCAAAGATTCCGGAAATGCCAGCGGTTCCACATTTCCCCTACCCTGCTGCATAAGTCGGATGGTATTGAGTTCCAGGTTCAGAGCCGCTTGGGTCGTAAACTTCTGCTCTTCGACTTTGATGAGTTCGGAGTTAGTAGAGATCGCGCCCTCCAATTCCTCCCAACTCTGCTCCCCTAAATGATGCTCAAACACAAATCGCTCCAAGTGCGTCTGCCGAAAAACCGCATCCCGCTCACCACAATGCTGGATAGCAGGCTTGAGGTTTGATATGGCATTAACAGTTTGCTGACTAGCGATCTCAACCTCCTCCCCCGGCAGTTCCGGTAACTCAAACCCCTTCAACTGTGCAAACGCCTTCCAACCTTTGAGCAATCGCTCAGCACTGGTTACTTTTGGTTTATTCTTCCGCGTCTTCAGATTTGCCGCTTCCCGTAGCAGCATCTCCGACTGGATTTCCTTGCCATTAGAAGCAGTGGGCTTCTTCCCCTCAGACTCCCACTCTTCGAGTAACGACAGAATCTGTTTTCGTCTGGTAGAAAACGCTTTCAGCAATTCTGGAGCATAACCCTTTAGCTCAAACTGACCGTGGGCCTTGGGTTCAATTTCGTACCCCTGCTGCTTGAGCAAATGGGCCAGTTCATTCTGATAGAGCTGGCCCAGAAGTTTTTTATTGGCGATGGCTTGCTCATTACTGAAACTAAACCAACGACCATCGGTTAGCTGGGTAGCATTTAGCACCACGCAATGACTATGGAGCTGCGGTTCCACCTCTCGACTGGTGCCATGGGTAAAGACTGCTGTGATGAGATTTCCCGTCTTGATTCGTTGCCGTCCAGTGTCTGTTGAAATTCTCGTTTGAGCATAGCGGTCTTCTAAAACAGAAAGGGCTTTTGCCACCGCCTGATGATGCGCTTTCACCACCCGCTCATCCTGTTGCACCAGGGCCGCAATACTCACACTCTTCGGCGCACTAAACGTGAGGTCTGTAGCGGCTCGACGTTTATCGATATCCACTTTGCGACTGAACAAATTCTGACCATCCGGTGTCTGTCCTCGCAACAGTTGTTGAAAGGTTTCGGTATCCACATCGCCAGAGAGATTTAATTTCTTGGCACCCTCACCCAACCAGCGAGATGGGGATACCCCTTCCTCCTGGCTGTAATAGTCTTCTTTTGAGTAGTAATGGGCCGCTTGATGGGCGGAAAGATTACTCGTGGAAAGCACGGAAAGTCTGGTCTAAAACGACACAACAATCGGGCAAAACGAGTAGATGAGGTGAAAAACCTTGAAACCGTTGGAAGGTGGTGGATAGGGGAAAATTGCCAAAATTTTGGCGTCCTGTGTGGCCTCCCCGTGAAGCCCCGGATCGGGGCGTAACCTGGTAGACAAAACCTGAAATCTGATTCCAATACTAACCAATATGTCTATTTTTTGGTCAACTATATTTCATTATTTATCCATTTATATCCATGTTGGTTGAATGCCTTTAGCATGGGCCTTGTAGGAATTTGGAGAACCATATGACTCTGACTACAGTTGCAAATCCACAGATTTATCTGGCAGCGGACCTGGGTTCGTCAGCCTCAAAGTTTTTCTATCGGGTTCATCCAGGTCAAACGGTGCCGCTATGGATGGGGGCGGAAGTGGCGGATGGACTATCGTCGGTTTCAGTACCCAGCTTGAATGCTTCGGGTCGGCCTCAAGATAGTGCCTGGTTACAGTTGGATGATGAAATTGTGCTGGTAGGAGATGCGGCTAAGGCATTCCTGGAAACCAATAGTCTGATGGCGAAGAAGTCGCAGATGGCAGCGTATAAGATTGCTGCTGCGTTGGGTGCGATCGCAACTGCCGAAGAACTCCCTAGCAATTATGATGCAACCGTCTGGTTAGCCTTACCCCTGACCGAAATTCGAACTCGCAATGAAGTGGCCGAACAACTACAGGCACTCTGTCAGTCCGGTTTTAAGTTTCGAGATACCCCTCAGCGGATACAGCTATCGCTGAAGTTCTTCCCTGAAGGGTTTGGTCTTTACCTCAGACATAAACAGCAGTTGGAATCCTTGGGGCAGTCCATTGCTCAGCGCTGCATGATGGTGTTGATGATGGGGCACCGGAATTTGTCGGCGCTGTATTTTGAGGGTGGCTCATTGAGAGTGGCATCCTCTAGCTCCAATGGTCCGGGATTCTGGCCGGTGTTTGAGAAGACGGCTGACTCTTTAGGAGTCACGACCGCTGACTATGGAGCCTTAATGAATGCGTTGATGACCGGACGCAACCAACAGATTTCTCAATCACGCGGCAGTCTCTATGATTTTGGTAAGCTGGCCGAAGCCGTGCGGCAGACCTACTGGCAAGCGGTACAGGTGCATTTACAGGACCATGTGTTTAAGCAATTGGGCAATGCAGCAGTGGATATTACCGTCAGTGGTGGGGCCTCCCATGTGTTGCGCCCCAGGCTGGAAGATTATTTTGACAGCTTGAATCTGACGGAGCGTGTGACCTTTGCTGATGGTAGTCAGTCTCAGCTCACAGCCATTGCCAACCAGTTACCGGAAACAACCATTATTCCCACGCTACCGTTACGAATGGTGGACTGTTACGGTCTTTTTCAGGGCCTCATCGGTAAGCTATGCAAGGTAACGGCCTAGGAGACACGAATGCCCCGGAAACGACAAGCGAACACGGAACGCCAGCGGATTTTGTTTTCCTATAATGCGGATCTCGATAAACCCATCGGGGTGGTGTTTGAGTATCTGATTCAGAATGAGCAGATACCCGCCCGCCTGGGTAAGCACAAGGGACTGGAGGCGATGTCGGCCTTTTGGCAGCCCTTTGCCTATCAGGCGATGAAGGATCTCAGTGAGGATGAAGTGCAGGGGATGGCACGAGAATCGGTGGCGGCACTCAGGCGTCAGATTGATTTGATTTGCCAAACATTTGGCATCGAGTCTCCCCAAACGGCTCAGGTGAGTCACGAGTTGAAGCAGGCGATTCAGCAGACGATGGGTGAAGTGTTGCAGCAGTTTATTGTGACCGGGGTATTGGCGTCCCAAGGTGGGGAGCCACACGTTTCAGGAGAGGATTCATCCGAGGTGAGTGAAGCCATGCCCCAGAACGAGGGAGTGGATTTTGATGAGGCAGCGGCCCTTGGCGAATTAGCCCTTGGCGAATTAATCAATGAGTCGGAGATTGCGGGATAAATGGCATTGACACCAAAGGAACCGGCCAGTGAGCGTGGGGTGCTGGCGCGGCAGCAGTATTTGGAACTGGCGCGACGGGTGATTGGGGACCCACAGCTCGAATATGATGTGCTCTACAAGCGGTTTGCTGAAAATGATTGGGCGGCGATCAAGCTGGATGAGGCAGTAGCCCTAAAAGGATTGACGTCAGGGCATTCGCCAAAGGTGGTATCGGGGATTTTGCATCAAAGTCCCTATTTGCAGTACCACATACATCAGAATAAGGTGCCACTTCCGCCGATGAGTCAATATGTGAGATCAACCGTGATAAAAGTGTTGCAGCAAGTAGAGAAGGCAAAGTCCCTAGGAAAGCAACCAATGAAATCTCGGAAGGCTGATTTAGAGATTGACTAACGAGTCATTGAAGGATGGATAGCTAACCTAAAAAGCCCATGAACACTCTTCCCAAGCCTCACACATGTAGGACCCAACAAGCTCAGGTCGCACGGCATGATTATTTAGAGGTTAGCCGACGGGTGATTGGAGAACCTGATATTGACTATGTCAAGCTATACCAGCGCTTTATTGCGAATGATTGGGCTGCCATCAAGCTAGATGACTCAGTGGCTTTGGCCGCACTCGAACTTGGAAACCCGGCTGTGAATGTAGCCCTTACTTTACTGCAGGGACCATTTATTCAGTATCAAGTCTATGAAAAAGGCGTTATAACGCTGGCCATGACTCGCTATGCAAAATGCACCGTGCGCGACGCTTTCATGCAGTTCAAACGACAACAACCAAGATACTTAGGGCTTGCTGAAAAAGTAATCAGTGCTTTAACAGCAAGGAATTTGACCGATTTTTCAGAAAGCTAGTGCAAGGCCGAAATCGCTGAAACCATTGATTTTCCGTAGAATTCTGTTATTTTACCTTGCACCTAGCTGAGCCTTTTGAGGCTGAAAGCCTTATCCAGATTGGATTCTGAGTTATTCAGCAAGCCCTACTTACCCCAACAGAAACAGAGTGATTCAGGAGTTACAAGTTAAATCAAGTTTGGGACTCTTGGTTGGATTCGCGATCCATCCCCTTAAGAAGACGGATCGTTAGCTGAGAATGATGTCTGTTCTGTAGATTAGGTCAGAAAGAGACTAATCCACCCTGACTCGCTTCGTCAGAATCGCCATCACCTCATTAGGTCGCCCAGTTGCTAATGGACGACTCCAATCATTCGGCTCTGCATAGTTGAGCTTAAACAGCAGGGCGATGGTATTTTGCACCGATGCAAGGCTGCCCATCAGCATCAGCCTGACGTCTTCATACTGATATTCCGGCAGTGCTCCACCGACAGGCGGATCTGTAGGCGCACCTGTGCCCTGACTATTATCAAGAAACATGGACTCTGATCTCCGATAAACGACGAGAAGGAAACCAGAGCCATAAATTAGCCACCCCCTGCATAGGTGCAATCCGGGGTGGCAACAGGTTACATTAAACCTGCGTTCCCAGGCTGCTATGACCAGCTTGGAGGGCGTATGTCATCGGCATGGTGTGTCACCACCTGCCGATGGCGCTAAATTATGGGCTCTGTAGTAAGGCCGTGAACAGCCTAAGGCTTAGAGTAGCCACAACGCCTGATTGAGTCAAGAGGCAATTCAATAGATAAGTTCAACTTTTTACGGAGGCTGAAGTCCAGTTAAATCAGTAGTTTTGAAATCTATGCTGATCAATTAATCAGGCAGGACTGGCTAGCTTTCCAATATAGTCGCTTTATGCTGACATCTTTGGTAGGCCCATTCAAAACCCAGAGCTTTAGGTGGTTTGAGTTCAGGCATATAGATTAAAAAAGTTGGCGGTCAGCCTATATAAAATATTCAATCACAAACTAAATTAAGCAATATTTCTCCGTCCGCATATAGTCAGCATTGAGCGTAAGATAGGAACTATCAGGACTGTTGAGGGTTGGCTGTCATAGCAGCGAGAACCTTCTCAAAAACATCTGCCGATTTTGGAGTTGACCAATAACGGTTAGGAGCAGCGTCATGCTTCTCTTTGTTAGTAAACGTCAAGCAACAGAATATTTGAATATGAGCGCTTCGACACTCAAGCGTTATCGCCGCAGTGGTGAATGGATTGAAGGTCTCCACTGGGTGCGGATCAACAGTCGGTGTATTCGCTATAACCTTGAGCTTCTAAAGGACTGGTTGCATAACCGAGAAGATCCTGTTGCCCATGGTAGGGCTATTGAAATTTACCAAAAATCTCTCTTAAGTAATCAAAAAAGAACACAGAAGAGATAAAGTTTCTGCCTTTGATAGCAGCAAGGTTTTACAAAACTCAATCTGTTACTTGCTCAACCAACGAATGAGACAGCAATGGTGGAAAATCGTTTGCAGTGGATCAAAAAGCAAAGAAATACCTTAGTCCCTTGGCATTTCAGATTGAAATCGCCAGAATAGTGGAATCAAGCTGACTTAAAATAAAGCCCATGTCCCTTGCTGTAATTTTGACAGCCTTGCCGGTTGAGTACCTGGCTGTACGTGAGCATTTGACGAATCTTAAGGAAAAAATGCGGTTGCGTTGCAAAAAGATCATGAAGAGAGAAGATCCCTGTCAATCTAACGCTTGTTAAGCAACCACTCCGAAGATTTCGTTGATGAAAGCGATCTGTCCTATGACATCGCCTCTGTCTATCCCATCGATCTGTCCTTTTCGAATCATGTTCATGGCCTCATATCCTTTAAGTGTGCGTCTAGCCGTATTGAATGAGCCAAATCCCAGGCCAGGCTTGACCCGCCGTTTGATGAATCGATGGTCCTGCTCAATAATATTGTTTAAGTACTTGACTTGCCGAGTTTCCGTCGTTTCTGGTAGAGCCGCGTCTTGCTTTAAGTCATCGATCGCAGGCGGATAGGCCACATGCTTATCGACGGTGATTACTCTGGGGTCGATCGTATGCGGGGTATTGAGTACCTTCCTGAGAAAGCGTTTGGCAGCTTTGGCATCGCATTTGGCACTGAGCATGAAGTCGAGGGTATTCCCCTCAGAGTCGACCGCTCGATAGAGGTACTTCCAAACGCCTTTGATTTTGATGTAAGTCTCGTCGATTCTCCAGGAATCATGGGTGGGCCTCAGATGTGGGCGACAGCACTGGTCAATCTCTGGACTGTAGGCTTGAACCCAACGAAAGATAGTGGTGTGATCAACGTTGAGGCCCCGTTCGAGCATCATTTCCTCCAAATCCCGATAACTCAAGCTATAGCGTAGATACACCGGACATTTAGCAGAATGAGCTCAGGTTTGAAATGACGCCACTTGAACGGTTCTGATGAAGCCATGGGATGTGAGCAAACACGATCGGTGACGATTCAGGTTACCCTGTGATCACAAAAGATGCCGCTTTTTTGCAACGGAACCCTATCTCCCAACCTATAAATACATTCCCCTAACTATAAGAGTTGTAGTCAAAGTTCAAAAGCTTTTAAAGTATAATTCTCTATGGATATTCCTAACCTTAGGTCCTGCCTTGTCACTATAAAACTTGGAGAAGCTGTCGGAATATATCTAATATAAACCCTGTAGCTATGAGTTCCCTTTTCTACTACGTCTGCACCCACAAAATCTCGCGTTTCTGTAATATTTAAAAGCTCTGATATTACAACTTGGTTATCATCTCTAACAATCTTTAAAGAACATGGAAAGCCTCTTTCTCCTGGGTCTTGCTCTGCTCTTCCTGGAGATTGGTAGATTCTCCCCAATCTGGGCTGAAACAAAATTAAAACTAATCCCTGCTTAGTTTCCAAACTAATATTTATTCCAGTATCTATATCTCCCAAACTGAGAAGAGCCCCAATCCTTTCATTCCCTATTTGAAATCTATCGTTAGCGCTACTAGCAGTATTACGAATAGATTCTGCGAACAACTTGCCCGATATATTCACATCACCATAGAAATTTGCCGCTTCTGCAGACACTTGGCCCGATATATTCACATCACCATCGAAACTCGCGGCAGGACCACTTCCATTTGTACTTGCACGTAAAGCAGGTGCCTGATTCTCAGGATTGTCAATCCTAAAATTCCCTGCAGATCCCATACCAGTTGTTACAGAATCGGTTGCGGCTCCACTACCAGTTGTTCTAGCTCTAATGGCGGGACCAGCGCCTTCAGTTCTTCCCTGAAGAGCAGGGGCAGTATTATTAGAACCAGTATAGAAATTTGCCGCTTCTGCAGACACTTGGCCCGATATATTCACATCACCATCGAAACTCGCGGCAGGACCACTTCCATTTGTACTTGCACGTAAAGCAGGTGCCTGATTCTCAGGATTGTCAATCCTAAAATTCCCTGCAGATCCCATACCAGTTGTTACAGAATCGGTTGCGGCTCCACTACCAGTTGTTCTAGCTCTAATGGCGGGACCAGCGCCTTCAGTTCTTCCCTGAAGAGCAGGGGCAGTATTATTAGAACCAGTAATTTCAAAACTTCCAGCAGAACCTCTACCACCATTTTTAATGGCAAATGCGCTACCACTACTGTTGTCATTCTCAACATCTCCTTGAAAAGGTAATTCGAGTGCATTCGCTACAGTCGGCAGAAAGTTTATTAAAAAAGCTATAGCTATAAAAATTACACAAATCGAGCGGACAATTGTTTTCATTGATTTTCAGTAAAAGTTTGTTGATTTAATAACAAGAATAAAAACCATCCGAAATGAGAGCTATGAAAATCTGACCCATGATAAGTACCAAACATCCTCATTACAAGGGAGTCTCATAAGTATCATTGCCTGGATGATTAGCGTAACGATGTTGCCATCCAGCCGAAAATGCCCACTGCATAGCATATCTTGCATAGAATTCTAACGAGCCTAAATTTAGTAGCTGTTGCTGATGTATGTGACGAATTTCATGAGCCAAAACATTAACATTGTAGTGTGCACCCTCTGACATGCTGACATTATTTCCTAACACGATGCTGGTATTTTCACCGATAATGTTATGAATGAGTCCATATCTTCTGAATCTGACACCTGAAAGATTCGGTAAACCCTCATGACTGCGCATTTGTGGCGCAAGATGTGAGTTATCTGCATTGTGAGAAGTCCAACCATATTGATGAGTTATTTCATATCTATTGTCACTACTAATAGGAGAGTACATAATGCCTAAAAATGCAATCTTTGCAGCAGACAATAATCCCCCTTTAACCGCTCCATCTTCAAATCCATCTTGAATGTCATCACCAGTTACCGCACTAAAAGTAGCACCATATAAAGCCCCTTTCCCAGCATCATATGCTATTTCAAGAGCGATATTTTGAGTATTCACCCATGGTCCTTGACCTGAAACAACAGGTTGCCAGTCACCAACAGTAAAACCAACAGCTCCAAAAGCAAAACCTATAGCAGCAGATGTCCAAATATTTTCATAACTGCCTCCTGTAAGATAAGACGTTCCAGCAGAAACACCAGCGCTTAAGAGAGCTCCGCTTACTCCGGCAGATACCACTTCCCATGCTACCGCCGCCCCTCCTAAGTAACCGCCATAACCAGCCGTAATACCACCAATAAGACCTCCAATCAGCGCTCCAGTCCACGGATTATGACCTTGTTCTTTAGCAGATTGATAACCAAGATAACCTCCGATTGCTGCACCTACAACGATTGCTGCAACAATTGCAAAGCGACCGTTAGGGTCACGGTAACGCACAGGATTATTTGCTGAATAAGCATAAGGATTATAGTGAACAGGTGCAGATAAAAATTTAAGAGGGTCTGCGATTACCTCCTCATCTGGCATTATAAAACGACCAATTGAGGGATCGTAAAATCGCGTTCCAAGAAATATTAGTCCTGTATCTTCATCGAAATCTCTACCAATAAAACTCTTGACTGGAAAACCAGATGGTAGAGAAAGACCGAAGGTAGTATTTTCTTGACGATCCTTTATTTTTCCATCATCTCCTGTGATACAGCGCGTACTTCCTAAGCGATCCTTATGGTAAATTTCTAGAGTATCTTGTCCACTTTCATCTTTTTCAATACTGGCTATTAGAGCTCCTGAAATTAAAATATGAGCTTTGGATTTATTTTCAGTTTGCTCGTATATTTCATCAAAATAAAAAGTTTCTTTGACAGGTAGAGGGTGTGAAATTACACGCTTTAAAACTCGTCCTGTTTCATGTCCGAATCTAAATTCTATATCTACTCCATCCGAACGCTTTATATGTTGCAAACGATCAAAATCATCATATTCTATTTGATTAAATTTCCCACTTGAGACTAATCTACCCGCTACATCATAAATATTACTTGTAGAACCATCGGACGATGGCTGACTTGTTAAGACGTTGGGATGTTGAGAATCGTTGTATTCAAATAAATCATCACCTAATTGACTATTTCTTAAAATATTTCCTACAGAATCATATTCAAAAAAGCTTTCTTCATTAGAACCTGCAACTTTAGTCAACTGCTTTAAACCATCATATTCAAAGACGAATAAATTGGTTTCTGTTTCAAAGTTTTCTTCAAGCCTAACAACATCAAGACCTTCATTATATTGATATTTTTGGCTAAAAATAACTTCGTTATTTGAGCCTTTAACATCAAATTTTACAAGGCGGCAAACTTCGTCATATTCATGAATTTCCTTAACTCCATTAGTGAATATAACCTTGGTTGGTTGACCCTTAATGCTATAGAGAATCTTATTAATAACGTTAGGGATTGACTGAATTAAATTTGATTCATTGTATTCATAATGAATTTTAATTCCATTTGGATAGGTAAATGCAGAAATGTTCAACAGAATATCATATTCGGTTCTGGTTTCAAAGGTTCTATTATCAGAAAACTCCCTTTTTTTGGAAGTATTCAAGCCTGCTAGATTATATTCATAAATAATATGACCAGCCTCATCTTCAACTTGGGCCAATCTTCCCAATAGATTGGGTTGTGCCATATCATCTGGATTGTTATCGTACCAAAACCTTCTATGAGTAGTTAAAGCTCCCGCATCAGATCTTGAGGAAATTTCGACTACTCTATTTATAGGGTCATAAGTATTTACAAAATTTGTTCCAATGGGGCTAATACTTTCAACAACTTTTCCACCAGAATTAAGAAAATACCTACGAGTTCCACTATCACATTGGGTTATTGAGACTCTTCTTCCTAAATAATCGTGATTTAATTCTAAGGTACAATGATCAAGGTTATCAAATACGGCTTTTAAATTATTTGTAGGATCGTACTTATAGGTTGTCTTCCTATAGGTGTCTAAGTTTTCATACTCTCTTACCTCGATTTTCCGATTCCAAGAGTCCAGATATTCTTCCCTTGTAGGCTTCGCTTTCAAAGCACTATCTTCTTCGTCCCAACCTGTTATTTTCCAAGGAGAATATTGTGTTAATCGAGAACCAACACCAATACGATTAGCATTAATTACTCTTCCCAGATAATCCCGATGAAATTCAAATGAAACAGAAGTTTCTTCTGGCGAGACAGGAATCTTATACTCAAAAGAATTACTAAAATAAGGTTCTCCTTGGGCATAAAGAAAACCTCGTTTGTTATACCAACGGGTTGCACTGACAGAAACTCGTCGATTGCCTTGTTCATCAGGTTCTGCTGATACTCGTCGCTGTAATTCTCGACCAAAACCATTGTAAAAAACACGTTGAATGATGACTTTGGGCTGATTTTCCAGAGGAGTGTTTATATTAGGAAGCCCTGATTCACCTTCTATGCGTTCTCTAGGAACTAAAATTGTTATTGATGGGGGGCAAGCATTATGGCCACAAAGCCTTCCTATTTGATACCAAACTGCACGATAAATATGTTGCCCTTCGTCGTCTTCCTTGCGAATTTGGAGTACAACTCGGCCCAATGCATCATACTTCCTACTATCAATATATCCGCTCGGATGCTTTACTTCTTGAATTGCTTCAACATTGTCATCGATTGATAATTCGGTCGTATGACCCAGAGCATTAATAGAACGGATTGGGTGTATACCATATGAATCGTATTCAACTTGGAGAATCTCATCTCTAGGCCCCATGATTTCTTCAATTTTGCCGTCTGTTGCCCACTTGTATCTTATTTTGTTTCTAAACCATTTAGATACTCCATTGACATCAGATTGATAATAACCAGCAGCAGAAGGATCTACATTGGCAAATATATTAGTAATATCTTGGTCGTACACCAATTCTTCTATTCTAGATATATTCCCTAGGTTCATCTCTCCCAAAGGCAATCCTTCAAAAAAGTTTCCATCAAAGTATGTGCGTGTTAATGAAAGAAGGTTTTCTTCTTCATCAGAAATTTTGCTTTCGCATAGTGCTTGAGCTTGCCATCCATCCAGTCTCTGAGGAGAACTGGCATACAAGAAATCTTCCTTTAAATAAAGTTCCTGTTGGAAGGACTCATCTCGTTGCCTTCCACCAATTACTTCTCTAGAGAGAATATTTCCATCGCGGTCATATCTAAGATTGCGCGTGATGTTAACTTTGTGTTGATTATTATCAGCAAAAGCTATAGTTTTACCTTCACTAAGGTTTGGAAAATATATATTTCCATTTTCCGTATTCTCTGAAACTGAGACACTCCAAGTATTTTCAATCCGATCTTTTTCTATGTCTGGTTCTTCACCATCCATAACTTGGAAAACAGAACGTTTTAATTCTTTACCTGAAAGCGATCTCAATCTTTCTTTAGTTCTATTTGGAGTATCACGTCTCTGAGCTTCATTCTTAGTGAGGTCAGCACCGACATGAAAGTTGTAATTACGCTTGACAGTTGGACTCCATTCATCCCCTTCTTCCCGTTCTTCTACCTCTGCAAATCCCTGAAACTCGCGTTTTTCTCCATCATAATGTCCATTTTTATAGCCGAATTTCGTAACAGCTTTTTTCTTTGTCCAATAGTCTTCTACCTCAATGGAACTAATTACATGCATTGGAAAAGGAAGAAGTGAGTTCCAGTCTCTATTTTCCATGCGATCGCCTTGCCGAAAATGTTCGACTGGCTCGTAATTAATTTTTGTTATTCCCCCTAACCCATTATCTATCTGAGTCATCAAAAAAGGAGCTGAATTGGACCCTAACTCGATATAAATATACTGGGAGTTTCTATCTGGATATGAAATAAGAACGCCAGGTCTCCCGTGAGCCAACATATCTAAGAACAATACTTTAGCTCCCATCAGCGAAGGTAATCCATCTATTAAGATAACTTCACCAAAGTACCGACCCTCATGGTTTAACCAGATTTGAATGCTATCCCTTTCCTCATCAATGTAAACAAGATCGGCAGAACCATCTGCATCAATGTCAACTAAGTAGAGATATTCTTTTTTGAAGTTTCTCGGAAATATAGGGGATGCATCCATACTTACCCGTGCTCCCCAGTTACCATATCCTAAGTTTGGCCAATAAAAGATTTCTCCACTGTCAACCATGACAATGTCCATAAGGCCATCACCTGTCATGTCAGCAAATCTTATGCGATCATCGCTGAAGAAGACATTCGGCCATTCAGAATCGTTAAATTCTCTCCTAACCACTTGAGCTTCTTGTTTCCATCCCTCTCTGCCTCGATTGAAAAAGATTTGGAAAGAATCAGAATCTGAGTAAATAGCATCTACACGCCCATCACCGTCAATGTCAACTAAACGCAGATTGGGATCTGTTAAGTCAAAAGGAAGAGAGAAGCCATTTTCATATATTATCGGATTTTCCCAATCAGCACTTGCTGCATTAGGGAAATAACCAGAAAGATTACTTCCGATAAGTAAATCTGCCGTACCATTTCCTTCAAGATCGGCAAATTGAACAGTTGGGGCTCCTAATTGTATTTGAGTAGATACTCCTGCTAAAGGTGTTGGTGCAGCCCATTGCCCATTACCAAGATTTCTCCAATAAGATAGGGAGAATTCGTCTGAGGTAACGAAATCTGGGAGTCCATCACCAGTTAAATCTACAAGACTAATATTGGGATTAGTTAAATTGGGAGGCACCAATCCATCTCTAGAGGTAAAAGTTATTGCATCTTGTTTCTCATAGGAAAGTTTGCTGTAGTCAAAAGTAACTGTCGGCATTACAACATAATTGTTACCTGTCCCAGCTGCCATAGTGACCCTTTTTAGTAATGAGAGTTTCCGAGGAATAGGTTCCTCATACTCCAGCTCATAGCGTCGTAGCTCTCTAGTGCCATTGCGATGTGAAATTACCCGAATACGTTGTGCGCGAAATCGAGTTTCTATGACAAAGCCCGCTCTTCTTGAAATAAATGGATCGGGACGAGTATCAATATAATCTATGAGGATTTCGAATGGTCCATAAGATATTGATTCAACATAGCGTTGGGATTCATCTTCTAGATAAGAATATTGAATTTCATTCCCATTAGGGTCCACCATTCGATCCAGCAACCACGAAAAAACTCTGGTTCTTCTTCTATCTGAATTACTTACTTTTGAATTTGATGTTGTGCCAAGATAATGAACGCTGCCATCTTTTGTCGTGACTTCCCAATGTTCTTTCTTGCGTTCAATTAACCAGAATGTTTGGTCAAATTTTGGCCGATAGCGATTATTGCCACAATCAATAAGATTCTGCGCTCCAGAAAATTGAAATTGTTCTTTATCTGTTGATGAACTTGTATTTCTATATTTTGGAATACCTTTTTGAGTAGCTCTACTAATTGAAAGTACTCCCAATTGGAATCCCATGCCAAATGGACCGTTACCTCCACCTGTTGTATAGCCAAGAATTAGTTCTGGTTTTAGCCCATTAATACCTGGAGGGCAAGAAATAGGAATCGAATAGTTTCCGGTACCTGTGTATAAGTTTGGTTGGAATGTTTCTCCTAAGCCAGCTAATTGCCCTCCTCCAGATGGAAGAGAAACTATATCTGAAGAGGTTGCTATAGTTTGTGCCATAATAAGTATAACTTATCTACAAGAATTAAGTGGATTTGGATGAATATTAAGCTCCAGAATAAAAGTATCTAACGACTAAAAATATTGCTTTGAAATTGCTCAAATCGAGCTGCTGATCGGTATCATTTGATGAAATTAGATCGGGATTGTCTTCTGGTCGCAAGACAATCGTCCATTTTGTAACCAGAGATGTATCGCGAAAACCATCTTCTTGTTCTTCTGACTGGATGACAACTATCTTATTTTCATTCGATTCATATAGATTTTCTTCACTACCATATTCTTGCGACCATAGCCTTGCATTCAGAGCAATAAAATCGTTGTTTTCATCAACAGCAATTAATCTTAATCCCCTAATTCTCGGATTAGGATGAGGAATATAGGCTTCTTCAATCTCAAATATGTATTCTCCAAAATCTTGTAAGTCAGCAAATGAATTCTCAAATCTTGTTGATCTTTCTTTAAAGGCAAAGTAAGTTTCAATTTCTTCGCTTTGTGGAATCGAATTAAGATCTTCTTCGGCCAGTTTCGAGTCTACCTCACAATAAAAGGTGATTGTCATATAGACATCTGTTATGGTGCTGTAATTTATCAAATTCTGCGATTTAGGAAAGCTAAGTAGCCAATCTGTTTCTAAACCGATGTTTTCAAACGTTACTAATTGCTCATTTGGCGTGGGGGCAATAATCATATCCGTTCTACTCTTGTAGTCTGATATTAGCAATGTCTCCGAAGCGTGCATTTTAGTTGATTTTTCACCTTCAATGTTGCGAAAATAAGATACCCCGTTGGCTGTTAGACTTCCGATTGGACGTTCTCCTGTAATCGGAGAAATAGATACGTTAATTATTCTTGCATTATAAATTCCTGGATATTTTTGATGAAAGTACTCTAGCTTAGTTGAAAAAAGCATTTCCCCATCTTGCTGAAGCTTTAGAAATTCTAAAGGGTATCTCTTCCTCAACTCGATACGTGTGACTACAGGCTGAATTTTATTGCGAATTTGAACAGCTTTATGAAAGGTGAAAAAATCAATATCTCTTAGTAGTAAATCGGCAGCATATAGCCCCTGCAAATCATCAAGGTCTCCATAGTCTAAGCGAATACGATTAAGATTTTCTCCAAATTCAAAATTGTAAGCCTGCTGCATCATATAGGCTAGCAATGTAGCGTGTTCTAGATAAGTTTGCGCTGTATCACGGACAAGACGAGCAATCTCGCTAAAAAACTCAAGATCAATTTCTCGGGACCTTATCTCTTCAAGGTTGGCTTCACTATGTCGCAATCTAAATTGAGCAGCACGATATCTGAGTTGAGCAACTTCATCTCTAGAAATAGCTACATTAAGTTGTCCCCTAGATACATTTCGTGATGCTGCTAGCTCTGTGACTCTATTTTGTAATTGCTCAAGCTGAAGATTAAAATTTCTTGTTGCTCTAGCTGTTGTAAGTTTCTGAATCAGGGTACTTCTAAGTTGATATTCATTAGCAATACCAATATCCTCAAGACCTCCATATCTAAGACGTATTTCATCATCATCGCTTACGGTACCTGCGTTAGCCCAAGATAATGCCTCATCCAACCTAACTATGTCTCTTCCAGTCTCACGATAGTAGTTTTCATACTCTTTTGCCTGACGCCAGCGAGTATCTGCTAATTCTTGCAAAGATCTTGCTGAAGCTATCTCTTTACGAGAAGATTCTAACGCTTGTTGCTCCATAGCAACACCTGCTTCATTAAGCTCAACAGCCTGTTGCATCTGGCGAAAAGTAAAAGATTCTTGCTGCGCTTTTTGCATATAGCTAATATATTCTCTGTTTGCTTGTGCAGCAGTCTGTGCAAACCTTCGTGCGATATCTTGAAGATAATCAAAACGTAAAATTGGCACATAAGAACTAGAAAAACCTATAAAATTAGAATTCTGATCGAGTTGCTTAAATCTTTGTTGGCACTTGCAAATTAACTCAACCATTTGAGGATGACTTTCACTAAGCCTTGAAGCATCCTCTTCTTGAATTGCTCTTACAACGCTTTCTACATCTGAAAACATGAATTCGAGAGAAGAAGAATAAAGAGGAGAACTAAAGTTAGGGTTGACACCATCTTCAAGTATTTGATTGTATTCATTCCTTATCAATTCTTTTTGCTCAGAAGATAAAGTACCTGAAATTCCTCTGTATAATGCATCTCCTGCTGCCAACCAAGTTTTTGCCATTTTGAGCCAAAGCACTCTGGGTGATATGGGTCGATTATCAGTTAGGCTTTGCTCTAAAACTTTTAGTAATTCACCTTTAGCATTCTCAAAATTGAATAGTTCTAGATATGTGTCTGCAAGATAAATTTGTATGGTAAGACGCATAATATTTTCTAGAGGAAGGCTCTCTACAAGCAGAAATGCCTTTCTGTACAAAAATAATGCGGGATTAAATGAGCGGGAATAAAATCTTTGATGTCCCTTAATAATTAGTTTCTTTACCTCTTCTCGTATTTCAGCATCTGGGATCAGATCCAACTCTTCTAAATCTAGAGTCAATTTTCCGTCATCACTTTCTAGGTCTGCAATCAGTTCTCCTCGATAAGCTGGACGAAGGTCATCTTTCCAATCAGACATAACTTTTTCCTAGTCAAAAAATAAAGAAAACTGCAAAAAGTATTAATTTTATACATCATTTCATGATGTATAAAATTAATACTAATAATTGCTTTTGCTAATTGCCTACAAACCATTTGATGCTTAAATCTCTATCTTGTCTGGCAACGACTTCCCCATTCTTAAGATCAAATTTAATAACCCTTGAATACCCATCCGAATCATATGAATGCTGTTCTAGGAAATATGGTGGTTCTAAGTTTAGATTTTTTGTATCGGGAACCATTGAAATAAAGCATACAGCAACTTTTTGAATATCTTGTTTTACTGCTAATGAATCGCAAGTTCTCCGCCATATAACTAGGCCATCATTACTCAGATATTGAACAGAAATAAGCTTTCCATCTTTGATGGCACTCAATAAAGAATCTATATCTCCTTCTATAGAAATTCCTTGTTCATCGTTTTCGTAAATTAGAGAGTCAAGATTCAATGTTCCTGAAATAGAAACATCTCCATCGAAGATTGCAGCGAGTCCTTTGCCATTAGTACTTGCACGTATTGCTGGTGCTTTACTCTCTGAGTTATCAATTATGAAGTTTCCAGCAGAACCAGTTCCTGTCGTTACTGACTCGATTGAAGTTCCACTTCCAGTTGTTCTAGCTCTAACTGCGGGGCCAGAACCCTTGGTTTTTCCTTGCAGCGCTGGAGCACTATTTCCTGGATTTGTCAACTCGAAATTTCCGACAGTGCCTTGACCAGTGTTTTTGATTGTAAATGCTCCAACATCACTAGAAGCGTCAACTTTTCCTTGAAAGGGTAATTCCAATTCATCAGCAAAAACTGACTGAGCATAGATTGCAGAGATTAAGATAAAAACACTAATAACTAGAACCAATTTTTTCATATTTCGGTAAGCTTATAAGCTTTTAATAATGGTCTTAACTTGAAAGTTCTAATCGTTTTAGATGCTATTTAGTACATAAAACTAATTGTCCTGATGACGGTCTACTTTGTGTTGCGAGTGTTACCTAAGATCAACCGGTTTTGAATCATGCCGAGATTTCGGCCCGATTTGGCTACCTGGATCTGACAGATTCGATTTAATAGCTTTTACTACGAAAAACATAAACAATGGCATTGTTCCCACCTGTACTATCTCCACCGTAGTCACTGAAGTATAGTTCGCCTAATTTTCTATTGGCATTTACATAATAGAAATCTCTATCTGAGTTTGGGTCAGGATCAATCTCGTAGAGCGCGTTACTTGAGGATTTTCTTGTGACAGGAGGGCCACCCTCTAACGCATCTTTGACGGATTTTCCGTTTATTATGGCAGCATATCCCTTGTCAGGTATTGTGGGCTCATTGCCCCCATCCACATCGCCACTTCCACCAAAGAATACTCCTCCCCCGACTAACATATTCCCTGCGCCATCAAATCCTAGATAACCTGCTGAAAGTATGTCGGCTACTAGGATTCCGCTAGTTTCAAAGTCTATAGGAACGCCCCCAGATAATACTGTTTCCCATGATTGAGGCGGAAAGGCTTTGATCCAACCTGTTTGTGATCCTCCTGGCTGTGTATCACCACCATTTGCACAATACAGATATTTGCATTTGTCTATGGTAACGCCAGCAGGAGCACCACCTATATTTTGGATCACTGGAAGTGTCCTACCATTTTCCGTATCTAGAACAGTCACACCTTTTTGCGAAGCACCAGTGATTGCTAACTTCGAATCGTCTATCCATTCAGCATCATACGTAGATCCTAGTCTGTACTCCTGTGTCTCTTCTGGGGCATCGAAATTGAAGACGACTACTGTGTCGAATTTAGCTGTGGCGATTCGATTACCGTTGGGCGATATGCGAATGAATGGAGAATACTGACTATCATTTAACCTAGTCAATTTATCAAAAACTCTCGAGCTAGCCTCTTGCTCCACGTAAACCCATTGACCGTCAGTAGATATAATCCGTCCATCATTTAGGATGTCGAACAGAGGCAAACTAGAAGGATCTGTTTCGGGAAGGGTGAACGTACCGATAAACTGATAATCGTTAAAAAATATTTTTGATGAAATTTCTTGCTGCATGGTTTTGATACCTACTAGCTGTAGTAATTTGGTTTCGGCAGTCCTACCGCGCTTGCTGCGATCCCTTACAAATGCCAATTAAACAAACTTTATAGAGCTATAGGATAAATCCTAGGGATGCATAGAAGCTATATTTATCAGCCAAGAGTGATAATCTGCGCCAAGTGAAATCGTCATAAAGCCCTGGATTCGCAGTTGTGTCACACCTTAGCTGTACAGAGAGATAGAACGGGCCAGCTTCCGTGCCAATATCAATAGTAATCTCTTTGCGGTTGTTATCGGTCTCCTTGAACCTTTCTGAAGGGAAGGGTTTCTCTATTGACCGAAACTGTTGATTAGGGTCATCAACGTACTGAGTTACTAATACTTTATGACCTGGATAGTTGCTTAGTGTTTTTAGCTCTTCGGTCTCAAGGATCAGCGTGAAGGAGGTTATCGGCTGAGGGTTAGGTGGCTCAGTTGGTGTCCGATAAATGGTTATTGGTAATTCAGCACAGATGCCGGAGTAAGAAGCATCCCCATAAACACCTGGTTCGTCACCAAGATGTAAACGTCCTTGCCAAATAAGTTCTTGGTTAGGGTTGACGGACAAGATGGGCACCTCGGAATCCAGTTCTTATCAGAATAAAAGTAATACCTGAGGTTTAAGCAAATGTCTTAAAAAAGTTAATTTCTTTGGCTCTGCTGCTTCTTTTCTGCAGTCTGCTGTTCACAACTTAAGTTTTTGTGCATTACGCTCCAAAGAGACCAGAAATTGAATGCTCGGCAACCTCCCGAAAACTCTCGCTAGCACGGCGCTGCAAAGCTCGTTTGGTATAGCGCTCAAACACATGCGGTGACTTGAGCCGCATGTGTTTGAGCGCTAACTCTGGGTCTATACCCTCCAAAACCAGCTGCGTGCATAAGTATGCCGTAGCCGGTGGGGATGAATGCTCTCGTCAATCCCCAGACACTCCGAAAGCGCCTGCACCATCTTATAGATCCCGCCATAGCCCATACGTTGACAATAGTTCCGGTTAGACAGGCTGATAAGCAGTGGGGCCTCAGCCGCAATATCAAAACCTTGCTGCAGACACCATCCTAACCTGCATTATTCATGACCCTTGTCAGTCAGGTTGAAATTACTCCTTATCTGAGTTCAATGAGACCAAGCAGGACGGAGTGCTATATGAACGTCCGTGATGCTGTTCAAAATAAGCTGTTTTGAGCCCCAAAAGTCTCAATTAGAGACACGACTCCTATCAGAGCTCTGATATCAGGCAATTTTAACGGTCGGTAAATCCTTTAATCGTTGAGCAATGAGGGTGATCTCAGCCGCGAAGGGAGAGAATGCTGCCAGCTCCACCAACACCCGTCTCACCGAGACTTTGACCCGTGCGGCTCCTTTAATCAATGCTGTTCGCAGTCGAGAGACCTGAGCTGTTGCGAATTGAGTGCCATGAGCGGCGTGCCGCAGGGTCAGCATTAAGAGTGGGTTCGTAAACTAACATTAAGCAGTCTGAGGAGTCTTTGACATCCATCGTCGTCGATTATCGGTTAATCGGCGCAGCATTAAGCGCATCATCACCACATAGACAACGCCTTCATGGTTTTCCGGTAAAACTTCATAGTCTCGACACAGACGTCTCGCCTTATCTAACCAAGACAGTGTTCGCTCAACGACCCACCGATAAGGCGCAGGAACAAAACTCTCTCCCAGTCTTGTTGTGACTTCTAGAACGCAGTGATAAATCTGTTTTATAGTCTCTCCTAGCCCTCCTTTGTACGCTTGGTCAGCTAACACTTTCTCAAGTCTTACATACGTCTCTAAGACAGGCTCTAATACCACCACGGCAGCCTTGATATCTGCCATGTTGGCCGCACTAACAAAACAATTCAACACCATGCCTAAGGTGTCAACAACAATATGACGCTTACGACCTTTGACACGCTTATGGCCATCAACCCCTTGCTCAAATCCTTTGTTCTCTGAGGTCCTCACGGATTGACTATCAATGCTCGTCAAGCTCGGTTGCTCATCTCGTCCCTCTGCGAGTCTTACTAACTTTACCAAGCGGTCATTAATCTGTTCCCACAAGCCCAGTTTGGGCACTGGTTCCGTGCAGTGGGATAGCTAAAGAGATTGCTGTGTATAATCTTGAGGGATAATAGCTATCAGGAAAGCTCCCCAAAATCTGTAGTGTTATGGATCTATTTTCCCATCCGTGCCCTGGTTGCGCGAGTACCGACATTCATCCCCACACCCGTTACACAACCCAAAGCCATGGCACGCGAACGATTTACCACTGTCGTGGTTGCAATATTTACTACAGTGAAACGTTTGCGACTCCCATTGCTGGGTTGACTACTCCGTTGAGTCGGATTATCAAAATTCTCAAAGCGAGAAGTGAGGGGATGAGCTTGAATGCAACGGCTCGGACCTTTAGCGTCTCAAAGAAAAGCGTGATTGATTGGGAACGTCGCTTAGCGGAGCTCAAACCCACCTTGATGCTCTATTCCGTGATGCATGAATTCATTCATCAAGAGATAGAAGGGGATGAACTGTATACCAAGGTTGATAAGAACGTTCCCCCCTCCGTGTCAGAAGGTTGGACAATTGTCCTGATGGAGCGAGGCAGTCGATTCTTGTGGGAATTGCACTGTGGTCGAAAAGACAAACAGCTGTTTGAATAAGCGTTAACGTGGTTAGCTCAGGTGGTGGAACAAACCGGTAGCATCAGCCTCTTGACCGATGGCGAACGACGGTATGGGAATCTCTTGTTTGAAATCTGCTACGACATCATTCGGACGGGGAAACCGGGACGTCCTAAAAAGCGATTACCGAAAGGGGTAAGAGTTCGCTTAAAAAACAAAGGGGCCAAAAAGCGTCGAGGCCGTCCCCGCAAAAAGTATCAAGCCCCCGTCCCTGAGCACCCTCAAACGGACCATGATGTGGCAGAGAAATCCATTCATGCCAATCATGTTGAGGCCTTTAAGGCATCGATCCGAAGGCGTAATGCGGCCTTTCGCCGTAAAACCAATACCTATGCTAAATCTCGAAAACACTTACAACGAACCCTAGATGTTTATTGGTTGGTGCACAATTTTGTGCGCGTCCATTTCACGACAAAAGTTGTGCCTGCCGTGAAACTCGGCATTTTGAAACTGGGGATATCTTGGACACAGTTGTTATCCATTCGATATGCAGTCTAACTCTTTTCCAATAAACGATAGACTATCCCCATTAGGCGGAACCAGTGCCGGAAGACTGGGAGCGCCCCCCCACTAGTGTCAAACAGCTAGTGGGTCATCTCCTTGAGCGTTTAGAGCACTTGGAGAAGCAGCATCAGGAATTACAGCATCAGTATCAGTTGTTGCAAGAGCAAGTCAATCGGAATTCATCGAACTCATCGCAATCCCCATCGAGTGATACCCCTCAGGTGAAGAAACCGGGTCGTCGCCGCAAAAGTGATAAAAAACGAGGTGGGCAACCGGGTCACCCAGGTCATCATCGTCATTTGTTTGCCGTAGAGCAGTGTAAATCTGTTAATAACTATTATCCCGAGAGTTGTCGTTGTTGTCATGCCGCTCTGAGTGGAGAAGACCTCAGCCCCTATCGTCACCAAACTGTTGAGATACCTCCAGTGTGGCCTGAGGTGCACGAATATCGTCTGCACCAAAGAGTGTGTGAGGTCTGTGGAGAGAGTACCCGTGCCGAATTACCGGAGACGGTGTCAGTCCAGGTTTATGGTCCCCGAGTGACCGCCATTGTGGGTGTACTCAGTGGGATGTATCGTCACTCTCAGCGGATGGTGCAACAGGCGATGTTGGATGTGTTTGGCATCCAGATGGCGTTGGGGAGCGTTAACAATCTGCGTCAGCAGGCAAGTGAGGCGGTGGCTGCCCCTGTAGAAGAGGCAACAGCATACGCTCAGCAACAACCCGTTGTAAAGTCCGATGAGACGGGTTTTCCGCAAGGCAATGCCGATGGAAATAACCCCGACCAACGAAAAGGTTGGTTGTGGGTGATGGTTACCCCTCTAGTGACCGTTTTCCAAGTCTTCCTCAGTCACTCCCAAGCATCAGCCCAAGCACTCCTCGGAAAAAACTTTGACGGTATTTTGATCTCAGATCGTCATAGTGTCTACAATTGGGTCTCGTTGGTTTGTAGACAAGTGTGCTGGGCTCACTTGAAACGGGACTTTACGAAAATCGCCGAACGCCCAGGGATCTCTCAGGCCATCGGTGAAGCTTTGCTTAAGCAAGAAGAGACATTATTCAAGTTGTGGTATCGGGTCCGCGATGGTACGCTCACTCGGAGTGATTTTATTGAGACGGTCAAGCCGATTCGGGCTAACGTGAAATCTCTACTCACTCAAGCCGCCAGTCATCAGATTGGAGCCAAAGAAAAGACAGCGTTAGCCAAAACGGTGCGGACGTGCCGACGTTTGTTAAAGATGGAGCCCGCGCTGTGGCTATTTGTCACCACTGAGGGCGTTGAGCCCACCAATAATGACTCAGAACGAGCCCTGCGACCCGCCGTTATCTGGAGACGTATCAGCTTTGGCTCACAGACCGAAGCGGGGAGTGCCTTTGTGGCTCGGATGTTGACGGTCGTAGCGACGCTGCACTCTCAAAAACGCAATGTCTTGGAATACATGACCGAGGCCTGTCGGGCTGCTCGTGAGGGCAAACCAGTCCCATCTTTGCTACCACAACAACCTTTTACACAAGCTCAGGATTCATCTGCTGTCTGACCCACGTGGTCGGTTACGAATTTATGGACTAAAAGTTTCGCTAAAAGAGCATAAAATTAGGCCAGCCTTTAGGCCAGCCTCTTTAACAAATCTCTGAAGCTAACTGGGGCGGTAGGATTCGAACCTACGAATGACGGGACCAAAAACCGTCTATCAAGTGTCAATTACTTTCAACTCTATGGAAGCCCTGGTGTCTAAAATGCTAGCGAGCACTCTCTATGTTTTATTAGGAAACTGGCTTTAATCAAGCTCAAGGCCATGTACAAACATGGCCTCATTTTTTGCTCTAATCCACCCTGACTCGCTTCGTCAAAATTGCCATCACCTCATTGGGCCGACCAGTGGCCAGGGGACGACTCCAATCATTAGGCTCCGCATAGTTAAGCTTAAACAACAAGGCGATCGTATTCTGCACAGATGTCAGACTACCCAGTAGCATTAGCCTGACATCTTCATACTGATATTCCGGCAATGCTCCACTGGCAGGCGGATCTGTGGGCACACCTGTGCCCTGACTATTATCGATAAACATGGACTCTGATCTCCAAATAAACGACGAGAAGGAAACCAGAGCCATAAATTAGCCACCCCATGCATAGATGCAATCCGGGGTGGCATCAGGTACATTAAACCTGCGCTCCCAGGTTGTGTCAGCAACGTGGGGGTGTATGTCATCGGCATGGTGTGTCAGCACCTGCCGATGGCGCTAAATTATGGGCTCTGTAGTAAGGCCGTGAACAGCTTAAGGCTTACATTAACCACAACTTCTAACTGAGTCAAGGGACTTATTAGCCAGGTCAACATGAATAGGGAACCTGGCTAAAATCCCCTCAGGAAAAGGGATTCTGAATCTATGCTGATCACTTTACTCAGACAGGTCAATTTTTAGGGTCTATATTGCTCCCTATGCTGATTCAATCAATCAAACTCCTAAAAAATCAGGGTTTGATCGCAGCTACAACCTATTTCTAAGACACAAAAGCCGCAAGTATCAGCAAAACATATATATTCAACCCACAACCAAATTAAGTAATATTTCTATGTCAGCATAGATTCAGCAGTAGTCAGTCGTCTCTATTACTATGTGAGCTATCAGGACTGTTAACGATTCTCCAAGCTATCAAACTTTAGTTTTAAGAACCCAGCATCACATCTACCAATTGTTGAAGCGAAAAAGAGAGACTTTGGAGTCGCGCTATCCTGGATAGCCAGGAAAAAAACAGCGCGGTAAAAGTATGGGTCGTTGCCGATACTTTTACAAACTCGTTATCCCATTCAACAAATTCCTCACAAGACGTCAAATAGTCATAGGAATAAAGAAAATGGATAAACAACTATTTGAACGATTAGCTGGCATTGTTGACTGCACCAATGAACAACTAGCCCACACAACAGCTATTAACCACAAGCTCTTACAACGCATTGAAGACTTAACCAATGAGCTTCAAGAGCTAAAGAGCAAAGCTACTGTGAAAACTTGGTACAGCACCTCAGAAGTTATTCATGCCCAGTTGTTGCCAGTTTACTCCCACCGCGACAACCTGACTAGAGCGGCCCGAGAAGGTCGAGTCTTTCTACCTGGTAAAGAAGTCATTAAACCTGAAGGCTCCCGCGAATGGCTCTTCAAAGTTAGAGCAATTATCAAGCGCTGGGAACGAGAGGCGCTGCGGGCAGGTTAGATTCACTCATCACCTGTTTAATCGCTTGTTTTCCTCTGGCAATATCAATCCAGCGCTGATATATCTTCAAGTGAACATCAGGTGTATGGCCCAACAACTGAGCTGAAACCGTTTCAGGCACCCTGAACAATACTGTTGAGCGAATGGCCCAAGCATGGCGTAAGTCATAGGGAGAGAATGGCATTTTATATCTGCGAAACTGAGTATTAATTTTTCGGCCTAGATTTCCTTTTTCATAAGAGGCTTCAGCATTTACCTTTGGCCTGCACACCGTAGCCAAGTTCCATCGCTCCACCCATTCCGGATAAAAGGCTTGATAAACAAGACGGGGACCTGTTTTTCCCTTAAGAACTTGTAAGCCTTCATCTGTAAATTCGCAGAAGAAAACCTCATGGGGACGAATACCATAGGCAGCCATCATTCCATAAACCCACTGCCAGTTTTGATTAGGAATTTGTTCTCTCCACTGAGCAATTAATTCATCAGAGGGCAGGTCCCGCTCTTTTACTTTGCTAGGCCCATAATTGCCCTGATACTGCAGCAGGTCCACATCAATACCTGCAAAATTTGCCAAGGCCTGTAACCTTTGGCAAGTCTGCTGACGCGTCCTCGAATTTTCAGGTTTACTTAAACATTCATTCCGTAGAATGTCAGCTGTTAAGGCTGACGTTCGCGGCAGCTGTTTGAAAACCTTGTGCCAGTTCTCTTGCCATGTGCGATTTTCAAGCTGATTTCTTTGCCGATAGTCCTTCTCAAATCGCTTGATCACCTCTGCACACTGCTTAGACTTTTCCGTCCTGGCAGTAGCGTAATCATTCCATTTGAATGTGCCGTCCAGCAGCTTCCCGCCCAGCGTAATGGCCATACCCTCAGCTTTTCGGCGTCCCTGCTGATTATCTGGCAAGCCCGTAGATATCTGTTGCTGATGGTGGTTACGCTTATTGCTAGTCGGTTTAGGAGGCAGTGTGGCCTGTAAAATTAAACGCGCACCCCGTTTCTGCACAGATACGGGAATACAGGTGGCTTTTAGCCGCTCATTTACTGCCTGCAGGTTGCAATCCTTAGGTGCCATTCACATTAAAATTCACATTAAATGTTCGTCTGTAATTGTCTGTAATCATCTGTTTGCCGTCAAGTGAAAAACCTGCTATATTTACGTTCAAGCCATTGGAAACACTGGCAATATAGGTTGCGGATGTAGTTCAGTGGTAGAACGTCAGCTTCCCAAGCTGAATGTCGTGGGTTCGAGTCCCATCATCCGCTTTTTATGCCCTTAATGTACATATACCAGAACATGCGTTAGGTGATTATTAAGTCTAATTTAGATCGATTTATGGGGTAAGTTTGGGGTAAGAAATTTCATTGGTTTCGAGTGTTTTGCCATGGCTATACCCTGGGCAAAGCAAAGGTCTCATAAGTGGACGGAGGATGAAGATAAGAGGGACTACAGAAGATAGACAATGGAGGAGAGAACAAGGATTTCGATCCAAATTCACAGAATCCGAGTTTCCATCTCCTTGTGGATGACCTGGGCAATTGTTTGTAGGCAAGGCATTTAACATCCAGGTTAAGTATCCATGGCAATTACCCTATCGCCAATTTTGGCCTGGTTCAAACTCCAGAAATGGAAACCCTTACCCTTTCAAAAAGAAACCTGGGAAGCTTACCTGACAGGCAAAAGTGGTCTGATTCAAGTACCTACTGGCTCCGGTAAAACCTATGCAGCCGTCATGGGACCCATTGCCGACATGCTGGTTAATCCTGGTTACGGCCTACAGCTACTCTACATCACACCCCTACGAGCTCTATCTCGCGACATTGAACAAGCCATCCAAAAGCCGATTACAGCAATGGGCTGGCCACTCCAGGTAGAGTCTCGCACTGGGGATACTAAAGCATCCCAGAAGGAGCGGCAAAAGAAGAACTGCATGAGATTTTGATTACTACACCTGAGTCTCTATCGGTGCCGCTGTCCTACAAAGGGGCGCGTCAGCGATTTGGTAACTTACGGACCGTGTTTTGGATGAGTGGCATGAACTAAGGACAACATCTCTATGCATTCCCCTTTGAGGGAAGATTTGCTCATGAGGGCTTAGGATTTCTATGGACCCATCGTTTTGCCCAATATAAAAAAGCGACATTCACCGTCTTTGCCAATGATTACGGTTTTGAAATATTAGCTCCCAAAGGATATTCTTTTGAGTCTATCTTTCAAAACCACCAGGCTCATTTCTTTAACTTGAATAATATTGTTAAAGACATTCGAGCCAGTCTCAACATTTCAGAGTTGACCCAGCGACGCTTTCGCAGTATTGCTCAGGTGTCTAATCTGATCTTTCAAGGATATCCATCATCCCGTAAAACCGGTAGCCAACTCCAAGTCAGTGCTTCCTTAATTTACGAGGTTTTTTCTAAATACGAGGCAGATAACTTACTGCTACTCCAGGCAGAGAGGGAAGTCCTAGAACAACAACTAGAGCTAGAACGTCTGAGCATAGCTTTGGCACGGCTACAGACGTTTAAGGTGGTGTGGAAAACTACACAACGACCTTCACCCTTAGCATTTCCTTTGTTAGTAGAGCATCTTAGCGCACGCCTATCTAATGAGAGTTTGCTTGAGTGTATAGAACGTTTGAAAGATCAACTTGCTAATAAATAACTATTTTTGAGAGTATGTAGTTTAGTGGATAAGCGTTAGACTTGAACCTAGAAAGTATGGTCGTGCTCGTAATCAATACATTCACCATCCCTCCACTCACGAAAGCTTGTCTCACATTGCTCTTGATCATATTTGAAAGGCACGACGGTAGGATGGATTACGTCTGATGATTCATTCAGACTAGATGCATTACGTTGATTATTGATAGCTAATATGCGTTGACTGTAAGCTAGACCAAAGATAGTTGCACAACCGAGAAGTGAAATAAGAAGAAGAATAACTCTAGGGAGTATCTGAAAGTCTCTGTCAGCAAGCAGACGTTTTTTTGAACGGAGTTCTTTCCCTGCAAAAAGGACGAGATAAATTCCTTTTCCTGGGAAAGGAATTGACAAACGTACATTGATGGCATGATTTCTTTTAGGTAAAGATAGAGCAGATCGATGGAGGGCTTCAATCTGATATTCGCTAAATAAGCATTGTTCTTCTGGTAACAACTGCTCTATAATTCGCTGCATCAGAGCATGCTTTTGCATTGTCATTTAAGTGTATATGATGATTAGCAAATGAAATTTGATGGTAGAAAACATTCATTGATAGATAGCAACCTGATATATAGAAAGCTCTATAGCTGTGATTAAGCATAAACTAGAAAAAACGTAGATGCACTAACCTGGTTTTATTCATTGGTTCACTAAATAAGATATCTGTTTTGCCGAACATTGAGATGGGAAAAAACAACCAGATCTGCAACAAATTGCTTACATAATTTCGCTTAACTTTTGTTGAATCACTAAGTGATCTCCCTAATAAATACAGAGAAACCTCTAGTGGATATATGCTGATTGACCAAGGCTTGATCCAGTATGGTTTGAAACGCACCATCGATATAAGGAAATAATCTTTCAAGACTTCTTTGCTCATTCATGTCAGGAATAATAATAAGAGTAGAACCTCAGCTTAAATAATTACTGACAGAGGATTTCATAATGAACTGGGACTCGTAAAAAGATAGACGTTTGATTAGATAACAGTAAGCAACAAAAAATATGAAAAAGTCTTGGGACTATTGATAAAGCATTTCTGTGCCCTTGATACTTGAGATAAGTTGGCTAAGTGACTTTTTGAAACAGTGTGAATTTTGATATGAAACGATTTTAGGGGGTTCTCAAAAAGGTTTGAAATGCTTGTTTAATAAAGTTGTGGATTAGTTTCGTCTCTCTTTTAATTCCGATACAGTCTAAAGGCTTAGAATGCCCGAGTTCGAAATAGCAATGCCTTAAAGTGAATTCAAACGATTACGCTGTTTGTCTGTTGCCTATGCAATTTATCTACGCAATTTGTTTTAGATAGTGTTATTTTAGTGACAGAGCATGAACAGAGAAATCCGAAAATATACGGTTTACTGCAATATTTGATTTCTTTGTAAGGTCTAGTCATTTATCAGTTCTTTTAGGCATGATTTAGGCTTAAAAATGTCCAGGAATGATGATAAATCTGTATTTATACTGCTTAAAATGTAAATAAAACAGATTTTTTTGGCTTGGTTTATTGAATGCTCCTTAGGTTAGCAAAACCACCATATTAGTAGAGATGTCACGGATCAATATTTTTGTTAATCCTATCTACCTGTAGTAGTTTAGGATTAATACTATTACCGGCATCAGAATACTATGCGGTGCCTTCAGTAGGTTGACTACATATGTCAAATGACATGAAAATC
The DNA here is from genome assembly GCF_043421595.1 of Leptothoe sp. ISB3NOV94-8A. NCBI lineage: Bacteria > Bacillati > Cyanobacteriota > Cyanophyceae > Nodosilineales > Cymatolegaceae > Leptothoe > Leptothoe sp. ISB3NOV94-8A. The sequence continues at coordinate 329,443 of NZ_JAXSQW010000001.1, read as the reverse complement.
GGGCACCAGGTAGATCTATTACAGAGAGAGACACTGGTATTGTTGGAACGGGCTTTGTATGTGCCTAAATATCATACTTTGCTACCATTCAGATGTGCATTTGGGTAAGGCAGAAACGTTTCAAATGGCCAGGATTCCAGTAGCGCAGCAGGTGAATGGCGAAACATTGAAGCAATTGAGATCGTACTGTAACAAAGTCCACCCCGAACAAATTTTTGTACTCGGAGATCTATTTCACTCTCGTCAGGGCATGGTGACTGAAATAGAAATTGCCTGGTCTACATTCCTGGAAGAGGTGGATGCTAAAGTTACCCTAATTGTTGGTAATCATGACCGAATAGCGTTAAAGTCTGTTTTTAATATGAACTATATCATCCAGTTCCTCTAGGCAAGCTATTGCTCAGCCATGAGCCCGTTAGCCTGAAGCACCTACCCAAAGGCTACATGAATATTTGTGGCCATACACACCCGGTTGTGTAATTAAAATCTACTACTGAGAGTCTGCGGCTGCCCTGCTTTTACCATGAGCATCAGTTCCAACGGCTAACACTACCCCCTTTTGGTGCATTTACTGGAGGGCATGAGGTTGCTATCGGTAAAGGTCGGACAGCTTATCTAACTGCTGATTGACTGACAAAAGATAATGCCTACACTGTTGAAGTGACTGTCTGTTTTGGATTGTAGCCAATAACGAAAGAAGCGGGAGTCCAGCGCTCTAGAATTAGATACCACTCAAATTATAGAAACGCTGTGAAAAAAACTCCCGCCTCTACGATGCCTTGAAAATCTGGCTGGGTCAAGGCGACAACTGGACACACCTTACCCATTTAACGACCTGTCTATGGATGGTCGTCGCGCTGATTCATACCGGCGAAGTAAACCTAACGAAGTGGGCCAAGTATATCCCCTGCCGAGGGCAGTACGCGCAAAGTCGCCAACGTCGTATTCGTCGCTGGCTGGGAAATCCACGCATCAATGTCCATCGGTTGTACAAGCCCATTATTCAAGCCGCGCTGGCGAGTTGGGAAGACGAGTGTCTGTATCTGAGCTTGGATACCACCCAGTTTTGGGATGAGTATTGTCTGATTCGGTTAGCCGTGGTTCACCGAGGACGTGCCCTCCCGCTGTCTTGGCGCGTGCTCAAGCATTCGAGTGCGACAGTTGCCTTCAGGGAGTATCACGAGATGTTAGTTCAGGCGGCTCGATACCTGCCGAAGGCGGTGAAGGTTATTCTGCTGGCAGACCGAGGATTCATTCATACCGATGCCATGAGTGCACTGCGCTGCCTGGGCTGGCACTATCGCATTCGACTCAAGAGCAACACATGGCTATGGCGCTCTACCGGAGGCTGGATACAACCCAACTCAGTTCATCTGGCTTGCGGCGAAGTGCGCTGTTTCCACACTGTTAAACTGCACAAGCAACAATGGTATGGTCCCGTCCATGTCATCGTCGGTCGCAATCCTCTCAATGGCGAACTCTGGGTCGTTGTCAGCGATGAACCCACTACGCTAAAAACCTTGCAGGAGTATGGCTTACGCTTCGATATTGAGGAGCTTTTCAAGGATGAGCAGTCTAGTGGTTGGAATCTGCAAAGGTCTGAGATTCGTTCGGTTTGTGACCTCTCACGCTTATGCTTCATCTTAGCGCTCGCGACACTTTACGTGACCGCGCAGGGCGTTGCTGTCGTTGACTCAGGCAAACGTCGATGGGTCGATACTCATGGGTTTCGTGGCAACAGCTATTTTCGCATTGGCCTTGATTGGATTCATGCGGCCTTAATCGATGGTTGGCAGCTGGTGACTCGTGTTGTGTTCTCGTCTAACACAGACCCTGAACCGGCTATGGCCTCTCGCTGGCAGCATGAGAAACGCTCCTTTCAGTTAGAATTTCAGGTCTTTACTACTCAGTTCAATCCTGACTAAACTTTTGTCAGTCAATCAGATCTAACTGTAGAAGGATGTCTGATTGTGTTAGATGCCCCAGCTTAAAGTTAATGCTTACGCATGTACTCATCAGTGTGTAAAAGATCATATTTTAGCTACTAACAGCAGCATCTAACTCTATTAGCCAGGGGCGCTTAATTGCCTTTATAGACTTGCTAGAGCCGCTTTAAAGTTGGAAAATGCTAAATTTAACTCATCAGATAGCTTTAGATCCACAACTTCCCTTTGTCTACCTGACTTTTCTAACGCTTGACATAGGTTTTGAAGAATTACACCACCCAAAGCTGCACTACTCGATTTTAATGCATGGGCATTTTGTTCTAGTTGTTCAGAATTGCCTGTTTTAATGGCTTGAATGATCTTATCGACTAATGTTGATGCTTCGGTGATAAAAAGTTGTCTAACGGAAGAAAATGCCTCTGACTCTACTCCACCTAATGCGCCTAATGTTGACTCAAGTCTTGTCATATCTAAGGCAAGAGCTTGGTGAGAGGTTTCTAAGGGTTGCACTTGTTTCAATGCCTTTACCAAATCTGGAACATGAATGGGTTTACTAATGTAGTTATTCATTCCAGCATTTAGACACCGTTCACGGTCACCTTTCATTGCATTGGCCGTTAAGGCAATAATATAAGGCCGTTTGTCGACAGACCATTGTTTACAGATTTCAGCAGTCGCTGTCAGTCCATCCATTTCAGGCATATGGACATCCATCAGAACTACATCATAGGTTTGCCGTTTCAGGGCATCGATGGCTTCATAACCATTACCGACTAAATCAGGTCGGTAACCCATTTTGCCAAGCCATTGGCGGATCAGTTGCTGATTTACTAGATTGTCCTCTGCAACTAAAATTCGGAGAGGGTGTTTTTGGGCTAGCGTACTATCATATAAATCCGCCTCATTTGTCACCTCAGGTGTCTGTATCTTGACAGGCTGATCGACAAACACCTGGTTGAGAACGTTATACAAATGAGATTGTTTAATGGGTTTATTGAGGAATGCCTGAAAGTTAGCTTTCTTCAAAGCATTTTCTGCAAGTTCTGGTTTTCCCACAGATGTTAACATTACCAGAGGGAGAGTTTTCCCATAAGGTTTAGTGCGAATCTCATTAGCAAGTGTCAGCCCATCCACTTCCGGCATTTGCATATCAAGAATAGCTACATCAAAGGAATCTTGATGACAACTTAGAATACCCAGGGCTTCATAGGCAGACTGGGCTACTGTTGATTGCATATCCCAGGATTGAGTTTGAAGAGCCAACATTTTACGATTGGTGGCATTATCATCCACAATTAGTACGCGTTTTCCTCTGAGTTGATGTGTTTCAGATTCTATGTCAAGTTCTAAGGAGGGCAGTACTTCAACAACAATCGAAAAAGAAAAGCAAGAACCTTCTCCCACAACACTCGTGACACTCATATTGCCACCCATTAGTTCACAAAGTTGTTTGCTAATAGCAAGTCCTAATCCTGTACCACCGTATTTTCGTGCAGTGGAAGAATCCACTTGACTGAAGGATTTGAAGAGACGGTTCATTTTGTCGGTAGGGATGCCAATACCTGTATCTTGCACATCAAAATGGATGGTTACATAATCCTTTTCGATATCTTGGTCTATATGTGTTTGTGAAGCAGTAGTAAAAGGCTTGGCATGAACTTTGACTAATATTTCTCCTTCGTGGGTAAACTTGATTGCGTTACCCACTAAGTTGACTAAAATTTGGCGTAATCGAGTGACATCACCCACTAGTCGGTCAGGTATACCTGGCTCTGCTAGATAAGCAAGTTCTAAGTTTTTTTCAGCTGCTTTAGTGGCAAGTAAATCTAGCGATTCCTCAATACAAGTTCGAAGCTCAAATGGGCACTCTTCCATATCGAGCTTCCCTGACTCAATTTTAGAAAAATCGAGGATGTCATTAATAATAGTGATTAAGGAATTACAACAGTTCCAAATTGTTTCTGAAAAATTTCGTTGTTCCTGGGTGAGATCGGTGTCGAGTAATAGACCAGACATTCCAAGGATGCCATTCATGGGTGTACGGATTTCATGACTCATGTTAGCTAAGAAATCACTTTTTGATTGTGCAGCAGCCAATGCCTCATCACGTGCGATCGCAAGTCCAACTAAATTTTCCTGTAATTGATCAGCCATTTGATTAAGGGCTCGGCTGACCTGACCAATTTCATCCGGATATTTAATTTGAATGCGTTGTTCCAAATTCCCTTCTTCAAAGGATCGGGCAAATTTGTTTAATGCTCGAAGAGGGGTATGTACTTGCCGATGAAATAGGACTATCGTAAGTAGACCCAATAGCAGACTTACCAATGCCGCTATTTTGACATGGAATAGGACTGCCAAGATGCTTTCTTGACGTAGTCTTTGATGTGAATAGCCCAAGCGAACTTCCCCTAAGGGCTGTTCAAGTGATTCAATGGGAATTTCTACCTGGCGTATTTGGGGTAGAGTACTGAGAGATTGTAAGACACTTAATGTATCACTAGCTTGAGTACCTGACTTATCTATTGTTGATTTGACTAAAGAATTCTTATGGTCGAGGGATTGTGTGATGATCTTGCCTTCTTGATTGATAATTACACTATAAACAATGTCGACATCTTCCGTAGTCTTTTGCATTAATGTCTCTAAGTACAAAAGATCGAGGCTCAAGATTGCTTCTGGAACAACATCGCTAAGAAAATCAGCTTTGCTTTCTACCTGATTACGTAAGCTAGTGATTTGTCGTGCTTGAGTTCGTTGGACTTGGATTAGCCCAAAAACCAGTTGCGTAGTGAGTGCACAAGACCCAGCTATGGTTAAGTAGCGTAATGCTAAACTTTGCCGAAACTGGCGCAAAAGTTTCTTTGCTACTCTTTTCATAATCTAGCAGTCCTTATAATAAAAAATTAGCGTCGCTTACTCTAGAAATAAGTTTTACTTTATGGAGCGGTAAAAAGACCTTTCTGTTGAAGTTTGAAATTAGATGCTGTAAACAGTAAATTACTGTAATGCTGCTAACGCTGTTTTAAACGTCATAAACGTTGAAGTTATTTGCTCAGTGTAACTAGTATCTATTGGGTCTTTGTAGCGACCAGTTTTTTCTAGAGTTTGGCACAACGTTTGAAGACTTACTCCACCAAGTGCTGCACTACTGGATTTTAAGGCGTGAGCAGTATATTCTAGTTGTTCATGATTATTGGTTTGAATAGCCTCTACAATTTTTGAGACTAAGGCTGATGCTTCACTTATAAATAGTTCTTTAAAGTCTGAAAATGTATCAGACTCTACCCCCCCTAACGCTATTAAGGTGGGTTCCAGTAGGTTTCTGTCTAAAGTAGGAGCACAACTAGATACTTCTAAAGGTGTTACTTTTTTTAGTACAGCGATCAAGTCTGGAACATGAATTGGCTTACTGATGTAGTCATTCATGCCAGCAGCCATACATAGATCGCGATCACCTTTCATGGCACTGGCAGTTAAGGCAACAATATGAGGCCGGTCAGCTGTAGACCACTGCTCACAAATTTTCTCTGTAGCAGTCAGTCCATCCATTTCAGGCATATGAACATCCATTAGAATGACATCGTAGGGCTGCCGTTTTAAGGCATCGATGGCTTCGTAACCATTGCCGACAATATCAGAACGGTAGCCTAGTTTATCAAGCCATTGACGAATAAGTTGTTGATTGACCAGATTATCTTCTGCGACCAATATTCTGAGGGGGTGGTTTTGAGCCAAAGTGCTATCTAGTCCAGATTGTTGATCAGATATAGACTTTTGTATTTTGATAGGCTGATCACTAAATACTTGGACAAGAGCATCATAAAGATGAGATTGTTTAATGGGTTTGTTTAGAAAAGCACTAAATTTAGCTTGATCTAGGGCTTTAGGATCAACCTCAGGTCTACCTAAGGATGTGAGCATGATCAGAGGTAATTTCTTACCATAGGCCTGATCACGAATTTTATGAGCCAGGGTCAGGCCATCGACCTCTGGCATTTGCATATCAAGAATAGCCACATCAAAGGAAGGCTGACAACTTAAGATGCCTAAAGCTTCATAGGCTGACTGGGCAGTGATGGGTTGCATTTCCCAGGACTGAGTTTGGAGGGTCAAAATCTCACGATTAGTAGCATTATCATCTACAATCAATACCCGTTTGTCTTTAAGTTGATGGGCGATATCAGAGACTTGCTCATTTTCTAGCGTGGGTAGAGCGTCTACTACTATCGAAAACGAGAAACACGATCCCTCTCCAACAACACTAGTTACCATCATTTTGCCACCCATTAGTTCACAGAGTTGTTTGCTAATGCTTAGCCCCAAGCCTGTACCACCATACTGACGAGTAGTAGATGCATCAACCTGACTAAATGATTTGAAAAGACGATCCATTTTATCGGTAGGAATGCCGATTCCTGTATCTTGAATATCAAAATGAAGGGTAACCAGGGATTCTTTACCCTGTGCATGACTGATGTCTTTTAGTTCGATATCTTCTATGGAAGATTGTTGGAGTGGCGTTGTGCGAACTTTAACTAATACTTCACCCTCATGGGTAAATTTCACTGCATTACCAATCAGGTTTACTAAAATCTGGCGTAGACGAGTGACATCCCCTAGGAATCTAGTAGGCGTGGAGGGGTCAGCAATATAGGCAAGTTCCAAACCCTTTTCAGCTGCTCTAGCGGCCAGTAGATCAAGGGACTCCTCAATACAGGTACGTAATTCAAAAGGGCATTCCTCTAGATCAAGCTTGCCGGACTCGATCTTGGAAAAGTCAAGAATATCGTTAATGATAGTAATCAACGAATTGCAACAATTCCAAATTGTTTCTGAAAAATTCCGCTGTTGCTGTGTGAGTTCAGTATCGAGAAGTAACCCGGACATGCCGAGAATCCCATTCATGGGCGTCCGGATCTCATGACTCATATTGGCCAAAAAATTGCTTTTAGATTCTACAGCAGCAAGGGCTTCATCTCGTGCGATCGCAATTTCTCGCTCTCGCCTTTCCAACATTTTTATTTCCAGATCTTTCAGCTGAATCACATGTTCTGAAGTTCGCTTTAACATAGCGTTAAAAGCCGTCATTACCTCTCCCAACTCATCGCGACGCTGTACAGAGAGAGAATAAAAACTAGCGTTTTTTTGCTCTAGCCCTATGCCTTGCTCAGCTGCCAACAGTAGATCATCCCGAAGACGTAAAATCGGTTGAATCACAGCTGGCCCCAAAGCCAACATGGTAGCAATTGTTACAAACAAACAAATTATCAGAACAAAAAAGACCATACGCCAAAAGTAATCTATGACTTCTGGCTGGATATTGGATGCATCCAATCTGGCGATGACAGTATACTCACCCCCTAGCCTATCGGCAGGCCACACTACATCATATCTTTGATCATTATTGCTACGTTGCTGTAGAGGAAGATTTGAGTCTATTTGGCCAAGTTCTAAAGCAGGTGCCTCTCCCACGTGCTTTAGAACTTGGCCATCAAGATCATAAAGAATAATTCCTTTGACCAAAGGGGGCAAAGCAAGATTCCCTTGAGGTATTGCTAAAGGTTGACTCTCACTATTAGCTGCATTGAACCTTGCCCAGGAATGTATAGCAACAAATCCTGTGTCCTCAAGCTGTTGTAGTAGCTCTTTCTCTTTTTTTTGCCAAGATGGAATGACAATCAAGGCTTCAATTAAGACAATACTACTAAATACCCACAAAGCAATGTGTCGGGAAAGACGTGCTTTGAAAGGACTAAGTAGTCTTTGAGGCAGAGATAGCATGGCTAAGCCTGTAGCTAGAGTTATTTTCTCAAGGTCAGCACCGTTTAAATTACCTATCTAAAAAATGAGCGTTTTCTATCTCCCATATTCCTTAAAGAGTGTGGAGTCTCAACTCACCTTAAGCAGCTAAAATCTTTGCTTCAAAGTCCTGTTGATCTATAAAAGTTTTAAATACTCGATCCATTTTTGTGAGTTCAAATAACATTTTGACCTGCTCTGTTAGCCCACAAAGATAAATTTGTTTGCCCCTAGCACGTACGATTTTTAACATAGCAACCATTGCTCCAATACCAGTGCTATTCATAAATGTCACCTGATTCATATCTAACAAAACAATGTCGATACCTTCGTGTAATAAGTCGGTGACTTGAAGCTTAAGCTCGTTAGTTGTAGCACCATCTAGGATGCCTGCGGGCTCAAGTGTTTTAAGATTTGTAGTCATGAGAATCTCCTAGAGATGATGATATAGTTCTAATCAAATTTGTCGAAGGTCGGATGTTGCTACTTGACTTATTCTGCTTTTACACAATAGCCAATGGTGTATTTTGTAAAACCATTGCAAGAACTAGAGCCTAGAAATAGATTAGGAACTTGTCTTAGGTTGCCAATAGGCTGCCCGAATGACGACCCATAATAACGCCAGGTGGTAACAACTCCACCCCACATTGACCAGGTATATTAGGGGATCTGGCCAATGACCCAAGACCAATTGGAGTAGTCCCCAGGCCATACCTGCAATAGTAAGGCCAAAAACAATTAATTGTATGCGTACAAGCTCCCAGAATACGCCAGATTGTCGTTGTTTAGGGGTGACCTTAAATGAGACGTTTTTGCCCGTTAAAACACTCCAGACGGCCTGGATTTGTAGCGGAAAAAGGGCAATGGCATATTGTTCATTACGCCATACTTCTTTTTTAGGGACTTTCCATGCTGCTGCCAACAAATTGAGGCGGTTAATTACATAGGTTGGCACAAAGTGTAATATAAACGCTGGGCCGTAGCTGCTAACAGGACTTAGACCCGTGAAAAATGAAATTATTGGACAGGCTAGAAAGACAATTACAAAGAAACCTGCAAAATAGCTGTACATCGTCTGAAAATATTGCATCCGTTGCCAGAATGTCAGGCCTGACTTGAATAGAGGATTATCTCGTACTAATACCTGTATTGTTCCTTGAGCCCAACGTAACTTTTGGGTTAAAGTTGAGCTAAGATCATCAGGTGCAAGTCCCTCTGCCAAAATTTCATGGTGATAAACGGACCGCCAACCCGCCGAGTGGAGGCGCATAGCTGTGTTCATGTCTTCTGTGATGCTAATGCTAGAGACTCCACCAATCAAATCAAATTCGTCTAAGCGACTTTCATCGGCTATAAAATCATTGGCAAAATGCTGTAAACCCATACTTACCAATGCTTCTCGTCGTAAGATCGCATTGGTTCCGGTATAAAATGCAGCATTCATCCCGTCCTTCCCTTGTTGAATAGGACCATAGAAAAAGTGAGCTTCATGGCCAAAGGGATCGCCTTTAGGTAGGTTGTAAAATGCTTGAGGTGTCTGTACAAAAGCGACTTTATTCAGCTCATAGCGCCCTTGCTCTAAGTTGAATCGGAAAAAATTAGGTAATACCCGCTGCAAAAGTTGTGGTTTAGGAATATGGTCAGCGTCTAGAGTGACAATAAAGTCACCCTGGGTTTCACCACAGAAAATGGCATGGTTAATATTGCCTGCTTTAGCATGGTGTGGGCGATCTTTAGGTTTGTGTCGTGCGATGTAGCGGCAGCGTGCTAGATCACTTAATGCAGTGGTTTGTTTGTCAATTTGTCCTTCTAGCTTATGAACTTCAGCCTCAAACGTTGATGTGGTACTAGTGTATTCTGGCTGAGTCAGCAATAGAAGTTGTCGTGTGCTTTGTAGGTACCCTTGGCTTTGCCAATATTGATGATCTTGTATAGAACTTTGCGGTACAAATTGCTTGATCATGATCAGGCAGTTACGACCACTGGGTTCACGTACATAAGTCAGGTGATCTGCAAGCTGCTTTAAAATGCTAATGCCTCTTCCCCGTTCTGCATTTTGATCAATCTCATCAGGTAGTTTTTGTAAATGCTTCTCAAAATCAAAGGGGGCACCTTGATCCCAAATACGTATGATAATGTCGCCATTTAGAATAACAAGCTCTAAGTCAATGGGGGTGTCTGGGGGTAAATGTTTATGGGCATGGCTGACTACGTTATCAAACCCCTCACCTAATAAGGTTTGTGCTGCAAACCAATCCTTGTTGGGAATCATGGGCTGTTTCATGGTACTAAACCAATCCATGAGTGATTCCAATTCATTAAAATCGGTTTTTATTTGAATTCTCTGACAACTCAGGGTTTCTTCAATCGATTCTAAATCTTGTTGTAAATACTGTATTTGTTCTAGGCGACTACTTAAATAATAACGTTCAGCTTCTATTTGTTCAGCGGCGAGTTGTAACTTTGGTGATTGCAGATCCTGTATACAAAGTTGTTCTGCCATAGCTCGCATGTCTGGAGAATTACCGTCATCCAGTATGTAAACTCGGAGCTTATTGACAGGATAATCTATTTTTAGTGCTGCCTGTGCTGTTTCTTGAACAATATCAACAGGTTCGCTGTAGCACGTAATAAATATATCAACAGTTGGATAGTCTGTTTTTGATAACGTTGGTGTGAGTTGATCCAGGTTTTTGACCCGTCGCTCAATCGGTCGCCATAACCCAACTAAAAACAGTATGCCTCCCATAAACATATATATTTCAGCTAATACAAGGGGGACTGAAAACCAAAGGGCCTCTGTATTAAGGGATTGGGTTAAGCGCCATTGCAAATACCATGTCCCAACGATTAGATTCACTAAAACCAGGTAACGAAATAGCAAGGTGCGATCGCGCAAGCGCACTTGGATATTGTTCATCAATGGTTTCTGGTCCAGCTGACCAATTAAGCTACTCATCCGTCAATTAAAATAGTTGTAAGTGACTCTTGTTTCTCTAATCCAATTACCTTAGTATTTTCACTGAATCTCAATTTATTGAGTAAGAATAAGACTAATCCTAATCTTCTTGTCAATGGTGATAGAGTATGCTCGCTCAACTAGCAGAGATATTTGTCCTATTGAGTTTTCCCATTAACGAGACTAGATAAACAACATTACTTTGTTGGTACTTAAAACTGTTTTAGGAGCAGAACCATATTATTAGGTAAACTTAATGGATGTTAGATATGAATTGGTAAGTATCAAACCTCCGCACGTCTCATATTTAAGCATTTCCACTAATTAATAAACCAATCAACCCAATCAGCGAAGCATTATAGTCAATGGCATATTCATTGGTTGCATAGGACTTCTCATCATCCAAATAACTCAATATACCTAGACCTTTTGGTGCAATATTATCTTGGGCATCAGAATTGGGACCTCCAACAACTAAACCAGGAATCAGCAATCCTTTAGCCCGAGCAAAAAGATGATTTACATGACGTACAGGGTTTGCCCCAACTCCCGTCACAAACGTCTGATTAAAGGGGTTTCGCCCTAAGAGAAAATGAAGTTGATCCAAAGCAGCATATTGATAGCGTTGCTCCTGGCTGATTTGATACGCATAGGCTAAAGTAATACCTTCTTCTGCGGCCAGTTTATTTGAGCCCCAAATAAAGCGATGGTTGGCTAAACGGTAACCATTATTCTCTACCCTCGTTAGAATCTCATCTGCTTTTGTTAGTAGCTTTTGGTCAATGATTGCATTCAGTTCGGATGAGCTAGGCTGGCGTTTCTGCAGTCTGTAGTCTACTAAAGCTAACGGTGATAGATCTTTCCATTCAAATAGGGTGTAGGTGATTTCTAATAAATGGGTCTCTAAATATTGCTGATACTTTTTGTTGCCAGTGGAAATATATAACTCCACTGCTGCCCAGAAGCGATCATCAAGGTCAGTTTTAAGACTCTCTTCTCGATCAATATCTGAAGCTAAGTATTTCCCAGAACCACTATCATCACCTTCATACCAATCCACTTGCATGGTTGGTTGCCCTTCTAAATACTGCCAGGCTAGGTCTGCGGAAGCCTGATATTGATCGGCCAAGTTGACATCAAATGATTCAAAGACTCGGGCCGCCATGGCCATGGCACCAGCAAGCTTACCTGTTTCAGGGGTAGAAATGCCGTAGATATAGCGGGTTTGAGCATCTTCGTCAGGTGCCATCCCAATGGGCCATTCCGAGCCAGAAAGTTTGCGATAGACAGCCCCATCAGAACGCTGCATTCGTAGCATCCAATCTAGGCCAAATTTCATCTCATCTAAAACATCAGGAATGCCGTTACCGCTTTCTGGAATGGTTAGTTGACCATCCCAAAAGAGACTAGGGTGCTGTTCGTAAAGGCTAAGAATACGAGCGACTGTTGTGGCTGTTGTAGCAACATATTTGCCATAATCTCCTGCATCATGCCATCCTCCCGTAGCATTGATCTTGTCATTGACTTGGTGCAGCGTATCTGCATGAGCTAAGTTATGATCATGCAGGTGACAAGGCGCATGGTATAAACCCGTAATAGGGTCATCTAAAATTACACCACAACGCTGTAGGTAATATGATCTTAGCAGCGATATTAGCGTCGTTTGGTATGCGTTGTCAGAGATACTAAAGGGGGCTGATTCTGCTGAGCCCGCTCGAACTATGTATTTTCCAGGTTGTTGAATATGACTAAAATCAACAGGTTGTAAAACATCTCCACTGAGGCGCTCCGACTGTACTGGCTCAGAGGGATCTAACTCAACAACTTGTTGATTATCTAAGTTTATAAGCTGTATAGGAGTTCCTTTAAGAGGACTCGATATAAAGGCGACTTTAAGCCATTGTGGATAGTATCCCACTTGGTTAAGTAATACTTTCACGGAAGAGTCTGGAGCCTGAGTGTGTCCCTTAAATTGCGGGATACAAGTAGCTAGAAAGACAGCAATAGCTAATGATAGTAGAAGTCTAAAAGTTCGCTTCATAGCTTTTGTAGTAAACTACGTTACCGAGATAATCTTTATTTAAGAAACCTATATCAATCGGATGAAGATATTCATCTGATTTCATTGTCCACAGCCATCGCTATCCAAAGCTTTAGCCGATAATTCATGTGGTGGAAATGAGCACAAAGCTATAACTAAGTTCTTATGGAATCCATTGACTAAATGTTGTAGCTGCACTGCTATTAGATTCCCCAAAACAATTACTTTTTTATCGTTATCATTAATAGGAGTATTTTTAGACCTGAGAAGATTGAGATGCAATATTGTCGTTTTGATCGATGATAGCTTGAAGAAGCGTTATCCCCTCATTAAGAGCTATTTCAAGTTTGATTACAGAGCTGGCCAGGGCAATATTGCCAGCACGACTTTCATTTTCGATATATTGACACAACCGCTGAACTGTTACTAATCCTAATGCTGCACTACTTGACTTTAGGGTGTGGGCTGCATGTTGAATCTGCTGAGCATTTTGTTCATCAATAGCCTCTTTAAAGGCTTTGATTAACTGCGAACTTTCTTTCAGATATATATCGACAAATAATTTTAATTTTTCAGATGCCAAACCACCTAATGGAGCTAGTGTTTGCTCTAAGCGGACTCTATCTAGATCGGTCGTTTTTTCAGCAGTCGTTAGTTCTGCAGACGTTTTCGGAGAGTTATGAGCTAGTGGATCTTTGATATGTGCAGCCGTACGTCTGTCAATGGGATACTCTTCTAAAGCTTTTATCAGGTTGTCAATATGAATAGGTTTACTGATATAGTCATCCATCCCTGCCGCCAGAAACTTCTCTCGGTCCCCTGTCATAGCATTGGCTGTCACTGCAATAATGTAAGGCTGCTCATTTTCGGACCATGATTGTCGAATCATCTTTGTTGCAGCTAGGCCATCCATTTCTGGCATCTGAATATCCATCAAGATGACGTCATATGTTTGGCGCTTTAGGCAATCGAGAACTTCCAATCCATTACTAACCAAATCTGGACGGTATCCCAACTTGGCCAGCCATTGTTTGGCTAGTTGTTGGTTTACCATATTGTCTTCGGCTACTAAAATTCTGCATGGCAACCTTTGTGCCATTGTATTGTCTATCTTGTTATCCTTAGTTAAACCGGAGTGGTAAGTTACTTTACCCGTAATGCCATGGGTCAGGGCATTATATAGATCATTCTGTCGGCATGGCTTATTTAAAAAAGCAACAATTCCCGCCCGTAAAGCCTTTTCCTTGAGGTCATGAGTACGAACAGATGTGAGCATTACCATCGGTAAGTTAGGACACTGAAGCTTCAGCTTTGGAGCCAACATTAAACCATCTATACCTGGCATTTGCATGTCTAGAATGGCCACATCAAAAGGCTGTTCTATTTGCCCAATTACGCCTAAGGCTTCGTAGCCTGATCGGGCAGGAAATACCTCCATTTTCCATTGCTCTGCTTGATGGGTAAGGATCTTGCGATTAGTGTCATTATCATCCACAAGCAATAACCGTTTACCTTTAAGTTCAACCTTGGGTAGTTCTAGATTATTCTCTGAAATGGACTGGGCTTTGATAGTAAAGAAGAATTTTGATCCCTTATTTAGCTCACTTTCAACCCAGATTTCTCCTCCCATGGCATGGCAAAGACGTTTGCTAATTGCCAGTCCTAGACCAGTGCCTCCATATTTACGTGTAGTGGATGAATCAACTTGCTGAAATGCATCAAAAAGAGACTCGACTCGATCTGCAGGAATTCCAATACCGGTGTCACTTACGCAACAGCGAATAAGATATAAGAGTTTATCAGATGAGTTCACATCTAATATAGGCTCCGCAATAACCCGAATAACAATTTCGCCTTCATGGGTAAATTTGACAGCATTGCCTAATAAATTCACTAGGATTTGGCGCAACCGGGTTACGTCCCCAACTAGGCTAACAGGCACATCCATGTCAATTTGGTAGGTCAATTCTAATCGCTTTGTTGACGCCTTTGGTGCGACTAGGTCCAGACACTCTTCAATACAAGATCTTAGATTAAAAGGGCATTCTTCTAAATCTAGCTTGCCAGATTCAATTTTAGAAAAATCAAGAATATCGTTGATAATACGAAGCAGACTATCACCGCTATGACGAATAGTAGAAACAAAACCAATTTGCTGATCATTCAGATCGGTATCTAGTAATAGTCCCGTCATACCAATCACCCCATTCATAGGCGTGCGAATTTCATGGCTCATGGTAGCCAGAAAATCACTTTTTGCCTGTGCAGCTTCTTCAGCCGTTTCCTTTGCTTGTTTGAGAGACTGCTCACGGGTAACTACTTCGTAAGCCATATGCTGAAAAGCACGGGCAAGTTCACCAGGTTCATCTGGTCGTTTAGCAATGGGGTTTCGACTAGTAAATTTCTGTTGCCAGTCGTCTAAAGTGGGAAATTCATTTCCACGAATTTGCTTTGCTAAATGAGTTAGTTTCTTGAGGGGGTGCACCACCTTTTGTTTTAGTAGGCGATTCATAAGGAATATGATGGTGGCCATCATGCCAATAATGACGGTCATGACCAGCTTCAGGTAATGGTAGCCTTGTTCTAGTAAGGTATTAGCAGGTACATAGATAGTTTGAGCAGCAACCACCTCGTTTATTTGCCAGTTATATCCTTGTTGATTACCATAGGTCGCTATCATGCTTTGGGGAGCATCTTCGACACGGCCATGACATTCTAAACAGCTACTTTTTTTAATCGCTAAAGGACGAGCAATATAAAAAAGCTTTTTACCGTCCTGTTCTCGATACCCACTGAGTTCGTCAGGGGCACTATCCTGACGGAAAATGTTGACTATATCGGTTTCAAACTCATCAGCCTGGTCCCTAGGATTTGATGGATTTAATGTAGCCTCTTTATATAGGAAGTTACTGTACTCAGGAGATTCTCGAAAATGTTCAAATACTTCTCTAGCACCATATGCAGGTACAGTTTCTCTAATAAATGAGCTAGATTGAGCTAACTGATCAGCTAGTTGAGGTTTGATGCTTTCGCTTGTATAGTTGCGCACGGCATTCATGGTCTGAATCATCATGTGTGCTCGTGCTTTGATCTCGGCTTTGGCCAGTTGTTGCATTGCATTAGAGAGTGCAATGCCGCTGATAACAGTTCCACCAATAAAAACAATCGTGAAAAAAAGTGTGAACTGTCTATTTAGCGTTTGATTTTTGGCCATTGGTTGACAAATAAGTTTTTTTATAGGTTCTGATAGATTTGTAATTCAGAGCGATCTTACCTATTGCATTGTTGTGAGGTTAAAGAGTTATGCATCACTTAAAGTAATTTCTTCTAGGGCTAGTAATATTTTCGATTTCACGACTGAAAATATTACTAGCTGTAGGCGAGACGATCTTAAATAATAATGAGTTATCTCCCAGGAGGTTGCCGTGACTATCTCGTAGAGCCACTATATATTCGTATCCACCTAAGGATCTGTTAAGAAACTACTTCATGGTTTAAACCGGAAAGGCTTGTTAAACCGTGATTTAAAGGATCAAAGCCATGATTTTAATTTTTAACAAGTCCTAAGCACAGTTTCGATTAGTCGTCCCCAAAGATAAGCCTGTGAATAAGACCATTAGTCACGTAAGATTTACATTATTCGATAAAAGCAGCAACTTAAGACTTTTTATAGACAATCACCTTTTCGTCTTTAGAACCTTCAGAAAAGTCATTTCTATCTATTTCTATGTATAAAAGTGAAAGAATCTTATCAGTTATAAAAATATAACTTGTTCATGTATGCTAAAGCTGGGTGGTTATTCCCAAATAACGGCAGACTTATAAGTAACATATTGTTTGGAGTGTTCAGTGGTTTAACGGGCCAACCGTAGAACAAATAGACGACAATAGTAATACTGAATGCATTCAGAAATTTGCTACGCATATAGTCATTTACCTCTAAGCCTTCTGGAGATTATCTATACCTTGAGCTATGCTATATCAAGCTATATTTATCAATCTATAGCGCAGGATTTATCATATAAAAAGTCTGCACTATAGATTTTCTATAGAAAATTAATCAAAAACTATACAGCTACCGAATCAGCAATCTTGAAAAACTGATTAGATAGACTCAAGTCAGTTACATTTTCCACAATACCAATCAGTTCATTCTGTCTTGCTGTCTTCAGATAAATTCCAATACCTTGCTCTAAGTCCTCTGCAGTAGCTTCTAACAAATAGTCATCTAAAGACCCGTGTAGTTGGATTAAATCATTCTGTTTATAGTTGAAATCACTGATAAGGGCATAATCATATTCACCTAATGAAAGATTATCCCCATCATCGTAGAATGCGCTAGTTGTATCGCCTAAATAAAAGATATCAGCGCCTTCACCACCAGTCAGGATATCAATTTCATTGATACCGACCAAGGCTGTTCTAGTTGATGCATTGATATCAACGCCTATCAGGCTATCTCTCCCTTTATCACCAAATAGCTGATCGTTTCCTAGACCGCCCTGGAGATAATCATGGCCAAAATTTCCCTCTAAGAGATCATTACCTGCCCCACCATCAAGGTGGTCTTGTCCCAGTCCACCATCAAGCTCATCATCACCAGCGCCACCATTGAGGATGTCACGACCTCGATCACCAAAGAGATAGTCCTCACCGTCTTCACCATTCAGGTGGTCTTGTCCCAGTCCACCATCAAGCTCATCATCGCCAGCGCCACCATTGAGGATGTCACGACCTCGATCACCAAAGAGATAGTCCTCACCGTCTTCACCATTCAGCTGATCATGCCCCCACCCACCATCAAGATGGTCATTACCTGTACCCCCATCAAGTTCATCATGCCCTTTATAGCCAAAAAGCTGGTCATCACCAGTACCACCATCTAAGATATTCTTTCTCTCACCACCATTCAGGATGTCATTACCGTCTTCACCATATAAATTGCCTATTTTTGAGAGACTTAAGACATCGTCACCCGCTCCGCCATAAATATCGCCTCTAGTACGACTTAAGGTATCGTCACCTAGTCCACCATGTAAGATACCTCTTTTATTTTGATATACTCGGATGTAATCAATGTCATAGCTGCTAGGGAAAAGGGTTGTATGATCCGGATCTCCTGGCCAGGAACCACAAACGGCTAAATTTGCTAATAAGTACATGGCCTGTTGAGGAATGTTCCCAGTAATTGTGAAGGCTTTTTGGCCATCTACAAACCAAGTGATTCTTTCGGGAGTCCATTTCACTGCAAAGGTATGCTCTCCTTCCGAAAAATCTATTCCTGAGACAGAGTTACCTTCCATGGCATTACCGTTGGGAGCGTCAGGGTCTTGGTAATGCAGTGTCCCATAGACAGTATCTGTCTGGTGCCCTAAAAATTCCATAATGTCAATTTCAGGAGGCCATTCACCTGTGCTTGGCAACATCCAAAAGGCGGGCCAAAGGCCCTGTCCAACCGGTAGAGATGCCTTAATTTCCATATAGCCATAGGTAAAGGCAATCTTGTCATGCCCGGAAATCATCCCTGATGTATAGTCAAAGAACAAATCTTTGCCCTGCTGTGCCAGGAGATATTGATCAACCCCTTCAAAGGCCTCAAGGGGTTGATCTAATTTGTTAGCACTTATACTGAGCGTTCCATTTGCTACAGTCAGTGCTTCATCGACATAATACTGTGCTTCGTCATTAAAAGTGTTGGTGCGGCTACCATAGTAGTAGGTTGTATTCCAGTTATCCTGGTTGAGTTCTGAGCCGTCAAAGTTATCTTCAAAAACTAAATCCCAGTTGGTTAGGATAGATGGATGATTGACCACGATCGTTCTTCCTGAATGCCTTGTACTTAGAAAATGTATCTGTATGATCGATTGTGCACATAGCTGTTGCTATTTCTAGCTTTCAGCGATCACCGACGTTTTGAACCATGTGCGCCTATACGTTAACTGCACATTATTTAACCAGCCCTAATCGGGCAAGGATGCTGATAAAGAATCAAGGAGAGCGGTGATTACAAGATTAGAAATGTTGGGGCAAATCTGATATCACCTTTCAACCTTCCTTGAGATGTCACGATTGTTGGGTGAAAATAGACATTCTTTAGGGTAGCAACTTATCGCTCCTCTATTGTTCCTTCACTCTGGGAGCAATTACCCTATGCTATGAATGAGAAACCGGTGTTAAAGTCATTAACCACTTGCTGATCTAGAACAGCAATTAACTCATCTTGGGCTGTCGCCGTTCGATACCATAGCTCAGTAGAGAAGCCATCAGACGAAACTCCTAGCTGATAATTTAAGGCATTACCAACCAACTGAATTTGATCATTCTGTGACAAGTTAAAGTCTGTAATCAACGCATAGTCAGACACACCATCCAGCAGCAGCTCACCATCATCATAAAAGACATGACCCGCTTCACCCAGGACAAAGAGATCTGCACCACTACCACCAGTGAGGATGTCAATTTCTCCTAGACCTGCATTTACTATATCGGTGCCTGTGAGCCTATCATCGCCGCTACCGCCCAAAAGCGTATTATCTCCATAACCACCTTGCAAGACGTCATTACCGGCTTCACCAGCAATGTGACCCAAGGCCTTTGAGAGAGTGTCATTCTTAGACCCGCCATGAAGAGTTCCTTCTTTATCCTGATAAACGCGAATGTAGTCAATCTCAAAGGCGCTGGTTTCAGGAGTGGTCTCATCGGGACTGCCAGGCCAGTAACCACCTACAGCCATATTGGCTAATAGATACATGGAGACATCAGGAATGTCATGGTCAACGCTGTACAAAGCTTGATCATCTACGAACCAGGTCAGTTCAGTGTCTGACCATTCCACACCAAATGTATGGAAGCCAGCAGAGAAGTCCATACCGCTAAAGGTTTGTTCTCCTTTCTCAGAGGCAATACTTCCATTATCGTCCGTGTAATGGAGACTGTTGAACACAGTGTCAGTACGGTGTCCCAGAGTTTCCATAATGTCGATCTCAGGGGGCCAACCGCCATGGGTAGGTAGCATCCAAAAAGCAGGCCATAAACCTTGCCCCGCAACAACTTGCGCCCGCATCTCCATATAGCCATAGGTAAAGGAATAGTTGTCGTCACTGTTTAGGATGCCGGAAGTATAGTCAAAGGTTTTAACTGGATCAAAGCCAGCAGCCGTGTCTTCAACATCAAGGGTCAGGGACTGATCAACCTTTTGACTAACGATACTCAAGACACCGTTGTTAAAATCAAAGGCATCATACTCTACGCCGTTAATAACCTCATTGTTTCCTACATAAGCCTGATGTTCACCATTCCAGGGGTTAGTGCGACCACCGTAGACATTGTGACTATATTTGGTGCTCCACTTGCTACTGTCCAGGGTAGATAAATCAAACTCATCACTAAACACTAGTTCCCAATCACTATTGTTAGCAGGATGCCAGGGGGATTGATTAGGCTCATCGGTGTACTGGAAATAGGCAGCATCTAACACCAAGCTTTCAGGAGACAGATGCTCCACAACTGCAATCAGTTCATCCGTGTTATCCCAAGTTCCATTACCGTCAGTATCTTGATAGATACCGGCTACATTCATACCAGAAAAGGCAGCTTCCAGACCAGATGGTAAATCTGCCATCACATAGTCACTGTCCGTGCCATTTAGCTGAATCGTATCTTCGAAGCGGTTAAAGTCTTTAATTAGGGCATAGTCACTGGCACCATCGGTGGTTGCATCGCCGTCATCGTAGAACACACCGTTTGCGTCACCCAGAACAAACACATCATTACCGGCTCCTCCCACATAGGTATCGATGCTGTTAGCGCCCATGGCACTTGTTGCATCGGTCTCAACACCTACTAAAGTATCATCACCATCTTCGCCGTATAGAATATCATTTCCTAGTCCACCGACAAGACTGTCATTTCCATTACCACCATCAAGGGTATCGTTCTCGCCACTTCCCCGTAGATTGTCATCACCATCGTATCCATAGATATAGTCATTACCGGTATCACCATTAATGGTGTCGTTGCCGGTACCACCATTTAGATAATCATCTCCCTCATTACCGGAAATGGTGTCGTTACCAGCTTCACCAAAGACAGTGTCGTCACCGCTATTGCCTTCTAAGGTATCATCACCATCCCCCCCAAAGATAGCGTCATTATGTTCATCTCCCTGGATAAAATCGTCACCACCATTGCCGTAGAGGGTGTCTTCATCTTCACCACCGGAGATTTCATCATTGTCGTTACCACCAAAGATGCGATCTCGACCACGACCACCCCTTAACTTATTGCGACCGCCTTCACCAAAGATTTCGTCATCACCATCATCGCCATCGATCTCATCGTCGCCATTACCACCAAAGAGTTTATCGTTACCCTTGCCACCCCGGATTCGATCACGACCATTGCCACCAAAGATTTCATCATCGCCATTATCACCGTCTATTTCATCATCACCCTCGCCCCCAAAGAGTTTATCTTTGCCACGACCACCAAACAGCCTATCGTTGCCTAAACCACCATAAATCTCATCATCACCATCGTCCCCAAACAATGTGTCATTGCCGTTATAACCATAAAGTCTGTCATTTCCACCTTTACCGCGGACTTCATAGTCAACATTATCTTCCCATCCGCCCCAAACATCATCATTATCAGTGAGATAAGAGATTATTTTTTTAATTCTGGCAGATATAGACATAGTAAGTCTTCTTTACTAATAAACATTTTAGGAACAAGTATTATTCACATACTAATAATGTAAAAAATTATACTTTCCTCTACAACACTCATTAAAAAAGGTCCTGAGCCAAATGTCGTGAGAGAGATCTTCTATATAGGAGGTTATCGATTGTTTTAAGAGTATAAACCTGCAAGTTTATACTAAACTATCTGCAAGAGATTCTAGGTGGTATTGTCTATTCGCTTGTAATTTTTCAGTTCATTCATGCCTTGCTTTCTTAAAATAATGCAGCGGCTAACTACACAGTATTCTAGACGTGATTTTCAGCGTTTCAGGCAAAATACATCAGCCTGAAGATGGTGAAAGTGAAATATAAGACCTAAAATAGATTCCTATGGGTTGGGGCTAGGATTCAACGATTTAGGGCTAATTTCATCGATTAGTCGAGGATCACTCCCTTGCTTTGAATACTTCTAGAAAGGAATTTTAAGGCTAGGACGATCAGGGAAAATACTCTATTTTTAGATTTTTTTGACATGGGATAAGCTTTTAAGCTTTCTCTAAGCAATTTAGCCAAATTATTCCATCAGGTTGAACTAATATCAAAAATTGGGCACGCTAGAAGTGCTAACAAAAGTTGAACCATTTTGAAAAATGGGAATCATCTTAATATAGAATAAAGACTCTTATTTTTGAACTTGTCGCGAGGCTATTTTTAGATTTTAATTACTGTGAGTGTTAGATTTAGGCTGTCGTCTGAGAATCAGTGATTTAAAACTCACCTATTTTTGTTGGCAAGATTAAAAAGCAAGTTAATAGATTGTTTTTTCGATTACTTTGTGGATAAATAAGATTTGATGATTCTCACATTTATGTGGAGACATCATTTTATTGTTTCTAGTTCAATTATCGGTTGTCACATAGCTTAAGATGACAGAATCTTTACCACAAAAAATGTCTGGTGTTGAAGTCACTCAACTTAAAGGCATCGTTGATACAGCTAATAGCAGTACGATAAAGAATCAAATTACCGACATTGTTAATACGGGAGTCAGTACAATTTTAATTGATTGTAAAGACATAACCTTCATGAATAGTGCTGGTTTAAGCACGCTCGTAATGCTTTTAAAGTTGTCCAAACAAAAGGGAATACGTCTCTGTCTATGTAGCATTCAAGATCAAGTTGAATTACTTTTTAACTCGACAGGTATGGATCGTGTTTTCGAGATTTTTGAAGATACTCATGCCTTTTTCCAGACTCTCTAGCATCTTAGAGATTTCCCCTTCCGGGTGATAACTTGAGATTTTGAAAAGGTTACCAGTTAGTTTACTGAAGTTTATAACCCAGGTGTAATTAGTTACTACACAGCAGTCAGCATGGCATAGCTTATGCTAATTTACAAGCTATACCATGCTGCTTTTGATATATGACATGGATTTATTTTGAGATTGGTTGAATAACTATGATGTCACCGATAACGAACAAGCTGTTGATATAATCCGCAGAGACGCCTTATGAAAAGTCTAGACATCTAAAAATAAAATTCAACGAAAATCTCTTTCTAAGGAGGAGTAGACTTTTAAAAAGAGATTTTCACTATTGAGCAATCATCGGAAAAGTTATCGATATGATGATGTTGCTTTAGGTTATCTAATAGTTCAGCAACATTGTAAGCTATCTTTTTATTGTTAGTCAGTAACCAATTTTGAAAGTCTTCTACTTTCCAAATACTTCTATCATCTAACTGTAGCTCATAAGCGCCATCACTGAATAGATATAATTCACTCATAGGCTCAATCAACTCTTTCTCACTATAATACGAGGCGTCATCTATTATTCCTACTGGAAAGGTGCCCTTTTGACCGATAAGTTCTGCACTAGCACTTTCTTTACCATTGTGAGCAATTAAAATGGGAGATGGGTGTCCGGCATTAGCGTAAGTCAAGATTGAGGTTTTAGAATTATAAACGCCATACCACATAGTGAAAAAACGTGGATTGTCCAATTCCATCTGGAAAAGCTGATTTAAG
Organism: Leptothoe sp. ISB3NOV94-8A; assembly: GCF_043421595.1. NCBI lineage: Bacteria > Bacillati > Cyanobacteriota > Cyanophyceae > Nodosilineales > Cymatolegaceae > Leptothoe > Leptothoe sp. ISB3NOV94-8A. The sequence goes on along the minus strand of NZ_JAXSQW010000001.1, from coordinate 305,987 downwards.
GCCGTTAATACACTCTCAGGTTGGTAGAAATCTGCATTTGGTAACGCTTTAGATCTCAAAACATTATGGATTGAAACAGAGGGTAAAGCGGCACCAATACCATGGCCAGATACATCTAACAGATAGAACATAAAGTTCTCATTATCCAGCCAATAATAGTCATAAAAATCTCCACCCAAACGGCTGCAAGGCAATAAGCATGAATCAATTTCAAGCTTTCCTATACATTTTTTAGGCAATAAAGATTGTACATACGAAGCAGCCTGTGCTAATTCTTGATCAATAAAATCCTGTTGCTTCCTTAGTTTTTCAGAGTGCGCCTTTAGATCTTGTTTAGCCTGATAAAATCGTAATCCTGTTTTCATCTTTGCCTGAAGCTCAGTGGGTTCAAGAGGCTTAATCAAAACATCGTCAGCTCCGGCTTCCAGAGCTTTTATACGTTCTTCTATTCGAGCACGGACAAGCATAATAAAATGAGCATCTGAGAGTTTTTTATGCGCCTTAATATATCGACAAATTTCTGTTCCTGCTTGGTCTAGACCTGTTGATTCACAGATAATAAGCTCGGGATAATGCTCTTCTGCTAATGTGAGTGCTTCCTGGCTGCTAGAGGCAATAAATGTTTCATACCCCTGTTTCTCTAAGATAGCTCTCAGGATACATTGATTAATATGACTTTTTTCAATTAATAAAATTTTGTACGTCATGATGCCCTGATTTGCTTATGTAAAGAAGTCAAAAACCTTACTATCAAACAAGGGCTCCCATAAAATGACGGCCTAGGTTTTTAAGCATTCTTGATAGAGACACCCACACAGTGCGTTACCCCCTCTACCCCTAAGTCTACAGAGTTTTCCTGTTGGAGATACTCATATATTAAGAATGCCCGTGTATTAATCTAAGCAACTAACTGATGGTTCATACGACTGAAATTAGAAGTTGAGCGTTGAAAATTTCGCATTTCCATAAGAACATCAAGCTCAACTGACGAAATTTTGACAAATTCTAGACCCATTTCATAAACTGCATAGGAATGGTTTTCTGCATCGCTTACCCATACAACTTTTACAACAGGAGTAAATGTAATACAGTCAGAGACAAAAAACTGCAAATGAAAACAACTATCAATAGGTAATTTTTTATCCGCATATATCCTGACACCACCTTGACTAATATCAATCGTAGGCATCAGTCTGCTACTATAGCCTGGAAGTTGACAAAACATGGCTAACGGCTGCCGCGCAAATTGTCGACGGTTTGTGTTAGTTGTTGTTTCCAACATAGTTTCAAAAGGTATGAGTGCTTGCTTATATTCCCTAAAAAGCTTCTGGGCGTTCGCCTTGAATGGCTGTTAGCCTAGATTAACTGATTAGAAAGGAGAATGATTCTAGTGAACTGGTTACGATTATCTCTCAATAGTTTGAGAGATAATCGCATATTCAAATCTAACGACAGAAAATAATGTATCAACCTGGCATCATGCATTGTAGAAACTCAGCTAGTTTATCAAGCTCTACATGACAACTGTTTGCTGAATGATGAAGTCGAACAAGCATAATAGAGAAATAATTTAGGCTACGGCTAACAGTAGAAGATTGCTACCAACGTTTTGGCTAACCAAAACTCTCAGCCTAAGCGATGATCTTTCTCTTAAATAAAATTATGAGAAAGATTCCTGAAAAGGAATCTTTCTCATAACGTATATAGTTGATGCTGTTGCAACATGCTTCTTTCTCAAGAACTCTCTTATAATTTTGGTTTTGGAATTCTTAGATGGCTTGATCCAGGCACCCTTAAAAATGAGACTCTTTGGGGACTCGCAATCGATATTAAGAGCTTTAGTGACATTGATCAAAAAGACTTAATCTTTCTCATATTTTCTGAAAGTTAGAGATTGGATAATGTTGGTAAATTCTCTAGCTATCCACATGACATCATAAAGAGCCAGTCTGGTTTTATTCTGCCTGTGAATATAATGCACCCATGTAAACCGATGAGCTCGGTCAGGCTATTGTATGTAGTGAGATGACTATAGTAACACCTTAGTTACTGCTAAACCCTGATAATAAATTGTCTAGCTACCGCTATCACAAGTAGCGTAGATGCTAGGCAATTTGTAGCAATTGTCGTCATTCTAATGTATTAGTCAGAAGACTTGAATCCGAAAATTCACAGATTTTTCAAGTACTTATTTATTTTCTCAACACAGAATTAGTTCTTTTCTACAGTGATTTCTTTTGTAAATGTTTTTGGCTTTGTCTTTCAAAGATCTTTTCTTTAGGGGTTACTACGAATCTTTTAAGCTTTCTACTATTCCAATTCTATGCTTAAGCTTAGCTTGGCTTTTGGGGAAAGTTAATTACAGCAAAGATCTAAGCGTTTCCAACTCTTGTTCTAAGCTAGAAAAATCTAATAATATTGTTTAAATTTCATTTAATGCTTCATTCCCTTAAACTCTTAGATTAACTTATATTATTTAGGTGCAACTAAAAGTATTTAGGATGTTATTTAGCCGTTCTTCCCTCAAAGTATTGAGATTTTATAGCTTTGCTTGGGGACGGTATTTCATGCTCTGTATGCTTTGTGTTGGTGGGATATTACCTAAATCTGTGTGGGCTAATACCTCTCATCACTCTGATATAGATCTCCGTAGCCTACAAACTCGTACGGTTTTTTTTTCTAATTCTGCGAAATCCTCGTTTTTAGAGCTAGAACCAACTCTTGAAGTTACAAGTTCCTCTGTAAATACCTTATCTATTTTAGAAATTTCAGAACATTTTCAAAGTAACTTTCTAGATACGAGTTTCGAAAATGTTCACCCTAATGTTCTATATCTGGCTGCTCCAGAAAATTTAAATCCTGGGCTGTATGTCCCATTGCCAGTTGAATCATCACCAACCCCACTGACTCCAGACTCGATTGACTCTGAACCGGTTACTCCAAGCACTGAAACAACTGAAGGTGACTCTGAACCGGTTACTCCAACCGCTGAAACAGCTACCACTGACACGACTCCCTCTGTCCCTTTTTGGGAGGTTGAGGGTTTGACAATTAATCTATCGGATGCTTTTAGTAATTTTGATCAGGGTAACCGAATTATCGAACCAACTGTGACAGGTACTTTGCCCAATGGCGATCCTCTTTCGATTACAACGGGTTTTAATAGATATGCCCAACCAGATGTCAATACCGTTTTCAATATTCCTCTCAAAGCAGCATGGACACGGGAAGTAGGTGATTTTACAACGACGACCGGAGGAGGTATTGACCTTTTTAACCGTCTGCCTGTTGCTATTAATCTGAATGCAAGTACGTCGGTCCCCATCGGTAAGAAAGCTACACTTTCGTTTTTTGCAGACTATGGGCCGTATAAGTTTAATGCCACTACCCTAAATAATCAGATCAAGGCCCTGCGATATGGCCCAAATTTATATTGGCAGATTACTCCTGATATGTACCTTTTCTCCCTAGTGCGGTGGGGTCGTTATAACGATGGTAATCATGAGCAGCAATCGTTTAGCCGACTAGAAAAGAAGTTTGGAGATTTTCATATAGCAGGTAACCTGTTTACTTGGAGATATCGAGAAGATGCTGAATTGGCTAGTGGCTACTTTTCACCTTCTGACTTTTTGGTTGCGAATGCTGAAATTGGTTGGAAAGGAGAAGTTTTTGAATGGCTAGCCTGTGGAACAGCAGCTTCTTGGGGGCAACAACGATTAGGGGGGAGTTGGTCATCAGCCTATAGCTACAATGCAAAATGCACGTTTGAAATAACAGACCATTTAGAAATGGATCTGGGCTATGCCTTTAGTAATGTAATTGGCCAGACAGGCGGCAGCGCTTTTAATAACCGTGCAGTTACTGGGCAAGTGCGTGCCAAATTTTAATTTGGAGGCTCGCACAGAATTTCATGTTTGTTGATGAGCCGATGTAAAGCTGCAAACTTTGATAGAGGGTATGTTCAGAGTTCGACCTCAGTAGATAGTCCCCTAACTGTCAGATATCGAAGGCCTCCTCCCATCCCCGAATTCTGAGGAAGACTGTACTCAAAGCCCTCAGAATTTGGAGTTTTGGGTGGATTTCAAGAAATCAAACCGTTTGTCCCTATCTTATAAAAGATTGAACTACCCACTTATATAGCTGGGTGCACATAGTTCAAACTGTGTATGTTCGCTGAAAGCTTTAGGATATAGCGGCTGCACAGCAAACCGCTGAATGTCTTGAGCGGTTTGCCAGCGTCCGTTCGATTACGATGAACGGCTTTGAAATATCAAGTACCAATAACTCACTTTGCGTGTAATCGATGAATATATTTCGGTTGCCAAACGCTTGATTTACAAGGTTTTATGTCAGTTGAAACACCTAACTTTTAGGGTATTCAGTAAAACTCTCATTCTCTCTGAGAATTTACTAAGCCAGTATGGTATTCAAAGACACAGTAATTTGTTTTGTGTTATTTTCTCGCTTCTACTTACTCAAAATAAAACAGCTCCTGCCTTAGGTTGAACTTTTACACAACAAAATTATTGTCATACCAAAATGCTTGCTGTTATTTGTTTTGAATTAACTGTCAGGATGATCTTTAGCTATTTCAAGTTGTTCAAGCCAGTAGTCACTAATTATGAGTTCCAATTCTAATTCTTCTGTTGTCGATAATCTTATTAAAGGAAGCACTCTGGAGGATGTGCTAATAGGTGACATCCTCAATGATGAAATTCATGGGCATGAAGGAAATGACATTTGGCTCAGTGGTAAAGCCGGTCAGGATATCGTTGTTGGTGGTTCTGGAAACGACAACTTATCAGGAGGTGAGGGCAATGATCTCCTCCACGGCGACTTCTCTGAGGGTAGCGGCTGGGAACTAAGTGATGGTGGGAACTACGTATATAATGCCCCTGAGGGAATCACAGAGTCGGTTAGTGGTCAGGGTAACCTATTCCCCCCTGGAGGCGATTCATCCGTCTACAACGATTTTATCCTTGGAGGTGATGGTAATGACATCATGCTCGGCAGCTGGGGGCATGACGCTATCTCCGGCGATGCTGGTAATGACATCATCAATGGTGGTGTAGGGAATGATTATTGGCTTGCCGGTGGAGAGGGCAATGACACCATTAATGGTGATGATGGTGACGATATTTTAGAGGGTGGAGCCGGTAATGACCTTTTAAATGGTGGTAACGATAATGATATTTTGACGGGTGGGGCTGGTCAGGATGCTCTTTATGCAGGCGATGGTGCAGATATTGCTGACGGTGGCGAGGGAGCTGACCTGGTTGACGGTGGGGCCGGACATGACCAGCTCACTGGTGGTCTTGGCGACGACAAAATTTTAGGTGGAGACGGTCATGACACTTTAGATGGTGGGGATGGCGATGACATCCTTATTGGTGGTGCTGGTGATGACTATTCCATGCTTGGCGGTAGTGGGAATGATGCCCTTTACGGTGAGGCTGGTCATGACTTTATGGATGGCGGTGCCGGTAACGATATCATGTATGGTGGCCGTGAAGATGACGTCATGCTGGGTGGTGAGGGTACTGACTATATCTACGGTGGGGAAGGCATTGACCGTATAGATGGGGGTGCTGGGGCTGATGTGATCGAGGGTAACTCTGGGGATGATGACATCCATGGAGGAGATGACGATGATGCGATCACAGGTGGTACCGGTCAAGACATCCTATACGGTGATGCCGGAAATGACCTGATTGATGGCGGCGAGGGCCATGACTATATTGACGGTGGCGAGGGTAATGACACCCTGGATGGTAGTACCGGTATGGATACCATTGAAGGCGGTGCTGGCAACGATGTAATTCGTGGTGGTGCTGACAACGACGGCTGGTTATCCGGTGGTGTGGGCCAGGATGAGATTTTTGGTGATGCCGGTGACGATGTCCTATCCGGTGGAGTTGACAACGACCAGCTCCAGGGCGGCACTGGCAATGACGTGCTCATGGGAGATGCGGGCAATGACGTGCTCATGGGTGGCGAAGGGGATGATTACTGGCTTGACGGTGGCGAAGGCAATGACACCGTCGACGCTGGCGCTGGCCACGATGTCGCCACTGGTGGAATTGGTGACGATGTTGTTATCGGTGGTGAGGGTAATGACACTCTTCTGGGGGATGCCGGTCTCGATCAGCTCTTTGGTGATGCAGGAGATGACATTCTTGATGGTGGTGACGGTGCTGACCTTCTCGAAGGGGGCACTGGCAATGACACCCTTAAAGGGGGCGACGGTGCTGACTTAATGCGAGGCGGTGACGGTGTTGACTACGCTGAGGGTGGCATAGGTGACGATAACATTACCGGTGGTCTCGGTGACGATAGCCTGCTGGGTGATGCTGGGGCCGACACCATTGATGGCGGCGCTGGTCATGACTACCTGGCTGGAGGTGCAGGTGACGATACTCTTATTGGCGGAGCCGACAATGATACCATTCAGGGTGGAGCTGACAACGATATCCTCGACGGTGGTAACGGCTATGACATTCTGGAAGGGGGCGACGGCAGTGACACCCTCAGTGGCGGTAAACAAGAGGATATTCTCAAGGGTGATGCCGGAGACGACAGTCTAGATGGTGGTGATGGTCACGACGTTTTAGAAGGTGGCTCGGGTAACGATTTACTCCAGGGCCAAACTGGTAATGATGCCCTATTTGGTGATGCGGGTGATGACACCCTTCAGGGTGGTCTTGGGGATGACTACCTGAGTGGCGGTAATGACAATGACGTCCTAGAAGGCGGTGACGGCGTTGATGTCCTAGAAGGCGGCGATGGAGCCGATGCGCTCTATGGTGGGGCTGGTGATGATGGCTGGCTATCTGGTCAAGCGGGTGCTGATATAGTTGATGGCGGTGCTGGCCATGATGTATTGAGCGGTGGTGCTGGTGCCGATCAACTGCAAGGGGGGGCTGGTAATGACACTGTCTTCTTTGATGCTGCTGACACTGTAGTCAAGGGAGATGCCGGCTACGATGTTGCCATCGTGGAAACCGCTGAGGGAGCCAGCTTAGACCTGGGCGCTAACAGCTTTAACGAAGCTCATGGTAATGCCGGTAACGACACCTTTACCAATACGAATGGAGCGGGTGCTGCTAGTGGTGAGAGTGTTGCCATGTTTGGTAACGCCGGACATGATTCCCTAACAGGTGGGGCTGCTAATGACTATCTAGATGCTGGTGCGGGGGATGACGTTGCCAGTGGTGGCGCTGGTGATGACTACGCTCTGGGTGGTGATGGCGCTGATGTCCTTAGTGGAGACACTGGTAACGATCTTCTAGAGGGTAATGCTGGCAACGATACCTTGAATGGCGGTGACGGTCATGACACGCTAGATGGCGGTGATGGAGCGGATACGCTGCTTGGTGGAGCAGGTCACGACACCCTGAAGTTTGATGCGGCAGATACGGTAGACGGCGGTGATGGTTACGATGTCGCCAGAGCCCAGGGAGATGTTGGTGTCACTCTGGATTTGGGTGCTAGCCAGATTGAGTTAGCCTACGGTACTGAAGCGGCTGATGTCTTTACAAACTCCAGTAATAACAGCGTCGAAATTCATGGAGAAGGTGGCAATGACACTATCATTGGCGGAACTGGCCATGAGATTCTGGATGGTGGTGCTGGGGATGATGCGATCGCAGCCAATACTGGCAATGACGTCATTTTAGGTGGTGCCGGGGACGATGTTCTCCAGGGAGAGGGCGGCAATGACACCATCACAGGTGGAGAAGGCGCTGATACTCTCTCTGGTGGAGAAGGCAATGACACCCTGAATTTTGATGCCGATGACACCCTGGACGGCGGTAGTGGCAGTGATGTTGGGGTTTACCAGGGGGCTACTGGCATTAACCTCAACATTGATGATGTAAGTCTGGAAGAAGTTCACGGTAATGTCGGTGATGATACCTTGACCTCAACCGCTGGTAATGTCGTGAAGATGTTCGGTGGAGCTGGTAGCGACACCCTAGAAACCGGCAACGGTAGCGATCAGCTCTTTGGTGGAGAAGGTGACGACACCATTACATCCACCGGGGGCCACAACTACATTGAGGGTGGTGCAGGTAGCGATACCATCACCACAGGTGGCGGTAACGACACCCTAGTGGCCGATGCCGGAGATGATGTTCTAGACGCTGGCGACGGTCATGACATCTTAAAAGGCGGTGCTGGTGCCGATAGCCTTAGTGGTGGCGCGGGTAATGACATCCTCTATTTTGATGCGGCTGACACACTGGTGGATGCCGGAGCTGGCAACGAAGATACAGCCTATTACGAGAGTAGTGATGCCCTCACCATCGATTTAGATGCGACAGGTATCGAAACACTCCACAGTAATGCAGGTGACGATACTATTACCGCAAACAGCAGTCAGGATTTCACCGTTTACGGTGAGGGAGGTAATGACACTATTACGACTGGCAGTGGTGACGATACTCTTGAAGGTGGTAATGGGAATGACATTATCGACGCTGGTAGTGGCAGCAACACGCTGCTCGGTGGAGCTGGCAACGACACTCTCACCAGTGGCAATGGTAATGACACCCTGGAAGGGGGAACCGGAGATGACACCCTGACCAGCAGCGGTGGCAAAAACACCTTACTCGGTGGAGCTGGTAACGATGTTCTGACTACTGGTACTGGTAGTGACACCTTAGAAGGTGGCGATGGAAATGACAGTCTCATCGCAGGTAGTGGTAACGATAATCTGAAAGGCGGGTCAGGAAACGACAGTCTGGATGCAGGTGCTGGTAACGATACCCTGGATGGTGGCAGCGGTGCCGACCAGTTAATCGCTGGCAGTGGTAACGATAAGCTCTATTTTGATGCTGACGACACTGTTATTGATGGTGGAACGGGTACCGATACGGCCTATTTCCAGAGCAATACGGACCTTACCATCAATGTCACTGATGCAGGCCTCGAAAGGCTCTATGCCAACAGTGGTAACGATCAGCTTTCAGCCACCGGTAATAGTCAGGTCAAGCTGTATGGTAAGGATGGAGACGACGTCCTCACATCGGAAGGCGGTAATGACCGACTAGATGGTGGCAATGGTGACGACATTCTTACCACTACTGGTGGTAACAACACCCTGAAAGGTGGTAACAACAATGACCAGCTTACTTCCGGCAGCGGTAATGATGTCCTTGACGGCGGCAGCGGTAACGACACCCTGCTCACCACTGGTGGCAACAACACCCTAAAAGGTGGTAGCGGTAACGATACTCTGACCGCTGGAGAAGGTATAGATACTCTAGATGGCGGTTCTGGCAATGACATCCTCGATGGCGGTTCTGGCGATGATGTGCTGGTAGGGGGGAATGATACCGATACTCTCTATGGTGGTGAGGGTAATGACACCCTTTCTGGTGGGTTGGGGGATGACACCCTTTACGGGGGGGCTGGTAATGACACCCTTAATGCTGAAGTCGGTAATGATCTTCTTGATGGGGGGACTGGCAATGACCAACTTTTTGGAAGTACCGGTAACAACCGCCTTGAGGGAGGTGCTGGTAACGATGAACTCTATGGCGTAGCTGGTGAAAATGAACTCCTTGGCGGTGACGGTAGTGACCAACTCTATGGTGGTGCAGACAGTGATCAACTCCTTGGTGGCACTGGTGATGACCAACTCTATGGAGATGCTGGTAACGACTTACTAGATGGTGGTGACGGTAGCGATAACCTGGTTGGTGGTGACGGTAATGATATCCTGTTAGGCGATGGTGGAGCCGATGTCCTCAGGGGTGCTACAGATGGTTTCGGTGAGGTAGATATTCTCACCGGAGGTGGCGGTAGCGATTACTTTATTCTCGGTGAGTCAGGTCAGGTCTTCTATGATGATGGTGACCTGCTGACAGCTGGCACGTCTGATTATGCCTTAATCACGGATTTCAATGGTTCAGAGGATATTCTCCAGTTGAGTGGTTCAGCCAATGATTATGTGCTGGGTTCCTCAGGGTCAAGTACTAACATCTATCTAGATAGTGATGGTACCGGTAGCTTAAGCAGTTCGGATGAGTTGATTGCCACATTGGAGGGTACTTTAAGTATGGATCTATCCAATACATCAATTCTGTATGTGTAGTGAACAACTTTGATCTATGGAGATCCACTTAAGTTGGGAACGTTCCGTTAGATAGGATTATAGACTCTTGGAGTCAGAATTCATTAAGAACATGGATTCTGGCTCCTGACTTCTAAATGCTCTTTTATGAAACGTCCCACATATAAGTTGTTAACCAGACTACTGACCCTAGTTTGATACACAATATTGCCTTAATGCTCATTTTGAGGAAACCAACATGCTTGAATTTAAGGGATTTCACCCTAAGGATATCTCCAATGAAATTGCACTAACGCTGACCAATTCAGGAGTGCATTATCACAATTTAAATAATGGCGCTTTTCAGTTTATTCCTTACACAGAGATCGCTGGCTTCTCTGGATGGCGGCCCGGATATGGTTCTCTTCATATCTACAGCAGTAATCCAAATTTGATGATTCACTTAAACTTTGCAGCAGAGGTAGCAGAACAGGCTCTATCACAAATTCAAAGTTTTCTTCAAGAGAAAATGGTAACTGTCTAGACCAATAATTATTCCATTTTTGAAACAACAAAGACCTCAGTTGCATAAGCAACTGAGGTCTTTGTCATGGTAAGACTATGGAGTTGCTATGTGGCTTTTAGAGAAAATACAGCTTCCTTATTGAAATACATAACTGTCTGTACTCCAGCCTCTTGCAAATAGGTATAGGAGCGATACGTATTAATCCTTGATTACATCTAAGATGGCTTTATTGCCAAGAGCTTTATAGTAGAGAATTTCTAAGATAAGGCCGTTAGTATTACCGGTTAAGATGGTGTTGATTTCGTCACTCTCTTCATAGAGACCAGCGTAGAACCCACCCCCATCAGGATCTTGTAGTTCCTTTACAGCTGTAATTAGCTTCAACGTGTAGGGTTTCTTGGGAAATAAGTAATACCATCCAAAGGCTGCTTTTGTACTAAGTGTGCGTAGTTCTGGATAGGGCTCATTTTCTTCTGTAATCACAGCCCATGGAGTTCCATTAGCATAAAGGGTGCTATAGAGAAAATGAGGAGCCTGATCAATATTGTCTTCAGATACTGCGGTTAGGTATCCTGTTTCTTTATATCTATTTTCCTGAGCAGTGAGTATAGTGTCTGCATACTCAGTCAAGGTTTCATCCCAGCCAAACTCAATGGCTTCTAGAATGTAGGACTCACTAACTACGTAGTTATTAGCATTAGTTTCGTCGAAATTACGCTGGTCTACAGGGATGTTTACCCCGCTCACTTCTACCAGCTTCATTGGTTCTGTTTCTAACGCCTTTGGAGCCTCAAATCCCCATAGCTCATAGCCACGGGCAGCATATTCTTCGTAACCGAGGCGGCCTTCCTGTACTGGTAAAAGTTTGCCGTTAGATTTAAAGACCGCACCATAGAGTTGCCCATTTTCAATGGAGCGAGGCAGTTGCCAACCTGACATCAAACCGGAGATCCAATTCTCATACTGGGGATGGCATGTGCGAATGATATGTAGGGCTGTGAGAAAACGACCAATGTCTAGAGCCGACCAGCCCAATCCCTTTTTGGTGGGATTGTTTCCATAGTCCACCATTTCTCCAGTGGCACTGTTATATACCTTATTTGGGAGAGCTCCCTCTACCAACGGTATCTCTCCAAGGGAGGTTAAAAATTGATTGAGTTGTAGATCAAACTCACCTTGGTCAATTAATCCCATCCATCGAACTGCATTCAAGGCCATTAAGTAATTGCCCTGATCCCAAAGGGTGCCAGAGGGAAACTGGTTGGCAGAATTAGTAAATCCGGTATCTGGTTGTCGGTTATTAATAAAGTACTGCCAGGCTGTTGCCGCATACTCTTTCTCTTGCTCAGTTAGAGGGGCGGTTAACTGACCACAAAGATTGTTGGAGACTTCGTCAGTTGTTGCTGCTTCAAAATCAGGCTTTTGTCTCCCGATACCAATGGTGCCACTGGCACAAGCGGTCAGGCCACCGACTGTTAAAAGGCTAGCAAATAAACCTATAAAAGCTCGAAAATGAGAAGATTTCATACTTTCTAAGAGTTATGCACAATTGGATGCCCATGTTGGGCTTTGTATAACAAACTTTCAAGGATAATGGCGTTAGTATTGACATTGATCGCTTTATTGGGACCAATGTCTGGATGCTCATATCGTCCTGATAGATAACCTTTTTGCTCATCGGCAAGGTTTTGCACTGCTTGTCTAAGGGTTTGGCAGTAGTCGTTGCTGGGCAAAAGGCTACTCCAGGCAAAAGCTGCTTTTGTACTTAGAAAACGTAGATTAGGGTGAGTTTCCCCTTTGACATCTGTTGCTGGCCAGAGTTGACCATCAGCATAAACACTGTAGTAGAGAAAATAGGGTTTGCGATCCAGGGCGTCTTCGTTTACTGCGGTTAGTATGCCCGTGTCAGCATATCGATTTGCTTGAACCTGTAGGAGATTTTCAAGCTGGGGTTGTATCGTTTCAGGTAGTCCCATTTCCATTCCCCACAGTAGGTAAGGATCATTAGTGAGATGATTGCTCGCTCCTGAAGAGTTAAAATCACGCTGATCCACCATCAACTCTACACCATCAACTGCAACAGTTCGGGTAGGTGGATTATAGAGTGCGTTATTAGCTTCTATTCCCCATAGCTTAAAGCCGTAGGCTGCATATTGTTCGTATCCTAAGCGCCCTTCCTGCCAGTACTGTAGGCCATTTCGACCGACCCCACTCCCCCATAGCCAACCGTCTTTTACGGACTTGCTTAAGTCATAGCGAGCTACGATGGTATTGATGAGATCACGCAACTCTGGATAATGGCTTTTAAGGGTGTATAGAGCCACCAGATATCGGCCCAAATCCAATGCAGACCAACCACTTACTCCACTGGAGTCAGGTTGATTACTTAACGTCCGCATGGCAGCGGTGTCAGTGCTATAGGCTTTATTCGGTAACGCTGTTGCCGGTAAGGGTAACCGTTCCAGAGTACGTAAAAGAATCGACAGTTTTTCAATCAACTCTGTTTCAGAAATAAGCCCCAGTTGATGAGCAGCATGGATTCCCAAAAGCGCACTTCCCTGGTCCCACCAGGTAGACCAAGGCAAGTCGTCAACGGCATTGACCATACCAGTATTAGGATTCCAATTATTCTCAAAATAGGTCCAGGCTCGGCGAGCAGCGGATTGATCCAGAGAATCTGTCATTTGTTCCACATTATCCAAGGGAAGAGATGTGCTAACTAACTCAGGTGGTTCAAGAGGTGAAGGAGCTTTTTTTTTTCTCCTCAACCAAGGCAACTTCCTCAATCAAACCTCTGGGGGTTGCGGCGATATTGCTTTCTCCCTCCTTTGCAATCCAGTATGTTCCTTGGTCATCAGCCACTATTTCGATTGTTGGTTGAGATCTTTCGGGAAGACCTAGCCCCAGCTCATCTCCATTACGAATTGCATCCCACCACGGAGAGTCCATATCGTCATGGGGATAGATGAGAGGTTGCTGTTGAGTATTTTTATGGAGTAAGGCTTGGAGAATTAGACTATTAGTGGAGCCGGTAAACCCAATGGCTCTGCGACCACCGCTCTCGTAAAAGCCCTCATAGTAGCCTAATTGCTGATTATATAAGTCTAGCGTTGCTAGCCATAGCTCTCGACCATAGTCACTATTAGGAAAGAGTGTGTGATAGGCAAAGGCTACAGCTGTGCTAACCACACGAGAGTGTGGAATGACTTCACCTTGATCATCTACAGCAACCCAATTACGACCATCGGACACAAGCGTACTGTGCACCACATAAGGAGCCTGATTGACTAATGTGGTTCCTGAAGCACTAAATGTCCTTGTCCGTTTATAGCGGCTAGCTTCAGCCTGATAAATGGCTTCTACTAGAAAACTGATTTGGGGGTCAAACCCAAATTCTAGACCGTATAAGATAAATGGTGTACTGGTGGTATTTAACAGTTCATTGCGACGCCGTTGTTCTGGTTGAGACCGATTGGTGGGAACTGCTTGTTCCTCTAGTTTAGTGGTGACATAATTGCCGCCCACCGCTGAGCGAGAGGCATCAAATCCCCACAATTGAAAAGCACGGGCGGCATATTCTTCATAGCCGAGAATTTCAGCTGGTTTAACTCGGATGCGATCGCGTCCTCGATTATCCTGAGCTAAACGGGCATTAGCAATGCGACCATTTCTAACTACCCGCAGATAAGACCAGTCCAGAGCTAACTGATCTACAACATCAGTATATTCAGGATGGCAAGTTTTAAGGGTATGCAGCGAAGCCAACAGTCGGCCAATGTCTAAACCAGACCAACCATTCCCTTGGGGCAGAGAATTACCACCATAGTCAATGGGTTCCAGAGTCAGGGTGCTATAGGAACGATGGGGCAGTTCTCCCGCAAACAGTTCAATTTCTTGCAGAGCCCCTAGCAAATGCCGAACCCGTTCATCAAACTTCTTTGCATTAATCACATCCATAGCTCGAGCCGCATGGAGTGAAGCTAGGTAGTCCCCTACACCCCAAAGTGTTACACCATCCAGGTCACTGCGATCAGGCACTAACCCTGAAGGGGTGTGATTAGCTTCAAAATACTGCCAGGCTGTTTTGGCATAGCGCATATCCGTAATATTTAAAGGAGACACCACGGATGAACACGCTGATGAGCGAGGTTTTTCTACGGGGGCAATAGCCGCAACCGTTATTCCTGCAAGGGAAGTTGGCGGTGGTGGGGCGGCTGACTCAGTCGGTGGCGGTGGGGCAGGATTACTGGCTACTTCAGTTGGTGCAGCTGGTGCTGATTCAGGAGGAGGTGCGGCTGGTGCTGATTCAGAAGGAGGAGGCTCGGAATTACTTGCTGTTTCAGGTGGTGGTGGTAAATCTCCCGTATTTTCTCCCGCTGGAACGGTTGGCACAGAAACAGGTGCACTGCCGCTCGCCAACATCGGTACATGACCTCGAGCTTTGTAGTAAAGGATCTCCAAAATTAGTCCATTACTATTCCCTGTCAAAATATCGTTAATAGGGGGCTGAGCATCGTATAGTCCCGATTCATAAATACCCGCATAGTAACCCCGACCGGAGTTAGTTGTATCCTTCACATGGTCGAAAATTTTGTGGGCATAGGGGTCATCAGGGTAGACGTAACGCCATCCAAACGCAGACTTGGCACTTAAGGTACGTAGTTCGGGATGTAGTTCGTTATTCTCGGTAATAACGGCCCAGGGCACACCATTGGAGTAAACCGTACTATAGAGAAAGTAGGGTGCCTGATTGATATTGTCTTCAGAAACAGCCGTTAACAGCCCCGTATCTTCAAAGCGACGCTTCTGAGCTTCGAAAACTCTACGGGCATAGTCCGCTTGATCTCCTTCCAGACCAAATTCAATCGCATCCAGGATATAGGATTCACTTACAACATAGTTGTTAGCATTCGTTGTTTGGAAATCCCTGGTATCGTGCGGGATTTGTAAACCATAAATATCTACAAAGTCAAACGGGTCATAGGCTATGGCTTGAGGAGCATCAAATCCCCACAGTGCATAACCTCTGGCTGCATACTCCTCATATCCTAAGCGCCCTTCCTGTACAAGCAGCGTGCTGTCGTCCGGAAGGACTGCAGCTCCATAAAGCATGCCATCTCTAACAGAAGCAGCAATATTCCAGCTGGAAAGAATGCCAGCCATCCACTCAGAATATTGGGGATGACACGTACGTAGGATGTGAAATGCTGCTAAGAGGCGGCCAATATCTAAGGCTGACCAACCAATACCTCGTTCTAAAGGATTGTTACCATAATCTACCATCTCTCCTGTAGCACTGTTATAGACCTTGTTTGGTAGCGTATCTTCAAATAGACGCAACTCTCCTAAGCTGGTAAGAAATTTATTTAATCGGCTATCAAACTCTGCTTGTTCAATTAACCCCATCCATCTGGCCGCATTCATGGCCGCCAAATAATTGCCTAAATCCCACAATGTTCCTGATGGATACCCACCAGCAGAATTAGACAGTCCACTAGATTCTTGAACATTATCTACAAAATAGTTCCAGGCCGATTGGGCATAACCCATTTCCTCTGGGGTTAGGGGCTGTGTAATAGCTGCACATTGTTCTGGACCATTTTGAGCCACAACAGGAGAGACGTGGAAAATAGAGATCCACAGAGAAATAAATACTCCTACGAGCCAATAGGCAATAAATTTGATCCAGAATCGATGACGAGATAATAATAGTATTAACACTTCTATGGGAGCAACTTACATGGACGTAGGATACAGATTAAAACTAGCTTAATGTATGAGTTGATTAATGCTCTAACAAAGAGAACAACTATGTTTATGCGAGGCCAGAATAGCGTTATGCACTTCAGGAACAAAAATGTTAGTTTAAAAACTAAAGCCAGAGAGATAGTTAATACAACGTCTATGCACTATAAAATATTAGCTAATTCATTTTGATTCCTAAATAAGAAATCAAGAATGGATATACTCTCTCCCTAAGCATTTTCCTGCAGATATGGTCAAAGATGTTTTAGTAATCGAACTAGTTTCGGGAGATAAACGTCTACTGACATACTCCAGAGTAATGATTAACCCTAACGCCGTTACAATGCCTCCAACCACCGTAAGTACAACCCAAATAGTTGGGGGGCCTATAAAATCATCTTTATTAATCATATAAGCTAACTCGTTACAATTCTCGAGCAATAGACTGGCAATAAACTTACACTTGATCACAGCAGACAGAGTGGGGCAGTTTCTAAGTTAGCTTTTGAATTTGCTATATATGATCGGTGATTATAACTATTTCTAAGATAGAATAGCGCGTCTTGTTTTGTTCTTAAATTTCATGGGCATATCTAAAGTAGCGTCTACAAAACCTGCAAATAAGAGTATTCCAAGCTTTGTGTGAGGCCAGCAAATATAGATGGAAAATAGTGCTTCTACAATTCTATTAATAGATGACGATTTATTTTCGCGTAAATTACTACAGGCAATGTTGCAAAAGGTGGGTTGCCAAGTTATAGAGGCTGATAGTGGTGAGAAGGGCCTGGAACTCTATCAGAAAATTTCTCCTGCATTAATCCTCTTAGATGCCAAGATGCCTGGCATGGACGGATTTGATTGTTGTCGAAAAATCCGTCAACTCCCTGAGGGAGAATATATTCCAATTCTGATGGTGACTGGGCTAGAGGACCAAAAATCAGTGGAGGAGGCATTTGCAGCTGGTGCCACTGACTATGTGACTAAACCTGTTCAAATGCCTATTTTATCAGGACGGGTGCGTTATTTACTTAAGGCCTGGCAGGCTGAGAAAGAAGTTCGGGAAAGTAATGAACGATTTCGACTAGAGTTGAGTCGAGCAGCTGAATATGTAGAAGCCTTGCTCCCTAAGACCGACGATTCACAAAAAATAAGGGAGAATATTCAGGCCAGTATTCAGGTCAATGTTCAGTATAAACCGTCGAATACTCTGGGGGGTGATGCGTTTGACTATACCTGGTTAGATGATGAACATCTAATGTTCCATCTATTAGATGTGGCGGGGCATGGAGTAAAATCTGCACTATTATCAGTCTCTATTCTGAATATTTTACGAAAACAAACATTACAAGGCGCTGATTTTTTCAAGCCTGAAACGGTTTTGTTCGCTTTGAATGATGTTTTTCAAGTTAGTGACAATGGTGAAGATTATTTCACCTTTTGGTATGGGGTTTATAACGTTTCCACGCGGGAATTATCATTTGCTTCTGCTGGCCATCCTCCTGCTGTATTGGCTATGCCTGAGGGTGGTGATTATAAGACCTGTTATTTAGATAGTGATGGCATTGCTATTGGATTATTACCTGACTTTCCTTTTGATGTAAGGAAATTTGAAATCCCTGTTGGCAGTAGCCTTTATCTTTTTAGTGACGGAGTCTATGAGATTCCTGTGGGAGACAACCATGAAATTTGGGGGTTAGATGCTTGGGCAGATGTGCTAAGAGAGTATAAGGGAACTAACTCTTCTAACCTTCAACCTTTGCTAGATAAAGTTTGTTATGTCAATGGTGGAGCCAATCTAGAAGATGATTTTTCAGTCCTAGAAGTATGCTTTCCATGAAAATTCGGTAGATAATGTACATTCAATTATTTTCATAACTGAAGTGAATCCGCATATTCAAAGAGCATACTTGCCTTTTTAATGATCGACTTACTTTCCAAGGAATTATGTATGCAGTATGATGCTCTTCGCTCAGGAGAGGTTTTTAATGAGGTTGCGATCGCTAAGTGCAGCGGTTTTCAAATAGCCATTCCTTCAAAGACTCAGATAGTTCCTCGAAAAATCTTCTCCACTTGGGTCCCTCTACCCAAACGGGTTTACCATTCTAAGGGAGGGATAATTTGGGGTGGACAGCTAAGCTTTTCCCTGTCAGATCTTAGAATTCAAAGTCTTTTCGAAAAGTCTTCTGTTTTCCCAAAATTGAATCGTTTAGCAATAGGCATCCCCATTTCTTTTGAAATTCGAAGCGTAAAACCTTTGCCCAAAGCTATCTGTAGGCAGGCGACGTTAAATTGTCGAATACCTGGAAAAGAAAATATTTACTACAGTGTATTCCGAGAAGTTACTCCTAAATTTGTTACAATCTTTCCCTGTCATAAGATCATGCATTTAACTGATCAAATAGGCTTTACTTCAATGTTAGGAGAGGGGAAATAAAGTCATAAATCCCTTGCTACTTCAATACTCAGGAAGTAATGGTGCAAAAATCACATGTAAGTAATCAAAGATAGCAAATAATTTATTGACTTTTCATGAAAATAAGACTAACTATTCATGAGTTATTGGAGGGTTATAGGGTAGGGAAAAGAGACTTTCAATACGTTGACCTGAGCGATGTGATTCTCAGCTGGTCTGATTTGAGTAATATAGATTTAAGCGGCGCTAACCTATCTATTTCTATTATTGAAGGGATTTGTTTAGAGAATGCTAGATTGCATCAAGCCAATTTGAGTCGCTCAGATATTACAGCTGCCACTCTTTGCGGTGCTGATCTCAGTCAAGCAAATCTCTATAAAGCAGATCTACGGGGTGCAGATTTAACGGGGGCGAACTTGAGTCATGCAGATTTACGCAGTGCAGATTTAACAGGAGCCAACCTTAAAAACGCCAATTTTTTGAAGAGCAATCTTACCCATGCTCGATTCCGAAAATCAGAGTTGAATGAAGCATTTTTGTAACGATAATTTTATTTAATGCACTCTCGACCCAAAAATACAGCAAAGTCAAAACACCGTCAACATAAGGAAAATGACAATGACTACCGTCGTTAGACCCCATACTATTGAAGAACTTAAAGCAATTAATGAAGTACCGATTGTAATTGCCAATAGTCAAGGTTTAATCACTTATATTAATGACTGTTTTGAAAGGGTTTTAGAATGGTCCCAGGATGATGTCATAGGAGAACTGATTACTATGATTCTTCCTAGTAGCTTTAGAGACTCTCATAACCTGGCCTTTTCACGATTTCAAGCATCTGAAAAGGCTAATGTTTTGAATCATCCCCTGGAGTTAATGACTATTACCAAAAGTCAACAGGAAATTATGACTGAGCACTACATCATTGCAGAGAAAATCGAGGATGATTGGTTGTTTGGAGCCATGCTGACTCCCCTCAATTAGTAAGGATAGAGAGAGTTTCCCCACTTTAGAATAAATAGAGGTCCCCTAAATGTCTGTAGAGGCTGATCCCAAGGCATTAGCAAGCCAGTTGCATACACTGCGTAAAACCTTGGGTAAGATGGAGGTGGCTTTAGATGCAGTAACTGATGCTATCGTCTGGACAGATGAGCGGGGACGTATACAGTGGTGCAATGCTTTATTTGAAAAACTAGTTCAAAAGAAGCAGCTAATGCTGCTGAGTAAAAATCTAATTGACGTACTACCCTTATCCCAGGGTAATCAGGTATTAACAGTTTTTGAGCATCCAGGAAGTTTAGCCCTGTCACAACAATGTCAGGGGACTAATTTTTACGATTTCGATCACAATAGCACGTTACGAATTCTTGAGATTTCTTGGGCCTCCATTCAGTTTGAAGATTCGCATTCCATGAGTGCCGTACTGGCAATTCGTGACGTTACTGAAAAGAAACAAGCAGAAACAGAGCTTGAAAAATATCGAGAACAGCTGGAATCATTAGTTGAGCAGCGAACGGTTGAGTTAAGTAACGTTAACGAACATCTACAAGCGGAATTGCTAGAGCGCCAGCGAGTTGAACAACTTTTAGTTAAAAGCGAAGCCGCAATTCGTGCTCTTTATGAAGTAACGGCATCCCCTAAAGTAGATTTTAGTCAAACAATTGAGGAGTTACTCAATTTTGGCTGTGAACAATTTAATTTGCCAATCGGCGTTTTATCTAGGATCCAGGACGAGCAGTATGAAGTCTACCTAGCCCGACTACCGAACCGAAAATCTGTTCAAGGAGTACTTTTAAATCTTGAGAATACCTATTGCCAGGATGTGATTGCCAGTAATAAAACCCTCTGTATTCTTGCGGCAGGCAACACATCTTGGGCAAATAGTGCCTGTTACCAAAGCTTAAAGTTAGAAACTTACTTTGGCACCCCTGTCTTGGTTGATGGCCAGGTTTATGGCACCCTTAATTTTTCGAGCCAGGTAAAGCGGGACGGAGCCTTTAGTGCTCTTGATAAAGAACTTCTGTTACTTATGGCCCAATGGGTTGGACGAGAAATAGAACGTCAGCAAGCTGCAATTATTCTCGCTAAGGCAAGGGATGATGCGCTGGCAGCTACTAAGACTAAAAGTGAATTTCTGGCAACGATGAGTCATGAAATTCGTACGCCTATGAATGCCGTTATCGGTATGACCAGCCTTTTACTAGATACAGCATTAACAGATGAGCAGCGTAATTTTGTGACTACCGTTCGTAATAGTGGTAATGCATTATTAACGCTGATCAACGACATACTGGACTTCTCTAAAATTGAATCTGGTCACCTGGAACTTGAAGCTCATCCATTTGATTTACGAGCATGTATCGAAGAAGCGTTTGATCTAATTGCTGCAAAAGCGTCTGAAAAACAATTAGAGTTAGCCTTCAATATTGATTCAGCAATTTCTAATACGTTTGTGGGAGATGTTACCCGCCTCCGTCAGGTTTTGGTCAATCTTTTAGGAAATGCGGTTAAGTTCACACACCAAGGAGAGATTTCCATTTCCGTGACTAATTGGAAATCCTCATCACCAGCTGAGCCAGGATCACAATCGCTAGCTGAAACTCACCAGAGTCTCTGCTTTGCAGTTAAAGATACAGGGATTGGTATTCCTACCCAAAGAATAGCACGGTTATTTAAGGCCTTTAGTCAGGTGGATTCGTCTACTACACGTAAGTATGGTGGTACAGGTCTGGGCTTAGCTATTTGCAAGCAGTTAACCGAAATGATGGGAGGTAAGATTTGGGTTGAGAGTCAAGCAGATCAAGGTAGTACATTCTTTTTCACGATTACATTACAGACCACAGTAGAAAAAAGTAGCCGAACGAGAATATCGCCTTCATCTCAATTGGTTGGTAAACGATTGCTAATTGTTGATGATAATGCTACTAATCGACAGATTTTAGAAAAGCAAACCCAGTCTTGGGGCATGCTAACTCGGACAACTTGCTCAGGAGCAGAAGCTTTAAAGTGTTTTGAAAGAGGCGAGGTATTTGATTTAGCTATTTTGGACATGCAAATGCCTGAAATGGATGGGATGACCCTTGCTCAAGAAATCCATGATCTTCCAGACCAAAAATCATTGCCTTTGATGATGCTCACCTCGGTAGGGAAGTATCAAATCTCTCAAGTAGATATTGAGAAGCATTTTGTAGCATTCTTAAATAAGCCAATAAAGCAATCTCAACTGTTGGAGAATTTAGTTAGACTTTGTGTAGGTAAGTTCGTCAAATTTGAACAGCCTAAAAAATTAGTAACAACAATTGATCACCATCTTGCTGAAAAGCATCCGCTGCAAATTTTACTGGCTGAAGATAATGGTGTCAATCAACAACTGGCGACACAATTGCTCAAAAAAATGGGCTACCGAGCAGATCTTGTAGGTAATGGATTGGAGGCAATTAATGCTTTGGAGCGCCAATCCTATGATGTGATCTTAATGGATTTACAAATGCCTGATATGGATGGCTTAACAGCAACACAAAAGATTTGTGAGCAGTGGTCTGCTGTCAATAGGCCTTGGATTATTGCAGTTACTGCAAATGCTATGCAAGGTGATCGTGAGGCTTGTCTTAAAGCTGGGATGGATGATTATATTAGTAAGCCTATTCAGATTGAAGAGCTAGTGGCAGCACTACAGCGAGTGCCCTCTCGCAAAGCTCAAGAGAGCCGTAAAGAACAACCAGCATCAATACAGATTACGGCCAAAGATCAAAAGCAGCAAGATATTCAGATACTTTCTCATGTAATAGAAGCACCTTTTGTAAACGAGGATATACAAACAGTAAAACCACCTGTAGATCGGTATCAACTGTGTAATTTAATATCTATGATGGGAGGAGAAATAAACGTCTTTAAGCAATTAGTTGACACCTATATCAGTGAGTCTCCTGAGCTTATTCAACAGATGGATCAAGCGGCTATACAGAAGGATGCTGCTGCCCTAGAACATAGCGCCCATACTTTGAAATCAAGTAGTCACGCTCTAGGTGCAATTGAATTGTCTAACTTGTGTGCGCGACTAGAGAAAATGGGACGTGAAAAGAAAATAGATGATGCAACAAATTTGTTGGAAGACTTACATGACGAGTATCATAAAATAGAAACTATCTTAACAAAAGATGTGGATGAATTGATTTTGTGTTGTGATATCAATTAAATCAATATCAGACATGTCCTTTCATTGATTAGAAAATACTAGTTTTCTAGAACATTTTTCAGTGTTTTTATTAAGATGGGGAATTTTAATTGTAAGTTATCTAATTTGATCTAAAAAAATTACTGTGGTTGCAACCACGGTGACACCAAAAAATATGGACACAGTCTTCGATATAGCTCCTTCATCAGAGCATGTTCCATTAATTTTAATTGTGGACGACGATGTCGTTTCAAATTTTATGCTTTCTGAGATTTTGCACAAAGACGGTTATCGGACTGTAGTTGTTGAAGATGGTCAAGCTGCTTTATCTGCATGTCAACAAGAATTGCCAGATATTATTTTAATGGATGCCATTATGCCTGTCATGAATGGCTTTGACTGTTGTCGGTCACTACATATAGTGTATGGTGACAATTGTCCTCCTACACTTATGATTACGGGTTTAAATGATACTGAGTCAGTGGAACAGGCTTATAAGGTAGGAGCAGTAGATTATGTAACAAAACCGTTTCACTGGGCTGTGCTTCGCGGTCGTGTCCGTCAGGCAATTAGTGCACATCTAGCTCACCAAAAGCTCAAACAGTCATTGGCAAAAGAAAGATTACTTTTGCAAGAGCTTAAGCTTGCTAATCAGCAACTTCATCGTCTTGCCTCTCTTGATGGTCTGACAAATATTGCTAATCGTCGTGTATTTAATGAAAGACTTGAGAACGAGTGGAAGAGACTATGTCGAGAGCAAGCACCACTAGGGCTTATTTTAATTGATGTTGACTGCTTTAAAGCCTATAACGACACGTATGGGCATCTAAATGGGGATAAGTGCTTACGTCAAGTTGCTAATATAATTCATACCTGTGCCCGTCGTCCTGCCGACATAGCAGCCCGTTATGGAGGAGAAGAATTTGCTTTAATTTTACCTAATACGAATCTTGAAGGTGTTATGCATGTTTGTAAATCAGTACAGCAAAGGCTTCATGAACTATCTATTCCTCATACTTCATCTGTAGCAGAATCTATAGTTACTGTTAGTATTGGTGCAGTATCTATTGTGCCAACCCATGCTAACTCACCTCAAATTTTAATTGATTGGGCTGATCAAGCATTATATACGGCTAAAAATAATGGTCGAAACTGCATTGTGTCTGCTTCCAACCCTACAGCAGTAGTCCCATTTCAAAAAAATAGGACTTATGAGGAAAGGGGAAGATAAACATCTTTAAACACTTACAAGCAAGCTTAATGGGCTTTAACTGGAACGAATTGAAGTCTGAGATTAGCTTATTTTCTAGATCATGAACTTGTTAGCCCAGGTAGTTTATGTTTATCCAAAGGTCATTTAAATATCCTTGTGTCTGTAATGCTTTTCTAATTAATCATAGGTTTTAAGTTCTGTTAGAGTGACAACTCGGTAGCCTCGCTGCTGAATTTTGGGTAATAGTTTATCTAATATCTGAGCTGTGCGCTCTCCCCGATTTTTAGGACCGTCATGGAGTACCAATATGTCGCCTGGGTCAAGATTATTCAACACAAACCATTGAGCAAACTGTATTGAAGGTAAGTGGGTATCGTAGGGAAAAAGAGATCCTAAAACTAATTGATAGCCTTGTTTTTCAATGAAATCGAGCATGCGGTTATTATACCAACCCATACCAGGACGAAACCAACTGATGTTGCCATAGGGGGACAATGTCTGGTCAGCCCTCAAAAACTTTGTCTCAAAGTCTGTTGGTGAGAGTCGAATGCTGGATTCATCAGTCGTCATGTGATTACCTAGTTCATGCCCCTTTGCAATAATTTCCTGGAGAAGTGCTTCATTACTGGGTAGTTCATCACTCAACATAAAAAATGTTGCCTGTACTTCATGGCGCTCTAGTACTTGTAAGATTGCTGCAGTGGTCTCAGCCTGGGGACCATCATCAATCGTCAGGGCAATTACCGGTTCTTCCGTACTGACAAAAAATAGTGCCCCTGGTCTGATTTGGGACACCATCTGAAATATCCATTGGGGTTGCCTTAGACAGAGATAGGCAAGGAATACCCCCCCTATACTAACCAAGCTCAGGATAATCTTTTGCCAACGCTTCATGGTGAAATTCTATAAAAAAAGGTGCTGCGGGCACTCTGTCATCGACGCCCTAAGCAACACCTAGTAAAAATCGAAAATATTGTTAGCGTCTCTAGACCAGTAGCACTACCAATATTATTAAGATTGAAGCTTTTTAGCCCCCTGCAACAGCAGGTACAATACTTACTTCGTCACCGTCTTTAAGGGCTGTTTCTTTGCCATCTAAGAAACGAATATCTTCGCTGTTAACGTAGAAATTAACGAAGCGACGCAGTTCACCACTATCGTCACACAGACGACCTTTAATGCCAGGAAACTTACTTTCTAAAGAGTCCAATAAGGCAACAATGTTGTCTCCACCGATATCAACAGTGGCTTCGTTATTAGTGAATTTTTGCAGTGGAGTGGGAATGAGAACTTTAACAGCCATGAAAACAACAACTCAAAAAATAAAACAGAAATCAGTTTAACAGGGGAGTGTAATGGTTTGTTGCATGTAGGGGCGTTACATGCAACAAACCTACATGCATCTTGTCTAAACTTGGGTTTGCTGCCAATCTAAACGGTTTAGCGTATTTGCCCGCTCCCAAGCACGCTCAAAGCTGTCTAGCTTAGGATCGATAAACAAGGGCTCACCGGCAGAACCGCTAACGGCTTCCTGAGTCTTGAGACCATTACCAGTAATGTAAGCAACGGTGCGCTCATCAGAATTAATCTTGCCGGCTTCCGCTAACTTTTTGAGGACGGCAATTGTTGTACCACCAGCAGTTTCAGTAAAGATACCCTCAGTTTCAGCAAGGAGCTTCATCCCTTCAACGATTTCAGCATCGGTAACATCTTCAATATTGCCGTTGGTCTTCTTAGCAATCTCTAGGGCGTAGATACCGTCAGCAGGATTACCAATGGCAATGGACTTAGCGATAGTGTTGGGCTTAACAGGGGTGATAAAGTCACGACCTTCTTTGAAGGCTTGGGAAATAGGAGAGCAACCCTCAGCCTGAGCACCGCTAAAGCGAACGTGCTTCTCTTCAACTAAACCAGTTTTCACTAGCTCATTAAACCCCTTATAAATCTTGCCATAAAGAGAACCAGAAGCTAAGGGTGCAACAATATGATCGGGCAGTTCCCAACCCAATTGCTCAGCTACTTCAAAGCCTAGGGTTTTAGAGCCTTCAGAATAGTAAGGACGTAGGTTGATATTTACAAAGCCCCAACCGTGAGTGTTGGCCACTTCCGAACAGAGGCGATTGACCTGGTCGTAGTTGCCATGAACGGCCATGACTGTGGGGTCATAAATCAGTGTGCCTAGTACCTTGCCAGCCTCAAGATCAGAAGGGATAAATACGCAGCAGTCTAAGCCCGCATGGGCAGCAATGGCCGCAGTAGAGTTGGCCAGGTTACCCGTACTTGCACAGGAGACAGTGGTGAAGCCAAGCTCACGGGCGCGGGTCAGGGCCACAGAAACGACCCGATCCTTAAAGCTCAGGGTGGGCATGTTGACCGCATCGTTCTTGATGTAAAGCTCTTTTAGACCCAGGCGACGAGCCAGACGATTGGCCTTGAGCAGAGGCGTCATACCAGTACCCACATCAATGGGGTTATCGCTGGCAACGGGCAAAAATGCTTTGTAGCGCCAAATGGAGTTAGGACCTGCTGCAATACTTTCGCGACTGACCTGACGACGAATTGCATCGTAGTCGTAGGTGACTTCCAAGGGGCCAAAGCACTCTTCACATACGTGCTTAGCTGCGGGCTCATAGGTGGTACCGCACTCTTTGCACTTGAGATTGGTAAATGTGGCGGATTGGAGTGTCTGAGTGAGTGGACGGTCGATGGCCTGGGTCATGGGACTTATTGATGTATGACAGATTAATTTGAAAGTATCACGGTGCTGAAAACAGCGTCAAACAATCCCGACTAAAATAGTCGGGTATTTTTAAAGTCAATTAAACCAATGCTTTTGGCCGAACACTTGGACAGATCGGTAAAAGTCTATGGATAAAAAGTTGATTTTTCTATGGTTGCGATCGCTGCACGCTAAAATCCCAAATCGGCCCTGGCCATTTCAGCAGCTTTAAAGACTTGCTCATCAGGCAGTTCATCCCAGGCCGTGGCACCGATCTCAGCATAGAAACTGGCATCATAGGGGCGTGTCCTGACTACCACGGGCATGGGAACGGCATGACCTAATAGGAGAGCTTGCTGTTTAGAGTCGAGTTTGGCCAGCACTGATCGGAGATTCTGACCACCGGAAACACCGGTAAAAATGGCGTCAATGTCTTTCTCATCGTTGAGCAGTGCGGTGATGCGAGTACCAATTTGTGACATTACCTCGTTGTCGATGCCAGACGGACGCTGATCGACCACTAACAAAGTGACAAAGTACTTCCTCATCTCTCGGGCAATGGTGCCAAAGATAGTTTGTTTAGCAGTGGCTGGGTCGAGGAATCGATGGGCTTCTTCAATGGTGATAACCAACTGAGTGGGGCGATCGCTGGGGTTTTTAGTTTGTAAAAAGCGCTCGGCTTTGCGCACGTAGCTAGCGTGAATGCGGCGAGCAATCACATTAGTGGCCAACATGTAAGAGAGCATATTGGACTGGGAGCCAAACTCTACAACCACTTGTTTGCCAGCATCCAGGGTATCCAAAATCTGTTTTACATAGTTGTGGGGGCAGGTGTTGCGGATATATTTCAGCTCGGTCAGCCGTGTCAGCTTTCGCTGTAGCGCCATGATTGATGATTTGCTACCCATTTTGACTTCGCAAAATTCCTGAATCTCTTCGTTACTCATGGTGAGTAAGCGGTTAATCCAAGACTTGCCAAACTCGTTACGCAGAATAATGGCATTTTCTAAACTGGCTTCTGATAAATTCAGCTCACGGCCAATTAGAGCTAAATCTTCCACATCAATCTGGTCAAAGCTGATGTAGAGTTCCTGAGCGTCGCGCACACCTCGTCGTTTTGTCGCTTCTGGGTCTAGAGTAAAGATTTGCACATGCCCTGGAAACAGTTGGCGCAGCCCCTTGACGGTGCTGAAGTTAGCCCCCTCACTAACAGCTTCCCAACCATATTCCGAGTGCATATCAAAAATGAGATTGACAGCAGCGCGCTGTTTGATAATGCCTGAGAGCAATAGTCGGGTGAGAAAAGACTTGCCAGTACCTGATTTGCCAAAAATGCCGTTACTGCGCTCTACAAAGCGATTTAGATCGATACAGATGGGCACATCCATATCGATGGGTTGACCAATGGCAAAATTGCGTCGATGGGGATCATCTTCCCAGCCAAAGACAGAGCGAAAGTCTCGTTCGCTGGCATCGTAAGCCTGGCTAAAGTGTCCTGGAATGGTTTTAACGGGCAACAGTTGGGTGTTGTCCACCGTATCTCCATCGTCTTCTGGAGTGAACATCAACATGGGGGCCAGGTCAATGGTGCCGTAGGTGCCGCCACCTGCGAGGACTTCTTGTAGGAACAGTTCGGTAGGGTGGGGGGGGTTGGCCAGGATGCGTTGACTGGCGGTGCCCAGGGAGACGTCAGTGAGCATGCAGAAAAATCGAGATCGCACCCCCTGCACCACTAAAAACTTGCCCACCCGCATATCCTCCACACTCACATCAGCATGGAGACGCACTTCCAGCCCCTGACTCAGGGAGCCTTGAATAACTGAACCTAAAGGCGTTTCGTTGTTCATGCCAGGATTGACGTGGGTGGCCACTGCCCATCCTAGCTTGAGAATCGTATTTTAATACATGCGTTCTACGAAAAAATGTCTCTAAACAACAACGAGCAGCTTTGCCTACACAGCACGCTGCTCGCTATTTGGGTATTCCTCCCTGCCTTCAGATATCTAACGAAGTACCAGGCGCTTAGCTATATTTCGATAGCTGCTAGTTGCCAAAATTCCAACCCACACCAGCTTGAACGGCTGTAGCTGTTCCACCGCCATCATCAAAGGCATCAAAGGCGAAAATCGCATTACCAAAGACAACAAGATTACTGCCAGGCACTGCAAAGTCTATACCCGGCTGCAATACAAAGGCTGTTTCATCTCCTACCGGTGATGCATCATCGCCAGTGGGTATGGATACCCCTGCACCCAAATATACATCGGTTTGAAAACTCACTGGAAAATCGTAGGACACCGTTGGCACCAGCGCCAGATCGCCATTTAGCAAAAACGCTTGAGCTCGAAGAGAAATCGGAACTGCTAACAGCTTATAGCGCCCCGAAATAACCAGCCCCAAGCCATCACCATCGCCGTCGTCATCATCGTTTAAGCCTAGGGTACCGCCAGCACCCACATAGCTACCATAGGCTGCTTGAGCCTGAACCGGTTTTACATCCAACGCAGCCAACAGTGCTGCTGTGACCACAGTAGCTAAACCCAAACGCCCCAGCATAGTTTTAAGCAGGCTGATCATCGTTACTCACTCCTTAAACAATGTCCCTAACAATTTCTGAAGACTGCTTTTTGAAGACTGCGCCTGGCTAGCCCAAAACAGGGTCTAACCTGTAATTAGCAGGATTATGCCTACAGACAAAATATGAGAGCGCCACAAAGTTAACCCGTTGCTGGGAAAATGTCAAAGTTTTTTTTGACTTAGCCCGTATTCCGCATGCCAGCTGCGATGCCATTAATGGTTAACATTGCTCCACGTAGCAGCTCACCTCGACTGTAGCGTGACTGAATGACACCGGTTGCCAGAGCCGCAGCGTCACGGTGCTGTCGCAGACGCTTCAGGAGTGAAACCTGTAGGAACCCGAGGGGAACAATGGTACCGTTGCGCAGCTGGACTGAACGCTGTAGGTTAGGATCGCCGTCTAACAAAGCCTGATTATCAGTGACCTGTAAGACCATTTGGGTGGTCAGGTAAAACTCTTGAGCAATCTGATCAAATACGGCTTGGAAGCTATCTTGCCGTTCCCCTGCACCCAGTTCATTGACATAATGCTGGGCAATTTGTAGGTCTACCTTGGCCAGGGTCATTTCCACCTTGGAAATAGCCATTTTGAAGAAAGGCCATTTGGTGTAGAACGAGCGCAACAATTTGATATTCTCTTCGGGAGCCTCGCCAATGAACTCCTCTAGAGCTGTGCCAACGCCATACCAGGAGGGCAATAGGAAGCGAGCCTGGGTCCAGCTAAATACCCAGGGAATCGCCCTTAGGCTGGGTAAATCCTTTTTGCCGCCACGACGAGATGGACGAGAACTAATTTGCAGCTGGCTAATTTCTTGAATCGGGGTGACATGGTGGAAAAATTCCACCAGCTCAGCATCTTCGTAGATCAGGGCGCGATAGTGCTGTCTGGAGCGTACGGCCAGCTTTTCCATAATTTCTTGCCAAGGGGCAATTTCATCGAAGCTATTGCTCAACAGACTGGCCTGCACCACAGCAGTAGTGACTGTTTCCAGGTTATACAGGGCTAAATCCTTAAGGTTATATTTCGACGCTAAAACCTCTCCTTGCTCTGTAATTTTGATACGGCCATTAATACTACGGCCAGGCTGAGCCAAAATTGCTTCATAGGCCGGGCCGCCACCACGGCCCACTGAGCCACCGCGACCGTGGAAAATTCTGAGGGAAACCCCGTACTTCTCAGTAACTTTCTGCAAAGACTGTTGCGCTTTATGGATTTCCCAATTGCTACTGAGGAAACCAGAGTCTTTATTGCTGTCAGAATAGCCCAGCATGACTTCTTGCAAAGCCACTTCTGAGGAGTTGTCTGCTGTGTAGCCTCCTTGCAACATCGATAGGTACAGGGGAAGTTCAAACAGCTCTTCCATAACCGCTGTGGAACGGCGCAGGTCGGCTACGGTCTCAAATAATGGAACAATGTGCAGATTGCCGACACCGGTGGCTGGGTCGTATAGTCCTGCTTCTTTACCGAGCAGCAAGACTTCCAAAATATCGCTGGCATGGTCGCTCATGCTAATCACGTAGCTGCGACAGATGTCCTGGCCAAACTCCTGGTGTAGTTTGCGCACCATATGGAAGGTGGCAATGGTTTCTCTTGCCTTTTCTGAAATTGGCAGCTCGGTGGGGATTAGTGGACGTCGCGTACTGAGTTCTGCGGTCAACCACTCAACTTTTTCAGTTTCAGAAAGGTCATTGTAGAGCTTGGGCAGTTGCAAGTACTCGGTAATTTCGTGAATTGTGTCCGAGTGGCGGGTGCTTTCTTGGCGCATATCCAGTTGAGCCAAACTGAAGCCGTAGATTTCCACCTGACTCAGTAACATATCCAATTCTCGACATACGAGACCCGTATCTTTCAAGCTCTTATGGATGAGTTTCAGCTCTGCTAAAAATGCTTCTCCAGATTCATATAAGGTGCCTGGAGAGACAACTACGTCTTCTTCCTGTAGATAATCGCCGTTGTAAAGCTTTTTGCTACGTACATGGGTGTTTGCTAAGCGTTTTTCAACGTAGGCCAGCTTGAGTCGATAGGGCTCCTGGCGATAGCGAATTGCAAATTCCTCATAGACATCGGGCATTTGCAAGCGATCCTGCTCTAAGGACTCCAGCAGGTCGGGCAATACTTCGCTCCAATGGAGTGATGGGCTTAGTAAACCTGTAAGTTTTTGGATGGACGCCATGTATTTATCCAACACTAAGTTGCGTTGGTAACAGGCTGTTTTCCAGGTGACTTGGGGGGTGACTGAGGGGTTGCCATCGCGATCGCTACCTACCCAGGAGCCAAAGCGACAGAACCGATGGCGTGGCGGTTTCAGGCCTGGAAATGTCTTGGTTAGGGCTCGATTAAACCGCTGGTATAGTTCAGGGATGGCATCAAACAGCACAACATCAAAGTAGTGCAGGGTGAAGTCCACCTCATCTAAAACCGATGGCTTAAACTGGTGCAATTCATCTGTTCGCCACCACAGTCGAATCTCTTCCGTCAGTTCTTCCTGTAGCTGAGTTATTTCCCAGGATGATGTTTGTTCACGGATGCCAGCCTGTTCTTCAGCCAAATCCAAACGGCGGAATATATTTGAAATACGCCGCTGTTTATCACGAATGGTATGACGAACAATTTCAGTGGGGTGAGCCGTAAATACCAAACGCACATCCAGCTGATTGATCAGTTGTTGAATATGTCTAGGGGGAACATTTAGCTGGTTAAGAAGAGGAAACAGCCAGTGGAACGTGCCTGTGCCTTGCTGCTTTGGGGCACCTTTGCCGATGTCGGTACTGACTAAGTTTTGTAAGAACGTATCGTTGTTTTCAGTAGGATTTTGGGAATTACGACTGGAACCATTACCGATGCCATCTACAAAGGTCCGGTAATGCTTCCGCTGATCCTGCTGTTCATAGTGTTGCTCAACAATGTTGATCAGCTGGAAGTAAAGAGCAAAGGCCCGAGCCATACGAATAGCGTCTTCCAGGCTTAGCTGTTCGATCAGCTGTAGAGCATTGGCATTATCCAGGGCCGGATCAGCCTGACCATCTGGAGTACACATGCGGCGAATATGTTTGAGTAAACTGACCAGGTCTGCACCGCATTCAGCCTCTAATACTGATTCCCAGATGCTTTCAACCGTGGTTAGTCGGTGCCTTAGAAACGCTTCGGATGCCTCTTCTAGAACAGAAAGGCTCTCGGATTTCTGAAGGGCCATATCATCTTGGTAGGAAACAGTTGGACTCATTCAACGTCTGCAGTAACGGCTGAGAGACAGAGATAACCCATGGTCACATCTCCGAGAAAATTGTAGAGGCTTTCGGACGTTCCAAAGCATCTTCTGCTCGGATGATCGACAAAATGTTTATAAAGGTCTGTGGGGGTCGGCATCTAGTACCGGTAGCTGAATGCCGCGAAATATCTCTTCACTGGCCATCCCAAACTGCATGAGCCAGTAGGTTAACGTGCGGCCCATGATCAGGAAGGCTAAAAAGGGTAAAGTCGCCAGAGCTAGGGCAATTTGAGGATTACTAACCAACGGCAACGGCAGGGGGGTGGCTGTTTTTGGCGTGTATTTTTCACGAAAAGGTTGCATAAGTAAGAGGCTCGTAGTAAACGTATAGCAACTTTAGGGAATAAGATGGCCGATGCTGGCACATGGGTGTTAGCGGTTTATCTAAATCTTTCCTTAGGGAAAGGCCTATCTACAACCTAGCAGGTGCTGCTAATTCTAGATGCTGTTCTGCTTGTAATATTGCGAACTGTATCAAGATCCATAGTTCAAAGTTACTGTTCGTAGCGTATGTGTCTATGGACGACTTTGACGGAGAACGAGGGTTGACCCGATGGGAGTTACTAAAGACTGGATTCATGAGGTTAGTTTTTCCCGTATCTGTGCTATCCCTAAGGTGCAACTTGGAGTTGCTACTTGACTAAACCTGCTTGGGAAATTACATTTTTGCGGTCGAAGCGTTTTGGTCGTCGAGCTGTTAGGGGATCTAAGGGGCTATGTTCAGTCACGTAAAATCTGATCAACCACCAACATTGGACCCCACGGTGTTACTGCCCTGGCTTGAAGATGTGGTCAATAATTCTGACTGTAGCTTGAAGATGAAGCTGAGGGGCAATATCCTGCATGTTTATGCCCAATCTGCTAAAGGCCTAGATCGAGAGTATGTTCTATTGCGACTGGTGAGATCGCTACTCGATCCAGACCGTAAAGCCGAGCTACTCAAAGATTTCCCTCAAATTTACCAACTCTATTTTTATAGTGGCCGTTCTGAAGAACAAAAACCCGATTGGTCAACACCCATTTATCTAAATCGTCTAGAGCGCCATTTAGAGCAGCTGGTGGAAACCAGTGCTGATCTTGAGGAAATGAAGCGCTCAACCGCCCATCTAACTTCGGGTATTGGGTACTTGGATGACGCCACCTCCGCCATTGTACTTTCCAATGCTAGCCTGGCCCGTAAGGGTGATCCGGATGCGATCGCACGCTACCTTAGTCAAACCCTGAGCGCCCTGGATGTAGGGGTAGATGTGGTGGTTAATGCTTTACCCGGTAAGGCGAAACGGGCCCAGGGTGTGATTACGGCCCATGCGGTGGCCGCTGACCCCCGCCGAGATTTAATCAACCGGCTGTGGATTTTGTGTCGAGCCGCCTACAGTCCTGACCCGGCCATGATTGCTGAACCTACGGCCCAGCGGTTACGGGATCTAAAACTGACCCAGTTTCAGGATGCTGTGATTTCGGTGCAGGTGTTGGGGGAAGATACCCCCGACTGGCGACTGCGGGTGGATCTGACGCCGGATGAGGAAATTCTAAAGGAATGGAGTCGCTGGGGTGATACGGAATCCATTACTCGCCTGCTAAATCAGGCGCTGGCTCCCCTGGATGTGAGTGTGCTGCCCGAGGTTAAGGATTCTACGCTGCATCTGGTGTGTCAACCGTTGGCAGTGGGGCAAACCGTTGCCAGCAGTGGAGAGGCTTCCTCCTCTGAAGAGGGCTCTGAAACGGAGATTATGGATGCGATCGCACCTCTGTTGGAGCAGCTTGCTCCCCAGGGAGTCGGTCGGGCCATCGTTTATGGACCAAATCTGGACAGTGTGAATCCAGTATGGCTTAAGTGCCTGGACTTGCCAGCCAGCGAACATGCAGATCTGGCTGTTTCCACTCAGGAGCTAGCGCGACAAGGTGACTTACCAGCCATTGCCTACTGTCTGACCAAACAGCTCAATCCCGATTTAGACGAACAGCTATCGACGGGCGGCATCCGAGTGCAGTTGCTGCGACGGGAACGACGGCTACACATTATGATCGATGCGCCCACATGTCCGTTACAGCGTCAGGTGGTGCCCCAACTCAAGCAGTATCTCCGTCAGCATCCAATTAAAGGACTGGTGGGTATCCGCATCTATGGTCGCCGCGCGGGGCAAAAGCGCCCAGACTGGAACTATGGATTTGATCGTCAGCCCAAGAAGCGTTTGGTGCCAGAAGCGGTTCCCGAATTTGCCGCTTCTGATGCATATTTAGGAGATCTAATTCAGCAAGATGAGACGGCGGATGGGGATGCTGCGGAGCAAAATTGGCCCAATCGCACCCTTGAGCACCTGCGATCGCTACTGATTAAAACTCAATTGTTTGCCTCCGCTGCCAATAATCCTGAAGAACCGTTGGTCGGCGCGCACTTACCCAGCAGACGAGGCATTGCCCTAGCCTGGGCCACCTTGGGATTATTGCTGGCATTTCAAGCAGATTGGATCGCCGGTCAGTTATTTAAGGCGCGGTCGCTAGCCCTCCAAGCCCAGCAAACGACGACGGCAAAAACGCCTGAACGGAAGCCGCTCTCCACTTTTGAAGAAGAACTGGCTCAGCTGAATTGGGGTCAAAAGGATGGCGATGCCTCGATCAGTTTGAACGATGAGCTGCCAGGATTTGCCAGTTCGGCCATCAATGATAGCGACTTGTTAGGTAGCCCTCTCCAAACAACGGTTTCCATGACTGAAGTCCTGGAATCGTCTCCCTTTCCTTCATTTACGAGCCAACAGCTAAATGAAAAGTTAGCCCTATATGACTGGCGTGTGGCTAAAGAAGGGCCGCCGGATGTACTGATTTTTGGCAGCTCCCGTGCCCTGCGAGGGGTGGATCCGTCAGCGTTGAAGCGAGCCTTAGGGACCCTGGGCCATGACGATGTCAGCATATTTAACTTTGGAGTGAATGGGGCCACGGCTCAGATTGCTGATTTAGTGATCCGGCAGTTGCTGTCCAACTATCCCCTACCAAAGCTAATTATTTGGGCCGATGGAGCACGAGCGTTTAATAGCTCACGGGTGGATGTGACATTTAATGCGATCGCAACTTCAGAAGGATATCAGCAGCTGATCGCTGGTGAGTTGTTTCCTGAAAATAATGGTGAAGCCGCTGGTCCAAGCCTAAATCCCGCACAGCGTCTAAACCGCTTTTATGCCCGCACCGATGAGCAATTAAGCGATGCCCTGGGCCGCATATCTTCGGCCTACGGAGAACGTACTCAGTTGCAAAAGATTGCTGGCGTTAATCAAATCAACCCTAAGAACCTAGGACAACCGGCTGCCGTTAACCCCACTGAGACCGACTTAATTGATGTGGACGGCTTTTTGCCTTTAGCCATTCAGTTTAATCCGGCCACCTATTATTTAGCTCATCCACGGGTGGCAGGTACCTACGATGGTGACTACAAGGCTTTTCAAATGGAAGGTCCCCAGGTGAATGCCCTGCGACAGCTCGTTGCATACACCCGGTCCAAGGGGGTGGATATTGTCTTTGTCAACACACCCTTGACGGACGAGTATCTTGATCCTGCTCGTTTAGAAGTGGAAGGCCGCTTTCAACGCTACATGCTGCAGATTGCCGCCCAAGAATCAGGATTGCTATATCGCGATCTAGGCCAGCTATGGCCTCAGCGCTATGACTATTTTTCTGACCCTAGCCATTTAAACCGCTTTGGTGCCTATCAGCTCTCCAACCGCATAGCCCAAGATCCCATGATTCCCTGGCTGAAGCTGAAGTTGCCTGCTGAAGCTGAGTAACGCTCTACTAATCAATCCCTCCTTGCCACGATGACCCTGCCATCTATTACCTACGGTTTACTGATCCTTGGCACTAGTTTGATTTACTGGTTGTTGCCTGGTCGTGGCCTCAAGCTATGGCTGCTGCTGCTGGCTAGCTTGATATTTTATTCCTCACTGCAAGTCCAATATGTGCCGCTGCTGCTAGGGCTGGTATTGACCAACTATCTGATTGGTCGGCGTCTCAGTGCCCCCCTCGATTGGCGCATTCCCAATGAAGAGTGGCACTTTGCTCAACAGGACTGGGACCGCAAACGATTGATATTGCTGTGGGTTGGCATTAGTCTGAATGTATTGCTTTTGCTGGGGTTTAAATATTTTTTCCCGATGGTGGCAACCAGCAACCCCAGTTTGCAGCTGTTGATGCCCCTGGGTTTGAGTTTCTTTTGTTTTGAGTCCATTGCTTATCTGGTAGATATCTACCGTGGTGCTCCTGCAGCCAGTCACTTCATTGAGTTTGCTTCCTACAAACTGTTTTTCCCAAAGCTGATTGCTGGCCCAATTACTCGATTTCAGGGCTACATTAGCCAACTAAAACAGCCCCGTTTACCTAACCTGGAGCAAGGGGTAGAAGCAGGTTGGCTGATTGCTTCAGGTGCGGCAAAAAAAATGCTGCTGGCTGACCGCATTGGCCTTTTAGTCAACCTAAGTTTTGACAATCTAGAACGAGCCGGTAGTGGAGATATCTGGCTAGCGATTTTTGCCTATGGTCTACAGCTTTATCTCGACTTTAGTGGTTATGTTGATATTGCCCGAGGCAGCGCACTGTTATTTGGCATTCAGCTACCGCAAAACTTTGACTTCCCTTACTTCACCACCAGCATTGCTGAATTTTGGCGGCGTTGGCACATTACCCTGGGCGACTGGCTACGTAACTATCTTTACTTCCCCCTGGGGGGCTCCCGGAAAGGGTTAATGAGAACCTGCCTGAATCTGTTGTTTGTGATGCTGGTGGCTGGTATTTGGCACGGTGATCAGTGGGGCTTTTTGGTTTGGGGGGGGCTTCACGGCATGGCCCTGGTGATTCATCGACTTAATCAGACACTGGCGGATACACGTCCGAGGCTGAAGGCATTTTGGGGTAGCTGGCTGGGTGTGATGGCAGCTTGGGCCATGACTCAATTGTTCGTATTTTTGAGCTGGGTACCCTTCCGTTTGCCAAATCTGGCGGATGTCGGACTGGTGGCCAATCGCTTTCTGAGTCAAGCAGGCGATGTCCAGTTTGCCCAAAAAGTCTACTTAGAATCCTTAGGTTTCAGCCGGAGTGGGGTGATTCTAATTCTGCTTGGTGTGACCGGTATCATGGCCTTGCTTCACGGCTTTAAATATCGGCTTAAACTACAGATTAGTTGGCCCCTTAAACTCATGTTAATTCCAGCAGGGTTTTACTTGGCTTGGTTGCTAGCCCCTGATCAGGTCGTTCCTTATATCTATTTTGAGTTCTAAGCGTTGACGTTATAGCTTTGGAACTGGACATGGCTGAGCCGTAATCATGAGAGCCTCCATAACACTGCTCATGATTGAAGTGTTTGACTGTCTTGATAGCCAGCATTGGCCTTCGGTAAAACCTCTAGCCCTGCCTGATATTCGTGACCTCAGACAAGGGCAACGTGAAAACGAAAGCAACTGTTAAGGTGTATTGCGAAAATTAAAAACATGCGTTACATTTGTATACAAGCAAGCAAGGAATCTTATTTATCCCTTGTGAGCCATACATATCCGTACCTTCAAAACGCAATAATTTATCATGACAACTACTCTACAGCAGCGCTCTAGCGCTAATCTGTGGGATCAGTTTTGTGAGTGGGTTACTAGCACTGAGAACCGCCTCTATGTAGGTTGGTTTGGTGTGCTGATGATCCCCACACTACTCGCTGCCACGACTTGTTTCGTCATCGCCTTCATCGCGGCTCCTCCCGTTGACATCGACGGTATCCGTGAGCCCGTTGCTGGGTCTTTGATTCTGGGTAACAACATCGTTTCCGGTGCGGTTATTCCTTCTTCCAACGCTATCGGTCTACACTTCTACCCCATCTGGGAAGCTGCTTCTCTAGATGAGTGGTTGTATAACGGTGGCCCTTACCAGCTGGTCATTTTCCACTTCCTCATTGGCGTCTTCTGCTACATGGGTCGTGAGTGGGAACTGTCCTACCGCTTGGGAATGCGTCCTTGGATCTGTGTTGCTTACTCTGCTCCTGTAGCAGCCGCATCTGCAGTGTTCTTGATCTACCCCATCGGTCAGGGTTCGTTCTCGGATGGTATGCCTCTGGGTATTTCCGGTACCTTCAACTTCATGCTTGTTTTCCAAGCTGAGCACAACATCCTGATGCACCCCTTCCACATGCTCGGTGTGGCGGGTGTCTTCGGCGGGTCTTTGTTCTCCGCAATGCATGGTTCTCTGGTAACGTCCTCCTTGGTTCGTGAGACCACTGAGACTGAGTCCCAGAACTATGGATACAAGTTTGGTCAGGAAGAAGAGACGTACAACATCGTTGCAGCCCACGGCTACTTCGGTCGTTTGATCTTCCAGTATGCTTCCTTCAACAACAGCCGTTCCTTGCACTTCTTCTTGGGTGCTTGGCCCGTCATCGGTATCTGGTTCACTGCCCTAGGTATCTCCACGATGGCGTTCAACCTGAACGGATTCAACTTCAACCAGTCCATCATCGACTCTCAGGGTCGTGTCGTCAGCACTTGGGCTGACGTGATCAACCGTGCCAACCTAGGTATGGAAGTAATGCACGAGCGTAATGCTCACAACTTCCCTCTAGACTTGGCGGCTGGTGAAGCGGCTCCTGTTGCTATGGTTGCTCCTTCCATCAACGCGTAGTCGTCGTGATCTAGTTGCGACTTGCTAATTTGATTTAGCCTGTAAAGCGCTCCTCAATTGAGGAGCGCTTTATGCTTTTAAAGGGAATTTCAAAACTATAGGGCCCCCCTGTCTGATGGTCCTCGCTATATTAGGAGTAGCGCAAGGCATGATTGTCCAGAGAGTATCCTGCTGTCTATCGACCCGGTATTTCCAGGCTGCGATCGCTTTTATTTAATATTGGTGGTGTCTAATACCTGGATAACGTCTCAACCTGAATAAAGTCCCATGGTGAGTCCTGAGGAGGGTCCTAACTTTAGTAAGAAGTAGCGGCATCAATGACAAAAATGTTCTATTGTTAGAACACTGACTATAAAAAGTGTTTTCTTGCCATCATACGTTGCTTGTCTAGTTGCGGCATACTCAAGGCAGATAGCGTTATAGGCCATGTTAGATATCGAATTTTTTAGTGACGATAAGCAGCCGATGTGTCGGGTAGAGGTGGCCGATACGTTTTTACTATGGCTTGCACGCACTGATTTTGCTCGTATTGGTGAGGAAACTGCTACGGATCTATCTATCAATGGTGAACAACTTACGTTGCCACTTGTGCAGCTAGCTCCATCAACACGAAAAACCTTTGTAGAGTTTTTCACAGAGTCTGTTGTCCTTCATAGTAAGCAGGTTCTGCTGCAGTTAGAGGAAGGAAGTTTGCAATCAGAGTTGGTTTATCGCCTGAAGAAGCTGATTGAGCTATTAGACTGCTTAAAAAATGAAGATTATCAATATTTGCAGCGAGTTTAAGCGATCAGCTTGGCTATAGCGTGGCAGGAATAATAATAGGTGGGTCAAGCAGATCTGCCCATAAGGCTAAATGAATGCTGACAATGGAGTATTACGAGTACTCTGGCTATAGCGTATCGGTAACTGCGATCGCAATTATCCCAACTTTCCACCCTATACAGATCATTACGCTCTGATGCTTCATCCGGAGAATGGGGTGATGCCTGTGGAGATCCGCGTAGAATCAGCGTGAGCATTCAGGAGATTGCCTAATGTACGTAGTGACCAATCGAAATCTACAGCCAGATGCCAACCCAGAAGAACGATTTGGGCCTAGATTTAACCAGAAGGGGCCTAATGAACTACGGCTGGCGGAGGCGCAAAAGGTTGGTGGTAGTTGGCAGGTCAATATTTTGGATGACCGTACTACGTATAACGGTGAAGACATGTGGGCTAGCGAAGCTGCCTTTTTAAAGGCACAGCAGCGGATGCGCCAAAATCATACCAGTGCACTCTTTTTTGTCCATGGATTCAATACAGACTTTGGTGATGCATTAGAGAGTGCCTATGCCATTGAGCAACGGTATAACCTTGAGGTCATCATGTTTACCTGGCCGTCTAACGGGGGGGGAACCCTTGAGGGGCTATCTAGCTATCAGGATGATAAGCGCGATGCAGCC
Source organism: Leptothoe sp. ISB3NOV94-8A (assembly GCF_043421595.1). Classification (NCBI taxonomy): domain Bacteria; kingdom Bacillati; phylum Cyanobacteriota; class Cyanophyceae; order Nodosilineales; family Cymatolegaceae; genus Leptothoe; species Leptothoe sp. ISB3NOV94-8A. Next base: position 265,207 of record NZ_JAXSQW010000001.1, on the reverse strand, counting down.
TTGTCCATTGGAGCATTGGACCGATGCTTTGAGAAGCTGGCAGATTACTTCAAGAAATATGCAGAGCAGGCTTGTAAACGCAAGTTTAGCCTGGCGCTGCACAGCATGGGTAATTATCTGTTTAAGCGGTTGTTGTCATCATCGATTTATCAGGGAGAGACTCTGTTATTTGACAACATTGTGATGCTGGCTGCTGATGTGAACAATGAAGGCCATGCCGACTGGGTCAATCGGGTGCGTTTTCGCAATAGATTGTTTATCACCATTAATGAAGATGATGCGGCTCTGTTGGCGTCTAAGGCGTTGGCTGGGGATGAACAAAAAGCACGTTTGGGTCATTGGCCCCGAAATTTGACAGCACGCAATGCAACGTATTTAGATTTTACCGATGCGGCGAATATTGTTGCGCATCATAATTATTTTACGGATGATAGCGCGCTACAGAATGAGAGAATTAAAGAGATTTTTGCGCGGGCATTTACGGGTCAAAAAGCAGAACGTGGCTTGACGTTTGATGCGGGGACTGGGGCATATCGGGTGTTATAAATCTCGTCCTGGTGCTTTACCAGCAATAAATCTTGGCCCTAAAAGACTTTTACTACAGCAGGGAGCCGACGGAACCCACTAATTTTATGTTTGGACCGTATTAGACATGACCCTGTAGGGATGCACTGCTATCCCTACAGGTACTGATAATTTGCCGATATCTTGAAGGGCGCACCCTATTAGAGTTAAAGGGTGCTGTATATTGATGCAGCCCTAACGAGGAACTGGCAAGGCTTGTGCAATCTTCGTCTCTAAGAGATATCTCAGATTACCATTCGGCAACAACTCCATCAAAGGCTCTTCTCCTAGCTCTCCGGCTAACGCAGTCTTGACGCCTTGGGCTAATGCCTCAGAAGTCTCCTGACCATTGAGTTCAATCACCCAGCGATGGACCCTATCACCCTCGCTGTTCGTAAGCACTCCCAGCGTGTCTGTCACATAGCTGTTGTCCATACTGTCTACCAGATGACGTGTTTCAGGCCGTTGGGCCAGCATGAGACGTATGGCATATTCACCACGGATAGTCTTGCTATCTAGAGTTTCACCTGTTTCCAGAGGAATTTCCGTTGGTTCAACCGTCCGCTCTCCGGCCAAATAGCGTTGTGGATTCAAAATCAGCGTAGTCGCCTGGGGGGGATCAGCAAAGACTGCATCTACTGCTTCCCAGCCCCCTTGATCGCGCACAGCCTTAATAAATTTGAGACCAGCGCCATAAAGAAAAATATTCTCAAAGAGCCGGTCATTAATGGGACCTTCGGGGGGCAGTTTAGCGTGGGCAAGGAAGTCATAGTTCAGCAGCTCGCTGACGGCCAGCATCGCTTCGCCTTCAATGACGGCAGTGACAGCCTGATCGTAGTCAGAGTTGTCCTGGCTTTGCAGATGTAGATTGTAGAGGTCAAAGTGCTGATCCTGCAGGGCATGAAACATCTCGTGGAGCATGACGCCACGCCCCAGCTCATCAGAGCCTGATGTGGTGACAACGAGCTGTTTGGTTTCGGAGTTATACCAGCCATTGAGCCCCGGATCGTTCTGGGGCTGAAAGGTAACGACTAAATTTTCCTTAAAGCTGAGGCCACGCCACTGTTCTAGTTCTGTCATCACAGAGCTGGCGGAATCGGCCCAGGCTGGTGTATCGCCTTCGAAGGTAATGCGGGACTCAGTTGCTTCAATGGCTGTGGTGGTGCAGCTGACGGTGCTGAAGCCACAGGTGAGGGCAAGTATTCCGGAAATGACCATCTGCCAACCGCGCATAAGGAGAAGTCCTTTAGATTTGTCGTTGCTGATTTGTGGGATTTATTGATCGTATAGGCCCTGTCGGCGATCAGCAACGATCAGGCTATCTGACCGTAAGATTAGCCCTCATCCCCCAACCCCTTACTCCCTGGGGGGAGAAGGGGGGACTGACCTTAAATGGATCTTTCCCTTAACCGCCGGCTACAAAGATGTAGCGGAGAATAAAGATTGCGGCTAGGATCCACATGCCGATGGTGGTTTCTCTTGCTTTGCCCTGGAATGCTTTGACTAAGGGATAGGCGATTAGGCCCATGGCCAGACCTTCGGCAATGGAGTAAGCCAGGGGCATCATAATGATGGTTAGGAATGCCGCGATCGCAGCCGCTGGATCCTCCCAATCAATTGCCCTTGCCCCAGACATCATCATCACACCCACCATAATCAATGCAGGCGCTGTGGCAAAGGCGGGGATGCCGGAGAAGAGAGGTATAAACAATAGGGCCACTAAGAAGAAAGCTGCCACAACAACAGCAGTAAAGCCACTGCGTCCCCCTTCAGAAATGCCTGATGCAGACTCAATGTAGGTCGTCACAGTAGAGGTACCCAAAATAGAACCAGCGGTGGTGCCCACAGCATCAGCCATAAAGGCTTTTTCAACGCCGGGAAATGCACCTTCATTGTTGATGTAACCTGCTTTTGAGCCCAAGCCGGTTAGGGTACCAATGGTGTCAAATAGGTCAACAAACAAAAAGACAAAGACAATGCTGACCATTTCTAAAAAGTTGAGCCTAAACAGCTCACCGATACCCACAAAGGCTTGACCAAAGAGATGGGTAGGGGCAGCAGGAATGGCAACAACGCCTTCGGGCCAGGGGGCAACGCCAAACAACCAGGCCAATAAAGCAGTGCCAATGATTCCCCATAATAAGGCACCCGTCACTCGGCGAGAGAACAGAAATGCGGTGATGCCCAACCCCAGCAGTGTCATGGCTGCTTGGGGTGATCTGAGGTTTCCAAGGGTGGTCAATGTGGCTTCAGAGGGGGCAACAATGCCTGCCCCCTTAAGGGCAATGTAGGCAATAAACAAACCAATACCGGCTGTTGTTGCATGCTTCACCGCATCGGGAATAGCGGCAACAATCTTGTTGCGCACATTGGTGAGGGTGAGAATAATAAAGATAATCCCCTCAATAAAGACAGCAGCCAGGGCCACACGCCAGTCCACACCCATGCCTAGCACAACACTGAAGGCAAAGAAAGCATTGATGCCCATGCCAGGAGCCAGAGCAAAGGGAAGTTTGGCGTAAAGACCCATGATCAGGGTTGCGATCGCAGCTGATATCCCCGTTGCCATGACCAGCTCCCCAAATAAGTCTCCTGACCCATTGAGAAAAACAGCCTCCGACAAAATTGCCGGGTTGACGATGAGAATGTAGGCCATGGTGACAAACGTCGTTGCCCCAGCCAAAATTTCCGTAGGTAGATCGGTGCCCAGGGCATCGAAGTTAAAAAAGTTAGCGATGGCCCCTGTCAGGCCAGACGATTGTTGAATATTGCCCGATTGATTAGACATAGCGGTTAAGTGCGTAGCTATTTCCAGTGAAGTGCCTAAGGTTTCTATCGTCTGTCTAGGTGGTTACGGATACGATGGATGTAACATTTATTTTTTATTTGAAAAAGAATTGAAAACTCATTGGTTGCTTCTCAGACGCGCAGGTGCTATGGCTGACCTCGACTACGCTCAGTCAGTTAGGGGGAAAAGCTTGAAGATAGGGTTTTATGGTGCTGATAAGATAACTAACAAACCTTCAAGCCCTGAGAATAGCCATGCGTGTTTATGTGGTTCTGTTTAATGCTCGTACTGAAAATGAGGGAATTCACTCTCTGAAGGTGGGCGATCGCAACATCGTGCTGATGTTTGAAGCCGAAGACGATGCTGTACGCTTTGGTGGTTTGCTAGAGGCACAAGACTTTCCGCCCTGCAGTGTGGAAGGGTTTGAGTCGGAAGAAATCGAAGAGTTTTGTCGCGGTGCAAACTACGAAGCGAAGCATGTGGAAACTGGCACGCTGGTCATGCCCCCAGAGCAAAACCTGGAAACAAAGGACTGGGACCCAGACACCCGCCCCGAAGAGCGAGTGCAGCCAGCTGATTCAGGCACATCAGCTCAGGATATGTCACAGAAGGAGTTGGATCGGATTCGACAGCAGTTGGAGAAGTTGCTTTGAGGAGGGAGTAGGGAATGGGGGACGTGCTTGAGCTAGGGGTTGATTGGTGGAAGGTGGGTGTTATCACTTGGGCGAAATCCTTATAATCTATCGAAGTTAAGTTCTGAGCTTTAGTCCGGGGCCAGGCAGTTAAACTGCCTGGCCCCACTGCCCATTCCCCATTCCCCATTCCCCTCTGCCCCATGCCTGACACCATTAACGATCGCAGCTACCTTCTCACCGAGCAGATTAACCCCAATAGTCAGAACCTGGACCAGCTGTCAACGCTGGAAATGGTGCAGGTGTTTAATCAGGAAGATCAGCGGACAGTGGATGCGATCGCAGAAGCAGCGCCCATGCTGGCGATGGCCATTGACCGCACGGCAAAGTCGCTACGGGACGGCGGTCGTCTGTTCTATATAGGTGCTGGCACCAGCGGGCGTTTGGGCGTGTTGGATGCGGCTGAATGTCCACCAACATTTTGCACACCGCCCAAGATGGTGCAGGGAATTTTGGCCGGGGGGCCACCAGCTTTGCTGCGCAGCTCAGAAGCCCTAGAAGACTTGCCTGCTGATGGGGCAGCAGCGATGGCGACCCACCAAATTTCTGCCCTTGATGTAGTGGTAGGGATTACGGCTGGTGGAACCACACCCTATGTACATGGTGCGCTTGAAGAAGCCAAGCTCAGGGGAGCTACCACAATTTTTATGGCCTGTGTACCAGCGGAGCAGGTGGATATTGATGTGGATATCGATTTGCGGTTACCGGTAGGGCCTGAAGTATTGGCAGGCTCCACCCGCCTAAAGTCGGGCACCGTCACCAAAATGGCCCTAAATATTTTGTCGACCGGGGTGATGGTGAAACTGGGCAAAGTCTACGGCAATCGCATGGTCGATGTATCGGTTACGAATACCAAGCTCCATGACCGGGCTCTGCGCATTATTTCTGCTCTGACAGATCTATCCCGTGACGAAGCCGATACCCTTTTGGGCAAAAGTGATCAAAAGGTAAAACTTGCTTTGTTGATGCACTGGGCTGATTTGGATAAAGACGCGGCTCAAGCGGCGTTAGATCAAAATAATGGCAATCTACGACAGGCACTTATGGCACGTCCAGAGTAACAATGAAATTAATTTATATTCCTCAGGGCGTACTGCCGTCCGCCCCTACCAAGACACCAGACACCTTATAAAATTCTTCCGTTTAAATCGATTAAGGCGCTTGTGCTTAAATAATCACCCCATTACCCCGTCACTCATCCAACCATCTATAACTCCAAACTGGACTTTATTGTTGTGCAGTCCCCTCAGTTCCTATTTTGGAGAGAAGAGTTTAATGAGTGACCTAGAAGATCCGTATTTTCCCCGTTGTCTTCTCTACCCACCCTCTCAACTTGTTATACCAATTCCTGAAAATCTATCTAAAGTTCAAAGACTGCCATCCTCCTCTGTGCTAGAGAACTACCATTCAGAACTAAGAACTAAGAACTAAGAACCGGTGTCACCTATGCCCTATACCCCCTTACAAGATTATGTTGCAGCAGCTCGATCCGGCAGTATTGTAGCCTTACCTACCGATACCGTGTGGGGTTTAGCCGTAACACCTGACCATAGTGACAAACTCTATGAGCTCAAGCAGCGCAGTCTAGAGAAGTCTCTAATACTTATGGGGGCCAGCGCAGCTGATTTGTGGCCCTATGTCACTATGGAGGTGGCTCAGTGGCAGACTATGACTGAGCGCTATTGGCCAGGACAACTCACCCTGGTGGTCCCTTCCACATCGAAGGTCCCGTTGGTGATGCATCCCAAAACGCCAGATACCATTGGTGTCCGCGTGCCCGACCATCCCATCGCTCGCCAAATACTGGCCTTGACAGGGCCTTTGGCAACTACCAGTGCAAATCTATCTGGGCAAACGACCCTGGCGAGCTTGGATGAAGTGCTGGCCCAGTTCCCTCACGTTTATGGTCTAAACGACCAAGCGTTACAGACCTTGGTGGAACCTTTGGGACCTGACATCGTCATTCCCGCTCCGTCTGGATTACCCTCCACCGTTGCTTTCTGGCAATCTGACCATTGGCAGACTATACGTCAGGGAACCGTATATTTGTAGAGTATAAGTAATGGGGATGCGCTCTGACCTTATTTCTAATTACCAAAGTATTTCTACATAAAGATTCCTATGGATTGGCAAACAGCAGTACTCATTGGCATTGGCTTTTTCGGTGGAACCATTACCACCAGCCTGCGCCGAACGCGTCAGTCTGACAGTATTGCCCCTGCCCCTACCGCCTTTACTGCTTCTCGGTCCTCTACGGGTTCTCCAGCTGCGACCGATCTTGCTCCTCAGGAGCCGCCTGCTGTTGAGGCCCCCACTAACCCTACTAATGAGTTAGCTCCCGTAGAGCCTACCCCCCCAGACGATCCCCCCTCTCCGCAGCCTTCGGCTATTCAAGGAACGCCTACCGATGATCCCCAAGCCCTCGCCTATGAGCGTCTCAGCCAGTTAGAACGGTTTAAAAGTGGCTTTTTGGCACGGACTGCCCATGAGTTGCGATCGCCCATTAATAGTGTCATTGGTTTGCACCAGTTGATTCTAGAAGGGCTGTGTGAAACTCCTGAAGAGGAAAAACAATTTACGGCTGAGGCCAAAGAAGCTGCCTATAAGGTTTTACAGCTGTTTGATACGATCATCGCAGCATCCAAACTCGATATTGGGCGTGAAGTTCCAACCCTGGAACCCTTACCCCTAAAAACCCTATTTAAAACATTAGAAGAGTTAACCCATTTGCAAGCAGCGAATAGTAATCTTCGTCTTGCCTTCAAACCTACCGATCTTTCCGTATTGAGTGATTTAAAGTGGCTACAGATGATGCTCATTAGCTTGCTGGATGATGCTATTACATCCACAAAACTCGGCCATATCACCCTGGATGCAGTGGCTGAAGGGGAGTCTATCTTGATCAGGTTAGAGGCCGAGCGCCCAGCCAATGAGTTATGTGTCAGGCTAGATACCTCTCTCTACGGTCGTGAAGTTGATTTGAGTAATCTCTCATCGGTTTATCTTTCCACAGGGCTAACCCTGGCCATTGCCCAAGAAATGGTCAAAGCTCTCCATGGGGAACTGATTTTACCGGCAGCAGCAGAAGCTCCTATAATTACTGTAAAGCTACCGGCAAGTATCTAGGTTTGGAACAACACTTAAGGCTAGTATAGAGTTATGAGCGTTAGCTATGGGTTATGCAGAGTTACTGTTGTAACCTGAGATTATCTTCATAGCTATAGAAGGGCAGGCTGGGTTTTTACAAAGAACAACTATACGACAACAACGGTGTAAGTCTTTTGCCCCCTATTCAAAACTCTGATATTCCTAAGATGGCTGTGCCTCAAAAAGAGCACCGTGCATCCAAGATTTTGATTGTTGATGATCTTCCCAGCAATCTACGACTGCTGTCTTCAGCGCTGTCTGAGGCTGGATACAGTGTTCGTAATGCTGTAAGCGGGGCTATGGCAATTATGGATATTGCCACTGAGCTACCCGATCTTATTTTGCTTGATATCCGGATGCCTGACCTGGATGGGTTTGCCGTTTGCCGCCATCTCCACAGTGATGCCATAACAGCTGATATTCCCATCATTTTTATGAGTGCTATGGATAATGTGCTGGAAAAGTTAAAGGCATTTTCCGTAGGCGGCGTAGACTACATTACAAAGCCGTTTCAAATCGCTGAAGTGCTTGTGCGCATTGAGCATCAGCTAGAACTACGGCATCTTAGACAAACGCTTAAGACTCAAAATCAAAAGCTACGCATTATTCTTCAGCAATATGAAATTGCTGAAATGCAGATTCATAAAAATAATCAGGAGTTGGAACAGCGGGTTTTAGAGCGTACCCAAGAGTTACACACTACCAATCAAGCCTTGCAGGCAGAAATCCAACAGCGGCGGCAAGCTCAGGAAAAATTAATGCACCTGGCATTGTATGACTCGTTAACGGGATTGCCAAATCGCACGCTGCTACTGAAACGTTTGGAAGAGACGGTGCAGGCCAGACAGCCCTATGAGTGGTCGATACTGCTGATGTTGGCTTGCGATCGCTTTAAAGCCATTAACGACACCCTGGGTCACTTACAGGGCGATCGGCTGTTGATTGAAATCGCTAATCGGATCACAGAAATTGTTTCTGACAGCAGTTTTACCGTACGTCTAGCGGATGATCAATTTGCGATTCTGTTGCCAACGTTAGCGGATAAAAACGAGATTATTCCATTGGTCCAGCGTCTACAAAGGCGGTTAGCGACCCCCATTGAGCTGGGTAATTATGAAGTCACGGTGAATGCCAATGTGGGTATTGTGCTGGTGGATTCCAGCTATGGCAATGGTGAACACATGTTACGGGACGGCTCCCTAGCCTTGCTACAGGCCAAGCAAAAGCCCCAAGGCTGGCGTATTTTTCAACCTGAAATGCATACGCAGGCGCTGCATCGTTTGACTCTAGAAGGTAAGCTGCGCCAGGCGTTGAGGCAACAGCAGCTGCAGATTTACTATCAGCCCATTGTGGCGTTGACCTCAGCCTCGGCAGCGGCTCCTGTGGAAGGGTATGAGGCCTTAGTCCGCTGGCAGCCTGAGGGCACATCTGACTTTATGTCACCTGCCGATTTTATTCCACTGGCGGAGGAAAGCGATCTAATTTCTCAGCTGGGCAACTGGACGTTTTACAAAGTATGTGAGCAGCTGAGCCAATGGCATCAGGAGAATCCCTCCAAACCTGTTCCTTTTGTCAGTGTGAACTTTTCAGTGCGTCATTTACAGGGTGAGCAGTTCGCCCAACAGATTTATGATGTTCTGCAACAGACGCAGGCTCAACCTGCTTGGTTTAAATTTGAAATTACAGAAAACCTCCTCATCGGTGATCCGCAGCCAGTGCTGGCAACCCTGGCTCGGCTTAGACATTGGGGAATTCAAATTAGTATTGATGATTTTGGGACGGGGTATTCATCCCTGAGCTATCTTAAGCAGTTACCGGTTGACACCTTGAAGATTGACCGGGCATTTATTAAGGATATGGAGTCTGATTCTGATAATCTCAAGATTGTCGAGGCCATTGTGCAACTGGCTCAAGTGTTGAAGCTGGATGTTGTCGCTGAAGGCATCGAGACAGAATGGCAAGCTCAACAGCTCGTTAACCTGGGTTGTACCCATGGGCAGGGGTATTGGTTTTCACCTCCCTTACCTTATCTGCCACCACGAATACTTAAATAGCGATTGTGTCGAATGGCCTCCATTGTGCTCTGAATATCCATAGGGGCATTGCCTAAAATTTTAAGTAGGTGAGAGCCTAGTTCAAGGGCCGCTTCAAACTCAGGTTGTACGACTTCTCGGGCTCCTGCCTGGGTCAAGCTATCGATTTCAGCGGTGACGTGGGCGCGGGCGATCACGTCAAGATTAGGATTAATGGATAAGGAACGCTTCAACAATAGCCGGGTGCTCGCCGGGTCTGGCAGGGTAATCGCCAGGGCAATGGCTTTATCCAAATGCGCCTTTTCTAAAATCTGTTCCGAGTCGGCATCGCCGAGGATATAGTGCATCTTGTGGTGCCGCAGGGTTTGGATGGCCGCTTCGTTGTTCTCAATGATTAAAACCGGGTAGTGCCCCTGCTGCTGCAAAATGTTGACGACGACCTGTCCGACCCGACCATAACCAGCTACCACAATATGGTTGGTAAGATCTTCCTCAACCCACATCTCCTGGGGAGATTCCCAAATGCTTAGAAACGGTCTGATGCGTGGGGATTTAAGTAGAGTTTCAGCAATGGGTGTTGCAGACTTAAATAAAATAGGTGTAAATACCAGGGTGATAGCAGTTGTTCCTAACAATAGCAGATAGGTTTGTTCTGAAATCAGATTGTTCTCTAGACCCACAAGGACTAATACAAATGAGAATTCTCCAATTTGATTGATACCCAGGCTGCTACGTAGCGCTGTTTTAAATGAATAGCCGAAGGATAGCACCACAGGGAGCACAATGAAGGCTTTGCCTATCATCACCAGGGCCACTAGTCCTAATATCACCCCGGCATTTTGGATCAAAATCTGCGGGTCGATCAGCATGCCGATGGAGGTAAAAAACAGGCAGGCAAAGGTATCTCGCAGGGGCAAAAATCGGCTGAGGGCGTGGTCGGCGTAGTCGATTTCCGCGATCATCAATCCGGCAGCAAATGCGCCAATTTCAATGGAGAGGCCTAGACGCGCGGTGACGAGTGCCACGCTCAGGCACAGGGCCAGCAGGGTGAGCAGGAACAATTCTGCACTTTCGGTACGGGCAACGGCACGGATCATACGGGGCACAAGCCCATAGCCAGCTGCGATCGCAACTCCAATAAAAATACCCACCTTGAGCAAAGCTAGACCGAGTACCGGCAGTATTGATCCCTGAGAATTAAGGGAGGGCACAATGGCTAGCATGACCCCAAGCGCCAAATCCTGAGCAATCAAAATTGCCAGCATAATTTGACCGTGGCGAGTGTTGGTTTCTCCTCGCTCCGTGAGGGTTTTAAGAACAACGGCTGTGGAGGATAGAGAGAGGACTGTGCCCAGAAAAATGCCCTGCACCCAAGAATTTGCCCAACCCAGTAAGCTGCTAATGGTGGCTACCGCAGCTGTTGTCAGACCAATTTGTAACAAACTGCCCTGGAGCGCGACATTGCGAACACGATTAAGTTCCGCTAGAGAGAACTGTACACCCAAGGAAAATAATAAAAAAGCAACCCCCAGTTCAGCCAGACTCTGAATAGCATCTGCATCGCTGATCAGTTGCAGCCCCAAGGGACCAATCACTAGACCTGAGAGTAAATAGCCCAACAGTACTGGCTGGCGCATGCGACTAGCAATGTACCCCCCAGAGGCAGAGGCTCCTAAGGTTACTGTTAAATCTAAGATAAATCCGCTGTTTACTGCCATTATGCATCCTTAATATCTGGTCGAATCTCCCAGATTTACTGTATTGAAGTGTAATTGATTAGGCCTTGATAAATATCGGATATGGGCAAGCTCATGCTTGAGAAAATTTGATGAAGATGCGGAAATCAAGACACTTGGCCTGAATAACTCTCTGGTGCCCATCTGCCAATCGTCTTAATTTTGCAACTCTAATTTTTAGAAAAACTCACAATCTTCACCCTATGGAGAATGTTGGCGTTGCTGATCTTCAGGAGGATTTAATCTGAACTGGATATAGAGTAATTCTAGTGATCAATTCACCCTCTGAATCAGTAATTCAGTTGTCAACCTTTTCAGGATTAGGAACAACAAAAAATTACAAGAATTGAATAAACTTGATTTTTTTGCTGAATAAATCTGAATTCTTGAGGATTTCTGCGGGCGAAGACGACTGACATCATAGAAGCATTCACAACAGTTTGCGTGCGTTGTCTACGGACAACTGAATGAATTCTGTATCTGAATTGTTAATGGTTTCAACAATTCGGGACTAAAGTCCTACCTGGCCCATAATCAGCTGACAGCTAACCAAAAAGCTAACCAAGAATAAGATAGTGGCTCTAAGGAGAGCTTGGGACGTGAATAATGTCTACAGGCGCTACGGAAATCATTTGAGACAGCGATCAAAACTCACACCCTAGGCGCATTTTTCTAGCTAGCGAACATTTCAAATGGCCCCATTTAATCGCCTTCAAAGAAACAGTGTCCTCCATAAAACCCTGTGGCTTTTGGGGGGGTATGCATTCTTTTTGATTGCGGCCTTATCATCAGCCGTTTACTACGTTGCCAATAGCGTTGAAAGCATTCATCGTTCCACCCTGGAGTTTGATGAACTGAACCGTGAAGTTGAGATCATCAATGATTATTTCAATCGCCAGGCGAAAGATCGAAAAAATTTATTTCTGCGTGGCCATAATTCAGAAGACTTGGCCAAGTATTTAGACCGTGTCAACGACATGACGGTCAAGATTGAGCAGCAGACGAATAACGTGTTGCAGTATCCATTGGCAGAGCCCTACCGTAAAGATTTAGAGCAGTTATTGAAAAACCATGCATTGCTCATGGATACCTATACAGAAGGTGTCCAAATCTTTAAGCAAACGCAAGACCCGCGGGCAGGTGATCAGTACGTGCGGGGCGAAGGGGGAGAGGTGGGCGAAGAACTCACCCATGTATTGAAGCAGATTGACCTCGACCGACAAACATTCACAGCAAATAATCAAAGCCACATCAGAACGGTATTGTTGATTAGCACCGGGGGACTGATCGTATTTATTCTGGTGTGCTCTGGAGTCTTAGCATTTGCTGTCACCGATCCTATGCGTCGCATTAGTCGGTTCACCACGTTTCTCGATGAAAGTCGTCAAGCCCGTTTGAGTACCGATACCCGAGAGCATACCGAGTTTGGTACCACCACAACGATCTATCAACCGCTTGAGGGCAAGCGATACGATGAGATTGGTTACATGGTGGATACCTATGAAAAACTGTCTAGCCTGATTGGGGACTATAGCCGCACGCTGGAGAAGAGAGTTCAAGAACGGACGGCGCAGCTAGCGTCTGCAAATACTCAGATTATGCATTTGAATCAGAAGCTGGCCGCTGAAAATGTAAGAATGTCAGCGGAGCTGGAGGTTAGCCGACAGCTGCAAGCGCTGATCCTGCCTAAGGAGAAAGAACTTAAACAAATTCATCAGCTGGATATTGCCACATTTATGGAGCCTGCGGAAGAATTTGGCGGTGACTACTTCGATGTTTTGCAATTTAATGGTCGGACACAAATTGGTATTGGCGATGTTACCGGCCATGGTCTTGAAAGTGGCATGCTGATGCTCATGGCTCAAACAGCAGTGCGCACACTGTTACTCCACGGTGAGTCAGATTCTGCAAAAGTGCTAAAGACCCTGAATCAAACGATCTATGCCAATGTGCAACGGATGAACTCCGAACGCAATATGACGTTGTCACTGTTGGATTACAGTGGCGGTAAGGTCAGTCTAACGGGGCAGCATGAAGAGGTGATCATTGTTCGTAAAGATGGTGGTTTAGAGCGTATTGACACCATTGATTTAGGGTTTCCATTGGGGTTAGAGTCCGACATTTCTGAGTTTATTGATCAAACTCACATCAACCTTGACCCTGGTGACGGTATTGTTCTTTACACCGATGGGATTACCGAAGCTGAGAATAGTGACGGAACTCATTATGGATTGCCACGGCTATGTGAGTTGGTCCAACTCCATTGGCACTTACCTGCGGAAGAGATTCGCAGACGGGTGATTCAGGATGTGCAAACCCACATTGGCACCCACAAAGTTTTTGACGATATCACCCTGCTGGTGTTGAAACGGCCAACCATGGCGACGGTGAATCTGGCCTAATGTTTAAGTTTTGGCTGAGTTGTAGAAATAGTCACTCTACGTCAGCGATCCACGGTGTGAACGAATGAATCTCTTCCTTTAATTTAAAGAATATCCTATGTCTTCAGCGTCATTCAATAAGCGGGTTGCCCGGTGGCATCGTTTATCTCATCGGTGGATTGCGATCGCAATTTCTATTCCCATGATCTTTATTATTGTCACCGGTATCTTTTTACAAGTCAGAAAACCCATCGATTGGATTCAGCCACCCACCCTAACAGGCAGTCAGAAATATGCACCAACCGCATCTCTAGAACAGATTTTGACCCAAGTCAAAGCCATTCCCGAAATGCAGATCAACGGTTGGGAGGACATAAAACTAATGGACCTGCGCCCCAAAAAGGGAATTATCAAAGTTCGTAATCATAGCGGATTAGAAACCCAGATAGATGCAGCTACCGTAGATATTTTGCAAACGGCCCAACGCCGTAATGACGTTGTTGCCAAAATGCATGATTTTTCAACCTGGCATGCACGACTATGGCTTGGCATACCCGTCAGGTTAGGTTTTTTAATTCTCTTTCTAACCGGTGTCTATCTCAATATTAAGATGACGCCAGTCCGCCTGAAAAAGCTATTTCAAAATAGCTTTAAACAGATGTCAAAGAATCCTGTGACAGCGTCTAAAACCCTTGGTGTTGCTCAAACAGTCGCTGCTCCTCAAACCGTCATCAAAGATGGACGCCCCTGGCGCTTACGACTCAAATCCTGGCTTTTGACCTACCACTACTGGTTAGGGTGGATTGTGATAATTCCTTGGGCGTTTGTTATTTTTAGCGGTTTGTTACTCCAGGTTCGCTACGAGGTGCCTTGGGTAATGCCGGTCCTACAACAGGGTCAAGGCACTGTCCCTGCCATTGAATTTACCCAGGCCTTAGAAACCGCTCAGCAGCGGCCCAGTTATGGGGTTGAAGACTGGAAAGATGTGTGGCGTTTATATGTATATCCAGATCAGGGGGTGACAACGATCAGGGCTAAGAATCATCAGGAACTCCAGCTCGATTCAGCTACAGGTGACATTTTGCAAGTGGCCGTGCGCCGAACAGATTGGCTCGAAGATGTACACGAGGGTAAATGGCATGAGCTGAACCTCTGGCTATTTTTACCCGTCCACGTGTTGTCCTTATTACTATGGCTGACAGGAACTGTGGTGGCCCATAACCGGTAATCGCAAAAATGGCTAGTTCTGCTGAATACAATGAGTGGAATATGCCCTCTATCTAAAAGACGACATTTAATGAAACTAGAGCTTAACTATGATGACCAAAATCTTTGGTGAGTTTAAGGACAATATACCGAAAACTCACCATGAGTATTTAGAATTAGGCTTTTCTCCGACATCGCTGACTGTGCAACAACGGTGGCGTAACAATGGTATTTCCGCTGATTTTGTTGCTGATTATTTGACTACATTTTTGCCTATCTATGACGCTAATAGTCAACATAAACGGCGACAAACAGAAATCAAAGCAGCCATCAACTACATTGCCAATGAGCTTCTGGAAAATGCGATGAAATTCAACTATGAACCCTCAGAAGAGCCGATTAAATTTAGCTTGCACTTATTGCAAGGGATACCTTCAACCATTGTTCTATCCGTTAGCAATGGTCTTTCATTTGATGGCGCAACCAGACTACAACGCTTTATTCAAGATTTTCTTGGTTCAGATCCTGATGACTTTTATCTGCGTCAGCTTGAGCGCAGTGCCACTGACACCTCCATCCCTGGTTCTGGCATGGGGTTTATCACAATTCAAAATGACTACCAGGCCCATTTAGGTTGGAAATTTAGGCCATCTGAATACCAATCAGCAAATTTTACAGTGACGACGATGGCGCAGCTCACAGTTTGATAGCGCTCTCTAACTATAAAAAGTATCTGATATCAATGATTACCTATGACGGACAACAAGGAATAAATACTATGGGGATTCACACGATTGAAGGGGAAAGCTACAAAGTCCAGTGCGACAACCAAACGGCGACTATTAAATTTCACGGTTCTCTAAGACTGAGTGGCCCAGATGCCTATGCCCCCATTGATGAACTGATGGGAGAATTGCTCCAACGAGAACCTGAGCTAATTACCCTCGAACTCAGGGACTTAAAATTCCTCAATAGCTCTGGTATCAGTATGATTTCCAAATTTGTTATTCGTGTTCGCTCAGCTAAAACAGTGAATATGATGGTTGTGGGCAGTGAAGACACTCCCTGGCAGGGAAAGTCTCTCAAGAACTTAAAGCGACTGTTGCCTAGTTTAGAAATTGTTTTGGAGTGATCTTATTTCTCGGTAAATGCCCAGACACCATTCCAGTGCTTGGGCATTGGTTGCTGAGCCATCTGCTGAATACGTTCTAGATAAAACTGAACTGTTTTATCAATGGGATTGATCTTTAGAACAGCTTCAAAGCAGGCCATGGCTTTTGCCCAGTCACCTTCTTGATAGAAGTGTCGTCCCTGTTGATACATTGGCAGGGTTTCTAGCTTCAATTTACGGACCGAATTTATGTCTGCATTGAGCACCTCATAGATGGTGATGGGCTCTTGGCGACCTTTGACAACGATGCGGTCTATCAGTCGCACCGAATACTTATTGGGTTGCTCTAGCTTGAGCATCACATCTTCTGAAATTAACAGCGATACTCCGTAGTATTTGGTCAAACCTTCTAAACGAGCTGTTAGATTAACATTGTCAGACACGGCATCGGCCTGCATGCGATTTGTCTCCCCCACCATACCGACCATCATGTGGCCAGCATGTAAACCAATACCCACCGTCAGTGGTGGATAGCCTTCAGTAAGGCGATGCTGATTATAGGTTCTGATCTGATTGACTTTGGCAATGCCTGCCTGCAATGCATCATCAACGCCATCGGGAAAAACGGCCATCATGCCGTCACCTAGATATTTAACAATGAAGCCATTGTGCTTGCGAATTTCTGGACTAATGCGGCGCAAATAGGCATTAACAAAATCAAAATTCTCTTGGGGCGTCATTTGCTCAGAGAGGGTGGTAAAGGCACGAATGTCAGAGAACATAATCGCCATCTCTTTACTCACATGATCTCCCAGCTTGATGTCGAGAATACTATCTCGCTGAAGAAACGTTAAATATTCTGGAGGGATAAAGCGACTATAAGACTCCAAAAGATCTGAGAGATGGGCATTCGTTTCAATAAGTTTTTGTTCTTGGCGTTTCACAGACTGTACCGTTTCTGAAAATACCCGAGCCAGGTTACCGAGTTCATCACCGCGCAGGGCCGTTGCTGTAAGACTGTGGGGAGTGAAGGTATTATTTTGGACCGTAATGGCCGCTGCCGTAATCTGTTTGACCTGCTCAATGTAATCCGCCATTTCTTGGTTCTGCGTTTCTAACGCGTTCTCTAAAATGGTCGAATGCTCTGTGACAATATCTATCATTGATTGCAGATCGCTATTGTCTGCCCTGAGCTTTTCATTATGTATACGTAGTTCAATGAGCTCGGCGTCCTTTGAGCTGTGAGTACAGGTGTTGGCTATGGATGACTCGAGTTTCATGTCGGACGGACGATGGATTGAATGACTGGCAAGGTAAAGACACCACAGGAGCTTTCAGCAACCATCTCAAATGAAGGGCCAATGTGAACTGTAATCTCCACGACCATTATGGTTCTGATTGGAGATAAGATATAGAAATATCTCCGTAACTTTGCGGACTCTACATCTAGATGTTCCTAGCTCTCAGAATCAGATCCGGTATCATCAGGCAACAACGTGGTTAGTTGATGTTGTCAGCCCTTAGCCAAGCATGGACATCTTCAGCAATTTATGATTTTTTTGGGCGTTGATTTGGGTTGGCAAACGGGACCGAGTGGTGTTTGCTGCCTGCACTGGGAAAATGATTGCCTCTCTTTAAGTATTCTTGATCGAATGACTACCCATGGCGATGTCTTGGCCTGGCTGCATCAACATGCGCCAACACCGGTCCCCGCGATGGTGGCTGTGGATGCGCCGACAATTATTCCGAACCCAACGGGAATGCGTGAACCGGATCGTCTAGCTCACAAACACTTTGGTAAATATCATGCCGGTTGTTACCCAGCGAATCAGGCGTCTGCATTTGCCACTCAACTCGTGGCCTTTGGTGAGGCGTTAACTGAGCAAGGCTTCCTCCATGCACCAACTCTAAAACCCAGGCAATCTGGTCGTTATCAGATCGAGTTTTTTCCTCACCCAGCCATGGTGCATCTTTTTGGGCTGTCGCATATTCTTAAATATAAAAAAGGTCGTGTTGCTCAGCGACGTCAACAACTTTACCGACTCCGGTCCTTAATTTTGCAGCATTTGCCTCACCATACACCGCGCTTAATGGTGGATACGCTCCCTGCCATACCTAAGGGAGGGTTGGCCTTGAAAGCGGTGGAAGATCAGCTTGACAGTATTGTCTGTGCCTATGGAGCCGCCCACTGGTGGTATTGGGGCCATGCTCGTAACCAGGTGCTGGGCAGTTTAGCCTCAGGCTATATCGTTGTGCCGATGGCCTACGATGTACGCAATTACAAACTTACTACAGCTCCAATTGGTGGCAGTTAAATGGATCCGCCGCCCGATCATAGCAATAATGCTCTGCCAGGGCACAGCGGTTGACGCGATTGTAGTTGTAGATATCCCAAATCTGTACCTCCTGTTCGTGACTCAGATTTTCCCGAATCATTTGTTTAGAACTCGCTGGGATGGTGGCAAAAAATGATGCCCAATGATGGCCGCGTTCCGGAGTGAAGCAAAACTTTCGGACATGACATAGCCATAGAAGTACATCAGATGAATTAGGCGAATGATGGGGAACTGTCATGGGAGGTTGGCGGATTAGGGAGTTCTTATTCAATTGTGGGCAATCTAGATTCATCAAGGAACCTAGATTGCAGCAGATTGAGGGGTTTACGCCCAGCAAGTCGCGGGACCCATTTTATTTATCGAATCTCTTAAAGGTCACTTTATAGTGGCCTTTTTTTTGCCCATGTCAGGCATGGATGCCCCCTGATAAAACGAAGTGAACTAATGCCGGGTGACAGATCGGTTATCCCTATGCGCATGCATACCATTGCACTGGTTAAGTTGATAACATGGTCCTATCTATCTATCAGCAGCTATACGTTATTCACATTCTCTGGATTCTTAGACTTCTCTGTCCTAAGAATTCAGGGAATGTGAATAATTTTGAAGTAATATATCTATTGCTTGGGGCGTCTGTGCCCCCTGCTTGGCAAGTCTGCTTTAGCTCTGAATGGTCCTGAAACGGTCCTAAAGGTGGTCAAAAACTGTTTGGAGACGTAGTTAAACCCTAGATAATACCCATGAAAGATCTCAGCACTTATCGAAATATTGGCATTTTTGCCCACGTAGACGCGGGTAAGACCACCACCACTGAGCGGATCTTGAATTTGACCGGTAAGGTACACAAGATCGGTGAGGTACATGACGGTGCAGCGACCACCGACTTTATGGACCAGGAAAAAGAGCGAGGCATTACGATTCAGTCTGCTGCCACCTCCTGTTTCTGGAACGAACATCAGCTCAATATTATTGACACCCCTGGTCACGTTGACTTCACTATTGAGGTATATCGTTCCCTGAAGGTACTAGATGGCGGTATCGGTGTATTTTGCGGCTCAGGTGGTGTAGAACCTCAATCTGAAACGAACTGGCGCTATGCTAACGACTCTGAGGTAGCCCGTATTATCTACGTCAACAAGCTAGACCGGACCGGTGCTGATTTTTACCGCGTAGTAGACCAGGTTAAGAACGTGCTGGCGGCTAATCCTTTGGTGATGGTGCTGCCCATCGGCATTGAGAATGACTTCGTTGGTGTGGTTGATTTGCTCACTGAGAAAGCCTGGATTTGGGATGATTCTGGTGAGCCGATGAACTATGAGGTCAAGGATGTCCCTGCTGATATGGTCGATGACGTCGCCGAGTGGCGCGAGAAGCTAGTCGAGGCGGCTGTTGAGCAGGACGACGACATCATGGAGAAGTATCTCGAAGGTGAAGATATCTCCATTGATGAGATTAAAGCCTGTATTCGCAAGGGCACCCGTGAGTTAGCTTTCTTCCCCACTTACTGTGGTTCTTCCTTTAAGAACAAGGGTGTACAGCTGGTGCTGGATGCGGTTGTTGATTACCTGCCGGCCCCAACTGAAGTGAAGCCTCAGCCTGAGGTTGATCTCGAAGGTAATGAGACTGGCGAGCTGGCTTACGTTGATCCTGAAAAGCCTTTGCGCGCGCTGGCGTTTAAGATTATGGACGACCGCTTTGGCGCTCTGACATTTGCCCGGATTTACTCCGGTACCGTCAAGAAGGGTGACACTATCTTGAATACAGCTACTGGCAAGAACGAGCGCGTTAGCCGCATTGTTGAAATGCATGCTGATGACCGACAGGAGATGGCTGCAGCTCAAGCGGGTGACATTGTGGCGCTACTGGGTATGAAGACCGTACAAACTGGTCATACCCTGTGCGACCCCAAGAATCCAGCTACGCTAGAACCTATGGTCTTCCCCGACCCTGTGATTTCTATCGCAGTTGAAGCTAAGAAGAAGGGTGAATCTGAGAAGATGGGTATTGCCCTGAGCAAAATGGTTCAAGAAGATCCCTCTTTCCAGGTGGAGACTGATCAAGAAAGCGGCGAAATCATTCTGAAGGGTATGGGTGAGCTGCACCTGGACATTAAGGTGGATATTCTGAAGCGTACCCACGGTATCGAAGTGGAAGTTGGTAAGCCTCAGGTAGCCTACCGCGAGTCCATCACTAAGGTGCTACAAGACAGCTATACCCACAAGAAGCAGTCCGGTGGTTCAGGTCAATACGGCAAGATTGACTACATCATTGAACCCAATGAGGCTGGTGCTGGCTTTGAGTTTGAGTCTAAGGTAACCGGTGGTAATGTGCCTCGTGAATTCTGGCCTGCTGTGGAGAAAGGCTTTGCGGCCAGTATGGATAAGGGGATGTTAGCCGGGTTCCCTGTGGTGGATCTGAAGGTGACCCTGACGGATGGTGGTTTCCATCCGGTTGACTCCAGTGCGATAGCATTCGAAATCGCTGCTAAGGCAGGCTATCGTCAGTCCTTCATTAAAGCCGGTCCTCAGATTCTAGAGCCGATCATGAAGGTGGACGTATTTGCCCCTGAGGATTATGTCGGTGATGTAATCGGTGACCTCAACCGTCGTCGCGGCATGATCCTCGGCCAAGACGTCGGTGCCACTGGTGTGCGCATCAAGGCCGATGTGCCCCTAAGTGAGATGTTTGGCTACATCGGCGACCTGCGTACGATGACGTCTGGTCGTGGCCAGTTCTCCATGTCCTTTGAAAAGTATGCGCCTTGTCCTAAGAACGTTGCTGAAGAGGTGATCAAGGAAGCTAAAGAGCGTCAGGGTGTAGCGGCTTAGGTTTAGAGACTCAAAGCCTTCTTGTTGAACAATGAATGAGTCAACCTCGGCTAGTTGCTAGCCGAGGTTTTTTATTGTCTAGTAACCGATGGCAGAAATTTAGCAGCGATTGTATCCACCCATCGACCCATCGACTCGTACACATTTGATAGTGGATAAGCTTACGCCACAGAGTATTAGTATGGCTAGACATCCACCAGACAGTTTTGGCTTGTTAAACCACGGTTTTCGCCAAAACGCGATTTAATTTCCCGCTTTTATACCCTTCTAAATCTAGGGTGACATAGGTGAAGCCATACTCTTGAAAAGCAGTCACCAGGGTGTTTAGATCCACTGTGGCAACAAAGTCTTTGATGCCGTCAGGCGGTAATTCAATGCGTGCTGTCTCCCCATCAGACCGAACCCGCAGATTACGTATACCCAGTTGGCGCAGATAGCGTTCGCACTGACCGACGCGGTGTAGTTTTTCGGTGGTGATCAGCTCACCATAGGGAAATCGTGAGCTTAAGCAGGGCTGCGATGGTTTATCCCACCAAGGCAGGCCCAGATACTTTGAGATTTCCCGAACGTCTAATTTACTGATCCCGACCTCTGCTAAGGGAGAGCGTACGCCCCGTTCTTTAGCAGCCTGGATACCAGGGCGATAGTCTTGCAGGTCATCGGCGTTGAGACCATCTACAACATAAGGATAGTCTTCAGCCATCGCCAGTGGTTTCAGAGTGTCGTGCAGCTCGCTTTTGCAAAAGTAGCAGCGATTGGTGGGGTTACTGGTGTAGTTGGGGTTGTCCATTTCGTGGGTTTGGACAATGCGATGATTCAGCCCCATAAAGACTGCCTGACTTTTTGCCGCTTCCAGGTCTTCGAACATGAGTGACGGAGAATCAGCCGTGACGGCGAGGGCTTGGGATCCGAGAACATCGTGGGCGATCCTGGCTACCAGTGTGCTGTCAATACCGCCGGAGTAAGCAATCAGGGCTCGATCCATTGCATAAAATATCGACTGGAGCTGATAGAGTTTTTGGGTAATCGTCATAGTCTGCAATCTGAAGTTAGGCTCGTCCATAGGGGGCACTATGCCTAGCCTAACGAAATCACTAAGATTTAATAAGCGATAATGGACTAATTTTCCACAACAAGTGCAGATTCCATTACATACCTTTTTATGATTACCATTGAAATCTTGATGTTCTAACATTAGAGCATTGGACTGATACGCTATTTTAAGTGCTCACCTGGGTTACCATTAGCCTGGCTGAATCAGTACCTGTAGCTCCCCATGGCCGAAAAAAAAGAACTTACCCATCCCCAGTACAAGGCAGATCGCGAGATTGTGACTAATCTGCTCAATGGTGAAGCGACAGACTTTAACTTAATTGAGCTAGCCCGATTGCGCATTCGCTATGACGGATTTCCAGGGGCACGGGATATTCAGCAGGATTTAGATACCGTGTTGGCAAACTGGTCGCTAACGGAAGATGACCTAATGGCCAAAACCCGTGAGATTCATCAGACTGAAATGCTGTATAAAGCGCAGCGGACAAAAAAGGAGGATTGGAGCTAAGGCCACATCAGTATCGATTATGTAATAAAACTCTGAGCGTTCTCTCAATTGGGAAACTGAAAGAACGCTCAGGGCAATCTATTGATAATGATTATTTGTCTTGTCTTTAGGCTCGTGTGAGTACAACAATTTTAAGTGTGATCACGTTCTCTATACACCAAACGTATCAATTTGTTGTTTCAGATAGGTCTCTGCTTGGGCTGGGTCAAAATCGCCGAATTTCATCTTTTCAATTCGAGATAACTCCTCTGGTGCATCCACTCCTAACTCTAGTGCAAGTTCTCTTGCTAAATCAGTTAAGAAGAAATCTTCTACACCTGTAGTGGGTTTATCAGTCGGTACATAATTCCAACGTACGAGTTGGGTCGTAATCCAACTTGCAAAACTCTTCCAAGGATAGGGATCAAAGCAAATGCGATCTGGAATATCAAAGGAGTTTCCTTGCCCATCTTCAAACTGCCCAGTCATGACGGCTTCTAGAACCGGTAATGGTTGATTGAGATATTCTTGTGGAGCAATGGTCGCTGCAATTTCTTTACGATTGACAGGGTCATTGGCATAGTTGGCCCCGTCGATAATGGCCTTGTTCAAGGCCCGAAACGTTTTGGGATGACCATTAATCCACTTTTGAGTAGCAACAAAGGCACAGCAGGGATGGCCGTCCCACAAATCTTTGCTAAGCAGGTGAATAAAGCCGATGTCGTCTTGCACGATCCGTTGGGTAAAGTTATCGGGCAAAATGAAGGCGTCGATTTGTCCGGAAGCCAGTTTTGCGATCGCATCCGGTGGTGGCAAAATCAACAGATTGACATCTTTGTCCGGATCCAGTCCGCCAGTAGCCAAGTAATAGCGTATCAGCAAATTATGATTGGAAAAATCATAGGGAATGCCAATACTCATGCCCCTAAAGTCTTCCGGTCCGTTGATCTGGCCCATGTGTTTTTTAGCGACGGCAATGGCCTGACCATTATTGTTCTCAATGCTGGCGAGCCTCACCGGAAAGGGCGCTGAACCTAAACCAAGAGACATGGCAATGGGCATAGGAGCCAGCATGTGATAAGCATCCAGTTCCCCTGCGATGGCTGCATCTCTTACTACCGACCAACTGTAATACTTAATTAACTCTACATCGAGCCCATACTTCTTATAGAAACCCAATGGTTTCGACATAATGATGGGTGTTGAACAAGTAATTGGAAGAAATGCGACCTTCAGTTTAGATTTTTCTAAATCTTCTACCGCTGGACTATCTGCAGGTTCTTCAGCCACTTCCGTGGCTGAGCCACAGTTAGCTAAACTGACAAGGGCAGCCCCCACGGCAATGTTCTGTAGAAATTTGCGTCGAGTCACCTGACTCATGCGTTTAGCATCAGTAAAAAACTCACCAGCTTTGGGGCCAAACGCAGCACTAAATGCCTGGTCGAGACCGCCAGCTAATTTGATCAAATCTCTCACCAACCGCTCTCGTTTTGGTTTGCCTTGGCCCACCATGCTAATAAATAAAGCTGTCCGCAGCTCTGCCTGGGTGATGGAATCAGCTGCCTCAATGGCAGTTGGCTGATAAATCCGCATCTTTACCAAGTCATCGATCAAGTCAGCTGGATTCTGCGGCATTTCGATGTCTGCCATTAAATTCCAGTGATCTTGAGCGGAATGAAAACTGCCACAAACAGTACAGGGTGAAGAAAAACTGTTGCGTATTCCCTGTGGAGAAGAGAGACTATTTAAATAGTGAGACTGACTAGACAGTGATATCATAGCGTTTTTTGTTGGTGGGGGTTAGCACCTTTTACTATGAATGTTATTCCAATTCTTCTGTGAGTATCAGGACCAATTACAAGAACTTTATTTCTTGTTTTATGCTTAATCTTTAGACATTACAAGTATCGAAAATGCCTAGTGTTTATACAAAGTTAATCTTAATACCCGTGCTCTTAATTTCAAAAATATATGGGGTAGCATCACGGATGCTTACAATAAGAGCGGAGATACAAAGATATGTTATTGGCATACGGCTTTCCTGACTTAAAACGGTTGAATCTATTGATTTAGAGTCGAGGATAAATCTTGTAGCTTCTCTATATATGGGTGCTTGATATGGGTGCTTGGCTCTCTATAGTAAGGTGTTGAATTTGACATTAAAGTTGTTTGCCTTGAGAAGTTAGCTGATTCTTTCTTGACAGAACTTCAATGTGATTGGCTGTAATATCCATCAATAGACAAAAATAATTATTGATAAAATATTAAAACTAGAAAATGCTAAATCCCAGTTTTTTCTGATATCCATTTCGTCAGGACATTAAATAAATAAAATATTCTCTTAAAAACAGAAAGAAAATTTGTTTGATTTACTTAGACCTGTTTTCTATGTAACATTGAGAATTTATGATTTGTGATTAGGTTTATAAAAGTAATTTTTGAGCGCTATGCACGATCATTTTGAGGTAATACCTTTCTTGACGAAGACACTTGAATCTGGTCAAACTGGACGAGTGTATATCACGGGTGACAATGTTGAATGGTGTCTAGATATTACTGACGGCAGGGTGATATTTGCAGCGCACTCGCTACAGTATCTAAATACGTTAGAGACAACATTGCCGAGGTTAGGCTATGAAGCCTTACTGCCTATTTATTGGCGATTGACCCAGTTGGAGGTGTATAAGCGCCAAATTGGCCAGACTGGTCTGGAAGCCCTTAATTGGACGAGCAAGATTGTTGGTGCGCTTGTTCAGTATAATTTGCTTGAGACAAAACAGGCTGGGGAAATTCTGGCTCAATTAGCTGAAGATGCCGTTGAAGCTCTCTTAGGATTGGAAAAAGCAACTGTTGTTTGGTATCCCTTTCCCAAGGAGCTATGGTATACAACAATCTACGGAACAGAAATTCCTGCCTTAGTTAACCATCTTTCTGGAAGATTGAAAGCATGGCAATCTCTTGGAGATCTCATTTGCTCCCCCTACCAGCGTCCCTACTGCGAAAGTCCGGACGATCTTTATAAACTGGCACGCCAGGGTGGACTCCCACAGCGAATGCTGGAGTCCTTAGTACGCCTGATGCAGGGAGCCAGTATCCGTCAGCTAGCCCAAACTGTTAAACAGGACGAAACCAAGCTGGCCCAGCTACTATATCCCTACATAAAACAACGTGCGATCAAGCTATGGCCCCCATTACCACCGCTTAACCGCTTGCCTTGGGTGCCAATCAAGCAACAACAACCTGAATCGGTCACAGATGCAGTTAGCAAACCCGCAGATATCACAGCCATCAATAAGCCGTCTGAGACCCTTACCACTGGCGACACCACTCACCCTGAGAATAAGGTTATCGCTGGTAATAACACTATATCTGAGAAGCAATTTGCTACTGATACGTGGAGTTCAAATGAGAACAAGTCAGAATCTAGTGCATCAGGTAATAACAATCTCCAAAGCAATGGTTCAGGGAACTTAAGATCTAAGCATTTAATCATATGCATTGATGATAGTAAGGCCATGCTAGAAAAGATAGAAAGCTATCTTGATCCAGATTATTTTGAACTTAAAACGATTATGGATCCAGTCAAGGCCATCTCTAAAATATGTGTTAGAAAACCTAGTTTGATACTGATGGATATCTCAATGCCAAGCATAAGTGGCAACTCTCTATGTTCAATTTTAAAGCGGAGCTATATGTTCAAAGATGTCCCCATCATTATGATCAGCAGCAACTCGGGTGCCCTAAATAAGGCAAAAGCCGAGGTCTCAGGGGCAGCTGGATATTTAGAAAAACCCTTTTCAAAGGAACAGCTAATGCAGCTATTAGACAACTACTTGAATCTTAACCCGATTGAGTGATACGGACATCAGAACAAAAAACATAATTATCTCAAAACTAACAAGTGTCGATAAAATCACGATGAATCTCTTTCTCAATGAAGGGATATAGCTCAATATCCTATATAAAAATTGTAGTTGTAACGATAAGGCAGTGGAGACATGGCAAAAAAAATATTGGTCATTGATGATGTTAAATCTGAGTTGGATTTGATCAGCCATTATTTGGAAGAGGCTGGTTACAAAGTGATAACGGCTGAAAATGGTTCAGAAGCAATGGAAAAGATAGCATTTGATCGACCCGACGCAATTGTTACGGATTTGGTAATGCCGGAGGTTACCGGTTTAGAACTCTGCCGAAAGCTTAAAAAAGATCCGGCTACAGCGAGTATTCCGATCATCGCCTGTACAACAAAAGGTCGCAAAATGGATCAAAGCTGGGCTAAAAAGCAGGGAGTTGCTGGGTATGTAGTCAAGCCCTGCACCGCTCAGCAATTGACTGACGCTGTACGCTTTGCAGTTTTGTAGTTTATGTAAGACAGCGCATTATCTCCTATGCAAATCTCGCCTACCCCTTCGACTCAGACACTTAAAACGGCAGATCGCCTTCAGCAGCTTCTGCCTGATGTATTTAACCCAAAAACTGTTGCAGGCGAACAATTTTTGAGGGTACAACTTACTCCAGATTTAACGATTGCCTTAGCGCTAAGTTGGGTTGAAGAAAGTCTGTTGCTGCCAACCCGGTTAGTTACACCCATGCCCAATATGCTTCCATCAATGATGGGACTAATGAGTTCAAAAGATCAGGTTTTTTGGGCGATTAACCTGGCCCAACTATTAGAGTTACCTATGGTTCTAGAGCCTTCTCAATACTATGAAGTAGTGGTCATTCGTGCTTTGCCATCCAACGTTGATCAGTCTTCTCCTAAAGAGAATATTAACGCAGATGAAGAACTCTATTTAGGGCTGGTTGTACCCAAAATCCGAAGTTCTGTTCGCTTATCACCAGACGATATTGTCTCTCCTGTCGATGAAGTGGATGCTAGCTTACATCCCTACTTAAGCGGTCAGGTTGTGATTGATGACGAGGTGATTCTCGTTTTAAGTGCTGAAGCGATTGGAGCAGCTCGATCATTAACATCAGCTGAGTTTTAGGGTTATACATTTTCTTTGATTAACATAGCGAACTAGGACACCACCATGACTGCGCAGGACTATACATTAAAAAACGATAAGCTTCAGCGACTCAGCTTTCTTAGGAGAGGAATACCCCGGATTTCTAAGGTAGACAAAAAAGGTGGGCGTCCCCTTGGTAGACAGTTACTACAAACACTGTTGCCCGTTACCTTGTTACCACTGGCAGTTGCGAGTGGTTTGGGGATTGTTATCACCAAGCGCGCTGAAAATGAAGATGTGGTATTCGCCCTGAAACAGGAAGCGTTCCTGGCCAGTGAAGTGGCTGGTTTTTTTGTTGCGGATAGCTTTCAAGTTGTAGAAAACTTGGTGATTAGCCCCTCCATTCAGCAGGCACTAAATCAGGCGAATGCCAAGGTTGAGGAAGATAAACTCAGCGAACAGTCTGTTGAGGCGCTAGAGCAACAGTTTGCCCAGACTAAGTTATTAGCGCCCAATGCGGCCATTAACAAATATTTAGCAGATATTGTGGCTGCTGAAGGAGTTGGTGAAATATTTTTTACTGAACAAGCTGGTTTAACTGTTGGTATCAGCAACCCTATTGATGACTTTGTTCAAAGTGATGAGGATTGGTGGCTGCAAGCTAAGCAATTTGGTCAATATGTGGAACCGGTAAAATTTGATGACTCTGCCAATGTCGTCAGTGTATCGATTTCCAGTGCAATTACTCCTGCTGGATCCGAGGACGTTATTGGAGTTGTTAAGTCGGTTCTGCCCCAGCAGGTCTTGAGTACTCAAATTGCTACCTATCTGAGTAATTCAATTGGTGAAACTCAGGCAGTGCAGGTGGTCGATGTCCGTAATGGCTTGGCGCTGGCGACCGTACCCCTAACAGAAAATACTGACACTGATAATGCAACCGTGGTTGGTGGAGAGGTAATTGCGCAGTTTGCCCAGGCACTATCATCAAAATTAGGCCGCGAGGCCGATGGTTCCCAAATATTTAAACAGGAATTACAGCAGGAAACAGGCGCTAAAATTATTGAAGTTAGCCGGACAACATTACTTGGCAAAGAAGTATTACAGGCTGTAGTTTCCTATGAAGGTCGGAACTATAGTCTGGCGACCGTAGCCAATCTTCCCTGGGTTGCAATCTCGTCTGAGGATGCAGTTGCACTTGACCAAGCGGGAATGACTTTGTTGGTTGTCTTTATTGTGACTGCCATAATTTTGGGTACCGCCTCAGGTGGTTTGCTGCTGTCGCTGGCACGCAGGCTTTCTCAACCATTGCAGACATTAACCGAGGTGGCTCAGAAAGCGGCTGGAGGTGAACTAGATGCCCGTGCCATTATCGAGGGAACCTTTGAAACTCAAATTCTAGGACGTGGTTTTAATAATCTTTTAGACCAGCTCCAGTCATCGCTTAAACAGCAAAAAGATTTTGCAGAAGAACAGCGACAAGAAAGAGAAAAACTAGAAAATGATATCACCCAGCTAATGGAAGAAGTGGGGGATGCAGCAAATGGCGATCTCTCGGTGCGGGCAAAGCTTTCGGCTGGAGACGTGGGTATTGTAGCTGACCTTTTTAACGCCATCATTGAAAACCTGCGAGACATTGCTGTCAATGTGAAACAATCAACCGGCCAAGTGAGTGGTTCATTGCTGACTAACGAGCAGCAAATTCTTAGCGTGGTTGAGCAGGCCGTTGAAGAAGCGCGCTCGATGCAGAATACCATGGTGGCTGTTAGAGAGATGAGTCAATCTATTCAGACGGTTGCTCAAAACGCTAGTGAAGCCTCTAATTTGACCAATGACACCTATGTGACGGTACAGGCAGGGTCTCAGTCAATGGAAAAAACGGCAGACAGTATTCTAGAACTGCGCTCAACGGTGGGTGAAACCTCTAAAAAGATTAAACGATTGGGAGAATCTGCCCAGAAGATTGCTCAGTCGGTGAGTTTGATTGACGAAATTGCTCTGAAAACAAACCTGTTGGCTGTAAATGCTAGTGTTGAGGCATCCCGTGCTGGAGAATTAGGACAGGGCTTTACTGCCGTAGCGGAACAGGTTGGCTCCCTGGCGGAACAATCGGCCAATGCCACTAAGACCATTGCTCAAATTGTGGCTGACATTCAAACGGAGACTCAGGAAGTAGTCGCAGCCATCGAAACGGGTACAGCCCAGGTGGTTGATAGTAGCAGCCTGGTGAAAATGACCCAACAACAGTTGAACGAGGTACTGACTAAATCTGATCAAATCAACCAACTGATGCAAAACATTTCAGATTCTACAGTTAATCAAACTCAAGCATCTGCGGCTGTTACTGAGCTCATCCAAAAATCTGCTCAATCTTCCGAAGAGCGATCCCATGCATCAGCTCAGATGGCCCAAGCGATTCAAGATACTGCAAAAGTAGCCCAATCTCTACAGGCGTCTGTCAAGCAATTTAAAGTTGAAGACTAACCATGGAACTAGACAAAGAGCAACAGGCTCGATTGACCTTTTTGGCAGAGGCGGAAACCTATTTCGAGGAAATTGAAACTGTCCTGTTAGGTCTGAAAACGGCAGATGATCGCCTGGGTGAGATTAATATTGCCATGCGTGCTGCTCACTCTGTTAAAGGTACAGCTGGCATGATGGGCTTTGTCGAGCTTAGTCAGGTTGCTCACCAGCTAGAAGATGCATTTAAAATTCTGCGTGCCCGACGGCTATCGGTAGATACCTCCCTGGAAACTCTGCTACTGCAGGGGGTGGATTGTTTGCGAACAGTTCGTCAGCACTATCAGCAGCAGCTACCCATAGACTCCCAGTGGTTAGCCACTGATATTGAGCCTATATTTAAAAAGCTAAATCAACATCTGGGTGATCTCACCCCTGAAGATGAGGCTCGTCTGTTGTCAGAAGACAATGATGAAAATCTTGATGTCATGATTTTCACAACAAGTGTTGAAGATTGTCTAGAAGAGTTTCATCAAGACCTATCTCAACTGCGGGGCGATGATCTCAGACAAGCTGTAGTTGCTATGGCTCAACGGATGTCTGAGTTTGGCATGATGGCTCAGTTGGAGGCATTTGTATCCCTATGCGATTCTGTGCAACAACAGTGCCTGTCTGCTCAGCCTGAATCTATTGATGCGATCGCACATCAGGCGCTGAAAACCTGGCAGCGAAGTCATTCACTGGTTCTTTTAGGACGTACAGAAGGGTTGCCCTCTCAGTTAAAACCACTTACCGACATCTCGGGTACACAGCATCACGACCTGAGCGATCTGTCTTTACCAGAGCTTTTAGATGAGCGACCTAATAGTGCCGATGATATTGATTTTCTGCAAGACCCGCTAACCTCCTTAGAGGCCATTGATGCCTTCCCCACTGCTGAGCTGATAGAAGGGGAGCCAACCAACGATCAGACGGTTGATCTAGAGGCTTTGCAGGCACAGTTTGCGAAACTACCGCTAGAACCAGAGCTAGAACCGGCTGATGCGACTACCATAGCTCCCGAGTTAGTCCAGCCGAGTCTTCATCAGGCAGAGAAACCGACTGGTGAAGAGATAGCTAGTCAAGAGATAGCTAGTGAAGAACTCTCTGGCGAAGCGATTAAATCAACGTCTAGCCTAGAGGCTATTCCGTTGATCCCTTTGAATATGCCGCCGCCGGTCGCTGTCCCCAGTACACAAAAAACAACAACGGTGCGGGTATCGGTTGATCAGCTCAAGCAAATTAACAGTAATTTCGAGGCTCTGATTCTTAACCGAAATGCAGTCAACCTTAAACTAGAACAGCTACAGACATTTAGTGAGTTGATGCAGGAGCGTATGGCCGCCCTGACATTATTTAATACTGAGCTACGTCAGTGGTATGACCGGGCGTCAACGGAAGGACCCATGGGGGCTGTGGCTGAAAATGTTGCCGTGGCCGGTGTTGCCAATAGCATCAACGGATCGAGTCAGAATGGACGTGGCCGAGCTGTTGAAGTTGCTGCCCCCGAAGAACTAGATGCTCTAGAATTTGACCGTTACTCTCAGCTCCATTTGTTAGCCCAGGAACATATGGAGACCATTGTTAAACTTGAAGAGGTAAGCCGTGACATTGAATTAGGCCTGAATGAGATGGATCAGGCCATCGGCGGGCTTAACTACACCAGTCGTCTGCTTAAAAACCGCATCACCCAGACCCAGATGCGTCCGTTTGAAGAGATTGTCGGACGTTTTCCTCGGGCGCTACGGGACTGGTCAGTACAGTATGGCAAACCTGTAGAACTTAAGATTGAGGGAGCCAGTACCCTGATCGAACAGTTTGCCTTAGATCAGCTGAGCGATCCGCTGATGCACCTTTTGCGCAACTCGTTTGACCACGGTATTGAAAGCCCTGAAAGCCGTCGAATACAGCAAAAGCCTGCCGTAGGCACCATTGCCCTGCGGGCGGTGAATCGTGGTAACCGAGTGGTGATTACCCTGAGCGATGACGGTGGTGGGATTAACTTGGAGGGCGTTCGCGATCGCATCCGTAAATACAACCTCCCAGATGAACAGGTGGATGCCATGGAGCGTCAAGAGCTATTGTCCTTTATCTTTGAACCGGGCTTTAGCACCAGTAGTCAGGTTACTGAACTATCGGGGCGGGGCTATGGGATGGATGTAGTTCGCACCAACCTGAGAGAATTACAAGGTGATATTCAGGTGGATACGGAGCCCGGTCAAGGCACCACATTTACCATGAGTATTCCGCTATCGTTGTCGATTTTGCGGGTCATGCTATTGGAACGCAATGGCTCTGTCTTTGCCTTACCCGTTGATGCGGTGCAAGAAGTAATCAGAACTCCAGCCGCAGAGATTACTGAACCATCCATGACCTGGAGAGACACCTCTATTCCCCTCGTGCGTGTAGAAGATCATTGGACAATGCTGGCCAGACCGCTAGACATGAGTGGTCAACCCTTGATCAACTGCCCGATGATCGTGGTAGTGGGCGAAGACGATGGTTACTATGGTCTGAATATCGACCGCTTCTGGCAAGAACAAGAAGTCGCTATCCGTCCAGTGGCGAGTCCCATACCGCTACCTCCTGGATTTAGCGGTGTTACGGTGCTGGGTGATGGTCGCGTCATTCCTCTGATTGAACCGATCCAGCTGATGACATGGATTGTGGCAGGCGCTAAACGAGAGGCTGCTCAGCCAGTGGATCCCGTATTGTCCTTACCCTCTCAATCGGCCAAAATTTTGGTGGTTGACGATTCGATTCATGCGCGTCGTTATATGGCAACGACGCTAGAGCGATCAGGATATCTGGTGGAGCAGGCTAAGGATGGTCGAGAGGCCGTAGATAAATTGATCGCCGGTCTAACTGTGGAGGCGGTAATTTGTGATATTGAAATGCCTCGACTAGATGGCTACGGCGTTCTAGAAGAGCTTAGGGAAAAGCCGGAATATGAAGAGTTGCCGATTCTGATGCTGACGTCTCGAAGCAGTGAGAAGCATCGTAAGCTGGCCATGAATTTAGGGGCGACGGCTTATTTTTCAAAACCGTATAACGAGCAGGAACTGCTGAAGGAATTGAAGGTACTCACTAAGGTTTAGGTGCTCTAGAAGCCGCCGTGCTTTATCAAGCATCGTGCACAAAAAAGAAGAAACGATCAAACGAGATGGTTGCTAATGGCAAGGGCAATAGGTCTTCGTTGCAAGACTTGATTGAACAAAATTTGACTGAGGTCACTTATTTGACTGAGGTCACTTCATAGAAATCATCCTGACTGGTTCACCCCAAAGCCCCGACCGTCATCTGACAATAGTCAATACTTCTTCCCCTCCAGGAAGAGGCAATGGTGTATGTTGAGCTCTAGCTCCATAGCTACAGTCATTAGAGCCTTTTAGGAAAAGTTGGGTTCACTGATGTAGGTAACAGTGATTAAAACAGTGATCCTTCTTTATGAAAAAGCTAGCAATTGCCGGAATTGGTGCAGGTGTTCTTGCTGTTGGCCTATACTTCGGTGCAAATCTCTACGGCACTAAAGTCGCCGAGGCCAAGGTAAACAAATTAATTGACAGCATGGAAGAGGAGAACCTGGCTGTTGAGTACAAGGATATTAGCTTCAAACCCCTGGCCCAGGATGTCCATGTCAAAGATATTACGATCACGTCTAAGGATGATCCCTCTGAGGTCACTATCAAGAAAGTTATCATCCGTGACATTGATGAAAAATCAGATGTGCCCACGGTGTTTGATGCATCAATTCAGGGGATAGTGGTGGACTTAAACCAGCCGGAACAGTTAGAAATGGCTGACTTTTTGCAGAGGGCTGGTTATGACACTGCGCTAAGTTTCGATATTGATACAAAGTATCGGTACAACCAGGCCAAGCGTGAGATGAGTGTCGAAACATTTAAGGTTAGTGCCGATCAGGTGGGAGATTTGGTTGTCAATATGAAGCTGGGCAATGTCGACATGGAAGACGTTGAGTCAAAAGATGCGGCCCCTACTAACATGGATACGATTTTCCACAGTTTTGAAATTACCTATCGGGATAATTCGTTTGCGGAGAAGCTGTTAGCATCGATGGCGGCTGAGGATGGTAAAAGTGTGGATGAGTTTAAGGCTCAGTTAACCAGTCAGCTTATGGGTGCCAGTCAGTTTTTGGTGTCGCCTGATAATGAGGTGGCAGCTGATGCGGTGAATGAGGTGGTTGCGTTTATTGAAAATCCGAAGGGGTTTAGTATTTCGGCTAAGCCGGAGCAGCCAATGCAGTTGATGAATCTGATGACTGAGAATCCTGATGATTGGATGGATAAGCTTAATATTGAGGTTAAATCTTTTTAGGCAATTGGTGGTGGACAGATGCCGCTGGACATACTCCGGAACGCATTGTTCGGCGATTAGGAAGAGGTAGGTTAGGATTGCAATCAACCATTTCGTGTTCCTGTGGGCAGCGGCAGCTCAAGGCTTGGGGCTATGTTAGTTGCGCTCCAGATATAGTCGTCTCAAATTCCTATGGCGTTGAGTCACCTCATCTCCTATAATTGGGGACTGGAATATTCCTACAAAGGAGCTAAACGCTACATGGCGCGATATAGAGGTCCTCGCCTTCGCATTACTCGCCGCTTGGGTGAACTACCCGGTTTAACCCGGAAAGTTGCCCGTAAGGCCTATCCCCCTGGTCAACATGGTCAGGCGCGGAAGAAAAAGTCCGAATATTGTATTCGTCTAGAAGAGAAGCAAAAGCTTCGTTATAACTACGGTGTGACTGAGCGTCAGCTACTGCGCTATGTGAAAAAAGCACGTCGTGCCAGTGGTTCTACTGGGCAGGTAATCCTGCAACAGCTAGAAATGCGCTTGGATAACACTATTTTTCGATTGGGTATGGGACCTACGATCCCCGCTGCTCGCCAAGTCGTTAACCACGGCCACATTACCGTCAACGGTCGCGTTGTTAGCATCCCTAGCTACCAGTGCCGTCCTGGTGATGTCATTGGCGTTCGTCCAAAAGACGTTTCGAAGAAGCTAGTGGAAGCAAACCTGGAATTTCCTGGTTTGGCGAATATCCCCACTCACCTTGAGTTTGATAAAGCCAAGCTCGAAGCTAAGGTGAACAGCATCATCGAACGTGAATGGATTGCCCTCAACGTCAACGAACTACTCGTAGTTGAGTACTACTCCCGTAAAGCGTAGACCTACTGTCGCTCTACTTGAATACTTTAGGCATACCCTGCTGTATTCTTACCGCGCTAGTTTAGTAATTTCCATTAGCCCCTGAGGTCCGTCAGCCCTAGGGGTTTTATTTATGGTTAATAGCCGCCAATAGCCGATAGCTCTTTGTCTACACTGGCATCCACGACAAGACAATCAGCTCGCCCTGGACCACGCCAATGCGTAGCTCATAAATAAACTCATAGCGGTCTTCGTTTCTATCCCAGGCTGTAATCCATAGCTCGTAGGCCCGAGTATCGCGCTCATGACAGGGGAGCTGTCGCAGAACATCAATTTGATAACCTCGGTAGCTCTGTAGAAGATCGGCAACAGCAGTGGTCACGGCTGACGAATAGTGTTGCTCTGAGTAAATTCTCGGAAATGCCATGAATGGACGCCTAGATGCGAGAGTGATTCTATTCTTAGCCTACGTGACGTTACGGATGGGGGTCAGGGTTTCGGGTAGTGTGTGAAGTTTTTGAGAAGAAAATCATAGTTTGGATTAGCAATGCCAAGTAAAATATTGACTTACAACCGCATGGATTCTTAGCTTGATGAGCATAGATACAGAAAGACTCCAAACCTTACTCAGCCGTGCTCAGCAGTTAACCGAAGCAGAAGCACTGGCGGATTTGCCAGCTGCGATCGCTGAGCGCCTAAAGACAGAAACTGCTACACCTTTAGTGGCAGCCTTGAATTTGAGCGATGCCCTATGGATTGATAATCCCTATAAAGCGGAAAAGGGGGCTTCACGGGCAGTGCGGGTGATCCAGCGCGACCAAGCCGTAATCCGTGCGCTGGCATTTTATCGCCTTAAAGGTGGCACTGATTTAGAAAAAACAGCAACATTTTTTGAAGAGACGTTTGCGGCTGCCACCAAACATGACGGACAGGTGAGCCATTCCGAATAGAAAACCTGTAGGGGCGCACCGCCTTGCGCCCTCTAGCAACAACCGCCGTACGCCCCTACGAAAAATCTCTTATGTGTGGTGATCGATGACGTGGGGAATCAGCGAGTGAGGTTTTTCTAAATCATAGGTGTGCATTAAGTCATTGTCTCCCATAATCTCTCTGGGAGGACCATCGGCAACAATTCTACCTTGGTACATGATCAGGGTGCGATCGCAAACCTCCAACAAAAACTCTAAGTCGTGGGAAGCAATTACCATAGTTTGTTGCAAGCCTTGCATAAAGGTGATCAAACGTCGTCGACTGCGGATATCAAGGCTGGCGGTAGGCTCATCGTATAAAACAATCTGGGGATTCATGGCCAAGAGACCAGCAATGGCCACCATTTGTTTCTCTCCACCCGATAGGTGATGGGGAGGGCGCTCAGCTAAAGGCTGTAACCCCGTCAAAGCAATTGCTGCATCTACTCGCTCATCTACCTGTTGGGGCTGTAGATCCATATTTGCTGGGCCAAAACGAATATCGTCTCGTACCGATGCAGAAAATAATTGGTTGTCGGGGTTTTGAAACAACAATCCAATTTGAGGATTAAACCCACCAGTCACAACAGGTTTATCCATCAGTCGCACAGTGCCAGACATGGGGGTAAGCGCTCCGCAGAGAAGCATAAACAAGGTGGTTTTCCCACAGCCATTGTGGCCGATAATCCCCACCCGTTCGCCAGGAGTAACCTGTATGCAAATATTATCAAGTATCTGGGGCCGATCAGGATAGGAAAAACAAAGATGCTCAATGGCAATCGCTGCTGTTATAGCCGGAAAAACAGCAGGCGCTACTGGCTTCTTGGGTAGCAGAGACGTCATAGATACTACTCAGAGAGTGGGCGTTTGTGCTTTGAAGAGAGATTGAAATGAATGTCAAGTTTTTAATGTTGAATTTTAAGTTGGAGAATCTGTTTAGAGAATTAAGATTTATAAAAATGAGGAAGAATAGACTTCAACGGAGATCTTGGATGTGATCAAAATTGAGTGGGCCATTCAGAACTCAAAACTAACCTATCCCCCAGGAACTACTGGCCAAATTTGCAGACTCATTAAAATCAGAGCAATGGTAGCGCATAATCCAATGGCTGCAATGTCAGGGGCACGCCCCCAGCCTTGAATCTGAGAGGACATGTTGCTACGACCATTACTATAACCTCGCAGTCGCATGGCTTTGTACACCCGCTCAGATTGTTCATAGCTGCGCACCAATAACGTGCCAGTTACGGCTGCCAATTGTTGCCAACTTTGACGATTACCCCCTGGTTGAAAGCCTCGCAGCCGCATGGCCTGACGTAAAATGGCGAGCTGGTCGGCAATGTCAAATAAATATCGATAGGCCAGCAGTGCCATTTCTGCCATTAATGTTGGCAACCCCAGGGAGACTAATGTATCAATCAGTTTTAACAGTGGGGTAGTGCCCAATAACAGCATGCCAATGGTGACGATAGAGAGAAATCGCCCTGCAATTAAACCCATGGCCATCAGGCCTTCTTGTCGGATGGCGAGGGGACCCCACTGCCAGAGAATGGTGCTGCCTGATAACAGGGGTAACGCGATTACCATGCCCAGGACAAAGAGCCCAGGATAGCGGAGGCGCGATCGCAAAAATGACCAGGGTAACCCGGAGAGCATATACAGCACAGCGGTCACCAATAAGCAAATTGGCACTAGCTGCACCTGTTGCACACTGGTAAAGCCCAGCATTAACAGCCCTAAGCCGACTAATTTGCTACGGGGCCACCAGCGATGCAGGGGAGATTGCAATGCTGTATAAGAGTCGAGGGTTAGTCGCATAGTTGTTCTCCCGATGAGGGCATGGGCTCAACGGGTCTGATATCTAAGCCGGTCAACAATTCTGGTTTTGTCCGCTGTAAAAATGTCACCAGCAGTGCAGTAAAAATGCCCTCAACAATCACCAAGGGTCCATGGGCGATCGCCAGGGTGAACAGGGCTGCCCGTTCAGTGGCGACATCAAAGCCAGCAGGCACCGTGAAAGTCAGCAGACTGATAAAAATGATCAC
This sequence comes from Leptothoe sp. ISB3NOV94-8A, assembly GCF_043421595.1. Classification (NCBI taxonomy): domain Bacteria; kingdom Bacillati; phylum Cyanobacteriota; class Cyanophyceae; order Nodosilineales; family Cymatolegaceae; genus Leptothoe; species Leptothoe sp. ISB3NOV94-8A. The sequence continues at coordinate 227,221 of NZ_JAXSQW010000001.1, read as the reverse complement.
CGCCAGTGCCATGCCAACAGCTCCCGCTAAAAATCCGCTCAGACCATAGCGCATTGATGGTTTTATAGAGCGGGGCAACCAATGCCGCAATTGAAAAATGCCATGGCCCACTAAGGCCGGTACACCAATGATGATGGCGTTTAATCCGAGGGTGGACAACCCGCCGTGGCCTAAAAATAAGGCCTGAAAAAATAAACCAATCAAGATCGCTAAAAAAGCGTAATAGCCCAAAATTGCTCCTAGTAGTCCACTGAGCACCAGATGCAGGGTCATGGGCGGGAGGGGGATCTGAATGGATGAGGCAACAAAAAAGGCCGCTGTCAGCATAGCCGCTTTGGGCATTTGGGCCGTCGGGTTGGGTTGCCGGTTAATTTTTCGCAGACATTGCCAGGTAACAAACCCGCTGACACCATACCCGATGATGCACAGTTGGGGGGGGACAAAACCATCTGGAATATGCACTAAGACTGTTTACCTCGCGAAAAAAATAAAACTGTCCCGATCAGGCCCCACAGTGCGGCTCCAGCACTGGCCCAGCGTTGTAGGGGATTAGTCAATGGTTCCGATGACGATACCAGAGCCGTTGTGCTCCTGGCGACAGCTTGAGGATTTTCTACCTGTGCCACCGCCTGATTAGTGACGGGAACGTTGACGGTGGTACCATGGCCCGCTTGCCGAATAACAACTTCCCAATCGCCTTCTGTGTCAGGACTAAATTCAAAATTCCCTTGTTCATCGGTTTGCCCCGTTAACCAAGGCTCATCGGGGTTGTCAGGCCTGTAAACCACCACCTGGGCTGAAGCCATGGGTTCTCCAGAAGAATAGCTGGCTTCGACGGAAAAGGTTTGGGTAACGGTTGCGATCGCACCGTGGCTCCAGCCCGGTTGCCCCCATAACAATACCAACCCCAAACCATTGAGCCACCATAACCACAATAGCCATCGCCCATTCAAACTAAAGGAAGATTCCCTTGAGTATTGTTTAGCTGAACCCACCATAGATGCACATAAGGAATTTCCCCAATTAGTTAAGCGTCTTCTCTTTTATGGGTTCAATGCCCCAGGGGGGGACATGGGCTAACTAAAGTCCCAAAATCGTAAAGTCGCTGGTGCCCAATGGAGAACACCAGCGACTTTAAAGGAAATTGGAAGACTCAATTAACCCTGAGCAAGGGATAAAGAAGTTAACAGTAGAGGGTCGAGCCAGGCAACATTTCTTACCTATCGAATGCTTGTGTTCGACAACCGACTTGCCAACAGTTCAGGTGCAGTTAGAACCTGGGCATAAAAAGGACCGTGGTCTGCATCTTGAGCAAGCCGAATATTCTGCACACGGCTAGCAATTTCAGTGCTTTTCACATCGTAGGTTTGAGTCGCCAACTTAGGGTACAAACCGATGCCAATGATGGGCACTAGCAAAGAGACAGCCACAAATGCTTCGCGAGGCTTGATATCCCAGGAGGTGTTGTTGGGAATTTCCAGCTCACCAGGAGTACCAAAGAAGATGCGACGCAGCATGGACAGCAGATAAATCGGAGACAAAATCACACCGATAGCAGCCAAAATTACGATGATTGCCTTAAATAAGGTGCTATAGGCATCACTGGTGGAGAACCCAAGGAAGACAGCTAGCTCAGCCACAAAACCACTCATACCGGGCAGCGCCAAAGACGCCATGGCACCGGCAGTAAACATCCCGAAGGCCACGGGCATGGCTTTGCCCATGCCACCCATTTTGTCCATCGCCAGGGTGTGAGTACGCTCGTAAGCCACCCCAGAGAGGAAGAACAGAACTGCCGCAATCAGACCATGGGAAATCATCTGTAGCAGAGCACCGCTTATACCCAAGGTAGTAAATGCTGCCAAACCGATGAGGACAAATCCCATATGGGCCACAGATGAATAAGCCATGCGGCGCTTGAGATTGTCCTGACCAAAGGCTGCTAAAGAAGCGTAGACAATGTTAATTACGCCAAGGATTGCCAGGATGGGTGCGAAGTAAACATGGGCATCCGGCAACATCTCGATGTTCATACGAATGAGGCCATAGCCTGCCATTTTCAGCAGCACACCTGCCAAAATCATGGACACAGGCGCAGGGGCTTCGCTATGGGCATCCGGTAGCCAGGTATGAAATGGAAAGACCGGTAGCTTGACGCCAAAGGCAATCAAAAAGCCCGTGTAGGTCAGCAGCTGCATCGGTAACGAATATTCCTTAGCAGCCAGCTCGCTGAAGTTAAAGGTGAGATTGTCACCGTAGAAGGCCATTGCCAGAGCTGCCAACAAAATAAAGATGGAGCCGATAGCCGTGTAGAGAATAAATTTAGTCGCCGCATAGAGACGCTTCTGACCGCCCCAGATAGAGATCAGCAGATAGACCGGTACGAGTTCTAGCTCCCACATGATGAAGAACATCAACATGTCTTGGGTCAAGAAAACGCCGACCTGGGCGCTGTACATCAGCAGCAGCAGTGAAAAATAAAGTCTGGGCTTCATGGTGATATTCCAGGAAGCAACCACTGCCAGCGTTGTGACTAGTCCGCTCAAAATCACTAAAGGCATGGACAGCCCGTCAGCCGCCAGTGACCAGTTAAGACCGATTTGAGGAACCCAAGCAAAGTTATCAACTAGCTGTAAGCCGGTCTGATTGAGATCGTAGTAGTTAGCAAATGTATAAAAAATGAGGCTCAGTTCGGCCAAGCAAGCGCCAAGGGTATACCAGCGGATAGTTTTACCCTCGCTATCTGGCAGCAAAGGAATAGGGATAGCCGCTAGGAGGGGGAAAATAACTAGCGCTGTTAACCACGGAAAGTGTTCAACAATCATGCCAACTCATGCGTACAACTCGTAGAGGCGCATTTTGCCGAGAGGCAGTTGGTCTAGCTTGAAGCGAAAAGGCTTGTTGTTTACAACGTACCCCCTGTCAGGGGAGCTACTGTCTTCGCGGCGGCCTTGGTCGAAGAGGTCGGAGGAATTCAGGAGCACGATGTACTAAAGAAAAACTAGGCTAACTAACCGGACGGCAATGAGGAAAAATACCTATTGAAATACGCCCAGTCACAGTATATGTAATTTGGTTAACTTTTGATAAGGTCTAAAGTCTTAAAAATCATTTGTTTTCTTAATCGGCCAGATATATAAAGCTCTTGGCAAGATGTTAGAGCATCACACATAAAAAAAAGATATAGAGGTAATCAATCACATTTATGTAAATTTGTATTTATAAAAATGTGAATAAATAAAAATATGTAATGTGACTAACCCTGTCTGTGGGGGCACTTGTGATGCGGCTTAGCTAATGAGGTTAGCTTGGGTGCCCTGGTGATCAATGGCGAGTTGATGAACGGTATAGGGGATATTGACTGATTGCCAGGATTTACCCAGGGTTTGCTGGATAGTGGGTGCGGTTTCTGGACTGGCTAGGGTCAATAGTGTGGGGCCAGCGCCGCTGATGACAAGGCCCCAGGCTCCGGCATTAAGGGCGTCTTGATGGATGTCGTCGTAATTTGGAATGAGGGTTTTGCGGTAGGGCTGGTGGATGCGATCGCACAGTGCTGTTCTCAACCAGTCGCCATTGCCAGTGGCTAGGGCTTGAGTTAGTAGACCCAGGTGAGCCGTATTAAAGATGGCATCAGCGCGGCTATAGCTTTCGGGTAGAACTCTACGGGCTGCAGATGTCGATAGCTCAAAGTCTGGAATGGCGACGATGGGAATGATGGATTCATGCCAGGGCAGTTGGCAGATGGCGAGAGGTATATTTTCACTATGGACAGCGAGTTGGCAGCCGCCAAGCAGGGCGGGGACAACGTTGTCGGGGTGACCTTCTAATTCGGTGGCGAGGCTAGCGAGCTGACTGTGAGTTAGGGGGCTGCCTGCTAATAGGTTTGCGCCGACGATGCCGCCAACAATGGCGGTAGATGAGCTGCCTAGTCCACGGGATAGGGGAACGTGGAGGTCAATCGCAATGTGGACAGGTGGGGCGCTTTTTTGTAAGTGGTTATAAAAGGCTTCGTAGGATTTGTAGACGAGATTGTCGGGGCCGGTGCTGAGGCGATCAGCTTCTTTACCGGTGATGGTAATGGTGAGAGTGTCGGCAGGGGTAAATGTGAAGTGGTTGTGGAGGGTGAGGGCTGCACCAAGGCAGTCGAAGCCGGGACCAATGTTGGCGGTGGTTGCGGGGACTGTTACTTGGGCGGTTTGAGGCATTGTGATTTGGTTAAAAGTGTCTTGTTTGAAAGGAAGCTGCAAGGGGCCTCCCCGTTTGGGAAGGGGCCCAACGGGCGGTGTGGGTTAACTGAGACAAACACAGCCGATACCCCGTAGGGTGGGTTGAGCCCATGGAAACCCACCAGGTCAAACCCCATAGAATTACCCCAAGTAACCCCAAAAACGTTCCCCCGTAGGGGCTCCCCTTGTGGGTGCCCTAAAGGCGAGGGCCAAGCAATTCAGGCACCCCGTAGGGGCTCCCCTTGTGGGTGCCCTAAAATCAAGGTTCCAAGCAATCAGTATTCCAGATTAGAAGTACCCGTGGCTATCCAACGCCGCTTTTAATCGGGCAATCACATCCGGCACCGAAATCGCCCCCAAATCCCCTTCCTGCCGTGTACGAATGCTGAGGCTATTGTTCTCAACCTCTTTAGCACCAATCACCGCCATCACCGGGATTTTCGCCTTTTCAGCATTACGCACCATCTTGCCTAGGCGCTCGCCACTGCGGTCAACCACAACGCGCATACCTAGCTGTTGCATTTGCTCAGCTACTTGCTCAGCAAAGGGCAGCTGCTCAGCAGTTACAGGCATTAGCCGTGCTTGCTCGGGGGCGAGCCATAGGGGGAAGAGGCCAGCATATTCTTCGATCAAAATACCGATCAGACGCTCTAACGACCCAAAGGGAGCTCGGTGGATCATCACCGGACGCTGACGGGTGCCATCCGCAGCGACATATTCCAAATCAAACCGTTCTGGCAGGTTGTAATCTACCTGGGTGGTGCCCAACTGCCACTCACGACCCAGGACGTCGGTAAAGATAAAGTCGAGCTTCGGTCCATAGAAGGCGGCTTCGCCAATGCCTTCAAAGTGCTCCATGCCTAAGGTTTCAACGGCACGGCGGATGGCGTTTTGGGATTTTTCCCACACGTCATCGGAACCAATGTATTTGTCAGAGTCGGGATCTCGGAAGCTTAGGCGAGCTTTAAAGTTGTCTAGCTGCAGGCTCTTGAAGACCGCCAGAATCAGATCGACCACCTTGAGGAATTCGTCGTCTAACTGGTCTGGGGTGACAAATAAATGGGCGTCATCAACGGTAAAGCCGCGTACCCGTGTAAGACCACCCAGCTCACCGGACTGCTCATAGCGATAAACTGTGCCAAATTCGGCCAGGCGCATAGGCAGCTCTTTGTAAGAGCGCAGTTCATCTTTGTAAATCTGAATGTGGAAGGGACAGTTCATGGGTTTCATGACGAAGCCCATTTCATTGGCTTTGTCCTCTTCTGTTTCCGCCATCATCGGAAACATGTCTTCGCTGTACTTTTGCCAGTGGCCTGATGTTTTGAACAGGTCTACCTTGGCAATATGGGGGGTGACAACGGAGAGATAACCGCGCTTAACCTGCTCCTGCTTAAGGAAGTCTTCTAGGGTAGAGCGCAGCAGGGTACCTTTGGGTGTCCAAAGCGGTAGGCCAGGGCCAACATCCTCAGAGAATAAAAATAATCCCAGCTCTTTGCCTAACTTGCGGTGATCCCGCTTTTTGGCTTCTTCACGACGGCGTTTGTATTCTTGCAGTTGCTCAGGGGTTTCCCAGGCAGTTCCGTAGATGCGTTGGAGCTGTGCTTTAGTTTCGTCACCACGCCAGTAGGCTCCAGCAACGCTTTCTAGATCAAAGGCTTTGGGATGTAATTTGCGCGTGCTTTCTACATGGGGACCAGCGCACAGGTCCCACCACTGATCGCCCAGATGGTAAAGGGTTATGGGCTCTTCGATACTATCTAAAATTTCGAGCTTGTAGGGTTCTCCTAAAGCTTCAATGCGTTTTTTCGCTTCTTCTCTCGATACTTCTTCCCGTTCAACCGGATAATCCTTTTTGATAATCTTGATCATCTCCTTCTTGATCGTTTTTAGATCTTTATCAGAGAAGGGATCGGGATTATCAAAATCGTAGTAAAACCCGTATTCGGTCCAAGGACCAATGGTGACCTGAGCTTTAGGGAATAAACGCTGTACAGCCATTGCCATCACGTGGGAAAACGTATGGCGAATGCGCTTAAGGTCTTCGGACTCGTCCGTTTTGGGAAGGTATATGTTTTCAGACTCAGCCATAGGAACTGTTCGGGTTCGATAACATCTGTCAGATTAGCTAAGACACTGGGTATCCCTATAAGCTTATAAATTAAAACGCTAATCTGATTCGCAATCAACGAATGTATCCGTTGATTGGGACACGTGCCGCATCCTAGCTTAGACAGGCGCTATGGCTTTGGCAATATGCATGCAAATTCAGTAAACATCGTGTGGGGTGATGTAGGTTTATCAGGGTATCAGAGTTCAATAACATCGATATCTGAGTTGCAATCTTTCTAAAGAGTTGTGCCAAACGGAAATCGGTGTGGTATCGTTGATGCTTGTGAAATTCAGCGCGTGTATTAGTTAGCGTTGCCCCCCGATTGAGGGCCTGAATTTTTAATGTACGACACAGTTTTTTCGGAAAACTAAATCCTTTCGTTTATGGCTAAAACCACAACAGCTGCCCCATTGGTATTGCATCCAATGGCTAAGTTTCAGCGTCAAGTGAAGTCCCTTGTAGAATCTGACGTCATCAAGTCCACCGATAAGCTCTGGAAAATAGCGTTCTTGTTTAGAAATAACTGGGAGCACTGGAAGCATGAGCTTGAAGAGTTTGAGTTTTCTATGCAAGATCCCATTAGCGATTTACTAGCTGTGGAGAGTTGGGAAGAAGAGCAGTAAGGCTGCCCATGGCGTCTGTCATTCTGTTGATCTGCTCTCAGGCAAACAGCATTGAGGATAGCCATAGCGCCAGAAATGGCAACAGGAAGAATAGTCCCATGACATAGCCAATGGCAACGATACGATAGTTGCGTGTAGCAGTGGCTAGCTGCTGTGCTAAGGCTAAAGGCACACTGCGTAAAGCTGGGATGCTATAAATCAAAATTACAGCTGCCAAATTAAAGCTTAAGTGCACTATCGCTAGCTGCAATGCCACTGGGCTGTCAACGGCCAAAGTGGCGATGAGGGCTGTAATACATGTGCCGATGTTTGCCCCTAAAACAAATGGGTAAATACTTTCCAATGTGGTAATTTCAGCGGCTGCTAGGGGCACCACTAGACTGGTGGTCATGGAGGATGACTGTAGCACTGCTGTCAACCCTGTACCTGTGAGTAAAGCACCCAACTTTGAGCCATGGCCCAGTGCCCAATACATGGTCTCCTTGGCAAAGGTGCTTAACCAATGTTTCATTAGCCAGCCTAAGGCGGTAACACAGATCATTAGGCCGCCAACGCTAGTCCCAAATAGCAGCAAAGCATCCCATGGTCCGGACAATGTATTAATGCCATAGGCTGCTACCCAATGGACGGGTTGCAATAGCCAGTCTATGGGAGATACAACGCTGGTGGGAAAAATAGCGAGCTGATTGCTTTGCTCTAAGAGTATTTGGCTTAGTCGCTCTAGGGGGTGCAGCCATAGTTCTATGGGAAAGAAAATAACCAGGGCAAGCAGATTAAAGCAGTCGTGAATGGTGGCAGCGGCGAACCCCCGTTCAAATTCGTCATCGCTGCCAAGGTAGCCCAGGCTGACTAGGGTATTTGTAATGGTGGTGCCAACATTTGCCCCCATCACCATGGGAATGGCCGTGGCTAAGGGGAGACCACCAGCAACCAGGCCCACCAATAGGGTGGTAATAATGCTGGATGACTGCACTAAAGCAGTGGCTAGAATGCCCAGTAACAGGCCTAACCAGGGAGTGGCGGCTAAGTTCAACCAGCTTTCTATCTGGGGACCAAAAATCGATTGAAACCCAAGATTTAGTAGATCAATAGAGGCAAAAAGGCCATAAATGGCTGTTAGGATACCGCCTGCGTAGAGCCAGGATTGACCTAAACTAGGTGTCTGAGACTCTAATGGGCTATTTTCTACTGAGGATAGTGTTTCAGCGGCTGCATTAGCCGTTGACGATAGATCAGTTGCTGCTGCTGTTGTTTTGTCGGTTTCAGCAAGAGCATTGGAGTCACTTTGAGAAGAAGAAGTTGCCATGAACGTTGATGCGCTAATTAACTGGGTTGAAGCCTGGGCTCCACCTGCGTGGCAGGAGGCTTGGGATAATTGTGGCTGGCAAATTCAGCCTGGTATTCTGTCTCAACCGGCGGGGGTCTTAGTCTGTCTGACGCCAACGCTGGCGGTCATGGCCGAGGCGATTCGGCTTAAAGAGGAGGGTGCCCCAGTTAACCTTATCTTTGCGCACCATCCCTTAATTTTTAGTCCACTCAAATCTGTGGCAGCGGGGGATACGGTTGGGGATATGGTTCGTCTCAGCATTACCCATGGCATTGGGGTGTACAGTGCCCATACTAATTTTGATCAGGTCGCTGATGGTACGGCTGATGTTTTGGCCCAGTTGCTACAGCTACAAAATTCGGTACCGGTGGTGCCCACCCAAGATGGTTTAGGCTATGGTCGAGTGGGTGATTTGCCAAGTGCTCAGTCTTTGGATGAGCTGCTGGCGTTGATTCAGGCTAAGCTCAACCCGCCAAATTTAATTCATTCACCGACGGCGGATTTACAGCAAGTGATTGACCGGGTTGCTGTGTTGGGTGGTTCCGGTGCCAGTTTTATGTCGGCGGTTGCGACAACGGGAGCCCAGGCCTATCTGACGTCCGATTGTAAGTTTCACCAGTTTCAGGAAGGACGCGATCGCAACCTGATCCTGATCGATGCAGGCCACTATGCCACCGAGCGCCCCGCCTGTGACAAACTTGTGGAGAAATTTCAGCAACAGGGCGTTACCTGGACCCAACTTAGCACCACCGACGAAGACTTCCGTCAGTTTTGGTGAGACATTTAGAGTCTAGACACTCTTCTTTACTCGCTTTAGTCCTTCTGCACCACCGACCCTGCTCACATCCTGTTCCAGCTTGGTCACTTTAATATCCTTAATCTCATCCTCCATGGCTTGGTCCAGGTTGCTGATGTAGTAAGACATGCTGTGATCAGCAATCAAGTCAAGGCCTGACTCGAATGCGCTTTTAACTAAGCCCATAAACCCATCAAAGGCTCGGTAAATAGCCTTGTAGTTATCGACTAAAAATCCCTTTGAATTAAAGTACTTTTCGGTTCCCAAGTGACCATAGAGATGCATTGGGTTTCGCAATGAAAACGGCGGTGGCACATGGGGAACAACATCATTGTTGTTAACAAAGCGAAAAGCCCGACCTGACAAGTTTTTATTGAGTTGTCGGCTAAAGGTAAGATCGCCTACACGAGGTTGTCCAAAGGTGTATAAGCCTGCAACATTAAAACCATTTTCTTGCAGTGATGCTGCAGCCATGGTGGCTAATGCACCTCCCAAACTATGCCCAGTAATGATTAATGGTGGTAGTTTTGCGGCAGTACCACTGACCTTTTGCCAACGTTCAATTTGTTTGAGAACGTCTCGTTCAATATCTGCCCAACCAAGAAAGAATCCTGTGTGAACTTTACCCTTGTAGGACGATACGGTGGTTTTGCCAGCCCGCCGAATTGTAAAGTTACGCAGTTTCATATCTAAATTTGTGGTCCAATCACGGATCTCTTGAGTACCGCGAAATACTAACACCATGCATTCGTTAGTTCGAAAGATAAAAGCCTGGGTATCACGTTTCCTAGCGTTGAAATATCGAAAGTTATTACGAATGTCGATTTTCCATAGCTCTGCGATTTTAGCCACATATCTCACATCTTCGTATACCAGCCGAGATGCTTTTGCCAAACTGAGGGCAAGCTTAGTGCTGTAATGGCTAACATCTCCTAGTTTCTCAAAATCACCTTCTTTATAGGGAGATCGCAAAATGCGATAACCAAACTTTTCAAACAGCTGTCTGACACCGTCAAAACCGTGGTCATAAATGTAGTTATAAAGCTGATCGTAAACTCTCGAATCACAGTTATGACGATAGGTCTCGTCTGCAATTAGCCTGATCCAATAGTTGAGCCAGGGTTTTACTTCCTTTACACTAAATGCCTTAGATTCAACCATGTAGCCAAAATGCTCTAGACCGTTGAGCATTTGGTTAAACCAGTCCCGCATCGATGTTTCTGCGTAATACTCTTCTATGTCAGATATCTGCTTTTCATGGTCAGATGTCGATTGATCAAGTTTTTCCTTACGATTTTTTCGCTCTTTAGAACTGCCCAAAGCTTCGTTCAAGAGCTGATTTGTTACCTTAAATGTCTTGCTTTTTGTTGCTGTTGTCTCAGGTATGTTGAGCGGATAGTCTCGATATTCCTCAAAGGCCAAAATACTTAACGCGCTGGAAATACCAGGATCATTTTCAAACTCCCGTGTGGCTCGCCGTAGAAAATCAATGCGTTGCCATTGGTGGTACTTACTATAACTACGGACGCCATAGGCCAAGGCGATGGCACTAAGGCCTACTGCGGCGGCAAATGCCCCCTGAATCCGTAAAAACCATTGCCGTTGAGTGGCTTCAATGGTTTCAAGGCTATCGCCATTTGGGGTTTGCGGTGTCTGAGCTTCATGGTCAAGCAGTGGCGAAATGCTGTCTTCAACCTGATTGATGGCAATGTTGCTTTCTGCCTTAGGTTCTGGAGTTGCTGGAGCGGCTCCCATCAACAGTACACTACCCATAAGTGCTGCTGTTCTGACTGAAAGAATACTCACTGAAAAACGCACCATAGTCTACTAATGAACCAAATTGCTTCGATGCTACCGAAGCCTGAACTCGTTTGTCGTAAAGGATAATGAAAATTGATGTATCTGATACCTGGCCGCAGGATACTGGGGGTGCGATCGCAATTCAAAACCGTCTGCGCAGCCAGGTAATCACCACCGACCAATTTGCAGCAATCACCACTGTGGCAGGCATTGATGCAGGCTTTGAGCAGGATGGCACCATCACCCGTGCTGCGGTTGTGGTTTTACAGCTGCCGGAACTAACACTGCTAGAACAGGCAATCGCCTATCGCCCCACGACATTTCCCTATGTGCCTAGCCTGCTATCGTTTCGCGAAATGCCGACGGTATTAGACGCCCTCAAGCAGCTAACCCTGGAGCCCGATTTAATCCTCTGTGATGGTGCAGGCATTGCGCATCCCCGCCGATTAGGCATTGCCAGCCATCTGGGGGTGCTGATGGATAAACCCACCATTGGTGTCGCTAAATCTCGTTTGCTAGGTACCCATGGAGAGTTACCTGCTGACAAAGGAGCCTGGGTGCCGCTAATGGATCGTGGTGAGCGGATTGGGGCTGTGCTGAGAAGCCGCACCGGGACTAAGCCGCTGTTTGTTTCCGCAGGACACCGCATTAGCTTGGAAACTGCCGTTGACTATGTGTTGCAATGTACGCCTAAGTATCGTTTGCCAGAAACCACACGGTTGGCCGATCGGTTAGCATCAAATCGAGGCCCCATGCCCTCAGTTGGCACCTCTGCAACGGATGGCACAGAGCAAATGGAATTATTTTGAGAAGGTCTTGAAATTGGATTTGCGCCCCCGTGTAGAGGCGTTCCCTGGAACGCCTCTACACGGGGGAATTTTGCAAGGCTAAATATGTTGAACCTTATCCTCTACAGGAAAACGTACCTTGGGTAAATGGGCATATTTATCCTCGTCCAAACGGTATCCGGCAGCGCACACCACCACCGAGCGATAGCCCATCTCTGGCAACCCCAGAATTTCGTCGTACTGATCCGGCATAAATCCTTCAATGGGGCAGGTGTCGATACCCAGTAAGGCTGCACTGACCATCAGCTGCCCCAGGGCAATATACACCTGACGGGTGGACCAGCTATCAACATCGGGTATCCCCTTCATAAAGCCCTTGACCACATTACTGAAGCCTTGAAGGGACTCCAGGTCCACACCCCGGACTTCTGATATACGAGCCATCGAGCGATCTACATCTGTTTCGTCTAGCCCAGTTTTGATGGCGAGCACCACCAGATGAGACGCATCCAGGACCTGAGACTGCTTCCAGGTAAATTCCAGTAGCTTTTGTCGAATGGCTACGTCATCCACCACAAAGAATTTCCAGGGTTCTAGACCAAATGAGGAGGGGGCTAAAACTAAACTTTGCTCCAGGGCTGACCAGGTCTCTGCTGGAATTTTTTTACTTGCATCAAACATCTTGGTGGCATAGCGCCAGTTAAGGGCTTCGAGGACAGATTCACTTGAAAAATTTGGGGCAGCCATGAAAAATACCGGTTCAACATGGCTTTTATAGCAGTTATGGGGGGATTTCAACACACAACTAAGATACTCAACCAGAATTAACGCTATGGGCATGCTGATGAGATATCATACGCAATCCTGACTGATAGCGTTCGGTATCGAAGGGCATCCACAAGGGAATGCCCCGACAGGGTTGTCCATTTTTAATTGGATTGAATGAATTCGGATTTGGTATCAGTTGCTCCTAATGGCCATAGCAGTTGTATGGCAGAGTTTGTTCTATGGTTGTCTCTTTATGGGATTGCGATCGCGTTTGCAACGCTTAGGATCTTTTAGAATGTCTTAAATTTTTGAGTGCCGCTAACGCAAACTGCTCTTCAGCTTCCCCTTGCAGTAGGTGAACCATGAATTTTCCCAGTTCGGTTTTAGGACTAATACCTGTTTCCTTTTCAAAAATAACGGCTAAATTCTTCACAGCCTCTGCTCTGCTGAAACAATAGTGCATTTCCTTGTCAAGCGTATCTTTGCTAGTCTGTAGCTTCTCATTGAGTTGGCTTTGGATGGATGCTTGCAGCTGAGCCCATTCCTGGGTCTGTTTAGTTGGATGACCTAAGACATGCATGCTCCACTCGTGCTCAATTTCACAGAGCCAAAAATTTAGGGGGGCATGATAGGTGGCTTTTACAAGAATCCGCAGTAATGTATATCGATCTTTAGCCTGGGTTAGTGGCGATGTCCATAACAATTGGCAATACTTAGTGGCGTCTGATGGAATCTCAACAGATTCTATGGGGGTTTCTATCTTAGAGGGCTTATTGCGGTGGTTACGAAATTGAGTCCAGCCCTTATGCACAAGACGGCGAATCTCTTCAATTGAGAAATCCATGCCCTGAAGCTCATAGATTTGTTGAATTTGAGCTTCAGTAAAACCGCTAATGTATTTGAGTCTTAGCGCTGTGAACTGTGGCGAAAAGCTGGCGGTAGAGAGATGATTCATCGCTCTACCGATTTTTGCTAAGCAGTCACGGGCACGGCTATCTGGTAATGAATCTTTTGCAAGAGAGGGTCCGTCTGTGTGTAACTGCCATTCATTTTCTAAATTAGCCTGGTTTAGCAAAAGACAATAATTGATCAAACGGCTCAAGGCGCTGAGGCTATTAACATAGCGATCAGGACGAATATAACAGTGTTGAAAAACCACCGACATAGACGCTATTAGATCCTTAACCATCAACGCCTGCAGTGGCTGAGTCCGTAAGCTATCGATTTTTTGATAAATAGCGTAATTGAAGGCGAATAATGAATGTAAGACATCACTACGGGGAGAGAATAGTCCCTGTAATCTTCGATATATCAATATGTCAGACAGAGCAGAAGAAATACTTTGAGTAGAGGGTTTTATGATCTCCAGTTCTTCTTTGCCAATTCGCTCTAAAAGATCGCTTCTTGAGGAATACCCAAGTTTTGTGGCTAACTTTTCTAAACGTTCCCAAGCATTGTCAGAGAGAGAAATATTACGGCGTTTGCGTCGCTGACTTTCATCGGTCAAGGTTGGTGGACGACCACGCTTGGGTTTGGAGATAGGGACAGGTGATACGCTCTCGGGTGAGTTAAAGGATTCAGCATCAGGTTTTGCTGACAAGGGCATGTGCTTTTACCTTGAATCTGCAGCTAAGCACCTATTGAATTAGGTTACGTAATAACCAGGTATAACATTAATCTATACAAATAATGTGGTCAGACTGGCCCTTGTATTAATCATTCATGACTATTTATCACGGCTAACCAAAGCCGACTGCTTTAAAGTTACGTAATTAATAGGCATATTGCCATCAGTGGATGGCTCCATAGGACTTCATTTTCAATTATTTGATGTTTAGAGACTATTTAAAGCTGAATTATATTTACACGTAGGTAATTTTGAAGTGACCTTATTTGTAAGGATTGCTCGCACTTTTAATGCACAAATGAGTAGAAAAACCTATAAAGAGTAGTATTACTTATATGAAACCATGATAAATTTAATTGCGTAACTTACGTAGCCTAATTATGCTTGCCTGCCAGTTAAGTATTTGTGGTTGGTGAAAGGCAAGTTTCAGGATATAGAAAGGTGGTTTTCTTGAATGTCTGTTTTAGCGATCGCATGCCAGTTTTTCGCTTGGCTGTGATGCTTTTGAAGCATCGTTTGAGAATGGTGGAGAGTTTCTGTAGATGTTGCTTTTGAATAGTCTTTGGTTATTGGGCCGATGGATCGAAAACAGCTGGAATGTATGGCGGTTAGTGAAGTTGTTGTTGAATTACTAAATGGATCACGATTAGTGATGCCAGAAGGCGTCGCTATCATCTTTATTCACTGGCTTAAATGTTTGACTGCTAATGGTTTTAGCGATGTGACTATTACCAGTAAAAAGCAGAAACATGAAATTGTGATGCAACTGGGCGCAGGAAGTGTTATCCAAACTAAGGTTCCCTTTCATCAAGCTGAAGATATCCGAAAGCGCCTGGCGAGCTGATCTTGTAAGGGTTCCTGATTTCTGCTGGAGGTGAGTAAGTTAGCTTAGACAGTAACAATAAATATGGTTGTTGATTGCAGAGAATGCAACAGGCCGGGCTCTGATGACTATGAGCTCGGCCTGTCCTTTAAGTAAAGGCTTTTAGAATATAGTTTGGAGATGATCTCAATGAGCTTTAAAAAAGAGTATCGTCAACTATCTACAGAAGGAATAGTGGTTGAGATTGTTCGTAAAAGTGAAGAGTGGCGTGTTCAGGTATATGGTGTGTATTGGTTTGCCAAGGCAAACAGGCATCTAGACTTTAATCCAGGAGATATTGTTCGAGTTGTTGGCCGTAGAGGGAATAAACTGATTATTGACAAGCAAAAATGTGAATCACTTTACAATATTGACGATCACTGACACAGCAAGTGTAATATGGGTTCCAATAATTACTCAAAGTCAGACGCCAGAAACCAGTAAGGTTCTGCATTCTGGCGTCTGACTTGTGGCATCTGACTCGTGGCATCTATAGCGCTTTGCTCTTCATCGTTCGCCCTTAGCGTTCTCGAAGAGTAGAGTAGTCTACCCTTGGGAAAAAAGTCCCGTTTTGAGTTGATACCCGTGATTAGAGCTATGAATCACCCAATAAACATCCGATTATGCTGTCGGTCATAGTGCAATTCGCCACAGGTGATCATGTTGTGTAAACTGCTACCTAATGAAGGCATAATTTCACAAATGGGGGAATGTAGCTGCTGAGAACATTCCTGGGCTAGTTCATAAAGACCATAAGAATGTGCTTTGAGTAATTTAGGTACTAACTGGCTAATGTTCGACACTAGACTTTTATCAGAGGTGAATTTCATGAGCACATATACCTAACGCTTCCCCTTAATTACGCCATAGGAATCGTTAATCTAGTGTGAGCTTGTACAGTCTGTTGAGAAAACTTCAAGATCCCACACCAGATGTTATTTTTCTTTGAATTTCCCTCAGAGACAACTTTGTTTTGAGGGTCTGATAGCCAATCCGAATAAAGAAAAAAACAGCCCTTGACAGGATTGTCAGAGACTGTTGGGTGTGTTGTATTAACGTTGTGTTCGGTCTCAAATAAGAAGCCCTCTATGGACGCTAAGGCTCACAGAGGACTTCGGTTTAGATATAAAGTTTAGGCGATAAGGCCATATGTTTGTATAGACATATGGTCAGAGATAGAGCGTTATGCAATAAATCGTTTCATCTATGAATCCACCCTATGACAGCATGAACCATGCGACATAATATGAGCGGTGAACCCCACTGACCCTTAATATAACCGTCAATTTTCCTTGGATTGTGCTTGGGCTCACAGCCAGATAAGAGCGTTGCCTCTGTGATTCATGCAATTTACGCATGAATCTAATTATGACCTATCCCTACCTGCCATAATCGGAGTGTCATCCAGCCCCCACGGTTATGAAACTAGTGCTCAAAGCACTCATTCGCAGCTATCAGATTTTAATTTCCCCCCTGTTGCCAGCGACCTGCCGCTATACACCTAGCTGTTCAAGCTATGCCCTGGTTGCTATCGAGCGCTTTGGCCCGTTGCGTGGTAGTTGGATGGCTATTAAACGCATTGCCCGCTGCAATCCTTGGCATGAAGGGGGCTACGATCCGGTCCCTCCGATGCCGATGGTGGGCAAAACTGACCTCAGCGATTTAGTGCTCTCTAACGAAGTGTCCGCCGAAGTGTCGGCTACCTCCCTGGATGACGATCAAGAGACATCCACACCCAGTCAAAACCAATAGTTTCTACCAACTCAGCTCTAGACCAGGTAGAGCCTTTCTAACCCAGCCCCAGCCCCAGTATGAAACGAGTCAATCTCAATGATTTAAAGGACCAGGGAGTTTCCCACAATACCGCCATTCGTAAAAAAGTCATGCTGCAGCCAGGGGATATTCCTCACCTGACTAACTTTTCCCAGGCGACATTTGCTCCGGGGCAGGTGGCTAGCGCCCATGCCCACTCGGATATGTATGAGGTGTTTTTTGTGTCAGCGGGTAGTGGCACAATGGCTGTGAATGGCATGGACCAAGCCCTGTTGCCAGGGGTATGCATTCTGGTGGAGCCCGGCGATGTTCATGAGGTGACCAATACGGGGGCAGAGCCCCTGGTGCTGACTTATTTTGGGATCACATAATGCCCTATGATGTGCTGCCGCCGCCGTTGGATAATCCTGTTTACCTAAACCATCGGCGTTGGATGCTGCGGGCCTTGGCACTGGCAGAAGTGGCTGGGGAGGCAGGCGAAGTGCCGGTGGGTGCTGTGCTGGTGGGTCCTAATGATGACGTCATTGCTGAAGCCGTTAACCGTCGAGAGCGAGATCATGACCCCACCGCCCATGCCGAAATTTTAGTGCTGCGTCAGGCGGGACAATCGTTACAGAATTGGCATCTCAATGACTGTCGTTTATACGTCACGTTAGAACCCTGTCCGATGTGTGCTGGTGCAATTGTGAATGCGCGGTTGGGTTTACTAGTGTATGGCGCAGACGACCCCAAAACCGGGGCCGTACGCTCTGTTATCAATGTGCCAGATGGACCAGCGTCTAATCATCGATTAGCCGTACAGGGGGGAATTCTCGCATCTTCCTGCCAGCAGCAGTTAAAAAACTGGTTTCGGCAGAGACGGCGGTAAAACTGTCCTGTCCACTGACAGAGCTAACCTAAAGATAGGTATATGGTATGTATACAAATGTGGAGTTGAGTATCGTCGGGCACATGGCTCACAATACCTATATCCCCTTTGGGTGTTTTCTTCATTGTCCTGAGTATCGCTAATGGCCTTTAGTCCACAATTTTTGCTTCCTAGACAGCCAGCACCCCAATCACGGACTATCCTCTGTCAATCGAAGCTATCCCCCTGGCTTACTCCGTTAGCCTACAAAATTGGTGAGAAGGTTCTTCTGCCGAACTTTTTTAAGACTATTCGCATCACTGGTCAGGAAAATATCCCCACCAGCGGTCCGGTTGTGTATGCGCCGACCCATCGTTCCCGGTGGGATCCTTTGTTGATAGGGTTGGTGGGCCATCAGTCAACGGGGCGTTACTTGCGGTTTATGGTGACGGCAGATGAATGCTTGGGTCTACAGGGCTGGGCTATTAAGCAACTGGGTGGGTTTCCGGTGAATGTGAGGAGACCTGCGATCGCAACTCTACGCCATGGCATGCAGCTCCTGAAAAACCAAGAAACCCTGGTTATTTTTCCAGAGGGTAATATTTTTCGGGAAGAGCAGGTCCAGCGTCTTAAACCTGGCCTAGCCAGATTAGCCCTACAGGCTGAGCAGTCTACACCCAATCTGGGGGTTAAGGTTTTACCCATTTCTCTAGCCTACGACAGCCTTCATCCCAGCTTTGGTAGCAGTACCGAGATCCGCATTGGTCAGCCATTAACTGTTAGCAACTACCTGCACACAGGGTCAGCTAAGCGACAGGCAACCCTCCTGACAGCAGACCTAAAGCAATCGTTAGAAGCGTTATCTCGATGTGAGCAACCGTTAGCATTGGCGGCGTAATCGCCCCTGAAAAATTTACGGCTCTCAGCGGCTACAAACGGCCTCAATTATCTGTTGTTGCATGGCAGCCAGTTCTGCCGAGGGCGTGTTGACGTTAAATAACGCTTGAATAGCATCTAAACGCAGTCCCTGGTCAACAAAATAGTCAGCGTGCTGGATGGCCACCCAATCTTCAGTGGGGCTCCAATCTTCAGTGAGTAAATCAGGATCTTTGGGAATGGTATTTAATGCCAGCTCGTTACTAATCTGTTGACGGAAATCTTCAGGTAACAGGCGAAAATCGGGAAACTTGGCTGGATTCTCGGCACCAGCATCTAAATAAACCTCTAACCGATAAATGGTATCAGATTGTAGTGGCTCACCACCGTACATCACATGACTGGTGGTCGATGCAGGGATATACTCCCAGAAGACTTCATTCGTGGCCTCATCCCGTAGAGCTAGCTTTTTAATGCTGCCGGGTTTGAAAACCATCACAGGCTGCTCGTGCCAAATTGCCGGCGTCCCTTCACCCGCCGTAGCCGGTGCGATAATGCACAGGTCGCCACGGGAAATTAGCGGTGGATCTTCATCGTCATTATCCAACAGACGTCTGACGATACTGTTTAACTGTGAGGCTGCCTGTGCCTCAGCAGTGGGCACCGTGGTAGGCACGATTGATGCCAATAGAACCCCTAAGGATGAACATAGTAATTTGGTATATACAGATGCTCTAATCATTGTTATTTCCTCTTGAATTGTGCAAGTTTTTGTCAGGAAAATTGTGTTTTAGAGTTTCTCTAGCATTGAACTATTGCTGTTTAGGACGAATGCGTTGAAAACCTGGCAAATGGTAAAGCCAGACTGTTGCCGTTGGTAATAACCATGGCATCAGAACAGATGCTGTAATATGCATTTGCAAACCAACTAAACCAGAGGCGGCGCTAAGGAGAATAATGCTGAGCCAGCGCTGTCGCTGCGATAGGTCATGTCGCCTCGCGACAATGGCTGAGCCCGCACCCAGAAAAGACGCCACACCCACCATCCACAGGGTGGGAATGGGAACAACCTGATGACGTTCTAAGAAATGATGTATGGCATAGGCATGGGCTTCAGTGCCTGTAAATCGTCCGGGTGGATAGGTCGATTGTGCAGGATAACGTTGGTGATGCCAGTAAACGACCGCAGGGGGTGGTTCTGTGTAATCTTTGGTATCTCCTAATCCAGCACCACCATAACCACCGGCCCCAATTAAAACAATCTGATTTTTCCAGGTCAGTGATGCAGATGGCTCCAATAGCTCAGACGATGAAATGGCTTGGTAAACCTGGTCGGCTGGGATAGAGAAATCTAAAATTGGCTGTAACCAACGCTGTTTAAGTAGTCGTGATAGAGCAGGGAGATGTTGCTGAGAGAGATTCTGTAATAGTGGATTGTTGGTTGGGCGAGAACTGACGTTAAGAAGTTGTGTCCTTAGATCTGTTGTACTTGAGATCGAGGGCGACAATGAACTGCCGCCTGCCTGTGCCAGGGCGGCTAAATAAGCAAATGGGCAGCGGGTTTGGCAGTCGGTGAGGGGGGGCCTCAGGTAGTGCCACGGGGCGTTGGCATATCCCTGCATGCTCCAGGCCAGATCGGTGACGCCTGACCGGGGACCAATTTCTTCCCCTCGGCTCAGAACCGAGCCTAGCACCAGCCAGATGCCTTGTTCGGCAGCATTTTGCAAGGATTGTCTTAAGATAGGCTCGTTTTCGTCCTGGCGTCGATCAAACAGATAATCAATGCCAATGACCGAACTTTGACCGGATGAAAGAATATCAATCAGTTGAGCAATATAGCGCCAATTCATCTGATATGGGGTAAAACCATCAATTTCCGAGACAGCTTTGTCGTCGATTTGCACCAGTAGTATGGGAGGAGTAGATGATGTGGGAATCTGTTGGGTGACCTGGCGATAAACTGACTGACTGTAGAGACGCTGGGATAGGAGCCAATCTCGTATGGAGGGTGTGATGGAAAGAAGTGCGATCGCACCCAACATCACACCCTGTCGCACACTGGGTAGCCAAGGGTCTAACCGTGCTTTCCAACCAAGCGGTTGTAGTTGAAAGAATGCTGCCCCACGATGACTAAATAAAGAGGGAATTAGGTGTGCCGATGGATAGGTTAACGTACTTTCTGAGCGAAGCGATTGGCTAGCTTTCTGTAAGGCTCTGTGGACATCGTCAAATTGAACTAACCGTCGTAGAAACTGGTTTAAAAAGGCCTGAGCTACCTGATTATGTATCGGTTCTCGCATTACCACAACCTGGTTTAAACCTAAATCCACCAGGGTGTCGGCAATATCAAGACCTTTGCAAGAGTTAAACAGGGCAAACTGTAAGCCATTTTGTTGGGCCTGTTTTAAGTAGGGACCCAGCTCGCGCATCGAGATATTGGCATTGGGGGCAATGGCAATTTCACCCCCAACGCTATCGGCTTCATTACTGTGGCCAAAAAAGAACAACATGTCCCAGCCGTTAGAATCGCTGATCTCACGACAAATCGCCTGGCCCAGATCTGCTACATTCATCCCCGGTCGCCAGCCCACCTGATGGATTTCGGCCAACGTACTCAACGTCTCGATAGCTTGTAAATCTCCAGAGAGATCGAGACCAGTTTCGTCACCAATGATCACCAATACTCGGGCTTTACGTCGATGTTTTTTGGGGGGTGTTGCTGCTGTGCGAATGTTGGCCGGTAAGCGGGCAATACAAATAGACTGATGCTGACTAAACTCAGCACTGACCTCCCAACTCTCCCAAGGCAGCCGAGAAAGATGTATGGGATTACAGGTGATAAATAGAGTAATGGTTTCAGGGCTGGTTGGATCGATTGTGGCCGCTTTACCCAACTGACGACGAATGGGAAACAGCGGTTCACTGCGGAGCCAACGATGAAATTCCGAAAGAAATTTGGCTTCTGCCTGCACCAACTGGCTATGCCAATCAGTGCGCTTAGAAGAGATTTGGCCAGTAACCCCGGCTCGCCCTCGCATAGGTTGCTCATTATTACCAAAGGCTGACTGGTAATAGCCTAAATAAGCCCGTTGCCAACGCTGGTAGAGTACCGTCAGCTGTTCTGGATAAGGCAGTTGTGCCATGAGCTGTTGCCCCTGTCCCCAAGTCAGCTCAAAGAAGCAGGTCTGGCTTATTTGATTAACGGCTAGGCGATAGGTTTGGGCCATTACGTTCCGGATTGACTAAATCGCAGTATTGCCAATTGTTTGAAAGTTATTCAAGTCGTGAATAAGTTCTAAGTAACCAGAAATATGATGATTTGACACAGTCAATAAATAGACTTATCTGTATTTTCACTGTTTAGATAATAATAAGTATACATAGCTCTATGGATTGAGAAATAAGCGTGAAAACCACTGATGTAGGTGAATGTTCATGTTTATGAACATTTTTATCTATTGGAATATTTATTACTTCTTAATACCTAGCCCCTGTCCTGCTCAAAACTCCTTTTTTGGTTGTAGAGATGATGCATGTCTCCGTCTATCTCAAGTGTTTTCTGGCTAGTGTGGTGTGGTTAGTGTCGACTGTAGTATCCCCTGTGGTGATAGCCCAGGGGGTAGAACCGTTGCCCCCTGAGCCTGTGACTCCACTGCCTGAACCGGAGCCATTGCCTGCCCCAGAGGATTTGTTGCCTCAACCATCGGTGCCATCAGATTTGCCTGAACAGGGGATAGCTGTGCCAGGTACCTTTGTGGTCAGTGCTTTTCGAGTGGTGGGTAGTACTGTCTTTAGTGAGTCGGAGCTAGGGGCGGTAACGGCTGACTATGTCGATCGACCCATTACGTTTTCTGAGCTATTTGAGGCGCGCGCAGCGATTACGCAACTCTATGTCGATGCCGGGTATATCTCTTCAGGGGCATTTATTCCATCCGACCAATTGATTGGGGATGGTGTGGTCACGATTCAGGTAGTGGAAGGTGGTTTAGAAGATATTCAGATTACTGGCCTCAAGCATTTGGACCCTGGCTATATTAGTTCTCGCATTGAGGTGAGAAATGACGCTCCACTAAATGTCAATCGTTTAGTGGAATCGTTACAGTTGTTACAGATTAATCCACTGATTGAGAATTTGTCGGCGGAGCTAGCCGCTGGCACCCAAACTGGCAGTAGTATTCTTAACCTGCAAGTGAAGGAAGCGCCGAGATGGGGCGGCACGATCTCTTTAGATAATTTTCGCTCAACAAGTGTGGGGAGTTTTCAGCGGCGGGCGACTCTCTCCAATATCAACCTGCTGGGTAAAGGGGATAGTTTTGTAGCGAGCTATGGCTACACCAATGGCAGTGATACCTGGGATTTGGGATACACCATCCCCCTGGGGCCTCACAACACGTCGTTGGCCATTGACTACAGCACGACCGACAGTCGCATCATACAAGATGCATTTGAGGTGCTAGATATTGAGTCGGACTCGACGAATTTAGCATTGAGCCTGCGCCAGCCAGTGATTGCAACCCCTACCGAAGAACTGGCTCTGGAATTGGCGTTTGACTACAGACGCTCCGAGAGTACGTTCCAGTTTGGGGATATTCGGTTGCCATTGCAAACGAGTGGCAGTGACGATGGAGTTACCCGTATATCGGCGATTCGGTTTAATCAGGAATGGACGCAGCGCAGTGCACGGGAAGTGTTGGCACTGCGATCGCAATTTAGTTTGGGTACTGACTGGTTCGATGCCACCCGTAATTCTGGCGATCGCCCCGATGGTCAATTTTTGAGCTGGCAAGGGCAGGCCCAGTGGGTGAAAGCGTTTGATAACGATCAGCTCTTTCTCGCCAGGCTGACGGGGCAGCTATCTGACGGGCCGTTGCTGTCGCTAGAACAGTTTCGTTTAGGGGGGCAGGGCAGTGTGCGGGGTTATCGTCAGGACCAGGCCACCACTGACAATGGGGTGTTTGCCTCAGTGGAAATGCGTTTCCCACTGTTTGAGGTGCCTAGTATTGATAGCGCCATGCAGATCGCCCCGTTTATTGACTATGGCGTCGGTTGGAACAACGGCGAACAGGTGGATCCCGATCCCAATAACCTGCTGAGTATGGGCACGGGGTTGCTATGGCAAACGGGCGATCGCATCAGTGCTCGTCTAGATTTTGGCATGCCTCTGATTGATCCAGGAGAAGAAGGAAACTCCTTTCAAGAGAGTGGTTTTTTGTTTAGCATCACAGGTCGCCTTTTTTAAGGGGCAGTCTCGTAAATTTACTGAAACTTTATTTCCCCACCAAATCGAGAAATGCTACCATTCTGCCTAAATTATCTGGACACAAAATACGCGCGCATCTCAGGCGCATCTGGTTTATCTAAGTTGAGTTTTGTCGGTTTCCGTAGGTCTGTCATGGCTGGGAGGTTTTGCGTGGAAAATATGCGATCGCAATGGTATTTTGCTACTAAACTAGCTGCTGTAGCTTTATTGGGTGGTTTACTCACACCGACGACAGCTAACGCCCAAATTGTGCCCGACAATACCCTCGGCAACGAAGCCAGTGTTGTCACTCCCGATACGCTTATTCGGGGAGAAAACGGAGACTTGATTGAAGGGGGAGCCGCCCGAGGTGACGATCTCTTCCACAGCTTTGAAGACTTTAATGTCAATGATCTCCAGCGGGTGTACTTTGCTAATCCAGAGGGGATTGACTCTATTTTTAGTCGGGTCACTGGCAACAGTATTTCGGAGATTTTAGGCACCCTGGGTGTGGATGGTGATGCCGATCTATTTTTCCTCAATCCCAACGGCATTGTTTTTGGCGAAGATGCGCAGTTAGACATTAGCGGATCATTTTTTGCCACCACTGCCGACGGTTTTGAATGGGGTGAAGGGCTAGTGTACAGCGCCACTAATCCCACTGCGCCACCTTTGTTGGCCGTAACGCTGACGCCAGGGCTACAAATCAGTGCCGCACAGCGGGCCATTGAAAATCGCGGCAGTCTTTCAGTGGGTCAAGACTTAACGTTAGCTACAGGAGATTTGACCCTGACCGGTGCACTATTGGCTGGAGAAAATCTGAGGTTATTAGCGACCGACACGCTGGAGATACGGGATAGCCAGACTCAGTCTTTTATTGCATCCGCTGATGATACATTGTTACTACAAGGCGATAGCTTAGTAGATATTTTTGCCCTTGCGCACCCCGATAGTGGACTGTTTTCAGGGGCAGATATGATACTACGCTCAGATAATACGGTCATTGGAGATACCCATTATTTTTCCGGTGGTTCATTCAGAATTGAACGACTAGATGGGACTGTGGGTGATCTAACGAGCCCTAACGATCCCGTGATTCTGGCTGTGGGTGATATTGCTATTGGTGACTATCAAGACGGCGCATCTTTACATGTTTTAGCCGGTGGCAGTGTGATTTTGGGGAATGTGGTCATCAATCAACCCGGCTCCGTTGATGACACCATTGGTCCTAACAGTACTAATCCTCTTTTTCGAGCTCTGTCCAACATCACGTTGAGCAATGGCAATACAATTGTTATCGATGGATCAGCAAAACCGACCCTAGATGTTCGGGCTGGAATTGATTGGAGTCAAGTGCCAGGGTTCCCAGGAGGGTCTGTCGAGACTCCACCGGGTTCTATTGGTCCCACATTAAATCCCACACCCAATGGCAGTCTGATTTTAATTGGCAATGTGGATGCCAGCCGAGAGAATGCAGCTGTCTTTGAAAATTCTAGTGTCTTTATTACCAATCAATTCAATCGTAACGATGCCCTACCTAGGGACGCTGTCACAAGTAGTATCTCCATCGGTAATATTGATACATCTACTAGCCAAAATCAAACGACCGAAATTGTTCAGGCTGGTGATGTTGCTATTGATGCCTTTGGCAATGTTAGTACCCGCAACATAAATGCATTTGTTGCTGAAGGTAGCGAAGGCATTGCAGGGGCGATCTCTATTCGTAGTGGAACTGGTTCGATCGATACAACGGCCAATGGAGATCCGAACGAAGGAACACTTTTGAGCTCAGCTGGGCGAGGATTTGCTAACTTTATCAGTTTAGAAGCGGCTGGTGATATTGATGTAGGTAACTTGCAAACGTTCACTAATGGCCTATTTGAAAATGGCACATTGAGGGGAATTCCTGTCGTAGATATTCTCAATGACCCTTCATCTGATATTCCCTCAGGGCTGGCTGGCAGTATTGCCGTACAGAGTGGCGGTAGAGTACGGATAGGGGATAATAATGCCATTAACACCCGTGGCATTGATGGTGCAGATGGTGGTAGCGTCAGCATCCGTAGCAATGAGATTCTATTAGATAATGGATTGATTATTTCAGATACGTCTCCATTTCCTCAAGAAAATAACAATATCGGCGCATTGGGGACATCGCAGGCAGGTAATATCTTGTTGGAAACGCAGGCCCTCAGGCTAATTAATGGCGCAGAAGTTTTGACCCGTTCTTTCAATGGTGGTACTGCGG
Organism: Leptothoe sp. ISB3NOV94-8A; assembly: GCF_043421595.1. Lineage (NCBI taxonomy): Bacteria > Bacillati > Cyanobacteriota > Cyanophyceae > Nodosilineales > Cymatolegaceae > Leptothoe > Leptothoe sp. ISB3NOV94-8A. The sequence goes on along the minus strand of NZ_JAXSQW010000001.1, from coordinate 201,311 downwards.
GTGATGTTGTAGTCCGCCCCATTAATCCGAACCAACCATCGTTTGTGTTTATTGATGGTACTGTTGACATTGAAACAGACCCCACTACGGGAGCCTTTGTGAATGGAGGATTTTCGAGTGGATTGTTTTCAACAGCAGAAGAAACCTCCAGGGCAACTGAACGGGGGGAAGTTAGAATAACCACTGATGTTTTAACCATTCAAAATGGTGGCGTGATTAATGCCCGTACCCGCAGTGACAATGGTGCACCTGGCAGTAATGTATTGATTGATGTCAACAACTTGAACCTGTTGCGTGGTGGTCAAGTCCTTGCCGTAACCTTTGGTAATGGTGCTGCGGGGGATATTGATGTTGATGCTAACAATAGGGTCAATATTTCCGGTTTTGACAGGACCTTTAATCAACGGCAGGCGGACATGTTTAGGGCTCAATTTATCCGAGCTGCCGCTGCTGGCTTAGGGGCTGAAGAAGCCTATCGCGAGGCCCAGGATGCTACGGACTTTACCATTGACCCAGTGGCCGCATCCAGTGGCATATATGCTAATAACCGCCTAAATTTTGGTGTTCAGGCAGTGGGTAATGCCATTGTTCTTGAACCTACCACCCTGGGTCCTGGTTTACCAGGGGATGTGAATATCACAGCTCCGAATATTACCCTAGCTGATAGTGGACAGATTTCAACCAGTACTGCCCGCTCAGCCCGTAGCGGTGATGTCAACTTAACAACTCAAGTATTGCAACTGATAGACGGTGGGCGTGTGGCCGCCCAGACCTTTGGTCGTGGCATTGGCGGCAATATCCGAGTGAGGCCACTAAATGTGAATCAACCGTCTCGCATCGTAGTGGATGGTGTAGCACCGGTTCAAACTGAAAATTTTACGGTGAATGGTGCGACTTTTGTACGACCCTTTGGTGGTTCTTCCAGTGGGCTAGTGGCATCAACAGAAGATCAGGATATCTTCTACCTAGAAAATCCGTTTGTGCAAATACGAAACAATCTGTCATCTGAGATTGATGGCATTAACTCGACAACAGGTGACGGTGGCAGCATTTTAATTGAAGACATTGATACCGTTGAAATTCTCAATGGAGGCGTTTTAACGGCTCGTTCCCGTAGTCGGGCTGATGGTGGGGATATTATCATCCGTGGTGCTGAAACCGTAAGTCTAAGAGACGGAGGGCAGATCATTGTTGGTGCTTTAGATTATCGTCGAGGTGCTGCTGGGGATCTGATCATTGATGCGACATCTGACATTGAAATTGTCGGTGAGGATGAAGACTTTCTTTCTCGTAAAACAGCATTTGAAACCGGCTACCAGGCCTATCTTGAGGCTTTATTTAATAACACTCTTTTGATCACGGGGCAGACTGGTAATGCTGCTCTGATTGCTCAGGAAAGGGCACCGATTGCGGCTGCATTTAATGCGGATCCCATTAGGGCCAATAGTGCTCTTATTGCTCAGGCAGGTATCAACAGTAGGGAGAGTGGTGATATTCGATTAACAACGGAAGGGTCTTTACGCTTAAGAGATTCTGGGCAGATTGCTTCAGATACCTTTGGCCTAGGAGCTGCTGGTGATATTTTGCTAAATATTTCTGGTGATGTAGAGCTTTCTGAATTAAGTCGAATTTCTAGTCAAGTGCAGTCTAGGGGCGGGACAGAGGCATTTTTACTGATAAACGGAGATGAAGCTCAACGTCCTGTGCCGCTTACTGAGCAAAATCAAATTGTTATTAATAACGCTCGTAATATATCTCTTCAATCTGGCAGTGTGATTGCAGCAGGTACCTTTGGTCGAGGGGATGTCGGCACAATTCAGATCGCGACCACGGACAGTGTCGAACTAGATGGTGGCAGCACCATTCGAGGTAGTGTAGAAACCGGTGGGATTGGAGATGGTGGTGATATTAATGTGAATAGTCGCCGCCTTAGTTTAACTAATGGTGGTCAAATTCAATCGGGTGTTTTTAGGGAGCAAGAAATTAATGGGGTGTTGACCCCTGGTGGGCGAGGTGAGGGGGGAAGCATTAATATCAATGCTACAGATGTCACTATTGATGGCTTTGGTGAAAATCGTAGTGGATTGTTTGTAAGTACAGAACGTGGTGCTGTCGGTTCTGCTGGTACGATTCGAATCGGATCTACGGAAAACCCAACTGAAAATCTGAGGGTCACCAACTTTGGGATTATTAATGCAGCTACTAGTAATGGCAGCGACGCGGGAGGTATAGAACTAAATGTTGGTACACTTCGATTAGAAAACAGTGGACTTGTATCAGTCGATGGTACTCCTCTTGGTTCAGCAACTAATAGCCCTGGAAATCCAGGCAACATCGATATCTTTGCCGATAATGTTGGTTTATTTCAAGGTGGAAAGATTCAGGCGACAACGGCATCCATTGAAGACAGCGGTAATATTAACTTAACCATTGAAGGAGCTTTGGTGTTAGACGGTACCCAAACTTCTAGTAATCCGTCGGGTAGCTGTCTCACCTGTAACCTAATTTCTACTGAAGCCTTTGGTATCGGGGCTACAGGAGGCAATATTAGGATTCTTACCAATTCAGTGGCGGGTAATCTTTTTGAAAACAGCGATATTGTTGCTAATGCCCAGGGGCCTGGTGGTTCAGTTGATTTGTTAGCCAACAACTCCCTGGGCATATTTATCGGCTCAAGACCCCTGAGGGAAATATTCACCTTGCGCAGTGGCCGATCTTTGCAAAGTGATTTAGATGCGAGTTCTGAACTAACGGTCGATGACGGTACTGTGGCGACCGGCGAACAGCAAGATCTGCCTGAAGTGACTATTCCAGACATTGTTGATCCGACTGACCTGGTTGATCGTCGATGTGATCTGCTGGCCAGACAACAAAGTAATCGCAGTGAGTTTACGGTGACAGGCAGGGGTGGCCTGCCCTTTACCCCCGATGAACAGCTTGAGGGCAGTGACCTGCTAGAAGACTTTGGTCCTTTGGGCAGCCCCCTAGATGAAATACCCGATGGCTCTGAAGGCGATGATGTGTCAACCATACCGCCCGTGCCGGAGATTATTGCTGAGCCCCAAGGTTGGACCATGACTGAAGATGGTCAGCTCCTCCTATACGGTAGCGCCGAGAATGCTCAATCTCTTTTGAGTGCTAGCTGTCAAGCATCGACGTCTTAGGGATATGGGGTGACCACAAGGGGTATCCCTACGAGTTTTCTGCTTTGTCTGACTTCCTTGCTCTTTTCTCCAACTGTCTCCATGTTTTCCCGTTCCCTTCGTTTTTGCATAACGCTTTGTCTCACGGTGCTGCTCTGTGTTACCGTCATCCCTGCCAGGGCAAATTTGACGACGGCAGAGCTGATCAAGCGGGGCCAAACTGCCTATGGCCTGGGGCAATATCAGTCTGCAGTAGACCTTTGGCAACAGGTAACTCAGCAAGGAACAGCGCTAGAGCAGGCTAGCGGTTTGAGTAATTTGGGGCTGGCCTACCTGCAGTTGGGGGACTATGACGGAGCAGCGGCAGTAATTGCTGAGGCGCTAGATTATCTGGAGTTACAGCCCCAATCTAACCAACAGCAGCGTATCTTAGCTCAGGTGTTGAGTGCCCAAGGCAAGCTATATATGGCCCAGGGGCAACTCAATGATGCGTTGGTGGTGCAGAGACAGGCAACGACTGCCTATGAAGCCGTTGGGGATAAAGCTGGGGTGTTGCGATCGCAACTCAACCAAGCCCAAATTCTCAGAGTGCAGGGCTACTATCACCAAACTCTAATTCAGCTAGAATCGATTGCCACCGATGTTGATGCCCTCCCCGATTCATCGCTAAAAGCAGCAGGGCTAAGACAGCTGGGCAATGCCTTGCTGCTTAACGGTGACACCCAAGGGGCCGTTGCCCGTTTGCAGCAGAGTCTGGAAGTCTCTAAAGCCATTGACTCGGCCACCGAGACAACGGGGGCATTGTTAAGTTTGGGCAATGCTGATCAGGCTAAGTCAGCCAACTATTATCAGCAGGCTGCTGCGGTTGCACCAACAACGTCCCTGCGTCTACAGGCTCAAGTGAACTTAATAGGTCTTTGGATTAAGGCCGGTAATTTTCAGGCAGCGCGAGACCTGTTGCCAGTAGTTGCCTCAGATTTAAAAGAGCTACCCCAAGGGCGTAACGCCATTACCATTCGACTCAATCTGGCCAACAGTTTGATTAAGGCCAATGGCGCGGTTTGGGAAAACCGGAAGACCGCTCAGCTATTGGCCGAGACGCTGCAACAGGCACACCATCTCAACGACCAGCAAGGCCAATCCTATGGTTTGGGCTATTTAGGGCAGTTGTATGAATCTCAACAACAGTGGAAAAATGCCGCTCAGGTAACCCAACAGGCGCTGGCCTTAGCCCAGGGCAGTGGGGCCGACATTGCCCTATATCAGTGGCAGTGGCAGCTGGGACGGATTCTCGAAGCCCAGGGGAATATTGACGGTGCGATCGCGGCTTACACCCAAGCGTTGGAAAGTTTACAAAAACTCAGGGTGGATTTGATTGCCGCCAGCCCAGATGTGCGCTTTTCATTTCGAGAGGAGATTGAACCTGTTTATCGACAGCTGGTCGATCTGTTGCTTAAAGCAGATACCGGCAGTACCCAAGATAAAGAGAATAAGCTCCAGCAGGCTCGTAATGTTCTTGAATCTTTGCAGGTGGCAGAACTGGTGAACTTTTTTCGGGCTGATTGTGTTGTGACCCAGACCGTAGATATTGAGCAGGTGAGCAGCAAGGCGGCTGTCATCTATCCCATTGTGCTAGACGATCGGGTCGAAGTGGTTTTTCGATTGCCAGGGCAGTCCTTAAACCATCGCTCTGCATTGGTTGAAAAGGAGCGGGTCCTTAGTACCTTGTCTCGGTTACAACGCTCGATTTCCTATCCGGGGGTGGATTTGCGATCGCGATCGCGCAATGCCCGTTTTGAAGTAGTGGCAGATCAGCCACTCACATTTATAACACCGGCCCAGCAGCTGTATGACTGGTTGATTCGCCCCATTGAAGCCGATTTAGCTACCGCCGATATAGACGTACTGGTCTTTGTGCTAGATAGTGCTCTGCGCAATGTGCCCATGTCGGTGCTGCACGATGGCAATCAATACCTGATCGAACGCTATCCCATTGCCCTCACACCGGGGCTGCAATTAATTGACCCTGAACCCCTGGCCAATCGAAATATTCGAGCGTTAGTGGCAGGACTGTCTGATTCTGTCGGAGAGTTTCCCCCCTTGCCCAACGTGGATGCTGAGATTGAAGCCATTCAGGCTCAAGTGCCCAGTGAAGTATTGCTGAATCAATCCTTTGTTGAGCCAAATTTTGCCAGCAAATTGACCACAGGTAGAGGTTCGGTGGTGCATTTGGCCACCCACGGTGAGTTTAGTTCTGAACTAGAAGACACCTTTGTTTTAGCCTGGGATGGCCCCTTAAATGCCAATCAGTTAAGTGCGCTGTTGCAATCGGGGGAAATTAGCCGAGACGAAACCATTGAGCTGTTGATCCTGAGCGCTTGTGAAACCGCCACAGGGGACGATCGTGCCGCCCTGGGGTTGGCGGGGGTAGCGATTCGCTCAGGGGCAAGAAGTACCCTGGCCACCCTATGGCTCGTAGATGACCGTGGGACGTCGGAGTTAATGGGTAGTCTGTATGGTGAATTAACCTCCACCAATCTTTCCAAAGCTGAAATTCTTCAGAGAGCACAGCTTAAATTGTTAAATAACGAAGACTATCAGCATCCATATTTTTGGGCCCCCTTTGTGCTCATCGGCAACTGGTTGTAGGCTCATGTATAAGCTCTATTCACCTGCTTACGTCCTGTTCTTACGTCCTGTATAGAGACTGGCATCATGGGCTCCGCTCCTTCCCTTAAGCGTCGTCATTTTCTTCAGTTTGCTGGGGCTACCTTAGCCACCATGGGGTTAAGTCAGCTGGACTTTCTGACCCAGGCAGAGGGGTATGGTCAAGCGCTGGGGCAGAGCACCCCCCGCAAGCTGGCAATGTTGGTGGGCATCAATGACTATCCGTTTGCGTCGGGTAATTTACGGGGCTGTTTGACCGATGTTGAGCTGCAGTATGAGCTACTGGTCAATCGCTTTGGCTTTAATCCCAGGGATATTGTGCGGGTAACGTCTGGGGGGGCATTATTGCCCACCCGTGAGACTATTTTACGGGTCTTTAAAGAACATTTAATCGATCAGGCTCAACCGGGCGATGTGGTGGTTTTCCATTATTCTGGCCATGGTTCACGGGTTAGCGATCGCAATCCGCTTGATCCTGATAACCCCTTAATTGGCACCCTGGTACCGATGGATGCCAGCCAAGATGGTCAGATGGTGAATCACATCACCAGTCGCACGTTATTTTTGTTGATGGAGGCCATCCGCACCGACAATTTAACAATGGTTTTAGATAGTTGTTATTCCGGTGGTGGCTTTCGGGGAAATACCTTAGTGCGTGCGGCTCCCATAAGTGCCAATTTAGATGGGAAAGACCTGATAGCTAATGACGCGGAGTACGCTTACCAGCAAGCGTTAATGGCAGAATTGGAGCTGTCATTTGATGAGTTTCAACAACGGCGTCATCAAGGCATTGCCAAAGGCATTGCCCTCGGTTCAGCCAGTCGTAATGAAACGGCGTTGGACATGGCTTTTAATGGGTTTTATGCTGGGGCATTTACCTATTTGCTGACCCGATATCTGTGGCAATTGCCCAGCAGCACTCCGGCGTCGGTGGTACAGGCCAATCTGATTCGCAGTACTGCCGCTGCTGCCCGTCAGCAAGACCATGGTCAGGTGCCTCAATTTGAAGCCGCCCCTGGCAGTGGTAATGAACACAAACCTCTATACTTTGTAGGTCCCGTATCTCCAACCGCAGAAGCCGTTATCACTAACATTACCCGCACGTCTGCAGGCAATCAGGTGGAGTTCTGGCTGGGGGGGGTCTCACCGCAATACTTAGAGACACCGGGAGATAACGCCATATTTACGGTGCTTGACAATGGTGTACCCGTTGGAGAGATTGTTCAGGCATCACGCACGGGGCTGCTGGCTAACGGAAAGCCCATGGGAGATATGGCCTTACAACCGGGGATGTTGCTGCGTGAAAAATTAGTGGGCTTACCCTCTAACCCGGTGCTTAAAATTGGTGTAGATTGGTCTTTAGGGAATGAAGTCAGTGCCACTGTCTCTGCTTTAAACCAGGCGCTACTCTCCCAAACCAATATCAGCCGCATCAAGGCACAGGCGGTAAATGAGGCAACGGCCTTTGATTTTTTAATTGGCCGCATGACAGATGCTGATGCTCAACAACTGTGGCAGGAGTTGGGCAGTGGAGTTGAGATTCCGCCTGTGGGTGCGATCGCTCTATTGCGCCCATCTAATTTAGAACCGGTGCCAGCCTCCTATGGTCGGGTGAACGAGACGGCAACAGCAGCGGTGAGCCGATTAAAACCCATGCTCAAGCGATTGCTGGCTAACATTATTCTGAAGTCCCTGGCGTCCACATCCTCAGGGCTAGACGTCAGCGGAGAGATTTTTACAGTCAGTGGCAATGGTCCCTCTCTACCGATTGTTGCGCGAAGCGGTTCGCATAATGCCTTGACCCGTATTCAGCCGTTTAGGGCTAACGAAGAACTGAAAATTCGGATGGAGAACCGACATTATAACCAGGCGTTGTTTCTTAGCTGTATTGCCATTAGCAGCGCAGGTGAAATGACAGTTGTGTATCCGGTTGACTGGAATGCACCAGATGATGCAGCCCGCATTGATCCCAACAGTGCGTTAGAGATTCCCCGCCCTGAGGATCGAGTTCGGTTTCAAGTGAGTGGGGCAGGCTATGTAGAATTGTTGACATTGGTCAGCACGCGCTCGCTGCGCAATGCCTTAAGGGGGTTACAATCCATCGCTCGGGGGCGGGGTACAAGCCGTGGCTATGTATCGATGGATGCGGATGAGAGTTTAGGGGTGATCACCGAACTGCTCGGGGATATTAACAGCATGTCTCGTGGCGGTGACGCCAGACTGTTTGCAGAGAGTTTAGATGAAGAAACAACAGCGGTAGACAATGGGACAATTGCTGCTTTTTCAACAATTATTGAGGTGACTGATGATATTAGTCAATGATATGGACCAGTGCGCCAGCATAAACACCCAAAGATGAGGGGATATTACACGAGTTCCTGACTGATAGTGCCCATTATCGAAGGGCATCCACAAGGGAGTGCCCCTACGGGATGGTCCATTTTTAATTGGGCTTAATGAATTTGGATTTGGTATTATTCACTATCCGAAGTAATGACTTTAATGGTCAGCTTACGTGGAGATTCTTCATTCTCTTCAGATTGTTGTTGGGGTGGAGACAACATCATCCGGCTCCACATCACTAGCACAGTACTAAACACGAAGATTGGTAACATGGGAAGTATGGTGGTTGAAGGACTATTGGGCTTTCCAAAAACTTTTCGACGGACGACCTATGACCTGTTATAGAAAATGCCGCTCTGCATGGCTGATACCGTTTTGAGTTTTGTTATTGTCAACTGGCTTTCATGCCAGCTATGTGTGGCACATCGTATAGTTTGTTGAGTTGCTCTATGACTTGTTTTGCCTGAGGTTGTTGGCCCGTCGCATTTAAATACCACAGTGCATCCAGGTAGTATTCGATGGCGATATCTGGATGATGGGTCATTTCGGCAATATTAGCGATTTCACAGAGAATCGTTGCCATTCGACCCTGAGTAGCGCTATCCGGTGCTTCCAAGGACCCATAGGCTTCTAATGATGCCCTAAAGGATGCCAGGGCAAAGAGATAATACCGTTGAGCGTGATAGATTTTACCCATCATCCCCAGAACAATTGCAGCGCAATACTGCCCCTGCTGATGGTCAATATCCGCAAGAATGTCACTGAGTTGTAAACCCCGATCAAGCACGTGAAGCGCTATTTGGTGCTTATATTGATGGCTGTGGCGCAGGCCTAAACGACAGAGTCGTAGAATTTCGATCTTTAAGCGCACAGGCAATGACGGATTGGATGTTGCTGTTGGAGAGGCGTCTAGTTCGGCATCTAGTTCACAGTTAAGTTGGTTGAGGCACTCAGTTACCTGGGTCACTGCCATCTCGTCATGATCCCGTTGAAAGGCTTCGATTGCATTGAGGTAATCGAGGCAGGCCTGATCCAAATTCCCGAACTGAATATGCAAATAACCCAGGGTTTGATGGTAGCGACCGTCTAAATACATGGGGTAGATGTCCTATCGAGAGTCACATCTATGTATTATTCTGGTGCGCCCCAGGTTATACAGATCTCGCAGATCCCATTTAGGCTTTGTCAGCATTACATTACAATGCTCCGGCAAAATCCATGGCTAGTTGTCTTTCAAAATCAGCAAAGTTAGCTGATGGCTGTCTATTTTTGGAGTAGTATCCAGGAAAAATGCGCATACAGTAGATGGTTCAAGCACATTTAAGGTCAAGCTATCGTTGTAGCCATTGAGGGTACTCCAGGTTGAAGCCGCTTCCACGTTAGTTTTTTGATTGATAAAACGTCCGCCATAGATCCAGAGAATAACGCTAGGTTCTCCAACCCTAGGGCTATTTATGTTTTGCGGATCAAGGGTGAGAATGTAACAACCCGGTGTTAGGGGAATACGATTGGCTGTAGATTGAAGCGCTGATATTTGGTTTTCGTCAAACGTATAGGTATGCTCCTGGCTATCAACGGTTAAGCGTTGGTGACAGGTTTTAGCCTTACTAAAAGGAGCAATGGGGACTTCAGCATTATGGCCTCCGTTTGTCTGATTTGGGCTAGACGAAAAGACGGGGGCAACGGGGGGAATAGCTTGGGAGATCGGGGGTTCCGCTAACGCTTCTGGCTGGGGTGTGGCCACTGGTGAGCGAGCGACATGGATATCGACATCCGGTTCACTGGCATCCGGTTCACTGACATCCGGTTCACTGACATCCGGTTCACTGGCATCGGGTTCACTGGCATCCGGTTCACTGGCATCCGGTTCAATGTCCTGATCTGAGGCATCTTGCATTATTGCCCCGGCGACTAAGCCAGCAGCGGCAGCTCCAGCCCCGAGACCTGCTAAGGGTAAGGGGCTGGCATCGGCACTGATATCATCGTGCTCAGGTGTTAACGTTGGTTCTTCTGGTGCTGGTGCAATCACCTCCGGGACTGGCTCAGGGACTGGCTCAGGGACTGGGTCGGGCTGGGGGGGACAGGGAACGCGGGTATGGAGTGAGCGACCCAGGGAAATCCATTGATTGTTAGCGTCTTCGTAGCCGAGTTCTGCCAGGTAGTCGCGATCGCACCTCGCCACCGGCAGCACCATCGAGGCTCCATCACCGTCAAAAACACCCTCAGTGACCGGATGACTATCAACACTGTGGGGGGCTTGATGATCTAGGTCAATACCCGTAGCGTCGTAGATTTTTACTTGAGGAGAATAGGCCTCATTAGTCAATAAGGCCCTCTGTTGCTCTTCTGCCATGGGCCAACGAACCGAGACCGCTTCGGAGGACTCTGGCTCAATGGACAACCACTCAATTGGAGCAATACCAGGCACTTCAGGCGCTGACTCTTCTTGTTCAGCATCGCTATCTTGCGCTAAGGCAGCAGCTCCAAGGCCAGCCAAAGCTGCTGCCCCCAGACCTGCCGTCGTCAGAGAACTGAGGTCTGCGCCATCATCCATTGCCTTTGTTGTTTCCGACGCATCAGGCATTGCAGATGATGCTTCATCGGTTTGATTAAGTGCATCAGGAGCAACAGACTCCCCGACACCTTCAGCATTGACAACAGAATCCGATGCTATGGTTGGGACTTCAGCATCAGGCACTGCGTTGATGCTGCCGGGTATTTCCGGCCCTTGATCCGGCAGATCTGCCAAATGGGTCAGTTCAGGAGTTACGTCAGGAGCCTCAATGGCTTCATTATGGATATTCGATTCTGAATCATCAGGAACTACGATATCGGTATCGTCTATTTCTGAGTCAGGATCTGTTGCTCGATCTTCAACTGGATGAGCAAGAGCCGCTGCTCCCAAGCCTGCACCTGCTAGGCCAGCCAGGTTAATGTCTGACTCAACAGGTTCATTGCCCGGCTCTGTGGCTGGCTCTGGTGTTGGTGATTTAGCGAAGGCAGGATCGGATGATGAGGGCAGTGGCTCTTGAAAAACTGGTGCTTCATCTGTTACGTCAGGGGGTGGGAGCGGTGTTTCTGAAGGTAATGGATCTGGCAGCGAGGGTTCAGCATTGTCCCAGTCTCGCAGGGCGTGGTCAGATACTTCAGGTTGTTGCTGATCTCGGCGGAGCCAAAATAGAAGAGGTAATCCTAAAAGAGGCAGAGCCAACCACCCCCAAGGGAAAGGCCTGATGGCTCTCTCAGGCGTGACGTCACTATCTGGGGAAGGAATCAAAGCAATGTCGTCGGATGAGCTATTGGTCGCAGGCCCTTGTACTGTGTCTTGTACTGTGGGCTCTTCTGACTCCGCTGGTTCTAGGTCTTCTGGTTTGGCCGTTTCCGTAGGCTCTCCTGACTCTGGGGTCGATGTTTCGGTAACACGACCCTCAAATGCACGATTCTCTGGTGCACGATTCTCTGGAAGTGAGCTGGGCTCAACTAACGTAACTGCCTCCTCAACAGTGTCTTGATTAGCCGGGTCTTCAACAAAATCCAGGAAGGGTCTCGCTGCATCAGAGGGTGTAGGACCATCGTATACATAGGCTAGATCACCGTCCCCAATAGGAACGGACACCAATCCTTTTTCGATTTCTTCTTCCGTTAGAGGCCGATCAACAATGGCCAAGTCAATATCACCAGATTGCACGGCATCTAACGCGTCCTGAGTCTCACGGGAGGAAATCTCGACATTAGAGCCAGGTACCTGTGCCAAAAATTCTGTTCCCAAAGCCGTATTTAACGGATCGATGTTTCTGGCACTACTGATGTGAACTAAAGGAAGCTCAGGAACATCTGAGGCCCTAGCTGTTTTCGATGGCTTATCGGGAATATAAGCTCCCCAGTCCGATGCCCATGCAGGCCTGCCCATCTCCATTGGCAACCCCATTGACAACGCTGACATTGAGACAACAGTCAGCGTCATTAGAACAGGGCGTCTGAAGTTCACAGCCCTATGGGCATCATCGCTATGGCGATACGGTATATGCCGGGATTTTTGGGGAGCAACCATGGGCCTAATAGGAGAATATGATGCGGATTTTATTATTTGAGACTTTAAATTTCGTAGCAGTTTCAGCTCTATCTATCTTTCAGAATGGAGAGTGTGATCTCACCAGAATTATCTTGTTTATAAGTGTCAAAGAAAAGCCCACATAGGGTTGCTGTCTCTAACACATCTAAAGTGAGCGTATCATCATAGCCATTGAGACTGCTCCAGGTGGCACCCACTTTCTTCCCAGTCTTTTTGTTGATCACGGTGCCCCCATAAACCCATAACATCACCCAAGGTTCAGGGGCAAACTGTTTCTGCTCAGCCCAATAGCTAAAAGCCCCCCGCTCAATCCGGATGACATAGGTGCCAGGCTCTAACTGAGTCGAGTTAGCCGTAGATTGAAGCGCATTTAAACGCTCTTGATCGAGTACATAACAATGTTCTTGACTATCAACAACTACGCGCATTTTTAAAGCATCCCTTGTGTAATAAAGAAGAGTGTAATGACTGGCTCGCTATAGCTAATTGGCTTCTAATATCGATAAGATAACTTGTCCAGAATTGTCATCTTTGTAGGTGTCCAAGAATAATGCACAGAGGTTTGTTCCTTCTAGTACCTCTAACTTTAGAGCATCGTCATAACCATTCAATGTGACCCAGGTTGCTCCTACCTCAACATTGGTTTTCCGATTGATAACTCGACCACCATAAATCCAGAGTATCACCCAGGGTTCAGGGTCAAAATCTGGGGCATTGGTCCAATAGCTGAAATTGCCTGACTTAATCCGAACAATGTAGCTGCCTGGAGCCAAGGGTGTGGTATTGCCCAATGATTGGAGCCGACTCATTTGGGCATGATCGAGGACATAGCAACCGCTCTGACTATCAATGGTTAGGCGGCGATAGATGCATTCTCGACAGCTTTGGTCAATGGTTTGAGTCAGAACATCATAGAAAGATCGATTAGATTGGTGATCAGTGAATGCTAATCCTCCGGTTGCTGTTGCGACTTGGTGATATTCGGCTACGGCGGCTGCGGTATTGCCTGGAGACTTTTGGGTGGACAAGTAGGTGTGAATGGTCGTGCCTGTATCCTTAGCGGTTTCAATAACAGGCTGAACCGTTGGTAACCCATCAGCCTGATTATCTGGACTCAGGCTTTCATGGCCCATGTAGAAAAGGGATTGGGCAGCTCCCGGTCGCCAGTCAAGATACCGGGTGAGGGTCGAAATAATATGGGCTGGAGATGGCTGACTATCTGTAACGCCTTGATTTTCTAAAGATATCCCTAAGTGATTCAAATAGTCAGAGGCACTTTGCTGAACAGGAGTTTCCTCCCATGGTTCATGGGTTCCCAGCCACGTAAGGCGTACATCAGCAGGACGGGCATTGGTTGTTGTTTCAATTGCCTCGTCCATTACCTGTCCCATGGCCGCTACCTCTGCTTTCAGGGGGGCCTGAGTGTTTACCAGAATCACCATGTCTAGCAGCTGTGGGGGTGTAACAGGAGCCTGAATCTCTTCAGATAGCACATCTGGCTTGACAGGGCGAGGTGAGGGTCTAGCTGGTGTATCTGTGGGGGGAAACGTTAGAGGTATGTCAGATAGCGCCTGACCATAGGCATAATGCTGTTTTCCTTCTTCAGACCGACCTAGCAACATCAGTGCATCCCCTTTGCCAATCCATGCCTGTGGTCGTGTTGGCTCATTTTCAAGGGCTTGATTAAAGTAGGCTAAAGCCGTTTCTAATTGGCCTTGCTTTACGTAAATTTGGCCTAAACCAATCAATGCCAACGCATTATTGGGAGAGAGTTCTAAGACTCTTCGAAAGTACGGCACTGCATCATTTAGCTGTCCTGACTCTAGACAGGTGAGGCCTTTGTAGTAGACTGCGATGGGACTTTGCCAATTAACCGTATATTCAATGGGAATAACAGCCGGGATAGCAGGTGCTGTTGGTTCTTCTGGTGCGATCGCTTGAACTGGAACGGCGGGTTGTTCCTCGATAGTCTCTTCAGCGTCTGGTGTTGTCGGTTTCCAGACTGGGATGGGCGTACCTTGCAGCGCATTGGCCTGAGCGTAGCAGCGGTTGGCTTCTCCCTGTCGCCCTAATACTAGTAATGCATCTCCTTTAGCTTTGAGAGCGTTTACCAATGAACTATTTAACTGTAGCGCTCTATCAAACTCTTCTAGAGCGGCTTCCGGTTGCTGCAGTTTTAGCAAAGCATTTCCTTTGCCGAGCCATGCTTCGCTTTCATTTGGGTCTACGGCAGTCGCTTGGGTAAACTGCTCCAGAGCATTGCTCCCCTGGCCCAGTTTCAAAAATACTTGACCGAGGCCCAGTAGCCCCAAGATGTTTCTAGCAGAAAGTTCTAGTAGCCGTTGAAAGTAAGCTTTAGCCTTATCCAGTTGACCTGACTTTAGACAACTCACCCCTTTTTGGTAAACAGCATCGGCGTTTTTCCAGTCAACGGTTTCTTCAATGGGAAGAACGACTGGAGGAGTAGGTGGTACGGGTTTAACAACTAATTGGATGGGAACAGCGAGTATCACCGGAGCCTGGGGCGGTGAAGCGGGTATAGATTCTGCCGGAGTTGTTTCCGTAGGCGTTATTTCGGGAGTAACAGTTGGTGTTTCATGGTATGTTTCGACAGGTACAGGTGTAATCTCCTGAGCGGTTTCAGTGGCGGTTTCAGTGACAGTTTCAGTAGCACCAGGTGCTTCTGGTTCCTTTAGTTGTGTTGATGCTGGCGGTGTTGGAATAACAGGAGGTGGCTGTACAGGGCTGGGAGGCCGTGCAGGTACTTGAGACTCTGGGACAGAGACTTCCTGGGTAGCAGTCTCTTCTTCTGCCATCTCCTTTGTTTGTCTGCGTCGGCTAAAGCCAAATAAAAATAATAAGGGCAGCGGTAGGAGCCCCCACAGCCAGACGGGGATACCAACACCATCTGTATTGGTCGCTGTTCTAGTCAGCGCAGGAGGATTGAGGGCGGTCGCTACAGCGGCGGCCTCGGCTGTTTTTGCAGCTCCTACAGCAGCCTTGCCAGATTCTCCTGTCACCCAATTGATAAAGGGTAGAACGGTGTTAGCATTGTCCTTTCTATAGACATAGCCGCGCACTTGAGAATAGGGATAATATTTGTCGCTGGGCAGGGTGTCTAGCAGTACGGCTATTTTTACGGTCTTTACTTGTCGTTGGCCCTGGATTTGATTTGCGATCGCATAGCTAATACCATCATTTCCCAGCCGCCGAATCACCGCAGCAGTATCATCGGTGTCCAGACGCACCACCTGGGCACCTTGGGCTTGCTCAGAGTCTGTCAAAATGCCGTATTTACTGAGAACAAGACGGGTATCGCTGGTGAGGGGACGATCGATAAAGCGAATGGGGCCAGGTGTGCCACCGATTTCAGCCCAGTTAGTAATTTTACCGCGAAAGATTTGAGCAAATTGATCCAGTGTCAATGTGCCATTAAATCGATTGTTACGGCCAATGATGATAGAAATTGCATCCTGACTAACGGGAATTTCGATCAGTCCTTGAGCTTTCTCCTTAGCCGATAGAGAACGACCAATAGCGGCAAGATCAATATCATCCTTTAGCAATGACTCTAGTGCTGGGTCAGTACCATTCGCCCGCAGCGTCACGTCCGTTCCTGGATACTCTTGCTCAAAGCGTTGTTTTAAGGCCTGATTGATGGGCTGCATCAAGCTAGTCCCGTCAATTCTCAACGCTTGTTCTTGCTCACCCCCCTCTAACACCGCCTCAGTTTGAACCACCTTATTAACAACAGCGGGGGGGCTATTCGATGTTGTAGCAACTGTCGGAGTCATGCCATCAACTAGAGTGACAGCCATCGCTGGATAAGGAAATACAGTCAGAGCCAGAACTAAAACAAGACCTAGAAAGACCAAACGCCGGGAGGTGGGAGCTGACCTGCGGTGCGGTAGAGCCATAGAATTTGCCGTGTAGAGGTAGAGGTAGGCAAGTGATGGGTGGGGACACCTAAATGTAAGCTATTTGATTTTCGCAGGGATGCTGTGTCGGAAACAAATCATCTTTACGTTAGCCATGGCTGTAAGTCACGTTTCTCAAAACAGTAGGGCATCTGTTTTAGATAAAATTGCCCCCATAAAGGTTCTCTATAGAGCCAATAACCCTCTAAAAGTCAGGCTTAGTAGTCTCTAAAGCACTGAGCGAATTGCTTTAATGACTTAGTGTACGAACACTTAACCTAATTTATTGTGGTTAAAATTTGTAACACTAAGGAGTTGTTAAGAAACAAGTTCATAATTTCGATGCAGTAACGTTTACCTTGACCTCACCGTATCTCTTTCCACACCTGAACTTTGGCCATGAACGACACCGTCCTTTCATATATGCTAAGGGCAGTGATTGCCCATACAAAAATGGCTACTGAAAGAACCCCAGTTACTGTCCTACTTACGGCTGAAATATTAGAAAAGCTACGCCCTTACCAACAAGAACGCGATATTACCTCTGTGACTGAAGCAATTTTGACAATTTTGCATGAACAGTTAGAAATCACTGACAAACCGACACCGCCGTTCTCCCCCAGCCCTTCGATTTATGATGGTGTTGAAGATGGAGCCTGTGAGGTATTGTCCGAGTATTTAGGAGCCTAAGGGCATTAGCCAAAGATATCTAACAACAGTTTGGATGCCATCAGAAAACAAACCGTGGCAACAACTGGGCGAATTAAGGCTGCACCTTTGGCTAAAACGATTCTGGCTCCTATGGAGGAGCCTATCACCTGCCCTGCCAGCATGATTAAACCAACTCCCCAATACACCTCCCCAAAAGCAAGAAAGTAAAGCAGTGATGACACGTTGCTGGTGTAATTCAAAATCTTTGTATGGGCGGTTGCTTTAGTCAGGTTATAGCCTCGCAGACTGACGAGTGATAAGGCCATGAACATACCCGTCCCTGGTCCAAAAAAGCCATCGTAAAACCCGAGGAACGGAGCAATCAATACAGAAAACGGGTTGTGTGCTAAGCGTTGTTTCTGGTCAGTGGCTCCGAGCCGGGGTGATAGAGCAAAATAGGCACCCATGCCAATCAGTAAGAAAGGGATAATCGCTTTGAGAACAGTGCTTTCGATCTGTAGCACCAGCCAGACGCCAATCACAGCTCCAACAAAAGTCATAAATACGGTGAGCTGAATGTCCTTTAGGCGCACAATTTGTTTACGCAGGAAATAAAGAGATGCGACCAATGTGCCGCCGCTGCCTTGGAGTTTATTTGTGGCTAAGGCAGCGGCGGGCGGTATGCCCACCATCAGCATTGTGGGTAAGACAATGAGCCCGCCACCACCGGCGATGGTGTCTACACAGCCTGCTGCCATTGCCACTACGAATAGCAGCGTCACCATTTCAATGGTAAATTCCATTTGTGTGTCCCCTGAATAGTCATGACCGGTAATCAATGCTCAGGCAACTTATCACGTCATGCATAGGGGCTGGTTTGGGAGATAGCGCAATTTTCTACCAAAACAGAGCAATTATATTCAAGCAGCGTTTTAAAGATTGCCCCACAGTAGGGACTGTAGGTTGAACTGCAAAATTAGGTCGCTGAGGACAGCCATATGGATTACTACACGCTAGGAAATACTGGATTGAAGGTTAGCCGTTTGGCCCTGGGCACGATGACCTTTGGTGATGACTGGGGTTGGGGGGCTGATGAAGCTAATGCCCGCCAGTTGTTTGATGCCTATGTGGAAGCAGGGGGCAACTTTGTTGACACGGCAGACCTGTATACCAACGGCAATAGTGAGCAAATGTTGGGCCGGTTTATTAAGGATAGTAAGACTCGCGATCGCATTATCATTACCACCAAATTTAGCTACAACTCTGAGCCCGGCAACCCCAATGCAGGCGGCAACGGGCGCAAAAATATCCTGCGTGCCGTCGAAGGTTCCCTGGAGCGCCTTGGCACCGACTACATCGACGTCTATATGCTACATACCTGGGATCAGGTCACTCCGGCTGCCGAGGTGATGCGTACCCTGGATGATTTAGTTCGCTCAGGCAAAGTCCGACATGTCGCCCTATCGGATGCCCCCGCCTGGTATGTCGCTCAAGCCCAAACCCTGGCCCAAGAACGCCACTGGGAACCCATCAGCACCGTACAGCTGGAATACTCCCTAGCCGAGCGCAACATCGAGTTTGAGTACTCAGCACTGGCTAAAAACTTGGGCACCAGTTTGATGGTGTGGTCTCCCCTGGCCAGTGGTCTGCTTTCTGGAAAATATAAACCTTCTGAGCAAGGTGGCGAAGGTTCAGGTCGGCTGGCAATGCTCGCCAACAGCGGTAATCCAGCTTTTGACAAATTTACTGAGAAAAACTGGGCCATCGTTGCAGAATTGGAGCAAGTGGCCAAAGAGTTGGACCGTTCTATGGCACAGGTCGCCCTTAACTGGGTTGTCAACCGTCCCGCCGTTGCCTCAGTGATTATCGGAGCCACTAAGCTACACCAATTGCAAGATAACCTAGGTGCTTTAGACTTCGAGATTCCCGCTGAGCTACAGCAGCGCCTGGATGAGGTGAGCCGTCCCGATTCTCGTTTCCCCTACACCTTCTTTGAGCCTAGCCTCCAGGGCATGATCAACGGCGGTGCCACCGTTGGTGATCAGCCTAATTCGTTTAATCAGCCTGTTTTAGTCAACGGCTCAGGAGCAGGAGTCGTTGCAGAATAGGGTTAACCTTTACCACCGCTGATGTAGGCTGCGGTTAGCTCATGGTTTGGTGCTTCAAACATCTGCTGGGCGGTGCCAAATTCAATCAATCGCCCCACGCTGTTTTGCACCCAAAACATGCCCACCTGATCAGCAATGCGACTAGCCTGAGCCAAATTATGGGTAATCACCACCTGGGTATAACGAGGCCGTAATCGCGTAATCAAGTCCTCAACAATGCCGCTGGCAATTGGGTCCAGAGCACTACAGGGTTCATCCAACAATAAAACCTCTGGCTGTAGCACCAAGGCTCGGGCAATGCACAACCGCTGCTGTTGCCCACCCGATAGAGCTAGCGCCGACTTACGCAGACGGTCTTTTACCTCTGACCATAACCCCACATCCCTAAGCACGACTTCAATCGTCTCCGCCAGTCGATGGCGCTCGGTCATCCCATGTTCTCGCAAAGGCAGAGCAAGATTCTCCCAAATACTCAACGGAAACGGATTAGGCCGCTGAAAAATCATCCCCACCCGGCGACGCAGCGACAGGGTATCCGTATTCGGATTCAGAATCTCCATCCCAGCCAGCCGAATTCGCCCCTCCACATGACAATCAGGCACCAAATCACTCATCCGATTTAAGCAGCTCAAAAAACTACTCTTCCCACAACCCGAGGGACCCACAATCGCCGTAATTTGCCCCACATAAATCGGCAGAGAAACCCCATCAAAAGCGATGTGACGACCATAGCGCAGACTCAGCTCTTGAACTTCTATTAAAGGCGCAGACTCAGCAACATTAGAAGCAGCCTGTGAGTGATAAGAAAGCATAGTCGAGAAAATAACTAAGGTGGGAATCAAATTGAAAGGAGACTTAAAGAATTAAGAAGATAAAAAAGAACCTGGAGAATTTAGATAACCTTTCCCATAAGGCGCTTGTGCTTAAATAATCATCCTATGAGCCCATCTCATTCTATGAGCCCATCTCATTCTATGAGCCCATCTCATTCTATGAGCCCATCACTCATCCACCCATCTACAGCCCCAACCTGAGCCTTTATTTTTGTGCAGTCCATAACCTTACCTCACCGACCAACGCCACGTAATCAACGCCGTCACCCCATTCAAACCCAACAACACCCCCAACAACACCAACGCCGATGCCGCCGCATTCCCATCCCCACCCGGCACATTCATCGACAAATCAAAAATATGAATTGACAACGCCCGTCCCGAATCCAACAACGATTCTGGAAACCGATCTACATAACCGCTTGTGAAAATTAAAGCAGCTGTTTCCGCCAAAGCCCGCCCCATCGATAACACCAGACCCACCATGAGCCCCGGTAGCGCAGCAGGCAAGAGAATCTTGAATAATGTAGTGGTTTTAGAAAGACCCAGAGCAGCAGCCCCTTGTCGGTAACTGGCAGGTTGCGATCGCAACCCCTCCTCCGTCGCCCGAATCAGCAACGGTAACACCATACAAGCCAGAGTCAACCCTCCAGAGAGAATCGAAAACCCCAACCCCAACACCTTAGAGAAAAACACACTGCCAAATAACCCAAATACAATCGACGGCACCCCAGCCAAAAAATCCAGACTACGCCGTACCCACATCCCCAACCGCTTATCACTCACCGTAAACTCCGCAAGCAACAGTGCCGTGGCTAAGCCTAAAGGCAGCGCAATCGCTAAGCACACGCCTAATATCAACAGAGTAGACACCAGGATAGGGGCAATTCCCCCTTCCCGCCCCGCATTCATCGGCTCAGACAAGAGAAAATCTAGGGATAATTGCCCTAATCCCTGCCCAACAATCGATAACACAATCCATAGAAAAACGGCAGTAATACTGGCTGCTGTGGCCCAAGTCGCCAATGTCAACAAGTAATCGAGCCATTTTGTAGCGTTAACTTGAGAGACTATTCTAGACACCATGACGTCTGCCTTGCTCCTCTGCACCTAAAACAGATGTAATCATCACCAGTAACCCCACCAGACCCAATAGCACCAACCCACTGACAAATAGCACCGAGCGATGATCCATCGTCGCATAGGCCATTTCCAACGCAATGTTGGCAGCCAAAGAACGCACCGGCGCAAAGACAGAATTTGGAATCTGCACCACATTACCGCAGACCATAAGCACCGCCATCGTTTCTCCTAAAGCACGGCCTGTTGCTAGAACAATTGCTGTGATTAGACCGGAACGCGCAGTCGGTAAAACAATCCGGCTGAGTATCGTCCACCGTGACAAACTAAGCGCCTCAGCACCCTTTAAATAATCGCCAGGCACATCTCCTAGACTGGTTTTTGAAAGGAGTGCCACCGTCGGCAATATCATCAGACTCAAGATCAAAATCCCGGCCAACAAACTTTGCCCCGGTGGATGAATCTGATTAATCTTGGGTACTAGAACGACTAATCCCCAGAAGCCATAGACCACGGAGGGAATCCCGGCCAACAATTCCAAAAGTCGCTGATAGATAGAGGCCAGAAGTTTGGGAGCATAAAACTGACAGAACAGAGCTGAGAGCAAACCGAGGGGAGTTGCGATCGCAATCCCGCCCAACGCTATTAACACCGTTCCCAATAAAATTGGCACCAGGTTAAACTGTCCCTCCAACGGATACCAAGCCTCATCCCCGAAGAATCGCAGTATGCCGATAGACTGCAAAGCAGGTAGCGATTCCTTGAGGACAAACACCGTAATCAATACGCCGATGGCTGCGGTGATCCCTGCCAATAACCGGAGGCCATTTAGCAACAGCCAATCATGGCGCTTAGCCCGTCTAAGAGACGCAGATGAGTCCACCTGATGCGATAAATTACCTTTACTGGGAGAAATCAATGGGTACAAAGTTCTGTTGCTCCACAATATCGTGGACTTCAGGGGACTGGGCAAAATCAATAAATGCTTTCGTGAGTGTTTCTGGATCACCCTTGGTCACAAAGTTCAGGGTACGCGACAGGGGAAATGAACCATCCTGCACCGACGCTGTACTCGGGTTGATACCCTCCAACGGCAACAGCTTTAGCGGCGCGCCCCGAGCAATACTGTTTTCCGCTGCGCCAATGGACACATAGCCAATGGCATCTGGATTGCCAGTGATCGTCTTAATTCCCTGCTCATTGTCACCAATGATGACCTGGGCGGCGATATCACTATTTTCTAACTTAAAGTGTTTGAGAAACACCTCTAACGTGGAACGCCCTTCCGCCTTATTCACTACACTGACAGGTGTATCATCCCCGTCCACCGCTGACCACTGAGTAATGCCACCGGTGTAGATATCTATAACTTGCTCAGGGCTCAACTCCGTCACCGGATTATCAGCGTGGATAATCATCGCCACACCATCGCGGGCCACCGCATAGGCCGTGACATCCGTTTCATCTGCGGCTAAATCCCGCGACATCATGCCAATATCCGCCTGACCGCTGCGGGCATCAGCTAATCCCCGTGAGGAACCCCCTGTCTGCACATCCACCCGTACTTCGGGATGTTCTTGCTCAAAGCGTTTGCCTAGCTCTGAGGCGAGGGGTGCCACTGTACTAGAGCCCGTCAAAATAACTTTTCCCTGTAGTTCACCATCCGCTGATTCCGTTGGTGGTGAACAGGCTGATAAACCAGCCAAGGTTAAGGCAATTAACCCTAATCTTTTCAAGTCAAGCGTTTGTACCATAGACCGACGTCCTTTAAAGAGACAACGTTCAGGGCACTGTGGTCGAACATGATTGCTAGAGGATGATCCCCAAAGACCTTACCGAAACGATAGGACGCAACAGTCCAGGTTTAGGCTATTTCGCTCAATCAATACGTCGGGAGACAGCCGATAGAGTACCTGCTTACCATTCCTTTCTGCGATTACAAACTTAGCCTGTCGTAATACACGTAAATGATGGGATAAAAGCGTTTGCTCTACATCCAAAGCAGTCATTAGAGCGCCCACTGATTGAGGCCCAAACTGCAATTTCTGTAATACGCCTAACCGCGTGGTATCCGCCAAAATCTTGAGCTTGTCGACACACGTGACCTGATCCATAACCTTGAGATTGACAGGGGCAGCTTAGAATGAACTGAGATTCATATGAAATATGATTCATATAGGTTAACAAAGAGTTATGGGCGGTAGGGGCTCCCCTTGTGGGAGCCCTTGGGGCAACGCCTCTGCCGGTAACAGAGTCCCTCTAGGTAACGCTCCCCTCAACGACTAAACAATAGCCACACACCAACCAACGCCACGATCGCCCCGCAGACAGCTCGCACCGTAACCCGCTCGCCAATGACCAGAGCCATGGGGATCACCATGATCGGACTCATTGCCAGCAGTGACTGGGCGATGCCAGCCGGGGAATATTTCAAGGCCACTTGCTGTAGCCAGATGGCTAAATAGGTGCCAAAAAAGGCTGCGATCGCCACACCCCCCAACAACCGGCCAGATGGACGCATAAATACCTGCTCTTGCCGACGCCACAGCAATAATCCACCAATACACACCAACCCTGCCGACAGCCTGAGTAAGCTACTCCATAGCGGATCGACAGCCGTGTCGGCCAACGCCGCCCGTGACAGCACACTACCAATCGACTGCCCAAGCGCAGCCATGATCCCCAACAAGATCCCCCGAGTAATGGCCGCTTTTGAGCGGGTGCTTTGAACCTGAGGACTCCGCTCACTCACCACCCAGATGATGCCTGCCAACGTCAGCCCCATGCCCAGGCAGGCCAAAGCCGACAGCTGCTCCTGCAAAAACACCAGTGACATCAAAGCAGCCATAGGCGGAGCCAGCATTTCCAGTAATAAAGCCTGCCGCGCTCCCAAGGTATTCACCGTGGCAAAGTAAGCCGTATCCCCCAGTCCAATGCCCACCACACCACTAATTAACAGCAGTACCACTGACCCCATCGGCAACGATGCCAGCAACTGCTGCCGTACCGCCAGGGTGAGCACGATAAACCCAATCGCCATTGATCCCTTAATCAGGTTCAACACCAGGGGCGATAGCTGCTTCCCCAATCGGCCGAACATCAGCGTCGCAAATGCCCACAGCCCCGCCGCACTCAACGCCGCAATTTCCCCTTGAAACATCCTTAGTTAGTTCTCAATTGTGAGTTGTGAATTAAAGGCATCGTACAGGAGTTCTAAATTGTGGGTGGTCGGTTAGTTAATGGCATCCTAGAGAAGCGTAAGCTGTGTAAGAAAGTCTCAACCCCTTGCGGCGTTTAGCCAACCTCCCATGTCAGTTGCTCTCAACCTCCATCAAACACCCCACACCCCACACCCCATTCCCCATTCCCTGTCCCCCGCTCTTAAATCCCGCCTCGCCACTCCCCTAAACATTGGCACTGTTGAAGTTCACAGTCGGGTTTTACAGTCGCCGCTGTCTGGGGTAACCGATCTTGTCTTCCGCCGACTCGTGCGCCGCTACGCTCCACAGTCGATGATGTATACCGAAATGGTGAGCGCTGCCGAACTGCACCACATGCGCAAGCTACCCAAGGTGATGGAGGTGGATCCTGGTGAACGGCCCATCAGCATTCAGCTATTTGACCGTAGACCCGATTTTCTAGCAGAAGCAGCTAAGAAAGCCGCTGATCAGGGCGCGGACACCGTTGATATCAACATGGGCTGCCCCGTTAACAAAATCACGAAGAATGGCGGTGGTTCATCACTGTTGCGGGACCCTGATACAGCCGCCCGCATCATTGAAACCGTTAGCGCTGCCGTATCGATACCGGTGACGGCTAAGACGCGCATTGGCTGGTCTGAAGACGACATCAATGCTGTGGATTTTGCCCGTCGTCTTGAAGTAGCTGGGGCGCAAATGTTGACACTTCACGGTCGTACCCGCTCCCAAGGCTATAACGGCACTGCCGACTGGAGTTGGATTGCCAAAGTGAAACAGGCTTTGGCGATCCCCGTGATTGCCAATGGGGATATTTTTTCAGTGGATGCGGCAATTGATTGTTTAGAGCAAACCCAGGCCGATGGCGTTATGTGCTCCCGTGGCACCCTAGGTTATCCCTTTTTAGTCGGGGAAATTGATCACTTCCTCAAGACTGGCGAGCGTCGCCTGCCGCCCACAGTCATCGAGCGTCTACGTTGCGCCCAGGAACACTTGAGGATGCTGGCGGATTACAAGGGTAAAAGCGGTATTCGCCAGGCTCGTAAACATATGGCCTGGTACGCTAAGGGCTTTGATGGGGCCGCTGAACTGCGGGATCAACTATGCCGCATCGAGTCTGTGGAAGAAGGGTGTGGCTTATTAGACGAGGCGATTACGGTAATCTCCCCAGAACTTTACCGCCATAGCCTCCTAAAGCCCGCTATAGTATAAGCATTTTTAGAAGCGTTTTCGGGCCAGTATCAGCATGTCTTACGCCACCTACAGTTCCAGAGCAGATATGGGCGAACTTCGCCGTTTACGTAGTCTGCTACCCCCAGAACTGCAAAGCTGGGTTACGGTTGAGCCCGCTATGGATGTAGGCCCACCGCTGATTACCTCTGAAGAGCTAGGCAAAGATCAGGTCGAAGTTCAAATTGACTTGCCTAAGTGGGAACAGCTGGCCATTGACCAGCGTAATTTACTGTTTTGGCACGAAGTTGCCCGCGTTCAGAACGATACAATTCCCCGTGACGGTTGGGAGATGGCTGCTTTAGCTATTGGTCTTGGGGGTGCTGTCGGGGAGCTGTGGGTTCAAGATGGCCTCTTGCTGATGTTGGCTTTAGGGCTGTGTGGTATTTCTGGCTGGCGTTTATACAAGCGCAATAACGCAGAAAAGACCCTTAAAGAAGCCATGGACGCGGACGAAAAAGCCATTGCTTTAGCCACTCGTTTTGGCTACTCCCTACCCAATGCCTACAAGAGTTTGGGCAGTGCTTTGAAAACTCTAATTGAGCAGACACCCAAGAAAAAGCAGCGCGATCGCTATGTGAAGCGGTTAGAAGCATTAAAGCGCAGTGCTAATCGAGCTAAGGATCGAATTCGAGCCGATCGTGATGCTTCTCGAGCCTACTAGTTCATTAAAATTTTAGAAAAAATTGAAAAGTTGTCTGTATTTTTACAGACGTAATCTCCTTGCTTACATGTTTCAATCAAGGAAAGTTGTTATATCATTCAGCTGGGTTGATTGATCCTGTAGTATCCGTATAATCATGTAAAGAATTGCCACTTTGGCTATGGACTTTCACTTGGATACTATAAAGATTACGTCAAACCTTTTATCTAAGACCTTGAAGGTCCTACCATAATGGTGGTCGTTGCTCTGGCGTAGCTGTGCCACATGAGAAAGTCTGAGGATGAGCTATCTAGCCAGAAGAGTTTCCTGAAGAATAAAGAGGTAACGGTTAGGACACCATACTGACCGCTACGGGGTAGTTGAGTCGCTTGTCCAAATTAACAGTTTCACTTTTTGGTCAGTGTTTTTGATCTGTATAAGTTGTTTTGAGTGAGTTTGATGAATGTAGTAGTAAAGTAGTCAGTTTCTTTTAGGTGATTGATCCTTCAATTGCGAACTTTAAAGCTGCTCTTTTTACATAAACTTCAAAAACTCTAGTGCATTGCAGCCTGGTTACTACATTTGTTTTAAGACCAAGTTAGCCTTTGTTTAAGGATGTTTTTCTTTAAACAGATCGCGGCCAAAACTTAATGTCCTCAATGACAGGTGTTGCCCCAGGTAGTGTGTTTATCCTTTCTGAAAGCTGTTAAGGGAACCCTTTGGTTACTTGTTCATATCTTCAGAAAAGTGCCATGTAACTTGGCACATTTGCGAAAGACATACTGGGCATAATGTAGGACCGTATTATTGAAGCCTAGACGTATTTCTATAGCCTCAAAAGTTGGTCTTCTTAGCTTTCTAGCCCTGCTTGCGCTTGTTGCTTATCTGTTGACCACGACATCAGTAGTCAGAGCGATTTCCATGCGTATACTCATATATTCTTACAATTATCACCCCGAGCCCATCGGTATTGCCCCCTTAATGACCGAGTTGGCAGAAGGATTAGTTACCAAAGGGCATGAGGTGCGGGTGGTTACGGCTATGCCTAACTACCCCCAGCGTAAGATTTATCCCCAGTATCGTGGTCAACTTTTCTGTGAAGAGGAGCGCAACGGTGTTAAGATTCAGCGTTGCTATGTTGCTATTCATCCCAACCCCGGTGTTGTCACTCGTGTACTGCTAGACGGCAGTTTTTCGCTATTAAGTTTTTTACAGGCCCTCAAAGGGTGGCGGCCAGACGTTATTTTGTCGACTAGTCCGTCGTTGCCAGCCTGTATCCCCGTAGCGGTATTAAAACTTATCTATGGGTGTCCGACAGTGCTTAGCCTCCAGGATATTTTGCCAGAGGCGGCTGTTAGGACAGGGCTGATTAGTAATCAACTGGCTATCCGGATTTTTGAAGTATTAGAGAAGTTTGCCTACACCAGTGCGACTCGCGTTGCTGTAATTACTGATAGTTTCTCGAAAAATTTGGTCAGTAAAGGTGTACCTGTCAGTAAGATTAAGCGCATCTGCAACTGGGTTGATACTAACTTTATTCGTCCTTTACCGAAATATGATAATCAGTTTCGGCAAAAGTATGGATTACAAGATAAGTTTATTGTTCTCTACTCCGGTAATATTGCTCGTACCCAGGGGGTTAGAACGATTATTCATGCAGCAGAAGCACTACAGCATTTTCAAAATATTGAATTTGTCATTGTGGGCGAAGAGCGTCAGCTTGGTGATTTGAGAAACCTGCGTAAAGAGCTGGGGGTTAACAATGTGACGTTGCTACCCTTCGCGCCTCGGGCTGAACTACCAACAATGTTGGCAGCGGCAGATGTGTCGCTAATTATGCAGAAAGCCAGCGTGGTCGGGTTTAATATGCCATCCAAAACGATGGTGCTGTTGGCCAGTGGTCGACCCATTGTGGCGTCTGTGCCTGATGGCGGGGCCGCTGCCCAAGCTGTGAGAGATAGCGGTGGTGGTTTGGTCGTAGAGCCTGAGAAGCCAAAAGCCTTAGCTAAGGCGATTCAAGATCTATACCATGACCCTGAGCGGATCGAACAGTTGGGTAAACGAGGACGGGGGTATGCGATCGCAAACTACTCCTTTGAACAATCCCTTGAGGGGTATGAGACCTTACTCGATAGCGTCGTTGATAAAATGACGGCTACTACATCCATGTCCTCGACACTGCGGCCCAAGAAGATTACCCTTAAGCCGTAGTCACAGCTGCCAACTCAGTCTGAACACTGGAGACAACCTGGGGTAACAGAATAATAAAGGTGGAGCCTTTGTCCACTTCACTTTGAGCTGAAATTGTACCGTTTAACATGCGCACAAATTCGCGGGTGATGGTGAGGCCTAAGCCAGTGCCACCATACCGTCGAGTAGAGGACAGATCTGCTTGGGTAAACGCCTCAAAGATTTTGTCCAGCTGATCTTTTTCCATGCCAATCCCCGTATCGGCAACGGTCAATTCAAGATAGTCTTCTGTTTGATAATGGATGGTCTTAACCGTTAGAGTCAGCTGACCGTTTTCAGTAAACTTGTTAGCGTTGCTAAGGAGGTTGAGCAAACACTGACGTAGCTTGTCAGCATCGCTTTCCACGGACTCGACTTCACTTAGATTCTCGATCACGACCTTGTTGCGTTTAGCATCAGCGACTGGATGAATTGTGTCCATGACATCCCGTATCAGCTCAGCAATATGGACAGGTTCTAAATGAAGTTCCATGCGGCCAGCTTCAATTTTGGATAAATCCAAAATGCTGTTGATCAGATTTAATAGATGCTTACTAGAACCCTGAATTTTGCGAAGGTCAGGGACCATACTCTCATCACCATTGATCTCAGCTTCTTCTTGCAGAATCTCACTGTAACCAATGATGCTATTGAGCGGTGTGCGCAGCTCATGGCTCATATTGGCTAAAAACGTACTTTTTGTCCTGGTTGCTGATTCAGCCGCTTCCTTGGCTTCGACTAATTCAGCTGTACGCTCTTTGACCCGAGATTCTAGTGCTTGATTATTAGTTTCTAGGGCCGCTATCGACTCCTGCAGTTGCGACGCCATCCGATTAAATGTGTGGGCAAGAAAGCCGATTTCATCATCGCTAACAATGGGAATCGACTGCTCTAGCTCTCCCTTTTCCAGCTGAGTGGCCGCTGCTGTAATGGCCGCAATCGGCTTAGTAATACGCCGCGATAGTAAATAAATACCCGACAACAGTAAGCCCGTTGCCACAGACCCGATCAGCAGAATATTTCTGGCCAGGCCACGGGCAGGGGCAAAGGCCTCTGTCTGATTGATTTCAGCAATCAGCGCCAAACTTTGACCATCTAGCCAACGATAGACGCCGATGACGGGTTGGCCCGCGTAGTTTTGATAAAGACCCGACCCACGCTGACCAGCAGTGGCTGCATCGATCGCAAAGCTGGTTAAATTGTCCGGTGCCCCATTGTCTTTGCCTGATGCGATGAATGTGTTTCTGCGTTCTAATTGTCCGACAAGATAAGTGGTTCCGCTTTCCCCTAGTCCTGTGCGATCTCGAATCAGTGAATCAACATCCTGCAAATCTAAGGTGACCGAAAGCACACCAACGCGATTTTTACTACTGTCTAAAATAGGTGTGGCAAAGGTAATAGCCGTTGCCCCGGTAACGGGGGATATGTACAACGTTGGAACAATCTTGTCTGCAGCATTGGAAAAGTAGGTGGTGGTGGCCCCCAAGGGCTGATATGTTTTCTCTAATGCTTTATTAGTTGAAAATAAAACAATTCCACCCTCGGTGAGAATGGAAACTTCAGCTAGATTGGTCTTGGCTGAAATAATATCCTTTAAATATAAGGAAAGTTTGTCATAAGCGTCCTGCTTAGAATCATCATTAGCAAGCGCTTTGGTCTGTGTCTTGACCTCTGGTAAACGGGCTAAGAGTAAGATATCGCTACGCTGAACTTTAAACCACTGCGCGATTTCTTCTTCTTTAAGGGTAACGGCGACGCTGAGCCGATCAAACAATGACTGTTTAATAGTCTCTCGTGCTGAAAAGTATGTGCTAACTGAAATTGTCAGTACAGTGGCTGCTGACAATAATGATAATGGTGTAATTAACTTTAACAGCAGGCGTTTCTTTTTATTGTTCACGTTTGCCCTTTATGTTTGGTAGAGTTTGATCGCAGAGAGAGAGCACCCTGGCAATAGCTATTGCCAATCGTCAAATATTTGTTGAATCAGTTGAATGGCCTCATCTGCAGCTGATTCATTATCGAGTTCACCGAGGGCAATTTTATTCATAATCTGCCCCCAAATATTTTGCTCAGCGACCTCACCATAAGCGGGGTTTAATACTTGGTATGCAGGCCGTGTATTTTGTAGCTGTTGAACAGCGACAGAAATGTGAGTATCTCGCTGCTCTTGCCAGAATGGGTCTTTAAAGAGTTCGGGCATAACGGGTAAATACCGACCCTGGGCACCTTTGGTATAGGCCGATAGATTATTAGGCTGGGCTAGAAAGGCCAGAAAGTCTTTGGCCGCTGTCTGTTGCTTGGAGTTAGCTAAGATAACGGCCTGTTTAATTTCAATGACATAGCGCATGGGACTACCATCTGGCTTGCTGGGCCATTCGACCGTCGCTAGATTTTTATAGTAAGTCTCATCATCACTGCGCTGGGAACCTGGAGCCGAAAGGGTATGATTGACGGTCATCAGGCTTTTTCGACTTAGAAGCGAGACATTATTGCCTGTGTTATCCCAATCAACGGCATCTGGGGGAACCGTATTATTCTCGAAAAATCGGGCATAGTCTGCGATCGCAGTCACAAAGGATTCTCGATTTTCTGGTGTTATGGCAAAACTACCCGATTCATTTAGAACTTGAACATTATGGGCTTCTAAAAATTGTTCAAAGTTATTGTAGGTATCGAGGCTAAGGGACATTGGCATACCCACACTGTAAATGTCACTGCCTTGATTCGCCTGAAGTGTGGAATGAATATTCTGCCAAAAATCCCAGAAACTTTGCCAGTCTTTAGGAATAGTTACCCGACGTTCCCCGACGGCATTGATTAATAAATCTTCCCAATAATGAATATGAATGGCTGACTGCATCAGTGGCACAGCATAGTAGCTACGGCTGCCTCCAGTCTTATTCTGATAGTTAACACCGTCCAGCACGTTATCTGTGTAGTACTGTTTAATCGGTTGAATTACATCAGAGACATCGGCAAGTTCTCCATTCCACGCTAAACGAGGAATACTAGTTAAGTCAGCTGAGCCAGAATAGAAAATATCAGGAATATCTTCGGTACCGGTGCTCAATGCCCGATCAAGTGCTGCCAGAATGTCTTTCTGGGGAATAACGTTGAGTTCAACCTCTATCTGGCTTTGGGTTTTCCAAACTTCAATAATCTGTTTCAGTGCATCAATTTCCTCTGGATAAAACCCCTCTTGCCACCATATCTTAAGTTTGTTCTCAGATGGTATGTCATTAGGGGTGGAGACTTGTTGTCCGCGGGTACAGCTCGCAATCAAACCACCTAACCCAAACAGTGATAACTGTGCAAATTTGCGCCGTTGCATAAATACAATATCTCCAATAAAAATAGCT
Source organism: Leptothoe sp. ISB3NOV94-8A (assembly GCF_043421595.1). Classification (NCBI taxonomy): domain Bacteria; kingdom Bacillati; phylum Cyanobacteriota; class Cyanophyceae; order Nodosilineales; family Cymatolegaceae; genus Leptothoe; species Leptothoe sp. ISB3NOV94-8A. Next base: position 169,836 of record NZ_JAXSQW010000001.1, on the reverse strand, counting down.
ACTACCTCAGAGGTAAAACTATTCAAACAATCATGAAAAATCTGTATTCAGAAATGGAGAGATCAGCCTTAAAAATTCCACGTATTCTGACGATAGAGCGACCTACGGGAGCATCTAATAATTGGCCAAAAAAATTGCTTGAACGATTGCTATCGATATACAAACACCCTTCATCCTGATTTTTCGATATGCACCCAGATACTTTTAATAAAAGGTATTAACTTGCTAAACAGATTGCTTTTTGCCTCTGCCTAGACTCGTTAACATCACATCAAGCCTGAAACAATTCTCATCGTTTTATTACTGAAGCTTTAAATAAGAATATCACTCTGTATCACATATATAGTCTATGGGATATTACTGCAAGTCTAATCAATAAAATAGGAAAAATGATACTTACTGCCCATATCTTAATGTTTTTCATGAGGTCTTTCTAATGAAAACAATGATTTTTTAAATAATTTATTCTAAACACAACACAGCTACTTTTGTTACCATCAATGGAGTGATAATCAATACATGAGTTTGTGTAAATTCACCGGGTTTATCTAAATGTTCAAGTCCATTAGATGTGCTCAGGAAAGTAAGGTAAAGAAATCGTGTTAGATACAAGCTTTATCTTAAAAATAAGACGAAGAATTACCTTGTATTTTTAATAGAAACTACCCATCGAATGAGCATTTACTCGATGGGTAATCTGTCTTTATTAAGACTACGGTTTATATAAAAGGCCTTTCTATACCAATTTTTCGAACGTCAGCTACACAGTCTTAGGAAATAAAATCCATTAACGCCAAATTTTGGATGTACAGACGTTCCATGGAACGTCTCTTCAACACTCACTGTTGGAAGTTAGTTATGGCTTGCTCTTTAGCACGGGTACTTTAAACCTCAGCAGTGGCTAACTGGTGCTTAACGCGGGGAATTATCTGAGGAATCCGAATTTTGAACATAGCCCCCTTATTCGGTCTGTTTTGGGCTGTGACAACACCTCCAAGCATATACACAAATTCGCGAGTGATGGTTAACCCTAAGCCAGTACCATCAAATGGGCGAGTTGATGAATCATCAGCTTGAGTAAATGCTTCAAAAACATGTTCTAGCTGGTCTGGAGCTATGCCAATACCCGTATCTTCAACTGTAAATTCAAGGTAGCTTTCATCTTGATGCTGTGATGTTTGCACAGTGAGAATAATCTGACCGCGCTCAGTAAACTTATTGGCATTACTGAGTAAATGTAAAAGGCACTGGCGTAGTTTACCAAAGTCGGTTTCAATCGAACCCATGGTATTAGACGTATTGAGAGTGATGTGATTGAGTTTCTTTTCTGCGTTTGGTCGGATAGTTTCCAGGACATCTTCTACAAGAGCCATGACATTTACGGATTGTAGCTGTAGCTCCATGCGACCCGCCTCAATTTTGGACAGCTCAAGTACACTGTTAATTAAATTGAGTAAATGTTTACTAGAGCCCTGAATTTTACGTAAGTCAGGAATGAGACTGGCCTCACCAATAATTTCCACATCTTCTTCGATCATTTCGCTATAGCCAATGATACTATTGAGCGGTGTTCGAAGTTCGTGGCTCATATTAGCCAAAAAAGCACTCTTGGTACGAGTGGCAGCTTCTGCCACTTCTTTTGCTGCTTCTAACTCAACTGTTCGCTCCTTAACCCGTATTTCCAGTTCTTGGTTAGTACTTTCTAGGGTATCAAAAGACTGTTTGAGCTGCTGACTCATATGATTGAATGCCTGAGCCAGGACACCGATTTCATCTTTACTATTGACTGACAGTGACTGCTCGAGTTGACCGCTTTGGAGCTGAATCGCAGCTTTAGTAATTTCTGTAATGGGTCGAGTAATACGACGAGATAATAAATAAATACCTGATAACAATAACCCCGTTGCCACAAAACCGATTAATAAGATATTCCTGGCGAGGGCACGGGCTGGAGCAAACGCTTCCCGTTGGTTCATTTCCGCTAGGAGAGCTAGATTTTGGCTATCTAACCAACGGTAGACACCAATGACCGGTTTGCCTGCATAGTTTTGATAAAGACCAGCCCCACTTTCGCCTGAGGTGGCGGCATCAATGGCAAAGCTGCTGATATTACCTGCTGATTCTTCATCTTTATCAGAGACAATAAATGTATTTTGTTCCTCGATCTGGCCAACCAGGTATGTGGTTCCCGTTTTACCTAGTCCGGTTCGTTCCTGAATTAAGGCATCCACTTCTCTTAAATCTAGAGTAACCCTCAGCACTCCAATCCGATTTTTAGCTGCATCTAGGATCGGTGTTGCTAAGGTAATAGCTGTTGTACCGGTGGTGGGAGAACTGTAGGGAATGGGGGTAATATCGCCTGAGCCATCAGCAAAGTAGGTTGTATTGGCGTCTAGGGATTGAGACGTATTTTCTAGTTTTTTATTGGTTGAAAACACAACCATGCCATCGTCTGCCACAATTGACACCTCTGCGAAGTCGGGCTTCAGCGTGATGATGTTTCGCAGATAAGATGCGAGTTTTGTGCGGGCATTTTTTTTGAGTTCTAGAGCAGATGGCGGTTCAGCTTGGGGGATATCTTCCGGAGGTGGAGCCATGTCAGATACCAGGCGCTCAGTCTGGGTCTGAATTTCTGGCAAACGGGCCAGCAGCAGAATATCGTTACGATGGGTTTGAAACCACTGAGTGAGTTCTTCTTCCTTGAGGGTGGCTGCTACGCTCAAGCGGTCGTATAGCGATCTTTTCAGGGTTTCCCGTGCCGAGAAATATGTGCTCACTGAAATTGTCAATATGGTAGCGACAGACAATAACGACAGGGGAGTAATGAGCCGAAGCAGTAGGCTTTTAGATTTGATTTTCACGCTGAGCTTCCCTTACAGGCTGGATGGATGTCGTAGGCTGGGAACCCATAGTATCCAGACGAGCAAAGCAATTCCGGATCGCTATGACTGTCAGTTGTTCCCTTCTACACTTCCAGACGCGATCAGGGGTCGTCAGGAGCCCATACTCAGAAACAGTCTAAAAAATTAGGTGTTTCTAAACACAGCTATGTGATGACTGATACCGATAGGTCATGGGCACCATGGCTTTACTCTTCTGCTTTAGTTAATTGCTCAAGTAGTTTTCCTAAGCGTGTTTGAGCAGCCCCATAGGCTGGCCAGTCTCCCCGTTGTAGTGCTTGCTGACCTTGGGTATAAGCTTCTAGAGCAGATTGAATCAGGGCCTGTTGATCGGCTGTGGGAGATGCCGGTGTAGGTGGTGGCGTCGATGTTTCTGGAGTGGTTTCTGCCACTGAAGGTGTAGGACGAAGCTGCCCAAACAGTCTAGTTAAACTGTCTTCCAATGTTTGTTCCATCACAATTGTGTCTTTGTAGGCCACAATCACCCGTTTGAGTTCTGGAATAGCGTTGCTATTGTTATTTTGTCCCCGCGCTTGTAGATAGACAGGTTCTACATACAGCAGTGACTCCTCAATAGGGATAACCAGTAAATCCCCACGAAAGACTTCTGAGCCTTCTTGATTCCAAAGCGTTAATTGTTGAGAAATTTCAGTATCTTGATCGATACGGGAATCAATTTGGCGAGGGCCATAGATTAAGGCCTGTCTAGAGAATTCATAGGTTAACAGTTTGCCATAGTTATTCCCATCACAGCGTGCTGTCATCCACGCCACCATATTATTTTTCTGTACCGGGGTAAAAGGCACGATCAACATAAATTCTTCTGCTTCACCTTCGGGCAGTTTCATGATGACGTAGTACGGTTCCAGGGTTTCTGAGCTTTCTTCTCGTGTGATCTGAGTTGGGAAATCCCAGAGGTCTTCCTGGTTGTAAAACACATCTGGACGATCCATATGATAGGCTCGATAGACTTGAGCCTGAATCTTAAACAGCATTTGAGGATAGCGAAAATGCTGTTGGAGTGTAGGTGGTGCGCTTTCTAAATTGTCAAATAATGTGGGAAAGCTCTGTTGAAAAGAAGCCAGAATGGGGTCCTCTGTGTCAACAATGTAAAGCTTGATGGTGCCGTCATAGGCGTCGACCACAGCTTTAACAGGATTACGGATGTAGTTAGTGCCACTGCTGACAATACGCTGCATAGCGCGCCCCTGTAATACGTCTTCAATGCCCTCACTGCGCCATAGAGGTTCAGAATAGGGATAGCGATCGCTGAGGGTATAGGCATCAACAATCCATTGGAGTCGCCCGTCAATGATGGCTAAATAGGGATCGCTATCGAGGGAAAGAAAGGGAGCTAACTGTTGAATGCGCTGCTGAATTAATCGATGGTAGTGAATCCGAGAATTCTCTCCGAGAGAGTTGGACAGTAGCAGTTGCCAGTCGCCTAGGTTGTAAGCATAGGCCAGTCTTCGTAGCATGGAACCAATGGGAACACCCCCAGGACCTGTGTAGTTATATTGGGCGTTATCATTGCCTAGGGGATAGTCAAATTCAGCCTGGTCAGTGCCAGTTAAGATGTAGCGATCTGTTGCTTCCCCATAATAAATTCGAGGTTGCTCGATGGTGAGATCGACAGTGCTTGTTGGGGGTAAGTCCTTGATAAATAATTCCGGTAGACCATCTTCGGTAACCTTATTCACTGGGCTCATGGCCAGACCATAGCCATGGGTATAAATTATGTGTTGGTTGACCCATGTTTGGGCTTGGGCAGGTAGGGCATCATCCACTAGCTCCCGAGGCGATAACATTACCTGACGGTAGTCGTTATCTAAGGTGTAGCGATCAATGTCAACGTCTTGAAATTTGTAATAGGGACGTAGGGTTTGCAAACTACCGTAGGTACTTTGCAGAGGGCGATAGTCCCATAGGCGAATGTTGTCGATAGTGCCGCTATTACTTGCTAGAGTAGTGGCATCTAGCTGATTTTTAACGTCAAAAGATTCTTGCTGAACATCATCTAGACCATAGGCTAGGCGGGTAAGTTCAATGTTATCGGCGATGTAGGGAGCTTCTTTTTGCAGTTCGTTAGGTTCTACAACAAACTTTTGTTGTCCCCAGGGATATACCCCAGTCACCAGAACAAAAACGGCTACATAGAGACTAATGGCTGTAAGCGGTAGCAGAAAACCGCTACGCCACAGGGAAAGTAAGAATAAAATACCGACGGCAATGGTGATGAATCCCATGATGCCGTAGGCTTGCATACGAGCATTGACATCGGTATAGCCGGCACCAAAGACAACGCCTGTTGAAGAATAGAGGAGTTCGTAGCGAGCGAGCCAAAATCCTAAGGCAACGACAGCAGCTAATCCAGCTAACAATACACAGAAGTGGGTTTTGACTTCTCCGGTGAGAAAGTATTTCCAACCGCGTTCTGGGCGAATTTCTCCTTTAACCCCATAAATGCTGGCTGCAAGTGCTAGACTCCATACCAATATTTCGATGATAGCCCTATGTAAACTCTCGAAGAGGGGGAGTTGGAAAATATAAAAGCTCATTTCGCGCCCATACAGAGGGTCTTGGGCACCAAAGTCTACCGGGTGAAGAAACTTGAGGACATCCTGCCAGGCTTCAATACCATTGATGGCAGCGGTTAAAGCTAGCAACGTAATCAGACCGAAACTAACGTAGCGGATTAAGCTTGGTAAATAGGGATCCCACTGGGGATTTTGCACAACCCGTAGGGGACGTTCGCGAGTAATGCGTTGAGCAATTGCATAGTTTATGAATAAAATTAACCACCAGCTGGCAAAGGCTAGGATTGCGATCGCCCCCTGCCAGCGCAATCGAGTCCATAGAATATCTGCAAACCCAACCGAGTCGAACCACCACACTTCTGTGATCAAGTGCACGAAGGATCCAGAGAAGGTAAGCGCAAGAAACCCTCCGAGAATTAGCCACAACCACTTTGCACTCATGCTCTAACCTGTCAGATAACGCCCAAGTATCGGGGATTAAAGATGGTTTACACCATTTGTTCCTCGAACCTACAAAGCTTAGCGCAAGCTTATGAATCCCAGAGTTTTTTTTAAGTAGTCAAAAGAAACTAGTGCATAGTAGGCCATGATCACCGAGCAAGTTTTAACTTTTATGGCGTTGCTCTAGTGTTATGTAAATCTGAGAATTTAGGCTAAGTGGCGATGTCTAACCGCAGGTTTAAGGTCGATGCGCTTAATGTGCGAGTCTATCCAGATCCAGACTCGTTAGCTCAGGCGGCGGCACAGCAAGTTATTGTCCAGCTACAGCAGACACTTCAGCATCAGCCACAGGCCACCATCGTGTTTGCTACCGGGCGATCGCAACTGGGTCTATTAGGGTACCTTCGCCGTGATACCACTGTAGATTGGTCACGGGTGATCGGCTTTCACCTGGATGAGTTTTTAGGTTTGAGTCGCGAGCATCCGGCTAGCTTTGGCGCTTACTTGCACCATCACATTGTCCGATGGTTACCGTTTCAAGTATTTAATTATCTCAATGGTGATGCATTAGAGCCGATTGAAGAGTGCGATCGCTACACCCAGTTGCTCACCCAAAAACCAATTGATATCTGTTTACTGGGTATTGGCGATAACGGCCACCTAGCCTTTAATGATCCAGCCGTAGCAGATTTCCATGATTCTCGATGGGTAAAACTTGTACGCTTGGACAACATCAACCGCCAACAACAATTGACCTCTGGATATTTCCCACAGCTTTCAGCTGTTCCTGCCTATGCGATTACCCTCAGCCTGAGTGCCATCCGCAGTGCTCGATATAATCTCTGCTGTGTCTTTGGAGATTATAAAGCTGATGTTCTTAAAACGGTACTAACAGTCTCTCCATCTGAAGCTTGTCCTGCTTCTATTCTAAGACTTGATGGCAAAGGAAAAAACACTCTCTTTATAGATGAACCAGCCTGCCGACTCTTCTCAAATATGACATAAAGGTACAAGAGTCAACAGAGGCGAAATAAACGCCTACCATGCTAACGCTTGTACCCCATATCGCTCTCACAATTCCTACAGATTTGCCGGTAGCGCAACGCCTGTCACTGTTTCTTTTGTTAGATTTCCTGTATCAGAAATTTATGAATCAGCACTCAACACTGAGAACTGATCGTCCTCATTAGGCAGGGCACCACAAACTATTATTCTGTAACCCAACGGTCCAAATAGGTTCTTGTGAGATTTTTGTATTAGCTGGGTTAGCACGACTGAGCCAGACAACAGGCTCATCTAAATCCAATACTGTCTCACCTTCATCGGTGGTGATAGTCACTAGCTGTTGGTGAATGGTCATACCGTGGATAGGTAACCAACCAGACTGACCTTGCAAAAGCAAATCACGACTGTGATCGCGACGAATGAATAATCGTCGTAATACCCGCCAATCTTGCCACAGCCGTTTAGCACTATCACTGTTGAGATAGTAATCAGGCAGCACTTCTAGGGGCATGTAATCGTGTGTAGGGGATTGCCCAACCATGGCAAACTGCTGCCCCCAACTTACTCCAAAGATTATATTTAAAGCGTTATATATTAACTGAATCAGTCGTTCCCATAGCTTTGGCTGACGATGGGGTTGGGATGACCAAACCCCATCGCAGGGAATGGGGTTGTTAATTAAAAACATCGGATTGAACCATTTTTTAACGGGGTACAACTTGGAACTCCTATGGCCTATTGACCTTGACATAGTTCAGCATTCTGCCAAAGGATCTATGGACAGGAAAAAAATACAGAAATACATAGCTAATTCCGTATTTCTACGGATTCCAATGGTCAGACATCCATGGACGGTACCTACCTTAACTCCTATTCTTTGTTTAATTAAAGTTCTCTCATAAATTCTTGAAACCTTTATTTCTAAGGGTGTCTGTCTTTCATAGACGATCTTTATGTGCCCCTTATGCCCTGAATGTTGTCATGTCATGGCAGCCTCGTAGGTCACAATTTTACAACCGAACGTCCAACTTAATTGGCGATGCGATTCCTGACTACGTCGAGAGTAAGGCTGTATTTGATAGCCCAGTTGAAACTGCATGCTGAAACCTGGCTACATCATCCTGGGTCCCAATACTGAGTGCCGCTGCGCCAAAAGCTCAGGATCAAGGATGCTGAACGGCACTCAAAATAAGCGTATGTTATTTGATATGGAGATGTAGCATAGCTTGAAAAATACAAAAGGTTTGATGTGGTCTATCTGATGAATTGAGAGATTGTTGTGTGGTTTACCTAAAAATAGGGCCAGCCACAATATGAGGCCGAAGATCGTTCTCACATTGTGGCTGATTTCTCGACCTTATGGCCTCAACTTTAAGACTTCAGTCTTGTGGCCAGGAAAAGAACAGCTATTTTGTTGTTTTGGGTATGAGGCTGTAAAAGTTTGCGTTTCGGAAGATTATTTCAGTGAGCACACCATAATCTGACACAAGACATTTATCAGAATCAATGTATAGTCTGCTTGATCTTAATCACTTCGCTTGAGTCTAAACTAAACCATCTAAGTCAACAGAATTTTCATAAAGACAGCTAGAGTGGCCATGCAATATAGAAGGCAAAGACCATTAAAAAGCCATAGCAAACTGATCATTGAAAAATGAAGCCATGGATTAGTGTTGATTTGAGATGCAAAATTCATAGATGAGTATCTTTGCCGTCACAGATAATCTTAGTGACATAAAAATCTTTGATCGCAAGACTCTTAAAAAATTCAGGTTTGTTTAAATTTGTTTAAAGTCCATCGATCAAGTACATGGCTTGATTGTTTGTATGTAGGTTAGGTCTAGCAAACAATTTCTGACCTTTTGCGATCGCAAGCCCCGCCCGCACCAGCATTAAAGCATCCCATTCTCCTTCCCGTAATAGACATAGCCTCAGGCGACCCTCGACAGTCACCGTGCCCGAGACAACTGGCACAAAACGGATATAGTCGCTAACGTTGCTGCATGGGGTTCCCTGGGTGAATGGGTAATCGGGATTATCCGCTACTTTAGTAGCCTTTCCATCTTCCACCGTCACTAACATTGAACAGGTGTCACGACAATCGTGGGGAGAAGCACTATTCACATTTTTACAGATTTACTGTTAACTAGATTACTTTTTAAGTTGAATGTTGTTATGCCCTGACAATGGGATTATCTGCCAAGATTAGACAAAAAACCACCCTTATTTATGTTGACTCAGTAAGCAGGGTAACAACGTCCATGGCCACGACCGTTTAGAGGTTTCTGGTTAAGCTTGAAAGGTTACTAGCGGCGGACGACAGGCATCATTAGCTCAATTTTATCCCAATACTAGTCTGAAGATGTGCCTATATTTATCAAATAATGAGAGAGCAAAGGCTCCATGAAATTAGCGGAATTAAGTCAGCAGCAAAAACAGTTATTGCAGCAGTATAAAGAACGAGGCGGAGTCATCGATTGGGTAGCGATGGAGTTGGAGGAGCAACCCTACGATGATTATGATACTCATTGGCAAGCCGCAATATTAGCCTTAGACGCAATAGCCCAAGATATTGATGAGGACTTTCACACTATTCTCGAAAGCCCTGAAAATCAGCATCACAATCGAGATGATTTTTTTCAGTTGACATATGATGTCAGCAAATTTGTTGGGAATATCATCAGCTTGGAGCAATTCCTAGGTTCGTCCTTTAACGTGTCGTCTCGGAAACTGTTAGTCAGGGGTCAAAGCAAGCGACACGTCAATGACTTATTTTGGGTTGGCGACGCGGAAATTCCAGAGAATATCGTTGGAGAGTGCGGTTTTTATGAACCTGACAGTTTTGGGCTTGCTGATGCGTTTCTATCTCCTCCATACGGTATTACTGGATCGTCCTTAGAACTCAACACGCTATTTTTAGAGATCGCAGAACACTTCTTTGCATCATTCACTGATGCAGGGCAGATCTATAGCTGGAGCGACGATTGTTCCAATTACTTTGACGCAGGAAAAGAATGGTGGGGTACGTTGTTTTGCACTTACTTTTGCCGACCAGACTCAACGCTTGTAGTAGTAATGGCATCGACTACTGATTAGTGTGATCAAGTCGTCTGATAGGTTAATAGTAACTGTGGGATTGCTTATGGGGCAAAATTTTCAGCAAAACTCTAATCACTATTTTAGCTGTGTCAAACCAAATTGTTGTCCAGTGACGACACCATTATTAAATTTTCCTGATAGTAGCGGAACCTCTTACCTGTTCAATTCATCTGATAGCTCGAAGCTATTTTCCATCAGTATCTCCTGGAGCTATCTATTCGACGAAGTATTTATTATAAGTATCTTCCCTCAATACTCTTTTTATATAGTTTTTTCGTAATAAGGAGCATCCCCATACATCACCCATGCCAGGCATGATATAGCTTATTTTTAGGTGTGAAAATTTCATTGCACACTGAACCAATACAGGTTAAATGGTGTCCCCCCGCCCTTAAGTTATTTTTATTTAAAAAAATGAAGGACTTTATGAAGTCTACAAAACTAAAATCTTTTGTATGGTTACTGACTGTTGGAATGCTGGCTGTAACCACACTAACGACAACTGTGCATGAAACTGCATATGCAAAACTCCATGTTGACAATCCGTTTGTTGGGGCAACTGCCTACCTGAACCTGGACTATGGGGAAAACGTGAAAAAACAGGCCACCCAAACCGCTGGCAGATTAGGCGAAAAAATGGCCCAGGTCGCCACCTACCCGACCGCAGTCTGGATGGATCGCATTGGCACAATTACAGGAACAGCGACCGATGGCACCAAAATTGCCATGAGCTTACGTGAGCATTTGGATACCGCGCTAGCGCAAAAGCTCCCCGGTAAACCGATCACCTTTTTGATGGTGGTCTACAATCTACCGAACCGGGATTGTCATGCGTTGGCTTCAAATGGCGAAATTCCCCATGGCGGTATTGAGCGCTATAAAACTGACTACATCGATCCGATCGCAGAGATTGTTAGCGATCCGAAATATGCCCATATCCGAATTGTCGCCACGATCGAACCGGATTCATTACCTAACCTTGTCACCAACCTTTCAACGCCTGCCTGTGCAAAGGCAAAATCGAGTGGCGAATATGTCGAAGGTGTGAAATATGCTTTAAATAAGCTGTATCCAATCCCTAATGTCTATACCTATGTTGATCTTGGTCATTCTGGTTGGTTAGGCTGGGATAGTGCGTTTAGTCCGACGGTGACGTTGATCGCTGATACGATTAAGGACACACAAGCTGGCGTAAACGCAGTGGATGGTTTTATTTCAAATACCTCCGGCAGCACCCCGATAATTGAGCCGTTTATTAAAGAATATACTGGTGGCCAGCCGAGCCGCTCCTCTGATTTCTATGACTGGAACCCCTATATTGACGAAATCAGCTACATGGGCGCGATGTACGACGCTTTTGTGGCTGAAGGTCTACCGACGACGATTGGTATGTTAGTGGATACCAGCCGTAACGGATGGGGCGGCCCAAATCGTCCGACTGTTGCCAGCACCGCTACAGATGTGAATACCTTTGTAGATGAGTCTCGCATTGATAGACGACCTCATCGCGGTGGCTGGTGTAACCAGATCGGCATGGGTATCGGTGAACGCCCGGTCGTAGAACCTTATGAACATTTTGATGCCTTTGTATGGGTGAAACCTCCGGGAGAATCTGATGGTGTTAGCGAAGCTGGCATTATTGATCCCAATGATCCGGCCAAAGGATTTGATGGGATGTGCGATCCGAACGCGACCAATAGAGACAAACCACAATACTCGACTAATGCCATGGCTGGAGCCCCCCATGCGGGATGGTGGTTCGCGGAACAGTTTGAAATGTTGGTCGAAAATGCTTATCCCCCACTCCCATGACTTCCAATAGTAGACTCAGGACAAACTTAGACAAATATTGCAATTGAGGGGATAGGCAAAACATGGTGTAAAGATCACCATCAGAAAATTGTCCTAACATTCTCTTCGATTGCTATATCGTTAGTCTGGTCATGAACCACCTTCAAGACATCCAAATCGTTTCAAGACCAGCAGTGTTTCAACCGTAATCACACCGCTCCAATCCTGATGCGCCTGTTGCCATGCATCAGGGAACATATCTCCCCAAGACCAGGTGGGTAACCAAGCACCCTCTTCACCTTGAGTAGAAATCTCGTAGGCTAAATTTGCCGTTACGGCTTCTTCCATTCCAGCCATAAAAGGAGAATCAGGCGCATCTATCACTTGCAATGGCCGTAGACAATAGCCTTCCCAAGCCGCTGAATTCTTTTCAATGGTCCCATCAATCTGCTGGGCCACAGCTTGACGAATCTGTTCCCGGAATTCATCGGGTAGTGTTTTTGTCCTCATCAAACGTAGACAACACAACAGGTCATGCATGCCCATCTGCTCTGTATTTGATAATGCACCCATGACCCGCTCCGACACCTGAGAGATGATAGTCTCTGGGACAAGATGTTGATAGTCATACAGATATCCCAGTATCTCAGCGGTCGGGTTAAGAGAGAATAACTCCGATGTTTCTTCATCGTCTGACTGTTCCCACCAAGGAGCATGGGGACTCTGCTGAGCTGATTTAGGGATAATCGGCCAGTGCCATTCTTTTTGGTCTAAGGTCTTTAGCAGATAGGCGATCGCAACTGAGACGACCTCATGATCTGAGGTACCGTTAATTGAGCGAAGTACTTGAAAGGCAATGGATGTGCAAAGTGCCGAGCTATCATTTGTGCGCAAGTCAGGTTCTAGTCCATGACCAAAACCGCCATCTGGATTCTGGAATTCCTTCAGTGCGGTAACTACTGAGTCTGCTGATGCTCCGTTAAAGGCATGGTGGAATCTGGCAATTTCTAATGGCCGTCCTTTTTGTTCAATAAACTGTTGTGAGGCCTCTAAGGCTGTCCTGGTCAGAATTGGTTGGATCATTAGTCAGCTCTCTTGGAAAATAGTTTATTTGTACTATTTTAGAAGCTTTCAGTAATATTGGTTAAAAGATCGTATCAGTCGTTGCAGATATCGGGGGATAGATTCAGGCGGAAGCGATCGCAAAAATAGGCATTAGGGTTTAATGCAGGGCCATCGGTTAGGCTCTCGGGTAATGGCTGAATAACACCTGTGTTTTCTAAACTTGTATTAGATAGATAAATGACAGAAAAGGAGATAAGCGTGATGCTTATCTCCCGGTGAGTGAGTAAACTTTTGGGTGAAAATTTCCTAATGGAACGATGGGTTGTGACGAATCAGGTCCATAAACTCCTGACGTGTGCGAGCATCATCTGCAAACACCCCTTGCATCGAACTGGTAACAGTCCAGGAACCTGGCTTTTGCACCCCGCGCATTACCATACACATGTGAGACGCCTCGACAACAACTGCCACACCCTGGGGTTGTAAAAGACCCTGGAGGGCATTGGCAATTTGCTGAGTCAGTCGTTCTTGCACCTGCAACCGTCGTGCATACATTTCACAAATGCGGGCAATTTTCGACAGGCCAATTACCTTGCCATTGGGAATATAGGCAACATGGGCACGGCCTAAAATCGGCAAGATATGATGCTCACAAGAACTGAACAAATCAATATCGCGTATCAGTACCATTTCATTGGTGTCTTCATGGAAAACGGCTCCATTGAGCAGTTCATCCAGGGACTGATGATAACCCGAGGTTAAAAATTTGAGGGCTTTGACCACACGTTTTGGTGTGTCTCGCAATCCTTCACGGTCGGGGTCTTCTCCTAAGCCTAGAAGCAATGTTCTTACGGCTTGTCGCATGTCTTCGTCTGAAACAGGAGCTTTAGCTTCGGTATTGATTAACTGGCTACGAATATCGTCGGGTGAAATGGATAAGGTCATAAATAACGAGTGGGTGAATTGTTGGATGGATTTATCAAAATGTCGAGCGATCGCGAACCGATCAGCCCCCTTCAGAAAACGACTGAAAGACTGGATGTAGCAATTGCCGAATAGGCAACTACACGTCAGGTTAGCGGTGTACTACCCTGACAAATGATGTATCAGGCGAGGCAAGCCTTCAGCTGCTGCTGGATGTCATCACCATTGAGATGCCGCCCGATAAAAACAAGCTGGTTTCGAGGTGGGGTGGACCATTCTTCACCGTCAATAGAGAAGCGAGGACCACTTAGCTGAAAAATATTGCGCAGGTCACTTTCCTCAAACCAGAGAATTCCTTTTGCCCGAAAAACATTCTTTGAAAGTTTGTTTTGCAAAAAGTGTTCAAATTTTTTGACATGGAAGGGCCGATCGCTCTCAAACGCGATGGACACAAATCCATCATTCTCAAGATGGGCAGAGTGGTGATGATGGTGTTCATGATGTTCATGCCCATGGTGATGGTGCTCGTGCCCGTGATGCTCGTGCCCGTGCCCATGGTGCCCGTGCCCGTGCCCGTGATGGTGCTCATGGGCCGTCTGCTCAATTTCCTCCTGCACCAGCGCAGCATAAGCTTCGGGGTTGTTATACCCTACATCTAAAACTAGCTGTAGCGGCACTTGGCCCTGCTGACTGTGCAAAATCCTTGCCCCCGCTTTAACGCTACTAAGGTACTCTTCTAACGTCTTTACCTGGTCCGATGAAGCCAGGTCAACTTTATTAATAATTGTAACATCAGCGTAGGTGATTTGTTTCAAGGCGGCTTCACTCTCAAAATGATCGGGCGTGAAGGTTTCGGCATCTACCATGGCGATGATGGAATCCAAACGGGTGAGGTCGCGTAGTTCAGTACCCAGAAATGTAAGAATAATAGGCAGCGGATCAGCCACACCTGTGGTCTCAATCACCATATAGTCAACACGGTCATCCCGCTCCATGACTCGATAGACAGCGTCTACCAGGTCATCGTTAATGGTGCAACAAATGCAGCCATTGCTAAGTTCAACCATATCTTCATCCATTGTCACTAACAGCTGACTATCGATGTTGATATCGCCAAATTCATTAACGAGGACGGCAACTTTTAAGTCTTTATTATTGCTTAGAATATGGTTCAAAAGCGTTGTTTTACCACTGCCAAGAAATCCGGTAATGATGGTGACGGGCATTCCTCTTTTAGTGGTTGAGGGGAGTGTGGAGGCTGTCATGGAATAAACTCCGGAAGCAACAAGATGGATTCCCTAACTCCTTTGGAGTTAGCCAACGATATCTCTGGCCTAATTATGTTCACAAGGCCAACTTGCGGGTGTTGGGGGCGAGCATCGCCAACAGAAAAATAGCGAGTTGAACGGTGACAATACTGGGGCCCGAGGGTAAGTCGAAAAAGGCAGAAACCATCATACCAATAGCGGCCCCTAAAGCACCTAAGCCTGCTGAGGTCAGGATGTACTGAACAAAGTTGCGGCTAAGGAGACGGGCCGCACAAGCGGGTATCACGACAAATGCACTAATCAACAAAACACCAATGGCCTTAATGGAAATACCCACCACCAGAGATAACAACACAATGAACGCTGTACGTTGGGCAGACACAGATACGCCCCGAGCAATGGCCATGGATTCATGGAGTGTTAGGAGAATTTGCGATCGCAACGTTAGCCCCATAAATATGACACATACCACCAACAGCACGCCGCTAAAGATTAAGTCAGTGGTTTGCATTGCCAGGATATCACCAAACAACAGGTGGGTGATACCGCCTTTGTAGTCCTCACGAAAACTCAGCAAGATAATGCCAATGGCCAAGGATGATGAGTAAACAATATTTAGCAGCGCATCGGTCCAGAGACGCGTGCGTTCCAGGAAATAGGTCACACCCAACGCAAAAAGAACAGCAAAGGGTAACAACACCCAACCAGGATCCAGACCCAGCAAAAACCCAATGCTAATACCCAACAGGGCTGAGTGCCCCAGGGTATCACTAAAAAAAGAAAGCTGTCGGAGAACGGTAAAGCTACCCATTAAGCCGCCCATAAAACCAGTGAGAACACTGCCCATCAGTGCCCGTTGCATAAAGGGCAGTTGAAACAGTTCTATCACACGGGTAAATTCAGCCTGGATCGACATGGCAGAAAAACTAGCAAGATTAACAAGAATGGTGATAGCGAACAAACTCAGAGCCATAGGCCAGGGAGAGATTCTCTGGGGTAAGAGAATGATCGGGTTTTCCCTGGCAGAGCAGGGTGCGATTTAGACAGAGGACGCGATCGCAACTGCGACGTACCATATCGAGATCATGGGAGATCTGCAAAATGGCCCAGCCCTGGTCTTGTTTAAGCTGGTGCAGCAACCGATAAAATTCCGATTCGTTACGCACATCTAAACCAGCGGGAGCCTCATCGAGAATCAGCAGACGGCGGGGACGCACTAAACAATAAGCCAGCAGTACCCGCTTTAGCTCTCCCCCCGACAACGCACTCACAAGCTTGTAACGCAAATGCCAGGCGTCCACCTGGGTCAATGCCTGCTGCACTGCGTGACGGCGCGCCCGTCCACCAGCCCAAGGCAGCTGTAAGCCCAGACGATCCCACCCGAGACCGATCAGTTCTTTGACTGTAATGGGAATGCGGCGATCAAACAGAAAGTTTTGAGGCAGATAGGCAACCTGTTGTCTCACCTCAGCTGGCAATTTGCCTTTAGGAGAGAGCGGCTGCCCCAGGACAAACACCTCTCCAGACCGACGTGGCAAGATTCCCAGTATGGCCTGAATTAGGGTGCTCTTTCCGGCTCCGTTGGGACCCACAATTGCGGTATCCATGCCAGCTGGCACTGTGAACGATACATTCTGAACCGCTGCATAGGTCTCTCGGTAAACCGTCAACTCGTTGACGACTAAGACTGGATCGCTCAACTGTTCTCTCCTGGCCCCATAAAATCATTCTCCATACTAAAGCCACCAACCGCGGCTACCGGTTGAGGCGTCCAGAAAGGATACCAGGATTGTGTGGATGCCCCAAAGCTATCTGCCAGATTCTCAGCATTCTGACGCATGATTGTCAGATAGTAGTCTGGCTGTATCGCCTCGGTCGGACCTACTTCCAGAGGGTCAAACTCACTTACACCAATGGAGAGATCCTGTGCGATCGCCTTAAAGGAAGATTCTCCAGCCTGGGGCTCGGTCATAATGGTTTTTAACCCTTCCGCCTGCACTGTATCCACAACACGCTTGACATCGTCTGGAGATGGATTTTCTTCGGGAAGACCTACCAGAACTTCAGCTTCCAGTCCATAGCTGCTAGCAAAGTAAGCGGCGAAATCATGAAATACCACAAATGTTTGTCCAGCAAAGGGGGACAACATTTCCGTAATGTCAGCATCCAATGCCTGCAGCTCAGTAATAAATGCCGCCGCGTTAGCCGTGTATTCAGCCTCCCCTTCTGGATCGGCGGCAATCAAACCATCGCGAATATTTTCGACCTGTTCAATGGCTCGCTTGGGATCCAGCCAGACGTGGGGGTCAAATTCACCGTGGGCGTGAGCATGGCCATGGTCGTCATGGCTCGCTTCGGCATGATCATCATGGGCCTTCTCTTCACCGTGATCGTGGTCGTCGTGCCCTTCTTCACCATGGTCATGATCATCATGGGCCTTTTCCTCACCATGATCGTGATCATCGTGGCCTTCATGGCCATGGTCGTCATGGCCTTCTTCGCCACTAGCAAACGCAGCAATCTCTTCGCTAGAGTCGATGGTGACCAGATCGGAATTTTCCGCATTCTCGATCATGTCATCTAAAAAGAACTCCATTTCCAAACCGTTTTTCACCAACACGTCCGCACTGGCAACCGCCTGAATATCACTGGGTTTGGCCTGAAAATCATGGGGACCCACATTGGTGGGTAGCAACTGTACCACCTCGGCGCGATCGCCCGCTACCGCTTTAGTGAATTGGGTTATGGGCAAAAATGTTGTAACCACCTGCAATGAATCTTCGGGTGCCGCTGCCGAAGAGTCTGCTTCGCTGGTAGAGTCCGTAGGAGCAGTCGTGCAGCCACCTAGGGTAACGATTGCCCCCAGCGCCATAATCGATAACTGCTGTATCTGCCGTTGAAAACTCAGTCTAGACATTACTATTCTCTCTTCAAAAACAACATTAATTCTTTAAGCTTTATCTTGCTATGGACGTAAAGCTAGGGCAGCATCTTTGGCAAAATAGGTCAAAATCAAGTCAGCCCCTGCCCGTTTCATACTGGTCAAGGTTTCTAGCATGACGGCTTTTTCATCAATCCAGCCCTGCTGCGCCGCCGCTTTGACCATGGCGTATTCACCACTGACGTTGTAAGCAGCAATAGGTAAATTTGTGTTTTGTTTAATGCGACAAATCACATCCAAATAGGCCAGAGCCGGTTTCACCATGACGATGTCCGCCCCTTCCTTAATATCCAGCTCTACCTCTTTCAGGGCTTCCCTGGCATTAGCTGCATCCATCTGATACGTCTTTTTATCACCAAACTTAGGGGCAGAATCCAGGGCATCGCGAAATGGACCGTAATAGGCCGATGCATATTTAGCGGAATAGGCAAGAATGCCAACATTAATCCAACCGGCAGCATCCAGTGCCTGACGAATCTCGCGCACACGACCGTCCATCATGTCGGATGGGGCAACAAAATCAGCCCCCGCCTCAGCCTGTACCAGGGCCTGTTTGACGAGAACTGCCACGGTTTCATCGTTAAGAATTTGACCATTTTGCACAATGCCGTCATGGCCCTCGCTACTGTAGGGGTCAAGGGCTACATCGGTAATCACCAGCAGCTCCGGCAGCGCTTGCTTAAGGGCACGTACGGCGCGAGGGATCAAACCATCCGGGTTATAGCTTTCGGTACCCGCGTTATCTTTTTGATGATGGGGAATGAGCGGGAACAGGGCAATGGCTCCAATGCCTAACCCCCAAACAGTTTTTGCTTCCTCTAGCAATAGATCTAGGGAGTAGCGAAAACAGTTGGGCATCGACGGTACCGCCTCCTGCTGCCCCTCACCTTCCATGACAAACAGAGGATAAATTAGATCAGCGGCGGTTAGCACCGTTTCTCGTACCATACGGCGCAGCGCTCCGGTACGACGCAGACGCCGGGGACGATGCACTTGGCCAGTACTGCCACTATTATTATCAGCGGGTGCAGCTTCCTCTATCGCTTTAACAGCATCTGTGGCGGTGGGGAGGGGCGCTGACGTGGGTGACATAGATGTGGATGACATAAGATGGAAACCCGTTATGATAATGATTATCATTCCTAGGTATATTACATCAGTTTTTCGAAATTGACGCGATCATAATCCTTAAAAATTCCATGACTCAGGTTCACTGTACTCGGGCTCAAACAGCGGTACTCCAGTTACTGCGGCAACAGTCTGAACCGATCTCGGCTCAGGCGCTATATACGCTGATCAAGCAACATCAGCGGATTGGTTTGGCAACGGTATATCGAGCCCTTGATGCGCTAAAGCGCATGGGCAGGGTGCAGCATCGGGTAACGCTGACAGGGGAAACACTCTACAACGCGGTGGAGCAGGATCATCACTACATGACCTGTTTGCACTGTGGACAGTCGTTTCCTCTGAATACGTGCCCTTTGAAGGGTCTGGAGTTTTCTCTTCAGCATTCCAGCTCATTCACAATCTACTATCACACCCTGGAATTCTTTGGCCTTTGTGAGCCCTGTGCGGTGCAAGGTGGGTGAGGTTTTGGATTTAGCGAGCTAGAAAAAGGGGATAAGCATCACAATCATGTTAATAGTCTAAGATAGGTGCACACCCTAAAGGCTCTAAGTGGAAAGCCGATAAGAACGGTAGACTTGAGAGTCTTTGTCTTGAATTTGGACAGCATTTGGTGATGCAGTATGACCCAAGCAATTGATTTAATATCCTCGCCGCCATCACCATTGTCATTGCAAGATTTTCTTGTGTTGGATAGCAGTGATGATCGTCTATATGAATTAATTGAGGGTGAGCCGATGCCGATGAGCGATCCCACTGCTAATCATGAGGATGTGGCGGATAATCTTTGTGATCTGCTCAGGCTGCATTGTTTAGAGAAAAATTTGCCCCTCATACCTAAGCGTTCCAAGTTAATCTCTATTGGTTCTCGGAATGGACGAGACACTGCCAGACGTGGTGATATTGTTGTCTTTGCCAAGACTGAATGGGAACGGATGAAGGGGCTGTCCAGCTCAGCGATGGCTTATATTGCTCCAACCTTAGTGATTGAGGTGGTGTCAACAAACTGGCGAGATGACTATTTGACTAAGCTGGCTGAGTATGAATCTATCGGTGTTGAGGAGTATTGGATCGTTGACTATGCCGCGTTAGGGGGGATGCGGTATATCGGTCATCCGAAGCAATCTACAGTGTCTGTTTACACGATGGACCCTGAGACAGGTGAATTTGGTATGCCACAACAGTTTCGCGGGGATAACAAAATTAGGTCTACTGTTGTCCCTGAACTTGTAGTAACGGCCAAGGCTTTATGGAAAGAAGATTAGAGAATATTGATAACTATTGCATTCATCTGCGCGGCAGAGGCAAAAAAGATCATCGCCGTCAGGGATGCAACGCGTCAGGTGCAATATGTGGTAAAAACACAGAACTAAACCGACACTTATGAAGTATAGCAGACTGACTAAAAGCAAGCACTAATCACATAACAATAGAAACCTAAAGATTTATCGTGGCTATACCGAATAATTCAACGATAGAAACGCAAGACTGAAAAGCGGAGCAGCCAAAAGCTTAGAAACGCAGTTGAGATGTAGATCTAGGTGCAGGAACTGTGCGGCTAACGGTGAACGGTCAGGGGTGTGAGAGATTTGTTTAAAGCTCAACCCGTGAGCGTGAGTCGAGCGTCCCTCTCCACAGGGTAGTTAGAAAGCAGACCCCTACATAATTACGAACCTATTGTACCATTTTACTTGCTGGCGACACCGATTATTTGCGTCCGTTTCTTAGGATTACGGCTCCCACAGTTCCACAACAGGCTTTTCGCAAGATACCACATCGATCACTTCATCTCCCGTCCAAACTCGATAATGCTTTGCAGAACCGATAATGTCTTTGTACCAACCATGATTAGCATTGACGTAGTCTAAATACTTGGATCGGGAAAGAGCCTGAATCACTCCTGTATCATCACGCTCTTCGTAGTCGTCCCAGGAGGTATAGGATTCATCAACAACTTGCCATGCTATTGACTGCGGAAATCTCACCAACATCATCCTGCTCTCATCTTTGACTTCTACCGGGCGACTACCTTGGAGAAGCTTCTGCACTGTCGGATTGGGATCGGTTTGTTCATCATCAGGTTCGCCAACGAACATCTCTGTGAGAATCAGACGAAGGTCATCCTGGTAAACCACGGCGTGAAGTTGCCACATTTCTGCTTCGTCTAGAACTGTAAGCATATGCAAAGGATAGCTAACATTTCTGTTGAGCGGTTGTCAGTATTTGACAACGCAGTAATCTTTCAATAATCCGCTCCAACAGGCTTGTTAGGTGCAGTCTGGAACGGCTATTTTTCTAGTCTCGTTTGTAGAACGAGTCACCGCGTTGAAAATACCTCACAGCAATAGGGATATCAATGGCCGCACTCACCATAGTGAGTACACACACATACATGATAAACCAGTACAAACCTCTATCCAACATTTGTGTCGTGAGTAGATGAAATAAGTAAGGGAGTATTAGCAGCCAATGCGCATGCCCGATGGGACCGATGAGTTTTGAGAACGGTCGGCGACGATGAACTTGACTCCCAATAATAAAGGACAACACCCGACCGAGCAGAATCACCAGTCCAGGTGTTTCGCGAATGAAATACAAGCCGCCGAGAACTTGTGGCAATGGATAGAGGATTGCCCATATTCGGATTGTCCAAGGCAACGTGCCCATCGCTTTCCAAAACTGAATGAGATCTTTCAACAGATTCATAAGCTAATGAGAAAAATTTGATGACTTTTTACTGGGTATTCGAATATGACAGGATTAAAGCCTTGATTAGCAGGCTTTTGAACTCCTAGAAACGCAGATCAAGATCAAAGGATTGCTAGCTCGCAGCATTAGACTGGTTTAAGCGGCGAGATGTTCATCACCGCTTAAACCAGGTGGTCGAGTAGTTAGAGAGCATTTGGTGCTAACTTTGTTTGACGGACAACTAATTTGACGATGCTATCCATAGCACAGCAATCGACACTCTTTGAAGGTGATGGGATATAGCATCGAACAGGTTGTTGTCGGAAATCAGCCTGTAACTATAAGCTTGGTTGAGAACGGCTCACCATATCCTGGACCATCAACCATGTCCCTGTGACCTTTTGCCAAAGGACTTGATAATTACCGGTATCCGTTACGACACTGTTATCAATTTCGAGAGAATATGCTCCAAATTCCAACGCATAATCTCCAAAGTCATGGAAAGATTCTGTCGATAGAGTCAACTTTTTCAGACCATCCTCAAACATCCTGTTGAATGTCTTACCGATCGCAGCCTGTCCAGTTAACTTAGGAACATTCGAAAAGACCAACACGGCGTCCGATGCATACATCGCCTTTAATACTGAGATATCTTGCCGAGCAAACGCTTCCATCATTTCAGCATTGCGCTGCTCGATAACGGTTTTAACGCAACCACTCATCATGCCACCCTTTCCTTGCTATTGACGTGCTCCCAAAGATCAGAAGCAATTTCTGCCACTTTGCCGCGAACGGTATCTACGGCGAATTGAGGTGCCGTCTCTGGTCCACCAGAATTGAAAGGTGGAGCTGGACGGTACTCGAACAGTAACTGAATGACATGGGCAGCAGGCTCGCCAACGACATTGGCAATCACTGAAATAGCGAAATCGATTCCCGCTGTAATGCCGCCTCCAGTAATCCGGTTACCGGAGATGCATACCCGTTCATCCACTCGTGTGACGTTAGGGTAGCTGTCAAGCAGCTCTGCATAGGTCCAATGGGTTACTGCTCGGTGTCCATCAAGGAGCCCAGCTTCTGCCAAGATTAACCCTCCGGTACAGACAGAGGTGACATATTCTGCCTGTTCTCCTACTTCCCGAAGGAAATCGATTACCGCTTGGTCTTTCAACTGAGGCAATACATTACCACCACCGGCAACAACCAGAACATCTATTTTGGGACAATCCTCAAACCCATAGTGAGGGGTCAAGAGTGCACCGGCATCCGACATCACGGGTTCGGATGTCTTGGAAAACGTAAACGTCTCAAACTCATCAACCATTGCGAAAAACTGCAAGGGTCCATAAGCATCCATCATCGTCACGTGCGGGAAGATATAAATCCCGACCTTCTTTTTCTCAACCATAATCTTTTGCTCCAATGTTTTTGCTAAGAGCTAATATATACGGTATCGTACATAATTAAATCGAGGTTGTCAAAATTTTGTACGATACAGAATAAAATCATGAAAAAGTCACCCGGTCGACCCAGAAAATTTAACGAGGAGGAGGTGCTACAGCGTGCCGCCAAAGTGTTTCTGAATGAAGGATTTGAGGCGTCAAGCTATGAATCGATCTCAGAAGCTATGGGACTGTCAAAGCCGAGTCTGTACAATGCGTTCGGAGATAAACAAGCCTTGTTCACTCGCGTTGTTGCGGAGTATTCCCTTCAGGCTCATGAGTACATCGTCAAGGAATTTTCAGGTGCGGGAACCCTTCAAGCAGCCTGTCAAAAAATGTTGCTTGCCGCGGCTAAGTTTTATTCAACTCCAGACGGTCCGTCTGTAGGTTGCCTTCTTGTTGGCACTGCCCTACCTGCAAGTTCTCAATATGATGAGATTCGCGATACGTTGAGAGATTTCACCAAACGCATGGAGACATCCATAGAAAAAATCATTAACGCAGAATATAGCAAAGATGCAGCAGCTCTCGATCAACACCCCAAGAATATCGCCAGGCACATTAGCAGTTTGTTGTTCGCCTTGGCTGTCCGTGCAAGAATGGGGCTATCACGGAAAAAATTAAACCAAATAGCACTTGAGCTTGCAGAATTTATCTAGTGAAATGAGCATTTTCAGGTCAGAAGTATCCTCTCAGTGCCTTGATAACAGATTGATATAGCCGATGTGGCGGATAATCTTTGTGATCTCCTCAGACTGCATTGCTTAGAAAAAACTTACCCTTTGCACCTAAGCTATCCAACAACTATTAGGAGAAAATGCCGCCGCTTCAAACTGAGATGACTCGTTAAAGATTGTGTTGTCGAGGTCTGATGCTCTTAAGGGCCATGGCTGTGATGCTGCCATAAAGCACGCCACCCACTGCGCCAAGACAGAGTCCCCTAATAACTAAGACCATTGAAGCCCAAGAAATATCCAAAAACGATCCTGCGATAGACCAGACACCATAAAAGGCAATTGCTCCACCTAGAGTGTAACCAAGTACCCCCATAGTCCACCACAGCCGCCAGTTCGGGGTATGCTGACGTAAAACTAAAACTTGAGCAATCCCAACGGATATACCTACAGAAATTCCATGGCCGATAAGCAAGATCCCCCACATCAGTGAAGATGGCATTGAATCTACAGAGGAGGGAAAAAACTTCAATGCAATAAAGAGAATTCCCTGACCAGTCATGGCCTGCAAGAGATTACTAAAGGCCGCAAGGGCCGAGCCGACATAGGTCCCTAAACCTGTGGCGACTATCCAGTGCCAGATTTTTAACTGGGGTAAACGCTGCCTAAGGACAGATGCTTGTATCCCCCCTAAAAATAACCCCAATCCCCATCCAGCTGCGGACAGTCCGTTTCCTGTGGGGCCTAATAGCTTCATTGTAAAGATTGACAGCAACGACAGCACAAACCCTAGAACATTGCTCAGAATCCAACGTCTTAGATAGGTCATTTGCATAGTTTTAGCCTCTAACTGTCTGTCGTTGCTCTTATTGACGAGCGATTGGATACGACGACAACAGCAGTTGAGAAATTTGCTTAACTGCTGTTGTCGGCCTACTTGCTAGAGATCCAGACCGCAGTTACCTATTTCCTGATGTACCCAAATAATTTGGATTAGCTAGGGCAGCTCTCCTGTCAGAATCTTCCTACGAGAGGCGATTGTGACCAAAAAGGTGAAGATTAGCTAAGGCGATGCGATCGCACTGTCTGAGGAGGGTGCGATCGCTCGGTCCAAAAGTTATGTAGCTTACTGGCAACTACACATGTCTTATACCAGTAACCAACCCAACGACTCTTTAATCGTCAGCTGTAACTCACTAGCAAACGATGGTACAGCAACAATCTCATCAGAGACATGCTCTATGCTCTACTTGGAGGCGGGCCATGCCCACCCTTCGGAATATCCGTATCCAACGTTTGGAATTACGATGAAAAAGAGTTTCCAACAAAATCGTGCCAAACAACAATGCGATAATTTGATTAATAGTCCCCACCGTAACCCCTATTTATGCCATTGAGGACAACCCAGTAGGCTGGGTTCTAGGGCGGCCTCCCGGCCCTAGCCATGGAAACCCCAGTTTGCCTAGCTAGGATAGCTGTATTACTTCCGGGAAGGGGAACTCGGAGGGACCCCAAGCAACCGATTTTGGTTCCCTCCGATCACATTATGAATGAAGTTATAAGCCTTACAGATTTTCTCTGATGAACACGAAAGACCCTGCCTCCTGGGAAGGGAGAAATCGACACATTCACATTATTAAATTCCTGCTCCTAACCAAGGATAAGAAGTAAGAAACCCCACCCATTGCCAAAGCACTCAATTCTTGATCGCTGTGATAGATTGAGAATGATAATCATTCCAATTTTGACTTTCCATGGTCAGTCAAGTCTCCCGTCCACAGTCCGCAACCAGCCCCGGTGATGTAGAGCAGCTAGCGCGGCTGCGCCACACCTGTGCCCATGTATTAGCCATGGCGGTGCAAACCCTGTTTCCAGAGACAAAAGTCACCATTGGCCCCTGCACAGATACGGGGTTTTACTACGACTTTGACCGGGCTGACCCATTTACGCCTGAGGATTTAAAGCAGATCACAAAAAAAATGCGGCGCATCATTGGGCAAAATCTACCGATCATTCGTGAAACGGTAGAACGGGATGACATCCGCACTGAGATTGAGCAACTAAACGAACCCTATAAGCTAGAGATTCTGGATGGCATTCCCCCCGATGAACCGATCACCCGATACTACATCGGTTGTCCTGACCCGCTGCCAGCCAATGCAGAACCGTCCTTGTTCGATTCACCATCGACGAAAACCTCTGATGCTAATACTGCGACTTGTTGGTGGGATTTGTGCGCAGGCCCTCACCTGAGCCGCACTGGCGAACTACACCCTAAAGCCTTTGCCCTAGAAAGTGTAGCCGGAGCCTACTGGCGGGGCGACGAAACTCAGCCGCAGCTCCAACGCATTTACGGCACCGCCTGGGAAACGCCAGAACAATTAAAGGCCTACCTGACGCAGAAAGAGGAAGCCAAACGCCGCGACCATCGCAAACTGGGACAGACATTAAATCTGTTTAGTATTCAAGAGGCGGCGGGAGGCGGACTGGTATTTTGGCATCCCAAAGGAGCCCGCATGCGCCTGCTGATTGAAGACTACTGGCGTCAGGCTCACCTGCAGGGGGGATATGAATTGCTCTATACCCCCCACATTGCCAATCGCGACCTCTGGCAAACCTCCGGGCACCTGGACTTTTACCAGGAGAACATGTTTGAGCAGATGGCTGTAGAAGCGCAACAGTATCAGCTCAAACCCATGAACTGTCCCTTCCATGTGCTCACCTATCAGCATCAGCTCCATTCTTACCGGGAGTTGCCGATTCGCTGGGCCGAACTGGGTACGGTATACCGCTATGAGCGCTCTGGGGTGCTCCATGGTCTGATGCGCGTTCGCGGCTTTACTCAGGATGATGCGCACATTTTTTGTTTGCCAGAGCAGGTAACAGAGGAGATTTTAGGGGTGCTAAACCTAACAGAACAAATTCTGTCGGACTTTGGCTTTACCGACTATGAGGTGAATCTCTCCACCCGTCCGGCCAAGTCTGTGGGCAGCGACGACATTTGGGAACTGGCCACTTCAGCATTGAAAAAAGCACTGGATATCAAAGAGTGGGCCTACGTGATTGATGAGGGGGGGGGTGCCTTCTACGGTCCCAAAATCGATATTAAGATCAAGGATGCTATTGGTCGGCTATGGCAGTGCTCCACAATCCAAGTAGACTTTAACCTGCCGGAGCGATTTGACTTACAGTACGTCGCGGCGGATGGCTCTCGACAGCGTCCGATTATGATTCACCGGGCTATTTTTGGCTCCCTGGAACGATTCTTCGGCATTTTGGTGGAGAACTATGCGGGGATGTTTCCCCTGTGGCTGGCTCCGGTGCAAGTACGACTGTTGCCTGTCAGCGATGCTCAGCGAGACTATGCCAATCAGGTGGCCCAGACATTGCAACAACAAGGTTTCCGAGTGGAGGTAGATACCAGCGGGGAGCGTCTGGGTAAACAAATTCGCACCGCAGAATTAGAGAAGATTCCGGTTATTTCTGTGATCGGTCAGCGAGAAGTGGATTCTCAGACATTGGGTGTTCGCACCCGTCAGAGTGGTGATTTGGGAGCCCTGACAGTGCCAGACGTGATCGAGAAATTACAAGATGCGATCGCGCAAAAGACTATCTGTTAGTCATTCTTTTCAGTTTCTCAAACGTCAAAGTGAACCGATGAGGTTTCACAAAGTTGTTCAAGTAATGAGGTAAACGTCCATGACTGTTGTTCAGCACTACGCAACCAATTGTCTAGAAAACGTCAAGGTGATGCTGATTTCTCCAAGCCAAACTCTAGCATCATCGACGGTGGAATATTGCATTGCCAGCGGATTTGTCAAAATCATGCCCGCTGATGGCCGCACCTTGATTACCCACATCAGCAACGTCGTTATTGAGGTGGAATCATGAACCTGTTTTCTCAGTCTCGCCCAAAACCTAATCTAGCCGCGTTGCAACAGATCAAGACCTGGGTTTACGACCTTCTGAAGCTCGACTCGGATATTGGCATCTCGGTGAGCCAACTTCAGTGCAAAGAACCCGACTGTCCGCCAATTGAAACCGTCATTACTATTTTGAGCCAGCCAGCCCAGCAGTACAAAATCCACAAAGCGTTAGATGATATTGAGCTAGATGATTTAATTCGTCTATTTCAAACTGAGTAGCCCGTCCGTAGTTTCTGACCGTAGCTACGGTCAGAGTGTGCCACGGGAGCACTCATCTACTTCTCTGAGCGCCCCGTGGACTCACGGTCACGCTCGTATTGTCTGGTGAATACAAAAGGGGGTAACCAAGATTCGCGTCGGATTGTCCAAAGTTCGTAAGTGGGCCTAAGTTGATCAGGTGCGTCCAGGGATCCTAAGTTCACTTCGATTTCGTCTGCGGTGCGTGAGTAAACAGACGATCCGCATCGGGGGCAGAAGAACCGCCCGACGTAGTCGCGGGTTTCGCCCGTGATCGTCACCGCATTCTGCGGGAACACCGCAGAAGCGTGAAAAAGGGCACCATGATGCTTGCGGCAGTCGAGGCAGTGACAAAGGCCAACCCGGTATGGGAGTCCCGTCGCCACAATTCGGACATTGCCGCACAAGCAACCGCCGGTGAATCGATCCATGCTGCATCTCCTCTAAAATCAAGCAGTCGGAATGGTTACAACGAGTAGCACTAATCCGTTGCTCAAGGCGTATCCGCCGCCGCTGCTACTGATGCCGCTACTGCTACTGCTACAGGAAACAATTCAGGTGCGATTAGTTCCAATGCGTTAGCTTGCGATGATTTTGTTCCAACGGATTGTTGAACAACTTGGAAATTCCATGCTGAACAGATTCACCCAATCGGTGAACACTTCGATGTGATTGAACGGCGTACCTGTTCGGTCATTAGTCTCAGATCGAGAAGCAAGTTTTGATACCTTGCTGTAATCGTTGTGACAGAGCCGCAATTGCAAAGAATTGTTTAGGTGCTGCGATTGCAGTTCCATAAGGTCATCTAAATATAGCGCCCAGGAAAAATGATTATCATTATCATTGCCGTGTAAACTCTGAAAAGTTGTTTAGGTCTAGGATTTTTTTCCTTGCACCTATAGAGGAGTCAGTCATTGACATGGTTTCAATCCTAAATTCCACCGTTTCTTCAGCAGGCACTGTTTCAGAGCCGCTTTCAATCAGCGCTCTCTTAACGGACACTGATGTTGTTTCCCTGGAAGAACTACCGCCAATCTGGCAGCGCATCGCCAACCGCGAGGTAGCGGTGGGTCACCCTGAGCCGGATTTTCTAGTAGTGCTAGCGCGGTTGTTTCTAACCAAGGCAACGGACCGCAGTCCCGAGGTCTTTCGGGAGGGGTTTGACTTCCAAGCCTTCTACCGGCAAGAGGCTATGTCAACCTTAGAGTTTTTCGGTCAGGACTTCAGGACTACGGCTTACCCTGACTTCAATCAGGTAATGCAAACAGCCAGAGCAACTGACGGGGCCGAAAGAGTCGTAGCTTTTGTGCGGGACGTTTTCTCTCGGTTAGGCTATGCTTTACCAGCTTGTTTCTACTGGATGCTGCTGTGTCCAATTGAGCGAGCGTCAATCCACGAGGCTCGTCCCATGTTTTTCGACCCTCATATGCAAGGAGTGAAGCGGGCCTATGACGCCTGCCTGCATAGTCTGAATGTAACGGCAGTGCAAATGCTAGTGCAATCGTGTGCTAGTCGTCAGGGGCTGTTGATTCAACACGGCTGTGGCTGCGACCATTCGCTGGCTCAGCTAATTCCAGGCTCAGCAGAAGTTACGTTTGCTTTTGAAAGCGAGCTGGGGCGTCGCAAGGCAATAACGGCTTATCTCTGGCGCTGTTGGAATGAATATTTGCTGTTTCCGCTAGGGGTTCACGCTAAAAGTTTGGCCTTGTAAACACGTTTGCCGTCAAGGTGGCTACGGCAAAGGTTTACGAAAACTTAGTTTCTACCCCCCCGACCTGTTTGGGCTACCGTGTATACATAAGTCAGAGAATATCGCTAGAACCATTGATTCTAAAGGGTTTTAAATATTTACTAAAGCTACTAATTGAGTCTCAATCATGAATTCTATTGAGAAAGCTTTAGGAGGTATCAAGCTATTTAGGACCATAACTCTCGGTTTAATTCAATAGTCTCGTAGATGTGTATAGGCAGTAGCCGTAGGGGGGCTGTTGTTTTTAACAATTTCCACCAATCAAGACAATTGCATTACTGGCTGGGTTGAGCCTTGGCGAATTGCGATCGCAGGTGCTGGTATCAGTGGGTTTGCCATTCTCGGTCACTTAGTCACTCAACTACGTGACCAAACAGAGAGGCCTATACAGATATCTCTCTTTCAGCCAGAGCGTACCTACCAAGAGGCTAATCTGACCAAGGCTCAGAAAACTCGGCTGGCTCATTTCAAGGCACTAAATAAGCAAACATTCATCGGTGGCGGACAGGTTTACGACCCGATGCAGCCCGCCTTGTTCACCTTTAACGGCGGCAGTGCTGTCCGCGGGTTTGACTTTGCCCAACAGCGCTTCGACACAGCGAACTACTTCAACTGGATGCAGGCCAATCGTGACCTGCTAGCGGTGCTATACCCTGATTTTGCTCCAGAGCAGGGACAACAGCGTCATCCTGACCATAACCTGGACGATCTTCACGGAACCAGTCCCCGAGGAGCCTATGGCCTCTATCTAGACGAGCAGTTTCGGAGGCTGCTGGCCCACCTGCCTAGCCACATCATGGTGCAGACGATTCCTCAAGCGGTACAAAGCTTTGTCCCCTCCGAACAGAGGGTTCACGTGCAGACGGCAACCGCGTCTTATCAGGTCAATCAGCTCGTGTGTACCATCGGCCATCGGTTTGCACCCATTCGCCCTGAGTGGCAGGGACAGGTATTTGCGGCGTATCCGTGCGATCGCTACGGGGCGGAATTACCTGCCCATCTGACGATAGTAGGTGCAGGACCATCGGGTATAGAGGTGGCCTTGCATGCACTGCACAACCTGGGAGTAGAGCGAGTCAGTCTGGTGAGCCGCCGAGGCTATGCCCGACTGCCTCAGATAGAACCTGCTGTATCGTACACTTGCCCCTGGCTGACGCGGCAGCAGATGCAGCGCAATCCTACAGCTCGGTGGGCGCAATACTTGCTGAGACAGTCACTTCTCACGGCCTACCGAGTGAGTGATATCGCTTATCCGGGATGGGAGGCAATGCTACACATCGAGAATTATGGCTGTTTTCTCGCTGACTACCTGCAACAGGCAACCCCAGTCCACCCCCTAGCCCGTTTAGCTCGTCCAGTAATGTCTTTCTACGGTCAGACGAAGGACCTGCTGCCAAGCGACGAGCGGGTAAAATTGCGGCAACTGTTAAGCAGTGTGAAACATCTGTTTGCAACCCAGTCGTGGGCTTGTGCTGAGCTGATGCTAGCGGCGATGCGGGCTGGGCGTTTGTCTTTGCAAGCTGGCACATTCTTGAACCATTGCGAAACGCCAACGATTGTATGGCCTGACAGCAAGCAGTGGCAGCCAAAATCCGTGATTTTAGCTACCGGCTTCGATAGCCAGATCGCACCGATTTATAGTCTGGCTGTTGCCCAGGGTGCAGCGGTAGTCGACGACAGTGGTAAGCTAGCGGTCAACTCGACTACGGGGGCACTGATCGACGCGTATGGGACGACTACAAACTGTTACCAAATCGTAGGAACATCGCTGAGTTCAGTTGATCGACAAGCCGCTCAGACTGCCAAGGCTCTGGTTCAGCAGATGGCTCTGTCGCAAGAAACATCAGTCTGACCTCCTCGAAGCCTTTCCCTTTGGTCGTTTCGATCCATACCCATTGAGACGTTATTGGTCTGCCCGTGTAACCGTAACCTGACAGCCCCTAGACAAAGAATTTGATAATGATTATCATTCTCGTATCTTCAGTAATTCGGGTAACCCAGTGTGAGCCATCCCCAAACGGATCAGTCCTATGACGTTGTGATTGTCGGCGCGGGAGCCGCCGGTATTGGTTGTGGCGTTGTGCTCAAAGAGCTGGGTCTAGAGCACTTCACAATTTTAGACCGACACCAGGTGGGCGCTTCCTTTAGCCGCTGGCCTGAGGAGATGAACTTCATCACCCCGTCATTTCCCAGCCATGGCTTTGGGCTGCTCGACCTGAATGCAGTCACATTGAAGACTTCGCCTGCGATCGCATTTCGCCGCGAACACATTAGCGGCAAACAGTATGCACTGTACTTGCAGACCGTTGCCGATCACTTTGAGCTACCGATTCAGACTGAGATAGATGTGCAGAGCGTTACACATTTGCCCCAGGGAGGTTTTACCCTGCACACCAGCAGCGGCGAAATATCCACACAGTTTGTGATTTGGGCCGCCGGAGAATATCAATATCCCCGTCTCAATACCTTCCCAGGGGCAGAGCACTGTGTCCACAATAGTCAAATTCAGTCGTGGACCGATTTAGAAGGGGATGAATTCATCATCATCGGCGGCTATGAAAGCGGTATGGATGCCGCGGCCAATTTAGTGGCCATAGGAAAGAAAGTCGGCGTGCTTGATCGCACCGGAGCCTGGGCAAATCCCGACACCGACCCCAGCGTATCCCTATCGCCTTACACCCTGCAGCGTCTGGAATTTGTCTATAACACCGGTCGCCTGGACCTAGTGGGTAACGCCCCCATTGAAGAGGTCAAACCCATTTCCGGTGGTTATGCGGTCTACAGCGAATACCAGAAGTGGGTGACGGCCCATCCCCCGATTCTTTGCACCGGTTTCGACACCAGTTTGAAACAGATTTCCCCACTGTTCGACTGGTCCAAAGGTTATGCAGCCCTCACGGAAAATGACGAATCTACCCTTACCCCAGGTCTCTTTGTGAGTGGTCCCTCCGTCCGCCATGGCGACCTGATTTTTTGCTTTATTTATAAATTTCGTCAGCGGTTTGCCGTCATCGCCAATGCGATCGCCCAGCGTCTCAGCATTGACCCCACCCCCCTTGATGCCTACCGCCAGGCCGGACTCTTTCTCGACGATCTCTCCTGCTGCGACAACGACTGCATTTGTTAGCAAGTTTTGAATTTTGAATTCTTCTCCTCAGCTACCAACTCAAAACTAAGAGCTAAGAACTAAGAACTAAGAACTAAGAACTAAGAACTTGCACCTTTCTCCTCTCCCTTCTCCTCTTCTCTCCATGCCCAAGTCAGGTGTCAGGAAGTACCCCATCCACCCGTCTACTCATCTCCTCCCCCTTTCCCACTCCCCATCCCCATGCCCAATACCTTGCCTGCCCAGCAAACGATTGTCCTCATCGGCAAAGAAAGTACTGGCAAATCTGCCCTAGCGGCAGCACTCACCGGCCAATGCCCCACCAGTACCAATATTCAGGGCTCAACCATTGCCTGCGATCGCTATCAGGCAGGCGATACTCTCTTGATCGACACCCCCGGCATTCTCTTTCGTGCCGACACCGCCACCACCCGAGCGGCCCTGGCCCAACTCCAGGCCCATGACACCATTGTGTTGTTGGTCAAAGCCACACATATCGATGATGACCTGGCGGACCTGCTACCGTTAGTTGCCGGGAAGCAAGGGTTGGTAGTGGTCACCTTCTGGGATAAGGTCATGGCCTCTGAGTTTACCCAGCAGGTGGTGAAACGTTGGGAACAAGCTGCCCAGGTGAGATTTATTCCTGTGGATGCTCGCCATTTAAGTTCGGATCAGCGTCAACAGATTCTAGGGGCACTCCAGACACCGACCGTTTTTCCCCAACAGTGGCACCCGATCCCAGCGGGTTGGTACATTGAACCCCATCCTACCTGGCTAGAACATCGGCGCTGGGGCTGGTTGTTGGCAGTACTTTTATTGTTGTTGCCTGCCGTCCTTGCCGTTGGTGTGGCTAATGGGGTGGCAGGGGTGCTGGACTCCCTTGTACAAGCTGGATTAGATCCTCTGATTACGGTTCTGTCTCAAACACCATCACTGCTACAAGAGATTTTGATTGGCCGCTATGGCCTGGTCACCATGGGGCCGTTGTTATTTGTCTGGGCGGTGCCTACGGTGATTCTGTACGCTCTGTTTTTAGGCGCGTATAAAGCAAGTGGGTTAGTGGAACGCATTACCGTAGCGCTGCACCCACTCCTGCGACCGTTTGGCCTATCCGGGCGAGATTTGGTACGGGTGATTATGGGATTTGGCTGCAATGTGCCCGCCGTGATCAGTACTCGTGCCTGTTCCAGCTGTTCTCGGCAGACCTGTGTGAGTGCGATCGCATTTGGTGCTGCCTGTTCCTACCAGTTTGGAGCCACCCTGGGTGTGTTCAGCGCAGCCAATTTGCCCGGTTTAGTGGTGCCCTATCTGGGCTATTTAACCCTGACCACCCTGATCTATACCCGTCTGATTGCGCCCAAAGCCGCCCGCTCGGTCCACAATACATTGATGATCGAACAGCGCACCTTTTTAGAAATGCCCCGTTGGTCTGCCATCTGGCGTGAAACCCAGGGCACCCTCAAACAGTTTTTCACCAATGCGATTCCCATCTTTTTGGTGATTACGGTGATCGCTTCGGTGCTGGACAGTCTGGGTCTGATCACCCTTCTGGCTGACTGGATTAATCCCCTAATGGGGTTGTTTAATCTGCCCCCAGAGGCGGCTGTACCCATTATTTTGGCCTCAATTCGCAAAGACGGATTGTTACTTTTTGCCGAACCGGGCACCTTGGCCGTATTCACACCCCTGCAAATCTTGACGGGCGTGTACCTGGCTGGAGTGTTGCTGCCCTGCCTGGTCACCGCACTCACCATCGCCCGCGAACAGTCAGTACAGTTTGCGGTAAGGCTGATGGCTCGGCAGGCGATCGCCGCGATCTCGTTTTCAATGTTGCTGGCCTGGGTAGGCCGCTGGGGGTGACCAAAACCAATGCAGTGTTTAGACTGCGACAACAGCTTAATGTATTAGTAAAATGGCAAGTAGAGGAACGGTAGCGTAGTCCTCGTACTCCTCTTATGGGAATCTGAAAATGGTACAAACTCCTTCTAAAACGCTGACGCTCGAAGAATTTCTACAGTTACCAGAAACAGAACCGGCTAGCGAGTACATTGATGGACTGATTATCCAAAAACCAATGCCACAAGGAGAGCATAGCGTCATTCAAACTGAATTAGCGCCCGCCATTAATTTGGCCGTCAAACCCCAGCAAATTGCCCGCGCTTTCACAAAATTACGCTGTACTTTTGGTGGACGCTCCACTGTACCCGATATTACTGTATTCCTATGGGCTAGAATTCCACGCAAGGAAAATGGCGGGGTGGCCAACGTTTTTGCAATTGCTCCAGATTGGACAATCGAAATTCTTTCACCGAATCAGAGCCAAACTAAAGTCACTAAAAATATTCTGCACTGCCTGAACCATGGCACTCAGATGGGGTGGTTGATTGATTCAGATGAACAATCCGTTTTGGTTCATCGACCGGATCAGCCGACTGTGGTTTATGACGAACCAGAAATGCAGTTGCCAGTACCGGAATTTGCTAGAAACTTTAACCTCACAGTAAAAGAGCTGTTTAACTGGTTAATGGAGTAAAACTGAGAACACTATCTGTCTGCCGATCATCTCAACAAAATGCCTGCTCGCTATCATCAGTCGTGATTCCGCGATCGCGTTTTCAATGCTGCTAGCTTGGATAGGCGGCTGGCTAGCCAGATAAGAGCTAATGCCAGCTAGCCATTAGCTCTACGTTTTAACCCTCTCAGCGCCGTCAATCGTTAATAATTCAGCGGTCTCCATACAGACTTGGCTTGCCCCCTAGAGCGTTGCAAACGGCGAGCCAGCAGTGCGATCGCACCCATTCCGACTAATGCACCTGGTTCAGGCACCTGGGTGGCAATCATCCGTTGACCGAGTTGCTCACCTGCTCCCGGATCATCCAGAAGCTGTGCCCGCGTACGGGTAAAGAACGCCACATCCAGATGGGTGCCAAAACCCACCGGCAGCTCAGGAAACTCATCACCAAAATCAGTCAGGTGAACATGGGGGACGGGTTCTCCATCCGGAGCCGGAGCCGCCGACCAGAAGTTTAGCCCCGTTGCCCCGATGGCCTCCCCTGCTTCATCAAATAGGACGGTGTATTCTCCAATATCAATGCCATTCGGCTCATCGAAAAAGCCATCTTGCAAAATCTCACCCGTCTGAGTATCGAAATTAAAGTTGAACCCTGAATAGGTGAGGTGATTATCCTCAAACTCTTGAATCAGATTGCCTTGCGGATCGTAAAAGGCGATGTCAAATGCCTCTAAATCGTCACCTCGAACAATCCCATCTTCATAGGTTTGGGCATCGTCGTAGCTAAATTGCCCCTCAGCGCTATAACCCAGAATTTGCCCCGTCCATGAAAGGCGAAAGGTGACCGCCTGAGCTGGAGCCAGGGTACCTAGACTAAGGGCCGTGCCGATTGCAATCGCACCACCTAGCTTGCCGGTAAGGGAAACGATTGACTTGCCAAAACTGGACATCGAGAAAACCTCAATCTCTAATTAGAATGATTATCATTCTCACAATATGCGAATATACAGAGGTGGATGTGAACTCTTTGTAAAGTTGGTGTCTACGAATGTAAAGCAGACCGAGAAAGAGGCTTCCGCAGTTCCCAAATCAACGGCCAATCAACGCTCTCAGGCCCAACTATTGTTACTCTCTGTCCTATGTCATCTCCATTTGTTGCCCGTACCTCGGTTGAAGCTGTCGAAGAAGGGATGCTCCTGGCCCCTAAGTTTGACGCCCATGGGCTTATCCCCGTTGTCACCACAGATGCTGACACCGGCGAGGTTTTGATGCACGCCTACATGAACGAATCCGCATTGTTAAAAACCCTGGAAACAGGTGAAGCTCACTACTACAGCCGCAGCCGTCAGCGGCTCTGGCACAAGGGAGCCACCAGTGGTTTGGTGCAAAATGTGCAGCAATTGTTGATTGACGATGATCAAGATTGCCTATGGATGAAGGTCAAAGTGGCCGGTTCAGGGGCCAGTTGCCATGTGGGCTATCGCTCTTGCTTTTACCGCGAAATTTCTCTTGGCGAGGGCGATCTGGCGGGTCCCGTTACTCTCACCTTTACAGAAACCTCCAAAACGTTTAACCCCGTCGCCGTCTATGGGGATGCGTCTAATCTCACTCAACTTTAAACTGAAGGACAGTAAACTGAGGACAGTACCATGCCGCTGCGTCACCAATCCGCTCCACCCACTCCCTGGGATAGCGATCTGGATCAACCTGATATTGCTGCATCTGCCTATGTCCATCCTCAGTGCAGTCTGATTGGAGATGTGCAACTGGGTGAAAATGTAATGGTCGCCCCCAATACCTCTATTCGTGCGGATGAAGGGGCTCCCTTTTACATTGGTGCGAATACCAATATTCAGGATGGGGTGGTTATCCATGGGTTAGAGCAGGGACGCATTTTAGGGGATGACCAGCAAGCCTACTCGGTATGGATTGGCCATGATACCTGCATCACCCACATGGCGTTGATCCATGGTCCCGCTTACGTTGGCAATGAGTGTTTTATTGGCTTTCGCTCGACGGTGTTTAATGCCCAGGTGGGCCACGGCTGCATTGTGATGATGCATGCCCTGATCCAGGATGTGGAGATTCCCGCCGGTAAGTATGTGCCGTCAGGAGCGGTGATTACCACACAGCAAGCTGCTGACCGGTTGCCGGATGCTAACGATAGCGATCGCAGCTTCTCTCACCATGTGGTCGAAATTAATCAAGCCTTACGGGCCGGATATCGCTGTGCAAACGATATCGCCTGCGTCACCCCTTTTCAGAATGCGGTCTCCAGTAATGGCTCTCGATCGATGCCGCAAAATGGCAAGGCGGCTCCGTTACAGACAGACATCATAGACATCATCCGGCAACAACTCCACCAAGGCCACCGCATTGGCCTGGAATTTGCCGATGCGCGACGATTTAAGGTCGGTTCCTGGCAGAGTGGCCCGACAATTACCAGTGCCCATGAGGCTCAGGTATTAACCCAGATGGAACAGTTTTTGGCTAATCACCCTAGCGACTACGTGCGATTGTTGAGCATTGACCCTAGGGCAAAACAGCGTCAGCTAGAGAAAATAATTCAAAAGCCAGAGTAAGCATTAAAGGTTAAATCATTTGCCAGTAAGGGATGCGAATTTTGAAATCCCGATGGATACGGATATTCCAACAATGTCGTGCCAAACAACAATGCGATAACCTGATTAATCGACCCCGCCGTAACCCCTACTTTAATGCAATTGAGGACAACCCAGTAGGTTGGGTCCTAGGGCGGCCTCCCGGCCCTAGCCATAGGGGTTTGGGGAACTCGGAGGGACCCCAAGCAACCGGTTTTGGGTCCCTCCGATCATATCTCGATTAAGTATGAACGAAGTAATAAGCCTTACAGATTTTCTCATACTCGGATCAAGAAACTGGTAAATTTTTTATCCATCCCAATCACAACAGCTATGAAGCCGCCCAAAATTAGTCCTGTCATTACCTCCCGCCTGGGGCGTCGCGCTTTTCTCGCGATGACAGGGGTTATGATCGGCACAGCCGCCAGCGGTAGCCTTTGGAGTCCTGCGGCCCATGCTTACGATGTCACCCTCTCGCCAACGAACCCAAGGCTGGGCGATACTATCTCGGTAGTGATCTCCGGCGCTTCAGCGGCTAGTACTGCCCCGGTTGTTTCGGTCAATGGCACTGATTATCCCAGCTTTCTGGTATCCGGCAATCGCTACCGAGCCTTTATTCCCACCAGTCCGCTGGATACTCCCGGACGTCTGACGTTGGATGTTTCTGCGGCAGGCTCATCGCGCCGCCTAACGGTAAACCTGGCGGGTCGCTCCTTTGCCACCCAGCGCATTTGGCTTCCGGCGGGTAGCACCGACCTGGGGACCGATCACGAATTTGACCGCGTTGCTGAATTTAAGCGCATCGTCACACCAGAACGTCACTGGCAAGGAGCTCTGACCCGTCCTAGCCAGGGCTACGTCAGTACTGTATTTGGAGTCCGGCGATATTACAACGGCGAGTTCGCCGAGAACTATTACCACCAAGGTGTGGACTACGCCGCCGCCACCGGCTCACCAGTTGTCTCTCCAGCGGCGGGGTATATCCGGCTGGTAGGGCAGGTGGCTGACGGCTTCGAACTCCATGGCAACACCATCGGTATCGACCATGGTCAGGGCGTGTTGAGCATTATGATTCACCTAAGCCGTATAGACGTTGCCGAAGGAGACTTTGTTAACGCCGGACAGGTGATTGGCGGTGTGGGGTCAACGGGGGCATCAACTGGCCCGCACCTGCATTGGGGCCTTTATGTGAATGGGGTGGCCGTTGATCCGGTTCCCTGGCGCTTTGAGGGTGTTGAGTAGTCTTTATGAGCTTTACTCTGGCGTAAGAATAGTATCGAGACCAAGATGCTTCACAAAGGGGAGAAAGTCTCGATCTGAGAATAATAAAGAGTGTTTCTCTTCAATACAGAACGTGGCAATAATCACGTCGATTGTTTTTCGAATGGTGATGCCTTGCTTTCTTAGGATGCGAAAATTATCGGCACTTCTTATTGCTAAATGGGTATTTGTGAGTTGAAATACGGTCAATGATAAGAGGAGGTCTTTAGCTGTTGCATAGTCTTTATCTTGTTCTCATCTGATTGAGGTCACCTTCCCAAGGTAGCTTGCCTCGAAAAGCTTTGATTTTTTCTTGTCGTTTGAGTTGTATTAGCATTTTTAGGGCTAATTCGATGACTTGATCGGTAGCGGTTAGACCAGTAGTTTGTAAGGCATCGGCGATTAAGGCATCATCTATTTCAACGCTGGTTTTCATGATTTTCTTAATAGATTAGCTTCAGGTTATTTGAGTATTAGGCTGTAAATCATGGCTACAAATAGCTATCAACTACAGTGATAGTTCATCTGCATTATACCCAAGTAACTATTCTGAGTGCCTTAGCATACTATTCTCTGTGTTAGCCTATGCTGTTACTACGACGCGACAGCAAACTCTGTATATTGCCTCATCTTAGGCTCATGGAATGCTAATACGATATCCTCTTTGGGAACCCCTTCACGAATTAGATCAGTTGCGATACCGTTTTCAGTCCAGTCTTCTTCGATCCAAAATTTATCCTTTCGAATTCGGACATAGACTGTCATCCCACTAACACGTTCTTTGTTCTGCCACCCAAGATTCATCCAAATATAGTGAGATTTTTCCTCATCTACAATCAAAAATGTTTCAATATCTAGGTTAGAGTTGCGATTACTCAGCTCTACGTATTCAGTCAAAATACGCTTAATTAACTTTGGATATTCAGTTAATTTATCCATTGCAAAATCTCCTCTGTCTCTATGTCTACAACAATAATTGGAAGTTGATGTTTATTGAGAATGAGTTGAGTCACATCCTGAGTAAAAAATGCATTGTATGCAATATCACTGATAGCGACGTACAATTTACGGTCTGATGCTACTTCCTCTAGCAAATAGCGATAGATGTCATACTGGCCAAGAGCTTCTTTAAAGTCTTGCATCTTGGATGCTCCAACAAAACTTTTTACCTCCACAACTAGCTTCTGCCCATTTCGCTCAACTGCAATCGGACGTTCAGCACCAAGATCAGCGTATAGTACCGTTCTTCGATACTGAATGACGTAGGGATCATCTGTAATTAACCAGCCATCCTTAATCAATGCACTTTTTACAGAATTGTGAATAATGTCTAACCTGGGCATAGGTCAAGTATAAGTCATCTAACTATTGGCCAGACTATAACTCCCAGAACTTATAAGCATGGTGCGGACCCCAAAATTTATCGGTGGGAGATTAGAAGTTGCGGCAGGGTCCGCACCCTACAGCTTGCTCTGTTAACACCATGTACCATCCACTGCCGCTAAGGGCAGAGTTGTGTGGCGGTCAATATCTCTGATTTTTAAGTCAATAGCCTTTGCTCCGTCCGCATCGACGCATTATGGAGGACGGGACAGAAAACCAAATGTAGTTATTTTTGAGTCACTTCGCCAAGAGCTTCTTGCAGAATATCATCACTGACACCATGGCGCTTCAGACTGGCAATTAATGCAGAGACAGTATCTCCTTCTAAGCGTTCTAAATCAGTGCGAAGCCCTTGCCCGATGTAGGCACGAGCTAAGGGTTGATACCCCGAAAACCCGAGTAATGGAGCAATTCTTTTCAGGTCTTCAATCACATCTTCTGGCATCCGAATTGTGATTGTTGTCATTGGGCGATTTCTGTCTAACCGTTTTTTTAGTGCTTCAGTTTTCATAGTATTCACGTTCCTTGCGGGTAGCTTTACGGGCTGAAATGATACGGATCATGTCGTCTTCGCGTTCGATGAAAACGACGTACAAAAGGTTCCAACGCCTATCGAGACCAATAATGGCGTCTCGTACTTCGTCATTGCGGCTAGCATCGACAACCACCAAAAGCGGATCAAAGAATGCCTCAGCCGCTTACTGAAACGTTACGCCATCATGCTTTTGAGGATTAACTTGCGCTTTTTCATCGTTCCAGACAAACGCAATGCCGTTAAGTACAAAATACACATCCATACACCACAGTATAAATAAAACGTATTTACAACGTCAATACGTCAACATATGCCTGGTATGATTCAAATTCAATAGACTCTCTTCAATAAAGATTCTGAGATTACGGTATTCCAATATTCCAATTTATTTTCATCAAAACTGGGTAAGTCTACAGCAACAGAAGGAGATTGTTTGTAGATTTCTTGGAAAATGTGATCTTCACTCTTGAAAAAATTACGGTTAACAAAATGAGGTGGCCACCCATCTTTGTTAAAGTCATCAATTATTTCCCGATAAAGCGATACTAATTGTGACTGTGTCGTAATAAAAATCTTGCAAAGTAGCTTCGTGAGTACTTCCAGCTCCTGATCTGTAAAGCTTGAGAAAACTAGAGCTCTATTCATTGACAACATTCATCTCCATCAAAGCTTACTGATCAGGCCAATTCTAAAACAAAGCTTCCGCAACATGCCGCTTCAAAATCGCTTTGCTAACGAACCTTAGTAGCAGATATGGCGAGGAGCGAATTTACTCCTTTCCGACTGCTAGCTAGTGATTGTTAGCTCTCTGTATCCAGCGAGTGGATCAATCTCCCGCTTAAAGATAGTGTTAGGCACAATCCCCAAGACTATCTCTGCTGTCGTGTAGATGTTCGAGCCATCCATTAAATGACCACCGATGACATGGCCTTCACTATCTGATACGACAATGTGTAAATGAGCACCATGTTGTGAGAGTGTGCCTTCTAGCGACACTATCTCTAGCGGCTGTTTAAAAACTGTTCCTTCTGGTTGATTGGCAAATCGAATCGCTGCTTTGCGTAAACTACCCACACAACTCAGCATATAAGCGGCATCTATTTTTTGGTCGATACAGTATCTCAACAAAGATTGTTTGAGATCTTCTCCAGGCTTAAGACGAATAGCAATCACGTCCACATCTTTTTCCACGGGTATAGCGCTTACAAAGTCTACAGCTGAACGGATTACTTCAATCTGCATATCTAAGGACGGGTGAGGTAGCAGTGGCAATCAGGTTTTTCTATCAGGGTTTCCACTAGTGCATTCAGGGTAACTGCCGCCAAAAGACCACCTCCCAAACTGCCTTGAATGGTGATGTAAGGCACTGGTAGCGACATCAGCTGGCGCTTGGCTGCAGGAGCATGACCAAAGCCGATGGGCATCCCAATCACAAGAGCGGGTTGAAGTTTTCCCTGGTCAATCCACTGGCAGGCAGCCAGCAAAACCGAAGGGGCATACCCCACAACTAGCACACAGCCTGCCGGAACCTCCTGCAACCGTTGCTGCCAGAGATTATCCCGCCAAAATGCTTGCTCGGCATCATCGGCTCCGGCAATGTGGGGGTCATCAATCAGCGTTGTCACGGGATTTCCTAGATGGGCTAGCCGCGTCTGATCCAGGGTGGCAGCAACAGCGGGGACATCCACGACAACTGAACAGCCTGCTTTGAGAGCAGTACGGGCAGCAGCGATAGCCTTGTGACCGAGGCGCACAAAACTGACCAGACTGACATCGCCGCAGGCCAACACCAATTGATGCAACAGGTGAACCGTAATTTCAGAGTAGTGAGATAAATCGGGCAGTAACAGCTTCAACGACTCCTGAAATTGCTCCGGGTGTGTGGTGACTTCGGTATCAAAATGACTCCAGATCTGATCCAGTTGTCCCAATCCGGCTTGGACATCGACATCCAATTGCTTCAGCTGCGATAGCGCTTCTGCCTGGGCGATCTGACAGTTGCGATCGCGCCCCAACAGACCTTCTAGTGCTGCTGCTGTTTGGCGGAGCTGGGTCATCTGTTGTATGACCGTATGGTATTGCTGCTGTAGCTGGATGATCAATGTAGTATCCAGGGTGGCTTCAGGGTGGCTGTCTAAAAGCTGGCGAATGTGAGACAACTGAAACCCCTGCTGCTTCAGTGCCATTACCCGCCGCAATCGTTGCACATCCTGCTGGGTATACAGCCGGTAGTTACCTTCAGACCGCTGGGGCTGAGGCAGTAAGCCAAGGGTATGGTAGTGCCGTACCATGCGCGGGGTGACGCCACTCCCCACGGCATCCGTCAGTTCTTTAATAGTCAGATGGTCTGTCTTCATTCACTGAGTTTACAGTAACCTTGACATTGACACTAATGTCAAGGTTTATGCTGGCGGATAGTTTTTATTGGACAGATCAGATTATGGCTGCCAGAGCCCTTGCATCACCCCGTCTCTCGACTTTATTTAAGGATGTATTCAAGCACCATCCCGAGGCCGTCGCTGCGATCACCTGCGCCATCCTGGTATTGCTGGGCTGGCAGTCCCTCAATTTTGGCTGGGTGGGAGGAGGTCTTTTGATCCTGACGGTAGCTTACGTTATTGGCGGGTTCGACAGCGCCCGTGACGGTATTACAACTCTGTTACAAGAGAAAGAGCTGGATGTTGATTTGCTGATGATCGTGGCGGCGCTGGGCGCTGCCAGTTTGGGGCTATGGCAGCAGGAATACTACCTGATCGTCGATGGAGGCGTCCTGATCTTGATCTTTGCCATTAGTGGGGCTTTAGAAGGCTACGCCATGCAGCACACCGAGCGCAGTATCCAGGGGCTGATGAGCTTAACAACAGATACCGCCCGACTTCTGAACCACGGGCAGGAGCGCACTGTCCCCATTGCCCGTCTTAAGGTAGGCGATCTCATTTTGGTCAAGCCGGGAGAGCTGGTGCCCACCGATGGTGTAGTGGTAGACGGCGCGAGTATCCTCAACCAGGCTTCGATTACGGGAGAATCTGTGCCCGTAGAGAAAACCATTGGGGATGAAGTCTTTGCGGGTACGCTGAATGGCCATGGGGCACTGCGGATCAAGCTGCATCAACCGCCGGAAAGCAGCTTAATTCAGCGGGTAATCCGGCTGGTGCAGCAGGCCCAGACAGAAGCACCCCCCTCTCAGCAATTTATCGAGCGGTTTGAGCGGGGCTACGCCAAAGTGATTGTTATTACCGGAATACTACTAGGCATACTACCCCCTTTCCTGCTGGGATGGACCTGGGAAGAAACGATTTATCGAGCGCTGATTTTTCTGGTGGTGGCCTCCCCCTGTGCCCTGATGGCCTCGATTATGCCCACATTGCTATCGGGCATTGCCAACGGAGCCCGTCGAGGCATTT
Source organism: Leptothoe sp. ISB3NOV94-8A (assembly GCF_043421595.1). Classification (NCBI taxonomy): domain Bacteria; kingdom Bacillati; phylum Cyanobacteriota; class Cyanophyceae; order Nodosilineales; family Cymatolegaceae; genus Leptothoe; species Leptothoe sp. ISB3NOV94-8A. The sequence continues at coordinate 125,223 of NZ_JAXSQW010000001.1, read as the reverse complement.
TGTTCAAGAACGGGGCACAGTTAGAGCAGATTGGACGTGTGCGTGCGATCGCATTTGATAAAACCGGCACTCTAACCACAGGCCATCTGCAGGTTGTGAACATGGTAGCGGCTCAGCCCGACTCAAGCCAGCTCCTACAGGTAGCAGCCGCGCTGGAGAGTCTGTCGGAACATCCCATTGGGGACGCCATTGTTCAGGCAGCCCGCCAGCAAAACCTCACCTGGGCAACAGCCACCAACGCTCAGGCCCAGGCTGGACAGGGCCTCACCGCCAATCTGGAGGGTCAAAGAGCCGTAGTCGGTAAAGCGGTCTTTGTTCGCACACAGGTAAAGACCATTTCTCCCCATTGGCTGGAGCAAAGCCAGCAGTGGGAATCAGAGGGTAAAACAGTGGTCTGGGTTGCCCAGGCGGGAGAACTGTTGGGACTGATTGCCGTAGCTGACATCGTTCGACCTGCCGCTGCCCAGGCTGTGGCCCGCCTCAAACAGTTGGGTATGGAGCATGTGGTCATGCTGACGGGGGACAATCCCCGCACCGCCAGCAGCATCGCAGAGCAGGTCGGTGTGGATCAGGTTTACGCAGAACTGTTACCCGAAGATAAAGTCGAGGTGATTCGTAAACTTCAGCAGCAGTATCAGAGCGTTGCCATGGTTGGAGATGGCATCAATGATGCCCCAGCCCTGGCCCAGGCCACCGTTGGTATTGCCATGGGGGCGGCGGGTAGCGATGTGGCGCTGGAAACCGCTGATATTGTGTTGATGGGCGATCGCCTAGAGCGGTTAGAACATGCGATTCATTTAGGTCGTCGCGCCCAGAGCATCGTGAAGCAAAATATTGTCTTTGCCCTGAGTTTTGTCGTGATTTTGTTAATCCTGAATTTTGCAGGCAATATCACGCTGCCGTTTGGGGTGTTAGGCCATGAAGGCTCCACAGTGCTCGTCACATTAAGTGGATTGCGATTGTTGATAAATAGGTAAGGGATGCGCGGGAAAATAATGTACCTGTTGAGAGGCTTGGTGACAATTAGTTCCCCTTCGTAAGGGGAACCGTCAGGGAGGGGTTTTCGATACTAGCGCTGTTGGTCGAAACCCCTCCGCCTACGGCACCTCCCCTTCGTAAGGGGAGGAAATCCTACAACACAATTTCAAACGGGTATTCTATTTATTGGCAGATCCCTAAGACGCTGGAGCATCCGCGACTCTGCAAGTACGATATGACGCTCATGCGCTGATCGACAGCCCGCGCGTCATCAAGATGAACAACTATAGTGCGACACGCCACCAACGTCAGAAAACGCGCTAGGTCTTAGATGATAGTATTTATCTTCTACCTCTTGTGATTGCTCATCATAGGGATAGCTAAGGACTTCTTGCAACTCTTTAACTAACGTGTAGTCACCCTGCATGGCTTGTTGATAGGCAGGAACAATCAACCACTCTCGCCATGTGTACTTTGGATTAATCTGTTTCATCTTCGTGGATATCTCAGCCAAATTGCCATCGTTAATGAGGTCGCGCCAGCTTTTTAGCCAAGATTGCCATTGTTCATCAAATTGTTGTGACGTTTTACCATAGAAGCTCTTTTTCAACGCTGAGACATCGTCTGGTATATGGGATAACTCGCGGAAGAAAATGGTGTAATCCACATCTGAGTGGGTCATTAGCTGCATTAATGTCTGAAACAGCTCTGGGTTAAATTCAGTTAAGCCAAGTTTGGCCGCCCACATTGTTTGGAGTTGTTGTTGCATGGCTTCTGCAAAGCCACGGCCTACTTGGTCAAACTGTTCTAACGCGTCAGCATCGCCCGCCAGTAAAGGTCTCACAGTTTTCCAAAACATGTAATAATTCGCTTCTGCTGCGTTCGGCTGATTGATGAATGCAAAGTGTTCGCCGCCACCAGTCCAGGGTTGAAACCAAGGGTCAAAAATTTCGCAAAACCCAAAGGGGCCATAGTCGAGGGTAAAGCCACCAGCGGCGCAGTTGTCACTATTAAAATTACCCTGGCAATAACCAACACGTAGCCAATGGGTCACCAGTGACGTCAGACGCTGGCGAAATAGCTTAGCTAACTCAACTAATTGATCTGCAAACCCAAGATTTGGATTAATGTCGCTTTTGTATTCTCGCTCAATTAAATGGGACACTACCATGCGCAACTCTTCTGATGCTTTTGGATGGGCATTGCTGCGATCGCGACGAGCAAATAACTCCAGCTGACCAACGCGCAAAAAAGATGGTGCAACGCGAGTTGAAATGGCTACCGGATTGTCCACCAAAACATCAGGCTCAAGCGAGCAGGAGTCTTGGGAATACCAAGGCCGGGTAACGGTCTCAGATTTAGAAACATACAGTGTCAAGGAGCGCGATGTGGGCACACCTAACGCGTGCATGTATTCTTGCGCTAGAAACTCACGCACACTTGACCGTAGTACTGCGCGCCCGTCGGCACCACGGCAATAAGGTGTTGGGCCACCCCCTTTCAATTGCATTTCCCAACGCTGGCCATTGATGATTCCTTCAAATATAGATATTGCTCGACCATCACCATAACCATTACCCGTACCGAATGGACAATTTTGGATATATTCGGTGCCATAAATCGACAGTGCATACCCTGTCGCCCAACCCACATGACGCATCGGCTCATGGGCGACAGAGAGATCACCAGAAAATAATTGCCGAAATTTTGCATCCAGCGCCAGCTGATCGCTCAACCCAAGTTCTTTAAAAAAGGTGCTGCTGTGGGCTACATATTCGGGTTCTGCAAGCGGCATGGGTGCCACAGGTACAAAATGACCTGAAAAAACCTGGCGGGCACGGTGATCATCCCCATCGACCGTGGCATCAGGATCGGCATTTAGGGTATCCATCAGGGAATAGTCTGCTAATTGCACAAACTCGTCGAAGGTGGTTACGCAGGGCTCAGCAGAAGCCTCTGCTGAGGGTGTAGATGGATATGACATTGTCGCTGGCGAGGGAAAGATTTATGTTTAATTGTAAAGGCTGGCATATTGAATGTGGAGCTTTCTGGGCTAATTGACTTGTTGGTATGCTCGATGATGCAGACCTATTACCGTTTAGCTTCCTCAATCAGCTGTGCTACTGCTTCCAAGGCACCAAATAGCCTGGCTAAATTATCAATAGTGTAGTTACCGGTGCTTCTGGTGAATGTGTCTAGCACCAATCGACCAAACTGCCAAAGGTTACCATCGGTGACGATGCCATAGACCGTAAATGTGGCATCCTCGTTTATTTTCTGGGAGGCTACTAACTCGGCTAAACATTGTCCCCATCCATGCTCAAAGTCGTTTTTCTTGGCTTCTACGACGACTACAATCGGCGTTTCTAGGACTGTTTTTCCGAGGTTTGAGCGCTTTGAAAAGATGTAATCTGGCGTCCCTGAAAGTGTGGAATCATAGGAGATACTCTTTTGAATCCAGAAAGAATAGTCTTGACTGTGTTTTTTATACAGCTCGCGCAGTAACGGGGATATAATCAGCTCGCTACGCGATGCCTCCGATGTGAAAATATCAATATTCTCTTTGCTAAATCGAAAATCGCTTAGAAAAGCTTCAGAGGGTGATATCTCCGTCACCGTAAGAAAGTCATGTTCATCATATTTGATGTCATACTTCTTCTGCACATCTGCAACAGTTTTGAAATCACTAAATGACATTTTTAGAGTTACCTATTCAAAGTCTTCGTCCAAATAAATGTGAATAAAAATATCACTCATAGATTCCGTACTCGTGAATTAATCAGCTGATCAGGAATACGATTTCGCTCAATGTATTCGTTGATTTCTGCTTGATGATCCAGGTAGTAGCTGAGTGCATCAAAAACCTGGGATAAACCAAGGTGTGGCAGTCTTTGGGGGATTTCCTCAGGTGAAACTCCAATACGCCACATTTCTACAATTGCTCTAACAGGTGTACGAGTACCTTTAATAATGGGCTCATTGCTCAGTATTTGGTCATTTCTGACAATATGGCAGTGCTCTGTCGTTTGTACCATACTGATGTTCCGGAGGGATCAATATATAATCGGTTCTATTTTAGCTTGAAAAGAAATTTCCGAGCCTGTTCAATCTGTTAGGGCAGATTAGATGCTCAACCTGACGTATGAGTACAAGCTACTACCGCAAGCCGATCAGATTGAGCACGATCTAGAGATGTGCTGCAAGGTCTCGAATTATGTGTGGAAGGAACAACTTTTTCTGACAGGTAGCTTACTTCCTAGAAGCTGATTGGTGACAGCCTCAGCAACTTTTGGAGAGAATTAATGTTCCCGTTCACTCGTCGCAAAAACTTTTCGCACTCAGCGAAAAGACTCAATACGATCGGTGTGCAACGGGGTTGTTAGGCTACCTCCGATTGCAGTTAGACTGCCCCCAACTTTGTTTTTATCGCAGTGACTATCTCATCTGCCAGTTCATCCACAGAGCTGACTCCATTTAGAACCAAATCGCAATTCTTCAAGACCCTTGCGTTTACTTGAAGATACATTTCTCGGGTAGCACCATTAAGATACCCCGTTAGATATTCTTTAAGATAGGCTGCCAGATATTCTGGATTTCTTTTAATGAGACACCATTCAACATCTCGAAGCAGCCGACGTGCTAAGGCAACTTCTAGCGGAAGGTCGATACATGCTACAAAATCAATAAGTCCATTCATCTCGGCTCGTTCTCTACCAAATGGCTCCTCAATAACAATGAAGCTGGCCGCCTTGATCATTCCTTTGTTATCGGGGAGAGAAATGGATTCCCCATGCCGTAACATCTGCAAGTCTTTAAGGAGTTGTGGGGTTTCCCATTGATTAGGATCGGCTCCCTCTCTAATCCACTCAGAGAAGTTCGAGGGGTATTTCGATACGGAAGCGTAGTCGTCGAAATAGAAAGATACAGCATCCTCTAGCAAACTAGTTACTTTTTGAACCAGAGAAGTTTTTCCTGATCCAGAGGGTCCACTTATAGCAACCACAAAACTTGGCGATTGTTTGTTAGTCATCCTGTCCATGCCCTTAAGTCTTGGCAGCCTAACGCCAAGCTCACCGGCACATGCTGTGGAGAAGTTTTTGTGTGATAATCGAGCGCAGTGACCCAAACAAAAACGGGCGGAGCTGCATGTGTCCGTGTGCAGCTTTTTGTTAGGAAAAATTCAACTCCATAATTGTCTCTTCGAACTCTTCTTGATTAACCACTTCGAAACCAAATCGCTCAAAAAAGTGTTTCATTACGTCATGACCTTCAATGTAACATATCAAAATAGAAGTAATACCGTTCAATGATTTTATCTCCTGAATCGCTAAGTCAATTGCTTTTGTCCCATAACCTTTTCTTTGTTGACTTACATCGATCAATAGTTGATCTATAAATATTTCGTTTGATTTCCCATCTCTATAGTTCGGATAATATTGAAGAAAACCGACAGGCTCATCTCCCAAGTAGATACCTCGATTCACATAGTATTCATAGAACTTTGACGCTGCAATAGCCTCCGATGGGAGCGCAACAAAACCCTCCTGCTTTTCTGTAATTTCTAAGTCGATCATATCGACCCAATTGTCTTTGGTAATATTTCTTAGATTAATATCCAAAACATACACCCTTACTAAGATAGGCTTCTAACTCTTATTTAGACTGATTCTTCGTAGTATATCTCGCCAAATCAGATGGATAGGCTGCAAGTTGTCCACATAGTACGCTCAAGTTAGGTGAATATATTACAAGTTTCAGTATAGCTGCCGAGTTTTATCAGTATTTTTTTTAATTACAGGTCAAAATAAACACATTCTTTTTGTGTCCAATACCTACAGAATCACAACCACGAAAGCTACCAAACCAAGTCAGAGACCAGATTCACTTAAACCATCACTCCTATCGCGCTGATTTACTGCCGATGCCAACGGACGGCTCCATCGGGCTGATCAACCACCGTAACCCCCGCTGCCGCTAGCTGATCGCGAATATCATCTGCTGTTATAAAGTCTCGCTGTTGTCGGGCCGTTTGGCGCTGCTGGATAAAGTCTGCGATCGCACCCTCATCCAATCCACCCGTTGCCACGTCACTGTCGGCTTTGGCCTCTAATGCCCTGTTTCAGGAGCAAACTGAGCAAATAGGCGGCTCCAGCAACAAGAATAATCGTTGCGCCGGAGGTGAGGTTGAAAAAATAGGAGAGCCACAGCCCTGTCGTCGTAAACGCCATCCCCAGTAGACTGGCCAGGAACATCATCTGCTTAATGTCCTGGACAAATTGGCCAGCGATCGCTGCGGGAATGGTTAACAGGGCAATGACCATAATCAACCCCACCACCTGCATCACCATCACGACAGTCAGGGCGATCGCTGCCACCAGCGTGAGGTAAAGGGCATCCACCGGAATGTTGCGGGTGATGGCAAAAACAGGATCAAAGGAAATGGCCAACAATTCTTTATAAAAGAGAAAAACCATCGCGCCAATCATCAGGTTAAGGATGAGCATAATGATTAACTCCTGGCGGGGAACTGTGAGGATACTGCCAAAGAGATAGCTCATTAAATCCGCTTTGTAGCCCTGGGTTAAATCAATGGCAATAATGCCCACTGCCATACCGATGGCCCACATTACCCCAATAATTGTATCGGCCCGTTGTTGGGTCTTGCGCTCCACCCAGCCCATGCCCAGGGCCGCAGTCAGGGCAAAGGCGATCGCTCCTAACACTGGATTAACGCCAAAGAAATAGGCTAATCCAATACCCCCATAAGCAGCGTGGGCAATGCCCCCACTGATAAAAACAATGCGATTGACCACTACAAAAGTACCAATAATGCCGCAGGCAATGCTCACCAGTACCCCAGCCAGGAGAGCATGACGCATAAAGTCAAATTGCAAAGCTTGTCCAATGGTTTCAATCATTATGGTGGTGAGAAAAAACGCGGTGAGGAACACCGTGGGCAATCAGATCTACGGGGCATTGATAGGTTTGTTCAAGCATTTCCGACGTAATTAACTTGTCATTGTGGTAAAAAAGGCGATGGTTAAGGCACCCCACCGTCTTAACGTAGGTGGACACAGCACTTAAGTTATGGGAAATCATCAAAATGGTCAGAAATTGATTGAGATCCGCCAGTAAGTCATAAATACTTTTCTGGATTTTACTATCCACGTTAGCGGTGGGTTCATCCAAAAGTAAAATATGGGGTTCAGAAGCCAGAGCCCGCGCAATGTAAACCCGCTGCCGCTCTCCACCGGATAGCTGACCGATGGGGCGATCGCGTAATGCCAGCATTCCCACCTGCTCCAAGCTGCGAGTGACCATACTCTCATCTTTGCGGTTATATCGTCTCAGCAAAGGGCGTTTACCTGAGCGTCCCATGCGAACTACATCCTCTACCCGAATGGGAAACTCCCGATCAAATTCCAGGAATTGGGGCACATAGCCCAGGTATTTTCGACCCTGAGACACCGGGCGACCCATGATTTTGACGTCTCCGCTATTGGGTGAAATCAGCCCTAACAAGACCTTCAACAACGTTGTTTTTCCCCCGCCATTGGGGCCAATTAAACCGATAAAATCTCGTTCCTTCACCACCAGGTTAATGTCTTCTAATACCGGAGTTGTCCCATAGCCTGCCCAGACCTGATGCAGGGTAATGACCTCGGTCATTTAATTTCCGCCCCTGTTCTGGTTCAGCACGTCGGCAAAGGTTTGGGAAACTTGCAACAGGTTATCTGACCAGTTGGGGGCCAGGGGAGTAATGAACAGGACTTCTCCAGCAATTTCGGTAGCGATCGTTTCTGCACTTTTGGTACTAAATTCTGGCTGGGCAAAAATCACTTGAATGTTTTCTGCGTTTGCCTGTTGTATCAGTTCCCCCAGTTCCGCTGCACTGGGTTCCTGACCACCTATTTCAATAGGCACCTGTTCCAGGTCATAATCCTGGGCAAAGTATCCCCAGGCCGGATGAAAAACGATAAACTCACGATTCTCAACCCCGACTAAGTTTTGTTTAATTTGTTGATCTAACTGATCAATTTCGCCTAAAAACTGGGTCAGATTGGCTTGATAGGTTGCCTCATTGTCGGGATCGATCGTTACTAATCCCTGATAGATATTTTGGGCTTGAATCTTGACCCGTTGCGGTGACAACCAGATATGGGGATCCAGAGTTCCCTCGGCGTGATCATGTTTTTCCTCATGCTCATGCTCTTCTTCATGGTCATGGTCCGCTGCTTCCTCGGCATGATCTTCGTCGTGATGATGATGGGCAGCCATTTCCAATCGTTCAATTCCCTGGGCAGAATCAATCATCAGCATCTGGGCATTAGCAGACTGAATCTTGTCCATCCAGGCGTTTTCAAAAGGAACGCCAATACTGACGTAAGCTTCCGCCTCACTCAAGTCCTTCAACTGTTGGGGCTTGGGTTCGTAGGTTGCCGGTGATTCCCCCGGTTGCACCATTACGTTCACCTCAACCCGATCGCCTCCGATTTTTTCAACAAAGTACTCCTGGGGCAAAATACTAACCGTAATGTCCAACAGTTCCAGAGGTTCACTGCTGACCGGAGTCGTTGCAGTCTGGGCTTCATTCCCTTCACTGACAGAATCCGTTGACGGGGAGTTGCAACCCGTCAGCACAATCATCCCCACCAGCAGGGATAACACACTCGACTTCGGATAACTCATTGGTTCTACCCCCCAAAAACAACTTGACGCAATACAGGTGATGATAGCTCACTTGAGAATGATTATTATTCTCAAGTGAGTCAAAATTATGGAAATTCTAAATGTGAAATCTAAATGATAGCTGGTGTTAAAGGCGATTATTCCGGGAGGTGTCCCGTTCCTGGGAACATCACTTGCAAGACGATCTTGAACAGCTCCAGAGATTGGCCCAAGACTTTGCAGTTGAACTGTTGTCTTGGAAACCCGAATTGATAATCTAATAATGGGGCTGTTGGCGCTATCGTTGATTTACTGCTGATGCCAACGGACGGCTCCATCGGGTTGGTCGACCACCGTAACTCCCACTGCCGCTAGCTGATCGCGAATATCATCTGCTGTTATAAAGTCTCGCTGTTGTCGGGCCGTTTGACGCTGCTGGATCAGCTCAGAGATTGCAACCTCATCCAATTTACCCGTTGTCGCATCAGTATCACTGTCGGCTTTGGCCTCTAACCCCAACACCTGAGCCAGGTGCAACAACGTTTGCCACTGCCGCCAGAGAATCTCTGGACTGGATTGGGTCTGCCCTTCATGCATCAGACGATTCCCCTCTCGCTGTAGCCCTTTGGCTAGCTCAAACAGTACGGCCAGAGCACCCGATGTATTCAGATCATCGTCCATGGCGGTTTGAAACCGTTTAACCCACGGGTCTTCTGAGGTGGGTTCCTGAGGAGAAGCCTGGAGGCTGGCAACTGGCCATGACAATGCGGCTCCATGGTGGTTGCCAAAGAGAAGTCCGGCTTTTAGCGTTTGCCAGCCGTTGACTGCAGCTGCGATCGCATCTTTCGTAAAATCCAATGGTTTCCGATAGTGCCCCTGCAGCACAAACAGTCGCACCGCCATTGGGTCTACCGGTTGTGGGTATTCTGCCCACAACCCATCCAGCAGGTCACGGATCGTAGTGAAATTGCCCAGGGATTTCGACATTTTTTCACCATTCACCGTCACCATGCCATTGTGCAGCCAGTAGCGAGCAAGCGGTTGTCCCGTCAGCGCTTCCGATTGAGCAATCTCGTTTTCATGGTGGGGAAACACCAGATCGCCACCACCACCGTGAATGTCAATGGTTTCACCCAATCGCGCCCGGATCATGGCCGAACATTCAATATGCCATCCTGGTCGTCCCAGGCCCCAGGGCGATTCCCAGGCGGGTTCACCCGGGTTTGCCGATTTCCATAGGGCAAAATCAAACGGATCACGTTTCTTCTGGTCTGGAGCATCAGCGGCAACTCGTCCCCCTGCCCCCGCCTGCAGTTGATCCAGATTTCGTCCAGAGAGCTTGCCATACTCCGCAAACTGCCGCACGCTGTAGTACACATCGCCATCGACTGCATAGGCGTATCCTTTCTGTTCTAGCGCCTGGATCAATTGATGAATGGCAGGGATATGCTCCGTCACACGGGGATAGTCATCGGCATCGAGAATATTGAGTCGGCGAATATCTCGAAAATAGGCGGCAATGTTGCGATCGCTCACCTCCTGCATCGTTACCCCTTCCACACTGGCACGATGGAGAATCTTGTCGTCAATATCTGTAAAATTTTGCACATAGCGCACTGTGTACCCACACCAATGCAAATAGCGTCGCAGCACATCCCAAACCATGTACGAACGAGCATGCCCTAGGTGGCAATGGTCATATACTGTCACACCACAGCAATACATCACCACTCGTCCGGGATGAATAGAGATAAATGGCTCTTTTCCACATGTCAGAGTGTTGTGAAGGGTGAGGTTCATAGAGAGTGTTGCTAACTAAAAATTGTGATGGGGCCGCAGGGGGTGAATCAGGATAGATCTCCAGTTTTATGATAATGATTATCGTTCTCATTTTATCATAAACGGTCAAAACATTCCCGCCCCTTACTCTCTGGGTGCGGAAACTTGTCGAACCCGACATTAACCCTGATGACAGTTATCGAGTCATACAGTTATTCAGCTTTTGCATCAACGAGATCACATCTAACTGACGGCCAATCCACACCATTTCCGTTTTCGGAGGTGTTTTCCAGTCGCTGTCATCTATCGTAAATCGGCTCCCACTGAGTTGGAATAGATGGCGCTTTTCACTCTCTGCAAACCAGACAATTCCTTTAGCCCGGAATACATTATTAGGAAGCTGATAGTCGAGAAATTGCTGAAACTTTTTGAGGGCAAAGGGGCGATCGCCTTTAAATGAAACAGACATAAACCCATCATTTTGAAGATGCTGGGTAGAAGAATCGGCAGCCGACGCATTCCCTTGGACCAGAGCAGCATCTGTTAGTTGAACATTTAGAATCAACGATAGTGGAACCTGACCATGGGTTGCTTCTAATACCCTGGCTCTATCCTTAATGGAAAGAACGTGATGTTTTAACTTCTGAACTCGAGGTTCAGGCACTCGATCGATTTTATTCAAAAGAATAATATCACCATAGAGAATTTGACTCATCGCCGCGTTGCTTTCATAGTGATCATCTGGGTCAAAGGTTTCTACATCGATTAAGGTGATTACGGCATCCAACTGGGTCAAGTCTCTCAGTTCTGTGCCAAGAAACGTGAGCATGATAGGTAACGGATCGGCGACGCCCGTGGTTTCTAGCACCAGGTAATCAATGCGATCCCTCCGTTCTAATACACGATAGACCGCATCCGTTAGATTGTCGTTAATGGTGCAACAAATACAGCCATTGGTGAGTTCTATCATGTCCTCTTCCACCGCAATCAAGAACTGACTGTCGATGTTAATGTCCCCAAACTCATTCACGAGAACTGCTACCTTAAAATCCTCAAAGTTTTGGAGAATATGATTCAGTAACGTTGTTTTCCCACTACCTAAAAAGCCAGTGATGACCGTCACGGGAAGCTTCTGAAAATCAAGAGTGGGAGCCATAACGCTCATAATATAGATGTGTCTGTATAAAGGGGAAGAAGTGGAATGCTACTGGAAAACGATTGACCTGTTGTTCTACTTAAACCCTTTTCCTTTAGTCGTTTCAGTCCATACAAACAGCTCGCCTCCACTACCACCAGCGGCTAACATTGTGCCCTGCCCAGACCAGGCCAGACACGAAAATCCGCTGGAAGCACCCTCCAACTTTTGAGCAATCCGACGGGCCTTCTGCCACAAATACAAACAACCATCCTCAGCGGCAGTGGCCAATAATAGGGTATCGGGCTGAAACGAAATGGCCCGCACCATTCCCTCATGGGCATCCAACACCTGAGGATTCCAACCCTCCGATGGATCAGCTGCTTTTGTCCACACAACGATTCCTTCAACACTTATTGATGCCAGCAACGGCGCATCCCGTACCGCCGGTTTCGACCAAGCCAACTGTCGCACCTTGCCAGGAAATCCCTGCATCCGCCAGGGAGCGGGATGATCTTTTGCCCACACCAAAACCGACCGATCATTGTTGCCCGAAGCCAGGTAATTACCATCCGGCGACCAGGCAACTGCCACACTAGCCCCGCCTACTTCTCTCACCGCTGGGTCCTCATCCCAATCCTGATACTGCCAGGTTTTAATACTCTGGTTACCCCCCAGCGATAGCCTGGTTCCCTGGGGGTTCCAGGCGAGGTCTAATACTGAAGACTCTTCAAAATTCAAGGTGGTGACAACCGTTTGCTCAACCGCATGCCACACCTGCACATAACGGCCAAAACTAAAGGCCAGTTCTGGAGAACTCGGGTGCCATTGCAGCCGATCAATCCAGGTACGGGCATGTTCCAAAGTTGTTAACAGTGTGGGTGAATCACGGTCAATTTGCCAGATCCAGACTGTGCCGGCCTGTCCGCCAGCGGCTAGAAATTGACCATCGGCGGAGATGGCCAAAGCATCCACAGATTCGCCCTGGGAGCTTTGTAAGCAGGTGGATTCACCCGTTGCAGGGGTGTAGAGTGCTATTTCTCCTGCGCCAGAGCTGACAGTGAGTTGAGTGCCGTCGGGTGACCAGGCAATGGCGGTTACATAGTCGGAAAGACGGGTGTCCCACAGCGGTTTCAGTACAGTTTGTTTATGCTTTTTTACTTTCAGCATGTTTCTGGGTATTAGTGGCTAGAGAGGCTGTTTAGGACACTTAGCGTAAAATGTTGGTGGAGAGTTTCAAGATGTTGCTTGGGGTCCCTCCGAGTTCCCCAAACCCCCTGGCTAGGGCCAGGAAGCTGCCCTAGGACCCAACGTACTAGGTTGTTCTTAATGGCATTAAGTTTGAGGGTTACGGCGGGGTCGATTATAAATGTTCTGGATCGATTCCTGCGGCAAATTTAGTGCATGAAATTCAAATGATGAAGTTGTTGCCTAACGACTCGTTACCAAACAATCGCGAAAGCGCTCGCTTAGATTTAGCTGCTCCAGGTTACGACCGATAAACACCAGTTCATTTTTACGGGATTCGTCTGGTTTCCAGGGGCGGTCCTGGCGACCATCGAACAACATGTGCACCCCCTGAAAAACAAAGCGATTGTCTTCTCCAGCCATGTTGAGAATGCCCTTCATGCGAAAAATGTCGGGTCCGTGGTCGCGCAATAGTTCTCCTATCCAGGCGTCAAGTTTGTCGCCATCGAGTTCTCCTGACTCCACCAGGGCAATGGAGCCGACGGTTTCGTCGTGCTCATGGGCGGTTTCATCAAGGAAATCGGGGTCGATTTTTAGGGCGTTATTGAGGTCAAAGGCGCTGACGCCGAGGAGGGCATCCATTTCTATTTGGGCATCACGGGTGCGATGGATTTTGGCCAGGGCATTCATTCCTCGAATGCGCTGTTCTAGTTGGGTTAATTGGTCTTCTGTAACCAGGTCAATTTTATTGAGCAAGATTACATCGGCAAAGGCAATTTGCTCTACGGCTTCCTCTGCTTCCCAATGTTGCCAGATATGGCGCGCATCCACTACCGTCACCACCGCATCCAGACGGGTTTGTAGCTGCACTTCGTCATCCACAAAGAAGGTTTGGATCACTGGGGCCGGGTCTGCCAGCCCTGTGGTTTCAATGACTAGATGGTCAAACTTGTCGCGACGCTTCATCAGGTTGCCAATGATGCGAATCAGGTCGCCCCGCACGGTGCAACAGATACAACCGTTGTTCATTTCAAACACTTCTTCATCGGCATCCACCACCAGTTGATTATCGATGCCCACTTCGCCAAATTCGTTGACGATTACTGCAACCTTTTTGCCATGTTCATGGGTGAGAATGCGATTTAGCAGAGTGGTTTTGCCCGCGCCTAAATAGCCAGTTAAAACGGTTACGGGTACGGTGTTGTAAATGTCGTTGATTACCATGAATAGTCTCCTTGAGTGGTGTTTGCCTAGGCTTGAAAGTGGGCAAGCGCGATCGCACCCACCTCAGCGCCATATTCTTCGTATAGCCCCAGCGAACCAGGTAGATGGTCGGTCTGGATGCCAGGGAGTTCTGACAGCGCCTGCATTTCAGCTTTAGACTGGGGTGGTGCCTGGTCCGCCAGGATCACTCGCACAGAATTATTGGGGTCCGCTGTGACCGCCGTTGCGATCTGGAGCCACTCGGTGCGATCGCCCATTGGATCTAGGGCCGCTGTCACAAAGGCAGCAGGAGCAAATCGGGCTCCCGGTTGCTGGGTAATGCGGTGACGTTGCTGAATAAATGTGGGAGTGAGCCGCGTCTGATCCACAAACACATGGCGCTGATACATCCATTTAAGAAAGGCTGGATGGGTATTTGCGCCATAGAGAGCAGACCCAACGATCGGCAACCCCACCAGACTGCGCAGGCTGGCCGCTAACCAACCGGGTGCACCCATGGCCCGCAGGGGACCTTTCCAGGTGGGTGCCACCAGCAGCAGTCGGGTGCTTATCTGGTTCTGGGTCAGGTGGTTCTGAGCCAGATGGAGCGCATACCCCGCCCCATGGCCTGCTGCCAAAATCCCCACCGGCCCTGGACAGCAGTTTTGTACAAAGTCCTTGAGCAATGCCTGATACAGCGATCGCTTGTAGGTGAAAGCAGGTCGCTCAGATTCACCAAACCCTAACCAGTCCAGGGCTATAACCTGAAATTGAGACGCCAGCACCTGAGCAATTTGGGCCAGCTCTGCCCGAGTTGAAACGGTACTAAACGCGGGTAGCAGCAACACCATTGGCCCTGCCCCCGACGTTTCGTAGGCGAGGGTTACCGTTTGCCCCTGATAGGTCCAGTCATAGTGCTGCACCTGTCCGCCTAGGGTAGGGTGGGTTAATTCTTGATAGGGACTGACTGTCATCGCGCTTCGCCTTTTATCTGGGGACGCTGCCAGGGTGCTCACCTGGTTATAATTACATAAGAATGATAATCATTCTTGCTACTAAAACGTTGAGTCGTTACCCTTTATTAACGTTTAGGAGCGTTTAGGAGCGATGGAGATTTGAGTGTGGCCAGTCATAGATCAGTAGAATGAACCCATAGCACCTGATGACCCCTGCAAAATCTGTGACCAAACCTAGTGATGTCTGCCAAGTCCGCTGCTTCAACGAAGAGTTAGTTCATCAGATCGGCCAGGTGCTCCCCGGCGACGACCTGTTGGAATCTGCCCAAGTTTTGTTTGGTGCCCTGGCCGATCGGTCTCGGCTAAAAATTTTGTACGCCCTGCGCAATGATGAGGAGCTATGCGTCTGTGATGTGGCTTCCCTATTGAACATCAAGGTGGCAACGGCATCTCACCACCTACGGAAGCTGCGCGACCTCAGTATTTTGAAGTATCGCAACGACGGTAAATTGGCCTACTACTCCCTAAAAGATCCACGGGTTGCTGACATTCTTTGCTATGCACTAAGGCAGCTGGTCGAGTAAGGGATCAGGATTTTATCAGATCCAAAAATGTTGTCTGCAGAGGCGCTCCATGGAACGCCTGGACGGTAAAAGATAGAACCTAATTGAATCCTCATTCTGAAGCCATCGGGGGCATTCTGCTGTCATTCTAATGATGGTTTGAATGACGTCTTTTTTCGTGATAACGTTCTAATACTTGCTTGAATGTTTGAATGACTGAATGTTGGAGGTTACCATGGCTGATGATTGTTGTCAGGCCAAAGCTTACGAAGTTTCCAAGCTAAAAGAGCGGCAGGCAAAGGTACTTTGGTCGGTGTTGTGGATCAATGCTGTGATGTTTGTTGTCGAATTTGGCGCGGGTATTCGAGCAGCTTCTCTGTCGTTAACTGGGGATTCGCTGGATATGCTGGGAGATGCCCTGGTGTATGCCAGCAGTTTGTATGTGATTCACAAAAGCACAAAAGCTCAGGCGGGAGCGGCTCTGCTTAAGGGTCTGATCATGTTTTTGTTTGCCATTGCCGTATTTGCCAGAGCCACCTATCAGCTATTTGCAGGGGCCAGTCCCGAAGGCTCCATCATGGGGGCAGTGGGCGTATTGGCGCTACTGGCCAACCTGTTGTGTTTATTGTTGTTGACACGGCATCGCAACGACAATCTAAACATGTCATCGGTATGGCTGTGTTCTCGCAATGACATCATTGCCAACACGTCTGTTCTGGCTGCGGCAGTCTTAGTTTTACTTACTCGCTCAATTTTGCCCGATCTGGCGGTTGGATTGTTGTTAACCGTTGTCTTTGCGAAATCGGCTGGAACCGTGCTTTCTCAGTCCTGGAGAGAGCTGCAACAGACGTAAGGGGATTATGTAAAAATTAAGCTCATTCTTTGACTATAACTGTTTGGCCTAACATGAACTAGATAACGTCTCTTTTTAGAATTTTGTCGTTCATCATTAGTGATTCGGGCGTAGTTGGGTTATGGCAAGGTCAGGGGTCAGGTTATCGCAAATCATGAAATAGGTTTTTACAGCCCCTGATATTATCTTTTTGTTGCACCAAACCCCTTCGCCTTCCCATAATTCACGGTTCTAAAAGAAAGCTGCCCTTTTTCAGGACTGAATAGTGTATACGTCGCCTTTCCAGACGTGCGACCCACCGAGCCAACACCCACAACCTGGCGGGGTGTTTTTCCATAATCCTGAGGCTCTTGCTCACCGTCCAGGGTGGTCACTGTCGAGCGTAGCCCCACCGGGGTAACCCAGCATTCAAAGGTAAGGCCAGAGCGGCCACAAAAGAGATGACGGGCATCGGCCCGAATTAAGCGATCGCACAGTTGAATTGCCGGGGTATCAGGGGTAAGTTCATCGGCATAGCTAACGGTGCTGCCGTGGATCAGTAAACAGTTGTGTTCATGGAAGCCAAAGTGTTGCGATCGCAACCACCGCACCGATTCCCGTGACACAGATTCCCACATAGTTTTTACCCCATCACCTCCAAATTTCTCCATCAGCTCCGGCGCATCCTGCAAGCCGCTCACCCCGTGCAAACTAAAACACTGCTCTTCCCACCAGCCCACACATACCTGGGGCACTAACTCACCAGTTCGAGGAGACTGCAACCGTTGAATCACCGCCTCATTATCTCCCTGCAGGCCCACTACATCCCCCAGGATATAGAGATCGCTCACCGACTGCCGCCGTACATCCTGCAACACCGCTTCATAGGCCGTTAGATTCCCTTCAATACCACTTAAGATCGCCCACTTCACTTAGTTATCTCCCCGTTATTTTAGTGTCTAACGCTCACACACATGGCTCGGATCGTCCGCCCGTTCCGCAAACTCCATGCCCCGTGCTAATCGCCATGCAAAAATAGCAGGCAATCCCTTTTCGAGGATGGCCAGACAGGTCTTGGTATAGTCATAGGCAACTTCCCGTAGGGTTACCTGGGTTGTCTCCGTGTCGTAGAGAACATAGGTGGCATTGGGTCGACCGTGGCGGGGTTCCCCCACAGAACCTGCATTAATAATGCGTTTCAGTTCTGCCTGAAACTGTTGAGAACCCTCAGTTTGAGCCGGACTTTTCACCGTGACCGACAGTTTGGTATCCGCTAACTCTCGCACATAGGGAACATGGGTATGACCACAGAACAACACATCGGCATCGGTAGAGAGAACTCGCTCCAACGCGGCAAAGCCATCCATGCTGGGCAACAGATACTCATGCTGACTGTTGGGACTGCCATGGACAAAACACAGATTGTCCCGTTTTAACGACAGGGGTAATGTGGCCAAATACTCCCGCACGTCGGGGCGAATCTCAGTATTAGTCCATTCATGGGCCAGTTTGCCCCGCTGCTCGGCAAGCTGTGAGGGGTAGCTGCATTCACAGGCATTTAACCCTTCCACAATGTCCTCATCCCAACATCCCTGGCAGGTGGGAATCTCCAACGAGCGAATCCGATCCACTACCTCATTAGGATAAGGGCCATAGCCCACCAGATCTCCGAGACAGTAAATCTGATCAGCTTTCTGGGCGTCAATGTCTGACAACACGGCATTCAGTGCCTCGTAGTTGCCGTGAATGCAAGAAATCACCGCGAGTTTCATGCCATCACCTCTTGCTCAGTCTCTTCTGCTACAGTCTCTTCTTCTAACTGCAATTGTTGGTACTGTCGCTGATATTGGAACAACACATCATCGGCTAAACAACATGCCAGCAATGTTTGAGCAATGGTCTTTTGCTCTAAATTACGACCCACGATTTCCACACCACTAAAGCGATCGGGATGGCCCTCTAGCCACCGGGGCAACTTGAGGTCAGTGTATTCAATGCCCGGTAACCCTTCGACAAAATCAATATAAAATGCCTGACCATCTGGCAGTTCAAAAATACCCTTTAAGCGCATTACCTGACCGTAAGCTCCCCCCGTCAGCTCAATTAACACTTCATCCAGGCTAGGGGGATCAAACACTTGCCCCGTCAACGGCGATCGCCATAGGGCCGGTAGCTTGCCAGCACTCGATAATTGGCTATGGTTACTGGGTATCACCTCGTCTGCCCAGTCGTGCCATTCAGACGTCTCCAGTCCGGGGGGCACAATGGCGATCCGCCGCCCAGGCAACGCTGCTAACAACGGTGATTCTAGATCCAGATGAAAACCTAATTCCATAAAAACCTGGGCCTGGTCGGGCAAGTCAGTCAGCACGGTCGCAGCCCGATCGTCCGCAATGATCGACACCCAGGGAAAGCAATAGCCAATCCGAGCCAAATCGACAGATTCCGCCTGTGACCCCGGATACAAATAAAACAGAGGACGTGAAACGTCTTTGAGAAACTGACTAATCCAGGTGGTTTTACCCACCCCAGGAGGACCAGCCACCAACGTCAGTTCGAGGGATTGCATAGGGCACTAACAGTCTTTAAGCTCAGGGGTTTGGTTCAAAATCTGACCGCGTACTGAGATAACGTCACGATACGCGTCAGAATCCAATGCATCACGGTGAAATGCTGCCAGCCTAGGGCAATTCTGCAAGGCTAGCTTGACGGTTTACAACTAGGTTTGCATTATAATACTAGAACGATAATCATTCTCATGTTTTGATTTTAGTTAGGGTTGATGCCGTTGCGCCACCCACGACTGTTGTTGTTCACGCGGCATCGCAACGACAATCTAAACATGGCATCGGTGGATGGTGTTCTCGCAATGACATATTTTTGCACAAACCCTTAACAGACAAGGGGATGCCCCGACGAAGGGTATCTATTGATTATTTTCCATGATCAATTAAATTAAATCTCTATCGTAATTTCGGAAATGGGTTCGCTGCAATAGATGGAAAGCTTGCAGGCCACTTCGACGGCTTCGCGGGGACTATGGCCAAGATGTAGTGCTGCTTTGGCAAAGTCTTCACCAGCGCCAACGGCTTCAAATTCGGGCACTTCGTAGATGTCTAGCCCACCGTAGGTACGGAATAATTTCTGATCGTAGGCAATCAAATAATCATTTTCTGGGGAATGACTAGAATCGCGCTTGTTGATCCATTCACGGAATTCAACAAAAAAGTCAATGACTGCTAAACGACTACCATCCACTGGCCGATGATTACGACTAAACAACTCCATCATGGTGCCTTCATAACCGGTACCTGTACTACCAATAACCATGTCATTTTGCTGGAATAGCTTGTTGTAAATCACTTCCTTATCGGTGGCTTTGAGATACCCAGCTACCAAAATGGAGTCAGACGCAAAGGTAATGACGTCTTTAGTTTTACGAGCAGCAATCACAGTCATATAGAGGTCAAGCAGTACGAACGATACTTTACCAGCTAGCCTGGGCCTATGACCTAAGACAATTGTCACAACAACTGTCACACATATACGATCTCGCCCTAGTTAAACAGCTTAAAATCCTGACAGCGTAGCTGTCGTAATTAAGATGACGCCGGAGTCCCTGGATCAGTTTTTTTCAAAATCACAGCAGCAGGAGTATGTGCACCATTTGTTGGGTCGTGTCGGCCTCACCAGACGGCGGGCAGATTGCTTTGTGCGGCTGTGGGCTTACTTACAATTAAAACAAGCGGACATTTCTGAACCTTTGCAGCAATTAAAGCCTATCGACAATTGGGTGGATTGCACCTGCCGTGAGGCAGCCGCACTGTTTTATGCCGAGTCTGAGCGGGGCAGTGAACGTTCGGCTGGGATGATGCTGGATAAGCTGATGGCGTTGGGGTTAATTCAAAAGCAGTTTGATGGTAATACCATTGCGATCGCAATTCCCAAACCGCCAGAACTTATCCAAACACAGCCTAAACCAGCCCATGTCATCGCCGACCAGTTTGACCCACGCTGCGACGCTATTCCCATCGCCAACCTGCTGGCCAGCCGCTATAACTGGATGAACAATAGCAACACCGCTGTGCCTTATCGCATTACTGAACTATTACGACAGTGGGCTGCAGGCTATAACCGTGGTATGCGCGTATTACGTCGCAGCGATAACCTCAATCCGGTAGGGTTCTGTCTGCTGTATCCCACCACTCGTGATTCCGAAATTCACTTTTTTGGTTCCCCTAACAAGGGCTTACATCTCAGCGGCATTTCTGATGAAGACCCGTTTACCCTAGCCAAACCAGGGGATGAATCCTGTCGTTCCATATTTATCCGTAGCTGGAATATTGCCCCTGAGTATGAAGACCAGGCACTGATACTGCTGCAAGATAGTCAAGTCATATTAAAGGCTATGCAGCAAGACTTTCCAAATCTGTGTGATCTCCACACTCTGATTATTCATCGCCATTATGAACCCCTGGCCACTGCCCTTGGTTTTCAAAAAACAGGGTTAGATAACCAGGCTGCCATTTATTGGATGTACTTGGCCTTGGATCGTTTTCTAGCCATTGACATGGAAGACTTGCCCCATGCATCTTTGCATCTCTCATAAAAAACCATCTAAACAACAACCGTGTAAGTCATTGTTATCCAGATACAAGAGAGAGTTTTTTATGCCAAATCTGACTTTTTACCCCAATTCAAACAAAAGGCTCCTGTAGGGGCTGTGCCTTGTGCCAGTCCCGTGATACCGGATGCTACCCGTCAAGATTCGTACAGGATTGGTGATCAGTTTTGATAGAAGTCTGCACCTTTATTAACAAACTCCAGAGTATATGCCTGGGTATAGTCAGTGTCGGCACTAAAGATACCTGCTGTAGCCATGTCTTCAAAGAACGTTTTCCAGCGCTCATCGGTCATAGCCCCAATGCCTTTGGCCTCCGAATCTCCAGATATGGCAATGCCATATTCCTGCATTTTCTCAAGGCTATAGGCCAGCTGTTCATCCGTCATTTCAGGGTTGTCTTGCTTGATCAGCTCATTGCCCAGGGAAGGATCTTCAAAGTAGCTATACCAGCCCTTGATGGACGCATCGACAAAACGCTGAACCAAATCAGGATCGCCATCAACAATCTCCTGACGGGTTTCAATCGTAGTTGCGTAGGCCGTGTAGCCATAGTCAGCTAGCAGGAACACCATGGGTTCAAAGCCGCCTTCTTTAGCAATGGCTAATGGCTCAGAACTTAAATATCCTTGCTGTACCGAGTTTTTATCAGCCAGAAACGGACCGGGGTTGAAGTTGTAGTTACGCTTCATATCGTCGGTAAAGCCATATTTAGCTGCTAAAAAGGGCCAATAGGTAACGTTGGCTGCCTTTGAAATGAAGATGGGTTTACCTTTGAGATCAACCAGGTCTTTAATTCCTTGGTCAGGGTGAGCGATCAGAATTTGAGGGTCTTTTTGGAAAATAGCCGCCACGGTAACTTTGGGTATGCCTTCTTCAACGGCTTTAATCGCATCCGAAGCGTAGCCCATAAAAAAGTCCACAGCGCCCCCCATCAGCAACTGGGTACCGTTGACCTGGGGACCCCCCATCTGAATGGTGACATCCAGACCATACTCCTTATAAATATCTGCTGCGATGGCCTGATAAAAACCACCATGTTCAGCCTGGGCGTACCAGTTGGTACCAAAGGTAACCTTTTGCAATTCCCCCGCTGCTGATGGTTCAGCCGGGGTGTCAGTAGTCGTTTCAGCTGTGTTGCCACAGGCAGCAAGCAGCCCAGTTCCAGCCGCTAAGGAACCGTACTGGATAAAGCGACGGCGATTGAATCTAGCCATTACAGATACCTCCGTATTGTTTAGGACGTTGTACCCCCAGAGAGCACTCCATCCAGCTACTTGGTCAGCCATTCTATGACTTGGTGTCCCAGTTTTACCGTATTCAGGCGATCAATTTCGCGAATTCCGGTGGGGCTGGTGACATTTACTTCGGTCAGGTAGCCGCCAATGATGTCAATGCCGACAAAATATAAGCCATCACGCTGTAGCGTGGGTGCCAGCTGTTTGCAGATTTCCAATTCTCGCTCGGTAATATCCACCTTGGCAGTGCGTCCACCAACCGCCATGTTGCCACGGAATTCTTTGCCGGTAGGAATACGGTTTACGGCCCCTTGCGGTTCGCCATTGAGCAAAATAATGCGCTTATCGCCGTCTTTGGCAGCGGGCAAGTAGGTTTGCACCATGACGGGCTCTTGCCCTTGTTTGGTGCTGATTTCAATCATGGAGTTAAAGTTGCGATCGCGACTACTCAGAAACAAAATTCCTTCACCAGCCTTACCACCTAAAGGCTTAAGCACAGCTTCCCCACCCCATTTTTCAACCGTCTCACGGATAACCGTTTTATCCTGGCTGACGATGGTCTCTGGAATCGCCCCAATAAATTGCAGAGCATACATTTTCTCATTGGCAGCCCGAATCCCCCGAGGCGAGTTAATTACCTTGGTTTTCACTGGATCGATGTAATCGAGGATGTAGGTAACGTAGAGATAGGGCACAGTGACCGGCGGGTCAAGGCGCATAAAGACGGCATCCATGGTGTCTAGAGGTTGCCACTGGGTATCGCCGAGGGTATACCAATCCGCCACAGCATCCCAACGATTGTCGCCGAGAGTAACAGGAACCAGGGTCACAGGATTCAAATAGGCCATAGCCTGACCCGCAACCACACCCATGTGCTGGGCCTCAGTAATGTAAACCTGGTGACCTAGCTCTTGAGCAGCTTCCATAATGGCAACACTGCTATCGTGGCCGGGGTCTAGCTTAGCAATGGGGTCAATGATAAACGCAAATTTCACGGGGTAGACAAACAAGTAGGTCAGTCTGATCTTGCCATGGGGTGGGACACAAGATAACAGGTAACGTAGGGCCAGTGTTCTGAATTCTGCTGCGAAGTCTAAGAATTTGTAGCGATCACTTACCTACAGAGCATTGACAGAGCATTGACAGAGCATTGTATGTACATAAATCTTGGCCAGAATTGCATTAGAATCCAGAAATTGTGATTTATGTGTCCAATGTCAAACGATCAAACTGCGGTTCTGGAAGCCAATCACGCGTTTTATCGCGCCTTTGAGAAAAAGGATATTGAGGCTATGGAGGCAGTTTGTTCTAAAGGCATTGGCAGCCTTTGTATTCATCCAGGTCGTAAGGCTATTAAAGGCTGGGAAACCATTCGACAATCCTGGATGCAAATATTTAAGGCGACTCGCTACCTGGAAATTGATCTGGATGTAATTTCCGTAGAAACCTCAGGCGATCTGGCCTATGTGGTTTTAGTAGAAAACGTGATGCAAGTTGCTGGTAGTCGACGGTTAGAAGCTAAATCGATGGCAACAAACACCTTTGAGCGTATGGGTGGCCAATGGTATCTGGTGCACCACCACGGTAGCCCGATTGCGGGATAACGTTTTGCCAGATTCCACAAAACTATGATCAAAGGTGTGATTTAGATGGCAGAAAACTGCAACACGGCCACCTTCAAGAAAGGCTAAACTTGGCCCCAATGTGAAAATTGCCAGCGTTCTACACCAGATGGTTGAGGACGAATCAGGCAGCACATTGAGCGTATCCAATGGGCTGATTTCCTGTGAATACCTTATGGTTAGGGGTAGCAATAATAACAATGCTCGGGTGGACAACCACCCTCTATTTTGCTAAGCAGCGACAGGCAAACCAGCAACAGGCATGGCTGTGGTGGCATGGGGCGCAAGCATCTCAACTGCATAACCAAGCAGAATCTATTCGAGACGATGTATTGCAACAAACATTCGCCTTTCGACGTTATTTGGAAAATACCCTCATAGGAAAGAACAGTAATCAGACCGATGCAGCGCAGGCTGAACAGTGGCTAGGGCGATTGCAAGCACTTTATCAAAGCTTAGAACAGCTCAGTAATCAACTATCGCCGCCATTTATAACAGATAGCCTGCCACTGGCGCTCCAGTTTATCGTGACTCACTGGCAACAAACCCATCCTGGGCTCATAGTCCAGCTAAAAAACTCCCCTAGCTGGACGGATTCATCCCTTAATAACAATCAAATAATTCTCTCAATCACCATCAGAATTCTAGAGCTGTTACCCAATGGCGACGACAGCGACGAACAACGACTAGACATAGCGCTAGACCATCAGCAAAATTCTCGCACCCTCACATTGACCCACAGGGGTGGCCAGCCTCAAAATGCAAAATCCTTAGATGTCAAAAAGATTACACACCTTAAAGAAATCTTTCATACTTTAACAAGTGGCAAACTAGACGTTAGCAACCAGGGAAATTCGGTCACTTGCCAGCTCAGCTGGCAGGATCAAGAGAACGGTTAATTGTTGAAAGCTCGCCAACTATAGCAACCTGCTAATGCATATCGCCCAAGGAAAGGCTACGCCAACAGCAGGCTGCTGCGCCCATAGCTTTTTCTATGTATAGCTTTCAGCAATACCTGGCACTGTGAACTACGGGCGCTAAGCTATATTTTGTAGATAAGATAAAACCTCATGCAGTGAGGAAACAGTGGCTAAGGCGTGCTTTTTTGAATAGTCCGTAGGCGTTTGCAAATCTGGCACCATAATGACCTCCATACCAGCGGTAATGGCAGCCTGCACCCCAGCGTTAGAATCTTCCAAAACCAGGCAGCGGGATGGCGGTATATTTAGCGACCTGGCTGCAGCCAAAAAGATATCTGGTTCTGGTTTGCCCACTCCAGCTTTATCTACGGTGACGATGGCATTAAATCTTGACCAAAGCCCTGTACTTTGCAAACTCAATTGGGCTTCACGGTCACTACTAGACGTACCGACGGCTTTTGGTAAGCCAATCTCATCTAGCCAGTTTAAGAGGGAGTCTAAACCTGGCTTAATCGGGATACCTTGGGCCGCAAGGATTTCCCATCGAGTCATCCAGCCAGTACGAAATTGATCAACAGGAAACTCAGTGCCCAATAGCTGTAGCAACATTTGCTCAGCTAAATCGTTACTACAGCCAACCAGCTGTAGATAAGCGGCCTCATCAATAGCGCCATAACCCAGGTGCATTAACTCATCCTGCCAAGCTTTATGGAAGATGATCTCGCTGTTCAACATGAGGCCATCCATATCAAAAATGATGGCGGCAGGAAAGGTAAATGCAGTACTCTCCATGGGAACCGAGTCAGACACACCGCCATCCAGTGTAGGCCTAACTGAGGCAACAAAACCGTACTGTCAAGGTTGACAGTACGGTTTTATTCCCCACGGAAATCAGTAATTAGGATTGTTTATCTTGAATATGAGTCTTTTTTTGACAGGGAACTAATTTAGCAGGCTAATAATTAGAGAGATAGGTCTCCAAAATATTGAACTGCTCAGGATTGAGACTATAGTACATCCAGCGGCCCTGCTGACGAGCGGTGACAAGTCCCGCCTGTTTAAGCGTTTTGAGGTGGAAAGACAGTTTCGACTGAGCGATACTGAGACGTTCACACATATCGCCAACACAAAACTCTCCTTCGCGTAGAAGCTCTAATACTTGAATGCGAATTGGTTCTGATAGCGCATGAAATCCTGAAAATACGTGTTCCTGATTAGCTGAACTATGCATGGTGATCGATTGAATAAACACTAAACCCCATATCCAAACGCAGGTAAAGTTGATAATACTCACCTAAATCGTTTGAATTTTTTTCCAAATTAGCCAAGGTTACGACAGCAGGCCATCCGGACAAATACGCGAGATTTGTTTATATCAACTGCTCTCTAACAGATGAGATAATCGCTAAGGCGGTAAGCGAAGCTGTTGTTGCGCGTAATATCCCGGATCCAAGAGAAACTTCTTGGTAGCCATGTGCGATCGCAACCGCGATCTCCTCAGACGTCCAGCCCCCCTCCGGACCAACCACCACTCGAATCGATTGCTGAGGAGAATCGGTCAAAAGTGTCCGCACACAAGGCAATAGCCCAGGTGCATTGACCCTAGCAGCACAGAAATAGTTCCCTACGGACACGGGTCCGGCTTTGATCCATTCAGCAAACTTGATAGGTGGCTCAAGCCTAGGTACATAGCCACGTTCGCATTGTTCAGAAGCTTCCTGAGCGATCCTCTGCCAACGCACCAGCTTTTTAGGACTGGGGTTAAGCAGGGTGCGATCGCTCAGTAGGGGTTGAATATCTGTTACACCTAACTCCGTGGCTTGACGCACCACATCATCAAACCCTGATTTGGGAAGAGCTGCCGCCAACTCTAGTGTTGAGGGTCGAGTCGCTGTCACCAGTGTGGAGAGAATTTGGGCCTCCCCTGAGATGTCCGTTAACTGACTCTGCCATTGTTGCCCCTCTCCATCCTGGGCAATAAACAGATCGCCAGACTTTAATCGCAGCACCCGCTGTAGATAATGAATTTGCTCATCGGTCAGTTGAAAAATATTAGTATTATCCACCCGTTGGGCTGAACTAATGGTAATGCGCTGCATTCGACAACTGTGGCTGATTCCAGCTCTTCTGACTGACAAAATTTGTAAGCTGGATAGGTCTTAACGTACAGGAACAAAGCCCGCCTGCTCAATCAATGTTTGCCCCTCAGACGATAGCAGCATATTCACGTAGGCACGCCCAGCGGTTTCATCGGTGCCACCATCAGCCTTAACAATCACAAATAGACGCCGGGTCAACGGGTAGTTGCCATTACGGAATCCTTCTTGATTAACTGTATTGGCACTATTTAGACAAGCCTTACCAGTTCGCCAGGGTGCGGCAAATGGCGGAATAAAATTATCAGGCTGCTCTTGGGATGCAACCGGAATGGCATAAATTGAACACTGGTTAACGATTTCAGGAGCTGAAGCATAGTAAATGCCCCCTCTATCACCCAGCACCTGGCGCAAACCTGCAGTGGTATCCCCCACAAAGACAACGTTCTCACCATAGGCATCTGCATTGATGACTGACTCTAAGAAATACTTGGCTGTCCCTGCCGCCTCTGGCGAGCGACTATAGGCCTTAATGGGTAGATCAGGACCGCCCACTTCCGACCAATTGGCCACGGCACCCGTGTAGATTGATTGAATTTGTTCAATTGTCAGTCCCTTCTCTAAGTTAAGGTCTGGGTGAACCGCCAGGGCAATTCCATCGATGGCAGCTGGAATTTGCTCCAGACTAAAACCGCGCTGTTGAGCTGCTTGGTACTCCTCTTCTTTTAATGGCCGAGACGATTCTGAAAAGGATAATTGGCCATCTAAAAGCATCTTGATGCCAGTGCCTGAGCCAGGTGCATCGGTAGACGGCAATGTATATCTCAACTGAAAATCTGGAAAAGCATTAGTAATGGCTGCATTGACGGATGCGTGCACTGGAATCCAGGTGGTACTGCCACCATAGCTATATAACCCCTGAGGTACATTCTCGGCACCGCCTAACTGACCTGAATCGGCAGCAGACACAGCACTGACATCACTGCCGTTATCGCTGGACCGGACCACCGGGCTAGAACCACTCCGACCGCCCACCATCCATGCGGCCAACCCAAATATCCCAGCTATCAGCCCAAGGCCAGCCAGGGTAATGACTATCAGCGTTCTATCTTGTTGCTGTTGCATAGCGAAAATAAACCTGTGCCTCAATGGCGATAAAAAATTCCGTATAAGAGCTGCAGATAATCATAAAAGCTCAACTGTGCCCAATTAATCAATAATTATCGAGAAATTATGATGATCGTTAAGAATTCAATACGAATTAAAATATTCACTGGGCTCAAATAGACTATCGATTCAGGGATCAGTGGCATAAATGTACGGAAAAACAACCGGAATAAAAAACCTCTTTGTGAAGAACTAGTTAAATGCACCCAGCAGCCCATGGGCTGCCGGAGTGAAGCTAAATTTAATATGAACTTATTGTATATGTCTGACTTCCGTAGCTCTATATCCCTGCCAGGACTGGCTCTCTCTCCATACCTAATCAATAAATTCTATTGAGTAGATGATTATTACGTGATTTTAATGAAACAGCTTAATCAAATTCCTGTTTTACTAATCTATAAAATTATCTCAAATCTATAAAATAACGACCGCGATAATTTTTGCGGGTGATAGTTTGGAATGGTCTCAGCAATGGGAATTTTCTCTGATGCTAGTTTTAAGCTGCTAGTCCATACAGATTCATTATTGAAACCACCGCCTATTGACTTAATTTCGTACACTTACCAGTCAGACACAATGATACAGCGCTTAGTCCATCAGGGTTTTAATCATGGCAGCAGTTTTGAAAATTGGTAAATCAGAACTTGATATTCGTACGCTGCTAGAGCAGTTACATCAACATCAGCTTTTGCCCAGACTAGTGCAGGAAGTAGTCGTAGACCAGGCGATAGAGGACATTGAATGTGAGCCCGAAGCAGCCTATAAAAAATTTTGTAGTCAACGGAACTTGCTCACTGAGGAGCAGCAACAAACATGGCAAGATCAAAATAACCTGACTCAAGAACAGGCTTATATGCTGGCTTTACGAGAGGCCAAAATTGCCAAATTTAAGGAAGATACCTGGGGGAATCAGACCGAGTCTTACTTTTTAGAGCGCAAGATTAATTTAGATCGGGTGCTCTATTCATTGATTCGCACTAAGGATCCCAGCCTTGCCCAAGAGCTCTACTTCCGCCTCAATGACGATGGGGGTTCCTTTGCGGATTTAGCTCGACATTATTCTGAAGGTCAAGAAGCTCAAACAGGAGGGTTAATTGGACCTGTTGAGCTGAGCGTGCCCCATCCAATGATTGGCCGGATGCTTTCTGTGAGCCATCCTGGACAGTTGTGGTCTCCCACCCCCATCGGCGAATGGTACGTGATTACTCGGCTAGAGAAGTTTGTACCTGCACAGTTTGATGAGTCCATGCGGCAGCGCCTCTTGGATGAGCTTTTTAAAAAATGGCTCCAAGAAACTACGCAGTCTACAGCCGTCGAACCCCTTTTAGATTGAGGCATCAGCTGCTTACGCACGCAGAGTTCGTATTAAATTATGACTTATACCGCTAGTCCTATCCATCAACAGCTAAGCGACACTAGGCCTTTTGACCAGTTGCCGGCAAAGGTGCTACAGGATTTGGCTGACAACAGCCAACTGTTGCGCTATCGCATGGGTCAGCCCATCCTCAGACGGGAAACTATGCCGCATCAGGTTGTCCTCATTAAAGAAGGACAGGTGCGCCTGCTGGGATACGACCCCTATACTAAAAATCCAATTACGCTAAAACTCTTGGGTCCAGGAGATATTTTGGGTCTGGCAGGCCCAGCTCGTGGGGTCGCCTGTGAGAGTGCGATCGCATCCACTGAAATTGTGGCCGTGGCGATCCCTGTGGCCGCTATTAAACAGCTGGTTCATGACCATCCCAACTTTGGCAACGCCATTCAAAATCATTGCTATTTGGCAGAGCTATTTGAAATCCTCAGCAAATACTTTGAGAAGCAGGCCCATAATGCCGGTGACATAGCTGAGCTTACGGCAAACATTCAAGCGTCAGGTGTTTCCGTTAAAGAAGTCCCCGCCGGTCCCTTAAAGCACAGCGACCTTGACAGCCACAATCTTTGGTTCATTAGTCGGGGCAACGTTGCCTTCCATGAGCAGGGTGGCCAGTTGAGCCCCACCATGGCCTCAACCGAAGTGCAAAGTGCCAATGGTGCTCGTCTGCTGGGGATTCCCCATGCCATGATTGCGGCCCAGGTTGAAACCAAGGCAGCAGAAATCGTCGAAGATGATCCCTGGGAGGCTGAAACAACGGCTACAGCGATTCCCTACGCCGATGCGCTCCCCCAAGACCTGGGTCCAGAAACAGAGCCCAGCCGCCGCAATCAGACCTATCCCCACATTCGCGCTCGTGGCGAAATCGACGCCTTAATTGCATGCTTTGAAATGTTGTCCAAACATTTTGGCATGCCCTTTAAAAAAGATGTGGTACGCCGAGTCCTGGTTAACCAAAAGGCTCGTTTGGGTCAGGTGTCACTAGCATCCTGCGGAGCCGTGGCTGACATGTTGGGCCTAAAACCCCAGTTGGCTAAGGTACCCGCCAGTGCCATTGGACGACTGCCAAAGTTAGCGCTGATCAAGTGGCGCGATAGCTACGCCCTGCTATATGAAACCTCAGCGAAGAAATACGTCATCGGCTGCCCTGAAGATCGGGAAATCGTCCACCATTCTCCCCAGGCCTTTGAGGAAATTTGGGGGCAAGAGGGTGAAGTTCTGCTGCTAGAAACCACGGCCCAAACACCCCAGCAGCGTTTTGGTCTGTCCTGGTTTGCCCCCTCCCTACAGAAGTACAAGTGGATTTTGATCGAGGTCCTAGCCGCCTCATTCTTCTATCAAATCTTTGGACTGGCTAATCCCCTGATGATTCAGGTGATTATTGACCGGGTTATTGTGCAGCAAAGTGTCGATACGCTCCATGTGCTGGGAATTTTCCTGGTGATTGTGGCAGTGTTCGAGGCGATTCTAGGCAGTCTGCGCACCTATCTGTTTGTCGATACCACTAACCGGATCGACATGACCCTGGCATCCCAAACCATTGATCACTTACTGAGGTTGCCACTCAAATACTTTGACCGGCGGCCTGTGGGTGAACTGTCCAGCCGTGTTAACGAGTTGGAAAATATCCGGCAGTTTCTCACCGGTACCGCCCTAACCGTAGTGTTGGATGCGGTTTTCTCCGTGGTCTACATCATCGTGATGCTGATCTACAGCATCAAGCTGACGGTGGTGTCCCTGGCGACCATTCCTCTATTTTTAGGTCTTACGTTTTTTGTTTCACCCATTGTGCGCCGTCAGCTACGGGCTAAGGCAGAGCAAAATGCTAAGACCCAATCGTTCTTGGTGGAGGCGCTATCGGGTATTCAAACGGTTAAGGCCCAAAACATTGAGCTCAACACCCGTTGGAAATGGCAGGATCGCTACAGCCGTTATGTCAGCGATGGCTTTAAGACGGTACTCACATCCACCACTGCCAGCTCAGCCAGTAACTTCCTCAATAAAATTTCGGGTTTGCTCGTCCTCTGGTTTGGTGCATTTTTGGTGCTCGAAGGTGATTTGACCCTGGGTGAATTAATCGCCTTCCGAATCATTGCAGGCTATGTAACCCAGCCCCTGCTCCGCCTGACTCAGCTATGGCAGAACTTCCAAGAAACTGCCTTGTCCCTGGAGCGTTTGAGCGACATTATCGATCATCCCCAGGAGCAAGAGGAAGAGCAGCGTAGCCAGATTCCCATGCCGGATATCAAAGGCCATGTTCGCTATGAGAATCTCTCCTTCCGATTCGGTGCATCGGGTCCGCTCCAGCTATCTAATATTAATGTGGAGTTTCCGGTGGGGCAGTTTGTCGGCTTAGTGGGTCAGAGTGGTTCGGGTAAAAGTACCATGATGAAACTACTGCCCAGACTTTATGAACCTAACTCAGGCCGGATCTTGATTGATAACTACGACATCAATAAGGTTGAGCTGTATTCGTTGCGTCGGCAGGTGGGTATTGTGCCCCAGGATAGTCTGCTGTTTGAGGGCACCATCCAGGAAAATATTGCCCTGACAAATCCAGAAGCCACTACCGAAGAAGTGATTCAAGTGGCCAAGATTGCCTGCTGCCATGATTTCATTATGGGTCTACCGGTGGGATACAACACTCGGGTGGGTGAGCGGGGGTCTTCCTTATCGGGGGGACAGCGGCAGCGGATTGCGATCGCACGCACAATTCTGCAAAATCCCCGTCTATTAATTTTGGACGAGGCCACCAGTGCCCTGGACTATGACACCGAGGCCCAGGTCTCCACTAACCTGATGAAATGGTCTAAAGGCCGTACAGTCTTCTTTATCACCCACCGA
The DNA here is from genome assembly GCF_043421595.1 of Leptothoe sp. ISB3NOV94-8A. Taxonomy (NCBI): domain Bacteria; kingdom Bacillati; phylum Cyanobacteriota; class Cyanophyceae; order Nodosilineales; family Cymatolegaceae; genus Leptothoe; species Leptothoe sp. ISB3NOV94-8A. The sequence continues at coordinate 93,041 of NZ_JAXSQW010000001.1, read as the reverse complement.
CTAGGGGCATTACGGACAGCCGATAACATCCTAGTCATGGACCAGGGCTCTATCGTTGAAGAAGGTACCCACAACGAGCTTCTTGCTCTCAAAGGGCGCTACTACTGTCTACACCAGCAACAAGGGAACGGTTAGTTAAATGACATCTCAACAAATACCCAACAGCGGTGTCCCGAATGCTCCCAGCAGTCAGGCCCAGCCTTTTGATCAGCCCGTCATCTTACGTCAATCGCCCCTATGGTCACGGGCAATTGTGTGGGCCATCCTGGGGGTCACCAGCATCAGTGTACTCTGGGCCTTTTTAGCCAAGGTAGAAGAAACCATTCCTGCCCAAGGCAAGTTAGAACCCGTGGGTGTGGTGCAGCCCGTACAAACCCCCAGCGGTGGTGTCATCGAAACAATTCACGTAAAAGAAGGTGACCTGGTAGAAAAAGGTGATGTGCTCATTACCTTTAACCAATCAGCGGCCAAAGCTGAACTAGATTCTTTATTACGCATTCGTGGCTACCTCGCCGACCAAACTGAAATTTATCGGTCCCAGAATGGCAATGGTAATGGAGAAGCAGTCAGTGGCATGACAGCGAACGATCTACAGCAGCGACTAGAAGAAAGAAATCAGCTAGAAGCTAGCAATCGTATCTATCAAGCTCAAATTGATGGCGATACCAGTGGTTTATCCGCCGAGGCTGCGGCAGACGTTAGCAGTGCCATCGGGGAATCCCAAGCACGGCAAACCCAAAACCAAGAGCAAATTAAAGACCTCAAAGCTCGTCTCAGCCAGGCTCGTTCCGAACTGGTTAACGCTGAAAATGACTTGGACACGAACGAAGAAATTCTCAGCCGATTACAGTGGCTAGAAAAAGAAGGAGCCGTAGCCGAACTAAGCCGATTGCAACAAGAGCAGGAAGTCAGCACTCGAATTACCCGAGTCAGTACTCTCAAAGATGAAATTAGCCGTCTTGATGCCCAAATTAATCAAGCTGAAGCCGAAATTGAGCGGGCCGAGTTCGAATTTGAGCGCAGCCGCCGCGATCAGATCCGCAATAACCGCGAGCGGATTTCATCGATTGACAGTGATTTAGGGCAAACCGTCTTGCAAAACGAGACCCAGCGTCAGGAGCTAGGCAGCCGCATTGCCCAACTGGAAGAGCAACTACAGTTCCGCGAACTGACGGCTCCTGTCAGTGGTGAGGTATTTAATTTAAAAGCCAACCAACCAGGGTATGCGGCCAATTCAACCGAGCCGATTCTAGAAATTGTTCCTCAAGATAACCTGACTGCCCGCGTCTTTATCCCCAATAAGGACATTGGCTTTGTACAGTTGACGGATGATTGCCGTACCGCCGTCCGGGCAGAAGACCAAGCCGGGATCGAAGCTGAATGCAAGCCAGTGGATGTCAGAATCGATGCCTTTACCTACAGCGAATATGGCGACATTGACGGCCACTTGGTCAGTATCGGCTCAGATGCTTTACCTCCTGATGAAATATATCCGTTCTACCGATTCCCAGCTGAGATTCAGCTTAAGTCCCAGGTATTGGAATCCAGAGGTGAGACCTATACGCTACGGTCTGGCATGTCGCTCAATGTCAATATTAAGACCGAGAAGCGCACGGTGATCTCGTTCTTTACAGACTTGTTTGTGCGCAAGAAGGATAGCTTCTTCTCGAAGTAAGCAATGATCGATTTTGTCTATCTCTAGGTCGTTTGGCTGCATAAAGATAGTCCCTACTGGTAAGGTCTCCCGTAGGATTTTAGCCCTCATCCTAAATCCTTCTCCCCCAGGGAGAAGGACTTTGAGGAGTACTCAGGAAAAGGTGACTCTTCTCTTTTCGGGGCATTGTCTTTTTGGGGCACTGTCTTGCGACTACCGCAGTACCCGGCACAAAATACCGTAAATCACAGCTGCAGTCACAATTCCATTGACTGGACCAATGCCTATACCAGCATTACCCGTCACGTAGGCCACAATAGACCCGATTACATAGGCGATCACACCGGTCCAGTTAAAGGCAGGTAAACGGGATGACAGCTTAGGAAAACGGCCCCCATGGCGCAGCCAGAAGTCCACCATAATGATGCCGCCTACGGGGGGAATCACAGTACCCAGAAAAATCAGATATTGGGGTAATAGCTCGTAAATACCAGAAAGAGTAAAGGCCAGTGCTAATGTTGCCCCACCCAGTACAAACCCATGACGTTTGCGAGTGCGGAACATATTGGCCCCTGCCACTGAAAAGGCATAGATGGTGTTGTCTTGAGTGGTCCAAACGTTAAGGATTAAAAGAATCACACCGCCTGCCAAAATGCCCTGGGTCGCCATCGCCTTGATCAAATCTTCTGACCCATAGACCAGGGTGCAAAATGCGCCTGCAAACACCAAAATGCCATTGACCACCATAAAGGCGCTCAATGTGGAAATGATGGCACTTTTACCAGAATCAGCAAAGCGGCTCCAGTTAGTGGATTGGGTTCCCCCTGAGATAAAGGTGCCAATGACTATGGCCAAGGCAGCTCCCATATTAATCTCACCCGTAGGCTCAGGGAGAGTGCCATTAAAGTCTCTAAATGCTAGAAACAAGCTAAGGGCTACCAAGATCAACATGGCAGGCACAGCTAATCGACTCAGCCAGTCAATGGCTCGATAGCCTACATAGGCAGTGGCACAAAAGGCATAGTTAAAAAACAATACCAGCACCATATACAGAAAGCCCTGGTTCGGTACCCCCAACAGCTCTAATAACACCTGCACCACAATGGCCGTGGTAAAGGCATACCAGCCAATCTGGGTAAAGCCCATAATGAAATCTACCCAGCGAGAGCCTACGTTACCAAAGCTAAACCGGGCCATAAGTACCGTGGTCAGACCGCTTTGGGAAGCAATGTAGCCCAGTGCTGCACAATAGCAGCCGAGAATCAGGTTGCCAATGATAATGATGGTCATCAGCTGCGGGACACTAAATGCCGGTCCGAGGGCACCCCCTGCAAACAGAGTGGTCGATGTCAGGGCAAATCCCATCAGCAATAAGCACAGCGACCAAAAAGGTTTACGTGCTGTTTTAGGTACCGCACTGAGCGGATAGTCCTCGGCCACCGAGGTTTCGAGTACATTCGGTTCTGTAGATAGAGACATTAAGTTACCTCACCAGTAGAGCGTGAAGGTGTTTCTAGTTAGTCTCTATTCATACGGGTTTTTACGGATTTAGATAGTATCCATTGCAACGATCTATGGAATACACCTAATGACATCCCCTAACCCAGCATCTGCCTCCAATTCAGGCAGTAGTGGGTATGGATTACGGAGCCAATTGGACTTTGTTGAGCCATCTGATGCAACAGAGTCAGATGAAACGCTTGAGGTGGTATCTTTTTGGCGCTGATAGTAGACGGCCCGAGCCTGAGGGCCAAAGATAATTTCATCCTCGTTTTGCAGATCATGGGACTCGAGCTTACGGCCATTGACTAGCATGCCGTTAGCACTGGCTCTACCCTGGAGGTTGCCATCTAAAATTCGATAAAACAAACTCCCATCTTCCTTAGGAAGCTGAACTAAGGTGGCATGGTGTCGACTAACAAACTGTGACGTTAAGCGAACATCGCATTTAGTATCACGCCCGAGAGAGTAGAGAGAATCATCAAGAACAATCTCTCTTCGGCCTTGATTATCTTCAACGATAAGAATACTGGAGAGACAACTGGATTTCATTAATCTTTAATGGTAATGATTAAACTCTTATAAGAAGTAATTTTCCTAATGCGATCGGGCATTAGAAACTACTGAATAGGTCTAGTTTTACAACTATTTCGCCCGTCTCCCCCGTAATAGTCTTTGGCTTTGGAGAAGCTTTAACAAAAATGTAGTCTTGCCCTAGTTTGATAGACAGAATCAATGAATTTGATGAACAGAATCAATGAAATAGAGCGATCGCAACTGCTGCTGCCATCACCCCCAACATCAAGCTATGACTTGAAATAAATAGCACCCATAAGCAGGTGGCTGCCATCAACACCCGTTGTAGCCAATGGACCTTAGACAGTGCCGGTATCTTTGAATAGTTCCATGGCGGACTGTATTCAGAAATGAGTCGCTTTTCTAGGGTGCGTGCAGCTTGCTTGGGCAATGGCAAATAGTGCAGGCTAGGACGCCCGAGTTTATCGGCTTGAGCAAACCGATGATGTCCTTTACCCCGCCATCTTCGATTTAGATTACTGGAAAAGCCAATGTAGTAAATTTTCTTCTGTTTAATGACCGCATAAACACCTGATGTCTGAGGCAAACTGCGTCGCTCCTCTAGCAGTACAGAGGCCCAACGCCGTGGGTGAGGGTGCGCTCTCATTCAGTAGGGATTTAAACGGCAACCCCCATTTTAGTATCTTAGTATCATCAAAAAATGGTCTAAGGGCTCCTATCTGAGACCCCTAGACCATTTTCATCAGCAGCATTTAGTGAGTTAACGATTCTAGAGCTGCTACCAACAAAGCTTTCTAAATCTTAGTGACCAAAATGTAGCTCAGCAGCTTATGTAGCTCAGCAGCTTACCAATCTTCGCGAAGAATTACTTTGGAGCGTACCCAGGCAGCCCATAGAAACGGCTGTAAAACTATTTTTACCACCCACTTACGCCAGGAACTTGGCTGCCGCGTTGGCTCGTCGACTACAACAAGCATTTGATCTTGGGTCAGGGGTGAGGCTACTGTCGTCATCATTTGCTTGAAATTCCCTATATATAGAACTTAAGTCTCCGTTGGTTATTTCCCCTGATGTGTGGGCGTCACAACGAGCTTAAATCTAATGGTAAATAGACTGATACCTCAGCCATTGATCGCAGGTTGCTAACGCCCTCCTAACGTATCAACCTTGCCAACGGCCAATGTGCCACCTTTGGGGTGTTGGTTTAAGTGGCACACTCGTTTCCTTCGCATCAACTTTACATTCACCCACTATACGTTCACACGTACATCAACCAAAATCCTCTTGAGTATTCAGACAGGCCGTAGTTTTAAGGGACAGCCATTTGCATAGCATTGCGATCGCAATTATTGACGCCCTCGCGACCAACTTAAATAAGTGGCACATTACTTTCCTGGCAAAAAAGATGGTTTTAGGCCCCTATAATCTCCAACATCTAGCCACCAAATATGATCTTTTTATGTAGCTCTCCGTTCAATCTTTAGATCAAAAGGCCGATCTGGGTCCCAGTTTTTCCTGGACAATTCTGCAAAGTATCCCCGTAAAAATCCTTACACATCAAGCCTTTACTCTGATGTCATCCTCTGAAACCCTTGATCTAAGGGGCTTCAGCGACGCTCGTATTCATGAACATTTATGTCAAAGTACCGGATATACATCTAGTTCAATTGGCTGATGCTTTTTACTCCTTTTACAAAGATTATGTGAATATGTTCCCCAGACTACATTTCTATGTGGATACTCAGCACGTTACTAGAGGGCGGCAGTATAGAAGACGCCATTGTGAAAACCGTGGTTATGAATGCTAAGCGCCCAAGCTACTTCCCCCCCCAAGGGTTCGTTCTAACAATGTTAGAAAGCCTTAGCCAAGTGAATTCAGGGTTATCCAATGCCATCGATGTGTGTGTGATTGAAGGTGGTCGTAACTCCTAACCTGGCACTCAAACGTAGTGAGTCAGATCAGAGGATTTACCGCAAAGCAGCATCTACTATTGCCATTGGATCCATGATTTTGACATTTAATAGTACTTAAACCCCGATGTCCTTATCGACATCGGGGTTTTTAATACCTATCAAATTATGATTAACCCGCCTAAGCAGCCTTGTCGTCTAAGGCATCAGCTTTTTTAACCTGAAACTTGAGACGGTCTTCGATGTAATCGATAACGACTTTGCAGCCTTCAACAAACGTATTTTCTAAAATTTTGGTGGCGATGGGATTCTCCAACTCCCGCTGGATCGCCCGCTTCAGCGGTCTGGCTCCATAAACAGGGTCGTAGCCCTTATCCGCCACGTAATCAATGGCTGACTCTGAAACATGTAAGGCAATTTTTTGATCTGCCAGGAGTTTATACAGACGCTTCAGCTGAATCGACACAATAGAACGGAGTTCATCTTTACTCAATGGATGGAAGATAATCAAATCATCCACACGATTGAGAAACTCTGGACGAAAATGACCACGCAGGGCACCCAGCACTCGCTCCTGCATTTCTACAAACTGCGATTCATCTCCCGCTACATCAAGAATGTGATCGCTACCAATGTTGCTAGTCATGACAATGACTGTGTTGCGAAAGTCCACCGTTCGTCCTTGAGAATCGGTAATCCGACCATCATCGAGTACCTGTAGCAAAATATTAAATACATCGGGGTGGGCCTTTTCCACCTCATCCAGCAGCACCACAGAATAGGGATGACGTCTGACAGCCTCAGATAGCTGCCCACCTTCTTCATAGCCAACATATCCAGGCGGTGCACCGATCAGTCGAGCGACGGAATGCTTTTCCATATACTCCGACATGTCCACCCGCACCAGGGCCTCCTCGGTATCAAACAAACAGTCAGCTAACGCACGGGCCAACTCAGTCTTACCCACCCCTGTCGGTCCCATAAATAAGAATGAGCCGATGGGTCTGCCCGGGTCTTTCATGCCTGCGCGGGCCCGGCGAATAGCGGCCGCTACAGCAGTCACCGCTTCACTTTGCCCAACCACACGCTGATGCAAATATCCCTCTAACTGCAACAGCTTTTGCCGCTCAGTTTCCATCAAGCGATTGACGGGAATACCCGTCCAATTGGCAACAATCTCGGCAATATCCGCCTCACTTACCTGTTCACGCAACAGAGTAGATCCCTTATCCTGCATCTCTTGCAGCTGCCCGTCTAAAATCTCCAGCTCCTGTTGTACAGCTTCCAAACGTCCATACTTAATTTGGGCAGCCCGATTCAAATCATAGGCCCGCTCAGCTTGCTCCACTTGTACCCGCAGCTGATCTTCTTCTTGTTTCAATGCCTTAATGGCATCGAGGGCTTGCTTTTCAGACTGCCACTGTGCCGTAAATTTCTGTTGTTTAACAGAGAGTTTTTCGATCTCTTTATTAATGCGAGATAACCGTTGTTTCGATGTGCGGGATGTGGACTCTTCCCCTTGTAAGGAGAGTTTTTCCATTTCTAGCTGCCGTAATCGCCGATCAATGGTCTCCAACTCCACCGGTTTGGACGTAATCTCCATTTTGAGCTTGGCAGCCGCCTCATCGATCAGATCGATCGCTTTATCGGGTAAAAAGCGATCGCTAATGTAACGATCCGATAGCGTCGCTGCAGCCACCAACGCCGAATCCACGATCTTCACACCATGATGGGCCTCGTAGCGTTCTTTTAAACCACGCAGAATCGAAATGGCATCTTCCACACTAGGCTGACCAATGTAGACCTGCTGAAACCGTCGCTCTAGGGCCGCATCTTTCTCAATGTGCTTACGATACTCGTCGAGAGTCGTGGCACCAATACAGCGCAGCTCTCCCCGTGCCAAAATCGGCTTGAGCAGGTTGCCAGCATCCACATTACTATTACCACCACCCGCGCCAACGACGGTATGCAGTTCGTCAATGAAGAGCACGACCTGACCATCAGACTCAGCCACTTCCTTTAGCACTGAGCGCAGCCGTTCTTCAAATTCACCACGGTATTTAGCTCCAGCAATTAGGCTACCAATATCAAGAGAAATCAGCTGGCGATCCTTAAGGGATTCGGGCACATCGCCATTGACAATACGTTGGGCTAACCCTTCCGCAATGGCGGTTTTACCCACACCGGGTTCACCAATTAAAACAGGGTTGTTCTTAGTACGTCGTGAAACAACCTGAATCACCCGCCGAATTTCTTCATCACGGCCAATAACCGGGTCAAGCTTACCGTGTTTAGCCTCTTCCGTTAAATCGCGACCATATTTCTCTAACGCTTCGTAAGACTCCTCCGGGTTCTGACCGGTGGCTTTTTGCTTACCACGCACTTGATTAATGGCCGCACGAATGCCAGATACATCTAACTCAAAACCACGCAGTAGCCGTCGACCAATGCGCTCGTCCTCAGCAAATCCCAGCAGCACATGCTCAACAGAAATGATGTCGTCCTGTAGCAGTTGACGAGCTGCCTCTGCCTGATCGAGCATCCGGTCCAGACTTTGCCCCAAATACAAGCTACTATCTGCTGACACCCTGGCACGCGCCTGACGCTGGGCAAACGCTTCCAACTCTTGCAGCACTAGCTCAGGATCCAAACCAGCTTTGGACAAAATGGTATCCGCCAACCCCTGCTGCTCAATTAGCGCCACCATGACATGCTCAACCTCAAGGTATTGCTGACGAAAACGTCGTGCCACATCTTGAGCTTCAACAATGGCATCCCATGCCTTAGCGGTAAATTTATCAGGATTAGATGGCTGCATGGGGTCTAAATGGTTCGGCAGGGAAACGAGTAATCAGTATATCAATTGGGGGTGGGGGGCGTTCGCTGCGCTGGGGGAGTAGGGGGCGCTGAGCTAGGCAGTAGGGGACACGAGAAAGCCCGCAAGTCTCAAACAAATGGAGCCGTAGTTCAACCTGATAGTGGGTTGCCCCCCATTCCCCACGGCCTATTTCCCGCTCTCCGCTCTATATCAAACCGTTGCCGCTGCCGTTGGCACCTCAGTCTCAGCCCCTTGCTTTAGCTGAATCAACTCAACCTTATAGCCATCAGGGTCAGTCACAAACGCAATCACAGTTGAACCATGCTTCATCGGCCCAGGCTCACGAACGACTTGCCCGCCCCGTGCTTTGATCGCTTCGCAGGTCTGATAAATATCGTCTACCCCAAGGGCGATATGGCCATACCCTTCACCGAGATCGTAGGACTCTACGCCCCAGTTATGGGTTAGCTCGATGACGGTATGATCGCTTTCATCGCCATAGCCCACAAACGCAAGGGTAAACTTCCCACCTGGGTAGTCCTTCTGGCGCAGTAGGGTCATACCTAAAACATCGCAATAGAATTGCAGGGATTTTTCTAAATTGCCAACCCGCAACATTGTATGCAATAAACGCATGGCCTTTCTTTCCTTAAGCTCAGTTGGTTCTAATCCTAGCGTTGGTTAGTTTCTATGATGGCCTAGACCGGTATATCTAGGCAGATTGATGTGCTTTTCCTTACATTTTTGCTCTGCAACCCTATCGTTGATGCAGGATAGCACCGTATGCTTGTTTATCGTGCAATCGTTCAGCCGTCATCGGCATTGAAAGATTGGACATAATGACCAGTGAGTCCTACACCCCCATCGTTTAACCGTAGTTAATCCACAAGGAAGCGTAGATTTGATGATTGACCTACTCGAAACCACTATTGAAGAGATTCGCGCCCGCGAAATCTTGGACTCTCGGGGTCGCCCCACGATTGAGGCTGAAGTTTATTTATCGGTGGGTGCAGTGGGCCTCGCCCAAGTCCCCAGTGGAGCATCCACAGGCACCTTTGAAGCCCACGAACTCAGAGATGGTGATACTCGCTACGGAGGTAAGGGGGTGCTCAAAGCGGTCAACAATGTGCATGAAGCCATTGCTCGTGAGCTGATGGGTCTAGATGCTTTAGATCAGGTGGTCATTGATCGCACCATGATTGCCCTGGATGGCTCAGACAATAAGGCAAATTTAGGTGCCAACGCTATTCTGGCGGTATCTTTGGCCAATGCGAAAGCGGCGGCTCAAGCATTGGGACTACCGCTCTACCGGTATCTGGGTGGACCATTAGCCAACGTACTCCCCGTTCCCCTGATGAATGTGATCAATGGTGGAGCCCACGCCAATAATAATGTAGACATTCAAGAATTCATGATTGTGCCCAGCGGTGCTAGCAGCTTTAAAGAAGCTCTGCGTTGGGGTGCAGAAGTTTTTGCTAGTTTGAGCAAAGTTTTAGATCAAAAAGGTTTGCTTGGCGGTGTGGGGGATGAAGGCGGTTTTGCCCCTAATCTGGGTTCAAATCAAGAAGCGCTAGAAATTTTGATCGCTGCCATTGAGTCAGCAGGGTACAAGCCGGGTGAACAAATTTCCTTGGCTTTGGATGTAGCTGCCAGCGAATTCTATAAGGATGGTAAGTACACCTTTGATGGTCAGGCTCACTCTCCGGCGGAGACCATCGAGTATCTCGATAAGCTAGCCAGTCAATACCCCATTGTGTCCATTGAGGATGGTCTCCATGAGGAGGACTGGGATAGCTGGAAAGCGCTAACCACCAAGATGGGCAATCGGGTACAGCTAGTGGGCGATGATTTGTTTGTGACTAACCCCACCCGCTTGCAAAAGGGCATTGATCAGGGGGCCGCTAACTCCATCTTGATCAAGTTAAACCAGATTGGCTCGTTGACTGAAACCTTGGAAGCCATCGACTTGGCGACTCGCAACAAGCTGACATCAGTGATTAGCCACCGTTCTGGTGAGACTGAAGATACCACTATTGCTGATTTGGCAGTGGCTACCCGTGCAGGCCAGATTAAAACAGGTTCCCTATGCCGTAGTGAGCGGGTTGCAAAATACAATCGTCTGCTACGCATTGAAGACGAGCTAGCAGAACAAGCCGTCTATGCTGGTGCCGTTGGCATGGGACCCGGTCAGGGCTAATTTCTCTTCGGGAAATTTATAGTTTGGCGCAGCCTCTCCTTTGGAGATATGCATTCAGCAGATTGCTATAGTTTCGAACCCACAACGGTTACCCCGTTGTGGGTTCTCCTTAAGAAATAGTGAGAGTAAACGTTTTGAGGGTTATTCGTCGTCGGTTGGCAAAGGAGATGGGCTGCTAGGCGTGAGTGAGCTGTCTGGTAATGAACTGTCCGGTAATGCACTGCCCGGTGTTGTTGGGATGGGCGTAGTGGTGGATGGATTCAGGGGATCGCTGGGTAATTCACGCCCTGGCAGACTGGAGTCTGAACCGTTGATTAAGTCTTGAATATCAGCCGGTAGTTCACCAGGCAATGTATCTTGTGACGACTGCGTACCCGGCGGTAACGTTGCCAGAGCCACACGGTTCCCCCCCACCGTCCGCAGGATGTCTAGCACTCGCACAACATCGTCATAACGAGAGTCTTTGGCTGCATACAGCACCACAATCCCCTCCGGGTTACCTGTATAAAAATCACCCACAAGCCCCAAGAGGTTCTGTTCCAAAATGGGGTCTTGGTCAAGATATATGCGGCCAATGGGGTCAACACTCACATATAAGCGATCGCGACCAGTGGTTAAGGCCGCAGGCGGTAATGCCGACCCGGTATTCGCATTGGGCAGATCTAAACTAATCGCCTGTTGGCGGCTACCCACTGCCGCCAAAATAAAGAAGGTCAGAATACAAAAGACAACATCGACCAGGGGAAGTAGTTCGATGACAATGCCGTTTTGTTGATCGTCTAGGTCTAGTTTCATGGCGATGCTCAGGGGGTTGGGGGAGATTGGATTGGAGGGGGGAAGAATAATTTTGAGGTGATTGCTGTTTTATCAGAACGACCCAAGCCGCAGGTTTTGAACTTAAAATTCAGAATTCAAAACCTATTCCACCTTAATTAACTGAAGCACCCAGTTCGCTGGGCTTACCCCCGCTTAGGGACCAGGCCTGACGGTAAAGTAACTCTAGCTCGCTACCGGACTGACGAAAGACTTTGGCTTGACCAAACACCAAACCTTGAAAGAGGCGATAAAACATCAGGCTAACAATGGCAATAATCAATCCAGTAGCCGTGGTGATCAAGGACTGACCAATACCTTCAGCAGCACCACTGGTTGCACTACCAATGGCCAAATCATTGAGATTGAGTGACCCAAGGGAATTCATCAAACCTAAAACGGTACCTAACAATCCCAACATTGGAGAAACAGCGATCACGAGTTCTAGCACCTTATCGCCTCGACGCATAGCGGCTAATTCTTCATTGGCAGCTGTTTCTAGGGCCAGACGAAACACTTCAGGATCTTGATCTTTGAGCTTCAAAGCAGCATAGAGAAAACGCCCCATGGGCAAACGGTGGGCCCGTTGAGCAATTTCAGTGGCGGCAGTCCATTCTCGCCGGGCGGCTTCGAGCACACGACCGGCGATCTCCCGCTCGCGGGTAATGATGCGCGACCAAAACCAAATACGCTCAATAATTGTGCCGAGGGCAATTACTGATAGGACTAGCAGGGGCCACATGGCTATCCCACCTCTGGCAAATAAGTCAGTAATGTTCACTCGTTTTCTCCCCTACGCTTTCTCAGACGCATGTTACCTGCTCGGGTCCCAGATCGGCCACTATCTTTTAGCACAAGCTGCCTTGCCGGTGGCCAAGGCTAGAATTTCGTTGGCGGCGCGATCGCAAACTCCCACGGAGCCCAAATGCTTTCGCATTGTCCTGTAGCCCTCCACCATTTTTTGACGCTGATCCGGATTGTTCAGTAGATTTAGCGCCATTTGGCTAATGGTGTCAGGTTTGGCATCCCACTGCACAAACTCTGGCACAATCGGCTCCATATTAACCAGATTTACAGGTGAAACGTAGGCCACCGAAAATTTAAGCACAAACTCCGCCACCCAGGCAGTTAAACGATTCAGCCGATACATCACCACCTGAGGGACTTCCATCAAGGCGATCTCCAGATTAGCGGTGCCTGACTTAGCAATGGCTAAATCGGCAGCGGCAATGGCCAGGGCCTGTTCTTGCTGAGCCACAACCTGCCCTTTCAAACCATACTCTTTCAGTGCCGCTTCTAGCCTTGAACGAAAGGCTTCCCGAGCCAGCGGGATTAAAAACTTGATCTGAGGGATTTGGGTCTGAATCTGCTGAGCCGCCGTCAACATGATCGGCAGCACATAGGTTAACTCCTGGGGGCGTGAGGCGGGCAACAGGGTAACAACACAATCAGAGCCAGCTACCCCCAACTGTTGACGAGCCTGTTGTTTTTCAGATGCTGGATGATAGTCGGCAAATTTATCCAAAAGGGGATGACCCACCCAGGAGACCTGGCCACCTTTTTCACGATAGTAGCGAGCTTCGCCTGGAAAAATGGCCAAAACCCGATCAGAAATAGACAAGATCTTCTCGGTATCGCCCGGCATCATGGCCCAGACCCACAGCTGTGGTGCAATGAAATAGGTAATCGGCACCGTAGGAAACTGTCGACGAATGAACTGCCCAATGGCGACATTAGGCCCCATGTAGTCAATCAACACGACTACATCGGGGGGCGATTCCAGTAAATGCTGCTTAGCCTGGCGCTGCATTTTAATCGCTGCCCAAGCATGGGGTAAGGCTTCAAAAATGCCGATAGAGCTCACGGGCACCGTATTACCAATCAGTTTCGCCCCAGCAGCAGCCATGCGGTCTCCCCCCATGGCACTGATTTCCACCTCAATGCCCTGCTGAGCAGCTTGGCGTTTAAGCCCCTCCACCAGCAACGCTCCTTGTAAATCACCAGAGACTTCCCCAGTGTGAATAAACACCCGAACAGGAGACGCAGGGGCACGTCTCACGGCAACGGGAATGTTGGTGTCAGTATTGTCGTTATGCTGCATGCTAAGACCGGTTGTAGCACCGAAGATTTAGGGCCAGAACCTTATTTGCGTGAGATATGTCGTCCTGGAATAACACCTCGTCGGCTGTCGCCTTGGGAAGCCACTAAGAATCTATGGAGATGTTGCACATACTCATTGTTAGCAACAGAGTCCAATTTATTGAGAGCCTCGCTAAATGTGAGCCCCGAGCGATAAAGCAAACGATAGGCCTGTTTGAGACCATCGTATACACGCCCAGATTCTAGATCGCCAATGCCTGATCGCTTCAGACCGACCTGATTGAGTCCCCTTACCCTTGATGGATTGCCTTCCACCATCATGTAGGGAGGCACATCGCGCTCAATCCGACTCATGCCACCAACCATGGCATGGCGACCAATGTGAACAAATTGGTGAATGCCAACAAGACCGCTGATGCGGACATTAGATTCAATGTGAACGTGACCGGCCAGTGCCACCGAATTTGCAATGATAACGCTGTCTTGAATCAGGCAGTTATGGGCTATGTGCACATAGGCCATCAAAAGATTGCCATTGCCTAAACGGGTAATTTCACCAAATCGAGTGGGTCGGTTGATGGTGACATATTCACGAATGTTGTTATCGTCGCCGATGGAAACCAAGCTCTCAGAACCGTCATACTTGAGGTCCTGAGGCTCTAAACCAATGGCAGCTCCAGTAAAAATGCGATTGCGCTGGCCAATTTCGGTGTGCCCATCCAATACCACATGGGGACCAATTTCGGTGTCTTTACCAACACTGACTTTTTCCCCGATAACAGCGTAGGGGCCCACTTTCACACTAGAGTGGACCTGGGCCCTCGGATGAATGACCGCCGTGGGATGAATCAGAGCAGTTGGGAACATTGGTTATTTGTTATTCCACCACAGAAAACATCAGGGTACCTTCGCACACCAGTTGACCATCAACTTCAGCCTTAGCCTGCATTTTGCCGAATTTTAGCCCGCGAACGCTAAGCAACTCTGTTGTGATAACCAGCTGGTCACCTGGCACAACTGGTCGCCGAAACCGAACTTTATCGATACCAGCAAACATACATAAGCCATTCACACCAGGCATTTGGGTCAGTACAATACCGCCCACCTGAGCCATGGCTTCAACAATCAGGACCCCGGGCATAATAGGACGCCCCGGAAAGTGTCCTTGGAAATGGGGTTCATTGAACGTGACATTTTTTAAACCAACTGCCTGTTTGCCAGGAACATAGTCGATGATGCGATCAACTAGAGCAAACGGATAGCGATGGGGTAACAACGCGTGAATCTGCTCTAGATTAAGGGTAATAGGGGTAGGATTCTCGTCGGCAGTCGGTTGAGATTCCTGATTGGTAGGATGAGCTTTATCTTTAACAACGGTGGTGGCCATAGACGTTTTTGAACAGCAACGGCGTAGGTGCTCTCGGCTAAGCGGGAGCCGATGTTTCTGACAAACAGATAGCGGCCAAATGACGAGCTAACTGCACGTGCAAACTATGACTAGCTCGATAAGCTGTCACATGCATCGTAGGGAGAACACCTAATAAACTGAGATCCCCTACTAAGTCTAAAAGTTTATGACGTGCCGGTTCATTTGCAAATCGCAGCGGGGGATTAAGCCAGCCCTCTTCATCACAAACTAGGGCGTTTTCAAGACTGCCACCTTTAATCAGACCTTGCGATCGCAAACCGTCAATTTGATGGGCCATGGCAAATGTACGGGCCGGAGCCACCAGCTCAACAAAGTCTCCAGCCATGGGAGACCAGCTATGCCACTGATTACCAATGGCAGACATCGGAAAGTCAATGCCATAGCTAAAACGAAGCTCTGAAGCGGGCAACGCCATCACATAGGCATCCCCATCCCGCACAATAACAGGCTCAGAGAGTATTCCACCGCCGCGTGGGGACTCTTGTTCCACCGTTCCCACCGATTGCACAAGGCGACTCCAATCAAGTGAGGACCCGTCCATGAGAGGCACTTCTGACCCGTCAATTTCAATACGGGCATTGTCCACCCCGGCAGCCCACAATGCTGCCAACAAATGCTCCACCGTTCGCACGTATGGCCCTTCAGGGCTGCCCAACTGTGTTGAAAGACGAGTTTGACTCACAGCTGAGACATCAGCTGGAATCAATTCAGCACCTGCATCTGTGCGAACAAAATGACGACCCACATTAGTAGCGGCAGGCAACACCGTTACATGGGTTATCTGCCCTAAATGTAGCCCCACTCCCGTAGCAGTAACCGGAGCAGCCAAAGTATGTTGCATGCCTGCTCCCTCTGTCATTAGAAGCGTTCTCCAATCCCAAAGTGAATGCGACCATCACCGCCGTCACCTAAGCCATAGTCAAGCCTGAGCGCACCTAACGGTGTTTGTACTCGAATACCGGCACCGTAGCCAAAGCCATCTCCAGGCTTATCACGAATAATCGCCGGATCGCCAGGGACATTATCCCCTGAACCCAGGTCAGTACCATAGTCAACAAACAAAGCGCCGCCGAGAAAAGACGTGAACAATGGGAAGCGATATTCAGCAGTTGCCTGCACAAAAGAACGACCACTCCCTAAATCACCCTCATCAAACCCGCGCACTGAGTTGGTTCCCCCGAGAGAGAATGCTTCATAGGGAGGCAAGTCACCAAGCACGGTTCCCCCTTGCACATTAAAGGCAATGGTTTGGGGACCATCACCCAATTTGATGAAATTAACCGGCACATAGCGACTATAGCTAGCCCGTAATCGATTAAAGAAAATTGTGCCTTGACCAACCGGAATAGTCTGTTCTGAACCAAGCCGCAGCAAACTGCCACTAGTGGGAGCTAAGGGGTTATTACGCTGGTCCCAAACAAAGCCGATGGGAATACTCAAGAGATCATCACGACCATCGCCACTAAAGCTTAGATCGTTACCAAACTGGTCTTCAGGAGATAAATCGCCATCGCTATCTCGAATGGAAACACGTTGATATTCCAGACCAACTGAACCACTCCAACCGTTATCTAAAGGACGTCCAAAGGTGACACCCCCACCCAAACGGTTAACCCGAGGAGTATCCCCATTGGGCAGATCAACATCAGTATCTCCCCCGTCAAAGATGAGAGAAATTGAGCGACGATTAAAGCCATTCACCGTGTAGGACGTGCGATGGGGGTCTCCAGCAATCCAAGGATCCGTAAAGCTGACATCAAACAACAGCTCGCGTTCACTTAGCTGTACTTCGGTGCGCAGCGTCTGATTATTACCGCCCAGGTTGTCCTGCTGATAGCTGACACTACCAAAGACATCGCCACTGAGGTTAAAGCCAACGGCAGCACCGACAGATCCTGTATTGCCTTCATCAACATTGACGACCACCTTGACTTTTCGAGGATCTTCATCACCTGGATCCAGCGAGAGACGGACGTCATCAAAAATCCCTAGACCAAACACTCGCTGCAGATCCGACTGGATTCTGTCCTGCCGGAAAACATCACCAGGCTGGGTTTCGAATTCTCGGGTAACGATAAACGGGCGGGTTCTACCGTCGATGGGTTCTCCCTCTGCATCAACGCTATTACCATCCGCATCGATGTAGCGAACTTCGATAGATTCAATCACACCCTCAGCAACGACCAGGGTGGCCACACCATCGTCTGAAACCTGGGGAGCCGCCGTCACCTGAGCCAGTACATATCCCTGGTCACGGTACCACTCGTTCAATTCTAAAATACCGTCTTGGAAATCAATCAGATTGAGGATTTTGCCATACTGATCGCCAAAAATTTCATCAATTTTCTCATCCGGCAACACACTTGCTGTTTCAGCGTCAGTGCGCACATCTACACCCGTTAGTACTGGGTTGGGTTGTACCCCAAAGGTAACCCGCACCCCCAAATCAGTATCCTCGGGTCTGGCCCTAACATTGGCAAAAAACCCCGTGGCAAACACATTGTTAATGTCTTCTTGCAGCTGGCTACGGGTGGCTGTACGACCAGGACGCAGGTTGATTGCCTGATAGACAATGTCTTCAAGTTCTGGATCGAGGGGACTACCGTCCAGGGTAATGACATCTAGCTCAGCCACAAGCACCTGAACTTCTTCGTCTGCGGGCTCCTCTTCTACAACCTCTTCATCGGGTGTTGGACTCTCAGGACTCTCAGTCTGTGGCGTATCCTCAGGTTCTGGCGCTGCCTCAACGGGTTCGGCTGGTTCGGCTGGTTCAGAGGGTTGATTATTAATGCCGTCTAAAAGGCGATCTAACGTTTCTTCGGGGGTTTCTTCAGATTCTTGAACCAATAAGGTAGCGCTATCAATCGATTCGGCTGCGGCCACGGGTAGATCAACAGCCACATCCTCAGAGGTTTCAGAGGCAATTTCTGTTTGCTGCTGAGGCAAAACCTCTGTTGAGGTTAGCTCTGACTGACCAGCAACCGCTGATTCTGCGGCATCATCTGCCATAGCATCAACTGTGGAGGTGTCCACTACGTCAGCCGCATCGGCTGCGAGTACGGGCAACCCAAACAATGTCGCAACGGTGCAACAAGCCAATAGAGTCGGCGAAAAGCGCATAGGCAGAAAACGTACTCCTTACACCAAATAGGAACAGACGCTCTTAAAAAGCCCCTGTTAATGACATACACTAAATCCGGCTTAGGGGTCTATAACTAAGGTTCTAGTAACCCTTTACTTTTCCAAACGCACGTCTGATTGCGCTGGAAAAATGTGAACAGAATTTAATATTTTTCTGAAAGATTCTACCGCACCGCATCCCTCAGTGCTCAATTTGTATGTGCCAGAATTCGATCCAACACCTGCTGATATCCTGACTCCACATCCCCTAAATCCTGACGAAATCGGTCTTTGTCCATCACTCGACGGGATTCATCCGTTTCCTCTTGATTCCATAGGCGGCAGGTGTCGGGGCTAATCTCATCGGCCAAAACCAGGGTGCCGTCAGCAAGGGTGCCAAATTCAAGTTTGAAGTCAACCAGGGTAATACTACAGCTATTGAAAAAGTCTTTGAGAATTTGGTTAATACTGCGGGCCATGCGATCTAGCTCAGTCACAGTATCATCGCTGGCGATATCCATGGCACGGATGCGATCGCAAGTCAGCAGCGGATCCCCCAGGTCATCATTCTTGTAGTAAAACTCCACCAGCGGCGGCGTCAGCGGTGTGCCCAGGGCTAACCCCGTTTGCCGACAAAGACTGCCAGCCGCCAGATTACGCACCACCACTTCCAGGGGCACAATGGTCACCGGCTTCACCCACATCTCCCGCTCATTGGGAGAAGCAATCCAATGGGTGGTCACGCCCTGGGCTTCTAGCAGCTTAAACAAGTGGGTGGACACGGCATTGTTAATGCACCCTTTATTGGCAATGGTCCCTCGCTTCTGAGCATTAAACGCCGTGGCATCATCCTTGAAGTACGTCACCAATACCGCCGGATCCTCAGTGGCATAAAGAATTTTTGCCTTGCCTTCATAGAGCTTCTTTCGCTCAGCCATGGGGCCTCCCAAGGAAAATTTGCATCGCTCATTTTAGCGTGGATGGGTATTACAGGGGCGTTCCAAAAATTTGTAGAGGCGTCCTAAAAATTTGTAGAGGCGTTCCATGGAACGCCTCTACAAATTAAGGAAAAATGGCAAACCTAATTTTTATTTAGTGGTCATGACATATACCCCATCCCAATCCGCTGGCGGTGGATTCTCTAAATAGGAATGAATACGGGCAATGTGCACCGATACAGCTTTATCCTGAGGTCGCATCACCTTTGCCCGCGTGAATAGGTCTAATGCCCGCGTAAACTTTTGCGAGGTGTAGGCCTTACGGGCTTGCTTGTAAAGGTCTAGAAAGTCCTGGGTTGCCTGATCTAACTGGTGATTTTGTCGGCTGCCAATCAGCTCATAAATTTTCACAGGCTTTGTCTTACCCTTCACACGGGTTAGATCCAGCTCTCGCACCCAGACTAAGTCACGACATCGAGCATAGGTATGTTCGCTCATGACAATGTCACAGCCATACTGTTTGGTCACCCCTTCCAACCGAGAGCTGAGATTCACACCATCACCGATCACCGTATATTCCATCTTGCGACGGGAGCCGATATTGCCAGACACCACCTCGCCAGAGCTCAGACCAATACCGATGTTGATTTTGGGTTGGCTATTCGCCTGGCGTGACCGGTTAAAGTGCACCAGCCGCTCCCGCATATCGAGGGCCGCTTCCACGGCTGACCAACCATGGTTTTCCAGGGGCAACGGCGCACCAAACACAGCCATCAGGGCATCACCGATAAATTTATCTAAGGTGCCTTGGTGATTAAAGACGGCTTCCACCATGGTCTCAAAGTACTCATTCAGCATGGAGACCACCTGAGATGCCTCCAGTCTCTCGGTCAGGGTGGTGTAGCCACGAATATCGGAAAATAGTACAGTGACATCCCGACGTTTACCCACCATCAGGGAATCTTCCCCAAGGGCCATGACCTGATCCGCCACACTGGGGGTCATGTAGCGATACAACGTCGTTTTCATCCGCTTTTCCTGGCTGATGTCTTCCAGAACCACGAGGCCACCCCTGACACCGCCACCGGGATCGGTCAGGGGATTGACCGTGAGGTTAATGCTATGTTCAAGGTGGTGTACGTTCTCATAGGCCTTGATCGCGTCAGACCGTTGTCCCCAGAGATAGTAAGTCTGGTTAGTATCGTCATGTTCTCGGGGAATAAACGTGGAGGATTTGCGCCGGATTTCGGCAGGCACTAACATAACCAACTGGTCTTTAACCGTAGTTAGCGCCACCTGTAGGGTTTGCTCAGGTACATACTGATGTGTACCAAACTCTAAACTATCAGCCAGGCGCGATCGCAAATTCTCAATCGGCACCACTTCCCAAAGCAACCGCCCGATCAGCTTTTCTTCCCAGGTTTTCTGTAACGCCTCCAGAGATTCACCCTCAACAATCACTGACTCGTCCATGGGACACCCCAGCAAGCTCAGGGCTGTTTCATTGATGGTGACGATCCGGCCCCCCATATCTGTGGAAATAAAGGCATCCGAAAGACTCTGAAGAATATCCTTCTGATATTGCTTCTCCACCAACACATTTTCAAATAGCTGGGCATTTTCTAAAGCAATCCCCGCCTGGGTATTAAACGCCCGCATAAACGACTCATCTGAGCGAGTGAAGGCCCCCTGCATCTTATTAATCAGCTGGGTCACCCCCATAATTTTGCCCGATGAGTTAAACACCGGCATGCACAAAATACTGTGGGTGCGATAGCCAGTGCGCTCGTCCGCCGAGCGATTAAACCGACTATCCTTGTAGGCATCAGGAATGTTCAGAGTTTCGCCAGTAGACGCCACATAGCCCACAATGCTGTCCTTATCATTGGCCTGGCGTAACTCCATCAGCTCTGTACCATCGGCACTTTGCACTTTAGACCATAGCTGATTACCATCCATCAGCCACAGGGTGCTGCGATCCGCCTGCATGAGTTTTCGCGCTTCAGCCATGACCGACTGCAGAGTCACTTCCAGCTCCAAACTCTGCTCTAACGATGAAATGGCATTGAGTAGCGCATTGAGGCCTTTCTGGGTGCGGGCAGCCGTATAAAACGAGTTACAGCTTTCTAGGAGTACACCAATGGAGCGAGCAAAGGATTCAAACTCCTTTTCATCCTGGAGCGTAAACCGGTTACCGCCAATTTTATTGAGCAACTGCACCACCGCAACGACGTTGACACCGTCGCTAAAGATGGGCATACACAGAATATTTTTAGTGTGATATCCCGTTTCTTCGTCCGTTGCCCGGTTAAATCTAGGATCATCATAGGCACTGGGAATGTTAAGGGTTTTTCTAGTCTCAGCAACATAGCCAGCAATCCCTTTACCCATTGGTATTCTGATCTCGACCGCCTTCTCCCCCGCACCCTGAGCAATTTTTGACCAAAGTTCTTGATTCTCTTCATCGACGATGAAGATAGTAGTGCGATCGGCCTGTAGAATCTGACCAATTTTTAAGGTAAACGCCTCCAACAGCTCTTCCAGAAGCGTTTCCAGCGATTGATTATTAATCAAGTTGATCGCTTTGAGAAAATACTCAAATTCTTGAATGATCAACTCTAAAAGCTCAATAAATCTAGGCTTAGATAAATGCCGAACCTGAGCCTTAAGACGACCGGGCATGGTGCCCTGCGACAAGCGGGCCAACGTGCTATCTGCAGATGACTGAGCCATAGTTATTTATACGGGTTAGCCAAAATTATAAATTAACGGGAGTTATTGAGCCTTTATGGTGCAGAAACTCGGAAAATGCACGGGTGCATTCTCTAAATACTGACAGAAGACTGCAATTACAATAGTTTGCCCTCAACACCTTCCCCTATAGTTTAATCAGTTTGGCAAGATTAACTAATCACGACTTCCTTGCTCAGGCTTCAGCAAGGGAAATGCAATCACATCCCGAATGCTGGGCGAATCCGTCAGGAGCATCACCAGCCGGTCGATCCCCATGCCCATCCCCCCTGTGGGTGGCATACCATATTCTAGGGCAGTAACAAAATCTTCATCTAGGCTATGGGCCTCCAAGTCACCCGCTGCTTTTTTAGCCGCCTGGGCCTCTAGACGCTGACGTTGATCCACAGGATCCGTAAGCTCTGAAAAACTATTAGCGGTTTCTCGACCAACGATAAACAGTTCAAATCGTTCCACCAGACCAGGCTTATGTCGATGGGGTTTAGCCAATGGAGAAATTTCCACCGGATAGTCGGTAATAAAGGTGGGCTGAATCAGCGTCGGTTCCACTGTCTGCTCAAACGCTTCATTTAAGACATGGCCAATGCTGGGGCAGTCATCGATACCATGCAAGCCCGCCGCTTTTGCCGCCGCTTTCGCCTCATCTAGATCAGTGAACTCAGCAAAGTTAACCCCAGTTTTTTCCTGGACGGCATCATGCATCGTGATGCGCTTCCAGGGAGTGCTGAGGTCAATGGCATCACCTTGATAGGTAATTTGCGTAGTGCCCAGCACCTCTTCCGCAGCATTAATGATCAGCGCCTCGGTGATATCCATCATGTCGTGGTAATCAGCGTAAGCCTGGTACAGCTCAATCGACGTAAATTCTGGATTATGACGGGTGGAAATGCCTTCATTCCGGAAAATGCGACCCATTTCAAACACACGTTCAAAACCACCCACAATCAGGCGCTTCAGGTGCAGTTCCGTAGCAATCCGCAGATAGAGCTGCATGTCTAGCGTGTTGTGATAGGTCACAAACGGACGGGCATCGGCACCACCAGGCTCCGCCTGTAAAACCGGCGTCTCAATTTCAATAAAATCTTGCTGGTCCAGATAGCGACGAATTGAGGCGGTAATTCGCGCCCGCTTCCGAAAGGTATCCTGAACCTCAGGGTTCACAATCAGGTCAACATAGCGCTGGCGGTAGCGCTTGGCCACATCGGTGAGGCCGTGCCATTTATCTGGCAGCGGCAGCAGCGCCTTGGTAAGAATGGCATAAGTGCTCACCTTCACCGACAGCTCCCCTTTATCCGTGCGCTTAACGATGCCCTTCACCCCAAAGAAATCGCCCACATCCGTCAGCTGTTTGAGATGGGTAAATGCTTGCTCATCGGTGTCGGCCATCCCCGCTTGGATGGTCTTTTTATCTAGAAATAGCTGAATTGAGCCCGTTTCATCCTGAAGCGTGAAGAACGCAAGCTTACCGAATACCCGTCGGCCCATGATGCGACCGGCAATACTGACCTCAACCTCGGTCTCTTCTCCTGTGGGCAGATCAGCAAATTTCTTCTGAAGGATGGCAGCCTGATGGGTCACATCCCATTTGTAGGCATATGGATTGAGTCCCAGTTTTTTTAATTCACTTATTTTCTGTAAGCGAGCAGCGCGAATTTCGCGAGGACTTTGATCGTTGGGCTGGGAGCTAGCCATGCGTTAAGGGTCAGAAGTAATTGTGCAGTTGTTAATTGTATGGGGGGGATGGGTAATGGGCAATCCCCCATTACCGGGCATCAGAAATATACTTATCCAGCAGCTGAGCTACTTTCTCAGGCGCTGGCGGTTTGGCTAAAAAGTCATCTGCACCTACCATTTTGGCCCGCATCCGATCAATCATGCCGTCCCGTCCCGTCAAAATGATAATGGGTGTTTTATAAAATGCTTCAGTCCGACGGAGAAACTTGCACAGTTCATAGCCGCTGATATTGGGCATGGTGATATCCAAAAAAATCAGGTCAGGCCGGTGCTGGGTCAAGATGGAAATTTGCTCAACGGGCTTGGTTACGGGCAGCACTTCGTAGCCTAGGGGTTGCACCAGCTCTGCCATGACTTTGCTGACTAAGGGGCTGTCGTCAATACAAGCAATCAGCCCTTTGGTCAGCCCCTGGGTGGCTAAGGAGCGGGGGGGGACATAGGGGGCAGGAATATCTTGCACGGGCTGTAGATCGACCCAACCTTGATAGATCAGTGGCAACAGCAGCTTAATCACATCCGGCAGTGAATGCTGGGTTTGGGCAGCCATATCCCAAAGGGTAATGTTGCCCTGCATCCAACGACTCAAACGCTTATATCTAGCCGCTGTCAGATGCACCTGTAGTCCCCGTGGATTGATCACAACAGGGGATAGGTAAGGCAGGTCGTGAGGGGCAACGGTGGTGAGGGGATCGTTTAATTTTTTGGGCCACTGATCATGGTTTTTTTGCGATCGCACCAACGCCCGCTGCACCGACAAAAACACCATCTGCTGAGCCACCATACGATTTGGGTGCCATTGCACATCATCGGCTGGAGAGGTAAGCAATGTCAGGATCACCTCATCCACAATGCTTTGGATGGCGGCCTTAGCCTGATTGAGGGAAATGTGTTCACACCGGACGGCTTGATTAATAAAATCCACCTCCCAGTAATCATCAGGGGTGCGCATCGCCGCGAACCAGCTACTGGAAAACTGTTCACTATGGCGACGCAGGGAGCGATACCAGCGTCGCACGGGATGCGGCCCTCCCGTGGCATAAATCAACCGTCCAGAATAAAAGTAAAGCTTCCAGGGTTCAGTAGTTTTTGCACCGATCACCAGCTCACCCGTGCGATGTTGCTGAGCAAGGGTGAGTAAATACTGGGGTAAGGATTGGGCCTGGGTCAGCATATTTAATATACTTGGAGGCTTCGGGCTCGCCTCTAGTACGGCGTCAAGCTAATGAGTTTGAATAGGGAGCGATTTTCCCCATCATGCACCTCAGGCCTAGTTTTCCCAGAGTTAGGAAAACACAGCTATTATGCTCCCCAGACTATGACCTGATCACTGGACTAAAAATTACATGTGCCCCTACAATGCACCCCTACGTGGAGCGGGCCAGTTCTTTAGTGGGTTGATCAACAGCAGAGGAGTCAGCCAGCACACTCACATCTGACGTGCAGCCATTTTGCAGTTCCCAAACCTTAAGGGTGATCAAATACTCATAAAATGCCTGGAGCATACACCAGGTAAATCCAGCCCGACCGTCTAGAATGCCGCCCAGGACAAAGTACATGTAGATAAACCGCACCAACGGGCGTAGGGGCAAACGCAGGGACAGGTCCTTCAGGGCGCGACGGCGTTCTACTTCGGAACGGCCCAGGAATAGGGCACGCCAGTCTACGCCATGGTCCGATAGTTGCTTAATGGTTTCGGCAGCTTCGTCACTGGAATAGCGGTTATGCTTTTCAATCCAGCGGTCAAAGCCTTTGCTACAGGTGTAATGGGGGTAGGTGGCCTGAAGAAAATCGGTGGACCCCTCACACACTTCGCGTTCGGTGTGGCCGTAGTCGTCGAACCATACGTGCTGCTTGTCGAGCAGCCGTAGCTGGTAGCGGGGATACTGGGTGCTGTGGCGAATCCAGTGGTCCATGAACATGACGCGCTCGGCGGCATAATAGCCCACATGCTGGCCAGACTGGGCGGCGGCGATACATTCGTTGAACAGCTCTGGCGTCATGCGTTCATCGGCTTCTAGAATGTAGACCCATGGGTGCTTGGTGGGGACATTGCGCAGCATCCAGGTGCGTTGTTTGCCATGGCTTTCGAAGGCATGCTGCACCGTACGAACAGGATAACGCTGAGCGATTTCTAGGGTGCGATCGCAACTAATCGAGTCGACCACAATGACATCATCCGAGACCAGAGCTGACTCTATGCATGCGGCAATGTCTCGTTCTTCATTGTGAGTCAAAATAAAAATCGAAATCATCGCGATATCCTAGAAATCACTCAGCGATCAACTTATCAAGAAACACTCAACCAGCATTACTGCCAGCTCTTCTGCTCAGATTGCCCTGAATTGGCTATGGGCAAGTCAAAAAGACAGACTTACTACAGAATATTTGGTTTAGGTTGACGAACCCATAAAGGCATCCGTAAATTCAGCCAAATTTAATGTACTCGTACTAGGCATCAAGGTGTGGAGGTTTGCACTAGCAGATTGGGGGTGGGAGTTATTGGGTATTGGGTATTGGTGCAGGTCAGTCGGATGTTTTGAGGCGTTGATAGGCTGCAACTGTAGGATTAGAGGCTTCATAATCGGAGCAGTCGATGGCGTCTTCTGACAGTGCGGTGGTGGGATGGAGCGAGCACTTGAGGACGGCTTGATTGGTAAAGAATGCACAGTCAGGGCAGGGAATACGGTGCATTGTCTGGGCGCGCTGCACGCTATCACGGGTGGCGGCAATCATTTGCCAGAGACCCAGGATAACGACGGACCAGGCAAGGACAAAGCAAATGGGTCCCAGGTATGGCTGCAGCCATTGCATAATGTGCAGCAAAATGAAGTGAACCAGTTCTAGTAGCTGATACATGCGACCCTGTCAGTGTGATTGGGTATCAGCTTAGGCGACGGATAAAATTCGTTGCTCAGAGTGAAAATATTTGTAGCAAAGGGGTGGGGGTGAAGAATAAACTGGTTCCCCTTGGTAAGGCTACCGTGTACACACAAGTATTGGAAATTAGCGTTTACGGTTGTCTAACCCCCTCTAACTCCCCCTTGGTAAGGGGGAGAACCGGAGTTACCCCCCTTACCAAGGGGGGTAATGCAGGATTGTGAACTCCCTTTCGAGATGTGTGTACACGGTAGCTTTGATAAGGGGAACCCTCAGGGAGGGGTGATCGATAACGCTAATGATCGAGACCCCTCCGCCTACGGCACCTCCCCTTGGGAAGGGGAGGATGGTCACCATTGATGTTTAGCATTCGCGCCAGTTAAGTTTGGAGAGCAAGAACCTTTTGCAAAATAGTACGTATTACGCCGTCAATATTTTGGTAAATATCTCGGTTCGTGAAGCGTAGAAACTGAATATCTAATCCTTCGATACTTCTCTGTCGAAACCGATCATAGTCCTTTGCTTCAGCACTGTAATGAGTAGGACCATCAATTTCAATGGCTAGTTTCAGTTCAGGACAGTAAAAATCTAGAACAAAGCGAGCAACACTGTATTGCCTACGAAATTTGACACCTGCTATCTGTCTGCGGCGAAGTCTAATCCACAAAATGACCTCTGCCTTCGGCATTTGACGACGTAAATTCTGGCGATTCAGCTTTTGAGAGTTTTTGTTGTAGATCTTGGTCATCAAACTAATTGCTTAAAGCCGACAATCCCAGGGTTCCCCTTGGTAAGGGGAACCGTCAGGGAGGGGTGATCGACAACTAGCGCTAGCGATCGAGACCCCTCCGCCTGCGGCACCTCCCCTTGGTAAGGGGAGGACAGTCATCAAATAATTGCTTAAAGCCGACAATCCCAGGGTTCCCCTTGGTAAGGGGAACCGTCAGGGAGGGGTGATCGATAACTAGCGCTAATGATCGAGACCCCTCCGCCTGCGGCACCTCCCCTTGGTAAGGGGAGGACAGTCAATCACCCCAACAATCCCCCTTGCAGGTACCTGACAAATATCAATCAGAATTGCTAAAACGTAGGTGCCATCACTATCTGTAAATGCCTTATGCTCGAAGCGCTTTCCCTAACCGCTGCCACTGCCTTAGCCAAAATCGTCCTCGATAAGTTCTTTGACGGTGCTGGACAAAAGCTTGAAGAAACCGCTACGAAGTTGGGCAGTACCGTGGTTGAGAAAGCCAATGAAAAGATCCTACAGCTGGGTAATTTGGTTTGGCAGCGCTGTTTCAAAGGAAAAGGAATCGATCAACGATTAGAAGCGGCGGCTGAAGGTTCTGAAACAGATATTAAAGTTCTCAAAGACTATATCGACCAGGAAATTGCCAGTGATGATGCCTTTGCCAACAGTGTTAAGCAAATGGCTGGTGAGATTCACCAGGTTATATTTGAGAATCAGGACATCAGTGCCCGCAATGTGCAACAGGTGATAGGCAGTCAGGGATTACAGGTGAATGATGCCCAAGCGCCGGTAATCCAGGCAAAGGATAGCCCCATCAATATTACCTACAACAACACTTAGCTACAGCCGCCGGGACGGGAACCGCCAAGGAAAACTACCCCAGATTTTGGTCTTGAGAACTTAGTCGCCCGAGAGTTTGTCGGGCGACGTGCTGAGCTGCAACAACTTTCGCAAAAGCTGAAAGGCTCTGACCAGGTGGCGATTACGGCTGTGTCTGGCATGGGCGGCATTGGTAAAACTGCACTGGCGCAACAATATGTGCGGGAGGCGAAAGATCAGTATCCGGGTGGGCGCTGGTATTTTAAGGTGCGAGGCCAGGGGTTGGTGACGCAGTTGGTGAATGCGGCAACAATTTTTGGCTGGCAGTTGCCGGATGGTTTGACGGATGATGGGGCGCGGGCGCAATGGTGTTATGAGCGTTGGTGTCGCCAATATCCAGGGCCAAGACTGTTGTTGCTGGATGATGTGCCACAGTATAGGGATATAAGAGATTTTTTGCCCGCGGAAGATGCTAGCTTTCGGGTGTTGATGACGCCGCGACGGCGGTTTGGTAGGCCGGTGGAGCGGTTGGACTTGGGGCTATTGCCGCTGGGTGAGGCGATAGCTTTGATGGTGCAGCTAATGGGTGACGAAGACCGGGTTAGGGCACAACAACCTGAGGCAGAAGAATTATGTGAGTGGGTAGGACGGTTGCCATTGGGGGTGGAGCTAGTGGCTCGATATCTGGCACTGCACCCAACGATTACATTTGCCAAGTTGCAAGAGAGACTGCACCGGAAACGTTTAGAGACTAAGGCCCTAAAACAGGCATCGGCAGAAGTGGCCTATGACCAACTAGAAGAGTATGAAGAACCTATCAAAGCGGCGTTTGAGCTGAGCTGGCAAGATTTGAAAGCTGAGGCAAAAACACTGATGGGGGTATTGAGTATTTTTGCAGCAGCGCCCATACCCCAGGGGTTGATTGCGGGGGCACTGCCGGAGTGGGATGAGGAAGATTTGGAAGAGGCGCTGGAAGAGGTATTGGTACAGCGCAATTTGTTACAAGGGAATGAAGATGGAAGTTATCAATTGCATCAGTTAATCCGTGAATTTACGGTGGATATGTTAGAAACTGAACTCAGTACTCAAACGTATGCATTGCAAAAAGGCGTGGCCAACTCGCTAGTTAATTTTGCTCAGCTAACACAGCAGACTGTCACTGTCAGCTCACGGCAGGCATTGAGTGAAGTGGTTCCCCATATGGAACTGATAGCTCGGGAACTGAGTCATGTTATTGAAGACGGTACAGATAGTCTGTGGCCATTTGTGAGTCTGGGTCGGTTTTACCAAAGTCAGAGTCTATGGTCAGAGGTACAACATTGGTATCAATCTTGTCTGAAAATAGCCGAAGAGCGACTTGGCTCCGATCATCCCGCCACCGCCACGAGTTTGAATAATCTGGCTGGGCTGTATCGATCTATGGGCCGCTACACCGACGCCGAACCGCTCTATGCGCGATCCTTAGAAATCCGCGAAGCCCAACTCGGTCCTGATCATCCCGCCACCGCCACGAGTCTGAATAATCTGGCTGGGCTGTACGACTCTATGGGCCGCTACACCGACGCCGAACCACTCTATACAAGATCCTTAGAAATCAGCGAAGCCCAACTCGGTCCTGATCATCCCTCCACCGCAATAAGCTTGCATAATTTTGCTTACTTTTATGGACAAATGGAACGTTATAGTGAAGCCGAAAAGATGTATGTTCGAGCTTTGATCATTGCCCAAAATGTTTTAGGTCAAGACCATCCACACACAACAATCTTTATAAAAAACTTTGTTAGTTTCTTACAAAAGATAGTTGAAACAAACCAAACACAACAACTTTTCGAGCATCCCCTCACCCAAACCATTCTAAAAAATCTGTTGTCCAACAGTTCCGAATAATTCACCTATCCCACAGCTACGCTACAATACCCAATCCTATAGGGTCCATATCCCCACAACAATCCGACCCCAGGTCTCCAAAAAATAACGCGCCTACAACTACGGATCACCTGATTGGGTGACCCAATCGCATGATGTGAAAGCGGTCTTGTCATTGCCAAACTAACAATCACACATGCCGCAAGTTCATTATGTTTATCCCTGAAACATCTCAGACTGTTACACCTCCGGTTGTAGTCGGTGCTGACCTACTCCCCTCAACAGCCCATAACAGCATTACCCCCATCCCCCACCCCTCCATACCGCTTGCCCTCTATAGCCCCATGGTTGCCCATGAAATTAACCATGAAGCTGCCCCTAGTTTGACGGCCAACCCTAAACAGATCCATCGCATTAAGGGCACCGTTAAAAACGACAACCTGGTAGGCACCGCGAATAATGACATCATTCAGGGTAAAGCCGGTGAGGATCACCTGTTGGGTAACGCCGGTCACGATCGACTGCTGGGGGGCCAGGGGGATGATTATCTCCACGGTGGAGCAGACAATGATCGACTGCTGGGAGAAGCGGGACATGACCAGCTTATCGGCGGCAGTGGCGACGATGTCTTGCTGGGGGGCCAGGGAAATGATCGCCTATTTGGGCAAGCGGGTCGCGATCGCATGCGCGGTGGTCTCGGTGACGATCAGCTCGACGGTGGCACCGGGCAAGACCGCCTGTTTGGCGGAGATGGTCGCGATCGCTTAATTGATCGCGATGGTGGTGATGTACTCGTGGGCGGGGCCGGGGCTGATGAATTTTGGATCGGCTCCGGGACCAACGGCATCACCCGCATCCGAGATTTTCAAAGGGGTCGCGATCGCATTAAATTTACCCAATTAGGGCTTACCTACGACAATCTTAGCTTTGACCGCCAGGGCCACCATACAATTATTTCCCACCAGGACCAGCAACTGGTAAAACTCCACAATATTCACCCCCATCAGCTCAAGGCCAACAACTTTGAATTTGGCGATGCCAGTCTGATTGCCACCCTGCAAGCGGCCCTGGAATCCAGCGAAGCCCCCGGTGCAAACCTGCACATCATCACAGGGGACGGCTCGGTTTGGAATGGCGCAGCTGGTCTTGCCAACCTGGAAAATGGCACCCCGATGCCTGCGGATGCCGCCATGGACATCGGCAGCATTACCAAACCGATGGTGGCCGTTATCACCTTGCAACTGATGCAGGAAGGCAAACTCAGCCTGGATGATACCCTCGGCCAGTGGCTGCCCAACACCATCGGCAAAATTGAACACAGCGAGACTATCACCCTGCGCCAGTTGCTTAACCACAGCAGCGGTATTCCAGATTTTTTAGATGATGATTTTGCAGCGGCAATATTGTCAGATCCTCATCACATTTGGCAACCGGAAGATTTTTTGCAGTTGGCCTATGGAGAACCTGGCAACTTTACACCAGGGGAACGCTACAGCTATAGCAACACAAACTATACGCTGTTGGGGCTAATTATTGAGGCAGCTACCAGTGATAGCTTAGGGGGACAATTGCGATCGCGTCTCTTTGAGCCCCTGGGCATGGATGCATCCTCGGTGGTCTATGACAATGAAATGACCGATAACGTGCTGCGCGGGTATGTTGACATCCAAGAAATCGACCCATCGGCAGAATCACAACTTGTTCCCGTCTTCTTTCATCCCACTGCCCAGGGCTTTGGCGAAGGGGGTGTCATTTCATCGGTGGCAGACCTGGCCCGCTTTTCTGAAGCCCTGCACAATGGCGAACTGTTAACCCCTAACGCCTTTAATCTAATGCAGCAGGAGAGTCTCGTGGTTGAGGAAGGCGATCGCGATCGCTATGGGCTCGGTCTGGAACTACGCGATACCCCTGGCGGTCCCCTGCTGGGTCACAATGGTGGTTTTCCAGGCGCTGGCAGCTTTATGTACTTTCTGCCAGAACAACAGCTAACCATCGTCACCATTGAAAACCAAGAGGAAACCTCAGGACAACCGTTTATCAATCTCTTCAAGGCATTGTTAACAGCAGAGGAATAATAATATCCAGATGGTGGGCATAGCCCACCGTCCAAGTCAAAATGAATCCTTCAAAATCAATATCACGGTTGCTGCGTCGCAATCCCCAACCGTACACCTGCCAAATTCCGAATCCGATCCATCACCGCCACCACCTGACCATGGGGCGTCGCCGCATCGGCCCGGATGGTCACCATGGCAGGCTGCCCCGGTGCAATTAGCGCCTGCACATCAGCCGGCAAGGCCTCTAGCGTCACTGGCTCATCCCCCAAAAACAATGCCCCCTCTGCCGTAATCGTTAGGATCAGCGCGGCCTCATCTTGACTGACCGAAGTGGTTGCTGTGGGTAGCGTCACCGGCAAACCCTCCGCCCGTGTCAGGTACAGCGTAGAGAGAATAAAAAACGCCAGAATCGCAAAGACCACATCGATCATCGGCACGATGTTGATAGTCAGACGAGATTCTTCATCAGGGGGAAGATGCATAAATCGTAGGATGGGCACGGCCCACCGGAGAATAGGTGGCATTAAATGCAGCAGCAGGGCAACCACAAGGGTATGCCCCTACATTTTGCCCCCTACCCCAAAGCCTCTGCCAACTGATGCTTCGCAGCATCCAATGCCTCGGGCAATTTCGATGCATCGCGACCGCCCGCCTGGGCAAAGTTTGGCCGACCACCACCGCCACCGCCGGTAATCTTGGCAATACCGCCGATAAATTTACCAGCCTTCAAACCTTTATCCATGACAGGCTTACTAAAGGTTGCCACCAGACTCACCTTGCCCTCAGCGGGGATAGACCCCAACACCACAGCACCATCGCCTAGCTTCTGTAACAAACGCTCAGCCGCAGTCTTCAGAGAATCTGCATCCACTTCGCCCATGTTGGCCACCAGCACCTGGAAGTCACCCAGGGTTTCTGCTTGGTCTGACAGCTGATCAGACTTCAGTAACGCTAACTCAGACTTAAGGCCATCAACGGTTTTCTGTGTGGCCTTAAGCTCACTCTGTAGGTTAGTAATTCGGTCCACCAGGTCCTCAGGCTTGGCCTTAAACCGATCGCTCAGATCCTTCACAATCTGATCGCGCACGTTTAAGTATTCCAGCACCGCCGGACCAGCCACGGCCTCAATGCGTCGCACGCCAGCGGCAATCCCTGATTCGGCAATAATCTTAAACACACCGATCTCAGCTGTATTGCCCACATGGGTGCCGCCGCACAGCTCCATGGATACACCAGGAAAATCGACAACGCGCACCTCATCGCCATATTTTTCGCCAAACATAGCGGTCGCCCCCTTAGCCTTGGCATCGTCAATGGGCATGACGTCCACCTGGGCACCATGGGCCTCAGCAATCCAGGTGTTCACCTGGGCCTCTACCTGCTGCACCTCAGCAGCCGTCAAAGCACGGGGGCAGTTAAAGTCAAACCGCAAGCGGTCAAAGCTCACCAGTGAACCCGCCTGGGAAATGCTATCGTCCACTAGCTTTTTCAGGGCAGCCTGTAGTAGATGGGTGGCGGTATGGTTGGCCTGGGCACGACGACGGCAGGCGCGATCAATCTGAGCACTAACGCTATCGCCCACCTTCAGGGTGCCACGCTCCACTCGACCTAGATGGATATACAGGGTATTGTCCTTTTGCACATCCTCAATGCGTACCACCAGGGTATCGCCAGCCAGAAAACCGCGATCGCCAATTTGACCACCGGACTCGGCGTAGAAGGGAGTCTGATCCAGCACCAGTTGCACTTCAGTCCCCGCTTCTGAGGTTTCCACCGTTTCACCATTGACTAAAATGGCCCTAACCGTACTTTGGCTAGTGGCATCGGTATAACCCAGAAAGTCAGTAGAATCGATGCCCAACTCGCTGAGGTTGCCCTGGGCCAGCAGGTCAATGGTTTCATGGGCACTCTTAGAGCGCTCCCGCTGGGCTGCCATTTCTATTTCGAACCCTTTTACATCGACGATTAGGCCATTCTCTTCGGCAATTTCTTGGGTCAATTCCAGGGGGAAGCCAAAGGTGTCAAACAGCTTAAAGGCCTCTGCACCAGAAATCTGCTTGGGCTTACGCTCAAGGATTTCAGCCAGTAGCTTTTCACCCCGCTCCAGGGTTTTGAGGAACTGGTCTTCTTCACGCTGTAGCTCAGCTTTGATGATGTCTTCTCGCTCCCGCAGGTCAGGATAGGCGGACTCACAAAGTGCGATCGCACTCTCCGCCACTTCATTGATAAAGGCACCTTCGATACCCAGCAGGCGACCATGGCGCACCACACGACGGATCAAGCGGCGCAGAATATAGCCCCGACCCACGTTGGATGCGGTAATGCCATCGGAAATCATATGCACCACGGACCGCACATGGTCACCAATCACCTTCAGCGAGACCTTGGCAGACTCATCCTGCTTGAAGTAGTCCACCTTAGCGATGTCTGCAGCCGTCTGAATAATCGGAAAAATTAGATCCGTTTCGTAATTATTGGGCTTCTTCTGAAGGATTTGGGCCATGCGCTCTAGCCCCATGCCGGTGTCGATGTTCTGGGCCTGTAGCGGCGTCAGGTTGCCTTCGGCATCCCGGTTGTACTGCATAAATACCAGGTTGTAGAACTCGATAAACCGGGTATCGTCTTCGAGATCAATGTCATCATCCCCTTTTTCAGGGTGGAAGTCATAGTAAATTTCAGAACAGGGGCCACAGGGACCTGTAGGCCCCGACTTCCAGAAATTATCCTCTTCACCCATGCGGATGATACGTTTTTCAGGCACACCGACCTGGTCGCGCCAGATGGCATAGGCCTCGTCATCTTCGCGAAAGACACTGACCACCAAGTTCTGAGGGGCGAGTTTAAAGACTTCAGTGGAAAGTTCCCAAGCCCAAGCCACGGCCTGCTCTTTGAAATAATCGCCAAAGCTAAAGTTGCCCAGCATTTCAAAGAAGGTGTGGTGGCGGGCGGTGCGGCCTACGTTCTCAATGTCGTTGGTGCGAATACATTTCTGAGACGTGGTAGCTCGGTCTACGGGTGCCTGGCGCTGGCCCAGAAAAATGGGTTTAAAGGGCAGCATACCGGCAATGGTCAACAAAACCGTGGGATCTTCGGGCACCAGTGACGCACTGGGCAGGATCTTATGACCTTTCGCTTCGTAAAACTTGAGAAAGGCCTGGCGAATCCCAGCGCCAGTGGTAACTGATTTTTTTAACCCAGGCTTTGACGTAGACATTTTTTTAACAGGCGCGCTTGGCGGACTTAGGTTTGCGTGGATAAGGGGTTAACAACTTAAAGGTGAAAGATATCCTAAGGAAAGTCGTTAGGAGCCAGTTCACCCTGACTTCTAACTCCTAGATTCTGATTTCTCACCTAATCAGGCTTTTCGGCTCAAGTTGATACCAGGCTTTACTATTCTGACCGATGTTGCATCAAGTTTGATGAAACGGCAATGGTTTTGTAGGTATTCATTAACGAATGGATGTGTTCCGTAGAACGAGGGGTTAGACCTCTGCCGATTGCAGATGCTGCTCAATCAGCTCGCAACACTCGTTTACGGGACGACGCTCGGCCATGGCATCGATCAAGGCCCCGTAGGCATCAGATTCTTTTTCAATGAGGTTTTTGGCCTGGAGCATGGACCAGCGCTGCTTTAGGGGCACTTCCGCTAAGGGGCGATTTATTTGCCGCCACAATACATTTAGTTTCAGCCGATCGTCCCGACCACCTTGGGCGGTACCATAGGCGATTTCTTCGGCGGCAATGCCGGCCATCCAAACGGTGCAGTAGCGATCGATTTCTTGCTGGCTGATTTTGCCGTTCTCCACCGCTCGGTCGATGCCGTCGGTTTTGAAAATCACGCCGCCACTGCCATCAACTCCGGAACGCAGGGTTTCCCAGGCTGTCAGGGTGTAGGCATCAATGGGAATGCCCAACAGATAGGCGGTTAAAAAGTGGCCTGCTTCGTGGCGGACAATGCGATCGCAATATTCCGGCGACCGCTGTGACAGCCAATCCACCAGCAGACGACCACCGCGCCCTTGCCAACCCAACTGATCAATGGTGATCAAACCCAATAGAGTCGCCGTAACTGTGGCTAGCCCCTCCGGCGAAATCGCCAGTAATGGACCTAGCAAAATTAACATCGTCACCGAAAAAACCGAGACGGCGATGAGATTTAGGGTGATTTCACTCATAGTTTGACCGATACAACTGGGACAATGCGGGGGTGCAACCAGGGCGTCCTCAGACCTCGACCTGCCGGTTTACCATAGCGGCAATGCTGGGTGAGGACGAGGACAGGATTTAGACCAGAATTAGCAGTTGCGATCGCCCAAGGTGCCATCGGGTAGCACCGTGTCACAGATAATCGCCTCTGCCCAGGTAGCCCCACGCAGATTTGCGCCCTTGAGATTGGCTCCACGCCAATCAGCATCACCAATGACGGCAGCCGTCAGGTCCGCCTTCTGAAGATTCGCCCCCTGAAAATTCGCCCCTTCAATATTGGCCTGGGTCAGCACAGTCCCCGTCAGATCGGCCCCGCGCAGATCAGCGCCCTGTAAACGGGCACCGTTCATAGAAGCACCCGCAAGATTCGCCTCACGCAGATCAGCGCCCTGTAGTGCCGTCAGCATCAAATTAGCTTCTTGCAAATTGGTCTTGCTTAAATTTGCATCGGAAAGCTCTGCAATTTTGAGGTTGACCCGAGCAAAATCTTCCCCTGACAGATCAGCCTCATTGAGGATGCAGACAGGACAGTCCCTCAGCTCTAACAGCATGTCCACATCATCTTGAATGTACGCCCAGCCAGGAGACGCAAAACTCAATAGCCCCAAAAAAATAATTGATAGTGCCCCAAAGACCGCACCAAAGCCCGTCGCCAACGATTTTAAGTTCATCCTTTTTCCAAGTGTGAATTCAGACTGGTTCCAGACATCGATGTCACCTACTCCATCCTAAGAGCTGACGGACTTCTCAACCAGCAACCCTATAACAATGGCACCAGACCCATAGTATTTTCCCATCCTATGGCAGCCGATATGCATGGCCGCCATAGGAAATCTCAGCCATACCCAGTATCTGAAAACACCTACAAAAAGCAGCATTCCGTGCATTGCCAATGTGCTAGCCAAGCCTAGACTCCGATGGGTGTTGAATTTTGTTTACGTTCAAAGTTTTTGTGCATTTTTTACAAAAATCTAAGTAAAGTAAAGTACAACCGTCTATCTACGTAGGTGTATCTCATCCCGTTGAGATACGACCATAGGGTGCTTCTACTCGTTCAGATTCACAAAATCTAATATTTATAACAGCAGGTTTGTGTCATGACCGGGGTTAAGCAACAGCTTGTCCTTATCTACATGATTTTGGGCACAGTTATACTCTCGATGTTTGTTCCCATCGACTGGCAAACCCAAGCTAAAGTCCTGCGGGACTGCATTATCATGGCTTGGGTGGTGGGTGTTGTTAATTTTGCCTACCTAGGAGGTGGCTTAAATCGGTTACTGGGCATTCGTCCCCGTGCACCGTTAGGGCTATTGGGTATTGTATTTTCCCCTCTCCTCCATCGCAATGCTGGGCATTTGATTGCCAACACACTGCCCTTTGCCATTTTAGGTTGGCTCGTCCTACTGCAAGGTATCGACAATTTTTATGCCATCAGCCTGGCGATTTTGTTGGTAAGTGGCTTAGGCACCTGGATTTTTGGCCGTTCTGCCATTCACCTGGGAGCCAGCGGTTTAATTTTCGGATATCTGGGCTATTTAATCGCGCGAGGATATCTAGAAGTCACCCTTATGACTATTGGATTAGCATTTGTCGTCATGCTGCTCTATGGTGATCAGTTTTGGACCATGCTACCAGATTCAGAAGAGACCACATTGTCGTGGGAGGCTCATATGTTTGGTTTTTTAGGAGGCGTACTTGCGGCCTATAATCCTATTTTTCTAGAGCAACTTAATAGATTTCTAGCAAGCTTATAAAAGCTTTTTATAAGCTCTTTTGCAACTTTCTATAAACCTGTCAAAAAACGGCTATGACAGCACTTCAACTGTCATAGCCGTTTGTTTAGTTGTAGTTTAGATTGGTTTAATCAATCTGTTCCCAGTATTGACTACATGACTTATTTGACGCCTAAAAATCATTTTTTTGAGTAGGCGCTATTAGCCATGGGTTACATAACAGTTAATGTGTCCCCCTTACCCCTTATCAACCCAGGGATTAAGTAGATGGGTTCCATAACTTGCTCATTTTTGTAGTAAATACTGTGTTAGAAAAGGCCAAGTTAACCAATGGGGGTATCCACCATGAAGGCTGTTGCAATTGCGAGTGCGCTCATTTCTCTCGGTGCCATCATTAGTCCGGTTCTGGCTCAAGAGACTACTGTTGAGCAGACTGAACCCGTTATTGTCGCCCAGACCGAGCAAACCCTGAACACTACCGTTAGTAGCGACGAAACACTTTACCTAAATAAAGATGAAGTCCATGAATACAACCTCGTATTAGAAGACCGCACGTCCATTGGCGATCGCTTCTTGCCAGAAGGCAGTATTATTCGAGGGCAGTTTGAGCCAGTGGATGGCGGACTCCGCTATGTGGCAACGTCTGCCGAGGTAGGAGACCGCATCTTTGACATTGATGCCACATCTGAAACTCTCGCCGATCGCAAAGACCCACGCCAAACTGACGTTGGCGACATTATCGAAGATGCAGCCATCGGTGCAGCAGGGGGATTGATTGTGGGTGAAATCCTTGGGGATATTGACTTCCTAGAGATTTTAGGGGGTGCCGCAGCGGGGGTTGTTGTGGGCAACGTCACAGCACCTAGCGTCGTTGTCATTGAGCCTGATCAATCGATCCTGTTGTATCAAGACTAGGCAGGGTTAATGAAGCTTGCAACTTAGCAGAATGTTATCTTTCGCAAGCTTAATTAGTGCTCTAGCATATTTAGATACAGACTATAACTGCGGCAAAAATCTTCTTTTGCCGCAGTTTTTTGCCATTATTGATTTAGACAATAAATCTAGCTACAAGATACCCTAACGGTCTGGGTTCAACCGATAAAGTCACCCCAAAAATCAACCAGGCCGTTAATGATTTTCACCTTTAGTATTCTCTGTTAAGAGTATAAAACCTTTATCTGTCAGAGAGCTACACTGGAAGTCTGGCGGGCAAAAATCGTTAAATCGATTTTTATATGGTGAGAGATTGTTGTTTATCCCTCACCACTCACCATTCACCACTCACCACATAGGTAACTGTGAGTCACTGGTATCAACTGGAAGCCGATGTCGTGGCACGGCAGATTAACAGCGATCTAGAGGACGGATTAACCACTGCAACAGCTCAACAGCGGTTGTTGCGAGATGGTCCGAATGAGCTCATGGCGGCCAAGGGTAAATCTCCCTGGCAGGTACTGTGGGGTCAGATCAGTGAACCCCTGGTGGTGATGTTGATTGTGGCAGCAGTTATTTCTGGAATAGTGGGGGATTTACGCGATGCGATCGCAATTCTCGCCATCGTCATTTTTAATGCAACCTTAGGATTTCGCCAAGAACGCAAGGCCGAACGCGCCCTGGCTGCCCTCAAAAAGCTAGCCGTACCAACAGTGCGTGTCAAACGGGATGGTCAGATCCAGGAATGCTCCATGGCCTCTGTTGTACGCGGCGACTTAGTGCTTCTAGAAACTGGCAACGTTGTTCCTGCCGATGGACGCTTAGTGGAAACAGTGAACCTCCAGGTGCAAGAAGCGACCCTGACGGGTGAGAGTGCCCCCGTAGACAAACAGGCATCCGCTGTGTTGACGGAGGAACAACCCCTCGGTGACCGCTGCAACATGGTTTACCACAGTACCACCATCACCCGTGGTCGCGGTACTTTTGTGGTGACCGAAACCGGTATGGAGACTGAGATTGGCCACATTGCCCGGATGCTGCAGTCAGTTGATGTGGAGGCCACACCTCTACAAAAACGTTTGGCCCAGCTTGGCAAGGTTCTCGGTGCAGGAGCCATTGCCATTTCCCTGGTGATTGCCACCATGGGCTTTATCCAGGGAGAACCGCTACGGCAAATGCTGATCACCGCCGTTAGCATTGCCGTAGCCGCTGTGCCCGAAGGACTGCCAGCGGTCGTCACCATTGCCCTGGCCCTAGGGGCAGAGCGTATGCTCAAGCGCCAAGCACTGATTCGCCATTTACCAGCGGTCGAAACGTTGGGTTCGGTAACAACAATTTGTTCTGACAAAACCGGTACCCTCACGGCAAACCGCATGACGGTCACCGTATTGGACATGGCTGGCAAACCAGTGGCACTGGAGGATGCCCTGAATAATCCGTCCCTGAGTCTGTTATTGCTGAGCGGTGCCCTATGTAATGACGCCTCTTTAGATAATGACCAAGCCATTGGCGACCCCACTGAAGCTGCCCTAATCACAGCTGCCGCTCAATTGGGATTACCCAAACGCAAGCTCGATCAGCTGTGGCCCCGCATCGACGAGGTCCCCTTTGACTCAGACCGCAAGCGCATGACCACCTACCACCGCTGTGAACAACCGTTGCCAACCTTCCTACAACAGACATGGCAGCAGGTAGCCCCCAGTAATACCAATACCGTTGTTTTTAGTAAAGGAGCACTCCACAGCCTCATACCCACCCTAGATCGGGTGTGGGTTGATGATCAGGTACAACCCCTCACAGACGATCTGCGCCTGCAAATTTGCAGTGCCCATGATCATCTAGCCAATCAGGGG
Organism: Leptothoe sp. ISB3NOV94-8A; assembly: GCF_043421595.1. NCBI lineage: Bacteria > Bacillati > Cyanobacteriota > Cyanophyceae > Nodosilineales > Cymatolegaceae > Leptothoe > Leptothoe sp. ISB3NOV94-8A. Next base: position 52,447 of record NZ_JAXSQW010000001.1, on the reverse strand, counting down.
TTGCGGGTGCTGGGACTGGCCTTCCGTCCCTTGGCCAGTGCTCCAGAAAAACTGGAGCATCAGCTGGTATTTCTCGGCATGATGGGTCTGATGGATCCTGCCCGTCCAGAGGTTAAGGATGCCATTGGCCTCTGCCAAACCGCTGGTATCCAGGTGGTGATGATTACCGGCGATCACCCCTTAACGGCCAAACACATTGCCCAGAACTTAGGCATTGGCAGCAATCCCCTACTCACAGGCCAGGACCTCAGCAAAATGCCCGTCGATGAATTGGAGACCGTCGTCACCAAGATCGGGGTCTATGCACGGGTCACACCAGAAGACAAGCTGAAAATTGTTCAAGCTCTACAGCGACGCGGTCACATTGTTGCCATGACGGGCGATGGTGTCAACGACGCTCCGGCCCTAAAACAGGCCGACATTGGTGTCGCCATGGGTATCACCGGCACCGACGTCGCTAAAGAAGCCGCAGACATTGTGCTACAAGACGACAACTTTGCCTCCATTGTTGCTGCGGTCAGGGAAGGGCGGGTGATCTATGACAATATTCGCAAGTTTATCAAGTACACGCTGGCAGGGAATGTGGGCCAGTTATGGTTGTTGTTTTTAGCACCATTCTTGGGGATGCCGATTCCGTTGGTGCCCATCCAGATTTTATGGATCAACTTAATTGCCGATGGTTTATTAGCCCTGGCGCTGAGTTTTGAACCAGCGGAACAACGCGTCATGGAAAGACCGCCCTACCATCCCAATGAAAGTATTTTTAGCCGAGGCATGGGAACGGATATCCTATGGATTGGTTTATTCTTGGGTCTGATTTTAATTCTCGTTGCCTATGACTACCAAAGTAGCGGCAACCCTGCCTGGCAAACCATGGTATTTACAACCCTGGCATTTTCTCGCATTGCCCTGTCAGAGGGAGTGCGTTCTTCATCAGAGTCTCTGTTTCGAATTGGTCTACTATCCAATACAAAACTTTTAGGGGCAGTGATTGTCACCTTCTGCCTACAGCTGGTGGTAATTTATGTGCCCGTATGCCAGGTCTTTTTCTCAACCGTAGCTTTGAATGGACAGGAATTTGCGATCGCACTTCTCCTAGGCACAGTCATTTTCTGGGCCGTAGAATTTAAAAAGGCATTATTTCGATAGAATTTTCCCTATAGGTCTTCAGTCCCATTGTCATTTCTTAGAAGACATTATGAGATTTTTTTTAAAATCACAATCATAGCCATCTCTTCTTATATTCGTTCTGAGTTCTTAATTATGCACTTTCGTACATGTTAAGATTAAACATATTTACGCGCTAACATGAGTGGCGTTTCCATAAAGAGAACGAGTATTTTGAAAATCATGCCGTCTGTTTAGCATAATTTAGACAACGCACAAGGTTTTCTGTAGGCAAAAGATTAATAGAGAGGCCAAGTAGAACTGTGATCTACTTTATTGCGGCATGGGGCATTTTATCCGTTATCAGTTGGCTTATTGGCATCGCGATCATTATCGGATTACGAGCAGATTGTTTTGATCGCATCGATGATCGCATTATGGCAGCCTTTTGGTTAGGGCTTGTTTTATTAGCCAATGGCCTACTTTTAATCTCACTAGCGCTACCACTTTCTCCCATCGCTGGTTTAGCCGTTGCAATGGGAGTGGGTCTACCGCTACTCTGTTGGCCCGCCATCAGGGCCGAAATTTATCACCTCTGGCAAGCCAGATCGCCAGCTATGGTTTCAGCTGTCATGGGCTGGACCGTTCTGATAGCCATCTACATGACAACAAAGGTGACCTGGTTTGATACAGGGCTCTATCATTTTGGAGCGGTTCGCTGGTTATCCAAGTTTGGCACCGTCCCTGGCCTGGCCCTAGTGTTAAACAATCTTGGTTTCACGTCCTCATGGTTTGCCCTAGCTGCCCCCTTAACCCTGGAGTCTGTGGCATCTCGCGTCACCGCTGTGGCTAATGGCTGGGTGTTTTTGATCATTACCTGCCATGGGTTTCTTTCTTTGGGGCGTTGGTTCATGGGCAAGGCAAGAATCACCGACAAGTTTATGGTGATTTTTCTGGGGCTAGTCCTACCAGCCATGATCCTGAGTCCATTTTTAGAAACCATTCTCATCTCCTCTTCACCCGACATTCCGGTCATATTTCTCTCTGGCATTATGGCCTGGAGCATTCTAGCAGTGGTGAACCGACCTCAGCCCTCTGGGAAAATAACAGATGCCAATCCTTGGAATGCCTCTCTCATTCCGTTATTCCTTGCCTTGGGTGCAATAGCCATTAAACTATCGGCACTGCCGCTCTTGCCCGTTGCACTGCTGTTTTATTGGCAGCGGCAATTCCCAAATTTTCGGCGTTTATTGATTGGATGTGTGCTCTCGTTGCTACTTTTAACGCCGCTCATAGTAGTCAGCATTGTGACTTCAGGATGTCCTCTTTACCCGTCTTCTATGCTGTGTGTAAATGTACCCTGGCGGGTACCCACAGAAGTCATCGACAAAGCGGTAGAGGTGATTACCTTTTGGGAGCATAACTTTGGAGATATTCCCCCTGGCCCCAGCCGTTTTCTATGGCAGCTATGGGAGTGGCTAAAATTCTCCCACTTTAATATTGTCATGCTGATACTCATGGTACTGTCAGCGGTTCTGGCATTACCCACCTTCGTGTTAGCGCGCAAACAGAAGATTTATGGTACCCCATGGCTGTTGTGCTGCAGCGTCATCGGCATGGTATTCGTCATGGTGCGTGCCCCAATGGTACGCTTTGGTTTGGGTTATTTTGTAACGATTCCAGCCATCGGCACGGCTGTGCTGAGCACCGCCTATATTGCCAAATCTAAGTGGCAGCTAGATTTCTCAGGGTTTAACATCCGCAAATATTTGCCCCAAGCCTTGTTTGTAGGCTTAGGATTGATTGCAGCTCTAATTCTATTTAAGCCAGCGATCCAAGCTCGTTTGCTACTGCCACCAAAGATGCCGAGTACCGGTTTACAGGCAAGGCAATCCTATGACGTTCAATATGTAAAACCAGCGAATGACAACAGCATTAAATGTTGGGATGCGCCCATCCCTTGCACTTACAATGAGCTTAATATTCGCTTACGCAATCCAGCTCGTGGTCTGCGAGGGGGATTTATACCGGCAGAGTAAGGGTTCTGGACAGTGCGAAGTTAATCTCCACTAGATGAGAGTTTCTAGAAAAAGAACATCCCTGTAGCCAACTGGCAAGGAATGTCCGAAACTGGCTGAAATCATACCAATCAGCCGGTTTTATTATGGGGTTATATGAGCGTGTAGAGCAAATAGTTGTAACATTACGTCCGGTCTTTAGCCGTGACGCTAGTTTCGAGTGGTTTGTCTTGCTGCTATGGGGAGTACTCTTGACGACTCAACCGGCTGGGGTAACCAGCTATGTCAATGGGATTGGTCTGAGCGAAGGCTATTATCATCAGGCTCTGCACTGGTTTCATTCCAGTGCGTTTAGTATTGATGGGCTGTGCTATCGCTGGGGGTGTTGGCTCAAGACTCATTCTCATCGCCACCAGTTACGCGGCCAGTTAGTGTATGTCGGCGATGGAATCAAGGTGAGCAAAGAGGGGTGTAAGATGCCGGGTGTTAAGGCACTGCATCAAGACTCGGAGAATGTAAGCAAACCGCCGTGGATACGAGGTCACTACTTCAGTGCCCTTGGCATGCTTTTGGGGACGGGGAAGGTGCTGTTTGCTACCCCCATGATCTTGAAACTGCATGATGGGATTCCCCCGGTTGCAGGAGATACCTCTGCTACGTTAGTTGAGAAGATGGCGTCGTTGTGTGTTAGACACATGGTCAAGGGGAGTTATGGGCTACTGGATGCTTACTATGCCTCTGTCAAAGTATTAAAACCCTTTCGAGAGAACGGCATCCACCTAATTAGCCGCGCCCGAAGCACCACCGTTGCGCGTGCACTCTTCTGCCCTCGTCCAGGTAAGCATGGGCCAGGTCGGTCTCGCCAATGGGGCGGCAAGATTAAACTCAACGACTTATTTGCACCGATTGAGAGCTGTTTGAAGACCTCCGTACGGCTCTATGGCGAGACCGTTACCGTCCACTATCAGGAATTCCGATTTCACTGGGATGCTCCCGATGAACTGGTTCTGTTTGTCTTAACTCAATTACCCGGTGGCAAACGGATAATTCTACTCTCTAGTGATATCAATCTCACGGGAGCCGAGGTTATTGAAGCCTATGGATGGCGGTTTAAGATTGAGGTTACTTTTCGCACTTTAGTCCTTCTATTAGGCGGCTTTGCCTATCAATTTTGGCTCAAGCTAATGGACCCAACGTCACGGTGGCCAGAAACCTTTGAGATGACCCACTACCATTGGGCTGAGCGGATAAAAATCCGGCAGAAGGTAGAAGCTTTTGAGCGCTTTGTTAATCTCAATGTCATTGCCTTGGGCGTACTCCAGGTACTCTCTTTAGAACTTCCTGAGCACATTTGGACACACTTTCCTCGTTGGTTTCGAACAGTGCCTAATCATGGGTACCCCACTGAACAGATTGTCAGAATCGCACTTCAGCATCTGCAAGCAAGTGTTTTATCAGAAAGTAGACCAGCTCTACTTTTGACTAAATTGCTAAACAAGAAAACTGAGGGGACCAAAGCCTTTGAGTTATCTGACTTGGTAGCTTGAAGGAGGCGACTGAAGAGAAACAAAACTATTCACTGGCCAGTAAGGGTTCTTCTAGGAAGAAGAAGTTGCTGTCACTGTAGAGGTGGTAGACCGCTGTTTATATTTCTCCCAGGCAAAGCCAACCACATTGGCTACTTGAGATATGAAGAATAGTCCTGAGAGACTAAAAGAGCGCAATCCTTGATCCCTGGTGAACGGATAGGTTAGCAGTTGAAAATAAAATGTCAGTGGCTCCACCTGCATCGGTTTGGCCTGACGCTGACTGCGAACTCTGTTAAAATGGAACGCCCCGCGACCATAGTTAAAATGTTGCCGCCAAAAGGACGCTAAGGTGAGATTGTGGGCATGCTTTAGCTGCATTTCGGGGGCATAGTGCATAAAAAAGCCGTGGTGCCGCCAGCGATCGCAAAATTCTCGATCTTCTCCAGCCGCTAACGGAAAGCTGGTGTCAAAGCCCTTGAGCTGTTGATAGATATCCCGGGGCATCGCAAAGTTATTAGATGCAAAAAATGTAGCTTCCCCTTTTCCCGGGTTGTAATAATCGTAAATGTAGTCAATCAGCAACTGACTCGCCGTCGCGCACAGGTTATCGGGTAGAGCATTCAGGGTACGTCCACCAATCAGAGCATTGGGCACCTGTTTACAAGCAACTGCAAGAGCCGTAAGCCAGTCAGGGGCGGGCTGACAATCATCATCAGTGAACACCAGATAATGTCCCTGGGCAGCAGCAGCCCCAGTATTACGGGCAGCGGCAGGACCTGCATTTTGCTGCTGAATCAAGCGCAGTGACAGCAATGACGAGAACTTCTCAGTCACTGAAGTTAAGGGCATGCGACTGCCATCGTCAACCACAACAATCTCAAAACAATCCCTTGGATAGTCCAAGCGAACAAGGCTATGCAGACATTGCTCTAAACAGTCAGGGCGATTATAGGTCGGGATAATAATAGAGAATTCAGGGGAACTCATAACAACAACGATGACGACAACGACGATTACTGTTCTAGAGAGCTATCACTCAAAACTAAACACTCAAAACTCAAACTTGCCCCTAGCTTAATGAGTGCTGCCAACACCGACAGCCGTAGTTTGTAGCAAATGCTGCCCCAAACGGCGAGCCAGGGCCAAGATGGTAAATGTAGGTGAATAGGAGGGGCCAGTGGGAAATACCGCCGAGCTAGCAACATAGAGATTCTCCATCCCGAAGACTCGACAGTTAGGATCAACCACACCTGCCTCAGGGCGACTGGCCATGCGCGTAGTCCCCATCTGGTGGGCGGCATCTGTCATAGTTTCTAAGCTGGGCGGATCATCACCAAAGTCAAACGTCCCTAAACCTACGTCAGCAAAGCGTTTGGTTAAGAGCTGTAGGGTCTCTGCCATAGAACGACGATCGTGATCGGTGAAGCACCAGTCCACCTGTAGCTTACGCTGACCGAGCACATCACAGTCCGTGGCCAATTTCACGCGACTGCCCTGCTGTGGAGCCTGCTCAGTCACGAACTTGACGCGATAATTGGCGACAATGCCATTACCATCTCGACAGATCGGACGCCCCCGCAAGATGCGTCCTAGACGCTCTCTCACCCCTTCATAAATCGGCTGTAGATACAACACATGTTCCAGCAGTTCTTGCTTACGCTGGGTCTCATCATCAAGGGCAAAGCATACACAAAATCTTGGTTTCGGGGCATATTGCAACTCGTGGGCATAGTGTTGGGCTAAGGGACCCGGTCGTAATTTACCAGTATGGTGCTTGGGGTGATCGGTGTAGAAGCGCCCAACAAGGTCATGGGTATTACCAATGCCACCGGGGATTTGCCGGTCAGATGCCAATAACAGGCGCGCTGTTTCAAATGCCCCGGTGGCCAAGACAATGGAATCTCCCTTTACCACCCGTTCTCGGCCTTCGAGGGACCGACAAACTACGGCTGACACCCGCTGGCAAGCGTCATCGAGTTTTAGCTCCGTGGCCGTTGCCCCCAGGACAACTTTTAAATTTTGGGATTGCCGCATCTCATCACCAAACCGGATGGCTGTGCGGGTGGGGGTTTCCTCCCAATAAAAACTGCTCATTTTCAAACCACCCGCCGATAGTTTGGAACGAAAGGCCATAATCTCAGGCCGGATGGCCTCTGCCTCTAAATCACCAAAGCCATAGTCCTGGGCAGCAGAACGGTAGTGTTCTAAGAGATCGTCATAACGAATGGGCCAACCGCTGTTAGCAATCCAGGATCTGCCTTCAAAGTCCCAGGGCTGTAGATATTTCCATTTACCTGTCCACACATTACTGGTGCCACCAAACTGACGTACCCGACTGACGCCGCGAAGCTCAGGCGGCAGATATTGGTGGTAGTAGGTATTGGGGTTTAATTCGCGATGGCGTTTGCCCAGGAAAATAACGTTGTTGAGGGCCTGGATTGAGGGATCAAATTTTTCCCGTCCGCTTTCTAACAGAATCACTTCTTGGCCGTGGCGGGCCAGGTGGGTAGCCACTTCAGAACCAGCTATCCCAGAGCCGACGACAACAACTTGCCCGTGCGTTTGTTCACCTAGTTCGAGAATATCGGTAATCATATAATCTCCGTGTGAAACAATTTGGATAAGGAACGCTTACTGCAGCTTGTTGAACAATGCTGAAATGAAAAATTTGCCTTGGGTATACCCTCCGGGCAATGCCAGCCAAATACAGATGTAGATTAAGGAATAAATCAGACCGGTGACCAGCAGCCTCACAATTAACAGAGCGATGGTCGGCATGGGCAACTGCACCAGATAAAGCAGAGCTGCTGAGAGAAGAGAGGCGATGGCAGGTCGCCACACAGTCCCCATAAAGTCGCCCAGGGTAATGGGGGATTGGTGCACACAGTAAACCACTGCAGGGTAGCTCAACAGGCACATACCGACGGTATACCCAACGGCAACGCCATAGGCTCCCCATTGGACACCGATTGCGATCGCAACAATCATTACCGGCGTGTGGATCAGACTCCAGCGAAACTGTCGTTGGGTTTTGGCAGCCGACACATAAATCCACTTAGTCACACGATAGATGCAGCCCACAAACACCGCCACAATTAGAACGCGAAACATGGGCACAATCTCCAGCCACTGTTCCCCCAGCATCAACAGCGTGACATCGTCAGCGGTCATAAACATGTAAGCCAGCGCCGGCAGACAGACAGCAAAGATCAGCAACAATCCCCGCCGACAGTAGAGGCGATAACGCTCCGGCTCGGATAAACTGCGGCTCAAACTGGACACTGCTACATCAAACAGCGGGTAGTAAATCTGCCAAAACGGGAAATAGGCCCACTTATAGGCCATGGAATAAAATCCCAGGGAGCTGGCCCCGCCCACATAGCCTAACAGTACCCGATCCATCTTCATGCCCACGCGACTGATGCAGCGAAACCCGGTCAGATGCAGCCCATAGGACAGGGTAGAACGCAGATCTTTTTGAAAGTGGGCAGTATTGACCGTGCGCTGGGGACGCCAGTCACAGTAAAGCCAGTAGGCAATGCCTTTTGTCACCTGCAGGGTGGTCAACTGCAGCACTAAGGCCCAGTAACCCAGTCCTAGCCAGGCGGTTGCGATCGCAACCACTGTACTCACCCCTAACGCCACCAACTCAATGGTGGTCAGCAGTTCAAACTGCATTTGTCGTTTTAACAGCGATAGATGCTGAAACGACAAACACAGACTGGCCACCCCAATGGCCAGACACAACAGGATATGAGTTATTTCTGGCTGACCATAAAACTGGGCAACAAGGGGGGCCGTCAACACCATGCCACCAATGATTAGGGCATTGATTTTCAAAGAAAGCCAAAAGATGGCACTGGCCTGCTCAGGATTAAACTCCTGTCGCTGAACCGTAGCGGTTTCTAAGCCCATGTTGCTGAGACTATCCACAATACTCAGCAGTGGCTGCACCATCGCCAACAGGCCAAAATCAGCTGGGACCAAGAGACGGGCCAGCACCATGGTGCCACCAATGCCGATGCCCAACTTTAGGGGTTGAGCCGCCACGGTCACCAAACCAGATCGCAGTGAGCGCTGATTTAAGTTGGCTTTCAGGTCCGTCGTTTCAAAGTGACGATTGGATTTGGTCATAGGGCTACGCTCCGGGCATACACAGCCTAAAGCGAGTTTTTAGAAGAGAGAGACGCTTCAAAAACTGCCTTTTGTAGGGAGACCCCAACCGCAGGAGGATGTGTATGGGGTGAATCATCAAAGCGCGCCCCAGCGCCTTTGCTGCCAGCCAAGACTGACCGCTTCTTTGCAGCATATCGGCATGGTTAAACACAAAATCAGCGACTGTTTTGCGAGAATGGCTGGTAAACAGGTCATGGTGTTTTGAGAGAAGCCGCTCAAAATTATGCTGTCGACGGCGTGAATTAGACGACACCCGCACCCCAGCATGGGCCGATAGATGATACGTCACCTCTGGAATACCCCATAGGGAACAGACAGGATTGAGTCGTAAAAACAATTCAGTATGCACCCGTGAGCTAAAACTCGGATCAAAACCGCCCATCCCCAACAGCACCTCCCGTTCTACCACCAGGGTTTGCTTTGAGAAAAAGGACTCTCCCGGTTGAATCTCTTCTAAACAAAAGTGGGACCCTCGGGGCAGCGTTGGCGGTAGGTGAGTTTCGATGCCATTGCCCTGGGTGTTGACAATGGTCAACCCAAATAACAACGCAACCGGCTCAGGCAAATCTTGGGGTATGTGCTGTGTCGCCGCCATCGCTTTTTCAGCCATATCCGGCAGCAAGACATCATCGTCATCTAAGTAGGTAATCCAGCGCCCCCTTGCTTCCTTAGCACCGTGGTTGCGGGCAGCGGCTCCCCCTTGATTGGGCTGACGCACTACCCTGAGACAATCCTGTGGTGGCAGCACCACCGCTGGTTTAGAGCCATCATCCACAACAATGACTTCCATATCCGTGAGGGTTTGGTTTAAGGCACTATTAACAGCCCTAGATAACAGCTCAGGGCGGTTGTAAGTAGGAATAATGATGCTGAGTAATGGGGCGCTCATGACGACAATACCTCCGGATAAACCATGGCATCATCGGCATATGTGGCCTGTACCTGCTGGTAGAGAGCAATAAACCTTTCGGTGCGCGCATTCTCACTAAAGTGAGCCAGGGCTCGGGTTCTGCCCAAATCCCCCATACGTTCTGCCAAGTCTTGGTTCTGCAATATCTGGGTGAGATAGACAGCCATCGCCTCCACATCCCCAGGCGGGACCGCAAAGCCGGTGACAGAGTGCTCAATGATTTCTGGCTGTGCCCCCACCGCACTAACGATAACGGCGGTCCCCCGCATCATGGCTTCTGTGGTCACATTGCCAAAGGGCTCTGACCACAAGGACGGCACCACCTGTACCCAGGCCCGATCAAACTGACGCTCCATGTCTGAACGCGACAGGTGACCTAGCCAGGTAATGTTGTCGGCCACCCCCAGCTCCGTAGCCAGGTCTCGCAGCTCAGGTTCTGACTTGCCCTGGCCAGCGATCAGCAGACGGGCATGGGAGACTTGGGTGGTTGCGATCGCAAATGCCCGAATCAAAACCTGAATCCCTTTTTCAGGGACTAGTCGGCCTGCATAGGCCACAGTGGGTGGAGCACTCAGGGGCGGTCGCCGCTCTCTCACTGGGACACCGTTGTGAATCACCTCTGCTGGTAACCCAGCCTGCATAAGCTCTGCTTTCATCGCATAGCTCAGGGCCACAATCCGGTCAATGGCAGATCGCCATCGCTGCCACAGCCGCCACTGCACCATCAACACCAACCATGTTTTCGGCGTTAAACACCCTGATGACAAACACACTCGACCTGGAGAAACCTGACAGGGGTTTCCATCTGGTAACAAGTTAGTCCCCGCCGGGCAAATGGCCTTGTAAACAGCAGTCTGATAGATACAGGGAATCCCCTTAAGCAAGGGCAAAATCAATGGCGATAGCTGCCAGAGAAACATGCGAATATGCACCACATCGGGCTGAAACGATTGCAGCACCTGCCGCAACTGCCAGTAAGCAGATGGATTAGCCGTCTGGGTCAACACTTGAAGTGTAGAATTCGTGCCAAAACAAACATCATCCGCCAATTGAGGATAGCCCTCAACTGGCATGGCATTACTGGCAAACAAACGCACCTGATGTCCGCGCTCAGTTAACCCTTGACGCAGGGACAGCATCTGCAATTCCGCGCCACCCGTTGCGGTGCCATAGTCATGCAGCAGAAGAATTTTCATCAATTTTATTTTGGAGAATTCCTAATGATGGCGTTGTCGCAACATGCAGGCCCTGATCCCCCATGGAAAGATTTAACCATTTGCGAGCATGGCGATCGGTTAAATACTTGTTGAGGACACGATCAATAGGTGTGAATAGGCCATACATAAAGATCTTTTCTAAAAACCGATCCTTCACCAGCCCAAACGTTGCCTTCTCAAAAAATCGATGCTTAAACATCCCCAGCGTCAGACGGTCTAATAACGGTGAGAGAATCATCCGCCGTCGCCGCCAACCCAGGGCTTTATGCTTCTGCGTAAAGTACGCATCTTCAGATAGATTCCACTTCTGCTTCAGATGCTCTAGGCTGATTGTTTCCCAAGTATCACTCCAGCGCAGCATATAGAAGTGCAAGTCCGCCCAGTTCCAGCTAATCCCTGGTACATAGGTAATCACAGAACTGGGCTCAAAATAAATGGATCTGCCTGCCTCTGCCACTGCCATACACAGGTCCACATGTTCCTTGGTGTTGAGAAACCTCTCATCCAGAGGCCCCATTTTTTCAAAGACATCCATGCTAACTAACATGCAGTGAAACTCCACCAGTTCCGCCGTGCTTCGCTGCAGTTTAGACAGAGTGTCAACTACCCGCTGCCCCTGGCGAGTCATCTTCTCGCGCAGTCGCCGTCGCCCTTTCACATCGATAATAATGCGAGCCACACCATTGGCAAAGTGAATGGTTTCATGCACAGGCTCATCCTGGCAGGTGAGGGGGCCCACAATGGCAGCATTGGTTTCTTCAGCGCACTGCACCAAAGCCCCTAGCCACCCTGGAGAGACCACAACATCATTGTCAACAAAGGCTACATAGGGCGTCTTGACCTGGGCTAAACCAATATTCCTCGACTGATTAGGCGTGAGCATATGATCTACACGAATCAACTCAAAGGATTTTTCCTTAGCTTGAATCTCCAGGTACTCTTGGACGGGCTTTGGGGAACCACCATCTACATACACCAGTTCAAACGGCAGCTGAGTGTGCTCATAAATACTTTCTAAAGAGGTTTGAGCATAGCTAAACCGTTCTCGTGGCGAGACCACAATTGTGACATTGGGTTGATTCATAGATTCAATATCTTCCAATTTTTCAGTACTCCGATAAAGCATCTATCGCTTACCCTCCTTAAGCTGCACGGGATAGCGGTTTAAGTTCGGCCACAGGCTGGGTCGATTTTTTCTTGAGCTGTGACCACTCCTGATCGGTAAAGTTCTCATGGTAAGAGCGCTCTACGTTGATATTCCAGATATCATGCTCCTCACCGAGAATATTCCTCGCCGCCAGCAAAGCTGAGAGCATGGAATGATCCTGATTGTTATAGCGGTGCATACCGTTGCGTCCTACGGTTTGCAAATTCTCAAAACCGCGAATATAGTCTTCTAGCACCTTTAAGTGACGGCGATACTCGCCGTCATACACCGGATATGCCTTATATTGACGAATTACACACCCATCCTCCACATCACGTGCTTTCACTCCCAAATTAAGCTTTGCGATTTCCCGAGAAGCAAACTCAATCATCTGGGAGTCGGTCATCTCCCAAATCTCATCCCCCTGGCTGCAAAAATATTCCATACCTAAACAGGTTTTGCTGGGGTCAGGCACCATCGCCACACTCCAGTTTTTGAAGTTTTGAATACGACCTACCTTAAATTCAGGGCTGTGAATATAAAGCCAGTTGTCTGGAAAAAGCCGAACCCGATCGATGACCAAGGAAACAATCAGAAAGTCACGGTATTTTAGGCCACGCGCTGCCTCTAAAACGTAATTAGGGGGCGGGGGATCCATTCGATGGACCAGTGCCGTAATCGGCATTGAACTCACAAAGTGATCGCCCACTAGCTCAAAGTTGCGATCGCCTTGTTTCGCTAGCACCCTAGTCAAACGATTGCCTTCTCGTTCAACGCGCACTACTTCTGTATTAAGATGCACCGGAATCTCATTATCTTCTAAAATTTCTTGGCACCGCTCCCACATCATGCCAGGCCCCAAACGGGGATAGTCAAATGTTTTAATAAGACTTTTCGAATTCTTACTACCAAACAGTGCGTTAATGACAGCTTCCTTCAAAGACAGATTCTTAATCCGCTGCGCCGCCCAGTCTGCTCGAATTTGGTTACAGGGAATCCCCCACACCTTCTCTGTATAGGTCTTAAAAAAGATTCGATACAGCCTTGCTCCGAAACAGTCCGTCACCCAGTCTTCAAAAGTCTGGGGTTCTCCACTCAACCCTAAATATCTTTTGAGCTTTGCTTTCAAATAGCTCATTACAATTAAAAAACTACGAATGAATCCTAAATTTCTCAGGGTCTTGAAAATGGAAATAGGATAATCATAGAACTTACCATCGTAGTAAATTCGGGATAGCCTCGGCGTTTGAATAAAGTCATCCCCTAAAATCTCTTGCCAGATAGCCTTCACTTCACCCACTTTAGTGAAGAAACGATGCCCACCAATATCAAACCTATATCCTTTATAGCTTTCAGTACGGGAGATACCGCCTACTTTATCAGCCTTTTCAAGCACAATAGACTTAACATTATGCTTCATCAACTCGTAACTAGACGTCAACCCTGCCGGTCCACCACCAATAACGATTACAGGAACGGTACTATCTTCTACAGCTCTGGGCTCCATCGGTTATAAACTCCAAATTAGCCAAATATATGTGTGTTCTTAAATCTGTGTTCAACCGAGCCCCGGTTTTCGCAAATCTCGCACTTGTGCTACCTTGAACGACGAACTCCCGACAACACTAAAGGCTCTGGCAGTCGTAGGAAACGCCCTAAACAATGTTGCAATAGGACAAAGGCAAATGCACCTCCTCCATAGAAGAAGTAAAACCAATGCCACGGGATAACGCGTAAGGCAAATAGCAAACCCCGCTTAGCATAGAAAAATCGATAGACATCAACGTTAATCAGCAGTAATCCCAATGCTGTTGCTGCTGTCAACCACCAAAGCCAGGGAAAGAACAAACCAGCTAGCGACGTGCCTATTAGGCCAAATACACCGATCACACTCAAACGATTGGCATAGCTGAGATTTAAATCAGCATCAAAACGGTTTTCACTCAAAAGCAGAGCTGTCCAAGGAAGCGCTCTGTAAAAAAAATCTGCTTTGAGTAGGGATATGGGCTCCCATCGCTTTAGGTGCTTGACTTGAATATCCTTAAAGAGGCGAATATCATAGCCCATTTGCTTAAGGCGATAGCCTAGCTCGATATCTTCAATACAAGGCTTGACATAGTCCTCATCAAAGCCGCCAACTGCTAGAAACACTGAACGGCGAATAGCACCACAGGCCCCCCAAAATGTTGAAGCAATTTCAGAAGAAACTTGATGGGTATAATGATGAAAGAGATTCTTATATTGAGATAAAAAGTTCTCTGCACCTGGCGAATCATCATAGGAGCCAATCAAGGCTGCTAAATCAGACCGCTCTTGAAACCGCTGCTCCACTAAGCTCAATGTGTCTGGATGCAGGGTTACATCCGCATCCATGAAAAAGATGATATCGCCGTGAGCAGTCTGTGCACCAATATTTCTGGCTCGAGCTGGGCCTCCTGACTGCGGCAATCGCAACACCATCGCGCCAAAGTTTTTAGCCACTTGCCAAGAGCCATCCGTATCTCCATCAGAGACAACAACAATCTCATCTGGAACTCGGAGGCTTTGTTTTATGCTAGCCAAACACTCATAAAATCCTTCTCCACCATTATAGACAGGAATTACAACTGAGATGTTGATTGAAGACATGCTCACCTTGAAGCGTCAAATATCAAAAAAACAAATCCATCATTTAGCAAACAAGCTTATTATTTTCTACAAATGAGCAAGCTGAAATGACACTCCATCAAGGAGAAGACTCTTCCGAACCAGAGCCTTCTCCTTAGCTCAAGAGCAAGCAAAGGGCCAAAACACCTTTTTTTTGCGATTCAAAGATGTGAAATCTTGAAATCAGACACAAACGCCATTCTCATCAGAGTGAATAGCGTTAACTCTAATTCAGAGTTAGAAATTTTCTCCTTACTAATATATCCACTTTTATGGCCTTAAATGGACTGCTTGACCAGAAGAAGACTTTTGACAGCCAACAATCAAAATTTAGAACCTTCCCAAAAAGAGTTCACTTCTAGCTAAAAAGCTAAGAAGAGGCCTAAAGCCAGGTTACCTAGAACAGCAAAGATGCACCCAGACAATTTTCTCCATAGAACTAGTAATTATTAAAATCTACTCCATACAAGTTGTATGGTTAGCAGAAGTATTAAAGAACTAATGAATCAAGTTCTTTCGTTGATAATAGGATGACTGAATCGGACTTTCATGAATTTGAGATGAAAGTTCTCTCATCTCAAATTTACAAGCCTATTGCTCTAAAAAGCCGAAAAACACATATCCATAGATATCTTCAGACTTCTGGCAGGACATCAATGAACATTTCGATGCTGCTTATATTGACCTATCTGTAATACTTCGAGTATGGGAGTATTACAATGAAAAAGCTATGGCAACCATTATGACATCTGTCGTATTCTTCAACTCGACCTTACCCTCAGCTGAAGATTATTACTGATATCTATAAACTACATAAGCCTATAAAACAGTGGTTTCGGGCAATTTAACTTAGGGATTATCAGGTAAAAAAATTATGAGATTTTTTATATTCACCCTTGGCCCAAATATTTTTTAGACTAACTCCCTATCTTCTCTGCAATAGTTAAGGGAATTTCGATACAGAAGGTTGTGCCCTGGCCTACCGTAGATTGGCAATATAGTTTGCCACCATGCATTTCCGTTACAATTTGGTAGCTAATGGACAATCCTAACCCAGTCCCTTTACCTACAGGTTTTGTCGTGAAAAATGGATTAAAAATACTTGCCAAGACATCCTCAGGAATACCACGACCATTATCTGAGATTTCTACCACTAAAGTATTCTGACTCTCCTGCCAACGGGTAGAGATCTCAATTTCTGGCATCTGACCATGGTAATGCTCCAGATCATCAAAAGCATCAACAGCATTCACTAGAATATTCATAAATACCTGATTGAGATGGCTAGCATAGCAATGAATAGTTGGTAATTCGCCATAGTATTTAACAACATTGATGGTAGGTCGTTGTTTACAAGCCTTTAAACGGTGCTTCAAGATGAGTAAAGCACTATCAATTCCTTGATGGATATCCACATCTTTGATGGCAGCTTCATCCACACGGGAGAAGTTCTGCATACTCTGAACGATATCGACAATGCGGTTGGTGCCCATTTTCATGGACGCCATGATCTTAGGTAAGTCCTCTAGGATAAAATCCACTTCAATATCATCGATTTTGTTTTGAATCAGCTGTTCCGGTTCAGGGTAATGCTGTTGGTACAGCGTTAGTAACTCCAGAAGTCCCGTAATATAGTTTTGCATTGGCTCTAGATTGCTAGAGATAAAGCCCACTGGGTTATTAATTTCATGGGCAATACCCGCTGCTAACTGACCCAAGCCAGCCATCTTCTCACCCTGCACCAACCGAGCTTGAGTGCCTTTTAACGTTTCTAAGGTTTGGTTTAATTTTGCAGTCTGCTGCTGTGTCTTCCTCAACAGCTCTGCCTGCTGTAAGGCTATACCCAGTTGAGTGCCAACTTGGGCCAGTAAGCCCACCTCATCATCATCCCAATAGCGAGGCTTAGACGTTTGATAGGCCACCAGCAAACCCCAAAGTTTTTCACCTTGGGAAATGGGCACAAAAACCTCATTACGTGGTAGCTGACCGTCTTGATCAGGTCTAGAAAATACATCTTGAATGATGGCCTGATTTGGCACAGCAGGTTGCCAGCCAGCCACAATGGAGTCGGCGACAAAGGCCCCGCTCCAGTCAGCATTAAACCGATAGATAGCGACTCGATCTACTTCAAGCAGTTGACGCACCTCTTGGGTCGTTGTCGTGAAAATTATGTCAATGTCTAACGATTGACGAATTTTATCAATGGTCATGGTCAGCGCGCGCTGACGGTCTGTGGCTTTTTGTAAAGCTGCGGCTTGATCACGCACCCGGGCAACGGCCTCTGCTTGATTCAGGGCCACCCCTAACTGAGTACTTACTTGAGCTAAGAAGTCAATTTCATCGGTTTCCCAATGGCGCGGGCGAGAATTTTGACAAGCGGCCAATAACCCCCACAGCCGATTACCTTCCATGATCGGCACAATCATATAGGCACGAGCATCGGAATCAGCCAACAGTCTCATGTGGTGGGCTTTATAGTCAGTCTGATAGATATCATCAACGGCTAATGTTTCTTGGCGCGCATAACGACCTCCCTGGGTCTCCATTAAATAGGGATCTTGATTAATCCCTTGCGATCCGACTAACACAGGCCAGCCATCGGCTACAGATTCCGCCACAAACTGACCACTCCAGTCAGCGTTAAATTGATAAATAACAACTCGGTCAGTTTTAAATAATGATTGGATACTTTTGGTCGTCGTATCAAAGATCTCTTCAATTTGCAGAGAATCACGAATTGCGTTAATCGTCTGGGACAATAGCTGCTGTTGTTCAAGCGCTAGCTCACGCGAAGAAACATGAGCCAACTGAGCTGCTTGCAACCGTAACCGCTCCACCTGACTCCATTGCTCAAGGGCCACACCCAAATGCTTAGCAATCTGATCGATAAATTCAATCTCAGACGACTGCCACTGTCGAGGACCTTGACAATGATGAATACAGAGTAGTCCCCATAATTCATCACCATTCATAATGGGTGAGACTACATTGGCCTTAATACCCAAACGCTCTAATTTTTGAACATAGCTATTTTGGATATCACCCTCAAAGATGTTATGGGAGATGTACATGCGTCCTTTTTGATAAAGTGGAGCATATCTCTCACCAAAATGTCGATCATAGACTTTCTCTTCTAAGATCGATGAAATGCCTTCACCACAGTCTTCAGCAACAAACTGCCCTTCCCAATATTGTTCGTTTTGGAAGAAGAAAATACCCACCTGATCTGCTTTCAGCAGATGCCTAACTTCTTGAGCAGTGGTTTGGAAAATGGTTTCTAAATCCAGGGATTCACGAATACGGGTAATCACACCTGTCAGAGATTTTTGTTGTTCAGTTTGATAACGTAGCTGCTCTAGCAGCTTAAGCTGTTGCAAGGCAAAGCTTAAATACTCAACAATTTTCTGAACAAATTTAATATCATCTAAACTCCAATGGCGAACATGCTCACACTGATGAACGCACAGTAATCCCCAAAGCTGCTCACCTTGCGAAATAGGAACAGCAAGGCTTGCCCTGACCTCAAATCGTTCTAAAACATTGATATAGTCGCCACTCAGCTGAGTCGTGTAAATATCGGTTATGATCTGAACTTGTCTTTCATCATACTGATCGGCAAATTGTGTCTCAAAGCTATGCTCATATACTCGCTGAGTTAAAACAGAGCGCCAATCCTCTGATACATCTTCAGAGACAAACTCTCCCTCCCAATCTTGATCAGGTGTGAATTGGAATATAGCAACTCGATCGGCTTCTAAAAGCTGTTTAATTTCGGTAGTAACAGATTGAAATAAGACGCCTATATCAAGGGACTGGCGAATCTTGCTAATGGTTTTAGCAATAGCTCTTTCGCGATTAATATTATTGGAAAACACCTTCGCTTGAGAATACGATTGAGAAATATTCTCTTTCTGTTGTACTGCACTCTTGAGCCGTTCAACAATTTGCTGAACCAAACCAATTTCTTCAGCAGACCACAATCGGGGAGACTGGCAGTGATGCAGACACAGTATCCCCCATAGGGACTGATATTTGAGAATGGGCACCGCCAAACTAGCTCGCACCTGTAGTTGTTCTAGAATATCTACATGCTGAGGGCTTAAATCAGCGGTGTAAATATCTGCTACAGCCTCTATATGCCCCAGATGATACTGGACTTGTCCATCTCTAAAATATTCATAGAATTCTTCTGTGAGTATGGACACCCCCCCTTCAACCACAGCTTCAACAATGAACTCACCCTGCCAGTTTGTATCTGAATAAAACCGAAAAATAGAAACGCGATCTATATTCAGAAGCTGTCTAACTTCTGTTGTCGTATCTTTAAAGATAATGTCAAGATCTAATGGCTGACCAGAATCAAAAAGGTTGCCTGCCAAATCCTTTTCTTTCTGGGAGTCCCCAGTAGCAATCGTTTGGTAACTGATGGGTTGTTTTGCGTTGCTAAATCTGGGGATGGATTGCATTTCATCCGAGCCTGTTAATACCTTTTTCCTTAGGGATGTAGATATTCAGAGAATTTACACTATAAAGTGTTAGCCAAAAAAGTGTTAGCAAACTCACTCATTGTAGATTCAAGCATCCCAATAACCTGGCAGTGGCACCTTTGGACAGACTTGATCAAAGCGTTGATAGTTCCGTAATTCGTAACCCTAGACATTCGGGTGACGAAAGGTCAGTGGGAAGATCCAGTGGGCAGCACCTCGGTAAAATAGGGCCTCAGTCTGCTAAAACGATGCGATGATTAGGATGATTTGACTATGCAGCCTCATTAGTATGGTGATTCGAAAAACCGTCTCCTTCAACCAAATTGAACTGTCATATTTAGACTGGCAAACTGATGGTGAACCTGTTTTACTGCTCCATGGGTTAGCAGATCATGCCCTGGTTTGGTCAACAGTGGGAGAGCACATAGCCCAGTACTATCATCCGGTTGCTGTGGATATGCGAGGACATGGGCAAAGCAGTAAACCCAATGACGGTTATGACTTTGATACGGTGATGGGCGATCTGGTACAGCTGATGGAGCATCTGGGCTGGTCAGCAGCCCACATTGTCGGACATTCCTGGTCAGGAAAGGTGGCTACCTACTGGGCCACCCGTCAACCGAAGCACTTTTTGACGATGGTGTTGGTAGACCCAATTTTTGTATATGGGATGCCAGGCATTTTTCGATTGACGTTTCCACTATTTTATGGGATCCTGCCGTTTTTAAAGGGCATGGGACCGTTTGCAGATTGGGATACGGCTATCCAACAGGGTAAACAGCTGAAGCAGTACCGAGACTGGAATAGTTTACAGGAAGCTGTTTTTCGGGAGAGTTTGGCAGAGAACCCAGACGGGACTGTAGGCAGCAAGTTTACTAAGGCCGCACGGGATGAGATTTTTGATGCGGTGTTGCGAGTACCGGGACTGACCCAGGAGATTCAGGTGCCCAGTTTGTTTATGCAGCCGCAAGCTGGTGTAAATCGGTTTGACTGGCAGCTAAAGCCTTATCGGAAATATTTAAAGAATTTGAGGGTTGAGACAATTCCTGGAAATCATTGGGCATTTTTGGTGGAGCCAGAGGGTTTTAGCAAAACATTGATTGATTTCCTAGCGTAAAAGATTTTTTGTAGGGACGCCCCTACTGTGCACCCTTACAATCCTGGCTATGACTGAATGCCAGCTGTGGCTCGTTGACGCTGGCGAATGTCATCAAGTTGAGCATCGGGAATCGCGGCAATCAGTTTCTGGGTATAGGGCTTTTTCGGGGTGTTATAAATCTCCTCAGCGGGACCAATTTCTTCTACTCGCCCCTGATTCATGACCATGATGCGATCGCTAATAAATTTCACCACACTCAGATCGTGGGAAATAAAGATGTAGGTAAGCTTAAAGTCCTTTTGTAGATCTTTGAGGAGGTTAAGGACCTGGGCCTGTACTGAAACATCCAAGGCGGAAACCGACTCATCACAGATGATAAATTTAGGTTCACAGGCCAGGGTACGGGCAATGCAGATGCGCTGACGCTGACCACCGGAAAACTCATGGGGCATACGACGCAGGGCACTGGCATCCAACCCCACCCGCTCTAACAGATGGATAGCCCGTGCTTGGCGCTCCGCCTTAGTGCCCCCCAAACCGTGAATTTGCATGGGTTCTATGATGGCGGCACCGATCGTCTGGCGGGCGTCTAAAGACCCGTAGGGGTTTTGAAACACAATTTGCATTTCTCGACGGAGACGACGCATAGCCTCAGCATCAAGATCTAGAACAGACTGTTTATCAAATTCAATCAGGCCGGATGTGGGGTCAATAAGACGCAACAAACAACGGCTCAGGGTGGATTTACCACAGCCGGACTCCCCCACTAAACCTAGCGTTTCGCCAGGGTAAACCTCAAAGCTGACAGCATCCACAGCACGAAACTCTTCTCTTTTCCCAAACAACCCTGCCCGCATGGGAAACGCCTTGGTTAAGTTCTGGACCCGTAAAAGAGGCGTTTGCTGCACCAATGTTTGACGATGCTGTTCAATTTCGTGGGGGCTGACCTCAGCTAGTAACTCAGCTTTCTCAGCTTCTGTCCTCACTTTGGCAACAATTTTCCCAGCCTCTGTCCCTGACCCCACTTCCATAAAGTCGCTTACGGTTGGCAATCGACGCAGCTGTTGCTGCGGTCTGGGTCGACAGTTTAATAACCCTTGGGTGTAGGGATGCTGCGGGTTGGCAAACAGATCATAGACTGGGGCAATTTCCACCAGGTCACCCTTGTACATGACAGCGACCCGATCGGCAATCTCCGCCACCACCCCCATATCGTGGGTGATAAACACAATTGCCGTTCCCCGCGAGGCTTGTAAATCCCTGAGGAGATCAAGAATGGTGGCCTGAATGGTAACATCCAGAGCTGTGGTGGGTTCATCGGCAATGAGGACAGCCGGATCGCCTGCAAGTGCGATCGCAATCATCACCCGCTGCTGTTGCCCACCCGAAAGCTGATGGGGATAGCGCCCTAGTATCTGTTCAGGCTCAGGCAGTTTGACCTCGGCACATAGCTCCAGTGCCCTAACCTTAGCCCCTTGACGATCGAGGTCCTGATGTAATCGTAAGGCCTCAATCAGCTGGTCCCCACAGGTATATACCGGATTGAGGGATGTCAGCGGCTCCTGAAAAATCATGGACACCAATTTGCCCCGATACTGTCTGCGCTCTTCACGGGAAAGCTTAAGCAGATCCACCGGTTGCGCATCCGACAACGAGGGATCTCGAAACCAGATTTCTCCCGATTGTCTTGTGCCTGATGCCAGCAGCCCAATTAAAGCTAGGGATGTCACCGACTTACCCGACCCCGACTCACCGACAAGACTCAATGTCTCACCTGCGGTTAGGGAAAACGAAATAGACTTAACCGCTGACACGTCACCGGCCTTGGCTGGGAATGTCACAGAGAGATTTCTAACATCAAGAATGGGAAGAGGCATATCGAGTCTGATAAGTAATGGGCAGAGACCAGGGCGACTTTTTCATTACCATTACACAATGTTTAAGGCGTTATTTATGTATTTGTTGTCCCGATTACAGGCTCTTTTTTTACTTTTGTCATAGAAATACGAAAAATTTGACATGTTGTTACGTGTATAAATTTACTCATTCTTTCTGAGATAGTTAATGTAGCGTTTGTTCTCAGGAACCACGTTAAAAGTTTAGGGTTTTTACACACGTCTCCCTAAAACTCTTCTCTGCTACTAGGAGTCATTTATGATTCGTCAACGATTTTTTTTCAGGCGACGCTTCCGCAGAATGCTGGCAATTATCTTTGCCCTCACACTCACGGCTGTGTTAGTCAACTGCGGTGGCACTCCCGATAGTGCCGGTGATACGCCTGGGGGTGACGAAGTAACCGCTACAACAACAGATACAGGCACCCTAGTGTTTGGTTCAGGAGGGCAGCCCGATAACCTCTCTTCCGGCGATGTTACGGATGGGGACTCCTTATATGTGCAGCTACAGATTTACAACCACCTGATGGGTAACGAGCCAGGCTCAACCGAACTTGTTCCTGAGCTAGCCACCGAATGGACCGCGTCTGAAGATGCCTTGACCTGGACCTTTAAGCTACAGGAAGGCATTAAATTCCATGATGGCACTGATTTTAACGCTGAAGCCGTAGTTTTTAACGTCAACCGCTGGTGGGACCCTGATTTTGAGTACGGTTTCCGCGACGAAGGTAAGCTATACGAAATTTGGAGCTACCTCTTTGGCGGGTTTAAGGGCGACGAAGCATCCGTTCTAGCCGACGTCAGCGCCGTGGATGACATGACCGTTGAGTTCAAGCTAGTTGAACCCTTCGCTGCGTTTCCAGCTGCGATCGCATCCGCCTATTTTGGCATTGCCAGCCCCGCCGCAATTCAAGAATCTGGAGCAGACTACGGCACCCCCTCTGGTTTAGCCGTGGGTACCGGACCGTTTGTATTTGAAGAATGGTTGAGCGGCGATCGCATTACCCTGACTAAATTTGACGACTATTGGCAAGAAGGACTGCCCAAAGTTGATCAGCTCGTCATTAGCTTTATTGAAGATCCTGCGGCTCGACTGGCACAGCTGCGAGCCGGAGCCCTTGACTTTACCGTTGACCTCACCCCCGACCAGCTGGCAGAAATCGAAGCAGATGCCAATGTGGAAGCGGTGTTCCGTCCCTCCTTTAACGTAGGTTTTCTAGCGCTGAATCCCAGCTACGAACCGCTATCAACACCAGAGGTGAGACAAGCCATTGCCCAGGCCATCAACAAGCCTGCCATTGTCGAAGCATTTTGGGGAGAGTTGGGTGTGACTGATGCCCATTTTGTCCCCCCCTCCATGGAAGCCTTTACCAGCGATAGCGTGGGAGATTATGAGTACGATCCGGAGGCAGCTAAGGCTGCACTCGCAGCAGCAGGCTATCCCAATGGCTTTGACCTGGAACTGTGGTATATGCCAGTCAGTCGGCCCTATTTCCCTAATCCGAAACCGATCGCCGAAGCCTTTGCCGCAGAACTCAGCCAAATCGGTATCACAGTGAATTTGCAAACCAAGGACTGGGCAGCCTATTTAGAAGATCGCAACACACCACCTGGGTATCAATCCTTTATGCTAGGTTGGACCGGTGACTACGGTGACCCTGACAACTTTCTGTACTCTCACTTTGGCCCTGGCGCAACGCAAGATTTAGGTAACTACGAGAGTCCTGAAATGTTTGAGTTGCTTAACAAGGCCCGGGCTGAAACGGAACCAACAGAGCGCGAAAAACTGTACCAAGATGTGGACACCATGTTGTTTGATAAGGCATTGCGGATTCCCATCGTGCACTCTCAGCCGCTACTGGCTCAGCGCGTGGGTCTAGAAGGCTGGAGTCCCAGTCCACTGGGGAATGAACCTTTTCCTGCGGTGGAGAAGCCTTAGGGCAGTCTTTAAAGACAATGACCCGAAAGGTGGTCTTGATCTTAAATTAGCCCACTCTACGAGAAACCGCTTTGGCGTTTACATCCTAAGTCCTTCTCCCTGGGGGAGAAGGACTTTGAGAGTGATCTTCAAAAGCTTTTCCCTAAGATAGAAGCATTGAAGTCATCTCCCCTTCTCCCTAGGGAGAAGGGGTCGGGGGATGAGGGCTTATCCAAGGTAGACATACCTTTCAAAGCATTACCTGCTTCAAAAGTAAGACCAGCCCCATCCACTTTACTCACCCCACGTACCCTCAACAGAATCTCCATGGGTAGATATATTCTCAAACGCTTACTCCATCTAGTCCCAGTACTGCTGGGCATTTCACTCCTAGTCTTTGCTTTTTTACATCTGATTCCCGGCGATCCGGCCTTAGTTTTATTGGGTGACCGCGCTAACCCTGACCAGGTCGCCGCTCTGCGAGAGCGCATGGGCCTCAATGAACCGCTACCGCTACAGTATCTGTCCTTCCTGGGCAGCTTGTTAAAGTTTGATTTAGGCGAGAGTATTTTTACCGGCATCCCCATTTGGGATGAGATTAAGCTACGATGGCCTGCCACATTTGAGCTGTCCGTCTCAGCCATGCTCATTGCTCTTGTATTGGGTATTCCTGCTGGAGTAATCGCCGCTGTTCGCAAAAACAGCTGGATCGACAATCTCACCATGAGTGGCTCGCTGCTAGGAGTCTCGATGCCAGTGTACTGGCTGGGATTATTGCTGGTCTATCTCTTTGCCGTCAATTTGCAATGGCTACCACCCAGCGGTCGTATTGGCATTGAGACAGGTTTAGCCTTTGAACCGATCACCGGCTTTTTTATCTTTGATGCCCTGGTTCAGGGTGACTTTGCCGCATTAAAAAACATTTTGTCTCATCTAGTGCTGCCTGCTATTACCCTCAGCACCATCCCCCTTGCTATTTTGGCCCGGATTACCCGCAGCGCTATGTTAGAAGTTCTCTCTCAGGACTATATCCGTACAGCTAGGGCTAAGGGGTTGGTAGAACTGTTTGTCATTGGTAAACACGCCCTAAAAAATGCCATGCTGCCTGTGGTTACAATTGTGGGTTTGGAGTTTGGCACCCTTTTAGGGGGAGCAATTTTAACAGAAACAATTTTCTCTTGGCCCGGTATTGGCAAATGGATTTATGAGGGCATTTTGCAGCGCGACTACCCAGTAGTCCAGGGTGGTGTTATATTTGTGGCCTTTGTTTTTGTCTTGGTGAACTTGATTGTGGATATTTCCTACGCCTTCCTAGACCCCAGAATTCAATACAAGTAGAGACATTTCCATCAGTTTTTTTGTACCAACACCCTGTTTTATCCCACCATCATGACGCCCGTTACCGCCACTAGACGAATTCCCAAATTCCTCAAAAATCGTGCCGTGCAGCGATTCTTGGAATCAACCTCTGGACTCATTGGTCTAGGCATCACAATTTTTATTGTGCTGGCTGCCCTATTAGCTCCAGTGCTCAATCCCTACGATCCGGCCTCCGATCGCAACTATGCCATTCGGTTACAGGGGCCTAGCTTAGAGCACTGGTTTGGAGCGGATGGTCTGGGACGGGACATTCTCACCCTAGTCTGGTACGGTCTCAGGACATCGCTGGTGATTGGCCTGGTGTCGGTTCTGATTGGTTTATTGATCGGGGTGACGCTGGGGTTATCAGCCGGTTACTTTCGGGGGTGGGTCGAAACGGTGATTGGCTGGATCACGGATGTACTGCTAGCGTTTCCGTCAATTTTGCTTGCGATCGCAGTCGTCACCGTCACTGGCCCTAGTGTCCTCAGCGTCATGTTTGCCGTTGGCGTTGTTCAGGTACCCAAGTTTATACGCCTGACCCGTAGCATGGTGCTTTCGCTACGGGAACAAGAATTTATCCAAACTGTTCGGGCATTTGGCGCTAAGTCACCCCGAATTGTTTTCTTGCACATATTGCCTGCCAGCTTAGCCCCCCTCGTAGTACAGGCAACATTGGCCATTGGCACCTCTACTTTAGAAGCTGCCGGTTTAGGTTTTTTAGGGTTAGGCGCTCAGCCCCCTACACCAGAACTGGGCACAATGTTATCCGATGCGTTTAAGGGTGGCTATTCCCTCTCAGCCCCCTGGACCATTGTTTTTCCAGGGTTGTTTATTACTCTGACCGTTCTGGCCTTTAACCTACTGGGCGATGGGCTGCGAGATGCCCTTGACCCCAAAGGTAGTCGTTAGGCTTTGATGGCATCTGCCTTAAATGAGACCAAGTCTGAGATTTCAGCATCAGTCTTTATCTCAAGTGCTAATAAAGCCTTATATGGATCACCCTCTAACCCTAACGCAAAGGCAAATGCAGGTTCTGTTTTCATGCCGTCTTGCTTTAGCTTTTTGACTACGCTTTTTAGACGAGGTTCCGTTTCTAGCAATCTGCGTTCAATCAAAAAGTGTTTTACTCCCCATTGTTGACTAGTCGGAACAGATTGACAAAAGAGTTCGATTTGCCATCCATGGGACTGGAAAACAGCACATGCAGCCGGTTTGCCCTGTGCACTGATTGCTTTGGTTTTGAAGCCAGATAAATTGCCAAACTTGGCGGTAACGCTTGCTATGAAATGGTCTAAGTCTGGCGCATAACATGCTATGTCAATATCGCTGGATGAGATCGCAATACCAAGGGGCGGAGTGCCAATAACAAATGGTTGAAATGCTTGAAGCCTCGCCATCAGGTCAAGCTCCTCAAGCACAGACACAAAATCAGATCTCATTACGGGTACAGTAGTTACATACGTCAATTATCCCTTGGTAGCTCATTCACAGAATATCGGCACTTTGCAGAAGACTATCGACCAATTCTCGGTTTACCGCAAACGTCTTCCAGACTGAAGCACACCAATTGTGAATCATTTGATCGCGTTCTACCCCTGCTACTGCCATTAGGGCATCGGTAGCATTGATTTCACCACAGTCCTTTGGGATTTGAAAGACTGGCCATTGAATTTTATTGCGGGCAAGCTTCGCATGGGCCTGCTGAATCTGTTTGCCTGTGAATCCCTTCTCGACATACAAATACAAGCCAACCAGAGCAAACGTCAATCCGATGGACCGATCATTCTCAGATGCATTTTGTGCACCAAAAGCATCAACCACATGCTGATGAATAAACGATGGATCACTGTGTGCAAGCGTATAACAGTACAATTTGTGGTATGCATCTTCATGGGGACTCATAGCTTATCGTAATGTTTTCGTATCCAGGAAAGCGGCATAACAACCTGCGCTAACAACTGTATGAACCAACCAAGGGACTCTATTGGTGGAGATTCAACGGGATTGTTGAGCTAATCAAATCTTCTAAGATTTCCTATATCCGTCCAACCATAAGCCACCTCAATCAACGATTTTCCGCCAATTTCAAGTGCTTTTTCATGCACTGGAGTACCTCCCAGTGCAGCATAAAATTGACACGCAGGGTTATCGAGCAAAACCCATACCAGCATAGAATTAATTCCCAACAGATGGAGCCTTTCCGCAACTGTCTGCACTAAGCAATGCCCGATTCCCTTACTTTGATAGCCTTCTAGAATGTAAATGGCCATCAGCTCGCCTTCATATACAGGATCATTGGTACGCTCTACCCCTCCGCTTGCAAAGCCAACAATTTCACCAACTTCTTCCTCAGCAACGTAAGTAAAGGTGCCATCTTCCGAAGCACGATTCAAAATTTGAGACCAGCTATTGACTCGACGCTCATAAGATAACTTCGCTAAATGCTGATCTGGCACAATACCTTGATAGGTTGTTCGCCAAGTATCTACATGAACTCTGGCAATGGCAGGTACATCGTTTCGAGTTGCTTCCCTGATCATCATCGGCACTCTGACTAAAGTTTAAGGTTAGTAGTTGTCCAACTATTTGGAGTCAATTCATTGACACTATTTTGCGGAATCTTTAGCTGTGAGCATCAGAGACTATGTTAGCTGTCATACCTATTTGGCAGTTTCAGCACCATAGGGATGAAGCCAATACCGTTTTTGACTTGTCTCTCCCCGGCTGAACGAAAGCCCAACTTCTCGTAAATCGGCACTGCATACGACGACGAATTTACGCTGATTTCTGAAAGCCTTGACCGATTGGCTCGGCAAATCTGCAAAGCCTGGCGCAGAAGTTCTTTGGCAATTCCCCGATGCTGAAATTCTGGCGTGACGAAAAGCAAGGAAATATGATTATGGTCTCGCATTTCAATCACCCCCACAATCTTGTCTTGATCCAAAGTGATGAGGCTGAAATGATTGGTTTGAGCACGTGTTCGAAAGGCATTCGACTGAATATAGCGGTGAAACTCTTGAACCCCTTCAGATGAACATTCCGGGGCAACAAACTCATTGAAACCACGAGCCACCAATTCACTGACTTCATGTGTATCTGTTACGTTCAAAGGTCGGTAAGTAAGCGCCTTATCCATCGCTGGTGAGAAAAGCCTTCCATTTGGTATGCTCAGGCTCTTATACGGCAAACATTTGCCATTAATGCATACAGCTGAATCAACTTTTTTACCGTCAATAGTTTTGAGACTGACCATGCAGGCAGTTGGCCATGGGTCTAACTCAAATGTAAAGAGTGCGATCGCAATATCAAGGGGCGGAGTACCAATAGCGGGCGATCAACCTAAAGCGGGACGTTTTCCCAAGGATATTAGTCAGGTATCAGGTGCCGGTGAGGGACTTGATTCTGATACCGGAAACCTAACCTAGCCTAGGTTTCCTAGCTTCAGTTGATGCCCGTATCCTGATCTTCTAGGCGTCTAGATATTGTGTTTCGATCTCTTCCTCTATAATCTGCCCATCCACGTTAGCAACTTTATAAACTTTAGCGTGAGGGCGTGAACTAACCGCACAAGCAAACTCACCATCAATAAAATGGACTGCTGCTCCATCATCTGCTGCATACCCACTCGTGATCTTATCTTCACTTAACAACTGATGTAGAGAAGGTCGTCGCTCAGTCTCTCCATCATAATGAGGACAAAAGCTTCCACGGATAATTCCTAAACATGGCAAAACAGTAAACTGGCCAGGGAGCGAATCTGTACTGCACTGGTCAAACCAACAGTTTGCACCCGCGCTGACACCGGCCAAAACTGTGCCATTTTCATAGGCGTTACGTAGGAACTTATCCAATTCCCACTCACGCCATAACGCCATCATGCTTTTTGTGTTGCCTCCACCCACATAGATAATATCTTGCTCTATCAAGAATGATTCAAGGTCTACTATCTCAGAACCGAATAAGGACAAATGGGTAGGGTTTACGTCTAGCTGCGTAAATGCCTTAAAAAATTTGAAAGTGTAACGGATGGCATCATCTGTAGCATGAGGCAGAAAACAAACAGATGGCTTAGTTTGACGAGCTTGCTTAACAACATATTGATCAAGGAGTGGGTTCTCAGGTTCCATAGAGAACCCACCTCCACCCATTGCTATTACTTGACGCTTGATATCAGTCATCAGTAGCCCAGATCCTAACGACACCATCATCGCTTGCTGTAGCGATGGTTTCACCATTAGCAGAATAGCTTACTACCCAGACTTAAGCAGGATGCTTGGGTAACTGATTCACTTCAATGCCTATGAGCAGCAATTCCAAATTCAAAACGAGTTTGCGTCGTTTCAGCCGATCAGAATCTCTCTTAGGAGGCAGAGCTGAACGAAAAATCAAGGGTTTCAGACGTCTGTAAGCTGGATTTTTTTATTGCTGGCCTATGAGAGATCTGTCTCCTTCGGCAAATACAACAGTAGGAATATCGCTGTCATAACCATGGAAAGTTTGCAAAACTTCTTGCATGTAATATCCCAAAGCTCTGCAATACGGTCGTCGCTGACACTTTTCTACCTCCCAAAGTTTTGCAGTTTTATCATAACTACTGCTACCAACATCATGAACTTATTACTTTACATCTAAAATCTGCTTGATTGTATATTCAGTTTTACAAGCTGCTTTTCTAAGTTTCTCGTGGTTCGATTTTTGTAATTTCTCTAAGGCATTGACAATTTCTTGATCGTCTGGATAAATCACTTGAGCAAGATTCTCAGTAGCAAGAAGCTGTTGCTGAGACATTCCTTCACTTAACGTATGCAACACAAAATTGCGATAGATAGTTAAGTAATGGTTGCTGAAATCAAGGGCATCCTGACATAGTGATTGCAATATCTGTCGGTCTGCTTCTCCTTCAGGGATGAGATAGTGCCAACAATTTCGACATTGTTCATATACCTGCTCGACTAGGGTTGTCCACTGATCATTGATTTGTGTTTTATATAATTGCACTGCTTCTCCCTTACTGCCGACATACTGTTTTGTTCGGTGGGCTACCAGCGCGGTTGCGATCCATCCCACAGTCGCAACTAACCATTTACTACTTTGACGGTCAACGCCGTCGGCATTGGGAATTGTTTGGCGCTCGTAACCATAAAACTCTGCTTGAGTATCTGGTTGTTGCAAAGGAAAAATCAAAACCTTTGCCGACCGTGTGACTCTCAAGGACGCCTGAGGTGCTTTCATAGCCCACCATACCCAGGCATCGGAAGTAAAAGTAGGGATTTGGGCACGAATATCCTCACCGTAAAGGAACTGGGTTGAATATTTGAAATTTAAGGCAATTCCTGCATGTTCAACCCGATAAAGATCAAGCTCAGCTCCAGGTTTGATTTCCAAAAGTAACGGACTGATTTGAGCACAGGAGCGACTGACGCTCAACGCTGTCATGGCTTCATCCGAACTGCTAAAGTTCTCTTTGAAGATGACATACATATCGAGATCGCTGTTAGTGACTGTGCTCCGGTTCCCAAAGCTGCCCTGCAAGTAATAGCCTCGAATCCGCCCTAAAAAAACTTTTTCAAATACGCCGATCACACCCTGAAGAATCTGGTTGATTTTAGGGTGTTGAGTGAGATAGGCAAGTGTGCACAGCTCATCGCTCATGAAGTGCCTATCTATTAACAGTTCTCTAATTTTAAGTGAATCATCATTGCCTCACCAATTATCGCAAAATCTGTGTCTGATTACTTAGGCAGCAAAATCAATCAACTTCCATATTTTGGATGTACAGACGTTCCATGGAACGTCTCTTCAACATTTACTTTAGTGTGCCAACTAACCTCCGACCGAATGCCTCCTCGCAACTGGACGAGCAATTTCCCCTTCTCGGGCTAATGAGGAGAGAAAGAGTGTAGGTTCAGAAACGTTATAGTGGCGAGAAGTATCTAACAAAAAATCAAGCCTACCATCGCGATCTAAATCTCCAGCCCAAAGCAAACTAGGTCCGGTCCAATCACAACAGTTGTCCAACCTATATTCCTGCTTCTTGCCCTCCCCATCCTCAGAAAACGTCAAAATAGTCTGTAGCGTGTCTGCTGAATCAACCTCAGTCAATTGAAATCGATAGTGAATGGGTATTTTCGATGCTTCATCAGCATTTAGAACAACGCTTAACGAAGACAGACGATCTTGCTGTGGTAAATGTCTAGGAACCGTGACGGATCCGGCAAAAACTGTTTTAACCATGCCAGAGGTTAAAAAGTCTGGGCCTTTGACCAGAAACATTGACATCGCATCGTTATCGGTGACAATCTCCTTACCTGTAAACTCATCTCCTTCCATATCCAGAATGCCATCTCGGATCGTATTGACAGTAATGGTTGTCGGCAACAACTCAAACCCATCATCGGTGACAAATAGGCTCCACCACTGCTCCCCAGATGTTGCGACGACTTCATCACCATGGTATTTGCGCACTTGCAGTAGCTCATAGGGCAGCGCTTCAGCATTGAGACTGGGCAAGGATGATGCAGCGATCGCACCATCAATATTTGCTGGAAAACCTGCTGCTGCCAGGGAAGTATCCAGAGATAAACTCGTTATCGCTAACATCGGAGTGCTGGAAGCGATTTCTTGGGCTGAGACATGGCTACAGGCCGCTAGCCCCAGACACCCCAGGCCAGCTAGTAATTGACGATACATTTATCTACCTCATTAGAGCACTCTTAATTGGGTACCGATGCAGCCTGATAAATTGTCACCTAATTAGCTGGTTGAGCGGAGTCGAAACCAGCGGTGTTAGGGACGTTTACTTTTGGCTATCTACTTATTTTCAAATGTAACTTTTTAATCAACAGCCAGCTCAGCGCAATAGTAAACAACTTTTAAGACAATTCTAATCTGGGCTATATCTCAAATCTAGAGGGTCACGTTAATGTGGGAAATAACTGATTTGGTATTGTACGCGGTGAAATAACCATGGTTGTAACCTCGTCATCCCCGTCCATTGCTGAGTGGCTGGGTCCAGAAGCTGATGATCTGCTGGGCTACACAGCTAAAATTCCTAAAAGTCAACTACATCTGCCTGGAGCTGACTGGGTAGATCGCATTTTTACCCAGACCGACCGCAATCCACAGGTATTGCGGAGCTTACAGCAGCTATATAGTACTGGACGCCTTGCAAATACAGGCTACCTGTCAATTTTGCCTGTAGATCAAGGCATCGAGCATTCAGGAGCGGCCTCGTTTGCGCCCAATCCCATTTATTTTGACCCACAAAATATTATTGAGCTTGCGATCGCAGGCAGCTGCAACGCCGTTGCCACTACCCTGGGTGTCCTGGGCATGACATCCCGCAAATATGCCCACAAGATTCCCTTTATCGTCAAGCTTAACCACAACGAACTACTCACCTACCCTAACCAGTTTGACCAGCTGATGTTTGCCTCTGTGGAACAAGCCTGGAATCTGGGAGCCGTTGCCGTTGGCGCAACCATCTATTTTGGCTCACCTGGGGCGGCAAAACAGATTCAAGACGTTAGCAAGGCCTTTGCCCGCGCCCATGAGCTAGGTTTAGCAACAATCTTATGGTGCTACCTGCGTAGCAGCGTTTTTAAACAAGATCAGGACTATCACCTCTCCGCTGACCTGACTGGGCAGGCAAACCACCTGGGCGTCACCATTGAAGCCGATATTATCAAGCAGAAGCTACCGCTCAACAACGGTGGCTATAAAGCAGTTACCCAGGCAACCGGCGAAAAATATGGCAAAACCCACGATTTAGTCTATTCAGAACTGACTACGGAGCACCCCATCGACTTAACTCGCTACCAAGTACTCAACTGCTATGCCGGTCGTGCTGGGTTAATTAACTCAGGCGGTGCATCAGGGGAAAATGACTTTGCTGAGGCCGTGCGGACTGCAGTCATTAATAAACGAGCCGGTGGTTGCGGACTTATTTCTGGACGTAAGACATTTCAGAGAGATTTCAAAGAAGGAATCAAACTGTTTCACTTAATTCAAGATGTCTATCTAGACAATGACATCACCATCGCATAACAACATCAGATAGGTGCAATGGCATTGGCCGATGAGTTTCTGATCAACCAATGCCTCTCATCTTGTAAGCGTCCCCTGAGCGGATAAGTGTCCCCTGAGCGGAGTCGAAGGGGACTTTTTCGTGGGGGTTGGCTTCGACTTCGCTCAGCCAACATTCAGCCAACATATTTTCTGGGACGGTTACTTAATATTTATATTTGTTCCCCAGATCTACAAAAAATCTTAGACTCTTCACAATCTTAAGCAAGCGGCACATTTTCTCAAATAAAAGGGTAAATATAGGGTTTTATCTATGTATTCTTGATTCTTTCCAGATATTTATCAGGGTTGTATGTATTTATATTTGTATTTACCACAATCACCACTAATTAAAGTAATTCCCATCAAGTCCGATCCTCACAGTAGGCGCTTGCCAGTTCATGCTTAAGCAGCCAAAATCATGTTCCAGTGTCCATTTGTCCATATTCTGAAACAAAAGGAATTGATTAGGACTCTGTACCCCCATGCTCGCTGCTCATTAGTCTCCTAGGGAATGGAGTATGAAATACAAACCAATCATACTGTCAGCTGCAATTGGCGCACTGCTAGTTTGGATAGGGTTGCTAGTAAAAGGGCGTTCAGTTAATGGTGCCCCCCATGTGCTCTATCAAGGGCATCTATCGGAGCAACTTCAACAGGATTTAAGTGTCAACGAAACTGTTCTTAAAAACCGACAATCGCTACAACCGTCTTCTAAGGAACTCGCCCAAGAATTAAAGCAGATAGATAAACTGCACGGTGAGCTTCAAAATATTCCTAACTTTCTGAGCAATCGGAGCAGTCAGCAACTGCAAGGAATTTTGGATGACTATGGCGACAGTGTCACTGCAAAAGCTGAACTTGCAGAACAGTTTCAAGCACAGAACTTAGTTATAAAAGATACGCTATCGGCCCTACTCACCTTAAATAAAGACATTAAGACAGCAGGTTCTGAAAAGGTGGGAAAACAGGCTTATCCCGCTGTCACAGACCTGCTCGAACAGATCGTGATCTATACTTTTGCGCCAAGCGAGGTATCACTCACTGAACTTCAGGGCCAAATTGACCAGTTGCAGGCGTTGGTGGATGCTGGCAATGTTCGCGATCGCGCCACCGCCGAGAGGGTGCTCAATTACTCCCGCATTATCTTAGAACAGAAACCTCAGATCGATCAGCTTAGCCAATCGCTATTAGCATTACCCACCACACAACAGTTACAGAATCTATCTAATACCTATGAAGACGCTTACTCTAAAGCACATACCAGGGCTAAACTGTTTCAACTAGCCGCTCTGCTATGGAGCATCGGCATGGTGGGGGTTCCCATCTATTTCAAGCTGAAAAAGCAACAATCCCATAAAGCTGAAAAAATCACCAATTTTCTATCCGAGAGCCTGGATGATGCCTTTATCGATGTCGATAATCAGTGGGTCATAACCTATGCTAATGCCCATGCCGCAAAAGATTTAGACAAGTCACCAGACGAACTCATCGGCCAAACACTCTGGAGTGCATTACCACCAGAGCTTGGCAAAGACCAGGAACATTACTACAAAGAAGCGTGTAATCAACAGTCTACGGTGACATTTGAAGCTCGCCTCATCTTGAAGTCTCGCTGGCTTGAGTTCCGCCTTAGCCCTAGCATGGATGGGCTTTCGATATTTTGGAAAGATATCAGCACCCATAAGAAGGCCGAGTTTCAACTGGCCCTGAGCCTTGAAGCCAATGATGAAGCCCTAAGAAAAGCTCACGAAGCCCAGAAAAAAGCAGAAGCAGAGCGGCTAAAAGCAGAAGTAGAGCGGCTAAAAGCGGAAGAAGCCAGCCAGGCCAAAAGTGAATTTCTTGCCAATATGAGCCATGAGCTACGCACACCGCTCAACGCTATTATCGGTTATAGCGAAATGCTTGAGGAAGATGCAGAGGATTTGGGTCAAGATGGCTTTATCCCTGAACTACAAAAGATTCATGGTGCTGGCAAACATCTCTTGGGCCTGATCAACGATGTTCTAGATCTCTCTAAAGTGGAAGCTGGTCGCATGGAGATGTATTTAGAAACATTTAACATCAAACCTTTGGTGCAGGATGTAGCCGCAACAATGCAGCCGATGATCGCAAAGAATAACAATACTTTAAAGATTCAATATTCAGATGATATTGACAAGATGCATGCAGACCCAGTTAAGGTCCGACAAAGTCTCTTTAACCTGTTGAGTAATGCCAGTAAATTCACTCAAAATGGCACCATTACCGTCAATGTGACTTCAACCCAGACTGACAATAACAGCTACATAGACTTTTGCATCCAAGATACGGGTATTGGCATGATGCCAGAGCAGTTACAAAAAGTCTTTAATGCTTTTTCTCAAGCAGATTCTTCAACCACCCGAAAATATGGTGGCACCGGACTTGGGCTCACGATCACTAAACGATTTGTCCAGATGATGGGAGGTAACGTCAATGTCCAAAGTGAAGTTGGCAAAGGCACAACATTCACGATACAAATCCCGAAAACTATTCAGGAAATAACCCGCCCCTTATCGGACAAAATTATAACTGAGCCAACCATAGAATCCACCAGTCCGCCCCCACATACCAATGGACATAGCCCAGAATCGACCGCTGACATTTTCAATTTCTCTTTAATAAAAGCACCCTGTTCGGGATGTGTATTGGTTATCGATGAGGATACAACAACCTGTGAGTTGATTTGGAAAACTCTAGTTAGTCAAGGTTTTTTTGTTGTTTTAACCCACAATAGTCGCAAGGGGGCAAAAATGGCCGATCAGCTCTTACCTGACCTGATCATCCTGGATCCAATGATATTGGATATGAATGGTTGGCGAATGATTGAGGCCATCAGACAAAATTCTAACCCCAGGAAGACGCCTATCATTTTACAGACTTCAACAGCAGCGCAGAATCATGGTGTTTCTCCAGATGCTGCGGATTATTTATCTAAACCCATCAATCCTGAAATACTATTAACGGTCGTTAACAAGTACCTACAGGAAAGCGACCCAACCATTCCTGCATTAATTTAATTCTCTCTCACTGCAATCGCATGACTCAGACAATCCAAAATAGTGGGTGTAATATCTGTGAGATCATCCACATGACTAAATTTGTTAGCCGCAGGGCCAACCACCCATAACGGTACGGCATTGAGGGTATGGCATTTTGTAGATAAGTCTTCTACATTGCCATGGTCACTGACCACAATGAGTGTTGCATCTGCGGCTAAGGCTGCAATGACGGCAGCCAGGAACCGATCAATCCGCTGCAATACGGTTACGGCTCGGTCATAGTGTTGGGCATGGCCTGCATAGTCGCTGAGATAGCACTCAAACAAGGTGACGCTATGGCTGTTGCCCAGTGCTGCTAGATAGTTACCCGCCACCTCAGGGGTAATGGGTGGTGTAGCCACACCCCGAGAGCTGGCGATTTCTCCCGTAATATCCCAAAAAATTGCTTCTCCTGCTTCATATTCGTACTGCATACGAAACGGCAGCCCTGCGGTCATATTCAACAGCGTACAGACGGAATAGCGCCATCGCCGCTGAGCAATGGCTTCAAAGTAAGCTGGAGAATAGAGATTCGCTAGGGTGGCTGTTTCTCCCAGGGCGAGTACCTGTTTGAACAACCCATAGGGTTCAATCAGCTGACGGAGGGAGCCATTGGCAAAACCGGTCTGGTGCTTCCCGCGAAACTTAGCGGCATTGTGGCCTGTGTAAATGGTGGTTTGTCCGGTGGCACTCTGGGGAAGTCCTGGCACCCCCAGGGTGGCGTCTATGGGTTTGAGCAATAGGTTAGGGCGTTGGGCATAGGCCCCAGCCAGCAAGGGTTGGCTGCACAGGGATTGCCAGTGGGGCATCGCGGCAGGATTACTCACAGGGTTATGGGGTCCAGGGGTGCCTAAACCTAGACCATCTAAAAACAACAGAATGAATTGGGGTTTGCCCATTGTCTGGTGTTGGGTGAGCCTATCCCCCTCCTATGCTGTTGCCAGTATCGGTTTCTTTAAGTGAATTTGATTAGCCTCGGCCCAGGTGTGGAGATCGGAGAAGCTGCGATCGCGATATTTCCCATACCGTTCTCGCTTATTACGAATCCGCTGGGGTAATGCTGGAAAAATACCAAAGTTTGGCGGCATCGGCTGAAAATGCTTAGGTTCTGCAGAGCTAATAAAGTCAAACAGCGCCCCCATCATTGTCGTCACCGGCAGCGACACCAGGGGCAGCCCCAACACAGACCGAGCGGCATTGGTGCCCGCTAACCAGCCCCCTGCACAGGCGGCTGTGTACCCTTCAGTTCCCACCAGCTGACCGGCTGCAAACAAGTTGGCCCGCTGATGAAACTGCAGCGCACTGCTCAACAGTTCCGGTGAATTGATAAAGGTGTTGCGATGCATCACCCCCATGCGGACAAATTCAGCATTCTCCAGACCTGGAATCATGCGAAATACTCGCTTTTGTTCGCCCCAGCGCAGATTTGTCTGAAACCCAACCATATTCCACAGCTGACCACCTTTATCTTCCTGGCGCAGCTGCACCACCGCATAGGGTTTTTTAGTTTTATTTTCCGGTGCATCAAACGCACCATAACGCTGAGTATCAAACAAACCGACAGGCTTTAGAGGCCCATAGCGCATGGTGTCTTCACCGCGACGTCCCATTTCCTCAATG
The DNA here is from genome assembly GCF_043421595.1 of Leptothoe sp. ISB3NOV94-8A. Classification (NCBI taxonomy): domain Bacteria; kingdom Bacillati; phylum Cyanobacteriota; class Cyanophyceae; order Nodosilineales; family Cymatolegaceae; genus Leptothoe; species Leptothoe sp. ISB3NOV94-8A. The sequence continues at coordinate 14,190 of NZ_JAXSQW010000001.1, read as the reverse complement.
GGCAAACAGCCCTCGAAAAACTTTGCCGTTTCCTGCTCAAAGTCCTTTAGTTCTGCCTGTTCTGCCGCACATAAGGCTGTCCAAAACGCCAGGTACTCCTCCTTATTCATGGGGCAGTTGAGATAGGCCGCCTCACCACGGTCATAGCGGGAGGCCATAAACGCAACATCGCGATTGATGGACTCGCCTACCACAATTGGGCTGGCCGCATCAAAAAAGCTCATGTAGTCCTGGCCTGTAAACTGGCGCAGGTCCGCCGCCAGGGCGTCGCTGGTCAGTGGCCCTGTGGTCAGCACCACCGGGCCATCGGTCGGAATAGCTGTGACCTCATGACGACGCAACTCAATTAATGGATGCTGCTCTAATGTTTCTGTCAAGTCGCGACTAAAGACGCCCCGATCCACCGCCAGGGCACCGCCGGCAGGGACCGCATGTTCATCAGCCCGGGCAATCACCACTGAGCCGAGCTGTCGTAGCTCCTCATGCAGCAATCCTGACGCGCGATCGGTGGCCTTGGCCCCAAAGGAGTTACTGCACACCAGCTCTGCCACATGCTCTGAGTGGTGGGCCGGACTGAGCTTGACCGGACGCATTTCGTGGAGCACCACGGGAATTCCTGCCTGGGCAATTTGCCAGGTGGCCTCAGTACCGGCAAGGCCACCGCCAATAACGTGGATAGGTTTTGTAGGGTGATCCGTCATAGCGCAAGTAGTGCAGAATTCATCATTGTAGGTTGGGTTGAGCCCGCGAAACCCAACAAATCGACATTGTGATATTTCGTTGGCCTTGTTGGGTTTTGCGTTGATTGGGCTTGGTCAGAGGCGAGGGATATCGCTTGTTGGGTTTCCCATGATAGGTTCGGGCAGAGGCGAGGGGAATTGTGGGGGAGCTCAACCCAACCTACGAGGGGCTGGTCCACTGGGGATAGCCTGCTTCAATCAGGGCCTGATCGCGAATGCGGCAGGAATCACATTTTCCGCAGGGGGTATCTCCACCGGCATAACAAGACCAGGTTTGGGGAATTGGCACCTTTAGCGCCACCGCCCGCTTCACAATATCAACTTTAGAATCCATCACTAAAGGTGCCTTCAGCGTAATCGGGGTTCCCTCTACACCCACCTTTGACGACAAATTTGCCAGGGTTTGAAATGCTTCTAGATACTCAGGTCGACAGTCTGGATATCCTGAATAGTCCACCGCGTTGATCCCTAGATAAATCGCTTCAGCCCCTTGAGCTTCAGCCAGCGATAGGGCCAGGGAAATAAACACCGTATTGCGCCCTGGCACATAGGTAGATGGAATCACATCCGGTGCCACCCCATCTTGAGGCAACGTTTGCTGAGTATCCGTAAGGGAAGAGCCCCCCCACTGGGATAGATTCACATCCACAATAAAATGCTGGTTAATCCCTAGATGACTGGCAATTACCTTAGCCGCCACTAACTCGCGACTGTGGCGCTGACCATAGCGAAACGATAGGGCAATGACGCCATAGTCATCTGCGATCGCTTGGGCAGCGACAGTGGCAGAATCTAACCCACCGGAGAGTAAAACAACGGCCTTTTTCATCTCATCTCCCCTACTCCTACCTAACTCCCAAGAATTTGTGGGTTTGCAAGCTCATACGCCAGCCAGAATGCCGTTTGACATAGTCAAATACCAGCCGCTGACTATGGTCACTGGTCCATTCCGGCTGCAGTAGCTTAATGGTGGTCACCGGCACCTGGGCCGCTTGCTCTTGAGCCCAAATCAGATCGTCTTCGGTGCTAATCACCACTTTCAGTTCATCTGCCTGGGCATAGATACTGGACTGGGGTGGCTTAAAGCGTTTCGGAGACAATGAGACCCAGTCAAACTCACCGCTAAAGGGATGGGCCCCTGAGGTTTCTAGATGAATGCGTAACCCTGCCTGTCGCAGTGCCTGGGTGAGGGGGGCCAGATCGTGCATCAGGGGTTCGCCCCCAGTAATGACCACCATGAAGGGCTGGGCTGTGTGCGCCTGTTTGACCAACTCACCCATGGTCTGCTGCGGATGGGGCTTGGTGCTCCAGGAAATTTTGGTATCACACCAGGGGCAGCCCACATCACACCCAGCCAAACGAATAAAAAATGCGCTGGCCCCGCACCAGGTTCCTTCGCCTTGCACAGAGTGAAAAGTTTCAACTATCGGGTAAGTAGTTTCGGCAATATCTGCCGTAAGAGACAAGGTTAGTTCGCTCAGCATCATGCACCCTCATCGTATTCAACCCAAGAATCGGGAGTTTCGGACACCGCCACCTTTAAAGTGACCCCGACAGGTAGCGACTTACAGGTCTTGTCGTAGATGTATTTGGCAATCATCTCAGCGGTCGTTTCATACCCCTCCGGCAGCACCTCATTGAGTAGGCAATGATCCAGCCCCCCTTTTTCCACATCGCGTTTAGCCCAACGCAGGGTCCGAAAATCTGTCACCATCACCTCATGGGGACAATATTCAGAGCTGTGGAGCTTAGCGGCAGCCGCTTCCATACGAACTCGATAGGTGTGGCCATGCATACGTCCGCAGGGGCCGTCATAGTCTTTGATGAAGTGCGCAGCATCAAAGGTAAATTCTGTTTTGAGAGTCCACTTGGCCATGGGTGCTGGAAAACTGATAGGCAGTTTCCCATGATAATTCAGAAATCACTACAACCTGAGTTGTAAGGAAAATATCAGACGCTGAAAATCCAAGAAATCTAAAGTATCCACGAGCATGGTAAATCAAGAACCTAAAAACCTGGCAGAACAGCAGTTAATCCAATCGTTAGATTCGCAACAGTTAGCCCTGGTAGCAACCTGGCTATTATCCGAATTAGAGCATCGGTTTGAAGAAGGCTATAGGCATCCTGATATGGTCTGGTCACTAGCCTGGATGAGTCACAAGCTTTGGATCTTGTCATCTAACAAACAAAATCCCCAATAGCTATATGCGGTCAGCTATCGGGGATTTATTGTTGGCAAATGCAAAGATTAGCAACATCCTAAGTACATAATTTGCGTAGTTTTACTGTACTTTTTACGTACATTCTTCCTATTTTTCCAAACATAACGACTCAAAAAACTAGACTTAATCTTAATCCCCCGTTAATTTCCCCTTGAACTATGCGTACAGAGCCCCCTCTTCATTCCAGCGAGCAGGTACTGCTCAACTCGCTGACGCCAGAACAAATGATGGCGGTCGCCGAATGGATGGGTATAGAAACAAAACTGAGAGCCAAAGAAGGCTACAGCCAGCAAGTAAAAGACACCTTAGAATCCATGGCTGAGCGGCTACGAGATCTAGCTCCACAAAGTAAGTTTTTTACCAAACCCAGTCACAAAAAGGAACCTAAAGGATACGTCGTCAGTTACCTGGAATTCTTGTAGAACCTAAGATTAAGGCGCTTGCCCCCCTTCAACCACGGGAACCTCAATCGACTCCTGAACTTCTGGCCTCGCCTTACTGATCCTGGCCAACATCGCCAGCAAAAACCCTTGGGGAGGGAGATGGCTTGGGCGCTTGGCATTCATAGCCATTGCTTTAATAATGGCTTCTTCTATATCGCCACCGTCTAGAATCGTGGTGATTATCCACATGCGTGCGTATTTTTTAGGCAACATTGTTCACATAATCTTTGCAAAGTAACTAAAAAGCATCAGCAAATTTAACTAGATACTTATCAGGAATTTTTACCAGGTATTCGCAAATACGTACTCTTGTGTTGGTAAGTGCATGGGTGATATAGGGGTCATTAGCGTCTTATAAATTGAACAGTTACAGCGAAAACAATTGATACATAGAGCTTGCAGCAACTATACATTCAGCATGAGCCAATGCTCAGCCGTACTCACCAGAAAAAGTAAAAAATCCGTCAACTGCCAAGGGCAAACGATAAACTACATAAAATTTTTACATTTGTTTGACTAGGTAACGGAGTGTTGACTAAGCGATGTGGCTGAACGTTTGCCTACATTCCACATCAAGATCTTAGCGTCGAGCTAGACACCAACATTTGAGCAACCAAAGCTTCCCTCAGACCCAAAGCTGAATTTCTATGACTGAAAGCCTCGGTGGTCTTATAGAATCTTTCAGAAGTGCTTGATGCTAGGTCAAGCTGACGACATTCTAATGTTGGGTACCCCCTTTATCTTGGGCGTAGACATTTAAGTCTTGTCCTGCCAAAGACTACCCACGGATCAGAACCGCAATTTTCTCCATCCCCTCATCCATGACTAAAAAGCGTATCCTTTCAGGCATTCAAACCACTGGCAACTTGCACTTGGGGAACTATCTCGGCGCAATTCGTAACTGGGTAGAGATGCAGGATGAGTATGATTGCTTCTTATTTTTGGCCGACCTGCATGCCATCACCGTTCCCCACGATCCAAAACTGCTGGCAGAAAATACCTATAAAGTTGCGGCGGCTTACTTGGCCTGCGGCATTGATCCAGAGCGCTCAACGGTCTTTGTGCAATCCCACATCAGTGCCCATAGTGAACTGGCTTGGCTGTTCAACTGCATCACCCCCCTAAACTGGTTGGAACGGATGATTCAGTTTAAGGAAAAGGCTGTCAAGCAGGGAGAAAACGTTAGCGTCGGATTGTTGGATTATCCGGTACTACAGTCTGCAGACATTTTGTTGTATGAACCCGACCTGGTGCCCGTTGGTGAAGACCAAAAGCAGCATATTGAGCTCACCCGCGATATCGCGGTCAGACTAAACCATCAGTTTGGCAAGAAAAAAGAACCGGTACTCAAAGTGCCCGATGCCTTGATTCGTACTGATGGAGCACGGGTCATGAGTTTAACCGATGGCACTAAGAAAATGTCCAAGTCAGACCCATCTGAACTTAGCCGCATTGAAATTGGCGATACCCCTGATTTGATTAAGAAGAAGATCAAAAAATGTAAGACTGACCCCATGCGTGGGTTGGAGTTTGGTAACCCAGAGCGTCCCGAATGCAATAATTTACTGACGCTGTATATGCTGCTATCGGGTCAAGAAAAAGCAGCCGTAGCAGAGGAATGCGCCGATATGGGTTGGGGTCAGTTTAAGCCGTTATTAACGGAAACTGCGATCGCAGCCCTACAGCCAATTCAAGAAAAGTACCAGGCCCTGATGGATGATCGTAGCTATCTTGAATCGGTGCTCAAAAAGGGTAATGAGAAGGCTACAGTTATTGCCAATAGCACCTTAGCTAAGGTTAAGGACGCGTTAGGCTATTCAAAACCGCTATAAAGATTACTGTCCCACTGTCCCGTACCATGGAGGATATCCACTGGACATCTGTTGACTATTCCCCAGGTGAAGCATTTCCCAGGGGAGCGATGTTCTATCTCTCTACAATCTTGCTTAAATAATTTTTTTCGATGAGCACATCTAACGGCTTCCATTCAGCACCTTCGCTGTTGCGGTCTGCGATCGCAAACCATAAATTTATCATTACCGCCGAGGTGATGCCCCCCAAGGGCGGAAACCCCAGCCACATGATCAAAATGGCGCAGCTGCTAAAAGGACGGGTGCACGGTGTCAATATCACCGATGGCAGCCGGGCCGTGTTGCGGATGTCCTCGCTAGCCTCGGCAGTATTGCTTAAGCAAGCGGATGTTGAACCCATTTGTCAGATGGCCTGTCGCGATCGCAACCGCATTGCCCTCCAGGCTGATCTGATGGGAGCCCATGCCCTGGGCATTCACAATGTTTTAGCCTTAACCGGTGACCCCGTTAAAGCGGGCGACCACCCTAAAGCGCGAAGCGTTTTTGATCTCGAATCTGTGCGGCTGTTGCGAACCATTGGCCAGCTCAACCAGGGGATTGACCTCAACGAGAAAAAATTACCCGACGGTCCCCTGAACATTTTTGCCGGAGCCGCCATTGATCCCCAGAGCCCCAGCTGGTCTGGCTTACAAAAGCGCTTTGAGCGTAAGGTCGAAGCTGGTGCCCAATTTTTCCAAAGCCAGCTAATCTCTGACTTTGAGCGTCTAGAAAAGTTTATGACCCAGATTGCAGCCCAGGCCCAAAAGCCCATTTTGGCTGGCATCTTCCTGCTCAAGTCGGCTAAGAATGCAGCTTTTCTAAATCGCAATGTGCCTGGCGTTCACATTCCAGATGACATTATCAACCGTCTGGCCACAGCGAAAGAACCCTTGCAAGAAGGAATTGCGATCGCGGCTGAGCAAATCAAACTGGCTCAAAGTCTGTGCCAGGGTGTGCATATTATGGCCATTCGTCGCGAAGATCTGATTCCAGAAATTTTGGACCGGGCAGGCATTGGCCCGGTTGACAAACCGAAAACATCGATGGAAACGCCTCAGCCATTAGAATTTCCAGTGTTGCAAAACTAAACCTGATCTATGAATTTACAGCCTCAGCCCATGGCAGATCGTGGGAGCGGTTAGGCCTGACCATTGTCCCAAAAGCATCATGCCCTGCTTACGCCACACCCCTAGGTCTGCGCAGAAATCCCCACCAAGGATTGCAAGTCATAGTCGCGATCGCAATCCCTCAGGCAAATTCCCGCACTAATCACCGCTAGATCCTCCTTAGCAATGGCACTCGTATGGGACTCACCATCCGCCGTAGTCCAATGAGCTGACCAAAAGTCTCCTTGCTCCTGACAATGTTGCAAATTACCATCGCCAGTTTTAATCGCTAAGCTATAGGCCGTAAGAGCCTCTGGGGTTAAGCCTGCCATATGCAGCTCATCGGGCGCAGTACCCCCAGCAAGCGATTGACAAAGGTAGGGTGAGATTGCATGCTCTGCTGACCGCTCTCCCTGCTCAAACCAGAAAGCATTGCCATCCCAGCGAGCAATCACCTGATCAAAGGCAAACGCATCAGTCACCAAATGCACCACCACAGGCCTCACTTCCCCTAGCTGCCGGTGCACATCAGCTTCATTAATTGGATAAGCTAACCAGCTACGATGATATAACCGATGCACTAAATAAAATCGAAACGGCTGCAATCGCCGTAAATATTGCGCTATCTCAGGTACTCCTGCTTCCTTAACCAAGGTAACAGTCTCATAGGTCGTCGGGCGAAACAGTCCCCAACCTTCAAAAGGCCATCCCTTTAATGTAAATGTATACACCAATCCGTTCACACGGGTACGCAAATAGCCCTGGCGTACACAGGGGGCTAAAAAGTCTGATTGACTAACAGTCTGTTCAGTCTCGATTAAGTGATTCAGTAGCTGATGGATACTTACCATGGGGTCACCTCCTGAATATCTTTAACAGTGACCCCGGTGTGAATTCCTAACGGATATCCCAAGCTATACGGGATCTTGCTTAATTGCCTGGACAAATTCCACAATTTTCTGCGGAACGTCCGGAAAAAGGCTACCGAGTTTTTTAATAACGTTATGGATGCCCTCACTGCCTCCAGCAATTAAACCGGCTGTTAATATGACATCCAACACTCGAAACAAATAGAAGCGAAAGATCTCCAACACAGACTCTGGTACTGGAAAGTTGAATGCATTTTCTAGCGATCGCACACCCACTAAACTAATCAGCGCCCCAAAAACAATAGCCACTTGCAAAAGATTCTGGCGCATGTAGGTTCTATAAACCCGAAGCTTTTCCTCTGCATTAAATAAACGCAGCTGAGTTGCTTCAATAACTACACTCTTCAAACTCGCCTCAGCCTGAGCCAATAGCCCCTGAAGCTCTAGCTGCATCTGCTCTACCTGAACAGCTAATCGCTCTTTCTCCGGTGATAAATATGAAAGCTTGTATACCTCTAGGGCACGCTCTAAAAAAAGAGCTATAACTATCAGGATTGTCAGCTGCTGGATAACAATCTTAAGAATAGAACCCTGCAGTGCAGGGGGATCCATTGGAATCAGGATATACAATAAACCACATACTAAAACCGTATAGAACGCATAACGAGGAAATTTTAGTAGGGATTCACGGTCCATAGAATTACATCCAGATAGCTCTCTGTTTGAGCATTCCATTATCTATGGCTGCTTGTCTACAGTTTCTATAGATTCTTCACTGCCCCAAAATAACGTGGTCGCCAATAAAAGCATGGGCTAGAAGTTATTAGTTATTGGGTATTAGGTGTGCGGTTAAGGTGCATGGCATAAAGCTAAATGTAAGACCCACAATGCTAAATCCAAAACTCATAACTAAGCCCTCAGGTTCTCCATCTAAGAGAGTAAGTCACGAACTTTTTTCAGGTCTCGCTTACTACACTGACGTTTCTTTGCAGCGTAGATCCTTCGACCATATGTTCGCAAAGCTTTTTTGGCATCAATTGTCTCTTTGAGTAACATATCCCAGACAAAGGAAGATGATAATACCTCAAAGGTAATGCGGTACCAGATATTCTTTATTTGACGATACTGTTCATAAGCATTGATTTCAATCTCATGTTTAGGAGGGTTAGATTCACATCTGCGACATACCAGGGGAGCCACACACAGCAATCCCGTTTCAGGGTGCACATAGAATTTTGTTCCATAGCTGTCTGCTAAAGAAGGCCGTTCGCCACGCCAGGACCAACGGTTATTTTTGGCATACGGTAGACCATCAATAATTTCCACATGCTGTTCTACAAAATCCCAAAGGTGATCAATCACATGCTGACCAGCCATGGTACGAGGATTAAGATCACGACAGAGACGACTATACACCTGATCCCAGGGTTGACCCACTTGCGATTGCAACAACTTACGCAACGGTCCTAGATGATCCGATAACCACTTCGATTTCCGTCGTGGCTTAATCAGATATGGGCTCAGCAACCCATCTTCGGTTGCTACCCGCGTAATCTGCTCCAGCTCTTTGCGATATCCTTTGAGTTTTTTAGAACTAATACGCATCCCACCTCGGGGACGCTCAATCACAATTTCACTCAGTCGATGTTCGCTCATAATGCAAACTCAATAACAATCTTATGTAAGGCTTTTCCTTCTGGGCATTTTTTATTACACCCATGCCAGGTAAGACTTTCAACCGAATATGGGCCATTTCGGCCTCCAACGATAACAACTAATGGAGAGGACGGGACTCGAACCCGCATCGACCAACGATAACTTTCAGGAAACGCGCTTCCTTACTACCCGCAGGCAGATGGGAACTTCCCCCATCTCGGACAATGAATTCCTTTTAGTGCTTCTGCAACCTGTTATCCGTTTACGGTTTTCGGGAAACGTCGCGATGCAACTATGAACCTTACTTTGGTAAACCTGGTCGTCCTGATGGGAACCGTCTTCTAACGTTTTTACGGTTGCCTTGTCCAATTTAGGCTACCTCCCCTTGGGTTGACCGACGGGGCTTGAACCCGCTAACACTGGTTTCACAGACCAGCTCCTCGTCCACTTCGGATTCGGCCAACATAATAAATTCGAAGAGATTATTTGGTGGACACTGGTCGGAATTGTAGGCGTAAGCCTTCTCGCTAGAGTACCGACATCTTTCTGCTTGCAAGGCAGATGCTTTTCTAGTTAAGCTACAGGCCCATTGTTTGCAGTGGCAGGAGTGGTAGGATTTGAACCTACACAGATCGAGTTAGAAGATCGATGCCCATCCTCTAGGCGACACTCCCTTGCTAAGCTGTTGCTCGAATTGTTGACCTCACAACTTCTAAAATTTGACCTAATTTGTTCAGACCGCTGCCATCTTTTCCACACCCCCAATAGTAATCTCCAGGAGCATTTTCAACCAATGTCTCATTGTCAGTCCCTAGCAAAATAGCTTGGATATCCGCATGTGTGCGAAATTTAGTGAGCACGGCTCGATGCATAATGTCATCTTTAACCTGTTCCCAATCAGGACGAAGGGGATGGCTTCGGTTTCGACCCATCACAGCCGCATCCTTGGGTGCTTTCGCATTGCCAATTTTGTCGGCCCAGCTTGGATCGGTTTCTATGAATTTCTGAGCCTGGAAGTAATGTTCTGTTGTCGGCCACCATCGACCATCTAACAACACACCATGTCTCGAAAAATTTGAGAAACACCCGTAAGGTTCTTCGCGATTGCTATAAAAATAAATCGTCATAAAAACCTCCACCTTCATTCAGGAAATCCTTGTAGGGGCAGCGCCTTGTGCCTGACCTGTTGCAGAATCTTGTGATGAGTTTTTACACACTCCTTAGAGGATGGCTACTTTAAAGCCGACCTTTCAGATTCTTCGCGATCCCTGTTTGCAAACGCACATCGTTTTGGTATTACCGTTACTCTCGTACTTAAAGTATGTAGGCTCTAACCGTGAGGGCACGCATTATGATCCTGGCCTCCTGAAGAGACGTTCTATGGAACGTCTCTTCAGGGTAATTTCTAAATAACATAAACTTCAATAAAAACAACCTCCTTACTGGTTAATAACAAGCACCTCTACTAGGCTTTGTAGGCTTTACCTTCTCGAAAAGTACCTAGGACCATCGCCTTCGAAGGGCGCTGCTCTGAATCCGCTGGGCTATGGAAGCAAGTGGTAGTCCCGATAGGAATCGAACCCGTAACCTTCTGTGGGTAAAACAGCTGCTCTGCCAATTGAGCTACACCAGCAATAGTCCCCGAACCCACCCTCACTAAATTCAACCGATCAACACAAGGTAGTAAGCAGTCACAATAGGATGTGCACTTGTCACAATGCTGGGCGTAATTTATAAACGGGAATCGAACCCATTTGCACTTGCCCCCAGCGCACCAAGGAATCGTTTGCGAGACGATATGTTCCAACTTGCCCAGTTGGCGGGTTGTGTTCGCTTCTGTTGAATTTAGCTACCGACTATTTGCTTTAACCACCTAACAGGTCAATTTGCCAGTTCAGCGATTGAATCTGCGCATCTAGTAAACGATAATCCCGTGAGATACTGTCTAACTGACGCTGTAGACTGCCAATATCTACTGTACTCACAAATCTCACCTCTGAACGGCTATACCGATCGTGGGTAATGGAGGCGGCTTGGATTAGGTTTTCCAAAACACTTCGCTTAGTAAGTAGAGTATCCCGCTGAGCCAGGGCATCTGATAGAGAACCCTCAGCAAATACTGTATTAGCATTAGTCTGATTAATCCGCTGCACCAAACGGGTAAGTTCAGTAATTGCGGCATCCACATCCGACAGCAGCTCTTGAGGATTCTCAGGGGGCTGTTCACCTTCCTGGACCTTGGCACTGCGGGTCAAACGCTGACGCAGCTGAGCAATTCTCTTCTGACAATCTGCCCGTTGCATTAAGGCTTCTGCAAGCTTCATCGGATTCACCTCCTTTTGTAAGTTTGTTGCTATTGGCATTACTGCCATACCCCTGACAGGAGTCGAACCTGTAACAAATCCGTTTTAAGCGGATCATGTCTACCAGTTGCATCACAGGGGCAAGGGACTTAAAAGTCCATGGGCTGTGTAGGATTCGAACCTACGCTCTTCCGTTTAAGAGACGGCTGCTGTACCACTTAGCTAACAACCCAGAAAACATATGTAGGGTGAGCAATGTCCACCATCCGAAATTTGGTGGGCCGCCAGAGATTCGTTCGCAAAGCGTCTCCGCTAGGAGTTACTCTGATCTGTCTGCTTAAAAGGCAGCCACTCTACCATTGGGCTAACGACCCTGGTACTCTCGGTGGGAGTCGAACCCACAACAACTAGATCCTCGGTCTAGTGCGTATACCGTTCCGCCACGAGAGCATATTTGGGCAAACGCCCAGTACCCTTGGTGGGAGTCGAACCCACAAAATCTGGCCTCTGAAGCCAGCACGTATACCGGTTCCGTCACAAGGGCAAATGGTCGGGATGGCAGGATTTGTAGACGCCAGGCTTCTCGAAGAGTACCTGCGGCTCCTTGTCCCCAAAACAAGGCTTCTGACCACTGAATTACATCCCGATTTGGTACCCTTGGTGGGAGTCGAACCCACAACAACCGCGTTCTAAGCACGGCATGTCTACCAGTTGCATCACAAGGGCAAATGGTCGGGATGGTAGGATTTGGTACTCCTGATGGGAGTCGAACCCACACGTAAGCTGGTTTTGAATCAGCCGCCTCTTCCAGTTGGGCTACAGGAGCAAGAAATGGAGAAATTAAATCGACCCAAGCATGATCAAATCTCTCCAATTCCCCCGCTAGGGTTTGAACCTAGAATCTTCGCAGTCAAAGTGCGAGATGTTGCCAGTTACACCACAGGGGACTGGATGCCGAGGTAGGATTTGCACCTACAACCTCCTGATTCAGAGTCAGGCGACTTGCTAATTCGTCCACTCGGCAATAGTTGCTGCTGATTTGAAGCATATTCTGTCATTAACCTCGTCACTAGCGGAATATGTTTAACTTGACTTAATCGGGGATCAGCCACACCCGACAATCAATGGCTGGGGCGAGAGGAGTCGAACCTCCAACTTCCTGGGTAACAACCAGGCGCTCTGCCAATTGAACTACACCCCATTGAGCACCCATGATTGAGTGCAAGCCCCCCAGATCCGATTTGAACGGATGACCTCTTGTTTTTCAGACAAGCGCTCTTACCTGACTGAGCTACCAGGGGATTCAATATATGTTTTTCAAACTCATTGAAAAACAACGAGAACGGCAGGACTTGTAGACGTAAGGCTTCCCGAAGGGTATCTGCAATCTTCGGTTCCGCAAACCGACGTGTTATCCATTGCACCACGTTCTCTGGAGGAGAGAATGGGAGTCGAACCCATAGTGAGATTTGTTATCCCACGACTGCTTAGCAGGCAGTTTGCTTTACCAATGACGATCTCTCCAAAGAGGGTCGGGTGGGAGTCGAACCCACAGTGTTAAAGAACTCCGGTTTTACAGACCTTTACCTGCGCCCATAGGAGCCGACCCTTGGCAGTGGCGACGGGAGTCGAACCCGCAAACACACGAGTGAAAGTCGTGGGGCTTTACCAATTTGCCTACGCCACCCTAAACCGCAGAGACTAGAATTCGTAGACGACAGGCTTCCCGAAAGATACTCAGATCATCGGGTTTGGAGACCGAGGTGCTAGCCGTTACACCATCTCTGCTTCTGGTTGCAGCGGTGGGAGTCGAACCCACATATTCTCGCTTATGAGGCGAGCACCTTAACCACTTAGGTTACGCTGCAGTGGAGTCCAGGACGGGGGTGACGAGATTTGAACTCGCGACATCCTGTTCGACAGACAGGCACTCTAGACCACTGAGTTACACCCCCAGAAAGGGAAATATTTAGTTTTCAAGGTTCTGGCTTGAGTCTTGATGATGTGTTAAGCACTTATCTTTGAGACTTAAATTCGTAGCACTCCTGCGTTATTTATATACTACAAAATACACTACACAATGTCAAGGGTTTTCGAGAGATTTTTAGAGAGATTCTTGAAGCCATGTACAGAAAGGGTTTGAGCGCCTTAAAGGATTTTCAATAAAAATCAACAAGATAACAAAAAATCTTATTGGAATCTTCTCGAATTTTACACAAAGGGGCCACGCTCAAGGAAATAAAGCCGTTTCACTTTTTGCACTTCACTTACGGCGTCAACATGATGTTTATCAGTAGACACCGTCAAGTTTCTCTCATTAGATGCACTGAAATTGGATGGTTGTTGTCGCCGAGGAAATCGCCAATATTTAAATGACTTACGACTCCAAGCAAGAAAAAATGGTGAGACAAAATACATGGTAATGCTCCTGGTGGGAAAGCAGATTTTTACAGTTATGCGATCGACAAACTAGATGTATGAAATCCGTGGAATTGGAAAATGTAGAATTTTGAAATTCCAAGGTATAGCGATATTTCTCGATTATTTTCTGGCGCTGTAAGCCGTTGTTTCACAGCCCATATGCCCAACACAGAGCAAATTTAGCCCAGCTCAAAGCCTCCCTTCTATGAAGGAGATGTAGGAGGGATCTCACCTTACATTAGTGATTAACAAGCCCTACTAGCCCCTTTGGCAAGGGGCCTTACAAAAGGACTTTTACCAAAGGGGGAGACTCAAAGTGTTACTCAACGTGGCACAACGTTTACTGATTTTCACAGCAAAAGACTATTTTTAAGTCTCCATGCAACAACTACATGAAATATGCCGTCTGTCGGTGGGTTACTCGCCACAGTTCGTAGATAAGCATTTCACTTTCAGGTGTAAGGGCAGTTATAAAAGTGCCAGATTCAGCGTTAGCACTATTTGCAATCCAGGTTCCCTTAAGGCTTACTTCAACAAACTCGTCATCAACACTTGCTAGATCAATGACATCTGTTACATT